>NZ_CP043342.1 GCF_003594935.2 Enterobacter huaxiensis | reverse complement strand
GGCGGACTCCACTCGAACAATAAAAGAAAACTATTGAATATTCATGATTGTTGGCGCACATCGACATGACCCTGTGCAAAAGGGGGATGTGCGAATTGCTATCTGCAATTTTATCCTGACCAGGATCCTGGGATCCCGATCGGGACCGCGGATCATAGCGTAAACTGAGCCAGAGATCTTCTGTTTCTCACAGTTTCTTCCCGATTTATCCACAGGAAGATCCGAAACCGGGTAAGTGTAAACGATCCTGCCACCAGTGCCTCACGATTTAGGCCGCATATTGGAAAAATTAATGAGCACAGACAAATTATTGCTTAAATGATCTAACGAAGATCCGGGACGATCCTTGCGCTTTGTTCGGGAGGCCGTATAATCCTCGACCCGGCGCGTGATGCTCATCTTCCTGCGTCGTCCGTTGCTCATTTTCCACGCGAAATCGTGCGGAAATACGCGGGAAATAAGGAAAGAGAATTGACTCCGGAGTGTACAATTATTACAATCCGGCCTCTTTAATCACCCACGCTGAGGCGTTAGTCGTTCGAAACTCGTTCGGGTATACGCGAAAGTCAGTGAAATTATTCAAGTTTAGGTAGAAATCGCCATGAAACGCACTTTTCAACCGTCTGTACTGAAGCGCAACCGTTCTCACGGCTTCCGTGCTCGTATGGCTACTAAAAATGGTCGTCAGGTTCTGGCACGTCGTCGTGCTAAAGGCCGTTCTCGTCTGACCGTTTCCAAGTAATAAAGCTAACCCCTGAGTGGTTAAGCTAGCATTTCCCAGGGAGTTACGTTTGTTAACTCCCACTCATTTCACTTTCGTCTTCCAGCAGCCACAACGGGCTGGCACGCCGCAAATCACCATCCTCGGCCGCCAAAATTCGCTGGGGCATCCCCGCATCGGTCTCACAGTCGCCAAGAAAAATGTTAAGCGTGCGCATGAACGCAATCGGATTAAACGTCTGACGCGTGAAAGCTTCCGTTTACGTCAGCACGAACTGCCTTCAATGGATTTCGTGGTGGTGGCTAAAAAAGGGGTTGCCGACCTCGATAACCGTGCTCTCTCGGAAGCGTTGGAAAAATTATGGCGCCGCCACTGTCGCCTGGCTCCCGGGTCCTGATAGGCCTTATCAGGGTCTATCAGCGCCTGATTAGTCCGCTACTCGGGCCACATTGCCGTTTCACGCCAACGTGCTCAAGCTACGGAATTGAGGCATTGCGCAGGTTTGGAGTGATAAAAGGCAGTTGGTTGACGGTGAAACGCGTATTAAAATGCCACCCTTTACACCCAGGTGGAGACGACCCCGTCCCCCCAGGACCCTTTGATACCAGAGAACACTAACGATGGATTCGCAACGCAATCTTCTTATCATCGCTTTGTTGTTCGTGTCTTTCATGATCTGGCAGGCATGGGAACAGGATAAAAATCCTCAACCCCAGCAGCAGACCACGCAGACCACGACCACCGCAGCGGGTAGCGCCGCCGACCAGGGCGTACCGGCCAGTGGCCAGGGGAAACAGATTACGGTTAAGACCGATGTGCTTGAGCTGACTATCAACACCCGTGGTGGTGATGTTGAGCAGGCGCTGCTGTTGACCTACCCGAAAGAGCTGAAGTCTACCGAACCGTTCCAGTTACTGGAAACCACACCTGAGTTCCTGTATCAGGCTCAGAGCGGCCTGACCGGTCGTGATGGCCCGGATAACCCGGCTAACGGTGCGCGTCCGCTGTATAACGTCGAGAGTGATACCTTTGTACTGGCTGATGGCCAGAACGAACTCGCTATCCCGATGACCTATACCGATGCCGCGGGCAACACCTTCACCAAAACCTTCACCCTGAAACGCGGTGAGTATGCGGTGAACGTGGGCTATAGCGTACAGAACGCCGGTGCGAAACCGCTTGAAGTGTCGACCTTTGGTCAGCTGAAGCAGTCCATCAATCTGCCGTCTCACCGTGACACCGGAAGCAGCAACTTTGCGCTGCATACCTTCCGCGGCGCGGCGTACTCCACGCCGGATGCGAAGTACGAGAAATACAAATTCGACACCATTGCCGATAACGAAAACCTGAACGTCAGCTCCAAAGGCGGCTGGGTGGCAATGCTGCAACAGTATTTCGCGACTGCATGGATCCCGAATAACGACGGTACCAACAACTTCTACACCGCGAACCTCGGCAACGGTCTTGCAGCCATCGGCTACAAATCCCAGCCGGTTCTGGTACAGCCGGGTGAAACCGGTAAGCTGGCAAGCACCCTGTGGGTTGGCCCAGAAATTCAGGATAAAATGGCGGCCGTTGCGCCTCACCTGGATCTGACCGTTGATTACGGTTGGTTGTGGTTCATCTCCCAGCCGCTGTTTAAGCTGCTGAAGTTCATCCACAGCTTCGTGGGTAACTGGGGCTTCTCCATCATCATCATCACCTTCATCGTTCGTGGCATCATGTACCCGCTGACTAAAGCGCAGTACACCTCCATGGCGAAGATGCGTATGCTGCAGCCGAAGATTGCGGCGATGCGTGAGCGTCTGGGCGATGATAAACAGCGTCAGAGCCAGGAAATGATGGCCCTGTATAAAGCAGAGAAAGTGAACCCACTGGGTGGCTGCTTCCCGCTGCTGATTCAGATGCCAATCTTCCTTGCGCTGTACTACATGCTGATGGGTTCCGTTGAGCTGCGCCACGCGCCGTTTGCACTGTGGATCCATGACCTGTCTGCACAGGACCCGTACTACATCCTGCCGATCCTGATGGGCGTGACGATGTTCTTCATCCAGAAGATGTCTCCGACCACCGTGACCGACCCGATGCAGCAGAAGATCATGACCTTTATGCCGGTCATCTTCACCGTGTTCTTCCTGTGGTTCCCGTCAGGTCTGGTGCTGTACTATATCGTCAGCAACCTGGTGACCATCATCCAGCAGCAGCTGATTTACCGTGGTCTTGAGAAGCGTGGCCTGCATAGCCGCGAAAAGAAAAAGTCCTGATTCGGTAAGTTAACGCTAAAATAAGGGCGGTCGATTGACCGCCTTTTTTATTTGTATTGAACGAGACCAACCATGAGCCATAACGACACTATCGTCGCCCAGGCAACCCCACCGGGACGCGGTGGTGTAGGCATTCTGCGTATCTCCGGCCTGAAGGCGCGCGAGGTGGCCGAAGCGGTGCTGGGTAATCTGCCAAAGCCGCGCTACGCTGACTATCTACCGTTTAAAGACACCGACGGCACCCCGCTGGATCAGGGGATTGCGCTGTGGTTCCCCGGCCCAAACTCCTTTACCGGCGAAGACGTGCTGGAGCTGCAGGGCCACGGCGGGCCGGTTATCCTCGACCTGCTGTTAAAACGTATTCTGACGCTGCCGGGTCTGCGTATTGCGAAGCCGGGCGAGTTCTCCGAACGTGCTTTCCTCAACGATAAGCTCGACCTGGCGCAGGCCGAGGCGATTGCTGACCTGATCGACGCCAGTTCTGAACAGGCGGCCCGCTCCGCGCTGAACTCGCTGCAGGGCGCGTTCTCCGCTCGCGTAAATCACCTTGTGGAAGCACTTACTCACCTGCGTATCTACGTCGAAGCGGCTATCGACTTCCCGGACGAGGAGATCGACTTCCTCTCTGACGGCAAAATCGAAGCCCAGCTCAACCAGGTGATGAACGATCTCGACGCCGTCCGAGCCGAAGCGCGTCAGGGCAGCCTGCTGCGTGAGGGGATGAAGGTCGTGATTGCCGGTCGCCCTAACGCCGGTAAATCGAGCCTGCTGAACGCCCTGGCGGGCCGCGAGGCCGCTATCGTGACGGATATCGCCGGCACCACCCGCGACGTGCTGCGCGAGCATATTCACATCGACGGCATGCCGCTGCACATCATCGATACCGCCGGACTGCGCGACGCCAGCGACGAAGTGGAACGTATCGGTATTGAACGTGCATGGCAGGAGATCGAACAGGCCGACCGCGTGCTGTTTATGGTAGACGGCACCACGACCGACGCCGTCGACCCGGCGGACATCTGGCCAGACTTTATCGCCCGTCTCCCGGCGAAACTGCCGATCACCGTGGTGCGTAACAAAGCGGACGTTACCGGCGAAACGCTCGGTATCAGCGATGTGAACGGTCACTCACTGATTCGCCTGTCGGCGCGTACCGGCGAGGGCGTTGACGACCTGCGCAACCATCTCAAGCAGAGCATGGGCTTTGATACCAGCATGGAAGGCGGCTTCCTGGCGCGTCGCCGTCACCTGCAGGCGCTGGAAGAGGCGGCAAACCACCTTGTTCAGGGTAAAGCGCAGCTTCTCGGCGCATGGGCAGGCGAGCTGCTGGCGGAAGAGCTGCGCCTGGCGCAGCAGAACCTGAGCGAGATCACCGGGGAGTTTACGTCGGACGATCTGCTGGGAAGGATTTTCTCCAGCTTCTGTATTGGTAAGTAACACCCGCTATAAAAGGTGATTTCCTGCCAGGAAATCACCTTTGTCCAAATGGCAACTCGCCTAATCCTTTTTCACCCCCTATTCTGCATGCCTGCATCTATGGGGGTTCTATGGCTCGTTTTCTGTTTTGTAGTTTTGCGCTGGTACTGCTTTATCCGTCGGGCATTGATATGTATCTGGTGGGGCTGCCGCACATCGCCCGCGATTTGGGCGCCAGCGAAGCGCAGCTGCATATCGCGTTTTCGGCCTACCTCGCGGGGATGGCGTCATCGATGGTGTTTGCCGGGAAAATCGCGGATAAAGCGGGCCGCCAGCCTGTCGCCATTACAGGAGCCATCGTGTTCGCACTGGCTTCCGTGCTTTGCTCGCTGGCGCACGACAGCACGCTTTTCCTGAGCGGGCGTTTTATCCAGGGCATTGGTGCCGGCGGCTGCTACGTCGTGGCGTTTGCGATTTTGCGCGATACCTTAAGCGCCCAGCGCCGCGCCAAAGTGCTCTCAATGCTCAACGGCATAACCTGCATTATTCCGGTGCTGGCCCCCGTTGTGGGCTACCTGATCATGCTGAAATTCCCGTGGCAGAGCCTCTTCTGGACGATGGCGGCCATGGGTGCGCTGGTGTTTATCCTGTCTATCACCGTGCTGAGAGAGACCCATCCGGGTTCGCAGAATACGGGACACGCTGCCACTATTCACCCCGCCGAAAAGCTTCTTAACCGCTTTTTCCTCAGCCGTCTGGCCGTGACCACGCTGAGCGTGGCGGTGATCCTCACCTATGTAAACGTTTCCCCGGTGTTACTGATGGAGACGATGGGCTTCGATCGCGGCGAGTATTCCACCGTCATGGCGCTAACCGCGATGGTGAGCATGGCGGTCTCCTTCTCGACGCCGTTTGCCCTGAATATCTTCCGCCAGCGCACGCTGATGCTGACCTCACAGGTATTATTTCTGGCAGCGGGCGTGATTCTGGCAACAGCCAGCTCGCACGCACTCATGCTGGTGGGCATTACTCTGATCTGCGCCGGGTTCTCCGTCGGCTTTGGCGTAGCGATGAGCCAGGCGCTCGGCCCGTTCTCCCTGCGCGCAGGCGTCGCAAGCTCGGTACTGGGTATTGCGCAGGTCTGCGGTTCATCGCTGTGGATATGGCTGGCTGCCGTCATCGGCCTGAATGCACTGAATATGCTGATCGGGGTTCTCATTGGCTGTAGCATAGTGTGCATTACCTTACTTATGGTCATCCAGCCCGCGGCGCATTATGAAGAAGCCCATCAGCAGTCTCGATCTTAACCTCTTGCTTTGCCTGCAGCTTTTGCTGCAGGAGCGCAGCGTCACCAAAGCCGCAAAACGGATGAACGTGACGCCGTCCGCGGTGAGTAAATCGCTGGCAAAACTGCGCGACTGGTTTGAAGACCCGCTGTTTGTGAAGACGCCGTTAGGGCTGCTGCCAACCCCGCTGACGGTGAGCCTGGAGCAGGATCTGGCCGACTGGATGCAGATTGGCAACCAGATCCTCGACAAATTCCACCATGACTCCCCCGGCGGGCTGACGTTTGTGCTCGCCGCCGAAACGCCGCTGATGCTGATCCGCTTTAACGCCCTGCTGGAACAGGTGAATCAGCGCTATCCGCAGGCGACGGTGAAGATGCGCCACTGGGACTACGATTCGCTGGATGCCATAACGCGTGGGGAGGTGGATCTTGGCTTTACCGGACGTGAAACGCACCCGCGCTCCCGTGAGCTGCTGAAGCTGATGCCGTGGTTTATCGACTACGAAATCCTGTTCAGCGACCGTCCCTGCGTGTATCTGCGCGAAGACCACCCGGCGCTACAGGAAGCGTGGGATCTGGAGACGTTTCTGCGCTATCCGCATATCAGCATCTTTTGGGAACGCAGCGACACCTGGGCGCTCGATGAGGTGCTAAAAGAGATGGGACGTGAGCGTAATATCGCCATGTGCCTGCCGGGGTTCGAACAGGCGATGTTTATGGCGGCGCAGCCCGGCCATAACTATATCGCTACGGCGCCGCACTACTGCCACCACTATAATGAACTCCACCAGCGGAAGCTGATCGCGCTTCCTATTCCCATTGACGAAGCGCAGGCGGAAAAGCTGACCGTGCCCTTCACGCTAATCTGGCATAAACGCAACAGTCACAACCCCAAAATCGTCTGGCTGAGAGAGACAATCAAAGCGCTGTACGCCGCCCCGGGCCCCAGTTTTGCCTAAGAAAATGTAAAGTTTGGTCCTCAGGCTTCTCTTACTCCCATTTACTGATTAAAACAGAGGGTAAGTTAAGCGATAATGATGTAACCGTTTAACCGACTACGACCATTATCAAGGAGCGAAAAATGGCTACGCACTTTGCAAGAGGGTTGCTTACTGAAGGACGTCTCGTATCGGCCAGAATTTCTTCAGCCTGTCACAGTGAGGCGCTCAAACTTCCGGAACACCGCAGGACGCGGTTCTTAGCCTCCAGAGCACTTCTCGCTGAACTGTTATTTATGCTGTACGGCACCAGCGAACTGCCGGACATCATCACCCAACCTGAAGGCCGCCCGGTCTTTGCTGACCCGGATCTGCCCCGTTTTTCCATTGCCTATACTGGCAACATTATTGGCGTTGCGCTCACCACCGAAGGTGATTGCGGACTGGATATGGAGCTTCAGCGCGCGACGCGCGGCCTCCACGGCGCGAACCCGCACGAGGACTACCCGCTCTCCAGCAATGAGAAACTGTGGGTGCGCAATCAAAATGACCCCATCGAGGCCAGAGCCCAGCTCATTACCCTGCGCCAGAGCATTCGTAAACTCTGCGGCTGCGCGTCAGACGACGCTAGCCTGCTGCAGCTGCTGCCAGGCTCCGGACGCCTGCGTGCAACCAAAGCCACGCTGGTAGAAGCGCTCAGCGACGCAGAGGACGTATTGATTTGGTCGATTGCGGTGACCCCCGCGATTGAGCGCCTGAAGATCTGGGAATTTGACAGCAAACACGGATGGCGTAGCCTTCCTGATGTGCCCGAGCGCGCCAACGAACCCGCCGCTCGTCTGATGCGTTTAACCAGTTTACCGGCAGAAAAAGCATTCACCCTTAGCTGATCCATTCAGGGTCATCATGATGAAACAGGAGTAATCATGTCTGATACGTTGAAAGTTGTTACGTTACTGGGAAGCCTGCGCAAAGGTTCATTCAACGGGATGGTAGCCCGCACCCTGCCACAGCTGGCGCCAGCAGGAATGGAAATTGCCGCGCTGCCGTCCATTGGCGATATCCCGCTTTATGATGCTGACGTACAGCAGGAAGAAGGGTTCCCGCAGAGCGTGGAAGCGATTGCAGAGCAGATTCGCCAGGCTGACGGCGTGGTCATCGTGACCCCAGAGTATAACTACTCGGTGCCGGGTGGCCTGAAGAACGCCATTGACTGGCTGTCTCGCCTGCCGGAACAGCCGCTGTCCGGTAAACCGGTACTCATCCAGACCAGCTCCATGGGGGCGATTGGCGGCGCGCGCTGTCAGTATCACCTGCGCCAGATTCTGGTGTTCCTGGATGCGATGGTGATGAATAAGCCGGAATTTATGGGCGGTGTGATTCAGAACAAGGTCGACCCGCAGACGGGTGAAGTGGTGGATCAGAGCACGCGTGACCATCTGTCTGGCCAGCTGACGGCGTTTGGGGATTATATTAAGCGGGTTAAAGCCTGATAAAAAAGCCCGGTGGCGCTAGCGCTTACCGGGCCTACACTCGTCAGTAGGTCAGGTAAGCGAAGCGCCACCTGACAACACAAACCGCACCTCAGTGCGCGTCAATAAACACAATCTTCAGCACAAACAGCAGCGCCACAACGATCACGCACGGGCTGAGCTCGCGGAAGCGGCCGGTACCGACCTTCATCACGCAGTAAGAGATAAAGCCCAGCGCGATACCTTCGGTAATCGAGAAGCTGAACGGCATCATGACTGCGGTAATAAACGCCGGAACGGCTTCCGTCAAATCTTCCCACTTCACGCGCGCCAGGCTGGACGTCATCAGAACGCCTACGTAGATCAGCGCGCCTGCGGCCGCATACGGTGGGACCATCCCCGCCAGCGGAGACAGGAAAATCACCAGCAGGAACAGAAGGCCCACTACTACCGCCGTCAGGCCGGTACGGCCGCCAACGGAGACGCCCGAAGAGGACTCAATGTAAGCGGTCACAGAGGAGGTCCCGATGAAAGAACCTGCAACGGAGGAGACGCTATCTACAAACAGCGCCTGCTTCATACGCGGGAATTTACCTTTCTCATCCGCCAGACCGGCTTTATCGGTCACGCCGATCAGCGTACCGGAGGAGTCAAACAGGTTCACCAGCATGAAGGAGAAAATCACGCCCGCCAGACCGAGGTTAAACGACCCAGCCAGATCCACGTGACCAATAACGGTAGAGACGCTCGGTGGCGCTGAGACGATACCGTGGAACTGTACATCGCCCAGCATCCAGCCCAGCAGCGTGGTGACCACGATGGACACCAGCACCGCCGCGTGAATATTGCGGGACGCGAGGATGGCGATGATAAAGAAGCCCAGCACGCCCAGCAGCACGCTGTGAGAGGTCAGGTTGCCGATGCTCACCAGCGTTTCCGGGTTCGCCACGATCACCCCAGCGTTTTTCAGACCCATCATGCCGATGAACAGGCCGATACCGCTGGTGATGCCCACGCGCAGGCTCACCGGGATATTGGCAATCATCCAGTAGCGCACGCGGAAGATGGTCAGCAGCAGCAGGCCAACGGCGCCCCAGAAGATAGCGCCCATGCCAACCTGCCACGGCAGGCCCATCGCCTGAACGACCACGAACGCGAAGAAGGCATTCAGACCCATTGCCGGGGCGAGCGCCACAGGCAGGTTAGCGAATACGCCCATCAGAATGCTGCCAAGCGCAGCAATCAGGCAGGTAGTCACAAAGACGGCGCTGGTATCCATGCCAGCAACGCCCAGAATTTGCGGGTTAACAAAAACGATATACACCATCGTCAGGAAGGTGGTGAAACCGGCGATCACTTCGGTGCGTGCCGTTGTGCCGTGCTCGCGCAGTTTGAACACGCGCTCAAGCAGACCCTGACCAGATGTCTGGGTATTGTGTTGTTGACTCATCATCAATTTCCGAACAAGGAGGGAAAATTCGTCGCTATCCTATACCAAAATGCGACAATAGTGGCGGTTATGAGATACTTTTTTCATTGATTTTGCTTATACGGCAACGATTGCGTCTCGTTAAACTGCCGTACGAAAACGTTAAACTTGTTAAAAGGGAAAGGCATGTCCGGAATTGAAGCGGTATTTTTCGACTGCGACGGTACGCTGGTCGACAGTGAGGTCATTTGTTCCCGCGCGTATGTCGCCATGTTCCAGGAATTTGGCATTGCGCTCGATCTCGACGAGGTGTTCAAACGCTTTAAGGGCGTGAAGCTGTACGAGATCATCGACATCATTAACGAAGAGCACGGGGTCTTCCTGGCGAAAGCCGATCTGGAACCCGTTTACCGCGCCGAGGTCGCACGCCTCTTCGACTCGGAGCTGGAGGTCATTTCCGGCGCAAACGCGCTGCTTGATGCGATGACGGTGCCCATTTGCGTGGTCTCTAACGGCCCGGTCAGCAAAATGCAGCACTCGCTGGGCAAGCTGGAGATGTTGCATCACTTCCCGGAAAAACTGTTCAGCGGCTACGATATCCAGCGCTGGAAGCCAGACCCGGCACTGATGTTCCATGCAGCGAAGGCGATGAACGTCAACGTAGAAAACTGCATTCTGGTGGATGACTCGTCTGCGGGAGCGCAGTCGGGGATTGATGCGGGCATGGAGGTGTTTTACTTCTGCGCCGATCCGCACAACAAGCCGATCGATCATCCCAAAGTGACGACCTTTACCGATCTGGCGCAGCTGCCTGAATTGTGGAAGGCACGCGGGTGGAATATTACTCGCTGAGTTTTCCCCTCACCCCGACCCTCTCCCCAGGGGAGAGGGAGAAAACCGAATTGTCCCCTCTCCCTGTGGGAGAGGGTTAGGGTGAGGGTAAAAATCACTCTTTCGGATCTTTACCCGCCAGCAGCTTGTCCAGCTCGTCGCCGCCCACGTGACGGAAGTCCTGACCCTTCACGAAGTAGAAGATGTATTCACAAATGTTCTGGCAGCGGTCGCCGATACGCTCGATTGAGCGCGCGCAGAACAGCGCGGTCAGCACGCTTGGGATGGTACGGGAATCTTCCATCATGTAGGTCATCAGCTGTCGCACGATGCCTTCGTACTCCTGATCGACTTTCTTGTCTTCACGGTAGATACGCACCGCTTCGTCCAGATCCATACGCGCAAAAGCATCCAGCACGTCGTGCAGCATCTGCACGGTGTGGCGGCCCAGCGACTCCAGGCTGACCAGCAGCGGCTGGTGCTGCTGAGAGAACTTCTCCAGCGCCGTACGGCAGATTTTATCCGCAACGTCACCAATACGTTCCAGCTCGGCGATGGTTTTAATGATCGCCATCACCAGACGCAGGTCGCTCGCCGTCGGCTGACGCTTGGCGATAATACGCACGCAGGCCTCGTCGATAGCGACTTCCATCATGTTGACGTTTTTGTCGCCTTCAATAACGCGCTTCGCCAGCTCGCTGTCCTGGTTGTGCATCGCCGTAATCGCATCAGATAGCTGCTGCTCGACCATGCCGCCCATGGTCATCACCTGGGTACGAATGCTTTCCAGCTCTGCGTTAAACTGGCCGGAAATGTGTTTATTAAGATTGAGGTTGTCCATGGTTTCTCCACATGCACTAAGGCAAATCAACCGTAGCGGCCAGTAATGTAATCTTCGGTTTGTTTCTTCGCGGGCCTGGTGAACAGCGCGTCCGTATCGCTGAACTCAATCAATTCGCCCAGGTACATAAACGCCGTGTGATCGGAACAACGCGCAGCCTGCTGCATGTTGTGGGTAACGATAACCACGGTGTAATCCTGCTTCAGCTCGGTGATCAGCTCTTCAATACGACCGGTTGAGATCGGGTCCAGCGCCGAGCACGGCTCATCCAGCAGCAGCACTTCCGGGCGAATGGCGATACCGCGCGCAATACACAGACGCTGCTGCTGACCACCGGAGAGAGAGTACCCGCTCTGGTGCAACTTATCTTTGGTTTCGTTCCATAATGCGGCCTTGGTCAACGCCCACTGCACGCGCTCGTCCATATCCGTACGGGAAAGCTTTTCAAACAGACGCACGCCAAAGGCGATGTTGTCATAAATCGACATCGGGAAGGGCGTCGGTTTCTGAAACACCATGCCCACTTTCGCGCGCAGCAGGGCGATATCCTGGGCATGGGTCAGAATGTTTTCGCCGTCGAGGATGATTTCACCCTCGGCGCGCTGCTCCGGATAGAGCGAATACATCTTGTTAAAGGTGCGCAGCAGCGTGGATTTACCACAGCCAGACGGACCGATGAATGCCGTGACCTGGTTCTTCGCGATATCCAGGTTGATATTCTTCAGGGCATGGAATTTGCCGTAGTAGAAGTTCAAATCACGAACCTGAATCTTACCCGGGGCAGTATCAACCATACTCATTGACTCATTTCCTCATTCGACGCCGCGAGCTGCCGCGCCGTAAAAAATTAACCGTGTTTCTTCTTCGCGAAAATGACGCGCGCCAGAATGTTCAGCAACAGTACGCAAAGGGTGATGATCAGCACCCCGGCCCAGGCCAGCTGCTGCCATTCCACGAATGGGCTCATCGCAAATTTAAAGATTGTCACCGGCAGGTTGGCAATCGGCTGCATCATGTCCGTGCTCCAGAACTGGTTGGAGAGCGACGTAAACAGCAGCGGCGCCGTTTCACCCGCAATACGCGCAACGGCCAGCAGGATGCCGGTCATAATCCCGGAGATTGACGCTTTTAGCGTAATCGCGGAGATCATCTTCCATTTCGGGGTGCCCAGGGCGTAAGCCGCTTCACGCAGGCTGTCCGGCACCAGCTTCAGCATATTTTCGGTGGTTCGGATTACAATCGGCACCTGCAGCAGCGCCAGGGCAATAACCCCCGCCCAGCCGGAGAAGTGCTGCATCTGCGCCACCACAACGGTGTAAACGAACAGACCGACAACGATAGACGGTGCGGACAGCAGAATATCGTTGATGAAGCGAATAACTTCAGCCAGCCATGATTTACGTCCGTACTCCGCCAGGTAGATACCCGCCATGATGCCGAGCGGGGTACCGAAGACCGTCGCCCACAGGATCAGCAGGCCGCTTCCCGCCAGCGCGTTCGCCAGACCACCGCCCGCCGTGTTCGGCGGCGGCGTCATTTCGGTGAACAGCGCCAGCGACATTCCGTCGATGCCGCGAACCACCGTCGAGAACAGGATCCACACCAGCCAGAACAGACCGAATGCCATCGTCCCCATTGAGAGCGTCAGCGCGATACGGTTTTTAATGCGGCGCTTTGCCTGCATTTTGCGGCGGGATTCCGCCAGCTCGGTGGTGTTTTGCATGTCGAGAGTCGCCATTAGCGTGCCCCCTCATTTTTAGCAAGACGCATAACCATCAGCTTGGAAATCGCCAGAACAATGAAGGTGATAACAAACAGGATCAGGCCCAGCTCCATCAGCGCCGCAACGTGCAGCCCGGATTCCGCTTCGGCGAATTCGTTCGCCAGCGCAGAGGTAATACTGTTACCCGGCATAAACAGCGATACGCTGTCGAGCTGGTAGGTGTTACCGATGATAAAGGTTACCGCCATGGTTTCACCCAGCGCGCGGCCCAATCCCAGCATGACGCCCCCGATCACCCCATTTTTGGTGAACGGAAGAACGATGCGCCAGATAACTTCCCAGGTGGTGCAGCCGATGCCGTAGGCCGACTCTTTCATCATCACCGGGGTTTGTTCGAAGACATCGCGCATAACCGCCGCAATGTACGGAATAATCATGATGGCGAGGATCACGCCAGCCGCCAGAATACCGATGCCGAATGCCGGGCCTGCGAACAGCGCGCCTACAAACGGAATGGCAGAGAGGACATTACCGACCGGCTCCTGGAAGTAGGTTGCAAACAGCGGAGCGAAGATGAACAGGCCCCACATGCCGTAAACGATACTCGGAATGGCTGCCAGCAGTTCGATGGCGATGCCAAGCGGGCGTCGCAGCCAGCCAGGCGCCAGCTCCGTCAGGAACAGGGCAATACCAAAGCTCACCGGAACCGCAATCAGCAGCGCGATGAATGAGGTCACCAGCGTGCCGTAGATCGGCACCAGCGCACCAAAAACTTCGTTCGGCGCGTCCCACTCTTTGGTCCACAGGAAGGAGAAACCGAATTTCTGGATGCTCGGCCACGAGGAGAAAATCAGAGACACGATAATGCCGCCCAGCAGCAATAGCACAATCAGCGCAGCCAGTTTCACCAGCGCGCTGAAAATCATGTCACCTTTTTTACCCGGAGGGTTAAATGCAGGCTTGGTTGCAGCCATAAATTACTCTTCTGTTTGAGACGTTTTTACGAATATGCCCGGTGGCGCTAACGCTTACCGGGCCTACAGGATGAACCGTAGGGCGGGTAAGCGCAGCGCCACCCGCCATCTTCGTTAAATATTTCCTGTTAGTACAGCGCTTTACCGCTGCTGTCTTTCACGTTGGTTTTCCATGCAGCACGAATCTGCTCAACCACGCTGTCCGGCAGGCTGGCGTAATCCAGGTCATTCGCCTGTTTGCCGCCGTTTTTGTATGCCCAGTCGAAGAACTTCAGTACTTCAGCACCCTGCTCAGGCTTCTTCTGCTCTTTGTGAACCAGAATGAAGGTGGTAGAGGTGATTGGCCACGCCTCGTCGCCTTTCTGGTTAGTCAGATCCTGCGCGAAGGATTTGCTCCAGTCAGCGCCTTTGGCGGCGTTGGCGAAGTTCTCTTCGGTCGGGCTAACCGGTTTGCCGTCGGCAGACACCAGTTTGGTGTAGGCCAGATTGTTCTGCTTAGCGTATGCGTATTCTACATAACCGATGGAGCCCGGCAGACGCTGTACGAACGCGGCGATACCGTCGTTGCCTTTACCGCCCAGACCGGTTGGCCAGTTAACGGTAGAGCCGGCGCCAATTTTAGACTTCCACTCTTCGTTGACTTTCGCCAGGTAGCTGGTGAAGACGAAGGAGGTACCAGAACCGTCAGCGCGACGCACCACAGCGATGTTCTGCGAAGGCAGCTTAACGCCCGGGTTCAGTTTGGTGATGGCTTCGTCATCCCATTTTTTGATTTTGCCCAGGTAGATGTCGCCCAGGGTTTTGCCGTCCAGCACCAGCTCGCCTGACTTCAGGCCAGGGATGTTAACAGCCAGCACAACGCCGCCGATTACGGTCGGGAACTGGAACAGGCCTTCCTGATTCAGTTTTTCATCAGACAGAGGGGCATCTGACGCGCCGAAATCAACGGTGTTAGCGGTAATTTGTTTTACGCCACCGGAGGAGCCGATACCCTGATAGTTAACCTTGTTGCCGGTTTCTTTCTGGTAGGTATCTGCCCATTTGGCATACACCGGCGCAGGGAATGTTGCACCAGCGCCAGTCAGGCTTGCTGCTGCAAATGCAGAGAAAGCGCTCATCGATAAGGTCGCGGCGACAACAGTTGCGACAGTGGTACGCATAACTTTCATAATGTCTCCTGCAAGGATTTCGTAAATCATTGTTTAAGTGGCTACGATGAGCAAAATAGGACAAACAGGTGACAGATAAATGTACGAAATATGACAGTTTTATGACAATGCAAAATGAAAGATTAACCCATTGAAAGAAAGCGTTTTTTATTCAGCTTAGTGTCATATTTTTGTCACAGTAATACCTATAAGCCTGGTGCAAAAGGCTGAAAATGACAACGGCTGTCATAAACAGCCGTTGGAGGATTAGTGTTCAATTTCGAGGGTAACGGTCGCATAAGCTTCAAAGGCGCCCGGTTTGGGCTGGGCCCCCGTTGCACTGGCAGGCGCGGCGGAAAAGGTGAGCGAATTGTTTTCGGCACCACCTGTGTTTATTCCCCTGTCCATATCCATTTTTCCGCCATTCACATTGACCTGACGATCCCACTTGTCGTACACGGTGATGCCCACGTCATCGTTGCCGTTGACTTTCATCATCATCGCATCTGCATCGACAGGGTCGGCGCGGAAGGTAGAATAGACAATATTTTCATTCAGCATGCCCGTACACTGCACCTGAATCGTCTTTTTCACCTTGCGACCGCTCACGGCAGCGCCTTTGGTGGAGGAAAAGTCAGTGGCAGGGATTTTGCCGAAATCAATTTCCAGCGTCTGGCCCGGGGCGATCTCACAGTTCTGTGGAACCACGATATCACCGACGATTCTTATTTCCGCCATTTTGTCTGTGCTGGCAGTGGAGGAAGCCTCGTCCAGCCCGCCATAGAGATCGGCCACCACCGTGCCGGGTACGCTAATCCGGCCAATAAACGGCTTATTAATTAAAAAGGAGACCTGTATTTTTGACCCTGTATCCAGGGTGACCTCATCCCCCTCTTCGCCCGGCGCATAGCAATAGGTCCCATGGGTCATTTTGTTTGGTTCAGCAGTGAATGGGACAGGAATGAAATCCCTCCCAAGAACCTGTACGGACGTAGCAATGCTGAGATTGTCACTGAGTCGGTAATAGGTGTAGCCGTTTATTACCCGGTCCGTGCTCAACGTTGACCGCGCGGTGTAGTACATCGTGCGAAATGTTGTTGTAAAATGGGTCAGGCAATCACATTGAGCCTTGTAGGTCGTGGATGCGGACAACGTTTCCAGATCTCTCACCTCTGTACTGGCTTTATTTTTATCCGCCGGAATCTGTTTGCCGTTTAAGTTAAGATTATAGATGTTGGCTCCCCCCACCGTATGGCATATGCCATCGCCAGTCGTGTAGGCCTTGCATACCGGCGTCATAAGCATCGTCAGCGCGGTTAAAAATAGCTGTGTCCTGAATTTCATGTCATTTCCCTATTGGCATACTGCCGATACCTGTACCAGCCCAACCCCTTCAGGCTGGCGAAGGCGATAGTTAACCGGGCAGGCGATCGCTGCTTTATCTGCGCCCCATGTCAGTACAAACGCGCCCTCCTCTGGCATTCCAGAGAGATAGAGCTCTCCATTTTCACCGGCAATGCCGCTTACGGTGCCCGTTGACAGATTTGCCGTGGCCATTGCGCCAAACGGTACGGGTTTCCCGTTCTTTTGCCTCACGCTAAACAGGACGCGATAGCCCACGTGAGTGGCAAACTCCGCTCGTACTACCGCGCCGCGCGTCGGGATGACGCTGAGTATGCTGTTATCAATTTCAACGTTGGCCTTCGCAAAATAGTCACTGTCTATCTCTACCCTGTTTTCATCATAAGCGTTGAGCTGAGTCTGCACCGTGTAGCCACGCCAGTCCGTCGCTTTACCGGTGCCGTTTTCCAGCCCCAACCCGGCAGCACCGGGGGCTTTCACCAGCGCTACGGTTTCGCCCATCTCTTGCGAGAATGTTATCCCGTCGCCGTGCGCCAGAACTCCACCCTTAACACCATAATTAAGCCGCTGATTATCCTGGTTATAGTCGTAACTGGCGTTCACCGAACCATAGGTACCGTCATACCCCATTCCTGCACTGCTGTTGTATGCATCGTCATCCGCATCATAAGACTGCTGTACGTTCCAGGAGAGGTTATGCGCATCCAGCGCAGTACCGCTCAACCCAACCTGATGCATGCCTTTTCCATGATTATTCTGCGTAAAGCCGTAGTTGACGTAACTGTCATGCAGCCAGCCTGAAAGCGGTACGGAGAGCGACAGCATAAAAATTTGTTCGCTCTGCGGGCTGTTGCGGGAATCGTTGTCTGAGGTGTTATAGGCAGACGTGAGTGAATCGGTGTAGTTCCAGGAGACGTTCCACGAAATATTGCGCCAGTAATTGCTATAGCCCAGCTGCACCAGACGCTCGACTTCGTTCGTTTTCCAGTACTGCTGGCGGCTCAGCGTCAGATAGATATTTCCCATCCCGTCGCCGAAGCTTTGCGTCCATGTCCCTTCCAGCCGGCTACGGCGGTTACCCGTGGTCCAGAAATCACCGTCATTATTCTGGCGAGATGCCCACTCGTTCAGGGTGTAGTAGCCCTGTGTGGAGTATCGGTACCCGACCAAACGAAACGTGGTATTGGTATCATCAAAACGTTTGGAGTAAAGAAAACGGTAGGATTGCCCGCTCTCGTCCTCGCTATCTTCAAACTGAGCGCGAGCATGCGTAACGTCCACAGAAATAGCCCCAAGCGATCCCATATCTTTCCCCAGCCCCATCGCGGCGGAAGTATAGTCACTTGCAGCCTGCACGCCGCCGTACAAGGTCACGCCCGCAGGCAAACCACGTAAAACCTGCGCCTGGAAGAGGGTCGGCTGGAAGTCGTTTTGATCGCGCAGTTCTCCTACGCTGAGATCGACATCGGTTTGGTCTTCACGCTTCAGGATCGCCAGCGAGGCGTAAGGCTGAGTAAAATGTTGCTCGCTACCGTCCTCCTCTTTGATGGTGACATCAAGGTCGCCACCTGAATTGGTCGTGTTTAAATCCTTGAGCGCAAACGCCCCCTGCGGCACGGCCGACTGGTAAATGATGTAGCCATTTTGCCGCACAATAACCGTGGCGTTGCTTTTCGCAACACCACGCACCACTGGTGCAAATCCTGTCAGGCTCGAAGGCAGCATGTCATCGTCAGTATAGAGACGCATACCGCGCACCTGCGTACCGTCAAATACCTCGCTCGCCGTCCACGTGTCTCCCAGCATGATTTGGCTGCGCAATGCTGCAATATTACGCTGCACGTAGGTACTAATTGAATGGTAACTGGAGTGCCCATCCGTAACGTTCAGCGTACTGTAGTTGCGTAAACGCCATGCCCCCAGGTTGGCACCGTTGCGCAGGTTGAGATAATAAAAATCATCTTTATCCCCCTCGCTGGCGTGCACCGTGCTTGAGCCGGAAAAATCATAGTTCACCATGAGCGCATTGATGCCCTCATCCCAGCGTGAAGGGCTGATAAACCCACGTGCAGCAACATCAATATAAATTTGCGGAAGAGTGACGTTGAGCTGGAGCTTATCGGTATCGAATGTCCATGTTGATCCCGGTACAAGCGGCGCGGGATCCAGACAGGTTTTTTCATCAATATCGTTAAGCGCCTTAATTGCAGCGACTTTGACGCCCAGTTCAGCAAGCACGGTTTTAACGTTAGAAAAGCAAGGATGCAGACTGCGGGTTGCCGTATCCTCACTAAAGGATACATCCCGACGGTCAACGTATTCGCCGTTAACCTGGATATCAACCTTATAGATCCCCGCAGGCAGGTTATTCGCGCGGTTAAACTGGTGAATATCGATATCCACCGGATGATCAATTTCAAGAAGCGCAGGGTTGAACATATCCCTGGCAGTTGCTTCGCTGGATAAACCAAGAAACACCCCTGAAGCAAGCGCGATGAAAAAACGGGAACACTCCATAAAAAACAATCCTTTGTTTAAAGCGCTACTTTTATATCCTGGCTAATCGCACCGAAATCATTCACAAACCGCCAGACCAGAGCGCGGCCGTTAACGCCTTCAGGGAGCGGCAAATGTAGGGTTTCAAAAGGCGGGACAATATTTAGCGGCACATCTTTGCCGTCAACAGTCACATTCATTACATTGATATAGAGCGGCGTTGGATTTTCCAGAATCAGTTGCCGATTCTGAACGTGCCACTTCACACGTGAAGCAGCACGTTCAGGAGTGATATTCAGCGTTGCGGGACGCCAGAAGAGCTTAATACGCGTCTTAATTGCGATTTCAAGGGAATTAGGTTTTCCACTGGTTGGTGGGATGTTCTTGATATTCAGCCAGAACACTGACTCACGATCCTGAGGGAGTTCGCCCTCTACTTTCATAATACGCAGTACTTTTTCCTGTCCGGCCTCCAGGCGAGAGACGGGGGGAATAACGGTAAAAGGGGGTTTTCTTGCTGTTTGAATATTATTAAACGGATCGATCCACGTCTGGATAAGATAAGGAACCGTCGCTTCATTATTCTTAATAGTAATAGTCGCGTCAGGTTTATCACTTAAATAAATCACTCGGGTGCCGCCAATAATGACCCCTGCGGATGCCAGCGTAGAAATACCGGTAAGATAACACGCTAATAACACACCTACTATACGTCCTGGCATATTAATATCCTTCAATACATAAAGGAGCCTGTTATGAGAGTTGATAGCAGGCTCCGGACAAAGTATGACGATTACTTCAGATATTCGATGGTAAACTGGGAATCAGCGTTAGCAGTACCTGGCGTCACCGCCGCAAGCGTCTGTACAAACTTCGCTTTGAAGCCCATATCTGCTTTACCGTCAGTAATGGCAACATATTTAGAATTGTTATAAAGAGGGATCGCGGTATCATCGCTCAGGTTGAACAGCTTGATCGCTACACCTGTCGCGGCGATTGCCTGACCATCGCCGCTGTACTGGCCGTCAGTACCCGTTTCACCATTAACCGGGGTTCCGATTGACAGATAACCTTTACCAATAGTGTCCTTATCTTCGGTACCATCAAAACGCACTGCAGCCTGAGTATAGGTTGCCGGGCATTTATCCAGTCGAATGTGGAAATCTTTAACAGACGCTGTTGAATCAACACCAGCGAACGTCGTAACGGCAACGCGACCAATGTTGACAGTTTGATCGGCAGTATCTGAAGTCACTTCACATGATGAGTCAATAACTTCACCACGGAAATGAACGGTACCGTCAGCCGCTAACGCTGCACCTGATAAAAAAGTAGAGGATAAAACCAGCGCACTGGCTAAGACGTTTAATTTCATAGAACACTCCATAAATTATATTATTTATTTAAGCTACATTCTTGTAGCCAAATAAAACACACCATCCTTTAAAGCGATGGCGATATTACAGCGTGTGTCTAATGCATGCCAATTACGTTTTTTATTGAGAGCTGAATCAAATAAACCGGGGCTATGGCATTAATTTAAGAATAGAAATATATAATATTTAAAAAGCATTATTTAATTTTTCCCGCCTGTTTTTTAGGAAAACATCAATATCTTTTCTCAAAACAACGATTTAATAGATCATTATTTAAGCAAAAGAAAGAAAGCTATTTGGGACCGGAAATATGTAACGGAATGTGAAAATAACAGAAAGGAGAATAAATCATTACAACAACAAGGAATAAAAAAAGGCTGTCTTAAAAAGACAGCCTCAGTAGGTAGGGTATTATTCGACGGTTACGGATTTCGCCAGGTTACGCGGCTGGTCAACGTCGGTGCCTTTGATCAGCGCTACGTGATAAGCCAGCAGCTGCAGCGGAACGGTATAGAAGATAGGTGCAATGACCTCTTCCACATGCGGCATCTCGATGATGTGCATGTTGTCGTTGCTGACGAAACCGGCATCTTTATCCGCGAAGACGTACAGCACGCCGCCGCGGGCGCGCACTTCTTCGATGTTGGATTTCAGTTTTTCCAGCAGTTCGTTGTTAGGTGCGACAACGATGACCGGCATATCCGCGTCAATCAGCGCCAGCGGGCCGTGTTTCAGCTCGCCTGCCGCATAGGCTTCAGCGTGGATGTAGGAGATCTCTTTCAGCTTCAGCGCGCCTTCCAGCGCAATTGGATACTGATCCCCACGGCCAAGGAACAGCGCGTGATGTTTGTCAGAGAAATCTTCCGCCAGCGCTTCAATGCGTTTGTCCTGAGACAGCATCTGCTCAATGCGGCTCGGCAGCGCCTGCAGGCCGTGAACGATGTCGTGCTCAACGGAAGCATCCTGACCCTTCAGACGCGCCAGCTTAGCCACCAGCATCAGCAGAACGGTCAGCTGGGTGGTAAAGGCTTTGGTGGAAGCCACGCCGATTTCGGTACCGGCTTTGGTCATCAGCGCCAGATCGGACTCACGCACCAGGGATGAACCCGGCACGTTACAGATAGCCAGTGAACCCAGGTAGCCCAGCTCTTTTGACAGACGCAGCGCCGCCAGGGTATCCGCCGTTTCGCCAGACTGGGAAAGGGTGATCATCAGGCTGTTACGACGCACGGCAGATTTGCGGTAGCGGAACTCAGACGCGATTTCCACGTCGCACGGCACGCCGGCCAGGGATTCAAACCAGTAGCGAGACACCATGCCGGAGTTGTATGACGTGCCGCAGGCCACGATCTGAATATGCTCAACCTTGCCGAGCAGTTCATTCGCGCTTGCACCCAGCTCGCTCAGATCAACCTCACCGTGGCTGATGCGCCCGGTCAGGGTGTTTTTGATGGCGTTCGGCTGCTCGTAAATCTCTTTCTGCATGTAATGACGGTACGCGCCTTTATCGCCCGCGTCGTACTGCAGGTTTGATTCGATCTCAGTGCGCTTCACCTGCTCGCCTTTGGTATCGAATACGGTCACGCTGCGACGCGTTACTTCTGCGATATCGCCTTCTTCCAGGAAGATGAAGCGGCGGGTCACCGGCAGGAGCGCCAGCTGATCGGAGGCGATAAAGTTCTCGCCCATACCCAGACCGATAACCATCGGGCTACCGGAACGCGCAGCCAGGAGCGTGGACGGGTCGCGGGAATCCATGATCACCGTGCCGTAGGCACCGCGCAGCTGAGGGATAGCGCGCAGCACCGCTTCACGCAGCGTGCCGCCCTGCTCCAGCTCCCAATGCACCAGGTGAGCAATCACTTCGGTGTCGGTTTCTGAGACGAAGGTATAGCCGCGCGTTTTCAGCTCTTCGCGCAGCGGTTCGTGGTTTTCAATAATGCCGTTATGCACCACCACAATGTGTTCAGACACATGCGGGTGCGCGTTACCTTCAGACGGTTCGCCGTGCGTCGCCCAGCGGGTGTGCGCAATACCAGTGCCACCGTGCAGCGGATGGTCTTCCGCAGCCTGGGCCAGCATCTGCACTTTGCCCAGGCGGCGCAGACGGGTCATATGACCTTCTGCATCGACCACCGCCAGACCGGCAGAGTCGTAGCCACGGTATTCCAGACGACGTAAACCTTCGAGAAGGATTTCAGCAATATCACGCTGCGCAACTGCGCCAACAATTCCACACATAGTTTTAGATTCCGAATTTAGGCATGATGCCTGCGTTGTCGCTGACCTGTATTTGCCCTTTCCGGGCGCCCCGAGCCTTGTAGAGAGTGGGGTTATTTTTATGGGTACTGCTTGTGGGGGGAGATATATATTTATCTCCTCTCCCGGGTTTGCCTGATGACGGCTACGCCTTATCAGGCCTACTCAATCGTAGGGCGGGTAAGCGTAGCGCCACCCGCCTTGTTGTTACTTTTTCTTCACCGGGCGCTTCCAGCTCTGCTTGTTGATCTGCGGCACGCGGCTTAGCACCAGCTCGTTATCCGCTACATCGCGCGTCACGGTCGTGCCGGCGGCAATGGTCACGCCGTTGCCGACCGTCACAGGCGCCACCAGCTGCGTATCAGATCCGACAAACACATCATCACCAATGATGGTTTTAAACTTGTTGGCGCCGTCGTAGTTACAGGTAATGGTTCCTGCACCGATGTTCACGTTGTCGCCAATTTCCGCATCGCCCAGATAGGTCAAATGACCGGCTTTAGAGCCTTTACCCAGGCGCGCTTTTTTCATCTCAACGAAGTTACCCACGTGAGCGCCTTCCAGCAGCTCGGCGCCCGGGCGCAGACGCGCAAACGGGCCAATGGTACAGGCCGCATCCAGACGGGCATCTTCCACCACGCTGTACGGGCTGATTTCACAGTCGTCACCAATCACGCTGTTTTTAATCACGCAGCCGGTGCCAATTTTGACGCGGTTGCCCAGCGTCACGTTGCCTTCAACGATAACGTTAGTATCAATTTCAACGTCGCGCCCATGGGACAGCGTGCCGCGAAGATCGAAACGCGCCGGATCGCGCAGCATCACGCCTGCCAGCAGCAGCTTTTCTGCCTGCTCGGACTGATAAATACGCTCAAGTCGGGAAAGCTGCAGGCGGTTGTTTACGCCGTCAGTTTCGCTGATGCGCGCCGGATGAACGGCGGCAATTTCACGCCCTTCGTGATACGCCATCGCAATGATATCCGTGATGTAGTATTCACCCTGCGCATTGTTGTTGTTGAGCTGAGACAGCCAGCGCTTCATGTCTGCACCGTTGGCAATCAGGATACCGGTGTTAATTTCCGGGATCTGGCGCTGTTCTTCGCTGGCATCTTTGTGCTCAACGATGCCGGTCACCTTGCCGTTTTCACGGGTGATGCGGCCATAGCCGCTCGGATCGTCCAGTACGACGGTGAGAAGGCCAATGCCACCCTGCGGTTTAGCTTCACGCAGGCGGGCCAGGGTTTCAACGGAGATCAGCGGGACGTCGCCGTAGAGCATCAGAATGTCTTCGTCATCGGCAAAGAACGGAGCCGCCTGCTGCATCGCATGGCCAGTGCCCAGCTGTTCTGCCTGAAGCACCCAGTTGAGCCTGTCGTCACACAGCGCCTTTTTCAGCAAATCGCCGCCGTGGCCATAGACCAGGTTTACCTGACGAGCGCCTAATTCATTTGCTGCATCAATGACGTGCTGCACCATCGGCTTTCCTGCCAACGTGTGCAACACCTTCGGAAGATCGGAATACATGCGGGTGCCTTTGCCAGCGGCAAGAATGACCACGCTCATCGTATTGTTCAACATACGCGTCCTGACTGTAATTTGAGTGAGAAGTAAAACCCTTTGACGTTGAAAATTCTACATATTTTGCGCCATAAAATGGAGTGGTGCGAAAACGTCCAACATCAGCCGTTAACGGCTATTTGAGGCCAGTTTTAGGGGCAGAGTAAATCAGTTTTTCTCTGGAAAGTAGCATTCTTTCGGCAAGTCGCTAACCCACACAATAGCTTAGCTATTTTTTTGGTTCATGAATAAAGATCCCACCAAAACAAAACGGTGTTTTAATTGTTCAATTGTGTGACATCAGAAAAAGAAACACCGTTTCATCTTGATGATAATGGCGCTCAATTATCAACCAGGAAAATAAGATGAACTATAAAATACCTCTGTCCCTAATGATGTGTAGCGCCTTTGCGGTCACGGCCGCGGAGCAACCCGTCTGGAAAGCCATTGCGTTCGGGCAGTCAACCGATCTGAATTTCTCATCAAACGTGCTGGCGGAAAAAATCGGCGTGAATGACGTCACCGTAGACGGTAAAAAACTGACGCCGCAGGATAAGGTCGACCTGTCAAAACCCGTCACGCTGGAGAGCCGGGGCGGCAAGATTGCTAACTCGCACGATGGATTAACGTTTTTTTACACCGAGCTGCCGACGAAAGAGAACTTCGTTTTACAGGCCACCGTTCGGGTCGACCAGTTTGGTCCGGAAAATGGGGCGAAACCTGCCGCGCAGGAAGGGGCCGGCCTCCTGGTACGCGATGTCCTCGGCGTGCCGCGCCAGCAGCCGCTGAAAGAAGGTTACGAGGAGTTCCCTGCGGCATCGAACCTGGTGATGAACGCCATTATGACGCAGGATAAAAAGGACCATCATCGTGTTAAGCTGCAGGCCATAACGCGGGAAGGCATTTCGCATCCGTGGGGGGACGCCGGGGCTGAAATCAAAAAGCAGAGCTACCAGGAAGAGGTAGATATCAGCAAGACGCCTGCATTCCGTTTAAAGCTGGAACGTACCGATGACGGGTTTATCACCGCCTGGGCACCTGCGGGCAGCGAGGCCTGGGTGAGCAAAAGCGTTCCGCGTGCTGACCTGATTTCCGTGCAGAATCCGGATCGTTACTACGTGGGCTTCTTCGCTTCGCGTAATGCCAAAATCACCGTATCGGATGCGTCTCTTACCACCTCGGCCGCGCATACGGTGGCGTCTCAGCCCTGGCAGGCAAAATCTCTTCCGGCTGTTGTTCAACTCGCCTCTGCAGGCAAAAGTGCAACAGCGCGCTATCAGGTACAGGCCCGCGCTAACTACGACGGCGTTTTTAGCGTCAGACAAAATGAAGTGGTGATCGGGAGTGATAAACCGGTCAACGCCGGAGAGATGTACAGCGTTCCCGCCACCCTGACCGAGAGTAATGCATTTAGTCTGACATTTACCCCCGCACGGGGTGAAGCCGTTCATCAGGCGTTTAGCGTTGATAAGGTAAGCGGCATAGATACATCAGTGCTCTACGTTTCACCGGACGGCAGGGCGGACGGACTGGGAACACGGGCTTCTCCGCAGGACTTAGCCACCGCGATCGGCCTGATTGCGCCGGGCGGGAAGATTATCCTCAGTGCGGGCGACTATCCCCGGAGTGAAATCCCGCTGACGGCGAGCGGCAGTCCGGAAAAAATCACGTCGCTACAGGCGGAAGGTAAAGCCGTTATTCATGGACTGCTGGTGGATGCAGGCTACTGGCACATTAAAGGGATTGAGATAACAGACAAAAGCTTGCGGATCCAGGGCAGCCACAACCTGATTGAAAACGTTACGGCATACCGCAACGACGATACCGGTATCCAGATTTCGTCCCCGGAAAAAATCGGCCGACCGCTCTGGGCCAGCTACAACCGGGTGATCGATTCTGAATCCTTTGCCAATGAGGATCCGGGAAAAATCAACGCCGATGGCTTTGCCGTCAAAATGCGCGTGGGAGAGGGTAACCGGCTGGAAAACTGCTATTCCCATGACAATATCGACGATGGTTTTGACCTGTTCAACAAGATCGAGGACGGAGCCAATGGCGTTGTGACGATCGAGAATTCCATTGCCCGCAACAACACCAGCAACGGTTTTAAGCTTGGCGGTGAAGGGCAGCCGGTGGCGCACGAGGTTCGCAACAGCAAAGCCATTGGCAACCATCTGGACGGTTTCACCGATAACTTCAACCCGGGTGCGCTGGTGGTGGCGAATAACGTCGCGGTGGACAACCTGCGCTTTAACTTTATCTTCCGGCCAAGCCCGTATGGTGATGCATCAACGCAGGGCGTGTTTACCGGCAATAAATCGGTACGTACGCAGCCCGGTATGTATGACGATGCGGTAGTGGGGAATATTGATAAGTCGAACTATTTTATCGTGAAAGGGAAGAGCGTAAACGAGAGCGGAGAGATACTGCCAGATGGCGCTTCGCTTATCACACAGCGGTAAGCGCGGCGCCACTCGGCATTCAGCAGATTAGTGGTTGAACGTACCGAAAGAGACGTTCATGTTGCTGAAGAGAGCGATGATTTTGTTGACCAGTTTCATGATGGCATCCTGATTTCTTGAGGTTTATTTTGTGACACACTTCACAAAAAAGGAGTCTACGCCTCATTTTTTAACCGATCAAGATTTTTGTGACGCAAATCACAAAATATCAAAACACCTTTTCAGTTTCACTTTTGCTGAAACGACGCCATAAAAAAAGCCAGTCTGGTATCCAGACTGGCTTTTGTGCTTTTCAAGCCGGTGTTACATCGCTTTTTTGGTCAACTCGATAACGCGCAGTTTCGCGATCGCTTTGGCCAGCTCCGCAGACGCCTGAGCGTAATCCACGTCACCATGAGAGCTGCTAATGTGCTCTTCAGCCTTACGCTTCGATTCCAGGGCTCGCGCTTCGTCGAGATCCTGTCCACGGATAGCGGTATCGGCAAGAACGGTCACACTGCCAGGCTGCACTTCAAGAATGCCGCCAGACAGATAGATAAACTCTTCATGACCGAACTGTTTAACGATGCGGATCATACCAGGCTTAATGGCGGTGAGCAGCGGTGCGTGACCCGGGAAAATACCCAGTTCACCTTCACTACCCGTTACCTGGATTTTCTCGACCAGACCAGAGAACATTTGTTGCTCTGCGCTGACGACGTCCAGGTGGTAAGTCATTGCCATATCACCCTCCGATTAAGGCGTTAAAGTTTTTTGGCTTTTTCCACGGCTTCGTCGATGGAACCAACCATGTAGAACGCCTGCTCCGGCAGGTGATCGTATTCGCCTTCCATGATGCCTTTAAAGCCACGGATGGTGTCTTTCAGGGAAACGTATTTACCCGGAGAACCGGTGAATACTTCCGCAACGAAGAACGGCTGGGACAGGAAGCGCTGGATCTTACGCGCACGTGCTACCACCAGTTTGTCTTCTTCAGACAGCTCATCCATACCCAGGATGGCGATGATGTCTTTCAGTTCCTGGTAACGCTGCAGCAGGGACTGTACGCCACGCGCGGTGTCGTAGTGTTCCTGGCCAACGACCAGTGGATCCAGCTGACGGCTGGTGGAGTCCAGCGGGTCAACGGCCGGGTAGATACCCAGAGACGCGATCTGACGGCTCAGTACCACGGTTGCATCTAAGTGAGCAAAGGTGGTTGCTGGAGATGGGTCAGTCAAGTCATCCGCAGGTACGTATACCGCCTGAACGGAGGTGATAGAACCGGTTTTGGTCGAGGTGATACGTTCCTGAAGAACACCCATCTCTTCCGCCAGCGTAGGCTGATAACCTACCGCAGAAGGCATACGACCCAGCAGTGCAGATACTTCAGTACCGGCCAGGGTGTAACGGTAGATGTTATCAACGAACAGCAGTACGTCACGACCTTCGTCACGGAACTTCTCAGCCATGGTCAGGCCGGTCAGCGCAACGCGCAGACGGTTTCCTGGTGGCTCGTTCATCTGGCCGTAAACCAGGGATACTTTGTCCAGAACGTTGGAGTCGGTCATCTCGTGGTAGAAGTCGTTACCCTCACGAGTACGTTCACCTACGCCCGCAAACACAGAGTAACCGGAGTGCTCGATCGCGATGTTACGGATCAGCTCCATCATGTTTACGGTTTTACCTACACCCGCACCACCGAACAGACCAACTTTACCGCCCTTCGCAAACGGACACATCAGGTCGATAACTTTGATGCCGGTTTCCAGCAGTTCCTGAGAGCTGGACAGCTCTTCGTAGGAAGGTGCTGCGCGGTGGATAGCCCAACGCTCTTCTTCACCGATGTCGCCTTTCATGTCGATTGGTTGACCCAATACGTTCATGATACGACCCAGTGTTGCTTTACCTACCGGGACTTCGATCGGGTGCTCAAGGTCTTTTACTTCCAGACCACGACGCAGACCGTCGGAAGAACCCATTGCGATGGTACGCACGATACCACCACCGAGCTGCTGCTGAACTTCCAGCACCAGGCTCTCGTTACCATTCTGTACCTCAAGAGCATCGTACACGCGCGGTACGGCATCCTGAGGGAACTCGACGTCAACCACGGCGCCGATTACCTGGACAATTTTTCCAGTAGCCATCTTGAATCCTCTACGAATTAACCTGGTTATACCGCGGATGCACCACCGACGATCTCGGTGAGTTCCTGAGTAATGCTGGCCTGACGAGCTTTGTTGTATACCAACTGCAGCTCTTTAATCAGGCTGCCGCCATTGTCGGTCGCGGCTTTCATCGCCACCATACGTGCGGCCTGCTCGCTGGCCAGGTTTTCAACTACGCCCTGATAAACCTGTGATTCAACGTAACGACGCAGCAGGGTATCCAGCAGCGGTTTCGGATCAGGTTCATACAGGTAATCCCAGGCTTTTTGCTTCAACTCGTCATCTTCTGAAGCCGGTAAAGGCAACATCTGAGTGATGGTTGGAACCTGAGACATCGTGTTAATAAATTTGTTGCTGACAACATACAGTCTGTCCAGACGGCCTTCATCGTAGGCCTGCAACATCACTTTAACCGGACCGATCAGTTCGGACAGGGACGGGTTATCACCCATACCGGTCACCTGGGCAACAATGTTGCCACCCACGGAGTTAAAGAAAGAAACGCCCTTAGAGCCGATCATTGCGATATCGCACTGAACGCCTTTCTCGGACCATGCTTTCATATCCGCCAGCAGTTTTTTGAACAGGTTAATGTTCAAGCCGCCACACAGACCACGGTCGGTCGACACCACCAGGTAGCCCACGCGCTTAACGTCGCGTTCTTCCAGGTAAGGGTGCTTATATTCCAGATTACCGTTCGCAAGGTGACCAATCACTTTGCGCATGGTATCTGCATAAGGACGGCTGGCCGCCATGCGATCCTGCGATTTACGCATTTTGGAAGCGGCGACCATCTCCATCGCTTTAGTGATCTTTTGCGTGTTCTGGACGCTTGCGATCTTACTACGTATCTCTTTTGCGCCGGCCATGAGCTTCTCCTCAATGCCAGGCGGCTTGTCGTGAGACAAGCCGCCGGACGATTACCAGGACTGGGTTGCTTTGAAGGAATCGAGGATAGCTTTCAGCTTGCCTTCGATTTCGTCGTTATAGCCACCGGTCTGGTTGATCTCTTGCATCAGCGGAGCGTGATCACGGTCGACGTAAGCCAGCAGAGCGGCTTCGAAGCTACCGATTTTCGCCAGTTCCACATCTTCGAGGTAACCGCGTTCAGCCGCGAACAGCACCAGGCCCTGCTGAGCAACAGACATTGGAGCGTACTGTTTCTGCTTCAGCAGCTCGGTCACTTTCTGACCGTGGTTCAGCTGTTTACGGGTTGCTTCGTCCAGATCGGATGCGAACTGAGAGAACGCAGCCAGCTCACGATACTGTGCCAGCGCGGTACGGATACCACCGGACAGTTTCTTGATGATCTTGGTCTGAGCAGCACCACCAACACGGGATACGGAGATACCTGGGTTAACCGCCGGACGAATACCGGAGTTAAACAGGTTGGTTTCCAGGAAGATCTGACCATCGGTAATGGAGATTACGTTGGTCGGAACGAACGCAGAAACGTCACCCGCCTGGGTTTCAATGATCGGCAGAGCGGTCAGAGAGCCCGTTTTACCCTTCACTTCACCTTTGGTGAAGTTCTCGACGTATTCCGCGTTTACGCGGGAAGCACGCTCCAGCAGACGAGAGTGGAGGTAAAATACGTCGCCCGGGAATGCTTCACGTCCTGGTGGACGACGGAGCAGCAGGGAAACCTGACGATAAGCAACAGCCTGTTTAGACAGGTCATCGTATACGATCAGTGCATCTTCACCGCGGTCACGGAAGTATTCGCCCATTGCGCAACCGGCGTATGGCGCCAGGTATTGCAGTGCAGCAGATTCAGAAGCGGTCGCCACAACAACGATGGTGTTAGCCAGTGCGCCGTGCTCTTCCAGTTTACGAACCACGTTAGAAATGGTGGACGCTTTCTGGCCGATAGCCACGTACACACATTTGATGCCGGAGTCACGCTGGTTGATGATGGCATCGATTGCCATCGCGGTTTTACCGGTCTGACGGTCACCGATGATCAGTTCACGCTGACCACGACCGATTGGGATCATGGCATCAACGGACTTATAACCAGTCTGCACTGGCTGATCAACGGACTGACGGTCGATAACGCCCGGAGCGATAACTTCGATTGGAGAGAAGCCATCGTGCTCAACCGGACCTTTACCGTCGATTGGTGCACCCAGGGTGTTAACTACGCGGCCCAGCAGGCCACGGCCAACCGGTACTTCCAGAATACGGCCAGTACACTTAACCTTCATGCCTTCGGCGAGGTCAGCGTATGGACCCATCACAACTGCACCTACGGAGTCGCGCTCCAGGTTCAGTGCGATAGCGTAACGGTTACCCGGCAGGGAAATCATCTCACCCTGCATACAATCGGCCAGGCCGTGAATGCGGATAACACCGTCACTTACAGAAACAATAGTACCTTCGTTGTGAGCTTCACTCACAACATTGAACTGAGCAATGCGCTGCTTGATCAGTTCGCTGATTTCGGTGGAATTCAGTTGCATGCTCCAGTCCCCTTAAGACTGCAAGACGTCTGCAAGGCGTTCAAGACGGCCGCGTACGCTGCCATCAATGACCATATCACCCGAGCGGATGATTACGCCTGCCATTACAGACTTATCGATTTTGCAATTCAGCTTAACTTTGCGTGACAGACGTTTTTCCATCGCAGCGGTGATTTTCGCAAGCTGTTCGTTACTCAGTTCAGTCGCAGAAGTCACTTCGACTTCGGCAGTAGCTTCACTCAGCGCACGTAAGTGCTCAAACTGCTCGAGAACATCCGGGAGCACACGGAGACGACCATTTTCAGCCATAACCTTAATCAGGTTCTGGCCGTTGGCATCCAGTTGCTCTCCGCACACGGCGATAAACGACGCGGCGAGGGTATCAGGCGCTAATGCACCAGACAGCAACTCGGCCATTTGTTCGTTTTTCGTCACCTCAGCGGCAAACGCCAGCATATCCTGCCAGCGATCGACATTTTGGTGTTCGACAGCAAAGTCAAAAGCTGCTTTGGCGTAGGGGCGAGCTACCGTAACAAATTCAGACATCAGCCCCTCCCTCCTTACAGTTCAGCGACAAGTTTGTCCACGATGTCGCTGTTAGCAGCTTCATCCACGGAACGTTCGATGATCTTCTCGGCGCCAGCAACAGCCAGAATCGCAACCTGCTTACGCAGTTCTTCACGAGCACGTTTACGCTCGGCATCAATTTCAGCCTGAGCTTGTGTCACGATCTTAGTACGTTCCTGTTCTGCTTCAGCTTTGGCTTCGTCCAGAATCTGAGAACGGCGTTTGTTAGCCTGTTCAATGATTACCTGAGCTTCAGCTTTCGCTTTTTTCAGCTGGTCTGTCGCGTTGGCCTGTGCAAGGTCCAAATCTTTCTTAGCGCGTTCTGCAGAAGCCAGACCGTCAGCAATTTCTTTCTGACGTTTTTCGATGGCAGCCATTAAAGGCGGCCATACATACTTCATGCAGAACCAGACAAAGAGAATAAACGCGATGGCCTGGCCGAGGATTGTTGCGTTCATGTTCACAGCACAATACCTCTTTAATTTCTGTGGCTTGGGGTTTTAAAACTACTACTACGCGACAGCAAACATCACGTACAGACCCAGACCTACAGCGATCATTGGGATTGCATCCACCAGACCCATAACGATAAAGAACTGAGTACGCAGCAGAGGAATCAGATCCGGTTGACGCGCTGCGCCTTCCAGGAATTTGCCCCCGAGGATGCCGATACCGATCGCAGCACCGATAGCCGCCAGACCCATCATCACAGCGGCAGCCATGTACAGCAGATCCATATTCAGGTTTTCCATGACAGTCTCCAGTTTGTTTCAATTAAAACGTAGTAGTGTTGGTAAAAAATCAGTGCTCTTCAGACGCCATCGACAGATAGACGATCGTCAGAACCATGAAGATAAAGGCTTGCAGCGTAATGATCAGGATGTGGAAAATGGCCCATGGCACATTAAGAATCCACTGTGACCACCACGGCAGAAGACCCGCGATCAGAATGAAAATCAGCTCACCCGCATACATGTTGCCGAACAGTCGCAGACCCAGTGAAACAGGTTTGGACAGCAGGCTAACGCCTTCCAGGATCAGGTTGACCGGAATAAACGCCCAGTGGTTGAACGGCTGCAAGGTAAGCTCTTTCACAAAGCCGCTTACGCCTTTCATTTTGATGCTGTAGAAAAGAATCAGGATAAAGACGCCCAGCGCCATCGACAGGGTGATGTTCACGTCAGCGGACGGAACCACGCGCAGTGCTGGCAGACCGAGGACATGTTCGCCAATCCACGGCAGGAAATCGATAGGCAGAAGGTCCATCAGGTTCATCAGGAAGACCCAAACGAACACGGTCAGCGCCAGCGGAGCAATCAGCTTGCTCTTGCCGTGGTACATGTCTTTCACGCTGCCATGGACGAAGCCGATAATCATTTCGACGAACGTCTGGAATTTCCCTGGAACACCGCTGGTCGCCCTTTTAGCAACACCGCGGAAAATGGCCAGGAACAGAAGACCCAATACCACCGAGAAAAACATGGAGTCGATGTTGATCGTCCAGAAGGTGGCCGGGGGGTTATGTGGATCCACCAGCGAGAATGTACGCAGGTCCAGCTGAAGGTTATTCAGATGGTGACCTATGTAATCCTGCGGCGTCATATTTTCTGAAGCCATGATGCCTTTTACCCTTTGTTATTGATTACAGCTGGAGCCAGAACTTGTACCACCAGCACCAAAACCCACGTAGCTATCAGCGGCATGAATACCACTTTTAAAACCGCCAGCGCCATCACCAGCAAAGCAAAGGTCAGCAACACCTTACACACTTCGCCAAGAGCGAAGGACCAGGCCACACGGCCTTTGGCGGGTGTATGCGCCTGATGACGCCAGGCAAAAATCATAAATAACATGTTTGGCAGAACCACCGCCAAACCCCCGCACGCGGCGGAGATGCCCCAGAAGGGGTCTTTGAGGCTAAACAGCAGTCCACTTGCTATCACGGCCAGAAACTGAATGAACAGAAGCTTACGAGCAACGTTTCTACTCAAGAGCGACACAGACATCACGTTTTTACTCCTGCTCCCTTCGAGGTATGCCGCGAGTCGTATAAAACGTCCTTTAAGGCTCAGAGTCAAGCATCAAAAAGCGGTCAAATTATACGGTGCGTACCCGTGATTTCAAACATTAAGTAGCGAAAAGGTGAATAAATGTTTAAATATTTTTCCCCGCCGCTATTTTTTAACTTTTGTCATTAGCGTTCACCTTCAGGCAAAACTGCAAACAGCGCGAAAACGTTGGCGATAAAGCGTGCACGAGATCACAAAATGCACATTTACGATAAGGTTGTATTTATCAAAGACGTAAATCACTTTATTTCATCCTTATGAAATTAAAGATAAAATATCGCAACTATTTTCAAAACAACCCTCTATACAACAAAAACCTTTCATTGACATTCTTAATAAAAATTTAACATTGCATTCTTGTTGCCACTTTCCACTTTTAGCAGACTGATATTTTCACAGTTGACTATCTTCAGGGGAAACAATAGGCATAACGTTAACCACAAGAAAACCCACGGTAACGACAAGGTTAAATTTACTTCAGATGTCATCTTGAGGATGTGCTGCTTTTTAACACAATAAGAACAGCACAAATTCCCCATTTTTTATTTAATTTTTAAAAATTGTTTGCCTTAAGAATCACCAGATGACGCTCGCCGTCGAGGTGAGGCACCCGTAATTTCTCGATTGATTCCACGGCAAAACCTTCCGGAAGCTGCTCAATTTCGTCCTGAGGAACGAGTCCCTTAAGGGCGTAAAAACGGCCATCGCCGGCAGGCAAATGCTTGCACCAGCTCACCATGTCGTTGAGCGAGGCAAATGCGCGGCTAATCACACCGTCAAACGGCGGTTCGGCCGGGAACGCCTCTACCCTGCTCTGAACAGGGGTGATGTTCTCAAGCTTCAGCTCGTGCTGAACCTGGCGTAAGAAACGTACGCGCTTGCCAAGGCTGTCCAGCAGCGTGAAATGGCTCTCCGGGCGAACAATAGACAACGGGATCCCTGGCAAACCTGGGCCGGTGCCTACGTCGATAAAGCGCTCTCCGTTGAGGTATGGGGCCACCACGATACTGTCGAGAATATGGCGGATCAGCATCTCGTTGGGATCGCGCACAGACGTCAGGTTGTACGCTTTGTTCCATTTGTTCAGCATATCGACATAGGCCACCAGCTGGTCTTTCTGGCGATCGGTGAGCGAAATACCTGCTTCTTCGAGCAGACGAGAGAGTTTATTGAGCACGGTGAATACCTGTTGAGATACTAAAGTGGCGGGTGGCGCTTCGCTTACCCGCCCTACGGGTTCAGTAGGCCCGGTAAGCGCAGCGCCACCGGGCTTTGTTCAGAGCACTACGCGCTGCGGCGCAGCATTCCTTGCTTTTTCAACCACACCAGCAGAATCGAAATCGCGGCAGGTGTGACGCCGGAGATACGTGAGGCCTGGCCGATCGACACAGGTTTGTGATCGTTCAGCTTGGCGATCACTTCGTTGGACAGGCCCGTCACCTGACGGTAGTCCAGCATTTCCGGCAGCAGCGTGTTTTCGTTGCGCTGCTGTTTGTCGATCTCATCCTGCTGACGCGCGATATAACCTTCGTACTTCACCTGGATTTCAACCTGTTCAGCGGCTTCAGCGTCTTCAAGACCCGGCGCGAACGCGGTCAGTTTGACCAGGTTCTGATAGGTCACTTCCGGGCGACGCAGTAAATCTTCACCGCTGGCTTCGCGCGAGAGCGGCGCTGTTAAGTGAGCATTCACTTCGGCAGCGGTTTCCGCCTGCGGATTCACCCAGGTCGTTTTCAGGCGCTGACGTTCCTGCTCGATGCGCTCCAGCTTCTCGTTGAAGCGTGCCCAGCGTTCGTCATCCACCAGACCCAGCTCGCGGCCCATTTCGGTCAGACGCAGGTCGGCGTTGTCTTCACGCAGCATCAGGCGATATTCAGCACGAGAGGTAAACATGCGGTACGGTTCTTTGGTCCCCAGGGTGCAGAGATCGTCAACCAGCACGCCCAGATAGGCCTGAGAACGGCCTGGCGCCCAGCCTTCTTTCTCAGCAGAGAAACGCGCAGCGTTGAGACCCGCAAGCAGACCCTGGGCAGCCGCTTCTTCGTAACCGGTGGTGCCGTTAATTTGGCCGGCGAAGAATAGCCCCTGAATGAATTTGCTTTCCAGGGTTGGCTTCAGGTCTCGCGGATCGAAGAAATCGTACTCAATAGCGTAGCCGGGACGAACGATTTTTGCGTTCTCCATGCCCTGCATTGAGCGGACAATTTGCATCTGTACATCGAACGGCAGGCTGGTGGAGATGCCGTTCGGGTAAATTTCGTTTGAGGTCAATCCTTCCGGCTCCAGGAAGATCTGGTGCTGATTACGATCGGCAAAGCGCATGACTTTATCTTCGATCGACGGACAGTAGCGCGGGCCGATCCCTTCGATCACGCCAGCATACATTGGGCTGCGATCGAGGTTATTACGGATCACGTCATGGGTTTTTTCGTTGGTATACGTGATGTAGCACGGTACCTGCTGCGGATGTTGCGCCGCATTGCCCATGAACGAGAAGACCGGCATTGGGTTATCACCGTGCTGTTGTGCCAGCACGCTGAAATCAATGGTGCGCGCATCAATACGCGGCGGCGTACCGGTCTTCAGACGACTCACGCGCAGCGGCAGTTCACGCAGGCGGCGAGACAGGGGAATCGACGGCGGATCGCCAGCACGACCACCGCTGTAGTTATCCAGCCCGATATGAATTTTACCGTCCAGGAATGTCCCGACCGTCAATACAACCGATTTTGCGCGGAACTTGAGGCCCATCTGGGTCACTGCGCCCACAACGCGATCGTTCTCGACGATCAGATCTTCAACCGCCTGCTGGAAGATCATCAGGTTAGGCTGGTTCTCCAGGGCGGTGCGTACTGCCTGACGGTAAAGCACGCGGTCTGCCTGAGCGCGGGTGGCCCGAACGGCAGGGCCTTTACTCGCGTTTAGTATCCTAAACTGGATGCCTGCACGATCGATCGCTTTCGCCATCAGGCCGCCAAGTGCATCCACTTCTTTTACCAGGTGTCCTTTCCCAATGCCGCCAATCGCCGGATTACAGGACATTTGTCCCAGCGTGTCGATATTGTGTGTCAAAAGCAGGGTCTGTTGACCCATGCGCGCTGCGGCCATTGCTGCCTCAGTGCCTGCGTGACCCCCGCCAATGATGATGACGTCGAAAGGATCCTGATAAAACATGGTGGTCTGCCTCGCATAAAGCGGTATGAAAATGGATTGAAGCCCGGGCCGTGGATTCTACTCAACTTTAGTCTTTCGAGAAAGCATTGGGATCCTGGGCTATTAAAAAGAAGATCTTTTTATTTAGAGATCTGTTCTATTGTGATCTCTTATTAGGATCGCGGACCTCTGTGGATAAGCCCGATCTCATAAATAAGATCATGCGGTTAGAAAGGATCGTTTGCTGTGAGTGATCGGTGATCCTGGACAGTATAAGCTGGGATCAAAAGGGCACTTTATCCACAGGCTCAAAATGGCTGCAGAGTTATTCTTGGGATAACTACGGGTTAATCCGAGCTTTTAACCAGAGTTATCCACATCTGTTTGCGCGATCTTTAAGCGTTTTTGAGTAAATTTTTCCAATCTGCTAGCCAGATCTCGGCTGGATCTTCCGGAATATCATGATCGAGGATGTTGATCTTGAGCGTTTCACCCAATTGTTTGGCTCCACAAGAGGTGACCGCGGCTTCTACTTTCTCTATAGCACCACAGAAGGTGTCATATTCACGGCTGCCGATCCCAACCGCGCCAAAACGGACGTTTGAGAGGTCAGGCTGCTGTTCCTGCAGTTCATCATATAAAGGTTGCAGATTATCCGGGATATCGCCCGCGCCGTGCGTGGAGGTAATCAGCAGCCAGACCCCGTCAGACGGGAGATCTTCAAGTAACGGTCCGTGCAGGGTTTCTGTAGAAAAGCCCGCATCTTCCAGCTTCTCAGCCAGATGTTCCGCTACGTATTCCGCACCGCCAAGGGTGCTGCCGCTGATAAGGGTAATGTCCGCCATTGATCGCTCGCTCAGATAAAGAGGCGGCCATTGTACGCTGTGAACGAGCTGGGATCTACCTGTGGAAAATGTGGGAATGGTTTTGCCCGATCATGGGCGGATGGTGCGCATGATCGGGTTTTGCAGGGAGATCAGCGTCTCGGTGGATTGAATTTCATCAATTGTTTGGATCTTGTTGATAAGTACCTGCTGGAGCGCATCGATAGATCGGCACATTACCTTAATAAAGATGCTGTAGTGACCGGTGGTGTAATACGCCTCGGTGACCTCGTCTAACGCGTTCAGTTTCTCCAGTGCGGAAGGATAGTCTTTCGCGCTTTTAAGAATAATGCCAATGAAGCAGCAGACGTCGTAGCCCAGCTGTTTAGGGCTCACATCGATATGCGCGCCGGTGATGATCCCGGCCTGCTTCATCTTCTCAACGCGAACGTGGATTGTCCCCGGGCTGACGCCAAACTGTTTCGCCAGCTCGGCGTAGGCGGTGCGTGCATTGGCCATTAAGGCTTCCAGGATGCCGCGGTCCAGATTGTCGATCTGATAATTTTCCATAGCTTTTTCTTATGAAGATTAATGAATGTTTCTATTCTAGCGCCTTATTTTAACGAATCAAAAGTGAAGCAGGCTTTTTGTTGTTTGATTATTGAATTGAGTGCCATTTCTGTTGCTTAATCAATACCAACAGGACGCAGGAGTATAAATAATGAAAACCGCTTACATCGCAAAACAACGCCAGATCAGTTTCGTTAAATCCCATTTTTCTCGCCAGCTGGAAGACAAGCTTGGGCTGATTGAAGTCCAGGCGCCGATTCTGAGCCGCGTGGGTGACGGGACCCAGGATAACTTGTCTGGATGCGAAAAAGCGGTACAGGTGAAAGTGAAAACACTGCCAGATGCCCAGTTCGAAGTGGTGCATTCTCTGGCGAAGTGGAAGCGTCAAACCCTGGGACAACACGACTTCAGCGCGGGCGAAGGGCTCTACACGCACATGAAAGCCCTTCGCCCCGATGAAGACCGCCTGACGGCTATTCACTCTGTCTACGTTGACCAGTGGGACTGGGAGCGCGTAATGGGCGACGGCGAACGCCACCTGGGTACGCTGAAATCCACCGTTGAGGCGATTTACGCCGGGATCAAAGCGACCGAAGCGGCAGTGAGCAAAGAATTTGGTCTGGCACCGTTCCTGCCGGAATCGATCCACTTTGTTCACAGCCAGGAACTGCTGAGCCGCTTCCCGGATCTGGATGCCAAAGGCCGCGAGCGTGCGATTGCCAAAGAGCTGGGCGCCGTGTTCCTGATTGGGATCGGCGGCAACCTGTCTGACGGTAAGCGCCATGACGTGCGCGCTCCGGATTATGATGACTGGAGCACTACGGGTGAGAGCGAGTTTGCCGGGCTGAACGGTGATATTCTGGTCTGGAACCCGATTCTGGAAGATGCGTTTGAGCTCTCTTCTATGGGGATCCGCGTGGATGCCGATGCGCTTAAGCGTCAGCTGGCGGTGACCGGTGATGAAGATCGTCTGCAGCTGGAGTGGCACCAGGCGCTGCTGCGCGGTGAAATGCCGCAAACCATCGGCGGCGGTATTGGCCAGTCTCGTCTGACTATGCTTCTTCTGCAGCTCTCCCATATTGGTCAGGTGCAGTGTGGCGTCTGGCCGCAGCAGGTTCGTGAAAGCGTCGGTTCCCTTCTGTAATTAGCGCCGCCAGCGTCTGAGCAGGCGGCTACGCAACCCGGTATCAAAGCGCCAGATATGATCGAAGATGCGCATGATGCCGGGTTTTCCATGTGCCGACATCGCGACGGCATGGAAACGGTGCTGGTGCACCCGCTGCAACTCCTTCACTTTATTCACCACGTCATCCGGCAGCCGCTGGGCAATAAAATCGGAAATCACCACTGCGTCGGCGTCGTACCAGTCGCCGCCCTGCATACGTTCGACGATGCTGCGAAAGCAGCTGGCCAGATCGGTACCGCCGCGAAAACGCTGGCTCAAAAAGCGGATCGCCTGCTCGATACCCTGCTGGTTCGTCAGCTCATAGCCCACCACTTCGCTGGAAAAGAGCATGATGAAGCAGCGACGCCGGTCGGCGAGCGCGACGCGCATCAGGGCCAGGCAGAATGCTTTCGCACACTGCTCGTTGAAACCGCCCATCGATCCGGATGTATCCACGCACACAATAAAGGGGCCGCGCGGCTGTTCATCAAAATCCTGATGAATGACCGGGCGCTGGCTTAACTTCTCGTGCCAGGCTTCGCCGTGGAGACGATAGGTGAGAAGCTGCTTTTCCACCAGCCGGCGGTAAAACTCATATTCCAGCTCCGTCATCCCCAGCGTGCTCAGCTCGGTGGGCAAAAGGCGCAGGATGTCATCGCTCTGCTGGAGGCCGTCCACCTGTTCCGGCACCGTGGCCGGTTCGCGTACCAGGGTACGAAAGGTTTCCATCGGCGCATCTTTCTTTGGGACGGATTTTGCCTCCCGCGAGCGGCCCAGCTGTTCCGCGAGCTTCATCAGCTCCGGCTGTTGTGCCAGAAAGTCGCCGTACTTTACGATCAGCTGGTAGTCTCCGCGCTTCAACTGTCCGGCGCTCATGTCCCAGAGGCGTCCGGCGGCATTTTCGTTTTCTACCAGCACCTCTTCGAGCTGGCCGCTCAACGTCATCCGCTCCTGAACTTCACTGAGCAGCTGCTCTCGCTCCTCATCCAGCAGCTGCTGGTTAAGGGTGGTGGCCTGAACGACCAGGCTCAGCCGCCAGCGCTGTAAAAAGAGGGTATGCAGCGCCGGGGTAAAGGTGGCGTTATCCGTGACCAGCGCGCGGGCCTGGCTGGCAAACGGCGAGTGGACTTTATCGAGCAGCGTCAGGGTTTGCGGTAACTGAACGATAAACTGCGTTGTCGACAGCCGCTGGCACTGCTGATAGCCGGCGACCTCCTCCGTCAGTTCGGGCGGGACTTCCGTCTCCTTAAATCGCTGACGCAGGCTATCGCGCCAGCGTGGGAGATCGTCGGTCATCGCCTTTTTGAGCTTTGGGAATTTCTCAAAAAAGGCCGCCAGCTGGGGGGAGGCCAGAAGGGTAATAACCACCTCCTCGATCAACCCCTCCTCGCTGACCGCCAGCATGACGTTAAGCGTGTCCAGCGTTAGCATTGACGCGCCTGTTTGATCTGCGCGCTGACGTCCTGCAGGCTGGCTTCGATGCGACCTAGCCAGTCGCTATGGATAAAGAGGCATTTTTGCTGATCGCTAAAGCGCGTGTGCTGCTGATGCCATTCGGTATCCAGCGCTGCCAGCTGTTGCTTAATCTCTTCCGGTACGCTGTCGGAGGCGGTTCCCGGCAGCGCAAGACGCGATCCCTGCAGGCTGACGTCGCGGATCACCAGATGCTGACTGCTGTCCACTTCCATAGTGAGCTGTTGCGCAAAACCAATACCGTTCAGCTTGCCGCGGATCTCACCGCCCTTATCCAGCCACTGCGCCAGCGCTTCGCGCTCCATCGTAATGTGGACTACCTGCATGTCGTGAAGTTTGAGCGGCTGCTGAAGCAGCAGCGTTAGCGTGGTGCCGGTGAGATCGGCAGGGAGTTCATAGTGCGGTTTGCGCGCAAACATGCCGCCAAGGCGGCTCACCTTCAGCGCCGTTTTATCACTTTGCTGCTGCTGGAGCTGAATGCGACGCTGGGCAATTGCGCCCAGCTGATTGAGCATCGACTGCTGGCCCCAGGCGTGCCCGGTCATCAATACTTCAAGCTGTTGCTGCATCAGGTTCATGCCTTCAGCATCGTGCCACAGGCAGTCTTTCAGCAGGATCAGGTCGATTGGTGCGACGGCATCACGCCCGCTGAACAGCGCGCTGGCCTGTAGCAGGCGGATCGCCTTTTTCCAGCGACGATCGGACACATACGGCGCTGACGGCAGTAAATCGAGCTGCTGGCGCAGCATGAAGATCAGTTCAAAGACGGCATCTGGCAGCGTGATTTTGCCGATGTCCTGCTGCCACTGGTAATACTCCTCATCCGAGACCTGCAAAGATGCAGGAACCGGGTTCTCATTCTCATCCTGCTGGCTCACCAGCATGGAGCGAAAGTTGGACTTATCCTGTACTTTGTCCAGCCACAGGCGGATCAGCATGCGGTCATACAATGCTTCGAGGCTGCTGTCGGCTTCCGGCAGTTCGTTTGAGGCGGCCACCAGCAGGCGCATCGGGATTTTCTCTTCGCTGGCGCCATTGCGAAACCGACGTTCGTTAATTGCCGTCAGCAGGGTGTTCAGAATGGCCGGGCCAGCTTTCCAGATTTCATCCAGAAAGACAATTTCAGCTTCGGGTAAATATCCTGCAGTTAAGCGCTCATAGCGTCCTTCATCCTTTAGCGCCTGAATGGAGAGCGGGCCGAACACTTCCTCAGGGGTGGAGAAGCGGGTCATAAGGTATTCAAAGGCGCGCGCATTCTGAAAGGCAAACTTCAGCTTGCGGGCAATCAGGCTTTTGGCAATGCCCGGCGGACCCAGCAAAAACACGCTCTCACCGCTCAGCGCCGCCAGTAAACAGAGACGAATGGCGTGGCTACGCTCGTAAAGGCCTTTCTCCAGCGCGCTGCTGAGACGGGAAATTCTTTCTGCTAATAAATGTGAGTAAGCCATAATAGTTTTGCATCCTTTCGCCGTCGTGGCGGCCAATTGAAGCGAGTATAGACGTTTCAGTCAGGGCTGGTAATAGACTGAAGTGCGGCGCTATTTTCTTTGCGCTACATTAACGCGGTTGCATTTAGGGGTACGATTTTGCAATGAATCGTGCATACTGTGCGCTTTTTGTGGGCCAAGGGACTAAGCACACATTTGTTATTTAAACGAAAAGACTAGTCTATGAGCACTGATAATAAGCAATCATTACCCGCAATAACGCTTGCGGCGATCGGGGTTGTCTACGGTGATATTGGCACCAGCCCGCTTTATACGCTTCGTGAATGTCTGTCTGGCCAGTTTGGTTTTGGTGTTGAACGTGATGCCGTCTTTGGTTTCCTGTCTCTCATCTTCTGGCTCCTGATTCTTGTCGTCTCGGTAAAATATCTCTCCTTCGTTATGCGCGCAGATAACGCGGGTGAAGGGGGGATCCTGACGCTGATGTCGCTGGCCGGGCGCAATACGTCCGCCAGAATGACCTCGGTGCTGGTCATCATCGGCCTGATTGGCGGCAGCTTCTTCTATGGGGAAGTGGTGATAACGCCCGCCATCTCGGTGCTCTCGGCGATTGAGGGGCTGGAGATTATCGCGCCACAGCTGGATACGTGGGTGGTTCCGCTCGCCATCATCGTCCTGACGCTGCTTTTCGCTATTCAAAAGCACGGCACGGGGCTGGTGGGCAAACTGTTCGCGCCAATTATGCTGGCCTGGTTCCTGATCCTGGCCGTGCTGGGCTTGCGCAGCATTATTGCCAACCCGGACGTGCTGCATGCGCTGAACCCGTACTGGGCGGTGCATTTCTTCCTTGAATATAAAGTTGTCTCTTTTGTGGCGCTCGGCGCAGTTGTGCTCTCCATCACGGGCGTTGAAGCCCTGTATGCCGATATGGGCCACTTCGGGAAGCTGCCTATCCGCGTTGCGTGGTTTAGCGTGGTACTGCCGTCGCTGGTGCTGAACTACTTCGGCCAGGGCGCGCTGCTGCTCAAACACCCGGAAGCGATTAAGAACCCGTTCTTCCTGCTGGCACCTGACTGGGCGCTGGTGCCGATGCTGATCCTCGCCACGCTGGCGACGGTGATTGCGTCTCAGGCGGTCATTTCCGGTGTGTTCTCGCTGACCCGTCAGGCCGTGCGTCTGGGGTATCTCTCTCCAATGCGTATTATCCACACCTCGGAAATGGAGTCCGGCCAGATCTACATTCCTTTCATTAACTGGCTGCTCTATTTCGCGGTGGTGATTGTTATCGTCAGCTTCGAACACTCCAGCAACCTGGCCGCGGCGTACGGTATTGCGGTGACCGGTACGATGGTGCTGACGACATTCCTCTCCACCACGGTGGCTTACCGGAACTGGCACTGGAATAAACTCCTTGTGGGGCTGATTCTGGTGGCCTTCCTGTGCATCGACGTGCCGCTGTTCTCCGCCAACCTCGACAAGATTGTCTCCGGCGGCTGGCTGCCGCTGACGCTGGGTCTGGTGATGTTCATTGTGATGACGACGTGGAAGAGCGAGCGTTTCCGCCTGCTGCGCCGCATGCACGAGCACGGCAATTCTCTGGAGGCGATGATTGCCTCGCTGGAGAAATCCCCGCCGGTGCGCGTGCCGGGCACGGCGGTGTATATGTCCCGCGCGCTGAACGTGATCCCGTTTGCGCTGATGCATAACCTCAAGCACAACAAAGTGCTGCACGAGCGCGTGATCCTCCTGACGCTACGTACCGAGGATGCGCCATACGTTCATAACGTGCGTCGCGTGCAGATTGAGCAACTGTCGCCGACCTTCTGGCGCGTGGTGGCAAGCTACGGCTGGCGCGAAACGCCGAACGTGGAAGAGGTATTCCACCGCTGCGGTCTGGAAGGGCTGAGCTGCCGCATGATGGAGACGTCGTTCTTTATGTCTCACGAGTCGCTGATTATCGGCAAACGTCCGTGGTATCTGCGCCTGCGCGGCAAGCTTTACCTTATCCTGCAACGTAACGCCCTGCGTGCGCCTGACCAGTTTGAGATCCCGCCTAACCGCGTGATTGAGCTGGGAACGCAGGTCGAGATCTAATCCTCCGTACGGGCTGATGCCCTCACCCCGACCCTCTCCCACAGGGAGAGGGTGCAAACATAAAAAACGGTAACCTGAGGGTTACCGTTTTGCATTTACCTCTCCTCCATATTTCACTTAGCGAAACGTTTCGACGTTGATCACAATTCCGTTACGTCATGATGGTTTTCTGAACATTTCTGAGGCTACACTACTTTTAGCGAAACGTTTCGCTAGTGGAGCAAGAAAATGAAGAAAGGCACGGTTCTCAACTCAGAAATCTCATCGGTTATTTCCCGTCTTGGGCATACCGATACGCTGGTGGTTTGCGATGCAGGCTTACCGGTTCCGCGCAGCACAACCCGTATCGATATGGCGTTAACGCAGGGTGTCCCTTCGTTTATGCAGGTACTGGGCGTAGTGACGGCGGAGATGGAGGTTGAGGCGGCCATTCTCGCGACGGAAATTAAACAACATAATCCGCAGCTCCACGAAACGTTGCTCAGCCACATTGAGCAACTGCAGCAACACCAGGGAAACACTATAGAAATTCGTTACACAACGCACGAGCAGTTCAAACAACAAACCGCAGACAGTCAGGCGGTGATTCGCAGCGGGGAGTGTTCCCCGTATGCGAATATCATTCTCTGTGCTGGCGTCACCTTCTGAGGCCATCATGGACGCATTACTGCAGCTTAAAGGGATCGATAAATCCTTCCCGGGCGTAAAAGCCCTCTCAGGTGCGGCACTGAACGTATACGCCGGGCGCGTCATGGCGCTGGTGGGCGAAAACGGTGCCGGCAAATCCACCATGATGAAAGTGCTGACCGGTATCTATCAGCGCGATGCGGGTTCGCTCGTCTGGCTGGGTAAAGAGACCACCTTCACCGGCCCGAAATCCTCTCAGGAAGCGGGCATCGGCATTATCCACCAGGAACTGAACCTGATCCCGCAGCTCACCATTGCGGAGAACATCTTCCTGGGCCGCGAGTTTGTGAACCGGTTCGGCAAAATCGACTGGAAAACGATGTACGCCGAAGCGGACAAGCTGCTGGCGAAGCTGAACCTGCGCTTCAAGAGCGACCGCCTGGTGGGCGATCTCTCTATCGGCGATCAGCAGATGGTGGAAATAGCGAAGGTGCTGAGCTTTGAGTCGAAGGTCATCATTATGGATGAACCAACCGACGCCCTCACCGATACCGAAACCGAATCCCTGTTCCGCGTGATCCGCGAGCTGAAATCGCAGGGGCGCGGGATTGTCTATATCTCACACCGTATGAAAGAGATCTTCGAAATCTGCGATGACGTTACCGTCTTCCGCGACGGACAGTTTATTGCCGAGCGCGAAGTGGCGACGCTGATCGAAGATTCGCTTATCGAAATGATGGTGGGGCGTAAGCTCGAAGATCAGTATCCGCATCTGGACAAAGCGCCGGGTGAGATCCGCCTGAAGGTGGACAATCTCTGCGGTCCTGGCGTGAACGACGTGACCTTTACCCTGCGCCAGGGCGAGATCCTGGGCGTGGCGGGCCTGATGGGCGCGGGCCGTACCGAGCTGATGAAAGTGCTTTACGGCGCCCTGCCGCGTGCAAGCGGCTATGTCACCCTCGACGGTCATGAAGTGGTGACGCGATCCCCGCAGGATGGCCTGGCGAACGGCATCGTCTATATCTCTGAAGACCGCAAGCGCGATGGCTTAGTGCTGGGCATGTCGGTAAAAGAGAACATGTCGCTCACCGCGCTGCGCTATTTCAGCCATAGCGGCGGTACGCTGAAGCACAAAGACGAACAGCAGGCGGTCAGCGATTTTATCCGTCTCTTTAACGTTAAAACCCCGTCGATGGAGCAGGCGATTGGCCTCTTATCCGGCGGTAATCAGCAGAAAGTGGCGATTGCGCGCGGGCTGATGACGCGCCCGAAAGTGCTGATCCTCGATGAGCCAACCCGCGGCGTGGACGTGGGCGCGAAGAAAGAAATTTATCAGCTGATTAACCAGTTCAAGGCCGACGGTCTGAGCATCATTCTGGTCTCTTCCGAGATGCCAGAAGTATTAGGCATGAGCGATCGCATTATCGTTATGCATGAAGGGCATCTCGGCGGTGAATTCACTCGCGAGCAGGCCACCCAGGAAGTTCTGATGGCTGCCGCTGTGGGCAAGCTTAATCGCGTGAATCAGGAGTAAGAAGATGACTACCCAGGCTGTTTCTGGTCGCCGCTATTTCACTAAGGCATGGCTGCTGGAACAAAAATCGCTGATTGCCCTGCTGGTGCTGATCGCGATTGTCTCCACCATGAGCCCGAACTTTTTTACCGTAAATAACCTGTTCAACATTCTTCAGCAGACGTCCGTCAACGCCATTATGGCGGTCGGTATGACGCTGGTGATTCTGACGTCGGGTATCGATCTGTCCGTCGGTTCCCTGCTGGCGCTCACCGGTGCGATTGCCGCTTCAATTGTAGGGATTGAGGTCAACGCGCTGGTGGCCGTTGCAGCAGCGCTGGCTGCGGGCGCTGCGATTGGCGCCGTGACCGGGGTGATTGTGGCGAAAGGCCGCGTTCAGGCGTTCATCGCCACGCTGGTGATGATGCTCCTGCTGCGCGGTGTGACCATGGTTTACACCAACGGCAGCCCGGTGAACACGGGCTTTACGGATAACGCCGATCTGTTTGGCTGGTTTGGTATCGGCCGCCCGCTGGGGATCCCGACGCCGGTCTGGATCATGGCTATCGTCTTCCTGGCGGCGTGGTACATGCTGCACCACACCCGTCTGGGCCGTTATATCTACGCCCTGGGCGGTAACGAAGCGGCAACGCGCCTGTCCGGTATCAGCGTCAATAAAGTCAAAATTATCGTTTACTCCCTGTGCGGTCTGCTGGCGTCTCTGGCGGGCATCATCGAAGTGGCGCGCCTCTCTTCCGCGCAGCCAACGGCGGGTACGGGATATGAGCTGGATGCCATTGCGGCAGTGGTTCTGGGCGGTACGAGTCTTGCGGGCGGTAAAGGTCGCATTGTTGGGACTTTGATCGGCGCACTGATCCTCGGTTTCCTGAATAATGGTTTGAATTTGTTAGGTGTTTCCTCCTATTACCAGATGATCGTTAAGGCAGTGGTGATTTTGCTGGCGGTACTGGTAGACAACAAAAAACAGTAACTGACGACACTACAGGACATCTTAGATATGAACATGAAAAAACTGGCTACCCTGGTTTCTGCAGTCGCGCTGAGCGCAACCGTAAGTGCTAACGCAATGGCAAAAGACACCATCGCGCTGGTTGTCTCTACCCTGAACAACCCGTTCTTCGTCTCCCTGAAGGACGGCGCGCAGAAAGAAGCGGACAAACTGGGCTACAACCTGGTGGTGCTGGATTCGCAGAACAACCCGGCGAAAGAGCTGGCCAACGTTCAGGACTTAACCGTTCGTGGCACCAAAATTCTGCTGATCAACCCAACCGATTCTGATGCCGTAGGTAACGCCGTGAAGATGGCAAACCAGGCGAAAATTCCGGTGATCACCCTCGACCGTCAGGCGTCTAAAGGTGAGGTGGTCAGCCACATTGCTTCTGATAACGTGCTGGGCGGCAAAATCGCGGGTGATTACATCGCGAAGAAAGCCGGTGAAGGCGCGAAAGTTATCGAACTGCAGGGCATCGCCGGGACTTCCGCAGCGCGTGAGCGTGGTGAAGGCTTCCAGCAGGCCGTTGCAGCGCACAAATTTAACGTACTGGCCAGCCAGCCGGCAGACTTCGACCGTACTAAAGGCTTGAACGTGATGCAGAACCTGCTGACCGCGCACCCTGACGTGCAGGCCGTATTCGCCCAGAACGACGAAATGGCGCTGGGCGCACTGCGTGCCCTGCAGACCGCAGGTAAATCTGATGTGATGGTTGTCGGATTTGACGGCACGCCGGATGGTGAAAAAGCGGTAAATGATGGCAAACTGGCTGCGACCATCGCTCAGCTGCCAGAGCAGATTGGCGCCACTGGCGTTGAAACTGCCGATAAAGTGCTGAAGGGCGAAAAAGTTCAGGCCAAATACCCCGTTGACCTGAAGCTGGTCATCAAGCAGTAAAAAGGCGATTCAGGCAGTCGCTGGCTGCCTGAGGGACACCCTAAAAAGAAAAGTGTGGCATACGCCACCGGGTAACACCGGTGGCGCTCTCAGATGGACACCTCAATACATGAAAACCGCAGGCAACCTCGTCGTCCTTGGCAGTATCAATGCCGATCACATTCTTAACCTTGAAACCTTCCCGACGCCGGGCGAAACCGTCACCGGTAATCAGTACCAGGTGGCCTTCGGCGGTAAGGGCGCAAACCAGGCCGTCGCCGCCGGACGCAGCGGGGCGAATATCGCGTTTATCGCCTGTACCGGCGATGACGATACCGGCGAGCGCGTACGCAAACAGCTGGCAAGCGACAACATCGATGTTGCGCCGGTGAGCGTGGTCGAAGGGGAATCCACCGGCGTGGCGCTGATTTTCGTCAACGCTGAAGGTGAGAATGTTATCGGTATTCATGCGGGCGCTAACGCCGCGCTGACGACTGAACGTGTTGAAGCGCAGCGCGAGATCGTCGCGGATGCGCAAGCCCTGCTGATGCAGCTGGAATCCCCAGTTGAAAGCGTGCTGGCCGCCGCGAAAATTGCGCATGAAAATCATACCACTGTCGTACTTAACCCGGCTCCAGCCCGTGTATTATCAGACGAGCTGCTGGCGCTGGTGGACATCATCACCCCGAACGAAACCGAAGCAGAAAAACTGACGGGTATTCGCGTTGAAAATGATGACGATGCCGCGCGTGCAGCAAAAGTGCTGCACGGGAAAGGCATTGGAACGGTGATCATTACCCTCGGCAGCCGCGGGGTATGGGCAAGCGTAAACGGTGAAGGCCGCCGCGTGCCGGGCTTTAAGGTCAAAGCCATTGATACCATCGCAGCGGGAGATACGTTCAACGGGGCATTAGTGACTGCGCTGCTGGAAGGTAAGGGTATGGATGACGCGATTCGCTTTGCCCATGCTGCAGCCGCGATCGCGGTAACGCGTAAAGGCGCGCAGCCTTCCGTTCCGTGGCGTAAAGAGATTGATGAATTCTTAAGTCAGCAGGGGTAACGCTTGGCTACGATGAAAGATGTCGCCCGCATGGCGGGCGTTTCTACTTCGACGGTCTCCCACGTCATTAATAAGGATCGCTTCGTCAGTGAGGCGATACGGGAGAAAGTCGAAGCTGCAGTAAAAGATCTCAACTATGCGCCGTCTGCGCTGGCACGCAGCCTGAAGCTCAATCAGACGCGCACTATCGGCATGCTGATTACGGCCAGTACCAACCCTTTTTATTCTGAACTTGTGCGCGGCGTAGAGCGCAGCTGCTTCGAACGTGGCTATAGCCTGGTGTTGTGCAATACCGAAGGCGACGAGCAGCGCATGAATCGCAACCTTGAGACGCTAATGCAAAAACGCGTCGATGGGCTACTGCTGCTGTGTACCGAAACGCATCAGCCCTCGAAAGAGATTATCCAGCGCTATCCTTCTATCCCGACGGTCATGATGGACTGGGCACCGTTCGACGGAACCAGCGATCTGATTCAGGATAACTCCCTGCTGGGCGGCGATATGGCGACTCAGCATCTTATTGATAAAGGCTATACCCGCATCGCCTGCATCACCGGTCCGCTGGACAAAACCCCGGCACGCTTGCGTCTGGAAGGGTATCTTTCCGCCATGGAACGGTCCGGGCTTGCCATTCCTGATGGTTACCGGATCACCGGTGATTTTGAATTTAACGGCGGCTTCGAGGCGATGCAGACGTTGCTGGCGCAGGAGCCGCGCCCGCAGGCGGTTTTTATCGGTAACGATGCGATGGCGTTTGGTGCCTATCAGGCGTTGTATCAGGCTGGGCTGCGCGTGCCGGACGATATGGCGGTAATTGGCTACGACGATATCGAGCTGGCGCGCTATATGACGCCGCCGCTCACCACCATCCATCAGCCGAAGGATGAACTGGGCGAGCTGGCCATTGATGTACTGATTCACCGTATGGCGCAGCCCACGCTGCAGCAGCAACGCCTGCAGCTTACTCCTGTTCTGATGGAACGCGGTTCGGTTTAGCTTTCTCTTTATGACGTTCTTTTATCAGGTTCCGGCCGTCCTTCGGTTTTAACAGCATAAAGACCAGCGCCGATACCACCGTAAGCGCGCCCATGGTGATAAAGGTATAGTGGAACTGCTCGACGGTATTCGTACCGTCGACCCCTTCATAAAACCGCAGCACTGCCGCACTCACGGCAACGCCAAGACTTATCGACAGCTGTTGCGTGACGGCCAGCACGCTGTTGCCGCTGCTGGCGTTCTCGTCGGTGAGGTCGGCAAGGGTGATTGTATTCATCGACGTGAACTGCGTCGACATCGCCATACCCAGCACAAACAGCGGCAGGATCAGCATCCAGACGGGTAACGCGGCGGACTGCAGTGAGAACTGGGCAATCATCAGGCCGATAAAGACCGTCACGCCAACCAGCGTTTTACGATAGCCAAACCAGCGCAGCACCTGCGTTACCGTTGATTTCGCCAGAATCGATCCCATCGCCGTGGGCGCCATCATGCAACCGGCAATCAACGCCGGATAACCGAAACCGACCTGCAGCATCAATGGCATCAGAAAGGGAACACAGCCCGTACCCAAGCGCGAGGCAATGTTACCCGCCACGCCGACCGAGAAGGTGCGGGTATTAAAGAGAGACAGAGAGATCAGCGGTGTCGGATGGCGGCGTGCGTGACGTATATAAAGAAGGAACAGCAAAATACCGCTGAAGATGACGGTCAGCGCCAGCCACGTCGCGACAATTTTCTCACCAAACAGCTCCATGCCGCTGGAGAACAGAACCAGGCTCAGGCCAAACAGGAAAAAACCGCCCATATCGAAGCTGCGTCTTGGCGTGGTGAAGTTCGGCATATATTTGCGGGCATAAATCAGGCCCGCCACGCCAATCGGAATGTTAATCAGGAAAATCCAGTGCCAGCTTGCCCAGGTGACGAGCACACCGCCCAGCACGGGGCCAAGTATCGGGCCGACCAGGCCAGGCATGGTGACGAAGTTGAGAACGGGCAGCAGCTCGCTGCGCGGATAGGCGCGCAGTAGTGCCAGACGCGCGACGGGCATCATCATCGCCCCGCCTACCCCCTGGAGCACGCGGAAAATTACCAGCTCCGTTAAGGAGGTGGAGAGCGCGCAGGCCAGAGATCCAAGGGTGAAAAGCGTCACCGCGAGCATGAAGACTTTTCGGGTGCCGAAACGATCTGCCAGCCAGCCGCTGACCGGGATCAGCATGGCAACCGTCAGGGTGTAGCTGATAATGGCGGACTGCATTGCCAGCGGCGAACGGTTAAGGCTTTGTGCGATGGCGGGAAGTGCAGTATTGAGGATAGTGGCATCCAGTGCCTGCATAAAAAAAGCCATGGCTGCAATCCACGGCAATCCGGCCATGCTGCGCGCTTTTTTCTCTGTCATTTATTTACCTGCTGGTGGGTTGGTGCGGCAAGTAATGCCTGGCACGCACTCAGGGCTTTCTGCCCGTCGCTCTCCTGAATGGCATCAACTATCGCCTGATGCAGATCCAGCTTTACGACTTCATCCTGGGTAATAGAGGTGAAGTAGGTGTGGTACACCGAATGGAATAAAGAGGCAAAGGAGGTAAGGAACGGATTGGCGCTCATCATATAGATATGTTCATGCCAGGCCATATCCACCTCAATCCAGCGCTCGCGGTTGAAGTGCTTTTTCAGAAACACCATCTCTTCCATTAAGGTATTCAACTGCGCTTTTTGCTCTGCGGTACCGAGCGAGGCGGCAAGCAGGCAGGCCTGAGGTTCGAGACTGCTGCGCATCACCAGGAAATGATCGACGACCTGGTTCAAGTTATCTTCATTCATCCACCAGAAGAGTAATTCCTGATCGAGGAAGTTCCAGTTAGCCTGAGGCATCACGCGAGTGCCAATGCGGGGACGCGGAAGCACCATCCCTTTTGCTGTTAAGGTTTTCACTGCTTCGCGAACGGCGGTACGGCTTACCCCGAACTGCTCGCCCAGCTCCAGCTCACCCGGCAGGATGCTGCCCGGGGCATATTTACCCACTAAGATCAGCTGAGCCAGCTTTTCTGCCAGCACATAGGAAAGGTTTTTTTGTGCTGCCAGCTGTTGTGCGCTTAAGGGCATCGCGTTTATTCCTTAATGATTCATGCTGGTAAGTATGCCACCTCGAGTGTGATTGTGGTTGCAGATACATCAAATAGAACAATTTGTAGCTTGATTTCATCCCTGTTGGTGAAAAAAAACACGGTCAGAAACTTTTTTTAAATTTCCGCTTGTTACTTCGGAATAACTCCCTATAATGCGCCTCCACTGACACGGAACAACGGCTTACAGGCCGCCGGGTTAGCGGGGTTCAGCGATGAACGCCGACAGAGAAAAGCGAAAATAAGCGCTTGACTCTGAATGAGGAAAACGTATTATACGGGACCTCGCAACGGTGAGCGAAAGCCGCGTTGCACTGCTCTTTAACAATTTATCAGACAATCTGTGTGGGCACTCAAAGTGACATGGATTCTTAATGTCTTCGGACAATAAATGAATACCAAGTCTCTGAGTGAACATACGTAATTCATTACGAAGTTTAATTCACGAGCATCAAACTTAAATTGAAGAGTTTGATCATGGCTCAGATTGAACGCTGGCGGCAGGCCTAACACATGCAAGTCGAGCGGTAGCACAGGGAGCTTGCTCCTGGGTGACGAGCGGCGGACGGGTGAGTAATGTCTGGGAAACTGCCTGATGGAGGGGGATAACTACTGGAAACGGTAGCTAATACCGCATAACGTCGCAAGACCAAAGAGGGGGACCTTCGGGCCTCTTGCCATCAGATGTGCCCAGATGGGATTAGCTAGTAGGTGGGGTAACGGCTCACCTAGGCGACGATCCCTAGCTGGTCTGAGAGGATGACCAGCCACACTGGAACTGAGACACGGTCCAGACTCCTACGGGAGGCAGCAGTGGGGAATATTGCACAATGGGCGCAAGCCTGATGCAGCCATGCCGCGTGTATGAAGAAGGCCTTCGGGTTGTAAAGTACTTTCAGCGGGGAGGAAGGCGATAAGGTTAATAACCTTGTCGATTGACGTTACCCGCAGAAGAAGCACCGGCTAACTCCGTGCCAGCAGCCGCGGTAATACGGAGGGTGCAAGCGTTAATCGGAATTACTGGGCGTAAAGCGCACGCAGGCGGTCTGTCAAGTCGGATGTGAAATCCCCGGGCTCAACCTGGGAACTGCATTCGAAACTGGCAGGCTAGAGTCTTGTAGAGGGGGGTAGAATTCCAGGTGTAGCGGTGAAATGCGTAGAGATCTGGAGGAATACCGGTGGCGAAGGCGGCCCCCTGGACAAAGACTGACGCTCAGGTGCGAAAGCGTGGGGAGCAAACAGGATTAGATACCCTGGTAGTCCACGCCGTAAACGATGTCGACTTGGAGGTTGTTCCCTTGAGGAGTGGCTTCCGGAGCTAACGCGTTAAGTCGACCGCCTGGGGAGTACGGCCGCAAGGTTAAAACTCAAATGAATTGACGGGGGCCCGCACAAGCGGTGGAGCATGTGGTTTAATTCGATGCAACGCGAAGAACCTTACCTACTCTTGACATCCAGAGAACTTTCCAGAGATGGATTGGTGCCTTCGGGAACTCTGAGACAGGTGCTGCATGGCTGTCGTCAGCTCGTGTTGTGAAATGTTGGGTTAAGTCCCGCAACGAGCGCAACCCTTATCCTTTGTTGCCAGCGGTCCGGCCGGGAACTCAAAGGAGACTGCCAGTGATAAACTGGAGGAAGGTGGGGATGACGTCAAGTCATCATGGCCCTTACGAGTAGGGCTACACACGTGCTACAATGGCGCATACAAAGAGAAGCGACCTCGCGAGAGCAAGCGGACCTCATAAAGTGCGTCGTAGTCCGGATTGGAGTCTGCAACTCGACTCCATGAAGTCGGAATCGCTAGTAATCGTAGATCAGAATGCTACGGTGAATACGTTCCCGGGCCTTGTACACACCGCCCGTCACACCATGGGAGTGGGTTGCAAAAGAAGTAGGTAGCTTAACCTTCGGGAGGGCGCTTACCACTTTGTGATTCATGACTGGGGTGAAGTCGTAACAAGGTAACCGTAGGGGAACCTGCGGTTGGATCACCTCCTTACCTTAAAGAACCTGCCTTTGTAGTGTCCACACAGATTGTCTGATGAAAAGTAAATAGCAAGGCGTCTTGCGATTGAGACTTCAGTGTCCCCTTCGTCTAGAGGCCCAGGACACCGCCCTTTCACGGCGGTAACAGGGGTTCGAATCCCCTAGGGGACGCCACTTGCTGGTTTGTGAGTGAAAGTCGCCGACCCCCATATCTCAAAACTCATCTTCGGGTGATGTTTGAGATATTTGCTCTTTAAAAATCTGGATCAAGCTGAAAATTGAAACGACACACCTTTAAGGGTGTGTTCGAGTCTCTCAAATTTTCGCAAGTCGATGATGTGTCGAAAGAGACATCTTCGGGTTGTGAGGTTAAGCGACTAAGCGTACACGGTGGATGCCCTGGCAGTCAGAGGCGATGAAGGACGTGCTAATCTGCGATAAGCGCCGGCGAGGTGATATGAACCTTTGACCCGGCGATTTCCGAATGGGGAAACCCAGTGTGTTCCGACACACTATCGTTAAGTGAATACATAGCTTAACGAAGCGAACCGGGGGAACTGAAACATCTAAGTACCCCGAGGAAAAGAAATCAACCGAGATTCCCCCAGTAGCGGCGAGCGAACGGGGAGCAGCCCAGAGTCTGAATCAGCTTGTGTGTTAGTGGAAGCGTCTGGAAAGTCGCACGGTACAGGGTGATAGTCCCGTACACGAAAGCACACATGCTGTGAACTCGAAGAGTAGGGCGGGACACGTGGTATCCTGTCTGAATATGGGGGGACCATCCTCCAAGGCTAAATACTCCTGACTGACCGATAGTGAACCAGTACCGTGAGGGAAAGGCGAAAAGAACCCCGGCGAGGGGAGTGAAAAAGAACCTGAAACCGTGTACGTACAAGCAGTGGGAGCCTACTTGTTAGGTGACTGCGTACCTTTTGTATAATGGGTCAGCGACTTATATTCTGTAGCAAGGTTAACCGTATAGGGGAGCCGAAGGGAAACCGAGTCTTAACTGGGCGTTAAGTTGCAGGGTATAGACCCGAAACCCGGTGATCTAGCCATGGGCAGGTTGAAGGTTGGGTAACACTAACTGGAGGACCGAACCGACTAATGTTGAAAAATTAGCGGATGACTTGTGGCTGGGGGTGAAAGGCCAATCAAACCGGGAGATAGCTGGTTCTCCCCGAAAGCTATTTAGGTAGCGCCTCGTGAACTCATCTTCGGGGGTAGAGCACTGTTTCGGCTAGGGGGCCATCCCGGCTTACCAACCCGATGCAAACTACGAATACCGAAGAATGTTATCACGGGAGACACACGGCGGGTGCTAACGTCCGTCGTGAAGAGGGAAACAACCCAGACCGCCAGCTAAGGTCCCAAAGTCATGGTTAAGTGGGAAACGATGTGGGAAGGCACAGACAGCCAGGATGTTGGCTTAGAAGCAGCCATCATTTAAAGAAAGCGTAATAGCTCACTGGTCGAGTCGGCCTGCGCGGAAGATGTAACGGGGCTAAACCATGCACCGAAGCTGCGGCAGCGACGCTTATGCGTTGTTGGGTAGGGGAGCGTTCTGTAAGCCGTTGAAGGTGTCCTGTGAGGGGTGCTGGAGGTATCAGAAGTGCGAATGCTGACATAAGTAACGATAATGCGGGTGAAAAGCCCGCACGCCGGAAGACCAAGGGTTCCTGTCCAACGTTAATCGGGGCAGGGTGAGTCGACCCCTAAGGCGAGGCCGAAAGGCGTAGTCGATGGGAAACAGGTTAATATTCCTGTACTTGGTGTTACTGCGAAGGGGGGACGGAGAAGGCTATGTTAGCCGGGCGACGGTTGTCCCGGTTTAAGCATGTAGGCGGGAAGTTTAGGTAAATCCGGACTTCTTTTAACGCTGAGGTGTGATGACGAGGCACTACGGTGCTGAAGTAACAAATGCCCTGCTTCCAGGAAAAGCCTCTAAGCATCAGGTAACATCAAATCGTACCCCAAACCGACACAGGTGGTCAGGTAGAGAATACCAAGGCGCTTGAGAGAACTCGGGTGAAGGAACTAGGCAAAATGGTGCCGTAACTTCGGGAGAAGGCACGCTGATGTGTAGGTGAAGTCCCTGCGGATGGAGCTGAAATCAGTCGAAGATACCAGCTGGCTGCAACTGTTTATTAAAAACACAGCACTGTGCAAACACGAAAGTGGACGTATACGGTGTGACGCCTGCCCGGTGCCGGAAGGTTAATTGATGGGGTTAGCGGCAACGCGAAGCTCTTGATCGAAGCCCCGGTAAACGGCGGCCGTAACTATAACGGTCCTAAGGTAGCGAAATTCCTTGTCGGGTAAGTTCCGACCTGCACGAATGGCGTAATGATGGCCAGGCTGTCTCCACCCGAGACTCAGTGAAATTGAACTCGCTGTGAAGATGCAGTGTACCCGCGGCAAGACGGAAAGACCCCGTGAACCTTTACTATAGCTTGACACTGAACACTGGTCCTTGATGTGTAGGATAGGTGGGAGGCTTTGAAGCGTGGACGCCAGTCTGCGTGGAGCCAACCTTGAAATACCACCCTTTAATGGCTGGTGTTCTAACGTAGACCCGTGATCCGGGTTGCGGACAGTGTCTGGTGGGTAGTTTGACTGGGGCGGTCTCCTCCCAAAGAGTAACGGAGGAGCACGAAGGTTAGCTAATCCTGGTCGGACATCAGGAGGTTAGTGCAATGGCATAAGCTAGCTTGACTGCGAGAGTGACGGCTCGAGCAGGTGCGAAAGCAGGTCATAGTGATCCGGTGGTTCTGAATGGAAGGGCCATCGCTCAACGGATAAAAGGTACTCCGGGGATAACAGGCTGATACCGCCCAAGAGTTCATATCGACGGCGGTGTTTGGCACCTCGATGTCGGCTCATCACATCCTGGGGCTGAAGTAGGTCCCAAGGGTATGGCTGTTCGCCATTTAAAGTGGTACGCGAGCTGGGTTTAGAACGTCGTGAGACAGTTCGGTCCCTATCTGCCGTGGGCGCTGGAGAATTGAGGGGGGCTGCTCCTAGTACGAGAGGACCGGAGTGGACGCATCACTGGTGTTCGGGTTGTCATGCCAATGGCATTGCCCGGTAGCTAAATGCGGAAAAGATAAGTGCTGAAAGCATCTAAGCACGAAACTTGCCCCGAGATGAGTTCTCCCTGACCCTTTAAGGGTCCTGAAGGAACGTTGAAGACTACGACGTTGATAGGTCGGGTGTGTAAGCGCAGCGATGCGTTGAGCTAACCGATACTAATGAACCGTGAGGCTTAACCTTACAACGCCGAAGCTGTTTCGGCGACGAGAGACAGACAATCAAATTTCAGCCTGATACAGATTTAACAGAATTTGCCTGGCGGCTTTAGCGCGGTGGTCCCACCTGACCCCATGCCGAACTCAGAAGTGAAACGCCGTAGCGCCGATGGTAGTGTGGGGTCTCCCCATGTGAGAGTAGGGAACTGCCAGGCATCAAACAAGTGAAGAGGCCATCCGGAAGGATGGCCTTTTTGCGTTTCTGACCGACGAGTTTTGTAGGCCGGGTAAGGCAACGCCGCCACCCGGCAAGTCAGACTGCACTCCACCCCACAATAAACTCCGCAATCCCATCAACATCATTCAAATCCAGCACCGGTACCTCGAGCGACAGCGCAACGTCACTGGCTACTGCAATCACATGTTCATCCAGGGTTAACTCGTGGATTTCATGCCCAGCGTCGCTTCGAAACAGCAGGATCTTTGCAACTTCCTCATGCTTAAAACCCTCAACCAGCACCAGATCCAGCGTGGAGTGATCCATTCTGCTGACCAGATAAGCGAGATCCAGTGGCGCCTCATCCGGGGTTTCAGTCATCAGCGCCCAGCGTTGACGGCTTGCCACCATCGTCTGTGCAGCGCCCGCTTTACGCAGTTCAAAGCTGTCTTTTCCCGGCTTATCGACATCCATGTTGTGATGAGTATGCTTAATCAGTCCGGGACGTTTACCTTTGGCGCAAAGTGCGGGGATCAGTTTCTTCAGCAGCGTGGTTTTACCTGTACCGCTCCAGGCTGCTATTGCTAATACCGGGATCATTTATGCTCCTGCATCATCCGTAAATCTTCTGTTGTATTCACGTTCACAAACGCAGGTTTGAGATCGCTAAAATCAACGGTGTGACCGCCGGCCTGACGCATAAACATCATCACCCGTCGTTCTCCAGTGGCCAGATAATGCTGGAGGTCAGGTATCAGGGATCTATGCATCAGTGCGATAGTAGGATGGTCGCGTTCGCCATCATGAACCCAGACCACAGAAGAGCTGCCGCGCTGCTGCACCAGACGTTCAGCGAGGCAAGCCGGGATATAAGGCGTATCGCAAGGGCAAAAGAGAAACCATTTCCCCTGTGACTGCTGCATGACCGAGAGCATCCCCGCCAGCGGCCCCGGATAGCCCGTTAGGTTATCCTGATAAACGGGGTACCCACTGCGCTGGTAAATATCAATATGGCGGTTGGCGCTGAGTGCCATTGCCGATACCTGTGCTGCCAGGGTATCAGCGACATGCTGCCATAAAGGCTTCCCCTTCAGGAGCTGAAGCCCTTTATCTTCACCTCCCATTCGCGTTGCTCTGCCACCTGCCAGAACGACCCCGATAATTTCCCGGCTCTGATTCACCAATATCGCCTCTTTTATTGTGGGATTGACCCTGCTAACGTGTCTCTCTAAATGAAAGGAGCACCACCATGAAATGTAAACGTCTGAATGAAGTTATTGAACTCCTCCAGCCGGCCTGGCAAAAAGAGCCAGAGCTGAATCTGATGCAATTTTTACAGAAACTGGCGAAAGAGTCAGGTTTTGACGGCGAACTGACAGACCTTTCTGACGACATCCTGATCTACCACCTCAAAATGCGCGATTCTGCCAAAGATGCTGTTATTCCTGGTATTCAGAAAGATTATGAGGAAGATTTTAAAACCGCATTACTGCGCGCGCGCGGGGTAATTAAAGAGTAAAAGCTTGTAAGCGGCGCCACCGAAATCGCCACAAGATGATATCCTGAATCATTCGTATAATTTCCGGATGATCGGATGAACGACCAGGCTTTTACTTTCCAGACATTACACCCGGATACCATTATGGATGCGCTGTTCGAGCAGGGTATTCGTGTGGATTCCGGGTTAACCCCGTTAAACAGCTACGAAAACCGCGTCTATCAGTTTCAGGACGAGGATCGTCAGCGCTTCGTCGTAAAGTTCTATCGCCCTAAGCGTTGGTCTGCAGACCAAATTCAGGAGGAGCATCAGTTTGCTCACGATCTCCTTGACGACGAAATTCCCGTTGCAGCACCGGTGAAATTCAATAACCAGACGCTGCTAACGCACGAAGGGTTTTACTACGCCGTATTTCCAAGTCTGGGTGGCCGTCAGTTTGAATCTGATAATATCGATCAGATGGAGTGGGTTGCTCGCTATCTGGGACGCATTCATCAGACGGGACGCAAAAAATCCTTTATTGCCCGCCCGACTATCGGGATTCATGAATATCTCACCGAGCCGCGACAGGTATTCGAAACGTCGACGCTTATGCCGGGTAAATTAAAGGATAATTTCCTTAACGCGACAGATAAACTTATTGTGGCGGTTAAAGAGCGCTGGCGTGATGATATCTCCACGCTGCGTCTGCACGGCGATTGCCATGCTGGCAATATCCTTTGGCGCGATGGCCCGCTGTTCGTCGATCTCGATGATGCGCGCATGGGGCCAGCCGTTCAGGATCTGTGGATGCTGCTCAATGGCGATAAAGCCGAGCAGAGGATGCAGCTTGAAACCATTATTGAAGCGTATGAAGAGTTCAGCCCATTTAATGCAGACGAAATTGCCCTGATAGAGCCTTTACGTGCGATGCGTTTTGTTTATTATCTTGCCTGGTTAATCAGGCGTTGGGATGACCCCGCATTTCCTCGAAATTTCCCGTGGCTCACCGGGGAAGATTACTGGCGCAGCCAGATTTCGACATTTACTGAGCAGGTTAAGGTTCTGCAAGAACCCCCTCTGCAATTAACGCCTATGTATTAATTGGACACATCCAGGAGAGAGTTGATCATGAAAAAAATTTGGCTGGCGCTGGCAGGTATGATTCTGGCATTTAGCGCTTCTGCTGCACAGTTTACCGACGGCAAGCAGTTCACCACGCTGGAAAAACCCGTCGCTGGCGAGCCACAGGTGCTTGAATTCTTCTCGTTCTACTGCCCGCACTGCTATCAGTTTGAAGAAGTGCTGCATGTTTCGGATAACGTGAAGAAAAAGCTGCCAGAAGGCACCAAAATGACCAAGTACCACGTTGAGTTCCTGGGCCCGTTGGGTAAAGATCTGACTCAGGCGTGGGCGGTTGCTATGGCGCTGGGTGTGGAAGACAAAGTTACTGCTCCAATGTTTGAAGCCGTACAGAAAACCCAGACTGTTCAGACTACTGCAGATATCCGCAAAGTATTCGTTGATGCGGGCGTGAAAGGTGAAGAGTACGACGCAGCCTGGAACAGCTTTGTGGTGAAATCCCTCGTTGCTCAGCAGGAAAAAGCCGCAGCAGACCTGCAGTTGCAGGGCGTTCCGGCAATGTTTGTTAACGGTAAATATCAGCTGAACATGCAGGGCATGGATACCAGCAGCATGGACATCTTTGTACAACAGTACGCAGATACCGTGAAATTCCTGGTTGAGAAGAAATAATATTCTTAACGTAAAAACGCCGGTCACTGACCGGCGTTTTTGTATGAAGCTTTTATATTATCTATCTGTTCGTCTTTCTCTTTCCAGAGCGCGTTAAGCCACAGCTGGAAACGACGTTTAAAATTCTTATCATTAACGTAATCACCGTGCAGCTCGGTCTCAACGACCATGAGATCGATTCGAACAACGATGCGCGTTAGTTTACCGCTCAGCATGTCGTAAAACGGTGTCGTATCATTTTCCGGGTAGCACAGCGTGACGTTCAACAACTTATCAAATTGATCGCCCAGCACGTTGAGTGCCATTGCAATGCCCGCTGCTTTAGGTGGGAGTAAATTCTGATAGGGCGAGCGCGTTTGCTGATGCTTCTCCTCGGTAAAGCGAGAGCCTTCTACAAAGTTAACAATGGTTGTGGGATGTGCGCGAAACTTCTCGCAAGAGCGGCGTGTAGTTTCCACATCCTTACCGCGACGTTCCGGATGGCGGATGAGATAGCCGCGCGAATAGCGTTTCATGAACGGCATATCCAGCGCCCAGCATGCAAGGCCAATAAAAGGTACCCAGGCCAGCTGTTGTTTCAGGAAGTATTTGTTCATCGGGATGTGTTTGCGGAACAGCACGCACAGAACCACAATATCTGCCCAACTGTGGTGATTGCAGATAAGCAGGTACCAGTTCTTTTTGTTAAGCCTTTCCAGGCCCTGAACGTCCCACTTCAGGTGCGGATTGAGGCACAGCAGCATAGCCAGCCCTTCGCACCAGCAATACATCATAAAATTACAAAAAGAGGAAACGGCTCGCCATACCGCGGGTACCGGTAGCAGCAATTTAATGATTCCGGCGACGATAATTGGCACTGAACAGGCCACGGTAACGAGAATCGTTAAAATGATGCTTAACAGTAATATTAATGGAGCGAGAAATCTCGACATGATGAGCTTTTTCAGATAGTTAGCTATGAATTTTCAGCCGGCTATCCGGCGCAGGGCGCTGATTTTATCAGAAATCAGGCCGCAGCAGGGTGCTTTCACGCGGTAAGTTGCGGCTAATCCTGCGTAACGCCCGATTTATTCAGGAAAAACCATAGGGCGGGCCTTATATCCACATAGACTAAATTGTCATCAGGTGGTGATAATGATCAAGGATCAATATATAACTTGTTGATTTAACTTGTTAAATAATAAATCTCAATATAGAAATTTTGTCTGTTATTCATCTGATATTAAAGTATTCACAAACTTATCCACAGTTTGGTTTTGCGAGCGATCCTCACGATCGCAAAATCTTTTGCCGTTTCAGGCCCTAATAACTGATGTTTTCATCCTTCTGTGGCATCCTTTACCCATAAATTGATTAAAGGCACGGACATTATGGTTCAGATCCCAGAAAACCCTCTTATTCTCGTCGACGGCTCTTCTTACCTGTATCGGGCGTATCATGCGTTTCCTCCTCTGACCAATAGCGCAGGAGAACCGACCGGCGCAATGTACGGCGTACTGAACATGCTGCGCAGCCTGATCCTCCAGTATCAGCCCACTCACGCGGCCGTCGTCTTTGATGCGAAGGGCAAAACCTTCCGCGATGAGCTTTTTGAGCATTACAAATCCCACCGTCCGCCAATGCCTGACGATCTGCGCGCGCAGATCGAACCGCTCCATACCATGGTTAAAGCGATGGGTCTCCCGCTGCTGGCCGTGTCCGGCGTAGAAGCCGATGACGTTATCGGTACGCTGGCGCGTGAAGCCGAAAAACTGGGTCGTCCGGTCCTCATCAGTACCGGCGATAAAGATATGGCCCAGCTGGTGACGCCAGGGATCACCCTGATTAACACCATGACCAACACCATTCTGGGGCCAGAAGAGGTGGTCGCAAAATATGGCGTACCGCCAGAGCTGATTATCGATTTCCTCGCACTGATGGGGGACTCCTCAGATAACATTCCTGGCGTGCCGGGCGTGGGTGAAAAAACCGCTCAGGCCCTGCTGCAGGGGCTGGGGGGGCTGGATACGCTATACGCGGAATCTGACAAAATCGCCGGGCTCACCTTCCGTGGTGCAAAAAATATGGCCGGGAAGCTCGAAGAGAACAAAGAGGTGGCTTACCTCTCCTATCAGCTGGCTACCATCAAAACTGACGTTGAGCTGGAACTGGGCTGTGAACAGCTTGAGGTACAGCAGCCTTCAGCAGACGACCTCCTGAGCCTGTTTAAGCAATATGAATTCAAGCGCTGGATCACTGACGTAGAAAGCGGAAAGTGGCTGCAGGCAAAAGGTACAAAACCTGCGGCGAAGCCAAAAGAGACGATTGTCACTGATGCCGAAGAGCTGGTGGAAGAAGAGGAAGCCGTAACCCTCTCCTTCGACAAGTACGAAACCATCCTTGAAGAGTCGCAGCTGGTCGCCTGGATCGAAAAACTGAAAAAAGCGCCGGTGTTTGCCTTCGATACGGAAACCGACAGCCTCGATAACATCTCTGCCAATATGGTGGGCCTGTCCTTTGCGACAGAGCCGGGCGTTGCGGCCTATGTCCCTGTGGCGCATGACTATCTGGATGCGCCCGATCAGCTCCCGCGCGACCGCGTACTCGAACTGCTGAAGCCAATTCTTGAAGATGACAAGGCGCTGAAGGTCGGGCAAAACCTGAAATACGATCGTGGCATTCTGCAAAACTACGGCATTGAGCTGCGCGGTATTGCCTTCGACACCATGCTGGAATCCTACATTCTGGACAGCGTGGCGGGGCGTCATGATATGGATTCGTTATCCGACCGTTGGCTGAAGCACAAAACTATCACCTTTGAAGAGATTGCCGGCAAAGGTAAAAATCAGCTGACCTTTAACCAGATTGCGCTGGAAGAGGCGGGTCGTTACGCAGCGGAAGACGCCGATGTCACGCTGCAGCTGCACCTGAAGATGTGGCCAAAACTGCAGAAGCAAGAAGGTCCGCTGAACGTGTTCCAGCACATTGAGATGCCGCTGGTGCCTGTGCTTTCCCGCATTGAGCGCAACGGCGTTAAGATTGACCCCACCGTTTTGCATAACCACTCTGGAGAGCTTGCACAGCGTCTGACCGAGCTTGAGCAAAAGGCCCATGAGCTTGCAGGCGAGCCGTTTAACCTCTCGTCTCCTAAACAGCTGCAGACCATCCTGTTTGAAAAGCAGGGCATCAAGCCGCTGAAGAAAACACCCGGCGGCGCCCCTTCCACCTCGGAAGAGGTGCTGGAAGAGCTGGCGCTGGACTATCCACTGCCAAAAGTCATTCTGCAGTATCGCGGCCTGGCGAAGCTGAAATCGACCTATACCGATAAGCTGCCGCTGATGATTAACCCGAAAACGGGCCGCGTGCACACCTCTTATCATCAGGCCGTGGCGGCCACCGGGCGACTCTCGTCAACCGATCCAAATCTGCAGAACATTCCGGTGCGTAATGAAGAGGGCCGCCGCATTCGTCAGGCCTTTATTGCGCCAGAAGATTATCTGATTGTCTCTGCGGACTACTCGCAAATCGAGCTGCGCATTATGGCGCACCTGTCGCGTGATAAGGGTTTACTGACGGCGTTTGCCGAAGGGAAAGATATTCACCGGGCAACTGCCGCTGAGGTATTTGGCTTGCCGCTGGACAGCGTCACTAACGACCAGCGCCGCAGTGCGAAGGCAATTAACTTCGGTTTGATCTACGGCATGAGCGCCTTTGGTCTCTCACGCCAGCTCAATATCCCGCGCAAAGAGTCGCAGAAGTATATGGATCTCTACTTCGAGCGTTACCCTGGCGTGCTGGAATATATGGAACGCACCCGCGCGCAGGCGAAGGAAAAAGGCTACGTTGAAACGCTGGACGGACGTCGACTCTACCTGCCGGACATCAAATCCAGCAACGCGGCGCGTCGCGCCGGGGCAGAGCGTGCGGCAATCAACGCACCGATGCAGGGTACCGCCGCCGACATCATTAAACGCGCGATGATCGCCGTGGATGCCTGGCTGGAAAAAGACAAACCGCGCGTGAAAATGATCATGCAGGTGCACGATGAACTGGTGTTCGAAGTGCACAAAGAAGACCTGGAGAGCGTCTCTCAGAAGATCCACGAGCTGATGGAAAGCAGCATGAAACTGGATGTGCCGCTGCTGGTGGAAGTGGGCAGCGGTGAAAACTGGGATCAGGCTCACTAAGGGTTCGGCGAATAACGCGCGTTTATGTAAGTTAGCAACATTACAACGCACGTTTTGTGACGATCATTAGAATTCCCTATGTAAAGAATGAAAAAAAACTACAAAAAGTGCTTTTTCTACAGCTAAAAAAGGGGTAGAGTTAGCGACGTAGGGTACAGAGGTAAGATGTTCTATCTTTCAGACCTTTTACTTCACGTAATCGGATTTGGCTGAATATTTTAGCCGCCCCAGTCAGTAATGACTGGGGCGTTTTTTATTGCGGCAAATAAAATGTCAGGCAAAAAAAAGCGCGGACATCGCCGCGCTCGTTATTACTCTTCTTCCGCTTCTGTCGCGGGTTCCAGCTCGTTAAACCAGGTGTCGAGTTTCTGACGAAGCTTATCCACGCCCTGCTTTTTCAGCGATGAGAATGGCTCAACCTGTACGTCACCGTTAAATGCCAGTACGGCTTCGCGTACCATATTCACCTGCGCTTTACGCGCCCCGCTTGCCAGCTTGTCGGCTTTGGTCAACAGCACCAGTACGGCAATATCGCTCGCCACAGCCCAGTCGATCATCTGCTGATCGAGATCCTTCAGCGGATGGCGAATATCCATCAGCACCACAAGGCCCTTCAGGCACAGGCGTTTTTCAAGATATTCACCAAGCGCACGCTGCCACTTGATCTTCATCTCTTCCGGGACCTGCGCAAAACCGTATCCTGGTAAGTCGACCAGGCGTTTGCCCTCTGCCACTTCAAACAGGTTAATCAGCTGAGTACGGCCAGGTGTTTTTGAGGTACGCGCCAGGCTCTTCTGATTGGTCAGCGCATTCAGGGCGCTGGATTTTCCCGCATTGGAGCGGCCAGCAAAGGCCACTTCAATTCCTGTATCAGAAGGCAGGTGGCGAATATCGGGCGCACTGGTGACAAAATGCGTCTGTTGGTAGTTCCAGGTAGTCACGTGGTCGTCTCCAAAAATCGTAAGCTGTGGGGGATTATACCTGATTGCGGACAAAAGGCTTTTCACATCGTAATAAGCCTGTAAGCGATAACCCTGGCAAATGTAAGAGATTTGCCCTTTGCGCTATGCGAGATTTAAGAGAAATCGTAGACGTTAAAAAATGCAACTTATTACAAATCAGATAGTTGATGATGAGTAATAATCCGAAAATCCGTTTTTGTACCCTTTCGTTGCTTGTTAGTTTAATGGAAAAAGGTAAAGTGTGCGTCAAGGCGAGGATGCCAACAGGATAAAGACTTAAGGATAAGGGTCAGGAGCGCCAGGAGGCGAAGACTCAGGATTGTCAGGATGACCAGCGCCTGGAGGCGTTTAAACAGGAAACGGAACCGTATCACGGACGGTATTAAGCCAAAGGATAAACAGGGTTTGTTGTTGGCAAACATGGAATGTCTGGCCCGTAAAGGGTTATGAGTCAGGAAAAAAGGCGACAGATTGCTCTGTCGCCTTTTTTCTTTGCTTGCTTTCTGCTAGATTTCGCCGCAATTCTATACTGAAGAAAACGACTTAAAGATAAAACATCATGAAAAAACCGACTACCGCAGCGGGCGCGAAACGCCCTGCAAAAGCACGCCGCAAAACGCGCGAAGAACTGAACCTGGAAGCGCGCGATCGCAAACGCGATAAAAAGCATCGTGGCCATGCTGCGGGTAGCCGTGCAAGCGGTGAAAGCGCAGCAGGTGCCTCTGCAAAAGGCAAACAGCAGAAAGATCCCCGCATCGGCAGTAAAACTCCCATTCCACTGGGCGTGACAGACACCCCGGTCACTAAGCAGCACAAACCAAAGAGCGAGAAACCTATGCTTTCACCGCAGGCTGAGCTGGATTTGCTGGAGAACGATGAGCGCCTGGACGCGCTGCTGGAACGTCTTGAAGAGGGAGAAGCCCTGACCGCAGAAGAGCAGACATGGGTTGATGCCAAACTGGATCGCATTGATGAGCTGATGCAGAAGCTGGGCCTGTCTTACGATGATGAAGACGAAGAAGAAGAAGACGAAAAGCAGGAAGATATGATGCGTCTTCTGAAGGGTGGAAACTAACATTTGCACCCGGCAGGTACGCTTGCCCTGCTTATAACCCTTCCGGTTATATGTTATCTGGTGTGGTTATTCGTTAAACTACGGCGGTTGTCGCGGCGACAGACGTTGCTGCGCACCCGAATGATGGCCCGCAATGGGGCCAGAACGGGCCGCCGTAGGCGAACGCGACACCAACGGAAGGAGTGAGCATGTCAGCACCAACTATCGACTGGGATTTGGCCCTAATCCAGAAATATAACTATTCCGGGCCGCGCTATACCTCATACCCCACCGCGCTGGAGTTTTCCGAGGCTTTCGGCGAGGCGGATTTTCAGCAGGCCGTCGCGCGCTATCCTGAGCGACCGCTGTCGCTCTACGTCCATATTCCGTTCTGCCACAAACTCTGCTATTTCTGCGGCTGCAATAAAATCGTTACCCGTCAGCAGCATAAAGCCGATCAATATCTCGATGCGCTCGAGCAGGAAATCCTGCATCGCGCGCCGCTGTTTGCCGGGCGCCATGTGAGCCAGCTTCACTGGGGCGGCGGTACGCCAACCTATCTGAATAAAGCGCAAATCACCCGCCTGATGACGCTGCTGCGCAGCAACTTCAATTTTGATGAAGATGCCGAAATCTCGATCGAAGTGGATCCGCGCGAAATTGAGCTGGATGTACTGGATCACTTACGCGGCGAAGGTTTCAACCGCCTGAGCATGGGCGTGCAGGACTTCAACAAAGAGGTGCAGCGTCTGGTGAACCGCGAGCAGGATGAAGAATTTATCTTCGCCTTACTCAACCACGCGCGCGATATCGGCTTTACGTCGACCAATATCGACCTGATTTACGGCCTGCCGAAGCAGACGCCGGAGAGCTTCGCCTTCACGCTGAAGCGCGTGGCCGAACTTAACCCGGACCGCCTGAGCGTCTTCAACTATGCGCATCTGCCGACGCTGTTTGCCGCTCAGCGCAAAATCAAAGATGCAGACCTGCCTTCTGCCCAGCAAAAACTGGATATCCTGCAGGAAACCATCACATCGCTGACCGAGACTGGCTATCAGTTTATCGGTATGGATCACTTTGCCCGTCCGGACGACGAGCTGGCGATTGCCCAGCGTGAAGGCGTTCTGCACCGCAATTTCCAGGGCTACACGACGCAGGGCGATACCGACCTGCTGGGAATGGGCGTCTCCGCCATCAGCATGATTGGCGACTGCTACGCGCAAAACCAGAAGGAGCTGAAGCGCTACTACCAGCAGGTTGATGAAACGGGCAACGCGCTGTGGCGCGGCATTGCGTTAACGCGCGACGACTGTATCCGTCGCGATGTCATTAAGGCGCTAATCTGCAACTTCCGTCTCGATTTCAGCGACGTTGAGTCGCAGTGGGATCTGCACTTCAGCGATTATTTTGCAGAAGACCTGAAGCTGATTGCACCGCTGGCGAAAGACGGGCTGGTGGATGTCTCGGAGAGTGCCATTGAGGTCACGCCAAAAGGGCGTCTGCTGATTCGTAATATCTGCATGTGCTTTGACGCCTACCTGCGCCAGAAGGCGCGCCTGCAGCAGTTCTCGCGGGTGATTTAAGGCGCATTGCCAAAAGCACGAAACGTAGGCCGGGTAAGGCGAAGCCGCCACCCGGCTTTTACGTTCAACTCGCTAGCTAAACAGCCCAACCAGCGCCGCGCACAGCATAGCCGCAACGGCAGTTTGTGGCGTGTGGCTTTCAGCGGCTCCGCTAGAGAGCATATTCACGATTGTTTCCAGCATGATGTTCACCCCCAATTTCCGGGCACGATCATACAAAACTCATCGGAACAGTAAAGCGCAAAATAACGGCAATTTGCGCTCAATGAATAACCTTTACACAGCGGCGTACGATCACTCCATTCCCAGCTCTTTCAGCTTGCGCGTCAGGGTATTACGTCCCCATCCCAGCAGGCGAGCGGCCTCCTGCTTATGGCCCTGCGTATGACGAAGCGCGGTGGTTAGCAGCGTGCGCTCCATCTCTGGCTGCGCTTCAGAGAGCAGATTTTGATGACCGGAACGCAGCGCGCGATCTGCCCACTGCGCCAGCAGCGTCGCCCAGCTGTCAGGCAGCGCGTGTCCGGTGCTGCTTTCTGGCGCGGTGGCTTCAAACAGCTCGGCAGGTAAATCCTGAATCAGTACTTCCTGTCCGGCAGCCATCACGGTCAGCCAGCGGCAGGTGTTTTCCAGCTGACGCACGTTGCCAGGCCAGGCCAGGCGGGTGAGGGCGGCGTCCGTTTCCGGGTGCAGCTGTTTGGCTTCCACGCCCAGTTCGCGGGCGGCTACCTGCAGGAAATGACGCGCCAGGCGAGGAATATCTTCCCGGCGCTCGCGCAGCGGCGGCAGATGAACGCGAATCACGTTCAGGCGGTGGAACAAATCCTCACGGAATTTTCCCTCCTGCACGCGCAGCTCCAGGTTCTGGTGCGTTGCCGCGATAATGCGCACGTCCACTTTTACCGGCGCATAACCGCCGACGCGGTAAAACTGCCCGTCGGCCAGCACGCGCAGCAGGCGGGTCTGAACGTCCAGCGGCATATCACCAATTTCATCCAGGAACAGCGTGCCGCCATCTGCCTGCTCAAAACGTCCCTGGCGAATGGTATTGGCGCCGGTAAATGCGCCTTTTTCATGGCCGAACAGCTCGGACTCAATCAAATCCTTTGGGATCGCCGCCATATTCAGGGCGATAAAGGGCGCTTTTGCCCGTGGGCTGTGGCGGTGCAGTGCATGGGCAACCAGCTCTTTACCGGTTCCCGATTCGCCGTTAATCAGTACGCTGATGGAGGAACGCGAAAGGCGGCCAATGATGCGAAACACATCCTGCATCGCAGGCGCTTCGCCGATGATATCCGTTGTGGGCCCAAAATCGGGCGTATTACGGGGCTGCTGCTGTTCCTGATAGTGGCTAATGGCGCGTTCGACCAGCGCGACCGCCTCGTCAATATCAAACGGCTTGGGCAGGTAATCGAATGCCCCTTGCTGGTACGCGCTCACGGCAGCGTCCAGGTCCGAATGCGCCGTCATTATGATGACCGGAAGCATGGGATGGCGTTGTTTAATCTGCTTTAAGAGTGCCAGCCCGTCCATTCCCGGCATGCGAATATCCGACAGCAGAACATCCGGCGTTTTGGTCGTCAGTGCGTCAAGCACCTCGCTGCCGCTTTCAAACGTCGTGCAGTTCAATCCCGCACCGGTGAGCGCGCGTTCAAGCACCCAACGGATGGAGCTATCGTCATCGACTACCCAGACTATCCCTCGTTGCATAAACGTCACCTTTATTTTTTAATCGGCAGGAAAACCGAAAACTCGGTATGTCCCGGCCAGCTGGTAAATTCAATTTTGCCAGAGTGTTGGTCGATCAAACTGCGGGCAATGGATAACCCTAACCCGGTGCCGCCTTCGCGGCCGCTGACCATCGGGTAAAACAGCGTATCCTGCAGATGCGGCGGAATGCCCGGTCCGTTGTCTTCTACGTCGATGCGTGCCGCCAGTCGATAGCGCACGCCGTGCAGCGTGAGCTGGAACGCGGTGCGGGTACGCAGAATGATTTCGCCCCCCTCCGGCCCCAGCGCCTGCAGCGCATTGCGCACAATATTCAGCAGAACCTGTTCAATCTGGTCCGGGTCGTGCGCCAGTTCCGGCAGGCTTGGGTCGTAATCACGCACCAGCGTAACGTTGTCCGGCAGCTCCATAGAGACCAGCTTCACCACGCGCTCGGCCACTTTATGAATGCTTTCTGAAATGTGCATACCCGGCTGCTGCGGCCCGAGGAGACGGTCGACCAGATTACGCAGGCGATCGGCCTGCTCAATGATGACGTTGGTATACTCCGCCAGCGCAGGGTCGGGCAGCGCTTTGGTCAACAGCTGCGCCGCGCCGCGTAGTCCGCCCAGCGGGTTTTTAATTTCATGTGCCAGACCGCGCACCAGGTCACGGGCAGCGATTTGCTGTGCGTGCTGGAGCTGCTCCTGGCTGAGCCGACGCTGATTATCCATCGGCGCCATTTCGAGCAGGATTAGCCCTTCAGGCAGCCGCTGCGCCGTCAGCGACAGAATATGCGAGCGCCCGTCTATCACCAGCGTCACTTCGTTATCGGTGAACCCCTGACCGGCCTGCAAACTTTCCTGCATCAGGCCAATATTCAGCGAAAAATAGCTCAACAGTTCAGGAAGCGGGGTGCCAAACAGTTTGCGCGCGCTCTGGGCGAGCAGCTGCTGCGCCGCCGGGTTGGCGTAATGCACCGCCAGCTCGTCGTCGACCAGCAATATACTGTTAATTAAAGAATTGAGGATCTGCCCAGCATCGGGCAGCGTGCCAGTTGCCATTCAGCAGTCTCCTGGAGTTGATTGCACTAATTTAGTGCAGTATAGCTTTTTCGTCGTAAAAAGCGCGTGAGATCAGGTTGTTGGTGGAGAAAAAAGCCCATCCGGAGATGGGCTGAAAGTTTCCACGGCAACAACTAAAAACGGCTTGCGGGTCGCGCGTAAAGGGTCGCGCGAAGCCCGCTTAAACTTAAACGCTGTAGTACAGTTCGAATTCAACCGGGTGCGGAGTCATACGTACGCGGTCGTTCTCTTCGATACGCAGCGCGATGTAAGCGTCGATAGCTTCATCGGTGAACACGCCGCCAGCCGTCAGGAACTCACGGTCTGCGTCCAGCGCGTTCAGTGCTTCTTCCAGAGAGCCTGCAACCTGTGGGATCTCTTTCGCTTCTTCTGGCGGCAGGTCATACAGGTTTTTGTCCATGGCTTCGCCAGGGTGGATCTTGTTCTTGATACCGTCCAGGCCGGCCATCAGCAGCGCTGCGAAGCACAGGTATGGGTTAGCCGCTGGGTCCGGGAAGCGCACTTCGATACGACGTGCTTTCGGAGACGCAACAACCGGAATACGGATAGAAGCAGAACGGTTACGGGCAGAGTACGCCAGCATAACTGGTGCTTCGTAGCCTGGGACCAGACGCTTGTAGGAGTTAGTGGTTGGGTTCGCCAGGGCGTTGATCGCTTTAGCGTGTTTGATAACACCACCGATGTAGTGCAGCGCCTGCTCGGACAGACCCGCATACTTGTCGCCAGAGAACAGGTTAGTGCCGTTCTTGGACAGAGACATGTGGCAGTGCATACCGGAACCGTTGTCGCCAAACATAGGTTTTGGCATGAAGGTCGCGGTTTTACCGAAACGGTGCGCAACGTTGTGCACAACGTATTTGTAGATCTGAATCTCATCCGCTTTTTTGGTCATGGTATTGAAGCGGGTTGCGATTTCGTTCTGACCAGCGGTCGCCACTTCGTGGTGATGCGCTTCAACGACTAGACCCATCTCTTCCATGATCAGACACATGGTAGAACGGATGTCCTGTGAAGAATCGACCGGAGGAACCGGGAAGTAACCGCCTTTCACGCCAGGACGGTGACCTTTGTTACCACCTTCATATTTGGTGGAAGAGTTCCATGCGCCTTCGATATCATCGATAGCAACGTGGGAGCCTGAAATGGACGCGCCAAAACGGATGTCGTCGAACAGGAAGAACTCTGGCTCTGGCCCGAACAGAACGGTGTCTGCGATGCCGGTAGAACGCAGGTACTCTTCAGCACGTTTCGCGATGGAGCGTGGGTCGCGGTCGTAGCCCTGCAGCGTGCCTGGCTCGAGGATGTCGCAACGGATGATCAGAGTTGGTTCTTCGAAGAACGGGTCAATGAGCGCAGTGGTCGCGTCCGGCATCAGAACCATGTCGGATTCGTTAATGCCTTTCCAGCCACCAATGGAGGAGCCGTCAAACATTTTGCCTTCTTCAAAGAATTCGGCGTTCACCTGATGAGCAGGGATTGTGACGTGCTGTTCTTTGCCTTTGGTATCGGTGAAGCGCAGATCAACAAACTTCACTTCATGTTCGTTCAGCATCGTCAAAACGTGTTCAGCGGACATACTTAACTCTCCAGATTGGTCATTGTCGTCGTGGTAACGAGGTCTTCAACTTCTATCAAGGTGGCTGGTTGCCATCTTTTTGCCGTATTTTTTATAAAGCGAAATCTGTGCCAACTTTTAAAACACCCCCAAAAGGCGTTATCATGCGCACCATAGTGCAAAAGGGCTGCACCACTATGGATTTGTTGCACCAGTATAGTGCTTCAATGTGAACATTGAGCACCATATTGGTGCAATTTACGTTAAAGTGCCCTTTTACCGCTCCGTGAAAGCGATCACAAAGCATCTCTGCAATACTTGTTTGCGGGGGATGTTTGTGATCCTGTTTTGTAGTGCGATTAATCCGTGTACAATAACGCGCTATTTCTAAATGCCTGAGGCAAAGTTGTGATCGAAAATTTGCGTAACATCGCCATCATCGCGCACGTTGACCATGGTAAAACTACCCTGGTTGATAAGCTGCTGCAGCAATCCGGTACGTTCGACTCTCGTGCCGAAACTCAAGAACGCGTGATGGACTCCAACGATTTGGAGAAAGAACGTGGTATTACCATTCTCGCGAAAAACACCGCGATCAAATGGAATGACTACCGTATCAACATCGTTGATACCCCAGGGCACGCCGACTTCGGTGGTGAAGTTGAACGTGTAATGTCCATGGTAGACTCCGTTCTGCTGGTCGTTGACGCAATGGATGGCCCAATGCCGCAGACGCGCTTCGTGACCAAAAAGGCATTTGCCCATGGTCTGAAGCCGATTGTTGTAATCAACAAAGTTGACCGCCCTGGCGCGCGTCCTGACTGGGTTGTTGACCAGGTATTTGACCTGTTCGTTAACCTCGACGCGACCGACGAGCAGCTGGACTTCCCTATCGTTTACGCTTCTGCGCTGAACGGTATCGCAGGTCTGGACCACGAAGACATGGCAGACGACATGACCCCGCTGTACCAGGCGATTGTTGACCGTGTTCCTGCTCCAAACGTTGATCTCGACGGCACCCTGCAGATGCAGATCTCTCAGCTCGACTACAACAACTACGTTGGCGTAATCGGCATTGGTCGTATCAAGCGCGGTAAAGTTAAGCCTAACCAGCAGGTCACTATCATCGATAGCGAAGGTAAAACCCGTAACGGTAAAGTCGGTAAAGTACTGACTCACCTGGGCCTTGAGCGTATCGAGAGCGACATTGCTGAAGCTGGCGACATCATCGCTATCACCGGTCTGGGTGAGCTGAACATCTCTGACACCATCTGCGACACGCAGGCGGTTGAAGCGCTGCCAGCCCTGTCTGTTGATGAGCCAACCGTATCCATGTTCTTCAACGTCAACACCTCTCCGTTCTGTGGTAAAGAAGGTAAGTTCGTTACCTCTCGTCAGATCCTTGACCGCCTGAACAAAGAGCTGGTGCACAACGTTGCACTGCGCGTTGAAGAAACGCCAGACGCCGATGCATTCCGCGTTTCCGGTCGTGGTGAGCTGCACCTGTCAGTTCTGATCGAAAACATGCGTCGTGAAGGTTTCGAGATGGCGGTTTCCCGTCCGAAAGTTATCTTCCGCGAAATCGATGGCCGTAAACAAGAGCCATTCGAAAACGTAACGCTGGACGTTGAAGAGCAGCACCAGGGTTCTGTAATGCAGGCTCTGGGTGAGCGTAAAGGCGACCTGAAAAACATGAATCCAGATGGCAAAGGCCGCGTACGTCTCGACTACGTGATCCCAAGCCGTGGCCTGATCGGCTTCCGTTCTGAGTTCATGACCATGACCTCTGGTACCGGTCTGCTGTACTCCACCTTCAGCCACTACGACGACGTTCGTCCGGGTGATGTAGGTCAGCGTAACAACGGCGTTCTGATCTCCAACGGTCAGGGTAAAGCGGTTGCGTTCGCACTGTTCAGCCTGCAGGACCGCGGTAAGCTGTTCCTGGGCCACGGTGCAGAAGTTTACGAAGGCCAGATCATCGGTATTCACAGCCGTTCTAACGACCTGACCGTAAACTGCCTGACCGGTAAGAAACTGACCAACATGCGTGCGTCCGGTACTGACGAAGCAACGGTTCTGGTTCCACCGATCAAGATGACTCTGGAGCAGGCTCTGGAATTCATCGATGATGACGAACTGGTCGAAGTGACTCCACAGTCAATTCGTATCCGTAAACGTCACCTGACCGAGAACGACCGTAAACGCGCTATGCGTGGTCCGAAAGAAGACTAATACGGGTTAGCGTTTACGCTGTCCTGTATGTAAAAGCCGCTGAGAGATCAGCGGCTTTTTTATTAGAACGAATACCGTAACCCCAACCGAATCCGGTACTGCTCACGGTTGTAATCATTCCATCTGTCCAGCCACTGCAGCTCAAGATACGGCAGCCAGTTTCTGTCGATCTTATAGCTGAACTTATTGGTAATCTCCCAGTGATGATCTTTGCCATTCTTGCTGTGGTAATCGTTCACCCGCTGGAAAAAGTGCGGCTCAAAGGTGTAGAAAAACGCGTCCGTCACTTTGAAATTCCAGTAGCTGGCAAACTCGTGGGTGTCGTTCTTATCCATCTGCCCGCTGTAGTCCGGCGTATCATAATTGTTATGGTTATAGCGATAGCGGAACGTCAGGTTGAACCCGTCCGTAAATTTATAGTTGGTATCTAAATAAACCGCGCCGCCTGACCCCGCGCTGCTGTCGTTAATCAACCCGCCGGGCTGGAAGGTGAGTTTGTCGGTCGGTTTAAAGAGCGGATACCACCCCTCTATTTCGTTATAGCTGTGCTTGAGCTCATCCCATTTCCCCACGTTATAGGCGTTGGTGAACATCAGTCCCGCGCCCATGTCGAAGTTATATCCCGCGCGCAGGATTACCTCGTGCAGCTCAGATGCCGTGTTGTATGCTTCACGCGTTTCGACATACGCTCCGGCAAATACCGGGCAAGACACAGACGACACGATCAGTACAGTGATGATTCTTTTCATAATTTGTCCATGTATCAGGTACAGAAAGGCCTCCCTCCTGATTAACAGGAAGGAAATACTGGCCGGATTTATTGTTATAAAGTGACTGCTGACGCTTTATTGTTGGTGGTTATCTCAGAGGTATGCGTGGGTTGTTTTTTCCGTTTTCCAATCTCCTCAATGATGTAAGCGAAGCGTGCTTCGTTGAGTTTATAAAAAAGTCCCATAGTGATGGCGGCGATAATCGCCAGGCCGCAAGGCCAGAGAAAGATAAGCTGACGCAACCCCAGCAGCGTGCCCGCGCTCTGCACGGCATGCGGGATGTAGCCAATCTGAGTCAACATAATGCCGGGCAGGAAGCCGGCGAGGGCGGCAGAGATTTTGCGCGAGAAGGTGTAGCCGGTATAAACCGATCCTTCGGCGCGAATGCCGGTTTTCCACTCGCCGTAATCAACCGTATCCGGCACCAGCGCCCAGTTGAGGCTGTTGACAAACGCCGTACCGAAGAAGGCCATGCAGGAAAACAGTACGAACAGCAGTGAGCTGGTCCCCCAGAAGAAATTCAGCACGTCGCCCACCGCCCACAGCGTCAGCCCGCCCAGATAGACGGGCTTCTTGCCAAAACGCTTCACCGCGCCGGGCACCAGAAACACGCCAATCAGAATGCAGCCCATGCTGAAAAAGCCCATCCACGACAGCAGGTGCAGATCGTTCAGCACGTACTGGGTGTAATAGACCTGGATCGCCAGCTTGATGTTAAACGCGGCGAGGGTACACAGGTTGGCGATACACAGCACCAGCAGCGGCGGGTTACGAAAGATGGCGCAGAAAGACTTCAGGATGCCGGGCTTATGATGATCGGGCGTTATCTCGACATAGCGCTCTTTCACCCCGCTATAGCACCACCACATGCAGAACAGGCCACCGGTGACGAAGGCCAGCGCGGCCACCAGGTAGCCGAGCGAAGGCTGGCTGAAGAACAGCGCCTGAATGGGCATAAAGCCGACGGTGCAGAGCAAGAGTCCCACCGTTGCGCCGCCCTGACGCCACGCTGCAAGCTGCGCGCGCTCGTTCGGGTTTTTGGTCATTGCCGGAACCATCGCGCCGTAGGAGCAGTTCATCAGGCTATAGCACAGGCCAAACATCATGAAGAGCACGGTGGCCAGGGCCGTTTTCACCGTCAGGCTAAAGTCGTTGGCCATAAATTGCGCCGTGGCGACCAGCGCCACCGGGACGGAGGCGTAAAGAATGAATGGTCTGAACTTCCCCCTCGGGCCGATGTTGCGCCGGGAGTCCAGCAGCACGCCGGTCAGCATGTCGGTAAACGCCGTAAAGAACTTGGCGACGAGAAAAATAATGCCGCCGTAGAACGCGGGCATGCCCAGTTCGTCCGTGTAAAACTTCAACAGATACAGCGTGCCGATACAAAGCATCAGGTTAGAGCCAAAGTCGCCCATCCCGTAGGCGCACTTCTCGCGCAGGCTCAACTTCAGGGTTAACGGATCAGGTGTGTGTGTCATGGTCGATCCCCTAAGCGCCCCGCAGGGCGCGCTCTTACGTCATTCAGGCCGTGCGTTTGCGCAGCTCAATTTCTTCCACAATGCGCACATACATCTTCTCGTTGAGGTTGTAGAAGCAGCCCATCGCCACGATGGTGATAACCGCCAGCAGGCTCGGGTAGATAAATATCAGCTGCCGCAGCCCTTCAACCGTTCCGGCCGATTGCACCACGTTGGGTACATAGCCGATCTGCGTGAGCATGATCCCAGGGAAGAAGCCCGCCAGCGCCTGCGATACCTTACGGAAGAAAGTAAAGCCGGTATAGACCGTCCCTTCTGAGCGCACGCCGGTGCGCCACTCACCGTATTCCACGGTATCGGAGACCAGCGCCCAGTTCAGGCTGTTCACGAAGGCCGAACCAAAGAAAGCGAGGCAGGAGAAAGCGACAAAGCTTACCGAGCCGCCGCCGAAGAAGTAGTTGAGCAGATCGCCCGCCACCCAAATCATCAGCCCGCTGATGTAGACCTTTTTCTTGCCGAAGCGCCGCACTGCGCCGGGCATCATAAATACGCCAATGAAAATGCAGCCCATGCTGAAAAAGCCCATGTACGACAGCAGGATCGGGTCGTTCAGCACGTACTGCGTGTAGTAGACCTGGATGGCGAGCTTGACGTTAAAGGCGCCCAGCGTGCACAGGTTGGCGATGCACAGGATAAACAGCGGCCGGTTCCCGGCGATGGCGCGAAACGACTGCAGCAGGCCCGGCTTTTGCGCCGGGTTTGCAGGCTGTGTCTCGACGTAACGCTCGGTCACGCCCTTATAGCACCACCACATGAAGAACAGCCCGAACAGCGAGAAGAGGGTCGCGGCGAAGATATACCCAAGCTGGTCGTTACCTTCAATCAGGTTCATTACCGGCACAAAGCCCACGGTACAGAGCAGCAGGCCCAGCGTGGCGCCGCCCTGACGCCAGGCGGCCAGCGACGCGCGTTCGTCCGGGTTTTTAGTAATGGCGGGCACCATCGCGCCGTAGGAACAGTTCATCATGCTGAAAAACAGGCCGTAAAGCATGAACAGCACCGTCGCCATCACCGTTTTACCGGTCATCTCAAACGGCGTGCCGACGAAGTTGGCAATCGCCAGCAGCGTCACCGGGAAGGCGGCATACAGCACGAACGGGCGGAATTTCCCTTTCGGGCCGATCTTGCGCCGGGAGTCGAGCATGATCCCGGTGCCCATATCGGTGAAGGCGGTAAAGAACTTCGCAATCAGGAAGATGATCCCCCCATAGGTGCCGGGCAGCCCCAGCACGTCGGTGTAAAACTTCAGCAAATAGAGCGTGCCGATATCCAGCAGGATATTAGAGCCGAGGTCGCCCATCCCGTAGGCGAGTTTTTCTTTAAACGGCAGGCGTAGGGTTGCCGGATCGGAAGTATGTTGACTCATTATTATTCTCCCTCTGCCCGCAGGCTTCCCTGCGGGCGAGCCTTATCAGATATGACGTAAGGTGCTAAACAGATCTGCCCATTCGCTGTGCTGGCGATAGAACACCGGCGGCTTGCCGAGCGGGGCATCAACGGTCACGTCACCGCCCCGGCAGGTTTCCCCGGTCCACGCGTTCACCCAGCTGTCCTGCGGCAGATAGAGCGTCCAGTCGCGGCGCCCCTCTTCATGGACCGGCGCCACCAGCAGGTCGCGGCCAAACAGGTACTGGTATTTCAGCGTGTAGGCGCGCGCATCGTCTTCGTAGTGCAGGAACAGCGGGCGCATCACCGGCAGGCCGCTTTTCGCGTTCTGCGCGACGGCGGCTTTGATGTACGGCTTCAGGGTGGTGAAGACGGTGGTCATGCGCGCGAAGTGCGCGACGGTTTCGGCGTCGCCGTCAAACTGCCAGTTATCGCCTGGGCGGTTACCCTCGTGCGTACGCATCATCGGCGTAAAGGCGCTGAAGTCGCACCAGCGCAGGAGCAGCTCTTTGCTGCGCTTCATCTCGAACAGCGTCGTATAGCCGCCGATGTCGCTGTGATGCAGGCCGTGGCCGGTCATCGCCAGCGATAGCGCCGCTGGCACGACGGATGCCAGACCGTCGTCAAGGCTCCAGTCGACGTTCTGATCGCCCGCCCACATCATCACCGAGTGCTTCTGGCTACCGGTGTAGCCCGCGCGCATAAAGAACAGGATCTCTCCGAGCCTGCCGGTCTCCTCCAGCGCCTCGTAGTTACACTTCGCCCACAGGGCAGGCCAGGCGTTATGCATGATTTCCGCGCTAACGCCGTTGTGCAGGAAGGTATCGGTCGGCAGATATTCCCCGAAATCGGCCATCCAGCCGCCGCAGCCCAGCGCGATCAGGTTCTTTTTGATGACCTCTTTGTACCAGCCGTAGGCCTCCGGGTTGGTCAGGTCGATAACGCCCGCGTAGAACTCGCCGAACTCGACGTGGTAGTCCTTGCCGTCGGCGTCTTTGGTCAAATAGCCGCGCGTTGCCGCCTCTTCGCAGAGATCTTTATCGCTGGCGACGTACGGGTTGATATAGGAGAGGAACTGCACGCCTTCCTCTTTCCACTGCGCAATGCGCTCGTCAAGCTGCGGATACAGCTCGCTGTTCCACTTCCAGTTCCACATCACGCGTTTGCCGAAGGAGGTCATGCGGATGCCGGACCAGTCCTGGGCCCAGATGCCGTTCACCTTCACGCCACCCTGGCGCATAACGTCGAGCTTTTGCTGGCACACCCCGGTGCCGCCCTGAATGCCCAGCGTTACGCCGTCGTAAACCCAGTCCGGCAGTTCAGGCTGACGCCCCAGCAGGCCGGTGAGTTTTTCCAGCAGCTCGACGTAGGTTTCTGCACATTCGAAGCGCAGCGTGGCGTTATCCTCCCAGAACGCCAGCTCGTGGAAGCCCGGCGCGCTGAAGTCGAAGTTCATATAGCAGCTGTTGTCCACGTGGCAGTAGTACTTCTGGGTGCTCACGAAGGTGGGCTGCGGGAAGAAGGTCCAGTAGTAGTCACCGCCCGCGTTCTCTTTGCAGTCGGCCTGCCAGGTCACGTAGGTCTGCTTATTGCGGCCCACGCCCTGCTCGCTGGTCCACAGCGGGAACGGCTTGCCGCGCAGATCGAAGTACGAGAACTGCTCGCCGCAGCCGTATATATGATCTTCAGGCTTGGCCGCCAGCCGCAGCCAGATGCGGTTATGCCCGGGAGCATCATTTTTGAGCTTCAGCTCCAGACGGCCTTCCGCATCCACGCCCACCAGCAGCGTCGCGCTCACCGCATCGCCGCGGGTAAAGCGGATCGCCCAGCCCGCGCGTTGCTGCGTGAAGGTCGCGTCCGTGAGGGCAATCTTTTCGTTGAGCTTGTCTTTGATGCTGAAGTTGCCGCGAAACATCTCGATATCGGCCTCGCCGGCGCCGATCCACAGGCAAGGCTCAGCCGGGGTGTGGGATAAAATCAGACGGTCCTGCCAGCGCAGGGTGAAACCACTTTCGTTATTTTTCAGGTCAATATTGTGTAGGGTACGCATAAAAACTCCGTCTTTATTATTTGGCCAGGCTATCCAGTAATCCGGCGGCTACGGCAGGCGCTAAGCCAGGCGCCAGCGGCAGGCGGGGGATTACCAGGCAGTGCAGAAGATGGTAAATATCCTGCTTGCCGTCCCAGACTTTGGTGGTCACTTCGTTGTTGGTGTCCAGCTCCTGCCACCATGAGCCGTTTTCGTAATCCATCAGATACTTAATGCAGTAATCCCACCACTTCTGATACCAGGCTTCGTACTGCGCCTCGCCGGTCACGGTGTAGAGCGCCCAGGCCGTGCCCATCGCCTCGACGATCGGCCAGCGCACGCGTTCGCGCACGATGGGCTTGCCGTCCCAGCCCACGGAGTAGACAAACCCGTCGGCCCCGTCGGGGGCCCAGGCGTCGCGAATGGTGGCGTGGAACAGCCCTTTCGCATCTTCCAGCAGCCACGCCGGCGGGGTTTCAAAGCGGGCTTCCAGCGCGGCGCGCAGGTGCAGCATCAGGCGGCCCCACTCGATCCAGTGCCCCGGCGTGCCGCCGTAGGCGCGGAACCGGTGGGCAGGGTTATCGATGTTGTAATCGCGAATTGGGTTCCAGTTCGCATCGAAATGCTCGTTAACGCGATACTCCCCTTTGCGTGCCACGTCGTGAATAATCACCGAGGCGATGCGCAGGGCGCGGTCGAGCCATTTCCGATCGTGGGTCACGTCATAGACGATCAGGAAGGCTTCCACGGCGTGCATGTTGGCGTTGCCGCCGCGATAGTCTTCCGTTTTGCTGAAGGCTTCATCCCAGGACTCCAGGCACATCTGCTCCTGTTCGCTCCAGAAGTAGCGCTCGATCGCCTCGATGGCATCGTCCAACAGCGTGCGCGCCTGAGGGTGGCCGGTGGTGACGGCGCTCGCCGCGCCCAGCAGCACGAAGAAGTGTTGATAGCCCTGCTTGGAAGCATCAATCACGCCTTCGTCGTTCACGCAGGCGTACCAGCCGCCGTGCTGCTTGTCGCGTAGCGGGCCGTTAAGGGCATTAATGCCGTGCTCGACCAGCGCATACGCGCCGGGGCGGCCCATGTTCGCCGCCACCGCGTACACGTGCAGCATGCGGGCGGTGATCCACAGATGGGTGCCCATATCGCTGCGGATTTGGCCGTTATTGCCCAGCCAGCCAAAGCCGGTCGGCACGGCGGCGTTTTTGCCGAAATCGAGAATGCGGTCGGTCTCTTGCTCAAGCCAGCGGTTATGGCTCAGGGTGTTAAACCATTTCATGTTCGGGTCCTTTCTCAGCGGCGAGCCATCATTTCGTCGACGATCTCACCCAGACGCTGCAGTTTTGGTACGGAAATATCGCGGAGCATCAGATCGGTGTCCGGCAGGCCGATCACTGATGACCAGACGGCGCGACCGGCTAAGAAGCCCGATGCCCCCGCCTGCATGGCGACGCTGACGGCGCGCGGGAATAGCTTATCGTCCACGCCGGAGGAGAGGATCACCCACGGCATGGCGATGCTCTCGTTCAGCTTCTGCGAGGCCGCCAGCAGCGCCTGCTGGGTGCCTTTGCCAAACAGCGGCATCTCAACCTTGTAGAGGTCGGCGCCGCTGTCGCCCAGCTCTTTGGCTGCATCAATAATTGCCTGTTCGCGGTCAAACGCGGCGCCGCGGCGCGGCGGACGTACAACCGGCTCGATAATGCTCAGCAGCCCGTTGTCGTGGCACAGCGTGTTGAACGCCTTCACCATCTCAAGACGCTGCTGCGGATCTTCATCGCTGCGCCACAGCACCAGCAGCTTCAGCGCCTTGCCGCCATCGCGTTTGACCGCCTTCGCGTCGATGTTCTTGTCAATCGCCACGCTGTCGACCGGGATCCCGTTACCCGGAATAAACTCGTCGGCCGCTACAATCATCGCGCAGCTTTTGGCAACGGCCTGCTGCTCTACAATCTGGCGATAGCAAAACTGCTGATCCACGAGGATCGCAGAGGCGTACGGCGAGAGAATTTTCGCCGCGTTGACCTTAAAATCCGTCAGGTGCTGGTCGGTTACCGGCACCGGCGCGCCTGCCGCAGCAAACATCAGGCGCATCGCTTCGCGCTGGTCCACGGCCAGCATCGCAAAACCGCCGGAAGGTCGGGTGATATCTTTCAGGGTGTACATCGTCATTCCTCAGTCCTTTCGTATCAGTGTGTTTTTTTCAGCCCGGCAGATGCGCGAACCTGTTCAAGAATGGCCGTCCAGTCTTCGCGCCCGCGCCCGGCGGCGCGTGCCTGGTTGTAAACTTCGCGGGAGGCCGCGCCCAGCGGCATCGGAACGTGGAGCTGGTTGGCCACGTCCAGGGCGATCCCGAGATCTTTATGCGCAAGGTCGATCATGAAGGCGGGCGAAAGATCCCCTTTCAGCACCTTGTTCGGCCAGGATGTCGTGAAGTGGCCTTTACCCGCAGGCGTGCCGCTCATCACCCTGAGCGCCACGTCAAAGGAGAGGCCGAGCGCTTCGCACAGCACGGCCGCCTCTGCCGACAGGGCGTTCAGGGCGATGCTCATGTAGTTATTGATAAGCTTCACGCGAATGCCCATGCCCGGCCCGCCGGCGTTAATCAGCTCGTTGCCCATCGCCATTAACACGGGAGTGGCGCGCTCAACCTGCTGCGCCGTGCCGCCTGCCAGAAGGAGCAGCGTGCCGGCGACGGCATGGTCAGAGGTGCGTCCGACGGGCACGTCCATCAGGCTGAAGCCGCGCTCAGCCATCTCGCGGATCAGCGCGTCGGTTTGCAGCGGATGAATGGTGGACATATCGATCGCCAGCGCGTCGCGGGATAACTCCTCGCATACGCCGTGCTCGCCGAACAGCACGCTGCGCACCAGGTCGCCGTTTGGCAGCATGGTAATGACGAATTCGGCCTCCGTTACGGCCTGCGCTGGCGTTCCCGCCGCCCGCGCGCCGTGTTCAACCAGCGCCTGAACCGCCTGCGGGTTCACATCAAAGACGCTAAGCTGGTGGCCTTGCTTCAACAGATTCTTCGCCATTGGCGCGCCCATCTGCCCTAAACCGATAAATGCGATTGCTGACATGCCTCTCTCCTGTCACATCGTGTCAATTTCTGCGCGTTTGTGTTGTCTGTTTTTGATCGTATTTGTAATTTATAGTCAAAAAATTGACACGGGTCACTTTTTAAACATTTGATGAAATTAAAATGAGAGCATCAGAAAACGCAGAAGGAATCACCATGGCTCGCATCGTTTGTGTCGGCATTACCGTGCTGGATCGCATCTGGTATCTCGATGATTTACCGAAAGAAGGTGGGAAGTATGTCGCAAAAGACTATACGGAAGTGGGCGGCGGTCCGGCGGCAACTGCGGCGGTGGCGGCGGCAAAACTGGGCGCGCAAGTGGATTTTATTGGTCGGGTGGGTGACGACGATACCGGCAGACGGCTGCTCGCGGAGCTGGAATCCCTGGGGGTGAATACCCGCTTTACGCGCGTGTTTTGGGGAGCCCGTTCGTCACAGTCGGCGGTGCTGGTGGACGGCCGCGGGGAGCGTGTTATCGCGAACTACCCCAGCCCCGATCTCCCTGCCGCGGCAGACTGGCTGCGTGAAATCGACTTCTCTCAGTGGGATATTGTCCTGGCAGACGTGCGCTGGCACGACGGGGCAAAAGAGGCATTTATCCTTGCCCGCCAGCAGGGCGTGCCGACCTTGCTTGATGCGGACGTCACCCCTCAGGATATCGCGGAGCTGATTGCCTTAAGCGATCACGCCGCCTTTTCCGCGCCGGGGCTGCAGCGTTTAACGCAGCGGGAGAAAACCGAAGACGCGCTGAGAAAAGCACAAACGCTCACAAATGGACATGTTTACGTCACCCAGGGGCGAGACGGCTGCTTCTGGCTGGAAAATGACACGCTGTGCCATCAGCCCGGCTTTGAGGTAAACGTGGTGGATACTACCGGGGCAGGCGACGTTTTCCACGGCGCGCTGGCGGTCAGCCTGGGGCAGCAATCGTCCGCAGCAGACGCCGTGCGTTTTGCCAGCGCCGTCGCAGCCCTGAAATGCACAAAGCCCGGCGGGCGCGCGGGTATACCCGACTGTGATCAAACCCGCTCTTTTTTGTCACTTTTTGTATAAAATGCGGGGCGTGATGGTATTCAGAGGACAGCCCATGAGCCCTACCGAACTAACCGGCAACCCGCGTCACGATCGGCTGCTGACGCTGATAGCCGATCGCGGCTATATGAACATTGATGAACTGGCGCAGCTGCTGGACGTGTCGACGCAGACGGTGCGCCGGGATATCCGCAAGCTCAGCGAGCAGGGGCTTATCACGCGCCATCACGGCGGTGCGGGCAGGGCATCCAGCGTGGTTAATACCGCGTTCGAACAGCGCGAAGTCTCGCTTACCGATGAGAAGCGAGCCATCGCCGAAGCGATTGCCGACTACATTCCCGATGGCTCCACCATTTTTATCACCATCGGCACGACCGTGGAGCACGTTGCCCGGGCGCTGCTTAACCATAATCATCTGCGCATCATCACCAACAGCCTGCGGGTGGCGCACATTCTCTATAAGAACCCGCGCTTTGAGGTCATGGTGCCCGGCGGCACGCTGCGCCCGCACAACGGAGGCATTATCGGGCCTGCGGCAACGGCGTTCGTGTCGGGATTCCGCGCGGATTACCTGGTCACCAGCGTCGGAGCGATAGAGCACGACGGGGCGATGATGGAATTTGACGTCAATGAGGCCAGCGTGGTGAAAACCATGATCGCTCACGCCCGGCACATTTTACTGGCGGCCGATCGTACGAAATACCAGGCGTCTGCGGCGGTCGAAATCGGCAACGTGGCGCAGGCGACGGCGCTCTTCACAGACCAGCTGCCCGGCCCGGCGCTGCAAAATCACCTTAAATCCAGCAAGGTTGAAATTGTTGAAGTAAATTCAACCGACGAGCAGCAGGCAGGTTAACCCTTCTCCTGGCCCGACATTCACGTTCGGGCCATTCGTTTCTTTAAGCTGAATCTCACGCATAGCCAAACCTTATCTTTCCCGCTACAGTTACTTTTCCACGGCGAAAGGAGATAAACATGCTTTATATCTTTGACTTAGGAAATGTAATCGTCGACATCGATTTCAATCGGGTGCTGGGCGCATGGAGCGATTTTAGCCGTGTACCGCTGGCGACGTTAAAGCAGAATTTTAAGATGGGAGAAACCTTCCATCAGCACGAGCGCGGTGAAATCAGCGATGAAGAATTCGCTGAGCGCTTCTGCCATGAAATGGATCTGCCGTTAAGCTACGAACAGTTTTCCCACGGCTGGCAGGCGGTATTTGTGGCGATCCGCCCGGAAGTCACCGACATCATGCATAAACTGCGCGAGCAGGGGCATCGCGTGGTAGTACTGTCGAACACCAACCGCCTGCATACCACCTTCTGGCCGGATGAATACCCTGAAATTCACGCGGCGGCGGATAAAATCTATCTTTCCCAGGAGATGGGCATGCGCAAACCTGAAGCGCGTATTTATCAGGCGGTTCTGCAGGAAGAAGGATTCTCCGCCGCCGATGCGGTCTTTTTCGACGACAATGCCGATAATATAGAAGGAGCTAACCAGTTGGGTATCACGTCAATTCTGGTGACCGGAAAAGAGACGATACCGAACTATTTTGCGAAGCAGCTATGCTAAAAACCGTTCATCAAAAAGCCACGCACCACACGCGTCCCTTCAGGGCGTGGCTGAAACTGCTCTGGCACCGCATTGATGAGGACAATATGACTACGCTGGCGGGGAATCTCGCCTACGTGTCGCTGCTCTCACTGGTGCCGCTGGTGGCGGTCATCTTTGCGCTTTTTTCCGCGTTTCCGATGTTTGCCGACGTCAGCCTCCAGCTTCGCCATTTTGTTTTTGCGAATTTCATTCCCGCCACCGGGGATGTCATTCAGAACTACATTGAGCAGTTTGTTGCCAACTCCAGCAAGATGACGGCGGTAGGGGCGTGCGGGCTTATCGTCACCGCGCTGCTGCTGATGTACTCCATCGACAGCGCGCTCAACACCATCTGGCGGAGCAAAAAAGTCCGGCCGAAGGTTTACTCCTTTGCCGTGTACTGGATGATTTTGACGCTCGGCCCGCTGCTGGCGGGAGCGAGCCTGGCGATCAGCTCGTATCTCCTTTCGCTGCGCTGGGCGAGCGACTTAAACAGCGTGATTGATAACGTGCTGCGCATCTTCCCGCTGATTTTGTCATGGCTCTCGTTCTGGCTGCTTTACAGCGTGGTGCCGACCATTCGTGTTCCCAATCGTGATGCCGTGGTGGGGGCGCTGGTGGCGGCAGTGCTCTTTGAACTGGGCAAGAAAGGATTCGCGCTTTACATCACCATGTTCCCGTCGTATCAGCTGATTTACGGCGTGCTGGCGGTGATCCCCATTTTGTTCGTCTGGGTCTACTGGACCTGGTGCATCGTCTTGCTTGGTGCCGAAATAACTGTCACTCTCGGGGTCTACCGCGAACTAAAAAAAGCAGCGATTGCTGAAAAAGAACAAGAAGCAGACCAACCATGATTGCATTAATTCAGCGCGTAACCCGTGCCAGCGTCACCGTGGAGGATAAGGTGACGGGTGAAATTGGCCCAGGACTTTTGGTGTTGTTAGGTGTCGAAAAGGATGACGACGAACAAAAAGCCAACCGCCTGTGCGAGCGCGTGCTGGGCTACCGCATTTTCAGCGATGCGGATGGCAAGATGAACCTGAACGTCCAGCAGGCGGGCGGCAGCGTGCTGGTGGTTTCCCAGTTTACGCTGGCGGCCGATACCGAGCGCGGCATGCGTCCGGGCTTTTCGAAAGGCGCAGCGCCGGACCGAGCAGAAGCACTTTATGAGTACTTTGTTGAGCGCTGCCGCCAGCAGGACATGAACACGCAAACCGGACGATTCGCTGCAGATATGCAGGTATCGCTGGTGAACGATGGCCCCGTCACATTCTGGCTCCAGGTATGAGCCAGCTGGCGGCGCGGCCGCGGGTAACAAGAGAGAGTACAGCTATGTATCACCTTCGAGTACCGCAAACGGAAGAAGAGTTAGAGGTCTATTACCATTTCCGCTGGGAAATGCTGCGCAAGCCACTACATCAGCCGCAAGGGTCTGAACGCGACGCCTGGGACGCCATGGCGCACCATCAGATGGTGGTGGACGAGGAGGGTAATCTCGTCGCCGTTGGACGCCTGTATATCAACGCCGATAACGAAGCCTCTATCCGTTTTATGGCCGTTCACCCTTCCGTGCAGGACAAAGGTCTCGGCACCCTGATGGCGATGACCCTGGAATCCGTCGCCCGTCAGGAGGGGGTTAAGCGCGTGACCTGTAGCGCCCGCGAAGACGCCGTCGAGTTCTTTGCCAAGCTGGGGTTCGTGAATCAGGGCGAAATCGCCGCCCCGCAAACCACGCCGATTCGCCACTTTTTGATGATCAAACCTATCGCCACCCTGGACGATATTCTGCATCGCGCCGACTGGTGCGGACAGCTGCAGCAGGCGTGGTATGAGCACATTCCCCTCAGTGAGAAAATGGGCGTGCGCATTCAGCAGTACACCGGGCAGAAATTCATCACTACGATGCCGGAAACCGGCAATCAGAACCCGCACCATACCCTGTTTGCCGGCAGCCTCTTCTCGCTGGCTACCCTGACCGGATGGGGGCTGATCTGGCTCATGCTGCGCGAGCGTCATCTGGGCGGCACCATTATTCTGGCCGATGCCCACATTCGCTACAGCGCGCCGATCAGCGGCAAGCCGAGCGCGGTGGCCGACCTTGGCGCACTGGGCGGCGATCTCGACCGCCTGGCGCGCGGCCGTAAAGCGCGCGTGCAGATGCAGGTGGAGCTGTTCGGCGATGAAACGGCGGGCGCGGTATTCGAAGGAACCTATATCGTTCTTCCTGCGAAGCCGTACGGCGCGTATGAAGAGGGCGGGAACGAGGAGGAGTAGCCTCCCGGTTTTATCGCCGGGCGGCACTGATACGCCAGGCGATATCCCGCATCACGTCCCTCGCTGACTGGCTCACGCCGCCAAGCTGAAAGAAGCCATGTATCACGCCCAGCCACCGTTGGGCCGTGCATGTCACGCCCTGCTCAGACAGATGCTGATACAACATCTCACCCTCATCGCATAGCGGATCATATTCAGCGGTAATAATGTGTACTGGAGGAAGACCGCTAAGATCATCCCGCCACAGCGGGCTGGCTTCTGGATGCTGGCGATCGGCCCCGGCCAGATACATTTCATATCCGCTCAAAAGGGTATCGCGAGTAATCACGTAATCCATGCCATTGAGGGTATAGCTTTCAAAACTGGCCGTAGCGTCGAGCATGGGATAGATAAGAAGGAGCTGCGCGGGATCCCAGAGACCTTTGGCTTTAAGCCGCAATGACGTTACCAGCGCAAGATGACCTCCCGCGCTGTCTCCACAAAGTGTAATCCGGTTTTTATCCACACCTAATTGTTCTGCATTTTGCCAGACAAGATCTGCCGCTCTCTCTGCATCGTCATGCGCAGCGGGGAACGTATGCTCGGGTGCGAGTCTGTACTGAACCGCAATGACCCGGCAGTTACCGTAAAACGCCAGTTGGCGAAGCTGATTATCATGGGTTTCAAACCCACCGCTGACAAAACAACCGCCATGATAGTAGAGGGCAGAAGGTAACATTTCAGGGGCATTGAAAGGCGAAAATACCTGAAAGGTCATATCCTCAAGAACAAGCGTCTCAACCTGGACACGTGTTTCTGTTTCTCCGGCCAGCGCTGTGCTGGCGACATACCCGCTTCTCCGGTCATCAATACTCTGCTTTCGCGAGGAAGGTCGTCCTGCGGCAATAAACTCCTGTACCAGCTTATCAATACCCTTCTCCAGAGCCATGGTTACGTCCTTTTACTGTGTGTTTATACAGTTTATAGCCTGGTTTACAGCAGATGAAAACAGAGAAATGTTAAGAGGTGAATATTGTGGAAAGCGGCTCGCAAAATCGATCATTCCCTAAAAAACGTCCTTTCACCCTAAATTGATAAGGAGTATTTTGCCTGAAAATTAACCGAAGATGATATGCTAAGGTGATATATGAGCGTTTTGGCGGAACTTGATATGGGCAGAATACTTATCGATTTGTCTGATGACGTGATTCAACGTTTGGATAACCTCAAGCAATTGCGAAATCAGCCACGTGCTGAACTGCTTCGGGAAGCGATAGAGCTGTATCTCGACCAGCAGAGTTCTTCTGTTATCCGAAATGCGCTTGGTCTGTGGGGAGACAGAAAAGAGGACGGGCTTGAGTATGAACGTAAGCTGCGTGAGGAGTGGTGATCATGAAGAATATGGCCGTGTTTGACACCAATATTCTCATTGATCTCTTCAACAACCGTGTTGAAGCTGCGGATGCGATTGAGCATACCGCGTCGCATCGTGCCGTCAGCTTAATTACCTGGATGGAAGTGATGGTGGGCGCTCGCAGGCATGGTCATGAAGCGAAAACGGCAGCCGTGATGGGCGCTTTTGAAATTATTGATGTGTCTCGGGATATCGCGGAAAGAAGCGTTTTACTACGTGAGAAGCATGGAATGAAACTGCCTGATGCTATCATCCTGGCCACAGCGCAGAGCAGAAAATGTCCGTTGATTTCTCGCAACACGAAAGTTTTTGCGGGTATTGACGAGGTCCTTACGCCTTACCACCTGTAGGCCGGGCAAGCTCGCGCCGCCCGGCACTCTCACAGGAGATTACTCCCCCTCACCCGGGAACAGGAACGGGTTAATCGAGCTGCGGGCAAAGCCCTCCTGCTCCATCTTCGCGTCCAGAATCAGCGAGGCGAGATCGTCGGCCACGGCTTCGACTTTCGGGTCTTTTTCCTGATACAGAATCTTCAGGTAGGTCCCGCAGTCGCCGCAGCTCTCCGCTTTCACCGCCGCTTCTTCGTTTTCCAGCGACCAGTAGTTCAGATCGCGGGTCTGTTCGCAGTTGCTGCACTTGATGCGCACCACGTGCCACTCGGTTTCACACAGGTTGCAGTGCAGGTAGCGCAGCCCCTGAGTGGTGCCAATCTGCACCATGCTGGAGACCGGCATTGAGCCGCAGACCGGGCAGAACTGACGTGCCTCACCGTATTCGGCGCGGGCCTTGCCCGGGATCAGGCTTGCCATTTGCGCCCAGTAGAGCGACAGCGCAGCCCAGATGAAAGGCGCTTTATCGCTGCTCACCAGGGAGAAGTCGGACGCGAACAGCGCGCTCGCCATCTCTTCCAGCTCCAGGTCAGAGGCTTTTTCCAGATTCTCGATAACCGCCAGCGCGGTACCGCTCATTTCCGGCTTCAGCTCGGCAATGAGCGAATTCAGCAGCTTTTGCCAGTGCTTGTCGCGCGGCAGCACGTGAATATCCAGCGGCGGCTTGCCCTGGACGTTGGCTTCCTTGATGCGCGCGGTCAGATCCATTTGCAGCGGGTGGTCGTACAGCACCACTTCCTGCGCGTGGGCAACCAGCGCGGCAAAGCGCAGAAAATCGCCCAGCGGGTTATTCTCTGCCAGCTCGCGCAGACGCTCTGCGCGGCGGTTGTAGAGGTTCTTGAGTCTGGGGAATAACAACGGCGGAATGTAATCCGCCGTGCGTTTCTCGCTCGACCCCAGCTCATCTTGCGGGATTATGCGAATACTCATTCAGATGACTTTTCCTGTTTCTGGCGGACTTCACGGTACCAGCGCGGGTGATGTTTCTTCGCCCACGTGCTGGTAACCCATCCTTCCACCATCGCGGTAATGGTGCCTTTCACCCAAAGGGCGGCGTAGATATGCACCATGATAACCACAATTAGCGCCACTGCGGCAAATGAATGCAGCATCAGCGCGAATCGGATCACCGGGATTGAGAAAGCAGGCGCAAAGTACGGACGCCAGATGATCACGCCGCTCACCAGCAACAGGACCAGGAAGATAATCGCCGCCCAGAATACGCATTTCTGGCCGAAGTTATAACGCCCGGTATCACCTACTTCCTCGTTGACGACGATCTTACGAATATTCTTCGCCCAAAAGATATCATCCCGATTGATTAGGTTATGGTGCCAGTAGCGGAAAAACATGATGATGAACGACGCGAACATGATGACGCCCACAAACGGGTGCAGGATACGCGCCAGCTGCGGTGTCCCCATGATCTGCATCAGCCAGTTGAAGGACGGGAAGAAGAACCCCAGCCCGCTTATCGCCGCCAGCATGAAGCAGAAGGCGGTGACCCAGTGGTTGATGCGTTCCGGCGCGGTGTAGCGCACGATGGTGTCACGTTTTCTCATTTGCGCACCTCGTCTTTCTCTTCATGCAGGTTGTCGTCTTCCTCTTCCGCGCGGTTCGGACCAACGCCGACGTAGTGGAAGATGCTCGCTGCGAAGGTGGCAGCAAAACCGACCGCTGCCAGCGGTTTCCAGATGCCTTTCCAGAACTTCACGGTGGCGCTGATTTCCGGGTTCTCCGGCAGGCCGTGATACAGATTCGGCTTGTCGGCGTGGTGCAGCACGTACATCACGTGCGTACCGCCAACGCCTGACGGATCGTACAGGCCCGCGTTGTCGTAACCGCGGGTTTTCAGCTCGCCCACGCGCTCTGCCGCCAGCGTTTTCATATCCTCTTTGGAGCCAAAGTGGATAGCGCCGGTTGGGCAGGTCTTCACGCACGCAGGCTCCTGGCCGACGGTGACGCGGTCAACGCACAGCGTGCATTTGTAGACGCGGTTGTCTTCCGGGTTCAGGCGCGGTACGTCGAACGGACAGCCGGCGATGCAGTAGCCGCAGCCAATGCACTGCTCGGACTGGAAGTCGACGATGCCGTTGGCATACTGAATGATAGCCCCTTCTGACGGACACGCCTTCAGGCAGCCCGGATCCGCACAGTGCATACAGCCGTCTTTGCGGATAAGCCATTCCAGCTTGTCGTTCTGCTCCACTTCCGAGAAACGCATCACCGTCCAGGACTTGGCGGTCAGGTCCGCCGGGTTGTCGTACACCCCGACGTTGTGACCCACTTCGTCACGCAGGTCGTTCCACTCTGAACAGGCCACCTGACAGGCTTTACAGCCGATACAGGTGGTCACGTCGATAAGCTTCGCCACTTCCTGCTGGTGGTCCCGCGCCTGAGGCGCGGGCGTGAAACTGTTTGTCGCGGAACGACGGATAATGTCTTGAGATTGATAAGCCATAAGTCGTCTCCGTTACACCTTTTCCACGTTCACGAGGAAGGCCTTAAACTCCGGCGTCTGCGTGTTCGCATCGCCGACGAACGGCGTCAGGGTGTTCGCAATGAACCCTTTCTTCGCCACGCCCTCGTAACCCCAGTGAATTGGGATGCCGATGGTATCCACCTGCTGTCCGTGAACGTTCAGCGTGCGAATACGCTTGGTCACCACCGCCTTGGCCTTAATGTAGCCGCGGTTAGAGGAGACCTTGACGGTATCGCCATGGGCGATGCCGAGCTTGCCCGCCAGCTTCTCGCCGATCTCCACGAACTGCTCCGGCTGCGCGATGGCGTTAAGCAGCGCGTGCTTGGTCCAGTAGTGGAAGTGTTCGGTCAGACGGTAGGTGGTGCCCACGTACGGGAACTTGTCCTTTTTACCCAGCGCTTCAAAGTCGCCCTTGAAGATACGGGCTGCCGGGTTAGAGACCACGTTCGGGTGCAGCGGGTTGGTGCCCAGCGGCGTCTCAAACGGCTCGTAGTGTTCCGGGAACGGACCTTCCGCCATCTTATCGATAGCAAACAGGCGTCCCATCCCTTCAGGCTGCATGATAAACGGCCCAACGTCGCTGCCCGGTGCGGCAGTGCTGTAGTCCGGAATATCCACGCCGCCCCATTTCGCGCCGTCCCACTTCAGAAGCTGACGCTTCGGATCCCACGGGTTGCCCTGCGGGTCAGCGGATGCGCGGTTATAGAGGATGCGGCGGTTGAGCGGCCACGCCCATGCCCAGCCCAGCGTATTGCCGAGGCCCGACGGGTCGGCGTTGTCGCGGTTGGCCATCTGGTTGCCCTTCGGCGTCCAGCTGCCGGCAAAGATCCAGCAGCCGCTGGAGGTCGTGCCGTCATCGCGCAGGTGCGCGAAGGTGCTGAGCTGATCGCCTTTCTTCGCCAGCACGGTGCCGGTGGCCGGGTCGATAACGTCCGCCAGCGCCTTACCGTTGCTCTCCATCGCCACTTCTTCCGGCGCAGGGTTTTCCGGCGTCGAGTAGTTCCAGGTCATGTTCAGCACCGGTTCCGGGTTCGCGCCGCCTTCTGCCGCATACATCTTACGCAGGCGTAAGAAGATACCGGCCAGGATCTCGCCGTCGTTCATGGCGATGCCCGGGGCGTCCGCGCCTTTCCAGTGCCACTGCAGCCAGCGGCCGGAGTTAACGATAGAACCGTTCTCTTCCGCGAAGCAGGTGGACGGCAGACGGAACACTTCGGTCTGAATCGTCGACGGATCGACGTCGTTCGATTCACCGTGGTTCTGCCAGAAGGTCGAGGTCTCGGTATTGAGCGGGTCAATTGTGACCAGGAACTTCAGCTTCGACAGTGAGGCAACAACCTTGTTTTTGTTCGGGAACGAGGCCACCGGGTTAAAGCCCTGGCAGATATAGCCGTTGACCTGGCCCTGGTGCATCATTTCGAAATACTGCAGAACGTCGTAGCCCTTGTCCCACTTCGGCAGCCAGTCAAAGCCCCAGCTGTTTTCAGCCGTCGCTTTGTCGCCGAAGAAGGCTTTCATCATTGAGACGAAGAACTTCGGATAGTTGCCCCAGTAGTTCACCTGGCCTTCGAGCAGCGGTTTTGGCGTGCTGGCCGTCAGGTAGGTCTGCAGGTCGGTCTGCTTCTCGCTCGGCAGGTTCATATACCCCGTCAGGCTTTGAGAGAGCAGGCCGAGGTCGGTCAGGCCCTGAATGTTGGAGTGGCCGCGCAGGGCGTTCACGCCGCCGCCTGCCATCCCCATGTTGCCGAGCAGCAGCTGAACCATCGCCATGGTGCGGATGTTCTGCGCGCCGATGGAGTGCTGCGTCCAGCCGAGCGCATACAGGAACGACGCGGTTTTGTCTTTCGCGCTGGTTTCGGCGATAAGCTCGCACACCTTCAGGAAGTCCGCCTTCGGCGTCCCACAGATGTTTTCCACAACGTCCGGCGTGTAGCGGGAAACGTGCTCTTTCAGCAGGTTCCACACGCAGCGCGGGTGCTGCAGGGTGGTATCGCGCTTCGCAAAGCCTTTCTCGTCCAGCTCGTAGTTCCAGCTGGTTTTGTCGTATTTGCGTTTCTCGGCGTCATACCCGCTGAACAGGCCATCGTCGAAGCTGTAGTCCTCACGCACGATCAGGCTGGCGTTGGTATAGGCTTCGGTGTATTCGCGGTTATATTTTTCGTTGGTCATCAGGTACAGCAATACGCCTGACAGGAAAGTGATGTCAGTACCTGAACGAATAGGGGTGTAGAAATCCGCCACTGACGCAGTACGCGTAAAGCGGGGATCGATCACAATCAGTTTCGCACCGTTGTGGATTTTGGCTTCCATCGCCCAGCGGAACCCGACGGGGTGCGCTTCAGCGGCGTTACCGCCCATCACCACGATGAGGTTGGCGTTCTTGATGTCGACCCAGTGGTTGGTCATCGCACCGCGACCAAATGTTGGAGCAAGACTTGCTACCGTTGGTCCGTGTCAGACGCGCGCCTGGTTGTCGACCGCGAGCATACCGAGTGCGCGCGTGAATTTCTGGGTTAAATAACCGGTTTCGTTGCTGGAGGCAGAAGCACACAGCATGCCGGTAGAGAGCCAGCGGTTGACGGTGACGCCGTCGCCGTTCTTCTCAATAAAGTTGGCATCGCGATCTTCTTTAATGTGTTTTGCGATGCGGTCAAACGCCTCTTCCCAGCTGATTTGCTGCCACTTGTCTGAGCCTGGCGCGCGATATTCCGGGAATTTCAGGCGGCTTTCGGAGTGGATAAAGTCCACCAGACCAGCCCCTTTCGGGCACAACGCTCCACGGTTTACCGGATGGTCCGGGTCGCCTTCGATGTGGAAGATAGACGCTTTGGCATTTTTTGCACCGTCGCCGAGGCTATACATCAACAGCCCACAGCCGACGGAGCAGTACGTACAGGTGTTACGGGTTTCGCGGGTGCGCAGCAGTTTGTACTGCCGTGTTTCCGCCAGCGCTACGCCGGGCGCGAAGCCCAGTGCCGCTGCCGTTGTGCCTGCCATACCGCCAGCGCAGATCTTAAAGAACTGCCTTCTGCTGACCTGCATGGGTCACTCCTTGGTTCATTTCGACATTGCTTTGTAGTTTTACTTTGCGGTTGAGAATTGACCGCAAAGGAGAAAAATTTGCGTTAATCCCTCATTTCTCCGAGGGATATCACCAGAATACCACAATGTCGGTACGCCTGTTCCAATGGCGTTAAAACAAAGTGAACGTATTATCACGTCATTGATTATAAAATGTGATATCAATCACAATATTAACCCTGCATGTTAAAGGGGTGTAGCATGCGCTGTATTGCACCTATCCCGAGGGAGTAGGTAAACTTGATGAGGATGGGTGCTGAAAAGTTGATCCATACTATGCGTAAGGCCTGCGCTTTATGGTGCAATAGCAGGCTCACCTCCGTGGTTTTTCAGGAATACCGTTGTGTCTAAACTAAACCGTGCTGCCCACTCGTTACCCCTGCCTGCGGGCGTTGTGGAACTGTCGGTGCACAGACCGCCCCACATTACCCACGCCACGCCCGATTTTCTGGCGGAGGAAGTGCCCGTTGCCCTGGTTTACAACGGGATCTCGCACGTGGTGATGATGGCCTCGCCGAAAGATCTTGAGCTGTTCGCGATCGGTTTTTCCCTCTCGGAAGGCATCATCGACCATCCGCAGGAGATCTACGGCATGGACGTGGTGCAGGCCTGCAACGGCCTCGAGGTGCAAATCGAACTCTCAAGCCGTCGCTTTATGGGGCTGAAAGAGCGCCGCCGCGCGCTGGCCGGCCGCACCGGCTGCGGCGTTTGCGGCGTAGAGCAGCTCAACGATATCGGTAAACCCGTCGCGCCGCTGCCGTTTACCCAGACCTTTAACCTTGGGAACCTCGATAAAGCGCTTGAGCACCTCAACGACGTTCAGCCTATTGGTCAGCTGAGCGGCTGTACGCATGCGGCGGCGTGGGTCCTCCCGGCGGGCGAGATTATCGGTGGTCATGAAGACGTGGGTCGCCACGTGGCGCTGGACAAGCTGCTGGGCCGCCGCGCGCGTGAAAATGCCGTCTGGCAGCAGGGCGCGGCGCTCGTTTCCAGCCGCGCCAGCTATGAGATGGTGCAAAAGGCGGCCATGTGCGGCGTAGAGATCCTGTTTGCGGTCTCGGCGGCGACGACGCTGGCGGTAGAAGTGGCAGAGCGCTGCAACCTGACGCTGGTGGGCTTCTGCAAGCCGGGAAGGGCAACGATTTATACCCATCCACAGCGCTTAATTGTTGGTCAGTAATTTTGAAAGAGAATAGCAAATCCTTCCGCTTTTAGTTGTTCATGATGAGGTCTATTATTTATCTCATCAAGGCAAAGCGCCTTACCTAAACAACTTAATGAAAGGGTTTATCTTATGAAAAGCATCAAAACTTTTGTCGCTGTAATCGCTCTGGCTACTTCTTTCGGTTCTTTCGCTGCACAGTCTGTGACCGCAACCGCCTCTACCATTGATGGTGCAGAAGCGAAAATCGCCGCACAGGCTCAGGAAGCAGGCGCATCGTCTTACAAAATTACTCAGGCCTTCACCGGTAACCGTGTACACATGACCGCTGAACTGAACAAATAAGCCGTGTAGCCACTGTCCCTTGCGCTTCGGTGCGGGGACAGGTTTCTTACCGTAGTAGCGCCATAAACTCCCCGTAGTGCTTTAATTTCTCGATCGTCTCTGGCGAATGGCGGCTCAGCACGCTGGCCAAAAAGCTAAATATCTTCAGTTCCTGCCGATTCGCTGCGCTGGCGCAGGCCATCAGCACATGCCTGACCTCATCACCGTTAACGCACACTGGCGACTCAAGGGTAATAAAATACCCACGAAAGGGCTGTGGCCGTTCGCTCCAGCAGTGAGGAATGGCAATCCGATTCACAATTAAATTCTCGCCTTCCCGCTCTCGCTGACAAATGTGCTGCGCTTCAGTTGAACTCATGCATTTATCACCGCACAGCCGTGCCGTAATACCATTGACGATCTGCGCCCAGCTTTCGCCCGGAGCATTGTGATAGTGAAAATCCCCGTCTTGTGGGAAAAAGCGCTCCGGCTGCTGGCGGATAAACGCAGATGCCAGATAATCTTTAATCTGATCGATACCGGCGGCACTAATAATATTGCGGATGGTCAGCACGCGGTCCTGCCTGTCATCCAGCGGGTAATGGCTATTGTTAATCACCACTCCTGGCGTCAACTCATCACACAGCGCCCAAAGCGCCTCGGGCGTGCGTACCACCATCACCCGGCAGTTCAACACCTCGCGTTCAATCGCCATTTTATTAATTGTCGCAATCGCATTCTGGTCAGAGAGAAGAATAACCGGGGTCGATTCGTGATGGTGTCGTTCCAGCGCGCAGGCGAAGTAAAGCCCCGGGAGATCGCTGTCGATAAGCGGTATATCCACCACCGTTCGCAGATGATTAATGAATTTTACGCTCATGTCGAACGCCGCCGGCCACGCGGCTTTAAGATTATTCATTGATCCCTGACGGTTCTCAGCAAGCCATTGCGGCATGGCGACGCAGCGCTTGAGATGGCCAGTTAAATCCTCAATCAGCTGCGCGTCGACGATGTGAGGTTGACCCGCCGTGGTATTGGCGGCAAGCCGTTCGGTTACGTATTCAGGCGTCATGCCGTTCGCCTGCTGCTGCAAACTGTCCAGCCGTTTAGCCAGCACGCTGAGGACCACAGGGTTTATCCAGATGCCCGCACGTTCTGTACACGGCTTTAACGCGTGATTTCCATGGAACGAAGAGGTGTCGATAAGATGCTGGCGCAGGGCGTACGCCGCGAGGATCGTACTCACCACATAGTCTGTCGCCACGTCAGGCCAGTCCGTGAGCTGACGACACTGCTCCTGAAGCGTGGCGAAGGTGTCGGTAGTTATGCCTGCGAGTGGATAAACAAAGGGATCTTTTCGAAACAGGTTAGCCAGCAAAATAATGCGCTTATCCTGCCCGACCGCCACGTAATGGCCAGAACCGGGGCGGCTTGCGAGGGTAAATGCCCGGGCGTGACGTACTTTCAGGCGTGGTAAACGCTCGGCCACCCAGGCGTCGGGTAAATTCAGCGCGTCAGCAAGCTGCGCGCGGGAGATGACCGGATTGATCAGCAGCAGCGCCAGCATCCGATCATCATTATCATGGCGCTGTAAAAGCTGGAAATAGCCTTTGCGGTCAATCATATCCAGCTGATACAGGGTGCTGCCCATGGCTCTGATGCGCGCCTTGCCGCTCAGGGTAAAGTTAAGGTAGTCGATATCGCGTAGGATAGTGCGAGCGGAAACGCCGGTCTGCCGCGCCAGCACGCTAAGCGATACGGGCTGCGATTCAAGTTCGTCGAGTAGGGCAAACTGGCGTTCATTGAGCATGATGCGTCCTTAGCGAAAATGCGTCATCGCGGCGACCTTTTCCTCGTTCAGCGACATCAGCAGTTCATGCACCATCGCGAAGGCCGCATCGTAATCCATTGTCGAGATCATACCGCTATTGGCGTGCAGATATCGCGTGGGTAAACACAGCGCGACCACCGGACGACCCCCGCCCATCACGTTATAACGCCCGCCGTCGGTCGCGCCGGTTTTCATGGTACTGAATTGCAGCGGCGTTTCCCGTTTGGCTGCGCTGGTTTTTAGTGCGCTCAGCAGCGTCTGGTTCGGGAAATAGCGTTTGTCGAACAGCATTACGCCCGGCCCCTGGCCCAGCCTGAGTGGATACTTCACGGCGTCGATGCCCGGTACATCACCCGCCACGGCGGTATCCAGCACGATAACCACGTCCGGCTTAATGTGCTCGGCAGACGTTTGTGCCCCGCGCAGGCCCACTTCCTCTTCGACGCTGCCCACGCCAAAAAGGGTGATGTCCGGGTTATTGACCGCCACAAATAGCTCTGCCATCAGCGCGCATCCCGCGCGGTTATCCAGCGCTTTGGCGACAATCTTATCCTCGCCCCATCTGCAAAAGTCTGATTCCGGACTGATAAAATCCCCCATTGCGATATCGCGGCTCAGTACCTCTTCACGACTGTTGGCCCCAATATCGACAAACATCTCATCAAAACTCATCGGCAGGCTTTTTTGCTTTTCGCTCAGGGCATGTGGCGCAACGGAGCCAATCACGCCGGGAATTTTCCTCCCGCTTCGGGTGCGGATGGTCACGCGGTGGTTTAGCATCGACTGGCTCCACCAGCCACCAATGGTATCGAAGCGGATAAAGCCCTCGTCGGTAATATGGGTCACCATAAATCCGACCTCATCCATGTGCCCGACAATCGCTACCTTCGGACCGCGTGCGCCTTTACGGGCGATAAAGCTGCCCAGCCCGTCAAAGGTGATGTCATCGGCGTGCGGCTCCAGCGTGTCGATCAGGATATCGCGCACTTCCTGTTCGTCGCCGCTCACCGCGTTGGCGTCACACAGTGCTTTCAGTAAATTAGCGTTCATGAATTGCCTCCCTTCGCGCGGCCTGCCGCTTCAGCCAGCCGCCTTTGAGTAAAATAATCAGCGAGATATTCAGCGCCAGACCAATCGCCAGCACCAGATAGAAAGAGCTTGCCGGAGACATAAGGCCAATCAGCGGATCGAACACGCCCAGCCCGGGGGCAAGGCGCTGAATGCCAAATGAAACAGTCAGCATGCCCGCGATCCCGCCGCTGAGGGTATTGGCGGTCAGCATCGGCAGCGGGGCCGCCAGCGCGTAAGGGATGGCCGGTTCGGTGGCGACGGTCGCGCCCACCACAATCGCGCTGCTGGCGGCCGCTTTTTCCTGTTCGGTAAACAGCTTCGGGGCAAGATAGGTGGCAATACCCGCCGCGACGGGCGGCATCAGCGCGACCACACCGACAATGGCGTACCAGTCGTAGATATGTTTTTCCAGCAGCGAGAAGCAGAAGAACCACGCGGTTTTATTAACCGGGCCGCCCATATCGAACGCCAGCATCGCGCCTACTAAAAATGCCGCGCCCAGCTTCATCGACGGTGGAATGGTATTCAGGAAATGCAGCAGGCCGCCCATCAGATCGGACATCAGCGGCCCGACCACGTACCAGGTCAGTACGCCAAACACCAGCAGCGTCACGAACGGAATCAGCATTGAGCCGAGAAGCGGCTGAAGCGCCTTGCCAAGCCTAACCTTGCGGAACCACAGCACGAAGTAGCCAATCGCCAGCCCCAGCACCACGGCCCCGAGGAACCCCGCGCCGGACTGCGTCCCGAGCAGCCCCTTATCATTCGCCAGATAGCACACCAGAAACGCCGGGGCGAAGGCTGGTTTGTCGGCTATCGACAGCGCAATGTACGCGCCCATAATCGGGATCATAAAGGTAAAGCCCAGGTAGCCGATGGACTCCACCACCCAGGTAAACGACGGCGCGCCTTTCGCCATATCAGTGTACGGTAGCCCCAGCTGTACCAGCGTATTGGCGAGCGCGACCAGAATACCGCCGCCGATGACAAACGGCAGCGCGGCGGAGACGCCCGCCATCAGATGGCTCATCACGCTGCCTTTTTGCACATCCTGTTTACCCAGCTTCACACTGCTATCGGCGGCGAAAAACTGTGATTGAGAGGCTAAATTATCAAAAATGGCGTCGATATTTTTGAGTGCCTGTGAAATCGGGATCTGATAAACCTGCTTTCCGGCAAAGCGGGCGCGATCGTCCGCGCTCAGCCCGCGCCCGGTTGCCAGAATTACGTAGTCTGCCGCGCGAATGGCGTCGTCACTCAAATGATTTTCCACGCCGCTTGAGCCCTGCGTTTCCACCTGAATGATATGGCCCCGATCGCGCGCCTTACGCTCCAGCGCCTCGGCCACCATATAGGTATGGGCAATGCCCGCCGGGCAGTTGGTGATCGCCACCAGTTTTAAGGATGGTTCCATGGCGTGCTCCTTATTGGCTCAGCGTCTTGTTGAGCAGCGCCAGCACCTGGTCGGCGTCGCCCTGCTTAAGCTGTGAGATAAAATCGTCGTGGATAATTCTGCGGCACAGGCTGCCAATCACTTTGACCTGGTCATCCTCCCCTTCCGGTGGCACGCCGAGGCAGATCCAGCAGGTAACGGCCTCGTCGTCGCTGGCTCGCCAGTCCACCCCCTCGGTTTGACGTGCAAACAGTACGAACGGCGCCCTGACGGTGGCGCTTTTGCCGTGCGGAACGGCGATGCCGGAGCCGAAACCGGTAGAGTGCAGTTTTTCACGCAGGAGCAGCGTCTGTAAAAATGCGCTGCGATCGCCGACGAAGCCGTTTTGATAAGCCATGTCGGCCAGCGCTTTGAGAATGGAATACGGGCTATTGCCGCGAATATTGAGGTCAATACAGTGGGCGGTGAGAAGGGCCATCGAATCACTCCGTTGAAGAATGCGTTAAGGCATTTTACGGGTGCGATACGTCGGCTTTGAGCGGGAATATGTCAGGCAGGCGTGACAAGAGGGCAGGGAGTGAAGCGGGTTATTTGTGGGCTGCGGCACACTTTGGGGTGAGACATTTCCCTGACGAATTATTCATCGTCAGGGAAGTGATTGTATCAATGCAAACCCGCCAGGCGCAGCAGCGCCGTCACCACCGCCGCCGCGACGATCACCACGATCAACGGCATCTTTCGCCAGGCTAAAAACACCGCAAACGCCACGCCCAGCACCCGCGCCATGCCGGCGAAATGTTCCCCTTCATAAAACGTGGTCGCCAGCGCCACCGAAAACAGCAGTACCGTTGCCGCATCGGAGAGCAGGGCCTGTGAACGCTCGGAAAGCGCCAGCCGGTTGCCCAGTTTTGCCCCGCCGAGGCGCATCAAATACGTTCCCAGAGAGAGCACGGCAATGCCGAGAATAAAGACCGTCATGTTTTCCATTATTTTTTCCTCGCGGCGAGGCCGAGTAAAGAGAGCAGAACCGGCAGGCCCACCGGGGCAAACGGCACGGCGGCAAGCGACAGCGCCGCGCCGGTGCAGGCGCGGATCAGCGTGGTGCGGTTTTTAAACGCGGGCACCACCAGCGCCAGCAGAATGGCCGGGAATACCGCATCCAGCCCGATGGTTTCCGGGGCGGGCAGCAGCTTGCCGACCATCGCGCCCAGCAGCGCGCCGAGCGGCCAGATAATCGCCACGCCCAAACCGCACAGCCAGTAGGCCGCTTTACGCTGCTCGGGCGTTTTCTGCGACAGGCCGAACACCACGCTTTCGTCGTTCATGATGTGGCAGCCCAAATAGCTCAGGCCGCGCTGGCCGACCAGCTCACGTACCGTGACGCCGAACGGTACATGACGCGCGTTCACCAGCAAACCGGCCGCCGCCGCCAGCGGATTACCGCCGCTCGCCACAATGCCGATAAACATAAATTCGGACGCGCCCGCCAGCACGGTAATGGAGAGCACAAACGGCACCCAGACCGGGAAGCCGTAGGCCATCGCCAGCGAGCCGTAGGACATCCCGACCACGCCCACCGCGAGGCACACCAGGATGATTGCTTTTATCGTGTCGCCTTTCAGGCAGGAGAGGTGATGCTTCATACAATTTTAGCCATATCGAACGTATTTCCATTATAATGAACGCATCAACATCGTTTTTCAAGACGAACGATTCGTTCGATTTATAGAACAAGAGGCCGTTATATGACGCAGCCAATCAGCGCGATCGCCAAAAGCCTGGTGCGGGAACGCCTGCGAACCGGGCTATCACTGGCAGAAATTGCCCGACGCGCCGGAATAGCAAAGTCCACGCTTTCGCAGCTGGAGTCCGGCAACGGCAACCCGAGCCTGGAAACGCTCTGGTCGCTTTGCGTGGCGCTGGATATTCCCTTCGCCCGGCTGTTCGAACCGCAGCAGCCTGCCACCCAGGTGCTACGCCGGGGTGAAGGCACGAAGGTGATTGCCGGGCAGGCCAACTACGAGGCCATTCTGCTGGCCGCCTGCCCGCCGGGCGCGCGACGCGATGTCTACCTGCTGCTCACCCAGCCGGGCGCAGACCGCATTTCCCAGCCGCATCCACCGGGATCGGTTGAGCACATTATTGTGACCCAGGGGCGGGCGTTAGTCGGCCTGATCGACGCGGCGGAAGAGCTGGGGCCGGGGGATTACATTTGCTATCCCGCTGACCTGCCGCATATCTTTAAGGCGCTGGAGCCGGATACGCACGCGCTGCTGGTGGCGGAACAAAATTAACGAAGATACGGAAAATCATGTCGCTTAAAGCCATTGCCAAAGAACTGGGGCTGTCTGTTACCACCGTCAGCCGTGCCCTCAACGGATATGACGACGTCTCCGCCGAGACGCGCGCCCGCGTGGAAGCCGAAGCCCAGCGTCGTGGCTACCGACCGAACACCTTCGCCCGCCGCCTCAAGATGGGCAAAATCGACGCCGTCGGGCTGGTATTTCCGGTGCATCCCGTTCCGCTCAATAACAGCGTGTTTATGGACATGGTCGGCGAAATTAGCCACGAACTGGCGCGACATGAGATCGACCTGCTGCTGATTGCCGATGATGATTTGGCCGATAAGCACAGCTATATGCGTATGGTGCAAAGCCGCCGCGTGGATGCGCTTATTGTGGCGCACACGCTGGACCACGATCCGCGTCTTGTGCAGCTTCAGGCCGCCGCTTTTCCGTTCCTCGCGCTCGGGCGCAGCCATCTCCCGCAGCCGTACGCGTGGTTTGACTTCGACAACTATGCCGGTACGTATCAGGCTACCCGCTGGCTCATCGAGAAAGGCCATCAGCGCATCGCCCTGCTCGGCGAAAGCAACAACCAGGCGTTCATCACCCAGCGTCGACAGGGCTATCTGGACGCTCTGCGCGAGGCCGGGCTTTCCAGCGAATGGCTGCGCGCCATGCCGCCGTCGCGCCGCGTAGGGTATGCCACCACCAAAGAGCTTCTCGCCCTGCCGCAGCCGCCCACGGCCATCATTACCGACTGCAACACCCACGGCGACGGCGCGGCGATGGCGCTGGCGCAGATGGGGCGCTTAACCGGCGATAGCGCCGTCTCGCTGGTGGTCTACGATGGATTACCGCAGGACAGCATCGTCGATATTGACGTGGCGTCGGTGATTCAGTCCACCCGTCAGGGCGTTGGGAAACAGATTGCCGACATGGTGCGCCAGCTGATTAACGGCGACGATATTGAGCAGCTTCAGGTGCTCTGGCAGCCTGAATTCTCTCCGGGCCAGACGGCCTAAACCCAACAAAATTCCAAACCCGATCACAGATCCGAAACGTTTTGGTTTCTATCCGAAACGTTTCGGATCAACACTCAGGACATCCCGACGACAGGAGATGTCTGATGCAAGATTCCATTTTTCGACTTGAAAGCAATACGGTAGACGTGGTGATTAAAACCCACCCGTTCGCCGAAATTCTCTACTGGGGGCCGCACCTTCAGCACTTTTCGCCGCAGGATGCGCTGAGTATTGCGCGCCCTGTTGCGAACGGCAGGCTGGACGTTGACTCCCCGGTCGCGCTGATGGCGGAGCTGGGGCACGGCCTGTTTGGCTCGCCGGGCATTGAGGGGCACCGCCAGGGGCTGGACGGTTCCCCTGTGTTCAAAACCACGCAGGTGCAGCAGGAATTAAACACCCTGACGATTACCGCTGAGGATGAGCATGCGGGGCTGCGCCTGACCAGCGAGCTGGCGCTGGACGCCAGCGGCGTGCTGGTAGTGCGCCATGGCTTAACGAACCTGAAAGCGATCCCCTGGCAGGTGGATCGCTTCGCCGTCACGCTGCCGGTGGCGGAACGCGCGCAGGAGGTGATGGCCTTCCACGGACGCTGGATTAGAGAATTCCAGCCGCACCGCGTAACGCTTGAACACGACGGCTTCGTAATTGAAAACCGCCGGGGTAAAACCTCCCACGAGCACTTCCCGGCGCTGATTTCTGGCACGCCGTCGTTCAGCGAAATGCAGGGCGACGTCTGGGGCGTGCATCTGGGCTGGAGCGGCAACCACCGCCTGCGCGCGGAGGCCAAAACCGACGGTCGTCGCTATCTGCAGGCCGAAGCGCTTTACCTCCCCGGCGAAATGGCCGTGGAAGAGGGCGACACGCTCTGGACGCCGCGCCTGTACGCCAGCTACTCCACGCGCGGCCTGAACGGCATGAGCCAGCAGTTCCACCGTTACCTGCGCGATAACGTTATCCGCTTCCCGGACGACAAACCGCGGCCGGTGCATCTCAATACCTGGGAAGGGATCTACTTCAACCACGACCCGGACTACATCATGCGCATGGCCGACGAGGCCGCGGCGCTGGGGGTGGAACGCTTTATTATCGACGACGGCTGGTTCAAGGGCCGCAACGACGACCACGCCGCGCTGGGCGACTGGTATCTGGACGAAAAAAAATACCCGAACGGCCTGACGCCGGTGATCGATCGCGTCAAACGGCTCGGCATGGAGTTTGGCATTTGGGTTGAGCCTGAGATGATCAACCCCGATTCGGATCTGTATCGCGCGCATCCTGACTGGGTGCTGGCGCTGCCGGGCTATCCCCAGGCGACCGGACGTCATCAGCTGGTGCTCAACCTCAACATCCCGGAGGCCTTTGATTACCTCGTGGAGCGCATGAGCTGGCTGCTGGGCGAGCACGCGGTCGACTACGTGAAGTGGGACATGAACCGCGAGCTGGTGCAGCCGGGGCACAACGGCAAGGCCGCCGCCGACGCGCAGACCCGCCAGTTCTATCGGCTGCTGGACGTGCTGGGCGAGCGCTTCCCGCATATTGAGTTTGAATCCTGCTCCTCCGGCGGCGGGCGAATCGATTACGAAGTGCTGACACGCAGCCACCGCTTCTGGGCGTCCGACAACAACGACGCCCTGGAACGCAACGCTATCCAGCGCGGCATGAGCTACTTCTTCCCGCCGGAGGTGATGGGCGCGCATATCGGTCATCATAAATGCCACGCGACCTTCCGCCAGCACAGCATTCAGTTTCGCGGGCTGACGGCCCTGTTTGGCCATATGGGGCTGGAGCTGGATCCGCTTACCGTCGATGAAGATGAGCGTGAAGGCTATCGGCACTACGCCGCGCTGCACAAGCGGTGGCGCGAGGTCATTCATCACGGCACGCAGTGGCGCGTGGATATGCCGGACGCCACCACCCTGGCACAGGGTATCGTGAGCGAAGATAAGACGCAGGGGCTGTTTATCGTCAGCCAGCTCAGGATGCCGGATTACACCCTGATGATGCCGCTGCGCATGCCTGGGTTAGACGCCAGCGCGCAGTACCGCATCACGCTGCTCGATCACCCAAATATCCAGATTACGGGAGAGGGTGGACACACCATGCGCAAGCTGCCGTCGTGGATGGAAACGCCGCAAACGGCGAGCGGCGAGTGGCTGATGCAGGCGGGTCTTGCGCTGCCGATTCTGGATCCGGAAACCGCCATTCTGATTGGCGTTGAACGCGTGTAAGGGTGACGGGCCGGGCAGCCGTCCCTCCGTTGAGGATAAAAATAATGAACACAACAACCTGTACCCACAAAGACAACCCTAACTTCTGGATCTTCGGGCTGTTCTTCTTTCTCTACTTCTTCATCATGGCCACCTGCTTTCCGTTCCTGCCGATCTGGCTGTCGGACATCATTGGCCTGAACAAAACCCATACCGGGATTGTCTTCTCCTGCATCTCGCTGTCGGCCATCGCCTTCCAGCCGGTGCTTGGGGTGATTTCGGACAAGCTGGGGCTGAAAAAACATCTCCTGTGGGTAGTCGCGGTAATGCTGTTTCTGTTCGCGCCGTTCTTCCTGTACGTCTTCGCGCCATTGCTGAAAACCAGTATCTGGCTGGGGGCGCTGAGCGGCGGGTTATATATCGGCTTTGTCTTCTCGGCGGGATCGGGGGCGATTGAGGCCTACATTGAACGCGTGAGCCGCAACAGCTTCTTCGAATACGGCAAGGCGCGCATGTTCGGCTGTCTCGGCTGGGGGCTGTGCGCCTCAACGGGCGGCATCCTGTTCGGCATTGACCCGTCGTACGTGTTCTGGATGGGATCGGCGGCGGCGCTGTTGCTGATGCTGCTGCTGGTGGTCGCGAAGCCGAAGCCCAACCAGACGGCGCAGGTCATGAACGCCCTTGGCGCGAACCAGCCGCAGATCACCGCTAAAACCGTGTTCAACCTGTTCCGCCAGCGCAGAATGTGGATGTTCATTCTGTACGTGATTGGCGTGGCCTGCGTGTATGACGTTTTCGATCAGCAGTTTGCCACCTTCTTTAAAACCTTCTTCGCCACGCCGCAGGAAGGCACCCGGGCCTTTGGTTTTGCCACCACGGCGGGGGAAATTTGCAACGCCATCATCATGTTCTGCTCGCCGTGGATCATTAACCGCATCGGCGCGAAAAACACGCTGCTGATTGCCGGGCTTATCATGGCGACGCGCATCATCGGCTCGTCGTTCGCCACCACCGCCGCGGAGGTCATTGCCCTCAAGATGCTGCACGCGCTGGAAGTTCCGTTCCTGCTGGTGGGCGCATTTAAGTACATCACGGGGGTATTTGATACGCGCCTGTCGGCGACTATCTATCTGATCGGCTTCCAGTTTGCTAAACAGTCGGCGGCCATTTTCCTCTCCGCCTTTGCCGGGAATATGTATGACCGGATCGGCTTCCAGGAGACGTACCTGATGCTGGGCTGCTTCGTACTGGCCGTCACGCTGGTATCCGCGTTTACGCTTTCAAGCCGTAAAGACGTTGACGCACTACAGGCTGCGCCCATGACTCGCTAAGACATAAGCGCCACAGAGTAACGTGGCGCGCTATTTCCCCACCCAGCTATTTTTTATTTTGAATTTATCCGCGCGGTTGTAGCCAATGGAATAATTAAAGGCGGTGCCGTCTTCAAGTTTGGTGATGCCGGAGACTTTCAGCATCGGCATCCCCGGCGAGATGCCCAGCAGGTTAGACAATTCCTCAGAAAACAGATCGCCCTCAATAACCGAGTTATAAAACTTAATTTTTTTCCCGGTATAGGTTTCGATGTATTCATACAGCGAGCCGCCGTTTAGCGTCTCGTCGGGTATGCTGGCAATCACCGCTGCGTTAATCCATGAGTCTTCTACCAGCACCGGCGTCTGGTCAATCAGCCGCACGCGGCGGATAAAGTGAACGCTGTGTTCGGCCTGCATCTCCAGCTGCCGGGCAATAGACGGGCTGGGGAATGACAGCTGATGGCAGATAAGACGGCTGGATACTTCTACCTGATTGAACTCGCGGGAAAAGCCCAGAAAGGAATCTCCGGTGCCGCTGTTCAGCTCGTACAGTTCGTCGGTGATGGTGCGCGTGACAAACATTCCCTTTCCGTGGATGCGCTCGATAAAACCCTCCTGCTCCAGCAGGTGCATGGATTTTTGCAGGGTCACGCGGGTCACGCCGTAGGTGAGAGACAATTCCCTTTCAGACGGGATTTTTTCGCCCATCCGATAGCGGTTATTCAAAATGTCGTCTCTGATGCTGTTTTTGATTTCAATATAGCGAGCGGCCATGAGGAAAATATCAGTCAGTCATGAATGCGGGCAGTTTATCACCGAAGGATAAGGCGGGCGCAGACCTGCGCCCTAAAGTTTAACGTTGCTCACCGAGCCGGTGCAGTTCGGCCTCATTTTCGCGCTTTTCCTGAGCGAGTTGCTTCTTCTCAAGCATTTTGAAGAAAGGGTAGTAGATCAGCGCGGAGATAAGCACCATGCATCCGGACCAGATGGCAGCGGGGATATTTCCACCGGTCGCGAAGTAGGCATTCAGGACCGGCGGCATGGTCCACGGAATTTGAAACACCGGCTTGCCGATAATGCCAAAAGCCATCAGCAGCCACGAGCAGCCGCAGATCAACATCGGCGTCAGCACCAGCGGGATCATCATCAGCGGGTTCAGCACCATCGGCACGCCGAAAATAACCGGCTCGTTGATGCAAAACAGCGAAGGCCCCACAGACACGCGGCCTACGGATCGGTAATAGCGGCTCTTTGACATCAGCATCGCCAATACTAAACCCAGGGTTGCGCCGGAACCGCCTGAACAGATAAATATGGTGTAGAAGCCCTCGGCGCTGATGTGCGGTATCGGCTGATGGGAAAGATACGCCTCGGTATTTTCAGCGATAAATTTCAGGAAAATAGGGCTGGTAATGCCCGACAGCACGTTGGTGCCGTGAATGCCACAGCACCAGAGTAGGGAGATTAGCCCCACCAGCACCAGCATTCCCGGCAGCGTGTCGAGCCCCGAAACGAGCGGGCTTAATATCAGGGTGAAAAAGGCATTGATATCAAATTTCAGTATTACCCTCACGACCCAAATAAGCACCAGACAAAGAAAGGCCGGCGCCAGGCTAACGAATGACTGCAGCACGGCAGGAGGCACGCCGTCCGGCAGTGTGATGTAGATCTTGCGCTGGATAAAAAAGCGCACAATGTAGACCGTTATTACCGACAAAATAATGGCCGAAAAGAGCCCCGAAGCGCCGAAGTTATCAACGTTAATCCTGTGATGCTCGTCAATTTGCGATAGTAAAAACACGGCCACCGTGATACAGACGCAGCTTAGGCCATCCAGCCCGTAGTGCCTGGCCAGGTTATAGCTAATGCCGATAGCGGCTATCAGGCCAATTGCGCCAAAGGTTACCTGTACCGGGACACTGAGCAAATCCGCATATTGCCCAATCCATCCGTTCCAGCCGGGAATGGGCAGATTAGCCACAATAAGAAACACGCTGCCAGCAATGATAAAGGGCAGGGTAAAGGCGATACCGTTACGTACGGCGACGAGAATGACGTTATTGCCGATTTTCATCATGATCGGCACTAACTGATTCTCCAGAAAATGGTTCATATGAACTCCCTGTCGATAGCCGAGGGCATCAGCGCGCGTACTGCGGTAGGAAATCGCGGTTCTCGTGGAGATAGTCGCGTAGGATTGCTTCCGCCACGGCAACGGAGGGCACGAGCGGGTGTGAGGCCAGCGCCAGCAGCGCCGTGCGACGATCCCCCGTGACGGCGGCTTCAACGGTTAACTCTTCAAAGGCTTTAACGCTCTGAATCAATCCTCTGACGGCGCGCGGAAGGGGCCCATAGCGCAGCGGATGCGCGCCGCTGGCGTCGATCATGGCGTTGGTTTCAATGACCGCGGTATCGGGAAGATCGGGCGTGGCGCCCTGGTTCGGCACGTTAACGATGTGGATTTCACGCTTATTGTTGTAAATCGAACTGATGATGGAACAGGCCGTATCGGAGTAAAGCGCGCCGCCTCGGGCGGAGAGGGCCGCGGGTTTTTCACACAGCGTCGTATCGCGGTAAAGGCAAAACAGCGACTTTTCAATAGCAAGCGACTGCTCTCCTCGCGTGCCGCTGTGCTTAAGCTCGTCGAGCTCGTGTTCAACCATTTCACGGCTGAGATAGTAATATTTTAAATAGGAGAGCGGGTAGAGCCGTAGGGCGCGGATGAATTCGGCAGGCAGCCCGACATCCGGGATATTTTTTAGATTGTGTCGGCCCACGCCCTGAGCCAGTTTCTCAATAAAATCATCCGTGCGATCCTGACCCTGTACTTTGATTCGGTCGGCAAAAATCAGGTGGTTAAGGCCAATAAATCTCGCATTCACTGCATCCCGGTCAACGCTATAGGCTTTCGCAACGTCGCGCATCATGCTGTTCGCCCCGCTGCAAATGCCTATCGACTTAACGGGGCTATGTTTCGCAAGCGCTTCTGTGACTATTCCTGCGGGATTGGTGAAGTTTATCAGCCATGCGTCCGGGCACAGCCTTTCCATTTTTTTACATAAATCCAGCAGCACGGGGATCGTGCGTTGTGCTTTCATAAACCCGCCAGGTCCGGTCGTCTCCTGGCCGAGCACGCCGTAACGTAACGGAATTTTTTCATCCTGAATTCGCGCTGCCAGCTGGCCCACCCGAATTTGCGTGGTCACAAAGCTAGCGCCCTTCAGGGCGGCGTCCAGATCCGTGGTCAGGTGCACGGTCATGCTGATGCCCGCTTTCTTCACCATGCGCTGGGCCAGCGCGCCGACAATGTCCAGCTTCTCTTTACCCGCTTCGATATCCACCAGCCAGTATTCGCTAACCGGCAGCTCGTGGTGACGGCGAATAAATCCGTCGATGAGCTCCGGGGTATATCCTGAACCACCGCCAAGGGTAACAACCTTTAAATCAGCCATATTAAATCACTCCATGATTAACTGGCGTATGCCAGTTTTGGGTGAAATTAACACAGGGCGTTTAGCATTCAATAGCAAAACCCCTGGTAAGTCAGGGGTTTTTGAGAAATGCGAGCATGCGCATATTTTGATGAAAACGACGGAAATCAGTCCAGGTAAAACACCTCTTTCAGCGCCGCGCTCACCGGGCTGTTGTCCGGGTTCGACGGCATAACGTCACCCATATGTTTCCACCAGCGCTGGCAGACGTCGGTGTTTGCCACCGCGTTCCAGCGCTCCTCCGATTCAATCTCCACGGTTGCAAACAGCAGGCTGCGGGCTTTGTCGAGGTAAATGGCGTAGTGGTGCGCGCCGTGGGCTTTCAGCACCGCTTCCAGCTCGGGCCAGATGGGATTATGGCGACGCGCGTACTCCTCGTGCGCCTCCGGGTTTACCTGCATCACAAACGCTTTGCGGATCATAGTGCCTCCAGGTACAGCTCGCGGACCTCGTCGCGGCTGGCGGTGCGCGGGTTACACGGCGCGCACGGGTCGGCGAGGGCTTTATCCAGCCAGCCTTCAATATCCGCTTTGGTCACGCCGAGCTGGCTGAAGCCGGACGGAATGCCGACGCGAGCGCTCAGGTCGCGAATCGCCTGAATAGCCGACATGCTGGCGGCTTCGTCGCTCATGCCGCGCGTATCAACGCCCATCGCCTGCGCCACGCGGGCGAAGCGGGCCACCGCGTTCGGGCGGTTAAAGTTTTCGATGATCGGCAGCAGGATGGCGTTGCACACGCCGTGCGGCAGGTTGTGCGTCGCCCCCGGCTGGTGCGCCAGGGCGTGAACGAGGCCAAGGCCAGCGCTGTTAAACGCCATGCCCGCCAGATACTGGCCAAACGCCATCTGCTCGCGCGCTTCCAGGCTATGCCCGTCCTCTACCGCTTTCGGCAGCCAGAGATTGATCAGGCGAATGGCTTCCAGCGCGTTGGCGTCGGTCAGCGGGTGCGCCCCGACGGAGACGTAGGCTTCAATGGCGTGGGTTAGCGCATCCATACCGGTTGCGGCGGTCACGGAGGCCGGAATATCGAGCATCACGCTGGCATCGTCCACGGCGATATCCGGGATGATGTTCGGGTCGATGATCACCTCTTTCACCTGCCGCGCGGAATCAATAATCACCGCGTTGCTGGTCATCTCCGCCGCCGTGCCTGCGGTGGTGTTGATCGCCACCAGCGGCACGCCCGCGTTTTTCACCTTGCCGACGCCGGAGTAATCGGTTGACGGACCGGGGTTGGCGGTGAGGATTTTGATTGCCTTTGCGGTATCAATCGGGCTGCCGCCGCCGAAGGCAATCACGTAATCACACTCCGCGTCCTGATATGCCGCATAGCCTTTCTGCACCAGCGCCTCCGTCGGGTTCGGGAAGACCTCATCGAACAGGTGATACGACATCTGATGGGCGTCCAGCGCGGTAAACAGGCTGTCGAGCAGGCCGAGTTTTACCAGCTGGCCGTCGGTGACAACCAGCGCTTTGCCCCACTGCTTGTTTGCCACCAGGTTGACCATATCGCCGATTGCGCCCGCGCCGTGAAGGCTGATTTTGGGAAGCGCCAACATAAAGCTCATGATAATTCTCCTTAATTACTGTGATTTTTATGCCCGGCGGCGCTGCGCTTGCGCGGGCCTACGGTTAAGCAGGCCGGGTAAACGCAGTGCCACCCGGCTATGAGATCCGTCTTCGCTGCATCACCCGGCGGGTAATAATCGGCAGCGAAATCACCACGATCAGCATCGCGCCGATAATCACCGACATCACGATGCCGGGCACGTTAAGCAGGCTCAGGCCAAAGGTCACCAGCCCCATCAGGAAGGCGGCGATAATCACGCCCACCATGCTGCCGGACCCGCCGAGAATATTGACGCCGCCGAGCACCGCCATCGTCACTACCGCCAGCTCCCAGCCCATCGCGATCGTCGGGCGCGTGCTGCCCAGGCGCGAGGTGAGCAGCACCGACGCCAGGCCGGACATCAGCCCCACCAGCGCGAACAGGATCAGGCTGTGGCGCTTGACGTTGATGCCGGAGTACCACGCGCCGGTCGGGTTATTGCCGATGGCGTAGGTGCGGCGGCCAAAGTTGGTGCGGTGCAGCACAAAGGCAAATACCGCAGCCAGCACGATAAACAGCGCGAACTCAAACGACAGCGCGCCCCAGACGTAGCCCTGCCCGAACCAGGCGAAGCTCTCCGGGTAGCTGTTCAGCGCCTTATCGCCGAGCAGGATGTAGGTGATCCCGCGGTACAGGCTCATGGTGCCGATGGTGATAACGATGGACGACAGGTTAAAGCGCGTCACCAGAATGCCGTTGAACAGTCCGCACAGCAGCCCCACGCCCAGCCCGACGCAGACCAGCAGCGGCGTATCCACCCCCGCCGCCGCGCAGAAGCCCATTACCGTGGAGCTAAGCGCGATGGTGGACGCCACCGACAGGTCAATTTCCCGGGCGACGATCAGCATCGCCATCGGCAACACGACGATCGCCTTTTCGGTAAAGTTGAACGTCGCGTCGGAGAGATTCCAGACGTTGAGGAAGTAGGGCGAGGCGAGGGCGTTCACCACAAATACCGCCAGCGTCACCGCCAGAAGGAAGCCTTCCCAGCACAGCAGGCGCTGGAAAATGCCTGGCGCAGCAGGCACGTTTTTGATCTCTTCAGAGGTCATCATTTTGCTCATAATTTCACCGCCAGTTTCTGACGAGCCAGCGCCGCGTCGCGCAGAATCAGCCGGCCTTTACGCCTGCTGCCGCGCTCGTTCAGCAGCACCGCAATGACGATCACCGTGCCGGAAATTGCCATCTGCCAGAACGGGGAGACGCCGATCACCGGCAGGGCGTTGTTGATGACGCCGAGAAACAGCGCGCCGAACAGGCAGCCAAGCACGCGCCCGGTGCCGCCCATGGTGCTGATCCCGCCAATCACGCAGGCGGCGACCACCTGCAGCTCAAAGCCGTTCGCCACGTCGACATAGGCCACCGCAAAGCGCGAAATCCACAGATACCCGCAGAACCCGGCCAGCAGCCCGGAGAGGCAGAAGCTGACGAACTGCATTTTCCCGGCGTTAATCCCGGTGTAGTACGCCGCCGTAGCGTTGCCGCCCGCGGTGTACAGCGCCCGTCCGGTACGGCTGTAGCGCAGGAAGTAACCCACCAGCAGCAGCGCGGCCACGGCGCACCAGCTCAGCACCGGCAGGCCCAGCACGGAGGCGCGCGGCAGGCCGAGGAAGTCCGCGCTCATCTGGTTGGCGTTCACCCAGCCGCCGCCGGAGAGCAAAAAGATAATCCCGCGGTAGATGCTCATGGTCCCGAGCGTTACCACAATCGCCGGAATGCCCAGCTTCCACACCAGCAGGCCGTTAACCGCGCCCATCAGCAGCCCGAGTACGCTCGCGAGGATCGGCAGCGCCCAGACGGGCACGTGCGGATAGTGGAAGTTAATCAGGGCGACAATCATCCCCGTCAGCGCCAGGTTGGCCGCCATCGACAGGTCGATACCTTTGGTGAGCAGCACCATCATCTGCCCGAGCGCGAGGACGATCAGAATGGCGGTGTCGTTAAACATCTCCACCAGGTTGCCCGGCGCAACAAACGACGGCACGCGGCTGCCGATGGCGACGACCATCAGCACAATCACCGCGCCCAGCAGGGCTTCGCGGTGTTTTAACAGTGAACTAAGCATTATGCCGCCTCCTGTTTTGCACCGCTGGCGGCGCTGACGATGGTTTCCGCCGTCGCGTCACCCGCCCGGTATTCGGCCACCATCAGCCCTTCGTGCATCACGATGATGCGGTCCGCCATGCCCATCACTTCCGGCAGTTCGGAGGAGACCATTATCACCGCCAGCCCCTGGCCGACCAGTTCGGACATAAAGTGATGAACGGCTGCCTTTGAGCCGATATCGATGCCTTTTGTCGGCTCATCGAGGATGATCACGTCAGGATGCGTTGCCAGCCACTTAGCGATAACCACCTTTTGCTGGTTGCCGCCGGAGAGCGTTTCCACCGCCTGCTTCCAGCTAAAGGCTTTTACCTGCAGGCGCCTGGCGTAGTCGTCCGCCAGCCGCCACTCGCGGTCGTCGTGCAGCACGCCGTTTGGGTTGAGCTTGCCGAGCTGCGGCAGGCTGATGTTCTGGGCAATCGGCAGCTCGATAATCGCGCCCTGCTTCTGCCGCTCTTCCGGCACGCAGACGATACCGGCTTTGATCGCATCCGCAGGCTGGCGAAAGCGCTGAGGCTGGCCGTTGAGGATAATTTCGCCCGACGACGGCCGCGTGACGCCGGAAAGCGCCTGCATCAGCTCGGTACGCCCGGCGCCCACCAGCCCGTAGAAGCCGAGAATTTCCCCTTTACGCAGGGAGAAGGAGATGTTGGCGAACTCGGTCGGGTGGCAGAGGTTCTTTACCTCCAGCACCGTCTCGCCTTTTTCGCACTCCGTTTTCGGGAAGGTCTGGGTGATGGCGCGCCCGACCATCATCGACACCATCCGCTCTTCGGTTATCGCACTCATCGCGCCTTCTCCGACGAACGCGCCGTCGCGCAGGATGGTGTAGTGGTCTGCAAGCTCGAAGATCTCGTCGAACTTGTGGGAGATAAACAGGATGGCCTTGCCCTCCTGCTTCAGGCGCTCAACGATGTGGTAAAACTCGAGAATTTCATGCTGCGACAGGGCCGCCGTCGGTTCATCGAGAATGACGACCTGCGCCTCAAACGACAGCGCGCGGGCGATGGCAACCATATGGCGCTGGGCGATGCTCAGGGTTTTCAGCGTCGCGCGCGGGTCGATTTGCACCTCAAGCCGGGTGAGGATCGCCTGCGCCCGGCGGTGCATCTCCGGCCAGTCGAGCTTTTTAAAAAAGCCCGTGTGCAGGTACTGACCAACAAAGATATTTTCGGTGACCGAGAGCTCATCGAACAGGACGGTTTCCTGATGAATAGCGGTAATGCCGATCTTATGCGCCGATTCCGGCGTCGGGAGATGAACGGGGATCGCCTTATAGAGGATTTCGCCCTCGTCGGGCTGGTATATGCCGGTCATCACTTTGACCAGCGTCGACTTGCCCGCGCCGTTTTCGCCGATAAGCGCCGTCACTTTGCCGGGCCAGAGCGCAAGCTGCACGTTCTCAAGGGCACGCACGCCGGGGAACACCTTGGTGATGCCGGAAAGCTGTAGCAATGGGGTCATGATAGTTCTCCGTAGTATTCCCTCTCCCCTCGGGAGAGGGCTAGGGTGAGGGGAAATGCGGCCTGATGCCCTCACCCCGGCCCTCTCCCACAGGGAGAGGGGGAAAGGATCAAAAGATTTTCGAGAACTTATCAATATTGCTGGCATCGTAGACGAACGGCTCGGCCATTGCCCCGTTGCCGTCGGCATCCAGCTTCACTTTGCCCAGCTTGCCCATGCTGGCCTCGCCCTTCGTGGCGGTGCCTTTCACCAGGTCATCCGCCAGGTAGGTTGCCGCATAGCCCAGGTCAATCGGGTTCCAGATGGCAAAGCTTTTGCTCGCACCGGACTTCACCGCGCCCGCCATCTCAGAGGGCAGGCCTAGCCCGGTGACGTATACTTTGCCGATCTTGCCCTGGTCTTTAACCGCCTGCGCGGCGGCAACAATGCCGACGGACGACGGCGAGACAATCACTTTCAAATCAGGGTAGGTTTTCAGCAGGCCGACCGTCTCTCGGTAGCTTTTATCAGAGAGATCGTCCCCGTAGGCCACGGTCACCAGATTGACGGAGGGATACTGCGGCAGCACCTTTTTCATCTCTGCAATCCAGGTGTTCTGGTTTGTTGACGTTGGCGTGGCGCTCAGTACCGCGACGTCGCCTTTCTCTACGTTCAGCGCCTTCAGCGCGTCGGCGGCGAGCTTAACGTTGGTTTCGCCAATCAGGGCGTTGTTCGACGGGTTCAGGTGGATCTGGCGTCCGGCTTTCGCCACCCCGGAATCCCACGAGACTACTTTAATGCCGCGCTGCATCGCTTTTTTCAGTACCGGAACCAGGGCGTCCGGATCGTTCGCGGAAATCGCGATCGCATCCACGCCCTGAGCGATCAGCCCGTTCAGCACCTCGATCTGCGCTTCCGCCGTGGTGGTGGTCGGGCCGGTATAAATCACTTTTACATCGCCTAACTCTTTGGCCGCCTCCTGCGCGCCGACGTTCGCTGCTTCGAAGAATCCATTCCCCAAGGACTTCGCCACCAGGGCGATTTTCACTTCTGCTAAAGCGGAACCGGACAACGCCAGAGCGGCAACGGTGAGGATCAAGCTTGTCTTTATTTTCATTGCTTTTACTCCACTGACTTGAGTTAGTTGTAGGGATTGCAGGTGGTTTTCGCCCCGTCTCGGTGAGCGGGGCGCGATGTTGTTATTTGTACAGATCTAACGCGGACTGCATCGGGGTGACGCCAAAGCGTTTGCCCAGGGCGATCAGCTCTTCCCGGGTGATGGTCTGCTTCATGCCGCCCATGGAGTAGACCTTCACCAGCACCTCTGCGGATTTCTCGGCGGTGTCGATCAGGCCAAAGGTTTCATCCAGCGTCGGGCCGCTGCCGAAGACGCCGTGGAACGGCCACAGCACCAGAGAATGCTTTTGCATATCCACGGCGGTCGCCTGGCCGATTTCGTCGGTACCCGGCACCATCCACGGCAGAATGCCGACGCCGTCCGGGAACACCACCAGACACTCGGTGCTGCCTTCCCACAGCTTGCGGGTAATAAAATCAGCGCTGTTTTCCAGCACATAGGTCAGGGCGATCAGGTTGGTGGCGTGACAGTGCATGATCACGCGGTCTTTGCCGTTGGTCGCCTTGATGCGCTCGCAGTGGGAGAGGAAGTGCGCCGGCAGCTCAGAGGTTGGCACCGCTTCGTCCGTCAGGCCCCACAGAATGTGGTAGCCCGCGCCGTCGCTGTCCACCTTCACCACGCCGAGGTTGGCCTGCGGGTCGAGCTGCACGTTGCGGAAGAACTTGCCGGAACCGGTGACGATAAACGGCGTGTTGGCGAGCAGCGGCATCGGCTGGCTCAGCGCGATATAGCGCGGCTTCTGGTGGAAATCGGCCGCGAAAGGCTCGATATCCGCGTCGTCCAGGCGCAGCGTCAGGTTGCCGCCGTTGCGCTCGTCCCAGCCCTTCAGCCAGGCGTCGGAGGTGGCTTTGATCATGCCCTGGACGAACCAGGAGGTGGTGATGGTCTGCATAGTTTTCATTTCCAGTTATCGCGGTGAGGTTGAACCCTCACCCCAGCCCTCTCCCACAGGGAGAGGGGGTAAAAGTTCCCTCTCCCTGTGGGAGAGGGTTAGGGTGAGGGCAAAATTACCCGCGCTTATTCAATACGTCTTTCTCATACGCCCGCACGTTGTCCAGCCACTGGCTGCCCGCAGGCGCGTCGTTACGCTGGCAGTACATTTCCCACACCGCCTGCCACGGCAGGGATTTCTGCTCTTCCAGCAGCGCCAGACGCGCGGTGTAGTCACCGTTAGCCTCCAGCTGTTTCAGCGCGCCGACAGGCTCCAGCAGCGCGCGCAGCAGGGCTTTCTTCATGTTACGGGTGCCGATAACCCACGCCGCGATGCGGTTGATGGAGGCATCGAAGAAGTCGAGTCCGATATGTACGCGGTCAAAGAGGTCGTGGCGGATGATTTCGCTTGCAATCGCCTGGGTTTCGTCATCCAGCAGCACCACGTGGTCGCTATCCCAGCGCACCGGGCGGCTGACGTGCAGCAGCAGGCGCGGGACGTAGAGCATGGCGGCGGAGATTTTGTCTGAGATCACCTCGGTTGGGTGGAAGTGGCCGGCATCCAGGCACAGCGCGGTCTGGCGGCTGGTGGCGTAGCCCATGTAGAACTCGTTCGAGCCGACGGTATAGCTCTCTGCGCCGATGCCGAACAGCTTGCTCTCCACGGCGTCGATGTGGTGCGCCGGGTCCAGCTTCTCGCTGATGACCTCATCCAGCGCGGCCAGCAGGCGCTGGCGCGGGGCCAGACGGTCAACGGTAATGTCCTTCATGCCGTCCGGGATCCAGATGTTCATCACCGACGGCGTGCCGAGCTGCTCGCCAAAGTACGCAGACACGCGGCGGCTGGCCTTCACGTGGTCGATCCAGAACTGACGGATTTCATCGTCGGCGTGGGCGAGGGTAAACCCGTCGGCGCTCAGCGGGTGCGAGAAGCAGGACGGGTTAAAGTCCAGGCCCAGCTTATTGGCTTTCGCCCACTCCACCCAGTTCTTAAAGTGTTCAGGTTTAATTTCGTTACGCGCCACCGGCTCGTCGGATTCGAGATAAATCGCGTGCAGGTTCAGGCGTTTTGGCCCCGGGATCAGGCTCAGGGCCTGCTCCAGGTCTGCGCGTAGCTCGGTCGCGTTACGCGCTTTGCCCGGATAGTTACCCGTGGCCTGAATACCACCCGTCAGGGAACCGCCCGGGTTCTCGAAACCGGCGACGTCATCGCCCTGCCAGCAGTGCATAGAGACGGGCAGACGGTCGAGCTGGCGCAGGGCCTCTTCGACATCCACGCCGACGGCGGCGAAACGCTGTTTAGCCAGGTCCCAGGCTTGTTCTAGTTGAGTGGTCATGCGCAAAGCTCCTTAGTCAGTCGTTTTTGCTGAGACTGCGCCCGGTAGCGGGCAATCTCATGGCAGGGATGGGGCGTGAAGGTGGTCAGGCTGGTGTTCGCCCTGACAACCGAGCGGAAATCATCAACGTTGGACAGTTCGTCCAGGGTCATCAGCTGAATACCGATGTTGCCGAGCGTGGAGGCCTCTACGGGGCCCGCCACCACGGTGATGCCGCAGGCATCGGCGCAGAGCTGGTTCAGCAGCTGGTTCTGGCAGCCGCCGCCCACGATGTGCAGCTGGCTGAACGGTTTGCCGCGCAGTTCGGCCAGTTCGCTGAGGGTGTCGGCATACAGCAGGGCGAGGCTGTCAAAAATGCAGCGCGCCAGCTCGGCCGGGCTGGACGGCACCGGCTGCCCGGCCTCGACGCAGGCGGCCTGGATTTCGGCGCTCATGTGCGCCGGGTTGATAAAGCGGTCGTCGTTCGGGTTAATCAGGAAGGTGCAGGCCTTCAGCCTTTCGGTTTCTGCGATAAGCGCGGGCAGGTCGGTAACGTTTTGCTCTTTCAGCACCCGCTGAAGCAACCACAGGCCCATAATATTTTTCAGCACCCGATAGCGGCCTTCGGCGCCGCCCTCGTTGGTGATATTCGCCGCCATCGCGGCATCGCTGGTGTACGGCGTTTTGCTCTCGAAGCCCATCAGCGACCAGGTGCCGGAAGAAAGATACGCCGCGTCGCTGCTGGCAAGCGGCGAGGCAATGACCGCGCTGGCGGTATCGTGGCTGGCGACGGCAACGACGGGGATCGCGTTCCCCTGCGGGCAAATCCACTGACCGATCACGTTACCCGGATGGGTCGGCGTACCGAACCAGGAAGGCGATGCCCCCGTCCACGCCAGCAGGTGTTCATCCCAGTTATCGGTGTTGATATTCACCAGCTGCGTGGTGGTGGCGTTGGTGTATTCCCAGTTCATGTTGCCGGTCAGGCGATAGCTCAGATAGTCCGGTATCAGCAGCGCGTGGGCCACGTTCGCGACCAGCGCCGGCTGCTGCTCGACCAGGGCGCGCAGCTGGTACAGCGTGTTAAACGGCAGAAACTGAATACCGCTGCGCCCGTAGATGTTGTCCTTACCAAGCTGGGCGATGGCGTGCGCCATCAGGCCGTCGGTGCGGCTGTCGCGGTAGGAGACGGGCAGGCCGACGCGCTCGCCGTTACCGTCCAGCAGCACGTAGTCCACGCCCCAGGTATCAATGCCAATGCTGTCGATACGAATGCCGGCATCGCAGACGTTGTTCAGCCCGGTGCGGATCTCCGCCTCCAGGGCATCGATATCCCAGGTCTCAAAGCCGTCCTGCTTTTGCAGGCAGTTGGCGAAGCGGTGCATTTCGCGAAGCGAAAGCGTGCGCTGGCCGCAGTCCCAGGTGGCGAGCATTACGCGGCCGCTGGATGCGCCTAAATCGACGGCCACACAATGGCGAAAAGTCATGGTCAGGTCCTTTCTTAAGTCATTAGCGGTGAGTGTAAGAAAGGGAAGAAAAAGGCACCTTCTCGCCACTGACAGGGCAAATCCCGCGCTGGCAAGAAAGCAAAGATGAACGTGAGGGAGTTCACAGTTTCCAGTAATGGCGCGGTTTTCAGGCAGTGTGACGCTTACCGCATTTCCCGATCTTTCCGCCGGTTTCTTGAAAAACGGACAGCTTTTGCGAGGTTTGCTGCCGAAAATTTAAGGTGAGCGTGAAAGGGCACCATTACTATTTTGAGAACATTTCTCATTGGTGGGGGCCGTTATGACCGTACTACACAGCGTGGATTTTTTTCCTTCGGGAGGTTCGCCCGTCGCGATTGAGCCGCGGCTCCCTCAGGCCGCTTTCCCGGAACATCATCATGATTTCCATGAGATTGTGATTGTTGAGCACGGCACGGGCATTCACGTGTTTAACGGGCAGCCTTACACCATCAGCGGCGGCACGGTGTGCTTTGTGCGCGACCACGACAGGCACCTGTACGAACATACCGACAACCTGTGCCTGACCAACGTGCTCTATCGTTCCCCGGACGCGTTCCAGTTCCTTTCTGGATTAAACCAGCTGCTGCCGCAGGAGAAGGACGGGCACTACCCGTCGCACTGGCGGGTGAATCAGTCCACGTTGCAGCAGGTGCGTCAGCTGGTGAGCCAGATGGAGCAGAGCGAGGACGGGCCGGAGACACACGTCATTGCCACCCGCGAGCTGCTGTTTATGCAGCTGCTGGTGCTGCTGCGCCGCAGCAGCCTGGTGGAGGGGCTGGGGAATAACGACGCCCGGCTGAACCAGCTGATGGCCTGGCTTGAAGAACATTTCTCCGAAGACGTCTGTTGGGAAACGCTGGCGGAGGATTTTTCGCTGTCGCTGCGCACCCTGCATCGCCAGCTCAAACAGCACACCGGGCTGACGCCCCAGCGCTACCTTAACCGCCTGCGGTTGATCAAAGCCCGCCACCTTCTACGCCATACTGACGAAAGCGTCACGGATATCGCCTATCGCTGCGGTTTCGGCGACAGTAACCACTTTTCGACGCTTTTTCGCCGGGAGTTTAGCTGGTCTCCGCGGGACATACGCCAGGGTAAGGATGCGTCACTTCAGTAACGCGAGGGCAATCACCGTTTTTATGCCGCAAAAAGGCTAATAATGTCCGGTTATTCGCCGTAGAGGTTGTGGTGTGGCTGCTCAGTTAATTCTTCGCAAAGATGATTTTTTTGCCTCCGTCGGCCAGGCCGTTGCGGTGGCCGATCGCTACCCGCAAAACGTCTTTGCCGAGCACACCCACGAGTTTTGCGAGCTGGTGCTGGTGTGGCGCGGCAACGGCCTGCACGTCCTCAACGATCGCCCCTACCGCATCACCCGCGGGGATCTTTTCTACATCCGCGCAGAAGATAAACACTCCTACGCCTCGGTTAACGACCTGGTGCTGCAGAACGTCATTTACTGCCCGGAAAGGCTCAGGCTTAACGTTGACTGGGCCGCGAACATTCCGGGTTTTCTGGATGTGAAAGGTTCACCGCACTGGCGGTTGAGCAGCAGCGGCATGACCCAGGTGCGGCAGGTCATCTCTCAGCTGGAGCAGGAGAGCCAGAAGGGCGACCCGGTCGCTAACCAGATGGCGGAGCTGCTTTTTGCCCAGCTGGTGATGACGCTGAAGCGCCATCGGTACGCCACCGATAATCCCTCCGCCACGACGCAGGAAGCGCTGCTGGACAAGCTCATCACCACGCTTGCGGGCAGTCTGAACAGAAGCTTCGTGCTGGAAAAATTCTGCGAGCAGGAGCAGTGCAGCGAACGCGCGCTGCGCCAGCAGTTCCGCACCCAGACGGGGATGACGGTCAACCATTACCTGCGCCAGCTGCGCATCTGCCACGCCCAGTATCTGCTGCAGCATACGGAGTTGATGGTGAGCGAAGTGGCGATGCGCTGCGGCTTTGAGGACAGTAACTACTTTTCGGTGGTGTTTAACCGCGAGGTGGGGATGACGCCGGTTCAGTGGCGTCATCGTAGTCGAAAGGCGGCCTAGTCAGTTCGCCATGCCGAGGCCAACGATGTTGGCGGCAATGATAATCACCACGCAGCCCAGGCTCAGAACGCCCACCGGACGACGCCCGGCGTTGTTCCACTCCTTCAGCACCAGCCCAACCAGCCCGCCGCACAGCACGTAGAAGCTCATGTGCAGCATCCAGCTCATGTAGTCGTACTGCGCCGGAATGCTGGCGTGGCCCCAGGCGTAGAAGAAGAACTGCAGATACCACATCAGGCCGCCGAGAGCCGAGAGCAGCACGTTGGTGATGATGAGCGGTTTTGCCAGCGAGAAGTCGGCTTTTACCGACAGGTTCTTCACTTTTGCCAGACGAATTAAGCAGAAGCCGAGGTTCACCAGCGCGCCGCCGCCCATGATCACCACGTAGCTTGGCAGGGCAGCGTACAGCGGGTCAACGCCCAGCGCGGCAGCGGCTTCGTGCATCGGTTTGGCGGCGTTCATGGCGAACGACATGCCCGCCGAGAAGATGCCGCACATCACCGCCAGCATCAGGCCTTTCTTCAGGTTAAAGTCTTCGGCCCTGATGCCCATCTTGCGCTCTTTCAGCTGGCCCGCGCGGGTGACGATACCCACGCCGATCACCGCGACCAGCACGCCCAGCAGCGTCATTCGTCCGCCCTGCGTGTTGATCAGCACGTCGAAGTTGCCGTTGAGGATAGGCGTCATCAGGGTCCCGACGATCAGCGTAATGCCAATCGCGATGCCGATACCCATCGACATGCCGAGGTAGCGCATGGTGAGGCCGTAGTTGATGTTGCCGATGCCCCACATCGCGCCGAACAGGAAGACCGGCAGCAGGGTAGAGGCGCTGAAGGAGGAGAAATAGCCCCAGAAATCCGGGAGCAGCATGGCGCTAATGGTCCACGGCAAAATCAGCCATGACACCGTACCGCCAACGGACCACATGGTTTCCCATGACCAACCTTTCACCTTTTTAAACGGGGCATAGAAACAGGCCGCACTGGCCGCGCCTATCAAATGCCAGAAAATACCCATCGTAATCGCATGATTCATTTTTACATCCTCATCGTTTTTATAGTCGGTGGCTTCCCGCCGACTTGATGAGTGTAAAAATTAGGCGGTTTGGGAACCTTCAGAAGGTTGCCGCACTTTCGTTCCGGATGGCAATCAGCACGTTAACCGCGTGAGCAGACTCACAATTCCGCTATTAATCGAAAAATGAATAACCTTATAAAAACTACGGCATTGATAATCATTTTCAATATCATTTAATTAACTATAATGAACCAACTGCTTACGCGGCATTAACAGCTGTGCCGCCCGACAATAATGGAGAGGATTATGAGTTATACACTGCCATCCCTGCCGTATGCCTATGACGCACTGGAACCGCATTTCGACAAGCAGACGATGGAAATCCATCACACTAAACACCACCAGACCTATGTGAACAACGCGAACGCCGCGCTGGAAAGCCTGCCAGAGTTCGCCAACCTGTCCGCAGAAGAACTGATTACCAAACTGGATCAGCTGCCAGCGGACAAGAAAACCGTGCTGCGCAACAACGCGGGCGGTCACGCTAACCACAGCCTGTTCTGGAAAGGCCTGAAAACCGGTACCACTCTGCAGGGCGACCTGAAAGCGGCTATCGAGCGCGACTTCGGTTCCGTAGACAACTTCAAAGCGGAATTCGAAAAAGCCGCTGCAACCCGCTTCGGCTCTGGCTGGGCGTGGCTGGTCCTGAAAGGCGACAAGCTGGCGGTTGTTTCTACCGCTAACCAGGACTCCCCGCTGATGGGTGAAGCAATCTCTGGCGCATCCGGCTTCCCAATCGTGGGCCTGGACGTGTGGGAACACGCTTACTACCTGAAATTCCAGAACCGTCGTCCGGACTACATCAAAGCCTTCTGGGACGTGGTGAACTGGGACGAAGCAGCAGCGCGTTTCGCCGCTAAAAAATAAGGTTGCATTGACGCCTGTGAGAAGCGAGTCTGATGACTCGCTTTTTTTGTATCTGCGTAATGGAGGCAGCAATGCATTACCCGGTGAACGTGTTTACAGGCAAGGTCAGGGAGTATGACGGCAGCCGCCCGAGCGCCATCGCTAAAATTCAGGTCGACGGCGAGCTGACGCTAACCGACCTTGGGCTTGCGGGTGACGAGCAGGCCGAAAAGAAAATCCACGGCGGGCCCGAGCGCGCGCTGTGCCACTATCCGCGCGAGCACTATCAGCACTGGAAAGCCGAATTCCCCGAGCAGGCGGATCTGTTTGTCGCGCCCGCGTTTGGCGAGAACCTCTCGACCGAAGGGCTGACCGAGAAAAACGTCTTTATCGGTGATATTTACCGCTGGGGCGATGCCCTTATCCAGGTGACGCAGCCGCGCTCGCCGTGCTTCAAGCTCAACTTCCATTTCGGCATTAGCGATATGTCCGAGCAGCTGCAAACAGCGGGCAAAACCGGCTGGCTGTACCGCGTGGTGCTGGCCGGGCAGGTTTCTGCGGATGCACCGCTTGAACTGGCGTCGCGCCTGAGCGATGTCTCGGTGTATGACGCCTGCGCCATTGCGTGGCATATGCCGTTTGACGACGAGCAGTATCATCGCCTGCTGTCGGCTGCGGGGTTATCCACCAGCTGGACAAGAACGATGCAGAAGCGGCGTTTAACCGGGAAGATCGAGGATAATTCGCGGAGATTGTGGGGGAAATAGCGCCCTACAAATAGTAGGCCGGGTAAGGCGACGCCACCACCCGGCATGTGTACCTCTGCACCTGTTTTCGCCCGGTGGCGCTGCGCTTACCGGGCCTACATTACGGTGCCAGAGTAAACTACGAACGCTTATGCAACGGTAGCCACAGCGTTAACCGCAGGCCGCCCAGCGGGCTGTCGTCGGCTTTGACCCAGCCACGGTGCTGCTGCATCGCGGTTTCAACAATCGCCAGCCCCAGCCCCGTGCCGCCCGATTCGCGGTCTCGCGCTTCGTCGGTACGGTAGAACGGACGGAAAATCTGTTCGCGATCTTCCGGGCTGACGCCAGGACCGTCGTCGTCAACGATGATGGTGATCCCGTCTTTATCCACCGAGAACGCCACCTCAATCTTCGTATGCGAGTAGCGCAGGGCGTTACGCACGATATTCTCCAGCGCGCTTTCCAGCGTGTTGGGGTTACCGTACAGCGGCCATGGTCCCGGCGGGAAGTTAACGGTGAAGGATTTCCCCATCTGTTCCGCTTCGAACGCCGCGTTGTCCAGCACCTCATGCCACAGGTGATTGGCTTTCACCGTTTCGCTCACCAGCGCGTTTTTCTGCTGATTGCGCGACATCACCAGCAGATCGTTGATCATGCTGTCCAGACGGTGAGCCTCCGTTTCGATACGCTCCAGCTCTTTACTCTCGCCGCTACGACGGCGCAGCAGGGCGGTGCCAAGCTGCAGTCGCGTGAGGGGAGTACGAAGCTCGTGCGAGATGTCCGACAGCAGACGCTGCTGCGAGGTCATCATACGTTCCAGCGCGCTCACCATCTGGTTAAAGCTGGCACCGGCGGCAAGGAACTCCTGCGGGCCGGCTTCCAGCTCCGGATGCTGCCTGAGGTTACCCTGTGCCACTTCATCGGCCGCGTTTTTCAGCTTACGTGCGGGCTTCGCCAGGCTCCACGCCAGCCATAGCAGCAGCGGTGAACTTAGCAGCATCGTTACGATCAGCAGCAGTAGCGGACGGTCAAACAGCAGGTTGATAAAGTCAGTCTGGGAGTTGCTGGCAGGACGAATCAGATAGAGCTGGTAGTTATCTTCCCCATCTCTCACGGAGAAAGGGCCGACCATCTCAAGGCGACCGTATTTCTTCTTCTGCGGGTGATCGGCATTATCCGCCTGGCCAATGAAGTTGCGGATAATCTGCATTTCATTGCGCTCTGCCCCAATGACGCGGCCTTCGCTGGTCACCAGCAGCAGGCGTTGTCCGGGCGGCGCCCATTTGTCGATGGCGCGAAACAGCCTGCGCCACCACATTAAATCGTTCGGCGGGTCGTTTGCCAGCTCGGCTTCCACGTGCTGCTCGATCATCACGCCCTGACGTTGCTCGCTGTCGAGAAGCTCCGTCATCTGGCGTGAGTCGAGTTTTGGCAGCATCAGTACGAGCATCAAAACCAGTGCCAGCGTCAGCCAGAAGATGGCGAAGATGCGGGCGGTTAAGCTGCCTATCATGAAGCGGAAACCATCAGATAACCGCGACCTCGCAGCGTTTTAAACCACGGGTGGCCGTCTTTACGCTCCGGCAGCTTGCGGCGCAGGTTCGAGATATGCATGTCGATGGCGCGGTCAAACGGCGTGAGGCGTTTGCCCAGCACTTCCTGACTCAGGTGTTCACGCGATACCACCTGGCCGAGATGCTGCGCCAGCAGGTAAAGCAGGGTGAACTCGGTGCCGGTCAGTTCCAGCGTTTCACCGTCGAAGCTCGCTTCCTGGCGGCCCGGGTTCAGGCTCAGGGAGTCCACTTCAAGCGTCGGTGAACTGTTGTCAGTATTCTGCTGCTGTTCGCTCCAGTGGGAACGACGCAGGATAGCGCGAATACGGGCCACCAGTTCACGATCGTTGAACGGCTTAGGTAAGTAGTCATCCGCGCCCAGCTCAAGGCCGAGGACGCGGTCAAGTTCGCTGCCGCGCGCGGTCAGCATGATAACGGGGGTCTGGTGCGTCTGGCGAAGCTCTTTCAACGTATCAATACCGTTTTTCTTCGGCATCATCACGTCGAGCAAAAGTAAATCGATGCTGTCGTCAAGGAGACTCAGCGCCTGCTCGCCATCGTGGGCAACCAGAACGTTGAAACCTTCCATGTCGAGCAACTCCTTTAAAAGGGATGTGAGCTCTCGGTCATCATCAACTAACAGGATTTTATTCATTGTTTAAATACCTCCGAGGCAGAAATTACGACATCAAGGCTATCTAATCCATGACTTTACGTTGTTTTACACCCCCTGACGCATGTTTGCAGCCTGAATCGTAGACTGTCTCTCGTTGAATCGCGACACGAAAGATTTTGGGAGCAAGTGATGCGCAAAGTTACCGCTGCCGTCATGGCCTCAACGCTGGCGTTCAGTGCGTTTAGCCAGGCTGCTGTAGCTATCATCGGCGATAACGGTCCCTCGCAAGAGGGTGCAACGCAGCACAGCAGCCAAAGCCATATGTTTGACGGCATAAGTTTAACCGAACATCAGCGTCAACAGATGCGAGATCTGATGCAGAGGGCACGACACGAGCAGCCCCCTGTTAATGTTAGCGAAATGGAGACAATGCATCGCCTTGTCACCGCAGAAAATTTTGACGAAAGCGCTGTTCGCGCTCAGGCAGAAAAAATGGCACAGGAACAGGTTGCCCGCCAGGTAGAGATGGCGAAGGTCCGCAACCAGATGTTCCACCTGCTATCGCCCGAGCAGCAAGCGGTTTTGAACGACAAACATCAGCAACGAATGGACCAGTTGCGTGAGGTTGCACGGATGCAGCGAAGCTCAGAAACAACGTTTTTCAGTAGCAATAGCAGTACCCGTAGTAACCAGTAAACCCTGTTTTCCTTGCCATAGACACCATCCCTGTCTTCCCCCACATGATGTGGGGGTTTTTTTTGCCCTTCGTTCAGGTTTGTTAACCGTTTATTCATCCTTTGACTCCTCAACCATCCGTTATACTAGCGCCATGGCATGACAGGAGTGTTTATGAATCAATCCTATGGACGGCTGGTAAGCCGGGCCGCAATCGCCGCGACGGTAATGGCGTCGTGTTTGCTGATCATCAAAATTTTCGCGTGGTGGTACACCGGTTCGGTCAGTATTCTGGCGGCGCTGGTGGACTCGCTGGTCGATATCGCCGCTTCGCTGACCAACCTGCTGGTGGTGCGCTATTCGCTGCAGCCTGCGGATGAGGAACATACCTTTGGGCACGGGAAAGCAGAATCGCTGGCCGCGCTGGCGCAAAGCATGTTTATTTCCGGCTCTGCGCTGTTCCTGTTTTTGACCGGTATCCAGCATCTGGCCTCGCCGTCACCGATGAAAGATCCCGGCGTGGGCGTGGTCGTCACAATAATTGCACTTATAAGCACAATCGTTCTGGTAACGTTCCAGCGTTGGGTAGTCCGCAAAACGCAAAGCCAGGCTGTACGGGCAGATATGCTTCATTATCAGTCTGATGTTATGATGAATGGGGCAATTCTTATTGCGCTCGGTCTGGCCTGGTATGGCTGGCATCGGGCCGATGCGTTGTTTGCGTTAGGGATTGGGGTCTATATCTTATATAGCGCCCTGCGGATGGGATATGAGGCTGTGCAGTCGCTTCTTGACCGTGCTATTCCTGATGCGGAACGTGATGAAATTTTTGCAATCGTGACCCGCTGGCCCGGCGTCAGCGGCGCTCACGATCTTCGTACGCGGCAGTCAGGGCCGACCCGCTTTATTCAAATACACATAGAAATGGAAGACAACCTGCCGTTGGTTCAGGCTCACGTCATAGCTGAGCAGGTCGAGCAGGCGATATTGCAGCGTTTTCCTGGTTCAGACGTCATTATTCACCAGGATCCCTGCTCGGTTGTACCCGGACATGTTGGCTTTCGTAATTCGGTGTAAAAAAGTGAGCCAGGCCAGCATTTTGTGGATAAATTACCACCATATGGCCTGACCTGAATCAATTCAGCTGGAAGTGATTGATATACTATTTGCAGTATTCGACGGTTGAAGAGTTTCTTCCGGCAGCAGATTTCAATTTTGCATTCCTAAGTTCAGAGGTAGTCATGATTAAGAAAATCGGTGTGTTGACAAGCGGCGGTGATGCGCCGGGCATGAACGCAGCAATTCGTGGCGTTGTCCGTGCAGCGCTGACGGAAGGTCTGGAAGTGTTTGGCGTTTATGACGGTTACCTGGGTCTGTACGAAGACCGCATGGTTCAACTGGACCGCTACAGCGTGTCTGACATGATCAACCGTGGCGGCACCTTCCTGGGTTCTGCGCGCTTCCCGGAATTCCGCGACGAACGCGTTCGTGAAGTGGCTATCGAAAACATGAAGAAACGCGGCCTGGATGCACTGGTTGTTATCGGTGGTGACGGCTCCTACATGGGTGCAAAACGCCTGACCGAAATGGGCTTCCCGTGCATCGGCCTGCCGGGCACTATCGATAACGACATCAAAGGTACTGACTACACCATCGGCTTCTTTACCGCACTGGGTACCGTTGTTGAAGCCATTGACCGTCTGCGCGACACCTCTTCTTCCCACCAGCGTATCTCCATCGTTGAAGTGATGGGCCGCTACTGTGGCGACCTGACCCTGGCTGCGGCCATTGCGGGCGGCTGCGAGTTCATCGTGGTGCCAGAAGTCGAATTCAGCCGTGAAGATCTGGTGAATGAAATCAAAGCCGGTATCGCGAAAGGCAAGAAACACGCTATCGTTGCCATCACCGAGCACATCTGCGACGTGGACGAGCTGGCGAAATACATCGAAACCGAAACCAAACGCGAAACTCGCGCAACCGTACTGGGCCACATCCAGCGCGGCGGTTCCCCTGGTCCTTACGACCGTATTCTGGCATCCCGTATGGGTGCGTACGCTATCGATCTGCTGCTGCAGGGTCACGGCGGTCGCTGCGTGGGTATTCAGAACGAAAAACTGGTTCACCATGACATCATCGACGCGATTGAAAGCATGAAGCGTCCGTTCAAAGGTGACTGGCTGGACTGCGCGAAAAAACTGTACTGATCGGCGTCTGTATTGTGCCGGGTGGCGGCAAGGTAAATGCAAAACGGTAACCCTTGGGTTACCGTTTTTTATGGTTGCGCCCTCTCCCGTGGGAGAGGGTTGGGGTGAGGGCATCAGGCCGCTTATCCACTTCTTATATTCTCCTTCGTTATAGCCAATCTTTTTTTATTCTTTAATCATTGGTTCTCTTTCTGGCACGCTGCATTCATCAAAACACTACATAAGAGAGCTGGGCGATGAATAAATGGGGCGTGGGTTTAACATTATTGCTGGCATCGACCAGCGTTCTGGCTAAGGACATCCAGTTACTTAACGTGTCGTACGACCCGACGCGTGAGCTGTACGATCAATACAACAAAGCCTTCGCGGCGCACTACAAGCAGGAAACCGGCGATAACGTGGTGATTCGTCAGTCTCACGGTGGCTCGGGCAAACAGGCCACGTCCGTGATTAACGGCATTGAAGCCGACGTGGTTACCCTGGCGCTGGCCTATGACGTGGATGCTATTGCTGAACGCGGCCGTATCGATAAAAACTGGATCAAACGCCTGCCGGACAACTCCGCGCCTTATACCTCGACCATCGTCTTCCTGGTGCGTAAAGGCAACCCGAAGCAGATTAAGGACTGGAACGATCTGATCAAACCGGGCGTATCCGTGATTACCCCGAACCCGAAAAGCTCCGGCGGCGCGCGCTGGAACTACCTGGCGGCCTGGGGCTACGCGCTGCACCACAACAACGGCGACCAGGCTAAAGCCCAGGAGTTCGTCAAATCCCTGTTTAAAAACGTCGAAGTGCTGGATTCCGGCGCGCGCGGCGCAACCAATACCTTCGTTGAGCGCGGCATTGGCGACGTGCTGATCGCCTGGGAAAACGAAGCCCTGCTGGCGACCAACGAGCTGGGTAAAGATAAGTTTGAGATCGTCACCCCAAGTGAATCTATCCTCGCCGAGCCGACCGTTTCTGTGGTTGATAAAGTCGTCGAGAAAAAAGACACCAAAGCGGTGGCGGAAGCGTACCTGAAGTATCTCTACTCGCCGGAAGGCCAGGAAATTGCGGCGAAGAACTTCTACCGTCCGCGCGACCCGGCTGTGGCGAAAAAATACGACGGCGAATTCCCGAAACTGAAGCTCTTCACCATTGACGACGAGTTCGGCGGCTGGACGAAGGCGCAGAAAGAGCACTTCTCTAACGGCGGTACGTTCGACCAGATCAGCAAGCGCTAAGCGTTTCTTAAAGAACGACACGGTGACCCGGCGTGAGAAATCCGCCGGGTTTTTTATTTGGTCATCATTTTGCGTTACTCTTTCGCCTCTATCGAAAACAGGGAACGCGTTGTGAAAAAAATTATCTTAGCCATCCTGGTTATCATTGCCCTCGCCGCTGGCGGCCTGTACTGGATGAAAGCGGGTAACCCGAACGCGTTGCGGCATATCGTTCTGGATCAGTGCGTGCCGAACCAGCAGCAAAACCGCAGCCCGGCGCCCTGTGCGCAGGTGAAAACCGACGCTGGCTACGTGGTATTTAAAGACCGCAACGGGCCGCTGCAGTATTTGCTGATGCCCACGTACCGCATCAACGGTACCGAAAGCCCGCTTCTGACCGAAGCTTACACGCCGAACTTCTTCTGGCTGGCGTGGCAGTCGCGCAGCTTTATGAGCATGAAGCGCGGTTCTGAGGTGCCTGACAGCGCGGTCTCGCTGACCATCAACTCCCCAACCGGCCGCACGCAAAACCATTTCCATATTCATATCTCCTGCCTGCGTCCGGACGTGCGCGAGAAGCTTAACGCGGCTCAGGGGCAAATCAGCACCCAGTGGCTGCCGTTCCCCGGCGGGCTGGAAGGGCATGAGTATCTTGCCCGTCGCGTGACGGAGAACGAGCTGGTGCAGCGCAGCCCGTTTATGATGCTGGCCGAAGAGCTGCCGGAAGCGCGTGACCATATGGGGCGCTTCGCGCTGGCGATGGCGCAGCAGTCAGACGGCTCATTTGTTCTTTTAGCGACCGAACGTAATCTGCTTATGCTAAACCGCGCTTCCGCTGAGGAACTGCAGGATCATCAATGCGATATCCTGAAGTAACCCCACCATAAATAGCGTTTACTCGTCCTGCCTGTCGCCGTAGACTTGCTGAAAAATTCTACAGGAGACAGGTATGTCGCTCTGGTTAACGCATCCTCTGCTGCTGCCCTCATTGATTATTGGCGCCACCATCGTGCTGTGGGCGACGTCGCTGCTGCCGGAGTTTCTTACCGCGCTGCTGTTCTTCACGGCGGCGATGGTCGCCAAAATTGCCCCGCCGGAGGTGATTTTTGGCGGATTTGCCTCATCGGCCTTCTGGCTGGTGTTCAGCGGTTTTGTGCTGGGCGTGGCGATCCGCAAAACCGGCCTCGCCGACAGGGCCGCGCGGGCGCTATCGGCGAAGCTCACCGACTCCTGGTTATTAATGGTCGCCAGCGTGGTGCTGCTCAGCTACGCCCTGGCGTTTGTGATGCCGTCAAACATGGGTCGCATTGCGCTTCTGATGCCGATTGTCGCGGCAATGGCCAGGCGTGCCAGCATTCCCGACGGGTCCCGCGCCTGGTTTGGCCTGGCGCTGGCCGTCGGGTTCGGCACCTTCCAGCTCTCGGCAACCATCCTGCCTGCTAACGTCCCGAATCTGGTCATGAGCGGCGCGGCGGAAGGCTCGTACGGTATTCACCTGAACTATGTGCCGTATCTGCTGCTGCACACGCCGGTGCTGGGAATTCTCAAGGGGCTGATTTTGATTGGCCTGATCTGCTGGCTTTTCCCCGGCAGCCCCAAACCGGCAAAAGATTTGGCACCGTCTGGACCGATGGGACGCGACGAAAAACGCCTCGCCTGGCTGCTGGCGGCGGTGCTGGTGATGTGGGTCACTGAGAGCTGGCACGGCGTTGGACCGGCGTGGACGGGGCTGGCGGCGTCGATCATCGTCATGCTGCCGCGCATTGGCTTTATCACCGGAGAGGAGTTTTCCACGGGCGTGAATATGCGCACCTGCATTTACGTCGCGGGTATTCTTGGGCTGGCGATTACCGTGACGCAAACCGGTATCGGAACGGCGGTGGGTGAGGCTTTACTGCAGATCATGCCGCTGGATGCGGACAGGCCGTTCACCAGCTTCCTGGCGCTGACGGGGATCACCACGGCGCTCAACTTTATCATGACCGCTAACGGCGTTCCGGCGCTCTATACGACGCTGGCGCAGAGCTTCTCGGACGCCACCGGCTTCCCGCTGCTGTCGGTGATCATGATTCAGGTGCTGGGTTATTCCACGCCGCTGCTGCCGTATCAGGCGTCGCCGATTGTGGTGGCGATGGGCTTAGGGAAGGTGCCTGCAAAGGCGGGGATGCTGCTCTGTCTGGCGCTGGCCATAGCAACGTATCTTGTGCTCCTGCCGCTGGATTATCTGTGGTTTAACCTACTGGGACAGCTGTAAAAAAGCCCGGTGGCGCTGACGCTTACCGGGCCTACAGAACCGTAGGGCGGGTAAGCGCAAGCGCCACCCGCCACAGAGGCAATTACGCCTGCTTAGCCGCTTCTGCTGCTTTAACGATCACCGCGAAAGCGTCAGCTTTCAGGGATGCACCGCCAACCAGCGCGCCGTCGATGTCCGGCTGGGTAAACAGCTCAGCAGCGTTCGCTGCGTTTACGGAACCGCCGTACTGGATGATCACTTGTTCAGCCACTTTCGCGTCTGCTTTAGCGATGTGATCGCGGATGAATTTGTGAACCGCCTGAGCCTGCGCAGGGGTTGCAGATTTGCCGGTACCGATCGCCCAGACTGGCTCATAAGCGATAACTGCGCCTTCGAACGCTGCTGCGCCCTGAGTTTTCAGCACGGCGTCGATCTGACGTGCACACACTTCTTCGGTTTTGCCCGCTTCGTTTTCCGCTTCGGTTTCACCGATGCACAGAACCGGAGTCAGACCCTGCTCTTTCAGCACGGCAAATTTCTTCGCGATGAACTCGTCGGATTCTTTGTGGTAAGTGCGACGCTCAGAGTGGCCGATGATGATGTATTTCGCGCCGATATCTTTCAGCATTTCAGCAGAGGTTTCACCGGTGAATGCGCCAGACAGGTTAACGTCAACGTTCTGCGCGCCCAGCACGATGTGGCTGCCGTCAGCGGCGCGTTTAGCCAGGTCCAGGTACATATCCGGCGGAGCGATAGAAACCGCACAGCCGGTCACGCCAGCCAGCTCTTTACGCAGGTTCGCAACCAGTTCGTTTACCATGTGGCGGCTGCCGTTCAGTTTCCAGTTACCCATCACTAAAGGATGTCGCATTTCAATTCTCCACGCTAAATAAGCGAATTAAGGAATATGGCCACCCTTATGGGCAGCATGGTCTGTGAATCAGTATAGAGATTTTCCCTCGAAAGGCTTTGCTTTTTGTCATTAATTCGCCCCTCCGAGTGAGTCAGATAGTGCCAGCTTAATCGGTTCAACAGCGAAGGTCAGTCCCTTTTCACCGTTATCCGCGACGACATAGCGTACGGCACCTTCTGTATCGGCGTAGTAGCGCTTGTTTTTGCCGGCGGCCAGAAGCTTTTGCAGCTTCTGTTGGCTTTGTGCTTTGGTCAGCGCGGGGGTAAAGGCGCGCAAAACGGCGCTCATGTATTCCAGCGCTTTCGCTTTAGCGGCCTTCTGCTCAGGCCCCTGAATAGGGAGCCAGGTGAGCTGCATACTTTTGATTTTTAGCGTACCGCGCTCCAGCGCGGTCGAGGCGTATAAATTTTCGTTAATCTTGCTCGCGGCGCGGGTTAGCGTCGGCGTATCGCGCGCGCTATCAATGGCGCGGAATTCATCCAGCGGCAGCGTCGGGTTGTCTTTGTTGAAGGCTTCCCGGAACTGGCTGATGGACTGATCGAACGACGGCGCGCCCGCCAGGAGATAGGGTGCGGTCGCCGGGGCGGTGGTTTCGGCGGCGTGCAGGGAAACGCTGGCGCTAAGCATCGCAAAGCAGAGGAAAAGAGAGTGTGCCGAAAATTTCATCAATGTTGTCCCTGGCCGTAACTGCTCATGATTAAAACGATATCTGGTCGGCTTGTCAAAAGGTCACAACTCCAGGGTAAAATGCGCGCTAAACAAGAATAAGGAACCTTACATGACCATACAGCAGTGGCTGTTTTCATTCAAAGGGCGTATTGGACGCCGTGATTTCTGGGTCTGGATGGTGACGTGGATCGTCGCCATGCTGCTCCTGTTTTTTGTCGCCTACAACGCATGGTTGAGCACACAAACGGCGGCATTTGCGCTGGTCTGCCTGCTGTGGCCAACCGCAGCCGTGGTGGTAAAGCGTCTGCACGATCGCGGCCGCTCCGGCGCGTGGGCCTTTCTGATTATTCTGGCGTGGATGCTGGTGGCAGGAAACTGGTCAGTGCTGCCGTCCATCCTGCCGTGGGTCGTTGGCAGGATGGTGCCGAGCATTATCTTCGTGATGATGGTTGTCGATCTGGGCGCGTTTATCGGCACCCAGAGCGAAAACAAATACGGCAAAGATACCCTTGAGGTGAAGTACCGCTGATCACCAGTAGTGTTCAGCCGTCATATGACCCGGCCGGCGGCGAAGGTGTTTCGTCATCTGCCGGGTGTCCTTCAGAAGCTGCTGCGTGTCGCGAACCATCTGCGGGTTGCCGCACAGCATGACGTGGCTGGTCTCGGTGTTCATCGGCAGGCCAACCGCTGCTTCCAGAGCACCGCTTTCAATCAACGCCGGCACGCGTCCCGTCAGTGAACCCGCCGCCGTTTCGCGGCTGACCACGGTCTGAATTTTCAGCTTCCCGCCATACTGCTGTTCCAGCGCCTGCATCTGCGGGAGGTAGCTTAAATCTGCGGCGTAGCGCGCGGCGTGAACCAGCACGATGTTTTTAAAGCGCTCAAGGTCTTTGCCATACTGCAAAATGGAAAGATAAGGGCCGATGGCGGTGCCGGTTGCCAGCATCCAGAGGGTGTCGCAGTCCGGAATTTCGTCCAGCACAAAGAAACCGGCCGCTTCACTTACAATCTGTACATCGTCGCCCGGCTTCAGTGCCGCAAGGCGCGGGCTGAGCTTGCCGTCCGGGACGGTGACCAGATAGAACTCGAGGTCCGGGTTATCCGGCGCGTTGACGTATGAGTACGCGCGCTGCACGCGTTCGCCGTCGACATCCAGCCCCAGCTTCGCGAACTGTCCGGCCGTAAACGGGTGGATGGGGGCATGGACGGTGAGACTAAATAGCGCATCGGTCCAGAACTGTACCTTTGTGACTTTACCTGTTACCCAGTCCGCCATGATCTTCTCCTGTGCTGTTTCTCTGCTCTATCTTCCGTACTTGTTGTCACGATTTCCAGCCCGTTCGGGCCGGAAAGCTCAATCGATCAAACGGTTTTACAGAATGTGCGCCTGTACGTCCGGGTCTTTGCGATCGAGATAGTGGATCGACTGGATGCGGCGAATGGTGCGTGATTTACCGCGGATCAGCAGCGTTTCGGTGGTCGCCATGTTGCCCTTGCGGGTGATACCGTCCAGCAGGTCGCCTTTGGTGATGCCGGTCGCCGAGAAGACCACGTTATCGCTGCGCGCCATGTCGTTAAGCGCGAGGACTTTATTGGCCTCAATACCCATTGCTGCGCAGCGTGCAAGCTCGTTTTCGCCGATGCGACGGTTCTCTTCGCTGTCGCCTTTAACGTCGTGACGCGCCAGCAGGCGCGCCTGCATGTCGCCGTCCAGGGCGCGGATCACCGCTGCAGAGACCACACCTTCCGGCGCGCCGCCGATACCGTAAAGCACGTCCACTTCGCTGTCCGGCATGCAGGTCAGAATCGAGGCGGCAACGTCGCCATCCGGGATAGCAAACACGCGGACGCCGAGCTTTTGCATCTGCGCGATGGTGGCATCGTGGCGTGGTTTCGCCAGTATGGTGACGGTCAGCGCGCAGAGCGGTTTACCCAGCGCGTTAGCGATGTTGTTCAGGTTCTCCTCCAGCGGCAGGCTAAGGTCGATAGCGCCTTTCGCGCCGGGGCCGACGATCAGCTTTTCCATGTACATGTCCGGCGCGTTGAGGAAGCAGCCTTTATCGCCCACGGCCAGCACCGCCAGCGCGTTGGCCTGGCCCATCGCCGTCATGCGGGTGCCTTCGATCGGGTCGACCGCGATATCCACGGCATCGCCTTTACCGGTACCGACTTTTTCACCGATGTAGAGCATCGGCGCTTCGTCGATCTCGCCTTCGCCGATCACGATAGTACCGTCGATATTGACCTGGTTAAGCACAATGCGCATGGCATGGACGGCTGCACCGTCGGCGGTATTTTTGTCGCCACGGCCAAGCCACTTATAGCCTGCGAGGGCGGCAGCTTCGGTGACGCGGGAAAACTCGATAGCAAGTTCACGTTTCATGAGGTACTCGTGCAATCAAAGGGAATTGCACGAAGTTTATCACAGAGTGGGGAGGGGTGAGGGGACCGGTGCGGTCGGAGCCCCTCACCCTAACCCTCTCCCCAGGGGAGAGGGAATTAAGGACAATTACTCTTCGTGCTCTTCCCACGCCAGGGCACGTTTCACCGCTTTTTTCCAGCCGCTGTAGCGGTAGTTACGCTCGGTGGTTTCGATGCCAGGGCGGAACTCGCGTTCGATCACCGCTTTTTCCTGCAGCTCGTCCAGGTTCTGCCAGAAGCCGACCGCCAGACCTGCCAGGTACGCCGCGCCAAGCGCCGTCACTTCACGCACTTCAGGGCGCTCTACGCGGGTGCCCAGAATGTCGGACTGGAACTGCATCAGGAAGTTATTCGCTACCGCACCGCCGTCCACGCGCAGGGCATGGAGACGAATGCCGGAGTCTGCCTGCATCGCTTCCAGCACGTCGCGCGTCTGGTAGGCGATGGATTCCAGGGTGGCGCGAATAATGTGGTTAGAGTTCACACCGCGCGTCAGGCCGAAAATCGCGCCGCGCGCATACGGATCCCAGTACGGCGCGCCCAGACCGGTGAACGCAGGCACCACGTACACGCCGTTGGTGTCTTTCACCTTGGTCGCGAAGTACTCGGAATCGAATGCATCGCTTATCAGCTTCATCTCGTCACGCAGCCACTGAATGGACGCACCGGCCATAAACACCGCGCCTTCAAGAGCGTAGTTGACTTCGCCGCGCGGTCCGCAGGCGATGGTGGTCAGCAGGCCGTTTTCTGATTTCACCGCTTTCTCGCCGGTGTTCATCAGCATAAAGCAGCCGGTGCCGTAGGTGTTCTTCGCCATCCCTTCCTTAACGCACAGCTGGCCGAACAGCGCCGCCTGCTGGTCACCGGCAATACCGGCGATAGGAATACGCGTACCGCCTTTCCCCCCAATGTTGGTCTGGCCGTACACTTCCGAAGATTTACGCACGTCTGGCAGCATCGCGCGCGGGATGTCCAGCGCGTCCAGCATCTTGTCATCCCACTCCAGGGTGTTGATGTTGAACAGCATGGTGCGCGAGGCGTTGGTGTAGTCGGTAACGTGCACGCGTCCCTGAGTCATCTTCCAGATAAGCCAGGTATCGACGGTACCGAACAGCAGCTCGCCGCGTCGTGCGCGCTCGCGTGAGCCTTCCACGTGGTCGAGGATCCACTTCACCTTGGTGCCGGAGAAATACGGGTCAATCACCAGGCCGGTGGTGCTACGGATGTAATCTTCCATGCCGTCGCGCTTCAGCTTTTCGCAGATTTCTGCGGTACGACGGCACTGCCAGACGATGGCGTTATAAATTGGCTTACCGGTTTCGCGCTCCCAGACCACGGTGGTTTCACGCTGGTTAGTGATACCGATGGCGGCAATTTCGTCGGAGCTGATATCGGCTTTTGCCAGCACTTCGACCAGCGTGGAGCTTTGTGATGCCCAGATCTCCATTGGGTCGTGCTCTACCCAGCCTGGACGAGGATAAATTTGTTCGAATTCGCGCTGTGACACGCTGACGATGTTCGCGTCATGATCCATTACGACAGCGCGGGAGCTGGTCGTGCCCTGGTCGAGCGCAACGATATATTTTTTTTCGGTCATGGTATGTGTCCCGTAGTCAGATTACAGCGAAGCTTTTTGTTGTGTGGCAGACGTGGATTCTTTCTCGTCTTCCACACAGGTGTCGCACGGTAAATGGCGACCAATTAATTTGCGATAGCCGAATGCGCCCAGCGCCGCCCCTACGATTGGCCCGAACAGCGGAACCAGGAAGTAAGGAATATCTTTGCCACCGGTGAAGGCAACGTCGCCCCATCCAGCGAAGAAGGCGAAGGTTTTTGGCCCCAGGTCACGCGCCGGGTTCATCGCAAAGCCCGTCAGTGGACCCATTGATGCACCGATAACCGCAATCAGCAGGCCAATCAGCAGCGGTGCCAGCGGGCCACGCGGAATGCCGTTGCCGTCATCGCCCAGCGCCATAATGACGCCCATCAGGATAGCGGTAATCACCATTTCAACTGCGAACGCCTGCACAAAATTGATATGCGGGTTCGGATAGGTTGAGAAGATGCCCGCCAGATCCAGACTTTCGACACTACCACGCACCATATGATGCGTCTGTTCGAAGTCGATGAAAAGATTGTAATAAAGCCCGTAAACTAGCGCCGCTGCGCAAAACGCGCCGGCAAACTGAGAAATGATGAAAGGAACCACTTTGCGTTTGTCGAAGCACGCGAACAGCCACAGCGCGATGGTCACCGCCGGGTTAAGATGTGCACCGGAAACCCCTGCAGTCAGGTAGATGGCCATCGCCACGCCCAGACCCCAGATAATACTGATTTCCCACTGACCAAAACTGGCACCCGCCACTTTCAGTGCTGCGACACAGCCCACTCCGAAGAATATCAACAACCCGGTACCAAGGAACTCGGCAATGCACTGGCCTTTTAAGGTTGATGTCTGACTCATAATCGGAATCCTGAAGAAAATTGAATGTTTATTGTTAGCGCGGTCGCCCGTGACAACCACGATGCCCTGTAGACATAGTGTTAATTTATCGTTAACGAGCAAAAACGAGAAATATCGAAATCAAAATGTGTGGTCTGTGTCAATAAAATGAGCGTTTTCGCGCCATAAAGCGCGTTTTTGCATCAACGGTGGAATGTGAGCTGAATCATTTCATTAACTAAAGAGTTAACAATTTAGGGGTATATGACGCGAACACACCAGGACCAGACCTAAAAGTGTTGCAAACCGCGATCTGCGCGGCGTGTCGCTGGACACGGAGCGCCGCGCTCCATACAATCGACGGTATATGTCGTGCGCGTTTACGTTAAAGCGTCGCCTTGCAATTCAGGAGAGGTAGCATCATGTCTTTAGAAGTGTTTGAGAAACTGGAATCGAAAGTACAGCAGGCGATCGACACCATCACCCTGCTGCAGATGGAAATTGAAGAGCTGAAAGAGAAGAACAACTCCCTGGCACAGGAAGTTCAGAACGCTCAGAACGGCCGCGAAGAACTGGAGCGCGAAAACAACCACCTGCGCGAACAGCAGAACGGTTGGCAGGATCGCCTGCAGGCGCTGCTGGGACGTATGGAAGAAGTCTAATTCCCAACGGGCCGCGAATCCCGAGGGACAAAAAAACCGCCACATTGCTGATGGCGGTTTTTTTATGGTTCACGCTTACTGGTTTGCTACTCGATATCCAGCGCATCCTCGGAAAGGATAATACCGGTATTGTCGGCGTAAAGATGGTCGCCGGAGAAGAAGGTCACGCCGCCGAAATTCACGCGCACGTCGCTTTCACCTATGCCTTCACCTGCTGCCCCTACCGGAATGGCGGCAATAGCCTGAATCCCGATATCCAGGTCTTCAAGATCGTCCACCTGGCGCACGGAACCGTAAACCACGATGCCTTCCCACTCATTCTGAACGGCAATTCCGGCCAGTTCAGCATCAATCAATGCACGGCGCACGGAACCGCCGCCGTCGATCACCAGAACGCGGCCACGGCCGTTCTGTTCGAGCAGATCGTACAGCAACCCGTTATCCTCGAAACATTTCACCGTGATGATTTGTCCGCCAAACGACGACCGTCCACCAAAGTTGGAGAACAGCGGTTCAACGACGTTGACATCTTCCTGGTAGATGTCACAAAGCTCGGAGGTATCGTATTTCATAGGTTTAACGCTCTATTGCTGCGAATGTGTTCAGTATATCGTGCGAAATGCGTTGTTGGCAAAATCATCAATTGTTAATTGATATTTGTCAGTTAACTCAGCGTCTGGCTCAGGACAATTCCGATGACGAACAACAGGTTAGTCAGCAGGGCGCCTTTTACGGTTCGTTCCAGCATCGGCGGCATCGCGGCCGGGCTCAGTTCACGCATCACAAAGCGCGCCTGTTTTACCAGCAGCGGAGCGGCGAGAACAAACAGCCAGCCCCACAGGCTGTGCAGCGAGATCAGGTTAAACAGCGCCAGGCAGACCAGCGCGCCCACCAGCAGGCAGGCGTGGTAACGACGCGCGTTGACGGGCCCGAGGCGTACGGCCAGCGTGTTCTTGCCGTTTTCGCGGTCGCTGTCGATATCGCGCAGGTTGTTGATGTTCAGGACGGCAGTCGCCAGCAGGCCGCAGGCGGTGGCGGGCAGGAACAGGGCAGGGATGACCGTATGGGCCTGTAAATACCAGCTCCCCATCACGCTCAGCCAGCCGAAGAACACCAGCACGGAAATATCACCAAGGCCGATATAACCATACGGGCGCGTGCCGACGGTGTAGGTGATGGCCGCAACAATGGCGAGCAGGCCCAGCACCATAAAGCCAATAAAATCACTCGGCGTTTTAGAGGCAACAGAGACCAGCGCCAGGCCGGACAGGCAGATCAGCACCACGGTAATGATCAGCGCGCGCTTCATCTGCGCCTGGGTAATCACCCCTTTTTGCATTCCACGCAGCGGCCCGATGCGGTCGGGCTTGTCGCTGCCTTTGACTGCATCGCCATAGTCGTTCGCGAGGTTGGAGAGAATTTGCAGCAGGCCCGCGGTGATAAGCGCCAGCCCGGCGACCAGCGGATCGAAATAACCCTGCCACCAGGCGAGGGCGGTGCCAACAATAATCGCAGCGAATGCCAGAGGAAGTGTTTTAGGGCGCAAACTTTCGAGCCACGCCTGAGTACGGCTGATATCAGTCATAGTTATTTAGCCAATAAAAATGGGGGCATTAGCCCCCATCAACAGTGATGAAAATGCAGTAACCGCGATTATAGGATAAAACGGCTCAGATCTTCATCTGCCACTAACGCATCCAGGTGTTTACCTACATAATCTGCGTCAATGGTAATGCTTTGACCGTTAAGGTCGCTCGCATCATAAGAGATGTCTTCTACCAGGCGTTCCAGCACGGTGTGCAGACGACGCGCGCCGATGTTCTCGGTGGTTTCGTTTACCTGCCATGCGGCCTGGGCGATACGCTTGATACCGTCTTCGGTGAATTCGAGGTTCACACCTTCGGTCGCCATCAGCGCTTTGTACTGCACGGTGGCAGAGGCGTTTGGCTCGGTCAGGATACGTTCGAAATCTTCGGTGGTCAGGGCCTGCAGCTCAACGCGGATTGGCAGACGACCCTGCAGTTCCGGGATCAGGTCAGACGGGCTGGCAACCTGGAATGCACCAGAAGCGATGAACAGGATGTGGTCCGTTTTCACCATACCGTGCTTGGTAGAGACGGTGCAGCCCTCGACCAGCGGCAGCAGGTCGCGCTGAACGCCTTCGCGGGACACATCCGGGCCGGAGCTGTTGCCGCCGCGCTTACAGATTTTGTCGATTTCGTCGATGAAGACGATGCCGTGCTGTTCAACCGCGTCGATAGCATCTTGTTTCAGCTCTTCCGGGTTCACCAGCTTCGCTGCTTCTTCTTCGATCAGCAGCTTCATCGCGTCTTTGATTTTCAGCTTACGCGCTTTCTGCTTCTGGCCGCCCAGGTTCTGGAACATGGACTGCAGCTGGCTGGTCATCTCTTCCATGCCGGGAGGTGACATGATTTCAACGCCCATTGGCGCGGCAGCAAGATCGATCTCAATCTCTTTGTCGTCCAGCTCGCCTTCACGCAGTTTCTTGCGGAATGCCTGGCGCGCGGCGGAAGGCTCGGCCTGCTGTTCAGACTGGCCCCAGTTGTTTTTCGCCGGTGGGATCAGTACGTCGAGAATACGCTCTTCGGCCATCTCTTCGGCGCGGTAGCGGTTTTTCTCGATGGCCTGAACGCGCACCATCTTGATCGCCGAATCGGTCAGATCGCGGATGATAGAATCCACTTCTTTCCCTACGTAGCCCACTTCGGTGAACTTGGTGGCTTCAACTTTGATGAACGGCGCATTGGCCAGCTTCGCCAGGCGACGGGCGATTTCAGTTTTACCGACGCCGGTCGGGCCGATCATCAGAATGTTTTTCGGAGTCACTTCGTGACGCAGCTCTTCATCAAGCTGCATACGACGCCAGCGGTTACGCAGGGCAATCGCCACGGAACGCTTGGCGTTATCCTGGCCGATGATGTGTTTGTTCAGTTCGCTGACAATTTCGCGTGGGGTCATTTCAGACATGGGAGATCCTTACGCTTTAGACGGTAATTCTTCGATGGTGTGATTGTGGTTGGTATAAATGCAGATATCACCTGCAATATCCAACGCTTTCACCGCGATGTCGCGCGCGTTCATGTCGGTGTTTTCCAACAGGGCGCGGGCTGCAGCCTGGGCGTACGGGCCGCCAGAGCCGATGGCAATCAGGTCGTTTTCTGGCTGAATGACGTCACCGTTACCGGTGATGATCAGCGAGGCGGTTTCATCGGCCACGGCCAGCAGTGCTTCAAGCTTGCGCAGCATGCGGTCGGTACGCCAGTCTTTTGCCAGCTCAACGGCGGCTTTCACCAGATGACCCTGGTGCATTTCCAGTTTGCGTTCAAACAGTTCAAACAGCGTGAAGGCATCCGCCGTGCCGCCTGCAAAACCGGCGATCACTTTGTCGTTGTAGAGACGACGCACTTTCTTCACGTTGCCTTTCATGACGGTATTACCCAGCGTGGCCTGGCCATCCCCGGCGATTACCACATGGCCGTTACGGCGTACACTTACTATTGTTGTCACGAGCAGACCCCCTGGTTACAGATTCGGGAAACAGAAGCCCTGAGCCAGTGCTCAGGGCTGAATTAAATGATAGATGGGGGGGAATTTGGGGGTTTCAACCCCCAGAGGCGAGTCGAATGCAGTTTGTGTGACCGGCAACTTTCAAACGGGAAATGGTGCCGTCTGCGTTTTCTTTGCCTTTAACCGGGCCAATCACCACGCGATTCCAGCCGTTATTGGTGGTAATGCGTGAATCAAACCCTTCAAATGCCAGCTGAGCACGTACCGTTTCGGCCTGCTCCGCGCCTTTAAACGAGCCGCACTGTACCATCCAGCGGCGATCGTCTTTTTTCTCGGCAGTTTGCTTCGGCGCTTCGGTCTCTTTGGTGACCGGCGCAGCCTGCTGCGTTTTTGGCTGCTGCGCGGTGGTATGCGCTGGCGTCTGCATCAGATCCTGATACGGCTGAGCTGTTTGCTTTTGCGGCTGGGCTTTCGGCTGCTGTTGTACAGGCTGCGTCTGCACGGTACGCGTCTGCTGCTGTGGCTGCTGGTACGGTTGTTCCGTCACGCGCGGCTGCGCTTTTGGCTGCTGCACCGGCTGGGTTTGCGTCCACTGCTGCTGCTGCTGCTGTTGCTGTTGCTGAATTTGTGCCTGACGCTGGCGTTGCAGCTGCAATGTTTGCTGACGCTGTGCCGGCGTTTGTTCGTTCCACGGCACTTCGTTCAGCTGCGTTGGCTGCTGGCGCATGTCGGCCTGCATCTGTGCCAACAGCTGACGCTGTTCATTCGTCAACTGATCGGCATTTTTCACTTCGCCACCGGCAGACGGCTCGGTAGGCGCACGAACGCCAGGCTGGCGGCTTTCCAGCTCTTTGATATAGCGCCAGCGCTCCTCAGGCTTCGGCGGCAGGCCATTACCGGCCACTTTGTTGCCCTGAAGCGCTTCAGACTCTTCTTTTTTATGGTGCGTGATGAAGTACAGGCCGCCAATGAAGGCCACCAGTACAGCCGCAGCAATAGCGACCATTGCTGGCGAGACGGCAGGCAGGTTCCGCTGCTTGCTTTTTGAACTGCTCTTTTTGCGTCGCGAAGGTGCCGGCTGGCCGCGACGTACATAATCTCGTTGTGCCACTATCGTTTCGCTGTATTTATTCGTTCGTCAGCCCGCCATGTTACTTAAGCGGCGGGGCTTTGACCAGATAAGGGTGTCCGAAAGGCGTTTACTTTAAGTCAATGCCTGGGTAGAGCCGCGCACAATCAGCTCGCAGTCCAGCAAACGCGAGCCGCTGTTCACCGTCTGCCCGTGCAATTGATCCAGCAGCAGAAGCATCGCTTCACGGCCAATTTGATAGCGCGGCTGAGCCACGGTCGAGAGCGGCGGATCGCAAAATTCAGACAGCGAAATATTATCGAAGCCGATAATCGACAGATCCTTAGGCACGCGCAGACCACGGCGCTTGGCGTGGGAGAGGGCACCCAGCGCCATCACGTCGCTGTGGCAGAACACGGCGGTCGGCGGCTCCGGCAGCGCCAGCAGTTTTTCCAGCGCTTGTCCGCCGGCTTCAAAGGTAAAATCACCGCGCGCAATATAGTGTGGGTCGACGATGGCGCCGGTGCGGCGAAGCGCCTGAACGTAGCCCTGCAGGCGGTAGTGGCAGAGCGGCATCTCTTCCGGCCCGGCGATACAGCCAATGCGTTTATGCCCCAGCTCCTGGAGATAATTCACGGCATTAAAGGCCGCCGTCAGGTTATCGATATGCACCGTCGGCAGCTCCAGCTCTGGCGCGAATTCGTTAGCCATCACCATTGGCGGCAAATTACGCTGTTCTTCGATGCTGGCATCAAACGGCAGACGGGAGCCAAGCAGTAACATACCGTCAATCTGCTTGGTAATAATGAGGTCGATGAAGGTTTTTTCCTGCTGATTCTGGTGGGCACAGTCGCCAATCAGCACCAGGTAACCCTGTTCCGCTGCGGTGACTTCAATACCGCGGATAATCTCGCTGAAGAAGGGATCGCAAATGTCCGGCACAATCACAAGAATGGTACGTGATTCATTGCGCTTCACGTTGCGCCCCATTGCCTGCGGGTAATAGCCCACTTCCAGCGCCGCCTGTTCAACCTTGTTACGGGTCGCCTGGGAGACTTTATCCGGGTTCATTAATGCGCGGGACACGGTTGCCGTTGAGACTTGAGCTTTCTCGGCAACGTCTTTCATGGTCGCCGTAGCAACCTCTTTCCTGGACTTCAACGTCTTCTCCTCGCCTGAACACCGAACTGCTGACACACCATTTTTACAGATAGTTTATGAGAGCGGTTACAGAATTTTCATAAAAAGTGTGAGGTGCGTTAAATTTTTCGATCCGTCTTCAGCCTTCAATCGGATCGACGTCGAGAACCCACTTCACTTTGCGCGCTTCCGGCAGGGTATTGATGAGCGCCAGCGTGCCGCTAACGATATGCTGTAAGCGGATGCGCGAGGGGTGCTGGAGCAGAATTTGCCAGCGGAAGCGCCCGCCGCGTTTTGGGGCAAGAGCTGGAACCGGGCCTAAAATCCAAAGCTGGCTATCAACAAGCGGACTGGCCTGCAGGAGGTTTCGTAGCTGCTGCAGGAAAAGCGGCGCCTGCTGGTTGTTATGATCTTCCGCGCGGATGATGACGTGGCTGGTCCACGGCGGCAGCTGCATCGTCTGGCGTTCGGCAAGGGCCTGCTCCGCAAACTCGTCATAGCCTTTATGCAGTAAGGTCTGCAGCAGCGGATGCTCGGGGTGGTGCGTTTGCAGCACCACTTCGCCCTGCTTGCCCGCGCGGCCGGCGCGACCGGCCACCTGCGTATAAAGCTGGGCGAAGCGCTCGGCGGAGCGGAAATCGGCAGAGAACAGCGCGCCGTCGACGTCCAGCAGGGCGACAAGGGTCACGTCCGGGAAGTGGTGGCCTTTGGCCAGCATCTGGGTGCCAATCAGGATGCGGGCGCCACCGCGATGGACTTCAGCAAGCTGCTGCTCAAGCGCCCCTTTACGGCTGGTGGTGTCCCGGTCGATACGGGAAATCGGCACGTCAGGGAAGAAGGGGCCAAGCGCCTGTTCCAGCTGTTCCGTTCCCAGACCGACCGGCACGATATGCGTTGAGCCGCACGACGGGCACTGGCGCGGCACCGGGCGCTGGCTGTCGCAGTGGTGGCAGCGCAAATGCCGCTGGGCCTGGTGGAAGGTGTAGTAGTGGTCGCAGCGCGGGCACTCCGCAATCCAGCCGCAGTCGTGGCACAGCAGAGCGGGAGCAAATCCGCGACGGTTAAGGAACAGGATAACCTGGTTGCCTGCCTGCAAATGCTGGCGCATCCGGGTAATCAACGCCGGTGCTAGCCCGGCCTGCACCTGCTGGCCTTTGAGATCCAGCACGTGCTGGATCGCCGGGCGGGCATTCCCCGCGCGGCGCGTCAGGCGCAGCATGTGGTATTTACGCTGGCGCACGTTGTGCAGCGTTTCGAGTGCGGGCGTGGCGGAGCCGAGAATTATAGGTATTTGCTCGCTGTGCGCGCGATAGACCGCTAAGTCCCGGGCGTGATAGCGCCAGCCTTCCTGCTGCTTATAGGAGCTGTCGTGCTCTTCGTCGATGACGATGACGCCGAGATTTTTAAACGGCGTAAACAGCGACGATCGGGTCCCGATCACAATCGCCGCTTCGCCATTTTTGGCTTTCAGCCAGGCGCTGAGGCGCTCGCTGTCGTTCAGCCCGGAGTGCAGAACCTCAACGGGCGCGTTAAAGCGTTCGCGGAAGCGGGCGATAGTTTGCGGGGTGAGGCCAATTTCCGGCACCATCACCAGCGCCTGTTTGCCCTGGGCGAGCACGTTTTCCAGCACGCTCAGGTAGACTTCGGTCTTACCGGAGCCGGTGACGCCCGCCAGGAGCCAGGCGGAAAAGTGGTCCGAGGCGCTGTGAATCGCCCCCACGGCGGTGGCCTGCTCGGTGTTGAGGCGCAGGCGATCGCCCGAGACGGAAAAATTCTCCCGCCAGTCGTGAAGAGCGGGCGCTTCGCTGGCGAGGTCGCTCAACCCTTTCTTTCTTAATGCCTGTAGCGCGGCTTCGCTCACCTCAAGCTCGTCGACCTGATGGCGCCAGATTTTCCCCTGACGCAGGGCGGCCAGGGCCTGCTGCTGTTTCTGCGAACGCTTCAGGCTGTTGATATCCACGGCCTGGCCCTGCTCGGTGGCAAACCAGTACCACATTGGCGCGTGGCTTGCGCTCTTACCCTGACGCAGCATGATTGGCAGGGCGTGGAACAGGACGTCGCCAATCGGGTGATGATAATACTCCGCGGCCCACAGCAGCAGTCGCCAGGTACTGGTGGAGTAAACGGGTTCGCCGTCCAGCACCTCAACGACCGATTTCAACTCGTTGAGCGGCAGTTCGCTTTTCTCGCTGACGGAGACGACGATCCCCACGCGCTGCTGTTTGCCAAACGGCACGGTCACGCGACAGCCCGCTTTGGCGCTCATGCTGTCGGGCAGCAGGTAGTCAAAGGTGCGGGGAAGCGGAACGGGCAGGGCAACGTGAGCGACGGGCATCGAATCTTCCTGACTTGAAAAGTGGCGCGTTAGTATACACATTAGTGAAAGCGGCGTGCGGATCAGTTTGCATACGCTGGTCAAATTCTGTATGATTCGCCGCCTTTGGTGTATATTACGCCAGAGAAATTACATTCAACATCGCGTGGTGTCTGGCGTTAGGGCTGGAAGAGCGACGCGGCCTTAACTGAGGTTCTCCCATGAAAAAAGATATTCACCCGAAATACGAAATGATTACTGCAAACTGTTCTTGCGGTAACTCTATCCAGATCCGCTCTACCGTGGGCCACGATCTGAACCTGGACGTGTGCGGCAAATGCCACCCGTTCTACACTGGTAAGCAGCGTGATGTTGCAACCGGTGGCCGTGTTGACCGCTTCAACAAGCGTTTCAGCATCCCGGGCGCTAAATAAGCATCCAGGAAAAACCGCCTTCGGGCGGTTTTTTTGTGCCTGTTATATCCCTTCTGAATAAATCCCATCTTAGTATTTATATCTAAAATATTTAGTTACGTATCATTGTATTAAATATATTTGTCTGGTTTATTCTTTAACGGATAGTGAACTGTATCTCTCATTTCTTTAATTCTTTGCCATCCTTTTGACGGGGGTGTCAAAAATTAAAAGGTTTCTCTCGTTTCGTAAAATTACACTGCGCCCGTCGTACATTCTTATTTGCCATCACAACAGGGTGGCTTTCAGGGCGCGTTTACTTCGAGGGAAATATTATGAAATTGAAGCAACTCTTATTTGTGCTTCCGTTAATATCGTGCGCGGCGCAGGCGGGATATGTGGATTACCGACACGAATATTACGACGATGGCCGTAACTACGACCGTGTGTACATGTCACACCGCTTTGGTACCGGCTTTGGCGTAGCCGTCGAGGCGGTATCGCGCTCAGATGATAAGCAGTCCAATGACGCGCTTAATAATATGGAAAGTAACAGCAACGAATATACCGCAAGCTATCAGTTTACCTGGCAAGGCTTTATCTGGCAGCCGGGCGTCGCCGTTGAAATGGGTGACGATATGGCTATCTATAAGCCTTATCTGCGCGTGCAGTATAATATTAATGACAGCTGGTGGACGGCATTCCGCTATCGTACCGAATACACCCGACGTAATGCGGACGATAAAGATGATCGTATGGTTTATCGCCCGGAAATGTGGCTGGGTTATAATATTGATAACTGGATGTTCGAGCTAAACGGCATTTATAAATTCGCCGACAACGAAGACTTGTATAACAATAAAAAAGAAGATTACGAATATAACTTCCGCGTGGCGTACAGCATCGATTCGTGGGTCCCGTTTGTGGAAGTGGGTAACGTCTCTTCCGGCTATAACACCGCAACCAGTGACGACCGCCAGACGCGTCTGCGCGTGGGTTTAGGCTACAACTTCTAAGAAACCATCCCGCTGAGTAAACTCAGCGGGATCACACCGCAGTTAGTATTCCCACGTATCCGGGTCGATACCCAGTTCACGCATGATTACCTTCGCCTCTTCCGGGATTTCATCACTGCGCTCTTTGCGCAGATCTTCATCGTTCGGCAACGGTTGGCCGGTAAACGCATGCAGGAACGCTTCGCACAGCAGTTCGCTGTTGGTCGCGTGGCGCAGGTTGTTCACCTGACGACGCGTACGTTCATCGGTGAGGATCTTCAACACCTTCAGAGGAATGGAAACCGTAATTTTCTTTACTTGTTCACTCTTCTTACCGTGCTCAGCGTATGGGCTGATATATTCGCCGCTCCATTCAGCCATGAGATACCTTTAATCCTCTCAGTCATTTATCTAAAGGTGCAAAACCTGTAACCGCCGGTTTTGAACCGTAATCTTGCCTAGTTTACCGTAGAGACGATACCGTGGCACGGATATTGCCGCTGCAGCGTGCACTAAAGCATATAATTTTAACGGCTATTTGCGCATTGCTCAATCTATACGCAAAGAGGTTTAGATGTCCAGATGTATTGACGGCTATACTTTCAGTGTTTACTCTGGTGCCTGACTTTTCACCTCATTAGCCAGGAAGCCTTCACCATGACGCGTAAACAGGCCACCATCGCAGTGCGTAGCGGATTGAATGATGACGAGCAGTACGGCTGCGTTGTCCCGCCGATTCATCTTTCCAGTACCTATAACTTCACCGGATTTAATGAACCCCGCGCGCATGACTACTCGCGTCGTGGCAACCCTACGCGTGACGTAACCCAGCGCGCGCTGGCGGAGCTGGAAGGTGGCGCAGGCGCGGTATTGACCAATACCGGCATGTCTGCAATCCACCTGGTGACCACGGTGTTCCTGAAGCCTGGCGACCTGCTGGTTGCGCCGCACGACTGCTACGGCGGCAGCTATCGCCTGTTTGATAGCCTGGCAAAACGCGGCTGCTATCGCGTGCTGTTTGTCGATCAAAACGACGAACAGGCGCTGAAACAGGCGCTGGCAGAGCAGCCGAAGCTGGTTCTGGTGGAAAGTCCGAGCAATCCTTTACTGCGCGTTGTCGATATTGCGAAAATTTGTCAGCTCGCAAGGGATGCGGGAGCGATAAGTGTAGTGGATAATACATTCCTCAGTCCGGCCCTTCAGAACCCACTGGCACTGGGTGCAGATCTTGTATTGCATTCGTGTACTAAATATCTGAACGGTCATTCTGACGTGGTGGCAGGCGTGGTGATTGCAAAAGATCCCGAGGTTGTCACCGAACTGGCATGGTGGGCCAATAACATTGGCGTCACCGCGGGCGCCTTCGACAGCTACCTGCTGTTACGCGGCATCCGCACGCTTTCTCCACGCATGGAAGTGGCGCAGCGTAATGCCCAGGCGATTGTCGATTTCCTGAAAAACCAGCCGCTGGTGAAGAAGCTTTATCACCCGTCGCTGCCGGAAAATCAGGGGCACGAGATTGCCGCGCGCCAGCAGAAAGGATTTGGCGCGATGTTAAGTTTTGAACTGGACGGCGACGAGCAAACGCTGCGTCGCTTCCTGAGCGGGCTGTCATTGTTTACGCTGGCGGAATCATTAGGTGGGGTTGAAAGCTTGATCTCCCACGCCGCGACCATGACGCACGCAGGTATGGCACCGGAAGCACGTGCCGCCGCCGGGATTTCTGAGACGCTGCTGCGTATCTCGACCGGTATTGAAGATTCTGAAGATTTAATTGCCGATCTGGAAAATGGCTTCCGGGTCGCAGCCAAGGGGTAATCATGAGTGTGATAGCGCAGGCAGGGGCGAAGGGTCGTCAACTGCACAAGTTTGGTGGTAGTAGTCTTGCCGATGTGAAGTGTTACCTGCGCGTTGCAGGGATTATGACCGAGTATTCACAGCCGGGTGACATGATGGTTGTCTCCGCGGCGGGCAGCACCACCAACCAGTTGATTAGCTGGCTGAAACTGAGCCAGACCGATCGCCTTTCTGCGCATCAGGTGCAACAGTCTTTACGCCGCTACCAGAGCGAGCTGATTGCCGGCCTGCTGCCTGCAGACGTGGCGGACGGGCTGATTAGCGCCTTCACGCACGACCTTGAGCGTCTGGCCACCCTGCTGGACAGCGGGATTACCGACGCGGTGTATGCCGAAGTGGTGGGCCACGGTGAAGTGTGGTCCGCGCGCCTGATGGCCGCCGTGCTGCAGCACCTGGGCGTAGAAGCGGCCTGGCTCGACGCGCGTGATTTCCTGCGCGCCGAACGCGCCGCGCAGCCGCAGGTGGATGAAGGGTTGTCCTACCCGCTGCTGCAACAGCTGCTGGTGCAGCACCCGGGCAAACGTATTGTCGTCACTGGCTTTATCAGCCGCAGCAACGCGGGCGAAACCGTGCTGCTGGGTCGTAACGGTTCGGACTACTCGGCAACGCAAATTGGTGCCCTGGCGGGCGTGTCCCGCGTCACCATCTGGAGCGACGTGGCCGGTGTTTACAGCGCGGACCCGCGTAAAGTAAAAGATGCTTGTCTGCTGCCGCTGCTGCGTCTCGACGAAGCGAGCGAGCTGGCGCGTCTGGCGGCACCGGTGCTCCACGCGCGTACGCTGCAGCCGGTTTCCGGCAGCGATATCGACCTGCAGCTGCGCTGCAGCTATACGCCGGATCAAGGCTCTACGCGCATTGAACGCGTGCTGGCCTCCGGCACAGGTGCGCGCATTGTCACCAGCCATGACGATATCTGCCTTATTGAGTTCCAGGTGCCGTCGGGCCAGGACTTCAGGCTGGCACATAAAGAGATCGACCTGATTCTGAAGCGTGCACAGGTGCGCCCGCTGGCCGTTGGCGTTCATAACGACCGCCAGCTGCTGCAGTTCTGCTATACCGCAGAAGTGGCGGACAGCGCGCTCAAAATCCTCGATGAAGCGGGCCTGCCGGGCGAGCTTCGCCTGCGTCAGGGGCTGGCGCTGGTGGCGATGGTGGGGGCGGGCGTCACCCGTAACCCGCTGCACTGCCACCGCTTCTGGCAGCAGCTGAAAGGCCAGCCGGTTGAGTTCACCTGGCAGTCGGAAGAGGGCATCAGCCTGGTGGCCGTTCTGCGTAAGGGTCCAACCGAAAGCCTGATCCAGGGGCTGCATACCTCCCTGTTCCGCGCGGAAAAACGCATCGGCCTGGTGCTGTTCGGCAAAGGGAATATCGGTTCCCGCTGGCTGGAGCTGTTTGCGCGCGAGCAGGAGACGCTCTCGGCGCGCACCGGCTTTGAATTTATTCTGGCGGGCGTGGTAGACAGCCGCCGCAGCCTGCTGAACTACGAAGGGCTGGACGCCAGCCGCGCGCTTGCCTTCTTCAATGATGAAGCGGTCGAGCAGGATGAAGAGTCCCTGTTCCTGTGGATGCGCGCGCACCCGTATGACGATCTGGTCGTGCTGGACGTCACCGCCAGCGAGCAGCTTGCCGATCAGTATCTGGATTTCGCCAGCCACGGCTTCCACGTCATCAGCGCGAACAAGCTGGCGGGGGCGAGCAGCACCGATAAATACCGTCAGATCCACGACGCGTTTGAAAAAACCGGGCGTCACTGGCTCTACAACGCCACCGTTGGCGCGGGGCTGCCGGTTAACCACACCGTGCGTGACCTGATTGAAAGCGGGGACAGCATTCTGGCGCTGAGCGGGATCTTCTCCGGCACGCTCTCCTGGCTGTTCCTGCAGTTCGACGGCACCGTGCCGTTTACCGATCTGGTGGATCAGGCCTGGCAGCAGGGCTTAACCGAGCCCGATCCGCGCGTTGACCTCGCCGGTAAAGACGTGATGCGCAAGCTGGTGATCCTGGCGCGTGAAGCGGGCTACGACATCGAGCCCGGTCAGGTGCGCGTAGAGTCGCTGGTGCCTTCGGGCTGTGAGGAAGGGTCCGTGGATCACTTCTTTGAAAATGGCGACGAGCTGAACGAGCAGATGGTGCAGCGTCTGGAGGCCGCAAATGAGATGGGCCTGGTGCTGCGCTACGTGGCGCGTTTCGAGGCGAACGGCAAAGCGCGAGTAGGCGTGGAGGCGGTACGTCCTGAACATCCGCTGGCGGCGCTGCTGCCGTGCGACAACGTCTTCGCTATCGAAAGCCGCTGGTACCGCGATAACCCGCTGGTGATCCGCGGCCCGGGCGCGGGGCGCGATGTTACCGCCGGGGCTATCCAGTCAGACATTAACCGTCTGGCTAAGCTACTGTAGTCCTTGTATTTCCCTCTCCCTGTGGGAGAGGGTTAGGGTGAGGGCATCAGACCGCACTCACCCTCCATCATGAATTCCCCTCATCTTCTCTGAGCAATCCTCACCGTTATTGTTGATTATTTCTGTTGACGCCACTCCGCTTTTCCGTCATTTTTACATCTGGACGTCTAAACGTATAGAAGTTCACAACACAACAAACAACGACATGCGATAGATAGAGGTAAGGTATGAGCTTTTTTCACGCCAACCAGCGGGAAGCCCTGAATCAGAGCCTGGCCGAAGTAAACGGCCAGATTAACGTCTCTTTTGAATTTTTCCCGCCGCGCACCAGTGAAATGGAGCAAACCCTGTGGAGCTCTATCGATCGCCTGAGCAGCCTGAAGCCGAAATTCGTCTCCGTCACCTACGGGGCCAACTCCGGCGAGCGTGACCGTACGCACAGCATTATTAAAGGCATTAAAGACAGAACCGGTCTGGAAGCGGCACCGCACCTGACCTGTATCGACGCGACGCCTGATGAACTGCGCGCGATTGCCCAGGACTACTGGAACAACGGCATTCGTCACATTGTCGCCCTGCGCGGCGACCTGCCGCCGGGAAGCGGTAAGCCAGAGATGTATGCCACCGATCTGGTCGCGCTGCTGAAAGACGTGGGAGACTTTGATATCTCCGTTGCCGCTTACCCTGAAGTCCACCCGGAAGCGAAAAGCGCCCAGGCGGATCTGCTCAACCTGAAGCGTAAAGTAGACGCCGGCGCAAACCGCGCCATCACGCAGTTCTTCTTCGACGTGGAAAGCTATCTGCGCTTTCGCGACCGCTGCGTCTCGGCGGGTATCGACGTCGAAATTATCCCGGGTATTTTGCCGGTCTCGAACTTCAAACAGGCGAAGAAATTTGCCGATATGACCAACGTGCGCATTCCGCTTTGGATGTCTAAAATGTACGAGGGGCTGGACGATGACCCGGAAACACGCAAGCTGGTGGGCGCAAATATCGCGATGGACATGGTGAAAATCCTCAGTCGTGAAGGAGTGAAAGATTTCCACTTCTATACGCTGAACCGCGCGGAAATGAGTTACGCCATCTGCCACACGCTCGGCGTCAGACCTGGCGTGTAACAATAAAAAGCCCTCTTCGGAGGGTTTTTTGATTTATAAGGGTTTTATTTTCCCGCCATATCGGCAATGCTGGTTTTGACGTATAAAAGTCACATATTTTCAAAGTGTAATTAAACGGAATTAACTATCGAATCTGTGGGTTATCCCAACTATACCTTATCAATAAGGGCGTATATCGTAACGGTAACACTGTAAAGGGAGCATAGCGATGAGCACGTCAGACGATACCAATAATGCGGCATCAGCCGGCAAATGCCCGTTCCATCAGGGCGGCGTCGATCATAGCGCAGGTGCAGGCACCAGCAGTAAAGAGTGGTGGCCTAAGCAACTCCGCATCGACCTTCTGAACCAACATTCCAATCGTTCGAACCCATTGGGTGAAGACTTCGACTACCGCAAAGAATTTAGCAAGCTTGATTACTCTGCTCTCAAGGGCGATCTCAAAGCCCTGTTGACCGATTCACAGCCCTGGTGGCCAGCCGACTGGGGCAGCTACGCGGGCCTGTTTATTCGTATGGCCTGGCACGGCGCGGGTACCTATCGCTCCGTTGACGGACGCGGCGGTGCCGGACGCGGGCAACAGCGCTTTGCGCCGCTGAACTCCTGGCCGGATAACGTCAGCCTGGATAAAGCACGCCGTCTGCTGTGGCCGATTAAGCAAAAATACGGACAAAAAATCTCCTGGGCTGACCTCTTTATCCTTGCGGGTAACGTGGCGCTGGAGAACTCCGGCTTCCGCACCTTTGGTTTCGGTGCCGGTCGTGAAGACGTCTGGGAACCGGATCTGGACGTGAACTGGGGCGATGAAAAAGCCTGGCTGACCCACCGTGACCCGGAAGCGCTGGCGAAGCGCCCGCTGGCCGCCACCGAAATGGGCCTGATTTACGTCAACCCGGAAGGTCCAAACGCCAGCGGCGATCCGCTGTCGGCAGCGGCGGCAATTCGCGCCACCTTCGGCAACATGGGAATGAACGACGAAGAGACCGTGGCGCTGATTGCGGGCGGCCATACCCTCGGTAAAACCCACGGTGCGGGAGAGGCGACGCATGTCGGTACCGATCCGGAAGCGTCACCGATTGAAGCGCAGGGCCTGGGCTGGACCAGTACACACGGTACCGGTATCGGCGCAGACGCCATCACCTCCGGTCTGGAAGTGATCTGGTCGCAAACGCCAACCCAGTGGAGTAACTACTTCTTCGAGAACCTGTTCAAATACGAATGGGTGCAGACCCGCAGCCCGGCAGGTGCGATTCAGTTTGAAGCCGTCGATGCGCCGGACATTATGCCTGACCCGTTCGACCCGTCGAAAAAACGCAAGCCAACCATGCTGGTTACCGACCTGACGCTGCGCTTCGACCCGGAATTCGAAAAAATTTCTCGTCGCTTCCTGAACGATCCGCAGGCCTTTAACGAAGCCTTCGCGCGCGCGTGGTTCAAGCTGACCCACCGCGATATGGGGCCAATTTCCCGCTATATTGGGCCAGAAGTGCCGAAAGAAGAACTCATCTGGCAGGATCCGCTGCCGCAGCCGTTCTTCCATCCAACCGCAGCAGATATTGAAAGCCTGAAGTCTGATATCGCGGCGTCCGGTCTTTCCGTGAGCGAACTGGTGTCCGTTGCCTGGGCGTCTGCTTCGACCTTCCGCGGTGGTGATAAGCGCGGTGGGGCAAACGGTGCGCGTCTGGCGCTGGCGCCTCAGCGTAGCTGGGATGTTAACGCCGCGGCCGTGCGCGCTCTGCCCGTACTGGAAGAGATTTATAAGTCCTCCCATAAAGCTTCGCTGGCCGACATCATCGTGCTGGCGGGTGTCGTTGGCGTTGAGCAGGCAGCGAAAGCCGCAGGCGTTTACGTCAACGTTCCGTTCACGCCGGGCCGCGTGGACGCGCGTCAGGATCAGACGGATATCGAGATGTTTAACCTGCTCGAACCGATTGCCGACGGCTTCCGTAACTACCGTGCGCAGGTGGATGTTTCCACCACCGAGTCACTGCTGATCGACAAAGCCCAGCAGCTGACGTTAACCGCGCCGGAACTGACGGTGCTGATCGGCGGCCTGCGCGTGCTGGGTGCGAACTTTGACGGCAGCAAGAATGGCGTCTTTACAGACCGAGAAGGCGTGCTGAGCACCGATTTCTTCGTCAACCTGCTGGATATGAACACCCAGTGGAAAGCCACCGACGAGTCAAACGAGCTGTTTGCCGGAAGCGATCGTGCCAGCGGTGAGGTGAAATACACCGCGACCCGCGCCGACCTGGTATTCGGTTCCAACGCCGTCCTGCGTGCGCTGGCAGAGGTTTATGCCAGTGATGATGCGCATGAGAAGTTTGTCCGCGACTTCGTTGCCGCATGGGCGAAGGTGATGGATCTGGACCGGTTTGACCTGCAATAACCCCTGTGCCGGGTGGCGCTAACGCTTACCCGGCCTACGGGCAAAAAAATCCCCGCATCAGCGGGGATTTTTATTCACGCTATTTACTCCCATTCCTGCAGGAAGCGCTGCCCGTACTGGTCCGCCACCAAAAGCGCCGCGTAAACCTGATCCGGCGTCACGCCACCGGGCATGTTGTGGATGGTTTCACCTTCCGCGCAGGACGCTTCCGCTATCAGACGCATTTTGGCCGGAATATCCTCTTTGATGTTCAGCTGTGCCAGCGTGATCGGCAGCCCAACGCTGTGGCAAAGCGCCGCAACGGTCTCGATCTCTTCTACCGGCGCGTTTTCCAGCACCAGCTGCGTCAGCGTGCCGAACGCCACTTTTTCGCCGTGATAGAAGTGATGCGCATCCGGCACCGCCGTCATGCCGTTGTGAATGGCGTGCGCCGCCGCCAGCCCGCCGCTTTCAAACCCGACGCCGCTCAGATAGGTATTGGCTTCGATGATGCGTTCCAGCGCGGGCGTCACCACATGCTGCTCCGCCGCGAGCATCGCCTTCTCACCCTCTTCAACGAGCGTGTTGTAGCACAGCTCGGCCAGCGCTAACGCTGCCTGCGTGCATTTACCGCCGGCCATGGTGGTTGCGCCGCTGCGCGAGCAGGCGCGCGCTTCAAACCAGGTTGCCAGCGCGTCGCCAATCCCTGCTGCCAGCAGGCGTGCAGGCGCGCCCGCGACCACTTTAGTGTCGACGATAACCATGTTCGGGTTGTGCGGCAGCATCAGGTAGCGATCGAATTCGCCGCTGTCGGTGTAAATTACGGAAAGCGCGCTGCACGGCGCGTCTGTGGAGGCGATGGTAGGGGCTATCGCAACGGGCACATCCATAAAGTGGGCCAGCGCTTTGGCGGTATCCAGGGTTTTTCCCCCGCCAATACCCAGCACGGCCATGCAGTCGGCGCCGTCGGCCAGCTTTTTCAGGCGATCGATTTCGTTTTGCGAACATTCGCCGCCGAATGGCGCGATTTCAGCATGAAGTTCAGCCTGCTCGAAGCTTTTACGCAGAGTCTCTTCTGCGAAACCCAGCACAAATTTATCGCCGACAACCAGCCAGCGCTGTGCCAGCGGTTTCAGATAGTCGCCGAGACGGGTAAGCACATCAGCACCCTGGATGTATTTTCCAGGTGATTGAATGATACGGTCCATAACAGTTCTCCCTTAGAGGTTGAGGTTACCAAACGCGTTTTTCCAGTCCTGCTCAAACTTCTCTATGGCAGACTCTACCGCCGGCGTGCCGAGCATTTGTTGCGCTACATCTAAAGGAAGCGTGATTGCTTCACATCCGGCAAGCAGGCAGTCCAGCGCCTGGCGCGGCGTTTTGAAGCTGGCGGCCAGCACCCTGCTGTCCGGCGCGTGCAGTTCGAGCAGGGATTGCAGCTCCTGCACCATGCGAATGCCGTCGCCGCCCTGAGCGTCAACGCGGTTCACGTACGGCGCGACATATTTCGCGCCTGCCAGCGCGGCGAGCAATCCCTGCGAGGCGCTGTAAACGGCGGTGCCCAGCGTGGTAATGCCCTCTTTTTTCAGCGTCTTGATCGCGATAAGCCCCTCAGCCGTCACCGGGATTTTCACCACGATGTCCGGAATGGCGTTGCTCAGGCGTTTGGCCTCGGCCACCATGCCTTCTGCATCACGGCTCATGGTCTGGGCAAACAGGGTGCCTTCCGGCCCGATGGCCTGCTGCAGGCGCGGCAGCACCTCCCAGATGGATTCACGGCCAGCCGCCACAATGCTTGGGTTGGTGGTGACGCCCGCAATCGGAAAAATGCGCGCCAGGCGTTCGACTTCCGCCACGTTAGCGGTATCCAGGTACAGTTCCATTACTCTTCCTCGTATTAAAGTTCTAATTCGTGTTCCAACAGGGAGGCGATGGCCTCTTCTGAACTGGCATTGACCAGCGCGCTGCGGAAATCGTCATGCATGATGCGGCGGGCCAGGCGCGAGAAAATGCGCATATGCTGGTCGCCCGCGGCGTGTTTGTTCAGCGTCAGCATGATGATGAACTGCGCTTCTTCATCGCCCCACATGACCGGCGATTTCAGACGTGCAACGCTGATGGTGGATTGCTCAATATGCTCAGATTTGCTGTGCGGAATGGCGAAGCTGAAGCCAAGCCCGGTGGAGAAAACGGCCTCGCGCGCCCACAGGTCGGCCTCCAGCTTGCGGGGATAGCGGCAGCGCCCGGCGAGCAAAAGGTTATCGGTCATCCCTTTCATGACCTCTTCTTTACTGTTCCAGTCGTTATCCAGCGAAATACAGCGTGGCGTCACCAGCGGCGTGTCCTGCTGGTTCATGCGGAACTGCGCCAGCAGGTGTTCCACTTCAAGCGACGTTCGGCACGCCATCGCCTGGTTCAGAAGCTGACGACAGGCGCGGCTGTCTAAATGTGCCAGACGGGCCTTGGTTGCCGGAATGGCGGGCGATCCCATGCTCAGCTCATCCAGCCCCAGACCCACCAACAGCGGCAGTACCGAGCCTTTTGCGCCCAGCTCGCCGCACAGGCCAATCCATTTTCCCTGACGGTGGACGGCCTGCACCGCGTAATCCAGCGCGCGCAGGAAGGCGGGGTTCAGGCTGTTGTAGTGGCGGGTAACTTTGGCGTTGTCGCGGTCGACGGCCAGAAGATACTGCGTCAGGTCGTTGCTGCCGATGCTAAAGAAATCAATCTCTTCGCAGCACTGATCGATAATGAACATCACCGACGGCACTTCCAGCATGATGCCGAGCGGGATTTTTTCATCAAAAGGAACGTGTTCAGCGCGAAGCTGCTGTTTCGCTTCGGCGAGCTTCTCTTTGACCCACAGGATCTCTTCCATAGATGAGATCATCGGGATCATGATCTTCAGGCTACCGTGGGCGGACGCGCGGAGGATCGCCCGAAGCTGGGTGGTGAAAAGCGCTGAATACTCTTCGTAAATGCGTACGGCGCGGTAGCCTAGGAATGGGTTGTTTTCCGCCGGGATATTCAGATACTCCACCGGCTTATCGCCGCCGATATCCATGGTCCTTACGATAATGCTTCGTCCGTTTGCGCTTTCCAGTGCCTGACAGAAAATGTTGTACAGCTCGCTTTCGCCGGGTGCGCTGGTGCGGTCCATATACAGCATTTCGGTGCGAAACAGGCCGACGCCCTCAGCGCCGTTACCGAATGCCGCCTGAGCTTCCACCGCGTGGGCGATGTTCGCCGCAATCTCTATGCGCAGGCCGTCGGAAGTTCTCGCTTCCCGGTCAAGCCAGATGCGTTGCTGCTCGCGTATTGCCTGCTGGACGCGCGCTTCCTGGTGATAGTAACGTGCCACGGCTTCGGTACTATTGACGACCACCGCACCGGCGTTGCCATCGACAAAGACAGGCTGGTTGCGCCACTGAAGCAGACCTTGGCTATCGACGCCGACCAGCGTGGGAATATTAAATGAGCGCGCAAGAATAACGGTATGCGAAGTGGTTCCGCCGCTTTTTAACAGCAGCCCTTTGAGCAGGGTTTTATCCAGTTCCAGGAACTGGCCGGGAGTGAGGTCTTCTGCAAGGCAGACGGTCGGCTGCGTCAGCTGGCCCGGTGCCGGGAAGCGCTGTTCACCGTATATCTGCTGCAAAAGCTGATAGCAAACATCGCGCACATCCAGCACGCGTTCCTGCAGGTAGCTGCTGCTGGAACGAGAGAACTCATCGCAGAAATGGTTGGCCGTGGCGATTGTTGCCTGCGCGCAGCTAAGCCCCTGGCTCACGCCCGCAAGAAGATGCTGTCGCAGTGAGCCATCCGTAGCAAGCGATCGGTGCGCGTCGAGAATCGCGCTGGCGGTGCTGTCGCTGTCCAGCGCGCGCAGCTCAATATTTTTCACCAGCAGGGTAAGGCCGTTATCCAGCGCGGACTGCTCTTCTTCTATCCCTTTTGCTGCGGGTATGTTAGTCAGGGCATTGAGATCCAGCGAGGCCAGTAACGTCAGAATACCCTGGGCGCTGCCGCTGCAAACGGGAAGGGCACGGAACAGGGTTGGGTTAAGGCGCGTGAGGGATTCTGGCAGCGGATCAAGTTCGGTATTGATGGCTTCTGCAAGCGGTGCGTCGCAGTGGGGGAACTCCTCTCGCAGCCATTTTTCCAGCTGCTGATAGGCGCGTTGTTCATCCTCTCCCTCGATCACCAGCCGACAGGCATCGCCAGCCAGCGTATCGGTGCCAATCAGTGCCAGCGCGCTCCTGGCATCACCTTTCCGGTCCGTACGCAGGTTGTGCCACTCAATGTGCGACGTAAAGGTATTGCACAGCGTTTCAACATGACTTGCCGGACGCGCGTGAACACCGTTGGGCAATTCACAGGTAAATTCCACTACCAGAGCCATACACATACTCCCGAAACGAATAGACATTCACTGAGCACAGGATACGAGCGTGGTGACGAATCGCGCCATGTGACAAATCTGCCAAAAGCTGGACAAATGTAATGTCACTCGAAAAGTGAGATTTGACTCACAGGTTAGGGCATTTTGCGTAATGCCAGATAGCGTTGAAATGTCGAGGCGGATCGCATTTTTATTTCGACATTACAAAAATCCAGTAAATGGCCTTTTTGTCTCCTGTCCGACATCTTCCTGATTGCCTATTGTTTGCCACAACATCTTTATGGATATAGGCCAGGAGCGACATATGAAAGAGTTGGTGCATATTCTCAAGAACACGCGGCAGCATCTGATGACAGGGGTGTCGCACATGATCCCGTTCGTGGTTGCGGGCGGTATTTTGCTGGCCGTCTCGGTCATGCTTTATGGCAAGGGCGCGGTACCGGATGCAGCAACCGATCCCAACCTCAAAAAGCTATTCGATATCGGCGTGGCGGGGTTAACGCTGATGGTGCCTTTCCTGGCCGCTTATATTGGTTATTCCATTGCTGAACGTGCCGCACTGGCTCCCTGCGCTATTGCCGCCTGGGTCGGTAACAGCTTCGGAGCGGGTTTCTTCGGCGCCATTATTGCCGGGATCCTCGGTGGGATTGTGGTCTGGTATCTGAAGAAACTGCCGGTTCCGAAAGTGCTGCGCTCCGTCATGCCTATCTTCATCATCCCTATCATCGGCACCTTTGTTACCGCAGGCATCATGATGTGGGGGCTGGGTGAGCCTGTCGGTGCGCTGACCACTGGTCTCACCCAGTGGCTGCAGGGCATGCAGCAGGGCAGCATTGTGGTACTGGCCGTCATCATCGGGCTGATGCTGGCCTTTGACATGGGCGGCCCGATTAACAAAGTGGCTTACGCCTTCATGCTGATCTGCGTGGCTCAAGGTGTTTACACCGTAGTGGCAATTGCGGCGGTCGGTATCTGTGTGCCTCCTCTGGGTTTAGGCCTGGCGACGCTGATTAACCGCAAAAACTTTACCGCCGAAGAACGCGAAGCAGGGAAGGCGGCGCTGGTGATGGGCTGTGTGGGCGTGACCGAAGGGGCGATTCCGTTCGCCGCCGCCGACCCTCTGCGCGTTATTCCTTCCATCATGCTCGGCTCCGCGTGCGGTGCGGTAACTGCCGCCGTGATGGGCGCACAGTGCTACGCCGGATGGGGCGGGCTGATCGTTCTGCCGGTAGTCGACGGCAAGCTGGGCTACATCGCGGCGGTTGCTGTTGGGGCGGTAGTGACGGCTGTTAGCGTCAACGTGCTGAAAAGTATCGCTCGCAAGAATGCAAAACAGGTCGAGGAAAAAGAGGACGACCTGGATCTGGATTTCGAAATTAACTGAGTGAGGAAGAGAACATGGCCCGAATTATCGCAGTAACAGCATGCCCGTCTGGCGTTGCCCATACCTACATGGCGGCCGAAGCGCTGGAAAGTGCCGCAAAAGCCAAAGGTTGGGAAGTGAAGGTTGAAACGCAGGGGTCGATCGGCCTTGAGAACGAACTGACGGCAGAAGACGTTGCTGCCGCGGATATGGTGATCCTGACCAAGGATATCGGCATTAAATTTGAGGAGCGCTTTGCCGGGAAGACCATTGTACGCGTCAATATCAGCGACGCGGTAAAACGCGCCGACGCCATCATGAACAAGATTGACGCCCACCTGGCACAAACCGCCTGATGCTCTCCCGCTCTTCGGGGCGGGCTCGTTTTTCCGTTACAGGAGTTCCCTCATGACGAATCGTACCCAGCGTTTGAAAGACGCACTCTTTGCCAGTCCGCGCGAGATCTCGCTTGAGCGTGCCTTGCTTTATACCGCCAGCCATCGGCAGACGGAAGGCGAGCCGGTGATCATCAGACGCGCAAAAGCGACGGCGTACATTCTTGACCATGTGAACATCGCGATTCGTGATGAGGAGTTGATTGCCGGGAACCGCACCGTTAAACCGCGAGCAGGCATTATCTCGCCCGAGATGGACCCCTACTGGCTGCTTGAAGAGCTGGATCAGTTTGCCACCCGTCCGCAGGATCGCTTCGACATCAGCGACGAGGATAAGCAGACCTACCGTGACGTGCTGTATCCCTACTGGGAAAAGCGGTCGATGAAGGATTTCATCAACAGCCAGATGACGGCCGAGGTGAAAGCGGCCGTTGCCACGCAGATTTTCAGCGTCAACCAGACGGATAAAGGTCAGGGGCATATCATTATTGATTACCCACGCCTGCTCAATAATGGCCTGGGGGCGCTGGTGGCGGAAATGCGTGAACACTGCGCCCGCGATGCCCATAACGCTTTCTATGCTGCGGCGCTGCTTCTGCTTGAAGCCTGCCAGCGCCATATCCTGCGCTACGCGTCGCTGGCTGAAGCGTTGGCTGTTAACAGTGACGCGCCACGCCGTGAGGAATTACTGAAAATTGCCGACATCTCGCGCCACAACGCGCAGCACCAGCCACAAACGTTCTGGCAGGCGTGTCAGCTTTTCTGGTACATGAACGTGATTTTGCAGTACGAATCCAACGCCAGCTCGCTCTCAATCGGCCGCTTTGACCAGTATATGCTGCCGTTTTACCAGGCCTCGCTCTCACAGGGCGAAGAACCCGCGTTCCTGAAAGAGCTGCTTGAATCACTATGGGTCAAGTGCAATGACGTGGTGCTTCTGCGTTCGACCAGCAGCGCTCGTTACTTTGCGGGTTTCCCGACCGGGTATACCGCACTATTGGGCGGCCTGACGGAAAGCGGCCGCAGTGCGGTAAACGTGCTCTCCTTCCTGTGCCTGGATGCCTACCAGAGCGTTCAGCTTCCGCAGCCGAACTTGGGTGTGCGGGTGAACGAACTTATCGACAGGTCTTTCCTGCTCAAAACCGCAGAGACAATTCGTCTGGGCACCGGCATTCCGCAAATTTTTAACGACGAAGTAGTGGTCCCTGCCTTCCTGAATCGCGGCGTTTCGCTGGAGGACGCGCGCGATTACGCTGTCGTCGGCTGCGTTGAGCTATCGATTCCCGGCAAGACCTATGGCCTGCACGATATCGCCATGTTTAACCTGCTGAAAGTCATGGAAATCGCCATGCAGGAAAACGAGGGCAATGCCGGGCTTACCTACGAGGAATTGCTCGAACATATTCGCTTCAAGATTAATCACTACATTGCGCTAATGGCTGAGGGTAGCAATATTTGCGATATCGGCCATCGTGACTGGGCTCCGGTGCCTTTGCTCTCTTCTTTTATCAGCGATTGCCTGGATGCGGGAAAAGACATTACCGAGGGTGGCGCACGCTATAACTTTTCCGGCGTGCAGGGTATCGGGATAGCAAACCTGAGTGATTCACTACATGCATTAAAAGGGCTGGTTTTTGAACAGCAGCGCTTAAGTTTTAATGAGCTCTTAGCGGTGTTAAAAGCGAACTTCGCTACGCCTGACGGCGAAAAAATCCGTGCCCGGTTGATCAATCGCTTCGAAAAATACGGCAATGATATCGATGATGTCGACAACATCAGCGCTGAACTGCTGCGCCACTACTGTAAAGAGGTCGAAAAATACCGGAACCCGCGCGGCGGACAGTTCACGCCGGGCTCTTATACCGTATCGGCACACGTGCCGCTGGGTGCTGTTGTTGGCGCGACACCGGATGGACGCTTTGCCGGCGAGCAACTGGCGGATGGCGGGCTCTCACCGATGCTTGGGCAAGATATGCAGGGCCCAACGGCGGTACTCAAATCGGTGAGCAAGCTGGATAACTACCTGTTATCCAACGGTACGCTGCTAAACGTCAAATTCACACCAGCGACGCTGGAAGGCGACGCCGGGCTACAAAAGCTGGCGGATTTCCTTCGTGCCTTCACGCAGCTAAAGTTGCAGCATATTCAGTTCAACGTGGTGAATGCGGACACGCTGCGTGAAGCGCAACAGCGTCCGCAGGATTTTGCCGGTCTGGTCGTACGCGTGGCCGGATACAGTGCCTTCTTTGTTGAGTTATCGAAGGAGATCCAGGATGACATTATCCGCCGCACAGCGCATCAGCTGTGACGTGGTTGAAACGCGCGCCGACGAGGCGCGTATTTTCAACATCCAGCGCTACTCGTTGAATGACGGACGCGGCATCCGTACGGTGATCTTTTTTAAAGGCTGTCCTCACCGCTGTCCGTGGTGCGCTAACCCGGAGTCGATCTCGCCGAAAATCGAGACGGTGCGCCGGGAGAGCAAATGCTTACACTGTACGCCCTGTCTGCGGGACGCCGATGAGTGCCCCTCCGGCGCGTTTGAACACATTGGGCGGGATGTGACGCTGGATGAGCTGGAACACGAGGTGATGAAAGACGATGTATTCTTTCGCTCATCGGGCGGTGGGGTCACGCTTTCCGGTGGGGAAGTGTTGATGCAGGCACCATTTGCGACGCAGCTTTTACGGAAGCTGCGTCACTACGGCGTACATACGGCCATCGAAACGGCGGGCGATGCGCCGTTGTCCCGCTTACTGCCTTTGGCGCGTCAGTGTGATGAAGTGCTGTTTGATGTGAAAATAATCGATGAGGAACAGGCGCGTTCACTGCTGGCAATGAATCTGCCCAGAGTGCTCAATAATTTTATGCAGCTGGTGGCGAAAGGGATAAACGTGATCCCCCGCGTACCGCTTATTCCGGGCTATACGCTCAGTGAAACGAACATGGCGCGCGTGCTGGCGTTTCTGCTACCTTCTGGAATACGGCAGCTGCATTTACTGCCGTTTCATCAGTACGGAGAGCCAAAATATCGCTTGCTGGGGCAGGAGTGGGGGATGCAGCAGGTGGTTCCTCCAACAGAAGAAGAGATTTCAGCAATGCGCCTGATGGCGGAACGTGAAGGATTCAACGTCACCGTAGGAGGTTGAGAATGACAGTGCTAACGGGACGCCATCTGGTGGCGGTAACTGCGTGTGTTAGCGGCGTAGCGCATACCTACATGGCTGCCGAACGGCTGGAAAAACTTTGCCAGCAAGAGAAGTGGACCGTTCACATCGAGACCCAGGGCGCATTAGGCGTTGAAAATGCACTAACGGATAATGATATACGCCGCGCTGATGTTGTTTTATTGATCACAGACATCGAGCTGGCGGAAAGTGAGCGTTTCGAAAAGGCCCGCTATGTGAAGTGCGGGATTAATGCCTTTTTGCGCGATCCACAGAAGGTTATGGGCGCAGTACGAAAACTGCTTTCCGCGCCACAACATACTCAGGTCATTCTGGATTAGCCGCTTTTTCGGTGAGCTGGCTGTGATACTGGCGGCGATACTCCGAAGGCGAGCGCTCGGTGTTTTTACGAAATAATCGACAGAAGTAATTACTGTCGACAAATCCGCAGGCGTGAGCCACCTCTTTCACCTTTAAATCATATCCCTTCAGCAGCTGACGCGCATGCTCCAGCCTGGTATGGGTGAGGTATTCGTTAAACCCCACTGCGCCAGTTTTCTGAAAAAGGTGCGACAGATAGTTGGGTGAGATGTAAAACGCCTGAGCAACGGATTCCCGGGTTAGCGATGCTGCGTAGTGTTCATCAATGTACACCCTGATGGCTTCGAACAGAGCCTGACTGCGGGAGGCGGTTTGGATCTGGCTACCCAGCAGGTCGACGCAGTGGCTAAGCAGGCTGGCGATAATCAGCCGCGCGGTTTGCTGCTCGTGCGGCTGCATCTGCATTTCATGGAGCGTCTGTAAGAGTAGCGATCCAATGCGCGGACCGCGGCGGGCGACGTGCTGCTTCGTCAGGTTATGAACGTCTACACCATCCCACTGCAGGAGGCTAAACCCAAGCTGCTGTTTGCCAAACAGGATGCTCAGCGTTGTTGCGGGTGCTTGCCATTGTGGATTATTCCAGCCGCCAGCCGGGACGTATAAAACATCACCCTGCTGTAAAAGGAAGGCAGCCTGGTCTTTCATTGAACCTTCGATCACGATTTCCAGGCGTGGAAAATCGACCTTCAGAGCAAGTTCGGGGGCAGGGGGGTTAGCGTTTGCGAAATGCACCTGTCGCAGCGGCAACGTGCCAGCGATCAGGTCAGTCAGGATGTGTGTGATGTCGTATTGCATGGTGTGAATACCGAGGTATTGCCCGGCGGCGCTGGCGCTTGCCGGGCCTACGAAAAGCATATTGTAGGCCGGGTAAGCGTAAGCGCCACCCGGCAAAACCGATTAGCCGGTGTTACGCATACCTGCCGCAACGCCTGCAATCGTCACCATCAGCGCCTGTTCAACGCGTGGATCCGGCTCTTTACCTTCCTCTTCCGCCAGACGCGAACGGTGCAACAGCTCCGCCTGCAGAACGTTCAGCGGATCGGTGTAGATGTTACGCAGCTGGATAGACTCGGCAATCCACGGCAGATCTTCCATCAGATGCGAGTCGTTGGCGATATCCAGGACCACTTTGATGTCGCCTTCCAGCAGTTCGCGCAGCTCTTTGCCCAGCGTCCACAGCTCGGGTTTCACCAGACGCTGATCGTAATATTCCGCCAGCCACAGGTCGGCTTTCGAGAAGACCATCTCCAGCATGCCCAGACGGGTAGAGAAGAACGGCCAGTCGCGGCACATGGCTTCCAGATCGCTCTGCTTGCCGTCTTCCACCACTTTTTGCAGCGCCGCGCCGGCGCCCAGCCAGGCGGGCAGCATCAGGCGGTTTTGCGTCCAGGCGAAGATCCACGGAATCGCGCGCAGAGACTCAACGCCGCCGGTTGGGCGACGCTTGGCCGGACGCGAGCCCAGGGGCAGTTTACCCAGCTCCTGCTCAGGCGTGGCTGAACGGAAGTAAGGCACGAAATCTTTGTTTTCACGCACGTAGCCGCGGTACAGATCGCAGGAGATATCTGACAGCTCGTCCATGATGCGGCACCAGGACTCTTTCGGCTCCGGCGGCGGCAGCAGGTTTGCTTCCAGTATCGCGCTGGTATAGAGCGACAGGCTGCTGATGGTCACTTCCGGCAGGCCGTACTTGAAGCGGATCATCTCGCCCTGCTCGGTGACGCGCAGGCCGCCTTTCAGGCTTCCCGGCGGCTGTGACAGCAGCGCTGCGTGAGCAGGCGCGCCGCCTCGGCCAATTGAGCCACCGCGTCCATGGAACAGCGTCAGCTCAATACCGGCTTTCTCGCAGGTTTTGATCAGCGCGTCCTGCGCCTGGTACTGCGCCCAGGAGGCCGCCATCACGCCCGCGTCTTTTGCGGAGTCGGAATAGCCAATCATCACCATCTGTTTGCCCTGGATGAAGCCGCGATACCAGTCGATGTTCAGCAGCTGCGTCATGACATCGTTGGCGTTGTTCAGGTCGTCGAGGGTTTCAAACAGCGGCGCCACCGGCAGGGCATAGTCGATACCGGCTTCTTTCAGCAGAAGGTGAACGCCCAGCACGTCGGACGGGGTTTTCGCCATGGAGATCACATAGGCAGCCACCGATCCTTTCGGCGCATCCACGATCGCTTTACAGGTGTTGAGCACTTCGCGTGTGTCGTTGCTTGGCTCCCAGCTGCGCGGCAGCAGAGGGCGCTTGGAGTTCAGCTCGCGGATCAGGAACGCCTGCTTGTCGGCTTCGGACCAGCTTTCATAGTCGCCGATGCCGAGATAGCGGGTCAGCTCGCCCAGCGCTTCGGTATGGCGGGTGCTCTCCTGACGCACGTCGATACGCACCAGCGGCACGCCAAAACACTTCACGCGGCGCAGGGTGTCGAGCAGCTCGCCGTTGGCGATGATGCCCATTCCGCAGGCCTGCAGCGATTGATAACAGGCATAGAGCGGATCCCAGAGCTGTTCGTTCTGGCTCAGCAGGCCTTCCGGCTTCGGCAGGCGCTGGCCTTTCAGGCGCGCTTCCAGCCAGGCCTGAGTGGCCATCAGCTGACCACGCAGTTTTTTCATCAGGAAACGGTACGGCTCGCTGGCGCCTTCTTCACCGGCCAGCTCGCGCAGTTCCGGCGTGGCTTCAACCATCGACAGCTCGGAGATCAGCACCTGAATGTCCTTCAGGAACAGATCGGTGGCTTTCCAGCGGCTCAGCAGCAGGACGTGGCGGGTAATTTCCGCGGTCACGTTCGGGTTGCCGTCGCGGTCGCCGCCCATCCAGGAGGTGAAGCGTACTGGAACAAAATCGACCGGCAGGCGGTAGCCCAGGTTCTCTTCCAGCTGTTCGTTCAGCTCGCGAAGGTAGTTCGGAACCCCTTCCCACAGGCTGTTTTCCACCACCGCAAAGCCCCATTTGGCTTCATCAACCGGGCTAGGGCGATGCTTACGGATTTCATCGGTGTGCCAGGACTGGGCAATCAGCTGGCGCAGGCGGCGCATCAGCTGGTTACGCTCGTAGTCGGCAATGTCTTTATTATCCAACTGCTTCAGACAGTTGTTCACTTCCACCATTTTGTGGATGAGTGTACGACGGGTGATTTCGGTTGGGTGTGCGGTCAGCACCAGCTCAAGCGAAAGGGATTCCACCGCTTTTTTAATGGTGGCTTCGTTGAGGTCTGGCTGATCTTTGAGTTTACGAAGGGTTTTGGCAATGACTTCCGGGTTGCTGGCAGCTTCACCTTTTGGCGAAATGCTGTGGTATTGCTCAGCGGTATTCGCGAGGTTCAGGAACTGGCTGAACGCGCGGGCAACAGGCAAGAGCTCATCATTAGACAGGTTCTGCAGCGTGGTGAGCAGCTCCTGACGATTGGCCTCGTTACCTGCACGGGAAGATTTGGACAGCTTGCGGATGGTTTCAACGCGGTCGAGGATGTTCTCCCCCAGCGCATCTTTGATGGTATCTCCAAGCACTTTGCCGAGCATACTGACATTACTACGCAACGCGGAATATTGTTCGTTCATAAAAACCCAGTCACCCCATCATTTTTGTTTATGCCCAGTCGAAAATCTTTTGGACATTATTTTGTCATCTCCCTTTATAAAGCCACGTAAAACCCCCGTCGTCAATTGCTGCGAAAACGGTTCAGCAAACGAATAAATGCGGGTAATTTACGAAATTTAATTCGCATTGCGTCAGATAAGAGATGCTTATGAGAATGTGACAGAGATCATGCGATTTGTTGCCCTCACCCTAACCCTCTCCCACAGGGAGAGGGGACTCGTAGGTGCGGTTTTAATGCCAGCAGAAGTGATGCACAACCTGGGTAATCAGTTCGCGGGTTGGCTTGATGAAGCGGGTTTCCAGATATTCATCCGGCTGGTGCGCCTGGTTGATAGATCCGGGACCAAGCACCAGCGTCGGGCACAGGGTCTGAATAAACGGCGCTTCGGTACAGTAATTCACTACGTCGGTTTTCTCACCGAGCAGTTTTTCCACTACCTGGACCAGCTGGTGATCCGGCGGGCATTCATAACCCGGGATCGGCGGATGCAGCTCGGAGACCGTCAGGCGGCCCGGCCAGCGCTCGCTAACCGGGGCCAGCGCTTCATTCAGCAGGCCGTCGAGATCGCTCAGCGTCATGCCCGGCAGCGGGCGGATGTCCATGTGCAGTTCGCAGCAGGCGCAGATGCGGTTGGAGGCATCCCCGCCGTGCAGGCTGCCGAGGTTCAGCGTTGGATACGGCACGGTAAACGCCTCGTAGTGATAGCGCTCCTTCAGGTCGTCGCGCAGGGTCATGATGCGGCCGATGGCGTCATGCATCAGCTCGATGGCGTTCACCCCGCGCGCCGGATCGCTGGAGTGGCCGGACTGGCCCAGCACGCGCACGGCGGTAGAAATGTGGCCTTTATGCGCGCGAATCGGCTGCAGAGAGGTTGGCTCACCGATAATCGCGCAGTCCGGGCGAATCGACGTGTTTTCAGAGAAGTAGCGCGCGCCCGCCATGCTGGTCTCTTCATCGGCGGTTGCCAGAATGTAGAGCGGCTTCTTCAGCGTTGTCACGTCTACGTCACGCAGCGCGTCGAGGATAAAGGCGAAGAAGCCTTTCATATCCGCCGTGCCCAGGCCGTAAAGCTTGTTGTCGTGCTCGGTCAGGGTGAACGGGTCACGCGTCCAGCGGCCATCGTCAAAGGGAACGGTATCCGTATGACCGGCCAGCAGCAGGCCGCCCGCGCCGTTTCCGGTACTGGCGAGCAGGTTGAATTTGTGGCGTGTTCCGGGGACGGGCTGAACCTCAACGTTAAACCCAAGATCGCTAAACCAACCCGCCAGCAGATTGATTAAAGACTCATTGCTCTGATCCAGCGCTTCTTCCGTTGCGCTGATGGACGGAGTGGCAATCAGGGCGCGGTAGATCTCGATAAATGGCGGTAAGTTCATTTTCATTGTTGACACACCTTAGGTCGTGATAGTATCAATATTCATGCAATAAATGTGAATAAAAATACATTAACGTTGAGCATAAAGGAACCCGATGTTGAATACGCTGATTGTAGGCGCTAGCGGTTATGCGGGCGCAGAGCTTGTAAGCTACGTGAATCGCCATCCACATATGACCATAACCGCTTTGACCGTGTCAGCGCAAAGCAATGATGCAGGAAAGTTAATTTCCGATTTGCATCCGTGGCTTAAGGGCATTGTTGACCTTCCGCTGCAGCCGATGTCCGACATCAGCGCGTTCACCGACGGCGTTGACGTGGTGTTCTTAGCCACGGCGCACGAGGTCAGCCACGACCTGGCACCGCAGTTTCTGGCGGCCGGCTGCGTGGTGTTCGACCTCTCCGGCGCGTTTCGCGTCAACGACGGCGCGTTCTACGAAAAATATTACGGTTTCACCCATCAGCATCCGGATCTGCTTGAAAAAGCGGTGTACGGCCTGGCGGAGTGGAGCGCGGATAAGCTGAAAGAAGCGAATCTCATTGCCGTACCGGGCTGCTACCCGACGGCGGCGCAGCTTTCCCTGAAGCCGCTGATCGACGCGGGCCTGCTGGATCTAAACCAGTGGCCGGTGATCAACGCCACCAGCGGCGTAAGCGGAGCAGGGCGTAAGGCCGCTATCTCCAACAGCTTCTGCGAAGTCAGCCTTCAGCCATATGGCGTGTTTAATCACCGTCACCATCCTGAAATCACCACCCATCTTGGCGCGGACGTTATTTTCACCCCGCATCTGGGCAGCTTCCCGCGCGGGATCCTCGAAACTATTACCTGCCGCCTGAAGCCGGGCGTGACCAAAGAGCAGGTTGCTGAGGTCTTCACGCAGGCGTATGCGGATAAACCGCTGGTGCGCCTGTACGACAAAGGCGTGCCGGCGCTGAAAAACGTGGTCGGTCTGCCGTTCTGCGATATCGGTTTTGCCGTACAGGGTGAGCATCTCATCGTAGTGGCCGCAGAAGATAACTTACTCAAAGGCGCTGCCGCACAGGCAATGCAGTGCGCAAATATTCGTTTCGGCTTCCCTGAAACGCAGGCTCTTATTTAAGGTGTGATGATGAACCCATTAATTATCAAACTCGGTGGTGTACTGCTGGACAGCGAAGAAGCGCTGGAGCGTCTGTTTACCGCGCTGGTGAACTATCGTGAATCACACCAACGTCCGCTGGTGATTGTACACGGCGGCGGCTGCGTGGTGGATGAGCTGATGAAAGGTCTCAACCTGCCGGTGGTAAAGAAGAACGGCCTGCGCGTGACGCCTGCCGACCAGATTGACATCATTACCGGCGCGCTGGCGGGCACGGCGAACAAAACGCTGCTGGCGTGGGCGAAGAAACACCACATCGCGTCCGTTGGCCTCTATCTGGGCGATGGCGACAGCGTAAAAGTGACCCAGCTCGACGAAGCGCTCGGCCACGTTGGACTCGCGCAGCCAGGTTCGCCTAAGCTGATTAACACCCTGCTGGAGGGCGGGTTCCTGCCGGTGGTGAGCTCCATCGGCGTGACCGAAGAGGGTGAGTTGATGAACGTCAACGCTGACCAGGCGGCAACCGCGCTGGCGTCAACGCTCGGCGCAGATCTTATCCTGCTCTCTGACGTGAGCGGTATTCTGGACGGTAAAGGACAGCGCATTGCGGAAATGACCGCCGAGAAAGCCGAGCAGCTGATTGACCAGGGTATTATCACCGACGGTATGATCGTCAAGGTGAATGCCGCGCTGGACGCCGCGCGCACGCTCGGCCGTCCCGTGGATATCGCCTCCTGGCGTCACGCGGAGCAGCTCCCGGCGCTGTTTAACGGCACGCCGATTGGCACGCGTATTCTGGCGTAATCGATTTAATGCCCGGCGGCGCTCTGCTTGCCGGGCCTACAAGACCGTAGGCCGGGTAAGCAGAGCGCCACCCGGCAGAACTAACGAATAAAGGAATCATGTTATGGCACTTTGGGGTGGGCGTTTTACACAGGCAGCGGATCAGCGGTTCAAACAGTTCAACGACTCTTTGCGCTTCGACTACCGCCTGGCCGAACAGGATATTGTCGGCTCTGTGGCCTGGTCCAAAGCGCTGGTGACGGTGGGTGTTCTGACCGCAGACGAACAATTGCAGCTGGAAGAAGCGCTGAACAATCTGCTGGAAGAGGTGCGTCTTAATCCGCAGCAGATCCTCGAAAGCGATGCTGAAGATATTCACAGCTGGGTGGAAGGCAAGCTTATCGACAAGGTCGGCCAGCTGGGTAAAAAGCTCCACACCGGACGTAGTCGTAACGACCAGGTCGCCACCGATCTCAAGCTGTGGTGTAAAGATACCGTCGGCGAACTGCTGGCGGCCAACCGCCAGCTGCAGAGCGCGCTGGTGGATACCGCGCAGCACAACCAGGACGCGGTGATGCCGGGTTATACCCACCTGCAGCGCGCGCAGCCGGTGACCTTTGCGCACTGGTGTCTGGCCTACGTTGAGATGCTGGCGCGTGATGAAAGTCGTCTTCAGGATACGCTCAAGCGTCTGGACGTCAGCCCGCTGGGCAGCGGCGCGCTGGCCGGTACGGCGTATGAAATCGACCGTGAACAGCTGGCAGGCTGGCTGGGCTTTGCCTCCGCCACCCGTAACAGCCTGGACAGCGTCTCTGACCGCGACCACGTGCTGGAGCTGCTCTCGAATGCCTCTATCGGCATGGTGCACCTGTCGCGCTTTGCCGAAGATCTGATCTTCTTCAACTCTGGCGAAGCGGGCTTCGTCGAGCTGTCCGACCGCGTAACCTCAGGCTCATCACTGATGCCGCAGAAGAAAAACCCGGACGCGCTGGAGCTGATCCGCGGGAAGTGTGGCCGCGTGCAGGGCGCGCTGACCGGCATGATGATGACCCTGAAAGGGCTGCCGCTGGCGTACAACAAAGATATGCAGGAAGACAAGGAAGGGCTGTTCGACGCGCTCGACACCTGGCTGGACTGTCTGCATATGGGCGCGCTGGTGCTGGACGGCATTCAGGTGAAACGTCCGCGCTGCCAGGAAGCGGCGCAGCAGGGCTATGCTAACTCCACCGAGCTGGCGGACTACCTGGTGGCGAAAGGCGTACCGTTCCGCGAGGCGCACCATATTGTCGGCGAAGCGGTGGTCGAGGCGATTCGTCAGGGCAAGCCGCTCGAAGATCTGACGCTGGCCGACCTGCAGAAATTCAGCGCGGTGATTGGGGACGATGTGTATCCGATTCTGGCGCTGCAGTCCTGCCTGGATAAGCGTGCTGCGAAAGGCGGCGTGTCGCCGAAGCAGGTGGCGCAGGCGATTGCGGATGCGAAAAACCGGTTGGTTTGACAATATTGCGGTGTGATGCCCTCACCCCAACCCCTCTCCCACGAGGAGAGGGGCTCGATCGGTTCCCTCTCCCCCCGGGAGAGGGGTAGGGTGAGGGAAAAACGTAGCCTGGCTTAGCGCCGGGCTTTTTTACGCAAAAAAAAAGCGGACCACGGGGTCCGCAAAAGTTCACGTTGGCTTTAGTTGTTCGAGTTTTGAGAGAAACTCGCTGACGGTGCGGGACTTCAAGGGTCAAACAGGTACCGCCTCGTCTATGTGGTGTATTATTCAACAGAATGCTTGATAGGGATAATCGTTCATTGCTATGCTATCTATCGCCATGAACTATCGTGGCGACGGAGGATGAATAATGAATATTCGTGATCTTGAATACCTGGTAGCGTTAGCCGAGCACCGCCACTTTCGCCGCGCGGCAGATTCCTGCCACGTCAGCCAGCCGACGCTGAGCGGCCAGATCCGCAAGCTGGAAGATGAGCTGGGCGTGATGCTGCTGGAGCGCACCAGTCGTAAGGTACTGTTCACCCAGGCAGGTTTGCTGCTGGTGGATCAGGCGCGCACCGTGCTGCGCGAGGTCAAAGTGCTGAAGGAAATGGCAAGCCAGCAGGGGGAGGCGATGTCCGGCCCGCTGCATATCGGCCTGATCCCTACCGTTGGCCCGTACCTGTTGCCGCAAATCATTCCGATGCTGCACCAGACGTTCCCGAAACTTGAAATGTACCTGCATGAAGCGCAAACCCATCAGCTGCTTGCGCAGTTAGATAGCGGCAAGCTCGACTGTGCGATTCTGGCGCTGGTTAAAGAAAGTGAGGCCTTTATCGAGGTGCCGCTGTTCGATGAGCCGATGATGCTGGCGATCTATGAAGATCACCCGTGGGCGAACCGCGATCGCGTACCGATGGCCGATCTGGCCGGCGAAAAGCTGCTGATGCTGGAAGATGGCCACTGCCTGCGCGATCAGGCGATGGGCTTCTGCTTTGAAGCGGGTGCTGACGAAGATACCCATTTCCGCGCAACCAGCCTGGAAACGCTGCGTAATATGGTCGCGGCGGGAAGCGGTATTACGCTGCTGCCTGCGCTGGCCGTGCCGCGCGAGCGCAAGCGTGATGGCGTGGTCTATCTGCCGTGCATTAAGCCGGAGCCGCGTCGCACCATTGGCCTCGTTTATCGTCCGGGTTCACCGCTGCGCAGCCGCTATGAGCAGCTGGCAGAGGCCATCCGTGGTTCGATGGATGGCCATTTTGACAACGCGTTAAAACAGGCGGTTTAAGCCGTTCAGCGCTGCTACCCGGTAGGCTTCCGCCATGGTCGGGTAGTTAAAGGTGGTGTTAACGAAGTACTCGATGGTGTTACCACCACCTTTTTGCTCCATTATCGCCTGGCCGATATGAATGATTTCCGCCGCACGTTCACCAAAGCAGTGAATACCGAGGATCTCTTTCGTATCGCGATGGAACAAAATCTTCAGCGTACCTACGCTCATCCCCACGATTTGCGCCCGCGCCAGATGTTTAAACTGCGCGCGACCCACCTCGTAAGGCACCTTCATGGCCGTCAGCTGCTGCTCGGTTTTCCCCACAGAGCTGATTTCCGGAATGGTATAAATGCCCGTAGGGATATCTTCAATCAGATGCGCCGTCGCTTCACCTTTCACCAGCGCCTGAGCCGCAATGCGGCCCTGGTCGTAAGCCGCTGACGCCAGGCTCGGGTAGCCAATCACGTCACCGACGGCATACACGTGCGGCAGCGCGGTCTGGTACATGCTGTTGACCTTTAGCTGACCGCGGCTGTCGGTCTCAAGGCCGATGTTTTCCAGCTGCAGCGAATCAGTGTTGCCGGTGCGGCCGTTGGCATACAGCAGGCAGTCCGCTTTCAGCTTCTTGCCGGACTTCAGGTGCATGATCACGCCGTCGTCGCAGCCTTCGATCTTCTCGTACTCTTCGTTGTGGCGAATGACCACACCGCTGTTCCAGAAGTGATAGGAGAGCGAATCTGACATCTCCTGATCGAGGAACGCCAGCAGACGGTCGCGGGTGTTGATCAGGTCTACTTTGACCTCCATTCCGCGGAAGATCGACGCATATTCGCAGCCAATCACGCCCGCGCCGTAGATAATCACATGGCGGGGTTCGTGGTGCAGGCTGAGAATGGAGTCGCTGTCGTAAACGCGCGGATGCGAGAAGTCTACGTCGGCCGGATGGTACGGACGTGAACCGCAGGCGATCACGAATTTTTCGGCGGTGATGGTTTCAACCGAACCGTCGTGGCACTCAAGCGCCAGCGTGTGTTCATCCACAAAGTGCGCGTTGCCCTGCAAAATCTCACAGTGGTTACGCTCATAAAACCCCTGACGCATCCGCGTCTGCTGGTTAATGACGGTATCCGCGTGATTCAGGATGTCGGCAAAGGAGGAACGGAGAAGTCGGGAATGGTCGCTGTAGAGAGGGTTCTGGTTAAATTCGATAATGCGGCTAACGGCGTGGCGGAGGGCTTTTGAAGGGATGGTGCCCCAGTGGGTGCAACCGCCGCCAACATTATGGTAGCGCTCAATGACCGCTACTCTGGCTCCCTGTTTCACCAGCCCCATAGCAGCACCTTCGCCGCCGGGGCCGGAACCAATAACTATTGCGTCGTAATCGTAGGAATGTGACATGGCAAGGCTTACCTGTTCTTATACATAAAAGCAACAGAATCATAACATCATTGCAGAAGTAACCCAATTATCGTTGTGCTTTTTTCGGGCAGTGGAGCACAAACCGCGCGTAAACAATCATTCACAAAGCCAGGCAAACAGATTAATTTTATTCTCTGGTATAGTGCCAGCAGGCCTTTGGAAGGATTCAACTATCGTGATGGGCGTAAGAGCACAACAAAAAGAGAAAACCCGGCGTTCGCTGGTGGAAGCGGCATTCAGTCAACTGAGTGCTGAGCGAAGTTTTGCCAGTTTGAGCCTGCGCGAAGTCGCACGCGAGGCCGGGATTGCGCCAACGTCCTTCTATCGTCATTTCCGTGATGTGGATGAACTGGGCCTGACGATGGTCGACGAGAGCGGGCTAATGCTGCGCCAGCTTATGCGTCAGGCGCGTCAGCGTATCGCAAAAGGGGGCAGCGTGATCCGTACCTCCGTATCGACCTTTATGGAATTTATCGGCAATAACCCCAACGCATTTCGTCTGTTACTGCGCGAGCGTTCGGGGACATCGGCCGCGTTTCGTGCCGCCGTCGCGCGTGAAATTCAGCATTTCATCGCGGAACTTGCCGACTATCTTGAAATCGAAAACCATATGCCGCGTGCTTTTACCGAAGCCCAGGCTGAAGCGATGGTCACTATTGTCTTCAGCGCCGGTGCTGAAGCGCTGGATGTCAGCATTGAACAACGCAAGCAGCTCGAAGAGCGACTGGTACTGCAGCTCAGGATGATCTCCAAAGGCGCGTATTACTGGTATCGCCGTGAACAAGAAAAGTTGGCACATCAAACCGATGAGTGAAGGTGAGTAATGAAACAGTCTGGTCAGGATAAAGGGACGCTGTTGCTGGCATTGATCGCTGGCTTATCTATTAATGGCACGTTTGCGGCTGTGTTTAGCTCGATCGTACCCTTCTCGATTTTCCCGATTATCGCGCTGGTGCTGACGGTGTACTGTCTGCATCAACGCTACCTGAACCGCACCATGCCGGTCGGGCTGCCGGGGTTGGCTGCCGCCTGCTTTATTCTGGGCGTGCTGCTGTTTAGCACCGTGGTGCGCGCGGAGTATCCGGATATCGGCTCTAACTTCCTGCCAGCGGTGCTGTCCGTGGCGCTGGTGTTCTGGATTGGCTCGCGTATGCGCAGCCGCAAGAACCAGCTATCCGAGTAATGAGGTATTTGTAGGGCAGGTAAGCGAAGCGCCACCTGCCAAAAAAGGCCAGCTAATTACTTCGCCGTGAGCAGTACGCCGCACTCCATATGATGGGTATACGGGAACTGATCGAACAGCGCCAGACGTTCAACCTTGTGCGTCTGGCTTAATGTTTCGAGGTTTTTGCACAGCGTCTCCGGGTTACAGGAGATGTACAAAATGCGCGGGTAAGCCTGCACCATCTTCTCGGTTTCGCTGTCAAGGCCACTGCGCGGTGGATCGACAAAAATCGTTTCACACTGGTAGCTCTTCAGGTCAATGCCCTGCAGACGGTTAAACTCGCGTACGCCGTTCATTGCCTGCGTAAACTCTTCGGCGGCCATACGAATAATCTGCACGTTGTCGATATGGTTAGCGGCAATATTGTACTGGGCAGCAGCAACCGACGGCTTGGCGATTTCGGTGGCCAGCACGCGATCGAAGTTGCGCGCCAGCGCCAGCGAGAAATTTCCGTTACCGCAGTACAGCTCAAGCAGATCGCCCGTTGACCCTTCCGTTGCCTTCAGCGCCCACTCCAGCATTTGTACGTTCATTGCGGCGTTCGGCTGAGTAAAGCTGTTCTCAACCTGGCGATAAACCATCTCTTTCCCCGCCACCGGCAGACGCTCGTCGATGTAATCCTGGTCCAGCATGATTTTCGTTTTCGTCGCGCGGCCAATCAGGTGAACGTTGATGTTCTGCGCGCGCAGCGCATCGCGCAGGGCTTCTGCGTGTTCGCGCCACTCGTCGTTTAATGCTTTGTGGTACAGCAGCGAGACAATCGCCTGGTTGCTTTGCGTAGTCAGGTAGTCAATCTGGAACAGCTTGTGGCGCAGGACAGGGTTATTGCGCACGCCGTCCATTATCAGCGTCATCAGCTGGTTAATAAGCTCACTCGCCGCCGGGAAGCTGTCCACGCGAATACGGGACTTCGTCTGCTGATCGAAAATGATGTGGTACAGGTCATCACCGTCATGCCAGATGCGGAATTCTGCACGCATGCGGTAGTGGCTGACAGGAGAGCGGAACACCTCGGGAACGGGCGCGTTGAACGGCGTCATCATACTTTGCAGGCGGACAACTTTCTCTGCCAGCTGCGCGTCGTACTGCTCTGTCGGGAGGTGTTCTGGGGTCATGATGCGTCCTGAGTGATAAAGAATTACGCGGGGATTGTAGGCATTGTTCAGGGGATGTCCAGATTTAATGGGCAATAGCTATCTGGACATCTATACGTGTCTAATTGTAGCATTCTGTTTCCGGTCTCCTGAGAGTGAAAAGGGAATCCAGTGTAAATCTGGAGCTGACGCGCAGCGGTAAAGACTGGCGGGATGAGAGTTGTAGACACTGTGAAAACGGGAAGTCTTCATCCATTAAACGCCACCTAGCCCGAAGACCTGCCGGGATCACGTCGCATTTGGTTTCATCATCGCGTGCTATAGATGGGGCCTGCGGCATCCTTCTTATATTGTGGATGCTTTAACAATGATTAAAAAAGTATCGCTGTTGACGGCGCTGTCCGTCACGGCATTTTCGGGCTGGGCGCAGGAAAGTGCCGACTCGTTGGTGGTGACGGCAAATCGTTTTGAACAACCTGAAAAATCTGTTCTGGCTGCAACCTCGGTTGTAACGCGTGAAGATATTGATCGCTGGCAATCCACGACCGTTATCGATGTTATGCGCCGCTTACCCGGCGTGGATACGGCGCAAAATGGCGGGATGGGGCAACTCTCTTCTCTCTTTATACGTGGCACCAACTCCAGCCATGTCCTGATTCTCGTCGATGGTATTCGTCTCAACCAGGCGGGTGTCACGGGATCGTCAGATCTCAGCCAGTTTCCGATCTCCCTGGTACAGCGAATCGAATACATTCGTGGACCACGTTCTGCTGTGTATGGCTCGGACGCGATTGGCGGCGTGGTGAACATTATCACTACGCGAGAAAAAGACGGTACAACGCTGAACGCGGGTGTTGGTTCGCACGGTTATCAAAATTATGGTGGCAGCACGCAGCAAACATTAGGCGACAGCACGCGCGTGACGCTGGCGGGTGATTACACCTATACCAAAGGTTTTGATGTGGTCGCGGACGGCAATAACGGTGGGCTTGCTCAGACCGATCGCGACGGTTATATGAATAAAACGATATACGGCGCGCTGGAACATACATTCTCTGAGCAGTGGAGTGGCTTTGTGCGCGGTTATGGCTACAGCAACCGTACCGCTTATGACGGATATTACAGCGCATTTACACCTGATGTATTAGTTGATACCCGCCAGTTGTATAGTCAGACATGGGATGCCGGGTTGCGCTTTAACGAGGACATCTTCCATTCACAGTTGCTCTCCAGCTACAGCCACAGCAAAGACTTTAACTACGATCCGCATCTGGGGCGCTATGACTCCACGGCGACGCTGGATGAAATCAAACAGTACAACGTTCAGTGGATCAACTCCGTTGACGTCGGGCACGGCAACATTGGCGCGGGTGTCGACTGGCAGAAACAGAGCACTGAGCCCAACACAAACTATGTCACGAATGGCTACGACTTACGTAACACGGGCATCTATCTGACCGGGTTGCAAAAATTAGGCGACTTTACCCTCGAAGGTGCAGCCCGTAGCGACGATAACTCTCAGTTTGGTCGCCATGGTACCTGGCAGAGCAGTGCCGCCTGGGAATTCATTGAGGGTTATCGGTTCATCGCCTCTTATGGCACGGCATATAAAGCGCCTAATTTAGGGCAGCTTTACGGCTTTTATGGCAACGACCATCTTGATCCTGAAGAAAGCAAGCAGTGGGAAGGTGCGTTCGAGGGGCTTACGGCTGGTGTGAGCTGGCGTGTTTCAGCTTACCGCAACGATGTCGATAATCTTATCGACTTCAATAACAACCTTCAGGAATATTACAACGTCGGTAAAGCGCGCATCAAAGGTGTAGAAGCCACGGCGTCATTTGACACTGGCCCGCTGATGCATACCGTCGGATATGACTATGTTGATGCGCGTAATGCGACGACCAACGAACTTCTCGATCGTCGTGCTAAGCAGCAGGTGAAGTACCAGCTCGATACCCAGATCTATGATCTCGACTGGAGCCTGACTTACCATTACCTGGGAACGCGTTACGATACCAACTTCGGAACCTACCCGTATCAAAAGGTTAAAATGGGCGGTGTAAGCCTCTGGGATGCCGCAGTTTCATATCCTGTCACCTCTCACCTGACAGTTCGTGGTAAAATAGCCAACCTGTTCGATAAAGATTACGAGACAGTTTATGGCTACCAAACTGCAGGACGGGAATACACCTTGTCTGGCAGCTACACCTTCTAATCCGCGTCCCACCGTGCTGGTGTTTGATTCTGGCGTCGGTGGGCTTTCGGTCTATGATGAGATTCGGCACCTTCTGCCGGATCTCCATTACATCTACGCCTTCGATAACGTTGCTTTCCCCTATGGAGAGAAGAGTGAGGCGTTTATCGTTGAGCGTGTGGTGGACATCGTCACCGCGGTACAAGAGCGCTATCCCCTGGCGTTGGCGGTTATTGCCTGCAATACGGCGAGCACGGTCTCCCTTCCTGCTTTACGTGAAAAATTTCCGTTCCCGGTTGTGGGCGTTGTGCCTGCGATTAAACCTGCAGCACGCCTTACGGCGAATGGCATCGTCGGCTTGCTGGCCACGCGTGGTACGGTTAAACGTCCTTATACCCGCGAGCTGATTGACCGCTTTGCCAACGAATGCCAGATCGCAATGCTGGGTTCGGCAGAGCTGGTAGAGATGGCGGAAGCCAAGCTGCACGGAGAGGCGGTATCGCTTGAAGAGCTGCGTCGCATTCTTCGTCCCTGGCTGCGTATGCCGGAGCCGCCGGATACGGTGGTACTGGGCTGCACCCATTTCCCTCTTTTACAGGAAGAGTTGTTAGAGGTTCTCCCGGAAGGAACACGACTGGTGGATTCTGGTGCTGCTATTGCCCGTCGCACGGCCTGGCTACTTGAACATGAAGCGCCGGACGCAAAATCCTCTGACGCGAATATTGCTTTCTGTATGGCAATAACAAAAGAAACTGAGCAACTTTTACCCGTTTTACATCGTTATGGATTTGAAACGCTCGAAAAACTGGCGATCCAGACCGGTTTTGAGCAAAAAAGAGACGGTTAAACGTTTTTTTTAAAAGAGGGGTTGTCAACGTCTGAGAACTCCCTATAATGCGCCTCCACTGACACGGAACAACGGCTTACAGGCCGCCGGGTTAGCGGGGTTCAGCGATGAACGCCGACAGAGAAAAGCGAAAATAATTGCTTGACTCTGAATGAGGAAAACGTATTATACGGGACCTCGCAACGGTGAGCGAAAGCCGCGTTGCACTGCTCTTTAACAATTTATCAGACAATCTGTGTGGGCACTCAAAGTGACATGGATTCTTAATGTCTTCGGACAATAAATGAATACCAAGTCTCTGAGTGAACATACGTAATTCATTACGAAGTTTAATTCACGAGCATCAAACTTAAATTGAAGAGTTTGATCATGGCTCAGATTGAACGCTGGCGGCAGGCCTAACACATGCAAGTCGAGCGGTAGCACAGGGAGCTTGCTCCTGGGTGACGAGCGGCGGACGGGTGAGTAATGTCTGGGAAACTGCCTGATGGAGGGGGATAACTACTGGAAACGGTAGCTAATACCGCATAACGTCGCAAGACCAAAGAGGGGGACCTTCGGGCCTCTTGCCATCAGATGTGCCCAGATGGGATTAGCTAGTAGGTGGGGTAACGGCTCACCTAGGCGACGATCCCTAGCTGGTCTGAGAGGATGACCAGCCACACTGGAACTGAGACACGGTCCAGACTCCTACGGGAGGCAGCAGTGGGGAATATTGCACAATGGGCGCAAGCCTGATGCAGCCATGCCGCGTGTATGAAGAAGGCCTTCGGGTTGTAAAGTACTTTCAGCGGGGAGGAAGGCGATAAGGTTAATAACCTTGTCGATTGACGTTACCCGCAGAAGAAGCACCGGCTAACTCCGTGCCAGCAGCCGCGGTAATACGGAGGGTGCAAGCGTTAATCGGAATTACTGGGCGTAAAGCGCACGCAGGCGGTCTGTCAAGTCGGATGTGAAATCCCCGGGCTCAACCTGGGAACTGCATTCGAAACTGGCAGGCTAGAGTCTTGTAGAGGGGGGTAGAATTCCAGGTGTAGCGGTGAAATGCGTAGAGATCTGGAGGAATACCGGTGGCGAAGGCGGCCCCCTGGACAAAGACTGACGCTCAGGTGCGAAAGCGTGGGGAGCAAACAGGATTAGATACCCTGGTAGTCCACGCCGTAAACGATGTCGACTTGGAGGTTGTTCCCTTGAGGAGTGGCTTCCGGAGCTAACGCGTTAAGTCGACCGCCTGGGGAGTACGGCCGCAAGGTTAAAACTCAAATGAATTGACGGGGGCCCGCACAAGCGGTGGAGCATGTGGTTTAATTCGATGCAACGCGAAGAACCTTACCTACTCTTGACATCCAGAGAACTTAGCAGAGATGCTTTGGTGCCTTCGGGAACTCTGAGACAGGTGCTGCATGGCTGTCGTCAGCTCGTGTTGTGAAATGTTGGGTTAAGTCCCGCAACGAGCGCAACCCTTATCCTTTGTTGCCAGCGGTTCGGCCGGGAACTCAAAGGAGACTGCCAGTGATAAACTGGAGGAAGGTGGGGATGACGTCAAGTCATCATGGCCCTTACGAGTAGGGCTACACACGTGCTACAATGGCGCATACAAAGAGAAGCGACCTCGCGAGAGCAAGCGGACCTCATAAAGTGCGTCGTAGTCCGGATTGGAGTCTGCAACTCGACTCCATGAAGTCGGAATCGCTAGTAATCGTAGATCAGAATGCTACGGTGAATACGTTCCCGGGCCTTGTACACACCGCCCGTCACACCATGGGAGTGGGTTGCAAAAGAAGTAGGTAGCTTAACCTTCGGGAGGGCGCTTACCACTTTGTGATTCATGACTGGGGTGAAGTCGTAACAAGGTAACCGTAGGGGAACCTGCGGTTGGATCACCTCCTTACCTTAAAGAACCTGCCTTTGTAGTGTCCACACAGATTGTCTGATGAAAAAATAGCAGTAAAAATCTCTGCAGGCTTGTAGCTCAGGTGGTTAGAGCGCACCCCTGATAAGGGTGAGGTCGGTGGTTCAAGTCCACTCAGGCCTACCAAACTCCTTTTAAAGGATGAGCGGTACAGAGATTAGCATTTTGCGATGGGGTTATAGCTCAGCTGGGAGAGCGCCTGCCTTGCACGCAGGAGGTCTGCGGTTCGATCCCGCATAGCTCCACCATCCTTTTACTGCGAAATACAAGAAAACTTCAGAGTGAACCTGAAAAGGTGCACTGCGAAGTTTTGCTCTTTAAAAATCTGGATCAAGCTGAAAATTGAAACGACACACCTTTAAGGGTGTGTTCGAGTCTCTCAAATTTTCGCAAGTCGATGATGTGTCGAAAGAGACATCTTCGGGTTGTGAGGTTAAGCGACTAAGCGTACACGGTGGATGCCCTGGCAGTCAGAGGCGATGAAGGACGTGCTAATCTGCGATAAGCGCCGGCGAGGTGATATGAACCTTTGACCCGGCGATTTCCGAATGGGGAAACCCAGTGTGTTCCGACACACTATCGTTAAGTGAATACATAGCTTAACGAAGCGAACCGGGGGAACTGAAACATCTAAGTACCCCGAGGAAAAGAAATCAACCGAGATTCCCCCAGTAGCGGCGAGCGAACGGGGAGCAGCCCAGAGTCTGAATCAGCTTGTGTGTTAGTGGAAGCGTCTGGAAAGTCGCACGGTACAGGGTGATAGTCCCGTACACGAAAGCACACATGCTGTGAACTCGAAGAGTAGGGCGGGACACGTGGTATCCTGTCTGAATATGGGGGGACCATCCTCCAAGGCTAAATACTCCTGACTGACCGATAGTGAACCAGTACCGTGAGGGAAAGGCGAAAAGAACCCCGGCGAGGGGAGTGAAAAAGAACCTGAAACCGTGTACGTACAAGCAGTGGGAGCCTACTTGTTAGGTGACTGCGTACCTTTTGTATAATGGGTCAGCGACTTATATTCTGTAGCAAGGTTAACCGTATAGGGGAGCCGAAGGGAAACCGAGTCTTAACTGGGCGTTAAGTTGCAGGGTATAGACCCGAAACCCGGTGATCTAGCCATGGGCAGGTTGAAGGTTGGGTAACACTAACTGGAGGACCGAACCGACTAATGTTGAAAAATTAGCGGATGACTTGTGGCTGGGGGTGAAAGGCCAATCAAACCGGGAGATAGCTGGTTCTCCCCGAAAGCTATTTAGGTAGCGCCTCGTGAACTCATCTTCGGGGGTAGAGCACTGTTTCGGCTAGGGGGCCATCCCGGCTTACCAACCCGATGCAAACTACGAATACCGAAGAATGTTATCACGGGAGACACACGGCGGGTGCTAACGTCCGTCGTGAAGAGGGAAACAACCCAGACCGCCAGCTAAGGTCCCAAAGTCATGGTTAAGTGGGAAACGATGTGGGAAGGCACAGACAGCCAGGATGTTGGCTTAGAAGCAGCCATCATTTAAAGAAAGCGTAATAGCTCACTGGTCGAGTCGGCCTGCGCGGAAGATGTAACGGGGCTAAACCATGCACCGAAGCTGCGGCAGCGACGCTTATGCGTTGTTGGGTAGGGGAGCGTTCTGTAAGCCGTTGAAGGTGTCCTGTGAGGGGTGCTGGAGGTATCAGAAGTGCGAATGCTGACATAAGTAACGATAATGCGGGTGAAAAGCCCGCACGCCGGAAGACCAAGGGTTCCTGTCCAACGTTAATCGGGGCAGGGTGAGTCGACCCCTAAGGCGAGGCCGAAAGGCGTAGTCGATGGGAAACAGGTTAATATTCCTGTACTTGGTGTTACTGCGAAGGGGGGACGGAGAAGGCTATGTTAGCCGGGCGACGGTTGTCCCGGTTTAAGCATGTAGGCGGGAAGTTTAGGTAAATCCGGACTTCTTTTAACGCTGAGGTGTGATGACGAGGCACTACGGTGCTGAAGTAACAAATGCCCTGCTTCCAGGAAAAGCCTCTAAGCATCAGGTAACACAAAATCGTACCCCAAACCGACACAGGTGGTCAGGTAGAGAATACCAAGGCGCTTGAGAGAACTCGGGTGAAGGAACTAGGCAAAATGGTGCCGTAACTTCGGGAGAAGGCACGCTGATGTGTAGGTGAAGTCCCTGCGGATGGAGCTGAAATCAGTCGAAGATACCAGCTGGCTGCAACTGTTTATTAAAAACACAGCACTGTGCAAACACGAAAGTGGACGTATACGGTGTGACGCCTGCCCGGTGCCGGAAGGTTAATTGATGGGGTTAGCGGCAACGCGAAGCTCTTGATCGAAGCCCCGGTAAACGGCGGCCGTAACTATAACGGTCCTAAGGTAGCGAAATTCCTTGTCGGGTAAGTTCCGACCTGCACGAATGGCGTAATGATGGCCAGGCTGTCTCCACCCGAGACTCAGTGAAATTGAACTCGCTGTGAAGATGCAGTGTACCCGCGGCAAGACGGAAAGACCCCGTGAACCTTTACTATAGCTTGACACTGAACACTGGTCCTTGATGTGTAGGATAGGTGGGAGGCTTTGAAGCGTGGACGCCAGTCTGCGTGGAGCCAACCTTGAAATACCACCCTTTAATGGCTGGTGTTCTAACGTAGACCCGTGATCCGGGTTGCGGACAGTGTCTGGTGGGTAGTTTGACTGGGGCGGTCTCCTCCCAAAGAGTAACGGAGGAGCACGAAGGTTAGCTAATCCTGGTCGGACATCAGGAGGTTAGTGCAATGGCATAAGCTAGCTTGACTGCGAGAGTGACGGCTCGAGCAGGTGCGAAAGCAGGTCATAGTGATCCGGTGGTTCTGAATGGAAGGGCCATCGCTCAACGGATAAAAGGTACTCCGGGGATAACAGGCTGATACCGCCCAAGAGTTCATATCGACGGCGGTGTTTGGCACCTCGATGTCGGCTCATCACATCCTGGGGCTGAAGTAGGTCCCAAGGGTATGGCTGTTCGCCATTTAAAGTGGTACGCGAGCTGGGTTTAGAACGTCGTGAGACAGTTCGGTCCCTATCTGCCGTGGGCGCTGGAGAATTGAGGGGGGCTGCTCCTAGTACGAGAGGACCGGAGTGGACGCATCACTGGTGTTCGGGTTGTCATGCCAATGGCATTGCCCGGTAGCTAAATGCGGAAAAGATAAGTGCTGAAAGCATCTAAGCACGAAACTTGCCCCGAGATGAGTTCTCCCTGACCCTTTAAGGGTCCTGAAGGAACGTTGAAGACTACGACGTTGATAGGTCGGGTGTGTAAGCGCAGCGATGCGTTGAGCTAACCGATACTAATGAACCGTGAGGCTTAACCTTACAACGCCGAAGCTGTTTCGGCGACGAGAGACAGACAATCAATTTCAGCCTGATACAGATTTAACAGAATTTGCCTGGCGGCTTTAGCGCGGTGGTCCCACCTGACCCCATGCCGAACTCAGAAGTGAAACGCCGTAGCGCCGATGGTAGTGTGGGGTCTCCCCATGTGAGAGTAGGGAACTGCCAGGCATCAAATTAAGTAGTAAGCCGGTGCATTAATCCGGTGGTTACAGAAGTCTTCGGTGGAGCGGTAGTTCAGTCGGTTAGAATACCTGCCTGTCACGCAGGGGGTCGCGGGTTCGAGTCCCGTCCGTTCCGCCACTTATTAAGACATTAAGCCTGCCTTCTGGGCAGGCTTAATGGCAAGAAGATTTAGGGGCGTAGCTCAGTTGGTAGAGCACCGGTCTCCAAAACCGGGTGTCGCGAGTTCGAGTCTCTCCGCCCCTGCCATATATAATCCTTTGCTTCGGCAAAGGATTTTTTTTTGCCTAAAAATGGCATAGCGCCCCCTCTTAAGGAGACGCAGCCTGCATCCTTGCAGGCTTTTGCATCAATCCATAATGTTGATTTTCAACAGATCTTTAATCTGTGATTGCTTGTCACTGTTTTGCAGCCAAATAGCATACAGCGGCCTTGAGAGGGTCGTGGAATCGGTGACGGTATGCAGCCCCGCCTTATTATCCGCCCAGCGAGTCGGTAACCAGGTGCAGCCTTTCAGTAACGCTAGCTGCTGACAGGCGATTTCCGCCGAACTCGTCGTCAACTGCGGGACATCATCGCTGGCAATTAACCCTGCCTCATGTTGCTGGAAATCGGGTCCCCACTCCAGACGAAGATAGTTGAGGTCAGCCTTCATTAGCGAAGGCTCGGAAGCATAAAGTGCAAGACCGAACTGGCCCACAATCTGGCTGCTAAATTCATCCATCTTGGGGGCTTCTGTCGTGATAAGAAGATCCAGCTGACGTTCATGAAGTTGCTTAACCAGCGACTGACGTTGCGCAATTCTGGCCTCAAACTGCAGGTGATTATGCGAGCGATATAGTCGGGTAAGCCACTGGCTGAGCATGCATTCCCATAGCGATGCGCTGGCACCAATAGAAAATTCATTATGCCTTGAGGTATGTGCCACCTCTTTGCGCGCGGCCTGCCAGGTGCTCATCAATGTCTCCGCATACGGGAGAAGTTTTTCACCTGCAGGCGTAAGGCGAATATTGTTGCGGTGGCGAGTAAAAAGGTTCACACCCAGTTGATTTTCCAGCTGTCGAATACGAAAACTGACGGCTGACTGCGTCAGGTAAAGGGCTTCAGCTGCTCGCCCAAAGTGGCGTGTTCTGCTCACTTCAAGGAAAGTTTTTAGCAATTCCGTATCCACATCTTTCTCCGCAAAATTATTTGTCGTTATGATTTAAATGTTTTGTTTTACACTCTGTCAAGCGTAACTAATACTCCGCGCCATAAATAGCTCGGCCAAAGAATTAGGAGCGTGCAGGATGGCGGAAAGCTTTACGACGACTAATCGTTTTTTCGACAATAAACATTATCCGCGCGGGTTCTCTCGTCACGGCGATTTCACCATCAAAGAAGCTCAGCTGCTTGAGCGCCATGGTTATGCCTTTAACGAGCTGGATCTGGGTAAACGTGAACCTTCAACCGAAGACGAAAAGCAGTTTGTCTCTGTTTGCCGCGGTGAGCGTGAGCCGGAGTCTGAAGCAGAACGTGTGTGGATCAAGTACATGGCACGCATTAAGCGTCCAAAGCGCTTCCATACGCTGTCTGGCGGTAAGCCGCAGATGGAAGGTGCAGAAGACTACACCGAGTCTGACGACTAAGATGATGAGAAGGGGCTACGGCCCCTTTTTTTATCCCAGCAGTTTTTGCAGATGCAGTAGCAAACGATCGATAGCCCGATAGCTTAAAGCTTCCTGCAGATGCTTCCTCTCAATATCATCACACCCCTCCACGTCAGCAAGGGTTCTTGCCACCTTCAATAAGCGTTGCCATGCACGTATGGAAAGACCAAACCGCGTCAACGTCTCTTCCAGCCAGACAGCATCCTCCGTATTGAGAGAACAGAACTGACGTATCCCCGCGTTATCCAGCCGTGCATTAAGCCTGTTTTGGCGAGCAAACTGCCGCACCTGGGCAGCCATCACGCGTTCGCGTACGTTTGCCGAACATTCGCCTTTGCTGCTCGTCTGCCTGAGCAAACCGGGCGGTGGCAGAGGGATCTCCAGTGATAAATCGAAACGGTCGAGGAACGGGCCTGATAGCTTCCCCAGATACCGCAGCGTCTGTTCTGTCGTACAGCGATTATGATTGCCCTGATAGTGGCCGGTAGGGCTGGGGTTCATCGCTGCGACGAGCTGAAACTGGGCGGGATAGCTAATTTTGGCTCGCGTGCGTGAGATATGGATTTCACCGGATTCAATGGGCTCTCGCAGCGCATCCAACACGCGACGCTCAAATTCTGGCAATTCATCGAGAAACAGGATCCCGTTATGCGCCAGCGAAATCTCACCCGGGCCAGGAATTGACCCTCCACCGACCATCGCAGTGAGTGAAGCACTATGGTGCGGGGAGCGAAAAGGGCGACGCCGCCACTGTTTATGCAGGGACGTTGAACTGATAAGACTGTATATGGCCGCGCTTTCCAGTGCTTCCTGATTATTGAGCGGGGGAAGCAAACCGCTCAGCCTGCTCGCCAGCATGGTTTTACCCGTGCCGGGTGGGCCAATCAGTAAAAGGTTGTGCCCGCCCGCGGCCGTCACCTCTAACGCACGCTTACCTTGCTCCTGCCCCATAATCTCGCTGAGATCCTCCTTTGCATCAGGGAAGACCACGTCGCTCTCCTCCGGTTCGGACAGTTCGTGCCGGCCCTCCAGATACGCGCAAACCTCTTGTAAATGCCCAGCGATGAGACACCCCTTCTCCGCGATAAGACTCACTTCTGACGCATTTTCATTGGCAACAATGATTTGCCGCCCTGCGCGTATGGCTTCCAGCGCCCCGGAGATGGCGCCGGGAACGCCTCTTAGCGAGCCCGTGAGCGCCAGTTCACCAATGAACTCATACGAGCCTAACCTGGTCGTCTTAAGCTGCTCAGAGGCTGCGAGAAGCGCTATAGCGATAGGTAAATCATATCGCCCTCCCTCTTTGGGAAGATCGGCAGGTGCAAGGTTGATGGTGATCTTTTTCGCCGGAAAGGCATAACCGCTATTTATAATCGCACTGCGAACCCGATCCCTGGCCTCTTTAACCGTTGTTTCAGGTAACCCGACCAGCGTGAGTCCCGGCAGCCCATTGCTCAAATGGACCTCCACGGAAATAAGCGGCGCCTTCACTCCCAGGGCCGCTCGCGTAAAAACAACTGACAGTGACATAAACACTACCTCCTGGCGTGACTATCCCAGCAGCGTTCTTACCTTTTAACTGCGATTTCGTTACTTTAAGACGCGTATTCCTGACTTTTTGCTACACGTTCAGAATGTTACATCCTGGTGGAACTTGCGTCGCAAAAAGAGAACGTCCCTCGTTTTGACGAGTGATGAGAAGTAGAAAAAATGAAAAATCTTCATTTTCTTTTTTTGTTATATAAAACAACGATTTTTGGAAATATGATTCGCTGGCTAACCAAAGCAGCCATAAATAAATCTTGTGTTAGATTCAAAAACTGTGATACCTCTTTAGGTATTCCTTCGAACAAGATGCAAAAAGAACTGAAAATGACAGCCCTTCTACGAGTGATTAGCCTGGTCGTGATTAGCGTGGTGGTGATTATTATCCCACCGTGCGGGGCTGCACTTGGACGAGGAAAGGCTTAAGAATCAAGCCTTAACGAACTAAGACCCCCGCACCGAAAGGTCCGGGGGTTTTTTTATGACTAAAAAACTTAAGCGAGGAGCAGAGAATGACAACTAGCACAAAATTCTGTTTCTTACGATTTATGACGGGGAACTAACTATGAATGGTGCACAGTGGGTAGTACATGCGTTGCGCGCACAGGGAGTCGAGACAGTCTTCGGTTATCCGGGTGGCGCAATTATGCCGATTTACGATGCATTGTATGACGGCGGCGTGGAACACCTGTTGTGCCGACACGAGCAGGGCGCAGCGATGGCGGCAATTGGCTATGCACGCGCCACGGGTAACACGGGTGTCTGCATGGCTACCTCTGGTCCTGGCGCAACCAACCTGATCACCGGCCTGGCTGACGCCCTGCTCGATTCCGTTCCCGTTGTCGCCATCACCGGCCAGGTAGCTTCACCCTTCATCGGCACCGATGCCTTCCAGGAAGTAGATGTGCTCGGGTTGTCGCTGGCCTGCACCAAACACAGTTTCCTCGTTCAGTCTCTGGAAGAACTGCCGCGCGTGATGGCAGAAGCGTTTGAAGTCGCGAGTTCAGGCCGCCCCGGGCCGGTGCTGGTTGATATTCCTAAGGATATCCAGGTTGCCCTCGGCGATCTGGAGCCACACTTCTCTACCGTTGAAAGCGACAACGCGGTTCCCCATGCGGAAATCGAAGAGGCTCGCCTGATGCTGGCGCAGGCGAAACAGCCGATGCTGTACGTCGGCGGTGGCGTCGGCATGGCGCAGGCCGTTCCCGCGCTGCGTACATTTATCGCAACAACGCAGATGCCGGCCACCTGCACGCTGAAAGGTCTGGGCGCAGTAGAAGCTGACTACCCGTACTACCTGGGCATGCTGGGGATGCACGGCACTAAAGCGGCAAACCTGGCGGTGCAGGAGTGCGATTTGCTCATCGCCGTCGGTGCCCGTTTTGACGACCGCGTCACCGGCAAGCTGAACACCTTTGCGCCGAACGCTAAAGTCATCCATATGGATATCGACCCGGCGGAGATGAACAAGCTGCGTCAGGCACACGTCGCGCTGCAGGGCGATCTCAATGCGCTGTTACCGGCGCTGCAGCAGCCGCTGGACATTGACGCGTGGCGTCAGCACGCCGCGGATATGCGCACTGAACACGCCTGGCGTTACGACCATCCTGGTGAGGCCATCTACGCGCCGCTGCTGCTGAAGCAGCTGTCCGACCGTAAACCAGCCGACAGTGTGGTAACGACGGATGTGGGCCAGCATCAGATGTGGTCCGCGCAGCACATGACCTACACCCGCCCGGAAAACTTCATCACCTCCAGCGGCCTTGGCACCATGGGCTTCGGTCTGCCAGCAGCCGTTGGCGCGCAGGTCGCCCGCCCGAACGATACCGTTATCTGTATCTCCGGTGACGGCTCCTTCATGATGAACGTTCAGGAGCTCGGCACCGTTAAGCGTAAGCAGTTACCGCTGAAAATCGTGCTGCTCGATAACCAGCGTTTGGGCATGGTTCGCCAGTGGCAGCAGCTCTTCTTCCAGGAGCGCTACAGCGAAACGACACTGACCGATAACCCCGATTTCCTCACCCTGGCCAGCGCCTTTGGCATCCCTGGCCAGCACATCACCCGCAAAGACCAGGTTGAAGCGGCGCTCGATACCATGCTGAACAGCGATGGACCATACCTGCTGCATGTCTCAATCGACGAACTTGAGAACGTCTGGCCGTTGGTACCGCCCGGTGCCAGTAACTCACAAATGATGGAGAAATTATCATGATGCAGCATCAGGTCGCCGTACAGGCTCGCTTTAACCCGGAAACCTTAGAACGCGTTTTGCGCGTGGTGCGCCATCGTGGTTTTCAGATTTGCTCTATGAATATGGAGACGGCCACTGACGCCCAGAACATCAGTATCGAATTAACCGTTGCCAGCCCGCGGTCGGTCGACTTACTGTTTAGTCAATTATCAAAGCTGGTAGACGTTGCCCATGTTGCCATCTGCCAGAGCACAACCACATCACAACCAATCCGCGCTTGAGCGTGACAGGACGAAAAAATGACGACAAAAAAAGCTGATTACATTTGGTTCAACGGTGAGATGGTTCGCTGGGAGGACGCGAAGGTCCACGTGATGTCCCACGCGCTGCACTACGGTACCTCCGTGTTTGAAGGCATCCGCTGCTACGATTCTCACAAAGGGCCAGTGGTGTTCCGCCATCGCGAACACATGCAGCGTCTGCATGACTCAGCCAAAATTTATCGTTTCCCGGTTTCCCAGAGCGTTGACGAGCTGATGGAAGCCTGCCGCGACGTGATCCGTAAGAACAACCTGACCAGCGCCTACATTCGTCCGCTGGTCTTCGTGGGCGACGTGGGCATGGGCGTGAACCCGCCAGCCGGATATAACACCGATGTGATCATTGCTGCGTTCCCGTGGGGCGCCTACCTGGGCGCTGAAGCGCTGGAGCAGGGGATCGATGCAATGGTTTCTTCCTGGAACCGCGTTGCGCCAAACACCATTCCGACCGCCGCGAAAGCGGGCGGTAACTATCTTTCCTCGCTGCTGGTTGGCAGCGAAGCGCGCCGCCACGGCTATCAGGAAGGTATCGCGCTGGACGTGAATGGCTATATCTCCGAAGGCGCGGGCGAAAACCTGTTTGAAGTAAAAGACGGCATTCTGTTCACCCCTCCGTTCACCTCTTCCGCGCTGCCGGGCATTACCCGCGACGCCATCATCAAGCTGGCGAAAGACCTCGGTATCGAAGTGCGCGAGCAGGTGCTGTCCCGTGAATCTCTGTACCTGGCCGATGAAGTGTTCATGTCCGGTACCGCGGCTGAAATCACGCCGGTGCGCAGCGTAGACGGTATCCAGGTGGGCGAAGGCCGCTGTGGCCCGGTCACCAAACGCATTCAGCAAGCCTTCTTTGGCCTCTTCACCGGCGAAACAGAAGATAAATACGGCTGGTTAGATCAGGTTAATCACTAAGCATAAATTTGGGACGGCACGCACCGTCCCATTAAATAGTCAGACGGGAGTAAATAAAGCATGCCTAAGTATCGTTCAGCCACCACCACCCACGGCCGTAATATGGCGGGTGCCCGCGCGCTGTGGCGCGCCACCGGGATGACCGACGCCGATTTCGGCAAGCCGATTATCGCCGTAGTGAACTCCTTCACCCAGTTCGTACCGGGCCACGTGCACCTGCGCGATCTCGGTAAGCTGGTTGCCGAGCAAATCGAAGCCTCCGGCGGCGTGGCGAAAGAGTTCAACACCATTGCGGTGGATGACGGTATCGCGATGGGGCACGGGGGCATGCTCTATTCACTGCCGTCGCGCGAGCTGATTGCGGATTCAGTGGAGTACATGGTTAACGCCCACTGCGCCGATGCGATGGTCTGCATCTCCAACTGCGACAAAATCACCCCGGGGATGCTGATGGCCTCCCTGCGCCTGAACATCCCGGTGATCTTCGTCTCCGGCGGCCCTATGGAAGCGGGGAAAACCAAGCTCTCCGACAAAATCATCAAGCTTGACCTGGTTGATGCGATGATTCAGGGCGCGGACCCTAAAGTCTCTGACGAGCAGAGCGACCAGGTGGAACGCTCCGCGTGCCCGACCTGCGGCTCCTGTTCCGGGATGTTCACGGCGAACTCCATGAACTGCCTGACCGAAGCGCTGGGCCTGTCTCAGCCGGGCAACGGTTCGCTGCTGGCGACCCACGCCGACCGTAAGCAGCTGTTCCTCAACGCCGGTAAGCGCATCGTTGAGCTGACCAAGCGCTACTACGAGCAGGACGACGCCAGCGCGCTGCCGCGCAACATCGCCAGTAAAGCCGCGTTTGAGAACGCCATGACGCTGGATATCGCCATGGGCGGTTCCACCAATACCGTTCTGCACCTGCTGGCCGCGGCACAGGAAGCGGAAATTGATTTCACCATGACGGATATCGACCAGCTGTCCCGCAAAGTGCCGCAGCTGTGTAAGGTTGCACCAAGCACCCCTAAATATCATATGGAAGACGTTCACCGTGCCGGTGGCGTGCTGGGGATCCTGGGCGAGCTGGATCGTGCCGGACTGTTGAACCGTGACGTAAAAAATATTCTCGGCCTGACGTTGCCGCAAACGCTGGATCAGTACGATGTAATGCTCACCAACGATGAGTCAGTGAAAAGCATGTTCCGCGCCGGCCCTGCGGGCATTCGCACCACACAGGCGTTCTCGCAGGACTGCCGCTGGGACACCCTAGACGACGATCGCGCTGAAGGCTGTATCCGCTCGCTGGAGCACGCCTACAGCAAAGACGGCGGCCTGGCCGTGCTGTACGGTAACTTCGCGGAAAACGGCTGCATCGTGAAAACCGCGGGCGTGGACGACAGCATCCTGAAATTCACCGGCCCGGCAAAAGTGTACGAAAGCCAGGACGATGCCGTTGAAGCCATCCTCGGCGGCAAAGTGGTGGCGGGTGATGTGGTCGTTATTCGCTACGAAGGGCCGAAAGGCGGTCCAGGCATGCAGGAGATGCTCTACCCAACTACCTTCCTGAAATCCATGGGCCTCGGTAAAGCCTGTGCGCTGATCACCGACGGGCGTTTCTCCGGCGGAACCTCCGGCCTCTCTATCGGCCACGTGTCGCCGGAAGCGGCAAGCGGCGGCAACATCGCGATCATCGAAGATGGCGACCTGATCGAAATCGATATTCCGAATCGCGGCATCCAGCTGAAGCTGAGCGACCAGGAAATTGCGGCCCGTCGCGAAGCGCAGGATGCACGCGGCGACAAAGCCTGGACGCCGAAAGATCGCCAGCGTGAAGTCTCCTTCGCCCTGCGCGCGTACGCGACCCTTGCCACCAGTGCGGATAAAGGCGCGGTGCGCGATAAATCTAAACTTGGGGGCTAATGATGGCCGAGTCACAACCCTTATCCGCCGCCCCCGAGGGGGCGGAATATCTCAGAGCGGTGCTACGCGCGCCGGTCTATGAAGCCGTGCAGGTCACCCCCCTGCAGAAAATGGAAAAACTTTCGTCGCGCCTCGACAACGTGATTCTGGTGAAGCGCGAAGACCGTCAGCCGGTGCACAGCTTCAAGCTGCGCGGCGCCTACGCGATGATGGCCGGGCTGACCGATGAGCAGAAAGCGCGCGGCGTCATTACCGCCTCGGCGGGCAACCACGCGCAGGGCGTGGCGTTCTCGTCTGCCCGCTTAGGGCTGAAGGCGCTGATCGTGATGCCCGTCGCCACGGCGGATATCAAAGTCGACGCGGTGCGCGGTTTTGGCGGCGAAGTACTGCTCCACGGCGCTAACTTTGACGAAGCAAAAGCCAAAGCGATTGAGCTGGCGCAGCAGCAGGGTTTCACTTGGGTGCCGCCGTTCGATCACCCGATGGTGATTGCCGGGCAGGGCACGCTGGCGCTTGAGCTGCTGCAGCAGGATGCCCACCTGGACCGCGTGTTTGTGCCGGTCGGCGGCGGCGGCCTGGCTGCGGGCGTCGCGGTGCTGATCAAACAGCTGATGCCGCAGATTAAAGTGATTGCCGTTGAAGCGGAAGACTCCGCCTGCCTGAAGGCGGCGCTGGATGCCGGTCATCCGGTGGACCTGCCGCGCGTCGGGCTGTTTGCCGAAGGCGTGGCGGTGAAACGCATCGGGGATGAAACCTTCCGCCTGTGCCAGGAGTATCTCGACGACATCATCACCGTCGACAGCGACGCCATCTGCGCGGCGATGAAAGATCTGTTCGAGGATGTGCGCGCGGTGGCGGAGCCGTCCGGCGCGCTGGCGCTGGCGGGCATGAAAAAATACGTCGCGCAGCACAACATTCGCGGCGAGCGGCTGGCGCACGTGCTGTCTGGTGCGAACGTGAACTTCCACGGTCTGCGCTACGTTTCCGAGCGCTGCGAGCTGGGCGAACAGCGTGAAGCGCTGCTGGCGGTGACTATCCCGGAAGAGAAGGGCAGCTTCCTGAAGTTCTGCCAGCTGCTGGGCGGACGTTCGGTAACGGAGTTCAACTACCGCTTTGCCGATGCCAAAGACGCCTGCATTTTTGTTGGCGTGCGCCTGAGCCGCGGCGTAGAAGAACGTAAAGAGATCCTCCACCTGCTCCATGAGGGTGGCTACAGCGTGGTCGATCTCTCTGACGATGAAATGGCGAAGCTGCACGTGCGCTATATGGTCGGCGGGCGTCCGTCGAAGCCGCTAAAGGAGCGACTGTTCAGCTTCGAGTTCCCGGAATCGCCGGGCGCGCTGCTCAAGTTCCTGCATACTCTTGGAACACACTGGAACATTTCCCTGTTCCACTACCGCAGCCACGGCACCGACTACGGCCGCGTGCTGGCGGCGTTCGAGCTGGGCGAGCACGAGCCGGATTTCGAAACGCGGCTGAACGAGCTGGGCTATGAGTGTCACGACGAAACCCACAACCCGGCGTTCAGGTTCTTCCTGGCGGGCTAAGGGTTGAGCTGCGTGTAGGCCGGGTAAGCGCAGCGCCACCCGGCTTTAGTGGTTCGGCAAAATCTTCCAGAACGCATCAATAAGCGGCTCATGCAGCCGCTTTTTTTGTGCGCAAACGCCAAGCTCAAACGGCGTTTTCTCGTCGCTACGCTCTAAAATCATCACGCGGTTGCGCACCGGCTCCGGGCTGTTCTCCAGCACCACTTCCGGCAGGAGCGCCACGCCGCAGCCCAGCGCCACCATCGACACCATCGCCTCATGGCCGCCGACCGTTGCATAAATCGACGGGTTGCTGATCTTCTGACGGCGGAACCACAGCTCAATGCGGCGGCGAACCGGCCCCTGATCGGCCATGATAAACGGTACCGTAGACCAGTCCGGTTTCTCCACCGACACCTGATTACGCACCGGGCAGGGCAGCGCAGGGGCAATCAGCACCACCGCCAGATTTTCCAGCATTGAGAATGCCACCGCCCCCGGCAGGGTTTCGGGCTTTCCGGCAATGGCGAGATCGGCTTCACCCGTAACGACTTTCTCCATGGCGTCCGCAGCGTCGCCGGTGGTGAGTTTAATTTCAACCGACGGATGCTCCGCGCGAAAGCGATCGAGGATGGGCGGCAGATGGCTATAGGCCGCGGTCACGGAGCAAAAAATATGGAGCTCGCCGGAAAGCGACGGCCCCTGCTGGTCAATGGTGTGCCGCAGCTGCTGGTACTGTAGCAAGGTCTGCTGGGCAAAGACGCGCAGTTCTTCCCCGGCTTCGGTGAGGGTGACGGTGCGGTTATCGCGCACAAAAAGGGGCTGGCCGAGGTCTTCCTCAAGGCGCTGGATCTGGCGCGAAAGCGTGGAGGGGCTGACGTGCATCGCCCGGGCGCTGCGGCCAAAGTGACGGCTTTCCGCCAGGTGCAGGAACATTTTCAGGTCGCGTAAATCCACGGAGTCCACTCCCTTTTTTTTCATTGCATAAATTGCAACGTGACGTTGTGAATATATCAATTTCCGCAATAAATTTCCTGTCATATAGTAAGTTCATTCTCGCATAAGCGAACCGAACAATAAGACGCACAACATCACGAGGTATCACCCATGGCTAACTACTTTAATACACTGAACTTGCGCCAGCAGCTGGCGCAGCTGGGCAAATGCCGCTTTATGGGCCGCGATGAATTTGCCGATGGCGCGAGCTACCTTCAGGGTAAAAAAGTGGTCATCGTCGGCTGTGGCGCGCAGGGTCTGAACCAGGGCCTGAACATGCGTGACTCCGGTCTGGATATCTCCTATGCCCTGCGTAAAGAAGCGATCGCTGAGAAGCGCGCTTCCTGGCGTAAAGCGACAGAAAACGGCTTCAAAGTCGGCACCTACGAAGAACTGATCCCGCAGGCGGATCTGGTGGTTAACCTGACGCCGGACAAGCAGCACTCAGACGTTGTGCGTGCGGTTCAGCCGATGATGAAAGACGGTGCGGCGCTGGGTTACTCCCACGGCTTCAACATCGTTGAAGTGGGCGAGCAGATCCGTAAAGACATCACCGTTGTGATGGTGGCGCCGAAGTGCCCGGGCACGGAAGTGCGTGAAGAGTACAAACGCGGTTTCGGCGTTCCGACGCTGATCGCAGTTCACCCGGAAAACGATCCGAAAGGCGAAGGCATGGCGATTGCCAAAGCCTGGGCAGCAGCGACCGGCGGCCACCGTGCGGGCGTTCTGGAATCTTCCTTCGTTGCCGAAGTGAAATCTGACCTGATGGGGGAGCAGACTATCCTCTGCGGTATGCTGCAGGCCGGTTCTCTGCTGTGCTTCGACAAGCTGGTGGAAGAAGGTACTGACCCGGCATACGCTGAAAAACTGATTCAGTTCGGCTGGGAAACCATCACCGAAGCGCTGAAGCAGGGCGGCATCACGCTGATGATGGACCGTCTGTCCAACCCGGCAAAACTGCGTGCGTTCGCGCTGTCCGAACAGCTGAAAACCATCATGGCGCCGCTGTTCCAGAAACACATGGACGACATCATCTCCGGTGAGTTCTCCTCCGGCATGATGGCGGACTGGGCAAACGACGATAAAAACCTGCTGACCTGGCGCGAAGAGACCGGTAAAACCGCGTTCGAAACCGCAGCCCAGTTCGACGGCAAAATCAGCGAGCAGGAGTACTTCGATAAGGGCGTGCTGATGATCGCCATGGTGAAAGCGGGCGTAGAGCTGGCGTTCGAAACCATGGTGGATTCCGGCATCATCGAAGAGTCTGCTTACTACGAATCACTGCACGAGCTGCCGCTGATCGCGAACACCATCGCCCGTAAGCGCCTGTATGAAATGAACGTGGTTATCTCTGATACCGCCGAGTACGGTAACTACCTGTTCTCTTACGCCTGCGTACCGCTGCTGAAAGAGTTCATGACCACCCTGCAGGCGGGCGATCTGGGCAAAGCGATTGCAGAAGGTGCGGTAGACAACGCGCAGCTGCGCGACGTAAACGAAGCGATTCGCAGCCATGAGATCGAGAAAGTGGGCCAGAAACTGCGCGGCTACATGACCGACATGAAGCGTATCGCGGTAGCAGGCTAAACCGACGAATCGGGTGGCGAAAGCCACCCGAACTGTTTCAGCTACGCAGTATCGCGCCGGGGTATCCCAGCTGGCGCCACGCCTCATACACCACCACCGACACCGCATTCGACAGGTTCATGCTGCGGCTGTCCGGCATCATCGGAATACGAATTTTTTGTTCGGCCGGCAGGGCATCAAGAATGGTGGCCGGCAGGCCGCGCGTTTCCGGGCCAAACATCAGATAATCCCCGTCCTGATAGCTTACGGCGCTGTGTGCCGGCGTGCCTTTGGTGGTCAGGGCGAACATGCGCTGCGGCTTTTCGGCGTCCAGAAACGCGGCGTAATCGCGATGGCGAACAACGGCGGTAAATTCATGGTAATCCAGCCCCGCGCGGCGCAGGCGTTTGTCGTCCCACGCAAAGCCCATCGGCTCGATGATGTGCAGACGAAACCCGGTGTTGGCGCACAGGCGGATGATGTTGCCGGTATTGGGTGGAATTTCTGGTTCGAATAAAACGATGTTAAGCATGCTGCCCCCTTAATTGCGGGGGCAGAATAGCATCACCACTCCCCTTTGGGGAGAGGGCCAGGTCAGGGGATCAGACCTTAAGCAGCGTCGCCCTGCGACAGCGGTGCCAGCGCCGCAGGCAGTTTACTCAGCTCCTGCACCAGCGAATCCTTGCTTATTTCGCTAATCGTCTTCGCCCCGGTCAGCGTCATCGCCACCTTCATCTCTTTCTCGATCAGGTTCAGCAGGTTTGCCACGCCCGCCTGACCGCTGGTGGCCAGCGCGTACAGGTACGCACGACCCAGCAGCACGCTGTCCGCGCCCAGGGCAATCATGCGCACCACGTCCAGCCCGTTGCGAATGCCGCTGTCGGCCAGGATGGCAATATCGCCTTTCACCGCATCGGCGATGGCCGGCAGCGCGCGGGCAGAAGAGAGCACGCCGTCGAGCTGGCGTCCGCCGTGGTTAGAGACGACGATCCCGTCCGCGCCGAAGCGCACCGCGTCGCGGGCATCTTCCGGGTCGAGGATCCCTTTGATCACCATCGGGCCGTCCCAGAATTCGCGGATCCACTCCAGGTCTTTCCACGAGATCGACGGATCGAAGTTGTTCGCCAGCCAGCCGATGTAATCTTCCAGCCCGGTTGGTTTACCGAGATAGGTCGAGATATTTCCCAGGTCGTGCGGACGACCGTTCAGCCCCACATCCCACGCCCACTGCGGATGGGTGACGGCCTGCCAGTAGCGGCGCAGGGCGGCATTCTGGCCGCTCATGCCGGAGTGGGCATCACGGTAGCGCGCGCCCGGCGTTGGCATATCCACGGTAAAGACCAGCGTAGAGCAGCCTGCTGCTTTGGCCCGCTCCAGCGCGTTACGCATAAAGCCGCGATCGCGCAGGACGTACAGCTGGAACCACATCGGGCGCTTGATGGTCGGGGCGACCTCTTCAATCGGGCAGACGGACACGGTGGAAAGCGTAAACGGAATACCCTTGGCGTCCGCCGCGGCGGCGGCCTGCACTTCGCCACGGCGGGCGTACATGCCGCATAGGCCCACAGGCGCGAGCGCCACCGGCATGGAGAGCGTTTCGTTAAACAGCTTCGTCTCAAGGCTCAGGTCAGACATATTCTTCAGCACGCGCTGGCGCAGGGCCACCTCAGACAGATCTTCCACGTTGCGGCGCAGGGTATATTCGGCATACGCCCCGCCGTCGATGTAGTGGAACAGGAACGGCGGCAAAATGCGCTGCGCCGCGGCGCGATAGTCACTGGCTGCTGAAATAATCATGCTTTGTTCTCCCTGGAAATATCGTTGTCGCCAGGCAGACGGGTAATGCGCGCCTGTCGGGCCTGATCTTCATCGAATTGTTTAATGGTGGTGTGCACGAAGCCGAGATGCGCCATCATCGCTTTACGCGCGGCCTCGGCATCACCCGCCAGAATGGCGTTGAGCACCGCCTCGTGCTGTTCGGTTAGCTGAGCAAAAACCGGCGGGACCAGATACATGCGCTGGCGGCTCTGCTTCACGGAGGATTGCAGCAGGTCGAAGAAGCCGCGCATGGTTTGCAGCAGAACCACGTTGTGCGACGCCTCGGCAATCGCCAGATGAAACCGCACGTCCGCCTGGGAGGCGATGTCCGGGTCGCTGCTTTGCGTGGCTTCGAAGCAGGCTTTGAGCTTCTCTTTGTCGGCCTCGGTCGCTCGCATCGCCGCGTGCCACGCGGTGCTGGTTTCGATGGCATGGCGCGCTTCGAGGATGTCGAAGCTGTAGTCCGGGTCGTTCTCCATCAGCGTTTTCAGCGGCTGAACGATGTTTTGCTCGGACCAGTTATCATGCTGCCAGCGCACGAAAGTGCCGCCGCCGCGACGGCTCAGCAGCACCCCTTCGCTGACCAGCGTCGCCAGCGCCTCGCGCAGTGAATTGCGCGACACGCCAAGCCGGGCGGCAAGCTGGCGTTCGGCGGGCAATTTCATGCCCGCCTCCAGATGTTGTTCTTCAATCAGCGCCCGCACGCGAGTGGCAATCTCGTCGGACAGGCGTCTGGGCATCACTATCATGGAATCATCCAGGTTAAGACATAGGCCTGCAGCGTGGTGATCACTCCCACCATGCAGGTAAATATCAGGCTGTGTTTTACGGTAAAGCGGAACAGATCCGACTCTTTGCCCACCAGCCCCACCGCGGCGCAGGCAATGGCGATGGACTGCGGGGAGATCATCTTCCCGGTCACGCCGCCGGTGGTGTTCGCCGCGACAAGCAGGACGTCAGAAACGCCAATCTGCTGGGCCGCGGTTGCCTGCAGGGCGGCAAACAGGGCGTTTGATGAGGTATCGGAACCGGTCAGGAACACCCCCAGCCAGCCGAGGAACGGCGAGAAGAAGGTAAACGCGTGTCCGGTGTGCGCCAGCGCTAGCGCCAGCGTCGACGACAGGCCGGAGTAGTTCGAGATAAACGCGAACGCCAGCACCATGCCGATGGAGTAGATTGGCAGCAACAGCTCTTTAATCGTCGCCGCAAAGGTCTGCACCGCGGCGGCAGGCTTCATGCGCAGCCACACCACCGAAAGGATAGCGGCAAACAGGATGGCCGTACCGGTTGCTGAGAACCAGTCAAACTTGAACACCGCTGCATACGGGGTGGCGTCGTGAACCACCGGCGGCATACGGGCAACCATCTTGTCGAGGAACGGCACGGAGATGTTGATTACCATGTCGTACAGCGCGCCGCCCGGGGCGAAAAGGGCTTTGAACGGCGGTACGCTCCACAGCGTCACGGTGGCGGTCAGGAACAGGAACGGTGACCAGGCGCGAACGATTTGTCCTGCGGTATAGCCCGTGCGGGCCAGAGTCTGATCCACATGTGAGGCGCCCATATCGGCAAAGCGGAAGATGCGCACCGGCTGCCAGCGTTTCAGGAACAGCGTCAGGCACACCAGCGATACCAGGGAAGAGATGATGTCCGGCAGTTCCGGGCCGAGGAAGTTGGAGCTGAGATACTGGGCAATGGCGAACGAACCGCCCGCCACCATCACCGCAGGCCAGGTCTCCTTCACGCCGCGCCAGCCGTCCATAATCGCCATGATCCAGAACAGCACGATGATGGTCAGGAACGGCAGCTGGCGGCCCACCATCTGGCCGATCTCAAAGCTGTCCAGGCCCGTGACCTGTCCGGCTACCAGAATCGGAATACCCATTGCGCCGAACGCCACCGGCGCCGTATTCACAATCAGGCACAGGCCCGCGGCATACAGCGGGTTAAAGCCCAGCCCGACCAGCAGCGCGGCGGTGATCGCCACCGGCGCGCCGAAACCTGCCGCCCCTTCCAGGAACGCCCCGAAGGAGAAGCCGACGATCAGCATCTGCAGGCGCTGGTCCGGCGTGATGGAGAGAATCGACGAGCGAATAATGTCGAACTGCCCGGTTTTCACCGAGATTTTATAGACAAAGACGGCGGCGATGATAATCCACGCAATTGGCCACAGTCCGTAGAAGAAGCCATAGACGACGGAGGCCAGCGCGCGATCGACCGGCATTTTGTAGAAGAACAGGGCCACCATCAGGGCGATGGCAACGGTATACGTCGCGGCAAGGTAGCCCTTCAGCTTGAGCTTAATCAGCGCAAAGAAGAAGAACAGGATCGGAAGCGATGCGATCAGGCTCGACAGCCAGATATTCCCGGCCGGATCGTAGTTTTGTTGCCAGAGGCTCATGCAGGTCTCCTGGGGACCCTGCAGCCTGCGCGTCGGGTGAGTCTGCGCTCATCTCTGCGTCACAGTCTGCGTAAAAGTGGTCCTGCCAATAGTGTGATGTAGGGTTAATGACAATGAATGGTTAATCAAATGTTATGTACGAGCAATGATTTTGTGAGGGGTTCGAACCGTTTTGTGAAAGGTGAGACAGTTTTTCTGGCATTGGTAGGACCAAATCTCGCGGGCTGGCAGTAGCGCATTCATTAACATTAAATCAGCGGCGAATTTACTTTTGGCGATAAATGTTCACCGAAACCAGGAGTGCCAACGACCATTTTTGAAGCGTTTAGGAAACTTCTTTCTGAAACCCCTATCCTGCTTAGCAGGTTAAATCACCAATTATGTTGTGACGATCGCGAACGGTTTCCGTACAACGTCTCGGTATTAAAATGGGTTAATAAAATGTGTTCTTTGATACGTCTTTGCACAGGCAGAGCGCTGGTTATGGCGATGCTGCTGATGCCGTTTTTTAACGCCAGGGCGGCGCTGGTGCTCAGTGGAACGAGAGTCGTATTCCCGGCAAGTGAAAATCAAGTCTCGCTCAAAGTGGATAATCCCACTGACAATGATTATCTCATGCAGAGCTGGGTAGAAGATGAATCAGGTAAACCTCAGCAGGGTATCTTGGTTGAGCCGCCGGTCGCGCAAATAAAAGCACATCATAAGGTTGAATTACGATTTAACTTGGTAGATCCCGCGCTCAAGGATAATAAAAGCGAGAAGCTCTTCTGGCTCAATGTAAAAGAGATCCCTAAGGTTGATGCTAATGCCTCAGGATCAGAACTGTTGTTAGCGATGCAGACGAAAATAAAAGTATTTTATCGACCCGCGGGTGTTGAGGCCGAATCTGGCGATGCGTGGAAAAAACTCATCTGGCAATGTGCGGGCAATAGTATTGAGGTAAATAATCCAACGCCTTATTTCATCACTATTGATAGTGCGATGACTGACGGCCATACCAAATTAAATGTCGATATGATTGCGCCATTTTCAAAAAAACGTATGCAGTTGCAAGGCACGGCGAAATGTAATTCTGTCACCTGGAGTGCCATCAGCGATTTCGGTGACGTAACAGAAATGGCTTCATCACATTTCCGATGAAATCTGTGTAAATAAAGTGGATATACAATGAAAAAATTAACTTCTATGGCAATGGCGCTCGCCCTCGCTGGCTTAGCCAGTTCTGCATTTGCAGCTGATAAACCAACCCATTCAACGACTGTCCACTTTACAGGACAGGTAATTGAACCAACATGTTCTTTCAAGTCTAAGTCGTTGGACGTATCTCTTGATAGCGTAAACAGTTCCCAGTTTATGAATTTGGCGCAAGGCGAGGTACTGGATACGGCGGCGAAAAACTTCACACTCGAAATTGACTGTGTTGATGGTAATAATCCCTCAAATTTACGTATGAAAATTAACGGGGAAGGCGATCACAACATTCTTAAAAATAGTAAAGGAACAGCGCAAGGTGTTGGTGTGGAAATATTTTCCAATGGCGGAAATCATTTATTACCTATCGGCACGGATTTAACAGCAAAGGAATCTGGGCTTGAAAATGCTTTCCTTAATAAAAATAACAATCTCGACCTTGTTGCAAAATATGCCCGCTATAAAGGCGATGTGACTGGCGGTACACTTGCAACCGATGCAGTGTTTGAAATTACGTATCAATAAGTAAGTTCGAAAGCCTTGCCACAAGTAAACTGTGGCAAGGTTATTGTCTTATTTCTGTCGCTGGTTATCCTGAAAACCGAACCCCTTCCCATGAAGAAAAATGCTTTTTTTTCTCTTCTGTTTTTTATTTTTCCAGTCGCCCATGCTGAAGAAAAGTACGATCTTTCTCTTCTCGAAAATGTGGGTGGCGTAAGCATTAAGGATGCTGCTGAGTTCGATAAAGGAAACGACGTGTTGCCAGGTGACTATACCCTGACCGTCTACCTGAACGATAAAGAATTGCAAGGGCAAAACATAACGTACAAAAAAATCAGCGACGATAAAATCAGCGCCGTTTTTTCCTGTGGCACGCTAAAAAAATGGGGGGTGATAGTTGAACACTGCTTTGATGACCCCCGGCCGCTGACGGATTACATCGCAGGGTCCAGCGTAAAGTTGGATCAAGGCGAAAATACGCTCTCGATTACGATCCCACAGAAATACCAGAAAACGATATCAGAAAACGATCTTCCCCCTACTGAAGAGTGGGAGGACGGCATTGCTGCGGCGTTTACCAGCTACAACCTTAACTATGACGATGCGCGTGGCACGACGCGCGTTAAATCCCTCTACGGAAACTTTACTAACGGCGTCAATCTCGCCGGGTTTCAGTTCAGAAACAACGGGTTTATGACCAAAACCGATAGCGCCAGTCTGCGCTATGTGAGCAGTACTAACTCTCTCAGTCATGATGTGGATGCGCTGCGAAGCACTGCAGTGGTCGGTGACTTTTTTACCTCGGGCGATCTGTTTGCCGCTCAGAATTTGCGAGGCGTCAAGCTTGCCACGAACAGTGAAATGCTCTCAAACGCGCAGCGCACCTATGCCCCGGTGATCTCAGGGGTGGCTAAATCGAACGCGACCATCGTTATTAAACAAAACGATCTGGTTATCGCGACACGAAAAGTTACGCCTGGACCTTTTGCGCTAAAAGATATACCCGCTTCATCGAACGCGGGTGACCTGGATATTTCGGTGATAGAAGCCAACGGGGAAACCCGCCATTTTGTTCAGCCTTACAATACGGTCAACATCCTGGTACCTGAAAAGGTGTTCCGTTACAGCGTCTATCTGGGTCGAAACCGGAGCCTAAGCGCATCCCCGAAATTACTGGAAACCAACAGCCTGTACGGTGTGACTAACTCGATAACGCTGATCAACGGTTTCCAGTATGCAAATCATTACCGCAATATTGCCTCTGGCGCAGGCGGAAACATCAGATGGCTTGGCGGACTTTTTGCCACGGTGAATAAAAGTCAAAGTAATTTCCCAGATAAAAAACAAGGTTATGTTATTAAATCAGGCCTGAGTCATAGTATCAGGGAGACAGATAGCTACCTCTATTTAACTGCGGAAAACAGATTATCCCGTGGCTATGCAGACTTCGAGGATGCCGTAAGGGCGACGCCCAGCAACGATTATAAGTCCCGCTACGTGCTACAGCTTAACCAGCAGCTGGCCGAGGTCAATGTGACAGTAAATTACACGCAGCAGTATGGCTTTGTGAATGAAACGAGCAGGGCCATTGGCGGCAGCGTCACCTTCAGCCTCCGCAGCATGCAATTCATCGCCAGTATTAATCATCAGTATGGCAGCAGTACCGACAATACGATTTCATTCAACGTCTCGCTCCCTCTGGGGAAAGAGAACAACCACTACCTTAATTACAACCAGACCCACGGTACAACGGCGGATAACCGACTTTCGCTTTCTGGCAGTTTGCTTGACGACGACAGTCTGAGCTATGACACAGGAATATCGACTACAGGGCAGCGACAATATGATTCGTCTCTGGACTGGAGCACCAGCAAAGGGATTCTCCGTGCGGGGTGGAGCCATAATGGAGACAGTCAGGAAATGACCGCCGGTCTGAATGGGGCGATGATCGTGCACCATCACGGCGTGACGCTCGGGCAACCCCTGGGCACGAGCATCGCCTTAGTCCACACCGATCGTGTTTCAGGGCTTCATATTACAAACAACAATGACGTCACGACGGATTATTTTGGCAACGCCATCGTGAGTAATTTGACCCCTTATCGCTACAACGACACATCGCTCTCTTCTGAGGGGCTCCATCAACAGATCGCCATCGACAATAACATCTATCAAAACGTTCCACGTGCAGGGGCCATTGTGGAAGTAGACACCAAAGCCCGGCGGGTGCAGATCCATTATGCGCACATCTATAGTACGAAAGGTGGCGCTGAGCCGTTTGGCACACAGATCTATGACGCAGATAACAAGCCTGTCGGGATCGTATCGGCTGGTGGATTAATCGCGCTTGATATTCGCGAACATCGCTGGCCTTACCATGCCGGGGATACCGCTTCTGATTCAGACTGCGCCGTTGACCTCTCTGCAGTTAATAAGAAACAGCACATATGGGAATTACAATGCCGATAAAAAAGGGCGCTTTGCTGGCGCTCATCGCCTCATTCTCCACCTCTGCAGCCAGCCTGGTACAAAATATGCCCAACATGACGTTGCAAAATATCGCGGGCCTGCAGGATGGAACATTACTAAAGACATTGCCACTCTCTTCCCTGGCCGCCAGCGCATTGAGCGAAAACGAGCTATCCGTTGAAACGGATGCCGGGATGTGGGACACCTCAAGGAGCATTTTTAAAACGAACGTGCCAGGCATTGGTTTTAGTCTGTGTACAAAAGGCAATGAGCGATGCGTGTCGAGGCTCTCAAACTGGCTACCTGGCGATAACCTCTCACTGCGTCTCTACAAGATTGGTGATTTGCACGGCGGGCAGTATAGGTTGCCGTCGCTGAGTATTTATGGGAAAACGCATCCTTTACTGCGTATAAATTTGCCTGCAGTGGTTATAAATACCTCGCTTTGCGGCGTGACGGCTCAGCAAATTAAAGTCCCTTTCCCGTCTTTCTCGTTAAAAAAGGGTGGAAAGGATTTACCCAGTGCCAGCTTTAAAATTCCCGTTGTGTGCATGAATCCAGAGGACTACGGAAAAGTGAATATTCAGTTCACCTTCCATGGCCGTCTTGTGGACAGCAATACGTTGCCTACACAGCTGGATAATATCGGCATACAGATTGTTGATACGCACGGTGAACCTGTGGCGTTTAATGCAGTAACCCATAACGCCTCTTCTTCATTCAACTATCGCGCCCGCCCCATTATGCTTCCCGGCCATACTCCGCACTACGGGAAATTTTCAGCTGATGCAACGGTTCTCGTTACACTCAAATAGTCTAAAACGCATGTAATTAAAGGGTATGCCATCGAGGATGGCATACGCGCAATTGTTGGGGGTGCTTTTGATTGTCACTTTGCGGCGGTAGAGGAAATTTATAAATTTGGTCCTGAATGCAAAATAAAAATCTAATTATATCAGGATGACCTTTTTATCTTGCTGTTAATCATTGGTAATGGTGATATTTGAGCCACACAAAAACCTTTATTTAGGGAACAACTATGTGGCTAAGTAACAGCAGATACGGCTTACTTATTACTATTTTTAGCAGCGTAGTGGCGACGTGTCTGATGGCATGGGCTGTTTATTCATCGAGCAATTTCTTTTTTTGGTGTAGCGCACTCGTACAGATGAGCGGCGGTTACGTTATTTCGTTGTCGGAAAATAAAGATGATCCTGCAGATAGCATCGTAAGCTGCACGATTATAACCGGGGCAATGATGCTGACTGCCGTCGTTGCTAACTATGCCTTTTTCGATGTCATGCCCTCTGGCAAAGCGAGCCTTGCCTGGGTAATGATCCTGGTCGGTTTTTTCATTCTGATGAAAACCAAAGCAGATGAGTTACATTGATGCAAACACTACATTTGACCAGCTATTTGATAATCACCGTTCTGACCAGAGCGATGGGGGTTACGTTGCTTCCTTACACTCAGCGATTCAACAAGAAATTACCTACCGCTCTTTACTTGCTTACGTCGCTATTATCCTATTACGCGCTATCCACTTATATCGCATATCTGGATTTTGCGCTTATCTTCATTACGGTGGCAGGGGCATGCTTGTGCATCAACATGGTATGGAATGCAATCACTGGCAATCTGAGATTAACGGGCTTATCGCTGCTGGGTGCAGGGCTCGTGCTGAGTGGTGGGCTACTGTCTATAGCATTTTAAATCGCCATTTTATTGGATGGACAATCAATAGCGATTGTTATGAATGAACAGTAGTCATTATTATTAAATTGTAAAATAGTAGGGTGAATATGTTATTTTGATGCGGGACAATCTCCCGCCTTCCCGTCAGGTTTAAGGAGTATATAGGTATCGGTCGTTTTCTCTGTTTAGGGATCTGATAAAGTTTGTCCCTACTTTTTAAACAGTGATTGCGACTGTGCTTTATTGTATATCTGATAACATGTTATTCAACCCCGCCGATCATACGATTGAATGCGGGGATAATGATGAATTTATTAAGCTCAGTATTCCAGCAAGTCAGTTGTTGGAACTGCTCATTCTGTCGAAGGGTGAGCTGGTTACCCGAGATTATTTATTGACTGAAGTTTGGGATAAAAATGGGCTGCGTGGATCAAACAACAATCTAAATCAATACATGAGTATGTTGCGACGAACGCTGGCGTCTCATGGATGCGAAAATCTCTTCATTACTATTCCTAAAATTGGCTTTCGTCTCAATACCATTATCAGCATTGAGATGCGTGCCGGCCCCGGTGAAAACGTACATTTTTCTGCTCCTCATTCTGTGCAAAAAAAGAACAGAAAAGAGCGTTGGATGATTGTCATCGCTTTTCTGTGCATCATCCTCCCCTTAGCGGGATTTATTATCCTTAAGCAGTTTACGTCTCACTACGACATTGTCAGCAGTGAGATGGTTGAAGTCGCGCCCAATTGCCATGCGCTTTATCTGCATAAATTCAGCGACAACGAAAAACTGCGTGCGAAAAATCAAATTAATGCGATGCTCAAAGAACTGAAACTCAAATGTGATGCAGGGAACACCCTGCTGTTCGATAACGTGGATCCTATACCGGATGACGATGACTACGGGCGGACCTTCCTTTCATATTGTCATAATGTTGGCGAAAAAACGCTGGGGAATTGTACAGACTTTTTCTATTCAGGGTGGAAAGAGCATCATGAATAGAAAAAAATATGTAATCCTGCTGGTATGTTTTATTTTCCTTACAGGCCTGATATTTTCTCTTTTTGAAGCCAAACATGAAGAGCAGTTCGGCGATTTCCGCTGCAACGGGCCCACGCGTTACTTCCTTGAGAATGAAAGCGTTATGGTTAACCAGGATCTACGCGTGTCGGGTCCCGATGCAGCTTACCTTACCCTCGAAGGTTATGTCTCCACGGTCAAAGGGCGCGAAAAGCTGCATCGTGTCATCTATATGAAAAATGGTAAGAAAGCCTACAAGCACACCTGGCTTTTTAACATAACGGACATCCATAGAGCCGCTAACGATACGGTAAGCGACAAGGCGTTCGAAATGTTTCTGATGGAGTTAACGGGAGACAGTTCGCTCATATCTTTTGATATCAACCACATTTCAGATAATCTTTATCTGATTGGCACCCCTCTCAGCTACATTTTCACCTGCAACGGCTACTAATCTCACTTTTTCAAACCGCGTTAAAAAAAGGGATGTACAACATCCCTTTTTTTCGCTTCGTTACCTCACTTCCCTGCAAATCTCTTCTTTAATTCTGTTATTGAGCATATTTGAGCGCTTCGTTGGTGCTAAAAACCAGTTCAAACCTCTAAATGGATGCCGTCAAATTACTCTTTACTGGTTTAAATATCTATTTATGTGTGATGTGCAGCATATGATGCCGGGTTTTTTAAATTCTATGGTTATATAGATGCATGAACGGTGGGATGTGTTTCCACCCATACTTTTCCCTGAGAGATGACAATGATGCGTATTTTCCTGGCTATGATGTTTATTGTTTTTAGTACCACCTGTTCAGCAGCCTCGCAAACCACGATCTCATTTAAGGGAATGATCACCGAGGCTGCATGTCATATCTCTGCTTCAAACGGTGATATCAGCACCAGCTGTAACCATAAAAAAATGAACCGCATTGCTTCTTTCCACGTTTCATCCGGCGATAACCAGTCGTTTGCTCTGCCAGGGAATGCGGGCCATATGCAGTTGAAGTGGTTGAATGCCGCACGTACGAGGGGATTGCTTGTTGCTTTTTACCGCTAATGTATAACGTGAAAAATAAGACGTAAGAAACTAAAATTTCCCGAGACCTTCTATCAATATCCATATGACGTACCAAATTGAGACCAGTACAGAAAATACCTCGAATATAATTCTAATCATCATTTACGCCCTCCATTGACCTCATTTTGTAAATTACCCCTTCCAGCGCATTGACAATATCAAGGTCTAGCAAGCCCTCTGTTGCCTTCATTTTCATCAGGCTGAGTGTGGCAGCGGGTGATAACATCGTCTTGCCGCCATTACGTGCACGCAACGAAACATAGGTTCTGGCGACGGATATCATTCTGGTGCTCAAATCCAACTGTGTGCCTGTTAAACCGTCAGGGAATCCTTTTCCATCTGGCTGCTCGTGCTGACGGCTGGCGATCATTGCAATCTGGTACATGCCGGGTATTCCGCACAGGATTTCTCGGGTCGCCAGTGGGTAAGACTTAAATGATTGATGGTTTTTCTCCAGCGCATAATCCGCTTTGGTAAAGATACGGGAGGGCAGGGCCAGTTTTCCCAGTCCGTGGAGTAAACCCGCCAGGCGCATTTCCATAATTCCTGTGGGGGAAAACCCGTACATTTTTGCAAGGCACACAGAGTATTTTGCGACAAGGACTGAACGGGGATCGGGGTATTGGCAATGCTGATCAACGGTCATTGCGACCAAAGCTGCAAGCTGGATCAGTTCGGCCTGTTGAAGTTTCTGCGATAAAAAAGGCGACTGAGCCCGGACGTCATTTAATAACGATGGTGATGCCAGCTTGAGCCATATTTCAGGGCACTGCTCAAGCTCACGTAGCGTAAGAATGTCATCAAGAGAATAGCGGGATCCGATGGAGTCGCAAAGGGTCTCTATTGCCGAGGAAGGATATTTTCCTGACGGAAATTCATATAAGGCGAGAAGGTCTAGATTATCGACCAAATCGAGCAGACGGCTGTGAGTAGCCTGGGCTGATTTTTCAAATATCAGTGATGCACTATTTGATAATAAAGAAATCTGGGATACTGCCTCCCGGCAGTGGGATAAATTGTGTGCGCCTTTTACGCCAAGCTCATAAAGTAATGCGGCGATATACACATCTTGCTGCTCAGAAAGGCTGGCACCTTGTTCACGTAAAAAAGCCATAGCAATAAAGGCACGACGAATTCCACGCCGTCCATTTTGAGGATCACGGAGATCCAGCGCTAATGACAATACTGTCAAAAAGTCAGTGAAAGAAATGTCCACAATCCAGTTCCCGTTCGGTAGGACCATCGCAAGCGCTTGCCTGCATTCATCAAACATCTTAAGGAAACCGCAAATGGGCTTTGTCGACAATTTAATTCAATAATGAAGTTATATATAGGTTTATGTGCTTAAAAAATTAATTATTGCAGTCATTTTGACTAATTCAAGTCTCTGCCAACTTAGCGTCGTAGTGCAGGATGGATGGGTTCTGATCGTGCCTGTTAACCTGTATACTTATTGTAATCACCTGCTGGTCAGACGATGTTTTCTCTATTGATTAGGAAATTATGAAGTATCTTATTGATAGGCTGATTATATTTAACAGCGACGACGGTACTTTACAGTTACCTTCCAGCGAGGATGTCATCAAGCTGGCTTTACCTGCTGCACGCCTGCTGGAAACATTCCTTTCTTCTGAAGGAAAAGAGCTGACACGCGAATATCTGCTTGAAACCGTCTGGGATAACCACGGCTTGCATGCTTCAGGAAGTAATTTAAATCAATACGTCAGTATTCTTCGCCGTAACCTGGCGCTGTTGGGCTGCCATGAATTGATTGTCACGCTGCCAAAGGTGGGGTTTAAGCTCAATGCGGCAATCCACGTTGAAGTTATGGAAGTGAGTGCGGCTCCGCCTGCTTCGTCTCAACCTCATCGTCGTCGTTTTAGCCCTCTGCAAAACCGCATTATCCTAAGCCTGCTTACGGTATTCCTGATAATCGCGGCCGTACTGGGTTATGCCTATTATAATGATACCGTTGAGGGCGTGACGAAGCTTCAGACTTCAGATAGCCTCTGCGATATACATTATGTGCATAATATTTCAGAAGAAGAGAGCCGGCTGGTATTAAGCAAAATCATGCAAGTCATGAAGCAAAAAAAGATAGTCTGTAAAAAGAATGACGTAGTTATATACAGCAACGAAGCGAGTATTTCGAACAAAGATGATACCAGAGAGCTATTTTCTTACTGCCATGCTGGCAAATCCCAGGAAGTGGTGTCATGCGATAATTTTTACCATTATAAATGGAATAAAAATCGATGAATAAATTCTGGCCGATTGCGGGTATCCTGGGCGCCCTTATGCTGTTCTCCTTACTGGTAATTCAGTCGCTCAATGGGGGTATTCCCCCTTTAAAATGTAAGGCGTTTAGCAGGGCAACCATTGATACTGAAAACGGCGCACTAATCTTCTCACTGGTAGAAAATCTCCAGCTATATAATAAAGTTGAAGGGATGCTGGAGTATGAAGGTTACGTGAAATCACCGGACTCGAATACCTATCTCGAGCGCACAATTTATCTTTCGCAGGGCGAACAGGTCGATACGGAAACTTATACTTTTAAAATTAGTAAAATAACCTCATCCCCCCTTAATCGAACAACCGATGAGACGTTCCAGCAGATGTGGCTAGAGAATACCAGCGATAACCAATCGATTACTCTTAATTTGAAGAAAGTCAAAGGTAATATGCTGATTGTGAGCAGTACATATTCTCCGCAGTATACGTGCGTTAAATACTGAATAGTTTATTTGATAGGCGCCAGTAATTCATTATTTAGCAAATAAGTAACAGTGATTTCACAGCAACGGATATTGTGTAGCAATTGGCCTGCGCAGCCAGAGTGGTTGTCGCGTCGTTTGGCTTTGATGTGATTATATCCGGACTCAAGCTGTTATTTTATCCACTGACGTATCATCAGTTCTCGCCATTTAGGAGCGCACCATGAAGTTGTTTCCCCTCGTCATTCTCTTCAGCGCGGCATGCTCAATCACCGCCTGCTCACATGACTATGTTATCTCCACGCCAGACGGCCATATGATGACTGCCCATGGCAAGCCGATGAAAGATAAGGATACCGGGCTGATTTCTTACCGCGACGCCGATGGAAACATTCATCAACTACACCCAAGTGATGTGAAAGAGATTTCGGAAAAATAACGGGATTATTCTAGCCAGATAAATTCTTACGCTTTTCATTAAAACAACGACTAAAGCCTGCGATACTTTACGCGTTGTTTTTTTTAGAGGATCTCAAATAATGCGTGTGTTCCATAAAAGTAAGCTATTAGTTCTTACCTTGCCAATGGTTGTTTCGGGCTGTGCAGGTATGATCAACGACTTCAATAACATGACGGTGGAGCGGATCAGTTACCCCGCAAAGCTCCATCGTACTCTGGACTGCCTTGAGACGGCTGCGATGAACCACGGTTACTCACTGAAAGATACTGGCGATAAAATTGGCGACGCCCACCGATACGAATTACATAAAAATGGCATCGAGAAGTACATCACGCTTGATATCTCGGGGAATGGCAAAAATACTGACATAGAAGCAATCTATGACCGCAGAGAGGTAGGGCTACTCACCGGATATGATGGCGTCATTGGGTATTGTAAGCGGGAAGTTGGCTAAGCCGCAGGCGAGGAACGGAAATACCTCTGCCGGGGCAGAGGTATTTGGCGATCAGAACGCCGTCTTACAAAAGCCCGTCATCTCTTTCAGGCCCATTTCGCGGCCAAGCTCGGTCATCGGGTGAACCACGATCAGACCACGGGCGCTTTTCTTCAGCTTGCCCATATCAGCCTGTTCTTTTTTGGTGATCGCGCGGCGGTGCGGCATGTCCATCAGCTTTTGCGCTTCTTTGCTCAGCTTCTGGCCTTTCACTTCGCGCAGGCGCTCGATCTCAGCTTCCAGCGTGGCCGTCTCTTTCTCGAGTTCAGCGTACTTCTCGGCGGAATCGACCAGTGACAGGCTCGCCATCTGGTGGCGGATCAGATCCAGGCGGTCGCTCAGGCGTTTAATTTCGTTCTTTTCGACTTCTTTCATGACAAATGGCTCTAAAAACGGAGGATTTACAGGGAAGGATACACCAATGTGCGCAGGCTTACTTCTGAAACGCTTTTTTTAAGCTGATTCGGGAAATCAGCTCAGTCAGGGAAAGCACCATTGTGGAACGTACAACCTGTTGATAGCGCTGCTTTTGCATCGCGTACAGCTCGGGATCGCTGTTATCAAAATGGGGGGCGGGTGGCAGAGCGGTTACGCAGTGCAGTTCGCCGAAGGGGCCCAGAATCTCATCATCGGTAAAAGTGTATTCATTACCGTCGTGATTTAACTCTTCGCGCAGCGCCATCAGCAGCTCGGCATCTTCATACTCTGGCCTGCTGATCACGCCAAGGCCGTAAATCAGCTTCAGACGTACCGATAAATCGCCCAGCGGTCCGTCTCCGTCCAGTAACGGTTCTACAGCATATTTTACCGCGTAGTCGTCTTTGCGAAACACCTGAAGCACCAGAATGTTCACCGCCTCGGTCAGTAACTCGACGGCGGCAATCAGGAAGCTTCGGACGGTTTTGCCAGCATTCAGACGCTCAAGCACACGATTTTCAAAGGCCTGGGTTTGTTCCATTATTGCCTGCATATCTGACAATCTGTTATTTGGGCGCAGGATGACCTGCGCCGCATTCTGCATCATTTGGTTGCGTTATAAGCGTCAACCGCCTCCACAACCACGTCGCTGTTGGCATCCAGACCGGAAATTTGCGCCAGCGCAGCCTGCGCGCCGTTGCTCTCAATCAGCTGTGCCAGCTCTTGCGCCTGCGGGTCCTGCTCGCTGCGGTAGTGCATCGCGGCGGCAATCCCTTTTACCAGGTTAGCGTGCGGCAGGCCGTATTCCAGGGTGCCCAGCAGCGGCTTAATCAGACGATCGCCCGCGCTCAGCTTGCGCAGCGGCTGACGACCCACGCGCTCAACGTCATCTTTCAGGTACGGGTTTTCAAAGCGACCGAGGATTTTCTGGATATATGCTGCGTGTTTGTCAGCATCAAAACCGTAGCGTTTAATCAGCACCGCGCCGCTCTCTTCCATTGCCCCTTTCACCACCGCGCGGATCTTCTCATCGAGGATCGCATCACGAATGGTCTGATGACCGGCCAATTTTCCGAGGTACGCGGTTATAGCATGCCCGGTGTTCAGCGTGAAGAGTTTACGTTCGACAAATGCCATCAGGTTATCGGTTAATTCCATCCCCGGGATGGTCGGCAGCGCGCCCTTAAACTGGGTTTTATCGACGATCCACTCGCTGAAGGTTTCCACGGTCACTTCCAGCGGGTCGTTGGTGGCAGATTCTGACGGCGGAACGATGCGGTCTACGGCGGAATCGACAAAACCGACGTGGGCTTCAACCCAGGCCTTGTCTTCGTCCGCCACTGCGGCCAGAACGTGGCCTTTCAGCTGCGTGGTGCCGCGCACCATGTTTTCACAGGCGATGATGTTCAGCGGGGTATCGTTACCCTGCGCTTTACGCTTTGCCAGACCTTTCGCGACCGCAGGGGCGATACGCTCAAGCACCACCGGGCCAACCGCCGTGGTGACCAGATCAACGCTGGCAATAAGGTCGATAACATCGTCGCCAATGCTGCTCACCGCATTGACGCCCGATACCGTTTCAACCTGCTCGTTTTCGCCCACCACGTGTACCTGATAGCTATGACGTGCATTCAGGGCATCAAGGACGACCTGATTCACATCGGCGAATGTCAGCGTAATGCCCGCGTCTGCCAGCAGTTTGCCGATAAAGCCACGACCGATATTACCTGCGCCAAAATGTAATGCTTTCATAGTTTTAACCTTTATCAATGTTTTTACCCGAGAGGGCTGGGGTGAGGAACCGCATAACTTTCCCCTCACCCTAGCCCTCTCCCCAAAGGGGAGAGGGGATAGACCGGAACTTACTTGTTCAGCAGCGCCAGAACTTCTTCCACGCTGGTGGTGTTAGCCAGACGCTCAATGACGGTGTCGTCATCCAGCGCGTTGGTCAGGCTGGTAATCACCTGGATATGCTCGTTGTTGCGAGCGGCGATACCAATTACCAGACGGGCAATGTCGTCTTCCTCTTCGCCGAAGCGAACGCCCTGCGGATACTGGCAGAACACCACGCCGGTTTTCAGCACGCGGTCTTTCGCTTCAACCGTACCGTGCGGAACCGCGATGGATTCACCCAGATAGGTTGGGGTCAGCTTTTCACGCTCCAGCATCGCATCAACGTATTCAGGCTGAACGTAGCCGCCTTTTACCAGCTGCTCGCCGGCAAAGCGAATCGCCTCTTCTTTGTGAGTCGCGGTACGGCCCAGGAAGATGTTTTCCGCACCCAGGCGGAACAGGTGGCTGTCGTTGGCGTCGAAGCTGTCTTTCAGGCTGTCGCGCACTTTCACTTCGTTATCTTCGTGACGCTGTGCCGCAACCAGACGCTCTGTCAGGCTGGTGTACAGGCCGCTGTCGAGGAAGTTGGTCAGCGAAATGTGCTGCGCCTGCGGGACCTGGCGCATGGCGCGTTCGGTCAGATCGCGGTGCGTGATAACCAGGTCAACGTCCGGCGGCAGGCTGTTGATGGCGCTGTTGGTCACGGAGATGTTGGTCAGGCCTGCATCCTGCACTTTCTTACGCAGCACGCCTGCACCCATCGCGCTGGAGCCCATACCGGCATCGCAGGCAACGATGATTTTACGCACGTGGCTCAGGTCGTTAGAGACATCGCCAGCGGCCAGCGGGGTTGCCCCTTTGGATTCCGCTTTCATGTCGTGCATACGGCGGGTTGCGGCCTCGATATCGTCTTCTTCTTTCACTTTGCTGGTTTTCAGCAGGATGGCAGAGACAACGAAGGAGACCGCCATTGCCGCGCAGATCGCCGCGATGTTAGCGAAGTAAGCACCTTTCGGGGTCATCGCCAGTACCGCCAGGATGGAACCCGGAGACGCCGGAGAAACCAGACCACCGCCCAGCACGCTCAGGGTGAACACGCCGGTCATACCGCCGAGGATAACGGCCAGGATCAGACGCGGGTTCATCAGCACGTACGGGAAGTAAATTTCGTGGATACCGCCCAGGAAGTGGATGATAGCCGCGCCGCCAGCAGACTGCTTCGCGCTGCCGCGACCGAAGAACATGTACGCCAGCAGAACGCCCATACCCGGACCCGGGTTAGCTTCAATCAGGAAGAAGATGGACTTGCCGAGGTCGTGAGACTGCTGAATACCCAGCGGTGAGAAGATACCGTGGTTGATGGCGTTGTTGAGGAACAGGATTTTCGCCGGTTCAACAAAGATAGACGCCAGCGGCAGCATGTCGTGCGCCACCATGAAGTTAACGCCCGCAGCCAGAATTTTGGACAGGACTTCAACCGCAGGGCCAATGCCCATGAACGCCAGAATCGCGAGGATCATCCCGATGATGCCCGCAGAGAAGTTGTTCACCAGCATTTCGAAGCCGGATTTGATTTTGCCATCAACCCAGACGTCGAATTTCTTAATCGCCCAGCCGCCCAGAGGACCGGCAATCATCGCGCCAAGGAACATCGGCATGTCCGCACCGACGATCACACCCATGGTCGTGATGGCACCCACTACGCCACCGCGGTCACCGCCGACCAGACGACCACCGGTATAACCGATGAGCAGCGGCAGCAGATAGGTAATCATTGGGCCAACAAGCTTCGCCAGCGTTTCGTTAGGCAACCACCCTGTTGGAATAAACAATGCGGTGATAATACCCCACGCGATAAACGCGCCGATATTTGGCATCACCATGTTGCTGAGGAAACGACCAAAGCTTTGTACTTTGATCTTGAAATCGGATGACATAAAACACCCCTTCTTCTGTTTACGCTTAGGCTTGCGGCCCGAGGTTTATTGTTAATGCGCGGCGGCAGAGGTAGCCGAGCCCTGTTCTGATGCTGTGAAATCTGGCACTGAATCGTTCAACTGTCCAGACAGCGAAAATTTGTGTGATCTCAATCACGTAAATGTAGGGGGTGGGGAGATTATTGAAGTGATCTGCATCACAAAACTGACGCGTAAAAAAAATACAGTGGACAAAAATAAAGCAGTTTGCCCCATGTTTTGTGATTAGGGTCACATTCGACTCTCGTCGGTTTGTTTCTGAAGTGTGACTGAATTCACAAATTATTTTTATGCAGATTTGTCCGGATGCGATCGACAGCAAACTCTGTTTTGACGTTCATTGCCAGGATGTCAGAAAGCAACACGCAAACCTAAAAAAAGACTTTTAGGATGTGTTATGGCGAAAAATTTAAACCTGAATTACGCTGATAATGTAAGGATAAGTCTATTATTATTCAGGATATATTTTGACACGCTTATAAACTTGCGCGGAGATATTATAAAAACCCATACTCCCCGGCTCTGAAATAATAAACACAACACCTGTGTTTAAAAATAAATTAATTAGGCTGCATACCTTTTTATTAATTTAATGAGTTGACGATATTTAAGCGAGGAGATTATGTTTCTCAACTATTTCGCGCTGGGCGTGCTGATTTTTGTGTTCCTGGTTCTGTTTTATGGAATCATCGCTATTCACGACATTCCGTATAATATGGCCAAAAAGCGTAACCATCCGCATGCCGACGCCATTCATACGGCGGGCTGGATTAGCCTCTTTACGCTTCATGCCATATGGCCGTTCCTGTGGATCTGGGCGACCCTGTACCGTGAAGATCGCGGTTGGGGGATGCAGAACCATATCGCCACGCCTGACGAGGTTCCCGGCATGGATGCGCTGACCAGGCGCGTGGCAGAATTAGAACAAAAGCTGGCCGCGTCACAACCCGCTATTGATAAGAACACGCTGGAGCACTGATCATGGATCTGTTAATTATTCTGACCTATGTGGCCTTTGCGTGGGCTATCTTTAAAATATTCCGTATTCCGGTAAACCAGTGGACGCTCGCCACCGCCACGTTAGGTGGGGTATTTATTGTTGCGGGCCTCATCTTATTAATGAACTATAATCATCCTTATACCTTTACGGCGCAAAAAGCGGTTATTTCCATTCCGATTACGCCGCAGGTTACGGGGATAGTTACAGAAGTCACCGATAAAAATAACCAGCTTATTAAAAAAGGCGAAGTGTTATTTAAACTCGATCCCGGCCGCTACCAGGCGCGCGTTGACAGGCTGAAGGCCGATCTGGTCACCGCCACGCACAATATCGACAACCTGAAAGCACAGCTTACGGAGGCCGTCGCCAATACTACCCGCGTGTCCGCTGAACGCGACCGTCTGTTTAAAGATTATCAGCGTTACCTGAAGGGCAGCCAGGCGAAGGTTAACCCGTTCTCTGAAAGCGATATCGACAACGCGCGTCAAAACTACCTGGCACAGGATGCGATGGTGAAAGGCTCCGTTGCCGAGCAGACGCAGATCCAAAGTCAGCTAGACAGCATGGTGAATGGCGAACAGTCACAGATTGCCTCTCTGCGCGCGCAGTTAGCCGAAGCGACCTATAACCTCGATCAGACCGTGGTGCGTGCGCCAAGCAACGGCTACATCACCCAGGTGCTGATCCGTCCGGGGACCTATGCGGCTGCGCTGCCGCTGCGCCCGGTGATGGTCTTTATTCCTGAACAAAAACGTCAGATTGTGGCGCAGTTCCGCCAGAATTCGCTGCTGCGTCTGAAGCCGGGCGATGAAGCGGAAGTGGTGTTTAATGCCCTGCCGGGCCAGGTGTTCACCGGCAAACTCACCAGCGTTCTGCCGGTGGTGCCGGGAGGGTCTTATCAGGCGCAGGGCGCACTGCAGGCGCTGACGGTCGTACCGGGTACCGACGGCGTGCAGGCCCTGATCGAACTGGAGCCAAATGCCGATGTCGATGCCCTGCCGGACGGCATTTATGCCCAGGTGGCGGTCTATTCCGACCACTTCGCCCACGTCTCGGTGATGCGTAAAGTGCTGTTACGTATGACCAGCTGGATGCACTACCTCTACCTCGATCACTAATCTCCCCTGAGGCAGGAATGCGATACGCATACCTGCCTTTTTTTTCGCCTTGATCCATACTGACCACTTTATGGACAGTCAGGAACAGGCAATGAAACTTATCGGCAGCTACACCAGTCCCTTCGTGCGCAAAATTTCGATTCTCCTGCTGGAGAAAGGGATTGAATTTGAATTCGTGAATGAACAGCCTTACAGCGCGGAAAACGGCGTGGCACAGTACAACCCGCTGGGAAAAGTTCCGGCGCTGGTGACGGACGAGGGCGAATGCTGGTTTGATTCCCCAATTATTGCGCAATACGTTGAACTGCTCGGCGTGGCGCCCCAGATGCTGCCTGCCGATCCTAACGCCGCGCTGGTGGTGAAGCAAATTGAAGCCCTGGCCGATGGCATCATGGACGCGGCGCTTGCCTCGGTGCGCGAACAGGCAAGACCCGCTGCCCAGCAGTCCGAAACCGAGCTGCTGCGCCAGCGCGAAAAAATCAGCCGCAGCCTGGACGTGTGTGAACAGTTAATCCGGGACGGCAAAATTCAGAATGACGATGTTAACCTGGCGACAATTGCCATCGCCTGCGCCATTGGCTACCTCAACTTCCGCCGCGTTTCCCCGGGCTGGTGCGTGGAGCGGCCGCTGCTGGTGAAGCTGGCAGAAACCCTCTTCCAGCGCGAAAGCTTTGCCCAGACTGAACCGCCAAAGGCTTGATGCGGGTTATAACACTTCGCGGCGGGAGGCGGTACAATCCCCCAACATGTTAACTCCCTCTCCCGTCGGGAGGGGGGAAGATATTTACTCGCCGGGCGCATTCATGACTACTCATCACTCTCTGTACAGCCAAATTCCTGCTACCGACCGTCTGCTCCGTGAGCCTCGTATTCGTACTGCTCTGGAACATTTCGGCCATACCGCGACGGTCGAGATGCTGCGCCAGCTCCAGGAGGAAGCCCGCAGCCATATTCAGGCTGAAAACACGTTACCCGCCTGGTGCGCGGCGTGGGAACAGGAAGTTGAGCAAAGGCTGGCGGAGACAGCGCAAAGCGCGCTGCGCCCGGTACTCAACCTGACGGGGACCGTTCTGCATACCAACCTTGGACGCGCGCAGCAGGCCGAAGAGGCGGTGGCGGCGGTGGCGCAGGCTATGCGCTCCCCGGTTACGCTTGAATACGATCTGGATGGCGCCGGGCGCGGGCACCGCGATCGTGCGCTGGCGGATGTTCTCTGCAGGATCACCGGGGCAGAAGACGCCTGCATTGTGAATAACAACGCGGCGGCGGTGTTTTTGATGCTGGCCGCTACGGCGAGTGGTAAAGAAGTCGTCGTGTCACGCGGCGAGCTGGTTGAAATAGGCGGGGCGTTTCGCATTCCGGATGTGATGCGCCAGGCGGGCTGTACGCTGCATGAAGTGGGCACCACCAACCGTACCCATGCCAAAGATTATCGGGCTGCGGTGAATGAGCACACGGCGCTGCTGATGAAGGTTCACACCAGCAATTACCATATTGAAGGCTTTACCAAAGCGGTTGAAGAGGCGGAGCTTGCCGCCATCGGGCGCGAGTTCAATGTGCCGGTGATAGCCGATCTCGGCAGCGGTTCGCTGGTGGATCTGAGCCAGTATGGCCTGCCGAAGGAGCCGATGGTGCAGGAGATGATTGCCGCAGGCGTAAGCCTGGTCAGCTTCTCTGGCGACAAGCTGCTGGGCGGCCCGCAGGCGGGGATTATCGTCGGCAAGCGCGAGCTGATTGCCCGGCTGCAGCAGCACCCGCTGAAGCGCGCCCTGCGCGCTGATAAAATGACGCTGGCCGCGCTGGAGGCGACGCTGCAGCTTTATCTCCACCCGGAGAAGCTGGCCGAGCGCCTGCCGACGCTGCGCCTGCTGACGCGCGATGCCGCCTCGATACGTGCGCAGGGGGAATTACTGCTTCCGAAAGTCGCCCCGCGCTACCCCGATTTTGACGTTCGCGTAGAACCCTGCCAGTCGCAGATTGGCAGCGGCTCGCTGCCGGTAGACAGGCTGCCGAGCGAAGCGCTCACGTTTACCCCGCGCGACGGGCGCGGCAGCCAGCTTGAGGCGCTGTCGGTGCGCTGGCGATCGTTGCCAACGCCGGTTATCGGGCGTATATACGACGGCCGAATGTGGTTAGATCTACGCTGTCTTAAAGATGAAGAGCGGTTTCTGGAGATGTTGTTGAAATGATTATTGCCACCGCCGGTCACGTCGACCACGGAAAAACCACCTTGCTGCAGGCCATTACCGGCGTAAATGCCGATCGCCTGCCGGAAGAGAAAAAGCGCGGCATGACCATCGATCTGGGTTATGCCTACTGGCCTCAGCCTGATGGGCGAGTGCTGGGCTTTATTGACGTGCCCGGCCACGAAAAATTTCTCTCTAATATGCTGGCGGGCGTCGGGGGTATTGACCATGCCCTGCTGGTGGTGGCGTGCGATGACGGCGTGATGGCGCAAACGCGCGAGCATCTGGCGATCCTGCAGCTCACGGGCAATCCGCAGCTGACCGTTGCGCTCACCAAAGCCGACCGCGTGGATGACGCCCGTGTTGAAGAGGTACGCGCCCGGGTCCTGGAGACCCTGCACGAGTTCGGTTTCACCGATGCCTCACTGTTCGTCACCGTGGCGACAGAAGGGCGCGGTATTGACGAACTTCGCCGCCATTTACAGCAGCTGACCTCCCGCGAGCACGCCGATCACCATCTATTCCGTCTGGCCATCGACCGCGCGTTTACCGTAAAAGGCGCTGGCCTGGTGGTAACGGGTACGGCCCTGAGCGGCGAAGTGAAGGTGGGCGACACGCTGTGGCTGACCGGCGTTAACAAACCTGTGCGCGTGCGCGGAATGCACGCCCAGAATCAGCCGACGGAAAAAGCCACTGCCGGGCAGCGTATCGCACTCAATATTGCGGGCGATGCCGAGAAAGAGCAGCTCAACCGCGGCGACTGGCTGTTGGCCGACGCGCCGCCTGAGCCGTTCGAACGGGTGATTGTCTCCCTGCAGGCCCATACTCCGCTCACGCAGTGGCAGCCGCTGCATATTCACCATGCGGCCAGCCATATCACCGGTCGCGTGTCGCTGCTTGAGAATGACCTCGCGGAGCTGGTGTTCGATTCCCCGCTCTGGCTTGCGGATAACGATCGTCTGGTCCTGCGCGATATCTCGGCGCGGGAAACGCTTGCCGGGGCGCGCGTCGTGGCACTCAACCCGCCGCGTCGCGGTAAACGCAAGCCCGAGTATCTTCAGTGGCTGGCGACGCTGGCGCAGGCCAGAGATGATAAAGCCGCACTGCGGGTGCACCTTGAGCGTGGCGCGGTGAATCTTGCCGATTTTGCGTGGGCGCGCCAGCTGAGCGGTGAAGGGTTGCGCCTGCTGACTCAGGAGCCGGGGTATATCCAGGCCGGATACAGCCTGCTGGATGCGCCGGTTGCGGCGCGCTGGCAGCGCAAAGTGCTGAGTACGCTCGCCACCTATCATGAGCAGCATCAGGATGAGCCCGGCCCGGGGCGCGAGCGTCTGCGGCGCATGGCGCTGCCGATGGAAGACGACGCCCTGGTGCTGCTGCTGATTGAAAAGATGCGTGAGAGCGGTGCGATCAAAAGCCATCATGGCTGGCTGCATCTGCCCGATCACAAGGCCGGTTTTACGGCTGAGCAGGAGGCGATCTGGCAAAAGGTAGAACCGCTGTTTGGCGACGATCCCTGGTGGGTACGCGACCTTGCGCGCGAAACGAATGCTGATGAGCCGCTCATGCGGCAGGTTCTGCGGCACGCTGCGCAGCAGGGGCTGATTGTCGCGATCGTAAAAGATCGCTACTACCGAAACGATCGTATCGTGGCGTTTGCAAACCTGATCCGCGAGATGGATCGGGCGCGAGGATCCACCTGCGCCGCGGATTTCCGCGATCGGCTGAACGTGGGGCGCAAGCTGGCGATTCAGATCCTGGAATACTTCAACCGAATAGGCTTTACGCGCCGCCGCGGCAACGATCATCTGCTTCGTGACGGGCAGCTGTTCCCTTAAGCGCTGCGGCTCAGCTTCTGTTTCGCCAGCCAGACCGCGCCCAGCCGTCCCGCCTGGTTACCCAGTTCGCAGGGCAGAATAGGCACCTTGAGCGCCTCCCACTCCTCGAACCGCTGCAAATACTTATCGAGCAGGAGATAAATCTTCTCCTGCTCGCTAATACCGCCGCCAATCAGCACGACCTGTGGGTCGAACATGGAAATGACGCTGTAGACGCCGCGTGATAAAAAATGCGCCCACTCTTCAATCGCTTCACGCAGGTGCACGTCGCTCTCCATCCGTTTGAAGAGTTCTTCGCCGTGGGGCATTTCATCCTCAGAAAGCCGCAGCGCCCGGCTGCAGGCCTTCATCAGGCCGCTGGCGGACGCCACCTCGTGCATGCATTCGCCATTATTGCCAACGGGCAGCACGCCAAACTCTCCCGCCCGATAGTGTGAGCCGCGATAAAGATCGCCTTCCATCACAATTCCCCCGCCGATGCCGGTTCCAATCGTGATGCAAACGAAATGCGCGTAGTCCTTACCCGCGCCCTGCCAGCGTTCGCCCAGCGCCGCGCAGTTGGCGTCGTTCTCGATGGTGACGGGAAGATCGGTCAGCCCGCTAAACAGCTCGCAGAGGTTTTCGCCGTCAAGGTAGTCGAGCGCGCCGGCCTTCGCCGCTTCGCCAGTATGGTGATTGATATGGCCGGGAAAGCTGACGCCGATGCCGACGACATCATGTTCCTTTTGATACGCGGCGACGACCGCTTCCCATTTCTCTTTGAAGGCGTTTTCATCGCCGGGGGTATCGTACTCGTCGGCAGTAAGCTCCTTGCCGTTCTCATCAATCACGCCGTGTTTAACGTGCGTTCCACCCACGTCAAAGCCGATAAATAGCTGCATCGCATCGTTCCTCCTGAGCCCTTTAGCTGTTAAGTATGGCTCAGCGGCAGAAACGAAACGTAAAGTAGGGTAATCCGTGATACGGCTCGTAAACCCGTCACCGGCTGGCGAGAAAATCGCCAGCCAGAACTACCCTTGTTGTACATCAACAGCAAGGAGATGGTCATGACAAACAATCCTCCCTCATCGCGTATCCAGCCCGGCGAGTATGGTTTTCCGCTCAAGCTTAAACCCCGTTATGACAACTTTATCGGCGGCGACTGGGTGGCGCCCGTCGACGGCGAATACTATTCCAACCTGACGCCCGTCACCGGCCAGCCGCTGTGTGAAATAGCCAGCTCGGGCAAGCGCGATATCGATCTGGCGCTGGATGCGGCGCATAAAGCCAAAGACAAGTGGGGGCAGACGTCCGTGCAGGACAGGGCCGCCATCTTGTTCAAAATTGCCGATCGGATGAAGCAGAATCTTGAGCTGCTGGCAACGGCGGAGACCTGGGACAACGGTAAGCCGATCCGTGAAACCATGGCGGCGGATGTCCCGCTAGCGATTGACCATTTCCGCTATTTTGCCTCCTGCATTCGCGCCCAGGAGGGGGGGATCAGCGAAGTAGATAAAGATACCGTGGCGTATCACTTCCACGAGCCGCTGGGCGTGGTGGGGCAAATTATTCCGTGGAACTTCCCGCTGCTGATGGCGAGCTGGAAGATGGCGCCCGCGCTGGCGGCGGGCAACTGCGTGGTGCTCAAGCCTGCGCGCTTAACGCCGCTTTCCGTGCTGCTGCTGATGGAGGTGATTGGCGATCTGCTGCCACCTGGCGTCATCAACGTGGTTAACGGTGCCGGCGGCGAAATCGGTGAATATCTGGCGACCTCAAAACGCATCGCCAAAGTGGCGTTTACCGGGTCGACGGAAGTGGGCCAGCAGATCATGCAGTACGCGACCCAGAACATCATTCCCGTCACGCTGGAGCTGGGCGGTAAATCGCCAAACATTTTCTTTGCCGACGTGATGGATGAAGAAGACGCCTTCTTTGATAAAGCCCTGGAAGGGTTTGCGCTCTTTGCGTTTAACCAGGGTGAAGTCTGCACCTGCCCAAGCCGCGCGCTGGTGCAGGAGTCTATCTATGAGCGCTTTATGGAGCGGGCGATCCGCCGCGTGGAGTCTATCCGCAGCGGTAACCCGCTTGATAACGTTACGCAGATGGGGGCGCAGGTGTCGCACGGGCAGCTGGAAACCATCCTCAACTACATTGATATCGGCAAGAAAGAGGGCGCGGACGTCCTGACCGGCGGTCGACGTAAGATGCTGGGCGGCGATCTGCAGGAAGGGTATTACCTTGAACCGACAATCCTGTTCGGCAAGAACGATATGCGCGTCTTCCAGGAGGAAATCTTCGGCCCGGTACTGGCCGTGACGACCTTCAAAACGATGGACGACGCGCTGGAGATTGCCAACGACACGCAGTATGGCCTGGGGGCGGGCGTCTGGAGCCGTAACGGTAATCTGGCGTATAAAATGGGCCGGGGCATTCAGGCCGGGCGCGTGTGGACAAACTGCTATCACGCTTATCCTGCGCATGCCGCGTTTGGCGGCTACAAACAGTCGGGCATAGGGCGCGAAACGCACAAGATGATGCTGGAGCACTACCAGCAAACGAAATGCCTGCTGGTGAGCTATTCTGATAAACCGCTTGGGCTGTTCTAGTCGCCCAGCTCAGGCCGTCCGTGGATGGCCTGAGTAACCTGCTGGCGCAGGCAGTTCAGCACGCCGTCGAGCACGTACTGCACGCGCCATGGCTGATATTCACGCTTGCGGAAGATGGCGGTCAGATCGAGCCACCACTCTTCCTGGTGCGGAAAGCAGGGGACCAGCATCCCGTGCGTTAACTCTTTTTTCAGGCTTTCTTTTGGCGCGAAAACAATACCCAGATTATTTCTGGCGAGTTCGAGAGCGGTCTGGGTATTGTCGCAAATATAGTTTCCCGTCACTTTATAATCTTGAGCCTCATCGCTTCCGTGAACGCGGAAGCGCCAGATATTTGCATCGTCAACCAACATCGAGTCTATTAATATACAGGAGTGGTTGATCAAATCTTCCGGCCCTGTAATGGGGTGTTTATTTAAATACTCTTTGCTTGCAAATGCGGTGACAGAATATTTAGTGAGGATGCTGGCAACTAAGTTTTCATCTTTAGGCTGAGCGTAGGTGATTAAAATATCGCAGTCATCCGGAAAGGAAACGCCCTCAGAAAACTCGTTGCGATCGAGGTTGTAGGTTTTCAACGACAGGCGAATATCGCCGATCTCCTCAATCCTGTGGATCACATGCCGTGCCAGATAGGTCACGATGCCGGTAGGGGCGTAAATCGTGACTTTTCCACGCTTCTCATGCTTATAATCCGCAATAAAATTAATAAGTTGGGTGTTTTTATCAAGCGTTTCATTGATGTAGGGCATTAACGCCTCACCGAACTGAGTAAGCGCTAACTGACGAGTCGTGCGTTCAAACACCTTGAGTCCAACGCGCGTTTCAAAATCAGATAAATATTTACTCACATTGGCCTGCGCTATCCCTAACAGCGCCGCGGCATCACCAATGCTGCGCGTTGCGGCGATGACTGAGATAATTTTTAACTCACGCGGCTTTAATTGCAGTTTAATCATCATGCACGCTCATCTATATGATTCTATATATAATATTATATAAACTACGGCGTTGCATTGGCAAATTTGTAACCATTATTATTCGCCCCGCCTGTTGGCGTTTAAATGGATTGCATGGAATGACTATTAAAAAGAATTTACTTATCGCTGCTACGTTATTTGCAGCATCATCTGCAATGGCCGGTGACTTTTCAGTTGGGGCGGGGGCGGTATTTAATGAGTCACCTTTCAAAGGGTACAATGAAAATACCACCGCAGTGCCGTTAATCAGCTACGAGGGTGACAATTTCTATGTTCGTCAAACCACCGGGGGATGGATCCTGTGGAAAGACAGCAAGAATGAAATTAGCCTGACCGCATCCTGGATGCCGCTGCATTTTGATCCGGATGATAACGACGACCATCAGATGAAACACCTGGATGAGCGTAAAGCCTCGGCATTCCTGGGCGGCGCATACTATCGCCATGAAAGCTGGGGGAGCCTTAAATTTGCCGTCTCCGGCGATGCAATGGACGAAAGCGGTGGCGTGGTCGGTGAGATCTCTTACTTCCATCCCATCCGCATGGATCGCCTGACGCTGATCCCTTCCCTGGGCATTTTCTACAGCGACGAAAGCTACAACGACTATTACTACGGCGTATCGGGCAGCGAGTCACGTCGCTCGGGCCTGGATGAATACACCGCAGGCAACAGCTGGACGCCATACGTTGGCCTGGCCGCGAAATACCAGCTGACGCAAAACCTGTTCCTGAATGCGAGCGCGGTGTATACCGTGCTGCCTGACGACGTGAAGAACAGCCCGATGATTGACCGCGACGACAGCTTCGCGCTGATGACCGGCCTGACCTGGCGTTTCTGATGCGGTAAAGCCGGGTGGCGGCTTCGCCTTACCCGGCCTACGACCTGTAAAGAGCATCACTGGCCGTAATAGGCATTCGCCCCGTGCTTGCGCAGATAATGCTTGTCGAGCAGCTCCTGCTGCATTACCGGCAACTGCGGCGCAAGCTGGCGCGAGAACAGGCCCATATAGGCGCACTCTTCCAGCACCACGGCATTGTGGACCGCGTCGGCAGCGTCTTTACCCCAGGCAAACGGACCGTGGGAGTGCACCAGCACCGCCGGGATCTGCATCGGGCTTAAGTCGCGCTCTTCGAACGTATGAATGATCACTTCACCCGTCTGGTATTCATACTCGCCCGCGATTTCAGCCGTGGTCATCCGCCGTGTACAGGGGATTGCCCCGTAGAAATAGTCCGCGTGCGTTGTGCCCCAGGCGGGTAAATCCTGACCCGCCTGCGACCAGATGGTGGCGTGGCGGGAGTGGGTATGCACGATGCCGCCAATCTCCGGGTAACGGCGGTACAGCGCAAGGTGGGTTGGCGTGTCGGAGGAGGGCTTTTTGCTGCCTTCAACGACCTGGCCGGTGGCGATATCCACCACCACCATATCCTCTGCCGTCATCACGTCGTACTCCACGCCGGAGGGCTTGATCACCATCAGGCCGCTTTCGCGGTCAACCGCGCTGACGTTGCCCCAGGTAAAAGTCACCAGCTGGTGGGCGGGCAGCGCCAGGTTTGCCGCCAGCACCTCGGCTTTGAGTTGTTCTAACATGTCATGCCTCCTTCCTGCATGCGGGCTTCAATCCAGCGGCGCGCCTGGATAATTTCCAGCACCGGCTCTTTTGCTTTTTCGGTCCACATTTCAATCAGAAACGCGCCGCGATAGTTGAGCTTATTCAGCGTGTTAAACACGCCAACGAAATCGACGCAGCCCTCGCCAAACGGCACGTCGCGGAACTGCCCGGGGCTTTGTGCGGTAACGGGCTGGGTGTCCTTCAGGTGGATCGCGGCGATGCGGTCAATGCCCAGCGTCAGCTCGGCGGTGACGTCGTTGCCCCACGCGCTCAGGTTGCCAACGTCCGGGTAAACGCTGAACCACGGCGAGGCGAGCATCTCGTCCCACTTTTTCCACTTGCTGATGGAGTTCATAAACGCGGTATCCATGATCTCCACCGCCAGCATCACCTGCGCGGCGGCGGCCTGCTCTACCGCCCACGCCAGCCCTTCAGCGAAACGCTGCTGCGTGCCTTCATCGTGCTCTTCGTAATAGACGTCATACCCGGCAAGCTGAATGGTGCGAATGCCCAGGTCACGCGCCAGCCTGATGGCTTTGGTCATGATCTCGCGAGCGCGTTGACGCACGGATTCATCCCGGCTGCCAAACGGAAAGCGGCGGTGGGCGGAAAGACACATCGACGGGATCGCCACGCCGGTTTCCAGCATCGCTTCAACCAGCGAAGCGCGCTGCGTGGTGCTCCACTCAAGGCGCGATAAGCGTTCGTCGGTTTCGTCGACAGACATCTCAACAAAATCGAACCCGCAGCTTTTCGCCAGCACCAGGCGCTCTGGCCAGGAGAGATCTTTCGACAGCGCTTTTTCGTAAATACCTAACGGATGCTGACGCATGGTTACGCTCCCCAGATGTCGCGGATTTGCGAATGGAATGCCTGTGCCACCTGCGGCGGATTAGCGGCGCCTGCCAGCGCGCGCCCGGCAATAAAGGCTTTGACGTTGATCTGCTTAAACAGGGGCAGGTCGGCGGGGGTGATACCGCCGGTAATCGAGAGCTGCAGGCCGATATCGGAAAGCGCCTTCATTTTCGCGAGATCCGCTTCGCCCCATTGCTGACCGCTGGCCTGCGCGTCGCGCCCGCGATGGTAGATTGCCTGCTTCACGCCAGTGCGATACCAGGCGCGCGCGTCGTCCAGCGTCCAGTTGCCAAACAGCTCCATCTGGATTTCGCCGCCGCAGCGCTGTGCGACCTCGTGGCCTCGTTCAACGGTTGCCAGCGGCGCGGCGCAGATGATGGTCATCCAGTTCGCGCCTGCGCCAAATGCCTGTTCAGCCAGGGTTTCCCCGGCGTCGGCGACCTTCCAGTCCGCCACGATGATTTTATCCGGGCACTGCTCTCGCAGGGCGCGCACGGCGTTCAGCCCTTCGGTCAGGCACAAAATGGTGCCGGCTTCAACGATGTCGACGCACTCTGAAAGCGTTGCGACGTCGCGCTGGGCGGCCTGAAGCGAGGTGTGGTCGAGCGCCAGCTGCAGTAATGGTCGGCTCATAGGTCGTACTCCTTAACGCGGGCGTGATAGCCCTGTAGTGCTGAAATCAGTAGCTGGTAGCGGTGATATTTGCGCTGGTAGGCCGCATGGGCGTGCATGTCGGGTTCAATCACACGAATGTCGTGCTTGAGGGCCCGCTGCGCGGTGTGGAAGTCCGGGTAAATGCCGGTGCCTACCAGCGCCGCCAGCGCCGCGCCGGAGCAGCCTGTCTCTTCCACCTGCGGCAGCTCAATCGCCAGGCCGCTGACGTCGGCGAGCATTTGCATCCACACGTCCGAATGTGTCGGGCCACCCGTCACGCGCAGCGCCTGCACCTGGGTAAAGCGTTCGAGCATGCGGTTGAGGTGGGTCATGTGGCTGAACACCACGCCCTCGTAAACGGCCTGCAGCAGATGCGCGCGGGTGTGCAGCGCCTGCATGCCGTAGAAGCCGCTGGTCATCTCCAGCCCGGCGTTGCTGCCGTACAAAAACGGCAGGAAGAACAGATCGCTTTCCGCTTTCGGCAGGCTGGCCACGGCGTGGTTGATCTCATCAAATGAGATGTCGCCCCACTGCGCGGTGAGCCACTCCAGGTTGCCGGATGAGGTGGGGCTGGCTTCGTGAACGATGAACTGCTGCGGGTGAACGTAACGGCCATAGACGTACGGGAACGGCTCGTTGTCGCGAGGTGCGCTGGCGATCCCGCTGGTGACGGCCCAGGTGCCCATAACGGCATTCAGCGTATGTTCGTCGTGAAGCCCGGCGCAGATCGCGGTGGAAACCACATCAAACAGTCCACCAACGACGGGCGTACCCGCCGCGAGACCGGTCAGTGCGGCTGCCTGAGCGGTGATTTCCCCGCAAATTTCTGCTGAACCGACAATCGGCGGCAGGGCGCCGTCTATTTCGCTGATACCGAGCCAGCGCGTGAGCTGGGGGTCGTATTTCCCGGTAGTCATGTTGTAGAGATTGGACTCGGAGATATTGCTCTCCTCGCAGCCCTTCACGCCGGTGAGGCACCAGCGCAGATAGTCGTGCGCCATCATCACGCAGCCGATCTGCTGGTACCGCTGCGGCTCGTTCTCTTTCACCCAGCGCAGGAGCGAAGCCGGATGCCCTGTCCACAGCGTCTGGCGCGTATGCGGATAGAGCTTTTCAGGAATGCCGTCCTGCTGCCAGCGCTGCACGATCTCCAGCGCCCGGCGGTCGGAAGAGAGCATAGCGTTGCCCAGAGGCCGGTCCTGTTTATCGAGTAGAAACAGCCCTTTGCCCTGAGCAGAAATGCCGACACCTTTGATCTGTTTACTGTCTACGCCTGAATGTTTGAGCAGCGTGGAGACGGTAGCGTGGCAATGCTGCCAGAGCGAGTGCATATCCCGCTCCGCGTAGCCCGGGCACGGGCTAAGCGTGGCAACGGAGCGTCGCTCGATGCAGATTTCCTTGCCCTGGCGGTTGTATAGACCGGCTTTCAGATACGTACCGCCACAGTCGATACCCAGCCAGAAGGGCTCTTTTTCACTCATCTTCATCTCACTTATTCGCCGGGTGGCGCTTCGTTTACCCGGCCTACGGTTCGGTTTTCTCCCTCTCCCCGTGGGAGAGGGCTGGGGTGAGGGCATCAGGCCGCACGCTTGTGCGGGTTCACCGTGGGGTTAGACTCTGCTCCGGCATCGCATTTCGCCGGCAGCAGCAGGGCCAGCAGAGAGGCCAGCGCCAGCGACACCGCCAGGCAATAAACGCCCGCGTCTTTGCTGTACAGGGTGATCAGCACGCCAACCGCATACGGGCCGCAGAATCCGCCAAGGTTGCCAAGCGCGTTGATCACGCCGCGCGCGCCGCCCGCCATCTCTGCGCTAAACAGACGCGCCGGGATCGTCCAGAACACGCCCGCGGCGGATTGCAGGAAGAACCCGCAGCCCACCAGTGCGGAATACGCCAGCCAGGTACTCTCTTTCAGCGCCACGGAGAGGAACATGCAGAGCGCAAAGCCAATCAGCGGCAGGGAGACGAACAGCTTGCGCTTGCCGGTGCGGTCGGAGAGGGTCGAGAACAAGAACATACCCGCAATCGCGCCGACGTAAGGCAGCACGGCTAGCATGCCCACCTGGCCGATGCTGGTGTGCGTCAGCTCCTTCAGGATGGTTGGTAGCCAGAGCGTGTAACCGTAAATTCCGGTCTGGTAAAAGAAGTTAAGTGCAATCAGCTGCCACATGGTTTTGTCGGAAAGCACGGCGCTCAGGGACGCGTTTTTTACCTCTTTACCGGCAATGGCCCGCTGCTCAGCCGCCAGCGTTTTCACCAGGTAATTCTTCTCGGCGTCTGAAATCCAGCGCGCTTCCTGCGGTCGGTCGTAAACGGTAAAGGCCCACAGCACCAGCACAACGACGGACATCAAACCTTCAATGATGAACAGCCAGCGCCAGTCGAGCGCGGTGATGATCCAGCCCGACAGCGGGGCGGTGATAATCCCCGCGATGGGAACGAACATAATCACAATGGCATTGGCGCGGCCGCGCTCGGCGTCCGGGAACCAGTTGCTGATCATGGTGAGCACGACGGGCAGCATCCCGCCTTCCGCCACGCCGAGTAAGAAGCGCAGCACCAGCAGCTGGTACTGGTTGGTGACAAGACCGGTCAGCACCGAAATTACCGCCCAGGCGACCAGCGACCAGCCGATAAACTTCTTGCCGCTGCCGTGAACGGCAATCTTGCCGCCGGGAACCTGCAGGAACAGATAGCCAATAAAGAAGATCCCACCCGCCAGGCCCGCCATAGTAGCGGTGATGCCCAGTTCTTCATCCATGCCGCCGGGCATCGCAAAGGCGATGTTTACGCGGTCCATATACGAAATGATGCACGCGATAAGAATAGGAGGAATGATTCTTAGCCAGCGCTGACGCGGTATATCCGCTTGTAGAGCATTCGAGTAAGTGTTCATATTTACTGTCTCAGTCAATGTAACCGGAATAGGGATGTTTTTATTGTTATTGCGTTGCTTTATTCATTTCGCTAATGCCGTCGCGCAAAATAGCGATGCGATGGCTGACGTCAGCATTAGCATTTATTTCCAGTAATTTAATACCGGAGAATTTCAACGTTGCGGCGCTCGCCGCAGTAAAGAGTGATTTTGCGTGTTCAGTGGACATCAAACTGTCGGTGCAGAATGAAGAAAAGGGCGTGTGCAGATCCTGCCATTCACCGTACTCCCCGCGAGTAGTCGTGCCCGAAAACATCACTGCTCCCAGCTTTCCGGCACGGAGTGCGGCCTGAACATGTTCCAGCGGGAGCGTCGTATTACGGCCTTCGATAGCCGAGCGCGCCCAGTTGATACAGACGCTGATATCGGTGTCTTTCACCACCTCCAGCACCTGCTTCAGGGGCAGGAATCCCTTGCGCGGCGCGGGGCCGGTCATGGCATCGCAGTGTTCCAGCACCAGATCGCAGCCCCAGTCCCAGCCCGCGATTTCCCGGATCGAGCGTGAAAACGCCTCGGTAGCCTGTTCGACGGAAGCATTGCCCGCCTGCGGGGCTGCCTGCATCTCCAGGGCAATCACTTTGCCCGGGAAGCGGGCGTTCACGGCAGTAATTCTCTGTTGCAGATGACGGTAAAAATCAACGCACGCTTTACGCTGTTCTTCGTCGGCTGATGCCAGGCCAAAGGCACCGTTAGCGCCGCGTCTACGCATGGTTTCCATTACCGCGGTGACTACGATTTGCCAGTCGCCCGGCGTATGGCGGAACAGCCATTCATCACCAAACGGATGAAGGCTTTCGAGACAAGGCTGTTCCAGCCCGCGGATATACGGTGTGTCGGAAAGTTCCCGCCAGAAGGATTGTTCTTCTTGTTCCCCTTTCTGGTGAAACGAGGGTGCGCAGGGGTACGCACCAATAATAAAACCGGTGTTGGTCATTTCGCGTTCCTGTATTTATCAGAAAATTAATCTAATTCGCTGATTGCCACTTTCACCACAATTTTACGAATTGCGGCTTCCTTGTTCTTAATACAGGCAGGACGATGCACATCCTGCGGGAAAAATACGGCATAGCTGCCGGATATCATTTCGATAAACGATTCATTTTCGCTGTCGTGATAAAAAATAATATCCCGCTGTTCCAGTAATGATTCGCTTATTTCGTTATTGCCGGTATCAATAGCGATACCGATTTTTTCTTCTCCCCACGCCAGAAACTGAATATCCAGAAAGCGGCGGTGCACTTCCGGACGGTTCTCGTGCGGTTCCTTTGTCGTCAGGTCGAGAACCTGGGCAAAAATAGTGCGCCCTTCAATTTCCACCACGCCAGGCTCCAGCGAGGCGAAATCCGTGGTGCGCAGAAAATGAAGCGCTTTTTCAATCGCCAGCGGCAGGCGGCACGGGTTTGGCTGTGAAATATGTCCGAATATCATCGTCGGCTCCTTACAGAGACTGGATTTTCGCCCACACGCTGTCGTCGATGGTGATGCCGTCCCGGCGGTTTTCTTCCAGCAGGCGAGTGAATTCATGGCCAGGCAGACGGACGGCGACATTTTCATCAGAGCGTTCTGCGGTGGTGATGAAGTCCATGATGCGCTGCAGTTTGGCATCGCGGGTTGGGCCGTCGATCAGGCGATCAACCTCGATAGCGATAAAGATCTGCGACACGCCGTACTCGTCGCTGTTGTCCTGGGTCACTTCCGCGACGGAGGCGCCGTTAGAGAGCAGGGTGGCGATCATGTCGAGCACAATCGATAACCCGGATCCTTTCCAGTAGCCCATCGGCAGAATGCGGCGGTTTTTCTCGATCACGCCCGGCTCTCTGGTCAGATTCCCCTCATCGTCAAAACCGCCGTCAACCGGCAGCTCGCGCCCGGCCAGACGGTTTACTTCCAGCATGCCGTAAGAGAACATCGACATCGACATATCGACCATGGTGATTGGGCTTGATGGAATAGCAACGATCAGCGGGTTGGTGCCGATGCAGCACTCTTTTGATCCCCACGCGGGCATCACGGCGATAGAGTTGGTCCAGCATATGCCGATGTAGCCTTTCTCCGCCGCCTGCCAGCCGTAGCTGCCGCCGCGCATCCAGTGGTTCGCGTTACGCAGTGCCACCAGGCCAATGCCGTGATCGGACGCCAGCTCGGTGGCGCGATCCATCATCTTCTTCGCCGTCAGGTTGCCGATGGAGCGCTGGGCATCCCACTGTTCGATCGCCCCTAATGTTGTCACCCGTTTTGGCTGGGCGTCAGGGATGATGTCGCCAGCATCAAGCTGCTGAATAAAGCGCGGGAAGCGGTTGACGCCGTGTGAATAGACGCCAGATTCCGTGGTGCGGGCAAACATGTCGGCGCAGGCGTCTGCGGTTTCCGCCTTCACGCCGCGATCGAGCAGAACTCGATTGAACGCCGCTTTTAACTCTTCAAAGGTCACTTTCATCCCTGTTCTCCTGTTTTTTTAGGGGCAAGTGCGTGTGCTTTTTTATCGCTAAATTTCACTATGCGAAATCTGATTTCAAATATAGCGATCAATTTTTGCCAGATCAACGACATTCATGATTTTCAAAATCGATTAAAATCAACCGCTTGTGTTTTTTCTGTTGAGATCGTGAACTGAACCACACTTTGCGCTACCATCAGGGCCGACAAAAAAGGAGCCATTTGATGAGCACGAAAGAGAGCGAAATGACGCAAGAAAAAGAGAGGCCAGCAGGTAGCCAGAGCTTGTTTCGCGGCCTGATGCTGATTGAGATCCTCAGCAACTATCCGAACGGGTGCCCGCTTGCGCATTTATCGGAACTGGCGGGGCTGAATAAGAGCACCGTGCACCGGTTGCTACAGGGGCTACAGTCGTGCGGGTATGTCACCCCGGCGCCTGCGGCGGGCAGCTATCGCCTCACCACCAAATTTATCGCCGTCGGGCAAAAGGCGCTGTCGTCGCTGAACATCATCCACGTGGCGGCTCCGCACCTCGAGGCGCTGAACATTGCGACCGGCGAGACGGTCAACTTTTCCAGCCGCGAAGACGACCACGCGATCCTGATTTATAAGCTGGAGCCGACAACCGGCATGCTGCGCACGCGCGCCTATATCGGCCAGCATATGCCGCTCTACTGCTCCGCAATGGGCAAAATCTATATGGCGTTTGGCCATCAGGATTACGTGGCGAGCTACTGGGAAAGCCACCAGGAACAGATCCAACCTTTGACCCGCAACACCATTACCGAACTGAGCGCGATGTATGATGAGCTGGCGGAAATCCGCGAGGGCAGCATGGCGATGGACAAAGAAGAGAACGAGCTGGGTGTATCCTGCATTGCCGTGCCGGTCTTTGATATTCACGGGCGCGTGCCGTATGCGATCTCCATTTCGCTGTCGACGTCGCGCATGAAGCAGGTGGGCGAGAAGAACCTGCTCAAACCGCTGCGTGAAACCGCGGAAGCCATCTCAAAAGAACTGGGTTTTAACGTGCGCGAGGCGTAACACATGAACCGATTTATCACGGCGGATTCGGAAAAATGCATTGGGTGTCGTACCTGTGAGGTGGCCTGCGTGGTGTCGCATCAGGGCGCTGTCTCCGCAAGCACCTTTACGCCCCGCATTCGGGTGGTTAAAGGCGGTTCATACACCACGGCCGTTGGCTGTCATCAGTGTGAAGATGCGCCCTGTGCTAACGTTTGCCCGACGCAGGCAATCCGCCGTTACGCTGGCGTCTGGGAGGTGGAGCAGGCGCGCTGTATCGGGTGCAAAAGCTGCATGGTGGCGTGCCCGTTTGGGGCGATGCAGGTCAGAGCGGTGGGTAACCGCGCCCAGGCGTTGAAATGTGATTTGTGCGCGCATCGCAAGGGTGGGCCAGCCTGCGTAGAAGCCTGCCCAACCCGCGCGCTGAGCTGTGTCGATCCCGCCAGATTACGCGCGGAAAGGCTGCGTAATCTGGCATAACGCGCTACTGAGCGCCTTCGCGCCAGGCGTTTTCAATCTCTTCGGCCAGAATCTTCACGCCCGCTTCGATTTTTTCCGGGTCCGGCACATAGTTCATGCGCATGCACTGATGCGTATGCGGCCACGGTTTATCCAGCCCCGGGAAGAAGTAATCACCCGGCACCATCAGCACACCGCGTTTTTTCAGGCGCTGGTAAAGCAGTTCCGTTGTAATCGGCAGATCCTTAAACCACAGCCACAGGAAAATGGCACCTTCCGGCTTGTGGATTAGGCAGCGTTTTTCCGGTAAATAGCGGCGAAGCGTCGCGATCGTCTCCTGAACGCGCTGATAATAAAACGGCTTGATCACCTCATTCGACAGACGCAGCAGGTCGTTGCGTTTGATCATTTCGCACATCATCGCCGGGCCGATACCGCCTGGAGAAAGGCTGATAATGCCGTTCATATTGGTGATGGCAGTGATGATTTTTTCATTGGCGATGATGATGCCGCAGCGGCTGCCCGGCAGACCCAGCTTCGACAGGCTCATGCACAGGACAATGTTCGGGTTCCACAGCGGGCGGGCTTCGCTGAAGATAATCCCCGGGAACGGTACGCCGTAGGCGTTATCGATAACCAGAGGGATACCGTGCTGATTGGCCAGCGCATCCAGCTTCATCAGCTCGTCGTCGGTGATGACGTTGCCCGTTGGGTTGGTGGGACGCGATACGCAGATCATGCCCGTCTCTTCGCCAATGTGCAGATGTTCAAAATCAACGTGGTATTTGAACTGGCCTTCCGGCAGCAGCTCAATATTCGGGCGCGCGGAGACGAACAGGTCTTCTTCGAGGCCGGAATCAGCGTAGCCGATATACTCCGGTGCCAGCGGGAACAGCACTTTTTTGGTGGTGCCGTCGGCGCGACGCCCTGCGAAGAGGTTAAACAAGTAGAAAAATGCGCTCTGGCTGCCGTTTGTCAGCGCAATATTCTGTGGCTCGATATCCCAACCCAGCTCTTCACGCAGCATTTCGGCAAGGAGCGACAGGAGCTCAGTTTTTCCCTGAGGGCCGTCGTAATTGCAAAGCGCGTCGGTCGCTTTGCCGCTTTCCAGCATCTGCGCCAGCAGCGTCTGGAAATAAGTATTCATCTCCGGGATTTGAGCCGGATTACCGCCGCCGAGCATGATTGCGCCCGGTGTGCGCAGCCCGTCGTTGAGGTCCTCCATCAGGCGGGTAATGCCTGAATGGCGGGTAAATTTGTCGCCGAAAAGTGAAAAGGTCATAGCAGGTGATCTGTCGGGCTTATTATGAAAGGGGGTAACCATAACGCTAGCACCGTGCGGGTGCAAATCGACGGGTGTGGTCGGATTTGTTGTTTTGTGTGGTGGATTTTTATTTGGGTAGTGAATTGTTCTGGTTGGTTTCCCCTCACCCTAACCCTCTCCCCGGAGGGGAGAGGGGATTGCACGGTGCGGTTTAAACCCCCTCGCCCCATCGGGGAGAGGGACGGGGTGAGGGGCCGTTTATTGATTACCCGCCCATACCACCATCACCTTATCGCCTTTGTGCTCACGCACGAAGCCGTAGCCCTCTTTCAGCGACAGCGTGGTTTGCTTGCCTTCACCAATCGCCGGGTGACGGGCGCGGAACTGTCCCAGAGTTTGCCAGTGCGCGACGGTTAAGGCCTGTTTGCCCGTCACGTCCTGCCAGTTCATGTCCGAGCGGGTGCCCTGAAGCGGGTCGGAGCCCGTCGGGCCGAACGGACGCTCGGATTCATCACCGTAGTAAATCTGTACGCTGCCCGGTGCCAGCAGGAGCAGCTCGGCGGCGCGCTGGCCCCCCTCCCGGAAAAGGCGTGTATCGTGCGACGAGAGATAGCTCAGGACGTTGTAGCTTTGCAGTTTTTCTGCCATCTGCTGCCAGGTCAGGTCGATATCGGCCAGGCAATCTACCGCTTTCGCCGCCTGCTCCTGGTAATCAAAGTTGATCATCGCATCGAAACCGTGGCGGTAGTAATCGCTCTGCATCACGCCGTGGCCCCAGGATTCCCCGGTCATCCAGAACGGTGCGTTGTCGAGCTTTTTATCCGGGTTGGCGGCTTTCCACGCCGCCAGCGCCTGGCTTGCCCGATCTTTCAGCTGCTGCCACGCCTCGAGTTCAACGTGTTTTGCAGTATCGACCCGGAAGCCGTCGATACCGTAGTCACGCACCCACTGGCTGAGCCAGTGGGTGAGATAATCCCGGGGCGTGAAGCTGGCTATTGCTTTAGCGTTCGTGTCGGGCTTGCGTTGGTAAAAGTTTGGCAATCCGGAAGGCGTCGTGGATTCCGTTTTCAGGTCGGGCAGGAAGGCCAGGGACATGGTTAAATCATCGAAGCTGGGGTTGTCGTAATCCCCGATATCGGTGCGGATCCATTTCTTGCCCCACCATTTTTCCCACGCCGCTTTGTCGCTGAAGTTGATGTAGTCGTTAAAGCTATGCCAGCTTTGGCCTGCCCCCGGCTTCCAGTCCGTCCAGCGCTCACCCAGCGTCTTTTTCACTTCATCGCCCTGCAGGTATAAGGCACCAAACTGGTACTCCTGCATATCCGCCAGCGTGGCGTAACCAACGTGGTTCATGACGATATCGAACAGAATGCGGATCCCGCGCCTGTGCGCTTCGTCGACAAGATGGCGTAAATCATCCTCGCTGCCCATGTTGGCATCGAGCTTCGTCCAGTCCTGCGTGTAGTAGCCGTGATAGGCGTAATGCGGGAAGTCACCTTTGGTTCCACCGCCCACCCAGCCGTGGATCTGCTCCAGCGGGGAACTTATCCAGAGCGCATTAACGCCCAGCTGCTGAAGATAATCGAGCTTGCCGGCAAGTCCTTTGAGATCGCCGCCGTGGAACGTCCCTATCTCCTGCATACCGTCTTTATGACGGCCGTAGCTGCTGTCGTTTGTCGGGTCACCGTTCACAAAGCGATCGGTCAGCACAAAATAGACGGTAGCGTTTTGCCAGCTAAACGGCGCAGGCTTATCGGTTTCCGCGCGCTCAAGCAGCAGCAGACCGTTACCGTTAGCGGCGGGCTGCAGGGTGATTTTCCCGCTCTGCACCGTTGCCGTTTGCTTACTGTAGAAATCTCGCACCACCGTGCCTTCCGGGAAGGTGCTGCTCACGTCCAGCGTTAAGGGCTTACCGTCCCACTTCGGACACTGTCGCGTGACGTCCGCGACAGGACGTTCCGCTGCGCTCTGAATGGTCAACATCAGGGTGGGTGTGCCGGAGCGGGTATCGATGCGCATCTGGTATTCGCCGTCCCGGAACAGACGCCACTGCGGCGGTGTACCCTCACAGCGTTTTAGCGACAGCATCTCGTTGAGTTTTATCGCATCGGTTGGCTGCCAGCACGTCTTGTCAAAACTCAGCGTAAGAGGACGGGTACCCTTCGCAAGCTTTGCCTGGCTGGTGAAGACCCCGGTTCCTTCAGCGCTGAATGCGCCAAACTCCGGCGAAGACCAGTCTGCGTGTGCCAGTGCGGGTAACATCAGAAAAGCTAATGCGGTGCGTTTCATTCCATTTTCCTGTCGCGGCATTTTTGACCAGTGTGCCATCGGGCGAGGATGAAAAACTCCTCCTCCGGCGCGTTCTGCCAGGAGGATACGAAGGGGTGAGTGATCTCGCGCAAAATTAGCCAGTTAACTGCGATATCGCACACAATTTATGGCGAATGTTGTTTTAATGAGCAGCTTTTGAGTGACATAGTTTCGGAATTGGACTATTTCTATACGTGCTCTGGAAGACTATTTTTGCTATGATTTGAGATTCCGCTCTCAAATTTGTGAAAAAAATAAGGTGTTGGAATGCATATATCCGACCAGGAGACCTAATGATATCGACTCCCATTCGACGATATGGGGCCGCGATACTCATGTTACTCACCACGGCATTTTCGGGTGAGGTGCTTGCTAAGACGCACACGGATACAACGAGTAAGAAAGCCCACGTCATAAAGACGACAAGTACAAGTAGTAGTAAGGTTAGCAGTAAACAAGAGTATTCTCGCAATAGTGCAAAGAGTAGTTCACTTCCTGATTTGCGAAAATACCCTTCCGGGACACCAAGGAAAAAAGCGTTTCTCCGGACGGTAATGCCTTATATTACAAGTCAAAACTCTGCGATTACCGCGGACCGTAACTGGCTGATCTCAAAACAGTACGATAGCCGCTGGTCGCCGTCTGAGCGCACGCGTCTCAAAGACATTTCAAAACGCTATAAAGTGAGCTGGAACGGCAACACGCGTCGCGTGCCGTGGAACACGCTGTTAGAACGCGTGGACATTATTCCTGGCAGCATGGTAGCAACGATGGCTGCAGCCGAAAGCGGCTGGGGCACCTCTAAGCTGGCCCGTAATAACAACAACCTGTTTGGCATGAAATGTGCCAAAGGTCGCTGTTCTAACGCGCCGGGCAAGGTGAAGGGCTATTCACAGTTTGAGTCAGTTAAAGATTCCGTGAATGCTTACGTGGTAAACCTGAATACGCACCCGGCTTACTCCTCGTTCCGTAAGTCACGTGCCCAGCTGCGTAAAGCGGATCAGGAAGTGACTGCCAGCACGATGATCCACAAGCTGAAGGGGTATTCCACTCAGGGACAGCGCTATAACAACTATCTGTTTGCGATGTACCAGGATAACCAGCGCCTGATTGCCGCACATATGTAATTCACCCAAACGCCTTCCTTCAGAAGGCGTTTTGTTTTTTTAAATCAGCACTTCGCTGTAGCGCTCCCGATACTCCTTCGGCGTGGTCTCATACTCCTTTCTGAATACCGAATAAAAATACTGCAGCGACGGGTAGCCGCACATCTGTGAGATCTCGTTGATGGACAGCGACGTGGAGATGAGCAAACTGCGCGCTTTCTCCAGTTTTTCCGCATGGATCACCGCGTGAATAGTTTCACCCACTTCCTCTTTAAAGCGTTTTTCCAGATTCGAGCGAGAGATGCCCACGGAATCCAGGACCTGATCAACCTTGATGCCTTTACAGGCGTGGTTGCGAATGTAGTGCATGGCCTGAATAACGGCCGGGTCATTTAAGGAGCGGTAGTCAGTGGAGCGACGCTCTACCACGCGAACGGGGGGGACGAGCAAACGCTGCAGCACCAGGGATTCGTTATCAAGCAATCGATGAAGTAGCTTTGCGGCCTGATAGCCCATCTGGCGGGTTCCCTGCGCCACGGAGGAGAGCGCCACGCGCGACAGGTAGCGCGTTAGCTCTTCGTTATCGATACCAATTACGCACAGCTTTTCAGGCACCGGAATATGCAAATGTTCGCAGACCTGAAGCACGTGGCGGGCGCGCGCATCCGTTACGGCAATAATCCCGGTCTGCGGCGGCAGCGTTTGCAGCCAGTCTGCCAGGCGGTTTTGCGCGTGCTGCCAGTTCTCCGGCGCCGTTTCCAGCCCCTGATAGACCACCCCGCGGTATTTCTCCTGCGCTACCAGCTGGCAGAACGCGTGCTCCCGCTCTACCGCCCAGCGCTTGCCGCTGGACGCGGGAAGCCCGTAAAAGGCAAAGCGATGCACGCCTTTCTCTTTTAAATGGAGGAACGCGGCTTCGACCAGTGCATGGTTATCGGTGGCGATGTAGTGGACCGGCGGATAGTTCTCGGGCGCATGATAAGAGCCGCCGACGCCCACGATGGGGACGTCGACGTCAGTGAGCAACTGCTCAATGACCGGATCGTCATAATCGGCGATGACGCCATCACCCAGCCAGTCTTTGATGTTCTCCAGACGGGTGCGGAAATCTTCTTCTATAAAGATATCCCACTCTGATTGCGACGCCTGCAAATATTCACCAACTCCTTCAACCACCTGGCGGTCGTAGGCCTTGTTGGCATTGAATAACAACGTAATGCGGTGACGCTTCTCAAACATGGCTCACTTTCCCAAATAGGTAACGATACTGTTCTCAGGCACGTCGCTTGGTGGCAGAGTCCATCCAGACTGCCAGCAACAGAATGGCACCCTTGACGATATACTGCCAAAACGTCGGGACGTCCATCATACTCATCCCGTTATCCAGCGAAGCCATAATAAATGCGCCCATCACCGCACCCGCCACGCTGCCGACGCCGCCGGCGAGGCTGGTACCGCCGATAACGCAGGCCGCAATGGCATCCAGCTCTGCAATGTTCCCTGCGGACGGTGAACCTGCCCCCAGGCGTGAGCTGAGGATCAGGCCCGCAATCGCGACCATCAGGCCGTTGATGGCAAAGACGGCGAGCTTGGTGCGCTCCACGTTGATGCCCGACAGACGTGCCGCCTCAAGGTTGCCGCCGATAGCATAAATACGGCGGCCGAACGCGGTGCGCGTGGCCATAAACATCCCGCCCAGCAGCAAGAGGGCCAGCAGCAGGACGGGCGTCGGGACGCCGCGGTAGTCGTTCAGCAGCCAGATAGCCCCGAGCACAATCACGGCCGTCAGCGCCTGGCGGCCCACAACGGCGGTTGAAGCCGGTGACGCCAGACCCAGCGCCTGACGGCGCATACGTCCACGCCACTGCCACGCGACGAACACCATCAGCCCCAGCACGCCGATCGTAAAGCCCACGCCATCGGAGAGGTAGCTCTGACCAATCTGCGACATTGACGCGCTGGTAGGGGAGACGGTGGTGCCGTTGGTAATGCCAATTAAAATGCCGCGAAAAGCCAGCATGCCCGCCAGGGTGACGATGAATGACGGGACCTTGCGATAGGCTACCCACCAGCCGTTCCACGCACCGAGCACCAGGCCCAGCACCAGCGTGACGGCAATCGTCAGCGGCAGCGGCCAGCCGAGCCAGACGTCAAAGATCGCCGCCACGCCGCCAAGCAGGCCCATCATAGAGCCTACCGACAGGTCAATTTCCGCGGAGATAATCACAAATACCATCCCCACGGCCAGAATGCCGGTGATGGCGGTCTGGCGCAGCAGGTTAGAGACGTTACGCGCGCTTAAATAAGAGCCGTCGGTCATCCAGGTGAAGAACAGCATGATGGCGATAATGGCCGCGATCATCACGAAAACCTGCAGGTTCAGCGCTTTTAGCCCCGCGAACGCACCGGGCACCGGTACAGTGACTTTACTTTCAGACAGGTTGCTTTTCGACATGGCGTTCGCTCCTTAAAGCGGCTTCCATCACCTGCTCCTGCGTCAGGTTCTGGTTAATCAGGTTGGCTTTCAGTTTCCCTTCGTGCATGACCAGCACGCGGTCGCTCAGGCCCAGCACTTCGGGCAGTTCAGACGAGATGACAATGACGGCAATCCCTTGCTGCACAAGCTGATTAATCAGTTTGTATATTTCATACTTTGCGCCGATGTCGATCCCGCGCGTCGGTTCATCAAGGATTAAAATGCGTGGGTTGAGGAGCAGGCAGCGCGCCAGAATGGCCTTCTGCTGGTTGCCGCCGCTTAGTCGTCCAATCGCCAGTTCCGGTGAGGAGGTTTTCACCTTGAGCCTGGCGAGCGACTGAAGAATACACTGCTGCTCTGCGGCATCGTCGAGGCTGGTGAGCGTGCCGGAGAACTGATTAAGCGCGGCGAGCGTAATGTTTTTCCCCACCGCCATCAACGGCACGATGCCGTCTTTTTTGCGATCTTCTGGCACCATGGCGATCCCCTGCGCAATCGCCTGCTGGCAGTTATCGATTTTCACCGGCTGGCCGTCGATATAAATGCTCCCTTCCCAGCGCCCCGGCCACACGCCGAAAAGGCACTGCACGGCCTCGGTTCGCCCTGCACCGACCAACCCCGCAATGCCGAGGATCTCACCGCGATGCAGTGAGAAGGCGATATTGTTCACCCGCTTGATGTGGCGGTTGACGGGGTGCCAGGCGGTGAGGTTTTCAACGCGTAAGATCTCCTCCCCGACGGTATGGGGTTCGTTCGGATAAAGTGCAGTGAGTTCGCGTCCGACCATCATGGTGATGATGTCATCTTCACTCATGCCTGTGGCTTCGCGCGTGCCGATGTGCTGCCCATCGCGGATCACGCAGATGGTGTCCGAGATGGCCTTCACCTCATTAAGCTTGTGCGAAATATAAATACAGGCGATCCCGTGGTTTTGCAGGTCCCGGATGATGTTAAGCAGAACAGCGGTTTCCTGTTCGGTGAGCGAGGCCGTGGGTTCATCAAGGATGAGCAGCCTCACCTGTTTGTTCAGCGCTTTGGCGATCTCCACCAGCTGTTGCTGACCCAGGCCTAAGTCGCCCACGCGGGTATCGGGCGAGATGGCGAGGCTCACCTGAGCCAGCAGCTTTTCGCAGCGTAGCGTCATGGTGTCGTAATCCAGCACGCCGCGGCGTGAAATTTCGGCGCCGAGGAAGATGTTTTCCAGCACCGTGAGGTGCTTCACCAGCGCCAGCTCCTGGTGAATAATGGCAATGCCTTTACGCTCGGTATCGCGAATATGCGTGGCCTGGATTACCTCGCCGGCAAAGAGTATTTCACCCTCGTAGCTGCCGTGCGGATAGATACCGCACAGCACTTTCATCAGCGTTGATTTGCCCGAACCGTTTTCGCCGCACAGCGAAACCACTTCACCAGGGTTCAGCCGCAGGCTTACGTTATCGACCGCTTTCACCGCGCCAAAGGCTTTAGTGATGCTTTTCATTTCCAGTAAATAAGGCATAACTGCTCCACATGACCCGAGGGAAGAACAGGACAAGGCAATGCGCCCCCGCTGAGCAGGGGCAACGCGGGATTACAGTTCACTCTTTTTGTGGAAGCCGTCTTTCACCACGGTGGCGTCAATGTTCTCTTTATTGACTTCAATAGGGGTGAGCAGGCGGGCAGGGACGTCTTTGAGCCCGTTGTTCAGAGAGGCATCGGCTTTCGGTTGCTGACCGTTACCCAGCTCCACGGCAATCTCCGCGGCGGTATTTGCAAGCTCGGTAATGGGCTTATAGACCGTCATGGTCTGGGTTCCGGCGATAATGCGCTTCACGCCGGCCAGGTCGGCATCCTGACCGGATATCGCGACTTTCCCGGCAAGACCCTGTGCGCTAAGGGCCTGAATGGCACCGCCTGCAGTGGCATCGTTGGAGGCCACAACCGCATCGATTTTGTTGTTGTTCGCCGTTAACGCGTTTTCCATAATTTTCAGCGCGTTTTCGGGGAGCCAGCCATCGGCCCACTGATCGCCGACCACTTTAATTTTACCCTCATCAATATAAGGCTTGAGGACCTTCATTTGTCCTTCGCGGAACAGTTTGGCATTGTTATCCACCGGCGAGCCGCCCATCAGGAAATAATTGCCCTGTGGCACTTTATCAATCAGGCTTTTGGCCTGTAATTCACCGACTTTTTCATTGTCGAAAGAAATATAATAATCGATGTCCGCATTATTAATCATGCGATCGTAGGCCAACACTTTTATGCCTTCTTGTTTTGCCTCTTTCACCACGTTACTGAGTACCTGGCCGTTGTACGGGATAATAACCAGTACGTCGACGCCGCGGTTGATCATATTCTCAATTTGCGACATTTGTGTTTCTTCGTTGCCGTTAGCCGACTGAACGAACACCTCTGCGCCAAGTGATTCTGCTTTTTTTACAAAAATATCGCGATCTTTTTGCCAGCGCTCCAGGCGCAGGTCGTCGATCGCCATACCGATTTTGACCTCTTTGGCGTGCCCGGCGAAGCTGGCTAGCAGGAGAGTAGTGCAGAGAGTAAGGGACAGGTTCTTTATCTTCATAATTATTAGGCCTTTTTGTAGGGGTATGTGTTGCTGAGATAAAAGAAACATTCACTGCTGAGACGCAGCAAATTTTTAACGTGGAAAGGCCTGCTGGCAATTACAGTTTTTTACCTTCTCATTACGATATTTGGTTTATTTCTGAATTTATGACCGCGATCGGATTTTAAAATGCGTAACTTATTAATTACATTTGATTCTGGAATATGCGCCGAAAAATAGTTTGCTTGCGCATTATTTTGCGAGCCAGCGCACAGTTGTGCATTCTCTCAATAGCAGTGTGAAATAACGTAATTGAGCAACGTCGAATGTCTATTCACTATTAACGCAAGACGCACTACTTCGCCGCATACCCTGATTATGGAGCTCAATATGCAAGCTTATTTCGACCAACTCGATCGCGTTCGTTACGAAGGCCCGAAAACGGCTAATCCTTTAGCTTTTCGTCACTACAACCCGGATGAGCTGGTGCTGGGTAAGCGTATGGAAGATCACCTGCGCTTTGCCGCCTGTTACTGGCATACCTTCTGCTGGAACGGTGCCGATATGTTCGGGGTTGGTGCATTTGACCGTCCGTGGCAACAGCCGGGTGAGGCCATTGAACTGGCGAAACGTAAGGCGGATGTCGCATTTGAATTTTTCCACAAGCTGAACGTACCGTATTACTGCTTCCACGACGTGGACGTGTCGCCGGAAGGGGCATCACTGAAAGAGTATCTGAACAATTTCGCCCAGATGGTCGACGTACTGGCTGCAAAACAGCAGCAAAGCGGCGTTAAGCTGCTGTGGGGCACGGCAAACTGCTTCACCAACCCACGCTACGGTGCAGGTGCGGCAACCAACCCGGATCCGGAAGTGTTTAGTTGGGCAGCCACTCAGGTCGTGACCGCCATGAACGCTACGCATCAGCTGGGCGGTGAGAACTACGTTCTGTGGGGCGGCCGCGAGGGCTATGAAACCCTGCTGAACACCGACCTGCGTCAGGAGCGTGAACAGATTGGCCGCTTTATGCAGATGGTGGTCGACCATAAGCACAAAATCGGTTTCCGCGGTACGCTGCTGATTGAACCGAAACCGCAAGAGCCAACGAAGCATCAGTATGACTATGACGTTGCGACCGTGTACGGCTTCCTGAAACAGTTCGGTCTGGAAAAAGAGATCAAAGTGAACATTGAGGCCAACCACGCGACGCTGGCGGGCCACTCTTTCCACCACGAAATTGCCTCCGCCATTGCGCTGGGCATCTTTGGTTCTGTGGATGCAAACCGTGGCGATCCTCAGCTGGGCTGGGATACCGATCAGTTCCCGAACAGCGTGGAAGAGAATGCGCTGGTGATGTACGAAATCATCAAAGCGGGTGGCTTTACGACCGGCGGCCTGAACTTCGACGCTAAGGTGCGCCGTCAAAGCACCGATAAATACGACCTGTTCTACGGCCACATTGGTGCGATGGATACCATGGCGCTGGCCTTGAAAATTGCGGCTCGCATGATTGAAGACGGCGAACTGGATAAACGCGTTGCGAAGCGTTACAGCGGCTGGAACAGTGAGCTGGGCCAGCAAATTTTGAAAGGGCAGTTATCGCTGGCTGAAATCGCGAAGTACGCTGAACAACATCATCTGGCGCCGCAGCATCATAGCGGGCATCAGGAGCTGCTGGAAAACCTCGTAAACCACTATCTGTTTGATAAGTGATTTAGCTGAAGATGCACGTAGGCCCGGTAAGCGTTAGCGCCACCGGGCATTTCTGTTAAAGGAGCACCGTAATGTATATCGGGATCGATCTTGGCACATCGGGCGTGAAAGCCATCCTGTTAAGCGAGCAGGGCGACGTCTTAGCCACGCAGACGGAAAAACTGCAGGTCTCACGTCCGCATCCGCTATGGTCGGAGCAGGACCCGGAGCAGTGGTGGCAGGCGACGGATCGCGCAGTTAGCGCATTGGGCGAGCAGCACAGCCTGCGGGAAGTAAAAGCGCTGGGCATCGCCGGGCAAATGCACGGAGCAACGCTGCTGGATAGCCAGCACCGTGTGCTAAGACCCGCCATTCTCTGGAACGACGGCCGCTGTGCGCAAGAGTGTGCGATCCTGGAGGAGCGAGTAACTACATCCCGTCAGATCACCGGCAACCTGATGATGCCGGGCTTCACCGCACCAAAACTTTTGTGGGTACAACGTCATGAGCCGGATATTTTCCGCCAGGTGGCGAAAGTCTTACTGCCAAAAGATTATCTGCGCTTTCGCATGACGGGCGACTTCGCCAGCGACATGTCCGACGCTGCGGGGACCATGTGGCTTGACGTGGCGAAACGCGACTGGAGTGAGGCAATGCTCAGTGCTTGCCACCTGACCCGCGACCACATGCCTGCACTGTTCGAAGGCAGCGAGATTACGGGGACGTTACAGCCATCCCTTGCGGAACGCTGGAACATGCCTGCCGTGCCGGTCGTTGCCGGAGGCGGGGATAACGCGGCAGGAGCCGTCGGTGTCGGGATGGTCGAAGCAGGGCAGGCCATGCTTTCCCTGGGGACCTCAGGCGTCTATTTTGCCGTTAGCGACGGGTATCGCAGCAACCCAGAAAGCGCGGTTCACAGCTTCTGCCACGCACTGCCGGGTAAATGGCATCTGATGTCGGTGATGCTGAGTGCGGCCTCCTGCCTTGACTGGGCAGCAAAATTGACCGGTATGGCGGATGTTCCTGCCCTTATCGAAGCCGCGCAGCGGGCAGATGAAAGTGCCGGTGCGGTCTGGTTCTTACCCTACCTTTCCGGCGAGCGTACGCCGCACAACAATCCGCAAGCGAAAGGGGTGTTCTTTGGGTTAACGCATCAACACGGCCGGGCAGAACTGGCGCGTGCGGTTCTGGAAGGCGTGGGGTATGCGCTGGCTGACGGGATGGACGTGGTGCATGACTGCGGCCTGAAACCGGCAAGCGTCACCCTGATTGGCGGCGGCGCGCGAAGCCCGTACTGGCGGCAGATGCTGGCGGATATCAGCGGATTACAGCTGGATTTTCGCACCGGTGGCGATGTCGGGCCTGCGCTCGGCGCAGCGCGCCTGGCGCAGATAGCCATGAACCCGGAAAAACCGCTTCCTCAACTGTTGCCGCAGCTTACGCTTGAACAGGCGCATTTGCCTGACGCGGCACGCCACGCGCGTTACGCGGAAAGGCGCGACGTGTTCCGCAAAATCTATCAGCAGCTGCTGCCGATGATGTTGTAAACACGCTTGTCCGACAGAGGCACGATGATGTCCTTTTTTGGTCTGTGCGTGCCTTCGTTTCCTTGCCAGTATGGTGTCACACCCACTGGCGAGAAGATCTATCATGTCACGCATTGCATTAATCAATATCGATACTCAGCAGTCATTTCATCATCGCAATTACTGGCAGGAAGACGATATTCCAGCCTTTCAGCAGGCAATGCTGGGGCTGATTGAAGGCTGTAAAGCGCGCGCTATTCCGGTCGTTGATATTTTTCATGTTGATGAAGACGGTCCCTTCACGCTGCAAAGCGGCTATGTCAAACCGATGGCCTTTTTGCGTCATCAGCCGGATGTGGTTTTCCAGAAACACGTCCATAATGCCTTCACGGATACTGGGCTTGATCGCTGGCTGCGCGAGCGCGATATCAACCAGCTGATCGTGTGCGGCATTCGCACTGAACAATGCTGTGAAACCACCGCCCGGGTGGCATCCGATCTGGGTTATGCTGTGACCTTTGTGAGCGAGGCAACGCTAACGTTCCCTATGACGTACAAGGGTATTACCCTTAGCGCAGCGGAAATTCGCCATCGTACCGAAACGGTACTGGCCGGGCGTTTTGCCGAGATTAAAACGGTAGCGGAGACGCTGGAGTCACTGTAATGCGCATCGACGTCTGGTTCGTGATGATGCCCGGGGTGCTGTCGTTAGATTTGACCGGCCCGGCTGAGACCTTTGTGCTGGCAGGCGACGCGTTTCGTCTGCACTACATTGGCCCGCAACCTGAGGTTTTGACGTCGATAGGCCTGACGATGAGCGGCATTAAGCCGCTGCCCGAAAGCCTGCCTCCCGGCAGCCTGCTGGTGCTGCCGGGAGTGAGCGACTCCCGCTGTCAATTCTCCACGCCGCAGGCGCAGCAGATCCAGCACTGGCTGATGCGCCTGCAGCCGCAGATCCAGCGCCAGGATATCACCGTGATGTGCGTCTGTTCAGGGGCGCTGCTGGCGGCGAACTCGGGCCTGCTGAACAACAGACAGTGCACAACCCACCATGACGTTATTAGCCGTCTGCGCACCGCGGCTTCCACGGCGACGATTAAAGAAAACCGGATATTTGTGCAGGATGAGAATATCTGGACCAGCGCCGGGATCACGTCGGGCATCGATCTGGCGCTGCATATGATTAACCGCCTGTGCGGTCCCGAAAAGGCGCTGGCCGTTGCGCGTGAGATGGTGGTCTGGTTCCGCCGTTCCGGTGACGATCCTCAGCTATCTCCGTGGCTACGCTATCGCAATCATCTTCATCCGGCCATCCATCGGGCGCAGGATGCGCTTACCGCCGAGCCGCAAAAAGCCTGGACCGTGCCAGATATCGCCGGAAAGGCGCACGTCAGCCCGCGTCATCTCACCCGGCTTTTCCAGCTACATTTAGGGATTAGCGTTCGCGATTACCTGGAGCAGCTGCGTCTGGCGGTGGCGGAGCAGTGGCTTTTGCAGGGGCGCGGCGTGGAACAGGCTTCACTGGCGGCAGGGTTTTCCTCCCCGCGCCAGTACCATCGCGCCCGGCAGCGAAGCGTTAACTGACGAAGCGGCGCGTATCGATTTTTTGCAACAACATCGACAGCAGCAGGCTGACAACCAGCGTAGCGGTAAATATCCAGACAATATCCAGCACCGGCCAGCTTTTTAGCTCAACGCCACGAGTGCGCAGGGCGTGGATCACCAGCGCGTGAAAACCGTAAATCCCCAGCGAGTGGCGCGAGATAAATCCCAGTACCGGAAGCGGGCGATTATTCAGGGTATTTTTGACGAGCGTCAGCAGGGCAACCGCGCAGATGAAGACCATCGGACCGCAGTACAGGTACCAGGTGTCGGCAAAGTTGCCGCGCCACTGCAGCTCGTGCAGCGTCCCGCGAGAGATAATAAACACGCCAACGATAAACGCCGCCGCGCACAGCCAGTTCATCCCCTTTCTTCGGGTGTCCATCATGCCGATAGCGCGACCCAGCATGCCGTACAATACGTAGTAAAACGTATCGCCGTTGATATAGAGATTAACGGGCAGCCACTCAAAGCCATCAATTTTCTGCGAGACGGTATTCGGGTTTGCCACAATTCCAATGACGACCATCAGCCCCAGCAGCATTTTACCGCTGACGTTTTTTACCTGAATTAACGGTGAAACCAGATAAATGACGATTATCGCGAAGAAAAACCACAGATGATAGAACACGGGTTTTTGCAGCAGATTGGTTAGAGAAAGTCCCGCGTTAATGGAGGTGAACAGCGTGATATAAACCAGCGCAATAGCGCTGTAAAACAGCAAACACGATGCAATGCGGATAAAATGCCTCGGCTGGGCGCTACGCTCGCCAAAAAAGAGAAAGCCGGAAATCATAAAGAACAGCGGGACGCTCACGCGGGAAGCGGAGTTAAGGATATTGGCGATATCCCAGTTTACGTGGCTGATACTGTGTGCGTTCGTGATGTACCAGGTGGTCGTGTGGATCATCACCACCATCAGACAGGCTATTCCCCGCAGATTATCAATCCAGCTAATTTTTGACGGCATCAGTTCCTCTTGCTCCTGATAAAAAGAGTGTGACTCCCATTGTTTAAAAGTCTTCCCTTGGAAAAATCTGAGTTTTATTCGACAGGCTTGTCGGGAAGCCGCGAGATTCGCAGAATGCCCAACCGTAATCTATAAAAAGCGTTGATACTAAAAATAACAGCCACTGACCAGGCCGGTAATAAAAATGATGATGAAGCGTGTGGCGTCACTCTTTCTGCTCGTACTCCTTGCAGGATGCAGTGCATCGCAGGAAGCCCCTGAGCAAAAAGCGCAGCAGGGGAAAATCAGTCCGGAACGTTCACTGAACATGGAGCAGCTCTGCAAAGATCGGGCGGCTCACCGCTATAATTCCGAGGTGCAGAAAATCAGCGTCACCGGGTTCGAGCGTTTTCAGGGCAGCTATGAGCTAAAGGGGTATACCGCGCGTAAAGAAGGCTTTGTCTGTTCTTTTGACGCGGACGGCCAGTTTTTGCATCTCTCGATGCGCTAATCTGCTCGTATAATCAGCAACCAGAGCGCTCAGGTGCTCTGGCGTAAAGGCTTATTTCCCCAATTTTCCCTAAACAACCCCGTTTCGTACTGTATATCTTGCAGCCAGCGGGTATACTGATCCCTTCCATTTAAAACCACACGTATCCAGCACGAAATACTATGCAAAAGTTTGATACCAAGACCTTCCAGGGCCTGATCCTGACCTTACAGGATTACTGGGCTCGTCAGGGCTGCACCATTGTTCAACCTTTGGACATGGAAGTTGGCGCAGGCACCTCGCACCCAATGACCAGCTTACGCGCGTTGGGGCCGGAGCCAATGGCGACCGCTTACGTGCAGCCATCCCGTCGTCCGACCGATGGCCGTTACGGCGAAAACCCGAACCGTCTGCAGCACTATTATCAGTTCCAGGTGGTCATTAAGCCATCACCAGAGAACATTCAGGAGCTGTACCTCGGGTCACTGAAAGAGCTGGGTATGGACCCGACCATCCACGACATTCGCTTCGTGGAAGATAACTGGGAAAACCCAACGCTGGGTGCCTGGGGTCTGGGCTGGGAAGTGTGGCTGAACGGCATGGAAGTGACCCAGTTCACTTACTTCCAGCAGGTTGGCGGTCTGGAATGTAAACCGATCACGGGTGAAATCACCTACGGTCTGGAACGTCTGGCAATGTACATTCAGGGCGTAGACAGCGTTTACGACCTGGTCTGGAGCGACGGCCCGCTGGGTAAAACCACCTACGGCGACGTGTTCCATCAGAACGAAGTGGAGCAATCCACCTATAACTTCGAATACGCGGACGTGGACTTCCTGTTCACCTGCTTTGAGCAGTACGAGAAAGAGGCGCAGCAGCTGCTGGCGCTGGAAACTCCGCTGCCGCTGCCTGCCTACGAGCGTATTCTGAAGGCCGCCCACAGCTTCAACCTGCTGGACGCCCGCAAAGCGATCTCCGTGACTGAACGTCAGCGCTACATTCTGCGTATTCGTACCCTGACCAAAGCCGTTGCAGAAGCGTACTATGCGTCCCGTGAAGCCCTTGGCTTCCCGATGTGCAACCGAAACAAATAAGAGGCGGCCATGTCTGATAAAACTTTCCTGGTGGAAATCGGCACCGAAGAGCTGCCACCAAAAGCCCTGCGCAGCCTGGCTGAATCTTTTGCTGCGAACGTGACCGCCGAGCTGGATAACGCTGGCCTGGCGCACGGTAAAATTGAGTGGTTTGCCGCGCCGCGCCGTCTGGCGCTGAAAGTGGCAAATCTGGCGGCTTCTCAGCCCGATCGCGAAGTCGAAAAACGTGGCCCGGCGATTGCCCAGGCGTTTGACGCGGAAGGCAAGCCGAGTAAAGCGGCTGAAGGCTGGGCGCGCGGCTGCGGTATCACCGTCGATCAGGCCGAGCGTCTGACCACCGACAAAGGCGAGTGGCTGCTGTACCGTGCCCATGTTAAAGGCGAAAGTGCTGAAGCGCTGCTGCCAAACATGATCGCGACCTCACTGGCTAAACTGCCTATTCCTAAGCTGATGCGCTGGGGCGCAAGCGACGTACACTTCGTGCGTCCGGTTCACACCGTGACCCTGCTGCTGGGCGATACCGTTATCCCTGCCACCATTCTGGGCGTAGCATCCGATCGCGTGATCCGCGGCCACCGCTTTATGGGCGAGCCGGAGTTCACCATCGACAACGCCGACCAGTATCCGCAGATCCTGCTGGAGCGCGGTAAGGTCATTGCTGACTACGAATTGCGTAAAGCCAAAATCAAAGCGGATGCCGAAGAAGCGGCGCGCCAGATTGGCGGCAACGCAGACCTGAGCGAAAGCCTGCTGGAAGAAGTGACCTCTCTGGTCGAATGGCCAGTTGTGCTGACCGCGAAGTTTGAAGAGAAATTCCTGGCCGTTCCGGCAGAGGCGCTGGTGTACACCATGAAGGGTGACCAGAAATACTTCCCGGTATACGCCAACGACGGCAAGCTGTTGCCAAACTTCATCTTCGTGGCGAACATCGAATCGAAAGATCCGATCCAGATTATCTCCGGTAACGAGAAAGTCGTTCGTCCGCGCCTGGCGGATGCAGAGTTCTTCTTCAACACCGACCGTAAAAAGCGTCTGGAAGATAACCTGCCGCGCCTGCAGACCGTGCTGTTCCAACAGCAGCTGGGTACGCTGCGCGACAAAACCGACCGCATTGCGGAGCTGTCCGGCTGGATCGCTCGCGAAATCGGTGCTGACGTAAACCACGCGACCCGCGCTGGCCTGCTGTCCAAGTGCGACTTGATGACCAACATGGTGTTTGAATTTACCGACACTCAGGGCGTTATGGGCATGCACTACGCGCGTCATGATGGCGAAGCGGAAGACGTGGCCGTTGCCCTGAACGAGCAGTATCAGCCGCGCTTTGCGGGTGACGATCTGCCGTCCAACCCGGTTGCGTGTGCCGTCGCGATTGCCGATAAGATGGACACCCTGGCGGGTATCTTCGGTATCGGTCAGCATCCAAAAGGTGATAAAGACCCGTTTGCGCTGCGTCGTGCCGCGCTGGGCGTGCTGCGCATTATCGTTGAGAAGAACCTGAACCTCGATCTGCAGACCCTGACCGAAGAAGCGGTGCGTCTGTACGGCGACAAGCTGACCAACGCGAAGGTCGTGGATGACGTGATCGACTTCATGCTCGGTCGTTTCCGCGCGTGGTATCAGGACGAAGGTTACACCGTCGATACCATTCAGGCGGTGCTGGCGCGTCGTCCAACCCGTCCGGCTGATTTCGATGCGCGTATGAAGGCGGTTTCCCACTTCCGTACCCTGGAAGCGGCATCTGCCCTGGCTGCGGCCAACAAGCGCGTATCCAACATCCTGGCGAAATCCGACGAAACGCTGAACGAGCGCGTGAACGCGGCAACCCTGAAAGAGCCGGAAGAGATCGCGCTGGCGATGCAGGTTGTTGTGCTGCGTGACAAGCTCGAGCCGTACTTCGCGGAAGGCCGTTACCAGGAAGCGCTGGTAGAACTGGCCGAGCTGCGTGACGTGATCGACGCCTTCTTCGAGAAAGTGATGGTGAACGTAGAAGATAAAGATCTGCGTATTAACCGCCTCTCCATGCTCGAGAAACTTCGCGAGCTGTTCCTGCGCGTGGCGGATATTTCGCTCCTGCAGTAACGTGCCCGCTGTTACAAATACTAAAAACCCGCTTCGGCGGGTTTTTTTATGGGGCTTTTGTAGGCCGGATAAGCGCAGCGTCATCCGGCAGGTTTAGCCGATCGCGATTGTGCCACCCTGGCACGCTCACTGGTATTATTGTTACAGAGTAGCAAGGAACATAAAGTGAACGGAATGACCACCTGAGTCTTATGTTCCCCCTCTCCTTCAAGGGAGAGGGGGCATCCGTGCAGGCAATATTTTGTGGGGATCCCTCAGCCCAGAGGGAGAGGGAGTATAAGTCGCCCAAAATTTAACCTTGAAACCGTCAACACATTACCGCTATCCTTATCCCATTAACTTTCTCGCGCTGGAGCGCCCCCCAAAAATGAACAAACACGACTGATGAATTTCGATCCTTGCTAAACGCTATCGCGTCGGCAGGGGATGTTTTGATTTCATTCAGGAGTGCTTATGGCTCATTTTGCGCAGTCCCCTTCTTTTATTTTGCATCAGGTCACCTGTCGGTTTGCGACGGGCGATACCCTTTTTGGTCCGCTGAATTTATCACTGGAGCCCGCGCTATGCGCGCTGGTAGGCCGCAACGGCTGCGGAAAAACACGTCTGCTGCGCCTGCTGGCAGGCCTTGATGAACCCGACAGCGGCCATATCGAACGTTCCGGAACCTGCGTCTACGTGGCACAGCAGCACGATCTTTCACCGCAAACTACGCTGGCGGAAATGCTCGGCTATCACGCTATCTTCGCCGCGCGAAAGCGCATCGACAGCGGAGATTATCATCCTGACGATCTGGAAATGCTCGACGGCTTCTGGGATTTAGCTGAGCGGCTTGGCGACGCGTTTGTGCAGGCGAAACTCCCGCCGTTTGATCCCGATAGGCCAGTCATCGAATTCAGCGGCGGTGAACGCATCCGCGCGCTGCTGTGTGGCGCGTTTACGGCGAACGCCGGTTATCTGCTGCTGGACGAACCCACCAACCATCTCGACAGGCAAGGCCGCAGGTGGTTCTACGACCAGCTTGCCCGTTATCAGGGCGGCGTACTGGTCGCCTCTCATGACCGTGAGCTACTGGCGCAGGTGCCGCGCATTCTGGAGCTGAGTGCCTGTGGCCTGCGCAGCTATGGCGGAAACTATTCTGACTATAAAGCCCAGCGCGATGCTGAACAGATGGCCGCCCGCTCAGCGCTGGAACATGCGGCGACAGAGCGAAAACGCACCCGCGCGCGCATGCAAAAAGAGCATGACGACAGCCAGCGGCGTTCGGCAAAAACGCTGCGTACCGTCGATACGCTCAACATCGCCTCGTTTGAGCGGGTCAAATACAAAGGCGCGGCGAAAGAGCGGATTAGTTCCTGGAAAAAACAGCATAGCGATCGGAACGATGCGCTGAATGCCGCCGTGAATACGGCACGCGAGCGGGTGGAGGACGATAGCCCGGTGATGTTCACCCTGCCCGGCAGCCAGATTGTCGAGGGGAAGCAGGTGCTGGTGCTGGACGACCTGGTGATGCCGCATGTGCATAACGCCCCCATCGGCTGGCGTATGGACGGGCCGATGCGCGTGGCGCTTAAAGGGCCGAACGGCTGTGGAAAGTCGACGTTGTTAAAAGCGATCCTCGGCGAAATCGTCCCACGTTCCGGCACCTGTAACGTCTCGGTCACGTGCGCGTATCTCGATCAGCACCTTTCTCAGCTGGACCTGACGCAGTCGGTGATGTCCCATCTCAACCTGGGCAATACGCCGCTGGACGAAGGCGTACTGCGTACTCGTTTAGCCCAGCTTCAGCTGGGGGCAGATAAAGTTATGCTGCCGCTCGCCGACCTGAGTGGGGGTGAGCGTCTGAAAGCCGCGCTGGCCTGCGTGCTATGGCGTAAAGAGGCCGCGCAACTTTTGCTTCTCGACGAACCGACCAACCATCTCGATTTAGCATCCGTACAGGCGATTGAAGCGGCACTGGCTGAGTTTCCCGGCGCGCTGCTGGTGGTGTCGCACGATGAGGCTTTTTTGAAGGCGTTAAAGCTGACGCATGAGATGGTGTGGGAAAGAGGGGGCTGGCGTTGTGAAAGCCTTTAAACACAAACCCCCGCAAAGGCGGGGGCGGTAACAAACTCTACTAGGCTATCTGCTTGCTGAGGGCCGGGTTGGCCTGAATCAGGCGCATCAGCTTTAGCTCGGTTGGCGTAGGCTTTTCACGTTTTGACTCCCACTCAAGCACCATCGCTACGCTGACACCCATTGCTCGGGCGAATTCATCATTTTTTAGCCCTGACCCTTTGCGCAATTGCTCAAATTCTGTAAAGGGATTGGGCTTCTGTTGCAGGGTAATCGCCTGCGGCACATCTTTAAAAATAATCTGTTCCAGGCTGCTCAGCAGCTCAAACTCAGGATCTTTATATTCCATTGAGAACTCCTCTTAAATCACACACACGGATCAAGAACATCAGAGAGCCTGTTAAGAATAGTCTTTAATGCACACCCAGGATCGTCACCCCTGTGATTAATCGTGCGGTAACGATCGCTTTACGCGTTTCAGCACTATGGATAATTATGCTAATTACCTGATTAACCATATATCGGCTCCGCCAGGTATTTTTTTGTAAATGCTAAGAAATAAAACGGCAATAACCGTTTTGCATGAAAAGAGTATCTTGCAGGGCTGACCTGGACTATCCTTGTGAGCGTCGGGCACGCGTGTGCCGGTGTGCGCTTTTTTGGGTGAAAGGAGTATTAAAATGGCGACAGGAAAGTCCTGCTCTCGCTGGTTTGCGCCTATTGCGGCGTTGTTAATGGTAGTTAGCCTGAGTGGGTGTTTTGATAAAGAAGGCGATCAGCGCAAAGCGTTTATCGATTTTCTGCAGAATACAGTGATGCGCAGCGGCGAGCGTTTACCAACGCTGACTGCGGATCAGAAAAAACAGTTTGGTCCCTTCGTGTCTGATTACGCCATAATTTATGGTTATTCACAGCAGGTGAGCCAGGCGATGGACTCCGGCCTGCGTCCAGTGCTGGACAGCGTGAATGCGATTCGCGTGCCGCAGGATTATATGACTCAGCGTGAACCGCTGCGCCAGTCAAACGGCGCGCTCGGCGTTCTGAGCCAGCAGCTGCAAAATGCAAAAATGCAGGCTGATGCGTCACGCTCCGCGCTGAAGCAGGGCGAGGATCTCAAGCCGGTGTTCGACAAGGTGTATGAGAAAGTGGTGACCAAACCTTCTGATGCCTTGCAGCCGCTGATCCCAGCCGCGCAGATTTTCACCCAACAGCTGGTGCAGGTGGGCGATTTTATCTCTGAGCAGGGAACCCAGGTGAGCTTCGTCTCTAATGGTATCCAGTTCCCGACCTCTCAGCAGGCGAGCCAGTACAATACCTTGATTGGGCCGCTGGCTTCCCAGCATCAGGCCTTCAGTCAGGCGTGGAGTGCGGCAGTCGCCGCCACGGAATGACAAAAATCCCCGCTTCGAGCGGGGTTTTTTATGTTTATTTAAAATAAAGCTTGTCATTCATCTACCACATCGGTATAACTATTCCCGTCGGTTTGTTACACAGACCTAAAGCAGTTTAGTCAAGCAGTCCAGATTGTTATCCATAGATACCCTTCGTAGTGACCCTTCCTTCATCGCTTAAAAATCTGTAACGCAACCATCGTGCCGGAAGGCAAAACAAATTTTTAATAAGGTAATTTCTATGTCTGGTAAAATGACTGGTCTGGTAAAATGGTTCAACGCTGATAAAGGTTTCGGCTTCATCACTCCTGACGATGGCTCAAAAGACGTGTTCGTACACTTCTCTGCTATCCAGAACGAAGGCTACAAATCTCTTGATGAAGGTCAGAAAGTTTCCTTCACCATCGAAAGCGGCGCTAAAGGCCCAGCAGCTGGTAACGTTGTAAGCCTGTAAGCTTCCAACCCAGTAGCACAAAATTCAAAAACCCGCCTTCTGGCGGGTTTTTTCATTTCTGACTATCTACTTTTGAATCTGCGGGTTCACGCAGTTTCTCTCAACTCTTCCGCCCAGCGCGGCGATCAAATTGTCCACCGCGGTAGCCGCCATGTTGTAACGCGTTTCGTGTGTTGCCGAGCCGATATGGGGCAGGGCGACAACGTTTGGCAGTGTTAACAGCGGGGAATCAACCGGCAGCGGCTCCTGTTCAAACACGTCCAGACCGGCGGCGTGGATTTCACCGTTTTGCAGCGCTTCAATCAGTGCGTTTTCGTCTACGACCGGACCACGACCGGCATTAATGAAAATGGCTGATTTCTTCATCTTCTCAAATGCAGATTTGCCGATGAGATGGTGGGTCTCCTCCGTCAGAGGCAGGATCAGGCAGACGTAGTCCGCTTCCTGCAGCAGGGTATCCAGCTCGCAATACCGGGCGTTAAAGCGTTCTTCGGCCTCATCGTGATGACGACGCGCGTTGTACAGAATTGGCATGTTAAAACCAAAATGCGCGCGCTGCGCCAGCGCAAGGCCAATGCGGCCCATACCAACAATTCCCAGGGTTTTGCCATGAACGTCCACGCCGAACCAGTCCGGACCAATGCTTTTCGTCCATTCACCTGCTTTAACGCGTTCGGCCACTTCAACCACGCGGCGGGCGGTGCTGAGCACCAGCGCCATCAGCGTGTCGGCCACGGTTTCCGTCAGGGCATGTGGCGTATGCATGAGCAGAATTTTGCGCTCGTTAAGCGCATCCACGTCGAAGTTGTCGTAACCCACTGAAACGGTGGACGTAGCACGAAGCTTGGGCATTTTCTCCAGCAGGGCGACATCCACTTTTTCGCTTGAACCCAACAAACCTTCAGCGCGGGCAAACGCCTCAGCGTGCTGTGCCACGGTGTCCGGGCTAAGGTTTTTCACCTGCGTTACGGTGAAGTGCGCTTCCAGGCGTTTTTGCAGATCTTCAGGCAATGCTTTGTACAAAATGACGGACGGCTTCATGCTAATCTCCGTTGATTTTTAAAGGGTTTAGGCGTGTCGTGCGCCGACAGGGTGTTGTTGATTATTAGCAGGCTTAACAATCAGAGTAAGCCACACCGAGGCGAAAAGTGCTACCCCCATAAATATGTACGAGGCTGACGGGCTGCCGGTTGTACCGTTCAGGTAGCCGACAAACCAGGAGCCAAAGAACGAGCCCAGCGCGCCCATGCTGTTGATCAGCGCCATTGCGCCACCCGCCACGTTACGCGGCAGCATTTCCGGGATGATGGCGAAGAACGGACCATACGGGGCGTACATTGCGGCACCGGCAATCACCAGCAGCGTGTAAGAGGCCCAGAAGTGGTCAGCCCCTACGGCCCAGGAGCCGATGAAGGCAAAGGCAGCGATCAGCAGCAGTGGCCAGACGAAAAGCTTACGGTTTTGCAGTTTGTCCGAGGCCCACGATGCGACAATCATCGCGATGGTTGCGGCCAGATAAGGCACGGACGACAGCCAGCCCACCTCGACCATGCCGAGGTTTTCGCCGCCGCTGCGGATAATGGACGGCAGCCACAGCACAAAGCCATACACCCCGATGCTCCAGGTGAAATATTGCGCGCACAGCAGAATGACGTTACGGGAGCGGAAGGCTTCGCCGTAGTTACGCACCGCTTTCAGGCCTTGCTGCTCTTTGTCCAGCTGCGCCTGCAGCGCGGCTTTTTCGTCTTCAGAAAGCCACTTCGCCTGCGCTGGCTTATCTTTTACCAGCACCCACCAGCAGAACGCCCAGATCACCGCCGGCACGCCTTCGATGATAAACATTTCACGCCAGCCAAAGGACTGGATCAGGTAGCCGGAAACCACCGACATCCACAGTACCGTGACCGGGTTGCCGAGGATCAGGAACGTGTTAGCGCGTGAGCGTTCGGATTTGGTGAACCAGTTGCTGATATAGATAAGCATCGCCGGCATAACCGCCGCCTCAACCACCCCGAGGATAAAGCGAATGGCGGCAAGCGCAGGGATGTTATTCACCACGCCGGTCAGTGACGCACAGCCGCCCCACAGAATCAGGCAGACGAAGATCAGCTTGCGCACGCTGCGGCGTTCGGCGTAGATCGCACCGGGGATCTGGAAGAAGAAGTAGCCGAGGAAGAAAAGGGCGCCCAGCAGGGACGAGACGCCTTTGGTGATCCCAAGGTCCTCGGTGATCCCCGCGGCGGATGCGAAGCTGAAGTTGGCACGATCGAGGTACGCCAGGCTGTACGTGATAAACACGATTGGCATGATGTACCACCAGCGTTTTACTGCATTGGTCGAACTGTTCATAGGCTTGCCTCTGTTGTTGAGGTTGTTACCGCCGTTGTCTGTAGGGTACACGGTGGTTTAATTATGTGGTGCGGCTTGCTGCCCTCACCCTGACCCTCTCCCACAGGGAGAGGGAATTTACACGCCGAGCTCTGCTCGCGTTGGTAACCCTTCGCTGTCGCCCTGCACCTGAATGGCCAGCGAGCCAATCTTGTTGCCTCGCGCGATGGCCTGCTGAAGCGGCTTGCCTTCCAGCAGGGCGCTAATGACCCCGACGGCGAAACCATCGCCTGCGCCAACGGTATCAACCACGTTATCAACCTTCACGGCGGCCACTGCACCTTGTTCTCCGTCGGCGGTTTTAAACCATGCGCCGTCGGCGCCGGTTTTCAACACCACGGCTTTTACCCCGCGGTTGAGGTAGAAATCAGCTATGCCTTCTGGAGTACTTTCGCCGGTAAGGATCATTCCTTCCTTAACGCCAGGCAGAACCCAGTCGGCCTGAAACGCCAGGCGGTTCAGCTTTTCAACCATCTCGGCTTCGCTCTTCCACAGCACCGGACGCAGGTTCGGATCGAACGAGATCGTTTTGCCCTGCGCCTTCAAAGTGCTGGCGGCGTGATCCAGCAACGCGTACGAGCTGGCCGACAGCGCAGCCGCCACGCCGCTCAGGTGAAGATGGCGCGCGGAGGAGAAATACGGCGCGTGATAGTCATCAACGGAGAGGTGGCTGGCCGCCGACCCTCTGCGGAAATATTCCACGATGGGATCGGTTCCATTTTCAACCTTAGATTTCAGCTGAAAGCCGGTTGCGAAGCGTCCGTCGAGCGTGACGCCTGCGGCATCAATCCCTTCTTTTTTCAGCGAATCGAGAATGAAATGACCGAAGCTGTCATCCCCCACGCGGCTGACCCAGCCGACGTTCAGGCCCAGGCGCGCCAGCCCCGTTGCGACGTTCAGCTCTGCACCGGCCACGCGTTTCATAAAGTGTTCCACGGCGCTCAGCTCACCGGTCTCGGTGGCAACAAACATCGCCATGGCCTCGCCGATGGTGATGACATCCAGCGTTTTGTGCATGATTTACTCCTCGCGCAGCAGGTTGACGTAATGACGGGTAACGGCCGTTAAATCGGCACCCTCCAGCGGGAACTCGATTCCACGCGGGGCGTCGGCCGGCAGCTGATTAAGCAGCTCCATCCAGCGCGTATCGGTGTGGTCCGGCGCAACGGCGCGGAACTGGTCCTTGTGCGCAACGGCGGCTTTAACGTGGATATAGCTCACGGCGGGCGCCAGATGACGTGCGGCTTCTTCGGGGGAATCACCTACCCACAGCCAGTTGCCCATGTCGAACGTCAGGGTGACGGGAAGCGTCATCACCCGGCAGGCGGCCTTGAAGCGCTGCATAGGGGCGAGCTGGCCGCAGTCGGTCTGGTCATTTTCCACCACCAGCGTCATGCCGCTTTCGTTCAGCAGCGTACGCAGGGCTTCAAGCGGCTGTTTGTCGCAGAAATGGCCCAGTGAGAGTTTCAGCCACAGCGCGTTCAGCGTGCTGGCTTCGGCCAGATAGCGCGGAAGGTCTGGGTTGAGTGTGCCATCAGGCATAAACAGAGCTGCGGGCGCGGAGTAGCAGGCCAGCAGGCCCAGCAGTTCGATTGATTCACCCAGCGCAGGCAGCGCCAGCAGCTCTTCGCTGTTGAACAGCTCGCGGCGGATTTCTACGCCGTCGGCGCCTGCGCCGGCAATAACGGGTAGCATTGCCCGCTGGCCCCCAGCCTGTCGCACCCGATCCGCGCCGTAAGCGGCGGTGACCACCATTATTTTCCTGCTCATTCCCGGACTCCATCGCGTAATCGATAGTATTACGCTAGATGGAACCGGTTCCAAAGAAAAGGTCAGGATGTTGAATTTATGATCGGTATCACGAAGGGAAAATTAACGGGCGGTTGAACCCCGAATAATCAGTTCACCGGAAAAGACCTGCTCACGCACGGCATCGCTGGCCCCTTCAATACGGCGAACTACCTGTTCTACAGCAGCATAGCCGATTTGCCATGTCGGTTGTTTGAGGGTAGTAATGCCCACGCCAGCCAGTTCGGCCCACTCAAGTTCATCGAACCCCAGCAGGCCGATATCGCTGCCCCAGTGCAGGCCAATGCGTTTTAACGAGCGGGCCACCTGTAGCGTCAATGCACCGTTGGCGGAGATCACCGCTTTACGCATCCCACGATGACGAGTGTGGAACTGACGCAGGGTGTTATCGATCTGGTCAGCTTCGTGCAGTGGCGTTTCGGCATTCTCGGCAATCACGCCGGGATAGCGAGCCAGAGTGGCGTGAAAAGCACCTAAACGTTCGCGACGCGTATTGACCATCCCCAGCGGTTCGCTCAGGAACAGGACCGCTTCAAACCCCTGTTCGATAAGGTGCTCGGTGGCGGTAGTGGCTGCCTGGGTGTTATCCAGACCGACGACGTCACAGGCAAATTCGGGAATTTTACGGTCAATCAGGACCATCGGCAGGGAAGATTGCTGCAGGCGGTTCAGCCCCTCTTCGCGCATGCCTACGGCGTTGACCACAATCCCTTCCACCTGGTAACTGCGTAACAGATCCAGATAGTGCAGTTCCTGGTCTACCTCGTTGTTGGTGTTACAGACCAGCGGCGTAAAGCCCTTTTCGCGGCAGGCCGCTTCGATGCCGCTCAGCACGTTAACGGAATAGGGGTTGGTGATATCGGCGATGATAAGGCCAATCAGACGGGTACGCCCTCGTTTCAGGCCGCGCGCCATGATGCTGGGACGGTAGTCGAGGTCGGCAATGGCCTGTTCAATGCGGGCAAGCAGCGCGTCGGACAGCAGGTGTTTCTCGCCATTGAGGTAGCGCGAAATGCTGGTTTTACCGGTTTGAGCGGCTTTCGCCACGTCGCTGATGGTGGCCCGTGCTGATTTGCTCATCGCTGATTTCCCTGTATTGAGTGAGAACACCTTAGCGGGAAAATCAACGATGGCAAGTGGTTCATGTTGGGTGTGCGGTCTGTTGCCCTCACCCCGACCCTCTCCCACAGGGAGAGGGCGCAAACACTAAAAACGGCAACGGGGTTGCCGTTTTGCTTTTACCTACTGCACAGGACTCAACGTAATCTCAACGCGACGGTTCTGCGCTTTGCCTTCCGCCGTGCTGTTGCTGGCGATTGGGTTTGCAGGACCCATGCCGCTGGTGCGGATGCGGGTCGCGTCAACGCCCTGGGTAATCAGCGAGCTGGCCACGGAATCGGCACGCTGCTGGGACAAGCGCATGTTCAGATCCTGGCTGCCGGTGCTGTCGGTGTAGCCAATCACGTTCACGGCGGTCTTGTTGTACTCTTTCAGCACCATCGCCACGCCGGTCAGGGTGTTTGCACCCGCCGGTTTCAGCGTTGCGCTGCTGCTGTCAAAGGTTACGTTGTTTGGCATGTTCAGGATGATGTTGTCACCGCTACGCGTCACGCTCACGCCCGTTCCCTTCATTTTGTCGCGCAGTTTCGCTTCCTGCACGTCCATGTAATAACCGACGCCGCCGCCCAGCGCTGCCCCTGCCGCTGCGCCAATCAGCGCGCCTTTGCCGCGATCTTTCTTAGAGGATGAGAGGGCGCCCACACCCGCACCTACCAGTGAGCCAATGCCCGCGCCGATGCCGGATTTGCCCGCTTCGCTTTCACCGGTGTAAGGGTTTGTTGTGCAGCCAGAAACAGCCAGGGCGCCGCTCACCAGAGCGGCAATAACGAGTACGCGTTTTTTCATCTTATTTCCTTAATCCTTTTTATTCTTTGCCACGACGCGCGTGGCAGTTGATTATGACGTCCGGATACGGAGAAAATTCAGTGTATAACTCTGAAATTTGTGACTAACCATAAACAGCCTCAATAAGAAGGCCGTAAACCTGCACGCAACCAGGAGCGCACGCTTTGAGCACCTCAACAAAAACCATTCTGACCGCCGCCCACTGGGGGCCGATGCTGGTCGAAACCGACGGCGAGAATGTGCTGTCGTCCCGTGGAGCATTGCCTTCGCAGCACCCTAACTCTCTGCAAACCGTGGTTCGCGACCAGGTGCACAGCAAGACGCGCGTGCGGTGGCCAATGGTGCGTAAGGGTTTTCTGGCGTCGCCGGATAAGCCACAGGGCATCCGCGGGCAGGACGAGTTTGTCCGCGTGAGCTGGGATGACGCGCTGGCGTTGATCCATGCGCAGCATAAACGCATCCGCGACAGCTACGGTCCATCGTCCATTTTTGCCGGCTCATATGGCTGGCGTTCTAACGGGGTGCTGCATAAAGCCTCGACCCTGCTTCAGCGCTATATGAGCCTGGCAGGAGGCTATACCGGCCATCTGGGGGATTACTCGACCGGCGCAGCGCAGGCGATCATGCCGTACGTTGTGGGGGGGAACGAAGTTTACCAGCAGCAGACGAGCTGGCCGCTGGTGCTGGAGCATACCGACGTTGTTGTGCTCTGGAGCGCCAACCCGCTGAATACGCTGAAAATCGCCTGGAATGCTTCCGACGAGCAGGGCATTCCCTACTTCGACGCGCTGCGCAAAAGCGGCAAGCGCATTATCTGCATCGATCCGATGCGTTCCGAAACCATGGATTTCCTCGGCGATAGCGCAGAGTGGGTCGCCCCGCATATGGGCACCGACGTCGCGATGATGCTGGGTATCGCCCATACGCTTTTTGAGAACGGCTGGCACGATACCGATTTCCTTGCGCGCTGCACCACGGGATTCGACGCCTTCGCCGATTACCTGACGGGCAAAACGGACGGCACGGCGAAAACGGCAGAATGGGCTGAGGCGATCTGCGGCGTTAATGCCGCGAAAATTCGCGAGCTGGCCGAGTTATTCCACAGCAATACCACTATGCTGATGTCCGGCTGGGGGATGCAGCGTCAGCAGTTTGGCGAGCAGAAGCACTGGATGCTGGTAACGCTTGCCGCGATGCTTGGGCAGATTGGTACGCCCGGCGGAGGTTTTGGTCTCTCGTATCATTTTGCGAACGGCGGCAACCCAACGCGCAAAGCCGCGGTGCTGGCTTCGATGCAAGGTTCCGTGCAGGGTGGCGTGGACGCTGTCGATAAAATCCCGGTGGCGCGCATTGTTGAGGCGCTCGAAAACCCGGGCGGGTTTTATCAGCACAACGGGCTGGATCGCCATTTCCCGGATATTAAATTTGTCTGGTGGGCGGGCGGTGCGAACTTTACCCACCATCAGGACACCAACCGCCTGATCCGCGCCTGGCAGAAGCCGGAGCTGGTGGTCATTTCCGAATGCTTCTGGACCGCCTCGGCCAAGCATGCCGATATCGTGTTACCTGCCACGACCTCGTTTGAGCGGAACGATCTCACGATGACCGGCGACTACAGCAACCAGCACATGGTGCCGATGAAGCGCGTCGTGGCCCCGCGGGATGAAGCGCGTGATGACCTGGACGTGTTTGCAGATCTCAGCGAGATGTGGGAGCCCGGCGGACGCGAGCGCTTTACCGAAGGTAAAACGGACCTGCAATGGCTGGAAACCTTCTACCAGATTGCGGGCCAGCGCGGCGCCGCCCAGGGGGTGACGCTGCCGCCGTTTGCCGAGTTCTGGGAAGCAAACGCGATTTTTGAAATGCCGGAGAGCGAGCAGAACGCGCAGTTTGTCCGTTTTGCGGATTTCCGCCGCGACCCGGATAACCATCCGCTGAAAACCGAAAGCGGAAAGATGGTGATTTATAGCCAGCGCATCGCCAGCTTTAACTACGCCGACTGCCCGCCGCATCCAAAATGGCTGGAGCCGGACGAGTGGCATGGCAACGCGCAGCCGGAACAGCTGCAGGTGCTTTCCGCGCACCCGGCGCACCGTCTGCACAGCCAGCTTAACTTTACGTCACTCCGCGAACAGTATGCGGTAGCCGGTCGTGAACCCATCACCCTGAATACCGCGGATGCAAAAGCGCGCGGGATTGCGAACGGAGATGTCGTCCGCGTCTGGAACGCGCGCGGGCAGGTGCTGGCAGGCGCAGTCGTGAACGATGGCATTCGCCCGGGCGTGCTCTGCATTCACCAGGGCGCATGGCCGGATCTGGCGCTCAACGAAGGCGGCATCTGTAAGAACGGCGCGGTCAACGTGTTGACCAAAGATCTCCCCAGCTCGAAGCTGGGGAATGGCTGCGCGGGGAATACGGCGCTGGCATGGGTGGAGAAATACGAGGGGCCAGAGCTTACCTTAACGGCGTTTGATCCGCCTGCCAGCTCATAATCCACGTCGGGTGGTGGGTATCATCCTGCCAGGCGCTGTCTTCGATGCGAAAGCCCTGTGCATGATAGAAATTCACTGCTCGCTCATTCTTCTGATACACCTCAAGGGTTAAATAGGGGTAGTGCTGCTGAACGTGGTTCAGCAGCGCACGCCCGATCCCTTTTCCAATGAAATCCGGGGCAACAAATAGCGCGCCGACGAACTGGGACTGCATCACGCTAACAAACCCGCGCGGCTTACCGTCCGCTTCCCAGACCCAGGTTTCCGCCGAGGGCAGATACACGTCCCGCACCATGGCTTCATTCTCTATCCAGTAGTCCGCGTTAATAAACGGGTGTGCTTCCGTGGTGCTTTCAAGCCATAAACGCAGAAGCGGCTCGGTATTCTCACTTTGCCATTTGCGGATCATGATGGCCCCCAGGGTGACAGAAGCAGCCCGTGATGTGGTCATTGACCAAACCACAGGCCTGCATAAAGGAGTAGCAGATGGTCGTGCCTACAAACTTAAATCCGCGCTTTTTGAGGGCTTTTGAGAGTGCATCCGAGGCGGCAGTTGAGGTGGGGATCTCCGCCAGCGTGGCGGCTTGAGTAATCTGGGGATCGTTATTCACAAAGGACCAGACAAATTCTGCAAACGGCTCGCCGTTTTGCTCCATCGCCAGCCAGGCGCGCGCGTTACCGATGATGGCCTGAATTTTGCCGCGATGGCGGATAATACCGGCGTCCAGAACCAGCCTTTCCACATCCTCCTCGGTCATTGCCGCGACGGCATAGGGATCAAACTGGAGGAAGGCGCGGCGGTAATTTTCACGCTTTTTCAGAACGGTAATCCACGATAGCCCGGCCTGCTGACCTTCCAGGCAGATCATCTCAAAGAGTTTTTTACCGTCGGTTTCCGGCACGCCCCATTCCTGGTCGTGATAGTCGATATAAAGCTGATCCTGGCTTACCCAGCCGCAACGTTGCATAGGTTATCTCCCTTAATGATACGGTATTCGCAAAATTTTCAAACTGTCTGGCTTGACGTGCCTGCTAAAGAGACAATAGTTAATACAGGGCTATACGCCCTCATACCTCTTTTCAAACAATGACTAATATCGCCGAATTCGGCTCTTTCTGGAGTCGCTTTGATGATGATAAAAAAAATCAGTGGTCGCCATGCTTTTTCAGGCCTGGTGGGCATCTCAGTGTGTTCGCTTTTTTGTAGCACAGCTTATGCCTGGCAACAGGAATATATCGTTTCAGATGCACAAAGTAATACGGCGGAACGCTATACATGGGACGCCGATCACCAACCGCGTTATGAAGATATTCTTGCAGAACGTATTAACACGTCGCAGAACGCCGCTGGCTTTTCGCTGAACCTGCCGTCAGGCGCGGCGGCGGATGCGTCCGGTACGATGAGCGTGGGCTGGAATATCCCGGTGTCGGGGCATGTAACCACCGGGCCGGTGATGGCATGGCGCTACGATGGTTCTGCACCTGCCATGATTAACGAGTATGGCGATACGGTGACAACACAGTCGCTTACCGATCCGCTCTGGCATGCCAGCGTCAGTTCTCTGGGCTGGCGCGTTGATACGCAGTATGGCGCGCTCCGTCCCTGGGCACAGATAAGCTATAACCAGCAGTTTGGCGAAAATCAGTGGAAATCCCAGTTCGGTATGCCGCAGACGCCAGTGCCGGCACAATACAGCAACTGGATGGACGTCACGGTGGGCACCGATATGCCTTTTACCTCGCATATGGCGGCCTATGCTTCGCTGGCTCAGGCAGATAACACCACGATGGGTGAAGAGTTTATGTACACCCTCGGCGTCAGTGCAAAATTTTAGAGATGTGACTTTTTTAAACGATGTTTTAACATCTAGAGAACAATATTGGCGGGGGATGCAGCGATAGTAACCACTAACAGTGCTTCGCTTCATTCTCCGGCAAGGTCATTCATTCCCGATTCCAGGCATTTCATTCCGTTCCTCCTGCATTTCATGCCGTTTTCCCCCAGGAGAATTAAGGTTTTGTTTATCGTTGTCCTCAGCGAATTCCCTTAATTTCTCTTGCAGGACAACTGCCATGAATACTTCAACCTATAACCGCACGCGCTGGCTGACACTCTTCGGCACCATCGTTACCCAGTTTGCGCTGGGCTCGGTCTACACCTGGAGCCTGTTTAACAGTGCACTATCCGATAAGCTCGGTGCACCGGTCAGCCAGGTGGCGTTCTCCTTCGGCCTGCTGAGCCTGGGGCTGGCGATTTCGTCTTCCATTGCGGGCAAGCTGCAGGAGCGTTTTGGCGTGAAGCGTGTGACCATGGCGTCCGGCATACTGCTGGGGCTGGGCTTTTTCCTGACGGCGCATTCCAGCAACCTGATGATGCTGTGGCTGAGCGCCGGGGTGCTGGTGGGGCTGGCGGACGGTGCGGGTTATCTGCTGACGCTGTCGAACTGCGTTAAATGGTTCCCGGAGCGTAAAGGATTGATCTCTGCTTTTGCCATCGGTTCTTACGGCCTGGGCAGCCTCGGTTTTAAATTTATCGACTCCCATCTGCTGGCGTCCGTTGGCCTTGAGAAAACGTTCATGATCTGGGGCGTTATCGTTCTGGTGATGATTCTGTTCGGAGCAACTCTGATGAAAGATGCCCCGCAGCAGGAAGTGAAATCCGTTAACGGCGTGGTGGAGAATGACTTCACCCTCGCGCAGTCCATGCGTAAACCGCAGTACTGGATGCTGGCGGTTATGTTCCTGACGGCCTGCATGAGCGGACTGTATGTGATTGGCGTGGCGAAAGATATCGCTCAGGGTATGGTGAAACTGGATGTGGCCACGGCAGCGAATGCGGTGACGGTTATCTCTATTGCCAACCTCTCTGGTCGTCTGGTGCTGGGGATCCTGTCTGACAAAATTGCCCGCATCCGCGTGATTACTATCGGGCAGGTGGTTTCCCTGGTGGGCATGGCGGCACTGCTGTTTGCTCCGCTGAATGAAGCAACCTTCTTTGCGGCAATCGCCTGCGTGGCGTTCAACTTCGGCGGCACCATTACGGTCTTCCCGTCACTGGTGAGCGAGTTCTTCGGGCTGAACAATCTGGCGAAGAATTACGGTGTCATCTATCTTGGCTTCGGGATTGGCAGCATCTGTGGTTCCCTGATTGCCTCGCTGTTCGGTGGGTTCTATGTGACCTTCTGCGTGATATTTGCCCTGCTGATCGTCTCGCTGGCGCTGTCGACCACTATTCGCCAGCCGCAGCGCGAAGTGTATAAAGAAGCGCATGCATAGTGCGAATTTAAAAAGGCCGGAATACCGGCCTTTTTATTGTCTTTAAAACCGAGCGTCAGGCGAAATTGTCTGCTTCCGGATCTTCTTTTTGTAAAAAACTGTACCGATCACATTCTCTGCTGCCACTTTTTCCTTTCCCTGTGGTCTACTTACCACGCTTGTAGACGTTTCTTATAACGATCCCCTGAGCGTATATCTAATCTGTCCACTTTATATATTGCGGTGGGCGGTGGTACTGTCCCTTTTTCCGGGTAGCTTGCATGAAATACATTAAATCGATGGCGCAACAAAAGCTCTGCTTTTTGCTGGCGTTGTACATCGGCCTGTTTATGAATGGCGCAGTGTTTTTCCGTCGGTTTGACGGTTACGCGCAAGATTTTACCGTCTGGAAAGGAATTGCAGCGGTTGTCGAATTGGTCGCTGCGGTACTGGTCACCTTCTTCTTATTTCGTCTTCTCACACTGTTTGGCCGCCGCGTCTGGCGCGTGCTGGCAACGTTTATCGTGCTGTGCTCGGCTGGGGCCAGCTATTACATGACCTTTATGAACGTGGTGATTGGCTACGGCATTATTGCCTCGGTGATGACCACGGATATCGATCTCTCTAAAGAGGTCGTGGGCCTGCACTTTATTCTCTGGCTGGTGGCGGTGAGCGCCTTGCCGCTGCTGCTCATCTGGAGCAACCGCTGCCGCTATACCCTGGTACACCAGATCCGCACCCCTGGCAAGCGTTTCAGAAGCGTTGCCGTCGTTCTGCTGGCCGGGCTGATGGTCTGGGGGCCTATCCGTCTGCTGGAAGTGAAGCAGAGGAACGATGAGCGTACCTCAGGCGTTGATATGCCAAGCTATGGCGGCGTGGTGGCGAACTCCTATCTGCCGTCCAACTGGATTTCCGCGTTGGGGTTATATGCCTGGGCGCAGGTGGATGAATCCTCTGATAACAAATCGTTGATGAACCCGGCGAAGAAGTTTACCTACGAGGCGCCGAAAGATATCGATGATACCTACGTTATCTTTATTATCGGCGAAACGACCCGCTGGGATCACATGGGTATCCTGGGTTATGACCGTGACACCACCCCGGAGCTGGCGCAGGAGAAAAACCTGGTCGCCTACCGTGGCTACTCCTGTGACACCGCCACCAAGCTCTCTCTGCGCTGCATGTTCGTGCGCGAAGGCGGGGCGGATGATAACCCGCAGCGAACCCTTAAAGAGCAGAACGTCTTCTCCGTGCTGCATCAGCTCGGATTCACCTCTGACCTGTATGCAATGCAAAGCGAGATGTGGTTCTACAGCAACACCATGGCGAAGAATATCGCGTACCGTGAGCAGATTGGCGCGGAGCCGCGCAACCGTGGCAAACCGGTGGATGACATGCTGTTAATCGACGAGATGAAAAACTCGTTAAACGGTAACCCGGACGGTAAGCATATGGTTATCCTGCATACCAAAGGGTCTCACTATAACTACACCCAGCGTTACCCGCGTAGCTTCGCTAAATGGACGCCGGAGTGTCTTGGCGTGGATAAAGACTGTACCAAAGAGCAGTTGATTAACTCCTATGACAACTCCGTCATGTATGTCGATCACTTTATCAAGTCTGTTATTGACCAGGTACGCGATAAGAAAGCGATCGTGTTTTATGCGGCGGACCACGGCGAGTCCATCAATGAATTTGAGCACCTGCACGGTACGCCGCGCAAGATGGCGCCACCGGAGCAGTTCCGTGTGCCAATGATGGTATGGATGTCTGATTCGTATCTGCAAGACCCGGAAAAAGCGAAGATGTTTGACCACCTTAAGAAAGAGGCGGAGATGAAGGTGCCACGTCGTCACGTTGAGCTGTACGACACCATTATGGGCTGCCTGGGCTATACCTCCCCGAACGGTGGAATTAACGAAAATAACAACTGGTGTAAGCTCCCTGAAAGCACCAATAAAGCCGCGCAATAGCGCGGCTGGCGAGAATATCGCCAGTTGAATCGCTTTTTTAAATTAAGGGATTGACGGGGGCGCACCCCAGCAGTAAGATGCGCTCCGCATTCGGCGAGTAGCGCAGCTTGGTAGCGCAACTGGTTTGGGACCAGTGGGTCGGAGGTTCGAATCCTCTCTCGCCGACCACATTTAAAAAAGGGCTAACCGCAAGGTTAGCCCTTTTTGCATTATGGCGTTAGCCAGCCAGATTCACCAAAATGCCCCTTACACCTGCTTCTCCCTGCCTGTTAACGATTTTGTGACATTATCCATTGTATTTTTTTATATATGGATTGATCTTTTTTCGCGTTGCTTATGGATAACCTCAGCATTTTTCGCTGTGCGTTTTAACGTTCGCGGTATTTAGTGCTCAGATAATCACCGTTCTGCAAGAAAATTTACCCATTCTGAATAAAAGTTAATCACTGGATGTTGCGAAATATGAAGATAATTGTGCTACAACATGACGAGTAGCATAAATTTCCCTGCTGAAAACGGGGGCGGAAGGTTTTTTTAATCTTTGTTTGCGGTTTCTCACACTCCGCGTAAATCCCCGTCACCTGTATTGACGTTTTCACATTCTGTTGACAGATTGTAGGGCATGAGGGGCATTTCAGGGACGATCTGCGCTGCAACTCAAACGCTCTTCTGAAAGGATTCTCCATCCCTTTAACGCCTTCGGGCACCACCGACCAGACCGGGTAAAAAATAAATAAAGGTCAGGCGGCGTAACACAACAAAGCAAAACATCACATTGGAGCAGAATAATGAGTATTTCCTTGAAGAAGTCAGGGATGCTGAAGCTTGGTCTGAGCCTGGTGGCTATGACCGTGGCAGCAAGCGTACAGGCAAAAACCCTGGTTTACTGTTCTGAAGGCTCGCCGGAAGGCTTTAACCCACAGCTCTTTACCTCTGGTACAACGTACGACGCTAGCTCAGTACCAATCTATAACCGTCTGGTTGAATTCAAAACCGGTACCACGGAAGTGATTCCGGGTCTGGCCGAGAAATGGGAAATCAGCGAAGACGGCAAAACTTACACTTTCCACCTGCGTCAGGGTGTGAAGTGGCAGGACAACAAAGAATTCAAACCAACGCGCGACTTTAACGCCGACGACGTTGTGTTCTCTTTTGACCGTCAGAAAAATGCCCAGAACCCGTACCATAAAGTCTCCGGCGGCAGCTATGAATACTTCGAAGGGATGGGTCTGCCAGACCTGATCACCGAAGTGAAGAAAGTGGACGACAACACCGTTCAGTTCGTGCTGTCTCGTCCGGAAGCCCCATTCCTGGCCGACCTGGCAATGGACTTCGCCTCTGTTCTGTCTAAAGAATATGCGGACAACATGCTGAAAGCCGGCACCCCAGAGAAAGTGGACCTGAACCCAATCGGTACCGGCCCGTTCCAGCTTCTGCAGTACCAGAAAGACTCCCGTATTCTGTACAAAGCGTTTGAAGGCTACTGGGGCACCAAGCCGCAGATCGACCGTCTGGTCTTCTCCATCACGCCAGATGCGTCCGTGCGTTATGCAAAACTGCAGAAAAACGAATGCCAGGTTATGCCGTATCCAAACCCGGCTGACATCGCTCGCATGAAGCAGGACAAGAACATCAACCTGCTGGAGCAGGCGGGCCTGAACGTGGGCTATCTCTCCTTCAACACCGAGAAGAAACCGTTTGATGACGTGAAAGTGCGTCAGGCGCTGACTTACGCGGTGAACAAAGAAGCGATTATCAAAGCCGTTTACCAGGGCGCTGGCGTTGCTGCCAAGAACCTGATCCCACCAACTATGTGGGGCTATAACGACGACATCAAGGACTACACCTACGATCCTGAGAAAGCGAAAGCGCTGCTGAAAGAAGCAGGTCAGGATAAAGGCTTTACCGTTGAGCTGTGGGCAATGCCCGTTCAGCGTCCATACAACCCGAACGCCCGCCGCATGGCTGAAATGGTTCAGGCTGACTGGGCTAAGATCGGCGTTCAGGCCAAGATTGTGACCTACGAGTGGGGCGAATATCTGAAGCGCGCCAAAGCGGGCGAGCACCAGGCTGTGATGATGGGCTGGACCGGTGACAATGGGGATCCGGACAACTTCTTCGCCACCCTGTTCAGCTGCGCGGCAGCAAAAGATGGTTCCAACTACTCTCGCTGGTGCTACAAGCCGTTTGAAGACCTGATCCAGCCGGCGCGTGCGACCGACGATCACAACAAACGTATTGAACTGTACAAGCAAGCTCAGGTTGTAATGCACGATCAGGCTCCGGCGCTGATTGTTGCTCACTCCACCGTGTACGAGCCAGTGCGTAAAGAAGTGAAGGGCTACGTGGTTGATCCACTGGGCAAACACCACTTCGAAAACGTATCTGTTGAATAATAAGTAGGGTGTTCTCCCTCTCCCTATGGGAGAGGGCAGGGGTGAGGGGCGTGCATGCATCCCCTCACCCTAACCCTCTCCCGAAGGGAGAGGGAATTTACATTTGTGAGCAATACAGACGTTACGCCACTGTCGTGCGTCATCAGAGAGAATCCGGGTTATGTTGCAGTTCATCCTCCGACGTTTGGGACTCGTTATCCCGACGTTTATCGGTATCACTCTTCTCACTTTTGCCTTCGTCCATATGATCCCCGGCGACCCGGTAATGATTATGGCGGGCGAGCGTGGTATCTCCCCTGAACGTCATGCGCAGCTGCTGGCCGAGCTTGGTTTGAATAAACCGCTGTGGCAGCAGTACCTCAACTATATATGGGGTGTGTTGCACGGTGATTTAGGGATTTCACTGAAAAGCCGTCTTCCGGTGTGGGACGAGTTCGTGCCGCGTTTTAAAGCGACGCTGGAACTGGGCGTCTGCGCCATGATCTTTGCCACCGCGGTGGGTATTCCCGTTGGCGTTCTGGCCGCCGTTAAGCGCGGTTCTATCTTCGATCATACCGCCGTGGGTCTGGCGCTGACCGGCTACTCCATGCCTATCTTCTGGTGGGGCATGATGCTGATTATGCTGGTCTCGGTGCAATGGAACCTGACGCCGGTCTCAGGACGCGTCAGCGATATGGTCTTCCTCGACGACACCAATCCGTTAACCGGCTTTATGCTGATCGATACGGCTATCTGGGGTGAAGAGGGTAACTTCATTGATGCCGTTGCGCACATGATCCTGCCTGCCATGGTGCTGGGCACCATTCCTCTGGCGGTTATCGTGCGTATGACCCGCTCCTCAATGCTCGAAGTGCTGGGCGAAGATTATATCCGCACCGCGCGCGCCAAAGGCCTGACGCGTATGCGCGTGATCATCGTTCATGCTTTGCGTAACGCGATGCTGCCGGTGGTGACCGTTATCGGCCTGCAGGTGGGGACGTTGCTGGCGGGGGCGATACTGACGGAGACCATCTTCTCCTGGCCGGGTCTTGGACGCTGGCTGATTGATGCACTGCAGCGCCGTGATTATCCGGTTGTGCAGGGCGGTGTGCTGCTGGTCGCGACGATGATTATCCTCGTCAACCTGCTGGTCGATTTGCTGTACGGCGTGGTGAACCCGCGTATTCGTCATAAGAAGTAAGGGGCCGTCATGTCACAAGTCACTCAAAATAACGTGGTCGCTGCACCGGTACCAATGACGCCGCTGCAGGAATTCTGGCACTACTTCAAGCGTAACAAAGGCGCGGTCGTAGGGCTGGTCTATGTCACCATCATGATCCTGATTGCGGTGTTCGCGAACGTCCTTTCGCCGTATAACCCGGCGGACCAGTTCCGTGATTCACTCCTGGCGCCACCGTTCTGGCAGGAAGGGGGGAGCTTTGCGCACCTGCTGGGTACCGATGATGTGGGCCGCGACGTGCTGTCGCGCCTGATGTACGGCGCGCGCCTGTCGCTGCTGGTGGGCTGCCTCGTGGTGGTGCTGTCGCTGGTTATGGGCGTCGTGCTCGGTCTGGTGGCGGGCTACTTCGGCGGCATCGTTGATAACATCATCATGCGTATCGTTGACATCATGCTGGCGCTGCCAAGCCTGCTGCTGGCGCTGGTACTGGTGGCTGTCTTCGGGCCTTCGATAGGCAATGCGGCCCTGGCGCTGACGTTCGTTGCGCTGCCGCACTATGTCCGATTAACCCGCGCGGCCGTCCTGGTCGAGGTGAATCGCGACTACGTCACCGCGTCTCGCGTGGCGGGTGCCGGGGCAATGCGTCAGATGTTCGTCAATATTCTTCCTAACTGCCTTGCGCCGCTGATTGTTCAGGCGTCGCTCGGTTTTTCTAACGCCATTCTCGATATGGCCGCTCTTGGCTTCCTTGGCATGGGTGCGCAGCCGCCAACGCCGGAGTGGGGCACCATGCTCTCCGACGTGTTGCAGTTCGCACAAAGTGCCTGGTGGGTCGTCACCTTCCCGGGTCTGGCGATTCTGCTGACGGTGCTGGCATTTAACCTGATGGGTGATGGTCTGCGTGATGCACTTGATCCCAAACTGAAGCAGTAAGAGGCACGAGATGGCGTTATTAAATGTAGATAAATTATCGGTGCACTTCGGCGACGAAGGTTCACCGTTTCGCGCCGTGGACCGCATTAGCTACAGCGTAAATCAGGGCGAAGTGGTCGGCATCGTAGGGGAGTCGGGTTCCGGTAAATCAGTCAGTTCACTGGCGATTATGGGGTTAATTGATTATCCCGGTCGCGTGATGGCGGAAAGCCTCGCGTTTAACGGTCAGGATCTGCAGCGCATTTCCGAAAAGCAGCGCCGCCAGCTGGTGGGTGCGGAAGTGGCGATGATCTTCCAGGACCCGATGACCAGCCTGAACCCGTGCTACACCGTCGGCTTCCAGATTATGGAAGCGATTAAGGTGCACCAGGGCGGGAATAAGAAAACCCGACTTCAGCGCGCTATCGATCTGCTGACGCAGGTGGGTATTCCCGATCCGGCATCGCGTCTGGACGTTTACCCTCACCAGCTCTCAGGCGGGATGAGCCAGCGCGTGATGATCGCGATGGCGATTGCCTGTCGGCCAAAACTGCTGATTGCGGACGAACCGACAACCGCGCTGGACGTTACTATCCAGGCGCAAATCATCGAACTGCTGCTGGAGCTGCAGCAGAAAGAGAACATGGCGCTGGTGCTGATTACGCACGATCTGGCGCTGGTGGCGGAAGCGGCACACAAAATCATCGTGATGTATGCGGGCCAGGTAGTGGAAACCGGAAGTTCGCACGATATCTTCCGGGCGCCGCGTCATCCGTATACGCAGGCACTGCTGCGAGCGCTGCCGGAGTTTGCGCAGGACAAAGCGCGCCTGGCGTCGCTGCCGGGTGTCGTACCGGGTAAATATGACCGTCCGCAAGGCTGCCTGCTCAACCCGCGCTGCCCGTATGCGACGGACAGATGCCGGGCAGAAGAGCCGGCGCTTAACCTGTTAGCCGACGGCCGCCAGTCCAAATGCCACTACCCACTCGATGATGCCGGGAGGCCAACACTATGAGTACGCAACAACTGCTGTTGCAGGCCATCGACCTGAAAAAACATTATCCGGTGAAGAAGGGGCTGTTTGCCCCAGAGCGCCTGGTAAAAGCGCTGGATGGCGTCTCCTTTACGCTTGAGCGCGGTAAAACGCTTGCCGTTGTTGGAGAGTCAGGCTGCGGGAAGTCCACGCTGGGCCGCCTGCTGACCATGATTGAAACGCCGACCGGCGGCGAGCTTTACTATCAGGGGCAGGATCTGCTCAAGCACGATCCGCAGGCGCAGAAATTGCGCCGCCAGAAAATCCAGATTGTGTTCCAGAACCCTTACGGTTCCCTGAACCCGCGTAAGAAAGTGGGGCAGATTCTGGAAGAGCCGCTGATGATCAACTCCAGCCTGACCAAAGAGCAGCGCCGCGAGAAGGCGCTGGCGATGATGGCGAAAGTGGGGCTTAAAACCGAGCATTACGACCGCTATCCGCATATGTTCTCCGGCGGCCAGCGCCAGCGTATTGCTATCGCCCGCGGGCTGATGCTCGACCCGGACGTGGTGATTGCCGATGAACCGGTTTCCGCGCTCGACGTTTCCGTGCGCGCGCAGGTGCTCAACCTGATGATGGATCTTCAGCAGGAGCTGGGGCTGTCGTACGTGTTTATTTCCCACGATCTGTCGGTGGTGGAGCACATTGCTGATGAAGTGATGGTGATGTATTTGGGCCGCTGCGTGGAGAAGGGGACGAAGGACCAGATCTTCAATAACCCTCGTCACCCGTACACCCAGGCGCTGCTCTCCGCGACGCCTCGCCTGAACCCGGACGACCGTCGTGAGCGCATTAAACTGACCGGCGAGCTGCCAAGCCCGCTGAATCCGCCTCCGGGATGCGCGTTCAACGCCCGCTGTCGTCGTCGCTTTGGCCCTTGCACACAGCTGCAGCCACAGCTCAAAGATTACGGTGGCCAGCTGGTCGCCTGCTTCGCCGTCGATCAGGATGAAAACGGCGAAAAGCCTCAGGTATAAACAAAAAAACCGGCGCTGAGCCGGTTTTTATGTCTTCTTTATCACTTCCGCAAACGAATCTGGTCGACGGCGTGTTTCTCACTCTTGGTGAGGATCAGGCTCGCGCGTTCGCGCGTCGGCAGAATGTTCTCTTTCAGGTTCACGTAGTTGATCTCATTCCACAGCCCTGTCGCCACGTTAATGGCCTCTTCTTCGGAGAGCTGGGCATAGTTATGGAAATAGGAATCAGGATCGGTAAACGCGCCTTCCCGGAATTTCAGGAAGCGGTTGATATACCAGCGCTGGAGCAACTCTTCCGGCGCATCAACATATATAGAGAAATCGACGAAGTCAGAAACAAAAACGTGGTGCGGGTCATGAGGATAGTCCATGCCGCTTTGCAGCACGTTTAACCCTTCCAGAATCAGGATGTCTGGTTGCAGCACCGTTTTGTCTCCATCCGGGATGCGGTCGTAAATCAGATGCGAGTAAACCGGCGCGGTAACGTTAGGCGCGCCCGATTTCAGGTCGGAGACGAATTTCACCAGCCGATGCATATCATAAGAGAGCGGGAAGCCCTTCTTCTTCATCAGGCCGCGTTCTTTCAATACTTCATTCGGGTGCAGGAAGCCGTCGGTGGTGATCAACTCTACGCTACGGTGCTCTGGCCAGCGGCTAAGCAGCGCCTGCAGTACGCGCGCTGTGGTGCTTTTACCGACCGCCACGCTGCCCGCAATGCTGATGATATAAGGAATACGCTGGCCGTTAGTGCCGAGGAACTGCTCCAGTACCGCCTGGCGGCGAAGGTTGGAACTGATATAGAAGTTAAGCAAGCGGGAGAGGGGGAGATAAATTTCTGCCACCTCTTCCAGCGAGAGATCTTCATTTATCCCTTTTAACCGTGCGATCTCCCCTTCCGTCAGCGTCATAGGAACGGAGTCACGCAGAGCAGCCCACTGGCTGCGGTTAAACTGAAGATAAGGCGTCATTAACGTTTGCTCTTTTTTGCTCATAAGCATGCTTCAGTGAACCATCGGCCAGAATGTCGGGTTATGGCTCATCACATAGTTAATTTTGGACAATGGGCAGGAGGTTAACACCAGATGACAGGAATAATAAGAAAAAATATGGGATAGCGATGCTTTACGCGGGAGCCATCACGCAAGGCTATATACGGTGCAAATGACGCTTTAATGCTGGATATTTAACCGTGAACGGCTGTTTTTACAGCGTTCAGGCCTACTTTAGCGTAAAATGTGAGCGAATGAACGTTTTATGCAATTTTTTAGTTGCATGACTGCTCAGGTCTCCATAGAATGCGCGCTACTTGATGCCGACTTAGCTCAGTAGGTAGAGCAACTGACTTGTAATCAGTAGGTCACCAGTTCGATTCCGGTAGTCGGCACCATCAAGTCCGGTGGGGTTCCCGAGCGGCCAAAGGGAGCAGACTGTAAATCTGCCGTCACAGACTTCGAAGGTTCGAATCCTTCCCCCACCACCACTTTCTGGCAGCGTAAATGCCGCCGGAGCTGGTTGAAAAAATTGACCAGCTCGAACATGAAAAGAGAGAAATCTCTTTTTTTGTTACAGAAAGAACTGGGTAGCCGAGTTTCAGGATGCGGGCATCGTATAATGGCTATTACCTCAGCCTTCCAAGCTGATGATGCGGGTTCGATTCCCGCTGCCCGCTCCAATACGTGCTGATATGGCTCAGTTGGTAGAGCGCACCCTTGGTAAGGGTGAGGTCCCCAGTTCGACTCTGGGTATCAGCACCACTTCACTTCTCCCTCCCGTTTCTCTCTGTTTCAATAAATGTATTCAACAGTTCAGGCATTTCGCCTGGTTGATGTGGTGATATCACCGATTTATCCGTGTCTTAGAGGGACAATCGATGTCTAAAGAAAAGTTTGAACGTACAAAACCGCACGTTAACGTCGGTACTATCGGCCACGTTGACCATGGTAAAACAACGCTGACCGCTGCAATCACTACCGTACTGGCTAAAACCTACGGTGGTTCTGCTCGTGCATTCGACCAGATCGATAACGCACCAGAAGAAAAAGCTCGTGGTATCACCATCAACACTTCTCACGTTGAATATGACACCCCGACTCGCCACTACGCACACGTAGACTGCCCAGGCCACGCCGACTATGTTAAAAACATGATCACCGGTGCTGCGCAGATGGACGGCGCGATCCTGGTTGTTGCTGCGACTGACGGCCCTATGCCTCAGACTCGTGAGCACATCCTGCTGGGTCGTCAGGTAGGCGTTCCTTACATCATCGTGTTCCTGAACAAATGCGACATGGTTGATGACGAAGAGCTGCTGGAACTGGTAGAGATGGAAGTTCGTGAACTGCTGTCTCAGTACGATTTCCCAGGCGATGACACTCCAATCATCCGTGGTTCTGCTCTGAAAGCGCTGGAAGGCGAAGCAGAGTGGGAAGCGAAGATTGTTGAGCTGGCTGGCTTCCTGGATTCTTACATCCCAGAACCAGAGCGTGCGATTGACAAGCCATTCCTGCTGCCAATCGAAGACGTATTCTCCATCTCCGGTCGTGGTACCGTTGTTACCGGTCGTGTAGAGCGCGGTATCGTTAAAGTTGGCGAAGAAGTTGAAATCGTTGGTATCAAAGAGACTGTTAAGTCTACCTGTACTGGCGTTGAAATGTTCCGCAAACTGCTGGACGAAGGCCGTGCTGGTGAGAACGTTGGTGTTCTGCTGCGTGGTATCAAACGTGAAGAAATCGAACGTGGTCAGGTTCTGGCGAAGCCAGGCTCAATCAAGCCACACACCAAGTTCGAATCTGAAGTTTATATCCTGTCCAAAGATGAAGGCGGCCGTCATACTCCGTTCTTCAAAGGCTACCGTCCACAGTTCTACTTCCGTACGACTGACGTGACCGGTACCATCGAACTGCCAGAAGGCGTTGAGATGGTAATGCCAGGCGACAACATCAAAATGGTTGTTACCCTGATCCACCCAATCGCGATGGATGACGGTCTGCGTTTCGCAATCCGTGAAGGCGGCCGTACCGTTGGCGCGGGCGTTGTTGCTAAAGTTCTCGGCTAATCGCTGATAACATTTGACGCAATGCGCATGAAAAGGGCATCATTTGATGCCCTTTTTGCACGCTTTCACATCAGAACCTGGCTCATCAGTGATTAATTTTGTCATAATCATTGCTGAGACAGGCTCTGCAGAGAGCGTATAATCCATAAAGGGATTAAGCGTTTCGATTTGGCTCGCCTCGCATTCGCGGGGTGAAATTATTTGTAGAATTCTTCTGACAGGTTGGTTTATGAGTGCGAATACCGAAGCTCAAGGGAGCGGGCGCGGCCTGGAAGCGATGAAGTGGGTCGCTGTTGCCGTGCTGCTGATTGTGGCAATCGTTGGCAACTATCTTTATCGTGACATGATGCTACCGCTACGCGCGCTGGCAGTGGTGATTCTGATTGCTGCAGCGGGCGGTGTCGCGCTGTTGACGACTAAAGGTAAAGCAACCGTTGCTTTCGCGCGCGAAGCACGTACCGAAGTCCGTAAGGTGATTTGGCCAACTCGCCAGGAAACATTGCACACCACTCTGATTGTGGCTGCAGTGACTGCGGTAATGTCACTGATCCTGTGGGGACTGGATGGTATTCTGGTTCGCCTGGTTTCCTTTATCACTGGCCTGAGGTTCTAAGATGTCTGAAGCCCCTAAAAAGCGTTGGTACGTCGTTCAGGCGTTTTCCGGTTTTGAAGGCCGTGTAGCAACGTCGCTGCGCGAGCATATCAAATTACACAACATGGAAGAATTATTTGGCGAAGTGATGGTTCCGACCGAAGAAGTGGTCGAGATCCGTGGCGGCCAACGTCGCAAAAGCGAGCGTAAATTCTTCCCGGGTTACGTACTGGTTCAGATGGTGATGAACGACGCGAGCTGGCACCTGGTGCGTAGCGTACCGCGTGTGATGGGCTTTATCGGCGGCACGTCTGACCGTCCGGCGCCAATCAGCGATAAAGAAGTTGATGCGATTATGAACCGCCTGCAGCAGGTAGGTGATAAGCCGCGTCCGAAAACGCTGTTTGAACCGGGTGAAATGGTTCGTGTTAGCGACGGTCCGTTTGCTGACTTTAACGGTGTGGTTGAAGAAGTGGACTACGAGAAGTCCCGCCTGAAAGTTTCTGTTTCTATCTTCGGTCGTGCGACCCCGGTAGAACTGGACTTTGCACAGGTCGAAAAAGCCTAAGCAGCGATCAAAAAAGCGACGATTTAATCGTTGCACAGGGCGCGAGATTGGAATACAATTTCGCGCCTTTTGTTTTTATGGGCCACGGCCTGTAAAACGAATTTTATTCACGGGGAGCCTCCTTGAGGCGCTATCACCCAATCAGAGGATTTTAGAATGGCTAAGAAAGTACAAGCCTACGTCAAGCTGCAGGTTGCAGCTGGTATGGCGAACCCAAGTCCACCAGTTGGTCCAGCTCTGGGTCAGCAAGGTGTGAACATCATGGAATTCTGTAAAGCGTTCAACGCAAAAACTGAATCCCTGGAAAAAGGTCTGCCAATCCCAGTCGTAATTACTGTTTACGCTGACCGTTCTTTCACTTTCGTTACCAAAACCCCTCCAGCAGCAGTTCTGCTGAAGAAAGCGGCTGGTATTAAGTCTGGTTCCGGTAAACCGAACAAAGACAAAGTGGGTAAAATCTCCCGCGCTCAGCTGCAGGAAATCGCGCAGACCAAAGCTGCCGACATGACTGGTTCTGACATTGAAGCGATGACTCGCTCAATCGAAGGTACTGCACGTTCCATGGGCCTGGTAGTGGAGGACTAAGAAATGGCTAAACTGACCAAGCGCATGTCCGTGATCCGTGACAAAGTTGATGCGACCAAACAGTACGACATCAACGAAGCTATCGCTCTGCTGAAAGAACTGGCAACTGCTAAGTTCGTTGAAAGCGTTGACGTTGCCGTTAACCTGGGCATCGACGCTCGTAAATCCGATCAGAACGTTCGTGGCGCAACTGTACTGCCACACGGTACTGGCCGTTCCGTTCGCGTAGCTGTATTTGCTCAGGGTGCAAACGCTGAAGCTGCTAAAGCTGCCGGCGCTGAACTGGTAGGTATGGAAGATCTGGCTGATCAGATCAAGAAAGGCGAAATGAACTTTGACGTTGTTATTGCTTCTCCAGATGCAATGCGCGTTGTTGGCCAGCTGGGCCAGGTTCTGGGTCCACGCGGCCTGATGCCAAACCCGAAAGTGGGTACTGTAACCCCTAACGTTGCTGAAGCGGTTAAGAACGCTAAAGCAGGTCAGGTTCGTTATCGTAACGACAAAAACGGCATCATCCACACCACCATCGGTAAAGTGGACTTTGACGCTGACAAACTGAAAGAAAACCTGGAATCTCTGCTGGTTGCGCTGAAAAAAGCAAAACCAACTCAGGCGAAAGGCGTGTACATCAAGAAAGTTAGCATCTCCACCACCATGGGTGCAGGTGTTGCAGTTGACCAGGCTGGCCTGAGCGCTGCTGCAAACTAATGCCTTTACGTGGGCGGTGATTTTGTCTACAATCTTACCCCCACGTTTGCTAACGAAAGTTAGCGGCTAAAAGAATTGTTCGTTGGAGCCTGGCCTATCCAGGCCTCCGTCGAAGACCGCAGGTGTTTCGTAAGAAACTTAATCCCCTGCGTAGACGGTGACAGAACGCTAAGATTATTTTTTGAATACTCTGGCTTGTTTCTGCTCACCGTATTAAGACGCTCTTCCCGTTGGGTTGAGTGAAGTGAGTTCCGGAACATGAGTTCCGGCAAACATCCAGGAGCAAAGCTAATGGCTTTAAATCTTCAAGACAAACAAGCGATTGTTGCTGAAGTCAGCGAAGTAGCCAAAGGCGCGCTGTCTGCAGTAGTTGCGGATTCCCGTGGCGTTACTGTAGACAAAATGACTGAACTGCGTAAAGCAGGTCGTGAAGCTGGCGTATACATGCGTGTTGTTCGTAACACCCTGCTGCGTCGCGTAGTTGAAGGTACTCAGTTCGAGTGCCTGAAAGACACGTTTGTTGGTCCGACCCTTATTGCATACTCTATGGAACACCCGGGCGCTGCTGCTCGTCTGTTCAAAGAGTTCGCGAAAGCGAATGCAAAATTTGAGGTCAAAGCTGCAGCCTTTGAAGGTGAGTTGATCCCGGCATCGCAAATCGATCGCCTGGCAACCCTGCCGACCTACGAAGAAGCAATTGCACGCCTGATGGCAACCATGAAAGAAGCTTCGGCTGGCAAACTGGTTCGCACTCTGGCTGCTGTTCGCGATGCGAAAGAAGCTGCTTAATCGCAGTTATCTTTATAACGCAGTCGCTTACGTATAAACTTATTCTGATTTTCAGGAACAATTTAAATGTCTATCACTAAAGATCAAATCATTGAAGCAGTTGCAGCTATGTCCGTAATGGACGTTGTAGAACTGATTTCTGCAATGGAAGAAAAATTCGGTGTTTCTGCTGCTGCTGCTGTAGCTGTAGCTGCGGGCCCGGCTGAAGCTGCTGAAGAAAAAACTGAATTCGACGTAATTCTGAAAGCTGCTGGCGCTAACAAAGTTGCTGTTATCAAAGCAGTACGTGGCGCAACTGGCCTGGGTCTGAAAGAAGCTAAAGACCTGGTAGAATCTGCTCCAGCTGCGCTGAAAGAAGGCGTGAGCAAAGACGACGCAGAAGCACTGAAAAAATCTCTGGAAGAAGCTGGCGCTGAAGTTGAAGTTAAATAAGCCAACTTTTCTGGTTGCAGCCTAAGCAATTAGGCTGATGGCTGGTGACTTTTTAGTCACCAGCCTTTTTGCGCTGTAAGGCATCAGTAGCATTTCACACTGTTTGACTGCTGGTTGTCCTGACAATGCATGTTTCTATCGACGACTTAATATATTGCGACAGGGTGCTCGCTCTGTGTAAATCGCGACGAAATGATTTAAGCGTGATAGCAACAGGTATTGCGGAAAGTATTCAATTTTCCGGTCCACAAAATGGTGTTGCACAAACTGTCCCTTCGTCGGACAGATGGGTCGACTTGTCAGCGAGCTGAGGAACCCTATGGTTTACTCCTATACCGAGAAAAAACGTATTCGTAAGGATTTTGGTAAACGTCCACAAGTTCTGGACATTCCATATCTCCTTTCTATCCAGCTTGATTCGTTCCAGAAGTTTATCGAGCAAGATCCTGAAGGGCAGTACGGTCTGGAAGCAGCCTTCCGCTCCGTGTTCCCGATTCAGAGCTACAGCGGTAACTCCGAGCTGCAGTACGTCAGCTACCGCCTTGGCGAACCGGTGTTTGACGTTCAGGAATGTCAGATCCGTGGCGTGACCTATTCCGCACCGCTGCGCGTAAAACTGCGTCTGGTGATCTACGAGCGCGAAGCGCCGGAAGGCACCGTTAAAGACATTAAAGAACAAGAAGTCTACATGGGTGAAATTCCACTCATGACAGACAACGGTACTTTCGTAATCAACGGTACTGAGCGTGTTATCGTTTCCCAGCTGCATCGTAGCCCGGGCGTCTTCTTCGACAGCGATAAAGGTAAAACACACTCTTCCGGTAAAGTACTGTATAACGCACGCATCATTCCTTACCGTGGTTCATGGCTGGACTTCGAGTTCGATCCTAAAGACAACCTGTTTGTCCGTATCGACCGTCGTCGTAAGCTGCCTGCAACCATCATTCTGCGTGCGCTGCAATACACCACTGAACAGATCCTGGACCTGTTCTTTGAGAAAGTGATCTTTGAAATCCGCGACAACAAGCTGCAGATGGAGCTGGTGCCGGAACGTCTGCGTGGTGAGACCGCGTCGTTCGACATCGAAGCCGACGGCAAAGTGTATGTGGAAAAAGGTCGCCGTATCACCGCGCGCCACATCCGCCAGCTGGAAAAAGATGATATCAAACTCATCGAAGTTCCGGTTGAGTACATTGCAGGAAAAGTAGCCGCGAAAGATTACGTTGACGAGTCAACGGGTGAGCTGATCTGCCCAGCGAACATGGAGCTGAGCCTGGATCTGCTGGCTAAGCTGAGCCAGTCTGGTCACAAACGTATCGAAACGCTGTTCACCAACGATCTGGACCACGGCGCGTATATGTCTGAGACTATTCGCGTCGACCCAACGACCGATCGTCTGAGCGCACTGGTAGAAATCTACCGCATGATGCGTCCTGGTGAGCCACCAACGCGTGAAGCGGCTGAAAGCCTGTTCGAGAACCTGTTCTTCTCCGAAGACCGCTACGATCTGTCCGCGGTTGGTCGTATGAAGTTCAACCGTTCTCTGCTGCGCGACGAAATCGAAGGTTCCGGTATCCTGAGCAAAGACGACATCATCGAAGTGATGAAGAAGCTCATTGATATCCGTAACGGTAAAGGCGAAGTGGACGATATCGACCACCTCGGTAACCGTCGTATCCGTTCCGTTGGCGAAATGGCGGAAAACCAGTTCCGCGTAGGCCTGGTTCGTGTAGAGCGTGCGGTTAAAGAGCGTCTGTCTCTGGGCGATCTGGATACCCTGATGCCTCAGGATATGATCAACGCCAAGCCGATTTCTGCAGCAGTGAAAGAGTTCTTCGGTTCAAGCCAGCTGTCTCAGTTCATGGACCAGAACAACCCGCTGTCTGAGATTACGCACAAACGTCGTATCTCTGCACTCGGCCCGGGCGGTCTGACCCGTGAGCGCGCAGGCTTTGAAGTTCGAGACGTACACCCGACTCACTACGGTCGCGTGTGTCCAATCGAAACGCCTGAAGGTCCAAACATCGGTCTGATCAACTCCCTGTCCGTGTACGCACAGACTAACGAATACGGTTTCCTCGAGACCCCGTACCGTAAAGTGACCGACGGTGTTGTAACCGACGAAATTCACTACCTGTCTGCTATCGAAGAAGGCAACTACGTTATCGCTCAGGCGAACTCCAACCTGGATGACGAAGGCCACTTTGAAGAAGACCTGGTAACGTGCCGTAGCAAAGGCGAATCCAGCTTGTTCAGCCGCGACCAGGTTGACTACATGGACGTATCCACCCAGCAGGTGGTATCCGTCGGTGCGTCCCTGATCCCGTTCCTGGAACACGATGACGCCAACCGTGCATTGATGGGTGCAAACATGCAACGTCAGGCCGTTCCAACTCTGCGTGCTGATAAGCCGCTGGTTGGTACCGGTATGGAACGTGCTGTTGCCGTTGACTCCGGTGTTACTGCAGTTGCTAAGCGTGGCGGTACCGTACAGTACGTTGACGCATCCCGTATCGTTATCAAAGTTAACGAAGACGAGATGTATCCGGGCGAAGCGGGTATCGACATCTATAACCTGACCAAATACACCCGTTCTAACCAGAACACCTGTATTAACCAGATGCCATGTGTGTCTCTGGGTGAGCCAATCGAGCGCGGTGACGTGCTGGCAGATGGTCCATCTACCGACCTCGGTGAGCTGGCGCTTGGTCAGAACATGCGTGTAGCGTTCATGCCGTGGAACGGTTACAACTTCGAAGACTCCATCCTCGTATCCGAGCGTGTTGTTCAGGAAGACCGTTTCACCACCATCCACATTCAGGAACTGGCATGTGTGTCTCGTGACACCAAGCTGGGGCCAGAAGAGATCACCGCTGACATCCCTAACGTGGGTGAAGCTGCGCTCTCCAAGCTGGATGAGTCCGGTATCGTTTACATCGGTGCAGAAGTGACCGGTGGCGACATTCTGGTAGGTAAGGTTACGCCGAAAGGTGAAACCCAGCTGACGCCAGAAGAGAAGCTGCTGCGTGCAATCTTCGGTGAGAAAGCGTCTGACGTTAAAGACTCTTCTCTGCGCGTACCAAACGGTGTTTCCGGTACGGTTATTGACGTTCAGGTCTTCACCCGTGACGGCGTTGAGAAAGACAAACGCGCGCTGGAAATCGAAGAGATGCAGCTCAAGCAGGCCAAGAAAGACCTGTCTGAAGAACTGCAGATCCTCGAAGCGGGTCTGTTCAGCCGTATCTACGCGGTACTGGTTGCCGGTGGCATCGAAGCTGAGAAGCTCGACAAACTGCCTCGCGATCGCTGGCTGGAACTGGGCCTGACCGACGAAGAGAAACAAAATCAGCTGGAACAGCTGGCTGAGCAGTACGACGAACTGAAACACGAGTTCGAGAAAAAACTCGAAGCGAAACGCCGTAAAATCACTCAGGGCGACGATCTGGCACCGGGCGTGCTGAAGATCGTTAAGGTTTATCTGGCTGTTAAACGTCAGATCCAGCCTGGTGATAAAATGGCAGGTCGTCACGGTAACAAGGGTGTTATCTCTAAGATCAACCCGATCGAAGATATGCCGCACGATGCTAACGGTACGCCGGTAGACATCGTACTGAACCCACTGGGCGTACCGTCTCGTATGAACATTGGTCAGATCCTGGAAACTCACCTGGGTATGGCTGCGAAAGGTATCGGCGACAAGATTAACGCCATGCTGAAACAGCAGCAGGAAGTCGCGAAACTGCGCGAATTCATCCAGCGTGCCTACGATCTGGGTACCGACGTTCGTCAGAAAGTCGACCTGAACACCTTCAGCGATGATGAAGTTCTGCGTCTGGCGGAAAACCTGCGTAAAGGTATGCCAATTGCAACGCCGGTATTCGACGGTGCAAAAGAAGCTGAAATTAAAGAGCTGCTGCAACTGGGTGGTCTGCCATCTTCTGGTCAGATTACGCTGTTTGATGGTCGCACCGGCGAGCAGTTTGAGCGTCAGGTAACCGTAGGTTACATGTACATGCTGAAACTGAACCACCTGGTCGATGACAAGATGCACGCTCGTTCTACCGGTTCTTACAGCCTGGTTACTCAGCAGCCGCTGGGTGGTAAGGCTCAGTTCGGTGGTCAGCGCTTCGGGGAGATGGAAGTGTGGGCGCTTGAAGCATACGGCGCAGCATACACCCTGCAGGAAATGCTCACCGTTAAGTCTGATGACGTTAACGGTCGTACCAAGATGTATAAAAACATCGTGGACGGTAACCATCAGATGGAACCGGGCATGCCAGAATCCTTCAACGTACTGTTGAAAGAGATTCGTTCGCTGGGTATCAACATCGAACTGGAAGACGAGTAATTCTCGCTCAAACAGGTCACTGGTGTCGGGTTAACGCCCGACACCAGATTGTGCTAACTCCGACGGGAGCAAATCCGTGAAAGATTTATTAAAGTTTCTGAAAGCGCAGACTAAAACCGAAGAGTTTGATGCGATCAAAATTGCTCTGGCTTCGCCAGACATGATCCGTTCATGGTCTTTTGGTGAAGTTAAAAAGCCGGAAACCATCAACTACCGTACGTTCAAACCTGAGCGTGACGGCCTTTTCTGTGCGCGTATTTTCGGGCCAGTAAAAGACTACGAGTGCCTGTGCGGTAAGTACAAGCGCCTGAAACACCGTGGTGTGATCTGCGAGAAGTGCGGCGTTGAAGTGACCCAGACCAAAGTACGCCGTGAGCGTATGGGCCACATCGAGCTGGCGTCTCCAACTGCTCACATCTGGTTCCTGAAATCTCTGCCGTCCCGTATCGGCCTGCTGCTGGATATGCCGCTGCGCGATATCGAACGTGTTCTGTACTTCGAATCTTATGTCGTAATCGAAGGCGGTATGACGAACCTGGAACGTAACCAGATTCTGACCGAAGAACAGTATCTGGACGCGCTGGAAGAGTTCGGTGACGAATTCGACGCGAAGATGGGTGCGGAAGCTATCCAGGCCCTGCTGAAGAGCATGGATCTGGAGCAAGAGTGTGAAACTCTGCGCGAAGAGCTGAACGAAACCAACTCTGAAACCAAGCGTAAGAAGCTGACCAAGCGTATCAAACTGCTGGAAGCGTTCGTTCAGTCTGGTAACAAACCAGAGTGGATGATCCTGACCGTTCTGCCGGTTCTGCCGCCAGATCTGCGTCCGCTGGTTCCGCTGGATGGTGGTCGTTTCGCAACGTCTGACCTGAACGATCTGTATCGTCGCGTCATTAACCGTAACAACCGTCTGAAGCGTCTGCTGGATCTGGCTGCGCCAGATATCATCGTTCGCAACGAAAAACGTATGCTGCAGGAAGCGGTTGACGCCCTGCTGGATAACGGTCGTCGCGGTCGTGCGATCACCGGTTCTAACAAACGTCCTCTGAAATCTTTGGCCGACATGATCAAAGGTAAGCAGGGTCGTTTCCGTCAGAACCTGCTCGGTAAGCGTGTTGACTACTCCGGTCGTTCTGTAATCACCGTAGGTCCATACCTGCGTCTGCATCAGTGCGGTCTGCCGAAGAAAATGGCACTGGAGCTGTTCAAACCGTTCATCTACGGCAAGCTGGAACTGCGTGGCTTGGCCACCACCATCAAAGCCGCTAAGAAGATGGTTGAGCGTGAAGAAGCTGTCGTTTGGGATATCCTGGACGAAGTGATCCGCGAACACCCGGTACTGCTGAACCGTGCACCAACCCTGCACCGTTTGGGTATCCAGGCATTTGAGCCGGTACTGATCGAAGGTAAAGCGATCCAGCTGCACCCGCTGGTTTGTGCGGCCTATAACGCCGACTTCGATGGTGACCAGATGGCTGTTCACGTACCGCTGACGCTGGAAGCCCAGCTCGAAGCGCGTGCGCTGATGATGTCTACCAACAACATCCTGTCTCCAGCGAACGGTGAGCCAATCATCGTTCCTTCTCAGGACGTTGTATTGGGTCTGTACTACATGACCCGTGACTGTGTTAACGCCAAAGGCGAAGGCATGGTGCTGACTGGCCCTAAAGAAGCTGAGCGTATTTATCGCGCTGGCCTGGCCTCTCTGCATGCGCGCGTTAAAGTGCGTATCACTGAATACGAAAAAGATGATAACGGCGAGTTCGTTGCGAAAACCAGCCTGAAAGACACGACCGTTGGCCGTGCCATTCTGTGGATGATCGTACCGAAAGGTCTGCCTTTCTCCATCGTCAACCAGGCGCTGGGCAAGAAAGCGATCTCCAAAATGCTGAACACCTGTTACCGCATTTTGGGTCTGAAGCCGACCGTAATCTTCGCTGACCAGACAATGTACACCGGCTTTGCTTATGCAGCGCGTTCAGGTGCATCTGTTGGTATCGATGACATGGTCATCCCAGAGAAGAAACACGAGATCATCTCTGAAGCGGAAGCTGAAGTTGCTGAGATCCAGGAGCAGTTCCAGTCTGGTCTGGTAACCGCAGGCGAACGCTATAACAAAGTTATCGATATCTGGGCAGCGGCGAACGATCGTGTATCCAAAGCGATGATGGATAACCTGCAGACCGAAACCGTGATTAACCGTGACGGCGTAGAAGAGCAGCAGGTTTCCTTCAACAGCATCTACATGATGGCCGACTCCGGTGCGCGTGGTTCTGCAGCACAGATTCGTCAGCTGGCTGGTATGCGTGGTCTGATGGCGAAGCCAGATGGCTCCATCATCGAAACGCCAATCACCGCGAACTTCCGTGAAGGTCTGAACGTACTCCAGTACTTCATCTCGACTCACGGTGCGCGTAAAGGTCTGGCGGATACCGCACTGAAAACGGCGAACTCCGGTTATCTGACGCGTCGTCTGGTTGACGTTGCACAGGATCTGGTTGTTACCGAAGACGACTGTGGCACCCTTGAAGGTATCACCATGACCCCGGTTATCGAGGGTGGTGATGTTAAAGAGCCACTGCGCGATCGCGTACTGGGTCGTGTAACCGCGGAAGACATTCTGAAGCCGGGTACCGCAGACATTCTGGTTCCACGCAACACGCTGCTGCACGAGCACATGTGTGATCTGCTGGAAGCCAACTCTGTTGACTCAGTGAAAGTGCGTTCCGTTGTATCTTGTGACACCGACTTCGGTGTATGTGCGCACTGCTATGGTCGTGACCTGGCGCGTGGCCACATCATCAACAAAGGTGAAGCAATCGGCGTTATCGCGGCACAGTCAATCGGTGAGCCGGGTACACAGCTGACGATGCGTACGTTCCACATCGGTGGTGCGGCATCTCGTGCGGCTGCTGAATCCAGCATCCAGGTGAAGAACAAAGGTAGCATCAAGCTCAGCAATGCGAAGTCTGTTGTTAACTCTGCAGGCAAGCTGGTTGTGACCTCTCGTAACACCGAGCTGAAGCTGATCGACGAATTCGGTCGTACCAAAGAGAGCTATAAAGTGCCTTACGGTGCTGTTATGGCGAAAGGTGATGGCGAGCAGGTTGCCGGCGGTGAAACCGTTGCAAACTGGGATCCACACACCATGCCGGTTATCACCGAAGTAAGTGGTTTCATCCGCTTCACTGACATGATCGACGGCCAGACCATTACTCGTCAGACCGACGAGCTGACCGGTCTGTCATCTCTGGTAGTTCTGGATTCTGCTGAACGTACTGCCGGTGGTAAAGATCTGCGTCCTGCACTGAAAATCGTTGATGGCCAGGGTAACGACGTTCTGATCCCGGGTACCGACATGCCTGCGCAGTACTTCCTGCCGGGTAAAGCGATCGTTCAGCTGGAAGATGGCATTCAGATTGGTGCGGGTGATGCTCTGGCGCGTATTCCACAGGAATCCAGCGGTACCAAGGATATCACCGGTGGTCTGCCACGCGTTGCGGATCTGTTCGAAGCACGTCGTCCGAAAGAGCCTGCAATCCTGGCTGAAATCAGCGGTATCATTTCCTTCGGTAAAGAAACCAAAGGTAAACGCCGTCTGGTGATCACCCCGGTTGACGGTAGCGAGCCGTACGAAGAGATGATTCCTAAATGGCGTCAGCTCAACGTGTTCGAAGGTGAACGTGTAGAACGTGGTGACGTTGTTTCCGATGGTCCAGAAGCACCGCACGACATTCTGCGTCTTCGTGGCGTACACGCGGTAACGCGTTACATCACCAACGAAGTACAGGACGTTTACCGTCTGCAAGGCGTTAAGATTAACGATAAACACATCGAAGTTATCGTTCGTCAGATGCTGCGTAAAGCAACCATCGAAAACGCAGGCAGCTCCGACTTCCTGGAAGGCGAGCAGGTTGAATACTCTCGCGTTAAGATCGCTAACCGCGATCTGGAAGCGAACGGCAAAATCGCTGCGACCTTCGCACGCGATCTGCTGGGTATCACCAAAGCGTCTCTGGCAACCGAGTCCTTCATCTCTGCAGCATCGTTCCAGGAGACCACGCGTGTCCTGACCGAAGCGGCTGTTGCAGGTAAACGTGATGAACTGCGCGGTCTGAAAGAGAACGTTATCGTGGGTCGTCTGATCCCGGCTGGTACGGGTTATGCGTACCATCAGGATCGTATGCGTCGTCGTGCAGCGGGCGAACAGCCAGCAGCACCGCAGGTCACTGCAGAAGATGCATCCGCGAGCCTGGCAGAACTGCTGAACGCGGGTCTGGGTGGTTCCGACAACGAGTAATCGTTGATGCCCGGTGATGAACATTACCGGGCATGTGCCTCGTAGGTCGGGTAAGCGCAGCGCCACCCGACAATAAAAAACCCGCCTCGGCGGGTTTTTTTACATCTGCATGTTATCAGTTTATCAACGGGATCCGCCGATAAAGCTCAATCATATCGCCCGCCAGATCCTGAATGACCATCGCGTTCATCAGGTGATCCTGCGAGTGAACGGTGATCAGGTTAACCGGAAGCTTTCCGGTGCCCTCATCAAGACCAATCAGCTGCGTCTGGATGGTGTGCGCATGCTTAACATATTCACGCGACTCTTCCATCGCTTTTTCGGCTTCGTCAAAGTCGCCTTTGCGCGCCATCTGCAGCGCCGTCAGCGCTGCGCTTCGCGCCGCACCGGCGTTGACCAGCAGTTCCATGATCGTGGTTTCCAGGTCTTCCATTATGACTCCAGCAGCTTGAGGGCTTTTTCCAAGACGACATCGCCTTTCATCATGCCGTAATCCATCATGTCGATCACCGCGACCTTTTTGCCCAGCGGCTCGGCCTGTGCCTGAAGTTTTGCCTGCTCGTATTTAACCTGTGGCCCCAGTAATACGATGTCGGCCGTCGCGATGTTGTCTTTAAACTCCGCAACCGGAACGGCTTTAATGGTGACTTCAACCCCTTTTTTCTGCGCGGCATCTTTCATACGTTGAACCAGCATGCTGGTTGACATTCCCGCTGCACAGCATAAAACGATGTTCTTCATAATCAGCCTCGATCTACATGTGTTTATTGATAATTATCCCGTGCAGACCGCTTCAACAACCGCTTTACCACGATTGTGTGTCAGGCATCACAAAGAAATCAGCATTTTTCTGAAACCGGTTACAATTTTGTATCAGAAAGCAATCAGCCCGCGGAAACGGGCCGATTGTGAGGAGGGGAGTTAGCTGTCTGTCGTTCTTAAAATACGGTTTTTGCCCTGCTGTTTGGCTTTATATAGCGCGCCGTCAACGCTGCCCACAAACTTCTCGAGCGGTTCAAAATGCCATTCCCCCAGTCCCGCACTGAAGGTGACGTGAAGGTTATCTTCCCGCCAGATGCGGCTTTCAACGGCGGAGCGCCATGCCTCCAGCAGTTGGAGAGCAGAGTCAATCTGTCCGTCCGGGAAGATCGCTGCAAACTCTTCGCCGCCGTAGCGATAAACAGAGATGTGCTGCGGCTGCATAATCTGGATCCCTTCGCGCGCCACATTTCGCAGAACAATATCACCACTCAGGTGGCCCCAGGTGTCGTTTATCGATTTGAAGTTATCAATGTCGATCAGCGCCAGCGCAAAAGGCTGGTGGCTGTCCAGCAGCCTGGCAATGTCCCCGTCGAAGGCGCGACGGTTCTTGCAGCCCGTCAGCGCATCGTGAGTGGCCTGGCGCACGTAGGCCTGCTCACGCTCTTTGTTCGACTGAATGGTATGGCTAAGCATCGCTTCAAGACGGGGAGCCTGGTTGACGTCCCCGGTTTTTATCGCATTGATGATGTTCATCAGCACGGTACGCGAGGCATGGCGCAGATATAACCCGAACAGAATGATGATAATCGCGGCCAGCGCAAACCCCCAGCCAACGATGGTGGTTTCGTGGCGGGTGATATCCGTTAGCGTCGCTCCCGATACCCGGTAGATGACAAACCAGTCCGGGTTGGTGAAGGAGTAGTAATAATACCAGGCTTTGGTTTTACCATCGTAGAGATGCCCTTCGCCGCTGGTCATTTTGTCCATCAGCGCTTCGCTCACGTACTGTTTAAAGAGCGCCCCCGTATCCGGGTGCAGCACCACGGCACCGTCGCGCTCAACGATAAAGAACTCCCCTTGAACGGGGGCGACCATCTGGCGCAGGGTATAGCCCATTGAGGTGAGATCGAGATGGAAAGCGAGCGTTCCCTTCAGCCTGCCTTCGGGGGAAATCACCGGCTTATAGAGGGTCACAGTGGGGTGTCCTGTAAAGTAATCCATGTAGGGACGCGTGTAGTGGCTAAAGGTACTGGCTTCTGCCTGGGCAACAAACCATGGTCGGGTTCGGGCATCAAACGTCTTGCTTTTGTCCGTCGGTAAGACTTCCGGCGCGCGAAGGTAACGCCCCTCGGTGTCGGCCAGAGAGATGGATGAGACGGTTGGCATCAGGTTCTGGAGATGCATTAAGACCTGCAGGCCCTCAACTGGATTGACGTTTACCGTCTCATTCAGCCTGTTATTGCGGGCAAAGAACGTGGCCGAGCGGCCAAGGATGTAGTCATTTTCACGCAGGATGGACTCGGTATAGTTGACCGCAAGGTTATGCGTAAAATTACCATTAATTTTATGATAATCCTCAAGAAAATCCTTTCGCTGCGTCAATGTGATAAACACGGCGATCAAAATGAAGCTGACCAGAATTCCCGCGAAACTGATCATGATTGGCCGGGTAAAAGAGAGTTTTCTGCTGTGAAGTGCCATGAGTCGTAAAAACCAGTCCAGATGGTATGACGCGCTGCGTCAATCGATATCCTCTCAGCATAGTCGCTGCACGGATGCTGGCTGCGAATTATACAGAGGATGTTTTACGGATTAGATGATTTGTCTTAAGAATGGATAAGAAACTACGCATTTATTTTATGAATTAAATTTTTTTGTGGCAAACGAGAAGGCAGGGCGAAACAGAGGAAGAAGCATTTCGCCCTGGTCAGCATCCGTTGCTGACCCACCAAGCATAAGAAACCGGGCATGCAGGGACAATCTCCCGGTTCCCTTCTTACGAGCCGCTTCGTAACCTTTATGCGCGTTTGCACTGTGTTTCAGCGTAATTGCGAGGCTCTTCCCAGCCAGCTGTCCCAGTCTTTCCAGACCGGCTGCAGCCCTTGCGCTGTCAGTGCTTCCGCTACCGCCTCCGGACGTCGTCCATCATGCGGGGCAAACTGCTCAAGCTCCGGATGGTTGTCGGCATAACCGCCCGGCTGCGTTTTGGAAAACGCGCTGACGTTATTGATCGCAATGGGGATAACGCGGTCGCGAAACGCCGGGGATTCGCGCGTGGAGAGAGATAGCTCGACCTCAGGCGCCAGCAGGCGAAACGCGCAGATGGTTTGCACCAGCTGGCGTTCATCCATTAGCGAAGCCGGCTCAATCCCGCCAGCACACGGGCGCAGGCGCGGGAACGAGATGGAGTAGCGGCTCTGCCAGTAGTGCTGCTGCAGCCACAGCAGATGTTCCGCCACCATGTAGCAATCCACCCGCCAGCTGTCAGACAGACCAACCAGTGCCCCCAGGCCAATTTTATCGATCCCGGCGCGCCCCAGCCTGTCCGGCGTTTCGAGCCGGAAGAGGAAATCCTGTTTTTTCCCCTTCAGGTGATGCCGGGCGTACGTCGCCTCGTGATAGGTTTCCTGATAGACCATTACGCCGTCCAGCCCGAGGGTTTTGAGCTCCGCGTATTCCTCCTGCAACAGCGGCTGTACTTCCATCTGCAGCGACGCAAACTCCCGGCGAATAGCCGGAAGATGCTGGCGAAAATAGTCCATTCCCACTTTGCTTTGATGCTCGCCCGTAACCAGCAGGAGATGCTCGAACCCCATTTCGCGGATGGCCGCACACTCGCGCGCGATCTCGCGCTCATCGAGCGTTTTGCGCTTGATGCGGTTACTCATGGAGAAGCCGCAGTAGGTGCAGTCGTTCGCGCACAGGTTTGAGAGATAGAGCGGGACGTAAAAACTTACCGTGTTGCCAAACCGCTGGCGGGTAAGCCGCTGCGCGCGCTGGGCCATCGTCTCAAGATACGCACCCGCGGCGGGGGAGAGCAGGGCCATCATGTCATCGCGGGTCAAATGACGGGCATTCAATGCCCGTTCTACATCTGCCGCCGTTTTGCCGTTGATGCGCAGGCGAATATCGTCCCAGTCGAGCTGCTGCCAGCGTTCGGTAAAGGTCGGCATCATAACGCCTCCAGAAAACCGGTGAGCGGGCTGGTGGCCTGCGCCTGAAGGCTGCGCGAGCCGGGGCCAGACTGCCGCGCCAGCAAACCCGCCTCCACGGCCAGACGAAAGGCGCGCGCCATCGTCACCGGGTCGTCAGCGACGGCAATTGCCGTATTGACGAGCACCGCGTCGGCGCCCATCTCCAGCGCCTGCGTCGCATGGCTTGGTACGCCGATACCGGCGTCCACCACCACCGGCACGGTGGCCTGCTCAATGACGATCTCCAGCATGGCGCGCGTCTCCAGCCCCTGGTTGGAACCAATCGGTGCGCCGAGCGGCATGACGGCAGCGCAGCCAGCTTCCTCCAGCCGCTTGCACAGGACGGGGTCGGCACCGCAATAGGGCAGGACGGTAAACCCCTGCTGCACCAGCTTTTCCGCCGCTTTAAGGGTTTCAATGGGATCGGGCAAAAGCCAGCGGGCATCCGGATGAATCTCCAGCTTTAGCCAGTGCGTACCCAGCGCCTCGCGCGCCAGCCGGGCGGCAAAAATCGCCTCCTCAGCGGTTTTGGCTCCGGACGTATTCGGCAGCAGCGTTACGCCGGCCTCCAGCAGCGGCGCCAGAATGGCATCGCTATGATGGCGCAGGTCAACGCGCTTTAGCGCCAGCGTCACCAGCTGGCTGCCGCTTTCACGAATGGCATCCACCATCAGCTGCGGGGAGGCGAATTTTCCGGTTCCGGTAAACAGATGCGAATCAAAGACTTTATCAGCAATACGTAACATCTCAGCCCCCTGCGATAACCTGAAACAGCAGGATCTGGTCGCCTTCATTGACCTGCTGATGTTCCCACCGTTCGCGCGGCAGGATCTGTTGATTGAGCGCCAGCGCCGTTCCCGGCTTGAGCTGGCGGAGCTTGTCGAGCAGCGCGGCGACGGTAAGCCCGTCATCGCACTTGATTGGCTCATCGTTAAACAGAATGCGCATCGTGGCCTCCGCATACCGGGCAGCCGCTGGCGCGGTGTAATGCCAGCTGGCGCCAGCCGCCGGAACGCGCATCAAACAGCCGCAGCCTGTTGCGCTCGGTCTCCATGCCGCTGAGCAGCTTGATGGCTTCCAGCGCCTGCAGGGTGCCCATTACCCCCACCACCGGGCCAACAATGCCTGCGGTGCGGCAGTTGCGTTCCGGCTCGACGTCATCTGGCCACAGGCATCGGTAGCAGCCCTGCGCCCAGGGGGGCGTCAGCACCATCATTTGCCCGCCGAAGCCGACCGCGCTGGCCGTAATAAGCGGCGTGCTCTGCGCCACGCAGGCGGCATTGATCGCCTGGCGCGTCGCCATGTTATCGGTGCAGTCCAGCACCGCGTCGGCCAGAGCAACTTCCCGTTCAAGCTCCTCGCCGCCGAGCCGCGCCTGAAGGGCGATGAGCTCGATGTCCGGGTTCAGCTGCGCCAACCGCTGCCGGGCGATCTGCGCTTTAGGCTGGTTGATGTCCTCGCTGGTAAAGAGGATCTGCCGCTGCAGATTGCTGAGATGCACCTCGTCGTCGTCGGCCAGCACCAGCGTGCCGATACCCGCACCGGCCAGATAGAGCGCGGCGGGCGCGCCGAGCCCCCCCAGGCCGACAATTAATACCCGGCTGGCGAGCAGCTTTTGCTGCCCGCCGATGGCGATATCCTCCAGTAGGATCTGGCGGCTGTAGCGCATAAAATCGCGGTCATTCATCGCCTGCTCCCGCCAGCTGTAATAGCTGCGCGGTGGCAGCCTGCCAGTCTTCCGCCTGCGTGATGGCACTGACGACGGCAATGCTGCCGACGCCGGTCTCCAGCACCGCCGGGGCGCGTTCAAGGCTAATTCCGCCGATGGCGACGGTGGGGTAATCTGCCAGACGCTGGATGTGGCGCGTCAGCTGCGTCAATCCCTGCGGGGCGGAGGGCATCTGCTTGGTTTGCGTCGGGAAAACGTGGCCGAGGGCGATGTAGGAGGGGCGAGCTGCCAGCGCTACGTCAATCTCCATATCGTCGTGTGTCGATACGCCCAGGCGCAGACCGGCATCACGGATGGCGATCAGGTCGGTTGTCTCCAGGTCTTCCTGGCCCAGATGCACGCCGTAGGCCTGGTGCTTAACGGCCAGCCGCCAGTAATCGTTGATAAACAGGCGGGCGTCGTAGCGACGCCCCAGCGCGATGGCGGCGATCGCGTCAGCCTCCACCTCTTCATCGCGTTTATCCTTGATGCGAAGCTGAATTGTGCGAACGCCGGCCTCAAGCAGGCGCGCGATCCACTCTACGCTGTCTACCACCGGGTAAAGCCCTAAGCGGAAGGGCACGGAGGGGAAATCGGGCTGGTACATTATGCCTCCTCTTTTTTGAGGTAGATTTCGCCGCCTTTGGCACGGAAGTTCTCTGACATATCCGCCATACCGACCTCAATTGCCTGCGCGGCGGCGTAATCACGCACTTCCTGGCTAATTTTCATCGAGCAGAACTTCGGTCCGCACATGGAGCAGAAGTGGGCCACCTTGCCGGACTCCTGCGGCAGGGTTTCGTCGTGATAGGCGCGGGCGGTGAAGGGATCCAGCGCCAGGTTGAACTGGTCTTCCCAGCGGAATTCAAAGCGCGCCTTCGACATGGCGTTATCGCGGATTTGCGCGCCGGGATGGCCTTTCGCCAGGTCCGCCGCGTGGGCCGCAATTTTGTAGGTAATCAGCCCCTGCTTCACGTCCTCTTTGTTTGGCAGGCCGAGGTGCTCTTTCGGGGTTACGTAGCAAAGCATGGCGCAGCCGAACCAGCCGATCATCGCCGCGCCAATACCCGAGGTGAAGTGGTCGTAGCCCGGCGCGATGTCGGTAGTCAATGGCCCCAGGGTGTAGAACGGCGCTTCGTGGCAGTGCTCCAGCTCCTCGGTCATGTTGCGGCGGATCATCTGCATCGGCACGTGGCCCGGGCCTTCAATCATCACCTGCACGTCATACTCCCAGGCGATTTTGGTCAGCTCGCCCAGCGTGTGTAGCTCGGCAAACTGCGCTTCGTCATTCGCGTCGCGAATAGAGCCCGGGCGCAGGCCGTCGCCCAGCGACAGTGAGACATCGTACGCGGCGCAGATTTCGCAGATCTCGCGGAAGTGTTCGTAGAGGAAGTTTTCCTGATGATGGGACAGGCACCACTTCGCCATGATGGAACCGCCGCGCGAGACAATGCCGGTCAGACGCTTCGCGGTCATCGGCACGTAGCGCAGCAGCACGCCCGCGTGAATGGTGAAGTAGTCCACGCCCTGTTCTGCCTGCTCCAGCAGCGTGTCGCGGAAGGCCTCCCAGGTGAGGTTTTCGGCGATGCCGTTCACCTTCTCCAGCGCCTGGTAAATCGGGACGGTGCCAATCGGTACCGGGCTGTTACGCAGGATCCATTCGCGGGTTTCGTGAATATAGCGGCCAGTGGAGAGGTCCATCACCGTGTCCGCGCCCCAGCGCGTTGACCAGACCAGCTTTTCCACCTCTTCCTCGATGGAGGAGGTGACGGCTGAGTTACCAATGTTAGCGTTGACCTTCACCAGGAAGTTGCGGCCAATGATCATCGGCTCGGATTCCGGGTGGTTGATGTTGGCGGGGATAATCGCGCGGCCGGCGGCCACTTCGTCACGCACAAACTCCGGCGTGATGTTCTCCGGCAGGCGAGCGCCAAAGCCTTCGCCCGGGTGCTGGTGGCGAAGCACTTCGCTACGGATGCGCTCGCGGCCCATGTTTTCGCGGATGGCGATGAACTCCATCTCCGGCGTGACGATGCCCCGGCGCGCGTAGTGCAGCTGGGTCACGCATTTGCCCGCTCTGGCGCGTTTCGGCGTCAGCAGGCCGGTAAAGCGCAGCTCGTCCAGACCGTCGTCGGCCAGACGTTCTTTCGTGTACGCAGAGCTTTGCTCGTTTAGCGCTTCGCTATCGTTACGCGCCTCAATCCAGGGCTGGCGCAGCTTTGCCAGGCCCTGCTGGACGTTGATGCTCACATCAGGGTCACCGTAAGGGCCGGAGGTGTCATACACCGGCACGGCTTCGTTGTCTTCAAACTGCGGGTTTTCTTTGCTGCCGCCGAGAAGCGTCGGGCTGAGCTGGATTTCGCGCATCGGGACGCGGATATCGGCCTGCGAGCCGGAAATGTAGATGCGTTTAGAATTCGGGAAAGCGGTGCCTTCCAGCGTGTCGATGAAGTGTTGGGCCTGTGCGCGCTGTTCGCGGCGGGTCAGTTTTGCAGTAGACATAGCTCATTCCAAAAGTGAAGGACATGGCTTGTCAGACGACGGATGAAGCAAGAGGAGATCGCCTCTGGGGCGATACAACAGCAGTGTAACTCTTGTTCCCTTCGCAGGTATTAGCCTGATCAGGTTCCGCGGATCCCGAATTAACGGTCTCAGCCCGCGTTTTTACAAACGCTGGGCACTCCGACAAGAAAAATCCCCCTCGTGAGAGGGGCGAATGGTTGTAAATTACTCGTTAACGATTAAGAACTCAAGCGGGGGGCGCGACGTTCTCTTCGCTGCGGATGTTCAAACCATTATCCAGCGCGAGGGCGATCAGCTTGTCTTCCAGCGTGAATCGCTCTTCGAGCGCTTCACCGAGATCGGACAGCGCATGCTGAAACTCAAGATAGTTATCGTGATCGATCGCGTTCTCGAGCGTGGAATCGTAGTAGTCCATGATCTGCTGGGTATTGCCTTCCAGCAGCGGATAGAGTTTTGTTGCGGCTAAAAACGGGCTTGTGCCTTCCATTTCGCGGATAATGCGTTCATAAATGTTGAAATGGCCGTCGGACAGGTAGTCGACCAGGCTCTGACAAAAATCGTCCAGCGCTTTTTCGTTCAGTCGCATATATGATTCTTTGCCAGGCTTAATACCGACCAGATTGTAATAAGCCACGAGCAGATGCTTGCGTACATGTAGCCAGCGATCCACCAGTTTGTTACTTCCTCCAACGCGCTCAGTCAGGCTTTCTAGCTGGTTTAACATGTTCGACTCCACAAGGTTTAGAATTGAATCTGCTTACCCAAAATGTAACCACAATGCTAACAACATGTCAGTGAAGCGAAGGTAGTGCAATAGATATGGATCGTATTATTGAAAAATCAGATCTTGGTTGGTGGATCGTCAGTCATGAACAAAAATTATGGCTGCCTGCCGGAGAACTCCCTTATGGCGCGGCGGAAACGTTCGATCTTGTTGGCCAGCGCGCGCTGAGGATCGGCGAGTGGCAGGGCGATCCGGTGTGGTTGATCCAGCAGGCTCGTCGCCACGATATGGGATCCGTTCGTCAGGTGCTGGATCTGGACGTCGGCCTGTTCCAGCTGGCAGGGCGCGGCGTGCAGCTGGCGGAGTTTTACCGCTCGCATAAATACTGCGGCTACTGCGGTCACACCATGCACCCGAGCAAAACCGAGTGGGCGCTGCTGTGCAGCCACTGCCGCGAACGTTATTACCCGCAAATTGCACCGTGCATCATTGTGGCAATCCGTCGCGATGATTCCATCCTGCTGGCGCAGCATACCCGGCATCGTAACGGCATTCATACCGTGCTGGCCGGGTTCGTCGAAGTGGGCGAAACCCTGGAGCAGGCGGTGGCGCGCGAGGTGATGGAGGAGAGCAGCATTAAGGTGAAGAACCTGCGCTATGTCACCTCCCAGCCGTGGCCATTCCCAATGTCGCTGATGACGGCGTTTATGGCCGAATACGACAGCGGCGAGATCGTTATCGACCAGAAAGAGCTGCTGGAGGCGAACTGGTATCGCTACGACGATTTACCCCTGCTGCCGCCGCCGGGAACGGTAGCGCGTCGCCTGATAGAAGATACCGTGGCAATGTGTCGGGCCGAGTATGAGTAGTGTTACACTGGCGGACTGACGCAATAAGGAACTGCAAAATGACCGAACTGAAGAACGATCGTTATCTGCGTGCGCTGCTGCGCCAGCCCGTTGATGTCACCCCGGTGTGGATGATGCGCCAGGCGGGCCGCTATCTGCCAGAGTACAAAGCCACGCGCGCGCAGGCCGGCGATTTTATGTCGCTGTGCAAAAACGCCGAGCTGGCCTGCGAAGTGACGCTCCAGCCGCTGCGCCGGTATCCGCTGGATGCGGCCATTCTTTTTTCGGACATTCTGACCATTCCGGATGCGATGGGCCTTGGGCTCTATTTCGAAACCGGCGAAGGCCCGCGCTTTAGCTCACCGATTAAGAGCAAAGCCGACATTGATAAACTGCCGATCCCCGATCCTGAAGGTGAGCTGGGCTACGTGATGAACGCCGTACGCACCATTCGCCGTGAGCTGAAGGGCGAAGTGCCGCTGATTGGCTTCTCCGGCAGCCCGTGGACGCTGGCGACCTATATGGTGGAAGGCGGCAGCAGCAAAGCCTTTACCGTGATCAAAAAAATGATGTACGCCGAGCCGCAGGCCCTGCATGCGCTGCTGGACAAGCTGGCGAAGAGCGTCACGCTCTATCTCAACGCGCAGATCAAAGCGGGTGCGCAGTCGGTAATGATTTTCGACACCTGGGGCGGCGTGCTCACCGGGCGTGATTACCAGCAGTTCTCCCTGTATTACATGCATAAAATCGTCGACGGCCTGCTGCGTGAAAACGAAGGCCGCCGGGTACCGGTCACGCTGTTCACCAAAGGTGGCGGCCAGTGGCTGGAAGCGATGGCGGCCACCGGCTGTGACGCGCTGGGCCTGGACTGGACAACCGATATTGCCGATGCGCGCCGTCGCGTGGGCGATAAAGTGGCGCTTCAGGGCAACATGGATCCCTCCATGCTCTACGCGCAGCCGGCCCGTATTGAAGAAGAAGTATCGACTATACTGTCTGGTTTCGGCCAGGGTGAAGGCCACGTGTTTAACCTCGGCCACGGCATTCATCAGGATGTGCCGCCAGAACACGCAGGCGTATTTGTGGAGGCGGTGCACCGGCTTTCTGCCCACTATCACAAGTAAGGAGTCGTTATGGATCTCGCGTCGCTACGCGCTCAACAGATTGAACTGGCCTCATCGGTGGTCCGCGAGGATCGGCTGGACAGGGATCCCCCGCAGTACATTGGCGGGGCGGACGTCGGGTTTGAGCAGGGCGGTGAAGTGACGCGGGCGGCGATGGTGGTGCTGAAGTACCCCTCGCTTGAGCTGGTGGAGTACAAAGTGGCGCGCATCGCCACCACCATGCCCTACATTCCCGGCTTTCTCTCCTTCCGCGAATATCCCGCGCTGCTCGCAGCGTGGGAGCAGCTTTCGCAAAAACCTGACCTGCTGTTCGTTGACGGACACGGTATTTCCCATCCGCGCCGCTTAGGCGTTGCCAGCCACTTTGGGCTGCTGGTGGACGTACCGACTATCGGAGTTGCCAAGAAACGCCTCTGCGGTAAGTTTGAGCCCCTCTCTGACGAGCCGGGCGCGCTGGCGCCGCTCATCGATAAAGGCGAACAGCTGGCGTGGGTCTGGCGCAGTAAGGCACGCTGCAACCCTCTATTCATCGCCACCGGGCATCGGGTAAGCATGGATAGCGCCCTTGCATGGGTACAGCGCTGCATGAAGGGTTACCGCTTACCGGAACCGACGCGCTGGGCCGATGCCGTCGCCTCCTCGCGTCCGGCATTCATTCGTTGGCAGGAAATTCAGCCATGATTCAGGTAAACTGCGGCTAATTACCGATTCGAGACATCATCATGTTACAAAACCCGATTCATCTGCGCCTTGAGAAGCTGGAAAGCTGGCAGCACGTTACCTTCATGGCCTGCCTGTGTGAGCGCATGTATCCCAACTATGCCGCGTTCTGCAAGCAGACCGAGTTTGGCGAAGGCCAGATTTATCGCCGTATCCTGGATTTAATCTGGGAAACGCTGACGGTTAAAGATGCGAAGGTGAACTTCGATTCCCAGCTGGAGAAGCTGGAAGAAGCCATTCCGGCTGCGGATGATTTTGACCTCTACGGTGTCTATCCGGCTATCGACGCCTGCGTGGCGTTGAGCGAGTTGATTCACTCCCGTCTGAGCGGTGAAACCCTGGAGCACGCTATCGAAGTCAGTAAGGCTTCCATTACTACCGTGGCGATGCTGGAAATGACCCAGGAAGGACGTGAAATGACCGACGAAGAGCTGCGCGCAAACCCGGCCGTCGAGCAAGAATGGGACATTCAGTGGGAGATTTTCCGCCTGCTGGCAGAGTGTGAAGAACGCGATATTGAGCTGATCAAAGGGCTGCGCGCGGACTTACGTGAGGCTGGTGAGAGTAATATTGGTATAATTTTTAACCAATGAGACAACAAAACGTGATTTAACGCCTGTTTTGTCGCACCTCGACTCTTCCCTTCTGCCCCCCGTCTGGTCTACATTTGGGGGGCGAAAAAAAGTGGCTATCGGTGCGTGTATGCAGGAGAGTGCTTTTTTGGCATTTTCGTCGCACTCGATGCTTAGCAAGCGATAAACACATTGAAAGGATAACTTATGAACAAGACTCAACTGATTGATGTAATTGCGGACAAGGCTGATCTGTCTAAAGTGCAGGCTAAAGCTGCTCTGGAATCTACCCTGGCTGCTATTACTGAGTCTCTGAAAGAAGGCGATGCTGTGCAACTGGTTGGTTTCGGTACCTTCAAAGTGAACCACCGCGCTGAGCGTACTGGCCGCAACCCGCAGACCGGTAAAGAAATCAAAATCGCCGCAGCTAACGTGCCGGCATTTGTTTCTGGTAAAGCACTGAAAGACGCAGTTAAGTAAGACGCGTGGCAGTGAACAGTTTTAACGAAGGGGCGGCAACGCCCCTTTTGTCTTTCTGGCGTGGAACGCTCGCGCTGGCAGGCGTGCTGTTGCTGTCTGCCTGTAGCCACGATTCCTCTCTCCCACCTTTTACGGCCAGCGGCTACGCTGACAACCAGGGAGCGGTCAGGATCTGGCGCAAAGATTCAAGCGATGACGTTCACTTGCTCTCCGCTTTTAGCCCATGGCATAACGGCAGTACGTCCACTGCGGAGTACCGCTGGCTGGGCGATAGCCTGTCGCTGATTGAACTGAACATCTACAGCAAGACCCCCGAACACGTGAAAGTGCGTTTTGACGATCGCGGCGAGCTGAGCTTTATGCAACGCGAAGTCAGCGGTCAGAAACAGCAGCTTTCCAGCGATCAAATCGCCCTCTACCGCTACCGCGCCGAACAAATCCGTCAGACCAGCGATGCGCTGCGTCAGGGACGCGTTGTGCTGCGCCAGGGGCGCTGGCATGCCGACAGGTCGGTGACAACCTGTGAAGGAGCGACGGTGAAGCCTGACCTCGAATCCTGGGCCATAGAACACATTGAACGCCGTCAGCGGCATTCATCAGTGGAAGTGAGCGTGGCGTGGCTTGACGCGCCGGAAGGCTCTCAGCTGCTGCTGGTAGCGAACGAAGACTTCTGCACCTGGCAGCCGACAGAGAAGAGTTTCTGAATTCTGTGGATTAAGCCGGATGGCGCTAACGCTTATCCGGCCTACGAACGATCCCCCCTCCCTTTGGGAGAGGGTTAGGGTGAGGGTGTGAAATTACTCCCCCTGCTCACGCGCAATCGCGCGATAGCCAATATCCTGGCGGCTAAAGCTGCCGTTCCAGCGGATATCCGCCATCAGCGCGTAGGCGCGCTTCTGCGCTTCTGCCACGGTATGACCCAGCGCCGTGGCACACAGCACGCGGCCGCCGTTGGTCAGTACGCGATCGTCGTCTGAGAGCGTCGTACCCGCATGGAATACCTTCGCGCCGTCGTTCTCTTCCAGCGGCAGTCCGTGGATCTCATCCCCGGTGCTGTAGTTGCCCGGATAACCGCCCGCAGCAATCACCACGCCCAGAGACGCGCGCTCGTCCCACTCGGAGGTTTTCTCGTCCAGCTTGCCTTCGCAGGCCGCCAGACACAGTTCGACCAGGTCAGACTTCATGCGCAGCATGATGGGCTGCGTTTCAGGGTCACCAAAGCGACAGTTGAATTCGATAACCTTCGGGTTTCCCTGTTTGTCGATCATCAGGCCTGCGTACAGGAAACCGGTATAGGTGTTACCTTCCGCCGCCATCCCTTTCACGGTAGGCCAGATGATGCGGTCCATGGTGCGCTGGTGCACTTCATCCGTCACCACCGGAGCAGGGGAGTAAGCACCCATCCCGCCCGTGTTCGGGCCGGAATCACCGTTACCCACGCGCTTGTGGTCCTGGCTGGTGGCCATCGGCAGAACGTGCTCGCCGTCGACCATCACGATAAAGCTGGCCTCTTCACCGTCGAGGAACTCTTCGATCACGATGCGGTGGCCTGCATCGCCAAAGGCGTTGCCCGCCAGCATATCCTGAACCGCGGCTTCTGCTTCTTCGAGGGTCATCGCGACGATAACGCCTTTACCTGCTGCCAGACCGTCTGCTTTGATAACAATCGGCGCGCCTTTTTCACGTAGGTAGGCCAGGGCTGGCTCCACGTCGGTGAAGTTCTGATATTCCGCCGTCGGGATGTTATGGCGCGCGAGGAAATCTTTGGTGAAGGCCTTGGAGCCTTCCAGCTGCGCGGCGCCTTCCGTTGGCCCGAAGATTGTCAGGCCCGCCGCGCGGAAGGCATCGACGACGCCAATCACCAGCGGCGCTTCCGGGCCGACGATGGTCAGATCGATTTTCTCGCTCTGAGCAAAGCTCAGCAGCGCCGGAATATCGGTCACGCCGATGGCGACGTTCTGCAGAGTCGGTTCCAGGGCGGTCCCGGCGTTGCCCGGCGCCACAAAGACGGTTTTCACCCGCGGAGACTGCGCCGCTTTCCACGCCAGAGCGTGCTCGCGCCCGCCGTTACCAATCACTAATACTTTCATTTTCTGCTCCGGGAATTAATGGCGGAAGTGACGCATGTCGGTGAAGATCATCGCAATGCCGTGCTCGTCGGCGGCGGCAATCACTTCGTCATCGCGGATAGAGCCGCCGGGCTGGATCACGCAGGTGATCCCTACAGCGGCTGCCGCGTCGATACCGTCACGGAACGGGAAGAAGGCGTCAGAAGCCATGGCGGAGCCTTTGACTTCCAGACCTTCATCGCCGGCTTTAATACCCGCGATTTTCGCGGAGTAGACGCGGCTCATCTGGCCAGCACCTATTCCGATGGTCATGTTCTCTTTGGCGTAGACAATGGCGTTGGATTTAACGAACTTCGCGACCTTCCAGCAGAACAGCGCGTCACGCAGCTCCTGTTCGGTCGGCTGTCGTTTGGTTACCACGCGCAGGTCGGCTTCAGTCACCATGCCCAGGTCGCGGTCCTGAACCAGCACGCCGCCGTTCACGCGCTTGAAGTCCAGGCCCGGCACGCGTTCCGCCCACTGGCCGCAAATCAGCACGCGCACGTTCTGTTTCGCCGCGGTGATTTTCAGCGCCTCTTCGGAAGCGGATGGCGCGATGATCACTTCAACGAACTGGCGGGAGATGATGGCCTGAGCCGTTTCAGCATCCAGCTCGCGGTTGAAGGCGATAATGCCGCCGAACGCGGAGGTTGGGTCGGTTTTGTAGGCGCGATCGTAGGCATCAAGGATAGAGCTGCTAACCGCAACACCGCATGGGTTGGCGTGCTTGACGATAACGCAGGCCGGCTCGCTGAACTCTTTCACGCATTCCAGCGCGGCGTCAGTGTCGGCAATGTTGTTATAGGAGAGCGCCTTGCCCTGAACCTGCTGAGCGGTGGCAACAGAGGCTTCTTTTACCTCTTCTTCTATATAGAAGGCAGCCTGCTGGTGGCTGTTCTCGCCGTAGCGCATATCCTGCTTCTTAATGAAGTTCAGGTTTAGGGTGCGCGGGAAGCGGCCGGAAGGATCTTTGCTTTCACCATGGTAGGCAGGTACCAGGCTACCGAAGTAGTTGGCGATCATGCTGTCGTACGCGGCGGTGTGTTCGAAGGCTTTGATGGCGAGGTCGAAACGCGTTGCAAGCGTCAGTGACCCTTCGTTGGCATCCATCTCGTTAATAATGGTGTCGTAATCGCTGCTCTTCACCACGATAGCCACATCTTTATGGTTCTTGGCTGCGGAGCGCACCATGGTCGGGCCGCCGATGTCGATATTCTCAACTGCATCTTCCAGAGAACAGCCTTCGCGGGCAACGGTCTGTGCGAATGGGTAGAGATTAACGACAACCATATCGATTGGGGCGATATCATGCTGTTCCATAATACCGTCGTCCTGGCCGCGGCGACCAAGAATGCCGCCGTGCACTTTCGGGTGCAGGGTTTTGACGCGTCCATCCATCATTTCCGGGAAACCGGTGTAATCGGACACTTCGGTTACCGGCAGACCTTTCTCTGCTAACAGGCGAGCGGTACCGCCTGTGGAAAGCAGCTCTACGCCACGTGCAGAAAGTGCCTGAGCGAATTCGACGATACCGGCTTTATCAGAAACACTGAGCAGAGCGCGGCGGACTGGACGACGTTGTTGCATGGTAAATCCCCTGGATTTCACGATTACAGAGAGCGTTAGATGAATTTTCCTGCGAAAAACTCATCTAACACACCTGACGGGGCATCCTTATTAAGCGCGAGCATTTTAACGAAAACGTTTGCGCAACGCTCGCACATTTTCACTTTTTCGTATCATTGTGGATAAGTCTGTGTGTAAAAAGGTATAAGGCGGGGTTTTGCTGTGGAATGCAGCAGTCAGTCATTTTTCTGTCATTTAGCGGTTGCGGCCTGCCGAGAACTCCCTATAATGCGCCTCCATCGACACGGAACATGTGAATCACTTCACAAACAGCCGGGTCGGTTGAAGAGAAAAAATCCTGAAATAACGGGTTGACTCTGAAAGAGGAAAGCGTAATATACGCCACCTCGCAACGGTGAGCGAAAGCCGCGTTGCACTGCTCTTTAACAATTTATCAGACAATCTGTGTGGGCACTCAAAGTGACATGGATTCTTAATGTCTTCGGACAATAAATGAATACCAAGTCTCTGAGTGAACATACGTAATTCATTACGAAGTTTAATTCACGAGCATCAAACTTAAATTGAAGAGTTTGATCATGGCTCAGATTGAACGCTGGCGGCAGGCCTAACACATGCAAGTCGAGCGGTAGCACAGGGAGCTTGCTCCTGGGTGACGAGCGGCGGACGGGTGAGTAATGTCTGGGAAACTGCCTGATGGAGGGGGATAACTACTGGAAACGGTAGCTAATACCGCATAACGTCGCAAGACCAAAGAGGGGGACCTTCGGGCCTCTTGCCATCAGATGTGCCCAGATGGGATTAGCTAGTAGGTGGGGTAACGGCTCACCTAGGCGACGATCCCTAGCTGGTCTGAGAGGATGACCAGCCACACTGGAACTGAGACACGGTCCAGACTCCTACGGGAGGCAGCAGTGGGGAATATTGCACAATGGGCGCAAGCCTGATGCAGCCATGCCGCGTGTATGAAGAAGGCCTTCGGGTTGTAAAGTACTTTCAGCGGGGAGGAAGGCGATAAGGTTAATAACCTTGTCGATTGACGTTACCCGCAGAAGAAGCACCGGCTAACTCCGTGCCAGCAGCCGCGGTAATACGGAGGGTGCAAGCGTTAATCGGAATTACTGGGCGTAAAGCGCACGCAGGCGGTCTGTCAAGTCGGATGTGAAATCCCCGGGCTCAACCTGGGAACTGCATTCGAAACTGGCAGGCTAGAGTCTTGTAGAGGGGGGTAGAATTCCAGGTGTAGCGGTGAAATGCGTAGAGATCTGGAGGAATACCGGTGGCGAAGGCGGCCCCCTGGACAAAGACTGACGCTCAGGTGCGAAAGCGTGGGGAGCAAACAGGATTAGATACCCTGGTAGTCCACGCCGTAAACGATGTCGACTTGGAGGTTGTTCCCTTGAGGAGTGGCTTCCGGAGCTAACGCGTTAAGTCGACCGCCTGGGGAGTACGGCCGCAAGGTTAAAACTCAAATGAATTGACGGGGGCCCGCACAAGCGGTGGAGCATGTGGTTTAATTCGATGCAACGCGAAGAACCTTACCTACTCTTGACATCCAGAGAACTTTCCAGAGATGGATTGGTGCCTTCGGGAACTCTGAGACAGGTGCTGCATGGCTGTCGTCAGCTCGTGTTGTGAAATGTTGGGTTAAGTCCCGCAACGAGCGCAACCCTTATCCTTTGTTGCCAGCGGTTCGGCCGGGAACTCAAAGGAGACTGCCAGTGATAAACTGGAGGAAGGTGGGGATGACGTCAAGTCATCATGGCCCTTACGAGTAGGGCTACACACGTGCTACAATGGCGCATACAAAGAGAAGCGACCTCGCGAGAGCAAGCGGACCTCATAAAGTGCGTCGTAGTCCGGATTGGAGTCTGCAACTCGACTCCATGAAGTCGGAATCGCTAGTAATCGTAGATCAGAATGCTACGGTGAATACGTTCCCGGGCCTTGTACACACCGCCCGTCACACCATGGGAGTGGGTTGCAAAAGAAGTAGGTAGCTTAACCTTCGGGAGGGCGCTTACCACTTTGTGATTCATGACTGGGGTGAAGTCGTAACAAGGTAACCGTAGGGGAACCTGCGGTTGGATCACCTCCTTACCTTAAAGAACCTGCCTTTGTAGTGTCCACACAGATTGTCTGATGAATGATGAACTTCTGAATGTACTTTTGAGTGCATTAAGAAGTTTTGCTCTTTAAAAATCTGGATCAAGCTGAAAATTGAAACGACACACCTTTAAGGGTGTGTTCGAGTCTCTCAAATTTTCGCAAGTCGATGATGTGTCGAAAGAGACATCTTCGGGTTGTGAGGTTAAGCGACTAAGCGTACACGGTGGATGCCCTGGCAGTCAGAGGCGATGAAGGACGTGCTAATCTGCGATAAGCGCCGGCGAGGTGATATGAACCTTTGACCCGGCGATTTCCGAATGGGGAAACCCAGTGTGTTCCGACACACTATCGTTAAGTGAATACATAGCTTAACGAAGCGAACCGGGGGAACTGAAACATCTAAGTACCCCGAGGAAAAGAAATCAACCGAGATTCCCCCAGTAGCGGCGAGCGAACGGGGAGCAGCCCAGAGTCTGAATCAGCTTGTGTGTTAGTGGAAGCGTCTGGAAAGTCGCACGGTACAGGGTGATAGTCCCGTACACGAAAGCACACATGCTGTGAACTCGAAGAGTAGGGCGGGACACGTGGTATCCTGTCTGAATATGGGGGGACCATCCTCCAAGGCTAAATACTCCTGACTGACCGATAGTGAACCAGTACCGTGAGGGAAAGGCGAAAAGAACCCCGGCGAGGGGAGTGAAAAAGAACCTGAAACCGTGTACGTACAAGCAGTGGGAGCCTACTTGTTAGGTGACTGCGTACCTTTTGTATAATGGGTCAGCGACTTATATTCTGTAGCAAGGTTAACCGTATAGGGGAGCCGAAGGGAAACCGAGTCTTAACTGGGCGTTAAGTTGCAGGGTATAGACCCGAAACCCGGTGATCTAGCCATGGGCAGGTTGAAGGTTGGGTAACACTAACTGGAGGACCGAACCGACTAATGTTGAAAAATTAGCGGATGACTTGTGGCTGGGGGTGAAAGGCCAATCAAACCGGGAGATAGCTGGTTCTCCCCGAAAGCTATTTAGGTAGCGCCTCGTGAACTCATCTTCGGGGGTAGAGCACTGTTTCGGCTAGGGGGCCATCCCGGCTTACCAACCCGATGCAAACTACGAATACCGAAGAATGTTATCACGGGAGACACACGGCGGGTGCTAACGTCCGTCGTGAAGAGGGAAACAACCCAGACCGCCAGCTAAGGTCCCAAAGTCATGGTTAAGTGGGAAACGATGTGGGAAGGCACAGACAGCCAGGATGTTGGCTTAGAAGCAGCCATCATTTAAAGAAAGCGTAATAGCTCACTGGTCGAGTCGGCCTGCGCGGAAGATGTAACGGGGCTAAACCATGCACCGAAGCTGCGGCAGCGACGCTTATGCGTTGTTGGGTAGGGGAGCGTTCTGTAAGCCGTTGAAGGTGTCCTGTGAGGGGTGCTGGAGGTATCAGAAGTGCGAATGCTGACATAAGTAACGATAATGCGGGTGAAAAGCCCGCACGCCGGAAGACCAAGGGTTCCTGTCCAACGTTAATCGGGGCAGGGTGAGTCGACCCCTAAGGCGAGGCCGAAAGGCGTAGTCGATGGGAAACAGGTTAATATTCCTGTACTTGGTGTTACTGCGAAGGGGGGACGGAGAAGGCTATGTTAGCCGGGCGACGGTTGTCCCGGTTTAAGCATGTAGGCGGGAAGTTTAGGTAAATCCGGACTTCTTTTAACGCTGAGGTGTGATGACGAGGCACTACGGTGCTGAAGTAACAAATGCCCTGCTTCCAGGAAAAGCCTCTAAGCATCAGGTAACACAAAATCGTACCCCAAACCGACACAGGTGGTCAGGTAGAGAATACCAAGGCGCTTGAGAGAACTCGGGTGAAGGAACTAGGCAAAATGGTGCCGTAACTTCGGGAGAAGGCACGCTGATGTGTAGGTGAAGTCCCTGCGGATGGAGCTGAAATCAGTCGAAGATACCAGCTGGCTGCAACTGTTTATTAAAAACACAGCACTGTGCAAACACGAAAGTGGACGTATACGGTGTGACGCCTGCCCGGTGCCGGAAGGTTAATTGATGGGGTTAGCGGCAACGCGAAGCTCTTGATCGAAGCCCCGGTAAACGGCGGCCGTAACTATAACGGTCCTAAGGTAGCGAAATTCCTTGTCGGGTAAGTTCCGACCTGCACGAATGGCGTAATGATGGCCAGGCTGTCTCCACCCGAGACTCAGTGAAATTGAACTCGCTGTGAAGATGCAGTGTACCCGCGGCAAGACGGAAAGACCCCGTGAACCTTTACTATAGCTTGACACTGAACACTGGTCCTTGATGTGTAGGATAGGTGGGAGGCTTTGAAGCGTGGACGCCAGTCTGCGTGGAGCCAACCTTGAAATACCACCCTTTAATGGCTGGTGTTCTAACGTAGACCCGTGATCCGGGTTGCGGACAGTGTCTGGTGGGTAGTTTGACTGGGGCGGTCTCCTCCCAAAGAGTAACGGAGGAGCACGAAGGTTAGCTAATCCTGGTCGGACATCAGGAGGTTAGTGCAATGGCATAAGCTAGCTTGACTGCGAGAGTGACGGCTCGAGCAGGTGCGAAAGCAGGTCATAGTGATCCGGTGGTTCTGAATGGAAGGGCCATCGCTCAACGGATAAAAGGTACTCCGGGGATAACAGGCTGATACCGCCCAAGAGTTCATATCGACGGCGGTGTTTGGCACCTCGATGTCGGCTCATCACATCCTGGGGCTGAAGTAGGTCCCAAGGGTATGGCTGTTCGCCATTTAAAGTGGTACGCGAGCTGGGTTTAGAACGTCGTGAGACAGTTCGGTCCCTATCTGCCGTGGGCGCTGGAGAATTGAGGGGGGCTGCTCCTAGTACGAGAGGACCGGAGTGGACGCATCACTGGTGTTCGGGTTGTCATGCCAATGGCATTGCCCGGTAGCTAAATGCGGAAAAGATAAGTGCTGAAAGCATCTAAGCACGAAACTTGCCCCGAGATGAGTTCTCCCTGACCCTTTAAGGGTCCTGAAGGAACGTTGAAGACTACGACGTTGATAGGTCGGGTGTGTAAGCGCAGCGATGCGTTGAGCTAACCGATACTAATGAACCGTGAGGCTTAACCTTACAACGCCGAAGCTGTTTCGGCGAAGAGACAGACAATCAATTTCAGCTTTGATACAGATTTAACAGAATTTGCCTGGCGGCTTTAGCGCGGTGGTCCCACCTGACCCCATGCCGAACTCAGAAGTGAAACGCCGTAGCGCCGATGGTAGTGTGGGGTCTCCCCATGTGAGAGTAGGGAACTGCCAGGCATCAATTAGAAGAACCCCGTACCGTAAGGTGCGGGGTTTTTTGCTTTTGTTTTTCGCCCTCTCCTTGAAACTTTCTCACCTTTCGCTTGCAGACTCGACATTCAGCCCGTTTCTGGGTATCGTTAGCTGTCTGGATGTCTAAACGTTTATACGTATGCTGTGAGGATTTAAGGTTATGCCGATTCGGGTGCAGGACGAGCTACCAGCCGTCAATTTCTTACGTGAAGAAAACGTCTTCGTGATGACGGCTTCACGCGCTACAGGTCAGGAAATTCGCCCGCTGAAGGTGCTTATTCTCAATCTGATGCCTAAAAAGATCGAAACAGAAAATCAGTTTTTGCGCCTGCTTTCGAATTCCCCCCTTCAGGTGGATATCCAGCTGCTACGTATTGATGCCCGCGAGTCTCGGAACACTCCTTCTGAGCATCTTAATAACTTCTACTGTAACTTCGACGACATCCGTGATGACAATTACGATGGCCTGATCGTCACCGGCGCACCGCTGGGCCTGGTAGAATTTAACGATGTTGCCTACTGGCCGCAGATCAAACAGGTACTGGAGTGGGCAAAAGATCACGTCACCTCCACGCTGTTTGTCTGTTGGGCGGTACAGGCCGCACTGAATATCCTCTATGGAATTCCCAAGCAAACCCGCAACGATAAGCTTTCTGGCGTTTACGAGCATCATATTCTCCATCCTCACGCGCTGCTGACGCGCGGTTTTGATGACTCTTTCCTGGCCCCGCATTCTCGCTATGCCGATTTCCCGGCCCAGCTGATCCGCGATTACACCGATCTGGAAATCCTGGCCGAAACGGAAGACGGCGATGCCTATCTGTTTGCCAGCAAAGACAAGCGTATTGCTTTTGTCACCGGCCATCCTGAGTACGATCCACACACTCTGGCGGCTGAATATTTCCGTGATGTCGAAGCGGGTCTTAATCCGGATGTACCTTGCAACTATTTTCCAAAAAACGATCCACAGAACACGCCAAGAGCGTCCTGGCGCAGCCACGGAAATTTGCTGTTCACCAACTGGCTCAACTATTACGTCTACCAGATCACACCATACGATCTGCGCCACATGAATCCGACGCTGGAGTAATCTTCTGCGCTAAGGGATCCTAAAGCGTTTCAGCTATTCAGATAAGGCACCTTCGGGTGCCTTTTTTATTTCCGAAACTCAGCCCAACACTTAATTAATTTTTAAATACATAGTAATCAAATAGATAAATGCATTTAACATTTAAAATGGAAATTGTTTTTGATTTTGGAAAAAATATAGATAGTCTTAATTCTGCTGAGCGAAAACTACCCAACGATCTTTCGCTCGCATTCGGGGCGTGAATTTGGATCTTTGATGAGGAGCAGCATGATGACTCAACAGGCAACAACGGCCGATGAACTGGCCTTTACTCAGCCTTATGGCGAGCAAGAACAGCAAGTTTTGACGGCAGAGGCGGTCGAATTCCTGAGCGAACTGGTGACACGCTTTACGCCGCAGCGAAATAAGCTGCTGGCCGCACGTATGCATCAGCAGCAGGAAATCGATAACGGTAAGTTGCCCGGGTTTATTTCGGAAACCGCTTCCATTAGACATGGTGAGTGGACAATTCGCGGTATCCCTGAAGATTTACAGGATCGTCGCGTCGAGATCACCGGCCCCGTAGAACGCAAAATGGTGATCAACGCCATGAATGCCAACGTAAAAGTCTTTATGGCGGATTTTGAAGACTCCCTTGCGCCGGACTGGAACAAAGTTATCGACGGGCAGATCAACCTGCGCGACGCCGTTAACGGCTCTATCAGCTACACCAACGAGGCCGGTAAAATTTATCAGCTCAAACCGAACCCGGCCGTGCTGATCTGTCGCGTACGTGGTCTCCATCTGCCAGAAAAACACGTTACGTGGCGTGGGGAAGCTATTCCGGGCAGCCTGTTTGATTTTGCGCTGTACTTCTTCCACAACTACAAAAGCCTGCTGGCTAAAGGCAGCGGTCCCTATTTTTATCTGCCAAAAACCCAGTCCTGGCAGGAAGCGGCCTGGTGGAGCGAAGTCTTCAGCTATGCCGAAGATCGCTTTGGCCTGCCGCGCGGCACCATCAAGGCCACGCTGCTGATTGAGACGCTGCCCGCGGTCTTCCAGATGCATGAAATCCTACATGCCCTGCGCGACCACATCGTGGGTCTGAACTGCGGGCGCTGGGACTATATCTTCAGCTACATCAAAACGCTGAAAAATCATGCCGATCGCGTTCTGCCGGATCGTCAGGTCGTGACTATGGATAAGCCTTTCCTGAGCGCCTACTCGCGTCTGTTGATTAAAACCTGCCATAAGCGCGGTGCCTTTGCGATGGGCGGCATGGCGGCATTCATTCCAAGCAAGGATGCCGAGCGCAACAATCAGGTGCTCAACAAGGTGAAAGCCGACAAAGAGCTTGAGGCCCGTAACGGTCACGACGGCACGTGGATTGCCCACCCGGGTCTGGCCGATACGGCGATGGAGGTCTTTAACCGCGCACTCGGCGACAGCAAAAACCAGCTGTTTGTCACCCGTGAAGACGATGCGCCAATTGCAGAAGAACAGCTCCTGGCGCCGTGTACGGGGGAACGCACCGAAGAGGGCATGCGCGCCAATATCCGCGTTGCGGTCCAGTACATCGAAGCGTGGATCTCCGGCAACGGCTGCGTGCCGATTTACGGCCTGATGGAAGACGCGGCAACGGCGGAGATCTCTCGCACCTCTATCTGGCAGTGGATCCATCACCAAAAAACGCTCAGCAACGGCAAGCCGGTAACCAAATCTCTGTTCCGTCAGATGTTGGCCGAAGAGATGCGTGTCATTCAGGACGAGCTTGGCGAGCACCGCTTCAGCAGCGGGCGTTTTACCGATGCCGCGCGCCTGATGGAGCAAATCACCACCTCAGATGACTTAATCGACTTCCTCACCCTGCCGGGCTACCGCTTCCTGGCGTAATTCACCACATAACAATATGGAGCATCTGCACATGAAAACCCGTACCCAACAGATTGAAGAATTACAGAAAGAGTGGACACAGCCGCGCTGGGAAGGCATTCGTCGTCCTTACAGCGCAGAGGAAGTGGTGAAATTACGCGGCTCGGTCAACCCGGAATGCACGCTGGCGCAGAACGGCGCGGCGAAAATGTGGAAGCTGCTGCACGGCGGTTCCAAAAAGGGCTATATCAACAGCCTCGGCGCATTGACGGGCGGGCAGGCGCTGCAGCAGGCGAAGGCCGGGATTGAGGCTGTCTACCTCTCCGGCTGGCAGGTCGCGGCGGATGCCAACCTGGCCTCCAGCATGTATCCGGACCAGTCGCTTTATCCGGCTAATTCCGTACCGTCGGTGGTGGATCGGATCAACAACACCTTCCGTCGTGCGGATCAGATCCAGTGGGCGGCCGGTATCGAACCTAACGATCCGCGCTTTACGGACTACTTCCTGCCGATCGTCGCGGATGCGGAAGCGGGCTTCGGCGGCGTGCTGAACGCATTTGAGCTGATGAAATCGATGATTGAGGCCGGTGCAGCGGCCGTTCACTTCGAAGATCAGCTGGCATCGGTGAAGAAGTGCGGACACATGGGCGGCAAGGTGCTGGTGCCGACTCAGGAAGCGATTCAGAAGCTGGTTGCCGCCCGTCTGGCTGCTGACGTGCTCGGCGTTCCAACGCTGGTGATTGCCCGTACCGATGCCGATGCGGCTGACCTGATCACCTCTGACTGCGACCCGTACGACAGCGAGTTCATCACCGGCGAGCGTACCAGTGAAGGCTTCTACCGCACCCATGCCGGCATTGAACAGGCGATCAGCCGTGGCCTGGCGTACGCGCCGTACGCGGACCTGGTGTGGTGTGAAACCTCAACGCCGGATCTGGCGCTGGCAAAACGCTTTGCGGATGCTATTCACGCGAAGTACCCGGGCAAACTGCTGGCCTATAACTGCTCGCCGTCCTTCAACTGGCAGAAAAAGCTGGATGACAAAACGATTGCCAGCTTCCAGCAGCAGCTGTCCGACATGGGCTACAAATACCAGTTCATTACCCTGGCGGGGATACACAGCATGTGGTTCAACATGTTCGACCTGGCTCATGCGTATGCACAGGGCGAAGGCATGAAGCACTACGTTGAGAAAGTACAGCAGCCGGAATTTGCGGCGGGCAAAGACGGTTACACCTTCGTGTCGCACCAGCAGGAAGTGGGAACCGGCTACTTTGATAACGTGACGACCATTATTCAGGGTGGCTCCTCCTCCGTCACGGCATTAACGGGCTCAACCGAAGAAGCACAGTTCTAATCTTTTCCCCCTCTCCCTCCAGGGGAGAGGGTTGGGTGAGGGGGAATATATGTCGCGTGGCCTGGAATTATTGATTGCCCAAACCATTCTGCAAGGCTTCGACGCCCAGTATGGTCGTTTTCTCGAAGTGACCTCCGGGGCGCAGCAGCGCTTCGAGCAGGCAGACTGGCATGCGGTTCAGCAGGCTATGAAGCAGCGTATCCATCTCTACGACCACCACGTGGGCCTGGTGGTGGAGCAGCTGCGCTGTATTACCGACGGTAAAAGTCCAGACGCGGAATTTTTGCTGCGCGTGAAGGAGCATTACACCCATCTGTTACCCGACTACCCTCGCTTTGAAATTGCGGAGAGCTTTTTCAACTCCGTCTATTGCCGGTTATTTGACCACCGCTCGTTATCTCCTGAGCGGTTATTTATCTTCAGCTCCCAGCCGGAGCGTCGTTTTCGCACTATCCCACGACCGCTGGCGAAGGATTTCTTTCCCGATCGCGGATGGGAAAAGCTACTCCATCGCGTTTTAACCGACTTACCGCTGCGTTTACCCTGGGAGAACAAAGCCCGGGATATCGGCTATATCCTCGCGCATCTCAATGAAGCCTTCGGCGAGGCGGTGCTCAGCCAAAGCCATCTGCAGGTTGCGAACGAGCTCTTCTACCGCAATAAAGCCGCCTGGCTGGTTGGAAAACTGGTGACGCCATCGGCCATTGTGCCGTTTCTGTTACCGATTCACCGTACCGACGACGGGGAACTGTTTGTCGATTCCTGCCTGACCACCAGCGCGGAGGCCAGCATCGTGTTTGGCTTCGCCCGATCCTACTTCATGGTGTACGCCCCGCTGCCTGCCGCCCTGGTGGAGTGGCTGCGCGACATCCTCCCAGGCAAAACCACCGCCGAACTGTATATGGCGATTGGCTGTCAGAAGCACGCCAAAACGGAAAGCTATCGGGAATACCTGCGCTATGTCACTACGGCCGACGAGCAGTTTATCGAAGCCCCCGGCATACGCGGCATGGTGATGCTGGTATTTACGCTGCCCGGCTTTGACCGGGTGTTTAAGGTGATAAAGGATAAATTTGCCCCGCAGAAGGAGATGAGCGCAGCGCACGTCCGCGCCTGCTATCAGCTGGTGAAAGAACACGATCGCGTCGGGCGGATGGCGGATACCCAGGAATTCGAAAACTTTGTGCTGGATAAACAGCAGATCGATCCAGCGCTTATGGCGCTTTTAATGCAGGAAGCGCCGGCGAAAATCACCGATCTTGGCGACAAAATTGCCATTAGCCATCTTTACATCGAGCGCCGCATGGTGCCGCTCAATATCTGGCTGGAGCAGTCCGACGGTCAGGCCTTAAGAGATGCTATTGAGGAATACGGCAACGCGATTCGTCAGCTTGCCGCCGCCAATATTTTCCCCGGCGACATGCTGTTTAAAAACTTTGGCGTCACCCGTCACGGGCGGGTGGTGTTCTACGATTACGACGAAATTTGCTACATGACCGAGGTGAATTTCCGCGATATCCCGCCGCCGCGCTATCCGGAGGATGAGCTGTCCAGCGAGCCGTGGTACAGCGTCTCGCCGGGCGACGTGTTTCCTGAAGAGTTTCGCCACTGGCTGTGCGCCGACCCGCGTATCGGGCCGCTATTTGAAGAGATGCATGAAGATCTGTTCCGCGCCAGCTACTGGCGCGGGCTACAAACGCGGATCAAAAACGGGCACGTGGAAGATGTGTATGCATATCGGCGTAAGCAGCGGTTTTGCATCCGTTTTTCTCCCTCTCCCTGTGGGAGAGGGCAGGGGTGAGGGCATCAGGCCGCACTTAATCTCAACGAATCCCACCATACGCCAGCGTCACCTCTTTCGCCGCCTTAATCACCAGCGCACCCAGCTCGGTTACGCGGTCGTCGGTCATGCGCGATATCGGCCCTGAGATGGAGATAGCCGCAAACGGCTCGCGGTGCTCGTCAAAAATACAGGACGCGAGGCAGCGCAGGCCCAGGGCATGTTCCTCGTCATCAAACGAATAGCCGCGCTTGCGGGTCAGGGCCAGATCTTCTTTCAGATGCACGGGCGACACCAGCGTGGCATGGGTGTAGGCGTGCAGCCCTTTTCGGTGCAGCAGCCCCGTCACCTGCTCTTCGCTCAGCTGCGACAGAAACGCTTTACCCGCGCCGGAGGCGTGCATCGGCAGCTTGCCGCCAATCGGTGCCGACATGCGCATCAGCTGCGTGCACTGCACCTGGTCGATGATAATCGCCTGATGGTCGCTCTGGTCGAGCACCGCCAGGTTCACCGTCTCGCCGGACTCTTCCATCAGCTTGCGCAGAATAGGGTGGACAATCGCCAGCAGATTACGGCTCTGCAGGAAGCTGCTGCCGACGATAAACGCATGCGCGCCCACCGCCCAGTGCCCCAACTCGCCCACCTGACGCACAAAGCCCAGCTGCTGCATGGTGGTGAGCAGGCGGTGCGTGGTGGAGTTCGGCAGGCCAGCCTGCTGGGCCAGCTCGGTCAGGGCCACGCTGCCGTGCGATTCGGCTATCCATTCCAGCAGCTTCAAACCGCGCGTCAGGGACTGAACCTGTCCGCCGGGTTGTGCGGCGGTGGTGGCAGCAGGTTTTCTGCCGCGTTTGGCGGGAACGGTCGCGACCATGACGATCTCCTTTTTCTGTATCGTGGAAATCATTTTCGTTTTATTTGGTGAATTTGCAACCGCTTTACTGACTGATCGGAGGAGTGATGGTGAACATGTCTCATGTTACCGCCGAGTGACTTTTCCACCCTGCGAGATTATGCCAGTATGGAACGCAGCCTTTTGGCCTTGTTGAGCGTTGTCGGGAGCAAGTGTGAGCAGCAAAGTAGAGCAACTGCGTGCGCAGTTAAATGAACGAATTCTGGTGCTGGACGGCGGCATGGGCACCATGATCCAGGGCTATCGTCTGAGTGAAGACGATTTCCGCGGCGAACGCTTCGCCGACTGGCCATGTGACCTGAAGGGAAACAATGACCTGCTGGTGCTCAGCAAGCCGTCCGTCATTAAAGATATCCATAACGCCTACTTCGAGGCGGGGGCGGATATTGTTGAAACTAACACCTTCAACTCGACAACCATCGCCATGGCGGATTACCAGATGGAATCCCTGTCGGCGGAGATTAACTTTGAGGCGGCCAGACTGGCCCGCGCCTGCGCCGATGAATGGACGGCCCGCACGCCGGACAAGCCGCGCTACGTTGCCGGGGTGCTGGGCCCGACCAACCGCACCGCGTCGATTTCACCGGACGTCAACGACCCGGCGTTTCGTAATATCACCTTTGACCAGCTGGTGGCCGCGTACCGCGAGTCCACCAAAGCGCTGGTGGAAGGCGGTTCCGACCTGATCCTGATTGAAACCGTATTCGACACTCTCAACGCCAAAGCCGCGATTTACGCGGTGAAAGAAGAGTTCGAGGCGCTGGGCGTCGACCTGCCAATCATGATTTCCGGCACCATCACGGATGCTTCAGGCCGCACCCTGTCCGGCCAGACAACCGAAGCGTTTTATAACTCCCTGCGCCACGCCGAAGCGCTCTCCTTTGGCCTGAACTGCGCGCTGGGGCCGGACGAGCTGCGCCAGTACGTGCAGGAGCTTTCCCGCATCGCGGAATGCTACGTCACCGCCCACCCGAACGCCGGCCTGCCGAACGCGTTCGGCGAATACGATCTCGATGCCGACACCATGGCGGCGCAAATCCGCGAGTGGGCCGAGTCCGGCTTCCTGAACATCGTCGGCGGCTGCTGCGGCACCACGCCGGAGCATATCGCCGCCATGAGCCGTGCGGTGGCCGGGCTGCCGCCGCGCAGGCTGCCCGAGCTTCCCGTCGCCTGCCGTCTTGCCGGTCTTGAACCGTTGACCATCGGCGATGACAGCCTGTTTGTGAACGTCGGTGAGCGTACTAACGTCACCGGTTCGGCAAAGTTCAAACGGCTGATTAAAGAAGAGAAATACAACGAAGCGCTGGACGTCGCTCGCCAGCAGGTGGAAAGCGGCGCGCAGATAATCGATATCAACATGGATGAGGGGATGCTCGACGCCGAAGCGGCGATGGTACGTTTCCTCAACCTCATTGCCGGCGAGCCGGACATCGCTCGCGTGCCGATCATGATCGACTCCTCCAAATGGGAGGTCATCGAAAAAGGGCTGAAGTGCATCCAGGGTAAAGGCATCGTCAACTCCATCTCGATGAAAGAGGGCGTGGAGATCTTTATCCACCACGCGAAGATGGTGCGCCGCTATGGTGCCGCTGTGGTGGTGATGGCCTTTGATGAGGTCGGCCAGGCAGATACCCGCGAGCGTAAAATTGAGATTTGCCGCCGCGCGTACAACATTCTGACCGAAGAGGTGGGCTTCCCGCCGGAAGACATCATCTTTGACCCGAACATTTTCGCTGTCGCGACCGGTATCGAAGAGCACAACAACTATGCCCAGGACTTTATCGGGGCCTGTGAAGACATCAAGCGCGAGCTGCCGCACGCGCTGATCTCCGGCGGCGTGTCGAACGTGTCGTTCTCGTTCCGCGGCAACGACCCGGTGCGTGAAGCCATTCACGCCGTGTTCCTCTATTACGCCATCCGTAACGGCATGGACATGGGGATCGTTAACGCCGGGCAGCTGGCGATTTACGACGACCTCCCGGCCGAGCTGCGCGACGGCGTTGAAGACGTCATTCTTAACCGCCGCGACGACGCCACCGAGCGCATGCTGGATCTGGCGGAGAAGTACCGCGGCAGCAAGTCGGATGAGGCGGTAAACGTTCAGCAGGCCGAGTGGCGCGCCTGGGACGTGAAAAAGCGTCTGGAGTACTCGCTGGTTAAAGGCATTACCGAATTTATTGAACTCGACACGGAAGAGGCCCGTCAGCAGGCCGCGCGTCCTATTGAAGTGATCGAAGGCCCGCTGATGGACGGCATGAACGTGGTGGGCGATCTGTTCGGCGAAGGCAAGATGTTCCTGCCGCAGGTGGTAAAATCCGCACGCGTGATGAAGCAGGCCGTGGCCTATCTTGAACCCTATATCGAAGCCAGCAAAGAGAAAGGCTCCACTAACGGTAAAATGGTGATCGCCACCGTAAAAGGTGACGTTCACGACATCGGCAAGAACATCGTCGGCGTGGTGCTGCAGTGCAATAACTATGAGATTATCGACCTTGGCGTGATGGTTCCTGCGGACAAAATCCTCAAGACCGCGCGCGAGGTGAACGCTGACCTGATTGGCCTTTCCGGGCTGATTACCCCGTCCCTGGACGAGATGGTCAACGTGGCGAAAGAGATGGAGCGACAGGGCTTTACCATCCCGCTGCTGATTGGCGGAGCGACCACCTCGAAAGCGCACACGGCGGTGAAAATCGAGCAGAACTACAGCGGCCCGACGGTTTACGTGCAGAACGCGTCACGCACCGTGGGCGTAGTGTCCGCGCTGCTGTCCGACACCCAGCACGACGATTTTGTGGCGCGTACCCGTAAAGAGTACGAGACCGTACGTATCCAGCATGCGCGTAAAAAACCGCGCACGCCGCCGGTCACCCTTCAGGCGGCGCGTGACAACGATCTGGCGTTTGACTGGTCGAGCTATACGCCGCCGGTCGCGCACCGCCTGGGCGTACAGGACGTAACCGCCAGCATCGAGACGCTGCGTAACTACATCGACTGGACGCCGTTCTTTATGACCTGGTCGCTGGCGGGCAAATATCCCCGCATCCTCGAAGATGAGGTGGTGGGTGAAGAGGCTAAGCGCCTGTTCAAGGATGCCAACGACATGCTCGACACGCTGAGCGCAGAGAAGGCCCTTAACCCGCGCGGCGTGGTGGGGCTCTTCCCGGCAAACCGCGTGGGCGACGACGTTGAAATTTATCGTGATGAAACCCGTACCCACGTGCTGGCCGTAAGCCGCCATCTGCGCCAGCAAACCGAGAAGGTGGGTTTTGCGAACTACTGCCTGGCTGATTTTGTTGCGCCGAAACTCTCGGGTAAAGCCGACTATATCGGCGCTTTTGCCGTCACCGGCGGTCTGGAAGAAGACGCGCTGGCGGAAGCGTACGAAGCACAGCACGACGACTACAACAAAATCATGATCAAAGCGCTTGCCGACCGCCTGGCGGAAGCCTTTGCTGAGTATCTGCACGAGCGCGTGCGCAAAGTACACTGGGGCTACGCGGCGAATGAAAACCTCAGCAATGAGGATCTGATCCGCGAAAACTACCAGGGCATTCGCCCGGCGCCGGGCTACCCGGCCTGCCCGGAGCACACCGAGAAAGGCACTATCTGGCAGCTGCTGGATGTGGAAGCGCATACCGGGATGAAGCTCACCGAGTCGTTCGCCATGTGGCCCGGGGCGTCCGTTTCCGGCTGGTACTTCAGCCATCCGGACAGCAAGTACTTTGCCGTGGCGCAGCTCCAGCGCGATCAGATCGAAGATTATGCTCTGCGCAAGGGCATGAGCGTGTCAGAAGTCGAACGATGGTTAGCACCCAATCTGGGCTACGACGCGGATTAAAAACACTTTTCCTTACAACAAACAGGGCGCTCACTGGGCGCCCTGTCTCTTTCTTACGTTTAAACCCTTATACTGGAAGAAGGTTATTGCCATTTTGCCCGGCGGCGCTGCGCTTGCCGGGCCTGCGCGTAGGCCGGATAAGGCACCGCCGCCATCCGGCAGGACAACGCGCAACAAGCCTCAGGAATACACATAACGATAAGGAGGAAAACCTTCCGTGCTGACCCTGTTACACCTGCTCTCTGCAGTGGCACTGCTGGTATGGGGCACCCATATTGTCCGTACCGGCGTTATGCGCGTGTTTGGCGCACGTTTACGTACCGTTCTCAGCAGCAGCGTAGAGAAGAAGCCGCTCGCGTTCTGCGCGGGCATCGGCGTTACGGCGCTGGTGCAAAGCAGCAACGCTACCACTATGCTCGTCACCTCTTTCGTGGCGCAGGATCTGGTCGCGCTCGCCCCGGCGCTGGTGATCGTTCTCGGCGCTGACGTGGGGACCGCGCTGATGGCGCGTATCCTGACCTTCGACCTCTCCTGGCTGTCGCCGCTGCTGATTTTTATCGGCGTCATCTTCTTCCTCGGCCGCAAGCAGACTCGCGCCGGGCAGCTTGGCCGCGTGGGCATTGGCCTCGGCCTCATCCTGCTGGCGCTTGAGCTCATTGTGCAGGCGGTCACGCCTATCACCCAGGCCAACGGCGTGCAGGTCATTTTTGCCTCGCTGACCGGCGACATCATGCTGGATGCGCTGATCGGGGCGGTGTTTGCTATCGTCAGCTACTCCAGCCTGGCAGCGGTCCTGCTGACGGCGACCTTAACCGCCGCGGGGGCGATCTCCTTCCCGGTGGCGCTGTGCCTGGTGATCGGTGCCAACCTCGGCTCTGGCCTGCTGGCGATGCTCAACAACAGCGCCGCCAATGCCGCCGCCCGCCGCGTGGCGCTGGGCAGCCTGCTGTTTAAGCTGGTGGGCAGCCTGATTATTCTGCCGTTCGTTTACCCGCTGGCGAACCTGATGGACAATCTCCCGCTGCCGAAGGCGGAGCTGGTGATCTATTTCCACGTCTTCTACAACCTGGTGCGCTGTCTGGCGATGGTGCCGTTTGCCGCGCCGATGGCCCGCTTCTGCGAACGCCTCATCCGCGATGAACCGGAGCTGGATGCGCGCCTCAAGCCTAAGCATCTGGACACCTCGGTGCTGGATACCCCCGCGCTGGCCATCGCCAATGCCGCGCGTGAAACGCTGCGCATGGGCGATGCGATGGAAACCATGCTCGAAGGGCTGCAGAAGGTGATGCACGGCGAGCCGCGCGAAGAGAAAGAGCTGCGCAGGCTGGCGGACGACATCAATGTGCTATACACCGCCATCAAGCTTTATCTGGCGCGTATCCCTCAGGACGAGCTGGCGGAAGAGGAGTCCCGACGCTGGGCCGAAATTATCGAGATGTCGCTCAACCTGGAACAGGCCTCGGATATCGTTGAGCGTATGGGGAGCGAGATCGCTGATAAATCTCTGGCCGCGCGTCGCGCGTTTTCAGGTGAAGGCCTGAAGGAGCTTGAAGCACTGCACGAACAGCTGGTCAGCAACCTGAAGCTGGCGATGTCGGTCTTCTTCTCAAGCGACGTGCCCAGCGCGCGCCGCCTGCGTCGTAACAAACATCGTTTCCGCATCCTCAACCGCCGCTACTCGCATGCGCACGTAGAGCGTTTGCACCAGCAGAACGTGCAGAGTATCGAAACCAGCTCCCTGCACCTGGGGCTGCTGGGGGACATGAAGCGCCTTAACTCCTTGTTCTGCGCGGTGGCCTATAGCGTGATGGAGCAGCCGGATGAAGACGACGAGCGGGACGAGTATTAATCACCGGCGTGTTTGATTGTTAGCCCAAGACCCAATGCTTTCATGACCGCCAGCGTGGTTTTGAGCGTTGGGTTCCCCTTATCACTGAACGATCGATACAGCTGTTCTCGTGATAGGCCAGTTTGCTGTGAAATGGCCGACATTCCTTTCGCGCGCGCGATGACGCCCAGAGCTTTAGCAATATATGCAGAGTCGCCCGTTTCTAATGCATCAGCCATAAACACGGCGATTTCCTCGTCATCCACCAGCGCGTTGGCTGGATCGTAGGGTGTTAATTTATGCATGCTCATTCACTCCTGCCATTGGGATACATTGCTCAGCATTTTTGCCATAAGTATGTCTCTGGCCTGGCTGCTTTTGTCACCACCACATAACAGCACGATGATGCAATTGCCCTGGTCTTTAAAATAGATTCTGTAGCCTGGGCCAAAGTGGATCCTCAGCTCACTTATACCTTCGCCCACGGGTTTAACGTCGCCCGCCAGGCCATTTGCCAATCGAAAGAGGCGAGAAGCGATAACGGTCTTCGCTCGCCGATCTTTTACGTTTTGCTCCCAGCGTCGAAAGGATTCTGTCTGAACAATCTCCTTCATATTACTCCCTGTAATTTATAAACTACAAATAATTGTGTCTGGAGAGTAAAACTAAAAGGAGTTACCGCAAGGGTAAATGGCCTGACGCTGAATCCTGAAAGCGTCTCGCAAACTAAAAAACCCGTCTCAGTTACCGTCGGCCGATCTTTTTTTTCGGCCCAAACCTAAGGTATATTTCGCCCTTCACAGGAGAAATTATGCTGCCAACTCAATCAACCCGATTAAACAAATACATTAGCGAGAGCGGGATCTGCTCACGTCGCGAGGCTGACCGTTACATTGAACAAGGTAACGTGTTTCTTAACGGCAAACGCGCCACCATCGGCGATCAGGTAGTTCCTGGCGATGTGGTAAAAGTGAATGGTCAGGTCATCGAACCGCGTGATGCTGAAGACCTGGTGTTTATCGCGTTGAACAAACCGGTTGGCATTGTCAGCACCACGGAAGACGGCGAGCGGGACAACATCGTTGATTTCGTGAACCACAGCAGCCGCATTTTCCCGATTGGCCGTCTGGATAAAGACTCTCAGGGGCTGATTTTCCTCACCAACCACGGCGACCTGGTCAACAAAATCCTGCGTGCCGGTAACGACCACGAGAAAGAGTACATCGTTACGGTGAACAAGCCGGTGACGGACGAATTTATCCGGGGCATGGGCGCAGGCGTGCCGATCCTGGGAACCGTCACGAAGAAGTGTAAGGTCAAGAAAGAGGCGCCGTTCGCGTTCCGCATAACGCTGGTGCAGGGCTTAAACCGCCAGATCCGCCGTATGTGCGAGCACTTCGGCTATGACGTGACGAAGCTGGAACGTACCCGCATCATGAACGTCAGCCTGTCGGGCATCCCGCTGGGCGAGTGGCGTGATTTAACCGGCGACGAGCTGATTGAGCTGTTCAAGCTTATCGAAGACTCGTCCTCAGAAGCGAAGCCGAAGGCCAAAGCGAAACCCAAAGCTCAGGCGATCAAGCGCCCGGTGGTGAAGGCGCCGCAGGCGGAGGAAAAGGGGCGAGGCAAGCCGGCTAACGGAAAACGCTTTGCCCAGCCAGGCCGCAAAAAGAAAGGGCGCTGATTAGCGCCTTCCACGGGTAGAGGTTGTGGCTGACCAGGAAAAGGTCGCCTCTGCATCCGGTTTATAGGCCTGCTGCTTCTTAAGCTTGCGGGCTTTCTTCGCCTCGGCGTCGCGCTGAGCCATCAGTTTGTCGATGTACTCTTTTTTCACCTGGTTGGTTTCGGCGTTCGTCAGCGTGCGGCCGTGTGCAATGCGGGCGCGGTCGAGAAGCGTTTTAAGTTCGCGCTGCTCGGCTTCCGTCATGTCTTTCTGGGTCAATCGTGGTGTAGCCATTGCTGAAGCCTCCTGATGGGGAGGCTCCAGTGTAAAGCAAGCGCGGCAAATTAACCCTGTTTCACCGCATCTTTTTTCGGTTCTTCATCAATCGGTTTTCCGGACCAGTAGCCCGCCAGCAGCGAGCCGGACAGGTTATGCCAGACGGAGAACAGCGCGCCCGGCAGTGCCGCCAGCGGCGAGAAGTAGATTTTACCGAGCGCCGCCGCCAGGCCGGAGTTCTGCATACCCACCTCGATTGCCAGCGTGCGGCAGGTAGATTCGTCAAAGCCAAACAGCTTCCCGCCCCAGTAGCCGCCCAGCAGGCCAATGGTGTTATGCAGTACCACCGCGATGATGACGACAAAGCCCACGGAGGCAATGTGCGATGCTGAACCCGCCACCACGGCGCTGATGATTGCCAGAATACAGACCATCGAAAACGCCGGCAGGTAAGGCTCAACGGCCTTCACCACGCGCGGAAAGAGATGATGAATGACCAGACCCAGCGCAATCGGGATCACCACGATTTGCAGAATGCTCAGCAGCATGCCCATCACGTCAACCTGGATATGCGCGTCGACGTACAGGCGAGTTAACAGCGGCGTGGCAACCACGCCCACCAGCGTGGAAACGGACGAGATGGTGACGGAGAGCGCCACGTCGCCTTTTGCCAGATAGATCATCACGTTGGACGCCGTGCCGCTGGCGACGCTGCCCACCAGCACCATCCCGGCGGAGAGATCCGGCGGCATCTTAAAGGCCATTGCCAGCAGCCACGCCGCGAGCGGCATCACCAGATAGTGCAGGAAAATCCCTGCCGCAACGGGCGCCGGGCGAGACAGCACGCGTTTAAAGTCGTCAATCTTCAGGTGTACGCCCATGCCGAGCATGATCAGCATCAGCAGCGTGGTAACCCACGGCCCGATGCCGGTGAAGGTGGTGGGGGTGTAATACGCGAGTACAGAGAGCAGCAGCGCCCATAGCGGGAACAGCCGGGTGATGGCCGATAACATAGGTATTCCTTGCGATTGTGTTGTGTTGTTTAGTTATGAAAAAGCCGGGTCTGTGCCCGGCTTATAGTTATTGTTTATAGTGCTAACGAATTTTATTCAAACAAATTCTGATGAAGTTTCTGCACCACCTGCTCCGCCTGATCGGCCGGGACCAGGAAGCAGAGGTTGTAGCTGGACGCGCCGTAGCAAATCATGCGGATGCTGAACGGGTCGAGAACGCCGAAGACCTCTTTGCCTACGCCGCAGGCGCGGGACAGTTTGTTGCCAATGATGGCAACCAGCGCCAGATCTTCTTCCACCTCAACGCGGCACAGCTCAGACAGCTCAATCAGCAGCGACTGGGTCAGCAGGGTATCGCCCTTGGAGGTTGAGCCTGTCGTATCCAGCGTCAGCGCAATGCTCACTTCTGAGGTGGTGATCAGGTCTACGGAGATATTGTGGCGCGCAAGGATCCCGAACACTTCTGCCAGGAACCCGCGGGAGTGCAGCATATTATGGCTGTGCAGCGTGACCAGCGTCTGCTTGCGACGCAGCGCCAGGGCGCGGAACAGCGGCGGGCTTTCGGTTCGCTTACACACCATCGTGCCGCCTGCTTTCGGCTCTTTGCTGGAGCCAACGAAGACTGGAATATCGCTGCGCACGGCGGGAAGCAGGGTTGCCGGATGCAGCACTTTCGCGCCAAAGGTGGCCATCTCCGCCGCTTCTTCAAAGGCGATCACATCAATACGTTTCGCCGTGGAGACCACGCGAGGGTCGGTGGTGTAAATGCCCGGCACGTCCGTCCAGATATCGACGCGCGTGGCGTGCAGCGCTTCGCCCAGCAGGGCAGCGGTGTAGTCACTGCCGCCGCGGCCAAGCGTTGTGGTACGGCCTTTGGCTTCGCTACCGATAAAGCCCTGGGTGATCACAATACTCTCTTCCAGGCGCGGTGCCAGCTGCTGGCCGGTCAGCTCTGCCAGAGCCTCAACGTCCGGTTCGGCACGGCCAAAACGATCGCTGGTGCGCATCACTTTGCGCACGTCAAACCACTGCGCCGGAATGTTACGCTCGCGCATAATCTCAACGAACAGCAGGGTCGACATCAGCTCACCGTGGCTGACCAGTTCATCCGTCAGGGCGGTGGAGTTTGCCAGAGAGGCGGCTTCTGCCAGGGTGGTGATATTTTCCAGCAGACGTTCTATTTCCTCGCGGATCACATTTGGATTCTGTAAACACTCAAGGATGTCGAACTGAATTTTGCGCAGCGCGTCCAGCTTCACGAAACGTTCTGTCGCTTCAAGTCCTTCAGACAGAGAAACCAGCAGGTTCGTCACGCCAGCGGATGCAGAAAGCACCACCAGGCGGGTATTCGGATCGGCCAGCACCACATCGGCGCTGCGGTTCATGGCAGCGTAATCTGCCACACTGGTGCCGCCAAACTTGGCGACCACAAAACTCGTCATAACAACCTCGTGTCAGGAAATGAATAAGCGACCATGGCACAAGAATGATATGAAAACAGGTGCAGGCGCGAAATACGGCCCTATAAATAAAATGCGGGGGAGGTCCTGTCAATGCTGGGATTATGCGGATTTTTCATGGGGGGGTACCCCTGAGAAACAGGACTTATAACAGGCCCATATTTTATGCTCCTTTTTAGCCTGTTTTGGGCGACATTTCGCCGCCGCAGGAGGCCTCGCCAGCAGCTATACTTTTCGGGTCTTTTCACCTGCGTTTGATGCAGACCAGGGCAATGGCATAAAAACCATCACAATTTTTATTTGCAGGCGCTACAATCGACCGCAGTCACAATTCTCAAATCAGAAGAGTATTGCTAATGAAAAACATCAACCCAACGCAGACCGCTGCATGGCAGGCACTACAGAAACATTTTGATGAAATGAAAGACGTCACCATCGCGGATCTGTTCGCGAAAGATGCCGATCGTTTCACTAAATTCTCCGCGACCTTCGATGACCTGATGCTGGTGGATTTCTCCAAAAACCGCATTACCGAAGAGACGCTGGCAAAACTGCAGGATCTGGCGAAAGAGACCGAGCTTGCCGACGCCATCAAATCCATGTTCTCCGGTGAGAAGATCAACCGCACCGAAGACCGCGCCGTGCTGCATGTGGCGCTGCGTAACCGTAGCAATACGCCAATCATCGTTGACGGCAAAGACGTGATGCCGGAAGTGAACGCGGTGCTGGAAAAGATGAAAACCTTCTCTGAAGCGATCATCTCCGGCAGCTGGAAAGGCTACACCGGCAAAGCGATCACCGACGTGGTGAACATCGGTATCGGCGGCTCTGACCTCGGCCCGTTCATGGTGACCGAAGCGCTGCGCCCGTACAAAAACCACCTGAACATGCACTTTGTGTCTAACGTCGATGGGACCCACATCGCCGAAGTGCTGAAGAACGTGAACCCGGAAACCACGCTGTTCCTCGTGGCGTCTAAAACCTTCACTACCCAGGAAACCATGACCAACGCCCACAGCGCGCGCGACTGGTTCCTGAAAACCGCTGGCGACAACAAGCACGTGGCGAAGCACTTCGCGGCGCTGTCCACCAACGGTAAGGCGGTGGGCGAGTTCGGTATCGACACCGCGAACATGTTTGAGTTCTGGGACTGGGTTGGCGGCCGCTACTCGCTGTGGTCTGCGATTGGCCTGTCCATCATCCTCTCCGTGGGCTTTGACAACTTCGTTGAGCTGCTCTCCGGCGCGCACGCGATGGATAAACACTTCTCCACCACCGCACCTGAGAAAAACCTGCCGGTGCTGCTGGCGCTGATCGGTATCTGGTACAACAACTTCTTCGGCGCTGAAACCGAAGCTATCCTGCCGTACGACCAGTACATGCACCGCTTTGCTGCCTATTTCCAGCAGGGCAACATGGAATCCAACGGTAAGTACGTTGACCGTAACGGCAACGCGGTGGACTACCAGACTGGCCCAATTATCTGGGGTGAGCCAGGCACCAACGGCCAGCACGCGTTCTACCAGCTGATTCACCAGGGCACCAAAATGGTACCGTGCGATTTCATCGCGCCGGCTATCACGCACAACGCATTGTCCGATCACCATCCGAAGCTGCTGTCTAACTTCTTCGCGCAGACCGAAGCGCTGGCGTTCGGTAAATCCCGCGAAGTGGTTGAGCAGGAATACCGTGACCAGGGTAAAGATCCGGCCACGCTGGACCACGTTGTGCCGTTCAAAGTGTTCGAAGGCAACCGTCCAACCAACTCCATCCTGCTGCGCGAAATCACGCCGTTCAGCCTGGGTGCGCTGATCGCCCTGTACGAGCACAAGATCTTCACTCAGGGTGCCATCCTGAACATCTTCACCTTTGACCAGTGGGGCGTTGAGCTGGGTAAACAGCTGGCAAACCGCATTCTGCCAGAGCTGGGTGACGATAAAGCGATCGACAGCCACGACAGCTCTACAAACGGTTTGATTAATCGTTATAAAGCATGGCGTGCGTAATTAATATGTCATGAACAATGCCGGCGATATGCCGGCATTTTTTTATCGGATAATTCCTGATGTCTGTTAGTTAACTCAAATTCTCGTCATGAGTTTAATCTGAAAAACACGGTTAACCCGCTAATCACTGCGGTTTATTTTAGGAATATACGGATAAGGCACTTATTAAGAGTTAATTATATATGTATGATTTTTAATGATTATATATTTAATTTTTTATTCTTACATTTCAATTTTATCCATTAGTCTGAAAACCTCCCCCCTATTTACCCGTACGGCAATCCCTCTGCTTTAGTTGTGTATACTCGATTCCGCCTGAAATTCTTTTTGGGCAAATCTCCATTCATTCATTGAAGGGAAATTGTTATGAAGAAAGTACTGTATGGCATTTTTGCCATATCTGCGCTTGCGGCGTCGTCTGTTTATGCAGCTCCGGTTCAGGTCGGGGAAGCGGCAGGTTCGGCAGCTACGTCTGCGTCTGCGGGGAGTTCTACCGCGGCCAGCACCAGCACCGTAAGTTCAGCCGTGGGTGTCGCGCTGGCGGCAACCGGTGGCGGTGATGGTTCCAATACCGGAACCACGACCACCACGACGACCAGCACCCAGTAATACCGGGTGTTTTAATCATAACCACACTTCGGTGTGGTTATTTCGCCCCTTCGGAGAAGAGTCGTGAAGCGACCTGCAATCATCCTGATTTGCCTGCTGTTGCAGGCGTGCTCAGCCACCACCAAAGGGCTGGGAAATTCCCTGTGGGACAGTATGTTCGGCACGCCGGGCGTACATCTGACCGATGACGAACTGCAAAACATGCCGTATGCCAGCCAGTACATGCAGCTAAACGATGGGCCGCAGCTGTTTGTGGTGCTCGCTTTCGATGAAAACGGGCAGCAGAAATGGGTGACGCAGGATCAGGCCACCATCGTGACGCAGCATAGCCGTATTGTGAAAACGCTGCTCGGCGGGGACAACCTGCTTGAGGTGAACAATCTCGCCGAAGACCCGCTCATTAAACCGAATCAGATCGCCGACGGCGCAAGCTGGACGCGCACGCTGGGCTGGACCGAGCACAAGCAGGTTCGCTACGCCACGGCGCGTTCCACCTTCCGCTGGGATGGCACAGACAGCGTCCGCGTCGGCAGTGACGAAACGCAGGTTCGCGTGCTGGATGAAGAGATCGTGACCGACCAGGCCACCTGGCACAACCGCTACTGGGTGGATGAAGAAGGGCAGATCCGCCAGTCCTTACAGTATCTCGGCGCGGGTTTCTTCCCGGTGAAAACCACTCTGATCAAGGCGGCGAAATCATGAACAGGCTCATCCACGTTGCGCTGCTCGCCAGCCTGGCCACTCCGCTGGCATGGTCGGCAGGAACGGTGAAGGTCTACACGCCGGACAGTGAAAAACCGAAAACCTTAACCGATGCCGGGCATCTTCTCGATCTCGTTGGACAGCCAAGGCTGGCTAACAGCTGGTGGCCGGGGGCGGTTATCAGCGAGCGCCAGGCAACGGTCGTGGCGGAACAACAACACCTTGCCCTGCTGGCACGCCTGACGGGTCTGGCGGATCGGGAAGACGGCGACGATGCCGCAGCTATCAACAGCGTTCGCCAGCAGCTCCAGGCGCTGAAGGTAACAGGCCGCCAGAAGGTGAACCTTGATCCAGATGAAGTACGCGTCGTGGAAAACGGCAACCCGGCGCTGGAAGGGGACTATACGCTCTGGCTTCCGGTGAAGCCGACAACCATCACCGTGATGGGGCTCATCAGCCGCCCGGGCGAAAAGCCCTTTACCCCCGGTCGGGATGTGGCGAGCTATCTCGACGAACAGAGCTTGCTCAGCGGCGCGGATAACAGCTACGCCTGGATTGTTTATCCAGACGGGCACACGCAAAAGGCGCCCGTTGCGTACTGGAATAAGCGCCATATCGAACCCATGCCCGGCAGCATCATTTTTGTCGGCTTTGCCGACCATTTCTGGACGAAGGCTTATGACGGGCTGAACGCCGATATCCTTCATTCCCTGACGCAGCGGATCCCGGATTAATGAAAAAAACCTATCTCTACAGCATGCTGGCGCTGTGCGTCAGTGCCGCCTGCCATGCAGAAACCTATCCGGCGCCGATTGGCCCATCGCAATCAGACTTTGGCGGCGTCGGTTTGCTGCAAACCCCTACCGCACGAATGGCGCGCGAGGGGGAGATCAGCCTCAACTATCGTGATAACGATCAGTACCGCTACTACTCCGCCTCCGTACAGCTTTTCCCGTGGCTTGAAACCACGCTGCGCTATACCGACGTGCGTACCAAACAGTACAGCAGCGTCGATGCCTTCTCCGGCGATCAGACCTATAAGGACAAAGCCTTCGACGTCAAACTGCGTCTGTGGGAAGAGAGCTACTGGATGCCGCAGGTATCCGTTGGCGCGAAGGATATTGGCGGTACGGGCCTGTTTGACGCGGAATACGTTGTGGCCAGCAAAGCCTGGGGACCGTTCGACTTCTCGCTCGGTCTGGGCTGGGGCTATCTCGGCACCAGCGGTAACGTGAAAAACCCGTTCTGTTCCTACAGCGACAAATACTGCTACCGCGATAACAGCTACAAGAAAGCGGGCTCCATTAACGGCGACCAGATGTTCCACGGCCCGGCCTCGCTGTTTGGCGGCGTCGAATACCAAACGCCGTGGCAGCCGCTGCGCCTGAAGCTCGAGTATGAAGGGAATGACTACTCACAGGACTTCGCCGGCAAGATTGAGCAAAAGAGCAAGTTTAACGTCGGCGCCATTTACCGCATCACCGATTGGGCCGACGTTAACCTCAGCTACGAGCGCGGCAACACCGTGATGTTTGGCTTCACGCTGCGCACCAACTTTAACGATATGCGCCCGCGCTACAACGACAACGCGCGGCCAAAATACCAGCCGGAGCCGCAGGATGCGATTATCCAGCACTCCGTTGTTGCCAATCAGCTGACGCTGCTGAAGTACAACGCCGGCCTGGCCGATCCAAAAATTCAGACCAGGGGCGATACGCTGTACGTTACCGGCGAGCAGGTGAAATACCGCGACTCCCGCGAAGGGATCGAGCGCGCCAACCGGATCGTCATGAACGATCTGCCGGAGGGGATCCGCACGATCCGCGTGACGGAGAACCGCCTTAACCTGCCGCAGGTGACCACGGAAACGGACGTCGCCAGCCTTAAGCGCCACCTGGAAGGCGAGCCGCTCGGACATGAAACCGAGCTGGTGCAAAAGCGTATGGAACCGGTCGTGCCGGACACCACCGAACAGGGCTGGTATATCGATAAATCGCGCTTTGATTTCCATATCGATCCGGTGCTTAACCAGTCCGTTGGCGGGCCTGAAAACTTCTATATGTATCAGCTGGGCGTGATGGCGACGGCGGATCTGTGGGTCACCGACCACCTGCTGACCACCGGCAGCCTGTTCGGCAACATCGCCAATAACTACGACAAGTTCAACTACACCAACCCGCCTAACGACTCAAAGCTGCCGCGCGTGCGTACCCGCGTGCGTGAATACGTGCAGAATAACGCCTACGTGAATAACCTGCAGGCCAACTACTTCCAGTACTTCGGCAATGGATTCTACGGCCAGGTGTACGGCGGCTATCTGGAAACCATGTACGGTGGGGCGGGGGCTGAGGTGCTGTACCGCCCCGTCGACAGCAACTGGGCGTTTGGGATTGACGCCAACTACGTGAAACAGCGTGACTGGCGCAGCGCGCAGGACATGATGAAGTTCACCGACTACAGCGTCAAAACCGGCCATCTGACCGCCTACTGGACGCCGTCATTCGCGCAGGACGTGCTGGTAAAAGCCAGCGTCGGCCAATATCTGGCGGGCGATAAGGGCGGCACGCTGGATATCTCCAAACACTTCGACAGCGGCGTGGTGGTGGGCGGCTATGCCACCATCACCAACGTCTCACCGGACGAATATGGGGAAGGTGACTTCACCAAAGGCGTATACGTATCGATTCCGCTGGATCTGTTCTCGTCTGGCCCAACCCGCAGCCGTGCGGCGATTGGTTGGACGCCGCTGACGCGCGACGGCGGCCAGCAGCTTGGGCGTAAGTTCCAGCTGTATGACATGACCAGCGATAAGAATATTAACTTCCGCTAATGCCCCTCACCCTAACCCTCTCCCCAAAGGGGAGAGGGGATCGCTCGGCGCTATCTTTTCGCCCTCGCCCCTTTGGGGAGAGGGCCGGGGTGAGGGGAATCCTCTCCATTGCGCAAAACATAAACAAAAAATATAGATCCCCGTCACATTTTTGCGTTATACAGGAACCTCGCCCTGGAGAATGAGGTGCTGTATGACATCCCTGACTCGCCCGCGCGTTGAGTTTATCTCAACAATCCTCCAGACCGTGCTCAACCTCGGTCTGCTGAGCCTTGGCCTGATACTGGTCGTCTTTCTCGGTAAAGAGACGGTGCATCTTGCAGATGTGCTGTTCGCCCCTGAGCAAACCAGCAAATACGCGCTGGTGGAAGGCCTGGTGGTCTATTTTCTCTACTTTGAATTTATTGCCCTGATTGTGAAGTACTTTCAGTCCGGCTTTCACTTCCCGCTGCGCTATTTTGTCTACATTGGGATCACCGCCATCGTGCGGCTGATCATCGTCGATCATAAATCGCCCCTCGACGTGCTGATCTACTCGGCGGCGATCCTGCTGCTGGTGATCACCCTCTGGCTGTGCAACTCGAAGCGGCTGAAGCGCGAATAAAAAAAGGGCGCTCCGAGGAGCGCCTAACAACAGTCACAAGTTGGGTTAATACGGTACGTCTAAAGTTGAGGGTTGCAGTGGCATAACAAATGAAACTTAACCTTTCACACCGCCCGCCGTCAGGCCGTTTACCAGCCAGCGCTGGGCCAGCAGGAACACCAGAGTGATCGGGATGGCGGAGAGTACAGCCGCCGCGGCAAAGTCGCCCCACAGGTAGTTTTGCGGGTTGAGGTATTGCTGCATGCCTACGGCCAGCGTGTAGCTGTTCACGTCGCGCAGTAACAGAGACGCGACCGGCACCTCGGTAATGGCGGCGATAAACGACAGGATAAAGACCACCGCGAGGATAGGCACCGACAGCGGCAGCAATACCAGACGGAATGCCTGCCACGGGGTTGCGCCATCAAGCGACGCAGCTTCTTCCAGCGAGCTATCGATGGTTTCGAAATAGCCTTTAATGGTCCATACATGCAGTGCGATACCGCCAAGATAGGCGAAGATCACGCCGCCGTGTGTGTTCAGACCGATGAACGGGACATACTGGCCCAGACGGTCAAACAGGGCATACAGCGCCACCAGCGACAGTACCGCCGGGAACATCTGGAAAATCAGCATCCCTTTCAGCAGCGTCGCTTTGCCCGGGAAGCGCATACGGGCGAAGGCATAAGCGCAGGTGGTGGAAAGCGCTACGATGCCGATCGCGGTGATGGTCGCGACTTTCACCGAGTTCCACAGCCACAGCAGCACCGGGAACGGCGGCGGCGTGACGCGGCCATCGGCATGTTCAACGCTGAAGCCCAGCGCGAGCTTCCAGTGCTCCCAGGAGATTTCGTCCGGGATCAGGCTCCCGGTCGCGAAGTTGCCCGAGCGCAGGGAGATGGCGATAACCATCAGCAGCGGGAACATAATCGCCGCAATAAAAATCAGCAGGCCTAAGTGCGTCGCCAGGAGGCGCAGCTTCTGTGATTTGGGTTGGACCATAGACATAATCAGTGCCCTCCTTAGTCAAATTTCATACGTGTGGCTTTCAGGTTCACAATCGCCAGGGCGCCTACCAGCAGGAAGATCAGGGTGGCAATCGCCGCCGCCAGGCCGAAGTCCTGACCGCCGCCGCCCTCGAAGGCGATGCGGTAGGTATAGCTCACGAGCAGGTCGGTATAGCCCGCCGGCGTGGTCGTGCCGAGACGGTCCGGGCCGCCGTTGGTCAACAGCTGAATCAGCACGAAGTTGTTAAAGTTAAAGGCGAAGCTGGCAATCATCAGCGGCGTCAGCGGCTTAATAAGCAGCGGCAGCGTAATCTTGAAGAAGTTCTGGAACGGGCCTGCACCGTCCATTGCCGAGGCTTCGTACAGATCGTCCGGAATAGCTTTCAGCAGGCCCATGCACAGGATCATCATGTACGGATAACCGAGCCAGGTGTTGACGATGATAATCATCGAGCGGGCGGTGGTCGGGTCGCTGAACCAGGCCGGTTTGATACCGAACAGCGCGCTCAGCATCATGTTGATTTCACCGAAGCTCTGGTTGAACAGCCCTTTGAAAATCAGAATCGAGATAAACGACGGTACGGCGTACGGCAGGATCAGCAGCACGCGATAAATGGCTTTGCCTTTGAGGGACTCCCACTGGACGAGACAGGCGAGCACCATGCCCACGGCTACTGTGAGGATCACGGTCACAACGGAGAAGACCACCGTCCAGACGAAGATGGCAAAGAACGGTTTCTGGATCCCTTCATCGGTAAATACGCGGGTGAAGTTATCCCAGCCGATGGTGACGGTATAGCCCGGGCTGAGTTTGTCATCACCCCAGCTGCCGTCGGCAGTAATGGACTGATAGAAACCAATATCGTTGTTCGGACGGTACTTCACGCCGCTCTGGTTGTTGGTCAGCGTGCCGTCATCGGCAAGAGCGTACAGCGGCTGGGTACCGGAGAACTGGCGCAGCGAGCTCATGGTCACTTTGCTTTCGTCTGGCAGCACGGCGGTAAGCTGAGTCAATGCCTGACGGTTTTGGGTAATGATACGCAGGTTAGCACGTTCTCCTTCCGGCAGGGCCGCAGCCTCTTTTAAGGCAAGCTTCTGCTCGCCGCCAAACTTGAACGCGTCGGAAATGAAGACCTTGCTGCTTTCTTCGTCAGTGAGTGCTAACTTCCACTCGTCGCCCGCAGGATACAGGCCGAAATTAAAGGTTTTACCCGCCTGATAAGAGCGGTCCAGAAGCACCTGTTGGGCGCGCTCCTGAGCAAGCTGGTTGGTGCTGCTGTAGTTGGTGAAGGCAATCGCGATGGTACAAATCAGCGGGAACAGGACAAACAGACCCATCCCGGCAACGCCCGGGTAGACATAGCGCCAGGCGTAGGCTTTACGGTTAGCGAAAATATACAGGCCAGCAGAGCTTAAAATCAGCGTCATGATGGCGAACAGGTACTCCCCTTGTACGTACATTAAAACAACAAGGTAACCCACCAGCAGACACAGCAGACCTATCGCTGACCACTTCAGCGCGTCGCTTTGCCACCAGTGCTTCTTTTTAATGACATCCATGGGGTTCTTCCTCTACAACGTTTGATCTTTTCTACCTCTCCTGGGGGAGAGGGCCGGGGTGAGGGCGTGCGGATAGCGACAACCCTCACCCTAACCCTCTCCCAGAGGGAGAGGGGACTACGGCATTACTTAGTAATACGGCCCTGAGCATCTTTCAGCGCGGCATCGACGGTCTGACGACCGCTTGCAGCGTTGATAACCGCAGTACGGGTGGCGTACCAGAACGCGGCCATCTGTGGGATGTTCGGCATGATTTCGCCTTTCTGGGCGTTATCCATGGTGGCCGCGATGCGTGGGTCTTTCGCCAGCTGATCCTGGAAGGATTTCAGCGCAACGGCACCCAGCGGCTTGTCCTTGTTCACTTCATCCAGACCCTGATCGGTCAGCAGGTAGTTTTCCAGGAACTCTTTTGCCAGCTCTTTGTTCGGGCTGGCGGCGTTGATGCCCGCGCTCAGCACGCCAACGAACGGTTTAGACGGCTTGCCGTTAAAGGTAGGCAGCAGCGTCACGCCATAGTTGATTTTGCTCTTGTCGATGTTGGTCCAGGCCCACGGACCGTTGATGGTCATCGCGGTTTCGCCTTTGTTGAACGCCGCTTCCGCGATGGAGTAGTCGGTATCCGCGTTCATGTGTTTGTTCTTAATCAGGTCAACCAGGAAGGTCAGGCCCGCTTTCGCGCCAGCGTTGTCCACGCCCACGTCTTTCACGTCATACTTGCCGTTTTCAAACTTGAACGCGTAGCCGCCGTCGGCAGCAATCAGCGGCCAGGTGAAGTACGGTTCCTGCAGGTTGAACATCAGGGCTGATTTACCTTTCGCCTTCAGCTCTTTATCCAGGGCTGGGATCTCTTCCCAGGTCTTCGGCGGGTTTGGTACCAGGTCTTTGTTGTAAATCAGTGACAGCGCTTCAACGGCGATTGGGTAAGCGATCAGCTTGCCGTTATAGCGAACGGCGTCCCAGGTGAACGGGAAGAGTTTGTCCTGGAAGGCTTTGTCTGGCGTCACTTCAGCCAGCAGGCCAGACTGCGCGTAGCCGCCGAAACGGTCGTGCGCCCAGAAGATGATATCCGGGCCATCACCGGTTGCCGCGACCTGCGGGAATTTCTCTTCCAGCTTGTCCGGGTGTTCGATGGTGACTTTGATGCCTGTATCTTTCTCGAATTTTTTACCCACTTCGGCCAGGCCGTTATAGCCCTTGTCGCCGTTAATCCAGATAACCAGCTTACCTTCTTCAATTTTGGCGAGAGCCGGTGCGGAAATCATCATTGCTGCCAGGGCGGACAATGCGAAAACGCGTGCGCCAGTCTTGATCTTCATATCTGCCATCCTTTTTGGTGATGTGCTCGTGGATACATGAGGTGGTTCAACGTGACTCAGTCTCCTTATTTGACATCCTCTTTCCATCCTCCCAGCCCCTACGCCCCACCCCCCGTTTATGTGATCCCGGTTGCATAAATTTAAGTTATGAGTGCTGGCGCACATAAAACCCCACCGAATTTTGCAGGTGGCTTCACGATTTTCACCTTCGCCCCCCAGCCGCGGTCGCAGAGCCCGTTCTCTCATCCTCCCACCTCCTCCCCCATTAAAAAGCCGGGGGGTGGAGGATTCACGAAAGTAATGGATACCCCATAGTGAACTTATCTTGAATGTTTCTGTCGGTGACAGGTTGTAACGAAGGGAGAAGGGCATGGCGAGCGTACAGCTGCGTAATGTAACGAAAGCCTGGGGCGACGTAGTGGTGTCAAAAGACATCAATCTGGACATCACTGAAGGCGAATTCGTGGTGTTTGTTGGCCCATCTGGCTGTGGTAAATCTACTCTGCTGCGTATGATTGCCGGTCTTGAAACTATCACCAGCGGTGATTTATTCATTGGTGATACCCGCATGAACGACATTCCGCCTGCCGAACGTGGCGTCGGCATGGTGTTCCAGTCTTATGCGCTTTATCCCCACCTGTCCGTTGCTGAGAATATGTCCTTTGGCCTGAAGCTGGCCGGTGCGAAGAAAGAGGTGATTAACCAACGCGTCACTCAGGTGGCGGAAGTGTTACAGCTGGCTCACCTGCTGGAGCGTAAGCCCAAAGCGCTTTCCGGTGGTCAGCGTCAGCGCGTGGCAATTGGCCGTACGCTGGTGGCGGAACCGCGCGTGTTCCTGCTCGATGAACCCCTTTCTAACCTGGACGCCGCCCTGCGCGTTCAGATGCGTATTGAAATCTCCCGTCTGCACAAGCGTCTTGGCCGCACGATGATTTACGTCACCCACGATCAGGTTGAAGCCATGACGCTAGCCGACAAGATTGTGGTGCTGGATGCCGGCCGCGTGGCGCAGGTGGGTAAACCGCTGGAGCTGTATCACTACCCGGCAGACCGCTTTGTTGCGGGCTTTATTGGCTCGCCAAAGATGAACTTCCTGCCCGTCAAAGTGACCGCGACAGCCATTGAACAGGTACAGGTGGAGCTGCCAAACCGTCAGCAGATTTGGCTGCCGGTCGACAGCGCCAACGTACAGGTCGGGGCAAACATGTCCCTGGGTATTCGCCCTGAACATCTACTGCCTAGCCACATCGCGGATGTGACGCTGGAAGGTATCGTTCAGGTCGTCGAACAGCTTGGTCACGAAACACAGATTCATATCCAGATCCCCGCCATCCGTCAGAACCTGGTCTACCGCCAGAATGACGTGGTGTTGGTAGAAGAGGGTGCCACATTCGCTATCGGTTTGCCGCCAGAGCGCTGTCATCTGTTCCGTGAGGATGGCACTGCATGTCGTCGGCTGCACAAAGAGCCAGGCGTTTAAGCAATCCCAAAAGAAGACACGAAGCCGACAGGTGAAGTGTTCAAAGAAAAGCAATGATCTCAGGAGATAGAATAATGATTACTCTGCGCAAACAAGTCCCACTGGCAATCGCCATTGCGGCAGGCATCCTGTCTGCCCAGGCGGGTGCCGTGGACTTTAAAGGTTATGCTCGTTCCGGCATTGGCTGGACCGGGAGTGGCGGTGAGCAACAATGTTTCCAGGCAACAGGTGCACAAAGTAAATACCGTCTCGGTAACGAATGTGAAACCTACGCCGAGCTGAAGCTGGGACAGGAAGTGTGGAAAGAAGGCGACAAAAGCTTCTATTTCGACACCAACGTAGCGTATTCCGTTTCTCAGCAGAATGACTGGGAATCCACCAGCCCGGCCTTCCGTGAAGCTAACGTGCAGGGTAAAAATCTGATTGAATGGCTGCCAGGCTCCACTATCTGGGCCGGTAAGCGCTTCTATCAGCGTCATGACGTCCACATGATCGACTTCTACTACTGGGATATTTCTGGTCCTGGTGCGGGTATCGAAAACATCGATCTGGGCTTCGGTAAACTGTCTCTGGCAGCAACCCGTTCCTCTGAAGCCGGTGGTTCTGCCACGTTTGCCGATCGTGATGCGAACGGCGACCGTATTTACGACAACGTCGTGCCAAACGATGTCTTCGACGTCCGTTTAGCCGGTCTGGAAACTAACCCAGGCGGTACGCTGGAGCTGGGCGTTGACTATGGTCACACCAACATTCCTGACGACTACTACCTGCAGCCAGGCGCTTCAAAAGATGGATGGTTGTTCACCGCTGAGCACACCCAGAGCATGTTAAAAGGCTTCAACAAGTTCGTTCTGCAGTATGGTACGGACTCTATGACCTCTAACGGCAAAGGTATCCCACAAGGTGGTAGCGTTGATAACGACGGTTCCATGTGGCGCGTACTGGACCACGGTGCAATTACCCTGGCAGACAGCTGGGACCTGATGTATGTCGGTATGTACCAGAACATCGATCGTGACAACAACAACGGTACCGAGTGGTGGACGGTAGGCGTTCGTCCTATGTACAAATGGACGCCAATCATGAGCACCTTGCTGGAAGTGGGCTACGACAACGTCAAATCACAGAAAACTGACGAGAAAAACAGCCAGTACAAGATCACTCTGGCACAGCAATGGCAGGCTGGCGACAGCATCTGGTCTCGTCCTGCTATCCGTGTCTTCGCAACCTACGCGAAGTGGGATGAGAAATGGGGCTATGCAAACAACGGCGATACCGGCTACACCTCTGGCGTAGCGTATAGCGACACGTCCGCGAAAACCTTCAGCCGCGGCGACTCCGATGAGTGGACCTTCGGTGCCCAGATGGAAATCTGGTGGTAATACGATAGACCTGACGTAATGACCTAAAAAGAGGGGCGTGAGCCCCTCTCTCCTTAGGGTGCTGCGCGCTATTGCCTGGCCACCGCAGTGCTCACGCTATCAGAGGTAATAACAATGAAAATGAAGAAAAGTCTCGTCGCGCTGTGCCTCTCTGCGGGGCTGCTGGCTAGTGCTCCGGCCATCACCTTTGCAGACGTCAATTTCGTGCCACAAAATACCAGCGCTGCGCCGTCTATTCCGGCCGCGGCGCTTCAGCAGCTGACCTGGACGCCGGTAGATCAATCTAAAACTCAATCAACCCAGCTTTCCACGGGCGGCCAACAGCTGAACGTTCCGGGAATAACCGGCCCGGTTGCCGCCTACAGCGTCCCGGCGAATATCGGCGAACTGACCTTGACGCTCACCAGCGAAGTGGACAAGCAAACCAGCGTCTTTGCGCCGAACGTGCTGATTCTGGACCAAAACCTGACGCCATCGGCTTTCTTCCCGAGCAGCTACTTTAGCTATCAGGAACCGGGCGTAATGAGCGCTGACCGCCTGCAGGGCGTCATGCGCCTGACGCCAGCGTTAGGGCAGCAGAAGATTTATGTTCTGGTCTTCACCACTGAGAAAGATTTGCAGCAGACGACAAAGCTGGTTGATCCCGCTAAAGCCTACGCCAAAGGCACGGGAAACTCCGTTCCGGATATTCCAGATCCGCTTGCCCGTCATACCACCAATGGTCTGGTTAAGCTGAAAGTTTCAACCAACAGTGCCTCCAGCGTACTGGTTGGCCCACTGTTTGGCTCTTCTGGCCCGGGCCCTGTTACCGTGGGTAACACAGCGGCACCGGCCTACGCCGCCCCAGTTGCTACGGCAGCTGCACCTGCAGCCACTGCAGCTCCAGCCCCGGCGAAGCCGTCCGAACCTGTATTGAACGATACCGAAACCTATTTCAACAACGCCATTAAGCAGGCCGTGAAGCGCGGCGACGTCGACAAAGCGCTGAAACTGCTTGATGAAGCCGAGCGTTTAGGTTCAACCACTGCCCGTTCCACCTTTATCAGCAGTGTAAAAGGCAAGGGGTGACCGTCTCCCCGCAGTGCTGATTTGTTCGTTTTAGTGCGCCCGAGTGGGCGCACTTTTTTTTGTGCCGCCGCGCTGTTGCGCCATTGTTGCGATAGTGATCGCTAAATAGCGTTTGGCCGCCCTGAATCCTCTTTTCTGCGATACAATGCCATTACGTTATGTATCGGAGAGTCTGGCATGTCACACCCTGCGCTAACGCAACTGCGTGCGCTGCGCTATTTTGACCAAATACCCGCGCTTGACCCGGAGCAACTGGACTGGTTGCTGCTGGAAGATTCCATGACGAAACGTTTTGAGCAACAGGGCAAAACGGTCACGGTGACGATGATTCAGGAAGGGTTTGTCTCTGCCGCTGACATCGCCAGTGAACTGCCGCTGTTACCGCAAGAAGAACGCTACTGGCTGCGTGAAATTTTACTGTGTGCTGACGGTGAGCCGTGGCTTGCCGGGCGTACGGTCGTGCCCGAATCCACCCTGTCCGGGCCGGAACTGGCGCTGCAGCGCCTCGGAAAAACGCCGCTGGGGCGGTATCTGTTCACGTCGTCTGAACTTACCCGTGATTTTATTGAAATTGGTCGCGATGCCGACCTGTGGGGGCGCCGTTCCCGCCTGCGCCTGAGCGGCAAGCCGTTAATTCTGACGGAGCTTTTTTTGCCGGCATCGCCGTTGTACTAAGAGGAAGAGAAAATGGAGTGGAGTCTTACGCAGAACAAGCTGCTGGCCTATCACCGCTTAATGCGTACTGATAAACCCATTGGGGCATTGCTGCTGCTGTGGCCAACCTTATGGGCGCTGTGGGTGGCGACCCCGGGTCTACCGCCCCTGTGGATCCTCGCGGTATTTGTGGCGGGCGTCTGGCTGATGCGCGCGGCGGGCTGCGTGGTCAATGATTACGCCGACCGGAAATTTGACGGGCACGTAAAACGTACCGCCAACCGCCCTCTGCCCAGCGGGCAAGTCACGGAGAAAGAAGCACGCAACCTGTTCATCGTGCTGGTATTGCTCTCATTCCTGCTGGTGTTAACGCTCAACACCATGACTATCCTGCTGTCCGTCGCCGCGCTGGCGCTGGCCTGGGTCTACCCCTTCATGAAGCGGTATACGCATCTGCCGCAGGTGGTGCTGGGGGCTGCATTCGGCTGGTCGATTCCGATGGCGTTTGCAGCGGTTAGCGAGTCTGTCCCGCTCAGCTGCTGGCTGATGTTCCTGGCCAATATTCTCTGGGCCGTGGCCTACGATACGCAGTACGCCATGGTTGACCGTGACGACGACCTGAAGATTGGCATCAAGTCGACGGCGATCCTGTTTGGTCGTCAGGACAAGCTGATTATCGGCATTTTGCAGGTCGCAGTGCTGGCGCTGATGGTGGCGATTGGCCGCCTGAACGGGCTGAACTGGGAGTTCTACTGGTCAGTGCTGGTGGCGGGGTTGCTGTTTGCCTATCAGCAGAAGCTGATTGCGAAGCGCGAGCGTGAAGCCTGCTTTAAAGCGTTTTTGAATAATAACTACGTTGGCCTGGTGCTGTTTTTAGGGCTGGCGATGAGTTACTTTTCATAAAAGTACGGCAGCCGAATGGCTGCCGTTTTGTTTTCTCCCTCTCCCCGTGGGGGAGGGCATCAGGCCGCTGACGACATCACTCGTCCTGCGTCGCGCTCTCAATCGTCAAACGCACGTCCGAGGTAATCAGCTCGGCCAGCATCTGATAAATCTTCAGCGTCTCTTCCGGCTCGGCATCACCCGTATCACTGATAAACCCTTCGTCACGCAGCGTCAGAACCAGCGAGCTGAACACCGCTTTGTCGAAGAACTCCGGTGCGTTAATGCCGTGCAGAACAGACAGGCGCTGTGCCAGCGTCCGGCTCTCTTTTTCCAGCGTACCGCGGTTGATGGACGGATTCGCACTCAGCAGCCAGAAGGTAATGGCGTAGCGCTGCAGCGTTTCACGCGCACCGGCTGCCAGCAGCTGCAAAGTACGTGAGCGTGACGGATTGATGAGTAGCTCGTCATTGTTCAGCGTAATCAGCCCCTGACGACGCATCTCTTCCGTCATTTTATCCAGCTCAACCGCCAGCTCATCCTTACTCCAGCGCAGGAACAGCTCTGCTTTCAGCATCGGGTAGATGGCCTCGAGATGGCGCAGCAGTTCCTGACGTGAAATACGGCGATGCTGGGTAATAATGGCCGCCATCAGCGACGGCAGCATCAGCATGTGCGTGATGTTGTTACGATAGTACGTCATCAGCACGGCCTGCTCGCGAGGCAGAATGATGATGTCGCCGATAGTGTCTTTCTCGACTTCGAACTTGTTCATCTGCAGCGCGTGATCGATAAGCTCGCTGGCGGTCGCAGAAGGCGCAGTTGAATCAACCGAATACGGTACGTTGCGCATAATGTCCAGGTAGCAGTCGATCTGCTCGGTCAGCTGCTCGCGGGTCAGCGAACGCTGGCGGGAGGCCAACAGCGCGGTACAGCACAGGTTCATGGCGTTGGCCGCACCGGCGTTGTTAATTCGCACCATCAGCTCAGCGGCAATGCCGTTGACCGTTGGCGTCAGCCAGGCCGGACGCACCGCTTCGATAGGATCGATAGACTCACGCCACTCCGGGACATGATTGTTCAGGTACGTCATCAGCGGCATGGGTTCGCCAAAGTTTACGTAGCCCTGACCAAGGTTGCGCAGCTTGCTCAGCCCGCGCAGCATCTGCGGCAGGCTCTCTTTCTCTTTAGTCGCACCGCGCAGCTCTTTCGCGTAGGTGCCCACTTCCATCACGTGCTCATAGCCAATGTAGATAGGGACAAGCGTAATCGGACGCGTACCGCCGCGCAGCATGGCCTGGATGGTCATCGACAGCGTGCCGGTCTTCGGATCGAGCAGACGGCCGGTACGAGAACGGCCCCCCTCCACGAAGTACTCAACGGAATATCCACGGCTGAACAGCTCGCCCAGATATTCACGGAATACGGTGGAATAGAGCTTGTTGCCCTTGAAGGTACGACGAATAAAGAACGCACCCAGGCGGCGGAAAATCGGGCCCGCTGGCCAGAAGTTCAGGTTGATACCCGCCGCAATGTGCGGAGGTACCAGGCCCTGGTGGTAAAGCACGTAGGAGAGCAGCAGATAGTCCATGTGACTGCGGTGGCAGGGCACATACACAATCTCGTGGCCGTCATGCGCCAGCTGGCGCACGCGCTCGGCGTTATGGACGTTAATCCCCTGATAGAGACGGTTCCAGGTAAAACTCAGGATACGATCGGACAGACGAATCATCTCGTAGGAGAAGTTCGCGGCGATCTCTTCCATCAGCGCAATGGCGTTCTGCTGTGCTTTCTCGTGGGAAATCTTTTTACTGCGCGCTTCGTCTTCAACCGCGCGAGCAATCGCTTTGGAGGCCAGCAGCTTGTTGAACAGATCCTGACGCGCCGGAAGGCGTGGCCCAACGGCCGCCAGGCGCTGGCGTGCGAAGTGCATACGCGCTACGCGAGCCAGTTTTTGCGCAATGATCTTATCGGTCCCGTGCTCGTCCGCCATGCGGCGAAGGGAGACGGAAGGGGAGAAGCGCACAAAGCTGTCGCGCCCAAGCCAGGAGACCGCGAAGAATTTCTGGATGCCGTTAAGCATGCGCAGCGGTGGATTCTCTTCACCCTTTTCGCGGCCCGGACGGCGGCCAAACATGACGGAAACCGGCACCATCTGCACATCCAGGTCAGGATTGCTACGGTGCAGGTCGAGGTAGTCATGGAACAGCTTGATGGACTCTTCTTTCGGCGTGTAATAGGTGAACACGCGCGGCCCGCCGTGGATAAACACGTAGCGTGGCAACAGCGTGCCATCGACTTCCAGCGGTTCAAGCGGGTCGGGTAAATCATGCGCCAGACACTGGGCGCGAAGCGTCAACAGGTCTGCCTTAGAGTTATAAGGCAAAACGTACATAATAGGGCGCGACGTATCGAGCCCTAATTCCAGCGCGGGTTCTGCTGGGATAGACTTACTTTTTACCAGGACGCTTAATGGTAAATTAAGTAATTTGTAGTAAATTCGTGGCCAGCCGGACATAAACGATGTAAAGCCTCTGGTTAATAATGCAATTGCTGCGCAAGGATAACAGAAAGCGCGCAAAATTTCTGTTGTTACCCGTCATACTTCGGCTACAGCGAAACGCGCTGCTGCTAGAGTTACTGACGCTATTTCCAATAAAAGGTTCTATTAATGGCCAATAATACCACTGGGTTTACTCGAATCATCAAAGCTGCCGGCTATTCATGGAAAGGTTTCCGTGCCGCATGGGTCAATGAAGCCGCATTTCGCCAGGAGGGCGTTGCCGCTATCGTCGCGGTTATCATCGCCTGTTTCCTTGACGTTGATGCTATTACCCGCGTACTGCTCATCGGTTCCGTACTTCTGGTGATGATAGTGGAAATTCTTAATAGCGCTATTGAGGCCGTTGTGGATCGGATTGGCTCGGATTTCCATGAGCTCTCAGGCCGCGCGAAAGACATGGGGTCTGCCGCTGTGTTACTGGCGATTATCACTGCGGCTATCACCTGGGTCACGCTGCTTTGGTCGCATTTCCGATGAGCCTCGTAGAATAATTAAGTCCCTGGTTTTTTGTGCAGTTTTTGGTTCCAAATTCGCCTTTGACTGTATATACTCACAGCATAACTGTATATACACCCAGGGGGCGGAATGAAAGCGTTAACGACCAGGCAGCAAGAGGTGTTTGATCTCATCCGGGATCACATCAGCCAGACGGGTATGCCACCCACGCGTGCGGAAATCGCACAGCGTCTGGGCTTCCGTTCTCCAAATGCTGCTGAAGAACACCTTAAAGCGCTGGCGCGTAAAGGCGTGATTGAGATTGTTTCTGGTGCTTCACGCGGCATCCGCCTGCTGGTGGAAGAAGAAACGGGTATCCCGCTAATTGGCCGTGTTGCCGCAGGTGAACCCCTGCTGGCACAGCAGCATATCGAAGGACACTATCAGGTCGATCCTGGCATGTTCAAACCGAGTGCGGATTTCTTGCTGCGCGTCAGCGGAATGTCCATGAAAGACATCGGTATTCTCGATGGCGATCTGCTGGCGGTACATAAAACGCAGGATGTGCGTAATGGCCAGGTGGTAGTGGCGCGCATTGATGACGAAGTGACCGTTAAGCGCCTGAAAAAGCAGGGCAATACGGTACAGCTTCTGCCAGAAAATAATGAATTCTCACCTATCGTGGTGGATCTCCGTGAACAGAGTTTCTCCATTGAAGGTCTGGCAGTGGGTGTTATCCGCAACGGTGAATGGCTGTAATCTCTTCCTGACAGGCTGCGGGTCTCCGCAGCCTGATTGACTTTCCACTCCCGGTATTTTTCATGTCACTGCTGACGGCTTCTGATAAGGCACTGTGGCGTCTTGCGCTGCCGATGATTTTCTCCAATATCACCGTTCCCCTATTGGGGCTGGTGGATACGGCGGTCATTGGTCATCTGGATTCACCCGTTTATCTGGGCGGCGTAGCGATTGGCGCAACGGCAACCAGCTTCCTCTTTATGCTGCTGCTCTTTTTGCGTATGAGCACCACAGGCCTGACGGCACAGGCGTATGGCGCCAAAGACCCGCTGCGCCTGGCGCGGGCGCTGGTTCAGCCGCTCATTCTCGCGCTCGGCGCAGGCGCCTTAATCGTATTGCTGCGTACGCCGCTGATCGATCTGGCACTCCATATTGTGGGCGGCAGCGAGGCGGTACTTGAGCAGGCGCGGCGCTTCCTCGAAATTCGCTGGCTCAGCGCACCCGCCTCACTGGCAAACCTGGTCCTGCTGGGCTGGCTGCTGGGCGTTCAGTATGCCCGCGCGCCGGTTATCCTGCTGGTAGTGGGAAACCTTCTGAACATCGTGCTCGACCTCTGGCTGGTGATGGGCCTGCACATGAACGTGCGGGGCGCGGCGCTGGCGACGGCCATTGCGGAATACGGCACGTTTGTCATCGGCCTGTGGATGGTCTGGCGCGTGCTGGCCATGCGCGGCATCTCCCTCGCGATGCTGAAAACCGCATGGCGCGGCAACATCCGCAAGCTGCTGGCGCTTAACCGTGACATCATGCTGCGCTCGCTCCTGCTTCAGCTCTGTTTCGGCGCGTTGACGGTCTTTGGCGCCCGTCTTGGGCCTGAGATCGTTGCGGTCAATGCGGTACTGATGACGCTGCTTACCTTCACGGCTTACGCGCTTGATGGCTTCGCCTATGCCGTTGAGGCGCACTCCGGGCAGGCCTACGGGGCGCGACAACGCGGTCAGCTGCAGGAGGTATGGCAGGCTGCCTGCCGTCAGGCGGGTCTTGTTGCGCTGGCTTTTGCACTGATTTATGCCTGCTTCGGTAGCCACATCATTGCACTGCTGACCTCGTTACCGGCAATACGCGAACTGGCAGACCGCTACATCGTCTGGCAGATGATTTTACCGGTGGTGGGCGTCTGGTGTTATCTGCTGGACGGCATGTTTATCGGTGCGACGCGGGGCGCCGAGATGCGCAACAGCATGGCCGTCGCGGCGGCGGGCTTTGGCCTGACGCTGCTGACGCTGCCGTATCTGGGCAATCACGGTTTGTGGCTGGCGCTGGCCGTCTTTCTCTCCCTGCGCGGGCTGTCGCTGGCATTCATCTGGCGCCGCCACTGGCGCAACAATACCTGGTTTCCTTCCCGCTCCGATATATCGTGACGGTTAAAGATTCCGAATATGAAAACGGCTGCCGAATCCTTCACTACAATTATTATCACGTCCAGCAGAAAAGAACGTAACGGACGTTACGACCCAACGCTTAACTATGAGGACACGATGATGAATAAAGACGAAATCGGCGGCAACTGGAAGCAATTCAAAGGTAAAGCGAAAGAACAGTGGGGTAAACTGACCGATGACGATATGACCGTCATTGAAGGTAAGCGCGATCAGCTTGTCGGTAAAATCCAGGAACGTTATGGCTACGAGAAAGACAAAGCCGAAACGGAAGTAAAAGACTGGGAAACCCGTAACGATTATCGCTGGTAATCGTAGATAAGCTGTTATCCCTCTGAGGGCGGCCATGGGCCGCCTTTTCTTTTGCCGCTAGCGGGGCTTTTTCTTTACGAGGATAGAGTGATCGTGCTGGCAAACGTCCTGATGGCTACAGGATTCCACTTCTACACAAGCAGAGCACAAACCGTGTGCCTCAATCACATTATGACGCAGGGCAAAGCCCATTCTGGCCGCCAGCGAATGCATAATGTCTTCAACGCCTTCCGCCCCCTCTTCTTTAACCACGCCACAGCGATCGCAGATAAACATGGCCGACGTGTGGGTTGGCTGATCGAACAGATGGCACAGCACGTAGCTGTTTGTCGACTCCACCTTGTGCACAAAGCCTTGTTCCAGCAGGAAATCCAGCGCGCGATAGACGGTCGGCGGTTTGGCCTGCGGTTCGCTCTCGCGCAGCAGGTCCAGTAAATCATACGCACTGATCGCACCCTGCTGCAGGCTCATCAGACGCAATACCTCAAGGCGCTGCGGGGTCAGGCGCACATTGCGTTGCACGCACAGCTTTTCAGCCTGCGCTAACAGCTCTTTTGTGGACTTATCCATTCAGCACCTCGGATGTTTAAAGAGTGGGGAAACCGTCACTTTATCATGTTCTGCTAAAAACACCGAGATCCGCCAGGCTGTGCTATACCTGACGCAACGTATTTCGGAGGAATTATTCATGAAAAGACCTGACTGTATTCGGCACTGGCGCGACGTGGAAGGCGCGGATGACTCCACCTATCCCGACAGCAACGAGCTTTTTTCGATCGGCGCGCCGCTGGCCCGCAGGCTGGGTTTAGGACGTATCGGTATTCACCATGAACGGTTACCGCCCGGTCGGCGCACATCTTATCCTCATGCAGAAAGCGATGAAGAGGAGTTTATCTACGTCCTTGAAGGTTACCCGGAAGCCTGGATTAACGGTTATCTGTGGAAGCTGGAGCCAGGTGATAGCGTGGGGTTCCCGGCCGGAACAGGCGTCTGTCATACCTTTATTAATAACACCGACGAAGAGGTACGGTTACTGGTGGTTGGCGAGGCTAACAAAAAGCAGAACCGCATCTACTATCCGTTTAATCCGGTCTATGCCGCAACGCGTGAGGATCGCTGGGTGGATCATCCCCCTCAGTTTTTTGGACCACATGATGGAAAACCTGGGCGAAAATAATGTTCCTCTTCTATAAATATTGAGGGCCGTCACAAATAACAACAGGCCCGGTCATAATTTAACTTAAGGAAATAGCGGGTCTTTTTGTTCTTATTCACAGCAATAGTTCGTTCCTGTCTGGGGGATAACAGACGGGGGTTATTTCATAACAAACTATATGACGAGCATACTGTGAAAAAACAATTTAAATTTTCGGTGGTTAGCATCGCTGTCTCCCTTTTTATGGCAAATCAGGCGGGAGCAGCCAATACCTGGACAGAAGCACGTAGCGACGCAATGGGTGGCACCGGCGTAGCATCCGGCAGCTATGGCAGCGGGGCGTTAATCAACCCCGCGCTGCTGGCAAAGGCAAAACCTGACGATGACGTCACGGTAATTTTGCCCTCCGTCGGCGCGCAGATTACGGACAAAGACAATCTTCAGGACGAAATCGACAATATTAATGACAAAATCAATCGCTATCAGGATGTGATTGATAATCTGACGCCTGCCGAGATCATCACCAATCCGTTAGGCTCCATCAACCAGTTCCAGGGCGCAGCCAAAGATCTGGCAGATGAACTGGACTACCTCAAAGGTAAAACCGCGCGCGCTACGGCAGGGGCGGGGATTGCCGTCAGTATTCCTAACGATACGCTTTCCGTGGCCTTCATGGCGAAGGGCTATGCTCACGGACGCGTCAGTTCTTCTATCGATCAGCAGGATATTGATTATCTGCGCGGCATCCAGAGAAGCGATGCGGTCGCCGCGGGCGTGGCGCTGGACGCGGCCCTGAACGGCACCGATCAGATCACCAAAAACCTTAATTCTACGGCGTCTGGCCGCGCGGCGATTGTCTCCGACTATGGCATCGCGGTTGCCCGTCAGTTCGATCTTGGCGGCGTTCCGGTTTCCGTTGGCGTCACGCCAAAGCTGCAAAAAACCTGGGTTTATAACTACACCACCTCTATCTACGATTACGACAGCAATAAGTGGAACGACAGCCGCTACCGTACTGACGACACCGGTTTTAACGTCGATGCCGGTATCGCTGCCGACTTTGGTGAACACTGGACGCTCGGCCTGAGCGGGCAAAACCTCATGTCGCGTGATATTGATACCAAAGATGTCCGTATCCGCAACGGGCGCACGGGAGAAGTGGTGAGCTATAAAGACACCTACCAGATCCGTCCGCTGGTGACCGCGGGTGCTGCCTGGCATAACGATCTGGTGACCCTGACGGCCGATGGCGATCTGACTGAGACCAAGGGCTTCAAGAGCGAAGACACGTCACAGTATGTTGGCGTCGGTGCCGAAGTGACGCCGCTGAGCTGGCTGGCGGTGCGCGCCGGCTATCGTGCGGACGTGAAGGGCAATGACAGCAATGTCTTTACCGGCGGTGTCGGCTTTGCGCCGTTTAACACCGTACATGTTGACCTGATGGGCCTGTACGGTGAAGACGAAACCTGGGGCGCAGGGGCGCAGCTGAGCATGACGTTCTAAAGTGCACCGGAGGCGCTGCGCCTCCGGCTTTTCTTTGTGCTATAGTAGCGCCCCTTTTCCACCAGATGCTTAAAACTTCGCCATGTCGTCAGAATTACAGCCTGCTTTCCCTGCACACCGTTTCTCCATTGCGCCGATGCTCGACTGGACGGACAGACACTGCCGCTATTTCCTGCGCCAGCTCTCCCGCCATACGCTGCTGTACACCGAAATGGTGACCACCGGGGCGATTATTCACGGCAAGGGCGACTATCTGGCCTATAGCGAAGAAGAGCATCCGGTCGCCCTGCAGCTGGGCGGCAGCGATCCGGCCGCGCTGGCGCATTGCGCCAAGCTGGCAGAAGAACGCGGCTATGACGAGATTAACCTGAACGTCGGCTGCCCGTCCGATCGCGTGCAGAACGGCATGTTTGGCGCCTGCCTGATGGGGAACGCGCAGCTGGTAGCGGACTGCATCAAAGCCATGCGCGACGTCGTATCCATCCCGGTTACGGTCAAAACCCGTATCGGCATTGATGACCAGGACAGCTATGAATTCCTGTGTGACTTCATTAATACGGTGTCCGGAAAGGGCGAATGCGAGATGTTTATCATCCACGCGCGTAAAGCCTGGCTTTCCGGCCTGAGCCCGAAAGAGAACCGCGAAATCCCGCCGCTGGACTATCCGCGCGTTTATCAGCTGAAACGCGATTTCCCGCACCTGACGATGTCGATAAACGGCGGCATTAAGTCTCTGGAAGAGGCCAAAGCGCATCTGGAACATATGGATGGCGTGATGGTCGGGCGCGAGGCGTATCAGAACCCGGGCATTCTGGCGACGGTCGACCGCGAAATTTTCGGTATCGAAGGCGCAGACACCGATCCTGTTGCCGTCGTGCGTGCCATGTATCCTTACATTGAGCGCGAGCTGAGCAACGGCACCTATCTCGGCCATATCACCCGCCACATGCTGGGTCTGTTCCAGGGGATTCCGGGCGCGCGTCAGTGGCGTCGTTACCTGAGCGAGAACGCGCACAAAGCCGGAGCCGATATTGAAGTGCTCGAGCATGCGCTGCGCCTGGTTGCAGATAAGCGATAAATTTCGCTAAAAGATCGTCAAATTCGCCACGCCTCGCAAAACATTGCGGGGCGTTTTGCTTTTATAACAATGAGTTATTTTTGGCATGATTCTTGTAATGATTGCTGCATCATTCGGGAACTCGTGGGAGAGCACCATGCTGGAACTTCTTTTTGTGATTGGCTTTTTTGTCATGCTGATGGTGACGGGCGTTTCGCTGCTGGGCATTCTTGCCGCGATTGTCGTGGCGACGGCGGTGATGTTTATCGGCGGGCTCTTTGCCCTCACGATCAAACTGCTGCCGTGGCTCCTGTTGGCCATTGCGGTTGTGTGGGTTATTCGGGCGATTAAATCGCCAAAAGTGCCCAGTTATCAGCGCAATAACCGCTTTCGTTACTAAGGTATTGAGGGGTTCGTCACATACCTGCAACTTTTCCGGCAGCGTGGCTTAGAACGGAATAGGATTTACTTATCGAATCTGTCACTATGGCTGCCGTAAAAGAATTCATCGAGCTGTACCCTACATACAGCCGAACTAAAAAAAGAAAGGGCTTCCCACGGGAAGCCCAATTTCTTTTTAGGGATCAGGGAATAAGCAGACTCGACCCCTGCGTCGCCCGGCTTTCCAGCACCTCATGCGCGCGCTGCGCATCCGACAGGGCGTATTTCTGCGCATCTGCCACATCGACTTTAATCACGCCGCTGGCGATCAGCGAGAACAGCTCGTTGCTGGCCTCCACCAGCTCTTCGCGGTTTGTGATGTAGCCCTGAAGGGAAGGGCGCGTAGCATACAGCGAGCCTTTTTGATTCAGGATGCCCAGATTAACGCCGGTTACCGCCCCCGACGCGTTGCCGAAGCTCACCATCAGCCCACGGCGCTGCAGGCAGTCCAGCGACGCTTCCCAGGTATCTTTCCCCACCGAGTCATACACCACGCGCACCTTTTGACCGTGCGTGATCTCTTTCAGACGTTCAACGATGCTCTCTTCCCGGTAGTTAATAACCTGCCATGCGCCCGCATCCAGCGCGCGCTGCGCTTTCTGCGCGCTGCCCACGGTGCCGATAAGCTTCGCGCCCAGCGCTTTCGCCCACTGGCAGGCGATCAGCCCTACGCCACCCGCGGCGGCATGAAAGAGGAACTGCTCGTCAGGTTTGATCTCATAGGTTTTACGCAGCAGGTAAAACACCGTCAGTCCTTTCAGGAATGAGGCCGCCGCCTGTTCAAAAGAGATGGCATTAGGCAGAAGGGCGGCTTTGTCCGCCGGGACTTTATGAACGGAGCTGTAGGCGCCCAGGGCAGACTGCGCATACACCACGCGGTCGCCCTCCTTTATATGCTTAACGGCGCTGCCCACTTTGATGACCACGCCGGCCGCCTCGGTGCCTAGCCCGCTCGGCAGTGACGGCGGTGGATAGAGTCCGCCGCGGATGTAGGTATCGATGTAGTTAATGCCAATCGCTTTGTTTTCAACCTGGATTTCATTTTCACCCGGTGCTGCGGGAGTAAACTCCACCGCTTTCAGCACCTCTGGCCCACCGTGTTTCTGGAATTCAATGCGCGTTGCCATGCTCCCTCCGTAAGAAAAATATGGTAATCTTTCGACCCACTCTTTATCTCGGTAACTCCATTCACTATGGCAGGAAACAAACCCTTCAACAAACAGACTGAACCCCGCGAACGTGATTACCAGGTCGCCGGGTTAAAAGTCCCGCCGCACTCGATTGAAGCGGAACAGTCGGTGTTGGGCGGTTTAATGCTGGATAACGAACGCTGGGACGACGTCGCCGAGCGCGTCGTGGCGGAAGATTTCTACACCCGCCCGCACCGCCATATTTTTACCGAAATGGCGCGTCTGCAGGAGGCTGGCAGCCCGATTGACCTGATCACGCTCGCGGAATCGCTGGAGCGGCTTGGGCAGCTCGACAGCTGTGGTGGGTTCGCCTACCTGGCAGAACTCTCTAAAAATACGCCAAGCGCGGCAAACATCGGTGCTTATGCCGACATCGTGCGCGAACGTGCCGTTGTGCGCGATATGATTTCGGTGGCAAACGAAATTGCCGAGGCCGGTTTTGACCCGCAGGGCCGCACCAGCGAAGATCTGCTCGATCTGGCCGAATCCCGCGTGTTTAAAATCGCCGAAAGCCGCGCGAACAAAGACGAAGGTCCGAAAAACATCGCCGATGTGCTCGATACCACCGTCGCGCGTATCGAACAACTCTTCCAGCAGCCGCATGACGGCGTTACCGGTGTGAACACCGGCTATGACGATCTGAACAAAAAAACCGCCGGCCTGCAGCCTTCGGATTTGATTATCGTCGCCGCGCGTCCATCGATGGGTAAGACCACCTTTGCAATGAACCTCGTCGAAAACGCGGCGATGTTGCAGGATAAACCGGTCCTTATCTTCAGTCTTGAGATGCCCTCAGAGCAGATCATGATGCGTTCTCTGGCCTCGCTTTCACGCGTGGATCAGACCCGTATTCGTACCGGCCAGCTTGATGATGAGGACTGGGCGCGTATCTCCGGCACCATGGGCATTCTGCTGGAAAAACGTAACATCTATATTGATGACTCCTCCGGCCTGACGCCAACGGAAGTGCGCTCCCGCGCGCGCCGTATCGCCCGCGAACACGGCGGCATCGGCCTTATCATGATCGACTACCTTCAGCTGATGCGCGTGCCGTCGCTCTCCGACAACCGTACGCTGGAAATTGCAGAAATTTCCCGCTCGCTCAAGGCGTTAGCCAAAGAGCTGCAGGTACCGGTGGTCGCGCTGTCGCAGCTTAACCGCTCTCTGGAACAACGTGCCGACAAGCGCCCGGTCAACTCAGACCTGCGTGAGTCCGGATCCATCGAGCAGGATGCCGACTTAATCATGTTCATCTACCGTGATGAGGTTTATCACGAGAACAGCGACCTGAAAGGGATCGCCGAAATTATTATTGGTAAGCAACGTAACGGCCCCATCGGTACTGTGCGTCTGACCTTTAACGGACAGTGGTCGCGTTTCGACAACTATGCCGGTCCTCAATATGATGATGAGTAATTTCTAAGGAATACAAATGCAAGCGGCAACTGTTGTTATTAACCGCCGCGCTCTGCGACACAACCTGCAACGTCTGCGTGAACTGGCACCTGCCAGCAGGCTCGTTGCAGTCGTGAAAGCGAACGCTTACGGACACGGTCTTCTCGAGACCGCGCGAACGCTCCCCGATGCCGACGCCTTTGGCGTCGCCCGTCTTGAAGAAGCTCTCCGCCTGCGCGCGGGTGGCATCACTCAACCGATTTTGCTCCTCGAAGGCTTTTTTGAAGCAGCGGATTTAACGACCATTGCCGACCAGCAGCTGCATACGGCGGTGCACAACGAAGAGCAGCTGGCTGCGCTAGAGACCGCCGAGCTGAGCGGGCCGGTGACCGTGTGGATGAAGCTCGACACGGGCATGCACCGTCTGGGCGTGCGCCCGGAAAACGCCGACGCGTTTTATCAGCGGCTGTGCCGGTGCAAAAATGTTCGCCAGCCGGTGAATATCGTCAGCCACTTCGCCCGTGCGGATGAGCCGGAGTGTGGCGCGACCGAGCGGCAGCTCGATATCTTCAACACCTTCTGCGAAGGCAAACCGGGGATGCGCTCGCTTGCGGCATCCGGCGGCATTCTGCTGTGGCCGCAGTCGCACCTGGACTGGGCGCGCCCCGGCATAATTCTTTACGGCGTCTCGCCGCTGGAGAGCAAGCCCTGGGGACCTGACTTTGGCTTCCAGCCGGTGATGTCGCTGGTCTCTAACCTGATCGCCGTGCGAGAGCACAAAGCGGGCGAGCCGGTAGGCTACGGCGGGACCTGGACCAGCGATCGCGATACGCGTCTGGGCGTGGTGGCGATGGGCTATGGCGACGGCTACCCGCGCGCTGCGCCTTCCGGTACGCCGGTGCTGGTGAATGGCCGCGAAGTGAAAATTGTAGGCCGCGTAGCGATGGACATGATTTGTGTTGACCTCGGGCCAGACGCACAGGACAAAGCGGGCGACGATGTGGTGATGTGGGGCGACGGCCTGCCCGTTGAGCGCATCGCTGAAATCACGAAAGTAAGTGCTTACGAACTTATTACGCGCCTGACCTCGCGGGTAGCGATGAAGTACATTGATTGACTCACCAATGGAGTGAGGGCGTTGTCCTCACTCCAACTTTGTTAACATCCTCTCGACCTTCTCCCACTTCCGGTTTATTGTTGAAATCCCTGCCTCATCGTATTCCGGAGAACCATCGCGTGTTTCAGAAAGTTGACGCCTACGCCGGCGACCCCATTCTCTCCTTAATGGAGCGTTTCAAAGAAGATCCTCGCAGCGATAAAGTGAACCTCAGCATTGGCCTGTATTACAACGAGGATGGCATCATTCCTCAATTAAAGGCCATTGCCGATGCTGAAGCGCGACTTAATGCTGCTCCGCACGGTGCTTCTCTCTATCTGCCGATGGAAGGACTCAACACCTATCGCAACACCATCGCGCCGCTTCTGTTCGGTGCCGATCACGCGGTGCTCGCGCAAAAACGCGTGGCGACCATCCAGACGCTGGGCGGTTCAGGTGCGCTGAAAGTGGGTGCAGACTTCCTGAAAAAATATTTCCCGGATTCCGGCGTGTGGGTCAGCGACCCGACGTGGGAAAACCACGTTGCGATCTTCGAAGGCGCGGGCTTTAAGGTCGCGACCTATCCGTGGTTCGACAGCGAAACCAACGGTGTGCGCGTGGACGCGCTGCTGGAAAAACTGAACACCCTGCCTGAGCGCAGCATCGTTCTGCTGCACCCGTGCTGCCATAACCCGACCGGCGCTGACCTTACCAATTCCCAGTGGGATGCGGTGATTGAGGTTCTGAAGGCCCGCAATCTGATCCCGTTCCTCGACATCGCCTATCAGGGCTTTGGCGCGGGTATGGAAGAAGATGCCTACGCCATTCGCGCGATTGCCAGCGCCGGGCTGCCTGCGCTGGTCAGCAACTCCTTCTCAAAAATCTTCTCCCTGTACGGCGAGCGCGTGGGCGGCCTGTCCGTGGTGTGTGAAGACGCCGACGCAGCGGCACGCGTGCTGGGCCAGCTGAAAGCGACGGTACGCCGTATCTACTCCAGCCCGCCAGCCTTTGGCGCGCAGGTTGTCGCAACCGTGCTCGGCGATGAACAGCTGAAAGCCAACTGGCTTGCGGAAGTGGAAGCGATGCGTAAGCGTATCCTGTCGATGCGCCAGGAACTGGTAAACGTGCTGAAAGAGGCCGTGCCGGGGCATAACTTCGATTACCTGCTCAAGCAGCGCGGAATGTTCAGCTATACCGGTTTGAGCGCTGCACAGGTCGACCGTCTGCGCGAAGAGTTCGGCGTCTACCTGATTGCCAGCGGCCGTATGTGCGTGGCAGGCCTGAACGCCCACAACGTCCAGCGCGTCGCGCAGGCGTTTGCTGCTGTAATGTAAGTACTCACTATCCATTTTCTCCCTCTCCCTGCGGGAGAGGGTTGGGGTGATGGCATCAGGCCGCAGAAAATCTTGCCCGGTGGCGGCTGTGCCTGACCGGGCCTACGGGCTGGGTGTTCTCCCTCTCCCTGTGGGAGAGGGTTGGGGTGAGGGCATCAGGCTGCTCAGGTCGATGTCTCGCTTTGTGATCGTCTTCTTTTTATTCAGATTCATAAGCAAAAACTCCTTCCCTTCACCTCCCGCTGGGGTTATGGTCGGATAGTTTTTTGACCATCCGCTCAAAATAAAACGATAACAAACTGAATATTCAGGGGAAAATATGCGCAAGATCACACTGGCGCTCAGCGCCGCCTGCTTATTGTTCTCGCTTAATAGTGCAGTCGTCGCGCGAGCTTCCGCACCGACGCCGATTTACACCGGTACCACCGCCGCCATTCTTGCCGAGCAGGCGCCTATTCACTGGGTCTCTGTGGCACAAATCGAAAACAGCCTGGTGGGTCGACCGCCAATGGCCGTCGGTTTCGACATTGACGATACCGTGCTCTTCTCAAGCCCGGGCTTCTGGCGTGGCAAAAAAACGTACTCACCGGACAGCGAAGACTATCTGAAGAACCCGGCATTCTGGGAAAAGATGAACAACGGCTGGGACGAGTTCAGCATCCCGAAAGAGGTTGCTCGCGCGCTGATCGCTATGCACGTGAAGCGCGGTGACAGCATTTATTTCGTCACCGGCCGCAGCCAGACCCAAACCGAAACCGTATCAAAGACGCTGCAGGATGATTTCCTGATCCCGGCCGCCAGCATGAATCCGGTTATTTTTGCCGGTGACCATGAAGGACAAAACACCAAAACCCAGTGGCTGGAACAAAAAAATATCAAAGTGTTCTATGGCGATTCAGATAACGATATCACCGCCGCGCATGACGTGGGCGCACGGGGTATCAGGGTATTACGCGCCTCTAACTCGACCTATCGTCCGCTGCCGATGGCCGGTAAATTTGGTGAAGAGGTTATCGTAAACTCTGAATATTAATTCTTCAGCGGCGGCTGTGATTATTTTTTAATCAAAACCGCCGCTGCGGGTTTTACCTTTCGCCTTCTTGCTGCACACTTAGAAAGATTCATCTTTCTACACGGAGCAGCACATGTGGTATCAACAGATCCTGACCTTAAGCGCTAAACCTCGCGGATTTCACCTCGTGACGGATGAAGTCATCGGGCAAATCCGCGACCTGTCGCGCGTCAGAACGGGTTTACTGCATCTGCTGCTTCAGCACACTTCCGCCTCTCTTACGTTGAATGAAAATTGCGATCCCACCGTCCGGTCTGACATGGAGCAGCATTTTCTAAAAACGGTTCCAGATAGTGCCCCTTACGAACATGACTACGAGGGGCCGGATGATATGCCATCGCATATTAAGTCCTCACTGCTTGGGGTATCGTTGACGCTGCCGGTACAGCATGGACAGCTGCTGTTGGGAACGTGGCAAGGGATCTGGCTGGGAGAACATCGCATTCACGGTGGTTCGCGTAAAATTATCGCAACGCTACAAGGGGAATAATGATGACAATTTCGGAGATACTTCAGTACTGCATGAGCAAGCCCGGCGCGGAGCAAAGCGTCCACACAGACTGGAAAGCCACGCAGATTAAGGTCGGTGATGTGCTGTTCGCGATGGTGAAAGAGGTTGAAGGACGCCCGGCTGCGTCACTGAAAACCAGCCCGGAGCTGGCGGATCTGTTACGCCAGCAGCATGATGACGTGAGGCCGAGCAAGCACCTTAACAAAGCGCACTGGAGTACCCTTTATCTCGACGGCTCTATACCGGGGTCACAAATTTACTATCTGGTGGACGCGTCTTATCAGCAGGCGGTTGAGCTGCTGCCGGAAACGACCCGACAGCAGCTCTCCGTGTGACGATTACAGCAACGGCTTAAGGAAGCGCGCGGTGTGCGAGGCTTCGCACTCTGCAACGGTCTCTGGCGTGCCGGAGACGAGGATTTCACCGCCTCCGCTGCCGCCTTCCGGGCCGAGATCGACAATCCAGTCCGCGGTTTTAATCACGTCCAGGTTGTGCTCAATCACCACAATGGTGTTGCCCTGATCGCGCAGCTGGTGCAGTACTTCCAGCAGCTGCTGGATATCGGCAAAGTGCAGGCCGGTGGTCGGCTCATCCAGAATGTACAGCGTCTGGCCGGTGCCGCGTTTTGACAGCTCGCGCGCCAGCTTCACGCGCTGGGCTTCACCGCCGGACAGCGTCGTTGCGGATTGCCCCAGACGAATGTAGGTCAACCCTACGTCCATCAGCGTCTGCAGCTTACGCGCCAGCGCGGGAACGGCATCAAAGAACTCACGCGCCTCTTCGATGGTCATATCCAGCACTTCGTGGATGGTCTTGCCTTTGTACTTAATTTCCAGCGTTTCGCGGTTATAGCGTTTGCCTTTGCACTGGTCGCACGGCACGTAGATATCCGGCAGGAAGTGCATCTCAACCTTGATCACGCCATCGCCCTGACAGGCTTCGCAGCGGCCGCCGCGCACGTTAAAGCTGAAACGTCCTGGCGTATACCCGCGCGAACGTGATTCCGGTACGCCGGCAAACAGTTCACGTACGGGCGTAAAGACGCCGGTATAGGTCGCCGGGTTGGAACGCGGAGTACGGCCTATCGGGCTTTGATCGATGTCGATAACCTTGTCGAAGTGCTCCAGACCCTGAATCTCGCGGTACGGCGCAGGCTCGGCAAGCGTTGCTCCGTTGAGCGCCGTCTGCGCAATCGGGAACAGCGTGTCGTTGATCAGCGTCGATTTACCGGAACCGGACACCCCGGTGATGCAGGTGAACAGGCCAACCGGCAGCGTCAGGGTGACGTCTTTCAGGTTGTTACCGCGCGCGCCGGTCAGCTTCAGCACTTTTTCCGGATCTGCCGCCACGCGCTGTTTCGGCACTTCAATTTTGCGCTTACCGCTCATGAACTGGCCGGTCAGCGACTCGGGCACCGCCATGATGTCTTTCAGCGTGCCTTCAGCCACCACCTGGCCGCCGTGCACGCCAGCACCCGGACCGATGTCGATCACGTGGTCAGCGGCGCGGATCGCATCCTCGTCATGCTCGACCACGATGACCGTGTTGCCGAGGTTACGCAGGTGGACAAGCGTACCGAGCAGACGTTCGTTGTCGCGCTGGTGCAGGCCGATAGACGGCTCATCAAGCACGTACATCACCCCCACCAGGCCGGCGCCAATCTGGCTTGCCAGACGAATACGCTGGGCTTCACCGCCGGACAGCGTTTCTGCCGAGCGGGAAAGCGTCAGATAGTTCAGGCCGACGTTCACCAGGAACTTGAGGCGATCGCCGATCTCTTTCAGCACTTTCTCCGCGATTTTCGCGCGCTGGCCGGAGAGCTTCAGGTTGTTGAAGAAGTCCATCGCGTGGCCGATGCTCATGTCTGAGATGGTCGGCAGCGCCGTATTTTCCACAAACACGTGGCGCGCTTCGCGACGCAGGCGCGTGCCTTCGCAGGTGGCGCAGGAGCGGTTGCTGATGAACTTCGCCAGCTCCTCGCGCACCGCGCTGGACTCGGTTTCTTTGTAGCGGCGCTCCATATTGTGCAGCACCCCTTCGAACGGGTGGCGACGCACGGAGGTATCGCCGCGATCGTTCATGTACTTGAACTCGATGTTGTCTTTACCGGAACCGAACAGGATCACTTTGTGCACGTTCGCGCTCAGGCTGGCCCACGGGGCTTCAACGTCGAACTTATAGTGCTCTGCCAGCGACTTCAGCATCTGGAAGTAGTAGAAATTGCGCTTATCCCAGCCGCGAATGGCACCGCCCGCCAGCGACAGCTCCGGGTTCTGAATCACGCGGTCCGGATCGAAATACTGTTGAACGCCCAGGCCATCACAGGTCGGGCACGCGCCCGCCGGGTTGTTGAACGAGAACAGACGCGGTTCCAGCTCGCGCATGCTGTACCCGCAAATCGGGCAGGCGAAGTTGGCGGAGAAGAGCAGCTCTTCCGCTTTCGGGTCGTCCATGTCGGAGACCACGGCCGTGCCGCCGGAGAGCTCCAGCGCGGTTTCAAAGGATTCCGCCAGGCGCGTCGCGAGGTCTTCACGCACTTTGAAACGGTCAATCACCACCTCGATGGTGTGCTTCTTCTGCAGCTCCAGCTTAGGTGGGTCCGACAGGTCACACACTTCACCGTCAATACGGGCGCGGATATAGCCCTGGCTTGCCAGGTTTTCCAGCGTTTTGGTGTGCTCGCCTTTACGCTCTTTGATAATCGGTGCAAGCAGCATCAGGCGTTTGCCTTCCGGCTGTGACAGCACGTTATCCACCATCTGGCTGACGGTCTGCGCCGCCAGCGGGACGTCGTGGTCCGGGCAGCGCGGCTCACCGACACGCGCATACAGCAGGCGCAGGTAGTCATGGATTTCGGTAATGGTACCGACCGTAGAGCGCGGGTTATGTGACGTAGACTTCTGCTCAATAGAGATAGCAGGCGATAACCCTTCAATGTGGTCGACATCCGGTTTTTCCATCAGCGACAGGAACTGACGCGCGTACGCGGAAAGTGATTCAACGTAACGACGCTGTCCTTCGGCATACAAAGTGTCGAAAGCCAGTGAGGATTTGCCAGACCCCGAAAGCCCGGTCACGACGATGAGCTTGTCGCGAGGGATTATGAGGTTGATATTCTTGAGATTGTGGGTGCGGGCGCCCCGAACTTCGATCTTATCCATTCACCTTTCCCGGTTGGAACACGGATTGCCTAGTTTGTTTGAAGGACAACCGGCTGTCTGAAACGGCTAATTATGACACAATTTAACCTGTTTGAATATACAGTATTGGAATGCATTTTCTGATTAGCTGTGTAACAATGTCGAGTTCGCGAGAGAACTCTGGAACATGCTACGCAACTATCAAAGTGGCGTGTGGAAATGGTACACTCGCGCGTTTACACTATTAAGAAACGTATTCAGGAGACACGAACATGGCCAGCAGAGGCGTAAACAAGGTGATTCTCGTCGGTAATCTGGGCCAGGACCCGGAAGTACGCTACATGCCGAGTGGTGGCGCAGTTGCCAACATTACGCTGGCTACTTCCGAATCCTGGCGTGATAAAGCGACCGGTGAGATGAAAGAGCAGACCGAATGGCACCGCGTTGTGCTGTTTGGCAAACTGGCTGAAGTGGCCGGTGAGTATCTGCGTAAAGGTTCTCAGGTTTATATCGAAGGCCAGCTGCGTACCCGCAAATGGACCGATCAGGCCGGCGCTGAGAAATACACCACGGAAGTGGTGGTTAACGTTGGCGGCACCATGCAGATGCTGGGCGGCCGTCAGGGCGGTGGCGCACCGGCAGGTGGCGGTCAGAACCAGCAGCAGGGCGGTTGGGGTCAGCCTCAGCAGCCGCAGGGCGGCAACCAGTTCAGCGGCGGCGCGCAGTCTCGTCCGCAGCAGCAGTCTGCTCCGGCCCCGTCTAACGAACCGCCAATGGACTTCGACGACGATATCCCGTTCTAAGACCTGTTGCGTGAAGTAAAAAAAGCCCCTTTCGGGGCTTTTTGTTTTTCAGCCTCTGTAGCGCTGAAGGAAGCTGGTGAATTCGTTGAAGCAGAGCGGCTTAGAGAAAAAATAGCCCTGCAAACAGTCTATGTTGTTCGCTCTGAGATACTCGACCTGGTAGTCATGCTCAACGCCTTCAGCCGTCGTGAGTATGTTCATCCGTCTGGCCATGTCTATCACGCAGTCAATTAAGGGTGTAGCCACATCCTTTGAGATCTGACGAATAAACATGCGGTCAATCTTGATGCTGTCGGGATTCAGATTGGCAATAAAGGCAAGATTAGAGAAACCGGTGCCAAAATCATCCAGCGCAATCTTGATACCGCTGCGTTTGATATGTGCAATTTTCGCCACGATATCATCGTTAATGTCGATGTTCTCGCGCTCGGTGATCTCAAAGACCAGTGTGATGCCTAAGGCTTCGAATACGGGCGCCCAGTCATCGACGAACAGATGAAAACTGCTATCCACTACGTGGGCGTAGCTGATATTCAGATTGAGCTTAAATCCCGGAGGGAATGTCGCGGTGCCCTGCCGGAGATCGCCAACCACCTGCTCCAGGAGGCTTTCCGTCAGATTAATAATAAGCCCGGTAGATTCTGCGACAGGAATAAATACATCGGGAGGGATAAAGCCCAGCTCGTCGTGATGCCAGCGCGCCAGGACTTCAGCACCCGAGACGGTGTTGCTTTGCGCGCAGATCAGCGGCTGATAATGAGGATGGATCTGATGCTGGCGGATGGCCCGTGCCAGCTGTGAATAAAGTGAATGCCGCCGGGCAGCCATGAACCACGTGATCGTTGCCGCGACTATCGGGATCAGCAAAATCAGACTGACGCTCGCCAGATAAGATAACGTGGAGAGCGTGCTGGCGCTCATGGTCCGGATTTTCACTGCGAGTAAAGAGGTGATAATCAGGCTCAGCGTAAACACAAAGGCTGCCGCAAGTACCCGGTTTTTCTTTTTGCGCAGAAGGTGCTTACGATACATATCCGGTAGGCCTTAGGCGCGCTCTGGCTGCATATATTGCTGATGAAACGCTTCCTTACTGACAGGGCGTGAAAACAAAAACCCCTGACCATACTGAACGCCATGGCGAAGCATCGTCGACACGTGAACGTAGTTTTCAATGCCTTCGATAATGACGTCGATATCCCACTGTTTCAGGTGTTCAAGCATTGTGAAGGTGTGTTCAAGTTTATCGGCGTTGAGGCAGCTTCGATCCAGTTTCACGTAATCGGGCATCGAGAGCGCCAGCCTCGATTGAAGTTTCTCCAGACAGTCGATACCGTCCCAGGCCAGATTAATTCCCGCTTCACGCAATAAGCCAAGATTTTTGCTCACCGTATCGTTGGGTTCGCCGCTATCCGTTATCTCAAACACAATATGGCGTGGCGTGAGTTTATACTCAGACAGCAACGTTAATGCTCGGGTGGCGAAATGAATATCCTGTAACTGAATCCAGGAAATATTGAGCGTGAAGAGCTGCTTATCGCGCACTTCTGGCGTCTGGCTGGAAATATAGCGAAAAGCCCGGGCCATGATGTAATCGCCCATGGATACAATTCCGCCGTTTTTCTCCAGCTCGCCGATAAATAAATGAGGTGGAACGACATGGCGGCGATGGGTACCCCGTACCAGCACTTCGCCACCGATACAGACGAATCGGGAGAGGTCGAAAATAGGTTGAATGACAAAATCGATGCCCGCATCGAGTTTATTTTTTTCGACACACTGCATCACAAAATGTGTACTTTTTTCCATGCCAGCCTCGGAGCCACAACAATAATAGGTAAAACGACACAATCACCGCCCACCTTAAGCGGGCGGTGGAATTGAATGCATCGAAATTAGCCGGCGATGACTTTGTTCTTTCCGGTTTTTTTTGCCTGATACAGTAGCTTATCCGCTCGCGCAATCACCTCGGGAAGAGAGGCACCGCCCATTGCGGAAAGCCCTGCACTAAAAGACACTTTTAAGTTATTTTCCCTGAAGTTACGGGTATTCACCGTAATACGCCATTTTTCGAGATAGCTTTGCGCTTTTTCCTGCGAGATGCCGTTAAACAGCACGGCAATCTCTTCGCCGCCATAACGGTAGAGCGTAATATTTTGCAGGCCCCGCAGGCGCAGACCTAATTCGGCGATGGTCTTAAGCACCACATCGCCGACGGTATGCCCCCACGTATCGTTAATCGTTTTGAAATTATCGATATCAATCATGGCGAGGTGCGTCTGAGGTTCACTGTTGTAACGTAAGGCATCGACATCAAACGCACGTCGATTTTTCAGCCCGGTCAAGCCGTCTGTCAGGGCCTCATGCGTGATTTTTTCGTGTCGTTGCTGCGAGCTGTATATTTCGTCAAAAATCAATTCCTCGACGGCGGCAGGTTTGATAGCGCCTCTTCTGATGCTGGTAGCGATGCGCATAAAGATGGTGTTCATGGATGCACGTGTTGCCCACCAGCAGAAAAACAGTACGACCAGGGTAAAGAGCACTCCCCAGAAAATATTGATGCACTGTGACCAAACGAGGCTGTTAAGCTCGCTTTCATCCACCTCATGCACCACCAGCCAGGATTGCGACGCAATGGCGCGGTAGGCGTAATAGCGTGAATCCATAGAAAAATCGCCACGATACTCACGAGCAGAGCGAGCCAGCGCCTTTAGTTTTGCCGGCTCTATCGGGTAACCCGGGTTCATGACCAGTTCGCCATCGCGCGTCATGACAAAGGTCCTGCTTTTCATGGGCGGGAGCGCGTTATTCAGAATATCTATGCTTTTATCGATATCCAGATTCAACGCCAGCACGCCGTTGTTTGACCCGTCCGTCCCGTTAATGACCGGCAGGGAGATGGTGATCACCCGCTCTTTATTCGCAAACGGGTCTCTGCTGATGCTGAAATGCGCTTCATCGGAATCTTCTATTGAGATCGTAAACCAGGGCTCTTTACGCGGATCCCAGCTGGAGTTGCCCTCGACATACGGAATGCGAAGGAGATTCCCTTTGTTATCGGCATGAATGATTGAGATCCCATCCGGCATGATGCGTAAACGCTCAATCAACCAGTTTCTCAGTGCAAGGCTGCCCTCATGGTTAACATCAAATTTATGCTGGTCGGCAGCAATGCGCGCCATTTCCCTGACGCTGTTTTCATATCCGTTCAGGTATTTATCCAGAGTGGAGGCCACGTTGTTGATATAGAGGCGATTTTGTTTTTTATAGACCTCCTGAGTGGCAGTCCACTGTGAATGGGCAATCAGCAGTCCGACAAAAACAAACGTCGCAGCCAGTACCGCGAAGCATATGTTAAGCGGTCTTCTGAAGTTTAAACTTTCAATCACTGACGACTCCGAAACTCTCTGATGAAACCAACTGCGAGGGTTTAAATGTTGATTTAAATGCGCTGCATATTAATGAACTGTTAAAAATGAAGATTATTAGCAGTCATTAATATGAAAATTACGTTATTTAATAAAGAGTAATGCCTGTTAAATAATAGTCTAGCGTTAGCCATTTTGATTGTCAAAGTCGATCGAATAATGGATATCGATCGATGAAATCAATCTGTCGTTCATGGCTAAGACATTAACTTCATAATAATATGGGAAATGTTATTTCCTTAAAAAGGGGAAGATGCATTTCCCACATATAGCATGTGGTTAATAATTAATTTTATGCATCCCTTTCAATACATTCCATTATTGATCGCGACAAAATAAGAACATTGCTTAACATTTAATTTATATTGAACCATTTTAGAGCGGGCGATCAGGGTTTATATTGCAATAATGAATACCATTGGCCACAATAGCCGCCCCCTGGATGAAAGTTGAACAAAATGACGCGTCGTATTTATAGTTGCCTGTTTTTCCTTCTGTTATTTTTCAGCGGCAGCGCTCTCGCGGTGAATTGCCAGCGAGCGGTTACGCCTCTGGAAAATACCATCTGTAACAACGATAACCTGCACTGGCTGGATAGCACCCTTTCCGTTGTCTATCATCAGGCGCTTCAGCATGAAGGTGTGGAAGGCAGTAATAAAAAATACGACGACTGGGAAAAGCTGCTGGAGAAATGCACCTCTGATACCTGTATTGAACGCGCTTACTACGCGGGCATTAGCGCATTGTCCGATGCCAACCGCGATTTTAAGTGGGAAGGAAAATGGTGGAACATGCTGGCGCCGAACATGAGCGGCGGCGTGATTCAGTTCAGTCGTAATGCGCAGTGGAGCGCGACGCTGGACATCCGCGCCTGGGCGGGACTGAATAAGGACGAGTTTACTGCTGAAGCGCGCAGGCTGTACGGTATGCTGGTGGTGGAAAAGGTGGCTGAAACCAGTAACTGTAAGCTGCTGCTGATCCCGAAAAAAGACGGTTCATTACAGGTCTACAGTAATTCTGACTGGGGATGCCGCTTATCCATGCCAGCAGGCGCATTCCTCGACGGTGCGTATAAACTGTCCGACGTTGACCCGCGCCCCAAACCCACGCTGCTGTCGCTCGGTATTTTCGCCGATGGCGCAATGGATCAGAAATTCCGCGATCTGGTGAAGGATGATTACCAGAATTTTGTCGACAGCGCGAACGTCTACATCTACCAGAATGATATCGATAATATCGGTGCCCGCGTGCTCTCAATGTGGGTGCAAGGGGCGGCTAACAGCAGGACGGCGATTATCATGTATACGCCGAAGGGCGAAATCTGGGCCGGACGGATTTCCCCTGCGAAGGGCGGCGGCCTGGAGCTGCATTACTACAGCACTGACGGCAGCGACCAGCGCAAAATGCCGCGTACGCTGGCCGCATGGAAATTGCGTTTTTTAGATAACTAGTCTCGCTGGCGTTACGCCAGCGTTCCCACGATAGTTAAATCGCTGTCATCAGGCACTTCGTTATACGACAACACGTGCAGATTGCTGGCAAACAGCCTGCCATAGCGAGAAATCAGCGGCCGAAGCTGCGGCGTGACCAGCAGAAGCGGCGGCATTCCTTTCGCTTTCATCTGCTCCTGAATCACGGGCATCGTATTTTGCAGCTGCGTGAGAATATTCGGGTCAACAGCAAAACTGTCCAGCGCCACTTTCCCCGCCTGCTGGGACTGATTCAGCGCGCCGAGCAGCATATTTTCCAGCGCATTATCGATGGTATAGGCTGCCAGTTTTTGCCGATCGCCGTTAATGGCATGGATGATGGCCCGACGCAGCGCGTAACGCACGTCGGATGTCAGCAGAATGGGATCTTTGGTGGCCGCAGAGCTTTCAAGAAGCGTTGAGGCAATGGTCACAATATCCTTAAGCGAAACCTGTTCCAGCAGCAGCTGGCGATAGATGCGCAGCAGCAGGCTGAAGCTAAGCGCGTTGGTCAAATCTTCCGCGAGCTTCGGCGCCTGGGATGCCAGCCGAGCATGCAGATGCGTGATGTCGTCATAGTTAAACAGCTCCGGCAGGTTTTCGCGGGCAACCTTGTTCACGTGCGTGGCGACCACGCTGGCGCAGTCCACCACCTGATAACCCAGATTCAGCGCCTTGGCTTTCTGTTCCGGATCGATCCAGACGATCGCCATGCCGTAGGCGGGATCGGTATCCAGCACGCCGTCAATTTCACCGTAGAGTTCAGCCCCGGGGATCGCCATCAGCTTCTCGGCGTACACTTCGCCGAGCGAGGTGCGTATGCCGTTGATGTATATGGCGTACTGGGCGGGTTTGAGGCGGAAGTTTTCGCGTATCCTGATTTCAGGCAGCAGCACGCCGCACTGTTCTGAGACCACCTGACGCACCCCGCGGATACGCTGTGAAAGCGGGCTGCCTTTGGCCGAGTCAATCAGCGTCACCAGCTTGTACCCCAGGTTAAGCCCAATCGGCTCGACGAGTGGAATGCTTTCCCAGTTAATCGCCGGCGTGGTATCGGTGGAGAGCGCCTCATTGATGGCGTCGTAATCCGTCTCCTCTTCGGCAGGTTTAACAACCTTACTCTGGCGCCAGGCCGCAAACAGCAATAGCCCGGTGAAGCACAGGAAGGCAATGTGCGGCATGCCGGGGACAATCGCCAGGATAAACATGACGAATGCGGCGGTGTAAAGCACCTGCGGCTTGGCCAGCAGCTGCGTTTTAATCTCGTCGCTAACGTCATCGCCGTCGCTGACGCGGGTGACGATAATCGCCGCTGCGGTTGCCAGCAGGAGGGAGGGGATCTGGGCGGCCAGGCCATCACCGATGGTCAGCAGCACGTACTGCTGGAAGGCGTGGCTGGCATCGAGATCGTATTTGAAGATACCAATACAGATCCCGCCGATAACGTTGATGATCAGCACCATGATCCCGGCGATGGCATCCCCGCGAACAAACTTGGACGCGCCGTCCATTGCGCCGTAAAAATCAGCCTCTTTAGACACCTCTTTACGGCGGTCCCGCGCCTGATTCTGGTTGATCAGCCCGGCGTTCAGATCCGCGTCAATCGCCATCTGTTTACCCGGCAGGGCGTCCAGCGTAAAGCGCGCGGACACTTCAGAAATACGTTCCGCACCCTTGGTCACCACCACAAAGTTGATGATCATCAGGATGATAAAGACCACGAAGCCGACGACGAAATCGCCGCCGATCACCACCTGGCCAAACGCCTCAATGACTTTACCTGCCGCCCCTTCGCCTTCATGACCGTGCAGCAATACCACGCGGGTGGAGGCCACGTTCAGGGTCAGGCGCATTAGCGTGGTAATCAACAGCAGCGTCGGGAAGACGGCAAAATCCAGCGGGCGCTGCATATTCACCGCAACCAGTAGCACCACCACCGCCAGCACGATGTTGAAGGTAAACAGGATATCAAGCATCAGCGGTGACAACGGCAGCATGACCATGGCCAGCACGCTAAGAAGTAATATCGGGACGCCTATATGTCCTTTACGGAGTATGGCAAGCGTTTGATGCAGCTTACTGTTCGCCATCGGCTTTTAAGACCTCTTCTGGAATGGTTATTTGCCTGTTCAGGCGGGGTTTTTGTTCAAGCTGGCCGGTACGCCAGGATTTAATCTGCATGACATAGGTCAGCACGTGGGCAATGGCGCGAAAAAGCTGGGCCGGTATTTGCTGGTTAACCCGCGTGGTGTGATAAACCGCGCGCGCCAGCGGAGGAAACTCCACGATTTCAATCTGATGCTGGCGCGCGACGTCACGAATATGCAGGGCGATATCGTCCATCCCTTTCGCCACGATATAGGGCGCTTCGGCTTTATTCGGATCGTATTTCAGCGCCACCGCGAAGTGCGTCGGGTTAGTGATAATCACATCGGCATCGGGCACGGTGCGGCTAATCTGGCCCATTGCCATCTGGCGCTGGAGCTGCCGAATGCGTCCCTTAATCTGCGGATTACCGTCGTTGTTCTTGTACTCTTCCTTCACCTCCTGCTTGGTCATACGCATTTTTTTGGTGAACATGAATTTGGTCAACGGCACGTCGAGCAGGGCAAAAATGACAATCACGGCAATAAAATAGACGAGCACATGATGAAGAATACCGAAGCCCTGGTGGACCGCCTGATTCAAGCTCAGCCGCTGCAGATGCAGCAGCGGATCCAGCGAGCTGTGCACCATGCTGTACAGTACGGCGAGAATAATGCTGCACTTGAGCATCATCTTGCCGACATCGACAAAGTGACTGCTGGCAAACAGGCGTTTCACGCCGCTAATCGGGCTTAACTTTTTGAAATCCGGTTTAAGCTTTGAAACGGTAAAAATCCAGCCGCCGGGCACCAGGCTTGCCACGATGCAGGCGATGGGGATTGGCGCAAGCGTGGCGATAAAGCGCACAATGATCCAGACGTTGAGCATCAAAAACTGGCTCAACACCCCTTCATCGTCCAGCCGTCCGGCCATCATCCCAACCGCGGTAAACGATTCGCCCACCAGCTGCTGGTAGTAGGGGAAAAATGTCCCCATCGTGATGAACGAGGCCAGCAGCCCAACGGCCATCGTGAGGTCTTTGGAACGCGGCAGGTCGCCCTTTTCGCGCGCTTTACGCAGCTTTTGCGCCGTGGGTTTTTCGCTTTTATCTCCACCCGCTGCCATCAGTGGCTCCTTATGGCTTCGAGCCTGGCCAGAATGTCGTTGGTCAGGTTGAGATAGTGGTCGGGGATGTTGGTCATCATCATCGAAATACAGAGCAGGCCAAACAGCATGCTGATGGGGAAGCCGAGTGAAAAGAGGTTCAGCGTCGGGGAGACGCGGTTTAGCAGCCCAAAGCCGCCCTGCACAATCAGCATGACAAAGGTGGTCGGGATGGCGATAAGCGTCGCCGAGGACATAATCCAGCCCAGGCTTTGCACGATCAGCAGCAGGGTGGGTTTGTTAATCGCCTGGCCAATGGGCCACCAGACAAAGCCTTTGTAAAGGATGGTGACCACCAGCAGGTGACCGTCCATCACGAAAAAGAGCAGGCCGCAGAAGGTGTAAATCATCTGCGAAATCACGGTGGTCGAGCTGCCGTTTACCGGGTCATTCATCATTGCCATGCCCAGGCCCATATTCATCGACAGGATGTGCCCCGCGGTTTGCAGCGCGACAAACACCAGCTGCATGGCCATGCCAAACAGCATGCCCCACAGCAGCTGTTCGCCCGTCAGCAGGATCGTTCTCATGGACATCAGCTCGCTGAGCAGAACTTTTTCCGGCAGCATCGGCGTGATGATGACCGCCAGCGCCAGGGCCAGCACCGTTTTAATCCGTCGGCTAAAGGCGCGGTTATCCAGCACGGGGCAGAAGTGCAGAAACGCCAGAATGCGAAAGAACGGGAAGACTAACGCCAGCAGCGGGTTAATCAGCGCGTGAATATCGATACCCATAGCCTGCTAGCCCACCAGCGCCGCCGCCTGCTGGAAAATATTGACGGTGAAATCCACCAGTTGGGTAAGCATCCATTTACCGCCAATAATAAGCACCGCCAGCGTCACCAGAAGGCGGGGCAGGAAGCTCAGCGTCTGTTCGTTAATCTGCGTGGTGGCCTGGAAAATACTGACGCACAGGCCAACGATCAGGCTGGGTATAATCGCGACGGCAGAGATCACCAGCACCAGCTTGATGCCGGTGGCCATGATATCCCCGGCGATGTCCATGGTGACCATTGCTAAAGCCCCTGCACGCTGGAGGTGAGCGTACCGACGATGAGCGTCCAGCCGTCACACAGCACAAACAGCATGAGCTTGAAGGGCAGCGAGACAATCAGCGGCGACAGCATCATCATCCCCATCGCCATTAAAATACTGGCGACAATCAGATCGATGACCAGGAAGGGGATGTAAATCATAAAGCCGATCTGAAACGCGGTTTTCAGCTCGCTCAGCAGGTAGGCGGGCGTTACGACCGTTAAATCCTGTTCCTTTGGCTCACCCGTGACCCCCGCAATCGTCATCATCTGCGACATTGCCTTATTGCTGGTTTGCGCCAGCATAAAATGCTTAAGCGGCACCTCTGCCTTGCTGAACGCCTGCTTCATGGTGATTTCGTCATTCTGAAACGGCACGACCGCATCCTGATAGATGGTGGTCCACACCGGGCGCATCACCAGCAGCGTGAGCGCGAGCGCAATCCCGGTCAGGATTTTATTGGGCGGGCTTTGTTGAAGACCTAATGCCTGACGCAAAATCGCCAGCACGATAATAAAGCGCGTGAAGCAGGTCATCATCATCAGCATCACGGGCAGCAGACCCAGCAGGGTCATCAGGATCAGGATTTCAATCTTAACGTTGTAATCCTGGCCGCCATCGGTGGTTGCCGAGCTGAACAGCGTAATGTCGCCATTGGCGGCCAGCAGCTGCGGAGAAAAGAGCAAACCGCCCAGCAGCAGCCAGGGCAGCGCGGTGCGAAGGCGAGAAATCATGGCGTCAGTTCGCCCAGCTCTTTGCTGTTGAACTCCAGGATACGCAGGCCGTATTTGTCGTTCAGCACCACGGCTTCAGCTTTGCCGAAGAGGATCCCATTAACCTTGATGTCCAGAGGTTCGCCCGCCATTTTATCAAGCTCAATGACCGAATCATGGCCCACGGTGAGAAGATCGGCCAGAGAGACCTCAACCGAAGCCACTTCCAGCGTCAGCGTCACCGGAATGCGGCTAAACAGCGCCATTTTGCGCAGATCGTCGATGCCTGAAGAGGTTTCGGGTTCAGACTGAAGATCCAGGCGGATATTACCTTCAACGGTCTCTTCTCGCGGCATCTCCGTAAGATTCAGGTCGCCAAAATCCAGGGACTGGCTCAAGTCTTGTTGCTGATCACTCATATTGCTTCTCAATGGTTCTGTCATTAAATTCACAGAGTAGTAACTTGCCGCGATCTTCAGCGATTTTGGCGTCAAAAATCTGTTCTTTACCGATATAAACCGGGACGGTTTCGTTAATGTTTACCGGGATAATGTCTCCCGGCCTGATCTTCGCCAGCTGGGCGACGGTCAAATTAAGGCTGCTGACATGCCCGCTAAACTTCAGCGGCATGCTGTAGAACAGGCGTTCTATTTGGGACGGCGTAGGCGACGTCTGTTTGTTGCCGGAGTGTCCCCGCTCGGGTGACCGCAGTGCCGCCAGCATTTGATCGACATGCGCGTTATCAAACAGCAGCGTAAAACTGCCCTCCTCATAACCTTCCAGCACGAACGTAACGCACCATGACCACTGATTAATCACCGTGGTGTTATCGCTCTTAATCTCTACGTCCTTGCCAAATATCTCTTCATCGATAAGAAGGCGCGTCAGATCCAGTCCGATTTTATTTTTCAGCCGGTCTTCCGTTTTGGTGACAGGCTGATCGACATCCAGGGATTTATTTCGACTCTCTTTTCCCAGCCCGTAATAATCGTGAAGGATCTGGAGTAGCAAGGTGCGCTCAATGCTGAACGCAATAGAGCCAAAAGGGGTAGTAAATAGCTGCGTGTTTTTATAGTTCTGGTCGATAGCAAAATGCATCGACTTTAACGCAACGTTCACCCGCAGCTTTTTCAAAAAATAGATGCTTAACCGTGCATCGAATATATCAAAGCTGTCGTTCATTAATTTGGGAAGCTTATGCCAGGGGCGCCCGAGCTTACTCACATCGAGCTTTACCATATCGGGGAGTTCCTGACGCTGGTAGATTTTTATTCTCTGAGGAGCTGCTGGCATAGAGTCTTCCGCGTAACGATCGCCTTAAGCAACAGCCCTTCACATTAAGGCGTTTGCTTATTGGCAGAAAAAATATTTAAGTTCTTTTTAACCTTGTCGCTTAGATAAGTGAGTTGGTCAACCGCGCCATAAAGGTCTTGCGCGAAGAGCTTTATTAGGGACAAGAATTAGACGCTGTTTGGCGACCGTAATCAAGACGCTAAAGATTATTAATTCGTTATTTCAGGACGATTAATCGCCATTAATATTTAGTCTAACTATATGAAATATAAGGGTTAAAATTTTAATACCCATTAAAAACAAGACAATTCTTAACGCACCGTTATAATACGCGAAGTTCATGAATTTCTGCGTTTTGATGACGTCCGGTAAATTCATATTGCCCCTACCGAATACTTGCCTTTATACATGTTCCAGCGATGGAGCATCAGGCTCGTATACGCTTCAGGCTAACAGTCAGCTTAAATGTTGGTGAGTTGTTATGAGTATTGTTATTGAACATGATGTACGTAATGAAAATGGATTTGTTGCCAGTGCGCCTGAAAGCGTAAATGTATTTTCATTAGCACGCCGTGTTGCTAAATATAATGTATCGGTACTTATTACAGGTGAGACGGGTACAGGTAAGGAATGCGTTTCACGTTACATCCATGAAAATGCATTGGGGGCCGATGCGCCCTATGTTGGCGTTAACTGTGCAGCGATTCCTGAAAGCATGCTGGAAGCGATTTTATTCGGTTATGAAAAAGGCGCATTTACCGGTGCGGTAACGGGTGTTGCCGGGAAATTTGAACAGGCCAACGGCGGAACGCTGCTTCTGGATGAAATCGGGGATATGCCGCTGGCGCTTCAGGCTAAATTACTGCGCGTATTGCAGGAGCAGGAAGTTGAACGACTGGGAAGCCATAAAAAAATCCCTCTGGATATTCGCCTGGTCGCTTCCACAAATAAAGATTTACAGCAGGAAATTGCTGAAGGGCGCTTCCGCCAGGATCTGTTTTATCGTATTTCCGTTGTGCCGATTCATATTACACCGCTGCGCGAACGTCGCCTGGATATTATTCCAATGGCGCTGCGTTTTATCGCCAAATACAAAGCCTTTCACAAAGGCAATATCCGCCTGAGCGATGAGGCCCGCCACGCGCTGCTGGCCTATGACTGGCCTGGCAACGTTCGCGAGCTGGAGAACGTTATCCAGCGGGGAATGATTTTGAGCAACGGGGAAGAGATTGCCGCGCAGGACTTTGGCTTACCCGTGCCTGCGTCGTTATCGCCCGTTTCCGCGGTCGACCTGATGCCAGCCTATCGCGAACAGCAGGCGACACCGGCCGCCATTGGCAACGTCAAGCTTCATGGCCGCATGGCGGAGTATCAGTACATCATTGAGTTACTCAAACGCCATAAGGGCAATAAGTCCAAAACGGCCGCCTTCCTCGGCATTACCCCGCGTGCTTTACGCTACCGACTCGCCTCAATGCGCGAGGAAGGTATCGATATCGAATGCTACTCCTGACGCACGCAAGAGAATAACGACATGGACAAAATTACCGCCATCGGTATGCAGGCCCGCCAGCAGGCGATGCTGGACAGGATGCACAACACGGCTGCCGTTGCCTCCTCCGGGACGTTGAGCACTCCTCCGCTCATTGCGCCGGGCGCCTCTTTATCCGGCATCACGGGAGCGTCACAACCCTCCTTTTCACAGGTCCTGAACAACGCTATCGACAACGTTGACGCTGCGCAGCACGCCGCTGGAGCAAAACAGAAAGCCATAGAGCTGGGTCAAAGTGACGACCTGGCCGGGGCCATGATCGAATCGCAAAAAGCCAGCGTGGCGTTTTCCGCCATGATGCAGGTGCGAAACAAACTCACCACCGCGCTCGACGAAGTGATGAATACACCGCTGTAAGGTTTCCCTCGTGCTGACAAAGTTAAAAGATAAATTTTCCGCATTATCCCTCCCGGAAAGTCGCCTGAAGCCGCAGTGGCTGATGGCGGCAGGCGCTGTACTGCTGACGGGAGCGATTGTATTTTCGCTCTGGCGCAGCAATCAGGGCTATGTTGCGCTCTACGGCAGCCAGGAGAAATTGCCCGTCGCTCAGGTTGTTGAGGTACTGGGGGCGGAATCTATTGCTTACCGTATCAACCCTGACAACGGTCAGATCCTCATTCCTGAAGACAAACTGCCGCGGGCGCGTATGGCGCTGGCGGCAAAAGGCATTACCGCCGTGATGCCGGACGGCTACGAGCTGATGGATAAAGAAGAGATGCTCGGCAGCAGCCAGTTTGTCCAGAACGTGCGCTACAAGCGCAGCCTGGAAGGCGAGCTGGCACGCAGCATCATGGCGCTCGATCCGGTTGAGAACGCGCGCGTCCACTTAGGGCTGAGCGAGTCCAGCTCCTTCGTGATGACCAACAAGCCGCAAAGCAGCGCCTCGGTCATGCTGCAGCTGCACTACGGCAAACATCTTGATGAGCAGCAGGTTGCGGCAATAGTACAGCTGGTCGCGGGAAGCGTGCCCGGCATGCAGGCCGCCAGCGTGCGCGTGGTGGATCAGTCCGGGAATTTGCTGTCGGAAAACGGCCAGCAGAACGGCAGCAACATGGCGAACATCCGCCAGGGGCGCGACGTCGTTGAGCGGATCAAAAATGAGACCATCAACAACATCTCCGGCCTGCTGACCCCGCTGTTTGGTAGCGATAATTTTCGCATCAGCGTGACGCCAAGCGTCGACATGAGCAGCGTGGAAGAGACGCAGGAGCGTCTGGGCAAAGAGCCGCAGATCAGCGATGAGAATATCTCACGTGAAAATACCACCAACGAGCTGGCCATCGGCATTCCGGGCTCGCTGAGCAACCGCCCGGTCAATCAGCCTGCACAGCCCGTAGCCCCGCAGGCGGCGGCAAACCCGCAGGCCGCGCAGACGCAGGCGCAAACCAGCAATCCGTCTTCACTTTCCAGCCGCAGCCAGGAGCAGCGTAAATATGCCTTCGATCGCGATATTCGCCATATCCGCCATCCGGGCTACAAGCTCGAAAAACTGCGCGTGGCGGTGGCGTTAAACCAGGCTGCGCCATCGCTTGCCAGCATGACGCCAGAGCAGCTCACCGCCCTGACCCGGCTGGTGGAAGATGCCGCAGGGATCGAGAAAGCGCGCGGCGATTCGCTGACGCTGGACAGATTGGCCTTCGTCGAAAGAACCGTCGATGGCCTGCCGGTGCTGAAATGGTGGCAAGACCCGAACATCCAGTACTGGGGACAAAACGGTGGGATTGGCATGCTGATCCTGCTCACGCTGCTGTTTGGCCTGCGTCCGCTGGCGCAGCGCTACGGTCGACGTGAACCGTCTGAACGCGTTGCGATTGAAGGCAGCGCCCAGAAGGACGCAGTTGAGAACGAACTGGTAACGACGGAGGCCGGTCTGGCCGGACTTCCTGGCCCGGCATTTAACCAGGATACGGAGCTGCCGCCGCAAAGTTCCGGGCTGGAAACGAAGGTCGAATACCTGCAAATGCTGGCCGAAAACGAAACTGAACGTATGGCTGAAGTACTGAAACAATGGATCAACAGCAATGAGCGAACTGACAGCAAGTCATAGCAGTAAAGGTAGCGTGAAAACAGGGCGCAGCCGGCTGGAGCAGGCCGCCATTCTGTTGCTCAGCGTGGGTGAAGAGGCGGCCGCCAAAGTGATGCAGAAAATGAACCGCGACGAGGTCATTTTGCTGAGCGACACCATGGCGCGCCTCCACGGCGTTAAGGTCGATCACGCACGCCATGCGATGAATAATTTTTTTGATGACTACCGCGAGCAGAGCGGCATCAACGGCGCGTCGCGCAGCTACCTGCGCGGCATCCTTGAAAAGGCGCTGGGGGGCGAAATCGCCAGCAGCGTGATTAACGGGATTTATGGGGACGAGATTCGCCACCGCATGGCCCGCCTGCAGTGGGTCGATGTCCCTCAGCTGGCAGCCCTGATCGAGCAGGAGCACCTTCAGCTGCAGGCCGTCTTCCTTGCCTTCCTGCCGCCGGACGTGGCGGCGGGCGTGCTGAGCGCGCTCTCGCAGGAGCGTCAGGATGAAATCGTCTGGCGTATTGCGCGCCTGGACGACGTTAACCGGGACGTCATCGACGAGCTGGACAAGCTGATTGAACGCGGCGTGGCGGTGTTGTCCGAGCATGGTTCGAAGGTAATTGGCATCAAGCACGCGGCGAACATCGTTAACCGCATCCCCGGCAACCAGCAGCAGCTGCTGGAACAGCTTCGCGAACGCGATGCCGACGTGGTGGACGAGCTGGAGCAAGAGATGTACGAATTCTTCATCCTCAGCCGCCAGACGCCAGCGACCCTGCAGCGCCTGATGGAAGAAGTTTCCATGGAAGAGTGGGCGATCGCCCTTAAAGGTACCGAGCCGGTGCTGCGCCAGGCGATCTTCAACGTCATGCCCAAGCGTCAGGTCACGTTACTGCAGTCCACCACCGCGCGCCTTGGCCCCGTGCCGGTCAGCCGCGTGGACCACGTGCGTAAAGAGATCATGGCCACGGTGCGCCAGCTGGCGGAAGAGGGTGAAATTCAGGTGCAGCTCTTCGCCGAGCAGACCATGGAGTAACCCATGTACAAAAAACAGAGCTTACCCTTAAGCGCGCTGACCAACAGCCGCCAGGCGGTGATTAAACCCCGTCTGCATAAGTTTCCGCCGCTGCGCAAGCAACGCACGGCGCAGAGCCATCCGCATGACAACCACCCGGTGATGGATGACGTGGCGCTTCAGTCACAGCTGCAGCAGGGCTTCCAGGATGGGCTGAACAGCGGTTTCGCTCAGGGCCTGGAAGAGGGCAAAAGTGAGGGCTACCAGGAAGGGTTGCGTCTCGGCTTTGACGAAGGCGTCCGCAAAGGTCGTTCCGAGGGCACCGTGCAGGCGCGCCAGCAGTTTCTGGAGGCCGCCCATCCTCTCGACAGCATTATTGCGTCGATGGAATCGTTTATGGCGAGCTACGAACAGCGCCGCCGCGAGGAGCTGCTGCAGCTGGTGGAAAAGGTCACGCGTCAGGTGATCCGCTGCGAGCTGTCCCTGCATCCCACGCAAATTCTCACGCTGGTGGAAGAGGCGCTCAGCGCGCTGCCGCAGCAGCCGGAGCAGGTCAAAGTGCTGTTAAACAGCGACGAGCATCGCCGCATCAGCGAAGCGGAGCCTGAAAAAGTGGCGCACTGGGGGCTGACCGCCGATCCCGATCTCCCGCCAGGCGAATGCCGGGTGATCACCAATACCACTGAAATGGACGTCGGCTGTCAGCATCGCCTCGACCAGTGCATGGATGCCCTGAAGGCCAACCTGCTGCCGGAAGCGCACGATGAGTGACCACGACTTCGAGCAGGTCTTACGCTCGCTGGAAAATATCAACCTGGCGCGCGTGGCGGGCAGGCTGGTGCGCGTAACGGGTATCCTGCTTGAGTGCGTCGGCTGCCGCCTGGCCGTCGGGCAGCTTTGCCAGGTTGAAGATGGCGAAGGGGCATTGATTGAGGCGCAGGTTGTCGGTTTCGATCGCGACGTGACCTTTTTGATGCCCTTTAAGCAGCCTGCCGGACTGATGGCGGGCGCGCGCGTTTACCCGATGGACAAGCAAAGCGGCGTGCTTATTGGCGACCAGTGGCTGGGGCGCGTGGTTAACGGCCTCGGCGAGCCAATTGATGATAAAGGCAAGCTGACCGGCGACACCGTGCTGCCGCAGCAGCTGCCGCAGGTGCATCCCCTGAAGCGCCAGCCGGTTGAGGCGCCCCTTGATGTTGGCGTCAGGGCGATTAACGGTCTGCTGACCATCGGCAAAGGACAGCGCGTGGGGCTGATGGCGGGCAGCGGCGTCGGTAAAAGCGTCCTGCTCGGGATGATCACCCGCTACACCCAGGCAGAAGTGGTGGTAGTGGGGCTGATCGGCGAGCGCGGGCGCGAAGTGAAAGAGTTTATTGACCACTCCCTGGGCGAAGCCGGACGACGCAAGTCGGTCATCGTTGCCGCGCCTGCGGATGAATCACCGCTGATGCGTATTAAGGCGACGGAACTGTGCCACACCATTGCCAGCTACTATCGCGACAAAGGCAAAGATGTGCTCCTGCTGGTGGATTCCCTGACCCGCTATGCCATGGCGCAGCGCGAAATCGCGCTCTCGCTCGGCGAGCCGCCGGCCACGAAAGGGTATCCGCCCTCGGCGTTTGGGCTGATCCCCAAACTGGTTGAAAGCGCGGGCAACAGCGAAAGCGCCGGCTCGATGACCGCCATTTACACCGTGCTGGCCGAAGGCGATGACCAGCAGGATCCGATTGTCGACTGCGCGCGCGCGGTGCTGGACGGGCATATCGTCCTGTCGCGCCACCTGGCGGAGGCCGGGCACTATCCGGCGATCGACATTGGGCAGTCCATAAGCCGCTGCATGAGCCAGATAACCGGGCGCGATCATCAGCGCTCTGCCCGCACCCTCAAGCAGCTTTATGCCGAATATCAAAGCATTAAACCGCTGATCCCGCTCGGCGGCTACGTGGCGGGTGCCGATCCGCTGGCCGATAAAGCCGTCAACCTCTCACCGGCGATTACCCGCTATCTGCAGCAGGAAGTGCAGGACGCGGCTCCGCTCGACAAAACCATTGCCGACCTGAACATACTGGCCCAGGCAGGATGATGAACGATGAAAAAAATCATTACGACTCTTGAGCAGCTTCACCTGATGCGTAACCGCGCGGTGCAGGATCTCAGCGCCCGGCTGGCCTCACAGCAGCAGCTGTGCCAGCGGCTGGAGAAGAATATCCACGCCCTGTCGAACCTGGCGACCAGCCCGGTACAGGAGATGGCGGGCGGTGCGACCATGCTCTGCAATCAGTCGGTCTATAAGCGTCATATTCAGCGCGTGATCGACTGGCAAAAGCAGGAGCAGGCGCTGGCGAGCGTAGAAGCCCAGAAGCTGCAGGGGAACCTGCTGGCGGAATCCCGCAGGGAGAAAAGCCTGGAGCTGGTGCTGGCTGAACGCCGCAGCGCGCAGCGCCTGGCGAACGAGCGGCGGGAGCAAAAAGCGACGGATGCGGTTTCAGCCCAGTGCTGGCTCCGACAGCAGCAGGCGCAGCGGCAGCGATAAAATGACCACGAATCTGATGCAAAACCTGCTGAAGCGCCAGCAGCAGAAGAAAGTGCACGCCACGCCGTTCGTCAGCGTCGTGTGCCCCACCTGGAACCGCCGGGCGTTTTTGCCCTATCTGCTCTATATCTTCCAGTATCAGGACTATCCTGCCGACAGGCGCGAGCTGATTATCCTGGATGACTCTGAGCAGAGTAACCAAGACCTGATCGCGATGATGGTCGATCCGGCGGTGTGCACGGTGCGCTACGTCCACAGCTCTGAGCGCCTCGATCTGGGTAAAAAGCGCAACATGCTCAACGAGATGGCCAGCGGCGAATACATCATCTGCTTCGACGATGATGACTACTATCCGCCAAACAAGATCAGCGCGCAGGTGGCGGCAATGCAGAGCAATAACGCCCTGTTTTCCGGCAGCGACACGATTTATATCTGGTATAGCCATCTGGATAAAATCTACCAGACCCATTCATTCGGGAAATATCACGCGCTCAACGGTACGTTTGGCTATCACCGCAACTTCCTGAAAAATCATCGCTATGAAGACGCGGCGACGCTCGCGGAAGAGCAGGCGTTTCTGAACAACTTTACGACGCCGATTCAGCAGATCGATCCGCGCCAGGCGATCCTCTGTATTTCCCACAGTGCCAATACCTACGATAAAGATTTTGTACTTGGCTCCTCAAAACCGGTGGACTTAACGCTGGAAGATTTCGTCACCGACCGAAGCCTGCTGAGCCACTACCGGCGCTTAAGCCAGGCCCCGCTGAGTACGTCCGTGGAGTGGCAGGCTTTCGACAAGGTGGCCGTGCTTTACGATCCGCAATCTGATGAGCTTGCCCCGCAGGTGCAGTCGCTTATTGCTCTGGGCCTGAAGCGCGAACAGCTGGTGCCGGTGGCCGTTAATCCGGCCGATAGCGAGCTTGAGCAACACCGTCAGGCGCTTGAGCTTGCGCAGGGTGAGGGGTGGCGCAGCGTGCTGCTGCTGGATGCCTCCGTGAAGTTTGTGCGTAAAGAGATGTCCCTGAAAACGGTCAATCAGCTGTTGATACGCCTGCCGCATATCGACTGGCAGGTGGTGTTGCTGGGCGCGCGCTATAACAGCATTTCGCCCCTCAAGGCGCTGCCCGGCGTGGCGCGGGTGCTTGATGCCGGCTGCGGCTGTGCCTATGTGGTCAACGGATCCTACATCCCAACGCTGCTTGCGCACTACCGACAGGCGGAAAATCTTGATGCCTGCTGGCCTGCACAAATGCAGTCGCACTGCTGGCTGGGGCTGCAGCCGAGTTTCGCCTTTTTACCTGAGATACAAGACCCGACGAGTGGTGCACCGATCGACTGTACCCACTGGTTCTTCCGTAAAAATTTTCAATGATAAACGCCGCCATAGCAGCGGCTGGAGCAGTCCGTATGGAATTAATTGAACACTACCAGCCTGAATTCGTTCTCCGTTTCCGCGCGCGCGAAGCCGCCTGCGCCTGTCTGGCCTGCCAGGCCGCCGCGGGCAACTGGCCGCATGTGAGCATGTCGTTGGGTAACCAGCAGCGTGACAGTCTTAACGCGGCCTGTGAAAGCGCGGCGCGTGACATTCTTCTGAATCCGGACGCGTTTGTATTGCACACGGGTGAAGCCGCATCCGACGGCGAACGTGAAGATAACCCGTGGAATGAAGTCCTCAATCAGCAGTGCATCAATATGGCCGTTCACCCGGCGCTGACGCTGCAAAGCAGCCTGTATGCTATTGGCGTATTGCTCAGCAAGGCGCAGCGCTACGTGGACGAAAACCAGTGCGACCCGCAGCAGATGGTCACGATGGGCGAGCAGCTTTCGCAGCTGGCGGAGAGCGGCATTCTGAATGAACAGTTCGCCATGCTGCCGACAATTGAGGTGAACCGCGTCGAAGCTTTGGGGGACATGGGGGCGATGCGTCTGAACCTGAATCTTCCGCCTATGCAGAAGATGATGTTTATGCTGAAGCTCAGCGAGCTGGCGGTGATGGAGCCTGCAAGGCTGCAGGATCGCCTGCGCGAACTGGACGCAAAGCCGATCCCGCTGCTGGAGGCGCAGCCGCATATTTTACGTAACATGCTGATTTACCGCCTGTACGGGGAGTTCTATCCGGGAACGGCGTTTGATCACTACGGCGAAGCGCTCATGTCCCTGACGCGTCAGTTCTTCCACGTGAAGATGCTGTGCGCGATGTGGCTGGAGGATAATGCAGAGCTGACGGAAGACGATTTTATCAGCCTGGTAAGCGCATGGAGTGCCTGGCAGCAACAGTCAGGGACGCCAGAGGCGCTGAATTCCGCGGACTATACGCTGCTGTGCGGCCTGTCGTTAATCTAGTCGGATAGGGCGTAACGCATACCCTCCAGGGGTATGCGTTTATTGACGGCCTTATTTTTTCAGCCGACGAAACAGGTAGAAATCGGCAAATGAGGTGTTGTTTTGATCTCGAATATCAAAAGGATAGGCGTTAGGCACCCAGTCGAGCAATTCCCAGTCGGCGGCCCTGTTTTTTACAATCCAGTCCGTGAATTTGCGGTGGCGAACGTGCTTAACATGCCCACCCAATAGCGCGTTAAGCTTCTCGTCATTTGACGCATAGATAGCAACGAAGCGTTCCGCGGCGTCAAACAGTGTCTCCATATACTGCGTGAATACGCCGTCTTCAATCAGGTGATAAATCACGTCCAGCGAAAGTGCCAGCTCCGCTGTCTTGCCCTTCCACTCGCTTACCGGGTAAAAGTCTTTGGTCGGATCGCTGGCAAAACGGTTCTGACAGCGCTGTAAGGCATGTTCGGAAACGTCGAATCCGGTGTAACGTGGATAGCGGGACAGGGATAGCTGGTTGCCGTCCCCGCAGCCAAATTCTACCACCGAGGCAATTTTTTCCCGCGCGACAAACTCATTAAGCACGTTCGCTTTGAAGTCGGCGAGACGCCCATAAGACCCCGCGCCGGAGTTCCCCGCCAGGCGGTAACGGTCATCCCAGTATTGTGCGGAGTGGCGAAAGGCCAGTGAATTTTCAGTATCAGACATGGTGTATCCTGGTGCGTCAGGCGCATAGACGGTGGAGATAGGGCGCGACGGGCGTGCCGTTCAGTAGCGCATGCTTTAAATCGGACATCATCTGCGGATGATCCGGTGAATCGGGATGCAGGCTAAAGGCCCGGCAAAACTTCTGCGGGAAGGTGGCGTTCAGATATTCGCGAAGAGGGGCCGCTTCCAGCGAATCTGCAATCAGGACTGGCAGGCTGGAAAACGGCAGGGCTTTATCTGAAACGATAAGCAGATGAAAGTGCTTATCCTGCTGGGCTCCCAGCCGTTGAATCTGTCCGAGAAGTTGTTCAAGCGGGGTAGTTATTGCGTTTAGCACGAGCACGACATGCTCAAGATCGCAGGCGGCAGCCAGCGTTTCTCTGCGGGCCTGAATAAATGACTCGATCTCTTTCCGGCTTTTTCCCGGGAATAGCGTTTCAGACCGGTAGCGTTTCAGCAAAGACTGGAAGATACGATACTCATACGTCGCATCAACGGGCTTGCCTAACCCAGTGAGGTTATCGTCGTGCAGGCGATAGGCGATGTTGCACTGCGGCGTAAACGCTATACGTGCGATACCCACCGCGCGAGACCAGAATTCGTAATCATGAGCACGCAGATAATGCTTGTCATAACCTCCTGTTTTTGCATAGAGCGCACGGCGTACGCAGCATCCCGGATTAGAAATGAAGTTGCCATGGGGAAGCTGATGCAGCCAGTTGGCCGGCGCGTGATTGAACAGTGCGAAATACTGTTTTTCCCCCTGCAACGTTTCAAGCCCACAGGAGATGACGTCGGTTTGCGGCCAGCGTTGTAGAAGGGTGCGATAGTAGGTAACGGCGTTTGGATGGAGTAAATCATCGCTGTCCAGCCAGACAAGATACTCCCCGCGGGCTTCTGCGATGCAGCGGTTACGCGTGTCAGGTGCGTTAGAGTGGGCCTTGCGAACGATACGAAGGCGGGGATCGTCGATATGTGCAATCGTCTCGAGGCTGCCATCCGTTGAGCCATCGTCCACAACCACGACTTCGTAATGTCGATCCCTTTGATTCAGAGCGGAACACACCGCAGGCAGCAAATAGCGTTCACGGTTATAGCAAGGAATAACGATGGAGAACAGTGAGCTATCGTTTACCGCGGGCTGCCAGACAGAGGTGTAGCGTTCCGGCAGCTCGTGCTGCTTGAGTAACGCTTGCGCTTCGCGCAGGTACTGTTCTGGCTGCGCATTCCCTTCTGCGATCCGCGCCACGGCATCATCAAGGGAGAGGAAAAGATAATCAGAGGGGAGATACTCAGCCAGGCCGCCGGGGGCATGGAAAACGACAGGCTTCAACCCTGCCAGCATCGCTTCAAATACGCCCATTCCCTGAGATTCGTGATAGCTGGTTGACAGAAGGAATGATTTATCTGCATACCATGCGGGCATTTTTTCCGCTGCCAGCGCCCCGCAGATAACAATATTGCGGCGTAAGCCATAAACGGCGATCAGTTCACAGAAGCTTTCATACAGGCACTGATCCTCTATGCGGCCCGCGATAAAGAGGGTATAGCGTGAGTCTTGCTTAACCAGCGCCTGCATGATGGGAAGCAGCATGACGAGGTTTTTCTGTGCGGCGAAACGCGCCACGCAGGCGATGTGCCACGGGTTTCGGCGTGCAGAGGGTTTTATCGCGGGAAGGTGAGCCGTTAAATTAGCGAGTACGGTCATTTTGAGCTGAGGCGGTAAGGTTTTCCCCATCACCGTGATAAACCGTTTCTTCATCGACTGGCTGACGAAGATGACTTCGTCAACATTGTTCCAGTCAGCCTGTAAGAACGCCTCTCCGTAAAGCTCGTAACGGTGAATTCGGCAGACGATCCGGCAATATTTCGGCATCTTGCTGGCCGCTATAATCGCGCCATCACCCCATTCAAACCATGCCACATCGCAATGGCGAAGCGCATTGAGCAATGCCTCCTGCGTCAACGCATTTCCCGACAGCTCGCTGACCCAATGCCCCTGGCTGCGCATCAGCCTCATCACCGGCTGCATAAAGTGAAAATTATCGCTGGTGGCGGTCACAAGAATTCGCTGTTTTTCAGCACCCAACGGGACAAAACGGTGGGTGACAGGTACGCCGGTTTCGGCGACGCAGCGGTAGCCGCGGCGGCTGAATGCCAGGCTCATTTCAGCGAACGTATCTGGCGTCGCGTCCTCCAGGGTGACGGGAGCTCCGCTTTGTACGACCTCCTGCAGGGAAATCAGACGCTGTTCGCGAGGCTGGAGGGCAGAGAGCGTAGTGGGATGTTGTGTATCAGGAAAAGACATGGCGACTACACCTGCTCATAAAGCCAGTTTTCCGGCTCGCTGATATTGAGCAGGTTTTGCAGGATCTCCTGCTGCATCGACAGTACGGCGATATTGCTGTCGTTAAGCGCCTTGCACTCTGCCGCCACCTGCTCAAGAGAATCCCAGAGCGTATTGAGCTGAGTTTGATGCTGGGCGGGAAGGCGCGAGAACAGGGTACGCAGGCCGGGCGAGCCGACGGGGATCCCGAGCTGGGTAAGCAGCTGATAGCGCTGTTTGCTGTTCTGAGAGAGCTTCTCGTAATGCGCAACGAGCTGCGGGTTTAGCACATCCAGCCGTGCGGCATCACGTGCGATAAGCCACTGGCGCTGATCGGCAAGAAGGGATTTCAGGCTTGCGTAGGTTTCACGGTCTTCCACCATGCCCTGCACCAGCGTTTTTACGCACTGAGCGGCGTTACTCATTGTTACCTCTGATAATATTTCTCGATAGCGCTGGTCAGCGAGTCGATATCGACGCTGATTTTCCCGTTCGCTATCGCGTCTTTCATGCTGGCAACGCGCGCCATATCGACTTCTGGCAAGGCTGCCAGCTGGGTCTGCGCATCACCAAGAACAGGGTCGATGGCAGCGGTTCGTGTGGTTTTCATCTCTTCAGTGCCAGCGGCGCGCGTCGGGGTCGTGGAGCTGGCCTGGTTGACTGCGCTCGTCATTGCGTACTGGGTGGATGTCACTTTCATCGCGGTACTCCATCTTCGGTATTTTTATTGGTCGTTTTCGCCGGGGGGTGTCATGCGGAAAAAGGCTTTCCCGGCGCCTTACCAGGGTAAAGCGGCGCATTTCCATGAAAACTTAAACGGAACAGCATATTTTATCGGGCAGAGGAAAAGCCGGTTCTGACCACGCCCATATCCACTACCGTCCCGGTGACTTCCCGCTCGCTGCTTTCGTTTTTCACCTTGATCATCTCGCCTTTTCGCCCCTTTTTGCTGGCAATGCCCATCGTGCGGGCCTCTACGCCATCCTGAACGGCAATCATCAGCACGCGCTGGCCGCGCTCCACCATCACCGGTGAATCAAGCTGGCTTTGGCTAATTGGCTGAAGCTCGCGGACGCGGCGCTTAAGGGTTAACCCCACCACCTCGTCCGGACGGGTGATATAGCCGCTGCGCAGGTTGCTGATGTTGAATTTCCGGAGCGTGAGGTCGGAGGCGGCAAGCACGTGACCGCGCTCAAGCGTCTCTTTCGCCATCAGCACCTGCAGGTAGATATCGGGTTTGACCGTCACCGCCACATCCCAGCCGCTTCCGGCCTCGCAGCGAACGTCAAAGCGCAAGCGACGTAAATCAAGGTGTTCACCTCCCGGCATGCTCACGCTGAGCGGCGCAGGGCAGGGCGCGTATTGCGAAATCTCGGAGGGAATAAACAGGTTCAGCTTCGCCTGATAATCCTCCCAGCGATTGCGTTCCGCTTCCTGACGAATGGCCTCTGCTGCCTGTTGCTGAACGCGCGCATAGACCTGCTTGCGCGCGGTGGACGCCTCAGGCTGGGCAGCGGCCGGAAGTGCAAAAACGCAGAGCAGCGCCGCGAAAACAGGCCAGCGGAATAAAACCTTCCCTTTTGGACTGCTGTTTCTTGAAAAATGCATTGAATTCATGATGTTAAAAACCTGGCACGATAGTTGCTTTAAATGCTGTAGCAACACGGACTATCGCAGGTGTCCATCATCAGAAAGGAGTGAGCTGTGAGTATTACTTTTGATAAGGCATTGGGCGTTCATCCGCAGGCTGTAGCACTTCGACTTTCCAGGGCGGAACTGCTTTCAGCAAATCTGGCTAACGTCGATACCCCCAATTTCCAGGCTAAAGATATTGATTTTGCCGCGGAGATGCAACGTTCACAGCGGGATTTCTTTCCCGGGACTGCGCCGCAGGAGATGTATCGCGTGCCGTATCAACCCTCCTCGGACGGCAACACCGTTGCGCTGGACGTGGAGCAGGCGGAGTTTTCAAAAAACGTGCAGGACTATCAGATGAGCCTGGCGTTTTTAAACATGAAATTCACCGGCCTGAAAAAAGCAATTGAAGGTAAGTAATTGAATCAGGTGACGAAAAATGGCTTTTAGCGATATTTACCGCGTTTCGGGTTCGGCGATGACGGCGCAAACCGTCCGCCTGAACACCATCGCCAGTAACCTCGCCAACGCCGAAACCCCGGCGGTGGATGAAGGTAATGTGTACAAAGCGCGCCGCCCGGTCTTTGCCGCGGTGTATCAGAACGACCAGCTGATGAGCGACAAGGCGCTGACCGGCGCACGCGTTCAGGTTCTGGACGTTGTCTCGACGGGCAATGCCGTGCAGCGCTACGAACCGCATCACCCGATGGCAAATGCGGACGGTTACGTCTGGTACCCGGACGTCAACGTGGTGGAGGAGATGGCCGACATGATGTCCGCGTCGCGTAACTTCGAAACCAACGTCGATGTTCTTAACAATGTAAAAAGCATGCAGCAGAGCCTGCTGCGTCTTGGAGAGGCGTAACACATGAGCGTGAATGGCGTATCGAACCAATCCGGCACCTCAACCTACGACAGCGGCGTCACGGCGAATGACAACACGGCGGCGGGCATGAACAACCTGTTTATGCAGCTGCTGGTCGCGCAGATCCAAAATCAGGACCCGCTTAATCCTACCGACGGTACCGAGTATGTCAGCCAGCTGGCGCAGCTCACCCAGGTGCAGTCGATGGAAACCATGTCAAAGCTGATGGCGAACAACGCCGTGCTGATGGACAACCTTCAGACGCTCACCACGGGCAACCTGGTCGGGCAAAAAGTGATGGTGCAGACCGACACGGTTGAAACCGACGGCAGCACCAATATTGATGGTCGCCTGACGCTGGATCATGCCGCCAATACCGTCACCGTGATTGTGAAAGATGAAAGCGGCAACGAGACCAAAATTGAGCTGGGCAAGCAGGAGAAAGGGACAGTGGATTTCAACATCGATCCTGACGCGCTGGGCTTGAAAGAGGGGAAATACACCCTCTCCGTGGTGACGGATACCGAAGAGACCAAGGTTCCGATTGAAGTTGGCGGCGTGGTGAACAACGTGCGCATTCCGCTCGACGGCAGCCCAACGCTGCTGAACATCACCGGCATTGGCGAAGTGGCTTACAACAATATTACGCAGTTTGGGCAGTCGAAGGACAAAAACCCAAAGGGATTAATGAGTTAATCAGGAACAACTATGAGCTTTGACATTGCAATTTCGGGCTTGAATGCCATTAACCAGCAGCTGGGTGCGATCTCCAACAACATCGCCAACTCCGGCACCGTGGGCTTTAAGTCTGGCCGCGCGGAGTTTGCTTCGCTCTATGCGGAAGGACAACCGTTGGGCGTGGGCGTGACCGGCATCGCCCAGAGTATTTCCAAAAGCGGAAGCATCTTTTCCTCTGCCAGCAGCCTTGACCTTGCGATCAATGGCGACGGCTTCTTTGTGATGCGCGACAGCGCGGGCAGCACGGCCTACACCCGCGCGGGCTACATGCAGACCGACAGCCTTGGCAACCTGATTAACAATCAGGGTATGTATCTGCAGGGCTATCCCGTTGATGCCAACGGCGTGATTCAGACCGGTACGGTCGGCAACCTGACCATCAGCAGCGGTTCGCTTCCGGCGAAGGCCACCAGCACCCTCGACTTTACGGCCAACCTTAACGCCAACGAAAAGCTGCCAAAAAACCCCACCTTCGATCCGACTGACGAAACCTCTTACAACCACACCTACGCCACGCAGGTGTATGACTCCCTGGGCCGTGAGCACACGCTGAAGCAGTATTTTGTTAAAACCAGCGATAACGAGTGGGAAGTGCACTACTACATGGATGACCAGGATATGGGCACCACGCAGAAGATGACCTTCACCGAGCAGGGCGTGCTGGAGACGCCTAACGGTGCCGTCAACATTACGGCAGATATCCCCGGCGCGGAAGGGATCGAACTGGCGCTGAGCTACAACGGGACCACGCAGTTCGGTTCTGATTTCTCCGTCAGCAAAAACAACGGTAACGGCTACGCCTCCGGCGAGCGCACCGGGCAGACCATCGACAAAGACGGCAGCGTGTACGCCACCTTCTCTAACGGCGAACGTCTGCTGCAGGGTCAGGTGATTCTGGCGACCTTTGCTAACCCAAATGGCCTCTCGTCGCAAAACGGCACGACCTGGACGCAAACCGCCAGCTCTGGCGCACCGCTGACCGGTACGCCGGGCACGGGTCTGCTGGGCGCGCTGACCTCGAATACGCTGGAAGGCTCTAACGTTGACCTGACGGCGGAGCTGGTCGGGCTGATGACCGCCCAGCGTAACTACCAGGCCAACACCAAAGTGATCAGCACCAACGACAGCATGATGACGGCGCTGTTCCAGGCGGTGTAATGGACCACTTAATTTATACCGCGGTCAGCGGCGCCAACCGCAGCCTGTCGCAGCAGCAGATCCACGCTAATAACCTGGCGAACGTGAACACGCAGGGATTCCGTCACGATCTGGATAACGCCCTGTCGCAGCAGATTCAGGGCGAGGGTTACTCCTCCCGTTTTCTGGTGCAGCAGCAGCAGGGCGGCGTGGACCTGACGCCGGGCGCGACGCGTGATACCGGACGCGATCTGGACGTTGCGATCAAAGGCAGCGGCCTGATTGCGCTGGTGAGCGGCAACCGTGAAGTTTACACCCGCAACGGCCAGATTGACGTGGGGCCTGACGGGGACCTGACCATCGACGGTTTGCCGGTCTCCGGCGATAACGGCCCGATCGTGCTCCCGCCGTTTTCATCCATCAGCATTGCCGACGACGGGGTGATCTCGATTGTCCCGGACGACGGCAACGTGGCCGCGCCGATGGAGGTCGATCGCATCAAGCTGGTCGATATTCCCGCCGCTCAGCTGAGCAAAAACAGCGCCGGATTTATGGTCACCAACGCCAACATCAACCCGCGAACCGAAGAGGTGGAGCTGGTGGCGGGCCATCTTGAAAGCTCCAACGTCTCGGCGATAAGCGAGATGGTGTCGAGCATTGCGCTTAACAGACAGTTTGAAGCGCAGATCAAGATGATGAAGGCGGCGGAAGATCTGGCCACGGCGGGCAACCGCCTGTTGCGTAATACCTGATTGAGTAAGGAATAACGATGAATCCCGCTTTATGGATCAGCAAAACCGGTCTTGCCGCGCAAGACGCCAAGATGAGCGCCATCTCGAACAATCTGGCGAACGTCAACACCACCGGGTTCAAGCGCGATCGCGTGATGTTCGCGGATCTGTTTTATCAGAATCAGCGCACGCCGGGCGGTCAGCTGGATCAGAACAACACCTCGCCGACCGGCATTCAGTTTGGTACCGGGGTAAAAATCGTCGGCACGCAGAAAGAGTTCTCAACCGGCAATATTCAGAACACCGGGCAGACGATGGATGTCGCCATCACCGGCCAGGGTTTTTTCCAGGTCGAGACCAGCGATGGCGACATTGCCTATACCCGCGCGGGTAATTTCCAGAAGAACCCTGACGGCCTGCTGACTAACGCTCAGGGGCTGCCGCTGGTACCGCAAATCGAGCTGCCGGATAACGTGAAGGATATCCAGATCGGCAAAGACGGCACCGTTACCGCGACGGTGGCTGGCGAAACGGAGCCGGTTGAGCTTGGGCAGATCACCCTGGTCAATTTTGTGAACCCGGCCGGGCTTGAAGCCATCGGCGGCAATCTGTACCGCGAAACCGCAGCCAGCGGAGAAGCGGTTGAGGGCGTTGCGGGCGAAGAGGCGCTAGGCCAGCTTGAACAGGGGTCGCTTGAAGGCTCCAACGTGCAGGTGGTGGAAGAGATGGTGGATATGATTACCGTCCAGCGCGCCTATGAGATGAACGCCAAAATGGTCTCTGCCGCAGATGACATGATGAAGTTTGTCACGCAGCAGATGTAATGCGTGAAGTGAAGTGAACGAAAAATGAAAAAGCAGTTAGTTACCGGCTTTTTTGTACTTCTGCTGGCCGGGTGTGAAAGCCCGGCCCTGCTGGTACATAAAGACGATGCGGCCTATGCGCCACCGGAAGATTTTGCCATGCCGCCTGCCGAAACGAAGGGCGGCGGACTGTACAACGCCAATTACAACTGGTCGCTGACGCAGGATCGCCGCGCCTATCGCGTGGGCGACATCCTGACCGTGAAGCTGGATGAGTCAACCCAGGCCAGCAAGCAGGCGCGCACCAACTTCGGCAAGAAAAACGATGTCTCCATCGGTATCCCGGAGGCCTTCGGCCATTCTGTTGACAAGCTCTCCGGCTCGATCGACGGCAATCGCAACTTCAACGGTAATGCCACCTCGCAGCAGCAAAACAGCCTGCGCGGTGCCATCACCGTTGCGGTCTATAAGGTGCTGCCTAACGGCGTGCTGGCGGTGCGCGGTGAGAAGTGGCTGACCCTCAACCAGGGCGATGAATATATGCGCGTGACGGGTCTGGTGCGTGCGGAAGATATTGAGCGTGATAACTCCGTCTCTTCCCAGCGTATCGCTAACGCGCGTATCTCCTATGCGGGACGCGGCGCGCTGAGCGATGCCAACTCCGCAGGCTGGCTGACGCGCTTCTTTAACCATCCGCTGTTCCCAATCTAATGGAGTCTGCCATGCAAAAAGTCATGCTATTTCTGGTGCTGCTGTGGACCAGCAGCGCGACGGCGGAGCGTCTGGGCAACGTCGTGGATATTCAGGGCGTGCGCGGTAACCAGCTGGTGGGCTACAGCCTGGTAGTGGGCCTCGACGGCACGGGCGACAAGAACCAGGTGAAGTTCACCAGCCAGTCGGTGACCAACATGCTGCGTCAGTTTGGCGTCCAGCTGCCGACCAAAATCGATCCCAAAGTGAAGAACGTCGCTGCCGTTGCCATCAGCGCGACGCTGCCGCCGGGCTACGCGCGAGGGCAGGCGATTGACGTCACCGTCTCGTCGATTGGCGATGCCAAAAGCCTGCGCGGCGGAACGTTACTGCTGACGCAGCTGCGCGGGGCCGATGGCGAAGTCTATGCCCTGGCGCAGGGGAACGTGGTGGTGGGCGGCGTGAAGGCCGAAGGCAACAGCGGCTCCAGCGTGACGATTAACACCCCCACCGTTGGGCGCGTGCCAAACGGCGGCTCCGTTGAACGTGAAATACCGTCCGATTTTCAGCAGAACAATCAGGTGATTTTGAACCTCAAGCGCCCGAGCTTTAAAACCGCCAACAGCGTTGCCGTCGCCCTTAACAGCGCCTTTGGCTCAGGCACCGCAACGGCGCAAAGCGCCACGAACGTGGTGGTTAACGCCCCGCAGTCTGCAGGCGAGCGCGTGGCTTTTATGTCGATGCTGGAAGATGTGCAAATCAACGCCGGCAAGCAGCCGCCTCGCGTGGTGTTTAACGCCAGAACCGGCACGGTGGTGATTGGCGACGGCGTGGTCGTGCGTGCAGCCGCGGTCTCCCACGGGAACCTGACCGTAACCATTCGTGAATCGTCCAACGTCAGCCAGCCGGGTGCATTCAGCCAGGGGCAAACCGTGGTCACGCCGCAGAGCGACGTCAGCGTCGACAGGGGACGCGGGCAGATGGTGACGGTGGCCGCCGGAACCAGCCTGCGCAGCATCGTCAATACGCTGAACAGCCTTGGCGCATCGCCGGATGACACCATGGCCATCCTCCAGGCGCTGCATGAAGCGGGCGCGCTGGATGCCGAACTGGTGGTCATTTAAGGAGTCGCTATGTTAAACGCCATTACCCCTAACGCCGCCATGCTGCCCGGTGATATGACCGGGCAGGTAAAACCGCAAAATCTGGAGCAGGCCGCCGAGCAGTTTGAAGCCATGTTCCTGCGCTCGCTGATGAAAGAGATGCGCAAAGCGTCGCAGGCGCTGGTGGACGATAACCCGTTCGACAGCAAGCAGCAGCGCATGATGCAGGAATTTTACGACGACAAACTTACCTCCCAGCTTGCGTCGCAGCGCAGTACGGGCATCGCGCAGATGATTATCACCCAGCTTGGCCCGCAGGAGAGCGCGTCGCTTAAGAACACGCAGAGTTTGGTCGCTTTACAAGGACATCCTCAGCAATTAACGCCCCCCGTCGTACCGGTAATGCGCCGTGGGCAGGAGTAATCGATGAACATGTTCAACATTGCCTGGAGTGGCCTGCAGGCGGCGCAGTTTGGGATGAGCGTGACCTCCATGAACATCTCAAACGTACTGACGCCGGGCTATAGTCGTCAGGGCATTATTCAAAGCTCGGTGGTGACGATGGGCCAGGGCGGGATGTCCGCCGGGGCCGGCGTTCAGGTCGACAGCATCCGCCGTGTTTCCGACCAATACCTGACCAACCAGGTGTGGCAGAGCAATAGCAAAGCCAACTACTACGGCATCAACAATCAGTATCTCGGTTCGCTGGAGAAGGTGATCGGTACGGATTCAACCAGCCTCGGGACCGGGCTGGACGATTTCTTTTCGGCGCTAAGTGCATTAACCAAAGAGCCGGAAAGCGAAGCTAACCGCCAGCAGCTGCTGAATCAGGCTGATTCGCTGGCGACGCGCTTCAATAACATGAACGACTTTATCAATAGCCAGAAGACGTCGATCTCCAGCCAGCGCGACACCATGGTGGGGCAGATCAATAGCCTGACCGCCGGGATTGCCGATTACAACAAGAAAATCATGGAGATGGACTCAACGGGCGGCAACAGCAACGTGCTGCGCGACCAGCGTGACGAGCTGGTGAAGCAGTTGAGCACCTACGCCGACGTGAAGGTGACGGAAGACAGCACCGGCAGCTACTCCGTTGCCATGAAAAACGGCCAGCCGCTGGTGAGCGGTAAAGTGGCCGGCGAGCTGAGCAGCAGCCTTGACGGCAGCGGCAACCCGGTGCTGAGCCTGAACTTCTCCAACACCACGTTCTCACTGAATCCGTCGACGGGGGGGCAGCTCGGCGCACTGTACGACTATGAGACCGGCGATCTGGCCGAAATGCAGGCCTCCGTGCAGGGCATGGCGGAAGCCGTCGCCACGCTGTTTAACGATCAGCTGGCGCAGGGCTTTGATAAGAATGGTAATAAGGGCCAACCGCTGTTTACCTTCGACCTCACCAACCCGGCCGGAATTTTGCAGGTTAACGATCTTAAGCCCGACGAACTGGCGTTATCCGGCAAGCCTGATGAGCAGGGTAATGGCGATAACCTGCAGCTGTTAATCGACCTGAAAAACAAAAAGGTCGATATCGGCGGAATGGGCAACATGAGCCTCAATGAAGGCGCCGCGGCGATTATCTCGAACGTGGGTATCGCCAGTAAAAAATCCCAGAGCGAGCTGGAAGCCGCGCAGGGGGTTTATGACCAGGCTCAGCTTCAGCGCAATAACCTCAGCGCGGTAAATCAGGACGAAGAGGCCATTAACCTGCAGATCTACATGCAGGCATACCAGTCAAACGTCAAGGTGATTGCCACCGGAAACCAGATATTCAACGACCTGTTAGGCCTGTTTTAACCGGCGTTAAGGAACATAACTATGCGAATCAGCAGTCTTTATAACTCCGACGCCATGATGGCGCAGCTTGGCACCAACGGAACGCGCATCAGCAAGCTGATGGAGCAGATGGCCACTCAAAAACGGATCAACGTCCCGTCGGACGATCCGGTTGCGGCCACGCGTCTGGTGCAGTTGAACCGCGAGCAGTCGGCGATCCAGCAGTATCAAAACAATATCAAAGGCCTGAGCGGTTCGCTTTCCAGCCAGGAAGCGAACGTCACCGCCATGAAAGATCAGCTGCTTGCGCTGAACGATAAGCTGGTCTCTGCGGCGAACGGCGGCGCGCTGAGCGATGAAGATATGGCCAGCTACGGCAATGAAATATCTTCAATGCTCGACTCGCTGGTGGCCTCGCTGAATGCCCAAAATGAGAGCGGAGGATATCTCTTCTCCGGCACCAAAACCGATACCAAGCCGGTTGTCTGGGACGAGGCGCAGGGCAAATATGTCTATCAGGGCAACAGCGGCACGCGTGAAACCACGGTCGCGAACGGCGTAAACGTGACGGAAAACACCAGCGCGGTTGGCGCATTTTCCGGCAACGGCGACGATCTGGAGATGCTTAACAAGCTCAAGGCCCTGAGCGATAAAATGCAGGACCCTGCGCTGTCGGCAAATGATTATCAGGACGATATTAACGAGATGCTGACGCTGTCGGGCCAGTCGAGGGATAAGGTCGCCGGGCTGCTGACCGATCTGGGCGGCCGCCAGAACCGCCTGACCATGCTGGGCGATGCCCACACGGACGTCAGCATGGCGAACGATCAGGTGGTGCGCGACCTGTCCGATACCGACTGGGCAACCACCAGCATTAATCTGCAGCTGTACACCAACTCCGTGCAAATCACGAATAAAGCGTACAGCATGATCAGCCAGCTCTCGCTCTTCAGCATGTTGTAATCGCTATGCAAGTTGCTTTAAAAACAAACTCCTTAGCCACGACGCCAACCCCGGTCAGAACCACGCCGGGGGCGGCTTCGCCCGTTGCGCGAGCGGAGCCGCTCGATAAAACCCGCCGCACCGCCCCGGTTTTTCCCGAAGCTGCACTCCTTTCACGACGGCCGCTGCGCTACAACGTCCAGCTGAACCAGCAGCTGACGGCGGTGCAGAAGGCCGAAGATTATCTTTCCGAAGCGGAAAATCAGCTGCTGGTGCTACGCCATCAGGCCATGCGCGGCAACGGTGATGAACAGGCCGCGACGGTGAATAGCCTGTTACAGCAGCGCAGCAGGCTCTCGGGCGGTACGGTCGATCGTAACTTTAACGTGACCCTGCAGCAAAAGAGCAAAGTGAACTTTACGCTGCCCGGAATGGAAAAAGTGCTGGAACAGACCCCGGGAGAAACCCTGGTGTTCGCGCTTGGCGGCAGCAAGCGGGAGCTTGCCGCCGTTGCCATTCCGGCGGAAGCTACGCCGCGGCAGGCGTTGGTTCACCTGAACGTGGGGCTGGGACGTCTGGGTATTCACGCAGCGTTAGGCGGTGACGGCAGCGCCGTTTTTCAGGTGGATGAAGCCCGCTGGGCGCGGGTTAGCCAGCATTTAAGCGTGCGAGGTGAAGGGCAGCAGTTCCCGGCAGATGCGTTTACGCTGCTGGCGCCGCGGGCGGAAGCGAGCCGCGAAGATGAGATAAGCCAGATCGGCAGCCGGTGGGAGCGCGGAGCAGGCGGTAAACTTCAGCAGACGCTGGAGCAAATTACCCGCGAGCGGGGAAAATTACATCAGCATCAGGAACGCGTGTCATCACGCATTCAGGATATGGCCACCGCTTATAGCCCTCGTGAGGCGCTGGAGACATCGCGCGCGCTCAGCAGCGCGCTGGCAAAAAGCGGGAACCAGTATGGTCTGCTATCGAAAGCCCTGGCGGCCCAGGGGAATATTTCGCTGTCGACGGTGAAGAACCTGCTGGGGTAACGCCTCGCATCCCCTCGCCCCTCCGGGGAGAGGGTCAGGGTGCGGGCGAGAAACCTCTTATTTGCGCAGCGGGTAGAGAAAAATGGCGCCGCTCTGCCCGACAACCAGCGGCTGATTGCCGACATACACGGGCTGCATCCAGAAATCGATGTGCATCAGCATATCCACCAGACCATCAATCATCAGCCCCTTTTGCGCCGCGCTGTAGTAGATGGGCGTATAGGAAAAGAACCGTCTGCCGTGCTGCTCGTTGATTTCGGTAAATTTTCCTTTCAGCACAAACCGGTTATCGTTCGGATTGGTGATGGTCGTTAAAATCGCGTGGTTGACGGTCTGCATATGTGAATCGTAAATCTCTTTACGTTGCGACATGAGATCGTAAAAACCCAGCTGTAAAAATCCTTCAACATCCGCCTGTGGGGCGGCAGGCGGGGTTAAAAACCGCATCCCTGAGAGGACTGCTACGGCAATCAGAAGGTATGACAAGAGCCATTTCCAGTTAAGAGCAGACTTCCATCTCACTGATTTTCCTCCTCGTTTCACGCAATATCAGGTTGTTTAATTGTGTAGGGTCAATTCGCCAGTGGTAGATCGCCATGACCAGCTGTTTTTTGTCACACTGACTCCTGAGAGCGAAGGTGTAGTTCAGCGTCTGGTCGATGCTCTGGTAATAGATCGTCATGGTGATGGACTGCGACTTGTTCTGCTGGTTGATGGCATACAGCGTATCTTTGATCTTGCTGTAAAAGTCCTCTTTGTTCATCGCCAGTCGATTGGCTTCAGACATTTCATAGATGCGGATATTGCTGTAAACCCCCGGCTCCTGCTCGGTAGCAACCAGCCTTGAGCCATGCGAGTTGGCGTACTGCCAGCCGGAGACTGCACTGGCGACGATGACGGCAACCATCAGCAAAAACATCATGAGGCGCAGATGAAAGCGCGAGTGTGCTTTTACCTGCGGCGCGGGAGCCTCGTGCGTATACGCCGTGTTTTCCGGCTCGGGCAGTTCAGCGAGCATCATGTCGGCAGGGAGAAGCGCCGCTTCTTCTGAACTCTCTTCTTCAAAATCCGGTGAGGTTGGGTTGACGGGTTGCTCCACCTCGTCACTTTCACGCTCTACGGAACGAAACCAGGCTTGCTCCAGCAAATACCCCTTTTTAGGGACCGTTTTTATTATTTTCTGTGCTTTGCCATCGTCTTCCAGCGCAGCGCGCAGTGCATGTATCGCATTGGGAAGACTGTTATTTCCTATCACCCGACGTTCCCAGACGAGTGTGGTCAATTCTTCGCGAGTGAGTATTTTTCCTGCGTTTTCTGCCAGCACGTAAAGCAGTTTTAATTGATACTCACCGAGTCTTTTGCGCTCGCCGGATACAAGGCTAATGATTGAGCCTGAAGGTAAGTCAATTAACCAGTTATTTACCGAGTAATATGTTTTAGTCATGGCAAGTGTTGGTGACGACCCACTCCTGAAGCATTTAATTTGCCCGGCACTGCGCGCTAAATGCACGAAATGCTTAATGTAAATTAATGATTAAATCCGTTTAAAATTCGTAGAGAATTGCCGCTTGCCTGCGGAAATGATGTAAAGAAAAGGCAAGTCAGGGGATGATAATGAAAATCGTCCAGCGTTAAGGCGGAAGTTTCACCCGACAAATTGAGTCTTTTCTTAGGTTAGTTTAGGAAGTTTCGCTTCCGAGGCACATTTTTACGCTATAAAAGTGTGATGTGCAACAAATTATTAAGTTTATATTTTGAGTGTTTATTAATGCGGCTCGTTAAAAGTTAAACGAGGTGATGCATTGATCCTTTATTTAACAATCCACGTAAGCATGTGAATAAAATGTTTTGTGACGATCGTCTGAGAATGAGATTCTTTTCATTGTTGCGAATAAAACGTAAGAAAATGTAATGTCATTTAAGAATCAATATTGCTGTGTCGCTTTAATTTCCCTTCTTTTTTTAATGTTATTTTCTCCCCCTGCTATCTACCTGAATAAATAGGCGCTAGCAGGGAAGAAATATTTTTTTTCATTTTCGATTTAATTCGCGGTTGGGGTGTGTCGTTTTACTTGAGTACCAGAGAGAAGAACCTGACAGACAGGTTCAAAAGGAGAATTCTAAAATGGCACTTTCTATTTTCACTAACGCCTCTTCCATGGCTTCCGTTAACGCGCTGAATAAATCTAACAGCATGCTGTCCACCGCAATGGAACGTCTAGGTACCGGTAAACGCATTAACTCTGCGGCGGATGATGCTGCAGGCCTGCAGATTGCAACCCGCCTCCAGGGCCAGACCAACGGTATGGCTGTTGCTCAGCGCAACATCTCTGACGCAACTGCGCTGCTGCAGACGGCTGAAGGTGCTTTCGACGAAGTAAGCAACATCATGTACCGCATGAAAGACCTCGCTACTCAGGCAGCGAACGACACCAACGGCCCGGAAGATCGTAAAGCGCTGCAGTCTGAAATGGACGAGCTGAACAGCGAACTGAACAACATCATGGGTAACACCAAGTATGCGGGTGAGAGCCTGTTCGCAAGCGGCGGCAAATTCGCTGGTGCGATGAACTTCCAGATCGGTGCTTCCGAAGGTGAAAGTCTGAAAGTTGACGTGAGCTCCGATCTGACCGCAGTGAAAGGCGCAAGCGGCATGGCTGGCCTGACTGGTTCTGGCGCGACCATCACTACCGTATCCGGCGCGCAGGCGATGATTACCAAAATTGAAGGTGCAGTTTCTCAGGTGGGTACCCTGCGTTCTAAACTGGGTGCGAACATCAACCGTCTGGGCCACACCGCGGCTAACCTGGCGAACATGAAGGACAACACCGACCTGGCGCTGGGCAACATCCGCGACGCTGACTTTGCGTCTGAAGCGTCAAGCATGACCCGTAACCAGATGCTGGCTCAAACCAGTATGTCCATGCTGAAACAGTCCAACAGCATGTCCGGCATGGTGATGTCCCTGCTGGGCTAATCCACCGAGCTGTTTAAAAAACACCGCTGTAAGGCGGTGTTTTTGTATGCGGCGTTTCCCTTCCTGTTTCTTCCCCTGTGGGGAAATCCGCTTTCCTTCTTAAATTTAAGTGTCTGAATTAACAGTAAATAAAAACTGGCACGATGTTTGCTTAACAACAGTTATGGTTTAGCAACAGGTGCGAACGGAGAAAAACAATATGGCCGATTTTAGCAGTATCGATCCCCAGACTCTGGCTCAGCAGCTGGCGACGTATGACATTGCGTCTTTGCAAAACCAGCTAAAGACAAAAACCGCCACGATGGATTCGCAGAAAAAAGCCCTCGACGCGCTGAAAACGGCGTTGACCGATTTCCGCACGGCGATGAGCGGGCTGAACAAAACCGGCGAAGGAATGCTGAAAAACCTCGTCAGCATGAACCGCGAAGGTATTGCGAACGTAACGGCGGGTTCCAGTGCGCTAAAAGGTACCTACAACATTCAGGTGGATGCGCTGGCCTCAGCCCACCAGATTGGCTTCGAAAAAATGACCGACGATGCGGTCAAAAATGCCTCCGGCACGATGGATATTACGCTTGGAGAGGGCTCGGCGGCCAAAACCATTACCGTCGATCTGACGGACATGGAGAGCCTCAGCGACTTAACAAAAGCCATTAACGGCGACAAAGATAACCCCGGCGTCACGGCGTCGCTGATTCGTACCGACGGTGAAGTCACGCTGATGCTGAGCAGCGATGAGAGCGGGTCAAAAAATACGATTTCCGTCACCAACTCTTCAGATCTGGTTTTACCCACGGAAAAAGTGATTTCTGAAGCCGCCGATTCCGTTATCAAAATGGGGGAGATGACCTTCACCAACAGCTCTAACACGCTGGATAAGCTGATTGACGGCGTGACCATTGAGCTGACCTCCGTTACCGAAAAAGACAAGCCGCTGACCATTTCTGTAAGCACCGATAGCACAGGAACAAAAGAGCAGCTCCAGACCTTTATCGACTCCTATAACACCCTTCAGGACACGTTAAGCAAGCTGACGAAAAGCGGTAACGGAGACGACGAAACCCGCGGCGCGTTTGCCGGTGATGCCACCATGTCCTCACTCGATCGCGAGTTGAACGACGTTATGCGTCAGGTGTTCGGCGACAAGCGAATGTCCGATTTCGGTATTACCGCCGACCGCGAAGGCAAGCTGCAGATTGACAGCAAAAAGCTGGATGCCGCCATCAAAGCGGACCCGCAAAAGTTGAACGATCTGTTCAACGGCAAGGAAGGCATGCTGTCGGCGATGGATAAGTCTCTCGACCGCTATCTCAACTCAACCAACGGCTTGCTCAAAGGTCGTCAGGATGTTCTGGACCGCCAGCAGAGCGATATCGATACCAAAACAGAAGCGATGAACACGCGCTACGAAAGCTCTTATAACCGCTATCTGAAGCAGTTTACCCAGCTGCAAAAAGCGATGGCGCAGATGAACAACACCATGGGCATGTTTGGTTTAGCTTAAGGAAATAACCGCGTTTATGTACGGGAACGAACAGCAGGGCTACGGCCACTATCAGCAATCCGATCTGGCGATTCAGGCCGCCGCAGCAAATCCGCATCAGCTGGTGCTCATGCTGTTTAACGGCCTGATGGACGAACTGGTGCGCGCAAAAAGCCACATCGCCGCGCGTCGCTACGACCGCAAAGTGCAGAGCGTAAATAAATGCATCGACATACTGAATGCGTTGACCAGCTCGCTGGACTTTGAAAAGGGCGGCGAGCTGGCGTTGAGTCTGGCCAATCTTTACGACTACTGCGTTTATCGCCTCTACGATGCCAGCCACAAGCTCTCGGTCGCCAGCGTGGAAGAAGTGGAGGTGATCCTCCGCAATCTTCAGGACGGCTGGGAAAAAATGGGGCAGCAGAATGGATGATATTCAGGTTATGCGTTTTCTGGCGCGTTCCCTGGAGCAGGCGGCCAGTCAGCACGACTGGCCGAAAATGCAGGAGGTGGATGCCCAGATTGCCGGGCTGCTGACGTCGCTGGCAGGGCACGCGCTGAGTGCAGAAAAACGCGACGCCCTTGCTGCGCTTCAGCAGACGCATACCCGGGTCAGCCAGTTTTGCCAGGTGCAAAGCGAGGCGCTGGAAAAACAGATCGCCCGTACGCGCCGTAATAAGGAAGGGGCAACGGCGTATGCGCTGTTTGCCGGTGAAGAGGATTTTGGGTAATGAACCTGATGCTTTCTCAGCTGACACAACTCCCGATAGCCGCTGCGCCTGACGAGACGGCATTGGCGCTGCCTTCAGCAAGCACTGTTGGGGAGATGCCAGCGCTTGCCGAGACCAACGGCCAGACGCAGCCGGCGTTCAATGATGCGCTGCTTAACATCATCAACTCCCTGATGGGCGGCGAGCAGCGGCGTGATACCGCTATGGTGCTGGCGGATGTGAAATCTGCAGACGATGACGACCAAAAAGAGAGCCCGACCGAGACGGCTCCGCGCGTTGAGGATCTGATTGCGTCTCCGCAGCAGCTGCTGGACGCGCTATTAATGGCAAGCCAGATGCCGGTGAAAACGCTTAATGCCACGGCGAACAGCGTACCGCAGACGGGTGACGCGCTGAAAATGCAGAGCATCACCGTGGGGCTGCCGTCAATGACAGCGCAGCCGCAGCCCGCGCTGACCCGCATCGTACCTGAACCGCTGGCAGAGCCGGTAAAACCTGCGATCGCAGATGTTGCTAAACCGCTGATATCGGTTGTCCTCGCGATTGGACAGCCCCCCGTGGCGCAGACGTTTACCAGCACTGTGGACAAACAGGTGGTCAATCTTCCGGCCATCAAGATGGATGCCGACGAGGCGAAATGGGCGCAGCAGCTGCACGGCGCCCTCAGTGACCGCCTGCAGCTGCAGGTCAAAAACCAGGTGCAGCATGCCACTATCCGCCTCGATCCGCCGGAGATGGGCAAAGTGGATATCTCCCTGCAGATCGAGAATGGACGCATGCAGGTGCATATCAGCGCCAGTAACGGCGAAACCTATCGCGCGCTGCAGCAGATAAGCAGCGAGCTGCGCCAGAGCCTGACAGAGCAGAACTTTGTGCAGGTGAACGTGCAGGTTTCTTCGCAGTCGGGGCAATCGCAGCAGGGGCGCGGCCAGCAGTACAGGGAAGCGCCGCAGGATAACCCGGCGGCGGGCGCAGAGATTGCCGCAGACCCAATGCGGTCGGCATTCAACCAAGACGATTCAGTATTACTTACGGTGTAAACAAATCCACATGACCATAAAGACATTTTCATTGGGGCTGGTGATTGCCTTAATCGCCGCCATTTTTGCCGCCATCCTCACCGTCCTGGGAACACATCTCCTGAGTCAGGATGACAGCAAGCTTTCAGCCATCAGCAATTTTTTCTCCTCTTCCGAAGAGAGCCCGGTGGAATTTGTAGAGATCAAGAACGTGGTTGTGACCCTGAAAAGCCACGGTGATTCAGAGCGCTATCTGCTGCTTGAGCTGGCGCTGGCTACCCATTCGGCAAGCGACACCGTCCGTGCGGAAGAGCTTTCGCCGGCCATTCGCGGTGCGACGGTGAATCTGCTCTCGTCCATGGAATACGACACGGTGCGCGCCATGAGCGTGGAGCTGCTGCACGACAAGCTGATGCAGGCCTACGAGGAGCGTTTCCAGAGCCTCAACACGCGGATGCCGTTTAAAGACGTGATCATCAGCAAAATGGTTTTCCAGTAAGTCGCGGCAGCTGATGGAAATGATGGATTTTATTGCTGATGACTCGCTAACCCCGGCGGATGAGGCGCGCTACGTCAACGCTTACCTGCCGCTGGTGCATCGGATCGTGAAACAACTTTCGTGGCAGACCAGCAGCGTGATGGATAAAGAGGACATGGAGCAAATTGCGCTGATGGGGCTTTTGACGTCGCTGCGACGCTACGGCCATCCCGACGAGCAGTTTGGCGCCTATGCGGCGCAGCGCATTCGCGGAGCGGTCCTTGATGAGCTGCGGGAGCTGGACTGGCGCCCGCGTCGGCTGCGTCAGAAAAGCCACAAGATCAATGACGCCATCCGGGAGGTGACCCGCAAACTCGGCAGAACGCCGAGCTTTGAGGATCTCAGTGAACATCTTTCTATCACTGCAGAGGAGTACCACGAGTATTTGCTGCTGGACTGCGCGAAGACGCTGGAGAGTCTTGATGATTTATTGGGTGAAGATGCCCTGAATGGCACCCTGAATAGCCGTTCGCTGGAGGACGAAATGGTCACCAGCGGGACGTTAAGGGCTGCGCTGGCAAGCCTTGATGAGCGTGAGCAGTTAATTCTCACCCTCTATTACCAGCAGGAGATGAGCTTAAAAGAGATTGCGTTAGTCCTCGATATTACCGAGGCGCGCGTCTGTCAGCTCAATAAAAAGATCGCTCAGAAGATCCAGTGTTTTTTCCAGAAGTGAAAGGTATATGCAAAAGTTGCTCGGTATTTTCATCATTTTCGCCTGCGTCGTAGGCGGTTTTCTTATGTCCGGCGGGCGCCTGGCCTCGTTCTGGCAGCCCGGTGAGATCATCATTATTCTTGGCGCCGGTATGGGTGCGATGGTGCTTGCCAACCCTAAACCGGTTCTGGCGGAAATGTACCGCCAGTTTCGCGGCATCATGCGTAAAAACGAATATACCGATGAGTACCAGCGCCAGCTGCTGATGCTGTTGTATGAACTGCTGGAGCTGGTTCAGGACGGCGGTCTGAAGGTGCTGGATGAGCATATCGAAGTGCCAGAAAGCAGCCCGCTGTTTCAGAAATACCCGCTGATCCTGCAGAACAAAGCGATTATCACCTTTATTGCGGATAACTTCCGCCTGATGGCGATGGGGAAAATCAACGAGCACGAGCTGGAGGGGATCCTTGAGCAAGAGCTGGTGGCGATGGAGGAAAACCTTCTGCAGCCGTCCCGCTCGCTGCAGCGTACCGCAGAGGCGATGCCGGGCTTTGGCATCTGTGCGGCGGTGCTCGGGATCATTATTACCATGCAGTCCATCGACGGCTCTATCGCCGTGATCGGGGTAAAAGTGGCCGCCGCGCTGGTGGGGACCTTCCTCGGCGTTTTCTTCTGCTACTGCCTGATGGATCCCGTGGCGAATGCCATGGAGCAGCGCACCAAAAAGCAGATGGCGGTCATCGAATGCGTGCGCACCGTGCTGGTTAACCATGTGGCCGGGAAACCGACGCTGCTGGCGGTGGATGCCGGACGCAAAATGCTGCCGCTGGATTCGAAGCCGACCTTCGCCACGCTGGACGGCTGGGTGAATCAAATGACGGGTGAATCCTGATGCGGGGCAATCGCGGAAAAGAACACACCACGATCATCAAACGCTCCTCGCGCAAAAGCCATGATGCCTTTCATGGCGGCGCGTGGAAGGTGGCGTTTGCCGATTTTACCCTGGCCATGATGGCGCTGTTTATGGTGCTGTGGATCATGGGATCGGTGACCGAAGAGGAACGTAAAGAGATCGTCTCCCAGCTTAACGGGCAGTCGATCTTTGAGGGACACACGTTATCACCTATCACACAGCCGCACGGGGCGGGCGGTAAGATTGCCGTGACCGAAAAGCGCGATACCGATGCGCAGAAAAAGAAAACGCAGAAAGAGGCCGCTACGCCAGCCGCCATGGCGAAAAGTGAAAGTCTGGACGATGTGAAATCGCGTTCTCAGAACGAGATTGAAGATCTCGCCCGGATCATTATGAAAATCACCTCAGCCTATGATGCACAGTCAAACCTGAAAATTGAGATTGTGCCGCAAGGGTTGCGCATCCTGATCACCGACGATCGGAAGCGGGAAATGTTCCAGCGCAGCAGCGCGATCCTGACGCCATTTTTCAAACGGCTGTTAACGGAGTTCGCCCCTGAGCTGAATAAGATCGACAACAAGATCATTATCACCGGGCACACGGATGCGACGCGTTTTCGCGATCAGGATCTCTACAACAACTGGAACCTCTCGGGCGAGCGCGCCATGCAGGCGCGGAAGGTACTGACTAACGCCGGGCTGGATCAGAGCAAAGTATTGCAGGTCAGCGGGATGGCGGATCAGATGCTGATCGACCCCGATAATCCCCTTAGCTCCTCGAATCGCCGCATTGAGATTATGGTGCTCACCCAGTCAGCCAGCGAATCGCTGTATCAGTTCTTCGGTCAGCACGGCGAAAAAGTGATTAAACCGATAGTCGACAGACTCTCGCAGCAGAATTAAACGGTTTTACGATGTTCACCTTTATTCAAATCCAGAAACTGGCGTGCCTGGCCCTGACTGTCGGGCTGATGATGGCGTTGAGTACGCCGGTAGAGGCGGCACCTCGCGGCCAGGCAAAAACCGAGGCGGAAAAAGAGAAAGCCTCTAAAGCCAGGATGCGTAATAAGGCGCTGTTGCTTAAAAAGACGCAGCAGCGCGTGGCCGTCGTCCCCCCGACACCAGAGCAGAAGCGGCTCGAAAGCGAAAAACGTCGCCTCGAACGGGTGGAAAACCGTGAATGGCTGGCGATGCACAAACGCTGGCAGCCGGGCAGGTTGTCCACCGATATGATTTGGGAACCGCTGCCGGGTGAAAGAATCAGCCCTCGATTACAGGCCTCGTTAAAGCAGGTGATTGTCGAGCTGCAAAAGCAGATTGGAAAACCCTACGTCTGGGGCGGGCAAACGCCTGAGCAGGGGTTTGACTGCAGCGGGCTGGTTTTTTACGCCTTTAATCCCGTGTTAAGCCGCACCCTGCCGCGCACCGCCAACGGCATGTTCCAGGACAGAACCTTGCGCCACATTCGACAGGAAAAATTGCGCCGTGGCGACCTGGTGTTTTTCAACATCAACCAGCGGCCGGGAGCCGACCACGTCGGCGTTTATATCGGGGAAGGGAAGTTTATCGAAGCCCCACGAACCGGTCTGAACATCCGTATTAGCCAACTATCTGATGCTTTCTGGCAGGACCACTACCTGGGTGCCCGCCGGATATTAACCGAAGAGGCCGTGCTGTAACGGCCTGACGCTGAATACCCCCTCAAGGTATGCGCCGCCAGGGATGGCCCCCTTATTAAAGATTGACTGAGAACCTTTTTATGAACCAGACGCGCAAGAAATTCGCCATTGATGATGGCTCCACCAACGTAAAAATTAGCTGGATTGAGAACGGTACGCTGAAAACCGTCGTCTCCCCGAACTCTTTTCGCAAAGACTGGAAGAGCGCGGCGCTGCTGCGCGGCCAGGCGGTGCATAACTACACCATCGGCACCACCAAATACACCTATGATGCCACCTCAGATAAGGCGCTCTCTACGACCCACATCGACTACCAGTACGATGATTTAAACCTGCTGGCGGTGCACCACGCGCTGCTGCAAACGGGTGTTGCACCCTGTGACGTGGAGGTCATTGTCACGCTGCCGATCACCCAGTATTACAACCCGGACGACTGCCAGCGTAACGAGGAGCGAATTGAGGCGAAGCGCAAAAACCTGATGCGCGACATCACGCTGAACAAAGGCGAACTGTTCCGCATTGTCGATGTGCAGGTGATGCCGGAAAGCCTTCCGGCCGCGCTTTCACACCTGCTTAATTCCAACGTGAATGAATTTACCAAGTCGCTGGTTATTGACTGCGGCGGCACCACGCTGGATATGGGCGTGATTGTTGGCGAGTTTGACGATGTGTCCGCTATTTATGGCAATAACGAAATCGGCGTGGCGATGGTGACGGATGCGACCCGTAAGCTGCTGGCCGCTGCGGACAGTGATTCCAGCTATCTGGTGGCAAACGAGCTGATCAAGCGTCGTCACGATCTGGGTTTTGTACGGAGCGTCATTAACGATGAATCCCGCATTGACGAGATCCTTGAGAAGATTGCCATCAAGATCCAGGAGCTGGGTGACCAGGTGGCCTACGAAGCGAAGAAATTCGCCAAGAACCCGAACCGCGTCTATCTGGTCGGCGGCGGTGCGCACCTGATTGAAGGCGCGATCCGCGAGGTCTACGCGACGCTGGGTGACCGCGTTGTCAGTATTGATAACCCACAAAGCGCACTCTCCCGCGAAATTTGCCTTTACCACTCCGAGGCCGGCGCGCAGAGCGTAGAAGAACCTCTGATGGCAGAGGTGGGCGAGGATGCGTAAGGGGCAGATCCGCCGCGTCAATCTGTCACTTCATCTGGCCCCGGAGCAGTCGCGCGCGGACAGGCGTGCGGTGCAGCAGCTTCAGCAGTGGCACCAGTCGGTCAATCAGTCAGGCAGCATTGATGATTCGAATATGGAAATCCGTGCTTTTCATCGCGACGTTTATCTGGCGGGACTGCAGCTATTTTTGATGGACCCTGCGCTTTGCCACCATGTCGCGGAGTCGCTGGGGCGTGAAAACCTGACGGTTGAAACCTTGCTGAGTGAACTTCAGCCAGGGTTGAAGCCTGATGAGCCTTCAGCACCGCTGGCGGAGCTACAGAAAATACGCGACGAAGTGGCTGCGCTCAGGCCGCTGATGGAACAGCATCAGCTCGCGCTGCAGCAGCTGCGGATGGCGGCGAAAAACGTCACTACGCCAGCGCCCGAACGCGATAATGTTGAAGTGAGTAAGGTCGACGCACCGGTAGAAAAAATGCAGAAAATTCGACAGAAAGGGATTTTCTGAGGCGGTATTTTGCCCGGTTGCGGTTTGCTAACCGGGCACGTAACACATCAGACGCTATCAGGTAATGACCATCGGCCAGTCAGGCGGGGTATGGCTCATCGCTTCCACCATCACCACTTTGACGTTTTCCCAAATAGTTGCGATATCCAGCAGGGTAATGCCCAGCAGGCCAGTCGCGAACCAGCAGGCCGCGCCAACGCCCAGCAGGGTGCTGATGACTGCAAGACCGGCGTAGTCAGATTTACGAAACTGAATGTTCAGCGTGCTGGCTAAAAACATCAAAACCGCGCTGAACAGGGGCCAGCGCAGGAGAACCATGCTGGTAGTAATGGTTGCCATAAAACCCATCCTCGACAAAACAGACGTACTGGAATGAAACGATGTTTCTTGTTACATGAGATGTGTGAACTATATCACGTTTGCTGTTTTATTCGCCAGTGCCGGTGTGATGAAAAATGGGGATTTATTGCTCCGGAAAATATATCGTCACAGTCATGGTTTGCCTTTTGTCTCACACTTCATAATGAATTCATCGGGATAGCAAAACCTCTGCAATACGACTTAAGTTGTATAACGTTTACAGCATTAAACCTATGGATTATGCTTGATTGGACAAATAAGTGTACCCGCTGAAATAATTCAGATATATGAATAGTCTGGTTTTTTTATTATTTTGTATTCTTTTTTTTACACTCAGCATGTTAATCGAACACCTTGTGTTTTATTAATCTGATTTATGTTTTGCGGTTGCGATATTAATTAATGACCTGCGAAAAAACGATGAAAGAAAAAAGACGCGAGATTGTTAATGACAGTATGCAGGCGTTGCACGCGCTGGCGAAGCTAATGCCTGGACTCAACGCGCAGTGTTCGCTGACGGAAATGCTGGAGACCATCAACAAGGCATTGGGCTCAACGCTTGCCTGGGTGAGCGTTGATAACAACGGGCAACAGCGCGTGGTCTGCGCAGGCGACGTCACCTGCCATTCGTTCAACGTCGCTGATTTTCTGGCAAGTACCCTGCTGCAGCGACATCATCGCGCCTGGCGCGTGGTCTACTGGAAAGAGAACATTGGTCAGGCGATTTTTCCCCCTCAACATCCCGGATATTCGCTGCTGCAAAGCGGGGTGCTGTGTAAACTTTCTACCCATGACTGGCAATCCAGCGGTTATTTCTTCCTGGCATTTAATGAGAAGCTAGCCTCTTTGCCGGTTCTTAAAAATATCGTTGTAATACTGGTCGAAAAATTAAAAGACTATTTCGCAGAGATCCTGGCCCGGGAAAAAACCGCGCAAGAAATGCAGCGGGTCGTTACCCAGTACAAAACCTTATTTGAACGTGCTCCAGTGCTCATGAATGCGTTCGACAGGCACAATCGCTGCGTGTTGTGGAACGCCGAATGTGAAAAAGTGTTTGGCTGGAGCATGGCGGAGATTGCTACCCACGCCGATCCGCTGACGCTGTTTTACCCCGATCCTGAAGAGCGACGACGGGTGCGGGAGTCCGTTCATATCTCACCCCTGAAGGATATGTATGAATGGCACCCTGTGCATAAAGACGGGACGCCGCTGACCATCCTCTGGTCAAACATTCTGTTGCCGGACAACTCGATTCTCAATATTGGCCTGGATATTACGGAGCGTAAAAAAGCCGAACAGCAGCTGGCGGTGAAGGCCACGACTGACGATTTAACCGGCTGTTTTAATCGCTCTGCGATTTTGCAGCGGCTCAAGCTGGCGCTGGCGACAAGCTCGCGGCAGGATGCCAAAAGCCATTTCAGCGTGCTGATGTTCGACCTGGATTACTTTAAGCAGATTAACGATGCGTGGGGCCATCAGGTGGGCGATGCGGCGCTGCTCCACTTCTGCGATCAAATCAGAGCGTTAAGTCCGGCAGGATCTGCGCTGGGGCGCGTGGGCGGGGAGGAGTTTTTACTCCTGCTCGCCCAGGCCGACGGTGAGGCGGCCATGGGTTTGTCTGCCCGCCTGCGCACCGCGCTTATCACCAAACCGTTGCGGGTGGGTGATAAAACGGTCGTGCTCTCCTTCAGTGCCGGGGTGGTCGAGGTCTGTCAGGGGCACCGCGATACTTCTGCATTACTGACGCGTGCTGATAAAGCTTTATATGACGCCAAACGGACAGGAAGAGGGAAAACGGTCATCGCATCTGATTATTTATAAATCAATGCGGGAACCCCGCGCAGACAATTTCATGTTGATGTTGTCCTTTTTTCATGCTGACAAAAGTTTGCTTTAATCAACGATCCGCTGTTGTGTTATCTTAAAATCATCCGCACATTCTGGATAATAATTTCCCCTAATAGAAACGGAACGAATACTTTCAATTTGGCTTACGGGAAAATATTATCGTCATAACGAAAATTAAGATTTTTAATACTAAAAGTCAGTTGCTAACTTCGCATGATTCATGCAACGTAATCACCTGTTTACCAAAGCATCCGGCCTTCATTACTACAGGCGTATAAAATGCAGGGTTATAGGGCGGGAAATGAATCGTAGCGCGCGGCGCAAAATGCTCAGAGTGATAGGGATCATCATGGTAGTTATGCTGCCTGTGATGCTTGCGCTATGGTTTGCCCAGCTAAGAGCCGAGACGGAAACAAGCGCCCAGCTAAGTACATTTGCCGAACTGGCTTTAGACAAAACTGAACTGGTTATTCAACAGGTTGATTTAGCACGGGATGAGGCTGAAAAATATCAGGGTCAGCTGTGTACACCAGAACATCGTCAATATATGTTGAACGTGGTTCGTGGCCGCCTGTTCGTTGCTGATTTAATTTATGCAGAGGGTCAGAATTTTCTCTGCTCGACCGTTTTTACCCCCGAGCATCCTTACGTTATTCCTGCCGCCAATTACAACCGTAAACCCGACGTTGCAATCTATTATTATCGCGATACGCCATTTTTTGCTGGTTATAAAATGACATATATGCAGCGCGGTAATTATGTCGTGGTGGTCAATCCGCTTTCTTACAGCGAAGTGATGTCTGCCGATCATTCCCTGTCATGGGGGGTGTATGACACGGTAACCAATGCTTTCTTTTCCGTCAGCCAGAAAGCCAATATTTCATTATTAAATTCGCAGATTCAACATAAGGAATCGGCCTTTCAAAAGGATGACCGTTTTTACACGATAGTAAAATCGGATAAACGTCCTATTGCCGCCATTGTTTCTACATCGACTCAGCGTTTTTATGAATCGCTCTATCACCAGGCCACGCTAACGTTACCGCTGGGGATGATTTGCAGCGTCATTATTTTGCTGGTGTGGTCACGTACGCATCGTGAGCTCAACTCGCCCGGGCGTCTGCTGCATCGGGCGCTGAACACGCGCCAGCTTCGGGTTCATTATCAGCCTATTATTGATATCAAAAATAACCAGTGCGTGGGGGCGGAAGCTCTATTACGCTGGCCCGGTTTTAACGGGCAGGTAATGAGCCCTGCGGAATTTATACCGCTGGCTGAAAAAGAGGGGATGATCGAGCGCATTACGGATTATGTTGTCGAAGAGGTATTCAGCGATCTGGGCCATTTCCTGGCTGCCCATCCGCAGCTCTATATTTCGATAAACCTGTCGGCGTCAGATTTCCACTCGTCGCGCCTGATCGCCATGATTTCCGACAAGGCCCGCTTTTACGCCGTGCGCGCGCAGCAGATCAAAATCGAAGTGACCGAACGCGGGTTTATCGACGTTCCTAAAACCACGCCGGTGATTCAGGCATTCCGCCAGGCGGGTTATGAGGTGGCGATCGATGATTTCGGAACCGGTTACTCGAACCTGCATAACCTCTATTCCCTGAACGTCGATATCCTCAAAATCGATAAATCGTTTGTTGATACCTTAACCACCAACAGCACCAGCCATCTGATTGCCGAACACATTATCGAGATGGCGCAAAGCCTGCGCCTGAAAACCATCGCCGAGGGCGTGGAGACGGCAGAGCAGGTGAGCTGGCTGTTAAAGCGTGGCGTGCAGTATTGTCAGGGATGGCACTTCGCGAAAGCAATGCCGCCGCAGGAGTTTATGACCTGGCAGCAGCAGCCCTTGCACTAAACGCATTAATTCAGCTGGTGGCGGTAATCGCTTGGCGTGCGATCGAACTCGCGGCGAAATACGCGGGAGAAAGTTTGTTGCGACACATAGCCTAGATCCATCGCGATATCGAAAATTGGCCGCTGCGTAGCGCGTAGCGCCTGCGCCGCCAGCAGTAACCTGCGCTGGCGGATGTACTCACCCAGCGTCTGATGCATGACGGTGCGGAACATCCTCTGTAAATACCATTTCGAATAGCCCGACTTTTTAGCGACCACATCAATGTTCAACGGTTGGTCGATATGTTCATCAATCCATTCAATAAGTGTCTGAATAATTTGCTGATGCGACATAAGGTTGCCTCTCTGGAGATACATCTATCTCTGTTGATTCGTCGTTTTCTCTGCGGGGGAGTATAATTCCTCAAGTTAACTTGAGGTAAAGAGGTTTTATGGAAAAGAGATTGCCGCGAATAAAAGCGCTTTTAACCCCCGGTGAAGTGGCAAAGCGCAGCGGCGTTGCGGTGTCGGCGCTCCACTTCTATGAAAGCAAAGGGTTAATTAAAAGTATCCGTAACGGCGGAAACCAGCGGCGCTATACCCGCGACGTGCTTCGTTACGTCGCGATCATTAAAATTGCGCAACGCATTGGGATCCCCCTGGCCACCATCGGCGATGCCTTCGGCGTATTACCTGAGGGTCATACGCTGAGCGCGAAGGAGTGGAAGCACCTTTCGTCCCAGTGGCGGGAGGAGCTGGACCGGCGTATCCATACCCTTGTTGCACTGCGCGATGAGCTGGACGGCTGCATTGGGTGCGGGTGTTTGTCGCGCAGCGATTGTCCGTTGCGAAACCCCGGCGACACGCTGGGTGCGCAGGGGACGGGGGCGCGACTGCTGGAGGAGGATTGAGTCTGTGCGGACGGTTTGCCGGGTGGCGGCTGCGCCTTACCCGGCCTACAAAACCGAGAACGTAGGCCGGGTAAGCGAAGCGTCACCCGGCAAAAAGCACAGTAAAAAACTAAAGCGCCACGAGGGCGCTTTAGTTTATTCCCGGTCTTTGTCTTTCTCTCTATCCCGCTGGCTCACGGGAGGGTTTCCCCCGACATCAGCACGCCTCATGTCGAGCAAGTTGAGGAGGTTCCGGTTTGTGCTGACACTTTAATTTTATGCAAAGCCTTACTTTTCGCCAGCGCGAGCGGTGATTTTTTCGCCAAAAAATTTTCGCGATGTTGTTCGATTTTCTATAGTTAACAGGTATGAATCACAGGAGAAAATCATGCTAACGGTCCACCATCTAAACCAGTCGCGTTCACATCGTGTGATTTGGGCACTGGAAGAGCTTTCCCTTCCCTACGAGATCGTTCGCTACCAGCGCGAAAAAACCATGCTGGCTCCTGAGTCCCTTAAACGGGTCCATCCTTTGGGTAAATCACCGGTCATTGAAGACAACGGGCTGATCCTCGCAGAGTCCGGCGCCATTCTCGAGTACCTTCAGGAAACCTATGACGCCGAATCCCGTCTTAAGCCGTTAGATCCCGCGCATAAAGTTCAGTACCGCTTCTGGCTGCATTACGCCGAAGGTTCGCTGATGCCGCTGCTGCTCATGAAGCTGGTCTTCAACAGCCTGGGTAAGCCGCCCGTGCCGTTTGGCATGAGGACGCTGGGGAAAGCGCTGGGGCAGGGGGTGCAAAAAGCGTATCTCAACCGCCAGCTGGAAACGCATGCGCGCTTTATTGAATCGCATCTTGCTGAAAACAGCTGGTTTGCGGGCGATGCGCTCAGCATGGCCGATATCCAGATGAGTTTCCCTGTCTTTGCTCTGCTGGCGCGCGGCGGGATTGAAAACCTGCCGCATACTCAGGCGTGGAAGAAAAAGGTCGAGGATCGTCCCGGGTGGCAGAGAACCCTGGAGCAGGGCGGTCCGCTCAGTATCCCAGGCGAAGGATGAAATGTTACTAAATTGCGCACTGACGATAACGTTTGCGCATCCTCTGCTTATTTCTTCATCGCTGTAAGGGAATTTTAGCGAAAAACGAGAAAGTTCAGTTGAAAAGGGCGGGTATTAGGCTAGATAATCGTTTGCCTAAAATTGACCACCCGTTTTGTAAGCGCGGAGCTAAACGTTTGCTTTTTTTGTGACGCCCCTTTCGTCGCAAACGCAGCACAGGGATTTGACGTTTTGCTGGCAGTGGAGTCTCCACCACGCTTACGGACTTCTATAAAAACTCTCAGGGGATGTTTTCTATGTCTACGCCATCTGCGCGTACCGGCGGTTCACTTGACGCCATGTTTAAAATTTCTGCACGCGGCAGCACCGTGCGTCAGGAAGTCGTTGCCGGTCTGACAACGTTTCTGGCGATGGTTTACTCCGTCATCGTGGTGCCGGGGATGCTGGGCAAAGCGGGCTTCCCGCCTGCTGCCGTCTTTGTCGCGACCTGCCTGGTTGCCGGTGTGGGCTCCATCGTAATGGGCCTGTGGGCCAATCTGCCGCTGGCCATTGGCTGCGCCATCTCTCTGACTGCGTTTACCGCATTCAGCCTGGTACTGGGCCAGCACATCAGCGTGCCGGTTGCGCTGGGCGCCGTGTTCCTGATGGGCGTACTGTTCACTATTATTTCTGCTACCGGCATCCGTAGCTGGATTTTGCGCAACCTGCCGCAGGGCGTGGCGCACGGTACGGGCATCGGTATCGGTCTGTTCCTGCTGCTGATTGCCGCGAACGGCGTTGGCCTGGTGGTTAAAAACCCACTCGACGGCCTGCCGGTGGCGCTGGGTCATTTCGCCAGCTTCCCGGTGATCATGTCCCTGATTGGCCTGGCGGTGATTATCGGCCTGGAAAAACTGAAGGTGCCGGGCGGCATTTTGCTGACCATTATCGGTGTCTCCATTGTTGGCCTGATCTTCGATCCGACCGTGCACTTCTCCGGTATCTTTGCCATGCCGTCCTTGAGCGATGACCAGGGCAATTCGCTGATTGGCAGCCTGGACATTGTGGGCGCGCTGAATCCGGTGATCCTGCCGAGCGTGCTGGCGCTGGTGATGACCGCCGTGTTTGACGCTACCGGTACTATCCGCGCGGTAGCCGGCCAGGCGAACCTGCTGGATAAAGACGGCCAGATTATCGACGGCGGCAAAGCGCTGACCACCGACTCCCTGAGCAGCGTCTTCTCTGGCCTGGTGGGGGCGGCTCCGGCAGCTGTGTACATTGAGTCCGCAGCGGGCACGGCGGCAGGCGGAAAAACCGGCCTGACGGCGATCACCGTCGGCGTGCTGTTCCTGCTGATCCTGTTCCTCTCTCCGCTTTCTTACCTGGTACCGGCTTACGCGACCGCGCCAGCGCTGATGTACGTCGGCCTGCTGATGCTGAGCAACGTGGCGAAAATCGACTTTGCTGACTTCGTGGACGCCATGTCTGGCCTGATCACGGCGGTATTTATCGTGCTGACCTGTAACATCGTTACCGGCATCATGATTGGTTTCGCATCGCTGGTGATTGGTCGCCTGGTTTCCGGTGAATGGCGCAAGCTGAACATCGGCACCGTCGTTATCGCTATCGCGCTGGTGGCGTTCTACGCCGGCGGTTGGGCAATCTAAGTTGTCCTTTTATGCGAAAACGGGTGGCTCAGGCCGCCCGTTTTTATTTTCGGAACACACGTCGTTGCCATTTGCGTTACTCTGGAGAAGATAGAATAAGAGGCACGACGCCTTAGGTTTGGCTTTTAAGCAACACAGCAAACAGGGAACGCATGGAAATCTTCTTCACAATACTCATCATGACCCTTGTGGTCTCGCTATCCGGGGTAGTTACACGCGTACTGCCCTTCCAACTGCCTTTGCCGCTCATGCAAATTGCCATTGGCGCGCTGCTGGCGTGGCCAACGTTTGGCCTGCACGTGGAGTTCGACCCGGAACTGTTCCTCGTGCTCTTTATCCCACCGCTGCTGTTTGCCGACGGCTGGAAAACGCCCACGCGCGAGTTCCTTGAGCACGGGCGAGAGATCTTCGGCCTGGCGCTGGCGCTCGTGGTGGTAACGGTGGTCGGGATTGGTTTCCTGATCTACTGGGCGGTGCCGGGTATTCCGTTAATTCCTGCCTTTGCGCTGGCGGCCGTGCTGTCGCCAACCGATGCCGTGGCGCTTTCCGGCATTGTGGGTGAAGGCCGTATTCCGAAGAAAATCATGGGCATTTTGCAGGGCGAGGCGCTAATGAATGACGCCTCTGGCCTGGTCGCCCTGAAGTTTGCCGTGGCGGTTGCCATGGGGACGATGGTGTTCACCGTGGGCGGTGCGACCGTTGAATTCTTCAAGGTGGCGATTGGCGGTATTCTGGCGGGCTTTGTGGTGAGCTGGCTGTACGGCCGCTCGCTGGGATTCCTCAGCCGCTGGGGCGGGGACGAGCCGGCAACGCAGATCGTTCTGCTGTTCCTGCTGCCGTTTGCCTCTTACCTGATTGCTGAACATATTGGCGTATCGGGCATTCTGGCGGCGGTTGCTGCGGGGATGACCATCACCCGCGCTGGCGTGATGCGCCGTGCGCCGCTGGCGATGCGCCTGCGTGCCAACAGCACCTGGGCAATGCTCGAGTTCGTGTTTAACGGCATGGTATTCCTGCTGTTGGGCCTGCAGCTGCCGGGCATTCTCGAGTCCTCGCTGGTGGCGGCAGAAGCTGACCCGAACGTTGAAACCTGGATGCTGTTCACCGACATCGTGCTGATTTACGTGGCGCTGATGCTGGTGCGTTTCGGCTGGCTGTGGACGATGAAAAGGTTCAGCGTGCGCTTCCTGACGAAAAAGCCGATGGAGTTCGGTTCGTGGACCACGCGCGAACTGCTGATTGCCTCATTTGCGGGCGTACGCGGGGCGATCACCCTTGCCGGTGTGCTCTCTATTCCGCTGCTGCTGCCTACCGGGGATGTCTTCCCGGCGCGTTACGAGCTGGTCTTCCTGGCGGCTGGCGTCATTCTGTTCTCGCTGTTTGTCGGCGTGATTATGCTGCCGATTTTACTCCAGCATATTGATGCCGGTGATTCGACCCAGCAGCATAAAGAAGAACGTATTGCGCGGGCGGCTACCGCTGAAGTAGCAATTGTCGCCATCCAGAAAATGGAGGAGCGCCTGGCCGCGGATGCGGAAGAGAACATCGATAATCAGCTGCTGACGGAAGTGAGTTCCCGCGTGATTGGTAACCTGCGTCGTCGGGCCGACGGGCGTAACGATGTGGAAAGCTCGCTGCAGGAGGAGAACCTTGAACGGCGGTTCCGTCTGGCGGCGCTGCGCTCAGAGCGTGCCGAGCTGTACCACCTGCGCGCCACGCGCCAGATCAGCAACGAGACGCTGCAAAAGCTGCTGCACGATCTGGACCTGCTGGAAGCGCTGTTGATAGAGAATCAGTAGCGCTGGTTTTGCCCGGTGGCGCTGCGCTTACCGGGCCTACGTGCTCGATCCGTTCCCTCTCCCTGTGGGAGAGGGTTAGGGTGAGGGCACCCAAAACCCCTCACAACATTGCAGCCACGCCTGCGCGCTCTGCGACAAATATACCCCTTCACGCCAGATCATCCCCAGCTGCCAGTACAAATCGCTTTCCAGCGGGATCCAGCGCAGCGTGTTTTTATCCAGCCGCTCGCAAATCGGCTGCGGCAGGATGGCAATCCCCACGCCGGCCTGCACCATTGCCGCCAGAAAATCCCACTGCCCGCTACGTACTGCTATCCGCGGCTTCACGTTGTGCTGGTTAAACAGCGCCATCAGCTGGCGGCTGAGGGCAAAATCTTCGTTGTAGATCAGCAGAGGATGCTCGCCGAGCCGCTCGGGCTTCACGGCGTCGACTTGTAGCCACTCGCCGGAGCGGGGAACCAGCACGCACAGCGGATGGCTAAAGAGCGGCAGCGTTGCCAGCCCGCTCTCTTCCTCTACCGGAAGCGCCGTCATCGCGACGTCCAGCTCGCCGTTGGTGACCGCCTGCTGAACGGTCAGGCCGCCGAATTCGGATATTTTCAGCTCGACGCCGGGGTAGCGCTGGCGAAACAGGCTAATCGGCCCGGCCATCATCATGCCCACCATCGGCGGGATGCCAAGGCGCAGCACGCCTTTCGTCAGATGGTTGATATCATCAAGCTCTGCTTCCAGCTGGCGGAACTCCGCCAGGATCGCCAGCCCGCGTTCAAACACCACGCGGCCGGTATCGGTCATCAACAGCTTGCGCCCGTCGCGGATAAGCAGAGTGCAGTTCAGTTCATCTTCGAGGTTTTTCAGCATTTTGCTGATGGTAGGTTGGGTAACAAACAACTTCTCCGCTGCGCGGGTAAAACTTTGCTGACGAACCACTTCGACAAAATAGCGCAGCGTTCTTATGTCCATGATTATTCCTCGGAACTATACCTTCGATGATTTTAATTCATTTCAGTCGATTACGTGCGGTCTCTATACTGGCGCCTCGTCTCATTTTTGAGGAAATCACCCATGGCCGTGGCGTTAAGCCGCTTTACGCCTGCCGTTGTGCAACGACTCCAGGTACCGGTTCAGGTACTGCTCTATGCGGGACTCTTTGTTTTCGCGGAATATCTTGTCAACTGGCTGAGTCTGCCCCTGCCTGCCAACCTGGTGGGAATGGTGCTGATGCTGACGCTCATTCTCTGTCGCGTTATTCCGCTTCGCTGGGTGCGCGCCGGTGCGCGCTGGCTGCTGGCGGAGATGCTGCTGTTCTTTGTGCCCGCCGTGGTGGCGGTGGTGAACTATGCGCAGCTGCTGATGGTCGACGGCTGGCGCATCTTTGCCGTTATTGCCCTCAGTACGCTGATGGTGCTGGGAACGACCGCCTGGGTGGTGGATAAAGTGTATCGGTATGAAATCAGCAGGCACAAGCATGACTAACTTTCAGATTAGCGTGATGTGCCTGGCGGCGACGCTGGTTATCTACTTTGCCAACAAGCGTCTGTACCGCCGCTTTCACGCTCTGCCGCTGATGCCGCTGGTGTTCACACCGATCCTGCTGGTGCTGATGCTGATTTTCGGGCATATCTCCTGGCAGAACTATATTGGTGAATCCCACTGGCTGCTGTGGCTGCTCGGCCCGGCGACCATCGCTTTTGCCGTGCCTGTTTATGACAACCTCGCCGTTATCAAACGCCACTGGATGTCGCTCAGCGCGGGTGTTGTCACCGCGACGGTGGTGGCGGTGTGCAGCTCCGTCTGGCTGGCGCGGCTGTTTACCCTGTCGGATGAGATTCAGCGTAGCCTGGCCGTGCGCTCGGTAACCACGCCGTTTGCGCTGGCGGCAGCCAGGCCGCTCGGCGGACAGCCGGATCTGGTGGCGCTGTTTGTCGTCGTCACGGGCGTGTTCGGCATGGCGGTCGGCGATATGCTGTTTTTACGCCTCTCCATCCGTGAAGGTATGGCGAAAGGGGCAGGCTTTGGCGCGGCGTCGCACGGGGCGGGCACGGCACGTTCGTATGAACTCGGCCAGCAGGAGGGCGTTGTCGCGAGCCTGGTGATGATGCTCTCAGGCGTAGTGATGGTGCTGATTGCGCCGCTCGTGGCGCGGGTGATGTTTTAAGCTCCCCGACCGGATGGCCGGGGAGAAGGACTTAGTGCGCGCGGCCCTGTTCAACGCCCAGGCCGGTTTGTGAACGGATAAACTGGGCGCGGAATTTCTCGCGCTCCAGGTTACCCTCCGGCGAGTTGTCCGTGGCCGAGAAGAACCAGATGCCGATAAACGCCACGGCAATGGAGAACAGCGCCGGGTATTCGTACGGGAAGATGGCCTTTTCATGGCCGAGGATCTGCACCCAAATTGTCGGGCCAAGGATCATCAGAACCACCGCCGTCAGCAGCCCCAGCCAGCCGCCAATCATCGCCCCACGAGTAGTCAGTTTTGACCAGTACATGGAGAGCAGGATGATGGGGAAGTTGCAGCTTGCCGCAATCGAGAAGGCCAGCCCCACCATAAAGGCGATGTTCTGCTTCTCGAACAGGATCCCCAGCAGGATTGCCACCACGCCCAGCACCAGCACCGTGATTTTAGAAACTTTCAGCTCGTCGCGCTCGCTGGCGCCTTTGCGGAACACGTTGGCGTAGAGGTCGTGCGATACCGCTGAAGCACCGGCCAGCGTCAGGCCCGCAACCACCGCGAGGATGGTGGCGAAGGCCACGGCCGAGATGAAGCCGAGGAACAGATTGCCGCCCACCGCGTCAGCCAGATGCACCGCCGCCATGTTGTTACCGCCAATCAGCGCGCCCGCCGCGTCTTTAAACGCCGGATTTGCACCCACCAGCATGATGGCGCCAAAGCCGATGATAAAGGTCAGGATGTAGAAATACCCCATGAAGCCGGTGGCGTAGAAGACGCTTTTACGCGCTTCACGCGCATCGCTGACGGTGAAGAAACGCATCAGGATGTGCGGTAAACCTGCGGTACCAAACATCAGCCCCAGACCGAGCGAGAGTGCGGATATCGGGTCTTTCACCAGCCCGCCAGGGCTCATGATGGCTTCCCCTTTCGGATGCACCGCCATCGCTTCGGTGAACAGGTTATTGAAGCTGAAGCCGACGTGTTTCATCACCATAAAGGCCATAAAGCTTGCGCCGAACAGCAGCAGTACCGCTTTGATGATCTGCACCCAGGTCGTTGCCAGCATGCCGCCGAACAGGACATACATCACCATCAATACGCCGACCAGCACCACCGCAACGTGGTAGTTCAGGCCGAACAGCAGTTCGATAAGCTTGCCCGCGCCTACCATCTGGGCGATCAAATACAACGCCACGACCACCAGAGAACCGCAGGCGGAGAGCATGCGGATGGGGCCTTGCTTAAGGCGATAGGAGGCGACGTCGGCAAAGGTAAAGCGCCCCAGGTTACGCAGGCGTTCGGCGATCAGGAACAGAATGATCGGCCAGCCGACCAGGAAGCCGAGAGAGTAGATCAGGCCGTCGTAGCCGGAGGTGTACACCAGCGCGGAAATCCCGAGGAAGGAGGCGGCAGACATAAAGTCGCCCGCAATCGCCAGCCCGTTCTGGAACCCGGTGATGTTGCCGCCAGCGGTGTAGTAATCATTACGCGAGCGCACGCGCTTCGACGCCCAGTAGGTGATATACAGCGTCAGCAGGACGAAAATGAGGAACATGATGATTGCCTGCCAGTTGGTTGGCTGGCGCTGTACCTCGCCGGTAATGGCATCAGCCGCGTTGGCGGCAAACGGAAGGGCGGCGGCAAGCGCCGTCAGGACTCGCTTCATGATGCTTTTACCTCACGCAGGACTTCTTTATTAAGACGATCGAATTCGCCGTTCGCGCGCCAGACGTACACGCCGGTCAGGACAAACGAAATGACAATCACGCCAATGCCAATGGGAATACCGCGCGTGACGCTGGTACCCGCGTGCAGCGGTGTACCGAGCCAGTGCGGGGCAAAGGCGATGAGCATAATAAAGCCGACGTAGATGATCAGCATGATGATGGAAAGGATGAAGGCAAACCGTTGCCGTTTTTCGACGAGCTCCCTGTAGTGCGCACTATTCTCTATCTGCTGACAAATATCGTTATTCATCACAGAGTCTCCAAAGGTAAGGTTGGTTTGTTTTTAGTCCCCTCTCCCGTTTGGGGAGAGGGTTAGGGTGAGGGGAGGAAGGTGCGGTCTGATGCCCTCACCCCGGCCCTCTCCCACGGGGAGAGGGAGGAAAAATTACGATGGCATTGCGATGGCCTGCTTCTCTTCGAGCAGTTTGTCCACCACGCCAGGATCGGCGAGCGTTGAGGTATCGCCGAGGTTGCTGGTATCACCCGCGGCGATTTTGCGCAGGATGCGGCGCATAATTTTGCCGGAACGGGTTTTCGGCAGCGAGTCGGTCCAGTGCAGCACGTCCGGCGTAGCAAGCGGGCCAATCTCTTTACGCACCCAGTTACGTACCTCCGCATACAGCTCTGGCGACGGCTCTTCGCCGTGGTTCAGGGTGACGTAAGCGTAAATCGCCTGGCCTTTAATATTGTGTGGAATGCCCACAACGGCGGCTTCGGCAATCTTCGGATGTGATACCAGCGCGGATTCAATCTCAGCCGTACCCAGACGGTGGCCGGAGACGTTGAGCACGTCGTCCACGCGTCCGGTTATCCAGTAATAACCGTCTTCGTCACGGCGCGCGCCGTCGCCGCTGAAATACATGTTTTTGAAGGTGGAGAAGTAGGTCTGCTCGAAGCGCTCGTGGTCGCCGAACAGGGTACGCGCCTGGCCCGGCCAGGAGTCTGTGATCACCAGGTTGCCCTCGGTGGCCCCTTCCTGAGGATTGCCTTCGTTATCCACCAGCGCAGGCTGCACGCCGAAGAATGGTCGCGTTGCGGAGCCCGCTTTCAGCTTTGTGGCTCCCGGCATTGGGGTGATCATGAAGCCGCCGGTTTCGGTCTGCCACCAGGTGTCCATCACCGGGCATTTCTCATTGCCGATTTTCTTCCAGTACCACTCCCAGGCTTCAGGGTTGATGGGTTCGCCCACGGAGCCGAGGATGCGCAGGGAAGAGCGGTCAGTCCCTTCAATCGCTTTGTCACCTTCCGCCATCAGGGCGCGGATGGCCGTTGGCGCGGTGTAGAGAATATTGACCTTATGTTTATCGACCACCTGACACATGCGCGCCGGGGTTGGCCAGTTGGGTATGCCTTCAAACATCAGCGTCGTTGCGCCGCACGCCAGCGGGCCGTACAGCAGGTAGCTGTGGCCGGTGACCCAGCCTACGTCGGCGGTACACCAGTAGATGTCGCCGGGATGGTAGTCGAAGACGTATTTAAAGGTGGTGGCCGCATAAACCAGATAGCCGCCGGTGGTGTGCAGCACGCCTTTCGGCTTGCCGGTGGAGCCGGAGGTATAGAGGATAAACAGCGGGTCTTCGGCATTCATCTCTTCCGGTTCGTGCTGGTCGCTCGCTTGCTCAATCAGGTCGCTCCACCACAGATCGCGGCCCTCGTTCCAGTCGATCTTGCCGCCGGTACGCTTGAGCACGATGACGTTGCTGATGGTTTTCACGTTCGGGTTTTTCAGCGCTTCATCAACGTTTTTCTTTAGCGGAATACCGCGCCCGGCGCGCACGCCTTCATCAGCGGTGATCACCAGCTTCGAGTTGGAGTCGACAATACGCCCGGCAACGGCTTCCGGCGAGAAGCCGCCAAAGATAACGGAGTGGATCGCGCCGATGCGCGCGCAGGCCAGCATGGCGACTGCGGCTTCAGGCACCATTGGCATATAGATAGCGACCACGTCGCCTTTTTTAATGCCTTGTTCCAGCAGCACATTCGAGAAACGGCAGACGTCGCGGTGCAGCTCTTGATAGGTGATATGTTTGCTCTGAGAGGCATCGTCGCCTTCCCAGATAATGGCCGTTTCGTTGCCGCGCTCGGCAAGGTGGCGGTCCAGGCAGTTCGCCGCCAGGTTCAGGGTGCCGTCTTCATACCATTTAATGGAGACATTGCCCGGCGCAAAGGAGGTGTTTTTCACCTTTTGATACGGTGTGATCCAGTCAAGGATATGGCCCTGCTCGCCCCAGAAGATATCTGGGCTGGAGACGGATTGCTGATACTTCTCGTGGTACTGCTCCGGGTTTATCAGGCAACGGTCCGCAATATTTGCGGGAATGTCGTGTTTGTGGATTTGGCTCATGGCTTTTTTTCTCCTTGTAAGATGTTAATAATATGTCGCAAAAACGTTAATAGTAGGGGCTTTACAAGCTTTGTTTAGTATTTGGGCGGCAGATCACGCATTGTTTGAATAGATTGAAAAATGAGCGAATGAAACTTTGAAGGGAAATAATTTAGAGGCAGGATTATTCACAAATGATTGGAAAAAAGCGTTTTTATAACAAAAGGTTATTTATAAGAATTATTACAAATTAACGTCATAGACCCTTTTTTCAGTGAAATGCCTCGTTCTTTAAGGCTTGCACAGCATGCCGTGCAAATGATACTCATACGCCGCGTTAAAAAACTCCATAAACCAACGCAACACAATTCATACCCTTTCAGTATGTCCCCATATTCATGCAGTTTGCGTGAATAAGGTGCTTCATTGAGGAAGTCAGTTTCTATGAAAAACGTTAAAGTCAGCCTCGCCTGGCAAATCTTAATTGCCCTTGTACTGGGTATCTTGCTGGGCAGTTACCTCCACTATCATAGCGACAGCCGCGAATGGCTGATTGCGAACATGCTCTCTCCGGCAGGCGATATTTTTATTCATCTGATCAAGATGATTGTGGTGCCGATTGTTATCTCAACGCTGGTGGTTGGCATTGCGGGCGTCGGTGATGCGAAGCAGTTAGGTCGTATCGGGGCGAAGACCATCATCTATTTCGAAGTGATCACTACAATTGCCATCATTCTCGGTATCACCCTGGCGAACGTCTTCCAGCCAGGCTCCGGGATTGATATGTCGCAGCTGGCGACGGTGGATATTTCGAAATACCAAAGCACAACCGCCGACGTGCAGAGCCATGCGCATGGCCTGATGGGAACTATCCTGTCGCTGGTGCCAACCAACATTGTGGCGTCCATGGCAAAAGGCGAGATGCTGCCAATCATCTTCTTCTCGGTGCTGTTTGGTCTGGGGCTCTCTTCCCTGCCGGCGACGCACCGTGAACCGCTGGTGACCGTGTTCCGCTCTATCTCTGAAACCATGTTCAAAGTGACCCACATGGTAATGCGCTATGCGCCGGTCGGTGTATTCGCGCTGATCGCGGTGACCGTCGCCAACTTCGGCTTTGCCTCCCTGTGGCCGCTGGCGAAGCTGGTGATTCTGGTGCACTTTGCGATCCTGTTCTTCGCGCTGGTGGTGCTGGGCATTGTGGCGCGCCTGTGCGGGCTGAGCATCTGGATCCTGATCCGCATCCTGAAGGATGAGCTGATTCTGGCGTACTCCACGGCAAGCTCTGAAAGCGTGCTGCCGCGCATCATTGAAAAGATGGAAGCCTACGGCGCGCCGGCGTCGATAACCAGTTTTGTGGTGCCAACCGGATACTCCTTTAACCTCGACGGCTCGACCCTGTATCAGAGTATTGCGGCGATCTTTATTGCGCAGCTGTACGGGATTGACCTGTCGCTGTGGCAGGAAATCGTGCTGGTGCTGACCCTGATGGTGACCTCGAAAGGCATCGCGGGCGTGCCGGGCGTCTCCTTCGTGGTGCTGCTGGCGACGCTGGGCAGCGTCGGTATCCCGCTGGAAGGCCTGGCGTTTATCGCCGGTGTCGACCGTATCCTCGACATGGCGCGTACGGCGCTGAACGTGGTGGGGAATGCCCTGGCGGTGCTGGTTATCGCCAAGTGGGAACACAAATTCGACCGCAAAAAAGCGCTGGCGTATGAACGCGAGGTGCTGGGGCGCTTTGATAAGACGGCCGACCAGTAACATCCTAAGCCCGGTGGCGCTGCGCTTACCGGGCCTACGGGTTTTGTAGGCCGGGTAAGGCGAAGCCGCCACCCGGCACTTTATTCCCCGCTCAACGCATCAAACTCTTCACACCCCGTATCAAACCCTTCGGTGCAGCTCAGGTTCAACCAGTACAGCGCTTTCTGTTTATTCGGTGTGATAAAGCCTTTCTCACCCTGCTGGAACAGCATACCCGCCCAGTATTCCGCGTAGCCCGTACGCGACAGTGACGAGCTGCGTTTGAACCACGCCGCTGCCTGCGCATCGTCCTGAACGACCTCAACGCCGTTGGCATAAATCAGCCCCAGCAGCATCTGCGCGTCAACTGCGGAGTCGTTATCGATATCCTCCGTGGCCGTTTGCAGCAGTTTAATGGCCTGCGGATAGTCGGTCTTGCCGGCCTGCGCATTCACCAGCACGCGTGCCAGCATGATCGCACCACGTTTGCTGCCGGCTATCGTTGCCTGCTGCGCCAGTGCCTTAGCCTGTACATAATCTCCCTGCGTAAAGAAGATTTGCGAGAGCAACCCCATGGCGTCGACATCGCCACCCTTTGCCGCTTTCTCTGCCCAAAGCGCAGCCTGCTTGCTGTCGCCGGAGCTAAAGTACGTATCGGCAAGGTAATACTGCGCGCGCGCATCGCCGCTTTCCGCCTGTTCCTTATACTGGCTGCCAATCTCATCGGCACGGGCAAGAGCGGTAAAAAGTAACAACAGCAGAAAAATGTGTTTCATGGATTCTTATCATCTGGGTACATGTCGCGCAGTATAATCGCGGTGACCGAAGAAAAAAATGGGTGCATTAAGACCTCAGCATCCTACAAGCCGGGCGGAACCGTCGTTCCGCCCGTAGAGGTTAGCCTGCGTTACAGGCTAATTTCGCCGCCACCTCCTGATGTTCACTCTTTATTGAAAACTCGCAGAGCCTGCCGCGAGTAATAAAGGTAAAGATCACTATCGTCAGGCAAATAATAAAGACGATGCCTAACGCAGTTTTTAATGGCGTCATGCCTTTTACTCCTTGTATAAAAAAGAATAAGAGGCTACTCTCAACCTGTTGGGAGTTGAGGGAGTAGCCTCGGGTAAATGCAAATTTCCCGGGGCTTTCCACTTTCTGTCCCTCAACAATGCTCAAGACAGAAAGTCTTAAGCACCCGCCGCACATCTTATCCCTCTGAATTAAAATGCAAAGATGTAATTCTTTTTTGCCATAATTACATTATTTCTGCGAGCCGCTTTCCAAAATAATAATTGATATTATTGATAGGTTGAGCAGAAATAAAAAGGGAGTGAATATTTCACTCCCTTTATTCAGCGATCAATTAATGGCTTTAACCCATTGCGCTTTCGCGCAGCCGGGCTTTCAGCTTGCTATATTCATCGATCACATACTGTTCCGCTGCGTGTTGATCCGCAATCGGCTCCACGCGTACGGCGCAGTATTTATACTCCGGCGTTTTGGTTATCGGGCTGAGGTTCTCCGTCACCAGCTCGTTGCAGGCGCCAATCCACCACTGGTAGGTCATATAGACCGCCCCTTTGTTCGGACGATCGCTGACCTGCGCGCGGGTGATGATGCGGCCCTTACGCGAGTTGACCCACACCAGCGCTTCATCCTCAATGCCGAGTCGCTCGGCGTCGGCGGTGTTGATCTGCGCATAGCCCGGCTCGTCCGCCAGCGCCGCCAGCGCGGCGCAGTTGCCGGTCATCGAGCGACAGGAGTAGTGGCCTACTTCACGCACGGTGGAAAGCACCATCGGATACTCGTCGGTGAGCTTATCGATCGGCGCGACCCAGTCGCAGGTGAAGAACTGCGCCAGCCCGTTCGGGGTGTCGAACTTCTCTTTGAAGAGGTACGACGTCCCCTGGTCGGCTTCGGACTCATCGCGACACGGCCACTGGATGTACCCCAGCTCACCCATTTTTTCATAGGTTGCCCCATAAAAGTCCGGACACAGATTGCGCAACTCGTCCCAGATCTCCTGGGTGTTGTTGTAGTGCATCGGATAGCCCATGCGGGTCGCGATTTCACTGATAATCTGCCAGTCGGTTTTCAGATCCCACTTCGGCTCGACCGCTTTAAAGAAGCGCTGGAAGCCGCGGTCTGCCGCCGTGTAGACGCCTTCATGCTCGCCCCAGGACGTTGACGGTAAAATCACATCCGCCGCCGCCGCGGTTTTGGTCATAAAGATATCCTGGACAATCACCAGCTCCAGATCCTCAAAGCCTTTACGCACCGCGGACAGCTCGGCGTCGGTCTGGAGCGGATCTTCACCCATGATGTAGGCCGCACGCACTTCACCGTGCGCCGCGCGGTGCGGCAGCTCGCTGATGCGATACCCGGTATGTTCCGGCAGGCTCTCCACGCCCCAGGCCTTCGCGAATTTCTCGCGATTTTCCGGGAACTTCACGTACTGATAGCCCGGATAGGTATCCGGCAGCGCGCCCATGTCGCACGCGCCCTGCACGTTATTCTGACCGCGTACCGGGTTCACGCCGACGTGCGCCTTGCCCAGATTGCCCGTCAGCATCGCGAGGCTGGTCAGGGAACGTACGGTTTCCACGCCCTGGTAGAACTGGGTGACGCCCATGCCCCACAGAATGGCCGCGGTTTTCGCCGCGGCGTACATGCGCGCCGCCTGGCGGATCTCCTGCGCGCTCACGCCAGTGATCGCTTCAACCGACTCAGGCGTATAGCCCTCGACAATTTTCTTATACTCTTCAAACCCTTCCGTACGGGTGGCGACAAACGCCTGGTCGTACAGGTTCTCCTCAATGATGACGTGCCCCATTGCATTCAACAGCGCGATGTTCGAGCCGTTTTTCAATGCAATGTGCATATCCGCAATGCGCGCGGTTTCAATTTTGCGCGGATCGCAGACGATAATTTTCGCACCGTTGCGTTTCGCGTTAATCACGTGATTGGCAACGATCGGGTGTGAATCCGCCGGGTTATAGCCAAAGATGAACACCAGATCGGTGTTATCTATCTCGTTAATCGCATTACTCATTGCGCCGTTACCGACCGACTGGTGCAGACCTGCAACCGATGGGCCGTGTCAGACGCGAGCGCAGCAGTCGACGTTATTGGTACCAATAACGGCGCGCGCGAATTTTTGCATTACATAGTTAGTTTCGTTACCCGTCCCGCGTGAGGAGCCGGTGGTCTGAATCGCATCTGGGCCGTACTTGGCCTTGATGGCGCCCAGGCGCGTCGCGACGTAATCGAGCGCCTCGCTCCAGGAGACGGCTTCCAGCTTGCCACCGCGCTCGCGGCGGATCATAGGGCTTTTCAGGCGCGGGGTGAGGATCTGGGTATCGTTAATAAAATCCCAGCCGTAGTAACCCTTCAGGCACAGCGTGCCCTGGTTGGTTTTCCCCTGCGCGGCCTCCGCACGGACGATTTTGCCGTTATCGACCACCAGGTGGATCTTGCAACCTGAGGCACAATAAGGGCAAACCGTGACGACTTTTTTCATCAGTCTGCTCCAGTTAATAAACGCTTACGCACCCATAATGCAGCTTCTATGCCATGTTTTTAATGTGGGTATATCCAGACTTTACGGCCGATTTGTCGTCAAAACCCTGACGAAAAGCAGGCAATCGTCAGAATTGACGTGTCGAAAGGGCAGCGGATGTGACATGGGTTGAAATTCCGTCACGTAAAAAACAATTAGTCTGGAGCGGGCGGCAGAATGGTTCAGACTTAACATAATCCCCTGACGGAAGCATACGATGAAACCGGCGATTCTGGTGGTTGATGACGATACGGCAGTGTGCGAGCTGCTGCAGGACGTGCTCAACGAGCACGTCTTTACCGTGCTCGTCTGCCATAACGGCCAGGACGCGCTGAGCCTGGTGCACCAGGAGCCGACCATCGCGCTGGTTCTGCTGGACATGATGCTGCCCGATATCAACGGTCTGCAGGTCTTGCTCCAGCTGCAAAAGCAGCGCCCCGAGCTGCCTGTGGTGATGCTTACAGGCCTGGGAAGTGAATCGGACGTCGTGGTTGGGCTAGAGATGGGGGCCGACGATTACATCGGTAAGCCGTTCAACCCGCGCGTGGTGGTGGCCCGCGTGAAAGCGGTGCTGCGGCGTACTGGAGTGCTGGCGGCAGAAACGATGCCGCCGCGGGTGGCGGGCATTGCCTTCAACGGCTGGACGCTCGACACCACCCGCTGCGAGCTGAGCGATCCGCAGCGAAATATCGTGCCTTTAACGCAGGGCGAGTATGGATTGCTGCTGGCGCTGACGCAAAATGCCCGCCGGGTGCTGAGCCGCGAGCAGCTGCTTGAGCTGACCCACAGCGAAAGTGCTGAAGTTTTTGACCGCACCATCGACGTGCTGATCATGCGGCTGCGGCGGAAAATCGAGGCCAACCCGCATCAGCCCGTGCTGATTAAAACCATTCGCGGTCTGGGCTACGTCTTTGCCACCGATGTGTCTCATAGCGAGAAGGCGGCCTAAGTATTCTCTTTGATAAACAGCTGCAGTTCGGCCAGCGTCTTTGCGCCGTCGATGGCATTGGCGGCCAGCAGGCTTGCCCGCGCGCAGGCGTGTGCCAGAGAGACGCTTTCCGTAAGCGACAGCGACTCATGGCAGCCGTACAAAAAACCCGCGCAAAACGCATCACCCGCGCCAACGCTGCCGATAATCTCCTCCTGCGCCAGCATCCATGACGGGATCCAGCGTCCTTGCTCACCCGGCGCTTCCCCCCATGCCCCTTCAGGACAGTGGATCACCACCCGCTGGCGAACGCCTGCTGCCAGCAGCTGCGAGGCGGCTTCAGCAAGATGGGCAACGTTCAGCGTATCATTGCCATCGCGTATCGCCAGCCCGCTAAATTCACCCGCTTCCAGCTCGTTTATCACCAGGTAATCGAGATGGCGCAGGGCAGGGAGCACCAGCGGCTGATAGCGCGGGTCGCCCTTGCGGGACACCAGGTCGAGAGAGGTTTCATACCCCTGGTCGCGCATCTGTGCCAGCAGCCGCGCGCTGCGGGTGCCGAACTCGTCATCGGGCATATCCAGGCTGTCGAGCAGCAGCAGGTAGCCGAGATGGAAGATCTTCATCGATCCGTCTAAGCGATCGAAGGCGGGAAGATCCAGCAGGCGGTTGGCGCCCGGCGAGTGAAAGAAGGTGCGCTGGCCGCTCGGATCGGTCATCACCTGCGACATGGAGGTCGGTGCAAAGGTGGTGCGCTGTACGCGCTGGCGGTTGACGTGGTACTGGTCGAGCATCGCCAGAATGTAATCCCCGTCGCCATCTTCGCCAATCAGCCCCACCGCCTGCAGCGGCAGGCCAACGTGCATTTTCGCCAGCGTCAGCAGGACGTTGAGCGGCGCCCCGCCGGTTGAGCGTTCGCTGTGGGTGATTTCCGCCAGCCAGCCGCGCTCCGGCCACTGCACGATCTGGTGGACGTGATCCACCAGCATGTTGCCTGCGGCGATGATGCCTTTGCGTTCCATCATGCCCGCCCCGCGCTGCCGAAGATGCGCATCTGTTCGGCGACCGTATCGGTTATCGCCTCTTCTATCCCCAGCAGCAGCTCGGCAAATTCATCGTACAGCGGCTGGCGGTTCGCCATGCGCTGCTCGACGGCGGCGAGCGCGGCCTGCGACATGCCGGTATAAAAATTGATTTTATGAATGCCCAGCCCGATAGCGCGGCGAAAGTCGGCATCGCTAATTCCCGAGCCGCCGTGTAAAACCAGCGGCAGCCCCGTCTGCTGGCGGATGGCGTCCAGGCGCGGAAAATCAAGCTTCGGCTCGCCCTTGTATTTGCCGTGCGCGTTGCCAATAGCGACCGCCAGCGCGTCGATGCCGGTTGAGTCGACAAATTCGCGCGCCAGCTGCGGGTCGGTAAAGAAGGCTTCGTCGGCATGGCCGTACAGCGCGCCGCCTTCATCCCCGCCGACCGCGCCCAGCTCCGCCTCCACCGACACGCCGACTGCGTGGCACATTTTCACCACCTCTCGCGTCTGGCGGATATTTTCTTCATAGCTCAGCGTCGAGCCGTCGAACATCACCGAGCTGAAGCCTAAGCGCAGGGCCCGCACCACCGCCTCGAAATGCAGACCGTGGTCGAGGTTAAGCACCACGGGAATGTCGTGGCGGGCGGCTTCGAACTTTACCGCTTCGACAAGCGAATCCAGCGACACGTACTTAAAATGCACTTCCGCGATGTTGATGATAAACGGCGAGCGTTCCTGCTTCGCGGCGGCAAACAGGGCGCGCAAAAAGTGGGAGTCGAGCACGTTAAACGCGCCCAGCGCGTAGCGATGTTGCCTGGCGTGTTCAAGACCGTCGGCAAGAGAAATCAATGGCATCATTCACTCCTTATATCCGAAACAGGGTGTACTCGTTGCACAGCACCAGCACTGCCGGTTCGTCTTCTTCGATGTTGTTATAGCGGGCAACGGGCTGCAAAAAGTGGTTATCGTGCTCGTCGTCGTTTACCGATGACACTTCCCCCACCAGCACGTCGCCAAAGCCGCGCTCGCCCCAAAAGCTGTGGTACAGGCCCGGAGTCAGGCAGATGCTTTCCCCGGGCAGCAGGCGCAGCTGGCTGCCGGGCGCGTGGGTCTGACGGCAGCCGTCGACGGTGACCGTCACGTCGGTGTTCTCCGTCTCTTCATGCGCGCCCGCATTCCATAACTCAATAATCAGGTTCCCGCCGCCCCGGTTGATGATGTCTTCCCGCTTGCGCCAGTGAAAATGCATCGGCGTCACCTGGCCGTCGCGCACGTGCATGATTTTTTCGGCATAGCCTTTTTCATACGGCACGCCGTTGGGCGAGCCGTTGCGCAGGGTAAACAGCGTCAGGCCCTCAGCGGCAAAGCTGTTGCCGCCAAACGCCGTCACGTCCCAGCCGAGCCTGAGGTCGAACACCTCCTGCCAGGCGGCCTGGTCAAGCTGCTGCCATTTTGTGGGCGGAAAGCTGGCAAACGGGGGGAGATGCACGTCGTGCATAGAGAAGAACTGCCGCGTGTGGCCGAGGATTTCGTTGATGTCGGAGCGTTTCATGGTGACTCCTTGAATTTTATGCCACCCCCTCACCCCGGCCCTCTCCCACAGGGAGAGGGTTAGGGTGAGGGCATCGGGCAGCACAATCGTTACTTAACCGTCCACCCCTTATAGGTCCCGACGTTCTTTTTATCGATCATCGTCACCGGGATCAGCACGGGCGCTTTTGGCGCAGGTTTGCCCTGCAGAATGTCATAGCCAATTTCCACCGCTTTTGCCGCCATCACCTGCGGATCCTGCGCCGGGGTCGCGACAAACAGGGAGTTTTCGCGCTTCAACGCCTCTTCACCGTCCGGCGAGCCGTCCACGCCGACGATGAAGAACTCGTTGCGCTGCGCCTGTTTCGCCGCCAGATCGGCCCCGATCGCCGTTGGATCGTTAATCGCAAATACGCCGTCGATCTTCGGATTAGCGGCCAGCAGGGAGGTCATGACCTCCAGCCCGCCTTCACGGCTGCCTTTGGCGTTCTGGTTATCCGAGAGCACCTTGATATCCGGGTGGCGCTTAAACTCGGTCTGGCAGCCTTCCACGCGGTTTTGCACCGCGGAAACCGGCGGCCCGTTGATGATCACCACGTTGCCTTTACCCTTCAGGCGGTCGGTAATGTATTTACAGGCCATTTCACCCGCCTGGGTGTTATCGGAGGTGATTGTCGCATCGGCCCCTTCCGCCGCCACGTCAACCGCCACGACCACGATCCCCGCCTCTTTCGCACGCTTCACCGCCGGGCCGATCCCTTTGGAATCCGCGGCGTTAAGGATGATCATGTCCACCTTCGCGGCGATGAAGTTATCGATCTGCGCCACCTGCTGGCCCAGATCGTACCCGCTTGAGACCAGCGTCACCTTGACGTTGTCCCCCGCCAGCTTGCGCGCTTCCAGCTCGGCGCCTTTGGTGATCTGCACGAAGAACGGGTTAGCCAGGTCGCCCACCGTCACGCCGATGGACTTCAGATCTTTTGCCTGCGCAAACGGGGTTGCGGCCAGCAGCGCGCCAGCACAGAGCGCGGTCACTAAGGGTTTCAAACGCATAGGATTTTCCTCGAATCTGTAGGGTGTTGTTGTTATGCACTTTGATGGTGTCGGGTACGGTATTTGTCGATCAGCACCGCTATGATGATCACCGCCCCTTTGATCACCAGCTGCCAGAAGTAGGAGACGCCCATCAGCGTCATGCCGTTGTTGAGGGTGGCGATGATCAGCGCGCCGACCAGCGTGCCGGTGATCGTGCCGATCCCGCCGACAAAGCTGGTACCGCCGAGGATCACCGCCGCAATCGCATCCAGCTCGTAACCCATGCCCAGGTTGCCGTTGGCGCTGTAGAGGCGCGAGGCGCTCATGACGCCGCCTAAGCCCGAGAGCAGGCCGCTCATACCGTACACGAACAGCAGCACCAGCCAGACCTTGATGCCCGTTAAGCGCGCCGCCTGCATATTGCCGCCGACCGCGTAAATGTGTACGCCAAGCGTAGTGCGGCGCAGGATGAACCAGCAGATAGCAATGACCGCCAGGGCAATCACCACCAGCCACGGAATGGGGCCAAGGTAGTTATTGCCGATCCACTCAAAGCTGATGTTCGAGTTGATCACCGTCGTACCGTCCGCCAGCAGGTAGGCCGCGCCGCGCAGGGCCGTATAGGTGCCAAGCGTGACGATAAACGGCGGCAGCCCGGCAAAGGCCACCAGCGCGCCGTTGAACAGCCCCAGCACCATGCCGAGCATCAGCGCCGCCGGAATGGAGAGCATGGCGAACTCCGGGATAAGCGACACCACCATCGCCGCCACCGCCGTGGTGCCCAGTATTGAGCCGACGGAGAGGTCAATCCCGCCGGTTAAGATGATGAAGGTCATCCCCGCCGCCAGCACGATGTTGATCGACGCCTGACGGGTAATATTGAGCAGGTTACTTTCGGTAAAGAAGTTAGGCGCGATAAAGCCAAAAACCGCCACAATCAGGATTAATATCGGCAAAATGCCGACCGTTTGCATCAGATCGCTCATCAGCATTCGTTTGGCTGAGGCGGATTTCGCCACCTGCTGCGGATGGGTTGGAGTTGTCATGATTGCACCGCCTGATGATGAGTGTCGTTCACGCCGGTTGCCAGCGTCATAATGTTTTCCTGGGAGATGTCGCCCCCGTGCAGTTCACCCGCGATGCTGCCCTCGCGCATCACGTACACCCGGTCGCTCATGCCCACCACTTCCGGCAGCTCGCTGGAGATCATCAGAATCGCCACCCCCTTGCGCGCCATCTGGTTCATGATGCGGTAGATCTCGCTTTTCGCGCCGACGTCCACGCCGCGCGTGGGTTCGTCCAGAATCAGAATGCGCGGGCCGATGGCCACCCAGCGGGAGATCAGCAGCTTTTGCTGGTTGCCGCCGGAAAGCCCGCCCGCGCGTACCTGAGAATGCGGCACGCGAATGTTGAGCAGGGCGATTGCGTCATCGGAAATCGACTGGGCTTTTTTGCGGTTTAGCATGCCGAAGGTGGCGTCGCGCTCCAGCGTCGCCATGGTGATGTTCTCCTGCGCCGCCAGCTCCAGAAACAGGCCCTGCTCCTTGCGGTTTTCGGTGAGAAAACCGATGCCGTTTTCGATGGCCGCGCGCGGGGAGTGGACCACCACCGGCTCGCCGTCCACCTCAATCATGCCGCCGGTGGCTTTACGCACGCCGAAGATCAGCTGCGCCAGCTCGGAGCGTCCGGCACCGACCAGACCTGCCAGACCCACAATTTCACCGGAACGCACCTGCAGGCTGCAGGGCAGCACTTTTTTGCCGTCGGTGAGGTGGTGGACGTTGAGGCGCGGGCTGCCGAGCGGAATGTCGCGCTCTTTGTTAAATAGATCGCTTAACGGACGGCCGACCATCATGCGCACCAGCTCTGATGCATTCAGCTTGTCGCGCGTCAGGCTGCCCACGTACTGCCCGTCGCGCAGGACGCTGACGCGGTCAGAGAGCTCATACACTTCCGCCATGCGGTGGCTGATATAGATGATCGCCATACCTTCATCGCGCAGGCGCAGAATCAGCTCAAACAGGCGGTGGGTTTCACGTGAGGAGAGGGCGGCGGTGGGTTCATCCATCACCAGGATGCGGCTGTTGCGGTGCAGCGCGCGGGCAATTTCTACCTGCTGCTGCTCGGCGATGGTCAGCTTCATCACCAGGTCGGTGGATTTGAAGTGGGCGCCCAGACGGTCGATAACGGCCTGCGCCTGGGCGGCCATCTCTTTACGCTGGACCAGCCCGCCCCGCGACAGCTCGCTGCCGAGAAAGATATTTTCGGCAACGGTCAGGTTGGGCGCGAGCTGCATCTCCTGATAAATCAGGGTAATGCCTGCGGCCAGCGCATCTTTTGGTCCTTTAATGTGAAAGGGCTTACCGTCGATCAGGATCTCGCCGCTGGTAGCGGTATAGGCCCCCGCGAGGATCTTCATCAGGGTGCTTTTTCCCGCGCCGTTCTCACCCATCAGGGCGTGGATCTCACCGGGGAAGACCGTCAAATCCACACCCTTGAGCGCGTGGAAATTGCCAAACGTCTTGGCAATGTTGCGCATCTCTAAAACCGGGGTTCTGCTCATGGCGGATCTCCTGTGAACGTCGATATCTGCACTTCATCACAGGTGCGTAAATGCAAAATGTCAGAAGCTGTTCATATTTGTCATAGTTATGAATAGCTAATCGCCGTCACATTTCTCTTTTCCCTCTCCCTGTGGGAGAGGGCCAGGGTGAGGGCACCAAACCGCAGAGGAGCCTAACCCCATGCCATCACGCCCCCCGTTCTTCGCCAGCGCCCGAGGCCGCCTGCTGATTTTCAATCTGCTGGTAGTCGCCGTTACGCTGATGGTGAGCGGCGTGGCGGTGCTCGGCTTTCGTCACGCCAGTCAAATCCAGGAGCAGGTGCAGCAGCAAACGCTGGATGACATGACCGGCAGCATGAACCTCGCGCGCGATACCGCCAACGTGGCGACGGCGGCGGTACGGCTTTCTCAGGTGGTGGGCGCGCTAGAATATAAAGGCGAAGCCGAGCGGTTGAAGCAGATGCAAACGACGCTGCGCCACTCGCTGGAACAGCTTGCGGATGCGCCGCTGGCCCAGCAGGAGCCGGCGCTGGTGGCGCGTATTATTCGCAGGAGCAATGAATTACAGCAGAGCGTGACGGGTATGCTTGAGCGCGGGCAGCGACGCCATCTGGAGCGTAATGCCCTGCTCAGCTCGCTATATCAAAGCCAGAGCTACCTGCGGCATCTGCAGGACATTAACCGCCGCTACGGCAGCAACGTGCCGGATGCCCAACAGCTTACGGAAATGGACCGGCTGATTATCGCTGCCATAGAAACCCCTTCGCCGCGCGCGACGGTACATCAGTTGGACGCCGTCACGACGACGTTGCCCCGCAGCGCAGCGCAGCCCGTCGTGAACGCGGTCCTGCCCGATTTCAACGATGAGCTGCATAAGCTCGCCCCCCTGTCGAAGCAGCTGGAAGAGAGCGATCTGGCGATCAGCTGGTATATGTTCCACATCAAGGCGCTGGTGGCGATCCTCAACAGCGACATCAATCAGTACGTAGAACAGGTGGCGAACGCCTCCACGCTTCGTACCGTTCAGAGCCACCAGGAGCTGCGCTCGATCAGCGTGTTCATCAGCATTTTCGCCGTGCTGGCGCTGATCATCACCGGGTGCGCCTGCTGGTATATCTACCGCAACCTGGGCTCCAACCTGACGGCTATCTCCAGGGCGATGTCGCGCCTTGCTCACGGCGAACAGGACGTCTCGGTGCCCGCGCTGCAGCGGCGGGACGAGCTGGGCGAGCTGGCGCGCGCGTTTAACGTGTTTGCCCGCAACACCGCCTCGCTTGAGCACACCACGCGCCTGCTGAAAGAAAAAACCTCGCAGATGGAGATCGACCGCGTCGAGCGTCAGGGGCTGGAGGAAGCGCTGCTGCACAGCCAGAAGATGAAGGCGGTCGGACAGCTGACCGGCGGGCTGGCGCATGATTTTAACAACCTGCTGGCGGTGATCATCGGCAGCCTGGAGCTCACCGACCCCGAATCACAAGACGCGCCGCGCATTAGCCGGGCGCTGAAGGCGGCCGAGCGTGGAGCCTTACTGACGCAGCGCCTGCTGGCGTTTTCCCGCAAGCAATCCCTGACGCCGCATGCGGTAGAGATGCTGCCGCTGCTGGAGAACCTCCGGGAACTGATGCGCCACTCCCTGCCAGCCACCCTGACCCTGGAGATTGAAGCGCAATCGCCGGCGTGGCCCGCGTGGATAGACGTCAGCCAGCTGGAAAACGCCATCATCAACCTGGTGATGAACGCGCGTGATGCGATGGAAGGGCAAAGCGGGGTGATAAAAATTCGCACCTGGAACCAGCGCGTGACCCGCAGCGACGGGCGCAGGCAGGATATGGTGGCGCTGGAGGTCATTGACCGCGGCAGCGGCATGTCGCAGGAGGTGAAATCCCGGGTCTTTGAACCCTTCTTCACCACCAAGCAGACCGGGAGCGGCAGCGGGCTGGGCCTGTCCATGGTCTACGGCTTTGTGCGCCAGTCCGGCGGGCGCGTGGAGATTGAAAGCGCGCCGGGGCAGGGAACGACCGTCCGGCTTCATCTTCCGCGCTCGACGCTGCCCGCCGTGGCTGATGATGAAGCGCTGGCAGCTACGGCATCCGCCGACGGCGAGCGGCTGGTTCTGGTGCTGGAAGATGAGGCCGACGTTCGCCAGACCCTGTGCGAGCAGCTGCACCAGCTTGGCTACCTGACGCTTGAGGCGGACAGCGGCGAACAGGCGCTGAGAATGCTGGCGGCGTCGCCGGATATCGGCATGTTTATCAGCGACCTGATGTTGCCGGGCAGCCTGAGCGGCGCTGAGGTGATAAACCAGGTGCGCAGCCACTATCCGCAGCTTCCGGTGCTGCTGATCAGCGGCCAGGATCTGCGCCCCGCGCATAACCCCCAACTGCCCGACGTTCAGCTATTGCGTAAGCCGTTTACACGTGTGCAGCTGGCGCAGGCGCTGCGGAAGGTCATGGTAATTTGAGATTCCTCCGCTACCCCGGCTCTCCGCCGTTCATTATCGTAAGGCCAGTTAACCTGCGAGTCTGGCCTTATGAAACGTTACTCAACTGCTCTGTTATTTGGTCTGCTGTCACTCACCAGCCAGCTGGCTCATGCCGATATTGTTGATGATGCTATTGGCAACATTCAGCAGGCGATAAACGATGCCTACAACCCCAGCAGCAGCCGAAACAGTGATGACGACGATCGCTATGACCGCAGTCGTCAAACCGACAGCCGGCAGTACGACGACCGCCGTCGGCAGCTTGAGGACAGACGCCAGCGTTTAGATGAACGCCAGCGCCAGTTGGATGACGACAGGCGTCGGTTAGAAGAAGATGAACGCAGATTAGAAGACGATTACGATCGAGGCTAAGTGCGGCCTGTTGCCCTCACCCCAACCCTCTCCCACGGGAGAGGGAGAAAACCTAATCCCGAATGTAGGCCGGGTAAGGCGCAGCCGCCACCCGGCAAAACTCAGTCGAGTACCAAAACCATCCCGTCATACCCCGCCTCAATCCCCTCCGGCAGCGGGTTATTCATCATCCACACGTCAAACTGATGGCTGACGTGCGTCAGGATAACCTGCGGGCAGCCAATGACATCGTTCAGCGCAATCACGGTATTTAGGTCGCAATGGTTTCGCGGCGTCTCGTCGCGCGGTTCATGGCTGCAGTCGATGATTATCGCCTGCGGCTGGTTGTTGAGCAGGAACTTCACCGTTTTTTCCGGCAGCCCGGCGGTATCGGAGAGCCACGCCACGCGGCTATGGGCGGACTCCAGCAGATAGCCAAACGTCAGCCTTGAGTGGTTGAGCGGCAGGGGCGTGACCCGCAGGCCCTGAAGCTCAAACATCACAAACGGCTCGACCGTGTGGCTGAAATCCAGGAGCCCCGGATGTTTAAACAGGTCGTCGCATCCTGCTTCATCCGGGGGACCGTAGACCGGGATCGTCGCGCCCACGCCCCAGCGCAGGGGGAAGAGCCCCTGAACGTGATCCATATGGTAGTGCGTGAGCAAAAACTGCTGAAAGCTGCCCGCGGGCCAGTCGTCCATCAGGTGCGGAATGCCCGCGTCCAGCAGCGTCACCGCATCGTTGAATTTGACTACCGCGCTGCAGGGACGGCGGCGATAGTTATCCTGCAGGCGCGCCCGGCGGCACGCCGCGCAGTCGCAGCCAAATACCGGCACAAGCTGTGCACCACCCGTCCCCGTCAACGTGATTGTCAGACTCATAACGCACCTCTACAGCGGTTTGGTGAATCGGAAATGGCTCTGCGTATATCCTTCGCGAATATAAAAACGGTGCGCATCGGTGCGCTTCACGCTGGTGGAAAGTTCGGTCAGTTCTGCGCCTGCCTGTCGCGCAACGTCCTCAGCCCAGGCCAGCAGCTGGCTGCCTACTTTTAACCCGCGCGCCTCCGGCATCACCACCAGCTCCTGAATCTCGCCGATCCAGCGCGCGTGATGAAGGTGAAACTGCATGTGCAGGCCGATCATGCCGATGACCTTCCCGTCCAGCTCGGCCAGCTGATAGCGCATGTTATGGTCCTGCAGATTGGCAAGGTAGCCGGCGTGAAAGGCCTGATGGTCAAACTCGGCCTGCTTCAACTCGCAGATCAGGGCATAAACGCTCTGCGCGTCGTCGGCAGTGGCGGGGCGAAGCGGGCAGTCAGGCATGCTGTTTCTCCTTCTGACGGATCAGCGATAAAAAGGTTTCGACTGACTGTAGCAAACTTCCGTCGTTATTGAGGACGTGGCAGCCCGACGGAGTGTAGCGCGCCGCACGTTCCAGGCGCTGGTCTATCTCTTTTGCGCTTTCGCGGCCACGATTTTGCAGGCGGTTACGCAAGATCTCCGGCGAAACCTCTAAACAGACCGGCAGCAGCGCCGCCTCATAGCGGGCTTTCGCCTGCGGCAGATGCGCGCGCGAGCCGTTAACCAGCACGTCAAAACCCGCGTGCAGCCAGAGGTCTATTTCGATGCCCACGCCATAGTAAAGGCCGTTGGCGTGCCAGCTCAGCGCCAGCAGGTTTTGCCCTGCGCGGGTAAAAAACTCCTGCTCGCTCAGGGCGATATGATTTTCACTTCCGGCGTTGGCCGCGCGCGTGATGTACCTGTGCGCGACCAACAGTCGCGCGTGTTCCCGCTGCCGCAGCGCCGAGAGCAGGCTGTCCTTTCCTGAACCCGACGGCCCCATTAACCAGATTAATTTTCCCATTAAAACACCCGTTTACCCTGACGCCAGACGTGGTCGATGTGAACGTGCTCGCCCTTGCGGTGGGCCAGCACCAGATCCGCCCGCTTACCTTCGGCAATCTCTCCGCGATCGCCAAGATTAAGCGCCGTGGCGGGGTTTTTCGTCACCAGGCGAATTGCCTGCGGCAGCGTGAAGCTGTTGCCCTCGTCGTCCGCTACCCGGAACGCCGCGTCCAGCAGGCTGGCGGGGTAGTAGTCGGAAGAGAGGATATCCAGCAGGCCAAGGGAGGCGAGCCTGCTTGCCGCGACGTTGCCGGAGTGCGAGCCGCCGCGCACGATGTTTGGCGCGCCCATCAGCACGTTCATGCCGTGCCTGCGTGAGGCTTCCGCGGCTTCGAACGTGGTGGGAAATTCGGCGATCGCGATGCCAAGCTGGTACGATTCGAGCACGTGGTCGTGCGTAGCGTCGTCATGACTGGCCAGCGCGATGTTACGGTCACGGCACATGGCGGCAATCGAGAGGCGGTTCGGCTGCGACCACCGTGCCGCAAGCTGAAGCTGCTCCTCTTCGTAGCGCGCCATCTCGGCGTCGTTGAGCGAGTATTTGCCCTGATAGTATTCGCGATACTTTTCAATGTTGGCGAACTGGCGCTGCCCGGGTGAGTGGTCCATCAGGGAGACCAGCGAGACCGGCTCGCGCCCGACCAGCTTTTCAAACAGCGGCAGGGTCGTGTGGTGCGGCAGCTCGCAGCGCAGGTGCAGACGGTGCTCGGCGCGGTTGAGGCCGCGTTTTTGCGTCTCCTCCACGGCGTTGATCATTTTCTCAAGATTCTCCAGGCGATCGCCGCCGTCGCGCACGTCGCCAATGGCCACCGCGTCTAGCACGGTGGTGATGCCGCTGGCGACCATCAGCGCGTCGTGGCTGCTCATGGCCGAATGGGCGGGCCAGTCCACCTTCGGTCGCGGGGTGAAGAACTTGTCCAGATTATCGGTATGCAGCTCAATCAGCCCCGGCAGCAGCCAGCCGCCTTCACCGTCCATCGCCTCCGGTGCGCGGCTCTGAGTTTCGGCAAAGGCGCGAATAACGCCTTCATGGACTTCAACCGATCCATCAACGACTTCGTTTTCCAGCACCAGCCTGACGTTATTGATAATCATGCGTTTGTCCCCATCGGATGCAGTCTGTCTGCGACGCGGCTGCGTACGGTTTCGTCGTGGAAGATCCCGACGATCGCCGCCCCGCGCGCTTTGGCCTGTTCGATCAGCTCTACCACGGCCGCGCTGTTTTTATCGTCGAGCGAGGCGGTGGGTTCATCCAGAAGTAAAATCGGGTAGTCGACGATAAAGCCGCGGGCGATATTGACGCGCTGCTGCTCGCCGCCGGAAAAAGTCGACGGGGCAAGGTGCCACAGGCGCTCCGGCACGTTGAGGCGCGTCAGCAGGCTGGCGGCTTTGGCAGCGCAGGTTTCACGCGGCACGCCGAGATCCATCAGGGGCTGCATCACCACGTCCAGGGCGGAGATCCGCGGGATCACCCGCAGAAACTGGCTGACCCAGCCGATCGTCGTGCGGCGCACTTCCAGCACCTTACGCGCGGGGGCCTGTACCAAATCGACCCACTCATCGTTGTGGCGAATGCGGATGCGGCCTTCGTCCGGGAGGTAGTTGGCGTACAGGGAGCGCAGCAGGGTGGATTTTCCGCTGCCGGAATGGCCGTGCAGCACCACGCATTCGCCGCTGCTGACCTCTAACGAGGCGTTTTGCAGCACCGGCAGGCGCACGCCGTTTTGCTGGTGGAGCACAAAGGTCTTACTTACGTTTTGTACGTGGATCATGTTGGCCTCGTGGCGTTTTCTTGCCGGGTGGCGGCTTCGCCTACCCGGCCTACAAGGTACTGCGTCCGTTTTGCCGGGGTGGCACCCTCAATTCTGCAATACGGACGACACCAGCAGCTGGGTATACGGATGGTGCGGATCGTCGAGTACCCGGTCGGTTAGCCCACTTTCCACCACCTGACCCTGCTTCATCACCAGCAGACGGTCCGCCAGCAGGCGCGCAACGCCCAGATCGTGGGTGACAATCACCACAGCAAGGTTCAGCTCCACCACCAGGCCGCGCAGCAGGTCGAGCAGGCGCGCCTGCACGGAGACGTCCAGCCCGCCGGTGGGTTCATCCATAAACACCAGCTTCGGGTGGGTGACCAGGTTGCGCGCAATCTGCAGACGCTGCTGCATCCCACCGGAGAAGGTCGTTGGCAGGTCGTCGATGCGCGAGGCGGGGATTTCGACCTCTTCAAGCCAGTGCTGGGCGGTGGCGCGGATGTTGCCGTAATGGCGCGCGCCGGTGGCCATCAGGCGTTCGCCGATGTTGCCTCCCGCAGAGACCTGACGGCGCAGGCCGTCCATCGGGTGCTGATGCACCACGCCCCACTCGGTGCGCAGCAGGCGGCGGCGCTCGGCTTCACTCATGCCGTAAAGGGATTGGCCCTCATACAGAATGTTGCCGTTCTGCGGCGTCAGGCGCGCGGAGATGGACTTCAGCAGCGTCGTTTTGCCGGAGCCGGACTCGCCGACGATCCCCAGCACTTCCCCTGGCCACAGCTCGAACGACACGTCGCTGAAGCCTTTGCCCGGCGCATACAGGTGGGTCAGGTTGTTAACCGAAAGCAGCGGTTTCATTGGCTGTTCGCCTCGCTCTGTTGGCGGCAGTAATCGGTGTCGGAGCAGACAAACATCCGTTTGCCCGTGTCGTCCAGCACCACTTCATCCAGATAGCTGTGCTTCGAGCCGCATATGGCGCACGGCTCGTCCCACTCCTGCACCGTAAACGGGTGATCGTCGAAATCGAGACTTTCGACACGCGTGTAAGGCGGGACGGCGTAGATGCGTTTTTCGCGCCCGGCGCCGAACAGCTGCAGGGCGGGCATCATGTCCATTTTCGGGTTGTCGAACTTCGGGATCGGCGACGGGTCCATCACGTAGCGCCCGTTGACCTTCACCGGGTAGGCGTAGGTGGTAGCGATATGCCCGAAGCGGGCGATATCCTCATACAGCTTCACCTGCATGACGCCGTACTCCTCCAGCGCGTGCATGGTGCGGGTTTCCGTTTCGCGCGGTTCGATAAAGCGCAGCGGCTCCGGGATGGGCACCTGGAAAATCAAAATCTGATCTTCAGCCAGCGGGGTTTCCGGGATGCGGTGACGGGTCTGGATCAGCGTCGCATCTTCGGTTTTTTCGGTGGTGTTGACGCCCGTCACGCGCTTAAAGAAGCTGCGGATCGACACGGCGTTGGTGGTGTCGTCGGCGCCCTGGTCGATGACCTTCAGCACGTCCGCTTCGCCGATAACGCTGGCGGTAAGCTGAATACCGCCGGTACCCCAGCCGTAGGGCATCGGCATTTCGCGCCCGCCGAACGGCACCTGATAGCCCGGTATGGCTACCGCTTTCAGTATCGCGCGGCGGATCATGCGTTTGGTTTGCTCGTCCAGATAGGCAAAGTTGTAGCCGCTTAAGTTAGCCATTGGCGCGCTCCCGTTGCAGGCGTTTCAGCAGTTCCAGTTCGGCCTGGAAATCGACGTAGTGCGGCAGCTTGAGGTGCGAGACGAAGCCTGCGGCCTCAACGTTATCCGCGTGGGCCAGCACGAACTCTTCGTCCTGCGCCGGGCCTGCAACGTGCTCGCCGTAGTCCGGCGCCTGGAGCGCACGGTCGACCAGCGCCATCGCCATGGCCTTGCGCTCGCCGAGGCCAAACACCAGCCCGTAGCCGCGGGTGAAATGCGGATCTTCATTTTCGGGCGCGACAAAACCGTTGACCATTTCGCATTCGGTCATTAGCAGTTCGCCGACGTTTACGGCAAAACCCAGCTCTTCCGGCACGATTTCGACGTCGATGCAGCCGCTGCGAATTTCGGCTGCAAACGGGTGGTTGCGCCCGTAGCCGCGCTGGGTGGAGTAGGCCAGCGCCAGCAGATAGCCTTCGTCGCCGCGCATCAGCTGCTGCAGGCGGGACGAGCGCGAGCACGGGTAAACCGGCGGCGTGCGGGTGATGTCATCCGGCTGCGCGTCTGAATCTTCCTCCGCCTTCGCCAGACCCTGCTTTTCCAGCAGGCTGAAGACGTGCGGAGACGGTTCTTGTTCGGCGTCGGAGGTGCTCAGCTGCGGCGCTTCGCCGTTCGCCAGCAGGGTGAAGTCCAGCAGGCGATGGGTGTAGTCGTAGGTAGGGCCTAGCAGCTGGCCGCCGGGAATGTCTTTATAAACGGCAGAAATGCGGCGCTCAAGGCGCATCTGTGCCGTATTCACCGGCTCGCTGACCGCCAGTTTGGCAAGCGTGGTGCGGTAGGCGCGCAGCAGGAAGATGGCTTCCACGCTATCGCCGCTGGCCTGCTTCAGCGCCAGCGCCGCCAGCTCGCGGTCGGCGATGCCGCCTTCGGTCATCACGCGGTCAACGGCGAGGTTTAGCTGCTGCTCAATCTGGGCGACGCTCAGCTCGGGAAGCCGTTCATCGCCCCGTCGTCTGTGCGCCTGCAGCGCATGGGCGGCGGCGATCGCCTTTTCGCCCCCTTTGACGGCAACGTACATCAGCACACCTCCACGTGGGTGGTCCGCGGGATCGCCAGCAGGCGCTCGCCGCAGGTCAGGATCAGGTCAATGCCCAGCGGGAAAGGGTGCGGGCGTTCGGTCAGCTCGTGAATGATGCACTCCGGCAGCTGCGGCGCGACCATGCGTTCTTCGGCGATGCCCGCGCCCGTCAGGCGCAGCATGCGGCCACCGCTCAGGCTGGAGACCTGCAGGATCAGCGTGGCGCTGGTCTCCGGGGCGACGGCGCTGCCTTCGCTCAGGGCGTTAAGCTGCTCGTGGCTGATTTGCTCATCGGCCACGGCAAAGATTGCCTGCTGGGGCTGATCGACCAGCGGGGCGCCGGTGTGAAAACGCAGGTTCTGGCTGGCGATATCGTTCGACAGCGCGCCCGAAAGCCACACCGGGGTGTCGTTATCGGCAAGGGTCAGCAGCACGCTGGTGGTCGCCAGGTTCAGCGGCAGCCAGCCCTGGGAGAGCTGGTGCAGCGAGACAATCACGCCCGGCTCGCTCATGGCCTTCAGCAGGCGACGAAAACTGTGTTGGGCATCCTGTACGGCCAGGGTGAAAGCAGGTTGAAGCGTCATGCGTTGTCTCCGCGAACGAGCGTAAAGAAGTCGACCCGGCTGGTGTTCACTTCGGCCTGACGCGCGGCAATGCGCGCGGCGCGGTCGGCTTCCAGCGGGGCAATAAGGGTTTCCATTAACGTCTGAAAATGCGGCTGTTCCTGCAAAAGCGCGTCGATCACCGCGCAGCGCTCGGCGTGGGCTTTGTCGCGGCCCAGCACGTAGCTGTAGCCCAGCGTGCCGCTGTTCAGGCGGATCGCGGCGCGGGTAAGGGTGGCGTCTCCGGCGAAGAAGCGCTCGCCGGTGCCGCCCATCCGCGCCTGGATCTGCACCAGGCCAATCTCCGGCGCGCGGATGGCGTCGTAGTCCGGCGTCAGGCCGAGCGCGTTCATGCGGCTGTGCAGCGCGGCGGGCTGGCTGTGGGCCAGCACGCGCATCCAGCGCTGTCGGGTGGAGGTGTCGAAGTGCATTCAGTGCTCCATGGTGAATTCGATCATGTCGGCGCGGGTCAGGCTGACGGAGTATTCCGTCGCGTTGATCTCACCGTCACGGTGGTTGAGGGTGCGCACGCAGAGCAGCGGGGCCATATTGGGGATTTCCAGCACCTTGCTCTCTTTCGCCTGCGCGCGGCGGGCGCTGATGCGCGTCTGGGTGCGCCTGAGGACGACGCCCGTGGCATCCTGAAGAAAATCGTGCAGAGAACCGCTGGCGAAATGCTGCAGCACCGGCCAGAGGGCGAGGTCCGCGAAGTAGTGGTCGATCTGGCACACCGCCACGCCGTTCACCCGGCGCAGGGTGCGCAGATGAACCACGCTGTCGCCCTCCTGAATCCCCAGCGCGTCCGCCACGTGGCCGGAGGCCGGGCGCAATACCGAGAGCAGCTTTTCGCTGGTCGGGTGGCTGCCCTGATCCAGCAGGTTCTGGCTAAAGCGCGCCTGGGCGTTTAGCGGGTAGTCGAAGGGGCGCATCAGCACCAGCACGCCGATGCCCTGACGGCGCTGGACCCAGCCGCGCTCGACCAGCTGGTCAATGGCGCGGCGCAGGGTGTGTCGGTTCACCTCGTAGCGGTCGGCAAGCTGCTGCTCGGCGGGAAGATAGTCTCCGCAGCGGTAGCGCGTGCGCAGCTCCACTTCGAGCTTTGCCGCAATCTCCTGCCAGCGGGTGGGATAACTGGTCGGATGTCTGGATAAGTGCATGGAAATCAAAGCCTCGCTTCTCAGATGAAGTGCTTACGCAAACGTTGAGAGAGGAAGTCCAGCAGGCTGACGGTGACGATGATGAGCACCATCAGTGCGCAGGTTTGCTGGAACTGGAAGCCGCGAATGGCTTCCCACAGGGTGACGCCAATCCCGCCTGCGCCCACCATGCCGACCACGGTCGCGGAGCGGACGTTGGACTCAAAGCGGTACAGGGAGTAGGAGATCAGCAGCGGCATCACCTGCGGCAGGACGCCGTAAAGGATCTCTTCGATTTTGTTGGCGCCCGTCGCGCGGATGCCTTCCACCGGGCCGGGCTCGATGGCTTCGACCGCTTCAGAGAGCAGCTTGGAAAGCACGCCGGTGGTGTGGATAAACAGCGCCATCACGCCCGCAAACGGGCCCAGGCCAACGGCGACCACGAACAGCATGGCGAACACCATTTCGTTGATGGCGCGGCAGGCGTCCATCAGGCGACGCATCGGCTGGTAAACCCACCACGGCACGATGTTCTCGGCGCTCATCAGGCCAAACGGAATGGAGAGAACGACGGCAAGGGCGGTGCCCCAGACGGCGATTTGCAGGGTGATCGCCATTTCGCCGAGGTAGTCCTGCCACTGGCTGAAGTCCGGCGGGAAGAAGTCGGCGGCGAAGGTTGCCATGTTGCCGGAATCTTTGAAGAGCAGCAGCGGATCCATCTCCGCGCCCTTCCAGGAGATAACCAGCACCGCCAACAGGACGGCCCAGCTGATGAGCGAGAACCAGCTGCGCTTCGGCGGCGGGAGGGTGATGGTTTGCATGTTGACTCCTTTAGGTTTAGTCCCCTCTCCCTTGAGGGAGAGGGTTAGGGTGAGGGGGAAATGTGCGCGCTGATGCCCTCACCCCGGCCCTCTCCCACAGGGAGAGGGAGAAAAGCATTACTGCACCGCTTTATTCACGCTGGTCATTGCGCTCAGGGCGGCGGTCAGGCGGTCGAGGTCGTCCAGCTGCGTCTGAATTTCCGACACTTTGCTGGTCTTCTCCTCTTCCTTCAGGCCCTTGTTGTCCTTCACGCCCTGCATCTGCTTAAACAGCGCCAGCTGGCGAATCGGAACCAGCTGCAGATCGCTGGACGCGCGGAACGGTGCCCAGCCCAGACGTTCCAGAACCGCTTTCTCTTCCGGCGTTTTGCCGTAGCTCATGAAGAAGTCGTAAACCTTGTCCTTGGTGCTCTCGGAGAGGTTTTTACGCCACACGATCGGGTCGCCCGGGATCAGCGGCGATTTCCAGATAACCTTGATCTCTTTCAGCTTTTCCGGCGCGGAGGTCTTGAGCTTGTCGAGGTTTTCGGTGTTGTTGGTGGCAACGTCTACCTGCTTGTTGGCCACGGCCAGGGCGTTGGTCTCGTGGCTGGCGTTTACCGTGCGCTTGAAGTCGCTGGCGGAGGCGTTGTTTTTGGCGAAGACGTAATAGCCAGGGACGAGGAAGCCAGAGGTGGAGTTCGGGTCACCGTTGCCAAACGTCAGATCTTTGCGTTTGGCGAGCATGTCGTTGAGGTTGTTGATCGGGCTGTCTTTGTTGACGATCAGCACGCTCCAGTAGCCCGGGGAACCGTCTGCCGCAACGGTCTGGGCAAAGACCTGGCCGTTCGCGCGGTCTACCGCTTCCATCGCGGAGAGGTTGCCGTACCAGGCGATGTCCACTTTGTTAAAGCGCATCCCCTGGATAATGCCCGCGTAGTCCGGGGCGAAGAAGGCGTTCACTTTAATCCCCAGCCTGGTTTCCATATCTTTCAGGAACGGTTCCCACTGGGGCTTCAGGTTCTGCTGTGATTCCGTCGAAATGATGCCAAAGTTCAGCGCTTTTTCCTGTTCTTCCGCATGCGCCGGGCTTAACAGGGTGCTGAGGCTGAACATGCTGGTAAAGGCCAGCGCGGCAACGGCTTTGTAGCTCATGTACTTTCCTCGGATCGGGTTGAGTTAAGCAGCCTGCGCGCTCTCTTCGACGCGGTTAATGCTGCGGTAGAGATGGTCAAAACGGTCGCTGTCAAACTGGTGGCTTGCGCCATCAAAGAACACGTGCCCCTGACGCAGGGCGACGATGCGCTCGCAGTAGCGCAGGGCGTAATCCACCTGATGAAGCGTGACCACCACGGTGATGCCGTCGTTCTGGTTAATGTCGCGCAGGGTTTCCATCACGATGCGGGCCGATTCCGGGTCCAGCGAGGCGATGGGTTCATCGGCAAGAATGATTTTCGCTTTCTGCATCAGGGCGCGGGCGATGGCCACGCGCTGCTGTTGTCCACCGGACAGGGTGGAGACGCGCTGGTGGGCGAAATGCGCCATACCGACGCGCGTTAGCGCCTGCAGCGCTTCTTGTTTCTGAGAAGGGGAGAACCAGCGCAGGCAGGTGCGCCAGAAAGGAGTGCTGCCGAGCGCGCCAATCAGCACGTTCTCGAGTACCGTCAGGCGGTTTACCAGGTTGAACTGCTGGAAGATGTAGCCCGTCTGGGCGCGGCTTTTGCGGATATCGCTCGCCAGACGGCCCGCGCGCTGCACGGTATTACCGAGCAGTTCGACGTGGCTTTCCGGCGTTTTATCGCAGGTAATAAGGCCACTCAGATGGCGTAAAAGGGTAGATTTCCCTGAACCGGATGGCCCGAGCAGTGCCACCATGTCGCCCTGCTGGACGGTCAGATCAACGGCTTGCAGAGCCTTATTGTGATGGAAGGTCTTGCTCAGTTTCTCGACGCGGATGACGGTTTGCATGTGCTGGGCCTCACGATAAATGTGGCCTCATGCTGGCGTATCAATGTGACATTTGGGTTAAGTGCAGGTTGCGGGAGTTTGAAGAGTTGAGGGGAATTCGATGACAATCACCGTAGGCCCGGTCAGCGCAGCGTCACCGGGCGCTGTTGCCGGATGCGCTGCGCTTATTCGGCCTACGACGTTTGTTGCTGCTTAACGACGTTGATCATCCACGGCACGCCGTATTTGTCGGTGACTTTACCGAACCCGTGCGCCCAGAAGGTTTCCTGCCAGGCCATTTCGACGTTGCCGCCTGCTGCAAGGCTGTCGAACCAGCCTTTGCCTTCTGCCACGTCCTGGGTATCAAGAACCAGCGTGAACCCGGCGTACTGCGCGCTGCTGCCGGGCGGCAACCCGTCGCTCATCATGATGTCGCTGCCCGCAATGCGGACGTTGGAGTGGGCTATAGCGGAATCCGGAAACTGCATGCCGGACGGGCAGCCTTCTTCGCTGTGGTCGTCTTTGGGCATGTCGCCGAAGGTGATTTTATAGAGGAGTTCTGCGCCGACGGCGTTCTGGTAGAAGGCGGTGGCCTCCGCGCAGTTGCCGGCGAAAGAGATGTAGGGACTTAACGGCATAATCATTACCTCAGGTAAGAGAAGCCCGTTAAGTTTAGTTGTTGTAGGCCCGGTAAGCGAAGCGCCACCGGGCGCTTTTGCCGGATGCGCTGCGCTTATCCGGCCTACAAAAAAAGGAAATCAGTTCTTTTTCACGAACTCAGATTTCAGCTTCATTTGGCCGAAACCGTCAATTTTGCAATCGATATTATGATCGCCTTCCACCAGACGGATATTCTTCACTTTGGTGCCAATCTTCAGCATGGAAGAACTGCCTTTGACTTTCAGATCTTTAACAACGGTGACGCTGTCGCCGTCTGCCAGCAGATTACCGTTCGCATCTTTCACGACCAGCGTTTCACTGTCCTGCGAAGGTTCTGCATCATTCCATTCGTGAGCGCATTCCGGGCAAATGAACATGCCATTATCTTCATAGGTGTATTCAGAATTGCATTTCGGGCAGTGTGGGAGTTGCATGTCAGTATCCTCAAAAATGTTAACACGCTGGAAAGCGCCAGCTAAATGACGGCAGGGTGCCGAAAAAGGCGGCAAGTATAGCGCAAATCCACACTTTTGTCGGTGATATTGCGTAATAAAAAAAGTGCAAAAAAGGGTATGGTAATGACACTTCCTGTCAGTGAGTTAAGCGATGCTTGAATCATTAAGACGGTGGAAACAAATGTCGCTAAATATATCGAATATTTTATTGCATCAAATTGCTACGCTCTCCCATTTCGGATAAGGTTAAGCAACAATCTGTTATTTATCCACGTTCTCTTACGCCAGCATCAGGCGGCGATCGAGAAATACCTCCCTTTTTAGGTGGGTAAATAGCGATGATATATCCTGAAGTTTCCTGAAAGTGAGCTACGCTTTTTATCCTTTGGTTTTCTGGCCAAAGGGGACGTTTACACGCCTTGCAAGGGTGGCAGTTTATTCTCTATTGCCATCAAATAGTTATATTCAGCGAACATGTTTTCCATACGTGATCATATAAGCCGATAAAGCATAATAAAAATCCGGTGGCTTAATAAAAGTAATAAATTTGCGTTAAGGAAAGGCTTTTATCATGCACACACAGACCATTTTTGAATTAAGCCAGGAAGCCGAGCGCTTGCTGCAGCTCGCCTTGCAGAATCTTGATACGTTGAAATCAATGCCAGTTGCGATGCTGGATAACGCCACTGCCGCTATTACGGGTATTAATAACAATGTATTGCCTTTACATTTCAGCGCGCGTGGCGTTAAGGCGCAACAGGCAATGCTGAATAATGAATTACGCAAAATTACCCGCCTCGAAATGGTATTGGCGATTGTGGGCACCATGAAGGCGGGTAAATCGACCACCATTAATGCGATTGTGGGCACCGAAGTGTTGCCAAACCGCAACCGACCGATGACGGCGCTTCCGACATTGATCCGCCACACGCCGGGCCAGAAAGAGCCTGTACTGCATTTCTCACACGTTTCTCCTATTGATACGCTGATCCTGCAGCTGCAGAAAAAACTGTGCGATTACGATCGCGGCAAGCTGGCGCAGCGTCTTGAAATAGATAAAGACATGAATACGCTGCTGGAGCGTATCGAAAAAGGGGAAGCGTTCGAGAAGCACCATCTGGGCGCAGAGCCGATATTCCATTGCCTGAAGAGCCTTAATGACCTGGTGCGGCTATCCCAGGCGTTGGGCGTTGATTTTCCGTTTTCCGAATACGCCGCTATTGAACATATCCCGGTTATTGAGGTGGAGTTTGTGCATCTCGCCGGTCTGGATGCGCATCTTGGCCAGCTAACGCTGCTGGACACGCCGGGGCCGAATGAGGCCGGGCAGCCACACCTGCAAAAAATGCTCAGCGAACAGCTCGCGCGCGCGTCGGCAGTGCTGGCGGTGATGGATTACACGCAGCTTAAATCTATCTCCGATGAAGAGGTCCGCCAGGCGATTTCGGCGGCGGGGAAATCGGTGCCTTTATATGCGCTGGTGAATAAATTCGATCAAAAAGACCGGAACAGCGACGACGAAGAGCAGGTCCGGGCGATGATCTCCGGCACCCTGATGAAGGGGAATATTTCCCCTGGCCAGATTTACCCGGTTTCGTCGATGTGGGCCTATCTTGCAAATCGCGCCCGTTATGAAATGAACGCCCACGGACGGCTCCCTGACCATCAGGACCAGCGCTGGGTGCAGGATTTCGCCGAGGCCGCGCTTGGGCGACGCTGGCGCACGGCAGATTTGGACGATATCGATCATATCCGTCATGCCGCAGACCTCCTGTGGGAAGATTCGCTGTTTGAGCAGCCGATCCGTAAGCTGATTTATGCCGCCTACGCTAACGCCTCGCTGTTCGCGCTTCGCTCGGCATCGCACAAGCTGCTGAACTACGCCCAAAATGCGAGAGAGTATCTTGATTTTCGTCATCAGGGGCTGACCGTGGCGTTTGACGAGCTGGAGCTGAATATCGCCCGGCTTGAAGAGGACATGGCGATGCTGCAGACGCGTCAGAATGTGGTCAGCGATGAGGTTAAACACGAAGTAGAAGAGGCGCTCAACGCCACCGATGAGTTTATGAACCGGCAGAAAGGCGCGCTTCAGCAGGCTATCGGCCATGTTTTTAGCCACCATAACCTTTTAGATCTGGCCGGAATAGACCCGCTGAGCCTGCGTGAGGATGAGCCCGCAGCGCTCGGCCAACTGGTGCTGGAAGACGAAGGGCAGGCACAGGTTGTGTTGAGTAAGATCAGCTCCTCCTGCGAGCTGATCATGCTGGATGCGCAGAATAAGATCGGCCGCGAGCTGGCCTTACGCTTCGATCAGCTGGAGTCTACGCTGGCGCGTTCTTTAAATGAGGCGATGCGCCCGATTGAAATGCGGATCAAAGAACAGCTGAGCCATGCGGGGTTTAGGGCGCGGATTAGCTTCCCGGCGTTTCAGGCGAACCAGCTTAACTTCAACACGCGAGCCTTGTTTAACGACGCCATTGTGCTGGACAACCGTCCTGCAGGCCAGCCCTCAGGGGCGGGCAGTATGCGTGATACCGTATCGCGCTGGCTGAATAATCCGGGCTGGGGTTGGGAAGAATATGTGGTGGCGCGCACGCGGTATGTTATTGATGTTGTCCAGCTTCATGACAAATTTAAGCAACATATTGATCAGTTCTGTGAACAAATCCGTAAAGCTTTGGCCGCGCAGGTCGATGTCTCTGTTACGGCAGGCATGGCAACGTTTTTTGCAGAATTCTCGCTATGCCTGACCGGGTTACAGGAAAGCTTGCGTGATAGCCTCGCAGTGCGTCAGCAGAATGAGCATTCGACCCGAGCGCTCAGCCAGCTGTTGAAGCAAAGTATTACGACTGCGACGTGGATTCAGGAAGATACCCGACTGTTACGCGATGATATTCAAACCCTATTCGCAGCAGAGCAACCATGACAACACAGCTACTGGACGGTCCCGGGCGGACGCTGGAGTGTATTCATCCAAAATTTATGGTCGATCTGGTTCAGGGGGTGGACGCTGCGCGTCATACCCACCTGGGGCCACAGCAGCTGCAGTTTCGTGAGCGTTTGACTCAGGAGATCATGACGCATACCCGGCTGCGGCCGTGGGCGATGGCGGGAATGCTCAACGAAAATGCGGCGCTGCGTCTGGGGTTGGCGGAAAAGCTGGCGGGCATGCTCGACCCGGGTCATCTGGCGTTAACCCGCATGACGGATAAACTGTTGGTGCTTCGCCAACAGACAAACCCGCGGACCGCCCAGTCCCCTGGACTGATGCAGCAGTATGAAGAACTCTCCTCTCACTTTAACCAGCGTGCCGCGTATAAAGAGAAAGCACTCACCCAGCGCGGGCTTACGGTCCAGGCGGGCGAGCATAGCGAACAGATTTTTACCCGCTGGCTCGCCGGGCACTACGACAGCTGGTCGTTGGCCGGGCGCTGCTACGTTGTGCTGGAAGAGTTGCGCTGGGGAGCCTTTGGCGATGCCTGCCGCCTGGCAAATGAAGATGTGGCGGCAATGCTTAAGGATAACCTGCGCAGCATGGCGGCAAACTATCTGGCTCAGGGTATTAATGCCTCTCCCACAACACGACATTTTTACCATCAATGGCTGGCAACACCTGCCTCTGCGGGCCTGATGGATTACAAAGAGATGCTGGGCTGGCTCGGAGACTGGTGTCAGGCGGATAAACATCCGGTGAGCTGGTCAGTAACGCAGAACTGGCAGACGGTTGCGCTGGGAATGCCGAGGCTTTGTTCGGCTAAACGGCTGGTAGATGGGATGGTGGAAGAGATTTTTGGATGAATCCCTCACCTTAACCCTCTCCCCGCGGGGAGAGAGGATGGTTTGGTGCGGAGTGTTAATGATGAAGTTCTACTGCTTTTCGTTCTACGTCCTGCTCGGGTGCATTTCCGTAGCGTTTCGCGTAAAGCGCCGTAATGATTGGCACCAGTATCGCCGTCACAATCACGCTGGCGGCAACCAGCGCCGTGGCGGACGCGGCAACCGGTTCGAAGGCGGGGTTAATCTGGGCGATAATCACCGGGTTTGCCACTGCAGCACCTGCGGCTGATGAGGCGGCGACGCCTGCAGTCCCGTTTCCTCCTCCAATTACGCGGTCAGCAATAATCAGCGGGATACCCGTGATAACAATCACCGCAATGCCCAGCACGATGCCGAGCAGACCGGTATCGAGGATCACGTTGAGGTTGATGGTGTTACCCAGCGCGAAGCCAAAGAACGGGATCAGCACCGGCGTGGCTTTGCTGAAGAAATCACGCAAATTGTGATCCAGATTCCCCAGCGCAAAACCGATCAGGAACGGCAGGATCGCCCCGACAAAGTGATGCGGTTCGAAAGAGGCCAGACCCGCAGATCCCAGGATCAGCATCGTCATCAGCGGGCCGGATTCCAGCGACATGAGTACGAACGCGCCTGACTCTTCTTTAGTGCCGTACTGATTCATCAGGCTGGCATACAGACCACCATTGGTCATATCCATTGCTGAAACAATAGCCAGAACCGATAAACCAGCAAAGAATCCGGTCTGAATTCCGTTCTCCGGAATGAACATCGCACAGACCATTGCCACGACCCAGGCGACGGCAATTTTGGTCAGGACTAATGTTCCTGACTTTCGTAATACCGTACCGGTTGCGCGTAAATTAATGGATGCGCCAATACAAAAGAACCATACCGCCAGAATGGGTACCGTTCCGGTAATCATACCTTTTGTGAACCCGCCGAAATAAGCCCCTGTATCGGGTGCCAGCGTATTTAAGATCGCGCCAAGTACCAGCGGGACCAGCATCATCCCGCCAGGGATGCGTTCAATCGTGGCTTTAATCTTCATGTTTCACCCTCACATCCTGCTCCGCAAGGTTTACGGAGTAATTCGGAAAATAATTTAATAAATTCAGTTAATTGACTTATTTCTTGAACAGTTAATTCGTTATCCATGCAAAAAATTAAAAACAAGTGCAGTCTTTAAACTTTCAGATGAAAGCACTTCAGGCGTTGCGTTCGGATTTATGATGCGATCAATGGAATTATGATTCAATGAAAATAAAACAGTGTTTTAGTTATCTTCATCACATATTCAATGTAAACAGAGAAATCGACGTCTGATAATTAAAATGTATGTAAATCTGATGTGAATAAATGTGGTCTGTTTTTTTTGATATGCAGGAAATAATGACGTGCGTGAGGACTTTTTTTGGGGGGAGAAAGAAAGTCCTTAAGGGGGCTAATTGACAAAGCTTGACGCCCGCTGACGAACCACAAATATATGTGTGAAGTTGATCACAAATATAAACGCTGGTAGGGTAAAGAGGTCACTAACTGCCCAGACAGGCGTCAACAGGTTCGGTTGTATCGACGTAAAACGTCAATGTAAGTAAACCTGCTACGCTTGAATAAGGGGTTCGCATGGAGCGGATCCCTGGTTCACAGATTGCACCTTGAACTGTGAAACGGACAGGGCTGAGTCTACGAGGAAAGCTATGCTTAGAAGGAAAAAGGTTAAACCCATCACGCTTCGCGACGTCACTATTATTGATGACGCAAAACTGCGTAAAGCGATCACCGCCGCGTCGCTCGGTAATGCGATGGAGTGGTTCGATTTTGGTGTCTACGGCTTTGTAGCCTATGCGTTAGGTAAAGTGTTCTTCCCCGGTGCCGACCCGAGCCTGCAGATGATTGCGGCATTAGGTACTTTCTCTGTTCCCTTCCTGATACGCCCGTTGGGTGGTTTGTTCTTCGGCGCGCTCGGCGATAAATATGGTCGCCAGAAAATTCTTGCCATCACCATTGTGATTATGTCGATCAGTACCTTCTGTATCGGCCTGATACCGTCCTATGCCACCATTGGCATCTGGGCACCGATCCTGCTGTTGCTGTGTAAGATGGCGCAGGGCTTCTCGGTGGGCGGCGAATATACCGGAGCATCGATTTTCGTCGCGGAGTATTCCCCGGACCGTAAACGCGGCTTTATGGGAAGCTGGCTGGACTTCGGTTCGATTGCCGGGTTCGTGATGGGTGCGGGCGTCGTGGTGCTGATCTCGACCGTTGTCGGTGAAGAGAACTTCCTCGACTGGGGCTGGCGTATTCCGTTCTTTATCGCGCTTCCGCTGGGCATCATTGGTCTTTATCTGCGCCATGCGCTGGAAGAGACCCCGGCGTTTCAGCAGCACGTTGAAAAACTGGAGCAGGGCGACCGTGAAGGACTGCAGGACGGTCCGAAGGTCTCGTTTAAAGAGATTGCAACCAAACACTGGCGCAGCCTGCTGACCTGTATTGGTCTGGTGATTTCCACCAACGTGACCTACTACATGCTGCTGACCTACATGCCGAGCTATCTGTCGCATAACCTGCACTACTCCGAAGATCACGGTGTGCTGATTATTATCGCCATCATGGTGGGTATGCTGTTCGTGCAGCCTATTATGGGCCTGCTGAGCGATCGCTTCGGCCGTCGACCGTTCATCATTCTGGGCAGCGTGGCGCTGTTTGCGCTGGCTATACCGGCCTTTATTCTGATTAACAGTAATGTGCTGGGCCTGATTTTTGCCGGTCTGCTGATGCTGGCGGTGATCCTGAACTGCTTTATCGGGGTGATGGCTTCTACGCTGCCCGCAATGTTCCCGACGCACATTCGTTACAGTGCGCTGGCGGCAGCGTTCAACATCTCCGTTCTGATTGCCGGCCTGACGCCGACGCTTGCTGCCTCACTGGTGGAGAGCACCCAGAATCTGATGATGCCGGCTTATTACCTGATGGTGATTGCGGTGATTGGTCTGGTGACCGGCCTGACCATGAAGGAGACGGCAAACCGTCCTCTGAAAGGGGCAACGCCTGCAGCATCGGATATTCAGGAAGCGAAAGAGATCCTGCGTGAGCACTACGATAACGTAGAGCAGAAGATTGAAGATATCGACGTAGAGATTGAAGAGCTACAGAAGAAACGCTCCCGACTTGTTGATCAACATCCACGGATTAACGAGTAACAACAAAACCCGCCGCTGGCGGGTTTTCTTTTATTAGCAACCTGCTGCGATGTAGTCACCGTTGGCGCTGATGGGGATCACCGTTAGGAACAGGACGGTGGCGAACAGGATGAGCACAATCCCGCCAGCGATTTTGAATACGGGAACCAGCCAGCTCAGGGACGTTCCATTATCGAAATAGGTGACCGTCCGCTCACGGGCATAACGTACCGCCAGCGATAGCCCCATTATAGAGAGCGCCGTACCCAGCGACATGGTCATCACCGCCGCGATGCCCCATGTGACAATCCCCAGTGCGTTCGAGAACATCAGGATCATGATTGCGCCACTGCAGGGACGCGCACCAATTGCCAGAATAACCCCCAGACGAGTCTTCCAGTCACCTCTTGTCAGGTCTGCCCCAACGCCATGATGGCCGCAGCCGCACTGCTCGTCGTGCTGATGCAGAGGGGAGAGTGAACGGATGGTCATCCTGTGCGGCTTAAGGCTCTTCAGAGCCTGATAAATGATAAACGCACCGAAGGCGCCAATCAGCACGGCGCTGATTTTCTCCACATACCAGCGGCTGGTACTGATATCTCCCGACGCGAGGTTCAAGCCCACCGCTAAGATGAAGACAAAGAGGATCGCGCTGACGCCCTGCATCAGGCTGCCAAGGAAAGGTACGACCCGCGCGGCCAGCTCGCTTTCTTTATTAGTCGTGAGATAGGTGGTGACAATGAATTTGCCATGTCCCGGCCCGACGGCGTGAAGTACCCCATAAAGGAAAGCACCCGTTAAGAGCCAGAGCCCACCGCTGTACTGATGGTTGTTCAGCTGGAGTAAGTACATCACCAGATAGCGATGTAAGGTGATCTGTGTGGCGAGGCACCACTGGATAAAGGCATTCCAGTGCGCATGGAGCGTGAATCCCGCCAGGAGAAGCGCCAGGAGCAACAACCCTGCTGTAGGAATGCGCCAGTCTCGGGTGAGACGTTGTGTGATCATGTGGGTAGCCTGCAGGGGGAATATTTGTCGCCAGTATAGTTGATTTTACCCCTGTATTCGCAGACTGACCCTACGGTCTTGAACTCAATTGTGGATAAGTCTGTGTGTAAAAAGGTATAAGGCGGGGTTTTGCTGTGGAATGCAGCAGTCAGTCATTTTTCTGTCATTTAGCGGTTGCGGCCTGCCGAGAACTCCCTATAATGCGCCTCCATCGACACGGCATATGTGAATCACTTCACAAGCAACCGGGTCGGTTGAAGAGAAAAAATCCTGAAATAACGGGTTGACTCTGAAAGAGGAAAGCGTAATATACGCCACCTCGCAACGGTGAGCGAAAGCCGCGTTGCACTGCTCTTTAACAATTTATCAGACAATCTGTGTGGGCACTCAAAGTGACATGGATTCTTAATGTCTTCGGACAATAAATGAATACCAAGTCTCTGAGTGAACATACGTAATTCATTACGAAGTTTAATTCACGAGCATCAAACTTAAATTGAAGAGTTTGATCATGGCTCAGATTGAACGCTGGCGGCAGGCCTAACACATGCAAGTCGAGCGGTAGCACAGGGAGCTTGCTCCTGGGTGACGAGCGGCGGACGGGTGAGTAATGTCTGGGAAACTGCCTGATGGAGGGGGATAACTACTGGAAACGGTAGCTAATACCGCATAACGTCGCAAGACCAAAGAGGGGGACCTTCGGGCCTCTTGCCATCAGATGTGCCCAGATGGGATTAGCTAGTAGGTGGGGTAACGGCTCACCTAGGCGACGATCCCTAGCTGGTCTGAGAGGATGACCAGCCACACTGGAACTGAGACACGGTCCAGACTCCTACGGGAGGCAGCAGTGGGGAATATTGCACAATGGGCGCAAGCCTGATGCAGCCATGCCGCGTGTATGAAGAAGGCCTTCGGGTTGTAAAGTACTTTCAGCGGGGAGGAAGGCGATAAGGTTAATAACCTTGTCGATTGACGTTACCCGCAGAAGAAGCACCGGCTAACTCCGTGCCAGCAGCCGCGGTAATACGGAGGGTGCAAGCGTTAATCGGAATTACTGGGCGTAAAGCGCACGCAGGCGGTCTGTCAAGTCGGATGTGAAATCCCCGGGCTCAACCTGGGAACTGCATTCGAAACTGGCAGGCTAGAGTCTTGTAGAGGGGGGTAGAATTCCAGGTGTAGCGGTGAAATGCGTAGAGATCTGGAGGAATACCGGTGGCGAAGGCGGCCCCCTGGACAAAGACTGACGCTCAGGTGCGAAAGCGTGGGGAGCAAACAGGATTAGATACCCTGGTAGTCCACGCCGTAAACGATGTCGACTTGGAGGTTGTTCCCTTGAGGAGTGGCTTCCGGAGCTAACGCGTTAAGTCGACCGCCTGGGGAGTACGGCCGCAAGGTTAAAACTCAAATGAATTGACGGGGGCCCGCACAAGCGGTGGAGCATGTGGTTTAATTCGATGCAACGCGAAGAACCTTACCTACTCTTGACATCCAGAGAACTTAGCAGAGATGCTTTGGTGCCTTCGGGAACTCTGAGACAGGTGCTGCATGGCTGTCGTCAGCTCGTGTTGTGAAATGTTGGGTTAAGTCCCGCAACGAGCGCAACCCTTATCCTTTGTTGCCAGCGGTCCGGCCGGGAACTCAAAGGAGACTGCCAGTGATAAACTGGAGGAAGGTGGGGATGACGTCAAGTCATCATGGCCCTTACGAGTAGGGCTACACACGTGCTACAATGGCGCATACAAAGAGAAGCGACCTCGCGAGAGCAAGCGGACCTCATAAAGTGCGTCGTAGTCCGGATTGGAGTCTGCAACTCGACTCCATGAAGTCGGAATCGCTAGTAATCGTAGATCAGAATGCTACGGTGAATACGTTCCCGGGCCTTGTACACACCGCCCGTCACACCATGGGAGTGGGTTGCAAAAGAAGTAGGTAGCTTAACCTTCGGGAGGGCGCTTACCACTTTGTGATTCATGACTGGGGTGAAGTCGTAACAAGGTAACCGTAGGGGAACCTGCGGTTGGATCACCTCCTTACCTTAAAGAACCTGCCTTTGTAGTGCTCACACAGATTGTCTGATGAATGTAGAGAAGCAAGACGGCTGCGAAGTCGAGACACTCCGTGTCCCCTTCGTCTAGCGGTTAGGACTCCGCCCTTTCACGGCGGCAACAGGGGTTCGAATCCCCTAGGGGACGCCACTTGCTGGGTGTGAGTGAAAGACACAGCCAACCGATATCTCAAAACTAACTCAGTGAGTTACGTTTGAGATATTTGCTCTTTAAAAATCTGGATCAAGCTGAAAATTGAAACGACACATCTTTAAGGGTGTGTTCGAGTCTCTCAAATTTTCGCAAGTCGATGATGTGTCGAAAGAGACATCTTCGGGTTGTGAGGTTAAGCGACTAAGCGTACACGGTGGATGCCCTGGCAGTCAGAGGCGATGAAGGACGTGCTAATCTGCGATAAGCGCCGGCGAGGTGATATGAACCTTTGACCCGGCGATTTCCGAATGGGGAAACCCAGTGTGTTCCGACACACTATCGTTAAGTGAATACATAGCTTAACGAAGCGAACCGGGGGAACTGAAACATCTAAGTACCCCGAGGAAAAGAAATCAACCGAGATTCCCCCAGTAGCGGCGAGCGAACGGGGAGCAGCCCAGAGTCTGAATCAGCTTGTGTGTTAGTGGAAGCGTCTGGAAAGTCGCACGGTACAGGGTGATAGTCCCGTACACGAAAGCACACATGCTGTGAACTCGAAGAGTAGGGCGGGACACGTGGTATCCTGTCTGAATATGGGGGGACCATCCTCCAAGGCTAAATACTCCTGACTGACCGATAGTGAACCAGTACCGTGAGGGAAAGGCGAAAAGAACCCCGGCGAGGGGAGTGAAAAAGAACCTGAAACCGTGTACGTACAAGCAGTGGGAGCCTACTTGTTAGGTGACTGCGTACCTTTTGTATAATGGGTCAGCGACTTATATTCTGTAGCAAGGTTAACCGTATAGGGGAGCCGAAGGGAAACCGAGTCTTAACTGGGCGTTAAGTTGCAGGGTATAGACCCGAAACCCGGTGATCTAGCCATGGGCAGGTTGAAGGTTGGGTAACACTAACTGGAGGACCGAACCGACTAATGTTGAAAAATTAGCGGATGACTTGTGGCTGGGGGTGAAAGGCCAATCAAACCGGGAGATAGCTGGTTCTCCCCGAAAGCTATTTAGGTAGCGCCTCGTGAACTCATCTTCGGGGGTAGAGCACTGTTTCGGCTAGGGGGCCATCCCGGCTTACCAACCCGATGCAAACTACGAATACCGAAGAATGTTATCACGGGAGACACACGGCGGGTGCTAACGTCCGTCGTGAAGAGGGAAACAACCCAGACCGCCAGCTAAGGTCCCAAAGTCATGGTTAAGTGGGAAACGATGTGGGAAGGCACAGACAGCCAGGATGTTGGCTTAGAAGCAGCCATCATTTAAAGAAAGCGTAATAGCTCACTGGTCGAGTCGGCCTGCGCGGAAGATGTAACGGGGCTAAACCATGCACCGAAGCTGCGGCAGCGACGCTTATGCGTTGTTGGGTAGGGGAGCGTTCTGTAAGCCGTTGAAGGTGTCCTGTGAGGGGTGCTGGAGGTATCAGAAGTGCGAATGCTGACATAAGTAACGATAATGCGGGTGAAAAGCCCGCACGCCGGAAGACCAAGGGTTCCTGTCCAACGTTAATCGGGGCAGGGTGAGTCGACCCCTAAGGCGAGGCCGAAAGGCGTAGTCGATGGGAAACAGGTTAATATTCCTGTACTTGGTGTTACTGCGAAGGGGGGACGGAGAAGGCTATGTTAGCCGGGCGACGGTTGTCCCGGTTTAAGCATGTAGGCGGGAAGTTTAGGTAAATCCGGACTTCTTTTAACGCTGAGGTGTGATGACGAGGCACTACGGTGCTGAAGTAACAAATGCCCTGCTTCCAGGAAAAGCCTCTAAGCATCAGGTAACATCAAATCGTACCCCAAACCGACACAGGTGGTCAGGTAGAGAATACCAAGGCGCTTGAGAGAACTCGGGTGAAGGAACTAGGCAAAATGGTGCCGTAACTTCGGGAGAAGGCACGCTGATGTGTAGGTGAAGTCCCTGCGGATGGAGCTGAAATCAGTCGAAGATACCAGCTGGCTGCAACTGTTTATTAAAAACACAGCACTGTGCAAACACGAAAGTGGACGTATACGGTGTGACGCCTGCCCGGTGCCGGAAGGTTAATTGATGGGGTTAGCGGCAACGCGAAGCTCTTGATCGAAGCCCCGGTAAACGGCGGCCGTAACTATAACGGTCCTAAGGTAGCGAAATTCCTTGTCGGGTAAGTTCCGACCTGCACGAATGGCGTAATGATGGCCAGGCTGTCTCCACCCGAGACTCAGTGAAATTGAACTCGCTGTGAAGATGCAGTGTACCCGCGGCAAGACGGAAAGACCCCGTGAACCTTTACTATAGCTTGACACTGAACACTGGTCCTTGATGTGTAGGATAGGTGGGAGGCTTTGAAGCGTGGACGCCAGTCTGCGTGGAGCCAACCTTGAAATACCACCCTTTAATGGCTGGTGTTCTAACGTAGACCCGTGATCCGGGTTGCGGACAGTGTCTGGTGGGTAGTTTGACTGGGGCGGTCTCCTCCCAAAGAGTAACGGAGGAGCACGAAGGTTAGCTAATCCTGGTCGGACATCAGGAGGTTAGTGCAATGGCATAAGCTAGCTTGACTGCGAGAGTGACGGCTCGAGCAGGTGCGAAAGCAGGTCATAGTGATCCGGTGGTTCTGAATGGAAGGGCCATCGCTCAACGGATAAAAGGTACTCCGGGGATAACAGGCTGATACCGCCCAAGAGTTCATATCGACGGCGGTGTTTGGCACCTCGATGTCGGCTCATCACATCCTGGGGCTGAAGTAGGTCCCAAGGGTATGGCTGTTCGCCATTTAAAGTGGTACGCGAGCTGGGTTTAGAACGTCGTGAGACAGTTCGGTCCCTATCTGCCGTGGGCGCTGGAGAATTGAGGGGGGCTGCTCCTAGTACGAGAGGACCGGAGTGGACGCATCACTGGTGTTCGGGTTGTCATGCCAATGGCATTGCCCGGTAGCTAAATGCGGAAAAGATAAGTGCTGAAAGCATCTAAGCACGAAACTTGCCCCGAGATGAGTTCTCCCTGACTCCTTGAGAGTCCTGAAGGAACGTTGAAGACTACGACGTTGATAGGTCGGGTGTGTAAGCGCAGCGATGCGTTGAGCTAACCGATACTAATGAACCGTGAGGCTTAACCTTACAACGCCGAAGCTGTTTCGGCGGACGAGAGACAGACAATCAATTTCAGCCTTGATACAGATTTAACAGAATTTGCCTGGCGGCTTTAGCGCGGTGGTCCCACCTGACCCCATGCCGAACTCAGAAGTGAAACGCCGTAGCGCCGATGGTAGTGTGGGGTCTCCCCATGTGAGAGTAGGGAACTGCCAGGCATCAAACAAGTGAAGAGGCCATCCGGAAGGATGGCCTTTTTGCGTTTCTGAACCGACGAGTTTTGTAGGCCGGGTAAGGCAACGCCGCCACCCGGCAAGTCAGACAGCACTCCACCCCACAATAAACTCCGCAATCCCATCAACATCATTCAAATCCACGCGCCCGGGCTATGTCCGTTATTGGCGACATCAATGTGATCACCGCGAATCTCTCGGCTTACCGTACCGATTACAAAGGTCGTAAAGACGACTCCATCTCCTTATCGCTGTCCGTGCCTATTGGCAATAACTCATGGGAAGGGATGGATATTCAGACCAATAACGGTAAGACCAGCCCGATGGTTTCCTACACCGACAACAGCGATGCATAATTGCGGGGCAACGAGCAACACGGCCCGGGTGATGGTCGATACCAACGGCATTGGCGGCGTCCAGCTTTACAACGAAAAGTCGCGGACGAACCGCTTCGTTATTGCCGTGGTGTCAGATGTCGTGAGCTACAACAGCTTCGATACCCGCGTGGATGTCGACGCCATGGACAGCGATATCGAACCGGTAAGAGCCATCAGTACCACCACCCTGACGATAGGCGCAATGCCGCTTTTCTTTGCACTGTATTTAGCTCTTGCGTTAGGTTTGAGAATAAAAAGCGTGCGGTTATTGTGGCTGAAAGTTCTGTTTTTTTAACCGTTAATCACGTTCAACACGTCACGGAGAAAAAGTGGGAAGCGGTGAAAGGCTTATGAGGGGTGAGTCTGGCGAACGCAGAAAAGCAAAAACCCAGCCATTGGCTGGGTTCTTTAAATAGTGGTGCCCGGACTCGGAATCGAACCAAGGACACGGGGATTTTCAATCCCCTGCTCTACCGACTGAGCTATCCGGGCAACGGAGCGCATTAAACCGCAATCGCGCCGGATGGTCAACATTATTTCGGGAAAAGCTGTTCAACTGCTTAAGTTTGCGGCAGTCTGTCGGTTTGTGCGGCGAAATGCACAAATCTTCCAGACAGATCTCGTGCACTGTGGCAATGCTGATAGCAAGAGGAGGGCAGTATGGCGAATGACTGGCTTGAACTGCGTCAGCATGCAGATACGGGTATTGAGACAATTAAAGCGCACTTCGAAGGCCATGCCTACGATCCGCACTGGCACGACAGCTATCTGGTCGGCATCACTCTCTCGGGGACCCAGCAGTTCCACTGTCGCCGCGAGCGCCACTGGAGCCAACCGGGTGATGCTTTTTTACTGGAGCCCGGCGAAATTCACGACGGTAAAGCGCCGACAGAAGGGGGATTTACCTACCTGACCTTCTACCTGGATGCGCAATGGCTGACCGACACGCTGCATGGGTTATACGAATCCGCACCCGGCAGTTATTCACTCCACTTTGCTCAAACGCTGACGCGAGAGCCGCAGCTGGTCCGCGCTATCGGCGAGACTTTTTCAACGTTGCATAACGACGAGATGAAAATCGTCCAGCAGAGCACAATGGATAATCTGCTCTCACAGATCACCGCCCACTGTCACTGGCGAAAAAAATGTCCGTCACCGATACAAAGCGCCGCCGTGGCGCATCGCGTGCGCGATTACCTCTACGCCCATATCGGTGAAAACGTGGGGCTGTCCGATCTCGCGCGTGAGGCGGGCACCGATCGCTTTACCCTGACCCGCAGTTTTAAGCGAGAGTTCCACCTGGCGCCGCATGCCTGGCTTATTCAGCTGCGCCTGGCCAGGGCGCGTCAGCTGCTGGCGCAGGGAGAGCTGCCTGTAGATGTTGCGGCGGCGGTGGGGTTTGCCGACCAAAGCCATCTTGGACGCTGGTTCCAGCGCGCCTATCGCATCTCGCCCGCGCACTACCGCCGGCTGTGCACAAACCTTCCAGACGTTTCCAGAAAATAACGGCACATTGAGGGCTCTTATAAAAAGGAGCCACCCGTGAGCCTGATCCCTTTTCTGCTGTTTGCGTTTGTCGCCTCAATCACGCCGGGGCCTACCAATATTCTGGTGCTGACCAACAGCCAGCACTTTGGCGTAAAAAATACCGTCCCGGCCATTCTGGGCGCCTGTACTGCGGCGAGCGCGATCGTACTGGTATCAGGTGCGGGGGCAGGGGAAGTGCTTCGTCAGTACCCCCTGATCCGCCAGATAATGAGCTGGGCGGGCGTGCTGTGGCTAAGCTGGATGAGCTGGCAGCTGTTTAGCGCGCCCGCGGCAAACCTCTCCTCTAGAAACCCCACCCGCTTCACCGCACAAGCGGCAGCGCTGCTACAGATTGTGAACCCGAAAACGTGGATGATGGCGCTGGCGGTGGTCAGCCTGTTTGCGCCTGCCAGCGAGCACGCGCTACGGGATATTGCGCTGATGGCGCTGTGGTTCCTGGCGATCTCTGTGGGGTGTCTGATGTGCTGGGCGTGGCTGGGGAAGGCGGTAAACCGATTATTTCGCACCACCGTGGCGATGGTGCGATTTCAGCGCCTGATGGCGCTGTGTCTGTTTGTCTCTGCCTGGGCAGGCATGCTGGCTTAAGTCAGCGCGCCGCCCATACGGCACTGCGCGAAGCGCAGAATATCTTCAGCAAGACGGTGAGCCGTATCTACATCGGCCTGGCTGCGGTTAACCAGCATGCGGCTCAGGCATCCTTCGAGCACCAGTTCCATCTGCTTTGCCACCATCGCCGGGTCGTCCACCTCAAGCGTGGTCAGCAGCTCGTGGGTAAAATCATGCGCCGCCCGTTTTTGCTGATCCGCCAGTTGGTGGATAGGGTGCCCGGGGTCCGGGAAGTACGTGCAGGCGGCGATAAACAGACAGCCCGGATAGCGGTTGTTGCTGACGCAATCGGTCAGGGCGGTATACCGCGCCAGCAGCTTTTGCTCGGCGGTCAGCTCTTCATTCAGCATCAGCTGCCTGCGCCAGATATCCACCTGCTGGCTGAGATAGCGCAGGGCATCGTACAGCAGCGCCTCTTTATCGGGCCAGAAACGCGTGAGTTCGTCCAGCGGGTAATCGATACGGTCGGCTACCATCTCAAGCGTGGTGCTGGCGATCCCTTGTATTTCAAGTAATTGTAGGGCTTGTCCCAGTACGTCTTCGCGTTGCACGGTTTTCTCCTCCGTTATTCCCAACGGTTTGTCCCGTTTCAAGTGTTGTTTACGGTTGGCGATCGCGCAAATGCGCATTGAACGCCGCGGCATCCATAAACCCGGTTACACGCTGCGCCTGCTGCTCTTCCCCACGTTCATTGAAGAACAGGATCGTCGGCAGGCCGAGCACGTTAAGCTGTTTTAGCAGGGCCTTATCCTGCGCGCTGTTTGCGGTAACGTTCGCCTGAAGCAGAACGGTCTCCTTCAGCGAGCGCTGCACCTGCGGGTCGCTGAAGGTGTACTTTTCAAACTCTTTACAGGCTACACACCAGTCGGCATAGAGGTCGAGCATAACCGGTTTGCCTTTCGCCCGCGCCAGCGCGGCGTTAAGTTCATCCACGTTTTTAATCTGCGTGAAATTCAGGTGCGCCTGCGTCTGGCCTGCAGGTGAGCCGAATGCCCAGTCCTGAAGTGGGCGTACGCTCACCAGCGCGGCCGCCAGCAGAAGGATTTGCATTACGCGCATCCACGGTTTTTTTGCCCCAAGGCTGACGATAAACGCCCAGGAGAAAAATGCTACGCCGAGTATTGCCCACAGGCGCATGCCCCAGACGTCACCGATGATGCGCTCAAGCAGGAATACCGGCAGCGCCAGGATGACGAAACCAAACGCGGTTTTCACCGTCTCCATCCACGGGCCGCTCTTCGGCAGCAGGCGGTTGCCAAACACCGTTACCAGAATCAGCGGCAGGCCCATGCCCAGCGCGTAAAGATACAGCGTGCCGCCGCCAAGCCACATGTTGCCGCTTTGGGCGATATACAACAGGATGGCACTGAGCGGTGCGGTGGTGCAGGGAGAGCAGATTAACCCGGCGATAGCGCCCATCGCGAACACCCCGCCTGCCGATCCGCCCTGCTGACGGTTACTCATCAGCGTTAAGCGGGTTTGCAGGGTGGAGGGCAGCTGCAGCGTGAACAGGCCAAACATCGACAGCGCTAGCAGGATAAACACCGCAGACAGGCCGATAAGCACGTAAGGGTGCTGAAGCGCCGCCTGGAACTGCAGCCCGGCCGCGGCGACCACGAGGCCAAGCGCCGTGTAGGTCAACGCCATCCCCTGCACGTAGATAAACGCCAGCAGCAGCGCGCGCGCGGTGGAAAGGCGTTGCTTACCGCCCAGCACGATGCCGGAAATGAGCGGGTACATCGGCAGAACGCACGGCGTAAAGGCAATGCCGATACCAATAAGCAAGGCCCAGAGCGCTGAGAACGGAAGATCTGAAGCGGCTTCGCCTTCCCCCCTCACCCCGGCCCTCTCCCCGGAGGGAAGAGGGGAAAAGGCGGAGGCGGCTTTCACTTCGCTGAGGGGCACGACCTTCGTTTCGGGCGGATAGCAGAATCCCGCGTCGGCGCAGCCCTGATACGTTACGGTCAGCGTTGCGCCTTTGTCGGCCTGGTTCACCGTAACGGGCACGCTTAAGCGCTGGCGGTAAATTTCACTCTTACCGTAAAACTCGTCCTCATGCCACTCGCCCGCGGGCATCTGCAGTGCACCCACCTTCGCCCGAGCTGGGGTGATGCTGACCTGTTTGCGGTAGAGGTAGTAGCCCTCTTTTACCTGCCAGGTGAGGCTAAGGTCGTGCTGGTTTTGCTGAAAGTCGAAAACGAACGCCTGGTCGGCAGGAATAAAGTTCGAACGGCCGGGCGCGTCAAATAACCCGGCAAAAGCTGACGTGCTGCACAGCAGCAGGATCAGCGTAAGGAAGCGTTGAGCCATGAGAGATAATCGTTATCGCCGTGGACCACTGGCAGCACCAGCAGTTCCGGAGTTTGGTAAGGATGATGAGATTTGAGGCAGTCGAGTAGCGCCTGCTGATTCGCCGGATTGGTTTTGAGCAACATCTGGACTTCATACTCCTGCTCCAGCTTGCCTTCCCAGTAGTAGAGAGACGTCGCGCCAGGAAGAAGTGTTACGCAGGCAGCCAGTTTTTCGGCCAGCACTTTGGCGGCGAGATCCTGGGCAGAGGCTTCATCAGGGGCGGTGCACAGTACGACAACAGCATCAGGCGTGTTCACAAGTCGACCTCCTCATCACGGAAGACTTCACTATATCACGCGAGGCGGTTGGTCATTAATGAAACGGGCCGCAGAGCGGCCCGATTTTAACTATTTTTACAACGGCTCGCCGTTTACAGCACCACGCCGCCGATGATAAAGCCGAGGATAACGCAAAGGGAGATCGCGACCACGCCCGGGATCAGGAACGCGTGGTTAAACACGTACTTACCGATGCGGGTCGAGCCGGTGTCATCCATCTCAACCGCAGCCAGCAGGGTTGGGTAGGTCGGCAGGACGAACAGCGCAGAAACCGCCGCGAAAGAGGCAATGGCCGTCAGCGGGGTAACGCCCAGCATCAGTGCCGCAGGCATCAGCGCCTTGGTGGTCGCCGCCTGGGAGTAGAGCAGGGTGGCGGCAAAGAACAGCACCACGGCCAGCAGCCACGGGTAGTTATGCAGCAGGTCGCCGGCCACGGTCTGAATGTCGCTGATGTGCGCTTTCACGAAGGTATCGCCAAGCCATGCCACGCCCAGTACGCACACGCAGGCGCTCATACCGGACTTGAAGGTGCTGGCGTTCAGCACTTCGCTGGTGTCGATTTTACAGGTGATGCTTATCAGCGTTGCGATGGTCAACATGAAGACCACGATCGCTTCGTTACGCGGCAGGACCGGGTTTTGAATCAGGCCCACGGTGTCGCTAATGGCGGTGGCGTAGAACATCACCGCGATAATACCGATCAGGAACAGCAGCACGGAGCGTTTTGCGTGTGGCTTAAGCTCGAAGACCTGGCTGCCGCGCAGCTTCACTTCACCTTTCGCCAGGCGTTCCTGGTAAACCGGATCGTCCTTCAGCTCGGCGCCGAGGAAGTTACACAGTACGGCGGTGATCATCACGGCAATCAGCGTCACCGGAATACAGATCGCCAGCAGCGTGAGGTAGCTTACGCCCATTGGCTCAAGGATACCGGCGAAAAAGACCACGGCGGCGGAAATCGGCGAGGCGGTGATGGCAATCTGGGACGCCACAACCGCGATAGAGAGCGGACGGGATGGACGAATGCCCTGCTCTTTCGCTACTTCGGTGATAACCGGCAGGGTGGAGAACGCCGTGTGGCCTGTGCCGGCGAGAATGGTCATAAACCAGGTCACCAGCGGAGCAAGGAAGGTTATATATTTGGGATGGCGGCGCAACATACGCTCCGCCAGGCTCACCAGGTAGTCCATACCGCCCGCCACCTGCATGGCCGCGATAGCAGCGATAACTGCCATGATGATTTCGATAACGTCAAAAGGGATAGCGCCGGGCTTAATCTGAAAGATAAGGGTAAGAACGAGCACCCCGAGACCGCCGGCAAAACCGATGCCGATACCCCCGAGTCTTGCTCCCAAATAAATCGCCAACAGGACGATGACGAGTTCTGCTCCAAACATAAGTGCCTTCCTTGTTTATTAACAAGTTGATATTAAATTGTTGTGTAATTGGTAATGCTTAAAAAGAAAAAAGGCACGTCACAAGTGACGTGCCTTTCGGAAGCTTAGCCTGAACTGTTACTGTTCGCTTTCATCGGTATAACGTTTCGCTTTATACGCCGGATGCATCAGGTTCTGGGCCGAGAAGATATCGTCCAGCTCGGCTTCGGTCAACAATCCTCGCTCAAGAACCACTTCACGCACGCTCTTACCGGTTTCAGCACAAATCTTTCCGACGATGTCGCCGTTGTGGTGGCCGATGAACGGGTTGAGGTAGGTGACGATCCCGATGGAGTTATACACGTAGCTTTCACACACTTCTTTATTTGCAGTGATCCCGTTAATGCATTTCTCCAGCAGGTTGTAGCAGGCGTTGGTCAGGATGTGGATGGATTCAAACATCGCCTGGCCAATGACCGGCTCCATCACGTTCAGCTGCAGCTGACCGGCCTCGGAGGCCATGGTCACGGTGGAGTCGTTGCCGATGACTTTAAAGCAGACCTGGTTCACCACTTCTGGCACCACCGGGTTGACCTTGGCTGGCATGATAGAAGAACCCGCCTGCAGCTCTGGCAGGTTGATTTCGTTCAGGCCAGCGCGCGGGCCGGAAGAGAGCAGGCGCAGGTCGTTACAGATTTTGGACAGTTTCACCGCAAGGCGTTTCAGGGCGCTGTGCACCATCACGTAGGCGCCGCAGTCGGAGGTGGCTTCAATCAGGTCTTCTGCAGCCACTACCGGCAGGTTAGAAACTTCAGCCAGCTTCTGCACGGCCAGCTGCTGATAGCCGTCCGGCGTGTTCAGACGTGTACCGATGGCGGTGGCGCCCAGGTTCACTTCCAGCAGCAGCTCGGACGTGCGCAGCATGTTTTTGGTTTCTTCATTCAGCAGCACGTTAAACGCGTGGAATTCCTGACCGAGGGTCATGGGTACCGCGTCCTGCAGCTGGGTGCGGCCCATCTTCAGGATGTCCTGGAATTCAACCGCTTTGCGCTGGAAGCCGTCGCCCAGCTGGTTAATTGCGTCGACCAGTTTCACCACGGAGGCATAGACCGCGATGCGGAAGCCGGTAGGGTAGGCGTCGTTGGTGGACTGGCATTTGTTCACGTGGTCGTTCGGATTGAGGTACTGGTATTCACCTTTCTGATGACCCATCAGCTCCAGGCCGATGTTTGCCAATACTTCGTTGGTATTCATGTTGACGGAGGTACCCGCGCCGCCCTGATAGACGTCAACCGGGAACTGATCCATGCACTTGCCGTTGTTCAGCACTTCATCGCAGGCGGCGATAATCGCATTTGCAGCGCTTTTTGGGATGGTTTGCAGCTCTTTGTTCGCCAGCGCTGCGGCTTTCTTCACCATCACCATGCCGCGCACAAATTCAGGGATATCGCTGATTTTGCTGTTGCTGATGTAGAAGTTTTCAATCGCTCTCAGAGTGTGAATACCGTAGTAGGCATCCGCTGGAACTTCCCTGGTACCCAACAAATCTTCTTCGATACGAATGTTGTTTAACATGTGAACCTTCTTTTCAAGCTGCCGATGGATTGTACTAAACACACAGTATATATGTGGTTTTGAATATTTTCTGACCGACGATTATTCCCTCAATCGGCCAGATGTTCGAGATCATATGCTGATGATAGCGAATTGCCGTAAGCTGGATCACTTATTATCGACCCGATTTCATGATAATTATTAATCTGTGAAATGGGTCACCGCTTTAATATTTCCCAAAAAAATATCCGTGCAAACCGATTGAATTTTGGCTAACCGTCACCATCTCTTACAGACGCGTGATGCGAACACATTCAGACAGGGGCCAGACGGCACCTGCCCTACAGGAGATGCCAGTGCGCTGGATACCGTTTATTGCTTTCTTTCTCTATGTTTACGTAGAGATTTCGATTTTCATCCAGGTTGCCCACGTGCTGGGCGTCCTGCTGACGCTGATTCTGGTGATCTTCACCTCCGTCATCGGCATGTCGCTGGTGCGTAATCAAGGTTTCAAAAATTTCCTGTTAATGCAGCAGAAGATGGCCGCAGGCGAAAGTCCGGCAGCCGAGATGATCAAAAGCGTGTCGCTGATTATTGCCGGCCTGCTGCTGATCCTGCCGGGGTTCTTCACGGATTTCCTCGGCCTGCTGCTGCTGTTGCCGCCGGTGCAAAAGCATCTGACCATGAAGCTGCTGCCGCATCTGCGCTTCAGCCGTATGCCGGGCGGTGGGTTCAGCACCGGGCCGGGCGAGACGTTTGACGGTGAATATCAGCGTAAGGACGACCAGCGCGACCGTTTAGATCATAAAGACGATCGGTAATTTTTTTGCCCGGTGGCGCTTCGCTACCGGGCCTGCTGTTTTTGCCGCTTTGGTAAAAATACCCACAGCCCCGCCAGCATGACCATGGCGTATACGCTCCTCCATCCCACCATCGCCAGCAGCGCCAGGCAAAGGATGCCTCCGACGGCTGCCAGCGCTTTGAAGCGGCCTTTCAGCAGGCGACAGCCTGCCAGCATGCACAGCAGATAAATCATGATGAAAATGCCGTTAGCGTAGACAATCAGCGCATCCAGATTGATATTCAGCCCGTAAATGCACAGCGTGCTCAGCACACAGCAGCCCAGTACGGCATTCAGCGCGTTCAGCGGAAGCTGACGTTTAGACAGGCGGGCCAGGCGGCTTTCGGGCTTATACAGCGCCTGAGACCACACCAGGCGGGCAAAGCTCTGAATATAGATATTCAGGCTGGCAAAGCAGGCAAGATAGCCAATGACGCAGGCTACCCACAGCGCCTTCACGCCAAACAGCTCCACCACGATGCCCGGCAGCGATGCGGCAGCTGCTTTATCTGCGCCAAACGCGTTGAAGTGCAGCACCAGCACGGTACAGGCCCAGTAAACCGTGCCCGCCAGCAGCAGGCCAATCATCAGCGCGCGTGGGAAATCACGCTCGGGTTGTTTAAACTCCGACGCCAGATGGGCAAACGCTTCAAGCCCGACAAAGCACCAGAACATCACCGAAAGCGCGGCGAACAGCTGCGAATGGTCAACCTCCGTCACCGCCGGAAACGGGATCTCCGCCACGGAGATATCGCCCGCCCACCAGATGGCGGCAATCAGCGCGACAATCATTATCGCAACCAGCGTCTGCAGGTTGGCGCTGGAGCTCGCCCCGCGTGACCCCACCCACCAGATAATCGCCAGCGTGCCCAGCTCTGCCAGCAGCAGCTGTTCGTTATGCCAGCCAAACAGCGCCTGCCCAAAGCCGGTCGCAATATGCAGCGCAGCAGGCAGGCCAACCGGGATCACGGAGAGAAACAGCCAGCCGGTGACGCGCTCCAGGCGTGGCCCAAAGGCCATGCCGACAAAGTGCGCCACGCCGCCAGCGCTGGGAAAATGCCGCCCCAGTATGGCAAAGACTATCGCTACCGGAAAAACCAGCACGATCAGGACCGGCCACGCCCACAGGCTGTTATCTCCGGCCACCAGCGCCGCCAGTGCCGGAACGGCAAAAACCCCTGTCCCTAACAGGGAGGTTGAGAGTAAACCCACGCCCTGCGCCAGCCCCAGCTCCTGTTTGAGTCCACTCATTTACGTCGTCCCGCCCCCATCAAAAGAAGGCGATGGTAACACTTTCGCAAATTTTTTTTCGACTACCCCTTGAAGGGGTAAAATCCGACCCCCATCTCTCAGGGCACTAGTCGGAAAACCGCGTGCGGACCGGCGTCATCCATAACTGATAATGACTTTCTCAAAGGAGAGCTATCAATGAGTATTCGTCCGTTACATGATCGTGTGATCGTCAAACGTAAAGAAGTTGAAACCAAGTCTGCTGGCGGCATTGTTCTGACCGGTTCTGCAGCAGCCAAATCAACGCGTGGCGAAATCATCGCTGTCGGTAAGGGCCGCATCCTGGAAAACGGAACTGTGCAGCCGCTGGACGTTAAAGTTGGTGACATCGTAATTTTCAACGATGGCTACGGCGTGAAATCCGAGAAGATCGACAATGAAGAAGTGTTGATCATGTCCGAGAGCGACATTCTGGCAATTGTTGAAGCGTAATTTACGCACGAGAATTTGAGGAAATAAGAACATGGCAGCTAAAGACGTAAAATTCGGTAACGACGCTCGTGTGAAAATGCTCCGCGGCGTAAACGTACTGGCAGACGCAGTTAAAGTGACCCTGGGCCCGAAAGGCCGTAACGTAGTGCTGGATAAATCCTTCGGCGCGCCAACCATCACCAAAGATGGTGTTTCTGTAGCACGTGAAATCGAGCTGGAAGACAAGTTCGAAAACATGGGCGCGCAGATGGTGAAAGAAGTTGCCTCTAAAGCGAACGACGCTGCAGGCGACGGTACCACCACCGCGACCGTACTGGCGCAGGCTATCATCACCGAAGGTCTGAAAGCCGTTGCGGCGGGCATGAACCCGATGGATCTGAAACGTGGTATCGACAAAGCGGTTGTCGCTGCTGTTGAAGAGCTGAAAGCGCTGTCCGTACCGTGCTCTGACTCTAAAGCCATTGCTCAGGTTGGTACTATCTCCGCTAACTCCGACGAAACCGTAGGTAAACTGATCGCAGAAGCGATGGATAAAGTCGGTAAAGAAGGCGTGATCACCGTTGAAGACGGTACCGGTCTGGAAGACGAACTGGACGTGGTTGAAGGTATGCAGTTCGACCGTGGCTACCTGTCCCCATACTTCATCAACAAGCCAGAGACTGGCGCTGTTGAGCTGGAAAGCCCGTTCATCCTGCTGGCTGACAAAAAAATCTCCAACATCCGCGAAATGCTGCCAGTGCTGGAAGCCGTTGCGAAAGCAGGCAAGCCGCTGGTTATCATCGCTGAAGACGTTGAAGGCGAAGCGCTGGCGACGCTGGTGGTTAACACCATGCGCGGCATCGTGAAAGTGGCTGCGGTTAAAGCACCTGGCTTCGGCGATCGCCGTAAAGCAATGCTGCAGGATATCGCGACTCTGACCGGCGGTACCGTTATCTCTGAAGAGATCGGTATGGAGCTGGAAAAAGCGACCCTGGAAGACCTGGGCCAGGCTAAACGCGTTGTGATCAACAAAGACACCACCACCATCATCGATGGCGTGGGTGAAGAAGGCGCTATTCAGGGCCGTGTTGGTCAGATCCGTAAGCAGATCGAAGAAGCAACTTCCGATTACGACCGTGAAAAACTGCAGGAACGCGTAGCGAAACTGGCTGGCGGCGTTGCGGTAATCAAAGTTGGTGCGGCGACCGAAGTTGAAATGAAAGAGAAAAAAGCACGCGTTGACGATGCCCTGCACGCGACCCGTGCTGCGGTAGAAGAAGGCGTAGTTGCTGGTGGTGGCGTTGCGCTGGTGCGCGTTGCCGCTAAACTGGCAGGCCTGACCGCTCAGAACGAAGATCAGAACGTGGGTATCAAAGTTGCGCTGCGCGCGATGGAAGCTCCTCTGCGTCAGATCGTGTCCAACGCCGGTGAAGAGCCGTCAGTTGTGACCAACAACGTGAAAGCGGGCGAAGGTAACTACGGTTACAACGCGGCAACTGAAGAATACGGCAACATGATCGACTTCGGTATTCTGGACCCAACGAAAGTAACCCGTTCTGCTCTGCAGTACGCGGCCTCTGTCGCTGGCCTGATGATCACTACCGAGTGCATGGTGACCGACCTGCCTAAAGGCGACGCGCCTGACTTAGGTGCTGCAGGTATGGGCGGCATGGGCGGTATGGGCGGCATGATGTAATCGTGCGCTCTACTGCGTAGAATGTGAAAAACCCCTGGGCAGAAATGCTCGGGGGTTTTTCTTTTGGTCATCTTTTAGGTATAAGGTCTACACACGGACAACTACTGTCCAGCTTATTGAAACCGAGGAATAACATGCGCGTAAAAGTCTGTGCAGGGATCGTAGGAGCAGCGTTGCTGCTGGCGGGTTGTAGCTCCAGCAATGAGCTGTCGGCAGCGGGCCAGGGCGTTCGCTTTGTTGAAGATAAGCCGGGCAGTGAATGCCAGCTGTTAGGTACGGCCTCTGGCGAGCAAAGCAACTGGATGTCAGGCCAGCATGGCGAAGAGGGCGGCTCTATGCGCGGTGCGGCAAACGCCCTGCGTAATCAGGCTGCGGCAATGGGCGGCAACGTGATTTACGGCGTGAGCAGCCCAACGCAGGGGATGCTGTCCAGCTTCGTACCGACCGCCAGCCAGATGAATGGCCAGGTCTATAAGTGCCCGAACTGATTACCTTTTCCCTCTCCCACCGGGAGAGGGTTAGGGTGAGGGGAAACTAGCTTTGCCGCAGCTGCAAGTCCAGCGGCGTCTTGCTCGGCTCACCGCCAATCTCGCGTGCCAGCTTCGGCACCATATAGCCAGAAACCAGCGTCAACAGTTCGCGCATAATCTGCCGGGCTTCTTCATCCGTCACCATGAAATGCGCCGCGCCCTGAACGCGATCCAGCACGTGCAGGTAATAGGGCAGCACGCCCGCATCAAATAACGCATTGCTCAGATCCGCCAGCACCCGAGCGCTGTCATTCACGCCGCGCAGCAGCACGCTCTGGTTCAGCAGCGTCACGCCCGTCTTACGCAGATGCGCCATTGCCGCCCGAAATTCATCGTCAATTTCGTTCGCGTGGTTAATGTGGTTCACCAGCAGCACCTGCAATCGAGACTGCTCAATGCGTGATACCAGCCCGTCAGTGATACGCGCGGGAATAACAATCGGTAAACGGCTGTGGATGCGCAGGCGCTTAATGTGCGGGATGGCTTCCAGCTGCGTCAGCAGCCAGTCCAGCTCGTTGTCTTTCGCCATCAGCGGGTCGCCGCCGGAAAAAATAATCTCGTCCAGCTCGGGATGCGCTGCGATGTAGTCCAGCGCAACCTGCCAGTTGCGCTTATTGCCCTGGTTTTCGGCATACGGGAAGTGTCGGCGGAAGCAATAACGGCAATTTACCGCGCAGCCGCCTTTCACCAACAGCAGGGCACGGTTGAGGTATTTGTGCAGCAAACCGGGCACGACGCTGTGCTGTTCTTCCAGCGGATCGGTGCTGTAGCCGGGGGCAGTGACAAACTCATCCTGCGAGGTAAGCGTCTGTTTTAGTAGCGGATCGTCAGGGTTTCCCTTCTCCATACGCGCAACAAACGCGCGGGGCACGCGCAGGGCAAAAAGCCGCTTTGCCTCACGGCCTTCAAGCAACTCTTTATGCTGATCGAGGTCTAAAAGACGCAGCAATTCATCAGGACTGGTGATTACATCGGCAAGTTGCGATAACCAATCTTCTCTGGACGGGGTGTTTAGGGTTACAATATGCGCCATTTTGTGGCTTAGCTACCAGTTAACAAATTTAGAGGGCCTTATGGCAACGTACTATAGCAACGATTTTCGTGCTGGTCTTAAAATCATGATGGACGGCGAACCGTATGCGGTTGAAGCCAGCGAATTCGTTAAACCAGGTAAAGGCCAGGCATTCGCACGCGTTAAGCTGCGCCGCCTGCTGACCGGCACCCGTGTAGAGAAAACCTTCAAGTCTACTGACTCCGCTGAAGGCGCTGATGTTGTCGATATGAACCTGACTTACCTGTACAACGACGGTGAGTTCTATCATTTCATGAACAACTCTACTTTCGAACAGCTGTCTGCTGATGAGAAAGCGGTAGGCGACAGCGCTAAATGGCTGCTGGATCAGGCTGAATGCATCGTGACCCTGTGGAACGGTCAGCCTATCGCTGTAACCCCACCAAACTTTGTAGAGCTGGAAATCGTTGAAACCGATCCAGGCCTGAAAGGTGACACCGCAGGTACTGGCGGTAAGCCAGCCAAACTGTCTACCGGTGCAGTGGTTAAAGTTCCACTGTTCGTACAGACTGGTGAAGTGATCAAAGTGGATACCCGCTCCGGCGAATACGTATCCCGCGTGAAGTAATTTACGTCATGATTGAAGGCGCAGCGCCCGCTGCGCCTTATTTTTTCAGGCAGGGATGATGAAACGCACCGTTAAAATTCTGCTTCTGTTAGCGCTCTCCAGCGCAATCCTTTCCGGGTGCAATACCGCGCGGGGTATGGGTGAGGATATCCAGGATCTCGGCCATATCATTTCTCACGCAGCCAGCTAAAAACGTCTAATTTTCCTAAAAATACTTCCTTCTCCGTCAAATGGCGGGATCTTGTCTATCCTTAAGTTGCTATACACAAAACAACTTTGGCTATAAAAGGAATATATTATGGTTAAGAAAACAATTGCAGCGATCTTTTCTGTCCTGGTGCTTTCTTCAGTACTGACTGCATGTAACACCACTCGCGGCGTAGGGGAAGATATCTCCGACGGTGGTAGTGCTATTTCGGGTGCAGCGACGAAAGCGCAGAACTAATGAAGCATGGCGGTACGGCGCAACTATTTCACCGTACCGTCAATTATCCACTTCCTGTGGCGTTAAAAACGGGGAATAGCGTGTATCCATATGGAGCTTCATGCGGATATTTCGTTTGTAGGTATAAACCGTTTTACCGTTAATGCTCAGATGGCTGGCAATCTTTTGGTTGCTCGCACCGTCCATCCACAGCGTCAGCACTTTTTCCTCCTGCCGCGTCAGCAGCGGGGCGGCCACCTGTGGGATCTCTACGCTTGCGCACGAGGTCAGCGCATCATTAATGACCGTTGCTAGCGCCTCCAGATCGGCATTTTTGGACAATGAGGCCCATACCGGGAAATGTCCCACGAAGTCTGTCATGCCCTGTTCTTCACCTGACTCCAGTAAAATAAAGGGCAGCGTTTCGCTGGCTATCAGCAGGGAAGACAATTGCTGGTAAGGATGAAATTCCTGTTTGAAACCGTGTAGGTCAGCGATGACCAGCGTCGGCTTCCATTGCAGGATATGCTCTCTGGCAAGGAAAAGATTGTTTAACCCGGTTACGACGAAATGGCCCGGAAACAGGCCTGAATGATTGAGCCACGCTTCAAAACCCGTGCGGGTGAAGTGACAACGGTCAATCAAGAGAATTTTGAACATGTAGTATTCGCAGTCGGCTAGTGGTTTGGCTTCCTGCCATCAGAAAGCATATCATCATAGAGAAGTCCGATGAGTGATAAATGGCTGAACTACGCGCCATACTGCGGCTATTTCCGGGCTTAACCCGTTCGGTAGAAAAGGATTGAAAAAAAATCGTACGCTAACCAAAATATAACGCGTAATCTCAGCCTTGCGGGACGACCCGTAAGCGCTTCCTTCATCGGGGACGGCCCCAACTTGCCTTTAAGTTAAGGAGCCTGATATGTCCTGGATCGTTCTTTTTATTGCCGGCCTGCTCGAAGTGGTATGGGCGATTGGCCTGAAATACACCCACGGTTTTACCCGCCTGACGCCCAGCGTCATAACCGTTACCGCGATGATTGTGAGTATCGTCATGCTGTCCTGGGCAATGCGTACGTTGCCCGTGGGAACGGCGTATGCCGTCTGGACGGGCATTGGCGCGGTTGGCGCGGCCATCACCGGCATTCTGTTATTAGGTGAGTCAGCGAGTCTGGCACGTATTGCCAGCCTCGCGTTGATTGTGGCCGGAATTATTGGTCTGAAGCTCAGCACGCATTAATGCGGTTGTTCTACCCAGATTAATTTCGTCACATCAAACCCCTGCCGGGTCGCGACGTCCAGCATCTGCTGCTTCATTTCGGGTGAAATGGTGGGGGTGCGGGAGAGTATCCACAGATAGTCGCGATCCGGCCCGCAGACCAGCGCGTGGCGGTACTCTCTGTCCAGGGCGATAACGTTATACCCGCCGTAGAATGGCCCAATAAACGAGACTTTCAGCGCGGCCCGGTTCGGATCGCCGGTGAAGTAAGCCTTGCCAACCGACTGCTGCCACATCTCCCGATCCGGATTGTATCCACGGTTAATAACCTGAATACCCCCGTCATCCATTGCGCTGTAATGTGCGGTGACTTTCTCTAAACCCTGCTCGAACCGGTGGTCCATACGGGCGATTTCATACCATGTTCCAAGGAAGCGTTGCGAATCAAAAGGGGTGACGACGGTGACGCCGGGAGGTGGGGTAGGGGAACTGCAGGCAACCACTAAAAACGCGGCTGTCACCGCGGCGATAACAGGCAGAATGCGCATAGGAGTTTCCTTACTGTTTTTTGTTAAGTGTAGATGACGGCAAGGAAAGTGTGGGGGGACGTGCGGTGTGTTTCGCCAGGGGGCGGCTTCGCCTTACCCGGCCTACAGCACCCACACGTTATGTAGGCCGGGTAAGCGTTAGCGCCACCCGGCAATGTTTTACTGCAGCGCGTCGAGGATACGGTATGCCGCCTCAACCCGCGCCGGGTTCGGATAGCTCTTGTTCGCCAGCATCACGATGCCAAGCTCTTTCTCCGGGATGAAGGCCACGTAGCTGCCAAACCCGCCGGTTGAACCCGTTTTGTGTACCCATGATGCTTTGACCGGTGGAGCCGGAGGGCTCACTTCTCTCGCAGGCAGCGGCGCCAGCGCAACGTTATTATCACTGCCATCGACCAGCGTTTTGGCATCGACCGGCCAGTTAAGCATTTCCCAGCCTAACCCTTGATACATGGCACCCACGCGCCAGTAGCGCGACTGCGCCAGCGCAATACCTTGCTTAAGTGACGCTTCAGCAACGTTCTCCGGTGCCATGTTGGCCATCACCCAGGCTGCCATATCCTGCACGTTGGTTTTCACGCCGTAGGCTTCGGCGTCCAGCATTCCTGGTGAGACGTGGACCGGTTTCCCCTCCCGGTAGCCCCATGCGTAGTGCTGCGCTTCGCTTTTCGGGACGTTAATCCAGGTATGATTCAGCTTCAATGGTTTAAAGACGCGTACTGTCATGGCCTGCTCAAAGCTCATGCCGGAAGGCTTAACCGCCAGCGCGCCAAACAGGCCGATGCTGGCGTTGGCATACAGTCGCGTGGTGCCCGGTTTCCACTGCGGCTGCCAGGTCTGGTAAAAGCGCAGAAGCGACGCGGTGTCCGTCACGTCATCAGGTACCTGCAGCGGCAGACCTCCCGCAGTGTAGGTCGCCAGATCCAGCATGCGAATGCCCTGCCACTGCTTGCCCGTCAGTTCAGGCCAGTATTTCGTTGCCGGATCGCCCAGCGAAATCTCGCCGCGGGCAATGGCATCACCGCCCAGCACGCCGGTGAACGTTTTACTGATGGAGCCCAGTTCGAACAGGGTTTGCGGCGTGACGGCTTTATTCGCGGCGACATCGGCTTTGCCGAAGGTGAAATAGTGCGGCTGGCCCTGGTAAATCACGGCAACCGCCATGCCCGGAATAGCGTGTGCCTTCATCAGCGGAGTAACGGTACGTTCAACCGCCTCAGCTAACTGTTTTTCTGACAGCGGAGCGGTAAAGCCGGAATATGACATGCCGAGCAGCAGGGCGCAGCAAAGGGATTTTTTGATCATCAGTTATCTTCCGTAATAGCGGTTCAGGGGAGTGTCCGGGCCCATAAGACGAGCGTAGTCTGTTGGATTTGACTGTGCCTGACAAACGGTTAAATTTAGCAGTAGCTGTTAATTTTTCTAACGGATGAGGCTATGACGCGCAGCTATATCCCCCTCAATTCGCTTCGTGCTTTCGAAGCTGCCGCAAGGCATCTCAGTTTTACGCATGCGGCGATAGAGCTGAATGTGACCCACTCTGCCATTAGCCAGCACGTAAAGGCGCTGGAACAGCACCTGAACTGCCAGCTGTTTGTTCGGGTCTCGCGCGGGCTGACGCTGACCACCGAGGGCGAGAATCTGCTGCCGGTGCTTAACGACTCGTTCGACCGCATTGCCGATATGCTGGATCGCTTTGCTCACCATCGCGCCCGGGAGAAGCTAAAAATCGGCGTGGTGGGGACTTTTGCCACCGGCGTTTTATTCTCCCGGCTGGATGATTTTCGCCGCCGCTATCCGCATATTGACCTCCAGCTTTCTACCCATAACAACCGCGTCGATCCCGCTGCCGAAGGGCTGGATTACACCATCCGCTACGGCGGAGGCGCGTGGCACGGCACCGACGCGGAGCTTCTTTGCCCGGCGCCGCTGGCCCCGCTTTGTACGCCCGCCATCGCGGGTGAGTTACGTTCTCCGGCAGATATCCTGAAGTTTACTCTACTGCGATCCTATCGACGCGACGAATGGGCGGCATGGATGCTGGCTGCGGGGGAGCACCCACCCTCGCCGACGCACCGCGTCATGGTGTTTGATTCGTCGGTGACCATGCTTGAAGCGGCGCAGGCGGGCGTGGGAATAGCTATCGCACCCGTCGATATGTTTACCCACCTGCTGAACAGCGAGCGCGTTGTAAAGCCGTTCACCACGCAGATTGATTTAGGGAGCTACTGGCTGACCAGGCTGCAGTCACGGGCAGAAACTGCCGCCATGCGTGAATTCTCACAGTGGCTGGTGGCGGAAATGCAGAAATAAAAGGCCCGCCGGACGGCGGGCCTGAAGCGTCAAAGGGTGACCACGGCAATCAGCGTCACCACGGTCAGGATGGTTGCCAGACCGTAGAACACCCATTTACCGCTCGGAACGTGGATTTTCAGGTCATGCATCGCATGGTGAATACGGTGCAGACCACACCACAGCGGCAGGACGATCATCAGGAAGATGAACGCGCGGCCGATAAAGCTGCTCGCAAACGCCATCACGCGCTCGTAGCTCAGGGCATCGCCCGGAAACAGCCCCAGCGGCAGCATAATGCCGACCAGCAGAATGATAACCGGTGCGATAATGGCGCTCCACATGCCGCCTGCGCCAAACAGGCCCCAGAAGACCGGCTCGTCAGAACGTTTTGGATTTGGATTGATCACGGTAGTCTCCTTACCAGAACAGTGCGACAAACAGAATGACCACAGTGACAACGGCCGTCACTGCCCAGAGCCCTTTAATCACCGGCTCCGGTCCCATTTTCTCGCCTTTAACGATAATGTTCGCCGCTTTTGGCGCCAGTTCAAACCAGGTTTTGGTATGAAGCAGGGCTGCTGCGAGCACAATCAGGTTCAGGATCACGATGATCGGGTTTTGCAGGAAACCGACAAAGCTGGCCCAGGCTTCCGGGCCGTGTTTGAGGGCAAACACCCCGTACATCAGCTCAAGGCTGAACCAGACCGCGGGAACCGCCGTGCCTTCACGCAGCATATAGAAGCGATAAAACGGCAGTTTTTTCCACCAGGTGGACGGCATTGGCCGCACGTAGGCTTTGCGTTTAGTCGTCATCATGCACTCCTTAGCGTGGTTTCAGGGTAGCGATAAGAAAGTCTTTCGAGCTTTCCACTTTCCCCTGCTGAATAGCGGCGGCCGGGTCGACGTGCTTCGGACACACTTCGGAGCAGTAGCCCACGAATGTGCAGCTCCAGACGCCGTTCTGGCTGTTAAGCTGCGCCATACGTTCTTTTTTACCGTGGTCCCGGCTGTCTTCGTTATAGCGGTGCGCCAGGGTAATGGCGGCCGGGCCGATGAACTCCTTGTTCAGGCCAAACTGCGGACAGGCGGCGTAGCACAGACCGCAGTTGATGCAGCCAGAAAACTGATGGTATTTCGCCATCTGCGCCGGCGTCTGGGTATTTGGCCCCTGATCCGGCGTGCGCGGGTTGCCGATGATGTACGGCTTGATGGCCTCAAGGCTTTCGATAAAGTGGGTCATATCGACCACCAGATCGCGCTCAATCGGGAAGTTCCCCAGCGCTTCAACCTTGATGCCTTTAGTGTATTCGCGCAGGAAGGTTTTACAGGCCAGCTTCGGCACCTTGTTGACCATCATGCCGCAGGAGCCGCAGATCGCCATGCGGCAGGACCAGCGGTAGCTCAGATCCGGCGCCAGGTTGTCTTTGATATAGCCGAGCGCATCCAGCAGGGAGGTTTGCTCGTCATAAGGCACTTCATAGAAAGCGCTGTGCGGTGCGGCGTCCACTTCCGGGTTGTAGCGCACCACTTCAACTTTCAGTTTTTGCATCTCAGCCATTCGCCTTCTCCTTCTTCTCGGCGTCTTCTGCTTCTGCACCGTACACGCGTTTCGCCGGTGGCAGCGTGGTGATCTTCACGTCGCTGTAGTCCAGACGGGTTGTGCCATCCGCATCGCGCCAGGCGAGGGTGTGTTTCAGGAAATTGACGTCATCACGTTCGGTACAGCCTTCGTCCAGGCGCTGGTGGGCGCCGCGTGACTCTTTACGCGCCAGGGCAGAGTGCGCCATGCATTCCGCCACGTTCAGGCCGTGGCCCAGCTCGATGGTGTACAGCAGGTCGGTGTTGAATACGCTGGAGGTATCGGTGATACGTACGCGCTTGAAGCGCTCCTGCAGCTCTGCCAGCTTGTCGACGGTTTTCTGCATCAGCTCCGGCGTACGGTAAATACCGCAGCCCTCTTCCATCGACAGGCCCATCTCGTCGCGGATCTTCGACCAGTTTTCGTTGCCTTGCTGATTCACCAGGTCTTTCAGTCGTTTTTCGACGTCAGCGACCTGCGCATCCAGCGCGGCGCCGTTTGCTTCGCCCGCGGTTGCGGCACGCTCCATCGCGCGCTCGCCCGCCATGCGGCCAAAGACGACCAGCTCTGCCAGCGAGTTCGACCCCAGACGGTTGGCACCGTGTAGGCCCACGGAGGAACACTCGCCCACGGCAAACAGCCCTTTGATGCGGGTCTCGCACTGCTGGTCGGTTTCAATGCCGCCCATGGTGTAGTGCGCGGTTGGGCGCACCGGAATCGGCTCTTTCACCGGATCGACGCCCACGTAGGCTTTCGCCAGCTCGCAGATGAACGGCAGACGTTCCAGCAGTTTTTTCTCGCCGAGGTGACGCAGGTCGAGATAGACCACATCGCCGCGCGGCGTGGAGATGGTGTTGCCTTTGCGCCACTCGTGCCAGAAGGCCTGAGAGACTTTGTCGCGCGGGCCGAGTTCCATGTATTTGTTCTTCGGCTCGCCGAGCGGGGTTTCCGGGCCCATGCCGTAATCCTGCAGATAGCGGTAGCCGTTTTTGTTGACCAGAATACCGCCTTCACCGCGGCAGCCTTCCGTCATCAAAATGCCCGAGCCCGGCAGGCCGGTTGGGTGATACTGCACGAATTCCATATCGCGCAGCGGCACGCCGTGGCTGAGCGCCATGCCCATGCCGTCGCCGGTGACGATGCCGCCGTTGGTGTTGTAGCGATAAACACGCCCCGCGCCGCCCGTCGCCATGACCACGGCCTTCGCGCGGATCTGAACAAGCGTGCCTTCCATCATATTCATCGCGACCAGGCCGCGCGCCTCGCCGTCATCGACCAGGATGTCGAGGACGAAATGTTCATCAAAGCGTTGAATTTGGGGGAACTGGAGGGAGGTCTGGAACAGGGTGTGCAGCATGTGGAAGCCGGTTTTGTCGGCGGCGAACCAGGTACGTTCTATCTTCATCCCGCCGAAACGGCGAACGTTGACGCTGCCGTCAGGACGGCGGCTCCACGGGCAGCCCCACTGTTCCAGCTGGGTCATTTCCGTTGGGCAATGGTGTACGAAGTAGTCAACGACATCCTGTTCGCAAAGCCAGTCGCCCCCTGCAACCGTGTCGTGGAAATGGTATTCGAAGCTGTCATGATCCTGCGCGACGGCGGCGGATCCTCCTTCTGCGGCAACCGTGTGGCTACGCATCGGATAGACTTTTGAAATCAGAGCGATTTTAGCGGTCGGATTAGCCTGTGCTGCAGCAATCGCAGCACGTAATCCAGCTCCGCCAGCGCCTATAACGGCAAGATCGGCTTGAAAAGTTTGCACGACATTCCTCCAGATTTTTGTTATTTCGCAACGCGTTAAACGAAAGGTAGCTCACCTGCCTGAACGGACGATTACGAAAGCGTTTCCACTGCTCCTTTATGGGTAGCACAGTATAACCGCGTGTATATGAGGGAAATTTGACGTGTTCGATTTTTTTGCTGTTCTGTGCGGTGATTTATCATCGTGATTGATGAATCCCGTCACGGTATTTTTCTTCATAATGAAAAAGGGGCTTTTACTGCGCAAAATTTGTCTCAGCTCCGGCTTACGAGTAGACTTCGTGCCCTTGTCTGAAATCGGAGAAAAACTCATGAGCGAAACGGCCACCTGGCAGCCGAGCGCATCCATCCCAAACCTGCTAAAACGCGCAGCACTGATGGCGGAAATTCGCCGCTTCTTTGCCGATCGCGGAGTCCTGGAGGTGGAAACGCCGTGCATGAGTCAGGCAACGGTAACGGATATTCATCTGGTCCCGTTTGAAACCCGTTTTGTTGGCCCCGGTCATTCTCAGGGTATGAATCTGTATATGATGACCAGCCCGGAATACCACATGAAGCGCCTGCTGGCGGCAGGGTGTGGCCCGGTGTATCAGCTGTGCCGCAGCTTCCGCAATGAAGAGATGGGTCGTCACCACAACCCGGAATTCACCATGCTGGAGTGGTACCGTCCGCACTACGATATGTACCGCCTGATGAACGAGGTAGACGATCTGCTGCAGCAGGTGCTGGAGTGTGCAGAAGCGGAAACGCTCTCCTATCAGCAGGCGTTTCAGCGCCATCTGGAGATTGACCCGCTGTCGGCGGACAAAACGCAGCTGCGCGACGCGGCGGCAAAACTGGATCTGAGCAACGTGGCGGATACCGAAGAGGATCGCGATACGCTGCTGCAGCTGCTGTTCACCTTTGGCGTAGAGCCGCAGATTGGCAAAGATCGCCCAACGTTCGTCTATCACTTCCCGGCAAGCCAGGCCTCGCTGGCGCAGATCAGCACGGAAGATCACCGCGTGGCGGAGCGTTTTGAGGTTTATTACAAAGGCATCGAGCTGGCGAACGGTTTCCACGAGCTGACGGACGCGCGCGAACAGCAGCAGCGGTTTGAGCAGGATAACCGCAAGCGTAATGCGCGCGGCCTGCCACAGCAGCCGATTGATACCAACCTGCTTGAAGCACTAAAAGCCGGTCTGCCGGACTGCTCCGGCGTTGCGCTGGGGGTGGATCGTCTGGTGATGCTGGCGCTGGGCGCTGAGCAGCTGGGCGATGTGATTGCATTTACGGTCGATCGCGCTTAAAAAATCGCCGGGTGGCGCTGTCGCTTACCCGGCCTACTCGGATCTTTTTCTTAATTTTCCCCATATAGCCACAGTGTCTTTCTGGTCATCTACTACCCTCCGCGCAGTGAATTCCTTTTCGAATGGCTCAATGTCCCAGTCACTCAAAAAGATGACCCTCACCGGGCTCATGTTTCTGCTCTGTTCTTCTTTATCCCCCTCCCGAACGGGAGGGGGAAAGGGTTATAAACTTCCCGCCGGACGCTTGCGCCCCGCTGACGACAGCGTTCTGGACGTTTTATTCCCGCCCAGGCTTTCCAGACGCATCTGGAACGGTGGGAACGGCATATCGATACCGTGCTCGCGGAAGCCAGCCAGAATCAGCTGGTGGATCTCATGGCGCAGCGGCATACGGTGCCCCATCTCAGCAGCATAAATACGCAGCTCGAAAATCTGGATCCCCTGCTGCAGGTCGACCAGGAAGACTTCCGGTGCCGGGTTGTCGATCACCAGCGAGCAGCGCTCAGCTGCGGTATACAGGATCTGCGTCACCTCTTCGCTGTTGGCATCCGATGGCGCCGGCACGGTCAGCACCACGCGCGTGACGGAGTCTGACAGTGACCAGTTGATAAACTGCTCGGTGATGAAGGCCTTGTTCGGGACGATGATCTCCTTACGGTCCCAGTCGCTGATGGTCGTGGCGCGGGTGTTGATCTTCGTAACGCTCCCGGTCAGATCGCGGATGGTCACCGTATCACCAATACGGATCGGCTTTTCAAACAGGATGATCAGGCCGGACACGAAGTTAGCGAAGATCTCCTGCAAACCAAAGCCCAGGCCCACGGTCAGGGCGGCGACCAGCCACTGCAGTTTTGACCACTCGATACCAATCATTGAGAAGCCCACCAGCCCACCAAACAGCATGATCAAATACTTGGTGATCGTGGTAATGGCGTATCCAGTCCCCGGGGTTAAATCCAGGTGCTGCAGCAGCGCCAGCTCCAGCAGGGCAGGGAAATTCCGTACCAGCTGCGTGGTGATGATGAGGACCAGAATCGCAATCAGCACGGCGCCCAGGGTTATCGGCTCCAGGCTCTCGACGCCCTGTACCGTGGACGTCACGTCCCATAGCGAAATGTTCTCGAGGAAGCCAAACGCGGAGTGGATTTCTGACCACAGGAAGATTACCGACAGCAGGGCAACCAGCATCAGAATAGAACGCACCAGCCGCAGGGACTGGGTACTGATGGCATCCAGATCCAGCTCGACTTCATCGGCATCTGTCGCCCCCTCGGTGCTGTTGACGTGGTTAGGCTCCTCTTCGCCGCGCGCGCGCTGGGCGAGAATTTCTGCACGACGGTGCTTGGCGCGGTCAAAGGCCAGGCGGCGACGCTGGATCAGCATCCACCGGCGAATGATGTGGTAAACCACCAGCAGCAGGAACCAGATGGCAACCGAGGTTTCCAGACGCGCCAGCAGCGCCTGCGCCGTCGCAAGATAACCCACGGCTGCAGCAAGGATGGCGACCAGCGGCGCGGAGAGCATCAGGTTCCACAGCAGGCGGTTGAACATGTTCTCGCCGCTGCCCGTTTTATCGAGATACAGCGGAATACCCGCGCGCTTCAGGCTCAGCTTCACCATCGCCAGCGCGCCGCAGATCAGCATAAAGCAGAGGCGGCCCAGCGAACCGGAAAACTCCCGATCGTTGAGATTATCAAACATGATCAGCGCCATAATCAGCGGCACAATCAGGCCGATGCTCATCAAGTAGTAACGCATGCCCCGCGCGACGCGGCTGCGCGGCCAGCCAAAGTGGGCGACAAACAGGCCATTTGGTCTCGCGAAGGTGGCGCAAATCATCACGACCCACAGCAGCGGTACTGTTGCGGTGACGCCATCGCCAATCGCCACCGCCAGCGGATAGGGCCAGGCCTCTCTCAGGCCGTAGCCCAGCGTCATCCACAGCACCGGCAGCGGCGAGGCGACGAGAATTGACCAGAACACGGTGCGTAGCGTCAGCCAGAAGTGATCCTGAGTCACTTTGCCTACGCGCGCGCTGGAGCGTTCAAGGAAGCGCGTAAAGTGCCTGCGGGAGTAGATGCTGAACCCCACCAGAATCAGCGCGCCCAGCAGCGGGAAGATGGTCTCCTTGCTGGTCACCATCATCATGCTGGCCTGACCCAGCTGGCTGAAGGTATCCAGCGAAATCAGGCGACGCAGATCCTGCACAATCTCTATCGGCCACGAGAAGGTCATTGGACGCACGTCCGACGTCCAGAAGAGGTAACGGTGCGTCGCCTCGTTAACCTCTTTGAGCGCGTCTTCAAGCTGGCTATTCGATACCTTCAGCTTGGTGAGCTCAAGGATCAGCGTATCGCCACCCTGCAGCAGGGAAGTGAGCAGCTCGCGCTGGGTGCGCATCTGGGCTTCCAAAATACGGGTCTGCTCGGCGGTCAGCGGTTTACCGTCAGCCTGACGGATCTGGCGGATTTGCGGCTGTTTGTTGAGAAGATCTTCAAAATGCAGGCGCTGAACGCGCAGCTGAGCCATTTCGGTATCAAGCTGCTGCGGCTTCGGCATCTCGGGGAGGCGGGCAACCTGGGCGCGTAACGCTTCGCCCAGCAGGTTTGAAGACCCCAGCCACTGGGACTGCTCGCGCAGCGTGTTTAACGCCTGGCGAACCTGCAGCGTTTGGTTGGTCGCCTGACGCTGCTGCGATGCAACCAGATCCATCCGCTGCGCCTGCTGGTTCAGGGCGGCAGACAGCTCGCGGTTAACCCGGAATTGTTCGTTAATTCCTGCAGGCAGGTTTTCGCTGTTTTCTGCAAGAAGCTCAGTGCTCTCCAGCGCACGTTCGGCTTCGCGCTGGCGCTGGCTGTTGAGCTGATTACGCAGGGCCTGAAGGTAGGCATCAAGCTGTTCGCTCTGCTTCTGCGCCAGCTCGGCGCGCATGCGCGACAGCTCCTGGCGGTTGTTGGCAGAAAGCTGCGCCAGCTCCAGCTCGTCAACCAGCGCTTTGAGTCTGGCGGATTCGGCCTGCAGCCCAAGATTCTGCGCCTGGCTTTGCGGGGTATTTCCTGTCTGTGTGCCGACGCGTCGCTCCACCTCATTTAGCTGGCGGCGGGCATCGGTTTGCTGTTGCGGAAGCTGGCTGAGCGAGTCGGCGATTTCACGCGCGCGTTCCTGCTCCTGCTGCGCCAGGCGGCTCTTCTCCAGAAGCTGGCTGCTGACCTGGAGTATCTCCTGGTTTAGCGCATCCGACGTTAAGCCCACGGGAACCTCGCGCGGTTCATCACGCAGGTTATTCAGCTGTGAGCGCAGCGTTTGGGAGAGTTTCGGGAAGTTGTCGATAACCTGCTGATATTGCTGAGCGCGCTCAAGGGAACCTTTTCGCTCCTCAAGCGCGTTCAGGGCAGACTGGAGCGACTCGACGGTCTCTGGCTGGGCGGGTTTTGCCGCTTTAGCCTGCTCCAGTTCCTGGGTTATCTGTTTGGCGTCGGGAGCTGTCGCTGCGTACGCCCCCATGCTGAGGCACCAGGCCATCAGTAAAACGATAATCGGGCGCACGTCAGCGATCCTTCTGTTGTTAGCCTTCGTCTTTTTTGTCGTCAACCAGCGGGCTGGCGTCGTGTTCGGCTTTGATCTCTTCTTCCGGCAGCGGCGCAGGCGCTGCGTCCGGCGTCACGAAGGCTTCGGTAGACACCGCCAGCGGCTGGCCCAGCTTGGTGACCGACAGGCTTTCCAGCTGTTCGACCAGGTTAACTTTACCCGGAGCAAACAGGTTGATCACGGTAGAGCCCAGCTTAAAGCGGCCCATCTCCTGACCCTTCAACAGGGCAACCGAACCTTCTGCTTCACCGGCAGGCCATGTCCAGCGTTTGATCACGCCTTCACGCGGCGGGGTGATGGTGCCCGCCCAGACGGTTTCGATGCTGCCTACAATGGTAGCACCCACCAGAATCTGCGCCATTGGGCCAAATTCAGTATCAAACAGACAGATGACGCGCTCGTTACGGGCAAACAGGTTCGGGACGTTCTGTGCGGTCAGGTGGTTTACCGAGAACAGATCGCCCGGTACGTAAATCATCTCGCGCAGGATGCCGTTACACGGCATGTGGACGCGGTGGTAGTCTCGCGGCGACAGGTAAGTTGTCGCGAAGGAGCCGTTACGGAACAGGTCGGCCATCAGGTAGTTACCGGCCAGCAGCGCTTCCAGGCTGTAGTTATGGCCTTTCGCCTGCAGAATCTTGTCGTCTTCGATTTTACCGAGCTGGCTGATCACGCCGTCAGCAGGCATGACAAGGACGTTAGGATCGGTATTTAACGGGCGCACTTCATCGCGCAGCGGGCGAACGAAGAATTCGTTGAAGGTGCGGTAGCTGGCGGTATCCGGCTTCTGCGCCTCTTTCATGTCGACCTTGTAGTATTTCACGAACAGGTCGATGACCAGTTTGGTCAGCCAGCCCGCTCGTTTGCTCGCGCCCCAGCCCGCCAGGCGAGTGAGCCACAGTTTTGGCAGAATGTATTGAAGCGAAAGTTTAAATGAGTTTAACAAGGTAGCCTCCAGGCCATTGTTTTGTCGTTCCTGATCCGGCTTAACGCAGCCGGAACCTGAAAAAAGGGGACGATTTTAGCGATGCTTAGCTTAGTTGTCAGTTATCCGAATCAGAAAAGTTTTTACGCGTTTTTACGTCTTCCATGCTCTCAAGAATGCGGTGATAGTTTTCGAAGCGGGTCTCTGCTATTTCACCGTTCTCAACCGCTTCGCGGATAGCGCAGCCCGGGTCGTTATCGTGTTTACAGTCGCGATATTTACAGGCGCCTAAATAATCATGGAATTCGACAAATCCGTTGAAGATTTGTTCCGGCTCAAGGTGCCACAAGCCGAACTCACGCACGCCCGGGGAGTCAATCACGTCGCCGCCGTGCGGGAAGTGATAAAGACGCGAGGCGGTGGTGGTGTGCTGACCCAGGCCCGAGACGTTGGACACATCGTTGGTCAGGATCTCCTGCTGGAGGCCAAGAAGGTTGTTTAGCAGGCTCGATTTACCCACGCCGGACTGACCCGCAAAGATGCTGATACGGTCGGTCAGCGCTTCTTCTAACGGCTTCAGGCCATCTTTGGTGTGGCTGGAGACCATCAGTACGCGATAACCAATCTTGCGGTAGATGTCCATCTGCTCATTCACGAAGGCCATGCCGTCGTCATCCAGCAGGTCGATTTTGTTCAACACGATGATCGGTTCAACCTGAAGCGTTTCGCAGGCGACAAGATAACGGTCGATAATATTGAGCGAAAGCTCGGGCAAAATCGCCGAAACGATGATGATCTGGTTAATGTTGGCCGCAATGGGCTTAACGCCGTCGTAAAAGTCAGGACGGGTGAGCACCGACGTGCGTTCATGCACGGCTTCAACGATGCCTTTTACCGTTACCCCTTCAGCGGCTTCTTTACCGGGACGCCAGACCACGCGGTCACCGGTTACCAGTGAACGGATGGTGCGGCGGATGTTGCAACGGTGAATATCCCCGTCGGCGGATTCGACATCGGCATGCATACCAAAACGGCTAATGACGACGCCTTCGGTCGTTTCGCCAAACAGGTTGTCGTCGTAATCCGGCTTCTCCGCAGTGGTTTTAAGACGGCGCTGGTGGTTGGCGTTTACGCGGCGCTGCTGCCCTTTGGAGAGTTTATTTTTACTCAATCGCGCTGGCTCCTGGTCGCCCATAATGGGCAAAACCTCTATGATACACTCTAATTAATACTAGTTAACCTGCTACTGCCGGTTATGCGAGAAGGGTGGAAAATAACATGAGCGCGGATGAAAACAACCTGATTTGGATCGATCTTGAAATGACCGGGCTGGATCCCGAGCGCGATCGCATTATAGAGATTGCTACGCTGGTGACCGATGCCAACCTGAATATCCTGGCGGAAGGGCCAACGATTGCGGTGCATCAGTCTGACGACCAGCTTGCGCTGATGGATGACTGGAACGTGCGCACCCATACCGGCAGCGGCCTGGTTGAACGCGTAAAGGCCAGCACCCAGGGCGACCGCGAGGCTGAACTGGCGACTCTTGAGTTTCTTAAGCAGTGGGTTCCTGCGGGTAAATCGCCGATCTGCGGCAACAGCATCGGGCAGGATCGTCGCTTCCTGTTTAAGTACATGCCCGAACTGGAGTCTTACTTCCACTATCGCTATCTGGACGTCAGCACGCTGAAAGAGCTGGCGCGCCGCTGGAAGCCTGAAATTCTCGACGGCTTCAAAAAGCAGGGTACACACCAGGCGATGGACGATATTCGTGAGTCTGTTGCGGAGCTTGCCTACTACCGGGAAAACTTTATTAAGCTCTGATTCAGGGACTTGCCGGGGGGCGGTTGTGCCGCACCCGGCCTAAACACGGTGAGAATGGTGTAAAAACGCGCAAAGCGATGAATATTCCATCACTTGAACTGAATTTCGAAAAAATCGCTTTCAGGGGGGTTGCAGCTAAAAGGATTTCTCGTATAATGCGCCTCCCGTAACGACAGAGAATTACACGTTACGACAGCAACAAAAGCAGTACAGATTTGCGGGAATAGCTCAGTTGGTAGAGCACGACCTTGCCAAGGTCGGGGTCGCGAGTTCGAGTCTCGTTTCCCGCTCCAAAATTTGATAATGCTTCTAAAGCATGCACCACCCAAGCGGGAATAGCTCAGTTGGTAGAGCACGACCTTGCCAAGGTCGGGGTCGCGAGTTCGAGTCTCGTTTCCCGCTCCAAAAATTTGAAAGTGCTTCTAAAGCACGGACCACCCAAGCGGGAATAGCTCAGTTGGTAGAGCACGACCTTGCCAAGGTCGGGGTCGCGAGTTCGAGTCTCGTTTCCCGCTCCAAATTCTTCTTCATATTAAAATTATCCACAGCGAAATGCTTCGTTGGGGACGTTTTCTATTTCATCTGAAATACTCTTGTAAACAGAGTTATCCACAGAACCTGCCGCGGATCTGTTAGTGCCAAACGCTTCGCAGGGTGAATAGTATTCATTTAATTATTTGAATTACAAAAAGAAAATTTCATTTCAAAATGCTATTGAGATCACTTGACCTCTTCGCTAGCCCAGATGGTGCCTGAGTTTTTATTTTTATACACAGGCTGTGAATAGTTCAGGCATCCCGCGTAAGCCCTTTTTCAATCACCCTCACCAGACGCTGTTTCTTCGGTAGCTGCACCTCAACAACACAGGCATTTCGTTTCTCAATCTGCTGCGCAATCGCCCATTCTATGTGTTCATCGAGAAGTGGGTGCTCACCTCTACGGCTTTCCAGCGCCTGAATATTGGCTTCATCCCAAGGAGCATTACCCAGCGCAACGGCGACATTGCGCAGCCAGCGCAGGTGGCCGATACGGCGAATGGCCGAACCTTCGGTCACTTTCAGAAACCAGGCTTCGGTCCAGGCGAACAGCTCAACGAGCTGCGGGGCGTGCAGTGCTTTACGCGGGCTGAAGTCCTCTTCCTCCGTGAGCTGCGAGTAGCGGTTCCACGGGCAGATCAGCTGGCAGTCGTCACAGCCGTAGATACGGTTGCCGATAAGCGGTCGAAACTCTTCGGGAATAGCTCCTTCCAGTTCGATGGTGAGGTAGGAGATGCAGCGGCGTGCGTCGACGGTATACGGCTCGACGATGGCACCCGTCGGGCAGATGGTCATGCAGGCCACGCAGCGGCCGCAGCCTTCCTCGACCGGGCCGTCTATCGGCAGCGGTAAATCGATCAGCAATTCGCCCAGGAAGAAGAACGATCCGGCATCGCGGCTCAGGATAAGTGAGTGCTTACCTGTCCAGCCGAGCCCCGCTTTTTCAGCGATCGGGCGCTCAAGAATAGGCGCGGAATCAACAAAGGGTCTAAAATTCAGCGAAACACAGTGCTGCTGAATAGTTTCCCCAAGTTTTTTTAAGCGGTTACGCAGGAGCTTATGATAATCACGCCCCAGCGCGTACCGGCTAACGTAACCCAGAGAGGGATTTTTTAGCGTGCGCGCAAAGGCCGCGTTGGCTGGCAGGTAGTTCATACGCACGCTGATGACGCGTAATGTGCCCGGCAATAGTTCCTGTGGACGGGCTCTCATCATGCCGTGACGCGCCATCCACTCCATTTCGCCGTGGTATTGTTTGTCCAGCCACGCCTGCAGCTTTGGCTCGCTGGCGGAGAGGTCGGTATCGGTGATACCCACTTTCTGGAAGCCTAGCTCAGCACCCCACTGTTTGATATTTTGCGCTAACTGATTGAGATCGAGGGGCTGTGACATGACGGACCATACTGTGAAGAAAAACCCCGCAAGTATACCACATTCCATCTGGCATGCGGATGACCTCCGGCGCGCCGAAAAAGAGGCCGCAGACAGCCTCGGCGTGACCCTTTATGAGCTGATGCAGCGCGCGGGCGAAGCGGCGTTCAACGTTGCCCGTGCGGCATATCCGAATGCTTCACATTGGTTGATATTGTGCGGGCACGGCAATAACGGGGGCGACGGCTATGTGGTTGCCCGTCTCGCGGTTGCGGCAGGTATCCGCGTGACGTTGCTGGCCCTGGAGAGCGATAAGCCGCTGCCTGAAGAAGCCGCTGCCGCGCGAGATGCCTGGCTGAACGCGGGCGGTGTGATTCATGCGTCGGATATCGTCTGGCCGGATGATATCGATGTGATTGTGGATGGTCTGCTGGGTACGGGTTTACGCAGCGCGCCGCGTGAGAACATTGCCGCGTTGATTGAGCGCGCCAATGCGCATATCGCGCCGGTGGTCGCACTGGATATTCCCTCTGGCCTGGTCGCGCAAACGGGAACGACGCCGGGAGCCGTCATTCATGCCTCGCATACCGTGACCTTTATCGCACTGAAGCCCGGATTACTGACCGGCAAAGCGCGGGATGTGGTGGGAGTACTGCACCACAACGCGCTGGGGCTGGAGAGCTGGCTGGCTGGGCAGGAGACGCCGGTCTCACGATGGGACGCCTCGCAGTTGTCGGGCTGGCTGCCTCCGCGCCGCCCGACGTCCCATAAGGGCGATCACGGTAGGCTGGTGATTGTAGGTGGAGACCACGGCACGGCGGGCGCTATCCGCATGACCGGAGAGGCCGCGCTGCGCTGCGGGGCGGGTCTGGTGCGCGTGCTGACGCGGCCTGAAAACATCGCGCCGATTATCACCGCCCGTCCGGAATTGATGGTCCATGAGCTTACGCTACAGACGCTTGAAGAGAGCCTGGAATGGGCGGACGTGGTGGTCATTGGTCCCGGGCTTGGACAGCAGTCCTGGGGCAAACAGGCCCTGCAAAAGGTTGAGAATTTCCGTAAACCGATGCTGTGGGATGCCGACGCGCTGAACCTTCTGGCAATCAACCCGGATACGCGTCACAATCGCATTCTGACGCCACACCCCGGCGAGGCCGCGCGCCTGCTCAACTGCAGCGTGGCAGAAATTGAAAGCGATCGCTTACTTTCTGCCCAGCGTCTGGTAAAACGTTACGGAGGTGTTGTTGTGTTGAAAGGGGCGGGAACCGTAATCGCCAGCGAAAATGCACTCGGCATTATTGATGCCGGAAATGCGGGCATGGCGAGCGGCGGCATGGGTGATGTGCTCTCTGGCATCATCGGCGCATTGCTTGGACAGAAACTTCCCCTTTATGATGCAGCCTGTGCGGGCTGCGTGGCTCACGGTGCGGCCGCCGACAGGCTTGCTGCTCGCTATGGTACGCGCGGCATGCTGGCCACCGATCTTTTTGGCACGCTACGGCGTGTTGTTAACCCGGATATGATTGACGTAGAAAATGACTAACCGAGCGATTTCTTTACCTGATGAACAAGCCACATTAGAACTTGGCAAGCGCGTGGCGCAGGCCTGTCAGGGGGCTACCGTCATTTATCTGTACGGTGATTTAGGCGCGGGGAAAACCACCTTCAGCCGGGGTTTTTTACAGGCGTTAGGCCATAACGGGAACGTAAAAAGCCCGACCTATACGCTGGTAGAGCCGTACACGCTTGAACATCTCATGGTGTACCACTTCGATTTATACCGTCTTGCGGATCCTGAGGAGCTCGAGTTTATGGGGATCCGCGATTATTTTGCCAACGACGCCATCTGCCTGGTGGAATGGCCGCAACAAGGTGCGGGTGTGCTGCCTGACCCGGATGTCGAAATTCACTTAGATTACCAGGCTCAAGGGCGTGAGGCGCGCATCAGTGCGGTTTCCTCATCAGGCAGTTCCTTACTGGCCAGACTGGCCGGTTAAGCGTAGGGATGACGGGATGAGACATCGCGTTAAAGGTTGGTTGTTGGCTGCAACGGTGCTGCTGTGCGCGCAGGCCGGTGCCGCAACTCTCTCGGATATTCAGGTCTCGAATGGCGACAGCCAGGCGCGGATCACGTTCAGCTTTATGGGCGATCCTGAGTATGCATTTTCACAGCCAGACAGCCGCAGCGTGGCGCTGGATATCAAGCAAACGGGCGTGATCCAGGGGCTGCCGCTGCAGTTCAGCGGTAATAATCTGGTGAAAAGCATCCGTTCCGGTACGCCAAAAGATGCGCAGTCGCTGCGTCTGGTGGTCGATTTGACCGAAAAGGGCAAAACGAAGGCGGTGAAGCAGCAGAACGGTGGGACCTTCACCGTGGTCTTTACCATCAATGCCGATGCACCTCCGCCACCGCCGCCTCCACCGGCGCCTGTCGTGGCGAAGCGTGTTGAAGAGCCGGTTTATACTCCACGTCCGTCTGAGCCTGCCCGCAATCCGTTTAAAGCGCAGAACGATCGCATTACGGCGGCAACCAGCAGCAACACGGTGACGCGTCCGGCCGCCAGCGCGCGTCGCGCAGCGGTCAGCGGCGATAAGGTGATTATCGCCATTGATGCGGGGCACGGCGGGCAAGATCCGGGCGCCATCGGCCCGGGCGGCACGCGTGAGAAAAATGTCACCATTGCGATTGCCCGTAAGCTGCGTACGCTCTTAAACGACGACCCAATGTTCAAAGGCGTGCTGACCCGCGACGGCGACTACTTCATTTCGGTGATGGGGCGTTCAGACGTGGCGCGCAAGCAGAACGCGAACTTCCTGGTGTCGATCCATGCGGACGCCGCGCCGAACCGTAACGCGACAGGCGCCTCGGTATGGGTGCTTTCCAACCGTCGCGCTAACAGCGAAATGGCCAACTGGCTCGAAGAGCACGAGAAGCAGTCTGAACTCCTGGGCGGGGCGGGCGACGTGCTGGCCAACAGCCAGTCAGATCCGTACCTCAGCCAGGCGGTGCTGGATTTACAATTCGGTCATTCTCAGCGCGTCGGGTATGATGTCGCCACTAACGTATTGAACCAGCTGCAAAGCATAGGCGTGCTGCATAAACGACGCCCGGAACATGCCAGCCTTGGCGTTCTGCGCTCGCCGGATATCCCGTCCATCCTCGTTGAGACGGGCTTTATCAGCAACAACGGTGAAGAGCGTCTGCTGGGAAGCGACAGCTATCAGCAGCAAATTGCCGAGGCGATTTATAACGGTCTGCGTAAATACTTTGATGCTCATCCGCTGCAGTCCGCGCCGCAGGGCGGGGCTGGCCAGACGGCCAGCGCAGCCCAGCCGGGTGAGATGACCGCCACAAATTAAGGAGAGTTCATGCCGATTCAGGTTCTACCGCCGCAGCTCGCGAACCAAATCGCCGCCGGTGAGGTGGTGGAACGCCCTGCGTCGGTGGTGAAGGAGCTGGTGGAAAACAGCCTCGATGCGGGGGCAACCCGCATTGATATTGATATCGAACGCGGGGGCGCGAAGCTTATTCGCATTCGTGACAACGGCTGTGGCATTAAAAAAGACGAGCTGGCGCTGGCGCTGGCCCGTCACGCTACCAGTAAAATTGCCTCGCTGGACGACCTGGAAGCGATCGTCAGCCTCGGGTTTCGCGGCGAAGCGCTGGCCAGTATCAGCTCCGTTTCGCGTCTAACCCTGACGTCCCGTACGGCGGAACAGCAGGAAGCCTGGCAGGCCTACGCCGAAGGGCGCGATATGGATGTCACGGTCAAGCCTGCGGCCCATCCTGTTGGCACCACGCTGGAAGTGCTGGATCTGTTCTACAACACCCCCGCCCGACGCAAATTTATGCGTACCGAGAAGACCGAATTCGGCCATATCGACGAGATCATTCGCCGCATCGCGCTGGCGCGATTTGATGTCACCATTAACCTCAGCCATAACGGCAAGGTGATGCGTCAGTATCGCGCGGTGGCGGAAGGCGGGCAGAAGGAGCGTCGCTTAGGCGCTATCTGCGGGACGCCGTTCCTTGAACGGGCGCTGGCCATAGAGTGGCAGCACGGCGACCTGGCCATGCGCGGTTGGGTTGCCGATCCGAACGCCAGCAGTGCGGCATTTGCAGAGATCCAGTATTGCTATGTGAATGGCCGCATGATGCGCGACCGCCTGATTAACCACGCTATCCGCCAGGCCTGTGAAGACAAGCTCGGCGCGGATCAGCAGCCCGCGTTTGTGCTTTATCTTGAGATCGACCCGCATCAGGTTGACGTGAACGTCCACCCTGCAAAGCATGAGGTGCGTTTCCACCAGTCGCGTCTGGTGCATGATTTTATTTATCAGGGGGTGGTCAGCGTACTGCAGCAGCAGGCTGAACCGACCCTACCGCTTGAAAGCGCAGATCCCGCTCCGCGTCCGCTACCGGAAAACCGCGTGGCGGCGGGGCGTAACCACTTTGCTGAACCTGCCGCTGTGCGTGAACCTGCGGCCCCCCGTTTTGCATCGGCGGGAAGCGCTCCGCGCCTTACTGGCGCGAACTATCCGAACGCCCAGCCGGGATATCAAAAGCAGCAGGGGGCGCTGTACCGTAAGCTGCTGGATACCCCTGCGGTTGAGCGTAAAGAACACATTGAGGTATCACCGCCTTCGCTGGACGGACACAGCCAGAGCTTTGGTCGAGTGTTGACCATCGTCGCGCCGGATATGGCCTTGCTCGAACGTGAGGGTAAACTGATGCTGCTGGCGCTGCCGGTAGCAGAACGCTGGCTCAAGCAGGCGCAGCTTACGCCCGGGGAAAACGCAGCCTGCGCGCAGCCGCTGCTGATCCCAGTGCGGTTGAAAATAACCCCCGAGGAAACAGGGGTTTTGCAGCGTGCGCAGGCGCTTCTGGCCGAAATGGGGATCGAAATCGTGCTGGAAGCGCAGCATGTGACAATTCGCGCAGTGCCTTTACCCTTACGCCAACAAAATTTACAAAACTTGATTCCTGAACTGATAGGCTACCTGGCGCAGCAAACGTCGTATGATGCCGCCAACGCCGCGCAGTGGATCGCCCGCCATCTGGCAAGCGAACACGCGCCGTGGAGTATGGCACAGGCGATAACCGTGCTGGCAGAGGTTGAACGCCTTTGCCCGCATCTGGTGAGAATGCCGCCGGGTGGATTATTACAACCTGTTGATTTACAAACGGCGATGACCGCCCTGAAACATGATTGACGCAAGCAAGGCGAGCCTGCCTAAGGCAATTTTTTTAATGGGCCCAACGGCCTCGGGCAAAACGGCGTTAGCCATTGAGTTACGTAAAGTTTTGCCTGTAGAGTTGATTAGCGTCGATTCCGCCCTCATTTACCGAGGAATGGACATCGGCACGGCGAAGCCAGACGCGGAAGAACTGCGCGCGGCACCGCATCGTTTGCTGGATATTCTCGATCCGGCCCAGGCTTATTCCGCAGCGGACTTCCGCCGCGATGCCTTAGCCGAAATGGCCGAGATTACGGCGGCGGGACGAATACCGCTGTTGGTTGGCGGAACCATGCTCTACTTCAAGGCGCTGCTGGAGGGGTTATCACCTCTGCCATCCGCGGATCCGGAAGTAAGAGCCAAGATTGAGCAGCAGGCGGCAGAGCAGGGATGGGACGTTTTGCACAAGCAACTGGCGGAGGTTGACCCGGTTGCCGCAGCACGGATTCATCCAAATGATCCGCAAAGGCTTTCCCGAGCACTGGAAGTTTTTTTCATTTCGGGTAAAACTTTAACGGAACTGACGCAAACGTCAGGAGACGCTCTGCCGTATCAGGTGCATCAGTTCGCCATCGCCCCGGCGAGCCGTGAACTGCTCCATCAACGAATTGAGCAGCGTTTTCATCAGATGTTAGCTTCAGATTTTGAAGCAGAAGTGCGGGCGCTTTTTGCCCGTGGAGATTTGCATACGGATATGCCTTCCATTCGTTGCGTGGGATACCGCCAGATGTGGTCGTATCTTGAAGGTGAGATTTCATACGATGAAATGGTTTATCGAGGTGTTTGCGCCACGAGACAGTTAGCGAAGCGCCAGATCACCTGGTTGCGCGGTTGGGAGGGGGTTCACTGGTTAGACAGTGAGAAACCGCAACAGGCGCTAAACGAAGTGATTGAGGTTATTGGTGATATCGCTCACTGAATGTGTACAATTGAGACGTATCGTGCGCAATTTTTCAGAATCGCAAGGTTCTAAGTACAAAACAAGCATATAAGGAAAAGATAGAATGGCTAAGGGGCAATCTTTACAAGATCCGTTCTTGAACGCATTGCGTCGGGAACGTGTTCCAGTTTCTATTTATTTGGTGAATGGTATTAAGCTGCAAGGTCAGATTGAGTCTTTCGATCAGTTCGTGATCCTGTTGAAAAACACGGTCAGCCAGATGGTCTACAAGCACGCTATTTCTACTGTTGTTCCGTCCCGTCCGGTATCTCATCACAGCAATAACGCTGGCGGCGGCACTGGCAGTAACTACCATCACGGCAGCAACGCGCAGGGTTCTTCAACGCCTGCGCAGGACAGCGACGATACCGAGTAAGGTTTCGGGCTGTTATCCACACGGGGAGCCAGCGATCCTGCGTTCCCCGCTGATCTTTTTAGAGAGGTTAACGCTTGTTTGACCGTTATGACGCCGGTGAGCAGGCGGTGCTGGTACACATCTATTTTTCGCAAGACAAAGATATGGAAGACCTCCAGGAGTTTGAAGCTCTGGTCTCTTCCGCCGGTGTCGAAGCAATGCAGGTGATTACCGGTAGCCGTAAAGCGCCGCACCCAAAGTATTTTGTTGGTGAAGGTAAAGCAGTTGAAATTGCGGATGCCGTAAAAGCAACCGGCGCGTCCGTCGTGCTGTTTGACCATGCGCTATCTCCGGCCCAGGAACGTAACCTGGAAGCTCTATGCGAATGCCGTGTTATCGATCGCACGGGGTTAATTTTAGATATTTTTGCTCAGCGTGCGCGAACCCACGAAGGTAAGCTGCAGGTTGAACTGGCGCAGCTGCGCCATCTGGCGACGCGCCTGGTGCGTGGCTGGACCCACCTTGAAAGACAAAAAGGCGGGATTGGTTTGCGCGGTCCGGGTGAAACCCAGCTCGAAACCGACCGCCGTTTGCTGCGTGGCCGTATTACCCAGATCCTCTCGCGTCTGGAACGCGTTGAGAAACAGCGTGAGCAGGGACGTCGGGCGCGAACGAAAGCCGACATCCCGACGGTGTCGCTGGTGGGGTATACCAACGCCGGTAAATCCACCCTGTTTAACCAGATTACAGAGGCCCAGGTTTATGCCGCAGACCAGCTGTTTGCGACCCTGGACCCTACGCTGCGTCGTATTGACGTTGCTGACGTCGGTGAGACGGTGCTGGCGGATACCGTAGGGTTTATCCGCCACCTGCCGCATGACCTGGTAGCCGCGTTTAAAGCGACGCTGCAGGAGACGCGTCAGGCGACCCTGCTGCTGCACGTCATTGATGCAGCAGACGTTCGCGTGCAGGAGAACATCGACGCGGTAAACGTAGTGCTCGAAGAGATTGACGCACACGAAATACCAACGCTGTTGGTGATGAACAAGATCGATATGCTGGACGATTTCGAACCGCGTATCGACCGTGATGAAGAGAACAAACCGATTCGGGTCTGGCTTTCTGCCCAGACCGGTATCGGCGTGCCACTGCTTTTCCAGGCTTTGACAGAACGTCTATCCGGTGAGGTTGCCCAGCACACGCTGCGCTTGCCGCCACAGGAAGGCAGGCTGCGCAGCCGGTTTTATCAGCTTCAGGCGATAGAAAAAGAGTGGATGGAGGATGACGGCAGCGTGGGGATGCAGGTGCGTATGCCGATCGTTGACTGGCGTCGCCTCTGTAAACAAGAACCTGCGCTGGCGGACTATATCGTCTGACCAGAAAGGGGATGCCTGAATAATTCGCCCTTGCATAACAAATATGGAGCATATACATGGCGTGGAATCAGCCCGGTAATAACGGACAAGACCGCGACCCGTGGGGAAGCAGCAATAATCAAGGCGGCAACTCTGGGGGAAATGGCAACAAAGGTGGTCGCGAGCAGGGGCCGCCGGATCTGGATGATATCTTCCGCAAGCTGAGCAAAAAGCTTGGCGGCCTTGGCGGAGGTAAAGGTTCTGGCTCGGGTGGAAATTCTACTCAGGGGCCGCGCCCGCAAATGGGTGGCCGTATCGTGGGTATTGTGGCCGCTGCCGTGGTCATCATCTGGGCAGCCAGCGGGTTCTACACCATTAAAGAAGCGGAACGTGGCGTCGTGACCCGTTTTGGTAAGTTCAGCCACCTGGTTGAGCCGGGCCTGAACTGGAAACCGACCTTCATTGACAACGTAACCGCAGTCAACGTGGAGTCTGTACGTGAACTGGCGGCGTCCGGCGTGATGCTGACGTCTGACGAGAACGTCGTCCGCGTTGAGATGAACGTACAGTACCGCGTAACCGATCCTGAGCGTTATCTGTTTAGCGTGGCCAGTGCTGATGACAGCCTGCGTCAGGCGACCGACAGCGCCCTGCGTGGCGTAATCGGTAAGTACACCATGGACCGTATTCTGACCGAAGGTCGTACCGTTATTCGTAGCGATACCCAGCGCGAGCTGGAAGAGACCATTCGTCCATACAACATGGGTATTACCCTGCTGGACGTCAACTTCCAGGCCGCTCGTCCGCCGGAAGAGGTGAAAGCCGCATTTGACGACGCGATTGCCGCCCGTGAAAACGAACAGCAGTACATCCGTGAAGCAGAAGCTTACACCAACGAAGTTCAGCCACGTGCTAACGGTCAGGCGCAGCGTATTCTGGAAGAAGCGCGCGCATACAGAACCCGTACTATCCTGGAAGCACAGGGTGAAGTGGCTCGCTTCGCGAAAATCCTGCCGGAATATAAAGCGGCTCCGGAAATTACCCGCGAGCGTCTCTATATCGAGACCATGGAAAAAGTGCTGAGCCATACGCGTAAAGTGTTGGTGAACGACAGCAAAGGCGGAAACCTGATGGTACTGCCTCTGGACCAAATGCTTAAAGGCAGCTCAGCGCCGGCGAAAGCTGATAACAGCGGCGCCAGCAGCCTGCTGCGTCTGCCGCCAGCGTCATCAGGCAGCTCCAGCGCGAACACAACGCCTTCTTCGAACGATGGTGACATTATGGACCAACGCCGTGCTAACGCGCAGCGTAACGACTACCAGCGTCAGGGGGAATAAGGATGCGTAAGTCAGTTATTGCGATCATCATCATCGTACTGGTCGTACTTTACACCTCGATCTTCGTGGTGAAAGAGGGCGAGCGTGGGATCAAATTCCAGTTCAGCAGCGTCGTGCGTGATGGCGACAAGCGTCCGGTTATCTACGAGCCAGGCCTGCACTTCAAGGTGCCGTTCATTCAGTCAGTGAAAACGCTCGACGCGCGTATCCAGACCATGGATAACCAGGCCGACCGTTTCGTGACCAAAGAGAAGAAAGACCTGATCGTTGATTCCTACATCAAATGGCGTATCAGCGATTTCAGCCGCTACTTCCTTGCAACGGGCGGCGGCGACGTTTCTCAGGCGGAAGTTCTGCTGAAACGTAAGTTCTCTGACCGTCTGCGTTCTGAGATTGGCCGTCTGGATGTGAAAGACATCGTCACCGACTCCCGTGGTCGTTTGACCCTGGAAGTGCGTGATGCCCTGAACTCCGGTTCTGCAGGCACCGAAGACGAAGTGGAAACCCCGGCAGCGGATGACGCGATTGCCAAAGCGGCCGAACGTGTTCAGGCTGAAACCAACGGTAAAGTACCGGTGATCAACCCGAACAGTATGGCTGCACTGGGTATCGAAGTGGTCGACGTGCGTATCAAGCAGATCAACCTGCCGGCAGAAGTGTCGGAAGCGATCTACAACCGTATGCGCGCCGAGCGTGAAGCGGTAGCCCGTCGTCACCGTTCACAGGGTCAGGAAGAGGCCGAGAAGCTGCGTGCAGCTGCGGACTACGAAGTGACCAAGACTCTGGCAGAGTCAGAGCGTCAGGGTCGTATCCTGCGCGGTGAAGGGGATGCCGAAGCGGCGAAACTGTTCGCTGATGCTTTCAGCCAGGATCCGGACTTCTACGCCTTTATCCGTAGCCTGCGCGCGTACGAGAACAGCTTCCAGAGCAATCAGGATGTGATGGTGCTCAGCCCGGACAGCGATTTCTTCCGTTATATGAAGACGCCGTCTAACGCAACGCGATAAACTCAGGCTCGTTTGAGTATTCAAACCACCGCTCTTAACGGAGCGGTGGTTTTCTTTTATAAGGATTAAAAATGAATTCAACGATCTGGCTCGCACTGGCGCTGGTTTTGGTGCTGGAAGGTCTTGGGCCGATGCTCTATCCGAAAGCCTGGCGTCGAATGATCGCGACGATGAGCCAGCTGCCGGATAATATTTTACGTCGTTTTGGCGGTGGTCTTGTGGTTGCCGGTATCGTTGTCTACTACATGTTGAGGAAAACGATTGGCTGATCAAAAAGTAGCCGTAACTGGCGTATTTTGAGGTCAAAAAGTGCTGTATATCTGAAAAAGCGATGGTAGAATCCATTTTTAAGCAATCGGTGATTTTGAAAAATGGGTAACAACGTTGTCGTACTGGGCACCCAATGGGGTGACGAAGGTAAAGGGAAGATTGTCGATCTTCTGACTGAACGTGCTAAATATGTTGTACGCTATCAGGGTGGTCATAACGCAGGCCATACTCTCGTAATCAACGGTGAAAAAACCGTCCTCCATCTTATTCCATCAGGTATTCTTCGCGATAACGTTACCAGCATCATCGGTAATGGCGTTGTGCTGTCTCCTGCTGCGCTGATGAAAGAGATGAAAGGCCTGGAAGACCGTGGTATCCCGGTTCGCGAGCGTCTGCTGCTCTCCGAAGCTTGTCCGCTTATTCTTGACTACCACGTGGCGCTGGATGTGGCGCGTGAAAAAGCGCGTGGCGCGAAAGCGATCGGTACCACCGGTCGTGGCATCGGCCCGGCTTATGAAGACAAAGTTGCACGTCGCGGTCTGCGCGTGGGCGATCTCTTCGACAAAGCAACCTTCGCTGAAAAACTGAAAGAAGTGATGGAATATCACAACTTCCAGCTGGTGAACTTCTACAAAGCTGACGCTGTTGACTACCAGAAAGTGCTGGATGACGTCATGGCGATTGCAGACATCCTGACCGGTATGGTTGTTGATGTCTCCGATCTGCTGGACCAGGCGCGCAAGCGTGGCGATTTCGTCATGTTTGAAGGTGCGCAGGGTACGCTGCTGGACATCGACCACGGTACCTATCCGTACGTAACCTCTTCTAACACCACCGCAGGTGGCGTGGCGACCGGCTCTGGCCTGGGCCCACGTTATGTCGATTACGTTCTGGGTATCATCAAAGCTTACTCCACTCGCGTGGGTGCAGGTCCATTCCCGACCGAGCTGTTTGATGAAACCGGCGAGTTCCTGTGCAAGCAGGGTAACGAGTTTGGTGCGACCACCGGTCGTCGTCGTCGTACCGGCTGGCTGGATGCGGTTGCAGTGCGTCGTGCAGTGCAGATCAACTCCCTGTCTGGTTTCTGCCTGACCAAGCTGGACGTGCTGGACGGCCTGAAAGAAGTGAAAATCTGCGTAGGCTATCGTATGCCAGATGGCCGCGAAGTGACGACCACTCCGCTGGCAGCTGACGACTGGGAAGGCATTGAGCCAATCTACGAAACCATGCCGGGCTGGTCTGAGACCACCTTCGGTGTGAAAGAGCGTAGCGGTCTGCCGCAGGCGGCGCTGGATTACATCAAGCGTATTGAAGAACTGACCGAAGTGCCGATCGATATCATTTCTACCGGCCCGGATCGTTCTGAAACGATGATCCTGCGCGACCCGTTTGACGCATAATGATGGTTTCGCCCGGCGGCGCTGCGCTTGCCGGGCCTACTAAACCCATCACAGGCCGGAATGCCATGCGCATCCGGCTTTTACGTCCTCCTTCCTCCTTTCAGTTCAAATAAATTAGCCGCCAACTATCTGGCTGGTTTATCATCATTAATGAATATCTCTGCGGTTTGACCGCGTTTTCCCTTTTCCTGAGGTTGATGTGCAGTTAACAAGTTTCACCGATTACGGCTTACGTGCGCTGATTTACATGGCGTCGTTACCCGATGGGAAGATGACCAGTATCTCTGAAGTCACAGAGGTCTACGGTGTGTCCCGTAATCATATGGTCAAAATAATCAATCAACTTAGCCGTGCCGGATACGTTACTGCCGTCCGAGGGAAGAATGGTGGGATCCGCCTTGGCAAACCGGCACAGAGTATTCGTGTTGGGGATGTGGTACGTGAACTGGAGCCGCTGTCTCTGGTGAACTGCAGCAGCGAGTTCTGCCACATTACGCCCGCTTGTCGCCTGAAACAGGCGCTTTCTCAGGCCGTGCAAAGTTTTCTCAAGGAACTGGATAACTACACGCTGGCCGATTTGGTTGAAGAGAATCAACCGCTTTATAAATTATTGCTGGTGGAATGAAGAAAATTTCCACCGGAGCTGACAACGGAGGAACCGACATGTCACATGATCCTTTCCAGGAACGCGAAGCCGAAAAATACGCGAATCCTATCCCCAGCCGCGAGTTCATCATTGAACACTTAACAAAACGCGAAAAGCCCGCCAATCGTGAAGAACTTGCCGTTGAATTAAACATTGAAGGTGAAGAGCAAATTGAAGCCCTTCGCCGCCGCCTGCGCGCGATGGAGCGCGACGGGCAGCTGGTCTTTACCCGCCGCCAGTGCTACGCGCTGCCGGAACGTCTCGACCTGCTGAAGGGCATCGTTATCGGCCACCGGGACGGCTTTGGCTTCCTGCGTGTGGAAGGCCGCAAAGACGACCTGTACCTCTCATCTGAGCAGATGAAGATGTGTATCCACGGCGATCAGATCCTGGCGCAGCCGCTGGGCGCTGACCGTAAAGGCCGCCGTGAAGCGCGCGTCGTACGCGTTCTGGTGCCGAAAACCAGCCAGATCGTTGGCCGCTACTTTACCGATGCGGGCGTGGGCTTTGTGGTGCCGGACGACAGCCGTCTGAGCTTCGACATTCTGATCCCACCTGAAGAGGTGATGGGCGCACGCATGGGCTTTGTAGTGGTGGTGGAACTCACCCAGCGTCCAACCCGTCGTACCAAAGCCGTCGGTAAAATCGTTGAAGTGCTGGGCGATAACATGGGTACCAGCATGGCTGTAGATATGGCTCTGCGCACCCACGAGATCCCCTACGTCTGGCCGAAAGCCGTTGAAGATCAGATCAAAGATCTGAAGGAGCAGGTGCCGGAAGAGTCTAAAGTGGGCCGCGTGGATCTGCGCGATCTGCCGCTGGTGACTATCGATGGCGAAGACGCCCGCGACTTCGATGACGCCGTGTTCTGCGAGAAAAAACGCGGCGGCGGCTGGCGCCTGTGGGTCGCCATTGCGGACGTGAGCTACTACGTTCGTCCGCAAACCCCGCTGGATAACGAAGCGCGCAGCCGCGGTACGTCGGTCTACTTCCCGTCTCAGGTTGTGCCGATGCTGCCGGAAGTGCTTTCCAACGGCCTGTGCTCGCTGAACCCTCAGGTTGACCGCCTCTGTATGGTCTGCGAGATGACCATCTCCACCAAAGGGCGCTTAACCGGGTACAAATTCTACGAAGCGGTGATGAGCTCGCACGCGCGTCTGACCTATACCAAGGTCTGGCATATGCTGCAGGGCGACCAGGATCTGCGCGAGCAGTACGCGCCGCTGGTTAAACATATTGAAGAGCTGCATAACCTCTATAAAACGCTGGAAAAGGCGCGCGAAGAGCGCGGCGGGATCTCGTTTGAGAGCGAAGAGGCGAAGTTCATCTTCAACGCCGAACGTCGTATCGAGCGTATCGAGCAGACCCAGCGTAACGATGCGCACAAGCTGATTGAAGAGTGTATGATCCTGGCAAACATCTCGGCGGCACGCTTCGTTGAGAAAGCCAAAGAGCCTGCGCTGTTCCGTATTCACGATAAGCCGACCACGGAAGCCATTACGTCGTTCCGCTCCGTGCTGGCTGAACTCGGTCTCGAGCTGCCCGGCGGCAACAAGCCAGAGCCGCGCGATTATGCCGAGCTGCTGGAATCCATTGGCGATCGTCCTGATGCAGAAATGCTGCAGACCATGCTGCTGCGCTCCATGAAGCAGGCGATTTACGATCCGGAAAACCGCGGCCACTTCGGCCTGGCACTGCAGTCCTACGCGCACTTTACGTCGCCGATCCGTCGTTACCCTGACCTTTCTCTGCACCGTGCGATCAAGTATCTTCTGGCGCAGGAGCAGGGCCACAAAGGGAACACCACCGAAACCGGCGGTTACCATTACTCCATGGATGAAGTTCTCCAGCTGGGCCAGCATTGCTCCATGGCCGAGCGCCGTGCTGATGAAGCAACGCGCGACGTGGCGGACTGGCTGAAGTGTGACTTTATGCTGGATCAGGTGGGTAACGTCTTTAAAGGCGTGATTGCCAGCGTGACCGGCTTTGGCTTCTTCGTTCGTCTGGACGAGCTGTTTATCGACGGCCTGGTGCACGTCTCCAGCCTGGATAACGACTACTACCGTTTCGATCAGGTTGGCCAGCGTCTGATTGGCGAATCGGGCGGCCAGACCTATCGCCTGGGCGATCGCGTGGAAGTGAAGGTTGAAGCCGTAAATATGGACGACCGTAAAATCGACTTCAGCCTGATCTCCAGCGAGCGCGCCCCGCGTAACGTCGGCAAAACCGAGCGTGAAAGGGCGAAAAAAACCGGTAACGGCAAGCCGGGCGGCGGTAAACGTCGTCAGGCGGGCAAGAAGGTAAACTTCGAGCCGGACAGCGCCTTCCGCGGCGAGAAGAAACAGAAGCCGAAGGCGGCCAAGAAAGAGGCTCGCTCAGAGAAAAAGCCTTCCGCTAAAACGCAAAAAATAGCTGCTGCGACCAAAGCGAAGCGCGCAGCGAAAAAAAATACCGCGCAGTAATTTCCTCCCCATAACCCCTTTCCGCTGAAGGGGGTTATTCTTTTTTGCCGTAAGTCATTCCAGAACAGAATAGATAGCGGCCTTATCAACCCGTTTTCCCTGCTTATTCATTTTCCGGTAATCGTTATTTATTATTTTTGATTAGCCGTGTTAGTCAGATGTGTATAGTGAATTTCACTTTTACAAAGCCCCCTTTTTAGCAAGGAGCGTTTATGCATCTGGCCCGTTTCCCCCGAATTTCACTCGGTCATTTCCCTACGCCGCTGGAACCGTTAAATAATTTAACCCAATTATTAGGCGGGCCTAAAATATGGATTAAACGCGACGATGCAACGGGCCTTGCAAGCGGCGGGAATAAAACCCGCAAGCTGGAATTTCTGTTGGCGGATGCGCTGCAGCAAAAGGCCGATGTCATCGTGACGCAGGGCGCGACCCAGTCTAACCACGTACGTCAAACGATTGCCGGTGCCGCACGCCTTGGCCTGCAGGCAAAAGCGCTGCTGGAAAAACGTGTGACTGATTTTGGTGAGGATTATCAGCGCTCGGGTAACGTGCTGCTGGATACCCTTCTGGGCGGCGAGATTGTCGCCCATCTGCCGGGCGGTACCGATATGCAAAAGGCGATGGAAGAGTACGCCGCAACGCTTCGCGAAAAGGGCCACCGCCCGTACGTTATTCCTGGCGGAGGTTCGAACCCCATCGGGGCGCTGGGCTACGTCGCCTGTGCGGAGGAGCTGCTGTACCAATCATCAGAGCGTCGCTTGCGCATCGATCACGTTGTCCATGCGACCGGCAGTACCGGCACGCAGGCGGGGCTGGTCGCGGGGTTCACCGCCACCAACAGCCATATCCCGGTGCTCGGCATCAGCGTGCGGGCACCCAAGGATAAACAGGAAGAGAACGTCTGGAATCTGGCATCCAGAACGCTGGATCTGCTGGGCGTGCCGGGGGAATTGTCGCGGCATGCGGTCGTCGCTAACAGTGATTATGTCGGTGACGGGTACGGCCTGCCGACGGAGGGCACGCTTGAAGCATTGAGGCTGCTGGCCCGCCATGAAGGTATTCTGCTCGATCCGGTTTACTCCGCAAAAGGGATGGCGGGACTTATCGATCTGATCCGCAAAGGTCACTTCCGCCAGGATGAAAATATTGTCTTTATCCACACGGGTGGGTCAGCAGGGCTGTTTGGCTATCGTCAGGTGCTGGAGCATGGCTAAGCCCTTCCTGCTTGGCGTACTGGGCGGTATGGGCCCCCTTGCGACGCTGGATTTTCTGCGCCGCCTGCTGGAGGCTACGCCTGCGCAGAGCGATCAACAGCAGATCCCAACGGTCGTGTGGAATGTACCGCAAATTGCCGATCGCCAGAAGGCGCTGGCAGGTACGGGCCCGTCTCCCTTGCCGCAGCTTCTTCACGCAGTCGAGAAACTTAACCAGGCGGGGGCAAGCCATATCGCAATCCCCTGTAATACGGCTCACCACTGGTACGACGCGCTGAGTGAAGCCAGCAGCGCTCCTGTTCTGCATATCGTTGATGCGACGCTGGATGCGCTGTCGCAGGCTGAGGAAAAACCTCAGCGGGTTGGCGTCATTGCTACTAAAGGCACGCTGGACGCGGGCTGGTATCAAGAACGACTGGCCGCGCAGTCTATTGAGGTCGTCGTGCCGACACCTGAGGAGCTGGCCCAATGGTTTGTACCGGGCTGCTACGCGGTAAAGCGTGGCGCGCTGGTTGAGGGCGGTGAGCTGCTGGCGCTGCAGGCCAACGCATTGTTTGCCCGCGGCGCGCAAAAGCTGGTGCTGGCCTGTACCGAAGTGCCTGTTGCGCTGGAGGCGGCCAGGGCACCGTTTCGTCATCTCACCTGGGATCCGGCTCAGGCGCTGGCAGAACGATGTTCGCAGCTATGGCAAACCAGCACGCCCTTTAATTAGAACACCGTCCGTTACGATCGCGGACATTATATTCAGATCAATCACAGGATAAATAAAATGAAAAAAAGTCTCTGCTTATTAATTGCAGCGGGCGGGCTATGGGCAAATATGAGTTTTGCCGATTCACCTGCTGAAGTTCGCGTGGCATATAGCGGCGGTTCTCAGGTATTAATGCTGGCAAAAGCCGATGGCTCTCTTGATAAAGCGTTAAACAGTAAAGTGAAGTGGGTGCAATTTGCATCGGGTGCCGATGCGCTTAATTATTTTGCCAGCAACGCGATTGATATTGCCAATTTTGGATCCAGTCCAGCGACGGCAGGTATTGTCCGCAAATTGCCGGTCGAAATTATTGGCGTATCGGGCGTGATAGCCAGCTATGAACGTCTGATCGGTAAAGATGGCATTGTGAAAATTAATGACATTGAAGGTAAGCGTGTCGCCTACCCGCCGAACTCTACGGCTCAGTATGCTCTCGAAGCCGCGATCAGCGTGAACAAACTGGACCGCAGCAAAATCACGTTACTGCCGCTGCGTCCTGCAGAAATGGTCGCGGCATGGAAGCGTGGTGACATTGATGCTGGCTACGTCTGGGCACCGTTTGCGCAGGAGCTGGAGGCGTCGGGTGGGCACCAGGTCTTTGCCACCAAGGACCTGCAGAAAGATGGCTATCTGATCTACAACAACTATGTGGTGCGCAAAGCCTTTGCTGAGAAGTATCCAGAAGCGGTCACTGCGTTCCTTCGCGTGCATCAGCAGAAGGTCAATGAGTTTAAGAAAGACCCGGAGCGTGCAGCAGGCATCGTTGCAAAAGAAGTGGGAGCTCCGGTTACCACGGCGGCAAATACGCTGGGCGGGCTGGAGTACCCAACGCTTGCCCAGCAGGGTACTGCGGACTGGCTGGGTAATGGCACGCAGACCACCGACAGCGGTATCGGCAAGGCCTTAACCAAAACCTCCAGCTTCCTCGCCGGTATCGGCGAAATTCGCAAGCGCGATATCCCTGCAAATTGGGATACCGCCATTGATTCTCGCTATATCCGTGATGCGGCGGTGGCGGCGCAATGAGATTGAGTCAGCATATCGCCATCAGCGTCGTGTCGGTGGCGGTTTTCTTTATCGTCTGGCAGGTGGCGGCAACGCAGCAGTGGGTCGATCCGCTGCTGTTACCGTCGCTAACGGACATTGGTTTGACGACCGAAGAGCTGCTTGCCGATGGCTATCGTCAGGTACCGCTCTGGGAACACATTGCGGTGAGCCTCGCGCGAGCGCTGAGCGCATTTACCGTGGCGATTATCATTGGTATTCCGCTGGGGTTACTGATGGGGCTGTCTGAAGGCCTGGCGGCGGTACTTAATCCTTTCGTTCAGTTTCTGCGTCCTTTACCCAAAATTGCGCTGATACCTCTGGCCGTCGTGTGGCTTGGGATTGGCGAGGCCTCCAAATTCTTCCTGATCTTCATTGCCACGTTTTTAAGCGTGGTCGTGGGGGCGTCGGCTGCAGTTGAGCGCATTGGCCGTTCACGTATTCGCGTGGCGCAGACGCTGGGCGCTTCGCGCAGACAAATCTTCATGCGTGTGGTCCTCCCGGACGCGCTGCCGGACCTTTTCACCACCGTCAGGCTCTCCATTGGCATTGGCTGGACGTCGTTGATTGCCGCGGAGATGGTCGCAGCCAGTTCCGGCCTGGGCTGGATGGTCATCAACGCCAGCTCTTATTTGCGTACTGATATCGTCATGCTCGGCATTTTGCTGCTGGGCGGCATTGGCTATCTGCTGGATTTATTACTGCTGGGGCTACAGCGCCTGACGGTGCCCTGGGCGGGGAAAGAATAATGAGTGCAATCACCCTTGAAAACGTATCGCTCTCTTTCGCGGCAAAACCTCAGCCGTTTACGGTGCTGGAGGATATCAATCTGAGCCTGAGCAGCGGTGAGTTTGTGGTCCTGCTTGGGCCGTCTGGCTGTGGCAAATCCACCATTCTGAACCTTGTCGCCGGGTTTAATAAGCCAGACCGGGGGCGGGTGGCTGCTGGCGGGAAAGAGATCGGCAGGCCTGGTCCCGACCGCGGAATGATATTCCAGCAGCCCAACCTGTTTCCGTGGCTCTCGGTGCTGGAAAACGTCACGTTTGGCCCGCGTCTGGGCAAACACCGTAAGGACGAAACCAATGCCCTGGCGCAGACGTGGCTTGAGCGCGTGGGTCTGAAAGGCTTTGAACATCATGCGCCGTGGCAGCTTTCTGGCGGTATGAAGCAGCGCGTGGCGCTCGCTCGCGCCTGGCTCCCCGGCCCGGAAGTGCTGCTGCTGGATGAACCGTTCGGTGCGCTGGATGCGCAAACCCGACTGATGATGCAGGAGTTGCTGCGCGAGGCGTGGCTCTCCACCGGCACCACGCTGCTCTTCGTCACGCACGATGTGGAAGAGGCGCTTTTTTTGGCTGACCGCATTCTGATCATGTCGGCAAAACCGGGAAAAATCGTTGATGAGATCGTTCTGCCCTTTGGGCGGGAGCGAGATATCGAAACGCTGGCGGAACACCCTTCCTATAGCGAGATCAAGCATCACGTCCTGCATCGGGTACGCCAGGAGGCGAAGCGGCACTTACGTTAACCACAGTTCCCGGTGTCGGGAATGAATCAACCGTCATGACTAAGGTGGAAGCAATGAGCAATAGCGAGTTACGAGACCGTCTTGAAACAAGTATTCAACAGCACCGGGACGAGTATGTGGCGATAGCCAAAGATATTCACGCCCACCCTGAAACCGGCAATAACGAGTATTACGCCAGCGGCCAGCTGACAAAGCTGCTGGAAAAACAGGGTTTTGCCGTCACGCTTAACGTCGCCGGTCATGAAACGGCTTTTTATGCGGTGAAGGAGAGCGGCAGGCCCGGCCCGACTATCGCGTTCCTGGCGGAATACGATGCGCTTATTGATATCGGGCACGCCTGTGGTCACAACATCATTGGGGTTACCAGTATTGCTGCCGCGATTGCGCTTAGCGAAACGCTGGACGCAACGGGGGGCAAGGTCGTGGTACTCGGTACGCCTGCAGAAGAGGGCGGGCTGCGTGGTAAAGGCGGTCCAAACGGTAACGTGAAAGCCCGCTTCGTGGAGCATGGCTTCCTTAACGATGTCGATGTGGCACTGATGGTCCACCCCGCGGGGAAAACGCGATTGTCCGGCCCGTCGCTGGCGAATAACCACCTCTACTTCCATTTCTATGGCAAACCTTCCCACGCGGGTAGCTCACCGCATAAAGGGGTGAACGCGCTGGATGCGCTGGTGTTGCTCTATAACGGCATCAGCGTTCTGCGCCAGCAGCTGCCGGATGGCATCCGCGTTCACGGCATTATCACCAACGGCGGTCAGGCTCCGAATGTGATCCCTGAGTATGCGTCGGCGCACTATTACATTCGTGCCCATACCCGTGAAGAGGTGGTCGCGCTTGAGCCACGCATTCGTGCCATTGCGGATGGCGTTGCGCTGGCAACCGGTACCACGGTCAAGATTGAGCATCAGGTTGGGCCGCGTGATTTCAACATCAACCACACGCTGAACGCTGTACTGCTGGAAGAATTCACCGCCGCAGGGGAGACGGTCGAGCTGAAGGAAAAAGAGGGGCTGGGTTCAACCGATGCCGGCGATATCAGCCATGCGGTACCAACAGCGCACCCTTACATCAAGATTGGCCCCGATGAACTGATTGGTCACACCGTGGCGTTCCGCGAGGCGGCTAACTCGGTTCAGGGCTATGACGCGCTGGTGACAGGCGCGCAGGTGCTGGCCCGAACCGGTCTGCGACTGTTAACCGATGCAGCGCTGCTGCAGGAAGTGAAAGACGAATTTGTCGGGCAAACCGCCGCCACGCAAGCTGCATGACCTTAACCGGAGCACCATAACAATGAAAATGCTGTTTTCTGCCGCCGCACTCATGCTGGCGGTGGCTTTACCCCTGGGAAGCGCACAGGCCGAGAGTATCGATCGTAACGCCGTGCTGAATATTGCCTACGGAAACCGGCCTGGAACGCTGGATCCTTATCTGACGACCAATAACGCCACCTCAGACGTGGACAGGCATATTTTCGAAACGTTGTTCACCATCAACGCCAAATTTGAGCCTGTACCAGAGCTGGTGGAAAGCTACACCCTGAGTGACGATCGCAAAACCTACACCTTTGTATTGCGTGACGGGATCCATTTTCATGACGGACAACCGCTGACTGCGGATGACGTTGTGGCTTCAATGAATCGCTGGCTGGCAGTTTCCACACAGGGGAAAGCGAATTTGCCCGGCGTGCAGTTCAGTAAGGTGGATGATAAAACCGTCACCTTTACGCTTCCTTCCCCGTCACTGATTACGCTCAACGTGCTGGCAGACGTGAAGAACATCGCCGCTATTATGCCGAAACGCATTATTGATGAGGCCAACAGCAGCAAGAAGCCCGTGACCGAGCTAATTGGCACCGGCCCTTACAAACTGGCCGAGTTCAAACCCGGTGATTTTCTGCACTTAACCCGTTATGACCAGTATCAGTCCCGCAAGGAGCCTGCAAGCGGTCTATCAGGTGAGAAGAAAGCGGATGTGAAGGAGATCTGGTTCCGCTACATTACCGATGAATCCACTCGCCTGGCCGGGGCGATGACCGGGGAATACGATCTGGTATTCCAGCTGCCGAAGGACAATATCGACACGCTCAGCAGCGTGCCGGATCTGTCGCTCTTCCAGCCCAAAAGCGGCGGCTCGCTCATTACCTACCTGTTCAATAAAAACCAGGGGCCGTTTGCCAATGTGAAGCTGCGCCAGGCATTCAACCTCGCGCTTAATGTCCATCAAACGCTGCTGGCGGGCTACAGCGATCCGCGTTTCTTTAAGGAAGATCCGTCCCTGGGCTTCCCGGAACAGGTGGACTGGTACAGCGAGGCCGGTAAGCCTTTCTGGAACCAACATCGGCTCGACGAGGCGCGCGCGCTGGTGAAAGACTCGGGCTACAATGGCGAAGAAGTGGTGATCATCGCCACGAAAGAATATGCCGAGTTGTATAACCTGGCGATAGTGGCTCAGCAGGTGTTGAAGCAGATTGGCGTGAAGTCACGCCTCGACGTCTACGACTGGCCGACCGTTCTGCAGCGCCGCCAGGATCCGAAAAACTTCGACCTCTGTGCGCTGGAGTTCTCCATGCGTCAGGTGCTGCATCAATATCCCTTCCTCGATTCGCGCGCGAAGTTTCCCGGGCTGAGCAACAACCCGGAGATCGATAACGTGCTGGATGAAATTAAGCAGGCACCGTCACTGAAAGAGGCGAAACCGCTGGTGGATCGGCTGAATACCCTGAGCTGGCAATATCTGCCGGTCATTGTGCTGGGCCGCACTACGCCGGATGCGGTGGCGCTAAAAGCCAATGTGAAAGGCTATCAGGACCTGATTGGCCCTATTTTATGGAACGTGAGCGTGACGAAACCCTGACGGGAGAAGGCGATGAGAAGATACCTTTTTCACCGCCTGCTGGCACTCCTGCCGGTGCTGCTGGTGGTGTCGGTAGTGGTGTTTTGCTTGATTCATCTCGCGCCGGGCGATCCGGCGCTGGTGATCCTGGGGAATGATGCCAGTCCTCAGGATATTGCCGCGCTGCGCCAGCAGATGGGGCTGGATCGGCCCCTGCTGGTGCAGTTCTTCAGCTGGTTTGGCGAGATCCTGACCGGGGATTTGGGCCATTCCCTGTTTTTAAATACCAGCGTTATGTCGCTCTTTTTACAGCACCTGACGCCGACGCTGGCGCTGGCATTGTATGCTCAACTCATTGCGCTCATTCTGGGGCTGGCGGGGGGCGTGATAAGCGCCTGGCAACATGGCGGCATCACGGATCGCATTATTCGTATGCTGGCGACGTTTGGCATGTCGGTTCCGGGTTTTTTGCTTGGCCTTGTCCTCATCTTCTTCTTTGCCGTTCAGCTGCGCTGGTTTCCGGTGGTGGGGTATCGCTCTACCAACGATGATTTCTGGCTTAACGTCTGGTACCTGACCTTACCTGCTATCGCGCTGGGACTCCGCATCGCCGCACTGATTGCCCGCATGACCCGTGCCGTGATGCTGGATGTATTGCAAGAGCCTTTTATCAACACGGCACGGGCAAAGGGGGTCCCGGAGTGGCTTGTGCTTTTACGGCACACGCTCAAAAACAGCCTGATCCCCATACTGACCATCTGCGGTGAATCCTTCGCGTCGCTGATAACCGGCACGATCGTGATCGAAAGCGTATTCGGTATTCCCGGCGTGGGATCGCTCATTGTCGATTCGATCGAGCGGCGCGACGTGACGGTGATCCAGGGCGTGGTACTGCTGATCACCGTTTGCTACGTGTTGATCAACCTGGCGGTGGATCTTCTGAACTATCTTGCCGATCCGCGCCTGTCCGTCGACGGAGGAGAAAAATGATTACCTTCAGAAATCCGGGGCTTTTAATTTGGCCCGCCGTGCTGGCCGCCATTGTGCTGCTGTCATTTTTTGCAAGCCTGGTAAGCCCTTACGATCCCTACAGCCTCGATCCGTTAAGCCGGTTGACCCCTCCCTCTGCGGAACACTGGTTCGGCACCGATAACTTCGGGCGGGATCTTTTTGTCCGTGTGGCGCTGGCGGTGCGCGTGTCGCTCTCGGTGGGCGCAGCGGTAGCGGTGATAGCAGGCGTGACGGGGACGATCGTCGGGCTACTCTGCGCCTGGTATCGCCCGGTAGACAGGATCCTGATGCGCGTCTGTGATGGTCTTTTTGCCTTTCCGTCTTTGCTGCTGGCGATCGCCATTGTCGGCGTGCTCGGACCAAATATCGCCAACGTGGTGCTGGCGCTATCGTTAGTATACGTGCCGTCGGTTGCGCGGGTGATCCGAGGGGCGGCCATGGTGATCAAAGAGAAGAACTTTATTGAAGCCCTGCGCGCGCAGGGGGCAGGTGCCTCGCGCATTATCTGGCTGCACCTTTTGCCTAACGTCATCTCGCCGTTTATCGTGCAGGTCAGCTGGGTGTTTTCGGTGGCCATTCTTACCGAAGCAGCCTTGAGCTTTCTCGGTTCCGGCGTGCCAGCCCCGATGCCAAGCCTGGGCAACTTATTACTCGAAGGAAAGGCCGTGATCTTCACCGCCTGGTGGATGACCTTCTTTCCGGGGATCGCCATTGTGCTGCTGATCCTCGGTTTAAATATTATTGGCGACGACCTGCGAGACAGCGCTGACCCGGGCCTTAACCCTTTGCCTCGCCGCGTGTTGCGTCTGCTTAAACAGGGAGGACGCCATGGCTGAAGCCTTACTTGAGGTGAAGAACCTTGAGGTCACATTCGCGACGAGAATGGGCGTTGTCTCTCCGGTGCGCGGCGTTTCTTTCCGCGTAAATACCCATGAAACTCTCGGCATCATCGGGGAATCAGGCTGCGGCAAGAGCGTGACTGCTCAGGCGTTAATGGGGCTGCTTTCATCCCGCACCAGCCGGGTTGAGGGAGAGGTCATTCTGGGGGGAACGGCGCAGCACTCGCTGTCGGCAAAAGTACGCCGTCAACGGAGTGGGCGAGAGATGGCGATGATTTTCCAGGATCCGCTCGCCAGCCTTAATCCGGTGATGACCATCGGTGCTCAAATTGATGAAAGCCTGCGGCTGCATACATCTCTGAACCGCTCTCTGCGTCAGCAGAAAACGATCGGCCTGTTGACCCAGGTCGGTATTGCCGATCCTGCCCGCTGCGCTAATGCCTGGCCGCATGAGCTTTCAGGCGGAATGCGCCAGCGCGTAATGATCGCCATGGCGATTGCGACCTCTCCTTCGCTGCTGATTGCTGACGAACCGACTACCGCGCTGGATGCCACCATTCAGGCGCAGATCCTCGATTTACTCGACGAACTTAAGCAGCAGACGGGCATGGGGATTGTCATCATCACCCACGATTTAAGCGTCGTGGCGCGGCTTTGCCAGCGCGTAGTCGTACTGTATGCCGGACAGGTTGTTGAAGAGACTGATGTTCATACGCTCTTTGCACAACCGCGCCATCCTTATACCCGCGCGCTGCTGGGTGCTCGTCCTTCGGCGGACCATCCTCCCAAAACACCGCTGGCCGAAATCAGCGGTCAGGTACCGTCGTTGCATGCATTTCCTTCAGGATGTACCTACGCCGATCGCTGCCCGCTGGCGCAACCCCGCTGCCGCGCGCAGGCCCCCGAGCTGCAGACGGTGGGATACATGGCACAGCAGGTTCGCTGCTGGCGGGCCGAGGAGACAGGAGTGGCGGGATGACGATACCACTATTAAGCGTGAATAATTTGTCGAAAATATTCCATCGCCGTGGGCAATCGGTGCATGCGGTGGATAACGTCAGTTTTACCCTGAACGCGGGTGAAACCTGGGCGCTGGTCGGTGAGTCTGGCAGCGGTAAGAGCACTATCGGCCGTCTTGTGCTGGGGCTAACCTCGGCCAATGCCGGCGACGTCGCGTTTGAAGGCCGCTCGCTGACAGGACTGAATAGCGCAGGATGGCGCAGCGTGCGCCGCGACATGCAGATGATTTTTCAGGATCCCCTCTCGTCGCTCGACCCTAAACGCACCGTGGGCTATAGCCTTGAAGAGCCGCTGACGATTCACGGCATAGGCAATCGAAAAGCGCAGGTTGCTCATATACTCGAGCAGGTTGGCCTGCGCCCCCAGGATGCCGCCCGTTATCCGCATGAGTTTTCTGGCGGCCAGCGCCAACGGATCGGTATTGCCCGGGCGCTGATACTCAAGCCGAAACTGATTGTTTGCGATGAGCCGGTTTCAGCGCTTGATGTCTCCATTCAGTCGCAGATCCTGAATCTTCTTATGCGGCTACAGAAGGAGCATGGGCTGGCCTATCTCTTTATTTCCCACGATCTCAACGTTGTCAGGCATATAGCGGACAGGGTCGGGGTGATGTACCGGGGATCGCTGGTTGAACAGGGCGAGACGGCGCAACTCTTTAATGCACCTCAGCATGCGTATACGCGCTATCTGCTGGATGCCATTTTGCCCGCCCATCCCGTAAAGGAGGCGGAAACGCGCGTGGTTGCCAACGGGTAAAAACTGTCAGGGTCGATTTGAACGCCGGGTCGGTTATAATAGGCGCAAGCGATCTCTGTCACGACCCAATTTAACCCGGCGCACACCGCCTAAAACGAGTAAGTTCAATGAGTGAAATGATTTACGGCATCCACGCGGTGCAGGCCCTTCTCGAGCGCGCACCGGAGCGTTTTCAGGAAGTCTTTATTCTGAAAGGGCGTGAAGATAAGCGTCTGATGCCGCTGATCCACGCGCTGGAGGCGCAGGGCGTGGTGATCCAGCTGGCGAACCGCCAGTTCCTGGATGAGAAAAGCGAAGGCGCGGTTCACCAGGGCATTATTGCGCGCGTGAAGCCGGGCCGTCAGTATCAGGAGAACGATCTGCCGGATCTGATTGCCGAGCTGGAAAACCCGTTCTTCCTGATCCTCGATGGGGTTACCGATCCGCATAACCTCGGCGCGTGTCTGCGCAGCGCGGATGCGGCGGGCGTGCACGCGGTGATTGTGCCGAAAGATCGCTCCGCTCAGCTGAACGCAACGGCGAAGAAAGTGGCCTGCGGCGCGGCGGAAAACGTCCCGCTGATCCGCGTGACCAATCTGGCGCGCACCATGCGCCTGCTGCAGGAAGAGAACGTCTGGATTGTCGGTACCGCCGGTGAAGCGGACCATACTCTTTATCAGAGCAAAATGACCGGCCGCCTGGCGCTGGTGATGGGTGCGGAAGGCGAAGGTATGCGTCGCCTGACCCGCGAGCACTGCGATGAGCTGATCGGCATCCCGATGGCGGGCAGCGTGTCGTCCCTGAACGTTTCCGTTGCGACGGGCATCTGCCTGTTTGAAGCGGTGCGTCAGCGGGGAGAATAAACAGCAAGGCCGTCCGCAGGGCGGCCTTTTATGTTTTCTCCCTCTCCCGGTGGGAGAGGGCCGGGGTGAGGGCACCAGACGGTGACAACCTCACTCCTCCAGCGACCGCAAATGGTCATCCTTTCTCAGCGTCATCAGCGCAAAGATACTTACCACCGCCGTCGCCATCACGTAATAGGCCGGAATATCCAGGTTGCCCGTCTGCTTAATCAGCCCGGTAATGATTAATCCCGCACATCCCGAGAAAATCGCGTTCGACAGGGAATACGCCAGCCCAAGCCCGGTATAGCGTACGCGCGTCGGGAACATCTCCGAGAGCATTGCCGGACCCGGTCCGGCCAGCATCCCTACCAGCCCACCCGCAATCAATACCACAACGGCTTTTACCGCCAGCGTGCTGGACTCCGCCTGCAGAATTTTCAGCAGCGGCAGGGCAAGGATCAGCAATAGCGCGGTGGCGATAATCATCACCGTGCGGCGCCCGATCCTGTCGCTCAGGATCCCCGACGGAATGATGGTGAGCGCAAACCCGATATTGGAAATTACTGCAATCAGCAGCGCCTGGTTAAACCCGGTATGCAGCGCCGACTGCAGATAGGTCGGCATAATCACCAGATAGGTATACCCCGCCGCAGACCAGACCATCACGCGGCCTATCCCCATCACGATAGCCTTGAACGTGGCGACGGTATCCGCCCGTGCCGCGACCGGTTTCTCCTGCTGCTGCACAAAGCTTGGCGTCTCTTCCATGCTCACCCGCAGCCACAGGGCAACCACCCCCATGGGCAGCGCCAGGAAGAAGGGAATGCGCCAGCCCCAGTCGTGCAGTGCTTCTGGCGTGAGGATCGCGGAGAGCAGCGCCACGATGCCTGCACCCGCCAGTAACCCCAGTGCCACGGTAAAAGACTGCCACGCGCCATAGAGCCCACGCTTGCCGCGCGGGGCGAACTCCGTCATCAGCGAGACTGCGCCGCCGTATTCGCCACCCGCAAATAGCCCCTGCAGGATGCGAAGCAGCGTGACGATCAGGGGGGCTGCAATGCCAATGCTGGCGTAGACCGGCACAAGACCGATGGCGGCGGTCGCCAGCGTCATCAGCACCAGTACGATAATGAGCGTGGGCTTACGGCCAATCCTGTCGCCAATGTGGCCAAAGACTACGGCTCCCAGCGGGCGGAAGAAAAAGGCGATGGCAAACGAGGCGTAGGTGAGGATCAGGCTGGTGAGCCCCGTTTCCCCTTCAAGCTGGAAGAAGTTTTTCGCAATGACGGTTGCCAGAAAACCGTAAACCGCGAACTCGTACCACTCGATGAAATTACCAATGGAGCCTGCAATTAATGCACGCTTGTGCGCGTCCTGTTGCATGACAATCCTCACTGAAAGGGGGTAAGAATAAATTATTCAACAAAATCGAAGCCTGAAAATACTTTATTCTTATGTTCTGTGAGCTGTTTCACGAACGATATCAGCGGGATCGCCACGTTGTGACCCCCCTCCCATGCGGCGGGCGCGCGGTCTGTCCATACTTACCTTCAATTGCCACTGAAGGAGGGACACAGCATGCACTGGCAGACGCATACCGTTTTCAACCAACCCGCTCCACTTTCTAACAGCAACCTTTTCCTCTCGGACTGTGCGCTTCGTGACGCCGTAAGCCGTGAAGGCGCCGGATGGGATATCGAACTTCTTGCCAGCATTGGCCAGCAGCTGGGCACGGCGGAATCGCTGGAGCTGGGCAGGCTGGCAAACGTGAACCCGCCGGAATTGTTGCGCTACGACGCCATGGGCGAACGGCTGGACGACGTTCGTTTTCACCCCGCGTGGCACCTGCTGATGCAGGGGCTTTGCGCCAACCGCGTTCATAACCTGGCCTGGGAAGAGGAGGCGCGGAAAGGCGCGTTTGTCGCCAGGGCTGCTCGCTTTGTGCTGCATGCGCAGGTGGAAGCGGGCACGCTTTGCCCCGTCACCATGACCTTTGCCGCCACGCCTCTGCTGCTGCAGGCGCTCCCCAACGCTTTCCATGACTGGCTTACACCGTTGTTGAGCGATCGCTACGATCCTCATCTCGCACCGGGCGCGCAAAAGCGCGGCCTGCTGATTGGCATGGGAATGACGGAAAAGCAGGGCGGCTCGGACGTGCTCAGCAATACTACTAAAGCGGAAAAATGCAGTGACGGCAGCTACCGGCTGGTGGGGCATAAATGGTTTTTCTCCGTCCCCCAAAGCGATGCGCATCTGGTGCTGGCACAGGCAAAAGGCGGTTTATCCTGCTTTTTTGTCCCGCGATTTTTACCCGACGGGCAACGCAACGCCGTGCGGCTGGAGCGTCTGAAAGACAAGATGGGCAACCGCTCCAACGCCAGCAGCGAAGCGGAGTTTCTCGATGCCTCCGGCTGGCTGCTGGGGGAAGAGGGCGAAGGGGTGCGGCAGATCCTCAAAATGGGCGGCCTGACGCGCTTTGACTGCGCGCTGGGGAGCCACGGGCTGATGCGTCGTGCGCTGTCCGTGGCGCTGTACCATGCGCATCAGCGACAGACGTTTGGCAAAAACCTTATCGAACAGCCGTTAATGCGCGAAGTCTTAAGCCGAATGGCCCTGGTGCTGGAAGGGCAAACGGCGATGCTGTTCCGCCTGGCCCGCGCGTGGGACAAGCGCGCCGATCCGCAAGAGGCGGCATGGGCGCGGCTGTTCACCCCTGCGGCAAAATTTAGCGTGTGCAAAGCAGGTATCCCCTTTGTCGCAGAGGCGATGGAAGCGCTGGGCGGGATTGGCTACTGCGAGGAGAGCGAGCTTCCGCGGCTTTACCGTGAGATGCCGGTCAACAGTATCTGGGAGGGGTCAGGCAACATCATGTGCCTGGACGTGCTGCGCGTGCTGGCGAAGCAGCCCGGTATGCTCGACCTGCTTGCCGATGATTTTGCTCAGGTAAAAGGGCAGGACAGACACTTCGATCGCAGCTGGCGACAGCTCCAGCAAAAACTGCGTAAACCGCAGGAGGCACAGGGAAGGGAGATAACCCAGCAGCTCTTCTTACTGGGGGCCGGCAGCCAGATGCTGCGGCACGCATCGCCGCCCGTAGCGCAGGCATGGTGCCAAATGATGCTGGACGGGCGTGGCGGAACGCTGATGAGCGCGCAGGTGCAGAACGACCTGCTGCTGCGCGCCACGGGCAGAGTCGGCTAGCCTTTTAGCTGGAACAGGCTTACCAGATGGGTGAGGTGTGAACCTTTCTCGCGCAGCGTTTGTGCGGTCTGCTCGCTGCGTGAAACGCGGTCGGCGTTGATGTGCGACGCTTCGCCGATGTGCGTCATGGCGAGATTCACCTGACCGATCCCAGCGGATTGCTCGCGGGAGGCGTGGTTGATCTCGGTGACCAGCTGGCTGATGTTATCGATATGAACAATGATTGAATCCATCGCCAGACGCGTCTGCTCTGACAGCGCGTGGCCTTCGCTCACCTTGTTGAGCGTGTCGCCAATCAGCTGCTCAATTTCCTTCACCGCGTTGGCGCTGCGCGCCGCCAGGGCGCGAACTTCCTGTGCCACCACGGCAAAGCCTTTGCCGTGCTCGCCCGCGCGGGCCGCTTCGACCGCCGCGTTAAGCGCCAGAATATTGGTCTGGAAGGCAATGGACTCAATCACGCGGGTGATATCCTCGATACGTTTCGATGCGTCGCGAATATCATCCATGGTGGTGACAGCGTTGGTCACCGTCTCGCCGCCCTGATGCACCGCGCGCGACGTTTCGCCTACCAGCTGCTGCGTCTGCTCCATGTTGGCCGCGTTTTGCTGCACGGTAGCGGCCAGCTGTTCCATGCTGGCGGACGTCTCTTCAACGCTGCTGGCCTGCTTGTTGATCTGCTCGGAGATTTCTCCGGCATCGGAAGCCAGGGCGTTAGTGCCCATGTGGATCTCGCCTGCGGCCTCGCGCACCTGGAGGACAATCTTTTGCAGCCCGCCGCCGATGCCGTTGATGGCGTCGATCAGCTGGCCGACCTCATCCTGACGGGTGACGGGCAGGCTGGAGCGCAGGTCGCCTGCCGCATACTGGCGGGCCAGCGCGATCACGTTCCGCAACGGGCGGGTGAGCATCCGGCGAATGATAATCACAAACAGGCCCGCAAAGAGTGCGGACAGCGCCACGCCGGCCAGCAGGAAACGGTCGCGCATCGTGTTAACGCTTGAGAGCAGCACCGATTTATCCACTTCACCCACGATGGTCCAGTTCCACCCCGGAAGCGGCGTATAGGCCATTTTCAACGTCCGCCCATCATCGCTTACGCGCTCCAGCGTGCCGGCTTTATCGCTCAGAAGCTGCTGCTGCGTTGCGGCATCCCACTTCGGCAACTGTCCTTCTTCGCCGGTATGGAACAGGTACTGTCCGCGCGTTTTACCCTTGCTGCGATCCAGGACAAAGAAGTGCCCGCTCTCGCCCAGGCGGCGGTTAAGGATTTTCTCGCGCATGACGTTCCAGGAGTGAGTGATATCCACCCCGACGAAGATGATCCCGATGACCTGACCTTCGCTGTTTTTTACCGGCTGATACTGGGTGATGTAGCGCTTGCCGAACAGCAGCGCCAGGCCACGGTACACTTCACCTTTGGTCACAGCCGCAAAGGCGGCGCTGGTGGTATCCAGAACGGTACCCATCGCGCGGTCGCCGTTCTCTTTGCGCAGGGAGGTTGCTACGCGGACAAAGTCGTTTCCGCTGCGGACAAACAGGGTGGAGATCGCGCCCGTCCGGTTCAGGAAGTCATCAGAAAAGGTCGTATTTTCATGAAGCTCAGACTCTCCCCCCTTCAGCAGGGGCACCGTAAGCCCGCTAATGGTGCGGGTCTGGCTATTATCGACGGTAAACGGCTGAGGCAGGAAAGTGGTAAACAGTCGGGTATAACTTTCGACCTCTTCACTCAGGCTGGTGTTAAACATCTCTACCATGTCGACCATGCCGGTGGACTGGTTATGCAGGTCTTCTACCGCAAGTTCTTCAAGCTGCTGGCTGGCTTTATGGCTGAGCAGAAAAGTGAAAAGCAGGAATAGCGTGGCGACACTCACGCCGGTTAGCAGCGAAAGCTTCGTGCCAAGCCCTGCACGGCGGAAAAAACTGATCATAAATTGCTCATTATTAAAAAGGGATGGCTCTTCAACGGCAAAGAAGAGCTAACATTTATTCAAATAATGTAACAAAATGTTATTCAGTTGTTTTTAATGGGTTTCTTAAAAGATAAAGAATTTGCAAAAACGTAAAGCCACTAAAAATAAGTGGCTTTTATCGGGAGGGATTACGCATAAAGAATGGCCTGTACCCGCCAGCGATCGACATAGCTATCTTCCTGCATCTGTATGATGCGATACCAGGACGCTCCCTGCTCATCGGCCTTTAAAGCAACGACACGTTCAACGTCCTGCGGGCTCCCCGTAATGTTATTTACGGAGATATGGCCAATTTCGTTAAGGCCAGTCACACAATCAGCGCTGGCGAATTCCGCTGACTGCGCCGTCGTGCTCACAAGGCCTGCTGAGAGCAGCAGAGAGGTCAAAGCAAGGGTTCGTTTCATCGTCAGCTCCATTTAACATGTCTCCGGTATCCGCCGGGCAATCCTTCGCAAATAAACTCACTTCCATTGGTGCGGTCATGGAGTTTATTGTGGACAGGAAAATGTCTATGGACGCAAAGCAGTGTAAATGTCGTTCAAATGATGACCATTACTTACGGTACAAAATGGCCTGTGAATACCACTGTCCCGTAATGATGGTTTCGTCGATCATAATGATGACGTAATAATCTGCTTTGGCGGCGACGGCTTGTGCTTCGATTGCCTCTTCCGCATCATCCGGTGAACCGCGAACCAGCGCGGAGACGGTTCCCATTCGCTGTAATCCTTCTGTCTGATTACGACGAATTTCCTTCGGATGATCGGCGACCGGTGGAGCGGGTTGCGGCGTTCCCTGCAGCGCGCTACAGCCACTGAGCAGAAACATTAGCAATAAAGCAGCAAACCTGCGCATAACCATATCTCGTTTCCTGATAGCCATAGTGTAGTTGTCTGTGAATTTAGTTTTGGGGGAATGTTCCCGAAGTGTTATCTGGGGCGTAGATTTCGAATGAAAATATCGTGAAACCGTAACCCAGTTCTCAACATTATGAATCATTCATCAAAACAGGATCGACAATGATTGAAATTGAAATACGCCGTCTGGGCGACCATGAAATATTACATGCTTTCCCTGCCGGGCATAAAGAACGCCCTCTGCCAACTGTGGTTTTTTATCATGGTTTTACGTCATCAAAGCTGGTTTACAGCTATTTTGCCGTCGCGCTGGCCCAGGCGGGGTTTCGTATCGTCATGCCCGATGCCCCCAACCACGGCGCACGTTTTACGGGCAACGAGCAGGAACGTCTTGGCCAGTTCTGGCAAATCCTGCACGGTAATCTGACCGAATTTTCCGGGCTGCGCGACGCGCTATACCAGGCCGGGCTGGTGGCGGATAAACGCCTGGCGGTTGCCGGGGCATCCATGGGAGGAATGACCGCGCTGGGGATTATGACGCACCATCCGGAAGTGACGTCCGTGGCTTGCCTGATGGGGTCGGGCTATTTCACGTCGCTCTCACAGACGCTGTTTCCTTCTACGAAATCAGAGGGTATTACCGCAGCGCTTGCGGAATGGGACGTCACTACTGCATTACCACGCCTGGCCGATCGCCCGCTGCTGCTGTGGCACGGTGACGCTGACGATGTGGTCCCTCCTGGCGATACCTTTCGCCTTCAGCAGGCGCTACAGCGTGAAGGGCTGGATGGCAACGTGACCTGCCTTTGGGAAGCCGGGGTTCGCCATCGCATCACGCCAACGGCGCTGGAGGCTACGGTGGATTTCTTCCGTCAGCATCTTTAAACGCGCAGAATCTTTACGCCCTGATCTTCCAGCTTCTGGAGGATCTCAGGGTTAGCGTCTTTTCCGGTAATTACCATGTCTATCTGCTCGGCGCGGCTGAACAGCATGCCTGCGCGCTCGCCCACTTTACTGCTGTCGACCAGCACAACGAGCTTGCCCACGACGTTAAGCATGTTCTGCTCCGCCATGGCGGTCAGCATATCGGTTTTATACAGGCCGTCCGCCGTCAGCCCCTTGCCGCTGGTAAACATCCAGTGTCCGGCATAGAGGCTATTTTCGCTGTCCTGCGGGCTGAGCGTTATGGACTGGCTTTTATTGTACTGGCCGCCCATGATCACCACGCTTTCATGCTCCCGATCGATGAGATAGTTAGCGAGCGGCAGATAGTTGGTGATGATCTGGACCGGCTTTCCACACATCTCACGGCCCAGAAGAAACGCCGTCGAACCGCAGTTGATCACCACGCTCTCGCCGGGGTTCACCAGCTGCGACGCGGCGCGGGCAATACGCACTTTTTCATCGTGATTTTGCGCCTGATGGATATTCATCGGCGTCCAGCGGGGGCGCTGTTGGCTGATGGCCTCTGCGCCGTTGCGGACTTTCTTCAGCTTGCCGCTTTCATCCAGCTTGTTGATGTCTCGCCTTGCCGTTGCGGGAGAAATGCCCAGACGCTCGATCGCTTTCTCGACGGTAATAAAACCTGTTTGCGCCAGGAGTTCCAGTAAGATTTGATGCCGTTGCGCTTCCGTCATGAGCTATTCCGATAAGAATTGATTTGAAAAGATGATATTTGAAATAGCGTGAAATTACTAAAATAAATATGACATCGCCAGACACAGCGGTCTGGCGATTTGGCTTCACAATCAGAGGAATGATTTAAATGGCAGGTCCGGTTCAATGGTGAAGCAATCATCGAATCCACGCGGATAGTGGTATTCAAGATTGTCTTTATCCAGCGGCCAGGTGAACTTGCCACCCACCTGCCAGATGAACGGCTTAAAGCCATACTTCAGACGATCTTTTTTCATCTCCCACAGCACGCGGATTTCCTGCGGATCGGCCTGGAAGTTTGACCAGATATCGTGGTGGAACGGGATCACAACTTTGGTGTTCAGCGCTTCCGCCATGCGCAGCATATCGGCACTGGTCATCTTGTCCGTAATACCGCGCGGGTTCTCACCGTAGGAGCCGAGCGCCACGTCGATCTGGTGCTCATTACCGTGCTTCGCATAGTAGTTGGAGTAGTGGGAGTCACCGCTGTGATACAGCGAACCGCCAGGCGTTTTGAACAGGTAGTTCACCGCACGCTCGTCCATACCGTCTGGCAGGACGCCTGCCGCTTTCTGGTCGGCTGGCAGAGTAATCAATGCTGTACGGTCAAAGGCATCCAGCGCGTGGATTTCAACGTCTTTTATTTTCACCACGTCGCCTGGCTTCATCACAATGCAGCGCTCTTTCGGCACGCCCCAGCCAATCCATAAATCCACGCAGGTCTGCGGCCCAATGAACGGCACGTCGTCTGCACAGTTCTGCATCACCGCGGCTGCCACGTTCACGTCGATGTGATCGTTGTGATCGTGGGTAGACAGGACGGCGTCGATCTGACGAATCGCAAACGGGTCGAGGACAAACGGTGTGGTACGCAGGTTTGGCTGGAGCTTTTCCACGCCCGCCATGCGCTGCATCTGATGGCCTTTTTTCATCAGCGGGTTGCCGTGGCTCTGTTTACCGGTGCCGCACCAGAAATCGACGCAGATATTCGCGCCACCTTCTGATTTCAGCCAGATACCGGTACAGCCCAGCCACCACATGGCAAAGGTGCCAGGAGCAACCTGTTCCTGTTCAATCTCTTCGTTCAGCCAGCAACCCCACTCGGGGAAGGTGCTCAGAATCCATGATTCACGGGTGATGGTGTTCACTTTACTCATCGTTTGACTCCTGGGTTTAATCAAAAGTAATCACATTGTGATTCGTTATGATTAATGCTGGCATCATTTGATGTAGTTTGCAATGGAGAAAATGCGGAATTTTATCTGTTCGACTTCACGGATTACTCACGTATCGGGTGTTAGAGTATCGCGTAATAATCATTATTTTCATGAATTATAAGCATTTATTCAATGATCTGGAACGGTAGTGAAAATCATTACTAACGCCATGGAAATAATTTGCGTGATGCGTCACAAATAATCAAATGCAATCTTGTGGTGATTATTTGTGATTACTAGAGTGATGGCACCAACCACACAGGGATTGCCCCTCGTGTTCTCATTTCTGGAGAGAGTTATGGAGATCCTCTACAACGTCTTTACCGTGTTCTTTAATCAGGTAATGACCAACGCCCCGCTGCTGCTGGGTATCGTGACGTGCCTGGGCTACATCCTTCTGCGCAAAAGCGTCAGCGTTATTATTAAGGGCACCATCAAAACCATTATCGGTTTCATGCTGCTGCAGGCGGGTTCTGGCATTCTGACCAGCACCTTTAAGCCGGTCGTCGCCAAAATGTCGGAAGTGTACGGCATCAACGGCGCCATCTCTGATACCTACGCGTCAATGATGGCCACCATCGACCGAATGGGTGATGCCTACAGCTGGGTGGGATACGCCGTACTGCTCGCGCTGGCGCTGAACATCATCTACGTGCTGTTGCGCCGCATTACCGGCATTCGCACCATCATGCTGACCGGCCACATCATGTTCCAGCAGGCGGGGCTGATTGCGGTTTCCTTCTATATCTTCGGCTACCCGATGTGGACCACGATTATCTGCACCAGCGGTGCTGGTGTCGCTCTACTGGGGTATCACCTCCAACATGATGTACAAGCCAACCCAGGAAGTGACCGACGGCTGCGGCTTCTCCATCGGCCACCAGCAGCAGTTTGCCTCCTGGATTGCCTATAAAGTTGCGCCGTTCCTGGGCAAAAAAGAAGAGAGCGTTGAAGACCTGAAGCTGCCGGGCTGGCTGAATATCTTCCACGACAACATCGTTTCTACCGCGATTGTGATGACCATTTTCTTCGGCGCCATTCTGCTCTCCTTTGGGATCGACGTTGTTCAGGCGATGGCGGGTAAAACCCACTGGACGGTCTATATCCTGCAGACCGGTTTCTCCTTCGCGGTGGCCATTTTCATCATCACGCAGGGCGTGCGCATGTTCGTTGCCGAGCTGTCGGAAGCTTTTAACGGCATTTCACAGCGCCTGATCCCCGGTGCGGTACTGGCGATTGACTGTGCGGCTATCTACAGCTTTGCGCCAAACGCGGTGGTCTGGGGCTTCATGTGGGGCACCATCGGCCAGCTGATTGCGGTGGGCATCCTGGTGGGCTGCGGTTCGTCCATCCTGATCATTCCTGGCTTTATCCCGATGTTCTTCTCTAACGCCACCATCGGCGTATTTGCTAACCACTTCGGCGGCTGGCGCGCGGCGCTCAAGATCTGCCTGGTGATGGGCATGGTTGAAATCTTCGGCTGCGTGTGGGCGGTCAAGCTCACCGGCATGAGCGCCTGGATGGGCATGGCGGACTGGTCAATTCTGGCACCGCCGATGATGCAGGGCTTCGCCTCCGTCGGGCTGGTCTTTATGGCCGTCATCATTCTGATTGCACTGGCTTATATGTTCTTCGCGGGCCGTTCTCTGCGCGCCGAAGAAGATGCGGAAAAACAAACAGCAGAAGTTTCTGCTCATTAAGGAGTTTCGATTATGACCGTACGTATCCTGGCTGTGTGTGGCAATGGGCAAGGCAGCTCCATGATCATGAAGATGAAGGTGGACCAGTTTTTAACCCAGTCAAACATTGACCACACGGTAAACAGCTGCGCGGTGGGTGAATACAAAAGTGAGCTGAGCGGCGCAGATATCATCATCGCTTCTACCCATATCGCCGGCGAAATCACCGTGACGGGCAATAAATATGTGGTGGGCGTGCGCAACATGCTGTCGCCTGCGGATTTCGGGCCAAAACTGCTGGAAGTGATCAAAGCGCACTTCCCACAAGACGTGAAGTAAGGACGCCCCATGAAACTACGTGATTCGCTGGTGGAGAATAACGCCATCCTTTTGCAGGCTGAGGCCAGCACATGGCAGGAAGCGGTAAAGCTGAGCGTGGATCTGCTGGTAAAGGCTGACGTTGTCGAGCCGCGTTACTACCAGGCCATTCTTGATGGCGTGGCGCAGCACGGCCCCTATTTTGTGATCGCACCGGGTCTGGCAATGCCGCACGGCCGCCCGGAAGAGGGCGTCAAAAAAACCGGCTTTGCGCTGGTGACGCTGAAAACGCCGCTGGTGTTTAACCATGAAGATAACGACCCGGTCGACATCCTGATCACCATGGCGGCGGTTGATGCCAACACCCACCAGGAGGTGGGCATCATGCAGATCGTCAATCTGTTTGATGATGAAGCCAATTTCGACCGTTTACGCGCCTGCCGTACCGAGCAGGAAGTGCTTGATTTAATTGATAACGCCACAGCAGCGGCAGTCTAAGAGGAATTGAACATGTCATTACCAATGTTGCAGGTTGCGCTGGATAACCAGACGCTGTCACACGCTTATGAAACTACCCGCCTGATCGCGGAAGAAGTGGACATCATCGAAGTGGGCACCATTTTGTGCGTGGGCGAAGGCGTTCGCGCCGTGCGTGACCTGAAGGCGCTGTATCCGCATAAAATCGTGCTGGCGGATGCCAAAATTGCAGACGCAGGCAAAATCCTCTCCCGCATGTGCTTTGAAGCCAATGCCGACTGGGTGACCGTCATTTGCTGTGCCGATATCAACACCGCGAAAGGTGCGCTGGACGTGGCAAAAGAGTTCAACGGCGACGTGCAGATTGAGCTGACCGGCTTCTGGACCTGGGAGCAGGCGCAGGAGTGGCGCGACGCGGGCATTCAGCAGGTGGTTTACCATCGTAGCCGTGATGCGCAGGCTGCAGGCGTGGCGTGGGGTGAAGCGGATATCAGCGCGATTAAGCGTCTGGCGGATATGGGCTTCAAAGTCACCGTCACCGGCGGTCTGGCGCTGGAGGATCTGCCGCTGTTCCAGGGTATCCCGATTCACGTCTTTATTGCCGGTCGTAGCATTCGTGATGCGGCGTCTCCGGTGGAAGCGGCGCGTCAGTTCAAACGCTCAATCGCTCAGCTTTGGGGCTAAGGAGCGGGTATGTTGTCAAAACAGGTCCCGCTTGGCATCTATGAAAAGGCACTCCCCGCGGGGGAGTGCTGGCTGGAGCGGTTGCAGCTGGCAAAACAGCTGGGTTTCGATTTTGTCGAAATGTCCGTGGATGAGACGGACGAGCGCCTTTCTCGCCTCGACTGGAGCCGCGAACAGCGGCTGGCGCTGGTGAGCGCCGTTGCTGAAACAGGCGTGCGCGTGCCGTCCATGTGCCTGAGCGCCCACCGTCGTTTTCCACTCGGCAGCGAAGACGATGCCGTACGCGCGCAGGGGCTGGAGATCATGCGTAAAGCCATTCGCTTTGCGCAGGATGTCGGTATCCGCGTGATCCAGCTGGCGGGTTATGACGTTTACTATCAGGAAGCCAACGATGAAACGCGCCGTCGTTTCCGCGACGGCCTGAAAGAGAGCGTCGAGATGGCAAGTCGCGCACAGGTCACGCTGGCGATGGAGATAATGGACTACCCGTTGATGAACTCCATTAGCAAGGCGCTGGGCTACGCGCACTATCTGAATAACCCGTGGTTCCAGCTTTATCCCGATATCGGCAACCTGTCGGCATGGGATAACGACGTGCAGATGGAGCTGCAGGCGGGCATCGGGCATATCGTGGCGGTACACGTTAAAGACACTCGTCCAGGCGTCTTCAAAAATGTACCGTTCGGCGCCGGGGTGGTGGATTTCGAACGATGCTTCGAGACGCTCAAGCAGACAGGTTATTGCGGGCCTTACCTGATTGAGATGTGGAGCGAAACGTCGGATGACCCGGCTGCAGAAGTGGCGAAAGCGCGCGACTGGGTGCGCGAGCGTATGGCGCGGGCAGGGCTGCTGGAGGCGGAACATGCATAAGCTCAAACAGCAGGTCTTTGAGGCCAACATGGATCTGCCGCGTTATGGCCTGGTGACCTTCACCTGGGGCAACGTAAGCGCTATTGACCGCGAGCAGGGGCTGATCGTGATTAAGCCTAGCGGCGTCGCGTATGACACCATGAAAGCTGAAGATATGGTGGTTGTGGATCTCGACGGTAAGGTTGTGGAAGGAAAATGGCGGCCCTCTTCAGATACCGCAACCCATCTGGCGCTGTATCGCCGATATCCGTCGCTTGGCGGTGTCGTGCATACCCACTCGACGCACGCGACGGCCTGGGCGCAGGCGGGGCTGCCCATACCTGCACTCGGAACGACCCATGCGGACTACTTTTTTGGCGACATCCCCTGCACGCGCGCACTAACGCAGGCGGAAGTGGAGGGCGAGTACGAGCTCAACACCGGCAAGGTGATCATCGACACGTTGGGTGAAAGTGAGCCGCTGCATACGCCGGGGATTGTCGTGTATCAGCATGGCCCTTTCGCCTGGGGTAAAGACGCTCACGACGCGGTACATAATGCGGTCGTCATGGAGGAAGTGGCACGTATGGCGTGGATTGCCCGCGGCATCAACCCACAGCTTCAGGGCATTGATGACTACCTGATGAACAAGCATTTCATGCGCAAGCATGGCCCAAATGCCTACTACGGGCAGAAGTGAATAAGTGCTCTGGAATACCGAAACAGTTGTAACCGGTGGTATTCCGGAGCCATTCATAAAAAAAGCCCCCGGGCAGGGGGCAAGTCAAAGTATGGCTATGTTCTCGTTGTTGGCTTTCCTGGTGCTAGCGTTAAAGCATCATCGGTAAATATCTGCGCTGGCGTGCATGTTGCCGTTGCTACCGGGTTCACGGGTCAGCATGAGGTGATAGTATTTTGCACCCTGAGCATCGGTTTCTTCATTAAGAGCCTGATCTGCTTCACTTTCAGTGGCGAAGTTATGATTGATATAAATTACGCCTAAGCTTTGCACATCGTCCATGTTTCTGGCCTGTCGGCCATCTATCTTGATGGCTGCCATCGCATTTGCACTAAGCAAAAGCGCAGCCATTACGGCGATTGCGATTTTTTTCATGATATGCGCTCCACGACTGCGTGCGGTGTGACGGTTTAGTGCTCTCCTTCTGAAGTCGAATGGGTTCTGATTAAAGTGTAATCGCTTCTCCAGCGGGGATAGGCGACCATTTCTGATGGTGTTGTTCAAAAAAACAGCGCCTTTGGGTGTGATTAATAGTAAATCACCCACTTAGACCCGCTTCGCGCTTTGTGCGAATTATTTGTGCAATCAGCTTGAGTTTCCAGGGGGGCGCAAGTATTATGACGCGTCAATTTTTCAGCCGACCTTTAACACGTTCCTTGCCTCCCCGGGCCTCGGCTGACCCAGACAGGAGGCTGAATAATCCGTAAGGAGCAATTCGATGCGTCATTACGAAATCGTTTTTATGGTCCATCCTGACCAGAGCGAACAGGTTCCGGGTATGATCGAGCGCTACACTGGTGCAATCACTGCAGCAGAAGGCACGATCCATCGTCTGGAAGACTGGGGCCGCCGTCAGCTGGCTTATCCGATCAACAAACTGCACAAAGCTCACTACGTTCTGCTGAACGTTGAAGCACCGCAGGAAGCGATCGATGAGCTGGAAACTAACTTCCGCTTCAACGATGCCGTTATCCGCAGCATGGTTATGCGTACTAAGCACGCAGTTACCGAAGCATCTCCGATGGTTAAAGCGAAAGACGAGCGCCGTGAGCGTCGCGATGATTTCGCAAACGAAACCGCAGATGATTCTGATGCTGGGGATTCTGAAGAGTAATTTCTGATGACCAACCGTCTGGTGTTGTCTGGCACTGTGTGCAGGCCCCCCCTTCGAAAGGTCAGCCCCTCAGGAATTCCTCATTGCCAGTTCGTGCTTGAGCATCGTTCTGTGCAAGAGGAAGCCGGGTTTCACCGGCAGGCGTGGTGCCAAATGCCCGTTATTATTAGCGGACACGAAAACCAGGCCATTACTCACAGTATAACGGTCGGTAGCGCAGTCACTGTTCAGGGGTTCATTTCTTGCCACAAGGCAAAGAACGGCCTGACAAAAATGGTTCTGCATGCCGAGCAGATTGATTTGATAGATTCTGGAGACTAGCCATATGGCACGTTATTTCCGTCGTCGCAAGTTCTGCCGTTTCACCGCGGAAGGCGTTGTTGAGATTGATTACAAAGACATCGCAACGTTGAAAAACTACATTACCGAAAGCGGTAAAATTGTCCCGAGCCGTATCACCGGTACTCGTGCAAAATACCAGCGTCAGCTGGCTCGCTGCATCAAGCGCGCTCGCTACCTGTCCCTGCTGCCGTATACCGATCGTCATCAGTAATCGGCCGCCGTCTATTAACGACTTTAAGAGGATAAGGTAATGCAAGTTATTCTGCTTGATAAAGTAGCAAACCTGGGTAGCCTGGGTGATCAGGTAAACGTTAAAGCGGGTTACGCTCGTAACTTCCTGGTACCACAGGGTAAAGCTGTTCCAGCTACCAAGAAAAACGTAGAGTTTTTCGAAGCACGTCGCGCTGAACTGGAAGCCAAACTGGCTGACGTTCTGGCGGCTGCTAACGCTCGCGCTGAGTCAATCAACGCACTGGGCACTGTTACCATCGCGTCCAAATCTGGCGACGAAGGTAAACTGTTCGGTTCCATCGGTACCCGCGATATCGCTGATGCAGTTTCTGCAGCAGGCGTTAAAGTGGCTAAGAGCGAAGTTCGTCTGCCGAACGGCGTTCTGCGTACCACTGGTGAGCACGAAGTTGACTTCCAGGTTCACAGCGAAGTGTTCGCTAAACTGGTTGTTAACGTAGTAGCTGAGTAATTTTTTACTCTGCTCACGTCAAAGCGCCGGCCTTGTGCCGGCGTTTTGCTTTTTAAGCGACCCGACACGCGCTTTTGTGCTTGTATGGTAGCTATTCCTGACGCATTCTCTGATAATAAATTGAAACGCAATTTTATTTATGAGATTTGTCATGGATACCCCTCTGCCCACGCCTCTCTTTGCCCGTCGAAATGTGGCCTATGCCTGCGCCACGCTCTGCTGTCTGCTTTGGGGTAGCTCTTACCCGGCCATTAAAAGCGGCTACGAACTGTTTCAGATCGCCACCGATGATATTCCGTCGAAAGTGGTGTTTGCCGGATACCGTTTTCTTTTTGCGGGTGTATTGCTGCTGCTGTTTGCGCTGTTGCAGCGTAAACCTATCGCCAGACTTACGCCGGGGCAGTTTGGCCAGCTTACGATCCTGGGGCTGACGCAGACGTCCATTCAGTACACGTTCTTTTATATCGGGCTGGCGTATACGACCGGCGTTAACGGCTCGATAATGAACGCTACCGGAACCTTCTTCAGCGTGTTGCTGGCACACTTTATCTACCACAACGACAGGCTCAGCTATAACAAGACGCTGGGCTGTATTCTGGGGTTTGCCGGGGTGATGCTGGTGAATTTTCACAGCGGGCTAAGCGAGTTCCATTTTGTCTGGAACGGTGACGGTTTTGTGGTGCTTGCTGCCTTTATCCTTTCTGCCGCCACGCTCTACGGAAAACGTATCTCACAGACGGTCGACCCTACGGTGATGACCGGCTGGCAGCTGGCTATCGGCGGGCTGGTACTGGTGGTGGGCGGATACGCAACGGGCGGAACGCTGGAAGTGCACAGCGCTAAGGCCGCTGCCGTGCTTGGGTATCTGACGCTGCTTTCATCCGTGGCGTTTGCGCTGTGGAGCGTGCTTCTGAAGGTCAATCGCGTCAGCATGATTGCGCCGTTTAACTTCGTTGTACCGGTGGCGGGCACGGTGCTATCCGCGATTTTCCTTGGGGAAAACATTCTGGATATCAAATACGCGATTGCGCTGGTGCTGGTCTGCTCGGGGATCTGGTGGGTCAATAAGCGGAGTGCCTGAGAACAGTGTGCCGGGTGGCGGCTACGCCTTACCCGGCCTACAGAACTAGCGTGCCCTGATAAAACTGCCGTCAGGCTGACGGGTAAAGAGCACCTGCTGTCCATTTCCGGTATCGATCGTCAGCCCGGTCACCACGCCGCTGGCGTTCTGGCGGATCTGCACCATCTGGCCATTCTGCAGGTTGCTCAGCGGTTTGCCTGCGCCTTCTACCTGCGCCATGGCGTAGACATCCGTCGCGGGTAGGCTATGGTCGCGGAACAGCTGGGCGAGCGTTTTGCCCGGCTCAACGCGATAAGAACGCCACTGTTGTTCAATGCCCGTTGGCTGCTGGACCGCTGGCGCGGCAGCCTGCTCCTGAGGTTGCTCCTCCTGAACAGGTTCAGGTTCGACGGGCGCAACCTGGCCAGGATCGTTGGACGGCGTAACCAGCTGGGTCTGCATAGGCTGCGCGTCTGGCTGCGGTTGCGTTTGCGACTGGATATCCAGCTGCGCATTGCGGCTTACCGGCGCGGTGTCGACATCATCGCCGCCGGAAGGCAGCAGGAAGCCAACGATCACCAGCAGCGCGCCAATGATAATCCCCCTGCGATGCAGAGGAGGCAGCGGGTCCATGAGGCGAAAATTATCCGGCGCATGCCAGATTTTCGCCAGGGTAGGTTTCAGTTCAAATCGCCCGGGCATGGCTCTCCTCCTGCTCCGCGTCTTTTATATCCTGTGCTCGAAGTATAGTTCGCTAACTGCCTGAACGACGTAGCAAACCCGACATCCGTGACATCAGTTCGGGATTAATCCTGGTTCTCTCTATTGTTTCTGTTTCGCTGCAGTTTGTCACCTTTACTTAAGACAAAGTTTTACCCATAAGGGCATGGCTGCTATGCTGCCCGCTACTTTAAATGTGATGGAAGGAAAACCCATGACCACCCCGACTTTTGACACTATCGAAGCGCAGGCAAGCTACGGCATCGGCTTGCAGGTAGGACAGCAACTGAGCGAATCCGGCCTGGAAGGTCTGTTACCGGAAGCGCTGGTGGCGGGTATCGCTGACGCGCTGGCAGGCAATCATCCGGCCGTTCCGGTTGACGTTGTACACCGCGCGCTGCGTGAAATCCACGAACGCGCTGACGCAGTGCGTCGTTCGCGCTTCGAAGAGATGGCAGCAGAAGGCGAAAAATATCTGGAAGAGAACCGCGAGCGTGAAGGCGTGAACAGCACCGAATCCGGCCTGCAGTTCCGTGTGATCAACCAGGGCGATGGCGCTATTCCGGCGCGTACCGACCACGTTCGCGTGCACTACACCGGTAAGCTGATCGACGGCACCGTGTTCGACAGCTCCGTTGCGCGCGGCGAACCGGCTGAATTCCCGGTTAACGGCGTTATCGCGGGCTGGATCGAAGCGCTGACCCTGATGCCGGTCGGTTCCAAATGGGAGCTGACCATCCCTCAGAACCTGGCCTACGGCGAGCGCGGCGCTGGCGCGTCCATCCCGCCATTCAGCACCCTGGTGTTTGAAGTCGAGCTGCTGGAAATCCTGTAATCGGATTGGCTTATTTCCTCTCTCCGCCCGGGGAGAGGAAAATAGTGATAAAACCTATAGTTACGACCAAATCAACATTTAATCTTGCAAACGAAACTGTTGCGTGTATTTTTGTGAGCTGTTTCGCGCTGTATGAGTGATATGACACTCACTTTCAACATATTATTAACATAATATCTAAATCATAGTATTCATCCCGCCGATTCTTACCTACTATCGATTAGCCCTTACAGAGGGAACGTCATTTATTTGGCGTATCTAAAGGCCAGAAGAGCCTTAACAACACAGACAGGCATAAACAGGAAAATATCACATGGTAGATCAGGTCAAAGTCGCCGCCTCGGAAGAGGCGTCCTCTGAACAGTCGCTGCGGCGAAATCTCACAAACCGTCATATTCAGCTTATTGCCATTGGGGGTGCCATCGGTACCGGGCTGTTTATGGGGTCGGGCAAAACCATCAGCCTTGCCGGGCCGTCGATCATCTTCGTTTATATGATCATCGGTTTTATGCTCTTCTTCGTGATGCGCGCAATGGGTGAATTGCTGCTCTCGAACCTCGAATACAAATCCTTCAGCGACTTCGCCTCTGACCTGCTCGGCCCCTGGGCGGGCTATTTCACCGGCTGGACCTACTGGTTCTGCTGGGTGGTAACCGGTATGGCGGACGTCGTTGCCATCACGGCGTACGCGCAGTTCTGGTTCCCCGGCCTTTCAGACTGGGTAGCTTCGCTGGCGGTTATCGTTCTGCTGCTGAGCCTGAACCTCGCCACCGTGAAAATGTTCGGCGAGATGGAGTTCTGGTTTGCGATGATCAAAATCGTCGCCATCGTGGGGCTGATTGTTGTGGGTCTGGTGATGGTGCTGACGCACTTCCAGTCACCAACCGGCGTTCAGGCATCATTCACTCATCTGTGGAATGACGGCGGCTGGTTCCCTAAAGGCATCAGCGGCTTCTTTGCCGGCTTCCAGATTGCGGTGTTTGCGTTTGTGGGGATTGAGCTGGTGGGGACCACCGCGGCGGAAACCAAAGATCCGGAGAAATCACTCCCGCGCGCAATCAACTCCATTCCAGTCCGTATCATCATGTTCTACGTCTTCGCGCTGGTCATCATCATGTCCGTGACGCCGTGGAGCTCTGTCGTCCCAACCAAGAGCCCGTTCGTTGAGCTGTTCGTACTGGTGGGCCTGCCTGCCGCCGCGAGCCTGATCAACTTCGTGGTGCTGACCTCCGCGGCCTCCTCGGCTAACAGCGGCGTGTTCTCGACCAGCCGTATGCTGTTTGGTCTGGCGCAGGAAGGCGTTGCGCCGAGCGCGTTCGCCAAGCTGTCTAAACGTGCGGTACCGGCGAAAGGGCTGACCTTCTCCTGCATCTGCCTGCTGGGCGGTGTGGTGATGCTCTACGTAAACCCAAGCGTGATCGGCGCGTTCACCATGATCACCACGGTCTCTGCGATCCTGTTCATGTTCGTCTGGACCATCATCCTGTGTTCATACCTGGTGTATCGCAAACAGCGTCCGCACCTGCATGAGAAATCCATCTACAAGATGCCGCTGGGCAAGCTGATGTGCTGGGTATGCATGGCGTTCTTCGTGTTTGTACTGGTGCTGCTGACGCTGGAAGATGATACCCGTCAGGCGCTGATCGTCACGCCGCTGTGGTTCATCGCACTGGGGCTGGGCTGGCTGTTCATCGGTAAGAAACGAATGGCGGGCATGCGTTAAGCATGTTGCCGGGTGGCGCTGACGCTTACCCGGCCTACGTTCGAGGACGTTGTAGGCCCGGTAAGCGCTAGCGCCACCGGGCTTTTTTATTTACCCGATAACGCACGCGGGAACAGAACGTTGTTCTCAAGACTGATGTGTTCCATCAGATCGTCAATCATCTCGTTAATGCCGTTGTACATCGCTTTCCAGGTGGTGCACGCTTCTGGCGGCGGCGTGACGTTGTTGGTGGTGTGCTTGATCACTTCCAGCAGTTCGCCGGCGTCATCATGTTCGCTTTCCATTACGCTGATCGGCCCCATCGCCTGGCTGCCCATGCCCTGCTTGATCATCGGGAAGAGGATCTGCTCTTCTTTCATCATGTGGCTGGACAGCTCTTCGTGCAGCATGGACAGATACTTCGCCAGGCCGCGCGGTACGGAAGGTTTGTCGGCGTGAACGCGCTCAACTTTTGTTGCCTGCAGGATCAGCTCTGGCAGCTGCTCGCGGTGACGGTCGTGGTAACGCACGATGATGTGGTCAATGATCTCGGCAAGCGGTGCGGTGCGCCAGTCTTTATCTACAGGCTGCTCGGCCAGCTGTGCCAGCTCTGCTTCAATCGCCTCGACGTCCAGCTCCTTGCGCGAGGCAGCACGCCCCAGCGTTTGCTTACCGCCGCAGCAGTAGTCCATATCGTATTTACGGAACAGCGCAGAAGCGCGGGGGATGGAGAGCGCCAGCTCGCCGAGGGGTTGGTCGCGGAAGGCCATAGCAGTTACCTCATCATCAATAATATAAGATGCATATTAAATGCATCTTTAAGGCGGCGCTATAACCCTTTAGGGGCAAGAATAAAATGCGATGTCCGTCACAAAAAAATGTCTCGTTTAACTTACTGAATGGATTTAGAAAATGGCTTTCGAAAGTTTTTAAAGGTGTAGAAACAGTAAACAACGCGCCGCGCCTGCCGATAGATACACGTCAGACAATACCTGCATATAAAAAAGGCAACGCATGTTTAAACGTATAAAAGTCATAACCCTCCTGATCTCGGTGCTGCTCGTGCTCGGCATCATGCAGCTGATCTCTGCCGGCATTTTCATAAATGCGCTGAATAACGACAAAGAGAACTTCACCGTTTCTCAGCTCTCCAGCCAGAACGTGGCGGAATTTACCGATGCCTGGATCAGCCTGAATCAGGCGCGCGTTACCCTGAACCGCGGCATGCTGCGTCTGCAAAGCAGCATGGCCTCGCAGATCAACGGCGGACAGCTGAACGAGCTGGTGAACACTGCAAAAAACCTGCTGGCCGATGCCCAGGCGCATTACGATAAATACTACGCGCTGCCGGAAACCCCGGGTCTGGATGAAAAACTGGCCGATCGGCTGGAAGAGCAGTACCGCATTTACTCCGCGACGCTCACCCAAATGAACGTTCTGCTGGGCCAGGGCAACCTGGAAGATATGTTCAAACAGAATGCCGAACAGAAGCAGACGGCGATGCAGAAGGTTTATCGCGAGTGGCGCGAGGCGCAGTCCGCGCTTAGTAATAAAGGCATTCAGGATAATGAAAGCGACTATAAGCGTATCCTGTGGATCCTTTCTGCCGTCATGATTCTCGTCATTGCGGTGATTATCTCCAGCTGGATTGCGATGCGCCGCGTGCTGCTGCTGCCGCTGGAAGATGTCATTAACCATATCCGCGCCATCGCCGCAGGGGACTTAACCCAGCCGATTCAGGCACAGGGTAAAAACGAAATGGCGATCCTGGCGCGCAACGTTCAGGAGATGCAAACCTCTCTGGCGAACACCGTCGGCGTGGTGCGCGAAGGGGCTGACACTATCTATACCGGCGCGGGCGAAATCTCGGCTGGCAGCAACGATCTCTCATCCCGTACCGAACAGCAGGCCGCGTCTCTGGAAGAGACCGCCGCCAGCATGGAACAGCTGACCGCAACCGTGAAGCAGAATGCCGATAACGCGCGTCAGGCATCGCGTCTGGCTTTAGATGCGTCCTCAACGGCGAAGAAGGGCGGTAACGTGGTGGAAGGCGTGGTGCGTACGATGGACGAAATCGCTACCAGCTCAAGCAAAATTGCGCAAATTACCAACGTGATCGACGGCATTGCCTTCCAGACTAATATTCTGGCGCTGAACGCGGCGGTGGAAGCGGCGCGTGCGGGTGAACAAGGCCGTGGCTTTGCGGTGGTGGCGGGTGAAGTGCGTACCCTTGCCCAGCGCAGCGCCCAGGCGGCAAAAGAGATTAAGGCTCTGATCGATGACTCAGGCGACCGCGTAAACGCCGGTTCCCAGCTGGTGAACGAAGCGGGTGCGACGATGGCGGAAATCGTCAATGCGGTCACCCGCGTGACCGATATCATGGGTGAAATCGCCTCGGCCTCTGACGAGCAGAGCCGAGGTATCGATCAGGTCGGGCAGGCGGTGGCAGAGATGGATCGCGTGACCCAGCAAAACGCCTCGCTGGTTGAAGAGTCTGCTGCAGCGGCAGCGGCGCTGGAAGATCAGGCCGCACGCCTGAACGAAGCGGTGGCGGTGTTTAAAATCACGCGCAACCAGGCGGTGAAAGCCGCGCCGGTGAAGGCCTATGTGCCAAAAGCGCAGCCGGTAGCGACCGCGTCTGAAGCGAACTGGGAAACGTTTTAACATCAAACCGGGTGGCGCTGACGCTTACCCGGCCTACGGTTTTACAGGCCCTGCAAGCGAAGCGCCGCTGGGCAATGCTCACAGCTCCGACGCCGGAACGACCCTCGGTTTTTCCGGCTTCGCTCTCACCGCAATTACCACCCCCACCACCAGCAGCGCGATCCCGCAGGCCGTTAACAGCGGCGGCACGCTCTGGCGCATCAGGAAGGCATACAGCAGCCCTGCCAGCGTTTCGAAGACGATCAGCGGCCCTAAGATCACCGTCGGCAGCTTCTGGCTGGCGATGTTCCAGCACAGCGCGCCGACCCAGGAGCACAGCACCGCAATGGCTACCATCAGCCCCACGAACAGCCACGGGCGCGGCCCAAAGGGCAGGGCGAATTCCGGCTGCTGATGGCCTAACCAGATGCTCGCCCCGACGTATCCCACCAGTGACACCGGCAGCGTCACCAGCGCCTGCGCCGTCGCCCACATCATTGGATGTTTATCGGGATTCTCCCGCAGCCAGCGCGCGTTGCGCAGGGCATACCATGCCCAGCACACGACGGAAATGAAGGCTAAAAAGATCCCCGAACCGTAGCGCCACAGGCTGAAATCATCCAGCCCGTGACGCAGCTCGGCAACGTTCACGCAGACCAGCCCCACGGCGATGCACCCCAGCGCGGGCATCATCTTTGACCACGCCAGCTTGCCGTCCCGGTGGCTGTAGAGCAGATTGGCGAAAACGGGGATTACCACCGGCAGCGTGCCGATGATCATGGTGGAAACCGGCGCGCCGGTACGCTGAATAGCGCTTGCCAGGCAGACGTAGTAGATGAGGTTGCCCATCATGGTCAGGGCCAGCGCGGTCACCCAGTCCTGTCGGCTGAGCTGACGCAGACGCGCGCGCCCCAGCCAGGCCAGAGGAAGGGCAATCAGCCCCAGCGCCAGATAACGTCCGGTAGACTGCAGTATCGCCGGGTATTCCGGCACTATCAGAGGGCCGACAAAGATCAGCCCCCACATCAGACCTGCAAGCAGGGCATACAACACGCCGCTAATCATTTTTCCATCCACATTGATTTACTTTGCGCTCAGTGTAGGGGGGCGAAACGCACGCGTATTGTATGAGATTGCGCATTAGCGCCGCGCGACCTGCTTCTGGTAACGCACGGGCGTAATGCCGTAGCGGCGGGTAAAGGCGCGGGTGAGATGTGACTGATCGGTCAGCCCGGTTGCGGCCGCCACCTCGGCGGCGGGCATGCCGTGGGTGAGGAACGCTTTGGCGCGCCACAGGCGGATCGCCATCAGCATCTGATGCGGGGTAACGTGGAAATGGGCCTTGAACTGGCGCTGGAAATGGTAAGGGCTGAGCGAGACGACGTTGGCCAGCTCGTCCAGCGTCAGGGGGAGCATGTAGTTATCGTGCAGATAGTCGCGAACGCGCTCAAACCGGTGCGCGCCTTCCTGTACCACCGGCGCGTGATGGGCGAACGGCTGGAACGTCTCAATCAGATCCAGCAGCAATCCTTTTTGTGCCAGCGGGTCGTTCGTATGCCACAGGCCGTAAATCAGCTGGCCGATGTGCTGCGAGCGCAGCGGATCGTAGCGGGTCACGTCGCTAAACCACCAGTGCCGCAGGCCGGTCACCTCTTCCAGCAGGTCGGGTTCGATGTAGACCATCCGGTAGCGCCAGCCGTCAACGGTGGCGGATTCCCCGGTGTGGATCTCGTCCGGGTTCATGGTAACGACGGATTTTTCCGGCGCGAGGTGCTGGGTGCCGCGATAGCGGAAGCGTTCGGCGCCGGTTTCAATAGTGCCGATACCGAAGGCTTCATGGGTGTGAGGCTCAAAGGCGTAGTCGGAGATATGGGCGTGATAAAGCTCCAGGCCGGGCAGCTGCGCCAGATGGCGAAAGCGCGCGCTGTCTCTCTCATCAATGAACTGTTCCGGTACGCCTTGCACGGTAAGCCTCCTCGTGGGTCATCGCTTCATTATCAGAGATGACCCGAGGGGATGCCACAAAAAATAACCAATCCGTAACAATTACAGGATGGATTTGACGCTCTCCGCCAGCGTTGTCGTCGGGCGATCGATAAGCTTGCTCAGGGTACGGCTGTCGTCGAACAGGCCGCCTTTGGACGCGCCGGTGTCGGAATCCGCCAGCATATCCGCCAGCCCGGCAGGCAGGCCAACGCCCTTCAGCGCGGCGGCAAAATCGGCTTCGCTCAGGTTCTGATACGCCACCGGCTTACCGCTCTGCCTGCTCAGTTCAGCCGCCAGCTCGCTCAGCGTCCAGGCGCTGTCGCCCGCCAGTTCATACACCTTACCTGCGTGACCTTCCTCAGAAACCACTTTGGCCGCCGCCGCCGCGTAATCTGCACGGGTCGCAGAGGCAATTTTGCCTTCGCCAGCGGCCCCGATAAACACGCCGTGCTCCAGCGCAGGCGGCGCGCTCGCCAGATAGTTTTCGGTATACCAGCCGTTGCGCAGCAGGGCGTAAGGCACGCCGGATTCTGCCAGCGCTTTCTCGGTTTGGACGTGCTCAACGTGCAGACCCAGCGGGGATTTGTCAGCATGCAGCAGGCTGGTGTAGGCGATAAACTTCACGCCCGCCGCTTTGGCGGCGTTAATGACGTTCTGGTGCTGCGAGGCGCGCTGGCCCACTTCGCTGGAGGAGATCAGCAGCAGCTTATCCACGCCGTTCAGCGCGGTAGTAAACGCGGCTTCATCGGTGTAATCCGCCTGACGAACCACGATACCCTGCTGGCTCAAGGCTTCAGCTTTAGCCGGGTTACGCACAATGGCGACAATCTGGTTTGCCGGAACGGTTTTCAGCAGTTCTTCAATAACGTGTTGGCCAAGCTGGCCGGTAGCGCCGGTAATCGCGATCATGGTGAATCTCCTTCGTGTTTGTCTGGTGTTGTGGCACACTATCACCATAACTAACTTTTAGTAAGTACGTACAAAAAGGTAAGTATGAAAATGACCATTCCGACGCTCAGCGAGCAAATGCGCGACGGCAATCTCTTCGCGGAACAGTGCCCATCAAGAGACGTCCTGAAGCACGTCACCAGCCGCTGGGGCGTGCTGATTCTGGTCGCGCTACGGCAGGGCACGCATCGCTTTAGCGACCTGCGCCGCAAGATGGGCGGCGTGAGCGAAAAGATGCTGGCTCAGTCTTTACAGGCGCTGGAGCAGGATGGGTTTGTCGATCGCGTGTCGTATCCGGTTGTGCCGCCGCACGTTGAGTATAGCCTGACGCCGCTGGGCGTTGAGGTGAGCGAGAAGGTGGCCGCGCTGGCGGACTGGATTGAACTGAATACGCCGCAGGTACTGGCGAACCGGGACGAGCGTGCGGCGTAAAAGCCGGTTATGTGCGGCCTGGTGCCCTCACCCTGGCCCTCTCCCACGGGGAGAGGGAACAAACACCAAAAACGGCAACGTGCGTTGCCGTTTTGCTTTTACCTGCTCAAATCCACCTGATAAATCGCGAACCCGATATCATCGGTTGCGACCTTCTTCATCGGATACTGCGCCTTATCCTTAATGAACGCGGCCGCCTTGTCGGTCGGTGACGTTTCAAAGCGGATATCCAGCTTCGTATCGCTGTGGATTGGCGCCAGACGCCAGTTGTTGTCCACTCCCGGGTGGATCTCACCGGCTTTTTTCGATTCAGCGCTGATCCACGCCGCCAGCACCGAACGGTTTTCGTCCGGGGAGGCAAAAGCGATGTGGCTGTCACCCGTTCCTGCAAACTTGCCGCCGTAGGCGCGGTAGTTGTTGGTCACCACCAGGAAGGTGGCACTCGGGTCAATCGCCTTGCCGTTGAAGGTCAGGTTTTTTATACGCTCGGCCTGCGGGTTAATCGCCTGGCACTCGCCGTCATATTTCGCAGGCTGGGTAACGTCAATCTGATACTCCACGCCGTCAATCACGTCGAAGTTGTAGGTACGGAACCCGTCCCAGTTAATCAGCGACTGCGGCTTGCTGCTGTTCGGGTCGATCTGATTAAACTGCCCGGCGGAACACTCCAGCCACTCTTTCACCTCTTTGCCCGTTGCTTTCACCACGACCAGGGTGTTCGGATAGAGGTACAGGTCGGCGGCGTTGCGGAAGGTCAGCTGGCCTTTTTCGACCTCAACGTAGCTTGCCGGATCGTTCTTGCGTCCGCCCACCTTGAACGGCGCGGCGGCAGACAGCACCGGCAGTTTTGCCAGATCCGGATCGCCCTGAATAAAGTGTTCGGCGTAGGCTTTCTGCGCCATGTTAACCACCTGAACGGTCGGGTCATCCTGCACCAGCGCCAGGAAGCTGTACATGTTGTCTGCTGATTTGCCGATAGGCTTGCTGACGAACTCGCGCGTCGCGTCGTGGTCATGCTTCAGCACGTCGACCAGCTTTTTATCTTCACTCACCAGCGATTTTTTGGATGCTGCGTCGTAGATCGGGCGCGCTTCCGCTTTCGACTGGGTGACCTTCCAGCTGCCGCCGTCGTTATTCAGCACCAGATCCACCACGCCAAGATGGTCGCCCCACATGCCCGGCATTACCGACGGCACGCCGTTGAGGGTCCCTTTCTCGATATCCGCGCCTTTGATGCTGGTAAAATCTTTGCCCGGGAAGACCGCGTGGGCGTGGCCAAACAGGATCGCGTCAACGCCCGGTACTTCGCTCAGGTAGTAGACCGAGTTTTCGGCCATCACCTGATACGGATCGGCGGAGAGGCCCGAGTGGGCAACGACGACCACCAGATCTGCCCCTTTCTCACGCATCTCCGGCACGTATTTGCGCGCGGTTTCGGTGATGTCGTTAACGGTCACTTTCCCGTCGAGGTTGGCTTTATCCCACGTCATGATCTGCGGCGGCACAAAACCGATGTAGCCAATTCTCAGCGTCTGCTTTTTACCTTCACTGTCGACGACTTCAGTCTCTTTAATCAGATAAGGTGTAAATAGCGGCTTCCTGGTTTTAACGTCGATGATGTTGGCGTTAACGTACGGGAATTTCGCGCCGGCCAGCGCGTCGTGAAGGTATTTCAGGCCGTAGTTAAACTCATGGTTGCCCAGGTTGCCGACGGTGTAATCGAGGGTATTCATCGCCTTATAAACGGGATGGATCTCGCCTTTTTTCAGCCCCTTCGCCGCCATGTAGTCGCCCAGCGGGCTACCCTGAATTAAATCGCCGTTATCGACCAGCACGCTGTTTTTCACCTCACCGCGGGCGGCGTTGATCAAACTTGCTGTGCGTACCAGTCCGAATTTTTCGGTAGGCGTATCTTTGTAGTAATCGAAGTCCATCATGTTGCTGTGCAGGTCGGTGGTTTCCAGAATACGGAGATCCACCGTCGCCGCCTGAACGCTTGCTGCAATCAGCGTCGCCAGGAGCGTTGCGCTAAACTTAATCATCTGAGGAGTCCTTTTTTCGATCCAAGCCACAAAAGAATATGTATCTATATTTTGTTGCTTACAGAAGTGTGAATGCTGCCAGAAAAAAGCGCATTGAAACCGGAATTGCTTCACAGATAGCGGAATTGTTCACATTACGATATAACTAAAACAACGAGTTATGCCCACTGCGTTAACGAAGAGGTGGAGAATGTTAGATAAGATTTGTCAGCTCGCACGGGATGCGGGTGATGCCATTATGGAAGTGTACGACGGCACAAAGCCGATGGACGTCGTCAGTAAAGCCGATGACTCTCCGGTCACGGCGGCCGATATCGCGGCGCACGGTGTGATCCTGAAAGGGCTGCAGGCGCTAACGCCGGACATCCCGGTTCTCTCTGAAGAGGCACCGCAGGGCTGGGACGAGCGCCAGCACTGGCAGCGCTACTGGCTGGTTGACCCGCTGGACGGCACCAAAGAGTTCATCAAGCGCAACGGTGAGTTCACCGTCAATATCGCCCTGATTGAAAACGGGAAAGCGGTGCTCGGCGTGGTTTACGCCCCGGTGATGAAGGTGATGTACAGCGCGGCCGAAGGTAAAGCCTGGAAGGAAGAGTGCGGCGTGCGCAAGCAGATTCAGGTGCGCGATGCGCGTCCGCCGCTGGTGGTCATCAGCCGCTCGCACAGCGACAGCGAACTGCAGGAGTACCTGCAGCAGCTGGGTGAACACCAGACGACCTCGATAGGCTCATCGCTCAAGTTCTGCCTGGTGGCGGAAGGGCAGGCGCAGCTTTACCCGCGCTTTGGGCCGACTAACGTCTGGGATACGGCCGCCGGTCATGCAGTGGCCGCCGCCGCAGGCGCTCATGTACATGACTGGCAGGGCAAGCCGCTGGACTATACCCCGCGCGAATCATTCCTTAACCCCGGCTTCCGCGTCTCGCTTTACTGAGCCAGCAGCTTGTGCAGCAGGGCAACCACCTGCTGCACCTCATCCTGGGTCAATGCCCCGTCTTTGGCCCACTGCACGCGTCCCTCTTTATCCAGCACCACGATTGCGGAACTCTCTTCTTCCAGCTGCCACGCTTTGCGCGTCACGCCGTTGCTGTCGACGATGAACTGCGACCACGGGTAGAGCTTTTTATTGCTCTCAAGGCTTGAGCGAACGAACATGCCGGAGCCGGGGATCGCGTCGTCGGTGTTAACAATCGTGGTGGTCTGGTAGCGGTCATGCGGGAATTTTCCCGTCTTAATCGCCTCCACCAGGGGCGCGTTTTTCTCTTTCGCAGATGTACGGCCCGCAATATGTTGTACAACTCTCACTTTCCCTGCGAGCTGCGCGCTATTCCAGACTTTGTAGCTAAACTTATCATTGTCGAGAATCAATTCTCCCCGGTCAGCAATGCCGACCGGCGGTACGCGTTGTCCGTTTTCAAAATTGTGCGCGCAAGCCCACAGGGGCAGAAGCAGGAACGCAGCTGCCAGGATATTACGTAGGGTCATGGTGTTTCCTTATTGTTAGCAGGTGATCCGACCACTTGGTCTTACGCTTTTAATCATAAGTGCGATCAATGGGGTTTTCCCGCAATCCCGATGCCAGTTTGCGGGTGAACGCACATATCCATGAAAAAACGACGGCTTATACTGCCCTCCGTTACGCTTTGCAAAGATTATTCTGAATAATTGTAATCAAACGGTAAATAAACTTATGCACACTGGGTAACACCGTAGTTCTGGTCTATAGTCATGGGGCATTAAAATTTGCGCTCAGGACAGTCGGGCCGATTGTGGCACCGCAAGAGCGTATGATTCGCAGGAGATACAAGAATGAAAATTTTCCAACGCTACAACCCGCTTCAGGTGGCGAAGTACGTGAAGATCCTGTTCCGAGGACGGTTGTATATCAAGGATGTTGGCGCTTTTGAATTTGATAAGGGCAAAATCCTTATCCCAAAAGTGAAGGACAAACAGCACCTGTCTGTAATGTCCGAAGTCAACCGTCAGGTTCTGCGTCTGCAAACTGAGATGGCTTAACCAACGTGCTATGCAGTAGTTAAGTAGTTAAAAAGACGGCTCCCAATGGGAGCCGTTGAAGTATCTGGGCCTTTATGCCGACACTTTTTCTTCCGCGTCCGGCAGCTTCGGCACCAGCACGGTCGGTTTGTTATCGATGCGCGTCACCAGCAGCTGGTCGATACGGTAGTTATCGATATCCACCACTTCAAACTTGAAGCCCGAGAACTTCACCGAGTCGGTTCGTTTCGGGATTTTACGCAGCATAAACATCATAAAGCCGCCGATGGTCTCGTAGTTGCCCGACTGCGGGAACTCGTCAATGTCCAGCACGCGCATCACGTCTTCAATCGGCGTACCGCCGTCGATCAGCCATGAATTCTCGTCACGTTGAACAATTTGCTCTTCCATGCCCTGGCCCACCAGGTCGCCCATCAGAGTGGTCATCACGTCGTTCAGGGTGATAATACCCACCACCAGCGCGTATTCGTTCATAATGACCGCGAAGTCTTCACCGGCGGTTTTGAAACTTTCCAGCGCTTCTGAGAGCGTCAGGGTATCGGGCACGATCAGCGTATTGCGGATCTGCACGCCGCTGATCAGCGCCAGGCTCTGGTTTGCCAGCACGCGGTTCAGCAGGTCTTTGGAGTCCACGTAGCCGATGATGTGGTCGATATCTTCATTACAGACCAGGAATTTAGAGTGCGGATGCTCCGCCACTTTGTTCTTCAGGCTCTGCTCATCTTCGTGCAGATCGAACCAGATAACGTTTTCACGGCCGGTCATGGAAGAGGGAACGGTACGGGATTCCAGTTCAAACACGTTCTCGATCAGCTCGTGCTCCTGCTTACGCAGAACGCCAGCCAGCGCGCCGGCTTCCACTACCGCATAAATGTCGTCGGACGTGATGTCATCTTTGCGCACCATCGGCAGCTTAAAGATGCGGAAAATCATATTCGCCAGGCCGTTAAAGAACCAGACCAGCGGCCGGAACACGTACAGACAGAAGCGCATCGGGTTGATGATACGCAAAGCCACAGCTTCTGGCGCAATCATACCGATGCGTTTCGGGGTCAGGTCAGCAAAGAGAATGAACAGGCCTGTTACCAGCGTGAAGGAGAGAATAAAGCTCAGCTGTTCGGCAAGCTCTACGGACATGTATTGAACAAAGAGGCTATAGAACGCCGGAGAAAACGCTGCATCGCCCACGATACCGCCCAGAATGGCGACCGCGTTCAGGCCAATCTGCACCACGGTGAAGAACATACCGGGGTTTTCCTGCATCTTCAGAATGCGTGAAGCATTGATGTTGCCTTCGTCGGCAAGCAGCTTGAGTTTGATTTTACGGGACGCAGCCAGCGAGATCTCAGATATCGAGAAAAATGCACTGACGGCAATAAGGCAAAGTATTACTAAAATACTGTTTAACATAGTTTATCCGGCTTATCGCCAGATCCTCAGAAGGGGAGTTGATACCATTTGTGTGAAAACACATTGAACGTCGGCTCGTAGCGTTGAGCCGATTATTTCAGCGGTAGTATAGCGTAAAGACGTGTAAATCTGCCAGAGGTCACGTTTTTGGCAAAAAGCGGCCGGACGGGCGGGGAACCGGTCCGGCATAAGGGGTTATTTTACGGCGGATAAACTGATGTTTTTAACCGCCTGGCGCGTGGCATCTCCGCCCCACACCTGGTCATATTCATAGCCCGTCAGCTGCTTGATGACGACCCGGGTATCCTCGTCGCAGTCGCGGTAATCGCCGCCCAGCTTGCGGCGGGCAATTTCTTTCAGCAGTACCCTGTGCGTTTCACGGGTCAGTTTGAATTTGTACGTCGCGAAGAAGCTCACCGCCAGCAGCGCAGCCGTGGCAAAAATCATCAGGCCAATGATGGCGCCCAGCGCGCTCTCAGGCTGTGCGCCGCTGCCCTTCACGAAACCGGATTCCTGTAGCACCAGGCCGATAATCATGATCGCAATCGCAACGGTGCTCTTGCGGGTCAGCACCATCACCCCGGCAAAAATCCCTTCGCGGCGCTGCTGCGTCACCATTTCGTCGATATCCGGAATAAAGCTGTAGATATTCCACGGAATGTAATAGAGGCCGGAACGCGCCGCGCCCAGCAGGATGAAGACCGCTGAGAACAGCAGCGTCGGCACCTGGGTTTTGGTGAGGTAAACCGTAAACAAAAATGCCAGCACCAGGATGATACAGCCATAAGCGAGGCGAAGGGCGGCGGATGGCGTCATATTTAGCCGGTTTAAGAGCAGCATAAATCCGTACGTGCCCGGCACCGAGGCAAAGGCGGCAATACTCAGCCAGCCGGAGACCGCTGACGCATCCTGGCTCAGGCAATAGACCACGTAATACGTAAAGACTGAACCAAATACGTCCATCGCGGTGAAGGAGAAAATATAAATCAGGATATGCAGGCGGAACGCGCGAATGCGGAACGATGAAAAGAGATCCAGTACCAGATATTTAAGGTGGTTTCCTATACCACCGCTTCGCTGAGTATGGACCTTAAATTCAGATTCCTGCTGAACATCTTTTGCCTCCCAGGTCGTGTACCACGTAATAAATACCGCGAGGCAAAATACGCAGGAAAATATCAGCCCGGTCAGGGTATAGGTAAACGGATTATCTTTTCCGGTGAACTGCATAATCACGCCGGGAACGGATACGGCCAGAAAACCACCCAGCTGTGAGCAGATCATCCGCACGCCGGACAGTCGGCTACGCTCTTCGTAGCGGTTGGTCATTTCGGCCGCCAGCGTTTCCCACGGTACCAGCACCATTGCCGATAACAGCTCGATAGAGAGGTAAGTGCCTAAATAATACCAGTACCCCATATCCGTCATCCACAGCAGGGCATAGAGGAACATGAGCGGAGAGCTGAGTAATAAGAAGAAGCGCCGACGGCCAAATTTTCGTCCAAGCCAGGTATCACCAAAATTATCGGTGATGTAGCCCATAATCGGGCTCAATAACGCATCGATCACGCGGGCAATGGCGAATATTGAGCCCGCTTCGATGACAGACAGTCCGCAATAGGTGGTGTAAAAAAAGAGCAGCCAGGTGCCAATAATGGCGAAAGCGCCTCCGCCAAACAGATCGGTTATGCCATAGCCAAACGCCACGCCATAACCAACTCTTCGTTCAGTTGGTTTAACCATAATAATATCCAGTGTAGGGTAATGTTTAACCTGTTTTTCAGGTCGTATTTTTATTAACTGCTGGAATACAAATTACGTTTTAATTATTGATATTTATCCACTGTCTTAATTGAGATGAACGATAAATAGCCTCCACAAGGGTGAGTGATTTTCCGGCTTCACGGATATCGGTGTAGTCCGTACTTCCGGGGTTATTGACGGCATGATAAAAATGGCGGATCGCCTGCTGGTGCCCCAGCCCCCAGTAGCTTTTTGCCGAGCCGTCCGGTGACGCATCGTTTTCCAGCCGAGAACGCTCGCCGGGCGTCACTCGCCAGAGCGCATTGTCGTTGAGCCGCAGCGTGCCGCGCTCGCAGTGGACCTCCAGTAAAAGCGGGGAATCGGTGGTGTGACAGTTGCTGGCATAAAACAGGCCACGCGCGCCGTTGGCAAAGTGCAGCGTCGCCATGGCGCTGTCTTCCCCTTCGGTGATATCGGCCAGCTCGCCGCTATCGACCACGCCCTTCAGCCGCGTCACGCCGCCGGCGAGCCACTGCATCAGGTCAAGCGTATGAATGGCCTGATTGATGAGCAGGCTGCCGCCCTCCGTTGCCAGGCGGCCGCGCCACGGGCTTTCGGTGTAGTACGCGCCGGAGCGTGACCAGGTGAGGAAGGCGCGGATACTGAGCATCTTGCCGAGTGAACCTTCTGCCAGTTCTTTACGCATGCGCAGGCTGGTTGGGTTGAGCCGGTTTTGGTAGCACACCCCCAGCAGGCCCGAGGCCTGCTCAGCGGCACGGGTGATATCCCTGATTTCACCGCCGTTCATGCCCACCGGTTTTTCGCAAAACACGTGTTTTCCGGCGGCAAGCGCCGCCAGGATCATGTCTTTGTGCTCGACGTGTGGCGTGCAGATGTGCACCACGTCGATGCCCTCATCCAGCAGCATTTCCCGGTAATCCTGATAGAAGCGGCACTGGTAGTTCATCGCCAGCTTCAGCCCTTTGACGCTGTCGGTATCCACCAGCGCGCGCAGCGCTACGTTGGGAAGCTGGCGCAGGGCATTCACATGGCAGCCATGAATGGCGCCGCCGCCGATAATCGCCGTGTTCAGGATCGTCATCGTCATCTCCCGCTAGTCAGCCGCGTTCGCGAGCATCTGCGCCTTCACGCACAGCTCGGCCGCCTTAAAGGCGTGCGCCTGCGTCATGGCATTTTCAGTGCGGTGCAGGCAGTCGAGGATCAGCTCGCCAAAGAAGGGGAACCCGACCTCTCCGGCCACCGGATAGCGAAACTCTCCCTCGTTATTGACGAGATAAACCACATCCTGCTCGCCCCGGGTGAGGTCGACGTATTTGCGGATTTCGATATACCCCTCGGTGCCGAGCAGCGTCAGGCGGCCATCGCCCCAGGTGGAGAGCCCGTCCGGCGTGAACCAGTCGCAGCGGAAATAGCCGCTGGCCCCGTTTTCACCGCTAAGCATCGCATCGCCAAAATCTTCAAACGCCGGATACTGCGGATGGCTGTAATTGCGCGCCTGGCTGGCGATCACGGCGGCATCGCTGTTGCCGGTGTAAAACAGGAACTGCTCAATCTGATGGCTGCCGATATCGCACAGAATGCCGCCAAAATAGCGACGATCGTAAAACCAGTCCGGACGGCCCGTGCCTTCCCGGTGCGGGCCGGTTCCCAGGGTGTGTACCACGCGCCCAATCGCCCCCTGCTGCACCAGCTGTCCGGCAAAGACCGCGCTCTCGACGTGCAGGCGTTCGCTGTAGTACACCGCGTATTTTTTCCCGGTTTTCTCGACCATCGCCCTGGCATCGGCCAGCTGTTCAAGGGTGGTCAGGGGGGCTTTGTCGGTGAAGTAGTCCTTTCCCGCCGCCATCGTTTTAAGCCCCAGCGCGCAGCGCTCGGATGGGATAGCGGCCCCTGCGACCAGACGCACGTCATCGTCGTTGAGTATCACCTCCAGCGACTCCGCCACTTTTGCCTGCGGGTACTGTTGAATAAATTTATCCACTTTGGCCGGGTCGGGATCGTAAACCCACCTGAGCGTCGCGCCCGCTTCAATCAGGCCGTTAGTCATGCCGTAGATATGGCCGTGGTCAAGCGCGGCGGCGGCAAAGACAAACTCGCCTTCCCGCACGACGGGCTGAGGTTTGCCGACAGGCGCGTAGTGCATTCCGTCATTCTTGTTCATGGTTAGACTCCTCGATCCAAATCTTTGCCCAAAGGGATAGCGCCCACTTCGCTGAAGTTGGCGACGCTAGCGGATTTTTCATAAAAACGGGGGGCGAGGGCGTTGGTCCCGCCGGTACGGTAAAACGGATCGTCGCGGCCGATTGGCAGGGTGACAACGCTGCGGGTAATGGCTGACTTATAAATTGCGGTAATCAATTCCAGGGAGCGCTTGCCCTGCACGCCGTCCACCAGCGGGGCCGTACCGCGCTCAATGCCCTGGAGCAGGTCGTTAATCTGCCCGGTGTGAAGCGTCCACGTGAGCTTCGGCGTCTCCTGAACGATGGCGTTAAGCTGCGCTTCTCGCGGCAGGTCGTTGGTGTCCCGCGGGAAGCCGTTATCAGCACTCACGCAGGCGCAGGCCTGCCACGGCGCGGAAATACGCGCTTTGTCGCCCTGAATGATGATTTTCTGATCCTCGCCGTGATGCACAACCGAGGCGGTAAGCTGGGTAAGCGCGCCGCTGGAGTATTTGAAAATGGCCGCGCTGAGGTCCTCTACTTCGGCGTTGTCGTGGGCCGCGTTGGTCATCATCGCCACCACTTCGGACGGGAAGCCAAGCATCCACTGAATGGCGTCGATATGGTGTACCGCATGGTTTAGCGTGCAGCCGCCGCCCTCTTTTTCCCAGGTGCCGCGCCACCAGAGATCGTAGTAGCTGTGTCCGCGCCACCAGAAGGAATCCACCTGCGCATGGCAGATTTTGCCCGCGAGGCCGGAATCTAGCGCCGCTTTTAAGCGCCAGAAGGCGTCGGTAAAGCGGTTCTGGGCGATGATAGAGAGCGTTTTTCCGCTGGCTTTTTGTGCGGCAATCATCGCGTCGCACTCCTCAAGCGACGAGGCCATCGGTTTTTCGCACAGCACGTGGCAGCCGGCGCGAAGCGCGTCGATGGTGATTTCTGCATGTACGTAGGGCGGCGTGCAGACATCGACAATATCGAGGTTGCGTTCTGATTCCAGCATCAGCCGGTGGCTTGCATATACACGCGCCTCCGTCAGACCGTAGCGTGCCTTTTTCTCTTCGGCTTTTTCGGGGTAGATATCCACCAGCGCGACAATTCGGCAGCGCTGGCCAAACTGCAAATAGCCCTGAATATGGTTATGCGAGATATTCCCTGTTCCCACGATAGCGACATTTAACATCGATGATTCTCCCGGGTTACCAGCTGCCAGACGCATCCAGCGTGACGCTGGCGGCCTCTTTGTCTGCTGAGGTGTTGATACGCTGCTGGAGCAGGCGCAGATACTGTTTCTCGTTGAGCGGCAGCTCAACCCAGTCGTCCGTCCAGGTGGAGAGGTGCATCGCATTGGAGAGCGTCAGCCCGCGAATGCCTTCCAGACCCGGTGCAATCAGCGTTTCGCCGCGCAGGATGGCGGCACAGAAGTTGCGGGTAATGACGTAATGTTCGCTACATTCCGCGGCGACAGGAACGCTCACTTCCCAGCATTCCGGTTCACCAAAGCCGTTCTGCCAGCGGGCGTTAAACGCCGTTTCCGACTCGCGCAGCCGCCAGTAGCGCAGCTTCCCCTCCTCGACGACGACTTTTCCCCGATCGCCCACGATCTCAAGGCGGTTGGTCCCCGGTGTTTCGGCAACGGTAGTGATGAACACGCCGGTGGCGCCGTTGGCGTATTCAGCGTAGGCGGTGACCTCGTCTTCCACTTCGATGTCGCGATGCTTACCAAACTGGCAAAACGCGCGCAGCCTCACCGGCATACCTACCAGCCACTGCCAGAGATCGAGCTGATGCGGATCCTGGTTGAGCAATACGCCGCCGCCTTCCCCTTTCCAGGTGGCGCGCCAGCCGCCGGAGTTGTAGTAACTCTGCGAGCGGTACCAGCTGGTGATGATCCAGTTTGAGCGGCGGATCTCACCCAGCTCGCCGCTGGCGATCAGATCTTTCACTTTTTGATACAGCGGGTTAGGGCGCTGGTTGTACATCATGCCGAACACCACGCCGCACTCGTGCGCGCAGGCGTTCATCTCCTGCACCTGAGCCGTATACACACCGGCTGGTTTCTCGCACAGCGTATGAATGCCGTTGCGCATCGCCAGCATCGACAGGCGCGGATGTTCGTAATGCGGAGTGGCGACAATGACCGCATCGATAAGCCCGCTCTGGAGCATTTCCTGCGCGTCGCTAAACAGCGGGATGGTGCCCACCAGCTGGCGTATGGCCGAGTGCTTCTCGGTCGCATTATCGCAAACCGCACTCAGGCAGGCGTCGCTGACGGTTCCCGCCAGTAAATAGCGGGCGTGGACCGTACCGATATTACCTATACCAATAATGCCAAAACGTACCTTCTCCATGTCACACCTTAATTTCAGTCAAAAAGAGTGATGACCGGAAAATAGGAAAGGTCAGGTGCGACGACAATGTGTTTTTGTGAGAATACTCGCAAGGTCAATAAGTAAACTCCAATCATTTTGAAATTTCGTTTTAAAATCAATGTGCTGTTTCTGCAAATATTTGCAAAAACTGATTGAGAGCGAGGTCACACTATGGCGGGCAAGTTAAAAATGGAGCAAATCGCCTCCCTGACGGGCTATTCCGTCAGTACCGTTTCGCGAGTGTTAAGCGGCAAGTCTTACACCAGCGATAAGGCCCGAGAGGCGATAGTCCGCTCCGCGCGGGAATTAGGTGTACTTGAATCAATGGCGAGTGGACGACTGCTTATTAACGGTATCGCTGTTTTTGCCCCGGAAAGAACGTTTCAGGGGCGCGGTGATATTTTTTACCTTGAAGTGACCCGGGGAATTGCCGAAGCCAGCGCACCGCATAATGTGTGGGTCAGCTATTGCGGATTAGAAGAACAGCACGCCGATGTAAAATTATTTCTCGAGAAGGCCAGCCATAAAAATATTAACGCGATAATTATTATTGGCACGGATGATTCAACCATATTTAAACTGGCCAGCACGCTCAATAAACCCTGTGTATTAATTAATTCTGTCGACCGCGATCGCGTGCTGGATTCTGTATCGCCCGATCACCGCGCAATTGGCTTTACCACCATGCAATATCTTTTCGAGCAGGGGCATCGACGGGTGCTGACGCTGACCTGCCTGCGCAGGGATACGCTTTATGCTCGCCTGGACGGCATCAAGGAAGCGTACCGTCATTTTCACGTCGCGTTTGATGCGCAGCGTGATTTGCTGGTAACGGAGTGGTTTACCGCCGAAGAAGCCGAGCGCGCGCTGGATGAGTGGCTGTTACGTCATGACAAAACCCAGTGGCCGGAGGTGATTTTTCCCAACAGCACTAGCATGACGGAGGGCGTGCTCAGGGCGCTACAGCGCCACGGGCTGCGTGTACCGGAAGATATCTCCATCATCACGACCGATTTTGCGTGGAATTTAGCGCACCGGCTGGAAAAACCGGTCACGGGGATAACGGTGCCCTGCCGCGATCTGGGGATCGAAGCCGTTCATTTGCTGCAAACGCGGCTCAACAGGCCGCAGGCACCGGTTTATAATCTGCTGCTGCAGGGAAAGGTGATGGATTATGGTTCGGTCAGTAACGCCACGCGCCACGCGGCTCGCGTGGCGCTAGACCAGTAATCAGGCCAGCTGTGGCGGCAGGCACACGCCGATGCCACCGATACCGCAGTAGCCATACGGGTTTTTATGCAGATACTGCTGGTGGTCGTCTTCGGCATAGTAAAACGGCTTTGCGGTGGCGATTTCCGTTGTCACGTCACGCGTGTCGCCAGCGTCACGCATGGCTTTCTGGAAACGTTCAAGGCTGGCGCGGGCGGCAGCATCCTGCTCGGGGGTGAGGGGATAGATCGCAGAGCGGTACTGCGTGCCGTGGTCATTACCCTGACGCATGCCCTGCGCCGGGTCGTGATTCTCCCAGAAGACCTGCAGCAGCTGTTCGTAGCTGATGATGGCCGGGTCATAGACCACGCGAACGGCTTCAGCGTGGCCGGTGTCGCCGGAACAGACTTCACGGTACGTTGGGTTCGGCGTGTAGCCGCCGGTGTAGCCCGCTGCAGTGCTGTAAACGCCCGGCAGCTGCCAGTAGAGGCGCTCGACGCCCCAGAAGCAGCCCATCGCGAACAGCGCAATCTCCATTCCATCAGGAACGTTTGTCATTGAATGGCTGTTTACGGCGTGTAACGTCGCCACTGGCATAGGGGTGTTGCGTCCCGGTAACGCATCGGCTTGTGAAACCAGATGCTTTTTGTCGAATAAACTCACGGTGGGGCCTCCGGGGTAGCGATGTTTCAGTTAAGGTTGTCACGACGCGTTTAATTGAACACAATAAATGCGCTGAATGAGTCTAGATTTAATCATAAGAAATATTTGGGTGTTACACCCTTTTTCAACCCGCGAATTGGGTTTTTGGCTAACAGGCCGTATTGCGCCGCGGAGCGGCACTTCATTTGCTTCCAGGGTGGAAACAGGGATATTCAGGAGAAAACGTGACAAAAATCCGCCAGTTATGTCTAGTCAGCCTATTGCTGACAAGCGGGATTGCCAGCGCGGCGAATGTCCGTTTGCAGGTTGAGGGGTTATCCGGGGCGCTGGAAAAAAACGTGCGCGCGCAGCTGTCGACGATCCAGAGTGATGAAGTCACGCCGGACCGGCGTTTTCGCGCGCGCGTGGACGATGCGATCCGCGAAGGGCTGAAAGCGCTGGGTTACTACGAACCCACCATCGATTTTGATTTACGTCCGCCTCCGGCCAAGGGGCGGCAGGTGTTGATTGCCCGCGTCTCGGCGGGCGAACCGGTATTGATTGGCGGCACCGACGTGGTGCTGCGCGGCGGTGCGCGTACGGATCGCGATTATCTGGACCTGCTCAGCGCGCGGCCTAAAGTCGGCACGGTGCTGAACCACGGTGACTACGACCGCTTCAAAAGATCGCTCACCAACGTTTCGTTGCGTAAAGGCTACTTCGACAGCCAGTTCAACAAAAGCCAGCTGGGCGTGGCGGTTGAGCGGCGTCAGGCCTTCTGGGATATCGATTTTGACAGCGGGGAGCGCTATCGCTTCGGCGATGTGACCTTTGAAGGGTCGCAAATCCGCGAAGAGTACCTGCAAAACCTGGTACCGTTTAAAAAAGGCGATTATTACCAGTCGAGCGACCTGGGCGAGCTCAACCGCCGCCTGTCGGCAACCGGCTGGTTTAACTCGGTCGTTGTTGCACCGGAGTTTGATAAGGCACGTAAAACCAAGGTATTGCCGCTGCACGGCGTGGTTTCGCCGCGCACCGAGAATACGATTGAGCTCGGCGGGGGATACTCCACCGACGTCGGCCCGCGCGTCAGGGCGACGTGGAAAAAACCGTGGATAAACTCCTACGGCCACAGCCTGACGACCAGCGCGAGCATCTCCGCGCCGGAACAGCAGCTTGATTTCAGTTACAAAATGCCGCTGCTGAAAAACCCGCTTGAGCAGTATTACCTGCTGCAGGGCGGCTTTAAGCGCACCGATTTGAACGACACCGAGCAGGATTCCACCACGCTCGCGGTCTCCCGTTTCTGGGACCTCTCCAGCGGCTGGCAGCGCGCCATTAACCTGCGCTGGAGCCTCGACCACTTTACTCAGGCAAACGTCACCAACACCACTATGCTGCTCTATCCCGGGGTGATGATCAGCCGTACCCGCTCGCGCGGCGGCCTGATGCCCACCTGGGGAGATTCGCAGCGTTACTCCATTGACTACTCCAACTCCGCCTGGGGCTCTGACGTGGATTTCTCCGTGGTGCAGGCGCAAAACGTCTGGATCCGTACGCTGTATGACAAACACCGCTTTGTGATGCGCGGCAACCTCGGCTGGATCGAGACCGGTGATTTCGAGCGCGTTCCACCGGACCTGCGTTTCTTCGCCGGGGGCGACCGCAGCATTCGCGGGTATAAGTTCAAATCCATCTCGCCTGAAAATGAGAAAGGCCAGCTGACCGGGGCGTCCAAGCTGGCGACCGGCTCGCTGGAGTACCAGTACAACGTCAGCGGCAAGTGGTGGGGCGCGATGTTTATGGACGGCGGTGAGGCGGTGAACGATATCCGTCGCAGCGATTTCAAAACCGGCGCAGGCGTTGGCGTGCGCTGGCAGTCCCCGGTCGGGCCAATCAAGCTCGATTTCGCCGTTCCGGTGGGCGACAAAGACGAACACGGATTACAGTTTTACATCGGTCTGGGGCCTGAATTATGAGTTTATGGAAGAAGATAAGCCTCGGGGTGCTGATTTTTATCGTGCTGTTGCTCGGTACGGTGGCGTTTCTGGTCGGCACGACGACCGGCCTGCACCTGCTGTTTAACGCGGCAAACCGCTGGGTGCCGGGGCTGGAAATTGGCCAGGTGACCGGCGGCTGGCGCGATCTGCGCCTGAAGAATATTCGCTACGAACAGCCTGGCGTGGCGGTGAACGCGGGTGAGTTTCATCTGGCGGTGAAGCTGGGCTGCCTGCGGGACAGCAGGCTGTGCGTAAACGATCTGTCGCTAAAAGATGTCAACGTGGCGATTGATTCGAAAAAAATGCCGAAGACAGCGCCAGTTAAAGAAGAGGATAGCGGCCCGCTGAACCTCTCTACGCCGTACCCGATCGCGCTCTATCGCGTGGCGCTGGATAACGTCAATATCAAAATCGACGACACCACCGTGTCGGTGATGGACTTCACCTCCGGCCTGCGCTGGCAGGAGAAAAACCTCACCCTGACGCCCACCTCGCTTCAGGGGCTGCTGATTGCATTGCCTAAAGTCGCCGACGTGGCGCAGGAAGAGATCGTCGAGCCGAAGATCCAGAACCCGCAGCCGGACGAAAAACCGCTGGGCGAAACGTTAAAGGATCTCTTCTCTAAGCCCGTATTACCCGAGATGACGGACGTGCATCTGCCGCTGAACCTCAATATTGAGGAGTTCAAGGGCGAGCAGCTGCGCCTGACGGGCGATACCGACCTGACGGTCTACAACATGCTGCTTAAGGTCAGCAGCATCGACGGCAACATGAAGCTCGACGCGCTGGATATCGACACGAATCAAGGCTCGGTTAACGCGTCGGGGAACGCGTTGCTGCGCGACAACTGGCCGGTGAATATTACCCTCAACAGCGCGCTCAACATCGACCCGCTCAAGGGCGAGAAGGTGAAGCTGAAGGTCGGCGGTGCCCTGCGCGAGAAGCTGGAGTTCGGCGTGAACCTCTCCGGCCCGGTGGATATGGTGCTGCGCGGACAAACCCAGCTGGCGGAAGCCGGACTGCCGATCAACCTGGAGATAGTCAGCCAGCAGCTGTACTGGCCGTTCACCGGCGAGAAGCAGTTCCAGGCCGATGACCTGAAGCTGAAGCTGAGCGGCAAGATGACCGACTACACGCTGTCGTTCCGCACGGCGGTGAAGGGGCAGGGCGTTCCGCCCGCGACAATCACCCTTGATGCCAAAGGCAATGAACAGCAGGTTAACCTCGATAAGCTGACCGTCGCGGCGCTGGAAGGAAAAACCGAACTGACCGCGCTGCTCGACTGGCAGCAGGCGATCAGCTGGCGCGGGGAGCTCAAGCTTACGGGCATCAACACCGCCAAAGAGGTGCCGGACTGGCCGTCTAAACTTGACGGCCTGATCAAGACGCGGGGCAGCCTGTACGGCGGCACGTGGCAGATGGACGTCCCGGAAATCAAGCTCGCCGGTAACGTGAAGCAGAACAAGGTTAACGTTGAAGGCTCCCTCAAGGGCAACAGCTATCTCCAGTGGGTGATCCCGGGTCTGCACGTGGCGCTGGGCCGCAACACGGCGGATATCAAAGGCGAGCTGGGGGTGAAGGATCTCGAGCTGGATGCCACCATCGATGCGCCGAATCTGGACAATGCCCTGCCGGGGCTTGGCGGCACCGCGAAAGGCTTAGTGAAGGTGCGCGGCACGGTTGAGGCGCCTCAGCTGCTGGCGGATATTACCGCCAACAATCTGCGCTGGCAGGAACTCTCCGTCGCCCGCGTGCGCGTTCAGGGGGATGTAAAATCTACCGATCAGATCGGCGGGAACCTGAACCTGCGCGTAGAGCGCATCTCCCAGCCGGATGTGAACCTCAGTCTGGTGACGCTGGAGGCCAAAGGTAACGAGAAGCAGCACGACCTCCAGCTGCGCGTGCAGGGTGAGCCGGTCTCCGGGCAGCTCCACCTGAAGGGCAGCTTCGACCGCAAGGAAGAGCGCTGGAGAGGCACGCTGGATAATACCCGCTTCAGCACGCCGGTAGGGCCGCTGGCGCTGTCGCGTTCTATTGCGCTGGACTACCGCAACGCCGAGCAGAAAATCAGCATTGGGCCGCACTGCTGGACAAACCCCAATGCCGAGCTTTGCGTACCGCAGACTATCGATGCGGGGGCGGAAGGGCGTGCGCAGATCAACCTCAACCGCTTCGATCTGGCGATGCTGAAGCCGTTTATGCCGGAAACAACCCAGGCCAGCGGCGTCTTCAGCGGTAAGGCGGATGTGTCATGGGACACCACCAAAGAGGGGCTGCCGCAGGGCAGCGTGACGCTTTCCGGGCGTAACGTAAAGGTGACGCAGGACGTCAACGACGCGCCGCTTCCGCTGGCGTTTGACACCCTGAACCTGAGCGCGGACCTGCATAACAACCGCGCCGAGCTGGGGTGGCTGATCCGCCTGACCAATAACGGTCAGCTTGACGGGCAGGTGCAGATTACCGACCCGCAAGGTCGGCGCAATCTGGGCGGCAGCGTGAATATCCGCAACGTCAACCTGGCGATGGTGAACCCGATTTTCTCCCGCGGGGAAAAAGCAGAGGGCATGCTCAGCGCTAACCTGCGCCTGGCCGGCGATGCGCAAAGCCCGCAGCTGTTCGGACAGATGCAGCTGAACGGCCTTGATATTGACGGAAACTTTATGCCGTTTGATATGCAGCCAAGCCAGATTGCGATGAACTTCAACGGCAGAAGCTCAACGCTCGCCGGTGTCGTACGTACGCAGCAGGGGGAAATCAACCTCAGCGGCGATGCCGACTGGAGCCAGCTTGATAACTGGCGCGCCCGCGTGGCGGCGAAGGGCAGCCGGGTCCGTATCACCGTTCCGCCTATGGTGCGGCTGGACGTCTCGCCGGACGTGGTCTTTGAGGCCACGCCAAGCCTGTTTACCCTTGACGGGCGCGTCGACGTGCCTTGGGCGCGCATCGTGGTCCACGACGTGCCGGAAAGCGCCGTCGGCGTCTCCAGCGATGAAGTTTTACTGGATGAAAATCTTAAACCTGTCGAACAGAAGAGCGCCGGCATACCGATTAATAGTAATCTAATCGTACACGTGGGGAATAACGTGCGGTTGGATGCGTTTGGGCTGAAGGCGAGGCTCACGGGCGATCTTAAAGTGGCGCAGGATAAACAGGGGCTTGGCCTGAACGGACAAATCAATATTCCAGAGGGGCGCTTCCACGCCTACGGTCAGGATCTGATTGTGCGTAAAGGTGAACTGCTGTTCTCTGGCCCACCTGATCAGCCGTTGTTGAATATCGAGGCCATTCGTAACCCGGAGGCGACCGAAAACGACGTGATTGCGGGCGTTCGCGTGACCGGCTCTGCCGACGAACCGAAGGCGGAGATCTTCTCCGACCCGGCGATGTCGCAGCAGGAAGCATTATCGTACCTGCTGCGCGGGCAGGGGCTGGAGAGTGGTCAAAGCGACAGTGCGGCAATGACGTCAATGTTAGTTGGCCTGGGGGTTGCACAAAGTGGGCAGGTTGTGGGTAAAATCGGCGAGACGTTCGGCGTAAGCAATCTGGCGCTGGATACCCAGGGCGTGGGTGACTCCTCGCAGGTGGTAGTCAGCGGCTATGTACTGCCGGGTCTGCAGGTAAAATATGGCGTGGGGATCTTTGACTCATTAGCCACACTCACGCTACGCTATCGCCTGATGCCTAAGCTATATCTGGAAGCGGTGTCTGGCATAGATCAGGCGCTCGATGTGCTCTATCAGTTTGAGTTCTAGCAATGCGAATATTTGTCTACGGTAGTTTACGCACGAAGCAGGGCAACAGTCACTGGATGACCAACGCCCAGTTAATGGGTAATTACAATATTGAGAACTACCAGTTGTACAGTCTGGGCCACTATCCAGGCGCGGTTCCGGGCGAAGGAACGGTACAGGGTGAAGTTTATCGTATTGATAATGCCACGCTTGCCGAACTGGATGCCTTGCGCACCAGGGGCGGTGAATACGCACGTCAGTTGATCCAGACGCCGTACGGCAGTGCATGGATGTATGTGTACCAGCGTTCGGTTGAAGGGTTAACGCGGATTGAAAGCGGTAACTGGTTAGACAGAGACCAGTACTGATAAACGACAACGCCACCGAAAGGTGGCGTTGTTTTTTTTGCGCCTTTTGCCTACATATTCACTGTAGGCCCGTGCACGCGTAGCGCCGCCGGGCAAAACTCACCAGCCACAAAAAAGCCCCGACTCGCGGGGCCTTCATGAACAGCTGTGAGCATTACTTCTTAGCAGCACGCTCGAAGGACGCGATGATTTCTGCTTTCGCAGCTTCAGCGTTGTCCCAGCCGTCAACTTTAACCCACTTGCCTTTTTCGAGGTCTTTGTAGTGCTCGAAGAAGTGAGTGATCTGCGCTTTCAGCAGCTCTGGCAGGTCGTTCACATCTTTGATGTGATCGTACTCTTTGCTCAGCTTGGTGTGCGGTACCGCAACCAGCTTCGCATCTTCACCGGATTCGTCGGTCATTTTCAGCACGCCAACTGGACGGCAGCGAATAACTGAGCCTGGCTCCAGCGGGTATGGCGTTGGGACCAGTACGTCAACCGGGTCACCGTCCAGAGACAGGGTGTGGTTGATGTAGCCGTAGTTGCACGGATAGAACATTGCGGTAGACATGAAACGGTCTACGAACAGGGCACCGCTATCTTTGTCCACTTCGTATTTGATTGGATCTGCGTTAGCCGGGATTTCGATAACAACGTAGATGTCTTCTGGCAGTTCTTTACCCGCAGGGACGTTGAGTAAGCTCATGTCTGTGTCCTTTAAATTGGATGGTAAACAAGTGGCAGGTATTATAGCCAACTGGCGCTTAATGTCTCTGCCTGTTTTCGCCTTCTCTCCTCGTTCGCCCCACTTTTCAGACCGATTCCATGACAGGATAATCCATAAACTCAGCTGCATTTTAAATGCGAAAATGAAAGCGATTACAAACTTGTGATTAACGTTTCATTCACTTTTCTGAAGTGTGATGTAACGCAATTCGTTACATATTTCATTGGCTATAGTCATTTCGCAGAACACCTTTTAACCAATAATAAACACCCCTACGAGGACGTTCATATGTGGAAGCGCTTACTTCTTGTCACAGCAGTTTCGGCAGCCATGTCGTCTATGGCGATGGCCGCACCTTTAACCGTAGGTTTTTCACAGGTCGGCTCTGAATCGGGCTGGCGCGCGGCTGAGACCAGCGTTGCGAAAAGCGAGGCCGAAAAACGCGGCATCACGCTGAAAATCGCCGATGGCCAGCAAAAACAGGAGAACCAGATCAAGGCGGTACGCTCCTTTATCGCCCAGGGCGTGGATGCCATCTTCATTGCGCCCGTCGTGGCTACGGGCTGGGAACCGGTGCTGAAGGAAGCGAAAGACGCTGAAATTCCGGTCTTCCTGCTCGATCGTTCCATTGATGTAAAAGACAAATCTCTCTATATGACCACCGTCACCGCCAATAACGTGCTTGAAGGCCAGCTGATTGGCGACTGGCTGATAAAACAGGTCGACGGCAAGCCGTGTAACGTCGTTGAGCTGCAGGGGACCGTCGGCGCGAGCGTGGCTATCGACCGTAAGAAAGGCTTCGCTGAGGCTATCGCCAAAGCGCCAAACATCAAGATTATCCGCTCCCAGTCCGGCGACTTTACCCGCAGTAAGGGCAAAGAGGTCATGGAGAGCTTTATCAAGGCTGAAAACAACGGCAAGAACATCTGCATGGTTTACGCCCACAACGACGACATGGTAATCGGCGCCATCCAGGCCATCAAAGAGGCGGGCCTGAAGCCGGGCAAAGATATCCTCACCGGCTCTATCGACGGCGTGCCTGATATCTACAAAGCGATGATCGACGGTGAAGCGAATGCCAGCGTCGAGCTGACGCCAAATATGGCCGGCCCGGCATTTGACGCGCTGGAGAAATTCAAGAAAGACGGCACCATGCCAGAGAAAGTGACGGTCACCAAATCCACGCTCTATCTGCCGGATACCGCGAAAGAAGAGTTAGAGAAGAAGAAAAATATGGGCTACTAAGCCCGTGTAATTGCCGGGTGGCGCTGCGCTTACCCGGCCTACGATACTATCCCCTCTCCCCTCCGGGGAGAGAGGCAGGGTGAGGGGGAACCATGACCGCAGAACAACACCAGGAAATCCTCCGCACAGAGGGCTTAAGCAAATTTTTTCCCGGCGTAAAAGCGCTGGATAACGTTGACTTCAGCCTGCGCCGCGGCGAGATCATGGCGCTGCTGGGTGAGAACGGCGCGGGGAAATCGACGCTGATTAAAGCCCTGACCGGCGTCTATCACGCCGATCGCGGCACCATCTGGCTGGAAGGCAACGCCATTTCGCCAAAAAACACGGCCCATGCCCAACAGCTGGGGATCGGGACCGTTTACCAGGAAGTGAACCTGCTGCCGAACATGTCGGTGGCGGATAACCTGTTTATTGGCCGCGAGCCACGGCGCTTTGGCCTGCTGCGCCGCAAAGAGATGGAAGCGCGGGCGACAACGCTGATGGAATCGTACGGCTTCTCCCTCGACGTCCGCGAACCGCTGAACCGCTTTTCCGTGGCGATGCAGCAAATTGTCGCCATCTGTCGCGCCATCGACCTCTCAGCGAAGGTACTCATCCTCGATGAACCCACCGCCAGTCTCGATACTCAGGAAGTGGAGATGCTGTTCACCCTGATGCGCCAGCTGCGCGATCGGGGGGTCAGCCTGATCTTCGTTACCCACTTCCTCGATCAGGTCTATGAAGTGAGCGATCGCATCACGGTGCTGCGTAACGGCAGCTTTGTCGGCTGCCGCGAAACCCGCGAGCTGCCGCAGATTGAGCTGGTTAAAATGATGCTCGGTCGTGAGCTCGAGACCAACGCGCTCCAGCGCGCAGGCCGCACGCTGTTGAGCGATAAACCGGTCGCCGCGTTCAGCGACTACGGCAAAAAAGGGATCATCGCCCCGTTCAGCCTTGAGGTTCGCCCCGGTGAGATCGTCGGGCTGGCGGGCCTGCTAGGCTCAGGGCGTACCGAAACCGCCGAGGTGATCTTCGGGATCAAGCCGGCGGACAGCGGCAGCGCGCTGATCAAAGGCAAACCGCAAGCGCTGCGATCGCCGCACCAGGCCTCGTGTCTCGGGGTTGGCTTCTGCCCGGAAGACAGGAAAACCGACGGCATCATTGCCGCGGCCTCCGTGCGGGAAAATATCATTCTGGCGCTGCAGGCCCAGCGCGGCTGGCTACGGCCGATACCCCGCAAAGAGCAGAACGCCATTGCCGAGCGCTTTATCCGCCAGCTCGGTATCCGCACGCCGAGCGCGGAACAGCCGATTGAGTTCCTCTCCGGCGGCAACCAGCAGAAGGTGCTGCTGTCGCGCTGGCTGCTGACCAAACCGCAGTTCCTTATCCTCGACGAGCCGACGCGGGGCATTGACGTAGGCGCGCACGCCGAAATCATCCGCCTGATCGAAACGCTTTGCGCCGACGGGCTGGCGCTGCTGGTGATTTCGTCCGAGCTGGAGGAGCTGGTGGGCTACGCCGACCGCGTCATCATCATGCGCGATCGCAAACAGGTGGCTGAGATCCCGCTGGACAAGCTTTCCGTTCCGGCAATCATGAATGCCATCGCGGCATAAGGAGTTAATCGTGATGCCCCGTTCACTTTTGCAAACCGGCGAGTCAAAGCGCCGCTTCAGATGGCCGACCGGTACGCCGCAAATCATCGCGCTGCTGCTGGTTCTGCTGGTGGATAGCCTGGTTGCGCCGCACTTCTTCCAGATTATCGTGCAGGATGGCCGCCTGTTTGGCAGCCCGATAGACATCTTAAACCGTGCCGCCCCCGTGGCGCTGCTGGCGATAGGCATGACGCTGGTGATTGCCACCGGCGGCATTGACCTTTCAGTGGGCGCAGTGATGGCTATTGCCGGCGCGACGGCCGCCTCGATGACCGTCGCCGGGCACAGCCTGCCCGTCGTGCTGCTGGCCGCGCTGGGCTCCGGCGTGCTGGCCGGGCTGTGGAACGGCATTCTGGTGGCGGTTCTCAAGATCCAGCCGTTTGTCGCCACGCTGATTCTGATGGTGGCCGGGCGAGGCGTGGCGCAGCTGATCACGTCGGGGCAGATTGTCACGTTTAACTCCCCTGGCCTGGCGTGGCTCGGCAGCGGCAGGCTGTTCTTTTTCCCGACGCCGGTGATCATTGCCCTGATGACGCTGGTTGTCTTTTGGCTCTTTACCCGTAAAACGGCGCTCGGGATGTTTATTGAAGCGGTGGGGATCAACATCCGCGCCGCGCGCAACGCCGGGGTCAATACCCGGCTCATGGTTATGCTGACCTACGTGCTGAGCGGCGTTTGCGCAGCGATTGCAGGCGTGATCGTTGCGGCGGATATTCGCGGGGCCGATGCCAACAACGCCGGGTTATGGCTGGAGTTAGACGCCATCCTGGCGGTGGTGATCGGCGGCGGTTCGCTGATGGGCGGGCGCTTTAACCTGCTGCTCTCTGTGGTGGGCGCCCTGATTATTCAGGGGATGAACACCGGCATTCTGCTCTCGGGCTTCCAGCCGGAACTCAACCAGGTGGTGAAGGCGGTGGTCGTGCTCTGCGTGCTGATCGTTCAGTCGCCGCGCTTTGTTAGCATCATTAAAGGGATCCGTGGCCATGATAAAACGTAACTTACCGTTAACGATCACGCTGGGCGTGTTTGTACTGGGCTACCTGTACTGCCTGACCCAGTTCCCCGGTTTCGCCTCCACGCGCGTGATTTGCAACATCCTGACCGACAACGCCTTTTTAGGCATCATCGCCGTCGGCATGACCTTTGTGATCCTCTCCGGCGGGATTGACCTCTCCGTGGGCTCGGTGATTGCCTTTACCGGCGTGTTCCTCGCCAAGGCAATTGGCTTCTGGGGCATCTCGCCGCTGCTCGCCTTCCCGCTGGTGCTGGTGATGGGCTGCGCGTTTGGCGCCTTTATGGGGCTGCTGATAGACGCATTAAAAATCCCCGCCTTTATCATCACCCTCGCCGGAATGTTCTTCCTGCGCGGCGTGAGCTATCTGGTGTCGGAAGAGTCGATTCCGATTAACCACCCGATTTACGACACGCTCTCCAGCCTGGCGTGGAAAATCCCCGGCGGCGGTCGCCTGAGCGCGATGGGGCTGCTGATGCTGGGCGTCGTGGTGATTGGGATCTTCCTGGCGCACCGCACCCGGTTTGGTAATCAGGTCTACGCCATCGGCGGCAGCGCCACCTCGGCGAACCTGATGGGCATTTCGACCCGCAGCACAACTATCCGCATTTACATGCTCTCGACCGGGCTGGCCACACTGGCGGGTATCGTGTTTTCGGTTTACACCCAGGCGGGCTATGCGCTGGCGGGCGTGGGCGTGGAGCTGGATGCCATTGCCTCGGTGGTGATTGGCGGCACGCTGCTCAGCGGCGGCGTGGGGACGGTGCTGGGCACGCTGTTCGGCGTGGCGATCCAGGGGCTGATTCAGACCTACATCAACTTCGACGGCACGCTCAGCTCATGGTGGACGAAGATCGCCATCGGCGTCCTGCTGTTTATCTTTATCGCGCTGCAGCGCGGGCTGACGGTGCTCTGGGAGAACCGCCAAAGCTCGCCTGTTACACGCGTGAGCGTGTCGACAACAAAGCCATAACACACTGAAATTGTATAAACATTTTCCGGTAGCGGCCGATACTCTTCTTTTACGCCAAGAAATATCTCGCTACCGGAAATAACATCATGCTGAAAACGCTATCGATTCGTACCGGCTTGCTCTCTTTACTGGCCGTTATGACCCTTCTGCTGCTGATTGTCAGCGGCATTGGTATTTATGCTCTCACACAGAGTTCTTCTTCACTCCAGCGCATCAACCACCTTCAGGGTGAGCAAATGGTGCGGCTCAATTCTGGCTATACGCTGATCCTGCGCGCGCGCAATGAGGCGGGCCAGGCCGTGCGAATGATGGAAATTGGCATGCTGGACGATGCCGCTAAATCGGTGAAATCCATCAACCAGGAGGTCGCGCAGGCGCAAAAAACGCTGAAAGGCGTTATCGACGGCGGCGTTGCGGATGAAGAGGGGCAGAAACTGCTGGAGAACGTTGCCGCCAGCCTCACCGCGTATAATCAGCAGGGGATCAACCCGATGCTGAAAGCCCTTAACGAGCAAAGCGCGGACGGCTATTACGATCTGCTGGAGAATACGCTGATCCCGGTGGCGAAGCGGTTTGATAACGATATGCAGGCGTTTCAGAGGTGGAGCGAAGCGCGCGGTAAGGCGGAAGTGAGCGCCGTGCAGGCGAGTAAAACCCGGGTGCTGATCCTGATTATTGTTGCGGCGCTGCTGACGGCAGGCATTATCGTGCTCGCCTGGCTGGTGCTGCGCCATATGCTGCTTAAACCCCTGTCAGCCTCCATCTCGCAGCTGGAGCACGTGGCCGCCGGCGATTTAACCCACACGTTGAACGCCCCTGCGAGCCAGGAGTTCAACCGCCTGAATGCCGCCATTGAAGAGATGCGTCAGTCGCTGATGGGCTCGGTACTGCGGGTGCGCGACGCCAGCTCGCAAATTGATACCGGCAGCCGCGAGCTGACGGCCGGTAACGTGAACCTGGCCCAGCGTACTGAATCCACGGCAACCTCGCTGGAACAGACGGCGGCCAGCATGGAAGAGATCACCGCCACGGTGAAGCTGAACGCGGATAATGCCGAGCAGGCGCACCAGCTGGCGAAATCGGTGTCCGATACCGCGGATCACGGGAGCGAAATGGTCTGCTACGTGATTGAGAAAATGCGCGATATCTCCGGCAGCTCGGCGCGCATCGCCGACATCCTGAGCGTCATCGACGGTATTGCGTTCCAGACCAACATTCTGGCGCTCAACGCCTCGGTTGAAGCGGCGCGCGCGGGCGAGCAGGGGCGCGGATTCGCGGTTGTCGCAGGCGAGGTGCGTAACCTGGCCAGCCGCAGCGCCGATGCCGCAAAAGAGATCCGCTCGCTTATCAGCGATTCGCAAACCCACGTCAATGAGGGGAGCGAGCTGGCGCAGCAGGCCGGTGAGACAATGGACGAGATCGCCACTGAAGTGCTGCGCATGACCAGGCTGATGCGTGAAATTGCAACCGCGTCTCAGGAACAGAGTCGCGGCATTGAGCAGGTCAATATCGCCGTCAATCAGATGGACGAGACCGCGCAGCAAAATGCGGCGCTGGTACAGCAATCCTCCGCGGCCACGCGCTCGCTGGAGGAACAGTCGCGCGAGCTGATGGAAGCGATGGCGTCATTTAAGCTGACGGCTCAGACTGCAGCATAGTAATATTATTCCCTGGTGCAGGCTGCCCCAGGGAATTATTTTTCACAGAATTCATCTCACCAATATTATCGTGAATATCACCGATTAATAATTCCAGCGAGCTTGTTAGCGCCAGGGCTTTTTCCGTTGGCTCAAGATATAAACCTTTGCGGAAAAATAAGGGTTCTTCAAACTGCTGGTTAAAGCGTTTTAACGCCAGGCTGACCGCCGGTCGCGACATCTCAAGGCGAACGGAGGCTTTCGCCATACTGCCGCAGCGAACCACTTCAATAAAAACGGGGATAAGATTTAAATCAATACCGGTATTGGCACGAGAAAAGTTTTTCATCGCAATTATGCTCCGCGAAATATTTGTCAAACTGTTATGGAAATAATGCAGGAGCGGTGGTGAATATTAAAGCGCGTTTTTTATAAACACTTATACGGTAAAATATATAAATGAGTGGGGAGCCGGGCTGGCTCCCCCGGGAAGGTCGTTATGCGTCAGGGAATTCGCGGATCATGCGTTCAACGTCTTCAACCATATGGTCGTTGCCCACGAAGAACGAACGACGCTGGTGCAGGCTTTCCGGCACGATATCCAGAATACGGTCTTTACCGTCGCTCGCCTTGCCGCCAGCCTGTTCGGCCAGGAACGCCATCGGGTTGCACTCGTACAGCAGGCGCAGCTTCCCGTCCGGGTGGCTGGCGGTGCTTGGGTAGAGGTAGATGCCGCCCTTCAGCAGGTTGCGGTGGAAATCCGCCACCAGAGAGCCGATGTAGCGCGAGGTGTACGGGCGCTGGGTGGCTTTATCCTCTTCCTGACAGAACTTGATGTACTTCTTCACGCCGTTCGGGAATCGGATGTAGTTGCCTTCGTTGATGGAGTAGGTGTTGCCCTTCTCCGGGAAGCGCATGCGCTCCTGGCTCAGGCAGAACACGCCCAGTGACGGGTCGTAGGTAAAGGCGTGAACGCCGCAGCCGGTGGTATAGACCAGCATGGTCGAGGAGCCATACACGACGTATCCCGCAGCAACCTGCTGGCTGCCCGGCTGGAGGAAATCTTCCTCAGTGACCGGCGTACCTACCGGCGTGACGCGGCGGTAAATAGAGAAAATGGTGCCAACAGAGACGTTCACGTCGATGTTGGAGGAGCCATCGAGAGGGTCCATCAGAACAACGTATTTTGCGTGTTCACACCCTTCGAAAACGACGATTTCATCTTCTTCTTCAGAGGCGATACCCGCAACGATGTCGCGCGCGCGCAGTGCAGCTTTCAGTTTTTCATTGGCGAACAGGTCGAGTTTTTGCTGAACCTCACCCTGAACGTTCTCGGCACCGCTGGCACCCAGGATATCGACCAGACCGGCCTTGTTGATATCGCGGTGGATGATCTTAGCGCCCAGCTTTATTGCCGACAGCAAAGCAGTGAGCTCACCGGTAGCATGAGAGAACTCGTGCTGCTTTTCGACAATAAATTCACCTAACGTTTTCATAACACTTTCCCTGCATCTTATGTTGAGTAAAGCGGTTGATGTCCAACAATCTTAACAAACATTCAAATATTAGCGCAGAGGTGAATCGCGCCAGCAGGATACGGAATTTCCTGAAATGCGTTTCACACCCGCTGACATGTGAGTAAAATGTGCGCCACATTGAAGAAGGATAGTGACGTATGCGCATTCATATATTGGGGATTTGTGGCACTTTCATGGGCGGGCTGGCAATGCTGGCGCGCTCGCTGGGCCATGAAGTGACAGGTTCGGACGCCAATGTGTATCCGCCGATGAGCACGCTTCTGGAGAAGCAGGGGATCTCTCTGATTCAGGGATATGACGCCAGCCAGCTGGATCCTGAGCCGGACCTGGTGATCATTGGCAACGCCATGACCCGAGGCAACCCGTGCGTTGAGGCGGTACTGGAACGCAATATTCCGTTCATGTCAGGCCCACAGTGGCTGCATGATTTCGTGCTGCGCGACCGCTGGGTTGTCGCCGTCGCGGGTACGCACGGTAAAACCACCACCGCCGGAATGGCCACCTGGATCCTCGAAGCCTGTGGCTACAAGCCGGGCTTCGTCATCGGCGGCGTACCGGGTAATTTCGATGTTTCTGCACGCCTGGGCGACAGCCCGTTCTTCGTGATCGAAGCCGATGAGTACGACTGCGCATTCTTTGACAAGCGCTCCAAGTTTGTCCATTACTGCCCGCGCACGCTGATCCTCAACAACCTTGAGTTCGATCATGCGGATATCTTTGACGACCTGAAGGCGATTCAGAAGCAGTTCCACCACCTGGTGCGCATCGTGCCGGGGCAGGGCCGTATCATCCTGCCGGAGAACGACATCAACCTGAAGCAGACGATGGCGATGGGCTGCTGGAGCGAGCAGGAGCTGGTGGGCGAGCAGGGCCACTGGCAGGCGAAAAAGCTCAACGCGGATGCCTCCGAGTGGGAAGTGCTGCTCGACGGTGAAAAAGTGGGCGAGGTGAAGTGGGGCCTGGTAGGCGAGCACAACATGCACAACGGCCTGATGGCGATTGCCGCCGCGCGTCACGTGGGCGTGCTGCCGGCGGATGCGGCCAATGCGCTGGGATCGTTCATTAACGCCCGCCGCCGTCTGGAGCTGCGCGGTGAAGCGAATGGCGTGACGGTATATGACGATTTCGCCCACCACCCAACGGCGATTCTGGCAACGCTTGCCGCCCTGCGCGGTAAAGTGGGCGGTACTGCCCGCATTCTTGCGGTGCTGGAGCCGCGCTCAAACACCATGAAGATGGGCATCTGCAAAGACGACCTCGCACCGTCCTTAGGGCGCGCCGATGAAGTCTTCCTGCTGCAGCCGCAGCATATTCCGTGGCAGGTGGCGGAAGTCGCCGACGCCTGTATTCAGCCTGCGCACTGGAGTGCGGACGTTGATGCCCTGGCAGATATGGTGGTGAAAACCGCGCAGCCCGGTGACCATATTCTGGTAATGAGCAACGGCGGGTTCGGTGGCATCCATCAGAAGCTGCTGGACGGTCTGGCGAAGAAAGCGGAAGCGGCCGCCGTAGAGTAAAAAAAAGCCCGGTGGCGCTTGCGCTTACCGGGCCTACATTTTGCATGACCTTGTAGGCCGGATAAGGCGTTTACGCCGCCATCCGGCGCAAAACCGCACGGATTACTCGTCGTGCTCAGACAGCTCGCGCAGATACTGGAAAATCAGGCGCGCAGACTTCGGCGGCTTATTCCCTTCTTTCTCTTTCTTCGCGTTGCGGATCAGAGAACGCAGCTGCTGGCGGTCGGCATCCGGCCACAGGTTCAGCACTTCAGGTACGGCATCATCGCCTTTTTCAATCAGACGATCGCGGATCTGCTCAAGCTTATGGAAAAACGCAACCTGCTGGTTGTGGCGGTTTTTCAGCTTGTCCAGCGCCTGGCGGATCGGTTCAACGTCGCGCTGACGCAGCATTTTACCGATAAGCTGAAGCTGGCGACGACGGCCTTCTTTTTTGATTTTCTGTGCCAGTTCAATGGCATCACGCAGATCCTGTTCGAGCGGGATCTTATCCAGGGCGTTTTTACCCAGTTCTACCAGTTCCGCACCAAGCTGTTTTAACTCTTCGGCGTCACGTTTAATTTCACTTTTACTGACCCAGATGATCTCATCATCTTCGTCTTCGATGTCATCACCGGGAACGTCGTCGAGCCAGTCTTCGGGCTGCTTAGTCATGTCAGGCTCCTTAAAAAAAGAGGCTAATGTTACCAGTTAAGACGCGCACTGAAAAACGGTTCTCTGTTAGACTTCAGATAACTCTCTCTTACAGTATGGCATTTGCGATGAAAGTAACCTCACAAGTTGAAGCGCAGCGTAAGATTCTGGAAGAAGCCGTCTCCACCGCGCTGATGCTTGCTTCAGAAAAATCAGATGGCGCCGAAGTGGCGGTCAGCAAAACCACCGGCATCAGCGTGAGCACCCGCTATGGCGAAGTGGAGAATGTCGAATTCAACAGCGATGGCGCGCTGGGGATCACGGTGTATCACCAGAATCGCAAAGGCAGTGCGTCATCGACCGATCTCAGCCCGGATGCCATTGCCCGTACGGTGCAGGCGGCGCTGGATATCGCCCGTTATACCTCCCCGGATCCTTACGCAGGCGTGGCGGATAAAGATCTGCTGGCCTTCGACGCCCCGGATCTCGATCTTTTCCACCCGGCGGAAGTGACGCCGGATGAAGCGATCGAGATGGCGGCGCGTGCCGAGCAGGCTTCCCTGCAGGCCGATAAGCGCATCACCAATACCGAAGGCGGCAGCTTTAACAGCCACTACGGCATCAAAGTGTTCGGTAACAGCCACGGCATGCTGCAGGGCTACTGCTCAACCCGCCACTCGCTCTCCAGCTGCGTCATCGCCGAAGAGAACGGCGACATGGAGCGTGACTACGCCTACACCATTGGCCGCGCGCTGGGGGATTTGCAGTCTCCTGAGTGGGTGGGTAAAGAGTGTGCCGAGCGCACGCTGTCGCGCCTGTCGCCGCGCAAACTCTCTACCATGAAGGCCCCGGTGATTTTTGCCAATGAAGTGGCAACCGGCCTGTTTGGCCATCTGGTGGGCGCGATCGCGGGCGGCTCGGTGTACCGTAAATCGACCTTCCTGCTCGACTCGCTGGGCAAGCAGATCCTGCCTGAATGGCTGACCATCGAAGAACATCCGCACCTGCTGAAAGGGCTGGCCTCCACGCCGTTCGACAGCGAAGGCGTGCGCACCGAACGTCGTGACATCATCAAAGATGGCGTGCTGACCCAGTGGCTGCTTACTAACTACTCCGCGCGCAAGCTGGGGCTGAAAAGCACCGGACACGCTGGCGGCATCCACAACTGGCGCATTGCCGGTCAGGGCCTGAGCTTTGAGCAGATGCTCAAAGAGATGGGCACCGGCCTGGTCGTAACCGAACTGATGGGCCAGGGCGTAAGCGGCATCACCGGCGACTACTCGCGCGGCGCGGCAGGCTTCTGGGTTGAAAACGGCGAAATTCAATATCCGGTGAGCGAAATCACCATCGCCGGTAACCTGAAGGACATGTGGCGCAACATCGTTACGGTCGGTAACGATATTGAAACACGAAGCAATATACAGTGTGGTTCTGTACTTCTTCCCGAAATGAAAATTGCGGGTCAGTAAAGAGAGCGTTTTGTTAATAATAAAAAAGGAAGTGAGCAATGCGTAAACACCTGTTAGCGATCGTCGCGGCTTCAACGCTGATTCTTGGCTCGTCTGCGTTTGCCGCCGATCTTGAAGACAACATGGACATCCTCAGTGAAAACCTGAAGGTAGTGCAGAAAACGGACAATGCGGCGGACATGAAAGACGCACTGACCAAAATGCGCGAAGCGGCACTGGACGCGCAAAAAGCGACCCCGCCGAAGCTGGAAAGCAAGGCGCCAGACAGCGCCGAGATGAAAGACTACCGCCACGGCTTTGACGTGCTGGTCGGCCAGATCGACGGCGCGCTGAAGCTGGCAAACGAAGGTAAAGTGAAGGAAGCCCAGGCGGCAGCCGACCAGTTTGTGACGACCCGCAACACGTATCACAAGAAATACCGTTAATCGATCGCGCATCAAACAAACAACCAGCGGGGGCCAGTGGCCCCCGTTTTTTTTTGCGCGGTAATAAGTAAACCCTATCGCCATCACATTTTTGCGTCACCACGCCTGAACGTTTTCGTTTCCCCGGCGCGCGTTTTACCGCGGGAATGCGTGACATTCATCACGTAAATACAGCGATTTATCCAGATTCACCCCAATTATGTGGCACAGATCACTGCTGCTGCTCGCCTTTCCACTTCGAAGTGGAAAACAACTCGCTACAAACAATCCCCCTGCAACGTTAGTTTTATTCCAGAGCCATTAACGGGGTAAGACCAGTGATTAACGGAGCGGTAATGAACGACGTTGGGGAACAGGCGCTGCACACAGAGCAGCTCGCTAACACCATGCTGCAGCAGGTTTATGCCCTGCTGGCCCGGCACGACATCATCCCTAACGCAGTGCAGGAGCAGATGCTGACCTCCCACGTTCGCGCGATGGCGCACCGGTCCGTGACCGGCGAGCCGCTGCCGGAGGTTGAAGCGGAGCTGTTCGACGAAATTTCACCAGATTCAATGCAACTTGCCCGTGAAGTGGTAGCGCAGTTTGGCAACCTTCCTGATGAAGAAGCCTGGCTGCTCTCCGTTCACTTCGAAGTCGCGAAAGACAACCTTTAAGGAGCAACACATGGAACAGATTACAGTCGTGATTGGCGATCGCCTGGGCAAAGGTCAGAAAGTGGCAGCCGGTGTCGAAAAAGCGGGCGGGCGCGCGGTTGTCGTACCGGGCATGGCCGCGGACATGAAGCTGGGCGACATGATGAAGGCGGAAAACGCCACCTTCGGCATCTCCTTCTGCGGCAGCGGCGGCGCGGGTGCCATCACGGCGCAGACCAAATATGGCTACAAGGCCAAATACGGCATGCGTTCCGTGGAAGAGGGCGTAACCGCCATCAATGAAGGCTGCAACGTGCTGGGCTTCGGCTTTATGGATAAAGAAGAGCTGGGCGAGCGTCTGGTACAGGCGTGGCAGAAGAAATACGGCGCATAAGCATGAAAGAACAGTTCACAACCACGGTGAGAGTGAAGGGGAAAGGCGACGCCAAAGCGCGCGCCTTTGCCGACGCGCTCAACCACGTTCAGGCCGCGGTGATGAAAGCCTCACCGCATATCTTACTGCGTATTGAGCCACAGGATGTGCAGGTCGTTCAGGCGCAAGAAGCGGTGCGCAAAGAAGCTTTTCTGTTCTTCTTTATGCGCCGGGAAAGACGCACCTACAGCGTGGAGCTGGATGTGACCGTCAACGTGACCGCCATCAATCACGACCAGGTGGATTTCGTCACGCAACGCTGATTATTCATAAAAGGGCAGACTGATGTTCTTAATTATATTAATAAAATCGCTCATCATTGGCGGCCTGGTTGGCGTCGGTGTCGGAGCCGGGGCTGCACGCATGTTTCATGCGCCTACCACTCAGGGTATGGGCGCGTTTCGTACGTTGGGGGAGCTGAACTCCTGCGAAGGGGATCCGGCGTCTCACTTCTCCTTTGGGTTAGGCTTCTTCTTTAACGCCTGGGCCTCTTCCGTGGCCGCAGGTGCCTTCACACAGGACGTTGACCACCGCATCATCCCGAACTGGGGTGCTGCTGCTCTGATGATTAAAAACCGTAACGTCGGCGAAACGCTGCACGATCCCCGTAAAATGGCGATTGCCTGCGGCGTGATTGGCATGGTTGTCGTCACCTTCCTGAACCTGACCGCCTCCTCCGTTCCGGCTGCGCTTCAGGTCACCGCCGTGAAGGTGCTGGTACCGGCGGCTAACCTGCTGGTGAACACCGTGATGCCGGTGATCTTCTGGCTGGCGGCTATCGACGCGGGTAAAAAGTCCGGCTTCTGGGCCACCGTGTTCGGCGGCGCCGCGCAGCTGATCATGGGTAACGCCGTGCCGGGCCTGGTGCTGGGCATTCTGATCGGTAAAGGCGTCGAAGAGAGCGGCTGGAACCACGTCACCAAAGTGATGATGGCGGCGATCGTCCTGCTCTTCGTGCTGAGCGGTTTCTTCCGCGGCTTCGACATGAAGATGATCGAATCCTTCCATCTGACGGTGCCGAACTGGCTCGACATGATCCACAACTCGCTCAGCGGTAAATAACAGGAGCCTCTAAATGGAACAGAATAAAGGTTTTTGGTATGCCGACTGGTCGTTCCCGATCTTCGTTGGCCTGCTCTCCTCCGGCGTCTTCGCCGGGACGCACATGTACTACCTCTACGGCATCGGCGCGTTTAACGAAGTGGCCTTCGTGGCGATGCTGAAAGCGGGGATGGATACCGGCGTGTACGGCGCGGTGGCGGCATTCGGCGCCAGCTTCCTGTTCGCCCGCATTATCGAAGGGTCTCTGGTCGGTATTCTTGATATCGGCGGCGCCATCCAGACCGGCGTGGGCCTTGGCGTTCCGGCGCTGCTGCTGGGCGCGGGCATTATGTTCCCGGTGACCAACTTCATTGCCGCGCTGATCACCGGCCTGGTGATTGGTCTGGCGATTGGCTACGTCATCATTCTGGCGCGTAAGTTCACCATCAACCAGAGCAACTCCACCTACGGTGCAGACGTGATGATGGGCGCAGGTAACGCCTCCGGCCGCTTCCTCGGGCCGTTGATTATCCTCAGCGCCATGACCGCTTCCATCCCGATCGGCGTCGGTTCCCTGCTGGGCGCACTGCTGTTCTACATCTGGCAGAAGCCGATTACCGGCGGTGCGATCCTCGGTGCAATGCTGTTGGGCTGGCTGTTCCCGGTCGCCCTTTAATACCCGCGGGCGCTCAGGCGCCCGCCTTATCAGGAGATCCTCATGTTTGATTTACTCCTGCGCCGTGCGCGCCTTGCCGACGATACCCTGACCGATATCGCCATTCAGGACGGGAAGATCGCGGCGCTGGGCGAGATTAACGCCCCCGCGCATAAAACGGTTGAGCTGAACGGCGAGGTATTCGTCAGCGCAGGCTGGATTGACTCCCACGTTCACTGCTACCCGAACTCCCCCATTTACCACGACGAACCGGACAGCGTGGGCATTGCGACCGGCGTGACCACCGTGGTGGACGCGGGCAGCACCGGCGCCGACGACGTAGACGATTTTTACGCTATCACCCGCAAGGCTTCCACCGAGGTGTTTGCCCTGCTGAACATCTCCCGCGTGGGGCTGATTGCCCAGAACGAACTGGCCAACATGGCGAACATTGACGCCGATGCGGTGAAGCAGGCGGTGACGCGCCACCCTGATTTTATCGTCGGCCTGAAGGCGCGCATGAGCAGCAGCGTGGTCGGTGAAAACGGCATCACGCCGCTGGAGCGCGCGAAAGCCATTCAGAAAGAGAACGGCGACCTGCCGCTGATGGTGCATATCGGTAACAACCCGCCGAACCTCGACGAAATTGCCGAACTGCTCAGTTCAGGCGACATCATCACCCACTGCTACAACGGCAAGCCTAACCGCATTCTGACGCCCTCCGGCGAGCTGCGCGCCTCCATCACCTCCGCCCTGAAGCGCGGCGTGCGCCTGGACGTCGGGCACGGTACGGCGAGCTTTAGCTTTGAGGTGGCGAAACGCGCCATCGCGATGGGCATCCTGCCGCACACCATCAGCTCGGACATCTACTGTCGCAACCGCATCAACGGCCCGGTCGGCTCGCTGGCAAGCGTGATGTCGAAATTCCTCGCCATCGGCATGTCGCTGCCGCAGGTGATTGACTGCGTGACCGCGAACGCCGCCGACGGCCTGCGCCTGGCGCGCAAGGGCCGCATTCAGCCTGGCCTCGACGCCGACCTGACGCTGTTCACGCTTAAGCGTCAGCCGACTGTGCTGACGGATGCTGAAAACGACAGCCTGCAGGCTGAACACATTCTGGTGCCGCTTGCCGCGATCCGCGCGGGCAAGGGCTACATGACCGAACAAGGGAGCACGGAACATGCCTTCGATTTATGAGAAGTACAACTTAAAGCAGGTTATCAACACCTCCGGCCGCATGACGGCGCTGGGTGTCTCCACGCCGCGCCCGGAAGTGGTGCAGGCGGCAATGGACGGCATGAATGAGTACTTCGAGATGAAGGATCTGGTTAATAAAACCGGGGAATACATCGCGAAGCTGCTGGATGTAGAAGGCGCAACGGTAGTCTCCTGCGCGTCGGCGGGCATTGCCCAGTCGGTGGCGGCGGTGCTGGTGAAGGACAGCGACTGGCTGCTGGAAAACCTGCACGTCACTCCAATCGAGAATAACGAGATCGTCCTGCCGAAAGGCCACAACGTAAACTTTGGCGCGCCGGTGGGCACCATGGTGGCGCTGGGCGGCGGCAGGCTGGTGGAAGCGGGCTACGCCAACGAATGCTCTGCCGATCAGCTGGCGGCGGCGATTACCCCGCGCACCGCGGCGATCCTCTATATCAAATCGCACCACTGCGTGCAGAAAAGCATGCTCAGCGTCGAGCAGGCGGCGGTGGTGGCGCGCAAGCACGACCTCCCGCTGATCGTCGATGCGGCGGCGGAAGAAGATCTGCACGCGTACTACCGCTCCGGCGCGGATCTGGTGATCTACAGCGGCGCGAAGGCGATTGAAGGGCCAACCAGCGGGCTGGTGATCGGCAAAACTCAATATGTTGAATGGGTGAAACGCCAGACGGCGGGCATTGGCCGCGCGATGAAGGTGGGCAAAGAGGGTATCCTGGGCCTGACCTGCGCCATCGAACACTACCTGACGGCGACCAAAGAGAGCGGGGCCGAGATGGTGGCGAAGATGACGCCGTTTATCGACGCGCTCAACACCCTGAACGGCGTGACGGCGCGCGTGGTCTGGGACAGCGCGGGTCGCGATATCGCCCGCACCGAGATTAAGTTCGACGAAGCCACGACCGGCGTCGGAACCGGTGACCTGGTAGCGAAGCTGAAGCAGGGCGAATACGCCATTTACTTCCGCGGATACAAGGCTAACGAAGGGATTATCGAAGCGGACGTGCGCAGCGTGAATGCTGACCAGCTGAACATCGTGTACCGCCGCATTAGCGAAGTGTTAGGACAGGAGAAAAATGCATGAAACTGACCCCCAATTTTTACCGTGACCGCGTCTGCCTGAACGTGCTGGCAGGTTCTAAAGCCAACGCCAGCGCCATTTACGAAGCGGCGGAAGGCCACGTGCTGGTGGGCGTGCTCTCCAAAAATTACCCGGACGTGGCAAGCGCGGTTGCGGATATGCGCGAATACGCGGCGCTGATTGATAATGCGCTCTCCGTTGGGCTGGGCGCGGGCGATCCGAACCAGTCGGCGATGGTGAGTGAAATCTCTCGTCAGGTGCAGCCTCAGCACGTCAACCAGGTCTTCACCGGCGTGGCCACCAGCCGCGCGCTGCTGGGGCAGAATGAGTCCGTGGTCAACGGTCTGGTCTCGCCGACCGGCACCGTCGGGATGGTGAAAATCTCCACCGGCCCGCTGAGCAGCACGGCCCCGGACGGCATCGTGCCGGTTGAAACCGCGATTGCCCTGCTGAAAGATTTCGGCGGCAGCTCCATCAAATACTTCCCGATGGGCGGCCTGAAATGCCGCGACGAGTACAAAGCGGTGGCGGAAGCCTGCGCCCGTCACGACTTCTGGCTGGAGCCGACCGGAGGTATCGATCTGGAAAACTATGAGGAGATCCTGCAGATCGCCCTCGACGCGGGCGTGAGCAAAATCATCCCGCATATCTACAGCTCGATTATCGACAAGGCCAGCGGCGACACGCGCCCGGAAGACGTGCGCACGCTGCTTGCGATGACGAAGAAGCTGGTGAAGTAGAACCTGCCCCTCACCCTAACCCTCTCCCACAGGGAGAGGGAACCTTTACCCCCTCTCCCTTTGGGAGAGGGCTGGGGTGAGGGGAAACACACCGCACACACCCGAAGGAGCCACCATGCACACCCGTAACCTGCTCGTCGCTTCACTCTCTTTACTTGCTACCGCCGCAGTCGCCCAGACGCAATACGCCTGGGTGGGCACCTACAACCCCAACGGTGAAGGGCTGTACCGCTTTACCGTTGACCCGCAAAGCGGCGCGCTGGCGAATAGAACGCTGGTGAGCACGCTGCCGAACGCCGCGCAGCTGGCCGTCTCTCGCGACGGCAAAACGCTCTATCTGGCAAGCGAAGTGGAGCAGGGCGTGGTGCAGGCATTGCGCGTGGGCGAAAACGGCGAGCTAAGCGAGCAGAATCAGGCGGCATCCGGCGGTGCGGGGCCGGTGTACCTTTCCCTGACGCCGAACGGCCAGCACCTGCTGGTGGCGAACTACGTCAGCGGATCGATTGCCGTTCTGCCCGTCAACGCAGACGGCAGGCTGGGTGACGCCACGGATAAACATCAGGATCGGGGCGAGCCGGGTGCGGCAAAACCGGAAGCCGCGGCGGAGGGGAGTTTCGCCATCAGCGATCACAACGGCCCGCATGCGCACATGATCGCCGCCGATCCGAGCGGCAAGTACGTGTTTTCCACCGATCTGGGGCTGGATCGTATCTACCAGTACCGTTTTGACGATCGAACAGGGAAGCTGACCCCGAACGATCCGCCGTTTATCAGCGCCTCCTCAAAAGGGGCCGGGCCGCGTCACTTCGTCTTCACGCCAAAAGGGGATGGCCTGTGGCTGATTAACGAAGAGGCATCTACGCTGACCCATTATGCCGTGACGGCAAACGGCACGCTGAAAGAGGGCAAAACGCTCTCGGCCCTGCCGGAAGGTTACAAAGGCACCAGCTTTGCCGCCGGGCTGGCATTAAGCGCCGACGGTAAACAGCTGTATGTGGCTAACCGTTTGCATAACAGCATCGGGCACTTTACCGTAACAGCGGATGGCACGCTGACGCATCAGGACGACGTGTGGACGCGGGGTGATTACCCGCGCACCCTGACGCTCGATAAACAGGGGCGCTGGCTGTACGTCATGAACCAGCGCAGCGACAACATTACCCGTTTCCGCGTGGGTCAGGACGGCAAGCTAAGCTTTGAGCCAGACTATACCCCGGTCGGCAGTCCATCCCAGATGGTCATTTCACCCTAAGCAGTAAGAGGACAACGACGTGCGATTCCCGAACCAACGTTTAGCGCAACTTTTCGACCTGTTGCAAAACGAGACGCTGCCGCAGGACGAGCTGGCGCAGCGGCTGTCGGTCTCCACGCGAACCGTCCGTGCTGATATCACCGCCCTGAACGCGCTGCTGGCAAGCCACGGCGCGCAGTTTATTCTCAGCCGCGGCAACGGCTATCAGCTCAAAATTGACGACGCTGAACGTTATCAGCAATTGCAGGCAACCCACCCGCGCGCGCTGCGCATCCCCCGGACCGGTCCCGAGCGCGTGCACTATCTGGTGGTGCGTTTTCTCACTTCGGCATTTTCCCTCAAGCTGGAAGATCTGGCGGACGAGTGGTTCGTCAGCCGCGCCACGCTGCAAAGCGACATGGTGGAAGTGCGCGAGTGGTTCCATCGCTATCACCTGACGCTGGAAACCCGTCCGCGCCACGGCATGAAGCTGTTTGGCAGCGAGATGGCGACCCGCGCCTGCCTCACCGACCTCCTGTGGGAGCTGGCGCAGCAGGACAGCCTGAACCCGCTGGTGACTGACGTTGCGCTGAATGCAGGCGTCGCGGAACAGATGGTGCCCGTGCTGCACGATGCGCTGACGCGCCATCACATCCGCCTGACCGACGAAGGCGAGCTGTTCCTGCGTCTTTACTGCGCGGTGTCGGTGCGGCGCATCAGCGAGGGCTATCCGCTGCCGGAATTCCACGCCGAAGACGTGGAGGAGAACGTGCGCGAGGCGGCGAAGGATATCGCCGTCACTATTCAGCAGCTGGCGGGCAAAGCGCTGTCGCCGTCCGAAGAGAGCTGGCTCTGCGTGCACATTGCGGCGCGGCAGATTCAGGAGATTGCCCCGAGCGCCATTAACGCCGACGACGACGAGGCGCTGGTCAACTACATCCTGCGCTACATCAACACCCACTATAACTACAACCTGCTCAGCGACGAACAGCTGCACGCGGACCTGCTCACGCACATCAAAACCATGATCACCCGCGTGCGGTATCAAATTATGATCCCCAACCCGCTGCTGGATAACATCAAGCAACACTACCCGATGGCGTGGGACATGACGCTCGCGGCGGTGTCGAGCTGGGGTAAATACACGCCGTATGTGATCAGCGAAAACGAGATTGGCTTCCTGGTGCTGCATATCGGCGTCGGGCTGGAGCGCCACTACAACATTGGCTACCAGCGCCAGCCCCGCGTGCTGCTGGTGTGCGACGCCGGTAATGCCATGGTCCGCATGATTGAAGCGGTGCTGCAGCGCAAATATCCGCAAATTGAGGTCACGCGCACGCTCACCCTGCGCGAGTACGAATTGGCCGAATCCATCGGCGAAGACTTCGTGATCGCCACCGCCCGCGTGAGCGAAAAGTCTAAGCCGGTGGTGACGATCGCCCCGTTCCCGACAGACTATCAGTTAGAGCAGATCGGCAAGCTGGTGCTGGTGGACCGCACCCGACCGTGGATGCTGGATAAATACTTCGACGCGGCCCATTTCCGTATTATCGACACGCCCGTTGACCAGCAAACGCTGTTCCGCGAGCTGTGCGAGCAGCTCGAAGGCGAAGGTTTCGTTGGCGCGGAGTTTCTGGATTCGGTTATCGAGCGTGAAGCCATCGTCAGCACCATGCTCGGCGACGGTATTGCGCTGCCGCACTCACTCGGCCTTTTAGCGCAGAAAACGGTGGTCTATACGGTGCTGGCGCCGCAGGGCATTCAGTGGGGCGATGAAACCGCGCACGTCATCTTCCTGCTTGCCATCAGCAAAAGCGAGTACGAAGAGGCGATGGCGATCTACGATATTTTCGTCACCTTCCTGCGTGAACGGGCGATGTCGCGGCTGTGTGGCTGCGGAGATTTTGCCGAGTTTAAGGCGGTGGCAATGGAGAGTGTGAGTCGGTTTTGAGGTAAGGGCGGACGGATAACATCCGCCTTTGCTCACCGCAGATGATGCACAACCTGGTTGCTGCTGCCGCGCCAAATCAGCGCCGGGTCTTTTAAATCCTGCACGAATTTGCCGTCGACCAGCACGTTAATCAGATCCACCACTTCCATTTGCTGCGCGTTCAGCTCATCCAGCCTGTAGCCTGTCCAGACCCAGATATCTTTTCCCGTACACTCTGCCCGAATGCGCTTCACCAGCTTCAGGATATCCGGCACGTTTTGCGGGTGAAGGGGGTCGCCGCCGGAGAGGGAAATCCCCTGACGGTGAATGCGCGTGTCGTTCAGGTCGTTGACGATCTTGTCTTCCATCTCAGCGGTAAACGGCATACCGGAATTTAAGCGCCAGGTGCTTTTGTTGTAGCAGCCGGGGCATTCGTGGACGCAGCCTGAAACAAACAGGGTGCAGCGGGTGCCGGGGCCGTTGACGATGTCAACGGGGTAGTATTGATGGTATCGCATAGAAAATTCCCAGAGAGTTTGTGCGCGCTGATGCCCTCACCCCGGCCCTCTCCCACAGGGAGAGGGGGGAAAGTTCCCTCTCCCTTGAGGGAGAGGGGTAGGGTGAGGGGGAGAACCCCGCGCAGAACTTACCCGATCTGCCCATTCCCCAGATGCTTCACGCGGCGCTTCACCTCTTCCTGCTTCCCGGCGTTAAACGGACGGGCATCAGGGCTGCCGAGATAGCCGCACACGCGGCGGGTCACGGAGACGCGGGCCGCGTCGTGGTTGCCGCATTTCGGGCAGGTGAAGCCTTTGCTCGTACACTCGAACTCACCGGTAAAGCCGCACTCGTAGCACTCGTCGATTGGCGTGTTGGTCCCGTAATACGGTACGTGCTGGTAGCTGTAATCCCACACGTCCTCCAGCGCCTTCAGGTTGTGCTGGATGTTCGGGTACTCGCCGTAGCAGATGAACCCGCCGCTGGCGATCGGCGGATAGGCCGCTTCGAAGTCGATTTTGTCGTACGGGTTCACCTTCTTCTCCACGTCGAGGTGGAAGCTGTTGGTGTAGTAACCTTTGTCGGTCACGCCTTCCACGATGCCGAACTCGGCGGCGTCCAGGCGGCAGAAGCGGTCGCACAGGTTCTCGCTTGGCGTGCTGTAGAGGCTGAACCCGTAGCCGGTTTCGTCTTTCCACTGGTCAACCGCGTCGCGCAGGCGCTGAACAATCGCCACGCCTTTCTCACGCAGGGCCTCGCTGTCGTACACGTGCTTGTCGCCAAACAGCGCGTTGATGGTTTCGTGAATGCCGATATAGCCCAGCGAAATCGACGCGCGACCGTTTTTGAAGATCTCCGACACGTCATCGTCCGCCTTCAGACGCACGCCGCAGGCGCCTTCCATATAGAGGATGGGCGCGACGCGGGCTTTCACCCCTTCCAGACGGGCAATGCGGGTCATCAGCGCTTTGCGCGCCAGCTGCAGGCGTTCGTCCAGCAGCGTCCAGAAGGCCTGTTCATTACCTTTGGCTTCCAGCGCGATGCGCGGCAGGTTCAGGCTGATCACGCCCAGGTTGTTGCGTCCGTCGTGGATCTGCTCGCCGTTTTCATCTTCGTATACGCCGAGGAAGCTGCGGCAGCCCATAGGCGTTTTAAACGAACCTGTGACTTTGACGACCTGATCGTAGTTCAGGATGTCCGGATACATGCGCTTGCTCGCGCACTCCAGCGCCAGCTGTTTGATGTCGTAGTTCGGATCGCCAAACTTGTGGTTCAGGCCGTCGCGAATGGCGAATACCAGCTTCGGGAAGACCGCGGTTTTGCGGTTTTTGCCGAGGCCGGAAATACGGTTACGCAGGATGGACTGCTGAATCAGGCGGGATTCCCAGCTGGTGCCGAGGCCAAACCCGAAGGTCACAAACGGCGTCTGGCCGTTAGCGGTGTGCAGCGTGTTTACTTCGTATTCCAGTGACTGGAAGGCGTCGTAGCACTCTTTCTCGGTACGGGAGTGCGCGTAGCCGTCGGCGTCAGGGATTTGCCACTCTTCCGCCGTTTTGCGGTGCTTGTTAAAGCTTTCGGTCACGAACGGTGCCAGCACTTCATCAATGCGGTTGATGGTGGTGCCGCCGTAAATGTGGCTCGCGACCTGGGCGATAATCTGCGCGGTGACGGCGGTGGCGGTGGAAATTGATTTTGGCGGTTCAATCTCGGCGTTACCCATTTTAAAGCCGTGGGTCAACATGCCCTTAAGGTCGATGAGCATGCAGTTGAACATCGGGAAGAACGGGGAGTAGTCGAGATCGTGATAGTGGATTTCACCGCGTTCGTGCGCGGATACCACGTCGCGCGGCAGCAGGTGCTGACGGGCATAGTGCTTGGCCACGATACCGGCCAGCAGGTCGCGCTGGGTCGGGATCACTTTGCTGTCTTTATTGGCGTTTTCATTGAGCAGCGATGAGTTGGTTTGTTCGACCAAACCGCGAATTTCCTGGTTCAGGCGGCCGCGCTTTTCACGCTGGACGTCACGATCGTGACGGTACTCAATATAGGCCCGCGCCAGCTGCTTGTACGGGCCAGACATCAGCTGGTTCTCAACCGCGGTCTGGATATCGTTGATATCCACCTGGCTGCGTTCATTCATCTGGCTGCTAACGATTTCTGCGACGGTGGCGCAGTAATCTGCGTCATCGACTCCCGCTGCTTTAGCTGCACGCAGAATGGCTTCTTTGATGCGCTCTGATTTAAACGGCACTTTACAGCCATCACGTTTCATCACATGCGGTGTCATGATCACTCCATTTTAAAAACAGGTTATCCACAGAGGCGGAGAAGTTTTCACCGGGGCTATTATCAGCCAGGCCAGAGACTTCCCTCGTTCCCAACGCGTGTTATCCACAATTCCGGAGAGCTGAGTCGCCGTCTTGTTGTTGGAATAGTAGACGATAAATACAACATGTTGGGTCGGGATGCATTTTAAGTGCTACATATAGTGATTTGCATCAAACATGTTTGCGATTTTATTGATGCAGAACAAAGTAAAAAGGCGAGAGTACAAACGGCGGGCGTTACAGCATTTGTAAATGCGTGAGAGAAAAATCTGATTAATTATTCAACAAAAACAAGCGCTCAGCACGGCCTGTCCTGAGCGCTGTTCGTTTAACTTACTCCGCAGACCCAGCTCAATCCCGCCTGCAAAAAGGCTGCGGTAACGATACTGCCCAGCACCACCGGGATGAGAAGGGAGCGTTCAGGGGCATCGTCCTGTTTTTGAGGTTCTTCATCACTTAGGGCGGACATCGCCTCTTCCCGGGTGTGTGCCGCCAGGAGCTGCTTGCGCACCCGATCGTCAGTCAGTCTGCTGGTCAGCGTCGTCAGCAGCTGCATATGCGTACTGCCTGCTTCCGCTGGCGGAATGGCGAGCAAGAAAACCATTCTGACCTCTTCATCACCGTCCAGCCCCGGCCAGCTTATCGGGTCGTCAAAGAGCGCCAGACAAAACGCCGCCTGAAGCACCGCCCCGGTTTTACCGTGCGGGACGGCGAGCGCCTCACCCAGCGCGGTAGGGCCTTCACTTTCGCGCTGTACCACGCTCTGGATAAACGTTTCTTCATCGCTGATGATTTCTCGCCTGGCGAGCGGTTCGGCGAGCCAGCGTATCAGCGATTCAGGCGTACGGTGCGGCGGGTTGATAAAAACCAGATCGGGGTGCGTCAGGGCAAGCAAATTCATATTAAGCCTCCATCAAAAAATCGCAGGTCGCGAAAGGGGGAATTGCCGTTACCGGCTGCACCGGCTCTTCCAGATAGTTGATCTGACGGAGCCCAGCCAGACATTCCGGGATGGGAGCCGGCTGCGTGCCGGCGTTAAACAGGCGCACGACGGTGCCTGACAGCTGCTGCGCATGGGGCAGAGCGGAAAGGATGAGCGGCTCCGGCAGGGTCAATAGCGAGAATTGTGCTGGAAGCCTGCGGTCGGGCAGACGCAACGTAAAGCGCTCAAGACGGTGATCGAGCGTGTGCAGCATCTGACGTTGATAGGTGAAGGGCTGCCCGGCCGCCTGATTTTCCAGCTGGCGAAGCGTGAGATGGTCGGCGTTGTCGGCCAGCGCGACGCTGAATGAGAAGTGCAATGGCTTCAGCAGCTGAGCATCAGGAGTCTCGACCACCGTATTATTAATGCCGGAGGCCCGGCCCGGTCGCCAATCGAGATCGTTGCGCCCGAGCACGCCCGTCGCTTTAAACAACGTCAGGGCAATCGCCGCCGGCTCGCTGCCAACGATCTGAAATTCCTTCATCCCGCGGCTATTTACCACCAGCGCTTTGCCCGCTTCCGCGACAGCAATAATTCCCTCGCTGGTTTCGATATCCACGGGCATCTCGCGATAGCGCTCCTGCCAGTTTTCAGCGGCACACCCCGTTTCGCGCTGGATTATTGCGAAGGGCTGTGAGGCGATAGCGTGACGGGTGTGAATATCGCTGCCGATCAGTAAACGTAGCCGGTGATCGCAGTGGCTGTTTTCCAGCGAAGCCTCGACATACAGGGTCGGATCGTCGTGGCGTAATTCGCATACCAGATGAATAGATAGCGGCATTCGGCCAGAATCCTGACGTCCTGCGAGACCCGGCGGAAGAAGCATTCTGGCTTCGACGACCAGCGTTTCGACAAGCGGCGTTTTCAGGCAGTCAATGAGCGTGAACTGCGAACAGCGCGTCGGCGCGTCGCCCGCAAGCGGTGAGAAATCGTAGCTGTCGCCCGCGTCCGCACAGTCTTCCAGGGTAAAGAAAGAGGGGATGCGTCTGCCGCTGCGTTTGTCCTGCAGGGTGAGCGTTCCGGCATCCAGCGCCAGTTGATAGCGCGTATTCTCTATCTCACACCCCTTAATCTGTTCAGGCTGGCGGAACGGCGCAGGGTTATCTTCAACCCTGACGGTGAGATAGCCGACCGGAGGCAGAACCGGAGTTTGCAAAGCAACCTGCCAGCGGAAATAAGGGGGAAGGGGCGTTTCACATTCACCTTCGGCGGTGAGAGAGATCGCCGTTCCGCCGGGCAACGCGTCTCTTTTCAGGACGTCGAAGGGGATTGGGCGCCCCTGGTGCATCAGCGCGATATTTTCAGCGCGGCTATAGAGCGTGGTTTTCACCACGCGCTGCGTTGGGGTGGCTAGCGGATTAAAAATCAGCAGGCCGCCTTCCTGAACGCAGGCGGCGGCCAGGGTTTTCACCACCAGATTCCACAGGCTGTGGCACAGCTGTTCGGTTTGCTCCAGCCGATGCAGTATGTCGCGGTTGGTGGCATCGCTATTACAGCCGCCGATGGAGTCATGGGCGTGGCTTCGCAATAGCTTCTTCCAGAGCGTATCGACGACTGAGAGGTTGACCGGGATCCCCTGATGACGCGCCATTGCAATGGTTGGCTCCAGCTGTCGAAGGACGAACTGCTCAACCTCATCATTTTTCTTTTTGATGTCGTAGCGCACGGAGCCGATCGTTTTATGAATACGGGTGTAGCGCGGTGATTTCAGCTCCCCTTCCCAGAGTTCAAACTGTTCACGCTGCGCGCGCAGAATGCTGACGTAGTGCTCCAGCGAACTGATGAGGTAACGATCCCGATCCGGGGACTGTGCGCTGGCGACCTGCAGGATTTTCGGCAGCGCCGGGTCTATGCTGACCTGATCGCCGCCGCAGGGCAGGAGCAGGTCGTTTATACCGGCCCGTGAGCGCAGATGATTAACCATCGGGTAGATTTTACCCTGCAGATGGAGAGCTTCCGAACGCATGTTTTTAGCCGCGCCATAACCGAGCGCCATCGCACAGGCGATGACGGTCGCACCTGACGGCGCGCGCCAGAGGAACTGGCTGGTTTTCGCGTGCCTGTCGTGATCGATACCGCGCCAGAAGACGATATTGTCGATATTGCAGCCCTGCAAAATCATGGGCATCTGCGCATTGTGGCCGAAGGTATCCGGAAGATACCCGACCTGCATAGCATGCCCCAGCCTACGGGCAGCGAAGATGCCGTATTTGAGGTTGCGGATAATCGATTCACCATGCACGTTGTAGCTGTCCGTCTGGGTATACCACGGCCCCACAAATACTCTTTTTTCTCTGACCAGCGTTTCCAGCCTGGCGCGATAATCGGTATTGATGGCGAGAAAGTCATCCACCACCGCCATCTGCCCGTCAAGGTGATAGCAATGATAGGCCGGGTCCTGCTCCAGCGTGTCGATAACGTCCGCAAAGTTATACGACGCCAGCACCATGCTGTCCTGACGGGTGAAATACCACTCCTGGTCCCAGTGCGTATGGGCAATGACGTGGATCTGATTCATGACGTTCCCCTTACCTGGCGTTCTTTGGGCTGACATAGAGCACGCCCAGGGCGCAAATCAGCGCGCCAAGAAAGACGCTCACCAGGTAGCCCGCCACATTGGTTGCCAGCGGCCAGCCCCAGATGGCCGGCAGAGGCAGCGTCTGCTTTACGCCCAGGGCAATCGCGACCAGCGTGCCGGCGACGGCACCGGTCATGAATACCGGGATCAGGCGTGGGTTTTTCAGAATGAACGGGATGGCACCCTCCGAGATCCCGATAACGCCCAGCAATAACGAGGTGCTGCCAACGGTTTTCTCTTCCCGGCTGAAGACATCCGGTAGCCCAAATCGGCCGTTGAGGAATGCGGCAAAGCCGACGCCAATGGAGGGGATCACGATGGAGAGTTCACGGGCGGTTAAATCAAACGTCTCGCTCATGCCGTTCAGACCAAGTGCGACCGAGCCCGCGGCCTTGTTGACCGGACCACCCAGGTCGAACGCGGTGCCCGCGGCGATCATCGCGGAATAGAACCCGCGTCCGGTGTCGCCTGCCGAGGTAAAAAAGACCACCATCAGCTGGTTAAGCGAGCCAAAAATGGGGTTAATCAGGTATTCCATGACCATCACCAGCGTAATGCCGGCGATCAGCGGGACGGCCAGCATAGTTTTAAGGGTGGTGAGCTGCTGACGGACGCGAATCGAATCATTGAGCCAGCGCACCAGATAGCCCACAAAAAAGCCAATACCAATGGCGCCGAAAAAGCCGGACGGCATAAAGCCTTCGATATCAAAGAAGCGCTTGTAGACTTCGTCTGACATGATGCCGCCAATAAGCCCGGGGATCAGCGCCGGTTTACCGGCAATGGAAAACGCCAGATACATGGCGAAAACCGGGTACATGAACTTGATGGTCATAAAGCCCACTTTATCCAGCACGCTGAATGGCGAATGTTCAATGTTAATAAACTGCCCGGTAATTTTGGCCGTTGCCATCATCAGCCCGCCCATGACCACCACCGGCAGCATATAGCTGATGGCCGCCATGATATGGCCGATAAAGACCTGATAAGCCGAACGCTGGAAATCGTCTTCGTCTGCTACGCAGTCGGAGGCGACGTTTTTTCCCTTTGCCAGCGCCTGACGCAAATAGCGATCGGTATGCTTGATAAGCTCTTGCGTGCGGGTCTGAAGGTGGGCAATGTTTTCAAAACGCTCGGCATCCTGAATGGGAACGTCGGTGGCCAGAATAATGGCCGTGGCGGAGGCGATATCCTGTTTTGTTAAGCGGTTTTTAACACCGTCGCTGCCCTGCGTTTCGACCTTTACTTCGATATTGTGCTCTTTAGCCCATGCAATAATTTTATTCGCCGCCATAAAGGTGTGTGCTATGCCTGTCGGGCAGGCCGTTACCGCGACAACTTTTTGTTTTGTCATTGTCATAATTCCCTGGATGTGAAAACAGGGAAAGTATAAAGAGAACCTAAAACAGTTTTTAATGTTTGCTAATACTAATTACGTATCGTGATACGCGTAAAGGCAATGTGTGAAGCGCCTTCCAGAGACTATTTTTCCGCTGTGTTAATATCATGCCGGGATTAAACAGGGTGTAATAGATGAATTCATTCCAGGGAAGTGAACGTTTGATATTTGAATACATTCAGTATCATGCATGTAATATTTCTAATATATCGGCAAAAGAGATTGCCCGTGACACCTTTACCACGACAACATCCGTTAATCGGGTGTGTAAAAAAATGGGCTATAAAAGCTATACCGAGCTTCGGTATCGTTTTTTGCGCGATCATTTTACACCTGCCCCGGTAGAGCCTGACGTGGGGCCGCAGGCGGATGATATTGTGGCAGAGGTGTCCAGGTTGCTTACGCAGTCCAGCCACATTTACCTGTACGCACGCGGTGCCTCGCTCACCAGCCTCAACTACCTGTCGCGCTTTTTATCGCTGGCGAGCCTGCCGCACCTTATTTTAAATGACATGCACCAGCTGACACGGGTATCGAAGGGGACGCTGGTGTTGATCAGTAAATCAGGGGAGACGCAGTCGCTGATTGAGATGGCGCGTAACGCGCTGCGCAAAGGGTTAAAGATTATTGCCATTACCCGCGAGGGGTCGACACTGGCGGCGATCTCAACGCTATGCTGGCCGTTATCGATCGACATTAACGCGGTATCGCTGTATCAGCGGGAAGGGCAGCTTGAACTGTTAATCGCCGTGGACCGTATCGGCTGCAGGCTACTGCAGCACGATACGGTGTAGTCAGGCCGTCAGAGCTGCTTCACTATTCCGAGACGTACGGCATAATCATTTTCATGATTGCCATCAGCAGTGATGTACGTTTTATCCAGCGAAACCAATTCGACGTAAGGCGTCCAGCCATCGTCTAGCTTGTAGTTGAACGCGACGGTATGTTCCCAGTAGGTATCATCCCCGGTTCCCTGATCGACGTTATCCTGCCAGCGGAAGCGTGGATTGTAGGACATACCGAATTTGCCAATGTTATACGCGAACCAAATGTCGAACTGGTGCGACTGGCGGCGGGTGTAGCCGCTGCCGTCTAACGCTTTGTCGCTGTGCGCGTCATTGACTGTGTTATAGCGGTAACGTGCGGAAAGATTCAGACCGTTATCAAATGCTTTCCAGCCCTGAATGAAGGGGCGGTAATGGGTATTGCTGGCGGTGAAAACCGTTACCATGCCGGGCGCAACGGCAAAGCCATTTCCCAGATCGACGCGCCAGCGCGTTTCGATTTCCTGCGCCGCTTCCGTTAACCCTTTGTCGTCGGGATTATAGCGATCGGTATCACCAAAAAAGGTATCGTTGTGGTTTTGTGCGGCTTCAACGGAGAAGTAAAAACCGTTATTCGCCTGATGCATGACCTTAATACGTGAATCATTTACGTCCGAGCGCGTATTATGTCCAAACCGAAGGTCGACGGATGTATTTCCGCACCATCCCTGCGTGCTTAATAATAATGCGCTAATACACATTGCTTTAATAATTGTCTTTTTCATAATGTCCTGCCGAGGTTATTTAATTGGCAGGGCTATTTTTATTTTTGTTACATCGCGATGTAAAAGTTATCGTCGTACATTTAGCGTATCGCTAAACATAAAAAAGGAGATACAGCATGCTGTATCTCCTGAGAGTTATTCCTGCACCCACCAGATGGCTTCAAACGGGCGCAATACCAGCGTATCGGGGCGGGAGGGAACGTCTTCATAGTTACTGAGTGCCGCCCGCCATGCACCCTGTATAGGGGCCGGCTGCCACTGCTGTTGCTCGCTGCTCAGGTTCGCCACCACAATCAGGCTTTGCCCCTGCCACTGGCGGCGGTAGCACCACAGGGAAGCGTGCTCAGGAAGCAGATCCTGATAATCCCCCCACGTCAGCACCGGCAGCGTTTTGCGCAGGCTAATGAGCGACTGATAGGTGTAAAACACTGAATCCGGGTCGTCGAGCGCCGCGCGGGCGTTCACGGTTTCGTAATTATCGCACACGCCAATCCACGGCTCGCCCTCGGTAAAGCCCGCGCTGTGCGACGCGTCCCACTGCATTGGCGTACGGCCGTTATCGCGGGACTTACTTGCCAGGATCGTCAGTAGTTCGTCCGGGTCGCGACCGTTCGCCCGCAGTTCCGCGAACATGTTCAGGCTTTCTACGTCGCGATAGTCGGTGATGCGGCTGAAGTGCGGGTTGGTCATCCCCAGCTCTTCACCCTGATAGATATACGGCGTGCCCTGCATGCCGTGCAGCACCATGCCGAGCATCTTCGCGGCCTGAACGCGGTATTCGCCTTCATCACCAAAGCGCGACACAATGCGCGGCTGATCGTGGTTACACCAGAACAGCGCATTCCACGCCCTGTTATGCATGCCCTGCTGCCAGTGGCTGAAGAGGGTTTTCAGCGCCACGAAGTCCGGCTTCGCCTTCGTCCACTTTTCGCCGCCCGGGTAATCTACCTTCAGGTGGTGGAAGTTAAAGGTCATCGACAGCTCGCTGCCGTCGAGAGCCGCATACTGCTGACAATTGGCCAGCGAGGTCGACGACATTTCGCCCACCGTCATCAGGCCGCGCGGCGTGAAGACGTCACGGCTCATCTCCTGCAGGTATTCATGCACCCGCGGCCCGTCGGTGTAAAAACGGCGGCCGTCGCCGATGTTGTCGTCCGGGAAATCCTGCTCTTTAGAGATGAGGTTAATCACGTCGAGACGCAAGCCGTCCACGCCGCGATCGGCCCAGAACTCGCACACCTTTTTCAGCTCGGCGCGCACGTCCGGGTTTTCCCAGTTGAGGTCCGCCTGCTCTGGCGCAAACAGGTGCAGATAGTACTGCTCGCTCTCGGCGTGCCAGCGCCAGGCGTTGCCGCCGAATTTGGAGCGCCAGTTGTTCGGAAGCTGCTCCGGCGTGCCGTCGCGCCAGATATAGAACTGGCGGTACGGGCTCTCTTTGTTCAGCGACTCGCGGAACCAGGCGTGCTGCGTTGAGGTGTGGTTTAACACCATATCCAGCACGATGCGGATGCCGCGCGCGTGCGCCTCGGCAACCAGCTCGTCGAAGTCGTCCAGCGTGCCGTAGGCCGGGTCGATGGCGGTGTAGTTTGCGACGTCGTAACCGTTATCCACCTGCGGGGAGATGTAAAACGGCGTCAGCCAGACGGCGTCGATGCCGAGGGTTTTCAGGTAGTCCAGGCGCCGCGTTACGCCGCGCAGGTCGCCGGTGCCGCGCCCGGTGGTGTCCTGGAAACTCTTTGGGTAGATCTGATAGATGACGCCGTTCTGCCACCAGTGAGGAAGGTTATTCATAGTGTGTTCCTGCAAATGCGAAGGGGCGCAACTGCGCCCCGAAAGAAGGATTTAAACAATCTGCAGCGTGCCCTGACGGAACTTGCGCTGGTAAACCACGGTGGTGAGCGCCATTGGGACGATAATCGCGATGGCCATCGCCAGGGCAAACACCTGCCAGAAGGCGGGCTGGATGGAGAGGATGCCCGGCAGGCCGCCGACGCCAATCCCGTTCGCCATCACGCCGTAGAGGCCGCACAGCAAGCCCGCCAGACCGGAGCCGATCATCGCGCAGAGCATCGGGAAGCGGTACTTCAGGTTGATACCGTACATCGCCGGTTCGGTGACGCCGAGGTAGGCGGAGATGGCTGCCGGAACGGAGATCTCACGCTCGTTGTGCTTACGGCTCATGATGATGATGCCGGTGACCGCAGACGCCTGGGCAATGTTAGACAGCGCGATGATAGGCCAGACAGGGGTCCCACCGAGGCTCTGGATCATCTGCATATCAATCGCCAGCGTGGTCTGGTGCACGCCGGTGATCACCAGCGGGGCATACAGGAAGCCAAACAGCGCGGCACCGACTGGCGCGAAGCTGCCGGTCATCAGGTGACGCACCGCGAAGGCCACGCCGTCGCCAATCATGCGGCCAAACGGACCGATAAAGGCGTGCGCCAGGAACACCGCCAGAATCAGCGAGCAGACCGGCACCACCACCAGATAGAGATAATCCGGCACGATGCGCTTCAGGCGGGTTTCAATAAAGCCGAGCGCCAGGCCGGCCAGCAGGGCCGGAATCACCTGCGCCTGATAGCCCACTTTGGCGATGGTAAACAGGCCGAAGTTCCACACCTCAGGCACCTGCTGACCAAGTAAGTAAGCGTTCATTAACTGCGGAGAGACCAGCGTGACGCCCAGCACGATACCGAGAATCGGCGTGCCGCCCATCTTGCGCACCGCGGACCAGCAGATCCCGACCGGCAGATAGAAGAAGATGGCTTCGCCAATCAGCCACAGGAAGTCGTAGATGCTTTGCAGCGCCGGATACATCTGCGCCAGCGTTTTGCCGTCGCTCATCGGCACATCGCCGATGACGTTACGGAAGCCCAGGATTAAGCCCCCGCTGATCAGCGCCGGCAGCAGCGGGAAGAAGATCTCCGCGAAGTGGGAAATCAGCTGCTCGTGCCACTTCATATTCTGGCGCGCGGCCTTCTTCGCCTGCTCTTTATCGGCAGACGAGTGCCCGGTTGTCGCCAGCAGAGCCTGATAGTAATCGCCCACTTCGGTACCAATCACCACCTGGAACTGTCCGGCGTTGGTGAAGCAGCCTTTGACCATCTTCAGCTCTTCAATGGCTTTCGGGTCCGCTTTTGACGGATCGTTCAGCACGAAGCGCAGGCGGGTAATGCAGTGGCTGACGGTGGCGATGTTTTCGCGCCCGCCCACCAGGACGATCAACCGATCGATATCGGCTTGTTTAACTTTACTCATCATGAAACCTCATGACTGATGTTGAGGGGGTAATGACCTGAGCGCAAGCCTACTCCTTCAGCGTGACGGCGAAAATGGGAACGTTCCCGAAACCGGGCGAAGATCACAATAAACCGCTTAGCGGGGGTTAAGAAAGGTGGGCTGGGATGACGATCTGACGCGGCTCAGCGCGTCCGTTGATCTGCTCGATCAGCTGCGCGGCGGCCTGTCTTCCGGACTCGGCGTAGCCTGGGTCAACGGTAATAATTTCCGGGTGCAGGAACTTCATGAGCGGCGTGCTGCCGACGCTCGCCACCTGCAGGTTATCGATACGCTGCTCCTGCAGATATTTGCTGGCGCCAAGGGCAAGGGTATCCGTGGCGCAGACCAGCGCGGTGGTTTGCGGGGTCAGGACGCTGGCGACCTGCTCGTAGCCCTGCTTCATGCCCAGCCCCGGTAGGGAGGCCACGGCGGAGAGATTGTGCTTTTTGCAAAAGGCCAGATAGGCTTCATGGCGCCGCTTGCCGGTGGTGACGTCCGCGTGCGGCACGCCCAGATAGCTGATGTGGCGGTGGCCCTTATCGTACAGACGCTGCATCAGGGTAATAATCGCCCCTTCGTCGTCATAGCAGACGGAGGCAAACCCCGGCGCATCGCGCGCCAGCAGCACCAGCGACGGCTGCCAGGGTTTGAGCATCTCGTCTTTAATGCCGGTAAAACCAAACAGCACCACGCCGTCGATGTTGCGGCGCTGCAGCATGCCCAAATGCTCTTCCACCATCTGCGTCGAGAACTGGCTCTCCATCATGATCGGATCGTAGCCCTGCTCGTAAAACGCAGGCAGCATGGTCTGCACGGCAAGATTTTCCGAGAGGGAATCCAGACGCGAGACGATAATGGCCACCACCTTGTCACTCTGTCCGCGCATGGCGCGCGCGGAGCGGGAAGGGGAAAAACCGTGCTGATTCATAACCGCCTCGACGCGCTCGCGCGTGCGTTCGCTGACGCCGCTTTCGTTGTTCAGCACGCGCGAGACGGTTGATTTCCCCACGCCGCTTAAACGCGCGATGTCTTTAATCGTAAGGCGGTTCTGCATGCTGTATTCCCTGTAACAACGACAATGTAGTGAAATGAGCCTAATGCTATAGCGCGATTTCGCTATGGGCAAAGTCTGGTTTACGTTCGGTTTATTTGCGTGGAGTTATAATACCGCCCGATTAGCCACAAACGGTATGGTTAAATCCTTATACTGCGCGGCGACACCCTACTTTTTACCTGCCGGAGGCCACATGGATCCCGATCCCACACCTCTCCTGAACGGGAGAAAACGTTCTTTCCGGTAAGCCAGCCCTGTTGCTGTCTCACCGGCGTGAGGCAGTAGCGTCTTAAGTTCTAAACGTTCCTGCTTGAAAAATTCAGTGCCTTTCAGGTACGGCCCTGCCACGCCTGAAGGAAATGCTGCGTCCGCCCCTGCGGATGCGGAGGAATGCCTATGTTTAAAAATATCACCCGGCAGCTGCAGGCCATGCTGAGCCGCCACCTGCCACACCGTCTTATTCAGCGCGACCCGCTGCCAAACGCTAAAAACATCGCGGGGGCGGCCATCCCCGCCTCCCTGACCGAACGCTGCCTGAACGCGGCGGCGATGGATGAAAACGAGGTCTGGCGCGCGTTTGGCGGACACCCGGAAGGGCTAAACGCATCCGAAGTAGAAAAAATCCGCGCCGTGCACGGCGATAACCAGATCCCCGCGCAGAAGCCCTCCCCATGGTGGGTACACCTGTGGCTTTGCTACCGCAACCCGTTCAACCTGCTGCTGACGGTGCTGGGCATTATTTCCTACGCCACAGAAGATCTGTTTGCCGCGGGCGTCATTGCCCTGATGGTCGGTATCTCCACGCTGTTGAACTTCATTCAGGAAGCGCGCTCCACCAGGGCGGCGGATGCCCTGAAGGCGATGGTCAGCAACACGGCCACCGTGTCCCGCGTGATCAACGACCTCGGCGAAAACGCCTGGGTTGAGCTGCCTATTGACCAGCTGGTGCCGGGCGATCTGGTGAAGCTGGCGGCGGGGGACATGATCCCGGCGGATTTACGCATCGTCCAGGCGCGCGATCTCTTCGTGGCCCAGGCCTCGCTGACCGGGGAATCCCTGCCCGTTGAAAAGGTGGCGCGCAGCCGCGACCCGCAGCAGATGAACCCGCTCGAGTGCGACACCCTGTGCTTTATGGGCACCACGGTGGTCAGCGGTACGGCGCAGGCGATTGTGACCGCCACGGGCGGCAACACCTGGTTTGGACAGCTTGCCGGGCGCGTGACGGAGCAGGAAAGCGAGCCGAACGCGTTTCAGAAAGGAATTGGCCGCGTCAGCATGCTGCTGATCCGCTTTATGATGGTCATGACGCCGATTGTCCTGCTGATCAACGGCTACACCAAGGGCGACTGGTGGGAAGCGGCGCTGTTCGCGCTCTCCGTGGCCGTTGGCTTAACGCCGGAAATGCTGCCGATGATTGTCACCTCCACGCTGGCGCGCGGGGCGGTTAAGCTCTCTAAGCAGAAAGTGATCGTCAAGCACCTCGACGCCATTCAGAACTTTGGCGCGATGGACATCCTCTGTACCGATAAAACCGGCACCCTGACGCAGGATAAAATCGTGCTGGAGAACCACACCGATATCGCCGGTAAACCCAGCGATCGCGTGCTGCACACCGCGTGGCTGAATAGCCACTACCAGACCGGGCTAAAAAACCTGCTCGACGTGGCGGTGCTGGAGGGGGTAGATGAAGAGTCTGCCCGCACGCTCTCCGGCCGCTGGCAGAAGGTGGACGAAATTCCGTTCGACTTCGAGCGCCGCCGCATGTCGGTGGTGGTGAGCGAGCAGGAAGATGTTCATCAGCTGATCTGCAAAGGGGCGCTGCAGGAGATCCTGAACGTTTCCACGCAGGTGCGCCATAACGGCGAGATTGTGCCGCTGGACGACACCATGCTGCGCCGCATCAAGCGCGTCACCGATAACCTGAACCGTCAGGGGCTGCGCGTGGTGGCCGTCGCCAGCAAGTTCCTGCCCGCGCGCGAAGGGGACTACCAGCGTATCGATGAATCCGATTTGATCCTCGAAGGTTACATCGCATTCCTCGATCCGCCGAAAGAGACCACCGCGCCGGCGCTGAAGGCGCTGAAGGCGAGCGGTATTACCGTCAAGATCCTCACCGGCGACAGCGAGCTGGTGGCGGCTAAAGTGTGCCACGAAGTGGGGCTGGACGCGGGCAACGTGGTGGTGGGGAGCGACATTGAGCACCTCTCCGACGACGAGCTGGCGAAACTCGCCCTGCACACCACGCTGTTTGCGCGTCTGACGCCGATGCACAAAGAGCGCATCGTCACGCTGCTGCGTCGCGAAGGGCACGTGGTGGGCTTTATGGGCGACGGCATCAACGACGCGCCCGCGCTGCGCGCGGCAGATATTGGTATCTCCGTCGACGGCGCGGTGGATATTGCCCGCGAGGCGGCGGATATCATCCTGCTGGAAAAGAGCCTGATGGTGCTGGAGGAGGGGGTGATCGAAGGCCGCCGCACCTTCGCCAACATGCTCAAGTACATCAAAATGACCGCCAGCTCCAACTTCGGTAACGTCTTCAGCGTGCTGGTGGCGAGCGCGTTTCTGCCGTTCCTGCCGATGCTGCCGCTGCACCTGCTGATCCAGAACCTGATGTACGATGTTTCTCAGGTCGCTATCCCGTTTGATAACGTGGATGACGAGCAGATCCAGAAGCCGCAGCGCTGGAACCCCTCCGATCTCGGCCGCTTTATGCTGTTCTTCGGCCCGATCAGCTCCATTTTCGACATTCTGACCTTCTGCCTGATGTGGTTTGTGTTCCACGCCAACACGCCGGAACACCAGACGCTGTTCCAGTCCGGCTGGTTCGTGGTGGGTCTGCTGTCGCAGACGCTGATTGTGCACATGATCCGCACCCGCCGCATTCCGTTCATCCAGAGCCGCGCGGCGTGGCCGCTGATTATCATGACGGGCATTGTGATGGCGCTGGGTATCGCGCTGCCGTTCTCACCGCTGGCTGGCTACCTGCAGCTTCAGGCGCTGCCGCTGAGCTACTTCCCGTGGCTGGTGGCGATCCTCGCGGGCTACATGGTGCTGACGCAGATGGTGAAAGGGTTCTATGCGCGCCGGTACGGGTGGCAGTAATTTTTTTACCCTCACCCTCTCCCTGGAAGGGAGAGGGGATGATTACACCCTCGCCCCTTTGGGGAGAGGGCCGGGGTGAGGGGACTGGCTTTCCTCCCAAATTCAACAACCTGTGATCTCCGTCGGCGCAATCGCTTGACGACAAATTGAGCGCATGTTAACAGAATGTTTTGCCATTTTTTGGCCCGTCAGATAAGGAACATTCATGTTACGGTACAGCCTCTTAACCGCCGGGCTGATGCTCGGCGCCTCTGCGTTTGCCGCTCCGGCAGGCGACCTCCCCTTAATGCCCTGGCCTGCGAAGGTCGAGCGCCCGACGACCCAGGGCGCGCTGGTTATCGACAATAAAATTTCCGTCAGCGTCAGCGGTGATGACCTCGGTGACGCCGTCAACCGCCTGCGCCAGCGCATTGCCCTGCAAACCGGCTGGACGCTGCAGCCGCAGGTTGAAAAACCAGACCAACCGACCATCCGCATCGCCATCGCCAAAAAGGTAAAACCGCAGCCGCTGCCGGACAGTGATGAAAGCTATAAGCTCACGGTGGACGCCAGCGGCGTAGATATCTCTGCCAACACCCGCTTCGGCGCGCTGCGCGCCATGGAAACGCTGCTCCAGCTGATGCAGAACGGAGCGGAAAACACCTCGCTGCCGTGGGTTTCCATCGAGGATTCACCGCGCTTCCCGTGGCGCGGGCTGCTCCTGGACTCGGCGCGCCACTTTATCCCGCTGCCGGATATCAAACGTCAGATCGACGGCATGGCCGCCGCTAAGCTTAACGTTCTGCACTGGCATTTGACCGACGATCAGGGCTGGCGCTTCAGCTCGAAGCGCTACCCTAAGCTGACCCAGCTTGCCAGCGACGGGCTGTTCTACACCCCGGAGCAGATGCGCGAGGTTGTGCGTTACGCCGCCGAGCGCGGCATTCGCGTGGTGCCGGAGATTGACATGCCGGGCCACGCCTCGGCGATTGCCGTGGCCTATCCGGAGCTGATGAGCGCGCCGGGGCCGTACGAAATGGAGCGCCACTGGGGCGTGCTGAAGCCGGTGCTGGACCCGACCAAAGACGCAACCTACGCCTTTGCGGACGCGATGGTCAGCGAACTGGCGGCGATCTTCCCCGATCCGTATCTGCACATCGGCGGCGATGAGGTGGACGACAGCCAGTGGAAAGCGAACGCCGCGATCCAGAATTTCATGCGCGATAACAGGCTGGCGGACAGCCACGCGCTGCAGGCCTATTTCAACCGCAGGCTGGAGACGATCCTCGAGAAGCATCGCCGACAGATGGTCGGCTGGGATGAGATTTACCATCCCGACCTGCCGAAAAGCATTCTGATCCAGTCCTGGCAGGGACAGGACGCGCTGGGGCAGGTGGCGCAGAACGGCTACAAAGGGATCCTCTCCACCGGCTTCTATCTCGACCAGCCCCAGTCCACCGCCTATCACTACCGGAATGAAATTGTCCCGCAGGGGCTGAACGGCGTGGACGTGATAGCGGACGCCGACAGCGCTCAGAGCTGGGCCTTCTCCATGCCGCGCCTGAAGGGCAAGCCGGTGGAGGGGAGCTTCACGCTGGTAAAAGGCGATGCGGGCTGGCGCGGGTTTATTGATTTTGCCGGGAAATCCCGCCGCGCGGTGCAGGATATTGAATGGCGCGATGACAATCAGGTGACGTTTACCGTTGATACCTGGATGGGCGAAACGCGCCCGGTGGTCTCCGTCGATAACGACAAACTCACCGGCTATTTCCTGGTGGGGAACACGCGCTACCCAATCAGCGGCACGCGCCTCGACGAGGTGCCAAAAGGCACGCCGCCGGCGGTGCCGGAAACCGCGAACGAGGCAAACCTGCTCGGCGGAGAAGCCGCGCTGTGGGCAGAGAACGTGGTCGCGCCGGTGCTGGATATCCGCCTGTGGCCGCGCGCCTTCGCGGTGGCTGAGCGGCTGTGGTCGGCGAAGGACGTCAACGACGTCGACAACATGTACACCCGCCTGCAGGCGATGGACAGCTGGTCAACGGTATCGGTAGGGCTTCAGCAGCATACTCAGCAGCAGGTGCAGTTCACGCGCCTTGCGAACAATGCCGATACCCTGCCGCTGCAGATCCTCGCCCAGGCCGTCGAGCCGGCGCAGTATTACACCCGTCAGCACCTGAAGTTCCAGGCCGGAAACTATCATCAGTTCGAGCCGCTCAACCGATTTGCTGATGCGCTGAACGCCGAAAGCGCTACCGTGCGCCAGATGCACAAATGGGTCGACCGTCTGGTGAGCGACGCGGAAGACGCCGAAAGCGCCGACGCGCTGCGCCACGTCTTTAACCGCTGGCAGAGCAACACCAGCGACGCGCTGGCGCTAAGCGAAAACAGTTATCAGCTGAAGGCCATCAGGCCGGTGATTCAGGAAGTGGACAAGCTGGCCTCGATTGGCCTGAGGCTGACGGACCTGGTAGCACGTCAGGGCACGCTGGACGACAAAGAGATCGCGTCGATTCAGAGCGAGCTGGATAACGCGGCGAAGGTTCAGGACGAAGCGGTGATTGCGGCGGTCTATCCGCTGGAGACGCTGCTCAGAGCAACGCGGAATCAGTAGACCCCCTCACCCTAACCCTCTCCCAAAGGGAGAGGGAATTTATACACCCTCTCCCTTTGGGAGAGGGCCGGGGTGAGGGAACCAGACCACTCAGTTCTTCAACACCCACGCCTCTTTCCAGTGCGAACCCGTGCCTGGCTCAAACTGGGTGGCATTCTGGCTCCACTGGATGCAGTACCCGCTGTACGGGAAAGGCTTACATTCGTAGGTCTTACCGTCCTTAGGCTGAAGCACTACGGTACCTGCCTTATAGGAGGCGATATTGTCCGGGAAGGTATAGTCGTGGTGGCCGGTGCTGTCTGCCGCGGCATCGCCTTCCAGCATCAGGTTCAGCACGTCCTGGGCGAACATGGTGCCGTCTTTGTTGGTGGCGTAGTATTTCAGCATATGGTGGCCCGGCGTGACGTCAGTCAGCGTCATGGTGACGTCCTGGCTGGCGTTGTTCATGTCCTGCTTCAGGTAACCTTTTTCCGCGCCGTGGTGGTTCATCACGTGTGCTTCCATATTCACGTCGCCCTTGGTGTTGACGTGGAAGGTCACGGTCGCGTTGCCGTGCGCGATTTTGCTGTACTGCAGATCGGTAACGGCGATGGTCTCATTCACCTGCGCTTTCTGCTCTTCATACGAGACGGCCACGGACTGCAGCGTGCTGCCGTCTTTCACGAATACGCTGTTCGCGCCGTGAACCGGGCTGATTTCACCCGCATCGTCCTTCACGCCGACGCGCACGTCGCTCTGGGCGGCGTTGATTTTCTGCGCAAGATCGTAAGACCACTGGTTAGCGTCGCCCTGCCCGGCGGAGCCGATGGTCATTTCGGTACGCATGGAGGTCACTTCTCCGTTGGCGTCGAAGAAGCGTGCAATCACCTTATCGCCCGCGTTCAGGTTGTTACCCGCAACCTGGCCGCTCAGGGTTTTGCTCCACTGGGATACGACAGCAGGCGTTTCGTCCGGCGTGACGCTGCCGCCGTTACCGAAATCAACGTCGATAGCCTGATAGAAGCTATTTGTGGTGTCAGCAATTTCCCATACGCCATAAATAACCTGGTAGCCGGTACGCTCAGGAACATTACAGTTCATTGGCTGAGTTACAGCGGGCGCCTGGCTATTACCATTGATAGTACAGAACGGGGTTAATTCAAACTGGTCGCGGGTCAGCGGCTTATTTGGATCCCAGTTTTGTTTGGTAATGTAATAACGCCAGTTGACGGTTTTATGCGGTGCAGTATGGTGCCAGACAAATTCATGAGGGCCTGCCGTCATTGGGTTTTTCGTCCACGCGTTCAGGCTCTGCTTATCCAGCTGAGAATACTGAGAGATGCCCGCGCTGGCGAGCTGGCCGTCCGCGGGCTCAGCGCCTGACGGGAAGCCGGAGGTTTTTTCCACGCTCTGCGGTTCGTACTGGACGGCGCCACAGTCGATATTTTGGCCAAGCTTACACATATAGGCGCGACTGGCCGGCGATTCTATATATCCGTGCGCAAGTGCCGAAGACGCAACGGTTAACGTCGCGACGGCAAGTGCAATTTTTGAAAGTTTCATGACTCATCCATTATTAGAGAATATTACCGGGCGGGAAGAGTCTAATAACGGAGCGGGCGGTGAGTCATTTTATTCGGAGAGTAAAAATAGCCGAAATAAAAGGCAGCCTGAGCTGCCTTCTGTTTATTGAAACGAATTAGCGACGTACGGCAATCGCTTCGATTTCAATTTTCACGTCTTTCGGCAGACGCGCGACTTCCACGCAGGAGCGCGCCGGGAAGGTGGCGTTATGCTCGGTGAAGAACGCTTCGTAGGTGGCGTTAACGGTCGCGAAGTCGTTCAGATCTTTCACGAACACGGTGGTTTTCACGATGTCGCCCACCTTCAGGCCTGCAGATTCTACGATCGCCTGCACGTTTTCCAGCGACTGACGCGCCTGCGCCGCCACGTCGGCCGGCACTTCACCGGTTTTAGGGTTCACCGGGATCTGGCCAGAAGTGATGATCATGCTGCCCAGATCAACGCCCTGAACGTAAGGGCCAATGGCCGCTGGTGCATTTTCCGTCGCGAGTACTTTGCTCATTTTTTCTCCAGAATTACAGCGTTAAGAATGTTCCCGGCCATTATAACAGCCGGGATTTCATTACCAACCTCAATTAGTTGGCCAGCACCACATAATGAGAAAACTCTTTTTCGCAGTATTTGCATTTGAGCGCGATGTCATTGGCGCGCTTTTTCACTGCAAAACTGGAGGAAACCGGCTCAGCGTGGCTGATGCAGTTGCTGTTCGGGCAGACCAGCACGCTTTCAATGCGGTCCGGCAGGTTCGGGCGGGATTTGCCCACCACGTCGTAATCGTCGATGCGGTTAACGGTGGCGTCCGGCGCGTACAGCGACAGCTGGTTAACCTGCTCGTCGGTCAGGAAGGTGTTCTCGATTTTGATCAGGTCTTTGCGGCCCATCTCGCCCGACGGCAGGTTCAGGCCGATGGTGATGCGCTGGTCGGTTTCGGTCAGTTTAAACAGCGTCAGCAGCTTAAAGCCCACCTGCGCAGGGATGTGGTCAATCACGGTGCCACGCTTGATGGCTTCAACCTGGAGTTTGTTATCGTGTGTCATTGTCGTTTCCCCTTACAGTGCCAATTCGCGATTCAGAACCAGTGCCAGTAACGCCTGGCGGGCGAAGATGCCGTTTCCGGCCTGCTGGAAGTACCAGGCGTGCGGCGTTTTATCCACGTCGGTGTGGATCTCATCGATGCGCGGCAGCGGGTGCAGCACCTTCATGTTGGCGCGCGCGCCCTCGAGGTCGCTGGCGCGCAGCACGAACTGCGCCTTCACGTTGGCGTATTCGGACGGGTCCAGACGCTCTTTCTGCACGCGGGTCATGTAGAGAATATCCACGTTAGCCACCACCTCTTCGATGCTGGCGTGCAGGCTCCACGCAATGCCTTTCTCGTCCAGCATATCGAGGATGTACTGCGGCATCGCCAGCGCGTCCGGCGCGATGAAGAAGAAGCGGTTGCCGTTAAATTTCGCCAGCGCCTGGGTCAGGGAGTGGACGGTGCGGCCGTACTTCAGGTCGCCAACCATGGCGATGTTCAGGTTCTCAAGCGTGCCCTGGGTTTCCTGAATGGTGAAGAGGTCGAGCAGGGTCTGGGTCGGGTGCTGGTTCGCACCGTCGCCGGCGTTCAGTACCGGAATGCCGCCGGAAAACTCGGTCGCCAGACGCGCCGCGCCCTCCTGCGGGTGGCGCATCACAATGGCATCAACGTAGGTGCTGATAACTGAAATGGTGTCCGCCAGGGTCTCGCCTTTTTTGCCGAGCGACGTGTTGCTGCTGTCCGAGAACCCCACCACGCTCGCGCCCAGGCGGTGCATGGAGGTTTCAAAGGAGAGGCGCGTGCGGGTAGAGGCTTCGAAGAAGCAGCTCGCAATCACCTTGTGCTTTAGCAGCTCCGGTTGCGGATTGGCCTTCAGTTTTGCCGCGGTTTCCAGAACCAGTTCCAGCTCTTCGCGGCTGAGGTCGTTTATGGAAATGATGTGTTTTTGATAAAGCGGATTCATGTTTATCTCCTGACGCCGGGCAAAAAAAAGCCCCTCAAATGAGGGGCTCTGGGAATAGGTTTAGCAACGGGAAGAAAAACGGCAGGCCAGCGTCTGATTTCAGACGCGGTAAGACGATATGTCGTACACGCTTGACCATGCTTCCTCCCGGCAAATTGTCGGGCATTATACGCAGCTCGCTTTGCGGATCAAGCGATTTAATGCACGCTTTACTCAATGCAAACGGTTCTTTATGAATATTAATGCGTTCTGAGTAAATAATTAATTTGCTTATGCACCAGCGCGGTACGCTTCACGACCCGCGGGGCGACCCAGACGATACTGCTTCCGGCCACCACGCCTAAAATTTCCGGCAGCTGGTGATAATCCAGAATTCGCGCCACCGCGCGGCCATATCCGGCAACCGTATGGATAAGGATAAATTCGCTATTGTGCTCCACGCTCACCACCATTTCGGACACGGTGCGCGCGGCGTCGGGGGCAGGGCGTAGCTGGGGATTCAACGAATAAATCTTTAGCCCTTTGGCATTTCGAATTTTTATGACGCCAAGCAGCTTGAGCAGACGCGAAACGGTGGACTGGCTGATGGTTTCAAAACCACGCTCCTGCAGGTCGCGGCGGATCTCTTCCTGGGAGAGATAGCTCTTTTCCGCGATAAGGCGCTGGCAGACCGTCAGCTGTAGTTGCTCTTTGGGAGAGTACTCTTCGTAATCCATCATAGTTCCCATATCAGTTCCCGAAATAACCGGTGGCACCGCACCGATCCGTAGGCCGGATAAGCGCAGCGCCATCCAGCAAATTACAACAGGGCGCCCAGGCTTAACGCCACCATAATCACCACCGTTAGAATGCCCAGCAGCGGCGCAACCCATTTCAGATAACGCACGTAGGGCACGCGGGCGATAGCCAGCCCGCCCATCACGACGGCAGAGGTGGGAGTGACCAGGTTAACGATGCCGGACGCTGACTGGTAGGCCGTGACCACCAGGTCGCGGTTGACGTTAGCGAAATCGGCAAGGGGCGCCATGATCGGCATCGTCAGAACGGCCAGGCCGGACGAAGAAGGCACAAGAAACGACAGCACCACCTCCAGCCAGTACATCACGTTGATGAATGCCACCGTGGACAAACCGGTAACCATTCCCTCTGCGCTATGCAAAATGGTGTGGGTAATCATGCCCTTATCCATGATGACTACGATACCGCGTGCGATGCCGATAATCAGCGCGACGCCCAGCAAATCTCGCGCGCCGTTGATAAACGTCGAGGTCAGCTCCTCTTCGCTCATCCGCGCAATCAGGCCGACGATAATCGCGCTGGCGAGAAACACCGCCGAGATCTCCGCCATCCACCAGCCCAGCACCGCCACGCCGTAGATCATTACCGCGAAGGCGAGGGCAAAAATCACCAGGATGAGTTTGCGCACCGGGGTGAACTCCAGCGACTGCTCGCCCCTGCTGCCGAGGAAGTGGGCGCGGTTCTCTTCCTGCTTATCCGCAACGATCGACAGCGACGGATCCTTGCGCACCTTTCGAGCGTAGCGCATCACCCACGCCACGCAGATGATCCAGCCGATGACCAGCAGCGCCACGCGCAGGGCGATACCGTTGGTGAAGGGGATCCCGGCGGCGTTGGCGGCGATCACCGTAGCAAAGGGGTTGATGGTGGAGCCGAGGGTGCCGATCCCCGCCCCGAGCAGCACCGTGGAGGCGGCGACAACCGGATCGAAACGGGCGGCCAGCATCACCGGCACCAGCAGGGTATAGAACGGCAGCGACTCTTCGGCCATGCCGTAAATCGTGCCCCCTGCGGCAAACAGCGCCATCAGGATCGGGATCATCCACTCCTCGCGGCCGCGCAGCCGGGTGGTGACGCGTTCGATGCCGGCGTCAATCGCCCCGGTTTTGGTGACGATCCCGAGAAATCCCCCGATGATCAGGATAAACAGCGCCACGTCGATCGCCCCGGCCTGGCCGGATTCCGGATCGTAGAGCCCGGCAATCGGCGCCATCAGCACCGAAACCAGCCCCTGCGGATGCGCCGCGACGTGCGCATAGGTCCCGGCAACCGGTACTTCCTTACCGAGCGCCTCGTTCATTGCCATATGGTACTGCCCGGCCGGTACAACCCACGTCAGCACGGCCACGACGGCAATCAGAAAAAAGAGGATGGTGTAAGCGGAGGGAAACTTGAACTTGCCCATGATGTTCTCCTGAACCCGGCGCACCCCGCGGCGCGCCGGGCGGTGATTAGTCGCCGAGTGTCGCCACCATGACCGCTTTAATGGTGTGCATGCGGTTCTCTGCTTCGTCAAAGACGATGGAGTTCGGTGATTCGAAGACCTCTTCCGTCACCTCCAGCCCCTTCAGGCCGTACGCCATCTCGATCTCGCGGCCCACTTTGGTGTGCTCGTTGTGGAACGCCGGCAGACAGTGCATAAACTTGACGTTCGGGTTGCCGGTAGCCTTCATCACCTGCGCGTTAATCTGATACGGCTTCATCAGGCTGACGCGCTCGGCCCAGGCCTCCTTCGGCTCGCCCATGGAGACCCACACGTCGGTGTAGAGGAAATCGGTACCCTGCACGCCTTCTTCCACGTCGTCGGTGAGGGTGATGCGCGCGCCCGTCTCTTTCGCGATGGCGCGGCACTGCTCAACCAGCCCGGCTTCCGGCCAGAAGGATTTCGGCGCCACGAGGCGGATATCCATCCCCATCTTGGCCGCCCCGACCATCAGCGAGTTGCCCATGTTGTTTCGCGCGTCGCCGAGATAGGCAAAGCTCAGCTCCGGCAGGGTTTTGCCCGGCGCGTGCTCCAGCATGGTCATCAGGTCGGCGAGGATTTGCGTGGGGTGGAACTCGTCGGTCAGGCCGTTCCACACCGGCACGCCCGCGTACTCGCCCAGCTCCTCGACGATGGCCTGGCCGTAGCCGCGGTATTCGATGCCGTCATACATACGGCCTAATACGCGGGCGGTGTCCTTCATCGACTCCTTATGGCCGATCTGCGATCCGCTTGGGCCGAGGTAGGTGACCTGCGCGCCCTGGTCAAACGCGCCCACTTCGAAAGCGCAGCGGGTGCGGGTGGAGGTTTTTTCAAAAATCAGGGCGATGTTTTTCCCGACCAGGGTTTGCTTCTCACGCCCGGCTTTTTTGGCGGCCTTGAGTTCGATGGCGAGGTCGATGAGGTACTGGATCTCCGCCGGGGTGTAGTCCAGCAGTTTCAGGAAGTTGCGGTTTTTCAGGTTGATGGTCATGGGTAAATCCTTTTTAAATTTTGTGCTGTCTGATGCCCTCACCCCGGCCCTCTCCCACGGGGAGAGGGGGGGGCTTACATTCCCTCTCCCTCCGGGAGAGGGTTAGGGTGAGGGGAAGGGGGTTTAGTTACGAATCAACGTGCCTTTCTCGCCCGCCAGGATCTCCGCGCCGTCACTCAGCGCGCCGATCCCGGCAATGCCGCCGCAGGCCTCAACAAACTCGCGGCAGGCGGCCACTTTCGGCCCCATCGATCCGGCGTCGAACTGCATGCCTCTGAGCAGCTCCGGCGTCACCTGCGCCAGCGGGCGCTGGGTCGGCTTGCCCCAGTCGAGGTACACCGCGTCGGCATCGGTCAGGATCAGCAGGGCGTCGGCCTCGATCTGGCGCGCCAGCAGGGCGGCGGAGAGGTCTTTGTCGATCACCGCCTCAATCCCGCGATAGCCGTTGGCTTTTTCCACCACCGGCACGCCGCCGCCGCCGTTGCAGATCACCAGGTGATCGCGCTGAATCAGCGCCGTGATGGCGTCGCGCTCGACGATGCGCTTCGGCTGCGGCGACGGTACCACGCGGCGGACGTAGCCCCCGTCGGCCTTAAATACCCAGCCTTTTTCCGCGGTCAGCGCTTTCGCCTGGGCTTCGCTATAAACCGGGCCGATGTACTTGGTTGGGTTGCGGAAGGCCGGGTCGGCGGGGTCCACTTCCACCTGCGTGAGCAGGACGCTCACCTCGCACTGCGGCAGATTGTTTTTCAGCGCCTGCTGGAGCATGTAGCCGATCATTCCCTGGCTTTCGGCGCCGAGAACGTCCAGCGGGTAGGGCGTCACTTTGTCGTAGGCGCTGTTCTGCAGCGCCAGCAGCCCGACCTGCGGCCCGTTGCCGTGCACCAGCACCACGCGCCACTGCTCTGTTAAACCGGCGATGGTGCGGGCGGCCAGCTCGATGTTCTGGCGCTGAATATCCGCTTCCAGCGGCTCGCCGCGCTTCAGAAGCGCGTTGCCGCCAAGCGCCACAACCAGAGTGGGTTTTCGTTCCATGATGGCTCCTTTAAATTCCGTCGCGTTCCAGCGGGCAGCTCATGCAGCGCGCGCCGCCGCGGCCGCGTCCGAGTTCGTCGCCCGGGATGGGCAGCACGGTGATGCCCGCTTTGTCGTACTTCTCGTTGGTCCAGACGTTGCGTTCGTAGCCAATCACCACGCCCGGGCGGATGGTCAGCACGTTGTTGGCGTCGTTCCACTGCTCGCGTTCGGCTTCAAAGGCGTCGCCGCCGGTGGTGATCAGGCGCACCTGGTTAATACCGAGGGCTTTCTCGATGGCGTGCAGCAGGTCGGTTTCCTGCGTGCGCTGCAGGCCGCCGCGTCCGTCCGGGGTGAGCGTCCAGCACTGGGCGTCCTTGCGCACCACTTCCGGGTAGACGGAGAAGGTGTCCACGTCGATGTGGGTCATCACGGTGTCGAGGTGCATGCAGGAGCGGTGTTTTGGCAATTCAACGGCGATCACGCGCTCGGCCTGGCGGTGTTTGAACAGGCTGTTGGCGAGGAACTCCACGCCCTGCGGCGTCGTGCGCTCGGACATGCCGATAAGTACCGCGCCGCGGCCAATCACCAATACGTCGCCGCCTTCTAAGGTGGCGTGGTCGTAATTAATATTCTCGTCGCCGAAATACTTAATAAAATCGCCGTCGGCAAACGCCGGGTGCCAGCGATATATTGCTCGCAGGTTATTCGTTTCGCGCTGGCGCGCAGCTTTTGCCATGGGGTTAATAGAGACGCCGTTATAAATCCAGCACGAGGTGTCGCGGGTAAATAAGTGGTTCGGCAGCGGCTTCATAATAAAATCATTCGCCGTGTGGGTATCCACCACCATATTTTTAATGGCTGCCGGAATCTCACCGTAGGTTAATCCGCCGCTCAGTCTGCGCGCCAGTTCCCGGTGCGGCATATCCGCCAGCCAGCCGCGCACGTCGCCGGCAAAGGTTGGGCCGAGGCGATAGTCGGAGATTTGCGTATCCAGCAGCCAGGCTTTCGCTTCTGCAATATCAAGCGTTTGTGTCAGAAGGTCGGTTAACAGCAGGACTTCCACACCCTGCTCGCGCAGCGTGTTTGCGAAGATGTCATGCTCCTCGCCCGCCCGCTCAACCGAGAGTACGTCATCAAACAGCAGCTCCTGACAGTTTGACGGCGTTAAGCGTTTAAGACTTAAATTTGGGCGGTGCAGCATAACGCTACGCAATTGACCAATTTCAGAACCGACGTAATGCTTTTCCATAATTATTCCTTTAACTGTTTTTCAGAATAAAAAGGGCATGCGCCATGTGATGTGTTTAATTTCATGGCGGCTAAGCTCAATTGATTTCGTGATTCATACTAGGCAGTTAAATAATCCGTATTGTGATACTGCTCACGTGAAATCGGATATTATGGGGTTTGTTTTTATTTGTATGATTCGCATCAGATAATGATTAATTAGATATTTTCCGGCGATGAATGATTAAGCAGGAATCGTTGGCATTATTTGTGGTTGTTATTATTTTGTAGATTTTATTAATTTGAAATATATAGACATGTAACTGATTTAAAAGGAAAAATTGGATGGTAGGGAATGGCTATGCATGAAAGGTAATTAACTATTTTTGACTTAATTGAAATCAATAAATAATTATGGGTTTTTAGAGCAAATAAACAAAACAGTAAAATGTGAAGCTGCAACGGTTTTTGTTAATAAGAGTTAATAATCAGTGGGTTAGCGCTTCCTGTGCCATATGCGGCTTCTGAGGTTATGCATAACCTCTGCATAATTGCCTGGGCAGGATTAACAGAGAATTAACACCTTTTCCGATAAACATGCGCTCGCGCAAATGTTGTTTAAAAAGCGGTGGTATGGCAGTTCGAATTCTCGTATAAAAGATAAAAATGAAACGGTGTTTTATATCGAGGGTTCAATCATGATTATTGGTAACATCCACCATCTGCAGCCCTGGCTGCCAGAAGAGCTGCGCCAGGCTATCGAGCACGTAAAAGCGCACGTCACCGACGCCACGCCGCTGGGCAAGCACGACATCAACGGCAACAGCCTGTTTTATCTTGTCTCCGAAGACATGACCCAGCCGTTCGCCGAGCGCCGCGCCGAGTACCACGCGCGCTATCTGGACATCCAGATTATTATGAAGGGGCAGGAAGGGATGACCTTCAGCACCCTGCCGCACGGCGCGCCGGACACCGACTGGCTGGCGGACAAAGACATCGCGTTCCTGCCGGAAGGCGAGCAGGAAAAAACCGTGGTGCTCAGCGAAGGGGACTTTGTGGTGTTCTACCCGGGCGAAGTGCACAAGCCGCTGTGCGCGGTGGGGACGCCTGCGCAGGTGCGCAAGGTTGTGGTGAAGCTGCTGATCGGCTAAACGGGTTTACGCCCTCTCCCTGTGGGAGAGGGCCGCATCGGCTCCTGATTTGCCCGGTGGTACGATTATTGATATCGTTGCACAAAGTAGGCTGGGTAAGCGCAGCGCCACCCGGCAAGAAAGACGCACTGAACCACTATCCTGGTCAGAACTTTGTTTGGCTCATTTCGCGATGGCCAGATTTCTTGAAAAATCCGCATTAGAAACTGACTGTACCTTCCATAAGTTGTTTTCCTTAACCATGCAATCTATGACTACGTGGTCCTGCTTTTTACCAAATGCAATGTATACGTTGACACAAACTGGATCGGTATCCCCGGCTATGGCTGTAACATTCTGGGGCCAGTCATCGCCGACGTATTGCGCTTTTAAAAATATATCAGCCTCGTAAAACTCTTCGTCTGCATAGCGAGGATGCTGAGTGTGTCGGAGTTTTTTCATTGTTGATGCTGTGACATATTTATCTATTTCGTTCCCATCAGTAATGGGAAATGCATCTTTGTTGATTTGATTAACGTACCAGCTGTTAAATTTTACAGCACGCTCAATCGGGTCAGAGTGGCCAGCCATTGCAGAGAAAGAAAATATGAAGAGAAGCAGTAAGATATTTTTCATATCAGTAGTGCCTGTAAAGGGTAATTTTTGGCTGTATCTTCCGATATGTCTGGCCGGGATAAAGGCTGTTCTGTTTAAAATCTGAATACCAGGTACCCGATCCGTCGTAGATACATGCATGCCCATTCTGATGCGCACCTGGTAATGCGTCAATGACTGCGACATCACCCTCAATGGGTGTGCCGTACACCTTGCTGAATCCTGCCTTCTCAGGAGAGCGCCAGAAGTTTTTTGCATCAGCACCATCAATTTTCAAACCTCCGGCACGAATAGCTGCAGCGACGGCGCGAGCGCAGTAACCCGTGCTGTTATGATGTGCGTGGCTGCGGGCATAAGACACAGCTTCATGCTTATTCCATGACATAAAATAATCCTTATTAACGAAACGTAGTAATAAGGAAACATTACACCGAATATATACAATGGTTTGTAATTGATAATGATCTAATATTAACCATCATCTATGTAATAAATAATGGTTAATAAAATCATAAATACATATTATGGTTGATGCTTATCTGAGGAAACGTCAGTAAAATGGTTTTTTCTGCGCGTAAACTGGAAATGATTATCTGCTGAAAAATAATTCAGCAGATAATCACCATCTCAAGGTGGGAGAGAGGGTCACTCCCCAAGCGTCGCCACCATCACCGCCTTAATCGTATGCATCCGGTTTTCCGCCTGGTCGAACACGATGCTCGCCGCCGACTCAAACACCTCGTCCGTCACCTCCATCCCGCCGTGCAGGTCGAACTCCTTCGCCATCTGTTTGCCGAGCGTGGTCTGGTCGTCATGGAACGCGGGCAGACAGTGCAGGAACTTCACGTCCGGGTTGCCGGTCAGCGCCATCATCTGCGCGTTCACCTGATACCCGCGCAGCAGCGCAATCCGCTCCGCCCACTTCTCTTTGGCTTCGCCCATCGACACCCACACGTCGGTATAGATAAAGTCCGCGCCCTTCACGCCCGCCACCACGTCTTCCGTCAGGGTGACTTTCCCGCCGTGCTTCTCAGCCAGCGCGCTGCACTCCGCCACCAGGCTCTCTTCCGGCCAGCAGGCCTTCGGGGCCACAAGGCGCAGATCCAGCCCGGTCAGCGCCGCCGCTTCCAGCATCGAGTTGCCCATGTTGTTGCGCGCGTCGCCCGCGTAGACCAGCGTCATCTCGTTAAACGCCTTGCCCGGCAGGTGCTCCTGCATGGTCAGCAGGTCCGCCAGCAGCTGCGTCGGGTGGAACTCGTTGGTCAGCCCGTTCCACACCGGCACGCCCGCGTACTGCGCCAGCGTTTCGACCACTTCCTGACCGTGGCCGCGGTACTGAATGCCGTCGTACATCCGCCCGAGCACCCGCGCGGTGTCCTTAATTGACTCTTTATGCCCAATCTGGCTGCCGCTCGGCCCTAAATAGGTGACGCGCGCGCCCTGGTCAAATGCGGCAACTTCGAAAGAGCAACGTGTACGGGTCGAGTCTTTTTCGAAGATGAGCGCGATGTTTTTACCGGTAAGCTTCTGTACTTCCTGGCCCTTTTTTTTATCGGCCTTGAGCTGTGCGGCAAGGGTCAGCAGAGAGGTGAACTGTGCAGGGGTAAAGTCGAGCAGTTTCAGAAAGTGTTTCTTGTACAAATCGGACATTTTATCCTCGCATGGCTAATGCCACTTATTGAATTAAAATTCACTTTATATGTGTAATTATTCATTTGCAACCCCGTTTCACAATTCTTTCTTACAAAGGTGGAGGCAAACACGTCCGTGTGTGAAAATAGAAGTATCTGCCGCACTTTAAAGAGGATTGAGCCATGGCAAACCCGGAACACCTGGAAGAGCAACGCGAAGAGACGCGTCTGATTATTGAAGAACTGCTGGAAGACGGTAGCGATCCGGACGCGCTGTACACCATCGAGCACCATTTCTCTGCCGACGATTTCGACGCGCTGGAAAAAATGGCCGTGGAAGCCTTCAAGCTGGGTTACGAAGTGACCGAGCCGGAAGAGCTGGAAGTGGAAGAGGGCGACACCGTCATCTGCTGCGATATCCTGAGCGAAGGCGCGCTGAAGGCGGAACTTATTGACGCGCAGGTTGAACAGCTGATGAACCTGGCCGAGAAGTTTGAAGTGGAATACGACGGCTGGGGAACCTACTTCGAAGATCCGAACGGTGAAGACGGCGAAGAAGGCGACGACGAAGATTTCATCGACGAAGACGACGACGGCGTGCGTCACTAAGCGTTTCAGGCGGTGGCGCGCGCCACCGCTTTTTTCAAGGCAGAACCATGGATTACCCGCAGATACTCGCCCCCGTACTCAACTTCCTCCAGTGCCCGACCCCGCAAGCATGGATTGATAAAGCCCGCGACCCGGCCAATCTGCCGCTGCTGCTCACCGACCACATGGTGTGCGAGCTCAAGGCCGCCCAGACCGCGCTGCTCCTGGTGCGTAAATACGTCGCCGACGAAAGCGGTGCCGACGCGCTGCTCGACTGGCTCAAACCCTACGAACAGTTCACCTTCCGCGACGGCCCGGAGCCGGACTTCATCGCCTTGCACAGGCAGATTGGCAAAAGCGTGATGCCCAAAACCGACGACCCGTGGGGCCAGGCGCTCATCGACAGCATGGTGCTGCTGATTAAAGAGGAGCTGCACCACTTCTGGCAGGTGCGCGAGGCGATGCTGGCCCGCGACATTCCGTACGTCAAAATCACCGCCAGCCGCTACGCCAAAGGGATGCTGAAGGCAGTGCGCACCCATGAACCGCTGACGCTGATCGACAAGCTCATTTGCGGCGCCTATATCGAAGCCCGCTCCTGCGAACGCTTCGCCGCGCTGGCCCCGTTCCTCGACGACGACCTGCAGAAGTTCTATCTCTCGCTGCTGCGCTCTGAAGCCCGGCATTATCAGGACTATCTGGCACTTGCCCAACAGGTGAGCAACGACGATATCTCGCATCGGGTGCAGCATTTTGGCGAAATTGAAGCCACACTTATCTCAACACCGGACCACGAGTTTCGCTTCCACAGCGGCGTGCCGGTGTAAACCGGCATAGCTAAAGGATAAGGATGCGAGATGAATAAAACGTGGACCCGTATTGTCATTGTCGTCGTCGCGGCCGCCGCCGTGGCGTTCTGGGTGTATTTCGACAAACAGCGTATGCAGCGCACCCCTGAACAGCAGCTTGATACCACCCTCAACACGATGCCCGCCTGGCAGGTGATTAAAGAGCAGGAACCCGCGTTCCAGAAGCGCATCCGCGAGCAGATCCTCACCATGCAGAAAGCGGGCGAGTCTGAACAGCACATCATCGACGTCATCCAGCCGCAGATTTTGACCCTGCAGATGTCGCGCCTGCAGCACGCCCCGGACGCCAACGTGGTGGATTATATGAAGGCCAACATGGAGCAGACCGCCGCCATCCAGAAGGTGAGCGACGACGCCTGTTTCCGCTTCCTCTACCCGGCGGTGAAAGGGGGCGTTAACCCGGTGCGGGTGCTGGATAAAGAGATGATGGCGCGGCGCATGCAGGCCGACGCCGACATGATGCGCGCGGCCTACGGCAAAAACAGCCACAATGTGACTCCGGCCGAGCGTGAGGCCGCGGTGACGACCGTCCGCCCGATAATGAAGGCGCTGGCGGATAAATACGGCGAGGACATCCAGCTGCTGCAGATGCCGGAGAACGCGGTGGGCAAAGAGAAGCTCTCCTGCGATATGGTGCAGGACATGTGGGCGAAGGTGCTGAAGCTGCCGGAGCAGAAGGCCGCGGGGGTGATTCGGCTGGCGGTGTCTGAGCTGGAGTGACGAAGGACGCTGGTTTTTTGGGCACTTAGCGCGGGTTTAGCGCGTCGTCGCTTGCATGGCGGCGCGCGACAGGTATAATCCACAACGTTTCCGCATCCCCTTCAGTGCCGAAGTGGCGAAATCGGTAGACGCAGTTGATTCAAAATCAACCGTAGAAATACGTGCCGGTTCGAGTCCGGCCTTCGGCACCATCGGAACATCAATAGACGTCAACGGACGTCTTTTTTTGTGCCTGAAATCCAGTATCCGCAAGGCTTTCCTCGCTTTTTCACTCGACCTAAGTCAACCTGATTCAATCTACATCAACTTACTGATGCGGGTACAACTGCGGGTATATCCGGGTTCTATAATGTTTGTACCCACACAGAACCCTTGAAAGGATACTCATCATGGCTCTGAGTGATGTGAAGGTTCGTTCGGCTAAGCCTGAAGCAAAAGCCTATAAGCTGACTGACGGTGAAGGCATGGTTTTGCTGGTTCACCCTAACGGTTCCAAATATTGGCGGCTTCGTTATCGCTTCGGCGGCAAAGAGAAGATGCTTGCGTTGGGGAAATACCCCGAAGTCTCGCTGGCGGATGCCCGGGCACGCCGGGATGAAGCCCGTAAGCTGTTTGCTAATGGCGTCGATCCCAGTGAGAACAAGAAAGCCGTTAAGGTAGAGCAGGAGCAAGAGGCGATAACGTTTGAAGTGGTTGCCAGAGACTGGCATGCCAGCAATCAAAAGTGGTCGGCATCGCATAGCGCTCGTGTATTGAAAAGCCTCGAAGATAATCTCTTTGCTGCCATCGGTAAGCGGAACATTGCAGAGCTTAAGACTCGGGATCTTCTTGTACCCATTAAAGCCGTCGAGTCATCCGGGCGGCTCGAAGTTGCCGCCCGTTTACAGCAGCGTACTACTGCGATTATGCGCTTTGCCGTTCAGAGCGGCTTAATCGACTATAACCCCGCACAAGAGATTGCCGGTGCGGTAGCTACGGCGAAAAGACAGCATCGTGCTGCTCTGGAACTTAATCGCATTCCTGAATTACTTCACCGCATTGATCACTATTCTGGCAGGCCGTTAACTCGACTGGCGGTTGAACTCACTTTGTTGGTTTTCATTCGCTCAAGCGAGCTGCGTTTTGCACGCTGGTCAGAAGTGGATTTTGAAACGGCTATGTGGACGATTCCGGGAGAGCGTGAACCCTTGGAAGGTGTTAAACATTCTCAGCGTGGTTCGAAGATGCGGACTCCTCATCTTGTTCCTTTGTCGAGGCAGGCTCTAGGCATTCTGGAAAAGATCAAAAGCATGAGTGGGAATCGAGAGCTGATTTTTGTTGGTGATCACGATCCACGTAAACCCCTAAGTGAGAATACGGTAAACAAGGCTTTGCGAGTGATGGGCTATGACACGAAAACGGAAGTGTGTGGGCATGGTTTCAGGACCATGGCGTGTAGCTCGTTGATCGAGTCGGGATTATGGTCGAGGGATGCAGTAGAGCGGCAGATGAGTCATCAGGAGCGTAGCTCTGTGCGAGCAGCTTACATTCATAAGGCGGAGCATCTTGGGGAGCGTAGGCTGATGTTGCAATGGTGGGCTGATTATATTGATGCTAATCGGGAGAAGGCAGTGAGTCCGTTTGATTTTGGGAAACTAGAGTCTACATGGTAGCACCGGCTGTCCTGGGATAAATTTCCGCTGAGGATTAAGTACTCTGAGCAAAGCCTGCCGCCTTGCGGTGGCAGGCATAGGACTAAAGTTATTTATTTTTTTGATACACCCCAAGTAACGCATTGGAACTACTTGATAAAATTTTCTTCGGTTAGAATGAGTGCATCATCCTCTACGGGTACTGTATTTTTTAGGAAAAATAATGGCTGTTAATCAGGCGAAAATTTTTGAACATCTCGAACAACTGGTTGAAAACCCTGAGCAAGACGAATTTATCTACGGCTTTTTAACTGCTTTTGAGTTCCCTAAATCTACCCTGAGTCAGATTCGGCAAGGTGGGACGCGTAATGTTGCGAAAGAGCCAGGACACGTTGCATTAAAAAATAAACTTTACTACCAGCCAGTGGCGGATACTGATGATTTCGAATCTGCTTTTGAGCAACGTATTGCCGATTCTGCTGTAGCAAAAAATAAGATCCGCTTTGTTCTAGTAACAAATTTTGTTCGCTTTTTAGCATTGGACACACTGACACAGGAACGTCTCGATATTGAGTTTGAAGAGTTACCACGTAACTACGGTTTTTTCTTACCGCTGGTAGGGTTGGAAAAGGCTATTCTCAATAGTGAAAACCCGGCCGATGTAAAAGCCGCTGAGAAGATGGGAAAGCTGTTTGATCTTATCAAGGAGCGTAATGATTTAAGCAAAGCAGAAGATATTCACGCTCTTAATGTTTTCCTCACTCGTTTGTTGTTTTGCTTTTTTGCCGAAGACACAGGAATCTTTGAAAAAGGTCAGTTTACTTCCTCAGTTAAGAGCTACACCGCCGAAGATGGCAGTGATTTAGATCAGTTTCTGACAGACCTTTTTGCCGTGATGAACAGCAAACCGAATAGTAAATTACGCCTGTCACTTCCGATTCATTTAACCGCATTCCCTTATGTTAATGGTGGCTTATTTGCCAGTGATGAGCCTGTTCCAGAGTTGGGGTTGAAGGGTAGACGTATCTTAATTGAATGCAGTGCAATGGACTGGAGCGAGATTAACCCTGACATTTTCGGCAGTATGTTCCAGGCCGTGATTGATGTGGAGCAGCGTAGCCGTTTAGGACAGCATTACACTTCATACAGCAATATCATGAAGGTTATACAACCATTATTTCTTGAACCATTGCGTTCAGAGCTTGAAAAACAACGCACAAATACGAATGGTCTCAAACGGTTGCTTCTCCGTCTGGGGAAAATGAAAGTTTTTGATCCTGCGTGTGGTTCAGGGAACTTCTTGATTGTCGCCTATAAAGAACTACGTCTTTTGGAAATGGACGTGATTCAAGCTCTTTTGCAATGCGATCCACAATCCATTTTTATGAGCGGTATCCATCTCGACCAGTTTTACGGCATTGAGATTGATGATTTTGCCTGTGAAATAGCCCGCCTTTCCCTATGGCTTGCAGAGCATCAGTTAAATAAACAGTGGGAAGAACATATTGGTTCAGCACCACCAGCGTTGCCGTTGCGTTCATCCGGTAAAATTTGGAGTGGCAACAGCCTGCAAACAGACTGGCAAACGGTGTGTCCAAAGGGCGCTGATGATGAAGTTTATATAATTGGTAATCCACCTTTTTTAGGAACATCTGGACGTTCTGATGAACAGCGTGCTGATATGCAGGCTGTATTTAGCGGTTTCAAATCATTGGGTGGTTTGGATTTTGTTGCCTGTTGGTTTTGGAAAGGGGCGCAATATATCCAGAATAGTCGTGCTGAGTTGGCACTGGTGGCTACAAACTCCCTATGTCAGGGGGAGCAAGTAGCAACATTATGGCCTTCTATATTTGAGCTGGGGCTGAGTATTCACTTCGCTTACCCCACCTTTAGATGGGAAAACAATGCTCGTGATAAGGCTGCGGTGCATGTGGTCATTATTGGGCTATCAGGGGTGAGTAAGATTCGCCAACTTTATCAACAGGTTGACGGGAAGTGGCACAGTAAGCAAGTTAGTAATATCAGTCCTTATCTGGTTGAAGGTAGCAATGTTGCTGTCGAGGCGAGAATCAAACCAATTGTGAATGGCGTTCCTCCTTTATTATTTGGTAATAAACCTACTGATGGTGGACACTTGCTTATGACTGGTACTGAACGTGATGCTTTACTCAAGCAAGAGCCACAGGCTGCTCCTTGGATTAAAAAAGTGCTGGGTGCAGATGAATTCTTGAATGGGCAAGAACGTTGGTGTTTGTGGTTAGTAGATATAAACATCACTGAGCTTCAGTCGATGCAGCATGTTTACACGCGGGTTCAAAAAGTGGCTGAAATGCGCAGGAAAAGCGCAAAGATAAGCACACAAAAAAAATCAAACACTCCCCATCTTTTTGATGAAAACCGTCAGCCAACATCCGGCGATTACATCTTGATCCCTAGCGTCTCATCGGAGCGGCGAACCTATGTGCCTATCGGTTTTTATGATGCCAGTGTAATTTCAACTAACCTGAATTACATTCTTCCCAACGGCTCTTTATACGAGTTTGCAATATTAGCTTCGATAATGCACAACGATTGGATGCGATTAGTTGCGGGGCGTCTTGAAAGTCGCTACCGCTATTCCGCTAAAGTGGTCTACAACTCCTTTCCTTGGCCTGATGTGACGGATGTACAACGTAAGAACCTTATTAGCTTGGCCAAAACAGTGTTACTGATGCGTGAGAATTACCCAGAAAAAACGCTTGCAGAGTTGTATGACCCGTTAAAGATGCCCATAGATCTTCTGGAAGCCCATCAGGCCTTAGATAAGGCAGTTGATCGTCTTTATCGTGATAAACCATTCAAGGACTCAAGCGAGCGCTTAAGTTGCCTGTTAGAGCGCTATGAGTTACTGACTAAAGTATAAGGTTTGGTTCTGACAGCCATGGCATACGGAGGATTGCATTGTGGAAAATATTTTACAGGTTACGTACGGGCAGACCGGGCAAAGTGCGCGTCTTAATGATTTTGGTATGCGGGAAATGCAGGCACGAGCCTTTGAACAGCGCAACAACCCTTATCTACTTATCAAAGCTCCGCCAGCGTCTGGTAAATCGAGAGCATTAATGTTCCTTGCACTGGATAAGCTTGTTAACCAAGGTTTACGCAAAGCTATTGTCGCGGTCCCTGAAATGTCTATCGGAGGTTCGTTTAAAAATACTGAACTTACGAATCATGGTTTCTTTGCAGACTGGAAGGTAAAACCTGAAAATAATCTGTGCATTGGCGGTGGAGAGGCTGGGAAGGTTGAAGCCTTTAAACGATTTATGGCGAGTCCTGACGACATTCTGGTATGTACTCATGCCACCCTACGTTTTGCTTTCGATAAGCTGAACGTTGAATCGTTTAATGACTGCCTGGTTGCAATTGATGAGTTCCATCATGTCTCAGCGGATGAAAACAACCGTTTAGGCAATCTGATTGATGCTCTGATGAAAGGTTCTAATGCACATATTGTTGCAATGACTGGTTCTTACTTCCGAGGGGATACCGTACCCATTCTGCAACCCGAAGATGAAGCCCAATTCACGAAAGTAACCTATACCTACTATGAACAGCTAAATGGATACCAGTATTTAAAATCTTTAGGCATTGGCTACCATTTTTATCAGGGTCCATACATCAAGGCACTACCTTCAGTGCTGGATGCAAGCAAGAAAACCATCATCCATATTCCCAATGTTAATTCCGGCGAATCAACAAAAGATAAACATGCCGAGGTTGATGCCATTCTGGATGCGCTGGGTGAGGTGCAACAGCAAGAACCAGATACCGGTATCTATCGAGTGAAACGCAAAAGCGATGGCAAATTGTTGCGCGTAGCGAATCTGGTTGATGATAACCCGGCAGAAAGACCGAAAGTACAGGCGTATCTGCGCAATATCCACTCTGCCGACGATATGGATATCATTATTGCGTTAGGTATGGCGAAAGAGGGGTTTGACTGGCCATTCTGTGAACATGTGCTGACCATTGGTTATCGCAGCTCTATGACAGAAATTGTGCAAATAATTGGGCGTGCGACACGGGATTGTGAAGGCAAAACTCACGCACAGTTTACTAACCTTATTGCTCAGCCTGATGCTCAAGATGATGACGTTAAAGTATCAGTAAACAACATGCTTAAAGCCATCACCACCTCGTTGTTGATGGAGCAGATCATGGCTCCAAATATTCAATTTAAACCACGATCTCAATGGACTGGCGAGCCGTTACCTGCCAATACGGTTCTAGTTGATGATCATGCATTACCAGTATCAGACAAGGTTCTAACAATCCTTAACGGCGGTAAAAACGAGATCCTGGCGGCGCTAATGGCGAATGAGCAGGTGGTTAAAGAGGCTATTACCGAGTCAACGCCACCTGAGGTAATTACTCAGGTAGTGTTACCATCGGTGATACAAACGCTTCACCCTGACCTGACTGAATACGAACTAGAACAGGTTCGCAGCGGTATTTTGCAGAGTCTTTTTGTAGGCCAATGTGGTGGGTTAGTTGATGAAGCCGATTTGCCGTCGGATGCCATCATTGATAACAGCCAAGGTCAGCGTTCCGGCAATTCGAATGATTCATTAAACGTAAACAATCAGTTTATAAAAATGGGTGATAAATTCATCAATATTGAGAACTTGAATATTGACTTAATTGATGCGGTAAATCCTTTTCACGGTGCTTATGAGATTCTATCAAAATCAGTTACCGCGACAATGCTAAAAACTATACAGGAAGCAGTCAGAGCTAATCAGGCACAGGTATCTGAGGAGGAGGCGGTAATGCTCTGGCCAAGAATTAAAACGTTTGCCAGTGAGCATAAAAGGGAGCCATCGCTGAATGCCAGTGACGCAATAGAGGTTCGTTATGCAGAAGCGTTAGCTTACATCCGAAAAATGAAACAACAGCGTACTGTGCGACAGGAACCGTAACTTATGCTCAGACTTTCACCTCTTCAAGTTCGTCAAAAAGTGACAATTGATGACATTTTTTCTGAACCAGACGATCTTGGCTTACTCGTAGTCGAACCACTAAAAATATATTCCTCTACGGGTAATCTGCCTGTAAGCAGATTAGAAGAAATTAATGCATTTTATGTGGTTCATGGGCGTCCACCTCTACCAGATTCGGAGGAATTTAAGGAAACGTTGCTAGCACAGCGTTTGAGGGCTCTCAAGGATAACAAGCAATATCGCGAGATGTTGCAGCCATTTGATATTCATGGCTTACTAGCAGGTGAAAATAACGAGAATACCCTTGAATCATCTGTATCATTCTCAGTTCCTCCCGTCGAGGTTGATAGATCGGAGTTGGTCACCTCTCTGGACGATATCTTTGCTGATGACGATGATGGATTGCTCTCATTTGCTGAGCCCGATATTTTCACGTTAAAACATGTTCCGGTTGAAAAGAAAACACAGCCGGACGAAATTGCCAAACGACAGCCGTGCCCTGATTTTTATCGCTTTTCCCCACTGTTTGAGACAGTCCAACATGGTCTGAAAACGGGGGCGTTTTCATTTGTTCGCTTCCGCCATGAGTTAAAAATTCATGAAGGTAATTTTTTTATTCTCAATGGGGTTATGGGCTATGTAGATAAAGTTGGTGAGCGATTGGAGGAATATGGACCTTGGAATGCCCGTTTGCATTTGGTGTTTGAAAACGGAACTGAGATGAATATGCTTTTCCTCTCGCTTACGCATGGTCTGGTACGAGATACAGAAGGTCGTAAAGTTGTTTTGAATGGACAGTCAATACGTCCAGATGAAGCTCCGGTTCCGACAGGATATGTCTATGTCCTCGCCACGCATAGCGACCAGCCAGCTCTTCAACGTTTTAAACCTGATTTGTATAAAATTGGCTTTACTGAAGGAACTATCGAAGAGCGCATCAAACACGCTGAAAAAGATAAAACATTCCTTGAAGCACCCGTCCGTATAGTCATGACTACACAATGCTTCAATATCAACACTCACAAATTTGAAACCTTTATTCACGGTTTTTTAGGTAAGCAACGGCTCAATATCACATTACGGGGTTTAGATGGACAAACTTATCATCCCCGCGAATGGTTCCATGCGCCCTTAACGACTGTGCTCTCTGTGATCAAGTACATTCTTGACGGTACAATTTCGCAATATCGGATGGACAATACGACAGGGAAGATTGTGGCGAAGAAAGATACTGGTCATTCGTGAAGCGAGTGGTAATCATTTGGCTATGATTCGAGTATTCTAATTCTGTATAAGTTTTCTCGACATAACAAGTGTTGCTCTAGGAGATATAAGCTGACACTACCCTCGGAATTGTAGCGTCAGCCTTCATTGGCAACTCAGCGCAGCATCTGTTATTTAAGATTTGCGAGTGAATAGATCAATAACATTTGATTTTTCATCTTCTCTTACTGCAGGTGTCAGACTATTCTTGAGTTTAATTTTTGAATTAATATCAAGTAATGGTTTGTCTGCTAAATATCCTCGCGGAAGAGAAAGAATATCTTCGGCATCAACTCGTGACATGCTTAAAGTTTCAAGTAAGGTTGATTTAGAGAATGTGTTGGTTTCAAACAACAAATTGACGCAACGAGGCAGTAATCTCACTGACTCTGGTTTGCGAAGATCATCAAGTGGCTCACCTTTTCTCCAGCCTCGAGCAGAAACGCTTTTATATAGGCGCTGGTATTCTAGCGGAGAGATGAGTTCCAATGATTTAGCTCTATGAATCATGGATTGAGCAGACATTCCCCAACGAGTTTTCAATGAAATAAAGTTCTCAAGCGTCGGGAACGGAGGTAATTCTATCGAAAATGCTTCCTCTGGTAACATCAAACATGCAGCAAATTTATGAGCTTGTTCCTCAATTGGTTTAAAATTGACAGAATCAAGCCTTTCGACATATCTGTGCAACACTACGTGTCCAAGCTCATGTGCAGCGTCAAAACGACTTCTGTAATAATTATCTTTGTCACTGGCAAGAATAATGTAGGGACGACTCTCTGACTCATTCCATTGAGAATATCCATCCATCATTGCGCTTCCCTGTTCAAAACGAGAACATACAACTCCGGCATTTTCAATAATCAAAAGCAAATCGGTAATAGGGGCTATACCCAATCCCCACTGCTGACGGCATTTTGCAGCCATCAATTCGATCATTTCATCATCAATTGCACGATAATCTGTAACCTCTAAATGAGGAACATCTACTTCAGGATAATCAAGGTATTCCTGTAAAGTTGCAGAAACTTCCTGCAACCACCCCATGTAACACTCAGAAGCATTGCACAGGTCTTTCGCTGTGTTTGCCATAGTTCTGAAGAAAACTGGATTGTTCTCTTTTTTCACCGTTGGTTTGATAAACCATGTGACAGGGCAGTTCAGAACCTGTCCCAAGATCGCAATGACTTCTGCATCAGGAGAATGGCTGCCATTCTCCCATTTTGTAATCGTAGAGGGGGAACGGTCAACCAAACGACCCAAATTAATTTTAGATAACCCTCGCGCTTCACGAAGCTGAGTTAACCTTTCCGGCTGAAATCCCGTTATTCCCACTCTCATAATTTCACCACGTTAGCCTTCCTGTTCTTTCAGGCGTTTCTTCAGCTGTGGAATAACCTTATCTGGTATGACCGCAGCTTGTTCAGTATGGTAAAGCTCAATCAGCTCGCTTACTGAACGGTTAAAGTGATACCCCTTCATATTTGTAAAGGGAACGACAATCCTTAGGTCCAGCATGTTATCTTGCGAATGACCGTGTGGTGGGTTGATATTTAAGACCAACATTCCTAGAGTGCCAACTCCACCTTCAGAATGATCACGTTCGCTAAATAAATCTGGCGTATATCCTTCAAAACTCTCGTTTAATTCTGCTAATAAAGAACGATGTTTTGCACCTCGAATGCACTTTTCATCATAGTTCAGCCCGATTCGACTAATCTTCACTCCTGCAGAGTTTACTATGATGTAGCTCTCACCTTTCGGTGTCGTATCCACGTCACAACAAACAATACCCGAGTTTTCTGCAGCTCTTCGAAAAGCCGCATTCAGTACATAATGTCGTGCTTGGGGGCGAAAACGTGATTGTTCTGGCTCACCTAGTTTTGCGATGCTTCCCATTGTAAGCGCATTTGCAGCCACGTATGCGGTATGGAGTTCTTCTTGGATGTTAAGCCAGAATTCTCGCTGAAAAGCATTTACGATCAGTCCGCTAATGTCCTTTTGTACGTCATCTTTACTCATTTAGATACCCTGATTGCGTTAAGCAGATTTAATCATAGTTTTTTTTCGTTTTGACGGCAAGCTGAGTTCTTGAGTTTGAGAAGATAGAGGCTAATTTGTTAAAAAAATGTATCATTGGAACGAATTTACGGCAGAACATCGTAGCCTTAACAACACGGATTGGAACTGGCTGAATATCTTAGAGACAATGTTCTGATTTTTGTGGAAGACGCTACTTTTAACCAGGTTGAACAAGCGTAAAATCATACTCATCAGAACATTTTTTTGTCGGATCGCACTCTGCCCAGCTTGCTAGGAATTACATGAGAAAGATTAGAAGACTCAAAGCCGATACCCCTAGTATTTTAAAATCAGGACGTATCGTCGAAGAAGTGAGCAAGTTAAGAAAATATTACCTCCAATCAGAGGAGTTGCGCCGCTATAGCCGCCCCCCGGTCAATAAAGAAATTTTCTATGATGAGAGCGTGCGTGTTTCTCTACGCAAAACATTCCATAGTTGCTGTGCTTGGTGCGAGACCTACCTAGCTCCTAGAGACGAAGAAATTGTTCATTTTCGACCTATCGGGAATGCCAGAGGACTAAACGATGATGAAAGCGTAGAGTCTTACGGTTGGTTGGCTTATATTTGGGATAACCTTTTTTTGTCTTGTGCCGAGTGTAGCCGCGCGCAACGAAATTATTTTCCTGTGGAGTCTGTACGTGCTCCAGTCCTTTCTACTTGGGAAGAAGCCAACACATTGGAGAGAGTGTTACTTATCAATCCATGTCGAGATGACCCTCTCCGTCACCTTTCACTTAGCTCAGATGGGTCGCTGCAGGCCTTAACGGATAAAGGTGAGCACACTCTGCTAATTTTTAATCTGAATCGGTCAGAACTCGTCTTTGCTCGGGCGGAACAAATTCGCATTGTTCGCGCTATGGTTTTTGAGAATAATGGATCTGTTGAAGAGTTCAATAGCTATCATTCAAGTGATAAATGCCTTGTCGGTGTTACAAATTTTATTGTTTCTATGTTCCTAAAGGAATACTCCAGAAGACAAGGAACCTATTCTACTATTAAAATCGAGTCTTTCATAAAGGATAGTCTACAGAATTACCATTTTAATTTTGACTATCCGATAAATACTCCAGTTGAAATATATGAAGATTCTATTGCGCTGAAAATTTCGTCCGACTATTATGATAGACTTGCTAGAAAAATAGGTGATGAGGACAAAGCCTCCCGCCACCTAAAAACTATCGAAATTCGGGATTTTAAAGGGATAAATAAATTCACCTTGAATATAAAGCATGGTGAGTCGAAATCTCTTGCACCTTGCGTGATGCTACTTGGCGAAAATGCTACAGGTAAAAGCTCAATTCTTCAGTCAATAGCACTTACAATGATGACAGAATCTCAGCGTGGAAAGTTGCACCTTAGCTACGACGATTTTATTTCTAGGGATAGAGGTGAATGGACGGTCGATAATATCCAACCCACGATAATTAAATTAATATTTAATGATGGATTCAAGTGTGTTTTTCAGATAGATGAAAATTTTAATGCCAACGGAGAGGGTGCAGAGAATATTGTCTTTCTTGCCTATGGAGCTAGACGCTTTGTTAAGCCACTTAAACGTGCCAGTCAAGAAAATGGCATTATCTGCCAAACTCTTTTCAATCCGGTAGCCTTACTTTCAAATCCAACTAAATGGCTGCAAGAATGTGATGAAATTGTATTTCAATCTGTGGCTAGGGCCATGAAGGAGATCCTTGCCTTAAAGCAGGATGACATAATTTATCGTAATGAACTTAGACATGTCATGGTCCATGCTCACAAGCGTAACACTCCTCTTGAAAACATGAGTGATGGCTATAAGGCTCTGTTTTATGTTGCTATTGATATTATGCGCCATATGCTAAAACGTTGGGAAAACTTAGAATATGCATCAGGCATCGTTATTATTGATGAAATTGAAACGCATCTTCATCCCCGATGGAAAATGCAGATAGTAGGTGCCTTCCGGCGAGCAATGCCGGGTGTGCAGTTCATATTTACAACCCATGATCCTCTTTGTTTGCGAGGGATGTTTGATGGTGAAGTTCATGTGCTAAAACGTGATGAAATATACTCAATTACTGAGGAGGATGATTTACCTGGATTCCAGGGGTTGAGAACGGAACAACTATTGACATCTGAGTATTTTGGCCTTCTCTCGACTGATGATCCAGATCTTGAGCGGAGACTAGGAAATATTACCAGGAAAGACGGAAGTAATCAGGCTGAATATATTCGTCATATAGAAAAAGAACTTAGTGAAATAACTGTACTTGGTACGACTCTTAGTCAGCGAGTAGTCCATGAAGCATTGGCGCGGTATTTAATTTCAGTAAAACGAAAGATGCCTGAAGCCAAAGATATGAAAGAGGATGCGATCAGAGCAATCCTTAACGTTCTTGAGCAAAAAGGCTATTGATAATGATTAAAATCGATCGCTCAGTTCAACCTGTGCCAGTCTCATTAACCACGGCAGGTAATGTTGTTGATAATGAGCGTATTGCTGCACGAAGATATTACGCAGTCGTACCAGCCCCCAGTAAAACGTATAAATTTAAGCGATATAAAGAAGAAGATATCGTCGAAGCCTTGGAACATCTTTTTCACGGTAAATGTGCCTATTGCGAGAGTAAATACATAGGCACCCAGAAAATGGATGTTGAGCATTATCGTCCGAAAGGAAAGGTGAACGAAAGTCAGGGGCATCCGGGTTACTGGTGGCTAGCATTGGAGTGGGAGAATTTACTTCCATCCTGCACTGACTGTAACCGCCGACGCGGACAGAAGTCCTATACTTTGCAGGCTGATGGCACAGTTGTTTTCATCGATGATCCCGAAAATTCAGGCAAGGAATGTGCTTTTCCTGTATCTGGGATCTATCGAGCTCAGGGAAGTCAAGACGATTTAGACCAAGAAGTTCCCCTATTGATCAATCCTTGTAATCATAACCCTGAGGACCATCTTTGCTGGCATATCAACAATTTGAAGATTCCCCTGTTGCTAGCAAATTCTGTGCAGAATGTCCCAGATGAGATGGGGGTAAAAAGCATTGAAATTATGGGACTGAATCGTTTTGGGCTTGTAACTAGGAGAGCTGAAGTATTGCAACCTGTTGCGGTACAGGTGGATAGTATTCATGAGTTGATAGAGATCACGACGACTTTGCAACCCGGAGTGTCCCGAGATCGCTATCTTGCGAAGATTGGGCGCGATATTGATGCATTGCAGACCTGCTATGAGCCTAACCGTGAATATTCTGCAATGGTGAAGTCATATATTGATTTACATATGGATGTTCTAAAAGAAGAACTCACTAGATTATTGGCATGATCTAAAAGATGTAGAAGTTATTAAAGCAATGGCTGATTATCTAAGTGAGTGTCCTCAAATAGCCATCGATATGTACAGTGATACACCATGTTTAGCGATACAAACAAATCCTTGCGATCGTACTGGCATCGTGGACAATGTTTAACCATGAGGATTTTATATCAACGAAATCAATAGTTTTATTTAAGTCATGGGACGGGGAATGGACAGCAATACTCAAGGATTCACTTCATACTGGCGAAATACCTTAGCTGATGCTGAGTCTGGAAAAGGGGCATTTGAGCGCAAAGATGAAGATTCATTCACGCGATGGATGGATGTCGATCGGGGAAGACTGGGTGAAGAGATCGTGCAATCGTTCTTCGAGGGCGAAGACGAGCAGGTTAAGACCGTTGAGGTACGACTACGTCCACAAGTATGGATCCGCCTGTTAAAGCATGGCAAGGAACGTACGGCAGGCGCACCAGGTATAGTTACGCCTCTGGTGACTTCCGCACTGTTGAACCGCGAAGGCTTTTTATTCCCTACATCTCCTGCCACCATTCCCCGTGACCTGCTCGAACCTCTCCCTAAAGGAACCTTTTCTATTGGTGAGATGGCGGAATATGACAAGTACAAAACCACGCATGATTCAATTACTTTTGGTCCCAGTAATGAGGATGAGCTGCTTGTTGAGACTGATGATCAACGAGTGGAACGATATGCTCGTTATCAGCAGTTGTGGCAAAAGTATCTTAAAGACACAGATGAACTTTTAAAAAATGTTGCTGGCAGATGGCTCGCATCACCTGAGCAATATGAACCAGCTGGATATGGCTATATTATTAAAGCCAACCAGTCTGGAGGGGCCAGCATCCATATCCTGCCTATGTACGATCATCTGCTGTCGTGCAAAAAAGAGGTGCCATTGCTGGCGCGCTTTGCCTCGAAAGATAAGTTTCCTGTTGAGCAGCTCCTTGCCAGTAATGCCATGTTCAGTGAGCGTCTGGGGCATTCCGGTGATAAATTTCCGCTGGCTGTGGCGCAGCGCGATGCCCTTAGCCATTATCTCACTCAACAGCCGGGCGATATTCTTGCCGTGAACGGTCCTCCGGGAACCGGGAAAACTACTCTGGTTCTCTCAATCATTGCTACTGAGTGGGCGAGAGCGGCTTTACACAAAACCGAACCGCCGGTAGTGATTGCGACATCAACCAACAATCAGGCCGTTACCAACATTATCGAGGCTTTCGGTAAAGATTTTGCTACCGGCACTGGGCCTATGGCCGGGCGTTGGTTACCTGATGTAAAAAGCTTTGGCGCTTACTTCCCGTCTTCTGGACGAAGAGCCGAGGCGGTAAAAAAATACCAGACGGAAGAATTTTTTAACCGTGTTGAATCCCTTGAATATGTTGAAGATGCCCGGTGCTTCTTCCTTGAAAAGGCAAGGGCAGCTTTCCCGAATAAGGAATGTCATTCACCTGAACAGGTTGTGGATCTCCTGCATCAGCGTTTGGTTGAACTCTCTGCAGAGCTTGAGCAAATCGAGCCTGCGTGGGATGACCTGAACGCAATCCGTCAGGAGCGGCATGCCATCAGTGACGATCTCGAACAGTATATTCAGGATAAGAGAACGATATTGCTTAATAGCACAAATGAAATCTCGCTATTAACGCAGGGCAAAAAACAGTGGGAACAATATCGCGCCGGTGAGTCGTTCATGTTCGCTCTCTTCTCCTGGCTTCCCGCCGTGCGTACTAAGCGTCACTATCAAATGAAGCTGTTTTTAGAGGCTACGTTTGGCGAAAGAATGACAGCATTCCAGGGCGCTCTGCCCGATGAAATTGATGCCTTTATCAATGGCCTGATTGAGCAAACGCGTAAAGAGCAGGCCGGGTATCAGCAGCAAATGGATCTTGCTGAGGACATTTCCCGACGTGAAAGCGAAGCAGCTATGCGCTGGCGCGAGATTACTCACTCACTGGGGAATCCGGGCGAAACAGAGTTAAGTCTGCACGAAGCCGATGAGCTTGCCGATACACAGCTCCGTTTCCCAATGTTTTTGCTGGCGACGCATTATTGGGAAGGTCGGTGGCTGATGGATATGGCTGCCATAGATAATATTCAAAAAGAAAAAGGTCGTACTGGTGCGAAAAGTACAAAGGCCCGCTGGCAGCGTAGAATGAAGCTAACGCCCTGTGTAGTTATGACGTGCTTCATGTTTCCTTACCATATGAAAACCAGCGAATTTGTCGGCGGCAATAAGAAATTCGACGATAACTATTTATATAACTTTGCCGATTTACTAATTGTCGACGAAGCGGGGCAGGTGCTTCCTGAGGTTGCCGCAGCCTCCTTCGCACTGGCGAAGAAAGCCCTGGTGATTGGTGACACAGAACAGATTGCGCCTATCTGGAATAGCTTGCCCGGTATTGATATCGGCAACATGGTTGAGGAGAATATCCTTCCAGGTGGTACTCAAGAAGAACTTACCGAATCTTATGCCCTGGTGTGTGACTCAGGAAAGAGTGCTGCATCTGGCAGTGTCATGAAGATCGCCCAGTTTAACTCGCGCTATCAATATGATCCGGACTTTGCGAGGGGGATGTATCTGTACGAACACCGTCGCTGTTTCGATAACATCATTGGCTACTGTAACACCCTCTGCTATCACGGTAAGTTGCAGCCCAAACGAGGGGAAGAAAAAGAGACAATATTTCCTGCAATGGGATATTTGCATATTGATGGTAAAGGTATGCAGGCCAGTGGAGGAAGCCGTTATAACGCCTTTGAAGCAGAGACGATCGCTGTGTGGCTAGCGGCGCACAAAGAGGAAATCGAGCGTCATTATGGCGAACCTCTACATAAAGTAGTGGGGGTTGTTACCCCATTTTCGGCACAAGTCAGTACGATTAAATCGTCATTACGTAAGCTGGATATTAATTGTAGTGGCGATGAAAATTCGCTGACAGTCGGTACTGTCCATTCATTGCAGGGGGCGGAAAGGGCGATTGTGCTTTTCTCCCCTGTATATTCGAAGCATGAAGATGGCAGTTTTATTGACAGCGACAGCAGCATGCTGAATGTCGCCGTTTCGCGTGCGAAAGATAGCTTCCTGGTCTTTGGCGATATGGATCTGTTTGAGATCCAACCCGGTTCTTCACCTCGGGGACTGCTGGCAAAATACCTGTTTGCTTCCACTGATAATGCGTTGCAGTTTGAGTTTCAGGAGCGCCAGGATTTAAGTACCTCGCAAACGCAGATTTCAACCCTGCACGGGGTGGATCAACATGATGCGTTTCTGAACCAGACTTTTGACGCCATTAATCAGAGCATTACTATCGTTTCCCCGTGGCTCACCTGGCAAAAGCTGGAACAGACAGGTTTTCTGGCGTCGATGTCTCAGGCGCGCGCCCGTGGCATTGATATCACTGTAGTAACGGATAAAACGTTTAATACAGAGCATGCAGATTTTGAAAAGCGAAAAGAGAAACATCAGCGCCTGAATGAAGCCCTGGAAAGGTTGAATGAAATGGGCATCACGACGAAGTTGGTCAACCGTGTTCACAGTAAGATTGTGATTGGCGATGAGGGACTACTCTGCGTTGGTTCCTTTAACTGGTTTAGCGCCGCGCGAGAGGAAAGATACCAGCGCTATGACACATCGATGGTCTATCGCGGTGATAGCTTAAAATCGGAGATCAAAACGATTTATTCCAGCCTTGAGCAGCGGCAGTTATAAAACAGTATCAAGTGCCTGAGCACACCGATACGTTATTGGGTGTTCAGGCCTGACGCTCTGACAGATTTTTACCGTGTACTGCTCGTGGAGATGTAAGTATGAGCAGCATAAGAAAGATAAAGGCTGGAGAACTATTCGACGTGTTCGACGGAGAAATTGTCTATACAGAGGCGTTGGAATGTTCTCTAACTGGGAAATCAGGCGTGGCCCGCGCACTGAAGACATCAACAGAATCATGCTGGCGATGATGAAAACCGCATCGAGATAATCCGTGTCGATTAGCACCGCCTGACGATCAAGCGGCGTTTTTTCGTAATATTCCATTCAGCCATGTCTCATCTCTGTCCGGGCGGTTATCCTGAGTCGTCCAAAGCGAAGCTATCTCAATCCCCGGAACCGCCTTCAGCAACTCCCGCAACCCCTCTTCATCCAGATCCGTAAACCGTCTTTCACCCTGCACCCGCTCACCGTTGCCATACTTAAAGGACACATACCAGACGCCGCCAGGCTTAAGCGCATCCGCAAGCTTCTGCATCACCGCAGGTAACCCAGAAGAGGGGACATGCAGCAAAGAGGCACAGCACCAGATCCCGTCGTACTGTGCTTTACCGTCGATCTCTGAAAATGTCATCAACTGCACGGGTAACCCGGTATGTTGCTTTGCCAGTTCCACCATCGCGGAAGAGGCATCAAAAGCATCCACCTGATAACCCATCTCATGAAAGGCTTTTGCATCCCGGCCAGAACCGCACCCAGCATCCAGAACCTGGGCAACGAGAGGCAGATGTTGGGTAAAGGCCTCGTATAGCGAGGTCATATCGACATTGACCGTGCCATCGAAGAAATCCTGCGCGTGGTTCTGATAGTAGTGAAGTGTCATTAAAACGTTTCCTCGCCTTCCGCGTTGGGTTGCCAGGTATGGATAAGTTTGTCCAGCGCGGCCTGCCAGTTACGCTGCAGAAAGCTTTTCCGTGCTTCAGGACGCTGCCCTGTCTGTAGAACAATCGTCTCATGTAACGGCAGCTTGCTCTGAATAAAATACTCATTGCGGGTGTGTAACCGCTGCAGGAGCCTGAGGTCGGGAATGCGTGCAGACTTGCCTTCGACGCCACGGTTACAGCACCGGCAGGCCAGCACTAAGTTCCATACCCCGTTAATATTGCTCACTTCTTTGCGGGAAGCCCAGGGAATAAAGTGGTCGACGTCCGCCAGTTCTGCATCTCCCGGTACCAGGCTGATGGGTTTGAAGCAGTAAAAACACCGTCCTTTCTGGTAACCATTCAGGCTATCGCGACAGCTGGTGATGTTTACGCGACGCGCGTTCACCTTCGTGAACAGTAGCTGATTATCTTCGTCGAACTCCACGCCAACAAGGTTACGTGAAATCCCCATCGACCATGCCTGTTCCACCAGGTTCCAGCGAGCATTGGTTTCAAAAGCGAGGTTTTTATACTGCAGGCGTTCGCCCAGTAAATAGAAGTTATCCGTCAGGCGGATCCCGCTGTGGGTTTTACGCTCATCAAGGAAAAACCGTTTATCGATCTCGCCCTGGTTCACGTAATGAAAGGCATCAATCACGTTGTTAAAGCCAAGGCGCACCGTCGCTTCAATGAGCTGAGCGTGGGTGATTTCACCTCTGTTGAACTTCAGGCAGGTTTCCAGAAATTGACTGCTGCGGGAGGTGATCTGCTTTGGCGCATGCTTCAGGTGCTCGCAAATGTAGCTGCTGTACGGCACGGCAAGCCGGTCGAGCGTAATCAAATCGCTGCCCGTCTTATCCACTTCATACAACGCTGACGCCAGCGCAAATTTGTAAGATGCGACGTTCCTTCCAAAGAGGATCACACCACGCCAGTAGTTCTCAAGCATCGGATCGGCCTGATAAAATTCCATCTATGAAGTCCTGTTACGGTTGGCTGGGCAGGGCGTTACTAAAGCCTGTAACAGGATCACATAACAAAATCAGGGTGATGTAAATCGTTAATCTATAGATTTGATGAATTTTTGAGAGGTCAGAGAGGAAGTTATCGGGACAACCGATACGGTATTAACGCAGGTTTACTAACGAACAAATATCTGGAAGAGGTGAGTTGAACAGGTTTACAGCCGAAGCGTTGTCATTTCTCGAATTAAAACCCTTTTCCTGAATCCCCCTCGCAAATTCCAAATTTACCCCACACCAAACCGCTGTATTTATATTCAGCCCTGTATAATGAGCACCAGAAATTACGCCGAACGGCAAAGGAAGTATCGAAGAATATTTAAAGAAGAATTCGCGATATGAAGGTGCTGCAACACCCCCATACCGCTAACCACAACCAACTTGATAGGAGTTGTATATGGCTGCGACGAATTTTAAGCCAGAGTTTATTGTTTGCAAAACAGAATCAGACGCTTTCACCGGCATGATTGAAAACCGCGAGCTGGTACGCAAAAACAGCGCCCGCCGTCTTCACGGCAAACAGCCCAACGCGGCACCCGTCCATCCCCGCGCGGAAACGCCGCAGGACAGTGCCGCCTGCTGCGAACTGTACGCGCGCATAGACATGAAATACCTTCTTCTGGGCGGCGACTGGTTAACCCGTGCAGGCTTTATCGACGGCATGCCCGTAAAAATCCGCGCCATGAAAGACTGCATTGTGATTACGCCGCAGCATACAAGAGAATTATGGGGATGCCTGGAAGGTATGAGCGTGGTGAATATTAATAAACAGAAAGTCGCGCAGTGGCTGAAGACGTTTCCGGGTGCGCTGAATGATACAGGCGATATACCGAGGGTTAAACGCGGGAGCGGGCAGGCGGTAAAAGCGTAGCTTCAGGCGTGCCGCTTCACCGATCGTGTTACTGAGTTTTCTGTACGGGCATGCGTGCGCATGTCCGTATTCGCCATCCATACCTGAGCCTCATAGAACAAGCGATTTTTCTTACTCCGCCATTCAGTCCGGCTTCACGGCAGTCAATCCGCGTGAACGATGGCCATCGGCAAATTCTCAATAAGATTATTCTCGGGCGCTATACGCAATGTAAAATATACGCGAACATGTCGTTTTTAACGGTTTTTTTCTCAGTATATTCCTGCTGCTTTATGGGGTGGTTAAATCATTTTATTAAGGCACTGCGCTTGAATTAAGTTTATACCTTATAAAAATATAAGAAATGTCCTGTGTTATTTGTTGTGGCTGATTGTTTTTTGCTGAAAATATCAATGTATGAATGTTGCCAATTCAGGAAAAGGCGCTAGAATGATCTTCAAAATGGTTGTTGCAATTTGTAATAATAGTATTTACGCAGGTCATAAATCTGCATGCAGAATGTGACGGGTGCGGCCGCCCGCGAAAGAAGTGTCAATGCCGCGGCAGGTTAAGCCGGGCGGGGTATATTCACGCTGCTATTTTATAGCATTAAGCGACATATGGCTGTATTTAAGAATATGACGACCGGCTGGGCGTTATATGCTTGTATCGACGCGTGCGCTTAATACTTATGACGGATAATCCTGGCTGGTGATGTTTTCCGATTCAGGGGAACGCATTCATCTTCTCTGACGATAGGCTAATGGCGTCAGGCAAGGTGAAGACAACACTGAGCCAGCAGGTTCAAAACTATGTTCAATACTAACTCTACAATTCTGAATTATACACAAAGGGAGAAAAGGAGGTTTATTCGTCAAGGGAAATGAATGAGTGATTTAGCGTAGAGATGTCACATTCAAACATGGATATAATTATTCCGTTATAAGAGTAGCTTATTATGAATAGTAAAAAAAATAGCACCCCGCGCTTCGACATGAAGTGGCACCCGGTTGCAGCTGCGGTACTGTTGGCGCTGCCAATCGTCGCGCAGGCCGCAGACATCAGTATTAAAAATGGTGTTGTCGGGTCAGCGAACAACGTACCTGTCATTAATATCAATACCGCCAACGACAAAGGCCTTTCTCATAACGTTTACGATAAGCTAAACGTTGGCAAGAATGGTGTGATTTTCAATAACAGCGCTACCGGCGCTAACACCACCCTCGGCGGTAACGTTCAGGGTAACAGCAACCTGACCTCTGGGTCGGCGAAAGTCATTCTTAATGAAGTGACGTCTAAAAATGCCTCGGCCATCAACGGCATGATGGAAATTGCAGGCGATAAAGCAGACTTAATTATTGCCAACCCTAACGGCATCACCGTGAGCGGCGGCGGGACGATCAATACCGGCAAGCTGACGCTGACGACCGGCACGCCTGATGTTAAGGACGGCCAGGTGGCGGGTTATTCCGTTAACGGCGGCACCATCACCCTTGGACAAATGAGTACGACCAGTCCGACGGACATTCTGGCCCGTAACGTCGTTGTCACCGACAAGGTCTCCGCCGGTGAACTGAACGTGGTGGCAGGAAATAACTATGTTAACTCGGCGGGCCAGGCGACCGGCACCGTGACTGCAACCGGTTCACGTAACACCAACAGCATTGACGTGGCTGCCCTTGGCGGCATGTACGCCAAAAAAATCAACCTGGTTAGCACGGAAAACGGCGTGGGCGTGCGCAACCTGGGCCTGCTTTCGGCGGGTGATGGCGGCGTCAACATCGACTCGAAGGGTCAGCTGCTGAACAGCAATGCACGAATTGAAACCTCCGGTCAGATTAATATCAAGACCAACGGTGCGCTCAATAACACCACGGGCGCCATCGCTGCCACGGGATCTATCGCGCTGGATACCAATAAAAACAGCCTGGTGAATACCCGCGCGGGCAATATCTCCACCTCCGGCGATCTGTATATCAACAGCGGTGCTATCGATAACACCAACGGCAAAATGGCCTCGGCGGGGACGCTGGCGGTTGATACCAATAACGCTACCCTGACCAACTCAGGCAAAGGCAACACTGTGGGTATCGAAGCGGGTATCGTGGCGCTGAAAACCGGCACCCTGAACAACAGCAACGGTCAGATTAAGGGCGGGTATGTTGGTCTGGAATCCACTGCCCTTAACAACAACAGCGGGCTGGTCGATTCTCTCGGCAACGTTGACGTAATCAGTGCCGGCAACGTCGATAACACCCGCGGTTTGCTCCGTTCTGCTGGCGGTACTACCAAAATCTCCGCTAAAGGCGCGGTGAGCAATGGTTCGACCAAAACGGCTGATACCTCCAGCAATGACTCCTTAGGGATTATTGCCGAGAAGGGCGTGCAGATTGCGGCGAACAGCATCAATAACAATGGCGGGCAGATGGCGTCGAATGGCGATATCTCCCTGGAAAGCAACGGCGCCATTGATAACTACGCGGGCAAGTTGAACTCGTCTGCCAAAGTGATCGCGAAAGGCAGCTCCCTGCGGAACGACAACGGCGGCCTCTCGGGTAAAGGCGGCGTCAGCGTATCGACCACGGGCAACATCACCAACTACATCGGCGTTATCAGCTCTGAAGAGGGGGATATCGCGCTGGGTGCCAATACCGTAAATAACTACGGTGGCTTTATGATGGGGCAAAATATTGGCATCGAAGCCAATGGCGACGTGAATAACAACACCGCGATGATCGTTGCAAGTAAAGCTCTCACCGTGAAGGCCAATAACACTATCGATAACCGTAACGGTGATAATTTCGGTAGCGCATTTGGTCTCTATTTCGGGATGCCTCAGCAAAAAGGCGGCATGATCGGTAAAGAGGGTATTTCGCTTACCGGAAACAATATTTACAACAATACCAGCCGCATCGTCGCTGAGAATGGCCCGCTGGCCGTGCAGGCAAAAGGGAATATTGATAACACCCGTGCGTTACTGATGAGCGGGACGGATGCCACCCTCAAAGCCGGTGGGGTGTTCTATAACAACTACGCGACGACCTACGCCGCGGGCAATCTGAATATCGATACCGTTTCGCTGGAGAACTACAGCAACGGTACGTTAATTGATAACAACGCGACGGGGATTATTGCTTCAGATAACGATCTTGTTCTGAATGTGAATAACAACGTCAATAACTACGGCTGGATCAGCAGCAAGGGCGATGCGATCGTCAACGTGCTCAAAGGCGTTTTCTATAACCGTAACACGCTCGCGGCCGAGAAATCGCTGACCCTTTCCGCGCTGAACGGCGTGGAGAACTTCAAAAATATCTCAGCGGCCGGCGGCGATCTGACGATCACCACCCAGCGCCACGTCACCAACAACAATAACAGCAACATGGTGGGGGATAACGTCACCATCACCGCGGTTAACGATATTAATAACCGTGGGAATATTGTGGGTGATTCAGACCTGACCGTGAAAACGAACGGCAACCTGAATAATAACCTCACCATGAGAGGCGAAGGTGATGTCTCTATCAGCGCCAACAGCATTAACAACAATAATGCGACCCTCAAGGCGAACGGCAGTATGACGCTGGCGACGGCCGCGAACGTGGGTAATAACCGCGGAAGCATCACTGCTGGAAACGGCGATATCAGTATTGTGTCGGCAAAAGGCAATATTGATAACTACAGCGGCACGATCCTCTCTGCGGGCGCGGTCAACATTGCGGGCGGCGCACTGAATAACGACTATGGTCAGATTGCGGGCGTGAACGACATTGACCTGACGTTGACGGGCAATTTTGACAGCTACAGAGGATCGGTCCTCTCCGAAAAAGGCGACGTTACGCTGAAGGGGAACGCCATCGATAACAATTACGGCTTAATCGCCGGTAAGAATGTTACCGTTGACGCAAAATCCACGGTGTATAACAACACCGCGATGATGGCTGCGAGCCAGAAGCTGTCTGTTACCTCGGCGGGCAATATTGAAAACCGCTATGGCAACAATTTTGTCTCTCAGTTAGGCAGCTACTTTGGCATCACGGGTGACGCTGGCGGCATGGTTGGCACGGAAGGCGTTTCGCTCTCCGCGCAGAATGTGTACAACAACTACAGCAGCATCATTGCCGAAAAAGGGCCGCTTAGCCTGATCGCAAAATCCACGCTGGATAATACCTGGGGGATGTTAGTCAGCGGTGCGGACGCGATCGTTAAGGCTGCCGGTGTGTTTTACAACAACTATGCAACGACCTGGAGCGCAGGTAACCTGGACGTTACGACCAGCACGCTCTACAACGCCAGCAATGGCAGCATGGCAAACAACACGGCAACGGGCGTGATTGCGTCAGATAAGAAATTAACGCTGAACGTTGATAACAGCTTCACCAACTATGGCTGGATCAGCAGCAAAGACACGCTGAACGTTAACGTCCTGAAAGGTGTGCTGTACAACCGTAACACGATCTCCGCAGATAATGCGCTGGCGATTAATGCCCAGAACGGGGTTGAAAACTTCCAGGACATCGTCGCGGGAACGAGCGTGAATATTGATACGCAGAGACACGTTACCAACAACGCTAAAAGCAATATTCTCGCGCAGAATATCGCCATTAATGCGGTCAATGACATTAACAACCGCGGCAATATTGTCGGTGATTACACCCTGACGGCAAAAACCTCCGGCAATATCTATAACTACCTGAACATGCTCAGCTACGGCGTTGCGAACGTCACGGCGAATAATGTGACCAACAGCGGTAAAGACGCTGTATTAGGTGGGTTAGCAGGTCTGGAATTGAACGCCAATAAAGTCACCAATACCGGGACTATCGTGGGTATTTAATGTTTAAGCCGTAACATAAGGCAGCAGCTATCTTCTGTTAACACCAGGTCAGAATGAGACCCTGCTGCCTTTCTTTTTGAGACAGTAAATGGAATTACGATTTAAAATCTTGTGGCTGTCGCTACTGTTGGTCGCTGCCTGTGCCAATGCTGAGGATGATATTAATCATCTTATTAAGCAGCAGCATAATGCCGATTTAAGCGCATTCAAAGAACAGAAAGTGCAGCGCCAGGATGTGTATTCCAGTACCGATCGCAAAGTGTTCCGGCTGGACAATCTGCCGGAAGAAGAAAACTGTTTTACGATTAATACGCTGAAGCTTGAAAACGATTTTCTGAAGCATAAAACCGACCGGGCGATTAAAAAAGAGATCCTTGGTCGCTGCGTCGGGAGCGTTGGCGTAGTGAAGATAGCAAACGCGCTGCAGGATTATTATATCAACGCGGGCTATATCACCACCCGCATTACGCTGCCTTCACAAAATATTGCTTCCGGTATCCTGACGCTTAACGTTGAGGCCGGAAAAATCGAAAAGATCCATGTTGATGGCGATGATGTTAACCCGTGGATATTGCCGTTTAAGAAAGAAGATATCCTCAATATTCGTGATATTGAGCAGGGGCTGGAGAACCTCCAGCAGGTACCAAATGCCAATGTGAAAATCAATATCGAACCCGGTACCCGGCATGGCTACAGCATCGTGCACATCACAACCGAGCGCACAAAAAACTGGAACCTGAGAGCGAGCTACAGCAACTGGGGGGACAAACAGACAGGGCGGTATTTGACCTCGGCGGTGGGCTATTTATACAACACAGCCCGGTTGAGCGACCTGTTTTATCTGGCCGGGACGCGCAGTACTACAGGCCAATATGAGAGTGTAAGTGGTTACTACGCTTTTCCCGTGGGGTACTGGAACTATTCGGTTTTTTACAGCAGCAGCACGTCGCGCCAGACCATTCCGCTGAACTATTCCTCAGTGGAGTATGTGGGTAAGAGTGATTACTGGAGCGCAAAAGCATCGCGTACGGTATACCGGGATAAAACCCGCAAGGTGACCGGGAATGCGGAGCTTATTCGCCGCAAGTCCGGGTATAAAATTGACGGTCAGGAACTGGTATTGCAAAAACGCAATATGGATAACGTCAGGCTGGGGGTTAACTATAAACAGCAGCTGAATAATGCCTACTGGGACTCGACGCTGTCGTGGCAGCGTTTTATTACCTGGTTTGGCGCTGATAAGACGCCGGATATGGTGTATGGCGACGTCAGCCCGGTCAGCCAGCTTTTCAATCTGGAGAGCAGCTATTCGCGCCAGCTCGGAAACAGCATTTATAGCGCCACGTTTTATGCTCAGTACGCGCCGCGAGATCTCACCTTACAGGATCAGATGACCCTGGGAGAACGCTGGAACGTGCGTGGGTTTGAAAATAGCGTGGGCCTGAACGGTAACAGCGGCTATTACCTGCAAAATACGCTCTATCATCCGGTGGGCTTTATTAATGCCAGTTACTATGTCGGGTTCGATATTGGGCAGATAAAAAAGGACAGCGTATATGGCGATGAATTTCTCGCAGGCTCCGCCGTGGGTATGCAAGGCAATCTAAAAAGCCTGACCTGGGATACTTCCCTGTCAGCACCCGTAAAATACCCGGGCAGCATGGACGTCGATAAGCTTAACGTTAACTTCTCCATTTCATATCAGCTCTAGCAAGGATGAAAGCCATTATGCGCATCGGTACGGATATTGTTGAGGTGACGCGAATTAATCGTGCGATAGACAACGGGAAAATAGATTTCCTGTCTCGGGTGTATACCGGGGAGGAATTGATAAAGATTAACCTTGACGATCTTAACGTCGAACGCGCGGCCGGTTTCTGGGCGGCAAAAGAGGCGGCGGTAAAGGCGCTTGGCTGCGGTTACCGGAACGGAATCACGTTTCATGATATTGAAGTGACGCACGACGATTACGGTTGTCCCCATTTTATTTTCAGCGAGCGGATAAAAAAGCTGCTGGCAGAAAAAGGATGCGTAAACACCTCACTGACTATTTCACATTGCCAGACCCATGCGATAGCGATTGTCATACTTTATTAATCAAATTATTTGTGAATGCTATGTATCAATATAACGACCTTAAGCAAAAAACGGTACTTGTCACCGGCGCCAGCGGGGATATTGGCCTGGCGATCTGCGCAACGTTTCTGGATCAGGATTGTGACGTTTTTGCCCTGTATAAATCCAATGCTGCGCCGCTAGCGGAGTTAAAAGAGCACCATCCGGCCGGGGCAAAACTTTCGCTCATTCAGTGCGATCTTGCCGAGCCGCAGGACGTGGCTGCGCTCTGCGCCCATCTCGCGGAAAAGGCAGGAAAACTCGACGTTCTGGTGAATAACGCCGGGGTCGTAAAAGACAGCCTGTTTGCGTCGATGAGCTTCGCGGATTTTAGCCAGGTCATGGACGTTAATATGTTCAGCACATTCCGCCTGATCAAAGAGTCGCTGATGCTGCTGCGCTCTGCGGAAAGCCCGACGATAGTTAATGTTGCCTCTATTGCCGCCCTGATCCCGAGTGTAGGACAGGTGAACTACAGTGCTTCCAAGGGCGCGCTCCTCGGCTTTACCCGCACCCTGGCCGCAGAGCTTGCAGGCTATGGAGTTCGCGTCAATGCCGTCGCGCCGGGAATGATTGAGTCAAAAATGGTGAAAAAGGTCTCCCGTACGGTGGTGCGTGGGGTGGTCAGCACCATTCCGCTGCGTCGTTTGGGAAAATGCGAGGAAGTGGCGAACACGATCGTTTACCTAAGCTCTTCCGCTTCCAGCTACATCGTCGGCCAAACCATCGTTATCGATGGTGGCCTGGTAATGCGGTGATCTATGTCCAGATACGTTATTCCCGCAAAGATCTTTCTGGAAATGGGCGGCTGGCGCCAGCCGCTGCTGATGGTCGATCGTATCGACGATTTTAAATACGGTGAGAATGGCTTTGTGAAAGTGACGAAACATGTCGCCTATAACGAGCCTTATCTGCTGGGGCATTTTCCTGACGACCCCATTATGCCGGGGGTGATCATTGCTGAAATATTTGGTCAGGCCAGCGAGTATCTCTCATTTTTAACCGATATTTGCGACATTTATGAGGCCCGGTGTCATGAGACGCTGAAGTCCCTGCGCGACATTCATGCCCATATTACGACTGACGAGATGCTGGCGATTATCCGCGAGCGGCGTGCCCAGGTGCGCGGCGTGCTGGCCGCACAAAACCTGAAATTTAAGGATATCGCTTACCCCGGTGACTCGATTGAGGTCACGAGCAAGTTAGCCTTTTCTGATGCCAACGGCTTTAAACACTACTCCGTGTCGGCATACGTAGGCAAGAGGCTGATAAGCCACGGCACCATTATTAATTATCGCGAAACTAAACAACCTCTGTGAGAGAAAAAACCATGTCAACGATGAACGACGCAATTCAGCAACGCAAGGATGTGCTGCGTAAAATCAAACAGGAAATTATTCAGCGTTTGAATATTCAGCGCGAAGAGTCGCAGATTGACGATGACACTGCGCTGTTTGGCAACGGATTAAAACTTGATTCCGTCGATGCGACGGAAATTGTGGTGATGTTGGATAAAGTGTTCGGCATTAAGGTCGGTGAAAGTGATGACCCTTCTTATATGAGAAGCATCAACAGCCTCGCCACCTTTATTATTCAGAAGCTAAACGCGTAATTCACCCTTTTGACTGACAGGATCACGTTATGACGTCTTTATACGACTTCCATTTGCAGAATAACGCAGTAATGAGCGTTTATAACCATCACTCCGTGCCCGCAGCCTATCATGACCCGATGGTAGAATATAAAGCCGTACGCGAAAATGCTCTCCTCGTGGATTATTCCCATATGTCCATCATCAGCGTGATGGGGGATGATGCATGGGCTCTGGTGAATTATCTGGTCTCTGCCGATGTCTCTATTATTCGCGATGAACAGGCGATTTACTCGCTGGTTCTGAATGACGACGGCACCATTCGCGGTGATGTATACGTCCTGTGTTCTTCAGAGGGGTATTACATTATGTCGGAGAATATTCCCGCCGATGAGCTGATGGCCAGCCTGGCCGCGCTGCTGGAGAAATCAGACGAACTCGATATTCAGGACACCCCTGAAATTAGCGATATGCGCGAACAGCGCTGGGGGGCGATTCTGCTCGAAGGTCCGTACGCCTGGGAGCTGATGGCAGAAATTCACGGCTTCGATGTGATTGGCCTGCCGTATTACGAGTACATGAATACCGACGATGAACTGATGGTGCTCCGCTGCGGTAAACACGGCGAATTTGCGTACATGGTTATCGGCCATGAGGAGAAGTTGGTTGAGCAGTGGCGGCAGCTTCAACAGCAGGGCGGTAAATATCATCTGCAGACCGGCGGCCTGGACTATCAGAAAATCGTGCGTATCGAAAACCCGGGCTGGGATGCGAGCCTGTTTGCTGGCTACAGCCTTAGCCCTGTTGAGCTGCAGATGCAGTGGGCCGTCCAGTACGACAAAGAAGGATTTGTCGGGCAGGAAGCGGTGCAGGCGCTGTCTCAGCAGGCCGGTACGCGCAGGCTGATTGGCATGATCGCCGAAGAGACCTGCTCAGGGATCGCGGCGGGCGATAGCGTGCTGGTTGACGGCCAGGCTATTGGGCACGTGGTGAATGCCGTATTCTCGCCTGCGCTACAGCGCTTTATTGCCCTGGCGCTGCTGGAAAGCGACTATGCCTGGTCCGATATTGCGGGTTATACCCTTCAAACCGATACCGAAACGGTGGTCGCCAGAACTAAAAGCATGCCCTTTATTTATAACCTGAGCATGCTGGTTAATCCGACTGAACACAGCTTTGTTGATGCGTCAAAAGCGAAAAGCGCATTGTAATTGATTCCTTATAAAAACAGTCGGTGGGTAATCAGCAGTGCTAATTCCGCCTGTTTTCCATTTTGACTGTTTTATTATCTGTACACGGCGGTACGGTGAATTATGAAAACAAACAGGAAACGCGTTGTTATTACCGGGATGGGCATCTTATCTTCTCTGGCTGATAACCTTGGGGATTTTAAAGACGCTTTAGTGAATAAGCGCAACGGTGTGGCTGACAGCAAACGCTTTTCAACATGGTTTGAAAATGCCAGAGCGGCTGAAGTGCTGCATGAGATGGATTATTCAGAACTTCCGGATGAGATTATTGACTCACTCGATAATGCGGCGCTGTGGGCTTATAAGGTAGGCAAGGATGCGCTAATTCAGGCGGGGCTGGTTGATGACAAAGCCCAGCTTAAAGAGACCGGCTTAATTGTTGGCGTCTCTTCTGCCGGCACAGAGGCATTTTTGCCGCTGTTTGAGCAGCGCCTGGCCGATTTTTCCCTGCGCAAGGCGCTCTTTTCGGGCGGCTTTTCCTCCTGTTGTTCCAGCGTATCGACCCTGCTGGGTTTGCAGGGCGGGGTCGAGCTGGTCGCTACCGCCTGTACCGCCAGCCCGAATGCGGTCGGCATGGCGTTCGACTATATCCAGAACGGCAAAAACAAAACGATGTTGGCGGTCGGCACTGAGCCTATCTACCTGCCTACCTTCGCCGGTTTTTATGCGCTGAACGTCATGCACCCGAAGGCCTGTACACCGTTTTCGGGCCAGTCCGGCATGTCTATTGGTGAAGGCGCGGGGGCGCTGCTGCTTGAGGACTATGACCACGCCGTGGCGCGTGGCGCCACCATTTACGGCGAGATCCTCTCTTATGCCACCTCCTGCGATGCCTTCCATGAGACCGGACCCGATCCGCGCGCCAGCGGCGCCGTGCAGGTCATGCTCAAAGCCATGGAAAATGCGGGTATCACTCCCGATCGGATTGACTATGTAAACGCCCACGGTACCGGGACCGAAGCCAACGACCGTATTGAAACGCTGGCGATGAAAAAAGTCTTTGCAGGCCATCCGGTGCCGCCGGTGAGTTCGACCAAATCCTATTTTGGCCACAACATTGGTGCAGCGGGCATCGTCGAGCTCATCGCCTGCCTGGTGACGCTGCCCGACAACCACATTTTGCCTACCCTGAACTTCACCGCGGCGCGTCCGAACTGCGATCTGGACTACGTGCCTAACGCGTTCCGCGAGCAAAAGATTAACCTCTTCATGAAGAACAACTATGCCTTCGGCGGAAATAACTGCAGCCTGATCGTGAGCATGGAACCCGGTTCCGTTCCGGTCAGCAGCTTTGAGCAGAAGCGGGTTGCCATTACCGGTACCGGCGCGGTGTCGGCGATTGGGCATACTGTTAATGCGATCCTGGATAGCGTCTGGGCGCGCAATCATACCGTTGCGCTGGGCGAGGTGACTTTCCCGGAAGACACACTCGAAGAGGCAAAAGCGCTGCTGACGGTGCTGGAAGAGACCCATCAGTTTGAATTGCTGTTTGGTGATGCGTTCAGCCTGGATGCCGCGCCGCGCCCGGAGGAGAACGCGCAGTTCAAAACCTTCCAGGTGACGGATCTGGAGCCGCGCAAACACTTGCGCCGCTTTGACCCACGTAAAGCGACCCGTGGCGGCACCTTTGCGCTGATTGCACTGTCCGAAGCGCTGGAGCAGGCGAAGCGCAAAATCAAGCGTGATGGCGATGCGCTGGGCCTGGTGATGGGGATGTCCAGCGGCCCGCAGGAGACGACCTACAAATACCTGCAAAGCCTGAAACCAGACCCTCGTAAGGTCAGGACCTCTGAGTTTCCCGGTTCGCTGATGAATGCGATTCCGACCTTCTGCGGCATTTCCGAAGGGATCAAGGGGTACACCACCACGCTTGCCACCGGCGAGAACGCGGCGCTGGGGGCATTAACCTACGGCTATGAAATCGTGCGTCAGAACCTGCAGCCGCAGGTGCTGGTGGGTGGGGCGGATGAGTATTTTCCGTCGATGTCGATGTACATGAATGCGGTGACGCAAAAGCTCCAGATGACCTCCAGCGCGGATGATTATCAGGTCTACGGTAAAGCCGCGAAAGGCTATGTGCCGGGTGAAGGGGCCTGCATGCTGCTGCTGGAAGATCCGCAGCGGGCGCAGGAGCGCGGGGCGGAGGTGCTGGCGGAGGTCGCCGGGTACGGTAAAGCCTGTAGCAACAGCTACTTTGACGCCGCCATGCACAGCGAAAAATCGTCCTCAATGGCGCTTGCCATTGCCCGCGCGCTGGCCGATGCCGGTGTTGAAGCCCAGGACATTGACCTTGTTTGCGGCACGAGCAACGGCAGCCCCGACAGCTCGCACGTTGAAATCGATGCTATTCATACAATCTTTGCCGACGCGAAGCCGGATGTGCCGGTCGTTAATTACAACGCCTGCTTTGGGTTTGTCGCATCCGCAGCCGGTTTACTCAATCTGATGGTCATTATTGACTGCTTTAAAAAGCAGGCCGTTCCCGCTATTCCACATACCCGCGAATTTTTCGATTCACGAATCAACTTTGTGCGAGAACCGCTGCGGCTGGCGCTCAGGCAGGTATTACTCGTGGGGGCGACGGAAGGCGGGAACTATTACGCGTTTGTGATTAAAGGATAATATTGTGGACAATGCCGCTATCATTTCGGGGTTCAGTTCCTGTTTACCCTTTGCCGAAGACAGCCCTCAGCTTATTCACAACCTGAAGCAGGGAAGGCGCGTTGAAACAAAAGGCTGGTTCAGGTCTGACGACGAGGCAATAAAGTGTGGATTTACCCGGAATATCAAGGTGGCCACGCTGGATCGTACGGATGATAGCGCATTCGATCTGCTCCTTCGCCTGATCGATGATGCTCTCGGGCAGGCTGAGCTGGAGGCGCGCTGCCTCGCCGGAAGTAACGTACGGGTTTATTTGACCGGTATCGGCCCGCGGGTCGACGGTATGGCGTTCAAAAGCTTCTATAACAAAAATGATGTTGAGGATATTCATCTTTCAACATCATTAATGCAGCTGCACGTTGAGAATATGTCGCAGGATCGTCTGGCTGGCGACCTTGCCCGGCAGTATCGGCTGCGCTATTTGCCACCGAATCTGAACTGCACCAGCAACTCGTCGCTGACGGCGATACATTTCGGCTGTCAGGCCATCGAGCATAATGGTGTCGATCTGGTGCTGGTGGTCAACTGTTCCAAAATTAAAACGCAGGATCTCTGGTTTCTCAGTACTCAGTCCATGCTGGATAGCGATCCCGTACAGCCCTTTGGCGAGCACAGTAAAGGGGTCTTATTTGCTGAAGGATTTAGCGTTCTGCTACTTGAAAGCGCACGCCACCGGCGCGCGCGCCAGCGTAGCGGTGGAATACGCTTACAAACCTCCTATATGCAAATCAGCGCGGGCAGAAGTAATGACAGTTCATGGCTTAGCACCAGTATCGTGAAAGTAATGCAGCAAGCGGTCGAAAAAGCGGAAATTGCCGCGGGCGATCTGTGCGCGATTATTCCTCACGGCAACGGATCGTCCATTAGCGATAAAGCCGAAGCGAAAGCCATCGTGATATTTAGCGAAGGGACGTTAATTCCCGTTCTCGCCTATAAAGGTCAGATTGGCTATACCGCCACCGGCTCGGGAATTATTGATTTAATAATTGGGCATCATACGTTGTCCCAGCGGGAAATTATTTCTCCCGTCGCCGGCGACGCCATTATTGAAACCATCGCGCAGCAGGTATGGGTTAATCGCGAGGCAACGCACCACGCGCGCGCTCATCTGCTGAAAATGGGGATTGGGGTGGATGGTTCCGTTATTGGCGTTGTGATGTCTGATACGAATTCAGGGCGGTAGACGTTTATGGAAAAGCCTATGTATTTATCGTCATTTTCATTGATTGAGCCAGAAGAGACATTTTATTTCTACCAGCCAAGCTGGCTGAATGCCTGGGAGGCGCATTTATACAATAAATCGCTGAAGTCTTCCCATGTTAACGGCTGGGGCCTGAAGCGTTTTGGCACCGAGGCTGGGCGGTATGCCGGAGAGATGATCCGAAATCCTCAGTATCAAAAATACCTCGAGGCCATGGAGCTGTCTGCGGATGAGGCGCTGCTGGCGCTGGCCGCCAAGGAGCGCATGAGATTATTGAAGCGCCGGACGGCGTTTATCTACGTCGATTCCTGGGGCGAGTCGGGGCCGTTTGAGAATATAGCCAGCGCCCTGCATATTTCGGCGATAGATACGCTGCCAAAAAATCTGGTCAAAAAGTTCGCTATTAACGGACCCACCTGCAAAATTCGCGGTGAGAAGCAGGGCTTTATGCAGGCTGTCTCGCTGGCGAAGGATTATCTGAGCTGGGATGTGTTTGATTACGTGGTCATCTGCGCCGCATATCGGGCGATCCCAATCCTGGTGTTTTCTGACGAGGATCGTCCTCTTAGCGGCAGAGAAAATCGGCGCGGTAAGGCGGATAACGTCAATTTAACCGTTGAACGTACCGGCTGTTTCATTTTCAGCAGCCAGGAAAGCGCAATAAAGGTGAGTGGCGGGCAATATCTGATGGCGGAAACCCTCGAAAATACGCGGGAGGGGGGACGCATTGCCTATGCGGGCGTGCGCAACGATCTGCTGCAGCGATCGGCAGTGCCTGAAGAAAATATCCTTAACCTGGCGGAGACCTACGGTGCCAGCGGGTGTTTGACGCCTGCACTGAGCTTCGCGTGGGTAAAGCAGCACGCCTCTACAGCAGGAAACCTGAGAACAGTCGTCCCGGACAATGTGCTGGGGTACAGCTATTTCGACATCGACTATGGCAGGGATTAACGGCAACGCTATGAGCAAAATAATAAAAGAGCTGCCCATGCTCTCGTTAAATAATATCTATAAGCACTATGGCGAGGGTGACGGAAAAGTTGACGCATTAAAAAATATTAGCCTCGACGTTGCGAAAGGGGAATTTCTGGCCCTGTGCGGGCCATCCGGCAGCGGTAAAAGCACGCTGCTGAATATTTTATCAGGCATTGATAAACCCAGTGGCGGCACCGTGCTGTTCCTGAATAAATTGCTGAATAATCTGAGTGAAGAGCAGCTTTCTGCGATCCGCGGGAAGCATTTAGGCTTTATCTTTCAGTTTTTTAATTTAATCCCCGTACTCAACGTCTTTGATAACGTCTATTTTCCCCTGGTGCTGAATGGACACATCACGAAAAGCGAGGCGAAAGCACGGGCGCTGCACTTTATCGACAGCGTCGGTCTGGCCGCGTTTACGGATCGTAAGCCGGGACAACTTTCCGGTGGGCAGCAGCAGCGGGTAGCCATCGCCAGAGCGCTGGCGCACGAGCCGCAGATTGTCATCGCCGATGAGCCGACAGGCAATCTCGATTTGGGAACGGGAGAAGCCATTCTGGATCTGCTGCTGAAAATCAATCAGGAGACCCGGACCACTTTTATCATCTCCACGCACTCGAGCCAGCTAAAAGCGCGCGCGCGGCGCGTGGTTGAAATCAAAGACGGAGCCTTAGTTCATGATTCGCAAACATAATTTTTTTCTGCTTTGTGGATGCGTGCTTTACCTGCTGTACGGCGGAACCGTCCGGGCGTCAACGATCCCCGTGGCGGAACGGGTCATTCAGCACGGGTTTCCGACCCAGCCCGCGGCGTTGGCCGAGGTCACTCAGTCGCTGTTTCAGGAGTACAGCCGCAGCGACAATCCCCTTTCGCTGGTGTTTTACGCCTACGGCATGCTCCGCCAGGCCGATTATTTTCTGACGGCCAGCGATCTCATTCGGGCGTCAGAATACGCGAAGACCGGTTTTTTCTATCTTGATGAGGCGGTTGAGCTTCACGAAGACGACCCGAAAATCCGTTATCTGCGCGCACGGGTTGATGCATGGCTGGCGTCTGATTTAGGGCGTTGCGTCATCACGCTCAACGATACCGCTTTGATGTTGAATAACGCCCAGGGCTTCAGCGTGGGGCTGGTGGAGCATATCAAAGGGATGCGCTATCGCGCGCTGCTGAGCTGTAAACGTTCCCAGCAGGCAAAGACGTTGCTGTCGGAAATTAAAAAACAGGATCCCGACGCGGCCGCGGCGCTGGAGTCCGGTAGCGCACCGGAATGGGATATGACCGAAGTCACTCAGATAGTGTTACCACTGGTGAAAGGGAAATAAATGGTCTGGCAAATGGTTTTAGCCACTGTGGTTGTAATCGGCATTCTGCTTTTTGTGGCGTGGTGTGCAATATATCGCTCGCGAGACGTGAAGTTCGCTTTTTTAAACCTCTTCCGTCACAAGCGGCGATCGTTTTCTACCCTTGCCGCGATTATGCTGGGGGGGATATCGATATTTCTGTACGGCGGTTTTATCGATTACTCATTCTGGATCCTGAAAGAGCAAACTATTCGAACCAACGTTGGGCATGTTCAGATCTACAAAAATAACTATTTTGAGACGTCAAATAAAAACAAAAGCCTTATCAACGACTATCAGGCGTTGAAAAAGGCGATCCTCAGCGAACCGGAACTGGCGAAGTCAATCTCAACTCTTTCCGGACAGCTGGAGTTCTCTGGGGTGATTTCGCAGTACGAAAGCGAAACCTCGAGCTATTTTTCCGCCCTCGGCGTGGAGCCATTACCGGCTTTAAAACTGGGCGCGTTTGATAAGCTTATTTCCGGCAGCGATCTTTCGCGGGTAAAAACCAATGAAATTACTCTCGGCAGCGGGCTGGCGAAAACGCTTAATGCTCATTACGACGACTGGCTGGACGTACTGGTGGTTAACGCCCAGGGCGGGCAGGGCGCACTATCCCTTAAGCTGCGCGGCGTGTTTCAGTCAGGGATCAAGGATTACGACGATGTGGCAATGAAAATCCCGCTTGCTACCGCGCAGCGTATGATGGGAACCGACGGCGTCAGCAAAATCCTGATCCTGCTCAATGAGGATGATACGGCAGCATTCTGCGACAGGCTGCGTCTGTTTATTTCCCAACACAATTTGCCGCTGATCGTAAAGGACTGGAAAGAGGTCTCGCTGTTTTATCAGCAGGTTGAAGGGTTACTCTCCGGGATCTATTTCTTTATTAAGCTCATCGTCAGCCTGATCGTCATCTTCATGATTAGCAATGCCATGACGATGAACATTATTGAGCGCACCCGGGAAATAACCACGCTGAGGGCAATTGGCTTAAAACCGCTGCACGTCACGCGACTTTTTTTATTAGAGGGTATTTTCACCGGCATTATGGGGGCCGCCGGGAGCCTTGCGATCGGTTACGCCATTGCGACGGTCATTAATATTCAGGGGATCCCCATGCCACCGTCACCGGGACAATCCCAGGGATATACGGCATTTATTAAAACGGACACGCTGGCGCTTAACTGGATAACGCTGGTACTGCCCATATTAACGGCAGCCGGCGCCTCGGTACTGCCCGCCCTGCGTGCCTCTCGGTTGAATATTTCGGACGCGTTTAAATTCTCGTAAGGAAGCGATATGTTAAGCAAGATTAATACCGCGCTGCTGTTAGGTTTGACGCTCTTATCGACCTGGGTTTTTGCATCTCCTGAAGATGAAAAAGCGCTGGAGATTATCCGCCGGGCTGACGAGGTTCGCTCTCCAAATAAGCCTTTTCGTTACACCCTGACGATTAGCGAATATCAGGCGGGTGCGACGCAGCCTGAGAATAAGCAGATCCTTGATATCTCTATGCGCTTTATTAAGCCGGATGGCGAGACAAAAGCGGATGCCCGTTCTCTGGCGCGGTTAATCTTTCCGCCGCGGGACAAAGGAAAAGTGCTGTTCTCGGACGGTTACGCGCTGTGGTTTTATACGCCAGAACTCCGCCGCCCCGTACCGGTTTCTCCACAGCAGCGGCTTATTGGACAGATAGCCAACGGGGACGTGATCGTCACCAATTTTGAATACGCCTATCGCTCAACCCTGCAGGGAGAAGTGCCTTGTGGCGAAAACGTCTGTTATTCGCTGCTGCTCGAACGCAAGTCTGCCGAGGCAACCTGGCCAAAAATCAGCTACTACGTCGAGAAAGAGGGCGATAACCGGCCATTTAAAGCCTCTTATTACTCTCTCGACGATCGGTTGTTTAAAGAAGTGACGTACCATGATTTTCAACCGGTGCTGGGCAAAATGCGGCCGACGAAAATCGTGGTCAAGGACACCCGAAACGGCAATCGATATTCGGTTATGGAATACAGTGATATTCGTCTGGAATCACTGCCGGAATCCTGGTTTACCCGCGAGTCCATCATGCGTGGTGTGCAATGAAACGCGTGCTGGCGAGGATAACCCTGATCCTGTCCTGTGCGCCCTTTAGCCTGCTGGCCGAGTGCTTGTCGGGGGCTGAGGTTGCTCAAAATGCCACGGTGACGCTGTTTGAGCAGACGACATACGTCAAGAAGCAGACCTCGCCCTGGCAGATTAACGGTAAAAATCCTTACACCCGCAACAATGTTTTTAACGATGCGGGTATCAACATTGCCAGCAGTTGCGCGCTTGTCGACAATGCCCTGAACCTTGATTTTTCGCTTTACGGGCTGACCTGGTACGGCGCTCGGCCGCTGGGTGCATTTGAAAAAGAGGACCGCCGCTCGCGGGCGATCCTCGAAAAATTGCGCATGGTGTATAGCGTCTCCGACCAGATCCAGCTGGAGATGGGCAAGCTCAAACCGAAGCCGGGGCTTTTTTTCCTGCGTTCGCCGGCGGATCTCCTTAGCCAGTACTACGGCGGCTTTAAGCCCACGCGCCTTTACGATCCGCAGATGAGATCCGCGTATCAGTCCTCCTCCTGGGCGGCCACGCTGTCTGCGGATGACCGGCAGCATGCGCTATCTCTGAGCGTCGTACCGAAGCTGTCGACCATTGATAAACGCTACCTCTCTTCCAGCGCCTGGTCAGACAACCAGCGGGGTAACAGCAGTGAAGCCTGGCTGCTGAGCTACTCGTCGCATCACTTTCGCGATCATACCCCCGGCGCGCGCGTTCTGCTCGGCGATTCCCAGTCGGTTGCGTTTTCCGATAGCTTCACCTGGACGCCCCAGGTGACGTTTAAGGGAGAGATGGCGTTTCACCGCGGGCAGCGCTGGCGGCACCTTTCAGACCGGCAGCGCCGGGCGCTGGAGCGTTATCAGTTTCCGACATCGCTTTACAGCGCTGAGGATAAGCCTGGCGTTGAGCTGGCTGCGGGAGGGGAATATACCTCTGATAACTTCTCTCTTTTCGGGCTGGAATATTATTTTCAGAGCGAAGGCTATTCCCGCTCCCAGTGGCAAAAGCAGCGTGAACTGTTGCGCTTTCTGAATACCCGAACCGGCTACGATCCGCTGGACAGCGCGTTCGACTCGTATAAGTACCTCATGTCATCGGAAATCAGTAATACCGGTAATAAGGGCATGCTGCAGGGGAAACATTATCTTAACGCGTGGGCGAGTCTGCAGGCTGGAGGAGACATCGCGCTGCGGCCTTACCTGGTGCTCAATCTTGTCGACACCAGTACCCTCGCCGGCCTTCACGTTAGCGCGCCGCTGAACGCCATAAACGACAGTCTGGAAGCCTTCGGTGGATTTTATGCCGCACTGGGAGCGGCCGATTCAGAGTTCGCACTCTTCGGTGAGTCCGTCGGTATGTACGTCGGACTGAAATATTATTTATAAGGAGATAACGATGACGCTTAATGATTCTGAACATCCCGTCGTGCTGCTTTTTTCCGGACAGGGAAACCCGATGACCGGCATGGGAAGCGATCTGTGGGATATTAACGCCGCGACGAAGCGGATCTGGGATTGTGCCAGCGATATATCCGGGAGGGATCTCCGTCGGCTGTGTCTCCGGGGGCCGATGAACAAGCTGATTCAGACGCCGGTGCAGCAGATGGCGGTAACGGCCATTAACGTGACGCTGTTCGACCTGTGGAAAGTACGGTTTAACCGAACGCCCGTTATCGGCTCCTGTGGCCATAGCGTGGGTGAATATAGCGCGCTGTATGCTGCCGGGGCGCTCTCGCTGGAGACGTTGTTCCGCACGATCCATTTTCGCGCCAGCACGATGGATGCGGTAAGCAAGGTGCATAAAGGGACGATGCTGGCCCTGAAGGGCATGACGCATACGCAGCTTGCAGAGACAATCGCCCGTTCGGGCATTGCGCTGGATATCAGCTGCGATAACACCCCACATCAGCAGGTGATCGGCGGCACGTCGGGGGCGCTAAATGATTTCGCCAGCCTTCTGCTGCGTGAAGGTCTTAGCCCCATTAAGCTGGGCGTAAGCGGCGCCTGGCATACGCGCTTAATGGCGGACGGCGTTGAGCCGATGCGCGAATGCCTTGCCGGGCAGCCCCTTACCGCGCCGGAGCATGAGGTGGTAATGAACGTGACGGCGCAGCCTGAGCGGGAGCCGGAGAAGATAAAAGAAAATCTGGCGTTGCACCTGACCCATACGGTGAAGTGGCGCGATACGCTGTCGTATTTTTTACATCACGAGAGGCGTCCGCACTTTATCGAAATGAGCAATAAACCCTACCTGGGTCAGATGCTGAATGATTTTCCCGGGGGCGCATCTTCCCCGGTTGTCCACTGCAGAAAAGCACTAGAGATATAACGGTAGCGCTATGATCCCTGATTATTTAACGTTTATTCGGTTTCAGGATAAAAGGAACCTGCTTTTAATCTATGTTGTTACGCTGATCCTGTTGGGGTTTTACGGGAAAAATAGCGGTTTCTCGTTCTCCCGCGAGGATGCGTGGTGCGTGAGCGGTATTTTAGCGCTGGTGCTCTATGCGTTTATTAACGATCTCAGGGCGTATTGGGCCTATAAATGCGTGGTCAAAAACGTAGACCTGAGCTGCTTTCTGAACGACGAGAGGAGCGTAAGGCATCATTTTCTCTTTTCTCCCTTCACGGTTCTGGCAGGCGCCGCGCTGCTATTTTGCGGGTTAACGTGGGCACTCTTTTCCCTCGCATCGCCGGGCCTGGCGCTTGCCGCAGTCGCGATTGTGGCGCCGTTGCTTATCTGGGGAATATTTGCCCTGCTGCGCCCTGTATATATCAGGCAGGTCATCGTCTCTGCGAGAGATACGATCAAATACAAGCGGCTTACGGGTTATTTGGCGGTGGCGGTCGTCATGTCCGTTATGATGAATTTACTGACGATCGCGCCGCTCGGCAGACGCGCAGAGTTCGATTTCTATGGGCATTACTTCACGCTCAAAGCCATTATCACTATGCTGATACTCTGCGCGGTCGTTCTGGCGATTAATCTGCTGTTTTTACGCTTTACTAAACGCTATATCTTCCTCGGGCATCTGTTCCTGAATGAGATTGATCTTTTCTTTTCGCAAGCTATTCCGTGGCGTTCGCTGTATGCAAAGCCGCTGTGGCTGAGGCTTGCGATCCTGCTGGTCATTCAGTTTGCATGGTTAGTATTGGTCGCGCTTGTCGTGACGCTGGCGGGAAGGGCGCTGTGTTTCGAGGCCTATTTTTTGCTTTGCTATGCCCCTTGTCTGGCTTATTACGTCCTGCATGCCTGGTGGAAATGGCATAACGATTTCATGATGTCATGCGATATGTGCCTTCGCTGGGATGAGATCAAAAGGCAAAACGCATTATGGTAAGCGGTTGAGAAGCACCGGCGGCGCATATCTGAGCTTAAGCAATATGTGCCGCTGGCTTAATCTCAAAACACCGGCACCCCCAGCCCGCCTGGTAATGCGCCATCATCGCCGCCACTCCGCTTGTGCATACCGGCAAGCACAAACTTAACTCGGCCCGAGAAATTTTAAAGTCGGTTCAGGCTATCGCCATATGATTCCAGGCATCTTTGTAAACTATATTCCCGTGACAGTGTTTCCAGGTAATTGCCTCATATCTTAGCTCGATCGTCTCTGTATGCGTTCCTGTTCCAGAACCCGGGAATAGATTTGGCGTTATACCTGTGATTTTTACATTCTCCAGGATAATGTTGAAATATTCTCTCTCGATTCCTGCATCATCAATTTGATACATTTTGAACGTAGCCGATTTTAGTGTTTGGTTTTCACACAGTGCCCTGATGAGAACCGGTGTCGTTTTATCAAATTCTTTCTGAACGGCAATCGGTGTATGTACGCGGGTACCTGTTAGTCGGCCTGTATTTCCACTCACGGGAATGGTGAGGTGATGAGCGACCGCCTTTAATTCAATAGCGCCTAACCGACCGGACACCATGGAACCTCCTACGACGGGTGAGCCATTAGCATCGGTTAACCAAAGATATGCTGGATTTGACATGATTATTCCTCATCTATATTGACAAAAGAAGGTAGGTGCAACATCGCCACGACCCATATGAACAAGCCAATAATTTTCAGCGGCCATGGTTCAAGGACTGCTATACAAGCAAATGCACCGATGATCAGTAAGGGACCTGATAACACATCCAGGATCCCGCCAAAAATGGATATCTTTCCTGGCAGGAATTTATTCATTACTAATGAAATAATGTAAGCGCTTAGGGTAATGATGCAAAAAGCGATTGTTTTATCATGCCAGGTTTCGAATTCAACACAGCAAAGGATATAGGCTAATACTAAGTATGAGCAAAGAAGCAGGTTTATAATTGGGATGATAAACCTACTCATACGCGCCTGCCGTAGGGCGTGTAGTTATTTTTTCATTAACTTTCTTCATGATCTGATTAAATACAGGTTTTCCTTCTGAATAACCTGCATGGATAGCATCTACGAAAGGCTGGACGGCATCAGCGAACAGAAAATAAAGTAGGTCATAGTCTCTGGGTCTCAGAAGTTGATATACTTCTGGGGCTTCTGCTTTGAGTCTGTCAGATGTCCTAATTGATCGTTCAGCCATTCCCCCAAATAAAAGAAGTGTGCTCAGTGCTGTGATTGGGTTACCTTTCCCTTTAAAAACAACAAACGTAAAAGATGTTCTTTCAATAACATGTTTAGCGATAGTGGATGCAATAAAATTGGTTGATATTCTACCTGCAATTGAAGTCATTACAGATCTGTATATTTTATCCTGCTCCGCCTCTGTTAAAAATCTGTTGAATTCTTTAAGTATAACTTTGACAGCGTTGATAATGTTCTCGTAATTCAAAATGTCATTTTTTATGGCAGTAATCATTCGTATACGTTGAGTTTCACGAGCATACCTGGTATCCGTGTCAAAGATACCATAAATCAGATATCCATAATCTAGCGGTACAGATAGCCCTCCATTTATAAGCCCAGTAACGATATCAGGAGAAACGATAATGTTGCATAATCTCCGGGCTATATCTTCTATATCAGCCATAATAAACCTTTAAATACGCAATAAAGGATTTATCAATGTAATATTAATGTGATTGAAGCAATTTATCTTATCTAAATAAGGAATTAAGAATTGTTAGAGGTATCAATTTCATCTTTAATGAGATAATCAGCGGTTTCATGCCCATCCCACGCACTCCACCGCTAAACCTACTTTAACTAAACACCGGCACCCCCAGCCCAACCTTCACCTCCCTCAACGTCGCCTGCGTCACCCCCTGCGCCCGTTCAGTACCGCGCTTCAGCATCGCCATCAGCTCGCCCCTGTCACGCATATACATCGCCCTCCGCTCCCGCATCGGCGCAATCAGCTCCTGCAAACACGCCTCCAGCTCGTTCTTGCACACACGGTCGCCCAGCCCGCCCGCCTGATAGTGCGCCTTCATCGCCGCCACTTTCTCCTTGTCCGGATGAAACGCGTCGAGGTACGTAAACACCACGTTCCCCTCAATCTGCCCCGGGTCGCTCACCTTCAGGTGATTCGGGTCGGTGTACATCGCGCTGACCGCACGGTGAATCGTCTCTTCACTGGCCGAAAGGTGCAGCGTGTTGCCCAGCGATTTCGACATCTTGGCGCTGCCGTCGATGCCGGGCAGGCGGCTGGTGTCGCTCAGCATCGCTTTGCAGTGGCGCAGCACCGGGGCGGGCAGCAGGCTGTTCATCTTGTGCACAATCTCGTTGGTCTGCTCAATCATCGGCAGCTGGTCGTCGCCGACGGGCACGCACTCGGCCTTAAACGCGGTGATGTCCGCCGCCTGGCTGATGGGGTAGGCCATAAACCCGACCGGCAGCGAGCGGGCGAAACCCTTCTGCGCAATCTCGTTTTTCACCGTCGGGTTACGCTCCACGCGGGCGACGGTGACGATGTTCATATATAACATCGTCAGCTCGGCGAGGGCGGGCAGGGCGGACTGCAGGCAGATCGTGGTCAGGTTCGGGTCGATGCCGGCGGCGAGGTAGTCGGCCAGCACTTCGGGGATGTTGTCGCGGATCTTCTGCGGGTTGCTGCCGTTGTCGGTCAGCCCCTGCAGGTCGGCAATCAGCACAAACTGGCTGTGCGTCTGCTGGAGCGCCACGCGCTGGCGCAGCGATCCGACGAAGTGGCCGAGGTGCAGCGGGCCGGTTGGGCGGTCGCCGGTGAGGATGGTGGGTGCGTTCATAAAGACTCCTTAATGTGCAGTTGCCGAAAGGGGTCTTAGATGTGAGAAAGCCGCCTTTCGGCGGCTATCTGAAAATGGGGAAAACTACTCCGTGCCGCCTTTAAGAAGGCAGCCACCAGCGGTTTACGGTGAGCACGGCGTGGTTTATGTTCATGCTTTTACCGTACCACGTCCGGCGCGAAAAACAAAAGGGCTCGTCATGCTGCAATCACTCAACCACCTGACCCTCGCGGTCAGCGACCTGCAAAAAAGCGTCACCTTCTGGCACGAGCTGCTTGGTTTGACGCTGCACGCCCGCTGGAATACCGGGGCCTATCTCACCTGCGGCGATCTGTGGGTCTGCCTGTCGTACGACGAGGCGCGCAGGAACATGCCGCCGCAGGGGAGCGACTACACCCACTACGCGTTTACCGTGGCGGAAGAAGATTTTGAACCCTTCTCGCTAAGGCTTAAGCAGGCGGGCGTCACCGTCTGGAAGCAGAATAAAAGCGAGGGGGCGTCGTTCTATTTTCTCGACCCGGACGGGCACAAGCTGGAGCTACACGTGGGCAGCCTCGCCGCGCGGCTGGCGGCGTGTCGCGAGAAGCCCTATGCGGGCATGGTGTTTACCTCAGACGAGGCTTGAGGCGCGCACCTTCAGCCTGCCCGCCAGCGTCACGTGCGTGGCGGCATCTTCCTGATTGCACAGGTACTCCACCGCCAGCCGTCCCAGCTCGCTGTAGGGCAGTTGGATACTGGTCAGCGGCGGGGTGAGCTGCTCGGAGATCTTCTGGTCGTCATAGCCCGCCAGCAGCATGTCCTGCGGAATGCGCACGCCGTTCACCGCCAGCGCCTGATAGCAGCCAATCGCCAGCCAGTCGCTGGCGCAGAAGATGGCGTCCGGGCGCTCGGCCAGTTCCAGCAGCGAAGCTGTCGCGGTAAAAGACTCGCTGAACTGCCAGTTGGTCTGGCGCACCAGGCCGTCGTCGCACGCGAGTCCGGCCTGCTGCAGCGCCGCCCGGTAGCCCGCCAGACGCTGGCGCGTGGCCTCCATCCAGCTCTCGCCGGTGATGTGGGCAATGCGCGTGGCCCCGCAGGCGATGAGGTGTCTGGTGACCTGAAAGGCGTTGGCGTAGTCGTCCGGGATAAGCGACGGCAGCAGCGGCGAGCCTGGGTCGCGCTGGTTGAGCAGCACCAGCGGAATGCGGGTGCAGTCCTGAAACGCCGTCATATCGACGACGTTCGTGACCGGCGAGGCGAGGATAATCCCGATGCAGTTGCGCTTGTCCAGCTGGCGGATGATGTTCAGGGCCAGCTCCACGTCGTCGCCGTAGTCATAGACGGTGAGCAGGGTCTCGTTGCGCCACGCCGCTTCCCGCGCCTGGCTGATGGCGTCGATAAACGGATCGAAGCTCTGCAGGGAGCTGACCAGCAGGGCGATCTCCTCCTGGTTGCGCGGAGCGTGAACGGCGGGGAGGCGGTCGTAGCCGAGCTCGGTAGCGATGTTAATCACCCGCTGGCGGGTGTCGTCGCTGAGCTTGATGTTGCGGGACTGGTTAAGCACCAGCGATACCGTCGCCTGCGACACCCCCGCCGCACGCGCAATATCGTTCATCGTCACTTTCGTTTTTCGCTTCATCCGTCCTCTCCCTTTCGCGAATTCGCATCATACCCTAACCGCACGCTTTAGCGCCGTCGATCACGTTTCTCATTCATCGAAGCGCGATCTTTGTGAGGGCCGTCGCTTTTCTTCGCGCCGTGATTTGCGCATTTATCCCCTGGATAATATTTATTAGCTAAACATTATCAGTAAGAGGACGCGGAATGAAAGAGCAGTGGAGCAGGGCGCAGGCGCAGGCGTGGTATGAGCAAAAAGGCTGGCTGTGCGGGTTTAACTATCTGCCGTCGACGGCGGTGAACTGGACCGATATCTGGCAGGAAGAGACCTTCGATGCCGCAACCATCGAGCGCGAGCTGGCCTGGGCGGCGGACGCGGGCTACAACACCCTGCGCATCAACCTGCCGTTTATCGTCTGGGAGCATGACCGCGACGGGCTGATGGCGCGCATCGATCGGTTTCTGACTATCGCCGACGGTCGCGGATTCAGCACCATGCTGACCCTGATGGACGACTGCGGCTTCTCCGGCGACGAGCCGTACCTCGGCCCGCAAAAGCCGCCCGTGCCCGGCAAGCACAACAGCCAGGCGGCGGCGAGCCCGGGGCGCGACAAGGTGTGCGACCGCGACTGCTGGGCAGACATTGAACGCTATATCCGCGACGTTGTCCGCCAGTTCCGCGAGGACAGGCGCGTCCTGCTGTGGGATCTCTACAACGAGCCTGGCAACCGCGGCATTTTCGCGACCGGCACGGAAGAGGTGCTGTACGACGAGAAGCTGGAGACCTGCGCCCACGAGCTGATGAAGCTGGCGTTCCGCTGGGCGCGTGAAGAGGACCCGACCCAGCCGCTCACCGTCTGCGCGTGGCGCCTGCCCGCTGAAGAGGAGGGCGAGACGTTTTATCAGCACCCGCTGGACCAGACCGCGCTGGCGCTGTCGGACGTGGTGAGCTATCACGCCTACACCAATACCGGGCGGATGACGGCGATTATCCAGCAGCTGCAGGCGCTCGGACGCCCGATCTTCTGCACCGAATGGCTGGCGCGCCACGTGGGCGGCACCATCGAAGAGCAGCTGCCGCTGATGTACATGGCGAAGGTCGCGCCGTATCAGTGGGGGCTGGTGCGCGGTAAAACCCAGACCTGGCTGCCGTGGCCGGTGGTGATGAAGGAGTCCACGGACTACTGCCGCCTCTGGTTCCACGACGTGTTCGAGGAGAACGGCATCCCGTTCTCGCGCGCTGAAATCGCGCTGCTGCAGAAGCTTCGTAAGATCGCTCCGAACGTCCAGGGCTAATAATAACGACCCGGCGGTGAGCCGTCGGGCAACCAGGTACGCACTATGGCAATGACAATGAAAATACCGTCTCGCGAGTTGTGGTCTTATTTTGGCTATGGTTTAGGTCAGTGTTTTAGCTTTGGTTTAGTGGGTTCGTTTATTAACTATTTTTACACCGACGTGCTGGGGATCTCGGCGCTGGCAGCGAGCACCATCTTCCTGATTGCCCGCGCGTGGGACGCGGTTCACGACCCGCTGTTTGCCAGCATTATGGACACCATTAACAGCCGGTTCGGCAAGTTTCGCCACTTTTTACTGATTGCCCCGCTGCTGATCACCGGCGTTACCCTGCTGGCGTTTTATAAAATCGAAGCGGACATGACCACCAAAATCCTCTACGCCGGGGTGACGTACATCCTGTGGGGAACGCTGTACGCCATTTCCGATATCCCGTTCTGGTCGATGTCGTCGGTGATGACCAACGACTCCGGCCAGCGCACCCGCGCGGTGACGGCGGCGATGCTCGGTGTGAACGCCGGGATTGCCTGCGCCAACATCTTCTTCCCGAAGCTGGCGGCGTTTTTTGCCCAGCACAGCAATGACAAAGGCTACTTTATGGCGGCGCTGGTGATGATGCTGGTGGGCCTGCCGCTGATGCTCAACGGCTTTATGCAGATCAAAGAGCGCGTGCCGCCGAGCCCTGAGAAGGTGACGATGCGCGACACCTTCCACAACCTGCGCCAGAACAAGCCGCTGTTTATCGTCCTGCTGTCGTTCTTCTTCTGCGTGTTTCACAACGTCGCCAACGGAATTTATATCTACTTCTTTATCTACAACATGGGTGACGGCAGCCTGCAGATGGCGATTGGCGTGATGGGGATCGTAGCGGCGGTGCTGTGCCTGGTCGCCCCGATGCTGACGCGCCGGATGCAGAAGCGGAAGCTGTTTATGATCCTCTGCGGGCTGGACGTGGCGGTGCGCGTGGTGATGTGGTTTGTCGGGTATCAGCAGGTGACGATGCTGTTCATTCTGCTCGGCCTGAGCACGCTGTTCGTGATGATGACCAACATCCTTACCTCGTCGATGATTGCCGACACCATCGAGTACGCGGAGTACCACACCCACAAGCGCTGCGCGGCGATCACCTTCTCCGGGCAGACCTTTACCGGCAAGATGTCGGTGGCGGTAGGCGGCGGGCTAATCGGCGTGTTCCTGACGACGATCGGCTACGTGCCGCAGGCGCAGAGCCAGAGCGAAGGCGTGCTGGCGGGGCTGTTTTTCGGGATTTGCCTGCTGCCGGCGATTGGGTCGCTGATCCGCATGGGCTTTATGTCGCGCTTTACCTTTACCGAGGAGAAGCATGCGGAGATTTGTCGGCTGCTGGCGGAGCGCAGGTTGAGTAGGGAAGGGGCGCGGGATAGCGAAGAGCGTAGCGTTCGTCCTGTGCCGGTAAATTAGCGCTGCCAGACACCTGCCGGGCAGGTGTCTGGCCTCTGACATTACGATGCGTGCGGCGGTTTAATCTCCTTCAGGAGATCCAGAATGCCGTTACTGCCTGTCGATTTCACTTTTTGATAAAATACAGGGTCGGAAATCGGTGAATCCCATTGGTGGATCTGCTCTTTTTTGAATGGAATACATTTCATGGCTGCGCGCTTCAGCGCTTTACTGCGGAGATCGTATGCTTCGAAATCATCCGCCGTTGTTTTCAGGCTTGCCGCTCTCGCGGCGTTAATCTGGCCAGGGCATATGAGCTGTATATTACCCAGAGCAAAGATATTTACCCCAGTGATAAAAAATCGTGACGGGATTTCTTTATAGTAACGGGTGTTCCACGTTGCTCCGTCAAACATGGCGTGGGGATGCGTCTGCGTCTCGATGTAATACTGGTGAGTCCGCCAGTCACTGATACCAGAAAGATTGAGGGTCATGTTGATAAGCAAGTTCGGCGTGGGTCTAAAGAAAATCGTCATCAGGAACACCAGGGCCGGAATGACGATCACTATTGTCGTTATCATCTGGATGATGTTTTTCTGTTCACTCACGAGGATCATCCCCGGGAAAATGCCGACCACGGCCAGGACCACCGACAGCCCGGTAAAAATGGCTAACTGTGCGAGCATGCTCGTTTCACTGTTAAAATCAAGCTGGCTGGTCACGAACAGAAGCGGGAGGACCTGAACACACGCAGGAATGAGCAATAAAGCAGGTAAGCCGAACTTAATCGGCCATGTTTTGAGGTACTTCTTTTCCAGCGTATTATCAATTTCAACATACGCACGGGTGAAAATCTGCCATCTCGACATACTCCAGGTCGTCAACAGAAGCAAACCGATCGCCGTTACTGTAACGGCAAGTCCATTCCAGTTGCGAAAATAATAAAGGCTCATGCTGGAGATAAACACGATGCAAATCATGATGCTGTTTACCAGACTCACATTTGCGAGACGTGAGGGTAAGCCTTCATAATGCTTAAGCGATTGTTCATTCGATAAGTAGATTAAATACAGTAAGAAAGACGAAATAAATATAACGATACTGAAGCCGAACAGGGAAAGCAGAGTGAAACCAAATATGATGCCGATGGCGCTCGTCACGCTCAGCGCATCATAAAGAATATCCAGCCGGTCAATGTTAGCGAGATAGAACCATATAACGCTAAAGGTACACCCTGTCACGAAGGTGGACGAGGTTATAATGGCAATGAAAAATTTACGGTTAATGATTTTTAAAAAATCGGCCTTCATCCTGACGCCCCCTTTTGTAAAGGGGCATCATAAGACGTGATAAGCCTTAATTTCCAGCCCCCAAAATGTGTGATAAATATTGAGGGCGGTTCCCTTCCTGCGCCGCACAGAACGGTGACGAACGCTTAACCGGTAGACTCACCCACAAGCTCGATCCGGTTTCCGTCCGGATCGGCAATCACGGCTTCATAAAACCCGTCTCCCGTCATGCGCGGGGCGCTGAGCAACGTACCGCCCGAGCGTGCCTGCTCCGCCATGCTGTCTACCTTTGCTTTACTGCCAACATCAATGGCGATATGCGCCCAGCCGATAAACTCTGGGTAAGCGGGAGCGTCGGGCAGGTCGGGGACGGTCATCAGCTCAATGGTCGGCCCGTTGTCCAGCGTAATGAAATGCGAGGCAAATCCCTGGCGGTTTTTACTGAGGTAGCGCTCGTTGCTCCGCCCGCCAAAAATCGTTTCCCAGAACCTGACCTGGGCGTCCAGGCTGCGCGTCCAAAGCGCGACGTGTGCAATATTCATCATAACCCTCGTTGTTTGTCCTGCTTGGTTGTGCAACATTATGCGTACTGATACGCGATTAGGTTTATTTAAAGGATTCTTCATGCTCGATTATGCTGCTTTTCCGGATCAACGACAAGCTCGGATCCGTCAGATCCTGACCGAAAGTGGAAGAGTGGTTTGCGCAGAGCTGGCGATCCAGATGGGGGTTTCAGAGCACACCATACGCCGTGATTTACATGAGCTGAGCAAAGAGGGCATCTGTAAAAAGGTCTACGGCGGGGCGGTGCTTCAGCTGCCGGAAGCGGGAAGCTTTGTCAGCCGCGAGCGGACGAACAGTGCAACAAAAGACACAATCGCGCAGAAAGCGGCAACGCTCGTTAGCGCTGGCGGCTGCATTTTTATCGATACCGGCACGACGAATCTGGCGCTGGCGAAAGCGTTGCCTGCGGATTTAAGCATCACGGTGGTGACCAATTCGCCGGTCATTGCGGCGGCGCTGTTGCACCATCCGCTGTGCGAGGTGATTATGATCGGCGGACAGATCCAGCGGGCATCCGGCGGGGCGACTGGCGCGACGGCGGTGAGCCAGATCCAGGGGATTATCTTCGATCAGGCGTTTATCGGCGGCTGCGCGATGGATCCTGAGACGGGGCTGACCGGCTTTGATTATGCCGACTGCGAGTTCAAAAAAGCGGTCATTGCCCAGAGTAGCGAGACCATTGTCGCACTGACCCCGGAGAAGCTCCCCGGCGTGGCGCGCTACGTGGTGGCAAAGAGCCGCGACGTTGACGTGCTGGTGGTGGATGAGACTATGGAGAGGGACCTTATCGATACCTTTGCCGCACTGGATGTTCGCATTGTGCGCGCGTGAGGACTTTGACAGGTAAAACAGGCTACACTCTGGTTTTGAGCGCTAAATGCTGAGGAAACAACAATGCACTACACACTGAAAAGCAGTGATGACAAAGAGAAAGCTGAAGGGACAACCGGCGCGGGCGCTCTGCAGCAAAAACTGCTGGAGTCCCGTTCGATTGTGATCTCCGGTGAGATCAACCAGGAGCTGGCGCAGAAGGTTATCACCCAGATGATCCTGCTGCAGAGCGTGAGCAACGATCCGATCAAGCTCTACATCAACAGCCAGGGCGGCCACGTGGAAGCGGGTGACACCATCCACGACTTCATCAAGTTTATTCGCCCGGAAGTGCACGTGATCGGCACCGGCTGGGTGGCCAGCGCCGGGATCACCATTTTCCTGGCGGCGAAAAAAGAGCACCGCTACTCCCTGCCGAATACCCGCTTTATGATCCACCAGCCGCTGGGCGGCGTGCGCGGTCAGGCGACGGATATCGAAATCGAAGCGCGTGAGATCATCCGCATGCTGGATCGCGTGAACAAGCTGATTGCTGACGCTACCGGCCAGCCGCTGGAAAAAGTGAAAAAAGACACCGATCGCAACTTCTGGATGTCTCCGGCAGAAGCGCTGGACTACGGCATCGTGGGCAAGCTGATTACCCACTATGACGAGCTGAAGCTGGACTGAGTTTTACGCGCCGTGTTTGTGTCGGGGGGCGGTTTCGCCTTACCCGACCTACACGCGCTCTATTGACCCATGACAAGTTCCCTCCGTACCGTCTCTTCTATAATCGCGCCTGTCTCTCCTCTCACTGGTGCTACCCATGGCGTATCAACTGAACCTGAACTGGCCGGAATTTCTCGAAAAATACTGGCAAAAAAAACCCGTTGTGCTGAAAAATGCCTTCCCGAATTTTGTCGATCCGATTACCCCGGACGAGCTGGCGGGTCTGGCAATGGAGCCGGAAGTCGACAGCCGTCTGGTGAGCCAGACCAACGGAAAATGGCAGGCCAGCAATGGTCCGTTTGAGCACTTCGACAATCTGGGAGAAACCGGCTGGTCGCTGCTGGCGCAGGCGGTAAACCACTGGCATATGCCGGCGGCTGAGCTGGTGCGTCCGTTCCGCGTCCTGCCGGACTGGCGTCTGGACGATCTGATGATCTCCTTCTCCGTCCCCGGCGGCGGCGTGGGCCCGCATATCGACCAGTACGACGTGTTTATCATTCAGGGGATGGGAAGCCGCCGCTGGCGCGTGGGTGACAAGCTGCCGATGCGCCAGTTCTGCCCGCATCCGGCCCTGCTGCACGTTGATCCGTTTGAACCTATCATCGACGAAGATCTGGCCCCGGGCGATATCCTCTATATTCCGCCAGGATTCCCGCACGACGGCTTTACCCATGAAACCGCGCTGAACTACTCCGTGGGCTTCCGCGGGCCGAACGGTCGCGACCTGATCAGCAGCTTCGCCGACTACGCCCTGGAAAACGATCTGGGCGGCGAGCACTACAGCGATCCGGACCTGACCTGCCGTGAACATCCTGGCCGCGTCGAGCAGTACGAGCTCGATCGCATCCGTCAGATGATGATCGACATGATCGCCAAGCCAGAGGATTTCACGAAATGGTTTGGAAGCTTCGTCTCTACGCCGCGCCATGAGCTGGATATCGCCACCGCCGAGCCGCCGTACGCGCCTGAAGAGGTGCTGGACGCGCTGCAGGGGGGCGAAACGCTTTCCCGTCTCAGCGGGCTGCGCGTGCTGAACATCAACGGCAGCTTCTTCATCAACAGCGAACAGCTGGAAACCGTGGATGCTAACGCGGCGGATGCGCTGTGCCGCTACACCCAACTGGGCCAGGCTGAGCTGGGCGAGGCGCTGAATAACCCGGCTTATATTGAAGAGCTAACCGGATTGATAAACCAGGGCTACTGGTTCTTCGACGAGTAACAGTCGGCGGCGTTTAGCCAGACTAAACGCCGCCGCGTTCAGACCAGCATATTGCAGGCCTTCCAGTAGTTCAGAAGCCGCTCATCGTCGCGCTCTTTCTCCGCTTTGATTTTCATCGCCTGGGCGAGATTTTCTCGCGATACCTCGTGGCCTTTTTGCACGATGTCTAAAACCGCTTCACCAAGAGCCAGTGAAATTTCTGTCCGATTATTGTGAATCGTCATAAATACCTCCTCGTTGGTTGCGATAATTTAATTATGAAAGAGAAATAACCAGCCGGTAATAATTCATCTAATTCTTATTTTTCAACTCCCGCGCTAGATAGACATAATATCCGTATCTGTCAATGATGTTTCAAAATGCTAATAAGCGCTTTAAGCCTAAATTTATGCGCTACAGTTAATGTCGTGCAACAGGCCAATAACCGAAACAGGAGAATGATTATGGTAGATAAGAGCGAAATTAAGGATCACACTCAGGTTGTCGCCAGCTGCGGAACGCACGTAGGGGTTGTGGACCATCTGGACGGCGAGCGTATCAAGCTTGCGAAAAGCGATCCAGAATCGGGCGGGAAGCACCACTTTATTCCTCTCGGCTGGGTCGATAAGGTCGAGGATAATAAAGTTGTCCTGACCAAAAACCATAAAGAGGTTTTTGCTGAGTGGCAGGAAGCATAAATATATTTCTGGTACAGAAATATATACCTTCGCTCCGGCTTCGTCCGGAGCGTAATATCGTCTGTGCCCGGTGATTGCTGCCATTGCAAATGAATGATACTGTTTTGCCTGTCCTTTCCCCGACGCAGGCACCGAATTATGCTCCAGAGCGAAAATACATCAGCGAAACGCATATTTTTTGTTGAGGATTTTCAGATATTCGGCGAGCGCTACGGCATCGACTACCGTTTCCCACAGTTAAAAGACGCCCAGGCCAGCGGAAGCCCCGTGCTGCAGGGCAACGTGGAAGAGATGACGCTTTCGTCCGGCATTTCGCTGACCCACTCCGACGTACGTGTTTTACAGCCCTATGAAACCACCTCTCGCCACAGCAGCCCGCTCTATATGCTGGTGGTGCTGGAAGGGTGCGTGACGCTCACGCTCAATGGCATCGACTATCCTGTCCGCCCCGGCATGGCGTTCAGCTCACGTCTGAGTGAAGATCAGGTGATGAGCGCGCGTCACGATGCCGACAGCACCCTGAAAACGCTCTCGTTTGGCGTGTACCCGCACAATGCCGGACGTGAAGCCCTGCTTGAGTCGCTGCTTCTGGAATGGCAAAGCCTGAATGCCCCCACGTTTGTCTGGCACGTTCCCGAGTGTGTTATGTCAGGTATTCAGCATGCGCAGCAGCACGGCGGAAGCGCGCTCTCGCGCAGGCTGCTGCTGGAGGGGCTGATGTATCAGCTGCTCGGCCACGGCCTGAACCAGCGCCAGCAGCCTTGCCCGCGCCGGCCTGAGCATGCGCGTCTGGAGCGCGTGCGGAGCCTGCTCGAACAGTCTCCTGAGCAGGATCATACACTCGCGCAGCTGGCGGCCCTTGCGGCCATGAGCCCGAGCAGCCTGCGCAGCAAGTTCCGTCAGCGCTACGGCTGCACGCTTTTCGACTACCTGCGCGACTGCCGCCTTGCGCTGGCGCGCCGCTATCTGCTGGAAGGCCACAGCGTGCAGCAGGCGGCGTGGATGTGTGGCTATCAGCATGCCACCAACTTCGCCACCGCGTTTCGCCGTCATTACGGGATTTCGCCGGGCGACGTGCGCAACCCCCGCTAACGTAATTTCTCCTTTCGCGCGAACGCATCCCGTGCGGTTTAGCATCGCGCATACATAACCTGGCGGCGCGCATAGCCGTTTGCACTCTCAAAAAGGTAATAATTCTTATTAACAATAAGAAATATCTCTGGAGAGAGTTATGTTTGCTAAATCGCGTCTGGCACTGCTGGTGGGATGGGTTACCGGTAGCGTCGCTTTTCCTTTACTGGCGCAGGATGCCCAAAAAACTGACACCGTGGTGGTAACCTCGCAGATGCAGTCTGCCGCCACCAAGCTTGAAACGCCGGATATTGAAACGCCGCAGTCCGTCTCTATCGTCACCCGCGAGCAGTTCGAAGAGCAGGGGGCAACCAGCGTGCGTCAGGCCGTGAGCTACACGCCGGGGGTGTACAGTAACCAGATTGGCGCATCAAACCGCTTTGACTACATGGTGCTGCGCGGCTTCTCGGACGGCAGCCTGGACAACGTCTATCTCGACGGCCTGAAGATGATGGGCGACACCAACTCCCACAGCTCGCTGGTGGTTGACCCGTGGTTCCTGGACAGCATCGAAGTCGTGCGCGGCCCGGCCTCCGTGCTCTACGGCCGCTCGTCGCCGGGCGGGATCGTGGCGCTCACCTCCCGCAGGCCGTCGTTCGATCCCGGTGGGGAGATCAAGCTCTTCGCCGGGAACAATAACCAGCGCGGGGCGATGTTCGACGTCACCGGCCCGGTTGATGATAACGACCGCGTGGCGGTGCGCCTCAGCGGGATGACCCGCTACGCCGACTCCCAGTTCGACCCGCTGAAGGAAGAACGCTACGCGCTGATGCCGAGCCTGACCTGGCGCATCACCGACAATACCCGTCTGGATCTGATGGCCTACCTGCACCGCGATCCGGAAGGCGGCAGCCACTCCGGCCTGCCGTATGACGGCACCGTCGTACCGCACAGCGGTAAGAAAATCTCTAACACCTTCTTCGAGGGCGAGGACGATTACGACAAGTACGATCGTCGGGAAAACATGGTCGGCTATAACGTCGAGCACATGTTTGACAGCGGCTGGTCCGTGCGCCAGAAGCTGCGCTACCTGCACACCAAAGTGGAGCTGAACCAGGTGTATGCCGCAGGCTGGCTGAACGACACCGAGCTGAACCGCGGCTATTCCGGCTCCGACGAGAAGATGAACGCCATTACCCTGGATAACCAGGTCGACGGCAGCTTTGACACCGGGCCGGTGAATCACCGCGTGCTGATCGGCATGGATTACCAGGATCGTACCAACAACGTGACCGGCTACTACGGCGGCTTCCCGCCGATTGACGCCTTCCACCCGGTGTACGGCGCGAAGCCGGACTACATCACCCAGTACAGCAGGGAAAAACACAAGCTGCGCCAGACCGGCTACTACCTGCAGGATCAGATGTCCATCGACCGCTGGCGCCTGACGCTCGGTGGCCGTTACGACCAGGTGAGCGTGTCGAACGTCGACAACTTCAACCACACCCGCAGCGATCTGGATAAGAACAACTTCAGCAGCCGCGCGGCGCTGCTGTACCTGTTTGATAACGGCGTCGCGCCGTACGTCAGCTACTCCACCGCCTTTACGCCGACCAGCTTTGCCGACGAGAAGGGCAATATTCTGGATCCGATGAAGGGCAAGCAGTGGGAAGCGGGCGTGAAGTATGAGCCGGAAGGAATGAACAGCCAGTTCAGCGCCTCGGTGTTCCGCATCAACCAGAAGAACATCGCCACCAAGGAGGAGCCGACCGATCCGTACCGCTCCATCGGTGAAATCGAGTCTGAGGGCGTTGAGCTGGAGGCGATTGGCCAGCTGACCGACAGCCTGCGCATGCAGGCGGCGTATACCTACACGGACATTCGCTACAAGAAGAGCAGCCCGGAGGAAGAAGGCAAGCGCGCCGTCTATGCCCCGCGTAATATGGCCAGCGCCTGGCTGAGCTACGACGTCAAAACCGGCCCGCTGGACGGCCTGACCGTCGGCTCCGGCGTGCGCTATGTCAATGGGATCGCCAGCGATCGCCAGAACACCCATACGCTGCCGTCGTATACGCTGGTGGATATGGTGGTAGGGTATGACCTGTCGAAGGTGGGGCTCACGGGCGTAAGCGCGCAGCTGAACGTGAATAACCTGACGGACAAGAGCTACGTGGCGGCGTGTAACTCGCTCTCTTACTGCTACTTCGGTGCAGAACGCAGCATCGTGGGCAGCGTTTCGTGGAAGTTCTGAGTCGTTGACGATTTCCACCCTCTCCCTGTGGGAGAGGGTTGGGGTGAGGGCAAAAACGCACTACTCTTCCATCGCAATCACAATCGCCTCGCCCATCTTCCTCAGCGCTTCCCGGTTCTTCTCCGTCGGCGGCAGCGCCACGTTGATGCGCAGGCAGTTGCGGTACTTCCCGGAGGCGGAAAACAGCGACCCGGCCGCCGCCTGGATCTTCAGCCGGCACAGCTGCTTGCTGACGCACACCATATCCACCTTCTCCGGCAGCTCTATCCACAGCAGGAAGCTGCCCTGCGGACGCGTGACGCAAATTTCCGCCGGAAAATACTGCCTCACCCAGCAGGTATAGGTTTCCATATTCTGCTGATAAATCTGGCGCATGCGCCGCACGTGGCGATGGTAGTGGCCGTCGCGCACAAACGCCGCCACCGCCATCTGCGTGCCCGGCACGTTAAACCCGCCCGCGGCATACTTCATGTGCATCACCCGGTCGTAAAAGCGCCCCGGCACAATCCAGCCGACGCGCAGGCCCGGCGCCACGGTTTTGGTAAACGAGCTGCAGAGGATCACGCGCCCGTCAATGTCCATCGAGTGAATGGTGCGCGGACGCGGATATTCCGCCGCCAGTTCGCCGTAAATATCATCCTCCACAATGACGATATCGTGCCGCTGGGCCAGCGCCAGCACCTGCTTCTTGCGCGCCTCCGGCATGATAAACCCGAGCGGGTTATTGCAGTTCGGCACCAGGATCACCGCCTTAATCGGCCACTGCTCCAGCGCCAGCTCCAGGGCTTCGATGCTGATCCCGGTTTCAGGATCGGTGGGAATTTCAATGGCCTTAATGTCGAACCCGCGCAGCATCTGCATGGTGCCGTGAAACGACGGCGACTCTACCGCCACGATATCCCCCGGTTTGCACACCGAGAGCAGAGCAATCGACAGCGCGCCGTGGCAGCCGTTGGTGATCACAATCTCGTTCGCTGCTACGGTCGAGCCGCCGTCCAGCATCAGGCGGGCGATCTGCTCGCGTAGCTCCAGGCGCCCGTCGAGCACGTCATAGCTCAGCATCTCGGCCGGGTTATGCTGCGCAATGCGGCTCATCTCGCGCCACAGGGGCTTCAGGCTTGGCTGGTTGACGTCCGGCGAGCCGCCGCCAAAGGAGATCATCTCTTTGTCGGCGCGGGCGTCCAGCAGCATCATCACTTCGTCCCACTGGGTGACGTCAACCGGGCGCTGCACCGGACGCGTCATGGCCGGTACGGGCGGCTGGGCTTTACGCTGAGAGACAAAATAGCCGGAGCGCGGCTGAGGCGTAATCAGCTGGAGGTTTTCGAGGATCTGATAGGCCTGCTGTATGGTGCTGATGCTCACGCCGTGCTCCTGGCTCAGCGCGCGCACCGACGGTAAGCGTTCACCCTTGCGATACAGCCCTTGTTCAATGCGTTCCGCCAGAAGATTGGCCAGATGTTGGTAGCGCGTCATGCTGTATCCTTTGTTTTTACCATACAGATAATCAAACCAGTACAGATTGCCGCGAAAAACGGCATGCAGATACCGTTTTAGCGGATCTGTATGTTAAACAAAAGTTGTTTTTGCATCTGTATTGTAAGGCCTGAATTCCACGATGATAGCTCCATCGGCACAGCGAGGAGAGCATCATGGAATTCTTTGAAAATCGTTCAAAACGTCCGTTTGTTGCGTTTGTCTGGATTGGGAAGACGATCTGCAGCTGGTATCGCATCAACCGTACCCGTCGCATTCTGAGCCAGATGAGCGACGAGCAGCTCAAGGACGTCGGGCTGTCGCGGTATGACGTGTGAGGCATTTATCGCCCGGTGGCGCTTCGCTTACCGGGCCTACGGGATCGAGTAGGCCGGGTAAGGCGCAGCCGCCACCCGGCGGTGTTCAGCTCAACAGCGCAAGCGTCTGCCGCTTCGGTCTTTCCAGCAAATCCACCGCCTCCTGATACGTCCGCACGTTGTTATAGCCCATCACCAGCCCGTAGCGTTTGCTCGTGCCGCGATACCACTCGGATAGCGCGTTCACCTGAAGCTGCTCCGCCTGCCAGCAGCGGGCAATCTCCCGGTCGCCGCTTCCCTTCGTGAGAAACGCCACAACATGCATCCCGCCGTCGTTTTGCTCGGTAAAGAACAGGTCGCCGTATACCTCGCGCAGGGCGGCTATCATCCAGTCGCGGCGGGTCTGGTAAAGCGCGCGCATTTTCTTGAGATGGCGGAAAAAATGGCCTTCGTTGAGGAAGGCGGTGAGGATCTTCTGCGTCAGCACCGGCTGGCCGCTGGCGACGATGTCCGCGCAGTCGGTAAACGCCTCAACGGTGCTGGCGGGCATCACGATATACCCCATGCGCAGCGAGGGCATGATGGTTTTGCTGAAGGTGCCCATAAAAATCACCCGGTCGTGCTGGTCGAGGATAAGCCGCAGGCTGCCGCTGTAGCCGCTGGTGATCAGCACCTGTTCCGGCGTACAGGACAAACCGCGTGAAATATTCAGATAGCGGGCAATGGCCTCACGCAGCGGGTACCAGCCCAGCACCGGCGGGTTGAGCATCTCCTCCTGGCGCATGGAGCGCGTCGCCTGGCCTGCGAGGAGCAGCCATTTTTTATAGGGAAAGCTGTCGAGCGAGGGAATGCCGGGGCGCAGAAACCCCGCCCGTTCGCGCTGGCTGATGAGCGATGCCGGAAGCGTGCCGGTGGGCTGTTCCGCAGGGGGATTTTTATCCGGCAACAGTAAATCCGGGTTGACCCGCGTGCCGCGCGCGCCCTGGCTCACCAGATACCCTTCGCCCGTCAGGATGGCGTAGGCCGTTTCGACGGTTTTACGCGCCACCTTCAGCTCCTCGGCCAGCACGCGAATGGCGGGCACCTTGTCGCCGGGCTTCAGCACGCCGCGCGTAATATTGTCGCGATAGCGCGAGTAAATCTCGTGATAGCCCAGCCTCATGTCCTACCTTCTTTTGTGATTTTTGTGTCTTTTTACTATGTCATGAACGGCGTAGATTTACCTCATCGCATGACATATGCCGCACAAAAAAGAGGAAAGACAATGAGCACCCGCGTCAACCACCATAAGGCTACACCTGCCCTTGCCAACGCCCTGTCCGCCCTGAGCATGGAGGTGGCAAAAACCTCCATCGACCCGGCGCTGAAGCACCTGATCGACATTCGCGTTTCACAGCTTAACGGCTGTACCTTCTGCCTGGACATGCACTCGAAAGAGGCCAAAATCGCCGGAGAGCGCGAGCTGCGCCTGTACCATCTGGCGGCCTGGCGCGAATCCCCGCTGTTCAGCGCCCGCGAGAAAGCCGCGCTGGCCTTCACCGAAGCGCTGACGCAGATTGGGGTTCACGGGGTGAGCGACGCGCTGTACCGCAGCGTGGCGGAGCACTTCTCGGACGTCGAGATTTCAGAGCTGAACTTCGCCATCGTGGCGATCAACGCCTGGAACCGCCTGGGTATCACCTCCCGCATGGAGCCGGGATCGCTGGACGTGGCTTACGGGCTGAATAAGGCTAACCTGGAATAATTCCGCGCTCGCGGATCATCGCCACCAGCGCCCGTAGCCCTGGCGGAACGTGGCGATGGCCGGGGTAATACAGGCGCAGCCCGGCAAAGGGCTGCGCCCAGTCGTTTAATACGCTCACCAGTTCCCCGCTTTTCAGCTCGTCCTGAATATAGAGTTCCGGTAAAAAACCGACCCCGAGTCCTGCCTTCACGGCCCGAATTGACGCGAAAAGATCGGACGTCGCAAAGCGCGGCGGCACGGCAAGCGCGTACGTCTCACCCCGACGCGCCAGCTCCCAGCGGGAGATCCCACCGTGCGCCATGCGCATGCCGATACCCTGATGTGAAAGCAGATCCTCCGGCATCTGCGGAATGCCGTGACGTGCAAAATACTCCGGCGTAGCGGTGACCAGCTGGCGGATCTCGCCGGTCAGCGGCACGGCGATCGTGTCCTGGGGCACGGACTCTTCGAGGCGGATCCCCGCGTCAAAGCCTTCCGCGACGATGTCGATCATTCGCGCTTCGCTGACGGTCTCCACGCGCATCTTCGGGTAGCGGATCATAAAGTCGATCAGCAGCTGGTCGAGAAACAGGGTGCCGATATGGTTCGGCACGTTCAGGCGCAGCGTGCCGGTAAGATCCCCGGCGTCGCTGTGGATCTCCTCGCCGGCGAGGCGGATCTCCTGCAGGGCCGGACCGACGCGCGCCACGTAGCGCTGCCCGGCGTCGGTGAGCGCCACGCTGCGGGTGGTGCGGTTAAAGAGGCGGGCATCAAGGCGGCGCTCCAGCCCGGCGATGGCGTTGCTTACCGCCGTGGCGGACATGCCCAGCTCCTGCGCCGCGCCGCGAAAGCTGCCGCGTCGCACCACCGCCATCACCACTTCCAGCTCTGTCAGACCTGAACGATGCATAGATTATCCTGAAAATCGAAATAACCCTTGCAGCATAGCGTGGATTATCGCAACGGAGAAGCCGTGCCAGACTGTGCTCACACAGCCTGAGGAGGTTTATATGCACACCATCGAACAGATCTTTATTAACGGCGAATTTGTTACCCCGCACGGCACCGAGTGGTTTGATTTGTACAACCCGGCGACGGCGCGGGTCATCGGCCAGGTTCGTCTGGCGGATGAGGTTGACGCAGAGCGCGCCGTTGCGGCGGCAAAAGCGGCGTTTCCGGCGTGGTCGAGAACCACGAAGCAGGAGCGCATCGCGGCCCTGAGGCGCATGCACGCCGCCGTGGCCGCCCGCCACGACGATCTGCTGGAGGCAGTCATTGAAGAGTACGGCGCGCCCGCCTCGCGCTCGGCGTGGATGGCCCGCTATCCGGCGGAGGTGATTGCTCAGGCCATTGAGGCGCTGGAGGCGTTTGAGTTCGTCACCCCCGCAGGCGCAGCCACGGTACAGATGACGCCGCTCGGCGTAGCGGGGCTAATTACGCCGTGGAACAGCGACGCCGGGTTTATCTGCGGCAAGCTGGCGGCCGCGCTGGCTGCCGGCTGTACGGCGGTGATAAAGCCGAGTGAAATGAGCGCCCTGCAAACGCAGATTGTCACCGAAGCGCTGCGCGATGCCGCGCTGCCGGCGGGCGTGTTTAACATCGTCACCGGGCGCGGCGAGACGGTGGGGGAAACCATTAGCCGCCATCCGGACGTGGCAAAAATCTCGTTTACCGGCTCCACGAATACCGGCAGGGCGATCCTGCGCAACGCGGCGGAGAGCTTTAAGCGCGTGACGCTGGAGCTGGGTGGTAAATCGCCAACGATCCTGCTGGATGACGTGGATGTCGCGCAGGCGATCCCACTGGTGATTCAGGCCGGATTTATGAACAGCGGGCAGGCGTGCGTGGCAGGAACGCGCATTCTGGTGCCGCAGGCGCGTCAGGCGGAGATTGAAACCGCGCTGGCGCAGGCCGTTGCGGCGGTAAAATCTGGCGACCCGCGCGACAGCGTGACGGACATAGGCCCGATGGTTAGCGAGAAGCAGTGGCTGCGGGTGCAGGGGTATATCCGCAAAGGTATCGAAGAAGGGGCGCGCCTGCTGGCGGGCGGCGAAGGACGACCAGACGGGACGCGGGACGGCTGGTTTGTGCGCCCGACGCTGTTTGCCGACGTGAACAACCGGATGGCGATTGCCCGTGAAGAGATCTTCGGCCCGGTTCTGTGCGTAATACCCTATCGCGACGAGGCGGAGGCAATTGCCATTGCCAACGATACCGAGTACGGCCTGAGCGCGATGGTGCTGGGCGAGGATGCGGACCGCGCGCGCCGCGTGGCGCAGCAGATTGTTGCCGGCCGCGTGCTGGTAAACACGCTTGCCCATGAACCAAAAGCGCCGTTCGGCGGATTCAAGCACTCCGGCGTGGGGCGCGAGATGGGGGAGTGGGGGATCCGGGCGTTTATGGAGCCGCGGTCGGTTCTGGGCTAAAACCTGCCCGGTGGCGCTGCGCTTACCGGGCCTACAGGAGCCCGTAGGCCGGATAAGCGCGGCGCCATCCGGCATAACACTTCGTTCCTTACCGAAGCATTGTGCTTTTCCATCCTGCATTCTCTCCTCATCCCCACAACGGAGAGACACCCATGATTGCAGTCATTTTCGAAGCGAAAGCCGCGCCCGCGCATCAGGCGCGCTACCTGCAGCTCGCCGCCGAACTCAAGCCTCTGCTGGCGGACATTGACGGCTTTATTGATATCGAACGGTTCCAGAGCCTGACGACCGACGGCAAAATTCTGTCGCTTTCCTGGTGGCGGGACGAAGAGGCCGTCCGCCGCTGGAAGCAAAACGTTTTTCATCAGGCGGCGCAGGCCGAAGGGCGGGAGTCGATTTTTTCTTTCTACCGTATTCGGGTGGCGCAGCTAGTGCGGGAGCACAGTTCCGAAACCGGCGGGCACGAGGATGTATGACGTTCACCTCATTCTGCCGACGGATAATGATAAGCTGGCCGCAGAGATCACCAGACCCTGGGCGACCAATGTTAAAGACGAGCTTAAATCCTGACAGCGGCGCGGCGTTGGAACAGGCCATGGCGGCGGTGGCGGCGGCAATGGCCGATCCGTCGCGCGTGAAAATGCTCTGCGCGCTGATGGACGGGCGCGCGTGGACCGCCACCGAACTCAGCGCTGCCGCAGACGTCGCGCCGTCGACCGCCAGCGGGCATCTCGCCCGGCTGGTGGAGGGAAAGCTGATTATCTGCCTGTCTCAGGGGCGCCACCGCTACTACCGTCTGGCGGGGCACGACGTTGCGGAGCTGGTGGAGCAGATGATGGGGCTTTCCTGGAGCCGCATTACGCCGCCGGAAACCAGCGCGCCGAGGGCCATGCGCGAAGCGCGAACCTGCTACGACCATCTTGCCGGAACGGTTGCGGTGCAGATCTATGATTTTATGCAGGCGGAAGGGTGGCTTGAGGCTGACGGTTCAGCGCTCACGCCGTATGGCCGGGAGCAGTTTCTGAAACTCGGCGTTCAGTTAAATTCCAGTACCCGTCGCAAGGCCTGCTGCGCCTGCCTGGACTGGAGCGAGCGGCGCTTTCATCTTGGCGGCGAGGCGGGTGCGGCGCTGCTCACTTTTCTGGAAAGTAAAGGCTGGATCCAGCGCGTGGCGGGGTACAGGGAGGTGGTGGTGACGGCTTTGGGGAAAAGTGCCGTCAGGAGGCATTTTAGCCGCTAAACTCCGCTGCGGGCTGATGCCCTCTCCCACAAGGAAAGGGAGAACATCGTTTTCGCAATTCCTGCTCTTTCGCCTCTCGTTTCTTGATACTTACCCTGATAACTATTATCTTGAGTGCGTAATACGAGAGGACTCCCCATGAGTGAAGAAGATCTGTTCTGCCGCAGGCCGATGGGCATGCGGATGGCGATGGTCGTGCGTCAGTGGCGCGCGGTGATCGACGACGCCATTCTCGATACCGGGTTAACCCAGTCGAGCTGGACGGTGATGATGCAGCTTCACCAGCTTGGGGATAACGTCTCGGTGAGCGAACTGGCGGAGGTGCAGGGTATCGAACTGCCGCCGCTGATGCGCACCCTGACGCAGCTGGAAAAGCAGGGCTACCTGCTGCGCAGCGTATCGCCTTATGACAAGCGCATCCGGCTGTTAACGCTGACGCCTGAGGGTAAAACCGTTCTTGAAACGCTCACCCAGGTTATTGAGAACTTTCAGGCTCGCGTATCGCAAAACATCGCGCCGGAACATATCGACATTTTCAGCGCCACGCTGAATCAAATCGCCTGCAATTTGCGGACAATCCGCGAAGAAGATAACAAGACCGAAAAATAATGACTCCTGAACAAAAGTTTGCCCGCTGGGTAAGGGTAAGTATTGCCTCTTTCCTGCTGATGTTTGTCTACTTTATCGTCGCGGATATCTGGATCCCGCTGACCCCGGACTCCACCGTGATGCGCGTGGTGACGCCGGTGTCCGCGCGCGTTTCCGGATACGTTGCGGCCGTCCACGTGCACAACAACAGCCAGGTGAAGAAAGGCGATCTGCTGTTCGAACTCGACGACACGCCGTTTCGCAATAAGGTCGAAGCCGCGCAAATCGCGCTTGAGCAGGCTCGTCTCTCCAACGATCAGCTGGACGCGCAGATCGCCTCCGCGCAGGCCAGCCTGAAAACCGCCGTGCTGACGGCGCGTAACGACAAAGTCACCTTCGACCGCTACCAGAAGCTGAGCACGCTGCAGAACGTCTCCCAGTCAGATCTGGATAAAGTCCGCACCACCTGGCAAAGCAGCGAGCAGTCCGTTAGCTCACTTCAGGCCAACATCCATAACCTGCGCATTCAGCGCGGCGAGCGTGACGAGCACCGCAACGTAACGCTGCAAAAATATCGTAACGCGCTGGATGAGGCGGAGCTGAACCTCGGCTGGACGAAGGTCTACGCAGAAGCCGACGGCACGGTGAGTAACCTGCAGCTGAGCCCGGGATTTTACGCCACTTCCGGCTCGGCCTCGCTGGCGCTGGTGAACAACCAGACCGATATCGTGGCCGATTTCCGCGAGAAGAGCCTGCGCCATACCCATCAGGGTACCGACGCTGCCGTGGTGTTTGACGCCTTCCCGGGCCGGGTGTTCCGCGCCCACGTGACCAGCAGCGACGCGGGGATCCTCGCCGGGCAGGAAGCGGTTAACGGTCAACTCTCCGAGCCGGAAACCTCCAACCGCTGGGTGCGCGACGCCCAGCGCATGCGCATTCACGTCGCGCTGGACGAGGCGCTGCCGAAGCATCTGCCGACCGGCGCGCGCGCCACCGTGCAGCTCTACAACAGCGAAGGGCCGTTTGCGCGCTTCTTCTCAGGGATGCAGATCCACCTGGTGAGCCTGCTTCACTATGTTTATTAGTTCGATGTCTATCAGCACCCTGGCGCGGGTCTTTACCCCGCACGGCAATATCGTCTACACGGCAAACGACTTTCGCCAGACCCTGCGCATCGTCTTTGCCGGGATGATTGCGCTGAGCATCTCCAGCTTTTACAACACCAGCTACGGCGTGTTTTTTGTGGTCTATCCGATCATGCTGCTGTCGCTGGTGCCGGTCTTTAACCGCCACGTGGCGAAGCAGTTTATCTTCAGCGCTGCGCTCAACTGTGTCGAAATGATCTTCATTATCGGCTATCTGTCGCAATGGCCGGTCATCATGACGCTGGTGGTGTTTGCCCTGTACGTGATGCGTTTTCGCTTTATGAGCAAGGGGCCGCTGTTCCTGTTTGGCTCAATGGGCGTGGTGTGCCAGAGCGTGATGCTCAACTTTATGAGCTACCCCACCACCAACTGGCACACGCTGCTGTTTTCCAACATCGAAGCGAGCGTGATGGCGGTGTGCCTGAGCGCGCTGATGAACTACCTCCTGCCGGACGTCGAGCCCCGCAAGCCGCCGCCGCTGATTGAGAAAGACGATGCCCGTGTGCGCCACGAGTCGCTGCTCTCCGGCACCGTCGCGACGCTGATATTCGTGGTGTTCCAGATTAGCGACTTAAGCGATTCGCTTTCGGCGCTGATGGCGGGGATTTTGATTCTGTTCCCGATGCACTATCGCGGTTCGGTGATGAGCTCTATCTGGCGCGTGGTCGGGGTAGTGCTGGGCTGTCTCTATATTCTGGTGGTGCAGCTGATCCTCTACGATCACAGCAGCCATATGCTGCTGATGATGCCGCTGATCGGCCTCGGGCTGGCGTTTGGCGCGCGCCTGCACGTGATGGAAAAGGTGGGCGCGGGCGTGGGGTTCTCCAGCATCACGACCATCGGCATTATGTTCGGGCAGAACATGCACCCGGACACTGACCTGGTGTTCAGCGATCTCTACCGCATCACCTCCGTCACCTTTTCGCTGGTCGCAACGCTGACGATGGTATTTCTGGTACACCTGATCCTCAACCGCTTTGAGGCGACGCGCTACGTCATCGCGCCGCCCAAAGTAGATTAATGCCCCAGCACGGCAGGCAGCTGCGAGAGTAAAAACAGGATCAGGCCAATCGTCCCGCCGACCAGCGTGCCGTTGACGCGGATGAACTGCAGGTCTTTACCGATGTTAAGCTCAATCTGGCGGGACATGTCTTTGGCGTCCCAGCTTTTGACCGTGTCGCTGATGTGGCGGGTCAGGAACGCCGCGAAATCCGGCGCGAGGCGGTGCGCGGCCTGCTCCAGATGCTCGTTCAGCGACGCACGCAGGCTGGCGTCGTTAGACAGCGTTTCGCCAAACCACAGCCCGGCGTTGGCGATGCGTTGCTTCACGCGCGAATCCTCGCTTTGCATATCTGCCTTCAGCCACTGGCGCAGGTCAGCCCACATCTCTCCCAGGTAGCGGTTAAACGCCTCATCATTTTTCAGGTAGTGCTTGATGTTGTCGGCTTTCGCCGCCATTTCCGGATCGTTTTTCAGGTTGCCGATAAGCTTCAGCGTGGCGCGGTCGAACGCCTGGCGGATCTGGTGCGTGCGGTCGTGGCTGATATCGTCCAGCAGCGCGTTCACCGCGTTTGAGACCATCTCCGCGCTTTGATCGCCCAGCCACTCGGTGGGCAGCACCATCGCCTTGCGCGGGTGTTCGGTCTTCAGCCAGTGGACAATTTGATCGGCAATAAAGTCCCGCGTGCTCTCCCGCTGAATCAGGGTAATCAGACGGTTGATGATCGCATCCAGCAGCACCTGGTGGCGGTTGTTTTTGGTCATGCTCTCCAGCATCACGGCGCTGGTTTCGGTGAAATCGACCTTGTCGATGGCCTTATGCACCGCCCGTTTCAGCAGGCGCTGAATGCGTCCGTCGTCAGTCAGTTCGAGAAAACCGCTCATCACCTGCATCAAGTGCAGCCCGACGCGCTGGGCGTTGTCCGGTTTGCTGAACCAGGCGCCGATCATCTGCGCAGGTTCATAGCGGCGAATCAATGCGACCAGCGACTGGGTATCAAGAAACTTCTCCTGCACAAACTGGCCGAGATTGTCGCCAATTCGGTCTTTATTGCGCGGGATAATCGCCGTATGGCGCGAGATAAAGGGAATCGGCACCCGACGGAACAGCGCAACCACGGCAAACCAGTCTGCCAGCGCGCCGACCATCGCCGCCTCGGCAATGGCCTTCACGCCGCGCACCCAGAAGGTCTGCGGCAGGAACAGGGTGGTGATAAAGGCCGCGGCGGCAATCAGCAGCAGCGACAGCGCCAGCAGCTTGGCGCGTTTGAGTTCAGCTATTTTTTCCATGGGTTAAGGATAGAGGCAAGTGAACCAAAAGTGCAAAACTGGTGTAAGGGGGAGATGCATTCTCTGCGTGTATAAACGGCTTTTATATAAAAATTATATACATCAAAATTATATATTATTAATCTTTCTATGTTTTTTGTGCTTATTTATTCTCGATAGTAAGATTTTGTGACCGACACGGTAATTTCGATTTTCTTATGAGTCATAAGATAAGAGACTATTCGCACAAGGAGACGGTGTTAATGACATGGGAATATAAAGTATCGACAGGAATATTGAGCCATAACGGCGAATTTGTCGCTCACTGCTACAGCGGTGCGGGTGAATCGAAAGATAAGCCTGAGTGTGAAAGTCAACGAAACAGAGGGCCGATTCCCAGAGGTATTTATTTTATTGCCGGATGGAATAATCATAAAAGTGCAGAGGCCATTGTTCTTGAACCTATAGCTGGCACGAATACTTTTGGCCGAGATCATTTCCAGATTCATGGGGATAAAAAAGGTCAACCGCCAGGTTCGGCATCAGCAGGTTGCATCATTATGAACGGCCAGGATAAACGTCATATGATTTATGATTCAGGTGACACAATTCTGGTGGTGCGATAATGAAGTATATTATTGCGCTGTTCTTCTTGTGCTTACCGGTGGGTTTATTTGCCAAAAACCACACTCCTGAACAGATATTGCAAATGATAAATGACAAAGGTGCCAGGACCGTTGTAAGTGAAATGGCTTCAAATGATAACGGTGAGTCGGAATGGTGGAACCATATCATCCCGAAAATTAGGAGCGGCACACAAGCATGGTTAGCCGTAGCGAGTGCCCTTGAACCCGGAGTGGATGCCAGTACGGCTGAAGATTTAAAGGCGGCACTTTCTGAAGCCATCCCGCATAACCCTGAAGGTGTCTTAGCAATCTTAAAAGACGATAAGCCGTTGCTCACTATTGAGCAAATCTGCGCTTTTGCCAATTACTCAGAGACAGAAGCCGAGAATAATAAGCTTTATGTCGATTCCATCAGGGAAATGTTCAAAATAAAAAGCCCGGAGGGTAAAAGATGTCTCACCGTTATGATCGCAACCGTTGAACACTCTATTCCATTCGATAAGGATATTTAAATGGCCATTCCGGGATATATGTCATTAACTGACGATGCGGGTAATATCATAAAAGGCAGCGTGGAAATTAAAGACCGTGAAAACCAGATTGAGGTTTTGGGGCTCTATCATAACGTAAACTATAATTCTGACCTGCATAATGGCAGAGCGTTGAGCAAGCGCCAGCACCGTCCCTTTCTTATTGAGAAAGAAATTGATGCTTCAAGCGTTTTTCTCTATAAAGCACTCAGTACTGGCGGTACGCTCAGGAAAGCGACTATTGACCTTTATAGAATCAATGATGCCGGCCAGGAAGAAATCTATTTCACGATCGCGCTGGAAGCGGTGAAGGTCGTCACGTTGTTTTCAATGATGCCTGACGTGAAAGATAGTTATCATGAAAAACAGGGTCATCTTGAGCTTGTTCTGCTTCGTTATGTAAAGATTACCTGGCATTACCGTGACGGTAACGTTATTCATTCGGATGACTGGGATTATCGGTTGGGGGCTTGATTAAGTGTCTCCGGGATATAGACTTTATCCCGGAGACAGTGTGTGATATTTGCAGTATTTCAATCTTTTAACCGTGTTATTTGTTTTTTGTTAAAAACATTAAAGTTTAAATTCTTAAAGATATTCCCTTCACCCCAGCGATTTGTTGTTGGGCGTACTTTACCGACAACAATAATCTCGTCTTTTGGTTCGAGATTTTCAAAAAAGGTAGCATCATTACAAGTTAAACCTGGTGCGAAAAACTCTTTGCTTTTATCCTCAAGCTCCAGTGTACATACCTCCCCTTTGAGGGTGTAGAAATTACTTCTTTCACTATTAATGTATTCTTGCGCTTTTTTAACCGTTATAAGAATTGCGACAGGATGAGCGATTTTCGCGGCCTTTTTAAAAAGAATGGGATAACGGTTTTCATCATAGAAAAAGTCATTCCAGCTAATTTTCTTGCCGTTATAATCTATCTTTACCAGGTCAGATAGTGTTTTCTTATCGCTGCTTTCCTCTATTTTTGCTCTGATTTTAGCAATACCAGCAGCCGTGTTAAAGTAATCAGCGAGACGCTTTTCTGTTTTCTTATATCGAATTCTCTTGCGTGCTTTCTCTTCCGGATCGGCTTCTTCCTCTAGAGTAAAACTGGTTTTTCTTAGAACGGCGCTGGCTTCAATAAGGACGTTCATTCGGAAGATAAACGCTGAATCTTGCGCCTCGAGGAGAAGTTTTCCGTCTTCAATATTCTGTGAATGGGCTACAAGAGAAGTAATTGCAGATTTGACGTTGTTTTTACAATTGAAAGTATGTTCCTCGTTTTTCTGTAAACGTAAGAACGCTGAAATATTCTTACCGTTACGTTTGTGAGCCTTGACCCAACTAATTTTAGCTGGGCAGAACTCACATATCAGCCCCTCTCTATCACTCTCTTTAATATCTGCTACAGGAATATGAGAGTTTGTATTGCGCTCATCACGCGCGTAAAACATTTTTAATCCTTCTGCCATAACGTGCTCCTTATAATCATTGTTGCGCCGTAAGAACAGTCTTTGCCAAAATGAGTTATGAAGTTACATTTTCACCGAATCCATATTTTCTTTAAAATTCTCTGCCTGCATCAACACGCCTAAATAGACCTCATCGTTGGCTACCGGAGGGAACTTATGTTTATGCAGCAGAAGGATGAGTTCCACCTTCAGTTTAGCCTTAATATCATCACGTTTACTCCAGTCTGGATACTTCGACGTGTTATCAACGACTGCTTTCATCTCTTTTGCAAGCGCCAGCATCTTGTCGTCTTCATAGGTAAACTGATACTTGTCTCGCATATGCGCCAGGATGTCGTAAAACGCTTTCTCTTCAATATCAATCCCCAAATCTGCATAGGTGCCCATTTCGGTTTTGATATCGTAGATAATATCGGTCATCTCCTGACTGAAATTATCGAACTCTTCACCGTTCAGCACGTCGTCTTCCCGGCGCTCGTTATATTTATCCATAATGGACTGGAAGCGACGAGTGAAGTTGATCCCCTGAAGCTGGTTAATCTTTTTAAAGTCGCTGATGGCTTTCTCCAGCAGTTTCTGCAGAAGCTGGATCTTTGTTGCGGGCAGCTTGATCTTATTAATACGCGCCAGATAATCCTCGTCGAAAATATCGATCGATTCCGCTTTCTTATCGCCCAGGAAAAACAGCTCTTCCACGCCATCTGCCTTTAATGCGTCAGAAATCATCTCTCGCACGCGGGCGTTCATCTGGGTAACGTCAGGTGCATCACCCTTGGTCAGCTTAAAGACGATGGAGCGTACTGCAAGATAGAAATGGATACGATCTCGCTCTGTCTGCGATAACGCCTCGCTACCGCAGCAGACATCGTAGGCCGCCTTCAGGCGCTTCACCAGCCCCATAAAGCGACGTTCAATTTTCTGGGTCCGCATGACAAATTCTGCCGCCTGATTCAGACACGCAAGCTGAGCCTGAGGCTCTCCTGTGAAGTAAGCGCGGCTGTCGAAATCGTGGAAAACCTGCGACAGAAGGTCGAGATGATTCTTCACCTCAATGACCGACTGCTGGATGTCCTCAAAGTTGGTGGCGTCTATGCGGGAATACATCGCCAGTGCCTGGTTCATCTGGCGCTTGATGCCGATATAGTCCACCACCAGACCTTTGCTTTTTCCTTCCAGCTTGCGGTTAACTCGGGAGATGGTCTGGATCAGGTTATGTTTTTGCAGTGGCTTATCGATGTAAATGGTGTCCAGTTCCGGGACGTCGAAACCGGTGAGCCACATATCGACCACAATAGCGATTTTGAAATTCGACTTTGCATTTTTGAACTGTTTATCCAGCTCTTTACGATACTCTTTACTGCCCAACAGGTGGTACAGTTTGGCGTCATCGTCTTTACCTCGCGTCATCACCATCTTGACCATTTCGGACGGTGGCAGCTCTTTCTGCTCCTGCTCGGTAAGTTCGACCCCTTCGGGAGCCTGTTTAACCTCAAACCATGCCGGACGACAGTCTTTCAACAAACGATATAAATCCCAGGCAATGTCCCGGCTGGCGCAGACAAACATTGCCTTACCTTTCACCGTTGAGCCTTCAGCGACGCGTTTTTCATAGTGTTTAGCAAAGTCTTCCGCCAGCGACTTCAGGCGATCCTCATCGCCGAGGATCGCGTTCATGGTGGCGCTGGCTTTTTTACTTTCGTCGATTTGCCACTCATTGGTGCCCGCGTTAGCGCACTCTTCGTAATATTTCTCTACCTCTTCCAGCTTGCTGGCATCCAGGATCACTTTTGCAGCCCGGCCTTCATAGACGATACGTACCGTGATTTCATCCTGAACGGATTCTGTCATGGTGTAGCTGTCCACTACCGCGCCGAAGACATCCAGCGTGGCGTCTACAGGCGTTCCGGTGAAACCGACATAGGTGGCCGCTGGCAGCGAGTCGTGCAGATATTTGGCGAAGCCCCAGGTCTTGCGTACCTTGCCGCTCTCTTTATCGACGATCACTTTCTGATCCAGATTGACCTGGCTGCGGTGCGCTTCGTCAGAGATACAGATGACATTGCTTCGCTTGGAGAGCAATTCGGTGTCTTCAGTAAATTTATGGATGGTGGTCAGGAAGACGCCGCCGCTGTTACGACCGGCCAGCTTTTCCCGCAGATCGTCGCGGCTGGTGACGGGCTCCACGGTATCGTCACCGATATAATTTTTGGCATTGCACATCTGTGTGGAGAGCTGATCGTCCAGATCGGTACGGTCAGTGATCAGCACGATGGTCGGACTGGAAAACTCGACGCTTTTCATCAGCAGGCGGGTTAAGAACTGCATGGTGTAACTCTTACCGCAGCCCGTGGCGCCAAAGTAGGTGCCACCTTTACCGTTACCGTACGGTTTACGCGCTCGCTCGATGCTGTAGTAGAGCTTGCGCGCGGCATAGTACTGCGGGTAGCGGCAGCAAATTTTCACTTCGTATTTGGCTTTATCCGGGAAGCAGATAAAGTTTTTAATCACGTCCAGCAGGCGTACCGGATGAAACAGCCCCTGAATCATTGAGTGCAGGGAAGGGATACCGTCCTGCTCGCGGTTTTCATTACCGGTGACTTTACGCCACGAGTAAAAATACTCATACGGCGCGAACAGGTTGCCCATGCGGTTATTGACGCCGTCGCTAATGATGCACAGCGCGTTATAGACAAATAGCTGAGGAATATCGCGACGATAGCGGGTACAGAGCTGTTTATACGCGTCGCCAATATTGGCTTCCTGCTCGCGCACCGCGCTTTTAAATTCGAACACCACCAACGGCAGGCCGTTGATATACAGGATGGCATCCGGAATGCGCGGCTGGTTTTCTTTGCCGGTGATGGTCAGTTGGTTAACAATTTTAATGCGGTTTAACGGCTGGATAAGATAGCTTGCTGGCGTTTCAGCAGCCTGTTGCATCGGTACGTCTTGGCTATCGAATAGCTCACGCAGCGCGGCGGGCAGGTGCCGGGTATCGAGCAGTTCGATATAGAGATCTTTCTGCTGACGGTCGTCGCGTTTAAAAAGGAAGCCATTTGCCAGCCAGGTGCAAAAGGTCTTATTACTTTCGTAGAGATCGGAGGCGGGCAGGGTAGTGAACTGTTTGATCAGCCGCTGGATTTCGTCTTCCGTTATACCGTCGGCCTGATAGCGGGATGCGAGATAGTGGCGAAGATCGTCTTCAATAATGACCTGATCGAGGCTGGAACGCGGCACATTGTCGCCTGTCAGGTGCTGGTAACCCTGCTCCTGTAGCAGTTCAATTATTGCCTGTTCTAACTTCGCTTCACTGAATGAGAGATGCATATCCCGCTCCGGCCCTGGCTGGTTTTCTGGTAAGGGTTCCTGTAATAAGAGAAAACCTTACCAGAAAGCCCCTGATTTTACAGGGGCAAAAATGCGTTATGCGGCTTCGGTTTGTTTGATGATGTCGGGGAGATCCTCCAGGGACAGCTCGCCGGAGATGAGTTTGGGGAGCAGGGTGTCGCGGAGGGCGATTAAATTATGTGTATTTTCATTGTTAAAGTATATTCTTTTAAAAATAATATCTGTTGATGTTTTATATTGCTTTAATATAGCAGCATCAGGCACTAGAACTGGGATTTTTTTTATGATTTTAGAATTAACTGCGGTAGCAATAGAAGATGTGCTTCCTAACGAATTATAATCAAATTGTTGTAAATATGAATATAGATATTCTTTGCTTATATCTTGTTTCATATTATGAAAATGAGCAATTGCTTCATTAGTAGTTAATGTGTTTGCTGCTATAGCTATTCTACCAATGGTTAATTTAAAGCTTAATAACACAGCTCCTTTAGGCACGACTTTTACATTGTAATTATTAACTGCATCAGTAGTTAGATATTCACTGCTTTTCTTAATAAATACATTGCAGTTTCCAAGGTCTTTAATTGATACCCAAGTGTAATTGTTATCTTCCTTGACGCTAAAACATTCTTTATTATTGCGGGGAGGCGTTTTCCCGATAGAAATCGTTGCGATTTCTTCAGCATTTTTGTGTTGCCATCCCTTAGGAATCCAACCCAATTCTGTTTCTTCAAACTCAGCCGGGAATAGTACACGAACATCCGTCGGAAGTGGTTTGAAATCTGTACTATTGCGTACTTTTTGACGCAGTTCGGCACGAAATTGCAGCGCTTCTGGGATTGGATTTCCTGCATTTAGCGCGTTGTCAATTACTGGGTCGAAATCTACAAACCAGGATTTGAACAGTGTTTGAGACATTTGTTCCAAGGTTTGGTTGATTGCTCTTGATATTGCGATTTTTTCATCAAGAGAAAGTAGGATGTTTGCTATCTTTTTTTGTATTTTACGATCTGGATAACTTATTTCCAACCGACTAATCATTTCATTATTAAGACTAGCTCGGGTTGACATGGTGGAAAAGGCAAGCATGCTCTGTCTAAATACAGGGCTACGCAAGTAATAACCAACATACTCTGGTTCTAATTCAGATGTTTCCTTCGGGCGCAATCTTTTACAAAAGCCATTGAACGTGGCATCTGTATAATCTTTTAATGCTACAGAACTCATACCCAGTTCATGCATCGTTTCGCTTGTACGAGTAAGAAAAACATCCCCGCGTCTTACCGAGCAAGAGGCTCTTTCTTTATCTGTACTTTGCACTAATTGCGTGAGTGAATCAGGTAAAAAATAATTATAAAAAATATCCTTAAAAGATAAGAACGGATAACCTGTACCAAAATCTTTAGCTGGTTTGGAAAGACCAGAGCTAATGCTGTAATGGTCGGTTAAAAAGGATGTTTTCCACTTACTCCCCATAACCCAAAACCTCCAGGTTCTGACGAATCGCTTTATCCAGCTCTTCCGCCTGCTTCATTTGTTCAAATAACGTCTTCGACAATTCACTCATTTTGGTTTCAAACGCCACACCGTCGTCTTCCTGCTCGGCAGCACCGACGTAGCGGCCCGGCGTCAGCACGTAATCGTTAGCCTTCATCTCTTCAATAGTCGCGACCTTGCAGAACCCGGCCTGGTCTTCGTACTGCGCCAGCCTGCTGTCGCCGCGCTTAACGCGTTCGGCCAGCTCTTCTGGCGTGCTGCGCCACGCATGGTAAGTATCGGCGATGGTGGCGATATCGTCCGCCGTCAGCTCTTTGGTGGTGCGGTTCATCATGGTGCCGAGGTTACGCGCATCGATAAACAGCGTTTCGCCCCGACGGTTGCGGTAGCCTTTGGCCGGATCGGCCGCTTTCGATTTGGTCATAAACCACAGGCAGACCGGGATCTGGGTGGTATAGAACAGCTGGCCGGGCAGGGCGATCATGCAGTCGATCAGATCGTTTTCGATCATCTGCGCGCGGATCTCGCCTTCGCCGCTGGTGTTGGAACTCATGGAGCCGTTTGCCAGCACAAAACCAGCGGTGCCGTTGGCCGACAGCTTGGAGAGCATATGCAAAATCCAGCCGTAGTTGGCGTTACCGGTTGGCGGTGTGCGGTAGCCTGCAAAGCGCGGATCGTTGGTCAGCTCGGCGTCGTTACGCCAGTCTTTCAGGTTAAACGGCGGGTTTGCCAGAATGTAGTCGGCTTTTAAATCCGGGTGCTGATCGCTGAAGAAGGTGTCCGCAGGGCGTTCGCCAAGGTTAGCCGACAGGCCGCGAATCGCTAGGTTCATCTTCGCCAGTTTATAGGTGGTGGCCGTCAGCTCCTGACCGTACAGGGCGATATCGCGGCTTTTCCCCTGGTGGCTTTCGACGAACTTCACCGACTGGACAAACATCCCCGCCGAGCCGCAGCAGGGGTCATAAATTTTACCCTGGAACGGTTCGAGCATCTCGGTCAGCAGCGTCACCACGCATTTTGGCGTATAGAACTCACCACCGCCTTTGCCTTCGGTGGCGGCAAACTTGCCGAGGAAGTATTCGTACACGCGGCCGACCAGATCTTCTTTCGACAGCGCTTCAACGTCGGTTTCATGTGCTAGCGTTTCGATGTTGTCGATAGTGTCGATCAGCGACGCCAGCTTCTTGGTTTCCAGATCCTGACGGCTGAAGTAGTTATCCGGCAGCGCGCCTTTCAGCGTCGGGTTGCGCTTCTCAATGGTGGAGAGGGCGTCATCAATCAGGACGGCGAGGTTATCCTGCTTGGCATTTTGTTTAATGAACGACCAGCGCGCCTTTTCCGGCAGGTAGAAGATATTGTCCTGCTGATAGAAGACTTCCATTTCCAGGAAGTCTCCCTGGCCTTCGTCCTTCATTTTTTGACGACGGGCCTCGAACTTATCGCTGATAAATTTCAGGAACACGAGGCTCAGTACCACGTGCTTGTACTCGGAGGATTCAACGCTACCGCGAAGCTGGTTCGCGGTATCCCATAATGTGTCTTCAAAGCCTTTCTTTGCTTTGGCTTTTTTTGTTGGTGCTTTGGCCATGATGAACTCAATCAGGAAAAATTTGGCGTCTATTGTAGCGATTAAGACGTTAAATTTCGCCTTTTAATCCCTCTTCCAGTTCATCAAAAAGCTGCAGATCCACGTCCAGCAGCTCGACCGCATTGCTGCGACGAATGCCGACATTATTCTCAATTAGCAGTTCTAGGAGTCGGTCACCATCTATCAAGGTAATAGGAGCAGCACCGGGATGCAGAGCCGCTTTTTCACAGTTTCCGGCAAAACGACCCGTGGTGATGAGTGTGCCCCGGATCGCGCTGTGATAAGGCAACGCACCACGTAACTGGTCGATAACAGGACGGGTAATATTGCTCTGCATACGCTTAACCTGTACCACTTCCGTGATGGTGGTAATGCCCACCTGTACTCTGCCGACGACGTCGACGCCTTTATCGCCCGACGCTTTGGTCACTTCCACCTGTTCATAACCCATTGCCTCCAGAAGTTGACCAATCAAATGCTCAAACTTGTAGGGATTCATGGTGCTGATTTGTTCGCGAAGATGCTCTTTTTGCTGCTGGTTATAGCGCTTAACCGCGTCCAGAAGTTCTTTTCGTGGGTCGGCTTTTCGGGCCGGTAGGGCATTCGCTAACCATGCGCGGCCTTTATCGGTGATGTAGTAACTCATCCCTTCCCGGGCGACCATATCGCGATCGATCAAGTTATAGAGGCGCGAGTAGAGGGTGCTTTTGATAGAGCTGGTAGAGGCAAATTTTGAATGCTGGTGTAAAAAAGCCTGCCATTCAGGGAGTAAGTCAGCACGACGCGACATTTCACGTCCTGCCAGCAGTTCAAGAAGTTGCAGTAACCCTTCTTTATCGTCCAGCGCGCGGAGCGTGGCGTCATCATGATTTAGAAATTGTTGCCCGCGCTCGGTGGGTACCCAGATATCTTTCGGCGTCGTTTCCATCAGTTCGAAAACAGAAGAGTTAAGAAATAAATAGCTACCGTAACTATGGCGGGGATTGAGGATGTGGTTATCCTGATTCCAGATCCGCAGCGCGATTTCAGCGTCTTCGCCTTTCAGGCGTTCGTTGATCCACATATCAGGTTCGGACCAGTCAACCGGATTTTGCGGCGTGCCGGTTTGCTCCTGAATCGCATTGATCATGTTACGTACCGAATTCACTGAATAGCCGGAGACGGCTTTCATCATTGCCTGAACCTGCGCATAGGTTGGAAAAAGTGGCGTGATGACTTTGTAGTTTTTCACGTTGTTCCCTTAACGATTGCTGTGGCTTTAGCTTGCCACGTCAGGGAATAAATACTAATAGCTAAGTCACTTATTTTGTAAGGCAATAAAGGCGTTGCTTTCTATAGGGGCAACACACTTTGTGATATCACCCGCCACACCACCCACCCGCCAAATCCCATCAGCACCACGCCTGCCGCTCGCTCAATCACCCACAGTACCCGGCCGACCTTCTGCTGAACTGTCGGCAACCCCATCAGCGACACCAGCACCAAATCCCACATCAGCACCACCATCACCATCCAGACGCCACTGACCGCCTGCTGAAGCAGCGTGACGTCCGGCCCCAGCAATGCCGTCATCAGCGCCAGATAGAACAGCGCATTCTTCGGGTTTAGCAGCGCAGAGCCTAGCCCCAGCAGGATCTGCTTGCGTAGCGAAGGAAAGCGCTGGTGGGTTTCATTCAGCGTAAGGGGCTGCGGACGGCTGCGCACCAGGTGCGAGCCAATCCACAGCAGGTAAAGCGCGCCGGACAGTTCGATAAGCGCAAAAAGCCACGAAAACTGGCGCAGCGCGCTCCATCCCGCAATCACCAGCAAAATATAGAGCCCGTTTCCCGCCGCTATCCCAATGCACAGCCCGGCGCTGCCGCGCAGGCGGTAGCGTGCGGCGTAGCCTACCAGCAGGAAAAAATCGGGCCCCGGGCTCAGCAGGGCAACAAAATGCGCCAGCGCCAGGGCGAGAAAAGCGGAAGGGAATAACAGTTCCATAGCGACCTCAGAATAAAAACTGAGATCAGGTTACGGCGCTCGAGAACCTATTTATTGTCCGATATTGATCGGCCGGTGGCGTACTGACGGGGCGTGGCTGCGGTGTAGCTCACAAAGGTTTTGTGGAAATGGCTCTGATCGGCAAATCCGCTCTGGTAGCCGACGTCGGCGATCTCATCTCCGGCACGCAGGCGCGCTTTGGCATATTCCACGCGCGAGACGTTGAGGAAGCTGCCCGGCGTTAGCCCGGTGTCCTGCTTGAAGGTGCGGATCAGCGTCTCTTTACGCAAGGAAAATCGCCGGGCCAGAGCGTCCAGCGTGGGTGGAGCGGCAAGATCCTGCAGAATCGCCTGCTGCAGCAGCTGGCTGGTGGGACGTAGCTTTCGCTTATCTTCACCGCACAAAGGGATTGCGGAAAGCAATGCGTTCAGGGCTGTTGATGACATGCTTTCAACAGTATCCAGATAGCGCTTAAACAGCGGTGCGTCACGAATGACCTGCTGCCCGAGGGGAAGGTCAGTGTCGATGTAGAGCATATGGTAGCTGCGCGGCAGCCCGGCCACCGGGTTACAGCTGTGCGGGACGTGCGCGGGGATCACAATGATGTCGCCCGGCGTGAGCAGATATTCCTGCCCACCGCACACGCATCGCGTACTCCCCTCCATGATTGCACCGATCGATACTTGCGCATGGCTATGACGCTTATATGCCTGCGTGCTCTGCCACGTGCTGCGCAGTTCGAGGCCGGGCACGCGGTTGAACGTCTGACGAACGAGGCGGGTATCGGGCATAGGGTATCCTTTAATGAGCAACGTTTTTTATACCATCCCGGCGTGGATCCCAACAGCGTCTCGTTAAGAACCTTCCGGATATACCCAACTTTACGTCCATAGTCAGTCAGAGTGACTACCCTTAATACCCTAAGCGGTAAATTAAGGAGATTCGACATGGCTTATCAGACAGTAAATCCTGCCACTAACCAGCTTATCAAAGAGTATCCTTCCCATACTGACGCGGATATCGAGGCGGCGCTGAATGCGGCAGACGCGCTCTATCATTCAGACTGGGCGAAAGGTGATATTAGCCAGCGTCTTCCCGTGCTGCATAAGCTCGCCGATCTTATCGACGATCGCGTGGAGGAGCTGGCAAAAATCGCCAGCCAGGAGATGGGCAAGCTCATTGAGCAGAGCCGCGGCGAGGTAAAACTGTGCGCGCAGATCGCCCGCTATTACGCCGACAACGCGAAGCAGTTCCTGGCGCCGGTGAAATACGAATCTGAACTCGGAGAAGCCTGGGTAGAGCACCACCCGATCGGCGTGCTGATGGCCGTTGAGCCGTGGAACTTCCCCTACTATCAGCTGATGCGTGTGCTCGCGCCGAACCTGGCGGCGGGCAACCCGGTCATCGCCAAACACGCCAGCATCGTGCCGCACTGTGCCGAAACCTTTGCGCACCTGGTGCGTGAGGCGGGCGCGCCGGAAGGGGCGTGGACCAACCTGTTTATCTCTTCCGATCAGGTGGCGAACATTATTGCCGACGATCGCGTACAGGGTGCCGCGCTGACCGGTTCCGAAAAAGCGGGCAGCGTGGTCGCGGCGCAGGCCGCGAAGAACCTCAAGAAATCTACGCTGGAGCTGGGCGGTAACGACGTGTTCGTGGTGCTGGACGATGCCGACCTGGATAAAGCCGTGAAGATCGGCGTTAACGCGCGGCTCAACAATGCCGGGCAGGTATGTACCGCGGCGAAGCGCTTTATCCTGCATGAAAAGATTGCAGACGCCTTCCTGAGCAAATTCACCGAGGCGTTTAAGCAGGTGAAAATTGGCGATCCGCTGGACGAAAGCACCACGCTGGGGCCTTTGTCTTCCAAAGACGCGCTGGAGACGCTAACCAAACAGGTTAACGAGGCGGTGAAAAATGGCGCGAAGCTGCACTATGGCGGCAAGCCGGTTCAGCGTGACGGAAGCTTCTTTGAGCCGACGATCCTGACGCACATCTCGCGCGATAACCCGGCGTACTTCGAGGAGTTCTTCGGTCCGGTAGCGCAGGTTTACGTGGTGAAAAGCGACGACGAAGCGGTCGCACTGGCTAACGATTCCCACTACGGTCTGGGCGGGGCGGTGTTCAGCCAGGATATCGAGCGGGCGAAGAAAATGGCGTCGCGCATTGAGACCGGCATGGTCTACATCAACTGGCTGACCGATACCGCGGCGGAGCTGCCGTTTGGCGGCGTCAAGCGCTCTGGCTACGGGCGCGAGCTGTCGGATCTGGGGATCAAAGAGTTTGTGAACCAGAAGCTGGTGGTCGTGCGTCAGTAAGAAGTAAAAAAACCTGCCGGTTGGCAGGTTTCCACGACCCTTTCTTGCCGGGTGGCGCTGCGCTTACCCGGCCTACAATGTAAACAGTATCAAGAGATTGCACCGTTCACTGTAGGCCCGTGCAAGCGTAGCGCCGCCGGGCGAAATACTGGCTTAGAAGCTTACGCCGCCGCCGAAGTAAGCGCCGTCAATCAGCGTGTGGTTTGGACGACCGTCTTTGCCGTCAACGCTCACGTGGCGGTAACCCACTTTCAGCGTAACCGGTTTGATTGGTGACCAGCTTACGCCGCCGTTCGCTTCAACGTAGTTTTTCACGCTGTTGTTCAGGCCGTCCGGTGCAACATAGCCTTCACCGAATACGTTGATGCTGTCGGTCAGCGCCACGCTCACGCCGCCACCAATTGGGAACGCCACGCCGTTATCGCCTTTTTTCGGGCCGATGTAGATAGCTTTCGCGCCAGCGTTCAGCATCACCGGGCCAACTTCCAGGTTGTAACCTGCGCCAACGCCGCCGGTCTGGGTGCCGTCATCGGTGTTTTTCAGCCAGTTACCTTCGGTGTACAGGCCGGAAGAGGATTTACCCATTTCCACATTCAGGTTGGTAAAATTTTTACCCTGCTCAATGCTGCCGCCCATGGCGAGTGCGGAGCCAGATACGGCGGTCAGAGCAGAAAGGATAAGAACGTTAAGCTTTTTCATGAGTATTTCCTCGTCATCAAATTAATCTGAGGACACCTTAACAAGCGATGTTTATGACTGCAAATGTGAGGTGGTTCGCAGTTTTATGCTGTTTTTGTTAATGAATCTCTCTTTTGTCGTTGATGAAAGGTTGGTTTGTCACGGCGTCAATGCGTAATGTTCCGGCGTTTAGAATAAGTTTAATTTTTTTTCTAAACAGACCTTGAACAGGGAAGGGATATTGATTCGGCGTGAATTAATTGCGTTTCTAATAATTTCCAAAAGTGTTTCAAATGTCATAGTTGAAAACGTAAATTTACATTTCTATGCTTAATATCTACTCAACACGTTGTCATCCATACATATTGATAGCGCGAATATTTGCCCTATACGATCGCGAGGAAGGCAAAAACGCTTGTAAGGCGTATGTGATTTTTACGTTGCCTGTAACGATCTTTCATCTATTTATATTTCGATCCGGATCTCAAAGGGAATGCATCATCTCCATTTACTCGAAACCTGCGAGTTCATACACTTTTTGCAGAATGTAATGAATGTCAAGGAGTGACCATGTATTACAGAAATGACGTCATACGTTATTTGCAGTCGAATAATATTCTCGCGTTGAAACTTGACCATGCGGTCGCGGGCGTACAGGAGGCGGTGTCTAATCATATTGATATCATTGGTGCAGGCGCAACGCGCGCAATCTATTACACATCATGTTTTACGGATGAATATCAGGATGTCTGTAAAAAACAGCGAACTGAGGACCTAAGGTTTTTATACGGCGTAATCCAACTTTGGCAACATAGAGATGTTGTTTATGAAATGCTCAAAGTATATTTTGACGAAATATTTAAGCATAAAAAATCTGAGCAGTTAGAGGTTATCAAACAAAAATTAATGGCAGCTAATATTCACATTGCTGCCAGCTCTCTTTCCAGAGTAGGGTTTTCATTAGCTACGGCTACCTCTGTTGCTGTGGGTATGAATCTTAGACTTGAGCTGAGTGTGATTGCGGGACGCGTCGCTAGCATAGCTACTGTGGGGGCAAGCCTATATGGTGTTGTGCAAAAGGCAGCTGATAGCGCCTCTAGACTTAATTTCACCTACCCCTCTTACTATTCGGCATTATATCTGCACGAGTTAGAAATGATGTATTTCCTGGTCGAACCTGTGTTTGAGCGTGCTGGGGCATTTAAAGCACAATGGGCTTCAGATGAGGAGATTGTAGATATTATTACCAGGATGATTAAGTAGGTTGAATGATATACATAAAAAGAATGCTACTTTGGCTAGCTCGGCAATTATTTGCATTATATGCTCCGCAAATATGTGTGATAGTTTTTGCCGTATCTTACATAAATTTTTTCAGGGAAGGCCCGCTATGGCCTATTGGAATATTTGCCATATTCATAGTTTATATATTTGTACGTTATGTGAAATGGTAATACATCAACTGATAACTTTTTGAGTATTAATAAGGAAATTATATGTCTACCCCCGCACACCTCTGGCTCGAAGATGAAAATGGGTCTCCCATTGTCGGCGGCTGTTTGATGCCAATGCGTTTAGGCTCCATCGAATTGAAGTCATTCTCTCACGGCGTAACTATACCCGTTGATCCGAGCTGGGGAAAACTCACCGGCACACGCGTTCACAGCCCTATTACCATCGTCAAAGAGTTTGACCAGACAACCCCTATTCTGTATCGCGCAGTGTGTGAGGGGCGCACCCTGAAGAAAGCCATCATAAGGATGTACCGCATTCTGGAATCCGGGATTGAGGCTGAATATTTCAACATTATTCTGGAGAACGTAATACTCACAACGGTTTCACCGTATCTGTCACCGAATGGCCTGAGCAGCACGCATCTGGAAACGCTCGAATTACGCTATGAGTCGATAACCTGGAAGTATACGGAAGGTAATATTATCTATCGCGATACGTGGAACGATCTGTGCAGAGGCTAATGCCCCTCTCCAAAGAGAGAGGCAATGAGGGCGGCTATTTACGTAACCCCGCAAACGCCGCCCGAATCTCATCTTCCGGCAGCGTCAGCCCGATAAACACCATCACGCTTTGTGGCTTTTCCTCTCCCCACGGCCTGTCCCAGTCGGCGCTGTACAGGCGCTGCACGCCCTGGAACAGCAGGCGGTTCGGCTCACCGTCAATCCACAGCATGCCTTTATAGCGCAGCAGCCTGTCGGCAAACGACAGCAGCAGGTTCTCCATCACCCGCGAAACCTCGCTGATATCCACCGGGTAATCCAGCTCGACCACAATCGACGCCACGTCGTTTTGCTTATCCGCCATAAAGTGGAAGCGCGGTTTTGCGGTGACGTTCTCTTCCAGCATAAAGCCGCTGGTGTTGAACAGCTGAGCCAGATCGATATTGCCGTGCGTCACGGTATAAATCGGCGCGCGCGAGTTAATGCGCGTCAGGCGCTCCCGCAGTTTTTCACTCTCTCCCGCCACGTCGGTTTTGGTCAGCAGGATGCGGTCGGCGTAGCCTACCTGAGACTGGGCGATGGTGAACTGGTTCATCTGCTCGTCGGCGTGTACTGCGTCAACCAGGGCAATCACGCCGTCCAGCAGGTAGCGCTGGCAGAGGATCTCGTGAGAGAAAAAGGTTTGAATAATCGGGCCGGGGTCGGCCATGCCGGTGCACTCGATTACCAGACGGTCGAAGTCGATCTCGCCGCGATCGCGGCTGTCGAGCAGGTCCAGCAGGGCGTCTTCTAATTCGTTAGAGCGGGTGCAGCAGATGCAGCCGTTGGTGAGGGTTTTGATCTGGGTGGCGCGGTCGCCAATTAATTGATCGTCAACGGAGACTTCGCCAAATTCGTTTTCGATGACGGCGATTTTGAAGCCGTGCTGTTCATTCAGGATGTGGCGCAGCAGGGTGGTTTTGCCTGCGCCGAGAAAACCGGTCAGCAGGGTAACGGCAATCGGGGTCATGGTCTCTCCTTTAGCAGCAGCGGACGCCGCCTTCTCCACTTCCGCCGTAGCGTGCTTCCTGACGCTCGCGGAAGAATTCGGTGTAGGTCATAAACGGCTTATCCGGATGGTTGGTCTTCATATGCTCAACGTAGTTGTCATAGTCCGGGATGCCAATCAGCATCTTCGCCGCCTGACCGAGGTATTTTTTTGCTTCGCCTAAGTTACCAAACATTGTGGGTTCCAGACAGAAAAAGCCCGGCGATGTGAGTCCGCTGGGCTTGTGTTCCCCTCACCCCAGCCCTCTCCCAAAGGGAGAGGGGGGGATTGCGGATTAATGGTGTGAAGAGGTCTTCACGCCGCCTTCCGGCACCGGTACGTACGGGGTTTCTTTATCCGTACGGCCGTCGGCGTTGCGCACGTTCAGCCAGGTTTTGATGCCGTAGAAGATAATGCTGTACACCACCACCAGGAACAGAATGCTCAGACCCGCGTTGGTGTAGTTGTTCACCACGATATGGTTCATGTTGGCAATCTGCTGCGCGGTCAGATCCGCGCCGCCTGCGGCAATCTTCTCTTTGTACTGGTTAGCCATGAAGAAGAAGCCTTCCAGCTGCGGGTTGGCGCTGAACAGCTTCAGGCCAAGCGCCCAGGTGGTGCAGAGCAGCAGCCACAGCGCAGGAACAACCGTTACCCAGATGTATTTGGTGCGCTTCATCTTCACGAGGACCACGGTACCGAGCACCAGGGCAACGGCTGCGAGCATCTGGTTAGAGATACCGAACAGCGGCCACAGGCTCTTCACGCCGCCCAGCGGGTCAACAACGCCCTGATACAGCAGGTAGCCCCACAGGCCTACGCAGCCCGCGGTACCCAGAATGCCCGCCACCAGAGAGTCGGTTTTCTTCAGGAACGGCACGAAGTTACCGAGCAAATCTTGCAGCATAAAGCGGCCTGCACGGGTACCGGCATCCAGCGCGGTCAGGATGAACAGCGCTTCGAACAGAATACCGAAGTGGTACCAGAAGCCCATGTCCGCCCACGGCAGCACTTTGTGGAAGACGTGTGCGATACCCACGGCCAGCGTTGGTGCACCACCTGCGCGGTTCAGCACGGACGGCTCGCCGATGTCTTTCGCGGTCTGCATGATCTGCTCAGGCGAAATCACGAAGCCCCAGGAGCTGACGGTCGCCGCGGCGTGTGCGCTTGCGTCCTTCAGCTGCGCCATTATCAGCGCCGCGTTGTCACCGCCCATCTCGTGCAGGTTTGGCATGGTAATGCCCAGGCCCGCCGGCGGGGTGTTCATCGCGAAGTACAGACCCGGCTCGATGATGGAGGCTGCAACCAGCGCCATGATCGCCACGAAGGACTCCATCAGCATTGCGCCGTAGCCGATCAGACGTGCGTCTTTCTCGTTCGCCAGCAGCTTAGGCGTGGTGCCGGAGGCAATCAGGGCGTGGAAGCCGGAGACCGCACCGCAGGCGATGGTGATGAACAGGAACGGGAACAGGGCGCCTTTCCACAGCGGGCCGGTACCGTCAATATACTGGGTCACCGCAGGCATTTTCAGCTCTGGGTTGATGATCACGATGCCGATCGCCAGCCCGACGATTACGCCGATTTTCAGGAAGGTCGCCAGGTAGTCACGCGGGGCCAGAATCAGCCATACCGGCAGCAGGGCAGAGACAAAGGCATAGCCAATCAGCACGAAGGTAATGGTGGTGTCTTTGAAGGTCAGCGCCGGGCCCCAGTACGGGTCGTGCGCAATCACGCCGCCGAAGTAAATGGACGCCACAAGCAGCACGATACCAATCACCGACACTTCACCCACGCGTCCTGGTCTCAGGAAGCGCATGTAGATGCCCATGAACAGCGCAATCGGCACGGTAGAGCAGACGGTGAAGACGCCCCACGGGCTTTCGGCCAGGGCTTTCACCACGATCAGGGCCAGCACCGCGAGGATGATGATCATAATCAGGAAGCAGCCGAACAGCGCGATGGTACCCGGCACGCGGCCCATCTCTTCTTTGATCATCTCGCCCAGAGAGGCGCCGTTACGGCGAGAAGAGATAAACAGCACCATGAAGTCCTGCACCGCACCCGCCAGCACCACGCCGGCAAGCAGCCACAGGGTGCCCGGCAGGTAGCCCATCTGCGCGGCCAGCACCGGGCCGACCAGCGGGCCAGCACCTGCGATGGCGGCAAAGTGGTGGCCAAACAGCACGTAGCGGTTGGTTGGCACGTAGTTCAGGCCGTCATTGTTAATGACCGCCGGGGTGGCGCGCGTCGGGTCGAGCTTCATGACCTTCTGCGCGATGTACAAGCTGTAGTAGCGATAAGCCACAAGATAGACGGAAACCGACGCGACCACGATCCACAGGGCGCTTACGTGTTCGCCCCGGCGTAATGCGACAACCGCCAGACAGAAAGCGCCGAGGATCCCGAGTAATGCCCAGGGCACGTGCTTCAGTAGTTTTTTAGTATCCATAATAGACCTGGTTTTTTATGTAAGAAAAAGGGGTCAGGGTTTGTTGTGAGGAGGTATTGATTAATGCTGGAGGGATCGTGCCAGATCTTTGCGCGTGTAAAGGAAGGTAAATGGGTGAGTGGTTGAAAGCGATGGGTGAACGGTCAAAGGTGGCGGCGAGTGGTTCAGGCTCGCCGCTAGCGGGAGAAATTATGTGATGCAGATCACTCGGTTAACGAGGCTGACTCCTCTGTGAGGTAACTTTCCAGCGTGCCGAGGAGCTTATCCTTCAGCCATGCCGGCTCTAAAATTTGAATGTTGGGCAGCCAGTAGAAAATCAGCGGCAGGATTTGGTTCTCATGCGCCGCCCGGCAGCGTAGCGTCACGCCCCCGTTCGGCTTGCCAATAATTTCCTGCTCCGGCAGCAAATTGCGGCGCGTAAAGTAGTGGGAAATAGTACTGTTGATAAATATTTTCACCTCGAAAGTATCTTCCGACACCCACGGATCGAGGCGTTTTTCCAGCAGTTCAAGCGCGTTCTCTTCCGGTATAAAAGTGGAATCCTGAATATCCAGCCAGGTAATCTGGGTCAGTGAAAAGGATTTCAACCTGCTATTTTCAGTGGCTTGTAAATACCATATGTTTTTTTTGTTAATGAGTTTGTAAGGATTAATAAGGCGGGTTTTGTCTTTATATTGGATCTTACACACGTTACGGTTCTTAATCGATTTCTCTATTTTTGGCAGATATCGGTTAATTGTTTCGCTGATTTTGTTCTCAGCCTCGCCGCCGAGAATGAGAATATGGTTTTCATCCACCCTTGATTCAAGCTTTTGCCAGAACTCCGCGCTTCTTTCAGGGAAAAAGCTATCGACATTCAGAAAGTTAGCAATCGTGTGATGCAATCCCTGCGCGCCCGGCGACTGCGCAGAGTGGATGAGCCGATATTGCCCGTTCCCGGTATGTTCCACAATCGGCGAAAGGGCATTTAAATCCCGGTAGACGGTGCGCTCGGTAATTTTAAATTTTTCCATCAATGCGCTGCGATTCACTACACCGTGTAAATGTAGCTCTACCAGAATATCGACCAGACGTTCAGCCGAGCGGCTCCGCGTCGAATTAGCCATAAGGTCTTCCTGTATATTGGGGTATACGCTGAATGATGCGGATAGCACTGACACGCGGTGTCAGTATTCAGACGCAGAAAATTTCTCTTATGGTTATATAACGGCGTGATTTAGCGGAAACCTTAGGTTTTTTTGTGGAAAGTGGTGCTGGCCGCGAAACGGCCAGCACGAAGGGGGATTATATTGCGGCTTCAGGCTCCATCATCACCGGGTGGAAGCGGCGTTTAAAATAGATCAGGCCGTGACCCTCATCACTGAGAATGATGTTTTTAATTTCAACAAGATAGACAAGATGGGTGCCGATGGTTTGGACCTGGCTTATCTCACCCTCAAGGCTTGCCAGCGCCCCTTTTAGCACCGGCTGCGCCAGCGGGCCTTTCTGCCAGCAGGAGAGCGTAAAACGCTCCTCCATGGCCATGCCGGTCATCCCGGCGAAGTGGCGGGCCATGATCTCCTGTTCGTGGTTCAGCACGTTTACGCACAGCCTGCCGTTGCCCTGAAAAACCGGATTCATGGCGCTGTTGGCGTTGATACAGACCATCAGCGAAGGCGGCGTATCCGTCACCGAACAGACGGCGGTGGCGGTGATGCCGCAGCGTCCCGCCTCGCCTTCGGTGGTGACGATATTGACCGCGGCGGACAGGCTGCTCATCGCGTCGCGAAAACGCAGGCGTTGTTCATCTGATTGCATTGAAGCCTCCCGCTGCGCTATTTCAGCAGCTTGTCGAGCATGTTGATATCGGCGTTGTTGTGCAGGTGCGGTACCGTCCAGCCGTGCTGGTCGTACTCGGACATGCAGCGGTCGACCATCGCCATCATTTTGTCCATGTTGCCGGAGCTTTGCGCCTGGCGCAGGCACTGCAGGCGGATCTCATCCTGACTGCCGGAGTAGTTGATTTCGTACAGCTCGTGGCGGCCGCCGAACTCGCTGCCGATGGCGTCCCACATCAGTTTCAAAATCTTGATACGTTCAACGTGATCCATGCCGTTGGAGCCGCGCACGTACCTGGCGAGATACTGGTCGATCTGCGGGTTGTTCAGGTCGCGGGCGCTGGACGGCAGGTAGATCAGCCCGGAGGTGACGTTACGCTCGATGATGTTCTTGATCTTCGCGTAGGCCATCGGCGCCATCACGCGGTAGGTTTGCAGCGCGGCGTGATCGGGCAGGTAGGCGCCGTTGACCCACGGCGTGGCTTCGGAGCACATAGAGTCGCTCAGCGCCCAGAACATGTTGCGCCAGGCCACCACTTCACCGAGATCCGCCTGCACGCCGCGGAACTCCAGGGTACCGGTGCACTCGAGTGATTTCTTCAGCAGGGCGGTGATAAAGTCGAGCTTCACCGCCAGCCGCACGCAGGCCTGCAGCGGGTACATGCGGGCGAAGCCGCCCTCCATCGTCCAGCGGCGGCAGCGGTCGAAATCGCGGTAGATAAGCACGTTTTCCCACGGGATCAGCACGCGATCCATCACCAGAATGGCGTCGTTCTCGTCGAAGCGGCTGGAGAGCGGGTAGTCGTAAGGGGATCCCGTTGCGCCTGCCACCATCTCGTAGGAGGCGCGGGAGATCAGCTTCACGCCTTCGGCATCCATCGGCGCGACGAACATCAGCGCAAAGTCCGGGTTTTCGCCCATTACCTGCGCGGAGCCGAAGCCGATCATGTTGTAGTGGGTCAGCGCCGAGTTGGTCGCCACCACTTTCGCGCCGCTGACAATGATCCCGGCGTCGGTCTCTTTCTCCAGCTTGATGTAGACGTCTTTCACCTCGTCCGCCGGCTTGTGCCGGTCGATCGGCGGGTTAACGATGGCGTGGTTGAAGTACAGGCCGGTTTCCTGAATGCGCGTGTACCAGCTGCGGGCGTTCTGCTCGAACTGGCCGTAGAAGGCCGGGTTGGCGCCGAGCGCGCAGCCGAACGCGGCTTTGTAGTCCGGCGTGCGGCCCATCCAGCCGTAGCTCAGGCGCGACCACTCGGCGATGGCGTCGCGCTGCTGGCGCAGGTCGTCGGCGCTTTTCGCCACGCGGAAGAACTTGTGTGTATAGCCGCCGCTGCCGGTGTCGGTGCCCCAGCACAGCGTGTCCTGCATGTCCGGCTTGTGCAGGGCGTCGTACATCTGCGCGATGGAGGCCGCCGCGTTGCGAAACGCCGGATGGGTGGTGACGTCTTTGACGCGCTCGCCGTAGATATAAATCTCACGACCGTCCTGCAGGCTTTTTAAATACTCTTCGCCGGTTAACGGACGTTTGGCATCAGTGCGGAAATCTTCAGGCTTCATAGGGACCTCGTATCGGAATAGTTTTGTTAAATTTATGTTTTGCTTTTGTTATTTAATTGAAGCCTGAGAGGGGCGAAACGTGAAGGGACGTTTGGGACAACGGCGGGTACTTTTCGCGAGAGATCGCAGAGTGTGATTTCCCTCACCCTAACCCTCTCCCAAAGGGAGAGGGGACGGTTACTCCCTCTCCCTTTGGGAGAGGGCAGGGGTGAGGGGAACAGGCGATACCGGTACTTTCTGCGCCCGATACGCGCTCGGCGAGCACCCTACTAAGCGGTTAAAAAACCGGGCGAAATAGGCCGGGTCCTTAAACCCCAGCTGCCAGGCGATCTCGCTGACCGCGCTGTCGGAAAACAGCAGCAGACGCCTCGCTTCGCGCAGCTGGCGGTCGAAGATCAGCCGCTTCGGCGGGCGGTTGGCGAAGCGACGGCAGATATCCGTCAGGCGGGATTCGGTCAGGTGCAGCTCGCTGGCGTATTCCGGCACCGTCCAGTGCTGGTGGTAGTGGGCATCAATCAGCTGGGTAAAGCGCTGGAACAGCTTCAGCTCGCCGCGCATGCCGCCCGAAGCGTGGTCGTCGAGCTTCGCGTTGCGCAGCAGCAGGGTAAAGACCGCCTGCGCCAGCAGGACCAGGGTGTGTTCTCGCCCGGGCAATTGTTCCGTGGATTCACGGGCAATCAGCTGCCAGTAATGCTTCAGCGCCGCCAGCTCGTCCGGCCTGTCGGCCAGCGAGAGGCAGATCCCCGGCAGGCCAAACGCTTCCCGCGTGCCGGGGTAGAGCACCTCCAGCAGCGGCCAGATCAGATCCTCGCGCACCGTCAGCACGTGCCCGTCGCTGTCGGACTCGGTGATAAACGCGTGCGGCACCGAGGGCGGCGTGAGGACGAATAGCGGGGCCTGCACCGAGTAGCGGTGATCGTCGAGCTGGAGTTCAATCTGTCCGGTATCGAGAAAGTGCATCTGAAAATACTGGTCGTGACGATGCGCCTGCATGTCGCGGCCAAAAAAGGCCGCCATGCGGGCGAACGACTGGTATTGCACGTCGTCGGTGCCCAGACTTTCGTCGTACTCCTTGCTGATATCAATGTTGGCGATGGGGCTCTGGCACATGGCCGCTCCTCTGCCGATCCCGCTGCGTCATCGGGATGCGCGTCAGCACCAGCGCGCCAACGACGAGCAGCCCGGCCACGAACCACAGCCCGGAGCTGAAGCTGCCGGTCGCGTCGCGAAGAATGCCAATCAGCAGTGGGCTGACGGCGGAGCCGACGTTGCCGATGGCGTTGATCACCGCCAGCGCCACCGCGCGGGACTGCAGGCTAATAACCCGATCCGGCGTGGTCCAGAATATCGCCATGGCGGTAAAGGATCCGGTTGAGGCCATGATGATGCCAAGCAGCTGGATCAGGCTGTGATCGGTTGCCGAGGCCAGCATCCATCCCGCCGCGGCGAACAGGTAAGGCAGGATGGTGTGCTTTTTTCGCTCTTTTAGCCTGTCGGAGCGGCGGCTCCACCAGATCATCCCGAGGATGGTGCAAAACTGCGGGATTGCCGCCAGCAGGCCGATCGTGATGTTGCTGCTGCCGGTGTTGAAGCTTTGCAGGATCTGCGGCGTCCAGATGTTAATCGCGCTCAGCGTGTTGGTCAGGCAGAAGTAGGCTAGCGTGTAGAGCAGAACCGCGGGGGTCAATACTTCGCGCAGCGTCGATCGCGGCGTGACGGATTGGGCAATGGCAACCTCCTGCTCGCGGGCGATCATCGTTTTCAGCGCCTGCTTTTCGTCATCGTCCAGCCAGGTGGCCTGGTCCGGCGTGTCGTTGAGGTAAAACCACGTCACCACGCCCAGCACCACCGACGGTATCCCTTCCAGCAGGAACAGCCACTGCCAGCCCTTCAGGTTCCACAGCCCGTCCATCGCCAGAATGTAGCCGGAGAGGATCGAGCCGAGCATCATGGTCACCGGCATGGCGATCATAAACAGCGCGTTGGCGCGGGCGCGGTGATAGGCCGGGAACCACCAGGTGAGATAGACCAGGATCCCCGGCAGGAAGCCGGCTTCGGCAATGCCCACCAGCATGCGTAAAACATAGAGCGTGTGCGGGCTGGTGGCAAACATGGTGCAGGTGGAGGCGATGCCCCACACCACCATGATCCCGGCGATCCAGCGGCGCGCGCCGATCTTCGCCAGCATGATGTTGCTCGGGATCCCGCACAGCACGTAGGTGACGTAAAACAGCGTTGCCGCCAGGCCAAACATGGTGGAGGTGAGGCCCAGATCCTTGCCCATCGTCAGCCCGGCAAAGCCGATATTGATGCGATCGAGAAACGAAAAGACAAACAGGATAAAGAGAAACACGATCAGCCGACGGAACAGCTTGCCGATAACGCGATGTTCAATAGCTTTCTGATCTTGCAGGGTAGAAGTCGTCATGGTGCGCTCCAGATCTTACGTTTAGTAGACGGATTTATTGTTATTCACTGACGTAGCCGGTTTTTCGATAAAGCGCGCCGCCAGCGCTTCCGCGCCGCGGGCGAGCAGGGTGGTGTCGACGCCGACGGCGACAAACAGCGCGCCGAGTTCAAGGTAGCGTTTTGCCAGCGCCTCGTTGGCCATCAGTATGCCGGGGGCTTTGCCCGCGCTGAGGATCTGCGCGATCGCCTGCTCAATGGCGGCCTGCACTTCCGGGTGCTGCGGATTGCCGGCAAAGCCCATGTCGGCGCTCAGATCCGCCGGGCCGATGAACACGCCGTCGACGCCTTCAACGTCCAGGATCTGCGGCAGGTTTTTCAGCGCCTCGCGGGTTTCAATCTGCACCAGCACGCACATGGCGTCGTTAGCCTGCTGGAGGTAGTCCGGGATGCGGTTCCAGCGCGACGCTCTAGCCAGGGCGCTGCCGACGCCGCGAATGCCCGCGGGCGGATAGCGCGTCGAACGTACCGCCAGCCGCGCTTCGTCGGCGTTTTGCACCATCGGCACCAGCAGGGTTTGCGCCCCCACGTCCAGCAGCTGCTTTATCTGCACCGGGTCGTTCCACGACGGGCGCACCACCGGCTGGCTGGGATAGGGCGCGATGGCCTGCAGTTGGGTTAAGACGGTCTGCACGCTGTTTGGCGCGTGCTCGCCGTCGATCAGCAGCCAGTCGAAGCCTGCTCCGGCCAGCAGCTCGGCGCTGTAGCTGCTGGTCAGCCCCAGCCATAAGCCAATTTGCGGGCGGCCCGCTTTCAGCGCCGCTTTGAATGCGTTTTGCATCGCTATCTCCTAGACAAAGCGGCAGCTGATGGAGCCCATGCTGCCGTAGTCGACGTGGAAGGTGTCGCCTCTGCTGGCGGGCACCGGGCGGGTAAACGAGCCGCCGAGGATGATCTGGCCGGGCTCAAGCTGCACGTCGTACGGCGCCAGCTTGTTCGCCAGCCACGCCACGCCGTTCGCCGGATGGTTAAGCACGCCTGCGGCAACGCCGGTCTCTTCGATCACGCCGTTGCGGTAGAGCAGGGCGGAGATCCAGCGCAGATCCAGCGCGTCGGGCTTAATCGGACGGCCGCCGAGTATCACCCCGGCGTTGGCGGCGTTATCGGAAATGGTGTCGAACACCTTGCGCGGGCGCTGGGTTTCCGGGTCGACGTTGTGGCAGCGGGCGTCGATAAGCTCCAGCGCGGGGATGACGTAGTCCGTGGCGTTGTAGACGTCGAAAATGGTGCAGTTCGGGCCGCGCAGCGGTTTTGCCAGCACGAAGGCCAGCTCCACTTCGATGCGTGGAACGATAAAGCGATCGACGGGAATGTCGCTGCCGTCGTGGAAGAACATGTCGTCCAGCAGCGCGCCGTAGTCCGGCTCGCTAATCTGCGAGCTGGCCTGCATCGCTTTGGAGGTGAGGCCGATCTTGTGGCCCTTCAGCACGCGGCCTTCGGCGATCTTCAGGCTGACCCATTCGCGCTGAACGGCGTAGGCGTCTTCAATCGTGATCTCCGGGTAGTCCAGCGAGATCGCGCGGATCTGCTCCCGGGACTGCTCCGCCTGATGCAGACGGTGGGCGATCAGGGTATGGGTATGTTTGTCGAGCATGGCGATATCCTGTTTTATGTTTTTTTCTCCCTCTCCCCGTGGGAGAGGGACGGGGTGAGGGCATCGGGCCGCAGAGGTATCCCCTCACCCTAACCCTCTCCCAATGGGAGAGGGGACGGTATTACTTAAACAACGCGTGCACGTTGTTTTGCTTGTAATTGAGCGTCGGGTGCAGCTCGTCGAGCTCGAAAGACAGTGCCAGATAGCGGCTCGCCATAAGCTCCGCGAAGTGCGTTTTGATCAGCGCAAACAGCATTTCACCGACCTCTTCCCGGCTCTCCAGGCTGCGCCCGGCACCAATCTTCAGCGTCATATGCACAAAGGCGTAATCGTGCCTGCCGTCGGCCATCTGCCAGGTGTCCAGCCAGTGGGCGCGGCTGCGGATACCGCCGATGGGGAAGATGCCCGTGGCGGCGAGCGCCTCGTTCACTTTGGCGAACAGCCCCGGCAGGTCGGCCTGCTCGCGGATGTTGTCGGTACATTCAGCAATAAAGTGCGGCACGGTGGCTCCTTACGCGGGCAGCGGGAAAACGGCGTTAACCTGGCCGGTACCGGAGCTGGCGAACAGCTCGGTGAGAAACTCCACCTTGCCGTCGTAGCTGTCCCAGCCGAGCATCCCCAGCAGCATCACCGTGTCGTGCATGTTGCCCTCGCCGTAGCAGTAGTCGGCGTACTCCGGCAGCATGCTGCAAAACTCCTTGAACTGCCCCTCGCGCCACAGCTTCACCACGCGCTCGTCCATCTGACGGTCAAACTCGCGGGTGTAGCTGTTCATCCCTTCCTCCGCGCGCTGGTCGTCGATAAAGCGGTGCGACAGCGAGCCGCTGGCGAGCACCGCCACGGTGCCGTCGTATTTCTCAATCGCGCTGACGATGGCCTCGCCCAGCCTGCGGCTGTCGGCAAAGTCGTGAACCGTGCAGAACGCCGAGATGGAAATCACTTTGAAGTGCTTATCCGCATTCATGTAGCGCATCGGCACCAGCGTGCCGTACTCCAGCTTCAGGCTCGGAATGTTGTGCGCTTTGGCGCGCACGCCGAGCTTCACCGCCTCGTCGGCGATCAGCTGGCCGAGCGCCGGGTTGCCGTCGTAGTCGTAGGTCATGTCGCGGATAAAGTGCGGCAGCTCGTTGCTGGTGTAGACGCCCGCAAAATGGTCCGCACAGTTGATGTGGTACGCGCTGTTCACCAGCCAGTGGGTGTCGAACACGATGATGGTGTCCACGCCCAGCTCGCGGCAGCGCTTGCTGATCTCTTTATGCCCGTCGATGGCCGACTGGCGGCAGCCGTGGTTTTTGCCCGGCAGCTCGGAGAGGTACATCGACGGTACGTGGGTGATTTTTGCCGCTAGCGCTAGTTTACCCATGTTCAGATCCCCCACTTTGGAATTGGATGGTCGCCCATCGAGATGCAGACGTTCTTCATCTCCGCGAAGACCTCGAAGCTATATTCGCCGCCCTCGCGGCCGGTGCCGGAGGCCTTCACGCCGCCAAACGGCTGGCGCAGGTCGCGCACGTTCTGGGTGTTAACGAACACCATGCCGGCTTCGATATTGCGCGCCAGGCGCAGCACCTTGCTGACGTCCTGGGTCCAGATGTACGACGCCAGCCCGTACTCCACGTCGTTGGCCAGGCGCAGGCCTTCCGCTTCGTCCTTAAACGGCAGCAGGCAGGCCACCGGCCCGAAGATCTCCTCCTGCGCCACGCGCATGCGGTTATCGACGTCCGCCAGCACGGTTGGTCGCAGGAAGTTGCCGCCCTTCAGGTGAGCGGGCAGGTCAGCTGGTTTGTCCGGGCCGCCCGCCAGCAGGGTTGCGCCCTCTTCAATGCCGAGGCGGATATAGCCGGAAACCTTCTCCCAGTGTGGCTTGCTGATCAGCGCGCCAATCTGGGTATTCGGATCGGTCGGGTCGCCCACGCGCAGGCGGTTGGCGCGCTCGGCAAAGCGCTTGACGAATTCCGGGTAGATGCTCTGCTGGATGAAGATGCGCGAGCCGGCGGTGCAGCGCTCGCCGTTGATGGAGAAGATGGTGAACAGGGCGGCGTCCAGCGCGCGCTCGATGTCGGCATCTTCAAAAATCAGCACCGGGGATTTGCCGCCCAGCTCCATGGAGTACTTCTTCAGCCCGGCGTTTTTCATGATGTTGCGTCCGGTGGCGGTGCCGCCGGTGAAGGAGACGGCGCGCACGTCGTGATGGCGCACCAGCGCGTCGCCCGCCGTCGCGCCGTAGCCCTGCACCACGTTCAGCACGCCCGCCGGAATGCCCGCCTCCAGCGCCAGCTCGCCCAGGCGGTCGGCGGTGAGCGGGGAGAGTTCAGACATTTTTAGCACCGCGGTGTTTCCGAGCGCCAGGCACGGCGCGACCTTCCAGGTGGCGGTCATAAACGGCACGTTCCACGGCGACACCAGAGCGCAGACGCCCACCGGCTGCACCAGGGTGTAGTTCAGCATCGTGTCGTCGACCGGGTAGGTTTTGCCGTTCATCTGCTGGCACACCTCGGCGAAGAACTCGAAGTTGTGCGAGGCGCGCGGAATGAGCACGTTTTTGGTCTGGTGGATCGGCAGGCCGGTGTCGGCGGTTTCCATGGCGGCGATCTCGGGCACGTTCTGGTCGATCAGGTCGCCCAGACGGCGCATCAGGCGCGCGCGCTCCTTCATCGGCAGGTTGGCCCACTTCGGGAACGCCTCTTTGGCGGCGGCAACGGCCTGGTGAATTTCAGCTTCACCGCCGGAGGCGACCTCTGCCAGCACCTCGCCGGTGGCCGGGTTGGTGGTGTGGAAGTATTCGCTTCCCGCGACGTTTTTACCGTTAATCCAGTGGCTTATCTTTTTCATTTTGCAGTCTCCTCGCTGACAATTCGGTTTACCAGGCGTCCGACGCCCTCCACTTCCACCACCACCTCATCCCCCGGCACCACGTCGGACAGCCCCTTCGGCGTGCCGGTGGCAATCATGTCGCCCGGCTGCAGGGTCATAAAATCGCTCAGGTACGCAATCAGGAACGGAATGCTGAAGATCAGATCCGCCGTGGTCCCTTCCTGGCGCAGCTCGCCGTTAACGAAGGTGCGCAGGGTGAGGTTGTGCGGGTCGGGAATCGCTTCTTTCGGCACCACGTTCGGGCTGATGGGCGTCAGCCCGTCGCGGCTTTTGACCCGCAGGTTCGGGCGGTAGTAGTTTTCGAGGTAGTCGCGGATGGCGTAGTCGTTGCAGACCGTATAGCCCGCCACGTAGTCCATCGCCTCGGCTTCGCTGACCTTGCGCGCGGTTTTGCCGATGACCACCACCAGCTCCGCTTCGTAATGCATGTATTCGATATTGTTCGGGCGCACCGACGTCTGGCTGTCGCCGTTGAAGGTGTTCGGCGCTTTGATAAACACCAGCGGCTCGGTGGGCGGCTTGAAGTCCAGCTCGCTGGCGTGATCGGCGTAGTTCAGGCCGAGGGCGAACAGCGTGGCGTGCGGCGGCGTGCTGTGCGCAACAGTGACGTCGCGCTCGTCCACCACCGGGTTTTCCAGCGGCGGAAAGCCTTCAGCCAGGATGCGCACCCGATCGCCCGGGCGGATCTCAACGCGGTTTTGCGGGGTACCGAGCAATATCGCATCGCCGGGATTGAGAGTGGCAAACTCGCTCAGGGCGCTCAGCAGTTCGGCAGCGTTACGCTGAAGCTCGACCGTGTTCCAGCGATCCGCTTCGCGGCCGTTGATCTCGGTGATGATGGTCAGGTTAGCCACGTTATCAACGGCGACAAGTTCGCCGAGCGGACAAAACCCGTCCCGGCATTTAGCCTTGATGGCCGGGCGATAGAAGCTCTCTTCCGGCAGGCTCACCTCGTTGGCCAGCGCGTATCCCGCGATGTACGCCGCGGCATCCTCCACGCGCACCTTGCTGGCGGTTTTGCCGACGACCAGCGCCACCGTCGCGCCGCTTAGCACCGTTTCCCCCTGCGGGAAGGGGATCGGCTCGCCCGCGCGGATCATCGTGTTATGCGGTTTGATAAACCACACGGCTGTTTTCGGCGGCGTGCTGTAGGGGGCTTTTTCAAACGCTTCACGCCAGGCGTCACGCTGGCTTTGATGGTTGAGGGCGACGGCAAAAACGGTACCTTTCATTCACATACTCCTCACCCCGGAGGTCCGGGTTATGATTTCATTAATATGTTAATGATCTGGTTTTATGCTTTTGCTGTTCATTTCGCAATCAGAAGTGAAAAATTTGTGATATGAATAACAATAAATTTACAAATTGATTTTTATTTATATTAAAATCAGATGGTTAATAAAATCTAATGGTTTCTGTTAGACTTTTTGACGGAAAACATGTTGTTTATAAAAGCATCTTTTAGTGATTGTTTACTTGTTAATGATGTGAAGGGAGAGGCTATGCATGACTCATTAACCATCGCGCTGCTGCAGGCGCGGGAAGCGGCAATGTCGTACTTTCGTCCGATTGTGAAGCGGCATAACCTGACCGAGCAGCAGTGGCGCATCGTGCGCGTGCTGGCGGAAAATCTGTCGATGGATTTCCACGACCTCGCGTTTCGGACCTGCATTTTGCGCCCCAGCCTGACCGGCATCCTCACGCGCATGGAGCGCGACGGGCTGGTGCTGCGCTTAAAGCCGGTCAACGACCAGCGCAAGCTGTACGTATCGCTGACTAAAGAGGGCAATACGTTGTACGAACACGCGCAGGCGCAGGTGGAAGAGGCGTATCAGCAAATTGAGGCGGAGTACACGCCGGAGAAGATGAAGCAGCTGACGGCGCTGCTCGAAGAGTTTATTGAGCTCGGAAACAGGCATATCGCAGCGCGGGAAGAAGAGTAAAAACCACAAATTCCAGGATGATTTTCGTAAAGTTTTCCCTTACCAGGCCGAAAATTCTGTATCTGTCTGAAGGAAAGAGAAAACATGTTAAACCGTATCAAGATTGTCACCAGCTTATTGCTGGTTTTAGCTATTTTTGGCCTTTTACAACTCACATCCGGTGGTCTTTTCTTTAATGCGCTCAAGCATGACAAAGAGAATTTCACCGTCCTGCAAACCATTCGCCAGCAGCAGTCTACGCTCAACGGCAGCTGGGTTGCGCTACTGCAAACCCGTAACACCCTGAACCGTGCGGGCATCCGCTACATGATGGACCAGAGCAATATCGGCAGCGGCGCGACCGTTTCTGATTTGATGCAGATTGCATCTGCGTCTCTGAAACAGGCGGAAAAAAACTGGGCTGATTACGAAGCCCTGCCGCGCGACCCGCGTCAGAGCGACGCCGCCGCGATGGAGATCAAGCGTAACTACGATATCTACCACGGCGCGCTGGCGGAGCTGATCCAGCTGCTGGGCGCAGGGAAAATCAACGCCTTCTTCGACCAGCCGACCCAAAGCTATCAGGACGGTTTTGAGAAGCAGTACGTGAGCTACCTGCAGCAGAACGACAAGCTGTACGAAACGGCGGTTAAAGACAGCAACAGCTCTTACACTCAGGCTATCTGGGTGCTGATCAGCGTGCTGGTTGCGGTGCTGGTGGTGATTATTGCCGTCTGGCTGGGCATCAAGCAGGCGCTGATCTCGCCGCTGAACCGTCTGATCGACAGCATTCGCCATATCGCCAGCGGCGACCTGGTGAAGCGCATCGACGTGGAAGGTTCTAACGAGATGGGCGAGCTGGCCGACTCGCTGCGCCATATGCAGGGCGAGCTGGTGCGCACCGTCGGCGACGTGCGTAACGGTGCCAACGCGATTTACAGCGGCGCGAGCGAGATTTCGATGGGCAACAACGATCTCTCTTCCCGCACCGAGCAGCAGGCCGCTTCCCTGGAAGAGACGGCTGCCAGCATGGAAGAGCTGACCGCAACCGTGAAGCAGAACGCCGAGAACGCCCGTCAGGCGAGCAACCTGGCGCTGAGCGCGTCTGAAACCGCGCAGAAGGGCGGTAAAGTGGTGGATAACGTGGTGCAAACCATGCGCGACATCGCCGGCAGTTCGCAGAAAATTGCCGACATTATCAGCGTGATCGACGGCATTGCGTTCCAGACCAACATCCTGGCGCTGAACGCGGCGGTAGAAGCGGCGCGTGCGGGCGAGCAGGGGCGTGGTTTTGCCGTTGTTGCAGGCGAAGTGCGTAACCTGGCGCAGCGCAGCGCCCAGGCGGCACGCGAGATTAAGAGCCTGATTGAAGACTCCGTAGGTCGCGTGGAAATTGGCTCGACGCTGGTTGAAAGCGCCGGTGAAACCATGGGTGAAATCGTGAATGCGGTGACCCGCGTGACCGACATCATGGGCGAAATCGCCTCTGCCTCTGACGAGCAGAGCCGCGGGATTGACCAGGTGGGCCTGGCGGTAGCCGAGATGGATCGCGTGACCCAGCAGAACGCCTCGCTGGTGGAAGAGTCTGCGGCGGCAGCGGCCGCGCTGGAAGAGCAGGCGAGCCGTCTGACCCAGGCGGTTGCGGTATTCCGCATTCAGCAGGAGCAGATAAAAGCCCGCGACTTCGCGTCTGCGAAAAATGTAATCACCCCGGTGATGGCGCGTAAAACCGCAGCCACCGACGCGGGCGAGAACTGGGAAACGTTCTAACCTGCACACGCTGCCGGGTGGCGTCTTCGCCTGACCCGGCCCGCAAAAAAGCCCGGCACGCGCCCTGCGCGACCGGGCTTTTTTTATGCCTTCCGCGGGTCGCTGATGGGCTGACGCACAAGGACGATATACGCCAGTGCGCCTGCGACGGTCACGCAGCCACAGATGATCAGTGCCAGGCGGAATGAGTGTGTGGTATCGACGATGAGACCGGTCACGACGGGGGCAAACGAGGCGCAGATGAAGCTCGCGAAATTCTGAATGCTGCCTACGGAAGCCGTCATGCGCGAGGCCACGGCAACGTGGATCAGCCCCCAGCAGGAGGTGCCGGCAAAATGAATGCAGAACAGCGCCATACTAATCAGCACTACCGCAGCCATTGAGGTGGTCGCATTTGGCACCACGAAGGTGAAGGCTGCGGAACAGAGCATCCCCGCGATAATGCAGATCTTACGGCTCTTGATCGGCGCCATGCCGCCTTTGACCAGCCAGTCGGTGACGAAACCGTTGACCAGCATTCCGGCTGCGCCAAACAGGAACGGGATGGCCGCCATCATGCCGGTGCTCTTTAAATCCAGGCTATACGCGGTTTGCAGGTAACCCGGCAGCCAGGCCAGATAGAGCCATGCGGTATAGTTGATGCCGCTGAAACCCAGCATCATTCCCCACATGGTACGGTTGCGGAACAGGCTGCGCCACTCGGCAAAGCTCAGCGGATCGCGCCTGGCGTTGATGCTGCCCGCGTTCAGGTACGCCTGCTCAACGCCGCTCAGTTCAATCTGCTCCCGGTTGCGGTAGAGCATGTACCAGCCAATCGCGAGAAACATCCCCAGCACGCCGATGGTGATGAACATGCCGCGCCAGCCCATCACCAGCATCATCGCCGCGAGGATCGGCGGGCTAATGGCGACCCCAATGGTAGAGGCCGCATTGAATAGCCCCATCGGGCGCCCGCGTTCTTTGATGTTGAACCAGTCGTTAATCACCTTTACGCCGCACGGGTTCATCGGCGCTTCACCTATCCCCATGCCAATACGTACCAGCACGAACTGGGTGAAGCTGTGCACCATGCCGGACAGCGCCTGGAAAAGTGACCAGAAGAACATCCCCAGGCCCAGCATAATGCGCGGGCCTTTACGGTCCAGCAGCGGGCCGCAGGGAAGCTGGGCAATGCCGTAGGCCAGCGAGAAAACCGACAGCAGCGCGCCGATTTCGGTTGCGCTTAGCCCCAGCTCTTCGCGAATGGTTAAATTCGCGACGGATAATGAACTGCGGTCGAGGTAATTAATGACGGCGGCGAAAAATAATAGGATCATCGCCGTGGTCTGGATCCGTTTTATTCTGCTACTGCGCTGAAGCATTCCCTCCGTGGGGACGGAAATATCAGCAGGGGAGGGGGAATCATATGACGAACGCGGATCGAGGGTAATGTTATTTTTTTCCACGCCGAACTCCTGAATGTTTTGTTTTTATTTATCAGCAGCGAAATAAAACCCCGCCACCGCTCACGTAATGGTTTTAATGCAGTCGACTGTTTGTGAGCATAGGCAAGGGATATTTATTCGGCGTTTTCAAAATGGTGAAACCGTGCTCTTGATAGACATTTGCTGTTTTTAATCCGTTCTTAATGGACGTTCTCCTGATTCTGGTTTATCGAGCGGATCATCGATTGTTTGGCCGTATCCAAATGGTTGCGCAGTGCCAGCGTGGCATCCAGGTCGCTGCGGCAGATCAGAGCGCTGAGAATGGTCATGTGCTCATCAATCGCGATGATATTGCGCTGTTTCAGGTCGCGTTCATCCCACTGATAGTGGAAGTGGAAGATAACCGAAATGATTTCAAGGGACTGATTGAAAAAGATATTCCCGGCGGCAGAAAGCAGCAGCGCGTGGAAATCCCGGTCCAGCTGCGAGAACATGCGAAAGCTGCTGCCGATGCTGTCGCGCAGCGTCCGGTGGCGCTCAAGCAGGGTTTTCGCCTCAAGCCAGCGCGGATCGTCATCCGGTAAATTGAGGAAATGCTGAAGCGCGTGCGTTTCCAGCATCTCCCGCAGTTCAAAGAGCTGTTCAGCCCAGGACTGGTCGAACTGCTTCATGCTCCACTGGCCGCGCTTTTCGCTCTGGATGAGGTTGTAACGGCCAAATTTCAACAGATATTCCCGCACCACGACCGGGCTGACGCCGGCGGCGCGTGCCAGCTGCAGCTCGGAAAAGGTTTCTCCTGCGCGCAGCTGGCGCTGGTTGATCATCGCAAAAAACGCGTGCTCGAAAACCCGGGTCTGTTCGGCGATAGAGCCGTAGGTACAGGTAAATCCATCGTCGTTATCGGGCTTGCGGGCAATGACGTAATCGCTGCCTACCTGCGTCAGCACGCCGCATTCGCTGAGGTGGCTCAGGATATGGCGAACGGTGGTGCGGCTGATGTTGTACATTTCTGCCAGCGCGCTCTGGGAGGGCAAAGGGGACGGGACATGGCCGCGCGCCATGTCGTCAATCACCTGGTTAATAACATTGTGGCGCAGGTTCTGCGAACGACTCATAGCTTTCTCCTTTTGCGTTCATTAAAACCCGATTTAAAACATTTTTATGCGCGGCTTTTCACAAATTAAGCGGCCTGTATCACCTGTTTTTTATTTTTCATCGATATCTGAAACATCAAAAAACGGGGAGAAGAGAATAATGTCCACAATGAATGCGCTGACTTGTCGTGAGCCGAAAAAATTAATCTGGGAAGTGCGCAATAAACCGGTTTCGGGTAACCGCGAGGTCGTAATAAAAATAAAATCGGTTGGGATTTGCGGGACGGATATTCATGCCTGGGGCGGGAATCAGCCTTTTTTCACCTATCCTCGTGTGTTAGGCCATGAAATATGCGGTGAGGTTATCGAGGTTGGCGAAAATATAACTCAGGTGAAAGCAGGCCAACAGGTCGCCGTTATTCCCTACGTTGCCTGCCAGCAGTGTCCGGCATGTGAAAGTGGCCGCACCAACTGCTGTGAGAAGATCTCCGTGATCGGCGTGCACCAGGACGGTGGGTTTAGCGAGTATCTGGCCGTCCCGATTGACAACGTGCTGGTGGCGGAGGGGATCGATCCGCAGGCCGCCGCGTTGATCGAGCCTTTTGCCATCAGCGCACACGCGGTACGCCGCGCAGCCGTGGAGCCCGGGGATCGGGTTCTGGTGGTGGGCGCAGGCCCGATTGGCCTGGGCGCGGCGGCAGTTGCGAAAGCGGATGGCGCGCAGGTGGTGGTGGCAGATACCAGCGGATCTCGCCGCGAGCACGTGGTTAATCATCTGGGCGTTGAGGCGGTTGACCCTGCCGCAGCGGATTTCGATGCTCGATTGCGGGCACACTTTGGCGGCTCGCTGGCACAAAAAGTGATTGATGCCACCGGCAACCCCCGAGCGATGAATAACGCGGTTAACCTGATCCGCCACGGCGGCAGCATCGTGTTTGTCGGGCTGTTCAAGGGGGATTTGCAGTTCTCTGACCCGGAGTTCCACAAGAAAGAGACCACCATGATGGGCAGCCGCAACGCCACGCCGGAAGATTTCGCGAAGGTAGGACGGTTGATGGCAGAAGGTAAGTTGACCGCGGATATGATGCTGACACACCGTTATCCCTTTTCGTCGCTGGCGGAGCGTTATGAAAGTGACGTGATCAACAACCGCGAGCTGATTAAGGGCGTGATTACGTTTTAGTTGCCATGCAGCGCCCGGAGCTATGTGGGGCGCTGTTTTTTTATTCCGAGCAGATCAGCAGCGGCGAAAAGGAGTTTCCGATCGCCAGCGCCTCTTCCGGCGTGCGTTCAAGGGTCAGTAATCTTTTCTTACCGAGCGTTAAGCCTGCAACGTATTTTTCAAATACCCCTTTAGGCAATGCGTCGTGGCTGAACCGTTCGATCCGGATAATGGTGATTTCGTAAAGCGTGTCGTTCACGTGCCGCCAGCGAAAGGTTTCCTGGCGGGAAACGTCCCAGCTCTGCCCGGTGTTAAGAACACTGCCGTTGAGCGTGAAGTCGCCGCTGCCGTCGGGATGAAAGCGCAACACAATTTCACCCTCAAAGTTGAAACTATTCGCCTCGCGCCGGTCGGCAAAATTCAGGTTTCCCTCGCAGGTAACGGACAGGGGAGGCGTATAGCGGTACCACAGCACCGCAAGGGCAATCAGCATCAGGTTGAAGGCGACAATCAGCCCCATTTTTTTACGCGTCATGATTCACCATTCGTAGTAGTAAAGCGTGCGGCAGGCGCTGGCTTTGCTGTCCTTCGTCAGGGAACACTGCGAAAGAACCAGCCGCCCCTCGTGACCGTAGAAAAGCGTGTTCTGTATGTGCAGATAAAAAATAGAGTTTTTAAGACAGGGCAGATTGCCGTCGTCCTGGATCTTCTGTGCCAGCGCAATCGCCTTAGTGTGGAACACGTCAGCCAGCGGGGAGAAGGTATAGACCGGGCATGCGCCGATATGGGTAAGAAGGTGCATTTCAGCGTGCTGCTGATTTTGCTTTATCACGAACATCCAGACGCACAGCGCCACCACCACGATCGTGAACCCGCTGCAGAACAGCAGCGCTGACGGAGAGCGCCGGGGCGTTTTGATCGATTCCTCATGTTCTGGCCGATCGGACAGAGGCTGCACCGTAATATCGGCGTTCAGCATAAACCCCATTTTGGGCACGGTGACGATAAACGACGCGTCCGGAACCAGGCTTGCCAGCATTTTACGCAGAATACTGATGTACTGATTGAGCGAATTATTGGAACCCTGCAGGCCACGCTCGTCCCACACTTCGCGCAGGAAGGAATCACGTTCAACGACGTTACCATGCTGTTTCACCAGCATTTTCAGAATGCCGTTGGCGGTGGTCGTGAGCACCTGGGGCTCAACGTCAGGTGCACCGACGACTGAAAGTGAACCGTCTTCGTCGTTGTAAACAAGGGCATCAGCAAGCAGGAATTTCATAGCGTGTTTAAGACAGACAGAGAAAATGGAATACAAACGGCGAGCATTAACCGCGTCGTTTGTCGGGTTATGGCGCTATTTTATCCTGTTTGTTACCGATAACATTGATCCAGTTTGGCTTTTGGCCGATTAATAAGTAAGCGTGACAATCACGTCGTCAACGAATTCTCCGGTGCCGGTCAGGGGTTGGGCAGGCACTTCGCCGTAAATGGTATAGCTTTGCGTTCCGCCGTCGGTGTTTGACACGTTAAAGGCATCGCCGCTGCTTTGATCGCCCCAGCGTCTTGTCGCGCTGGCATCCTGCCAGAGCCCGTAATGCAGGCACTGCCCCTGACTGTTGCAGACCTGCCTCTGATTGCCGCTGGCATGCGTTCCGCTGCTCAACCCGAGCGCGAAGGATGTGCCCGCCGGGCAGCGTGCGGTTAATGTTGCCGTAGAACGCGTGGCGCTACGCGCGCTGGCGCTGGTGAGCGTCCCGAAGCTGAGCGGAGTCACGCGTTGAATAAAGCAGCCATCGTTTAGCGTGGCTTCTGCTCTGCTGGAGCCCTGCGTTTGTTCGCCATCCGCTGAGCCGTCCGCGCAGCTTTGCAGCGCCTCCCGTGAGGCTGCGCTCCGCCATGAAATACGTAAGTCCATGTTGTATTTGAAATAGCTGCGGGCAGGTAGCTGACTTTGCCCGGCGGGAATGACGGCGAGCAGCGGAAAGCTCCCGTTCACGGTTGCGTTGCTGGCGGCCACAAGCGTTTGCTGCATCAGGTTGCCGCCGGTGGGGGCATTCAGCTCCTGGGCGTGCTCATAGGCGTTGAAGAGGCGAAAGAGCAGAGCGTACTGTTTGCCTTGTTCATCACCCGTCGACATCATCCTGAACGGCGAGCTTTCGACGCTGCTCAGGCAGACGTTGATGTATTGCGTCGTTCCGTAATCCGCCTGACAGCTAAACTTGACGCTGGTATGGGTGGTGGCCGCTTCGCCCGCCGTCAGCGTGCCGAAATTGATATTGGCACCTGACGTCATCCAGCAGCTGAGCGCCAGCGCGTTCAGCGGCAGCAGGAGGCTCAGCGATAACAGCATTCTTAATGACAAATCTGTTCTCCAATATTAACGATGGCGGCGCTGGAACGCCGTGCCGGAAGGCTCACGCGGCATTCGCCCGCGGATGTTCGGACGACGAGCTCGCCGGGCAGGGGAGGGTCTTCCAGCCAGATAAACCCGTCGCGACCGACGATCGTGGTGCCGCCTGGCGTGGAAACCTGGCTTCCCATTTCTAGCGGATGACGTTGCTTATCGACCAGCCTTGCCTGGACGGTGACCGCGCGATGCACGTCGAAATCGACTTTCACGGCGGCGGCTGTTCCTGGCCGGGCGTAGATGTCCGTAACGGGCGTCATCACGTCTGCCGGGAGCGCCAGGGGATCGATGGTGACCTTACTGTTGTGATAGCGTGGCAGTTCGGTCAGTAACAGATAACCGTCGTCGTCCGTTTCCCCCGCCGGGCGATTTTCGAGCATCACCGGGATATGCCCCGTGCCGCGCGTGGAAACCAGCGCCAGCCCCTGTTCGTTGTAGCGCAGGGCGTGAAGGGAGTGGTCCAGCAGCGTCAGGCTACCTTCTCCAGACGCGTATTGGCTGTTCACGTTTTTTCCGCGCTCCAGCCCGAGATGCCATTCGCCGTAGCGGCTCAGGCGGCCGACGTCGGCATAGTGTTCACCTTCGCTGCCGGTGCGTGTCCCCATTTGCCACGACCAGCCGCCGGTCTGGTCGTCCGGTTGATGACGATAATCCAGCCGCTGCTTGTCCTGACTTGCCTGCACCGAGACGGTATCCCTGCGCCCAAAAGGAACGGAGAACATCAGCTGGACGGCGTGCGACGCGCGGGAGAGTGAGCGGGTATAGTTCAGCGTGGCGGAGATGTTAGCCGGCAGCGTTGTGGACCATGAGGCATTGAGGTAGCGCTGCCTGCTGCCCTGAACGGTTTGTTGCACCCAGCCTGCGCCCAGAGAGCCGATAGAGTTAAACGAGTGGCTCAACCACAGGGAATCACTGCGCCGGGCGGGCAGAGTGCCGCTCATGCGGGCGTTATCGGCAAAGGCCGCATCCGCGCGCGTCGTGCTGGCAGAAACACCGGTGCCGTTACCGTTCCATTGCCACCCCAGCCCCCACGTCTTTCCGCTGCCGTACGGGCTGTTGCTAAACGCAACGTGCTGGCTGACGATTCCAATACGGGGTGCAACCAGCCAGTCGTAACCCGCACCTGCGTTATGCATTCTGCGCTGTTGCTCCGTATGCAGCGCCAGCGTCAGGCGGTTGTTTACGCCGTAGCGCCAGCCCGCGTCGACCATCGGCGAGCCGGCGTATTCATCCGAGTGGAGGGCATAGTTCTGCCGCATCCAGCCGATATCCAGGGAACCGCTGCTCAGCCCTTCTGCCAGCATGTCCGGCGCACCGTAAAGATCGAGCTGCACGGTGCGGCGCTGCCCGTTAATATCGGTGACGACAACCTGCGCCTGTCCGCTGCCGGTGAACGTTGGAAGGGTATCGAGCAGGTAGCTGCCCGGCGTGACGCGCTCGCTGCTCTGCTTTAATCCGTCGATATAAAGATCGACCGTCGATGGGAGAACCACGCTGTCGCTGAACTGCGCGCGCGGCGCGGTATTGAGCTGGGGATTGAGCTGAAAATTGCGTGCCAGATGAAGGCCGCCGAAGCGCACCTGGCGGCTCCAGCCCGTACCGGTGGTGACGCTGTCGCCCAGCGCCAGGCTGATGAGCGATGTCGGGTTATCCCACTGCCAGCGGGTCTCAAGGCGCGTGTTTGCGGCCTGCCCGGCTTCCGTTCGGCTCGAGAAACTGCTGCTCAGCAGGCCCGGCAGCGCGCCGGAGGCGGTGAGCGTGGTAAATGCGCTGGCCTGCCGCTGCTCGTTGCTATCGCTGGCGTAAAGGGAGTAGGCCAGCGACAGGGCGCTAATGGGCTGCGCCTGAGGATAGCGGTGCTGCTGCACTGATGCTTCACTGACCAGGCGCTGCTGGCTGTCGAGCGCTCCAGCCGTGGCGGTGATGGTGGCCTGCTGGGCGAGCGAATCGACAGTGACCTGCAGCCCGGAAAGGGACGAAAGTTCAATCCATTCGCCGTTGCCCGCAGGCAGATGAAGCCCCAGCTTTTTGATGTCGCTACGGGTCATCCAGAGGCTATTCTCCTCAACTCTGCAGGCCCATAGCCCATCGCGCGGGGCCTGATTGAGGATGATTGTCAGCCATTGCGTGGCCGTAGCAGCGGGTTCAGCGCGCGCCGTTGGCATCAGCAGGAGCAATACCAGAAGGACGAGCGGAAGCTGCACCCAGCGAAATCTGGCTGGCATGGCGGTTTTCATTCAAAAAGACGCGCAGCGAAGCGAGCGCGCGGCGTGGGGTATGCTTGAGCGTAAAGACATATTTTTGACCCGGCAGAACATATCCCGCTAATCCTTTCATCGTGTCGACGACCTGGCCCTCAGGCGTCAGCGTCTGGAGGTTGCTGAGGCGGATATGGCGATCGCCCGCGTTATAGCACTGGATAGCGGCGGGACTGTCGGTCTGTTCGCAGCTCAGATCGGTTTCACGAGAACCCGTGCCGTGTGCGCCAGCAATAAATACCGGAATGGAGTAGCGCAGCAGGAAGTGCACCGCATTGCGCCCGGCAGCATTGGCAAGGTGCGAAGGCAGTTCATCAATGACCAGGCGATAGCTCTGCTCCTGCGGGCGGGCGCCGGGCTGCAGAACAATAATGCGCACCAGCTGCTGCTGGCCCGGCGCCAGGGCCGTCATCGCCGGGCTGCTGACCACGTCGTCCGTCGGCGTAAGCACATCTTTACCGTTGGCCTGGGTCCAGTCATACACGCGGATTTGCGCGTGGATGGGGGTATCGCCGCTGTTAGTGAGGTATACCGCCGTCGCCCGCTGGCTGCTGTCGAGATCCAGCGTGACCGGTGCAACCTGAAGGGTGGCGGCCAGGGCATAGCGGGAAAGCAGCAGCAGCGTTAGCAGCCACAGGGCGGTAAGCAGGTAGAGTCTACGCACGATCAGTACACCAGATTCAGCGTGACGTCATCGCTGTAGGCGCCGGCCTGCGCGGCAGCCAGCGCTCCGGCTTCAATTACGCCGTACAGGGATTCACTCTGTTCCTGACCGTTACCCGTGCCGGTAAGCCCCTGTGAGCTGGTCACCTGGGTTTGCTTGTTCTCGTCTGCGTAGAGTTTCCACGCAATGCTCTGCGCGCCGGTGCCGGTGTTTTCAGGTTTCAGCCAAAACGTGCCGTTTTCCGTGGTGTCGCTGCTGTAAGCGGAAAGGGTAAACGGCGTGCCGTTAGTACAGGTGATGTTAAGCCGCGTGCTGGCCTCGATTTCGCCGGCTTCATCAGAGCTGTGGCGGGAGAAGCTTAAATCGTTGGCCTTTAACGTACAGGACTTCACCACCTCCAGCGAGACGTGCATCGTCGCCGTTGCCGTCTCTGCTGAGATGGCGGTAACAGGAAGCAGAAAAAGTGCGCTGGTAATGGCAATTGGGATAATTTTCATGATGAGTTTCCTGAGTGGTTAATCACAGATAAAGCGAGTGCTGCTCCAGCAGGCAGATCTTGCGGTGAAATTCCGCGAGGTTCTGGCAGTGGAATTTGCTCATCGCGTTACGCTTGTGGGTGTAGATCGTTTTGGGCGATTTATTGAGTAAGTGCGCGATGCGTATCAGGCTGATCCCTTTGCTGATAAGCGTGCAGACCCGTAATTCCTGGCGAGTGAGCGTGGCATCCTGAAGGCTGCCGTGGGTGAAATCCACGTTGCGTAAGCACTGGCTGAGCTGAATAACCGACAGGTTGTCCGCCAGCACGCTGACCCGCCCGGCAGGCAGGTAGACCTGAATGTCGTTAACGCGGCATTCATCGGTGAAGATCATCCAGCCGCTATGGGCGGTATCCTTCATAATCTGTTCACGCACGCGTAATATCCCCTCCGGGCTGACGCTGTTTATCCAGAAGATATCGGGGCGCGGCGTCATCATCATCGAAATCAGGGACGTGAGCCCGCGCCACAGGAAATAGTTTTCGCTGAGAATGATGATGCGAAAATCGGGGGTAGAGTGGCGTGCGTTGGTCATTGTTTATTCCACAGGTAGCCCTGGCCGTACTCCGCCTCGCTGGCGCGGGCAAGGGCGAAATCACCAAAGGTTTCTATCCCTTCTATCAGCACTTTGCTGGCCAGCTTTTTGCAGTTTCGGGCCAGCTGAAGAAATCTCTCCCGCTCCTCTCGTCCGGACCAGAACGCGTGTTTATCAATCTTGATCCCGTAGAAGTAAAACTGGCAGGCCAGAAGCCCTGGAAGAATGGCTTCGTGAACGTCATCGGCCCAAACTTCAATGCCGAAGCGGCGCAGTGACGCAATGCGCAGGCGTAACTCACGCGTCTCTTCCTCGGGAAGGTGAACAATTTTTTCGAGGTCAGTCAGCTCAATGGCCAGCCGCTGCGGACGAGGCGTCTCTTCCCGCAGCCTGTCGATGAAATCCTCATCGAGGAGCAGATCGGAGGCGACATTCAGATAGTATTTGCTGCTGTCCAGGCACGCCATGGCATGGCGGAGCTGCGCGAAGAAGTGCTGCTTGCGCTGCGTAAAGGACATCGACCCGAAATAATCTTCAAGATTGACGTGCGGTTTTGCCGTGGAAAGCATCTCCCAGGCAATGACATGCTCGGTGTGCAGCGCCCGGATGGATTCGAATTTGTAGCCGGTTAACATGATGAAACTGCGTATGACCTCGTCAGTGTTTACTGGGGTCATATGCTACTTTTTGTCTTTATATAAGAATATTTATAAATAAAAAGAGATTAAATATAGTGATTTAAGCTTATTTATAAACGATATAAAGCTTTATCTATTTATAAAAGCTCGCCCGGCAGGACGCCGGGCGGAGGGTTGGCTAACTTTCGCTGTTGACGATTTTGATTTCAACCATGCCGATGCCAATCTGGCGCGGCGAGTGCCCGAGGATATTGCCTTCGTTTGTGGATTGCGGAGCCGGCGGCACGATCTCCACGGTATTGCTGCGTGACGGGTTTTCAAAATGCAGCGTGGTGGTAGAGACGTCATTTCCAAGCGTCAGGATCTGCTCTTTATCACCCACCCGCACAGGAATGGGGCGGCTGGCGTTAGGGCCAAAGGCCTTCGCGGTGATCACCAGGTCGAATTTTTCCGGCAGCGGATGGGTATACTCAATCTTCACCTCATCTCCCAGCTGGGCGTTGGACCAGCGCCCCCAGGACTCAGGGCGCGAGATACCGCTGAACTGTTTTACCTCCTCCGGCGCGCCCGCGACGTTAAAGATAAAGCTGTCCGCTTTGTAGCGAATGTCGTTATCGACTATTTTCAGCAGGTCGACGTTGCGCTGATAGCGCGCCGTGTCGATAACCGTATCCTTAAACGCGGTTTTCCCTTTCCACTGGGCCTGATCGACATGCTGGACCTTCTGTTCCCCGCCAAGCTGCCCCTGCGAGACGCACCAGTCGGTCGAGAGCGACAGCGGCTGTGACCAGAGCTGGCCCATTTTGTAGCACTTATCGACCCAGACAAAGTTATCGCGCGGGGCGAAATCGGCCAGCTGGAAGCGCAGCGGGGCAGAGTATTCACTCTCTGGCAGCGGCTCAACGCGTTTGTCCGAGACGCGCAGCAGCAGCGGCAGGCGGAAGTGGCTTCCAGAGAAGGCGATGGTGTTTTTGTCCCCATCGATGGTGAAATCCTTCATCTCTTTCGGGAAGTTCCACAGACGGATGATGTCCGGCTTCCACGCCAGGATTTTCTCCTTCATGTTGAGGAATACTTCCGACAGGGACTGACCTGACAGCGTGCTGCGGCCCAGACCAATAAAGTTATCGCCCCCCAGAATATCCAGCACCGTTGCGCCGTTATCCATTGAGTTACGCTTGGTGGCAATGACCTCCTGCTGGGGCTTGTCGCCGCGCATGACGAAGAACAGATTGCTGCGGTCCAGCTTGTTCAGTTCATCCCAGGCGCTGTTTTTCATCGCCAGATGGTCAGACGAGACGACAATCACCGTGTTTTTGAAGTACGGCGAGGCTTTGATTTTCTCAATGAGCGCGGCGATATGCTCCTGACTGCAGGTGACGGCGCTAAAGGACTTGTTGTTTTTGCCGTCAACGTCATAGCTTTTACGCTTGCAGGAGCGCGACACAAACCCATCGGGATGGTGGGTATCTACGGTCAGGGCAAAGAGGGAGAAACGCTTGCCAGCGCGGGAGAGTTCCTCGAATTTTTTCCAGGTTTCATCCAGAACGGTATCGTCGTAGAAGCCCCAGTCATTGCGGTAGGCGGGGTCCGCAACGGTGGTTTTTAACTCTTCTGAGCCGTAAAGATGGTCAAATCCATGGGATTTCAGGAACACATCTTTGCCGGCAAAGCGCAGGTTTGCGCCCTGCATAAAGTAGTTTTCGTAGCCGGAATTTTTCAGGATATCGCCGAGGCAGATATTCTGCGGGAAAAAGCTCGACATGGACGCTGACGCATTGCCTTCAAAAGGCGCGAACAGCGGGATGCCGCACTGGGAGGCAACCATGCCGGCGATGGTGTAATCGGTGCCCGGTAACTGCATGGTCTTGCTAAAGTCGAGACCCTGATCCTTCAGCGCGCCGAGATCGGGCGTCAGGTTCGGGAAAGCATCGTTATCAAAATAGGTGCGTTCAAGACTCTCGCCGTAGATATAGACCAGGTTGAGCTTCGGGTTGTCGATCTTCTTCGCCGGCTCTTTGTAGTACGCCACGAAGTCCGGATCGCCATCGCGGGACTGGGATTTGACCAGCTCGGTAATCTGATGGAATGCCGGGCTGGCATCAACGGACGCCAGCGCCAGGAACAGCGCCAGCAGGCTATAGCCATGATGATGTGGATGATGGCGACGACGACGCAGCACCCAGGCGAGCGTGCCAAAAATAGCAACCAGCGCCACGACGACTCCCAGGCCGGGAAGTATGTACTTACTAACTCCGGCGCCCGTCAGGCTGTTGGTGAGGGTATAGAGCACCGCATCGTTAATACCGTCTCCGGTAAAATAGTCGCTGGCGTAGAGGGTAATGTTCAAAACAATAAAAATGCCGAGTACCACCAGCGTGGCGACAAACCACCAGGTGTTACGGCCGGCTTTCCAGGCGTAAACGCCGATGGAAGCCAAAAAAAGGATAAGGGACATTAATTCTGACAACAGCATATCCTCATGATGCCAGGCACTTAGCCCGCTAAGAGATTATTTTTTGGGTAACACAATGTAATGGCGATGTCGTTTAGCTGCAATTTTAGCGTCACGAAAGTGTGCAGTTGTTAGGATTTGGTTTATAAAATCGATTTTTTGAAGGCGGTCGCATCCTGGCATGCACAGGCTGAGAGGGTGAAAGGGGGGGAAAACACGTCTCTCACGCCGCGTTGTAAGACTATCGTAATAAACGCGGCGTGTTGTGGCAGAAAAGGCGGACGGTCAGGAGAGGAAATTAACCCCTTGTTTCAGCACCAGATCGCAGGCTTTGGTTTTCACCTGTTTCGCCAGCGAAGAGTTACCGAGGGTGCTCAGATTAAGCTGCTGGCCGTTTTGCGCGTTCAGCAGGCCCTGAATGCCGTCCATGTAGTTGGTGTCCGCTTTCTGTTCCTGCGTATCCAGACCCAGCTTACCGAGCACCTGATTTTTGATGTTTTGGGTATCGGTCACGGAGGCCAGCTTCTGCTTCGCACAATACTCCAGAATACCCGCCGCGTTGTTCATCGTGCCCGCGCTCAGGCTCTGGGAGCTGTTACCCAGCAGGCTGGTGAGGGAAGAGGCTGACAGCCCGCCCTGAGAACTGCCGCTCTCTTTGGTCAGCTCGCTTGCTGCGCTGGATAGTGACTCCTGCCATGACGCTGCCTGCACCGCGCCGGTAGCCAGCATTACGCCTAAAAGTGTGACGATCGGTAACTGTTTTTTCATAATGACTTACTCAAAAAGGTCCGTTTGGGGCCGGAAGTGGCACCAGTATATACCTCCGGGCCACCGGCGATCCCTGGAAATGTCTTAATACTCTTTGCCGGTGACGCGGCTGCGATAGCTATCCCAGTCGAAGATGACGTACAGGCTGTTGCCAAGCTTCATACGGTCCATCACGCGCTCGCCCAGCAGGCGGGTCATTTCATCAATATTGTGGTTCGTCAGCATGCCGGTCGGGCGTTTAGACGAAGAGCGACGGTCAACGATCTGGTTGATGATCACTTTTTCGTAGCGGGATTCGGTCTGCACGCCAATCTCGTCAATGACCAGCAGGTCGACGTTACTCAAATCGTTCAGCAGCTGTTCTTCGCTGGTTTCGCGATTGCTGAAGGTGTCTTTCATCGCGGACATAATATCCGCCACGGTGATAATTAAGACCGATTTTCCGCGCAGCAGCAGCTCGTTGCAAATGGCGGCCGCAAGGTGGTTTTTTCCGGTGCCGGGCTTGCCGCTGAAGATGAAGCTGGCGATGTTGCCGTCGAACTCATCCACGTACTGACGTGCCTGGCTAAGGGCATTCATCTGTCCCTGGGACTCGACTTTATAGTTATCGAACGAACAGTTCTGATGCAGGGGGCGGATACCCGAGCGATTGAACGTGCGCTGCATTTTCATCGCGCGGTTCTCACGGGCCAGGGCTGCAGCCCGGATCTCTCCCTGCTCTTTTTGCCAGGCCAACAGCTCTTCACCCGTCGTAAAGGCGGGTTTTACGTTAGCAGGCATCATTTTTTGCAGACGTTTCATCAGGTCGCCGACGTTTTTCATTTCGCACCTCGGAATCCGTTAGGGATCTGTTTATCCGGTTCTGAAAACGCGTTGATATCGCGCTTGGGCTGGCCATTATTGCTGGCGCGGTTAATTTGAATGCTGCGCGCCAGCTTTTGCTGCCATTGAACATGGTGGAACACTTTGCCTTCAGCCTGCCAGTACGCGGTAAATGCGGCCAGCTCTTCGGGCGTAACGGGCTGCGAGAGTGCGATGCCCCATAAGGCTGCCTGACGCTGAAAATCGGCGTCCGGCTGCCAGCCAGCGTACATCGGGAATTTTCCCATCGGCACGGCCACGGGCGCGTTACCCGGTTCGTCGAAGAACTGGTTATCCAGGGTGACATCGCTTGCCGGGCGCGACAGGCGCGCTTCGATATCCAGAAGCTGCGCCAGACGCTCCGGCGTGATTGCGTAAAACGCCGGGGCGTTGTCGGCAAACACGGCGATCGTACCGCCTTCGGCATTGCTCAGCACGCCGCGCGGGTCACGCATAAAGGCATCAATGCCAGCGATGCTGGTTGTCAGGATTCTGGAGGACATAACACTTTCTCTGCTGATTACTACGGGCGTGATAGGGGCTTATGGTAGCACAGAGAGGAGGAGGGAATGGAGGGGATTTCCCCGGTGGCGCTGCGCTTACCGGGGCTACATTTGTAGGCCTGATAAGCACAGCGCCATCAGGCATTTATCACGCGATGATGTTCAGCGTAACGTCGATATTGCCGCGCGTGGCGTTGGAGTACGGGCAGACGATGTGTGCCGCATCCACCAGTTTTTTAGCTTCGGCTGCATCCATCCCTTCTACGTGAATATTCAGCTTTGCTTCAATACCAAAACCGGTTGGCAGCGGGCCGATACCCACTTCGCCTTCAATAAAGGCATCTTTCGGCAGGGAGAATTTGTCGCGTGCGGCCACGAACTTCATCGCACCCAGGAAGCAGGCCGAGTAGCCCGCGGCGAACAGCTGTTCCGGGTTGGTGACGTCGCCACCCATGCCGCCCATCTCTTTTGGCACACCCAGCTTAACGTCCAGAACGCCATCGGAAGAGGTGGCGCGGCCGTCACGGCCTCCGGTTGCTTTTGCTTTGGCAGTGTAGACAACTTTTTCTAAAGACATGGCAGGTTCCTCATCTTACGTTTATATATGCTATTAAATAGCGTGCGATATATATGGGTAATAATAACGCGTAAAGTATAGCTTTACGCGCGGTGTAACTGTTGACGCAAATGTTCGAGCTGCTGCTTAAGGGCCAGCATCGTGTCGGTATCACACTGCGCTGCACATCCTACCGCGTGGGGGATCCCAACCGCCTGCTGCTGAAGCGCACGCCCCGCATCGCTCAGGGTGACTGCGACCTGGCGCTCGTCTTTACGGGAGCGCTGACGCAGGATCAGCCCGGCGCTTTCGAGACGCTTCAACAGCGGCGTCAGCGTGGCGGAGTCAAGAAACAGGCGTTCGCCGATGTCCGACACCGTGACGTCGTCCTGCTCCCACAGCACCAGCATGACGAGGTATTGCGGGTAGGTCAGGTTCAGCGGTGCCAGCAGTTGCCGGTACAGCTTGTTGAGCGCCAGGTTTGCCGAGTAGAGGGCAAAACAGAGCTGGTTATCCAGCAGGAGCGCGGCGGTGGTGTCGTTCGTTTTTGCGTTCATGAGATGAATATAAATAGTGCGCAATATAATTGCAAGCTATTTTATGGGCAGGTGTAGCGAAGTGCCACCTGAACCGCCATTTTTCGGTAGTGCTGGCGCTGCGCCGCTTCGTCCGCGCCGTCCTCAAAGAGCAGGGTAAACGTGTAGCTGTTGGCGACGTAGTGGAAGCTGAAGCTGCTGATCAGGCGGTGAAGGTCGCGCGCATCGACCGTCTGGTTGAATAACTGCTTCTCTTTCCCCCGCTGGAGGATGGCTTCCAGCAGTTCCAGCGCGCTGCGGTTGACCTGGCGCAGGTAGCTGGACTGCTGCATAAAGCGACCGCGCTGCATGTTTTCCATGCAGATGATGCGAATGTAGTCCGGGTGGTCGGCATGGTAGTCAAAGGTGGCTTCAACCAGATGCACCAGTGCTTCGACAGGCGGCATGCCGGCAAGGCTCAGCTGTTTCTCGCTGGCGCGGATTTGGGTGTAAACGTACTCAAGAGCCAGAAGGTACAGGTTCTCTTTATTCTTAAAGTGATACACCACCATCCGCTTGGTGGTGCCTGCTTTCTCGGCGATTTGCTCCATGCGGGCACCGTTTAGCCCATACTCGGCAAACAGGGCGATCGCGCTCTGAAATATTTTATCCTTCAGGCTGGATTCGTCATGGTACTCGGGGTGTTCGCTGCCAGGGTTAGCCACATCCTTTCCTTATCGTCACCAAACGGAAAGAGGGGATTATCCCCACGGCAGCGAAATAACACAAATATCAAACGCGTGGGCGTTTGCGATACAGCCACAAACCGGGGATAGACAGCCCGATGGAAAGAGCCCCGACAATGGAAGAGGCCTTCAGAAAGTTACTCAGCAGAAGGATCATCTGCGGCTCGCTGTAGCCAAAATGGCCGATCTTCACCGCTGAAATCATGGCCGTATAGGCGGAGATGCCTGGAAACATGGGAATAACGGCGGCGACGGTGAACACCTTCGGATGCGCCAGATACCAGCGCGACCACTGAATGCCAATGCAGCCCACCAGCATCGAAGCCATAAACGTCGACCACTCGATATTAAAACCTGCCGTCATCATCACCATTCGCGAACCGTGGCCAATTGCACCCAGCAGCGCACACCAGGGCAGTGCGCGCTGTGGCACGTTGAAGACCATCGCAAAGCCGACGGCGGGAATGGCGGCCAGGAGCATGTCCTGCGCCAGTGCGAGCACTAATTCAATCACGCCCATCCGCGTAACCCCCACAGCGTCATCGCCATCACCACGCCGATACAGGTGGCCAGCGTCAGAAGGCTGGCGATCGCCCAGCGCGCCAGCCCGGTATTAATGTGTCCTTTGAACATGTCGGCAACGGCGTTAATCAACGGAAAGCCGGGTACCAGCAAAAGCACGCTGGCGGCCATGGCGACGGTGGGCGTGCTGGCAAACTGCGGCAGGCGCAACAGCAGGCCAGAAACCGTCGTGGCAACAAACGCGGTAGCGCAGAAATTGATTTGCGGGTGCAGCTGCCGGTGGGTCAGAAGCTGGCGAACGTACATGGCGATGCCGCTGGCCAAAAACGTTATGGCTGCTCCGTCCCAGCCGCCCTGATTCAGCTTACAGAAACAGGCGCAGGAGAGCCCCACCATCAGGACCACCAGCCACCGCGGATAACGTAACGGTTTGATTTGGTTGAAGCGTTTATCGATATCCTTCAGGTCAAGGAGCCTGTGCTCCGCCATAATGACAATATGCTGTACCTCCGTGACGACGTGCATATTGATGCCGCGATCGTGGTTCTTGCGCGTGGAGGTCAGGCACTGACCGTCTTTAATGGTGGTGAGGACAATGGCGTTTGACGAGATGGAACTTTCAACGCTGTCCATCCCCAGCGCGACCCCAAGACGCGTTGAAAGCTCCTCGACCAGCGCGCTTTCCGCACCGTGCTGTAAGAGAAAAAGCCCGCACTGAATGCATAGCCGCGTAGCGGCACGCTGCGTTGACCGATCTGCCTGCATGTCTTGCCCTGAAAAGAAGGTGAAAAGCCTGCCTGTAGGCTCAGAATGCTTACTTTTAGCACAAAATGTACGCTCTCTTGCTCTGGGTTAGATCAAGCTTTATGCAAACAGGCGGATATCTGCTGACGAAAGGGAAAACGTGAATATATTAATTGCATGAATGGTTAAAAATAAAATATAGCGTTTATATATTAAGTATTTCTAATTTTATGTTTTCGTTCTTTTCAGGTCGATGCAATTAAATTTGATTGTCATTTATGAGATATTAACGCCGTTTTGGGTATTTCTTAATCATATCAAGATATTCTCAACATCGGGCAGAATTAATCCGTTTGCGCTCAGGGATGGAATATATCTTATCAAGATGCGTTTGAACGCTATTTAGTAAAAGAAGAATGGACTCGGAGGTTCTATGTTGCCGTTAGAGGGTAAACACGGAGTTGTAATAAGTAAGGTACCGGTGATGCAGGCCGGGCTAGGCGGGGTGATGACGCGTCATTTCCCTGACTATGAGATGACCTATTGTCGCTCTATACAGGAGCTAACGCTGCTGCAGTTACGCCGTGCTGGGGTAATCATTGCCGATATTTCAGGTGATTACCGAAATCCGCGTGGCACGCTTGAGCAATATTACGGGCTGCTCAATCAGTACCGGGATGTTCACTGGATATTTTTAGTCTCTCGTCCTCTCTACCCGTTGGCGATCGAGCTGCTTATGCGCCCTGAAAGTACATTGCTTTCAGATATGGAGCCCATTGAGGGCGTGATAAGCGCTATTCGAGCCGGTAGCGAACGTGCCGAACGGATCAGCCAGACCTTATTAATGCCAGAAAGACCCGATTTGGACGAAGAGACTGAGAATTTTATCGCACTCACTCATTCAGAGCGCAAAGTATTACGGCTGCTGGGAAAAGGGTGGGGCATTAATCAGATCGCTACGTTATTGAAGAAAAGTAATAAAACGATCAGTGCGCAGAAAAACAGTGCGATGCGGCGGTTATCCCTGCGCAGCAACGCCGATATGTATGCGTGGATCAGCAGTACCCAGGGAATGCGGGAACTGAGTTTAATGTCGGCCTATGGAGATTTTGATGAATGGAAAAGACCCTTGCAACAAGACATATCGCCGTCATTGAAAATTGCGCAATGAGTGCCGTGGGGCTGCAGCATTTTTTTGCTCTGCCCGCGCTCAGCAGTTTTCAAATGCATCTTTTTAGCCGCTTCGATAGCTTCAAAGATGCGCTTTCCCACACCTCATTTTACGCGGTTATATACTCGCTATCCGATGCGCGCGAGGAACGTCGTAATTGTCTGGCATACCTGCGAGATCTGACATTCTCACACGGTGATATCCAGCGCATCGTGCTGGCGGCTGGAGAGGTCGAGGCGAGGCTGGTCAGCCACCTTTCTCCTTCTCGTCTTCACGGGGTTATCAGTAAATCGCTTTCGCTTGAGAAACTGCTGGAAGGTCTGATAGTGCTGCTCAATGAAACGCACCGGGTAAACGACAACATGTTCAATCACTGGTATGTGAGCCAGAACCGGATGCTGAGCCCCACGGAGCGGGCGATTCTGCGTTATATGTCGTCTGGCTATTCGATCCCTGAAATAGCAGCGCGGCTTGAGCGTAATATTAAAACCATTCGGGCACATAAATTTAACGCGATGGTTAAGCTGGGCGTTAATTCTGACGTGGGATTACTGGATGCGGCCGATATTCTGGCTCATCTGCCCGCCTGGGAGTCGCGTCGTTCTGTGCTGAACGTTTCCTCATTTTCATGACTGACCGACGTGCGCCAGAGTGATTCTGGCGCTGCGATCAACTGCAGACATCCACCCATTTCGCTGAGGTCAATTCGGCCATTCTGTCCGGGGAAATACGCACTGCACTGTGAATGGCCCCGGCAGCGGGCAGTACTTCCGCGTACTGTTTCAATGACACGTCGCAGTAAACCGAAAGCGGGTTCTCAAGCCCAAAAGGGCAAACGCCTCCGACGGGATGGCCCGTAACGGTTACGACTTCATCACTGCTGAGCATGCGCGCTTTCGCACCGAATGCGTCCTTTAGCTTTTTGTTATCCAGGCGCGCGTCACCCTTAGCGACCACCAGAATGACCTCATTTTTAACCTTTAGCGAAAGCGTCTTGGCGATTTGACCCGGTTCAACGTTGTGAGCAGCAGCAGCAAGGGCCACGGTCGCGGTGCTTTGGCTTAGCTCTATGATTTCGACATCCGGCGCGTTGTCGGCAAAAAACTGCTGTACAGACTGCAAACTCATTGTTTCCTCCTGACAAATATCCTGCGTAATCTGTCATAAGAAATTATGCTCTGTAAATATCTCTTCCGTAACAAATATCCCGTTCCGCTGATTTCTGGATCGCCTTCACATTCACGGAAACCGGTTACAGTAACCGGTTGCAGAGCGTGAAGCATAGATTAATACTGAGTACGTAACGTTCCCTGTATCCAATAATAAGAGCAAATTATGAAACCATTCCGTCTGAGCAGTACCGCTGGTACCCGAGCCAGCATGGTTGTGAAGCTGATGTATGGCACAACGTGTGGCGCGAATACGCCCGTAACCAACGTCTGACAGGAGATCTGCTATGTCTGCCAACCATGCTGCGTTCAATCTGATATTTCGTTTCGTTGAGAATTACGTAAGCCCGATAGCCGGGCGGATCTCCTCCCAGCGTCATGTTATGGCAATCCGCGACGGGTTCATTTCCGCGATGCCATTTATGATTGTGGGCTCATTTTTGTTGGTGTTCGCTTATCCTCCGTTCTCCCCTGATACCACCTGGGGGTTCGCTCGCGCCTGGCTGGACATGGCGAAGCAGTTTGAAGGACAAATCCTCACCCCGTTTGATATGACCATGGGCATCATGTCCATTTATATCTGTGCGGCTATCGCCTACAACCTTGGCAAACACTATGTAAAATCGCATCAGTTAGACCCGTTCATGTGCGCCATGCTGTCGCTGATGGCGTTTCTGCTGGTTGCGGCACCCAAAACCAAAGGGACGCTGCCGGTAGATAGCCTGGGCGGGACGGGGATCTTCACCGCCATCCTGGTGGCCGTTTACTGCGTTGAATTGATGCGTTTTCTGAAGGCGCACAACATCGGTATTCGCCTGCCTGACCAGGTGCCACCGATGATCAAAAACTCCTTTGACCTGCTGATTCCGGTGCTGGTGGTTGTGCTGACGCTTTACCCGCTGAGCCTGTTGATTCAGTCTGAGTTTGGCATGCTGATCCCGCAGGCCATCATGTCTATCTTTAAACCGCTGGTTTCCGCCGCTGACTCCCTGCCTGCTATCCTGCTGGCGGTGTTGATTGGTCACCTGCTGTGGTTTGCCGGGATCCACGGTGCGGCAATTGTCTCCGGAATGCTGCAAATGTTCTGGCTGACAAACCTGGGGGCAAACCAGACTGCGCTTGCCGCCGGGGAGGCGCTGCCGCACATCTTTATGGAAGCGTTCTGGACGTTCTTTATTGTTATCGGCGGTTCGGGTGCAACGATGGGGCTGGTTATCTGCTACCTGCGCAGCCGCTCCGCGCACCTGCGTTCGATTGGCCGTCTGAGCGTGGTGCCAAGCTTCTTCAACATCAACGAACCCGTCATCTTCGGCACGCCGATTGTGATGAACCCGGTGTTCTTTATTCCGTTCCTGCTGGCGCCAATGGTTAACGCCGTGCTGGCATGGGGAGTGATGAAGTTAGATTTGATTGGCCGCGTGATTTCCGTTGTGCCTTGGACGGCACCGGCGCCGGTCGGGGCTGCATGGGCGCTGGGCTGGGATTTCCGTGCCGCTATTCTGGTGATAGTGCTGGCCTGCGTATCGGCCATTATCTACTTCCCGTTCTTTAAGGTGTACGAGAAGCAACTGCTGGAGCAGGAAGCGGAAGAAGCGCAGCGTAACGCTGAAGAGGAAAATCAGCAGGTAGCCTGAGTCGTTTGTGCCGGGTGGCGGCTGCGCCTTACCCGGCCTACGTGTTGAGGAGCTGTAGGCCCGGTAAGCGAAGCGCCACCGGGCAATTAATGGCACTACTTCAGCGTACAATCCCCGCACTGCTGTACGTCCGGCAGGCGATAGCGCTGACAGCAGGTACGGCGAACAAGAAGACCTTCACGCGGCACCACGGTACGGAAGAGGGGGTTGTCGCGACCATCGGAAAGCTGTTTTGCAAAGAAACAGGACTGTCGCAGGGCATCAACGGTTTCATCGCCCAGCAGCGGCTTCATCTCCGTTAAGTACCAGTGGATCAAATACCCGGTATTACTCCAGATAAGTTTCCCGTTAATCTCTCCTGACGCTTCCAGTGCATTAACCACCGGGATGAGCGCACGGGTAACAAGCCGCTCCATGCGCTCCTGGGCCGAAAGCGGTCCTGCACTGCGATCTTCATGAACATCGATCCAGAAGCAGGCTGCCCGCCCGGTCTCATGGAATTCCACGTGGAAATGTTCCGGGGCGAGATCGAGCACGGTGTCCTGAGTCAGCAACGCCAGCATGATGGGGGGAACCATCAGCCCGATATACCACTGCGCCCAGAGCGACAGGAGCGGTTTATTTTCCCGCGCCAGCGAGGGTTGATTACGGTAGATATGGTCCGAATAGGTTGCCAGTAGAGTCTGTAGCTCCGCAGAGCGCTGCCACTGTGCCAGCGTCATGGCGTGATGCGGCGGGGCTTCATCCAGCTTAATAAAGTCCAGTAGATGAGCACGCGTACCGGCAATTTTATCCCGGATGGCATCCGCAAGCGTTACGCTTCCCGTGGAGAGAGGCGCTCGCCAGAGAAGTGCGTCAACGGCTTGTACGGTATGTGTGGCCATAGGATAGGAATCTAAATGATAATGATTGCCAATCCTAACTATTGATAAAACCGATCGCAAGCCTTTTGTCCTGGATCTGCGGATCCGCACTCAGGCGGTGTGCAACTCTTCGCTTAGCAGAATGCTGTTACGCCCGCTGTGTTTTGCCTCGTAAAGCGCTTTATCCGCCTTCTCCAGTGCCTGTTCAATGTCTTCATCGTTAAACATGGCAATGCCGATGCTGATGGTGACGTTGGTAGCAACGCTTTCATTAAACATGTGCGGTATTTTCAGGTCGTAAACTTTCTGTCGAATACGCTCCGCCGTCTGGCGGGCAAGTTCGAGCGAAATATTGGACAGCAGAACCATAAACTCTTCCCCGCCGAAGCGAGCGACAATATCGCGCGAGCGCACGGCGTCGCGGATCGCTGCGGAAACACGAATAAGCGCCTGATCGCCCATCATATGGCCGTAATGGTCGTTGTAAGCCTTGAAGTGGTCGATATCCAGCAGTAAAACAAAATGCTCGCCGTTATCCGCGGCGGGAAGATTTTCCAGCCGGCTTTGCAGGCCGCGGCGGTTATACAGGCCGGTTAGCGGGTCCATCATGCTGAGATCGGTAAGGGTTTCACGCTCTTCCAGCAGCTCAGAAAGCAGCTCCTGGGCGAACCGGTCGTTACGCCGCTGCAGTACATGGTGGATACCGATGGCGAACATAGGCAGCGCAAAGGAGTAAGCCATTCTTAGCCAGCTTTCATGATCGCTTAACCACAGGCAGGTAATAAAAGCCGGAAGTGAGTGCAGCGTAAATGCTTTGATATTACTGGCGAACGCCAAAGACCCTATAAAAAGAACCGTTAATAGCGCCATCATTAAATAGGTCGACTGATCGTGCGTTATTAACGAAAATTTAGAGGCGATTTGCCACGCCCATAAACACCCAAAAATGGCTGAAACAACAGGGATATTTATTTTGCGGGAGCAGTTTTTCCAGTGCCAGACAAGAAGGCCCGTGCTAATGATGAATACGGCAAACAGCGGAGCAGATACCACCCGGACTGAATAGAGTGGGTTTGTTACCGAGAACACTGCAGATATCGCATTCAAAAATAAAAACAAACGTAAAGATAACTGATATTTCTTGTTGACTAAAGATCGCCAGGATTGTGATGTCATATGCGTGCGTTTTTATTTAAATTCAATTAAAACAATGAATCAGGTGTTGTTTAGTAATAGTGGATGCAAAAAAATTGAATTGTAATTATCAGAAAAACTTTATGGGAAGTTAACAGGTGGGCAATTTATCACCTTAACCATTCGCTGTCATTATAGGAAAGGTAAAGGACAACGAATTATACGTTTGTGTACTGACAGATGATAATCTTTATCATATGATATTGGTTATCATTATCGATGTGAGAGAGCAAACCATGTTGAGTAAAGCGCTGGGAAGTGGTTGGGGAGTGCTTCTGCCTGGAGCAGTTATTGGCGGCCTGATGTTTGCCGATCTCTCCATCGACGTCTGGAAGGCAATGATCGTTTCTGGCTTACTGGTGACGTCCGGGATGATTTGGCACAAGCAGTTGCGGCATTTCGTGTTGTTGCCATCGTGCGTCGCGCTGGTCAGCGGGATTCTGGTAATACTGATGAGTTTGAAATAACACGGAAAACGAGAGGTACTTCAGAGGGAATGTAAGATAATTGGTGCGAGGGGGGGGACTCGAACCCCCACATCCTAAGGACACTAACACCTGAAGCTAGCGCGTCTACCAATTCCGCCACCTTCGCACAGTCATCTTACTTTTTTTGATATCGCCTCGTTGGTGCGAGGGGGGGGACTCGAACCCCCACATCCTAAGGACACTAACACCTGAAGCTAGCGCGTCTACCAATTCCGCCACCTTCGCCCAGTGCGAGCAATATCAACGTGATTTATGGTGCGAGGGGGGGGACTCGAACCCCCACATCCAAAGGACACTAACACCTGAAGCTAGCGCGTCTACCAATTCCGCCACCTTCGCATACCATCGATACTGTAAAAGTATCGTAACCACGGAGGCGCATTCTAGATGTTTTCAGCTTAACGTCAACTGAAATGTGCGCGTGATGCCTTGATTGATGCAAAAATGGTCGATAGATGCGTCATGTATAGCCGGATGGCGCTTGCGCTTATCCGGCCTACAAAATTGACGATTACTTTTTGGCCTGACGCGTCATCACGGTGCGGTACACTTTGAAACGGCCAGTCTGGGCGATCACTTCGTGGAAACCGAAGGTTTCATCCAGCACTTTCGGGTACGCCAGGAAGGCGTTGGCGACAATACGCAGCTCGCCGCCGCTGTTGAGGTGACGGGTTGCGCCACGGATCAGCGTTTGCGCGGCTTCAAGGGTAGTTTCCATGCCGTCGTGGAACGGCGGGTTGGAGATAATCATGTCGAAACGGCCGGTGATGTCAGAGAAGACGTTGCTAGCAATCACTTCGCCTTCAATACCGTTAGCGGCAAGCGTTGCGCGGCTGGCTTCAACCGCCGGCGCGCTGACATCGCTGAGCGTTAAACGCACTTTAGGGGAATGGCTGGCAAGCACCGTTGACAGTACGCCCGCGCCACAGCCCACATCCAGCACTTTGCCTTTAGTGTGCGGCGTCAGGGTAGACAGCAGCAGCTTGCTTCCCACGTCCAGATAGTCGCGGCTGAATACGCCCGGCAGGGTTTTGATGGTCAGGCCGTCAAGCTCATACTCGCCCCAGAAGGCTTCGGCATCAAACGTTGCCTGTTTTTCCAGACGACCATGATACAGACCACAGCGGCGGGCGCTGTCGACTTTGTTCAGCGGCGCGTAGGCTTCCAGCATTTGCTCCGCGCTGCGCACGCCGCTGCGGTTCTCACCGACAACGAAGATATCGCAGCCGACCGGCAGCAGGGAGAGCAGGTTCATCAGCTGGAACTGGGCTTCCGGTTTGTTCTTCGGCCAGTAGTAGATCAGCGTGTCGCAATCGGCAACATCGCTCTGCTCCGCCACCAGGCTAAAGCGCGCACGCTCGCCCATCTGGCGGCTCAGCACCTGCCAGTGGTGATAATACTGTGTGTGGGCACGGCTTTCAGCACAGTCGAAACGCGCAGGCAGGTCATCCTGCATATCTCCGGCAAACAGAATACGGCTTTGTTCGAAATCATCACTGTGGCGCAGCAAGACTTCACTTGCCGGGGTAAATGCAGACATAATTGTTCCTCAATAAACTCAGGCGGGGATTATAGTAGGTAGATGGCGCACTTTCGACACATTTGCTATATTTGCGCGCCTGAGAGACAGGAGTTTTCCCTATGACATCCCGACGAGACTGGCAGTTGCAGCAGCTGGGCATCACCCAGTGGGCCTTGCGTCGCCCGACGGCGTTGCAGGGCGAAATCGCAATATCCATCCCCGAGCATGTTCGCCTGGTGATGGTGGCGGAGGAACTGCCTGCCCTGAATGAACCCCTGATCGGAGATGTCCTTCGCAGCCTGAAGCTGACGGCCGAACAGGTTTTACAGCTGACGCCAGAGCGGGTCACGATGCTTCCTCCCGATAGCCGCTGCAACAGCTGGCGCATGGGAGAGACAAATGCGATCGCTCTGCAGGGAAGCCAGATCTGCTCGCCGGCGCTGGACGAACTGAAAGCCAACCCAAAGGCGCGAAGCGCGCTATGGCAACAAATCTGCGAATATGAACACGATTTCTTCCCTCACGACGCCTGACCTGACAACGGCGTTCGCGATTGAAACGCGCGCCCACGCCTTTCCGTGGAGCGAAAAAACCTTCGCCGGCAATCAGGGTGAACGGTACCTGAACTACCGCCTGGACGTTGACGGCACCCTGGCTGCTTTTGCAATCACCCAGGTCGTTCTCGACGAGGCTACGCTGTTTAACATTGCCGTTGATCCTGCGTTTCAGCGCCGTGGGCTGGGAAGGGAACTGCTCGAGCACCTCATTCGTGAGCTCGAAACCCGTGACGTTTTCACCCTGTGGCTGGAGGTGCGCGCGTCGAACGTCGCCGCCATCGCGCTCTATGAAAGCTTAGGCTTTAACGAGGCGACGATCCGCCGTAACTACTACCCCACCGCAGAGGGACGTGAAGACGCCATTATTATGGCTCTGCCGATTGGATAATAAAAAATAAGGTTGTAACGATGAAATGGGACTGGATTTTCTTTGATGCCGACGAAACGCTGTTTACGTTTGACTCGTTCGGCGGCCTACAGCGGATGTTTCTCGACTATAGCGTAACCTTCACCGCTGAAGATTTTCAGGACTATCAGGCGGTGAACAAGCCGCTGTGGGTGGACTACCAGAACGGAGCCATCACCGCGTTACAACTTCAGCACCAGCGTTTTGACCTCTGGGCCGAACGTCTGAGCGTCAGCCCCGGATCGCTGAACGATGCCTTCCTGAACGCAATGGCGGACATCTGCGCGCCGCTGCCGGGCGCAGTGTCTCTGCTGGATTCGCTGAAAGGTAAAGCCAGGCTTGGGATCATCACCAACGGCTTTACCGCGCTGCAGCAGATCCGCCTTGAGCGCACCGGCCTGCGCGATCATTTCGACGCGCTGGTGATCTCCGAAGAGGTGGGCGTGCCGAAGCCGGACCCGCGTATTTTCGACTATGCGCTGGCGCAGGCGGGCAACCCTGACCGCGATCGCGTGCTGATGGTGGGCGATACCGCAGAGTCCGATATTCTTGGTGGCATCAACTCCGGGCTGTCGACCGTCTGGCTCAACGCGCATGGTCGCGTGCAGCCTGAAGGCATCGAGCCGACCTGGACCGTCACGTCATTGAACGAACTGGAGCAGCTCCTGTGTAAACAATGATTGCCTGCCCCCCGTTGATGGGTAAAATAGCCGCAATTTCGTATTCCATGATGCGTGGCGTGCTGCCGCGCTTATAAAAGAAGATTTAATTATGACGTTGTCTCCTTATCTGCAAGAGGTGGCTAAACGCCGCACTTTTGCCATTATCTCGCACCCGGATGCCGGTAAAACGACCATCACCGAGAAGGTCCTGCTGTTCGGACAGGCGATCCAGACTGCCGGTACCGTTAAAGGCCGTGGCTCCAGCCAGCACGCAAAATCTGACTGGATGGAGATGGAAAAGCAGCGTGGTATCTCCATTACCACCTCCGTGATGCAGTTCCCGTATCACGACTGCCTGGTGAACCTGCTGGACACCCCGGGCCACGAAGACTTCTCCGAAGATACCTACCGTACCCTGACGGCGGTGGACTGCTGTCTGATGGTTATCGATGCCGCTAAAGGGGTCGAAGACAGGACCCGTAAGCTGATGGAAGTCACCCGTCTGCGCGACACGCCGATCCTCACCTTCATGAACAAACTCGACCGTGACATCCGCGATCCGATGGAAGTGATGGACGAAGTTGAAAGCGAGCTGAAGATCGCCTGCGCGCCGATTACCTGGCCAATCGGCTGCGGCAAGCTGTTTAAAGGGGTTTATCACCTCTACAAAGACGAAGTGTATCTTTATCAGACCGGTAAGGGTCACACCATTCAGGAAGTCCGCACCGTGAAGGGGCTGGATAATCCGGATCTGGACGTTGCCATCGGTGAAGAGCTGGCCGCGCAGCTGCGCGACGAGCTGGAGCTGGTGAAAGGTGCCTCCCACGAGTTCGATAAAGAGCTGTTCCTGGCCGGTGAAATCACCCCTGTGTTCTTCGGTACCGCGCTGGGTAACTTCGGCGTTGACCATATGCTTGACGGACTGGTTGAGTGGGCGCCGCGCCCGATGCCGCGTAAAACCGACACCCGCGAGGTGGAAGCGCAGGAAGAGAAATTTACCGGCTTCGTCTTCAAAATTCAGGCCAACATGGACCCGAAACACCGCGACCGCGTGGCCTTTATGCGCGTGGTATCCGGAAAGTACGAGAAGGGCATGAAGCTGCGCCAGGTGCGTATCGGGAAAGATGTTGTTATTTCCGACGCGCTGACCTTCATGGCGGGTGACCGTTCGCACGTTGAAGAGGCCTATCCGGGCGATATCATCGGCCTGCATAACCACGGCACTATTCAGATCGGTGATACCTTCACCCAGGGCGAAATGATGAAGTTCACCGGCATTCCGAACTTCGCACCGGAACTGTTCCGTCGCATTCGCCTGCGCGATCCGCTGAAGCAGAAACAGCTGCTGAAGGGGCTGGTTCAGCTGTCCGAAGAGGGCGCCGTGCAGGTGTTCCGCCCAATTTCGAACAACGATCTGATCGTTGGCGCGGTCGGCGTGCTGCAGTTTGACGTGGTGGTTGCGCGTCTGAAGAGCGAGTACAACGTGGAAGCGATTTACGAATCCGTAAACGTGGCGACCGCGCGCTGGGTTGAGTGTTCTGACGTGAAGAAATTTGAAGAATTTAAGCGTAAGAACGAAATTCAGCTGGCGCTGGACGGCGGGGATAACCTGACCTATATCGCCCCAACCATGGTTAACCTTAACCTGACGCAGGAACGTTATCCTGACGTTCAGTTCCGCAAAACGCGCGAACACTAATCCCCGCTCAGAGCACGGCAACCGCCGTGCTCTTTTTTTATTCCTGTCTTATTAATCCCTTGCGGAATGTTCTTAATTCATCGCATTTTTACGCCATTCGCGCGTTTTTTGCCCAATTCTGAAAGCGACACTGTGAGAGTGATCTATATTTAACTCAGTGTTTAACACCGGGCGCGGATGAATTAACTGTTCAATGCATGACTTTAGGTTCTCCATTTCACCCGTGTGTTAATTCGCGAAATATAAAACTAGTAATAAAGGAAGTTTGTCGCCCAACTAACGGGCAAAACACAGGAATACATCGATGAATATGACAAGACTGAAGATTTCTAAAACTCTGCTGGCTGTAACATTGGGTAGCGTCCTGGTAAGCGGTTCTGCCTTTGCAGAAACCAGCGCCACGGATAAAGCGCAGTCCACTGCCAATACCGCAGGGGAAAAAATCGATAGCTCTATGAATAAAGTCGGTAATTTCATGGATGACAGCTCTATCACAGCAAAAGTGAAAGCCGCGCTGGTGGATGATGAAGCCATCAAGAGCACCGACATTTCCGTAAAAACGGAAAAGAAAGTGGTTACGCTGAGCGGCTTTGTTGAAAGCCAGGCTCAGGCCGAACAGGCTGTAAAAGTCGCGAAGGGTGTTGAGGGCGTAACGGACGTTAGCGATAAATTGCACGTTCGCGACGCTAAAGACTCCTCTGTGAAAGGGTATGCCGGGGATGCGGCAACCACCAGCGAAATCAAAGCTAAACTGTTAGCTGATGACATCGTGCCGTCTCGTAAAGTGAAAGTAGAAACCACCGACGGCGTGGTTCAGCTTTCCGGTACGGTAGATTCGCAGGCGCAAATTGAACGCGCTGAAACCATCGCCAAAGCTATTGATGGTGTCAAAAGCGTCAAAAACGATCTGAAAACGAAGTAAATCTACACAATTCGCCCGTCTGGCTGAGGCGAGCGGGCGAAATAACAATGACACTGGAAACACGCCGGTGAGCAGCCTGAGCGCTCACGTTTAGCGGCCGACATTAACTATGGTAAAGGAGAGGCTTATGTTTCGTTGGGGCATTATATTTCTGGTTATCGCGTTAATTGCCGCCGCATTGGGCTTTGGTGGACTGGCAGGTACTGCGGCCTGGGCAGCTAAAATTGTCTTCGTGGTTGGTATTATCCTGTTCCTGGTCAGCCTGTTTACGGGCCGACGCCGTCCGTAGCAAAACGCAATAGACCGTCAACAAAACAAAGCCAGTCCTTGCGACTGGCTTTTTCGTGTTTGAGTCTCAGGCCGGGAGTGCGTTACTGTGTCAGAACACAATAATGAAAACAGGAATGCAGAGGTGGGTCAGCGAATTCCCGTTACGCTCGGCAATATTGCGCCGCTGGCGTTAAAGCCGTTTCGTGCAGGCCAGCTTGCACTGGTATGTGAAGGTGGCGGACAGCGCGGCATATTCACGGCCGGCGTGCTGGATGAATTTATGCGCGCGCAGTTTAACCCTTTTAACCTCTTCTTTGGCACCTCTGCCGGAGCGCAAAACCTATCCGCCTACGTCTGTAACCAGCCGGGCTATGCCCGCAAAGTTATTATGCGCTACACCACGTCGAAGGAATTTTTCAACCCGATGCGTTTTGTGCGCGGTGGAAACCTGATCGATCTCGACTGGCTGCTGGAGTCAACTGCCAGCCAGATGCCGCTGGCGATGGACACTGCGGCTCGTTTGTTCGATAACGGAAAAGAGTTCTGGATGTGCGCCAGCAGGGGAGATGACTACACGCCGGGCTATTTTTCCCCGCAGAAAGAGAACTGGCTGGACATTATCCGCGCCTCCAGCGCTATACCGGGTTTTTACCGCACCGGCGCACTGCTGGACGGCATCAGCTATCTGGACGGCGGTATCAGCGACGCCGTTCCGGTACAGGAAGCTGCGCGACGCGGGGCGAAAACCATCGTGGTGATCCGCACCGTGCCGTCGCAGACGTACTACACCCCGCAGTGGTTTAAGCGCATGGAGCGGTGGCTGGGCGACAGCAGCCTGCAGCCGCTGGTGAATATCGCCAAACTGCATGAATCGACCTACGGTGAGATGCAGCGTTTTATTGAAAAGCCGCCGGGCAAGCTGCGTATTTTCGAAATTTACCCGCCTAAGCCGCTGGTGAGCATGGCGCTGGGCAGCCGCATACCGGCGCTGCGCATGGATTACAAAACGGGGCGGCTGTGCGGACGCTACTTCCTGGCAACGGTGGGCAAAATGCTGGCGGAACAGCCGCCGCTTCACCGGCACAAGCGCATCATTACCCCGCCTGCAGTTGTGGCGAACGATCCGCTGACCGTGCCGCTGGTGGATGTTCCGCAGGCCAACGACGCACTCTTAGATAACGAGGATCTGGCGTGACGTACCGTTTTGTCGACACCCACTGCCATTTTGATTTTCCACCGTTTACCGGTGACGAAGGGCCGAGCATCGCCCGTGCCGCAGATGCAGGCGTGCAGGCGATTATCGTCCCGTCAACGGAAGCGGCAAATTTTACCCGGGTGCTGGAGCTTGCCCGACAGCATAACGCGCTGTACGCCGCGCTGGGGCTGCACCCTATCGTTATCGAGCGGCACACTGAAGACGATATCGACCGGCTGGATTCACTTCTGCGCGCTGGCGAAAGGAAGCTGATTGCAGTCGGTGAGATCGGCCTCGATCTCTATCGCGAGGACCCCCATTTTGAACGCCAGCAGGCGATCCTCGACGCGCAGCTTAAGCTGGCAAAGCGCCACGATCTGCCGGCGATCCTCCACTCCCGCCGCACGCACGACAAGCTGGCGATGCACCTGAAGCGCATCGATCTGCCGCGCAGGGGCGTGGTGCACGGTTTTTCCGGCAGCCTGCAGCAGGCGCAGCGTTTCATTGAGCTGGGCTATAAGATCGGCGTGGGCGGGACCATTACCTACCCGCGCGCCAGTAAGACCCGCGATGTGATGGCACAGCTGCCCCTGTCGGCGTTATTACTGGAAACCGATGCCCCCGATATGCCGCTGAATGGTTTTCAGGGGCAGCCCAATCGGCCGGAACGGGCGGCGCGCGTGTTTGCCACGCTGTGCGAGCTGCGCCAGGAGCCAGAAGAGGTGGTTGCCGATGCGCTGCTTGAGAACAGCCGTTCGGTATTTGGCATTACCCTATAAGTAAAGTGACGGGCGGATCACCCTGATCCTCTCTTCTTCCAGCGCTGCCGCCAGTGGCTCAACGTCGTCCGGCGTGGCGCTGCGCCATGACGCCGCCTCTCCGTATACGCCGTGCGCGTGAAACGCGTTGATCCGCACCGGGATATCCCCAAGCCCGCGAATAAAGGCTATCAGTGGCTTAAAATGTTCCAGATAATCAGACTGCTCAGGGATCGCCAGCAGCCGCAGTTCCGTCAGCCGCTGATGCTGCGCCAGCCAGCGGATGCTCTGTTTAATCTGCGGGTTTTCGCGCCCGGTCAGGAAGCGGTGACGCTCATTTCCCCATGCCTTTAGATCGAGCATCGCCCCATCCAGTACCGGCAGGAGTTTTTGCCAGCCGGTTTCCCCCAGCAGTCCGTTGCTGTCAACCAGACAGGTTAAATGGCGCAGGGCGGGATCGGCTTTGATCGCCGTAAAAAGGGCGATCACAAACGGCAGCTGCGTGGTGGCTTCACCGCCGCTGACGGTGATGCCTGCAATAAAAGGTGCCGCTTTGCGGATCTGCGTGAGGATCTCCTCCACGCTGAAGCGTTGCGCCATCGGCGTGGCCTGCTGCGGGCAGAGGTGAAGACAGGTATCACACTGCTGGCAGTCACTCTCCTGCCACCAGACGCGCCCGGCCCGAATGGTCAGCGCATCATGAGGGCAGTGGGGCACGCAGTCGCCGCAGTCGTTGCAGCGACCGATCGTCCACGGGTTGTGGCAGGTTTTGCATCGCAGGTTGCACCCCTGCAGGAACAGCGCCAGGCGGCTGCCCGGCCCGTCGACGCAGGAGAAGGGGATAACCTGACTAACTAAAGCGCATCTGCTGTTCATGGCTTATTACGCGCGGCTGACGTTCCAGAATACGGGTATTTCGTGCGGCTTCCTCACCCAGCCACGTGGTGTTGGTTCTTGAACCCGCTTCCCGATATTTCTCCAGATCCGATAATCGCACCATATAGCCTGTGACGCGCACCAGATCGTTACCCGCCACGTTGGCGGTAAATTCACGCATGCCGGCGTTGAAGGCACCCAGGCAAAGCTGCACAACGGCCTGCGGGTTGCGTTTTACCGTCTCTTCCAGCGTCAGAATATCGCTAATCCCGGAGTGATAGTGTTTGTGGTGCGGGGCGACGGCCAGCAGATGGCTGATAGGATCCGGCTCGTCTCCGTAGAGCAGTCGTGCTCCCGGCGTGGTGCCTGAATCCGAACTGATCCCCGACTGCGCGTGCAGCATAGCGCGATGCTTCCAGCCGTATTTCACCGGCGTGTTTTCCACAAACGCCGCGAGCCGTTCGCTGATGCGATAGCCCAGCGCGTTGGCCCGTTCGTCCTTGCCGTAGCGTGCTTCCATTCCGCTTTTATCGCACAGCGCGTTCACCGCTTCCGCCAGGCCATACATGCCAAACATGGGCACGAAACGGTCGGCATCAATCAGCCCCTCTTTCACCAGGAAGCTATTCTCAAAGAAGCCTGACTGCTCATACAAAAATGCACAGCGTGCGTTGACGATCTCAATCTGCTGCTGGCAGTAGTGTGGGAGCGTGCGGGTAAAGAAGTCTTCAACAGAAGAACTGTGTTCAGCAATTGCCTTCAGGTTGAGGCGAACCAGCGTGCTTCCACCGCCTGCCAGCGGCAGCGAGTTGTAACAGCTCACCACGCCATAGCGGCCTTTTGTGAAAATTTTATCATTCACTGGGCCGTTAGAAATATGCGGCTTGCTGCATTCGCAAATGTTTTTAGCCACCTCAAGCAGCAAGTCGTCCGGGGTGATGTCAGGGTCGTAAATAAAGGTTAGATTTGGCGCGACCTGCTTCAGCTCTGCATCCGCGCGCAGAATGGCGCGCGTGACGGGCGTATCCGCCGGGCCGATATTGGCGTGCATGAAGGCATCCGGCAGCGTGCGGTCGAGGTAGCGCCAGAAACGTTTTATTCGGCTATCTATCTCTTCCTGTGTTAGAATTCTAACATATGGATTCAGTAACGCATCAAGCTGGCCGAGATACACGGGCATCGATGTGACGGACGGAACATGGTGATAGAGAATGGTTAAGAGCGAGAGGGCGTCATCGAGATCTTTTGCCCCTTCCAGCTCCAGCCATTCTGATCCCTTTGCCAGAAATTTTTCGTAATCCGGCAGAACGTAACGAGGTTTATAAGGCGCATGGCCTTCGAACATGTCGCAGATAAAGCCCTGATCCAGCGCGGCACGGGCTGTCGGGGACAGTGCCGGATAAGGCAGGTCGTTCTCCGCTTCCAGCGCCAGGAAATGACGTTTTTGCTCAGGGGTTAACACCGGGCTTGTCACAATTTGCTGGCAACGTTGTTGCAGCGCGTCGAGGCTGGAGTGAGGCATGTTCGCTTCCTTAAATGTTCTGCGGATGATGAGCGGATTGTAGGAAGTTGTCCCGTCGGGGCTTTTGATCCGACAGGGGGTATCGCTGTTTTAGTCAGCAATTCGCGAACTAAAATTTGACGTTGATCTCATTACAGTAATGCAAATTTGTACGCAGTTTTCATTAACTGTGATGAATGTCGAAGTGTGGATGCGGGTGAATGTTAGAATACTCACAGACCCGCAAGGTAAAATTTATACGGCACTGCCGTTGGAGAATGTTATGACCGATTTAACTGCAAGCAGCCTGCGCGCGTTGAAACTGATGGACCTGACCACCCTGAACGATGACGACACCAGTGAAAAAGTCATCGCCCTGTGCCACCAGGCGAAAACGCCCGTCGGTAACACCGCCGCCGTCTGTATCTACCCGCGCTTTATCCCGATTGCCCGTAAAACGCTGAACGAGCAGGGCACGCCGGACGTGCGCATTGCAACCGTAACTAACTTCCCGCACGGCAACGACGATATCGAAATTGCGCTGGCGGAAACCCGCGCGGCGATTGCTTATGGCGCAGACGAAGTTGACGTGGTGTTCCCGTACCGCGCGCTGATCGCCGGCAACGAGCAGGTCGGTTTTGACCTGGTGAAAGCCTGTAAAGACGCGTGCGCGGCGGCAAACGTGCTGCTGAAAGTGATCATCGAAACCGGCGAGCTGAAAGAAGAGCAGCTGATTCGTAAAGCATCTGAAATCTCCATCAAAGCCGGTGCGGATTTCATTAAAACCTCTACCGGTAAAGTGCCGGTTAACGCCACCCCGGAAAGCGCCCGCATCATGATGGAAGTTATCCGCGACATGGGCGTGTCCAAAACCGTGGGCTTCAAACCTGCGGGCGGCGTGCGTACCGCTGAAGACGCGCAGCAGTTCCTGGCGATTGCCGACGAGCTGTTCGGCGCCGACTGGGCCGATTCCCGTCACTACCGCTTCGGCGCGTCCAGCCTGCTGGCAAGCCTGCTGAAAGCGCTGGGCCACGGCGACGGTAAGAGCGCAAGCAGCTACTGATTGCCAGACAATGCCGGATGACGCTTCGCTTATCCGGCCTACAGGATCGTAGGGCGGGTAAGCGTAGCGACACCCGCCACAAATCCCCCGATTCCGCATGGAGGTTACCGTGTTTCTCGCACAAGAAATTATTCGTAAAAAACGTGATGGTCACGCATTAAGCGACGAAGAGATCCGCTTCTTTATCAACGGCATTCGTGATAACACCGTCTCCGAAGGGCAGATTGCGGCTCTGGCGATGACCATCTTCTTCCACGATATGTCGATGCCGGAGCGCGTGTCGCTGACCATGGCGATGCGAGATTCAGGAACCGTTCTGGACTGGAAAAGCCTCAACCTCAACGGCCCGATTGTGGATAAACACTCCACCGGCGGCGTGGGTGACGTGACCTCCCTGATGCTTGGCCCAATGGTGGCAGCCTGCGGCGGTTACGTTCCAATGATCTCCGGGCGCGGCCTGGGCCACACCGGCGGCACGCTCGACAAACTGGAAGCCATTCCGGGCTTCGATATCTTCCCGGATGACGGCCGCTTCCGCGACATTATTAAAGACGTTGGCGTGGCGATTATCGGCCAGACCAGCTCTCTCGCTCCGGCAGACAAGCGTTTCTACGCAACCCGCGATATTACCGCGACCGTTGACTCCATCCCGCTGATCACCGCGTCGATTCTTGCCAAAAAGCTGGCAGAAGGTCTGGACGCCCTGGTGATGGACGTGAAAGTGGGCAGCGGCGCCTTTATGCCAACCTATGAACTTTCTGCTGCGCTGGCCGAAGCGATCGTTGGCGTCTCCAACGGCGCGGGCGTGCGCACCACGGCATTACTGACGGACATGAACCAGGTGCTGGCGTCCAGCGCCGGTAACGCCGTGGAAGTCCGCGAAGCCGTCCAGTTCCTGACGGGTGAATACCGCAACCCGCGTCTGTTCGACGTCACCATGGCGCTGTGCGTTGAGATGTTAATCTCCGGCAAGCTGGCCAAAGACGATGCGGAAGCGCGCGCGAAACTGCAGGCGGTGCTGGATAACGGCAAAGCGGCAGAGATCTTCGGCCGCATGGTTGCAGCCCAGAAAGGCCCGACCGATTTCGTCGAGAACTACGCGAAATACCTGCCAACCGCGATGCTCAGCAAGGCGGTCTATGCGGACGGCGAAGGCTTTGTGTCGGCAATGGACACGCGCGCGCTCGGCATGGCGGTTGTTTCGATGGGCGGCGGTCGTCGTCAGGCATCGGACACCATTGATTACAGCGTCGGCTTTACCGATATGGCCCGCCTGGGCGACAGCATTGACGGCCAGCGTCCGCTGGCGGTGATCCACGCCAAAGACGAAGCCAGCTGGCAGGACGCGGCGAAAGCGGTAAAAGCGGCAATCAGGCTTGACGATAAAGCACCGGAAACCACACCGACTGTCTATCGCCGTATCACTGAATAACGGTATACTGATCTGATCGCTATTTTTTGAAGCACTACGTACGGAGAACAATTATGAAACGTGCATTTATTATGGTGCTGGACTCATTCGGCATCGGCGCAACTGAAGATGCAGATCGTTTTGGTGACGTGGGTTCCGATACCATGGGTCACATCGCGGAAGCCTGCGCCAAAGGCGAAGCGGACAACGGTCGTAAAGGTCCTCTGACCCTGCCAAACCTGACCCGCCTCGGTCTGGTAAAAGCGCATGAAGGTTCTACCGGTAAGATCGCAGCCGGTATGGACGGCAACGCGGAAGTGGTGGGCGCATACGCCTGGGCGCACGAGCTCTCTTCCGGTAAAGATACGCCGTCTGGACACTGGGAAATCGCCGGTGTACCGGTTCTGTTTGACTGGGGCTACTTCTCCGATCACCAGAACAGCTTCCCGCAGGAGCTGCTGGATAAGCTGGTGAAGCGTGCCAACCTGCCGGGCTACCTCGGTAACTGCCACTCTTCCGGTACCGTGATTCTGGACGAGCTGGGCGAAGAGCACATGAAAACCGGCAAGCCGATTTTCTACACCTCTGCCGACTCCGTGTTCCAGATTGCCTGCCACGAAGAGACCTACGGCCTGGATAAACTCTACGAGCTGTGCGAAATCGCCCGTGAAGAGCTGACCGAAGGCGGCTACAACATCGGCCGCGTTATCGCGCGTCCGTTTATCGGCGACAAAGCCGGTAACTTCCAGCGTACCGGCAACCGTCACGACCTGGCCGTTGAGCCACCGGCGCCGACCGTGCTGCAGAAGCTGGTTGAAGAGAAAGCCGGCCACGTGGTGTCCGTGGGTAAAATCGCGGATATCTACGCCAACTGCGGCATCACTAAAAAAGTGAAAGCCACCGGTCTGGACGCGCTGTTCGACGCCACCATCAAAGAGATGAAAGAGGCGGGCGACAAGACTATCGTCTTCACCAACTTCGTGGACTTCGACTCCTCATGGGGCCACCGCCGCGATATCGCGGGCTACGCTGCCGGCCTGGAGCTGTTTGACCGCCGTCTGCCGGAGCTGATGGAGCTGGTGGGTGAAGATGACATTCTGATCCTGACTGCGGACCACGGCTGCGACCCAAGCTGGACCGGTACCGACCACACCCGTGAGCACATTCCGGTGCTGGTGTACGGCCCGAAAGTGAAGCCGGGCTCGCTCGGTCACCGTGAAACCTTCGCGGATATCGGCCAGACCATCGCGAAATACTTTGGTACGTCTGACATGGAATATGGCAAGGCCATGTTCTAAATCGTGTTGGGTGCGGCCTGATGCCCTCACCCCGGCCCTCTCCCACAGGGAGAGGGTGAAAAGAATAAACAATTTGAAAGGAACTGAAGATGGCAACTCCTCACATTAATGCAGAAATGGGTGATTTCGCTGACGTCGTATTGATGCCGGGCGACCCGCTGCGCGCGAAGCACATTGCAGAAACCTTCCTGGAAGACGTACGTGAAGTGAACAACGTTCGCGGCATGCTGGGCTTCACCGGGACCTATAAAGGCCGCAAAATCTCCGTGATGGGCCACGGCATGGGTATCCCATCCTGCTCTATCTACACCAAAGAGCTGATCACCGATTTCGGCGTGAAGAAAATCATCCGCGTGGGCTCCTGCGGCGCGGTGCGCATGGACGTTAAGCTGCGCGACATCGTTATCGGTATGGGTGCCTGCACCGATTCCAAAGTGAACCGCATGCGTTTTAAAGACCATGACTTCGCGGCAATTGCTGACTTCGGCATGGTGCGCGACGCGGTTGACGCGGCAAAAGCGCTGGGCGTTGAGGCTCGCGTGGGCAACATCTTCTCTGCTGACCTGTTCTATGCGCCGGACGGCGGCGAAATGTTCGACGTGATGGAAAAATACGGCATTCTGGGCGTGGAAATGGAAGCGGCCGGTATCTACGGCGTGGCGGCTGAGTTTGGTGCGAAAGCGCTGACCATCTGCACCGTGTCTGACCACATCCGTACCCACGAGCAGACCACCGCTGCCGAGCGTCAGACCACCTTCAACGACATGATCAAAATCGCGCTGGAATCCGTTCTGCTGGGCGATAAAGAGTAAGAACTGTTGTGCCGGGTGGCGGCTTCGCCTGACCCGGCCTACGGTTTTGTAGGCCCGCTAAGCGCAGCGCCAGCGGGCTTTTTTACTAGCGCACGGCCTGTGCAATCCACGCCGACAGCTCCCGCAGCTCTTTTTCCTGCTCAGGGAAATCGCCGATCAACGCGTCGCACTCCTGCTGCAGCATATCCGCCCGGTACAAACAGCCTTGTAAACGAGCCGCCAGCGCCTCTAGCGGTGCCGGGTTCAGGCTATCGGTAAACACCTGCGTGCGGGTGATATGGCCTTTCTCCACGTCAAAATGCAGCTCCACGCCGCCCCAGGTGAAGCGTTCGTCCAGCAGGTGCGAGAAGGCAGGCGCCTGGCCAAAGTTCCACTCCCAGCTGCTCTGGCGGGCGAAGGTTTCCGCGAAGTTGGGCAGGTCCGGGGTTTTATCCGGGGAGATGACTTCCGCTTCGACGCGCTCGCCATAGTGAGCAAAGAACGCCTCGCGCACGGCGTGGCAGATTTGCTCGTGCGTAATGCCCGGCAGCAGCTCCACCAGATTCGCCACGCGGCCGCGCACGGAGGTGATCCCCTTGGCCTGCAGCTTTTTCTTGTCCGGGTTGAGGTAGTTCGCCAGACGGCTCAGGTCGGCATTCAGCAGCAGCGTGCCGTGGTGGAAACCGCGATCCATCGTTTCGCGATAGGCTGAGCCCGACACTTTCCGGTCACCGTCAGGCGTTTTCACCACCAGGTCATTACGGCCTGAGGCTTCCGCCGTGACGCCGAGCGAATTCAGCGCGTTGAGCACAATCGAGGTAGAGATGGTTTTGTCGTACTCCGGCTTGCCCGCCATAAAGGTAAAGCAGGTATTGCCCAGATCGTGGAATACCGCGCCGCCGCCGCTGCTGCGGCGCGCGAGACGGACGTTGTCCTCTTCCATGCGCCGGGTGTTACACTCTTTCCACGGGTTTTGCGCGCGGCCAATAACGACCGTGTCGGCGTTGCGCCAGAGAAAAAGCACGCGCTGGGTGGCGGGCATCTGGCGGAAGATGCACTCCTCCACCGCGAGGTTAAACCAGGGATCGTAAGAGTCAGAGATAAGCAGGCGTAATGACGACATGGCAGCGTTCCTTTACCGATTCATACGCCTACTTTATCACTATTCTTTCTTCTCGCTCTCTTCGTCTTCAGGCACCGATTTGCTGGCGGTGAGCAGGAACGGTGACTGCTGCCAGCGGGTACGTTTGCCCTGCAGCAGGGTTCGTGCCAGCACCACGCCTATTGCCAGGGAGAGCAGCAGCATCAGGCGCAGAATATTGGTAGTGTTATCGACCTGCTTGGCTTCGGTTGGCAGGGTGTGGGTATCAAGCGTAAGACGCAAATACCCCAGCGGGCCATTCTTGCCCTGAATAGGTTCGACGATCTGCTGGTTGAAGTAGCCGCCGGCTTTTTTGCCGTCCAGCGCCAGCCTGTCGCGCACGTCGACGTGCTCTCCCGCGCGCGCTATCAGGTCGCCTTGTTCGTCATAGACCCCGGCATCCAGAATACGGCTGTTTTCCGTTAACAGGCGTAACACCTGAGCTATCCGCTTGTCATCCGGCGTTTCGTTACGCATGGACGGGGCGACGTTGAGCGTCACCTGACGCGCCAGCGTACGGGCCAGCTCTTCAAACTGTGGGTTACGTTGTCGTTGATGATTCTGGCTAAACCAGGATGCCCCCTGCATCAGCGCGACCAATAGTGCGAGACAGGAAAGGACAATCACGGCGCGATGAAGCCGGAATTTCAGTTTTGCGCGAGCCATATTCCACCTGCTGAAAATTTACGGCTTAATGTTGCCAGAAGTGATGGTTACAGGGTAGCCTCATGCGTTATTTTCCCTCTGGAACCTTCCGGCGCGAACGAATTTACAGGAGCTTCAATGCCGAACATTACCTGGTGCGACCTGCCAACGGATGTCTCTTTATGGCCAGGATTGCCGCTCTCTCTAAGTGGCGATGAGGTGATGCCTCTGGATTACCACGCTGGCCGTAGCGGCTGGCTGCTGTACGGACGCGGCCTGGACAAGCAACGCCTGACCCAGTACCAAAGCAAACTGGGTGCGGCGATGGTCATTGTGGCGGCCTGGTGCGTAGAGGATTATCAGGTCATTCGCCTGGCGGGTTCCCTGACGCAGCGCGCGACGCGTCTGGCGCACGACGCCGGGCTGGACGTTGCTCCGCTCGGCAAAATCCCACACCTGAAAACGCCGGGCCTGCTGGTGATGGACATGGACTCAACGGCGATCCAGATCGAGTGTATTGACGAGCTTGCGAAGCTGGCGGGCAGCGGCGAGCTGGTGGCGGATGTGACCGAGCGCGCGATGCGCGGCGAGCTGGACTTTACCGCCAGCCTGAGACAGCGCGTGGCAACCCTGAAAGGGGCCGACGCGACCATTTTGCGTCAGGTGCGCGACGAGCTGCCGCTGATGCCGGGGCTAACCCAGCTGGTGCTAAAGCTGGAGACGCTGGGCTGGAAAGTGGCGATTGCCTCCGGCGGGTTCACCTTCTTTGCCGATTATCTCCGTGACAAGCTGCGTTTGACCACCGTGGTGGCGAACGAGCTGGAGATCATGGACGGCAAACTTACCGGTCACGTTATTGGCGACATTGTGGATGCGCAGTACAAAGCCAGCACGCTGACCCGCCTGGCGGAAAAATATGACATTCCGGTCGCGCAGACCGTGGCCATCGGCGACGGCGCCAACGATCTGCCGATGATCAAGGTCGCCGGTCTTGGCATTGCCTACCATGCCAAGCCAAAAGTAAATGAAAAGACGGAAGTCACCATCCGTCATGCCGACCTGATGGGGGTATTCTGCATTCTCTCCGGCAGTATTAATCAGAAATAGCGGTCTGCTATTGTAGGCCGCTCAGAAATAACGAGGTAAACCGTGGCGAAAGCTCCAAAACGCGCATTTGTCTGTAATGAATGTGGTGCGGATTATCCGCGCTGGCAGGGGCAATGCAGCGCCTGTCATGCCTGGAACACCATCACCGAAGTGCGCGGTGTGGCGGCTTCGCCGAGCGTGGCCCGCAACGAGCGCCTGAGCGGCTACGCGGGCAACGCCGGCGTGTCGAAAGTGCAAAAGCTCTCGGACATCAGCCTTGAAGAGCTGCCGCGCTTCTCCACCGGCTTCAAAGAGTTCGATCGCGTCCTCGGCGGCGGGGTGGTGCCGGGCAGCGCCATTCTGATCGGCGGTAACCCGGGCGCGGGTAAATCGACCCTGCTGCTGCAAACGCTGTGCAAGCTCGCTGAACAGATGAAAACCCTGTACGTCACGGGGGAAGAGTCACTGCAGCAGGTGGCGATGCGCGCGCACCGTCTTGGCCTGCCGACCGGCAATCTGAACATGCTCTCTGAAACCAGCATCGAGCAGATCTGCATGATTGCTGAAGAAGAGCAGCCGAAGCTGATGGTGATCGACTCCATCCAGGTCATGCACATGGCGGACATACAGTCCTCGCCGGGCAGCGTCGCGCAGGTGCGTGAAACCGCGGCCTACCTGACGCGCTTTGCCAAAACGCGCGGCGTGGCGATAGTGATGGTCGGCCACGTGACTAAAGACGGCTCGCTGGCCGGGCCGAAAGTTCTCGAACACTGTATCGACTGCTCCGTGATGCTCGACGGCGATGCGGATTCCCGCTTCCGCACCTTGCGCAGCCATAAGAACCGCTTTGGTGCCGTAAACGAGTTAGGCGTCTTCGCCATGACCGAGCAGGGGCTGCGCGAAGTCAGCAACCCGTCGGCCATCTTCCTGAGCCGTGGTGATGAAGTCACCTCCGGCAGCTCGGTGATGGTGCTGTGGGAAGGAACACGTCCGCTGCTGGTCGAGATCCAGGCGCTGGTGGACGTCTCGATGATGGGCAACCCGCGGCGCGTGGCGGTGGGCCTGGAGCAGAACCGCCTGGCGATCCTGCTGGCGGTGCTGCACCGTCATGGCGGCCTGCAGATGGCGGATCAGGACGTATTCGTCAACGTGGTGGGCGGCGTGAAAGTATCTGAAACCAGTGCTGACCTGGCGCTGCTGCTGGCGATGGTCTCCAGCCTTCGCGACAGGCCGCTGCCGCAGGATCTGGTGGTCTTTGGCGAAGTAGGGCTGGCCGGGGAGATCCGTCCGGTGCCGAGCGGCCAGGAGCGTATCTCCGAGGCGGCGAAACACGGCTTCCGTCGTGCCATTGTCCCAGCCGCTAACGTGCCGAAAAAGATCCCGGAAGGGATGAAGGTCTTCGGCGTGAAAAAACTCGCAGATGCGTTAAATGTCTTTGACGACTTATAATTACGTATTCGATTTTGCAGGAGGCACCGTAATTTATGTCATCATTTGACTATCTTAAGACCGCAATTCGCCAGAAGGGCTGCACGCTGCAGCAGGTGGCGGACGCCAGCGGCATGACGAAAGGCTACCTGAGCCAGCTGCTGAACGCCAAAATCAAAAGCCCCAGCGCGCAGAAGCTGGAAGCGCTGCACCGCTTTCTGGGGCTGGAATTTCCGCGTATTTCAAAGAGCATTGGCGTGGTGTTCGGCAAGTTTTATCCGCTGCATACCGGGCATATCTATCTGATCCAGCGCGCCTGTAGCCAGGTGGACGAGCTGCATATCATTATGGGCTACGACGAAACGCGCGACCGCCAGCTGTTTGAAGACAGCGCCATGTCGCAGCAGCCGACGGTCTCTGACCGCCTGCGCTGGCTGCTTCAGACGTTTAAGTACCAGAAAAACATCCGTATTCATGCCTTCAACGAAGAGGGCATGGAGCCGTATCCGCACGGTTGGGACGTGTGGAGCAACGGCGTCAAAGCGTTTATGGAAGAGAAAGGTATCGCCCCGAACTGGATCTACACCTCTGAAGAGTCCGACGCGCCGCAGTTCCGCGAACATCTGGGCATCGAGACGGTGCTGATCGATCCGAAGCGAACGTTCATGAACATCAGCGGGGCGCAGATCCGCGAGAATCCCTCCCGCTACTGGGATTACATTCCGACCGAAGTAAAGCCGTTCTTTGTGCGTACGGTGGCCATTCTGGGCGGGGAATCGAGCGGCAAATCCACGCTGGTCAACAAGCTGGCGAACATCTTCAACACCACCAGCGCGTGGGAATACGGACGTGATTACGTCTTATCTCACCTGGGCGGCGATGAGATGGCGCTGCAGTATTCCGATTACGATAAAATCGCGCTCGGCCATGCGCAGTACATTGATTTTGCCGTGAAATATGCCAACAAGGTGGCCTTCATCGACACCGATTTCGTCACCACGCAGGCGTTCTGTAAAAAGTACGAGGGGCGCGAGCACCCGTTCGTGCAGGCGCTGATTGACGAGTACCGCTTCGACCTGGTGATCCTGCTGGAAAACAATACCCCGTGGGTGGCCGACGGCATGCGCAGCCTCGGCAGCTCCGTCAACAGAAAAGAGTTCCAGTCCATGCTGGTGGAGATGCTGAACGAGAATAACGTTGAGTTCGTCCACGTAGAGGAGTCTGACTACGACTCCCGTTTCCTGCGCTGCGTCGAGCTGGTGAAGGAGATGATGGGGGAGCAGGGGTAAAAAACTTACCCCTCACCCTAACCCTCTCCCCACAGGGGAGAGGGAACTTTAGCCTCCCTCTCCCTTTGGGAGAGGGCCGGGGAGAGGGGAACAAACCACTCAATACTCAACCACCACTTTACCGCGCATATGTCCCTCCAGCACCTTGCGGTGCGCCTCGGTAATGCTTTCCACGCTCAGCCCGTGCAGCGTTTCGCTGAGCGAGCTTTCGACCACGCCGTTATCCACCAGCTTCGCAACCTCGTCTAAGATCTCCCCCTGACGCGCCATATCCGCCGTCTGGTACATGCTGCGGGTGTACATAAATTCCCAGTGCAGCGCGGCGGATTTGGATTTCAGCTTATCCTGATTCAGCGGATGTTCATTCTCAACGATGGAACAGATGTGCCCCTGTGGCGCAATAAGCTCGCTAACGGCATCCCAGTGCCCGTCGGTATCGTTGAGGATGAAGATGTAATCCACAAAGGTAATACCCTGTTTTGCCAGCTCGCCTTTCAGATCCCGGTAGTTCACCACCCGATCCGCACCGCGAGCGCGACACCACTGGGCGGAATCTTCCCGCGAGGCCGTTGCGATGACGGTGACCTTACTGTTGTGCTTCGCAAACGGGATCGCCAGCGATCCCACGCCGCCTGCGCCGCCGACGATCAGCAGCGTTTTGTCCGATCCGGCATCCTGAATATTCAGCCGTTCGAACAATCCTTCCCAGGCGGTGAGGGCGGTCAGCGGCAGCGCGGCGGCGGCGGCCCAGCCAAGGCTTGCCGGTTTATGCCCGACGATGCGCGCATCTATCAGCTGGTAGGTGGCGTTACTGCCCGAACGGGTGATGTCGCCTGCGTACCACACTTCATCCCCCGGTTTGAACCCGGTGACGCCAGCCCCAACGGCTTTGACGATCCCGCTGGCATCCCACCCGAGAATGCGCGGATCTTTCAGGCCATTTTTAGCGATACCTGCATGGACTTTGGTATCGACAGGATTTATGGAAACGGCTTTGACCTCGACCAGCAGATCGTGCTCGCCGGGCTGCGGCATCGGTTGGGTGATTTCGATAAAAGCTGATGGGTTCGCTGGGTTAACGGCAATGGCTTTAACAGACATGGTGTGCTCCTCAATGGAATGCGTTTTGTTGAGGCTAGTCTATTAAGTGGACAGTTGCGTGATAAGATGGACAATCAAGAACGCAGTGTTCGTACAGGATGAACAATCATGTTTAAGCAGCTTCAGGATATGGCGCTGTTCGCGCTGGTCGCGGAGATGGGCAGCTTTACCGCCGCAGCGCAAAAGGCTGAATTGCCGAAATCCAGCGTCAGCCAGCGCATCAGCCAGCTGGAGCAGCAGGTGGGGATCCGCCTGCTTAACCGCACCACGCGCAGGCTGAACCTGACGTTTGCGGGCGAACACTATCTGGTGCACTGCCGGGAGATGCTGGCCGCCAGCGAGCGGGCGGAGTACGCCATCCAGCGACTGCGTGAAAACCCCAGCGGACGGCTGCGGATCACCTGTCCGGCGGGGATTGGCGCAACGCTGCTGGCGCATCTGAACGCCGAGTTTCAGCTTCGCTATCCTGACGTTTCGCTCGATGTGTCGATTTCTGACGATGTGGTGGATCTGGTCGAGTCCGGCTTTGACGTGGCGCTGCGCACCGGCAAGCCGCAGGACTCCTCCCTGATTGGCCGCATGATAGGGCACTGCCCGCGCTACATGCTGGCCTCGCCCGCCTATCTGGCGCGTCGGGAGCCGTTAATCCATCCCCGTCAGCTGGTTGAGCACCGCAGCATTACGCACAGAGCGTGGTCTGAGTGGCTGTTACGCAGCGAGAACGAGGATTACCGCTACCTGCCGGATAACGCCCACATGACGGATAACCTGGTGTACGCACGAGAGTGTGCGATCGCCGGGGCGGGAATCACGCTGCTGCCCGCTTTCCTGCTGGAAGATAAGATCGAAAAGGGCGCGCTGGTAAAGGTGCTGTCGGAGTGGAACGTTGAAGGCAACGACCTTTGGCTGGCGTATCCAAGCCGCAAGCTGAATTCACCCGCGCTGATGAGCTATATCGAGTTTGCGATGCAGTTTGATGAGGTGAAGCGGTATTACGTGGGTAAATAAAAAAGCCGGGTGGCGGCTTCGCCTTACCCGGCCTACAAACAGCGCGGCCTGATGCCCTCACCCACGGGGAGAGAGTACAAACATAAAAAACGGCAACCGAAGTTGCCGTTTTGCGTTTATTTCGCGATACGCTTGTACTTAATACGCTTCGGCTCCAGCGCGTCGGCGCCCAGCGTGCGTTTCTTGTACTCTTCGTATTCGGTGAAGTTACCTTCGAAGAACTCCACTTTACCTTCGTCCTGGTAGTCCAGGATGTGGGTCGCGATACGGTCAAGGAACCAGCGGTCGTGCGAGATAACCATCGCACAGCCCGGGAACTCCAGCAGGGCGTTTTCCAGCGCGCGCAGGGTTTCAATATCCAGGTCGTTTGTTGGTTCATCGAGCAGCAGAACGTTACCGCCCACCTGCAGCAGCTTCGCCAGGTGCAGACGACCGCGCTCGCCGCCGGACAGCTCGCCCACGCGTTTGCCCTGGTCGGTGCCTTTGAAGTTAAAGCGGCCAACGTAGGCGCGGCTTGGCATCTCGGTGTTGCCGATACGCATAATATCCAGACCGCCGGACACTTCTTCCCACACGGTTTTGCTGTTGTCCATTGCGTCACGGAACTGATCGACGGACGCCAGCTTCACGGTCTCACCCAGGGTGATAGAGCCGCTGTCAGGCTGTTCCTGACCGGACATCATGCGGAACAGGGTGGATTTACCCGCGCCGTTCGGACCGATGATCCCGACGATAGCCCCTTTCGGTACGGAGAAGCTCAGGTCGTCGATCAGCAGGCGGTCGCCGTAAGACTTGCGCAGGTTGCTGACTTCAACCACTTTATCCCCCAGACGTGCTCCAGGCGGAATAAACAGTTCGTTGGTTTCGTTACGTTTCTGGTATTCGGTGTTGTTCAGCTCTTCAAAGCGTGCCAGACGGGCTTTGCCCTTAGACTGACGGCCCTTCGCGCCCTGACGCACCCACTCCAGCTCTTTCTCAATAGACTTGCGGCGCGCCGCTTCCTGAGAAGCTTCCTGCGCCAGACGCTGATCTTTCTGCTCCAGCCAGGAGGAGTAGTTGCCTTCCCACGGAATACCTTCGCCGCGGTCCAGCTCCAGGATCCAGCCCGCAACGTTGTCGAGGAAGTAACGGTCGTGGGTAATCGCCACAACGGTGCCTTCGAAGTCGTGCAGGAAGCGTTCCAGCCAGGCGACAGATTCTGCATCCAGGTGGTTCGTTGGTTCGTCGAGCAGCAGCATGTCTGGTTTTTCCAGCAGCAGGCGGCACAGCGCGACGCGGCGACGTTCACCCCCGGAGAGCTTCTCAACTTTGGCATCCCAGTCTGGCAGACGCAGGGCATCCGCCGCGCGCTCCAGCTGCACGTTCAGGTTGTGACCGTCGTGCGCCTGGATGATCTCTTCAAACTTGCCCTGCTGAGCGGCCAGCTTGTCGAAGTCCGCATCCGGTTCGGCGTATTTGGCATACACTTCATCCAGACCTTTCAGCGCGTTAACCACCTCGGAAACCGCCTCTTCAACGGATTCGCGCACGGTGTGTTCCGGATTCAGCTGAGGTTCCTGCGGCAGGTAACCAATCTTGATGCCGGGCTGCGGACGGGCTTCACCTTCGATGTCTGTATCGATGCCGGCCATGATGCGCAGCAGGGTGGACTTACCGGCACCGTTGAGACCCAGAACGCCGATTTTTGCGCCCGGGAAGAAGCTCAGCGAGATATTTTTAAGAATATGACGTTTCGGCGGAACCACTTTGCCGACACGATGCATGGTATAAACGAATTGAGCCACGTTGGACTTCGCCTCTTTTATCATGATGAGTATGGAATTCAGCCTCGAAGTGTAGCCTTTTTCACGCCCTAATCCCAGCCAGGAACGTCGGGAGTGTTAAAACGCGCAGGAAAGGTAAAAAAGTGTCCATGACGTGGCGCGTTGCAGGATGCCTGGTTAGCATAAGTTAAGTAGACTTTGACGTGGCAAGACGCTGCAAATAATGAAAAAACAAAGAGGAAGAGCTTGTGGAAAGAGCCAAACAGGTGGTCTGGCGTCTGCTGGCTGCCAGCGTATGCGTAATGGCGGTAAGCCAGGCGGTGCATGCCGATTCACTGGATGAACAACGTAACCGCTATGCCCAAATCAAGCAGGCGTGGGACAATAAGCAGATGGATACCGTGCAGGCGCTGATGCCGACGCTGAAAGACTATCCGCTGTACCCGTATCTCGAGTATCGCCAGATCACCGACGATCTGATGAACCAGCCTACCGTGACCGTGAATAACTTTATTCAGGCGAACCCAACGCTCCCGCCCGCACGCAACCTGCAGTCGCGCTTTGTGAACGAACTGGCGCGTCGCGAAGACTGGCGCGGGCTGCTGGCGTTTAGCCCGGAAAAACCGGGCACTACGGAAGCGCAGTGTAACTACTACTACGCCAAATGGGCGACCGGACAGCAGGAAGAGGCCTGGGTCGGTGCCAAAGATCTGTGGCTGACGGGCAAGAGCCAGCCTAACGCCTGTGACTCCCTCTTTGGCGCATGGCGCGCGTCCGGCAAGCAGGATCCGCTGGCGTATCTTGAACGCATTCGCCTGGCGATGAAGGCCGGAAATACCCGCCTGGTCACCGCGCTGGCGGGGCAGATGCCGCCGGAGTACCAGACCATTTCTACGGCGGTTATCGGGCTGGCAAACGATCCGAACAGCGTGCTGACCTTTGCCCGTACGACGGGAGCCACGGACTTTACCCGCCAGATGGCGGCGGTCGCTTTTACCAGCGTGGCGCGTGACGACGTGGAAAACGCGCGGCTGATGATCCCGCAGCTGGTGCAGGCGCAGCAGCTTACAGAAGAGCAAACCCAGGAGCTGCGTGACATCGTTGCATGGCGGCTGATGGGTAACGATGTGACCGATGAGCAGGCCCGCTGGCGTGACGATGCCATCATGCGCTCAAACTCTACCTCTCTGGTGGAGCGCCGCGTGCGCATGGCGCTGGGCACGGGCGATCGTCATGGGCTGAATACCTGGCTGGCGCGTCTGCCGATGGATGCCAAAGAGAAAGACGAATGGCGCTACTGGCAGGCCGATCTGCTGCTGGAGCGCGGTCGTGATGATGAAGCCAAAGAGATCCTCCACGCATTAATGCAGCAGCGCGGGTTCTACCCGATGGTGGCAGCCCAGCGTCTTGGGGAAGAGTACACCCTGAAGATCGACAAAGCGCCCGCCAACGCCAGCCCGTCGCTGACGCAGGGGCCGGAGATGGCGCGCGTGCGCGAGCTGATGTACTGGAACCTCGACAACACCGCGCGCAGCGAATGGGCCAACCTGGTCACCAGCCGCACGACGGACGAGAAAGCCCAGCTGGCGCGCTATGCGTTTGATAACCGCTGGTGGGATCTGAGCGTGCAGGCGACGATCGCCGGCAAGCTGTGGGATCATCTCGAGGAGCGCTTCCCGCTGGCGTATAAAGATCTCTTTGACCGCTACACCAGCGGCAAAGACATTCCGAAAAGCTACGCGATGGCAATTGCCCGCCAGGAGAGCGCCTGGAACCCGAAGGTGCGCTCCCCGGTGGGAGCCAGCGGCCTGATGCAGATCATGCCGGGCACGGCGACGCACACGGTGAAGATGTTTAATATTCCAGGCTACAGCAGCCCGTCACAGCTGCTGGATCCGGATACCAACATTAACATTGGTACCAGCTATCTCCAGTATGTGTATCAGCAGTTCGGCAATAACCGCATCTTCTCTTCGGCGGCGTATAACGCGGGTCCGGGACGCGTGCGAACCTGGCTGGGTAACAGCGCAGGGCGCATCGATGCCGTGGCGTTTGTCGAGAGCATTCCGTTCTCGGAAACGCGCGGATACGTGAAAAACGTGCTGGCGTATGATGCCTACTATCGCTACTTCATGGGGCAGAATGACGCCCTGATGAGCGATGCCGAGTGGCAGAGACGTTACTGATCGGCGCGGGTTGTGTTATGCTGTACTCGCTAATGAGTACAAGAGGCAGCATAACATGACCCAGCATTCCCCGTATTCCTCGGCGATGGCCGAACAACGCAATCAGGAGTGGCTTCGTTTTGTGGAGTTGCTCCGCCAGTCTTATGACAAGGATCTGCATTTACCGCTGCTGCAGCTGATGCTGACGCCCGACGAGCGCGAAGCGCTGGGCACGCGCGTGCGGATTATTGAAGAGCTGCTGCGCGGCGAGATGAGCCAGCGCGAGCTGAAGAACGAGCTCGGCGCGGGCATCGCGACCATTACCCGCGGATCGAACAGCCTGAAGTCGGCGCCGGTAGAGCTGCGCCAGTGGCTTGAAGCGGTGTTGTTGAAAAACGCCGGATGACGATGGCTTATCGATAAATCGCGTTATGGAACGGGCTTAACGCCAGGATCACCGCCTGGTGGTAAACGCTTGAGCGCGTCAGCTTGCCCGCGGTAAAGACGCCAATCGCCCCTTCTTTGCGGCCAATCTCGTCAATGCCGGTGTACTGTGACATCACCGGCCCAAGGGCTTCACCTTCGCGTACTTTTTCCAGAATGATCTCCGGCAGCGGCAGGGTCGCCGAGCGGGCTTCACCGCGCTGCTGGCGGCTTTCAATCACCACCCAGCTAAAGGTTGCGCCTTCGTCGATGCCGGCCTCAATGGCAACCCAGAAGTCAGCGTCTGGCGCGGCTTCTTTGGCATTCACCACGCGATTCCGTGCGCCAGCGCGCGTTTCCTCGCTTCCGAACGGCTGTTCAGGTACGCCACTCTCGACGCCGACGGCGTCAATGTGGCAGGATCCTTCGCCGAAGATCTCTTCAAATGCCCTTAGAATTGCCTGAATTTTGGCAGGATTAGTGGTAGCAGAGACAACATGGTGCATAATTAAGCTCGATTCAAAAAAACTCATCGCAGTATAACGGAAAAAAAGCATGTTACAGGTATACCTTGTTCGCCACGGTGAAACGCAGTGGAACGCCGAGCGACGTATTCAAGGCCAGTCAGACAGCCCTCTCACGGAAAAGGGCGTGCAGCAAGCGTGGCAGGTGGCAGAGCGCGCCAGAACGCTGGGCATCACGCACGTCATCTCCAGCGATTTAGGTCGTACCCAGCAGACTGCGCGTATCATCGCGGATGCCTGCGGCTGCGACGTTATCCTTGAGCCGCGCATTCGCGAGCTGGATATGGGGGTGCTGGAAAAACGCCACATCGATACGCTGACGGAAACGGAAGAGGGCTGGCGCCGTACGCTGGTGAACGGCACCGAAGATGGCCGAATTCCGGAAGGTGAATCCATGCAGGAGCTGAGCGTGCGTATGCATGCCGCGCTGGCAGAGTGCCTGAAGCTTCCGGCGGGTAGCCGTCCGCTGCTGGTGAGCCACGGTATCGCGCTGGGCTGCCTGGTGAGCACCATTCTCGGCCTACCGGCTTACGCCGAGCGCCGTCTGCGCCTGCGCAACTGCTCCATTTCCCGTATCGACTATCAGGAAAGCCAGTGGCTGGCGTCGGGGTGGGTGGTGGAGATGGCAGGGGACATTTCGCATCTTGATGCCCCTGCGCTGGACGAACTTCAGCGTTAACGACGTACCGGAATGAGGTATTCCATGCGCAGGTTGATGGGGCCTTCTTCCGGTTTTGCATCGCTTGCCGGATAGTAACGCTCGATATCCTGACCTTTACGGCGATTCAGATTCAGCATTGGCATGCAGGTTCCGTAAACGGTCAGGATAAACTCCTGAACGCCCGTTCCCAGCCCTTCATACGCGAACATGACGTAATCGCCACCTTCCAGCACGACCGGTTTAGAGCCCTGAATGTAGCCATTTGCCAGTTCAGGCGTGAGCGCCGTGGTGTAGAACACCTCCTGCTCGTCGTCTTTTTCGTGGCTTGGGTGCGTTTCGTTCAGGCCGTATAACATCGGCGGGATAGCCGGAGCATGGCTGAGGAAATCACGCCAGAACTGGACGCGCATTTGGTGACGGAACTCGGAAATTTGCTCCAGAGAGCAGGAGTAGCTCTGCGTCGTACCAATCAGATGGGTTTCCGGCAGGGTGACCATTTCGTATTTTGGCATAGCGAACTCGCCCAGGCGCAGCGGTGGACGCATGCCAAACGAACTCCAGTCAGGCGAGCGGCGATAGAGCGCTGGCGTCAGCGAGAACTGTTTTTTAAAGGCGCGGGTGAAGGTCTGCTGTGAATCGAAACGATACTGCAGGGCAATATCCAGGATCGGGCGCGCGGTCAGGCGCAGTGCGACAGCGGATTTTGATAAACGACGCGCGCGAATATAGGCACCGATGGCATGACCGGTGACATCCTTGAACATCCTTTGCAGATGCCACTTGGAATAGCCTGCTTTTGCCGCCACATTATCCAGTGACAAAGGCTGGTCGAGGTGACCTTCCAGCCAGGTAAGCAGGTCGCGAATAATTCCAGCCTGATCCATATACTATCCTCATCCTTAAAACAGCAGGTGCCTGATAACAGGTTAGCGGATAATAGCATTTTTTGATGTTTTAGCATTCGGTGTTTTTTTTGCGCATTAATGCTTTTTGCAGCGCATTATGGGCAAATATATTCTAATCCTGTGATCTTGCTACATTTTTGTCTAAAGTGTTGAATAATCGCTCAGTGCAATTTTAAAGAATGGTAACAATATGAAATACAAGACTTTACTCTTTACCGCGTTGATGCTGCTGGTGGGGCGCGCCGCCCAGGCGGAACAGATTGGCTCCGTCGATACCGTGTTTAAAATATTCGGCCCTGACCACAAAATTGTGGTGGAAGCCTTCGACGATCCGGACGTGAAAAACGTCACCTGCTACGTCAGCCGCGCGAAAACGGGCGGGATTAAAGGCGGCCTTGGGCTGGCGGAAGATACGTCAGACGCCGCCATTTCGTGCCAGCAGGTTGGCCCGGTTGAGCTGAGCGATAAAATTAAAAACGGCAAAGCGCAGGGCGACGTGGTCTTCCAGAAACGGACCTCGCTGGTGTTCAAAAAGCTGCAGGTGGTGCGTTTCTATGATGCGAAGCGCAACACTCTGGCCTATCTTGCTTACTCCGACAAAGTGGTGGAAGGCTCGCCGAAAAACGCCATCAGCGCCGTGCCGATTATGCCGTGGCATTAATTCAGGGATGAACCATGCAACAACCTGTGGTCTGGCTGGTTGAAGATGAAACCAGTATCGCCGATACGCTTATCTACATGCTCCAGCAGGAAGGGTTTGCGGTAAAGGCGTTTGAGCGCGGTTTGCCGGTGCTGGAGGAGGCGCGGCGGCAGGCTCCCGCGCTGGCTATTCTGGACGTCGGGCTGCCGGATATCAGCGGCTTTGAACTGTGTCGTCAGCTGCTGGCGCAGCATCCGTCACTGCCGGTGCTGTTTCTGACGGCGCGCAGCGATGAGGTCGACAAGCTGCTCGGCCTGGAAATGGGCGCTGACGACTACGTTGCCAAGCCTTTCTCCCCACGGGAAGTGTGCGCCCGGGTAAGGACGATTTTACGGCGGATGCAAAAATCGGCAGCGCCTTCTGACATCGTCCGAATTGGACAGTTTGAGCTGAATGAGCCAGCCGCGCGGATCTGCTGGTGCGGGGAACCTCTTCCGCTGACCCGCTACGAATTTTTATTACTCAAAACGCTGTTGCAGGCACCGGGGCGCGTGTTTTCGCGCCAGCAGCTGATGGATAAGGTCTGGGGAGACGACGGCGACAGTTTCGATCGCACCGTCGACACCCACATCAAAACCTTGCGCGCCAAGCTGCGGGCGGTGAACGAGGCGCTTTCGCCCATCAGCACCCATCGCGGTATGGGCTACAGTCTGGGGCTTTATTAATGCGCATCGGCATGCGGCTGCTGCTGGGATACTTCCTGATTGTGGCAATTGCCGCGTGGTTTGTGCTGTCTATCTTCGTGCAGGAAGTGAAGCCCGGCGTGCGCAGGGCAACAGAGGGCACGCTGATCGATACCGCTACCTTACTGGCGGAGGTGGGGCGTGACGATCTGCTGTCGGGTGACGCGCAGCAGGGCAAGCTGGCGCAGGCCTTTTCACGGCTCCATCAGCGCCCCTTCCGCGCCAATATCGGCGGCATTCATAAAGTGCGTAACGAGTATCACGTCTATATGACCGATGCCCGGGGGAAGGTGGTGTTTGACTCCGCCGGTCAGGCCGTGGGGAAAGATTATTCCCGCTGGAACGACGTCTGGCTGACGCTGCGCGGCGAATACGGTGCGCGCAGTACCCAGAGCGACCCTGACGATCCACAGAGCACGGTGATGTACGTTGCCGCGCCGGTGGTGGATCGGGGTAAGATCGTCGGCGTGCTGTCGGTGGGGAAACCGAACAGCGCGATGGCGCCGGTTATCCACCGCAGCGAGCGGCGGATCCTGTGGGCGGGCGGGGCGCTGCTCGGCATTGCCTTGCTGATTGGCCTTGTAGTGGCGTGGTGGATCAATCGCTCCATCGGCACCTTATCGCGTTACGCCGACGCGGTGACCACCGATACGCCTCTCCCGCTGCCTAACCCAGGCAGTAGCGAACTGCGCAAGCTGGCGCAGGCGCTGGAAAATATGCGCATTCGGCTGGAGGGGAAAAACTACATTGAACACTATGTCCATGCCCTCACTCACGAGCTGAAAAGCCCCATCGCGGCCATTCGCGGTGCGGCGGAAATCCTCACCGAGCAGCCGCCTCCGCCGGTGGCCGCGCGGTTTATTGATAATATTCTGGTGCAAAACGCGCGCATGCAGTCGCTGGTCGAAAAGCTGCTGACCCAGGCGCGGCTTGAAAATCGGGTGGAGATCGTGCCGGTCAGCGTCGATATCGACACGCTATTTACCCGCCTGGCGGACGCGCGTTCGGCAGTTCTGACGGCGAAAAATATCACGCTCACGAGCCAGGGCGCCTCTCTGTGCGTTGCGGGCGATCCTGAGCTGCTCGAGCAGGCTCTGGGTAATTTGCTGGATAACGCCATCGACTTCACGCCGCCCGGCGGAGCTATTGCGCTGGCCGCGTGTGAAGCGCAAACGCAGGTCCTGCTGACGGTGACCGATAGCGGAAGCGGTATCCCGGATTATGCCCTGACGCGTATTTTTGAACGCTTCTATTCCCTTCCGCGCAGCAACGGATTGAAGAGCAGCGGGCTTGGGCTGGCCTTTGTTCAGGAGGTTGCCCGTTTGCACCAGGGGAGCATTACGTTGCGGAATCGGGATCATGGGGGCGCAACCGCCACGCTGGCACTTCACCGTCACTTCACATAGCTTCAAACTGACCCCACACAGCCTCGTTACGCTCTCCTCATCACAAAGGAGACGTAATGATGAAATCCCCCCTGTTCTGGAAAGTGAGCACCTTGCTGGGGTGCATTCTGCTGCTGTTAGTTCCGTTGTTTATGGTCAGTAACCTGATTTCGGAACGCGAGAGCTACCGTAACGACGTTGAAAACACGCTTCGTCAAAGTACCAGCGGACCGCAAAAGCTGGTCGGCCCGCTCATTGCCATTCCGGTAACGGAGATCTTTTACAAGCTGGAGGACGAGAAGAAGGTCGAATACAAGAAAAGCTATATGCACTTCATTCTCCCGGAATCTCTGCTTGTCGAGGGGAATCAGCACGTTGAGTCCCGAAGTATTGGCATCTATGACGGACAAATCTGGAACACCGACCTGAAGATAAAAGCGCAATTTAGCACCGAGAAAATGGCGCAGCTGAAGGGGGAAACCATGACGCTGGGACAGCCGTTTATCGTCGTTGGCGTGGGCGATGCCCGGGGAATTGGCACGGTGAAGGTGGCAGACATTAACGGCGAAACGCCGAGCGTCGAGCCGGGTTCCGGCGTGTACGGGGCGCTTTCCGGTATTCATATCCCGCTGACGGACAACGCGCTGGCGGCAAAAACCTTCGCCCTCGATGTCTCGCTGAATCTGGCAGGGACAGGCAGCTTTTCCGTGGTGCCGGTCGGGCGTAACAGTGAAATGACCCTCAACAGCAACTGGCCGCACCCGGGCTTTATGGGCAACTATCTGCCGGTGAAGCACAAGATTGGTGATTCTGGTTTTCAGGCGAACTGGCAGAGCAGCTGGTTTGCGAACAATATGGAGGGCTGGTTTGGTGGCCAGGAGTCCCCGGAATGGAGCGATATCCCTGCCTTTAGCGTCACGGTCGCTACGCCAGCAGACCAATACCAGCTGACCGACCGTGCGGTGAAGTACGCCATCCTGCTGATTGCGCTGACGTTCATGGCGTTCTTTGTCTTCGAGACCCTAACCGGGCTGCGTCTGCACCCGATGCAGTATCTGCTGGTGGGGCTTTCACTGGTGCTGTTCTATCTGGTACTGCTGGCGTTGTCTGAGCACGTTGGGTTTACGCCTGCCTGGATTGTCGCAAGCCTCGTTGGCGCGGCCATGAACGGAATGTATCTACAGGCGGTGCTGAAAAGCTGGAAGCGCAGCGGGATGTTTGTACTGGCGCTGCTGGGGCTGGACGTGGTGATGTGGTTCCTGCTGCGCTCGGAAGATAGCGCGCTGCTGCTGGGGTCTGCGGTGCTGGCAGTGTCCCTTTTCTCGGTGATGTACCTGACGCGCCACTTTGACTGGTATTCGCTTTCCCAGCCGAAGAGACCTGAGCCTCCCGCAGAACCGGATGACGATACGATGCGGATCTGGAAATAAAAAAAACGGCGCAAATGCGCCGTTTTTTTTATGCGTATCGTGCGGAATTATTCCTGCAGGTCACCGCAGAAACGGTACCCTTCGCCGTGGATCGTGGCGATGATTTCCGGCGTATCTGGCGTTGATTCGAAATGCTTACGAATACGACGGATAGTCACGTCTACGGTACGGTCATGCGGCTTCAGCTCGCGACCGGTCATTTTTTTCAGCAGTTCTGCACGGGACTGAATTTTGCCCGGGTTTTCGCAGAAGTGCAGCATCGCGCGGAATTCACTGCGCGGCAGTTTATACTGCTCACCGTTCGGGCTAATCAGCGAACGGCTATTGATATCAAGTTCCCAGCCGTTGAACTTGTAGCTGTCGACGCTACGGCGCTCTTCGCTGATCGTACCCAGGTTCATGGTGCGGGACAGCAGGTTGCGTGCACGAATGGTTAACTCGCGAGGATTAAACGGTTTGGTGATGTAATCATCTGCACCGATTTCCAGGCCAAGGATCTTATCAACTTCGTTGTCACGGCCTGTCAGGAACATTAACGCGACGTTCGCCTGTTCACGCAGTTCGCGCGCCAGAAGAAGGCCGTTTTTGCCCGGCAGGTTGATATCCATAATGACCAGGTTGATATCATTTTCAGAAAGGATCTGATGCATCTCTGCGCCATCGGTCGCTTCAAAGACATCGTAGCCTTCTGCTTCGAAAATGCTCTTTAACGTGTTGCGTGTAACCAACTCGTCTTCAACGATAAGAATGTGCGGGGTCTGCATGTTTGCTACCTAAATTGCCAACTAAATCGAAACAGGAAGTACAAAAGTCCCTGACCTGCCTGATGCATGTCGCAAATTAACATGATCGGCCTAACGTGACTAAAGTACGTAATTGCGTTCTTGATGCACTTTCCATCAACGTCAACAACATCATTAGCTTGGTCGTGGGTACTTTCCCTTTGGACCCGACAGTGTCAAAAACGGCTGTCATCCTAACCATTTTAACAGCAACATAACAGGCTAAGTGACACCGGACACCCAATAAAACTACGCTTCGTTGACATATATCAAGTTCAATTGTAGCACGTTAACAGTTTGATGAAATCATCGTAGCCGAATGCTAGCCTTTGTCACAATTTTTCAATAAACCAACCAGTTGCGGACATTGATTGATAAACATTACGAATCCAATCATAACAGGGTATTCATACGGTCATTATCATTATAAAACATAAGGATAATGATGTTCTGTTAACATTCTAACTGATTGTTCAGCCACAAAATAGTTTAGCGTCTTTAATTTGTTATGAAACGCTATTTCGGTGATTTGTGTTGCAATTTTGTAAATTCGTGCTGCGTAATATGTTGAAGTGCATCACATTTTTATCCGCTAACTGCTTAAAAAGAGAGCATAAATGCATCTGTCGATTGTGCTGGTTGCGCCAGCAAGAGCTGAAAATATAGGCGCTGCGGCCCGTGCCATGAAGACCATGGGTTTTACCGATTTACGTATTGTTGACAGCACGGCGCATCTGGAGCCCGCGGCGCGCTGGGTGGCGCACGGTTCGGGAGATATTCTCGATAATATAACCACTTACGATACGCTCGCAGACGCGCTGCACGACATTTCGTTCACCGTGGCAACCACCGCGCGCAGCCGGGCGAAGTTCCACTACTACGCCACGCCTGCGGAACTGGTGCCGATGCTGGAAGAAAAAAGCCAGTGGCTGGAGAAAGCGGCGCTGGTGTTTGGTCGGGAAGATTCCGGGCTGACCAACGAGGAGCTGGAGCTTGCGGATGTGCTGACGGGAGCGCCAATGGCGGCTGACTATCCGTCTCTTAACTTAGGCCAGGCGGTGATGGTTTATTGCTATCAATTAGCATCCTTAATGCAAATCCCACAGCCACAGGTTTCAGACGCGGACGGAAATCAGCTGGCGGCGCTGCGCGCTCGCGTGGAAAACCTGTTATCGCAGCTAGGCGTAGCGGACGATCAAAAAATGGTGGACTGGTTACAGCAGCGTCTGGGCCGGCTCGAGCAACGCGACACGGCTATGTTGCACCGTTTGCTCCACGATATTGAAAAAAATTAGCCGAGTAAAATTCTGCCATACGTTTTTAGTATGGCTGAACCGTCTGATAACCGGGGTTGCTTCTGGGGGATTCGGATGAAAATAAATCTGCACGCAGCGGGACGTAAGAGCGTCCCGAAGTGTGATCAAATTAAAAATTCATTGACTTAAGGTGCCCAATCCTTTAACCCTAAAAGAATACAGCACAGACAGATAATAATGACAGAGTACACAACATCCATGAAACGCATCAGCATCACCACCATTACCACAACCACCATCATTACCACAGGTAACGATGCGGGCTGACGCGTACAGGAAAAACAAAAAAAGCCCGCACCCAGACAGTGCGGGCTTTTTTTTCGGCTAAAGGAAATGAGGTAGAACCATGCGAGTGTTGAAGTTCGGCGGTACATCAGTGGCAAATGCAGAACGTTTTTTGCGTGTTGCCGATATCCTGGAAAGTAACGCCAGGCAGGGGCAGGTTGCGACCGTGCTCTCTGCCCCGGCAAAAATCACCAACCATCTGGTGGCGATGATTGAAAAAACCATCGGTGGTCAGGATGCACTCCCGAACATCAGCGACGCCGAGCGTATCTTCGCAGACCTGCTGCAGGGGCTGGCGGAGGCGCTTCCCGGTTTCCCGCACGCTCAGCTTAAAGCCTTCGTTGAGCAAGAATTTGCCCAGATTAAACACGTTCTTCACGGCATCAGCCTGCTGGGCCAGTGTCCGGACAGCATCAACGCGGCGCTGATATGCCGCGGCGAAAAACTCTCCATCGCCATCATGGCCGGCGTGCTGGAAGCGCGCGGCCATAGCGTGACCGTCATCGACCCGGTTGAAAAACTGCTGGCGGTGGGCCACTACCTCGAATCCACCGTTGATATTGCCGAATCAACCCGCCGCATCGCCGCGAGCAAAATTCCGTCTGACCACATGATCCTGATGGCGGGCTTCACCGCCGGAAACGAAAAGGGCGAGCTGGTAGTGCTGGGCCGCAACGGCTCTGACTACTCCGCCGCCGTGCTGGCCGCCTGTTTACGCGCAGACTGCTGTGAGATCTGGACTGACGTCGACGGCGTATATACCTGCGACCCGCGCCAGGTGCCGGACGCCAGGCTGCTGAAGTCGATGTCGTATCAGGAAGCGATGGAGCTTTCCTACTTCGGCGCCAAAGTGCTTCATCCTCGTACCATCTCTCCGATTGCCCAGTTCCAGATCCCCTGCCTGATTAAAAACACCGGTAACCCGCAGGCGCCGGGCACGCTGATTGGCGCCAGCTCCGATGAGGACGGTCTGCCGGTGAAAGGCATCTCCAACCTCAACAACATGGCGATGTTCAGCGTCTCCGGCCCGGGAATGAAAGGCATGGTCGGCATGGCGGCGCGCGTCTTTGCAGCGATGTCCCGCAACGGTATCTCGGTTGTGCTGATCACCCAGTCCTCGTCTGAATACAGCATCAGCTTCTGTGTACCGCAGGCGGACTGCCTGCGCGCCCGTCGCGCGCTGGAGGAAGAGTTCTATCTGGAGCTGAAAGAGGAACTGCTGGAGCCGCTCTACATTCAGGAGCGTCTGGCGGTCATCTCAGTCGTTGGTGACGGCATGCGCACGCTGCGCGGCATCTCCGCTAAATTCTTTGCCGCGCTGGCGCGCGCCAACATCAACATCGTGGCGATTGCCCAGGGCTCGTCTGAGCGTTCCATCTCCGTGGTGGTGGATAACGAGGATGCCACCACCGGCGTGCGCGTCGTTCACCAGATGCTGTTCAACACCGACCAGGTGATCGAGCTGTTCCTGATTGGCGTCGGCGGCGTTGGCGGCGCGCTGCTGGAGCAGGTGAAGCGCCAGCAGGAGTGGCTCAAGAAGAAGCATATCGACCTGCGCGTCTGCGGGATCGCGAATTCAAAGGCGTTGCTGACCAACGTTCACGGCCTGAACCTGGAAAACTGGCAGGCCGAAATGAACGAGGCGAAAGAGCCGTTCAACCTGGGCCGCCTGATCCGTCTGGTGAAAGAGTATCATCTGCTTAACCCGGTGATCGTCGACTGTACCTCCAACCAGGCGGTGGCCGATCAGTACGCCGACTTCCTGCGCGAAGGCTTCCACGTGGTGACGCCGAACAAAAAGGCCAACACCTCGTCGATGGATTACTATCACCAGCTGCGTCTGGCGGCGAGCAAGTCGCGCCGCAAGTTCCTGTACGACACCAACGTGGGCGCGGGGCTGCCGGTTATCGAGAACCTGCAAAACCTGCTCAACGCGGGTGATGAACTGCAGCGTTTCTCCGGCATTCTTTCCGGCTCGCTGTCCTTTATCTTCGGCAAGCTGGATGAGGGGATGAGCCTCTCGGAAGCCACCCGCGCCGCGCGCGAGCTGGGCTATACCGAGCCGGACCCGCGCGACGATCTTTCCGGCATGGACGTGGCGCGCAAGCTGCTGATTCTGGTGCGTGAGACGGGCCGCGAGCTGGAGCTGTCGGATATCGTGATTGAGCCGGTGCTGCCAGCAGACTTTGATGACGGCGGTGACGTCGGCACCTTTATGGCGAATTTACCTCAGCTTGACGATGCCTTCGCCGCTCGCGTGGCGAAAGCCCGTGATGAAGGTAAGGTATTGCGCTATGTTGGCAATATTGAAGAAGATGGCGTCTGTCGCGTGAAGATTGCCGAAGTGGATGGCAACGATCCGCTGTATAAAGTGAAAAACGGCGAAAACGCCCTCGCGTTTTACAGCCATTATTATCAGCCATTGCCGCTGGTGCTTCGCGGCTATGGCGCAGGGAACGATGTTACGGCGGCGGGTGTGTTTGCCGATCTGCTGCGTACCCTGTCATGGAAGTTAGGAGTTTAACATGGTCAAAGTTTATGCACCGGCTTCCAGCGCCAATATGAGCGTCGGGTTTGACGTGCTGGGCGCGGCGGTCACGCCGGTGGATGGTTCGCTGCTGGGCGATACGGTAACGGTGGAAGCGGCAGAGAGCTTCAGCCTGAATAATGTCGGGCGTTTCGCCAGCAAGCTGCCGTCCGAGCCGCGCGAAAATATCGTTTATCAGTGCTGGGAACGCTTCTGTCAGGAGATCGGCAAAAACGTGCCGGTCGCTATGACGCTGGAAAAAAGCATGCCGATCGGCTCGGGTCTGGGTTCCAGCGCCTGCTCCGTAGTCGCCGCGCTGGTGGCGATGAACGAGCACTGCGGCAAGCCGCTGAACAATAATCGCCTGCTCGGCCTGATGGGCGAACTGGAAGGGCGCATTTCGGGCAGTATTCATTATGATAACGTGGCGCCGTGCTTCCTTGGCGGCATGCAGCTGATGATTGAAGAAAATGGCATCATCAGCCAGCAGGTGCCAGGGTTTGATGAGTGGCTGTGGGTGCTGGCCTATCCGGGTATTAAAGTGTCTACAGCCGAAGCGCGTGCAATCCTGCCTGCGCAATACCGTCGTCAGGACTGCATTGCCCACGGACGTCACCTGGCGGGCTTTATTCACGCCTGCTACACCCGTCAGCCGCAGCTGGCGGCGAAGCTGATGAAAGACGTCATTGCCGAACCGTACCGCACGAAGCTGCTGCCGGGCTTTAACGAGGCGCGACAGGCTTCGATGGATATCGGCGCGCAGGCGTGCGGCATCTCCGGCTCCGGCCCGACGCTGTTCGCCCTGTGCGACAAGCCAGACACCGCGCAGCGCGTGGCGGACTGGCTCTCTAAACACTACCTGCAAAATCAGGAAGGCTTTGTTCATATTTGCCGTCTGGACACGGCTGGCGCACGAGTACTGGGATAACGAATGAAACTCTACAACCTTAAAGATCATAACGAGCAGGTCAGCTTCGCGCAGGCGGTAACACAGGGGCTGGGCAAACATCAGGGGCTGTTCTTCCCGCATGACCTGCCGGAATTTCAGCTGACCGACATCGACGAACTGCTGAAGCAGGACTTTGTCACCCGCAGCACCAAAATTTTGTCCGCGTTTATTGGCGATGAGATCCCGCAGGAGCTGCTGGAAGAGCGCGTGCGCGCGGCGTTCGCCTTCCCGGCGCCGGTTAAGCAGGTCGAGCCTGACGTTGGCTGTCTGGAGCTGTTCCACGGCCCGACGCTGGCCTTTAAAGACTTCGGCGGCCGCTTTATGGCGCAGATGCTGACGCACATCAGCGGTGACAAACCGGTGACCATCCTGACCGCGACCTCCGGGGATACCGGCGCGGCGGTAGCCCACGCGTTCTACGGCCTGAAAAACGTCCGCGTGGTGATCCTCTATCCGAAAGGAAAAATCAGCCCGCTGCAGGAAAAGCTGTTCTGTACGCTCGGCGGCAACATTGAAACCGTGGCGATCGACGGCGATTTCGATGCCTGCCAGGCGCTGGTGAAGCAGGCCTTCGACGACGAAGAGCTGAAGGTCGCGCTGGGCCTGAACTCGGCGAACTCTATTAACATCAGCCGCCTGCTGGCGCAGATCTGCTACTACTTCGAAGCGGTAGCGCAGCTGCCGCAGGAAGCGCGCAATCAGCTGGTGGTGTCCGTGCCAAGCGGAAACTTTGGCGACCTGACGGCGGGCCTGCTGGCGAAATCCCTGGGTCTGCCGGTGAAACGCTTTATCGCCGCCACCAACGCCAACGACACCGTGCCGCGCTTCCTGAAAGATGGAAAATGGGCGCCAAACGCGACGCAGGCGACGCTTTCTAACGCAATGGATGTATCGCAGCCGAACAACTGGCCGCGCGTGGAAGAGCTGTTCCGCCGTAAGATCTGGCGCCTGGGCGATCTGGGCTACGCGGCAATCACGGATGAAACCACCAAAGCAACCATGCGCGAGCTGAAGGCGGTGGGGTACACCTCCGAGCCGCACGCGGCGATTGCCTACCGCGCGCTGCGCGACCAGCTTAATCCGGGTGAATATGGCCTGTTCCTCGGCACGGCGCATCCGGCCAAGTTCAAAGAGAGCGTAGAAGAGATTCTGGGCGAAACGCTGCCGCTGCCGAAAGAGCTGGCGGACCGTGCCGAACTGCCGCTACTGTCGCATGAGCTCCCGGCGGATTTTGCCGCGCTGCGTAAGCTGATGATGACCCGCGCGTGATTTTTTGCCCGGTGGCGCTTCGCTTACCGGGCCTACAATCCCCTGAACGTAGGCCGGGTAAGCGCAGCGTCACCCGGCAACAGCAGTACTGTACCGAGGCCGGGTAAGGCATAGCCGATACCCGGCTTTTTTTGTGAAGAAATTAAGGAGAAATAAAGCAGGAAAAATGCAGAAATTCCCACTAAATGCGGTCACTTAGAGATTAGGATTGCAGAGAATAACAACCCTCGTTTCCCTCGCGTAATCTCCTTACATCGGCCCAAGTTGGGCAAGAATAATAAGGAGTCACCTATGTCTAAACTGAAACCTGCACTCATCGCGCTTTCACTGATGCTGGTCGCTCCCATGGCGGTACAGGCATCCGAAATCACCCTCGTGCCTGCGGTAAAACTGCAGATTGGCGACCAGGACAACAACGGGCATTACTGGGACGGCGGCCGCTGGCGCGACCATGACTGGTGGAAGGCGCACTATGACTGGCGCGATAACCACTGGCGTCCGCATGATGAACATCGCAACCATGACAATCGCCATGATGATCATCACCGCGATAACCACCGCGACGATCGCGGGCCGGACTGGAAACACCATTAATGCAAAACCCCGCCAGCTGGCGGGGTTTGTTTTTACTGCTCGTGACGCTTAAAGACCAGCTCGCCTTTCCCTGACGCTTCTTCGTCAAAGAAATAGCCCTCGCTGTTAAACCCGGTCAACTGCTCCGGCTTCGTCAGGCGGTTTTGAATGATGAAGCGGCTCATCAGGCCGCGCGCTTTTTTGGCGTAGAAGCTGATGACCTTGAACTTACCGTTTTTCTCATCAAGGAAGACCGGCTTGATGATGTCCGCCTCCAGCTTTTTCGGCTTAACGGACCTGTAATATTCGTCGGACGCCAGGTTAATCACCACGTTATCGCCCTGCGCGCGCAGCGCGGCGTTCAGCTTATCGGTGATGATGTCGCCCCAGAAATGGTACAGGTCTTTGCCCCGGGTGTTTTCCAGCCGGATACCCATCTCCAGGCGATAGGGCTGCATCAAATCTAACGGGCGCAGCACGCCGTACAGCCCGGACAACATGCGCAGATGCTGCTGGGCGAAATCGAAATCGGCTTCGCTAAACGTCTCAGCCTGCAGGCCGGTATAGACATCGCCCTTAAACGCCAGAAGCGCCTGACGGGCGTTGTCCGGCGTGAAGTCCGGGTGCCAGTCGTGGAAGCGGGTCGCGTTGAGATCCGCGAGCTTGTCGCTGATGCTCATCAGCGAGGCAATTTGCGGCGCGGAGAGCTTGCGCGCTTCGTGGATCAGCTGTTGGGAATAGTCCAGCAGTTCGGGCTGGGTATAGCGCTCGGTGGCGAGCGGGCTCTGGTAGTCGAGCGTTTTTGCAGGTGAAATCAGAATCAGCATATCCAGTCCTTGCAGGAAATTTAGAGCGACTTTAGCAAAAAATCGCCCTGAATTGATCGATAGCTGTTATCGCCGCGGCAAATCATCCCAGGAGCCGGGAGCAATCTGGGTTTCTATTTCGGGATAGCGGGAAGGATCGAACACCGGCTGAACGCCGAGCTTCCGCTGGCGCAGGTAGTCCCGGGCAATAAGGGTGACAACCGGCGAGAGCAGCAAAATCGCCGTGAGGTTAGTGATGGCCATCAGCGCCATAATCACATCCGCAAGCTGCCACACCAGCGGCATGCTGAGCAATGAACCTGCCATAACCATCAGTATCACCCCCAGACGCAGGAGCCTGAGGGTATTTCGCGAGTCGAACTTCAGGAAGATGAGGTTGTTTTCGGCATAGACGTAGTTCACGACGATCGAGCTGAAGGCAAACAACATTACGATAAGCGAGACAAATCCCGCGCCCCAGCCGCCGGCCAGATTGACCAGCGCCTGCTGAACGAGTTGGATCCCAACGGCACCTGATGGATGGGGAAGCGGCCCCGCCAGCAGGACGATCATCGCGCTGGCAGAACAGATGACGATAGTGTCCGTAAACACGCCAATCATTTGCACAATACCCTGTGCAGCAGGATGAGGAGGCCAGGACGCTGCCGTCGCGGCAGCATTGGGCGTTGAGCCCATTCCCGCTTCGTTCGAGAACATCCCGCGCTGAAATCCAGCCGTGAGAGCCTGACTGACGGTATAACCCAGTGCGCCCGAGGCCGCTTCGCGCCAGCCGAACGCGCTTTTAAAGACAGTGGCAATCACCTCCGGCATCCGATCGATATGCAGCGCGGTCACGAACAGGCTGGCTGCGATCCACAGGAGAGCCATAATCGGCACCAGCCACTGCATCAGGCGGGCAATACTTTTGAGGCCGGTAGAGATGGCGAGCAGGGTGAGAAGCGCTAATACGGCGCCGCTTATCCATTCCGGACAGGCGAACGCATAACGCAGGGCATGAGCCACGGAGTTAGCCTGCACGGTATTGAAAATCAGGCCGTAGGCGACAAGTAAAAAGAGCGAGAACAGAACGCCCATCCAGCGCATCCCCAGTCCACGGGCCATGTACCAGGCTGGACCGCCGCGAAACTGGCCCTTTTTGTCTTTCTCTTTGTAGAGCTGCGCGAGTGAGCATTCGGCAAACGAGGTAGCCATGCCGATAATCGCCGTGGCCCACATCCAGAACACTGCGCCAGGGCCTCCCGCGCTGATTGCCAGCGCAACGCCCGCAAGGTTTCCGCTGCCGACCCGGGCCGCGAGGCTGGTACAAAGCGCCTGGAAGGATGTCAGCCCACCCGGCTGTGGCGCGATGCTGTTTTTAAGACTTCTGCCAAACTTGCGAATATAGCGAAACTGGATAAAACCGCTGCGCAACGTGAACCAGATACCTGCTCCCAGAAGCAGGTATATCATTATTGAACCCCAGAGGATTTCGTTAATAAAGAAAAGGAAATCAGGCATTAACGTCCCTCTTGTTGATGCCGAAGTGAATATGTAAGCGCTACCACTGATTGGGCATGCTGTTGCTTAGCAGCCTGTTAATAATGCCAGTTTATCATACTCTGCCTAAGCGCACTGTCTGCGGTTGCGCTGCTATCCCGTCGTGTTATCATCAGGGCAGACCGGTTACATCCCCCTAACAAGTAAACCTGTCATTTTTCCGCTGCAGGCATGCTGTCGGTAGCGTGAATTATCCAGGGCACGTTAAAAGAGAAACACTATCATGACGGATAAATTGACCTCCCTTCGTCAGTTCACCACTGTCGTAGCTGACACCGGAGATATCGCGGCAATGAAGCTGTACCAGCCGCAGGATGCCACAACCAACCCTTCTCTGATCCTTAACGCCGCGCAGATCCCTGAGTATCGCAAACTGATTGACGACGCAGTGACCTGGGCGAAAGCGCAGAGCAACGACCGCGCGCAGCAGGTTGTGGATGCAACTGACAAACTGGCAGTGAACATCGGTCTGGAAATCCTGAAGCTGGTTCCTGGCCGTATCTCTACCGAAGTTGATGCACGTCTGTCCTACGACACCGACGCGTCTATCGCGAAAGCAAAACGTCTGATCAAAATGTACAACGATGCTGGCATCAGCAACGACCGCATTCTGATCAAACTGGCTTCCACCTGGCAGGGCATCCGCGCTGCAGAGCAGCTGGAAAAAGACGGTATCAACTGTAACCTGACCCTGCTGTTCTCCTTCGCGCAGGCGCGCGCATGTGCAGAAGCTGGCGTATACCTGATTTCTCCGTTCGTCGGCCGTATTCTGGACTGGTACAAAGCCAATACCGACAAGAAAGAGTACGCACCGGCTGAAGATCCAGGCGTGGTTTCCGTTACTGAAATCTACGAATACTACAAACAGCACGGCTATGAGACCGTGGTTATGGGCGCAAGCTTCCGTAACGTCGGTGAAATCATCGAGCTGGCTGGCTGCGACCGTCTGACCATCGCCCCTGCGCTGCTGAAAGAGCTGGCAGAGAGCGAAGGCGCGCTTGAGCGTAAACTGTCCTACACCGGTGAAGTGAAAGCGCGTCCAGAGCGCATCACTGAATCCGAGTTCCTGTGGCAGCACAACCAGGATCCAATGGCCGTAGACAAACTGGCGGACGGTATCCGCAAGTTTGCTGTTGACCAGGGTAAACTGGAAAAAATGATCGGCGACCTGCTGTAATCATTCTGCGTGACCGGGTTCCCGGTCACGCTACTTCTTTCGTACGCTGTCTGAAATTCTCCTCTGCGTGTATCATTCCCTTTAATCAGTACTTTTTGAATGGAATGGCTATGAATACCTTACGTATCGGCTTAGTGTCGATTTCTGACCGCGCCTCCAGCGGTGTTTATCAGGATAAAGGCATCCCCGCACTGGAAGAGTGGCTGGGCAACGCGCTGACTACCCCTTTTGAAATCCAGACCCGTTTAATTCCCGACGAGCAGCCCATTATCGAGCAGACGCTTTGCGAGCTGGTGGATGAGATGAGCTGCCACCTGGTCTTAACGACGGGTGGAACCGGACCCGCGCGCCGCGACGTAACCCCGGATGCGACGCTGGCCGTGGCCGACCGCGAAATGCCGGGCTTTGGCGAGCAGATGCGTCAGATCAGCCTACACTTTGTTCCAACCGCCATTCTTTCTCGCCAGGTGGGCGTGATCCGCAAACAGGCGCTGATCCTGAACCTGCCGGGCCAGCCGAAGTCGATCAAAGAGACCTTAGAAGGGCTTAAAGCGGAAGACGGTAGCGTGATTGTGCACGGGATCTTTGCAAGTGTACCGTATTGTATACAGCTGCTTGACGGGCCCTACGTGGAAACGGATGACAAGATCGTAGCAGCATTTCGTCCAAAGAGCGCGCGTCGCGAAACAATCTCCTGAAAATAACGATTATGTGACATTAGCTGAAGCGGCGATGGCGTGGTCAGGGTTTTACGGTATAGTAATTTTTTCTTTACGATTGCTGTAAAAATAAATCCACAATAAACGCATAATGGTTCGCTATGTCACATAACGCTCGACCTCTGAATCGGCAGGATTACAAAACCCTCACGCTGGCTGCACTGGGCGGCGCGCTGGAGTTTTACGACTTCATCATCTTCGTCTTTTTCGCCGCCGTGGTGGGGGAACTCTTCTTTCCGGCGGACATTCCGGAATGGCTGCGTCAGGTGCAAACCTTTGGCATTTTTGCCGCCGGGTATCTGGCGCGTCCGCTGGGCGGCATCGTGATGGCCCACTTCGGCGATCTGGTCGGGCGTAAGAAGATGTTTACCCTCAGTATTCTGCTAATGGCCGTGCCAACGCTGGCGATTGGCCTCCTGCCTACCTATGCCTCTGTGGGTATCGTTGCGCCGTTACTGCTGCTGTTGATGCGCCTTATGCAGGGCGCGGCGATTGGCGGCGAAGTGCCCGGCGCATGGGTTTTCGTGGCCGAGCATGTCCCGGCGCGCCGCATTGGTATCGCCTGCGGCACCCTAACCGCAGGGCTGACCATCGGCATTCTGCTGGGTTCTGTGGTCGCAACGCTTGTGAATACCAGCATGACGCAGCAGGCCGTGCACGAGTGGGGCTGGCGCCTGCCGTTCCTGCTGGGCGGGGCGTTTGGCCTCGTGGCCATGTACCTGCGCCGCTGGCTGCAGGAGACCCCGATTTTCCTTGAAATGCAGCAGCGCAAGGCGCTGGCGCAGGAGCTGCCGGTTAAGGCGGTGGTGGTACGCCACAGAAGCGCCGTGGCGATCTCAATGCTGCTTACCTGGCTGCTCTCGGCAGGTATTGTCGTGGTGATCCTGATGTCGCCGGTCTGGCTGCAAAAGCAGTACGGTTTCGCCCCTGCGGTCACGCTGCAGGCCAACAGTATCGCGACGATTATGCTCTGCTTCGGCTGCCTGATCGCCGGGCTGGCGGCGGATCGTTTCGGTGCTAGCGTAACCTTTATCGTCGGCAGCCTGCTGCTGGCCGCGTCGAGCTGGGCGTTCTACCATCTGGCGGGCAGCCACCCGGAGCAGCTGTTCCTGCTGTACGGCGTGGTGGGGCTGTGCGTTGGGGTAGTGGGTGCGGTACCGTACGTGATGGTGCGCGCGTTTCCGCCGGAGGTGCGCTTCACCGGCATCTCGTTTTCGTACAACGTCTCTTATGCCATCTTCGGCGGACTCACCCCGATTGCCGTTACCGTGCTGATGGGCGTGTCGCCGATGGCGCCGGCCTGGTACGTGCTGGCGCTGTCTCTGATGGGGCTGGTGCTGGGCGTCTGGCTGCGCCAGAAACCGGTGGAAGCTGCGGCGATGGCGGGATAACCGAACGAGCCGGGTCAGGCGAAGCCGCCGCCCGGCCAGTGAGTCAGCGCGAAGGGGTATAGCTCAGGATAATGTTGTCATCCGGAATGGCGGTGAAGCGGGTAATAATGGTGTGATAATCCGCCTGCGGGTCAACGTCCTCAAACTGCGTTGGATAGAAGATTTTGCTCAGCGCCTCAATGGCGATGATGTTATACGGGTTGTTATAGAAGTGATGATACAGCGCCCCGGTATGGCCTTTTGCGACTGCCGGAATGCTGGCAACGCCCTGACGCGCCAGCAGGGCATTAAACGCTGCCGTCACGTCGCCCGCCGGGACGTTATAGCCGAATGGGATCACCGCCGTACCTTTACCCGGACGCTTAGACCCGGTCATCAGGTAGTAATCCGGGTTCATTGAGATAATTTTTTCCACCGAGATATTCCCGGTTGCGCCCGGCAGCAGCTGTGAACCTATATTGTTCCCGCCTGCGGCCTCCACCAGCCCGCCCCAGCCGTTGCGCGCGTGGGTAAAGCAGCAGCCGTTATCCAGGCCACCTACGCCGGCTATCGGTTCGATAAAGACCAGCGGCTTCTTGCTGACGTTCGCCAGACGCTGGTGGATCGTATCCAGACGCTGCTGATAGAAATCGATATAGGCCTGCGCGCGATCGGTTTGGCCCATGACCTTACCCAGCAGGGCGATGCTTGGCAGCGTGTTCTGGACCGGATGCAGTTCGTAATCCACGAACACAACCGGGATATGCAGCGCCTCGAGCTTCGCCAGCACGCCGGTCTGCACCAGCGACGGTTTGGCACGAAGCTGGGCGATCATCAGGTCAGGCTGGCGGGAGATCACCGTTTCGAGATCGACGTTTCCCTGGTCGGAAAACTTCATGTCGAGGATCTTTTCCGCTTCCGGCCATTTGCGCTTCAGCACGTTCCAGGTTTCGGTATCCTGTTTTTTCGGCAGGTTGTTCCAGGCCACCACGTGGGCGAACGGATTATCACGCTCCAGCAGAGCCAGGGTGAAAATATCGCGTCCGTCCTGCAGGATGATGCGCTGCGGCTCGCGTTCAACGGTGACAGTGCGGTTATCCAGATCCTTTACCGTGATCGGCCAGCTCTGGGCCAGCGCAAGCAGAGGCATAAATACCAGGGCCAGGCCGGCAGCGATTCGTTTTGTTAGCGTCATGTTTTCCCCGTCTTCTTTTTTATGGCGTTAACCCGTCGACCACCACGTGCGGTAGCCCACGGGAACAGTATTCAACCCGGCCATCCACGCCGTACACCGTCGCCAGATTGGCGGAATTCACCACTTCTCCCGGCAGCCCGCTGGAAATCAGCTCTCCGCCTTTGAGCATCATGGCGTAGTTCGCATGGCGCAGGGCGATGTTGATATCGTGGATCACCACCACGGTGACGATGTTGCGCAGCTGCGTCTCGCGAGCAACGATATCCATCACGTGGAACTGATAGTTGAGATCGAGGGCGCTTAGGGGCTCGTCCAGCAGCAGCAGGTCCGGCTGGCGGATGAGCGACTGCGCAAGCCCAATCAGCTGTTTCTGACCGCCGGAGAGCTGGTCGAGGAAGCTCATTGCCAGATGGGCAACGCCCAGCTTTTCGAGAATGGCATACGCTTCCTGTTCAACGTTATGCGTGCGCGTGTTGCCGCTTGCCCTGCGGGCGACAATGACCGACTCAAGGGCATGAAGATGCACGCCCTGCGGCAGGGACTGCGGCAGATAAACCACCTTTTGCGCGCGCTTTGCTGGCGGCAGCGTCATTAAATCGTCGCCATTGAGCAGCAGCGCCCCTTCGGCGGGATTGAGGTCTGCAAGCGCGCGCAGCAGGGTTGATTTTCCCGAACCGTTTGGCCCCAGCAGCGCGGTAATTTTCCCGCGCGGCAGCAGCGGCGTCGTTAAGCCATTGATGATCTTCTTCTTGCGATAACCGGTGTGGAGATCGCGTACGAGCAGGCCGTCGGTCATACGTTCCCCCGGTTGCGGATAATGATGCTGAGGAAGAACGGTACGCCAACCAGCGAGGTCACGATCCCCACGGGTATAATGACGCCGGGAACAATGTTCTTAGAAAATACGGAGGCCAAAGAGAGCACCAGCGCGCCGATCAGCATGCTGCCGGGCAGGTAAAACCGGTGGTCTTCCCCGAACATCATGCGTGAGATATGCGGCGCAACCAGGCCGATAAAGCCAACCGGACCGACAAAGGCCACCGTCAGGGCCGAGATAATGCTGATGCGCAGCAGCGTGGTCATGCGCAGCTTCTTCACGTTGATGCCGAAGCTGACGGCACGATCTTCACCCAGCCGAAGCGCGGTAAGCTTCCAGGCATTTTTTAGCGACAGCGGCACGATAATCAGCAGGGCGACGGCCAGGATCGCCAGCTTATCCCACGAGGCGCGAGCCAGGCTGCCCATCGTCCAGAAGACCAGCCCCTGCAGGGTATCTTCGCTGGCGATAAACTGCAGAATGGAAATCAGGGCGTTGAAGGTAAAGACCAGCGCGATGCCGAAGAGGACGACGCCGGAGGTTGCCACGCGGGTCCAGCGGCTGATGCCGTCGAGGATAAAGCAGGCCAGCAGCGCAAAGATAAAGGCATTCGCCGGAATAAACCACTTATCGTCGATGCCGGGAATGCCCAGCCCCAGCACAATCGCCAGCGCGGCGCCAAAGGAGGCGGCAGAGGAGACGCCCAGCGTAAACGGGCTGGCGAGCGGGTTGTTCAGGATGGTCTGCATTTCTGCTCCCGCCAGCCCCAGCGCCATACCGACGGCGACGGCCATCAGGGCGAACGGCAGGCGAATATCCCAGACGATGACGCGCGTGCCTGCGTCGGCGGCGGCCGAATTGACGAGCGTATGCCAGAGCGTAGAAACGGAGATACCGGACGGCCCGATAGTAAAGTCGAGGAGCAGCGAGCAGATAATAAGAGCGAAAAGGACACCAGCGAGCGCGAAACGCCTGATGAGGATTTTACGGTAGCGTAACGCGACGGTGGATTCGCCAGACTGTTCGCCGGCGGCAAGGCTGGAATTCATCAGATAACCTTATGCAACACAACAGAATCGTTTTATCCCTTAACGTTCCATTTCGGGTGCTGCCTGATATCCAATATCCGGGATGTGCCAGTCAACACTAATCGCAATGATAATGCTTATCAATTGTATGGGATGATTATCCGCTTTCCGTTTAATCATCGTTGCTGTTTTGGCTGAAAATTAGCCAGGCCTTACCCGCTCAAGCTGGCGACAGGTCATGAACGCGCCCGTTACGCACAGCGTCACCGGCACCAGGAAACTGTGGTCCATTCGGGTAAATTCCAGCATCAGTGTAATGGCGGTGACGGGCATCTGCATTGATGCAGACAGGAATCCTGCTGCTCCCGTCAGCGCAAAACCGGCCATATCGCTGCCGGGAAAGAAACGTCCCAGCAGGATAAACAGCAGAGAACCCAGCAATGCCCCCACCGTCAGGCCGGGGGTCAGTAGCCCGCCTTCGGCCCCGCCGCGCAGTACCGCCCAGATAACAAAGACCTTGATGCACAGGAGCGCCAGCGCCAGCTTTAGCGTCACGTCACCGTCAAGCGTGAGCTGGGTCGGGCCTTTGCCGTTGCCGGGGAGCTGCGGGAACCAGACGGAAAGCGCTCCCAGCGCTGCAAACGCTATCAGGCTGAATACGGGCATCTGCCAGTTGCTACGCACTTTGCCGCGCGCCCGCTGCGTGAGGCGGCGAAACCCAAACGCCGCCGCGCCGAACAGAGGGCCTGAAAGCGCCCCCCAGAAGATAAGCGACGTTGCGGCCATGTTGGCGGTGAAGCGATACTGGTGCTCATCACCAAGCCCGAGTGTGGCAATCCATGCCGCCAGCGCGGAGGTTGCCAGCGCGGCAATCGCCGCTTCCCAGCGAAAGCTGACCAGGAGGACTTCAAGCGTAAACACGGCCCCGGCCAGCGGGACGTTATACACGGCTGCAAGCCCGGCACCGGCACCGCAGGCAATCATCAGCTGAATATCCGCGCTCGTCAGATGCAGCCGCCGCGCAACGCCGCCGGCAAAAAGTGACCCCACTTCACGCGGCGCGACTTCGCGGCCAAGCGGCGAGCCCATCCCTACGGTAACGATTTGCAGCAGGGCGTGAATCAGCGTGGTAACGGCGGGCATTGGTTTGTCGGTATTTTTTACGGCGGCGCTGATGCTGACCCGTTTTTTGCCAAAGCGGCCAAGCAGCCACCATCCGCAGCCGGCAACCACACCGGCGGCAAGGAGGGCGAGGAAGCGCCGCTGCGCGCTGGCATCCGTCACGCCCTGAAGAAAGGTTTGCGGGCTGAGGACCGTGCTCCGGCTGTAGCCGTAGACAAGATGCTGAACTTCATGCAGCAGCAGCGCGAGAAGCATGCCGCCGAGCCCGGCCAGGAGCCCGGTAAGAAGAAGTGCAGCCCATCGCTGGAGCCAATAGGTACGAGTCGGAAGCGTCGTCATGGTGCATGTCTTAATGAGAGGCGGTAAGCCCATCATTTCATAACACACATTAACGGGGAATCAATCGGGGAGGGGATATCGTGCCCGCCGGGCGGGCACGAAAGGGGATCAGTGTTTTTCACCAATCGGCAGAACGGTGCGGCCGAACTGCTCGTTCAGCACTTCGCCCATTGCCAGGTAGATAGCGCTTGCGCCGCACACCAGGCCAATCCAGCCTGCAACGTGGACGATGCTTTCGTTATCAGCCAGGTGGCCAATCGCCAGCAGGGCGAACAGCACGGTCAGGCTCAGGAAGACGAACTGCAGCGCGCGGTTAGCCTTCAGGGTGCCGAAGAACATGAACAGGGTGAAGACACCCCACAGGCCCAGGTAGACGCCCAGGAAGTGCGCGTTTGCCGCGTCTGCCAGGCCCATTTTAGGCATCAGCAGAATGGCAACCAGGGTCAGCCAGAAAGAGCCGTAAGAGGTAAAGGCGGTCAGGCCGAAGGTGTTGCCTTTCTTATATTCCAGCAGGCCCGCGAAGATTTGCGCGATGCCGCCGTAAAAAATGCCCATCGCCAGGATAATGCCATCCATCGGGAACATCCCGATGTTGTGCAGGTTCAGCAGGATAGTGGTCATGCCAAAACCCATCAGGCCCAGCGGAGCCGGATTAGCCAACTTAGTGTTGCCCATAAGTCCTCAAAAAAATCATCATTAATATGGTGAAATGGTTAAACCCACGTCAATTCTCCCTGACGGGGCGCGGCATAATAAGGGGCGCAATCATTGCCGTCTATGATCTCATCAGGGTGAATTTAAAATTTTTTTTATCCTTCCCCCTTGATGGATGCCGTTGCGACCCCATCTTGTAAGCAACCGCAGTGTGTGGACCTGAAAAAAAGCAAATCTGGGCAGTTGAAAAAGCACGTTCTGCCCTTATTACAGGTACACAACCACATGTTGACTGAATTTTTAGTGGAGACGTTTAGATGGGTAAAATTATTGGTATCGACCTGGGTACTACCAACTCTTGTGTAGCGATTATGGATGGCACTACTGCACGTGTGCTGGAGAACGCCGAGGGCGATCGCACCACGCCTTCTATCATTGCCTATACCCAGGATGGTGAAACTCTGGTTGGTCAGCCGGCTAAACGTCAGGCAGTGACAAACCCGCAAAACACCCTGTTTGCGATTAAACGCCTGATTGGTCGCCGCTTCCAGGACGAAGAAGTGCAGCGTGATGAAGCCATCATGCCGTACAAAATCATCGGTGCTGACAACGGTGATGCATGGATTGACGTAAAAGGTCAGAAAATGGCACCACCGCAGATTTCTGCTGAAGTGCTGAAGAAAATGAAGAAAACGGCTGAAGATTACCTGGGCGAACCGGTAACTGAAGCGGTTATCACCGTACCTGCATACTTCAACGATGCTCAGCGTCAGGCAACTAAAGATGCTGGCCGTATCGCAGGTCTGGAAGTCAAACGTATCATCAACGAACCAACCGCGGCTGCACTGGCTTACGGTCTGGATAAAGAAGTTGGCAACCGCACTATCGCGGTTTACGACCTGGGTGGTGGTACTTTCGATATCTCTATTATCGAAATCGACGAAGTTGACGGCGAAAAAACCTTCGAAGTTCTGGCAACCAACGGTGATACCCACCTGGGTGGTGAAGACTTCGACAGCCGTATGATCAACTACCTCGTTGACGAGTTTAAGAAAGATCAGGGCATTGACCTGCGTAACGATCCGCTGGCTATGCAGCGCCTGAAAGAAGCCGCTGAGAAAGCGAAGATTGAACTCTCTTCCGCTCAGCAGACCGACGTAAACCTGCCGTACATCACTGCAGACGCGTCCGGTCCTAAACACATGAACATCAAAGTGACCCGTGCGAAACTGGAAAGCCTGGTAGAAGACCTGGTGAACCGTTCCATCGAGCCACTGAAAGTTGCACTGCAGGACGCTGGCCTGTCCGTCTCTGACATCCAGGACGTTATCCTGGTGGGTGGTCAGACGCGTATGCCAATGGTTCAGAAGAAAGTGGCTGAATTCTTTGGTAAAGAGCCACGTAAAGACGTTAACCCGGACGAAGCGGTAGCTATCGGTGCTGCGGTTCAGGGTGGCGTACTGACCGGTGAAGTGAAAGACGTACTGCTGCTGGACGTTACCCCGCTGTCTCTGGGTATCGAAACCATGGGCGGAGTGATGACTGCGCTCATCAACAAAAACACCACCATCCCAACGAAGCACAGCCAGGTGTTCTCTACCGCTGAAGACAACCAGTCTGCGGTAACCATCCATGTGATTCAGGGTGAGCGTAAGCGTGCGTCTGATAACAAATCTCTGGGTCAGTTCAACCTGGACGGTATCAGCCCGGCACCGCGCGGCATGCCACAGATCGAAGTTACCTTCGACATCGATGCTGACGGTATCCTGCACGTGTCTGCGAAAGACAAAAACAGCGGTAAAGAGCAGAAGATCACCATCAAGGCGTCTTCTGGCCTGAACGAAGCGGAAATCGAAAAAATGGTTCGCGATGCCGAAGCTAACGCGGAATCCGACCGTAAGTTCGAAGAGCTGGTTCAGACCCGCAACCAGGGTGACCATCTGCTGCACAGCACCCGTAAGCAGGTTGAAGAAGCGGGCGATAAACTGCCAGCGGAAGACAAAACTGCTATCGAAGCTGCGCTGACTGCGCTGGAATCCTCACTGAAAGGTGAAGATAAAGCGGATATCGAAGCGAAGATGCAGGCGCTGGCACAGGCTTCCGAGAAGCTGATGGAAATCGCTCAGCAGCAGCATGCTCAACAGCAGGCGGGCGCTGATGCTTCCCAGAATAATGCGAAAGACGACGACGTTGTTGACGCTGAATTCGAAGAAGTGAAAGACAAAAAATAATCGCCCTTTGAACGGGTAATTACTGGCACGGGCGAAGAGGTTTCCTCTCCGCCCGTGCACGCATGTTAGGGGCAGATAAAATAAAATGGCGAAGCAAGACTATTACGAGATTTTAGGCGTTTCCAAAACAGCGGAAGAGCGTGAAATCAAAAAGGCGTATAAGCGCCTGGCCATGAAATATCACCCGGATCGCAACCAGGGTGATAAAGAGGCCGAAGCCAAATTTAAAGAGATCAAAGAAGCCTATGAAATCCTGACCGATGCCCAGAAACGTGCGGCATACGATCAGTACGGTCATGCCGCGTTCGAACAGGGCGGTATGGGCGGCGGCGGCGGTGGTTTCGGTGGCGGCGGCGCAGATTTCAGCGACATTTTTGGCGACGTATTCGGCGATATCTTCGGCGGTGGTCGCGGTCGCCAACGCGCATCGCGTGGCGCAGACCTGCGCTACAACATGGACCTGACGCTGGAAGAGGCCGTTCGCGGCGTGACCAAAGAGATCCGCATCCCGACGCTCGAAGAGTGCGATATTTGCCACGGCAGCGGTGCGAAGGCGGGAACCCAGCCGCAGACCTGTCCAACCTGTCACGGTTCCGGCCAGGTGCAGATGCGTCAGGGCTTCTTTGCGGTTCAGCAGGCGTGTCCGCACTGTCACGGTCGCGGTACGCTGATTAAAGATCCGTGCAACAAATGCCATGGCCATGGTCGCGTTGAGAAAACCAAAACCCTGTCCGTTAAAATCCCGGCAGGCGTCGATACGGGCGACCGCATCCGTCTGTCAGGTGAAGGTGAAGCGGGCGAGCACGGCGCGCCAGCAGGCGATCTGTACGTTCAGGTTCAGGTGAAGCAGCACGCGATTTTTGAGCGTGAAGGCAACAACCTGTACTGCGAAGTGCCGATTAACTTCGCGATGGCGGCGCTGGGCGGTGAAATCGAAGTCCCCACGCTGGATGGCCGCGTAAACCTGAAAGTGCCTGGCGAAACCCAGACCGGCAAGCTGTTCCGCATGCGCGGAAAAGGCGTTAAATCCGTTCGCGGTGGCGCGCAGGGCGACCTGTTGTGCCGCGTGGTGGTCGAAACGCCGGTTGGCCTGAACGATAAGCAGAAGCAGCTTCTGAAAGAACTTCAGGAAAGCTTTGGTGGCCCGACGGGTGAGAAAAACAGCCCACGCTCCAAAAGCTTCTTCGACGGCGTCAAAAAATTCTTCGATGATTTGACTCGCTAATCCGTTAGCGCTTTTCATCCTCAAAAAGCCCGGAAGCGATTCCGGGCTTTTTCTATTTACGGGTATTGCTCGGTAAAACTGAATTTATACTCAATATTAATCTGTTTTTGCCGAGTTGTTAGGCTTGGTATTATGGTTTTATCGAGGTATTGTTGTAAAAGAGAGAACTTAAGTGAAACTACTACACCGTTTCTTTAGCAGTGAAGCGTCCGGCGGCGTGATTTTGATTATCGCCGCTGCGGCCGCGATGGTGCTGGCAAACCTGGGCATCACCCGCGATCTCTACCACGCCTTTCTGGAAACGCCCGTTGAGCTGAAAGTGGGCGCGCTGGAAATTAATAAGAACATGCTGCTGTGGATCAACGATGCGCTGATGGCGGTGTTCTTCCTGCTGGTAGGGCTTGAGGTGAAGCGCGAGCTGGTGCTGGGCTCGTTAGCCAGCCGTCAGCGTGCGGCGTTCCCGGTGATTGCCGCGCTGGGGGGAATGGTCGTCCCGGCGCTGCTCTTCCTGGCCTTTACCTGGCAGGATCCGGTGGCGCGCCACGGCTGGGCGATCCCGGCCGCAACGGATATTGCCTTTGCGCTTGGGGTGCTGGCACTGCTGGGCAGCCGCGTGCCGGTGGCGCTGAAAATTTTCCTGATGGCGCTGGCGATCATTGATGACCTCGGCGCTATCGTGATTATCGCGCTTTTTTACACCAGCGAGCTGTCGATACTGTCGCTGAGCGTGGCGGCTGGCGCTATTGCAGTACTGGCATTACTGAATATTTTCAACGTACGACGTATCGGAATATACGTCCTGGTGGGCATGATCCTGTGGACGGCGGTGCTGAAGTCGGGCGTGCACGCTACGCTTGCTGGCGTGATTGTCGGCTTCTTCGTGCCGCTTAAGCAGCAGGACGGCGAGTCTCCAGCCAAACAGCTGGAACATGTGCTGCATCCGTGGGTCGCCTTTATGATCCTGCCGCTGTTTGCTTTCGCCAACGCGGGTGTTTCCCTCGGAGGCGTTACGCTCGATGGACTGACGTCCGTGCTGCCGCTGGGCATCGTTGCCGGGCTGTTCATCGGTAAGCCGCTGGGCATTAGCCTTTTTTGCTGGCTGGCGCTGAAGCTGAAGCTGGCGTCGTTACCGCATGGGACCACGTTTAAGCAGATTATGGCCGTAGGCGTGTTGTGCGGAATTGGCTTTACGATGTCGATCTTTATCTCGACGCTGGCGTTTGGCGCGCATGCGCCTGAGCTTATCGTCTGGGCCAAGCTCGGCATTCTTATCGGGTCATTACTGGCTGCGGTGGTGGGTTACACCTTGTTAAAGGTGAAATTGTCAGGACAGGCCGTCCAGGCATAACGGGAATCCGGGAGAAGGGGAGCCTTCTCCCGATACACAATCAGGGAGAGAAGACGCGATGTCTCATTTGAATTACAACCATCTTTACTACTTCTGGCACGTCTATAAGCAGGGCTCGGTTGTCGGTGCGGCAGAGGCGCTCTACCTGACGCCGCAAACCATCACCGGGCAAATCAAGGCGCTGGAAGAGCGCCTGCAGGGCAAGCTGTTCAAGCGCAAAGGGCGCGGCATTGAGCCAAGCGAGCTGGGCGAGCTGGTGTTCCGCTACGCGGACAAGATGTTCACCCTGAGCCAGGAGATGCTGGATATCGTCAACTATCGCAAAGAGTCGAACCTGCTCTTTGACGTGGGCGTGGCGGATGCGCTGTCAAAACGACTGGTGAGCGGCGTGCTGGATGCTGCCGTGGTTGAGGATGAGCAAATTCATCTGCGCTGCTTTGAATCCACTCACGAGATGCTGCTGGAGCAGCTAAGCCAGCATAAGCTGGACATGATTATCTCGGATTGCCCAATCGACTCCACGCAGCAGGAAGGCCTGTTCTCGGTGAAAATTGGCGAATGTGGCGTGAGCTTCTGGTGCATAAACCCGCCGCCGGAAAAACCGTTCCCCGCGTGCCTTGAAGAGCGCCGTCTGCTGGTGCCGGGAAGGCGCTCCATGCTCGGCCGCAAGCTGCTGAACTGGTTTAACTCACAGGGGCTGAAGGTCGAAATTCTCGGCGAATTCGACGATGCGGCGCTGATGAAAGCCTTTGGCGAAGCGCATAACGCCATCTTCGTTGCGCCAACGCTGTACGCGCACGATCTTTATTCGGACGACAAGATTACGGAGATAGGCAGGGTAGATAACGTGATGGAGGAGTATCACGCGATATTTGCTGAACGAATGATTCAGCATCCGGCGGTGCAGCGAATCTGTAACCGCGACTACTCGGCGCTGTTTACGCCACCGGCAATCTGAGGATATAAAAAAACCCGCGTTAAGCGGGTTCTTTAAACAAGCAACAACAAGTAGCGATTAAGCCAGTTTGCTGATCTGCGCGGTCAGGTTTGCTTTATGACGCGCTGCTTTGTTTTTGTGGATCAGACCTTTAGCAGCCTGACGATCCACGATTGGTTGCATTTCGTTAAATGCGTTCTGCGCTGCAGCTTTGTCGCCAGCTTCGATTGCTGCGTATACTTTCTTGATGAAGGTACGCATCATAGAGCGACGGCTTGCGTTGTGCTTACGAGCCTTCTCAGACTGTACGGCACGTTTCTTAGCTGATTTGATATTAGCCAAGTCCAACTCCCAAATATGATCTATGTGGACAATTCAAAGGCCGAGGAATATGCCCTCTCTGCCTTCTTTTGTCAATGGATTTGTGCAAATAAGCGCCGTTAATTAGCGACGCTTCGTTACGTAGTGATGGCGCAGGATTCTACCAGCTTGTCTTCCGTGAATACAGCCTTTCGGCATAAAAAACGCTGTTCGCGAGCAGATTTTTTCGCTGTGAAAGGTCAGCATGATGAAATCATTACGGCTTTCTGTTTTGTGTGAACAATCGCCGGTTAACCTTAACCGCTGTACAAGGTATACTTTGGCGATTTTCACTGTTTTGAGCCAGACATGAAGCTGATACGTGGCATACATAATCTCAGCAAAGCCCCGCACGGGTGCGTGCTGACCATTGGTAATTTCGACGGCGTGCATCGTGGTCATCAGGCGCTGCTGCAGGGATTGCGTAAAGAAGGGGAGGCGCGTGGCCTGCCCGTTGTAGTGATGATTTTCGAGCCGCAGCCGCTTGAGCTGTTTGCGGGCGAAAAATCGCCTGCCCGTCTTACTCGCCTGCGCGAGAAGCTGCGCTATCTGGCAGAGTCAGGCGTGGACTACGTATTATGCGTGCGCTTCGATCGCCGCTTTGCCGCGCTGACAGCACAAAATTTTGTCAGCGACCTGCTGGTTAAGCGGCTTGGCGTGCAGTTTCTTGCCGTAGGTGATGATTTCCGCTTTGGCGCTGGTCGTCAGGGCGATTTCTTGCTATTACAGAAGGCTGGCCTGGAGTACGGTTTTGACGTCACCAGCGCGATGACCTTCTGTGAAGGCGGCGTTCGCGTCAGCAGTACGGCGGTCCGCCAGGCGCTGGCGAATGATGAACTGGATACGGCAGAAAACCTGCTGGGGCATCCGTTCACCATCTCAGGCCGTGTGGTTCACGGCGATGCGCTGGGCCGCACTATAGGTTTCCCGACGGCGAATATTCCGCTGCGTCGTCAGGTCTCCCCGGTTAAAGGGGTCTATGCGGTAGAAGTCGCAGGACTGGGCGATAAACCCTTTTACGGTGTCGCCAACATTGGCACGCGTCCTACCGTCGCCGGCGTGCGTCAACAGCTAGAAGTGCACCTGCTGGACGTTGTAATGGACCTTTACGGTCGCCATATAGATGTAATACTGCGTAAAAAGATACGCAACGAGCAGCGATTTGGCTCGCTGGATGAACTAAAAGCGCAAATCGCGCGAGATGAATTGACGGCCCGCGAGTTTTTTGGGCGATAAAACCCGGCTTAAATGCCTACGTGATAAATACGGAACCGAGAATCTGATGAGTGACTATAAATCAACCCTGAATTTGCCGGAAACAGGGTTCCCGATGCGCGGCGATCTCGCCAAGCGTGAACCGGGAATGCTGGCGCGTTGGACCGATGATGACCTGTACGGCATCATTCGTGCAGCCAAAAAAGGCAAAAAATCCTTCATTCTGCATGATGGCCCTCCATATGCGAATGGCAGCATTCATATTGGTCACTCTGTTAACAAGATTCTGAAAGACATTATCGTGAAGTCCAAAGGCCTCACGGGCTTTGACTCGCCTTACGTTCCGGGCTGGGACTGCCACGGTCTGCCAATCGAGCTGAAAGTGGAGCAAGAGTTTGGCAAGCCGGGTGAGAAGTTCACCGCCGCCGAGTTCCGCGCGAAATGCCGCGAATACGCCGCCACCCAGGTTGACGGTCAGCGCGCTGACTTTATCCGTCTGGGCGTATTGGGCGACTGGTCGCACCCGTACCTGACCATGGACTTCAAAACCGAAGCCAACATCATCCGTGCGCTGGGTAAAATCATCGGAAACGGCCACCTGCATAAAGGCGCGAAGCCGGTGCACTGGTGCGTGGACTGCCGCTCTGCGCTGGCAGAAGCGGAAGTTGAGTATTACGACAAAACCTCTCCGTCTATCGACGTGGCCTTCCACGCGGTAGATCAGGATGCGGTGAAAGCTAAATTTGGCGTCTCCTCGGTAAACGGCCCGATCTCTCTGGTGATCTGGACCACCACTCCGTGGACCCTGCCAGCCAACCGCGCGATCTCCCTGTCCGGTGAGTTTGAATACGCGCTGGTGCAGGTTGAAGGCCAGGCGGTTATCCTGGCGAAAGATCTGGTTGAAAGCGTGCTGAAGCGCGCGCACATCGCCGACTACACCGTGCTCGGCACCGTGAAAGGTGACGCGCTGGAGCTGATGCGCTTTAAACACCCGTTCCTGGACTTCGACGTTCCGGCGATCCTGGGCGACCACGTGACGCTGGAAGCGGGTACCGGTGCGGTGCATACCGCCGGCGGCCACGGTCCTGACGACTACAACATCAGCCTGAAATACGGTCTGGAAATCGCTAACCCGGTTGGCCCGGACGGCTCTTACCTGCCGGGCACCTATCCGGCGCTGGACGGCATCAACGTCTTCAAAGCCAACGACATCATCGTTGATATGCTGCGCACCAGCGGCGCGCTGCTGCACGTTGAGAAAATGCAGCACAGCTACCCATGCTGCTGGCGTCACAAGTCACCAATCATCTTCCGTGCGACCCCGCAGTGGTTCGTCAGCATGGATCAGAAAGGCCTGCGCGAGCAGTCCCTGAAAGAGATCAAAGGCGTGCAGTGGATCCCGGACTGGGGCCAGGCGCGTATCGAATCCATGGTCGCTAACCGTCCTGACTGGTGTATCTCCCGTCAGCGTACCTGGGGCGTACCGATGTCTCTGTTCGTGCATAAAGAGACGCAGGAACTGCACCCGAATACCCTGGAACTGATGGAAGAAGTGGCGAAGCGCGTCGAAGTTGACGGCATTCAGGCGTGGTGGGATCTTGACGCCCGCGACATCCTGGGCGCTGACGCAGACAGCTACGAGAAAGTGCCGGATACCCTGGACGTATGGTTCGACTCCGGCTCTACCCACTCCTCCGTGGTTGACGTGCGTCCGGAGTTTGCCGGTCACGCTGCCGACATGTATCTGGAAGGCTCTGACCAACACCGCGGCTGGTTCATGTCATCCCTGATGATCTCCACCGCCATGAAGGGCAAAGCACCTTACCGTCAGGTTCTGACCCACGGCTTCACCGTGGATGGTCAGGGCCGCAAGATGTCCAAATCTATCGGTAACACCGTTTCTCCGCAGGACGTGATGAATAAGCTGGGCGCGGACATTCTGCGTCTGTGGGTGGCCTCTACCGACTACACCGGCGAAATGGCGGTGTCTGACGAGATCCTGAAACGTGCCGCCGACAGCTATCGTCGTATCCGCAACACCGCGCGCTTCCTGCTGGCGAACCTGAACGGGTTCGATCCGGTTAAAGACATGGTGAAGCCGGAAGAGATGGTGGTGCTGGACCGCTGGGCGGTAAGCTGCGCGAAAGCGGCGCAGGACGATATTCTGAAGGCCTACGAGTCTTACGACTTCCACGAAGTGGTGCAGCGCCTGATGCGCTTCTGCTCCATCGAGATGGGCTCGTTCTACCTCGACATCATTAAAGACCGCCAGTACACCGCGAAAGCGGACAGCGTGGCGCGTCGTAGCTGCCAGACCGCGCTGTTCCACATCGCGGAAGCGCTGGTGCGCTGGATGGCGCCGATCATGTCCTTCACCGCGGATGAAATCTGGGGCTATCTGCCGGGCGAGCGTGAGAAGTACGTCTTCACCGGCGAGTGGTACGAAGGCCTGTTCGATCTCTCCAGCACTGAAGCGATGAACGACGCCTTCTGGGACGAGCTGCTGAAAGTGCGTGGCGAAGTGAACAAGGTTATCGAGCAGGCGCGTGCTGACAAGAAAGTCGGTGGCTCTCTGGAAGCGGCAGTGACCCTGTACGCGGAACCTGAGCTGGCGGCGAAGCTGACGGCGCTGGGCGATGAATTACGATTTGTCCTGTTGACCTCCGGTGCGAAAGTTGCGGATTATGCCGAGGCTTCTGCTGATGCTCAGCAGAGCGAACTGCTCAAAGGACTGAAAGTCGCGCTGAGCAAGGCCGACGGTGAGAAATGCCCGCGCTGCTGGCATTACACCACCGATGTTGGTCAGGTGGCGGAACACGCAGACATCTGCGGACGCTGTGTAAGCAACGTCGCCGGTGACGGCGAAAAACGTAAGTTTGCCTGATGAGTAAAACTCTCTGTTCAACAGGACTGCGCTGGCTGTGGCTGGTTGTGGTGGTGCTGATTATCGATCTGGGCAGCAAGTTCCTGATCCTCCAGAACTTTGCTCTGGGGGATACGGTTCCGCTGTTCCCGTCGCTTAACCTGCACTATGCGCGCAACTACGGCGCAGCGTTTAGTTTCCTTGCTGACAGCGGTGGCTGGCAGCGCTGGTTCTTCGCGGGTATCGCTATCGGTATCTGCGTAGTGCTGGCGGTGCTGATGTACCGCTCGAAGGCCACGCAAAAGCTGAATAACATCGCCTACGCGCTGATCATTGGCGGCGCGCTGGGCAACCTGTTTGACCGCCTGTGGCACGGCTTTGTGGTCGATATGATCGACTTCTACGTCGGCGACTGGCACTTCGCCACCTTTAACCTGGCCGATAGCGCAATATGCGTCGGCGCGGCGTTAATCGTGCTGGAAGGCTTCTTGCCTAAACCGGCCGCGAAAGAGCAGGCGTAACAAAACCAGCCGGGTGACGCGTAGCGATCCCGGCCTACCGAATATGCCGACACTTGTAGGCCGGGTAAGCGAAGCGCCACCCGGCACACAGGCGAGACAACATTAAAGAGCAATGTGTATGTCTAAATCCGTACAGAGCAACAGCGCGGTTCTCGTTCACTTCACGCTGAAGCTGGATGACGGCTCCACGGCCGAATCCACCCGCAACAACGGCAAACCGGCCCTGTTTCGTCTTGGCGATACTTCCCTGTCTGAAGGCCTTGAACAGCAGCTCCTCGGTCTGAAAGAGGGGGAGAAAAAAGCCTTTTCGCTGGAGCCCGATGCGGCGTTTGGCGTGCCAAGCCCGGACCTGGTGCAATACTTCTCGCGCCGTGAGTTTATGGATGCAGGCGAACCGGAGGTTGGGGCGATTATGCTCTTTACCGCTATGGACGGCAGCGAAATGCCTGGCGTGATCCGCGAAATCAACGGCGACTCTATTACCGTTGACTTCAACCATCCGCTTGCCGGGCGTACCGTTCATTTTGATGTAGAAGTGCTGGAAATCGAACCGGCACTGGAGGCCTGAAATGCAGATCCTGTTGGCTAACCCGCGCGGCTTTTGCGCCGGTGTAGACCGCGCTATCAGCATTGTTGAAAACGCGCTGGAAATTTACGGCGCGCCAATTTACGTGCGCCACGAAGTGGTGCACAACCGCTACGTGGTCGACAGCCTGCGCGAGCGCGGTGCGATCTTTATTGAGCAGATTAGCGAAGTGCCGGATGGTGCGATCCTGATCTTCTCCGCCCACGGCGTTTCTCAGGCTGTGCGTAACGAAGCGAAAAGCCGCGATCTGACCGTATTCGATGCCACCTGTCCGCTGGTGACCAAGGTGCATATGGAAGTGGCGCGCGCCAGCCGTCGTGGTGAAGAGTCAATTCTGATTGGCCATGCTGGTCACCCGGAAGTCGAAGGTACCATGGGCCAGTACAGCAACCCGGAAGGGGGCATGTACCTGGTCGAATCGCCGGAAGACGTCTTTACGCTGGACGTGAAAAACGAAGGGCGTCTGTCGTTTATGACCCAGACCACGCTCTCCGTAGATGACACATCAGACGTGATTGACGCCCTGCGCCAGCGCTTCCCGAAAATCGTCGGGCCGCGTAAGGACGACATCTGCTACGCAACGACCAACCGTCAGGAGGCCGTGCGTGCGCTGGCTGAACGGGCGGACGTGGTGCTGGTGGTCGGCTCCAAAAACTCCTCTAACTCCAACCGTCTGGCCGAGCTGGCGCAGCGTATGGGGAAAGCGGCGTTCCTGATTGACGATTCGACGGATATACAGGAAGCGTGGGTCAAAAATGCGGCCTGCGTCGGCGTTACCGCGGGTGCTTCCGCACCGGATATTCTGGTGCAGAACGTGATTGCCCGTCTGCAGGAGCTGGGCGGTGGCGAAGCGGTTCCGCTGGAAGGCCGCGAAGAGAACATTGTCTTCGAAGTGCCTAAAGAGCTGCGTATCGACGCCCGCGAGGTGGAATAAGCGTTAAAAAATGCCAGTCACTGAATGACTGGCATTTTTTCATTCAGGTAGTTGATCATCGCCCGCATTCTGGCTGGCATATGTTTGTTGCGCGTCCAGAGCAACCAGAGCTCGCCCGTATAGCTGCTGATAAATGCCCACTCCGGCAGAACCTGCACAATCTCCCCTTTTTCCAAAGCCTCGCGCGCTGTAAACAGCGGTAAGCTCCCGATACCAACATGACGTTTTACCGCATCCAGCCGCACGCCAGTGTGGTTTGCAGCATAGCGGCCGTGCGTCTGTACGATCTCCGTTTTCCCCTGCAGGGTGAATTTCCATCGTGAATCGGCCGGGGTTTCCCCGAGCGATATACAGCTATGTGCCCGGAGGTCGTGCGGATGCTGTGGCGTGCCTGCACGTCGAAGATATTCTGGCGTGGCGCAAATAACATGGGTTACCGGCATCAGGGGCTTTCCGTACAGGCCAGGAGAAGGGGTACTGGTGATCCGCAATGCCAGATCGACCCCATCGTCGATCAGGTCCATGTAGCGATCTTCCAGACGCAGACAAACGTCAATTTGCGGGTAGCGCTCCAGGAACTCGGGGATCAGCGGATGGATCACAAATCGTCCCACGGCTTTTGGCACGCTCACCGTGAGTTTTCCCTGCGCAACGGTTTGCACGCTGCTACCAGAATCCATTGCCTGTTGTGCCGCTTCCAGCATATCCAGTGCATGTTCATAAACCGATTTTCCGGTTTCGGTCAGTGCCAGCTTGCGCGTGGTGCGGTGCAGTAACTTAGATCCCATCTCCTGCTCAAGACGTGAAACACAACGGCTGATCGCTGAAGGCGTTGCTCCCGTAATACGGGCTGCAGTCGAAAAATTGCCGTGTTCTACGATGGTAACAAAAGTGGCAAGGTCGGGAAGCAGTGCAGGTTTCATTTGTGCTTACCAGGCAATAGTGCATTGTTTGAAAGGCGGATTATCTATGATGACGTCATGAATATACTGTCAGGATACAGAGGAGAACAACCATGACAGAACGACTTTATTACACAAGCGAAGCGACAGCGGGCCGCGCGAAGGTGATCCGGTGTACTGAAGAGACTGATGGCCGCTACGCCGTTGAGCTGGATCAGACCCTTTTCCATCCGCAGGGTGGCGGACAGCCAGCGGATCGGGGCCTGATCTCGGGGATCGCGGTGGAGGGCGTGAGCCTGCGCGGGGACCAGATTATTCACATTTTGGCTCGGCCGCTTGTGCCCGGCGAGGTGGAAATGCAGGTCGATAAAAGTGCGCGCAGGCGTCATGCCCGCTGGCACAGCGCTGGCCATTTGATAGGTTATGCCGGTGAATACTTTGGTTGGCAGCCGGTGAAAGCTCATCACTGGCCAGGCGAAGGGCGAATTACCTTTACGCCACGGGAGCAGGATGCCCCAATGCCTGATGCAGCTCAGCTAAGCGCAATTATCGACGACTGGAAAGCGGACAACCTGCTTCGTCACACCGAAATTGAAGCGGGCAGGCGCAAGGTTCGCTTTGGCGATCTCCCGGCCTATCCCTGTGGCGGAACGCATGTAAAACAGCTGGCGGAAATAGGGGAGATGCAGCTCCTCGGGCTGAAAATGAAAAAAGGACAGCTGGTAATCACCTATGCACTTGGCGAGCAGGAGTAAAAGGAGTGTGATTAACCCGACATAGTGGGCCTCCGGGTAAGAGGTTAATCGTTTAATCTGGTAGGCTTATCATGTTGTTCTCCTCGGGCCGGAGAGAAACATGATCCCTGATATTATCCTGCCACCCCATGTGGCGTGGGCCAGCGGTGTATTCACTAACGGTCCGCTACTCTGCAAGACGACTCACATCGCCGATCTGCCAGACGTGTTCAATGATAACGACGCCTGGCGTGGCTGCGAACCGCAGCAGCGCGTCTATGATGTTGAAATGTTCGATACCCCGTCGAACGATGGGGCGCTGTATGTCGGCGTGACCCATCTTTACGCCGGCAAAATCGGTGATGAGTTTTTTATGACACGCGGTCATTTTCACCGGCGCCGTGAACAGGGCGAGGTCTATTTTGGCCTGCGCGGATGCGGCTTGTTGCTGTTGCAAACGGAGGCGGGCGACGCGCGTCTTGAGCAGGTGACGGCAGGCTCTGTGCATATTATTCCTCCTTTTACAGCGCATCGTTTGATTAACACTGGCAACGAGACGCTATCCTCCCTTGCCGTCTGGCCAGGCATCGCGGGACACGACTATGCGCTGCTGGCAGAGGGCTTCGCCCTGCGGGTCTTTGCCTCCGGGGAAGGTTACGAGGTGCGCCATGGCTAACTATGGTCTTGATATGACCATCACCCGTCAGCCGCTCGGTTTTTGCTACGGAGATGACGTTACCGGGCCGATGCCGGAGATCAGAACGCTGGATCAGATCCGCCCGTCGCTGCGCAATCCGGACTGCGAAGGGCCTGAACAGGTGTATGCTATCGCGATGGACGTGGCGCGTCTGGCGGACAGGCCCGAACTCGAAAAACGCATGCTGCTTTTTGGTGTGGTTACCTACGCGGCGGGCACGCTGGGCGATGAGCCGGTCCGCAGCCAGGGGCATGTTCACCGCATTAGCCAGCACAGCGGATGGTCGCCGCCTGAGCTGTACGAAATCTGGCAGGGTAAAGCGATTATCTACATGCAGGTGTATGTTGACGACGATCCGGGACGTTGTTTTGCGGTGCTCGCGGGGCCGGGTGAAAAGGTACTGGTCCCTCCCGGATGGGGTCATGCGACGATTTCGGCCTCGCCCAATGAGCCGCTGACGTTTGGTGCGTGGTGCGATCGAGAATATGGCTTTGAGTATGAGGCTGTTCGTGCGCGAAAAGGTCTGGCCTGGTATCCCTTAGTTCAGGGAAATCATATTGTCTGGCAGCACAACGGTCATTACAGACCTGGGCGACTGCAGATGATTACGCCGCGCGGTTATCCGGAGTTCGGCATCACTGATGCGCCTGTTTATCAGCAGTTTATTGACGATCCCGCACGGTTCCAGTTTATTTCGCGTCCGGATAAAGTCGCAGAACTGTGGAATAACTTCCATCCATAAAGAAGCCGGGGCATTGCCCCGGTTTTCTTATCCGGCAAACAAACCGGACGCCACGCCAAGCGCTGCCAGTATAAGCAGCAATATCATGGCTTTTACCGGCGACACGCCGCGTTTTGCCATCAGATACCAGGTCCCCAGTACCACCGCCAGCGGAAGCAGCTGTGGGAAAATACCGTCCAGCATCTGCTGAATGTGAATGTTAACCCCATCCCGGGTGATGAACTCCAGACCGGTGCCGAGCTTTACGTAGCTCGCCGCCACGCCGCCCATGACGAAGACGCCCAGCAGCGAGAGCGCTTCCCGTAGCCGGGTAGATTTGCTGCTGACCAGCATCTCCACCGAGCCTGACCCCATCTGGTAGCCTTTCATAAACAGGAACCAGGAGCCGGGGATAATGATGGCCAGCCAGGCCACGGTGTAAAACAGCGGGCCGAGGATATTTCCCCCTGCCGCCAGCGCCATTCCGATGCTAAGGAGGATCGGGATAAGCATCCCGGGGATCATCGAATCACCGATCCCGGCGATTGGCCCCATCAGGCCTACCTTCAGCGTGTTTATGGTTTCACCGTCAATCGGCTCGCCGTTGGCTTTTTTCTCCTCCAGACCCAGCGCCATACCGTTAACGATCGCGCCAATCTGTGGCTCCGTGTTGTAGAACGACGCGTGACGGCGCAGCATCTCGGTACGTTGTACCGCGTCGGGATAAAGCTTTTTTGCGACCGGCAGCATGCTCAGGCAAAAGCCGAAGGATTCAAGGCGTTCAAAGCTCATTGAGGAGAGGTTATGCATCATCCACGCTCGCCAGCAGCGGCGCAGATCCTTGCGGGTGAGTTTACGTTCTTCCATCAGAATTCATCCTCGTCGTCAGGGGCTGATGCTGAAGCCACGGCCTGCGGTGCCTCGGGTTTATAGTTGTAGTGAATCAGTGCCAGCAGGGCGCCCACGATCACCAGCGCGACCATATTGAGTTTCAAAAAAACGATACAGACGAAGCCCACCAGGAAATAGATGAGCATGGTATAGCTTTTGATGATCTGCTTAAGCAGGATGGCAATACCGACGGCGGGCAAGATGCCGCCGAGCACGTTCATGGTGGAGAGAACGATGTGCGGAAGACTGTCCATAAAACCGCTAATGTACTGCGCGCCAAAAAAGACGGCGATAAAGGTAGGCACAAAGCGCAGCACAAAATTCATCGCCTGCGGCCAGACGGCGCTGTTAAGGTAGAGCCCGCGCTCGTCGCCGTTCTCCAGCGCCACATCGGCACGATGGTTCCAGAAGGAGTTCAGCACCATCATCGCATTGAAGAGAATGGTTCCGGCAATCCCAATCGTCGCCGCCAGCGCGACGGCAACCTCAGGTCCTTTGCCGGAAAGTATCCCCAGCGCAATGGCCGGATAAGCCACAAAGTTTAAATCTGCTGGCATCGAGCCGCCGGGCGTTACCATTGCGATATACACCGCCTGTACCGCTACGCCAATCATAATCCCGGTTTTGATGTCGCCCAGGATCAGGCCAACCAGCATTCCGGAAATGAGCGGCCGGGAGATGAGATACCAGCCGCCGGTCAGCCCTAAAAGCCACGGGCTACTGAGCGCGCCCAGATAACACAGCAGGCCAATTAAAGCCGCTTCGATAATCATGATCTGCTCCTTATTTCAGCTTTTGTCTGGCATCCTGCCAGGTATAAAAACTGGCATCGGGAACCAGGCGGAATTCAATGGCGTGTCCCTGACTGGTCAGCCACTCGAACGCCGCCGCTTCGTCTTTCGTTACCGACTGATTCGGGCCGATGGCGATCGCGTTAGCCCGAGCGCTCATCGGCCCCACGTTTATTTTCCCGTTACTGTTTTTAAGGCTAATGCCCGCCTGCTCAATGCGCTGCAGCGTGAGCGGTGATTTGCCAATCACGAAATAGCGCTTCTCGCTGGCAATCACTTTTGGCAGTTTTTCGATCGCGGTTGCCGTATCGAACAGCCATACTTTGGTATCTGATACGGCCCCTTTCATGACCGACGATAACAGCGGATCGGCCGCAACGGCATCGTCAATGGCAACGATGCCGTCGCAGGGCAGCTCCCTGGCCCAACGTGTAATGAGCTGCCCGTGGATCACGCGGTCGTCAATGCGTACAAAAGAAATACTCATATGCGGCTCCTTAAAAATCGTCTGTCTGTTCAGTCTCTGCCGGTTTCGCCTGTACCAGCGTTGGCAGAGTAAGTTCGATAAGCTGCCCGGCAGCCTGATGAACATCGCATGCCATCATCACCTCGTCGGTTTGCAGCAGCATCGGAAAGTTGGCCCCTGCCACCACGGCGACCGGCGGCTGCGTATGCGGGTTAAACGCGGCTTCACAGGCTACGTTCCACGGCGTGCCGCTTTGCATGTCACACAGCACCAGCACGCCGTCGGCGTTGACGCTTGCCGCATCCAGCGTGGCGCTGAAATCCTGCCGGAAGCCCTCTATTCCCGCCTGTTCGGTCAGGCAAACAGCGTGTACGCCGGGGAGGTCGCCGTACACCATCCGGCCGCTCTCCAGCAGCGCGGCGGCTAATGGGCCGTGCGTGGCGACAATAAAATGAATCATCGTTAGCTCCTTACCCAGGCTTTGATGGTCGCCAGGGGGGGGCCGGAAGCACCGGCTGACGGTGAAATGCGATATTCCCCCACGCTGGCCGGAATGATGAAGGTTTCGGCGTAATGGACGGTAAACGGCTCAAATGCACCGGTTGGGCTGTCGACAATCGCTTCGTCGCCCTCTACCAGGTTCAGCACGTTCACGCCGCCGCCGGTGTGGTGCACAACGGGTTCGCTAAACCAGTGGCGGCGGGTTTCGATAAATTCACGCTCGTGCAGGCCAGTTCGCTCTTCGCGCCAGCCGTTTCCCTCCGCGACAGGTTCAAACTGATTCACCAGATGCTGATGAACCCACTGCGCGTCGCGCTGCCAGTCGATCACCTTTTCACCGTGCTCCAGGTGTACCGGGCGCGGCAGCCCGTCCAGGCCCAGGCGGCCCCAGTCCCACAGTTTGAAGGTGAAGATATACGGCGTAGCGCTGATCTCCAGCACCATGGTTCCCGCGCCGGAGCAGTGCACTGTTCCTGCGGGGATCAGGAAATGGTCGTGCTTTTTCGCCGGGATCTGATTAACGAAGCGGTCGTCATCAAACGGTTTTTCACCGCGACCCGCGCGCCTGAGATCGTCCATCATGGCCTCAGGGTCGGTGCCGGTTTTTGTACCCAGATAGACGACGGCACCCGGCTCGGCTTCCAGGATGTAATAACTCTCATCCTGGGTATAGTGCATCCCAAACTGCTGCTGGATGTACTCCGTAACGGGGTGGACCTGAAAGCTCAGATTCTGGCCACCCACGGTGTCGAGGAAGTCAAAGCGGATCGGGAACTCTGCGCCGAAACGCGCGTGAACCTTCTCGCCCAGCAGAGCACGAGGCTCAAGTAAAATCAGATCCTGAGAGGGGATCTCGATCCGCACTGCGCCAAAACGCAGTAACAGGCTGTTCTCCTCGGGCACACAGTCAAAACACCATGCGTAATTGGGTGCAGAGGGATCGAGATTGAATTGCTGCTTCATCCACTGGCCGCCCCAGACGCCGGGATCGAAAAAAGGCGCCACGCGGAAAGGCTGGGTGGTTATCTGCTTCAGCCCGGCTCGCAGGGCCTCGCCGCTGACCATCGCGGGCTGGTCCGGCTGGGTTGTATCCAGTACATAATCGGTGCGCCTGAGCAGCGGCGTTTTGTGGCGATCGAAGACGCGCCACTCGACAAAAAAGGCGCGCTTGTAGCGACGAAGCATATCTTCCTGCTGATTCCCTGCGCCCCAGTTTCCTGTCTCACCCCGGCGCATACGCTGCTGGATCTCCCAGCGCGGCAGATCGGCATATACCAGCACATCACCCGGATGAACAAGCGTCGCACCGGCTCCGTAGATAACAATCAGCCCCTCGGAACACTGGTTCACCCGATCCTGCAACGCCTCCAGGCGCGCTGAATCGAAAAATTCACCCAGCTGGTGGCAGGAGAGAACGCCAAAGACGCGATCGTCGGTGAGGTTGCGCGCCAGCATCTCATGGATGGCACACTCATCCCGTCGCGCCTGTTCGGCATCGATCGCCAGCGTCGGGCGTAGACGCGGCAGCACGTTCTCTTCAAGCTCGGTCATGCGCACGCCCGGATAGCAATCTATCACCAGCACCGTGCGGCTGCGCTGTTGGGTTTGTGCCTCAAGGATGCGGGTAATCGCCTCCCAGCCTTGCCAGGCGCTGTCGTCATAACCCCGTATCGCCACCGTGGGGAATTTATCGTAGGTTGTCATTGTATCCTCCGTAATCGTTATTTAAGGTTATTCGATTAACCGCATTTGAGAAGAGTGGTTAACGCGATTAACCCGCCATAAATAGCAATGGAATCCAGATCGGCAGCGGGAATGTGAAGAGCCTCACAGGGATAAATGCAAAAAACAGGTTATTCGATTAACCTGTAGTGACGATGAAGGAGACAACATGACGGGAATTACACTGGCCGATGTCGCGAAACGCGCCGGCGTGTCGACGGCGACGGTCTCTATGGTGCTCTGCAATAAAGGCCGCATCTCGCAAAGCACGCGCGAGCGCGTACTTAAGGCGCTGGATGAGTCCGGCTACGTCTATAACCAGACGGCTGCCAATTTACGTAACCGCAGCAGTAACCAGGTCGGGCTGCTCTTGCACGATATCACCAACCCTTTTTACGGTGAGATGACGGCGGGGCTAAGTCATGAAATGGAGCGCCACGAGCTGATGCTGTTTCTGGCGAATAGCGAGGAATCGGCAGAGCGACAGCAAAAATTTGTTGATTCACTGATGCGTAATAACGTCGGCGGTATGGTGCTGTGTGCGGCTCGAGAAACGCCGCAGGCCTTTTTTGAGGGTCTGAAGCGGCGCAATATTCCGGCTATCATGGTTGTGCGCCCGCTGAACGATCCGGATTTTGATTTTGTCGGAACGGATAACTTCTTAGGCACGCAGTTGGCGACGGAGCATCTGCTCAGAATGGGTCATCGGCACATTGCGTTCATCGGAGGGAGCCAGAATTCGGGCTCTCGGGCGCAGCGTATTGGGGGCTTTACCAGCAAGCTGCTGGAGTACGGCGTGACGCCGAATCCAGCCTGGATCAGAACCTCACAGGCCAGCCAAAGCGACGGCGCGCGCGTGGCGGAGGCGTTACTCCTTGAGCATCCACACATCAGCGCGGCGATTTGCTATCAGGATATTGTGGCGCTGGGGGTAATGCAAAGCCTACGCAAGATGGGCCGTGAGGCGGGACGTGATTTTGCGCTGGTCGGTTTCGATGATATTACCGAAGCGGCTCTGGTGCAGCCCGCATTGACCACCGTATCGGTGGCGGCGAAAGAGATTGGTCGTAAGGCGGGAGAGTTACTGTACAGCCGCATACGGGGCAACGACGAACCCGCAAAACGGATCATCCTGCCGCCCGCGCTGGTAGTGCGGGAATCATGCGGCTTTCGCTAACGATCATGTCTTTCACTGATATCTCTCCCTGTTTATCATTAAATTCTAATTATCGGCGTTTTCTGTGGCAGCCTCTGCGAAGGCTGGTTAATCTGAAAACGATTTACATCATTTTAACGTAAGAGAATAACTATGCATGATGCACAGATCCGCGTCGCCATTGCGGGCGCGGGTGGACGTATGGGCCGTCAGCTGATTCAGGCGGCACTACAGATGGATGGCGTGGCGCTTGGCGCGGCGCTGGAGCGTGAAGGTTCATCACTCCTGGGAGCCGATGCAGGCGAGCTGGCGGGCGCAGGTCAGATGGGCGTAACCGTGCAGAGCAGCCTGGAGGCCGTAAAAGATGACTTTGACGTGTTTATCGATTTTACGCGCCCGGAAGGCACGCTGGCTCACCTGGCGTTTTGCCGTCAGCACGGTAAAGGGATGGTAATTGGTACCACCGGTTTTGACGATGCCGGTAAACAAGCCATTCAGGACGCATCCGCTGAAATTGCAATTGTCTTCGCGGCGAACTTTAGCGTAGGGGTTAACGTGATGCTGAAGCTGCTGGAGAAGGCGGCGAAGGTGATGGGCGACTACACCGACATTGAAATTGTCGAAGCTCACCATCGCCATAAAGTCGATGCCCCATCAGGCACGGCGCTGGCAATGGGCGAAGCGATTGCTTATGCAATGGATAAAGAGTTGAAAGACATCGCGGTCTACTCTCGCGAAGGCCATACCGGCGAGCGCGTGCCCGGCACCATTGGGTTTGCCACCGTCCGCGCGGGCGATATTGTCGGCGAACATACCGCTATGTTTGCCGATATTGGCGAAAGAGTCGAAATCACGCATAAAGCATCCAGCCGCATGACGTTTGCAAACGGCGCCGTTCGCTCCGCACTATGGCTGAAAGGGAAGCGTAACGGTCTTTTTGATATGCGAGATGTCCTAAATCTCAACGATTTGTAAGTGTTATTACCCATCGTGATGTGGTTATTGCAGTCGTAATTAATTGATTGCATAGGGCAATATTTTATTGCCCTTTTATTTTATCTGTTATGGGTGTTTATTTTGCTTAACGCATTAAAAGTGAGGTTCTTTAAGCTGTTTTTTGTTGCTGCAATGTAAATTTTGACCGTTTGGTCCACTTTTTATTCTCGCCAGACGATCGTTTCTATTAAACTGCGTACGCAAGCGGTTTCTAAAGTGATTTATCTGATCTTTTTGCCACTTAATCCGGGCATGGGCCGCCAGGCTCGTAAAAGAATAAACAAAATATCCATTTTCAGTTGACTTTCACCCACCAAATCCCCAGAATGCCGCCGTTTGCCGAAAATCCGCCGGCAACAAATTTGCGTTGCTCATAACGGTGTTGTGAATTAATATGCAAATAAAGTGAGTGAATATTCTCTGGAGGGTGTTTTGATTAAGTCAGCGCTATTGGTTCTGGAAGACGGAACCCAGTTTATCGGTCGGGCCATAGGGGCAACGGGTTCGGCGGTTGGGGAAGTCGTTTTCAATACTTCAATGACCGGTTATCAAGAAATCCTCACTGATCCTTCCTATTCTCGCCAAATCGTTACTCTTACCTATCCTCATATCGGCAATGTCGGCACCAACGCTGCTGACGAAGAATCCTCTCAGGTACATGCGCAAGGCCTGGTCATTCGCGACCTGCCGCTGATTGCCAGCAACTTCCGCAACACTGAAGACCTCTCTTCTTACCTTAAGCGCCATAACATCGTGGCGATTGCCGATATCGATACCCGTAAGTTAACGCGCCTGCTGCGCGAGAAGGGTGCTCAGAACGGCTGCATCATCGCGGGTGATAATCTGGATGCGGCGCTGGCGCTGGAAAAAGCGAAAGCCTTCCCGGGCCTGAACGGCATGGACCTGGCGAAAGAAGTGACGACGGCCGAAGCCTACGGCTGGACGCAGGGGAGCTGGACGCTGGAAGGCGACCTGCCGGAAGCGAAAGCCGAGAGCGAGCTGCCTTTCCACGTCGTCGCCTACGATTTTGGCGCCAAGCGCAACATCCTGCGCATGCTGGTTGACCGCGGCTGCCGCCTGACGGTGGTTCCTGCACAAACGTCCGCTGAAGACGTGCTGAAGATGAACCCGGACGGCATCTTCCTCTCTAACGGCCCGGGCGACCCGGCGCCGTGCGATTACGCTATCGACGCCATTAAATCCTTCCTGGAAACCGACATCCCGGTATTCGGCATCTGCCTCGGCCACCAGCTGCTGGCGCTGGCGAGCGGGGCGAACACCGTTAAGATGAAGTTCGGCCACCACGGTGGTAACCACCCGGTGAAAGACATCGATAACGACACGGTGATGATTACCGCCCAGAACCACGGCTTTGCCGTCGATGAAGCCTCGATGCCGGCTAACCTGCGCGTTACCCATAAGTCACTGTTCGACGGCACCCTGCAGGGCATCCACCGCACCGATAAGCCAGCGTTCAGCTTCCAGGGTCACCCTGAAGCGAGCCCGGGCCCGCACGATGCCGCACCGCTGTTCGATCATTTCATCGAACTTATCGAGCAATACCGTAAGACCGCTAAATAATCAGGAGCTGAGAAGACAATGCCAAAACGTACAGACATAAAAAGCATCCTGATCCTCGGCGCTGGCCCGATTGTTATCGGCCAGGCCTGCGAATTCGACTACTCCGGCGCGCAGGCGTGTAAAGCCCTGCGCGAAGAGGGTTACCGCGTTATCCTGGTGAACTCTAACCCGGCAACGATCATGACCGACCCGGAAATGGCTGATGCAACCTACATCGAGCCGATTCACTGGGAAGTGGTGCGTAAAATCATTGAAAAAGAGCGTCCGGACGCGGTTCTGCCGACCATGGGCGGCCAGACGGCGCTGAACTGCGCGCTGGAACTGGAGCGCCAGGGCGTTCTGGCCGAGTTCGGCGTGACCATGATTGGCGCGACCGCCGACGCGATTGATAAAGCAGAAGATCGTCGCCGCTTCGACGTGGCGATGAAGAAAATCGGCCTCGACACCGCGCGTTCAGGTATCGCACACAATATGGAAGAAGCGCTGGCCGTCGCGGCTGACGTAGGCTATCCGTGCATCATCCGTCCATCGTTCACCATGGGCGGCACCGGCGGCGGCATTGCCTACAACCGCGAAGAGTTCGAAGAAATTTGCGAACGCGGTCTGGATCTCTCCCCAACCAAAGAGCTGCTGATTGATGAATCGCTGATTGGCTGGAAAGAGTACGAGATGGAGGTGGTGCGTGATAAAAACGACAACTGCATCATCGTCTGCTCCATCGAAAACTTCGATGCGATGGGTATCCACACCGGCGACTCCATCACCGTTGCGCCAGCCCAGACCCTGACCGACAAAGAGTATCAAATCATGCGTAACGCCTCGATGGCGGTACTGCGTGAAATCGGCGTGGAAACCGGCGGTTCTAACGTGCAGTTCTCCGTGAACCCGAAAACCGGCCGCCTGATTGTTATCGAAATGAACCCGCGCGTGTCCCGTTCCTCCGCGCTGGCCTCTAAAGCGACCGGCTTCCCGATTGCGAAAGTGGCGGCGAAGCTGGCGGTGGGTTATACCCTCGACGAGCTGATGAACGACATCACCGGCGGCCGCACCCCTGCGTCCTTCGAGCCGTCCATCGACTACGTTGTGACCAAAATTCCTCGCTTCAACTTCGAGAAATTCGCAGGCGCGAACGACCGTCTGACCACCCAGATGAAATCTGTCGGTGAAGTGATGGCGATTGGCCGCACGCAGCAGGAATCCCTGCAGAAAGCGCTGCGCGGCCTCGAAGTGGGCGCGACCGGCTTCGACCCGAAAGTGAGCCTGGACGACCCGGAAGCGCTGACGAAAATTCGTCGCGAGCTGAAGGACGCGGGCGCTGAGCGTATCTGGTACATCGCCGATGCTTTCCGCGCTGGCCTGTCCGTCGACGGCGTGTTCAACCTGACCAACATCGACCGCTGGTTCCTGGTGCAGATTGAAGAGCTGGTGCGTCTGGAAGAGCAGGTGGCTGAGCTGGGCATCACCGGACTGGACGCTGATTTCCTGCGCGTGCTGAAGCGTAAAGGCTTCGCCGATGCGCGTCTGGCCAAGCTGGCGGGCGTGCGTGAAGCGGAAATCCGCAAGCTGCGCGACCAGTACGACCTGCACCCGGTCTACAAGCGCGTGGATACCTGTGCGGCAGAGTTTTCAACCGACACCGCCTACATGTACTCCACCTATGAAGACGAGTGCGAAGCGAACCCGTCCGTCGACCGCGACAAGATTATGGTGCTGGGCGGCGGTCCAAACCGTATCGGCCAGGGCATCGAGTTCGACTACTGCTGCGTGCACGCCTCCCTGGCGCTGCGCGAAGACGGTTACGAGACCATCATGGTCAACTGTAACCCGGAAACCGTATCGACCGACTACGACACCTCTGACCGCCTCTACTTCGAGCCGGTAACCCTGGAAGACGTGCTGGAAATCGTGCGTATCGAGAAGCCTAAAGGCGTTATCGTGCAGTACGGCGGCCAGACCCCGCTGAAGCTGGCGCGCGCGCTGGAAGCAGCAGGCGTGCCGGTTATCGGCACCAGCCCGGACGCGATTGACCGTGCGGAAGACCGCGAGCGTTTCCAGCAGGCGGTTGACCGTCTGAAGCTGAAGCAGCCTGCGAACGCCACCGTGACCGCCATTGAGATGGCCGTTGAGAAGGCGAAAGAGATTGGCTACCCGCTGGTGGTGCGTCCTTCGTACGTGCTGGGCGGCCGCGCGATGGAAATCGTTTACGACGAAGCCGACCTGCGCCGCTACTTCCAGACCGCGGTGAGCGTGTCGAACGATGCGCCAGTGCTGCTCGACCGCTTCCTCGACGACGCGGTGGAAGTGGACGTTGACGCCATCTGCGACGGCGAAATGGTACTGATTGGCGGCATCATGGAGCACATTGAGCAGGCGGGCGTACACTCCGGCGACTCAGCCTGTTCTCTGCCAGCCTACACGCTGAGTCAGGAAATCCAGGACGTGATGCGCCAGCAGGTGCAGAAGCTGGCCATCGAGCTGCAGGTTCGCGGCCTGATGAACGTTCAGTTCGCGGTGAAAGACAACGAAGTCTACCTGATTGAAGTGAACCCGCGCGCGGCTCGTACCGTACCGTTCGTCTCCAAAGCCACCGGCGTTCCGCTGGCGAAAGTGGCGGCGCGCGTGATGGCGGGCCAGACGCTGGCACAGCAGGGCGTGACCAAAGAGATCATCCCACCGTACTACTCGGTGAAAGAAGTGGTGCTGCCGTTCAACAAATTCCCGGGCGTTGACCCGCTGTTAGGGCCAGAAATGCGCTCTACCGGGGAAGTGATGGGCGTGGGGCGCACCTTCGCAGAAGCGTTCGCGAAGGCGCAGCTGGGCAGTAGCTCCACCATGAGAAAATCAGGCCGTGCGCTGCTCTCCGTTCGCGAAGGCGACAAAGAGCGCGTGGTAGACCTGGCCGCTAAGCTGCTGAAACAGGGCTTCGAGCTGGATGCAACCCACGGCACGGCGATTGTGCTGGGCGAAGCGGGCATCAACCCGCGTCTGGTGAACAAGGTGCATGAAGGCCGTCCGCACATTCAGGACCGTATCAAGAATGGCGAATACACCTACATCATCAACACCACCGAAGGCCGCCAGGCGATTGAAGACTCTAAGCTGATTCGCCGCAGCGCGCTGCAGTACAAAGTGCACTATGACACCACCCTGAACGGCGGTTTCGCAACGGCCATGGCGCTGAACGCGGATGCCACCGAGAAGGTGATTTCGGTGCAGGAAATGCACGCGCAGATTAACAAGTAAGTTCAAATGCCCGGCGACACACCGTTGCCGGGCATTCTTCCCATCTTCAGAACCTTCTGGTTTTCCATCCGCTTTCAGTCAGTTAGCCTAAAATGGTTAGGTCGATAACAAAATTCAACTGAGAGCAGGGGAAAACACCATGCAAAATAAACTACTGATCGCTTCCGTTCTGGCTGCCACTGCCATGTTTACCGTTGCCGGTTGTTCATCTAACCAGGCGGTGAAAACCACCGATGGCCGCACCATTGTGACCGACGGCAAACCGCAGGTGGATGACGATACCGGCCTGGTGTCGTACAAAAACGCCGAAACCGGCCAAACCGAGCAGATCAACCGTGACCAGGTGAAATCGATGGGCGAACTGGATAACTAGTTCAGATTTCTGACGTTAGCCCGTCAATAATATTCACTATTAGCCTGTTGAATTACTGACTACACTCTTTTGGTAAAAGAAAGCAGTAAAACAACAGGCTAATCAATGATTCTAATTATTTATGCGCACCCTTATCCGCAACACTCGCATGCGAATAAGCGGATGCTTGATCAGGTAAGGACGCTTGATAACGTAGAGATACGTTCCCTCTATCAACTCTATCCCGATTTCAATATTGACGTCGCCGCCGAACAGGAGGCGCTCTCCCGTGCCGATCTGATCGTCTGGCAACACCCCATGCAGTGGTACAGCATGCCTCCCTTACTGAAGTTGTGGATTGATAAAGTTTTCTCCCACGGCTGGGCCTACGGGCATAACGGCAGAGCGCTGCAGGGTAAAAGCCTGATGTGGGCCGTGACCACCGGCGGCGGTGAGAGTCATTTCGCCATCGGTTCCTTCCCCGGCTTTGAGGTGCTGGCGCAGCCGCTGCAGGCTACTGCCCTTTACTGTGGTCTGAACTGGCTGCCTCCCTTTGCGATGCACTGTACCTTTGTCTGCGATGACGAAACGCTGCAGGCGCAGGCTCGCCACTACAAACAACGCTTACTCGAGTGGCAGGAGACGCACAATGGATAGCCATACGCTGATACAGGCGCTGATTTATCTCGGCGCGGCGGCGCTGATTGTGCCCGTGGCGGTTCGCCTTGGGCTTGGCTCGGTGCTCGGCTATCTGATTGCTGGCTGCGTCATCGGCCCGTGGGGCTTCCGCCTGGTGACGGACGCCGAGTCGATCCTGCATTTTGCGGAAATCGGCGTGGTGCTGATGCTGTTTGTGATTGGTCTGGAGCTGGATCCGCGGCGTCTCTGGACGTTGCGCGCCTCCGTATTCGGCGGCGGTGCGCTGCAGATGCTGGCCTGCGGCCTTCTGCTGGGCGGGTTCTGCATCCTGCTGGGGATGGAGTGGAAGGTCGCCGAGCTTATCGGCATGACGCTGGCGCTCTCCTCAACGGCCATTGCCATGCAGGCAATGAACGAGCGTAACCTGACGGTCTCTCAGATGGGGCGCAGCGCCTTCTCCGTGCTGCTGTTCCAGGATATTGCCGCCATTCCGCTGGTGGCGATGATCCCGCTGCTGGCGGCGAGCGGTGCATCCACCACGCTGGGTGCGTTTGCTCTCTCAGCGCTGAAGGTGGCCGGCGCGCTGGCGCTGGTGATCCTGCTTGGTCGATACGTGACTCGCCCGCTGCTGCGGTTCGTTGCCCGTTCGGGCCTGCGCGAAGTGTTCAGCGCCGTTGCTCTGTTCCTGGTATTTGGCTTTGGTCTGCTGCTGGAAGAGGCCGGGCTGTCGATGGCGATGGGCGCTTTCCTGGCAGGCGTTCTGCTGGCAAGCTCCGAATACCGACACGCGCTGGAAAGCGATATCGAGCCGTTTAAGGGGCTGCTGCTGGGGCTATTTTTCATCGGCGTGGGGATGTCTATCGACTTCGGCACGCTGGTGACCCACCCGCTGCGGATCCTCATCCTGCTGGTCGGCTTCCTGGTCATTAAAATGGCTATGCTGTGGCTGATTGCCCGCCCGCTAAACGTGCCGAACAAGCAGCGCCGCTGGTTTGCCGTGCTGCTGGGGCAGGGGAGTGAGTTCGCCTTCGTGGTCTTTGGCGCCGCGCAGATGGCAAACGTACTGGATCCCGAGTGGGCGAAGGCGCTGACGCTTGCCGTGGCGCTGTCGATGGCCGCAACCCCTGTTTTGCTGGTGCTGCTGACCCGTCTGGAAAAATCGGACAGCGGGCAGGCGCGCGAAGCGGATGAAATTGACGAGGAGCAGCCGCGAGTAATCATCGCCGGGTTCGGACGTTTCGGGCAGATCACCGGTCGTTTACTGCTGTCGAGCGGTGTCAAAATGGTTATTCTCGATCACGATCCTGACCATGTGGATACCCTGCGCAAATTCGACATGAAGGTCTTCTACGGCGATGCAACCCGTGTCGATCTGCTGGAGTCGGCGGGAGCGGCGAAAGCCGAGGTGTTGATTAACGCCATCGACGATCCGAAGGCCAGCATGGAGATGGTGGAGCTGGCGAAGGAGCACTTCCCTAACCTGACGATTATTTCCCGCGCGCGCGATGTGGATCATTACATCCAGCTGCGCCAGGCGGGCGTGGCGGCGCCCGAGCGTGAAACCTTCGAAGGCGCGCTTAAATCAGGCCGAATGGCGCTGGAAAGCCTGGGGCTGGGCGCCTATGAAGCGCGCGAGCGTGCCGACCTGTTCCGCCGTTTTAATACCGATATGGTGGAAGAGATGGTGGCGATGGCGGGCAGCACGGCGTCTGAGCGCGCGGCGGTCTTCAAACGTACCAGCGCGATGCTGACGGAAATCATTAACGAGGATCGTAATCACCTGTCCCTGACTCAGCGTCACGGCTGGCAGGGAACGGAAGAGGGTAAACATACGGGCAATCCCGAGGACGAACCGGAGAGTAAACCCTCCGCGTGAAGAGGAGTTGCCAGCAATATTAAAAAATTTCTGTTTCTTTACCGTGCCGCCAGTCGACGAAAGATTAAGCTTTCCGTATAGTGGCGGCAATTTTTTGCATCCGGGAAATTTTCAATGATCAGTCTGATTGCAGCGCTGGCGGTAGACCGCGTTATCGGTATGGAGAACGCCATGCCGTGGAACTTGCCTGCCGATCTCGCATGGTTTAAACGCACGACGTTAAACAAGCCAGTAGTGATGGGCCGCCTGACCTGGGAGTCGATTGGTCGTCCATTGCCGGGCCGTAAGAATATCGTTATCAGTAGCCAGCCGGGCAGTGACGATCGCGTTCAGTGGGTGAAGTCCGTTGATGAAGCGATTGCCGCCTGCGGTGACGCCGAAGAGATCATGGTGATTGGCGGCGGTCGCGTATATGAGCAGTTCCTGCCAAAAGCGCAGAAACTGTATCTGACCCACATTGATGCGGAAGTGGAAGGGGATACGCATTTCCCGGATTACGATCCGGACGAGTGGGAATCCGTTTTCAGCGAATTCCATGATGCTGACGCGCAGAACTCACACAGCTACTGCTTCGAAATTCTGGAACGTCGTTAAGTGATGTACCCCTCTCCCCTTCGGAGAGGGTATTTCTCAGGAGGCGACAGCCTCACCTTCTCCTAAGTCCAGCTGACGGTTGGATGGCTGCACAAAGTACGTCTTATCTTCCCAGCGCAGGCAGGTTAAATCCCCGCCCCAGCAGCATCCCGTATCCAGGCCATAAATGCCTTCCGGCGTGCCTTTCCCTTCAAGTGACGCCCAGTGTCCAAACGCCACGCTGTACTCGTTTGTCACCGGCCCCGGTATAGCGAACCATGGCTTAAGCGGCGCAGGCGCAGTTTCAGGCGTCTCTTTGCAGTACATATCCAGCTGCCCGTTCGGGAAGCAGAAACGCATACGCGTAAAGGCGTTTGTGATAAAACGCAGGCGCGCGAGGCCGCTGAGATCGTCGCTCCAGTTGTTCGGCATATCGCCGTACATCGCATCCAGGAAGAACGGATAGGAGTCGCTCGCCAGTACCGCTTCTGCGTCACGGGCGCAGGTTTTTGCCGTCTCAAGATCCCACTGAGGGGTGATCCCGGCGTGGGCCATCACCAGCTTTTTCTCTTCATCAACCTGCAGCAGCGGCTGACGACGCAGCCAGTTGAGCAGCTCATCGGCATCCGGCGCTTCAAGCAGCGGCGTAATGCGGTCTTTTGGCTTGTTACGGCTGATTCCGGCATAGACCGCCAGAAGATGAAGGTCGTGGTTGCCCAGCACCAGGCGCACGCTGTCGCCCAGTGATTTGACAAAGCGCAGCACGTCCAGCGAGCCGGGGCCGCGTGCGACTAAATCGCCCGTGAGCCAGAGCGTATCTTCACCGGGGGTAAAGTCGACCTGCTTTAACAACGCGATCAGTTCATCGTAGCAACCGTGAACGTCGCCAATCAGATATGTAGACATTGGATTAGTGAATGAATGTTGTTACGGCGAGACGGAACACAGGAATGGCAACGCGGAATCCGTTACCATCGACGTCGACCATTTCATAATGGCCCTGCATGGTACCCATTGGCGTTTCAATCACCGCGCCGCTGGTGTACTGATACTCTTCGCCAGGGGCGATGTGCGGTTGTTCACCGACCACACCCTCACCCTGGACTTCGATTTCACGGCCATTGCCGTTGGTGATAAGCCAATAGCGCCCGCGCAGCTGCACAGGCGTCCGCCCCAGGTTGCGGATGGTCACGGTGTAAGCAAAGACAAAACGTTCGTCGTCCGGTGAGGACTGCGATTCGACATAGATGCTTTGTACATGGACACATACGCGGGGCGAATCAATCATGGCTTAACTCTCCTTCGGCGGGGCATTTTCGCTGATGTAATTAGCCAGCCTGCAATACTGCTCTACGGAAATGTTCTCCGCACGCATTGCCGGGTCGATCCCCAGCTCGGCTAACACCTCAACGGTAAACGAATTGCTCAGGCTGTTGCGGATCGTTTTACGGCGCTGGTTGAAAGCTTCTGTCGTGATGCGGCTCAGCACGCGTAGCTCTTTAACCGGGTATGGCTTCGTTTTGTGCGGCACCAGGCGCACTACCGCAGAGTCCACTTTCGGTGGCGGCGTAAATGCGGATGGCGGCACTTCAAGCACCGGGATCACGTTGCAGAAATATTGTGCCATCACGCTTAAACGACCATACGCTTTACTGTTCGGCCCTGCAACCAGACGGTTTACAACCTCTTTCTGCAACATAAAGTGCATGTCGGCAATGGCATCAGTATAGCTAAACAGGTGGAACATCAGCGGTGTGGAAATGTTATACGGCAGGTTACCGAACACGCGCAGCGGCTGGCCCATTTTCTCTGACAGTTCGCCAAAGTTCATGGTCATCGCATCCTGCTGATAAATGGTCAGCTTCGGCCCGAGGAACGGGTGCGTTTGCAGACGTGCGGCCAGGTCGCGGTCCAGTTCGATGACGGTCAGTTCGTCGAGGCGTTCGCCTACTGGCTCGGTCAGCGCGGCAAGACCCGGGCCGATTTCGACCATCGCCTGGCCTTTCTGTGGATTGATAGCCGAGACAATGCTTTCGATCACGAACTGATCGTTGAGGAAGTTTTGCCCGAAACGTTTACGGGCTAAGTGGCCCTGATGGACTCGATTAGTCATTGAGTATTAACAATCATTTTGATGGCGAGATTAAGCGCCGTAATAAAACTGCCGACATCCGCTTTCCCCAGGCCTGCCAGATCCAGCGCAGTACCGTGGTCAACGGACGTTCGAATAAAGGGTAAACCGAGGGTGATATTCACGCCACGGCCAAAGCCCTGGTATTTTAGCACGGGCAGGCCCTGATCGTGGTACATCGCGAGCACGGCATCGGCATTATCCAGGTATTTGGGCTGGAAAAGGGTGTCCGCAGGCAGTGGCCCGCTGAGGTTCATCCCTTTCGCCCGCATTTCGTCGAGCACGGGAATAATGGTGTCGATCTCTTCGGTACCCATGTGACCACCTTCACCCGCATGAGGGTTCAGGCCGCAGACCAGCAAGTGCGGCTGTGGGATGCCGAATTTGGTTTGCAGGTCATGATGCAAAATCCCGATAATCTCGCGCAGGAGCTCAGGAGTGATGGCATCAGGAATGGCTTTGATCGGCAGATGGGTGGTCACCAGCGCAACGCGCATCTCTTCCGTTGCCAGCATCATCACCACTTTCGGGCTGTGCGAGCGCTCTTCGAAGAACTCGGTGTGTCCGGTAAACGGAATCCCGGCTTCGTTAATCACCCCCTTGTGCACAGGGCCGGTGATCAGCGCCGCGAATTCACCGTTCAGACAACCATCACAGGCCCGCGCCAGCGTCTCGACAACGTAGTGACCATTTTCGGTACTCAGCTGACCGGGGACAACAGGCGTGCGAAGAGGAACGGAAAGCAGGGTGAGAGTGCCAGCCTGCTGCGGTGCGGGCTCCTGGCCTTCAACGTAGGGGAGCAGCGTTAAAGGCAGACCGAGCAGTTTTGCCCGGTCTTGTAAAAGTGTTGCATCTGCGCAGACGACCAGTTCTACCGGCCAGCTCCGTTGGGCGAGCTGGACGACAAGGTCGGGACCAATCCCGGCGGGTTCGCCGGGCGTGATAACAACACGGTGCTGTTTCATTAGTTGCTCAGGACTTTCACGTAAGCGCTGGCGCGTTGTTCCTGCATCCAGGTGGCCGCTTCTTCAGAGAACTTACGGTTAAACAGCATACGGTAGGCTCTGTCTTTCTGCGCTGCATCGGTTTTATCGACGTTGCGGGTATCCATCAGTTCAATCAGATGCCAGCCGAAGGAAGAGTGTACGGGCGCGCTCAGCTGGCCTTTATTCATCTTCATTAACGCATCGCGGAAAGCCGGATCGTAGATATCGGCCGCAGCCCAGCCCAGATCGCCGCCCTGGTTAGCAGAACCCGGATCCTGAGAAAACTCTTTTGCCGCTTTATCAAAGGTGGTTTTACCGCTCTTAATGTCTGCGGCAATTTGCTCAAGCTTCACGCGGGCCTGATCGTCAGTCATGATCGGTGACGGTTTCAGCAGGATGTGGCGAGCGTGCACTTCAGTAACGGAAATGTTCTGGCTCTGACCGCGCAGATCGTTCACCTTCAGAATGTGGAAGCCGACACCTGAACGGATTGGACCGACAATATCGCCTTTCTTCGCGGTGCTCAGCGCCTGAGCGAAGAGGGATGGCAGCTCCTGAATACGTCCCCAGCCCATCTGGCCGCCTTTCAGCGCCTGCTGGTCAGCAGAGTAGCTAATGGCCAGTTTGCCGAAGTCGCCGCCGTTACGCGCCTGATCCACAATAGAGCGCGCCTGGCTTTCCGCTTCCGCAGCCTGATCGGACGTTGGGTTTTCTGGCAGTGGGATAAGGATATGGCTCAGGTTCAGCTCAGTGCTTGCATCGTTCTGGTTCCCGACCTGTTTTGCCAGCGCGTCCACTTCCTGAGGCAGAATGGTGACGCGACGACGTACTTCGTTGTTACGCACTTCTGAAATCAGCATCTCTTTGCGGATCTGATTACGGTAGGTCGCGTAGCTAATACCATCGTAGGCCAGGCGGCTGCGCATCTGATCCATGGAGATATTGTTCTGCTTCGCGATGTTCGCAATCGCCTGGTCGAGCTGCTCGTCAGTGACCTTCACACCCATTTTCTGACCCATCTGCAGAACGATCTGGTCCATAATCAGGCGTTCCAGGATCTGATGGCGCAACGTTGCGTCATCCGGAAGCTGCTGACCTGATTCGCCCGAGTTGAGCTTTACGGATTTCATCAAACCGTCAACGTCACTTTCAAGCACGACGCCGTTGTTCACCACGGCTGCGACTTTATCGACAACCTGGGGAGCCGCGAAGCTGGTATTTGCAACCATGGCGACACCGAGCAGCAGCGTTTTCCAGTTCTTCATACTTTTTCCATTTCAATTAACCGCAAAGCGGATTACGTTGTAAATCAAGCACATTACAAGGAACTACGGTACGGCAGAATGTTCGAGCGCAGCATCTGCTGCGTGCCCAGGCCGTAGTTAGAACTCAGGCCGCGCAACTCGACGTTGAAACCGATCACGTTATCGTATTTGCTTTGACTGTTTTGTGTATCCCAGCCGTTAAGCTTGCGTTCGTAACCGACGCGCAGCGCGTAACAGCAGGAGTTGTATTGCAGACCTACCATCTGGTCAGCAGGTTTACTGGTGTTGGTGTCAAAGTAGTACGCGCCTACAATTGACCAGCGATCGGCGATAGGCCAGCTCGCTGCTCCACCCACCTGCGAAATCCCGTCCTTGTATTGGTCTGCTTTCGCATAGTTTGGCAGCGTCGCCTGGATATATTCCGGGCTGGCATAACGATACGTCAACTGCACCATACGATCTTCATCACGACGATATTCGATGGCTGAACTGCTGGTCGCGATGTTATTTAAACGCGTGTCGTACTGCAGGCCGCCACGCAGACCCCAACGATCGGTCATGCGCCAGTAGGTATCACCCGCCCATACCAGTGAACCCGTTTTGTTGTCTTTCTCCCAGTTAATGTCGTCATCACCGGTACGAGACTCGGTGAAATAGTAGATTTGACCAACAGAAACGTTAAAACGTTCAACTGCAGCATCATCATAAACACGAGATGTCACACCGGTCGTTAACTGGTTCGCTGACGCGATACGGTCAAGACCACCGTAGGTACGGTCGCGGAAGAGGCCGCTATAGTCAGACTGCAGGAAAGAGGAGTCGTAGTTCTGAATTTTGCTCTGGTCGCGATAAGGCACGTACAGGTACTGCATACGAGGTTCGAGCGTCTGGGTGTAACCATCGGCCAGGAGGCCCATATCGCGCTCGAAGATCAGCTTGCCGTCCATCTTGAACTGAGGGAGAACGCGGTTTACAGACTCTTCAAGATCGGTATTGTAGCGGTTGTTGTACCAGTCCACGTTTTTCTGCTGATAATGCGTGGCCATAACCTTGGCTTCGGTATTCAGACTTGCCCAATCATTGGATACGGGAAGATTGATCGTCGGCTCCAGGTGCACACGCGTTGCCTCTGGCATGTCAGAGTTGGTATTGACGAAATGCACCGCCTGGGCGTAAACGCGGGTGTCGAACGGACCCACATCGTTTTGGTACCAGTTAACGTCCAGCTGCGGTTCCGCACCGTACGTGCTGGTGTTCTGGGTGCTAAAGACCTGGAACTGTTTAGTCGATACCGTGGCGTTAAAGTTCTGAATAGCGTAGCCGACGCTGAATTTCTGCGTAGCGTACCCATCGGTACTGGAACCGTACTTGGAGTCAAAGTCGTTGAAATAGTACGGATCGCTGACCTTGGTGTAGTCTACGTTGAAGCGCCAGACCTGATCCATCACCCCGGCATGTTGCCAGTAATACATCCAGCGGTGTTTATCACCTTCGGTTGGATGTTCGTCCTGGAATACCTTATCCGACGGCAAATAGTCCAGCTCCATCAGGCCTGTACCCGCCTGGGTCAGGTAACGGAACTCGTTTTCCCACATGACGTTGCCGCGCTTATGGATATAGTGCGGCGTAATCGTCGCATCCATGTTTGGCGCAATGTTCCAGTAATACGGCAGGTAGAACTCAAAGTAGTTCGAGGTGCTGTATTTGGCATTCGGGATCAGGAAGCCTGAACGACGTTTGTCGCCCACGGGAAGCTGCAGATAAGGGCTATAGAAAACGGGGACCGGGCCCAGCTTAAAGCGGGCGTTCCAGATTTCAGCAACCTGCTCTTCACGGTCATGAATAACTTCGCTACCCACTACGCTCCAGGTGTTGGAGCCTGGCAGGCAGGAGGTAAAGGTTCCGTTTTCCAGAATCGTATAGCGATTTTCGCCGCGCTGTTTCATCAGGTCTGCGTCACCGCGGCCCTGACGGCCCACCATCTGGTAGTCACCTTCCCAGACGTTGGTATCTTTGGTATTCAGATTTGACCAGGCTTTCGGACCTTTCAGGATGACCTGGTTGTCGTCATAGTGCACATTACCCAGCGCATCTACCGTACGGACTGGTGCTGCCGCGCCTTCCGGTTGCTTCTGATGCAATTGCACTTCATCTGCCCGCAGACGGCTGTTGCCCTGGTTAATATCGACATTGCCCGTAAAGGTCGCATTGTCAGGATAATTACCTTTCGCGCTGTCGGCAGTGATGGTTACCGGCAAGTCATTCGTATCGCCCTTCACCAGCGGACGATCGAAACTTGGAACGCCAAGCATACATTGCGAGGCGAGATCGGCGGCCAGCCCCTGTTGGCTGTACAGGGCGGCACCAATCATGGTGGCCAGGAGGGTGGGGATACGTTTTTTCATACGTTATATTTTATTGTTCCGTCATCAGTGGCTACGGCTTACAAACGCTCAGAGACTATCTTACTCATCATCGCAGTGCCAGCGTTAATCCTGCCCGTTTGCGTGCCAGAGTGTTAGGCTCGCTATCGAATGACGAGTATGATAAAGCAAATTATAGGCGATGTCCTTCAATTGACCGTGGCTTGAACACAGTGATTATGGCGTTGCGTCGAACCAGGAACATGACTATCCGGGGAGTATATGCAGTATTGGGGTAAAATAATCGGCGTTGCGTTCGCCATCATCATGGGTGGCGGGTTCTGGGGGATCGTACTCGGGCTTATTATTGGCCATATGTTCGATAAGGCGCGCAGCCGCAAAATGGCCTGGTTTGCAAACCAGCGCGAGCGTCAGTCACTCTTTTTCTCGACGACCTTTGAGGTAATGGGGCACTTAACCAAATCAAAAGGGCGTGTAACGGAAGCCGATATCCAGATTGCCAGCGTCTTTATGGATCGCATGAATCTCCACGGTGATTCCCGCGTGGCGGCGCAAAATGCGTTTCGAATCGGTAAAGCTGATAACTATCCGCTGCGCGAAAAAATGCGTCAATTCCGCAGCATCTGCTTCGGACGTTTTGATTTAATTCGGATGTTTCTGGAGATTCAAATCCAGGCGGCGTTCGCCGACGGTTCTTTGCATCCCAACGAGCGCGACGTGTTGTACGTCATTGCTGAAGAGCTGGGCATTTCCCGCATGCAGTTCGACCAGTTCCTGCGCATGATGCAGGGCGGGGCGCAGTTTGGCGGCGGTTATCAGCAACAGCAGTCCTCGGGCGGCGGCTGGCAGCAGGCGCAGCGTGGTCCTACGCTTGAAGATGCCTGTAACGTGCTGGGCGTGAAGCCGACGGACGATGCGACAACCATCAAGCGCGCCTACCGTAAGCAGATGAGCGAGCATCACCCGGATAAGCTGGTGGCGAAAGGTTTACCGCCAGAGATGATGGAGATGGCAAAGCAGAAAGCGCAGGAAATTCAGAAAGCCTACGAGCTCATAAAAGAGCAAAAAGGTTTCAAATAAAAAAGGGCCCGACGATGTCGGGCCCTTTTTTTAGAAGTCTACCGGGGCTTTAAAGGTCATCGCATTACCGAAAACCGGATGGGTAATGGTGAGCATCTGAGCATGCAGCAGCAGGCGCGGCGCTCGCGCCAGCGCTTCGGGCGGGGCGTAGAACCGGTCGCCCAGGATCGGGTGGCCCAGGGCAAGCATATGCACGCGCAGCTGGTGCGAGCGCCCGGTAATCGGTTTGAGCAGTACGCGCGCGGTATTATCCGGCGCGTACTCCAGCACCTCATACTCGGTTTGCGCCGCCTTGCCGGTTTCGTAGCAGACCTTCTGCTTCGGACGGTTCGGCCAGTCGCAAATCAGCGGTAGATCCACCAGACCTTCCGCCGTCGCCGGATGGCCCCAGACGCGCGCCACGTACTGTTTTTTCGGCTCGCGCTCGCGGAACTGGCGTTTCAGCTCGCGTTCCGCCTCTTTATTCAGAGCCACTACAATCACGCCGCTGGTGGCCATGTCGAGACGATGGACAGACTCAGCCTGCGGATAATCACGCTGAATGCGCGTCATCACGCTGTCTTTGTGCTCATCCAGACGGCCCGGCACGGACAACAGGCCGCTCGGCTTGTTGACCACCATAATGTGCTCATCCTGATACAGAATGACCAGCCAGGGATCCATCGGTGGATGGTAGGGCTCCATAACCATTTTGCGCTCCGCTTACTGATGCGTCACAACGATAAGACGCAGCGCGTCCAGACGCCAGCTTGCCTGATCCAGGCTCTCCAGCACCTGCTGACGATTGCTCTCAATCGCAGCCAGTTCATCGTCGCGGATGTTTGGGTTCACCGCTTTTAACGCTTCCAGACGCGAAAGCTCGGCAGAGAGTTTATCGTCGGCTTCGTTACGCGCCGCGTCAATCAGCGCGCGGGCCGCTTTTTCGACCTGCGTTTCACCCAGCTGCAGAATCGCGTGCACGTCCTGTTGGACCGCATTGACAAGTTTGCTGCCGGTGTGGCGGTTAACCGCGCTAAGCTGACGGTTAAAGCTCTCAAACTCGACCTGACCCGCCAGGTTAGTGCCGTTTTTATCCAGCAGCAGACGCACAGGCGTTGGCGGCAGGAAGCGGGTGAGCTGCAGCTGTTTCGGCGCCTGCGCTTCCACAACGTAGATCAGCTCCACCAGCAGCGTACCGACCGGCAGCGCCTTGTTCTTCAGCAGTGAAATGGTGCTGCTGCCGGTATCGCCCGAGAGGATCAGGTCCAGTCCGTTACGGATCAGCGGGTGCTCCCAGGTAATGAACTGGGCATCTTCGCGGGACAGGGCCACATCACGTTCGAAGGTGATGGTGCAGCCGTCTTCCGGCAGGCCCGGGAAGTCCGGAACCAGCATGTGATCGGACGGGGTTAACACGATCATGTTCTCCCCGCGATCGTCCTGGTTAATGCCGACGATATCGAACAGGTTCATAGAGAAGCTGATCAGGCTGGTGTCGTCGTCCTGCTCTTCGATGCTCTCTGCCAGCGCCTGCGCTTTTTCGCCGCCGTTGGAATGGATCTCCAGCAGGCGGTCGCGGCCCTGTTCCAGCTGCGCTTTCAGCGCGTCGTGCTTCTCGCGGCAGGAGGCGATGAGGTCGTCAAAACCTTCGGTCGTTTCCGGTGCCGCCAGGTAACCGATCAGGTCGCTATGAACTTGATCGTAAATGGTGCGGCCGGTCGGGCAGGTGTGCTCAAACGCGTCCAGACCCTCATGGAACCAGCGCACCAGCACGGACTGGGCGGTTTTTTCCAGATACGGGACGTGGATCTGAATATCATGCGCCTGACCGATACGGTCCAGACGGCCGATACGCTGCTCCAGTAGATCCGGGTTAAACGGCAGATCGAACATCACCAGGTTGCTGGCGAACTGGAAGTTACGGCCTTCAGAACCGATTTCAGAACACAGCAGAACCTGTGCGCCGCTGTCCTCTTCACCAAACCAGGCCGCCGCACGGTCGCGCTCGACGATGGACATCCCTTCGTGGAACACGGCAGCGCGAATACCTTCACGTTCGCGCAGGACCTGCTCCAGCTGCAGCGCGGTGGCGGCTTTGGCGCAGATCACCAGCACTTTCTGGGAACGGTGCGCGGTCAGGTAGCCCATCAGCCACTCTACGCGCGGGTCGAAGTTCCACCAGGTGCCGGTATCGCCTTCAAATTCCTGATAAATCTGTTCCGGGTAGAGCATATCGCGCGCGCGTTCTTCCGCGCTCTTACGTGCACCCATGATGCCGGAGACTTTAATCGCCGTCTGGTACTGGGTTGGCAGCGGCAGCTTGATGGTGTGCAGCTCGCGTTTCGGGAAGCCTTTCACCCCGTTACGGGTGTTACGGAACAGCACGCGGCTGGTGCCGTGGCGGTCCATCAGCATGTCGATCAGCTCTTTGCGCGCCGATTCCGCATCGTCGCTGTTGCTGTTAGCGGCCTGCAGTAACGGCTCGATATCCTGCTCGCCAATCAAATCGCTCAGGGTGTTCAGCTCGTCGTTAGAGAGACGGTTGCCCGCCAGCAGCAGCGCAACGGCATCGGCAACCGGGCGGTAGTTTTGCTGCTCTTCGACAAACTGCTCAAAGTCGTGGAAACGGTTTGGATCGAGCAGGCGCAGACGGGCGAAATGGCTTTCCAGGCCCAGCTGCTCCGGCGTTGCGGTCAGCAGCAGGACGCCGGGCACGCGCTCGGCCAGCTGTTCGATTGCCATGTATTCGCGGCTTGGCGCATCTTCGCTCCAGACCAGGTGGTGCGCTTCGTCAACCACCATGATGTCCCATTCGGCGTCGCACAGGTGCTCCAGGCGCTGCTTGCTGCGGCGCACGAAGTCCAGGGAGCAGATCACCAGCTGTTCGGTTTCAAACGGGTTGTCAGCGTCGTGCTGGGCTTCGGCATAGCGCTCGTCGTCAAACAGCGAGAAGCGCAGGTTGAAACGGCGCAGCATTTCGACCAGCCACTGGTGCTGCAGGGTTTCCGGAACCACGATCAGCACGCGCTCGGCCGCGCCGGAGAGCAGCTGCTGGTGCAGGATCATACCCGCTTCGATGGTTTTCCCCAGCCCCACTTCATCAGCCAGCAGCACGCGAGGCGCGTGGCGGCGGCCAACGTCATGCGCAATATTCAGCTGGTGCGGGATCAGGCTGGTACGCTGACCGCGCAGGCCGCTCCACGGCATGCGGTACTGTTCACTCTGGAACTTACGCGCGCGATAGCGCAGGGAGAAGCGGTCCATGCGGTCGATTTGCCCGGCAAACAGGCGATCCTGCGGCTTGCTGAAGACCAGTTTGCTGTCGAGCAGCACTTCGCGCAGGATAACATTGGCTTCATCCGTATCCAGACGAGTCCCAATATAGGCGAGCAGTCCATTCTCTTCTTTTACGTCTTCAATCTTGAGCTGCCAGCCGTCATGGCTGGTCACGGTGTCGCCCGGATTGAACATCACGCGGGTAACTGGGGAGTCATTGCGAGCGTACAGACGGTTTTCACCGGTGGCAGGGAAGAGGAGGGTCACCATACGCGTATCGATTGCTACGACGGTTCCCAATCCAAGTTCGCTTTCTGTATCGCTGATCCAGCGTTGACCAAGTGTAAAAGGCATAGTTGTTCGGCTCTAATCTTTAATTGCAGGCAATAGTTCGACCCCCGTCAAAAAAGACGGTCGTCGAAAAATGGGTCCGGGAATGGAAAGGGCGCTATGGTACTGGATGGCAGCCATTTCGTCACGCGTCAAAATAGGCCAAGTTGCCCTGTCACTAGTGTAGCAAAATCATCGTCGATCAAGGGCAAAATTCCCTCCGCGACCGGCTGAAGTTGACGCGTCAGGTAGTGATCGTAGTCGAGGGGCGATTGCTGATAATCAACCGGTTCCGGGCCGCTGGTGGTCCAGACGTACTTAATACTGCCCCGGTTTTGATACTGCTGGGCGCGCCCCCGCCGTACGTTCTCTTCGTCCGCCAGACGCGCGGCGCGCACGTGCGGCGGGACGTTGCGCTGATACTCCGCCAGCGGGCGGCGCAGGCGTTTGCGGTAAACCAGCTGGTTATCCAGCTCGCCGGCCATCAGGCTGGCGATGGTTTCGCGGATGTAGTCTTGATACGGCTCGTTGCGGAAGATCCGCAGGTAGAGGGTTTGCTGGAACTGCTGCGCCAGCGGGGTCCAGTCCGTGCGCACCGTTTCAAGTCCCTTAAAGACCATCCGCTGCTTGTCGCCTTCCTGAATCAGCCCGGCGTAGCGCTTCTTGCTGCCCTGATCGGTCCCGCGAATGGTGGGCATTAAAAAGCGGGCAAAATGGGTCTCAAACTCGAGTTCGAGCGTGCTGCTTAGCCGCTCTTTTTGCAAATGGGTATTCCACCAGTCGTTCACAAAAGCCACCAGCTCTTTACCGATGCGGGCAGCGTCGTTTTCCGCGTGTGCGCCTTTCAGCCACACGAAGGTGGAGTCCGTGTCGCCGTAGATAACGTCATAGCCCCGGGATTCAATCAGCGCTTTGGTCTGGCGCATAATCTCGTGCCCGCGCATGGTGATGGAGGAGGCCAGACGCGGATCGAAGAAGCGGCAGGCGCTGGTGCCTAATACGCCGTAGAAGGCGTTCATAATGATCTTCAGCGCCTGCGAAAGCGGCTTGTTTCCCTGGCGTTTAGCCTCATCACGGCCGTGCCAGATGCTGCCGACGATGTCCGGCAGGCAGTGTTTTTCACGCGAAAAACGTGCGCCGAGGAAGCCTTCCGTGCTGTGCGCATCGTCCGGCTGCACCATGCCCTCAACCAGCCCTACCGGGTCGATCAGGAAGGTGCGGATAATCGACGGGTACAGGCTTTTGTAGTCCAGCACCAGAACGGAGTCGTAAAGCCCTGGGCGTGAATCCATCACATACCCACCCGGGCTGGCCTGCGGCGGTACGTCGCCGAGGTTGGGGGCGACGTAGCCCACGCGGTGCATGCGGGGAATATAAAGATGGCCGAACGCGGCCACCGATCCGCCGTGCCTGTCGACAGCCAGGCCGTTCACCGTCGCGCGTTCCAGCAGAAAGGGCATGATCTCGGTTTTATGGAAAATCTTCGTGACCAGCTCGCAGTCTTTCAGGTTATAGGTCGCCAGCGCCGGTTTGTCTTGGTTAAAGCGTCGGTCGATCTCATCCATTCTGTCCCACGGATTGTCAATGGATTTGCCCTCGCCGAGCAGCTCCTGCGACACCGCTTCAAGCGAGAAAGAGGAGAAGCTCCAGAAGGCCGATTTCAGCGCCTCGATGCCGTCGATAATCAGGCGACCATTAGCCTGCGCGAAAAAAACGCCATTCTTAAAACCGTGCTCGCGCCACTCCAGCTCGCCGCCTCCGCGCCCCAGCATTAGCGGGATGCGGTAACGCTCGGCGTGTTTTTGCAGGACGCGCAGGTCGAACTGCACCACGTTCCAGCCGATCAGCACGTCGGGATCGTGCTCGGCAAACCACTGGTTAAGCTTCTCCAGCAGCTGCGGGCGGCTGTTGACGTATTCAAGATGAAAATCGAGCGTAGACGCATCGCCATTCGGTGGCCCAAGCATATAGACAACCCGCTGCCCGCAGCCTTCAAGGCCGATGCAGTAAAGCTCGCCGTGGCGGGTGGTTTCGATATCCAGAGAGACCCACTTCAGCGGCGGGCGATAGTGCGGGTTGGGCTTCAGGCGCGCGTTAACGAGCCTGCCGTTTTGCGCGGTGCCATCAACCCAGACGGGGGCGGTGATGAACCGCTCCATCAAAAAGCGTTCAGGCGGGCGGATGTCGGCCTCATAAAGCGTCACGCCTGCTTCACGAAGCAGTTTTTCATAGCGCATTAATTGCCGATGGGCGCGGCAGTAGAGGCCGTAAACCGGCTGACGGTGGAAATCTTTAAGTTCAAGCGGGGTAAGGCGCCAGTGACTTTCGCCGCGCAGCAGCTGCTTCACTTTTTCGACGTGGGCTTCAGGAATAAAGGCCACGGATTCCTGCGCAGGCAGCGTAACGTGAAGCGGGCCGTTGTCCGTCGCCAGCCAGAACTCAACCTCAGTGCCCTGAGGCGTATCCCGCCAGTGTCGGGTCAGTAAAAAGCCTTCTTGCGCCTGCGTCACGGCGTTACCCCAAAAACAAAACCAGGCCTGATTATAGCCTGGTTAAGGGGTGTTTGCTGGGGTTTTATACAGTGTCTGTTTTGCCGGATGGCGCTGCGCTTATCCAGCCTACAAGCTACTGCCCGTAATACGCTTTTGCGCCGTGCTTGCGCAGGTAATGTTTATCCAGCAGAGTTTGCTGCATATCCGGCAGCTGCGGAGCAAGCTGCCGGCAGAAGATCCCCATATAGGCGACCTCTTCGAGCACGATGGCGTTATGCACCGCATCTTCGGCATCTTTGCCCCAGGCAAACGGGCCGTGCGAGTGCACCAGCACGCCCGGCATCTGCGCGGCGTCGATACCCTGCTTTTCGAAGGTTTCGACAATCACGTTGCCGGTTTCCCACTCGTACTCCCCGTTGATTTCCGCATCGGTCATCAGGCGCGTGCAGGGAATTGTGCCGTAAAAGTAGTCCGCATGGGTGGTGCCGGTGGCCGGGATGGACTGACCCGCCTGCGCCCAGATGGTGGCATGACGCGAATGGGTATGCACAATGCCGCCGATGGTCGGGAAGGATTGATACAGCAGGCGGTGGGTTGGCGTATCGGAGGAGGGCTTTTTCTTCCCTTCCACCACTTCGCCGGTGGCAATACTGACCACCACCATGTCTTCTGCGGTCATCACCGTGTAATCCACGCCGGAAGGCTTGATCACGAATACGCCCTTTTCACGATCAACGGCGCTGACGTTACCCCAGGTCAGGGTCACGAGGTTATGTTTCGGCAGCGCCAGGTTGGCTTCGAGCACCTGACGTTTGAGATCGTCTAACATTGTTGTCTCCTGCCGGATGGCGCTTTGCTTATCGGGCCTACAGAATCGTAGGCCCGGTAAACGCAGTGCCACCGGGCATTCAGGGCTTAGCGTTTTGAACCGTAATAGACTTCGTTCCAGCGCAGCGCGTCTTTGAAGGCGGGCAGGCGGGTGTCGTTATCAATGACGGTCAGCTCGATATCGTGCAGCTCGGCGAACTGACGCATGTCGTTGAGGTCAAGCGCGTGGCTGAAGACGGTGTGGTGCGCGCCACCGGCCACAATCCAGGCTTCAGACGCGGTTGGCAGGTCTGGCTGTGCTTTCCACAGGGCGTTGGCGACCGGCAGTTTCGGCAGCGAGTGCGGCGTTTCTACCGCATCGACGCAGTTCACCAGCAGGCGGAAACGATCGCCCAGGTCGATCAGGCTGGCGTTGATCGCCGGGCCGGTGCGGGTGTTGAAGATCAGGCGTGCCGGATCCGCTTTACCGCCAATGCCGAGGTGCTGCACGTCGAGGATCGGTTTCTCTTCTACGGCGATCGTCGGGCACACTTCCAGCATGTGCGAGCCGAGCACCAGGTCGTTGCCGTTTTCGAAGTGGTAGGTGTAGTCCTCCATGAAGGAGGTGCCGCCCTGCAGACCGGTTGACATCACCTTCATGATGCGAAGCAGAGCGGCAGTTTTCCAGTCGCCTTCGCCCGCAAAGCCGTAGCCCTGCTGCATCAGACGTTGCACCGCCAGACCCGGCAGCTGTTTCAGGCCGTGGAGATCTTCAAAGGTCGTCGTAAAGGCGTGGAAGCCGCCCTGTTCCAGGAAGCGCTTCATGCCCAGCTCGATGCGCGCAGCGTCCAGCACGTTCTGGCGCTTGTCGCCGTTAATTTGCGCCGCAGCGGTCAGGCGGTAGCTGCTTTCGTATTCGTCCACCAGCGCGCTCACGTCGCCATCGCTGATTTCATTCACCACCTGCACCAGGTCGCCCACGGCCCAGGTGTTCACGGAGAAGCCGAACTTGATCTGCGCAGCGACTTTATCGCCGTCCGTGACCGCCACTTCACGCATGTTGTCGCCAAAACGCACCACTTTCAGGTGGCGGGTATCCTGCTTAGAGACCGCCTGGCGCATCCAGGAGCCGATACGCTGCTGAGCTTTACCATCCTGCCAGTGGCCGGTCACCACCGCGTGCTGCTGACGCATGCGCGCGCCGATGAAGCCGAACTCTCGGCCGCCGTGCGCGGTCTGGTTCAGGTTCATAAAGTCCATGTCGATGCTGTCCCACGGCAGGGAAGCGTTGAACTGGGTATGGAACTGCAGCAGCGGCTTGTTGAGGATAGACAGACCGTTGATCCACATTTTGGCCGGTGAGAAGGTGTGCAGCCACACCACCAGACCTGCGCATTTATCGTCGTAGTTGGCGTCGCGGCAGATGTGGGTAATTTCGTCAGGCGTAGTGCCCAGCGGTTTCAGCACCAGCCTGCACGGCAGTTTAGCGTCAGCGTTCAGCGCGTTAACCACGTGCTCCGCGTGTTTCGTCACCTGCTGCAGCGCTTCCGGCCCGTACAGATGCTGGCTGCCAATCACAAACCACACTTCATAGTTATTAAAAATGGTCATCATCGTGTCCTTAATGTGTCAGGGTTGCCGTAGTGTCCGCGGTGCTTTTGGCCGGGGCGGCGACAGGGAGATAGTGAAGTTCGGCGCTTTTTGCCCATTGCTGATAGCGCTGATAAAGCTGTTCAAAGCGTTGCGCCTGCTGGGCTCGGGGCTGAAGGGTATTTTCGACGGCGCTCGCCATGTGCTGCTGCGCGGCCGGGATGTCTGCATGCACTCCTGCGGCCACGGCGGCAAAAATTGCCGCGCCCAGGGCACAGCACTGATCGGAGGCCACAATCTGCAGCGGACGATTCAGCACGTCGCAGCAGGCCTGCATGATCACCGGGTTTTTACGGGCGATGCCGCCGAGCGCCATCACGTTGTTCACGTCGATGCCCTGTTCGGTGAAGCACTCCATAATGGTGCGCGCGCCGAAGGCGGTGGCCGCAATCAGGCCGCCGAACAGCGCAGGCGCGTCGGTTGCCAGATTAAGGTCGGTAATGACCCCTTTCAGGCGCTGGTTGGCAAACGGCGTGCGGCGGCCGTTAAACCAGTCCAGCACCACCGGCAGGTGTTCGAGAGACGGATTTTTCGCCCAGGCTTCGGTGAGCTGTGGCAGAAGCTGCTTTTTGCTCTCGGCTATCTGGGTTTTCAGTTCAGGATGCGCCGCCGCCAGCCGGTCCAGCGGCCAGCCGAGCACGCGGCCAAACCAGGCGTAGATATCGCCAAACGCGGACTGACCGGCTTCAAGGCCGATAAAGTCCGGCACCACGCTGCCGTCAACCTGGCCGCAGATGCCTTTCACCGCGCGGTCGCCGACGGTGGCTTTATCCGCCGTCAGAATGTCGCAGGTAGACGTGCCGATGACCTTCACCAGGGTATTGGGCTGAGCGCCCGCGCCTACTGCGCCCATATGGCAGTCAAACGCGCCGCCGGAGATGGCCACGTTTTGCGAAAGCCCCAGGCGTTTCGCCCACGATTCGCAGAGCGTGCCGACCGGAATATCGGCGGTGAAGGTGTCGGTAAACAGCGGGTATTTCAGGTTCTTGTTGATGATGGGGTCTAGCTCATCGAAGAACGCGGCCGGAGGCAGGCCGCCCCAGCTTTCATGCCATAACGATTTATGCCCGGCGCTGCAGCGGCCGCGGCGGATATCCTGTGGACGCGTGGTGCCGGAGAGCAGGGCAGGCACCCAGTCGCACAGCTCAATCCACGATGCGGCAGCCTGCGCGACCGCCGCGTCAGCGCGGGTGACGTGCAGAATTTTGGCCCAGAACCATTCGCTGGAGTAAATGCCGCCGATGTAGCGCGAGTAGTCGCTTTTGCCTGGCAGATGGCACAGGCGGGTGATGGCTTCGGCTTCTTCGACGGCGGTATGGTCTTTCCACAGTACGAACATGGCGTTCGGGTTGTCAGCAAACTCAGGGCGCAGGGCCAGCACGCGGCCTTCGGCATCAACAGGCGCAGGCGTCGAGCCGGTGCTGTCGACGCCGATGCCGACAACCTCAGCACGCTGTTCTTCGCTGAGATCAGCCAGCACGGCTTTCATCGCCGCTTCCATCGACTCGATATAGTCACGCGGATGGTGACGGAACTGGTTGTTTGGCGCATCGCAGTAGCGCCCTTCTTGCCAGCGCGGGTACCACTCAACGCTGGTTGCTATTTCCTGGCCGGTCGTACAGTCCACCGCCAGCGCGCGAACCGAGTCGCTGCCAAAATCGAGGCCAATCGCAATTGCCATGGTGTTGCTCCATCAAAAAACAGGTATGGAAGAACATTAGAGACTGGGGGCGAAAATCGTCAGGCAGGATCCGCTAATCTTATGGACTAAATTGCTGTTACGATTGAAAGTGTGACGCCGTGCAAATATTCAATGTGGACATTTCTGCCGTACTTATAGACACTTTTGTTACTGCTCATCTGCCCGTCATGGCGGAAAAATCAGGGGGGAAGGCTGAATCATGGCGGCCGTAAAAGAAGCGTAATACCGTTTGGCGCTTTTCACGGGCCGTTTTTATACTGCTTTTAACGATATGGACAATTGGTTTCCTTCAGGACCGTTGGGAGTATTGAATTTATGGCTGAACCGCAAAACGATCCGCTCCTGCCGGGTTATTCGTTTAACGCCCATCTGGTCGCGGGGCTGACGCCTATCGAAGCAGAAGGCTATCTCGATTTCTACGTCGACCGCCCGCTCGGGATGAAAGGGTATATTTTGAATCTCACCGTGCGCGGTGAGGGGGTCATTAAAAACGGCGACCAGCAGTTTGTTTGCCGCCCTGGCGATATGCTGCTGTTTCCGCCGGGGGAGATCCACCACTACGGCCGTCACCCGGATGCCAAAGAGTGGTATCACCAGTGGGTCTACTTCCGCCCGCGCGCTTACTGGCAGGAGTGGCTTTCGTGGCCCGCCATTTTTGCGCACACCGGTTTTTATCGCCCGGATGAGGCGCATCTGTCGCAGTTTCGCGAGCTGTTTGCCCAGATTATTGAGGCGGGACAGGCCGGCGGACGCTATGCAGAGCTGCTGGCGATTAACCTGCTTGAACAGGTGCTACTGCGCCGGATGGAGGCGATCAACGAGTCGCTCAACCCGCCGCTGGATAACCGCGTGCGCGACGCCTGTCAGTACATCAGCGATCACCTGGCCGACAGCCAGTTTGATATTGCCAGCGTCGCCCAGCACGTCTGTCTTTCGCCGTCTCGCCTGTCACACCTGTTCCGCCAGCAGCTTGGCGTAAGCGTGCTCAGCTGGCGCGAGGATCAGCGCATCAGCCAGGCGAAGCTGCTGCTCAGCACCACCCGAATGCCCGTCGCGACCGTGGGGCGCAACGTGGGCTTTGAAGATCAGCTCTATTTCTCTCGCGTCTTTAAAAAATGCACCGGCGCCAGCCCGAGCGAATTCCGCGCCGGATGTGAATGATCGGTAAATAAAGATAAACAAACAGGTGAACTCAGAAAGCACCCTGTAAACTATTCAGACAATTGATGTCTTGACGCGGTACAGGGCGCTAAGCAGAATCCCTGATTCGTTTTCTGACCGGAATAGTTATGCAGGCATTGCTGGAACACTTTATTACCCAGTCCGTTATGTATTCGCTCATCGCCGTGGCGCTGGTGGCGTTTCTGGAATCGCTGGCGCTGGTTGGGCTGATCCTGCCCGGCACCGTGATGATGGCGGGGCTTGGCGCGCTTATCGGCAGCGGTGAGGTTAACTTCTGGCAGGCGTGGATGGCCGGTATCGTCGGCTGTTTACTGGGCGACTGGATCTCCTTCTGGCTGGGGTGGCGCTTTAAAAAGCCGCTGCACCGCTGGTCATTCATGAAAAAGAACAAGGCGCTGCTGGATAAGACCGAGCACGCGCTGCATCAGCACAGCATGTTCACCATCCTCGTTGGCCGCTTCGTTGGGCCTACGCGTCCGCTGGTGCCGATGGTGGCGGGGATGTTAGATCTGCCCGTCGCGAAATTCGTGGTGCCGAACATCATCGGCTGCGTTTTCTGGCCGCCGTTCTACTTCCTGCCGGGGATCCTCGCCGGTGCAACCGTTGATATTCCTGAAGGGATGCAGAGCGGCGAGTTTAAGTGGCTATTGTTGGGAACGGCGGTGCTGCTGTGGCTGGCGGTCTGGCTCTGCTGGCGGCTGTGGCGCAGCGCGAAGGCGAGCGTCGATCGCCTGACGCGCTATCTTCCCCGCACGCGTCTGCTCTGGCTGGCTCCGCTGATGCTGGGGGTTGCGGTGGTGGCATTGGTGGCGCTGATCCGCCACCCGCTGATGCCGGTGTACGTAGAGATCCTAATGAAAGTGGTGAGCCGTTAAGGTGTTTTCCCTCTCCCAAAGGGAGAGGGCATCAGACCGCACAAGGTCAAAGCAAAACGGCAACGGGTTGCCGTTTTTGATGTTTGTACCCTCTCCCTGTGGGAGGGGCAAGGGTGAGGGCATCAGACCGCACGAATGCCCAACAGTGAAGACGCCCCCGCTTTACCACTCAGCAGTTCTTCTGTTTTTCCATCCCACAAAATACGCCCTTCGGCGATCACCACCGATCGCGGCGCAATCCGTGCGGCATCTTCAATACTGTGCGACACCATGAGCATCGTCAGCTGCTGGCGCTGACAGACGTCCTGGACCAGGGCGAGCATCTCCTGACGCAGAGCAGGATCGAGCGCAGAGAACGGCTCATCCAGCAGCAGCACCGGCTGTGCGCGTACCAGACAGCGTGCCAGCGCCACGCGCTGACGCTGACCGCCGGAAAGCTCACCCGGCAGCCTGTCAATGAACTCGGTGATCCCCATTTGTGCGGCAATGCTCTCCAGCTTCTGACGCTGGGCGTCGTTCAGCTTTAGTCCCGGATGCATTCCCAGCGCGATGTTTTGCCGCACCGTCAGATGGGTAAACAGGTTGTTTTCCTGAAACAGCATTGAGACCGGACGCTTTGCCGGCGGAGTTCGGGTATGGTCCCGGTTTTCAATCACTATCGATCCGCTCGCCGGTTGCAAAAAACCGGCAATCAAATTAAGCAGCGTACTTTTCCCCGCGCCGCTTGGGCCAAGCACGGCAATCATCTCCCCCTGGCGCACGGAGAGCGTGAAGCGCATCGGCAGGTGCTGGTAAAGCCAGGTTACATCAGTCAGTTCTAACATCGCGCCCCGGAAGTTTTTCGATAACGGTAAATAACGTAAAGCACAGCACGAGCAGTAACAGCGCCGTGACCGCGCCGTCCTGGCTGCGGTAAGAGCCAATTTGCTGGTACAGCCAGAACGGCAGGGTGCGGAAATCTTCATTGCCGAAGAGCGCCACCACGCCGAAATCACCAATCGACAGCACGCAGGCAAAGGCCAGGGCCTGCGCCAGCGGGCGTTTCAGGGCGCGGAGTTCCACCACTTTCAGCCGCTGCCAGCCCTGCATGCCCAGCGACTGACACAGCAAACTGTAGCGGCTGTTCACGTCGCGCATCGGGTTTTCCAGCACTTTGAGCGCGTAAGGAATGGCCATCAGGGCGTTGGTGAAAATCACAATGCCGTCGGCCCTTTCCGGCAGGCCGATGGTGCTATTGAACAGTAAAAAGAACCCCGTTGCCAGCACGATGCCGGGCATCGCCAGGATCAGCATTCCCGTTAGCTCCATCGCCTGTCCGGCCTTACGGGCCTGCCGGGCATAGAGCTCACGGCTGCTCCAGAGCAGCATCATGGTCAGGGTAACACAGAGCAGTCCGGCAGCCAGCGCGATGCGTACCGAGGTCCACGTTGCCTGCCAGAGGATCGGCTGTTGCAGCACTGACAGGAGATTATGGTTCAGGCCATCGACGATAACGGCCATCAGCGGCGGCAGCAGAAGCGCCAGCGCCAGCGCGATAAGGATAAAATCGGTGATGCGGCCGTGCAGGCTGTCCTGCGGATCGCGCCAGCCTGCTATCTGGTTACTGCCGGGAGAAATGGCTTTGCTCAGGCGCTGGCTCAGGAGCACCAGCGCAAGACAGCAGAGCATTTGTACTATCGCTAATAACGCGGCGCGGCCCGGATCGTAGTCGTAACTCAGCGCCTGATAGATCGCCAGCTCAATGGTGGTGGCCTGCGGCCCTCCGCCAAGAGACAGCACGGTGGCAAAGCTGGCAAAGCAGAGCATGAAGATTAATGCCGCCACGGGCGGGATCTGGCGGCGCAGCCACGGCCACTCAACGAAGCGGAAGAAGGACCAGCCGCGCATGCCGAGCTGGGCGGCAATCTGCCGCTGCTCACCGGGGATATTTTCCAGCGCCTGTAAAAAGAGGCGCGTAGCCATCGGCATATTGAAAAAGACGTGCGCGAGCAGAATGCCCTTCAGCCCGTAGGGGGAGAAGGTCCACTCCAGCCCTAAAATCGTAAAAAGAGAGGCCAGCCAGCCCTGACGGCCATACACGCTCAGGATGCCAAACACGGCTACCAGCACCGGCAGGATCAGCGTCATGGCGCACAGGCGCAGCAGCGCCTGCCTGCCTGGAAAACGCCGCCGATACAGTGCTCTCGCCAGAAAAATGGCCGGGATCGCCGAAAGCAGCGCAGAGAGAAACGCCTGCCAGAAGGAGAACCGGATAACGTGCCAGAGGTAGCCGTCGTGCCAGAGCGCGAGCAGGTTACTCTCCGGCGCGTTAAGCCACAGCGCAAGAAAAGCGCCCAGGCTGACCGCCACCATCAGAACGGCGGCAAGCAGCCCGGGGATTAACCAGCCGGGAATCAGCGGCTGACGGCGCGTTGCCATTCACTTACCCATGCGGCACGCTGCGCGGCGACCTGCTGCGGCGTAAACTCGAGCGAGGTTGTTGGTTTAGTCAGCTGGTCGAAGCCTGCAGGCAGCGTCACGTTAGTCACCGGATACATCCAGTTGCCCGCGGGAATGGCGTTCTGGAACGCTGGTGAAACCATAAATTTCAGGAACTTCTCGGCCAGCTCCGGCTGTTTGCTGGCGGCGGTACGCGCGGCGACTTCCACCTGCAGATAGTGGCCCTCGGCGAAGTCAGCAGCAGCATAGTTGTCTTTCTTCTCGGCGATGATGTGGTAGGCCGGAGAGGTGGTGTAGCTCAGCACCAGGTCGCTTTCGCCTTTCAGGAACAGGCCGTAGGCTTCGCTCCAGCCCTTGGTGACGGTGACGGTTTTGGCCGCCAGCTTGTGCCACGCTTCGGGGGCTTTATTGCCGTAGACTTTCTGCATCCACAGCAGCAGGCCAAGGCCCGGGGTGCTGGTACGCGGATCTTCATAAATTACGCGCCACTTCTGGTCACTTTCAACCAGCTCTTTCAGGCTCTTTGGCGGGCTTTTCAGCTTGTTTTTGTCATACACGAACGCAAAGTAGCCGTAGTCGAACGGCACAAAGGTGTCGTTCTTCCACCCGCCCGGCACGTTAACGGCATCCGTCGCTACGCCGCTTTTGGCAAATAGCCCGGTTTGCGAGGCGGCGTCCAGCAGGTTGTTATCCAGACCAAGCACCACGTCGGCTTTGCTGTTTTTGCCTTCCATACGCAGACGGTTGAGCAGCGAAACGCCGTCCTCCAGCGCGACAAACTTCAGCTCGCAGCCGCAGTCGGCTTCAAAGGCTTTTTTGACTACCGGGCCAGGGCCCCAGTCGGCAGAGAAGGAGTCATAGGTGTAGACCGTCAGGACGGGCTTCGCAAAAGCAGGCAGCGCAAAAAGCGCCAGCAGGGGAAGAACTTTTTTTAACACTTTGCACCTCAAAGTTGAGTGGCAAAGGATTTTGAGCGACAGCCTCAAATCCCTTCGCCGGCGTTATCCGGATCAGGTTCGACGGGTATTATCTCAGCGCACATCTGTGATGCAGCACCCCGTTGAGAACGGCGCTATTGTAATGATTTGGTGAATATTACGAAAGCGTTATGGCTCCGGCGGCGCAAACCAGGCGGATTTAAAATCAAACCAGCCCAGGGTATTCATCCGAAGGCCGCGCATGCTGCGCTGTCCCTGGATCATCAGCCAGTGGTGGATCAGCGGCACGATCGCCTGTTCGGCAAGTAAAGCCTGGCACCACGTGGCTAAATTCATTTCGCCCGCGCGCCACAAGGCGGCGTCCTGCTGCCAGTCCCGATCGATGCAGTGCTGGATCAGCGGGACTTCATACAGGTGCGAGAAGAGCGAGAAATCGAGCGGCAGGGTGAAATTGGCGCTGTTCAGCCAGATATCGCTGGTGATATCTCCCTGGTGCCATTCGTCATAGTCAACTTCTTTGACCTCCAGCGTTACCCCTTCGGCCGCCAGCAGTCGAGTCATGATTCTGGCAATAAAGCGATGCTCCACATGCTCGCGGTAGTAGGTCAGGGTGATGGACTCCAGCCCTGCGGGCTTTTCGCTACGCGCTGGACGCGCGTGGTGCCAGCGTGGAAGCAGGCCGTAGGCCGGGAACCACCATGCCTGATACTGAACGTCGGCATGATAAATCAGATTCGCAGGGGCCAGAATGTGGCTGATCCACTCACGCACCTCGTGATTTGCGCCGCGATGGGTGCGGCGGTCAAACAGCAGATAATAACAGCCCTCTTCAAGGCGGCTTTCGACGGCCTTTTCACCCGTCGTCGGCCCTTCCAGCGTCAGCCCGGCGCTCAGCTCTTCATTGAGGTCCGGCAACACCCAGACGTTCACTTCGTCGATAAGCGCCCGGTAGCCAAAATAGTCATCAAACGCGCGGATCTTCAACTGGTTATTGTTATTGCGCGAGACAGAGTAGGGGCCGGTGCCAATCGGCTGGCTGGCAAAATTATTCAGCGATTCCCACTCGGCGGGCAAAATCATCGAAGGGACATAGCCCAGCAGCCACGGTAGCCATTTGTCCGGCTGCGAGAGCTCAATATCCAGCGTCCAGGCGGTTGGGGAATGGATGCGTGAAATATGCGAGTAAAGCGGCAGCCTGCGGGCACGCGCCAACGAGGCGATAACGTCGGCCATCTCCAGCTCGCGTCCGTGGTGAAAATGGATGCCGGGCCGTAAAAAAAAGCGCCAGTGCAGCGGGGAAAGCTGCTGCCAGTGGTGCGCAACGTCCGCTTCCAGTTCCCCATTTTCCTCATTTATGCGCGTCAGGCCGCTGAAGATTTGCCGGGCCATATGCGTTTCCGAGCGGCGTAAGGCCGTGCCGGGCAACAGGTTTTTCATCGGACGGTAGTAGAGCACCCGCAGGATGTGGCGGCCCTGACGAAAGCTGCGTCCGAGATGGGAAACCAGCATCTGGCGCACGGCCGCTTTATCGCCTACCAGCTGCACCAGCTGATCGATACGATCCTGCTCCAGCAGATCTTCCGCCCGCTGCTGCTGCAGCGCCAGGCCGGTATAGAGAAAGGTCAGGCGCGAGCGCTTGCCGCGTCCTGCCTCCGCCTCCCAGTTTAGCCAGCCCTGCTGCTGCATAGTGTTCAGAAGCGTGCGCATATGGCGACGCGAACAGTTAAGGAGTTCCGCCAGCTCGTTCAGCGTTGTCTCCTGCGATTGCCCCTCGCAGCACTGCCAAAGGCGGATAAATTGTTGTTGCAGACGACCAGACGGCATAAAAGGGGAACTCCTGACAAAAAACCAGCAATTTATTTATCCCTATATTAGGCCAATAATTCTTCTCGATGAAGCGAGGAGGTAAATTATGAAGAGGTCTACCGCACGTCAGTTTTATCAGCAGTACTTTTCAGCGACAAAAGGAGTGTCCTGGCTGGCCCGCCGGTGTGCAGAGCAACGGCTGAAAACGTTAGAAGAACTGATGCAGTGGGACGTTACGAATCCGATCTCTTCTCGCTAACTCGCCTCGATCATGTGTGACTGAGTATTGGTGCTAATCACCCGCCAGCAAAATGTTTTTGCTGGCTTTTTTCGTTTACTATTTCACCCAATTTCGATTCGCTTTCACAAGGATTTGCGCATGCTCTGGTTGATGACGATGGGGCGACGCCTGAACGGCGTGTATGCCGCTTTTATGCTGGTGGCCTTTATGATGGGCGTGGCGGGGGCGCTTCAGGCACCGACGCTCAGCCTGTTCCTCAGCCGTGAGGTCGGAGCACAGCCGTTTTGGGTGGGGCTGTTTTATACCGTCAACGCGATTGCCGGGATCCTGGTCAGCCTGTGGCTGGCGAAACGCTCTGACAGCCAGGGCGATCGCCGCAGGCTGATCCTCTTTTGCTGTGCCATGGCCGTGGGCAACGCGCTGCTGTTTGCCTTCAACCGTCATTACCTGACGCTGATCACCTGTGGCGTACTGCTGGCTTCACTGGCGAATACCGCCATGCCGCAGCTGTTTGCGTTGGCCCGCGAGTATGCCGATAGCTCGGCGCGAGAGGTGGTGATGTTCAGCTCCGTGATGCGAGCGCAGCTCTCGCTGGCATGGGTCATCGGCCCGCCGCTGGCCTTTATGCTGGCGCTGAATTACGGCTTCACGATGATGTTTTCCATCGCGGCGGGGATATTTGTCATCAGCCTGGCGCTGATTGCCTTTGTGCTGCCGTCGGTGGCGCGGGTTGAACAGCCGGCTGACAGGCCCATCACCCAGGTGAGCGGCTGGCAGGACAAGAACGTCCGCATGCTGTTTATCGCCTCCACCCTGATGTGGACCTGCAACACCATGTACATCATCGATATGCCGCTGTGGATCAGCAGCGATCTGGGGTTACCGGACAAGCTCGCGGGGCTCCTGATGGGTACCGCCGCCGGGCTGGAAATTCCGGCGATGATCCTGGCCGGGTATTACGTGAAGCGCTTTGGAAAACGCAGGATGATGATCGTTGCCGTGGCGGCCGGGGTGCTGTTCTACGCGGGGCTGATCTTTTTCCATTCGCGGGAGGCGCTGCTGGCATTGCAGCTGTTTAACGCGGTTTTCATCGGGATCGTTGCCGGGATAGGGATGCTCTGGTTCCAGGATCTAATGCCGGGGCGAGCAGGCTCAGCGACCACGCTTTTCACCAACAGCATTTCGACGGGCGTTATCCTTGCCGGTGTGATTCAGGGGGCGCTGTCGCAAAGCTATGGCCACGCCTCGGTGTACTGGATGATTGCGGCGATTTCGGTCGTCACGCTGGCGCTGACCTGCCGCGTTAAAGATGTCTGAATCTGGAAGGCGGCTTCACGAAATGAAACGACTTTCTGACAGGAACGAAGAAGGCGAATAGAGTGCGTGGCGGGTGCTTGAGGCTGTTTGCCTCAGGCTTTCGCAAGAGGCAAACAGTGGAGAGTCCCGCATCAAAAAATTGATGGGGAGACAAACTTCACAACGATCATTGCGAGGTTAGTCTCTTCATTGCCGAAAAGCAATAAGGAGGCTGGAATGCCAAAACGTACTCTGCTGTTAGGTTTGTTTTTGATCTGTACGACGCTGTTGATCTTCACCTGGATGGTGCGCGACTCGCTGTGTGAGCTGCACTTCAGACAGGAGAAAACAGAGCTGGCGGCAGTGTTGTCTTACGAAGCAAAACGTTAGCGGTATTGGCGGGGGAAAGTTCCCCGCCTCTCCAGAGTGGTTGAGCCTCAACGCACCCTTATCAATGGCCCGCGCGCTGCGGGCCATTGCCTTAGCCCATAAACGCGGGCTGTTTTTTCTCGTATGCGGAGATAGCATCTTCGTGCTGCAACGTCAGGCCAATGCTGTCCAGCCCGTTCAGCATGCAGTGGCGACGGAAGGCGTCAATGCTGAAGCTGTAGGTTTTGTCACCCGCTTTGACCACTTCCGCTTCCAGATCAACCTCAAACGACATTCCCGGATTTGCCTGCACCAGCGCAAACAGCTCATCAACCTCTTCATCGCTCAGCGTCACCGGCAGCAGCTGGTTGTTGAAGCTGTTGCCGTAGAAGATATCCGCGAAGCTCGGGGCAATCACCACGTTAAAACCGTAGTCGGTCAGCGCCCAGGGAGCGTGTTCACGCGACGAGCCGCAGCCAAAGTTTTCTCGCGCCAGTAAAATCGACGCGCCTTTGTATTCCGGGAAGTTGAGTACAAATTCCGGGTTAGGCACTTCGCCTTTGTCATCCAGGAAACGCCAGTCGTTAAACAGGTGCGCACCAAAGCCGGTACGGGTGACTTTCTGCAAAAACTGCTTAGGAATAATCGCGTCGGTATCAACGTTAGCGGCGTCCAGCGGGACAACCCGGCCTGTTTTTTGGGTAAATTTCTCTGCCATGATTGTCTCCTTATTTCAGGCTGCGAATGTCGGCGAAATGGCCGGTGACTGCAGCCGCAGCGGCCATTGCCGGGCTGACCAGATGGGTGCGTCCACCGCGGCCCTGACGGCCTTCGAAGTTACGGTTGCTGGTGGAGGCGCAGCGCTCGCCCGGATTCAGGCGGTCATTGTTCATGGCCAGACACATGGAGCAGCCGGGCAGGCGCCATTCAAAGCCCGCGTCGATGAAGATCTTGTCCAGCCCTTCCGCTTCCGCCTGCGCTTTTACGGGACCAGAACCCGGAACAACCAGCGCCTGAACGCCCGGCGCGACTTTACGGCCTTTTGCGATTTCTGCAGCGGCACGTAAATCTTCGATGCGAGAGTTGGTGCAGGATCCGATGAACACTTTATCAATGGCCACATCGGTCAGCGGCACGCCTGGCTTCAGGCCCATATAGGCCAGCGCTTTTTCCGCACTGGCGCGTTCGACCGGATCGGCGAAGGAGGACGGATCGGGAATGCTGTCGTTGACGGAAATCACCTGGCCTGGGTTAGTTCCCCAGGTCACCTGCGGCGCAATCTCTTCCGCCTGCAGGGTAACAACGGTATCAAACGTCGCGCCGTCGTCGGTCTTCAGGGTTTTCCAGTATTCAACTGCATCAACGTAATTCTGCTCTTTTGGCGCGTGCAGACGCCCCTTCACATAGTTGAAGGTTGTTTCGTCTGGCGCAACCAGACCCGCCTTGGCGCCCATCTCGATGGCCATGTTGCACAGGGTCATACGGCCTTCCATGCTCAGCGCCTGAATGGCTTCGCCGCAGAATTCGACAACGTGACCGGTACCGCCCGCGCTGCCGGTTTTGCCGATAATCGCCAGCACGATGTCTTTCGCGGTGATGCCCGGTGCAGCTTTGCCCTTCACTTCAATCTTCATGGTCCTGGCGCGGCCCTGCTTCAGGGTCTGCGTCGCCAGTACGTGTTCGACTTCAGACGTGCCGATACCGAACGCCAGCGCGCCAAATGCGCCGTGGGTTGCGGTATGGGAGTCACCGCAAACGATCGTCATGCCCGGCAGTGTAATCCCCTGTTCTGGCCCCATCACGTGGACGATGCCCTGATAAGGGTGATTCAGGTCGTACAGCTCAACGCCGAACTCGCTGCAGTTTTTAATCAGCTCCTGCATCTGAATGCGGGCCATCTCACCGGACGCATTGATGTCTTTGGTCTGGGTCGAGACGTTGTGATCCATCGTCGCGAAGGTTTTACCCGGCTGGCGCACCGGGCGATTGTGCGCGCGCAGGCCGTCAAATGCCTGCGGAGAGGTCACTTCATGCACCAGATGGCGGTCGATGTACAGCAGCGGGGTTTCGTTTGGTGCCTCGTAGACCACGTGCGCATCAAACAACTTTTCGTATAACGTCTTCGCCATGATTACACCCCTTCAGCGACATAGCGGGCAATGATGTCGCCCATTTCATCGGTACTGACTGCCGCCGTGCCGCGCGCTAAATCGCCGGTACGGATGCCTTCTTCTAACGCCCGGTTAATGGCGTTTTCAATTGCGGTAGCCGCATCGCCTGCATCCAGGCTGTAGCGCAGCAGCAGGGCCAGAGAGAGGATCTGGGCGATCGGGTTCGCAATGTTCTTGCCCGCGATATCCGGCGCGGAGCCGCCAGCAGGTTCATACAGGCCAAAACCTTCTTCGTTCAGACTTGCGGACGGCAGCATGCCCATGGAGCCGGTGATCATCGCGCATTCGTCTGACAAAATATCGCCGAACAGATTGGAGCACAGCAGCACGTCAAACTGGGAAGGATCCTTAATCAGCTGCATGGTCGCGTTGTCGATATACATGTGCGACAGCTCAACGTCCGGGTACTGTTTAGCAATTTCGCCGACGATTTCACGCCACAAAATGGACGACTGCAGCACGTTCGCTTTATCAATAGACGTCACTTTATGGCCGCGCTTGCGCGCAGACTCAAACGCGATGTGGGCAATACGTTCGATTTCGAAACGGTGATACACCTCGGTATCAAACGCTTTTTCATGCTGGCCGCTGCCTTCGCGACCTTTTGGCTGACCAAAGTAGATCCCGCCGGTCAGCTCACGCACGCACAGGATGTCAAAGCCGTTGGCCGCGATGTCGGCGCGCAGCGGGCAGAACTCTTCCAGGCCCTGATACAGCTTCGCCGGGCGCAGGTTGCTGAACAGCTTAAAGTGTTTACGCAGCGGCAGCAGCGCGCCGCGCTCAGGCTGCTCTGCCGGCGGCAGGTGTTCCCACTTTGGGCCACCCACGGAGCCAAACAGCACGGCGTCGGCATTTTCGCAGCCTTCAAGGGTCGCTTTTGGCAGCGGCGTACCGTGGTTATCGATAGCCACACCACCCACGTCGTAGTGGCTGGTCGAAATTTTCATCGCAAAACGCGAGCGAACGGCTTCCAGTACTTTCAGCGCCTGTGCCATCACTTCCGGGCCAATACCGTCACCCGGCAACACAGCAATATGGTAATTCTTCGACATTACACGGTTTCCTTGTTGTTCTCTTTATTCTGAGCTTTGCGTTGCAGCTCTTTTTCGACTTCGGCGGCGCGCCAGATGTTGTTCAGGACATGCACCATCGCTTTTGCGGAGGATTCGACGATGTCCGTCGCCAGGCCTGCGCCGTGGAAGCGGCGGCCGCTATAGTTGACCACGATGTCTACCTGGCCCAGCGCATTTTTGCCCTGGCCTTTGGCCGTCAGGTCATATTTAACCAGCTCAACGTCGTACTCGGTGATGCGGTTAATCGCCTGGTAGATGGCATCCACAGGGCCGTTACCGTTTGCCGCTTCGGCTTTAATCTCATCGCCGCAGGCCAGCTTGACTGAGGCGGTCGCGATGTCGCTGGAGCCGGACTGCACGTTGAAGTAATCCAGACGGAAATGCTCCGGCTCTTCCTGCTGTTTGTTGATGAACGCCAGCGCTTCCAGGTCGTAATCGAAGACCTGACCTTTCTTATCTGCCAGCTTCAGGAAGGCGTCGTACAGCTGGTCCATGTTGTAATCGCTGTCCTTGTAGCCCATCTCCTCCATGCGGTGTTTCACGGCCGCACGGCCGGAGCGAGAGGTCAGATTCAGTTGTACCTGATTCAGACCAATGGATTCAGGGGTCATGATTTCGTAGTTTTCACGATTCTTAATGACGCCGTCCTGATGAATACCCGAGGAGTGCGCGAAGGCACCGGTGCCGACAATCGCTTTGTTAGCCGGAATCGGCATATTGCAGATTTGGCTGACGGTCTGGCTGGTGCGCCAGATTTCGTTGTGATTGATGCGCGTATTCACGTTCATGATGTCTTTACGCACTTTAATCGCCATGATCACTTCTTCCAGCGAACAGTTACCCGCGCGTTCACCGATACCGTTCATCGCACCTTCAACCTGACGCGCGCCGGCGTGGACGGCAGCGATGGCATTACCCACCGCCAGACCCAAGTCGTCGTGGGTATGCACGGAGATAATCGCTTGATCAATATTCGGTACGCGGTCATACAGGCCGGTAATGATGTTGGAGAACTCAAACGGCATGGTGTAGCCGACGGTGTCCGGGATGTTGATCGTTCTGGCACCCGCATTGATGGCTGCTTCCACTACGCGCGCCAAATCTTCAATCGGCGTACGGCCTGCATCTTCGCAGGAGAATTCAACGTCATCGGTGTAGTTGCGCGCGCGTTTAACCATATACACCGCGCGTTCGATAACCTCGTCCAGCGTGCTGCGCAGTTTGGTTGCGATGTGCATCGGCGAGGTCGCAATGAAGGTATGGATACGGAAGGCTTCGGCAACCTTCAATGACTCGGCTGCAACGTCGATATCTTTCTCAACGCAGCGCGCCAGTCCACATACGCGGCTGTTTTTAATCGTTCGGGCAATGGTCTGTACGGATTCGAAATCACCCGGGGAAGAGACAGGGAAACCTACCTCCATTACGTCGACACCCATGCGTTCGAGAGCCAGCGCAATCTGCAGTTTCTCTTTTACACTCAGGCTCGCCTGTAATGCCTGTTCACCGTCACGCAACGTGGTATCGAAAATAATGACTTGCTGGCTCATGGGTTAGGTCCTTGTCAGTCTTAGGGCGCCTTGCTACGAGCATAAAAAAACCCGCGCAATGGCGCGGGTTCTTAGTGTTACTGGTGACGATTCAACGCTGAATTTCGCCCGCCAGTCTACCGCGCACAGTGGATGCGTTTAGTAGTAGTAGGCTGGTGAAACGAATGGTGCGTGTCATGAATCGTGCTCCGTTAAATTCAATATGCTTTTAGTGGTACTGGATACGTTGACTCATGTCAACCCCTGCACGGTAAAACACGCTGATGAGCGGGGGAGGGAAGAGAATTTACTTTAGCTAATTGTGCTGGTTTTTTCATTCATGACCGATCGGATTGTCTATTTTTGGACTGGAAATTCATCGCTGGTATGATTTAAATATAATTAGTATCAATTTCACATAACCGGATAACTGCCGTCATGGTGATATGAAATCGTTTATAATTCATTATTTTATAACTCCGGTGAATGGTTTTGGAAAGTATTAGCGGTGCAATATTCAATCCGGTTGTTAACTAACAGGTATAGAAGCGTGTTAATAGTTAAATAATACTTAAGTCATCATTAACCTGAGGGGTGATTGTTTATTTGTTTGAATTATGGTTTCATGCCAACCCTAATGTTATTGATATCAATTAAGCCGTTTTTTATCTCTTCGTCAATCAGATGATAAAGGGCCTTTTTTGATGCGGCATCCTTTATATTTTCCGAATTTTAAATAATTCGCTTTCGCTGGTCGTATATGCATGGTAAATCATATTTTTCGAACTTATTACAGTACCTTGGCAAAGGGAGTTTAGCGTGACAGTGGAGTCAAAGATGCCAGAAAATAATATTAATCAATCTCATGCCTGTGATGGGGTTAAACCGCAGTTACGCACCGTGGATCTTAATCTGTTAACCGTGTTTGATGCGGTGATGCAGGAACAGAATATTACGCGAGCAGCACAATCCCTTGGCATGTCTCAGCCTGCGGTGAGCAATGCCGTGGCCAGGCTTAAGGTCATGTTTAATGACGAGTTGTTTGTGCGTTACGGGAGAGGTATCCAGCCTACCGCGCGTGCATTTCAGCTGTTCGGTTCCATCCGCCAGGCGCTGCAGCTCGTACAAAATGAGCTACCGGGTTCGGGCTTTGAACCCTTAAGCAGCGAGCGAGTATTTCATCTTTGCGTATGCAGCCCGTTAGATAACTATTTGACGTCTGTTATATACAATAAAGTTGAAGCTATCGCGCCAAATATTCACCTGATATTTAAATCGTCTCTTAACCAGAACACTGAGCATCAGCTTCGTTATCAGGAAACGGAGTTTGTTCTGGGGTATGAAGAATTTCGTCGCCCGGAATTTTCCTGCGTCCCGCTGTTTAAAGATGAAATGGTGTTAGTTGCCAGTAAAAAACACCCGCGTATGAATTCACCCCTGCGCGAAACTGATGTTTATAATGAACAGCATGCCGTAGTTGCTCTCGACAGATATGCTTCATTTAGCCAGCCGTGGTATGACACAGCGGATAAACAAGCAAGCGTGGCGTATCAGGGGATGGCAATGATGAGCGTATTGAACGTGGTCTCACAAACCCAGCTGGTCGCCATCGCACCGCGCTGGCTGGCTGAAGAGTTTTCAGAGCAGCTTAACCTGCAAGTTTTGCCATTACCGCTCAAGCTAAATAGCCGTACCTGTTATCTTTCCTGGCATGAGGCCGCGGGTAGAGATAAAGGACATCAATGGATGGAAGAGCTGCTCGTGAACGTTTGTCGTCGATGAGCCATTCGGGATAAATCGCACAAACGTATGTGGTTTATCCTGCAGCTTTTCAACATAATGGTTTTTTATTCTTTATGAATTATTTTTCTTCGCTGTGCCGAGCTCAAAAATAGATGATTTCCTGAATCATCCTCATTTTAAGCGATGAATTATTATCGCTTCCTCGTATTCTAGACGAATTCACCAGTTACCATGGAATTGCCTGCTTTTTCTGCTTTTATCCCCGTTTACCCCTTCCGGTTTGCTAATTGCCTGCCTCATAACGAGCGGTTAAGGTAGCGATCACTCTGCAAAATATAAGATGGGTTTCCCCCGTCAGAAGACGGCGCGGAAATGAATTCTGCTGCCGTCTATAACAAAAAGCCTGGAGGCGAAGCATGGAGATGTTGTCTGGCGCGGAAATGGTCGTCCGATCGCTTATCGATCAGGGCGTAAAGCAGGTGTTCGGCTATCCCGGAGGCGCGGTTCTCGATATTTATGACGCGCTTCATACCGTGGGCGGCATTGACCATGTTCTGGTGCGCCACGAACAGGCCGCTGTGCACATGGCTGACGGGCTGGCGCGTGCGACGGGTGAAGTCGGTGTGGTCCTGGTCACGTCTGGACCCGGGGCCACCAACGCCATCACCGGGATTGCCACTGCGTACATGGACTCTATCCCACTGGTTATCCTCTCCGGGCAGGTAGCGACCTCGCTGATTGGCTACGACGCATTCCAGGAATGTGACATGGTAGGGATTTCACGTCCCGTCGTTAAGCACAGCTTCCTGGTGAAGCAGACGGAAGATATTCCGGGCGTGCTGAAAAAAGCCTTCTGGCTCGCGGCGAGCGGGCGTCCGGGACCGGTGGTAGTAGATTTGCCAAAAGATATCCTCAACCCGGCGAATAAGCTGCCTTACGCGTGGCCCGACTCGGTGAGCATGCGCTCGTACAATCCAACGACGCAGGGGCATAAAGGCCAGATCAAGCGTGCGCTGCAAACCCTGCTGGCGGCTAAAAAGCCGGTTGTCTATGTAGGTGGCGGAGCGGTGAACTCTGCCTGTGAAGTGCAGCTTCGCGAGCTGATTGAAAAACTGAATCTTCCTGTTGCATCGTCATTAATGGGGCTGGGCGCGTTCCCGGCAACGCACCGTCAGGCGCTGGGCATGCTGGGCATGCACGGCACCTATGAAGCCAACATGACGATGCATAACGCCGATGCGATCTTTGCTGTCGGCGTGCGCTTTGACGACCGTACCACCAATAATCTGGCGAAGTACTGTCCTAACGCCACCGTGCTGCATATCGATATTGACCCGACCTCTATCTCCAAAACGGTGCCCGCTGATGTGCCGATCGTTGGGGATGCGCGTCAGGTTCTGGATCAAATGCTCGATCTGCTTACGCAGGAGACGGTGGCGCAACCTCTGGATGAGATCCGCGACTGGTGGCAGCAAATTGAGCAGTGGCGTGGACGGCAGTGCCTGAGGTATGACGCGCAAAGCGAAAACATTAAACCGCAGGCCGTGATCGAAACGATCTGGCGTCTCACCAAAGGCGACGCGTATGTGACGTCTGACGTGGGCCAGCACCAGATGTTTGCCGCACTTTATTATCCGTTTGATAAACCCCGCCACTGGATCAACTCAGGCGGGCTGGGTACGATGGGCTTCGGTCTGCCTGCCGCGCTGGGGGTTAAGCTGGCGCTGCCCAATGAAACGGTGATCTGTGTAACGGGTGACGGCAGTATTCAAATGAATATTCAGGAGCTCTCTACCGCATTGCAGTATGAGCTACCGGTGCTGGTGCTGAACCTGAACAACGGTTACCTCGGCATGGTGAAGCAGTGGCAGGATATGATTTACTCGGGCCGCCACTCTCAGTCGTATATGACGTCACTGCCTGACTTCGTTCGCCTGGCGGAGGCCTACGGCCACATTGGTATCCGCGTAAGCGATCCCGCGGAGCTGGAAGCAAAACTCAGCGAAGCGCTCGCGCATGTTAAAAATAACCGTCTGGTTTTCGTGGACGTCATTGTTGATGGCACCGAGCACGTTTATCCGATGCATATTCGCGGCGGCGGTATGGACGAAATGTGGCTAAGCAAAACGGAGAGAACCTGATATGCGCCGGATATTATCTGTATTACTGGAAAACGAGTCAGGTGCACTGTCGCGCGTTATCGGGCTTTTTGCCCAGCGTGGTTACAACATAGAAAGCCTGACGGTGGCCCCGACGGACGATCCTACACTCTCACGCATGACTATCCAGACGGTAGGCGATGCCAAGGTGCTTGAGCAGATTGAGAAACAGCTGCATAAGCTGGTTGATGTTCTGCGCGTGAGCGAACTGGGGCAGGGCGCGTACGTTGAGCGTGAAGTGATGCTGGTGAAAATTCAGGCCAGCGGCTACGGTCGCGAAGAGGTTAAACGCAACACGGATATCTTCCGTGGGCAGATCATTGATGTGACCCCTTCTATTTATACCGTTCAGCTTGCCGGAACCAGTGACAAGCTGGATGCCTTCCTGTCCTCTGTGCGGGATGTGGCAAAAATTGTTGAAGTCGCGCGCTCTGGCATCGTTGGCCTGTCGCGCGGCGATAAAATCATGCGTTAGTTGTCAAAAAGGTTCGCCTCTTTCTGCCCGGTTGCCAAAGCCGGGCTTTTTTTTTGCTCAAACCGCCGCGAATGCAGATAAAAGCGATTGCCGCGGTGACTATTCTGCGTTTAGATGTTAAAAGATTTAACCATAACCTTGACAAGGCCATGGACTCTTTTCTTTTTTTAAGGGGCAATTGTGAAACTGGATGAAATCGCCCGGCTAGCCGGCGTGTCACGAACAACGGCCAGCTATGTGATTAACGGTAAAGCTAAGCAGTACCGTGTCAGCGATAAGACCGTTGAAAAAGTTATGGCGGTGGTTCGTGAGCATAACTACCATCCGAATGCTGTCGCAGCCGGCTTACGTGCCGGGCGCACCCGCTCTATTGGTCTGGTGATCCCCGATCTGGAAAACACCAGCTATACCCGCATCGCCAATTATCTTGAACGTCAGGCCCGCCAGCGGGGCTATCAGCTGTTGATCGCCTGCTCCGAAGACCAGCCTGACAACGAAATGCGCTGCATTGAGCATCTGCTGCAGCGTCAGGTTGATGCCATCATCGTATCCACCTCATTACCGCCGGAGCATCCGTTTTATCAGCGCTGGGCGAACGACCCCTTCCCGATTGTGGCGCTCGACCGCGCGCTGGATCGCGAACATTTCACCAGCGTCGTGGGTGCCGATCAGGACGATGCAGAAATGCTGGCCGCTGAGCTGAGAACCTTCCCGGCTGAAACGGTGCTATACCTCGGTGCATTGCCAGAACTTTCGGTTAGCTTCCTGCGCGAGCAAGGGTTCCGCACGGCCTGGAAAGACGATCCGCGTGACGTTCATTATCTGTATGCCAATAGCTACGAGCGCGAAGCGGCCGCCCAGCTGTTTGAGAAGTGGCTGGAAACGCATCCGATGCCGCAGGCGTTGTTCACAACGTCATTTGCGCTGCTGCAGGGGGTGATGGATGTTACGTTGCGTCGCGACGGACAGCTCCCTTCCGATCTGGCCATCGCAACCTTTGGCGATAACGAACTGCTCGACTTCCTGCAGTGTCCGGTGCTGGCAGTGGCTCAACGCCACCGCGATGTGGCTGAACGCGTGCTGGAGATCGTTCTGGCAAGCCTGGATGAGCCACGTAAGCCTAAGCCAGGGCTGACGCGTATTAAACGAAATCTCTACCGCCGCGGATTTTTGAGCCGCCATTAATGAATGCGTCGGGGTGGTGAAAACTGCCCCGGATTAAGAAAAAATGGGCGCAAATAATTCCCCGATAAAAAATGAGATAATTCCTTAGGAATCATAGCCTGCTATTTTTCTTAATTCAGTTTGGCTTTTAAATTGCCTTTTAAAGAACATTTATACCGTTTTCATAAAAGCTTTTTGTATTATTTTGTTACAAAGGCCGTTCTGTCGATGAATATTCAGACGTTTTTTCTCGCTTAACCCTAATCCGTTCACCTGCTGGGCACTCCGCGTGGCGGCATGTTGAATCTGGCGCTGTTATCCCCTGCCGATATGTCTTAAAATGCCGCCCGCGTCGCAAACTGACACTTTATATTTATCTGCGATGATATCGAGTGAGCTTTAACGCTAGTGTGCATATTCGTTTTTTTTCTTACAAATATTCATAACGTTAATTTTGCCTCGCCAGTTGTGCAGTTATTAACCAGGTCTGTTTATCTCTGTAAATAGAGGCCTTTCGGGCCAGTATAGAGAGAGTCCTGGCTTGACAAGCTTTTCCCTCGCTCCGTAAACTCCTTTAGGTGGGAATTTGTGGGTTAAAGTGGCGAGGAGGGGTGAGGCTGGCATGTTCCGTGGAGCAACGTTAGTCAATCTCGACAGTAAAGGGCGTTTATCGGTACCAACCCGATACCGCGACCAGCTGATCGAGAACGCTTCAGGTCAAATGGTTTGCACCATTGACATCAACTCCCCCTGCCTGCTGCTTTACCCTTTGCCCGAATGGGAAATTATTGAGCAAAAGCTGTCGCGACTGTCGAGCATGAACCCGCAGGAACGCCGCGTGCAGCGGTTGTTATTGGGACATGCCAGTGAGTGTCAGATGGACAGCGCAGGGCGATTACTGATTGCGCCTGTGCTGCGGCAGCATGCCGGTCTGACCAAAGAAGTGATGCTGGTCGGGCAGTTCAACAAGTTTGAACTGTGGGATGAAACGACCTGGTATCAACAGGTCAAGGAAGATATCGACGCTGAGCAGTCCGATTCCGCAACATTGTCGGAACGGCTGCAGGACTTGTCTCTATAAATATGATGGAAAATTATAAACATACAACGGTGCTGCTGGACGAGGCCGTCAACGGCCTGAATATTCGTCCGGACGGCGTCTACATTGATGGCACGTTTGGTCGCGGTGGTCATTCGCGTTTGATCCTCTCTCAGCTTGGAGCGGAAGGACGTCTGCTGGCCATCGATCGCGATCCGCAGGCGATTGCCGTTGCGCAAACCATCGATGACCCACGTTTTTCCATCGTGCATGGACCTTTCTCTGCGCTCGCGGACTATGCTGCCGAGCGCGATCTTACGGGCAAGATCGACGGAATCCTTCTCGATCTTGGCGTCTCCTCACCCCAGCTCGATGATGCTGAACGCGGCTTCTCCTTTATGCGCGATGGCCCGCTGGACATGCGCATGGATCCGACGCGCGGCCAGTCTGCCGCTGAATGGCTGCAAACCGCTGATGAAGCCGATATTGCATGGGTGATCAAAACCTTTGGCGAAGAGCGTTTCGGTAAACGCATTGCGCGCGCCATCGTTGAGCGCAACCGTATCGATCCGATGACCCGTACCAAACAGCTGGCCGAAGTGATTGCGGCCGCAACGCCGGTCAAGGATAAGCACAAACACCCCGCGACGCGTACCTTCCAGGCGATTCGCATCTGGGTAAACAGTGAACTGGAGGAAATAGAGCTGGCGCTAAAAAGCTCGCTCGGCGTGCTCGCCCCGGGAGGGCGGTTGTCCATCATCAGCTTCCATTCGCTGGAAGACCGCATTGTGAAACGCTTTATGCGTGAACAGAGCCGCGGTCCGCAGGTTCCAGCGGGGCTGCCGATGACGGAAGAACAGCTCAGGAAACTGGGCGGCCGTCAGCTGCGAGCATTAGGCAAGTTGATGCCGGGCGAAGAAGAGGTGGCAGAGAATCCACGTGCCCGTAGTTCAGTGCTGCGTATTGCAGAAAGGACGAACGCATGATCGGCAGAGTGACAGAGACCCTAAGCAAAGTTAAGGATTCGTTAGGAAGCAACGAGCGCCATGCCTTGCCTGGCGTGATCGGTGACGATCTTTTGCGGTTTGGGAAGCTGCCACTCTGCTTGTTCATTTGCATCATTGTCACGGCTATCACGGTCGTTACGACGGCCCACCATACCCGTTTATTAACTGCGCAACGCGAGCAGATGGTACTGGAACGCGATGCGCTGGATATTGAATGGCGAAATCTGATCCTTGAAGAAAACGCGCTCGGCGATCACAGCCGGGTTGAACGGATCGCAACGGAAAAGCTGCAGCTGCAGCATGTTGATCCTTCACAGGAAAATATCGTAGTACAAAAATAAGGGAAAACGCGACGCATGAAAGCAGCGGCAAAAACGCTAAAACCAAAACGTCAGGAAGAACAGGCCAACTTTGTCAGTTGGCGTTTTGCGTTGCTTTGCGGCTGCATTTTACTGGCCCTGGGGTTCCTGCTGGGTCGCGTGGCGTGGCTTCAGATTATCGCACCTGACATGCTGGTGCGTCAGGGGGACATGCGCTCCCTGCGCGTGCAGGAAGTCTCAACGTCTCGTGGCATGATCACCGATCGCTCCGGTCGTCCGCTGGCCGTGAGCGTGCCGGTGAAGGCTATCTGGGCGGATCCGAAAGAGCTGCACGACGCCGGGGGCATCACGCTCGATAACCGCTGGAAGGCGCTTGCGGATGCGCTGAAGATGCCGCTGGACCAGTTAGCGTCACGCGTGAATGCGAACCCGAGAGGGCGTTTTATCTATCTGGCGCGCCAGGTGAACCCGGACATGGCGGACTACATCAAAAAATTGAAGCTGCCGGGTATTCATCTTCGTGAGGAATCACGCCGTTATTATCCCTCCGGCGAAGTCACTGCTCACCTCATTGGCTTTACTAACGTTGATAGCCAGGGGATTGAAGGCGTTGAAAAAAGCTTTGATAAGTGGCTCACCGGACAGCCCGGCGAGCGCATTGTGCGTAAAGACCGCTATGGTCGCGTAATCGAGGATATTTCCTCAACGGACAGCCAGGCCGCACACAACCTTGCGCTGAGTATCGATGAACGCCTGCAGGCGCTGGTTTACCGCGAACTGAACAATGCCGTGGCCTTTAACAAAGCGGAATCGGGCAGTGCCGTGCTAGTCGATGTCAGCACGGGTGAAGTGCTGGCGATGGCCAACAGCCCGTCCTACAACCCTAACAATCTCACCGGTACGCAGAAGGATGTGATGCGTAACCGTACCATCACCGACGTGTTTGAACCTGGCTCGACGGTTAAACCGATGGTGGTAATGACCGCGCTACAGCGTGGCATTGTTAATGAAAGTACCGTTCTGAATACGATTCCTTACCGCATTAATGGACACGAAATTAAAGACGTGGCCCGTTACAGCGAGCTGACCCTGACCGGGGTCTTACAGAAGTCGAGTAACGTCGGTGTTTCCAAGCTGGCGTTAGCGATGCCGTCCTCAGCGTTAGTAGAGACTTACTCACGTTTTGGGCTGGGAAAAGCGACCAATTTGGGGTTGGTCGGAGAACGCAGTGGCTTATATCCTCAAAAACAACGGTGGTCTGACATAGAGAGGGCCACCTTCTCTTTCGGCTACGGGCTAATGGTAACCCCGTTACAGTTAGCGCGAGTCTACGCAACGATTGGCAGCTATGGCGTCTATCGCCCGCTGTCGATTACCAAAGTTGATCCACCGGTTCCGGGCGAGCGTATCTTCCCGGAATCTATCGTTCGTACCGTTGTTCATATGATGGAAAGCGTGGCGCTGCCCGGCGGCGGCGGCGTGAAGGCGGCGATTAAAGGCTACCGCATTGCCATTAAAACCGGTACGGCGAAGAAGGTGGGGCCGGATGGCCGCTACATCAATAAATACATTGCCTATACCGCAGGCGTTGCGCCTGCAAGCAATCCGCGTTTTGCGCTGGTGGTCGTTATCAACGATCCACAGGCGGGTAAATACTACGGCGGCGCCGTTTCTGCGCCGGTATTCGGGGCCATCATGGGCGGCGTGTTGCGCACCATGAACATTGAACCGGATGCGCTGGCGACGGGCGACAAAAGTGAATTTGTAACTAATCAAGGCGAGGGTACAGGTGGCAGATCGTAATTTGCGCGACCTTCTCGCTCCGTGGGTGCCAAATGCACCGGAGCGAGCACTGCGGGAGATGATACTGGACAGCCGTGTGGCTGCTTCTGGCGATCTCTTTGTGGCAGTGATGGGTCATCAGGCGGACGGGCGTCGTTATATCCCGCAGGCGATTGCGCAAGGTGTTGCTGCCATTATTGCGGAGGCCAAAGATGAGGCAACCGACGGTGAAATCCGTGAAATGCACGGTGTGCCGGTTATTTATCTCAGCCAGCTGAATGAGCGTCTCTCCGCGCTGGCAGGACGTTTCTATCATGAACCCTCCGACCAGCTGCGTCTGGTTGGCGTGACGGGGACGAACGGAAAAACCACCACCACGCAGCTGATGGCGCAATGGGCGCAGCTGCTGGGTGAAACCGGCGCCGTCATGGGCACCGTCGGTAACGGCCTGCTGGGCAAAGTGAGCCCGACGGAAAATACCACCGGTTCTGCCGTTGACGTACAGCACGTGCTGGCAGGTCTGGCGGGGCAGGGCGCAACCTTCGCCGCGATGGAGGTCTCTTCCCACGGGCTGGTACAGCACCGCGTGGCAGCGCTGAAGTTTGCGGCCTCCGTGTTCACTAACCTCAGCCGCGATCATCTTGATTATCACGGTGATATGGAGCACTACGAAGCCGCGAAATGGCTGCTCTATTCAACCCACCACAGCGGCCAGGCGATCGTCAACGCCGACGATGAAGTCGGTCGTCGCTGGCTGGCGAAGCTGCCGGATGCGGTGGCGGTTTCAATGGAAGACAATATTAACCCGAACTGCCACGGCCGCTGGCTAAAGGCGGTTGAGGTGACTTATCACGACAGCGGCGCGACGATCCGCTTTGCCTCGTCATGGGGTGAGGGTGAGATTGAAAGCCGCCTGATGGGCGCATTCAACGTCAGCAACCTTCTGCTGGCGCTGGCTACGCTGCTGGCACTCGGGTATCCGATGGCCGAACTGCTGAGCACCGCCGAGCGTCTGCAGCCGGTTTGTGGCCGAATGGAAGTGTTCAGCGCGCCGGGTAAACCGACCGTTGTCGTCGATTATGCCCACACGCCGGACGCGCTGGAAAAAGCGCTGGAAGCGGCTCGCCTGCACTGCGCCGGTAAGCTCTGGTGCGTGTTTGGCTGCGGCGGCGATCGCGACAAGGGCAAACGCCCGCTGATGGGCGCCATTGCCGAACAGTTCGCGGATATTCCGGTGGTGACCGATGACAACCCGCGTACCGAAGAGCCGCGCGCCATTATCAACGACATCCTTGCGGGTATGCTGGACGCGGGCCGCGCGCGCGTAGTCGAAGGCCGTGCTGAAGCGGTGACTAACGCCATCATGCAGGCGCGGGAGAACGATGTGGTTCTGCTCGCCGGCAAAGGTCATGAAGATTATCAGATTGTTGGCAATCGCCGTCTGGACTATTCAGACCGCGTGACGGCAGCGCGTCTGCTGGGAGTGGTGGCATGATTAGCCTTACGCTAGGCCAGGCCGCTGCCATCCTGCAGGGCGCACTGCACGGTCAGGATCTGACCATTGACGCCGTAACGACGGATACCCGGAAGGTGACAGCGGGTTGTCTGTTTGTGGCGTTGAAAGGTGAACGCTTTGACGCGCATGATTTTGCGGGTCAGGCCAAAGAGAACGGCGCGGGCGCGCTGCTGGTCAGCCGCAAGCTCGATATCGAGCTGCCGCAGATAGTGGTGAAAGATACGCGTCTGGCATTCGGTGAACTGGCAGCATGGGTACGCCAGCAGGTTCCGACTCGCGTCGTGGCGCTGACGGGCTCATCGGGCAAAACGTCCGTCAAAGAGATGACGGCGGCGATCCTCGGCCAGTGTGGCAACACGCTTTATACCGCGGGCAACCTAAATAATGATATCGGCGTGCCGATGACATTACTCCGTCTGACCAAAGAGCATGAATTTGCGGTGATCGAGCTAGGGGCAAACCATCAGGGCGAAATCGCCTGGACCGTGAGCCTGACCCGTCCGGAAGCGGCGCTGGTGAACAACCTGGCGGCTGCTCACCTTGAAGGCTTCGGGTCGCTGGAAGGCGTGGCGAAGGCCAAAGGTGAGATTTACACCGGCCTGCCGGCTGACGGTATCGCCATCATGAATGCCGATAACAACGACTGGCTGAACTGGCAGAGCATCATTGGGGCGCGTAAGACCTGGCGCTTCTCGCCGAATGCGGCCAACAGTGATTTTACCGCGACCAATATCCATGTGACGTCGCATGGCACGGAGTTCACGCTGAATACCCCAACGGGGGGTGTTGACGTGCTGCTGCCGCTGCCGGGTCGTCATAACATCGCCAATGCCCTTGCTGCTGCGGCCCTGTCGATGGCGGTGGGCGCGTCGCATGAAGCGATTAAAACGGGTCTGGCAAATTTAAAAGCCGTTCCCGGGCGTCTGTTCCCGATTAGGCTTTCCGAAAACAAGCTGCTGCTGGATGACTCCTATAACGCCAACGTCGGGTCAATGACGGCGGCGGTGCAGGTGCTGTCTGAAATGCCCGGCTACCGCGTGATGGTGGTTGGCGACATGGCGGAGTTGGGCAATGAAAGCGAAGCCTGTCATACACAGGTGGGCGACGCCGCGAAAGCCGCGGGACTGGACCGCGTGCTGAGCGCAGGAGAACTGAGCCAGGCAATAAGCCAGGCCAGCGGCGTAGGCGAACATTTTGCCGATAAAGACGCTTTGATTGAACGTCTTAAGACGTTGATTACAGAAAAACAAATTGTGACTGTTTTAGTGAAAGGTTCACGTAGTGCCGCCATGGAAGAGGTTGTGCACGCATTACAGGAGAACGGAACATGTTAGTTTGGCTGGCCGAACATTTGGTCAAATATTATTCAGGCTTTAACGTCTTTTCCTATCTGACGTTTCGCGCCATCGTCAGCCTGCTGACTGCGCTGTTCATCTCCTTGTGGATGGGCCCGCGCATGATTGCCCGTCTGCAAAAACTCTCTTTTGGCCAGGTCGTGCGTAACGATGGTCCGGAATCACACTTTAGCAAGCGCGGAACGCCAACCATGGGCGGGATCATGATCCTGACCGCGATTATTGTTTCTGTGCTTCTGTGGGCTTATCCCTCTAACCCGTACGTCTGGTGCGTGCTGACCGTGCTGATTGGCTACGGGATCATCGGTTTTGTTGATGACTACCGCAAAGTGGTGCGCAAAGACACCAAAGGTCTGATCGCCCGCTGGAAGTATTTCTGGATGTCGGTGATTGCGCTGGGCGTGGCCTTTGCGCTGTACCTGGCAGGAAAAGACACGCCGGCCACCGAGCTGGTAGTCCCGTTCTTCAAGGACGTGATGCCGCAGCTTGGGCTGTTCTACATCCTGCTGGCCTACTTCGTTATTGTCGGTACCGGTAACGCCGTTAACCTGACCGATGGCCTGGACGGTCTGGCGATTATGCCGACCGTCTTCGTTGCGGGCGGTTTTGCGCTGGTGGCGTGGGCCACCGGTAACATGAATTTTGCGAACTACCTGCATATACCGTATCTGCGGCACGCGGGTGAGCTGGTGATCGTCTGTACGGCGATTGTCGGGGCGGGGCTGGGCTTCCTGTGGTTCAACACCTATCCGGCTCAGGTCTTTATGGGTGACGTCGGTTCGCTGGCGCTGGGCGGCGCGCTGGGCATCATTGCCGTGCTGCTGCGTCAGGAGTTCCTGCTGGTGATCATGGGCGGCGTGTTTGTGGTTGAAACCCTGTCGGTCATTCTGCAGGTCGGCTCCTTCAAGCTGCGCGGTCAGCGCATCTTCCGTATGGCACCGATTCACCACCACTATGAACTGAAAGGCTGGCCGGAGCCGCGCGTCATTGTGCGCTTCTGGATTATTTCGCTGATGCTGGTGCTGATTGGCCTGGCAACGCTGAAGGTACGTTAATCATGGCAGATTACCAGGGCAAAAAAGTCGTTATCATCGGGTTGGGCCTGACCGGTCTTTCCTGCGTGGACTTTTTCCTTGCGCGCGGCGTGACGCCGCGCGTGATGGACACGCGTGTCTCTCCGCCGGGTCTGGACACGCTGCCGGAGCAGGTTGAACGCCACCTTGGTGGTCTGAATGATGACTGGCTGCTGGCAGCCGATCTGATTGTTGCAAGTCCTGGCATGGCGCTGGCGCATCCTTCACTCAGCGCCGCTTCTGACGCGGGCGTTGAGATTGTTGGCGATATTGAGCTGTTCTGCCGCGAAGCGCAGGCACCGATTATCGCCATTACCGGTTCAAACGGTAAAAGCACCGTTACTACTCTGGTCGGCGAGATGGCGAAAGCCGCAGGCATGAACGTGGGCGTGGGCGGCAATATCGGGCTGCCCGCGCTGATGCTGCTGGATAAGGGCTGTGAGCTGTATGTGCTGGAACTCTCCAGCTTCCAGCTGGAAACGACCTCCAGCCTGCATGCCGCCGCCGCGACGATCCTGAACGTGACCGAAGATCACATGGACCGCTACCCGTTTGGCCTGCAGCAGTACCGCGCGGCCAAACTGCGCGTTTATGAAAATGCCAAAGTCTGCGTGGTCAATGCCGACGACGCGCTGACCATGCCGGTACGCGGCGCCGACGAACGCTGCATCAGCTTTGGTATCACCATGGGTGACTACCATCTGAACCGCCAGCTGGGCGAAACCTGGCTGCGCGTAAAGGGTGAGAAAGTGCTGAACGTGAAAGAGATGAAGCTTTCCGGTCAGCATAACTACACCAACGCCCTGGCGGCGCTGGCGCTGGCGGATGCCGTTGGCCTGCCGCGTTCTTCAAGTTTAAAAGCGCTGACCACCTATACCGGCCTGGCGCACCGTTTCCAGCTGGCGCTTGAGCACAACGGCGCGCGCTGGATCAACGACTCCAAAGCCACCAACGTGGGAAGCACCGAGGCGGCCCTGAACGGCCTGCACGTGGAGGGCACGCTGCATCTGCTGCTTGGCGGCGACGGTAAGTCTGCTGATTTCTCCTCCCTGAAACAGTATCTCGCCGGAGATAACGTCCGTCTGTACTGCTTTGGTCGTGACGGTGGCCAACTGGCTGCACTGCGCCCTGAGGTTGCCGAACAAACCGAGACAATGGAACAGGCGATGCGTCTGATTGCCCCGCGCGTCAAGCCTGGCGATATGGTGCTGCTTTCACCCGCATGTGCCAGCCTCGATCAGTTCAAGAATTTCGAACAGCGTGGTGATGTCTTTACCCGCCTGGCGAAGGAGTTAGGCTGATGCGTTTATCTCTCCCTCGCCTGAAAATGCCGCGCCTGCCAGGATTTGGAATTCTGGTGTGGCTTTTTGCGGCCCTGAAAGGCTGGGTGATGGCTTCGCGGGATAAAGATTCCGATAGCCTGATCATGTACGACCGCATGCTGTTCTGGCTTACGCTGGGGCTGGCGGCGATCGGTTTTATCATGGTGACGTCAGCGTCGATGCCTGTTGGCCAGCGTCTCGCTAACGATCCCTTCCTGTTTGCCAAGCGTGACGGGCTGTACATCATCCTGGCGTTTTGTCTTGCGATGGTGACCTTGCGCCTGCCGATGGCGTTCTGGCAGCGCCACAGTACGGCCATGCTGATCGCGTCGATCGTCATGCTGCTGATTGTACTGGTCGTGGGTAGCTCCGTTAACGGGGCATCGCGCTGGATTGCCTTCGGTCCGCTGCGTATTCAGCCGGCCGAGTTCACCAAGCTCTCCCTGTTCTGCTATCTGGCAAACTACCTGGTGCGTAAAGTTGATGAAGTGCGTAACAACCTTCGCGGCTTTTTGAAACCGATGGGAGTAATCCTGGTTCTTGCCGTGCTCTTGCTGGCGCAGCCTGACCTCGGTACCGTAGTCGTACTGTTTGTGACCACGCTGGCGATGCTATTCCTGGCCGGGGCCAAGCTGTGGCAGTTCATCGCCATCATCGGGATGGGGATATCTGCGGTTGTGCTGCTGATCCTCGCCGAGCCGTATCGTATCCGCCGCGTGACCTCGTTCTGGAACCCCTGGGAAGACCCGTTCGGCAGCGGTTATCAGCTGACGCAGTCGTTGATGGCGTTTGGCCGCGGTGAAGTCTGGGGGCAAGGCTTAGGTAACTCGGTGCAAAAACTGGAGTATTTACCTGAGGCCCACACGGACTTCATCTTCTCCATTATTGGGGAAGAGCTGGGTTATATCGGTGTGGTATTGGCACTATTAATGGTATTCTTCGTCGCTTTCCGCGCCATGTCGATTGGCCGTAAAGCGCTGGAGATCGATCACCGCTTCTCAGGTTTTCTGGCCTGCTCAATTGGTATCTGGTTTAGCTTCCAGGCATTGGTTAACGTTGGGGCCGCAGCAGGCATGCTGCCGACCAAGGGCCTGACGTTGCCGCTGATAAGCTATGGTGGTTCGAGTCTGCTGATTATGTCGACGGCCATCATGTTTTTGTTACGTATAGATTATGAGACGCGTCTGGAGAAAGCACAGGCGTTTACACGAGGTTCACGATGAATCAACCGAAGCGGTTAATGGTGATGGCAGGCGGTACCGGCGGACACGTGTTCCCGGGGCTCGCGGTTGCGCACCATTTAATGGATCAGGGCTGGCAGGTACGCTGGCTGGGAACCGCAGACCGCATGGAAGCCGACCTGGTACCGAAGCACGGTATTGAGATCGACTTTATTCGTATTTCCGGCCTGCGGGGCAAAGGCCTCAAGGCAATGCTGCTGGCCCCGGTGCGTATTTTTAACGCCTGGCGTCAGGCGCGCACCATCATGAAGCAGTTTAAGCCTGATGTGGTGCTGGGCATGGGCGGGTATGTGTCTGGCCCCGGCGGGCTGGCGGCATGGTCGCTGGGCATTCCCGTGGTGCTGCACGAGCAGAACGGTATCGCCGGTTTGACCAACAAATGGCTGGCGAAAATCGCCACTAAAGTGATGCAGGCATTCCCTGGCGCGTTCCCGAAAGCGGATGTCGTCGGAAACCCAGTGCGCGTCGATGTGCTGGCGCTACCGCTGCCTGAGGCTCGCCTGAACGGCCGTGAAGGCCCGGTCCGCGTGCTGGTCGTCGGCGGTTCTCAGGGGGCTCGCATCCTGAACCAGACGATGCCGCAGGTTGCCGCAAAGCTGGGCGATGCCGTGACTATCTGGCATCAGAGCGGTAAAGGCGCTCAGCAGACCGTTGAGCAGGCTTACGCCGAAGCGGGGCAGCCGCAGCATAAAGTGACGGAGTTTATCGACGATATGGCCGCAGCCTACGCCTGGGCCGACGTTGTGGTCTGTCGTTCGGGTGCATTAACGGTGAGTGAGATTGCCGCCGCGGGCCTGCCTGCGCTGTTTGTGCCTTTCCAGCACAAAGACCGCCAGCAGTACTGGAATGCGCTGCCGCTTGAAAAAGCCGGCGCCGCGAAGATTTTTGAGCAGCCACAATTTACCGCCGATGCGGTCGCCACCACTCTGGCGGGCTGGAACAGAGACGCATTGCTGGAGATGGCGCAGCGCGCGCGCGCGACGGCTATCCCGGATGCGACAGAACGAGTGGCAAAAGAAGTGAGCCTGGCAGCCCAGGCTTAACCCTCGCAGCGCGTGTTGCGCTGCACGAATTTTTTGAGTAGTCGATGGCGTTTAGAGAATGAATACACAACAACTGGCGAAACTGCGTTCTATCGTGCCCGAGATGCGTCGCGTCCGGCACATTCACTTTGTCGGCATCGGCGGTGCTGGCATGGGCGGTATTGCCGAAGTGTTAGCTAACGAAGGTTATCAGATCAGCGGTTCCGATCTGGCGCCAAACCCTGTTACGCAGCAGTTAGCGTCGCTTGGGGCGACTATCTATTTCAACCATCGCCCGGAAAACGTGCGCGATGCGAGCGTGGTGGTGGTGTCCAGCGCCATCTCCTCTGACAACCCGGAAATCGTTGCCGCGCATGAAGCGCGTATCCCGGTGATCCGCCGTGCTGAAATGCTGGCGGAACTGATGCGTTTCCGTCACGGCATCGCGGTTGCGGGTACGCACGGTAAAACCACGACCACGGCAATGGTATCCAGCATTTACGCCGAGGCCGGACTGGATCCGACGTTCGTCAACGGCGGCCTGGTAAAAGCGGCAGGCGTGCATGCGCGTCTGGGGCACAGCCGCTATCTGATTGCAGAAGCGGATGAGAGCGATGCGTCGTTCCTGCACCTGCAGCCAATGGTGGCGATTGTCACCAACATCGAAGCTGACCACATGGATACCTACCAGGGCGACTTCGAGAATCTCAAACAGACCTTTATTAATTTCCTGCACAATCTGCCGTTCTATGGACGTGCGGTAATGTGCGTCGACGATCCGGTGATCCGCGAGCTGCTGCCGCGCGTTGGGCGTCAGATTACCACCTACGGTTTCAGCGAAGACGCTGACGTGCGTGTGGAAGATTACAAGCAGGTTGGGGCGCAGGGACATTTCACCCTGGCGCGTCAGGACAAAGAGCTGCTGCAGGTTACGCTGAACGCGCCGGGCCGTCATAACGCCCTGAATGCGGCGGCGGCGGTGGCTGTTGCCACGGAAGAAGGCATTGAAGACGAGGCGATCCTGCGCGCGCTGGAAAGCTTCCAGGGTACAGGCCGTCGCTTCGACTTCCTCGGCGAATTCCCGCTCGACGCCGTAAACGGCAAAGCGGGTACCGCCATGCTGGTGGACGACTACGGTCACCACCCAACGGAAGTGGATGCAACCATCAAAGCGGCACGCGCGGGCTGGCCGGATAAAAACCTGGTGATGATCTTCCAGCCGCACCGCTACACCCGTACCCGCGATCTGTATGACGATTTCGCCAACGTGCTGTCGCAGGTCGATACGCTGCTGATGCTGGACGTTTATTCCGCGGGCGAAACGCCGATTCCGGGCGCGGACAGCCGTTCTCTGTGTCGTACCATCCGTGGACGCGGTAAAGTGGACCCAATTCTGGTCTCCGACCCGGCTCAGGCAGCGGAAATTCTCGCGCCGGTGCTGACGGGTAACGATCTGATTCTGATTCAGGGTGCGGGAAATATCGGCAAAATCGCCCGTACCTTAGCCGAAATCAAACTGAAGCCGCAAACTCAGGAGGACGGGCGTCATGGCTGATAAGATTGCTGTCCTGTTTGGCGGCACCTCCGCCGAGCGCGAGGTTTCCCTGAACTCAGGCGCAGCCGTGCTGGCGGGCCTGCGTGAAGGCGGCGTGGATGCGCACCCGGTCGATCCTAAAGAGGCCGATGTGACGCAGCTGAAAGCGATGGGCTTTGATAAAGTCTTCATCGCCCTGCACGGTCGCGGTGGTGAAGACGGCACGCTGCAGGGATTGCTGGAGTTAATCGGCATGCCGTACACCGGCAGCGGCGTTATGGCGTCTGCCATTTCCATGGATAAACTGCGCAGCAAACTGCTGTGGCAAGGGGCGGGGCTGCCCGTTGCGCCATGGGTTGCGCTGACGCGTCGTGAATTTGAATTGGGCCTGTCAGACAGCGTTAATACACGCATTGCTGCACTGGGCCTGCCGGTTATTGTTAAGCCGAGCCGCGAAGGCTCAAGCGTGGGAATGTCCAAAGTCGATAAAGCAGGGGATTTATCCTCTGCCTTAGCGCTGGCATTTCAACATGATGAAGAAGTTCTGATTGAAAAATGGCTCAGCGGGCCGGAATTTACCGTCGCGATGCTTGGCGAAGAAATTTTACCGTCAATTCGCATCCAACCCGCCGGAGTCTTCTATGATTATGAGGCGAAGTATCTCTCTGATGAGACGCAATATTTCTGCCCAAGTGGTCTTGAAGCAGAACGTGAAGCAGATTTACAGTCTCTGGTGCTTAAAGCCTGGAATGTTCTGGGGTGCCGCGGCTGGGGACGCATTGATGTGATGCTCGACAGTGATGGGCAATTTTACCTGCTGGAAGCCAACACTTCTCCAGGCATGACCAGCCACAGCCTTGTGCCGATGGCGGCGCGTCAGGCGGGAATGAGCTTCTCGCAGTTAGTCGTACGTATTCTGGACCAGGCGGGCTGATATGTCTCAGGCTGCATTGAACACGCGCAACCGCGAAGAAGAGGAAGAATATTCTTCTTCACGCCGGAGTAATGGAACGCGTCTTGCAGGAATTATTTTCCTGCTCGGGGTGCTGTGCACCGTGTTTATCAGCGGCTGGATGGTGCTGGGCTGGATGGAAGATGCGCAGCGTTTACCGCTCTCTAAGCTTGTGGTGACCGGCGAGCGTCACTACACGCGTAACGATGATATTCGCCAGTCTATTCTGGCGCTGGGTTCGCCTGGCACCTTTATGACGCAGGACGTCAATATTATCCAGAGCCAGATTGAACGTCTGCCGTGGATAAAACAGGCGAGCGTAAGAAAGCAATGGCCTGATGAATTGAAGATTCATCTGGTTGAATATGTGCCCATTGCGCGTTGGAATGATCAGCACATGGTAGACGTGGACGGAAATTCCTTCAGCGTCCCAAGCGATCGCGTCAACAAGCAAAATTTACCGATGTTGTATGGCCCGGAAGGCAGCGAAAATGAAGTGTTACAGGGTTTTCGCGATATGGGACAGGTGCTGGCTAAGAACCGCTTTACGTTAAAAGATGCCGCGATGACGGCGCGCCGCTCCTGGCAGCTGACGTTAACGAATGGCATTAAGCTCAACCTTGGCCGCGGCGACACAATGAAACGTCTGGCGCGTTTTGTAGAACTTTACCCGGTTTTACAGCAGCAGGCGCAGACGGACGGCAAACGGATAAGCTACGTTGATTTGCGCTATGACTCAGGCGCAGCAGTCGGTTGGGAGCCGGCTCCGGTCGAGGAACCTAATCAGCAACAGAATCAGGCACAGGTACAGGCAGAACAACAATGATCAAGGCGACGGACAGAAAACTGGTAGTTGGACTGGAGATTGGCACCGCGAAGGTTGCCGCTTTAGTAGGGGAAGTTCTGCCCGACGGTATGGTCAATATCATTGGCGTGGGCAGCTGCCCGTCCCGTGGTATGGATAAAGGTGGGGTAAATGACCTTGAGTCGGTGGTGAAATGCGTACAGCGCGCCATCGATCAGGCTGAATTAATGGCGGATTGCCAGATCTCCTCTGTCTATCTGGCCCTTTCTGGCAAGCACATCAGCTGCCAGAACGAAATCGGTATGGTGCCGATTTCTGAAGAAGAAGTGACGCAGGAAGACGTTGAGAACGTTGTGCATACGGCGAAGTCCGTGCGCGTTCGCGATGAGCACCGCGTGCTGCACGTGATCCCGCAGGAATATGCGATTGACTACCAGGAAGGGATCAAGAACCCGGTCGGTCTTTCCGGCGTGCGTATGCAGGCAAAAGTGCACCTGATCACATGTCACAACGATATGGCGAAGAACATCGTCAAAGCCGTTGAACGTTGTGGCCTGAAAGTTGACCAACTTATTTTCGCCGGTCTGGCCGCGAGTTATTCCGTGCTGACCGAAGATGAACGTGAACTGGGCGTCTGTGTGGTCGATATTGGTGGTGGTACAATGGACATGGCTGTCTATACCGGCGGCGCGCTGCGCCACACCAAAGTGATCCCTTATGCCGGGAACGTTGTGACCAGCGATATTGCCTACGCCTTTGGTACGCCACCGAGCGATGCAGAGGCCATTAAAGTCCGCCACGGGTGCGCACTGGGTTCTATCGTGGGCAAAGATGAGAGCGTTGAAGTGCCGAGCGTCGGTGGTCGTCCACCGCGCAGCCTGCAGCGCCAGACGTTGGCAGAGGTGATTGAGCCGCGCTATACCGAGCTGCTCAACCTGGTCAACGAAGAGATTTTGCAGTTACAGGAACAGCTTCGCCAGCAGGGCGTTAAACATCATCTTGCGGCGGGGATTGTATTAACCGGCGGGGCAGCGCAAATTGAAGGTCTTGCGGCCTGCGCTCAGCGCGTGTTCCATACGCAGGTGCGTATTGGTGCGCCGCTGAATATTACCGGTTTAACGGATTACGCTCAGGAGCCGTATTACTCAACGGCCGTGGGCCTGCTGCACTACGGGAAAGAATCCCATTTGAGTGGTGAAGCAGAAGTGGAAAAACGCGTCTCGGTGGGGTCTTGGGTCAAACGACTTAACACCTGGTTGCGAAAAGAGTTTTAATTTTTTTAAGAGACCGGAGAGAATTAGCGGTCTCGGGCGACAGGCACAACGGAGAGAGAGATTATGTTTGAACCTATGGAATTAACCAACGACGCGGTGATTAAAGTCATCGGCGTCGGTGGCGGCGGCGGTAACGCCGTAGAGCATATGGTGCGTGAACGCATCGAAGGCGTTGAATTCTTTGCGGTCAACACCGATGCACAGGCACTGCGTAAGACGGCCGTTGGCCAGACCATTCAGATCGGCGGTGGCATTACCAAAGGTCTGGGCGCTGGCGCTAACCCGGAAGTCGGCCGTAATGCGGCAGAAGAAGATCGTGAAGCCCTGCGCGCCGCACTGGATGGTGCAGACATGGTCTTCATCGCAGCGGGCATGGGTGGCGGTACCGGCACCGGTGCAGCACCAGTTGTCGCTGAAGTGGCAAAAGATTTAGGTATCCTGACCGTTGCTGTCGTGACCAAGCCTTTCAACTTTGAAGGCAAGAAGCGTATGGCATTCGCGGAGCAGGGTATCACCGAGCTGTCCAAACATGTGGACTCTCTGATTACCATCCCGAACGACAAACTGCTGAAAGTTCTGGGTCGCGGTATCTCCCTGCTGGACGCCTTTGGCGCAGCAAACGACGTGCTGAAAGGCGCGGTTCAGGGTATCGCTGAGCTGATTACCCGTCCTGGCCTGATGAACGTTGACTTTGCAGACGTTCGCACCGTGATGTCCGAAATGGGCTATGCGATGATGGGCTCTGGCGTGGCAAGCGGTGAAGATCGTGCAGAAGAAGCGGCTGAAATGGCCATCTCTTCTCCACTGCTGGAAGATATCGACCTGTCCGGTGCGCGCGGCGTGCTGGTCAACATTACCGCTGGTTTCGACCTGCGTCTGGATGAGTTCGAAACCGTGGGTAACACCATCCGTGCGTTCGCTTCCGACAACGCGACCGTGGTAATCGGTACTTCTCTTGACCCGGAAATGAACGACGAGCTGCGTGTAACGGTTGTTGCCACCGGTATCGGTATGGACAAGCGTCCTGAGATCACCCTGGTGACCAACAAGCAGACTCAGCAGCCGGTTATGGATCGTTACCAGCAGCACGGCATGTCTCCGCTGACTCAGGAGCAAAAACCGGCCGCGAAAGTGGTTAACGATACCACTCCACAAACGGCGAAAGAGCCAGATTATCTGGATATCCCAGCGTTCCTGCGTAAGCAAGCTGACTAAGAATTGGCTGGAATTTGGGGATTTGCGCTCTTTGTGCTAAACTGGCCCACCGTTAGTGATATACACTCTCGGTTGGATAGTTAATTTGGCGAGATTATACGATGATCAAACAAAGGACACTTAAACGTATCGTTCAGGCGACTGGCGTCGGTTTACATACCGGCAAAAAAGTCACACTGACGCTGCGCCCTGCGCCGGCCAATACCGGGGTCATCTATCGTCGCACCGACTTGAATCCACCGGTAGATTTTCCGGCCGATGCCAAATCTGTGCGTGATACTATGCTCTGTACTTGTCTGGTCAACGAGCATGACGTGCGGATTTCTACCGTAGAGCACCTGAACGCCGCCCTGGCGGGTCTGGGTATCGACAACATTATTGTTGAAGTCGATGCGCCAGAAATCCCGATTATGGATGGTAGTGCTGCTCCGTTCGTTTATCTGTTGCTGGATGCCGGCATCGAAGAACTGAACTGCGCGAAGAAATTTGTTCGCATCAAAGATACCGTTCGCGTCGAAGATGGCGACAAGTGGGCTGAATTCAAACCGTACAATGGTTTCTCGTTGGACTTTACCATCGACTTTAACCATCCGGCGATTGATGCCAGCACCCAGCGCTATGCGATGAACTTCTCTGCTGATGCGTTTATGCGCCAGATCAGCCGTGCGCGTACTTTCGGCTTTATGCGTGATATCGAATATCTGCAGTCCCGTGGCCTGTGCCTGGGCGGCAGCTTCGATTGTGCCATCGTTGTTGACGATTATCGCGTACTGAACGAAGACGGCCTGCGTTTTGAAGATGAATTCGTTCGTCACAAAATGCTGGATGCCATCGGCGACCTCTTCATGTGTGGTCACAACATCATTGGTGCATTTACCGCGTTTAAATCCGGTCATGCGCTGAACAACAAACTGTTGCAGGCCGTCCTGGCAAAACAGGAAGCTTGGGAATATGTGACCTTCGAAGACGAAGCAGAACTGCCGCTGGCGTTCAAAGCCCCGACTATGGTTCTGGCGTAACGGTTAAAGCCGTTTCGTAAAAAATCGACTGGTTAACCTGGTACTCTCTCCGGCCAGGAAGACCAGTCGTTTTTATTTTTACCCTTCTCTGTTTTGCCCCAGCCTTCCGTGGCCATCCGTCAGTCGCAGAGAATCTGTGCGTTAGCTGAATTCTTGACCGTTTTTACCTGCCGCATGACGTCATTCCTGCTGCCGTGCCATGGCTTTAGTGGTAATATCTGGGCGCTAAAAAGAATAATTGACCTCAGCCTACACAAGGCTGGCTTATGTGGTGGAGCAAGTGAGCGGAATACTGACGCGCTGGCGACAACTTGGCAGACGTTACTTCTGGCCGCATCTCTTATTAGGGATGGTCGCGGCGAGTCTCGGCTTGCCTGCGCTCAGCAACAGTGCTGAAGCCGCAGCACCCACAAAGACAACCACCACCAAACACGATTTATCCACGCGGGTTAACTTTACTAACCTCGCATGGCTCGAAGCCAACCGCCGCCCGAATTTTACCGTCGATTACTGGCACCAGCACGCTATCCGCACCGTTATTCGCCATCTGTCATTTGCGATGGCACCTCAGACCATGCCTGCTGCGGAAGAGGCGCTGCCTGAACAGGCTCAGCATCTTGCTCTGCTCGACACGCTTAACGCGCTGCTGACGCAGGATAGCCAGCCGCCTGTTACGGTTCGTCAGACGGCGTTAACCGCTTTCGTTCCCCCCGCAGCCTTCTCGGTTTCGACCTGGATAAGCCAGGTTCATGGCATCCGCGCCGGGCCACAGCGCCTCAGCTAAATTAACGCTTTTTCAATACCTTAATTTATCTGCCCATCTGGGGCGTTTGAGAATTTATTATGTTAATCAAATTATTAACCAAAGTTTTTGGTAGTCGTAACGATCGTACCCTGCGCCGCATGCGCAAAGCCGTCACCGTCATCAACGGCATGGAGCCGGCGATGGAGAAGCTGTCTGACGACGAGCTAAAAGCCAAAACCGCAGAGTTTCGCGCGCGTCTGGAAAAAGGGGAAGTGTTAGAGAACCTGATCCCGGAAGCTTTCGCCGTCGTGCGTGAAGCAAGTAAGCGTGTATTCGGCATGCGTCACTTCGACGTGCAGCTGCTGGGCGGTATGGTACTTAACGAACGCTGCATCGCAGAAATGCGTACCGGTGAAGGTAAAACCCTGACCGCAACGCTGCCTGCTTATCTGAATGCGCTGACCGGTAAAGGCGTTCACGTCGTTACCGTCAACGACTATCTGGCACAGCGTGATGCCGAAAACAACCGTCCGCTGTTCGAATTCCTGGGCCTGACCGTGGGTATCAACATGTCCGGCCTGCCGGCACCCGCCAAGCGTGAAGCCTATAACGCGGACATCACCTACGGTACCAACAACGAATACGGCTTCGATTATCTGCGCGACAACATGGCGTTCAGCCCTGAAGAGCGCGTTCAGCGTAAGCTGCACTATGCGCTGGTGGATGAGGTGGACTCCATCCTGATCGATGAAGCGCGTACCCCGCTGATCATCTCCGGCCCGGCTGAAGACAGCTCCGAGATGTACCGTAAAGTCGACAAAATCATTCCACACCTGCTGCGCCAGGAGAAAGAAGACTCCGACACCTTCCAGGGGGAAGGTCACTTCTCCGTTGATGAAAAAGCGCGTCAGGTGAACCTGACCGAACGCGGCCTGGTTCAGATTGAAGAGCTGCTGGTTGCGCAGGGCATCATGGAAGAGGGTGAGTCACTGTACTCACCGACTAACATCATGCTGATGCACCATGTGACCGCTGCACTGCGTGCCCACGCGCTGTTTACCCGCGACGTTGACTACATCGTGAAAGACGGTGAAGTGATCATCGTTGATGAACACACCGGCCGTACCATGCAGGGTCGTCGCTGGTCCGACGGCCTGCACCAGGCCGTTGAAGCCAAAGAAGGCGTTGATATTCAAAACGAAAACCAGACACTGGCGTCCATTACCTTCCAGAACTACTTCCGCCTGTACGAGAAGCTGGCAGGCATGACCGGTACTGCAGATACCGAAGCGTTTGAATTCAGCTCCATCTACAAGCTGGATACCGTGGTTGTTCCAACAAACCGTCCGATGATCCGTAAGGATATGCCGGATCTGGTCTACATGACCGAAGCGGAAAAAATTCAGGCGATCATCGAAGATATTCGCGATCGTACCGCGGCGGGCCAGCCGGTGCTGGTGGGGACCATCTCCATCGAGAAATCCGAAGTGGTTTCCAATGAGCTGACCAAAGCGGGCATCAAACACAACGTACTGAACGCCAAATTCCACGCTAAAGAAGCGGATATCGTTGCGCAGGCGGGTTATCCGGGAGCCGTGACCATCGCCACCAACATGGCGGGTCGTGGTACGGATATTATGCTCGGCGGTAGCTGGCAGGCTGAAGTGGCGGAGCTGGAAAACCCAACGCCAGAACAGATCGCGCAGATTAAAGCCGACTGGCAGGTTCGTCACGATGCCGTTCTGGCATCCGGTGGTCTGCATATTATTGGTACCGAGCGCCATGAGTCTCGTCGTATCGATAACCAGCTGCGCGGCCGTGCGGGTCGTCAGGGTGATGCCGGTTCTTCCCGCTTCTACCTGTCTATGGAAGATGCGCTGATGCGTATTTTCGCCTCTGACCGCGTTTCCGGCATGATGCGTAAACTGGGTATGAAGCCTGGCGAAGCGATCGAGCACCCGTGGGTGACCAAAGCGATTGCGAACGCGCAGCGTAAGGTAGAAAGCCGCAACTTTGATATTCGTAAGCAGCTGCTGGAATATGATGATGTTGCCAACGACCAGCGTCGCGCCATCTACACCCAGCGTAACGAACTGCTGGACGTGTCTGACGTAAGCGAAACCATTAACAGCATCCGTGAGGACGTGTTTAAAGCCACCATCGATGGCCACATTCCACCGCAGTCTCTGGAAGAGATGTGGGATATCGAAGGCCTGCAGGAACGTCTGAAAAACGACTTCGACCTTGAGCTGCCAATCAAAGAGTGGCTGGACAAAGAGCCTGAGCTGCACGAAGAGACCCTGCGTGAGCGTATCTTCGAAACCGCACTGGACGTTTACAAGCGTAAGGAAGAAGTGGTTGGCGCTGAGATGATGCGTCACTTCGAAAAAGGCGTGATGCTCCAGACGCTGGATTCCCTGTGGAAAGAGCACCTGGCCGCAATGGACTACCTGCGTCAGGGTATCCACCTGCGTGGGTATGCGCAGAAAGATCCAAAGCAGGAGTACAAGCGCGAGTCCTTCGCCATGTTTGCGTCTATGCTGGAATCGCTGAAGTATGAAGTGATCAGCACCCTGAGCAAGGTTCAGGTGCGTATGCCGGAAGAAGTGGAAGCGATGGAGCAACAGCGTCGCGAAGAAGCTGAACGTCTGGCGCAGATGCAACAGCTGAGCCACCAGACCGACGAAGGCGAAGCGGCTGCCGCGATCGCTGCGCAGACGGGCGATCGTAAAGTGGGCCGTAACGATCCGTGCCCATGTGGTTCCGGCAAGAAGTACAAGTCGTGCCACGGCCGTCTGAACTAAGACGTTAACGAATCGAAAAGGCGCAGATATCTGCGCCTTTTTTATGGGAGTAACAATATGAAAAAACTGCAAATCGCCGTCGGGATCATTCGCAATCCGCAAAACCAATTCTTCATAACCCAGCGTGCGGCTGATGCCCACATGGCGAACAAGTGGGAGTTTCCCGGCGGGAAAATCGAATCAGGTGAAACGCCGGAACAGGCGCTGGTGCGAGAGCTTCAGGAAGAGGTAGGGATAACGCCGCTGGGTGCAACGCTGTTTGATAAACTGGAGTACCAGTTTCCGGACCGGCACATCACGCTGTGGTTCTGGCTTGTCGAGAACTGGGAAGGAGAGCCCTGGGGTAAAGAGGGACAGCCGGGTAACTGGGTTGAGCTTAATGCGACCGACGCAGATAAATTCCCGCCGGCTAATGAGCCCGTGATCCTAAGATTAGTGGCAAAACCGTAGGCCTGCTAAGCGAAGCGTCAGCAGGCTTTCAGGACTATCGCTGCTCTTCGCTCCAGTCATCGCTGTCAGAGAGGTCGCCCTCGCTCGGAATGCGCTTCTCTTCTGCCGCCCATTCGCCCAGGTCAATTAACTGACAGCGTTTGCAGCAGAATGGGCGAAATGGGCTCACTTCGCCCCAGACGACGGTTTTTCCACAGGTCGGGCAGCTTACGGTGGTTACGTCAGACATCGGCACTCCTTAACAACAGGCCAGTTCAAAATCGAGGCGTTCCGGCACGGTGCCGTTTTCGCTGTCCAGCGGCATGAAGCGAATCGCAAAGCGGCTTTTATGCCCGGAAATTTGCGGATAGAGCTGTTCGCCCAGGGACATGTTCAGGCGCAGGAGGTCGGCATCATCACCGTTGTCCTGATAGAAACCGTTCAGGCTGGTTTGCTTGCGGAAAGGCGCCGAGTTACGGATCAGATCGAGTACCAGCGACAGCGTTTGATTCATCGGTTCCAGGCTTGCCATCCAGCTATTCACCTGGGCATCACGCTGCGCTTGTGGCATATGTAGCCACATGTGAAGCGTTGGCAGATCAAAGCTGCAGCATCCGCCAGGGATACTCAAACGTTGACGCACCAGGCCGATTAAGCGGTCTTCCCGTAAAAATTGCCCAACGCGCGGCGCGGTCATCAGCACGCTGCTGCTGTTTTTCAGCTGCTGGCGAAGAGAATCAATACGGCTTTGATCGACGCCCGGCACTTCCGTCCACGCCTGCAGTTTACGCTGTTGGCGCTCAAGCTCTTTCAGCAACTCTGTGCGGACATCTCCGCGTTCAATGACGTCCAGCAGATCGCCGACGTTGCGGAAGAAAGGCAGAGCCGTGGCATGATCGTTAACGGGCAGATACTGTGAGAGTTGTTGAATGAGAAATTCAATGCGTAGCCAGGTACGCATTTTTTCATTCAGTGGGTGCTCAAAAAGAATGTGAGTCGACATTATGGTTTTTCCTGTGCAACGGCCTGCGCGGCAAACGTCAGATACTGCGCGTGCAGACGGGCAACATCCGATGCAATGGCATCTGGTGCGCCGTTATTATCAATAACATCATCCGCAACGGCAAGGCGCTGGGCGCGCGTGGCCTGAGCGGCAAGAATTTGTTCAGCATGCTCGCGCGAAACGCGATCGCGTGCCATGGTTCGCTGAATTTGCGTTTCGGGATCAACGTCGATGACCAGAACACGATCGGCTTTCGTCTGAAGCTGGTTCTCCACCAGCAGCGGAACGACCCAAAGAACGTAAGGTGAACGGGTTGCGGCGATCTGGCGCTGAGTTTCCAGGTGGATAATGGGGTGGAGCAGGGCATTAAGCCAGTTTTTTTCTGAAGATTCAGAAAATATGTAATCACGTAGCTGGCGACGATTAAGCGTGCCATCAGCATTGATGATGGTACTACCGAAGCGGGCCTCAATGGCGTTTAACGCGGGTGTATTTGGCTCTACCACCTGACGGGCAATGATATCGGCATCAACAATCGTGGTGCCGAGACGAGAAAAGGCGTCCGCAACGGTGCTTTTGCCACTACCGATGCCGCCGGTTAACGCGACGATATACCCCATTAAATCAAATCCTGGGAATTATTCATTATTAAAATCAGTTGCTTAAAAAATAAACATGTTGCAGCAAATGTTTGGCTCCGTTTACCTGCTTTTTACCAGGTAAATTTATAGGATTGTAGCGTAAAAAAAGAGAATTTCGCAGTCTTGCGGAGCAGGTATTAGTGCGTATGATAACGTCACTGGAGTTGTGCTTTTAACAAATTTGCCTCTAACCCCAGGAATCCGCACATGCGTATCGAAGAAGATCTGAAGTTAGGTTTCAAAGACGTTCTTATCCGCCCTAAACGCTCTACACTGAAAAGTCGCTCAGACGTTGAACTCGAACGTCAATTCACCTTTAAGCATTCCGGTCAGACCTGGTCTGGCGTGCCGATCATCGCGGCTAATATGGATACTGTCGGTACCTTCGAGATGGCAACCGCGTTGGCACAGTTCGATGTCCTTACCGCAGTTCACAAGCACTACAGCACCGAAGAGTGGAGCGCGTTTGTTGCTTCTGCGTCTGCTGACGTTGTGAAGCATGTGATGGTCTCTACCGGTACGTCCGATGCTGATTTCGAAAAAACCAAACAGATCCTGAATGCTAATCCGGCGCTGAACTTTGTATGTATCGATGTGGCGAATGGTTACTCCGAACACTTCGTCCAGTTCGTCAGCAAAGCGCGCGATGCCTGGCCAACAAAAACCATCATTGCGGGCAACGTGGTGACGGGTGAAATGTGCGAAGAGCTGATTCTGTCCGGTGCAGACATCGTAAAAGTGGGTATAGGCCCGGGTTCCGTGTGCACCACGCGTGTGAAAACCGGCGTCGGGTATCCGCAGCTGTCTGCCGTGATTGAGTGTGCCGATGCTGCGCATGGTCTGGGCGGCCAGATCATCAGCGACGGCGGCTGCACTATGCCAGGCGACGTTGCGAAAGCCTTTGGCGGCGGCGCGGACTTCGTGATGCTCGGCGGTATGCTGGCCGGTCACGAAGAGAGCGGTGGTACCGTTGTTGAAGAGAACGGCGAGAAATTTATGCTGTTCTACGGTATGAGCTCTGAATCCGCCATGACCCGTCACGTCGGCGGCGTGGCAAAATACCGTGCCGCAGAAGGCAAAACCGTGAAGCTTCCTCTGCGCGGCCCGGTGGAAATCACCGCGCGTGATATTTTGGGCGGCTTGCGCTCGGCGTGCACCTACGTGGGCGCATCCCGTCTGAAAGAGCTGACTAAACGTACGACGTTTATCCGCGTTCAGGAGCAGGAAAACCGCGTATTTAATAGCCTGTAATGGCCCCCGCTGGCGCATCTCCATGCGCCAGCACCGTTCAGTACTATCCCGCACTCATGGCATCTCCCAGATGAAAAATGGGCAGATACATAGCCACCACCAGCGTGCCGATAATCAACCCGGTGACAATCAAGAGTAACGGTTCCAGAAGCGCAGCCAGGTTATCTGCCTGCTGGAACGTCTGCTCCGTATGGTGACGAGCAAGGTTTACCAGCATCATATCGAGTGCGCCAGAGGCTTCACCGGTTCGAATCAGCTGGATGCAGAGTGGCGTAAAAACGGCCGCTTTGTGAAACGATGCCCAGACAGGCATTCCCCCTTCGACACGTTCGTGGATCTCCCTAAGTATGCCTTGCCAGTACGGGTTCTCAACGGTCTCTTCGACACTTTCCAGCCCCTGTAAAAAGGCGATACCGGCCTGCTGCGTTAATGACAGCACGGTGAAAATCTGTCCCAGCTTTTGCCCGCGCATCAGCGTTCCCAGAACAGGCAGCCGTAGCAACATCCGCTGCGAGCGCGGGTGATTCCTCAATTTATATACAGCGCCGATCGCCAGCACGAGCAGAACGGCCATCATGACGATGTGCTTCTGGATGAATGCTGCCAGCCCCATCACTCCCCGCGTGAGCAGGGGAAGGGGGGTATTGAAGGTGTTGTAGATAGCGGCGAATTCAGGCAGCACCAGCGTGACCATCGCCAGCACCACAAGCGCGGCAAGCGTCAGGATGATCAGCGGGTAGCGCAGTGCCTTTTTAACTTTCGCACTAAGCAGCTGCTGAGATTTCTGCTGCTGCGCAAGCTCGCGACAGCACTCCTCCAGCTTTCCCGTCAGCTCCCCCGTTTTTATCATCGAAATATAGAGCGGGCTGAATACCGTAGGCCATTTCGCCATGGCTGCTGAAAAAGCACAGCCTTGACTAAGATCGTTCGCAAGGCTGTGCAGCAGCGCCTGCCAATGCGTTAAAGGATGCTGCTCCGCCAGCATTTGCAGGCTTTGAGAAAGCGTCAGGCCTGCGTGAAGGAGCGTGGCGAGCTGGCGAAAAACAGCGTAGCAGTGATGACCCTGCCACCGGTGGCGTTGCATGCAGCGCGTGAGCGCCAGTGGGTGCAGTTCACGTTGAACTAGCGCCAATACTGCAGCGTCGCGATCTATGGCCCAAAGTGTTCCCGTATGCAGTTCGCCCTCCGCTGTCAGCGCCCGCCAGCGCCAGAGCTGGTTACTTGCCATCGGGCATTCCCAGGACGCGGATCACCTCCTCAAGCGTGGTCAGCCCTTGCTCAATGGCCATGCAGCCATGCTCAAATAAGGAGGTCATTCCTCCCTGGCGTGCGCTGGCTTCTATCACCTCACTATTCTCCCCGCCGGCAATGGCCTGACGCAGCGTATTGTCAATTTCCAGCACTTCGAAAAGGGCAACGCGACCGTAGTAACCGTGATAGCAGCGATCGCAGCCGCCGGGCTGCCAGCGTGGCAGCGGGCGAGGCCATACGGCGCGAGGTAATTCCGCGTGGCAGCTGGCGTCCTTCCGGCAGTGTGGGCACAGCCGTCGAACCAGACGCTGGGCAATGACGAGCGAAAGCGCTGATGAGATCATCCAGCGTGCGACGCCCATCTGCTGCAGGCGGATAAGCGTCTCCGTTGTGGAGTTGGTATGAAGCGTGGACAGCACCAGATGCCCGGTCTGCGCGGCCTTGATGGCGATTTCTGCCGTTTCACCATCTCGAATTTCCCCCACCATGATAATGTCTGGATCCTGGCGCAACAGGGCGCGCAGCACGCTCTGGAAGGTCAACCCTGCGCGAGGGTTAATTTGCGTCTGGTTTAACCCCGCAAGCGGAATTTCTATCGGATCTTCAACGCTGCAAATATTCACGTCAGGCGTGTTTCGCGCCTGGAGCGCCGTGTAAAGCGTCACGGTTTTACCGCTGCCGGTGGGGCCTGTGACCAGAATTAACCCCTGCGGTTGATTCAGTACGCCGGAAAAGCGCCTCTGCTGGTCTTCACTCATACCCAGCTGCCCAATCTCCAGCGCCTGCTGGACCTGATGAAGCAAGCGCAGCACGATTTTCTCTCCTCCGCTGCAGGGAAGCGTGGCGATGCGAAAAGAGACGCTCTCGTTTGCCAGCTCAACCGTGAACTGACCGTCCTGCGGCAGGCGACGCTCGGCGATATCCAGGTTACCCAACACTTTGAGCCGCGCGATAAGAATGGTTCCTGACGCGACGGTAAGCTGAGGCTGAGGGTAAAGAACGCCGTCAATACGCAAACGGATCTGACAGCCGTTTTCCGTCGGTTCGATATGTATATCGGACGCTCGCTGATGCAGGGCCTGAAGCAAGGTGTGGTTGAGTATATCCGCCGCTGGGCCTGCTGAAGATACGCCCGGCAGGCTGGCCGGTGAGGCAAGCTGTCGTTGTTTCTCCATCCGTTCGGCGGTCCAGCATTCGATATCGATGCGCTTTTGCGTCGCGAAGCGGAGTGCTTCCATGAGTTCAGCCCCGGGGTTTCCCACCACGGCAATGCCGATCGTGTCTGCGTCACTCGCGAGTAGCAGGGCGTGGTGACGCTGGCACAGCGCCATTAGCTGTTCTGAATTCATTGTATTCCCCTTCGGTTAGTTGCTGTCGAAGCGGAAGACATCTTCACAGGCCAGCTTGAGCGCGCTATCGGCGTCGATCCTGCAGTCGCGCGTCCAGCCCGTCATGCCATTGGCGTCGCTCCAGACTGGCGTCATGAGCACCTCAAGACCGTTCAGGCTCTCCTGGCCGGTTAATGACACGACGCCTTTAGCCACGCTCATCGCTGACACATAGCGCGTTGTCGCCGGGGATGGGATGCCGTTTGTGCCTGCATCGCAGCTCTCCACGCCGCCGCGATCCAGGGCGCAAAGCTCAATGGCGGTGCGGTAGGGAACAAAGGTTTGCAGCATGTCGGTAAGGGCTGCTTTTCGCAGGTAATTTTGGTAGGCGGGTACGCCAATGGCGCTCAGAATGGCAATAATGCCTATCACCACCATCAGCTCAATAAGAGTGAATCCGTGTTGTTTGTTCATATCTGCTCCTCCGGTTTGGTGGCGCTACTCTGGCAGCGAGAGGAGAGGGAGACGAGGGGCAAAATAAGGAACGTGAAGAGGCTTTCAGGGAATTCGCGCGGGGTTGCAGTGAATGGCTTTGAATTTGCGAGCCGGGCTGAATTTCCCCTCTCCGGGCGGAGAGGGGAGGCAACGCTATTTGAAACGCATCGAGAGATCGAGAGCGCGAACATGTTTGGTTAGCGCGCCGACGGAAATGTAATCGACGCCCGTTTCCGCGAATTCACGGATGGTATCGAAGGTCACATTGCCGGAGACTTCAAGCTGCGCCTGACCGTTGGTGCGTTTTACCGCCTCGCGCATCTGCTCCGTTTCGAAGTTATCGAGCATGATGATATCTGCGCCCGCCTTAATGGCTTCATCCAGCTCTTCAAGGCTTTCGACTTCGACTTCAACCGGAACGTCCGGGTGCAGCCAGAAGGCTTTTTCCACCGCCTGACGCACGGAGCCGGAGGCAATAATGTGGTTTTCTTTTATCAGGAAGGCATCCGATAGCCCCAGACGGTGGTTTGCGCCGCCGCCGCAGAGTACCGCGTACTTCAGCGCGGTGCGCAGGCCCGGCAGCGTTTTGCGGGTATCCAGCAGCTGCGTGCGGGTGCCGGCCAGCAGGTCAACGTAGCGGCGGACCTCACTGGCAACGCCGGAAAGCGTCTGCACGAAGTTAAGTGCGGTACGCTCGCCGGTGAGCAGCACGCGGGACGGGCCAGCCAGCTCAAACAGCGGCTGGTTTTCGGTGAGAGCATCCCCATCTTCAACGTGCCAGGTTACCTGAACATCGTCACCCGCCAGCTGGGTAAAGACCTCTTCAACCCAGCGTTTTCCGCAAAAAACGCCCGCTTCACGGGTAATAATCACCGCATGGGAGCGCGTCTCTTTTGGCAACAATTGTGCGGTAATATCGTTGTCGGCACTGATGTCTCCGCCCAGGTCTTCTTTCAGAGCGTGAGCAACGCTTGCCGGGATATCCATGTTAATACGTTCCAGAAGGGCGTCACGTCGGTGGTCGGGGTTGTAGCGGCGAGGCGGCATGATAAAACTCCAAATTGGTAACGAATCATAATATTGAAACATGCTACTCTGAACCGAGTAACTGCACCATACATAAGGAGTTCCAGCATGTTGTTAGAAAACGGATGGCTGGTGGACGCGCGGCATGTGCCCTCGCCGCACCACGATTGCCGCCCGGAGGATGAAAAGCCCACACTGCTGGTGGTTCATAATATCAGTCTCCCGCCGGGCGAATTTGGTGGCCCGTGGATCGATGCGTTATTCACGGGAACCATAGATCCCGATGCCCATCCTTTCTTTGCTGAAATTGCCTCTCTGCGCGTATCGGCTCACTGTCTGATTCGTCGTGATGGCGAGGTAGTTCAGTATGTTCCTTTTGATAAACGCGCGTGGCATGCGGGCGTGTCGATGTATCATGGGCGCGAGCGCTGCAACGATTTTTCCATTGGCATTGAACTGGAAGGGACGGATAGCCTCCCCTACACCGATGCGCAGTACCAACAGCTGGCTGCTGTTACCCAGACGCTAATCGGGGTGTACCCTTCGATTGCGGAGAATATTACCGGGCACAGCGACATTGCCCCGGTAAGAAAAACCGATCCCGGCCCGGCATTCGACTGGTCCCGGTTTCGCGCCATGCTTACCGCCTCGTCAGATAAGGAGATGACATGACGTTGTTTACCATGCTGCTGGTAATGATTGCTGAACGCCTGTTTAAGCTGGGCGAACACTGGCACCTGGATCATCGGCTGGAGGTTATCTTCCGCCGGATCAAACATTTTTCCATGCTGCGCACGCTGCTAATGACGGCTGGCGTGATGGTCATTACGTTCCTGCTGCTGCGCGCGCTTTACGGGCTCTTTTTCAACGTGCCGCTGCTGGTGGTATGGATCCTGCTCGGCGTACTCTGTATTGGCGCAGGCAAGGTGCGCCTGCACTATCACGCTTATCTGAAAGCGGCGTCTCGCGATGACGCCCATGCGCGAAGCGCAATGGCGAGCGAGCTGACCCTGATCCACGGCGTGCCGCCGGACTGCAACGAACGTGAGTTCCTGCGCGAGCTGCAAAACGCGCTGCTGTGGATTAACTTCCGCTACTATCTGGCACCGCTGTTCTGGTTTGTGGTCGGGGGCCCGTGGGGGCCGGTTCTGCTGATGGGCTATGCATTTTTGCGCGCCTGGCAGACCTGGCTGGCGCGCTACCTGACGCCACACGAGCGTCTGCTTGCCGGGATTGATGCCATTCTGCACGTGCTGGACTGGCTGCCGGTGCGTTTAGTCGGCGTGGTTTATGCGCTGATTGGCCATGGTGAAAAAGCGCTGCCCGCGTGGTTTGCCTCTTTGGGCGATCGCCATACCTCGCAATATCACGTATTAACGCGTCTGGCCCAGTTCTCGCTGGCGCGTGAGCCGCACGCGGACAAAGTGGAAACGCCAAAAGCGGCCGTCTCCATGGCGAAGAAAACGTCGTTTGTTGTGGTGGTGGTCGTGGCATTGCTGACCATTTACGGCACGCTGGTATAAGCCAGCGCGCCGCAGCGGTTAAAGCGTATCCGCAGGCGGGATGCCAAAATCAGGCATCCCGTTTTCGTCCCAGCGGACCAGCTTCAGGCGGGTATGGCGGTTCGGATCGTACAGCGGGTCGCCCTCAATTTCGGTGTAGTTACGCGCGTGATACACCAGCACGTCTTCCCCATCCTGCGTCTTTGTAAAGCTGTTGTGGCCCGGCCCGTACTGACGATTCTCATAGCTGGTGACGAATACCGGTCGCGGGGCTTTATGCCAGTTTGCCGGGTCTTGCGGGTCGGCGCTCATCTCTATCCACAGTAATCCCATGCAGTAGTTCTCATCGGTTGCGCTGGCGGAGTAGCTGATAAACAGCTTATCGCCATGAACCAGCACCGCCGGGCCTTCGTTCACCCAAAACCCGCGACACTCCCAGTCATACTCCGGCTTGCTGAGCATCACTGGCTCGCCTTTCAGCGTCCAGGGGTTCTCCATTTCGCACAGATAAAGATTGGAGTTGCCGGTGATATCCGGCGCTTTTTGCGCCCACAGATACCAGCGTTTCCCCTGATGAACAAAGGTAGTGGCGTCCAGGGCGAAGGTATCGAAAGGCGTTTTGATCTGCCCTTTTTCTACCCACGTGCCGGTGAGCGGATCGCCATCCGCGCATTCAATAGCGAACATGCGGTGCTGAAACATCCCGAGCGCGTCGAGCGCCTGGGTGTGCGTGGCGGCAAAATAGATGTACCACTTACCGTCGATGTGGTGAAGCTCCGGCGCCCAGATCAGCTGGCTCATCGGGCCGGTCTCGGGCTTGTGCCAGACGACCACCTCGTCGGCACCGCGCAGCCCTTCAAGCGAGTCAGCGCGGCGGATCGCCAGCCTGTCGTACTGCGGCACGGAGGCAATAAAATAGTACTGCCCCTCATGATGCAAAATATACGGATCGGCGCGTTGTTCAATAAACGGGTTTGGCCAGGTCTGCATTCGGCTTTCCTTATTTAGTCTCTGCGGCTTTAAGTTCCTGGTAATCATTCAGCTCGCGGTAGTTGGCGCGTCGCTTTTCCAGATCGGACTGGATCTGCTTCATGGTTTCGCGGTCCACTTTCAGCAGGCGTACCACCCCAGCGGTAACCAAGTATCCAATGCCCGGAATGACGGTAAACAGCAGCACGATCCCGTTGATGGCGTCCGCGCTTTGCGCTTTCGCACCCGCGTCGTAACCGTACCAGGAGAGCAGGAAGCCCACCATCGCCCCGGCAATCGCCAGCCCCAGCTTCAGGAAGAAAATGTTGCCGGAGAAGCTGATCCCCGTGATGCGTTTCCCGGTTTTCCACTCGCCATAGTCGTCCACGTCGGCCATCAGCGACCAGTGCAGCGGAGACGGGATCTGGTGCAGGATGTTGAGCAGGAAGTAGAGCACCACGATGGTGACCGTGGCTTTCGGGTCGAAGAAGTAGAAGGCGGCTGAGAAAATCGCCAGCGCGATATTGGTCCAGAAAAATACCTTCAGCTTACACCAGCGGTCGGTCAGCACTTTTGCCAGCACGCTGCCGAGCATCATGCCCACGACGCCAAGGCTGATAAACAGCGTGGCGAAGTGGGTGCTCTGGCCCATCACCCAGGTGACGTAATACATGGTGGCGGCCATGCGGATAAATCCCGGGCAGACGTTGCAAAGAGTCAGGAGCAGAATGCGTACCCACTGGTCGTTCTTCCACACGTCTTTGAGGTCGTTTTTCAGCTCGTCGTGGGTCTGTACGGCCGGGCGTACGCGCTCGCGCACGGTAGAGAAGCTGAACAGGAACATGCAGGTACCAATCAGCGCCAGCACGGTCATCGCCATCTGGTAGCCTTTGGCCTTGTTATCACCACCAAACCAGTCAGCCATCGGCAGCAGCGTAAGCGACAGCAGCAGCGTGGCGATACCGACCATCACGAAGCGATAGGACTGACAGGCAACGCGCTCTTTTGGGTCGTTGGTGATCACGCCGCCCAGCGAGCAGTAGGGAATATTGATGGCCGTATAGGTCAGCGACAGCAGGAAGTAGGTGACGAAGGCATAGATAACTTTGCTGTTATAGCTCCAGTCTGGGGTGGTGAACATCAGGATGCTGAACAGCGCGTAGGGGAACGCAATCCACAGCAGCCATGGACGAAACCGCCCATATTTGCTGCGGGTGCGGTCGGCAATTGCGCCCATGATCGGGTCCGTTACGGCGTCAATCACGCGGACAGACAGCAGCAGTACGCCAACCAGCGCAGGTGCGAGGCCAAAAATATCCGTATAAAAATAGTTAACAAACAACATGATGGCGCCGAAGATGATATTGCATCCAGCGTCGCCCATGCCATAGCCGATCTTTTCTTTTACTGACAGTTTATTGTTATCCATCGACAGCTCTCCGGGTTACGGTATGGAGAGAATTATTCGCTGGCTCACGAATATATGCGTTGCAGGATAAAGGCGGTGATATGGATAAAATTGCTGTAGGCGAGAATTTGTGAGGAAGGTAACACCACTCTGTACCCGCAATAACGGGCACAGAGTGGAGATTATCAGTGCGCTTTCACCGCTTTCTGGTTTTTCTGCTTAACCATGTAGCCCACGCCGAGGATCGCAATCCAGACCGGGATCAGGTAAACGGAAATCGCCATGCCCGGGGTAATGAGCATGATGACCAGCACGGCCGCCATGAACACCAGGCACACCCAGTTACCCAGCGGGTAAAGCAGGGCTGGGAAGCGGGTAGTCACACCCTGCTGCTGCTTAGCGCGGCGGAACTTGATGTGCGCCAGGCTTATCATCGCCCAGTTGATCACCAGGGCCGAGACCACCAGCGCCATCAGCAGGCCAAAGGCCGATTCCGGTGCCAGGTAGTTGATCAGCACGCAGAGCGCCGTCACCACTGCAGACACAATAATGGTATTCACCGGCACGCCGCGTTTATCAACATTGAGAAGCGCTTTCGGGGCGTTACCCTGCTGAGCGAGGCCGAACAGCATACGGCTGTTGCAGTAGACGCAGCTGTTGTACACGGAGAGGGCAGCGGTCAGCACCACGACGTTAAGCGCGTTCGCCACGAAGGTATCGCCCAGCTCGTGGAAGATCAGCACGAACGGGCTGGTATCGGCGGTCACGCGCGTCCACGGCAGCAGGGAGAGCAGCACGGCCAGCGAGCCCACATAGAAGATCAGTATGCGGTAGATAACCTGGTTGGTAGCTTTCGGGATGCTCTGCTCCGGGTTGTCTGCTTCCGCGGCGGTGATCCCCACCAGCTCCAGCCCGCCAAAGGAGAACATGATGATCGCCATCATCATCACCAGGCCGGTCATGCCGTGAGGCAAGAACCCGCCTTGCTCCCACAGGTTGCGTACCGTTGCCTGCGGGCCGCCGTTGCCGCTGAACAGCAGCCAGCCGCCAAAGATGATCATCGCCACAACGGCAACCACTTTAATAATGGCGAACCAGAACTCCATCTCTCCGAACACTTTTACGTTGGTCAGATTAATGGCGTTAATCAGGACGAAAAAGGCCGCAGCAGAAGCCCAGGTTGGGATCTCGGGATACCAGAACTGAATGTATTTCCCGACGGCGGTAAGCTCAGCCATGGCAACCAGGACGTACAGCACCCAGTAGTTCCAGCCGGAGGCGAAACCGGCAAAGCTTCCCCAGTACTTATAGGCAAAGTGGCTGAACGAGCCTGCAACCGGCTCTTCAACGACCATCTCACCCAGCTGACGCATAATCAGAAAGGCAATAAAACCGGCGATAGCGTAACCCAAAATAATGCCAGGACCGGCGGACTGGATTACGGATGCGCTTCCCAGAAACAGGCCGGTACCGATAGCACCACCCAGTGCGATGAGCTGTATGTGGCGGTTCTTAAGCCCGCGCTTTAGCTGATCGCCGTGCTGTTGAGCTTCCATTTGAAACCTCGTGTGTGGTTGTTATGTTCACGCTGAGCGTGTGTAATTATGAAAGTCCATATTCTGTATTTATTTCTTTACGGTTAATGATACCGAAAAAAGCGGAGATGACTTCCGTAAGCGCAAGAATAGTGGTAAGCGCCAGCGAATGCACCTGCTTTATGAAGGGACGATGACGACTTGAATAAAAAGAAAGCATTTGTAAATCGGCCCGTTAACCCTTCATACCCCAAGCTATAGAATAGAAATGCTCCATAAGTGGGCGAATTTTCATTATTTGCGTTGTTGAATCGCTTCAGATTGCAAAAACCCTCGTTTCATTAAGGTTAAAACTGCCTCTTTGGTAGTAAAGAACTCATTTGTGCAAAGTTACATTTCTGAAACGTTATTTCTGTAAGGTTGTTAAAATGTGCAGGGTTTACTGATTTCAATCAAAACCAATATGGACAGAAGGTGAATACTTTGTTACTTTAGCGATACGAACTTTAAATTGGTAAGACCAATTGACTCCGGGCAAAAAGGCGTAAGACAGGGAATATGGCCTACAGCAAAATTCGCCAACCAAAACTTTCCGATGTGATTGAGCAGCAGCTGGAGTTTTTGATCCTCGAAGGGACACTGCGCCCGGGTGAAAAACTTCCGCCAGAACGCGAGCTGGCAAAACAGTTCGACGTTTCACGTCCCTCTCTGCGTGAGGCGATTCAACGTCTCGAAGCAAAGGGCTTGCTGCTTCGTCGCCAGGGCGGCGGAACCTTTGTTCAAAACAGCCTGTGGCAGAGCTTCAGCGACCCGCTGGTAGAACTTCTCTCTGACCACCCAGAATCCCAGTTTGATCTGCTTGAGACCCGTCACGCGCTTGAAGGTATTGCGGCCTATTACGCCGCCCTTCGCAGCAATGATGAAGATCGCGAGCGTATCCGCGAGCTGCATCAGGCCATTGAACGGGCACAGCAGTCCGGCGACTTAGACGCCGAGTCCAGTGCCGTTGTCCAGTATCAAATTGCCGTCACCGAAGCGGCGCACAACGTGGTGCTCCTCCATCTGCTACGCTGCATGGAGCCCATGCTGGCCCAGAACGTTCGTCAAAATTTTGAATTGTTGTATGCCCGTCGGGACATGCTCCCACTGGTAAGCAACCATCGCACCCGAGTATTCGAGGCGATAATGGCCGGGGAACCGGAGCAGGCGCGCGAAGCGTCGCACCGCCATCTGGCTTTCATTGAGGAAATCTTGCTGGACCGCAGCCGTGAACAATCGCGTCGCGAACGTTCATTACGCCGCATACAGCAACGAAAGGATTAAGCGCCAGGTACTTTTAGAGCGCGGCAACTAAACGCAGAACCTGTCTTATTGTGTTTTCTGGCGAAAATACAATGGGACAGGTTCCAGACAAATCAACGTATTAGATAGATAAGGAATACCCCCATGTCAGAACGTCTCCAAAATGACGTGGATCCGATCGAAACTCGCGACTGGCTACAGGCGATCGAATCGGTCATCCGTGAAGAAGGTGTTGAGCGCGCTCAGTATCTGATTGATCAGCTCCTTTCAGAAGCGCGCAAAGGCGGCGTGAAGGTTGCTGCAGGTGCAGGGGCTAACAACTACGTAAACACGATTGCCGTCGAAGACGAACCGGAATACCCGGGCAATCTGGATCTGGAACGTCGTATCCGTTCTGCAATCCGCTGGAACGCCATCATGACCGTTCTGCGCGCATCCAAAAAAGACCTGGAACTGGGTGGCCACATGGCGTCCTTCCAGTCTTCTGCAACCGTTTACGAAGTGTGCTTCAACCACTTCTTCCGTGCAGCGAACGAGAAAGACGGTGGCGATCTGGTGTACTTCCAGGGCCACATCTCTCCGGGCATCTATGCACGTGCATTCCTGGAAGGTCGTCTGACTGAAGAGCAGATGAATAACTTCCGTCAGGAAGTTCACGGTAAAGGTCTGTCTTCTTACCCGCACCCTAAACTGATGCCTGAATTCTGGCAGTTCCCGACCGTATCTATGGGTCTGGGTCCAATCGGTGCGATTTATCAGGCTAAATTCCTGAAATACCTGGAACACCGTGGTCTGAAAGATACCTCCGAGCAGACCGTATACGCCTTCCTGGGCGACGGCGAAATGGATGAGCCAGAATCTAAAGGTGCGATCACCATCGCCACCCGTGAGAAGCTGGACAACCTGTGCTTCATCATCAACTGTAACCTGCAGCGTCTGGATGGTCCGGTAACCGGCAACGGCAAGATCATCAACGAACTGGAAGGCATCTTCAGCGGTGCTGGCTGGAACGTGATTAAAGTCATGTGGGGCGGTCGTTGGGATGAGCTGCTGCGTAAAGACACCAGCGGTAAGCTGATCCAGCTGATGAACGAAACCGTTGACGGCGACTACCAGACCTTCAAATCCAAAGACGGTGCCTACGTTCGTGAGCACTTCTTCGGTAAATATCCTGAAACCGCAGCGCTGGTTGCAGACTGGACTGATGAGCAGATCTGGGCCCTGAACCGCGGTGGTCACGATCCGAAGAAAGTCTACGCTGCACTGAAAAAAGCGCAGGAAACCAAAGGTAAAGCGACTGTAATCCTGGCCCACACCATCAAAGGTTACGGCATGGGTGATACCGCAGAAGGTAAAAACATCGCTCACCAGGTTAAGAAAATGAACATGGACGGCGTGCGTTATATCCGCGACCGTTTCAACGTTCCAGTGACCGATGAGCAGGTAGAAAACCTGTCTTACATCACCTTCCCGGAAGGTTCTGAAGAGCACAAGTACCTGCACGAACGTCGTCAGGCTCTGAAAGGCTACCTGCCAGCTCGTCAGCCAAACTTCACCGAGAAGCTGGAACTGCCGGCGCTGGAAGACTTCTCTCAGCTGCTGGAAGAGCAGAACAAAGAGATCTCTACCACTATCGCCTTCGTTCGTGCCCTGAACGTGATGCTCAAGAACAAGTCGATCAAAGATCGTCTGGTTCCAATCATCGCCGACGAAGCGCGTACTTTCGGTATGGAAGGTCTGTTCCGTCAGATCGGTATCTACAGCCCGAACGGCCAGCAGTATACCCCGCAGGACCGTGAGCAGGTTGCATACTACAAAGAAGACGAGAAAGGCCAGATCCTGCAGGAAGGTATCAACGAGCTGGGCGCAGGCGCATCCTGGCTGGCTGCTGCGACCTCTTACAGCACCAACAACCTGCCGATGATCCCGTTCTACATTTACTATTCCATGTTCGGTTTCCAGCGTATCGGTGACCTGTGCTGGCAGGCAGGCGACCAGCAGGCTCGCGGCTTCCTGGTAGGCGGTACTTCCGGACGTACGACCCTGAACGGTGAAGGTCTGCAGCACGAAGATGGCCACAGCCACATTCAGTCTCTGACTATCCCTAACTGTATCTCTTACGACCCGTCTTACGCGTACGAAGTGGCCGTCATCATGCACGACGGTCTGACCCGCATGTACGGTGAAGCGCAAGAGAACATTTACTACTACATCACCACCCTGAACGAAAACTACCACATGCCGGCAATGCCAGCAGGTGCCGAGGAAGGTATCCGTAAAGGTATCTACAAACTCGAAACCCTCGAAGGTAGCAAAGGTAAAGTTCAGCTGCTGGGCTCCGGCTCTATCCTGCGTCACGTTCGTGAAGCAGCGCAGATCCTGGCGAAAGACTACGGCGTAGGTTCCGACGTGTACTCTGTGACCTCCTTCACTGAGCTGGCGCGTGATGGCCAGGATTGTGAGCGTTGGAACATGCTGCACCCAATGGAAACCCCGCGCGTTCCGTACATCGCTCAGGTGATGAACGATGCACCGGCGGTGGCGTCTACTGACTATATGAAACTGTTCGCTGAGCAGGTTCGTACTTACGTTCCAGCTGATGATTATCGCGTACTGGGTACCGACGGCTTCGGTCGTTCTGACAGCCGCGAAAACCTGCGTCACCACTTCGAAGTTGATGCTTCTTACGTGGTTGTAGCAGCACTGGGCGAACTGGCTAAACGTGGCGAAATCGATAAGAAAGTGGTTGCGGAAGCAATTACCAAATTCAACATCGATGCAGATAAAGTTAACCCGCGTCTGGCGTAAGAGGTAAAAGAATAATGGCTATCGAAATCAATGTACCGGACATCGGGGCTGATGAAGTTGAAATCACCGAGATCCTGGTCAAAGTGGGCGACAAGGTTGAAGCTGAACAGTCGCTGATCACCGTAGAAGGCGACAAAGCCTCTATGGAAGTGCCGTCTCCTCAGGCTGGCATCGTTAAAGAGATCAAAGTCTCTGTTGGCGATAAAACCGAGACCGGCAAACTGATCATGATTTTCGATTCCGCCGACGGTGCAGCAGCTGCTGCACCTGCGCAGGAAGAGAAGAAAGAAGCCGCTCCGGCCGCCGCTGCTCCAGCAGCTGCCGCGGCAGCGAAAGAAGTAAACGTGCCTGACATCGGCGGTGACGAAGTTGAAGTTACTGAAATCCTGGTGAAAGTGGGCGACACCGTTGCGGCCGAGCAGTCACTGATCACCGTAGAAGGCGACAAAGCCTCTATGGAAGTGCCGGCTCCGTTCGCGGGTACCGTTAAAGAGATCAAGATCAACACCGGCGACAAAGTGTCTACCGGCTCCCTGATCATGGTCTTCGAAGTGGCGGGTGCTGCACCTGCCGCTGCGCCAGCACAGGCCGCTGCTCCGGCTCCGGCTGCTGCACCAGCAGCTGCCGGCGGTGCGAAAGACGTTAACGTACCGGACATCGGCGGTGACGAAGTTGAAGTGACCGAAGTGATGGTGAAAGTGGGCGATAAAGTTGCCGCTGAACAGTCACTGATCACCGTTGAAGGCGACAAGGCTTCCATGGAAGTCCCTGCGCCGTTCGCGGGTACCGTTAAAGAGATCAAAATCAGCACCGGCGACAAAGTGTCTACCGGCTCCCTGATTATGGTCTTCGAAGTGGAAGGCGCTGCGCCTGCCGCAGCTCCGGCTGCAGCTCCAGCCCCTGCTGCTGCACCGGCTCAGGCGGCTAAACCTGCCGCGGCCCCTGCTGCAAAAGCAGAAGGCAAATCTGAGTTCGCTGAAAATGACGCTTACGTCCACGCGACCCCGCTGATTCGTCGCCTGGCGCGCGAGTTCGGCGTGAACCTGGCGAAAGTGAAAGGGACCGGCCGTAAGGGTCGTATCCTGCGCGAAGACGTTCAGACCTACGTGAAAGATGCGGTGAAACGTGCCGAAGCTGCACCTGCTGCAGCCGCCGGTGGCGGTATCCCGGGCATGCTGCCATGGCCAAAAGTGGACTTCAGCAAGTTCGGCGAAATCGAAGAAGTGGAGCTGGGCCGCATCCAGAAAATCTCTGGTGCTAACCTGAGCCGTAACTGGGTAATGATCCCGCACGTTACGCACTTCGACAAAACCGATATCACCGATCTGGAAGCGTTCCGTAAGCAGCAGAACGCCGAAGCTGAGAAGCGTAAACTGGACGTGAAATTCACCCCAGTGGTCTTCATCATGAAAGCGGTTGCTGCGGCTCTGGAACAGATGCCACGCTTCAACAGCTCCCTGTCCGAAGACGGCCAGAAGCTGACGCTGAAGAAATACATCAACATCGGTGTTGCGGTTGATACGCCAAATGGTCTGGTTGTTCCGGTCTTCAAAGACGTGAACAAGAAGAGCATTACCGAGCTGTCCCGCGAACTGACCGTGATCTCCAAGAAAGCGCGCGATGGTAAGCTGACTGCTGGCGAAATGCAGGGCGGTTGCTTCACTATCTCCAGCATCGGCGGCCTGGGTACGACCCACTTCGCGCCGATTGTGAACGCGCCTGAAGTGGCTATCCTCGGTGTGTCCAAGTCCGCGATGGAGCCGGTGTGGAATGGCAAAGAGTTCGTGCCGCGTCTGATGATGCCAATCTCTCTGTCCTTCGACCACCGCGTGATCGACGGTGCTGATGGTGCGCGTTTCATCACCATCATCAACAACACGCTGAGCGACATTCGCCGCCTGGTGATGTAATCGAAAAGCCGGCCAGTCGGCCGGCTTTTTTCTGATAATCTCATGGTGTTTTTGAGGTTATTGGCGAAAGCGACAATTCGTGAGCCGTTTGTTGTTTCAAAATTGTTAACAATTTTGTAAAATACGAGCGGATAGAACGACCCGGTGGACGACGGGTATAAATTAAGAGGTCATGATGAGCACAGAAATCAAAACTCAGGTCGTAGTACTTGGGGCAGGCCCGGCAGGTTACTCCGCAGCGTTCCGCGCAGCGGATTTAGGTCTGGAAACCGTCATCGTAGAACGTTACAGCACCCTCGGCGGTGTTTGTCTGAACGTCGGCTGTATCCCTTCTAAAGCGCTGCTGCACGTAGCGAAAGTTATCGAAGAAGCCAAAGCGCTGGCTGACCACGGCATCGTCTTCGGCGAGCCGAAAACCGATATCGACAAAATTCGTACCTGGAAAGAGAAAGTTATCACTCAACTGACCGGCGGTCTGGCGGGTATGGCCAAAGGCCGTAAAGTGAAAGTGGTAAACGGTCTGGGTAAATTCACCGGTGCGAACACCTTGGAAGTTGAAGGCGAAAACGGCAAAACCGTGATCAACTTCGACAACGCGATCATCGCGGCAGGCTCTCGCCCAATTGAACTGCCGTTCATTCCACATGAAGATCCGCGCGTGTGGGATTCCACCGATGCGCTGGAACTGAAAGAAGTGCCGAAGCGCCTGCTGGTTATGGGTGGCGGCATCATCGGTCTGGAAATGGGTACCGTGTACCATGCGCTGGGTTCAGAGATTGACGTGGTTGAAATGTTCGACCAGGTTATCCCGGCTGCAGACAAAGACATCGTTAAAGTCTTCACCAAACGCATCAGCAAGAAATTCAACCTGATGCTGGAAACCAAAGTGACTGCCGTTGAAGCGAAAGAAGACGGTATTTACGTTTCCATGGAAGGCAAAAAAGCCCCTGCTGAAGCGCAGCGTTACGACGCCGTGCTGGTAGCAATCGGCCGCGTGCCGAACGGTAAAAACCTCAACGCTGGCGCAGCTGGCGTGGAAGTGGACGACCGTGGCTTCATCCGCGTTGACAAGCAGCTGCGTACCAACGTGCCGCACATCTTTGCTATCGGCGATATCGTCGGTCAGCCAATGCTGGCACACAAAGGTGTTCACGAAGGTCACGTTGCCGCTGAAGTTATCGCCGGCATGAAGCACTACTTCGATCCGAAGGTGATCCCATCAATCGCCTACACCGAGCCAGAAGTTGCCTGGGTGGGTCTGACCGAAAAAGAAGCGAAAGAGAAAGGCATCAGCTACGAAACCGCCACCTTCCCGTGGGCTGCTTCTGGCCGTGCTATCGCTTCCGATTGCGCAGATGGCGTGACCAAACTGATCTTCGACAAAGAGACTCACCGCGTCATCGGTGGTGCGATTGTCGGCACCAACGGCGGCGAGCTGCTGGGTGAAATCGGTCTGGCTATCGAAATGGGCTGTGACGCTGAAGACATCGCGCTGACCATCCACGCTCACCCGACTCTGCACGAGTCCGTGGGCCTGGCGGCCGAAGTGTTTGAAGGTAGCATCACCGACCTGCCAAACGCGAAAGCGAAAAAGAAATAAGTTTCTTTTTGCTTGATGAACGCCTCTTCGGAGGCGTTTTTTTTTGCCTGAAACTACCCGTTTTAGTAGTCATCTAATTGATATTTCCGCTAAAAATTTTCGTTTATCTGCCGATACTTTTTGCACCATTGTGTGGCTACTGGCCGCGCGGTTTAGGGGTTCTGGACTCTTTTATTACACGAAAAAAGGGAAACACATGTCTTTAAAGAAAGTCGCGGTGATTGGCTTAGTGGCGGCAGCGCTGACCCTGACAGGGTGCGGTGCGGTAACGACGGCGGTTAAGAAACGTAATCTGGAGGTGAAAACCCAGATGAGCGAAACCGTCTGGCTTGAGCCCTCCAGTGAAAAAACGGTCTACATTCAGGTTAAAAACACCTCCGATAAAGACATGAGCAACCTGCAGACCCTGCTGGCGAACGACCTGACCGCCAAAGGCTACAAAGTGACGAGTTCTCCAGACGGCGCCTACTACTGGGTGCAGGCTAACGTGCTGAAAGCCGATAAGATGGACCTGCGTGAGGCGCAGGGCTATCTGAAAACCGGGTATGAAGGTGCTGCCGTCGGGGCTGCGCTGGGTGCAGGTATCACGGCTTATAACAGCAACTCTTCCGGCGCAGCGCTGGGCGTGGGCCTCGCGGCGGGTCTGATCGGTATGGCGGCAGATGCCATGGTGGAAGACGTGAACTACACGATGGTAACCGACCTGCAGATCTCCGAGCGCAGCAAAGCGAAAGTGACGACTGATAATATCGCAGCACTGCGCCAGGGGACCTCCGGCGTGAAGCTGCAGACCAGCAGCGAGCAGGGCGATCGCGCGAAGTATCAGACCCGCGTGGTGTCTAACGCCAACAAGGTAAATCTGAAGTTCGAAGAGGCGAAGCCGGTGCTTGAAGCGCAGCTGGCGAAATCAGTGGCGAATATCCTGTAAGAAGAACAGCCGGGTGGCGGCTTCGCCTGACCCGGCCTTGCTGATTTACGGGGCGACGGGGTGCCAGGTTTTATCCGGATGGTATGCGGTGAGAGCGTTTGCTTTATGTTCTGAATCGCTGCCAAGATTGCTCTGGTACACCCTGTCGTCCTGATTAATCATGAAACTCATCACACCGGTCTGACCGTAAGTGACGGGCCAGGCGACCATCGCAAAGCCGTTAGTATCGGGAAGGATACGGAATCGATACCCGTGATAGCCTGTACCCGGCTCTTTCGGACTGAATGCCGGGCCGAGTGGGCTTGGCGCTTCGCCAGGCGAGACCGGCCAGTAGAGCCCATCTTTTTTCCCCTCTGAACTTGCCACTTTCTGAGCGTATTTGTGGTTCATCGCGAAATAGCTTTGCTGCGCATCCACGTACGCATGAAGGGCTTCAATGGCCGCGAGCTCGTTGCGTCCAATTTCCCGGGTGAGGATCTCTTCTGCGGCTTCCTGCATATCAAATTGCCAGCCAGCGGCGGTTTTGATCGCCGGAATAGGGAGCTGCCAGTCGCTGTCTCCGACAACAAGATGTGCCGTATCGCCGTTCACGATGGTGTCATGACGCACTTTCCAGTCGCGCAGGAAGCGGTCTACTGCATCAGGGTCGACGCCTTCAGTTGGCAGGTAGTCGCGCCAGTTTTCCCCGAGCAGGTTGCTCATCGTCACCTCGTTTTGCTCACTGATGGCGGTGACCAGCGCATCGGTGGCCTGAGCGGGCGTGCTGAAAGACTGTTGCGCCATCGCGGTGGCCGACATCATGAACAGCACCATTCCACTGAGTAATTTTGTTTTCATGTCGCTTCCCTTAACGATGACGGAGTTCACGGTGTTCAGCCCGGCTACCAGACATCTGCCGTGGCTGCTGGTGACGAGCAGCAGATACCTGTCGGCTCTGCGCGCCTCGCTGCTGCTGCGCCTGCCAGCTGGCCGAGCGGCTGTCGTTGCCGCTTAGAGCATTGGCGCGCGGCTGGCTTGCACGCTGCTGAACGTTCCGCTGCTGAGCGGTGCGCTGTTGTGCCGTCTGCGCAACCCGCTTCTCCTGCCCGTGCGCCGAAGCCTGACGATCCTCGCGCGGTTGCGTGCTGCTCCGCTTCGCCGTCTGCGGTTTGGTGTCGTAGCCCCGGTAGTTATTACGCTGTGAAATCTGCTTCAATTGCTGATTTGACGCCTGCCGCTGGGCATCTTTCGTCCCCGAACGCGCCGTTTGCGGGAAGGTTTTCCCGGTGGATTTCTCCATCTGAGCCATCGCGGCCTGGCGTTGGTTATCGCGATTGATCGGTTTTGGCTGCGTCGCGCTGAGCCCCGCAGGCGTACTGGTGGCGTGGAAGCGGCTATTAAGCTGGTTAGTGGGATAAGGCACGCCTTCACGATAGGCAGGGTTATGTTGCCAGGTGCGGTTGGCATCCGTCAGACGCTCGCCGCTGATTTTGTTGAAGTTATCGACGTTTATGTTGATGTTGTTATCGCCGTTGCGGTTATAACCACCGTGTTTATCCCAGTCGTCGTGATGGTGGTGATCCCAGTCGTCGTCATCATCCCAGTCAATGTTGCTGAAGATAGCGTAGGTGGTTGCTATGCCCAGGCTGAAGCCGAGGCCTTTGACCAGGCTGTCGGTAAATTGCTCTCCAGGAGAGGGCGGCAAATAGGTTGGCGGGTAGGCCGCGTTGGGCCAGGTGCCGTAAACCGTATTCGGGTTATACGTGGGGACGTACACCACCTGCGGATCGGCAGATTCAATCTTGATGACCGTTGGGCTCGTCGTGGCTGCGGTGCTGGTTGTCGACTCGCTGCTGGTCGTTTTCGCCGGTGCGGGTTTTGTCACGGTCGTGACCGTCTGCTGCGGCGTGGACTGTAAGGCTCCGGTTTGCTGCGCCAGCAGGCGCAGGCGTTGCACCGAGTCCATCACATCTTTCGGCTGGGCGAGGAACGCATCTCCGAGGCTTTGCACCCACGGCGGGTTTTCACCCATCAGCGACATCAGCTGAGGGAAGGCAACCAGCGACTTCACGCTCGGATCCCACGGCTGGCCAGCAACGGCCTGAATAGCGGCATCGCCCTGCATTTTAGGGTTGTCTTTTGACCACTGTGCCGCCTGAATGACGTTGGCCGGGTAGGTCGATGCCATCAAAATTTGCGACAGCAGCGCATCCGGGTAGAGCGCGACAGGGGCGACCCACTGATCGATTTGTGCGGCGGAGTACGCAGGCGCGACGACAGGGGCGGGTTGGGCTACTGCCGACTGTTGTGCGACGGGGGCGGGGGTAACGGGTTCCGTTGCACGACTTTTAACAAACATGACGCCAGAGGCGGCAAACAGACCGGCACTGCACAAAAGGACAAGCAGATGGGGCTTAAAAGGCAACTTCATAAAGTGACTCCAGGGAGACAAGCGCTGTGCCGTGAGGCGTTCTTGTTGCCGCGAGTATTATTCACCCGTGCCTTACAGTTTTGACTTTTCTTGGGAAACCACCCGGTGCGTCCGGATAAAGAGTGTGTGCATTTATTACACAATTATATGTGATGGATAAAAAGCCGCTGGGAGATGCTGCAACGGCAACATAAGTCGCTATCTGGCGGTTTTTTTGTGCCCTAAATTCGCCTTCTCCTCGCGCTATACCATCCTTAACGATTCAGCAAATTATTTAATGTTGCTTTTTTGTAAACGGATTAACACTGTGCAGAAATCCTGCTATGCTGCCCGACGCGGTATCGGGCATTTACCCTACAAACTGCTGTCTCACAGGAGCGTGAAGAGAACGCCGGCCGCATATGACAATGAGAGCGAGGAGAACCGTCGTGCTAGAAGAATACCGTAAGCACGTAGCAGAACGTGCCGCCGAGGGAATTGTACCCAAACCTTTAGATGCAACCCAAATGGCCGCGCTCGTCGAGCTGCTGAAGAACCCGCCTAAGGGCGAAGAAGAATTCCTGTTAGATCTGTTGATCAACCGTGTACCGCCTGGCGTAGATGAAGCTGCCTACGTTAAAGCCGGATTCCTTGCTGCTATCGCCAAAGGCGATGCCACCTCCCCGCTGGTTACTCCAGAAAAAGCGATTGAACTGCTCGGCACCATGCAGGGTGGTTATAACATTCATCCGCTGATTGACGCGCTGGATAATGAAACGCTGGCGCCGATTGCCGCCAAAGCGCTCTCTACAACGCTGCTGATGTTCGATAACTTCTATGATGTCGAAGAAAAAGCCAAAGCGGGCAACGCTTACGCGAAGCAGGTTATGCAGGCGTGGGCAGATGCCGAATGGTTCCTGAACCGTCCCGCGCTGGCTGAAAAAATCACCGTTACCGTGTTCAAAGTGACCGGTGAAACCAACACCGATGACCTCTCTCCGGCCCCGGACGCATGGTCTCGCCCGGATATCCCTCTGCACGCCCTGGCAATGCTGAAAAACGCCCGTGAAGGGATCGAACCGGATCAGCCGGGCGCCGTTGGCCCGATCAAACAGATCGAAGCCCTGCAGAAAAAAGGTTACCCGCTGGCCTACGTGGGCGACGTTGTAGGTACCGGTTCTTCCCGTAAATCCGCAACCAACTCCGTGCTGTGGTTCATGGGCGATGACATTCCTCACGTGCCGAACAAGCGCGGCGGCGGTCTGTGCCTGGGTGGCAAAATTGCCCCTATCTTCTTCAACACCATGGAAGATGCTGGCGCGCTGCCAATTGAAGTGGACGTGAACAACCTGAACATGGGCGATGTGATTGACGTTTACCCGTTCAAAGGCGAAGTCCGTAACCACGAAACCAACGAGCTGCTGGCAAGCTTCGAGCTGAAAACCGACGTGCTGATCGACGAAGTGCGCGCCGGTGGCCGTATTCCGCTGATCATCGGCCGTGGCCTGACCACCAAAGCGCGTGAAGCGCTGGGCCTGCCGCACTCAGACGTTTTCCGTCAGGCGAAAGACGTGGCGGAAAGCGACCGCGGCTACTCGCTGGCGCAAAAAATGGTTGGCCGCGCGTGCGGCGTAGCCGGTATTCGTCCTGGCGCGTACTGCGAGCCGAAGATGACCTCCGTAGGTTCTCAGGACACCACCGGCCCAATGACCCGTGACGAACTGAAAGACCTGGCGTGCCTGGGCTTCTCTTCTGACCTGGTGATGCAGTCCTTCTGCCACACCGCGGCGTATCCGAAGCCGGTTGACGTAACTACGCACCACACGCTGCCAGACTTCATCATGAACCGCGGCGGCGTCTCCCTGCGTCCGGGCGACGGCGTTATCCACTCCTGGCTGAACCGCATGCTGCTGCCGGATACCGTGGGTACCGGCGGTGACTCCCATACCCGTTTCCCAATCGGTATCTCTTTCCCGGCGGGCTCTGGTCTGGTGGCGTTTGCTGCGGCGACTGGCGTGATGCCGCTGGATATGCCGGAATCGGTGCTGGTGCGCTTCAAAGGTAAAATGCAGCCGGGTATCACCCTGCGCGACCTGGTTCACGCCATCCCGCTTTATGCCATCAAACAGGGTCTGCTGACCGTTGAGAAGAAGGGTAAGAAAAACATCTTCTCTGGCCGCATTCTGGAGATTGAAGGTCTGCCGGATCTGAAGGTAGAGCAGGCGTTCGAGCTGACCGATGCCTCCGCCGAGCGTTCTGCTGCGGGCTGTACCATCAAGCTGAACCAGGCGCCAATTGAAGAGTACCTGACCTCCAACATCGTGCTGCTGAAGTGGATGATTGCGGAAGGCTACGGCGACCGTCGTACGCTGGAGCGTCGTATCCAGGGCATGGAAAAATGGCTGGCGGACCCGCAGCTGCTGGAAGCCGACGCTGACGCAGAGTACGCGGCGGTGATCGACATCGATCTGGCGGATATTAAAGAGCCAATCCTGTGCGCGCCTAACGATCCGGACGACGCCCGTCCGCTCTCTGCGGTGCAGGGTGAGAAGATCGACGAAGTGTTCATCGGTTCCTGCATGACCAACATCGGCCACTTCCGCGCGGCCGGTAAGCTGCTGGATACCCATAAGGGCCAGCTGCCAACCCGCCTGTGGGTGGCGCCGCCAACCCGTATGGACGCGGCTCAGCTGACCGAAGAGGGTTACTACAGCGTGTTCGGTAAGAGCGGTGCGCGTATTGAAATCCCTGGCTGCTCCCTGTGCATGGGCAACCAGGCGCGCGTGGCGGACGGTGCGACGGTGGTTTCTACCTCTACCCGTAACTTCCCGAACCGTTTAGGTACCGGTGCGAACGTCTTCCTGGCCTCTGCGGAGCTGGCGGCGGTTGCGGCGCTGATTGGCAAACTGCCAACGCCGGAAGAGTACCAGACCTTTGTCGCTCAGGTTGATAAGACGGCGGTAGACACCTATCGCTATCTGAACTTCGACCAGCTCTCTCAGTACACCGAGAAGGCTGACGGGGTTATCTTCCAGACGGCAGTATAAACAGCAAAACCGTCTCCACGAGACGGTTTTTAGTGTTTGCACCCTCTCCCGTGGGAGAGGGACGGGGTGAGGGCATCAGGCCGCAGGGTCTTGCTCTCACCTTTTTATTTTCATTCCTCCCACCTCTCACGCTTTTTTTCTTCTTCTCTGCTGCGATAATTACCCTAATGGCTTTGCAGAGGAAAATACTATGGATTACGAATTTCTGCGCGACATCACCGGAGTGGTGAAAGTGCGTATGTCGATGGGCCACGAAGCCGTAGGACACTGGTTTAACGAAGAGGTGAAAGAGAATCTCGCGCTTCTTGATGAAGTTGAACAGGCGGCAAATACGGTGAAAGGCAGTGAACGCTCCTGGCAGCGTGCCGGGCATGAATACACGCTGTGGATGGATGGCGAAGAGGTGATGGTGCGCGCCAACCAGCTGGAGTTTACCGGTGATGAGATGGAAGAGGGGATGAGCTACTACGACGAAGAGAGTCTGTCGCTGTGCGGCGTAGAAGACTTTCTTCAGGTGGTGAATGCCTACCGCGAGTTTATGAAACAGAAATAACACACCGGAGCGTCCCTGCTCCCGGTGCCTTCTACACGGTCGGTATGTTGCGGCCGTAGTAGATTTCGCGCATCTCTTTCCAGAGCAGGTCCGTGATGGCCTTACGCTCTTCTTCGCTTAAATCTTCAGGCCGGGTATGGAACATATAGTGCTTAAGGTCGAACTCCTTGAGCATCATCTTGGTGTGGAAGATGTTCTCCTGATAGACATTCACGTCCACCATGTCGTACAGCGACTTCATGTCCTCAGACATGAAGTTCTGAATGGAGTTGATCTCGTGATCGATGAAGTGCTTCATGCCGTTAACGTCGCGGGTGAAGCCACGCACGCGGTAATCAATGGTCACGATATCGGATTCAAGCTGGTGGATTAAATAGTTCAGCGCGTTCAGCGGGGAGATCACGCCGCAGGTAGACACTTCGATATCCGCGCGGAAGGTGCATAGCCCGCCTTCAGGATGGCTTTCCGGGTAGGTGTGCACGCAGATATGGCTCTTGTCGAGGTGTGCGACGACCGCTTCCGGCAGCGGGCCCGGATGCTCGGTTTTGTCGATAAGCTTTGGGTCTACCGGCTCTTCACTCACCAGAATGGTGACGCTTGCACCCTGAGGTTCATAATCCTGACGCGCGATGTTCAGGATATTGGCGCCGATAATCGAGCAGGTTTCTGACAGGATTTCCGTCAGCCGGTTGGCGTTGTAGAGTTCGTCGATATAGGCGATATAGCCATCGCGTTCTTCTGCCGTTTTGACGTAGCAGATATCGTAAATACAAAAACTCAGGCTTTTTGTCAGGTTGTTAAAGCCATGCAGTTTCAGCTTTTTCAATTAGCTCACCCCCTTTGAGGACAGTGCGTCTTGCAGGTACTGCGGCAAGGCAAATGCTGCGGTATGGACGGCCGGATTGTAGTAGCGGCATTTGAGCCCGGCCTGGTGGAAGCGCGCCTGGATAATTTCGGTTGAAAGGTGGCGAAGCACCTCGTTGTCCGTCGCCCAGGCAAAGGTCATGATCCCGCCATAGTAGGTCGGAATGGCGGCCTGGTAGAAGCTGACGTCGCTAAAGTAGGTGCTCAGCTTGCGGTGGCTGTCGAGTACTTCGTCCTGCTGCAGGAAGCAAACGCCGTTTTGCGCCACAAAAATCCCGCCGGGATTCAGGCACCGTTTACAGCCCTCATAAAACGACGAGGTAAACAGCGACGCGCCCGGGCCGATAGGATCGGTGCAGTCAGAGATGATGACATCAAAGGTTTGGGTAGTTTGATTAACGAAATTGACGCCGTCGTCGATGACCAGGTTGAAACGCGGATCGTCATAGCTGCCGGCGTTGTGGTTCGGCAGGTACTGGCGGCAGAACGAGACCACGCCGGCATCGATTTCCACCATGGTGATAGACTCAATCGACTTATGGCGAGAGACTTCACGCAGCATCGCGCCGTCGCCGCCGCCGATGATCAGCACGTGTTTCGCGTGGCCGTGGGCCAGCAGCGGAACGTGGGTCATCATTTCGTGATAGATAAACTCATCGCGCTCGGTGGTTTGCACCACGCCGTCCAGCGCCATCACGCGGCCAAAGGCGGCGTTCTCGAAGATTATCAGGTCCTGATGATCGGTTTTCTCATGATAAAGCACGTTATCAATGGCGAAGTACTGACCAAACTGGTCATGCAGCGTTTCTTGCCATACCGTTTTGTCGGTCATGGGCTGTCATCTCCTTCAGTAGCATCCATTACATCCAGCAGAAGGGGGCAACGCATAACCGCCGTCAAGCGGTTAGAGAGTCAACAAATGGGCGTCGGGAAGGTTACTTCACGTAGGCGAGCAGGCTGAGTGAATCGCGAGCCAGCGCTTTGCATTTTTTTGCAGTGGGGATGCCAATACCGCTTAAATCCCGGTAGCTGTCTTCACCGAGCGCCTTCATGTCGAAGCTGTCGTAGTTGCTGAGATCCCATTGGTTCTGCTGGGCAAAAAAGACCAGTGCGCGACGAATTTGCCCGTTGGGTAAATTCTGGTATCCACAATCGTTTTTCAGAAAAACAAATACTGCCGTCAAATCGGCCATATCTTCTGCTTCGTTTTCACTCAGCGCGTAACTGTTCGCACACATCGCCATCAGGCTACTGAACAAAATTGTTCTGAAAAACGTCTTCATTGCTTCTACCACTGCATCACGGAAAATTAACGTTAGCATACTTGATGCCAGGCCGACGATCTTTATTATTGCCGCCATGCTTGACCTTCCGGTAAGGGGAGGGTTTATGCTCAAAAGATCGCCGCCTGGAAATAAGGAAATGAACATGCAACGTCGTGAATTTTTAAAATATTCCGTTGCGCTGGGTGTTGCCAGCGCACTACCGCTATGGAGCCGCGCGGCTTTTGCGGCCGACAGACCCGCCTTACCTGTCCCTGAACTTCTCACTGCAGATGCCCGTAGCCGCATCCAGCTTGTCGTGCAGTCCGGTAAAACGACCTTTGGTGCCAATACCGCGACTACCTGGGGCTATAACGGTAACCTGCTCGGCCCGGCGCTTCAGCTGCGCAAGGGGAAAGCGGTGACGGTGGATATTCACAACACGCTTGCCGAAGAAACCACGCTGCACTGGCACGGTCTGGAAGTGCCGGGCGAGGTGGACGGTGGCCCGCACGGCGTGATTAAACCCGGCGGCAAGCGCAGCGTGACCTTTACGCCTGACCAGCGCGCGGCCACCTGCTGGTTCCATCCGCATCAGCATGGCAAAACGGGCCACCAGGTGGCGATGGGGCTGGCGGGGCTGGTGCTTATTGAAGATGACGAAAGCCGCCTGCTGCGCCTGCCGAAACAGTGGGGCATCGACGATATTCCGGTGATTGTGCAGGATAAAAAGTTCACCTCCGACGGGCAGATTGACTATCAGCTGGATGTGATGAGCGCGGCGGTCGGCTGGTTTGGCGATACGCTGCTGGCCAACGGTGCGATTTTTCCTCAGCACGCGGCCCCAAAGGGCTGGCTGCGTTTGCGACTGCTTAACGGCTGTAACGCGCGCTCGCTGAATTTTGCCGCCAGCGACAACCGTCCGCTGTATGTGGTCGCGAGCGACGGCGGCCTGCTGCCGGAGCCGGTGAAGGTGAGCGAGCTGCCGATGCTGATGGGCGAACGCTTCGAGGTGCTGGTGGACATCAGCGATGGAAAAGCCTTTGACCTGGTCACCCTGCCGGTCAGCCAGATGGGGATGGCCGTTACGCCATTCGATAAAGCGCACCCGGTGCTGCGTATCCAGCCGCTGCAGATTGCTGCCTCCGGTATGCTGCCGGACACGCTAACTACGCTGCCAGCGCTGCCTGCGCTTGATGGCCTCACTCAGCGCAGGCTGCAGCTCTCCATGGACCCGATGCTCGACATGATGGGCATGCAGGCGCTGATGGAGAAGTACGGTAATCAGGCGATGGCCGGGATGCACCACGGGCAGATGATGGGCCACATGAATATGGACCACGGCAAAATGGGCGGCATGAATCATGGCGGTCATGGCTTTGACTTCCATAATGCCAACCGCATCAACGGTAAAGCGTTTGACATGAACACGCCGATGTTTGCCGCCGCGAAGGGGCAGTTCGAACGCTGGACGATCTCAGGCGAGGGCGACATGATGCTGCACCCGTTCCATATCCACGGCACGCAGTTCCGCATTCTCTCCGAGAACGGTAAAGCGCCTGACGCGCATCGCTCGGGGTGGAAGGATACGGTGAAGGTGGAAGGCGGTGTCAGTGAGGTGCTGGTGAAGTTTGACCACGACGCGCCGAAGGAGTTTGCCTATATGGCGCACTGCCATCTGCTGGAGCATGAGGATACGGGGATGATGCTGGGGTTCACCGTTTAGAGTCGTGCGGCCTGATGCCCTCACCCTGACCCTCTCCCACAGGGAGAGGGAATAAACACAAAAACGGCAACCGAAGTTGCCGTTTTGCATATTTCCGTAGGCCGGGTAAGGCGTAGCCGCCACCCGGCTTTTCAGTTACTTACTGTCATCCGGCAGTGCATACGCGACGATGTAGTCGCCCATCTTTGTGCCAAACGAACCGTGACCGCCCGCAGAGATGACAACGTACTGCTTGCCATTCACTTCATAGGTCATCGGCGTTGCCTGTCCACCGGCCGGCAGACGGCCTTGCCACAGTTTCTCACCGTTGGTCATGTTGTACGCGCGCAGGTAGTTATCTGCGGTTGCCGCGATGAACAGCACGTTACCGGCGGTAGAGATTGGGCCACCCAGCATCGGCATACCCATATTGAACGGCACCGGAACCGGCATCGGGAACGGCATGCTGTCCTGTGGCGTACCAATACGTTTTTTCCACACGATCTGGTTGGTTTTCAGATCCAGACCGGAGATGTAACCCCAGGCAGGCTGTTTACACGGCAGACCAAACGGAGACAGGAACGGGTTCAGCGTCACGCCATACGGAACGCCGTACTGCGGCTGGATACCAGCTTCGGTACCGCTGCCTTTCGCGTCTTTCGGCTGCTCCATTGGGTTGCCCGGACCGCGTGGGATCAGACGGGAAACGAACGGCAGCGCCATTGGGTTGGCAATCGCCACCTGACGGTTCGGGTCGACGGAGATCCCGCCCCACTCGAACATCCCCAGGTTACCCGGGAAGACCAGCGTGCCCTGCTCAGACGGCGGCGTGAAGATGCCTTCATAGCGCAGCTGGTGGAACATCACGCGGCACACCAGCTGGTCAAACATGGTGGCACCCCACATGTCTGCACCGCTGAGGTCTTTCTTCGGACGGAAGCTCAGGTCAGAGAACGGCTGCGTTTTGCTGACGTAATCGCCTTTAGCCGCACCCTGCGGAACCGGTTTTTCCGGCGCAGGCACAACCAGCTTGCCGTTGCTGCGATCCAGCACGAAGATGTTCCCGGTTTTCGCCGGGGCGTAAATTACCGGAACGGTTTTACCGTCAACGGTAATGTCCGCCAGCGTCGGCTGGGACGGCATATCCATATCCCACAGATCGTGGTGAACGGTCTGGTAGCTCCACGCCAGCTTGCCGGTGGTCGCGTTCAGCGCCACGATCGCGCTCGCGTAACGCTCCTGCTCCGGCGTGCGGTTACCGCCCCAGATATCCGGGGTGGTGACACCCATCGGCAGGTAGACCAGGTCCAGCTTCGCGTCATACGCGGCCGGTGCCCAGGAGTTTGGCGAGTTAAAGGTAAAGGTGTGCTCGTCCGATGGGATCGCGTTTGGATCTTTCGCGCCCGGGTCGAAGGCCCACAGCAGTTTACCGGTATTTACGTCGAAACCGCGGATAACGCCGGAGGTTTCACGCGTGGAGAAGTTGTCCGTTACCGAACCGGCAATCACGATGGTTTTATCGGTAATGATTGGCGGTGAGGTTGGCTCATACAGGCCCGGCGTAGTGTCCGGCATGTTGGTCTGCAGGTTCAGGACACCTTTGTTGGCAAAGGTTTCGCACAGCTTGCCCGTTTCGGCGTTAATTGCGAACAGGCGTCCATCGTTGACCGGCAGCATAATGCGGCGAGGGCAGTCGGCGATGACTTCCGGGCTGGCATTATCGGCGCGCGCTTCATGGTAAGACACGCCGCGGCAGGTCACGTGCTGGAAGGACGGATTAGAATTCAGCTGCGGATCGAAGTGCCATTTCTCTTTACCGGTGGCCGCGTCGAGCGCGAACAGACGCTGGTGCGCCGTACACAGGTAAAGCATGTCGCCCACTTTAATCGGCGTCACTTCGTTGGTCAGTTCGCCCGGATCGTTCGGCATTTTCAGGTCGCCGGTACGGAATACCCAGGCTTCTTTCAGGTTCTTCACGTTGTCCGCGTTGATCTGCTTCAGCGGAGAGTAGCGTTGACCTTCCTGGTTACGACCATAGGCAGGCCAGTCGCCGTCCGCAACCTGCGAGATCGCGGCAGCAGGCGTTGATTCCGCGTTCAGCGTACCGTTGATTTCCTGTGGGTCGTTAAAACCGGCCCAGGTCAGGATGCCGCCGGTAATCAGCAGCGCAACGACCAGACCGGCTACAGCACCGCTGGACGGCACAATCAGGCGACGCCAGACGAACGGCAGGATCAGCCAGATACCAAAGAAGACCAGGATGTCACTGCGCGGCGTCAGTGCCCAGAAGTCGAACCCGACTTCCCAGACGCCCCAGATCATGGTGGCGAGGAGTAATGCGGCATACAGCCACAGTGCAGATTGTTTCCTACGCAACAGCAGGACGGTTACGGCAACCATAACCAGACCCGCAATCGGGTAGTACCAGGAGCCGCCTAAAGCGACCAGCCAGACGCCACCGATTAACAGATACAGCGCGCAGAAGGCTGCGAACGCTGCTGTTAATGTCACCAGTAGACGCGGCTGTTTAGAGTTTGTTTCAGCCATAGAAAGTGTACTCGTCAGTTTTTGTTAATAATTTGCTAGCAACTAATTATAGGTATTAACAAGTGTGATCGGAATCACAAAATTTGCTTTTATAACTCATACGCCAGGCTTGTCTATTTGCTGGTATAATGGCGGGCTTGCGTATCGATGCCGGAAATATACTCCCCTGCATTGAGAGATTTTCATTAAAATCATATGGTTAGTAATATGAAACATACTGTTGAAGTGATGATCCCGGAAGCCGAGATCAAAGCGCGTATCGCCGAACTGGGTCATCAAATCACCGAACATTACAAGGACAGCGGCAGCGAAATGGTGCTGGTGGGTCTTTTACGTGGCTCTTTCATGTTCATGGCTGACCTGTGCCGTGAAGTGCAGGTGTCCCATGAGGTCGATTTTATGACCGCCTCCAGCTACGGCAGCGGCATGTCCACAACCCGTGATGTGAAAATCCTGAAAGATCTGGATGAAGATATTCGTGGCAAAGATGTGTTGATCGTTGAAGACATCATCGACTCCGGCAACACGCTCTCTAAGGTGCGCGAGATCCTGAGCCTGCGTCAGCCTAAATCGCTGGCGATCTGTACGCTGCTGGATAAACCTGAGCGCCGTGAAGTGCAGGTGCCGGTTGAGTTTGTTGGCTTCTCTATTCCGGACGAATTCGTCGTCGGTTATGGCATCGACTACGCGCAGCGCTATCGCCATCTGCCGTATGTTGGCAAGGTTGTGATTCTCGACGAGTAAAACGTATTGGGTGCGGTCTGATGCCCTCACCCCGTCCCTCTCCTACAGGGAGAGGGAGAAAATCCCCGGCTTTGTTTATTTATGGTTCACATGCTTAAGCTTGAGGTTGGCAATCCCCGATCGGTAACGCTGCTCCAGCGTTTCGCGGTTGGTGGCGGTCACTTCCAGGTTGCGCAGCAGGCCATCGTGAATACCGTACGCCCAGCCGTGGATGGAAACCTTCTGCCCACGTTTCCAGGCTGACTGCATAATCGTCGAGTGGCCCAGGTTATAAACCTGCTCCATTACGTTCAGCTCGCACAGGGTGTCGAGACGGCGCTCCTGCGGCATCTCGCCCAGCAGTGAGCTATGTTTGAACCAGATATCGCGGATGTGCAGCAGCCAGTTATCGATTAACCCCAGTTCGGTATTTTCGATCGCCGCCTGCACGCCGCCGCAGCCGTAGTGGCCGCAAATAATGATGTGCTCGACTTCCAGCACGTCAACAGCATACTGAACGACAGAAAGGCAGTTAAGATCGGTGTGAATGACGAGGTTGGCAACGTTACGGTGAACAAAGAGTTCGCCAGGTTCGAGGCCGGTCAGGCGCTCTGCCGGTACGCGGCTATCGGAACATCCAATCCATAGAAAGCGCGGGTTCTGCGCTTGCGACAGCTTCCCGAAAAATCCGGGGTCTTCTTCAACCAGCATCTTTGACCATAGTGCATTGTTGCTGATGAGTGTATCTATGTCATTCATGGACGTTAACGGCCTGTAACCAAGTAATTGCGTTGCGCTACTATAGGGTAACCCGACTTTTAATGAAACCACACAACGTGTGTCAGAACTATAGGTAAGTTAAATTCATGGCGATTGCACTGGAGCTTGAGCAGCTTAAAAAAACCTATCCGGGCGGCGTTCAGGCGCTGCGCGGAATAGATCTTAAGGTCGAAGCGGGAGATTTCTATGCGCTTCTGGGACCGAACGGGGCGGGGAAATCCACCACTATCGGGATCATCAGCTCGCTGGTGAACAAAACATCCGGCCGGGTGAGCGTGTTTGGTTACGATCTGCAAAAGGACGTGGTCAACGCCAAGCGCCAGCTGGGGCTGGTACCGCAGGAATTCAATTTTAACCCGTTCGAGACGGTGCAGCAGATTGTCGTCAATCAGGCTGGCTACTACGGCGTTGAACGTAAAGAGGCGCTTGAGCGCAGCGAAAAGTACCTTAAGCAGCTCGATCTGTGGGAAAAGCGTAACGAACGTGCGCGCATGTTGTCCGGTGGGATGAAGCGCCGCCTGATGATTGCCCGAGCGCTGATGCACGAGCCAAAGCTGCTTATCCTCGATGAACCGACCGCGGGCGTGGATATTGAACTGCGCCGCTCCATGTGGGGCTTCCTGAAGGATCTGAACGATAAAGGCACCACCATTATTCTGACTACGCACTACCTCGAAGAGGCGGAAATGCTGTGCCGCAACATCGGCATCATCCAGCACGGCGAGCTGGTGGAAAACACCTCGATGAAAGATCTGCTCTCCAAGCTGAAATCAGAAACCTTTATTCTCGACCTCGCGGCGAAAAGCCCGCTGCCGAAGCTGGAAGGGTACAACTATCGTCTGGTGGATACCTCAACGCTGGAAGTGGAAGTGCTGCGCGAGCAGGGCGTCAACAGCGTCTTCTCTCAGCTGAGCGCCCAGGGCGTTCAGGTGCTGAGCATGCGTAACAAAGCGAACCGACTGGAAGAGCTGTTTGTCTCTCTGGTGCATCAAAAACAAGGAGACAAGGCATGACGCATCTTTTCTGGGTGGCGCTGAAAAGCATCTGGGCAAAAGAGATCAACCGCTTTATGCGCATCTGGGTGCAAACCCTGGTGCCGCCGGTGATCACCATGACGCTCTACTTCATCATTTTCGGCAACCTGATCGGTTCCCGCATTGGTGAGATGCACGGCTTTACCTACATGCAGTTCATCGTGCCGGGTCTGATCATGATGGCGGTGATCACCAACGCCTACGCCAACGTGGCATCGTCGTTCTTCAGCGCCAAGTTTCAGCGCAACATTGAAGAGCTGCTGGTGGCCCCGGTGCCAACGCACGTGATCATCGCCGGCTACGTGGGCGGCGGCGTGGCGCGCGGCCTCTGTGTCGGCATTCTGGTGACGGCGATTTCGCTGTTCTTCGTGCCGTTCCAGGTCCATTCGTGGCTGTTCGTGGCGCTGACGCTGCTGCTGACGGCGATTCTGTTCTCGCTGGCCGGATTGCTGAATGCGGTATTCGCCAAAACGTTTGATGACATCAGCCTTATCCCGACCTTCGTGCTGACGCCGCTGACCTATCTGGGCGGGGTGTTCTACTCCCTGACGCTGCTGCCGCCGTTCTGGCAGGCGCTGTCGCACCTGAACCCGATTGTCTACATGATTAGCGGCTTCCGCTTTGGCTTCCTTGGCATTACCGATGTGCCGCTGTTCACTACGGTGGCCGTGCTGGCGGTGTTTATTATTGCCTTCTACCTGCTGTGCTGGTATCTGATCCAGCGCGGACGCGGGCTGCGTAGCTAACCTTCCGCCCGGCAGACATTCTGTTTGCCGGGCACTTTTCTTTGACAGTTATCACCCTAAGCTAACCTTCACTTCGCTAAACTACTTGCCTGCTAAGGAGGAAGTTATGCTGGGATGGGTTATTACCTGCCACGATGAACAGGCGCAGGTTATGCTGGATAAGCTTGAAGCCAGGTTTGGCCCGCTGCCGCAGTGCCGTGCGGTGAATTACTGGCGGGGTTTGAGCACCAATATGCTCAGCCGGATGATGTGCGACGCCCTGCATGAAACCGACACCGGCGATGGCGTGATCTTTCTGACCGATAAATCCGGCGCGGCGCCTTACCGTTCTGCAGCGCTGTTAAGCCACAAGCACGAGAACTGCGAAGTCATTTCCGGCATTAACTATGCGCTGCTGGAAGCGATGTACCCTCTGCGTGACACCCTAACCAGCGCTGCATTCCGTAATGCTATTGTTGATAAGCATATTCCCGGCGTGAGCAGCCTGTGGCACCAGCAGCAGAAAAACCCGCCGTTTGTTCTGCTTCATGACCTGTATAAGAATTAAACATTGGTATTGATGTCGCTTTTGTTACAATGGCGACTGATTTCCCGTGTCGATTTATATCCCATGTTCATGCGCGTTATTTTCCTGCTTTTGCTGCTGGTTTCCGGCGGCGTCTCGGCCAGTTTAATTAGCCAACAAGGGCTACCTCCCCGCTATATGCAAACCACCGAGGATGCGGCCATCTGGGCGCAGGTGGGGAATAATGTGATCAACGTCGGCAACGTCCGTGCCGGGCAGATCCTGGCCGTTGTGCCGACTTCCGCAGACTACTACGAGTTTCGTTTTGGCTTCGGCACGGGGTTTATCGATAAAGATCACCTTGAAAATGTCCAGGGAAAACAGCGTGTAGAGGACAGCCTGGGCGATCTCAACAAACCGTTGAGCAATCAGAATCTTATCACCTGGAAAGACACCCCGGTGTACAACGCCCCCAACAGCGGGAGCGCACCGTTCGGTACGATGAGCCCGAATCTCCGCTACCCCATTCTTAACAAGCTCAAAGACCGCCTGAACCAGACCTGGTATCAAATCCGCATCGGTAACCGTCTGGCGTGGATCAGCAGCCTGGACGCGCAGGAGGATAGCGGCCTTCCGGTCCTGACATACCATCATATCCTGCGGGATGAGGAGAACACGCGCTTTCGGCATACCTCCACGACCACCAGCGTAAGGGCGTTCAATAACCAGATGGCCTGGCTACGCGATCAGGGCTACACCACGCTGACGATGTACCAGCTGGAAGGGTACGTGCGTAACAAAATGAACCTGCCTGCAAAATCGGTGGTGATCACCTTTGATGATGGCCTTAAATCGGTGAGCCGCTATGCGTATCCCATCCTGAAGGAGTACGGCTTTAACGCCACCGCGTTTACTATCTCTTCCCGCATTAAGGGGCGTCCGCAGAAGTGGGACCCTAAATCGCTGCAGTTTATGAGCGTGCAGGAGATTAAGGGGATTCAGGATGTGTTCGATATTCAGTCCCACACCCACTTCCTGCATCGCGTGGACGGTTATAAGCATCCGATTCTCCTGAGCCGAAGCTATCACGTGATCCTGTTTGATTTTGAGCGCTCGCGGCGCGCGCTGGCGCAGTTCAACCCGCACGTGCTCTATGTTTCGTATCCCTTCGGCGGCTACGACAATAAAGCCATAAAGGCGGCGAACGACGCCGGTTTCCATCTGGCGGTGACGACGGTGAAAGGGAAGGTGAAGCCGGGTGATAATCCGTTCTTATTGAAGCGCCTGTATATTTTAAGAACGGACTCGCTGGAGACGATGTCGCGGCTGATCAGTAATCAGCCGCAGGGGTAGGGGTCAATCGTAGGAAAGGGTGAACACGCCAGTGGCTTTAAACGAGCCGGGTTTCACTGTGCTTCCATTGGAAACCAGCTGTGCGATAAAACCAATTTCTTTTGAGCCAGGAATTGCGCTATCAGTCAACGCATAGGCTGAGGCCGCGCTATTCGGAATTAATTGGGTCGTTCCATCATACACAATTTTTACACCCGCCCCTTCAGCTGCCGACGTAAGCGTATTACCCAGTAGGTCGCTGCTGGCACCGGTCACATTTGTGGCTGTGAGTTTGGTAGTGAACGTTGCTACGCTGGTGCAGTTACTTACCTGAATGGCAAAAGGAATATCTCTGATGTGATTATTTTTAATATCGGATACATAGTAATCCCCTAAATCAACATCATTTCCGCCATTTGATAGCATCACCGTATCGCAAGTGGGAAGAACAATAGGGATCTGAAACGAGCTTTCATTTACAATAAATGTCCACGGACGGTTATCACTGTCATTAGGATCGCCAAGCCCCATCTGACCAATAGTCCCCGCTTTAGGCGTTAGAACGGTGACTTTATCCGGGTTCCCCTTATACTCGGGGCCGATAAAAATCTGCGCTGAAGTGTTAATCCACTTATTGTCCCAGTTTTCCGTAGGTTGCCCCCCGGTTAGGTCCTTCCAGCCGGTGGTGTTTGTGGCAAAATAACCGCCAGACCCCCCGTCTGATTCAGCCGTATGCACCCTTAATGTAAACCCGATACCCGGAATATTGGTTGCAAAGATGGCATTACCGCTATGGCTACCCACCATGAGTCCAGGGGCAGTTTGTGACATCAGGCTGTTGCCATTGGTTCCGTTGTTGCAGTCTGCCTGGATACCGGGCGACAGGTTGATATTGAATACCCCATTGCCGACAGAGTTAAAAGATGTCCCTGGGGAAGGAAGGCGTATCGGGCCACCTTTATATTCGGCATTGATTAGCGTTGTTGTACCGCCGTGTCCGTCACCAAATGCGCACTCAGTTGCCAGGCATGTCTGGCTCATGAACAGCAACAAGGCAATGGATCCTGGAACCACTGACCTTTTAACATTAATGCTATAAATTAAGCCGTTGAACATTCTCATCCTTTTCCTGTTCTCGTTATTACTCATACGTGACGTCGACCCGCACCTTACTGGTGACAGTACCGCCTGCGACCAGTCCGATATTTTGATACCGGGCATAGAACTGATAGTCCGTTAAAAACGCGGTTCCTTGTCCACTCACGTCATAAACGACTTTTGATGTCCCATCGCTGTTCAAAACGTTGGTTTTATTCTTATCAGAGAAGACAACAACGCCGACATTTTTTGCCGATCCGGCCGCCGTATCATCGCTTTTAAAAACCTGATTTTGTCCTGGCCAGAAACCCGACTGCGGGGAAAAGCCAAAATTGAGTTTCTTTGCCGTGGTGCTATCCCCATAGCAGTCATCAACATGGATCGTAAAAGGCGTACCGCCTGCCTCATCGGTCGCGGTAAAGCGATCGCTACCATCGCTGTTATAAAACCAACTGCGCATAACGTTGGGGAGATAGATTTCTCCTCCGTTTTCAACGCTTAGCCGACAGGTGCTATTCACAATATTGGCTGTCAGATTTACGTCGAGTCCAGAGCCTGCCTGGCTTACGCCAGGCAGGAAACCGCCAGCCAATCCCATTAGCAACACAAGACCGGGCTGGTTTAAAGTAAACGGTGATTGTTGCATGATGGTTCCTGGAATTATGGGTAGGCAATAGTAAATGTCACCGGGGCTGTAACGGCACCTGTAGCAACATCGCTCATCGATCTATCCTTTCCAAGGACAATACGTGAGTTCATTGGAAATTCACCCGCGCCGTCAGCAATGATAACTTCCTGTGGAGAGGGAGGATTCTTGCACTTCAACTGTACGCCTGTATCTACGGCACCTGACCAAACTTCGAAGGCAGTTGCCTTTCCGCCAAAGTAGGCTTGTCCGCTCTCATAAGAACCATCACATTTCCCATCGGCCCCTTTTGCGGCTGCGACTGTGGCTTTTGATACACCTGAACAATTGCTAAACACTATTTTCAGCGGTTCAACGCGGGTCTTATTGACCAGATCGGATTTGAAAACATCACCAAAGCCTATTTCCGACGCTTCTGCGCCCCCGCCGTTAACCAGCTTTGCGGTACAGGTACCTGATGTGACGGTTGTTTTAATTGTCATCTCAACGCTGCCCGTGCCTGTAATCGCCGCACTTGCCATTCCAGAGAATAGAAGGGCAGAAACGGACAAGGCGATAAATTTTGCTTTAAATTTCATAGTATTGCTCCATATCCCTGCGCCAATTATTCGTAAATGAACTCAAAGGTTGCCACGGCTTGAAAATCGCCAATAGTCATGCTGTCTGTCTTGGTTTCACGTAATGTGGCGACTAAAGGAACTTCCTTGTTGTCAATATCTTCCCTCTTCCAGACAAGGCGCTCTGCATCGACGGTTGAGTTAATGATAAATGGGGCATCTGGGGCATCGGCTCTGGCAATTTCGACGGCAGAGAAGTCTGCACCTCCGCTGGTGGTGGGGGTCTGATTCATAATCCCGGAGGGCAAATCAGCCGATTTAGTGCCCTTGATAGTAGTTTTTAATGAGGTCAGTGATGATGGGCATTCAATTATTACGAGTTTAAAAGCTGCATTTGCGGTGCCAGCTTTGACATCGTCAATACGCACTTGACCATTGTTACCGATGGTCAGCGTTTGCTGCGTATCTGAACCTTCACCACCAACCAACTTCATATCGCAAGTGGTTTCGCGAATATTGGCAGTGAAATTGACATTGAGATCGGCTGCTGATGCTGATCCCGTTATCGCTAATATTGCTAATGCGATTAACGAATAACCGCAACGTTGCTTCTTCATATTATTTCCCATGGGCGTGATTCCCTGTTGTAGATACCATTACATTTGACACTGCTGATTGTTCAGAATGGTGGTGAGACCCGCTTTCTTCGCATTGTCTGGAATCTGATAATGCACGGTGCAAGAACTGGCATCGCCGCTTCCCCAAACCACTCGAAGGACGCCTCGCTCATCCACGCCACGGACATAGGCCTGTCCCGCCTGGCCTACCGTTCCGATAGGTTCATTTTTCTCGTTCAGCACATCTGCGCCCAACGGAATAAAGCCTTTATCAGAACGCTGTAGTTCCAGCACAAGTGAACGACCTTCGTCCGTCTCAAAATTCACTAATACAACGGAGCCATTGCGTGGAACGGCAACTGCACTTGTATTTTTGATTTCGACATCCGCTTCGAGAGTACTGATATCGAGTGAGACACGGTTTTCTCTGTAGGCAGACATATACGGCATGATTCCGTATCCGGAGCTATTAATACGGCTCTGGCCATAGCCCAGACGTGCACCCGTCGCACCACTGGCTTTCACCAGCGCCAGGGAATCCGTTTCGCCAATGCTGCCTGACGTAAATACGACTCCACCTGAGTGAACAACCATCCCGCCGTTATAACTCGCGGAATACTGTTTACTATTGTCATCGCCAAAGGATGCCGAGACACCGAGAGGGCCGTAAGGACTGTTCCAGGAGCTGTAGCCGCTTAATTGGTTCAGGTTGCCGTAGTTACCTCCGTTTGAGGCAGCGCTGACGGAGTAACTCACCTCGCTGTTTTTGGAGCTACCGCTTGCCGTTGAGTTGAAGCTGGTACCGCCTTTCAAATCAGATCGCAGGCTCATGTTGATATTATTGAACCCGCCAGACTGCGTTCTGTTTTTATCAAATACGCTGAATGGGACGCTGACGTTGAGATAAACGCTGTCATCCTTTTCACCTGATTCGTTGTAGGTGCGCTGGAGTGAAACGCTATAGCTGCCGTAAGCAAAGCTATTGTTGTAGCCCACGCTGTAGTCAGAGGTTGAACTGCTATCGTTCCAGTAATCCTGCCAGGTACCGCTAATATAGAGAGAGCCGTATTCCTCACCGTTAACATTTAACGGTTGGTTAAGACTGACCTGCACCTGATTTTTGGTACGCTGATAGTCAGCATAAAGTTGAGCATTGCTGTCATAGGAACGGTTACCGTATTCCTGGTGATGAATACTGTCCTGTAAAGAGGCTGCATCATTCAGGCTGAGGTAATCTTCCGTTGAGAAGCGATAGGCCGCTACGTTCAGGGAGGTGTTTGTCGCTTCCAGCATTTTGCTGTAGGTCAGTCGATAACTCTGTCCTTTAAGCGTGTCCAGCCCGTCTATATCGGCATAGGATTGGGTTATATCGAATGCAAATGCGCCAATGCTGGTATTCATCGCCAGCCCAAGCAGGCCAGCATAGAAATCCATATCTGTATATTGCGCGCCAACGTAACCGGTAAAGGTGTTATTCAGACCATACGCGTAGGTTGCGTAGCCAACGTTTGGCTTGTCATGCAGAGAATCATCGTTCAGTTCGCCTAAACCGACATCCCAACGGCTGGAACCAGGACGGAGCATTTGCGTTACCGAAGAGAACGGAACGGTAAACGACCGTTTGCTCCCATCAGCCTCTTCTACGGTCACGATGAGATCGTTGCCATACCCCGTAGTACTGAGATCGTTAATTTCAAATGCACCCGGCGGAACGGTGGTCTCATAAATTTTGTTGCCGCTTTGCATTACGCTGACTTTGGCATTGCTGTTTGCTACACCACGAATTACTGGCGCGTAGCCCGTAGCGCCTTGTGGGAGCATACGGTCATCATTATACATGCGCGCACCGCGCAGGCTCACCGAGTCAAAGGTGTCGCCACGCGTGAAGGAGTCACCCATTACCATCTGCGCATTCAGCGGCGTGATATCACGTTGAAGGTAAATATCCTGGCTGGAGTAATGTGAACCATTATCGCTGTCCCAGTTCATACTGCCGCGAGAACGTAAACGCCATGGGCCCAGGTTCAGCCCGTAGTGCAGTCCCGCATAGGCGGTATCAGAGCTTGTTCCGTTAGATTCGCTGTGCCAGGTGTTAAGATCGTAAGAAAGTAATCCGGCGGGAACGCCGTTATCCCACAAGGATGGATCAACATAGCCTGCCGGGAGTTTAAGCACATATATCTGTGGAAAATTCAAATCCATTTCTTGCTTGCTGCTATCAAAATTCGCAGAAGCACCGGGATAATATTTTTTGATATCGACGCAAGCCGTTTCGTCGTCTTTAACATCATCGCCTAATATGCTGGTATCAACACCTGCCTGGGACAGCGTGATTTTAGTCAGACATGCTGAGGCACGTGGCGTGTTGTTATCAATAAATGTCATCTCGACCGTGGATTTTGAATTGCCATTCAAATTCACTTTTACACGGTAAGTACCCGGCAGAACGGGGTTACCGTAAGCATAACGATCGACATTAATACCCCCGCCATTATCGATAAGAAATTGATCATTAAATTCAATGGCCGATTCTGCTTCGGATGCGGTGTCTACAGTTTTTTTTTCATTCTCGCTGGCCTGCAAGGGAAATGCGGCACAGATAGCGAGACATAAAAGTGATCGTTGAAATAGCATGCTTCATCCAGACAAGTCGTCGTATGAACGCTTTACAGTGTTCATACGCTTTATATTTATAATGTGGCGATAGTGTCGTTATTAATTCACTTTGCTTTCGAAAGTATCAGAACCGCCATTGTCATTAATGGTTTCGTAAGCAACAGAGCCGGCTGAATTATTACTTAATCCTTTTACCTGCATTATTTGAGTACTGAACGGTAAAATAGATTTATGCTCAACCTGATACTCTTTGTTTGCTGATTTCAGTTTTACGCTTGAAATGGCGACGTTGTAAGGAGAGTCGTTGCGTGCGACCAGATTTACGTTACTACCTTGCTTTTGCTGTGACCACGTTATTCGCGCGGCTGCATCCCCTGGCGTACCTTTCAGGCCGTCAGGACGGAAAAAGAGTTTAATACGCGTGCGAAATGCCAGCTGAAGCTGGTTTGGACTTTCACCGTCTTTCAATTTTGATTTCGGTGGAATTTCAAGAACATTAAACCAGAATAATGATTCACGATCTTGTGGGAGTGAGCCACCCAGATAGGAGATGCGAACAGATTGACCTTTTTGTGGATCAATACGGGATACAGGCGGAGTAATAATAAACGGTAATTTTAATTCTTGTGGGTTAGTGTCATCACGACCGTCATCAAGCCATGACTGAACCAAAAGTGGCTTTTTACCCCGGTTGTCTAAAGAAACAATAACATCTTTCTGCGACTGCTGATAAACAATACGCGTACCAGAAATAACGATATCTGCACTTGCCTGAAATGAAGAAAAAACGGCAGCGGTGAGGCAAGCTACTTTTAATCCCTTATAAAATGACGTGCTTAACATTTTTCCACTTCCTGTTGGAATGATATCAATAATCCCCCAACGGACGTCAGGGGATGAGTCATGCTTTTAAACTATGTTCTTAGAATTATTCGTAGATCATAGTGAAAGCAGCTTGCGCCTGAACAACACCCGCAGTTACTGGATTGCTGGCAGCATCCCAGCCCTGACCTTGGGTGTAAGCAACGCGGTAGTACAGTGCGCCTGCGCCATTGGTATCGATAGTGGCTTTCTGAGAGTTGTTGGTCTGATCAAGTTTGATCTGATCTGTGGCGGAGTTGCCATCGTTTGACAGAACCAGATTGACGTTCTTCGCCGCGCCCTGGGTGTTTGTTGGTGGAACCAGCAGGCCGCCGGAAGTGGAAGAAGAACCCGCCCAGGAATCGAACTGAGCCGATGCTTTGGAAACGGTAGCAGAATCACAGCCGGTCAGCGTCAGCGCGAATTTCTTCTCGCCCAGGACGCTGGTTAGGCCCAGATCGCTGGCGAAATCTTTTACAAACACGGTATCCAGGTTAACGTCGAAATCGTTACCGTCCTGGTCAATTTTCTGATCCAGAGAAACTTTACAGGTGTTGTTAGAAACCATACCGTGGAAGGTGATAGTTCCTGTATCTGAAGGAACATCAGCCGCCATTGCAGAACCTGCGCTCAGAACCATTGCTACTACAGTTGCCAGACCTAATTTTTTAAAAGACATTTTTTATATCCATATTAAATGCTAGAAAAAGAACATACGCAAAGCTGATGCTCCGCAAAGCTAATGTTCATGCCGAACTCATATTTCGGGAACTGGATTCTAAGTGAAGGATAATGGCCGTGAAAAGTCGTTTATCGTTAGAAATACTTAAACGAATTTGTAGATAATTTATTGCTGTGTAACTGGCTGATAATGATGGTTAATAATATTTAAGAGGTGCATAAATGGTGGTTATATCAAACGATAATAAATCTATATAAATAAAATAATTCTATGCGCGTTTTCTATGAGTTAATTACCCGAATAATGTCTCGGGTAATTAACACTGATAGCGATATGCTTATGCCACCTGGACCGGAATCGCCTTAGCCGTGCGTTTCATCTCGTTTTCACCTTCAAAGTAGGCGACTTTTGGCTGCCAGCGACGCGCTTCTTCATCAGACATCATGACGAAGCTGGCGATAATCACAATATCGCCCACGTCAGCGCAGTGCGCCGCCGCACCGTTGACGGAGATGATTTTAGACCCGCGCTCGGCGGCAATCGCATAGGTAGAAAAGCGTTTGCCGTTGTTCACGTTCCAGATATCAATGGCTTCGTTTTCCAGAATACCTGCCGCATCGAGAAAATCCTGGTCGATCGCGCAGGAGCCTTCGTAGTGCAGGTCGGCCTGAGTGACTTTCACACGGTGAAGCTTACCTTGCAGCATTTTGCGAATCATTACGTTTACCTTTAATTATCAAGGGTGAAGAACTACGCCAGCTCAACCACTTTGTTATCAATCAGACGCGCCTGGCCAAGCCATGCCGCTACCAGAATTACCGCACGTTTGCTGGTCTCTGAAAGCTCCAGAAGCGAGTCTGCATCTCGGATTTGTACGTCGTCAGCGCGAAGGCCTTTATCGTTCAGCGCCTGTTCGGCGAGGGCGACGATCTCTTCGGTCGTTAACTCTTTAGCCAGAATCTGCTCCGCCATCGTATTCATCACCTTGCTTAAGCCCGGCGCGATTTTACGCTCCTCGGCGGTCAGATAGCCGTTGCGGGAGCTCAGCGCCAGGCCGTCTTTCGCACGCACGATCGGCACGCCGACAATCTCGATGTCGTAGCCCATGTCTGCAACCATCTTGCGGATCAGCGCCAGCTGCTGGAAATCTTTTTCGCCGAAGCAGGCAACGTCAGGCTGCACCAGGTTGAACAGCTTGCTGACGATGGTCGACACGCCGCGGAAATGGCCCGGACGGCTTGCGCCCTCCAGCATGGTCGAAATGCCCGGGACGTCAACGTAGGTCGCGTCTTCTGTGCCCTGAGGATACACATCCGCCGGCGCAGGCGAGAAGACAATGTCCGCATGGCGTTTTTTGAGCTTCTCGCAATCTTCCTGCAGCGTGCGCGGATAGCGCGCCAGGTCGTCTGCGCGGTCAAACTGCATTGGGTTTACGAAGATACTGACCACCACGATGTCTGCACGAGCCCTGGCTTCGTCAACGAGCTTCATATGGCCGTCATGCAGGTTGCCCATGGTTGGGACCAGTGCGATACGCTTACCTTCCTGACGCGCACGACGGATGTGCTGGCGCAGCAGCGGCAGGGTTTCAATGATTAGCACAACAAGACTCCTTAATGGAAACTGTGTTCTTCGCCCGGATAGACGCCGGACTCAACCTCGGCAATATACTGCCGCACAGCGGCGCGCATGTCGCCTGCTTCTGTCAGGAAATTTTTGGCAAATTTCGGGATATGTCCGCCGGTAATGCCAAAGGCGTCGTGCATCACCAGGATCTGACCATCGGTGACGTTGCCTGCGCCGATGCCGATCACCGGAATAGCGAGCGCCTCGGTGATGCGTTTAGCCAGCTCAACCGGAACGCACTCCAGCACCAGCAGCTGTGCGCCTGCGGCTTCAAGCGCCACGGCATCGTCTAACAGCGTTTGCGCCGCATCTCCACGCCCCTGCACCTTGTAGCCGCCGAAGATGTTTACAGACTGCGGCGTCAGCCCCAAGTGCCCGCAGACCGGCACGGCGCGTTCGGTGAGCATTTTCACCGTATCGACCAGCCAGGCGCCCCCTTCAATTTTGACCATGTTGGCACCGGCACGCATTACTGCCGCCGCGTTCTCAAAGGCCTGCTCGGGCGTGGCATACGCCATAAACGGCAGGTCGGAAAGCAGCAGGCAGGCCGGGGCGCCGCGGCGTACGGCCCGCGTATGGTAAGCAATATCCTCTACCGTCACTGGCAGCGTGGAGTCGTGTCCCTGTACCGTCATCCCTAACGAATCCCCGACCAGCATGACGTTAATACCCTCTTCGGCAAACAGCCTGGCGAAGCTGTAGTCGTACGCGGTGATGGTGGCGAAGCGTCTCTTTTCCTGTTTGCATTTCTGCAGTAAGGAGATGGTGGTTGGTTTCATACTGTTTCCTGATGGTCACAAAGCGAATCTTTGCGCATTCTAACAGTAACGTTCGAGGGAACAATGATTTTAGGCAATCGATTAACCACAAATATTGAGCGGTTAAACGAGAAAGAAAGGAGGCTACCAGCGGGCCGGTTTTTCCGCACCAAGGCCGTCAAGAATAGACTTAAGCGAGTTACCGTCAGGGAAGATAAGATCGGGGGCGACTTCAAACAGCGGCCAAAGCATAAACCCGCGGTTTTTCATGTCGTAATGGGGAACGGTAAGGCGCTCGGTGTGAATGACCTCGTGGCCAAACAGCATAATGTCGAGGTCGAGCGTGCGCGGCCCCCAGCGTTCGGCCTTACGCACGCGGCCCTGCTGCAGTTCGATACGCTGGGTATTATCCAGCAGCGTTTCGGCATCCAGCGCGGTGTTCAGCACCACGGCGGCATTGAGGTAGTCAGGCTGATCCTGAGGCCCCAGCGGAGGCGTACGGTAAAATGAGGAGACCGCCTCAATACGGCTGTGCGGTATCTCCCCCAGCGCCTGAACGGCAGCGTTGACCTGCTCCAGCGGAGAGGCCAGATTGCTGCCGAGGGCGATATACGCGAGGGTCATGCAGAGCCTTCACGACGCGGCGCGCGTTTGCGCGGGCGGCGATGACGACGACGCGGTTCCGGCTCGTCATCCAGGTTAGTCAGCATCCCTTTTTGCTCAGGCGGTGCAGAGACCTGGAATTCACCCCACCACTGCGCCAGACGCTGCAGTTCCTGATTCTTTTCAATCTCGGCGCGCAGCGCCAGCAGATCGAACGCGGCGCGGAACTTAGGATGCTCCATCAGCTTCCAGGCACGTTTACCCTGACGACGCGACATGCGCAGCTGAAGCTGCCAGATGTCACGCACCAGCGTGGTAATACGCTTCGGGATAGCCAGCGTGCGGCATCCTTCATCCAGCACGTCATTTGCCGCCAGGGCAAACGCATCGTAATAGGCGAGGCCGCTTTCCTGCGTGATCCGCTGCGCCGTTTCCAGCAAGGGATACCAGAACATGGCCGCAAACAGAAACGCCGGATTGACGCGCATATCGTTGTGGATACGGTTGTCGGTATTCTTCAGCACCTGCGCAATCATGCGCTCCATTGGGCTATCGCCGTTTTCGGTGAAGTAGCGGGTAATGGTCGGGAACAGGGGCTGGAACAGATTGTATTCGCGCAGCAGCGTATAGGTTTCAAACCCGTAGCCGGCCTGCAGCAGCTTCAGCGCCTCTTCAAACAGGCGGGCAGGCGGCACGTCGTTGATAAGCGTTGCCAGGCGAGGGATTGGCTCTGCCGTCTCCGGGCTGATGCGCATGCTCAGCTTGGCGGCGAAACGCACGGCGCGCAGCATGCGTACCGGATCTTCGCGGTAGCGCGTTTCCGGCGTGCCTATCAGGCGAATCACGCCATCTTTCAGGTCCTGCATGCCGCCGACGTAATCACGCACGGTGAAATCTGCCACGCTGTAGTACAGGCTGTTGATGGTGAAATCGCGACGCTGGGCATCTTCTTCGATAGAACCGAAGATGTTGTCACGCAGCAGCATGCCGTTCTGGCCCTGCTGTGAGGTTGCGCGATCGGATACGCCCGCTTCGTGGTGGCCGCGGAACGTCGCCACTTCAATAATTTCTGGCCCAAACATGACGTGAGCAAGACGGAAGCGGCGGCCAACAAGACGGCAGTTGCGGAATAATTTACGCACCTGATCGGGCGTGGCGCTGGTCGTCACGTCGAAATCTTTTGGTTTTTTGCCCAGCAGTAAATCACGCACTCCACCGCCAACGAGGTAGGCCTCGTAGCCTGCTTTATTCAGACGATAGAGCACCTTGAGGGCATTTTCACTGATATCTTTGCGTGAAATATTGTGCTGCTCACGCGGAATAACCGACATGCGATTTTGCGCAATAGCCTCGTTCGCCATGCTCTCTTCGCGGCTTAGCACTTTACGGCAAAAATTAGCGACTCGGGTAAAAATGGTACACCTCGTAGTGTGTTTTGTTATGAAAAAAAGCGGCTAATCATAGCTCAGCGCAGCGCATTTGAGAATGCTGGATTTTAGGCACGGCACTGAGCGACCAGTTTGCTATCGCTATTCTAAGCAATTCATCGATACTCAGATCCTGCCATTCACCGGTTACAGTCTGGTTGAGAAATCGCAGCGCGTCGATCAAAACAGGGCGCGGATCGCCGTCCGGCAAGGCGGGAGCATGATTCTGTTTGGACAGTTTATTGCCTTGTTCATTGACCGCGAGCGGCAGATGAATGTAATCAGGCGCTGCCCAGCCAAACTGATGATATAGCGAGATTTGCCGCACCGTCGGTTCTACCAGGTCCGCTCCACGCACAATTTCCGTCACGCCCTGGAAATGATCGTCCACGACCACCGCCAGGTTATAGGCAAACAGGCCGTCGCGGCGATGGATGATGAAATCCTCGCGCGCCAGCCGTTCGTCGGCCTGAATCTCACCCGACAGCAGATCGTTAAAACGGGTGACGGGCGCGCGCTGCAGCATACGCACGGCGGCATTATCCGGGCCGTTATGGCGCGTGCGGCAGTGGCCGTCATAAACGCCGCCGAGGCTCTGTATGCGTGCACGCGAGCAGGTGCAGTAGTAGGAAAGCCCCCGATCGTAGAGCCAGGCCAGGCGTTCCCGGTAGGCGTCATGGCGCTGTGACTGCCAGAGTACCTCATCGTCCCAGTGAAGACCGTAATGTTCCAGCTGACGCAGAATGGTCTCTGCTGCACCGGGAACTTCACGCGGGGGATCGATATCTTCAATACGAACGAGCCATTTTCCCTGACGGGCGCGTGCCTGCAGGTAGCTGCCGAGGGCGGCAATTAATGAGCCGAAGTGGAGTTCACCGGAAGGAGATGGCGCAAAGCGCCCAATATAGTGTGATTCAGACATAGTCACTGTAACAAGGCGGGAGAGTCTCCCGCCTTTAACGTGTGTAGACAGAGCGGTATTAACCGGCCATCTGTTTTTCGCGGATTTCAGCCAGCGTTTTACAGTCGATACAGAGATCGGCGGTTGGACGCGCTTCCAGACGACGAATACCGATTTCAACACCGCAGGATTCGCAGTAGCCAAAATCTTCGTCCTCGACCTTTTTCAGCGTTTTCTCGATCTTTTTAATCAGCTTGCGCTCGCGGTCACGGTTACGCAGTTCGAGGCTGAACTCTTCTTCCTGAGCGGCACGGTCTACCGGGTCCGGGAAGTTTGCAGCTTCATCCTGCATATGTGTAACGGTGCGATCGACTTCATCCCTAAGTTGATTACGCCATGCTTCAAGAATACGCCTGAAGTGCGACAGCTGGGCTTCGTTCATATACTCTTCGCCCGGCTTCTCTTGATACGGCTCCACCCCAGCGATGGCGAGAATACTCAGGGACGATGTTTTACGGTTTTGCCCTTCTTGCATGTTGCTTCTCCTTAACACGCACTATCGATCCCCGTGTTGGGGGAAAAATCAGGTCGCTATAAATAGCAGATGCTTTTCCTTAAGGCAATTAGCTAAACGTAACACTTGACAAGCCTGTGAGGAAAAGCGTATTTGCGCACGCGGCCAGAACACTTTATCGTCAATCGTCTAATCCCTTATAAGACAATGGGAAGAGAGGATCTCAGAGTCATATTATCGGCAGAAAGTTCCGCTTTATAAGCGAAAACCTCTACCCCATGCTTTTGTGCCTCATTCAACAATTGCGCGTATTTAGGATCGATATGGCGGGCGGGAGAAAATCGCTCTATAGCTGAGTGCAAAACGGCAAACAGCAATACGGCGCGTTTGCCCGCCGCCGCAACACTCATCAGCTCCCGCAGATGCTTCTGCCCACGTAGCGTTACCGCATCCGGAAAGAAGCCGTTTTCCTGTTCCGCTAACGTCACTGATTTTACTTCAATATAGCACTCAGGCCGGTCTTCCGCCTGTAGCATAAAGTCAATTCTGCTGCCTTCATCGCCATATTTCACTTCGCATTTATGCGTACCGTAACCTACCAGTTCGGGTATTGAGCCGTTGGTCAGAGCTTCCTTAACCAGCTGATTTGCGCGCAGGGTATTCACACAAATAAATGCTCCGTTTTGCGTCTCGGTCATTTCCCAGGTGTGGGGGTATTTGCGTTTAGTATTTTCTGATGTTGAATACCAGACCCTGTCACCCGGCGTGGCACAGCCGGTCATGGCACCGGTGTTGGGGCAGTGCAGCGTGAGCTGTTCGCCCTCGGGCGTGATCACGTCGGCAAGGAAGCGTTTGTAGCGTTGGACCAGCGTGGCGTGCTGCAGGGCAGGACTAAACTTCATCGGAATTCCTTATAGCGTCGCCCAGCGACCAGCGCTGTAGCGGCGTGTATCGGGTGCGTCCTTTCGCAAAGACAGATTCATAAAGCGCGAACTCTTTCACCGAAAAGGACCAGTGAAACCCGGGGGGCGGAATGGCAACCGCCTGGCCCGCATCGCGCAACAGGGTGATATGAGGATGAAACGGCTGCGGGCTCTGGTAGCAGCCGCTGCGTGCCGCCTGAGCGCGGAGCATGTTGGCAAGCTGCAGCACGCCGCGCGGCGGCTGTCGCGTCCCTAGCCAGACTACGCGAGAGCGCAGCCACTGTCCGGCGTCGTCAAGGTTGAGCGTAAACCCCGGCTGGGAAATGCGTCCGGCCATTGACGCCAGGGCGCGCTGTTTTTCAGCGCTGACGTCGCCCAAAAAGGCCAGCGTCAGATGCATATTCGCTGCGGCAACAGGGCGGCCCGCTTCCGACGGAAAATGTTCCGCGCGCCAGCGGACAATTTTCCGCTGAAGGGGGGCGGGCAGTTCTATGGCAAAAAATAGCCGTTTCGACTCAGACATACGGGGGACTCGGTAATGATATGCGCCGATGCTACAATGTACGCCGACTAATGTTAACCCTCTGGAGCTGTTAGTGTCCTCATTGCCGGTCGCCGTCGTCCTTCCTGAACTTCTCGCAGCCTTACACAATGCCCCGCAGGTTTTGCTGAATGCCCCTACGGGAGCCGGTAAATCCACCTGGCTACCGCTGCAGATCCTGAAAGACGGCAATATCAACGGGAAAATCATCCTGCTCGAGCCGCGCAGGCTGGCGGCGCGTAACGTGGCGCAGCGCCTGGCGGAGCTGCTGAATGAAAAGCCCGGCGAGACGGTGGGCTACCGGATGCGGGCGGAAACCTGCGTCGGCCCGGCAACGCGCCTTGAAGTAGTGACCGAGGGCATTCTCACCCGGATGCTGCAAAACGACCCGGAGCTGACGGGCGTCGGGCTGGTGATTCTGGATGAATTTCACGAGCGCAGCCTGCAGGCGGATCTGGCGCTGGCGCTGCTGCTGGACGTTCAGCAGGGCCTGCGAGACGACCTCCGGCTGCTGATCATGTCGGCGACACTCGATAACGAGCGCCTGCAGCAGGCTTTACCTGATGCCCCGGTTATCTCCTCAGAAGGACGGGCGTTCCCGGTCGAACGTCGCTACCAGACGCTTTCATCCCATCAGCGTTTTGACGAAGCCGTCGCCATTGCGACAGCCGAGCTGCTGCGTCAGGAGCCCGGCTCGCTGCTGCTGTTTTTGCCCGGCGTGGGTGAGATTCAGCGCGTGCAGGAGCAGCTTGCTGCCCGCGTCGGCAGCGACGTGGTGCTTTGCCCCCTCTACGGCGCGCTGTCGCTGGGTGACCAGCGTAAAGCCATTCTTCCCGCGCCAGAAGGGCAGCGTAAGGTGGTACTGGCGACCAATATTGCAGAAACCAGCTTGACCATCGAAGGCATTCGCCTGGTGGTTGACAGCGCGCAGGAGAGGGTGGCCAGCTTTGACCCGCGCACCGGGCTGACCAGGCTGATTACGCAGCGTATCAGCCAGGCGTCAATGGTGCAGCGTGCAGGCCGCGCGGGGCGTCTTGAGCCCGGTATCTGCCTGCACTTAACCAGCGCGGAGCAGGCGGAACGCGCAGCGCAGCAGAGTACCCCTGAGATTTTACAAAGCGACCTGTCCGGCCTGATGATGGACCTTTTGCAGTGGGGCTGCCCTGATCCGGCTCAGCTGACCTGGCTTACCCCACCGCCCGCCGTCAACCTCGCTGCGGCGCGTACGCTGCTCGGCCTGCTTGGTGCGTTAGACGGTGAAAGGCTGTCATCGCGCGGGCAGAAAATGGCCGCGCTGGGCAATGACCCCCGCCTTGCGGCGATGCTGCTGTCGGCAAAGGGCGAAGACGAAATTGCCACGGCGGCAAAACTGGCGGCTATCCTTGAGGAGCCCCCGCGCGGTGGAAGCAGCGATCTGGCGCAGGCATTCTCTCGCAGCCAGAGCAACTGGCAGCAGCGGGCGCAACAGCTTAGCAGACGGCTTAACAGCCGTGGCGGCTCCCCTGACAGCGACAAGATTGCCGCCCTGCTGGCCGGGGCGTTTCCGGACAGGATCGCGCGTCGGCGCGGCGTAGACGGCCGTTATCAGCTGGCAAACGGTATGGGCGCGATGCTGGACAGTGACGACGCGCTGACGCGGCACGAGTGGCTGATCGCGCCGCTTTTGCTGCAGGGCAGCCATGCCCCGGACGCGCGTATCCTGCAGGCGATCGCCGTGGATATTGATGCCCTGACGCGCGCCTGCCCGCAGCTGATTCAGCAGTCCGACATCGTGGAATGGGACGATGCTCAGGGAACGCTGAAAGCGTTTCGCCGCCGCCAGATTGGCAAACTGACCCTGTTGACGAAGCCGCTGGCGAAGCCGTCGGAAGAAGAGTTACACCAGGCGATGCTGAACGGCATCCGGGAAAAAGGGCTAAGCGTCCTGAACTGGACGCCGGAGGCCGAGCAGTACCGCATTCGTCTGCACTGCGCCGCTAAGTGGCTGCCGGAATATGCCTGGCCAGCGGTGGATGATGAGACGCTGCTTGCAACGCTTGAGCAGTGGCTGCTGCCGCAAATGAGCGGCGTACACTCGCTGAGGGCGCTGAAAGCGCTTGATGTTAAGGTTGCGTTACAGAATTTACTGGACTGGTCATTACGTCAACGTCTGGATAGTGAACTGCCAGGGCATTACACTGTGCCGACCGGAAGCCGGATTGCCGTTCGTTATCACGAGGATAACCCTCCGGCGCTGGCGGTAAGAATGCAGGAGATGTTTGGTGAGGCAACCACGCCTTCCATTGCGGAAGGGCGCGTGCCGCTGGTACTGGAGCTGTTGTCTCCCGCCCATCGGCCGCTGCAAATTACCCGCGATCTGGGGGCGTTCTGGGCCGGAAGCTACCGGGACGTGCAAAAAGAGATGAAAGGGCGGTATCCCAAACACGTTTGGCCGGACGACCCGGCGAACACGGCGCCAACGCGGCGGACGAAGAAGTATTCGTAAGTTAGGTGAAAGAGGGGAGTGCGGCCTGGACTGTACGGCCTAGGCTGTGCGGCCTGATGCCCTCACCCCGGCCCTCTCCCACGGGGAGAGGGAGAAAACCAATTTTGAGAGATTTCTTCTTTCACTGTCCTGTGAAAGATAAGAAAATCTGGCCTTTGCGCCTGAATGTTGCGGAGAAAAAGCATGGCGGGGAATGACCGCGAGCCAATAGGACGTAAGGGAAAACCAACGCGTCCGGCAAAAGAAAAGGTGAGCCGTCGTCGACTCAGAGATGAGGACTATGACGATGACTACGAAGACGATGATGAGGATGAAGAACCGATGCCGCGGAAAGGGAAAGGCAAAGGGCGCAAGCCTCGTGGGAAGCGCGGCTGGTTCTGGCTGCTGCTGAAGCTGTTTATTATTTTTGTCGTGCTGATCGCCATTTACGGCGTCTATCTGGATCAGAAGATCCGCAGCCGTATTGACGGAAAAGTCTGGCAGCTACCTGCGGCGGTTTATGGCCGTATGGTGAACCTTGAGCCAGAGATGTCCATCAGCAAGAACGAGATGGTGAAACTGCTGCAGGCCACGCAGTATCGTCAGGTCACGAAGATGACGCGTCCTGGCGAATTTACCGTGCAGGCAAAAAGCATTGAGATGATCCGCCGTCCGTTCGATTTCCCGGACAGCAAAGAGGGGCAGGTGCGCGCGCGTCTGACCTTCGATGGCGATCGTCTGGATACTATCGAGAACATGGATAATAACCGCCAGTTCGGTTTCTTCCGTCTCGATCCGCGGCTGATCACCATGCTGTCGTCGGCTAACGGCGAGCAGCGCCTGTTCGTGGCGCGTAACGGCTTCCCGGACCTGCTGGTCGATACCCTGCTGGCAACCGAAGACCGTCACTTCTACGAGCACGACGGCATCAGCCTTTACTCTATTGGCCGTGCGGTGCTGGCGAACCTGACGGCGGGGCGCACGGTGCAGGGGGCAAGTACGCTGACCCAGCAGCTGGTGAAGAACCTGTTCCTCTCCAGCGAGCGCTCCTACTGGCGTAAAGCCAACGAAGCGTACATGGCCGTACTGATGGATGCCCGTTACAGCAAGGATCGTATTCTTGAGCTGTACATGAACGAGGTGTACCTCGGTCAGAGCGGGGATAATGAAATCCGCGGCTTCCCGCTGGCGAGCCTGTACTACTTTGGCCGTCCGGTGGAAGAGCTGAGCCTCGACCAGCAGGCGCTGCTGGTGGGCATGGTGAAAGGGGCGTCGATCTACAACCCGTGGCGTAACCCGAAGCTGGCGCTGGAGCGTCGTAACCTCGTCCTGCGTCTGCTGCAACAGCAGCAGGTGATTGACCAGGAGCTGTACGACATGCTGAGCGCGCGTCCGCTGGGCGTTCAGCCGCGCGGCGGCGTGATCTCTCCGCAGCCTGCGTTTATGCAGATGGTTCGCCAGGAGCTGCAGTCTAAGCTCGGTGACAAGGTGAAAGACCTCTCCGGCGTGAAGATCTTCACCACCTTTGACTCCGTGGCGCAGGACGCCGCAGAAAAAGCCGCGGTGGAAGGCATTCCGGTTCTTAAAAAACAGCGCAAGCTGAGCGACCTGGAAACCGCGATGGTGGTGGTTGACCGTAACACCGGCGAAGTCCGCGCCATGGTTGGCGGCGCAGAGCCACAGTTTGCGGGCTACAACCGCGCTATGCAGGCGCGTCGTTCGATTGGTTCCCTGGCAAAACCGGCGACCTATCTGACCGCGCTGAGCCAGCCAAACCAGTATCGTCTCAATACCTGGATTGCCGATGCACCGATCTCCCTGCGTCAGCCTAACGGCCAGGTATGGTCTCCGCAGAACGATGATAAACAGTTCAGCGGTCAGGTAATGCTGGTGGATGCGTTAACCCGCTCCATGAACGTGCCAACGGTTAACCTGGGAATGGCGCTGGGCCTGCCGGCCATCACCGATACCTGGCAGAAGCTGGGCGTACCGAAAGATCAGCTGCATCCGGTGCCGGCGATGATCCTGGGCGCGCTGAACCTGACGCCAATCGAAGTGGCGCAGGCGTTCCAGACTATTGCCAGCGGCGGTAACCGTGCGCAGCTCTCTGCACTGCGGTCGGTGATTGCGGAAGATGGCTCCGTGCTCTACCAGAGCTTCCCGCAGGCGGAACGCGCTGTACCAGCACAGGCAGCCTACATGACGCTGTGGACCATGCAGCAGGTTGTGCAGCGTGGTACGGGCCGTCAGCTTGGGGCGAAGTATCCTGGCCTGCATCTGGCGGGTAAAACCGGGACCACCAACAACAACGTCGATACCTGGTTCGCCGGGATTGATGGCCGCGAAGTGGTGATTACCTGGGTGGGCCGCGACAATAACCAGCCAACCAAACTGTACGGTGCGAGCGGGGCGATGTCGATTTACCAGCGCTATCTGGCGAATCAGTCTCCGGTGCCGCTGAACCTTGTCGCGCCAGAAGATATCGTTGATATGGGCGTGGATGGTTCCGGTAACTTCATCTGCGGCGGCGGTATGCGCACCCTGCCTGTCTGGACAACGAATCCAGACTCGCTGTGCCAGCAGAGTCAGCCTGAACAGCCGACGGGCAACCCGTTTGACCAGTCGTCTCAGCCGCAGCAGCCGCAGCAGCAGCCGGCCCAGCAGCAGAATGAGAAGAAAGACAGCGACGGTGTCGCTGGCTGGATCAAGGACATGTTTGGCGGGAACTAATTAGTACCCTGAATAAAAGGCCGCTTAAGGATTAAGCGGCCTTTTTTATATTTACATTCGTTAATATTTTAAAAATTTTAAATTTAAAATGTAGAATTATTAAGTTTTGGACTTTTTATCTAAAACAAGATGTTGTACTTGAGACTGCGGCTATTGTCTTTTTGTGATGTAGACTTGGCGAAGAATAATCTGATTAAATCCCTTCCAGACATTCACTGGCCTCTCAGGATATTCCTAAAGGGGTATCCCTACATTTTTGTATATATCAAGAGTGAATATTTTCATCATCACATATAAGGATATTGTTATGAGTAAATATGTTGTTTCAACGGTGCTGGGCGGCGCGCTTATGGCTGCGCTTTCTCTACCGGTATTTGCAGCGAATGATTCCGGCACGGTAAATTTTGCCGGTAAAATTGTGGCAAATACCTGTGAAATTGATGTTGATGGTGCAGGTTCTAATATGTCGACGGTCACATTCGACGATACTTATCCTGCCGACTATAACGGTGATGGATCTGTGGGCACTTCCAAAGCGTTCAGGATTGAAGTGAAAAAATGCGACCCGCTGGTTGCCAAACTGAACCTTAAGTTCAGTGGCACCACCTCGGACGCCGCCTATAAACGCCTCCAGAACGATCTCTCTGGCGCGGGCAACGCAACCAACGTTGGCATCACCGTCAGCAATGATAATGGCACCAAAGGCGATGTGCTCTTCAACGGCTCTACCCCTGAAGCCGGTACGGATGTCGCGAACGATGCTACTGGCGAAACTGCATCGGTCTTTAACTACACCGCGAAGGTTATTCAGGTTGGTGATACCAAACCCACAGCAGGCCACTATTCTTCCTCCGCGACGTTCGAGGTTGTATATCGTTAAATTATTTTCTGGCAGCCTGAAAAGGCTGCCTTCTGGAACGTGGTATGAATTATTTATTGAAATTATTATGCGGTGCCTTAATTGCTGCGTGCTGTTCGGTACAGGCAAGCGTGGTTCTTGGTGGAACGCGAATTATTTATCCCTCGAACAAAACTGAGGTGCAAATTGCGCTGAAAAATAAAGAATCCCATGCTCGTTATCTGGTGCAAAGCTGGGTGAGTTATCCCAATGATGCAAAAGCGCCTTTCATCATTACGCCTCCGGTTTACAAATTACAGGAAAATCGCCAGACGCTTTTACACATTATTTTTACTGGCGATAAAAAAAATCTGCCGGCAGACCGGGAGTCGCTGTTTCTGGCCAATGTGAAATCAGTCGCCGCGCTATCACCCGATTTTAAGGACAAGAATACGCTGCAATTCGCGATGAAGACGCGCCTGAAGCTTTTCTGGCGTCCATCAGATTTGAAAGAAGCGGATGCCCTGCTGGCCTATGAAAAAATCACGTTCCGCCGTCAGGGCAGCGCGCTTATTGCGAAAAACCCAACGCCTTTTTACGTCTCTTTTGGCGAGCTGGCCGTAGGCGGCAAAAGTGTTCCGGTGGTTGAGACAAAAAACCTGCCGGGTGCGCTTTCAATGATGGTTGCGCCCTTCAGCGAGCAGGCTTTCTCCGTGCCTCAGTCTGCAAGCGGGCCCGTGACCTGGACGGCTATCAACGATTTCGGCGCGCAAACCTCTGAGCGCAGGCAGGCTCTCTAAACACGCGATGCGGGTATCCTATGTCGTCATTTCCGCTCTACAAACAGGCTCTGTATGGCATCGCGCTGGCGCTGCTGGCATTGATCCTGCCTGCCCGTGCAGATGACGAATTCAACCTGCGGATCCTGGAGATGGACACCCCGCTGGAAAATACCGCCACGCTAAAAAAATTCATTAATGATAATGGGCTACTGCCCGGACGCTTTCTGACGACCATTATGTGGGATCGGGAGGTTGTGGATAAACGCCCGGTGAGCTGGATCTTGTCTGACGATAAGCAGCGCCTGTTACCGGAGCTAACCAAAGCGGATCTGCGTGCTTTAGGGGTAAAAGTCGACACGATCCCCGACATGAAAGACCTGGACGAGGCGGCGAATATCGATGACATCTCGCATTTCATTGATAATGCTCGCTACGATTACGACCAGGATAATCAGACGCTCAAGCTGGTGATCCCGCAAAAATACCGCGACCAGGCTGCGGCTGGCGCTATCAACCCGAAATTCTGGGATGACGGCGCGCCCGCCGCCTGGACAAGCTACCAGTTCAGCGGCTCTCAGCAGCACTACAGCTCGGGTAAAACGTCATCTGCATGGCTTGGCCTGGACTCGGGGATCAACCTGGGCGCGTGGCGACTGCGTAATAACAGCACCTGGAGTGACGGCGCCGGTTGGGATGCAATCGCCAGCACGCTGCAGCGTGATATCAAAACCCTGCAAAGCCAGCTTGAAATAGGCCAGACGTACACGAGCGGCGAGCTTTTCGACAGCGTGCAAATGGCCGGCGTGAAGCTGGAAACGGATACTTCCATGCTGCCTACCAGCCAGCAGGGGTTTGCTCCCGTGGTGCGTGGTATCGCAAATAGCGATGCAAAGGTCACCATCAGGCAAAACGGTTACACCCTATATCAAAGCAGCGTCTCTCCGGGACCCTTTGAGATCCGCGATTTAAGCCAGGTCACATCCGGTGCGGATCTGGAGGTGACGGTGGAAGAAGCCGACGGCAGCGAACACAGCTTCATCCAGGCCAGCGCATCGGTGCCGGTGCTACAGCGGGAAGGAGCATTCAAATATTCGCTGGCGGCAGGGCGCTATCGCGGTAGTGAAGGTGAGGATGAGCCCCCTTTTATGCAGGGGACGGCTATCTACGGCCTGCCTTATGGCGTAACGGCTTACGCCGGCGCGCTCGGCGCATCGCTGTATCACGCTTTGCTGGCGGGGTTCGGCGCCGATCTTGGCCGTTTTGGATCGGCATCCGTGGATGTCACCGCCGCCCGTACGGCTTTTGATGATGGACGAGATGATGCCCGCGGGATGTCATGGCGCGCTCAGTATTCAAAGGATATTCCGGATACCGACACCAGGGTGACGCTTGCCAGCTACCGCTATTCCACCTCAGGGTTCTATACCTTTCAGGAAGCGATCGACCAGCGTGACGGCGAGATCGACGACGGCATTTACACCTATCGGCGAACAAATAATCGGCGCAGCCGCATGCAGGTGAATCTGTCCCAACGCGTTTCCGACTGGGGCTCGGCCTACCTTAATGCTTATCAGCAGGATTACTGGAACATGCCCGGATACGAGCGCAGCGTCAGCGCGGGGCTGAGCTCCGGTTGGCGAGGTATAACCTGGTCGGTAAACTACAGCCTGACCCGCACGCCGGACGCCGATACCGATCGGCAAATGGCGTTGATGGTCAACGTTCCCCTCTCTCGCTGGCTACCGAACGCCTGGTCTACCTACAGCGCTAACACTGCCCGCGGTGGATTCGTTTCGCATCAGGCAGGGATCGGCGGCACGGCTCTTGAGAATAACAACCTCAGCTATAACCTGCAGCAGACCTATGCCAATCACGGTACCGGCTACGGCGGCAGCGTATCCGGGCGTTACCGCGGATCTGCCGGTGACGTCGGGTTGGGGTATAGCTACGGAGGGGATAACCGACAGTGGAACTACAGCGCGCAGGGTTCCATCGTGGCGCATGAGTATGGAGTCACGCTGGGACAATCCGTGCGCGACGCCTTTGCCATTGTGCATATCAAAGACGGGGTTAACGTCAACGTTCAGAACGGGCGAGGGATCTACACCGATCGCTTTGGAAACGCGATTGTCCCTTCCCTGACGGCGTACAGGAAAAACGGTATTACGGTCAACACCCAGGATCGTGAAGATATTGAAATTGCCGCCGCTACCCAGGATGTTGTCCCAACAAAAGGTGCAGCCGTCTCGGCGAATTTTGATGCGCGAGTGGGGAAGCGTGCGCTTATCACGCTGCTTTTCCACGGCAGTCCGGTGCCGTTCGGCGCCATTGTCACGCAGGAAAGCGCAACGGCTCTCGTCGGTGATGAGGGAGAAGTCTGGCTCACCGGTCTGCATGAAGCGGTTTCCCTGAATGTGCAGTGGGGTGACGGGCGCGATCAACGGTGTGCGTGGGCAGGGGATATCCCTCCCGGGCGCTCAGCAACTCTTTTGAAAATGACGGTAAATTGCCAATGAGGCGTAGCAGAGAACTTTTCATCAGCGCAATGGCTGGCCTAATCATGCTGTTTTCAGTTCCGGCCTTCGCCATTTGTACATTCACGGGAGGCGGGAGTAGCGGCGGAATTGTTACCTTCAACCTACCCGCTGTCATCCAGCTTGAGCCAGACGTTCAGGTCGGTACCATTATTTACGACGCAAGCGTTGAATCAGGTGATATTGCGCAACACTGTGATGGCGATTCCGTTCGGGTACGTAGAGGCTACCTCTCATTGAGCGACGCTGATGCGCGTGAAGATGTTTTGCCCGGGGTTTATAAAACCAACGTGGCCGGGATCGGCGTTCGCGTTGCCGCGTCTTCAACCCAGTTTCCCGGCTATAACGAGGATGACATTATCAGGCCAGAAACTTACCTGGGCATGATCAGAAGCTTTTCAACGAATTACAATTATCGGGCTACCGCTCAGCTGATCGTTATCGGCGAGGTCGAGGAGGGCGATCTTAATACGTCCCTGTTAACCTCTCATGAAACTTACGATAACGACGTGATAGGGGAAATCCGCTTTTCACCAACGAGTGTTCACATCACGACAAACACCTGTAACCTGGTGGATAAAAACATCTACGTACCGCTGGAAACGGTCAATGCGCACGATTTTAATGGTCAGTATTCCGACATCCTGACTGACGGTCGTTTCAGGATTGACATCACCGACTGCGCCGCCGGGACAAAAATTGATTATCAGTTCACCCGTGCGGGGTCGACTGGCGTAACTGATGGCAATATCCTCAACATCGCTACCGGAGACAACGCTGCAAGCGGTGTCGGTATTCAAATCCTCGACAAGAACGATACGGTGCTGCAGTTCGACCAGCACTACGCGGCAATAGCCCGCACCCAGGAGAACGTTCCGGTAGAGATCCCACTCAAAGCCCGGTACATCAAAACGGGGGAAGTTAAAGCCGGGAAAGTCGACGCCGTCGCGACCTTCGAACTTTTCTACCGTTAAGTCCTCAGGCCCGTTTCGACGGGCTTTGGCGAACATTTCTCTAACTTTATTAACCCTCTATTTTCATCTGGTTAATTCTTAAACCCTTAAATCTTGTAGGGGCGCTTACTGCTTGCTATGCAGCCAGGCTTTCGCATATTATTCTGCGGTCATAATAATAATTCTCGTTTACGTTATCATTCACTCTTTCATCAGAGAACCATCATGGCGCTTTCCAATACTGCTCAGCCAAATAACACGTCGCTGCGTAAAATCGCGGTCGTCGTCGCCACAGCGGTTGCCGGCATGTCTGCTTATGCCCAGGCTGCCGAAACCACGAAAAAAGAAGAAACTATCACCGTAACTGCCGCACCGGCTGCACAGGAAAGTGCCTGGGGGCCTGCTGCGACCATCGCCGCGAGACAATCCGCGACCGGGACCAAAACGGACACCCCAATTCAAAAAGTGCCTCAGTCTATTTCTGTGGTAACGGCCGAAGAGATGGCGCTGCATCAGCCACGCTCGGTTAAAGAAGCCCTGAGCTATACTCCGGGCGTAGCGGTGGGTACTCGTGGTGCGTCAAATACCTATGACTATCTGGTGATCCGCGGCTTCGCGGCCGACAACCAGAGTCAGAACAACTACCTCGACGGCTTGAAGATGCAGGGCAACTTCTATAACGACGCGGTGATTGACCCTTATATGCTGGAGCGCGCGGAAATCCTGCGCGGTCCGGTTTCCGTTCTGTACGGAAAAAGCAGCCCTGGCGGCTTGCTGAACATGGTGAGTAAGCGCCCAACAACCGAGCCGCTGAAAGAGATCCAGTTCAAAGTCGGAACAGACAGCCTGTTCCAGACCGGCTTTGACTTCAGCGATGCAATCGACGATGACGGCGTTTACTCTTACCGCTTAACGGGCGTTGCGCGTTCCAACAATTCGCAGCAGGAAAATAAAGGCGAGCAGCGTTATGCCATCGCGCCAGCTTTCTCCTGGCGTCCGGATGACAAAACCACCTTCACGTTCCTCTCTTATTTCCAGAACGAGCCTGAAACGGGCTACTACGGCTGGTTGCCTAAAGAGGGGACGGTTGATCCGCTGCCGAACGGCGATCGTCTGCCGACAAACTTCAACGAAGGCGCGAAGAACAATACCTATTCCCGCAACCAGAAAATGGTGGGATATAGCTTCGACCACGAATTCAACGACACCTTTACCGTGCGTCAGAACCTGCGCTATGCGCAGAATAAAACCTCGCAAAATAGCGTCTACGGCTATGGCATGTGTTCCGATCCGCTCTATTCGAGTAATCCGGCCTCAAGCCCTTGCGCGAGCGTTCCTCAGTCGCAGTGGGGGCACACGCTGACTCGTCAGTATGTTATCGATAACGAGAAGCTGGAAAACTTCACTGTTGATACGCAGCTGCAGAGCAAGTTCGCGACGGGTTCTCTCGATCATACTCTGCTGACTGGCGTTGATTTCATGCGTATGCGTAATGACATCGACTCCTGGTTCGGCTATGCCGGATCCGTTGCACCATCCGATATTTATAACCTCGATCGTGGCGACTTTGATTTCGGTTCACACCCTGGGCCGTCAGGCGCTTACCAGGTGCTGAACAAGCAGAAGCAGACCGGCGTTTACGCTCAGGATCAGATTGAGTGGGATAAAGTGCTGGTCACGCTGGGCGGTCGTTACGACTGGGCCAAACAGGATTCTCTGAATCGGGTTGCAGGCACTACCGACTCTCGCGACGATAAAGAGTTCACCTGGCGTGGTGGCGTTAACTACCTGTTTGATAATGGTGTAACGCCGTATTTCAGCTACAGCGAATCTTTCGAACCTGCATCAACGGTAGGCGAAGGCGGTAAGACATTTGCACCGTCTAAAGGTAAACAGTACGAAGCGGGCGTGAAATATGTGCCGAGCGATCGTCCGATCGTGCTCACCGGTGCGGTATATCAGCTGACCAAATCCAACAACCTGATGGCAGATCCTGCGGGCTCATTCTGGTCGGTTGAAGGCGGTGAGATCCGTGCCCGTGGCGTAGAGCTGGAAGCGAAAGCGGCCCTCTCTGCGAGCGTTAACGTAGTGGGTTCTTACACCTACACCGATGCTGAATACACCACCGACACCAAGTACAAAGGCAACACGCCAGCGCAGGTGCCAAAACACATGGCATCCGTGTGGGGTGATTACACCATGTTTGATGGTCCGCTGTCTGGCCTGACGCTGGGTACCGGCGTTCGTTATACCGGCTCCAGCAAAGGCGATCCGGCGAATACCTTCACCGTGGGCAGCTATACCCTGGTTGATGCGCTGGTTAGATACGATCTTGCGCGCGTAGGCATGGCCGGTTCCAACGTCGCGCTTCACGTGAACAACCTGTTCGATCGTGAGTACGTAGCCAGCTGCTTCAACACCTACGGTTGCTTCTGGGGTGCTGAACGTCAGGTTGTTGCCACCGCGACCTTCCGCTTCTAATCTCTCTTTGGGCACGGTTCGCCGTGCCCTTTTTATTTAAGTTGGCTGACATGCAGGATAATAACATCCACTCCGACACCACCTTTACGCTCAACAATCTCTCCTTTCGCGTACCCGGGCGCACCCTGCTGCATCCGCTCTCTTTGACCTTTCCCGCAGGTAAAGTCACGGGCCTGATTGGCCACAACGGTTCCGGTAAATCGACCCTGCTTAAAATGCTGGGCCGCCATCAGCCGCCGTCAGAGGGCGATATTCTGCTGGACGGTCAGCCGCTGGAGAGCTGGAACAGTAAAGCCTTTGCCCGCAAAGTCGCGTACCTGCCGCAGCAGCTGCCGCAGGCGGAAGGGATGACGGTGCGCGAGCTGGTGGCGATTGGGCGTTATCCGTGGCACGGGGCGCTTGGGCGCTTCGGCGTGGCCGACAGAGAGAAAGTGGAAGAGGCGATTGCGCTGGTCGGGCTAAAGCCGCTGGCGCACCGTCTGGTGGACAGCCTGTCCGGCGGGGAACGTCAGCGCGCGTGGATTGCAATGCTGGTGGCGCAGGATAGCCGCTGTCTGCTGCTGGATGAGCCGACCTCCGCGCTGGATATTGCCCACCAGGTTGACGTGCTGGCGCTGGTGCACCGCTTAAGCCAGCAGCGCGGTCTGACGGTGATCGCGGTGCTGCACGATATCAACATGGCCGCGCGTTACTGTGATTATCTGGTCGCGCTGCGCGGCGGCGAAGCTATCGCTCAGGGCACGCCGTCTGAGCTGATGCGCAGCGACACGCTGGAACAGATCTACGGTATTCCAATGGGGATTTTGCCTCACCCTGCCGGGGCTGCACCGGTGAGCTTTGTGTACTGATGCTGGATAATCTACTCCTTAGCCGCCGTCGCCTGCTGACGGCCATAGCGCTCTCTCCGCTGCTGCTCAAAATGAATACGGCCCATGCGGCCGGGATCGATCCGCACCGTATCGTGGCGCTGGAATGGCTGCCCGTCGAACTGATGCTGGCGCTGGGCGTTACGCCCTATGGCGTAGCCGATATACCCAACTACAAACTGTGGGTGAACGAGCCGAAACTCCCGGACTCGGTTATCGATATCGGCCTGCGTACCGAGCCGAACCTCGAGCTGCTGACGCAAATGAAGCCGTCCTTTTTATTCTGGTCTGCCGGGTATGGCCCGTCAGAAGAGACCATGGCGAAGATTGCCCCTGGCCGGGGTTTTTCGTTCAGCGACGGGAAAAAGCCGCTGACCATGGCAAAAAATTCTATCAACGAGATGGCGCAGTTCCTGAACCGTGAGGCGGAGGCGAAAAAACACCTCGCCGAATTCGATGCGCTGATTGACTCCCTGAAGCCGCGCTTTGCCAACCGTGGAGATCGTCCGCTGCTGATGGTCACCCTGCTGGACGCCCGCCACATGCTGGTCTTCGGCAAAAACTGCCTGTTCCAGGAAGTGCTCGATAGCTTTGGCATTCGTAACGCCTGGGAAGGAGAGATGACCTTCTGGGGCAGCACCGCCGTGGGGATTGACCGCCTGGCACAGTTTCGCGACGTCGACGTGCTGTGCTTCGATCACGGCAACGAACGCGACATGCAGGCGCTGATGGCCACCCCGCTCTGGCAGGCGATGCCGTTCGTGCGCGAGCAGCGCTTCAAGCGAGCACCTGCGGTATGGTTCTACGGCGCGACGCTGTCGGCCATGCATTTTGCCCGCGTGCTGGATAACGCAATGGGAGGCAAAGCATGAATACGCGTATTGCCCGCTTTCCTGCGCTGCTGCTGACCCTTATTTTCCTCGCCGCGCTGGCATTGACCTGGTTCAACCTGTCGACGGCGCTACCGCGCGGACAGTGGGGTACTGCCTTTGCCGCGCCGGATATCGACAACATTCAGCAAATGCTGTTCCACTACAGCCTGCTGCCACGCCTGGCGATCTCGCTGCTGGTCGGCGCCGGGTTAGGCCTGGTGGGCGTCTTGTTCCAGCAGGTGCTGCGTAACCCGCTGGCGGAGCCGACCACGCTGGGCGTTGCGACCGGGGCGCAGCTTGGCATTACCATCACCACGCTGTGGGCGCTGCCGGGGGCGTTAACCTCGCAGTTTGCCGCCCTTGCCGGGGCGTGCGTGGTGGGGACATTAGTTTTCGGCGTGGCGTGGGGGAAACGTCTTTCGCCGGTTACCTTGATTCTGGCGGGTCTGGTGGTCAGCCTCTACTGCGGGGCCATCAACCAGCTGCTGGTGCTTTTCCATCACGATCAGCTGCAAAGCATGTTCCTGTGGAGTACCGGAACGCTGACCCAGACCGACTGGAGCGTGGTGCAGCGCCTGTGGCCGCAGCTGGCTGGCGGCGTGGTGCTGACCTTGCTGCTGCTGCGTCCGCTCACCCTGATGGGGCTGGACGACGGGGTGGCGCGCAACCTTGGGCTGGCATTGTCACTGGCTCGCCTTGCGGCGTTAACTCTGGCGATTGTGCTAAGCGCCCTGCTGGTGAACGCGGTTGGCATTATCGGCTTTATCGGCCTGTTTGCGCCGCTGCTGGCGAAAATGCTCGGGGCGCGTCGCCTGCTGGCGCGCCTGATGCTGGCGCCGCTGATTGGGGCGCTGATCCTCTGGCTGTCCGACCAAATTATTCTCTGGCTGGCGCGGGTCTGGATGGAGGTCTCTACCGGTTCAGTGACGGCGCTGATCGGTGCGCCGCTGCTGCTGTGGCTCCTGCCGCGACTGCGCAGCATCAGCGCCCCGGCGATGGATGCCGGGGACAAGGTCCACGCCGAGCGTCAGTCGCTGCTGTGGTTTAGCCTGGCCGGTCTGGCGGTGCTGATCGTGGCATCGTTTGCGGCCCTTTCCCTGGGGCGCGACGCGACGGGCTGGCACTGGGCAACGGGGGATTTACTCAACGACCTGCTGCAGTGGCGCTGGCCGCGTATCTTCTCCGCGCTGATCGCGGGCGTAATGCTGGCGGTAGCGGGCTGTATTATTCAGCGCCTGACCGGTAACCCGATGGCGAGCCCTGAAGTGCTGGGGATCAGCTCCGGTGCAGCCTTTGGCGTGGTGCTGATGCTGTTCCTGGTGCCGGGAAATGCCTTCGGCTGGCTGATGCCTGCCGGGAGCATTGGCGCGGCGGTCACGCTGCTGATCATCCTTGTTGCCTCCGGTCGAGGCGGTTTTTCGCCTCACCGTATGCTGCTGGCGGGGATGGCGCTCAGCACCGCGTTTACCATGCTGCTGATGATGCTGCAGGCGAGCGGCGATCCGCGCATGGCGCAGATCCTGACCTGGATAGCTGGCTCAACCTACGGGGCCACCGGCAGACAGGTGGTGAATACCGGGATCGTGATGATTGTTCTGCTGGCGATTGTGCCGCTGTGCCGCCGCTGGATGACCATTCTGCCGCTCGGTGGTGAAACCGCGCGTGCGGTGGGGATGGCGCTGACGCCAACGCGCGTCGGGCTGCTGCTGCTGGCGGCGTGCCTGACGGCTGCGGCGACGATGACCATTGGCCCATTAAGTTTTGTCGGGCTGATGGCGCCGCATATTGCCAGAATGATGGGTTTCCGCCGGACGATGCCGCATATCGTGATGTCAGCCCTGACGGGCGGCGTGATGCTGGTCTTTGCAGACTGGTGCGGAAGGATGGTGCTGTTCCCGTATCAGATCCCGGCGGGTCTGCTGTCGACCTTTATCGGGGCGCCGTACTTTATTTATCTGTTGAGAAAGCAGAGCCGATAGTCAGATGCGGCCTGATGCTCTCACCCCGGCCCTCTCTCACGGGGAGAGGGAGAACATCGTAGGCCGGGTAAGCGTTAGCGCCACCCGGCCATGCCCTTAGAGCTTCGCGAATACCTTACGCGCCGCGTCGATGGTGTTGTTGATGTCTTCTGTACCGTGCGCCACGGACATAAAGCCCGCTTCGAACGCTGACGGTGCCAGATACACGCCCTCTTCCAGCATCAGGTGGAAGAAGCGCTTGAAGCGTTCCACGTCGCATTTCACCACGTCCTGATAGCAGGTCACGGTTTTCGCATCGGTAAAGAAGATCCCGAACATCCCGCCAACGTGGTTAACCACCAGCGGAATACCCGCTTCTTCTGCCGCTTCCAGCAGGCCGTTTGCCAGCTGCGTGGTCAGGTCGGTCAGGGTTTCGTGAATACCCGGCTGCGCCACTTCCGTCAGACAGGCGAAACCGGCGGCCATCGCGATGGGGTTACCGGACAGCGTTCCCGCCTGGTAAACCGGGCCGGTCGGGGCCAGGGCTTCCATCACGTCTTTACGGCCACCGAATGCGCCGACGGGCATGCCGCCGCCGATGATTTTGCCGAGGCAGGTCAGGTCCGGCTCAACGCCGTAGTAAGACTGTGCCCCCGCCAGCGCCACGCGGAAACCGGTCATCACTTCGTCGATGATCAGCAGCGCGCCGAACTCATCGCACAGGGCGCGCAGGCCCGGCAGGAACTCAGGCTGCGGTGGGATGCAGTTCATGTTACCCGCGACCGGCTCAACGATGATGCAGGCAATCTCCTGCGGATACTGCTCGAACGCCGCGCGAACGGTGTCGAGATCGTTATAGGTGCAGGTGAGGGTGTGTTTGGCGAAATCAGCCGGTACGCCCGGCGAGTTCGGCTGGCCGAGCGTCAGCGCGCCGGAACCCGCTTTCACCAGCAGGCAGTCCGCGTGGCCGTGGTAGCAGCCTTCGAACTTGATAATCTTGTCGCGGCCGGTAAAGCCGCGCGCCAGGCGAATGGCGCTCATGGTGGCTTCGGTGCCGGAGTTCACCATGCGCACCATGTCCATTGTCGGCACCAGCTCGGTGACCAGTTCCGCCATTTTAACTTCCATCTCGGTTGGCGCACCGAAGCTCAGGCCGCGCTGAGCCGCTTCAATCACCGCGTTGCGAATGGCAGGGTGGTTATGACCCAGCACCATTGGACCCCAGGAGCCGACATAATCGATATAGGCTTTGCCGTCGACATCAAACAGGTATGCGCCGTCAGCACGTTCAATAAACAGCGGCGTGCCGCCTACGCCGGTAAACGCGCGGACGGGTGAGTTCACGCCACCCGGAATAAGCTCGCGGGCTGCACTGTAGAGGTTTTCAGACTTGCTCATGGCATCGTTCCTGGTTCGTATAAAATGGTTAAGCACACTATTCTAAGTGATTCGCTGAACGTTATGAAATTTTTGCCCCATTAATGCATAAACAATTGTTAAGGATTTTTCATCAGACGACGCGACGGTCTCTGGTAAAATCCTTGCGGCGTTTTGTATGACGAAAAGAACAGACAATGAAAGCAAACTCCTCATTTGAAGAACAGCAGTTAGCACGGGCACGACACCGTATCAGCATTCGACGGCTGCTCAACCGCGATAAAACGCCGCTGGCGATCCTGCTGGCTGCCGCCGTGGTCGGCACCCTCGCTGGACTGGTCGGCGTCGCCTTTGAAAAAGCGGTCAATGCCGTGATCGGCTGGCGCCTCGGCACGCTCGCCGGGTTTGCAGAGCGCGGAGGATGGGTTTGGGTGTGGGCGTTTGGCCTGTCCGCGCTTTTAGCGATGGTGGGCTATTTTCTGGTACGTAAATTTGCTCCGGAAGCCGGGGGCTCTGGCATTCCGGAGATCGAAGGGGCGCTGGAAGAGCTGCGTCCGGTACGCTGGTGGCGGGTGATCCCGGTGAAGTTTATCGGCGGCATGGGGACCCTTGGCGCCGGGATGGTGCTTGGGCGAGAGGGGCCAACGGTTCAGCTTGGCGGGAACGTAGGGCGCATGGTGGGCGATCTTTTCCGCATGCGCAGTGCCGAAGCGCGCCATACGCTGCTTGCAACCGGCGCGGCGGCGGGGCTTTCCGCAGCGTTCAACGCCCCGCTGGCGGGGATCCTCTTTATCATTGAGGAGATGCGCGCGCAGTTTCGTTACAACCTCATCTCCATTAAAGCGGTTTTTACCGGCGTGATAATGTCGAGCATCGTTTTTCGTATTTTCAACGGCGAAGGGGCGGTGATTGAAGTGGGGAAACTCACTAATGCGCCGGTGAATACGCTGTGGCTATATCTGATCCTCGGCATGGTGTTTGGCATTGTCGGGCCGCTGTTTAATACGCTGATCCTGCGCGCTCAGGATATGTTCCAGCGTATTCACGGCGGTAATACAACCCGATGGGTGCTGGTGGGCGGCCTGCTGGGCGGGATGTGCGGCATCATCGGCCTGATTGAGCCCAATGCGACAGGCGGTGGGTTCGGGTTGATCCCCATTGCGGCGGCGGGCAATTTCAGCGTCGGCCTGCTGCTGTTCCTGTTTATTTCCCGCGTGATCACTACGGTGCTCTGCTTCTCTTCCGGCGCACCGGGCGGGATCTTCGCGCCGATGCTGGCGCTCGGTACCTTACTGGGTACGGCCTTTGGCATGGCCGCAGAGGCGGGTTTTCCCACGTATCACCTTGATGCCGGTACGTTTGCCATTGCCGGAATGGGAGCGCTTCTGGCCGCCTCCCTGCGCGCGCCGCTGACCGGGATTGTACTGGTTCTGGAGATGACCGACAATTATCAGCTCATATTGCCAATGATCATTACCTGTCTTGGCGCGACACTATTAGCCCAATTCCTGGGTGGAAAACCGCTATACTCCACCATTCTTGCCCGCACCCTGGCGAAGCAGGATGCAGACCAAGCCGCGTCGCAGAATACTTGAATGAATTACCAGGGTATTAGATAATGAAAAAAAGAATTGGGTGATTTTTACCCAATTGCAGTAAGCAGTATTCATGGGAGCATAAAATGAGTGATGACGTAGTAGCAGTGCCGCTCGAATTTACCGAAGCAGCAGCCAAAAAAGTGAAAGTCCTGATTGCCGACGAAGACAATCCGGATCTGAAACTGCGTGTATATATTACCGGTGGTGGCTGCAGCGGCTTCCAGTATGGTTTTACCTTTGACGACCAGATCAACGATGGTGATATGACTATCGAGAAGCAGGGCGTCGCGCTGGTGGTTGACCCGATGAGCCTGCAATATCTGGTGGGCGGTGCGGTTGATTACACCGAAGGTCTGGAAGGTTCGCGCTTTGTGGTGACGAACCCGAACGCGACAAGCACCTGCGGGTGTGGCTCTTCGTTCAGTATTTAAGAGGTGCGGGCTGATGCCCTCATCCCGGCCCTCTCCCACAGGGAGAGGGAGAAAAGACTAAAAACGGTAACCTTGCGGTTACCGTTTTGCGTTTACCTGTCATCCAGCGCAAACGTCGGCAGCTTCAGGTGCCAGCGTATCGCCGCTAAACGTATCCCCAGCGTGACGACCATTCCCAGCATCGCGGCATTCTCCAGCGGAACCGCAAAGGTGTAATAAGCCGTGGCGTGGACAATGCCGCCAACGATACAGGCCGTGGCGTAGATTTCGGTGCGCAGGATCATGGGCACCTCGCGCGCCAGAATGTCACGGATAATCCCGCCGCCGACGCCGGTTAGCACGCCCATGCAGATCGCGACCATGGGGCCCGTTCCCGCGTTAAAGGCTTTATTCACCCCAATGCCGACAAACACCGCCAGACCCACGGCGTCCAGGACCGGCAGTATCCATTTCGGCAATCTGCGAGGCTGTCGAACCAGGACAATCGTTAACAGGCAGGTGACCATCGCCACCACCAGATCCGTCGGATCTTTAACCCAAAATACCGGACCATGCGCCAGCGCCATATCGCGGATCGTTCCGCCGCCCACCGCCGTCACAACGCCAAGCACCAGCACGCCAAACGGATCCATGCGCAGTTTTCCGGCGAGCAAAACGCCGGAGATAGCAAAAACGGCTGTGCCAAGAATATCCAGCCAATAAACGAGCATCGTTAAATCCTCGAAAGGGGGTAGGTAACTGTTAGTGACTCTCTGCCAGTGCGGCACAGAGCTGTTTAGCGGCGAGGATAATACGCGGGCTGGCGCGTTCAAACCAGTCGCTGTTAAGGGGTATTACCGGTATTTTTAGCTGGCTTTGCCAGAATTGTTCAACTTTAGGAATCTCGCTCGCACTTCCGACCACCACGATAGCCTGCGGCTGGCGGGCCAGAACCTGTTCCCGACTAACCTGCGGCCACGGGACCCGGCTGGCGGCGAAGATATTCTCGCCCCCGCAGATCTCCAGGACCTGGTTTTGAATAGAGCCCTGCCCGGTGGTAAACAGCGGCTGGCTGCCAAACTGCAGGAATACGCGCTTTTTTGTGGGGGTGTCGTACCGCGTTTTCAGGGCGGCAGCGTCACTGAGCATCTGCAGCGCTGCCTGTTCGGCTTTTTCCGGCGTCGGGCTATAGGGGGCGAGCGCGCGCAGCGCGTGAGCGACTTGCTCAATACTCACCGCATCTACCCACATTACCTTGATGCCCAGCGAGCTGAGCTGGTTAACCTGCCGCTCCGCGTTTCCACCGCGCCAGGCCAGCACGAGGTCGGGCTTAAGCGCCACGATGCGCTCAAGGTTCATCCCTTGCCATGTCGACACCTGTTCAATGCCCGCGGCCTGCGGCGGGTAGTCTGAAAAGCTGCTAACGCCAACGGGCGTGATCCCGGCGGCAAAGGCCAGCTCGGTGTTGGCGGGGGAGAGGGTAATCACACGCGGCACGGCAAAAAGCCATGCCGGTGCGAGCAGAAGCAGGGCGGCAAGCGCCCTCAGGATGGGTTTAGCCACGCGCCAGTTTCTGCACCAGGCTTTCTACCATCACGGTAGACTGCTTGGCCGCGACGGCCAGGAACTCGTCAAAGCTCAGGTGGGACTGCTGGTCAGCCACGTCGGAGATGGCGCGAACCACCACGAACGGAACCTGGAAGTTGTGGCAAACATGAGCAATCGCGGTCGCTTCCATCTCAACGGCAACCGCCTGCGGGAAGTTGTGACGGATTTTCGCCAGGCCAACGGAGCCGTTGATAAAGGCATCACCGCTGACAATCAGGCCGCGCACCGCATTCAGGTTTAACTCAGCGATGCAGGTTTCTGCTGCCGCAACGAGCTTATCGTCTGCTTTAAACCCTGCCGGGCAGCCCGGAAGCTGACCGTATTCATAGCCAAACGCGGTCACGTCTGCGTCGTGGTAACGTGCTTCATCGGAAACGACGATATCACCCACTTTCAGCGTCGGCGCCAGGCCACCCGCAGAACCGGTGTTGATGATCACGTCTGGCTTGCAGCGTTCGAGCAACAGGGTTGCGCCCAGTGCAGCCGCCACTTTACCGATGCCTGATTTCAGCAGAGCAACGTCGACACCGTTCAGCTGGCCGGTATAGATCTCGCAGCCACCCAGTGACAGGGTCTGACGGTTCTCAATTTTGTCACGCAGCAGCGTAACTTCTTCTTCCATTGCACCAATAATGCCGATTTTCATAGATTTACTCGCGATGTGCCTTGTTAAGATGCATAGTCTATCATGCGGTTAAGGGGAAACGCATTCTCACGCGGGGGAGCACATGGCACCAATCGATTTTCGCACCAAAATTAACTGGCACCGACGTTTCCGTTCGCCTCAAGGCGAAAAAAATGAACATGAGATCCTGCGTATTTTTGAGAGCGATCGCGGGCGAATCATAAACTCGCCGGCCATTCGTCGGCTACAGCAAAAGACCCAGGTGTTTCCGCTGGAGCGTAATGCTGCGGTGCGCACGCGTTTAACCCATTCAATGGAAGTTCAGCAGGTCGGCCGTTATATTGCTAAAGAGATTTTGAGCCGCCTCAAAGAGCAGCGGCTGCTGGAAACCTACGGTCTGGACGAACTGACCGGGCCGTTCGAAAGCATCGTTGAGATGGCCTGTCTGATGCACGATATCGGCAATCCGCCCTTTGGTCATTTCGGTGAAGCCGCGATTAACGACTGGTTCAGGCAGCGACTTTTCCCGCTGGATGCCAAAAGCCAGCCGCTCAGCGATGACCGCTGCGTGGTGCGGGATTTACGCCTGCGGGAAGGGGAGGAAGGAGTAAACGATCTGCGCCGCAAGGTGCGTCAGGATCTCTGCCATTTTGAAGGCAACGCCCAGGGGATCCGCCTGGTGCATTCCCTGATGCGAATGAACCTGACGTGGGCGCAGGTGGGCTGCATTCTTAAATATACGCGACCCGCCTGGTGGATGGGGGAAACGCCCGCATCACACAGCTATTTGATGAAAAAACCGGGCTATTACCTCTCAGAAGAAGCCTATATTGACCGGCTACGCAAAGAACTCTCCCTGGCACCGCACGGTCGCTTTCCCTTAACCTGGATTATGGAAGCCGCCGACGACATTTCCTATTGCGTTGCTGATCTGGAAGACGCCGTTGAGAAAAGAATATTCAGCGTCGAGGAACTTTATCAGCATCTTTATGATGCCTGGGGCCCGCATGAAAAAGGGTCGTTGTTTGCTCAGGTTGTCGAAAATGCCTGGGAAAAATCTCGATCCAATTCATTAAGCCGCAGCACTGAAGATCAGTTCTTTATGTATTTACGGGTCAACACATTAAATAAACTGGTGCCATATGCGGCCTCGCGTTTTATTGATAATTTACCGCTGGTTTTCAGCGGAGAATTTAATCACGCGCTGCTGGAAGACGACAGCAGCTTTAGCCAGCTTCTTGAACTCTATAAACACGTCGCAATGCGGCACGTGTTTAGCCATCCGGACGTTGAGCAGTTAGAATTACAGGGATATCGGGTAATCAGCGGGTTACTGGACATTTATGCTCCTCTGCTGCAATTATCCGTCGAGGAGTTTAGCGAGCTGGTGGAGAACGAGCGCGTGCGGCGACTGCCGATAGAATCCCGGCTTTATCAGAAATTGTCGACACGCCATCGCCTGGCGTATGTCGAAGCGATCGGTAAACTGGACAGACGGTCTGCCGAATGGCCGGTACTGGAATATTATTATCGCTGTCGTCTTATCCAGGACTATATCAGCGGTATGACGGATTTGTATGCCTGGGACGAATACCGAAAGCTCATGGCCGTTGAATAATTCCGGAGTTTTGTAAAGACGACCAATAAATTTTTACTTTTTCCATAAACTTAATCCCGGAACTAAGCGGTATAAAACGAATCTGAGTTACACAGCAATTTTGCGTTATCTGGTAAATCGAGATTGAGAAACATGAAAAAAACCACATTAGCAATGAGTGCACTGGCTCTGAGTTTAGGTTTAGCGCTGTCTCCTGTGGCTGCGACTGCAGCCGAGACCGCGTCGTCGGCAGCAACCGCGCAGCAGATGCCAAGCCTGGCACCGATGCTCGAAAAAGTGATGCCATCGGTGGTGAGTATCAACGTTGAGGGCAGCACGACCGTCAATACGCCGCGTATGCCGCGTAACTTCCAGCAGTTCTTTGGCGACAACTCGCCGTTCTGCCAGGACGGTTCGCCATTCCAGAGCTCTCCGTTCTGTCAGGGCGGCGGTGCAGGGGATGACAGCCAGGGCGGCGGCGGCCAGCAGCAAAAATTCATGGCGCTGGGCTCGGGCGTCATCATTGACGCAGCGAAAGGCTACGTGGTGACCAACAACCACGTTGTCGATAATGCCAGCACCATTAAGGTACAGCTGAGCGATGGCCGCAAGTTTGATGCGAAAGTGGTGGGTAAAGACCCGCGCTCCGACATCGCCCTGATTCAGATTCAGGATCCGAAAAACCTGACGGCGATTAAGCTTGCCGACTCTGACGCGCTGCGCGTCGGGGATTACACCGTGGCGATCGGTAACCCGTTCGGCCTGGGTGAAACCGTGACCTCGGGTATCGTTTCTGCGCTGGGCCGTAGCGGCCTGAATGCTGAAAACTACGAAAACTTCATCCAGACGGACGCTGCGATCAACCGCGGTAACTCCGGCGGTGCGCTGGTGAACCTGAACGGTGAACTGATTGGTATCAATACCGCGATCCTGGCGCCGGACGGCGGCAACATCGGTATCGGCTTTGCTATTCCAAGCAATATGGTGAAAAACCTGACCGCGCAAATGGTGCAGTATGGCCAGGTGAAACGCGGTGAGCTGGGTATCCTCGGTACCGAGCTGAACTCCGAGCTGGCGAAAGCGATGAAAGTTGACGCCCAGCGCGGGGCGTTCGTCAGCCAGGTAATGCCGAACTCCTCCGCGGCGAAAGCGGGCATTAAAGCGGGTGACGTGATCACCTCCCTGAACGGGAAGCCGATCAGCAGCTTTGCCGCGCTGCGTGCCGAAGTGGGCTCAATGCCGATTGGCAGCAAAGTGACCCTTGGCCTGCTGCGTGACGGTAAGCCGGTTAACGTGAGCCTGGAACTGCAGCAGAGCAGCCAGAATCAGGTTGATTCCAGCACCATCTTCAGCGGTATCGAAGGTGCCGAGATGAGCAATAAGGGTGAAGATAAAGGCGTGGTGGTGAACAACGTGAAAGCGAACTCACCGGCTGCGCGTATCGGCCTGAAAAAAGGTGACGTGATCATGGGCGCTAACCAGCAGCCGGTGAAAAACATCGCTGAACTGCGCAAAATTCTCGACAGCAAACCTTCCGTGCTGGCGCTGAATATTCAGCGTGGAGACTCCTCCATCTACCTGCTGATGCAATAATCCCCTTTAGCCCCTGTCGCGATACGGCAGGGGCTTTTCTTTTTTCTGTGACCCTTTCCACAAGTCCATACATCTCACTCTCTCTTTGTGCATCCGCACAATGCGGCTCTTAATGAACTCCCCTATGCTTGAGCTCTGCTCACAGGAGGGTTACATGGCTGGCTGGCATCTTGATACCAAAATGGCGCAGGATATCGTGGCGCGCACCATGCGCATTATCGATACCAATATCAACGTAATGGATGCCCGCGGGCGCATTATTGGCAGCGGCGATCGGGAGCGCATTGGGGAATTGCACGAAGGTGCGCTGCTGGTGCTTTCTCAGGGGCGGGTGGTCGATATTGACGATGCGGTCGCAAAACACCTGCACGGCGTTCGTCAGGGCATCAACTTACCGCTGCGTCTCGAAGGTGAAATCGTCGGCGTTATCGGCCTGACCGGGGAGCCGGAATCCCTGCGTAAATACGGCGAGCTGGTTTGTATGACGGCGGAGATGATGCTGGAGCAATCGCGCCTGATGCACCTGCTGGCGCAGGATAGCCGCCTGCGTGAAGAACTGGTCATGAACCTCATTCAGGCGGAGGAACACACGCCTGCCTTGAACGAGTGGGCGCAGCGCCTGGGTATCGACCTGAATCAACCGCGCGTGGTGGCGATGATTGAAGTGGACAGCGGCCAGCTTGGCGTGGACAGCGCGATGGCTGAGCTGCAGCAGCTGCAGAATGCGCTGGCAACGCCGGAGCGCAATAACCTGGTGGCGATCGTCTCTCTTACTGAAATGGTGGTGCTTAAGCCCGCGCTCAATCAGTTTGGCCGCTGGGATGCGGAAGATCACCGCCGCCGCGTGGATCAACTCATCGCGCGAATGAAAGAGAACGGTCAGCTGCGTTTTCGCGTTGCGCTGGGCAACTACTTTACCGGGCCGGGCAGCATTGCCCGCTCGTGGCGCACCGCGCGTACCACGATGATGGTGGGCAAGCAGCGCATGCCGGAAAGCCGAAGCTACTTTTACCAGGACCTGATGCTGCCGGTGCTGCTCGACAGCCTGCGCGGCGGCTGGCAGGCCAATGAGCTGGCGCGTCCGCTGGTGCGCCTGAAGGCGATGGACAACAACGGCCTGCTGCGCCGCACGCTGCAGGCGTGGTTTCGCCATAACGTGCAGCCGCTGGCGACGTCGAAAGCGCTGTTTATTCATCGCAATACGCTGGAATATCGGCTTAACCGAATCTCGGAGCTGACGGGGCTGGATCTGGGGAATTTTGACGACAGGCTGCTGCTGTACGTGGCGCTTCAGTTAGACGAGCAGCGTTGATGCTGTATGCAGTTTTCACCCTCTCCCTGTGGGAGAGGGCATCAGACCGCACCTAAATTATTTGTTACGAGTTAACTTCTCAAGATCCGCTTCAATCTCGCTGATCTTGTGGGTAACAACGCTCTCCAGATGACGCAGGTCATCCAGGATCTTACGTTTGAGATCGACTTCAGTACGATCGCGCTGGCAGATCTGATCGAGTTCATCGATCACATAGCGCAGGTTAGGGCTGATTTCCTGTACTTCTTTATAACCCTGGCCAACACCGTCTGCCACGACGGTCTTGCGCTGGCGCGGGTATTTAAACTTCACGCTTTTGGCGAAAAATTCCCCTTTGTCCTTGTGAAAATAGATTTTCAAAATATCGTTATTGGCTTCCTGACGGAGACTGTAACGATCAATTTCATCAGGATTGGTAATGCCCAGACTTTTCAGATTATCGTACATAGCGGTACCCTTATCTCAACATAACCTTTGAATAATTAACGAAAAAATCCTTTTTCGCCACCCTCATATGCAAAAAGCGGGAGCATCCCAGCAAACGGTACTCCATTTTCGCCTGTCTGCACGCAAGCAAGGAGCATAAACCTAACTCGTTTATTGTAGTTTTTAGCTACCTCGTCAAGAGGAAATCAATATGAGAGTGAAATTGCTACCGTAGCCGCCATAAATAATTGTCGGTAAATAAGCAGTCGCAATGAAAAAGGGTGTTGCAGGTATTAATGGCTATCAGGGCCCGGCAGGAGGCTGGGGCGCAGTAAAAGCCGTCACCGCGTCGGTATTTTCGCAACGGGCTGTCGCCCGCGATATTATCGCTATGTTTAAGATGAACCAGGTCTCGGGCTTTGACTGCCCCGGCTGCGCATGGCCAGATCCCGGCCACCGCGCGCCGATGGAGCTGTGCGAAAACGGCGTTAAGGCGGTCTCCTGGGAAACCACCAGCAAGAAAGCCTCCCCTGAATTTTTTAGTCGTCATCCGGTTTCTACGCTGTGGCATTACAGCGACTATGAGCTGGAAAATAGCGGTCGTTTAACCCATCCGATGAAATACGACGCCGCGACGGACCGCTGGCAGGCGGTTGAATGGGATGTCGCCTTTAAGGAGATCGGCGAACGCCTGCGCAGCTATGATTCTCCGGAACGGGTAGAGTTTTATACCTCAGGGCGTACCTCCAACGAAGCGGCCTTCCTGTACCAGCTTTTCGCACGGGAATACGGCAGCAGTAATTTTCCGGACTGTTCCAACATGTGTCACGGCCCAACCAGCGCGGGGCTGACGCGGTCTATTGGCCTTGGAAAAGGGACGGTAGAGCTGGATGATTTCGAGCACTGCGATCTGGTGATCTGTATTGGGCACAACCCGGGCACTAACCATCCACGTATGCTGACTACCCTGCGGGAGGTGGCTAAACGCGGGGGCAAAATTATCTCGATTAACCCGCTGGCGGAGCGCGGCCTTGAGCGGTTTAGCTTTCCACAAAGCCCGAAGGAGATGTTCACCGGGCAGGCAACAATGCTAAGCAGCCGCTACTACCAGGTGAGAATGGGCGGGGATTCCGCGCTGCTTAAAGGGATCATGAAAGCCCTGATCGAGATGGATGAAGCCCGGATTTTGCTCGACCAGCAGCCGTGCCTCGATCATGCGTTTATCGCTGAGCATACCGCCGGTTATTCGGCGCTGTATGAGGACTTGCGCAAGTGCAAATGGGCCGAGCTGGAAAAGGAAAGCGGGCTGACGCACGGCCAGATGGAAGATCTGGCGGACAGCTATAACAAATCCCGCGCCACCATCATCTGCTATGGTCTTGGGATCACCCAGCATAAAAACGGCACCGAAAACGTTCAGCAGCTGGTTAACCTGCTGCTGTTGAAGGGGAATATGGGCAAGGCTGGCGCGGGGATATGTCCGCTGCGCGGCCATTCCAACGTGCAGGGCGATCGCTCGGTGGGGATCAACGAGGCCGCACCTGAGGAGTTCCTGAAGCGTCTGGAGGATCGTTTTGCCATCAGGGTTTCGCGTCGACACGGGCGTTCCAGCGTGGAGAGCATTCGCGCCATAGAGCGAGGAGAGGCCAAAGCGCTGATCTGTATGGGCGGTAACCTGGCGGTGGCGATGCCTGAACCGCAGCGCACCTTTGCCGCCATGAAAACGCTGGATATGCAGGTACATATCGCCACCAAACTCAACCGCTCGCACCTGCTGCTGGCGAAGCATAACTATCTGCTGCCTGCGCTGGGCAGAACCGAACGTGACCTTCAGGCCACGGGCATCCAGTCCGTCACCGTCGAAGACTCCATGTCGATGGTCCATGCCTCCTGCGGCGGCCTCAAGCCGGCTTCGCGCTGGCTGAAATCCGAGCCTGCTATTGTGGCGGAAATGGCGCGCGCCGCGCTGCCTGACTCCCTGGTGAACTGGGAAGAGATGAGCGGCAACTACGCGCTGATCCGGGAGGCGATTGAAGCGGTGATCCCGGCGTTTGCCGACTACAACGCCCGAATCGCTGAGCCTGGCGGATTTCGTATGGATACCCCGGCTTCACGTCGTGAGTGGCATACGCCGAACGGGAAAGCGAACTTCGTGGTGGGATGTCATACTGCCGTTGACCTTCAGCATCACCCCTCCGATACCCTGGTGCTGGCGACGCTGCGCAGCCACGATCAGTACAACACCACGATCTATGGTATGAACGATCGTTACCGCGGTATTACCGGCCGCCGGGATGTTGTCTTCCTGAGCGAGGCTGAGGCCAGAGCGCGCGGGCTGGTTCAGGGCGATGTGGTCAACGTGCAGGCGCTGGAGGATAGCGGCCAGCCTGCCGAAGGGCGGGAAATGCGGGGGCTGACGGTGGTGATTTACAGCATGGCTGCCGGATCGATTGGCGCGTACCTGCCTGAAGCGAACGTGCTGCTGTCGCTGGATGCAGTAGATGCTGAAAGCCTGACGCCCGCCTATAAAAGCGTGCCGGTTGTCATTACCAAAGCGTAGAAAAACAAAACCCGCCAGCAGGCGGGTTTTTTTAACGCAATACCGACTTAGTCGATGGTGCGCAGCAGTTCGTTGATACCGACTTTGCCACGGGTTTTCGCATCTACTTTCTTCACGATAACCGCACAGTACAGGCTGTACTTGCCATCTTTCGACGGCAGGTTGCCGGACACGACGACAGAACCTGCCGGAACGCGACCGTAGTGCACTTCACCGGTTTCACGATCGTAAATGCGGGTGCTCTGGCCGATGTAAACGCCCATGGAGATCACGGAGCCTTCTTCAACGATCACGCCCTCAACCACTTCGGAGCGCGCCCCGATGAAGCAGTTGTCTTCGATGATGGTTGGGTTAGCCTGCAGTGGCTCCAGTACGCCACCGATGCCGACGCCGCCGGACAGGTGAACGTTTTTACCGATCTGCGCGCAAGAGCCGACGGTCGCCCAGGTGTCCACCATGGTGCCTTCATCAACGTAGGCGCCGATGTTCACGTAGGATGGCATCAGCACGGTGTTGCGCGCAATGAATGCGCCCTGGCGAACTGCCGCTGGCGGCACGACGCGGAAGCCTTCTTTCTGGAAACGCGCTTCGTCGTAGTCCGCGAATTTCATTGGCACTTTATCGAAGTAGCGGCTTTCTGCTCCGTCGATAACCTGGTTATCGTTGATACGGAAAGAGAGCAGCACGGCTTTCTTCAGCCATTGATGAGTGACCCACTGACCGTCGATTTTTTCTGCCACGCGCAGCGCGCCGGAATCCAGCAGGGAAATAACCTGGTTTACCGCTTCACGCGTAACGGTATCCACATTTGCCGGGGTGATCTCGGCGCGACGCTCAAAAGCGGACTCAATAACGTTCTGTAACTGCTGCATTGTTTACTCTTTCCATTTCACTAAAAAACACGTCACCCTTTATCGTTTGGATTGAGGGCTGCTGTCAACCGTTGTTGCACTTCAAGCTGCAGGTCATTATTAAGGGCACGCCGGTCCGCTGTCGCGATTATAAATAAATCTTCTACTCGCTCGCCAATGGTTGTAATTCGGGCGCCATGAAGCGAAATTCCCAGATCGGCAAAAACCTGGCCGACGCGGGCGAGCAGTCCCGGCTGGTCGAGCGCGATCAGCTCCAGAAACGATTTACGGTCGGTGTGGGTCGGCAGGAAATTAACCTCGGTATCGACGGTAAAGTGACGCAGTTTTGACGGCTGACGACGCGGCTGCGGCGGCTGCCAGCTGTGCTGGGTAATCGCCTGCTCCAGACCAAAGCGTATCCCCTCATGCCTGTCCGACGACAGCGGGCTGCCGTCCGGCTCCAGCACAATAAAGGTGTCCATTGCCATGCCGTCGCGCGTGGTAAAAATCTGCGCGTCGTGAACGCTCAGGTTACGCCTGTCGAGCTCCGCACAGACGGCGGCAAACAGGTAGGCGCGGTCAGGGCTCCAGATAAAGATCTCCGTCCCGCCGCGCGTGGCCTGTGGGCTGAGCAGGATCATCGGCTTCGACAGGTCATGTTTCAGCAAATGACGCGCGTGCCAGGCGAGCTGGTTTGGGCTGTGGCGTACAAAGTAGTTGGCACGACAGCGCGCCCAAATCTGATGCAGCGCCTCTTCGTCAATATTGTCCATCCGCAGCAGCGCCAGCGCCTGCAGCTGGTGGTGGCGAACGCGCTCGCGCATGTCCGGGGTGTTTTGCATCCCGCGGCGCAGCTGTTTTTCCGTGGCGAAGTACAGCTCGCGCAGCAGGCTCTGCTTCCAGCTGTTCCACAGGGTTTCGTTGGTGGCGCAAATATCGGCCACCGTCAGGCAGACCAGATAGCGCAGACGGTTTTCCGTTTGCACCTCTTCGGCGAACTGCTTAATGACTTCCGGATCCTGAATATCGCGACGCTGGGCGGTGACCGACATCAGCAGATGATGGCGGACCAGCCAGGCGATAAGCTGCGTCTCACGCGAGTTCAAACCGTGCAGCTCGGCAAACTTGAGCACGTCCTGCGCGCCCAGCACCGAGTGGTCGCCGCCGCGGCCTTTGGCGATGTCGTGGAAAAGGGCGGCGATCAGGATCAGCTCCGGGTGAGAAAGGCGCGGCCACAGATCGACGCACAGCGGATGGCGGGAGCGCGTCTCTTCCTGAGCAAAGCTTTCCAGCTTGAGCATCACGCGGATGGTGTGTTCATCCACCGTATAGGCGTGGAAAAGATCGAACTGCATCTGGCCGACGATATGCGACCACTGCGGCATGTAGGCCCACAGTACGCTGTGGCGGTGCATCGGCAGCAGCCCGCGGCTGACGGCGCCAGGATGGCGCAGCATGCTCAGGAACAGGGCGCGCGCTTCCGGGATATAGCACAATGGCTGTTTCAGGTGGCGGCGCGCATGACGAAGATGACGCAGGGTGGTGGAGTAGATCCCGGTGATCGTGCTGTTGCGAACCATGGTGTAGAACATCCGCAGGATCGCTTCCGGCTCGCGAATGAACAGCGTTTCGTCGCGCAGATCGATAAGCGTACCGCGTAGCTGAAATTCGTCGTCAATCGGGCGCGGCTTTTCATCTTCCGTCAGGGCCAGGATCGCTTCATCGAACAGCTGCAGCAGCATCTGGTTCAGTTCCGTGACGCGGCGGGTGACGCGGAAGAAATCCTTCATCATGTGTTCAACCGGCTCGTTGCCTTCACCGCTATAGTTGAGGCGCTGGGCAACGCTGAGCTGACGGTCGAACAGTAAGCGATTATCGTAGCGGGTGACTTCCAGATGCAGGGCGAAACGGATGCGCCACAGCAGGTGCAGACATTCGTTGAGCTCGTTACGCTCGGCCTCGGTTAAAAAGCCAAAACCGACCATTTCGTCCATCGAGGTGGCGCCGAAATGACGGCGGGCGACCCACTGTAAGGTGTGGATATCGCGCAGGCCGCCGGGGCTGCTTTTGATATCGGGTTCGAGGTTGTAGCTGGTGCCGTGATAGCGCTGGTGGCGTAGATTTTGTTCTTCAACCTTCGCGGCGAAGAACTTTTCCGATGGCCAGAACCCGTCGCTGAAGATATGTTTCTGCAGCTCGAGGAATAACGCGACGTCGCCGATCAGCAGGCGGGTTTCAATCAGGTTGGTGGCGACGGTCAGGTCAGATAGCCCTTCCAGCAGGCACTCTTCCAGGGTGCGCACGCTGTGGCCCACTTCCAGCTTCACGTCCCACAGCAGCGTCAGCAGCTCGCCGATTTTCTGCGCCTGCTCGTCCGGCAGCTTTTTGCGGCTTAAGATCAGCAGGTCGATATCCGAAAGCGGATGCAGTTCTCCGCGGCCATAGCCTCCGACGGCAACCAGCGCCACGTCGCTAATCTGCCCGAAGCCGTAGTCTATCCACAGGCGCTGCAGCAACTGGTCAATAAATTCGGTCCGCGCTTCGATAAGCTGCTCGGCAGAAATACCCGCGTCAAAGGCGCTTCCCAGCCAGCGCTGGAAGACGTCCATATGCGCTTTGATGTCGGCGCACTTCAGCTCGTGCGGCGGCCAGACGCCCGGATTATCGGGCTGGTCGGGGAGGGTGGGAAGGGCTGTGTTAGCATACTGTTCGGGTAAAAGATTACTCATCGTGTGCCACCCATAAGAAAAAGCTATCGCCATTAAAAAAGCCGGCATTTGCCGGCTTCTTCTTACTCAATGTTCGTCAGTATCGCCGGGATGGTGTCATCCTTGCGCAACGTCATAATTTCGCAGCCGTTGTCCGTCACCACAATAGTATGCTCGTACTGTGCAGACAAGCTTCTGTCTTTGGTTTTCACCGTCCAACCGTCTTTCATGGTACGGATGCGGTAATCGCCAGAGTTCACCATCGGCTCGATGGTGAAGGTCATGCCTTTCTGCAGGACCACGCCGCCGTCATCCGCATCATAGTGCAGAACCTGCGGCTCTTCGTGGAAGACGCGACCAATGCCGTGACCGCAGTATTCGCGCACTACGGAGAAACCTTCTGCTTCCACAAACTTCTGGATAGCCGCGCCAAGTGTGCGCAGGCGAATGCCCGGTTTCACCATCTTCAGCGCCAGGTAGAGGCTCTCTTGCGTCACCTTGCACAGGCGCTCGCCAAGAATGGTTGGCTTGCCTACGATGAACATCTTAGAGGTGTCGCCGTGGTACTCGTCTTTAATGACGGTCACGTCGATGTTCACGATGTCACCATCTTTCAGCAGCTTAGCGTCATCCGGAATGCCGTGACACACCACTTCATTAATAGAGATGCAGACGGACTTCGGGAAGCCGTGATAGCCGAGGCAGGCGGAAACCGCTTTCTGCTCGTTAACGATATAGTCATTACAGATGCGGTCCAGTTCGCCGGTGCTGACGCCCGGTTTGACATACGGCTCGATCATTTCCAGCACTTCCGCGGCCAGACGACCGGCGACGCGCATCTTTTCAATTTCTTCAGGGGTCTTAATAGAGATAGCCATGTAATCTGTCCATCGGTGTCGATTTTTTCGACAATACTAATCTACGTGTCGTCAATGGTATCAGTCTGGCGCACCCCGTGCCAAATTGAGAATCATTAACAGCACCCACCGTCAACAATGATTGGTTTCCGGCCCTGTTTTGTGGTATAAAGCGCGCCGGACTTCCGATCCATTTCATATACACAGAATGGACGGAGGCGATAAATCTCACTTTGTGTAACAACACACACGTATCGGCACATATTCCGGGGTGCCCTTTGGGGTCGGTAATATGGGATACGTGGAGGCTTAACCCCAACTTTTACTATAGAGGTTTTAAACATGGCAACTGTTTCCATGCGCGACATGCTCAAGGCTGGTGTTCACTTTGGTCACCAGACCCGTTACTGGAACCCGAAAATGAAGCCTTTCATCTTCGGCGCGCGTAACAAAGTTCACATCATCAACCTTGAGAAAACTGTACCAATGTTCAACGAAGCCCTGGCTGAGCTGAACAAGATCTCTTCCCGTAAAGGTAAGATTCTGTTCGTTGGTACTAAGCGCGCTGCAAGCGAAGCTGTGAAAGAAGCTGCTAACAGCTGCGACCAGTTCTTCGTGAACCATCGCTGGTTGGGCGGCATGCTGACTAACTGGAAAACCGTTCGTCAGTCAATCAAACGCCTGAAAGATCTGGAAACTCAGTCTCAGGACGGTACTTTCGACAAGCTGACTAAGAAAGAAGCGCTGATGCGCACTCGTGAACTGGGCAAGCTGGAAAACAGCCTGGGCGGTATCAAAGACATGGGCGGCCTGCCAGACGCGCTGTTCGTTATCGACGCTGACCACGAGCACATCGCAATCAAAGAAGCTAACAACCTGGGTATCCCGGTATTCGCTATCGTTGATACCAACTCCGATCCGGACGGTGTTGACTTCGTTATCCCGGGTAACGACGACGCAATCCGCGCAGTTACCCTGTACCTGGGTGCTGTAGCGACTACCGTACGTGAAGGTCGTTCTCAGGATCTGGCTTCTCAGGCGGAAGAAAGCTTCGTAGAAGCTGAATAATAAGGTTTTACCCCTTATTAGTACCGTGTATGAATAGGGGCCAATTATCGGCCCCTTTTTTCAATTTATACTGTTTGGCCCCGGCCGGGCAGTTCACATCTCCCGAGGATTTAAGAATGGCTGAAATTACCGCATCCCTGGTAAAAGAGCTGCGCGAGCGTACTGGCGCAGGCATGATGGATTGCAAAAAAGCGCTGACTGAAGCGAACGGCGACATCGAGCTGGCAATCGAAAACATGCGTAAATCCGGTGCGATCAAAGCAGCTAAAAAAGCAGGCAACGTTGCTGCTGACGGCGTGATCATCACTAAGATCGAAGGCAACTACGGTATCATTCTGGAAGTTAACTGCCAGACTGACTTCGTTGCTAAAGATGGCGGTTTCCAGGCATTTGCGAACAAAGTTCTGGACGCAGCTGTTGCTGGCAAAATCACTGACGTTGAAGTTCTGAAAGCACAGTTCGAAGAAGAACGTGTTGCTCTGGTTGCTAAAATCGGTGAGAACATCAACATCCGTCGTGTTTCTGTACTGGAAGGCGACGTTCTGGGTTCATACCAGCACGGCGCACGTATCGGTGTTCTGGTTGCTGCTAAAGGCGCTGACGAAGAGCTGGTTAAACAGCTGGCAATGCACATCGCTGCAAGCAAGCCAGAATTCGTTAAGCCAGAAGACGTGTCTGCTGAAGTGGTAGAGAAAGAGTACCAGGTTCAGCTGGACATCGCGATGCAGTCTGGTAAGCCAAAAGAAATCGCAGAGAAAATGGTTGAAGGCCGCATGAAGAAATTCACCGGCGAAGTTTCTCTGACTGGCCAGCCTTTCGTTATGGATCCAAGCAAGTCTGTTGCTCAGCTGCTGAAAGAGCACAACGCTGACGTAACTGGCTTCATCCGCTTCGAAGTGGGCGAAGGCATCGAGAAAGTTGAGACTGACTTCGCAGCAGAAGTTGCTGCAATGTCCAAGCAGTCTTAATGATTGAAAAGGAGCCGCCTGAGGGCGGCTTCTTTTTGTCACCCGTCACACAAAATCAGACAGGTTACTGTATCCCTGCGCTGGTTTGCGGCATAACATGTCGCCAGAATTAACCCCCATCTTAATCGTTGACAGTCTCAGGAAAGAAACATGGCTACCAATGCAAAACCCGTGTACAAACGCATTCTGCTTAAGCTGAGTGGCGAAGCGCTGCAGGGAACGGAAGGCTTCGGTATTGACGCAAGCATCCTTGACCGCATGGCACAGGAAATCAAAGAACTGGTCGAACTTGGCATTCAGGTTGGCGTGGTCATTGGCGGTGGCAACCTTTTCCGTGGTGCTGGTCTGGCGAAAGCGGGGATGAACCGCGTTGTGGGCGACCACATGGGTATGCTGGCAACCGTGATGAATGGCCTGGCAATGCGTGATGCGCTCCATCGCGCCTATGTGAACGCCCGCCTGATGTCCGCTATTCCTCTGAATGGCGTGTGCGACAACTACAGCTGGGCAGAGGCCATCAGCCTGCTGCGCAACAACCGCGTGGTGATCCTCTCCGCCGGTACGGGTAACCCGTTCTTTACTACCGATTCCGCAGCCTGCCTGCGCGGTATCGAAATCGAAGCCGACGTGGTGCTGAAAGCAACCAAAGTGGATGGCGTGTTTACCGCCGATCCGGCAAAAGATCCTTCTGCAACCATGTACGATCAGCTGTCCTACAGCGAAGTGCTGGATAAAGAGCTGAAAGTGATGGATCTTGCCGCCTTCACGCTGGCTCGTGACCACAAACTGCCGATCCGTGTCTTCAACATGAACAAGCCTGGCGCACTGCGTCGCGTGGTCATGGGTGAAAAAGAAGGCACTTTGATCACGGAATAATTTCCGTCGGCGATAAATACAGGTAAGATTCCGCTTTACTTTGTAGTGGTATCTTACCCGGACACGCCTTTGGCGTTGTCATGAATTAAACGCGACTATACTTAGCACACCTGTAGCGCTGTGCTGGCGGTTAGTCTGCCTGAGACAAGTTTTCAAGGATCCGTAACGTGATTAACGACATCAGAAAAGATGCTGAAGTGCGCATGGATAAATGCGTAGAAGCGTTCAAAAACCAAATCAGCAAAATCCGTACTGGCCGTGCTTCACCAAGCCTGCTGGATGGCATCATCGTAGAATACTACGGTACGCCAACTCCGCTGCGTCAGCTGGCGAGCGTTACCGTAGAAGATACCCGTACGCTGAAAATCAACGTATTCGATCGTTCTATGAGCCCGGCCATTGAGAAAGCCATTATGGCGTCTGACCTCGGCCTGAACCCAAGCTCTGCGGGCGCTGATATCCGCGTTCCGCTGCCTGCGCTGACGGAAGAACGTCGTAAAGACCTGATCAAAGTAGTGCGTGGCGAAGCCGAGCAGGGTCGTGTTTCCGTACGTAACGTACGCCGCGACGCGAACGATAAAGTAAAAGCGCTGCTGAAAGAAAAAGAGATCAGTGAAGATGACGACCGTCGTTCTCAGGATGACGTGCAGAAGATGACTGACGCGGCCATCAAGAAAATTGATGCGGCGCTGGCAGATAAAGAAGCTGAACTGATGCAGTTCTGATTTCTGTCTTACACTGATAAACGCCGTTCAGAGGGACCACGTGTCTTGCTGGCGGCGTTTTGCTTTTATCTGGTCTAACTTTTTTCGGGCATCTCATGAAGCATTTAACACTCCTCGGCTCAACCGGCTCTATCGGTTGCAGCACTCTCGACGTTGTTCGCCATAATCCTGAACGCTACACCGTGACCGCTCTCGTGGCCGGCAGGAACGTGCAGCGTATGGTCGAGCAGTGCCTGGAGTTCACGCCCCGTTTTGCGGTGATGGATGACGAAGAGAGCGCTCGCCAGGTTAAAGCCAGGCTTCAGGAGCTGGGCAGCAGCACTGAAGTGCTGAGCGGGCAACAGGCGGCCTGTGATATGGCTGCCCTGGATGAGGTCGATCAGGTGATGGCCGCCATCGTTGGGGCGGCCGGGCTACTGCCGACGCTCGCGGCTATCGATGCCGGTAAAGATGTGCTGCTGGCGAACAAAGAGTCGCTGGTAACCTGCGGGCGCCTGTTTATGGACGCCGTCAAACAGCGCGGAGCGCGTCTTTTGCCTGTTGATAGCGAGCACAACGCGATTTTTCAGAGTTTACCGCAACCTTTTCAACAGAACCTGGGGTACGCTGACCTGGAGCAAAATGGCGTTGTGTCGATTTTGCTTACCGGGTCTGGTGGCCCGTTCCGTGAAACGCCGCTGTCTGAACTGAGCGCAATGACGCCGGATCAGGCATGCCGTCATCCGAACTGGTCGATGGGACGTAAGATCTCCGTCGATTCTGCCACCATGATGAACAAAGGTCTGGAATACATAGAAGCTCGCTGGCTGTTTAATGCGTCGGCGAAACAGATGGAAGTGCTGATCCACCCGCAGTCGGTGATCCACTCAATGGTACGCTATCAGGATGGCAGCGTGCTTGCGCAGCTGGGCGAGCCGGATATGCGTACGCCAATCGCACATTCGATGGCGTGGCCACACCGGGTGAAGTCCGGGGTGAAACCGCTCGATTTTTGCAAGCTGAGTTCACTGACGTTTAGCGAGCCTGACTATGACCGTTATCCGTGCCTGAAGCTTGCGATGACGGCCTTTGACCAGGGACAAGCGGCGACGACAGCACTTAATGCGGCCAATGAGATCACCGTTGAGGCATTTCTGAATCAGCAGATCCGTTTTACCGATATCGCGGCGCTGAATCTCTCAGTGCTTGAGATGATGGATCTGCGTGAGCCTCAAAGCGTGGAAGAGGTGTTGGCAGTGGATGCAGAGGCCCGTATTGTTGCGCGCAAACAGGTGACGCGTCTCGCAAGCTGGTGATAAAGCAAGCACCAGTCGTCGTGCTATTTGTTAGCGTTGGGCTTCAGTGATATAGTCTGCGCCACCTGATCGCAGGAATTTGACTTTATGTGGTCAGGTAAGCCGTGGTTTGACACGGCTTTTTTATGTATAGGCTTCAGTATTCCTGAGTACCGCTAAATCCTTTTCAGGGACTAAAAACGCGTTATGTTGTCTGCGAATCAACCAATAAGCGAAAACTTGCCAGCGCATGGCTGTCGCCATGTAGCAATCATTATGGATGGCAATGGCCGCTGGGCGAAAAGACAAGGGAAGATACGGGCCTTTGGGCATAAAGCTGGGGCGAAATCTGTCCGCCGCGCCGTTTCTTTTGCCGCCAATAACGGCATTGATGCGTTAACGCTCTATGCTTTTAGCAGTGAAAACTGGAATCGACCTGCGCAGGAAGTGACTGCGTTGATGGAACTGTTTGTGTGGGCGCTCGACAGCGAAGTAAAAAGCCTGCACCGCCACAACGTCCGCCTGCGGATTATTGGCGATACCAGTCGTTTTAACTCGCGTTTGCAGGAACGTATTCGCAAAGCAGAAGCGCTGACGGAAAAGAACACCGGCCTGACGCTCAATATCGCGGCGAACTACGGTGGACGCTGGGATATTATCCAGGGTGTTCGGCATTTGGCCGAGCAGGTTCAGGAAGGGCTGTTGAGACCCGACCAAATTGATGAAGAGGCGCTGGGTCAGCAAATCTGCATGAATGAACTGGCGCCTGTGGATTTGGTAATTAGGACAGGGGGAGAACACCGCATAAGTAACTTTTTGCTTTGGCAAATTGCCTACGCCGAACTTTACTTTACTGATGTTCTTTGGCCCGATTTTGATGAACAAGACTTTGAAGGTGCGCTGCATGCCTTTGCTAATCGAGAGCGTCGTTTCGGTGGCACCGAGCCTGGTGGCGACAACGCCTGATGGGGGTAGCTTTTGCTGAAGTATCGCCTGATTTCCGCTTTTGTATTAATACCCATTGTCATCGCGGCGCTGTTTTTACTGCCCCCGGTGGGTTTCGCTATTGTTACGCTGGTGGTGTGTATGCTCGCCGCGTGGGAATGGGGACAGCTTAGCGGCTTTACCTCGCGCACTCAGCGGGTCTGGCTGGCTGTGCTCTGTGGCTTTTTACTGGCCCTGATGATGTTCACTATGCCTGAATATCATCACGATATTCACCAGCCGCTGGTGGCCGGATCCTTATGGATATCGCTGGCATGGTGGGTTGTTGCGTTGTTGCTGGTGCTTTTCTATCCAGGCTCAGCGGCAATATGGCGCAATTCCAAAGTGTTGCGCCTTATTTTTGGGCTGCTCACAATTGTTCCTTTTTTCTGGGGTATGCTCGCGCTGCGCGCCTGGCACTACGATGACAATCACTACAGCGGTGCGTTGTGGCTACTTTATGTGATGATTCTCGTCTGGGGGGCTGACTCTGGGGCCTATATGTTTGGTAAACTGTTCGGCAAACATAAACTGGCGCCGAAAGTTTCACCGGGCAAAACCTGGCAAGGTTTCATCGGTGGCCTGTTTACGGCAGCGATCATCTCCTGGGGCTACGGCGTCTGGGCGAATCTTGAGGTTGCACCGTCAACGCTGCTGGTATGTTCGATTTTCGCTGCGCTGGCATCGGTCTTGGGTGATTTAACCGAAAGTATGTTTAAGCGTGAAGCAGGGATAAAGGACAGTGGTCACCTTATTCCAGGACATGGCGGAATACTGGATCGCATTGACAGCCTGACGGCGGCGGTTCCGGTGTTTGCTTGCCTGCTTTTACTGGTATTCGGGACGATTTAACGGAAGGTTTTATGCTGAGTATTCTCTGGAATCTGGCGGCGTTCATTGTTGCACTGGGTGTACTGATTACCGTGCATGAATTTGGCCATTTCTGGGTTGCTCGGCGCTGCGGTGTGCGGGTAGAACGATTCTCCATCGGTTTTGGTAAATCGCTCTGGAAACGTACCGACAAGCAGGGCACCGAATTTGTCATTGCGCTTATTCCCCTGGGCGGCTACGTCAAAATGCTCGACGAACGTGTTGAGCCTGTTGCCCCAGAACTCCGACACAGTGCGTTTAACAACAAAACCGTTGGTCAACGTGCTGCCATCATCGCTGCCGGTCCGGTAGCCAATTTCCTCTTCGCTATCTTCGCCTACTGGCTGGTGTTCATCATCGGTGTCCCTGGCGTGCGCCCGGTTGTCGGCGAAATTACCTCCGGTTCCGTCGCGGCCAGTGCGCAAATTACACCGGGAATGGAACTTAAAGCGATTGATGGCATCGAAACCCCTGATTGGGATGCCGTGCGATTGCAGCTGGTTGCGAAAATTGGCGATGAGCAGACGACTGTCAGCGTATCGCCTTTTGGATCTGACCAGCGGCAGGAAAAAGTGCTGGATTTACGCCACTGGCGTTTCGAGCCTGATAAAGAAGATCCCGTCTCCGCTCTGGGGATTCGACCACGCGGCGCGCAAATCGAGCCGGTATTAGCCGAAGTACAGGCGAATTCGGCGGCGAGTAAAGCAGGTTTGCAAGCGGGCGACAGGATCGTTAAAGTCGATGGTCAGCCATTAACACAGTGGATGACCTTTGTTACTCTGGTGCGTGATAATCCGGGTACATCGCTCGCGCTGGAAGTGGAAAGGCAGGGGAGTCCGCTCTCGCTGACGCTAATCCCGGATACCAAATCGGGCAGCGGAAAGGCAGAAGGGTTTGCAGGCGTAGTGCCGAAAGTGATCCCACTGCCAGATGAGTACAAGACAATACGCCAGTATGGGCCGTTCAGCGCCATCCTTGAAGCCACGGATAAAACATGGCAACTGATGAAGCTAACGGTAAACATGTTGGGGAAATTGATAACCGGTGATGTGAAACTGAACAACCTCAGTGGGCCTATTTCGATTGCTCAGGGGGCTGGGATGTCAGCGGAATTCGGGGTGATTTACTATTTCATGTTCCTCGCGCTCATTAGCGTGAACCTTGGGATAATCAACCTGTTCCCGCTTCCCGTGTTAGACGGGGGTCATCTGCTGTTTTTAGCGATTGAAAAGCTTAAAGGCGGACCGGTATCCGAGCGAGTTCAAGACTTTAGTTATCGCATTGGCTCGATTTTGCTGGTGCTGTTAATGGGGCTTGCACTTTTCAATGATTTCTCTCGGTTGTAAGAGAGTGTTAGGAAGAACGCATAATAACGATGGCGATGAAAAAGTTGCTCATAGCGTCGCTGCTGTTTAGCAGCGCCACCGTATACGGTGCTGACGGGTTCGTAGTGAAAGACATTCATTTCGAAGGCCTCCAGCGTGTCGCCGTTGGTGCGGCCCTCCTCAGTATGCCTGTACGCCCCGGCGATACGGTTAATGATGAAGATATCAGTAACACCATCCGTGCTCTGTTTGCCACTGGCAACTTTGAGGACGTTCGCGTCCTGCGCGATGGTGATACGCTGCTGGTGCAGGTAAAAGAACGCCCAACGATCGCCAGTATCACCTTCTCCGGCAATAAGTCGGTGAAAGATGACATGCTCAAGCAAAACCTTGAAGCATCTGGTGTCCGTGTGGGTGAATCCCTGGACCGCACAACCCTTTCAGACATCGAAAAAGGTCTGGAGGACTTCTACTACAGCGTCGGTAAATACAGTGCCAGCGTGAAGGCGGTTGTTACTCCGCTACCGCGTAATCGTGTTGACCTGAAACTGGTCTTCCAGGAAGGTGTTTCCGCGAAGATCCAACAGATCAACATCGTGGGTAACCACGCGTTCAGCACCGACGAACTGATCTCGACCTTCCAGCTGCGTGACGAAGTGCCGTGGTGGAACGTTGTTGGCGATCGTAAGTATCAGAAACAGAAGCTGGCGGGCGACTTAGAAACGCTGCGCAGCTACTATCTGGATCGTGGTTACGCGCGTTTCAACATCGATTCGACTCAGGTAAGTCTGACTCCGGACAAGAAAGGGATCTACATTACGGTTAACATTACTGAAGGCGATCAGTACACGCTTTCTGGTGTTGAAGTAAGTGGAAACCTGGCCGGGCATTCTGCTGAGATTGAATCACTGACTAAGATCCAGCCGGGCGATCTGTACAGCGGTTCGAAAGTGACCAAAATGGAAGACAGCATTAAGAAGCTGCTCGGCCGTTATGGTTATGCGTATCCGCGTGTGCAAACTCAGCCTGAAATCAACGATACGGATAAAACCGTTAAGCTTCACGTTAACGTTGATGCGGGTAACCGTTTCTACGTGCGTAAGATCCGCTTCGAGGGTAACGATACCTCCAAAGATTCCGTTCTGCGTCGCGAAATGCGCCAGATGGAAGGGGCGTGGCTCGGCAGCGATCTCGTTGATCAGGGTAAAGAGCGTCTGAACCGTCTGGGTTACTTTGAAACCGTCGATACCGATACTCAGCGCGTTCCGGGCAGCCCGGATCAGGTTGATGTCGTGTATAAGGTGAAAGAGCGTAACACCGGTAGCTTCAACTTCGGTGTAGGCTACGGTACTGAAAGTGGCGTGAGCTTCCAGGTCGGTGTCCAGCAGGATAACTGGCTGGGTACGGGCTACTCCGTCGGTATCAACGGCACGAAAAACGACTACCAGACCTATTCTGAGTTCTCGGTTACTAACCCATACTTCACCGTTGACGGTGTGAGCCTGGGCGGTCGTATCTTCTACAACGACTTTAAAGCTGACGATGCAGATCTGTCCTCCTATACCAACAAGAGTTACGGTGTAGACGGTACGCTCGGCTTCCCGATTAACGAATACAACACCCTGCGTGCTGGTTTAGGTTACGTGCATAACGACCTGTCCAACATGCAGCCGCAGGTCGCGATGTGGCGTTATCTGGATTCTATCGGCCAGTCGGCGAGCACCTCCAGCGATAACAACGGTTTTGCTGCCGATGACTTCACCTTCAACTACGGCTGGACGTACAACCGTCTTGACCGTGGCTACTTCCCGACAGAGGGTTCTCGTGTCAACCTGAACGGTAAAGTGACCGTTCCGGGCTCCGATAACGAGTTCTACAAGGTGACGCTGGATACCGCGTCCTACTTCCCGATTGACGACGACCATAAATGGGTTGTTCTCGGTCGTACCCGTTGGGGCTATGGTGATGGCTTAGGCGGCAAAGAGCTGCCGTTCTATGAGAACTTCTACGCCGGTGGTTCAAGCACCGTTCGTGGCTTCCAGTCCAACAACATTGGTCCGAAAGCGGCTTACTACGGTGGAAACGACGAGGATAACTGCGATAAGAAATCCTCTTCTGAAGTCTGTAGCTCTGATGATGCGGTGGGCGGTAACGCCATGGCCGTGGCGAGCCTTGAGTTCATCACGCCTACGCCGTTTATCAGCGACAAATACGCGAACTCCGTCCGTACCTCCTTCTTTATGGATGCCGGTACGGTGTGGGATACCAACTGGGAGAATACAGCCCAGACGCGTGCGGCCGGTATTCCTGACTACAGCGATCCGGGCAATATTCGCATGTCTGCAGGTATCGCATTACAATGGATGTCACCGCTGGGGCCGTTGGTCTTCTCTTACGCCCAGCCGTTCAAGAAATACGATGGAGACAAAGCGGAGCAGTTCCAGTTTAACATTGGTAAAACCTGGTAATAATCCGCTGCAATGGAATGCGTTGGCAGTGTAGCGCTGACAACCGGCGATCGGTAAAACGGTCGCCTTGCCACGCAAAGAACGGCACCTTCGGGTGCCAATGGGATGGTAAGGAGTTAATTGTGAAAAAGTGGTTATTAGCTGCAGGTCTCGGTTTAGCGATGGCAACGTCTGCTCAGGCAGCAGACAAAATTGCAATCGTCAACATGGGTAATTTGTTCCAGCAGGTTGCACAGAAAACAGGTGTTTCTGCGACTCTGGAAAACGAATTCAAAGGCCGTGCTGGCGAACTGCAACGTATGGAAGGTGACCTCCAGACTAAAATGCAGCGTCTGCAGCGTGATGGTTCTACCATGAAAGCGAGCGATCGTAGCAAACTGGAAAAAGACGTGATGGCACAGCGCCAGACCTTCTCCCAGAAAGCTCAGGCTTTCGAGCAGGATCGTCAGCGTCGTTCTAACGAAGAGCGTGGTAAGCTGGTGACGCGTATTCAGTCTGCTGTTAAAGCAGTTGCTGCCGATCAGAGCATCGATCTGGTTGTGGATGCGAACGCCGTAGCTTTCAACAGCAGCGATGTTAAAGACATCACCGCTGATGTTCTGAAACAGGTTAAATAAGTAATGCCTTCAATTCGACTGGCTGATTTAGCTCAGCAGTTGGATGCAGAATTACACGGTGATGGCGATATCGTCATCACCGCTGTTGCGTCCATGCAATCTGCTAAAGCGGGCAACATTACCTTCATGGTAAGCCCCAAGTACCGTGAACACCTGGCCCAATGCCAGGCGTCTGCCGTCGTACTGACGCAGGACGATCTCCCGTTTGCCGCGAGCGCTGCACTGGTAGTGAAAAATCCCTACCTGACCTATGCACGCATGGCCCAAATTCTTGATACCACGCCGCAGCCGGCGCAAAACATTGCGGCCAGCGCTGCAATCGATCCGACGGCGCAGCTGGGTAACAACGTTGCAGTTGGCGCTAATGCCGTTATCGAGTCCGGCGTTGTGCTGGGCGATAACGTGGTCATTGGCCCTGGCTGCTTTGTTGGAAAACAGACTAAAATTGGCGCAGGCTCCCGTCTGTGGGCTAATGTGTCCGTTTACCATGAAGTAGAGATCGGCGAAAATTGCCTCGTTCAGTCCGGTACGGTGATCGGTTCTGACGGGTTTGGCTATGCTAACGATCGCGGTAACTGGGTTAAGATCCCGCAGCTTGGTCGCGTGATTATCGGCGATCGTGTTGAGATCGGCGCCTGTACGACCATCGACCGCGGTGCGCTGGACGACACCATTATTGGCAACGGTGTTATCATCGATAACCAGTGTCAGATTGCACATAACGTTGTGATTGGCGACAATACCGCAGTTGCGGGCGGCGTTATCATGGCCGGTAGCCTCAAAATTGGTCGTTACTGCATGATTGGCGGTGCCAGCGTGATCAACGGCCACATGGAAATATGCGACAAGGTGACGGTGACAGGAATGGGCATGGTAATGCGTCCTATCACTGAACCGGGCGTCTATTCCTCAGGCATTCCGCTGCAACCGAACAAGGTATGGCGTAAAACAGCTGCTCTGGTGATGAATATTGATGATATGAGCAAGCGCCTCAAAGCGATTGAGCGCAAGATCGATCAACAAGACTAAGCGTTCATCTGTTTAACGCTATTTTTCCCGGCCTGTCGGCTTTCTTATAAACCGGCAGGCCGTGTTATTATTGCTATTTGGTACATTTGACAGGAAGAGTATTTTGACTACTGACACTCATACTCTGCATATTGAAGAGATTTTAGAACTTCTGCCGCACCGTTACCCGTTTTTGCTGGTAGACCGTGTGCTGGATTTTGAAGAAGGTCGTTTTCTGCGCGCAGTGAAAAATGTCTCCGTTAACGAGCCGTTCTTCCAGGGACACTTCCCTGGTAAGCCTATCTTCCCGGGTGTGTTGATCCTGGAAGCGATGGCACAGGCTACCGGTATTCTGGCGTTTAAAAGCGTTGGTAAACTGGAGCCAGGTGAACTTTATTACTTCGCGGGTATCGATGAAGCGCGCTTCAAGCGTCCAGTCGTGCCTGGTGATCAGATGATCATGGAAGTCACTTTTGAAAAAACGCGTCGTGGCCTGACTCGCTTCAAAGGCGTAGCTCTGGTTGACGGCAAAGTTGTTTGCGAAGCGACTATGATGTGCGCGAGAAGCCGGGAGTCCTGATACGTGATTGATAAATCTGCCTTTATTCATCCTACTGCTATTGTGGAAGTGGGTGCCATCATTGGTGCTAACGTTCACATCGGTCCGTTTTGTATTGTTGGACCCCATGTCGAAATTGGTGAGGGTACAGTACTGAAATCTCACGTCGTGGTGAATGGTCATACAACCATTGGCTGCAATAACGAGATCTATCAGTTCGCCTCCATCGGCGAAGTAAACCAGGATTTAAAATATGCTGGTGAGTCGACCCGTTTGGAAATCGGCGATCGTAACCGTATTCGCGAAAGCGTCACCATTCATCGTGGAACAGTGCAGGGCGGTGGATTGACGAAGGTAGGCAGCGACAACCTGTTTATGGTTAATGCGCACATTGCGCATGACTGTACGGTAGGTAGCCGCTGTATTCTCGCCAACAACGCAACGCTGGCGGGACACGTATCGGTTGACGATTTCGCAATTATCGGCGGCATGACCGCAGTCCATCAGTTCTGCATCATTGGTGCACACGTGATGGTCGGCGGATGCTCGGGTGTGGCGCAGGACGTCCCACCTTACGTGATTGCGCAGGGTAACCATGCCACGCCGTTTGGCGTGAACATTGAAGGCCTCAAGCGTCGTGGCTTTAGCCGAGAGGCAATTACGGCGATCCGCAACGCGTACAAGCAGTTGTACCGTAACGGCAAAACGCTGGAAGAGGCAAAGCCGGAAATTGCCGAGCTGGCGAATAAGCACCCGGAAGTGAACGCGTTCATGGAGTTCTTTGACCGTTCAACAAGGGGTCTGATTCGTTAATGGTCGACAGTCGTCCGCTTACGATTGCCCTGGTCGCCGGAGAAACCTCCGGCGATATTCTTGGTGCAGGTCTTATCCGTGCGCTGAAGGCGCGCGTGCCTAACGCCCGTTTTGTTGGCGTTGCTGGCCCGCTGATGCAGGCCGAGGGCTGTGAAGCCTGGTATGAGATGGAAGAGCTGGCCGTGATGGGCATCGTCGAGGTGCTGGGGCGTCTACGCCGCTTGCTGCATATTCGTGCCGATCTCACCCGCCGCTTTACCGACCTCAAGCCCGATGTTTTTGTCGGTATTGATGCACCTGATTTCAACATTACCCTCGAAGGGAACCTGAAAAAGCAGGGTATCAAGACCATCCACTATGTCAGTCCGTCCGTCTGGGCGTGGCGACAGAAACGCGTTTTCAAAATCGGGAGATCCACCGATCTGGTGCTGGCTTTCCTGCCTTTCGAAAAAGCGTTTTACGACAGATTTAACGTTCCATGCCGCTTTATCGGCCATACCATGGCGGATGCCATGCCGCTGGATCCGGATAAAAATGCGGCGCGCGACGTGCTGGGTATCCCTCATGACGCTCACTGCCTGGCGCTGCTGCCGGGAAGCCGTGGCGCAGAAGTCGAGATGCTGAGTGCTGATTTCCTCAGAACAGCTCAGATTCTTCGCGAAACGTACCCTGACCTTGAAGTGGTCGTGCCGCTGGTCAATGCCAAACGTCGCGAGCAGTTTGAACGCATAAAAACGGAAGTGGCGCCGGATCTCCATGTCCATCTCCTGGACGGGAAGGGCCGTGAGGCGATGGTTGCGAGTGATGCCGCCCTGCTGGCCTCTGGCACTGCTGCACTGGAGTGCATGCTGGCGAAATGCCCGATGGTGGTGGGTTACCGCATGAAGCCATTCACCTTCTGGCTGGCGAAACGTCTGGTCAAAACCGACTACGTTTCCCTGCCAAACCTGCTTGCCGGACGTGAGCTGGTGAAAGAGCTTTTGCAGGATGAATGCCAGCCGCAGGCATTGGCCGATGCGCTATTGCCGCTGCTTGCCGATGGCAAAACCAGCCACCAGATGCATGACACCTTCCGCGAACTGCATCAGCAGATCCGCTGTAATGCCGATGAGCAAGCGGCGGATGCGGTGCTGGAGCTAGCAAGATGATGGAATTTATATACCCACACACGCATCTCGTTGCCGGTGTGGATGAAGTCGGGCGCGGCCCATTAGTGGGTGCCGTTGTCACGGCTGCGGTGATCCTGGATCCTGCGCGTCCGATCGTTGGTTTGAATGACTCTAAAAAACTGTCTGAAAAGCGCCGTCTGGCGTTGTTTGATGAGATCACGGAAAATGCGCTGGCCTGGAGTCTGGGGCGCGCTGAGCCGCACGAGATCGACGAACTGAACATTCTGCATGCCACCATGTTGGCGATGCAGCGTGCGGTCGCCGGCCTTAAGATCGTGCCTGAATATGTCCTGATCGACGGAAACCGCTGCCCTGCACTGCCCATGCCATCAATGGCTGTGGTTAAAGGTGACAGCCGGGTCGCCGAAATCAGTGCGGCTTCTATCATTGCCAAAGTGACACGCGACGCCGAAATGGCCGCGCTGGACCTCACGTATCCCGCGTATGGGTTTGCCCAGCACAAAGGGTATCCAACCGCTTTTCATCTGGAAAAGCTGGCTGAACATGGCGCAACTGAACACCATCGGCGCAGTTTTGGCCCGGTTAAACGCGCGCTGGGACGGGTGTCCTGAATCAAGACGCAAGCAATTAAGTAACGCGGAATCTGAAGATGGCTGAACCACGTTTCGTACACCTGCGGGTGCATAGCGACTACTCCATGATCGATGGGCTGGCAAAGACCGGACCGCTTGTGAAAAAGGCGGCCGCGCTTGGCATGCCTGCGCTGGCGATCACCGATTTTACCAACCTGTGTGGCCTGGTGAAGTTCTACGGGACGGTGCACGGCGTGGGGATGAAACCTATCGTCGGTGCGGATTTTCACGTGCAGAGCGAGCTGCTCGGCGATGAAATGAGCCAGATTTCCGTGCTGGCGATGAACAACACGGGTTATCAGAACCTTACCCTGCTTATCTCAAAAGCCTATCAGCGCGGCTATGGCGCGCAGGGGCCGTGGATCGACAGAGACTGGCTGGCCGAGCTGAATGAAGGCCTGCTGCTGATCTCCGGCGGCCGCATGGGTGACGTCGGCAAATGCCTGCTGCGCGGCAACAGCGCGCTGGTGGACCAGTGCGTGTCGTTCTACGAAGAACATTTCCCGGATCGCTATTACCTTGAGCTGATCCGCACCGGACGCGCCGACGAAGAAAACTACCTGCATGCGGCGGTCGCGCTTGCGGAAGAGCGCGGGCTGCCCGTCGTGGCGACGAACGATGTACGTTTCCTTGAAGCGGGCGATTTTGACGCGCATGAAATTCGCGTGGCGATCCATGACGGCTTTACGCTCGACGATCCGAAACGTCCGCGTAACTACTCCTCGCAGCAGTACATGCGCAGCGAAGACGAGATGTGCGAGCTCTTCTCCGATCTCCCGGAAGCGCTTGAAAACAGCGTTGAGATAGCGAAGCGCTGTAACGTTACCGTGCGCCTGGGTGAATACTTCCTGCCACAGTTCCCGACAGGCGATATGACCACGGAAGATTTCCTGGTGGTGAAATCGAAAGAAGGGCTTGAGGAGCGTCTGGAATTCCTGTTCCCGGATGAAGCCGAACGTAACGAGAAACGACCGCCGTACGACGAACGTCTGGATATTGAACTCCAGGTGATCAACCAGATGGGCTTCCCGGGCTACTTCCTGATCGTAATGGAATTTATCCAGTGGTCGAAGGATAACGGTGTGCCGGTAGGCCCGGGCCGAGGCTCCGGTGCAGGCTCGCTGGTGGCCTACGCGCTGAAAATCACCGACCTCGATCCGCTGGAATTTGACCTGCTGTTCGAACGTTTCCTTAACCCGGAACGTGTCTCCATGCCCGACTTTGACGTCGACTTTTGTATGGAAAAACGCGACCAGGTTATTGAGCACGTAGCGGACATGTACGGCCGTGATGCGGTATCACAGATTATTACCTTCGGTACGATGGCGGCAAAAGCGGTAATCCGCGACGTGGGCCGCGTGCTGGGGCATCCTTACGGTTTTGTCGATCGCATCTCTAAGCTGGTGCCGCCCGATCCGGGGATGACCCTGGCGAAAGCCTTTGAAGCCGAGCCGCAGCTGCCTGAAATTTACGAGGCCGACGAGGAAGTTAAAGCGCTGATCGACATGGCGCGCAAGCTGGAAGGCGTCACGCGTAACGCCGGTAAGCACGCAGGGGGCGTGGTTATCGCCCCGACCAAAATCACCGACTTCGCACCGCTGTACTGCGATGAAGCGGGCCAGCACCCGGTTACTCAGTTCGATAAGAACGACGTGGAATACGCCGGGCTGGTGAAGTTCGACTTCCTCGGCCTGCGTACGCTGACGATCATCGACTGGGCGCTAAAGATGATCAACCCGCGCCGGGAAAAGCAGGGCCTTGAGCCAATAGACATTGCTGCCATCCCGCTGGATGACAAAAAAAGTTTCGACATGCTGCAGCGCTCGGAGACGACGGCCGTCTTCCAGCTTGAATCCCGCGGCATGAAAGATCTCATTAAGCGCCTGCAGCCTGACTGCTTCGAAGATATGATCGCCCTGGTGGCCCTGTTCCGTCCGGGCCCGCTGCAGTCAGGGATGGTAGATAACTTTATCGACCGTAAGCACGGGCGCGAAGAGATTTCCTACCCAGACGTTCAGTGGCAGCACGAATGCCTGAAACCGGTACTGGAGCCAACCTACGGCATCATCCTGTATCAGGAACAGGTTATGCAGATTGCCCAGGTGCTCTCTGGCTACACCCTTGGCGGCGCGGACATGCTGCGTCGAGCGATGGGTAAGAAAAAGCCGGAAGAGATGGCCAAGCAGCGCGGCACCTTCGAAGAAGGCGCGAGAAAAAACGGTATTGACGGCGAACTGGCGATTAAAATCTTTGACCTTGTAGAGAAATTTGCGGGTTATGGGTTTAACAAATCTCACTCTGCCGCCTATGCTTTGGTCTCGTATCAGACGCTGTGGCTGAAGGCGCACTATCCAGCTGAGTTTATGGCGGCGGTAATGACCGCCGATATGGACAACACCGAGAAGGTCGTTGGCCTTGTGGACGAGTGCTGGCGCATGGGGCTGAAGATCCTGCCGCCGGACATTAACTCAGGCCTGTACCATTTCCACGTCAATGAACACGGGGAAATCGTTTACGGTATCGGCGCGATCAAAGGCGTGGGTGAGGGGCCTATTGAGGCGATCATCGAGGCGCGTAACAACGGCGGTTACTTCCGCGAGCTGTTCGATCTGTGCGCCCGTACCGACACCAAAAAGCTGAACCGCCGCGTGCTCGAAAAACTGATCATGTCCGGCGCGTTCGACAGGCTGGGCCCGCACCGCGCCGCGCTGATGAACTCGCTCGGTGATGCGCTGAAAGCGGCGGATCAGCACGCAAAAGCGGAAGCCATAGGCCAGGCGGATATGTTTGGCGTGCTGGCGGAAGAGCCAGAGCAGATTGAGCAGTCCTATTCTAACTGCCAACCCTGGCCAGAACAGGTGGTGCTGGATGGTGAACGTGAAACGTTAGGCTTGTACCTGACGGGGCACCCAATCAACCAGTACATTAAGGAAATTGAGCGCTATGTCGGCGGCAACAGGCTAAAAGACATGCATCCGACAGATCGTGGTAAAATCACCACGGCTGCGGGGCTCGTGATTGCTGCAAGGGTAATGGTCACCAAGCGCGGCAATCGTATCGGCATCTGCACGCTGGATGACCGTTCCGGGCGTCTGGAGGTGATGTTGTTCACCGACGCGCTGGATAAATACCAGCATTTGCTGGAAAAAGACCGCATACTTATCGTCAGCGGACAGGTCAGCTTTGATGACTTCAGCGGGGGGCTTAAAATGACCGCCCGCGAAGTGATGGACATTGACGAAGCCCGTGAAAAATATGCTCGCGGGCTTGCTATCTCGCTGACGGACAGGCAAATTGATGACCAGCTTTTAAACCGACTCCGTCAGTCTCTGGAACCCCACCGCTCGGGGACCATTCCAGTACATCTCTACTATCAGAGGGCGGATGCACGCGCGCGGTTGCGCTTTGGTGCAACGTGGCGTGTCTCTCCGAGCGATCGTTTACTGAACGATCTCCGTGGCCTCATTGGTTCGGAGCAGGTGGAACTGGAGTTTGACTAATACAGGAATACTATGAGTCTGAATTTCCTTGATTTCGAACAGCCGATTGCAGAGCTGGAAGCGAAAATCGATTCTCTGACAGCAGTTAGCCGTCAGGATGAAAAACTGGATATTAACATCGACGAAGAAGTGCATCGTCTGCGCGAGAAAAGCGTAGAACTGACGCGCAAAATCTTTGCCGATCTCGGCGCATGGCAGGTAGCCCAGCTGGCGCGTCACCCACAGCGCCCGTACACCCTGGATTATGTCCGCATGGCGTTTGATGAGTTTGACGAACTGGCAGGCGATCGCGCTTACGCTGACGATAAAGCTATCGTTGGCGGTATCGCACGTCTGGATGGACGCCCGGTGATGATCATTGGTCATCAGAAAGGCCGTGAAACCAAAGAAAAGATTCGCCGTAACTTTGGTATGCCTGCACCAGAAGGCTACCGTAAAGCCCTGCGTCTGATGGAGATGGCTGAGCGTTTCAATATGCCAATCATCACCTTTATCGACACCCCGGGCGCCTACCCTGGCGTGGGTGCGGAAGAGCGCGGTCAGTCTGAAGCTATCGCACGCAACCTGCGTGAGATGTCTCGCCTGAGCGTGCCGGTCATCTGTACCGTTATCGGTGAAGGTGGCTCCGGCGGTGCGCTGGCGATTGGCGTGGGTGATAAAGTGAATATGCTGCAGTACAGCACCTATTCCGTTATCTCTCCGGAAGGCTGTGCGTCCATTCTGTGGAAAAGCGCTGACAAAGCGCCTCTGGCAGCAGAAGCGATGGGCATCATTGCCCCACGCCTGAAAGAGCTTAAGCTGATCGACTCCATCATCCCGGAGCCGCTGGGTGGTGCACACCGTAAGCCGGAAGTGATGGCCGCTTCCCTGAAGGCGCAGCTGCTGGCGGATCTGGCAGACCTCGACGTGCTGAGCAAAGAAGACCTGCTCAACCGTCGCTATCAGCGTCTGATGACCTACGGTTACGCGTAAGCTTCACAATTATCTGAAAAGCCGCACATTGTTGCGGCTTTTTTTATACCTGCGGTTTACCCTGGCTATGCTTAGCTAATGTTTTTTAAGGAGGTACGCCATGAACATCATTGCCATCATGGGGCCACACGGCGTCTTTTATAAAGATGAGCCCATCAAGGAGCTGGAGCAAGCCCTGCAGTCCCGCGGATATCAGCTGATCTGGCCGCATAACAGCGCCGACCTGCTGAAGTTCATCGAGCACAACCCGCGCATCTGCGGCGTGATCTTTGACTGGGATGAATATGACCTGGAGCTGTGCAGCGAGATCAACAAGCTGAACGAGTATCTCCCGCTGTACGCGTTTATCAACACCCACTCGACGATGGACGTCAGCGCCCAGGATATGCGTATGGCGCTGTGGTTCTTTGAGTACTCCCTCGGCGTGGCGGAAGACATTGCGACCCGCATTCAGCAATACACCGGCGAATATCTCGATAACATCACGCCGCCGTTTACCCGCGCGCTGTTCACCTACGTGAAGGAAGGCAAATACACCTTCTGCACGCCCGGCCATATGGCGGGGACGGCCTATCAGAAAAGCCCCGTAGGCTGCCTGTTCTATGATTTTTTCGGTGGCAATACCCTCAAAGCGGACGTGTCGATTTCGGTCACTGAGTTAGGGTCTTTGCTCGACCATACCGGCCCGCACCTGGAAGCCGAAGAGTATATCGCCCGCACCTTCGGCGCCGAGCAGAGCTACATGGTGACCAACGGCACCTCGACCTCCAACAAAATCGTCGGGATGTACGCTGCACCTGCAGGAAGCACGCTGCTCATCGACCGTAACTGCCATAAATCGCTGGCGCATCTGCTGATGATGAGCGACGTCGTACCGATCTGGCTGTCGCCGACGCGCAACGCGCTGGGCATTCTTGGCGGCATTCCGCGCCGTGAGTTTACGCATGGCGCAATCGAAAATAAGGTTGCGGCGACCCCTGGCGCAAGCTGGCCTGTCCACGCTGTGATCACCAACTCCACCTACGATGGGCTGCTGTACAACACCAACTGGATCAAGCAGACGCTGGACGTGCCGTCTATCCATTTTGATTCTGCCTGGGTGCCTTACACCAATTTCCACCCGATCTATTCCGGGAAAAGCGGCATGAGCGGCGAGCGCGTGCCGGGTAAAGTGTTTTTCGAAACCCAATCGACGCACAAAATGCTGGCCGCCTTTTCCCAGGCCTCACTCATTCACATTAAAGGCGAGTACGACGAAGATACCTTCAACGAAGCCTTTATGATGCACACCACCACCTCACCGAGCTATCCGCTGGTGGCCTCAATTGAAACGGCGGCGGCAATGCTGCGCGGCAATCCGGGCAAGCGTTTGATTAACCGTTCGGTGGAGCGCGCTCTGCATTTCCGAAAAGAGGTTCAGCGGCTGAAAGAGGAAGCCGACGGCTGGTTCTTTGATATCTGGCAGCCGGAAGAGATTGACGAGGCGGAGTGCTGGCCGGTCGCACCGGGTGAAAGCTGGCACGGCTTCCGCGACGCGGATGCAGACCATATGTTCCTCGACCCGGTGAAGGTGACTATCCTGACGCCGGGCATGGACGAGCACGGCACCATGAGCGACGAAGGGATCCCAGCCGCACTGGTCGCGAAGTTCCTTGATGAGCGCGGCGTGGTAGTTGAGAAAACCGGGCCCTATAACCTGCTGTTCCTGTTCAGTATTGGGATCGACAAAACGCGGGCAATGGGCCTGCTGCGCGGCCTGATGGAGTTTAAGCGCGCATACGATCTGAACCTGCGGGTGAAGAATATGCTGCCGGATCTCTATGCGGAAGATCCTGACTTCTACCGCAATATGCGCATCCAGGATCTTGCTCAGGGGATCCACAAGCTGATCCGCCAGCACGATCTGCCGCGCCTGATGCTGCAGGCGTTTGACGTTCTGCCGGAGATGAAGCTGACGCCGCACAACGCGTGGCAGCGTCAGGTGAAGGGCGAGGTGGAAACCATTGAGCTGGAAAATCTGGTTGGACGCGTCTCGGCCAACATGATACTGCCTTATCCGCCGGGGGTGCCGCTGCTGATGCCGGGAGAGATGATCGCTGAAGCGAGCAGGGCGGTGCTCGATTTCCTGCTGATGCTCTGTTCTGTTGGTCGTCACTATCCGGGCTTTGAGACGGATATCCACGGGGCGAAACGCGATGAAAGCGGCGTGTACTGGGTGCGAGTCCTAAAATAAGGGTGAGCGCTTGCCAGCCTTGGGTTTTCGGTTGTAACGTTCAGGGCATCATAAAAAGGAGAAGCTATGCTGGGTTTAAAACAGGTTCATCATATTGCGATCATTGCCACCGATTACGCGCAGAGCAAGGCGTTCTACTGCGACATTCTTGGTTTTACGCTGCTAAGCGAGGCCTACCGCGAGGAGCGCGACTCCTGGAAAGGTGACCTGGCGCTAAACGGGCAATACGTGATTGAGCTGTTCTCTTTTCCTTTTCCGCCTGCTCGACCGTCTCGCCCCGAAGCCTGTGGTCTGCGTCATCTGGCCTTCAGCGTTGATGACCTTGATAGCGCGGTGAAGCATCTGGAATCTCACGGCGTGACGTGCGAAGCGATCCGCGTCGATCCGTTTACCGATAAGCGGTTCACCTTTTTCAACGATCCGGACGGCCTGCCGCTGGAGCTTTACCAGCAGTAATCCTCATCCTGTGTGATAATGCCCGCTCAGTTCGGGCATTTTTTATGTGTAAATTCCTATGACCTCACCCGCTATTGCGCAAGTCGTTTCACCGTACCGCCAGCTGCTGGTGGGGTTCAGCGGTGGCCTGGATTCTACGGTTCTTCTCCATCGCCTGAAGCTTTGGCGCGATCGGGAACCCGACGTTCAGCTTCGGGCGATGCATATCCACCATGGGTTAAGTCCGCATGCCGACGAGTGGGTGGCGCACTGTGAAGCACTCTGCGCAAAGTGGGATATCCCACTGCGCGTTGAACGGGTGACGCTTCATGATGAAGGGCTGGGCGTTGAGGCGCAGGCACGTAAAGCCCGCTACGCCGCTTTTGCCAGCGCATTACGGCCCGGCGAAGCCCTTGTCACGGCACAGCATCTGGACGATCAGTGTGAAACGTTTTTGCTTGCGCTTAAGCGGGGAAGCGGCCCGGCGGGGCTATCCGCCATGCCCGAGCGCGCTGATTTTGCCGGCGCACAGCTCATCCGGCCGCTGCTTAGCGAGACGCGCGCTTCTCTTGAGGACTGGGCTCGTGAACATCGTCTGAGCTGGATTGAAGATGAGAGCAACCAGGACGACAGCTATGACCGCAACTTCCTGCGTTTGCGCGTGATACCGTTACTGACCGAACGCTGGGGGCACTTTACAGAAGCAACGGCCCGTAGCGCCATGCTCTGCGCCGAGCAGGAAATTCTGCTGGATGAGCTGCTGAGCGAAGAGCTGGCCGAACTGATTTCTCCAGAGGGAGCGCTGGCAATTGCGCCGCTGGAAGCGATGAGTGCGGTCCGCCGTGCGGCCGTTTTACGCCGCTGGCTGGCTTCCCGCCACGCGTCCATGCCGTCGCGAGCGATGCTGAACAGATTATGGGATGAAGTGGCTCAGGCGCGTGAAGATGCCACGCCGAGCGTCTATCTGAACGGTTTTGAGGTCAGGCGCTATCAGGGGAGGCTCTGGTGGATAAAATCCCGTCCTTCGCTCTCTGATGTTGTGCTCAGCTGGCCGTCCGTGGAGGATGCGCTGCTATTACCCCACGGCGCGGGCAGCGTATTCCTGGAGAATACGGGGCACGTGCGTCTGCCAGAAGCAAATGAACCGGTCACCGTGCGCTTTAAGGCCGGGGGAATGCTGCATATTGTCGGGCGAAACGGCGGGCGGAAGCTGAAAAAAATCTGGCAGGAATGCCAGGTACCGCCCTGGCGGCGTGATGCTACACCGCTGCTGTTTTACGGGGAGACGCTGATTGCGGCTGCGGGGGTTTTTGTCACGGAAGAGGGATGGGCTGAAGAGGGCGTTGCTTTCACGTGGAGAGTGTAACGGGCAGCAGGGCTGCCCGTTAATGACATCAGGATTCGCTCACCACAACGGTGCCGATTTCCGGGTGACTGAAACTGGCAATTTTGTCGAGGCGAAGCTCCCGCGTCGCACCCGCATCTTCCACGACCAGATATTCAACGTTTTTACGAGACACCAGGTCGCTGGCTTTCGCCTTCAGCACTTCGCCATCTTTTAGCTCCAGCGTCAGTATTAAATGATGCTGGCAGGCGAGTTCGAGGTTGTCATAGTCATCACAATTGATGGGTTGATAAGTTTCATTCATCGACATAATCGCTCACCAGTAAATTCGCCGCAGCATACGCTGCCTTTTCCCTGACCGATTCTGAAAGGCTCTCATCAGAGGCCACTTCATTAAGCACTTTCAATACACAGCCCAGCGCGTCGGGGATATAACCCAGATCGCCGCTGGCGATTTCCGCATACCGTTTGCGAATTAACTCACAATAATTATTCACATCCCCTCCCGCCAGCGTACTGGCTTACTGTGAGATATCATTAAGCCTACGAAGTTAAACCCAGTTTAGCAAGGTGACTATACCATACTCATTTAAGCAATATCAGAGCCTTGATAGCGGTGTATTCATCACCGGTAACAGCCTTTTGCCGCTGTTTTCGCTACAATGTGCGCCTGAATCGTAAGGAGTTCTCTCATGGCGCTGAAAGCGACAATTTATAAAGCTGTGGTCAACGTGGCGGACCTTGACCGCAACCAGTTTCTGGATGCGTCACTGACGCTGGCGCGTCACCCCTCTGAAACCCAGGAGCGCATGATGCTGCGCCTGCTGGCGTGGATCAAGTATGCCGACGAACGTCTGCAATTTTCCCGTGGGTTAAGCGCTGAAGACGAGCCTGAAGCCTGGCTACGTAACGATCACATGGGTATCGATTTGTGGATTGAGCTCGGCCTGCCCGACGAGCGCAGGGTTAAAAAGGCGTGTACCCAGTCCGCAGAAGTGGCGTTATTCGCGTATAATCAGCGTGCTGCGGAGATTTGGTGGCAGCAAAGCAAGAGCAAGTGTAGCCAGTTTAAAAACCTCACCGTCTGGTATCTGGATGATGAACAGCTGGCGCAGCTGAGTGAATTTGCTGGCCGGACAATGGTCCTGCAGGCGACGATTCAGGACGGCGCGATCTGGCTGTCTGATTCTCAGAATAATCTGGAAATCCACTTAACGGCGTGGCAACCGGCGTCATGATTGTTTTGTCCCGAAACGTAAGCATTCCGGATAACGAGCTGGAGATCACCGCTATCCGCGCGCAGGGTGCGGGTGGGCAGCACGTTAACAAGGCCTCAACGGCTATTCATTTGCGTTTTGACATTCGGGCCTCCAGCCTGCCAGAGTATTATAAAGAAAGCCTGCTTGCGGCCAGCCATCACCTGATCACCAGCGATGGCGTCATTGTGATTAAAGCCCAGGAGTACCGTAGCCAGGAGCTGAACCGCGAAGCGGCGATAGCGCGTCTGGTGGCGATGATAAAAGAATTAACCGCCGTGCAGAAAAGCCGTCGGGCAACGCGGCCAACGCGCGCGTCGAAAGAGCGTCGGCTATCGTCGAAGGCGCAGAAATCCACAGTGAAAGCACTACGCGGTAAAGTTCGTCGCCCAACAGAGTGACGAAAGGGAACACACATTTCATAAGGAATTCATTGTGAAAAAAGCATTATGGTCAGCGCTGGCGGTAAGTACGCTGTTTGCGCTCTTCGGGTGTAATAACCGTTCGGAAACGCAGGTATTACAGCCAACCCAAACTGAACATTTAAAGCCGATGCAGCAAAGCTGGCGTGGCGTCTTACCTTGCGCGGACTGCGAAGGTATCGAAACCTCACTCTTTCTGCAAAAAGATGGCACCTGGGTGATGAACCAGCGCTATCAGGGCGCTAAAGAGCCGTCGTCCTTCGCCACTTACGGGACGTGGGCACGCACGGCGGAGAAGCTGGTGCTGACGGACACGACCGGGGATAAAACCTATTTCCGCGCGAAAGGCGAAGGAATGGAGATGCTCGATCGCGAGGGGAATCCGATTGAGTCTCAGTTCAACTACACGCTGGCACCGGTTAAAGCAGCGCTGCCCGCAACGCCAATGGCGATGCGCGGGATGTATTTCTACATGGCGGATGCGGCAATCTTTACCGACTGCGCCACCGGAAAGAAAGTCAGCGTGGCGAACAATGCTCAGCTCGAGCGTGATTATGCCGTCGCGCGCGGCAATGACAGCAAGCCGGTATTGCTGACGGTTGACGGTCACTTTACGCTGGAACCAAACCCGGACAGCGGTGAGATGGTGAAAACGCTGGTGGCTGACAAAGACGCGAAGTTTGTTGCGGGCAAAGACTGTAACAGCAAATAAGCCGCTCTTGAGCCATTAAAAAACCCCGCCGGAGCGGGGTTTTTGTTTTTTAGCCTTTGATGGCTTTCACCAGGTAGTCAAGAATGTCGCCAGTCTTGATCATCTGCTTCTCGCCGCTGCGACGGTATTTGTATTCAATCTCGTCGCTGTCGAGGTTACGGTCACCGATGACTACGGTATGTGGAATACCGATCAGTTCCATATCGGCGAACATTACGCCCGGGCGCTCTTTACGGTCGTCCATCAGCACTTCGATACCCTGCGCACGCAGTTCAGCGTAGAGTTTTTCAGCCAGCTCCTGCACGCGATAAGACTTGTGCATGTTCATTGGCAGGATAGCGACCTGGAACGGAGCGATGTTGTCAGGCCAGACGATGCCGCGCTCGTCGTAGTTCTGCTCAATAGCAGCCGCTACCACACGCGTCACACCGATACCGTAGCAACCCATCGTCAGAACCTGATTACGTCCATCTTCACCCTGAACGGCAGCGTTCATCGCGCGGGAGTATTTATCACCCAGCTGGAAGATGTGGCCCACTTCGATACCGCGTTTGATCATCAGCGTGCCCTGTCCGTCCGGGCTTGGATCGCCGGCAACGACGTTACGGATGTCAGCCACTTCTGGCGTCGCCACATCGCGATCCCAGTTGATGCCGAAGTAGTGTTTACCGTCGATGTTAGCACCCGCGGAGAAGTCGCTCATCGCAGCTACCGTGCGGTCAACCACCACAGGGACTGGCATATTAACCGGGCCCAGTGAACCCGGGCCGGCATTCACGACGGCGCGGATTTCTGCTTCCGTTGCGAACGTCAGCGGGCTGGCAACCTGAGGCAGCTTCTCGGCTTTCACTTCATTCAGCTCGTGATCGCCACGCACCAGCAGGGCAACCAGTGGATATGCGCTGCCTTCGGTAGATTTCACCAGCAGGGTTTTCACCGTTTTTTCAATCGGCAGGTTGAACTGTTCAACCAGCTCGGCGATGGTTTTCGCGTTTGGCGTATCAACCAGCTTCATCTCTTCGGTGGCAGCAGCGCGTGGCGTTTTTGGTGCCAGTGCTTCAGCAAACTCGATGTTCGCCGCGTAATCAGAGGAGTCAGAGAAGATCACATCGTCTTCACCGCTCTGCGCCAGTACCTGGAACTCATGCGATGCGCTCCCGCCGATAGAACCGGTATCAGCCTGTACCGCGCGGAAATCCAGACCCATACGGGAGAAGATTTTGCTGTAAGCCGCATACATTGCGTCGTAAGTCTCTTGCAGCGACTCCTGAGAAGTATGGAAAGAGTAGGCGTCTTTCATCAGGAACTCGCGAGAACGCATCACACCAAAGCGCGGGCGCACTTCGTCACGGAACTTGGTCTGGATCTGGAAGAAGTTCAGCGGCAGCTGCTTGTATGAGCTCAGCTCATTACGGATCAGATCGGTAATGACCTCTTCATGCGTCGGGCCAAGGACAAACGGACGTTCGCCACGATCGGCAATGCGCAGCAGTTCCGGACCGTACTGCTCCCAGCGACCGCTCTCCTGCCACAGTTCAGAGGGCTGAACGACCGGCATTAACACCTCGATTGCACCGGCGTTGTTCATCTCTTCACGCACGATGTTTTCGACTTTTTTCAGGACGCGCACGCCGGTCGGCAGCCAGGTGTATAACCCGGAGGCCAGCTTGCGGATCATCCCGGCGCGCAGCATCAGCTGGTGGCTGATCACCTCGGCGTCGGCAGGTGTCTCCTTCAGAGTGGAGAGCATATAATGGCTAGTACGCATGTTGTTACGTTTCCGTTTCGACGATTGGAACAGGCTGAGATACCAGCCTGACACAAAAAAGTGGTTTAGTTTACCAGTGTGGCAAAGATGCCAAAAGAGAGGAGGTTAAAATTACCTGGGTTCCAGGGCAAAGACTTCAAAACCTGCCTCAGTCACGCGCCAGCGGACGTTAAAATCCAGCAGCCAGACGGCGTACGTTTTCCCTGCGTCCTCTTCTTTACGGTAGGCGGGACGAGGATCCTGAGCAAGCACTTCAACGATAAAGTCCCGCAGGCGAGGATAGCGCTTTTCGAGCTGGCTGAGCTGGGAGATTAATTCCGGCGTGAAGCTAACAGGCATATTCGCCTGCGGCGCGTCCTGAGCATAGCTGGCGCGAGCATCCGGTAGCGCTTCGGCAAAAGGCAGGTACGGCTTGATGTCGATAACCGGCGTGCCATCAACCAGGTCCAGGCTACCGAGCTTCAATATCACCCGATCCTTTTGACAGCTTATGTCTTTCAGTTCAACCAGCGACATCCCGATTGGGTTGGGACGAAAGGTTGAGCGGGTCGCAAACACGCCCATTCTGGCATTGCCGCCCAGGCGAGGAGGGCGCACGGTAGGACGCCAGCCTCCCTCCATGGTCTGGTGAAACACAAACACAACCCATAAGTGGCTGAACGCTTCGAGCCCGCGTACCGCATCGGCCTGATTGTAAGGCGCGATTAAGTGAAGCTCACCACCGCTGCTGCTCACGAGGCCAGGCTGGCGCGGCACGGCGAACTTCTCTTTATAAGGAGAGCGGATAACGCCTATCTGCTCGAACTGAAATGAACTCATTTCGCCGTAATGTTAAGCGCAGATCCGATGCACACCGCCTGGCGGTAGCAGCCTGGCGTACCGCTGGTCACTTCGCAGCTGTGCAGAAGCACCGCATTGGCCTTCATTTTTGACGCGTTAATCTGCATACGCTTACGGGCGGTCGGGATGTTCGGTGGTGAATCCTGATTGCTTGCCTGACAGGATTCGCCGCTCACTTCACCCAGCTCACGGAATGGCTTGCCCACGAGATCGTCGGCTTTAGTAATGATACGTACCGGCGCAGGACGAGGCGCTTTCGGTTTTGCTGGCTCCGCTTTTGGCGGGGTTGCAGTGCTTTGAACAGGTTCAACAGGAGATCTGCTTAGCATAGAACAGCCGCTCAGCATGAGTGCTAAAAGACAGATCGGTAAAGCACGCATAATAATTCCTCAGTGGATAATCAAAACGTCAGATATTGAATCAGTTGGCCGCACAAATGACAAGACGGGCATAAGCCCGTCTTGATGATATTACACTGCGGTGAGATTACCAGCCTTTAACAGCGCCGCCGTTAAACACCTTGTTGGCTTCCTGGTAAACTTCGTCAGACTGGTAAGCCTGAACAAACTTTTTCACGTTTTCCGCGTCTTTGTTGTCTTCGCGAGTCACGATCAGGTTAACGTACGGGGAGTCTTTGTCTTCAACGAAGATGCCGTCTTTCGCTGGGGTCAGGCCAATCTGGCTTGCATAAGTGGTGTTGATAACCGCCAGAGCAATTTGTGCATCGTCCAGAGAACGTGGCAGCTGCGGTGCTTCCAGCTCAACCAGTTTCAGATTTTTCGGGTTTTCGGTAACGTCCAGCACGGTTGGCAGCAGACCGACGCCGTCTTTCAGTTTGATCAGACCAACCTTCTGCAGCAGCAGCAGGGAACGGCCAAGGTTAGTTGGGTCGTTTGGAATAGCGACCTGAGAACCAGGCTGCAGTTCGTCCAGAGATTTGATCTTCTTGGAGTAACCCGCAATTGGGTAAACGAAGGTATTACCCGCCGCAACCAGCTTGTAGCCACGGTCTTTGATCTGCTGGTCCAGGTATGGTTTGTGCTGGAAGGCGTTAGCGTCGATATCACCTTTGCTCAGCGCTTCGTTCGGCAGAACGTAATCGTTGAAGGTCACCAGCTCAACGTCCAGACCGTATTTCTCTTTAGCAACTTTCTGTGCAACTTCAGCAACCTGCTGCTCTGCACCCACGATAACGCCCACTTTGATATGGTTTGGATCTTTTTCGTCCTGACCACAACCCACCAGTGCCAGAGAGCCGATCAGCGCGCCTACCGCTGCAAAGGTCTTTAATTTAAACGCCATGTTTTATCCTTAACTCGTCGAGTTTGTGTTGTGTTTAACGTTATTTGTGAGTAACAGCCCGGACGATACGATCGCCAGAGAATTGAATTAAGTAAACCAGAACAACCAGCAATACCAGAACGGTATTCATTACGGTAGCGTTATAACCAATATAGCCGTACTGGTAACCAATCTGACCTAAACCGCCTGCGCCAACGGCACCGCCCATTGCAGAATAACCAACCAGCGTGATGAGCGTGATGGTTGCTGCGTTAACGAGACCCGGCAGCGCTTCAGGCAGCAGAACTTTGCGCACAATCTGCATCGGCGTGGCGCCCATTGCGCGAGAGGCTTCGATAAGACCGGTTGGGATCTCCAGCAGGGCATTTTCCACCATGCGGGCGATAAACGGCGCAGCGCCAACGGTCAGCGGAACGATGGCCGCCTGCAGGCCAATAGACGTCCCGACGATCACGCGGGTAAATGGAATCATCCATACCAGCAGAATAATGAACGGGATAGAACGGAAGATGTTCACCAGCGCAGAGAGGGTGCGATACAGTTTCGCGTTTTCAATGATTTGACCCGGGCGCGTGACGTACAGCAGCACGCCTACCGGCAGTCCAATCACAAAACCGAAGAAACCCGATACGAAGGTCATTGCCAGCGTTTCCCAAACGCCGCGAACCAGCAGCCAAATCATCGGCTCAGACATAACCCAGTACCTCTACTTTTACATGATGTTCTTGCAGCCAGGCAATTGCAGCCTGGGTTTCTTCCTGTGTACCGTGCATTTCCGTCAGCATGATGCCGAACTTCACGCCACCGGCGTAATCCATCTGCGCGCTGATGATGTTGTTGTTCACGTTAAAGCGACGCGCGGTTTCTGAAAGCAGCGGGGCATCAACGGACTGACCGGTGAACTCCATGCGCAGCATCGGAACGCTGTCTGCTGCCGCTTCTGCTTTCAAGCGCTCCAGATAATCTTCCGGAATATCCAGATGCAGCGTGGACTGAATAAACTGCTGAGCCAGCGGCGTCTTCGGATGCGAGAACACTTCGCTTACCGTGTCCTGCTCGATCAGTTCACCGTTGCTGATGACCGCCACGCAGTCACAGATGCGTTTCACTACATCCATCTCGTGCGTAATAAGGAGGATCGTCAGGCCCAGGCGACGGTTAATGTCTTTCAACAGTTCGAGAATAGAACGCGTAGTCGCCGGATCCAGTGCGCTCGTCGCTTCATCACACAGCAGCACGTTAGGATTACTTGCCAGCGCGCGGGCAATGGCAACACGCTGCTTTTGCCCACCGGACAGGTTCGCCGGGTAGCTATCATGTTTATCGCCCAGACCGACCAGGTCCAGCAGTTCAGTGACCCGACGCTTCACTTCTTCTTTAGGCGTGTTGTCCAGCTCCAGCGGCAAAGCAACGTTGCCAAAAACGGTGCGGGAAGCCAGCAGGTTAAAGTGCTGGAAGATCATGCCAATCTGGCGGCGCGCTTTGGTGAGTTCTTTCTCTGAGAGGGCGGTAAGTTCCTGACCGCCCACTTCTACGCTGCCCTGGGTTGGACGTTCAAGCAGGTTAACACAACGGATCATCGTACTTTTACCTGCACCCGATGCGCCAATGACGCCATAAATTTGACCAGCAGGAACATGCAGGCTGACGTTGTTCAGCGCCTGAATGGATCGGTTCCCCTGCTGGAACACTTTGGTGATATTGGAAAGTTTAATCATTAGATTATTTTTATCGTATGTAAGTTAGCCGTGGCATTTTGTTCTGCCAGATACGGGCGATGACCGTAAACAAAACGGATGTTAAGGCATCCAGACGTCTAAATCAATCCAACTCTGTGCGATGAGCACTTTATTGCGCTGTGATTCATGAGATACTAGCTGAACATGCCTTTTTCAGGAGCAAACCGGTGGCAAAATCAGTACCCGCAATTTTTCTCGATCGTGATGGCACGATTAATGTGGATCATGGTTACGTGCATGAGATTGATGAGTTCGAGTTTATCGAAGGCGTAATAGATGCCATGCGCCAGCTGAAAGAGATGGGCTATGCGTTGGTGGTCGTAACGAACCAGTCGGGCATTGCACGCGGTAAATTCACCGAGGCGCAGTTCGAGACGCTCACGGAATGGATGGACTGGTCGTTGGCTGACCGCGGTGTGGATCTCGATGGTATCTACTATTGCCCGCATCACCCACAGGGAACAGTAGAAGAGTATCGCCAGGCGTGTGACTGCCGTAAGCCACATCCCGGGATGTTCATCTCTGCGCAGGAGTTCCTGCAGATTGATATGGCTGCTTCTTATATGGTGGGCGACAAACTGGAAGATATGCAGGCAGCAGCAGCTGCTGGTGTTGGAACCAAAATATTAGTTCGCACCGGTAAACCCGTAACGCCAGAAGCAGAAAATGCAGCGGATTGGGTGATTAATAGTCTGGCTGAGTTGCCAAAAGAGATTAAAAAGCACCAAAAATAGCCTTTTTGGTGAAAAGATGAGCGGTTGAAATAAAAATGCATTTTTCCGCTTGTCATTCCTCGACGGCCCCCTATAATGCGCCTCCATCGACACGGAACATGTGAATCACTTCACAAACAACCGGGTCGGTTGAAGAGAAAAAATCCTGAAATAACGGGTTGACTCTGAAAGAGGAAAGCGTAATATACGCCACCTCGCAACGGTGAGCGAAAGCCGCGTTGCACTGCTCTTTAACAATTTATCAGACAATCTGTGTGGGCACTCAAAGTGACATGGATTCTTAATGTCTTCGGACAATAAATGAATACCAAGTCTCTGAGTGAACATACGTAATTCATTACGAAGTTTAATTCACGAGCATCAAACTTAAATTGAAGAGTTTGATCATGGCTCAGATTGAACGCTGGCGGCAGGCCTAACACATGCAAGTCGAGCGGTAGCACAGGGAGCTTGCTCCTGGGTGACGAGCGGCGGACGGGTGAGTAATGTCTGGGAAACTGCCTGATGGAGGGGGATAACTACTGGAAACGGTAGCTAATACCGCATAACGTCGCAAGACCAAAGAGGGGGACCTTCGGGCCTCTTGCCATCAGATGTGCCCAGATGGGATTAGCTAGTAGGTGGGGTAACGGCTCACCTAGGCGACGATCCCTAGCTGGTCTGAGAGGATGACCAGCCACACTGGAACTGAGACACGGTCCAGACTCCTACGGGAGGCAGCAGTGGGGAATATTGCACAATGGGCGCAAGCCTGATGCAGCCATGCCGCGTGTATGAAGAAGGCCTTCGGGTTGTAAAGTACTTTCAGCGGGGAGGAAGGCGATAAGGTTAATAACCTTGTCGATTGACGTTACCCGCAGAAGAAGCACCGGCTAACTCCGTGCCAGCAGCCGCGGTAATACGGAGGGTGCAAGCGTTAATCGGAATTACTGGGCGTAAAGCGCACGCAGGCGGTCTGTCAAGTCGGATGTGAAATCCCCGGGCTCAACCTGGGAACTGCATTCGAAACTGGCAGGCTAGAGTCTTGTAGAGGGGGGTAGAATTCCAGGTGTAGCGGTGAAATGCGTAGAGATCTGGAGGAATACCGGTGGCGAAGGCGGCCCCCTGGACAAAGACTGACGCTCAGGTGCGAAAGCGTGGGGAGCAAACAGGATTAGATACCCTGGTAGTCCACGCCGTAAACGATGTCGACTTGGAGGTTGTTCCCTTGAGGAGTGGCTTCCGGAGCTAACGCGTTAAGTCGACCGCCTGGGGAGTACGGCCGCAAGGTTAAAACTCAAATGAATTGACGGGGGCCCGCACAAGCGGTGGAGCATGTGGTTTAATTCGATGCAACGCGAAGAACCTTACCTACTCTTGACATCCAGAGAACTTAGCAGAGATGCTTTGGTGCCTTCGGGAACTCTGAGACAGGTGCTGCATGGCTGTCGTCAGCTCGTGTTGTGAAATGTTGGGTTAAGTCCCGCAACGAGCGCAACCCTTATCCTTTGTTGCCAGCGGTCCGGCCGGGAACTCAAAGGAGACTGCCAGTGATAAACTGGAGGAAGGTGGGGATGACGTCAAGTCATCATGGCCCTTACGAGTAGGGCTACACACGTGCTACAATGGCGCATACAAAGAGAAGCGACCTCGCGAGAGCAAGCGGACCTCATAAAGTGCGTCGTAGTCCGGATTGGAGTCTGCAACTCGACTCCATGAAGTCGGAATCGCTAGTAATCGTAGATCAGAATGCTACGGTGAATACGTTCCCGGGCCTTGTACACACCGCCCGTCACACCATGGGAGTGGGTTGCAAAAGAAGTAGGTAGCTTAACCTTCGGGAGGGCGCTTACCACTTTGTGATTCATGACTGGGGTGAAGTCGTAACAAGGTAACCGTAGGGGAACCTGCGGTTGGATCACCTCCTTACCTTAAAGAACCTGCCTTTGTAGTGCTCACACAGATTGTCTGATGAAAAAATAGCAGTAAAAATCTCTGCAGGCTTGTAGCTCAGGTGGTTAGAGCGCACCCCTGATAAGGGTGAGGTCGGTGGTTCAAGTCCACTCAGGCCTACCAAATTTGCGAAGCAAATTTGAAGAGGTTAGTCATACGATGGGGCTATAGCTCAGCTGGGAGAGCGCCTGCCTTGCACGCAGGAGGTCTGCGGTTCGATCCCGCATAGCTCCACCATCCTTTTACTGCGAAATACAAGAAAACTTCAGAGTGAACCTGAAAAGGTGCACTGCGAAGTTTTGCTCTTTAAAAATCTGGATCAAGCTGAAAATTGAAACGACACACCTTTAAGGGTGTGTTCGAGTCTCTCAAATTTTCGCAAGTCGATGATGTGTCGAAAGAGACATCTTCGGGTTGTGAGGTTAAGCGACTAAGCGTACACGGTGGATGCCCTGGCAGTCAGAGGCGATGAAGGACGTGCTAATCTGCGATAAGCGCCGGCGAGGTGATATGAACCTTTGACCCGGCGATTTCCGAATGGGGAAACCCAGTGTGTTCCGACACACTATCGTTAAGTGAATACATAGCTTAACGAAGCGAACCGGGGGAACTGAAACATCTAAGTACCCCGAGGAAAAGAAATCAACCGAGATTCCCCCAGTAGCGGCGAGCGAACGGGGAGCAGCCCAGAGTCTGAATCAGCTTGTGTGTTAGTGGAAGCGTCTGGAAAGTCGCACGGTACAGGGTGATAGTCCCGTACACGAAAGCACACATGCTGTGAACTCGAAGAGTAGGGCGGGACACGTGGTATCCTGTCTGAATATGGGGGGACCATCCTCCAAGGCTAAATACTCCTGACTGACCGATAGTGAACCAGTACCGTGAGGGAAAGGCGAAAAGAACCCCGGCGAGGGGAGTGAAAAAGAACCTGAAACCGTGTACGTACAAGCAGTGGGAGCCTACTTGTTAGGTGACTGCGTACCTTTTGTATAATGGGTCAGCGACTTATATTCTGTAGCAAGGTTAACCGTATAGGGGAGCCGAAGGGAAACCGAGTCTTAACTGGGCGTTAAGTTGCAGGGTATAGACCCGAAACCCGGTGATCTAGCCATGGGCAGGTTGAAGGTTGGGTAACACTAACTGGAGGACCGAACCGACTAATGTTGAAAAATTAGCGGATGACTTGTGGCTGGGGGTGAAAGGCCAATCAAACCGGGAGATAGCTGGTTCTCCCCGAAAGCTATTTAGGTAGCGCCTCGTGAACTCATCTTCGGGGGTAGAGCACTGTTTCGGCTAGGGGGCCATCCCGGCTTACCAACCCGATGCAAACTACGAATACCGAAGAATGTTATCACGGGAGACACACGGCGGGTGCTAACGTCCGTCGTGAAGAGGGAAACAACCCAGACCGCCAGCTAAGGTCCCAAAGTCATGGTTAAGTGGGAAACGATGTGGGAAGGCACAGACAGCCAGGATGTTGGCTTAGAAGCAGCCATCATTTAAAGAAAGCGTAATAGCTCACTGGTCGAGTCGGCCTGCGCGGAAGATGTAACGGGGCTAAACCATGCACCGAAGCTGCGGCAGCGACGCTTATGCGTTGTTGGGTAGGGGAGCGTTCTGTAAGCCGTTGAAGGTGTCCTGTGAGGGGTGCTGGAGGTATCAGAAGTGCGAATGCTGACATAAGTAACGATAATGCGGGTGAAAAGCCCGCACGCCGGAAGACCAAGGGTTCCTGTCCAACGTTAATCGGGGCAGGGTGAGTCGACCCCTAAGGCGAGGCCGAAAGGCGTAGTCGATGGGAAACAGGTTAATATTCCTGTACTTGGTGTTACTGCGAAGGGGGGACGGAGAAGGCTATGTTAGCCGGGCGACGGTTGTCCCGGTTTAAGCATGTAGGCGGGAAGTTTAGGTAAATCCGGACTTCTTTTAACGCTGAGGTGTGATGACGAGGCACTACGGTGCTGAAGTAACAAATGCCCTGCTTCCAGGAAAAGCCTCTAAGCATCAGGTAACATCAAATCGTACCCCAAACCGACACAGGTGGTCAGGTAGAGAATACCAAGGCGCTTGAGAGAACTCGGGTGAAGGAACTAGGCAAAATGGTGCCGTAACTTCGGGAGAAGGCACGCTGATGTGTAGGTGAAGTCCCTGCGGATGGAGCTGAAATCAGTCGAAGATACCAGCTGGCTGCAACTGTTTATTAAAAACACAGCACTGTGCAAACACGAAAGTGGACGTATACGGTGTGACGCCTGCCCGGTGCCGGAAGGTTAATTGATGGGGTTAGCGGCAACGCGAAGCTCTTGATCGAAGCCCCGGTAAACGGCGGCCGTAACTATAACGGTCCTAAGGTAGCGAAATTCCTTGTCGGGTAAGTTCCGACCTGCACGAATGGCGTAATGATGGCCAGGCTGTCTCCACCCGAGACTCAGTGAAATTGAACTCGCTGTGAAGATGCAGTGTACCCGCGGCAAGACGGAAAGACCCCGTGAACCTTTACTATAGCTTGACACTGAACACTGGTCCTTGATGTGTAGGATAGGTGGGAGGCTTTGAAGCGTGGACGCCAGTCTGCGTGGAGCCAACCTTGAAATACCACCCTTTAATGGCTGGTGTTCTAACGTAGACCCGTGATCCGGGTTGCGGACAGTGTCTGGTGGGTAGTTTGACTGGGGCGGTCTCCTCCCAAAGAGTAACGGAGGAGCACGAAGGTTAGCTAATCCTGGTCGGACATCAGGAGGTTAGTGCAATGGCATAAGCTAGCTTGACTGCGAGAGTGACGGCTCGAGCAGGTGCGAAAGCAGGTCATAGTGATCCGGTGGTTCTGAATGGAAGGGCCATCGCTCAACGGATAAAAGGTACTCCGGGGATAACAGGCTGATACCGCCCAAGAGTTCATATCGACGGCGGTGTTTGGCACCTCGATGTCGGCTCATCACATCCTGGGGCTGAAGTAGGTCCCAAGGGTATGGCTGTTCGCCATTTAAAGTGGTACGCGAGCTGGGTTTAGAACGTCGTGAGACAGTTCGGTCCCTATCTGCCGTGGGCGCTGGAGAATTGAGGGGGGCTGCTCCTAGTACGAGAGGACCGGAGTGGACGCATCACTGGTGTTCGGGTTGTCATGCCAATGGCATTGCCCGGTAGCTAAATGCGGAAAAGATAAGTGCTGAAAGCATCTAAGCACGAAACTTGCCCCGAGATGAGTTCTCCCTGACCCTTTAAGGGTCCTGAAGGAACGTTGAAGACTACGACGTTGATAGGTCGGGTGTGTAAGCGCAGCGATGCGTTGAGCTAACCGATACTAATGAACCGTGAGGCTTAACCTTACAACGCCGAAGCTGTTTCGGCGACGAGAGACAGACAATCAATTTCAGCCTGATACAGATTTAACAGAATTTGCCTGGCGGCTTTAGCGCGGTGGTCCCACCTGACCCCATGCCGAACTCAGAAGTGAAACGCCGTAGCGCCGATGGTAGTGTGGGGTCTCCCCATGTGAGAGTAGGGAACTGCCAGGCATCAAATTAAGTAGTAAGCCGGTGCATTAATCCGGTGGTTACAGAAGTCTTCGGTGGAGCGGTAGTTCAGTCGGTTAGAATACCTGCCTGTCACGCAGGGGGTCGCGGGTTCGAGTCCCGTCCGTTCCGCCACTTATTAAAAGCCCTGAGCTAACGCTCAGGGCTTTTTTCTTGCCTGCGATACAATTGTTGCTAAATTAGCAAAAATCCTCTGCTTTTTAGGCCCTTTTTCTTCATAACCGTACCCGCGATAATCTTCCTCAGTTTACGAACATAATGATTAACGAGGAATAATATGACGATCCCTGTATTTGGTCTGGGTACTTTCCGCCTGAAAGACGACGTTGTAATTGCATCTGTAAAAACCGCACTGGAACTGGGCTATCGTGCCGTTGATACAGCGCAAATCTATGAAAACGAAGCTGCTGTTGGCCAGGCTATCGAAGAGAGCGGCGTGCCGCGTAGCGAACTTTTTATCACCACTAAAATCTGGATTGAGAATCTCAGCAAAGACAAGCTCATCCCAAGTCTGAAAGAGAGCCTCAAAAAGCTGCGTACCGATTACGTTGATCTGACGTTGATCCACTGGCCGTCGCCAAACGATGTTGTTTCAGTAGAAGAGTTCATGCAGGCGCTTCTGGAAGCGAAGAAAGAGGGTTTAATACGAGAAATTGGTATTTCCAACTTCACGATCCCTCTGATGGAAAGAGCGATTGCTTCTGTTGGTGCAGAAAACATAGCGACCAACCAGATCGAGTTGTCCCCATACCTGCAAAACCGCAAGGTGGTGGACTGGGCAAAACAGCACGGTATCCACATTACCTCTTACATGACGCTGGCTTACGGTAAGGCATTGAAAGATGACGTTATTGCACGCATTGCAGAGAAACATAACGCCACTGCTGCGCAGGTGATCCTGGCCTGGGCGATCGGTGAAGGTTACGCTGTGATCCCTTCATCAACCAAGCGTGAAAATCTGGCAAGCAACCTGCTTGCGTTGGATCTCAAGCTGGACGAAGCAGACAAAAAAGCGATCGCTGCACTGGATTGCAACGATCGTCTGGTGAGCCCGGAAGGGTTAGCGCCAGACTGGGATTAATCTTCACCCACCCTTTGTGCCTTAAACCCTCATACAGCTCCTTCGGGAGCTGTTTTTATATGCTCGCTCAGAAAGTCGATAAAAGCGCGTATACGTGTACTTACCGCTCTGTCACTGTAATAGACCGCACTAAAAGGCATCTCAACCGGCAGGCGCTTATCGGCCATCAGCTCCACAAGCTCACCGCGCGCGATCTCCTTATCGATCATGTAATCCGACAGGCAGGCAATACCATTCCCGGTGAGGCAAAGCTGCTTTAGCGTTTCCCCGCTGTTTGATGATATGCCACACGTGATTTCATGAAGCTGCCCGTCATGGCAGGCAACGGGCCAGGTATTCAGTAAGACAGGCTCCGTGAAGCCAAGGCACATATGCTGCTTCAATTCTTCCACCGTCTCGGGACTTCCATGCTCAGAAATATACTGTGGTGATGCAATAATTTTACGATAGCTGGCAAAGAGGGGGCGGGCGCGCAAGCTTGAGTCCGTTAGGGTTCCTGCCCGGATCGCGACATCGACCTTACGTTCGATGAGGTTGATAAACGTTTCGGAGGAGACTAAAGATAACGTCATCTCCGGATAGCGTTCGCGGAAGGGTTTTATTAGCGGCATCAGAAAGTGCAGTACAACAGGCGTTGCAGCATCGATGCGCAACAGCCCGCGCGGCGTGCTCCGTGTCTCCATAATCTCCGTTTCGGCAGCAGCCATCTCCTGCAGAACAGACTGCACGCGTCTAAAATAGCGCTCTCCTTCCTCCGTCAGGCTCAGCTGGCGCGTCGTGCGGTTAAGCAGGCTAACCCCAAGCTTCATCTCCAGCTTTTTCACCGAGCGGCTAACGGCCGAATTAGCCTGCCCCAGCTGTTCTGCTGCGCGGCTAAAGCTGCCGCTTTCGACGACGGCGACAAAGATAGTCAGCTCTTCCGACGTTGCTTTCATTGTTGCACCACCTGCAAAATTCAATTGATATTTTGACCATTTTTGTTATTTAAGCACTGCCGCATACTTCTTGTCATCTTAATACTGAAGAGACGGAGTATTTTATGCCACTGGCGCTACTTGCCCTGACGATCAGTGCCTTTGCAATTGGCACGACCGAATTTGTTATCGTTGGACTGGTTCCTACCATCGCTAACCAACTTGCTATTTCCCTGCCTTCTGCCGGTTTGCTGGTTTCTATCTACGCCCTGGGCGTGGCTGTCGGCGCGCCTGTACTGACGGCGCTGACCGGACGATTCCCGCGTAAGCAGCTTCTGGTTGCTCTGATGGCGCTTTTCACCGCGGGCAATATTCTGGCCTGGCAGGCACCGGACTACGCCACGCTGGTGATCGCCCGCCTGCTTACCGGCCTTGCACACGGCGTGTTTTTCTCGATCGGTTCTACTATAGCGACCAGTCTGGTGCCTAAAGAGAAAGCAGCATCGGCCATTGCACTTATGTTCGGTGGGCTGACCGTTGCGCTGGTTACCGGCGTGCCGTTAGGGACGTTTATAGGCCAACACTTCGGCTGGCGCGAAACCTTCCTGGCCGTGTCGTTGCTGGGCGTTATCGCTCTGGTGGGCAGCGTGCTGTTGGTGCCTTCAAACATTCCAGGCCGTGCGAGCGCCAGCCTGAGCGATCAGCTGAAAGTCCTCACTCATCCACGTTTGCTGCTTATCTACGCCGTCACAGCGCTAGGCTACGGAGGTGTGTTCACTGCTTTCACCTTCCTGGCGCCAATGATGCAGGATCTCGCGGGCTTTTCCCCGAGTGCAGTGAGCTGGATTTTGTTGGGCTACGGCATCTCCGTGGCGGTAGGCAATATCTGGGGCGGCAAGCTGGCTGATAAGCACGGCGCAGTGCCGGCTTTAAAATTCATTTTTGCCGCGCTGGTTGTTCTGCTCATGGTGTTCCAGTTCACCGCGTCGATGCAATACGCTGCGCTGGTCACGGTGCTGGTGATGGGGATCTTCGCCTTTGGTAATGTACCCGGGCTGCAGGTGTATGTTGTGCAAAAAGCTGAACTTTATACGCCAAACGCAGTGGACGTAGCCTCTGGTCTGAACATCGCCGCGTTTAACATCGGTATCGCCCTCGGTTCCGTCATCGGTGGTCAGACGGTAGAACATTTTGGCCTGACGCAAACGCCGTGGATTGGGGCAGTGATTGTTCTCGTCGCTTTCCTGCTGATTGGGGTCAGCGGGCGCCTTGATAAACCGGCCCGAGTAGCGCTGGGATAATTATCAGTAAGCGCTTGCTTACAAAACTGGAAAGCGCTTTCTGAGAAATAGCGTTGAAAGTATGACCTAAAGTCCCTATAACATTAGAACCAGTCCGTTTTCCGGGCTGGTTCACGTTATAGAGGTTGTTTCCAAAAGTGCGAAAGAATACCTATGCCATGCGTTATGTTGCTGGAATGCCCGCGGAGAGAATTATGCCTCCGGGATCATTTGCGAGCATCAGCCAGGCATTGCCCGCCGGTACACCGCTAAGCAGCGATGAAAAAATTCGGGTGCTGGTGTGGAACATCTTTAAACAACAGCGCGCGGAGTGGTTATCCGTGCTCAAGAATTTTGGCAAAGATGCCCATCTGGTTCTGCTGCAGGAGGCGCAAACGACGCCGGAGCTGGTCAGGTTTGCAACGACTAACTATCTTGCCGCCGATCAGGTGCCTGCGTTCGTCTTACCGCAGCATCCCTCAGGGGTGATGACTCTGTCAGCCGCGCATCCGGTCTACTGCTGCCCGCTGCGAGAGCGCGAGCCTATCCTGCGCCTTGCCAAGTCGGCGCTGGTAACAGTCTATCCTTTGCCGGATACTCGAATGCTGATGGTCGTAAATATCCACGCGGTGAACTTCAGCCTCGGCGTGGATGTGTATAGTAAGCAGTTACTTCCCATTGGCGATCAGATTGCGCATCACAGCGGGCCTATCATTATGGCCGGTGACTTCAATGCCTGGAGTCGCCCGCGTATGAATGCGCTGTACCGCTTTGCGCGCGAAATGTCGCTGCGTGAAGTCCGTTTTAGCGATGACCAGCGCAAGAAAGCCTTTGGTCGCCCTCTCGATTTCGTCTTCTATCGTGGTTTGAGCGTGCACGATGCCTCCGTTCTGGTGACGCGCGCCTCCGATCACAATCCACTACTAGTAGAATTCAGTCCCGGCAAACCTGATAAGTAATGGTGTGTCAGGTCTGCCGTGGGGCAGGCCTGTGCAGGTGCTGCCCTTTATTTTTCATCAATACAAGGACAGCAAAATGACAACAACAACACACTCCCATCATGACAACGTAGAAAAACAGTTTGGCTCACAGGCCAGTGCGTATCTCAGCAGCGCCGTGCATGCTTCTGGCCGCGATCTCATAAGGCTCGGTGAGCGCCTGGCGGCCTTCCCGGAGGCACAGGTGCTGGATTTAGGCTGCGGAGCAGGGCACGCCAGCTTTACTGCCGCACTGCAGGTAGCCCACGTCACCGCGTACGATCTCTCCAGCCAGATGCTGGAGGTAGTGGCGGAGGCTGCAAAAGCCAAAGGGTTAAACAACGTCGCTACGCGCCAGGGTTATGCAGAATCGTTACCCTTCGAGGATGCGTCATTTGACGTTGTCATTAGCCGCTACTCCGCACACCACTGGCATGATGTCGGGCAGGCGCTGCGTGAAGTCAAACGCGTGCTTAAGCCGGGCGGGGTCTGCATTATTATGGACGTGATGTCGCCGGGTCATCCGGTTCGGGATATCTGGCTGCAAACGGTTGAAGCCCTGCGCGATACATCCCACGTGCAAAATTACTCCAGCGGGCAGTGGTTATCATTGATTACCGAGGCAGGTTTAATTTCACGCTCATTGATAACCGATCGCTTACCGCTGGAGTTCAGCTCATGGATCGCGCGTATGCGTACGCCAGAAGCGTTAAGCCAGGCTATTCGAATGTATCAGGACAGCGCATCAGGGGAAGTGAAGGCTTACTTTGAATTGCAGGATGACGGTTCGTTTACCAGCGATACCATCATGGTTGAAGCACAAAAAGCAGGCTAAAACAAAAAAGGCACCGGGGGAATCGGTGCCTTTTTATCAGAGATCGTGTAATCAGGAATCTGGCGTAGCGCTGTTTTTAACAAACAGCGTGAGCTGGTCGCCTGGCTGCAGATTGTCAGTACCATCATTCCAGCGCATGACATCTTTGATGTTCACGCCGTGACGTTTGGCAATACTGGACAGAGAATCACCCTTACGCACGCGATAGGTAATGCTATCGCTGTTTTTGGCCAGTCGCTGTGCGCTGCTACCCGCACCCACCGTCAGTGTTTGACCCACCTTCAGACCAGAACTGCGCAGATTATTCCACTGCTGTAGCTCTTTCGCATTCACGCCTAAACGTGAAGCAATGCCCGAGAGCGTATCACCTGAACGGACCTTATAACTGCGGCTGCTTACCGGCGAAGTATCTGCGATCAGCGTTGACTGAACGGCAGCAATTTCACCCGAAGCCAAAGACTCACGTAATTGCTCTGCATGTTTCTGCGGAACCATCACATACCGCGGGCCAGTTGCTCCCAGGGTTGAGCCTTTAACGCCTGCATTAAAGGTTTTCAGTTTACTTACCGACATGCCCGTCATATCGGCAACCTGTTGAATATCAACCGGGCTGCTGAGGCGAACGCGCGCCAGTGCACGACTTTCGTCTGGTGTTGGCAGTTGTACACCGTAACGCTTGCTGTTCTTGAGAATATCACTCAATGCCAGCATCTTCGGTACGTAAATCTTCGTTTCCTGAGGCAGTGACAGTGACCAGAAATCGGTGGATTTTCCACGCGCTTTGTTCGCTTTCATTGCCTTCATTACACGACCTTCACCGCTATTATACGCAGCGATCGTTAACAACCAGTCACCGTCAAACATCTTGTTCAGACGTTGCATCATGTCGAGAGCGGCTGTCGTTGAAGCGACAACATCACGACGCGCATCGTAGCTGCGGGTCTGTTTCAAACCATAATTGCGCCCTGTGCTCGGAATGATCTGCCAAATGCCTGCGGCATTGGCGCCAGACGTTGCGTGTGGGTCAAAAGCGCTCTCCACTATGGGTAGGAGTACCAGCTCCATAGGCATGTTACGTTTCTTAACTTGCCCGGCTATCCAGTACATATACGGCTCTGCCCGTAACGTTACATCGTGGAGATAGCTCTTATTTCTCAAATACTTCTGTTTCTGTTCGCGAATCCGGGTGTTTTCCGGAATTCCCATCTTTAGCTCGTCGCCAATAGAGGCCCACAAGTCTTGTTCCTGCGCGAAAGATGTCCCATCGTCCAACCATCGCGCCTGACTTGTAAACTTCCCTGCTTCCCCTTGACCAGCTGCAGAAAGGCTCTGTGCGTGCTGTTGTACGTTGCTGCCGTTTTGCGACTGGCAACCTACAAGCAGGACAGAGGCGAGTAATATCGCTTTTGCCTTCATGTGTGTGTCAATAGTTGCTTAAAAGACGAGCGATGATAACGGCGAAATTTTGAAAAGGCAACCCGCAATTATCTGAAGTTATCTTTCTTTGACCTTAACCATGCAAATCGCGCGTCTGGTTGTTGCAAATTTGTTTCTTGGTTAATTTTGTTAATTAAATCAATATCATTGGTTCTTAGAAATACATTTATTTTACGCTCATTTTTAAGAGTTACGGGGAGTGTATTTTGGTTTTTTGCACGTAACTCCTTCACTTTCAGGTAATAATCCTGAATGGCGCGATCGTCAGGTAAAATGCTCGCAGCAAACTTCATATTCCCTAATGTATACTCATGCGCGCAACATATGAGCGTATCGTCGGGTAGTGCGTTAATTTTCTGTAAAGATTGATACATTTGAGCTGGAGTACCTTCAAAAAGCCTTCCGCAGCCGCCAGAAAACAGCGTGTCACCGCAAAAAAGATAAGGTTTGCTGTAGTAACAAATATGTCCGGAAGTGTGACCTGGTGTGGCAAATACGGAAAATTCGTATCCCCGTATGAGGACATTTTCGCCCTCTTCGACTACTTGCGTCGTCCCCTTATCCTGTGTCTCGGCCGGTCCGTAAACCGCCAGATGCGGAAACTGTGCGAGCAGGTCAGGCACGCCGCCAACATGATCGTGATGGTGATGGGTGAGGAGTATCGCTTCAGGCTGCCAGCGATTTTCCTTTATAGCCTGCAAAACCGGCGCGGATTCGCCCGGATCGACGATGATACAGCGGCGATCGTCGTCAACTAAAACCCAGATGTAATTGTCCTCAAAGGCAGGAATACTGATAAGATTCATACATTACCTCTTACAGCGTGGCGGATGTGTTGATGAAACCGGCAAGGATACCTCAGACTGTCGCAGCACCGGAACGTTGGGCAGAATTGCCCTGGGGTGAATACTATCGCGAGGCATTAGAACTACAGCTTAAGCCCTGGCTCGCAAAAATGTATGGTTTTCACCTGCTTAAGATTGGCAATCTCAGCGCGGAAATCAATACCGAAAGCTGCGCTATCTCTCATCAGGTTAATGTTTCTCTCGATGGATCGCCCGTTCAGGTCAAAGCGGACCCGCTGCATTTGCCGTTTGCGGAGAAATCCGTTGATGCCTGCCTGCTTGCGCATACCTTACCCTGGTGTAGCGATCCCCATCGCCTGTTACGCGAAGCCGATCGCGTCCTGATTGATGACGGCTGGCTGATACTGAGCGGCTTCAATCCGCTGAGCTTAATGGGGATGCGTAAGCTGGTGCCGGTGTTACGCCGCACGCCGCCCTATAACAGCCGCATGTTTACCATGATGCGTCAGCTGGACTGGCTTTCGCTGCTAAACTTCGAAGTGCTCAGCTACGGTGGCTTTCAGGTGCTGCCCTGGGCGCGGAAGGGCGGGGTCGTGTTGAGCACGCATTTACCGGCCCTGGGCTGTATGCAGTTTATTGTGGCGCGTAAGCGAACAATTCCGCTTACGCTCAACCCAATGAAGCAGAGTAAATCGAAAACGCAGATTCGTCAGACCGTTGGCGCCACGCGGCAGTACAGAAAACCCTGATCAGGATTCAGGCTGGTAGCCTGTGTCCTCATGGGCCGGATTGGACGCAGCCGCACGCGCCAGCTCGTCGCAGCGTTCGTTTTCCGGATGGCCCGCATGGCCCTTGACCCATTCCCATTTGATTTGGTGCTGGCCTAGTGCCGCATCCAGACGCTTCCAGAGATCAACGTTTTTAACCGGCTTTTTATCTGCCGTTTTCCAGCCGCGTTTTTTCCAGTTGTGTATCCACTGGGTGATGCCCTGGCGTACGTACTGGCTATCGGTACTCAGTACAACGTCGCAGTGTTCCTTTAAGGCTTCCAGCGCGACGATGGCCGCCATCAGCTCCATGCGGTTGTTTGTCGTCAGGAAATAGCCTTCGCTAAAGGTTTTTTCGTGCTCGCGGTAGCGCATGATTGCGCCATAGCCGCCTGGCCCCGGGTTGCCGAGACAAGATCCATCGGTGAAAATTTCTACCTGTTTACGCATCTCTGGTAGACTTCCTGTATTCGAAACGTTCAGTAAAACGATAAGTCTGACATAAATGACCGCTATGAGCACTGCAATTACTCGCCAGATTGTTCTTGATACCGAAACCACCGGTATGAACCAGATCGGCGCGCACTACGAAGGGCACAAGATCATCGAGATCGGTGCCGTTGAGGTGGTGAACCGTCGTCTGACGGGGAACAATTTCCACGTTTACCTCAAGCCCGACCGGCTGGTGGACCCGGAAGCGTTCGGTGTTCACGGGATTGCCGATGAGTTTTTGCTGGATAAACCCACCTTTGCCGATGTCGCGGACGAATTCCTCGAGTACATCAAAGGGGCTGAGCTCGTCATTCATAACGCATCGTTCGATATCGGCTTTATGGATTATGAATTCAGCAAGCTGAACCGCGATATTCCGAAGACCAACACCTTCTGTAAAGTGACCGATAGCCTGGCGCTGGCGAGGAAGATGTTCCCCGGCAAGCGTAACAGCCTCGATGCGCTCTGCTCGCGCTATGAGATAGACAACACCAAGCGTACGCTGCACGGCGCATTGCTCGATGCCCAGATTCTGGCGGATGTTTATCTGACGATGACCGGCGGCCAGACGTCGATGAAGTTCAGTACGGAAAATGATTCCCAGCAGACGCAGGGTGAAGCGGGCATTCAGCGCGTTGTGCGTCAGGCGAGCCGGTTGCGGGTTGTTTTAGCCAGCGATGAAGAGCTGCTTAACCATGAATCTCGCCTCGATCTCGTGCAGAAGAAGGGCGGAAGCTGTATGTGGCGTGCATAACCGCGCGGCAGAATGCGTGTAAAATCGCCGTTTGGGTGATTTTTGCAGCAAACGATTCAAAAGCTAAGAAAAAGCGTTGACGAGTTGGGAGGCAGACCGTAATATTCGCCTCGTTCCCCAAACGGGAACAGTGGAGCGGTAGTTCAGTCGGTTAGAATACCTGCCTGTCACGCAGGGGGTCGCGGGTTCGAGTCCCGTCCGTTCCGCCACTATTCAGGGCCACGTTATTTATAACGTGGCCCTTTTCGTTTTCCTGATTTCATACAAAATCATTAAGTCCTGGCTTCTTCAGCGAAGTCAGAGCATGCCTGCGATCTCTCTTCACTCTCTCCTGCACTGAACCAGTCTCAGCACTTTTCTGTTCCGTAAAAAAAGTTTAAAAAAATTTCAGCCTAAAGATCCTCTAAACCCTGTTTCTTCCTAAGAAACATCCTGCCTGATTGGAAGGGAAGATCTTTAATAAGGTAAGGGAACTTTTTTATTGTCGGATAAAGGCTGTAGTTAATGTAAGAAATATCCTGCGGCAATGAGAGTGATGCTGTTTATTTTTGCCCGTCATCAGATCTTTCAGCATATTGCCTATTCCAAAAAACGCTACTACTATGCGCCCTATCCGATAATGAGGTCCTGAAATACAATACTTCAGAATTGTCATTATGGGATGCAGAAATGATAACGATACAGGTTATCTCTGCAGGCATGTATCTATATATGCCAAACGATAATAGCTCATACTACATACTTTAATATTTAAATAAGGAAATCACAGATGAAAAAAATCAATATGTCTGAAGCAAGCGCAGTTGTTGGCGGTACCACTACTTGTGTCAACAGCTTCGAACTGAATCTGGTTGGCGATGCTACTGTTTGTAATGCAGTGAAAACCTGTACTGACAAAAATGGCGTTGTGACTAAAACCTTCACGGCTGCAGCAATCATCAACTGCGGTAACGTAGGCTAAGAACTCTTTTAGTCGCATTTAATAAGAGTAATGTCTCAACGATTTATTCTTATGGGCGTTGTTTTATTAATACAACGCCCACGTGAAAATATTCTGTAACGCAGCCATCGTATTATAACATTCAGGATTGAACGCCTCACATGAAAAAAAGAATTCTCTACGTGCTGGCATATACCGTTTTTGTTGCGGTTGTTTCAGCGGTGATTACCACAGCCTGGTTCCATACTTTTGTCTTAAACCAAAGCAGTGATGATGGGCAGCAGGTGCTGACGTCAATTTCAGCTGAAAAACTGACCCAAAGCCCAATAGCTGATGGGCAAGACATTATTGAGATCTTCTCGTACGGTTGCCATTATTGCGAGATAAACGAAAAGAATGTCGAGGCGCTGGAAAAAAGTATGCCTGCCGGGAAAAAGCTGGTGCGCCTTCATTTCAGTCTGGACAACCAGGGCGGTCTGGCGCGCTATGCACCCGTCTTCGCAACCCTTCAGGTAATGGGCATTGAAGAAGCGTATCGGCAGAGCGCTTATGATGCCGTTATGAAGCATAAAATTGATTTAGGCGACCCGGCAAAGCGTGACGCATGGCTGGAAGACAATAAAATTGATGTCGCTGAATACCGTAAAATTAGCCAGTCCGCGGAAGTAAAAAAACGTCTGGATTATATGACTCGTGTTTCTCAATATTATGATATCAATGCTACCCCGACCTTTATTGTTGCTAAAAAATGGGTTGCTATTCAGGACCGTGATTTCCCATCATTTTCTGAAAAATTGCTCTCAATTTTGAAAACAGGTAAAGCACCGGAGTAAGTATGAAATTTTATGCCCTGTGGTGCGCGCTGTTTTGGCGAAATTTCACTGCCAGGTGCCAGTGGCTGGTATATAAACTTCAGCTGATTGGCTACAGGGCACATTGTTTATTATTCCGGCGCTTGCATTACCGTATTGTGTTTGGGTTTGCACATATCAGGCGATTTTTAAAACTAGTACCACGCAATGTGAAGCTGCGTGCAGCGGTTGCAGAGTCTAACCGCCAATGCTTACTCGATGATAAAAAGAAATTTGATTATGTCTGGCTGACTCAGAGAAGGCAGCTGCTGATTCAGGCTGTGACCTACGGACAAAACCGCCGGCTATTGCGAGAGTTGGCAGCCTGTTCGGCACAGCTTAATAGCGTTGTCGAGCCGCTTCAGCGGGCAGGGCAGCCGGTGATCCTTGCTCCACTGCATATGGTTTCGGATGTTTTGACTACGATGGTGGGGGCAGCGGCGTACCCTGGAAAAGCAACGGTGATCACCTCGCGCAGTGCGGACGCCCATTCCGAAGCCGAGCGACAGCTGGGAGGCGTAGATCTTACTTATTGTTCAATTCATGAAGATAATAAAAATATTGCCGGTAATTTAATGAAATCGGTGATGGAGGCGGCAGAAAACAAGCGCAATATTATTTTGTTCCCAGATATCACTCCCGACTTCACCCACTTTGCCACTAAAGATAAGGTTGAGAAATTACATTGCAACTTGTTTAATCGGCCGGCTTCTTTACATAGCGGGATTATCCGATTGGCCAGAATGATGTCGGCGCAGGTGGTGTTTTATCATCTCTATTTTGATAAGGGATTAAAGATATACATCCATAACCCTGTAACCGCAAAAAGTCTGAAGGCAGAAATGCCTCGTATTATTGAACAAAGTATTCGTGATTATTCGACTGACTGGATGCTATGGCATTCACACTCGCTGTTTTTTATAAATGATTAAAAATGTGTAAAAAGAAAATCAGCGTAACGAAAAATAAGAACCTGCGTGTTGAGGTGTAATTATGGACAATGTCATTCCAAAAATAGTTTATCAGGCTGAGACGAATGAATGTGCGCTGGCCTGTATTTCAATGCTGGCTGAAACGCAGGGTATTCATGCACCTCTGGAAGAGCTGCGCGAGCGTTTCCCTGCATCCTCTCACGGCACTGCGCTGTCAACGATGTGCGACATTCTGAGCGAGCTAGCCGTCCCGGCCTATCCGGTGGCGTTCGATTTGAACGAGATCTCCGAACTCCCTTTACCGGCCATTTTGCACTACGGTGCAAGCCATTATGTCCTGCTGGCCTACCGTCAGGGCAGCTATGTTTGCGTTATGAACCCCGCCATTGGGGAGCAGTTGCTTCCTGTCGCCGCGTTGAAAACAGAAATCAGCGGCTATGCGCTGGTACTCGACCAGGAGAGCGGCGGGGCCACACCGTCAGTGGATCAACAAAAGCGCACCCGTCGTTTCCGCGCGCTGGAATGTATGAGCCTGAAGCAGACTGCTGCCATTCCGGGTATTTACCGACTGATGCTGCTGGCATTTCTGGTCTCGCTGACCCTGTTTATCATGCCAATAATGGTCAGCACCGCCATCAACAACGTATTCTCGTCCGGAGGCGAAAAGACTTTCCCGTATTTTTATTACCTGCTGGCGTTTGTCGTGTCGACCCTGTTGGCCTTTGTTGTACGCAGCGTAACAGAGCGCTTTATCAAGCGATTTGTGGTGATGCAAAGCGTGAGCGGCTTTGCCAGCCTGTTAAGCAACTCGCTCTCCTTTTTTGAAAAGCGCAGCCCGGGTGAAATCTACAGCCGCTTCTCCAACTGGCAGATAGCGGCCGCTCAAAAAATCGAACTGGATAACGGCCTGCGAATCGACTGGGTGGTTGGCGTCATTGCATTAGCGGTGATGTGCTATATCAGCCCATTGCTTGCGGCAATATCTGCCGTGGGCGTGACGTTAATGGGGCTGGTTAGCGTATGGGCCATCTTCCGCGATCGTTATTATACGCAGCAAATTCAGGTTAAAAGTGCGGAGCAAAGCGACTTTCTGCTGGAATCTATCCAGGGCTTCGCGACGCTGAAATCGGCGGGCCTGAAGGGGCAGCGTCAGACGGATTTTGCCGGCTATGCGTTATCCCTTTTTGATTTCAGACAGAAACAAAAAGTTTATGAGCAGGTGAAAAGCAGTCTCTATCAGCTGATCGGCAGCCTTGAAATGGTCTTTTTCATGTTTCTGGCCTTACCGCTGCTGAAAGATAACCGTATCTCGTTAGGAGAGTTCTTCGCCTATAGCTTTGTACGCCAGATTTTTACCGCCTACATCACGCAAATCTTTTTCTCGATTCTTCAGAAGAACCAGCTGCATGTCATTGATACGCGTGCCGCTGACCTGTTCCCGCAGGTTAAAAAAGAGGGGGACGGTACTGAACTACCGCCTCTGGCACAGTTTACTCATCAGCTCAGCTACCGTGGGGTACAGTTTGCCTATGAGCCAGGTAAACCGGTACTTCAGGATCTTTCTCTGGAGGTCTTCCGTGGCGAAACGCTGGCCATTATCGGTGAGTCAGGGGCAGGGAAAAGTACGCTTCTGAAAGCGATTTCCGGGCTAATTGAACCTCAGGTGGGCGACATTCTGGCTGATGGACAGCCGGTGAGCACGCGTCAGGCGCATAAGCTTTTATTCCTGCAGAGCCAGGAAGACATTCTGTTCAACACCAGCGTCCTGCAAAACATCACGCTTTTTGATCGTCACCACGATGCCGTGAAGCAGTTGCGTATTGATAAATCCTTACGCGATCTGAACCTCGCCGAGGCGATCGATCGTCTACCGGGTAAACAAAATGCGCTGATTCGTGAAAGCCATCCCGCGCTCTCCCTTGGGCAGCGCCAGCGGCTGATGCTGGCACGTGCGATGTATAGCGATTGCCCGGTCATGGTGCTGGACGAGCCGACAGCCAACCTTGATGAACAAACCGCGTTGCAGGTGATGCAAACCCTTATTGACCACTGCAGTGAATATGGAAAAACGCTTATCACGGTAACGCACAGCGAAACGGCATTGCCTTTATTTGACCGCGTCTGCGTGCTGAAAGATGGGCAAGTCAAAACGTTCCTGCGCGAAGTCTCCGTTGCCAATGAGACTCAGGGAGAGCTGGCGTGAGCTTTTCAGTGAAGCAGTTCCCGATGCTGGCAACCCGAAACCGCAAGGCATTCCTTGCGTTGTCGGTGCTGGTGGTCATCCTGCTGATAGCCGGAGGGTGGGGAGTACATAACATGATGTCTGGCACCGCCGCGCCGGTAATCACGCACGTCATCGACCGTGGTGACATCGAAAAAACCGTGCTGGCGACCGGGATCCTCAAACCTTCAGCCCAGGTCAATGTGGGGGCTCAGGTTAACGGGCAGCTAAAAAAGCTGTATGTCCGCGCCGGGGATCGGGTGCGTAAAGATCAGCTGCTGGCTGAAATTGACCCCACGCTGCAGCTGAGCGAACTGCGTAAATCAGAGGCCGAGCTGGAGAGTGCAATCGCGCAGAAGCAGGCTTCACAGTTCACCTTAAAGCAGTATCAGCTCGAGCTTAAACGACAGCTGCAGATGGATCGTGACGGTTCGGGAATGAAAAGCAACCTGGAGCAGTCGCAGGCCAAAGTCGATACCCAAAAGGCGCAGATCAAAGTCAACGAGGCGCAAATCGTACAAGCGCAGATGGCACTGGAAACCGCGAAAGCCAACCTGGGATATACGCGCATCGTCGCGCCCGTGGATGGTCAGGTGTTGGGAATTGTCACCAAAGAGGGGCAAACCGTGGTCTCGTCACAAACGGCGCCGACCATCCTGGTGCTGGCAAATGTCGACACCATGACCGTACAAACTCGAATTTCAGAAACCGACATTCTCAAAGTTCATCCGGGCCAGCCGCTGTCGTTCTATGTCGTTGCCGAACCTAAACATCGTTATCACAGCGTTATGGGCGCGCTTCAGGATGCCCCCAACGACGCTTTGCAGGATGAGAGCGTGAGCGCGCAGTCACAACAGCCTTCCGCTGTGTATTACAACGGTGTATTTACCGTGCCGAACCCTGAGCATCTTCTCCGTACCTCAATGACGGCACAGGTGTTTATCGTCACCGAGCAGGCCAAAAACGTGCTGCGGTTGCCGGTGATGGCCCTCGGCCAGCCGCAGGGGGGAGACAGTTACTATGTCCAGGTGATGAAGGGCGATATCCCGGAGCAGCGGCTCGTTCGCGTCGGGATTAACGACAGACAGTATATCGAAGTGATCGATGGCCTTCATGAAGGCGAACGCGTGGTGATGCAACCTTCCGCAGGGACCGCAAATGGCTAACTTTCCGGTTATCGAGCTTTCGCATATTTCTCGTAGTTTCGGTTCAGGCAATGCGGCCGTCACCGTATTGAAGGATATTTCCCTGCGCGTTAATGCCGGCGAGATGTTAGCCATTATTGGCGCATCGGGATCGGGAAAATCGACGCTGATGAATATCCTTGGCTGCCTGGATAAGCCGTCGGAAGGCGAAATGCGCATTATGGACGTGTCTACGCAGGTGGCCAGCAGTGAACAACTGGCCCAGCTTCGCAGCCAGTATCTGGGGTTTATTTTTCAACGCTATCATCTGATGCCCTATCTGACGGCCATTGAGAACGTCACGATCCCGGCGCTATATACGGATATGCCCGCTCACGAACGTCAATCGCGGGCTGAGTCTCTGCTGAACCGTTTAGGGTTAGGTAACCGCCTGCACTACCGGCCTGCCCAGCTTTCGGGTGGTCAGCAGCAGCGCGTCAGTATCGCGCGCGCCCTGATGAACGGCGCGCCTGTGATCCTCGCCGATGAGCCTACCGGTGCGCTGGATAGCACCAGCGGCAAGGAGCTGATGGCGATTTTGCATGGTCTCCATCAGTCCGGGCATACGCTGATTATCGTGACCCACGACCGAAGCATTGCAGAGCAGTGCCAGCGCATCGTTGAAATCCATGATGGCCAGATTGTCGCCGATCGCGTCAACCCGGCTATACCGCAGGTGACATCTCAGGGGTTACCGACCATTACCACCACCGGGCGAACGCCGCTCTGGCAGAGCATAAAAGAGGCTGTGCGTATGGCGTGGCGCTCTCTTTTGGGCCACCGTATCCGGGCGTTTCTCTCCATGCTCGGCATTATTATCGGCATCTCTTCAGTCGTCTCTTCCATGGCGGTGGGTGAGGGCGCGCGGCAAAATATTCTTAGCCAGATAAGCCAGCTTGGTACAAGCACCATCGAGATCCAGCCCGGACTGGGGTGGGATCAGCCGCGTCCGGACTTCGAACGCTCATTGACCCTCGATGATGTAGAGCTCCTCGGCAAGCAGCCTTTTATCGATAGCCTTTCACCTGTCGTCAGTAAGACCGTAAGAGCGATTCGTGGAGGCAAACAGGTACTGGTTTCACTGTCGGGCGTCAGCAACGGGTTCTTTCGCGTGCAGGGTCTGCATTTTATTGCCGGAAACCGTTTTACGCCGCGCGATCTCGACGATCGTGAGCCGGTGGTGATCATTGATCCCAACATCAGCAGCACGCTGTTTGGCGAGGGGAAGGATCCGCTGGGCGACATCATCCAACTGTCCGGCGTCCCATTCCGAATTATTGGCGTGGCGGATAAAAAAGGGCCGAAGTATATCGGTGAGCAGCTCGCCGCATGGATCCCCTATACCTCCCTGCTGGAACGTATGTCAGGTGATACGCCGCTGCAGTCAATTACGCTCCGTATTGCTGACGGCTACCCCATTGAAGTCGCTCAGCAGCAGGTTGAACAACTGCTCGACTCTGCCCATGGCAAGCGTGACTTCTTTACCATGACCAACGATCAGCTGACGAAAACGATCCGCAAAACGTCGGAGTCGATGACGCTGCTGATCACCGCGATTGCGGGGATCTCTCTTCTGGTCGGGGGCGTTGGCGTGATGAACATCATGCTGGTCTCCGTGACGGAAAGAACGCATGAAATTGGCATTCGTCTCTCGGTGGGGGCCCGCCCGGTAGACATCATGCGGCAGTTCCTGATCGAAGCGATGGTTATTTGTACGCTTGGTGGTCTGATCGGCATTATCGGCTCAGGCGTGGCGGGGCTGATCTTTTCTCAGATTACCCAGGAATTCACCATGATTTTTACCTGGCCACCGATCCTTCTGGCCTGCGGATTCTCCGCGCTGATCGGGCTGGGATTTGGCTTTTTCCCGGCACGCAATGCTGCCCGTTTGCACCCGACGGAGGCGCTGGCACGAGAATGAATACATTTACGCTATCCGTAACGGCGGCGATGGCTATGCTGCTTGTCGGCTGTGGCCAGGCACTGAAAAGTGAATATCAACGGCCGCTACTTTCCGTCCCCGATGCCTGGCGCGTGCAGGATACAGGTGAAGGCGTGGCGCATTTTACCCCTCACTGGTGGGACAACTTCGGCGATCCGACGTTATCAAATCTTATTGTTGCCAGCCTGCAATCTAATAACGATTTGGCGCTGGCAGGCATCAAGCTTAAGCAGGCGCTACTCGCAGCAGGTATTTCAAATCTTAATGTGACGCCGGATTTTTCCGCCAGCGCCAGCGCAAGTAATACCCAGAATTTGCGACGCAATACGACACCCGCGGAGAGTTACAGCAATGCTCTGTCGGCCTCGTATGAGCTGGATCTGTGGGGAAAGCTGGCGCGCACGCGTGAGCAGTCCGACTGGCTGGCCAAGGCATCGGAACAAGATTTGCGGGCCACCGCCCTGACGCTGATTGGCACAACGTCCCAACTCTACTGGCAGATAGCCAGCCTGAACCAGCAAATCGCCAATATGCAGCGGAGCCTGCACATTGCTCAGGAAACGCTGAAGATGGTGACTTCTCGCTGGCGCGCCGGCGATCTCGGCCAGCTTGATTACCTGCAGGCGCAGCAAACCGTTCTCAGTCGGGAGGTAAGCCTGCAGGATCTCTCTCAGCAGCGTGATGAAAGCCGTAATGCCCTCGCGATTTTACTGAGTCGTCCACCGGGTCAGTACCCTGCACAACGAGATGGGCTGGATATTCATCAAAGCGTGCCGGTGGCCCAGCGCCTGCCGCTGGAGGTTATTGCCAGAAGGCCAGATGTTCATTCAGCAGAACTTAATTTACGTGCTGCGCTGGCCGGTTCGGATGTTGCGCACCTGAGCTTTTATCCCTCTCTGACGCTGAATGCGTCGCTCAATGCCGGGGCGGCCATTTTCCAACAGTGGTTCAGTAATCCGGCAAGAACGTTGGGTTCAGCCCTGGATCTGCCGTTCATCCAGTGGAACAAGGTACGCCTCACCATCGAACAGTCCGAGCTGGATGTACAGACCGCGGCGATCCAGTTCAGGAAAGCCTCCTATAGCGCATTGCAGGATATCGATAACGCAATGTCGCAGCGCCTGACCTGGCAGCAGGAAAAACAGCGTCAGTTGGACGATCTGGCGTTAAGCCAGCAGCGACTGACGCTGGTGGAAAGCCAGTATCGCCACGGTGCCGTGGTGTATCAAACGCTGCTGGATGCGCAAAACACGTTGCTGGATAGCGAAAACGCGCTGGTGAAAACCCAATACAACTATCTGTATTCCACGATGAAACTCTGGCTGGCGCTGGGGGGTGGGGAAAACGACACCGTGAATCAACAAGGATAAATCATGCAAACGGATATTTTACAGACCTCGAAAAGGCCACGCCGGGTGGTGGTCACCGGCTATGGCGCGGTTACCCCATTGGGGATGAATTCCGCTGAAAGCTGGGCGGCCATCATGGACTACAAGCCCGGGTATCGCTATTGCGACAAATCGGCCGCCGGGATCAAATCTCGCTTTTACGGGCTGATCGATGAGGAACCTTCGCTCAAGGGAGTGCCCGCTGCGATCCGTCGTCGACTGCCGCGTTTTGCGCGCCTGACGTTGGCCTCTGCGAGGGAGGCGATGCAGATGGCCTTTGGCGACGAAAAACCCGAGCACTATTACGATCTGCGCGATTGCGGCGTCATCATGGGCACTGGCTGGGCGGGGCAGGATGAAACCCAGATTCATTATGAAGACTACATGCGTACGGGGGTGGGATCGCCCTTCGGCTGTTTCTTCTCAATGCCTAACGCCGCCACCGCTGCCGTCAGCCTTCTCTGGGGGCTACGCGGATATCAGAACACGCCGGTAGCCGCCTGCGCTACCGGAACCATCGCCATTGGGGACGCATTTGAGCTGATCCGTAACGGCTACGCAAATATGATGCTGGCAGGGGCGGGTGAGTCCCTGCGCTCGGATTCGGCGGTGTGGAATATTGACGTTCTTGGTGCGCTGGCGAGTGAGCAAGAGGAACTGACCCGTGCGTGCTGTCCATTTAGCCAGCATCGTAACGGTTTTGTTCTCAGCGAAGGCGCTGCGGTCTTATGTCTGGAGGAGTATGAGTCAGCCATTGCGCGCGGCGCAACGATCCTTGGCGAAATTCTCGGGTACGGGAATTACTCTGATGCCTATGATTTTACCGCTCCGGCCGAGGATAAAATTGCCCGGGTGCAGACCATCCGGCGTGCCCTCAGCCAGGCCGGCGTTGAGGCCAGCGATCTGGATTACATTAATGCGCACGGCACTTCAACTCCGCTAAACGATCTCAATGAGACCGAGGCCATTAAAATTGCGCTGGGCGCAGAGGCGGCCTACGCCACGCCATGTTCGAGCACCAAATCCTATAGCGGGCATCTGATTGCCGCAGCGGGCAGCTTTGAATCCATCATTTGCCTGCAGGCATTGCAGCAGCAGATTATGCCCGCTACCTGTCATCTTGATGCGCCCGATCCGGCATGCGACCTGGATTATGTCCCCAATATCCATCGTCCCGCCGCGCTCTCACTCACGCTCAATTTGAGCTTCGGATTCGGCGGCGCAAATGCGGCATTGGTTATCGGACGGGGGCAATAATGTCCCTGTACTACACGCTGCGCGACGCCGAACGCTGGGCCGCATTTTCCGGTGACTACAATCCTATCCATTTTGATGCCGCTGAGGCGAAGCATCTTGGCATGGAGGACGTCTGCGTGCACGGCATGCGCGCGATGCTTGAGGTGAAATTGGGCCTAAGCCAGGCGCTGGAAAAACAGACGTTGTCCTCAGCCGGTCTGCTTTTCAACTGTCGGCTGTGTGAACCCGTGCTATGCGAACAACCCTATCAGATAGCGTTAAGCGAATCACAGCCTAAAGGTCTGCAGCAGGTCTCCGGCACGTTACGCCATGCTCAGACCCAGGCGCTCAGTATGAGAAGCAAGCTCGGTGAGAGTCATGCCCTGGTGTTAGCCCCAGCCACGCGAGCGAACACGCTGGGAAGGGAAGAATTATCAACGCTGTTTCAGCAATTCCAGACCGTTGAACCTCAAACAGCCCCGCAGTGGAGCTTTTATGACGCGGTGCTTTTTCGCCAGCTGGTAAACGCCACGGAAACGCTTGAGACCGTACAGCGTATTATCGCCGGGCATGAGGCGGCGAGGCTGAGCGACATTTTCAGGCTTGTGCGGGTGGTACAGACCCACCACGAAACTCGTTTTTCGCCCCTGCTGCTCGAGCCTGCAAGCGAAGGTTCAGCCTGTGAACCTTTACATTACTCCGTCCTGCCGACGCTGGTCATGGGCGAAAAAGAGGCTGGACTGGTTCTGGTTGCAGGCATTCAGGCATGGCGGGCCAATCATCCGCTGATATCAGTGTCGGCAACGCTAAAAACCGGCCCGCTGGCTGAATAAGACATAACAACATTATTAACTGACTACGTTAAAGGAATAAATCATGGCTCAATTTGATGACGTTTACAGCAAGGTTTGTGAAATGCTGTGTGATGCAAAAGATTTGGAGATGGACGATCTCTCTCCTGAGATGCCTCTGTATCGACTTAAACTCGACAGCCTGGATTATGTGGAACTGATGGTGCTGGCGAAAAAAGAGTTTGGCGTCACGATTGAAGCTGACGTTTTCATCAATAACGTCGACATGACGCTGGGTGAGCTGTGCCAGTATCTCAGCGAAAAAAGTCACTAAGCGATGCGTAATCAATGGATCTTAGTCACCGGCGGGAGCCGTGGAATAGGGCGTGCAACGGTATTACGTCTGGCAAAGCAGTGGAATGTGATCTTCACCTGGTGCAAGGATAGCGATGCGGCGCATGACGTGGAGCGCGAATGTGAGAGTTTACCAGGCATGGTGGAAGGCTATCAGTGCGACGGAAGTGATGAGCAGGCGGTAACCCGATTGGCCGCCGATCTGCTGGCGCGCTATGGTTCCCCTTTTGGGGTCGTACACAATGCCGGTATCACTCTCGATGCGCTTCATATTCATCAAAGTCCGGCGAACTGGCGTCAGGTGATGGACACTAACCTCAATGCCATTTTTTACTGGAACCATCTGCTGCTCGAACCCATGATGATGCAGGGGGGAGGCTCGGTAGTGCTGATGTCGTCAGTGACTGGCGTGAAAGGTAATAGCGGGCAAAGCGCCTACGGAGCCAGTAAAGCGGCAATGATTGGTCTGGCGAGAACATTATCGATCGAGCTAGGACGTTTTGGCGTGCGAGTTAACTGCCTGCTTCCGGGCTACATTGATACCGACATTATGCACACTATCCCCAAAGAGAAACGGGCAGATTTACGTAAAACGATCCCAATGAAACGTTTTGGTAAAGTCACCGAAGTGGCCGCCGCCGCCGCCTGGCTTCTGAGCGATGAGAGTACCTATATGACCGGGCAAACCCTGATTCTGGACGGCGGCCTCTCTGCCTGATCGATAGCGTTCATTCTGCAAGGCTCAAACAGGACCTAACACGTCCTGTTTTTTTTTGTTCCCGACAATACCTCAGGTTGTTCCTGCCTTTATCCCTGCTATTACCCACATTCACCTGCCGCAGTCGATGGGACTGAAGGTAAAAAAGCCCTGCTCGCCGCTATTCGCCTCCGTTATCAAAAAAAACGCTGTGCATATTCTGAGGGGGAACCACTTTAATTCTCAGAAAAATCCTCATAAGAGTGCCGTTCATGATGGAATATCACCCCATAAAATGCCGGGAAATTGGCAAAAAATAGCGTGAAATTAGGCAATTATAGCGTTTGTTTCACCTGGGGCACTGCTGAATAAAGCGTTATCGTTAGGTTGAAGTATGTGCAATCTTTAAAGCCATTTGTCGCGATGGCTTTTTTTATATACATATCTCTAATTTTTTCTGGCGCAAAGACCGCCTTTCATTCCCTTTTATTTGCTGTATTATCCTTTAAGACGTATATTGGGAATAAATACATTATTATAATTATACCTTATCAAAAGGAGGGTTTATAAACTCACTGACTAAATTTAACGCTATTATTAGATAATGCACCATCATCTCTCTTTTTTCTCGAGAGGACATTTCCGATATCAGAATAGCATTTTTGGGTGAGTGCTACCGAAATCAATGCTTATCTGGGACCACCATGAACATGAAGAGGCACTATGAAAAATCGCAAATACCTGACGCCGTTCGAAGTTGAGAAACTGCTTGAGGCTACGCTGCGCGGTAAGCATGCGGAGCGGGACTACTGCCTGATCTGGATGTGCTTCATCCATGGCTGTAGGGTCAGTGAAATCAGCAGTTGGCGCCTGTCCGATATCGATATCGAGGGGAACAATATCTATATACATCGTTTGAAAAATGGCTTTTCAACCGTTCATCCACTTTACAGACGCGAAAGGAAATCATTAATGCTGTGGATGAATAAGAGAAAAGAATATCGTGGAGCAGATACCGACTGGCTATTTCTTTCTAATCGGGGCGCGAAATTATCCCGGCAACGAATTTATTGGTTGATCAGGAATTACAGCCAGGCAGCCAATCTGACAATTAACGCACATCCCCATATGTTAAGACATGGCTGTGGATTCGCTCTGGCAGACCGAGGAATAGATACCCGACTGATTCAGGATTTTTTAGGTCATCGGAATATACAGAATACCGTAATTTATACGGCAAGTAATGCTAATAGATTTAAAGAAGTCTGGTAGTTGAGATGTAATTAATTATTTCAAGGGAGTCATTTTGAACTAAATTGGAACATACTGTAATCAAGCGGTAAATTTCTGTCAACTCACAATGTATTAATGCCTAATAATTTGCTGTTAATATCGTATTTTCAATGCGTTATGGACGAATTCTGTATTTGACAGCCGCGCCTTCTCTCTCGGTTTTTTCTTATATCCCTGCCACTCGTTACACCAAATTTTATTGTCGCTTAAAAAACACGCCCATCAAAACCCGTTACAGTCACGCATATTGGTTTTTTATGTTGTTATTTATTCGTTGTTCAGCATAAAAAACCAAAGGAGTCACTTTAGTTCAAAATGAATCGTTTCTGAATCGGGTAAGCCCGTTCGGCGATTTATTAATTGAGGCGGAAACTCATGGACTAAATAAAGGAATGACAGATGGTTTTGTCATGACTAATTCGATAGCCGTAAAACAGGTATATCGTCTTTCATTGTTTATAGGATAACACTCGTGAAAAAGACTCTTCTTGCTATTGCTCTGATGGCTTCCTCTGCTGTTGCTTCTTCTGCATTCGCTGCCGATGGTGCCGTTAACTTCACCGGCACCATCACTGATGCTGCTTGTACTATCGATACCGCATCTCAGAACCAGGACGTTTTCCTGGGCAACATCGCTCGTACCGCTTTCCCAGTTGCAGGCTCTCTGGCTGCGGCTAAGAAATTCACTCTGGTACTGACCGACTGCCCGGACACCGTAACTGGCGCAACCGTACGTTTCGATGGTAACCAGGTTTCCGGTGATAACAGCATTCTGGCACTGACCGCAGGTGACAGCACGGCAACTGGCGTGGGTATTCAGATCTCTGACAGCCAGAACAAAGTTGTTCCACTGTACGAAGACTCCTCCGTATACCCTCTGGTAAGCACCGGTCCTAACAACCTGGACTTCAGCGCGCGTTATATCTCTCTGACTGATTCAGTCACCGTGGGTGATGCGAACGGCGTAACTCAGTTCACTGTCGTTTATCAGTAATTCGATAGAGCTAAATCAGATCAGAGGCCGTGTGTGCCTCTGATCTTTTTGAATGTTAAGACAGGTAGAGACACCATGAATACATGGCGCACAGCTGCGGTGGCAGTAGTATTAATGACCTTCAGCACGTTAGTGCAGGCGGGTGTAGTGGTTGGCGGTACGCGTCTGATCTATGACGGTGCAAAGAAAGAGTCATCCATCAATATCAGTAATCCTGACAAACATGCTTACTTAATTCAGTCATGGGTCGACGGCGGGGAAGCGCGCGCGGGCGTTCCGGCCAGCAAAGCTCCGTTTATCGTTACACCTCCTCTATTCCGCCTGGACGGTAATCAGCAAAACATTTTGCGCGTGGTTCGTGCTGGTGGGGATCTCCCGGAGACGAAAGAGTCCCTGTTCTGGCTGAATATCAAATCGATTCCTTCTGCGGAGAAGAGGCAAAACACGCTGCAAATTGCGGTGAAGACACGCATAAAGCTTATTTTCCGTCCTGCTGGGGTGAAAAGCACGCTTGAAGAGGCGGCGAAAACCCTTACCTGGAAACGTGTCGGTAACCAACTTCAGGTAACCAACCCCTCCGCGCATTACATCACGTTCTTCAACGTCAACATCAACGGCACGGCGGTGAAGAGCGCCAACATAGTCGCGCCGCAATCGCAGGCCAATTTTGAATTGCCGGCCAGCGCCGCCGGAGGGGCACTGTCCTGGCAGTTTATTAACGACTATGGCGGTACCAGCAAAGCGATGACGGGCACTATCTGATATCGCCGTCAGGGGGCTGTTACGTCTGTCAATAAGGAAGTGATGAACGCAAGCGTTAAGCTGCGTTAACACATGGAACAACGAAAATGAATGAAATAACCAAGATTCCTGTTGCGGCCAATTTCAGGCTGTCCCGTCTTGCGCGCCTTATCGCATGTCAGGTTGCGCTTTTAATCGGCGGAATGGGGGCGGTCAATGCGGCAGAGTATTTCAATCCTGCCTTATTAGAAATCGATAACCCGGTTCAGGGTAACGCTGATTTATCTATCTTTGAAGACGGCGATTTACAGGCCCCCGGCACCTACCGTGTTGATATTTATCTCAATGGTTCAGCTGTTGATACTCGCGACGTTAAATTCGCGTTGGCCACTGACGCTGCCGGTAAGCAAAGCCTTCAGCCGTGTCTGAGCGGAGAACTGCTACGCGATATGGGCGTCAAAATAGGTATGTTTCCGGGCATTCAGGCCACAGATGAATGTGCCAATTTTACCGGTTCAATTGCGCAGTCCTCCGCTAATTTCCGCTTTGACCAGCAGAGGCTGGATTTGAGCATTCCGCAGGCGGCCTTGAATTCGCAGGCACGCGGTTATGTCTCGCCAGATAAATGGGATTCGGGAATTCCGGCTCTGTTGCTTAATTACAGCTTCAGCGGTGCGAACACCGATGCGCGCAACAGTGACACGAATAATTCCAACACCTATTACCTGAACCTTCGTTCCGGGGCCAACCTGGGTGCCTGGCGTTTGCGCAACTATTCCACCTGGAACCGCGACAGCAAGGGTAACCAAAGCTGGGACTCCATCAATACCTATTTGCAACGTGATATTCAGGCACTGAGAAGCCAGCTGACGCTGGGCGACAGTAACTCGCCGACGGAGGTCTTTGATACTGTGCCTTTCCGCGGCGTTCAGCTTGCTTCGGACGACGATATGCTCCCGGACAGCATGAAAGGCTATTCGCCAGTAGTAAGGGGAATAGCGCAAAGTAATGCGCAGGTCACTATCCGTCAGAACGGATACGTTATCTACCAAAGCTATGTCCCTGCCGGGCCGTTTGCCATTTCCGACCTTTACCCCACGGCGGGCAGCGGCGATCTGAATGTCACGATTAAAGAAGCGAATGGCACCGAGCGAACGCTGGTCGTTCCTTTCGCTTCCGTACCGGTACTTCAGCGTGAGGGTCACCTGAAATACAGCTTTACCAGCGGTCAATACCGCTCGTACAACGATGATGTTGAGAAGACCCCGTTTACTCAGGGCACCGCAATTTATGGCTTGTCGCACGGAGCTACCGTTTATGGTGGTATCCAGGCGGCAAGTAAATATCAGTCCGTGGCGGTCGGGATTGGGCAAAACCTTGGTCGCATTGGTGCCCTTTCTGCTGACGTGACGCAGGCTTGGACCAAGCAGGAAGATGCTCAGAAAGAAAATGGCCAGTCCTGGCGGCTGCGCTACGGTAAGAGCTTCGTGGAGACGGGCACCAACTTCAGTCTGGCCAGCTACCGTTATTCGACGTCAGGTTTCTATACCCTTCAGGAAGCCCTGGAAAGCTATGCCAGCGGCAACAGTTATTACAGCGACCACAAGAAGAGCCGGGCAGAACTAACCCTTAGCCAGAACTTATGGCAAAAGGGCGGCGCGCTCTCTTTAAGCCTTGTAAAAGAAGAATACTGGAACAACGACCGTTCGAGCGAATCAGCGAGTGTGGGATATAACAACACCTGGTCAGGTATCTCATGGGGGGTGAACTACACCTACAACCGAAACGGCATGGACAGCTACGGTCACCGCACTTACTACACCGATCAAATTGTTGCCATGAATATCAGCGTGCCACTCAGCAAATGGCTGCCGGGAAGTTATGCCACCTATAACCTCAACAGTAGCAAAAATGGTAGCACCTCCCATAACGTGGGGCTGAGCGGTACAGCATTACGTGACGGCAACCTTAACTACAACATCAGCCAGGGATACACCACTCAGGGACAGGGTGCGAACGGTTACGCCAGCGCGGATTACAAAGGGACTTACGGTGAAGTGAATGCCGGTTACGGCTATGACCGTAGCCAGCGCCGTATGGATTACGGTCTCCAGGGAGGCATTGTGGTTCATGAAAATGGCGTAACCCTTTCACAACCGTTGAGCGAAACGGTGGTACTGGTCAAAGCGCCGGGCGCGGACGATGTAAGCATCTCCAGCAATACCGGGGTAAAAACCGACTGGCGTGGTTATGCCGTGGTGCCATACGCCACGGCGTATCGCCGTAACCAGATATCTCTTGATACCGCAACCTTACCGGACAACGTGGATATGACCCTGACCAGTACGTCGGTCATTCCAACGCGCGGCGCCGTGGTACGGGCTGACTTTGATCCGAACGTCGGTCGACGTGTGCTGATGATGATCGCGCGTGCAAACGGTGAGCCGGTGCCGTTCGGCGCAATGGCTGGCCTCAACGACGACAAGAAAAGTAACGGTAGCATCGTTGGCGACGGCGGGCAGGTTTATCTGTCCGGCCTGCCGGACAGCGGGACGCTCAGGGTGAAATGGGGGACGTCAGCGGCTCAGACGTGCCTGGTCAACTATCGTCTGCCAGAACAAACGGCTGCATCGGGTATTCAACTTATTAATGGAGACTGCCGTTAAGGCGGGACAGGGACATGATCAATCGCATGAAAATGTTTATTGCCAATATCACCTCATGCCGTTCCTTCGGTGGCAAAAAAGCGGCGTTACTTCTTCTGGCGCTGGCCGGTGGCACGCTGAGTGCCCGCGCGCATGCCAGCGACTGTGCCCCAACGGATGGCACGAAGACGTACAACTTCCCGATGGATTATTTATTACAGGATCCGACGCAGAACACCACGGGCAGAATTATTAACAACGCCTATCAGTGGAACCTGAGCGGAAACTACAACGTGACTTGTTCATGCACCGGTACGTATACCGGTGCGTACGTCACGGCAAAAGTGCCGGATACCGGGCTCGCCTACACCGACGGTAACCTCAATTATTACAGCATTAGCGAATATCTGGCGGTGGCGAGTGAGGTGTATATCGCGGGCGGATATGGCGCGAATAAAGCGACGCCGTTCACAAGCGTAAGTAACCAGAATACCGCGGTCAACTGCGCCAGATATCCCTATGCTACCGGGGCGCGTGGGTCGATCTCTTTATACTTCAAGCGTCCGTTTGTTGGGGTTCAGGCTATCCCGCTGACCAAAGTCGTTGATGTCTATATCGCTTCCGATGCCCTGACACAGTCTACCGTGCCGGTCTCCACCGTGTGGATGAGCGGGTCAGTGACTGTGCCGCAATCGTGCGAGATCAACGGCGGAGGGGTTATCACCGTACCATTCGGCGACATTATGTCAGGCGATATTGCCACCAAGGGTGAAATGGCGAAAAACTTCACGCCTAAAAACGTCAATTTTAACGTCGCCTGCACCAATATTTCGGAAGGCGTCAAGGTGAGTCTCTCATTCCAGGGGACCCCGGATGCAAACGACCCAACCGTATTATCGACGACCAACAGCGACGTAGGCGTCAAAATTCAGGATGCCGCGGGAACTACCGTTGCGCCATTAAGCGGACGTCTGCCGCTCACCATGGACTACGCCGCGCAGGTGGGTACCTCGGCAATTCAATTATTCCCGGTTAATACCACGGGAAATACGCCAGACACGGGTGATTTCAATGCGACAGCGACGATACGCGCTGAAATAGAGTAACTCCGCGATGAAACGGGAAGGGAAAATAAATGGTTAAGGAAGCAATGGTCAATGTGAACAACATGGGGAAAATGCCCGCCTTGATGCTGTGGCTGGCTGCGGTAGTACTTTCATCCCCGGCGAGTGCTGATACGCAACTTAACATCACGGGCAACATTAAAGCCTCGCCATGCAGCATCGATTTGCCGTCTGGCGGGCTGAATGTGGACCTGGGCCAGAAAATCCAGGCGTCATCGCTGGCAGAGCCTGGTTCGTCGACAGACTGGAAACCTTTTTCAATTGTACTCAGCGAATGTCCCGTTTCGACGACGGTTGCCACCATGACCCTGAACGGCACGGCGGATGACGTCGAAAGCAGTATGTATGCGAACACCGGCACGGCGTCTCAGGTGCAAATCGAGGTGCAAAACTCCGCGGGCACGCCGCTGGGAAATGCGGCGCAAATGCAGCAGAACATTGATTCCGCAAGCCGCAGTACCACGTTCAACATGCTTGCGCGCGTTTATACCGCGCAGGGCAATGCAACACCGGGAACTATCGTTGGAACGATGCAGGTCACCTTTACCTATCAATGATTGAGTGAGGAAGCGGGTCGCAAGAAGCGACCCGTGCATAACGTAAGGCATCTGTTCCAGAAAATGCTCCCGTCAGGGAGGGTTACTGAGAAAACAAGGAGGGAAGATGAACTGTGTTAACAACCTGACGGCACTCCATGTCTCATCACGCCTATCTCCCGCTCGTTCTGAAGGGGAAGGGGTATTGATCATGGATGCATGCTCAGTCACCGCGCTGGGTATCAAGCAGGTCCTGATGACGTCCTGCGGCATCCGCGAGCCGATAAACGTCGTACACACGCTTGCTGAAATTTCATCGCAAATTCTCATCGCGCCGCCTGCACTGCTGATCATGGATGTGTGTGGCGAAAACGAACTCATGCTCGATGGACTGAGACTTTTGGCGCACTTGCGCGAAGCGCATCCCACAATGAAGATTGTGATTTGTACTGATTTTAGCGACTACCGCGTGCTTGAAATGCTTGTGTCCTCTAAAGCACACGGCATCCTGTTGAAACATGAACCTGCACTGGCGTTAACGCAGTGTATTACCAGAGGCATGCAAGGGTGCCAGCAGTGGCTGAGCCCAAAAGTGCAGCAGCTTATTGCCAAAACGACCCCAAAAAATGCCGCGCTCACCGCCAGAGAGCTAGATGTCCTCGCCTGTTTGTTCTCCGGCCAGAGCGTGTCCAGCGTGGCCCATACGCTGCATCGCGATATTCGCACCATTAGTACCCATAAACGTAACGCTATGATGAAGCTGGGTTTTCACAATGATAGTGAACTCTTTGCTCAGGGAACATGGATGGCGAAAGTGGGACCCACTTCGGGCCTTTGATTTCACCCGTATTTTTAAATGGATAAGCGCCGGGAGCCCCGGCCAGCAAGGAGCGAAAAGCCTGATGAATCAGACATGCACCCCACGACGAACCGTAGCATTAATGGATAGCCATCCCTTGACGCTTTTTGGGCTCTCGACGCTGATTAAATCCATTAACAATGATTATGAAATCCTGCTTCAGGAGCTGAGTTTGCGCAAAATGCAGGAAGCCCTGATGTATCAGCCCGTCGATCTTCTGGTCACCGACCTGCAAAGCTTTGAGGAGGACGTCCAGGCAGGGCTTGAAACTCTGCTGCGAATGAACGCCATGTTTCCTGACATGACAATCGTGGTTTATACCTCTTGCCATGACAGCAATGTGCTGCGAAATCTGCTGAATTATTACAACATCAGCGTGATTGCACGCGTGGAGTCACTTCAGGATACGGAGAGTTTTTTCAGGCAGGCGTTTGATAAAAAACACGTCCTGAGCCCGAAAATCTGTAGCGATCTTGCGCGAGTTACCGAGGCTCATCCTTGTGTCACATCCCGATTAACCCGAAGCGAAATGGATGTTTTAAAGCATCTGTTTCACGGTATGGATCTGCAGCAAATTGCTCAGATGAAGCAATTAAGTATCAAAACCATCAGCGCTCATAAGTGTAACGCGATGCGTAAGCTTGATATCAGGACGGATTCGGAACTGTTTTTACAGCTAAGCAGTGTATTTAATCAAGGAGGAGGGGTAGATGATTAGGCAAAAACGCGTTAACGCAGTGGAGGGCGGTCGCATTAATCAGAGTCCCATCGTTGTCCTCACTGATAACTACTGGTTGTATTTTGGTATATCGCAATTGTATCAGCAATCGACCGTTATTCACGTCAGATTAAATGATGATAATCTTCACAGTAAACTGTGGGGAAATGACAGCTCTGTTGTGCTAATTGTGGATAACGATATCTATATACAGGGAAAATGGTTATCCCTGCTGAGTATGTTTGAAGCATGCACCTTCAAGAAAATCGTCTGGTTACAAGGGGGTAAAACTGGCGCCTTTACGCCCTTCAAACCTGGGAAAAGCTACCTGATTGAGAGCAAACAATCGTTGCTTGAGTTCAAACGCAGCCTGAACGACATCTTCTGTGGGCGAGACTCCCGGACGGGAAAAAGCCGTTGTGCTCGATTAACGAAAAGTGAATGTTCGATGATTCGCTACCTTGCTGCCGAACATAATGTTCATTCAATTTCAGAACATGCATGCTTATCTCTCCGATCGATTTATCAGGTAAGATCAACGATTATGAGTAAATTTGGTTTTGAAAATGCGTCATTTTTTCAATTTATTCTTTTCAAGAACGTCGATATCCTTATCCCGTTCTTTACCAACAAAATCTAGCCATCTCATACTTTGCTTAAGTTGTAGGGAAAGCCTGTGAGGGGAGCTTGACCATGCATGTTGCCGGACCAAAGGTTAGAATTTTGCATTATGTGCTACTTACTCTTAGTCCACACCGCATAAGTGCGACAAATTCAAAACGTAAAACGTTTTATGGAGGGGGAGAATTCTTACTCATTATCTCAGAAAAAACCGAGTTAATAAGATTTTTCTCACTAATTGATTGGAAGGTAAACATTTCAATTATTTTTTATAAGTTAAAAAATAGCGTGTTGAAATTTATATAACTAGATGTTTTTAAAGGAAATTGTTTGTTTCTATTTCACTGCGTTATGATCTTCATAAGGTATGGAACGGGTATTCCTATTAAACTTTAAGTCATTTCCCATAAATGTATTTTATTTGCTCTCTTTTAGATGAATCCTCTGTTACCTGGCATTTTAATTGTATTTTAAGGTTTAATAATCTATTAAATGTTTTATTTATAGTTTATAAATCTAATTTGTAGTCTTTCAGAGTGCCAGGGTTCCGCATTCGTTCCGTTTTTATAAAAAATTGCACTTCCAACTTTCCATCTCATTGTGATTTAATCTTTCCAGGCCAGGATTATGTGACTGCGAATCCTGACTGCGCTAAGTTTTGCACAATGATGAAGTAATTATCTTATTGAATCAAAAAATATCCTTAATGTTTTCCCGTATGATAAATTTATCTGGGCAGTACTAAAAAATCACCTGATTTAACTGAATGATGAGTTTTTCATATGTCGCTGATGTCCTTGCCCGCAGTTAATGTTTATGAGTGTAAGGTGTAGACGAAAAAGTGAAAATATAAAAAAAGAAATATGACAATGAAGAGAAGAAAATACCTGACCGTGCATGAGGTTGAACGATTAATCTCTGCCGTGGCTACCACAAAAAACAGTGAAAGAAATAAATGCATGCTGTTAATGTGTTTTATACACGGACTGCGCGTAAGCGAGTTGTCGCAATTAAAGTTGAGGGATATCGAAATTTCTAACAAAATAATCTATATCTCAAGGCTAAAAAATGGATTTTCGGTACAACACCCTCTGCAACACCGTGAGCTGGTGGCGCTAAAAGCATGGATGCAGAAACGAGCGGGCTACTTAGGCTCGGAGTCGGAGTATCTTTTTTTGTCGAGGCACGGTAAAAAGATATCCAGACAGCAATTGTATCGTATTTTTCGAGAGGCTGGACAGGCTGCGAATATTAATATTGATGTGCATCCGCACATGTTACGTCATGCGTGTGGTTATGCCCTGGCAGATAAAGGATGTGACACTCGACTTATACAGGATTATTTAGGTCACCGAAATATCCAAAATACTGTGATTTATACAGCGTCAAATGCTGCCAGGTTTAAATCTGTTATCTTTTGATTAATGATTGCCTTCTTTATAAGCCAGAATGTTTATAATTATAGATTACATGGAGCGTATTATTATCCCCACATGAAATTATCAAATAATGTTTATCTATCTATCCGCGCCTTTGAGCGCTCATTGCCGGTTTAGGGATACTCTCAAGACGGACACTGCTGACAGGTAGCGTTCGTTTTTAGCCGCCTTATGGCCCACCGCCAGACGCTAAGGCAGTGGATACACAGTGGAGGGGACAAAACACCAGTGACTCATTTCTTTTTGTTAACCATTAATTAACTATTTTAGTGCATTAATTTTACATTCGCACTGTGTTGGTGCATTTATTGCACTTATTTTGTGCTTTAATCCCTTTAAACACGCATCTTTCCGTCTCTGAATGTAATAATTATGTAAAAATAATTCATAGAAAATCATTTAGTTACCGCTTAATTTCCACAAGGTTCATAAACCAATCATTTATTGGTTCGCTTATTGCTTAATCATTAGCACGATAAGCTTCATTTCATATCAATAACTTATCGTTAATAAAAATAAAGTCATGATGAAAGCGAGCGAACCAATATGGAAAAACCGTCACGGTTTCTGGCAAATTCCAGCACCGCGCTTGAGCAGCTGCGCGGGCTAATCAACCAGCACGAGTCAACACCAGGCATTCCGCTGCCCACTGAACGTGAGCTGTCGGATACTCTCGGCGTAGGTCGACGTGAAGTGCGTCGCGCGCTGGACGTGCTGGAAGAAGAAGGGCGTATCTGGCGTAAGCAGGGCAAAGGCACCTTTATTGGTCCTGCTGCGCCCGTTGAGCCGCTGGCCCTTCAGGGATTGGTTCAGCAAACCAACCTTCTGGAAGTGATGGAAGCTCGTCTACAGCTCGAACCCGGCCTGGCCCGGCTTGCGGCACTGCGTGCCACCAGGGAAAACCTCGCGCTCATGCAGCGCATGCTGGAACGCATTGATAAGGTCAGCCCGGATGACCGCGATCTCAACGAACTGTGGGACAGCGCCTTCCACCGCGCCATTGCGGAGGCCGCAGGTAACCGCCTGATGCTCGGCCTTTTCGATGCCATTGATGCCGTCCGCCGTGAACCCAGCTGGCAGCATCTGCGCGAGCTTGCCCGCACCCCTGAACGTGTCGATAGCTACAACGACCACCATCACAAAATCATGTCCGCGATTATCCATCGCCAGCCTAATGAAGCCGCGGCCGCCATGCGTGAGCACTTACTCACACTGCAAACCGCCCTTATACAGGCCATTCACCTTGAGGACGACTCCACGCTATGACGACAATACCCTTTAAGGACGCCGCCCCCGTACTGAGGCTGCAAAACCTTAACGTTAGGTTTGCAGGCTCCCCGGTTAGCGTGCTCGATGGCATATCGCTGGCCGTAAGGGCGGGCGAAACGCTGGCGCTGGTGGGCGAATCTGGCTGCGGGAAAAGTATCACATCGCTGGCGCTGATGGGCTTACTGCCCGCCAGCGCGCAGATTGTCAGCGGCGAGATGCAGTTTCGCCGCCACGACCTGCGAAAGCTCTCGCCGCGGGAATACGCAGGCCTGCGCGGCAGCGAGCTGGCGATGATTTTCCAGGAGCCAATGACCTCGCTCAATCCGGCGTTCACGCTGGGCGACCAGCTCAGTGAGGCGGTCATGCGCCATCAGAACGTCTCGCGAGCTGAGGCGATGACGGTCGCGCTGCAGATCCTCGAAAAGGTGCAGATCCCGGCGGCGGAAATGCGCCTTAAGGCTTATCCGCATCAGCTTTCCGGCGGCATGCGCCAGCGCGTGATGATTGCCATGGCGCTCATCAACCATCCTAAATTACTGATTGCAGATGAACCCACCACCGCGCTCGACGTCACCATACAGGCGCAAATTCTCACCCTGCTTAACACCTTGAAAGACGAGACGGGCACGGCGGTGCTGATGATCACCCACGATTTGGGCGTGGTGGCGGAAGTTGCGCAGCAGGTGGCGGTCATGTATGCCGGCCAGGTGGTGGAGCAGGGGAGCGTTGAGGCGATATTTGCCGACCCGCAGCACCCATACACCATCGGCCTGATGGGCTCGATTCCGTCGCTTGGCGCACGCAAGGGCCAGCTCTCGACCATTCCCGGGTCGGTGCCGCTGCCGGAATCCATGCCGACGGGCTGCCGTTTTGCGACGCGTTGCCCCTTCGCGCAGACGCGCTGTCACGCTGAAAAACCGCAGCTCACCGCGCTCGGCGCCGGCCATCAGGTTGCCTGCTTCCGCGTGCCGCTCGAACACCACATTGCCCTGGGAGAGACCGCATGACCACGCCCATTCTTGAAGCCTGCGATCTGAGCAAGCTTTTCCCCGGACCGAAAAAACTCTTTGCCCCGGCGCGGTTTGTCACGGCGGTCGACCGCGTTTCGCTTGCCGTCATGCCGGGCGAAACGCTGGCGATTGTGGGCGAATCCGGTTCCGGAAAATCCACCCTCGGCCGTCTGCTGCTGCGCCTGCTGGCCGCCAGCGAAGGGCGCGTGTTTTATCAGGGAGAGGAGATCACCCACGCCTCGGGCGCTCGTCTGAACCAGCTTCGCCGCGAGCTGCAGATTATCTTTCAGGATCCCTTCGCCTCGCTGAACCCGCGTATGACGGTGGAGCAGATCGTCGGCGAGCCGCTGTGGCTGCATCAGAACATGAAAAAAGCGGATCGGCAGTACCGCGTTGCCGAGCTGCTCAAAACCGTTGGCCTGCCTGCAGCCTGGGCCGGGCGCTATCCGCACGAGTTCTCCGGCGGGCAGCGCCAGCGTATCGGCATTGCGCGCGCGCTGGCGTCGGGGCCAAAGCTGCTGCTGGGCGATGAGCCCGTTTCCGCGCTGGACGTCTCCGTCCAGGCGCAGGTGGTGAACCTGCTGGAAAGCCTGAAGCACCAGCTGGGGCTGACGATGGTGATTGTCGCCCACGGCCTGGCGGTAATCCGCCACATGAGCGACCGCGTGGCGGTCATGTATCTCGGGCAAATCGTCGAGCTTGCCACCGTGGATGAGATCTTCGACGCGCCGCTGCACCCCTACACGCAGGCGCTGATCGCCTCTGCACCGCAAATGCAGCCGGGCGTTGAGCGAAACGCGCCGCTGCTGCAGGGGGATCTGCCTAACCCGGCCAGCCCGCCGTCCGGCTGCCGTTTCCACACCCGCTGCCCGTACGTTACCGATGAATGCCGCCAGGTCGAGCCGATTAATCAGGTGCTGGACGGCGGACGTCAGGTTGCCTGCCACCGCTGGCAGGAGATTAATCGCGATCGCAGCGTTATCCAGGTTGCACCGCCATCCGCCGCATTTCTGCGCCGCCGCGCGCTGTTTGAACACGCGGCTACTCACTCCTCCCTTCCTTCAAGGAACTCATGATAATGACAATGCGTAATTCTCTTTTGACCGTACTGGGAAGTGTTATGTTGCTTGGCGCGGCGCTGCCCGCCCATTCTGAAAGCGTGCTGCGAATTGGCCTGGGGGCAGACCCGGACATGCTCGACCCGTATCTGGCGCGCACCTACTACGGCCGCTTCGTGTTTGCCTCCCTGTGCGACAGGCTGGTGGACGTGGATGAAAACCTGAAGGTCGTGCCGGGTCTGGCAAAAGACTGGGCCTGGAGCGAAGACGGTAAAACCCTGACGCTCAATCTGCGCGAAGGCGTTACCTTCCACGACGGTGAGAAATTCGATGCCGCCGCGGCAAAATACAACCTCGACCGCGCCCTGACCTTAAAAGGCTCCCTGCGCAAAAGCGAGATCTCCTCCGTTGAGTCGGTAGAGGTCACCGGCCCGATGCAGATTGCCCTGCACCTGAAAACGGCTGATGCCGCCCTGCTGATGCAGCTCACCGACCGCGCGGGGGCGATGATGGCCCCCGAGGCGGCGAAAAAGCCCGACTTTGCCGCCCACCCTGTCTGTTCCGGCCCGTACAAATTCGACAGCCGCGTCTCGCAGGACCGTATCGTTCTGACGCGCTTCGACAACTACTGGAATAAAGACGCCTACCACTTCGACAAAATCATCTACCTGCCGATCCCGGATGCTTCCGTGCGCCTGGCAAACCTGCGCGCGGGCGATCTCGACCTGACCGAGGGCATTGCCGCCAGCGACGTCAAAACCGTGGAAGCCGACAGCAGGCTGGCGCTGGCGAAGGTAACCGGCCTGGGCTATCAGGGCATCACCTTCAACATCAACAACGGCAAGGTTCCGGCGAACGATCCGTTCAAGGACGCCCGCGTGCGCGAAGCTTTCTCCCTGGCGATTGACCGCGATGCGTTGAACCAGGTGGTCTTTGAGGGGCTTTACACCCCGGCGAACCAGGCGTTTTCACCGGTCAGCCCGTACCACGTTAAGCTGCCGGTGCCGCCGCGTGACGTCGACAAGGCCAAAGCCCTGCTGAAAGCGGCAGGCATCACCGCGCCGCTGACCGTCAACCTGCTGGTGCCAAACAACCCAACCTCGCAGCAGGTCGGCCAGGTGCTGCAGGCGATGGTGGCCGAAGCCGGTTTCACCCTCAACCTGCAGATGACCGAATTCGCCACGCTGCTGGATCGCCAGCAGAGCGGTGACTACCAGCTGAGCTTCTCCGGCTGGTCGGGACGCCCGGATCCGGACGGCAGCATCTACGGCTTTATCAACAGCAAAGGCACCCTGAACGACGGCCGCTACAGCAACGCGCAGGTCGACGAGTGGCTGACCCAGGCGCGCCAGAGCACCGATCAGTCCGCACGCCAGCCGCTGTACGACAAGGTAGTGAAGCAGCTCCAGACCGACATGCCGATTGCCTACCTCTACTTTGAGCCGCGTATTTTCGGCCTGAACAAGAGCGTGCAGGGCTTTAAACCTTATCCGGACGGCATCGTGCGTCTGGCCGGCTTAACGCTGGCGAAATAAACGTCCTGAGGAGAACCCATGCTGGAACTGATTTGCAAACGTCTGCTGCTGGCCATCCCGACCCTGCTGCTGGTGAGCATGATGGTGTTCGGGCTGCAAAAGCTGCTGCCCGGCGACCCGCTGATCGCCATGGCCGGGGAGGAGCGCGACCCCGCGGTTATCGCCCAGCTGCGTGCGGAGCTGAACCTCGATGCGCCCATTCCCGTGCAGTACTTTAACTGGCTGACGCGCGCGCTGCAGGGCGACCTGGGCGTCTCCTTACGCACGCACGAGCCGGTCACGCAGCTGATTGCCAGCAAATTGCCGGTGACGGTAGAACTGTCGCTGCTGGCGATGATTATCGCGCTGGTGTTTGGAATCAGCATGGGGATCCTCGCGGCGGTGAACAAAAACAGCTGGGTCGATCACGGGGCGAACTTTGTGGCGATCTCGGGGATCTCGATACCGCACTTCTGGCTGGGGATCCTGCTGATTCTGGTCTTCTCGGTGAACCTGCAGTGGCTGCCCGCCTCCGGCTACGTGCCGTTCAGTGAAGATCCGCTTCAGAACCTGCGCACGCTGCTGCTGCCTGCCTCGGTGCTCGGCACGGGGCTGGCGGCGACGCTGATGCGCCACACCCGCGCCTCGATGATCGCGGTGCTGAAGGCGGATTACATCCGTACCGCGCGGGCGAAAGGGCTGCTGCCAAAAGCGGTGATCCTGAAGCACGCGTTTCGCAACGCGCTGGTGCCGGTGATCACCCTCACCACGCTGCTGTTCGGCGAGCTGCTGGGCGGGGCGGTACTGACCGAGCAGGTGTTCACCATTCCGGGCTTCGGCAAGATGATCGTCGACTCGGTATTCAACCGTGACTACGCGGTGGTGCAGGGCGTGGTGCTGATCGTGGCGATCGGCTTCCTGATGCTCAACCTGCTGGCCGACGTGCTCTACGTTCTTATCAACCCGAAAATGCGAGGTTAACCATGGCGGAACTGACGACTCAAACCGTTGCGCCCGCGCTGCCGCGCGCGCAGAACCGGGTGCTCAAGAAATTCGTCGCCAACAAAAGCGCGGTGATGGGGGCCGTGGTGGTGGGCTTCTTTGTGCTGCTTGCGCTACTGGCGCCGTGGATCGCCCCGTTCGATCCGGTCAAAGCTAACTTCCTGGCGGTGCGCAAAGCGCCGTCGGCGATGTACTGGTTCGGCACCGACGAGCTGGGGCGCGATATCCTGTCCCGCATTATCTGGGGGGCGCGCACCTCGCTGATGGCGGGCTGTATGTCGGTGGTGATTGCGGTGGTCATCGGCGTGCCGCTGGGGCTGGTGGCGGGCTACTTCCATAAGATGTGGGACGGCGTTATCTCACGCTTCATTGAAGCGCTGCTGGCCTGCCCGTTCCTGATCATGGCGATCGCGCTCGGGGCGTTCTTAGGCCCAAGCCTGACGAATGCGATGATCGCCATCGGTCTCTCGGCAATGCCGATCTTCGCCCGCCTGACGCGCGGCCAGGTGATCGCCATTCGCAACGAAGAGTACATCGACGGCGCGCGGGCGATTGGCCTGCCGGACCGCTGGATAATCATTAAATACGTCCTGCCTAACGTGATGTCGCCGATCCTCGTGCAGGCCACGCTGGCCATCGCCTCGGCGATTATCGCCGAAGCCAGCCTCTCGTTTTTGGGTTTAGGGCAGCAGCCGCCGAACCCGTCCTGGGGCTCCATGCTCAACACCGCCAAAGGCTTCCTTGAGCAGGCGCCGTGGATGTCTGTCTTCCCCGGTATCGCCATTTTCCTGGCGGTACAGGGCTTTAATTTACTCGGCGACGGGCTGCGCGATGCGCTCGATCCGCGCCACGACTAAGGAGTCATGATGACCAAAGCGCTTGATTTTACGACTGGTTACGATTCACGTCGCCCGCCGATGCTGGGCCACAACGCGGTGGCGACCTCGCAGCCGCTGGCGGCGCAGGCGGGGATGAAGATGCTGCAGCTGGGCGGCAACGCGGTGGATGCAGCGATTGCGACGGCGATGGCGCTGACGGTGGTTGAGCCGACCGGCAACGGGATCGGCAGCGACGCCTTTGCCATCGTCTGGGACGGTGAAAAGCTTCACGGTCTGAACGCCTCGGGCCGCTCGCCGGCCAGCTGGCATGCGGATCTGTTTGCCGGTAAAACGGCGGTGCCGGAAATCGGCTGGGACGCGGTGACCGTGCCGGGGGCGGTATCCGGCTGGGTCGCGCTGGCGGAACGCTTCGGCACGCTGCCGCTGACCACGCTGGCGCAGCCTGCCATAGACTACGCGCGCAACGGTTTCCCGGTTTCTCCGCTGATTGGTCACCTGTGGCAGCGCGGCTATAACAAGCTGAAAGACCAGCCCGGCTTCAGCGCCTGCTTCGCGCCGGAAGGCCGCGCGCCGCGCGTAGGGGAGATTTTCCGTAACCCGGCGCAGGCGAACTCGCTGGAGCTGATTGCGAAAACCAACGGCGACGCGTTTTACCGGGGCGAGCTGGCGCAGAAAATTGCCGCCTTTGCGAAAGAGCACGGCGCGCATCTGACCGAAGAGGACCTGGCGAACCACCGCGTGGACTGGGTGGAGCTGCTGTCGCGCGACTTCGCGGGCGGTTCGGTGCAGGAGCTGCCGCCAAACGGCCAGGGGATCGCCACCCTGATTGCGCTCGGCATTCTCGAGCAGTGCGGCATCGAGCAGCATCACCCGGACTCCGTGCAGGGGCTGCATCTCTCCATCGAGGCTATGAAGCTGGCGCTGGCGGATCTCGACCGCTACGTGGCGGACGAAGAGCATATGGAGTTCGCCGCCAAAGAGCTGCTGAGCGACCACTATCTGAAATCGCGCGCCGCGCTTATTAACCACGACAGCGCCTCTGACTTCGTTTACGGTTCACCGACGCAGAGCGGCACGGTCTACCTCAGCGCCGCGGATTCCAGCGGGATGATGATCTCCTTTATTCAGTCCAACTTTATGGGCTTTGGTTCCGGCATCGTGGTGCCGGACACCGGGATCAGCCTGCAAAACCGCGGCTGCGGGTTTGTGCTGGATCCAACGCACCCGAACGCGCTGGCGGGCAGCAAGCGTCCGTTCCACACCATCATTCCGGGATTTGCGATGGACGGTAACGGCAAGCCGCTGATGTCCTTCGGCGTGATGGGCGGGCCAATGCAGGCGCAGGGGCACATGCAGATGGCGCTGCGCATTATGCTGCACGGGCAAAACCCGCAGGCGGCAATTGACGCTCCGCGCTGGCGCGTGGTGCAGGGCAGGGAGGTGATCGTTGAATCGACGTTCGATCGCAATACGATCGCGGCGCTGCGCGAGCGCGGGCACAAGATCGTGGTGGAAGACCCGCTGCAGGATTACAACTTCGGCGGCGCGCAGGTGATTTACCGTATGCCGGAAGGGCACTACGTTGCCGCGACGGAGAGCCGCAAAGACGGGCAGGCGTTGGTGAGTTAATGTTTTATCCCCCCCTCTCCCACAGGGAGAGGGGGGGAGGGGAAAATTGCAGCTTTCGTAGGCCGGGTAAGGCGTAGCCGCCACCCGGCTTTTTTTCACCCAATGCTAAACGGATCCGCATCCTGCCATGCCGGAAACTTCTCCCGGTACTCCTTCAGCGCCGTTAACGACAGCTCCGCATCAATGCGCGTCGCCTGATGCGGCTCGGCGGTGGCAATAATTTCACCCTGCGGGTTCACCACTCGGCTGTCGCCGCGATAGTGATGCCCGTTGCCGTCCGTTCCCACGCGGTTACAGCCCACCACGTACGCCTGGTTCTCAATGGCGCGCGCCACCAGCAGCGCCTGCCAGTGCAGCGAGCGCGGCGCTGGCCAGTTGGCGACGTACAGCGCCAGGTCATAATCGTTGCGGTTGCGAGACCAGACCGGGAAGCGCAGGTCGTAGCAGACCAGCGGCAAAATGCGCCAGCCGCGCCACTCAAACACCACCCGTTCGTTACCCGCTTCATAGTGATGATGCTCATCCGCCATGCGGAACAGGTGACGTTTATCGTAAAAATGCACTTTCCCTTCCGGCTCAACCAGCAGGAAGCGGTTCACGGGCCCGCGTTCGGTTTGCAGTGCGGCGCTGCCGGCGACCAGCGCGTTGGTCTGCTGCGCTTTGGCATGCATCCACGCCACCACCTCTTCCTGCGGCATCGACTGTTTAGCCGCTTCCATGGCGAAGCCGGTAGTGAACATTTCCGGCAGGACAATCACGTCGCGCCCGGTAATCTCTTCCAGCTGGCGATCGAAGTGGCGCAGGTTGGCTGGGCCATCCATCCACACTAAAGGTTGCTGCAAAATTGAAATCTTCAGACCAGGCACGATACAGACTCCTCAAACGACCGCTTTTTTTCACTGTAGCACGTCATAACGGGAAAATGTGGCAATAAAAAACCCCGCGCGGGGCGGGGTCTATCAGAGCGGAACGCGTTACGCGGCTTCAGGTTTGCGGTGCTTCTCCGGCAGCTTTACCGGCTGCGTCGCCAGCTCTTCCGGTTCGAAATCATCCACGTTAATGCTGCGCAGGCGGCTCTCCTCCGCTTTCACCAGAATTGCGGCTTCAGCGTTATCGATAATGCCACCGGCCAGCGCCTGTTTTGCCAGTGCGTCCAGACGCGTAAACGGCAGGTTTTTACCCAGCTGTTTACAGATCTTCTGGTGAATCGGATCGGCAGCCATCACGTCCAGCAGCGCCTCTTCCAGCAGGCCGACCGGGTTATGCGGTGCAGGTTCCAGGAACTGGCCGCGGCCGATTCGGGAGCGGGTTGCGCTCGGTACCTGCAGGATCTTCGCCACCTTGTGGTCCAGCACGTCGGACGGGGCCAGATGATGACGGCCGGTCGGGAAGATCACCGCGCGCAGCGCGCCTGCCACAAAGCGGTTCGGGAAGTTTGCCAGCAGGTCATCAATCGCCTGCTCGGCCTGATGCATTGCATCCTGGACGCCCCAGTGCACCAGCGGCAGATCCGCTTCCTGTCGGCCTTCGTCGTCGTAGCGCTTCAGTACCGCAGAGGCCAGGAAGATCTGGCTCAGCACGTCGCCCAGACGGGCAGAGATACGCTCGCGACGCTTCAGGCTGCCGCCCAGAACCGCCATGGAAACATCCGACAGCAGAGCCAGGTTGGCGCTCAGGCGGTTCAGGTGTTGATAATAGCGTTTGGTCGCATCACCGGTTGGGGTAGCGCTGGTGAGACCGCGCGTCAGGCCTAGCCAGAAGCTGCGTACCTTATTGCTGCCCACGTGACCGATATGTTTGAACAGCAGCTTGTCGAAAGCGTCCACGTCGTTGTTCTGCGCGGCGGCCATCTCTTCCAGCACGTACGGATGACAGCGGATTGCCCCCTGGCCGAAGATCATCATGCTGCGGGTCAGGATGTTCGCCCCTTCCACGGTGATGGCAATCGGTGCGCCCTGATAGCCGCGCGCCAGGAAGTTGCCTTCGCCGAGCATAATGCCTTTACCGCCTGCGATATCCATCGCGTCAATGATCGACTGCTGCGCGCGGTGGGTACAGTGATACTTCACAATCGCGGACAGCACGGCAGGTTTTTCACCCAGCATGATGCCGTAGGTAATCAGAGAGGCGGCAGCGTCCATCACGTAGGCGTTGCCCGCGATACGCGCCAGCGGCTCTTCGATACCCTCCATCTTGCCGATGGAGATTTTGAACTGACGGCGGATGTGGGCGTAAGCGCCAATCCCCATCGCCACCGACTTCAGGCCGCCGGTTGAGTTCGACGGCAGGGTAATGCCGCGGCCGACCGACAGACATTCCACCAGCATACGCCAGCCCTGACCGGCCATTTTCGGGCCGCCGATGATGTAGTCAATCGGCACAAAAATATCCTGCCCGCGGGTTGGACCGTTCTGGAACGGCACATTCAGCGGGAAGTGACGGCGACCAATTTCAACGCCCGGGGTAGAGGTTGGGATCAGCGCACAGGTAATGCCCAGATCTTCCTCACCTCCCAGCAGTTTTTCCGGGTCAGAGAGCTTAAAGGCCAGACCCAGCACGGTGGCGATAGGCGCCAGCGTGATATAGCGTTTGTTCCAGGTCAGGCGCATGCCCAGCACCTGCTCGCCCTGCCATTCGCCCATGCAGACCACGCCGGTATCCGGAATGGCGCCTGCATCGGAGCCCGCTTCCGGGCTGGTCAGCGCGAAGCAGGGGATTTCCTGACCGCGTGCCAGACGCGGCAGATAGTGATCTTTCTGCTCTTCAGTACCGTAATGCTGCAGCAGTTCGCCCGGGCCTAAGGAGTTTGGCACGCCAACGGTGATCGCCAGGATCCCCGACACGCCCGCCAGCTTTTGCAGCACGCGAGCCTGAGCGTAGGCCGAGAACTCCAGCCCGCCGTACTCTTTCTTGATGATCATCGCGAAGAAGCGATGTTCTTTCAGATACGCCCACAGCTCCGGCGGCAGATCGGCCATTTCATGGGTGATGGCAAAGTCGTTGGCCATGCGGCACGCTTCTTCCACCGGACCGTCGATAAAGGCCTGTTCTTCTGCGGTCAGGCGCGGCTGTGGATAGTTGTGCAGCTTTTTCCAGTCCGGGTTGCCCTGGAACAGGTCGCCTTCCCACCAGGTGGTGCCTGCGTCAATCGCTTCTTTCTCGGTGCGCGACATCGGCGGCATCACTTTGCGGAAGCCCTTAAACACCGGTGCGGAGATCATTGATTTACGCATCGGGGTCAGGTTTAACGGCAAAAGGATGAGGGCCAGCGGAACCAAAAGCCAGATGTTCCAGAGACCTGCGACGCCAAGCGCAGCCGTCCAGGCCAGTAGAATCAGGCTACTCAGGAATAAACTTACGCGGTGATAGAACAGCACACCGAGCAGAACAACGGTTGCGAGAATGCTCAAAATCATCATAAAGAAAAGCTCCCTTGCTTGTAGGAGGTCTGACCACTTGTGATGATATGGTTGTAGTTGATGTGAATTCCTTTAGCAATGTGTTTACAAAATAATTACAACCTGGTTCACATTGTTCGCGTTTTAGTCGGCACAAAAAATCAAAACGCCGGACGTTTCGCATGGCTTTAGCTTCTCGCTTTTATCGCTATCCGGTACACTCCACTGTGTTATTTCATCAATACTGAAGGATTATCCTCATGTACCAGGATCTTATTCGTAACGAACTGAACGAAGCGGCGGAAACGCTGGCAAACTTTCTGAAAGATGATGCCAATATTCACGCTATTCAGCGCGCAGCCGTCCTGCTGGCCGACAGCTTTAAAGCCGGCGGCAAAGTGCTCTCCTGCGGTAACGGGGGTTCTCACTGTGACGCGATGCACTTCGCAGAAGAGCTGACCGGACGCTATCGTGAAAACCGTCCGGGCTACCCGGCGATTGCGATTTCCGACGTGAGCCACATCTCCTGCGTTGGCAACGATTTCGGTTACGACTACATCTTTTCCCGCTACGTTGAAGCGGTGGGACGTGAAGGTGACGTGCTGCTGGGGATTTCGACCTCCGGCAACTCCGGCAACGTGATCAAAGCGATCGCCGCCGCGCGTGAAAAAGGGATGAAGGTCATCACCCTGACCGGTAAAGATGGCGGTAAGATGGACGGTACAGCGGATATCGAAATTCGCGTTCCGCACTTCGGTTATGCTGACCGTATTCAGGAAATTCACATCAAAGTGATCCATATCCTGATTCAACTGATCGAAAAAGAGATGGTTAAGTAAGACTTCGCTGGGGGCACTCTTGCCCCCGCTGTTGTGGAGGTGTTGTATGTGCGAACTGCTCGGGATGAGCGCCAATGTGCCAACCGATATCTGCTTTAGCTTCACCGGGCTGGTTCAGCGCGGCGGGGGAACCGGGCCGCATAAAGACGGCTGGGGCATCACCTTCTACGAAGGCAAAGGGTGTCGCACGTTCAAAGATCCACAGCCCAGCTTTAACTCACCGATTGCCAAACTGGTGCAGGACTACCCCATCAAGTCCCGCTCGGTGATTGCGCACATCCGCCAGGCAAACCGCGGCGAAGTGGCGCTGGAAAACACCCATCCTTTCACCCGCGAGCTGTGGGGCCGTAACTGGACCTACGCGCACAATGGGCAGCTCACGGGCTATAAATCGCTGGAAACGGGAAACTTCCGCCCCGTAGGTGAAACCGACAGCGAAAAAGCCTTTTGCTGGCTGCTGCACAAGCTGACAGAGCGCTACCCGCGTACTCCGGGCAACATGGCCGCCGTATTCAAATACATCGCGACGCTGGCGTCTGAGCTACGTGAAAAAGGCGTGTTTAACATGCTGTTGTCCGACGGGCGCTACGTGATGGCGTTCTGCTCGACGAATCTGTTCTGGATAACGCGCCGCGCGCCGTTTGGCGTCGCTACGCTGCTCGATCAGGATGTGGAGATAGACTTTCAGAAAGAGACCACACCGAACGATGTGGTCACGGTCATTGCGACGCAGCCGCTAACGGGCAACGAAACCTGGCAAAAGATTATGCCAGGCGAGTGGGTACTATTTTGCCTCGGGGACCGCGTAATTTGACGCCAGCTGCGGCTGGACGACTTCGTGGCTCAGCGGCTTGCTGACCACGTAACGGCCATCCACGATGGAGACAATCGGCGGCTTATGGGTCTGGGCGAAATAGTCGTAGCCCGGTTTCAGCTGTTTCCAGAACTCCGCGTAGGTCGAGTACTTGTGACGCGCCATGTTGGCATCGGTCATGCGGAACGGATAAATGCTGACCTGAACGTTAGGCTGGCCGAAGACGAGCGCGCCGGTCACAAACTGGAAAATTTCATCAATGCCGGAGTCGGTCATCGCGTAACAGCCGACGGACACGCAGGCGCCGTGGATCATCAGATATTTACCTTCATAACCGTGTGCACGGTCAAAGGCATTCGGGAAGCCGATGTTAATCGCTTTGTAGAAGCGGCTGTCAGGCTTTAGCTGGTTACGCTGAACGTTATAAAACCCTTCCGGACTTTTGAAATCGCCCTGACGCTGTTTTGGCCCCAGCCCGCCGGAGTAGTTACAAATTTTGTAACTATCAAGCAGCTGATATGTCTCGCCCATTTTCACAAACAGATCGAGCGTGCGCTCTTCCTTGAATATTTGAATATAAACCGGCGATCCCATTAACTGCTGTTTATATTCCTTGCTGACCGGCGTCGTTGAGCTATTACTGCTGAGCAGCCCGGCAAACGAAATACACGGCATCAGAAGCATCGCAATGAACAATGCGATTTTACGCATACTACTGGTTCCTTGATAAAACTATGACCAACTTGCCAGGACGGCAAAAGAAACCCGAAATCAGATAAATCTGGACAGGAGCGCTCACATTAGCACCGATATAGATTTTCGCAAGAGCCAACCTTTGGGTTTACACATTAGTTTGACTTTATAACCGATCCAAACCGCCCTGACTCCAGGAACTTTGCGCAATAGCTCGCAATTTGGCGCGCTCAGCCGCGGATTCCCTGCACTCGTCAGGGGGAAAATGATAAACTTCGCTCCCACTGGATTGTTGTTCATGGATACCTGCTAACCACATGTTTAGAATCAGAAAAGGACTTGATCTGCCGATCTCCGGCGTGCCTGAACAGCACGTGGCAACGGGCGCCAGCATTCGTCATGTCGCCATATTGGGGGACGACTATCTGGGGATGCGCCCCTCAATGCGGGTGCAGGAGGGCGATCGCGTCGTTAAGGGCCAGGCGCTCTTCGAAGATAAAAAAAATCCCGGCGTCCTGTTTACGGCCCCCGCCAGCGGCACCGTCGTGGCGATCAACCGGGGGGAGCGCCGCATTCTGCAGTCGGTCGTCATCGGCATTGACGGCGACGAGCAGCGCGAGTTTGCGCGCTATGATCCAGAAGACCTCACTACGCTGAGCCGGGATGCTGTACAGGCGCAGCTGCTGGAGTCCGGTTTATGGACGGCGTTTCGCACGCGTCCCTTCAGCAAATCTCCGGTGCCCGGCACCGAACCTGCCGCTGTATTCGTTACGGCAATCGACACCAACCCGCTCAGCGTAGATCCGCAGCCCGTTATTCTGGCGCAGCGAAAGGCGTTTGATGCCGGGTTGACCGTGTTAACGCGCCTGACCTCGGGCAAGGTGCATGTCTGTCAGGCCAGCGGCGGCAAGCTCGGGGGCCATTCTCACGGGCAAGTCACCTTTAATGAATTCGCCGGCCCGCATCCGGCGGGGCTGGTGGGAACCCATATCCACTTCCTGGAACCGGTGAGCCTGACGAAGCAGGTCTGGCACCTTAACTATCAGGACGTGATTGCCATCGGGAAGCTCTTCACGACAGGCGAACTGTGTGCTGAACGTGTAATTGCCCTCGGTGGGCCGCAGGCGGTCAATCCCCGCCTGGTGCGCACCCTTATGGGCGCGGATATCCACGAACTGCTGGCAGACGAAACGAAAGCGGGCGAGAACCGTCTGATTTCCGGCTCCGTGCTCAGCGGCCGCCATGCGGTGGGGGCGCAGGCTTATCTGGGACGCTTCCATCTTCAGGTGAGCATCGTGCAGGAAGGACGTGAGAAAGAGCTGTTCGGCTGGGTGCTGCCCGGCGCGGATAAGTTCTCCGTCACTCGCACCACCCTGGGCCACTTCCTGCGCCACAAGCTCTTTAACTTCTCCACCAGCACCCACGGCGGTGAGCGTGCGATGGTACCCATTGGTAACTACGAGCGCGTGATGCCGCTGGACATTCTGCCGACCGTGCTGCTGCGCGATCTCCTTGCCGGAGACACTGACGGGGCGCAGGCGCTGGGCTGCCTGGAGCTGGACGAAGAAGATCTGGCGCTCTGTACCTATGTGTGTCCGGGCAAATACGAATACGGACCCGTATTGCGCGAGGTGTTAACCCGCATTGAGCAGGAAGGATAACCGATGGGCTTAAAACACCTCTTTGAAAAAATAGAGCCGCACTTCACCGAGGGTAAGCTGAAAAAGTATTACCCGCTGTATGAAGCGACGGCGACCATATTCTACACGCCGGGGCTGGTGACGAAGGGGGCGGCGCACGTTCGCGACGCCATCGACCTCAAGCGAATGATGATTCTGGTCTGGTTTGCGGTCTTCCCGGCCATGTTCTGGGGGATGTACAACGTCGGCCTGCAGACCATCCCGGCGCTGCACCATCTGTACGATGCACCGCAGCTGGCGCAGGTCATCCAGTCTGACTGGCACTACCGTCTGGCGCAGTCCCTCGGCGTGAGCTTCAGCGCTGAGGCAGGCTGGATAAGCATGATGACGCTGGGCGCCGTCTTCTTCCTGCCGATTTACATGACCGTCTTTATCGTGGGCGGTTTCTGGGAAGTACTGTTCGCCATCATCCGCAAGCACGAGATCAACGAAGGCTTCTTCGTTACCTCTATTCTGTTTGCGCTGATTGTGCCCCCGACGCTGCCGCTCTGGCAGGCGGCGCTGGGGATCAGCTTTGGCGTGGTCATTGCTAAAGAGATCTTCGGCGGCACCGGGCGTAACTTCCTCAACCCGGCGCTGGCGGGGCGTGCGTTCCTGTTCTTTGCCTATCCGGCGCAAATCTCTGGCGACCTGGTGTGGACGGCGGCAGACGGTTTCTCCGGCGCGACGCCGCTTTCACAGTGGGCGGCAGGCGGCGGCGAAACGCTGGTTAACAACGCGACGGGCCAGCCTGTCACCTGGCTTGATGCCTTTATTGGCAACATCCCGGGCTCCATTGGGGAAGTCTCTACGCTGATGATTTTGCTCGGTGGGGCCATTATTCTGTTTGGCCGCGTGGCGTCCTGGCGCATCGTGGCGGGCGTTATGGTGGGCATGGTGCTCACCGCCACGCTGTTCAATCTTATTGGTTCAACCACCAACCCGATGTTCTCAATGCCGTGGTACTGGCATCTGGTTCTCGGCGGCTTTGCCTTCGGCATGATGTTTATGGCGACTGACCCGGTCTCAGCCTCGTTTACCGACAAAGGTAAATGGAGCTACGGGGGGCTCATTGGCGTGATGTGCGTATTGATTCGCGTGGTCAACCCGGCGTATCCGGAAGGGATGATGTTGGCCATTTTATTTGCCAACCTGTTTGCGCCGCTGTTCGACTACCTGGTCGTGCGCGCCAACATTAAGCGGAGGAAGGCGCGTGGCTGAGGTTAAAAATAACGACAGCATCAGCAAAACGCTGCTGGTGGTGCTGGTGCTCTGCCTTGTCTGTTCGGTTGTGGTGGCCGGCTCTGCCGTGGGGTTAAAGCCGCTGCAGCAGGAACAGCGCGCGCTGGATAAACAGCGCAATATTCTCGCCGTCGCCGGGCTGATGCAGGAAGGGATGACGAAGGATGACGTTGCGGAGGTATTTGCAGAACGCATCTCCACACGGCTGGTGGATTTGAAAACCGGTGAACTGCTGGACAAAGACCCGGCGAAATATAACCAGGCGCAGGCGCTAAAAGATCCGCAGATGAGCACCGCCCTTGATGCATCACAGGACCCGGCGGGCATTAAGCGCCGCAGCAATCTTGCGGAGATCTACCTGGTCCGCGATGAACAAAAGCGCGTGCAGGAAGTGGTTTTGCCCATCTACGGCAACGGGTTATGGTCAATGATGTACGCCTTTGTGGCGCTGGATCCCGATGGCCGTACGGTCAAAGGCATTACGTATTATGACCAGGGCGAAACGCCGGGGCTTGGGGGCGAAATTGAGAACCCTAACTGGCGTGCGCAGTTCGTCGGGAAGAAAGTGCTCGACGACAGCGGCCAGCCCGCGCTGAGAGTGATGAAAGGGGCGGCACGTCCGGGAGACGACTACGCCGTAGACGGGCTTTCCGGGGCGACGCTCACCTCCAACGGGGTGCAGCACAGTTTTGATTTCTGGATGGGCGAGCTGGGCTTTGGTCCTTTCCTGAAAAACGTACGTGAAGGAGCGCTGAACAATGGCTGATACGGGCGAACTCAAAGAAGTTAAAAAGGTGCTCATTGGCCCGCTGTTAGCCAATAACCCGATCACCCTCCAGGTTCTGGGCGTCTGTTCGGCGCTGGCGGTGACCACCAAACTGGAAACCGCGCTGGTGATGACCGTGGCGGTCACGCTGGTGACGGCGTTTTCCAGCATGTTCATCTCCACGATCCGTCACCACATCCCGAACAGCGTGAGGATCATCGTGCAGATGGCGATCATCGCCTCGCTGGTGATCGTGGTCGATCAGCTGCTGCGCGCTTTCGCCTACGAAACCTCAAAACAGCTGTCGGTGTTTGTCGGGCTGATCATCACCAACTGTATCGTGATGGGGCGTGCGGAAGCGTACGCCATGAAAATGCCGCCGCTGGCGAGCTTTATGGACGGTATCGGCAACGGCCTTGGTTACGGCGCGATCCTGCTGACGGTAGGGTTCCTGCGCGAGCTGATTGGCAGCGGCAAGCTGTTTGGCATCACGGTGCTCGACACGGTGCAGAACGGCGGCTGGTATCTGCCAAACGGTCTGTTCCTGCTGGCACCCAGCGCATTTTTCATTATCGGTTTGCTGATTTGGCTGATTCGCACGCTGAAGCCTGAACAGCAGGAAAAGGAGTAACCGACAATGGCTCATTACCTGAGTTTGTTTGTGCGCGCGGTGTTTGTTGAAAACATGGCGCTCGCGTTCTTCCTGGGCATGTGTACCTTCCTCGCGGTGTCCAAAAAGGTGTCGACGGCATTTGGTCTGGGCGTGGCGGTGACGGTCGTGCTGGGGCTTTCTGTGCCTATTAACAACCTGGTGTTTAACTACGTGCTCCGGGACGGCGCGCTGGTGGAGGGGGTCGATCTCAGCTTCCTGAACTTCATCACCTTTATCGGGGTGATTGCCGCGCTGGTGCAAATCCTTGAGATGATCCTCGATAAGTATTTCCCCTCGCTCTACAACGCCCTGGGGATTTTTCTCCCGCTGATTGCGGTGAACTGCGCCATCTTCGGTGGCGTGTCGTTCATGGTTCAGCGCGACTACAACTTCAGCGAGTCGGTTGTTTATGGCTTTGGTTCCGGTATCGGGTGGATGCTGGCGATTGTCACCATGGCGGGGATCCGCGAAAAAATGAAATATGCCAACGTGCCCGCAGGGCTGCGCGGCTTAGGGATCACCTTTATCACCACCGGGCTAATGGCGCTGGGCTTTATGTCCTTCTCCGGTGTGCAGCTATAAGGGCTAACAGATGGAAATAATTCTTGGCGTGGTGATGTTCACGCTGATTGTACTGGTGCTGTCGGGGCTGATTCTGGCCGCACGCGCGAAGCTGGTGAACGCAGGCGATGTCGTTATTGATATCAACGACGATCCGCAGAATCAGATCCGCACGCCTGCCGGCGACAAGCTGCTTAACACGCTTTCCGGTAACGGGATTTTTGTCTCCTCAGCCTGCGGCGGAGGCGGCTCCTGCGGGCAGTGCCGCGTAAAAGTGAAGGAGGGCGGCGGCGATATCCTGCCAACCGAGCTTTCGCACATTTCGAAACGCGAGGCAAAAGAGGGCTGTCGGCTGGCGTGCCAGGTCGCGGTGCGCCAGAACATGAAAATCGAGCTCCCGGAGGAGATCTTCGGCGTTAAAAAATGGGAGTGCGAGGTTATCTCCAATGATAACAAAGCCACCTTTATTAAAGAGCTGAAGCTTCGCGTTCCAGAAGGAGAGAGCGTTCCGTTCCGGGCGGGCGGTTACATCCAGATTGAGTGCCCGGCGCATACCGTGGCGTATACTGATTTCGACGTACCGGACGAATACCGTGCCGACTGGGATAAATTTAATCTCTTCCGCTTTGTCTCTGAGGTGAAGGAGCCAACGCTGCGCGCCTACTCCATGGCAAACTATCCGGAAGAGAAAGGCATCATCATGCTGAACGTGCGTATCGCCACGCCGCCGCCTAACGTGCCGGACGCGCCGCCGGGCATTATGTCTTCCTACATTTGGTCACTCAAGCCGGGCGACAAGGTGACGATTTCCGGCCCGTTCGGGGAATTCTTCGCTAAAGATACCGACGCGGAAATGGTCTTTATCGGCGGCGGTGCCGGTATGGCGCCGATGCGCTCGCATATTTTCGACCAGCTCAAGCGGCTTGGCAGCCAGCGTAAAATCAGCTTCTGGTACGGAGCGCGTTCGCTGCGGGAAATGTTCTATGACGAGGAGTTTGAACAGCTCGCGCGTGAGAACCCGAACTTTACCTTCCACGTGGCGCTCTCCGATCCGCAGCCGGAAGATAGCTGGACCGGCTACACGGGGTTCATCCACAACGTGCTGTATGAAAACTATCTCAGGCAGCACCCGGCCCCGGAAGACTGCGAGTTCTATATGTGTGGGCCGCCAATGATGAACGCCGCCGTGATCAAGATGCTTCACGACCTTGGCGTGGAAGACGAAAACATCATGCTCGATGACTTTGGAGGCTAATGATGGTGACGTTTCTGGCAACATTCGCCGTGTTTGTGCTGGTGGTATTCGGTATGTCTTTAGGCTGGATCGTTAAGCGTAAAAGCATTCAGGGCAGCTGTGGGGGGATTTCATCTCTCGGTATGGAAAAGGTTTGCGACTGCCCGGAACCCTGCGATGCCCGGAAAAAAAGAATGGCCCGTGAACAGCAGCGCATTATTTAAGTTTTTGTAGGCCGGGTAAGGCAAAGCCTTCACCCGGCGTTCTTACATCCGCTTCTCAACCCTCATTTATTTACTGTATACTTATCCAGTGATGAGTGAGGGCTTACTATGCGCAAAATAATCCATGTCGATATGGACTGCTTTTTTGCCGCAGTGGAGATGCGAGACAACCCGGCGCTGCGGGATATTCCCATCGCCATTGGCGGCAGCCGCGTTCAGCGCGGTGTGATCAGCACCGCCAACTACCCCGCGCGCAAATTTGGCGTGCGCAGCGCCATGCCGACCGCGACGGCGCTCAAGCTCTGCCCGCATCTCACCCTTTTGCCCGGCCGCTTCGAGGCGTACAAGGAAGCGTCGGTGCATATCCGGGAGATCTTCTCGCGTTACACGTCACTGATTGAACCCCTCTCGCTGGATGAAGCCTACCTCGATGTGACTGACAGCCTGCACTGCCACGGTTCCGCCACGCTGATGGCTCAGGAAATTCGCCAGACCATTTTCAACGAGCTGAACCTGACCGCGTCAGCGGGGGTCGCGCCGGTGAAGTTTCTCGCTAAAATCGCGTCCGACTTAAATAAACCCAACGGCCAGTACGTCATCACCCCTGAAGAGGTTCCGGCGTTTTTAAAGACGCTGCCGCTTGGCAAAATTCCGGGGGTGGGTAAAGTCTCGGCCGCAAAGCTTGAAAACATGGGGCTGCGCACCTGTGAAGACGTACAGCGAAGCGACCTCGCCATGCTGCTCAAGCGCTTCGGGAAGTTTGGCCGCGTGCTGTGGGAGCGCAGCCAGGGCATTGACGATCGTGACGTAAACAGCGAACGGCTGCGAAAATCCGTTGGGGTTGAACGCACGTTAATTGAAGACATCCACGACTGGTCTGACTGCGAGACCATTATCACAGAGCAGCTCTATCCCGAGCTGGAGCGGCGCTTAATCAAGGTGAAACCGGACCTGCTGATCGCACGTCAGGGGATCAAGTTAAAATTCAACGATTTTCAGCAGACCACGCAGGAACACGTCTGGCCGCGTCTGAATAAAGAGGATCTTATCGCGACGGCGAAAAAGGCATGGGAAGAACGACGAGGCGGGCGCGGGGTGAGGCTGGTGGGATTGCACGTCACGCTGCTGGATCCGCAGTTAGAGCGGCAGCTGGTTTTGGGATTGTAAAACGCCCGGTGGCGAGAGGTTTTTCACCCTCTCCCTTTGGGAGAGGGCTGGGGTGAGGGTGTTACTTAACTGGGATCGCCTTCAGCAGTTCAGTCAGCAGCGTCCAGTAGTGGCCAACGCTTTCGATATGAACCTGCTCATCCGGCGAGTGCGGGCCGGTGATGGTTGGCCCGATAGACACCATGTCCATCTCCGGATACGGTTTCTTGAACAGACCACATTCCAGACCGGCGTGGATAACCTGAATATTCGGCGTGCTGTTGAACAGACGCTGATAGGTTTCACGCACCAGCGCCATGACCGGAGAGGTTGCATCCGGCTGCCAGCCCGGGTAGCTGCCTTTTGCAGACGTTTTCGCGCCTGCCAGCGTGCCCAGGGATTCCAGCATGCTCACCACGTACTCTTTGCCGCTGTCGATCAGAGAGCGGATCAGGCAGATAATCTCCGCGCTGTCTTCAGCCATGGTCACTACGCCCACGTTCAGCGAGGTTTCGACCACGCCTTTCGCGACGTCAGAGTTGCGGATCACGCCGTTTGGCGTTGCGTTCAGCAGCTGAACGAAGCCGTCGCGTGACCGTGCGGTCAGCGCCGCTTTATCTGTAGAAACAGATTCCAGCACCACGGTCAGGTTTTTCTCTTTCTCAGACAGCTCGTTTTTCAGGATGTCGAGATAAACGCTGGAGAGTTTTTTCAGCTCGTCTGCTTTCGCAGCAGGCACGGCGACGGTGGCGAAGGCTTCACGTGGGATCGCGTTGCGCAGGGTGCCGCCGTTGAAATCTACCAGACGCAGATCCAGCTCGGCCGCGTGGCCCGCCAGGAAACGTGCCAGCAGTTTGTTGGCGTTGCCCAGGCCCAGGTGAATATCGCCGCCGGAGTGGCCGCCCTTCAGCCCTTTCAGCGTCAGCTTGAAGGTCTCGAAGCCAGCAGGAATGGCTTCACGGGACAGCGGCAGGGTAGAGATGAAGTCGATCCCGCCCGCACAGCCCATATAGATCTCGCCTTCTTCTTCGGAGTCGGTGTTGATCAGAATGTCCGCCTGCAGCCAGTTAGCCTGCAGACCGAACGCCCCGTCCATGCCCGCTTCTTCGGTCATGGTCAGCAAGACTTCCAGCGGACCATGCTCAACGCTGTCGTCCGCCAGGACTGCCAGTGCAGAGGCCATACCAATACCGTTATCCGCGCCCAGGGTCGTGCCGCGCGCTTTCACCCACTCACCGTCGATGTACGGCTGGATAGGATCTTTAGTGAAGTCGTGAACGGTATCGTTGTTTTTCTGTGGAACCATGTCCAGGTGCGCCTGCAGCACAACCGGTTTGCGGTTCTCCATGCCTGCAGTTGCGGGTTTACGGATCAGAATGTTGCCAACCTGGTCACGCTCGGCGTGCAGGCCCTTTTCCTTCGCCCAGCCCATAATATGTTCGGCAAGCTGTTCTTCGTGATAGGAAGGGTGCGGAATAGAGCAGATTTTGGCAAAAATATCCCACAGGGGCTGTGGAGATAACTGAGACAGTTCAGACACGATAAGTCTCCTTGTCGATGCACTGCAAAACAATGTTGCAGGTCACAGGGTTAGCAGGTTAATAGTTACCACAAGTCAGGCTTGCGAGATGCCTTTGAGAATACCACTTTCTCCGGCGGCGGGTAGCATAAAGCATGTAAAAACTCAGGCTCAGGGCGCTAAACACTGGTTTTTAGTGCGTCAGATCTCTATAATCTCGCGCAACCTATTTCCCCCTAGAACACTTTTTAAGCCGTTTATAAACAGGCTGGGACACTTCACATGAGCGAAAAATACGTCGTCACCTGGGACATGTTGCAGATTCACGCACGCAAACTGGCTGCGCGTCTGATGCCTTCCGAACAGTGGAAAGGCATTATTGCCGTTAGCCGTGGCGGTCTGGTACCGGGGGCGCTGCTGGCACGTGAGCTGGGTATTCGTCATGTCGATACCGTATGTATCTCCAGCTATGACCACGACAACCAGCGTGAGCTGACCGTGCTGAAGCGCGCGGAAGGCGACGGTGAAGGCTTCATCGTTATCGATGACCTGGTGGATACCGGCGGTACCGCGGTGGCTATCCGTGAAATGTATCCAAAAGCGCACTTCGTCACGATCTTCGCCAAACCTGCTGGTCGCCCACTGGTTGATGATTACGTGATTGATATCCCTCAGGATACCTGGATTGAACAGCCATGGGATATGGGCGTGGTCTTCGTACCGCCTATTTCAGGCCGTTAATACCAGCACGTAACTTTACACGCCCGGCATGCCGGGCGTTGTTCTTTTTAGTCCGCAGCGCGTTACAATAGTCTTCATCTGACGTATCCATGGAGGCAATGCAATGACGCAGGCGAATCTCACCGAGACTCTCTTCAAACCCCGTTTCAAGCATCCTGAAACGTCGACGCTGGTGCGTCGGTTTAACCCTGGCATCATGCCTTCCGTGCAGTCAGCGTTAGACGGTAAAAACGTGCCCCACTGGTATCGCATGATTAACCGCCTGATGTGGATCTGGCGCGGTATCGATCCGCGTGAAATCCTTGACGTGCAGGCGCGTATCGTGATGAGCGAGTCTGAACGTACCGACAGCGAACTCTACGATACGGTGGTGGGCTATCGCGGCGGCAACTGGATTTACGAATGGTCTAAGCAGGCGATGCTCTGGCAGCAAAAGGCGAGCCAGGAAGAGGACGCCGCGCGCAGCGGCAAGCACTGGCTGCATGCGGCTAACCTTTATAGCATCGCCGCTTACCCTCACCTGAAAGGAGATGAGCTGGCCGAGCAGGCGCAGGCGCTGGCAAATCGCGCCTATGAAGAGGCCGCCCAGCGTCTGCCGGGCCAGATGCGCGAGCTTGAGTTCACGATCCCCGGCGGTGCCCCCGTCACCGGGTTCCTGCATATGCCGGAAGGCGAGGGGCCGTTCCCGACCGTCCTGATGTGCGGGGGGCTGGACGCCCTGCAGATTGACTATTACAGCCTGTATGAGCGCTACTTCGCCCCGAAAGGGATCGCGATGCTGACGCTCGACATGCCTTCTATTGGCTTCTCTTCCAAGTGGAAGCTCACTCAGGATTCGAGCCTGCTGCACCAGCATGCGCTTAAGGCGCTGGAAAATATTCCGTGGGTTGACCATACCCGCGTGGCGGCGTTTGGTTTCCGCTTCGGAGCGAACGTCGCGGTGCGTCTGGCTTACCTGGAGTCGTCCCGCCTGAAAGCAGTGGCCTGTCTTGGCCCGGTGGTGCACGCGTTGCTCAGCGATCCAACCCGGCAGGGCAGCGTACCGGAGATGTACCTGGACGTGCTGGCCAGCCGGCTTGGCATGCATGATGCATCGGACGAAGCGCTGCGCGTTGAGCTCAATCGCTACTCGTTAAAAACGCAGGGGTTATTGGGCCGCCGTTGCCCAACGCCGATGCTGTCAGGGTTCTGGAAGAACGATCCGTTCAGCCCGGAGGAAGAGTCGCGCTTAATCACCTCGTCATCTTCGGATGGCAAACTGCTTGAGGTGCCGTTCAGCCCGGTGTATCAGAATTTTGACAAAGCGTTGAACGAGATTACGGGCTGGATCGCGCAGAGATTGTGTTAATAGATTGCTAAATTTTGATGGTTTGATAAAACAGTGGCTTCACAAAAGGAGATCGCAATGACGTTACCGAGTGGACACCCGAAAAGTAGACTGATTAAGAAGTTCATGGCTCTTGGCCCGTATATTCGAGAAGAGCAATGTGAAGAGAATCGCTTTTTTTTCGACTGCCTGGCTGTTTGCGTCAACGTGAAGCCTGCACCCGAAAAACGGGAGTTTTGGGGCTGGTGGATGGAAATGGAAGCAGAGGAAAAACGGTTTACCTATAGCTACCAGTTTGGCCTGTTTAACAAAGACGGGTACTGGGAAGCGGCGCCTATCAAAGACCAGGAAGTGATCGACCGCCTTGAGCATACGCTGAAAGAGTATCTCGGCAAGGCTAGCGCGCTGCTGGCAACGCTGGATCTGAAGCTGGAGCCTGCGGATGATTTTTCCAGCGAAGCGGTGAAGCTAACGGCCTGATGGTCTTCTCCCTCTCCCTGTGGGAGAGGGCCGGGGTGAGGGCACCAGACCGCATGAATCCCCGACAATAAAAAAAACCGGCATCAAGCCGGTTTTTTTATTTCCACAGGATTAGAACTGGTACGTCATACCCAGGGCAACGATGTCATCGCTGCTCACGCCCAGCTTATTGTCGTCATCGATCTGGTTGATTTTATAATCAACAAACGCAGACATGTTCTTGTTGAAATAATAGGTCGCGCCCACATCGATATATTTCACGATATCTTCGTCGCCGATACCTTCAATATCTTTGCCTTTAGACTGAACGTAGCCCAGGGACGGACGCAGACCAAAGTCAAATTGATATTGCGCCACAACTTCGAAGTTCTGCGCTTTATTCGCAAAGCCACCCGAAATAGGGGTCATATTACGGGTCTCAGAATACATCGCCGCCAGGTAAACATCGTTAGCGTCATATTTCAGACCGGTTGCCCAGGCTTCCGCTTTTTTACCTTCACCACGTGCCAGCAGGTTCTGATCGTTGGTACGGTCAGAGTTGGTGTACGCGCCGCTGACCGCGAAGTCGCTGCCGCCAAAATCATAGCTCAGAGAGGTACCAAAGCCGTCGCCGTTCTGTTTTTTAGCGTCGCGGTTTTCGTTTTTACCCTGGTACTGAAGCGTCATATCCAGACCGTCAACCGCACCGAAGAAGTCAGTGTTACGGTAGGTCGCAAGGCCGCTGGAACGCTTGGTCATGAAGTTATCCGTCTGCGCGGAAGAGTCGCCGCCGAACTCAGGGAACATATCGGTCCAGGCCTCAACGTCATACAGCGCGCCGAGGTTACGACCGTAGTCCAGCGAGCCAAAGTCTTTCAGTTTCAGACCTGCAAAGGCCAGACGCGTTTTCTGAGTCGCATCGCTCTCGGCTTTGTTACCCGAGAATTCGGCTTCCCAGCGGCCGTAACCGGTCAGCTGATCGTTAATCTGCGTTTCGCCTTTGAAGCCGAAACGCACGTAAGTCTGGTCACCGTCTTTGGAAGCATCGTCACTGATGTAGTGCATTGCTTTAACTTTGCCGTACACGTCCAGCTTATTACCGTTTTTATTATAAACTTCTGCTGCGTGAACAGATGCGGAAGCAACTACGCCCATTACCACTAATGCCAGAGTGCTCTTTTTCATTTTCAATCCTGAGTGTTATATACGCGCTAAAAATTCGCTGGACGATAAGCTCATGCTTAAGTCCCGTGAAAAAACAGGAAGGGTTTTATCGTTCTGGAATGAAAGTTTTATGACAAACTAAGAATAATTTTAAAAAACTGTGATTTATTATTTCGGTAATAAAAACGTCAAAATCTGCCGCTACGCTTCCTGATCCCGCGCAACAAAGTGTTTCGTGATGTGCTAAGGCAGTTGGCAACGGGGCTGACACCTGTTAAAACGTCTGATTAACATCATTTTCCCTTATCGTTGAACGGCAGAGAATCATGAGTGATAGCCAGACGCTGGTGGTAAAACTCGGTACCAGTGTATTAACAGGCGGATCGCGCCGCCTTAATCGCGCCCACATTGTTGAGCTTGTGCGTCAGTGCGCTCAGCTGCATGCCGCAGGGCATCGTATCGTTATTGTGACCTCGGGGGCGATTGCCGCCGGGCGTGAACACCTGGGCTACCCCGAACTCCCCGCGACGATCGCCTCCAAACAGCTGCTGGCCGCCGTGGGACAAAGCCGACTCATTCAACTCTGGGAGCAGCTGTTCTCCATTTATGGCATTCACGTCGGGCAGATGCTGCTGACGCGCGCGGATATGGAAGACAGAGAACGTTTCCTGAACGCGCGCGATACGCTGCGCGCGCTGCTGGACAACAACATCGTTCCAGTAATTAACGAGAACGATGCCGTTGCGACCGCTGAAATTAAGGTGGGCGACAACGACAACCTTTCCGCGCTGGCCGCCATTCTGGCGGGTGCGGATAAATTGCTGCTCCTCACCGACCAGCAGGGGCTGTTCACCGCTGACCCGCGTTCCAACCCGGAAGCGGAGCTGATTACCGACGTACACGGCATCGACGATGCGCTGCGCGCCATCGCGGGCGATAGCGTTTCTGGCCTCGGCACCGGCGGCATGGGCACCAAGCTGCAGGCAGCAGACGTAGCCTGCCGCGCCGGCATCGACACCATCATCGCTGCGGGCAGCCGCCCGGGCGTGATTGGCGACGTGATGGAGGGTATTTCTGTGGGCACGCGCTTCCACGCTCAGGAATCCCCGCTCGAAAACCGCAAGCGCTGGATTTTCGGTGCGCCTCCGGCAGGCGAGCTCACCGTGGACGAAGGCGCCACCGCCGCAATTCTGGAAAGGGGAAGCTCATTGCTTCCAAAAGGAATTAAAAGCGTGACAGGCAACTTCTCGCGTGGTGAAGTGATTCGCATCCGTAACCTTGAAGGTCGCGACATTGCCCACGGCGTGAGCCGCTATAACAGCGACGCGCTGCGCCGCATTGCGGGTCATCACTCGCAGCAGATCGACGCCATCCTGGGCTATGAATATGGCCCGGTTGCCGTGCATCGCGATGACATGATTATTCGTTAAGGAGCCAGAACATGCTGGAACAAATGGGCGCAGCCGCGAAGGCCGCCTCTTACAAACTGGCGCTCCTTTCCAGCCGTGAGAAAAACCGCGTGCTGGAAAAAATCGCTGATTATCTGGAATCACAGTCTCAGGAAATTCTGCTCGCCAACGAGCAGGATCTGCTGGAAGCCCGCCGCAACGGTCTGAGCGACGCGATGCTTGACCGTCTGGCGCTGAACCCTGCGCGCCTGAAAGGTATTGCCGACGATGTTCGTCAGGTCTGCAGCCTCGCTGACCCGGTAGGGCAGGTGATTGACGGTGGGCTGCTCGACAGCGGCTTACGTCTGGAGCGTCGCCGCGTGCCGCTCGGCGTTATCGGTGTGATTTACGAAGCGCGTCCAAACGTAACCGTTGACGTCGCCTCCCTGTGCCTGAAAACCGGAAACGCCGCCATTCTGCGCGGCGGGAAAGAGACCTGGCGCACCAACGCCGCGACGGTGAAAGTCATCCAGCAGGCGCTGGAAGAGTGCGGTCTGCCGGCGGGCGCCGTGCAGGCGATTGAAAGCCCGGACCGTGCGCTGGTGAATGAAATGCTGCGTATGGATAAATATATCGACATGCTGATCCCACGCGGCGGCGCGGGCCTGCACAAGCTGTGCCGCGAGCAGTCGACCATTCCGGTGATCACCGGCGGTATCGGCGTGTGTCATATCGTGGTGGATGACACCGCGGAGATTGAACCGGCATTGAAGATTATCGTGAACGCCAAAACCCAGCGTCCGAGCACCTGTAACACCGTGGAAACGCTGCTGGTGCATCAGGGCATCGCGAACGTCTTCCTGCCTGCGCTGAGCAAGCAGATGGCGGAAAGCGGCGTGACGCTGCATGCAGATGCCAACGCGCTTACGCTGCTTCAGGACGGCCCGGCTAACGTTGTTCCCGTAAAAGCCGAGCAGTATGACGACGAATTTCTGTCGCTGGACTTGAACGTGAAGGTGGTTGCGGACCTCGACGACGCCATTGCGCACATTCGTGAACACGGCACGCAGCATTCTGACGCGATCCTGACGCGCACCCTGCGCAATGCCGATCGCTTCGTGAACGAAGTGGATTCTTCCGCCGTGTACGTCAATGCCTCCACACGCTTCACGGACGGCGGCCAGTTCGGTCTCGGCGCTGAGGTGGCGGTCAGCACCCAAAAACTGCACGCGCGCGGACCGATGGGGCTGGAAGCGTTGACCACCTACAAGTGGATCGGCTTCGGTGACGATACGATTCGTGCGTAATGAATCTCGGGTGATGCAAAAATAGCCGTTTGATTCACAAGGCCATTGACGCATCACCCGGTTAGATCTACTCTTTTGCCCCGTGGTTACGCTCGTAACCGGCCTTTCAGGGCCGATATAGCTCAGTTGGTAGAGCAGCGCATTCGTAATGCGAAGGTCGTAGGTTCGACTCCTATTATCGGCACCATTTCAAACTCTTCCCAAGTCTACCGAAATCAACTAAAAGCCCGTATACTGCGGTTTCTGGCTCGTATCTTATCTCCTGTTATCAACTGGACTCAACCGAAATCAAGTTGCAGTTGGGGGCATAAGTGGGGGCATTCTATGTTCGGTCCAGGGAGATGCCCCCAATGAAGCTAAATGCACGACAGGTAGACGCTGCTAAACCCAGAGAGAAAGCCTACAAGCTGGCAGATGGTGCTGGTTTGTATCTTGAGGTTGTGCCCTCTGGTTCTCGATACTGGCGAATGAAATATCGCTTCAATGGAAAAGAGAAGCGTATGGCTTTTGGTGTTTATCCAGCAGTGTCTCTTGCACAAGCGAGGGCGCTACGTGATGAAGCCAAGAAAAAACTGGCCGAGGGTATCGATCCATCGTTTGCCAAGAAAGAAGAAAAGCTGGTTCGAAATGTGCAGCTCAATAATACGTTTCAGGCTGTGGCACTTGAATGGCATGGAACGAAGGTGAGCAGATGGTCAGAAGGTTATGCCTCGGACATTATCGAAGCCTTTAATAAAGATATTTTTCCCTATATCGGCCAACAACCGGTGAATGAAATCAAACCGCTGGTTCTGCTTAATGTGCTGCGTCGAATGGAAAGCCGTGGCGCGACAGAGAAGGCTAAGAAGGTTCGCCAGCGCTGCAGCGAAGTTTTTCGTTACGCCATCGTTACTGGCCGTGCGGAATACAACCCTGCAGCAGATCTAACCAGCGCGATGTCAGGGCATGAATCAAAGCATTATCCCTTCCTGACTGTTGAGGAGTTACCAGACTTCTTTAAAGCCCTCGCAGGCTACACAGGAAGCCCGTTAGTTGTTCTTGCAGCACGTCTTCTGATCCTTACGGGAGTTCGCACTGGCGAGCTCCGAGGTGCTTCCTGGAGTGAGTTTGATCTTGAAAAAGCGGTGTGGGAAATACCTGCCGAGCGTATGAAGATGAAACGGCCCCATCTTGTCCCCCTTTCTACCCAAGCGCTGGAAATCGTACAGCAGCTCAAAGTGATGACTGGGCAATATCCACTGGTATTCCCAGGGCGAAATGATCCCCGCAAAACGATGAGCGAAGCGAGTATAAATCAGGTGTTCAAGCGGATTGGATATACGGGGAAGGTTACAGGGCATGGTTTTCGTCACACGATGAGTACCATCCTGCATGAAGAAGGCTTTAACTCAGCGTGGATTGAAACGCAGCTTGCGCATGTGGATAAGAACGCGATACGTGGGACTTACAACCATGCGCAGTATTTGGAGGGGCGTAGGGAAATGATGCAGTGGTATGGGAATTATCTGCACACTTTTATTGTTGATAGAGATAGTACAAATTCCTTTCCACAACTAAAAACCATCAATATGTAATGTGTTAATTATATTTATTAATGCAGAAGCCATTGATGATATTTAAAGCAGATAAAAATAAATATGGTGCATATTTTAATATGCACCAGTATTTCCTAGCGATAAAGACCCTCTAGTTGGGGTAACTTGAAAAAGTAAGATGGTTCAGAGTTCTTAAATGCCCCAGTCGAGTTTTGGCGTAACTCCGCATTAATTAATACGCAGCATTTCTCAGCTCTTGTAATACCAACATAATGAAGGTTTGTTTCTTGCGGAAGGCTGGGATATAGTGCTGTATTTCTATCAACTTCATTAACTGATCTATATGGAAAAGACCATTCATCCATATCCAAATGCAATACTATTTTAAATTCAAGCCCTTTAGACTTATGAAGGGTCATGACTTGAACTTCATTTTTATCTAATGGCATAAACTGCTTTAAGTAAATATCGTCTGATATAACGTCAAAAACTGCATTATCATTAGGTATAGAAAACTGAATATTTAGCATTTCAGCGATTTCGTGGAACTTATTAATTAGTTCCTCATTTGTTAGTTTACCCCTGAGGGTTTTAATTTTTTTTCTTAATAAAAACTGATGATTGTCATTTATAATCAATCCACCAAATACTTTATTAATTAACTCTTGCGCAGTACCTATGGCCTTATACCTATACGCTAGAAGGTCTTTATATAAATCTGAACATTCTGTGTCCAGTTTATCTAATGGTGTATCAATATAAACTCTAAAACTTGATGTTAATCCTGAGCATAATAATAGCAATGATTGCTCTTTTCTTGCAAAAATAGCTACTTGGTTAGCTTGCTCCAACCCCCATCTTCTTTCATTTAACCATTTTGAAATCCATGATGATATTGTCATCGAAACATCTTTTAAGTTCCCAGATAATCTCTTTCTGTAAACATTGATGCTTTCGCTTGGTAATAACACGAAATTTGAATCGAGTAGCCTAGATGCATAATTAATTATTGATGGATGACATCTATGATTTAAATTTATTTCAAAATGTGCAAACACCTGCTTATCTCTAACCAAGTCAAGTAACAGCTCAGCATTTCCACCTCGAAACTCATAAATTGATTGCCAAACATCACCAACAGCAATAGAGCATAAACCAAGTTCATTTATTTTTAGAAATAATTGATGCTGAGATAAGGATGAATCTTGATATTCATCTATAAATATATGGCTATATCTCGCTTTGATATATCGCGTTGCTGCAGGAGATTCATTAAGTATTTTTAATGCTAAGGCAGCAAATGAACTCATCCAAAGCATTCCCTCATCGTACAGTTTCTTATAACCGGAATCTTCATTGACATTAACGAATGATGGTGTGCCAATAAATTCTTCCTTGAGGTAATGTTTATATGGAGACTCTAACCCCTTTAATACTTTGCATTCTGTTGGTTTACCCCCCCATATTCTTGGAAGAAATGGAATGATTATCTCCTTCAAGCAAAAACTATCAATCGTACCGAAGAAACTGTGTTTTGTATCGTGTCCTTCCGCCTTACATCTGCGCTCTAGTTCTGAACTTGCTTTCCTTGTGAATGTAATTGCAATGACACCTTTATGCTCAGGAAGACAGGCGGTAATATTTCTAATCTTTTCTTTTATAACTGTAGTTTTACCACTTCCAGGACATGCTGTTATTACCATGCTTTTAGGGTAATCAATGGCTAATATTTGCTGAGTAGTTGGAGAGAAAACACTCATTTCATTCACCTTTAACTATTTTTACAAGGTGGTCTAGCGGTTTAGCCAGATCACCTGAGTTAAGGGTATGAAGGTCTTTTTTGATTTTTTTTAGAAGCATACGCATTCGGATTGCTTTTTTCTTTTGTAAGTATTCAATTGCGCTTTGATTATCTTTTTTATCTAACGCATCTAATATTGAAGCACTCATCTCCTCGACAAGATCGGTTTCTAAATCAATTTTTGACAAATACACTCCCGATTTATTTATTTCCTCAGAAACTGTTTGCCAGTCACCGTTGGTAAGAGTATCTAGAGATGTAATTTTTTTGTCGCTATGCTCAAACTTTTCGATACCAACTATATCTAAACATCGGTTTATGCCTGCAAAGTTCCACTTCTCTTGACCTTTTAGCTTTGATATATCGTTATCAGTTCGCATTACCCATGGAATTTCTAAAGCATCAAGTATTGCTGCATATATTTTAAATGATATTCCATCCACTGATATTAATGAAATATTCAAATAATCCAGATCAATATTTAAACTTTTAGCTAAGGAATGGTAAAATAAAATTTCGGATGGCCCTTCGATTAAAAAAACACCATTTGAAAAGAATGATTCTGCTGGCAATATACTCATCCGATAGCTCATATCTTCCCAGCCATCTGAAATACCTTTAGAGCATCCTTCACTTGCGGCTACAGTGTGTCCCTCCCTGTCAAGCAATCTTATTATTGAGTCTGGCTCGAAGTTTACCGCTATTTGGGGGGAATGGGATGAAATGATTGTTTGACCTGGAAGTTCAGCTATCAAATAATCAGCTAATTTTCTCTGTTGATGAGGGTGTAGGTGTACTTCAGGTTCTTCGATAACATAGAAGATAACTTCGTTATCTATATCATGTTCCTTAATACTTTTCGCTTTCCATAATGCTAATAAGATTTGGTTGTTTCGCCCGTCTCCTCCAAGCATTACGTTAGAGCCATTTGTATTAGCTCCAAGTTGTAGGTTATCAATAAAGTCATTTATTCCAATTGCCCCAGTATCTAACTGTACAGAATATTCAGAGTAATGATGTGCAAGTTTTTTTAGCTCATCGTTGACTTCTTTTGTTGCTCTTTCTACATATATAAGCTGAGATATTTTATCATTAATTGAATGTAAATCTGAACTTATCTCTCCTAACAAATCATCATCTTCTTCTCTTTCATCAGAGTTCAATGATTGCTGTGCAATTTTTAAGAGTTGTCTTTTTTCTTTGCGAATAAACCTCTCCAAATCTCGTTGTGACTGAATATATTTTAAATTTACGAATTTAAGATAATAGCGAGAATTGATTTCTTGTAAAGACTCTAAAGAATCACCAATAAAAAGTTTGTAGCTGAGATCAGATTTTTGTGCGACATACTTAATGAATGATTCACCTGAGTCACTGACATTCCCTTTCAAAATCGAAAGTACTGCATCTTCATTAATATCTTTAAAATGAATGACAATTTCAAATTCTTCACATGATTTTCCTTTTTCTAAATGAAAATCAAGTTCATTTGGTTCAATTTCTGATTCTGAGACACTTTTATCTAATAGCATTCTTAGCGAATGCAGCATATTACTTTTGCCAACATCATTAGCTCCGATGATTAGAGTGTTCGAATTAAACTTGATGTATGCATCTTTAAAATTCCTAAAACCTTTAAGTTTCAGAGATGAAATTTCCAACTTAAAACCCCTCTTTAAAGTAAAAAACCTTTTTATGATGAGGTTTCACGTAAAGTATGCAACTGAATTTTGCTCATTTTTTGCGGCAGATCTATCCAGAATCGTTTATTATCCTAAAATGATGTTCAGACAAGTTATGCTTCTGGCACAAAATGATAGCAGAAGGCAGATGCGCCTCGTGACTCATCACGAGATGTTATTTAAGAGTCTGAGACTGCATTGGGTACAACCGGGAAAACGTACATTCGGCTGAGTCCTTTGGGCTGTTTTACGATGTTGTGATCGCAGCCCATACATCCTCTGTTGATGGGATAATGAACACAACCTGACGAATAGGATGTAACTGTTGGTGAAATCAAGAGCAGGCCAGACCGGAGCACACTAAAATGCTTCGGTCTGGCGAATTTTATTTCCAGCTAGCCCTGTCTTCCCAAACGCTACGCAGCATTCCTGTTGTAGGTACTCTTACACTAAACCAGTCATAACTGAACACTGCCTTCTGATCGTCATCAAGCGAATCATCACCTGTCAGCACAACTTCACTTCCCGGTACACGAGTACTTTTGTTGACAACGATGCAGTTGATGGGTGGTAAGCCATTTTCAAGGCACAAATTACCCAAGATGCCCAATTGTCTCGAAAGAAACAATCCGGCATTCGGCTCCTCACGTTTCATGCGGGAAGCGACTTCACTGTACGTAATAGGTTGCACCCATCGCGGGCGAGGGTTACTCAGTTTGGAACTTTCGATATGGCTAACGAGAATTAACCATATTTGTTGAGCCTGAACATGAATTCTGTCGCCTTTCACAAAATGTTTTAGCTCGTACAATTTATTCACAATAGCCACCTGTTAGAATTGAACTGATCGTTACATATTGCACTTTGTGTTCAATATTGCACGTATTGTTCTTTATCGCAACATTTTAAGTCCGGCATCTTAAGATGCTCCTCTACCGTTTCTGGCACAAAGCCGGCCATGCTGGAGGGACATGACTTCACCTATGAACGAGAAGGATGTATCCAAAAGTCGAAAGCGTTTCACCCCAATTTCATTTGTTGACCCAAGCTAACTCTTCGATCAAGTTGACGTGATGAGGATGTATCTTGAATTTCCTCTCAGGACCACCCTGGTATCTGACTGCACTCGATGCAAGAGACTCCAAGTCAATTTCGGCTTGATTTAACAAGTCCTTCAAGTCTTGCTTGGGAATCTGGTTTTGCACAAGCAGGGGAAGAAGGCTTATGAGTGAACAAGGATTACTGGAGACTAAAACCAATGTTTCCCGTGACGTTGGGTAAGCGGCTTGATCAAGCCACGTGCTGTAATGACCTTCATTCGCGATCTTTGCTTCGACTGTCCACCGTAGTCGACGAATGACTAGGTGTTGCTGCATGATTGGCCAGAAGTCGTCACCATAGAAGTCAATACTCAACATCTCAGTTGTAGCCTCCCACAGCGCTTGAAATAGCGCGGCGGATTGCTTAAGTATTTCGGGATTGAGCGTTTCCTGCGCGTTGGTAGTACAGTCCAGAATTCCCAAGCCTACGTCAACCAATATGCGCATCAGTCCCGAAGCATCAGAAGGTTGCCATTCCTTAGAAATTTTATAAATGGGACGGAATTCGAGGATTTCTCTCAGCGCAACACTAGAGTTCCACATGCTCAACCAGTGGCTGGTGAAGTTATCGCTCAATGCGACAGAGTATCCAAGCACTCGGCAAGCATAGTTGTTGGGCTGAGTGGCATGATATTGGCTAACATGGCTTCGAAGCGACTTACCTTTGGAAGCGTCCCACTCGGTAGGTGTCAAGTTCCATTCTTTGATGAAAGCACTGACATCCGGTATCGGAAACTTGTCGGGGTAGTTCGAATGTAGTAGTGCCAGCATGGATTGGTAAACCCATGGCTCCCAAGAAAAATTCAATTGTCCGGAAACGGCTGGTGAATAGGGAATAGGGAGTTTTTCGGCTAATGCCCATAATATGTCTTGGCTGCTTAGAGGTCGTTTTTTATCCGAATTATTATCAGGGAAGTTAAGGTGTTGCCGAGTGAGCCATGTGCCCCACCGCTTAAAAAGCCCCTCGAAATCGGTTCTTTTAGAGACAGTATCAACAAAACTGGCTAGCAGTGACTTGACGTGCTGCTCTAGCACTGACGGATGATATTCTTCGCCATTGGCTATGTGGAGGATTTTCGCACTTCCATGCCTGAGCAAGCTGGGAAGCAATATAGCACCATCCCATGAACCATCATTTTTGAAACTCGGTTGAGACCAGAGTGTGAACTGTTCCCACAGTTCGTAATTACGGTAAAACTCCGGGCTGCCGAGTACTCGATTGATCAAGATTAGATTGTTTGTCGAATTCATCCATTTGAACAGTTTTTCTGGATCAAGTTTCGCCATTAATTCAATCCATGGCCAACTGGATTGATCGAACCGGCTTTCCCTAGCATGCCCGTACCAAATTTCATCGAGGGTGTTAGGATTGTATGGATCAACCCCATCTTCCTGAAGCAGTTTTTTTTCAGCATCGACGAAATGTTGTTCGGCTAAATCTAATAATGCTTCTTTGAAAGAAGCATTTTTTAAAGCTATAGCCAGTGCAACTTCCGTCCACAAATGTTCAAGCCACCATGAGTTTCGGACGAGAGCCTTAAAGGCGTTATATCGGTTTTCGGTTTCTGAAGAGGCCCATGTCGTTACAATTCCAATCGCCAGGGCAGCCTGAATTTTTGGATCGTCTGACGCATCGAAGTCCTCATTGGAACCACCTAGGATGGTGGTAAACCTCTTAATGGCATTCTTGGCATCATCCTGAGCAAAGAAGTACTCAATAACAGAAGTGATCAATGGATTGGGAGAAGAAAAGTTACCTTCTGCAAACTCTTCAATAACTGACTCTGCGATTATGTACGATTTATATCTTTCCGATTCATAAGCAGGCGGCAAATGCCATTCTTTGTTCATGCCTATTTCTTCCCTTTAATGTTGGCCATCTTCCAAACTGTTTCAAAAAATTGCACGGCATCATGAGCCTCAGCATTCCAGCCTCTACTCACGGCATTTACATCTCGGTGAAAACCGCCGACAGTTGCGCCAAAATGCCATAATTCGTTATCGATGATAGCAAAGCGATCGTGAATACAGTCGGCGTCTTTGAGGGTAAATGAGAGCTCTACTGTTATAGGTGAGGAGAGTTTGGAACGGTCTTCTGTTACGACCTGCTTTAAATCCTCGAAAGCTTTCTCGATGTCTTTCTGTAAACTATGATAACCAGTCAAAATTTTTATTGTTTTAATATGTTCTGTGTAAAACCACTCCACAACATGATTTATTCTTCGATTATGATCGGGCTTCTGACCATCTGCAGAAAATAAGTGCCTGTCAATTATCCACACCTCTCGAGCAGTACTAAGTGCTTTTTCAAACTCCTCGACTAACCGTACATTCGGTGCCTCACGACGAGCAATCATGGCATTGGCACATGGGAAATGATGACGAGACTCGTCCCGGTAGGGTGCCTCGCAAGGTATAAGTAGCTGCGGAGTAAAATTTGCCTCTACCACCGGAGTGAGCATACTGACATTATTTTGTGACAGAAGTTTAACCATTATCAATGTCCTGTTCACCCCGCGTTTCCGCATCCTGCGTCCCTTGTGCGTCCGGTTTACCTTGAGCCTTAGTCCCACCTTTCGCTTCTTTAGCGTCTGCCATACCACGCCCGCAATACACACATATCTTCTTTGTCGCTCCTTTCAGGACTTTGAAGTCCTTCAAAGGGATAGAATTGTTAAAAAGGTCCGTGAGGTGGGTGAGTATTTTTTCACCATGGGGTATGCGCATGGTCAGCGTTGGCCGTATACCGATAGAGTTCAAAGAACTGCCGATCATCCATACACGTCCATCGACCGCGATGAATCGATCATGGAACAGGCTACTTTCAGTATTGGCGACTTTTATTTCAATGCTGTTTTTGTGGCTGGCATGGAAGATAGTTAGGGTTTGCAGCAATGCCTGCTGTGTGTCCAGTTCCTCCTCACTATCGGCTTCAATACCTGATCCCGCTTCTTTGATCTGTTTGAAAGCATTTTTTGAAGTAAGGATTTGTATCTTGACCTCGTCTCGCTCAATAGCAAATAGGTATTGGGATATTTGGTTTGCACTGAAGTAGGGATCGGCTATGAAGATGCTTGAGCGCGCATGCTTGAGCTTTTTCCTGATGTGATCGAGTGCTTCCTTGCGCTGGTTAGCTGTAAACCATGTCTGATCATAAATTTGGGCGCTGTAATTAAGGAGTCGCTCGTTTTTCGCCTCTAACAAACGCTGGAAGGCGTCTGCTGTGTATGGTGCTTCACCCCATGTTTGTGAGGAAGCTAAGGTTTTTTTTTCGGTAAAATACTCATTGATTGGACTTTTCTTTCTATCTGTTTCTGGGGAACTAACCTTGACACGTCGCTCTACTATCTCAGTCCTCATGTTCATTTGTCGTATGAATTGTCGCATGGGCGTTTGCAGCAAGACACCGCGTTCCGTATGTGTGAGGACAAGACCAGAGCCGTGGATGGTGGAAGGCCTTTCAATCACAACCAAGCCATCCTCTGGTACAGGAACTGTATCGAAGGAGGTGAGCATCCCTTCTTGTCCTTCCATCGAAGTCAAGCTGAGATTTTTGAGTTTCCGGCCAGGGTGAGGCCTCACATGGAAGTACAACAATTCGGAACCGTCCTCTCTAGGGTCAACGAACTGTCGGACAGAATGAACGTCACAATCAGGGACAGCGAGCGCCATCCCACCCAAATATTCAGGATACTCCCTAAAATCGACGTGCATGTGGTGCTCCAAGAATTGAAAAGCTTCCTGGCACTGCTTGCTTTGTCCATCTGTGTCAAGAAAGCTCGGCCATTCCTGGCTGTCTGAAATTCGGCGTGAATACCTGATGATACCAAGATTGCGGAAGGGGAGTGAAGAACGCTCAGATCTCAGCGTAATGTCTTCACTTTCCATTGGTACACCCAGTACTGGCCATCTTGGAAAGTCGCTTAGCCTGCCACTTGTGAGGGGCTCGCCATCAGAATTAGCCCGGAAACTATGAAGAGGAGTCGGTGTATGAAGTTCTTTGGATTCACTTCGATACCACTTGATGGCCTCTTCTGCTGTCATGACTATACGATCGACCGCAATGCCGCCTTCTTTGTTAAATTTTTTGAAGTAAGGCTTGGGAGGTCTTATAGGAGCTTGCCTTCCTGATGCCAGCAACCAGACCGATGCGAACAGCAAACGTAGAGGGGGCTGCTCAGAAGTAGAGCTTGGCGGTACAATCACTGCGACATGAACGACCGCGTGTTCGAAGCCGTCAGTCAATTTACTATAGAGGTTATTGCTTTCGGTACTTTCCATGTATGGCTCGCTATCGATCAAGGGTGCTGATTTGATATTTTCGATGGACTACCGCTAATAAGGTCACTTAGCCGGATGAACGAAGGTACTTTATGCAGCGGAAAGGGAAAAGGCAGTAACATTTCATTGAGGAATTCCGTCACGACGTCACCCTGGCTACTATCATAGAGGCATTCAGAGGTTTCCGAAAGATGTCGTAGCCATCGATCACTAGCAGGCAATGACTAAATAACTTCGCATATTACCGCTCCACTTTAGCCAGACCGTGTTGCTTGCCAGGGAATGGCGAGGCAGCCTTCATAAACTGATTGACCTGTCTCAGCAACTACCACATATACCGGCACTGATGATTTCGCGTTATGGTTTCGTGTAACGATAACCACAACAGCTCTATCGGATTCAGCCATGGTGAATATACTGGCAGGAACAGCAACCGGAACTTCGGGTTCTTTTCCAGCCAGCGTTCCACTTTGCGGCTTTTATGAATGACGTAGTTATCAAGTACCAGCGTGATGGTTTTCGCTCGTCGGTATGTGCCCCGTAATGCTTCTAACAGGCTGATAAATAAATCAGAACTCTTACTTCTGCCGCTGACATAGTGGATTTTCCCGGTACCCGAATGTAGTACGCCTGCCAGATAATGCTTCTGGTTCTTCCCCGGCGTGGCGATACGTTTCTGCTGCCCTTTGGGCATCCAGTCCGCGCCAATTTTAGGGTTCAGGTCGATATCGACTTCATCCTGATAAAACACGGGATGTTCTGCCGGAGCCTCACTCAGCGCCTGTTCGATAGCAAGCTGTTTTTCTTCATACCGCGGGTCCCGGATTTTCAGCGTTGGCGCGGCTCTGCGCCAGACAATGCCCGCACGTTTCAGGTATCGGTGCAGAGTGGCGCTATGCAGTGTCAGGTTAAAAATCTGGTTGATGATGCGGGACAGCAACTCCGTACTCCAGCGTGAGCGCAGCCAGCCAAAATCCTTTGGGGAGCGCTGAACCAGCAGAGGAAGCACCTGAAGAATATCGGTAAACGGCTGCACCCGGTCACTGAATATGAATGATATGCGCAACAACCGCCCGTGGGCGGTTATCAAGAGTGAGCAGGAAAGCGGGGTCCCAGCAAGCGTGAGGCAGTGAGTTTGGCTTTAGAAAGTTTATCCGCTCAGCGAAGAAGGACCTCCCTAAAGAGAGGTTCACTCATCATGAGTTATCAGCCCCTCACCGCGTGAACGCCAGGTAGCCCTTACATAGTCCTGAAAATGATAACCCTCTCCTAAAATAAGATTATCTGCGTGGTCAGAGACTATCACCTGCGGGATCACTCCGGTTTCTTCTCCTGTCTTTTCACAGAATTTTGCCAGTTGGGTAAACATATTCGTTACCGCTCTCATATCGTCATCCAGAATGTTTTCACGCCGGTTTTGTCTTGCAAGCTCTTTCGGCCTGAACTTATCCGCATCGTCCAATGCCGCGGGGAAATAAACCTGTGTCGGTTGGTCTAAAAACAGAATTGGTGGGATTTTACATCCCCTTTTGGAATGCGCTGCAAACTGATGATGTAAAGCCATGAAGAGTGCCAGGTGCGAGTAAAGCCAGTTGGCTCCACTTCCCATTGCGCGCAAATAAACACGATTTTTGGGATCCTGTTGATACCATAAATCGAACGTCTCAGTATCAAAACGGAGAGCCGAGGGCTTGTAGGTCTCTTCAAAATCGAAGAGATCACCATACTCACACATTTTGTCATTAATGCTGATTGAGAGCTCATGCAAACTACGTTCGATATTAAATTTTGCCAGACGGTCTGAAAGCCGGATAACCTTAGCGCGCCAGTAGGTTTCCAGTTCGTCGAGATCCGTTACCGGTCTGTCCAGTTGCTCCTGGATAGCCAGCTCAAGTCGAATTTTAGCTTTTATTGCCTGTTCGTTTATCGAACCACCAGTTTGGAGCCTGTAAAACTCTTCATCAAATGGCTCAATACTCTCCTGAATCAGGGAAAGGGAATCATTGAGGGCATCCAGTTCCTCCTCTAACTTCCGGCGTTCTCCTTCAAAGCTCTCACGCGCATATGCAGAGAATGCAAGCTCATCGTTCAACCATGTTATTGCCTCCGTAAGCTTGTTGACCTCAACAATGGGTAAAGAGTTTTCTGCTTTACACATCGGGCAATAGACGTGAGACAACGTCGCAGAACCGGGCAGATGGCTCTTGGACATGTCTTGCGTGAATTGTATTGCAGAAGCCCTAGAATCTTTGATTAGCCTCAACTGTCCCTGAATTTTCCGTTTTTTTCCCAGCACTTCAGCTCGCTCTTTCTCAAGCTTGTCTCTTTGCGCTTCGATCTGATCAGAGAGGACATTCACGCTGACTGTGCTCCCTGAAATATGTTTAAGCCACATGGCCGGACGGGCGTAGATGGCTTCACCCTGACCTTCAATAAGTGGCTTACCCGCGAGGCTCAAATACTCTTTTAGGTAACGGTTATAGCGGTCGGTAAGCATGGCTTTTCGTTGAGTCTGCTTTGGGATCTGACGCTTTACTCTGCCCAGCTCAAATTTAGCGAGCTCAAATTCTTTGTGAAGATCAAAATAATCTTCATTCACCAGCCCCATCAGGATCTTGAAGTGCTTGATGGCTTGGTCTCGTTTTTCCTTTTCGTCAAAGCGGTAAAAGATTGCGTGCTTATTAGCTATAAGATTCTGGTGCTGCAGCATAAATGAAGAAAAACTGCGCACGGTGGGCGTTGGGGATTTGTGACGACCTGACAACAGCTTTAAGGGGGACTCATCGACGTTTTCCATGGTTACGCCAAAATGCCGGCCCAGATTTTTTTTGAACGCACTCAGAGGCATGCCCTGTTCAGAACCGAATAACGCGGCGGGGTCTTCTATCAGCGCTGACAGATGGTCGGGATCGACACCTGGAACATCAATCAAAAAGCATAGGTCAGATTTCTTTTTTCTCGCGGCGATAACTGCGTATCGTGGGAACTGCAGCGCAATAAAAAACGTCTCTGCGCGTTCGGTGATAATCCCAACGGGTATCGTATCTTCAGAACTACCCATGCAGTAGTCGAAAATTTCGAGTACCGCGCTCTTTCCTGTTGAAGACTTGCCTGTAATGACGTTCAGTCCAGGCGTGAGGCTCACTTTATGAATCTTATTCTGCGTATCCGCTACACCGATATATTTTACGAAGCATGTCATAGTGATTTGAATCCTAACGTTCTATAAATGGTAACGATATCCACTTCGGCGAACAAAACCGCCAGGCGGCTAGCAGCGGTTAAATGCACCGGATTAGCACCTCCTGTATCGACGGCATGCAGGGATTTAACGGAAAGACTGTCAGTGACTTCAATACTTTCTGTCGCCTGGAGAAAAAGCAACGAGGCATGTGTTAGGGATTTATTTTGCTGCACCAGGTGCGTTAAACCCACCAGTCGCGACTGCTGGGAGCACATTGTTCTTAGACTGCTGGATTCTTTAGCATGAATCAGAAAGGCCTGCATAGGTGGAGACAGCAGCATTGGGAGTACGAGATAACTCAGCAGCAGATCTCGCTCACGTGAGGCATATTGTGTATAAAATTGGTGAAGACAGGGGGCAAGCAAAATAGGGGATCGCTGAAGTGTAAAGAGATGATTGATAGCTTTCGATTTCATTCCCACAGCCTCCAGTGGAACTCATCGTCGGTATCCTCAGGTTCTTCATCGGCGAGCAGGTGATAAATTCCATTCCGGAAAGTAGCGGGTGTAGAATTGTAACGGCTAAATACAGTAACGGCTTCACCCTGACGTTCGTGATAAAAAGCAAGGGACTCGTCCTTTAATTCTTCCATCGAGGACTTTTTAAATTTAATCATGGCGCTCTTCCTTTTACTGAGATGGCGCGATAGCTCGCCGTCCCAGTATTCATCGACTTCCTGCTGTGAGGTGTCGAAATGCTTAGTTAGCTCATAGAGATATTTTTCCGCATGTAACATGTCTCCCGCAGCCAGAATGATATCTCGCTTAGTCGCCCCAATTTCAGTCAGTTTTTGTGCATAACGATCATTGCTGACGTCCATTTTTGCGGCTTTGTCTTTGATTGCATTACTATCGATAATCGGAAAAACTACCGTGCCATGCATGTAACGGCGGGTAAGATCAGCAAATTTTTTATCAAACTCCCCGACCTCAAATTTCCATCCTTCCGTAATCTTGATCGCATCTGTCATAAAACCAAACATATCGTTCAGAAAATCATTATGTTTACTTGGAAGGATGCCCTTGAGGTAACGTTTCTTATATTTAGCTATCCGATCGTTCAGGCCTGGCTGCTCAGTCCAGATCCTGATTTTAGGCAGCAACTCAAGCAACAAATCACGCTTCATGTCATCCATAATGATACGCTGCAGGCGAACAGTTCTTGACGGCTCAGCAGGGCGGGAAACTTCTTTCTCGCCAGGCATACGCTCGTCTTTCTTTTCTTCTTTACGCCTCTGTGCCTCAGTGAAACGGACTTCTGAACTTTTATGGATATCAGTCAGCACTTTAAGTCGATCATTGATGGTCATCTCATTCCAGCCATCAAAGGCGGTTCTTTCACTGTAAGGCTGCGTGGTCAGAAGAATAAGGTCCACGAATTGGGTATGATCAAAGTCCGGGTCAAGCCAGTTGTTAAGAGTATTCCAGAAGTTTTCATGTGAATCGGTCAATTCATCTGAGTAATTTTTGACTTCTGTTTGTGACTTGCCAGGGATCGAAACATCACCAAGCACTTCAATCCAAAGCTCATCTCCATCCTCGAGGGCGTGACAATGCTCAATGGCGACGTGGATCTGGTATGCCATGGATTCAAAAAGTTTTGTCGCATCAACTTTGAGTTTTTTTGTCACACGTGTACCCCGGATTGAATCGACTAACTCCAGAAAATTTCCGCGTTTTCTTAACATTGCCGGTTAGTTCTCTCCTGGAGAAAATATCTGAGGTGAGTTAGCTTATGCTGAAAATAGACATCAATAAATGAGCCTCGTCACAGCGCCTTAGCCATTTGCTTTTTGAGACAATGCCGCATTGATTTTTAGATATTGAAGGTTTTTTGTAAACAAAAATAACTGTACCAGATTAATCAAACAGCTGGGAAAATCATTTAACATATTTAAATCAATAGTATCAGGAATCCTGGCGGTAGGGTGCCAACTTCCGCTTTTGGCACTGAGCGGACATGCTAACTGAGCTAAAGGTCCGCTGTGAGCGATGAGCGGACGTTAGCGTTGTTTAAAAAAAATCCGGTTTGTGTTGTTTTGCATTAGTTTAGGGACGAGAAATACTGCGTCGGTGATTTACCCAGCGCTTTCCTAAACATCGTAATAAACGCGCTGACCGAATCATATCCCAGCATTCCGGCGACGCGCTGCACTGGCTGACCTTCTGCCAGATGGCTCAGGGCTATCATTAAATGCAGTTGCTGACGCCAGCGACCAAAGCTCATTCCTGTTGCCTCTTTTATCCGTCTGGCCAGAGATCTCTCGCTGATGGCCAGTTGAGCAGCCCACTGCTTTAACGTTCGCCGGTCATCTGGCTCATTAAAAAGTGCCTCAGCCATTTTCCGGATTTTAGGATGATCCGATACGGGAAGATGGAGCGCTTTAACCGGCACATCCGGAATATGTTCCAGCAGCACTGCTGCGAGCCTGGCGGTTTTACTGTCAGGAGAATAAACCTGTTCCTGCTCTGCAAGATACATAACAAGCTCGCGGACCAGAGGCGTAATCGCCAGGGTACAGCAGATTTCCGGCATCACCGCCGCGCCGGGTTCGATAAACAGAAAGCAGGTATCTGCATTCTTCGTAATCCGGCAACTATGAGGGATTTCACCCGGAACCCAGACTGCATGTCCCGGTGGAACAAGCCACAGCGCATCCTCAACCTCACAGCTCACTGCACCGCGCAAAGAGAGAATAAGTTGTCCCTTGCGATGAGTGTGCGGACTCTGCCCGGCATACTCGCCTGACGATGATACATGCAGGGCAATAGCAGCCTGACTGAAAGCATCGGCGTTAAACTCCTCCGGCGAGGTCACGATTTTTTTATTAACTGGCATGATTTAGCTATATGTTGTCAGGTTATCTATATTCTGTAACTCATGCGTTCTTTAAAGTCTTTCTTTTTTCCAGAGAAAGCAAAATTTATGTCCCACACGACGAACAAATGGTCTTCAGTCATACTTGTGACCGGCATCCTTTTTATCGCCATTAACCTGCGTGTTCCTTTTACCGCTATCGCACCCGTTTTAGAGTCTATTCGCCATGATTTTGGGCTAAGTATCACAGCCGTTGGGTTGCTTAACTCGCTACCTTTACTGGCCTTTGCCTCCTTTTCACCCCTGAGCGCATCCATCTCCCGCAAGTACGGCCTGGAACGCACCCTTTTTGGTGCCCTGGCCGTGATTTCTGCAGGCATCCTGCTTCGCTCCACAGGCAGCGTCTGGGCGCTTTATGGCGGAACCATATTAATAGGTATCGGGATTGCCCTGGGCAATGTCCTTCTGCCAGGTCTTATCAAACGTGACTTTTCCGGCAACGTGGCTTCTGTGACGGGGGCGTATTCCATCACCATGGGTGCCGCGGGTGCCATTGGTTCAGCCATTGTCATTCCTCTGACGCAGAGCTGGGGATGGAACATCGCGTTAGCCATGCTGGTTATAGCACCGTTCCTTGCGCTGCTTTTATGGTTGCCGCAGTTAACGAACAAGCATCAGCTGCCAGCAGCGGGTGAGAAACAAGCGGCGTCCGTCGCGGTCTGGCGCTCGCCTCTGGCATGGCAGGTCACCCTGTTTATGGGCCTGAATGCGATGCCGTTTTATGTTGCGGTGGGCTGGCTTCCAGCCATTCTTACGGACAGTGGACTCTCCTCAGCTCAGGCTGGCGAGGTACACGGCATCCTTCAGCTGACCACCGCCATTCCCGGCCTGATTCTGGCGGCCACGCTGCGTCGTCTCAACGATCAGAAATTAGCTGCTGCTGGCGTCAGCCTGTTAACCGCAGTGTCCTTTATCGGCATCCTGTATCTGCCGGCTATGGCGATGCTGTGGGCCGCGCTTCTCGGCTTCGGCTCAGGTGCCAGCATGATGCTGGGGCTGACATTCATCGGGCTGCGTACTAAAAATGCGGGTGATGCTGCCGCCTTGTCAGGCATGGCGCAGAGTGTCGGTTATCTGATGGCGGCGACGGGTCCGCTGTTGCTGGGCAAAGTACAAGAGTTGTCCGGAGGCTGGACGGTGCCATTACTGATGACCACAGCAATCGCAGTCGCAGGCGCCTGCACCGGAATGGCTGCCGGACGAAACGCTCACCTGGAACCTGCACTGCAGCCGGGCTGAATTCACAGACACAGCAGGGGAACGTTCGGTTCCTCTGCTGAGGGGGTTATTAGTTGTCGTACTGAAGAGCTGTCCTCTTACCGGAGCCGTCTTTTACCGGAAAGACCTTTCTCACCTGCGCCCTCGTTGAAAAGTCCGGAGATCCAGTCAGCAAAAGCACGCACGGCGGGAGAGAGAAAACGCTGATGCGGATAGAGCATCGTTACCGGCACGGAGGGGGGCTGCCAGTCTGCCAGAACCTCGATCAGTTTGCCTTGCTGCAGATTCTCCGAAATCACATTCTCAGCGAGCTGCGCCAGCCCAAAACCTTCAAGACACAGTCTGATGTAGAGTCCCGTTTCGTTAACGGCTGCATCCCCCTCAACCGGAACAGAGAAGGCCTCAGTGCCTCGTGTAAAACGCAGTTCACTATTGCGTCTTCCAGAACCGGAAAAGTAATGAATCGCCCGATGTTGTGACAACGCTTCAGGCGTCTCAGGGACACCGAACTTCCTGAGATAGTCCGGCGAGGCGCAGGTCACCCAGCGAAACCGGCCAAGCGGACGGGCAACCAGTGTGGAGTCCGTTAATTCACCGGTTCGTATGACGCAATCCACCCCTTCCTGCACAAGATCGACCTGCCGATCGCTCACGCCAATCATAAGGTAAATATCCGGATAAAGCCGGTAAAAGTCTTTCAGGTTGGGCATGATGATGAAATGGGCGATTCCGCCAGGCATATCAACCCGCAGCCGCCCCTGAGGGCGTTTGATGGAATCAGTCAGGCTGGATTCACTATGTTCAATTAGCGACAGAATCTCCCGACACTGCGCCAGATATTGCAGGCCTTCAGGAGTAAGGCTGACCCGCCTTGTCGTGCGGTTCAACAGACGCACCTGCAGGTATTTCTCCAGGTTTTTAATCGTGCTGGTAACTGTGGAAGAAGGCAGTGAAAGTGTTTCTGCCGCGCGTACAAAACTCCCGGCTTCAGCAACCCGCGTAAAAACCTGCATAGCGTGAATCCGATCCATCGTTCTGCTCCTAAGTAAAAGTGAGTCTGATTATTCGCGAATTGTGAATTATGAAAACGCTTTAAGCATCTTTTTCAGGCTAATGACGTGGCATATCGTTTCCCCATTAATCAGGAAAGAGGCAAGTTTATGACCGGTTACATCAGAAATATTGTTAACAACAAGAATGTCACTTCACAGGTTACGTTGATTCGTGGCGCGACGATACTGAGCATGGACAAGAACGTCGGTAACATTGAGCGCGGCGATATTCTGATCAACGGCTCAACGATTACCGCCGTGGGTCAGAACCTTGATGTCCCGGGTGCGCATGTCATTAATGCCAGCAACATGATCGTCATGCCGGGAATGGTCGATTCTCATCGTCACGCATGGGAAGGACAGCTGCGCCGCATTAACCCAAACGCCACCTGTCTGGACGACTACAGCAATGCCACGCACTTTTCCTTCGCTAAATATTACCGTCCTGCCGATATCTATGTTGGCAACCTGCTGACGGCGCTGGGCGCTATTGACGCGGGCATCACCACGATGATCGATAACTCGCACAACAGCAGAACCGCAGCGCATTCCGATGCCGCCGTCGAGGCCCTGCTTGATACCGGTATTCGCGCCATTCATGCTTCCGGCGCACCAGTAGCCGGCGAATGGGATAACGCGCACTGGCCGGGAAACTGGCAGCGTCTGCAGGAGAAGTATTTCACCGACAACCCTGATAGCCTGGTCTCTCTCGCAGTCATGGCCCAGCTGGAACCAAAGTTGTGGGCCGAGGCCCGCAGGCTGGGACTGCCGATTGTGACTGAGTTCTTTGGCGCTGAGATGGGGTCTGAACTTGAGTCGCTGCATCAGCAGGGGCTGCTGGGTCCGGATAATATTTTCAATCACTGCACGGCTCTGCCGGACGAGGGATGGAAAATCCTGCGCGAAGCCGGGGTCCGGGTTAACGTTTGCCCGCGCTCCGATGCGCATTATGGCATCGAAGATGGCATGTTTGCTATTGAGGCTGCATATCGACACGGTATCACGCCGGGTCTGAGCGTTGACAACGAAACGTCCTACAGTACCGACATGTTTATGGAAATGCGTGTGGCATTTTACCTGCAACGTGTCATGGGGATGCACAAGCATCAGCACTGCTGCGACTCGGAACATTCTCTTACAACGCTTCCTGCAGCACAACTTCTCAAGGCAGCGACCGTCGATGGCGCTTACTGTGCAGGCTTGCAGGACAAAGTCGGCAGTCTGACGCCAGGAAAGCAGGCCGATCTCATCCTGATCAATGCCGGCGACATTAACCTCTATCCTAACGGAAATGCGTTTGGCACGGTGGTACATGCAACTGAGCGCAGCAACATCGATACCGTCATGATTGGCGGACGTATTGTTAAACAGAACGGGAAGGTTATTGGCGTCGACAGTGCACGCCTTCATGCAGCGATTGATGAATCTCGCGAACATCTGTTTGCCGCTGCTGGATATAAACCTGACATATTTGCAGAAACCTTCCTGCCGCTGGAGCAGGCACACTGAAAGGTATGAAACGCATGAGCATGATTTATTACATAATCGCTTTTGCCGCAGGTCTTGGGATAACCCTGCAGACGACCCTGAACAGCCAGCTTGCACGAGGACTTGGAGGCGATTCGGTTACCGCCGCATTATTTTCCTTCTCTGCCGGAGCATTTGTGCTGGGGATTTACTCGCTGCTGCGTGGGGGATTGTTCGCCTCTCTAGCGGCCATTCCTTCTCAGCCCATCTGGAGTCTGGCGGGCGGGCTGATCGGGGCCGGAGCCCTTTTTAGCTATGTGGTACTGGCACCCAAAATCGGGTTTTCAGCCCTTCTCGGACTGGCGATTGTAGGACAGTTACTGTCGTCACAGATGATCGATCACTTCGGTCTTCTGGGTGCCATAAGACGTCCTGTTTCGCTGTTAAAACTGGGCGGGATGCTGGTTATGCTGGCCGGTCTGGCCATCATGCTTTTCGGCGATCGTCTTTCTGAGCGTTTTCTGCACTAACATAATGACTGTTCCTGCCCCAGACGGACGTTTGCCATGCGCAGACGTCCGTATTCATTAACATATGCATAATGTGTATTTTGTATCCCACCGGAGAAATAAGATGTTTTCAGTAGCAGCTGATGTCAGAAATTTGCTGGGAGAGTGCCCTGTCTGGTGTGAAAGAACACGCAGACTCTACTGGACTGACATTGAAAGGAGTGAACTACTTGCTTCAGAAGAAGGATCTGAGGTCGTGATGCGTTGGTCTCTGCCTGAACGCCTCGGATCCTTTGCCCTCACCGAAAATGAGGACGTATTGTTAATGGGGCTGGCGTCCAGGTTTGGTTTTTACGAACTCAGTACCGGTATTTTCACTACTATCGCAGCCACGCCAGGAGAAGCGGGAACCCGCACAGGTGATGGTCGCTGCGACCGCTCTGGTAATTTTATTTTCGGTACAATGGATGATGGTTATCCTGTTAAAGCCATTGGTGAATTTCACAGACTCAATGCGGCAAAAATGACTATTGAGACACTGCCGCTACCCCGTGTAGCTATACCCAACAGCATTTGTTTTAGCCCGGATGGTGACACAATGTATTACTGCGACTCGATGCAGGGCCGCATTTTTTGCTGCGACTACCCCTCTCTGAATAACCAGCGCGTGTTTGTTGAAATAGAAGGAGAAGGGGCACCTGATGGCTCATGTGTTGATGCAATGGGCTATTTATGGAACGCTGAATGGGGTGGACATCGTGTGGTACGTTACCGTCCCGATGGAACTACGGACTGTATTTTGCCCTCACCAGGTGTTCAGAACACGTGCCCAACACTGGCAGGTGAAAATCTGACAACGCTTTATTGTACTACAGCCAACGTGGGGCTCTCCGCACCATCGAAGTATGATGGTGCATTGTTAAAGGCTGAATCCGCCGTATTCGCCGGTTTACCGGAAAGTCGCTTTGCCGCGGTAAAACTCTGATCGACTCCTGAATGCTGGTAAGACGAAGTAATGCATCATGAACTCCGTAACAAATGAAAAAAGCCAGCATGGTTAGCTGGCTTTGTGGATAGAAGGAGGGAAGGAAGCATTACCCACAGTTACAACGGATTAGGTTAACCGGCCTATTTATGTTCTCTTCCTTTTTTCAATGAACGTACTTCTCCGCGACCAAAGGTTCTGGCATTTCCAGGGAGAACCAGTCGGGCACAGGTATCGATCTTGGTGATGTAACTTAGCGCTTTAAGTAACCCCTTGTCCTTACTACTGTCACCGCGTTTCAGTTTGCCGAGGCAGCAGTCCTCATAACGCTCTTTGTAAGCGTTGCAGTTGTAGAACATGCCTCTACCTTTAGTAATGGTTTCATTCCAGTATTTCCCGAAAGCATGAGCAATCACGCCATCCTGTTGTGCCTTATTTCCATTTAAGATAAACAGCATGTGGTAATGAAATTTACGTTGTGGGCCATATTCCAGTTTCCATATCGTCCCGAGGACATGGCGAAACATTGGATTCTTTTGCATATTACGAAACAGCTGCTGACGGTGCTTACGGGCATCATCAGCAGTGATATCATCTTTATGCTCATTTGCCCATGATAAATCAACCCGCAAGACCAGAAGTCGCGAATGACGCTCCTGCAGATGTCTGATGTAATTCATCACTCCCTTCAGGTTTTTAACCGAAGCCCTCTGGTACTTTCTGCATGCTTGTTTAAATCCTGCCTGACTCACAGTAAACCGGTAATCCTGTATCAGTTTATTCAGTATTTCTGCTGTAGTAACAGTGTCTGCCCCTGCTATTTTCCCATTATGAACACGCGAATATAAATCGGCGCTAGTAAATAAACGCTGGAAAGTTGCTATACGTGGATTAGCTATTCGTACTTTCATCGCATCCAGGGGCAACATATTGAGATAACGGATGGCATCAAGAATGATGGCTGACTCTGCACTCTCTTTGTATCCTGAACGGTTATACAAAATAGTGAAGGGTAACTTACGTCCTCTGCTGAGAGTTTTAAGGCAACTGTCCAGTTGTTCTACTCTGAACCTGAATTCATTGTCATCGGATATGATGAGATAAGGATTGTTATTCTCAATGTGATATTCAGCGTGAGATAACAGTATTGATTCTGGTAAGTCCATAATGTATTTCTCTAAAGCCAGTCAACAATAGCTAACTGGCAATATGTAAGGGTGTTTATTGAATGAATGTCTTTGTATGATATTCAGTATGAATAGTCATATCAGAGGTGATACTTGTGCGATAACACAATGTACCTGTGTGAAACTACACTGGATGTGATATCGCATGTTTATATGAAGTATTATTGATAGGTGATAATGTATTAAAGGTCATTTGATAATGCATTAAACACAATAATAAATAAACCGCCTTTATAAATCACATGAAACTCATGTGCGACAAGACACGGAAATATAAAATCATGGTGTAAAGTTAGTGATCTTTTTATCACTATCTTTAATTGTCTTTATGCTCTCGATTCATTAATGCGGGCTTCAAACCATTCTTTTACTTCACGTTCAATCCAGCGGGAACTGCGGCCAAACTTTACAGGTTTTGGAAATTTACCTTGCTGAGCCATTTTATAAAACCACTTATCAGACAAACCGGTCATTTCGGTAATAAACTGCATGCTGACAAATCTATCTTCGTAAATATCAATCGTGTTCATGACATGTCTCCGTAAATGTAACAGGAGGACACCGGTCGGCATCCTTTCATGTCATGGGTCGCATATGTAAGATTTTACTTTTATGAACAGGAGACGCGAATGACGTAACAGTGGCCATATTTTAACGTCATGGCTGTGCAGCCGGTCCATAACCTTCTCTTCCCTCTTTTGGATGCTGCGCGTTGCGCTCACATCCATCGCTTTACTCCAGCATATCTGAAGGGTATGAATTTTCACTTTTCCTGCATTAAACTCAGTATTCATAGCTTCTTCAGATGATTTAACACCTACGTTTTTCCCTATGAATTTGCTATAGTCAACGCCATGAAACACCCTGTGACTGACACTCGGGTGGCTGAGGGATGGGAAACGTATACGGTGAGTGAGGGGAATCGAATGAGCAGGAATGAGTCAGTTGTAAAATTAAAAAGTGAGAGGGAGTTAAGATTTTACAGGTGGTTTTACCAGTATGAGTCCGCGATATTAAATTATCATTTAAAACCTTCTATTAATTCATTAAACATTAGCCACCTTTATTCCATGGATAACCGGCAGGCATCCAGAGTAATTAACACAGCAGTACATTCATTTTATCATCCTGAAATAGCAAATGGATTCATCAGAGCTATCCGAATGAATGTTAATGAGCGCTTCATACCTTCACGTGATTTTGCATGGATAAAAAACTGCCCAGACGCATGCTATTATGTCTGGCTGGTTATAAGAACAATAAATATTAAGACGCCTTCATTATTCTCTACTCTTCCTGATGCACAGGTTTATGGCAATCCACCCATATCTCAAATATTAACTTATGATCAACTCAATCTTATCCAGTACCCTGCAAATCACACAGAACGAATGCTCACCATCACCGATTTTTTTGATCGTTGTGATTCCGGTTTAAAGGACAAAATTGAGTTGATGAATACCATAAGAACAGAATGGTATCGTTTGTATATCTATAAAGATAAGTTTCCTTTAAATAAAAAAGAAAAAGAGAAGTGTGAATGGGCCTGGAAGTACTTTCAAAAAGACAGAGCCAACATCAAAGAAGGCGCAAAAAAAAGAAAACAAAATAAAGAGTCAGAGAAAGAAAGACAAGAGAGTAACTATCAAAACGCATCGCAAAACAGCAATTTTATCATGGATTATCAAAATATATATCATCCCCCTCATATAACAACACTGACTCAGGTTGCTCAATATATACCGCAACAGTACCCGGCATCAACATTAGCTCAGCTTGCTCAATATCATCCTTCCATTGTGAAGCATGATGAATATAATGCTAATGGCCCGCTTAAAAATATGATCGAAAGTTCAGTGCATATAAATACAGCTACTTTAATGCCGTATCTTAAACCTGCCTCTAATGCAGAGAAATGCCTTATCATTCGTTGCCTTTACACATGCTGGTATCATAAAGACAGTGATTTTATAAAACGATTCAATAAAGCGTGGGAAGGCAGGAATGCCAGGAGGAAGTCCCGAAGCCAGAAGAAATCGAAGGTATCCTCTGAAAATAGAGTGCCGGAAGATAATAACGTCCCTGTCAGTCAAATTGCAACGCAATCCTGTGTGGAATTACCCTATGAAAAAACTCCCTCGGAGGCCATGGGGGCATTGAATGAGAAAAGCAGTCCCCATCCAGCTGATGAAAACATGGACGATAAATACGATGGCAATCATCCATTTATGTGGCTGCCTTATTAACGATTATATTTCCTGGGATGTTTACTGAGACGCCGGTAACATTCAGTATAATTCATTCTATTGCGCATTCCAGATTATTTCATGCCTGTATTACCTGTATGATGCCACGCCGGTATGTATTACCGGTATGGCTTCTGTACATTGATCTGTTATACCGATCGAAATCAAACGCATGATAGGTGAAAACTATTAATATATTGATATTGATCGTTTTTATTATAGGTAATGACGATCAATTGCGTAAAACTGATCTGTATTAACGATTATCCCATCTCCTCTCAAATGCATACGATCAAGTGGCCTTTTATGCAAAAAAGGCCCACTTCCGCTTATAAAACACACAGTAAGGAATATCTATGTTGAAGATCATCCCTTCATTTCTTTTCGACGCAGCATTGTTCAGTGGTGCTGTGCATGCAATGGGCCCGGAGCAGCAATGGGGCAACTGGTTTGGCACTGTCAATGCGATGGAGTTTGAACTTAACGCCGACAATAGCGCCGGAGAGCGTATGACGCTCACCTGCCGGGACAGTCATTTGATAGTGAGCTACAGCGGGTCAGATAAGGAGCCAATGTATATACCAGATAATGGGAAAGAAGCTATGGGAATCAATATCAATGCAGTTCATTACCCTCCGAATGAGGCGGCTTTTATAGCGCTCAAAAACACAGACAGCCATGGGCAAATTGAAATCACCCGGATGAATAAATCCGTATCTCACCCCTTCAATACCGCAGGGCTCAGGGAAGCTCTGGAGGGTCTTAATTGGGAAGACTGCATCAGCCATTAACCACCCCATCCGGTAGCCCATGCTCCCGCATTGTTAATCATCAGTAAGGATATCTTTATATGGCGACATTCATTTCACGCCTTATTTTACTCTGTACGCTTTCGCTCCCGGCCTTCAGCTTTGCCATCACCATTCCCGGTAATATTCATCCAGAACGCTACACGTTCTTTCTGACAGATGGCGGTGGTGAAATGCTTCGCGAAATGAACGATGCGGCAGTCAGCGTAAAACTCAACAATAAAGCTGGTTTCAGCGCGGAGGCACAGAGCAAGGCGGCTGCAGCGAATATCTCTCCTTTATTGTACGCAGCATCACCGCTTGAACAGAACTTTATCCGCTACGACAGTAAACCGGTTAAGGCTCTGACTTGTCTCGTAACGACCCGCACTATGCCGGGTCAGAATAAAAATTACTCATGGGAGGAAACCTATTGCCTGGATGAAACCGGTGCTGCCTACATCGGCACAAAAGGCTGGCCGTCACGTGCTATTGTCGAAAAGAGCTGCGAGGTGGGTGCCTCCAGTTGTCCTGTATATCTTGGTCTGAACAATGATCCACCGACCATGCGGAATGATGCTGCGCAATATATTCCTTATAGCAGCGATCGGGCAAGCGGGCAGAAAGAACGTAAGTCTGGGCCAAAATCAACGACCGCTGAAACCGTCGCAGAGCAGGACGGTTATGTGGTGAGTTTTGTTAAAGCCAGCAACTGTGCAGACAACAAACTGATTGTCAAAAACACAAGCTCCGGGAAAACCGCCGCAATTGCAGGATTAAGAGGTTGCTCTTTTGATCCGAAGAAAAATGCAGTAATTATCTTCCCTCAAAATGAATATGTCGGCGTTTACAGTGGCCCCACAAACGCTTCTGAGGAAATAGCCTCAGTCGATCTCCCCTAATTACTCTTCCAGTCCGGTATAAGCTTCCTGCTGTACCGGACACCTTTTGGACCAACCTATGAAAACTAAAAAATCCCCGGACAATACAACGCCAGATGCAGAATCATTTGGGCTGACCTGGCCCGTTGTTTTCAGCGTCGCAGGGCTCACTCTGCTGAGAAGTAAGTCGGCCGTATGCCAAGCAATGGGAGCCAGCCTGATGACCTATAGCCTGATAAGACTCATAAAAAAACTCGCCACGCTTGCCTGAAAAGTCCCAATCAGGAAACACGGTTTGCGTGCCAGCACCTGTACCAGACGTACTATCACCTTCCGATTCCGAAGCTCACCTGGAAGCTAACTTTCGACAAAAGCTGAAGCGTTCCTTTATAAAAGGGCTGGCTGCAATAGCAGAGGACAGAATCAATGATGATGCCTTTGTTTTATCGGTGTGCAGCAAAGCGTATGAACGCTTACCTTTGAACATAAGGCGAGTCGTTAAGCACGAATGGTGTCTTCGATACTTCCAGTACAGTAAACCCTTTATTCTGCGGCGATTACAACATCACCAGGCCGAAAAGCAAATACCACCGGCATTACCTGACAGAGAACTCTCGCCACAGCAGAGCCAGCCACCAGCCTTTCCCTGAACATTTTATCTTCCATCCAATGCCACTCTACTGGAGTGGCTTTTATGTCCGTTTTAAAAGGAATCAACTATGACCCGTTTAGCCAGCCGCTTTGGTGCAGTCAACCTTGTTCGTCGTGACCGCCCGTTAACTCGCGACGAACTGGCTCATTATGTGCCCAGTGTCTTCAGCGAAGAAAAACATGAATCCCGTAGCGATCGCTATACCTACATCCCGACAATTACCCTTCTCGATAACCTGCAACGCGAAGGTTTCCAGCCATTCTTCGCGTGCCAGACCAGAGTCCGCGACCAGAGCAAACGAGAGCATACGAAGCACATGCTGCGCCTGCGTCGTGAAGGCCAGATTACTGGCAAACAGGTTCCCGAAATTATTCTGCTGAATAGCCACGACGGCTCCAGCTCATATCAGATGCTACCGGGGTTATTCAGAGCAGTTTGCCAAAATGGGCTGATTTGCGGTGAGAGTTTTGGCGAGGTGCGCGTCCCGCATAAAGGCAACGTAGTAGAGAAAGTCATCGAAGGGGCCTACGAAGTACTGGGAATATTTGACCGGGTAGAAGAGAAACGCGATGCCATGCAGTCGCTTTTGTTGCCGCCGCCCGCTCAGCAGGCGATGGCGAAAGCGGCGCTGACATATCGCTTCGGTGAGGAGCACCAACCGGTGACAGAGACGCAGATACTTTCCCCACGCCGCTGGCAGGACGAAAGCAACGACCTTTGGACCACTTACCAGCGCATTCAGGAAAACCTGATCAAAGGCGGGCTCTCGGGGAGAACAACCAAAGGAAAGCGCGCCCATACCCGAGCAGTGACAGGTATTGACGGTGATGTGAAGCTCAACCGTGCCCTCTGGGTGATGGCTGAGAATATGCTGCAGCTTGCTTCATGAACCATTCCACCATTCTCCCTAAACGCCTTTCCGAAAATTCGGAAGGGCTTTTCTTTCTGAGGAACAACCATGTCTACGATCAATTTATCCCCTGTATTTCCTGCAAACGAGCAGCGAGTCATCCAGCGAGCATTACGTCTGCTGGAGAAATACCAGCGTCAACCGAGTGAGTCATTTACCTCCACCAGCCTCACAAAAACCTGGCTGCAACTGCAGATGGCTAGCCTGGAGCGGGAAGTTTTCATCGTGATGTATCTCGACAATCAGCATTGCCTGCTGGAGCGAGAAACACTGTTTACCGGCACGCTCAGCCATACCGAAGTGCATCCCCGCGAGGTGGTTAAATCAGCCCTGAAACATAACGCCGCTGCGGTCATTCTGGCACACAACCATCCGTCCGGCACGACAGAAATCAGCCAGCAGGACAAACATATTACTCAGAGGATTATGAAAGCGCTGGCACTAGTGGAAGTACGTGTGCTGGATCATCTTGTGGTGGGAAACGAGGTGGCGTCATTTGCTGAGCTTGGTTTGCTTTAAAGGGAGATTTTTATGTCATTAATACCAGCCCATGAATGGGGTCTAAAAAGCGATATTGTTCCACGGTTTGGTGCCAGATTAGTTCAGGAAGGTAACCGGCTGCATTATCTGGCTGACAGGGCTAGTTTGATAGGCAATTTCAGCGATACGGAATGCTTCAAATTGAATGACGCATTTCCACACTTCATCAGCCAGATGGAATCGATGCTGACCACTGGTGAACTGATCCCCTGTCACCATCACTGTGTCACTCTCTACCACAACGGTTTTACCTGCGAAGCCGATACGCTTGGTAGTTGTGGTTACGTATACATCGCCGTTTATCCCACACAACGTTAATTACTTTCACGAGAGAAAAAATGAAATTTCTACCTGCAACAAATTTGCGGGCGGCGAGGCCATGCCTGTCGCCCGTGACTATCTGGAAAATGTTACTTAGTCGTCTGCTGGAACAGCATTATGGCCTGACGCTAAACGATACACCTTTCTATGATGAAACCGTCATACAGGAACATATTGATGCCGATATCACTCTGGCTAATGCTATTAACTTTCTGGTGGAGAAATATGAGTTAGCCCGTATCGATCGCAGTGGATTTTCCTCACAAGGACAAGCGCCATATCTGACCGTGACAGATATCCATCATGCCAGAAAAGCATGTGGATTAATGAACAGTTGTTCTTATCGGGAAGTAAGTAATATTGTTCTTAGCAGATCGCGTCAGTGAGGGGACGGCTTAAAGAGCTGAGAAGGCTTGCACGGTCTGTGAAGAAATTGGTGAGATTAGCGACTCGATGAAAGGCTCAACGAGTCGCATGAAAAACGAGGTGGGGGCACAAAAGGGGGCATTTATAAAGATGAAACAAGGAAATATATTTATTTATCAATGGTTATGTTGGTTTTGTTGTGTTCCTATTATCGCACCATTCAAACGTCTTCCCAAGCCTTATACAGTTCACCAAAACCTTTTGATTATAAATTCCTGCATTACAGTGAAATGCTTCAGGCATTCGCCCGACTGGATCGCCGCAGTCAGGAAAAAATGCTGCTGTCGATGCACAGTGGAAAGCATCAGGAGCTGGCGGACGCCTTACTGAGGGCGCACGCGGTGTGTTCGGGACTCGATACGGAACAGCTAAAACGTCTCGGCTTCTCCCGTATTGCATCAGAGAACGGGCAGGTGATTAGCGCGGTTGCCGATCTGGTCGACGCGGTAAGGAAGGATGTCGCACAAATTACAGCTGTCCGAACAGAAGTATAGAGAATATTACGGGCCTATAACCTGTTACGGCGTAATGCGGGTCTTTTTATTGTTCTGATTGACGTCAACAGCATACTGATTGCAATGGCATCCTCATTTTTAGTGTTGCGGTATTGTTAACTTCCCATTACGCTTTGCGTTTTCGGAGAAACAGCATGTCCGTCACCGATGCCCTTCTTGCATTCACCTTCGCTGCCACGCTTCTGACGCTCACCCCCGGCCTCGACACGGCATTGATCCTGCGAACCGCCGCCGCTGACGGCAGTAAAAAAGCCGTACACGTCGCGCTGGGAATTGATACTGGCTGCTTTATCTGGGGGGCAGTGGTGGCGTTTGGTCTGGGTGCGCTGCTGGCCGTCTCTGAAGTCGCGTACTCGCTGCTAAAGTGGTGTGGTGCAGCGTATCTGTGCTGGCTCGGCCTCCAGCTGTTGCTTCGCCCGCGACAGCAGTTTTCCCTCTCAGCAGAAGGCTCTTCCCGCAGCGGTAACGGCTTTTTGCGCGGCATGCTGGGGAATGTCCTGAACCCTAAAATGGGCATCTTTTACGTTTCGTTTCTCCCGCAGTTTATTCCCGCAGGACATTCGCCTTTTGCCTGGACGTTTTTGCTGGTCGGGATTCATGTGCTGATTGGCACACTCTGGTCACTCACGCTGATTATTGCGACGGGGTATGCTGCGGATGTGCTGAAGAAGCCTGCCGTAGTGAAGTGGATGGACCGAACTACCGGCGTCGTGTTCCTGCTGTTTGCCGCAAAGCTGGCGATGAGCAAGCGATGAACTGCCGGGTGGCGCTGCGCTTACCCGGCCTACACTGTAGTCCCGTGCAAGCGCAGCGCCGCCGGGCAAAGATTACTCCCGTTTTTGGGCGACAAGCTGGATCATATTAAAATACGCTCCGGCGCCGGCCTCCATGATCGGCACCATCATCTCCTGCGCGATGTCGCACGTCATAAACTCGTCCCAGGCCTGCTGGCAGGTGTCCATTTCGCGCACCGTGTTCAGCGTAATGCCCGGCTCTTTCTCCCAAAGCGTTTTCCACCAGTGGAGCGGGTAGAAATACCACTCGGGCGTCCAGAACGGTTTCACCACGTCGGGCAAGTTGTCTTCGCTATAGTCCCCGATAAAACCCGGGACCGCGGCGGCAAAATACCCGCCAGGTTTCAGGTACGGCAGCAGTGTTGCGAGCATGGTGTCGTTGCTGCCGAAATATTGATAGGCGTCCACGCTGACGATCAGGTCAAAGTAGTCATGCGCAAAGGGGATCTCTTTTGTTGCATCTACCAGAAGCGGGAAAATTTTCCCGTCCAGCCCCAGCGCGGTGAACCGCTCTGCGTTCTCGGTGGGGGTGATCCACAGGTCGGCGGCAAAAACCGTCGCACCGTATTTCTCGGCAAGCAGAATAGAGGAGATCCCTTTCCCGCAGCCGAGATCCAGAATACGCATGCCTGGGGCTATCGGAAGCTGGGCCACCAGCTCCTCGGTTAGGCGCATGGCGTTTGGACCCATCATGGTGTCGAGTAAAAAAGCACGGTCGTAGCGGTCTGTATAAGGTGTATTCATCACTGCTCCTTAGCGATTATCCAGCTGGGCGCGAACGTTGTTCAGCCCGGTGGCGTTGATGCGGTAAGGCTGTCCGTTTACAGAGCGGATCAGCTTCTTGGTGCGGAGTTTTTTAAAGACGGCGAGCGTGCAGTCGCTGAGAAGCATCCCCTCGCGGGTGTAGCATTCAACTGAAGTGACGCGGCCAGCGCTGTCGCGGACGTGCGCAATACGTCCACCTTTTGCGAGAACGTGTAAGGTACGTTGTTCCTGACGGGATAAATTCATACCGGAAAACCTGTTTAATCATCATGCGTAAAAACGAGCCCACACCGGCAGGTGCGTGCGTAAGGTTTAGGCGCAGCGATAACCAGTCCGTCCTGAAAAGGGCGGGAAACTGATTATCTGATGATTACATTCTCCAGCATCAAAGCCTCGGTGAGAGTTGAAAGGTATTTACGAGGTGAATAATAACACCTGTTTTTTACAGGGGAATAGCCTGGCATAAAAATTGTGAAGCCGATCGGCACGCGATATCGCGTCCGCTGGAGGCCGCGAGAAAAGCGCTGCCGGGCAGCTGCTATGGGACGCATATTCTTTATGAGGGAACAGCCGTGGGGATGGGCCGCAGTGCCGGCGTTATCCTGCCTCCAGCATACCAAAACTCACAATCCGCGAACGCCCCAGCTCCTTCGCCCGGTACAGCGCTACATCTGCTGCGCGCAGCAGGTTGTCGCTCTGGGCGTGCTCTGGATAGCTGGCGATGCCGATAGAGACATCCACCGGGCCAATTTCAGACAGCCCGTAGCGGAGGGATAGCGCATGCACGCCGTTGAAGATCTCCGTCGCGCAGGCAAATGCCGCCTTTTCATTCGCACCCGCCAGAAGCGCGAGAAACTCTTCTCCCCCGTAGCGGAAGGCCAGGCCGGAATCATGTACCGCACGCTGAACAATGGCCCCTACGCTTTTAATCACCAGATCCCCGGCCTCATGGCCAAAACGGTCATTGATGCTCTTGAAGTGATCGATGTCGATCATCAGGCAGCTTATCGGTTCATTATTGCGCGCGGCCTGCGTCATCTGCGTGCGTAACGTGTCTTCCAGATGATGGCGATTACGTAGGCCGGTGAGCGGATCGAACAGGGCTTTTTCCAGCAGGGCGTCGCGCAAGCGCTGGTTGGCCAGCGCCAGACCCAGCGCCTCAGCCATCAGCTCCAGATAGGCGCGCGAGGGCGCGGTTTCCGGCGTGATGTTCTGGAAAGAGAGCAGGCCGATGGCTTCGCCCTGGGCAATTAAGGGCACGCACAGCGACCGATGATTTTGCGATTCAGGCAGGTGATAACAGGCAATATCCGGCTCGCCGCTGACCGGCGGATGGCTCTGCCCGCGGCGGACGGCCCAGCACGCGTCAGGGGGGAAAGGCTTTTTTTCACCTTCAGGAGAGAACCATTCAGCCGCGCAGCGCATTTCCCACGCCTCGCGATCGAGAATATACAAGCGCCCGGAAACGCCAGGCGCAATGTTGGGGGCAAAAAGCTCGGCCACATTAATCACGTCGGCGAAGTTTTCGCAGCCCTGCAGTCGCTGGGTCATGCGCGCCAGCAGTTCGCGGATGGCCCAGTCGGCATCGCGCTCTTTTTCCAGCCGCTGCCGCGCAAGTCCGTTTTCACGGAAGATGTGAATGGCCTGCGCCATGTCGCCAATTTCGTCGATCTGGGTGAAGTGCGGGGTTTCGACGGCGTAATCCTGCGAGGCCAGGCGATGCACCACGTCGCTCAGCCGCACTACCGGATGAAGCACGCGACGCTTAAGAATAAAGCCCATCACGAACAGAAAGAGCAGGGCGGTCAGTCCGACCATGACCTCAGAGGCTGTTCGCAGGTTTTTTGACGTTTTCGTGGCGGCCTGCACGTCGGCGATGATGCGCTTATCAAGTATCTGGCGGAAATGGTCGATCTCTCTCTGAGCGCGCTCCAGCTCTTGTTCATAATAGGTACCATAAAGCAGGGCAACGGCCTGCTGCTCTTCGCCTCGTGACATACTGCTCAGTGCGGTTTTTTGCTCGTCCTGCAGTTCATCAATGATGTTTAACCCTTCCCGGAGCAGCAGCAGCTCTTCGCCCGATGCACCGTTATCTTTTAATTTCTCCAGCCGGCTTTCCATACCGCTGAACGTGCTCTCTTTCTGCTGATACTCCTCAAGAATGTTCGGATCTTTTTTGATAACGAACAGGCGCGCCAGGTCAGAGAGCATCCAGGCATCTGTCTCTACATCTTCCGTCAGCTGGTCGAACACCTGCCGTTGCTTAACGGCCTGTCGTTCCACGTTGTCGGCGTGGGATGCCATCAGCATAACGATGCCAGAGGCGATGGTCAGGCACACCGTGGCACCGTAGGCCCAGTTTGTTATCGTGGCGATTCGCACCTGTGGGATCCTTCTACGACAAGAGTGGAAGAGCGTTCTTTCAAATTATAGAAAATGTTTGATTTAGCGTATAAAAAAAGGCGGCATGGAGCCGCCCGATATGCAGGGAACGTTATAAATCTGGCGGGTTTTTTCCCTCTTCGATGAAGTCAGCGTCCAGCTCTTCGGCGTTACCCTCGTGATCGCGGCCGGAGAACAGGTTCCAGCAAGCGATAAACAGCGCCGCAATCAGCGGGCCAATCACAAAGCCGTTGATCCCGTACAGCTCCATCCCGCCAAGGGTCGAGATCAGAATCAGGTAGTCCGGCATTTTAGTGTCTTTGCCGACCAGCAGAGGGCGCAGGATGTTATCCACCAGCCCAACGATAATGACGAAGAAACCGACGATAAACAGCCCCTGCCACAGCTGGTGGGTGGCAAAGAGGAAGATGGCGGCAGGTACCCAGACAATCGCCGAGCCCACGGCAGGCACCAGCGAGAGGAACGCCATCAGCGCGCCCCAGAGTACGCTGCCGTCAATGCCGACAATCGCGAACGCGATGCCGCCGAGCGTGCCCTGAACCACGGCGACCACTGCCGTCCCTTTTACCGTCGCGCGGGAGACGCCGACGAACTTGGCGAAAAGGTGCTGCTTGGCGAAGTCAGACAACGGCAGAGAGTCGAGGATCTGACGCACCAGATACGGACCATCCTTCAGCAGGAAGAACAGCAGGTAGAGCATGATGCCGAAGCTGATGGCAAACCCGAACGTGCCTTTGCCGATCAGGAACGCGCTGCCCGCCAGATACTGCCCGCCCTGTAATGCCACATCGGAAAGCTTTTTCTGGATCTGCTCGGCGTTAGTGAGGTTGTGATCCGCCAGGAAGCCGCTGGCCCAGTCGGGCAGGCGGTTAAAGATCCCCGCGACGACTTCCGGGAACTGGGTGTTGTTCTGCTGCAGCTTGGTATACACCACGTTCAGCTCAATGGCGAGCGAGGAGAGGATCACCATCAAGGGAATAAAGACAATCAGGCAGATAATGCAGAGCGTCAGAAACGACGCCAGCCCGTTGCGCTCTCCCAGCGCCGTTCGCAGCTTGTTTTTTACCGGGTTGAAGATGATGGTCAGAATGGCGGCCCATAAAATGGCGGAGAAGTAGGGCGACAGCACATCGAAGAAGGCCCAGGTAACGAGGGCGAGAATAAAAATGAAGAAACCTTTGGTCAGTCCATTAAAGCGCATAGTGAGTCCTGGTAACGAATAATCTGTGACGACTATAGAACTGATTGTGAGAATTACCAACCCTTCCGCCGGGTGGCGGCTGCGCCTTACCCGTCCTGTGGACAGTGTGGCGGTATGAATTTGCTCTTCACGGATACCACTTTCGACTGACCGAAGATCGCCTCTTCCCGCACCATGCTGTAAGCATCTGCTTGCGGAGGTGCTTATGGCCTGGCGTCCGATTCTCTACGTGATCCTCACAACCCATCCCAGACTCGGCGCGCGTCGAGCCCGCCTGCGGCTGGTTGGCTAGCTTTTTATTAACAATCACGGTATAACACACCTTCTTTGGATGTTTAGATGTCCATACGTTTAGAAGGTGATATGCAAACAGAACATGACAATGGGCAGCTAAAGCGCACCATGAAAACGCGCCACCTGATTATGCTCTCGCTGGGCGGCGTGATCGGCACAGGGTTATTCTTCAATACGGGATACATCATTTCCACAACCGGCGCGGCGGGCACGCTGCTGGCGTACCTCATTGGCGCGCTGGTGGTCTGGCTGGTGATGCAGTGTCTGGGCGAGCTTTCCGTGGCGATGCCGGAAACCGGCGCGTTTCACGTTTACGCCGCCCGCTATCTTGGCCCGGCGACGGGCTACACCGTGGCGTGGCTCTACTGGCTCACCTGGACCGTTGCGCTCGGGTCGAGCTTTACCGCCGCAGGGTTCTGCATGCAGTACTGGTTCCCGCAGGTGCCCGTCTGGGCGTGGTGCGTGGTGTTCTGCGCGGTAATATTTGGCCTCAACGTTATCTCGACGCGCTTCTTTGCCGAAGGTGAGTTCTGGTTCTCGCTGGTGAAGGTGATCACCATCATCGCTTTTATCATCCTCGGCGGCGCGGCGATCTTCGGGTTTATTCCGATGCAGGACGGTTCACCCGCGCCGGGCTTGAGCAATATCACTGCCGAGGGATGGTTCCCGCACGGCGGACTGCCGATCCTGATGACCATGGTGGCGGTGAACTTTGCCTTCTCCGGCACCGAGCTTATCGGCATCGCGGCGGGTGAAACCGAAAACCCGCACAAGGTCATTCCGGTGGCGATCCGCACGACCATAGCGCGCCTCATTATCTTCTTTATCGGGACCGTGTTTGTGCTGGCAGCGCTGATCCCGATGCAGCAGGCCGGGGTGGAAAAAAGCCCGTTCGTGCTGGTGTTTGAAAAAGTCGGTATTCCTTACGCGGCGGATATTTTTAACTTTGTGATCCTGACGGCGATCCTCTCGGCGGCGAACTCCGGGCTGTACGCCTCGGGCCGCATGCTGTGGTCGCTATCGAATGAGAAAACGCTGCCGCGCTGCTTTGCCCGCGTGAACAAAAACGGCGTGCCGCTGACGGCGCTCTCGGTCTCAATGCTCGGCGGCGTGCTGGCGCTGTTCTCAAGCGTCGTGGCGCCGGACACGGTGTTTGTCGCGCTGTCGGCGATTTCCGGCTTTGCGGTAGTGGCGGTGTGGATCAGCATCTGCGCGTCGCATTTTATGTTCCGTCGTCGCCATCTGCAGTCTGGCCAGCCGCTCTCTGCGCTGCAGTACCGTGCGCCGTGGTATCCGGTGGTGCCGGTGCTGGGCTTTATCCTCTGCGTGGTGGCCTGCGTCGGCCTCTGGTTTGACCCAAGCCAGCGCATTGCCCTTTACTGCGGGCTACCGTTCGTCGCGCTGTGTTATGGTGCCTACTACCTGACCCGAAACCTGACAACGCAGGAGCCTGAACATGTCGCAGAATAATCCGCTTACCGCCCTCCTTGAAAAGCAGCCGTTTGTGGTGCTGGACGGCGCGATGGCAACGGAGCTGGAAGCGCGCGGCTGTAACCTGGCAGACAGCCTCTGGTCTGCCAACGTGCTGGTGGAAAAGCCGGAGCTTATCCGTGACGTCCACCTTGATTACTACCGCGCAGGCGCACAGGTGGCGATCACCGCCAGCTATCAGGCCACGCCTGCGGGCTTTGCGACTCGCGGGCTGGACGAAGCGCAGTCCCGCGCGCTGATCGGTAAAAGCGTGGAGCTGGCGCGCAAGGCGCGGGAAGCATACCTGGCCGAGAACGCCAGTGCAGGCACGCTGCTGGTGGCCGGTTCCGTTGGGCCGTACGGCGCGTATCTGGCGGATGGCTCTGAGTATCGCGGTGACTACGTGCGTAGCGCTGACGAATTCACAGAATTTCACCGTCCGCGCGTGGAAGCGCTGCTGGACGCAGGGGCAGACCTGCTGGCCTGCGAAACCCTGCCGTCCTTTGCGGAGATTAAAGCGCTGGCGGCGCTGCTGGCCGAATATCCGCGCGCCAGAGCGTGGTTCTCGTTTACCCTACGCGACAGCGAGCACCTGAGCGACGGTACGCCGCTGCGTGAGGCGATCGGCGTGCTGGAAAATTATCCGCAGATTGTGGCGCTGGGCATTAACTGCATCGCGCTGGAAAACACCACCGCGGCGCTGAAGCACCTGCAAAGCCTCACGACGCTGCCGCTGGTGGTCTATCCAAACTCCGGCGAGCACTATGACGCGGTGAGTAAAACATGGCACCACCACGGTGAAGCGTGCGAGACGCTGGTGGAGTACCTGCCGCAGTGGCTGGCTGCGGGGGCGAAGCTGATTGGCGGATGCTGTCGCACCACGCCGAAAGACATCGCTGAGCTGAACGCGCAGCGCTGAGTGCTTTGCCGGGTGGCGGCTACGCCTTACCCGGCCTACAAATTGCACGAACCGTAGGCCGGGTAAGCGCAGCGCCACCCGGCGAAACAACCGCACAAAATTCACTATCCTTTCCCACTTTTTATCTAAAAACGAATCGTTATGAGCGATTCATTTTTATTCCTTTATCAAAATTACCGCGCCGGAAATACTGCCTCCATAACAACAAGGGGAGCAGGCACTATGGCAATTTCATCGCGTATCACACTTCTCGGCGCACTGGCGCTGTGGGCATTTCAGGCGCAGGCGGTGGACGTCACCGTCGCGTATCAAACCTCTGCGGAACCGGCGAAAGTCGCGCAGGCAGATAACACCTTCGCGAAAGAGAGCGGGGCGAAAGTCGACTGGCGCAAGTTCGACAGCGGCGCGGCAATCGTGCGGGCGCTGGCCTCCGGCGACGTGCAGATTGGCAATCTCGGCTCCAGCCCGCTGGCGGTAGCGGCCAGCCAGCAGGTGCCGATTGAAGTTTTCCTGCTCGCATCCCAGCTCGGCAACTCCGAAGCGCTGGTAGTGAAGAAAACTATCACTAAACCGGAAGATTTGATTGGCAAGCGCATCGCCGTGCCGTTCATTTCAACCACCCATTACAGCCTGCTGGCAGCCCTGAAACACTGGGGCATCAAGCCGGGTCAGGTACAAATTCTCAACCTGCAGCCGCCGGCGATTATCGCTGCCTGGCAGCGCGGCGACATTGACGGCGCCTACGTCTGGGCTCCGGCGGTTAACGAGCTGGAAAAAGACGGCACCGTGCTGACCGACTCCGAAAAAGTGGGCCAGTGGGGCGCGCCGACGCTTGACGTGTGGGTGGTGCGTAAAGACTTCGCCGAGAAACATCCTGAGGTGGTCAAAGCGTTCGCCAAAAGCGCGATTGACGCCCAGCAGCCCTATATCAGTAACCCAGATGAATGGCTGAAGCAGCCCGCCAACCTGGAAAAACTCTCCCGCCTGAGCGGCGTGCCGGAAGCGGACGTGCCGGGTCTGGTGAAGGGCAATACTTATCTGACGCCTGCCCAGCAGGTTCAACAGCTGACCGGTCCGGTCAATAAAGCGATTGTGGATACCGCCACCTTCCTGAAAGAGCAGGGCAAAGTGCCTGCGGTCGCGGCGGATTACAGCCAGTACGTCACCGACCGCTTTGTGAAATAAGGAGCCCGCCATGCTGAATATTACAAACCTGTACGCCGATTACGGTGGCAAGCCCGCGCTGGAAGATATCAACCTGACGCTGGACGGCGGTGAGCTGCTTGTCGTGCTGGGACCGTCCGGGTGCGGGAAAACCACGCTGCTGAATCTGATCGCCGGGTTTGTCCCTTATCAGCATGGCGCTATCCAGCTTGAAGGTAAAAAAGTTGAAGGGCCCGGCGCAGAGCGCGGCGTGGTCTTCCAGAACGAAGGTCTGCTGCCCTGGCGCAACGTGCAGGAAAACGTGGCGTTTGGCCTGCAGCTCGCCGGCGTTGCCTGCGAACAACGGCTGGCAACCGCGCGGGAGATGCTGAAAAAAGTAGGGCTGGAGGGCGCTGAAAAACGCTTTATCTGGCAGCTTTCCGGCGGCCAGCGCCAGCGCGTTGGGATCGCCCGCGCGCTGGCAGCCAATCCGCAGCTGTTGCTGCTGGACGAGCCGTTCGGGGCGCTGGATGCGTTCACCCGCGAGCAGATGCAAACCCTGCTCCTGCGCCTGTGGCATGAAACGGGCAAGCAGGTGCTGCTGATTACGCACGACATCGAAGAGGCGGTGTTTATGGCGACCGAACTGGTGCTGTTATCGCCCGGGCCGGGCCGCGTGCTGGAGCGTCTGCCGCTCGAGTTTGCGCGCCGCTATGTGGCCGGTGAACCGGTGCGCAGCATTAAATCCGATCCGCAGTTTATCGAAAAGCGTGAATACGTCTTAAGCCGCGTGTTTGAACAACGGGAGGCATTCTCATGAGCATCGTCTTCAGTGAAAAAACGCGCCGCACGCGTCTGGGGCTGCGCTGGCCTTTCTCGCGCCAAATCACGTTGAGCGTCGGTACGCTTCTGGTGTTACTGGCGGTGTGGTGGGCGGTTGCTGCCCAGCAGTGGGTCAGCCCGCTGTTTCTGCCGCCGCCGGGACAGGTGCTGGCCAAACTTATTACCATCGCCGGGCCGCAGGGCTTTATGGATGCGACGCTGTGGCAGCACCTGGGCGCCAGCCTGGCGCGCATTCTGGTGGCGCTGCTGGCGGCGGTGGTTATCGGTGTCCCGGTCGGGATCGCGATGGGCCTTAGCCCGACGGTGCGCGGCATTCTCGATCCGCTCATTGAACTTTACCGCCCGGTGCCGCCGCTGGCCTATTTGCCGCTGATGGTGATCTGGTTCGGCATCGGCGAGACCTCCAAAATCCTGCTGATTTACCTGGCGATTTTTGCCCCGGTGGCCATGTCGGCATTGGCGGGCGTGAAGAGCGCCCAGCAGGTGCGCATTCGCGCGGCGCAGTCGCTTGGCGCCAGCCGCACGCAGGTGCTGCTGTTCGTGATTTTACCGGGCGCGCTGCCGGAGATTTTAACCGGGCTGCGCATCGGCCTCGGCGTGGGCTGGTCCACGCTGGTGGCGGCGGAGCTGATTGCAGCCACGCGCGGCCTTGGGTTTATGGTGCAGTCGGCGGGAGAGTTCCTGGCGACTGACGTGGTGCTGGCAGGGATCGCGGTGATCGCCGCGATCGCCTTTGGATTAGAACTGGGGCTGCGCGCGTTACAGCGCCGCCTGACGCCCTGGCATGGAGAAATACAATGAGTGAACGTCTGACCATTACCCCGCTGGGGCCGTACATTGGTGCACAGGTGTCGGGCCTGGATGTGACCCGTCCGCTGAGTGATAACCAGTTCGAGCAGCTGTATCACGCGGTGCTGCGCCATCAGGTGGTGTTCCTGCGCGAGCAGGCGATCACCCCACAGCAGCAGCGCGCGCTGGCGCTGCGTTTTGGCGACCTGCATATCCATCCGGTCTATCCGCATGCGGAGGGCGTTGAGGAAATTATCGTTCTGGATACCCACAACGATAACCCGCCGGATAACGACAACTGGCACACCGACGTGACCTTTATCGATACGCCGCCGGCGGGGGCGATTCTGGCGGCGAAGCTGCTGCCGGAAACCGGCGGCGATACCCTGTGGGCCAGCGGCATTGCGGCGTATGAGGCGCTCTCCGCGCCGTTACGGACGCTTCTGAGCGGGCTGCGGGCAGAGCACGACTTTAAAAAATCGTTCCAGGAATACAAGTACCGTAAAACGGAAGAGGAACATCAGCGCTGGCAGGAGGCGGTTGCGAAGCATCCTCCGCTGCTGCACCCGGTAGTGCGGACCCATCCGGTCACGGGCAAGCAGGCGCTGTTTGTGAACGAAGGGTTCACGACGCGCATTGTGGACGTGTCCGAGAAAGAGAGTGAGGCACTGCTGGGATTCCTGTTCGCGCATATCACTAAGCCGGAGTTTCAGGTGCGCTGGCGCTGGCAGGAGAACGACCTGGCTATTTGGGATAACCGCGTGACGCAGCACTATGCGAATGCGGACTATCTTCCGCAGCGCCGGATTATGCAGCGGGCGACGATTCTGGGTGATAAACCGTTTTACCGTGCGCCTTGATTGCCGGGTGGCGGCGATGCCTTACCCGGCCTACGTTTCATTGTAGGCCCGGTAAGCGTAGCGCCACCGGGCAAAGAGGTTAAAGGTGCGCCTCAATATACCGCTGGTAGCGGTTCGCCTTCAGGTAACACAAATCAACCAGCACCAGCCCGTCGACGCAGTTGTTGAACGCCGGGTCGCTGCCAAAATCAATAAACTGCACGCCGCCGGGTTCGCAGAGCTCGGAATACTGTTTGTAGAGCGGCGGAATGCCGCAGCCAAGATTGCCGAGCAGGGATTTCAGCTTCGTCAGATCGTCCACGTAATCCACACCGCCGAACTGCGCGAGCACGTCCGGCAGCGATGCGGGATACGGCTGACGTGACGCGGCTAGCGGATGCGTCGCCGGGAACCACAGGCGGTAAAATGCCACCAGCAGATCCCGCGCGGCGGGCGGTAAGCCGCCGGAGATTGAGACCGGGCCAAACAGGTAGCGATAGTGCGGATAGCGCGCCAGATAGGCCCCAATCCCAGACCATAAATAATCCAGGCCGCGGCGTCCCCAGTAGCGCGGCTGAATAAAGCTGCGCCCCAGCTCAATACCGTGATCCAGCACGTCCTGCATTTTGTCGTCGTAGTGAAACAGGCTGTGGCTGTACAGCCCCTCGACGCCACGCTTTTCCACCTGCCGGGCGGTCGGCATAAAACGATACGCGCCGACGATCTCCAGATCGTCGTTATCCCACAGGATCAGGTGCAGGTAATCATCATCGTAGGTGTCGGTATCCCGTCGTTTCCCGCTCCCTTCTTCCACGGCGCGAAAGGCAATCTCACGCAGACGCCCCAGCTCGCGCAGCACAGGCGCGTCTTCCTGACCGTTGCGCTGCCAAAGATAGATGCTTTTGCCGTCGCCGGTTTTACCCAGACATTCCGCCTGCGCCAGTTCCCGCTTCAGCGTGGCCCTGTCTTCCGGGCGGGCAATGGCGCAGTGCGTTTTAAAGACGCCGGGCAATCCCTTGCCAAGACGCATCACGTGCTGACGGCACTGCTCGGCCATCTCACGCGACGAAAGGGTGGTGCTGAACCAGCTGCGCCAGGCAATCTGCGGGCCAATTTTTATCGGCAGCTGGCTGTGGCGGCGGCGAAACATCTGCTGCATCAGCAGCAGCATGGAAAGCGTTGGCGACACCAGCGTGCTGGCATAAAAGAGCAGGCTGTTGTGCGCCTGAATATGCACCGGCAGCAGCGGAGTGCGCAGTTTGCTGGCGAGTTTGATAAAGCCAGAGTGCCACTTTTTGTCGCGAATGCCTTTGCGCGTGGGGCGGGAAACTTCTCCGGCCGGGAAGAAGATCAGCACGCCCGCGTTTTGCAGATGCTGTTCCATCTGCACCAGCGACGATTTCGCCGTCTTGCCGCCCATATTGTCCACCGGAATAAACAGCGAGCTGAGCGGTTCCAGATGCGTCAGCATCCGGTTGGTCACAACTTTAACGTCGCGTCGCACGCGGGAGACGGCGTACATCAGCACCAGCCCGTCCAGCGTACCCGTCGGGTGGTTGGCAATAATGACCAGCGGGCCATGTTCAGGGATTTGTTCGAGATCGCGGGCGGAAACGGTGCAGAGAATATCGAGGTGTTCCAGAACGTGCTCCACCATATCCAGCCCCTTCAGGTGGCGATGGTTTGCGGCAAACTGCTGGAATTCTTCTTCGTAGAATAGCCGTTTTAACAGACTTTTTTGCCAGGGGGCGGGCCTCGCCTGAGGCCAAAGATCGTCGAGAACGCTGTCGAGACTAAACATGGTTACTCCTCCTGCCGTCTTGCGAAGACAGTAGAAGGAGCAGATGTCGGTTGTATTGCAGTTTGGTGAAGATTAGCGGAGGATTTTTTTCTCAGCCAGATCCAGCGCGAAGTAGCTGAAGATGAGGTCCGCGCCCGCGCGTTTGATCGCCCCCAGGCTTTCGAGGATCACTTTCTCTTCATCGATGGCACCCGCCTGTGCGGCGAATTTGATCATCGCGTACTCGCCGCTGACCTGGTATGCGCCCAGCGGCAGCTCGGTACGCTCGCGGATGTCACGCAGGATGTCCAGATACGCGCCAGCCGGCTTGACCATCAGGCAGTCAGCGCCCTGGGCTTCGTCCAGCAGAGACTCGCGGATGGCTTCGCGACGGTTCAGCGGGTTCATCTGGTAGGTTTTGCGATCGCCCTTCAGCGCAGTACCCGCTGCTTCGCGGAACGGACCGTAGAAGGACGAGGCGAATTTGGTGGAGTAGGACATGATGGCGGTGTCGGTGAAACCCGCCGCATCCAGCGCCTGGCGGATCGCCTGGACCTGTCCGTCCATCGCCGCAGAAGGCGCGATGAAATCCGCCCCGGCGGCGGCGGCAACAACGGCCTGCTTACCGAGGTTTTGCAGGGTCGCGTCGTTATCCACGCCGTGATCGCACAGCACGCCGCAGTGGCCGTGAGAGGTATATTCGCAGAAACAGGTATCGGACATCACGATCATCTCCGGTACGCTCTCTTTGCAGATACGCGACATGCGGGCGACGAGGCCATCTTCTTTCCAGGCATCGCTGCCGGTGGCGTCCGTGTGGTGGGAGATGCCAAACGTCATCACCGAGCGGATGCCCGCATTGGCGATACGTTCGATCTCACGCGCCAGATGTTTTTCCGGAATGCGCATCACGCCCGGCATCGCATCAATGGCTTTGTAGTCATCGATCTCTTCTTCAACAAAAATCGGCAACACCAGATCGTTTAAGGATAGTGTTGTCTCTTCAAACATAGCGCGCAGTGCGGGTGACTTGCGCAGGCGACGGGGACGTGCAATTAAATCGGTCATGGTATGCCTGACGTTTGTGGAACAAAGAGGCTCAGTGTACCTGAAAGCGGGGTAGGGTGTTTTACTAAAGTGGGCATTTTGATTTAACCAAAGCGGCATGCGTCAGTTGGCTGCGGAGTAATATATACTGCGCGCAGGTCTGAAGAGACGAGGTTCTGAATTATTAGTTTTATATCTGTGTCTCTTCTAATATATAAATAAGGATGATTTATTTATCATTGATATATTATTGGTGCTCAGGCGATATTATTACTAAGTTAATGTTTTTATAATATTAATCTTTGACGATCTTTTTTTCTTAACTGGTTCTGGCTATTTGTCTGGATACGGACTTAATTGAATCATTCATTGAACCTTTTCTAAATGAAACTGCATAATTCTCTCCGCAATTAACATTGCTAAATGATTTGATGGACAAACTTGCTTACGTCCCTGAGGAGGGATGACCCAATGCAAACATGGAAAAAGAAACTGGTTGTATCTCAACTTGCATTAGCCTGCACTCTGGCTATCGCTTCTCAGGCCAATGCGAAGGATATTTCCGGCACGACATATAATACTTTTGGATATGATAATACAGCATCTACTCCCTGGTATTATGGATACGCAGATTGGGGTTACACAGATGCAACCCACGATGGTGATATTTATCCGGTAATTAACAAATCAACGGTAAATGGCGTTATTTCAACCTACTATCTTGATGATGGCGTTAACGGCCGGGCGAATGCGCTGAGCATTTCGAACAGCACTATCAATGGCATGATCACCTCTGAATGTATGACCACGAGCTGTTCCGATAGCGTAGATCCGGATGGCACGGCTCATTCTCAGTATGACCGTTTCAGCCTCACCGTCGATAACAGCACCATCAACGATACCTACGAGCATTACGCGTATGACGTAGTGAATGGCGAGACTTCGGACACTCATTATCTGGATACCTATGCCCTCGGTAACGCGATTACGCTGGACGTGGAGTCTGATATTGTTATCCAGAATAACTCCCACGTGGCGGGTATTACGCTGACGCAGGGTTATCAGGAGCTGGATAATACCCCATACGACGGCGTTGAAGGCGTTGCCAACAGTAGCAACGTGTTCACGGATACGCTCGTAGTTAAAGACTCTGTGCTGACCTCGGGCGCCTACAGCGATCTGGGTACCAGCGGTTTCTACGGTCAAACCGCGAAGCCGAGTGACTACGGTGAAACGAACGCCACCGCGGCGGATGATGCGGCGCTGATCGTTGCAGCTGGCGCCTCTGACAACGCGATGCAGACCACCGCCACGTTCGATCATTCGACCATCACCGGCGACATCCTTTTCTCAAGCACCTTTGACAACAACTTCTACGAGAATGGCGATCCGGCAACGGACACCACCGATGATGGCGTGTATAACCCAACCACTAACGGCTGGGATGGCACCGATACGCTGGATGTCACTCTGACTAACGGCAGCAAGTGGGTGGGGGCAGCGCAGTCCAGCGTTGAAGCCATCGGTACTGCGCAGATGTATGGTCAGGGCTACAGCAATGTAGACTGGCGCGCGCTGACACCTAACAGCATCTGGCCGGACTCTACCTTCGACAGCAACGGTCATGTTGCAGGCGAAGAGGTATATCAGAGCGGTCTGTTCAATGTGACACTGGATAATGGCTCGGAGTGGGATACCCGCAAGGTATCAAACATCGACACCCTGGCGGTGAATAACCAGTCGCAGGTCAATGTTGAAAACTCGGGTCTGCTGGCGGATACCATCACCCTGACTAACGCATCTTCTCTGAATATCGGCGACAGCGGCGCGGTTGCAACCGACAGCCTGTATCTTGATAGCTACAGCCGCGCGGCGCTGACGGAAGAAACTGCAGAGCTGTATGCTAACACCATTACCGTGGATAACGGTGCAGAGTTGGCGCTGGGGCTGGGCCAGGTTGATACGCATAACATGGTACTGACCGACGGCGGTGTACTGAACGTTGCCAGCCGTGACTATGTGCTCAACAGCGACCTGAACAACGCGCGCTATATCACTAACGATCGGAGCAAAGCGGACTACGACTATGGCGTGGTTGCGCTGAACTCTGACGGCCACCTGTCAGTGAACGGTGACGTGGCGGGTAACTATAAAGTGCGCATCGATGATGCGACCGGTGCAGGTTCCGTTGCTGATTACAAAAACAAAGAGATTGTTCGCGTTTATGACAATAACGCGGATACCGCAGCCAGCTTTACTGCCGCAAACAAAGCCGATTTAGGTGCCTATACCTATCAGGCGCAGCAGAAAGGCGACACGGTTGTTCTCCAGCAGGAAGAGCTGACCGACTACGCTAACATGGCGCTCAGCATTCCTTCTGCTAACACCAACATCTGGAACCTGCAGCAGGATGCCGTTGGCGCTCGTCTGACCAATAGCCGTCACGGCCTGGCCGATAACGGCGGAGCGTGGGTAAGCTACTTCGGCGGCAACTTTGACGCGGATAACGGCAGCGTAAGCTACGATCAGGACGTAAGCGGCATTATGGTCGGCCTGGATACGCAGATTGACGGCAACAATGCTAAATGGATTGTCGGTGGCGCTGCAGGCTTCGCGAAAGGCGACATTAGCGACCGCACGGGTCAGGTCGATCAGGACAGCCAGACCGCGATGATCTATGCCTCAGCGAAGTTCATGAACGATCTGTTCCTCGACAGTTCACTGAGCTATACCCGCTTCAACAACGATCTCTCCGCGACCATGAGCAACGGCCAGTACGTTGACGGTAACACCACTACCGATGCGGTAGGCTTCGGTATGAAGCTGGGCTATGACTGGAAGCCAAACCTGTCAGGCTATGTCACTCCTTACGCGGCGGTCTCCGGTCTGTTCCAGTCAGGAGATGACTACCAGCTGAGCAACGACATGCGTATCGACGGTCAGTCTTATGACAGCATGCGTTATGAGCTTGGGGTGGATGCGGGCTATACTTTCAGCTACGGTGGCGATCAGGCTCTGACACCATACTTCAAGCTGGCCTACGTGTATGACGATGCCGATAACAATGCCGACATCAACGGTGACAGCATAGATAACGGCGTGGAAGGTTCTGCGGTTCGCGTGGGTCTGGGCACACAGTTCAGCTTCACTAAGAACTTCAGCGCGTATACCGATGCAACCTATCTGGGCGGCGGCGACGTTGACCAGAACTGGGGAGCAAATCTGGGCGTGAAATACACCTGGTAAAATATCAGAGCGGGGGATTTTTCCCCCGCTTTTTTATTTAGCTTAAAAATAATATAGAACCGACAGATACAGATGACCAGAGGTCTGCATGAAAGTCGATGCGAAACCGCTTTCTGAATTAAGCCGGCTCGTACAGTGTCTGGAAGTTGCCAGCACCCCATTCAAGGCCACGCCGCAGAAAATAATCTCAATTGGCAATAAAGACGATGAGCCTTATACGTTTGTAATAAAGACAGGCATTATTGCAATCCATCGAAAATCAGATGGACTTCTCGTAGGTATCGCCAGAGCGCCTTATATTTTTGGTCTGAGTGCATGGATAAATGATACGCATCAGGAATATGAGATGGTGGCACATACGTCCTCTAGTGGATTTTATTTACCCGCCTCAACGTCGCGACAGCGTATTCAGGAGGGATCCCTTTGGCAAGAGGCTTTTTGCTGGCTGTCCTGGATAAACCATATACTGGGTAAACGCGATACGCAGCTTGTTGGAAATAACTCGTATAGCCAGATCCGTGCAATGCTGCTCAACATGGCCGAGTGGGATGACTCGCTGCGCTCAAAAATTGGTGTTATGAATCATATTCAGCGAAGTACGAGGATCTCGCGCTCGGTTGTCGCGGAGGTTCTGGCTGCATTGCGACAGGGAAATTACATCAATATGAGCCGGGGCAAACTGGTCAGCATTAACCGTTTGCCCGCGGACTATTGATACTAATTAGATGCCGTGAGCACCTGGGCTTTGTTGGCGCTGAGCTCGGCAACCAGATTATTAATGCCGTCACTCATATTAATAAAGCGCGTGTTAGGCGAGCGGGTAACGACCACAAACGCACCGACGTTTGACTGCGGGATCATCGCCATGTAGGTAATGAATCCGCCGCCGCCACCGGTTTTCTGAATAATGCCCGGACGGCCATCTTTTGGTGCCATGTACACCCAGCCCATGCCGAGGGCATCGGCTTTACCGGGGACATCCATTCCGATAACGCGGTGCAGCTGGGCGCGCTGGTAAATCAGCGTCTGCATACGGTCAGCCTGGCTGCTGCGTGCATAAAAATCCGAAGAGAGGAACTGCTGCATCCAGCGCATCATGTCGCCCGGCGTGGAATACACTCCACCGCTACCGACCGCCGCAAGGGTGTTGTTACACGGGCTGGCACCTTTCTCCGCAACCATCAGACGGCCGCACTGATCCGGAGAGGGGGTAAAGGTCGTGTCCTTCATACCCAGCGGACGCGTAATCTGCTCTTCAAACAGCTTTGCGTAAGGCTTGCCTGATGCTGTTGCTAACGCATCGGCCAGCAGGTCAAACGCCAGATTCGAATAGGATGCCTGAGAGCCCGGCGCGGTTTTCAGCGTTGCGGTGCTCATGTAGTTCCAGCGCTGCTCGCGTGTCGGCCAGACAAAGACCGGACGATGCGCCGCGCCGCCGGGCTGTTCGCGCGGCAGGGCACTGGTATGCGTCGCCAGGTTGACCAGCCGGATCGGTGTGCCCTGATATGTCGGAACTCGTGCGCCAGGAGGCGCGTATTTACTGAGCGGATCGTCGAGCTTCACCACGCCCTGGTCGAGCAGCTTCACCAGCATTTCGCTGGTCATCAGCTTGGTAATAGAGGCGATACGGATAACCGAATCCAGCTGAGGGTGAATGTTATTTCCCGGTCGCGTTTCGCCAAAGCTGCGAAACACTCGCTGGTTACCGTCAATCACCACCAGCGCCATTCCCGTTGCGCCGCTACCGTAATAAATCAGGTTCGCATAGCGATCGGCAATATCAGAGGCCAAAACCGGGGCCGTCAGCGGCTGTGCTGCCTGGGCGGTGGAGAAGCTTACCGCACAGAGCGCGGCAAAAGAGAGCAGACAACGTTTCAACAAAAAAACATCCATCAAGTGAATTGGGAAAGTAATGGGTATTTATACTACTAATCGGAGCCGTGCAATGACCCGAATTGCATAACGATAGCGAGAAAAACGTAACCATGGGTAAATAAGAACAATTTACTTGCGAGCCACCTCCCATTTTGTGACATCGGGCTTATGATAGACGCATGTGTCATTCAATCTTTCGGGGATGGGTATGTCTGAGAAGCGTGTGGTTATGGTCGTTGATATGCAGAATGGGGTCTTTGAAACCCCACGTCGTCAACGTGAAAAATGTGTCTCACTGATCAATCAGCTCACCCACGCCGCCGATACGGTGATTTTCATTCAGCATACCGAGGCGGGTGGGCTGGAAGAGGGAAGCGAAGGATTTGCGCTTCTGCCTGAACTACGCCAGCCAAAGGATGCATTCTACGTAACCAAAACCGCTTGCGATGCCTTTTACCACACTACGCTTGAGGGGCTGTTACGCGATCTCGGAGTCCATGAGTTCGTTATCTGCGGCTGCGCTACCGATTACTGCGTTGATGCCACGTTCAAGAACGGCGTTAGCCGGGGATACCTCATTACCGTTGCGGAGGATGCCCACACCACGAGTAATCGTCCGGCAGCGGATGCTCAGATTCTGATTAGCCACTACAACGATGTCTGGCGTAACTTCATTGCCCCAGCCAATCCTCCCGCGGTGAAACGCGTCGAAACAATTCTCGAAAACTGGAAAGCGAACTAATAATAAACCCTCGGGTCTGACCTTTTTGCCTGAGCCGGCAGGCTGGCTCAGGCAGGATTTTCGTGTGGTGATGTGTTGAGCACAGCAACATCCATAACAACAAGAAGGAAGCATAATGTTTAAGTCTTTTTTCCCAAAGCCGGGGCCATTTTTCCTGTCGGCATTTATTTGGGCGCTGATCGCTGTCATTTTCTGGCAGGCTGGCGGCGGAGCGTGGCTGACGCGCATCACGGGAGCAACGGGCGATGTGCCGATTAGCGCCGCACGCTTCTGGTCGCTGAGCTATTTGCTGTTTTATGCTTACTACACGGTTTGCGTGGGGCTCTTTGCAGTTTTCTGGTTTATCTACTCACCGCACCGCTGGCAGTATTGGTCGATTTTGGGTACGTCACTGATCATCTTTGTGACCTGGTTCCTGGTGGAAGTGGGGGTGGCCGTTAACGCCTGGTATGCACCCTTCTACGACCTGATCCAGACCGCGCTCAGTTCACCGCACAAGGTGACGATTAATCAGTTCTACCATGAAGTGGGCATTTTCCTCGGCATCGCCCTTATTGCGGTGGTTATCGGCGTGATGAATAACTTTTTCGTCAGCCACTACGTTTTCCGCTGGCGTACCGCGATGAACGAACACTATATGGCGCACTGGCAGCACCTGCGTCATATTGAAGGCGCTGCGCAGCGCGTGCAGGAAGACACCATGCGTTTTGCCTCTACCCTTGAGGACATGGGAACCAGTTTTATCAACGCCATTATGACGCTGATTGCCTTCCTGCCGGTGCTGGTGACCCTCTCTGCGCACGTTCCTGAGCTACCGATTATCGGTCATCTGCCGTATGGTCTGGTAATTGCCGCGATCGTCTGGTCGTTGATGGGAACGGGCCTGCTGGCAGTGGTGGGGATCAAACTGCCGGGCCTGGAGTTTAAAAACCAGCGCGTGGAAGCCGCTTACCGTAAGGAGCTGGTCTACGGTGAAGATGATGCCAACCGCGCGTCGCCTCCAACCGTGCGCGAACTGTTTGGCGCGGTGCGTCGTAACTACTTCCGCCTCTACTTCCACTACATGTATTTCAACATCGCGCGTATCTTATACCTGCAGGTTGATAACGTTTTCGGGTTGTTCCTGCTGTTCCCGTCGATTGTTGCGGGTACTATTACGCTCGGTCTGATGACGCAGATCACCAACGTCTTTGGGCAGGTTCGCGGCTCGTTCCAGTATCTGATCAGCTCCTGGACCACGCTGGTCGAGCTGATGTCCATCTATAAACGTTTACGCAGCTTTGAGCGTGAGCTGGACGACAAAGACCTGCAGGAAGTGACCCATACATTCAGTTAATACAGGAAGTTGCTATGACCTTTGCCGTACCGCGCGCGTTACCGCTGTCCTTACTGGCTGCCTTTGTGCTGGCGGGCTGTGCTGAGAAAGGGGCTGCGCCACTTAAAAAGGGTGAAAAGCCGGTGGATGTCGCAAGCGTTGTCCGGCAAAAAATGCCCGCCAGCGTGAAGGATCGCAACGCGTGGGCAGAGGCACTGGCAAAGACTTTTGAAAGCCAGAAGATAGCCCCCACCGAGGAGAATATCTGCTCGGTGCTGGCCGTCGCGCAGCAGGAATCCATGTACCAGTCAGATCCTGCCGTGCCGGGGCTAAATAAGATCGCCTGGAAGGAGATCGACCGCCGCGCCGAATCGATGCATATACCGGTTTTCCTGGTCCATACCGCGCTAAAAATCACCTCGCCAAACGGCAAAAGCTACAGCGAACGGCTGGATTCGGTGAAAACCGAGAAGCAGCTGAGCGCCATTTTCGATGATTTCATCAGCATGGTGCCGATGGGGCAGAAGCTGTTTGGCTCGCTTAATCCGGTGCATACCGGCGGCCCAATGCAGGTCAGCATTGCGTTCGCCGAAAAACATACCGATGGCTATCCGTGGAAAATTGATGGAACGGTGCGTCAGGAGGTATTTTCCCTGCGCGGTGGGCTATGGTTTGGCACCTATCACCTGCTGAACTATCCGGCAAACTACAGCGAGCCGCTGTACCGTTTTGCGGACTTCAACGCAGGCTGGTATGCGAGCCGGAACGCGGCGTTCCAGAATGCCGTCAGCCGCGCAAGCGGGATTAAGCTGGCGCTGGATGGCGATTTGATCGCTTACGGCAGCAGCGAGGCAGGAACCACCGAGCGTGCGGTGCGCAAACTGGCAACAAAGCTGGATATGAGCAACAACGAGATTCGCCGCCAGCTGGAGAAGGGCGACAGCCTGGCATTTGAGAAAACAGATTTGTATCAGCAGGTCTTTAAGCTTGCAGAGCAGAAGAGCGGTAAAACGCTACCGAAGGCCATGCTGCCGGGGATACAGCTTGAAAGCCCGAAGATCACGCGTAATCTGACCACGGCCTGGTTCGCAAAACGTGTCGATGACCGCCGGGCGCGCTGTATGGGGCTTTAGAAACGACGTCGCAGGCGAAGCACTAACGCGATAACGCCCAGAACCATACAGCCTGCAAGGAAGGGGACCAGACCAAACAGGGTGCTTACGCCGAAACCAATCTCCACGCGAGGGCGCCCGTTATCCTGAACCTGCATCAGGTGTTCATAAACACCGGGAGCATGAACCAGCATGTTGAGGAGCTGTGAGCCTGCCCAGAAGCAGAACAACACAAACAGGGCGTAGGCAATATTACCCGCCGTGGAGGTTTTTGGTTGTTTGCCGCCAAAAATCGGTTTCGACAATGTAAAATCAGCCATAAAGACCTCCCGAAATAGCACACTGTTTTATACGCGTCTTACAGGTGAAGTGTGACAGGTCATAGCATTTGTCAATATCAGAATCGTGGTAATTTTGCCCAGCGATTACTCCTGGATTGTCGATTTCTGCAGCACATCACAATTCGGAAACTTAAGTGAAACTGCGTCGCGTTTCAGAATTTCCGCATTCGCCACAGACCTGGCCGTAAAACTGTGAGAGGATAGTTTTTTTCTGCCGGAGTCGTCATGAAGCTCACATCCAAACTACGCCGTGACTGGCACTACTACGCTTTTGCTATTGGCCTGATCTTTATTCTTAACGGTGTTGTGGGGCTGCTGGGGTTCGAAGCGAAAGGCTGGCAAACCTATGCCGTTGGCCTGGTGACCTGGGTGATTAGCTTCTGGCTGGCGGGATTTATCATCCGCCGCCGCCCGGAAGAGGCGACAGCGGACGAGACGGACGCGGCTAAGTAGGGGGGTTAACCGTTGACGGAGCTTTTGAGGGCGCTGTCAGCGGCGTAACGCTCCAGCGCCAGCTCGATCAGGCGGGTGATCAGCTCAGGGTAGCTGATTCCGCTTGCCTGCCACAGCTTTGGATACATACTGATGTTGGTGAAGCCCGGCAGCGTATTAATTTCGTTGATCACCACGTCGTTCTCGGCCGTGAGGAACACGTCAACGCGCGCCATACCGAAGCAGCCGAGCGCCTGATAGGCTTCGACGGCGATCGCACGGATCTTGTCGTTGATGGCGGGATCGAGGGCGGCGGGTACCACAACCTGCGCGCCCTTATCATCAATATACTTGGTGTCGTAAGAGTAGAAATCGCTGTTTAACACCACTTCACCGCAGGTACTTGCCTGCGGAAAATCATTCCCCAGTACGGCGCACTCAATCTCACGTCCTTTGATCCCCTGCTCAACCACTACCTTGTGGTCAAACTCGAATGCCAGCCGCACGGCTTCGGTAAACTGTGCTTCAGTGTTTACTTTGCTGACGCCGACGGACGATCCCTGGTTCGCCGGTTTGACGAACAGCGGCAGACCCAGCCTCTCTGAGAGCTGGGCGAAGGTGAATTTTTCGCGGTTTGCGCGTGTGAGCGTAACGAACGGCGCAATATTTAGCCCGGCATCACGCAGCAGGCGCTTGGTGACGTCTTTATCCATGCAGGCTGCAGAGCCCAGCACATCGGAGCCGACAAACGGCAGGTTAGCCATACGCAGCATGCCCTGCAGTGAACCGTCTTCGCCCAGCGTGCCGTGTACGATCGGGAACACCACATCAATCTGGGTCAGGGCCTGTGCATTACCGGCGTCAATGAACTGCCCCTGAACCTGGCCTGGCACGGTCGCTACGCTGATGTCAGAAGGATTAAGCGCAATGTGGGCGGGGTCGTTAGCGTTTAACAGATATTGGCTTGCATCGTTAACGTGCCACTGGCCCTGTTTATCAATGCCCAGCAGCACCACGTCGAAACGGTTTTTATCAATGGCATCGACGATATTTTTGGCCGATTGCAATGAAACCTCGTGTTCTGCTGACTTTCCCCCAAAGACAATACCTACCCGCTGCTTGGTCATTTCACTCTCTTCCAGTCTGACGAAAAGCCAATAACATACCACGATGCCCGGCGGGTTTCGCGGCCTTCTGCCATAATGTTTTGAGCATGCCGAGGGGGGAGTGTGAAAGGAAAAAGTGTACTGACCGTTTGCCTTATTGTCGCTGTCGCAACAGTGGGTTACCGCTGGCTGCCGTCCTACTACAATCCTTTCACCCCGCTGACGCTTGACGATCCGCCCGGTAAAATTACGCAGTTTAAACTTCGCCGCCTGACGCCTCATGCGTGTGAGCGTTTGCTGTCCCAGGCCAATCAGCGCGCGCTCATCCGCACGCAGGCGGTGGCCGATAGCGCAGGCGAGTGTCCGCTCAGCAACGTGGTGCGGGTGCGTGACTTTGGCCCCGTGAGCCTGAACAGCAGTTTTTTGGCCAGCTGTCCGCTGGCGCTGAGCTCCGCACTGTTTGTGAGCCAGCAGGCCAGGCCGCTCACCAAAACCTTTATGGGAAGCGAACTTACCCGGATTGAGCACGTGGGCAGCTTTGCCTGCCGGAATATTTACCATCGCCCTGATGCGCGACGCAGTGAACATGCGACGGCAGAGGCGCTGGATATCAGCGCGTTTCGGCTGGCAAACGGGGAGCGGATCACCGTATTGAAGGGGTGGCGGTCAGCAAAAACGCAGCCCTGGCTTCAGGCGCTGCTGGCAGCAAGCTGCGGCTATTACGGCAACGGTCTGGGACCGGAGTACAACGCGGCGCACGCCAACCATTTTCATCTCGGAATGCGCGGTTTCGGTCTGTGCCGCTAAAGCATAATCTTCCGCGTTGAAATGGATAATTTGTGACATGTTTCACAAATATGATGACTGGGAAGATAAAACACCAAAGTCAGCCACGCCGCATCTCTGGCGCACCGTAAAGGTACGTAACTTGCTAATCTGTAGGCGAATTCGCCTAAAAATGAAGATTAATTCTGTTATGGAATCCTGGAAAGTAAACCTCATCTCGGTCTGGTTCGGCTGCTTCTTTACCGGACTGGCCATCAGCCAGATCTTGCCCTTTCTGCCGCTGTACGTTTCTCAGCTGGGCGTTTCGTCCCATGAAGCCCTCTCAATGTGGTCAGGCCTGACGTTCAGCGTCACCTTCCTGGTCTCTGCGATTGTCTCCCCAATGTGGGGCAGCCTGGCGGATCGCAAAGGACGCAAGCTGATGCTGCTGCGCGCGTCGCTGGGGATGGCGATTGCGATTCTGCTGCAGGCTTTTGCCACAAACGTCTGGCAGCTGTTTATCCTGCGCGCGATTATGGGGCTAACCTCCGGGTATATTCCCAATGCCATGGCGCTGGTGGCCTCACAGGTTCCCCGCGAACGCAGCGGCTGGGCGCTGAGCACGCTCTCAACGGCGCAGATCAGCGGGGTTATTGGTGGCCCGCTGATGGGGGGCTTTCTCGCCGATCACGTGGGTCTGCGGGCGGTATTTTTGATTACGGCGATCCTGCTGGTCGTCAGTTTTCTGGTCACGCTATTTCTGATCAAAGAGGGCGGGCGTCCTGTCGTCAGCAAATCCGAGCGTTTGAGCGGCAGGGCGGTGTTTGCCACGCTGCCTTACCCTGGCCTGATGATCAGCCTTTTTGTGACCACGATGGTCATCCAGCTTTGTAACGGCTCTGTCGGGCCTATCCTTGCACTGTTCATTAAATCGATGGCGCCGGACAGCAGCAATATTGCGTTTCTGAGCGGCATGATTGCCGCAGTGCCCGGCGTATCTGCGCTCATCTCCGCGCCGCGCCTCGGAAAGTTAGGTGACAGGATCGGCACGGCACGCATACTGATGGCAACGCTGATTTTTGCGGTCATACTCTTTTTTGCCATGTCGTTCGTGACGTCGCCGCTGCAGCTTGGGGTTCTGCGCTTCCTGCTCGGGTTTGCCGATGGCGCCATGCTGCCGGCTGTGCAAACCCTGCTGGTAAAATACTCCAGCGACCAGGTCACCGGGCGCATTTTTGGCTATAACCAGTCGTTTATGTACCTCGGGAACGTTGCTGGTCCTCTTATCGGGGCTTCTGTCTCCGCGATGGCCGGTTTCCGCTGGGTATTTGCCGCCACGGCAGTGGTGGTCTTGCTGAATATTATTCAGCTGGCATTTGCCCTGCGTCGACGCAGGGAATTAGCGGCGGAAAAATCTGCCCGCTGATGCATTATATATTCTTATGGTAGCCACATTTTTATATAACGGAATGTGGCTGTAGAGTAATAGAAAAACGTTTCGCTGACGGCCGGATACTTCTATTTTGGCAGCGAGGTCACTTTTGCATAAGATAATACTTTTCTCCTCTTTGCATTACTCAATGAGAGTGCTAATTTCAGGAAAAATCCCATAAGGAAATAGCACGATGAAAAATCTCATTGCTGAGTTGCTGGTTAAGCTTGCACAAAAGGAAGAAGAGTCAAAAGAACTGGTCGCTCAGGTCGAGGCGCTGGAAATTGTGGTTACCGCACTGTTGAGAAACATGGCCAAACAGGATCAGCAAGCGCTGATCGACAGCATCGAAGGCGCGCTGGACAACGCCAAGCCGGATTCAGTGGTGCCAGCGCAGGACGCGGAGATGCTCCACCAATACGTAAAGAAGCTGTTAAGGCATCCGCGCAGTTAAACCGTCACAGGACGTGACGGGTTGTCATAGAAATGTCATGCAGGTTGCCTATAGTCGCTCTGTTTTTATTTTTACGTATTTGTACATGGAGAAAATAAATTGAAACAGAGCGCACTTTTCATCGCATTAATCCCGCTGTTATTTACCCCCGTCACTCATGCCGATACCACGAATACCGCAGTCCTGGATAATCGTGCAGCGCAGGGTGATATCACCCAGCCCGGCGGCGCACGCCGACTTTCTGAAGATCAAACCGCGGCTATTCGCGCTTCGCTGAATGATAAGCCAGCAAAAAATATAATTCTGCTGATTGGCGACGGTATGGGGGATTCCGAAATTACGGCCGCGCGAAATTATGCCGAAGGGGCGGGCGGCTTCTTTAAGGGGATTGATGCGTTACCGCTTACGGGACAATATACCCATTACGCGCTGGACAAAAAAACCGGAAAACCGGATTACGTAACGGATTCCGCCGCGTCTGCAACGGCGTGGTCAACCGGCGTGAAAACCTATAACGGTGCGCTGGGCGTGGATATTCACGAAAAAGATCATCAAACCATTCTCGAAATGGCGAAAGCGGCGGGGCTGGCAACCGGCAACGTTTCTACCGCCGAGCTGCAGGACGCGACGCCGGCCGCGCTGGTTTCGCATGTCACGTCCCGTAAATGCTACGGTCCGTCCGTCACCAGCGAAAAATGCCCAGCCAATGCGCTGGAAAAAGGCGGCAAGGGGTCGATTACCGAGCAGTTACTGAACGCACGTCCCGACGTGACGCTGGGCGGCGGGGCGAAAACCTTTGCCGAATCCGCAACGGCGGGCGAGTGGCAGGGGAAAACGCTGCGCGAGCAGGCGCAGGCGCGGGGCTATCAGATGGTGAGCGATGCGGCCTCGCTGGCCGCCATTACGGAAGCGAATCAGGATAAACCGCTGCTGGGGCTCTTCTCTGAAGGTAACATGCCGGTTCGCTGGGAAGGGCCGAAAGCCTCTTATCACGGCAATATCGACAAACCTGCGGTGACCTGTACGCCAAACCCGAAACGCGATGGCAGCGTTCCGACGCTGGCGGCGATGACGGATAAAGCTATCTCTCTGCTGAGCAAGAGCGAAAAAGGCTTCTTCCTGCAGGTAGAAGGTGCGTCAATTGATAAACAAGACCATGCCGCGAATCCGTGCGGCCAGATTGGTGAAACGGTCGATCTGGACGAAGCGGTGCAGAAAGCGCTGGAATTCGCGAAAAAAGACGGTAATACCCTGGTCGTGGTCACCGCTGACCATGCGCACGCCAGCCAGATTATCCCATCAGACACCAAAGCGCCGGGTCTGACGCAGGCGCTGAACACCAAAGATGGTGCGGTGATGGTCATGAGCTATGGCAACTCTGAAGAAGAGTCTATGGAACATACCGGCACGCAGCTGCGCATTGCGGCGTACGGTCCGCATGCGGCAAACGTGGTTGGACTGACGGACCAGACGGATCTGTTCTACACCATGAAGGCTGCGCTTGGGCTGAAATAAGAACAACGCCCGGCGGAAATCGTAACCGTCGGGTGGTTTTTTTCCCGCCACGAACCAGACTTACTGTGTATGTTCACAAAAGGATGGTGCAATGAAAACAACAATACTGGTTACCCTACTCTCAGGCGTGTTTCTGATGGCGTCCGCAAATGCGGCAGAAAAGACCCTGACCCCTCAACAGCAGCGCATGACCACCTGTAATCAGCAGGCCACCGCGCAAACCCTGAAAGGCGACGCCCGTAAAACGTATATGAGCGATTGCCTCAAAAATGGTGCAGCCAAACCGGGCGAAAAAAGCCTGACGCCGCAGCAGCAAAAAATGCGCGAGTGCAATGCCCAGGCCACGCAGCAGATGCTTAAAGGCGACGATCGCAGCAAATTCATGAGTGCTTGCCTCAAGAAAGCGGTGTAGTCCTAACGGGTGAGTCGTGGTTCTGGCTCACCCGAAATTTCATACTTTCCCCGCAGGCCCCCTCTCTATAATTTGGGAAATTGTTTCAGAATATTCCCAAAAATGATGAATGATGAAATCTATTACAACAAAGAGAACATTCGGGAAGAGTTGAATCAGGATCTTTCTCAGGATGACTCACACCGTTCCGGCATTCAGTTTGCCCGGCGAGTTCGGCTGGCGCGCACGGTGGGGCTGGCAGCGATGTTTTTCCCCATAGCGGGTGTGCTGGTCACCCATTTTCTTGCCGGCGGCTGGTGGCTATTACTGGTCGGCTGGGCCTTCATTTGGCCCCATCTGGCCTGGCAGCTTGCCTGTCGCTCGCCAGCACCTCACTGCAGGGAAATCTTCAATCTAAAGATAGACGCCGTTATCGCTGGCGTCTGGATAGGGCTGATGGGCGTGATGGCCTTGCCCACGGCGGCGCTGATCGTGATGATCGGCATGAATTTGTTGGGATCGGGCGGCTTTAGGCTCTTTATGGTCGGTATCATTATTACGCTGCTCACGGCCCTGGTGACGCTGCAGCTGACCGGCAGTCTGGTTTTGCTTTCGCCAGGCCCTCTGGAGTGGTGGCTGACGCTGCCGGTGCTGATGTTGTACCCGATGCTGTTCGCCTGGGTCAGCCATCGGACGGCGCTTCGGCTGGCAGAACATAAACGGCGGCTTGAGCTAATGAGCACCCGTGACGGCATGACCGGCGTATTCAACCGCCGCCACTGGGAGATACTCCTGCGTAATGAATTTGATAAATGCCGCCGCAGCCAATATCTGGCGACGATTTTGCTCATCGATATCGATCACTTCAAGAGCATTAACGACACCTGGGGCCACGATGTGGGCGATGAAGCGATAGTGGCTATTACCCGGCAGCTGCAGCTTACCCTGCGCTCGTGTGATGTTATTGGTCGTTTCGGCGGGGATGAATTTGCGGTGATTATGTCCAGGACGACTGCGGAAAGCGCGATTGCCGCGATGTCCCGCGTGCACGAACGCCTGAAAAATATGCCGCTGCCCGGCGCGCCGACGGAGAGGCTGCGTATCAGCGTTGGGGTCGCGCCGTGGGGACCGCAGTTCGGGCACTATCGTGAATGGCTGAAAGCGGCGGACGTTGCTCTCTATAAAGCTAAAAATGCCGGACGCGGCCGCACGGAAGTGGCGGCCTGACGCCCGGCAATCGCTGTCAGGATTTACTCAACTGCTCTGATTTTTCCATGCATTTTGCCATCGCCTCAATGACGGCCGAGCGGAACCCGCGCTCTTCCAGCACGCGCACGGCTTCGATGGTGGTACCGCCCGGCGAGCAGACCATATCTTTCAGTTCACCCGGATGTTTGCCGGTTTCCAGCACCATTTTGGCGGAGCCCATCACCGCCTGCGCGGCAAATTTGTAGGCCTGCGCGCGCGGCATTCCACCCAGTACGGCAGCATCTGCCATCGCTTCGATAAACATAAAGACGTAGGCCGGCGCTGAGCCACTCACGCCCACGACCGGATGGATCATGGCCTCGGCGATGACTTCAGCTTCACCGAAGCAGCGGAAAATGTTCAGCACGTCGGCCACGTCTTCGGAGGTGACCAGCGCGTTCGGCGTGACGGAGGTCATGCCGGCGTTAACCAGCGACGGCGTGTTTGGCATGGCGCGCACAATTTTACGGTCATGACCGAGGGCGCGCGCCAGCTGGTCGAGAGTGACGCCTGCGGCAATCGATACCACGAGGGTCTCTTTATTGAGGCTGGAGGTGATTTCGCTCAGCACTTTGATCATGACGTTCGGTTTAACGGCGCCAAACACGATATCGGCGACCTGAGCGACTTCCTGTGCGCTTTCCGCCGCGTTGATCCCGTACTCGTCGCGTAACGCCGCTACTTTGTCTGGTGAAGGGGTATAAACCCAAATCTGACCCGGCAGGACCTGCCCGCTGGCAATCAAACCGCCAAGGATGGCTTTGCCCATGTTGCCGCAGCCGATAAACCCGATTTTCTTCTCCATCACGTCTCTCCGTTATTATGCGTTGTTATCGCTGATTGATAGGTTTATAGCTTAACAACGAAAAGCAGGCGACAATAGCCGTCATTGCAATACAAGGGTGACATTATGGCGATTTGGGTTGATGCGGACGCCTGTCCGAATGTGATTAAAGAGATTTTATTTCGTGCTGCCGATCGTGTGCAGATGCCGCTTACGCTGGTGGCGAACCAGAATATCCGCGTGCCGCCTTCTAAATTCATCCGGTCCCTGCGGGTCCCGGCCGGGTTCGACGTGGCGGATAACGAGATTGTGCGGCTGTGCAGCGCGGAGGATTTAGTGATCACTGCAGATATTCCGCTGGCCGCCGAAGTGCTGGAGAAGGGGGCTGCTGCACTAAACCCGCGGGGTGAGCGGTATTCGCCTTCCACCATCCGTGAAAAGCTGACGATGCGTGATTTTATGGACACGATGCGTGCCAGCGGCGTGCAGACCGGCGGGCCGGACAGCCTGTCCCAGCGCGATCGCCAGCAGTTCGCCGCCGAGCTGGATAAATGGCTGCTCGAGGTTAAGCGTCGCACGGCGTAATGATAACCATTGTCAAAATGTGGTACAGTGTGGCCTCCACAGGGTTGTCATCCCGTACCGCTTTGCAGTAAAGTAAACGCAACATCTTCTGCAATCAATTCTTTACAGTCTTCAGCCTTCCGGCATCAAGGGGAACACCTGGTTATGAACCCACCCATCTTTTTAGTTGGCCCTCGCGGCTGTGGGAAAACCACCGTTGGCCTGGAACTGGCGCGCGCGTGCCAGAGTCAGTTTGTCGATACTGACCACTGGCTTCAGGAGCATGCGGGCCAAACCATTGCTGAGATTGTCGAAACAGAAGGCTGGGAAAGCTTTCGCGCACGTGAAACCGCGGCGCTGGAAGCGGTTACCTCACCTGCGACCATCATTGCAACGGGCGGCGGAATTATTCTGGCTGAGTACAACCGGCAGTTTATGCGTGAGAAAGGGATTGTGATTTATCTCTGTGCGCCGGTTTCTACCCTGGTGGCGCGTCTGGAAGCGTTTCCTGAAGAGGGGCAACGCCCGGCGCTCACGGCTAAGCCGCTCAGTGACGAAGTCAGCGAGGTTCTGGCGGAGCGTGATGCACTTTACCGCGAGGCGGCACACCACGTTGTGGACGCCTCTGCATCGCCGGAAGAGGTTGTTATTCAGATTATTACCGCCCTTCGTTTGGCCTGCGCCAGCTAACCGCCGTCTATACTGATAGCTCAGACATAAAAAAAGGATGAGCTATGCCAACCAGACCTCCCTATCCGCGCGAAGCACGTATCGTTACCGTCGAGAAAGGTAACGGCGATCAAACCGTTACCTGGTATCAGCTGCGCGCAGATCACCCCAAACCCGATTCGCTGATTAGTGAACATGAAACCGAGCAGGAAGCGCTGGACGCTAAGCGGCGCTACGAAGATCCTGAAAAGTCCTGACACAATTCCTAAACCGCCTAAAACCGTGCTCAAATCACACTTTTAACCCACCGTGAATGTTAAGCACGGGTTAATATTCAGTTATTACAGGTAGATTCTTACCAGGCAGGGGATCTTTACACTTCGGTGCAGAGATCCCCTGCTACGCTTGGTGCTGTTTTGTTGAAAAAATGAACTGTGCAGCGTAGTGAGCCTGTACCTGTGTAACCGCTGTGGTAGTAATGGAAGGCGATCAAGATGAAGGCGACGTTGGCGATCCTCACCATTGGTGTGGTCCCTGTAAGCGAAGTATTACCGCTCCTGACGGAGCATGTCTCAGAACAACAGATCACGCATCTTAGCCTGCTGGGTAAGATGAGTCGGGACGAGGTCATGGAAGACTACGCTATAGACGAGGGGGAGGATGCTCTACCGACGTTATTAAGTGACGGTAAACTGGCAAATGTGTCACGGCAAAAAATCGAGCGCGCGCTGCAGGGGGTGATAGAAGTGCTCGACAATCAAGGCTATGACGTGATTTTACTGATGAGCACCGCACCGATTAAAGGACTGGTTGCGCGCAATTCGATCTTGCTGGAGCCGATGCGGATTATTCCGCCGCTGGTGGCCTCGATCGTTGATGGTCATCAGGTGGGGGTTATTGTCCCCATTGAGGAGCTTCTGGATAACCAGACGGTGAAGTGGAGCGTGCTTGAACGAATACCGCTGTATGCGTTGGCCAATCCCTTCTGGGACAGCGAAGCCAAGCTTATTGCGGCCGGGCAGGAGCTGCTCGACAGAGGGGCGGATGTCCTGATGCTGGACTGCCTGGGGTTCCATCAGCGGCATCGCGATTTACTGCAAAAGGCGCTTGATGTCCCCGTGCTGCTGTCGAACGTTCTGATGGCCCGTCTGGCGTCGGAATTACTGGTGTAATGATTTTACGTGACAGGCCATGAGCATGGCCCCTATAGTGGATTTTTATCTATAAATATAAGGGCCAGTTCATGCTTCAAAGTAACGAATACTTTTCCGGTAAAGTGAAATCCATCGGTTTTACCAGCAGCAGCACTGGCCGCGCCAGTGTCGGCGTTATGGCTGAAGGTGAATACACCTTTGGTACCGCAGAAGCTGAAGAGATGACGGTTGTCAGCGGTGCGCTGAACGTCTTATTACCGGGTGAAACGGAATGGAAAGTCTATTCTGCCGGAGCGGTTTTCAACGTTCCTGGCCACAGCGAGTTTCATCTGCAGGTTGCTGAACCCACCTCTTATCTGTGCCGCTACCTGAAATAAAAGCAAGCCGGGTGGCGCATTCGCTTACCCGGCCTACATTTTGCCTGTTAGCGCTGTGCTTCGCCGCCAAGGCTTTCAACCAGATTCTGAATCAACGCCGCCAGCTCGCCGGTCATCAGGATAAAGTCCGCGTCAAAGCGCTGGGCGTAGTCTTCCCGGTCGATATCTTCATTCTGATCGCGCAGCTCGTCGCAGAACTTGAGGCGCTTCACCGAGCCGTCATCGCACATCATGAACTGAATACGCTGCTGCCAGTCAAGGGCCAGTTTGGTTACGACTTTGCCCGCTTCAATGTGTACGGCGATTTCGTCGCTCACCAGATCCTGTTTTTTCGCGCGGATCACGCCGCCATCTTCCAGCAGCGCTTTTAGCTCCGCTTCATCGAGGATCTGGAAGCCCTGCGCGGCCGTACCGCTGCGAACCCATTCGGTCAGGGTTAGCTCAATCGGGGTTTCCAGTGCCAGCGGCACTACCGGCAGCGAGCCAAGGCTTTTGCGCAGCAGGGCCAGCGTATCTTCTGCTTTCTTGGCGCTGGCGCAGTCCACCATGATCAGCCCGTTGACGGTGTCGATCCACATCATGGTCTGGCTAAAGCGGCTAAAGGCGCGCGGCAGCAGAGAGTGCAGCACTTCGTCTTTCAGAGAATCTTTTTCAGTCTTTTTCAGCTTACGGCCCTGTTCGGCTTCCAGCTTGAAGATTTTGGCTTCCAGCGCCTGCTTGACCACCGGCGTTGGCAGGATTTTTTCCTCTTTACGGGCGCAGACGATGATTTGACCGGTGCTGCTGACGTGGGTCAGGGCATCGCTTTGTGAACCCATCGGCGGGACCCAGCCGGTTTTGGCCATATCCTGGCTACCGCAAGGGGAAAAGGTGTAAGCGGCTAACTGTTTTTCCATCTCTTCTGCACGCAGCGAAACGTCGCGGCTGAGACGGTAAACCATCAAATTTTTGAACCACAGCATGATAATTTCCACGGCCTTGTCGTTAAATCAGCGGGCATGATAACGAATTGTCGCATCGCTTGCATTGCTAATCGGGTAGCCGGCTTCTACTCTGTTGATAATCAAAATAATGAGGAGTGTCCTGTGCGTATTGGGATTGATTTGGGCGGCACCAAAACGGAAGTCATTGCGCTGAGCGAGCAGGGGGAGCAGCTGTTCCGCCACCGGCTGCCCACGCCGCGCGATGATTATCAGCAGACGATTGAGACGATTGCCCGTCTGGTTGAGATGACTGAACAGGCGACGGGGGAAACGGGGAGTGTCGGAATGGGGATCCCAGGCTCGATTTCGCCCTATACCGGCGTGGTTAAAAACGCTAACTCGACGTGGCTTAACGGTCAGCCCTTTGATAAGGACCTGAGCGCGCGCCTGAACCGCGAGGTCCGACTGGCTAACGATGCCAACTGCCTGGCGGTTTCAGAGGCCATTGACGGCGCCGCTGCCGGGGCGCAGACCGTTTTTGCAGTGATTATCGGCACCGGCTGCGGGGCGGGCGTGGCCTTCGGTGGCCGTTCACACATTGGCGGTAACGGAACGGCAGGCGAGTGGGGGCACAACCCGCTGCCGTGGATGGATGAAGATGAGCTCAAATACCGCGCTGAAGTACCCTGCTACTGCGGCAAGCAGGGGTGTATTGAGACCTTTATTTCCGGCACGGGCTTTGCGACCGATTACCATCGCCTGAGCGGCCAGCCGCTGAAGGGTAACGAGATTATGCGCCTGGTTGAAGAAGACGATCCGCTCGCTGAGCTGGCGCTCAGCCGCTACGAAACGCGGCTGGCGAAATCGCTGGCGCACGTGATCAATATTCTCGATCCGGACGTGATTGTGCTGGGTGGCGGCATGAGCAACGTCGACCGCCTGTACGCGACGGTGCCGACGCTGGTGAAACAGTGGGTCTTCGGAGGGGAGTGTGAAACCCCGATACGCAAAGCGGTGCACGGAGATTCCAGCGGCGTGCGCGGCGCGGCGTGGCTGTGGCCGGAATAAACGCAAAACGGCAACCTGCGTTGCCGTTTTTAATGTTTGTACCCTCTCCCTGTGGGAGAGGGCCAGGGTGAGGCAAGGGAAAAGCAAAACAGCAACACAAGTTGCTGTTTTTAAGGTTTATTCCCTCTCCCTGTGGGAGAGGGCCAGGGTGAGGGCACCAGACCGCACCGTCCCCCCATTCACCCCACCGAAAATTCTCTGTCCAGCCTGCTATATCCCAGCCCGTTAATCTTCTTCACCCTGATCTGCACCGGAATGCGCTCTTTCATCGCCTCAACGTGGCTGATCACGCCAATGGTTTTCCCGGTAGCATTCAGGGCGTCGAGCGCATCCAGCGCGGTATCCAGGGTTTCGCTGTCGAGCGTGCCGAAACCTTCATCCAGGAACAGGGAGTCAATCCGCGTTTTATGGCTGACCAGGTCGGAAAGCGCCAGCGCCAGCGCCAGGCTCACCAGGAAACTCTCGCCGCCTGAAAGCGTGCGGGTGTCGCGGACAGCATCCGCCTGCCAGGTATCGACCACTTCCAGCTCCAGCGCGTCGCTGACCTTACGCTGAAGCAGATAGCGTCCGTGCAGGCGGTTGAGCTGCTGGTTAGCAAGCCAGACCAGATTATCCAGCGTCAGCCCCTGAGCAAACTTGCGGAATCTGTCGCCGGTGCTTGAGCCAATCAGCGCGTTCAGATAGGCCCAGTCATCGGCCAGACGTGCCGCCTCGTCAATTTGCCGCATGAGCGCCTGCTGGTGCAGACGGTTATCGCTGTCCTGCTTGAGCTGCTGGCGGATCTCACCCTGGCGAGTGGTGTTCTCACGCAGCTGCTGCGCCAGCTGCTGCAGCTGGGCCTGCAGCGTTTGGGCGTCGGCATTAAGCTCATCCGAACGCAGCGCCTGATGGCTCTGCAGCTGCTGCTCCGCCTGGGCAAAGAGCGCCGTAGCCTGCTGTATCTGCTTCTCCAGCATCTGCTTTAATTCTTCCAGGTGTTGAACGGTGTCGGCATCAAGAAGCGCGGAAAGAAACGCGTCTCGATCGTCAAAGTGGCTGGCTGACAGGGCCGCGCTGAATTGAGACTGCGCCTGCTGCAAACGTTCACTCTCCAGCGTCTCCTGCTGCTGCTGTGCGATAAGCTGGCTTTGCAGCGACACGCACTCGTCGTGAACTTCACGCCAGCCGTCAGGAATAACCGCTTCGGCTTCTGTGCTATCCCCCGCCGGAAGGGTGTCCAGAAGTGGCGTCAGGGCGTTAATACGCTCCTGGGTGGCGCCGTGCTGGGTCTGTTTCTCCTGCCACTGCGCGAATTCGGTTTCGCGGGTCTTCAGCCAGACGGCCTCTGTTCCCTCTTCAGGAACGTTAAGCGACAGCGCCGCCAGGGCGTTTTCCAGACCCTCACGCGTCGCCGCCAGCTGTTGCTGATACTGACGCTCCTGTTCTTCCTGCTGGCTAAGCTGGCTTTGCAGCGTCAACCGCTGGCTGAGCTGATAAAGCTGCCGCTCGTAGTGTTCCTGCTCGCTCATCCACGGGGCAATATCATCCTGAATATTCAGCGTAATATTGAGAGAGGCACACACTTCCAGCCACTCTTTAGTGAGCGCTTGCTCTTCCTGAGAGAGCGCCTGCGCTTCGTCTGTCTCGCGTTGGATCTGCTGTGACAGGGCATTAACCTGGCCCAGCACCAGCAGACCGTCTTCTTTAAGCGCGACGACCTCTTTTTCCAGGGTATCCCTGCGGCGCTGGTTATCCGTGAGCTCAAGCGCCTGATACGACTCAACGGCGGGGTGTTCGCTGGAACCGCACAGCGGGCAGGGTTTACCTGCCTCAAGCTGGGAGCGATAATTTTCCAGCTTTTTGATCGTCGCTTCGCTCTCGCACAGTGCCTTCAGGTCGACAAAGTGCTGGTTTTTCTCTTTGTACTGCTGTCGACGCAGGGCCAGGGTTTCATTGAGTTTTAACTGTTCCGCCTGCGCTTTTTGTACGCTTTCATTATTCTGACGCAGGCGTTTTTGCAGCGGCTGATAGCGGGCGTTTAGCGCGGTCAGACGCTGACGCAGCGCGCGGGATTGCCCCAGCAGCTCCATTGCCGCAGCAACCTCGTCTGCCGTCAGCGTCAGGGGACTCACCGGCAGGCCAGCCAGCTTCTGGCGCAATTCAGCGATGCGCGCAGCCAGCGTAGCCAGCTGATGTTTATCGCGATTGAGCTGAGAGAAGTGTGCCCGCCAGCCTGCAATTTCCTGGCCCCACAGGCGGAACCGGTCATGTTCTGCCAGCCACTGAGCCAGGGCGGCGAGTTCAGCCTGTAGCTGCAGCCGGTTTTGCTGCGCCGCGTTACGGATCCGCGCGCGCAGGGCAGTTTTTGCCAGTAAGCGAGTATTTACTTCAGCAATTCGCTGCTGCGTTTGCGCCAGTCGTGACGTCTGTTCTTGCTGATGCTCCCACAGCGGGCGGAGCCGGGCGGCAGGCAGCGCATGCTGGAGCTTAGCCAGGTCAGGTGCCGCCTCCGCAAGCGCCCGTTGCGCCTGTTGCTGAGAAAGCGCGGCGCGCTCCCGCTCGCGCAGGAGTTCATCCTGACGCGTAAGCCACTGAAAATCCTTCTGCTGACTCTGCTGCTGCGTGAGAAGCGTTTTCTCTTCGTCAGTAAGTGACTGCAAACTTTGCTGCAACTGCTGCTGCTGTTCTTCGCTAAGCAGTACGATGCCTGCGGCCTGCGCCTCGCACATCTCCAGCGCGCTGCGGGCGGCTTTGTGCTTTTCAAAGACCATGGCGGAAATCTGGCCGTAAATTTCCGTTCCGGTGAGTTCCTCCAGCAGTTCCGCGCGATCGCTGGGTTTGGCGTTAAGAAAAGCGGCAAACTGCCCCTGAGAGAGCAGCATGGAGCGGGTAAAGCGGCCATAGTCCAGCCCGGTGAGCGCCGCGGTTTGCTCAAGTTTATCCGTTACCTTGTCGGCCAGAATCTTGCCGTCTTCGCAGCGCGCCAGCTCCACGCGCGGAGCCTGCAGATTTCCGTCCGGCTGATTACGCGCGCGGTTCTGGCTCCAGAAAGCGCGGTAGGCTATGCCTTTTACCTCAAATTCCACTTCTGCCAGGCACTCGGCGGTATCGCGGGTCATCAGGTCGTTTTGCGCCTGAGACACTTTTTGCAGGCGCGGGGTTTCGTGGTACAGCGCGAGGCAGATGGCGTCAAGCAGGGTGGTTTTGCCCGCGCCGGTGGCGCCGGTAATGGCAAACAGCCCGTTGCTTGCAAAAGGCTCGGCGGTGAAGTCAATTTTCCACTCGCCCTTGAGTGAGTTGAGGTTTTTCAGACGCAGGCTCAGAATTTTCATGCGTTTTCTTCCTCATCGTTGAGCGCGTGCAGGGTATGGGCGAATAGCTCGTTAAGCCTTGCGCGCTTGTCGTCGTCAATCTCTTCCTGGGACAAGCGGCGTTCAAACACCTCTTCCACCTTCAGTTCGCTGAGGGTTTCACGCTGGGCGCCGAGAAGAATTTTCTCGCGCTGTTCACGGCTGCGGCGCACCAGCAACACCTCCACGGGCAGATCTTCCGTCAGCGACTGAATTTTTCGCTGCATATCGTGCAGGTAGTCGTCGGTAGTGATTTCGATATCCAGCCAGACGGGCGGATTAAGCGCCGCGCCGCGCCACTGCTCTAGCTGTGCGGTGATGGCGTCGAGATCGCCTTTCAGCACCGCCAGCGGCTGGGTAACGGGCACCTCAAGCGTCTCTACCGCGCTGAGTTTACCGTCGGTGAAGCTCACCAGGTGGACGGATTTGGCTTTGCCGGTTTCATCGAAACTGAGCGCGAGGGGGGAACCGCAGTAGCGAATGTGCTCCGCGCCGCCGACGATCTGTGCCCGGTGTATATGTCCGAGCGCAATGTAGTCGGCTGGCGGGAAGTTTTGCGCCGGAAAGGCATCCAGCGTGCCGATATAGATGTCACGTACGGCGTCACTTTTACTGGCACCGACGGTAGTGAGATGTCCGGTGGCAATCACCGGGAGCGTCAGCTCACCGCGCAGGGCGCAGGCATCTTCATGCTGCCGATGATAATAGTCGGTGATGCTTTGTAACAGATGCTGCTGCTTTTCGCCGCCGGACAGCCCCGCCTGGCTTTGCACGATATCGCGCGGGCGCAGGAAGGGAACCGGGCACAGCACGGCCCCCGGCGTGCCGTCGCGTTTTTTCAGGATCTGCGGCGCATGCCCTGCGCTGGCGACCACGGTGGTATTGAGAAACGCCAGAATATCCCGAGACTCATTGAGCGTGGCCACGGAGTCGTGGTTTCCGGCAACAATCACCAGATGGCATCCAGTCTGCTGCAGGTTGACCACGAAGCGGTTATATAACTCACGCGCATAGCTCGGCGGCTGTCCGGTATCAAAGATGTCACCCGCGACAATAATGGCATCAACGTCATGCGACTGAGCCGTCTTCAGCAGCCAGTTCAGGAACGCTTCATGTTCTGCGGCGCGGCTTTTACTGTAAAAGTTTTGACCCAGATGCCAGTCCGAGGTGTGAAGTATGCGCATAAGAGATCCGTGGCGAAAAATGATGGTGCGGATTATAAACTGTCAGGGAACGGAAAATAACCGCTGTCATAAAACAACAGTTTGCCAGTTATGGTGGTAATGTTTTTCATAAATCTGTCATAAATCTGACGCATAATGACGCCGCATTACAAACTTGTAATTTAAATAAGATAAGACAGGGCAAAGTATGGCGAGACGTATTCTGGTCGTAGAAGATGAAGCTCCAATTCGTGAAATGGTGTGCTTCGTGCTCGAACAAAATGGCTTCCAGCCGGTTGAAGCGGAAGATTATGACAGCGCGGTGAACCAGCTGAATGAACCCTGGCCCGATCTGATTCTGCTGGACTGGATGCTGCCGGGTGGCTCTGGACTGCAGTTCATCAAACACATTAAACGTGAAGCGATGACCCGCGATATCCCGGTTGTGATGCTCACGGCGCGCGGTGAAGAGGAGGATCGCGTGCGCGGTCTGGAAACCGGCGCGGACGATTACATTACCAAGCCGTTCTCCCCGAAGGAGCTGGTGGCCCGCATCAAAGCCGTTATGCGCCGTATTTCCCCGATGGCGGTAGAAGAGGTGATTGAGATGCAGGGCCTGAGCCTTGACCCAACCTCACACCGTGTCATGACGGGCGAAAATCCCCTCGACATGGGGCCGACCGAGTTTAAGCTTTTACACTTCTTTATGACGCACCCGGAACGCGTTTACAGCCGCGAGCAGTTGCTGAATAACGTCTGGGGAACTAACGTCTATGTCGAAGACCGAACGGTTGACGTCCATATTCGCCGCCTGCGTAAAGCGCTGGAACTGAGCGGCCACGATCGCATGGTGCAGACGGTCCGCGGCACGGGTTATCGTTTCTCAACCCGTTTCTGAACAATGACAGGAGTGTGACGCGTGCTGGAACGTCTGTCATGGAAAAGGCTCGTCTTTGAACTGATCTTATGCTGTATTCCGGCCTTCATTCTGGGGGCCTTTCTTGGACATCTACCCTGGTTTCTGCTGGCGGCAGTCACCGGCCTGCTGATCTGGCATTTCTGGAATTTACTGCGTCTTTCCTGGTGGCTGTGGGTCGACAGAAGTATGACGCCCCCGCCGGGGAGCGGAAGCTGGGAGCCGCTGCTGTACGGCCTGCACCAGATGCAGATGCGAAATAAAAAGCGCCGCCGCGAGCTGGGAAGCCTTATCAAACGTTTCCGAAGCGGTGCAGAATCGCTGCCGGATGCGGTCATTCTGACCACAGAAGAGGGCACCATCTTCTGGTGTAACGGCCTGGCGCAACAGCTGCTGGGCCTGCGCTGGCCGGACGATAACGGACAGAACATCCTCAACCTTCTGCGTTACCCGGAGTTCACGCAGTATCTCAAAACGCGCGAATTTACGCGTCCGCACAATCTGAAGCTCAATAATGGTCGGCATCTTGAAATTCGCGTGATGCCCTACAGCGATCGGCAGTGGCTGATGGTGGCGCGCGACGTCACCCAGATGCACCAGCTGGAAGGCGCGCGGCGTAATTTCTTCGCCAACGTGAGCCATGAGCTGCGCACGCCGCTGACGGTGCTGCAGGGATATCTGGAGATGATGCAGGAGCAGATCCTGGAAGGCGCGCCGCGCGAGAAAGCGCTGCACACCATGCGGGAGCAAACCCACCGGATGGAGGGGTTGGTCAAACAGCTTCTTACGCTCTCGAAGATTGAAGCGGCCCCCTCGCTTGCGCTGACTGACACCATCGATGTGCCAATGATGCTGCGGGTCGTGGAGCGTGAAGCGCAGACGCTCAGCCATAAAAAACATGAGTTCACCTTTGAGGTCGATAACACCCTTAAAGTGCTTGGCAGCGAAGACGAGCTTCGCAGCGCCATCTCCAATCTGGTCTATAACGCGGTGAACCATACGCCGGAAGGAACGCATATTTGGGTGCGCTGGCAGCCTACCGCAGCGGGCGCGGAGTTTAGCGTTGAGGATAACGGGCCGGGGATCTCATCTGAACACCTCCCGCGTCTTACCGAACGTTTCTACCGTGTCGATAAAGCGCGCTCGCGACAAACCGGAGGCAGCGGCCTGGGGCTGGCGATTGTGAAACACGCGGTGAATCACCATGAGAGCCGTCTCGATATCCAGAGCACCTTAGGCAAGGGAACCCGCTTCAGCTTCGTGATTCCGGAACGATTAATTGCCAAAAAAAGCGCCTGATAGCGGACCTGTCATTATTCCTTTCCACGGGCCAGCCATTGCTGGCCCGTTTGCTTTGCGGTCAAGCGAAACGCGAATGAATTTTATACGGTTGATGTTTTTTTGTTCGCATGATTAGCCATGCGTTTTTCTTATAACTAGCCTGATGTGCTGGTTTGTATTTTCATGCTGGCATATTGTTCTGGTTTTACGATCCCACCTTGCCTTTAAACGTTATAAGCGTTTAAATTGCCCCCCATATACTGTCAGACCGACTGTATTTGCGTGGTAAATCGAAAAACTATTCTTCTCCACGCCAGGACGGGAGCATATCCCGCTGAAATTGAGCAAATTTTCCGCTGTATCGTCCCGTACGGGATGGCGAAAATCTCAACGTTTTCAACACCACATCCACAGGCAGTAAGGTTTTATGACCCATCATTTAAAATCGCGTGACATCATCGCGCTGGGCTTTATGACATTTGCGCTGTTCGTTGGCGCAGGTAATATCATTTTTCCTCCAATGGTTGGCTTACAGGCGGGTGAACACGTCTGGACCGCTGCGTTTGGCTTCCTGATTACGGCCGTGGGTCTACCGGTTCTGACCGTTGTCGCGCTGGCGAAGGTCGGCGGCGGCGTGGATAGCCTGAGCACGCCGATTGGCAAAGTGGCTGGCGTTCTGCTGGCGACCGTCTGCTATCTGGCCGTGGGCCCGCTGTTCGCTACGCCGCGTACGGCAACGGTTTCCTTCGAAGTGGGTATTGCCCCGCTGACCGGTGACGGCGCGATGCCGCTGTTTATCTACAGCCTGGTCTACTTTGCGATCGTGATTCTGGTTTCCCTCTATCCGGGCAAGCTGCTGGACACCGTGGGCAACTTCCTCGCTCCGCTGAAAATCGTCGCGCTGATTGTGCTGGCGGTTGCCGCTATCGTCTGGCCGGCGGGTCCTATCAGTACGGCGATGGATGCGTACCAGAACGCGGCGTTCTCTAACGGCTTTGTGAACGGCTACCTGACCATGGATACGCTGGGCGCCATGGTGTTTGGTATTGTTATCGTTAACGCCGCGCGCTCCCGTGGCGTGACCGAAGCACGTCTGCTGACGCGCTATACCATCTGGGCTGGCCTGATGGCCGGCGTGGGCCTGACGCTGCTGTACCTGGCGCTGTTCCGCCTGGGCTCTGACAGCGCAACGCTGGTTGACCAAAACGCGAACGGTGCGGCTATCCTGCACGCTTACGTTCAGCACACCTTTGGCGGTGCGGGCAGCATGCTGCTGGCGGCGCTGATCTTCCTGGCGTGTCTGGTTACCGCTGTTGGCCTGACCTGCGCGTGCGCAGAGTTCTTTGCTCAGTATCTGCCGCTCTCTTACCGCACGCTGGTGTTTATCCTCGGCATCTTCTCTATGGCGGTATCGAACCTCGGTCTGAGCCACCTGATTCAGGTCTCTATTCCGGTGCTGACGGCCATTTATCCGCCGTGCATTGTGCTGGTGGTGCTGAGCTTCACCCGTCCGTGGTGGAACAACTCGTCGCGAATTATTGCACCAGCCATGTTTATCAGCCTGATTTTTGGTATCCTTGACGGGATCAAAGCATCAGCATTTACAGACGTGCTGCCTGCCTGGACACAGCGTCTGCCGCTGTCCGAGCAGGGCCTGGCCTGGCTGATGCCTACCGTTGTTGCGCTGGTTCTGGCGATTATCTGGGACCGTGCTGCAGGGCGTCAGGTCGCATCGAACGCCCATTAATCAACGGCAACAAACTGTTTAACCACGGGGCTTAAGGCCCCGTGGTTTTTTGTTTTTTTCGTGTTGAATGGCAAGATTTAAATGGAAAGCACTAACAAACTTAAGCGTGGACTGAGCACGCGCCACATCCGCTTTATGGCGCTGGGCTCTGCTATCGGCACCGGTCTTTTTTATGGCTCGGCAGATGCCATCAAAATGGCCGGTCCAAGCGTGCTGCTGGCGTACATTATCGGTGGGGTTGCGGCCTATATCATTATGCGCGCGCTGGGAGAGATGTCTGTTCACAACCCGTCCGCCAGCTCCTTCTCGCGCTATGCACAAGAAAACTTAGGCCCGCTGGCAGGCTTTATCACCGGCTGGACCTACTGCTTTGAAATCCTGATTGTGGCGATTGCCGACGTAACCGCGTTTGGGATCTACATGGGCGTCTGGTTCCCCGACGTACCGCACTGGATATGGGTGTTGAGCGTGGTGCTGATCATCTGCGCCGTCAACCTGATGAGCGTGAAGGTGTTCGGCGAGCTGGAGTTCTGGTTCTCGTTCTTCAAAGTCGCGACCATCATTATCATGATCCTCGCCGGTTTCGGCATCATCATCTGGGGTATCGGTAACGGCGGCCAGCCGACCGGCATTCATAACCTGTGGAGCAACGGCGGCTTCTTCAGCAACGGCTGGCTCGGCATGGTGATGTCGCTTCAGATGGTGATGTTCGCCTACGGCGGTATCGAGATTATCGGCATTACCGCCGGTGAAGCGAAAGACCCGGAGAAGTCCATCCCGCGCGCCATCAACTCCGTGCCGATGCGTATTCTGGTGTTTTATGTGGGTACGCTGTTCGTGATTATGTCCATCTACCCGTGGAATCAGGTCGGCACCAACGGCAGCCCGTTTGTACTGACCTTCCAGCACATGGGCATCGCCTTTGCCGCCAGCATTCTCAACTTTGTGGTGCTGACCGCGTCGCTGTCGGCGATCAACAGTGACGTCTTCGGCGTAGGCCGTATGCTGCACGGGATGGCAGAGCAGGGCAGCGCGCCGAAGGTGTTTGCGAAAACTTCGCGCCGCGGAACGCCGTGGGTGACCGTGGTGGTGATGACCGTGGCGCTGCTGTTCTCGGTGTACCTGAACTACATCATGCCGGAGAACGTCTTCCTGGTGATTGCCTCGCTGGCGACCTTCGCCACCGTGTGGGTGTGGATCATGATCCTGCTGTCGCAGATTGCTTTCCGTCGCCGCCTGTCGCCAGAAGAGGCCAAAGCGCTGAAGTTCAAAGTGCCGGGCGGCGTGCCAACCACCGTGGTCGGCCTGATCTTCCTGGTCTTTATTATTGCCCTGATTGGCTACCATCCGGATACCCGTATCTCCCTGTACGTGGGCTTCGCGTGGATCGCCCTGCTGCTGGTGGGCTGGATGTTTAAGCGCCGACACGACCGTCAGCTGGCAGAAGCACAGTAACATCCTTTTGCCCTCTCCCCGTGGGAGAGGGTTAGGGTGAGGGCACCAGGCTGCACCGGTGCCTCATCCCCCGTCCTCCTCCCCTAATAAACCTTTGCATGATGAGCTAACCTTAACCACCCTGTGGCAAGGTGACGTCAATTTCATCAAAGGGGATTCGTGATGTTAAATGCCTGGCACCTTCCGGTTGCCCCATTTGTTAAGCAAAACAAAGACAACCTTGTGATTACGCTCTGGCTGGCGGGGGAAAATCAGCCTGAACGCGTGACGCTCCGCGCGGAAGTGGATAACGAAGAAACGACGCTGAAAATGCACAAACAGCGCAGCCAGCCGCAGCCGGGCGTGACCGCGTGGCGGGCTAATATCGATTTGCGCAGCGGACAGCCGCGTCGTCGCTACGCTTTCAAGCTGCTGTGGAACCATCGTCAGCTGTGGTTTACCCCGCAGGGATTCAGCCGTTTTCCACCGGCCAGGCTGGAGCAGTTTGCCGTGGATTACCCGGATAATGGCCCACGGTGGGTTAACGATCAGGTGTTCTACCAGATTTTCCCGGACCGCTTTGCGCGCAGCGATAAGCGCACCGCACAGCAGGATAAGGTTTATTACCACCACGCCGCCGGACACGACATCATCATGAAAGCGTGGGATGAACCGCTTACGGCGCAGGCGGGCGGATCGACCTTCTACGGCGGCGATCTCGACGGCATCAGCGAAAAGCTTCCGTACCTGAAAAAGCTTGGCGTGACGGCGCTGTACCTGAACCCGGTATTTAAGGCGCCGAGCGTACATAAATATGATACTCAGGATTATCGCCACGTTGACGAACAGTTTGGCGGTGACGAAGCATTGCTGCGCCTGCGCAAGAACACCCAAAACGAAGGCATGCGCCTGATTCTTGACGGCGTGTTCAACCACAGCGGCGACTCTCACGCATGGTTTGACCGCCATAACCAGTCGATGGGCGGGGCATGCCATAATCCGGATTCGCCGCAGCGCGACTGGTATAGCTTTAGCGAAGATGGTCGCGCGCTCGACTGGCTGGGGTATGCCAGCCTGCCGAAGCTCGATTTCCAGTCGCCAACGCTCGTGAATGAAATCTACGGCGGTGAGGACAGCATCGTGCGCCACTGGCTGAAAGCGCCGTGGAACATGGACGGCTGGCGTCTGGACGTGGTGCATATGCTGGGTGAAGCGGGCGGGGCGCGGAACAATCTGCAGCACGTCGCGGGCATCACCCGTTCTGCAAAACAGGCTCAGCCGGAGGCGTTTGTCTTTGGCGAGCACTTTGGCGACGCGCGCCAGTGGCTGCAGGCCGATGCGGAGGATGCGTCGATGAACTATCGCGGGTTTACCTTCCCGCTTTGGGGCTTCCTCGCTAACACCGATATTTCTTACGATCCGAATCATATCGACGCCGAAACCTGTATGGCGTGGATGGAGAACTATCGCGCCGGTCTGTCTCATCAGCAGCAGCTGCGGATGTTTAACCAGCTCGACAGCCACGATACCGCCCGTTTCAAATCCCTGCTCGGCAAGGATGTGGCGCGGCTGCCGCTGGCGGTCACCTGGCTCTTTACCTGGCCTGGGGTGCCGTGCATTTACTACGGCGACGAGGTTGGGCTGGACGGCAACAACGATCCGTTCTGTCGTAAAACCTTCCCGTGGGAGCCAGAGAAGCAGGACAAGGTGCTGTTCAGCCTGTATCAGCGTCTTGCAAAACTGCGTAAGCAGAGTCTCGCCCTGCGCTACGGCGGCTGTCAGGTGGTGTATGCCCACGACAACGTGGTGGTATTTGCCCGCGTCTATAACCAGCAGCGCGTGCTGGTGGCGATTAACCGGGGCGAGGCCTGCGAAGTGGTGCAGGACGACTCTCCGCTGCTCAACGTGAAGGCGTGGCAGTTGAAAGAGGGGAAAGGCACGGTTCAGGATGGCGTCCTCTCGTTACCCGCCGTTTCCGCCTCCGTCTGGTTCGGTAATTAACCCTTAGCAGCAGCCAGCGTATATCGCTGGCTGTTCTGTTTTCCCCATCTTGTTCGGTTTAATTCAACAGAGGGGACAAATATCTTTACTATCCGCACGATCAATTCTCGCTATACTCAAATTGCTTTATCAGTCAGGGCCCTTTCTCATATAGCACACACAATCGTTGGCTTTTAACTTATTGTTTAAAAGGTACTTTTATGTCTATTCGTGAACTGATTGATCCATCCAATTCCACACTGATTTTTATCGATCACCAGCCGCAAATGTCCTTTGGCGTGGCCAATATTGACAGACAGCTATTGAAGAATAATACGGTTGCCCTGGCGAAAGCCGGCAAAATTTTTGATGTACCCGTTATTTATACCTCCGTCGAAACGAAAAGCTTTAGCGGCTATATCTGGCCAGAACTGCTGGCGGTGCATCCGGACGTTAAACCGATTGAACGTACTTCAATGAACTCCTGGGAAGATGATGCGTTTGTTGCGGCAGTCAAGGCAACGGGCCGCAAGAAACTCATCATCTCAGCGCTGTGGACCGAAGTGTGCCTGACCTTCCCGGCGCTGATGGCCCTGGACGAAGGCTTTGAAGTTTACGTGGTAACCGATACCTCCGGCGGCACCTCCGTTGACGCTCACGAACGCGCCATTGACCGTATGGTGCAGGCGGGGGCGGTTCCGGTCACCTGGCAGCAGGTGCTGCTTGAGTACCAGCGCGACTGGTCGCGCAAAGGCACCTACGACGCGGTGATGGATCTGGTGCGCGAGCACAGCGGGGCGTACGGCATGGGCGTCGACTATGCCTACACCCTCGTTCACGGCGCGCCTGAGCGCAAGGCGTAATCCTTTCGGGGCGGGTTTTCCGCCCCCTCAATGACCAGGAACTCTTATGGCGCAAACATCACATGTGACGCTGGTGATCACCCACACGCTGCTTCCGGGGCAGGCTGAGCGTTACGAACAGTGGCTGGGCAAGATCATGCCCGTCGCGGCGGAATTCCCCGGCCATCTGGGCGCGAACGTTATTCGCCCGTCGGAGGGGCAAAACCTGTGGACGGTGATTATTCGCTTCGACACCATCGAGCACCTCGACGCGTGGACGCACTCCGACACCCGCAATGCGCTGGTTAAAGAGATCGAACCGCTGCTGGCGGAAGGGGATAAAACCGACGTGCGCACCGAGCCGGCATTCTGGTTTACGCCGCCTGAGCCGCACGTGCGCAAGCCTAAGCAGTGGAAACAGTTTCTTATCACCCTGCTGGTGATTTTCCCCAGCACCAACATGGTGCCGCTGGTAACCGGCGCGCTGCTTCCTGGCCTGAAAGGCTCGCTGCTGCTGCATTTGATTAACGATGCCTGCGTGGTCGCGCTGGTGGTCTGGCTGTGGATGCCCATCGTGACCCGTCTGTTTGCCGGATGGCTGAAAAAAGCCTGATTCGGCTTAAAGGAGTACGTTATGTCTCAAACTGCCACACTGATTTTAACCAAAGGTAAGATCCATACCCTCGATCGCGAAAACCCGCTCACGGAGGCGGTAGCGATCGCTGACGGCAAGATCCTTGCCACGGGTAACTACGATCGCATCATGAGCTACGCGACCCAGGGGACGCAGATCGTTGACCTGAAGGGGAGCACGGTAATCCCGGGTCTGAACGATTCCCACCTGCACCTGATCCGCGGCGGGCTGAATTACAACCTTGAGCTGCGCTGGGAAGGCGTGCCCTCGCTGGTGGATGCGCTGCGCATGCTGAAAGATCAGGCCGATCGCACGCCATCGCCGCAGTGGGTACGCGTGGTGGGCGGCTGGAGCGAGTTCCAGTTTGCCGAACGCCGGATGCCCACCATCGAAGAACTCAACGAGGCCGCGCCGGATACGCCAGTGTTCGTGCTTCACCTCTACGATCGCGCGCTGCTCAACCGCGCCGCGCTGAAAGCCGTTGGCTACACCAAAGAAACGCCGAATCCACCGGGCGGCGAAATCGTGCGTGATAACCACGGCAACCCGACCGGGATGCTGATTGCGAAGCCTAATGCGATGATCCTCTACGCCACGCTGGCAAAAGGGCCGAAACTGCCGATTGAGCAGCAGGTCAACTCCACCCGCCAGTTTATGCGCGAACTGAACCGCCTTGGGCTGACCAGCGCCATCGATGCGGGCGGCGGTTTCCAGAATTACCCGGAAGATTATGAAGTGATTGCCGAGCTGCACGCCAAAGAGCAGATGACCGTGCGTATCGCCTATAACCTGTTTACCCAGCGTCCGAAGCAGGAGCTGGAAGACTTTGAGCGCTGGACCGATATGCTCAAGCCGGGGCAGGGGACGGACTTTTATCGTGCGAACGGGGCGGGCGAGATGCTGGTCTTCTCGGCGGCAGATTTCGAAGACTTCCTCCAGCCGCACCCCGACCTGCCGGAAGGGATGGAGGACGAGCTGGAGCGCGTGGTGCGTCATCTGGTGGAACACCGCTGGCCGTTCCGCCTGCACGCCACCTATGACGAATCCATCAGCCGCATGCTCGACGTATTTGAGAAGGTGAATCGCGATATTCCCTTCAACGGCCTGCACTGGTTCTTCGACCACGCGGAGACCATCACCGAGCGCAATATTGAACGCGTAAAGGCGCTCGGCGGCGGGATCGCGGTGCAGCACCGCATGGCGTTCCAGGGTGAGTATTTTGTCGACCGCTACGGCAAGGAGGCGGTGAAACACACGCCGCCGGTGGCGAAAATGCTGGAGCTGGACGTGCCGGTCGGGCTCGGGACGGATGCCACCCGCGTGGCGAGCTACAACCCGTGGACGGCGCTGTACTGGCTGGTGTCCGGGCGCACCGTCGGCGGGCTGGCGATGTATGACGATAACAATCGTCTGCCGCGTGAGGTGGCGCTGGAGCTGTGGACCGCAGGCAGCGCGTGGTTCTCCAGCGAGCAGGGCAAAAAAGGCCGTCTGGTCGAGGGGCAACTGGCCGACCTGGTGGTGCTGTCGAAAGACTACTTCAGCGTGCCGGAAGAGGAGATTAAGGGCATTGAATCGGTGCTGACCGTGGTGGACGGCAAGGTAGTGTACGCTGCCGGGCACTTCAGCCCGCTGTCGCCGCCGCCGATTCCGGTGGTACCGGAGTGGTCGCCGGTCGTGAAAGTGCCCGGCCATTACCGCTCAGCGCCGCCCGCAGCCAGCAGGGTCGGGGCGGTGGTGCAGATGCATCAGTGCATCGGCAGCTGCGGCGTGCACGGCCACGCGCACGGCATTGCGCGCCAGTCGGCTATTCCGGTGTCGGACGAGCAGGCATTCTGGGGCGTATTAGGCTGTTCCTGCTTCGCGTTTTAAAACAAAAAGGCCCGCATAAGCGGGCCTTCTTCGTAAACCGTGCCGATTACAGGCTGGATACGTTCTCGGACAGGTATTTAGCCACGCCGTCTGGAGACGCGTTCATACCTTCTTTTCCTTTTTCCCACTGAGCCGGGCACACTTCACCGTGCTCTTCGTGGAACTGCAGCGCGTCAACCATGCGCAGCATTTCGTCGATGTTACGACCCAGCGGCAGATCGTTCACAACCTGGTGACGTACGATGCCGTTTGCGTCGATCAGGAAGGAACCACGCAGCGCAACGCCAGCGTCCGGGTGTTCGATACCGTAAGCCTGCTGGATTTCGCGTTTGATGTCCGCAACCATCGCGTATTTCACCGCACCGATGCCGCCGTTTTCGACAGGGGTGTTACGCCATGCGTTGTGTACAAATTCAGAGTCGAAGGAGACGCCAACAACTTCCACGCCGCGCTTCTGGAATTCTTCGTAACGTTTGTCGAACGCGATCAGCTCGGACGGGCAAACGAAAGTGAAGTCCATTGGCCAGAAGAACAGAACGGTCGCTTTACCGTTGGTGTGCTGCTTGAAGTTGAAGTTTTCAACGATTTCACCGTTGCCCAGAACTGCTGCAGCTGTAAAATCCGGAGCCGGACGAGTTACCAGAACCATATGATTCTCCTGTAGATACTAAGGTTATTTGGAACGCAACGCGGGCCAGTATAGAGAGTGTTCGCGAATAAGACAAAGAGGTGGCGACAATCGTTCAATAAGATTTCGCCTATCAATATAAATACAGTCATAGCGATTTGTTTCTCGCCTGCGCCATCATGCGCGGGTAAAACTGCCAGAAGCGCGTTTCCAGCGCGTCGTAATGTGTATCCAGGTCGTACCACGAATCGCGCAGCGCATCCAGGCGCGGGCGGCGGCTCGCCATGCCGTTGAGCACATTCTGGATGAAGTCCATCTCGCGATAGCGCTCCAGCCAGCGCTCCGACCACAGGTAATTATTCAGGTTCACAAAGCGCGGCGGCGAGTCTGGCAAAATAACCGACACCTGCTGATGGGCATAGCGCACGAACTCCGGCAGCGGCATGTCCGGTGAAAGCTGTGACCAGTGGCGCGACAGGAAATGATCCCACATGACGTCGAGCGTAATCGGCGCGACGCGGCGGGTTTCGGGGCGAAACCACGCCTTGGCCTCCGTTACCTCGGGCAGGTTATCGGTCAGCACATCGATACGGCGGTGCATAAAAATCCCGTCGACAATCTCCGGGGAATAGTCCTCCGCGGGGTTACCGCGCACAAAATCGGCCAGCAAATTGCCGGAAAGGGAGCTGTCAGCGAGATGAGCGAGATGCAGGTGAGCGAGAAAATTCATGCGTTTTATTTGTCCAGAAGCGGCTAGTTGTTGCAGCAAGAGGGTGTGAGCACTAGACTATGCCGCCTGTTTTTAAGTCACGAGTATACGTCATGCGCGTCGCCGATTTCTCCTTTGAACTACCTGAATCCCTGATTGCTCACTATCCAATGCCTGAGCGCAGCAGCTGTCGCTTACTGTCACTGGACGGGCCAACGGGCGAGCTGACGCACGGTACTTTCACCGATTTGCTCGACAAGCTCAACCCTGGCGATCTGCTGGTCTTTAACAATACCCGCGTGATCCCGGCGCGCCTGTTTGGCCGTAAAGCCAGCGGCGGCAAGATTGAGGTGCTGGTCGAACGTATGCTCGATGATAAACGTATTCTGGCACATATTCGCGCCTCTAAAGCGCCGAAGCCGGGTGCGGAGCTGCTGCTGGGCGATGACGAAAGCATCAAGGCGACCATGACCGCGCGCCACGACGCGCTGTTCGAGGTGGCGTTCGACGACGAGCGCACGGTGCTGGACATTCTCAACGCCATCGGCCACATGCCGCTGCCGCCGTACATTGAGCGTCCGGACGAAGAGGCTGACCGCGAGCTGTACCAGACCGTCTACAGCCAGAAGCCTGGCGCGGTTGCGGCACCGACCGCGGGCCTGCACTTTGACGAACCGCTGCTGGAAAAACTGCGCGCGAAAGGCATTGAGATGGCCTTCGTGACGCTGCACGTCGGCGCGGGCACCTTCCAGCCTGTGCGCGTGGACAGCATTGAAGATCACATCATGCACTCTGAGTATGCCGAAGTGCCTCAGGAGGTTGTGGACGCGGTGCTGGCGGCGAAAGCGCGCGGTAGCCGCGTCGTGGCGGTCGGGACGACGTCCGTGCGCTCGCTTGAGAGCGCCGCGCAGGCGGCGAAGCGCGATCTTATCGAGCCGTTCTTTGGCGATACGCAGATCTTTATCTACCCTGGCTACCAGTACAAAGTCATTGATGCCCTGGTGACCAACTTCCATCTGCCTGAATCGACGCTGATTATGCTGGTTTCCGCATTTGCGGGCTATCAGCATACGATGAACGCCTACAAGTCTGCGGTAGAACAAAAATATCGCTTTTTTAGCTACGGGGACGCGATGTTTATCACGTACAATCCGCAGGCTTTGAATGAGCGTGTCGGGGAATAACTCCGCGGCACCGTTTTACAACGTTGGACTGTTTTTCTGACGTCGGAGAAAAAATGAAATTTGAACTCGATACCACCGATGGCCGCGCGCGTCGCGGTCGCCTGGTGTTTGATCGCGGCGTGGTGGAAACCCCTGCGTTTATGCCTGTGGGCACGTACGGCACCGTAAAAGGGATGACGCCGGAAGAAGTTGAAGCCACTGGCGCACAGATTATCCTCGGTAACACCTTCCACCTGTGGCTGCGTCCTGGTCAGGAGATCATGAAGCTGCACGGCGACCTGCACGATTTCATGCAGTGGAAAGGCCCAATCCTGACCGACTCCGGCGGCTTCCAGGTGTTCAGCCTGGGCGATATCCGCAAGATCACCGAAAAGGGCGTTCACTTCCGTAACCCAATCAACGGCGATCCGATTTTCCTCGATCCCGAAAAATCGATGGAGATTCAGTACGATCTCGGCTCCGACATCGTGATGATCTTCGACGAATGTACGCCGTACCCGGCGGACTGGGACTATGCAAAACGCTCCATGGAGATGTCTCTGCGCTGGGCGCAGCGCAGCCGCGACCGTTTTGACTCCCTGCAGAACAAAAATGCGCTGTTCGGCATTATCCAGGGCAGCGTTTACGAAGATTTACGCGATATCTCCGTTAAAGGTCTGGTAGAGATAGGCTTTGATGGCTACGCTGTCGGCGGTTTGGCTGTGGGTGAGCCGAAGGAAGATATGCACCGTATTCTGGAGCATGTCTGCCCGCAAATCCCGGCGGATAAACCACGATACCTGATGGGCGTGGGTAAACCAGAAGATCTGGTGGAAGGCGTGCGTCGCGGCATTGATATGTTCGACTGCGTGATGCCAACCCGTAACGCGCGTAATGGGCATCTGTTCGTTACCGATGGCGTGGTGAAAATCCGTAACGCGAAGCATAAGAGTGACACCAGCCCGCTCGATTCCGAGTGCGATTGCTATACCTGTCGCAATTATTCTCGCGCGTATTTGCATCATCTCGATCGTTGCAACGAGATTTTGGGCGCGCGTCTCAATACCATTCATAATCTTCGTTATTATCAGCGCTTAATGGCTGGTTTACGTAAGGCTATCGAAGAGGGTAAATTAGAGAGCTTCGTGACCGATTTCTACCAACGTCAGGGCCGGGATGTCCCACCTTTGAACGTTGATTAATTTTAATAATGAGGGAATTTGAATGAGCTTTTTTATTTCTGATGCGGTAGCAGCAACTGGCGCGCCATCACAGGGCAGCCCGATGTCTCTGATTCTGATGCTGGTTGTGTTTGGTCTGATTTTCTACTTCATGATCCTGCGTCCACAGCAGAAGCGCACCAAAGAGCACAAAAACCTGATGAACTCCATTGCGAAAGGCGATGAAGTGCTGACCAACGGTGGCCTGGTAGGTCGCGTGACCAAAGTAGCGGAAAGCGGCTACATTGCTATCGCCCTGAACGACACCACTGAAGTGGTTATCAAACGTGACTTCGTAGCTGCCGTTCTGCCGAAAGGCACCATGAAGGCGCTGTAATCCCAACTTTTCCCAAAGGGAACTGCCGTGTTAAACCGTTATCCTTTGTGGAAGTACGTCATGCTGGTGGTCGTCATTGTTGTCGGCCTACTGTATGCGCTTCCCAACCTGTATGGTGAGGATCCGGCCGTTCAAATCACTGGCGCGCGCGGTGTCGCCGCCAGTGAGCAAACGCTGATCCAGGTCCAGAAAACGTTACAAGAAGAAAAAATTACCGCTAAGTCTGTGGCACTGGAAGAGGGCGCAATTCTTGCTCGCTTCGACACCACCGACACGCAGCTCCGCGCACGTGAAGCGCTGATGGGCGTGCTGGGTGATAAATACGTCGTGGCGCTTAACCTTGCTCCTGCAACCCCGCGTTGGCTGGCTGCGTTGAACGCAGAGCCAATGAAACTCGGTCTTGACCTGCGTGGTGGCGTTCACTTCCTGATGGAAGTGGATATGGATACCGCGCTTGGCAAGCTGCAGGAACAGAATATCGACAGCCTGCGCAGCGATCTGCGTGAGAAAGGCATCGCCTATACCACCGTGCGTAAAGAAGATAATTACGGCATGAGCATCACGTTCCGCGACAGCGCGGCGCGCGATCAGGCTGTAACTTATCTGTCTCAGCGTCACCGCGATCTGGTGATCACCTCTCAGGGCAGCAACCAGCTGCGCGCGGTGATGACGGATGCGCGTCTGAGCGAAGCGCGTGAGTATGCCGTTCAGCAGAACATCAACATCCTGCGTAACCGTGTAAACCAACTGGGCGTGGCTGAGCCGCTGGTACAGCGTCAGGGTGCTGACCGTATCGTGGTTGAACTGCCGGGTATCCAGGATACCGCGCGTGCGAAAGAGATTCTGGGCGCGACGGCAACGCTGGAATTCCGTCTGGTTAACTCTAACGTCGATCAGTCCGCTGCTGCCTCTGGCCGTATCCCGGGTGACTCCGAAGTGAAACAGACTCGCGAAGGTCAGCCGGTTGTGCTGTACAAACGCGTGATCCTGACCGGTGACCACATCACCGACTCCACTTCAAGCCAGGACGAATACAATCAGCCGCAGGTTAACATCTCGCTTGACAGCGCGGGTGGTAACATCATGTCTAACTTCACCAAGGACAATATCGGCAAACCGATGGCGACCCTGTTTGTGGAGTACAAAGACAGCGGTAAGAAAGACGCTAACGGCCGTGCCGTGCTGGTGAAAGAGGAAGAGGTGATTAACATCGCCAATATCCAGTCTCGTCTGGGTAACAGCTTCCGTATCACCGGTATCAACAACCCGAACGAAGCGCGTCAGCTTTCGCTGCTGCTGCGTGCCGGTGCGCTGATTGCGCCAATCCAGATTGTTGAAGAACGTACCATCGGTCCAACCCTGGGTATGCAGAACATCAAGCAGGGTCTGGAAGCGTGTCTGGCCGGCCTGGTGGTCTCCATTCTCTTCATGATCTTCTTCTACAAGAAGTTTGGTCTGATTGCGACCTCCGCGCTGGTGGCGAACCTGGTGCTGATTATCGGCATTATGTCCCTGCTGCCGGGGGCGACGCTGACCATGCCGGGTATTGCGGGTATCGTTCTTACCCTTGCGGTGGCGGTCGACGCCAACGTACTGATAAACGAACGTATCAAAGAAGAGCTGAGCAACGGTCGTTCTGTACAGCAGGCGATTGAAGAAGGCTACAAAGGAGCGTTCAGCTCCATCTTCGATGCGAACGTAACAACACTGATTAAGGTTCTTATCCTGTATGCAGTGGGTACTGGCGCGATCAAAGGCTTTGCGATTACTACCGGTATCGGTGTCGCAACGTCGATGTTTACCGCTATTGTCGGCACCCGTGCCATCGTGAACCTGCTGTACGGCGGCAAGCGCGTCAAAAAGCTGTCTATCTGAGGAGTGCGTTGTGGCACAGGAATATACTGTTGAACAATTGAACCACGGCCGTAAAGTCTGGGACTTTATGCGCTGGGACTACTGGGCCTTCGGCATTTCAGGTTTTCTGCTGATTCTGTCCATCGTCATTATGGGCGTGAAGGGCTTTAACTGGGGTCTCGATTTTACCGGTGGTACGGTGATTGAAATCACCCTGGAAAAACCGGTCGATATGGACGAAATGCGTCTGTCTCTGCAGAAAGCGGGCTTTGAAGAGCCGCTGCTGCAGAACTTCGGCAGCAGCCGTGACATCATGGTGCGTATGCCGCCAGTGCACGATGCTAACGGCAGCCAGGAGCTGGGCAGCAAGGTCGTGCAGGTAGTAAACGAATCGACCAACCAGCATGCGACGGTGAAGCGTATTGAGTTCGTCGGCCCGAGCGTGGGTGCAGACCTGGCGCAGACCGGCGCGATGGCGCTGATGGTGGCGCTGATTTCCATCCTGATTTACGTTGGTTTCCGCTTCGAGTGGCGACTGGCGGCAGGGGTGGTTATCGCACTGGCGCACGACGTGGTGATCACCATGGGCGTACTGTCTCTGTTCCACATTGAGATTGACCTGACGATTGTGGCATCCCTGATGTCCGTTATCGGTTACTCACTGAACGACAGTATCGTGGTATCTGACCGTATTCGTGAAAACTTCCGTAAGATCCGTCGCGGCACGCCGTACGAAATCTTCAACGTGTCGTTGACCCAGACGCTGCATCGTACCTTGATCACATCCGGAACGACCTTAATGGTTATCCTGATGCTGTATCTCTTCGGCGGCCCGGTGCTGGAAGGCTTCTCGCTGACCATGCTGATCGGTGTGTCTATCGGTACGGCGTCGTCTATTTACGTCGCGTCCGCGCTGGCACTGAAGCTCGGCATGAAGCGCGAGCACCTGCTCCAGCAGAAGGTCGAAAAAGAAGGGGCGGATCAGCCGTCAATTCTGCCGTAAGACATCGTCTGAAGCGCTATCGAAATCCCGGTCAGTTGGCCGGGATTTTTTTTGCCCGCTGCTGACAAACACTCCTGACAGTATGCTGTCAGGAGCCCTGTCGTAGACTTCTCCTGAACCCAAACAACAGGCAGGAGGACGTATGAAAAATGTGATTAACTGGTTTGAGATCCCGGTCGCTGATATGGATCGCGCCATCAAATTTTATGAACCCGTGATGCAGGTTACGCTGAAGCGCGAGAAAATGGATGTCGCAGAGCTGGCCATTTTTCCGCATGAAGACCCGGCAACCGGCGGCGCGCTCGCTAAATTTGACGGTATTACGCCGTCACAGCAGGGCGCTATTATTTACCTGCATACTGACAATCTGGCGGCAACGCTCGACCGTATCGTTACCGCAGGCGGTGAGTGCGTATTCGGGCCGTTGGAACTGCCAAACGGTATTGGCACTATAGCGTTGTTTACCGACAGCGAAGGTAATCGCGTTGGCCTCCATCAACCTGTCTGAGAGCTGAAAAAACATGACCCGACGCGCTGACCGTTTGTTTCAGATTGTGCAGGTCCTGCGCGGCAGGCGTCTGACCACGGCAGCGCTTCTGGCGGAGAGGCTCGGCGTATCTGAACGCACGGTTTACCGGGATATCCGCGACCTGTCGCTCTCCGGCGTGCCGGTGGAGGGCGAAGCGGGGAGCGGATATCGGCTGATGTCGGGTTTTGACCTGCCGCCGCTGATGCTGACCAACAGAGAGTCCGAGGCGCTGATGGTGGCGATTCGCCTGCTGAAAACCTGGGGCGGAGAGTCGCTATCCCGCGAGCTGGAGTCGGCTCAGGAGAAGGTGCTGGCTATTCTGCCAGAGGAGAGCAGACGCAAGGCGGAGCAGACGCGGATTTATGCGCCGGATATCGCGCTTCAGCCTCATTCCCGCAGCGGATTTGATGTGATCCATCAGGCGATATCGGCTCAGCGCGTGCTGGCGCTGCATTATCGCGATGAAGCCGGGCAGCTCTCCTGGCGTGAGGTGCAGCCGCTGGGGCTGTTCTTCTGGGGCGAGCACTGGCTGCTGGCGGCGTGGTGCGAGCGGCGCGATGACTATCGCTGTTTCCGGCTCGACAGGTGTTTGAATATTGCACTGACGGAAAGACGCTTTAGCGAGAGTGCGGACAGGTCTCTGGCGGATTTTTTGCGGAAAGTTAAGCAGTAAAAAGCCGGGTGGCGGCGATGCCTTACCCGGCCTACATTCGGATCGTAGGCCCGGTAAGCGTAGCGCCACCGGGCGAAATCCGCACTGATTAGAAGTTGTAACCCACTACCAGGTAACCACCCCAGCCGGTAGAACGGACGCTGAAGTCGCCGTTGCCGAAGTTCAGGCTAGCGTCGTCGTTCCACTGACCACCGTTGTGCCAGTAACGCGCAACAACGGAGTAGTGCCAGTGATCGTAGTTCAGCGCCAGGATATGGCTGGACGCGATGGAGTCGTTGGTGCGTGCTTTCTTGCCGTTCAGATCGCGGAAGTCGTTGTCGCCCAGGTCTGAACCCCAGTCAAAGTTGGTGAAGCCGATGTAGCTCAGGTTGCCGCCCCACAGCTGGGTGATTGGCACAAAGTATTTCACTTTGAAACGGTAGCCGTCCCACTCGTTTTCGTTCGCTGCACCGTAGTTTTGCCACTGGTATTTCGCGTACACGTTCATGGACAGGCTCATCGGCAGGCCGGTGTCAATGTCGGTACCCAGACCCATATACCAGGTGCTCTGACGGCCGGACTTGTTACGGCCCATGTCGTAGATATAGTTGTTCGCGATGTACCACTCTTTGAACGGACCGAAGCTCAGATCAGAACCGGTCAGCTTGTCGATGGAGAAGCGCGGTTCGATCTCCATAAACAGTGGGGAACCGTGGTTCCAGATACCCTTCGCGTCGGTGTTACCGCCGAAGAAGACCGGTGCATCCATGTAGCCGTAGAAATCAAACCAGTCTTTCTTGGCGAACGCTTCGTATTCCAGGTAGGTGTCGTTGCGGATCTGTGGTCCGAAACGGGTGTGGTAGCTGCCGACCACGTTAACGCTCTGGTGCCACCAGTCGGAAACATATTCTGGTTTATTGTTTTCCGCTGCGTTAGCAGTGAAAGAGGAGGACAGTGCCAGTACTGCACCGGCTGCGAGTAATGTTTTTTTCATAATCATGCCACTGATTGAAATTCCCTTCCGGGAGTGAAAAATGCGCGAATTGCGTTTCTAAATATTTCGTGTTTCTGCGGAGCCTATTATAGGAATCCCTGCTCACAAAAATATGTGTTGTTTCACATATCTCTCACACGCGTAATCGATTGCGTTCACGTTTGCGTACTTTAAACGGCCGGGATTGTAACGGCAAACATTTATGTTGCCAATCCATACGAAATGTAAATGTTAGCGGAGTGACACTGCACTCCGCAAAAAGGGGGGTTATTGCGCGGCGGGTTGTATGTCGTGGATACGGATAAAGCCCAGCTGTTCAGGAGTGAGTCCGCTCAGCTGCAGCGGGATATCAACGTCGCTCGGCGCCAGCGTGCTGGCGGGAGCCGTAAAGAGCTGGTTCTTGACGTTCACCTCCTGATAGCTCTCTGTAGTGCCCTGGATCTGCCCCCACTCTACGGTGCCGGTAAACGCGGGAAGCGGATCGTTAGACTCGCCCTGTATACGTAATGTTGCGCGAGTACCATCTGCATTCGCCGCAACATTCACCAGAGACATCTTTAAGGTACCGATCTGGCTTTTCAGGCGGGCAGGCGTGTTGGCGCCTGGCAGAAGATACACGCCGCTGGCGGATTTGGCGTTGAGGGCGTTTTGCTGGGTGATTTTAACGGTTTCTTTGTTCAGCTTGTCCAGCGCCGTATTTAGCGTATTCACGCTTTGTTTCATCTGGCGGACTTCAGTTTGCTGTGCACATGCGCTAAGGGTGAAGAGGCTCCCCACCAGCAGAATTTTCAGGTAACGTCTTGTCATTGCGTTTATTTCCTTGAAATAACGGATCCTGATAATGGTAGACATCTTAAGGGCGTCAGGCATAGATCCTTTGTCTCAAAAAGCTCTTCCTTTGTTGTCAGGCCAGTTCAGGGTAAAATAGAAATCAGTTAACCAGATAACAGGGACACCGTATGCATTGCCCATTTTGCTCCGCTGTGGATACCAAAGTCATTGACTCTCGCCTCGTGGGCGAAGGGTCCTCCGTTCGCCGTCGTCGGCAGTGTCTGGTGTGCAACGAGCGTTTCACGACCTTTGAGGTTGCTGAACTGGTGATGCCGCGCGTCGTGAAAAGTAATGATGTGCGTGAGCCCTTCAACGAAGAGAAGCTGCGCAGCGGAATGCTGAAGGCGCTGGAAAAACGTCCGGTCAGCGCGGACGACGTGGAAATGGCCTTAAACCATATCAAATCTTATCTTCGTGGCTTAGGCGAGCGCGAGGTGCCGAGCAAGATGATCGGCAACCTGGTGATGGAGCAGCTGAAAAAGCTCGATAAAGTCGCCTATATCCGCTTCGCTTCCGTTTACCGCAGCTTCGAAGACATCAAAGAATTTGGCGAAGAGATCGCCCGCTTACAGGATTAGGCCCATGCAGGACGAAATTTACATGGCGCGAGCCATGAAGCTGGCGCAGCGCGGTCGTTTTACTACTCATCCCAACCCGAACGTTGGGTGCGTCATTGTTAAAGACGGCGAGGTTGTGGGCGAAGGCTATCACCACCGCGCCGGCGAGCCGCATGCCGAAGTGCATGCCCTGCGCATGGCGGGTGAGAAGGCGCGCGGCGCGACGGCCTACGTCACGCTGGAACCCTGCAGCCATCACGGGCGCACGCCGCCGTGCTGCGACGCGCTGATTGCGGCAGGCGTCGCGCGCGTGGTTGCTTCGATGCAGGATCCGAATCCACAGGTGGCCGGGCGCGGCCTGTACCGCCTCCAGCAGGAAGGGATCGACGTCAGCCATGGCCTGATGATGCAGGATGCAGAGGCCCTGAATAAAGGCTTCCTGAAGCGCATGCGCACCGGTTTCCCGTATATCCAGCTTAAGCTGGGCGCCTCGCTGGATGGCCGCACGGCAATGGCAAGCGGCGAGAGCCAGTGGGTAACCTCGCCACAGGCAAGGCGCGATGTGCAACGTCTGCGCGCGCAAAGCCATGCTATTCTCACCAGCAGCGAAACCGTTCTGGCTGACGATCCGGCCATGACCGTGCGCTGGAACGAGCTGAATGCCGATACCCAGGCGCTCTATCCGCAGGAAACCCTGCGCCAGCCGCTGCGGATTATCATTGATAGCCAGAACCGCGTGACGCCGGAACATCTCATTGTGCAGCAGCCGGGCGAAACCTGGATTGCCCGCACGAAGGAAGATACGCGTGAATGGCCGGAAGGCCTACGCAGCATTATGGTGCCAGAGCACAATGGGCATCTCGATCTGGTGGTGCTGATGATGCTGCTGGGCAAGCAGCAGGTGAACAGCATCTGGGTGGAAGCGGGCCCAACGCTCGCCGGCGCGCTGCTCCAGGCGGGGCTGGTGGACGAGCTTCTCGTCTACGTTGCGCCTAAACTGTTAGGCAACGACGCGCGTGGCCTGTTTGTGCTGCCCGGCCTTGAAAAACTGGCTGATGCACCGCAACTCAAATTTAGCGAGATTCGTCCGGTAGGTCCGGATGTCTGCCTCCACTTAACGACAGCGTAATTGCTCCTGAAATAGGGAAGCAGTGCGCAAAGTATTATGATAAAATCCGCCCCCCTGCGGGGCCAAATGAACCCGTAAAGGAAGAGTATGAACATTATTGAAGCTGCTGTAGCTACCCCGGACGCTCGCGTCGCCATCACCATTGCGCGTTTCAACAACTTCATCAACGACAGCCTGCTTGAAGGTGCGATTGACGCCCTGAAACGTATCGGCCAGGTTAAAGATGACAACATTACCGTTGTTTGGGTTCCAGGTGCTTATGAACTGCCTCTGGCAGCCGGCGCGCTGGCGAAAACCGGTAAATACGACGCGGTGATTGCGCTGGGTACTGTTATTCGTGGCGGCACTGCGCACTTCGAATACGTTGCGGGCGGTGCAAGCAACGGTCTGGCACACGTTGCACAGGATGCTGAAATCCCTGTCGCGTTCGGCGTGCTGACCACCGAAAGTATTGAACAAGCCATCGAACGTGCTGGCACCAAAGCCGGTAACAAAGGTGCAGAAGCTGCACTGACCGCGCTTGAAATGATCAATGTATTGAAAGCCATCAAGGCCTGATTTTTTTGTAAGGGGAATTCCGTGAAACCTGCTGCTCGTCGCCGCGCCCGTGAATGTGCCGTTCAGGCGCTTTACTCCTGGCAGTTGTCCCAGAACGACATCGCTGATGTTGAATACCAGTTCCTGTCAGAACAGGACGTGAAAGACGTTGACGTTCTGTACTTCCGTGAACTGCTGTCGGGAGTGGCGACTAATAGCGCGTATCTCGATGGTCTGATGAAGCCATATCTGTCCCGCCTGCTCGAAGAGCTGGGCCAGGTTGAAAAAGCAGTGTTGCGTATCGCGCTGTTTGAGCTGTCTAAACGTGATGATGTGCCGTACAAAGTGGCTATCAACGAAGCGATCGAACTGGCGAAAACCTTCGGCGCTGAAGACAGCCACAAGTTTGTTAACGGCGTGCTGGATAAAGCTGCACCTGCGATCCGTCCCCACAAAAAGTGATCCGCCAACCGGAGTCTTGCATTGCCTTTTTGGCAGTGCGGCTCCGGTTTTTTTATTTAATTTGCTGAGGCATAACGTATGGCATGCGGCGAATTCTCCCTGATTGCCCGTTATTTCGATCGTGTCAGAACCTCTCGTCTTGATGTTGAAACCGGCATTGGCGATGACTGTGCACTTCTCAATATTCCCGAAAAACAGACGCTGGCAATCAGCACCGACACCCTGGTGTGCGGACGTCATTTCTTGCCGGATATCAATCCTGCCGATCTGGCGTACAAAGCGCTGGCCGTCAACGTGAGCGACCTGGCCGCCATGGGAGCCGATCCCGCGTGGTTAACCCTCGCCTTGACCCTTCCCGATGTTGATGAATCCTGGCTTGAAGCGTTTAGCGACGCGCTGTTTGAACAGCTGAATTATTACGATATGCAGCTGATTGGCGGTGATACCACCGCCGGGCCGCTGTCGATGACGCTGGCAATCCACGGCTACGTGCCGGTTGGCCGCGCGCTGAAGCGCTCGGGCGCGAAGCCGGGTGACTGGATCTACGTGACCGGTACGCCGGGGGACAGCGCCGCTGGGTTAGCTATCCTTCAGAATCGCTTAACGGTTGAAGATGCCGACGATGCGGCCTACCTGGTGAAGCGTCACCTGCGCCCAACACCGCGTATTCTGCACGGCCAGGCGCTGCGCGAGCGGGCAAGTTCGGCTATCGATCTGTCTGACGGGCTTATCTCAGACCTCGGTCATATTCTGCAGGCCAGCAGCGTCGGCGCGCGCGTTGATCTGGATCTCTTCCCGCTGTCTGAGGAACTGCTTCGCCATGTGGAACCTGAGCAGGCGCTGCGCTGGGCGCTTTCCGGCGGCGAGGATTACGAACTGTGCTTCACCGTTCCTGAGCTGAACCGTGGAACGCTGGACGTGGCGTTAGCGCATCTTGGCGCGAAATTTACCTGCATTGGTCAAATCATGCCGGAGAGCGAAGGGCTGAAGTTTGTCCGGGAAGGTGCTCCGGTTACGCTGGACTGGAAAGGGTACGATCACTTCGCGTAAGTTCGTGCGCTCTGTATTGCCGGGTGGCGGCTTCGCCTTACCCGGCCTACGGATTAAAGGGTTAGGGAGAGGGCTTACTTAAACCCAACCACCGGATGCTGCTGATACGGCGTTTCCAGCTCGGCAATCTGCTCCGGCGTTAGCGTTAAATCCACCGCGCTCAGCAGCTCATCCAGCTGTTCCTCGCGCGACGTGCCAATGATCGGTGCCGCAACGCCGCGTTTGCTCAGCAGCCACGCCAGGGCGACCTGCGCGCGCGTTGCGCCCGTATCGTCGGCAATGCCTGCCAGACGTTCGGCAATCAGCGCATCGCTGCCCTCTGTGCCTTCATACAGCGTTTTGCCAAACTCGTCAGACACCGAGCGGGCGGTGGTTTCACCCCACGGGCGGGTCAGGCGGCCTCGCGCCAGCGGGCTCCAGGGGATCACCGCCACGCCTTCCTGGTAGCATAGCGGCAGCATTTCGCGCTCTTCTTCGCGGTAGATCAGGTTGTAGTGATCCTGCATGCTGACAAAGCGCGCCCAGCCGTTCTGCGCCTGCAGATCCAGCGCTTGGGCAAACTGCGAAGCATGCATAGACGATGCGCCGATGTAGCGCGCTTTTCCGGCTTTCACCACGTCGTTCAGCGCTTCCAGCGTCTCTTCAATTGGGGTGTTGTAGTCCCAGCGGTGGATCTGCAGCAGGTCCACGTAATCCATGTTCAGGCGGCGAAGGCTGTCGTCAATGGAGCGCAGGATCTGCGCGCGGGAAAGACCTTCAGTCAAATCGCCAACCTGATGGTACACCTTGGTCGCAACGACCACGTCTTCGCGTCGGGCAAAGTCGCGCAGGGCGCGGCCAACGATCTCCTCGCTGCTGCCGTCGGAGTAGCTGTTGGCGGTATCAAAAAAGTTAATGCCGCCGTCGAGGGCGCGTTTAATGATGGGGCGGCTGCTCTCTTCCGGCAGCGTCCAGGCGTGTTTACCCCGGTCAGGCTCGCCAAAGGTCATACAGCCCAGGCACAGTCGGGAAACCTTAAGGTCAGTTTTTCCTAATGTATTGTATTGCACGGTCCGCTCCTGCTGTTTTAAACATTACGTTTAAGCATAGCAGGAGCAGAAAAGGGGAGGGGTTATGCCAGCCAGGAGCGGATTTTGGCTTCGATACCGGCGGCATCCAGGCCAATAGCCGCGCGGGCCTCGTCCTGCGTGCCTTGAGGAATAAAGCGATCCGGCAGGCCGAGGTTCAGCACCGGGATCATTTTACGGTTCGCCATCAGCACTTCGTTTACGCCGCTGCCCGCGCCGCCCATGATGGCGTTCTCTTCCAGCGTTACCAGCAGGTCATGACCTTCCGCCATGCTGAGGATCAGGGATTCATCAAGCGGTTTCACAAAGCGCATATCCACCAGCGTGGCGTTCAGCGTTTCGGCAACGCTTGCCGCTTCCGGCATTAATGTGCCGAAGTTCAGGATCGCCACTTTCTCGCCGCGGCGCTTCACCAGACCTTTACCCACCTCAAGTTTTTCCAGCGGAGCCAGCTCAACGCCCACCGCGTTTCCACGCGGATAGCGAACCGCGCTCGGGCCGTCCTGGTAGTGGTAGCCGGTGAACAGCATCTGGCGACATTCGTTCTCGTCGCTTGGCGTCATGATCACCATGTCCGGGATGCAGCGCAGGAAGGAGAGGTCAAATGCGCCCTGGTGCGTCTGGCCGTCGGCCCCCACAATGCCCGCGCGGTCAATAGCAAAGAGCACCGGCAGCTTCTGGATGGCGACGTCGTGGATCACCTGGTCGTAGGCGCGCTGCAGGAAGGTGGAGTAAATCGCCACCACCGGGTTGTAGCCGCCAATCGCCAGTCCCGCCGCAAACGTCACCGCATGCTGCTCGGCAATCGCCACGTCAAAATACTGGTCAGGGTATTTTTTTGAGAACTCCACCATGCCGGAGCCTTCACGCATGGCAGGCGTTACCGCCATCAGCTTGTTGTCTTTGGCCGCCGTTTCACACAGCCAGTCGCCAAAGATTTTCGAGTAGCTCGGCATGCCGCCGCTGCTTTTTGGCAGACAGCCGCTGGTAGGATCGAACTTCGGTACCGCGTGGAAGGTAATCGGATCTTTTTCCGCCGGTTCGTAGCCACGTCCTTTTTTGGTCATGATGTGCAGGAACTGCGGGCCTTTCAGGTCACGCATGTTCTTGAGCGTCGTCACCAGCCCCAGCACGTCATGGCCGTCTACCGGGCCGATGTAGTTAAAGCCCAGCTCTTCAAACAGGGTGCCCGGCACCACCATGCCTTTGATGTGTTCTTCGGTGCGTTTGAGCAGCTCTTTAATCGGCGGTACGCCGGAGAAGACTTTCTTGCCACCTTCGCGCAGGGTGGAGTAGAGCTTGCCGGAGAGCAGCTGCGCCAGATGGTTATTCAGCGCGCCGACGTTCTCGGAGATCGACATTTCGTTATCGTTGAGGACAACGAGCATGTCCGGCTTGATATCCCCCGCGTGGTTCATGGCTTCAAATGCCATACCGGCGGTGATCGCCCCGTCGCCAATGACGCAGACGGTGCGGCGCTGCTTGTTCTCTTTCTCGGCGGCAACGGCAATACCGATACCCGCCGAAATGGAGGTAGAGGAGTGGCCGACGCTCAGCACGTCGTACTCGCTCTCACCGCGCCACGGGAAGGGGTGGAGGCCACCCTTCTGACGAATGGTGCCAATTTTATCGCGACGGCCGGTCAGAATTTTGTGCGGATAGGCCTGGTGGCCGACGTCCCAGATGAGTTGATCGAACGGCGTGTTATAGACGTAATGAAGCGCCACGGTCAGCTCAACCGTGCCAAGCCCGGAGGCGAAATGACCGCTGGAGCGGCTAACGCTGTCGAGCAGGTAGCGACGCAGTTCGTCGCACAGCTTCGGCAGGCTCTCTTTCGGCAACAGGCGTAACTCCTGGGTGGAGTCTACTAACGCCAGCGTCGGGTATTTGGCAATATCAAAACTCATCAAAGGCTCATCGAGATAGGTTGTTTTATTTATCACGCTGGATTATGTAGTCCGCTAGCGCTTCCAGTGCCGAGGTATCCAGTGATTGCGCGGCCAGCTGGTTCAGCGACTGGCGGGCATCCGCTATCAGGTCCCGGGCTTTACGTTGGGCTTGCTCAAGGCCCAGCAGGGCGGGGTAGGTACTTTTGCCAAGCTGCTGGTCCGCACCCTGACGTTTACCCAATGTTGCAGTATCGCCCACCACATCCAGAATGTCATCCTGAACCTGGAATGCCAGACCGATACTTTCTGCGTATCTGTCCAGAGTCGGCAGCGCTTTGCGCCCCTGTTCACCCGCGCTCAGCGCGCCAAGGCGAACGGCTGCACGAATGAGCGCGCCCGTTTTATGACGGTGGATGCGCTCCAGCTGTTCCAGATTAACCTGACGACCTTCTGCCTCTAAATCCAGCGCCTGACCGCCACACATTCCGGCAACGCCGCTGGCCATCGCCAGTTCGGACACCATTGCCAGACGATCGCGGTCGCTCACTTCAACCATTGGCGCATCGCTTAAAATCGAGAACGCCAGCGTTTGCAGCGCGTCGCCCGCCAGAATGGCGTTCGCTTCGCCAAACTTGATGTGGCAGGTTGGCTGGCCGCGACGCAAATCGTCATCATCCATAGCCGGCAGATCATCGTGGATCAGCGAGTAGGCATGGATGCACTCAACGGCGGCTGCCGGGGCGTCCAGCGTGGTCTCGCTGATGCCAAACATCTTGCCCGTGGCGTACACCAGGAACGGGCGCAGGCGCTTTCCACCCAAGAGTGCGCCATAGTGCATGGCCTCAACCAGTGGAGTGTTCTGAAAAGGCTGTGGCGCAATAAAACGGCGCAGGGCGTCGTTGGCGCGAACGACGCGCGCCTGAAGCTCGTTGGCAAAATCCATTTACTCGGCGTCCGGTGTAAAAGGCGTGGTTTTCGCGTCTTCGCTGTCGGAAAGCAGGATTTGCACGCGCTGCTCGGCCTGCTGCAGTTTGACCTGCCCCTGACGCGCAAGCTGCACGCCACGCTCGAATTCGTTGAGCGCCTCTTCCAGCGGGAGATCGCCGCTTTCAAGACGGGTAACGATGTTCTCCAGTTCACTCAGCGCAGTTTCGAAACTGGCCGGTGCGTCGTTCTTCTTCGGCATAGTGAATTAACTCTTATATTCTTCGCCCCATCATGGTAACGGACTCGGGGCAATTATCAAATAACGCGAGCGGCGCGATGGTGGTATACTTGCGCGCCTGGATGCAGCCACGGGTGTGGGCTGCTGTATCATTTTCCACTACAAGCCTTTATAAGCTTGCCTAAGAAACATTGCCGCCATGAAGTTTATCATTAAATTGTTCCCTGAAATCACCATCAAAAGCCAATCTGTGCGTTTGCGCTTTATTAAAATTCTCACCGGGAACATCCGTAACGTATTAAAGCACTACGACGAAACCCTTGCCGTGGTGCGCCACTGGGACCACGTAGAAGTCCGCGCCAAAGACGAGAACAAACGCCTTGATATTCGCGACGCGCTGACCCGTATTCCGGGTATCCACCATATTCTGGAAGTGGAAGATGTCCCGTTCACCGATATGCATGACATCTTCGAAAAAGCGCTGGCGCAGTACCGCGAGCAGATCGAAGGCAAAACCTTCTGCGTGCGCGCGAAGCGTCGCGGCAAGCACGAGTTCAGCTCCATTGAAGTTGAACGTTACGTCGGCGGCGGTCTGAACCAGCACGTTGAGTCTGCGCGCGTGCGTCTGACCAACCCAGAAGTGACCGTTAACCTTGAGATCGAAAACGATCGCCTGCTGCTGGTGAAAGGCCGTTACGAAGGTATTGGCGGTTTCCCGATCGGCACTCAGGAAGACGTGCTGTCGCTGATCTCCGGTGGCTTCGACTCCGGCGTGTCCAGCTATATGCTGATGCGTCGCGGCTGTCGCGTACACTACTGCTTCTTCAACCTGGGCGGCGCGGCGCATGAAATCGGCGTGCGTCAGGTGGCGCATTACCTGTGGAACCGCTTCGGCAGCTCCCACCGCGTGCGTTTTGTGGCGATCAACTTTGAGCCCGTGGTTGGCGAAATCCTCGAGAAAGTGGACGACGGCCAGATGGGCGTCGTGCTGAAGCGCATGATGGTGCGTGCTGCATCCAAAGTGGCCGAGCGTTACGGCGTGCAGGCGCTGGTTACCGGCGAAGCGCTGGGCCAAGTCTCCAGCCAGACGCTGACCAACCTGCGTCTTATCGACAATGTGTCTGATACGCTGATCCTGCGTCCGCTGATCTCCCACGACAAAGAGCACATCATCGATCTGGCGCGCGAAATCGGCACCGAAGATTTTGCGCGCACGATGCCGGAATACTGCGGCGTGATCTCAAAAAGCCCGACCGTCAAAGCGGTGAAGGCGAAGATTGAAGCGGAAGAAGAAAACTTCGATTTCGCGATCCTGGAGAAGGTGGTGGCGGAAGCGTCAAACATCGATATCCGCGAGATTGCCCAGCAGACCGAGCAGGACGTGGTTGAAGTGGAAACCGTCAGCGGTTTTAGCGCTAATGACGTGATTGTAGATATCCGTTCGATTGACGAACAGGATGCCAAACCGCTGAATGTTGAGGGTGTAGAGGTGATGCCTCTGCCGTTCTACAAGCTGAGCACCAAATTCGGCGACCTCGATAAGAGCAAAACCTACCTGCTGTGGTGTGAGCGAGGGGTGATGAGCCGTCTGCAGGCGCTGTATCTGCGCGAGCAGGGCTTTGCGAATGTGAAGGTGTATCGCCCGTAGTTTCTCGCCCGGTGGCGCTTCGCTTACCGGGCCTACGGTACCGTGCATTTGTAGGCCGGGTAAGGCGTAGCCGCCACCCGGCTTTTTTATGCACTACTCTTCATAGTAATTATAAATCCCCGCCGGCATCACCAGCGACGACGCGACTTCGTACGCTTTTTCACGCCCGACCAGCAGGTCAATAATCTTGAGGCCAAAATCAATCGCGGTACCGGGCCCCTGACTGGTGAGCAGGTTGACGCGCGGATCCCAGACGACGCGTTTATCCACCCAATGCTCTTCCGGGATCGTATGCTTCAGCCCCGGGAAACCGGTCATATTGCCGATGGGGAAGATATCGTGAGGAACCAGGACCGTACCGGCGGCAGCGCAAATTGTGGCGACGATGCGGCCGGACAGATGGAACTGACGCACGGTTTCCACCAGTAACGGGCTGTCGCGAAAACATTCTGCCCCTTTCAGGCCGCCGGGAAGCACGATGATGTCGTAATCCCCGTCCGCCACCTGAACCAGCGGCGCATCCGCAAGGATCTTCACCCCGCGTGAACAGGCGATCGCCAGATTACCGTCGCTGGCGACGCTGGCAGTGGTCACCGCAATACCGCCGCGCACCATCAAGTCGATGGTGGTGACGGCTTCCATTTCTTCGCTACCAGGGGCGAGGCATATCAGTGCCGTTGCGCTCATACTCACTCTCCTTACGTTTAACCCGATCGTACAGACGCGCGTTTTCCGGCACCGCAATGCCGTGGGCACGGGCGCGCTTTAGCAGATAGCCGGTGATGTAGTCGATTTCGGTGTGGCGTAACGCCCGAACGTCCTGCAGCATCGACGAGATATTTTCTGCCGTACTATCAATAACCTGCTCGACATAATAACGTAAATCTTCGGCCGAAGTGTGCAAGCCTTCGCGTTCAACTACGGCAGCGACTTCTTCACAGAGCGTGGCGATCTCCTGCGGATGGTTTTTCAGCTCGCCGTTTGGGCAATCCCACAGCGCCGTCAGCGGATTAATCACGCAGTTCACCGCCAGTTTGCGCCAGAGTTGCGCACGGATATTGTTGTGCCACGCTACGTCCGGGAGCACCTTCTGTAGAACATCCGCTAGATAGCTGTAGTCGCCGTCCTGCTCGCGGGCCGGACCGATATGCGTCACACCGCTGGCTACGTGAATAATGATATTGCCGTCGCGACGCGCAGCGTGGGTGGTGGTGGCCATCAGCAGGGGCTGAGGAATGCTCTTCAGCTCATCAATCGTTCCCATACCGTTATGCAGCAGCAAAACGGGCGAGCCGGGGGGAAGTTGTGCGGACAGCGTCTTTACCGCATCTGAAACCTGCCACGCCTTGAGCGTCACCAGCAGGAGGTCGCTTTGTGCCAGGAAATCGGGATCGTTAGCGGTAAGAGATTCGTTAAAGAGGCTTCCGTCTTCAGCAATCAGGTTTACACTGCAGTAGGGCTGGGGCACGCGCAGCCAGCCCTGAACTTCATGTCCGTGCTTGCATAGCGCGGTCAGCCAAAGCTGGCCCAGAGCGCCGCATCCGAGCACTGTAATTTTCATTTATCCTCCTCACCTGCAACTGCGCCAGGTGTTACGGCCTAAGTATAGCGCCGTCGACTATGCTTTTGAGTTATGCCTTGTTGCGGGTATTATGCAACGCAACAAAAATGAAAGGAGAAGAAAAGATGCCATCTTTCGATATTGTTTCCGAAGTTGATATCCAGGAAGTTCGCAACGGCGTGGACAACGCAAGCCGTGAAGTTGAGTCACGTTTCGATTTTCGCGGCGTTGAGGCGAGTTTTGAACTGAACGACGCAAATAAGACCATCAAGGTGCTGAGCGAGTCTGACTTCCAGGTTAACCAGCTGCTCGATATTCTGCGCGCCAAGCTGCTGAAGCGCGGCATTGAAGGAACCTCGCTGGACGTGCCGGAAGAGTTCGTGCACAGCGGCAAAACCTGGTTCGTTGAAGCCAAGCTGAAGCAGGGCATCGAGAGCGCGGTGCAGAAGAAAATCGTTAAGCTTATCAAAGACAGCAAGCTGAAGGTTCAGGCGCAAATCCAGGGCGAAGAGATCCGCGTGACCGGGAAATCTCGTGACGATCTGCAGGGCGTGATGGCGCTTATTCGCGGCGGCGATCTGGGGCAGCCTTTCCAGTTCAAAAACTTCCGCGATTAAAACAAAAATGCCCGGTTCAACCGGGCATTTTTTTACGCTTTCAAAGCCTGTTCTACCTCGAAGCGGTTGGTGACCTTACTGTCTATTTTGACGTAGGCGCTGCGTTCATCCGGGACAATCAGCACGTCAGTTACACCCTCTTTTGCTGCCAGACGCGCTTTCAGCGCATCGCTAATGTCGACATCATCCGGAATTTCCACGCGCAGGCTGCTTACGTAGCGCGGCTCTTTCATGGTGCTGGCGACCAGCAGCCAGACCATCGCCAGCAATGCCCCCGCAAGAAACACGGTTTGCGAATCAAACAGGCCGTCCACCCACCCGCCGAGCGAGCCGCCAATCGCCACGCCGAGAAACTGGCTGGTGGAGTAAATGCCCATTGCCGTCCCTTTGTAGCCGGCAGGGGATTCCTTGCTGATGAGCGACGGCAGCAGCGCTTCCATCAGGTTAAAGGCCAGGAAGAAGATCTGTACGCCGATAACCAGTTCCCAGAAGTGCGGACCAGAACCCCACAGCACGATTTCGGCAATCAGCAGGAGCGCCACGCAGCCCACGAAAACGCGCTTCATTTTGCGCTTCACTTCCGCGTAGATAATAAACGGCACCACGGAGACGAATGAGATCAGCATCGTCACCAGATAGATTTTCCAGTGCTCGGCGGCGGGGAAGCCCGCGGCGGCAAGCTGGCCGGGCAGGGCGACGAAGGTCGACATCAGCAGGATATGCAGACACATAATGCCAAAGTTCAGCTTCAGCAGGCGCGGCTCGACAATCACTTTGCTGAAGCAGCCTTTCACCATCCCGGACTCGCGGTTGAGGACGTGATTTTTACTGTCGGGCACCACCCAAAGCGTCAGCGCAATACCGATAGTCGCCAGTACCGCAATCATCCAGAACAGGGCGTGCAGGCCCAGCTTATGGGTAACGATCGGGCCGAGCACCATCGCAATCGCGAACGTCACGCCGAAGCTGACGCCGATAAAGGCCATCGCCTTGGTGCGGTTCTGCTCGCGGGTGAGGTCCGACAGCAGCGCCATCACGGCGGCGGCAATCGCGCCGGAGCCCTGCAGGGCGCGGCCAAGAATAATGCCCCAGATGGAGTGGGAGAGGGCGGCTATAATGCTGCCGAGCACGAACACCAGCAGTCCGCCGACAATCAGCGGTTTACGGCCGACGCGGTCTGAAAGCAGACCAAAGGGGATCTGGAAGACCGCCTGGGCCAAACCGTAAATGCCAATGGCCAGGCCAATCAACGCTTCGCTGGCGCCCTGCAGTGCCATACCGTACGTGGTCAGAACAGGCAGGACCATAAACATGCCAAGCATCCGTAGCGAGAAAACAGTCCCTAAGCCCCAGGTCGCGCGTAGCTCGCCTGGCGTCATTTTATAATCGTTCATTACCACCTCAGTTCAAAAGCAGGCACTAGTTTAGGCGGGGCGTTAAGTGCGGTAAACAGGTGTTTGTTTAAGAGATATTACCATCGTGCAAAACCGCGGCGGGTGACGGCAATGCCTTACCCGACCTACCGATCCCGTAGGCCCGTGCAAGCGTAGCGCCGCCGGGCAAAAAAAAAGCCAGGTGATTAACCTGGCTTTTTCAATTCAGCACGCTTACCAGACGTACGTCAGCAGGCTGTGTGAATCTGGCACCATGAAGTCCACGGACATCATCACGGACAGAGAGGTGATGGCGACAATCGAGAACACAAACAGCTTGCGTGCCCAAACTTTGTCATCTTCCACTTTATACCCCCGCAGGGCCATACCGAGCCACCAGACGCTCACCGCAGCTGCCACGACCAGATATTTATATCCAGCGTAACCGCCCAGAGAGAGCATCAGCGTTGCTACAGCAAAGGCGATGATGTAGAGCGTGATGTGGTTCTTGGCAACCGAAATGCCTTTCACGACCGGCAGAACCGGGATGTTCGCTGCCTGATAATCCTTAAAGCGGAAAATCGCGATGGCATAGGAGTGCGGCATCTGCCACAGGCTAAAGATAGCCAGCAGGATCAGCGCACCGCTGTCGAACTCGTTCGTGACGGCGCAGTAGCCAATCACCGGCGGCGCAGCGCCGGAGAGAGAACCAATCAGCGTACCGTAAACGGAGTGACGTTTCATATACAGGCTGTAGACGCCCACATAGACAACGAACCCCATCACCCCCAGCCAGCAGGCCAGCGGGTTAGCACCAAACCACAGGAGCATAAAGCCAGCAATACCCAGCAAGGTGGCGTACACCAGCGAGACGGAAGGGGCGATCAGGCCTTTCACCAGCACCCGATTTTTGGTCCTTTCCATCTTCTTGTCGATATCCATGTCGATGTAGTTGTTAAATACACAACCGGACGCAACAACCAGTGACACACCGACCAGCGTGTAGATAAAGAGGGCGTAATCGATGCTGCCCTTAGAGGCCAGCAGGAACCCTCCAATCACGGAGATCAGGTTGCCAAAGATGATGCCTGGTTTTGTTACTTGCAGGTATTGCTTAAACATACTCGCCGCTCTTAGTGAACCATCATGTTGTAGTTAAGGTTCCACATAATCCAGATGGAACCGACTACCAGGATAGCGATGATAATCACGGTAAAGATAAAGGCCGTCATATTCCAGCCTTCATCGGACTTGGTGTTCATGTGCAGGAAGCAAACCAGATGCACCAGAATCTGAATCACAGCGGTTACCAGGATGACGCCCAGAATAACCGGCTTAGATGCAGAACCGTTCATCACCATCCAGAACGGGATCACCGTCAGGATGATCGACAGGATGAAACCTGTCATGTAGGTTTTTACGCTACCGTGGGAAGCGCCATGATCGTTTGAATGACTCATTACATCGCCCCCATCAGATAAACAACAGAGAACACACAGATCCATACCACGTCCAGGAAGTGCCAGAACAGGCTCAGGCACATGATGCGGGTACGGTTAGTATTGGTCAGGCCGCGACGGTGTACCTGGAACATCAGTACCGCCATCCAGATCAGACCAGAAGTTACGTGCAGACCGTGGGTACCTACCAGCGCGAAGAACGCGGACAGGAAGCCACTGCGATCCGGGCCGAAACCTTCCATGATCAGGTGATGGAATTCATAGATTTCCATCCCGATAAAGCCAGCACCAAACAGCCAGGTCAACGCCAGCCAGGAGACAACCTGGCTCTTGTTGTTTTTGTACATGGCGATAGCCGCCATGCCGTAGGTGATGGAGCTGAACAGCAGCAGTGCGGTTTCTACCAGTACGAACGGCAGCTCAAAAATGTCCTTGCCAGCCGGGCCGCCCGCCGTGCCGTTCACCAGAACGGCATAGGTCGCGAACAGACAGCAGAACAGAATGCAGTCGCTCATCAGGTAGATCCAGAAACCGAAGACTTTCATCGGTCCCGTATCGTGGTGCGCATGCTCATGCGCGTGGGCAGTTGAGTGCGCCAGAGTATCAGTTGCCATTTTTCAGCCCCGCTTTAGAAATCTCGTCGAAATGCTGATTTTCCAGCTTTTCAACTTCACGGACTGGTACGTAGTAGTCCACGTCCTCGTCAAAGCTCTTCACAATCCAGCTGATTACGATGCCGGCAAAGCCAACAATCGCCATCCACCAGATGTGCCAGATCATTGCGAAACCAAATACCGTTGCGAATGCGGCAATAACGATGCCCGCGCCGCTGTTTTTCGGCATGTGGATCTCTTCGTAATGAGCAGGTTGCTTATACGCTTCACCTTTTTCTTTCATTTCCCAGAATGCGTCGCGTTCATGGATCTGCGGCACAACGGCGAAGTTATAGAACGGCGGAGGAGAAGAGGTCGCCCACTCCAGCGTACGGCCACCCCACGGGTCACCGGTCAGGTCACGGTTCTGGTCGCGGTCGCGAATAGACACGTAGAACTGAATCAGCTGAGACGCGATACCACAGGCAATCAGCACTGCGCCGCCCGCTGCAACCATCAGCATTGGGTGGAACTGCGGATCAATCTGCTGGCTCAGGCGACGGGTCATACCCATGAAGCCCAGCACGTACAGCGGCATAAATGCTACGAAGAAGCCGATGATCCAGAACCAGAACGCGCGTTTACCCCATTTTTCGTTCAGGGTAAAACCGAACGCTTTTGGCCACCAGTAGGTTACGCCAGCGAAGCAGCCGAAGACTACGCCACCGATGATAACGTTATGGAAGTGCGCAATCAGGAACAGGCTGTTGTGCAGTACGAAGTCAGCGCCCGGTACCGCCAGCAGTACGCCGGTCATCCCACCCACGGAGAAGGTCACGATGAAGCCGATGGTCCACAGCATCGCTGAGTGGAACACGATACGGCCCTGGTACATGGTGAACAGCCAGTTGAAGATCTTAACCCCGGTAGGGATGGCGATAATCATGGTGGTGATACCGAAGAAGGCGTTTACGTTCGCGCCCGCACCCATGGTAAAGAAGTGGTGCAGCCAAACGATGAACGACAGAACGGTAATACACACGGTTGCCCACACCAGAGAGGTGTAACCAAACAGACGCTTACGCGAGAAGGTTGCTGCGATTTCGGAGAACACCCCGAAGACCGGCAGAACCAGGATGTACACTTCCGGGTGACCCCAGGCCCAAATCAGGTTGATGTACATCATCATGTTGCCACCCATATCATTCGTGAAGAAATGGGTGCCCAGGTAGCGGTCCAGGGTCAGCAGCGCGACGGTGACGGTCAGAATTGGGAATGAAGCAATAATCAGGATGTTGGCGCACAGAGATGCCCAGGTAAATACCGGCATCTTGAACATGGTCATGCCAGGGGCACGCATCTTGATAATGGTCACGAAGAAGTTGATACCGGTCAGGGTAGTACCGACACCGGAGAGCTGAAGCGCCCAAATCCAGTAATCGACGCCTACGCCAGGACTGTACTCAATTCCTGAAAGCGGCGGGTATGCCAGCCAGCCGGTCTGTGCGAATTCGCCCACACCCAGTGACAGGTTAACCAGGATAACGCCGACAACCGTGAACCAGAAGCTCAGGTTGTTCAGGAACGGGAACGCAACGTCGCGCGCGCCGATTTGCAGCGGAACGACAACGTTCATCAGGCCGATAACCAGCGGCATCGCCACGAAGAAGATCATGATAACGCCGTGGGCGGTAAAGATCTGATCGTAGTGGTGCGGCGGCAGGAAGCCGGCTTCACCCGCCGAGGCGAGCGCCTGCTGGCTACGCATCATGATCGCATCCGCAAAGCCACGAATTAACATGACGATACCGACGATGCAGTACATGATACCGAGTTTTTTGTGGTCAACCGAGGTCAGCCACTCATTCCACAGGTAGCTCCACTTACCGAAGTAAGTGATTAAGCCCAGTAAGGCTGCGCCACCGATGATAATTGCAGCCACCGTAATCACGATAATCGGTTCGTGGTACGGCACCGCATCCAGTGTCAATTTTCCGAACATTTTCTTCCTCGGCCCCTTAGTGAGCGGTTTCCGCGTGGCTCATGTCCATGCCTTCCATACCTTCGTGCGCGCTGTGCTCGCCTTCAGGCTGGGTCATGTCCATGCTCTTGCCGTGATCCATAAATTTGCCAATAACGTCCTTGAACAAATCAGGTTTCACATTAGAGAAGTACTCCACCTTGTTGTATTCGCTAGGTGTAGCCACTTTGTCGAACGCCGCCATGTCAGACATGGTGTTAGTAGACTGCTTCGCTTTTTCAACCCACTGGTCGAAAGCGGCGCGATCTGGCGTAGCGATAGCTTTGAACTTCATACCCGAGAAGCCCGGGCCACTATAGCTGGCGGAGATACCGTCGTAGGTGCCTGCTTCATTCGCGATCAGGTGCAGGTTAGTCTGCATACCGGCCATCGCGTAAATCTGGCTACCCAGACGTGGGATGAAGAAGGAGTTCATTACGGAGTTGGAGGTCACTTTGAACTGAACCGGAGTGTTCGCCGGGAAGGCGATTTCATTCACGGTAGCAATGCCCTGCTCCGGATAGATGAAGAACCATTTCCAGTCCATGGAGACGACTTCAATGGTAATAGGTTTCTCATCGTGAACCAGCGGTTTGCTTGGCTCAAGCGCGTGAGTGGTTTTCCAGGTCAGCACGGCAAGGAACAGGATGATCAGAATAGGTACCGTCCAGACCACAGCTTCCACTTTATTGGAGTGTGACCAGTTAGGGCTATACTTCGCATCTTTATTGCTCGCACGATACTTCCAGGCGAAACCAACAGCCATCAAAATGGCTGGAATAACCACAATCATCATCAGGCCAAATGCCGTCAGAATCAGTGAACGTTGTTCCAGTCCAATCTGTCCTTTGGGGTCTAGTAGTGCAGAATCGCAGCCACTGAGTAATACAGTGCCCGCGAATAATGACAACCATCCCAAACTTTTATTGTATTTCCCGAGTCTCATTTAACGACCTCAATTCCACGGAGTCTGGTGGCGTTTAAAGTGTGGGGGCATTTTACGGGAAGGTTACATTACTGTAAACATCATTAGGACTGTGTCAGGAAGGTGTTACTGGGTTCTGCCGCGCATGTCACAAGTGTTGCAAATTATGTCGCTTTTTCAGACAAAAGCCGCACGGCATGGGCTTTATAACGAATGGTCCCCCAAGCATACCCTAAAAGGGGCAATTGGTATAACCATTGTTAAAAATATACAAAAAATTAACAAATAATTATCAATATAAAGACAATTAAAAAACGAAAATTCAATCTTTCAAAAGCTGAATCGTTTAATGAAAAATACCGTTTTGGAATTGGCTCCTATAATTTCCGAAAGCTATCCCGCACAAAACAACAAATATTTTTTTTATCAGCTGGCGTTTATTCTCCCGTTATAATTACGCATCGTGATTACAACGGGAAATAACCTTTCGCTTTTTTCTTCAGGTCAATTGCGTTTTGCGTAAAGCCAGATAATCAAGGACGCCACCAAGCACGATCCCGACGATAGCCAGCAGGGCGCCGATGTCCAGCAACAGGCCTTCAAGCGGGAGCGCCAGCGCGGTTGTCGCATTGACGATCAGCACCGCAAGCCATAATACCAGCGCAAGGCAACCCACCATTAGCAGACGTAAGGCAAAGCGGTAGGCTCGATGATATTCGGTACGCGGCATAAAGTGTTCTGTACGCTGGGTATATTCCAGCGTCTGGCGACAGACCAGCAGCAATAAAATCCCCGGTACGGCCGCGACCACCGAGAAGAGATAAAAGGTTGGCCAGCCGTGGGCTTCAACAAACCAGCCGGCAATGGGGCCAACGTAAACGCGTCCGACGGCGGAAAGCGCCGAGAGCAGGGCAAACTGCGTGGCGGAAAATGATTTGTTGCACAGGGTCATCAGCAGGGCGACAAAGGCTGCCGTTCCCATCCCGCCGCAGAGGTTTTCGAAGAACACCGCCGTCGCCATGCTGATCATATGTTTATCGGTGATCGAAAGCAGCCAGTACCCCGCGTTCGATGCCCCCTGCAGGATGCCGAAGATCAGCAGGGCGCGGAACAGCGTCAGACGCTGCATCAACACGCCGCCGTACAGGGCGCCGACGATAGTGGCAAACAGGCCGAGCGTTTTGTTTACTACCCCCACTTCGCCAGCATCAAACCCGACGCCGCGGATGAGGAAGGTCGTGGTCAGGCTCATGGCAAACGCATCGCCCAGCTTATAAAGGACGATCAGCAGCAGGATGAGCCAGGCATTGTTGCGGCCAAAGAAGTCGCGCAGCGGTTCGGCAACGGCCTGCTCCAGCGAGCGTGGAACCGGGATCACGTCGCTTGGTTCAGGTGCAAGCAGGGTGGCAATAATACAGGGGATGAGCAGCGCGGCCATCAGCCAGTACATGCCCTGCCAGCCGAGATAGCGGTCGGCAAGCCAGAGCGCCAGACCGCCGGAAACCAGCATCCCAAGACGATAGCCGAGTACGCTAATGGCCGCCCCGGCACCGCGCTCGTCAGCGGGCAGAACGTCCGTCTTCCAGGCGTCGAAAACGATATCCTGCGAAGCGGAACAGAAGGCGATGACCACCGCAAGAGCGGCCATCCAGCGCAGCTGCGTTGACGGTTCAAGAAAGCCCATCGCGGCGATCGCCATGAGCAAGAGAAGCTGCGTTATTACTAACCAACCGCGACGTCGCCCGAGGAACGGCGGCGTGTAGCGGTCCATCACCGGCGACCACAGGAACTTAAAGACGTAAGCCTGGCCGACAAGCGAGAAGAAGCCGATGGTTTTGAGATCGATATTCTCGACGGTCATCCACGCCTGGAGCGTGCCGGAGGTGAGCGCGAGCGGTAAACCGGAGGCGAAGCCGAGGATCAGCAGAATGGCTGATTTCGGTTGCTGGAAAATGCGTAAGTAGTGACTGGACATGTTTTATAAAACTGACCCGGCTATGCACCGGGTCAGTCAGCGGGATTAACGCGCGTTCTGCTTGATGAAGTCGTGAATGCTGGTGTCCTGTGCCATATCGGCAATAGTGTCAGTCAGCACGCTGTTAACCGCGTCGGCGATATTTTTGTTGGACGCCTGGAATGCGCCTTCAACCGAATAGCTCGCACGGTAGTTTTTGTTCATCTTATTGCCGTTCTTCGCGGTTGCGATGATGGCGATATCGGCTTTGGTCGCGATATTGTAGCGAACGTTACCCTGGGATACGTCTGCGTACAGATTGTTCACGATGATCTGCAGATCAACCGCGCCGCTTGGGCCAACCATGTAACCGCGGGAGGTCATCTGTTTCTCCAGCACTTCCTGCAGCAGGAAGCGCAGGTCGCGGGAAGCGGTCAGGACAACCTGCTGATTGTCGCGAGTGACTTTCGCCAGCGCCTGATCCTGACGCTGATCGGCACCGTTGATGCTAACGGTCACGCCCATCAGGCTTGGATCCTGCTGAGGCAGGGTGATTTTTGGTGAAACATCAATTGTCGTTGGCGGGGTTGCACAGCCTGCCAGCATGAAAAGTGCTACCAACGGAAAGAAGATTTTTTTTAACATTTTCAGGTTCTCAACGAATCGTAAGCATATAAAGAGAAAAATTGCCGCCATCATAACATCGCCAACGGCCAGGGGAAGTGGTCAACGCATGTAAATTCATCGCCTTGTCTGAAATCTGACCCGCTTAGCCCTTTTCTCCACCCGTAAATGACAAAACGTGTGAGCCTCACAGTTAACTTCATTCCTTTGAATGAGAAAATCAGACGAAAGCTAAATATTTGTTGTCTTAATGTAATGGAAACGGTAAAAGCGGCTAATATTTAAAGGGATGGGTGACATCCTGGGGTTGTCGGAGGAGTAATTTCATGATGATACGTGAGCAGATAGAAGATAAATTAAGGGCAGCGTTCGACCCTGTTTTCCTCGAAGTTGTCGACGAAAGCTATCGTCATAACGTGCCGGCGGGTTCTGAAAGCCACTTCAAAGTGGTTCTGGTCAGCGATCGTTTTCAGGGAGAACGTTTCCTGAACCGACATCGCATGATCTACAGCACCCTGTCGGAAGAACTCTCCACGACCGTGCATGCGCTAGCATTGCATACCTATACCATTAAGGAATGGGAAGGCTTGCAGGATACGGTAGTTGCATCACCGCCCTGTCGCGGTGCAGGCACCTTAGCCTGAAAAATCGGATTTGCAACAGCCGGAGTATTTCCAGTATGTTGCATAGAGATTTCGTCGAAACGGCCTCCGGGCCGTTTTGTTTTGTCTGAGTTTTGAGCGGATGGTGCGATTTTAAGGCTAAAAATAGCCGTAAAGTGTGAAAAAAGCCGCAGCAACTAGCCCCAACCGTTCTCGACTCACCTAAGTGATGCCGCTATAATGCCGCGTCTTATTGAATGTCTTCGGGATGATTCTGGCGACAGGGAATGTGAATCTGCACTAAGAGAGCATCCCGGTAAACACAGACAGATTCAGAGTTGACCGAGCACTGTGATTTTTTTGAGGTAACAAGATGCAAGTTTCAGTTGAAACCACTCAAGGCCTTGGCCGCCGTGTAACGATTACTATCGCTGCTGACAGCATCGAAACTGCTGTGAAAAGCGAGCTGGTCAACGTAGCAAAAAAAGTACGTATTGACGGCTTCCGCAAGGGCAAAGTTCCAATGAATGTTGTTGCTCAGCGTTATGGCGCTTCCGTGCGTCAGGATGTGCTGGGTGAACTGATGAGCCGCAACTTTATCGATGCGATCATCAAAGAAAAAATTAATCCAGCTGGCGCGCCAAACTACGTTCCAGGCGAATACAAGCAGGGCGAAGACTTCACCTACTCCGTAGAGTTCGAAGTGTACCCGGAAGTTGAGCTGAAAGGTCTGGAATCTATCGAGGTTGAAAAGCCGGTTGTTTCCGTGACTGACGAAGACGTTGACGGCATGCTGGACACCCTGCGCAAGCAGCAGGCGAACTGGAAAGATAAAGAAGGCGCAGTTGACGCTGAAGACCGTGTCACCATCGACTTCACCGGTTCTGTAGACGGCGAAGAGTTCGAAGGCGGCAAAGCGTCTGACTTCGTACTGGCAATGGGCCAGGGTCGTATGATCCCAGGCTTCGAAGACGGTATCAAAGGCCACAAAGCGGGCGAAGAGTTCACCATCGACGTGACCTTCCCTGAAGAGTACCACGCTGAAAACCTGAAAGGGAAAGCAGCGAAGTTCGTTATCAACCTGAAGAAAGTTGAAGAGCGCGAACTGCCAGAACTGACTGAAGAATTCATCAAACGTTTCGGCGTGGAAGATGGTTCTGTTGCAGGCCTGCGTACCGAAGTGCGTAAGAACATGGAACGCGAGCTGAACGGTGCTGTGCGTAACCGTGTGAAATCTCAGGCGATCGACGGTCTGGTGAAAGCGAACGAGATTGACGTTCCAGCTGCACTGATCGACAGCGAAATCGACGTTCTGCGCCGTCAGGCTGCACAGCGTTTCGGTGGCAACCAGCAGCAAGCGATGGAACTGCCGCGCGAGCTGTTCGAAGAGCAAGCGAAACGCCGCGTTGTTGTTGGCCTGCTGCTGGGCGAAGTGATTCGTACCCACGAGCTGAAAGCTGACGAAGAGCGCGTTAAAGGCCTGATCGAAGAGATGGCTTCTGCGTACGAAGACCCATCAGAAGTTGTTGAGTTCTATGGTAAGAACAAAGAGCTGATGGACAACATGCGCAACGTCGCACTGGAAGAGCAGGCTGTTGAAGCGGTACTGGCGAAAGCTAAAGTGTCCGAAAAAGCGACCTCTTTCAACGAACTGATGAACCAGCAGGCGTAATTTCGCCCCAACGGTTTAAAGTTTGAACAGAAAACCCGTTGCCTTCCGGCGACGGGTTTTTTTTATCACACCAATAGCCCAGGAAGAGTGCTAAAACGCCCTTTCAGTGTTAGCGTAACAACAAAAGATTGTTATGCTTGAAATAGGGCACTGTGAACCCCATAAGTATGTAATCACGATGAATGAGACTGGCTGATAATCCGTCCATAAGGTTACAATCAGTACAGCAGGTGTTTTCAATTTTGATCCAGGAGACGGAAATGTCATACAGTGGCGAACGAGATAACTTTGCACCCCATATGGCTCTGGTGCCAATGGTTATTGAACAGACCTCACGTGGTGAGCGTTCTTTTGATATCTATTCCCGTCTGCTCAAGGAACGCGTTATCTTTCTGACCGGCCAGGTGGAAGACCACATGGCAAACCTGATTGTGGCGCAGATGCTGTTTCTGGAAGCGGAAAACCCGGAAAAAGACATTTATCTGTACATCAACTCGCCAGGCGGCGTGATTACGGCTGGTATGTCTATTTACGACACCATGCAATTCATCAAGCCGGATGTTAGCACCATTTGTATGGGACAGGCCGCATCCATGGGGGCATTCCTGTTAACCGCAGGGGCGAAAGGCAAGCGTTTCTGCCTGCCAAATTCCCGCGTGATGATTCACCAGCCGCTGGGTGGTTACCAGGGCCAGGCGACGGATATCGAAATCCACGCTCGAGAAATTCTGAAAGTAAAAGCGCGCATGAATGAACTTATGGCGCAGCATACGGGTCAACCTCTCGAGCAGATCGAGCGCGATACCGAACGCGATCGCTTCCTCTCTGCACCTGAGGCAGTTGAGTACGGCTTAGTCGACTCCGTTTTGACCCATCGTAATTGATGCCCGCGACGCGAGTGTGCCGCTATACTAAGGTAGGGCGGCATTCTGCCGAAAGCAGCTTGCGTCTGAGAATGGCATTTGCGTCGTCATGTGCGGCACAAAGAACTTAAAAAGAGGTTTGGACTCATGACAGATAAACGCAAAGATGGTTCGGGCAAACTGCTGTACTGCTCTTTTTGCGGCAAAAGCCAGCATGAAGTGCGTAAACTGATTGCCGGGCCGTCCGTGTATATCTGCGACGAGTGTGTCGATTTATGTAACGACATCATTCGCGAAGAGATTAAAGAAGTTGCCCCGCACCGTGAGCGTAGCGCGTTGCCGACACCGCATGAAATTCGTCATCACCTTGACGACTATGTCATCGGTCAGGAGCAGGCGAAGAAAGTGCTGGCGGTGGCGGTATATAACCACTACAAACGTCTGCGTAACGGCGATACCAGCAACGGTGTGGAGCTGGGTAAAAGTAACATCCTGCTGATCGGGCCGACCGGTTCCGGTAAAACGCTGCTGGCAGAAACGCTGGCGCGCCTGCTGGATGTTCCGTTCACCATGGCGGATGCCACCACCCTGACCGAAGCCGGTTACGTGGGTGAAGACGTTGAAAACATCATCCAGAAACTGCTGCAGAAGTGCGATTACGACGTACAGAAAGCACAGCGCGGGATCGTCTACATCGATGAGATCGACAAAATCTCTCGTAAGTCAGACAACCCGTCCATCACCCGTGATGTATCGGGTGAGGGTGTACAGCAGGCGCTGCTGAAGCTGATTGAAGGTACCGTTGCTGCGGTTCCGCCACAGGGTGGTCGTAAACATCCTCAGCAGGAGTTCCTGCAGGTTGATACCTCCAAGATCCTGTTCATCTGTGGCGGTGCATTCGCCGGTCTGGATAAAGTGATCTCTCACCGTGTTGAAACCGGCTCCGGCATTGGTTTTGGCGCAACGGTGAAAGCCTCGTCTGAAAAACCGAACGAAGGGCAGCTGCTGTCGCAGGTTGAACCAGAAGATTTGATCAAGTTTGGTCTGATCCCTGAGTTCATTGGTCGTCTGCCGGTTGTAGCGACGCTGAACGAGCTGAGTGAAGACGCGCTTATTCAGATCCTGAAAGAGCCGAAAAATGCGCTGACCAAGCAGTATCAGGCGTTGTTCAATCTGGAAGGCGTAGATCTGGAATTCCGTGACGAAGCGCTGGATGCGATTGCCAAGAAGGCAATGATCCGTAAAACCGGTGCACGTGGTCTGCGTTCCATCGTTGAAGCAGCTCTGCTCGATACCATGTACGATTTGCCGTCCATGGAAGATGTCGAGAAGGTGGTTATCGATGAGTCCGTCATTAGCGGTCAGACCAAGCCACTGCTGATTTACGGTAAACCGGAAGCCCAGCAGGCATCTGGCGAATAATTCACCAAATCATACAAGCAGTTAATCAAAAAGGGGGGATTTTATCTCCCCTTTGCTTTTTCCGTATTCATGACGTTGAATGTGTGGGAAACATCCCCATATACTGGTTACATGTTAATGGTTGTGTGAAGCACAGTTACATGACCAGCTTACCTGGCGGACACTAAACTAAGAGAGAGCTCTATGAATCCTGAGCGTTCTGAACGCATTGAAATCCCCGTATTGCCGTTGCGCGATGTGGTGGTTTATCCGCACATGGTCATACCCTTATTTGTAGGGCGGGAAAAATCTATCCGTTGCCTCGAAGCCGCCATGGATCATGATAAAAAAATCATGTTGGTTGCGCAGAAAGAAGCATCAACGGATGAGCCGGGTGTAAACGATCTTTTCACCGTCGGGACCGTGGCCTCTATTTTGCAAATGCTGAAGCTGCCTGACGGCACCGTTAAGGTGCTGGTAGAAGGTTTACAGCGTGCGCGTATTACCACGCTGTCAGACGATGGCGAGCACTTCTCTGCGAAGGCAGAGTACCTTGATTCGCCTGAGCTTGATGAGCGCGAGCAGGAAGTGCTGGTGCGCACCGCGATTAGCCAGTTTGAAGGCTATATCAAGCTGAACAAGAAAATCCCACCAGAAGTGCTGACGTCGCTGAACAGCATCGACGATCCTGCGCGTCTGGCGGACACCATCGCTGCACACATGCCGCTGAAGCTGGCTGACAAACAGTCCGTGCTGGAAATGTCCGACGTTAATGAACGTCTGGAATATCTGATGGCGATGATGGAGTCTGAAATCGATCTGCTGCAGGTTGAGAAGCGTATTCGCAACCGTGTGAAAAAGCAGATGGAGAAATCTCAGCGTGAGTACTATCTGAATGAGCAAATGAAGGCCATTCAGAAAGAGCTGGGCGAGATGGACGACGCGCCGGACGAAAACGAAGCGCTGAAGCGTAAAATCGACGCGGCGAAGATGCCGAAAGAGGCGAAAGAGAAAGCGGAAGCAGAACTGCAGAAGCTGAAAATGATGTCTCCGATGTCGGCTGAAGCGACCGTTGTACGCGGCTACATTGAGTGGATGGTTCAGGTTCCGTGGAACGCCCGCAGCAAGGTCAAAAAAGACCTGCGTCAGGCGCAGGAGATCCTGGACACCGACCACTACGGCCTTGAGCGCGTGAAAGACCGCATTCTTGAGTACCTCGCGGTACAAAGCCGTGTGAACAAAATTAAAGGCCCAATCCTGTGTCTGGTGGGACCGCCGGGGGTAGGTAAAACCTCTCTGGGCCAGTCCATCGCTAAAGCGACCGGACGTAAGTATATCCGTATGGCGCTGGGTGGCGTGCGCGATGAAGCGGAAATCCGCGGTCACCGCCGTACCTACATCGGCTCCATGCCGGGTAAACTGATCCAGAAAATGGCGAAAGTGGGCGTTAAAAACCCGCTGTTCCTGCTGGATGAGATCGACAAAATGTCGTCTGACATGCGCGGCGATCCGGCTTCGGCGCTGCTGGAAGTGCTTGATCCAGAACAAAACGTGGCGTTCAGCGATCACTACCTGGAAGTGGACTACGACCTGAGCGATGTCATGTTCGTGGCGACGTCTAACTCCATGAACATTCCGGCTCCGCTGCTCGACCGTATGGAAGTGATCCGTCTTTCCGGCTATACCGAAGACGAGAAGCTGAACATTGCTAAACAGCACCTGCTGCCGAAGCAGATTGAGCGTAACGCGCTTAAAGCCAGCGAGCTGACCGTAGAGGACAGCGCGATTGTCGGCATCATTCGCTACTACACCCGTGAAGCGGGCGTGCGTAGCCTTGAGCGTGAAATCTCGAAGCTGTGCCGTAAGGCGGTTAAACAGCTGCTGCTGGATAAGAGCCTGAAGCACATCGTGATTAACGGCGATAACCTGCATGCGTACCTCGGCGTTCAGCGCTTCGACTACGGTCGTGCGGACAATGAGAACCGCGTTGGCCAGGTGACCGGTCTGGCGTGGACGGAAGTGGGCGGCGATCTGCTGACCATCGAAACCGCCTGCGTACCGGGTAAAGGCAAGCTGACCTACACCGGCTCGTTGGGTGAAGTCATGCAGGAGTCTATTCAGGCTGCGCTGACCGTAGTGCGTGCGCGTGCGGAAAAACTGGGCATCAACGCGGATTTCTATGAAAAACGCGACATCCACGTTCACGTTCCTGAAGGGGCGACGCCAAAAGATGGCCCAAGCGCCGGTATCGCAATGTGTACGGCACTTGTATCCTGCCTGACGGGTAACCCGGTACGTGCTGATGTGGCGATGACGGGTGAAATCACCCTGCGTGGCCTGGTACTGCCAATCGGTGGACTGAAAGAGAAACTGCTGGCGGCACATCGTGGTGGGATCAAAACCGTATTGATCCCTTACGAGAATAAACGCGATCTGGAAGAGATTCCGGACAACGTGATTGCCGATCTGCAGATCCATCCGGTTAAACGTATTGAGGAAGTTCTGAGTCTCGCACTGCAGAATGAACCCTCCGGAATGCAGGTTGTAACCGCAAAATAGTGACCTCGCGCAAAGAGCGTCAATAAAAATAAGGTTGGTAAGCCATTTCGGGCTTGCCAGCCTTTTTTTGTATAGCTAATTTAGATTGCTGATTGGGTTAGCCATCAACAACGGGTGTTGTAAGGTCATGGCAGGCCTGATATAACTGCTGCGCGGTCGCGTTGTGAAGGATTCAGGCGCGATATAAATTATAAAGAGAGGAAGAGAACAGTGAATAAATCTCAACTGATTGACAAAATTGCTGCGGGTGCTGATATTTCTAAAGCTGCAGCTGGACGTGCGTTAGATGCTTTAATTGCTTCTGTTACTGAATCTCTGCAGGCTGGGGACGACGTTGCACTGGTAGGTTTCGGTACTTTTGCTGTTAAAGAGCGTGCTGCCCGTACTGGCCGCAACCCTCAGACCGGTAAAGAGATCACCATTGCTGCGGCTAAAGTGCCGGGTTTCCGTGCAGGTAAAGCGCTGAAAGACGCAGTAAACTGATTGCTTTCCCGCTTAAGGGAAGCCGAAAAGTACAAGGGCGCATCGTTTGATGTGCCTTTTTTGTTTGTCCAGGCCTGATTTGTTCGAGTTTATGCGAGTTGTGGGCTGACAATCGTACTGGTTTCTTGTCACAATACGACTTTACGCGCAGCGGTAAGGATTTTCCGTTAGCGTCAGGTAACCAGTCACATACAGCGGAGTGTTGTTACACCATGATGGACAGCTTACGCACGGCTGCTAACAGTCTCGTGCTCAAGATTATATTCGGTCTCATTATCCTGTCGTTCATATTGACCGGCGTGAGCAGTTACCTTATCGGCGGTGGCGCTAACTACGCCGCTAAAGTGAACGGCCAGGAAATCAGCCGTGGGCAGTTCGAGAACGCTTTCGCGGGTGAACGTAACCGCATGCAGCAGCAGCTGGGTGACCAGTTCTCCGAGCTTGCGGCGAATGAAGGCTATATGAAAACGCTGCGTCAGCAGACGCTGAACCGCCTCATCGACGAAGCGCTGCTCGATCAGTATGCGAAGGATTTGGGCCTGGGCATCAGCGACGAGCAGGTTAAAAAAGCCATCTTCTCGACCCCGGCATTCCAGTCTAACGGCAAGTTCGACAACGCCCGTTACAACAGCATTGTGAACCAGATGGGCATGACGGCCGATCAGTACGCACAGGCGCTGCGTAACCAGCTCACCACTCAGCAGCTGATTAACGCTGTTGTGGGTACCGATTTCATGCTCAAAGGTGAAACCGACGAACTGGCTGCGCTGGTGGCCCAGCAACGCGTGGTGCGTGAGGCAACCATCGATGTGAATGCGCTGGCGGCGAAGCAGCAGGTTAGCGACGCAGAGATCAATGCGTACTACGAGCAAAACAAGAACAGCTTCGTTGCCCCCGAGCAGTTCCGCGTAAGCTATATCAAGCTTGATGCGGCTGCGCTGCAGGAAACCGCCTCTGACGCGGATATTCAGTCTTATTACGACCAGCATCAGGATCAGTTCACTCAGCCGCAGCGTAACCGTTACAGCGTGATTCAGACCAAAACTGAAGCAGATGCAAAAGCGGTGCTGGACGAACTGAACAAGGGTGCAGATTTCGCGACCGTAGCGAAAGCAAAATCCACCGACATTATCTCTGCTAAAAATGGCGGTGATATGGGCTGGCTGGAAGAGGCCACAACGCCTGATGAACTGAAAGGTGCGGGTCTGAAAGACAAAGGCCAGCTTTCAGGTGTGATCAAATCTTCTGTTGGCTTCCTGGTGGTTCGTCTGGACGATGTTCAGGCTGCAAAAACCAAGCCGCTGGCTGACGTTCGTGACGATATCGCGGCGAAAGTGAAGCAAGAGAAAGCGCTGGACGCTTTCTATGCGCTGCAGCAGAAGGTGAGCGATGCCGCGAGCAACGATAACGAATCTCTGGCGGGTGCAGAGCAGGCTGCGGGTGTTAAAGCGGTTGAGACAGGCTGGTTTGGTCATGACAACCTGCCGGAAGAGCTGAACTTTAAGCCAGTTTCTGATGCCATCTTCAACGGTGGGCTGGTGGGAGAGAACGGCACGCCGGGCAGCAACTCCGACATCATTACCGTCGACGGCGACCGCGCGTTCGTTCTGCGCGTCAGCGAACACAAAGCTGAGGCAGTTAAACCGCTGGCAGACGTGAAGGATCAGGTTGTTGCGCAGGTTAAGCATAACAAAGCGGAACAGCAGGCAAAACTGGATGCTGAGAAGATCCTTGTCGACCTGAAGGCGGGTAAAAATGACGCGCTGAAAGCGGCGGGGCTGAGCTTCGGTGAGGCGAAAACCCTGAGCCGTACCGGTCAGGATCCTGTTAGCCAGGCGGCATTTGGTCTGAGCCTGCCGGCGAAGGACAAACCAAGTTTTGGTAGCGCAACCGATATGCAGGGTAACGTGGTTCTGCTGGCACTCGACGAAGTGAAAGCGGGCACCATGCCGGAAGAGCAGAAGAAAGCAATGGTGCAGGGTATCACCCAGAATAATGCCCAGATTGCCTTCGAAGCGATGATGAGCAACCTGCGTAAAGAAGCCAAAATCAAGCTGGGTGATGCGATTACTCAGCAGCAATAATTACGTGTCTGTTCGCAGATTTTCGTAACGCACTGCAAAAACTAAAGGCCGCTTTCGCGGCCTTTTCCATTTCTGAAATCCGCTGTTTGTGCCTGTTTCCCCGTGCGGCTACTGTGACGTGGCTGTCAACAAACAAGGAGAAAACAGCATGAAACGTGGAATCAAAGCACTGTTAATTACGCTGGCTATTGCCACCACCGGGATGAGCGCAGGCGCGCTGGCGGCGTCACCCGCGGCGAAATCGCAGGCGGTACAGACGAAATCAGATTCAACCGCGCAGGGTACACCGCAATCAAAAGCGACGGAAGCGGGTAAAAGCGCAGAAGATGACGGTACGCGAGTCAGCATCAACTCGGCATCGGCAGAAGATCTCGCGCGTGCGATGAACGGAGTGGGGCTTAAAAAGGCCCAGGCCATTGTGAGCTACCGCGAAGAGTACGGTCCTTTCAAAACGGTGGACGATCTCAAGCAGGTGCCGGGAATGGGCGGCGCGCTAGTTGAGCGCAACCTCTCACACCTGACGCTGTAATTACGCAATTTCTTGCACTGCGGCAAAAATTTGCCAGGATAAAGAGGTCATACCAGTTGTGACCTCTCATCCTACAATAACAGTAAAGGCTATTGCGCTATGCAGACAAAAATCAAAGTACGCGGTTTTCACCTCGACGTTTACCAGCACGTTAACAACGCCCGCTATCTTGAGTTCCTTGAAGAGGCGCGCTGGGACGGGCTGGAAAACAGCGAGAGCTTTCAGTGGCTGACCGCACACAACATCGCGTTCGTGGTCGTCAACATCAACATCAACTACCGACGCCCGGCCGTACTGGGTGATGTGCTAACCGTCACCAGTCAGGTTCAGCAGCTAAACGGTAAAAGCGGGGTGTTAAGCCAGGTAGTGACGCTGGATCCCGAAGGACAGGTAGTGGCCGATGCGCTGATTACCTTTGTCTGTATCGATCTGAAAACGCAGAAAGCGCTGCCGCTGGAAGGGGAGCTGCGAGAGAAGCTGGAGCTGATTATCGTGTAGATTTTTGTCTTTTATAAAAGACAAAGGGAATTTTCAGGGATAGAATAATGGACAGGGACTACGTTGTTGAACGCTATCAGGCCCGTGACGGGAAGGTGCCGTTTGATGAATGGATAGAAAAAATGAACCGAAGGGATCCGGATGTTGCTTTCCGGATCCTGGTGCGGATCAACCGCGCGATAAAACGTAATTTTGGCGATTACAAGTACCTCAGGGAAGGTGTCTGGGAGATGCGAGTCGACAGTGGTCCCGGCTATAGGATCTATTTTGCTGTAGAGAATCGGCAGGTTTTATTGTTACTGATCGGTGGTGACAAAAAGAGCCAGAAAGCGGATATCAAACTGGCAATAGACTACTGGAAAGATCATCAATCAAAAGGACAATCGGATGAGCGCCACTAAACAAAAATATGCGAGTTCCGTTAGCCACCATGATGCTGTGGTGAAAATGCTACGAGAAAATCCTTCCTACGCCCAGCGTTACCTCCAGATAGCACTGGAAGAGATCTATGAAGATCATGGGATCCCTGCTTATCTTATTGCCCTTCGTCAGGTTATCGAAGCCCGTGGCGGCATCGGTGAAATCTCTGCCAAAGCTGGCCTGTCGCGTCAGCAGCTATATCGAACCTTGTCTGATAACGGCAACCCAACGCTGACAACGCTAATGAAAGTCACTCGTGCTGCCGGCGTGAAACTCTTCGACAGCACGGTGAAATAGCCCTATTTAAGCCCGGTTTTTTTCTGCATCGCGGCCATCACGCCGACTTTATCGGCAAGATAGTGGTTCAACCCGTTCGCGCGCAGATTACAGGCGGCGCACTGGCCGCACCCGTCGCCCTTAATGCCGTTGTAGCAGGTCAGGGTTTCGCTGCGGACCAAATCCAGCTTGCCCCAGTAGTCGGCCAGCGCCCAGGTTTCCGCTTTATCAAGCCACATCAGCGGTGTTTCAAAGCGCGTCTCTTTCGCCATACCCAGGTTTACCGCGTGATTGAGCGCCTTCACGAACTCATCGCGACAGTCTGGATAGCCGGAGAAGTCGGTTTCGCACACGCCGGTGATGACGGCTTCAGCTTTCACCTGGTAGGCATAAATCGCCGTCAGGGTCAGGAACAAAATATTGCGGCCAGGCACGAAGGTATTGGGAATGCCGCTGGCGTCCGGTTCGTAGTCCGGTACGGGAATACTGTCGCGGGTGAGGCTGCTGACGGCCAGTTCATTTAACAGCGTTACGTCCAGCACCTTATGCGCGCGCGCGCCCAGTTTAAGCGCCAGATCACGGGCCACGTCGATTTCCGCGCGATGGCGCTGGCCATAATCGAAGGTGACGCAGTGAACTTCATCATACTGATGCAGGGCCTGAACCAGACAGGTTGTGGAATCTTGTCCTCCGCTGAACACGACGACGGCACGTTTCATAAATCATCTCGACAGTTACGATAAAAACGTCATGTTACCGCCTGGCTACGGCGGCGACCAGCTTCTTCACGATTTAGGCGCCGGGATCCAGGCCTCGGTGAAATCAAACCAGCCGCGGGTATTGAGCCGAATGCCGTTAACGCCCGGCGGGGCGCTAACTTGATACTGGTAGTTAAACAGCGGCGTAATGACCGCGTTTTCCATCAGTTGGCTGAATATGGCTTTCAGGCCAGCGTGCCGCGCCTGTTCGTCGGCCTGGGTCTGTACCGCATCCAGCGTGGCCTGCAGATGGGCAAACTGCGGCGCGCTTAACAGGTGTGGCCAGAGGGCATCACAGCGTAGCCACTGCTCAAGCGTATACTCCGGCGCTTCGCCAATCAGCCTGTCACCCATCATGATGTCTGCCTCTGCCAGCCTCACGCACCCGTCCCAGGTTTTGGCGTCGTGAAAGATAACGTTAAGTTCACATCCCTGCTGCGCAAGGTACTGTTTTAGCTGGCTTGCCATGGTGTGCAGCTCAACGGGAAGATGGTAGATCAGCGTCAGTTTTTCCGGCAGCGCTACCTCCGTTAAATCCGGCCAGCGGGGAATTGACCAACCGGGAAGCAGTTCCTCCGTTGGGGTAATTAACCCTTCGTTTAGCGGAAGCGTATGCAGAAGCGCCGAGAGATGGATGATATTGATGAGTCGCCTTGCCTGCATATCCGTCAGCCGTGCGCTCTGCTTTAGCGTGAGATAGCAAAAGCCCAGGCTGGTGCTGTTGCTCACCAGCCGCAGGCTTTCCAGTTCGTCAGGCTCGCCAATAGCGATCTGCACCGGATGACGGCAGCTTGTCCCAAGGCCATAGTCAAACAGGGTAGGGGTTATCCAAAACTCGATCGCCTTCAGCAGCGGGTGGCTAAGATGGTACTGCTCATGGCTTTCCAGGCGAACCAGATCGGTATCGAACACGCTCAGCCTAAACGGCCCGCAGCCCGTCATGGGCTGGTTCGGATGGGCCAGACGGCTGCAGTAGGTCGCCAGCCGGTGTGCCAGCCAGTAATCCGGCTGATGCAGCGTAAAGGTCAGGCACTGCGGGTGCGTCACCTCAATGTGCAATACGCTCTGGAACAGCTTACGCAGCGCGGGGAGTGCCAGCAGCGCCGTCAGGCTTCGCTGCAGCTGCGCCGTCTCGATTTTATCGCCGTTATGCCAGTGCAGCGTAGAGCGGATGTAAAAATGCCAGCGCAGACCATTATCAGATACCTCCCAGTGGTGCGCCAGGTCGCCCGTAGGCTCGCTGCTGTTGCCCTGAAAGCGCGTCAGCCCGGAGAACACGTTCCCGGCCAGATGCTGCTCCGCCCGGCCGGGTAAAAAGCCGGGATGAAGCGGATCCAACGAGCGATAGTAGGGGATACGAAGCGTCGGGGTGTCGTTTTGCCAGTGGCCGCCTAAAAAGGGATGCAGCAGGCTGCGTAGCTCCTCGGGCGCCAGCTGCGCCAGTTCAAGGGCGTTATGCTGCTGTCCGCTCTTTAGCGCCTCTTCCATCATCGAATTGCGCAGTGATTCTGGGGTGACGTAGAACGTTAACTCCCCGCGCTTGCCGCGTCCGGACTGCGCGCGCCAGCGTAGCCAGCCCGCGTCCTGCGCCTGACGCAGAAGCGTGCGAACATGCCTTTCGCTGCAAAAACAGCGGCTGGCAAGTTCCGTAACGGTGACCTGCTGGGGGGCACCCTCGGAGGGCTGCCACAGGCGTTGATACTGGTTAAGGCGGTTAAGCTGGCGCATGATAAATCCGGAACAATAATTATCATCTATTCACTATTACTTCCGTATATCTCACGCAATACTGATCCACAAGTTAAACGCATCACATTTCGGGAGTAATCATGGCTCGGCTCGCAGCATTTGATATGGACGGCACGCTGTTAATGCCGGATCACCGTTTAGGGGATAAAACCCTGAGCACCCTGAAGCGCCTGAACGAACGTGATGTCACCCTGACGTTTGCCACCGGCCGTCATGTGCTGGAGATGCGCCATCTGCTGGGGGCGTTTTCCCTTGATGCGTTTTTGATTACCGGCAACGGGACGCGTATTCACTCCGTTGAAGGCGATGTGCTGCACCGTCAGGATCTCAATCCGGAAGTGGCGGATATCGTGCTGCACAGCACCTGGGATACGCAGGCCAGCATTCACGTGTTTAACGATGAGGGCTGGTTCACCGGCCGTGAAATTCCGGATTTGCTACACGCGCACGTCTACAGCGGCTTTAAATATCAGCTTGTCGACCTGCGTCGGATCCCTGCCCATGCGGTGACGAAGATTTGCTTCTGCGGCGATCACGACGATCTCTGCCGCTTGCGCATCCAGCTCAATGAGGCGCTGGGGGATCGGGCACACCTGACCTTCTCGGCGGTGGATTGTCTGGAAGTGCTGCCGGTCGGCTGTAACAAAGGATCTGCCCTGGCGGTCCTGAGCGACCACCTGGGCTTAACGATGCAGGACTGTATGGCGTTTGGCGACGCCATGAACGACCGCGAAATGCTGGGCAGCGTTGGTCGCGGTCTGATTATGGGGAATGCGATGCCGCAGCTGATTGCAGAGCTTCCTCACCTGCCGGTTATTGGCCACTGCCGTAACGAAGCGGTGTCCCATTTTTTGACGCATTGGCTGGACAAAAACAACCTCCCGTATTCCCCCGAATAGTGAGACCCTTCCAGCAAGCCAGGCTTCGGTCTGGCTTTTTTTATTTCACCAGCTCTGCAATCTGCGCCTTCCACGGCGCGATATCGCCGATATTATTCTGCACCCACTCCGCGTTGTAATAGGTCTCAAGGTAACGCTCGCCGCTGTCGCACAGCAGCGTGACGATTGAACCGGTGCGGCCCTCTTCGCGCATGCGGGCGGCAAGCTGAAGCGCGCCCCACATGTTCGTTCCCGTCGACGCGCCAACCTTGCGGCCAAGCTGCGTTTCCAGCCAGTGCGCGGTAGCCACGCTGGCTGCATCCGGTACGCGGAGCATCTCATCGACCACGTCAGGAATAAACGACGGCTCGACGCGCGGACGGCCAATCCCCTCGATTTTACTGCCCACCGGGCTGCGCAGGGCGGCATCGCGGCTTTGCCAGTAGTCGAGGAACACGGAGTTCTGCGGGTCAACCACCATCAGCCGGGTGTCATAACCCTGACAGCGGATATAGCGCCCGATGGTGGCAGATGTGCCGCCGGTACCCGCGCTCATGACAACATAGGAAGGGACCGGATGCGGCTCGTGGGTCATCTGGCGGAAAATACTGTCGGCAATGTTGTTATTGCCGCGCCAGTCGGTGGCGCGTTCGGCGAAGGTAAACTGGTCCATATAGTGGCCGTTTAGCTCGCGGGCCAGCATTTCAGAGGCGGCGTAGATTTCGCAGGCGCTTTCTACAAAGTGGCAGCGGCCGCCGTAAAATTCGATCTGTTCGACCTTGCGCTTCGCGGTGCAGGAGGGCATCACGGCGATAAACGGCAGGCCCAGCAGGCGGGCAAAGTAAGCTTCGGACACCGCCGTTGAACCGGACGAGGATTCAATGATGGTCGTACCCTCTTTAATCCAGCCGTTACATAAGCCGTACAAGAATAGCGAACGCGCCAGGCGATGCTTCAGGCTACCGGTGGGATGGGTACTTTCATCTTTCAGGTAGAGCTGAATGCCCGCAAACCCCGGAAGGGCAAGGCGGATTAAATGGGTGTCCGCCGAGCGCTGGTAGTCGGCATTGATTTCGCTGATGGCATGTTTAACCCAGGTGCTATTCATCGTGTTTATCCGTTTGTCATTTTGTGCCCAGCATAGCGAAAAGCACAGAAAAAATTGTTGCTATCTGGCCTTTAAAATAGAATGAAGGGAGAAAAATTTTCTCTATGAGGTGGGTATGCTAGATAAAATTGACCGCAAGCTGCTTTCATTGCTGCAAACTGACTGCACCCTCTCTTTGCAGGCGCTGGCCGATGCCGTTAATCTGACCACCACACCCTGCTGGAAACGCCTCAAGAAGCTGGAAGATGACGGCATTCTGCTCGGGCGCGTTGCGCTCCTGGATCCCGAAAAACTGGGGCTTGGCCTGACGGCGTTTGTCCTGATAAAAACGCAGCATCACAGCAGCGAGTGGTATTGTCGGTTCGTGACTCAGGTTTCCGAGATGCCCGAAGTGCTTGGCTTCTGGCGCATGGCCGGAGAGTATGACTACCTGATGCGCGTTCAGGTCGCCGATATGAAGCGCTACGATGATTTCTACAAGCGGCTGGTTAACAGCGTACCGGGCTTGTCGGATGTCACCTCAAGCTTCGCCATGGAACAGATTAAGTACACCACTGCGCTACCCATTGAATAACTTCGTTAAATACCTTCAGGAACAAACCGCGTGCGATTATTTGCCCAATTAAGCTGGTACTTTCGTCGGGAGTGGCAGCGCTACCTCGGCGCTGTGGCCTTGCTTATTATCATTGCCATTTTGCAGCTGATCCCGCCAAAGGTGGTGGGATACGTCGTGGATGGCGTTACGGAACAACATTACACCACCGCACGGGTGCTGATGTGGGTTGGCACGCTGGTGCTGACCGCGGTGATTGTTTACCTGCTGCGCTACGTCTGGCGCGTTCTCTTATTCGGTGCGTCCTATCAGCTGGCCGTCGAGCTGCGCGAAGATTTTTATCGCCAGTTAAGCCGCCAGCACCCGGAGTTTTACCTCCGCCACCGCACCGGGGATCTCATCGCCCGCGCCACCAACGACGTGGACCGCGTGGTCTTTGCCGCCGGGGAAGGGGTGCTCACGCTGGTGGATTCGCTGGTGATGGGCTGTGCGGTGTTGATTGTTATGTCGACCCAGATTAGCTGGCAGCTGACCCTGCTGGCGCTGCTGCCGATGCCGGTCATGGCGCTGGCGATCAATCGCTACGGTGAAAAGCTGCACGAGCGCTTCAAGCTGGCGCAGGCGGCGTTTTCATCGCTCAACGATCGCACCCAGGAGAGCATGACCAGCATCCGCATGATTAAAGCCTTTGGTCTGGAAGACCGTCAGTCCGCGCTGTTTGCCGCCGATGCAGCAGAAACAGGCGCAAAAAACATGCGCGTTGCGCGCATTGATGCCCGTTTTGACCCGACGATCTATATCGCAATCGGCACGGCAAATCTGCTGGCGATCGGCGGCGGAAGCTGGCTGGTGGTGCAGGGCTCAATGACCCTTGGCCAGCTAACCAGCTTTGCGATGTATCTGGGGCTGATGATTTGGCCGATGCTGGCCCTGGCGTGGATGTTTAACATCGTTGAGCGCGGCAGCGCCGCCTACACCCGCATTCGCGCCATGCTGGCCGAGGCGCCGGTAGTGAATGACGGCAGCGAGCCGGTGCCGGAAGGGCGCGGCGTGGTGAAGGCCGATATCCAGTCGTTTAGCTATCCGCAGACCGCCCACCCGGTGCTCGAAAACGTCAGCTTTACGCTGCAGCCCGGCCAGATGCTGGGGATTTGCGGCCCAACGGGATCCGGTAAAAGCACCATTCTGTCGCTGCTGCAGCGACATTTTGACGTGACGCAGGGCGATATTCGTTTCCACGACGTTCCGCTGACCAACCTGCTGTTAGACGGCTGGCGCAGCCGCCTGGCGGTGGTCAGCCAGACGCCGTTTTTATTCTCAGATACCATCGCCAACAACATTGCTCTCGGCCACCCTGCCGCGACGCAGGAAGAGATCGAAAACGTGGCGCGCCTGGCCAGCGTGCACGAGGATATTTTGCGTCTGCCGCAGGGGTATGAAACGGAGGTTGGCGAGCGCGGTGTCATGCTTTCCGGCGGGCAAAAACAGCGTATTTCTATTGCCCGCGCGCTGCTGCTGAATGCTGAAATTCTGATCCTGGACGATGCGCTTTCCGCCGTTGATGGACGCACAGAGCACCAGATCCTGCACAACCTGCGCCAGTGGGGAGAAGGGCGTACGGTGATCATCAGCGCCCACCGCCTGTCGGCGCTGACGGAAGCCAGTGAAATTCTGGTATTGCAGCACGGACACATTGCCCAGCGCGGGCAGCACGATCGGCTTGCCGAACAGCCGGGCTGGTATCGCGATATGTACCGCTATCAGCAGCTTGAGGCGGCGCTTGACGATGCCCCAGTACAGGACGAGGAGGAGACGCATGCGTAAGCTCGGAACGATGTGGCCGACGCTGAAGCGTCTTCTGGCCTACGGCTCACCGTGGCGCAAACCGCTCTCCGTCGCCGTGCTACTGCTGTGGATTGCGGCGATTGCTGAAGTGACGGGCCCGCTGCTTATCAGCTATTTCATCGACAATATGGTGGCGAAAAGCTATCTGCCCCTGGGGCTGGTGGCCGGGCTAGGCGTGGCGTACGTGGGGCTGCAGCTGACGGCAGCGGGGCTGCACTATGCGCAGTCGCTGCTCTTTAACCGCGCGGCGGTTGGGGTCGTACAGCAGCTGCGTACCGATGTTATGGATGCAGCACTTCGCCAGCCGCTGAGTGAATTCGACACCCAGCCGGTCGGGCAGGTGATTTCACGCGTCACTAACGACACCGAGGTGATCCGCGATCTGTACGTGACCGTCGTGGCGACCGTGCTTCGCAGCGCGGCGCTGGTTGGCGCAATGCTGGTGGCGATGTTCAGCCTTGACTGGCGCATGGCGCTGGTGGCGATCGCCATTTTCCCGGCAGTGCTGATTGTGATGATCATTTATCAGCGCTACAGCACGCCAATAGTTCGCCGGGTGCGCGCCTATCTGGCCGATATTAACGATGGCTTCAACGAAGTGATCAACGGCATGAGCGTCATCCAGCAGTTCCGCCAGCAGGCGCGCTTTGGCGAGCGGATGGGGGAAGCGAGCCGTTCGCACTATATGGCGCGTATGCAGACGCTGCGCCTCGACGGTTTCCTGCTGCGCCCGCTGCTGAGTCTTTTCTCGGCGCTGGTGCTCTGCGGCCTGCTGATGATGTTCGGCCTGACAACCCGCGGGACTATTGAGGTTGGGGTGCTTTACGCCTTTATCAGCTACCTTGGGCGCCTTAATGAGCCCCTCATTGAACTCACTACCCAGCAATCCATGCTGCAGCAGGCGGTGGTTGCCGGGGAGCGCGTCTTTGAGCTGATGGACAGGCCGCGTCAGACCTACGGAAACGACGACCGCCCGCTGCAAAGCGGCGCGATTGCGTTTGATAACGTCTCGTTTGCCTATCGTGACGATCGCCTTGTGCTGCAGGACATCAATCTGGATATTCCCTCTCGCGGATTTGTCGCGCTGGTGGGGCATACCGGAAGCGGTAAAAGTACCCTCGCCAGCCTGCTAATGGGCTATTACCCGTTAACCCAGGGGGAGATCCGTCTGGACGGGCGTCCTCTGGAATCCCTTAGCCACGATGTGTTGCGTAAAGGCGTCGCGATGGTGCAGCAGGACCCGGTCGTGCTGGCCGATACCTTTTACGCCAACGTCACGCTGGGGCGGCCTTTTACCCAGGATCGGGTCTGGGACGTGCTGGAGAAAGTTCAGCTGGCCGATCTGGCGCGTGGGCTAAGCGACGGTATTAACACGAAGCTCGGCGAACAGGGCAATAACCTCTCCGTCGGGCAAAAGCAGCTTTTGGCGCTGGCGCGCGTGCTGATCGAAACGCCGCAGGTGCTGATTCTGGATGAAGCGACGGCCAGTATAGACTCCGGCACCGAGCAGGCCATTCAGCAGGCGCTGGCCGCCGTCCGTGACCACACGACGCTGGTCGTCATTGCCCACCGTCTCTCAACCATCGTCGAGGCGGATACCATTCTGGTGCTGCATCGCGGCCAGGCCGTTGAACGCGGCACGCACCGGCAGCTGCTTGAGGCTAAAGGGCGCTACTGGCAGATGTACCAGCTTCAGCTGGCTGGCGAAGAGCTGGCTGCCAGCGCGCGGGAAGAAGAGTCGCTTAGCGCCTGATGCACCAAAAACAGGCAACGCGCTGACAGCCTCAGCTGTTGGTGCAAAATGGAAACGCACCCTGCACCGTCATGGTGCGTTTTTTTTCGCCACAACGTGAGAGCGCGCTATTTCAGGCACGTTACGCCGCGTTTCCCCTCTGTTTTCAATTCTGGCACACCCCTTGCAATATCTTTCGTGTTAGCTGCGGCCATTACCGAATTCTGACTGGAGGGGATTTATGAAGCTGGTTACGGTTGTAATCAAACCATTCAAACTCGAAGACGTGCGTGAAGCGTTGTCTTCCATGGGTATTCAGGGACTGACTGTCACCGAAGTGAAAGGCTTTGGTCGTCAGAAGGGTCATGCCGAGCTTTATCGCGGGGCGGAATACAGCGTTAACTTCCTGCCAAAAGTAAAAATTGATGTGGCCATTGCGGACGATCAGCTCGATGAAGTCATCGATATCATCAGCAAAGCGGCCTACACCGGCAAAATTGGCGACGGCAAAATTTTCGTTGCTGAACTGCAGCGCGTCATTCGCATCCGTACAGGCGAATCTGACGAAGCGGCACTGTAAATAACGCCTGGCACACAGTGATAGGGATCGAGAAAATGAAGATAGCAACACTCAAAACGGGTCTGGGGTCGCTGGCACTGCTGCCGGGCCTGGCATTGGCTGCGCCTGCGGTGGCAGACAAAGCCGATAACGCTTTTATGATGATCTGCACCGCGCTGGTGCTGTTCATGACTATTCCGGGCATTGCGCTGTTCTATGGCGGCCTGATCCGCGGCAAAAACGTTCTCTCCATGCTGACGCAGGTTGCCGTGACGTTCGCACTGGTCTGCGTGCTGTGGGTTGTCTACGGCTACTCGCTGGCCTTCGGTGAAGGTAACGCCTTCTTCGGCAGCTTTAACTGGGCAATGCTAAAGAATATTGAGCTGACCGCGCTGATGGGCAGTTTTTATCAGTACATCCACGTTGCGTTCCAGGGCTCGTTCGCCTGTATCACCGTAGGGCTGATTGTCGGCGCGCTGGCGGAACGTATTCGCTTCTCTGCCGTCCTGATCTTCGTCGTGGTCTGGCTGACGCTCTCCTATGTGCCGATTGCGCATATGGTCTGGGGCGGCGGTCTGCTGGCGTCTCATGGTGCGATGGACTTTGCAGGCGGTACCGTTGTTCACATCAACGCCGCTGTAGCAGGTCTCGTGGGGGCATACCTGATTGGCAAACGCGTGGGCTTCGGTAAGGAAGCATTCAAACCGCACAACCTGCCGATGGTGTTCACCGGTACAGCCATCCTTTACTTTGGCTGGTTCGGCTTCAACGCCGGTTCAGCAAGTGCAGCGAACGAAATCGCAGCGCTGGCCTTCGTGAACACGGTTGTTGCCACGGCGGGCGCGATTCTCTCCTGGGTCTTCGGCGAGTGGGCCGTACGCGGTAAACCGTCTCTGCTGGGCGCCTGTTCTGGTGCGATTGCTGGACTGGTCGGTATCACCCCGGCGTGTGGCTACGTTGGCGTCGGCGGCGCGCTGCTGGTTGGCATCGTGGCGGGTCTGGCCGGGCTGTGGGGCGTGACGGCGCTGAAGCGCGTTCTGCGCGTTGATGACCCTTGTGACGTGTTCGGCGTACACGGCGTGTGCGGCATCGTCGGCTGTATCATGACCGGTATCTTTGCCGCGAAATCTCTGGGTGGCGTAGGTTATGCAGAAGGCGTAACGATGGTTCACCAGGTGCTGGTACAGCTGGAAAGTATCGCGATTACCGTCGTCTGGTCTGGCGTGGTTGCGTTTATCGGCTACAAGCTGGCGGACATGACGGTGGGTCTGCGCGTACCGGAAGAGCAGGAGCGCGAAGGTCTGGACGTCAACAGCCACGGCGAGAATGCGTATAACGCCTAATAAACAGCAAAACGGCAACTTCGTTGCCGTTTTTAGTATGTATTCCCTCTCCCCGTGGGAGAGGGTCAGGGTGAGGGCATCAGGCCGCACAACATCACCCTCTGTTACGCATCACCCCTTCCTGCACCGTAGAAGCCACCAGCACGCCGTCCTGCGTATAAAACTCCCCACGCACAAACCCGCGAGCGCTCGACGCTGACGTACTCTCCACGCTGTAGAGCAGCCATTCATTCATATCAAACGGACGGTGGAACCACATGGAGTGGTCAATGGTTGCGACCTGCATCCCTTTCTCCAGGAACCCAACGCCGTGCGGCTGTAGCGCAACCGGCAGGAAGTTGAAATCAGACGCGTAGCCCAGCAGGTACTGATGTACGCGAAGATCTTCCGGCACGGCGCCATTGGCTCGCATCCAGACCTGACGCCTGGGTTCAGCGGTGTGGCCTTTCATCGGGTTATGGAATTCGACAGGACGAATCTCCAGCGGTTTGTCACACAGAAATTTCTCTTTCACCTGAGGGGGCAGCAGATGCGCCAGCGCCCGGGCAATCTCCGTTTCAGATTTCAAATCGTCCGGAGCGGGAGCGGGCGGCATCGTTTTTTGATGTTCGTAGCCCGGCTCCGGCGCCTGGAATGAGGCGGTCATGTAAAAGATCGGCTTGCCATGCTGAATGGCCGCCACGCGGCGTGCGCTGAAGCTGTTGCCGTCGCGTAAAACTTCAACGTCGTACACGATAGGTTTTGCGCTGTCGCCAGGGCGTAAGAAATAGCTGTGAAATGAGTGCACCAGACGGTCTGCAGGGACGGTTTCCTTCGCGGCATACAGCGCCTGTCCCACGACCTGTCCCCCGAAAACCTGGCGTAAGCCGAGATCTTCGCTCTGTCCACGGAAGAGTCCTTCCTCAATTTTTTCCAGGTTCAGTAATGTCAGCAGATTGTTCAGTGCCTGACTCATAGTCGTCCTCAATAAAACGCCGTGGCGATAGATAGGCTGAGTATAACGCAGAAATGAAAGTGGTCCGATGGGTAGATTAGTCTGAATATCGGGACGAAATTAGGCATTAATCAGTGATTTGTGCCACACTTGTTTACGTTATGTGAATGAAACGACATCGGATGGGATCGATCCCGCTGGTGCATTGATGATAAGGAGACTTCAATGAAACTCGTGCCAATGCTAAGTGGTGTAGCTATTGCGGTGGCGTTGTCCGCCTGTGCCGGTAAGAGCGCGCAGGTTCCGGTGCCCACTGCAGATGCGAATGGAATAAACACACTTTCACAGCAGTCCATTCAGCAGCCAAATGTTTCCGGTACTATCTGGATTAAGCAGAAAGTCGCCTTACCGCCAGACGCGGTATTAACCGTAACGCTGTCTGATGCGTCCCTGGCCGATGCGCCGTCGAAGGTGCTGGCGCAGCGTGCCGTTCGTACAGAGGGTAAACAGGCGCCGTTCAGCTTCGTGTTGCCGTATAACCCATCAGACGTGCAGCCCAACGCGCGTATCCTGCTGAGTGCGGCAGTAACGATCAACGACAAGCTGGTCTTTATTACCGATACCGTGCAGGAAGCGGTCAACAACGGTGGGACCAAGGTCGACCTGAACCTGGTGCCGGTGCAGCAAACAGAAGTACCTCTGTCGCCGCAGGCTAATCAGCCAGCGCTGCCTACACCGCCTACTCAGCTGTAATCTCGCCTTACGCCCTCTTCGCTGAAGAGGGCGTCAGTATCTCCAGCGATACTTCTGCAAGTCGATTTGCCCCGATCCCGATACGTGTACCCCCTCTGACAACAGTGCCTGACGCTGGCGCTGCAAATCTGGCCCGGTGAGTGAAATCGCGCCGTGGCGATTTACCACCCGATACCAGGGCAACGTACTTCCTTCCGGCAGCCGTTTCAGCACGCCGCCCACCTGGCGCGCCGCGCGAGGAGAACCCGCAAGCCGCGCAACGTCACCATAGGTGGTGACATAGCCCTCCGGGATAGAGGCCACAATTTGCCATACGCGCTGGGGAAAAGAGTCTTGTTCGTTCATTGTTATTTCGGCCGCGAAGATAATGGCATCATGTTAAACGAAGACTGCGCTGATTGCTGCGCCAGTTTGCGCAATAAACCAGCATCCAGATCTCAGCGGCTTGCAATTGCTGGGCAGCACAGGGATAATGCGGCTGCGCGTTGGTTATCAACGCTCTCAATGGGGGCTCTGTTGGTTCTCCCGCAACGCTACTCTGTTCACCAGGTCAGGTCCGGAAGGAAGCAGCCAGGGCAGACGACGTGTGTGCCGGGATGTAGCTGGCAGGGCCCCCACCCATTTCTGCCCCCTTCACATCCTCAGCGTACTACCAGCTAAAATAACCTTATTAAAAAAAGGCCTTTTCTCGCGCGTGTAATATATCTTTCATTCACTTGAAATATTATTGTCATAAACCTGTAATAATAGACTGTCATTTTATTATTGGGCGTCTTTTTTCTGTCATAAGCAAAAAATATATATCTGGATTAGCAAGATAACTTCGTGTATTAAATAAAGAACTTATTCCGAAGGGAAGTGATAATCATGGCCACTGCGGTACTAAACGTTAAAATTGATGAAGCGCTTAAAGAAAGACTTCGCCACTATGCCGAAGTGAATAATGAGAATTTAAGCGTGACCACAGAGAAACTGCTGCTGCTGGCATTTGAAGCAGTAGAAGAGGCGGGAGTATCGGAAGAGGATATCGATAATCAGCATACGGAAGAAGAGAGCGTATCTCCATTTACTCCTAAAGAAATCAAAGCATTACGTAAAATTCTGAAGAAGAGAAAATGAAACAACAACCGTCAACTGCCTGTGACTACAAAGAAGCCTGCGATTTGTTGCGTTCAGGCTACGTGAAGCATGTACGTCTCGGCTGGAATGTAGGAAGTGATGAGTTCTTTCGTATTGCATCTGACTGGTGTGATACCGGTGCAAAAATAAAGAAAGAAGGCGAAATGTTTGTTATTTCACTGAAAGGTTTCCCTATTCCTCCTCAGCACTGAATCCTCCCTCATGAAAACTGCTGACTGCACGCGTTACAGTCAGCAGTTTTTATTATGTGAATTATACCAGGCTTCGTTTAATTGCCGGTGGGCTTTTATTCAGCGCCAGCCAAAGCGGTTTAATTCTTATCAGCGCCTCTTCAAGTTGAGCCGGGTCGAGCGAGAAGGGCATGCGCAGGTAGCGGTCGAACGCACCGGACAGCCCAAACCGCGTGCCGGTCCCCAGATTAATCCCCAGCGTTTCGGCTCGTGCCGCCAGCTGCGTCGCCAGCATTCCGGGCAGCTCTATCCACCAGGAAAGCCCACCTTCAGCCTCATGAAATGTCCATTCCGGGAAGTGCGTTTGCAAGAGCCTGCTGCAACGGTTGCGGCGTTCCTTCAGCATTTTCCTCCGGGCGGGCAGGAACGTATCGCTGTTTTCAATAAGCCACTGTGTCGCCAGCTGTTCCAGCATGGGCGATCCCAAATCAAGAGTATCTCGCGTCTGGGTCAGCGTTGCGATGGTGCGCGAGGAGGCGCGGATCCACCCAAGACGGAGCCCGCCCCAGAAGCTTTTCCCGGCGGAGCCGAGCGTTATCACGTTTGCCTGCGGGTTAAACGAGGCCAGCGGCGGGGGCGGCGGGGCGTCAAACCACAAATCCACCATCGTTTCATCGACAACCAGCGTGGTGCGGGTCTGCGCTGCGATGTCGGTTATGGACTGACGGGTTGCGCGGTCCATACAGCGCCCTGTTGGGTTATGAAAATCCGGCATCAGGTAGGCCAGGCGCGGCGCCGTCTGGGCAAGGGTTGCAGCAAAGCCATCCGTATCCCAGCCTTTTTCCGGTAACGACACGCCCACGGGCCGACATTGCGCCCCCTGAATGGCGGCTATCGCCAGTGGATAGGTGGGATGGTCAACCACCACGCGATCCCCCGGGCCGGTCATCATCCGCAGCACCAGCGCAAAGCCGCTGACCGCACCATTCACCACCATCACTTCATCCGCCTGGGTTGGAAGCCCCCTCGCGGTGTAGCGGGCGGCAATGGCTTCGCGCAGTGCCAACAGCCCAAGCTGATCGTATCCCGTCAAGACAAGGTGCTGCGGAATGGTCGCGAGCGCATGGGTATAAGCCTGATGGATCTCAGGCCCGGCATTGAGTGCGGCAGTGGAGAGATCCAGCGCCGCGCTGGCAGCTGACAGGGTCGGTATGGCACGAGTATCCGGCAGGATCACGCGCGAGCCGCTGCCGTGACGGCTCTCCAGATATCCCTCTTCCCGCAGGTGAGCCAGCGCGCTGCTGACGGTGGTGCGGCTCACCTCCAGCACGGAAGCCAGCTCCCGTTCCCCGGGCAAGCGCGTCGCGAGGGCCAGCCTGCCATCCAGGATCAGGAGACGTATCGCGTCGGCAAGCTGACGCCACAGTGGGGTACGGGATGACGTTTGCTGCCAGTGCCCTAGCAGGCGCAGTAAAGACTGGCTTCCGAATCGACGTGATGACATATGCAGGCCACTATTTGAAAACTGGACATTAATCATAGAGCCATTTTCGTTCAGGATGGAAGTCTGGTTCATCGGAGAAAATAAAAAATGCTGCGTCGTCTGGTACAACTGTATGTCGGCTTAGGGCTTTACGGCCTGTCAACCGCGATGTTTATTCGTTCGGATCTGGGTGTCGATCCGTGGGACGTTTTTCACCTTGGCGTGGCGCTGCAGCTGGGGATGAGTATCGGAACGGTGATTATTTTGACCGGCGCGGCGGTGCTGTTGCTGTGGATACCGCTGCGTCAACTTCCCGGTCTCGGTACCATCAGTAACGTGATTTGTATCGGCCTGGCGGCAGATGCGTCCATGGCGCTGATCCCCGAGCTGACCTCTCTACCGGTTCGCATCACCCTCCTGCTCTCCGGCATTGTGGTGAACGCCGTTGCAACGGGCATGTATATTGGCGCGGGCTTTGGGGCAGGCCCGCGAGACGGCCTGATGACGGGTATCCATGCTCGCCTGGGATGGTCGATTCGCAGCGTGCGGACCGGCATCGAGGTGAGCGTGTTAATTATCGGCTGTATTCTCGGCGGTTCGTTCGGCGTGGGGACGGTAGTCTACGCCCTGACCATCGGCCCAATGATCCAAATCTGCCTGCCGTGGTTCCGCCATAAGCCCGCCGTGCAGAAGATACCCCAGCCTGAGCAAATTGTTTAATTCTGCGAAGCGCTCACAGGTATTCATCGCACAGGTATGCCAGAATAGCGGTATCTCTTTTCGTGAAGCCTGGACACATGAAAGCTATCACTCTTTATGACGTTGCCCGCGCTGCCGGCGTTTCCTATCAGACCGTTTCCCGCGTGATTAACGATGCGGAGCATGTCTCCGCCCGGACGCGGGAAAAGGTCCAGCGGGCCATGGCGGAACTGCACTATGTGCCAAACCGCGGGGCACAGCAGCTGGCCGGTAAACGTACCCGCACGCTGGGGCTGATAACCACCGATCTTGCCCTGCATGCTCCGTCGCAAATCGCCTCCGTCGTGAAATCCCGCACGGTTGAGCAGGGGGCGAGCGTGCTGATCTCTATGGTTGAGCAGCCGGATCGGTGCCAGGCCGCCCTGCAAGAGCTGCTGGCCCAGCGGGTGGAAGCCCTGCTGGTGAATGTGCCGCTGGACGATGCGCAGGCGGAACGGCTGGCATCACTGGCTTCGCCCGTCCCGATCCTCTTTCTCGATGTTTCCGGTTCCGCGCAGGTGAATAGCCTCGTATTCGATGCGGAACAGGGTGCCCGCCTGGGCGCTGAGCATGTGCTTTCTTTGGGGCACAGGCGCATTGCGCTGCTCAGCGGCCCGGAAAGTTCGGTTTCTGCGCGAGCGCGCCTGACGGGGTGGAAAAACGCCCTGGCTCAGGCGGGGCTTGAGCCCGCTGGAGAAGCGCACGGCAACTGGAGCGCCGCCTCAGGCTATGAAAAAGGGCATCAGCTGCTGGCAGGCGCAAAAATACCCGAGGCGATCCTCGTGGCGAACGATCAAATGGCGCTGGGCGTCATGCGCGCCTGCGCGGAGAAGGGGATTGCGGTTCCCGGTCAAATCTCGGTAGTTGGCTTTGACGATACGGCGGACAGCGCCTGGTTTTCCCCGCCGCTGACCACGGTTCGACAGGCGTTTCGCGAGGCAGGCGAGCGAAGCGTGGAATGGCTGCTGGCACCGACTCGCGGTGAAAAGCACTGGCAAGTGCAGCTTCCCGTCACGCTGGTCGCCCGTCACTCCACGGCGCCGTGCACGCCGCAGCAGGCGGATCGTGAAGATCTGGCGCAGCGGCTCAAAAGCCTCGCGCTGCTGGCGGAGCAGCTCGCGCGGGGGTGATTCTTTTGTGATCTGACTCGCTGTTAAGAGATCGAACGCTTTACCCGCGTGGTTCACCAGGGCATGTTGGCTAAAATTGTGAGCGCTTCGCAAAGAGGTTAACATGTCCAACACATCGCCGCTGACCCTCAGCGCACTTCTGGCTCGTCGTGACTGGGAAAATCCCGGCGTCACCCAATGGAACCGTCTGGCCGCACATGCGCCTTTACACAGCTGGCGCGATGCGTTGTCTGCCAGAGAAGAGAGCGCGTCACCCAGCAGACGTTCGCTTAACGGAACCTGGCGCTTTACCTTCTTTAGTGCACCAGAGCAGGTACCTGAAGCCTGGATCACGGAGGATGGCGCGGATGCGGTCGCCATGCCCGTCCCGTCGAACTGGCAGATGCAGGGCTTTGATACCCCCGTCTACACCAACGTAACCTATCCAATACCGGTAAACCCTCCATTCGTTCCGGCAGAAAACCCTACCGGTTGTTACTCGCTCACATTTGAGATGAATGACGAGTGGCTGGAGAACGGCCAAACCCGTATTGTCTTCGACGGGGTGAATTCTGCGTTCCACCTGTGGTGTAACGGACGGTGGATAGGCTATTCGCAGGACAGTCGCCTGCCCGCCGAGTTTGATCTCTCAACGGCGCTGCGCCCTGGCCAGAACCGCCTGGCGGTCATGGTTCTGCGCTGGTGTGACGGAAGCTACCTGGAAGATCAGGATATGTGGCGCATGAGCGGTATTTTCCGCGATGTGACGCTGTTGCATAAGCCTGAAACACGGATTGCCGACTACCACACGGTGACCGATCTGAACGCCGAGTTCGACCGTGCGGTGCTGAAGGTTGAGGTTGCGCTGGCAGGTAATCGCTACGCGGAGTGCGACGTAGCGTTAACCCTGTGGCGCAACGGCGAACGGTGCGCCGCCGCGACTCAGCGGGCAGGATCCGCCATCGTGGACGAGCGCGGAAACTGGGCCGAGCGGCTTACGGTCGCGATCCCCGTTAAGGAACCCGCGCTGTGGAGCGCCGAAACGCCGGAGCTTTATCGCCTGACGATTGCGCTTCTGGATCCCTTGGGTAAGACGCTGGATGTGGAAGCCTGCGACGTGGGTTTCCGCCGCGTTGAAATCAGCAACGGCCTGCTGAAGGTGAACGGAAAACCGCTGCTGATCCGCGGCGTTAACCGCCATGAGCACCATCCTGAGCACGGTCAGGTGATGGATGAAGCAACGATGCGCCACGATATTGAGCTAATGAAACAGCATAACTTTAACGCCGTTCGCTGCTCGCACTACCCAAATCACCCCCTCTGGTACAGCCTCTGCGATCGCTATGGTTTGTACGTTGTCGACGAGGCCAATATCGAAACCCATGGCATGGTTCCGATGAGCCGTCTCTCTGACGATCCTCGCTGGCTGCCTGCCATGAGCGAGCGCGTGACACGCATGGTGCAACGCGATCGCAACCATCCGTCGATCGTCATCTGGTCGCTGGGGAATGAATCCGGGCACGGCGCGAATCACGATGCGCTATACCGCTGGTTGAAAACCACCGACCCGACGCGTCCCGTCCAGTATGAAGGCGGCGGGGCCAATACGGCGGCAACGGATATTGTCTGCCCGATGTACGCGCGCGTCGATCAAGATCAGCCGTTCCCGGCGGTGCCGAAATGGTCGATTAAAAAATGGATCGGAATGCCGGATGAAGCGCGTCCGCTGATCCTGTGCGAATACGCCCACGCCATGGGCAACAGCTTCGGCGGCTTCGCCAAATACTGGGAAGCATTTCGCAGCCACCCGCGCCTGCAGGGCGGGTTTGTCTGGGACTGGGTCGATCAGGCTCTGACGAAAAAAGATGAAAACGGCAACGCCTTCTGGGCCTACGGTGGGGATTTTGGCGATAAACCGAATGACCGACAGTTCTGCCTTAACGGACTGGTGTTCCCCGACCGTACGCCGCATCCGGCGCTCTATGAAGCGCAGCGTGCGCAGCAGTTCTTCACCTTTACGCTGGTGAGTACTCGCCCGCTGGTGGTTGACGTGCACAGCGATTACCTGTTCCGCCAGACCGACAACGAGCTGCTGAAGTGGTCCATCGCGCGGGACGGGCAGGCGCTGGCCTCCGGTGACGTTGCGCTCTCCGTCGCCCCGCAGGGCACTCAGCGTCTCGAGATACCGCTGCCTGAGCTTACGGCCGAGCAGGGTGAACTCTGGCTGAACGTGGAGGTGGTCCAGCCGCAGGCAACGCCGTGGTCACCGGCCAACCACCGCTGCGCGTGGGATCAATGGCCGCTTCCGGTACCGCTGTACATTGCGCCACGTCAGCCTGCGGGCATCCCGCCGGTCCTGACCATTCTGGACGACGTGCTGGAAATAACCCATGGGCAGCAGCGCTGGCAGTTCAGCCGTGCGTCAGGAAATCTTACTCAGTGGTGGAACAAGGCGTCGGAAACCCTGCTAACGCCGCTGACGGATAACTTTACCCGCGCGCCGCTGGATAACGATATTGGCGTCAGCGAAGCGACCCGAATTGACCCGAACGCATGGGTCGAACGCTGGAAAGCGGCGGGAATGTATGAGATGTCTGCGCGCGTGCTGGCGTGTGAAGCGGAACAGCATGCCGGAGAGGTGGTAGTGAGAACGCTGCACGTCTGGGAACATGGCGACAAAGCGCTGTTTGTGAGCCATAAACTCTGGCGCGTGGATGACCGCGGCGTGCTGCACGCTGACGTGCAGGTGCAGGTGGCGTCCGATATCCCTGAGCCCGCGCGCATTGGCCTTAACGTTCAGCTGGCGCAGACGCCGGAAAAAGCAAGCTGGCTGGGGCTGGGCCCGCTGGAGAACTATCCGGACAGGAAGCTGGCCGCTCAGCAGGGGCGCTGGGAATTGCCGCTGGCTGCCCTGCAGACGCCTTACATCTTCCCGACGGAAAATGGCCTGCGCTGTGATACGCGCGAGCTCGCCGTGGGTGCGCACGTGCTTCAGGGGAACTTCCACTTCTCGCTGAGCCGCCACGGCCAGCAGCAGCTGCGTGAGACAACGCACCGGCACCTGCTGCGCGACGAGCCGGGCTGCTGGCTCAGTCTGGATGCGTTCCATATGGGCGTTGGGGGAGATGATTCCTGGAGCCCAAGCGTTTCGGCGGAATTTATTCTGCCAGACCGGCAGCTGCGCTACGCCTTTAGCTGGCGTCAGGCGTAATCGTCCCGACGGTGCGGCCACGCTCTGCGGCCGCACTGCGGGGCTAGCCCGCGTTCGTCTCAAGGTTATTATCGGCCCAGAGAATAAACTCCACTTTTGGCAGCGCCTTGCTGTAGAACCAGCCCTGACCGTACTGCACGCCGTGGCGATGCAGCCAGGCCAGCTGACCTTCCGTTTCGATCCCTTCGGCGACCATTGCCAGATTGAGTGATTTCGCCATTTCGATGATGTGCGGCGTCACGTTCTTATACTCCAGCGCATCCACGAAGGATTTATCAATTTTCAGCGTATCCACGTCCAGATCCTGCAGGTAGCTGAGGCTGGAATAGCCGGTTCCGAAATCATCGATGTAGACGGCATGGCCGGCGCGCCGGAATGCGGCGATGGCCGGCGCGCTGATTTTCGGATCGGCAAAGCCGCGCTCGGTTAGCTCAAGGGCGATTTGCTGAGGCTGAACCTGCCAGTGGTTCAGGAGCCGGCTTAACAGCGGCGGCAGTTTGCCGGAGATGAGATCCGCGGGCGCGAGGTTAATGGAAACATGCTGATCGGGATGCAGGTGCAGCCAGCTGCCCATATCCTCGAACACTTTTTCGATGATGAGCCGGGTCAGGTCTGAGATCAGTCCCGTTTGCTCAGCCAGGGAGACAAATATGTCGGGAGACAGGCTGCTTCCGTCCGGCTGCGGCCAGCGCGCCAGCGCTTCTGCCCCCACCAGTTTTCCACTGCTGAGCTCAACGATGGGTTGATAGTGAACCACAATCTCCCGGCTGTTTATCGCATCCATCAGCCGGTTGCGGGGGGACTGAATGCGGCGAAGGATCCGCAGGACAAAGAGCGCAGCGACCAGGCTAATCAATATGCCAAAGGGTAGCCAGAAGAGGAGCTGCTGATGCCAGGTTTCCGCCAGCGGTTTTAACGATGCCCACGCCACGACGTTGAACCCCAGCTCAGGAACGGGCTTCAGTATGTACATTGACCCGTTGTATTGAATGCTTGTGTTTTCCCGATCCTTGATGAGGTCGCGGATATGCGGATCAAGCCTATTGCTGCTGGCGAAAACAAGATGGGTCGCGCTGCCCACCAGCGCCGCTTCCATCGCAATCTCGCCGAAGGGGATCACGTCCACCAGCGAGGCGGGATCTATCATGACCAGGTAGTGGCCTTTTCCCAGAACGGCCATGTAGCGGTTAAAGCCCAGATCGTTTTGCGGGGTGATCCACGCGCTGTAACCATCTTCGGTAATGCGCATGGGGGGCGGAAAGGCCGGAGCGTTGCTGGCCTGTTCCAGAGAAGAACAGAGCGGCTTCAGGTTGTCGATATAGATCACTTCCTGAACATAACGCCACGAGAAGGCGACCCTGCGCATTTCCCGTAGGTGCAGGTGGCTGCAGGGACCCCCTTCAAATCTTTGCAGCTGAGTGAGCGCTTCCTTGGCCTGATCGACAACCCGGTCTGAGCGTAAGAGCACCCGCGAGGCATAGTTATCCAGCGCATCTACAAATTTATCTTCAGCCTGGCGATGTGCCAGCCAGATACTGAGGCAAATCGGTACCAGCACAGAAAAGATCAGTATGCCTGTGACCAGGCTAACCAGATGTCGGGTTCTCATGCAGCCGTTTCCTTCCTCAGATGCCCGCTCCCGGGGGCACAGAGTTTGCTCGCCAGTGGAGAAAGATTTTATTGCGAAATGATATAGTTATAGCATGTGAAAGTCTTAGAATTCGTTTGTGCAGGGGGAAATCAGAAAAAATTTCGGGTTTGGGATACCCGCCGAGGGGTTGTTTTTGCAGCAAGGCTCGGATATTATTTTTGTTATGTTATAACAAAACATAAAGAGTCTATTATGAAGCCTGATATTCACCCAGCCTATCGCACCGTGGTGTTTCACGACACCAGTGCAAATGAATACTTTAAAGTCGGTTCAACGATTAAAACGGACCGTGAAATTACGCTCGACGGTGAAACGTATCCGTACATCACCATCGAGGTTTCTTCAAAATCGCATCCGTTCTATACCGGTAAGCAGAAAACGTTCTCCACGGACGGCAGCGCGGCGCGCTTCCGCAAGCGTTTTGGCGGCTTTATTAATGCGAAGCGAGGTTAATCATGCAGGTGCTTAACTCACTGCGCAGCGCGAAGCAGCGCCACCCGGATTGCCAGATAGTCAAACGCAAAGGGCGTCTGTACGTCATCTGTAAATCCAATCCACGCTTTAAAGCCGTCCAGGGTCGTAAAAAAAGACGCTAAAAGCCGGTCTTACGCCAACTTTCCAGGGATCTTCTCTGCGTGCCATCGGCGGTAAAATTGTCGGTGGCAAGCCAGTTCTCAAACGCCTTGGCCAGCGCTGGCCACTCTGCGTCGATGATCGAAAACCAGTCGGTATCCCGGTTATGGCCTTTTATGACCAGCGCCTGGCGAAAGCGCCCTTCATACTGAAAGCCGAGACGCAGCGCGGCCCTGCGTGAGGGTTCATTCAGGCTATTGCACTTCCACTCATAGCGCCTGTACCCCAGCGTGTCGAAGACGTACTGCATCAGAAGATATTGCGCTTCCGTGGACATCGGCGTGCGGCTTAACAGCGGCGAGAAATGCACATGGCCGACTTCCACCACGCCATTTTTAGGATCAATGCGCATCAGCGCCAGGGTTCCCACCGGAGAGTGGGTCTGGTTATCGAATACGGTGAAATGCATGGGGTCGGGGAGATCGCTTACGCCCGCGACCCACTGGGAAAAATCGGCCGCCGTTGCGTCCGGCTCGCGCAGCAGCCATGTCCAGCTGCGGGTGTCTTCTGCCAGATGATAGGCACGGAACAGGGCGTCCGCATGATCGACGCGCAGAGGTTCAAGGTAACAATAGCGGCCCTTTAGCGTTACGCGCGAAGGCGGCTGGCGCGGCTGCCAGTCGATAAGCGCTTCGCCAACGGGCTGCCCAAACTGATTGAATGTATTCATCTTAATTTCCATGTCGGTGCAATGAAATCCAAGATTAAGTAATTACTGGTTCCTTAAGAAGATCCAGTGAAGTATGTTCTTGTGGTACCACGGAGGCGAATATGAATATACCCGGCGATGAATTTTATGCCCTGTTAAATGCCGCACTGAACAAGCGTGAGGAGGAGAGCCTCCAGCGCACGCTTTATCTTGCCCTGAGGGAGATGATCCTGCAGGAACGATTGCAGGCTGAAAGTCGCTTACCGGGATCCCGCATCATTGCGCAGCAGCTTTTCGTTTCTCGGAATACCGTTAACGCCGCGCTGGAACAGCTCACGCTTGAAGGGTATTTACTGCGCAGCCGACAGGGGACGCGCGTGGCGCAGCTGGCGCGCAGGGCCAGGCAGCAGGCTTTTCCTGAACTGACCGTCTCGCTTGCAAAACGGGTAGCACTTCTGCCTGCTCCGACCCCGAGAGGTACGCCCGTTCCGGCTTTTACGCCCGGCACGCCTGCGATTAACTATTTTCCCCTGCCGCTGTGGCGGCGCTTGTTCGATCGCGTGCTGCGTGAAGAGGGAAGTGCGCTACTGGGCTACGGAGACCCTGCGGGAGAGCCGTCTCTGCGAAGGGCGATAGCCCGCCATCTTGCGCTGTCGCGCGGGATAGACTGTGACGCCAGCCAGATTGTGATTACCGAGGGTGCGCTGGAAGGGGTTAACCTCTGTACACAGCTGCTGAGCGAGCCGGGTGACGCTGTATGGATTGAAGATCCCGGATACGCGGGAGCAAAAAGCGCGTTTGCGAAATCCGGCTTAACCATGTACGGCATGCCGGTGGATGACGAAGGTATGAACTGGGAAGGGAGACAGGTTTCGCCTCCCTCGTTTATCTTCACCTCACCGTCGCATCAGTTTCCCTGTGGAAGCGTATTAAGCGCCCGTCGGCGTCTGGCGTTACTTGAGCTGGCTAAAGAGCATAAGGCCTGGATTATTGAGGATGACTACGACAGCGAATTTCGTTACGCCGGGGAGCCTGTGCCTGCCATGTTGGGCATGTTGAAAAATGCGCCCGTGGTCTACCTTGGGACGTTCAGCAAAACGCTGTTTCCCTCGCTGCGCATCGGCTTCATGGTTTTACCTTCTGCGCTGGCAGAGGCCGCGCGCCCGGCAATCGGCTCTTTACTGCGAGGGGGACACCGTGCCGAGCAGCGCACGCTGGCCCTGTTTATTGAAGAGGGCCATTACGCCCGTCATCTTGCTGCCATGCGTCGACTGTATCGTAAACGCTACCGGCAGCTGCGCGAGGTGCTCAGCGCTGAGCTGCACGTTTCGCACCGCGTGCTGGCAGGGGAAGGGGGGATGCATCTGACGGTGGCGATTGACGGGATAGATGACAAGGCCATTGTTCAGCAGGCCAGCGCCTTTCAGCTGGCGCCCGCGGCCTTAAGCGGGTACTACCTTGATACGAAGCAGGGGCAAACCGGTCTGGTCATGGGGTATGGCAATACCTCTGCTTCACAGTTCACGCCGGGCATTCGACGTTTACAAACGTTGATTACGCAGCAGCGGGGCGGGAAAGCGTAAAGACGTCGTAGAACGACAGCTCGCCTTTCGTCGACACCATTTTCTGCAGCTTCTCTTTCTGAACGGGTTCGACTGCCGGTGAATGCAGAATAGTGTCGATCAGTTCAGAGGGCACAAAGCGGGTGTTATACCACTCGCCGTTATAACAGACGCGAAAATCAAGCACGTCGATGTCTTCATAGCGGTAGCGCGGGTTAACGTCGAAAAAGAAAAACGCATTGAACACCACAAACAGCACAACCAGCAGCCAGACGGAATCTACCAGCGTTTCGGACGTGAGCATAACGACAAGCGTTGCCAGCAGGGCGGCGTACATCGCGACAAACAGGCCAGGATGTTTGCGAATAAAGCTGATGCTAAAGCGCGGGCGATTATCGCGCTTTTCGCGGGTATTCAGATCGTCGATGGTGGCGGTAAGCAGGCGCTGTATCTCGGTCATTTTTAACCTTCATGAATGTTGACAATACAGGGGATCTGCCTATTTTAGGAGAGCCGTCAGATCGAAAAAAGTAACAGTTACGAGGTGAAAAACCATAACAGTTACGCGCTTTACGCCTCCAGCATTTTAACGATCCTCGCCGGATTCCCCCCCACCACGGCATTTGCCGGCACATCTTTGGTGACAACGGCGCCTGAGGCCACAACAACATTATCACCGATGGTTACGCCAGGATTAATCACCGCACGTCCGCCGATCCAGACGTTATGACCAATGGTCACCGGTTTACCGTACTCAACGCCGCTGTTGCGTTCAGACGCATCAAGAGGATGGGTGGCGGTATAGATATGTACGCCAGGCGCGAGCATGCAGTTGTCGCCAATCGTCACGGGACAGACGTCCAGTATCACGCAGTCAAAATTGGCATAGAACGCTTTGCCCAGGAAAATATTGTAACCGTAGTCACAGCGGAAGCTGGGCTCGATGTAGGCACCGTCACTTTGTCCGAGCAGCTCGGCCAGCAACGCTTTGCGTTCTGTTTTCTCGTCGGGTGCAGTGTGGTTATAGCGATGGATCAAATGGCGGGCGCGCAGGCGGTCTTCTCGTAAGGTGGTATCGCCCGGGCGGTAATGCTCGCCTGCAATCATCTTCTGCTTCTCTTCGCTCATGGGAATGTCTCTGAAATGATGGATTCCCCTAGAGTAAAGGGGAACAACAGGAAAGGGAACGTTCCCGGAATTTCTGTGTGATAACAATCACAACTTAGTTGCCGATAAGCGCACTTCAAGCGGGGGCCCGTCTGTCACACAGGGATCGTAACGCGAAGGTAAATTTTGCTAAATGGGTGACGTAGAAACTCTACAGACACACTTCAGGAATTAACGAACAAATTTCCACACAGAAGTAGGGATTTTGTCATAAAGTTTATTCATTGTTAGCTCAGCAAGACGATGGTCAGCGGCTGAATAAAATACCGCCAGTTCATTATCAGGTAGCTCGTATTTATTCTTTTCAATTACGCGTTCGAGCGTGTCGATTGACTGACAGCGTCGCAGACGCATCAAATAATCGACTTTTGTTAATGGTTTATCAGACATAAATTCACCTTGGTAATTGTAATAATTTTAACAGGAAAGGCTAACAGGGTTCGCTCTGCTTGCGTTAAGGAAGCAGCGAAATAGTCGGTTTCCTGATTTACGCCATTTCTGCAAATCCTGTGCGTTAATGCCGTAGCTGCTGAACAACATAAAGGTGTCGTCCAGGTATTCGTCAATTTGCTCAATCAGCTTATTATCTTCATTGTACTTAATTTTATAATTAAGTGCGAAGGTCGCGATATGCTCTATCAGCTCGTTTAGCTGTAGATTGATGGCAGACGTTGGGTCATTTACCCAGCCATGGTTGCTTTCATCAAGATTGGCAAGGCAGTCATGGTACAAGGATTCGCAGAGAAATTTCAACTGCGCGATATCATGCCTTTTTGGCGAGTACTCGTCCATAGCGCATCCCCTTCTGAGTGATTTCTTACTCACCGAACATCATTGTCGGGATGGATACAACTAACTTAGCCACACGGGTGCTGTGTTCCTGATAACTCTAACTATAAGCCACTCTGATCAAGATTTCACCGCGCTATTACGAAAAATTACAATTAAAACGCGATGCTGCGAGGAGGTACGCAAATGTTCATCGTGGCAGGAAAGACACGATCGTTAACGCAGCCATTTTTTACCGCCACCTTACATTTCATCCAGTTAACATTTTCGTTCAATTGAAGTCTTTTTTCAGACTTTATCTATACGGGGCTGTGGGTTAGGAATATTCCTAATAATTTTTGCGGTGAAATGAAATTAAAAAAAGCGTTAGCTCTACGATTAAGTTTTCCGGTAATTATGATAGGCCTAATAACGATGGCAGAAAATAAATAGACCGACAATAAGCGTATTTTATGATTTTTTCTGCAAATGAAAAAGGCCGCTAATGCGGCCTTTTGATCGGATGAAACCGGTATCAGTGATGATCTACTGAATGATTGTGCTCGATATCTTCATTCTTCCGGCTGAAGCGGCGGCGAACCACCACGAAGAACACCGGTACGAAGAAGATCGCGAGAACCGTCGCGGTAACCATCCCGCCCATTACGCCAGTACCTACGGCGTTCTGTGCACCGGAGCCTGCACCGGAGCTGATAACCAGCGGCATTACCCCAAGGATAAACGCCAGTGACGTCATCAGGATTGGGCGCAGACGCATGCGAACCGCATCAAGCGTTGCCTCAATCAGGCCTTTGCCTTCTTTCTCCATCAGATCTTTGGCGAATTCCACGATAAGTATCGCGTTCTTCGCCGACAGGCCAATGGTTGTCAGCAGGCCCACCTGGAAGTAAACGTCGTTGGTCAGCCCACGGAACGTTGCGGCAAGCAGCGCACCGATAACCCCGAGTGGAACCACCAGCATAACGGAGAACGGAATCGACCAGCTCTCGTACAGTGCCGCCAGACACAGGAACACCACAATCAGTGAGATGGCGTACAGGGCAGGGGCCTGGTTACCGGAAAGACGTTCCTGATAGGACATACCCGTCCAGTCATAGCCGATACCCGCAGGCAGCTTCCCGGCCAGTTCTTCCATCAGGTTCATGGCTTCACCGGTGCTTCGGCCTGGCGCGGCCTGACCGAGGATTTCCATGGATGGCAGCCCGTTATAGCGTTCCAGACGCGGCGAACCGTATTCCCAGTGCGACGTTGAGAAGGCGGAGAACGGCACCATCTGCCCGTTGCTGCCGCGAACGAACCAGGTGTTGATATCGTTCGGCAACATGCGGTATTCCGCTTCGGACATCACGTACACTTTCTTCACGCGACCACGGTCGATGAAGTCGTTAACGTAGCTACCGCCCCAGGCTGCGCCCAGCGTGGTATTGATGTCGCTAATGGATACGCCCAGCGCCTGTGCTTTTTCCTGGTCGATGTCGATCTTGTACTGCGGGGTATCTTCCAGGCCGTTAGGACGCACGCCAACCAGCAGGTCAGGGTGCTTCGCAACTTCACCAAACAGCTGGTTACGCGCCTGCGTCAGTTTTTCGTGACCCAGACCCCCCTGGTCGATTAGCTGGAAGTCGAAGCCGGTCGCGGTACCCAGTTCAACAATCGCTGGCAGGTTAAAGGCGAAGACCATCGCATCTTTAATCTGCGAGAAGGTGCCCATTGCGCGGCCAGTGATCGCTTCTACTTTATTCTCATCGCCCGGACGATCCGCCCAGTCTTTCAGAGAAACGAAGGCAATACCGGTGTTCTGACCACGGCCCGCAAAGCCAAAGCCGTTAACCGCAAACACGGATTCAACGTTCGCTTTCTCATTGTTGAGATAGTAGTCGGTCACTTCATCCAGCACTTTCTGGGTACGTTCTTGCGATGCGCCCGCCGGGAGCTGTGCCATCGTCAGGAACACGCCCTGGTCTTCATCCGGCAGGAACGAGCTTGGCAGACGAACGAACAGGAAAGCCATGCCCACCACGATGATGATATAGAGCAGCAGATAACGACCGGTGCTGCGCAGGATGTTGCCCACGCTGTCGGTGTAATGGTGCGTGCTCTTCTCGAACATGCGGTTAAACCAGCCGAAGAACCCTTTGTGCTCGCCGTGGCCGCCTTGCTGAATCGGCTTCAGCATGGTGGCACACAGGGCAGGCGTCAGGATCAACGCGACCAGTACAGACAGCGCCATCGCGGAAACGATGGTGATGGAGAACTGACGGTAAATCGCACCGGTGGAGCCGCCGAAGAAGGCCATCGGGATAAATACCGCGGACAGTACCATCGCGATACCGACCAGCGCGCCCTGGATCTGGCCCATGGATTTACGGGTTGCTTCCTTCGGCGGCAGGCCTTCTTCCGCCATCACACGCTCAACGTTCTCTACCACCACGATGGCGTCATCCACGAGCAGGCCGATGGCGAGCACCATCCCGAACATCGTCAGGGTGTTTATCGAGTAGCCAAATATGGACAGGATCGCGAAGGTCCCGAGCAGTACAACCGGCACGGCGATGGTTGGGATCAGCGTCGCACGGAAGTTTTGCAGGAACAGGTACATTACCAGGAAGACGAGAATAATCGCCTCAACCAGGGTTTTTACCACTTCGTGAATCGAGATTTTAACAAACGGCGTGGTGTCGTACGGGTAAACGATTTTCAGACCTGACGGGAAGAAAGGTTCCATCTTCTTCAGCTCTGCACGAATAGCCGTTGCGGTGTCCAGGGCGTTAGCACCTGTCGCCAGTTTGATACCCAGACCGGAAGCCGGTTTACCGTTGAACTTCGCGATAATGTCGTAGTTCTCACCGCCCAGTTCCACTTTCGCCACGTCGCGCAGGCGAACCTGAGAACCGTCCTGATTCACTTTCAGCAGAATTTTGCTGAACTCATCTGCGGAGGTCAGACGCGTTTGCGCGATGATGGATGCGTTAAGCTGCTGGCCTTTCACCGGCGGGGTACCGCCGAGCTGACCGGCTGCAACCTGGGCGTTCTGCGCTTTAATGGCGCTGATCACGTCGACCGGCGTCAGCTGGAAGTTGTTCAGTTTGTTCGGGTCCATCCAGATACGCATCGCGTACTGAGAACCGAACAGCTGTACGTCACCCACACCCGAGGTACGGCTGATGGCGTCCTTCATGTTGGCGCCCACGTAGTCGGAAATATCCTCCTGCGTCATGGTGCCGTTGGTGTTGATAACGCCAACAACCATCAGGAAGCTACTGGACGATTTCTCGACGCTCACGCCCTGCTGTTGTACTTCCTGCGGCAGCAGCGGCATCGCCAGCTGCAGTTTGTTCTGCACCTGAACCTGCGCGATGTCAGCATCCGTACCTGACTGGAAGGTCAGGGTGATCTGAACAGTACCGGTTGAGTCACTGTTTGAGGACATGTACATCAGGTTATCGATACCGTTCATGTTCTGTTCGATAACCTGCGTAACGGTATCCTGCACCGTTTTCGCATCAGCCCCAGGGTAGGTTGCGGAAATTGTTACCGCCGGTGGCGCAATCGTTGGATATTGCGCGACGGGCAGCTTCAGGATCGCAAGTCCCCCTGCTAGCATGATGATTATGGCGATCACCCACGCAAATATGGGGCGATCGATAAAGAAATTAGGCATGTCTTAACGGCTCCTGTTTAAGTTAAGACTTGGTTTGTTCTGACTGGCCTGCGGCCGAAGCTTGTTGTTTCTCGTCAGATTTCACTTCCTGTGCTTTAACCTGCGCGCCAGGACGAACTTTTTGCAAACCAGTAATAATCACGCGATCGCCATCTTTCAGACCTTCCGTCACCAGCCATTTGTCGCCAATCGCCTGGGTTGCGGTGATATTGCGCGTCTCGACTTTGTCATCTGCACCCACAACCAGCGCGCTCGCATCGCCACGCGGCGTACGGGTCACACCCTGTTGCGGAACCAGAATTGCGGTTGGGTTAGTCCCTTCTTCCAGACGTGCGCGAACGAACATCCCCGGCAACAGCGTGTTGTCAGGATTCGGGAAAATCGCACGCAGGGTGATGGAGCCGGTGGTCTGATCGACCGTCACATCAGAAAATTCCAGTGTGCCTGCCTGAGCGAACTTGATACCGTCGTTGGTCACGAGCTCAACTTTGGCTTTGCCGTTTTCCTGCTTCAGCGTGCCGTTTGCCAGCTCTTGCTTCAGGCGCAGGAAATCGTTACTGGACTGCGTCACGTCGACGTAGATCGGGTCAAGCTGCTGCACGGTGGCCAGCGCTGTGGTTTGGCCGTTCTGTACCAGTGCCCCTTCCGTTACGGAAGATTTACCAATGCGACCGCTGATAGGTGAGGTGACTTTGGTATAGGCCAGGTTGATGCGTGCGGTTTCGACAGCCGCTTTTGCTGCCACGACGGCGGCGTTAGCCTGCTGTGCATCCGCCAGGGCAGTATCATAATCCTGTTGGCTGATGTACTTCGTACCGAGCAGTTTTTTGTAGCGATTCAGCGTTAACTGGGCAATTTTGGCCGCAGCGTCAGCTTTTGCCAGGTCGCCTTTCGCGCTTTCATAAGACGCCTGATAGGTTGCTGGATCAATCTGATACAGAGACTCACCGGCTTTAACGTCACCACCTTCGGTGAAGTTACGTTTCAGGATGATGCCATTTACCTGAGGACGAACTTCCGCAATGCGGTAAGCGCTGGTGCGGCCTGGTAGTTCGGTTGTTATCTGTAGAGGTTCGGATTTGAGCGTCACGACACCTACTTCAGGCGCCTGCTGAGCTCCTTGTTGAGCCTGTTTGTCGTCACATCCTGTAAGCGCTAAGCTGCCTGAGAGCATCAGAACGACCGCCAGAGGCGTTAACCCTCTGTTTTTGTTCATATGTAAACCTCGAGTGTCCGATTTCAAATTGATCAATGGTCCTGAGTCCAAAAACCCATTGCTGCGTTTATATTATCGTCATGCTATGGTACATACATTCATAAATGTATGTAAATCTGACTCCTGTAAATTCACCGACGTATGGCACGAAAAACCAAACAACAAGCGCTTGAAACTCGTCAACACATTCTGGATGTGGCAATGCGTTTGTTTTCTCAGCAGGGTGTTTCGGCAACCTCGCTGGCGCAGATTGCTCAGGCCGCGGGCGTCACGCGGGGAGCGATTTACTGGCATTTTAAAGATAAGTCAGATCTGTTCGGTGAAATCTGGCAACTTTCAGAGTCCAGCATTAGCGATCTTGAGACTGAGTATCGGGCAAAATTCCCCGACGATCCACTCTCAGTATTAAGAGAAATTCTAGTATATATCCTTGAAGCAACTGTTGTTGAGGAGCGTCGCAGGCTGATGATGGAAATTATCTTCCACAAATGCGAGTTCGTGGGAGAGATGGCGGTTGTCCAGCAGGCGCAGCGCAGCCTGTGTCTGGAGAGTTACGACCGCATAGAGCAGACGCTCAGCCAATGCATCCAGGCAAAAATGTTACCCCCGGATTTACTGACCCGTCGGGCGGCGATCCTGCTGCGCAGCTATATTTCGGGCCTGATGGAAAACTGGCTCTTTGCACCGCAGTCCTTTGACCTCAAAGCAGAAGCGCGAAGCTATGTCACCATTTTGCTGGAGATGTGCCAGTTTTGCCCAACGTTGCGCAGCGAAACCCCTTCGCTCAACGCCTAATTGTCTCAGATAAGAATGTTCACGCTATTCTGCTACAGGCGAGCGTGATATTCTGCACGCCGGACTATTTTCGGTCATCTTCTGACATCACTCACGACTATGCTGCTCACCAATCGCTCGCAACATCCCGTTCTTGCATTTATTTTTGCCATGCTGTTTTTCCTTGCAGCAGCGCCTCTTTCTTATGCGCGTGCAGATAATTCCAGTGACATCCCCACGCGCGCCGACGTTCAGTCGCAGCTGGATACCCTGAATAAGCAAAAAGACCTCACGCCTCAGGATAAGCTCATCCAGCAGGATCTGACGGAAACGCTGGAGTCCATTGATAAAATTGAGCGCGTAAAAGCGGAAACCGCGCAGCTTCGCCAGAAGGTCGCACAGGCGCCTGAGAACATGCGCAAGGCGACGGAGTCGCTCAATGCCCTGAGCGACGTTGATAACGATACCGAGACGCGCAAAACGCTTGCCACGCTTTCGCTGCGTCAGCTGGAGTCGCGCGTGGCGCAGCTGTTGGACGATCTGCAAACGGCCCAGTCCGACCTTGCGACCTATAACAGCCAGCTGGTTTCGCTGCAAACCCAGCCAGAGCGCGTGCAGAACGCGATGTATAGCGCGTCGCAGCAGCTGCAGCAAATCCGTAACCGCCTGAATGGAACTTCGGTGGGTGACGGGGCGCTTCGACCGACGCAGCAGACGTTGCTGCTGGTTCAGCAGGCGTTGCTCAATGCGCAAATTGAACAGCAGCGTAAAAGCCTGGAAGGGAATACGGTGCTGCAGGACACGCTGCAAAAACAGCGCGATTACGTCACTGCGAACATCAACCGCCTGGAGCACCAGCTCCAGCTGTTGCAGGAGGCGGTAAACAGCAAGCGCCTGACGCTGACGGAAAAAACGGCTCAGGAAGCCGTATCGCCTGATGAAACTGCCCGCATTCAGGCCAACCCGCTGGTGAAGCAGGAGCTGGATGTTAACCATCAGCTGAGCCAGCGCCTGATTCAGGCTACCGAAAGCGGTAACTCGCTGGTCCAGCAAAACATCAAAGTTAAAAACTGGCTGGATCGTGCGCTGCAGGCCGAACGTAACATCAAAGAGCAGATCGCCGTTCTGAAAGGCAGCCTTCTGCTGTCTCGTATTTTGTACCAGCAGCAGCAGACGCTGCCGTCAGCTGACGAGCTGGAGGACATGACCAACCGCATTGCGGATTTGCGTCTGGAGCAGTTTGACGTTAACCAGCAGCGCGACGCGCTTTTCCAGAGCGATAACTTTGTCGCTAAAGTGGAAGAGGGTCACTCCGCCGAGGTGAATCCGGAAGTGCATGACGCGCTGTTGCAGGTGGTGGATATGCGCCGCGAGCTGCTCGACCAGCTCAATAAACAGCTGGGCAACCAGCTGATGATGGCCATCAACCTGCAGATCAACCAGCAGCAGCTGGTCAGCGTATCGAAAAGCCTGCAGGAGATTTTGACCCAGCAGATTTTCTGGGTGAACAGCAACAAGCCGATGGACTGGGACTGGATTAAATCCTTCCCCGAGGCGCTGAAATCTCAAATCAAGAGCATGAAAATCACCGTCAACTGGGAGAAGGCGTGGCCTGCGGTGATGATAGCTTTCCTGGCGGGATTACCGCTGTTGCTTATCGCCGGGCTAATTCGCTGGCGTCTGAACTGGCTGAAAACCTATCAGGCGAAGCTGGCATCCGAAGTGGGGCAGCTGCGAAACGACAGCCAGCTGCACACGCCGAAAGCGATCCTGATTGACCTGATCCGCGCGCTGCCGGTCTGCCTGCTGATCCTGGCCACCGGTCTGATCCTGCTGACGATGCAGCTAAATATTAGCGATCTGCTGTGGGCATTCAGTAAAAAACTGGCGCTGTTCTGGCTGGTGTTTGGCCTGTGCTGGAAAGTGCTGGAAAAAGACGGCGTGGCGGTGCGTCACTTCAACATGCCGGAACAGCTCACCAGCCACTGGCGCCGCCAGATTGTGCGCATCAGCCTGGCGCTGCTGCCGCTGCACTTCTGGTCGGTTGTGGCCGAGCTTTCCCCGCTGCACCTGATGGATGACGTGCTGGGGCAGCTGGTCATTATGCTGAACCTGCTGCTTATTGCCGTTCTGATGTGGCCAATGTGCCGCGATAGCTGGCGTGATAAAGAGTCCCACAATCTTCGTCTGGTTACCGTAACGGTGCTGGCGATCATTCCGCTGGCGCTGATGGTGCTGACGGCAACGGGCTATTTCTATACCACGCTGCGCCTCTCGGGCCGCTGGATTGAAACAGTTTACCTTGTGATTGTGTGGAACCTGCTGTTCCAGACCGTACTGCGCGGTTTGAGCGTGGCGGCGCGTCGCATTGCCTACCGCCGTGCTATTGCCCGTCGCCAGCATCAGGTGAAAGAGGGGGCCGAAGGGGCTGAGCCGCAGGAAGAGCCGACCATTGCCCTTGAGCAGGTCAACCAGCAGACGATGCGTATTACCATGCTGGTGATGGTGGCGCTGTTCGGGGTGATGTTCTGGGCCATCTGGTCGGATTTAATCACCGTGTTCGCTTACCTTGATAGCGTTACCCTCTGGCAGTACAGCGGAACCGAAGCCGGTGTCACGGTGATGAAAAGCGTGACCATGGGCAGCCTGCTCTTTGCGCTGGTTTCGCTGGTGGTCGCCTGGGCACTCATCCGCAACCTGCCGGGTCTGCTGGAGGTGCTGGTACTGTCCCGCCTGAACCTTCGTCAGGGGGCGTCATACGCCATCACCACCATTCTGAACTACGTCATCATTATTGTCGGCGCGATGACGGTCTTTGGCTCGCTGGGCGTCTCGTGGGATAAGCTGCAGTGGCTCGCCGCCGCCCTCTCGGTCGGTCTTGGTTTCGGCCTCCAGGAGATCTTCGGTAACTTCGTCTCCGGCCTAATCATCCTGTTCGAACGTCCGGTGCGTATCGGCGATACCGTCACCATCGGCACCTTCTCGGGGACCGTTAGCAAGATCCGTATCCGCGCGACCACGATTACCGATTTCGATCGCAAAGAGGTGATCATCCCGAACAAAGCGTTCGTGACCGAGCGCCTGATCAACTGGTCGCTCTCAGATACCACCACCCGCGTAGTGATCCGCCTCGGCGTAGCGTATGGCTCCGATCTGGACAAGGTGAAAGAGGTGCTGCTGCAGGCGGCGTCCGAACATCCGAAAGTCATGCACGATCCGGCACCGGCGGTATTCTTCACCACCTTCGGGCCGAGCACGCTGGACCACGAGCTGCGCCTGTACGTGCGCGAGCTGCGCGATCGCAGCTACACCGTCGACGAACTGAACCGCGCGATCGATCGCCTGTGCCGTGAAAACGACATTAATATCGCCTTCAACCAGCTTGAGGTTCACCTGCGTAACGAAAAAGGTGAAGAGCATACGGAAGTGAAGCGCGAGATTAAGGGGGATGACCCCACTCCCGCTTAACATCTGCGGATGTTTTCCCCCTCTCCCTCAGGGAGAGGGCCGGGGTGAGGGTAATTTCCCCTCAAAATCCCGCCGCACAATTTCCAGCGCTTTCAGCACCGTCTCAACCGGGAGCTCGTGGTTCTCCAGCAGCATAATCAAATCCACGGCCAGCTTGACCTCATCGGGTGCATTTTCCAGTGACATCTGTGTGGCTCCTGTTAACGGGTCAAACGTTCAATAACGCGCTCAATCTCATCCAGCGCCTGACGGCAGCGGGCAATGCGGCCTTCCAGGGCGCTAATCTCGCGCATCAATAGCTGCTGCTCTTCCAGCGTCTCGCTGTTGTTAAGGCGCGCCTCGCGCTCGCGCTTCATTTCAAACAGGCGGCGCTCAAACTCCTGGTTCTCCAGCCGCTTGCGCTGCCATTTGCCGAGGCCCGGCGAAGGGCTGTCCCAGGCGCGCAGTGGCCATGCAGCGATTTCGCGGTGCAGGGCGGTGATCTGCTCGGCGAGATGCTCCGCCAGCCATGCCACCTGCTGCTGCTGTGCGTTCTCCACCGCGTGGCGAAGCTCGTCGAGATTGTGCTGCGCCTCGGCAAGGTAATCCTGAATTAGGGTACTGCGGGTGCGGAAAAGCTGTCGGTCGAAGCGCGGCTTGAGCGTGGCGTGCCCCATCAGCGGCGTGGCCTGCGCGCGTAAGGCGATCAGCTGATTTTGTAGCGTCTCAAGAAGCAGGGCTGTTTTCAAAACGCTCTCCAGTGGTAAAGTAGCCGTTCAGTTTGATAACGATTCGCATTATGCAGCGTACTATTTTAATCATCATTGGCTGGCTCGCGGTAGTGCTTGGCACGCTCGGCGTCGTTTTGCCCCTGTTGCCGACCACGCCGTTTATCCTGCTGGCGGCCTGGTGCTTCGCCCGCTCGTCGCCGCGCTTTCACCACTGGCTGCTCTACCGCTCCTGGTTTGGCGGCTATCTGCGTTACTGGCAAAAACACCGGGCAATGCCGCCGGGTGCTAAACCGCGCGCGGTTGCCATAATACTGATAACCTTCGCCATTTCACTATGGCTGGTAAAAATGACGTGGGTGCGCATCCTGCTGCTGGCGATCCTCACCTGCCTGCTCATCTTCATGTGGCGGATCCCCGTGGTGGATGAAAAGCAACAAAAGCACTGAAGCCTCATCATGGCTGTTGCAATTATTGCGTACAGCCAGTAAATTCGACCGTTTTCGAGCACAGGTGCGCCTGGTTAAAGGTTAAGCAATTGTTACCTTTACCGACTCGTTGCGCGCCGTGAGTAACACTGTTTCACTTAGGCACAAACCGATGACCGCAACTGCACAGCAGCTTGAATTTCTGAAAAACAGCATCAAAAGCATCCAGGACTACCCAAAGCCTGGCATTCTTTTCCGTGATGTCACCAGCTTGCTGGAAGACCCGAAAGCGTACGCGCTCAGCATTGAACTGCTGGTGGAGCGTTATAAAAACGCCGGGATCACCAAAGTAGTAGGTACCGAAGCCCGCGGCTTCCTGTTTGGCGCACCGGTTGCGCTGGCGATGGGCGTAGGTTTTGTGCCGGTGCGTAAGCCGCGCAAACTGCCGCGCGAAACCATCGCAGAGAGCTACGAGCTGGAATACGGCACCGATCAGCTGGAAATCCACGTGGATGCCATCAAGCCAGGCGACAAAGTGCTGGTGGTGGACGATCTGCTGGCAACCGGCGGCACCATCGAAGCGACCGTGAAGCTGATCCGTCGTCTGGGTGGTGAAGTGACCGACGCGGCATTCATCATCAACCTGTTCGATCTGGGCGGCGAACAGCGCCTGGAAAAACAAGGTATTACCAGCTACAGCCTGGTGCCATTCCCGGGTCACTAATCCCGTTCCTCACAACCTCGCTCAATGAGTGAGGTTGTGATAGCATTCCCCTCCATAAATTCACCTTCCAGCGTTGCAGAGCCTGCCCATGAGTTATCAGGTGTTAGCCCGTAAATGGCGACCACAAACCTTTGCTGACGTTGTCGGTCAGGAACATGTGCTGACGGCCCTGGCGAACGGCTTGTCGCTAGGTCGCATCCATCACGCCTATCTTTTCTCCGGCACCCGCGGCGTCGGAAAAACCTCTATTGCCCGCTTGCTGGCAAAAGGTTTGAACTGCGAAACCGGGATCACCGCCACGCCGTGCGGCGTGTGCGATAACTGCCGTGAAATCGAGCAGGGGCGTTTTGTCGACCTGATCGAAATCGACGCCGCCTCGCGCACCAAAGTGGAAGACACTCGCGACCTGCTGGATAACGTGCAGTACGCCCCGGCGCGCGGCCGCTTCAAGGTCTACCTGATTGATGAAGTGCACATGCTGTCTCGCCACAGCTTTAACGCCCTGCTGAAGACGCTGGAAGAGCCGCCCGCGCACGTGAAGTTCCTGCTGGCGACCACCGATCCGCAAAAGCTGCCGGTCACGATCCTGTCGCGCTGCCTGCAGTTCCACCTGAAGGCGCTGGACGTCGAACAGATCCGCGCTCAGCTGGAACACATTCTTGATGAAGAGAAAATTGTCCACGAACCGCGCGCTCTGCAGCTGCTGGCCCGCGCGGCCGACGGCAGCCTGCGTGATGCACTGAGCCTGACCGACCAGGCGATTGCCAGCGGTGACGGCAAGCTCTCGACCGACGCGGTCAGCACCATGCTCGGCACGCTCGACGACGATCAGGCGCTGTCGCTTATCGAAGCGATGATTGCCGCCAACGGTGAGCTGGTGATGTCGCTGGTGAATGCCGCCGCCGCCCGCGGTGTGGAATGGGAAGCGCTGCTGGTCGAAATGCTCAGCCTGCTGCACCGTGTGGCCATGCTGCAGCTCTCTCCGTCGGCGATTGGCGCGGATATGGCGACCATCGAACACCGGATGCGTGAGCTTGCCCGTACCGTACCGCCTGCTGACGTTCAACTTTACTACCAGACGCTGCTGATTGGCCGCAAAGAGCTGCCGTTCGCACCGGACCGCCGCATGGGCGTTGAAATGACGCTGCTGCGCGCGCTGGCATTCCACCCGCGCATGCCGCTGCCGGAGCCGGAGGTGTCGCGGCAGTCTTTCGCGCCGGCCGCACCCACGGCCGTGATGTCGCCGCAGCAGGTGACACCGCAGCCGACGCCGCCGCCGCAAAACGTGCCGCTGTCGGATGCCACCAGTTCGGTGCTTGCCGCACGAAGCCAGCTGCAGCGTGCGCAGGGAGCAACCAAACCAAAAAAGAGTGAACCGGCAGCGCCTTCAAGAGCGCGGCCGGTTAACAACGCCGCGCTTGAACGACTGGCCTCGGTAACGGAGCGCGTACAGTCGCGCCCGACACCGTCCGCGCTCGAGCAAAAAGCCCCGGCGAAAGAAGAGGCATACCGCTGGAAGGCGACCACCATCATCGAGACGGTGAAGGAAGAGGTTGCCACGCCAAAAGCGCTGAAGAAAGCGCTTGAGCATGAAAAGACGCCGGAGCTTTCCGCGAAGCTCGCCGAAGAGTCTATCGAACGCGATGCCTGGGCCGCTGAGGTCAGCAGGCTGCAGCTGCCGAAGCTGGTTGAGCAGGTTGCGCTGAACGCCTGGAAAGAGCAGGAAGGCAATCAGGTGCGTCTGCATCTGCGTCCCAGCCAGCGGCACCTGAACTCCCCTGGCGCACAAAAGGCGCTGGCGGAGGCGCTCGCCGCAGTACAGGGCGTGCCGGTTGAATTGACTATCATTGAAGATGATAATCCGGCGGTGCGAACGCCGCTGGAGTGGCGTCAGGCTATTTATGAAGAGAAGCTCGCGCAGGCGCGTGAGTCGATAATCGCGGATAACAACATCCAGACTCTGCGCCGGTTCTTCGACGCCGATCTGGATGAAGAGAGTATTCGCCCCATTTGATCGTGAGTCTGACTTACGGTTGTAATCCTTAAACGTGAAAGAGAGAGAAGCCTATGTTCGGTGGAAAAGGCGGTCTGGGTGGCCTGATGAAGCAGGCTCAGCAGATGCAGGAAAAAATGCAGAAGATGCAGGAAGAGATCGCTCAGCTGGAAGTCACGGGTGAATCCGGTGCCGGTCTGGTGAAAGTGACCATCAACGGTGCGCACAACTGCCGCCGCGTGGAAATCGACCCAAGCCTGCTCGAAGACGACAAAGATATGCTGGAAGATCTGGTTGCAGCCGCGTTTAACGACGCAGCGCGCCGTATCGACGAAACCCAGAAAGAGAAAATGGCCTCTGTATCCAGCGGCATGCAGCTGCCGCCGGGCTTCAAGATGCCATTCTGATGCAAACCAGTCCGCTGCTCACGCAGCTAATGGAAGCACTGCGCTGCCTGCCGGGCGTTGGCCCGAAGTCGGCGCAGCGCATGGCGTTCACGCTCCTGCAGCGCGACCGCAGCGGCGGGATGCGCCTGGCGCAGGCTCTGACCCGCGCCATGTCAGAAATTGGTCACTGTGCGGATTGCCGTACCTTTACAGAGCAGGACGTGTGTAACATCTGTACGAACCCGCGTCGCCAGGAAAATGGTCAGATTTGCGTGGTGGAGAGTCCTGCGGACATCTACGCCATCGAACAAACCGGGCAGTTTTCCGGCCGCTATTTCGTGCTGATGGGGCATCTCTCCCCGCTGGACGGCATCGGCCCGGATGATATCGGTCTTGACCGCCTTGAACAGCGTCTTGAGTCCGAGACCATCAAAGAAGTGATCCTCGCCACCAACCCGACGGTGGAAGGGGAGGCGACCGCCAACTACATCGCCGAGCTGTGCTCACAGTACGGCGTTGACGCCAGCCGCATCGCCCACGGCGTGCCGGTAGGCGGCGAGCTGGAAATGGTCGACGGCACCACGCTGTCGCACTCTCTGGCCGGGCGTCACAAGATTATTTTCTGACCAAACGGAGGCTGCATTTGTGGCCTCCGCTTGAAAATTCTCCCCCTTATCCCCATCTCTCACTCAACGTTTTAAAACCCCATTAAATGGCATTGTTGAGGTCGACTTAGATGAAAGGACAAGAAACCCGTGGTTTCCAGTCAGAAGTAAAACAGCTTCTGCACCTGATGATCCATTCCCTGTATTCCAATAAAGAAATCTTCCTGCGCGAGCTGATTTCCAACGCATCCGATGCGGCGGACAAGCTGCGCTTCCGCGCGCTGTCGAACCCGGATCTGTATGAAGGCGACGGCGAGCTGCGCGTGCGCGTCTCTTTCAATAAAGAGAACCGCACTCTGACCATCGCCGATAACGGCATTGGTATGAACCGTGATGAGGTGATTGACCACCTCGGGACAATTGCCAAATCCGGCACCAAATCCTTCCTTGAGTCCATGGGCTCAGACCAGGCGAAAGACAGCCAGCTGATCGGCCAGTTTGGCGTGGGCTTCTACTCGGCGTTTATCGTGGCGGACAAAGTCACCGTGCGTACCCGCGCGGCGGGCGACAGCGCGGAAAACGGCGTGCTGTGGGAATCCCACGGTGAGGGCGAATACACCGTTGATGACATCACCAAAGCGGATCGCGGCACCGAAATCACCCTGCACCTGCGCGAAGGCGAAGATGATTTCCTGAACGACTGGCGCGTGCGCTCCATCATCAGCAAGTATTCCGATCACATTGCGCTGCCGGTTGAGATTGAGAAACAGGAAGAGCAGGACGGTGAAACCGTGGTCTCCTGGGAGAAAATCAACAAGGCGCAGGCCCTGTGGACGCGCAACAAGTCTGAAATCAAAGACGACGAATATAACGAATTCTATAAGCACATTGCCCACGACTTTACCGACCCGCTGACCTGGAGCCACAACCGCGTGGAAGGGAAGCAGGAGTACACCAGCCTGCTGTACATCCCGGCGCAGGCACCGTGGGATATGTGGAACCGCGATCACAAGCACGGCCTGAAGCTGTACGTGCAGCGCGTGTTCATCATGGATGACGCCGAGCAGTTCATGCCGAACTACCTGCGCTTCACCCGCGGCCTGATCGACTCCAACGATCTGCCGCTGAACGTTTCGCGTGAAATTCTGCAGGACAGCACGGTGACCCGCAACCTGCGCAACGCGCTGACCAAGCGTACGCTGCAGATGCTGGAAAAACTGGCGAAAGACGACGCGGAAAAATACCAGACCTTCTGGAAACAGTTCGGCCTGGTGCTGAAAGAAGGCCCGGCGGAAGACACGGCGAACGTAGAAACCATCGCTAAACTGCTGCGCTTTGCTTCTACGCATACCGACTCCTCCGAGCAGACCGTATCGCTCGAAGACTATATCTCCCGTATGAAAGACGGGCAGGAGAAGATCTACTACATCACCGCAGACAGCTACGCTGCGGCGAAGAGCAGCCCGCACCTGGAGCTGCTGCGTAAGAAAGGCATCGAAGTGCTGCTGCTTTCTGACCGCATCGACGAGTGGATGATGAACTACCTGACCGAGTTCGACGGTAAATCCTTCCAGTCCGTGGCCAAAGCCGACGAGTCCATCGACAAGCTGGCGGATGAAGTGGACGAAAGCGCGAAAGAGGCCGAGAAGGCGCTGGAGCCGTTCGTTGAGCGCGTGAAAACTCTGCTGGGCGAGCGCGTGAAAGAGGTGCGCTTCACGCACCGTCTGACCGACACCCCGGCGATCGTTACCACCGATGCGGACGAGATGGGCACCCAGATGGCGAAACTGTTCGCGGCTGCGGGCCAGGCGATGCCGGAAGTGAAATATATCTTCGAGCTGAACCCGGATCACCCGCTGGTGAAACGCGCGGCGGATACCCAGGACGAAGCACGCTTCGCCGAGTGGGTTGAGCTGCTGCTGGATCAGTCCCTGCTGGCCGAGCGCGGCACGCTGGAAGATCCTAACCTGTTCATTAAGCGTGTGAATGCGCTGCTGCTGGCGTAATTGACCACGCCTCCCCTGGTCTTCTCCCTCTCCCGTAGGAGAGGGCCGGGGTGAGGGCACCAGACAGCACTATCCCAAATTATCTCCCCCCTTAACCGTTTCAGCCTCCCCGCCTTCCTTGAGCCACGTCCGTTCTGATGGTATTGTTTAGCGCTTTTGAAAAATTGAACCAACTTTTGAGGGGATTTTCGCAATGCGTATTATTCTGCTTGGCGCTCCGGGCGCGGGTAAAGGAACTCAGGCTCAGTTCATCATGGAGAAATACGGTATTCCGCAAATCTCTACCGGTGACATGCTGCGTGCCGCTGTTAAATCTGGCTCCGAGCTGGGCAAACAGGCGAAGGACATCATGGACGCAGGCAAGCTGGTGACTGACGAGCTGGTTATCGCCCTGGTAAAAGAACGCATCACTCAGGAAGATTGCCGTAACGGTTTCCTGCTGGACGGCTTCCCGCGCACCATTCCTCAGGCTGACGCCATGAAAGAAGCGGGCATCAACGTGGACTACGTTCTGGAGTTCGACGTGCCGGACGAGCTGATCGTTGACCGTATCGTAGGACGTCGCGTACACGCTGCTTCAGGCCGCGTTTACCACATCAAATTCAACCCGCCGAAGGTTGAAGGCAAAGACGACGTGACCGGCGAAGAGCTGACCACCCGTAAAGACGACCAGGAAGAGACCGTGCGTAAGCGCCTGGTGGAGTACCATCAGATGACCGCGCCGCTGATCGGCTACTACTCTAAAGAAGCGCAGGCGGGTAACACCAAATACGTGAAAGTAGACGGCACCCAGGCCGTTGCCGACGTACGTGCAGAGCTGGAAAAAATCCTCGGCTAACTGCACCGCTCTCACCCGGGTTCTCCGGGTGAGAAAAATTCCCATTTTCCCTTTCACTGCAATTGGTTCCGTTTACGCGCTTTTCAGATACAATCATCAGCCAGTCAAATGGTTATGAGGCGTGAATGAGTCAGGCAAAAACCGGCATCCTGCTTGCCAATTTAGGTACCCCCGAAGCCCCCACCCCCGCAGCGGTAAGCCGTTATCTGCGTCAGTTTCTGAGCGATACGCGCGTTGTGGATACCCCTAGACTGCTGTGGTGGCCGCTGCTGCGTGGCGTCATTCTGCCGATTCGTTCTCCGCGCGTGGCAAAACTTTACCAGTCCGTCTGGATGGAGGAGGGCTCGCCGCTGATGGTGTACAGCCGCCGTCAGGAAAAAGCGCTGGCCGCCCGCCTGCCGGATATGCCCGTTGCGCTCGGCATGAGCTACGGTAAACCCTCGCTGAAAAGCGCGGTGGACGCACTGCTCGCGCAGGGCGTTGAACACATTGTGGTGCTGGCGCTCTATCCGCAGTATTCCTGCTCCACGGTGGCCGCCGTCTGGGACGAGCTGGCGCGAATTCTGAAGACGCGTCGACGCATTCCTGCGGTGACCTTTATTCGCGACTACGCGGATAACGATCTGTACATCAAGGCCCTCGCCAGCAGCGCGCGCGCGTCGTTTGAGAAGCACGGCGAGCCGGATCTGCTGCTGCTTTCCTATCACGGCATTCCGCAGCGCTTCGCCGATGAAGGCGACGACTACCCGCAGCGCTGTCGCGATACTACGCGCGAGCTGGTCTCCGCGCTCGGCCTGCCGCCGGAGAAGGTGATGATGACCTTCCAGTCGCGCTTTGGCCGCGAGCCGTGGCTAACGCCGTATACTGACGAAACCCTCAAAATGCTGGGCGAGAAGGGCGTGAAGCATATTCAGGTGATGTCGCCGGGCTTCTCGGCAGACTGTCTGGAAACTCTGGAAGAGATTGCCGTACAAAATAAAGAGTTCTTCCTCGTAGCGGGCGGAGAAAAGTACGAGTATATTCCGGCGCTTAACGACTCTCCTGAGCATATCGATATGATGGTCTCGCTGGTGACGAACAGCCGCTGATCGCGCTACAGGCCGGGTTTGTGCTACCATTCCCGGCTTCTATTCCTTGCACAGTTCAGACCATGAAATTTCCCGGTAAACGTAAATCCAAGCACTATTTCCCCGTCAACGCTCGCGATCCGCTCCTGCAGCAAATTCAGCCGGTAAACGAAACCAGCGCCGCATGGGTGGTGGGTATCGACCAGACGCTGGTGGATATTGAAGCCAAAGTGGATGATGCGTTTGTTGCGCGTTACGGTCTGAGCGCCGGGCATTCGCTGGTCATTGAAGACGACGTTGCCGAAGCTCTGTATCAGGAGCTGGTGCGTGAAAACCTGATCACCCACCAGTTTGCCGGTGGCACCATCGGCAACACTATGCACAACTACTCGGTGCTGGCGGACGACCGCTCGGTCCTGCTGGGCGTGATGTGCAGCAATATCGAAATCGGCGGCTACGCCTACCGCTACCTGTGCAACACCTCCAGCCGTACCGACCTGAACTACCTGCAGGGCGTCGACGGGCCGATTGGCCGCTGCTTTACCCTGATCGGCGAATCCGGTGAGCGTACCTTTGCCATCAGCCCGGGCCACATGAACAAGCTGCGCGCAGAGAGTATTCCGGAAGCGGTTATCGCGGGCGCTTCTGCGCTGGTGCTGACCTCCTATCTGGTGCGCTGCAAGCCGGGCGAGCCGATGCCGGAAGCGACCATGAAGGCGATTGAGTATGCGAAAAAATATGACGTTCCTGTTGTTCTGACGCTGGGGACGAAATTCGTCATTGCCGACAACCCGGAGTGGTGGCAAGCCTTCCTGAAGGAGCACGTTTCGATTCTGGCGATGAACGAAGAAGAGGCAGAAGCGTTAACCGGCGAGAGCGATCCGCTGCTGGCGTCTGATAAAGCGCTGGACTGGGTGGATCTGGTGCTCTGCACCGCCGGACCGGTTGGCCTGTATATGGCGGGCTTCACGGAAGAAGAGAGCAAGCGAAAAACCCAGCACCCGCTGCTGCCGGGAGCGATTGCCGAGTTCAACCAGTACGAGTTCAGCCGCGGTATGCGCCATAAAGACTGCACCAACCCGCTGCGTATCTACTCTCACATCGCGCCGTACATGGGCGGGCCGGAGAAGATCATGAACACCAACGGCGCGGGCGACGGCGCGCTGGCGGCGCTGCTGCACGACATCACCGCCAATGCCTACCACAAAACCAACGTGCCTAACTCCAGCAAACACACGTTTAGCTGGCTGACCTATTCGTCGTTTGCGCAGGTGTGTAAGTACGCTAACCGCGTGAGCTACCAGGTGCTGAACCAGCACTCTCCGCGCTTAACGCGCGGCCTGCCGGAGCGGGAAGACAGCCTTGAAGAGGCGTATTGGGACAGGTAAAAGCAAAACGGCAACCAGTGGTTGCCGTTTTGGTGTTTGTTCCCTCTCCCTGTGGGAGAGGGCCAGGGTGAGGGCATCAGGCCGCTCAAAACTTACCCCGTCACTGCCTCTTCAACCGGCGGTTTTTCCAGCAGCGTCAGCATCGTATTCGCAATCTCACGTTCACCCATGACCACCTGATTCGCACCGCGCTCGGTGATGTACTCCACCTCATCGTCATAGTGCGCTCGCGCGATAATCTCGATATGCGGGCACTTCTCGCGGGCAGAGGCCACAATTTCGCCGGCTTCGTAGCCGTTCGGGATGGTCAGCAGCAGCCAGCGGGCGCAGTCCAGATGCGCCAGATTCATGATCTCTTCGTTTGCCGCATTGCCCAGCACCGCGCGAATGCCACGGTCGCGCAGCTCGTCAACGCGGGTGCGCGACGTTTCAATTACCACCAGCGGGATACCCTGCGCCATCAGTTTTTCACCCAGCAGGCTACCCACGCGGCCAAAGCCGACCAGCAGCGCATGGTTGCAGATGTCCACCGGGATCTGCTTCTCTTCTTCCGTTGCTTCTTCCAGCGTCTGCTCTTCGAGGGTTTCGGTTTTCTCGAGGTATTTTTCCAGCAGGGCAAACAGCACCGGGTTCAGCATGATGGAGAGGATCGCCCCCGCCAGCACCAGATTCTGACCCGCCTGCGGCAGCAGGTTCAGCGCCATGCCCAGGCCCGCCAGGATGAAGGCGAATTCACCGATCTGCGCCAGGCTGGCGGCAATAGTGAGTGCCGTACGCGGCGAGTGGCCAAACATCCGCACCAGGAAGAAGGCGGCAACGGACTTACCAAAGATAATGATCGCCAGCGTGCCCAGCACCGCCAGCGGCTGCTGGATCAGAACCAGCGGATCAAACAGCATTCCGACGGAGACAAAGAACAGCACGGCGAAGGCGTCTCGCAGCGGCAGAGTGTCGTGCGCCGCGCGGTGGCTCAGCTCGGATTCGTTCAGCACCATCCCGGCGAAGAACGCGCCCAGGGCAAAGGAGACGTCAAACAGCTCAACGGCGCCAAAGGCGATCCCCAGCGCAAGGGCAAGAACAGAAAGGGTAAACAGCTCGCGTGAACCCGTCGCCGCGCTGCGGGACAGGATCCACGGCACCAGACGGCGACCCACCAGCATCATGATGGCGATAAACGCCACGACTTTACCGATGGTGATACTCATATCCAGCGCCAGCGAGGCAAAGCCGACGTTGTCTTTTTCCATCATCCCGGCAACGGCAGGCAGCAGTACCAGCGTCAACACCATCACCAGATCTTCAACAATCAGCCAGCCAATCGCGATTTGTCCGCGCTGGCTGTCTATCAGCTGTCTCTCTTCAAGCGCGCGCAGCAGCACCACGGTACTGGCGGTTGAAAGACACAGCCCAAACACGATGCCGGTCATTAATGACCAGCCCAGCATCGCTGAAAGCGCCATCCCCAGCAGCGTGGCCACCCCAATCTGGGCGATCGCTCCCGGTATGGCGATAGACTTTACCGCCATCAGGTCCTTCAGTGAGAAATGCAGGCCCACGCCGAACATCAGCAGAATCACGCCTAATTCCGCCAGCTCGGGAGCCAGTTTGGTATCCGCCACGAAACCCGGCGTGAAGGGACCCGCCAGAACACCCGCTAACAAATAGCCTACAAGAGGAGAAATACGCAGTTTATTGGCAATCATGCCGAGGATAAAAGCAAGCACAAGTCCACCAACAATGGTGGTGATAAGCGGTGTGGCGTGGTGCATTCCGTCTCCTTTCGCGGTGAGTGTTCCATTTTTGGTATAAATACCAAAAGGCCGAATAATAGTTTATGACAATTTTCACGCTTATGTTTATGAATAATTGTTGAACTTTGAATAAAACAGCAATATGCGTGAAAAAAAGCAGGTTATGACAAATTTGGCGGGGCGAAGAAGAAGAAACCCTTATGGCATCAGGGCGACAGGACGCCAAAGTTAAACTTTGGCGTCCCTTATATTACGCTTTATGACGGTTGTCAGGCAGGAATATGGTCAACATCCCCAGAAGTGGCAGGAAAGCACAGATTTTATAGACCAGGAAGATGCTGGTATGGTCCGCGACCATCCCTAACACCGCGGCTCCCAGGCCACCCATCCCGAAGGCAAAACCGAAAAAGAGCCCGGAAACCATACCGATACGCCCAGGTAATAGCTCTTGCGCGTAGACCAGGATAGCCGAAAAGGCGGAGGCGAGGATAAAACCAATGATAACGGTCAAAATCCCCGTCCATTCAAGGCTCGCATACGGTAAAAGGAGGGTAAAAGGTGCCACGCCGAGGATCGAACCCCAAATCACATATTTCCGCCCAATTTTATCGCCCACAGGCCCGCCGATTACCGTGCCTGCTGCTACTGCAAACAGGAAGGCAAACAGGTGAAACTGCGCGTTTTGTACCGATAATCCGAATTTTTGCATCAGATAAAAGGTGTAATAGCTGCTGATGCTCGCCATATAGAAGTATTTCGAGAAAATCAGCACCAGCAGCACGCTGACGGCCAGAATAACCTTATTACGTGGGAGGGGATTGATAACCTTCGCTACAGGTTTTCCCTTGTTCACGCGATGCTGCGCGGCATACCAGCGGCTGATTTGCGCCAGTACCACAATCGCCAGCAGCGCGGCCAGCACAAACCACGCGACGTTACCTTTACCGTAAGGGGCGATAATCACCGCCGCCAGCAGCGGGCCGAGGGAGCTACCAAAGTTACCGCCAACCTGGAACAGAGACTGCGCCAGCCCGTGACGGCCGCCGGAGGCCATACGCGCCACGCGGGACGATTCCGGGTGGAAGACCGATGAACCGGTACCCACCAGCGCGGCAGCGACCAGCACCGCTTCAAAGCTGCCGGCCATCGCCAGCAGCACCAGCCCGCTCAGGGTAAAGCACATGCCAATCGGCAGAGACCACGGCATCGGGTATTTATCCGTCCAGTAGCCCACGACCGGCTGCAGCAGCGAGGAGGCCAGCTGGAAGGTGAGGGTGATCATCCCGATCTGCACGAAGGTTAGCGAGAACTCGGACTGCAGCAGCGGGTAGATTGCCAGGATCAGCGACTGGATCATGTCGTTGAGCAGGTGAGAAAGGCTGATTGCACCTAAAACTTTAAAGGAAGTTCGCGATTGCGGCGGAGACGCCGGCGCGCCCGGAACGGGCTGGGTTGATTCACTGATTGCCATAAATATAAATACCACGTCGTTTGTTATTAGAAATGCAGGGTGTAATTATTATCCAACTAACATACCCGTCTGTGACATTTGAAGAAAGTCGCAATTCTGAAAACATATTTGTCTATTCTTGTGAGTCACTGTAATTTTTGCGTTTGTCTATTGGTCAGGGAGAGAGATGATGAAGTTAATGAAGCGTGGCGTCGCGCTGGCGTTGATAGCGGCCTGGGGGCTGGCAAGCCTGCCCGCACAGGCATATGAAAAAGACAAAACCTATAAAATCACCATTCTGCATACTAACGATCACCACGGTCATTTCTGGCGCAGCGAATACGGTGAATACGGCCTGTCGGCGCAAAAAACGCTGGTGGACGGCATTCGCAAAGAGGTTGCCGCAGAGGGCGGCAGCGTGCTGCTGCTCTCAGGAGGCGATATTAACACCGGGGTGCCGGAATCCGATTTACAGGATGCCGAACCTGACTTTCGCGGTATGAACCTGATTGGCTATGATGCCATGGCCGTCGGTAACCACGAGTTCGACAACCCGCTGAGCGTGCTGCGCCAGCAGGAGAAGTGGTCTAAATTCCCGTTCCTCTCCGCCAATATTTACCAGAAAAGCACCGGCGAGCGTCTGTTCAAGCCATGGGCGCTGTTCAAGCGTCAGGACTTAAAAATTGCGGTCATTGGCTTAACCACCGACGACACGGCAAAAATCGGTAATCCTGAATTCTTTACCGATATCGAGTTCCGCAAACCGGCGGACGAAGCGAAGCTGGTGATTCAGGAGCTGCAGCAAAACGAAAAGCCGGACGTCATCATCGCCACTACCCACATGGGCCACTACGATAACGGCGCGCACGGCTCCAACGCGCCGGGCGACGTGGAGATGGCGCGCAGCCTGCCGGCAGGCTCACTGGCAATGATTGTGGGCGGTCACTCACAGGATCCGGTGTGCATGGCGTCAGAAAACAAAAAGCAGGTGGATTACGTGCCGGGCACGCCGTGCGCGCCGGACCGTCAGAACGATATCTGGATTGTGCAGGCCCACGAGTGGGGAAAATACGTTGGCCGCGCGGACTTTGAGTTCCGTAACGGCGAGATGAAGCTGGTGCACTATCAGCTTATTCCGGTCAACCTGAAGAAGAAAGTGACCTACCCGGACGGGAAAAGCGAGCGCGTTCTTTATACGCCTGAGATTGCTGAGAACCAGCAGATGCTCTCCCTTCTGTCCCCGTTCCAGAGCAAAGGTAAAGCCCAGCTGGACGTGAAGATTGGCACGCTGAACGGTCGCCTGGAAGGGGATCGCAGCAAAGTCCGCTTCGTGCAGACCAACATGGGGCACCTGCTGCTGGCGGCGCAAATGGCGCGCACCGGTGCGGATTTTGGCGTGATGAGCGGCGGCGGTATTCGTGATTCCATCGAAGGCGGAAATATCACCTACAAAGACGTGCTTAAGGTGCAGCCGTTCGGCAACGTGGTGGTCTATGCGGACATGAGCGGCAAAGAGGCGATCGAATACCTGACTGCCGTAGCGCAGATGAAGCCGGACTCGGGCGCCTATCCGCAGTTTGCCAACGTCAGCTTTGTCGCGAAGGACGGCAAGCTTAACGATCTTAAAATCAAAGGTGAACCGGTCGATCCTGCCAAAACGTACCGTCTTGCGACGCTAAGCTTTAACGCTACGGGCGGCGACGGCTATCCGCATATTGATACCAAACCGGGCTACGTAAATACCGGCTTTATCGATGCGGAAGTGCTGAAGCAGTATATCCAGCAGAATTCACCGATTGATGTGAATGCGTACGAGCCGAAGGGTGAGGTGAGCTGGGAGTAGTGCGGTTTTTTTTTGCCGGGTGGCGGCTTCGCCTTACCCGGCCTACATTCGAATCGTAGGCCCGGTAAGCGCAGCGCCACCGGGCAATTTCTCAATCCCGGCGCGCAATATCCGCAAACGTCGCGTCCAGCATTTTTGCCAGATCGCCCGCCGCCAGCTCAATATCCAGCCCGCGTTTGCCGCCGGATATAAAGATGGTGTCAAACGCCTGGGAAGGCGCATCAATCAGCGTTGGCAGCCGTTTTTTCTGCCCGAGCGGGCTGATCCCGCCAACCAGATAGCCGGTAGTGCGTTGCGCAACCATCGGATCCGCCATATCGACCTTTTTTGCCCCCAGCGCTTTGGCGACCTTTTTCAGATCCAGCTGACCGGCAACGGGCGTAACCGCGACGGCGAGGTGTTTCATATCGCCGTTTACCGCCACCAGCAGGGTTTTGTAGACCTGGTCAGCGTTCAGCCCCAGTTTGCGCACCACTTCATCACCAAAGTTGGTTTCATTCGGATCGTGATCGTAGGTGTGGATCCGGAAAGAAATTTTGTTTTTTTCGAGTAATTTAACGGCGGGAGTCATAGCTATCCTTCTTACGACAGACGGTTCATGCCAACAGCATACCCCTGACGCTTGTCTAAAAAATAGCACCATCTTGCGCAATAGTATTGGCAGTGATGGTTACTTTGAGCGACAATCGGCTCAACCGAAGGTCTCCTTCGGCATAATAAAAACGATGAAATTCCTCTTTGACGGGCCAATAGAGATATTGGCCATTTTTTTTATTTCAGCAGCGACGGTAAATTCCCTTCTCCGTATAAATGCAGCGCCCCAACCGCGACAACATACTGTCCGGGAGGGAGATCGTGCAGCATTTGCCGCCACGCCACGTTGCGCTCGTTCATCAGCACGTCATACAACGATTCGCTGAACGTCGACGGTAGCGCCAGCTTTGCGCCCGTCGGCGGTGCGTCCAGCCACCAGCCAATCATGGTTTGCAGGAGGCGGGCGTTGGTGTGCCAGTGGGTCAGAGTATCGTCCAGCAGCATCAGGCCGTCATCGGGCAGCTGGCGTAGCAGGGCAATCTGGCTGTCGGTGCCTTCCAGCTCGATGATGGGCATGTTGCGCGCCCTTGCTATATTCAACAGCTGATAGTCTATGCCGTAGTCTCCCCGCAATCCGAGACGCTGCGCCTGCGTAGCCTGTAACACCATCGCAATTTGCCACAGCGGAAGGGTGTCCAGCATAGAGAGCGACACGCCCACCTCATCGGCGAGGCGCGTCAGTTCGGCGAGCTGTGCATCGTTCAGGCGTTCATGCAGGGGCAGAGCGCTTTCAAGCCCCGCAAACGGCGACTCATGGCCCGAGATATCGGCTTCAACGACCAGGGCATCAGCATGCTTCAGCAGTTTTAACAGGCCGGGCGGCAGCGGTGACATATCCTGCGTGCCCATGTGGATGCTGCCCACCAGGTGCAGGTGCTGGCCGCCGGCAAGGGAGATGTCCAGGCCGGGCCAGGCATAGCGGCGGGGGAAGAGAGCGCGAAACGACGCTTTTATACGATTAAACAGGCTCATACGCGCTCCATGACCGGAAAGGTTCATGCTAGCGCGTAGGAGAAGAAGGTTCAATCCTTCGGTTTAAACCGCAGCAGACGGTTGGCGTTGCTCACCACGGTGATGGAGGAGAGCGCCATCGCGGCCCCTGCCACCACCGGGTTCAGCAGCGTGCCGGTCAGCGGCCATAGGATCCCCGCGGCAATCGGGATGCCAAACGCGTTGTAGATAAATGCGCCCAACAGGTTCTGCTTCATGTTGCGCAACGTGGCCTTTGAAATTGCCAGCGCGTCCGCAACGCCCATCAGGCTGTGGCGCATCAGGGTAATGGCCGCCGTTTCAATGGCGACATCGCTCCCGCCGCCCATCGCAATCCCCACTTCCGCCTGCGCCAGCGCGGGGGCATCGTTGATACCGTCACCGACCATTGCCACCTGACGGCCCTGATTTTGCAGGTTTTTAATTGCCTCCGCTTTGCCGTCCGGCAGCACGCCCGCAATAACGTCATCGATACCCGCCTCTTTGGCAATGGCGTTGGCGGTAGTCGGGTTATCGCCCGTCAGCATCACCAGCCGGTAGCCCGCGCGGTGTAGGCGTTTTAACGCATCGACGCTGTCCTGTCGCAGCGGGTCGCGAACGGCCAGCAGCGCGGCCGCTTTGCCGTCTACGGCGAGCAGAACCGGCGTTGCGCCCTGCGAAGCCTGAGCGTTCAGCTCGCTCTCAAGCGCCGAGGTATCAATACCGTTATCCTTCAGCAGCGCCTGATTACCCAGCAGCAGCGTGTGGCCTTCGGCTTCACCGCTTACGCCAAGGCCGCGCAGGGTGCGGAAGTTGCCCGGCAGCGGCAGGGGGGCATCGCCCGCTTTATCGAGGATGGCGCGGGCCAGCGGATGGCTGGAACCTTGCTCCAGCGCGGCGGCGAGGCGCAGCGCGTCAGCCTCGGAGATGTCGACGGTATGCACCGCGACAACCTGCGGTTTACCTTCCGTCAGCGTCCCGGTTTTATCAAACACCAGCGTATCGAGCGTGCTCGCCCGCTGAAGGGCATCGGCATCACGCACCAGCACGCCAAACTCGGCGGCACGTCCGACGCCGGAGATGATCGACATCGGCGTGGCGAGGCCAAGCGCGCACGGGCAGGCGATGATCAGCACCGTGGTGGCGATCACCAGGGTGTAGACAATCTGCGGTGCCGGGCCGAAAACGTACCAGATGGCCGCGCTGAGCAGGGCAATACCGACAACAACGGGCACAAAAATGGCGGAGATCTTATCAGCCAGCTGGCCAATCTCCGGCTTGCTGCTTTGCGCCTGGCGTACCATGCGAATAATGCGCGAGAGCGTGGTATGGCTGCCGACGGCGCTGGCGCGGAACAGCACGCTACCGTCCTGAACCACCGTCCCGGCATGCACCGCATCGCCCTGCGCTTTCTGCTGGGGGATGGGTTCACCGGTCAGCATGGCTTCATCAAGCCAGGCTTCGCCCTGGGTAATTTCGCCATCGACCGGAACGCGGTCACCGGTCGTCAGGCGCAGCGTCATTCCCGGCTGGACGTCCGCCAGCGGAACATTTTTTTCACCGTCGTCCGTTACTACGCGTGCCGTCGGCGGGGTTAAATCGAGTAGTCTTTCCAGCGCTTTTGAGGAGCGCTGACGCGCGCGGGCTTCGAGCATGTGGCCTAAGTTGATCAGGCCAATAATCATCGCGCTCGCTTCATAATAAAGATGCCGCGCCTCCATAGGGAACCACTGGGGCCAGACGTTCACGCTCATTGAGTAGAGCCATGCCGCACCAGTACCCAGAGCGACCAGGGTATCCATCGTTGCCGTGCGATTTTTCAGGCTCTTCCAGGCGCTTGAGTAGAAATGACCGCCTGCAAATACCATTACGCCAAGCGTTATCAGACCAATCACCAGCCACAGCGTGCGGTTGTCGTCGGTGACCATCATGTTGTCACCCATCATGCCCCACACCATTACCGGAATACCGACCAGCAGCGCGACAATCGCCTGCCAGCGGAAGCGCTTCATGGTGGCAACCGCCGTTTCCTGCTGGCGCTCGCGGCGTTTGGCATCATCTTCAATGGCCTCCGCACCGTAGCCCGCTTTCTCAACGGCCTGCACTAATTCTGCAGCGGAGGCACTGCCCATCACCAGCGCAGTACGCTCCGCAAGGTTGACCCGTGCCTGTGCGACGCCCGGTACGGCCTGCAACGCATTCTGTACCCGGGAGACGCAGCTGGCGCAGCTCATGCCGTTGATCAGCAGCTGTTGGCTGTCATCAATATCATCAGCTGCCGGAAGCTCAGGAGTGTCCGCTGTCAGCGCTTCCGACGGAGATGATGACTCTGCCAGCGGTTTAGCCTTTGGGTGGCTCAGCTCCGCCCCGTAACCGGCCTGTTTGATGGTATCGATCAGCGCATCCGCACTGGCGCTGCCGGTGACGGCGGCACGATCGATAGTGACATCAGCGCTCTCAACGTCAGGACGCTGCTCCAGGCTTTCTTTCACGCGTTTGACACAGTGGCCGCAGGAGAGGCCGTCCAGCGTCAGGTTGATTGTTTGAGACATAACAAAACTCCCGTATAATTATCTGGTCAGTTATTGACCTTCACGATGCTTTTCGCTAACAGTTATGAAGGTTAAACCTTCCATCAAGGAGAAGGTCAAGGGGGAAATGTGAATATCAGCGACGTTGCGAAAAAAACCGGGCTAACCAGCAAAGCGATCCGCTTTTATGAAGAGAAGGGGCTGGTCACGCCGCCGCTGCGCAGTGAAAACGGCTACCGCAGCTATACGCAGCTGCATCTTGATGAACTGACGCTTCTGCGCCAGGCAAGGCAGGTGGGCTTTAATCTTGAAGAGTGCGGCGAGCTGGTTAACCTGTTCAACGATCCGAAGCGCCACAGTGCCGACGTGAAAAAGCGCACGCTGGAAAAAGTGGCGGAGATCGAACGCCATATTGTTGAACTGCAGGCGATGCGCGAGCAGCTCCTCGGGCTGGCGGAATCATGCCCTGGCGACGACAGCGCCGAGTGTCCGATTATCGATAATCTTTCCGGCTGCTGTCATCGCAAGGCGCATGCCTAGCAGGCTTTGACCCGCAGGGTAATGCCCTCTACCGCAGTGACCTCAACCTGGGTACCGGCGCTGAGATCGCTGTCGGCTACGACGGGCCAGGAGCTATCGCCGACGCGCATGTGCCCACGTCCGTTCACCAGCGCCGTATCCAGCGTAAAACGCCTGCCGACAATCTGCTGCCCGCGCTGGTTAAGATGAGCATCGGCGGGTTTCTGCTCTTTCACCCGCTTATTTAACCATCGCCACCATAGCCAGGCAGCCACCAGCGTAAGCACGGCAAATAACGCCCCTTGCCCCTCCCAGCCGACGGGTAACAGCCAGACGACAAGCCCGGTGATTACCGCGGCGACACCGCTCCAGAGCAGGTAGCCGTTGCCGCCGAGCATCTCTGCCGCCAGCAATAAGCCACCCAGGCTCAGCCAGAAGGCGTGGGGATGTGCGACGATAAGCTCAATCATTTTCTGCGCTCGTTTCCGCTGTCTTTGATCAGTTCTGCAATTCCCGCAATGGAGCCCATCAGGCTGCTGGCATCCAGCGGCATCATCACCACCTTGCTGTTACTGGCGGAACCAATCTCTTTCAGCGCATCGGTGTACTTTTGCGCAACGAAGTAGTTCACGGCCTGGATGTCACCGGCGGCAATCGCCTCCGACACCATCTGCGTGGCGCGGGCTTCTGCTTCTGCCGAACGCTCACGCGCTTCCGCCTGCAGGAATGCAGACTGACGTTCGCCCTCGGCTTTCAGGATCTGCGACTGCTTTTCACCCTCCGCTTTCAGGATCTCCGCCTGGCGTACCCCTTCAGCTTCCAGAATATAAGCACGCTTGGTTCGCTCCGCTTTCATCTGGGCGTTCATTGAAGAGATAAGCTCGGCGGGTGGGCGAACGTCGCGGATCTCAATACGGGTGACCTTGATGCCCCACGGGTTGGTGGCTTCATCGACGATGTGCAGCAGGCGGGTATTGATGCTGTCACGCTGAGAGAGCATCTCGTCCAGCTCCATCGAGCCGAGAACGGTACGGATGTTGGTCATCGTCAGGTTGACGATAGCCAGCTCCAGGTTGCTGACCTCATATGCCGCTTTTGGCGCATCAATCACCTGAATAAAACAGACCGCGTCAATGGTGACGTTGGCGTTGTCCTTAGAGATGATCTCCTGGGAAGGGATGTCCAGCACCTGCTCCATCATGTTGATCTTGCGTCCGATTCTGTCCATGAACGGCACAATCAGGCTCAAGCCCGGCTGCAGCGTTGAGGTATAGCGCCCAAAGCGCTCTACGGTCCACTGGTAACCCTGAGGGACAATTTTGACACCGGCGCCCACAATAACCAGCGCAACGAAGATAAGGACAGGAACAACGATGAGCATAAAACCTCCTGTTTTGAATGCTGTGACCAGAAAAATTGCGTGTTTGTTGTTCGTTAGTATATCGGCTATTGGCGAGAAATTCGCCCCTGTAAAGAGGTGGGAAACAGACTTCTTGTATTAAAAAGCCCTGCTGGAGGGGCAGGGCGTAGCGTTTTAAAAGACTTAGTGGACGCTGTAGGTGAAGTCGGCAATCAGGGCATCTTCACCCGCGTCAGCAATCGCTCTTGATAGCCCCTGGTAAAAGACCTCCAGCCCAATCTCCTCTACCTGCTGCAGCTGTTCACGGATTGGCGCACAGAAAAGCTCCGCATTGCCTGCTCCCACGCGTTTATTGTTTGGCGGGAGCTGGCCCGTGATCCCCTTGAACCACGTGCGAACGGCTCCCTTGAGGGAGGTTGGCGCTTCATTCAACGACGGGTGACCCGTCAGGATCTGTAACGTTGGGAACTGGTCTGAATTAACGGCGGCTTTCATTCGCGCATAGAACTGGCTGAACAGTTCAAAAGACTGCAGGTCCGTCACCCTTGGCTTCGTCGTTTTCCCCAGAATATTGCCGATCCTTTTGGCCGCAGGCTGAGCAGCTGCGTGAGCTAACTTATTTAACTGCAGATCAAAAAGCAGGTTTGCATGTTCGCGTCTTTTCTTAACGTCAGGAAAACGTTCGATAAAGGCGCTGATAAACGCTGGCGTCATTAAATCGGCAAAATTATGGTTAACTAACCACTGCCCCCGGGCGAAATCACCGGGAGACTGGAACCAGGCCGGAACCTGACCGGGCGCGAACTCTTTAACATTCCCTTTGCCGTCGATTTCGACAAAGCGCGTACCGTCATCAAACGCAAAGCGGCAATTTTTGAGCTGAATGACTGGCTTCATCTTCAGCAGGCCTTTAACAAACCGAACAAGCTCCCCGCCGAATACATAAGCGGTTACCGCCTCTGAGGCAATCGCGGCAAGAAGTTGATCGATGGTTTTCACGCCTGGCTCAAGTTCAGAGAACTCATAAAAAGTGTGATTATTAGACATTATGGTACTTCCTGGTTGTGTTGCGCGCAGAGTTTAACACCACTTTAACGAATGTTCTAAACCCTGGGTGCGGAAGTGTAGGCAAGGTCACACCGTAAACTGTAAAGTTCAAGTGTAAAGAATGTCTAATGAATACACCTTAAACACAACGCAAAGTCATCGTGGGGAAAGGGTGGCTAAAACGCGTTGTGACGAACGCGCTGCACGGATTATGCTAATAATGCTCAATAGCTACTGGAAAAAACATGAACAATAAAAACGCGTTATTGCAGATCAGGGACGTCGGCTTCCGTGTGGCGAATAACACCATCCTTCAGCACGTCAACCTCAGTCTTTCTCCGGGAGAATTCAAGCTCATCACCGGCCCGTCGGGCTGTGGCAAAAGTACGTTGCTGAAGCTGGTGGCGTCTCTTCTTAGCCCAACGGAGGGCGCGATCCTTTTTGAAGGCAAAGACATCATGAAGTTGTCGCCGGAAGAGTATCGCCAGCAGGTCTCTTACTGTGTGCAAACGCCGTCGCTGTTTGGCGATACGGTATATGACAATCTGATTTTCCCCTGGCAGATCCGCAGCAAAACGCCGGAGCCTGAAGCGTTCATCACCGATCTCACCCGCTTTGGCCTGTCTGAGGAGACGTTGACCAAATCCATTCACGAGCTGTCGGGGGGGGAGAAGCAGCGGGTATCGCTGATCCGCAACCTGCAGTTCCTGCCGAAGGTGCTGCTGCTGGATGAGATCACCAGCGCATTGGACGATGCCAACAAACGTAACGTTGACGACATCATTCATCGCTACGCGCGCGAGCAGAACATCGCCGTGCTGTGGGTGACGCACGACGCAAACGAAATTACGCACGCGGACGATGTCATCAGGCTTCAGCCGCAGGGCGGGAAAATGCAGGAGGAAAACCGTGGGTGAACATAATATAACCAACGGATCGCTGGCGCTGTCGATGGTGCTGGTGTTCGTGGCGATCCTGGTGAGCTACCGGGAAAAGCTGGGGCTGGAGAAAGATATCCTGTGGAGTATTTGCCGCGCGGTCATCCAGCTTATTATCGTTGGGTACGTATTGAAGTACATTTTCAACGTTAACCATGCGGTGTTAACGCTGCTGATGGTGCTCTTTATCTGCTTCAACGCGGCATGGAACGCGCAGAAGCGAAGCAAATATATCGATAAAGCCTTTATCTCATCGTTTATCGCCATCACCACCGGAACGGCGCTCACGCTGGCGGTGCTGGTGCTGTCCGGTTCTATCGAGTTTACCCCGATGCAGGTGATTCCGATTTCCGGGATGATCGCCGGTAACGCGATGGTAGCCGTCGGGCTGTGCTACAACAACCTCGGCCAGCGCTTTAACAGTGAACAGCAGCAGCTACAGGAGAAGTTAAGCCTGGGGGCAACGCCGAAAGTAGCCTCTGCGCGACTGATCCGAGAAAGCATTCGCTCGTCGCTGATCCCAACGGTGGATTCGGCGAAAACGGTGGGGCTGGTGAGCCTGCCCGGCATGATGTCGGGGCTGATTTTTGCGGGGATCGATCCGGTAAAAGCGATTAAGTATCAGATTATGGTCACCTTTATGCTGCTCTCAACGGCAAGCCTGTCGACCATTATTGCCTGCTACCTGACCTATCGGAAGTTTTACAACTCGCGTCACCAGCTGGTGGTAACGCAGTTGAAAAAGACGGGGTAATATCGGCTTTTGTAGGCCCGGTAAGGCGAAGCCGCCACCGGGCATTTTTTTGTTAGTAGAGCAGCGCGTACAGCTGACGACGATATTTCGACGCCAGGGCGTCACCGGTGCCCAGGGCGGCCAGGATCTCCTGGAACATCTTACGTGCCTGACCGTCGGCAGCAGCCAAATCTTTCTTGAGATGGCTAAACAGCAGCTCAAGCGCCTCTTCGTTACGCCCAACCTGATGAAGCTGCAGCGCCAGCTGGCTGGCGAGCGCCGCATCGTCCGGGCTCGCGGCAACCTGCTGCTGGAGCTGCTGGATCTCAGGGGTATCAGCCGCCTGTTTCAGCAGTTCAATCTGCGCAACCAGACCCTGATAGCGGGTGTCCTGATCCTGCATCGGGATCGTTTTCAGGACTGCTTCGGCATCTTCTGAACGGTGCAGGGCAATCTGCGTTTCCGCTAGCAGCAGGCCAATCTGGCTATCCTGATTCGACAGCTGCCAGGCCTCTTTCAGCAGCGGCAGCGCCTCGTCGTACTTGCCTTCCTGCATCAGCGCTACGGCTTCCTGCGCCTTCAGCTCCTCTTCGCGCGGCAGGACTTTATCCAGCAGGGCGCGAATGGCCTCTTCAGGCTGCGGGCCCTGGAAGCCATCCACAGGCTGACCGTTCTGGAACAGGTATACCGTTGGGATGGCGCGCAGGCCAAACTGAGAGGCCACCATCGGCTCGGCGTCGCAGTCCAGCTTCGCCAGAATGAACTGGCCGTTGTACTGCGCGGCCAGGCTTTCCAGTACCGGCGTCAGCTGCAGGCAGTGTTGGCTGCGTTCAGACCAGAAGTAAAACAGTACCGGCTTCGCCATCGACTGTTCGAGGGTCTGTTGCAGGTTAGCTTCAGTGATGTTGACGATATTCTGTACGGACATGCGGCATTCTCTTTTATCGGTTTACTCTTTACATGGGGGTGAGCGGGGATGCTTCAACTCAACCGCGTAAAATTTTGTCCATCATTCTGCCCGGCAGCAGGCGTTTTAACCAGCCTACAGCATGGGTCACCAGCGTGACCGGATAGCGCATTTTGGGTTTAGTGCTCTCAAAAGCATGGCGCACTTTGGCGACGACCGCTTCCGGGCCCAGCGTAAACCGTGCGGCAATGCCGGGGTTTTCGACCGGCTTGTCTGACTGCGTCTGGTTGACGTTTTCCGTGAAGCGGGTGCGGATGGGGCCGGGTTCAATCAGGCTCACCTTAATGCCGCTGTGGCGCAGCTCCATGCGCAGGGCATCTGACCAGGCCTCAAGGGCGTATTTGCTGGCGGCGTAGGCACCGCGGCCGGGGGTGGAAATCAGCCCCATCACCGAAGAGGTCATCACAATACGTCCTTCACCGTGCGGCAGCATGGCGGGAAGCAGGCGCATGGTCAGCTGATGTACGCCGAAGAAATTCGCGGAAAACTGCTGTTCCAGCTGCTCGCGCGTAATGGTCTCCAGCGGGCCGTAAACGCCGTAGCCGGCATTGTTGAAAAGGCCGAACAGGCGGTTGTCGGTCAGGGCAATGACCTCGTCCGCGGCGCGTTCAACGCTCTCCGGCGAGTCGAGATCCAGCAATACGCCGGTAAAGCCCATGCTGTTCATGCGCTCGACGTCCTCGGGTTTGCGGCAGGCCGCCAGCACCCAAAAACCCTGGCGCTTCAGCTCAAGGGCACTTTCAAGACCAATTCCGCTGGAACATCCTGTTATTAAGACCGATTTTTGCATAACTTTACCTGTCAGGATCTCCGCGTAATCAGGAGTCATGTTTAACTAAAGGGGCCAGCCGGGTTGCCATCCAGTCGGCAATAAACGGCTGTGCATCGCGATTGGGGTGAATACCATCGTCTTGCATCCACTGGGGTTTGAGATAGACCTCTTCCATGAAAAATGGCAGCAGCGGAATATCAAACTCTTTGGCAAGCTTAGGGTAGATCGCGCTAAAGGCCTCATTATACCGACGACCGTAGTTGGCGGGCAGGCGAATTTGCATCAGCAGCGGCTGCGCGTTTGCAGCCTTAATGTCCTTCAGAATGGTGCGCAGCGTTTGCTCCGTTTGCTGAGGCTGGAAGCCGCGTAGCCCATCGTTACCGCCAAGCTCCACCAGCACCCAGCGCGGCTGATGCTGCTTGAGCAGGGCCGGCAGGCGCGACAGGCCTTGCTGCGAGGTATCGCCGCTGATGCTGCCGTTAATGACGGTCGTTTGCGTTTGCCATTTATCATTCAGCAGTGCCGGCCATGCCGCACTGGCTGCCATGCGATAGCCTGCGCTCAGGCTGTCGCCGAGAACCAGTAACGTGTCCGCAGCCGCGGCGCGGAAGGTCATCAGCATCAAAAACAGGAAGGGCAAATGCCAGCGGAAAACATTGTTGAAGTTCATCGTCTTAAGAAGTCCGTCGGTCAGGGAGAACACGAGCTATCCATCCTCACCGGAGTTGAACTCGTTGTCAAACGCGCCGAAACCATCGCGCTGATTGGCGAATCCGGTTCCGGAAAGTCCACGCTGCTGGCGATTTTAGCCGGGCTTGATGACGGCAGCAGTGGCGAAGTGAACCTGGTTGGCCAGCCGCTGCATGCGCTTGATGAAGAGGCCCGCGCCGCGCTGCGCGCCCGGCATATCGGTTTCGTCTTTCAGTCCTTCATGCTTATTCCGACGCTAAACGCGCTGGAAAACGTCGAGCTGCCCGGGCTTTTGCGCGGTGAAAACACCCGAGAAAGCCGCGATCATGCGAAAGCGCTGCTGGAGCAGCTGGGGCTGGGCAAACGGCTTGACCATCTTCCGGCGCAGCTTTCCGGCGGTGAGCAGCAGCGCGTGGCGCTGGCTCGGGCGTTTAACGGCCGGCCTGAGGTGTTATTCGCCGATGAACCAACCGGCAATCTCGACCGTCATACCGGGGACAAAATTGCCGATCTGCTGTTTACGCTCAATCGCGAGCACGGCACGACGCTGATTCTCGTCACCCACGATCCGCAGCTCGCCGCCCGCTGCGATCGCCGCCTGCGCCTGGTGAACGGTATTCTCCAGGAGGAAGCATGATTGCCCGCTGGTTCTGGCGCGAATGGCGCTCGCCTTCGCTGCTGATCGTCTGGCTGGCGCTGAGCCTTGCGGTGGCCTGCGTGCTGGCGCTGGGCAGCGTCAGCGACCGCATGGAAAAAGGGCTCAGCCAGCAAAGCCGTGAATTTATGGCGGGAGACAGAACGCTGCAAAGCTCGCGCGCGATATCCCCAGCGTGGATTGACGAGGCCCGCAGGCTGGGGCTGAAGGTCGGCGAGCAGATAACGTTCCAGACCATGACCTTTGCGGGCGATACGCCGCAGCTGGCCAGCGTCAAAGCCGTCGATGATATCTACCCGATGTACGGCGAACTGCAAACCAGCCCCCCGGGGCTGAAGCCGACATCCGGCAATGTGCTGCTGGCCCCGCGTCTTATGGCATTGCTGAACCTGAAAACGGGTGACAGCATCGACGTGGGTGACGCCACGCTGAAAATAGCCGGAGAGGTGGTACAGGAACCCGACTCGGGCTTTAACCCGTTTCAGCTTGCGCCGCGTCTGCTGATGAACGCCGCCGACGTGGCGAAAACCAACGCCGTGCAGCCGGGAAGCCGCGTCACCTGGCGCTATAAGTTTGGCGGCACGCCCGCGCAGCTTTATGCGTATGAAAAATGGCTACTGCCGCAGCTCAAGCCGGAACACCGCTGGTACGGGCTGGAGCAGGACGAGGGGGCGCTCGGCAAATCCCTTGAACGTTCTCAGCAGTTCCTGCTGCTGTCGGCGCTGTTAACCCTGCTGCTGGCCGTGGCTGCGGTAGCCGTAGCGATGGGGCATTACTGCCGCAGCCGTTACGATCTGGTGGCAATCCTTAAAACGCTCGGCGCGGGCAGGGCGCAGCTGCGCAAGCTGATTGTCGGCCAGTGGCTGATGGTGCTGGCGCTGTCGGCCGTGACCGGCGGAGCCATCGGGCTGCTGTTTGAAAAGCTGCTGATGGTGCTCCTCAAGCCGGTGCTGCCCGCCGCGCTCCCGCCCGCCAGCCTCTGGCCGTGGCTGTGGGCAGTTGGCGCGATGACGACGATCTCGCTGCTGGTGGGGTTACGCCCTTATCGCCTGCTGCTTGCGACCCAGCCGCTGCGCGTGCTGCGCCGCGACGTGGTGGCCAACGTCTGGCCGCTGAAATTTTATCTTCCGGTGATTATCGCCGTGGCGGTTGGCCTGCTGGCCTGGCTGATGGGCGGCAGCACGCTGCTGTGGGCCGTACTCGCCGGGGCGGTTGTTCTGGCGCTGCTGTGCGGCGTAGTGGGCTGGATACTGCTTAACCTGCTGAGAAAGCTGACGGTTAAATCGCTTCCCGTGCGGCTGGCGGTCAACCGCCTGCTGCACCAGCCGTGGTCTACGCTCAGCCAGCTCTCGGCGTTTTCGCTGTCGTTTATGCTGCTGGCGCTTTTGCTGGTACTGCGCGGCGATCTGCTGGACCGCTGGCAGCAGCAGCTTCCGCCGGAAAGCCCGAACTATTTCCTGATCAACATTGCCCCTGAGCAGGTGACGCCGCTGAAGGGCTTCCTGTCGGAGCATCAGGTAATACCGGAGTCGTTCTATCCGATCGTGCGCGCGCGCCTGACGCAGATCAACGGGCAGCCGACGGAGGGAAATAAGGATGAGTCCCTTAACCGCGAGCTTAACCTGACCTGGCAGGAGACGCGCCCTGACCATAACCCGATTACCGCCGGAACATGGCCGCCAAAGGCGGGTGAAGTATCGATGGAGGAGGGGCTGGCGAAGCGTCTGAACGTGGGGCTAGGGGACAGCGTGACCTTTACCGGCGACACTCAGGACTTCAGCGCCAAAGTGACCAGCCTGCGCAAGGTGGACTGGGAAAGCCTGCGGCCGAACTTCTTCTTCATCTTCCCGGCAGGCGCGCTGGACGGTCAGCCGCAAAGCTGGCTGACCAGCTTCCGCTGGGAAAACGGCAACGGCATGCTGACCCAGCTCAACCGGGAGTTCCCGACGGTGAGCCTGCTGGACATCGGCGCGATCCTGAAGCAGGTGGGGCAGGTGCTGGAGCAGGTAAGCCGCGCGCTGGAAGTCATGGTGGTGCTGGTGACGATCTGCGGCGTGCTGCTGCTGCTGGCGCAGGTGCAGGTTGGCATGCGCCAGCGGCATCAGGAGCTGGTGGTTTACCGCACGCTGGGGGCCAGCAAGCGCCTGCTGCGCGCGACGCTCTGGAGCGAGTTTGCCCTGCTGGGGCTGGTGGCAGGCCTGGTGGCGGCCATTGGCGCAGAAACCGCGCTGGCGGTGCTGCAGACAAAGGTCTTCGACTTCCCGTGGGAGCCCGACTGGCGGCTGTGGATCACGCTGCCCGTCTGCGGCGCGGTGCTGTTGTCCCTGTGCGGCGGCTGGCTTGGTACGCGTTTGCTCAAGGGCAAAGCGCTGTTTCGCCAGTTTGTCAGTTAATTCACTTCCGTGATGATTGCGCGCCGGTTTATATGCTGGTGCGTAATCACTTAGTAGCACAAATCGGTAATACCACAAGCTTTAGTAGCACAAAACATTAAAAACCCGCCCACACAGCCCCATTATTTCCAGTTAATATTCACCTGCTAAATATTTAGCAGCGTGTCTATCAAGGAAAAATAATGACTATAAAAAAATCAGCGCTGGCGGTAACGATCGGCGCGGCGGTGGCATTGACGTCTTTCGCATCCCAGGCGGAAATCACAGTACTTAAGCAAGATCCTCAGGCGGGTAACCCGCTGAGCCGTCTGAATTTCACCGTTGGCGGCAGTATTCGTCCTCAGTTCCAGAACATGACCGGCGACGACGGTAAAAACAGCTATAAGCGTAACGGCTTTGACGGCGGCACCCGTTTCCGTTTCGCAGCAGATTACTATCTGTTTGATGACATCAGCTGGATCAGCTACTACGAGCTGGGTGTGAACATTCCAGCGCAGTTCAACTGGGATAACCACTACGCCGAGGGTGCGCACGACACGTCTCGTCGTATGCTGTACACCGGTCTGAAGAGCGACACCTGGGGTACGCTGACCTTCGGTCAACAGAACAGCGTTTACTATGATGTGGTTGGCGCGAAAACCGATATCTGGGACTACGACATGATCGGCCAGGCACCGGGCAACGGCATCAACGGCGACTACGACGGTTCTTATCGTTCACGCCAGATGCTGAAGTACAAGAAAACCGTTGGCGATGCAGACATCTATGCATCCTACCTGTTTGAAGACAGCGAATACCTGCCGGGTAACGGCCTGCGTTACAAGCGTAAAGGCGGCGGCTCGCTGGGTCTGGATTATCACCTGACCACCGATCTGACCTGGGGCGCAGCGTGGAACTACACCCGCGCGGACATGCGTAACCCGGACAACGGCGACAGCAAAACCTACGACCAGAACATTCTCGGTACCGCGCTGAGCTGGACGCCGGACAACTGGACCTTCTCCGCCGGCGGCGGCTGGTATCAGAACTTCATGACCACCAAAAAAGTGTCGGTTAACGACTACTTCGCCGGTGACGCATGGGGTATTGAATACTTTGCGGGCTACAAGTTCCCAATCGGTCAGTATGCGGTTAAATCCATCCAGCCTTACTTCATGGGTGACCGTATTCAGTACGTGAACGGCCGTAACTACCAGCGCATCGACAACGGTGTGGGTATCAGCTTCCAGCTGGATTACGGTTTCCGCGTGGATTACGAACACGTGTTCACCTCCAGCACCGACAACCTGGGCGACATGAACCTGGTGCGTCTGCGTTACGACTTCTAAGCCGTCTTGTAGGGTGCGGCCTGATGCCTTCACCCTAACCCTCTCCCACGGGAGAGGGAACAAACATTAAAAACGGCAACCCTAGTTGCCGTTTTGCTTTTACCTCGCCACCCGGCTTTATTTTTCAGCGATCAAGCCACTCAGCAATTTCTGCGTACGTACCGCGATACACAATCTTTTCCGCCTTTTTCTCCAGCTGATAGCCGTACATTGGGTCGTAATAGTCCTTCAAAAGCGGCGCAAGCCAGCTGAAGTGCGCGTCCGTGCTGCCAGAGCGTTGCTGTTCCAGCAGCGCGGAATCTAACAGCGCGGTGAATTCCGCATACCGCTGCAGCCCCAGACGGCGGCGAATGGCGAACAGGCCGTGATGCAGGTACTCGCTGTACTCCTTCCAGCCCGCCTCTTCACCGTACGCAGCAGAAAAATCCGTCCACATATGATCGAAATACTCTTCGCGCAGGCGTTCAAGGCGGACGTCAAACGGGTCTTCAACGACAACGATAGGGGCGTCAACCATGCGGTCGCGCAGGCACTCCGGCAGGTGGTTGGAGCCAATCATCCGGCCCTCGTCTTCCAGCACCCAGCGTGCGGCATCTTTTTTCAGTAGCTCAACCGCAAGGTGATTTTCAAAGCTGGCCTGGGAAAGCTGCGGCGTGAGCGTGCGGCCAAACGACGAACCGCGATGGTGCGCCAGCCCTTCCAGATCGACACCCTGCGCGTGCTGCTTCACCAGCAGGGTTTTGCCGTTTCCGGTACAGCCACCGATAAGCACCATCGGCTTTTGCGACTGCTCAACTGTTGCCTGTATCGCCGCCTGACGCAGGGCCTTATAGCCGCCGCGGATCAGCGGGTAGTCGATGCCCGCCTCTTTGAGCCACGCCTGCGAGATATGCGAACGCTGGCCGCCGCGCGCGCAGCAGAGATAGCCCTCCGGGTGCGCAAGGCTCGCTTCGCGCCAGGCGTTGATACGCGCTTCACGCGTCTCGCCGTTCACCAGGCTATGGCCGAGCGCAAGCGCCGCGTCGGGCCCCTGGCGCTTATAGCAGGTGCCGACGGCGGCACGCTCGTCATCGTTCATCAAGGGCAGGTTGAGCGCGGCGGGCATCGCGCCCTGTGCAAATTCGATCGGCGCGCGAACGTCGATTAAAGGGGTACCGGACGCGAGGATCGCGCGATAGTCCGTTCCATCGTTCATGGTTATTCCAGAAGAAAGCTAAGCAGCAATGGGCGGGGATTTTACGCCGGGGAGGAGGAATATCAACTCCCCGGCGAAGGGAGAGCTATTTCAGCTTTGACTGTGCCCAGACAATGCCGCTCGCGTATTCTGGCGGCAGGAGAGGGGAGATCGCTTCAAGCGTGGCGCTCAGGCGGTCGGTATCCGAATCGTTCAGGTTCAGGTGGCCTACTTTACGCCCCGGACGTACTTCTTTGTCGTACCAGTGCAAATGCACCAGCGGCAGCTTAAGCCAGCTGTAGTTCAGATCGGTGCCGATCAGGTTGATCATCACCGACGGGCTGTTCACCACCGGCTGCGGAAGCGGCAGCTCGGTAATCGCGCGCAGGTGCAGCTCGAACTGGCTGATGGACGCGCCGTTTTGCGTCCAGTGGCCGCTGTTGTGCACGCGCGGCGCTAGCTCGTTAATCAGCAGGCCGGCCGGGGTGATGAAGCACTCCATCGCCATGACGCCGACATAGTCCAGCTCGTGCATAATGGCTGAAAGCATCTCTTCCGCCTGCGCCTGCTGCTCGGCGTTCGCGTGGGGGAAGGCGACGCTGGTGCGCAGGATGCCGTCCTGATGCAGGTTATGGGTCAGAGGGTAAAACACGGTGTGGCCGTCGTGCCCGCGCGCGCCCACCAGCGACACTTCGCCGCTGAAGTTAATGCCCTGCTCAACGATGCACTCGCCGTAGCAGTCGTCCGGCAGCTCGGCGGCGTCATCCGCGCGCAGTCGCCACTGCCCGCGGCCGTCGTAGCCGCCAACGCGACGCTTCACGATGGCCAGTTCGCCCAGCATGGCGAAAACGTCATTCCATTCGCTTTTATCCGACAACAGCTGCCACGGCGCGGTCGCCAGGCCGAGCTTGTCGAACAGCTGCTTTTGCGTCAGACGGTCAGCAATGATCGGGAAAACGTCGCGGTTCACGAAGGCGTTGTGACGGGCCAGCTCGCGGGTCAGCGCGGTTTCCGGCCAGCGTTCGATCTCAGCGGTAATCACGCTCTGATGGAACGGCACGGCTTCCGGCTCGGCGTCCAGCCCGACGGGCCAGACGGAAATGCCCAGCGGTTCACCGGCCTGACGCAGCATCCGGCCTAGCTGACCGTTGCCAAGAACGCAAACCTGCTTCATGCCGCACCCCGCGGGTCCGGGTTATCCAGCACCTCGTCGGTCTGGGCTTTACGCCATTCGGCCAGACGCTGGTGCAGGTCTTTATCGTGAGTCGCCAGGATTTGGGCTGCCAGCAGGGCTGCGTTTGCCGCACCCGCTTTGCCGATCGCCAGCGTGCCGACAGGAATGCCGCGCGGCATCTGGACGATAGAGTAGAGGCTATCCACGCCGCTTAGCGCGGCGCTTTGCACTGGAACACCCAGAACCGGTACCAGCGTTTTGGCGGCAATCATGCCCGGCAGATGTGCTGCGCCGCCCGCACCGGCAATAATCACTTCATAACCATTCTCTTCGGCGCTTTCGGCGAAGCTAAACAGTTTGTCAGGAGTACGGTGCGCGGAGACCACTTCAACGTGGTGCGGAACATTCAGGATTTCAAAGATTTCGGCGGTGAACTGCATGGTAGCCCAGTCGCTTTTGGACCCCATCACGATGGCGACACGCGCCGGATTATTGCGGGAAGACATGCGTCTTAAAACTCCTGTGGTGCGAAACACACTGCTTTCGAGGGCACAGAGAATAGCATGTAATACGGGCAAGGAAAACGGTTGCGCGGTTAAAAGATGAGCCGTTGTGGGCGGGAATGCATAACAAAAAAGACCGCGTAGAGCGGTCTGTTTTGCGCGGATTTTACTGAAGATCCCCTGCGGTCAGGTTCGCTTTGTCGAACGCGTGGCTGACGTCAATATGATTCACCATGCCGGTGTCCCTGTTTGAGCCTGCTTCTGGCATGGAGAAGCGATTCTCCGCTGCCATCGCGCCACTGGACACTAAGGCTGCTAGCAGCAGGGCGCTCACGATGCTGATTTTTTTCATTCTTTGTTCCTTCCTCATCATCTTGTCGCTGTCGCTAGTCTCAGCTGGCGGCACGGCAATCCAGGTTCTTATTTAGTCAGTTCTGCAGTCATGTGTACGCGGTTGTTGAACTGTGCGCTGGTGATTTTGTAAGACGAACCCTGTTCAGCAGCCTGAGCGGCAATTTTTGCTTCTGCACGGTCGAGAGTTGAACCGGTCGCGCTAACGCTCTGGGCGAAAGAACCGAAAGAAACCAGGGAGAGAGCAGCAACTGCAACGAAAGTTTTGATGGTTTTCATGGTCGTATTCCTTAAGTGTTTTGTCTGTAGTAGGGTGTGTTGCCCTGATGTGATAAATAATAGACCGACCATGGAGTGATTAAAATCGAAACAATTTGCCGATATCATTCAATAAAATTGAATGTGTTTGATCATTTAGTGCGGTGGGAGAATCAGAAAGGAAAGGCGATGAGCTCAACGCCTTGCGGCGTGACTTTGACCATCGAGCCCTCAGCGTGCCACGCGCCCAGCACCACGCGGTGGGCGGGTTCGCCGTTGGCCATCAGAGTATGGACATCAGGGCGATGGGTATGCCCGTGGATAAGCCACTGGACGTGATGCTTCTCCATGGCGTTAACGACCGCCTGCGGGTTAACGTCCATAATGGTCATGGATTTGCTGCTGTTGGCGGCTTTGCTGCCCGCGCGCATTTTGGCGGCGATGCGGCTGCGGATAAACAGCGGCAGGGCCAGGAACAGCGTCTGGATCCACGGGGTGTGAACCTTAGCGCGAAAGGCTAGGTAGCCGGTATCGTCGGTGCAGAGCGTGTCGCCGTGCACGATCAGTACCTTGCGGCCATAGAGATCGAGCACCTGCTCTTCAGGCAGCAGCGTCATGCCGCTTTCGCGGGCGTAGCGCTTGCCGAGCAGGAAATCACGGTTGCCGTGAATGAAGTAGCAGGGAACGCCGGAATCCACGAGTGCTTTAATGGCGGCAGCTATTTCACGGTGCAGCGGGTTAGGATCGTCGTCGCCAATCCAGGCTTCAAACAGGTCGCCCAGAATGTACAGCGCGTCGGCGCTTTTCGCTTCACCGCGTAAAAAACGCAGAAAACCGGCGGTGATCGCCGGTTCTTCCGTTTGCAGATGCAGATCCGCAATAAAGAGTGTCGCCACCAATTACTCGCTGACGGTCACGCTTGTAATCACAACGTCTTCTTTAGGAACGTCCTGGTGCATACCGCTGCGGCCAGTAGAGACGGCTTTGATCTTGTCAACCACGTCCATACCTTCAGCCACTTCTGCGAATACGCAGTAGCCCCAACCCTGCAGGCTTTCGCCAGAGAAGTTCAGGAAGTCGTTGTCTGCCACGTTGATGAAGAACTGTGCGGTTGCGGAGTGAGGCGCCTGGGTACGGGCCATTGCCAGCGTGCCGCGGGTGTTTTTCAGACCGTTATTTGCTTCGTTTTTGATCGCTTCTTTGGTCTCTTTCTGGTTCATACCAGGTTCGAAACCGCCGCCCTGGATCATAAAGCCGTTGATCACGCGGTGGAAAATAGTGTTGTTGTAGAAACCTTCGCGGCAGTAGTCCAGGAAGTTTTTAACTGTTTCAGGCGCTTTGTCATCAAAGGTCTTGATTACGATATCGCCATGATTAGTGTGGAAAGTAACCATTTTTGCATCCTGTTCCGTTATTGTGGTACATCGACCCGCGTTCGGGTCATCTATAGGGGCTTGTTATAGCATAACCACAGGATGCGATCACCTTGCATTGTGTGCTGCTTCGGGTTTGAATTACGGGTAGAATACCCGGTTTTCGTCCACACACGTGTTTACATGGAATCTTCGATGTTAAAAATCTTTAATACAATGACGCGCCAAAAAGAGGAATTTAAACCTATCCATGCCGGGGAAGTTGGCATGTACGTGTGTGGTATTACGGTTTACGATCTCTGTCACATCGGCCATGGCCGTACGTTTGTCTCTTTCGACGTAGTGTCACGCTACCTGCGCTTCTTGGGCTACAGCCTGAAGTACGTGCGTAACATCACCGATATCGACGATAAAATCATCAAGCGCGCTAATGAGAACGGCGAAAGCTTCGTTGCGCTGGTGGACCGTATGATTGTCGAAATGCACAAGGATTTCGACGCCTTAAACATTCTGCGCCCGGACAGCGAGCCGCGTGCGACCCACCATATCCATGAAATTATCGACATCACCGAGAAGCTGATCGAACGCGGTCACGCCTACGTTGCGGATAACGGCGACGTGATGTTCTCGGTGCCAACGGACCCAACCTACGGCGCGCTTTCGCGTCAGGATCTGGATCAGCTGCAGGCCGGTGCGCGCGTTGACGTGGTTGACGTGAAGCGTAACCCGATGGACTTCGTGCTGTGGAAAATGTCCAAAGCGGGCGAACCAAGCTGGCCGTCCCCGTGGGGCGAAGGCCGTCCGGGCTGGCACATTGAATGTTCCGCGATGAACTGCAAGCAGCTCGGCAAACACTTCGATATTCACGGCGGCGGTTCGGATCTGATGTTCCCGCACCACGAAAACGAAATCGCGCAGTCTACCTGCGCCCACGGCGGCGAGTACGTTAACTACTGGATGCACTCCGGGATGGTGATGGTTGACCGCGAGAAGATGTCGAAATCGCTCGGCAACTTCTTCACCGTGCGCGACGTGCTGAAGTACTACGACGCGGAAACCGTGCGCTACTTCCTGATGTCCGGCCACTATCGCAGCCAGCTGAACTACAGCGAAGAGAACCTGAAGCAGGCGCGTTCGGCGCTGGAGCGTCTCTACACCGCGCTGCGCGGCACCGACAGGTCTGTTCCTGCTGCGGGCGGCGAGGCGTTCGAAGCGCGCTTCATTGAGGTGATGAACGACGACTTCAACACCCCGGAAGCCTACTCCGTGCTGTTCGACATGGCGCGCGAAGTGAACCGCCTGAAGTCAGAGGATATGGCCGCGGCAAATGCCCTGGCGTCCCATCTGCGCAAGCTCTCTTCCGTGCTCGGCCTGCTGGAGCAGGAGCCGGACGCGTTCCTGCAGAGCGGCGCGCAGGCGGACGACGGCGAAGTGGCGGAGATTGAAGCGTTGATTAAGGCGCGTCTGGAAGCGCGTCAGGCCAAAGACTGGGCGGCGGCGGATGCGGCGCGTAATCGTCTGACCGAGATGGGCATTATTCTGGAAGACGGCCCGCAGGGGACGACCTGGCGTCGTAAGTAATTTCCACCCTCACCCTAACCCTCTCCCACAGGGAGAGGGGATCGTTCGGTCCTCTCCCTGTGGGAGAGGGCCGGGGTGAGGGCATCAGCGCGCACGTTTTCTCCACCACAACAACCCCATCAGCACTACCCCCGGCAGCCACACCCACAGCAGTTCCGAGATAATCACCTGATGCCCGTACGGCGTGGTGTAGCGCGACAGCGCAAACGGCGCGACCTTAATCACCTGCCACGGCGCGAAGAACCTTTCATCTGACCACGGCCACAGCCAGCCGACGCCTTTCCCGCCGGTGGTAACGGAATCCAGCAGGCTGTGCGACAGCAGCGAGACCGTTAAGAACAGCCAGCAGCGCGTCAGGCTGGCCATGAACCATCGCCGCCCTATGAAAACGCAGAGTATCGGCACCACAAAGGCAAACAGCAGCGAATGGGTAAAGCCGCGGTGGCCGAAAATATTGCCGTAGGCGACGCCAAGTTTGAACGCCAGCACGTCGGCGTCCGGCAGCATGGCGAGCACGACGCCGGCAAACAGCAGGCGGGGAGGGATAACTTTAGTTCCCAGGCCTAAGCCCAGGCAAAGAGGTACAGCGGCGTGAGTGATAACGGTAGGCATCGCGATTATCCATGGCAAATCATGGAAATATAGCAGTAATCTCGCACCAGAAAACCTGTGCTACATTCTGATTTTACGCTGACTCCCGCGCGATAAGCTGCCCGGAAAGGGTAATGCGCTGGGTTTGCAGATCCGGCTCTTTCAGCTTACGGATAATCAGCCCCGCCGCCTGGCGCCCGGTTTCGTCGCTGGCCGAGGAGACGTAGGTAAATGACGGCGAGGTGAGGTTAATGTGGAGCATATCTTCAAAGCCGACCAGCGCAACCTGCTGGGTCAGGAACACATCTTTCCCCACGGTACGGCCGACCTGATGTATGCCGGAAATAGAGCCGATCATGGCATCCGGTGAATGGCAGAGCAGGGCGGTGATGGAGCTGTTTTTCTCAAGCAGCTGGCGCGTTGCCATCGCGGCGGCCTGCGTGTCGTCGCTGCAGGCGGGGGAAAATTCATCGCGCAGGACCAGCCCGTTTTGCGTCATCGCGCTGCGAAAGCCGAGCAGGCGCTGCTCGCGGATCAGGCAGCCTTCCCGGCCGCCAATATAGGCGATGTTGCGGTGCCCGCGCTCAATCAAATAGCGCGCGGCAAGGTTCGCCGCCTGGCGGTTATCGCGCATCACCAGGTTGCACTTTTCATTCAGCAGAGACTGAGAAACCGCCACCAGCGGCAGCGGGCACTGACGGATTTGTTCAGGCAGGGCAGGCGTGCAGGTATCGGACGCAAGATAAATAACCCCTGCCACACCCTGTTGCTTAAACGACAGCAGGGTGCGTTCCAGATGTTCACTATCGTTCAGCGGCTGGCCGAGAAAAACCATATACCCCTGCTTCTCCAGCTCCTGGACGATGCTCGCCATCACCTTGATGGAAAAGCTGTCGCTGAAGTCGCGCAGGATCAGGCCGATAAGATTAGAGGTGTTGGCGCGAAGGTTGGCAGCGGCGACGTTATGAACATAGCCCAGCGTAGTGATGGCGGCATTGACCTTCCCGATCGTCGCCTCTGAGATTTTTCCTTTCTGGCGTAGCACCAGCGACACGGTAGACACCGAGACGCCCGCGTGCTTTGCGACATCAATAATGCTGACTTTCTTCAAAACCGCTCCCTGAAATTTACCGATTATCAGCCAGATAAGACACGCCTCCCAGCGTACAGGAGACGTGTCTTTCAGGCATCTTATTATTTGCCGATCATGGTGGACATGGTCTGGGCGATAAACTGTGCTCTGGCACCGAAAATCACCTGTATACCGTTGTCGCCAACGAAGACCACGCCGCGCGCGCCGAGTCCGTTAAGACCGTCTTTATCCACCACATCGCTCTTCGCCACTTCCAGACGCAGGCGGGTGATGCAGGCGCCGACGGAGTCAATGTTCTGCGCGCCGCCCAGCAGGCCGATGATCTCGGTGGCAAGTTCGGAATCGGACTTGTCATTCGCATTGGCAGTTACTTCAGTACGGCCCGGCGTTTTCACGTCAAAGCGACGGATCACGAAGCGGAAGGTGAAGTAGTAAATCAGCGCCATTGGAATACCGACGATCGCGGCGCTCAGGAAATTGGTCTGGTAGCCGTTAAACGACGGCAGGATCCCGAACGACAGGTAGTCGATAAAGCCCGCCGAGAAAGACTTGGCGATGTGCGCATGCAGCAGGTACATGGTCATGTACGCCAGGCCCGCCATGATGGCGTTGAAGACGTAAAGGATAGGCGCCACGAAGATGAAGGTGAACTCTACCGGCTCGGTGATCCCCGTCAGGAAGCAGGTCAGCGCCGCTGAAAAGAGAATACCGGCCGCGATTTTCTTATTCTTCGTATGGGCTTCGTGGTACATCGCCAGGCACGCTGCGGGCAGCGCGAACAGCATCAGCGGGAACTCGCCCTGCATGAACTTGCCGGCGTTCTGGTAGGTGTCGCTGCTGAAGGATTTCACTCCTTCTTCCAGCATCTTGAACCACATGGTCTGGTCGCCGTGGATCACCTGGCCCGCCTGGGTGGTGTAATCCCCGAAGGAATACCAGAAGGATGGATACCAGATGTGGTGCAGGCCGAGCGGTATCAGCGCGCGTTCCACCAGGCCGAAGATAAAGGTCGAAGCCGCCTGGTTATCCCCGTTTACCACCACGGAAAGCGTGTCGATACCGGACTGAATATGCTGCCAGACGTACGGCAGCAGCAGGCCGAGCAGGAACGACAGGAACGCCGTCGCTATCGCCACAAAACGCTTGCCGGAGAAGAAGCCGAGGAACTCCGGTAGCTGCATGGTGTGGAAACGGTTGTAGCACCAGGCCGCGAGAATACCGCAGATCAGGCCGCCAAAGACGCCCATCTGCAGCGTCGGGATGCCGACCACCATGGCGTATTTCCCGCCCTGAGAGGCCATCTCCGGCGTGATGCTCAGCACGGTGCCGATGGTGATGTTGGTGACAAATACCGAGACCGCCGCAGAAAGCGCCGCGATGCCGGATTCTGACGCCAGGCCGACGGCAGAGCCGATGGCGAACAGCATCGGCAGGTTATCAAAGATAACCCCGCCCGCGTTCATCATCAGCGGCAGGTGAAATTTATCGCCGAAGGCAAGCAGCAGGCCCGCAGCGGGAAGCAGTGAAATTGGCAGCATTAAGGCGCGACCAATCATCGATAACTTTGACAACGATTTAACAAACCCTGATATCAGACCCATGCTGATTTCCCCCGAGTAGCGCTTTTTTAGCGCTGTTATTGTAAGTAGAACGTTTTAGTAGAACGTTCTACTTATCGTGATGAAAGCATGAATTCCGCGCAACTTAAATTTCACATTTCTTCAGATGAAAGAGTGATTGTTTGAAGTTGATCGATAAATAACCGTGATGGGGGGAGGGGGATTTTATCCCCTCTCCCGGTGGGAGAGGGTTAGGGTGAGGGCATCAAACGGCTCAGGCCGTCACGGTCACGCTCTGTCCTTCAAAGCTCACGGTCTGGCCCGCGACAATCTTGCAGCGCTTGCGGGTTTCCACCGCGCCGTCGACCAATACCCGCCCGTCGGCGATAACGATTTTCGCCTGCGCGCCGCTTTCGCTCCAGCCTTCCAGTTTGAGAAGGTCGCACAGCTCAACGTGCGGGTGTTTGCCTAATGAAAAAGTGGCCATCTTACGCGTCCTCTACGTCGTGGTATTCCTCGCACGCCTGCAAGGTATTCTGAATTAATGTTGCTACGGTCATCGGGCCTACGCCGCCCGGAACCGGGGTAATGTAAGACGCGCGCGCGGCGGCGTCTTCGTACACCACGTCGCCAACCACTTTGCCGTTTTCCAGACGGTTAATACCCACGTCCACGACAATCGCGCCTTCTTTAATCCACTCGCCTGGAATAAAGCCCGGCTTACCGACCGCGACGATCAGCAGGTCCGCATTTTCGACGTGGTGACGCAGGTTTTTGGTGAAGCGGTGGGTCACGGTGGTGGTGCAGCCGGCCAGCAGCAGCTCCATGCTCATCGGGCGGCCAACGATGTTGGATGCGCCAATTACCACGGCGTTCAGGCCGTAAGTATCGATGTTATAGCGTTCCAGCAGCGTAACGATGCCGCGCGGCGTGCACGGACGCAGACGCGGCGCGCGCTGGCACAGGCGGCCAACGTTGTACGGGTGGAAACCGTCCACGTCTTTGTCCGGCGCAATACGCTCCAGTACCTTCACGTTGTCGATGCCCGCAGGCAGCGGCAGCTGAACCAGAATACCGTCGATCGCGCTGTCGGCATTCAGGGTGTCAATAAGTTCCAGCAGTTCCGCTTCGCTGGTGGTTTCCGGCAAATCGTAAGAGCGGGAGACGAACCCCACCTCTTCACACGCTTTGCGTTTGCTGCCGACATAAATCTGCGATGCCGGGTTGCTGCCAACCAGCACAACGGCCAGCCCGGGAGCGCGTTTTCCGGCCGCTGTACGCGCCTTCACTTTTTCCGCAACTTCAGAGCGCACCTGCTGCGCAATCGTTTTACCGTCAATAATCTTTGCTGCCATCAGAGAGAAGATTCCGTCTGTAACGTTCGAAAGGGGGGATTGCCTATATTTTGTCAGAAGCGAGCGCCGCTGTCAGTCACCCTTTGCGAGATTTCGAAAAGGGACCTCAAAAGCCCTTCCTATCGCATGGTCAATTTCCTAGGGCGGTTTAGGATGTGCCCTGGGTAAATCGCAGCGTTTTGACATATTTAAAAATACATCCATAGGCTACTTTATCTCCTCCGAAATAAGCCTTCAATTTATCAATTGAACATATTTCTTATTCCCGATAATTCACGGGAAGGGTTATTTACATTTTAAAGGAATAGACATGAAATTCAGCAATATTGCATCTACCGTCATTGCTTCTCTGGCCCTGGTCGCGGGCGCCGCTCATGCAGATGATACCACCACGCCGGTTTCCGTTAATGGCGGTACCGTGCACTTTAAAGGTGAATTAGTGAATGCCGCGTGTTCAGTAAATACTGACTCCTCCGAGCAGACCGTTAAGCTTGGCCAGTACCGTACTGCGAAATTCACCAAAGTGGGTGACACCACCTCCAATATTCCGTTCACCATTGAACTGAACGATTGCGATCCGCTGGTTGCGAAAACGGCTGCCGTTGCGTTCACCGGTCAGATCGACGCGACCGATAAAACCCTGCTGGCGGTAACCTCCGGCAACAACGACAACACCGCGAAAGGCGTGGGTATCGAGATCCTCGACAGCAAGTCCAGCGTCCTGACCCCAGACGGTGCGACTTTCTCTGCCGCACAGAGCCTGATTGAAGGGACCAACACCCTGAACTTCACCGCACGCTATAAAGCGACCGCTGCGACTACCGAACCAGGCCAGGCGAACGCTGACGCTACCTTCGTAATGAAATACGAGTAATGCCTGAGTACAGGGATGTGGTCGACCTCAGGGAGGAGGTCTTTTAATCGCTAATGCCGGGAACGAAGGATGACAAGGACTGGGATACTGTTTTTTGCCCTTGCGATTGCCTCAGCGGTAAACGCACATACCGTGGTAATCGACGGCGGCAAGGTTCACCTGAGAGGGGAACTGGTCAACGGCGGCTGCGCCGTTGCGCCGGACAGCCAGAATATGCGCGTCGACATGGGGCAGTACCGCACCAACGCCTTTTCCGGGGTCGGCAGTTTTTCAACGGTGAATGTGCCGTTTACCGTGCGGCTGCTGGACTGCAGCGTGGACGTTTCGCGCACCGTGGGGATTCAGTTTCAGGGCGTCACGCCAGCAGAAGATCCGCAGGTTTTCCTGGCGACATCGCGGCCAGGTGAAACCCCTGTCAGCAGCGGCGTTGGGCTGGCGCTCTTCGACGAGCAGCAGCGTCAGATTATCCCGAACGCCACGGCGGTCAGCTGGTTGCCCATTGATACCCACGAGCTGGCGTTTCATTTCAGCGCTCGCTACCGGGCGATTTCCGAACACCTTGTGCCGGGCAATATTCAGTCGGATGTCTGGTTTACGTTGATTTATCCCTGACGCCTGAGAACATATTATTAAAGGTACGGTTGTGATGAACACCCTAATTAAACCTGCAATATTTTTATCTTTTATTCTGATGATGGTCTCGGCCTGCGCAAACGCGTCGGGCGGAATTGCGCTGGGCGCCACGCGCGTTATTTATCCGGCGGAGGCAAAACAGACATCGCTGGCGATTACCAACAGTAATAAGAAAGAACGCTATTTAATTAACGCGTGGATTGAAAATGCCAACGGGCAAAAGGAGAAAACCTTTGCCGTCACGCCGCCGCTGTTTGTGAGTGAACCGGACAGCGAGAACACGCTGCGTATCATTTATGCGGGACCGGCGCTGCCCGCGGACCACGAGTCGCTGTTTTACATGAACGTGAAGGCGATCCCGTCGGTAAGCAAATCGCAGCAGGAGGGAAACAACGTCCTGCAGCTGGCTATTCTGTCACGCATCAAGCTGTTTGTGCGCCCGGCTAACCTTTCGATGCCACCGGAAGAGGCGCTCTCTCAGCTGCGTTTTGAACGCGTCGGGAACCATCTCAAAGTCAGCAACGCTTCGCCCTATTACGTCACGCTGGTCAACCTGCAGCTCGGCGGGAAAACCCTCGACAACCTGATGATCGCCCCGAAAAACTCGGCGCAGCAGGTGCTGCCTTCCGCAGCGAGCGGAACGCTCTCCTGGCAGAGCGTGAACGATTACGGCGCTATCACGCCGGCGCGTAGCGTCAACCTGTGAGAAGAGTCAGGGCGATGAACACTCAATGGCGTTACTGCCCGGTTGCACTGGCACTGATGACAACGCTCTGGCCGCACGCCGGCTGGGGTGAAAGCTACTTCAACCCGGCCTTTTTATCCGATGACGCCGCCAGCGTGGCGGATTTGTCGCGTTTTGAGAAAGGGTACCAGCAGGCGCCGGGCGTCTACCGCGTCGATATCTGGCGTAACGATGAGTTTATCGGTACCCAGGACGTACGCTTCGAGCAGGCTGACGATACGCCGCCGGTAGCTGGCGGTCTGTCGCCGTGCATTACGCGCGGGATGCTCGATCGCTTTGGCGTCAATATCGCCGCCTTCCCTGCGCTGGCAAACGTGCAGGGCGAAACCTGTGTGCCGCTGACCGAGGCTATACCGGGAAGCGAAACGGTCTTCAACTTCGCGTCGCAGCGTTTGAACGTCAGCCTGCCGCAGGTGGCGATGCAGAACAGCGCCCGGGGCTACATCCCGCCTGAGCAGTGGGATGAAGGGATACCCGCTGCCCTGGTAAACTACAGCTTCACCGGTAACCGGGGGAGCGACGACGACAGTTACTATCTTAACCTGCAGAGCGGGCTGAACTACGGTGCCTGGCGCCTGCGCAATAACGGTTCGTGGCGCTACACCCAAAGCAACGGCCAGCGCCACAGCGACTGGCAGAACATTGGCACCTGGGCACAGCGTACCGTTATCCCTCTGAAAAGCGAGCTGGTGCTCGGCGACAGCAACACCGGCAACGATGTTTTCGACAGCCTCGGCTTCCGCGGCGGGCGGCTTTTCTCCTCCGACAGCATGTACCCGGACAGCATGCAGGGCTACGCGCCGACCGTGCGCGGTATCGCCCGTACGCCTGCCAAAGTGGTGATCCGCCAGAACGGCTACGTCATCTACCAGAGCTATGTGCAGCCCGGCGCCTTTGCCATTACCGACCTGAACCCAACCTCTTCGAGCGGTGACCTCGAGGTAACGGTCGAAGAGAAAGACGGCAGCCCGCAGCGCTATACCGTGCCGTACTCCACCGTGCCGCTCCTGCAGCGCGAAGGCCGCTGGAAATACGACCTGGTCGCGGGCGACTACCGCAGCGGCAACAGCGAGCAGGACACGCCGTTCTTTACCCAGGGCACGATGATTGCCGGCCTGGCAGACGGCTATACCCTGTACGGCGGCACGCAGCTGGCGTCGCGCTACACCGCGCTGGCGATCGGTGCCGGGAAAAACCTCGGTGACTGGGGCGCCGTCTCGCTCGACCTCACCCACGCCCGCAGCCAGCTTGCTGACGACAGCCGTCATGAGGGGCAATCGCTGCGTTTTCTCTACGCAAAATCGCTCAACGGCTTCGGGACCAACTTCCAGCTGCTGGGCTATCGCTATTCCACGAAAGGATTTTACACCCTCGACGACGTGGCCTGGCGCTCCATGGAGGGCTACCAGTATGGCGACAGCAAGGACGATGACGGCGTGCCGGACGTCCAGAGCTATCACAACCTGACGTGGAATAAAAAAGGGCGTTTCCAGCTCAATATCTCCCAGTCGCTGGGGGATTACGGCTCGGTCTACGTGTCGGGCAGCCAGCAAAGCTACTGGGGCACCAGCGAGTCGAACGTCTGGTATCAGTTGGGCTACGCGGGCGGCGTGCAGGGGATCAGCTATTCCCTCTCCTGGTCGTGGAACAAATCTGTCGGCATCGACGGAACGGACAGGATCGCGTCGGTTAACGTCTCCGTGCCGTTCAGCCTCTTTACCCGGCACGGCTACCGCAGGGACAGCGCGATTGACCGGGCCTACGCCACGGCATCCGCCAGCCGCAACAGCGACGGGGATACCAGCTGGCAAACCGGCGTCAGCGGCACCCTGCTGCAGGACCGCAACCTGAGCTACAGCGTGACGCAGGGGCATGCCAGCAACAACGGGGCAAGCGGCAGCGCCAGCGCAAACTGGCAGGCCACCTACGGCACGCTGGGGGTCGGCTACAACTACGCGCGCGACCAGCACGATCTTAACTGGCAGCTTTCTGGCGGCGTGGTGGGGCATTCCGACGGCGTGACCTTCAGCCAGCCGCTGGGAGATACCAACGTATTGATTAAGGCACCGGGAGCGTCGGGCGTGAGCGTCGAAAACCAGACCGGGGTGAAAACCGACTGGCGGGGCTACGCGGTGATGCCGTATGCCACGGTGTACCGCTACAACCGCGTAGCGCTGGATACCAACACCATGAGCAACAACACCGATATTGAGAACAACGTCAGCAGCGTGGTGCCAACGAAAGGGGCGCTGGTTCGCGCCAGCTTCGATACCCGCATTGGCGTGCGCGCGCTGCTGACGGTGAAGCGCGATGGCCAGCCCGTGCCGTTTGGCGCGGTGGTGCGTGAAACCCAAAGCGGCGTTACCAGCATGGTGGGGGATGACGGGCAAATTTACCTGAGCGGGCTACCGCTGAAAGGCGAGTTGCTCATTCAGTGGGGTAATGGAATGCAATCCCAGTGCCGAGCCCTCTATCATTTACCGCCTGAGAGCCTGAACCAGGCCATCACGCTAGCGGGGGTAAGCTGTGAACGCTAACAGGAATTCAACGATGAGCATTTACCGCAATCTGGTGAGCCTCGCTCTGCTTTGCAGCTCGATGCCCGCCTGGGCAACGGTCTGTCAAAATTCGACTGGCGTGGCGAAAGACATTTCCTACGATCTCTCAAACGTATTTAATAGCTCCAACAATAAACCGGGGGAAATTGTCACCCTGGCGCAAAAATCGGGGCTGGTGGGCGTAAACGCCATTTGCCCTAAAGGAACCAGCGGCAAATCCACCATGCGCAGCTATGTTACCGATCTGCCGGTTACCACGGAGATAGATAACTATAAGTACGTACAGCTCAATGACTATCTCGACGGTGCGATGCAGATCCATGATGACTTCGCCGGCACGTTTTATCCGCCAGCCAAATATATTCAGATGGGCCAACATCCCAACGTACCAAACAACAAAGCTTTTCCGGTAACCGATTCGAAGCTGGTCTTTCGGCTGAGGGTGACGCGGCGGTTTATCAACATGGTGGTGATCCCGCCGCAGAAGATGTTTAGCGTCTATGTGACGACCACATCATCCGATCCTCTCAGTACAGAGGTTTACTCCATCAGCTACAGCGGGACGATTCAGGTTCCGCAGAGCTGTGCAATAAACGCGGGCCAGATAGTGGAATTTGATTTCGGTGACATCCGGGCGTCCTTGTTCAGCGATGCAGGTGCCGGAAACCGTCCGCAAAAAGTCTCGCCGCAAAGTAAAACTATCGCCATTAAATGCACAAACGTGGAAGCCAATGCCTATCTGACGATGCGTATTGAAGCGGATAGCGACAAAGTGCAGGGGAATGCGCTGGTGTCGGATAACAAAGACCTTGGGTTTGTGGTCGCTAACGAAAGTGGGGCGCCGCTCACGCCTAATAGCCTGTCCAGTAAAATTCCGTTCCGCCTTGACGACAGCGCGCAGGCTCAGGTGGGTATCAGGGTTTGGCCGGTCAGTGTCACGGGTAATAAGCCTTCTGAAGGGCGCTTCACCTCGCGCGGCTACTTGCGTGTGGATTACGATTAAGGAGGGGAGATGCACAACTGGAGCAGGTACTTTTCTGCGGTCGCACTGTTGATGCTTCATACTAGCTCGCATGCCGCGACGGCACTGGGTGAAATCAATATCCAGATGTACGGCAACATTGTCGATTTTACCTGTGTGGCAGAGGGCAGCGACAGCGACAAAACCGTTCCGCTGGGCACCTGGCCGACGAAACAGCTTCGCACGGCGGGCAGCCGCACCCAGGCTATGCCCTTTTCGCTCAGGCTTACCGGCTGCCCGCCCGGGTCTGCCTCCGTCACGTTTTCGGGAAAAGCGGACGGGAGCGACAGCAGCCTGCTGGCGCTGAATGACGCCAGCGCCGCCAGCAACGTGGCCGTGGAGATCCGAGACAGGGATAAAACGCGCCTGGCGCTGCAGCAGGCCAGTCAGGACGTGGCGGTTGATGCTGAAGGAAATGCAGAGCTGTCATTTTATGCTAATTATATTGCTACCGCAGATAACCCCCAGCCAGGCAAAGCCGATGCCGACGCCACCTTTATGATTAATTATAATTAGAACTGACTGCACTCCCTGCAACTCATATAAGTTGCAGGGAGTGATTTCAGGTTATAGCAACTCGTGTGCCTTCGCGTAATCAATTAATTCAACAATACTCTGCACACCCAGCTTGGAATAGATATTGGATTTGTGCGCGCTGATTGTTTTGTTGCTTAATAATAACTGATCGGCAATCTCCTTGTTTGATAATCCGTTCGCCAGATAGCGCAGAACCGTGACCTCGCGATTTGATAACGGCATATCCACCTCAGCCCCCGTTCGTGAGCCCAGATGATTTATAAAGCTCAGCGTTTCTGAAGGGAAGAACGAATAACCGGTGAGTATCATCTCGACCGCATTGTAGATCTCGCCCAAATCTTTTCGCTTGCTGACAAAGCCATTGGCGCCTGCACGAATGGCGCGCCCGGCATAGAAAGACTCTGATTTTGACGACAAGAAAAGAACTTTGATCTCTTTATTTAAGTTCCTGATTCTCTTAAGTAATGAGAACCCGTCAGTGCCTGTCATTTCGATATCGAGGATCACCAGGTCGATCGTATGGTTACGTATGCAATCAAGCACTTCGTGACTATCACCAGACTTGAGTTTGACGATGATGTTTTTATTTTTCTGTAGCAGGACTTCTATCGACATTCTGACGATAGGATGTTCGTCCATAATGATAACGGATGCCGGTTTCATTTTTTATGCCTCAGATTGTTAAAAGCGTTATGCTGAGTTTTGTTAAAACTCTCGAAAAGCCGGAAGGATAATTATGCAGATCCTTATACGGTGGTATTTCCCTGGAAAGAGCGAAAGCATCCTTGTTAACGTAGTGATGAAATCTATGCCGCAGCGTGGATAACTCATTGAGCTGATGATGGCAAAAAAGGTTTTTCTTATTCAACTTTGCAACGCGTCTTATTATACCGCGTAAGCATTCTCCGAAAAGCCTGTAAATTAATCTGAGAGGGTTGTTGATTATTATCTACTGGATCGTAATGATGATTATTTTAAATTTAGCTGAAATGTCCTGTTATTTGTTTTTATGCAATCTTTCATCTTTATGTAATAACAAAAAATAAACGATATCACTATATGTTGATTAATTGTTAAAAAAATCAGCACCGTCAATCCAGTCGCCTGCAGGCAGCGGTAGCGTAAATCTTCGCCAATCCTGCGCGTTACCTTCATCTGAAAGCCTCTCGACTTCTGAGAAAAATCTTAACTAAGGGCAGCAGGATATGCTGGATGGCCTGCAACGGCTTTCCTGTCAATACAGCAATAATGCCTGCTAATACATCGTTATCATTTTATTAACGCATTAACCAGGCGCGTAACGCACGGTGTAAAGTACTGGTATTAAGGCTTTTCTTAGCATTTAGCGTGGTTTAAGTTCCTGAATTAGGAATAGTTATAAAATGAGTGAAATTGTTAAAATTAAACATAAAATTAACATTGGCGGTAAGTAATTTCTTAAAGGTGTTTAGGAATTAAGGAGTTAGTGGGGCGCTAACGAGCGAAGTCTGAAAGGTTATTGAGAAGATGCAGCAGCTCCTGCCGATGGCTTAACCCAAGCTTTGCCAGAATGCAGCTGAGTCGATAAATAATGCGGTTGTAGGGGCGATTATGCCGTAGGGCGATCTGCTTCAGCGAGTGCCCCCGCGAGAGATCTTGCAAAACAGGCCACTCGCTGCGGGAGAACCACTCTTTGTCGGAACCCGGTGGGTGGGTGGGCTCCAGAAGACTTTGCTGCAGTGCCGGGGCGGTGAGCTGCCGCTCCAGCACGTTGAAAGGGCCGGAGGCGCGACAAAAAAGGCGGGTGTCGTAATCATCTGCCCGGACGAGCAGATGCGGTTTCAGGTAGGGCGGATAAAGGCTCTGCCTTCTCAGCTGGTCCAGCATGTCGATAAGCCTTGACGCCCGGCAATCGATATCCACCACCAGCCGGGCTAAGGGCCAGTGATTCAGGGCACCGAGCGCGCTTTTCAGGGTGTTGTAGTCACTGCAATTGCTCAATGGCGATTGCCCGTTCAGGAGGCCCGAACGCAGGAAGTTATCCTCAGTAACCAAAATGATAAAAGGCGCATCGGTTTTGCGAGTCTGGTTGATAGACTGGCTCAAAAATTCGAGGCGATCGAAAAAAGGCGGAGCAAATGGCGAGTGCGTAAATCCCAGTGAATCACTTCCTGTACGACGCCGCCTGTAACGGCGCACTGTCATTCGCATAGCTTCCCTCTCAGCGATGGCCGCTTAGTCCTCCGGCCATGTCCAGGAGGGCCAGTAATATCCCTGACCGAACCCCGCGCCTGCCTGCAGAGCACATGCATGATCCTTGTCTGTTTCAATCCCTTCGATTAGCACGTTCGCGGCAAGCTCTGAGCAGAGCGAGACCAGATGCGCGAGGGCTGGCGTGGCGCGTAAACGCCAGAATGCGAACTTATCGATCTTTACCCCGCTTAACGGCAGGTGACAGGATAAAAACGATGACGCTAACGCTTCATCAACGTCATCCAGCCAGATACGGTGGCCCTCTGCGCTTAGCTGCTGCATATGCCGGAACGCGCGCGCGCGAAGCGCCGCAGACAGCGATAAAAATGATGCTGGCTCGACAATCTCAATGTTGAGCGGCCGGCAGGCCACCCGAAGCAGCCGCCGGAATATTTCCGGCACTGTTAATACGGTTATCGGCAGATTGATAAAAAGATTGTCACCGGTGCGTGCCTTTTTTAACGTGGCGAGTTGCGCTTCAAGTAGCATAAGTGACTGAACAGCCGATTGATCGTGAAAATAGCACTCACTTTGCAGATGCGGCGACAAAACGCTGAGCACTTCAACGCCGACGGTGCGGGATGAGGCGAGGGCGACGATAGGTTCAAGCTTAATACCGGTAATGCCTGGCAAGGTGTACTGCGCGCGTGAGGGGGAAGGCGTCAGGTTTTGTGCTGTCACTCCGTTGTCCTGTCATTGACCAGCCTCCGGGCGGCCGGGATACCGCACACGAGTGTGACGGTGAGCAGAACGGGAAAACAGCAGGCGTTACTTAAATGCGGCTAAGCCTTTTCGCACTGACGCATTCTGCTCGGGAAACAGGCGCTAACGGAGAAAAAACAGCCGTATTTACAACCGACTAGTCCTTATAGACCGAGAAGGCGGAAAAGGCATTGACTCATCGGTCATTGACCGTATAATTCCTCGCGTTTCACCACCGCGAAGTTTGCGCTTCTCCGTGCGCCCTTAGCTCAGTTGGATAGAGCAACGGCCTTCTAAGCCGTAGGTCGTAGGTTCGAATCCTACAGGGCGTACCATTCACACCCCGTTCGTCATCATCCCTGTGTCTCCGTCTCGCATTAATCATCCTTATTTTCCCTGTTGCCCAATGTCATTACCGCCTAATAAATAGGTTGCTAATAAAATGTATTAAGCCAGGCCTTAAGGTTTTCTTAATCTTTAATTAATCTTCATTTTTAAAATGGATATTTATCACCTTAAATTGCGCGAAACAGATATTTTACACTTTTACGCCTAAACTTGATTGATAGTAATTATCATTAGCATTTTTGTATGCTTTAATCCTTACCCGCAACGCCATTCGCTATTAATGACTTTGATCTATTAAGGATATCTGTATGAATTCTCGCGTTTTGTCATGCTTCTCGCTTGCTCTATTGTCTTCATCAATTTTCCTTTCAACACAGACACTTGCTGCTGATAGTAACGACGGTATCGTGGTTTATAACGCCCAGCATGAAAATCTGGTGAAGTCGTGGGTCGATGGTTTTACAAAAGAAACCGGAATTAAAGTCACATTGCGTAATGGCGATGATAGCGAGCTGGGTAATCAGCTGGTTCAGGAAGGAAGTGCGTCTCCCGCGGATGTATTTCTGACGGAAAACTCTCCGTCTATGGTACTGGTTGATAATGCAAAACTCTTTGCGCCGTTAGATGCTGCGACATTAAATCAGGTCCCTGCGCAGTTTCGCCCGGCACATGGCCGCTGGACAGGAATAGCCGCGCGCAGCACCGTATTTGTGTATAACCCATCCAGACTGAGCGAGCAGCAGCTGCCGACATCACTGATGGATCTGGCGAAACCGGAATGGAAAGGTCGCTGGGCGGCTTCCCCGTCGGGTGCGGATTTCCAGGCGATTGTCAGTGCGATGCTGGCGCTGAAGGGTGAGCAGGCGACGCTTGAGTGGCTCAAAGCCATGAAGACCAACTTTGTCGCCTATAAAGGCAACAGCACGGTGATGAAAGCCGTCAATGCGGGCCAAATCGATGGCGGGGTGATTTATCACTACTACCGCTTTGTTGACCAGTCTAAAACCGGCGAGAACAGCAAAAACACCCAGCTCCACTACTTTAAGCATCAGGATCCTGGCGCATTCGTCAGCATCTCCGGCGGCGGCGTGCTGGCCTCCAGCAAGCATAAAGAGCAGGCTCAGGCGTTCATTAAGTGGATCACCGGTAAAGAGGGGCAGGAGCTACTGCGGACCAACAACGCGTTTGAATATGCGGTGGGCGTGAATGCAGCCTCTAACCCGAAGCTGGTTCCGCTGAAAGATCTTGATGCGCCAAAGGTTGAACCCTCAACGCTCAACGGTAAAAAAGTCATCGATCTGATGACGCAGGCTGGTCTGCTGTGATTAAAGAATAAAGTGAACACCTTATGTCTGGCTTGAGTCTCGACCTTGGTAAAAATACGCACCGACAGCCTGCCCGCAGGCGTCCTGCGTTGCCGATGGTAGCGTTAGCGATTCTGTTCTCACTGCTGGCGCTGCTGCCTTTGGGCTTTATCGTTGCCATTGGCATCGAAACGGGCTGGGAAACCATTCGGGTGCTGGTGTTTCGCCCGCGCGTTGCTGAGCTGCTCAGCAACACGCTGTGGCTGACGGCACTCTCGGTCCCTCTGTGCATTATGGTGGGGGTGGCGATGGCCTGGCTGACAGAGCGCACGTCGCTGGCGGGCCGGGGGATATGGTCTGCGCTGGCGGTCGCGCCGCTGGCTATTCCCGCCTTTGTGCAAAGCTACGCCTGGATTAGCGTGGTACCGTCGATGCACGGTCTTTCCGCTGGCGTGTTTCTCTCGGTTTTAGCCTATTACCCGTTTATCTACATGCCCGTTGCGGCCGTTTTACGCCGTCTCGACCCTACGCTTGAAGATGTGGCCGCCTCGCTCGGCACGCCGCCGTGGCAGGTCTTTTTCCGCGTGGTGCTGCCGCAGCTCAAGCTGGCTATCTGCGGTGGCGCGCTGCTGGTGGCGCTGCACCTGCTGGCGGAGTATGGCCTGTACGTCATGATCCGCTTTGATACGTTCACCACCGCAATTTACGATCAGTTCCAGTCAACCTTCAGCGGCCCGGCGGCCAACATGCTGGCCGGCGTGCTGGCGTTGTGCTGTCTGGTGATGTTGGTGCTGGAAGGGGCGACCCGTGGCAAAGCGCGGTATGCACGCATTGGCTCCGGGGCCGCGCGTGAACAAAAGCGCTGGCCGCTCAGGCCTGCTGCGGCCGCGCTGGGGCAGCTGCTGTTTGTCACGCTGGTTGTCCTGGCGCTGGGTGTGCCGCTGACAGTGCTATGCCGGTGGATATGGCTCGGCGGCGTGCAAAACTGGCTGAGCCCCGAGCTCTGGCAGGCATTTCGTCAGACGCTGATGCTCGGCGCGGGCGGCGCGCTCCTGACAACCCTGTGCGTCATTCCCATCGCCTGGCTTGGTATACGCTATCCCCATCGCATTTTCCGGCTGCTGGAAGGGTGCATTTACATTACCAGCTCTCTGCCGGGTATCGTGACGGCGCTTGCGCTGGTGACGGTAACCATTCACTACGCTCGCCCGATCTATCAAACCGAAGTGACGCTGTTCCTCGCCTACCTGCTGATGTTTATGCCCCGCGCGCTGATCAACCTGCGCGCGGGTATGGCGCAGGCGCCGGTGGAGCTGGAAAACGTGGCGCGCAGCCTCGGCAGTTCGCCTGCACAAGCGCTGTGGCGCGTAACGATGCGTCTGGCGGCACCCGGTGCGGCGGCCGGTGCCGCCCTGGTATTTCTGGGCGTCAGCAATGAGCTGACCGCCACGCTGCTGCTCTCGCCGCTCGGCACGCGCACGCTCTCAACCGGTTTCTGGGCGCTCACCAGCGAGATCGATTACGTCGCCGCTGCCCCTTACGCCATGCTGATGATCCTTATCTCGCTGCCGCTCACCGGTATTCTTTATGTGCAGTCTAAAAAAATTGCAGGGCTCTGACATGCTTGAATTAACGTCCATTTCTAAATCCTTTGCCGACGCGCGGGTGCTCGACAGTATTAACCTGAGCGTTGCGCCGGGCAGCCGGACGGCCATTGTCGGGCCGTCAGGATCGGGAAAAACGACGCTGTTGCGTATTCTTGCGGGTTTCGAAACGCCGGACGCCGGGCGGATAATGATGCAGGGCCGAACGCTGTTTGATGAAGCCCACTTTATTCCTGCCCATCAGCGCGGCATCGGCTTCGTGCCGCAGGAGGGGGCGCTGTTTCCGCATCTCAACGTGGCGGATAACATTGCCTGGGGGCTGGAGGGCACCCGTCAGGAGAAGCGCCGCCGCGTTGAGGCGCTTATGGAGATGGTCGCGCTGGACAGGCAGCTGGCAACCCACTGGCCGCATGAGATTTCCGGCGGGCAGCAGCAGCGCGTGGCGCTTGCCCGCGCGCTGGCGCAGCGTCCTTCCCTGATGCTGCTGGATGAACCCTTCTCAGCGCTGGACACCGGGCTTCGCGCCATGACGCGCAGGGCGACGGCCGATCTTCTTGCCGAAGCAGGCGTGGCCTCTATTCTGGTGACCCACGATCAGCATGAAGCACTCTCCTTTGCCACCCAGGTTGCGGTGATGCGCGGGGGGCGTTTTACCCAGGTAGGAACGCCGTTTGAGGTGTATACCCGTCCCGTGGACGAAGAGACCGCCCTGTTTCTGGGCGATGCGCTGGTTCTGCCCGCAGAGCTGAACGCCGGGCGCGCGGTTTGCGCGTTGGGTGACATCGAGACGGATAATCAGCACGCGACGGGGGCCGGGCGGATGATGCTGCGACCCGAGCAGCTTCACGTTACCGCATGCGCGCCGCACGAGAGCGAGGTAGCAATTCTCGATGTCGATTTCACCGGACACCTGTCGACGCTGACCCTCGCATTGGGTAATGAATCCGAGCCGCTGGTTCTGAAAACGGTCAGCCAGCCGGGGTGGCGCCCCGGTGCGTCAGTGCGTATTGATATCGTCGGGACAGCCCGTGTTTTCTGAGGGATTAGGGGCGCAAAGATTATTAATGCTCGTTAGTTTTTTTCGACAACAGTTTGTTATAGAAGAATTTTCCCGAGCGTGTGGAATTTCCGCTGATTCTCTACCATGCTGATTAAACCTTACGCTTTATGCTGAGGTTTTGGTGTGGTTGCTTATTAATCTCAAGGAAAAAGTTATGAAAAAAACGACTGCTATTTTGTTGGGAACCGCATTTCTGATTACGACTAATGCATTTGCAGCAGAACTTCTGACCAAGAATGATTTCGAGAAAGTTGAATCTCAGTATCAAAAGATCGGTACCGTTAATACCTCCGGTGAAGTATCGGTTGACGATGCGAAGAAAGAGCTAATCGAGAAAGCGGATAAAGAGGGCGCCGACGTGCTGGTGCTGACGTCCGGAAATACGAACAACAAGATCCACGGTACTGCCGATATCTACAAGAAAAAATAATGTTCCTGCGGCCACCCCGTTTACCGGGGTGGTTGTCCCTTCGTCTTAGTTCACTTCACTTTTTTTGCTGAGCGCCATTCTGACGAGTTCGTTAATTTGTACGGGCCGACAGAGATAGTAACCTTGCAAAAAATCGCTGTTTTTGCCGCGTAAATAGTCTGCCTGTAGCGCCGTTTCAACACCTTCCGCAATAATCCTCAGATTCATGGTTTTGGCAAGCTCGATAAGCGTGTCCACGAGACGGGTATCGCCATTTTCACCAATCTGGCTGACGAACAGTTTGTCTATCTTGATGAATTCCGGATCCAGCGCGTGGATGTAAGCCAGGTTGGAATACCCGGTGCCGAAGTCATCCAGCGCAACGGAAATACGGGACTTTCGCAGTGCAGCAAACCACTCGCTTAGCTGAGGGGTGACGTGCAGCGGGTGCCTTTCCGTAATTTCGACGACCACCTGAACGTGATGTGAGGCGAAGGTTTGCAACAGCTCAAGCGTATCCGATTCAAAACGGGGGTCGAGACAGTTGTGCGGGCTCAGGTTAAGGCTGATGTACAGCCCGTCGGGGAAGAGGTGGATCCGATGCTGCAGATCGGCGATAACCTGCTGGATCAGCCGATGGGTCAACGGGGCGATGAGGTTGTGCTTCTCTGCCAGCGGGATAAACATGTCCGGGGCGACGCTGCCGTAAAGCGGATGCGTCCATCTGGCGAGCACTTCAATACCCGCCATTACGCCCGTCTGGCTGTCGTAAAAGGGTTGATATACCGGCCCGATCTGGCGCTGAGCAATGGCTTCGCGCAACGTTCTTTCCGGGGCGTGGGTAAAAAAGCGGGCCAGCAGAGCGCCGACGCCGGAGAGCAGTCCAGGGTTATGTATCATTGAGGTCATCATTGCGCGTCTCTGGCGAGCGGTCGTCCATCAGGACAACCGCCCGGTATCATCAGAATTTAATCCAGTCGCCCTGGTCGTTGGCGGAGGGGCGTGGAAGCGGGGTCACGCTGGCGGCAATCCCACCGTTTCCCCGACGGTGTTCCGCACGTGCGGTTTGCTCTCTGGAGACGCGGAAGATCGACACCACTTTCTCAAGCTGCACGGCCTGATCCTCCAGCGAGCTTGCCGCAGCAGAAGACTCTTCCACCAGCGCGGCGTTTTGCTGCGTAGTGGTATCCATCTCCGCCATGGCCTGCGCAATCTGTGAAATGCCGCGGCTCTGCTCGTCGGTGGCCGAGGCGATTTCGTTCATGATGTCGCGAACCTGCGCAACGGACGTTTCGATTTTGGTCATGGCATCGCCCGCGCTTTCCACCAGGCTGAAGCCGGTGTCCACATGCACGACGGACTCGTTGATCAGGTTTTCAATCTCTTTTGCGGATTGGGCGCTGCGCTGGGCAAGCGTACGCACTTCGGCTGCGACCACGGCAAACCCTTTTCCCTGATCGCCGGCGCGGGCGGCTTCTACGGCGGCATTGAGCGCGAGAATGTTGGTCTGGAAAGCGATGCTGTTAATCACGGTGGTGATCTCAGAAATACGGTGCGAACTGCTGCGCACGTTCTTCATGGTATCAATCACCTTGAGTGAAATCTGGCTCCCTTCGCTGGCGTTATGCGAGGCTTCTTCTGCCAGCAGACGCGCATGGTTGGCATTTTCCGCATTCAGCGCGACGGTTGAGGTCAGCTCTTCCATACTGGCCGCGGTTTCGACTACCGCGGCAGACTGCTGCTCTGTTCGGGCTGAGAGATCCATATTCCCGGCCGCAATTTCCGACGACGAGCGCGCGACGCTATCGACACCGTCACGCACGTCGTTGATGATGTTTTTTAGATTAGCGTTCATGGTAGCCACGGCCTGCATGAGCAGGCCCGGTTCATCACGACGGGTGCTGGTCAGGGTGCTGGTGAGGTCGCCTTTGGCGATCTGCTCTGCCACGCGCAGGGTTTCACCCAGCGGCCGGGTAATAGACAGCGTGATGCCCATCGCCAGGAGGATGCCGAGCGCGATGCCAATGGCGGCAACAATACCCATTTGCACCTGAACGCTATCGACGGTATCCGCGACCATTTCCTGCTGCATGTCAAACAGCGTCTGGATCGCCTGGGTCAGCGTCAGGGCTTTTCCTGATAAGGTGTCGGAAAGGATGGCCTGCTGATTCCAGACGTTTTTATACTCCAGTAGCTCTGCTCCGACGCTGTGCATGTCTTCGAGGCCAGACTGAAGCCAGACCTTTTGTTCCTCAGATGCCACAGGAAGCAGCTGTTCGGTGTCAAATTTCGCGGTCTCAAGACGCGTGCGGATCCCTTGCAGCAAAGCATCCGTTGGGTGTTGTTTATAAAGAGTAACCTGCGAATCGATGTCGCTCATGATGAACGCAATCTGAGCCGCCACGAGCGCATGCTGAGGGTCCAGGTTACCCTTTCGACTGAGCTGGGAGGCGAGCTCGGAGTTATCGCACAACCCCTGAGTGCTGATTTTTTGTTCACTGATTTTCTTTTCCGCAAGGGATTTAGTGAATGGCACCAGGGTTGCGACGTAGCTGTCCACCGCCGTCGCGGTATCATCCAGCGCTTTTTTCCCCTCCGGAGACCATGATAATGCTTCCATGCTGGCCACAATGCTCTGCATTTTCTGAGTCGCGGCGTTAGTCTGGTCAAGATACTTCTGGTCCAGCGTATACTGGAAGTTTGTCCGTCCTAAGCGCACCTGTGACAGGGCGTTAAACAGATCGGTGGTATGGCTGTTCTTTTGGACCTTGTCCTGAATGCTGCTAATACCCAGCAAACCCGAAACCAGAATTACGATAGTCACGAGCAGCACGAGGGAAAATCCAAGGAATAACTTCTTGCTGACTTTTAAATTGGCGAAGCGATTGATTATGCTCATATACATTTCCAGTGTCGGTCCAGACCGAGCAACAGTGCTAGTAAATCATTAACGGAATAATAAAATGCGGAAGAGAGTTGATAAAAAAAAGCCCCTCACACCTAAGCGCTCAGGGCAAAAAACCTGGGTTGACATCACTCACTCAGGCTATCTGTCTTCTCCTCTTTTTTAACGGAATGAGCCGGGAGTTCGCTCATTCTGTAATAAACGGGGATTACATCCGGATAATTGATGATGTAACCACGCCCTTTAATATTGCGAATAAAATCGTCGGGCAGATCTAATAATTTCAGCTTATTATTAAGATTGTGCAGAACCTGCCATAACCGCTGCGTAGACGGGCTTAGGTTGTGCGCCTCCCAGACTTTATCAAATAGCTCTTCTTTCGAGACTGGCTTGGCTCTGCCATTCATCAGTAAATAAAGAAATAGCCTGAGCATCGTTTCATTGAAATAAATAGATGCGAAAGCAATACTTTTCTCGGTATGGCTACCTGTGAGTCGGTATAGCCTGCGATTAGAAATATCGAAATGAATTTCTTCACCGATCATAAATCCATATAGACGATAGCCCATAGTGTCTGCCCATATTGAATTGAAACTGACCTGCAGCCCTACAGATAAATCCAGAGATAATCCATACATTTTGTGTGGTGGATTATATGGCTGCTATGAATGCTTTCCAATACACACCCCTGTGCGCTATAAGAAACCGTTCGCGTAGTCCTCTTTCATAGAGTAATTGTCGATTTAACCTGTATTTTCAGCGTTAAAATCTACCCTATGGCAATTTGTATTATTGTTTGTTCTGGTTTTCGATCTTCAGGTGACAGCTCAACATTAATGAGTGAATTTTTCGTCAGAATTAGACGATCTCTCTGTCTGAGCGTCCGGGCGAAGCGACTTGCCTGGCACACTCATGCTTATGCCGATCAGATTAGGATTTTTCAGTTACGCAGAGGAGTGAAGTTATATGATTTATACTGATCAAAGAGGAGAGAGGGATGGCGCTTAAGGGCAAATTTTTGTCGAGTAGATGGGGCAATTTACTGATACTTATCTTTAAAAATCTGAATCAGAACGTGTATACGGCTGCGGGAAAATAACAATCATGAATGAATATATACCCTGTATCTTATTGGCAGCTCCCCGATGAAGCCCGTCTTTCTGATCAACGATGCCGTGCTGTTTGAGCCAGACAAGAGGCAGCTTTGCCCGCTTGCGGGTTATCCCGAGCGTGCAGTGATCCTGCACGGGCCGGTAAGTGAGTGCCTGCTTCAACTGCTTGAACACAACGGCGAAGTCATCACTCAGCGCTCTCTGTTTGCCGCGGTCTGGGAAAAACAGGGGGCGATTGTGACGACCAATGCCCTGTACCAGACCATCGCCTCCATGCGTAAGGCGCTAAAGGCTGCGGGTCTGGAAGATAATATTGTCCAGACGGTGCCAAAGGAGGGGTTTAAGTCGGTCGCGAGGATTCAGGTGGGCGAGCTCGACGCTTTTATGGCTGTCGCAGCGCCAGCCGAGCTGCCGCCCCGGCATAATACTAGCCTGAGATTGAAAATGGCTTATGCCGCGGCAGGGGCGTTATTTATCGCATCCTGTTCTGTGCTTTATCTACAGCTAAACGAACGGCAAGCCGGATTTGAGAGTTTTCAGCCCGTGGGTAATATAAACGGGTGCAACGTCTACTCCTCCTGGCACGATAAAAGTAAAAGCGAGCAAATTTTTACAGCGCTCGCAAAACGCTATCCCGTTAAATGCAGCGCGGGCGCTGAGGTATATATGACGCTTAATCGCTTTCAGATTGGCACATCGCTGATGGTATGCGACAGGCGGCCCGATATTAAGGGTGCACAATGTGACTCCATTTTGTACAGGGAGCAATATCATGAGAATGAATAATCCGGTTGCCCGCTGGATAATCATCCTGTTAGCGATTATCACACCGTTATGCCTGGCCTGGTACGTTCATTTTCAGCGGGATAATATTTCCTGTGAGAGCCATTTAATCATTGTTGACGATCGCTCCGTGGTGGATTTGCTGATTGCGTTCAGATTGCGCAGCGGTTCAGGTACGTATGATTCCACCGGCGAATATAGCCAGAGCGGAAAACCAACGATAGCCATTAGCAATAAAATCACGTTTAATTACTGGCGCGAAGAGGGCAACGTTATTATGGTGTCCAGCGATACCAACGAGCTGCCAAAAAAAGACGAACCCTTCCGCCGCTTTATTCCCGACTTTTTCCATCAGCGCGATCGCGGTATTCGCGTAGAGATTGTTCGCGTGAATGCCGCAAGCTACCTGTTTAGCTTTGGGAATTCCCCGGCGCTGTATTGCACCAAAAGCTGAGTGCCTTTCCCTCTCAGCACATCCTCTGTCGATTTAAGGCGTTACGCATATTTACACTTGATCATACAAAGATAATGAGTATAGTTCTCATTCTCTTTAGTGTTTGCGGGCGCCGACGGACATTTCCCGCATTAACAGTGAGCAGATCTCACACGGAACACTGAGTATAACGGTGGATCCTGCTCAGGCCTTACGGCCTCCAACGACATCATAATCGCAGCCGCATGCGACGCAGATCCCCGCCTGATTATCTTTGCACGGTAAAGGATATTCCTGATGACCAAAAAACTGTCCGCGCTGGCGCTGCTCGTCGCTGCCTCTCTTTCAGGCTGCGCTGCTCAGCACGCGGCAACACCGGCGGCCGAAGCGTCGAAAACCGTAGAGGCTCCGGCTGAGACGGGCGTGATCAAGCGTGAGCTGGCCGATGGCCTGTACGAAATGGTGCTTAATCAGAAAGGTGACGCGCTGTTCGTTGCCAGCTCTGAGGGCTTCAAGGACGTGCAGGGTGGGGTGATCTATAAGCTCGACCCCGCCACGCTCAAAACCATTGGCCGTAGCCATACCGATCTCAAAAACTTTGCGATGACAATCTCCCCGGACGGGCAGACGATCTATGTCACGAACTCGCTGGACGGCGGCATTAGCGCCATCAGCACCGCGGACGGCAAAATTAAAAAGCGTCTGATGTTTACCGAACGCAACAAGGAAGGCTTCCCGTTCGGCGCGCGTGAAATTCTGCTGCATGACGGCTCGCTGTACGTTGGCGGGGTAGGCGATCCGGGCGTGATTTGGGTGGTTGATGCAGAGACGCTGAAGCTGAAAAAGACTATCAAGAATGCCGGCCAGTGGGTTACCGGGCTGCTGTGGTCAGAACAAACCGACCGGATTTATGCCGCCAACGGCGGCGGTGAGATCCTGGCGATCAACCCGCACAGCAATAAAATCGAAAAACGCTGGAAACCGCTGGGCGACAAGCCTGCGCTGCTGCTTAACCTGGCAGAAGACAGGGCGACAGGGCGTCTGTTCGTCACCGATAACTCCAAAGCCAAAACTACCCTGGTGCTGAATATTCACACCGGTGAGGTGCTCAAAAAGCTCGACGTCGGTGATTCGCTGGCGGTGAAATTCAACGCCAAACGCAACGAGCTCTACATCACCCAGCGCGAAAGCGGAAAGCTGCTGAGCCTGGACGCCACGACCTATGCCGTGAAGCAATCCTGGGATCTGCCGCCGAATCCAAACAGCCTGCTGCTGTCGGCGGATGGCCAAACGCTCTACGTCACCGTTAAACAGGCTTTCAATAAAGACCACTCCACTAACGGGCCGGACAGCGTTGTCCGCATTGCACTTAACTAAATTATAAGGCCCGGCGACGGGCCATTTTTGCGCGCACTTTAAAGAGTTACTTATGAACAACACCACAATGCATAAAACGCTGCTGGCGCTCGCCGTTGGCGCGGTTACACACTCCGCCTGTGCGGCGGCCCCTCAAAAAGAGGACACCATTGTTGTCCAGTCAACGCCCGCCAGCGATTTCAAACCCGGCGGTGACCAGCTCGTTCCGGCCTTCCTCGACGGGCAGGTGGCAAACGGCGGACGCATGGGGATGCTCGGCCAGCAGAACGCGATGGACGTACCGTTCAATATCATCAGCTACACCTCGAAGCTGGTAGAAGATCAGCAGGCGAAAACCATTGCCGACGTTGTCGCTAACGACGCGGGCGTGCAGTACGTTCAGGGTTACGGCAACAGCGCGGAAAGCTTCCGCATCCGTGGCCTGAAGTTTGACGGCGACGACATGACCTTTGGAGGCCTGTCCGGCGTGCTGCCGCGTCAGGTGGTGGACGCGCAGATGGTTGACCGCATTGAGATCTTCAAAGGGGCAAACGCCCTGATGAACGGCGCGGCAAGCTCCGGCGTGGGCGGGATGATCAACCTTGAGCCAAAGCATGCGGGTGAAACGCCGCAGGCGAAAGTGGGGGTGGATTACACCTCCGATTCACAGATTGGCACCACCCTGGATGCGGGCCGCCGCTTTGGCGACAGCGACCAGTTTGGCGCGCGCGTAAACCTGGTCCACCGTGAAGGAGAAACGGCCATCGCCAACGATCGTCGCCGCACCACGCTGCTCTCTACCGGGCTGGATTACAAAGGCGACAACTTCCGCACCTCGCTCGACGTGGGCTACCAGAAGAAAACCTTCCACGGCAGCGAAACCGGGGTCAATATCTCCGCCGTCGATTTCATCCCGACGCCGCCAAAAAACGATCGCAACTATTCCCAGAAGTGGGCGTACAGCAATATCGAAAATGAGTTCGGCATGTGGCGCAGCGAATACGACATTACCGACAGCTGGACGGCCTACACCGGCCTTGGCGCTCAGCACGCCCATGAAGAAGGGTTATACAGCGGAGCTAAGCTGTGGAACAAAGACGGCACGTCGACGGCGACGCGCCTGGACACCAACCGCATCAGCGACTCCGTCAGCGGAATGGCGGGTATTCGCGGCAGCTTTGATACCGGCTTCGTGTCGCACAAGGTGAACGTCGGCTACTCGGCGATGACCAAAAACGAAAAAATAGCGTGGAAAATGTCGGCGGCGGCGGATAACCCGTATACCAACATCTATCACAACACCGGCGTCAACGCGCCGGACAGCACTAACTTCAACGGCTCCGGCGGGAATTACAGCGACCCGCTGACCAGCGGACGCACCCGCACGCAGGGCTGGCTGCTGAGCGATACCCTGGGCGTGCTGGACGACACGCTGCTGTTCACCGCCGGCGCGCGTCATCAGAAGGTGGTGATCCGCGGCTACAACAAAATCACCGGTGCGGAAAATGAATCTGACAGCTTCGACGGCAGCCGCTGGATGCCAACCTACGGCGTGGTTTACAAAGTACTGGATGAAGTTTCACTCTACGCCAACCACACCGAAGCGCTGCAGCCGGGTCAAACCGCACCTAATACCGCCACCAACTACGGTCAAAGCACCGGTATCGTTCACTCTAAGCAGAACGAAGTGGGCGTGAAGGTGGACGCTGGCCGCGTGGGCGGCTCGCTGGCGCTGTTCGAAATCAAAATGCCGTCGGCTATTCTGGACAGCGTGACCAAACACTACGGTCTGGATGCCGAGCAGCGTAACCGCGGCGTGGAGCTGAACGTCTTCGGCGAGCCGATGCTGGGCATGCGTCTGAACGCCAGCGCCACCTGGCTGCGGGCGGAGATGACCAAAACCAACAGCGGCCTGAACCAGGGTAACGATGCGATCGGTATCCCGAATTTTTACGCCGTGCTGGGCGCGGAGTATGACATCAAGCCGATTGATGGCCTGACGGCCACCGCCCGCGTGAACCACTCCGGCACCCAGTATGCCGACCTCGCGAACACCAAAAAGCTGGACAGCTACACCACGCTGGATCTGGGGATGCGTTATCGCTTCGCGGTGAACCACAATGAAAACCAGATGACCGTTCGTGCGGGCATCGACAACGTAACGAATGAAAACTACTGGGCCAGCGTAGATGACTCCGGCACCTACCTGTCTCAGGGCGAACCGCGCACCTTTAAGGTTTCGGTTGGCTACGAGTTCTAAGCGTTCCACCCTCGTTATCCGGGGCAGGGATGCCCCAATCCCTTGCTACCACCAGCATGAAGTGTTAAAACGTGCCCCTTCTAAAAAAGAGACAGGGGTAGGACGTGAAAGACGCGTCATCCGCTTCAGCCAACGGTAGCGCTGAAGCCTCGTCGGATCAGAATCCGACGCTGCAACGTGGTTTGCAAAATCGACATATTCAGCTTATTGCCCTTGGCGGCGCGATTGGTACCGGGCTGTTCCTCGGCATCGGCCCCGCCATTCAGATGGCTGGCCCGGCGGTACTGCTGGGTTACGGCATCGCCGGGGTTATTGCCTTCCTGATCATGCGCCAGCTCGGCGAGATGGTCGTTGAAGAGCCGGTTTCAGGCTCCTTCGCGCACTTTGCCTATAAGTACTGGGGCCCGTTTGCCGGCTTCCTCTCCGGCTGGAACTACTGGGTGATGTTCGTGCTGGTGGGGATGGCGGAGCTGACTGCCGCAGGCATCTACATGCAGTACTGGCTGCCGGACGTCCCGACGTGGATCTGGGCGGCGGCCTTCTTCATCATTATCAACGCCGTTAACCTCGTCAACGTGCGCCTGTATGGCGAAACCGAGTTCTGGTTTGCGCTGATCAAGGTGCTGGCGATTATCGGCATGATCGGCTTTGGCCTGTGGCTGCTGTTCTCCGGCCACGGCGGCGAACGCGCGACTATCGACAACCTGTGGAAGCACGGTGGTTTTCTGGCGACCGGCTGGAAGGGGCTCATTCTGTCGCTAGCGGTGATTATGTTCTCCTTCGGCGGGCTGGAGCTGATCGGGATTACCGCCGCGGAAGCGCGCGATCCGCACAAGAGCATCCCGAAAGCGGTCAACCAGGTGGTGTACCGTATTCTGCTGTTTTACATCGGCTCGCTGGTGGTGCTGCTCGCGCTCTATCCCTGGGTGGAAGTGAAGTCCGACAGCAGCCCGTTCGTGATGATTTTCCACGATATGAACAGCAACCTGGTGGCATCGGCGCTGAACTTCGTCATCCTCGTGGCGTCTTTGTCCGTCTATAACAGCGGCGTTTACTCCAATAGCCGCATGCTGTTTGGCCTCTCCGTGCAGGGCAACGCGCCGAAGTACCTGACCCGCGTCAGCCGTCGCGGCGTACCGGTCAACTCGCTGTTCCTTTCCGGCGCGATTACCTCTCTGGTGGTGCTGATCAACTACCTGTTGCCGAAACAGGCCTTTGGCCTGCTGATGGCGCTGGTGGTCGCGACGCTGCTGCTGAACTGGATCATGATCTGCCTGGCGCACCTGCGCTTCCGCGCGGCGATGCGCCGCAAGGGACGTGAGACGCAGTTTAAAGCGCTGCTCTACCCGGCGGGGAACTACATCTGCATTGCATTCCTGGGGCTGATTCTGGTGCTGATGTGCACCATGGATGAGATGCGCCTGTCAGCGATGCTGCTGCCGGTGTGGGTGGTGTTCCTGTTTGTGGCGTTCAAGCTCTCGCGAAGGTAAAAGAAAACGGCAACCTGGTTGCCGTTTTTAGTGTTTGCACCCTCTCCCCGTGGGAGAGGGCCGGGGTGAGGGCACCAGACCGCACCCGCCTTTACGCCCGGTGGCGCTTCGCTTACCGGGCCTACACAACACCACTCCACCTTTATCGTGACCTCCCTCCCAATTCCGTTTTGATCCACAGGATCTTTATTTTGTAATCGATTACTTTTTATTTGAACGGTTTTGTAATCGATTACTTTTTCTGGGTGAGGCTCATCATGGTGTCAACAACTGAAAGTAGTGGAAAGGCGATAGCACAGCACCGGATGCTGGTTCCGCGTCTGTCGCTGATGATGTTTCTGCAGTTTTTTATCTGGGGTAGCTGGTCGGTCACGCTCGGCCTGGTGATGACCCAGCACAACATGTCTTTGCTGATTGGCGATGCGTTTTCCGCAGGGCCAATCGCGTCTATTCTCTCGCCGTTCGTGCTCGGGATGCTGGTGGACCGCTTTTTCGCCTCGCAGAAGGTAATGGCGGTGATGCACCTCGCGGGCGCGGCGATCCTCTGGTTCGTACCGGGGGCGCTCGTTGCTGAAAACGGCGCATTGCTGATCGGCCTGCTGTTTGGCTACACGCTCTGCTACATGCCGACGCTGGCGCTGACCAACAACATCGCGTTTCACAGCCTGGCGAACGTCGATAAGACCTTTCCGGTGGTGCGCGTGTTTGGCACCATCGGCTGGATCGTTGCGGGCATTTTCATCGGCGTGACCGGCGTGGCGTCCAGCGTGACCATCTTCCAGGTGGCGGCGGCCAGCTCCGTGCTGCTGGCGCTCTACAGCCTGACGCTGCCGCACACGCCTGCCCCGGCCAAAGGGCTGCCGGTTAAGGTGCGCGACCTCTTCTGCGCGGATGCCTTTGCGCTGCTCAAAACCCGCCACTTCTTCGTTTTCTCCGTCTGCGCGATGCTGATCTCCGTTCCGCTCGGTACCTATTACGCCTACACCGCCTCGTATCTGGCGGATGCCGGCATTGCCGACGTCAGCACCGCCATGTCCTTCGGGCAGATGTCCGAGATCTTCTTCATGCTGGTCATTCCGCTGCTGTTCCGCCGCCTGGGTGTGAAATACATGCTGCTGATCGGCATGCTGGCGTGGTTTGTGCGTTACGCCATGTTCGCGCTGGGCGTGAGCGAGGAGGGGCGATTCCTGCTCTATATCGGCATCCTGCTGCACGGCGTGTGCTATGACTTCTTCTTTGTGGTGGGCTTTATCTATACCGACCGCGTGGCGGGCGAAAAGGTGAAGGGCCAGGCGCAGAGCATGATCGTGATGTTCACCTACGGCATCGGCATGCTGCTCGGCTCGCAGATTTCCGGCGCGCTCTACAACCGCCTGGTGGCAGGGCAGGCCGTGCCGCAGGCGTGGGTAACATTCTGGTGGATCCCGGCGGTGGCTGCCGCGGCGATCGCGCTGATTTTCCTTCTCACGTTCAAGTATGACGATGACAAGGCGTAACGTTCAGGAGGTGGTATGAGGACGATGAAAGGACCCGGTATTTTTCTGTCGCAGTTTATCGGCGCGAAAGCGCCGTTTAACACCCTCGACGGGCTGGCAGGATGGGCGTCAGAAAAGGGCTACAGGGCGGTGCAGATCCCCTGCAACCATCCGCACATTTTTGACGTCGAGAAGGCGGCTGAAAGCCAGGACTACTGTGATGAAATCACCGGCAAGCTCGCCGCGCGCGGGCTGGTCATCAGCGAACTGTCGACCCATCTGGAAGGGCAGCTTATCGCCGTAAATGAGGTTTACAGCGAGGCGTTTGACCACTTTGCGCCCGCCGCCGTGCGCGGTAACGATGCGGCGCGCCGGGCCTGGGCGACGGAAAAGCTGAAGCAGGCGGCGGTGGCTTCAGCAAGACTAGGGCTGAAAGCGCACGCGACGTTCTCCGGCTCGCTGGCGTGGCCGTTTTTCTATCCGTGGCCGCCGCACAACGAGCAGCGTTTTCAGCATGCGTTCGAGGCGTTGGCAAACCGCTGGCGGCCGATTCTGGACGCGTTCGACGAGCAGGGCGTGGACGTCTGTTTCGAGCTGCACCCTGGGGAAGACCTGCACGACGGCGTGACCTTCGAGCGTTTTCTGGCGCTGGTGGATAATCACCCGCGCTGCAACATTCTCTACGATCCGAGCCATATGCTGCTGCAGCAGATGGACTACCTGACCTTTATCGATATCTACCACGCGCGCATCAAGGCGTTCCACGTGAAGGATGCCGAGTTCCGCCCCAGCGGGCGCAGCGGCGCGTACGGCGGCTACCAGCCGTGGATCAACCGCGCCGGGCGCTTCCGATCGCTCGGCGACGGGCAGATCGACTTTAAGGGCATTTTCAGCAGGCTAACCCAGTACGACTACGACGGCTGGGCGGTGCTGGAGTGGGAGTGCTGCCTGAAGGACGGTGAGACCGGTGCCAGTGAGGGCAGCGACTTTATCCGCCGCCACATTATTCCGGTCTCCGGACGCGCGTTTGACGACTTCGCGGCGGGAGGCGGCCATGATTAACGTCGGCATTATCGGCAGCGGCTTTATCGGCCCGGCGCATATCGAGGCGCTCAGGCGCCTCGGTTTTGTGCAGGTGGTTGCCCTGTGCGACGGAACGCTGGCTCAGGCGCAGGAAAAAGCGCGCCAGCTCAACGTGCCGCACGCGTACGGCAGCGTGGAGGAACTGCTTGCGCACCCCGATCTGCAGGTGGTGCACAACTGCACGCCGAACCATCTGCACGCTGAGATTAACCGCCAGATCCTGCGGGCGGGCAAGCACGTGTTTTCTGAAAAGCCGCTGTGCATGACCCCGGACGAGGCGCGCGAGCTGGTGGCGCTGGCGGAGAAGACCGGCGCGATACACGGCGTGAGCTTTGTCTATCGCCAGTTTGCGATGGTGCGCCAGGCGGCGAGCATGATGCTTGCGGGCAGCGTCGGGCGGCTGTTCGCCGCGCACGGCAGCTATCTGCAGGACTGGATGCTGCTGGAAACCGACTACAACTGGCGGGTGGACGCCGCGCTCGGCGGCGCATCGCGCGCGGTGGCGGACATCGGCTCCCACTGGTGCGACACGGTGCAGTTCGTCACCGGGCGACGCATTACCGAGGTGATGGCCGATCTCGCCATCGTCTGGCCGACGCGAAAAGCCAGTGTGGCGGGTAATCAGACCTTCACCCACGATGCGCACGCGCAGTATGAAGACAGGCCGGTCACCACCGAAGACTTCGGCTCGGTGCTGTTCCGCTTCGACGACGGCAGCAGGGGCAGCTTTAGCGTCTCGCAGGTAAGCGCGGGGCGTAAAAACCGCCTGACGTTTGAGATCAACGGCAGCGAGCGGTCCGTAGCCTGGGATCAGGAGACCCCGCAGCGGCTGTGGATCGGCCATCGCGCGCAGGCTAACCAGACGCTCACCGACGATCCGGGCCTGATGAACCCTGACGTGGCCGACAGCGCCCACTTCCCCGGCGGGCATATCGAAGGCTGGCCCGACGCCTTCAAAAATATGATGGCGCAGTTCTACCGCGCCGTGCAGGCGGGCGCGATGCCGGATAATCCGCCGTTCGCAACCTTTCACGACGGCGCGAACGTGATGTATATCATTGATGCGATAGTGAAAAGCCATCAGCAGCAGCGCTGGGTGCGCGTGGCGTATTGACGGCATGCCCGGTTCGCCGGGCAACCGTTTTATGGTAGCCTGCACAAAACGCTAACCGCAGGATGTATCGTCGCTATGTCTATTCAGAAAATCGCTCAGCTCGCCGGAGTCTCCGTGGCGACGGTCTCCCGCGTGCTCAACAACAGCGACACCGTGAAGGCGAAAAACCGCGAGCGCGTCCTGCAGGCGATCCAGGAGAGCAACTACCAGCCAAACCTGCTGGCGCGCCAGCTGCGCACCGCCCGCAGCTACATGATCCTGGTGATGGTGTCGAACATCGCCAACCCGTTCTGCGCCGAGGTGGTGAAGGGCATTGAAGAAGAGGCCGAGAAAAACGGCTACCGCATCCTGCTGTGCAACTCCGGCTCGGACATCGAGCGCTCCCGCTCGGGCTTAAGCCTGCTGTCGGGAAAAATCGTCGACGGCATTATCACCATGGACGCCTTCTCGAAGCTGCCTGAGCTGGCCGCGCTGATTGGCAACGCGCCGTGGGTGCAGTGCGCCGAATATGCCGATGCGGGCGCGGTCTCCTGCGTAGGGATTAACGACGTCGACGCCTCGCAGCACGCCGTCAGCCAGCTGGCCGAGAGCGGGCGCACGCGTATCGCAATGATTAACCACGACCTTAGCTATAAATATGCCCGCCTGCGCGAGCGCGGCTACAAGAGCGTGATCCACCTGAAGGACCTGGACTATCAGGCGGTGGAGTACGCGAGCGAGCTCAGCTCCCGCGCCGGGATGGCGGCGATGGAAAATCTGCTGAAAGAGAACCCGCCGGACGCGGTCTTTGCGGTGTCCGATACCCTTGCAGCAGGCGCGCTGCGCGCCATTCAGCAGGCGGGTCTGCGGGTGCCGGCGGACATCGCGGTCGTGGGGTTTGACGGCACCGAGCTGGCGGACATGATTTCGCTCACCACCATTGAACAGCCGTCGCGGGATATCGGGCGCAAGGCGGTCGATTTGTTAATGAATAAAATCGACAACCCGGATGCGCCCACGGAAAGGGTGATGATGGACTGGCGCTTTATTTCCCGCGCCAGCGCCTGATTATTTGACGAGTGCGCCCGCCAGGGAGCGAATATCGTTCCCGGTCGGCGACTGGTGAATGCGCAGACCAAATTCATCCACCACCGCGTAAATATGGTCGAAGATGTCGGCCTGAATTTCTTCATATTCTGCCCAGACCACCGTGTTGGTGAAGGCATATATTTCAATCGGCAGGCCGTTGGCATCCGGCGCGAGCTGGCGCACCATCAGCGTCATATCCTTGCGAATGCGCGGGTGGTTGCGCAGATATTCATTCAGGTAGGCGCGGAAGGTGCCGATATTGGTCATCTTGCGCAGGTTTAACACCGATTCCCCCTCGCCGTTCTGCTGGTTCCAGAGGTTAATTTCCTCGTGGCGCGCGGCCAGATAAGGCTTCAGCAGCTTCGCCTGAATCAGCTTCTGCTGTTCCTGCTCGTCGAGAAAATGAATGCTGGTGGTATCGATATTCAGGCTGCGCTTAATGCGTCGACCGCCGGACGCCGACATCCCGCTCCAGTTGATAAAGGCGTCGGAGACCAGCGCCCACGTCGGGATCGTGGTGATGGTGTTATCAAAGTTGCGCACCTTGACGGTGGTCAAACCGATGTCGGTCACCGTGCCGTTGGCGCCGTATTTCGGCATCTCTAGCCAGTCGCCGAGCTTGAGCATGTCGTTGGCGGAGAGCTGAATGCCCGCCACCAGGCCGAGTATCGGGTCTTTAAACACCAGCATCAGAACGGCAGCCATCGCACCCAGGCCGCTTATCAGTATGGCGGGGGACTGGCCGATCAGCAGGGAGATAATCAGTATCCCCACCAGAATGGCGCTCACCAGCTTAACGCCCTGGAAGATCCCCTTCAGCGGCAGCTGGGACGCGGTCGCCATCTTTTGCGAAAGGTTAAATATCACGTCCAGCAGCGAGAAGAAGGAGAGCAGGGCATAGACCATCACCCACAGCTTCGCGCAGGTGGTGAGAATTTCAGCCGCTTCGCTGCCTTTTTGCAGCCACAGTACCGCCTGAACGTTGACGATTATCCCCTGTAGGGTAAAGGCCAGACGGTGAAATAACTTATTCTGGGTGATGATCTGCAGCCACAAATGGCTGCTGGCCTGCGCGCGTTTCTCGAAAGCGCGAAGCACCAGCTTGTGCAGAATAAAATGAACGATGATGGCGGTAAGAAAAATAATACCAAAGATAATCACTAAAGAGGTGGTGTGATTAATTTCAATCCCTAACTCTTCAACCTGAGCAATTAATTCCTGCATAACGTCTCCTGTATTGATGCAGCCCCATAATGGCGGCTGCGGATCTATTATGCAAATTCACGGGCTTATTTGGTGGCCTGGCAAACCTTCACCGCGGGTAAACAGAGGCGATGGCGCATGCGCAGCGTGGCGAACGCCAGCACGGCCATCATCGCGGTTTCCACCATCAGAAAAACGTTGATCGCCTGGGTGTAATCCCCGTGATGGTTGTGTAGCGCGTGCAGCAGAATCGCCCCGAATATGGCGGGGCCAAGCCCCAGCGCGGCCTGCTGCAGCGTGCTGAGAATGGCGCTCGCGGCACCCGCATCGTCGGGCTTAATATCGCGCATCCCGATGCGGTAGAAGCTGTTCACAATCAGCGCCTGCCCGTAGCCGACCAGCCCGGTCGCGGGTGCCAGCGTCAGCGCAGTGTTGTTCATGCCCCACGTGCGGAACGTGGCAACCAGCGCCAGCAGGCCGATGATCTGGATCGCCAGCCCGGTGAGCAGGATGGTGCTGGTGCTGTAGCGGGCGATCAGTCGAGGGGCAAACCACGCGGAGATAAAGTAGGTGACCCCGAGGGCAATAAAGCTGTTCCCGGACTGCCACGGCGCCATGCCAAGGCCGGTCTGCATGGTGAGCGCCATGCAGAACATAAACCCGGACCAGACGCTGAAAAAGAGCAGCGCGATCAGCACGCCAAAACGGATGCTGTTGAGCTGCATCAGACGCGGCGGGATCAGCGGGTGGGCATCTTCACGCTCTTTTTTACGCGCGTTCAGCACCATCAGCCAGGCCAGCGGAATAATGGCCAGCAGCGCAGCCTTAAGCGGCCACGACCAGTGCCACTGCGGGCCGAGCGCCATCGGGAACAGCAGGCAGCAGAGAATCATTGCCAGCAAAGCCGTGCCCGGCCAGTCGATGCGTGACGGGGTATCGCGGCGGGTCTCCGGCACGTAGCGGCGGCTCAGCGCCAGCACCACCAGACAAATGGGGACGTTGATAAAGAAGGCGTTCCGCCAGCCCAGCCCGGCGATGTCCGCCGACACGAGCCAGCCGCCGCCCATCTGGCCGACGATAAACGCAATTCCGCCGATGCCGCCGAACAGGCTGATGGCTTTGGCGTGCGCCGTACCCTTTAAGGTCACGTGCAGGGTGGCAAGGATCTGCGGCATGATCAGCGCCGCGCCCGCACCCTGAACGATTCGCGCGGCCAGCAGCTGTTCAATATTGCCCGCCATGCCGCACAGCAGCGAGGCCAGGCCAAAGCTCGCCACGCCCCACATGAACAGACGGCGGCGCCCGAGGTTGTCCCCCAGCTTGCTGCCGAGCGCCAGGCAGACGGCGAAGGCTACGCCGTAGAGCGCAACGATCAGCTCCAGTTCGGTCGCCGTGGTGTGTAAAGAGTGGGTGATGGAGTCCAGCGCGACGTTGGTAATTGAGGTATCAATCAGCGGCAGCATCTGGCCTGTTAACAGCAATATCAGGCCAGCGCGGCCCGGTGAAACAACTGACGTATTCATGGGATCTCCATTGCGTCATTCATCAGATGGTCGTAGCATCAACCATCTGATAAACGGGTACCAGTTCTTGCTTATACTGGTACTGGCACTACCATGCAGGGGGAATTATGGCCTTGATGTCTGAACCCGTCGTCTCACTTCAGGATGACACGCGAAAACAGCTCGGTGCATTTTTGCGCGCGCGCCGTGAAAGCCTCGATCCGCAGCGTCTCGGCCTGCCGCGCAGCGGACGCCGCCGTACGCCGGGCCTGCGCCGCGAAGAGGTGGCGATGCTCGCTGACGTGGGCGTGACCTGGTACACCTGGCTTGAGCAGGGCAGGGACGTCAACCCGTCGAGCGCGGTGATGGCAGCCGTAGCGAAAGCCTTGCAGTGCACCCCGACCGAAGCCCGACACGTTTTCGTGCTCGCCGGTTTGCCGCCGGGTGAAGCCCCGCAGGCCGTCTGCTGCGAGGGCATCAGCGAAGGCACGCGCCGCCTGCTTGATACCCTCATGCCCAAGCCTGCCAGCATTCAGAAACCTAACTTTGACATCGTGGCGTGGAACGACAGCTTTGGTCACCTGATGGGGGTGGATTTCAATGAAATTCCGCCGGAAGACCGGAACTGTATTTATCTGTTCCTCACGCATCCGGCGTGGCGCGCGCGGCTCGGCAGGCGCGATGACGTGCTGCCGATTTTCGTCTCCTACTTCCGCGCGGCAATGGCGGAGCACCGGGGGGACCCGCTGTGGGAAGCGAAGCTGGCGCGCTTCTTTGCGGTGTCCGAAGAGTTCAAAACCCTGTGGCACCAGCGCAACGACGTGCGCGGCGTGGAGAACCAGCTCAAGCTGTTTACCCATCCCGAACTGGGGGATTTTACGCTGCAGCAGATGTACTGGTACTCCGCGCCGCGAAACGGCTCGCGGCTGCTGGTTTATCTGCCGGTGGATGAGGCGGGGGAGAGGGCGATGGAATGGCTGGCGGCGCAGGGGAAGTAAGTTTTTTGCGAGATGCTTTCAGGGAGTTAATGCTGATCCGGTGATGTTTGCTAAAAGCAGGTAAGGTAAACATGAAAGGCAAAATTAGCCTTTAATACAAATTGCCTTATATGCTAATATCATCAGGGATGAATAACCGTGTTCAGACTCATCGTTCATGAGGCAGTCAGAGAAGAGATCCTCTTACTGCCCGCTGGGGTAAAGGCGAAGCTGATTCGCCAGCTTGATAAATTACGCGCTAACCCGACAGCACTGCGGGAACCTGACAGCAAACCCTTACCGCATGGTTTGTTCGAAATCAGAACCGTCGGGCTGATCCATACTCGGGGGATTTACGTTTATCAGCGGGAAAAGACAATTTTTCTGCTGCGAGTGTTTATCAAGAAAACGCAAAAAACGCCCTCTGCTGAACTTCGTCTGGCACTGAAGCGACAACAGGAGATGTTGGATGAGCAAGAAGATTATTGACTGGGATGAACTCCGATCTGAGCTGTTAAGCGATTCAGAGGTACAGACTTCTTTTGATGCTGAAGAACGAAAAGAGCGCTTGCGCGAAATGTTGGCGCAATGGCGAAACCAGGCTGGTCTGACGCGCGCGCAGGTGGCGGAGCGAATGGGCGTCAGCGCACCCACAGTATCAAGAATGGAAGCGAATATAACCCGGGCGAGTCTTGATACCTTAACGCGTTATGCACTGGTGTGTGGGGTTAAACACCCGCAGATTACGCTCTATTGAAACAGGCACGCCGGTAACGGGCGCGCCTGTAGAGATTAGCACTCGGTCACAATCGTGCTCAGCGGCAGGCGAGACTTCGGCAGCGTGGCGTTGAAATCTTCCACGCTGTGATACCCAACCGGCACCACCACCAGACTGGTGAAGCCTTTCTCTTTCAGACCAAACTCTTCGTCGAGGATCGCCGCGTCAAAGCCTTCAATCGGCACCGCGTCCAGACCCATCGCACCTACACCCAGCAGGAAATTACCGACGTTCAGGTAAACCTGTTTTGCCATCCACTGATCGTCATCTTTCAGATCCACGCGGTGCATGTCGGCGAAGTAGGTACGGCCCTTGTGGTTCGCGGCTTTGGCTTCTGGCGTGTTGAAACGGCCATCTGCCTCTTCCTGATCCACGACGCGCTCCAGCCAGGCATCGTCCATGGCGGTTTTCGCGCAGAACACCACCACGTGAGAGGCGTCCAGCATCTTGCGTTCGTTGAACACGTAAGTGCCCGCAGCGGATTTCGCCACGCGCGCTTTACCTTCCTCGGTGCTGGCGACAATAAAGTGCCACGGCTGGGAGTTGGTGCTGGACGGGCTGTACTGCAGCAGGGTTTTGATTTTTTCCGCTTCTTCAGCGGTCAGTTTTTTGCTTGCGTCGAACGCCTTGGTCGAGTGGCGTTTCAGGGCGACAGAAATGATATCCATAACAACTCCTGGTAATAAAATTCGCCCGTACGCGGGCGCGAAAGGAGTGCAGATTACCGCGCGAAGCGGGAAAAGATAAGTGCGATTCGAGCGCTTAATCTGTTCGTCTCAGCCGAACAATCAGGCCGGGCGTATCCACTTCTGGTCTTTTTTCGGCAGCTTATCGACCACCAGATTCCATGAGTCATTGATGAAATCAGTAACCACTTCAGGCGTGATGTCATCGGTGCCGTAGAGTGAAATCCAGTGCTTTTTATTCAGATGATAGCCCGGTTCAACGCCGCGATAAATTTGCTGATTTAACAGCGATTTTTCAGGATCGGATTTCAGGCTGACGTGGGGGCGACCGCGTACAACCGCCATCAGCATAAAAATCTTCCCGCCAACTTTAAACACGTCGTATTCGGGCCCAAACGGCCAGCAGTGTTCCGTAAAAGGCAGTTCCAGCGCCACGCGTTTTGCGTGTTCCTGCAATGACTTACCGTCCATCGCTATCCTCCTCGGCCAGCCCGCGCCACATGGCCTCAAAACCGAGCGCTTTAAAATCGACGGCGCGGGAGGGAGCGCGGGTGGCAAATTCCATGGTGGTTTCGGCCAGCGATAAGAAAATCGCATCGCCGAACGTTTTAAATTCGTCGGACATAAACACCTGGCGCACCGAGCGGCGGCACAGCTCGTGCAGCTCCGGGAACATCTCTTTCACGGCCTGTTCCGTTTCGGCGTTGATCTTCTCACTGACGCCAAGCTGGCGAATGGCGGCGTGTGCGAGAGGGTTTTTGATCCCCCAGTCGACATAGCTGTTCCAGATGTTACGCGTGTGCTCTTTTGGGCTGGTGAGTGAGCGATCCAGATTAGACAGCATCGCCTGGCAGAGATCCTGCTTCAGGTGCAGGTAGAGGGCATTCAGCAGATCGTCCTTCGTCGCAAAGTAGCGAAACAGTGTACCTTCGGCAACGCCCGCGTTACGTGCAATGAGCGCCGTTGAAGCGGCAATTCCCGACTGCGCAAACGCAACGGTTGCGGCTTCCAGTAAGGCCTGTTTTTTATCTTCACTCTTCGGACGTGCCACTCAATTCTCCCCTTTGTCAAATGTAAAAAAACGTATTGAAGCATGCGGTTCATACCGCTGCAACGCGGAATGTCAAAGATCGAAAACGTCTTGACGATATATTCATCATACACAATAATGAGTGCTTACTCACTCATAATCAAGTTTAACCCGCGTAAACCATCGGACGGGGCGCGTATTCGGGTCAGGAAATGAAAAAGCCTCTATTCATCTGCGTGGTGTTTGTCATGATTATTGCTTCAGCTGCGAGTTTACCCTTTGTCCTGAATGCCGGATTTGGCCAGACCCCACAGGGTGAGCAGCTCTCCGAAGTGGAAGCCTCTCCGCAGTATCGCGAGGGGAAATTCCACAACACGCTGCCGACGCCTGGCTATAACGGCGACAAAAATATGCTGGTGGCAATGTGGGAGTTTTTGACCAAAAAAACCGAAAACGCCCGCCCGGCACATCCGCTGCCGGTGGTGAAAACCGATCTCGCCAGCCTGCCGCTGGAGCAGGACACCCTGGTGTGGCTCGGCCACTCCTCCTGGTATATGCAGCTGGCGGGTAAACGCATCCTGATCGACCCGGTTCTCGGCAACTACGCCGCGCCGTTTTCGTTCCTCAATAAAGCCTTTGCGGGGGAATATCCGTGGCACGCCGAAAGCATGCCGGAGATCGACCTGCTGATTATCTCGCACGATCACTACGATCACCTGGACTACGCCACCATCAGGGCGCTGCTGCCGAAGGTGAAGCGCGTCGTAACGCCGCTCGGCGTGGGCTCGCACCTGCGCTACTGGGGCATGAACCCGGAGATTATCGACGAGCGGGACTGGAACCAGTCGGTACTCATTAGCGATGAACTGACGGTGCACGTGCTGCCGGCGCGCCACTTTTCCGGGCGCGGCATCAAGCGCGACCAGACGCTGTGGGGCAGCTTTATGTTCGTCACGCCAGAGCAGAAGGTTTACTACAGCGGAGATTCCGGCTACGGCCCGCACTTCAGGGCCATCGGCGAGCAGTTTGGCGAAGTGGATTTAGCCATTATGGAAAACGGTCAGTACGACCAGGACTGGAAGTACATCCATATGCTGCCGGATGAAACGGCGCAGGCCTCGGCGGATCTCAACGCGAAAGCGGTGGTGCCAGGACACAACGGGCGCTTCGTGCTGGCGAAACACACTTGGAACGATCCGCTGATCCAGCTGGCGCGGGCCAGCAGGGACAAAAATTACCGGCTGCTGACGCCGGAGCTGGGTGAACCGGTCCGCGTGAGCGACAGCACGCAACAATTTCGTGAGTGGTGGGAATAATGTTTAACCGAGAAGCAGAGGGGGAGAGCAGCATGACTATTTCCGCTCAGGTCATCGACACCATCGTCGAGTGGATTGACGACAACCTACATCAGCCGCTGCGCATCGAAGAGATTGCCCGTCACGCGGGCTATTCGAAGTGGCATCTGCAGCGGCTGTTTATGCAGTACAAAGGGGAGAGCCTGGGGCGCTATATTCGCGAGCGCAAGCTGCTGCTGGCGGCGCGCGACCTGCGTGAATCGGACGAGCGCGTGTATGACATCTGCCTGCGCTACGGGTTTGACTCGCAGCAGACGTTTACCCGCATCTTTACCCGCACCTTCAACCAGCCGCCGGGCGCGTACCGTAAAGAGAATCACAGTCGTGCACATTAAAATGGTGCGCGTAGGCCGGGTAAGGCGAAGCCGCCACCCGGCTTTTTTTGTTGGCACGGAGCCCGTAAATCCACCCGGTTTTCCATCCCCGGCTTAGCAGTCAGATCTCTATCATCCCCTTATTTTTAAATGGGTTAACAATTATTCCCTGGTTGCTTTCGCCCTAAAAAAGACCGATGAAATGCCATTGATGATATTGCAAATTATTACCATTTGCATTAGCGTTGGTGGCAAATTTCGTTGGGGAACAAGCGGTAATGAAGAGGGTATGGAGCGGGTTGTTACTCGGTATTGGTACGTTGCCCGCGATGGCGGCGACCTGTGAGCACGCTTCCCTGCAGGGAGACGTTCAGGGGAAGTTTGATGCCAGCGGTGAAGTCTGTTTTTTACTTCCGCCGCTGGACGAGAATTACGTTTCCGCCACGCTGAACGGCGTAACGGATGCCCGCCTGCTGGACGAGAAAAACAACGGCATCCGCACGCTGGTTGAGAATGGCCCCGCCGATGGGGAGTACACCCTGCTATTTGCCCTGCCGGTGAAGCAAAATACCTCGCTGGTGCTGCACGGTGAAGCGGGTAAACCCTGGCGTTTTCAGTGGCGAATGAAAGAAACCTCCGCGTTACCGCGCACCCAGGTGCTGGAGCCTGAGAGCCCGGCGCTGAAGGCGCTGGCAGAAACGGTTGCAGCTGGTGGAAGCACCGATGCGTTCTGGCAGGCGCAAACCCGTCAGGGAACGCCGATGGTGGAGCCGGTGGATGCCAGCCACAAGCGCGTCACCTTTCTCTGGCGCGGGGCGCGTGAAAACGTGTTCCTGCTGGGCTCACCGGCGGGCGAACACGATCCGCTGTTTCGTCTGGGCAAAAGCGACGTCTGGTTTCGCAGCTATGTCGTGCCGGCCGATACGGTGATGCAGTATAAACTTGCCCCGGACGTGCCGTTTATCGGCGGATCCCCGCGCGATCGGCGACGGGCGATCCTGGTTAGCGCGCAGGCCGATCCGCTCAACCCGAACGCCTTTGGCGAGCATAAGGCCGATCGCTGGAACCGCTCTTCGCTGCTCGATCTCACCCCAACGCGCTATTGCTCAGCACAGGCTGCAGCCCAGCCGCTGGGACAAGGCACGCTAAGCCGACAGAAATTTGCCAGTCCCCGTCTCGGCAATACCCGCGAGGTGATGATTTACAAGCCGCGCGGCGCGCAGCCTGCACGCTGGACGTTAGTCCTGTTCGACGGGCAGGTTTATCAGGACGAGTACCATTTCGCCAACGTGCTGGATGGGCTGATCGCCCGACATCATCTTCCGCCCGTCAACGTCGTGTTTATCGACAGTCTCGATCATGCCCGGCGCGGTAAAGAACTGCCGCCAAACCCGGACTTCGCCGACTTTATGGCGCACGAGCTGCTGCCGTGGCTGCGCGGGCAGGGCATCGCGATGCAGCGGCAGAAAACGGTGCTGGCGGGGTCGAGCTACGGGGGAATTGCTTCGTCGTGGGTGGCGCTGCGCTACCCGCGACTGTTTGGTAATGTGCTGAGCCTTTCTGGCTCGTACTGGTGGGCGCCAAAAGGCGAAGCGCCCGGCTGGCTGACGCGCCAGTACCAGCAGTCGCCGCAGTATCCGGTGCGTTTCTGGCTGCAGGCGGGAAGGTTTGAAATGGCCGGGCCGGGCGGCGGGAACTATCCAGGTACGCTGGCATTTGAAGCGGTGTTGCGCGCCAAAGGCTACCGCGTCAGCTTCCACCCGTCATCCAGCGGCCACGACTACGCGGCCTGGTGCGAAGCGCTGATCCACGGCATGCGCGATTTCACCGGCTTACGACGCCAGTGAAAACCAGCGGCGCCAGACGAAACGCAGAACGAAGAATTCGATGGCGCCGAGCACCAAAAACCACAGGCAGAACAGAATGGTATAAAGCTGGTTAAGATCGACCATGTGGAAGGTCGTCATCAGCTTTTGCGCCAGCACCAGACCCAGCGACGGGGCGGGTAGCAGCAGACAGGAGATCAGGGCCAGCAATAAAATGCCCCCGGCCGTAAGCAGCGATTCTAACGGGTGTTTCATCGTAATGTTAATCGTCAGTTAAAAATGTCATTGTCCGGCATCCTCTAACGTAAAGCAATATCAACCCGACCGCCGTTTTTGAATATCACGCGGCCAATATTCTGCTTTTAAAAACTAAAAAAAGAATAATATTGCCCGACCGATTAAATTAATATCGCGTTATGTAAATAAACGTCTGCTTCAGGAAAATAATTTTACAAATGTATAGGTGCTGTATCCAATTAACGTAGCAATAACAATGGCTACGACAATGTATAACGCCAGGCGCCGTCCGCGATAAATACCAAACATGCTGTCTCCTTGTTTAATGTTGGTTTAGAAACTTTTTGTAAAAATCATCTTATCGAATTAATTTTTATCATTTTTGAATAACCCAGTCGTCATTATATTGCGGTAGATCAATTTAACCCGCAAGTATTAAAAACGAATTAATTTAAGCCAGAAAGGAATTCCGGCTTCCGTCCACCGGATATTGAAGGAAAAATACCATGACCAAAAAAAATTTCTCACAGAATATGCCACCCGCGGGCGGGCAGGCGTACCAGCAGACCGTAGAGCAGGCGCTTGCTCAGGCGCGAAGCCAGGCTAACGGCCTTGACCGCGCCGAGGCGCAGGCGCGTTTAGATAAGCATGGCCCAAACGCGCTGCCGGAGAAAAAAGGCAAGCCGGGATGGCTGCGTTTTCTCGCGCACTTTAACGATGTCCTGATTTACGTTCTGCTTGCGGCGGCCGTATTAACCGCGGTGATGGGCCACTGGGTCGATACGCTGGTTATTCTCGGCGTGGCGGTCATCAATGCCCTAATTGGCCACATTCAGGAAAGCAACGCGGAAAAATCCCTGAAGAGTATTCGCAATATGCTCTCCAGCGAGGCGCGCGTTATTCGTAACGGCAGCCATGAAACCATACCGACGACGGAAATCGTTCCGGGCGATATTATTGTTCTGCGCGCGGGCGATCGTATTCCGGCGGATATGCGCTTAATAGAAGCACATAATTTACGCGTGGAAGAGGCGATTCTGACCGGTGAATCCACCGTGGTGGATAAGCACACAAACCCGCTGACCGGTGAACTGCCGCTGGGCGACCGCACCAATATGGTCTTCTCCGGGACAACCGTGAGCGCGGGCGGCGGCGTCGGCCTGGTCACCGCGACCGGTAAGGATACGGAACTCGGCCACATCAACCAGATGATGGCGGGTATCGAAAAGCACCGTACCCCGCTGCTGGTGCAGATGGACAAGCTCGGTAAGGCGATCTTCGCCATTATTCTGGCGATGATGGCCGCGCTGTTTGTCTTCAGCCTGGTGTTCCGCGAGATCCCGATGGGCGAGCTGCTGCTCTCCCTGATTAGCCTGGCGGTCGCCTCCGTACCGGAAGGTCTGCCGGCGATTATCTCCATCATCCTCTCTCTGGGCGTGCAGGCGATGGCGCGCAAGCGGGCGATTATTCGCAAGCTGCCGACGGTTGAAACCCTGGGCGCGATGACCGTGGTCTGCTCGGATAAAACCGGCACCCTGACCATGAACGAGATGACGGTTAAAGCCATCATCACCGCCGACGCCTGCTACCGCGTGGACGGCAACAGCTACGAGCCGGTGGGCAACATCTACCTGGAAGGCAGCGACGAGCCGGTGCAGATCCAGTCGGGCACCGTGCTGGAGCAGTACCTGCGCACCGTCGACCTCTGTAACGACAGCCAGATGATGCAGGACGAGCGCGGCCTGTGGGGCATTACCGGTGGGCCAACCGAGGGCGCGCTGAAGGTGCTGGCGGCGAAAGCCAGCCTCGCGCCGGTCATGACCACGCTGATTAACAAGATCCCGTTCGACTCGCAGTACAAGTACATGAGCACCCACTACCAGATTGGCGGTGAGGAGCAGATTTTGATTACCGGCGCGCCGGACGTGATTTTCGCCCTTTGTGCCCAGCAGCAGACCCGCAACGGTGCGGAAGCGTTCAACCGCGCGTACTGGGAAAACGAGATGGAGCGCTATGCGCGTCAGGGGCTGCGCATGGTCGCCGCGGCGTTCAAGCCGGCGAACGGCGAGCAGGAACTGACGCACGACGACCTGAGCCACGGCCTGATCTTCCTCGGCATCGCCGGGATGATGGATCCGCCGCGTCCGGAAGCGATTGATGCGATTAACGCCTGCCAGCAGGCGGGGATCCGCGTGAAGATGATCACCGGGGATCACCCGCAGACGGCGATGAGCATCGGCCAGATGCTGGGCATTACCAACAGCGAGCAGGCGGTGACCGGCTACCAGCTGGAGAAGATGGACGACGCCGAGCTGGCGGAAGCCGCGGTGAAGTATGACATCTTCGCCCGTACCAGCCCGGAGCATAAGCTGCGCCTGGTGAAAGCGCTGCAGGATAAAGGCGAAATCGTCGGCATGACCGGCGACGGTGTGAACGACGCGCCGGCGCTGCGCCAGGCGGACGTGGGCATTGCGATGGGTATCAAAGGGACGGAAGTCACTAAAGAGGCGGCGGATATGGTCCTGACGGACGATAACTTCGCCACCATCACCAGCGCGGTAAAAGAGGGGCGTCGCGTATACGACAACCTGAAGAAGACGATTCTGTTCATCATGCCGACCAACCTCGCGCAGGGTCTGCTGATTGTGATTGCGCTGCTGGCGGGGAACATCATCCCGCTGACGCCGGTGCTGATTCTGTGGATGAACATGGCCACCTCCGCCACGCTCTCCTTCGGCCTGGCCTTTGAAGCCGCCGAGCGCAACATTATGCGCCGTCCGCCGCGTCAGACCGGTCAGCACGTGATGGATGCTTACGCCGTGTGGCGAGTAGCTTTCGTCGGCACTATGATTGCTATTGCGGCGTTTGCGCTGGAAGCCTGGCTGGCACCGCGCGGCCACAGCGCGGAGTTCATCCGCACCGTGCTGCTGCAGATGCTGGTGAGCGCGCAGTGGGTCTACATGATTAACTGCCGTAACACCGAAGGTTTCTCTCTGAACCGCGGTCTGCTGGCGAACAAAGGCATCTGGCTGGTGACGGGCGTGCTGTTCCTGCTCCAGGCGGCAATCATCTACCTGCCGTTTATGCAGATGCTGTTCGGCACCGAAGCGCTGCCGCTGCGCTACTGGTTTGTGACTCTGGCGGTTGCGGGCGTGATGTTCTTCGTCGTCGAAATCGAGAAGCGACTGACCCGCAGGTTCCGTAAGGCTGCGTAACCTTTTGCCCTCACCCTAACCCTCTCCCACAGGGAGAGGGGACTCTGACCTCCCTCTCCCTGTGGGAGAGGGGCGGGGTGAGGGGAAAATACTGAGGTACCTCTTAATGAAATTCCCACTCCTGTTCGCGCTCCTTGCCTGCACCCTGCAACCCGCATTCGCTGCCGCCATCCCCGTTCGCGTCGCCGCCGTAGAGCAGACCGCTCACGCCGCCGAGCGGCAAATTCCGGGCCGTATTGAAGCCATCCACACCGTTGAGCTGCGCGCCCGCACGGAAGGTACGATCGTCAAAGCCCCGTTCCGCGACGGGCAGTACGTGAAAAAAGGCGACGTGCTGTTCGAACTGGACGACGCCGAGCCGCGCGCCGCCGTGCGCCTGGCGCAGGCGGAAGTAACAAGCGCCCAGGCCACGCTGCGCCAGGCGCAGCAGCAGCTTTCCCGCTTTGAAAGCCTGGGCAGCAGCAACGCCATCAGCCGTCACGACGTGGATAACGCCCGCATGCAGCGCGACGTCGCCAGCGCGGCGCTGGAGCAGGCGAAGGCCCGCCTCGAAACCCGCAACGTCACCCTGAGCTATACCCGAATCACCTCGCCGATTGACGGGCGCGTGGGGCACAGCAACTTCCACGTCGGCAGCCTGGTCAACCCCGCAAGCGGCGTGCTGGTAGAGGTCGTGCAGCTCGATCCCATCCGCATCGCCTTTGCGCTGGAAGAGGGGGCCTTTGCCACCAAAGCCGGACAGCATCCTGATATTAACGCCATGAAAAAGGCCTGGCAGGCGCTTATCGACAGCAACGGCCAGCGCGTCAGCGGTGAACTGACCTCCGTGGACAACCGCATTGACCCGCGCACCGCCAGCGTGATGCTGCGCGCCGAGTTCGCCAACCCGCGCCATCAGCTCCTGCCCGGCGGTAACGTTAACGTCTACCTGCGCCCGACCAGCGAACAGCCTGTGCTGACCCTGCCCGCCGCTGCCGTACAGCAGAACGGCGACGGGTTCTTTGCCTGGGTGGTTAACGCCGACGGCAAAGCCGAAATGCGCCCGCTGAAGGTCGCCGGACAGATTGGCCAGCAGTTTCAGATTTCATCCGGCGTGAAGCCCGGTGAGCGAGCAATCACTGACGGTGCGCAGCGCGTGCAGCCAGGTGCTGCCGTCCAGATACTGAATTAAGGAGCCATCATGCTGACGTTTTTCATCAAACGCCCGCGCTTCGCGATGGTGATTGCGCTAGTCATCACCCTGCTGGGGGCCATCGCGCTGAGGATTATTCCCGTAGAGCAGTACCCGCAGATCACGCCGCCGGTCGTGAATGTGTCAGCGTCATGGCCTGGCGCAAGCTCGGCTGACGTGGCAGAAGCGATAGCCACGCCGCTGGAGACGCAGCTTAACGGCGTGGATCACATGCTCTATATGGAGTCCACCAGCTCGGACGAAGGCACCTACAGCCTGAATATTACCTTTGCGGCGGGTACCGATCCTGACCTTGCCGCCATCGACGTGCAGAACCGCGTGGCGCAGGCCGTGGCGCAGCTGCCGACCGAGGCGCAGCAAAACGGCGTGCAGGTGCGCAAGCGGGCCACCAACCTGATGATGGGGGTAAGCCTTTACTCACCGAATAACACCCACACGCCGCTGTTCGTCAGCAACTACGCCAGCACCCAGGTGCGCGAGGCGCTGTCCCGCCTGCCGGGCGTCGGGCAGGTGCAGATGTTCGGCGCGCGCGACTACAGCATGCGCATCTGGCTGCGTCCCGACCGCATGAACGCCCTAAACGTCACCACCGACGACGTGGCGCAGGCGCTGCGCGAGCAGAACGTGCAGGGGGCGGCAGGCCAGGTCGGCACGCCGCCGGTGTTTAACGGCCAGCAGCAGACCCTGACCATCAACGGGCTGGGGCGCCTGAACCAGGCCGAAGACTTTGCCAACATCATTATCCGCGCCGGAGAGATGGGTCAGCTGGTGCGCCTGAATGACGTCGCCACCATCGAGCTCGGCTCGCGCAGCTACAGCTCCGGCGCGCAGCTGAACGGGAACGACTCAGCCTACCTCGGCATCTACCCGACGCCGTCCGCCAACGCCCTGCGCGTGGCCGACGCGGTGCGCGCGGAGCTGGAGCGCCTCTCAACGCGCTTCCCGGACGACCTGGTCTATGAGGTGAAATTCGACACCACCTCGTTTGTTGCCGCCACCATTAAGGAGATCGGCGTCTCGCTGGCGCTCACCATGCTGGCGGTTGTGGTGGTCGTTTCCCTGTTCCTGCAAAGCTGGCGCGCAACGCTGATTGTCGCGCTCGCCATTCCGGTGTCGCTGGTGGGCACCTTCGCGGTGCTCTACACGCTCGGCTACTCCGCCAACACGCTCAGCCTGTTCGCCATCATTCTGGCGCTGACCATGGTGGTGGATGACGCCATCGTGGTGGTGGAGAGCGTCGAAACGCTGATGGCGGAAGGGCAGAGCCGCACGGCGGCGACCGCGCTGGCGCTGCGCCAGATTGCCGGGCCGGTCATCGCGACGACGCTGGTGCTGCTGGCGGTATTTGTGCCGGTAGCGCTGCTGCCGGGGATTGTCGGCGAGCTGTACCGCCAGTTCGCGGTCACGCTTTCGACCGCCGTCACGCTCTCAAGCCTGGTGGCGCTCACCCTGACGCCGGCCCTGTGCGCGATGCTGCTGCGTCCGCGTCCGGAAAAACCTGCCGCGGTTTATCGCGCCTTTAACCGCGGGCTGGACGCCACGCGCGGTTTCTACACCCGCATCGTGAACGTATTAAACCTGCGCCCGTGGCTGGCGCTGCTGGCCACCGCGGGCGCGGCGGTCGTGGTGGCGTTCAGCTTTATGTCGATGCCAAAAGGCTTCCTGCCGCAGGAAGACCAGGGCTACTTCTTCGCCAGCGTCCAGCTGCCGGAGGCCGCATCCCTGGAGCGTACCGAAGCGGTGATGACCACGGCGCGCGAGCTGATCGCCAAAAATCCGGCGGTGGAAGACGTGATTCAGGTGTCCGGATTTAACATCCTCAACGGTACCAGCGCCTCCAACGGCGGGTTTATCTCCATCATGCTCAAAGACTGGAGCGAGCGCCCGCCGCTGGACGAGGTGATGGGTACCCTGCAGCGCCAGCTGCTGGCCCTGCCGGAGGCGACCATCATGACCTTTGCGCCGCCGACGCTGCCGGGGCTGGGCAACGCCTCCGGCTTCGACCTGCGCATTCAGGCGCAGGCGGGGCAGAGCCCGGCGGAGCTGGAGCGCGTGACGCGTGAGGTGCTGGCGAAAGCTAACCAGCATCCGCAGCTGAGCCGCGTGTTTACCACCTGGAGCAGCAACGTGCCGCAGCTGACGCTGACCGTTGACCGCGAGCGCGCCGCGCGCCTCGACGTGCCGGTGTCGCGCATCTTCAGCAGCCTGCAGACCGCCTTCGGCGGCACGCGCGCCGGGGATTTCAGCGTTAACAACCGCGTCTACCACGTGGTGATGCAGAACGAGATGCAGTGGCGCGAGCGCGCCGAGCAGATAAGCGAGCTGTTCGTGCGCAGCAACAGCGGCGAGCGGGTGCGCCTGAGCAACCTCGTCACCATCACGCCGAGCGTCGGCGCGCCGTTCCTGCAGCAGTACAACCAGTTCCCGTCCGTGTCGGTGAGCGGCTCGGCGGCGGAAGGGGTGAGCAGCAGTACGGCGATGGCGGTGATGGGCCAGCTGCTGGCGGAGAACCTGCCCGCCGGGTACGACTACGCCTGGAGCGGCATGTCGTATCAGGAGCAGCAGACCGGCAACCAGGCAATATGGATCGTGCTGGCGGCGGTGGTGATGGCGTGGCTGTTCCTCGTCGCCCAGTACGAGAGCTGGACGCTTCCGGCGAGCGTGATGCTCTCGGTGCTGTTCGCCATCGGCGGGGCGCTGGTCTGGCTGTGGTTAGCGGGCTATGCCAACGATGTGTACGTGCAGATAGGCCTGGTACTGTTAATCGCCCTCGCCGCAAAGAACGCGATCCTGATCGTAGAGTTCGCCCGCGCGCGGCGTATGGACGGGATGGATATTGTCGATGCGGCACGTGAAGGGGCCTCGCGCCGCTTCCGCGCGGTGATGATGACCGCCGTGTCGTTCATCATCGGCGTCCTGCCTATGATGCTGGCGACCGGGGCGGGCGCCCAGAGCCGCCGCATTATCGGCACCACGGTATTCAGCGGCATGCTGGTGGCGACCGTCGTAGGGATCCTGTTTATCCCGGCGCTGTTCGTGCTGTTCCAGCGCCTGCGCGAGTGGGGCCATCGGCTTACGGACTCGTAGCCCACAGCTCGCAGTGCTTCTGAACCAGAGAGATCAGCGAGCCGCCGTCGGCGATAAACTCCCGCATGCGCTGCGCCTCGCTCTTGCCCTGCTTTAACAGCAGGGCAATTTCATTGATTGCGCTCGTCGCGCCGAGCTTCTCGGCCGACGGCGCAACCTGCTCAAGCAGCCACGCAATGTCTTCCGCCACGGTTTTGTGCTCGCCGGTGTGCACGTCCGTCAGGATCCCCTCCAGCCCGTAGCGACACGCCTGAAAACGGTTAAAGCGGTACAGCAGAAAATCTTTTTCCTGATGCTTATAGGGCCGCGCGGTCAGCAGCCAGTGCGACGTTGCCTGAATCAGCCCGGCGATATTAATGGCGTGGCCGAGCGTCAGCGGCGTATCCATCACCCGCACCTCCACGGTGCCGAAGTGCGGGCTGGGGCGTATATCCCAGTGCAGATCTTTAATGCTGTCGATCATGCTGGTGGAACTCAGGCGGCGGAACAGCCCCTCGAACTCCTGCCAGCTGTTGACCCACGGCATCTGGCCGTTATCCGGGAACCCGGAGAAGATGTTGAGCCGCGACGAGGAGAACTTCGTGTCCGTGCCCTGCATATACGGCGACGAGGCGGCAAGGGCGATAAAGTGCGGCACGAAGCGCGACAGGCCGTGCAGGAGGTAAATGGCGTCGTCCCCGCTTCGGCACCCCACGTGCACGTGCTGGCCGAACACCGTCGCCTGCAAAATCAGGTAGCCAAAGCGCTCCAGCGTGACGTTATAGCGCTCGTCGTCGCACACCTCCTGCCGCTGCCACTTCTGGAACGGGTGCGTCCCGCCGCCGCAGATCTGGATATGCTGCTCCGCCGCCGCGCGCAGGATGCTCTGCTGCATCACCGAGAACTGCGCCGCCGCCTGGTCGATGTTCTGGCACACGCCGGTGGCGATTTCGAGCATGCTTTCGGTGATGTCGTGTTTGACCTCGCCGCCTTTGATGTCGTCTTTAACGGCGGCGATGAGCGCGGAGGAGTCCTGGCTCAGATCGTAACCCGGCGGGTTAACCACCTGCAGTTCGAGCTCGATGCCGAGGGTGTAGGGTTCAGAGGATTTGAAGTCGGGTAAAGGCATGGCGCACTCCGTTGTCTGTTATGAGTTGAGTATAGACAACGGGCGTGGCGCGCTCGTCTCAGGGTGGTATAACTGATAGCAGGCTTAGCAAAAGGGGAGTGAATGATGTCTGACTATCCAACCATTGCGCTGATAGGTCCCGGTGCCATTGGGACCACCATTGCCGCAGTTTTGCATGACGCTGGCCGCACGCCGCTGCTGTGCGGACGCACCGCGCATCCGGAGTTACGCCTGCGCCACGACGAGGGTGAAACGGTGGTGCCCGGCCCGGTATTAACGGATCCGGCCGCCATCACGCGCCCCGTCGATCTCGTTTTTGTGGCGGTTAAAACGACGCAAAATGCCGACAGCGCCGGATGGCTGCGCGCCCTGTGCAATGAGCACACCGTGGTCTGCGCCCTGCAAAACGGCATGGAGCAAAAGGCCCAGCTTGAGCCTTTGGTTAATGGTGCAACGGTGCTGCCGTCGGTGGTCTGGTTCCCGGCGCAGCGCGAGCCGGATGCCTCCGTCTGGCTCCGTGCGAAACCGCGCCTTACGCTGCCGGACGTGCCGCAGGCGCAGCGGGTGGTGCAGGCGCTTAACGGAACGCGCTGTGAAGTTGAGCTCTCGGCAGATTTCCCTACCGTCGCCTGGCGCAAGCTGCTGCAAAACGCGGTCGCCGGGCTGATGGTGCTGGCCAACCGCCGCGCCGGAATGTTCAGGCGCGAGGATATCAGCGAGCTTGCGCTGGCCTATCTGCGCGAGGGGCTTGCCGTCGCCCGCGCCGAGGGGGCAAGGCTGAAAGATGACGTGGCGCAGGAGATTCTGGCGAGCTTCCAGCGTGCCCCTGAGGATTTGGGCACGTCGATCCTTGCCGACCGCCAGGCGGATCGCCCGATGGAGTGGGATATTCGCAACGGGGTGATCCAGCGCTACGGCCGCAAGCACGGGATTACTGTACCCATCAGCGACGTGGTGGTGCCGCTGCTGGCGGCGGGGAGCGAGGGGCCGGGGTGAGATACGGTCTGGACCGAGAAAAGACCCGGCTGTTGCGTGCCGGGTGACTGTTACTTAGCCTGACGCGCTTTGTCTGCTTTTAGTTCTTCCATCGTTGCCTCCAGGATCCAGAGACACCGAGCACCGTCTACGTTTTCCAGCAGCGCCCGGCGGGTACGCTGATAGAACGCGTCGATTTCGGCGGGTGATTTCTCTAATGGCGGCGTGCAGACAATATCGCTGCCTACCATGTGCGGCCCCTTTCCAGCGTCAATTGTCCGGAGCGCTTTCAGCGAGGCGTTGGTGTTTGTGGTGAGCGCTGTGGCTAAGGCATCTTCAAGCTGCTGTGCTTGCTTAACGTCAGCCCTGGCAGCCAGCGCTGGGGTTTGCTCAATCCAATGTGCATCACCTGCGGCAATTCCCTTTACTGCTGACGACCAGTCAGTAACGTCAGCTATTGCCGGGGCTGTAAGAGCACATAGCAGCAGTCCAATCGGGTATTTCATCGCACTACCTCAAGCACGCCGCCGTCGCGAAGAATCTTACGTCTCGTTGACGGCGAGAGAATGATGCACCCTTCTGATGCATAACCGGCGGGACCATACTTGTGGTCACCATGAATGCGGAATTCTGAGCGACCAAAACTTTCTCCCGAGGTTTGCTCAAGGATGATGGTTATCGGTCCTTTAGAATTCGAATGACCCGCAATTTTATACGTCCCGCGAGGCAGTGGCCCGAGCAGCAGTTCCACCAGTTCAAGATGGTTATGTTTCTCATAGTCAGGGTCATTGACGTCTAGCATCATTGGACAGATGCTGACAACCGTCACTCCCTCCATAAGGGTGGAGAAATATTCCACTTCCTGACCGGCATCGTTGATATGATAAAATTTTACCTCTGCGGATTTTAGCTTTTGACCCGTGCTGACAGCCTTGTACAAATAGGAGCTGGAGGCGTCGATCTCTTTATCGAAAGAGTAGGGGGAATGGACGCGAAGGCTAGTTGCCTTGCTGTTATGCTTGTCCGTTGGTTGCATCACGCCGTGATTCAGTCCGATTATTTCTATACTACCTTCACGACCATATATATCGACAGAGCCTTTGATGTCGGTACCACCATCGTCTTTAAGCCATAAATATGCGGGAATAGCCATTTATTTAAAACTCCATTTAAGGGGATCCTGAAAAGCTTTTTACTTTAATCGGTTACGTAAGAGTGAGACGCTAGCGCTTCTAAAATGGCCCGTCAATTAGTGTACGGCGAGGATATAAAACGATCTGTAGTTTCGTTGATGAAAAATAAGAAATGTTGAGATCTTACGGTTTGTATCTGGATATAGTTCTAATGATTAATACCCTGGTTTAACTTAAAACTTGATTAAGTAAATCATTATTGTAGATGTAATAAATAATTGATCTGTTATTAGGTTCACATCGTTTTGACGATTTAGTAGTTGATTAACAGCTCCTGCCGGCTCGTCAGAATACCCGCCGGTGGCGATTTCGAGCATGCTTTCGATGATGTCGTGTTTGACCTCGTCGCTTTTGATGTCGACTTTGACGGCGGCGATAAGGGCGGGCGGGCTGGATCTGCCCGATGTCGTGCCCACCATTAGCTGGGTGCGGCTGGCGCAGCGCGTGCCGGTGCGCATTCATATCGACAGGTTACCAGAGGGGGATGAGCTAGTGGCGAGGCTGTCGGCGAGCGTGGCGGTGGGGCAATAATCTGGGGATAGTCAGCCTTAAACACATATGCGAAACTTACCGCTTCTGAAAATATGTGGTGGGACCCGCTCAATGTCAGAACAACATTCGCAGTGCCTGTTCAGTGAAGGACTGATCAACTTTCCTGAGGGTTATCAGGATCGTACCGTCAACGTATTCGCGCCGCCCGCTGCGGATGCGCCGGCGTTCAACATCTCCCGCGATGCCCTCAACGCCGGCGAAGCGCTTGCCGCGTATATCGATCGCCAGCTCGGCCTGATGGAAAAACACATCAAGGGCTGGAAGCAGGGTGAGCGCAGCGCCGCTACGCTGGGCGACGGCCTTTCACAGGGTGAAACCGTCCATGCCAGCTACCTGCGCGACGGGAAACGCATCTGGCAGCAGCAGGCCGTGTTTAACGTCGACGGCAATAAAATTCTGGTCTTCACCATGACCTGCACCCGCGCGCTGGGCGATGCCGACGGCGCGCTGTTTGGCGATCTTCTCAGGAGCTTCCGCTTCCACCATTAACACCAGGAACCGTTGTTATGTTTGAAGCAGCACGCGTTGGTGATGATATAGGCCACTCCGGTGCGCTGGCCGGGATGATTGCCGGAACGATTGTCGGTGGCCTGATTGCCGCCGCCGGGGGCATTCTGGCGGGGGCCATGTTTATTGCGGGCCTCGGCGCATCCTGCCTTGGCGTGGGCGTCCTGCTCGTCGGCGCCAGCCTGGCCGTGGGGTATTACACCGGGGAGCTGGCAACCGCCGCCCGCGACAGCATCGCGGACGCCGGGGCGTCCAGCATGACGAAGAAAGGCGTCATCACCTCCGGCTCGTCCAACGTGTTTATTAACGGTAAACCTGCCGCGCTTGCCACCGATAGCACCGTCGACTGTTCTGACGACGGCTCGCAGCAGATGGCCGAAGGCTCTAAGCGTGTCTCCATTAACAGCCAGCCTGCGTCCCGCATCGGGGATCGCACCACCTGCGACGCGAAGGTGATGACCGGTTCGGACAACGTCATTATCGGCGGCGACCCGCAGCAAACCCTCCCCATTCAGTCTGAAGTCCCCGAGTGGCTCTACAAGGTCTCCGATCTGACCCTGCTGTTCGCCGGGCTTATCGGCGGGTGGGGCGGCGCCGCTGGCAAAGTCGGGGCGCTCTCTAAGCTGCTGGGCAAAATCCCCGGCATCAACAAGCTGGCCCGTATCGCCTGTCGCGCCGGCACGCTGATGACCGGCGTGGCGGCCGCGGGGATCATCGCCCGCCCGGTGGATATCGTCAGCGGACAGAAGTTTCTCAGCGGGGATGATGAGCTAGACTTCGTCCTGCCTTCCCGTCTTCCGGTGCGCTGGCAGCGCTACTGGCGCAGCGGCAACCCCGGCGACAGCGTGCTGGGCCGCGGCTGGAGCCTGTTCTGGGAAAGCCGCCTGGAGATGTATCAGGACGGCCTGGTGTGGCGCGCACCGTCCGGCGATTACGTCGCCTTCCCGAAGGTCCCGAAAGGGATGCGCTCCTACTGCGAAAGCGAAAAAAACTGGCTTGAACATCATCAGGACGACAGCTGGTCGGTGTATGACGTCAGCGGCGAGCGCTGGCACTATGCGCCGCTGCGGGATGATGCCCCGTCGCTGCTCCAGCGCATCTCTGAACCCTGCGGCAACCATATTCTCTTCGAGTGGAATGCGGATAATACCCTGCATGCTCTGACCGACAGCGCGGGCCAGCGCGTGGCCTGCCGCTACGACCGTGACAGACTCGTGGGCGCCTGGCTGGATGACGAGATCTGCCTGGTCAGTTACGCTTATGATGAACAGCGCCGGCTGGTCTCCGTGACCGGCCGGGGCGGTAGCGTGCGCCGACGCTTTAGCTGGCAGGACGGGCTGATGAGCGCCCACGAGGACGCCAACGGCCTGCTGAGCGAATATCGCTGGCGGGAGATTGACGGCCTGCCGCGCGTGGTCGGCTTCCGCCACAGCGGCGGCGAACAGCTGACGTTCGAATACGATTTTGATAACGGCACCCGCCGCGCGAGCCGCGAAGACGGCGCGCAGGCGCACTGGCTGGTGGACGACGACGACAACGTCGCGCGCTTCACGGATTACGACGGCCGCCAGACGACGTTTGTTTATCGCGACGGCGAGCTCTGCGACGTCATACTGCCCGGCGGGGCGATGCGCCGCAGCACGTGGGACAAATACGGCCGCATGACCAGCGAGACGGACCCGGCGGGCCGCCGCACGGAGTATCACTGGCATCGCCTGACCGACCGTATCACCCGCACGGTGTACCCGGACGGCACCTCAGCGCAGGCCATGTACGACCTTCGCGGTCGCCTGCTGTCGGAAACGGATCCGGCCGGTAGCACCACCGCGTATGACTATCCCGATGAAGAAGAAAACTTGCCGGAGAGCATCACCGACGCCATCGGCGGCGTGGTGCGCCTGGTCTGGAACCACCAGGGGCTGCTGACGCAGCGCACCGACTGCTCCGGCAGCGTCACCCGCTTCACCTACGACCGCTTCGGACAGCTGATTGCCAGCGAGGATGCGGAAGGGAATATCACGCGCCGGGAGTGGAGCCGTGCCGGGCTGCTGAGCGTCGTGATTCATCCGGACGGCAGCCGCGAGTCGCTGGTGTGGAACGAACGCGGCCAGCTCACGGGCTGGCGCGATCCGCTGGAAAGCGAGGTGAGCTGGGCCTATAACGCGCTCGGCCTACCGGTCAGCCTTACCGACCGTATTGGCCGCGTGCGCCAGTGGCGCTACGACCCGCGCGGTAACCTGCTGCGACTCGATAACGGCAACGGGGCGGAATACCGCTTCACCTACGACGCCGTGGGTCGCCCGCTCAGCGAAACGCGCCCGGACGAGACCGTGCGCCATATGGAATGGGACGCGCGAGGGTTCCTCTGCGCGCTCGAAGAAAACGGCCGGCCTGCCGCCGACGGCGGTATCGCCCGTCGCGTCCAGCAGTTCAGCTATGACGACAGCGGGCTGCTGATCGGCCGCACTCAGCGCCACGCGGAGTACCGCTACTTCCGCGACCTGAGCGGCCAGATTACCCGCATCCGCCGCACGCCAACCGCCGAAGGCGTTGCCCTGGGTATCGAAAGCGATGAGATCGCTTACCGCCACGACGCCGCCGGGCGCGTGCTGAGCGAGTCCGGCATTAACGGCGCGGTGGGCTACGAATGGGATGCCCTGAGCAACCTGACCGGCCTGACGCTGCCCGGCGAGCAAAAGCTGGCCTGGCTACATTACGGCTCCGGCCACGTCAGCGCCATCCGCTTCGGGCAGCAGCTGGTGACCGAGTTCACCCGCGACCGCCTGCACCGCGAGGTGCGCCGCACTCAGGGCGCGCGCGAGCAGCTCCGTCAGTATGACAGCCTCGGCAGACGCACCCTGCAGCGCAGCGAACTGAGCACGGACGTGACCCTGCCGGAGCAGGCGCTACTGGAACGCCTGTATCGCTACACCGCGCGCGGCGAGCTTTCCGGCGTCAGTGACAGCCTGCGCGGTGAGGTGGACTACGGCTACGACGCTGAAGGGCGTCTGCTGAAGCACTACGAGGCCCGCCAGGGGCGCAGCCGCGCGCAGTTCAGCTACGACGCCGCGGATAACCTCGCCGCCAATGACGATCCGGTACCGGTCACGGATAACCGCCTGCAGCACTGGCAGGCGCTTTTTATGAAATACGACCACTGGGGCAACCTGGTCAGCCGCCGCAACGGGCTGTATGAACAGCATTATGCCTATGACGCCGAGAACCGTCTGGTGTCCGCCCGGGGAACCGGGCCGGAAGGGCGGTTTGAGGCGCGCTATCACTACGACGCGCTGGGCCGCCGCACGCGAAAAATCGTCACTACGACGCACGGCACCACCGACACCCGCTTCCTGTGGCAGGGCTACCGCCTGCTGCAGGAGCAGCAGGAGAACGGGCTGTGCAGCACCTATGTGTACGACCCGAATGAGGCCTGGAGCCCGCTGGCGCGGGTGGATCATCTTCGTGACCAGAGCAGCGGTGAGATTTACTGGTTCAATACCGACCTGAACGGCGCGCCGCTGGAGATCACAGACGAGCGCGGCGCGGTGCGCTGGAGCGGCCAGTACGGCAGCTTTGGCGAGGTACGCCACCAGAGCGAAGGGTTCTCACGGCTTGTGAATCGCTCGGCGATGGCGCACCAGCCGCTGCGCTATGCAGGGCAGTACGCTGACGGGGAAACCGGGCTGCACTATAACCTGTTCCGCTACTACGACCCGCAGGTAGGGCGGTTTATTGTGCAGGACCCGATTGGGTTAAATGGTGGTTTTAATTTATATTCATACGTTCCTAACCCTCTTACTTGGATAGATCCATTAGGGCTAATGCCATGGGCATGGAACCCAAATGGAATGGGACACCATTTAATCCCACGAAACAAGGCCAACAGCATTGGGCTAACCGATCTTGGTACTATGAAAAATACGCCAACGTTTTTCCCGGATCCTTATAGTGCTGGAATGCATGAAGAATTACATAGAGCTATTAAAAACGATATTGGAAAAATTCAGGGGCCGTGGCAGGGTTCCGCGGAAGATTTATTCAATGCGTCTAGCCGTAATTTAGATTCCGTTTCACATATAAGAGGTGATTTAAAGATTCCTTCGACGGGTGAAATCTTAGCCAGAAATGTCACTCCTAAAGAAGCACATTCAAAACTGCTGGAGTGGTTCAATAATAAACAAACAGGTAAGGCATCAGGAGGCAGATGTGGTTAAAACAATTGACATTGATGTGGATTTTAACGGGATAATAATTTTCGATTATCCAGGAATACTGGCCCCATTTGGTGGGAAAATAGAGGATGGAGATAACATTCTCCAGGAATTCACCACCACAGATAAAGGGGATCTTGTTCTTAATGAAGGTATTGCCTTACCTATTATGGGCCTTGATGATGGTGGCTATGTTGTTAGGCTTTTTTTAAATGAATTTCCCGACAATAAAGACAGGGGAGTTATATTCACAGATAAATATTTCTATCTTAATGTAACTGGTGATTTATACGTTGCTGATATGGCAGTATTTTGGGAATGGGAAGATTATACTGGTTGGATTAACGCTGATATTCCTAAAGGAATATATAAAGTGAGCCTTGAAGGGGTTCATTTATTAAAGGGGGGGGAGACTGTTTATTGCTATGATTTAATTTTTGAAAAAACGAATCAACTTGGGATAAGAGATGTTGAACCACGCTCAGACTCCAGGCTTTATTAAATCCATTAGCCGGCGAAGAAAATAAACTTTTCCGGCTTTTATTAATGTATTTTTCAATTATACCTAAAAGAGACGTATATTGAAGTTAATCATAAATGCGACTTAAAGATGCTAAGAATTTGTTCGTTGAAATGGTTATGGGGATTAGGAAAGAGAAAATGTACTTTTTATGGGTGCGAGTTTAAGAAATGATTAAATATAATCTGATCTCTAAAATAAGTATGTTTTCTGATGGTAATGTCATTGGGCGGATTGGTGGAAATATCCCTGAATTATTTTTAGATAAACTAGATGAGATTCAGGGGTATAAGTTTTATTTGACAGTTCAGAATCCTGATGATGGACATGAGTATATTACGATACTTACTCCTGAACGATATGATGATATGATTGATAAAAAAATCTACCCTAATTGTTCAGTAAAAATTTTTACGCACACGCATTCTGATGAAAGCAATAATGATGCATTTACGATAAAACACATTAACAAGGCAGTTATTGTTGGTTATGATAAGGTTGAAGATGAAGAGTTTGATTTTATCACTAAAACCGAAGAAGCAAGGTTAATACAAACGGAAGCTTATTATTTTGATGCTTTGCAGAAGGATGATTATAAATTTTTCATGCAGATAGATGAAGATTATTATCCAGATGCATTGCTTGATGGTGATTACATCTTTGGTTATGGTGCTTTGTATTTGTATAAAAATATATCCGACGGAAATATTATAGCTGGTTTTTGGCAGTGCTCGTAAAGATAAGTGATTAATAAAGGCCGGGTTAATATTAATTATTTCAGACTTATATAATACAGATGATGTTTTTATTCATAATGCATTTACTTTCTTATTTTTTGATTGCTTTTATAAAATTTTTCCTAATTTAATTAGTTATTACTGAGGGCTATATTTATGGATGGGTCTGATACTATTGTGAATGAGATTGAAAAAGCATTAAAACAACTTATTGTCATTTGCAATAAACACTCGTTGTCAGGGAGTTTCAGTACCGTCAATGATCTGGACAATGCCTTCCCGACCAACTTACCTCGTTCAACAGATGTTGATTACTTATATAAAAATTATAATCCTGAAAAGTTAAAGATTGAAACAGGCTTCACGCCAAATAAAATTCATTCTGTCAGTGAGCTCTCGAAGGCTCAAAGTGGTTATAAGTACTTACCAAAGAATTATCTTGTTTTTGGTGATGATTCAGGTGGCGGTAAACCTATAATTGCGGTTATCGATGAAGGGAATACCTCTGTCTATGCTAGTTATGATGTAATTGAACCATTTAAAATAGCTGGCAGTCTCTCTGTATTTATATGTTCATTAGCTGAGCTTATTGATTTGGTATATGGTCAATACGATATCTTTGATATAGCAGATGATAATGACGAAGTGAAAGTTGACTTTATTGATGAGTTGCGGAAAAGAATTGTGCCTCTTATCGGTAATGAAAATTTTAATGCATTCTATAATTAATTTTATGGCTAGGGTACATGTTTTTTTATTTGGATAAATGAATGGAATATGCCGGAAACCATTAAGTTCCAGCTTTAATTACTACCATCGATTTTTCCATAACAGAGGTGGAGTATCTAAGATCACTAAGTCATGACCTTAGCAAGGAGAGCTTATGCCTATTTCATGTGGTAAACCTGCAAATAAAGATGAAATAAAAGTTTTGGAGAGAAAATTCAAAATCAGTTTACCTGAAGATTATAAAGAATTTCTCAGGTTGAAAAATGGCTTTATTGTATAATCTCCGGATTTTTGTGAGTTGGAGTATGAAGGTGTCGATGAAGGGGTAATCGCCTTTTATGCCCTTTTTGGAATAAATATGAAAAATCCAAACCACGACATTTTTCGTCAAAATGAAAATTTTTTAAATGAACTTGATTTTGTTGATGATAAATTAATCATTGGCGATGATCCTGGAGGTAATTTTTACCTTATATTAAATGGCAGTAAAAGCCAAGGTGTTTATTATTGGGATAGAACACATCTGCATGCAGAGGATGATATCCAAAAGTTTGACATCGCTGAGAAAAATGAGTGCGGAAATATTTATAGAATTAGTAATGGATTTACTGATTTTTACGAGAGAATTTGTGAGTCATCATTTGGCTCAGGAATGAATCTAACTATTGATCTGTGATTCATAATGAAAGAGGTTTTTCAATGCCAGCGGATATGGAGTTTTATGAAGATGATGAAGGTATTTCAGTCGATTTTGTATTATCGGCATTTGGTCCTTCTCTCGTCCAGAGCATAAAACTTGAATTTGATTCGGTCGATGAAAAAATGAAAAAAGACATCGATTTTCTTATTAAGAAACAGAAATATTTTTCCGAGAAAATCGCAACTGAAACCCAGACATATAGCAAGCGTATTTATGGTGTGGATGCAAAAGACTTGATTTTGCTGAAAGTTTATCTTTCCCCAGATGAGGACAATGAATTTGGGTTCATGTTCTCGACCAATTTAGATAAGGATCATGGGATTGGCATCAAATTTAAAGGGCTTGAAGTGAAGAAAATTGGTAGTAGCGAAACAGCATTTTTATAAAATTTAATTATGTCTATCCGATCGGGTAGACCCATTCCTGTGGCAGGACTACCGCCTGCTGCAGGATGCCGGGCTCTGCTGTACTTATATTTACGACCTGAATGAAACCTAGTTCCCGCAGGCACAGGGGATCATCTTCATGACCAAAGCAGCTGTGACATTTACTGGTTCAACACCGACCTGAACGGCGCGCCGCTGGAAGTGACCGACGAGCGCGGCGTTGCGCTGGAGCGGCCAGTACGGCAGCTTTGGCGAGATGCGCCATCAGAGCGAAGGGTTCTCACGGGTTGTGAACCGCACGGCGATGGCACACCAGCCGCTGCGCTATGCCGGGCAGTACGCTGACGGTGAAACCAGGCTGCATTATAACCTGTACCGCTACTACGACCCGCAGGTCGGGCGGTTTATTGTGCAGGATCCGAATTGGGTTGAATGATGGGTGGAATCGTTATCATTATGCGCCGAATCCGTTGGGGTGGATTGATCCGCTGGGTCTTGCCGTTGACCCAATCGCCAAGCTTAGTGAGCGTGGATACAGTAGTGTTGTTCAAACACCAACTGGCGGGCTGGATTATTCTGGAAGTAATGCCTTGTATAATAAAGCTGGCATTAATCCTGTTGTCTCTATTGAATATACCGGAGATTATTTGCAAGATTTCCATGCAGCAAATATAGAGGCCGGATTGAATCAAAAAACCACACCAAGTGGCTATGTCTGGCACCATCTTGATGATTATAATCCTGAAACTAACAAAGGGACTATGCAATTGGTTAAACAAAGTGCTCATCAGGGAATTTCGCATACTGGTGGCGTTAGTCAGTACAAGACTGCCACTGGAAATGCCTATACTCATCCAGCTAGAAACCGTGCCCGCAGATCCGTTGGAGGAAAATGCTAATGTATCTTACTGATTCAGAAAATAAACTGACTGTAGACGAAATAAACGCGTTCAATGCATATTTTGATCATCATGTTCCCGCATCATTTCTTGATTTTTATCTTAAAAATAATGGTGGGTATACTCACGATAATGAAGATGGTAATCCTTTTATAATTGGCGGTTTTAACCCTATAAAATATGGTGACCTGCCGATTGAGCAACTCTATCGTGACCTTATCGAGTCGTTTGGCGAGTTAAGGAATATGGTTCCTTTTGCTTATGATGACGGAGGCAATACTTTTCTACTATCTCTCAAATCTGATGATTCATTAGGGAAGGTTTTTATTTTTCTGATGGATGATAAAGAGGTTGAATTGGTTGCCGATTCTTTCTCAGAATTTTTAGAAGAATTGTTTTCTTGAAAGTAAAGGCAGTTTCTAAAATTCTCGAAAGTGAGGTTGTTGTTGTCGAAATCTAAAGTCAGAGTCTGTCTAAAATATTTAAGTTCAGTCATTGATTTAATAATTTATAGCCCGGCTTATGTCGGATTTATTGATATTGTACGGTAACTATTGAAATTTTCAGATCCGATACGCGCTTTGCTTCCAGGAACTGATGCACAACCTTATATTATTTATGAGATGTATACCAAGCGTATAGGGAAGTAAAACTGTCCCTTTGTTTGGTAAATTGGATACGGATACTCAATATAAGCCCCAATAATGTATGCAGAGTTATATTGATTCCGGATATTTGAAATTAATTTAGCAAGCACAAGGCTTAACCGGTGGGTAGAGTAGAGTTACAAAATGAGTTGTATAAATTAAAAATACCAAGAGATAGCTATTCTATTGATGGTGTTGAGGATGAGGCATTATGTTTGATCCTCGATGGAGGGCTATGGTGTGTTTTTTATAGTGAACATGGAAAACGCACAGAGGTAGAATACTTTGCTACTGAAAACGATGCTTGTCAATCCTTCTTTACTAGAATCACAAAGTGGTTCTAGTTACAAAAAGTATGTAAAATTAGGTGCCAGTTTTTGGTGTTTCTTGGGCTGGTACTAATTTTCATGCTTTGGTAATAATAATCAAAGAATGTGAGTGTAATTCTGCCGCATCAACCTTTTTTAGTCTGGTAAGTACTGTTTTCTAATCGGAAAATCGTCGCCACGACGCACGGCACCGCCAACACCCGCTTCCTGTGGCAGGGCTACCGCCTGCTGCAGGAGCAGCAGGAGAGCGGGCTGTGCAGCACCTATGTTTACGACCCGAATGAAGCCTGGAGCCCGCTGGCGCGGGTGGATCACCTTCGTGACCAGAGCTGCGGTGAGATTTACTGGTTCAATACCGATCTGAACGGCGCGCCGCTTGAAGTGACAGACGAGCGCGGCGCGGTGCGCTGGAGCGGCCAGTACGGCAAGCTTTAGCGAGGTACGCCACCAGAGCGAAGGGTTCTCACGGCTTGTGAATCGCTCGGCGATGGCACACCAGACGCTTCGCTATGCCGGGCAGTACGCTGACGGTGAAACGGGGCTGCACTATAACCTGTTCCGCTACTACGACCCGCAGGTCGGGCGGTTTATTGTGCAGGATCCGATTGGGCTGAATGGTGGGTGGAACCTTTATCAGTATGCGCCGAATCCGTTGGGGTGGATTGATCCGCTGGGATTGCTGACCTATAACACGATGCCGAGTATTACTGGTTTCCAAAAGCATCATATTATTCCACAACAGTTAAAAGGCCATGATTTAATAAAAGCGGCTGATTTTAATATCCATGATATTGAAAATGTTATTTATTTACCTAAGTCAGTTGATTACCATCCGACAAGAACAATCCATAGTGGGTCTCATCCTGTTTATACAAAAAATATAGGTGACCAGATGGATGCTATATATGAATACGGGAAGGAAAACGGCTGGAAACAAGCAGAGTATAAACAGGCTGTTAGTGAAATTATAAAAAATGAACGTGCCGATTTACGCGGTGGGAAAAGTATTCTTAACAAAAATTCGGTTAGAAAAGTGAGGTGCTAAGTATGTATGAGCTACGAATTGCTTCTGATTACCCCAATAGTTATTGGTTTGAATACCAGCATCCTGACATATCTGGAAGTGCTTTCTATCAATGTAAATCAATTGAAACTAACGAGGGGTGTTTTTTTAAATTAAAATCTAAGGTGAGTGAGAAGGCACTGCTTGCATATGATTTTTATTATAGTGATGGGCCTATATTCATATCACCCAGACTAGCATCACTAATTTCTTGTTACGATGTTTTTCGGACTGATGTTCAACTTATTGACGCAACTGTATCTGTAAATGAAACCCAACATCAAGGGTATAAAATAATTAATATACTAAGAGAGGTTTCATGCATCGATATGGAATCTTCGGAAAGTCAACCTATATTAAGTTATTTACCTAATGGTCCAAGGAAGTTTAGTAAAATAGTCTTCAAAGAAAATGTTATTGAAGATTTTAGTATGGCAAGATGTAGTGAGTATAAATCTTGCATAATTATTTCAAATGAATTTAAAGAGTTCCTTTCTAAGAATAACGTGAAAGGAATAGACTTTGCCGACCCTATTTATTAATATGAGTAAGATTTGAATTAGTCAAAATGGTCCGGGGGATAATTTCCCGGATTATAAAAATCATTTAAATTACAGTTCAGTGGAATATATGAACTTATCATTAACTACTTGCTTTGCAAAGTATGAAAGATAAGCCTCAAGGATTGTGCGTATGAGTCGGTTAGAATACAGAAAAGCGTATGGTTTAGATGACTTAATATGTAAAGTTATGGGTGGGAATACATTAGATAATTTTTGTGTGTATACAAAAGAATATGAAGCATATGCTAAAGAAGAGCTTGTTTGTTATTTAGATAACTATCCTGTCATTAGTGATGACGATGAGGAAGTATATCCTGATTTTGTTGTCGAAAATTCGCTAGAGCTCTTTTTCTATGGAGAGCAATTTATAGATGTATTACATAATATCTCTATCCAAAGAGAAAAGCCATCTGTAGAGGATTTCATATCAGGTTTAAATTTTTATCTCGAGAACGATAATTTCATAGAGCTTTGATTTAAAGATCGAGAGAGTAATTGAAAATTGATTTACTTAGCTTGTTTGAAGGTAGTACATACTGAGAATGTTATTCTAAATTAATTGGTTATTACTGAGGGCTATATTTATGGATGCGTCTGAGACCATTGTGAATGAGATTGAAAAAGCATTAAAACAGCTTATTGTCATTTGCAATAAATACTCGCTGTCAGGGAGTTTCAGCACCGTCAATGATCTGGACAATGCCTTCCCGTCCGACTTACCTCGTTCAACAGAGGTGGATTTTTTATATAAAAATTATAATCCTGAAAAGTTAAAGATTGAAACAGGCTTCACGCCAATTAAATTTCACTCAGTCAATTAACTCTTGAAGGCTCAAAGTGGTTATGAACACTTACCAGATAATTTTCTTGCTATTGGCGATGATTTAGGTGGAGGTAAACCTATAATTGCGGTTATCGGTGAAGGGAGTTCCTCTGTTTATGCAGGTTATGATGTAATTGAACCGTTTCAGATAGCTAGTAGTCTCTCTGGGTTCATATATTCTTTAGCTGAGCTTATTGATTTGGTATATGGTCAATACGATATCTTTGATATAGCAGATGATAATTACGAAGTAAAAGATGATTTTATTGATGAGCTGCGGGAAAGGATTGTGCCTCTTATTGGTAATGAAAATTTCAATGCGTTTTATAATTATTTTTATGGATAGATTTTTTCTTTAAAAGGAAACCCGCACGGTAAAATATAATTTTATAGCGAGGATATATTCTCTTTTTTATTACGGGGTATTGTAAGCAAGATTTAAAATAGTAATTCTGTGTTTTTATTCAAGTGGAATTAATCTAATGCATGAAAGAAGAGGGGTTATATGCAGACTACGCGAGTAATGGGAGAAGGATATGAACCTTACGTTGAGCAATTAGGTGACAAATTGATTTATTCATTACCTGTCGAATCGGGATTTGTCAGCTTTCATTTTGAGTTTGATATTCTTCAGACCGATCTTGACGTCCTGCTGTCCGATCATTACCGGCGGGCCGTCCTGGAAGTGACCGCACACACTTTGCTCCAGCGTTCGACGTTGAAGGGACACAAACGATTCACTCAGAACGATTTTGATAACCTTATCGCCACTACTCTTCATGCATCGCAAGAGCATCTTAGCGCATTCATTTCTCAGATTAATGGGGAGCACAATATTTCGATTGAACATTATGTTAATGACATAATGAATAGACGCTTAACTAAAGGATGAATATACCGAACCCAGATAAGGTCAACATTATTGTAATAATAACGCTGGATCGATAGCTCTTTTCAACCTCGTGCTGCCCGAAAAGATCAAATCGATTTTTTCGTGAGAAGCACTCAGGTGGTTCTGTTTTTTTTCATGGAGAAGCTTTCCATAAACGCTTTTCTGTCGGTGTCGTCGTGATGCCTATCTTTTACCTTGCTAAACATTTTGCCGGGAGCTGGAGGCAGGTAAGGAAACAGAATCAGGATGAGCTAGCGTATTGTCACGCTTTATCTCATTGCCTGGCGCTCTTCATTGCATCCTGCTTCCCCGGGTTGCATTGCTGTTTTGTACCGGGAAGATAAAAATGCCCCGATGGATCCGGACTAGTTCCGCCCGGACAACCCGCTCGGCCATTAGATGAGGCGGTGCCATCAGAACCGTTTCCGCCATCAGAGCCATTTCCTCCATCACCACCCTTACCGCCATCAGCAGCATTTACAGCGAACGCACTGAGAAAGAGGAAACATGCAATAGCGCTTATTCATCAAAACCTCCATTGTTCAACCCATAAACGTTCAGGAAAATATTCCCGCAAGGTTCCCTTTCGGAACATTTCACAGGTACACCTCACGTCTGACTTTCAATATTCTCTCTGACCGCCTTCAGCGTCCTTTTACGGATCCAGCCGCTGCCCGCCCGGATTACCAGCCAGTAAGCTGTCATCCTTAGCCGAGTGCTTCTGTCCGGACAATTGACGAACGTTTCCGTGCAGAGTTCATGTTGCCCTGGCACCAGTTCCGTTATCCGATAGCGAAGTAACAATTTCGCACTGCCCGGAGCGGCTGGCGTCTGAAAAGCACTGGCATCCGGCACGTCTTCCAGACCGAAATCTGTCCGCCAGAATTGCCCGATTAAGCCATAGCACAGCTCAGATGCTGAGCTTTTCAAAAGGGTAAAGCTGTGCAAACCAAAGTCGCCGATCGCGTTAGACTGCGGGTTGCGCAGAAATTTCTGCGGTATTTGACGTAATGACATTAGCCGCCGAATCACGGGGTCTTGCCGGACGTCAAAGTTAGCAATCAATGGCAGAATAGTTTCAGGATGATCAGTATGAATGACCGTTCGATGTTTCTCATGAAATTGAAACTGGGGTAGAAAAGCGGGAACGTCCCGCCAGTGAGTAAGCGCTTTGCGGGTAACGAATCCTGGATTCAGCATCTCTCATCCTTGTCATCCTTGTCATCCTTGTCATCCTTTGAGCCCAGCCAGAGTAACAGATGCTTTGATATATACAATTACCAGGAAAAGAGAGGGGTATCTGGCCGAAATCCTCGCCCGTCCGCAGCAGCAGAACCCCGGTCTTCTATCACCCGCCTTAATGCACCGGAATATACGGCTCCTTCACAAACTCAGCCAGCAGCCAGACCATATCATGCAGTAGCCCAGTGAGTTCTTTCGCCACGCTCGCAGGCAGTGTCCCGCCCATCACCGCCAGCGTTAACGCCACAGCATAATCCACCTGCAACGCCGTCTCCTGCCAGCAGTCCGGCACGCAGGAAACGATCTTCTCCCCCGCGATGAGTCGTTCAACCAAATGTGGGGGCAGTTCCGTATCGCAACGTTCACGCAGGCGTTTAAGCAGTTCCAGCAAGCGCTCGCAAAGTATAGAAAACGTCACGGGATCGTCAGTTTCAACCAGCACGCTCACACAGGCGGCGCAGGTGTCAGCCAGTTCGAAGAGATCTGCGGAATCGCAAAGCTCAAGATTGATGAGGTGATGAACAGCGCTTTCTTCAGAAAGCGCATAAGAAAACTCAGGAATAGTAGCCATTTAGCATCCTCTTTTTGCAATTTAACGTCACGTTATGCTAACGGGTTCCTACGCCCGGTTACGGATGTGCCGCAACGCAGGCACTTTACGACCGCGAAGAAGGGATTAAAAGGGATGCCCCTGAATTACATAAGGTTGCTTGCAGGTTTGCGAGGCGGCTTCCAGAAGGGCATTGCCGGGTGGCGGCTACGCCTTACCCGGCCTACAACACCCCCCAACCAAACCGGCGGCTACCCCTCGCTCATCATCGCCAGAAACCGCTTCACCGTCCGGGAACGTTCAAAGCGCCGCCAGCAGATGGCGATATCGGTATAAAGCGCCGGCGCGCTCAGCGCATGATAGGTAACATTCGGCTGTGAAATGGCCGCCATCGACTGCGGCACCAGGGCGAAGCCGCCGCCCGCGGAAACCATGCTCAGGGAGGAGGAAAGCTGAGACGACTGCAGCGCGCGTTGTACGTCAATTCCGGCCCGTTCGCAGCAGCCGTAAACCCGGTCGTACAGCCCCGGCGCGACTTCCTGCGGGAACAGCACCACCGGCGTATCACGAAGCTGCTCCAGCGCCAGTTCGCCGCACGCCGCCAGCGGGTGGTCGCGGTGCAGCGCCACCACCATCGGCTCACGGTCGAGGATTTTCAGGTCAAACGCCTTGCTGCTCTCGCACGGCAGGCGCACAAAGGCAATATCCAGCTCACCCTCCGCCAGCATCGTCATCAGCGAAGACATGTTGGCTTCCACCTGATGAACCCGCACCGCCATGTTCTGCACCTGATACTGGCGGATCAGGGTGAAGATTTTGGGGTGAAAGGCGTCGGAGCTGGTGATGCCAATCGACAGGCTGCCGTTCAGCCCGCGCGCGATGCCCCGGGCTTTCTCCAGCGCGGCGTCGCTCATCGCCAGGATTTTACAGGCGTCCTCGTAGAAGGCCTCTCCCGCCTCGGTCAGCTCCACGCCTCGCGTCAGGCGCCTGAACAGCGGCGTGCCCACTTCCTCTTCGAGCCGCTTGATCTGCTGACTCAGAGGAGGCTGTGAAATACCCAGCGCTTTAGCCGCCTTTGTGAAGTGTCGCTCGCGTGCCACGGCGACAAAATACCGCAGATATCGAAGTTCCATATCAAAAACGTCTCAAACCAGCATGGTTTCTATATTGGAACTCTCTGCTGAATCGGGTCAACATTTATTTAACCTTTATAAATAAAGTTGAAGAGGACCAGCACGATGCTGCATTCATCTGCCTGCGACTGTGAGGCCAGCCTGTGCGAGACCCTGCGGGGATTCTCCGCCCAGCATCCTGACAGCGTGATCTATCAGACATCGCTAATGAGCGCCCTGCTAAGCGGCGTATACGAAGGGGAGACCACGATTGCCGACCTGCTTTCGCACGGTGACTTTGGCCTTGGCACCTTCAACGAGCTGGACGGTGAGATGATCGCCTTCAGCAGCCAGGTTTACCAGCTGCGCGCCGACGGCAGCGCCCGGGCCGCGAAGCCGGACCAGAAAACGCCATTCGCGGTGATGACCTGGTTCCAGCCGCAGTACCGCAAAACTTTCGACGGGCCGGTCAGCCGCCAGCAGATCCACGACGTCATCGACCAGCAGATCCCCTCCGATAACCTGTTCTGCGCGCTGCGCATCGACGGCAATTTTCGCCATGCGCACACCCGCACCGTGCCGCGCCAGACGCCGCCGTACAGGGCGATGACCGACGTGCTGGACGACCAGCCGGTGTTCCGCTTTAACCAGCGCGAAGGGGTGCTGGTCGGGTTCCGTACGCCGCAGCATATGCAGGGCATTAACGTGGCGGGCTATCACGAACACTTTATCACCGACGACCGTCAGGGCGGGGGACATCTGCTCGACTACCAGCTGGAGAGCGGCGTGCTCACCTTCGGTGAAATTCACAAGCTCATGATTGACCTGCCCGCCGACAGCGCGTTTTTACAGGCCAACCTTCACCCCAGCAATCTTGATGCAGCGATCCGTTCCGTCGAAAACTAACAGGAGAACTACCGTGAACAGTGAGAAACAGTCACGTCAGTGGGCGCACGGCGCCGATATGGTTGTCGGCCAGCTGGAAGCGCAGGGCGTGAAGCAGGTGTTCGGCATTCCGGGTGCGAAAATCGACAAGGTCTTTGACTCCCTGCTGGACTCCTCCATCGAGATTATTCCCGTCCGCCACGAGGCGAACGCGGCGTTTATGGCGGCCGCGGTAGGGCGGTTAACCGGCAAGGCCGGGGTCGCGCTGGTCACCTCCGGGCCGGGCTGTTCGAACCTGATCACCGGCATCGCCACCGCCAACAGCGAAGGCGACCCGGTGGTAGCGCTGGGCGGGGCGGTGAAGCGGGCGGATAAAGCCAAGCTGGTGCACCAGAGCATGGACACCGTCGCCATGTTCAGCCCGGTCACCAAATACGCTGTAGAAGTCAGTTCACCGGACGCGATTGCCGAGGTGGTGTCGAACGCGTTTCGCGCCGCCGAGCAGGGCAGGCCGGGCGGGGCGTTCGTCAGCCTGCCGCAGGATATTGTCGACCAGCCCACCGCGGGCGCGATTTTGCCCGCCAGCGGCCCGGCGCTGATGGGCCCGGCACCGGCGTCGGCCATTAACGACGTGGCGAAGCTGATTGAAAAGGCCAAAAACCCGGTTATTTTACTCGGCCTGATGGCCAGCCAGCCCGCCAACAGCGCCGCGCTGCGCACGCTGCTGGAGAAAAGCCGCATTCCGGTCACCAGCACCTATCAGGCCGCCGGGGCGGTAAATCAGGAGCACTTCACCCGCTTTGCCGGACGCGTCGGCCTGTTTAACAACCAGGCGGGCGACCGTCTGCTGCACCTGGCGGATCTGATTATCTGCATCGGCTACAGCCCGGTGGAATACGAGCCGTCCATGTGGAACAGCGGCGACGCGACGCTGGTACATATCGACGTGCTGCCCGCCTACGAGGAGCGCAGGTATGTTCCCGATCTCGAACTGGTGGGGGATATCGCCGAAACGCTGAACCTGCTCGCTAACCGCATCGACCATAAGCTCGAGCTGAGCCAGCGGGCCTCCGAAATTCTGGTCGATCGCCAGCATCAGCGCGATCTGCTCGATCGCCGCGGCGCCTCGCTCAACCAGTTTGCCCTGCACCCGCTGCGCATCGTGCGCGCCATGCAGGACATCGTGAACAGCGACGTGACGCTCACCGTCGACATGGGCAGCTTCCACATCTGGATCGCCCGCTATCTCTACAGCTTCCGGGCGCGTCAGGTGATGATCTCCAACGGTCAGCAGACCATGGGCGTGGCCCTTCCGTGGGCGATTGGCGCGTGGCTGGTGAACCCGGGCCGCAAGGTGGTTTCGGTCTCCGGTGACGGCGGCTTCCTGCAGTCGAGCATGGAGCTGGAAACCGCGGTGCGGCTCAACGCCAACGTGCTGCACATCATCTGGGTGGATAACGCCTACAACATGGTGGCGATTCAGGAAGAGAAAAAATACCAGCGTCTTTCCGGCGTGGAGTTCGGCCCGGTCGATTTCAAAGCCTATGCCGATGCCTTTGGCGCGAAGGGCTTTGCCGTGGAGAGCGCGGACGCGCTTGAGCCGACGCTGCGCGCGGCGATGGATGTCGACGGCCCTGCCGTGGTGGCCATTCCCGTCGACTACAGCGATAACCCGCTGCTGATGGGCCAGCTCCATCTCAGCCAGATTTTGTGAATCAATATAAGGACAGAGACATGCAAAAAGTTGCTCTCGTAACCGGCTCAGGCCAGGGGATTGGTAAAGCGATCGCGCTTCGCCTGGTGAAGGACGGCTTTGCCGTTGCCATCGCTGACTATAACGAAGAGACGGCGAAGGCCGTGGCCGATGAAATCATCCGCAGCGGCGGTAAAGCCGTCGCCGTGAAGGTGGACGTCTCTGACCGCGACCAGGTGTTCGCGGCGGTGGAGAAAGCCCGTACCGCGCTGGGCGGCTTCAACGTTATCGTCAACAACGCCGGGGTGGCACCGTCTACCCCTATCGAATCCATCACGCCGGAGATTGTCGACAAGGTCTACAACATCAACGTGAAGGGGGTCATCTGGGGCATTCAGGCCGCGATTGACGCCTTCCGCAAAGAGGGGCACGGCGGCAAGATCATCAACGCCTGCTCCCAGGCGGGCCACACCGGCAACCCTGAACTGGCGGTCTACAGCTCCAGCAAGTTCGCGGTGCGCGGCTTAACCCAGACAGCGGCACGGGACCTCGCGCCGCTGGGGATCACCGTTAACGCCTACTGCCCGGGCATCGTCAAAACGCCGATGTGGGCGGAGATCGACCGTCAGGTCTCCGAGGCGGCGGGTAAACCGCTCGGCTACGGAACCGAAACCTTTGCCAAACGCATTACGCTTGGCCGTTTGTCCGAGCCTGAAGACGTGGCCGCGTGCGTTTCATACCTCGCCGGGCCGGACTCCGACTACATGACCGGCCAGTCGCTCTTGATTGATGGTGGGATGGTGTTTAATTAAAAAATAACGATAAGCTCTGACATGAACTTTCCCCTGCACGATTGCAGGGGCTTTTTTTTGTCTCCTCAGCCATTGTGCATTACACTGCGCGCTGCAAAACTTTAGTCTCAGAGATCTGACAGGCGGTAACAGCGATGAACGGTACAATCACAACGTGGTTTAAAGATAAAGGCTTCGGATTTATCAAAGATGAAAACGGCGACAACCGCTATTTTCATGTGATTAAGGTCGCCAACCCTGATCTGATTAAGAAAGATGCGGCGGTGACCTTCGAGCCAACCACCAACAACAAAGGCCTTTCCGCGTATGCGGTGAAGGTGATCCCTGAAAGCAAGCACCTCTTTATCGCGGGCGAGCGCGTAAAGCTCACCTCGATCAAATCCTTCGTGGTGTTCAGCGAAGAAGAGCCGGTTGATGCCAAAATCGACAAAGAGAACGCGGTGCTGTCGGTAGGGCTGCTGATGAACAGCATCAAGCCGAAGTCCGATAAAAAGCCGGGCGAAACGCGTTCGGTGAAGAAGCTGGCGATCACCACCTTCCAGAACACGACGATGATCTTTACCGAAGACGAGATCGACATCGACGCCACGGTGAAGCTGCTGAAGTGATTTGTTGCCGGGTGGCGGCTACGCCTTACCCGGCCTACAAAAAAACCTCAACGCGGCACGAAACGTAGGCCCGGTAAGCGCAGCGCCACCGGGCACCGCCGCGCGCACTTACCCCATCCTGTGCTCACCCCTTAACATTGCCTCACGGTCAAACACCTTCTGGATCTCCCCGTGCGCCATAAACGCCGCCCGGTCGGACATATGCGCAATCACGTCCGCGTCGTGGCTCACCAGCAGATAGGTCATGCCGTGCTCGGCTTTCAGGCGGTTCAAAAGATTGAGAATTTCCGCCTGCACCGACATATCCAGCGCCGAGGTCGGCTCGTCCAGCAGCAGAAGCTGAGGCCGCAGCAGCAGCGCCCGGGCAATCGCCACGCGCTGGCGCTGTCCGCCGGAAAGCTGGTGTGGATAACGCCTGCCCGCGTCGGCTGACAAGCCAACCTGCCGCAGCGCATCCGCCACCTTTTCAGCAACCTGCTTTTCGCCGTGGATGTGTAACGGCTCCGACAGGGTGCGCTCAACGGTGTGGTTCGGGTGCAAAGAGGCCCACGGATCCTGAAACACCATCTGCACGTTGCGACGAAGCTCGCCTTCAAAACGCCGTCCTGGCCGTAGCGCGTCTCCCAGGATCGAAATGCGGCCGTTCCACTCGCGCTGCAATCCCGCCAGCACGCGCAGAATAGTCGATTTACCGCAGCCGGATTCGCCGATCAGGCTGAAAGTTTCGCCTTGCCCAATGGCAAAGCTGGCGGCGGACACCGCCGTTTTTTCACCGAAGCTCACCTGGAGCTGGTTTACCTCAACGAGGGCCATTGTTCGCCTCCTTCCACGGCTGCGAGCGGTCCAGCGTCGGCAGCACCTGGCCAAAGGTTTCCGCATTGGGCCGGCAGGTCCACAGGGTGCGCGTATACGGGTGCGTCGCCTGCGACAGCCGGTTCGCCGCCATCTCGTCAACTTTCTCACCCTGATACATTACCAGCACGCGGTCGCAGTGTTCCGCCACCAGCGGCAGGTCGTGGCTGATTAACAGCATCGCCATCTGCCGCGCCTCGCACTGCTCCACCAGCAGCTCAAGGATCTGGTTGCGAAGGCGGGCGTCCAGCGCGGAGGTGGGTTCGTCGGCGATCAGCACCTGCGGGTTGTTGATGAGCGCAATCGCAATCATCACCCGCTGGCCCATGCCCCCGGAGAGTTCGCCGGGGTAGCGCTGGAGGACATGTTCGTTGAGTCCGACGGCGCGGATGACGTCGTGAATGCGCGCCAGGCGCTCGGCGCGGGGCAGGCGCTGATGAAGCGTTAGCGCCTCATCAAGCTGGGCGGCGACGTTTTTCACCGGGTTCAGGGCGTAGCGCGGGTCCTGCAGGACCATCGCAATGCCGTTGCCGCGCAGCGCCTGCCAGCGTCGGCTGTTCAGGGTCAGCAGGTCGTTGCCGAGCACGTTAAGGCGTTTCGCGCTCACGATGCCGGGCCTACGCACCAGCCCCATCAGGGCGCGGGCGGACATTGATTTGCCCGAGCCGGATTCCCCCACCAGCGCCAGCCGCTCGTTGCCAAGCGTGAAGCTCAGGTTATTCACCACGCGCGCGGCGGGGTAGTCGATATTCAGCGCATCGACGATGACGCGTTGTTCAGTCATGCTGTGGCTCCAGTACGTCGCGCAGGCCGTCGCCCAGAAGGTTAAAGGCCAGGCTGGCAAACAGAATCGCCCCGCCCGGAATGGCGGCGATCCACCACTGGTCGAAAATGACCTGCATGCCGTCGGCGATCATCGCGCCCCATTCGGCCATCGGCGGACGCGCGCCAAGGCCGAGGAAGCCCAGCCCGGCGGCTGCCAGAATAATCCCCGCCAGATCCAGCGCCAGCCGCACAATCGCGGACGGCAGGCACAGGGGCAGAATATGGCCAACCAGCAGGCGCGGGCCGCGAATGCCCATCATCTCGGCGGCGGCGAGGTAGTCGCTGTGGCGCAGGCGCTGGATCTCGCTCCGCGCCTGACGCGCGTAGGCGGGCCAGGTGGTTAAGGCCAGCGCCAGCGCGCCGTTGACGAGCCCCGGGCCAAGCATCGCCACAAACGCGAAGGCAAGGATCAGGCGCGGCATCGACATTACCACGTCGGTAAAGCGCATCAGGATGCGCTCCAGCCAGCCGCCGTAGTAGCCGGACAAAATTCCCACCAGCAGCCCGGCGGGCAGGGTGATAACGGTGACTAGCGCCACCAGCCCGAGCGCCGGACGGGTGCCGTAAATCAGGCGTGAAAGCAGGTCGCGCCCGTAGCTGTCGGTGCCCAGCCAGTGCTGAGTATTCGGTGCCTGCAGGCGCGCTGCGGCGTCCTGCCAGTTCGGATCAAGCGGCGCGAGCCACGGCGCGAGCAGGGCGATAAGCACCAGCAGCGCGATGGCAGTCAGCCCGCAAAATGCGGCAGGGGAACGGCGCAGGCGGCGTAAGAAAAGATAAAACGGCATTAGCGCACCCTGGGATCGGTTGCCCGCACGAGCAGGTCGGTAAGGTTGTTGATCAGCACAAAGCTCACGCCAATCAGCAGCGTGCCGCCCATAATGGCGGTGGTGTCTCCGGCGAACAGGGCCGTGGTGAGATAGCGCCCGATGCCCGGCCACGAGAAGACGGTTTCTGTCAGCACCGCGCCCTCCAGCATGCTGGTGTAGGCCAGGGCAATCACCGTCAATAGGGTGCTGCGAATGTTCGGCAGCACGTGGCGCAGCAGGATGGTCATCTCCCCGGCACCCTTGGCGCGGGCGAGCAGAATGTACTCTTTGTTCATCTCGCTCAGGCAGGCGGAGCGCGTCAGGCGCGTGATGCTCGCCAGCGAGTAATAGGCCAGCAGCAGTACCGGCAGCACCAGGTGGCTGATGGCGTTGCGGAACGCCTCTCGGTCGCCGGAAAGCCAGGTATCAATCAGCGCAAAGCCGGTGCGCGGTTCCACGGTAAACTGCCAGATATCGTCCAGCCTGCCGGGGCCCGCGCTCCACTGCAGCTTCGCGTAGAACAGGGCCAGCATCAGCAGGCCGAGCCAGAAAATCGGCACCGAGTTGCCGAGTAGGGTGAGCGTTCTAATGGCTAAATCGAGCGGCGAGCCGGCGTAGCGGGCGCAAAGCACACCGGCAGTTACGCCGAGGACGGACCCGATGATTAACGCCAGCGTGGCCAGCTCCAGCGTAGCGGGGAACGCGTGGAGTAAGTCCTGCAGCACCGGCTGCCCGGTGGCGCTGGCCGTGCCTAAATCACCGTGGGCCAGGTTTTGCAGGTAGTGCCAGAACTGCACGGGCAGGGGCCTGTCCAGCCCGAGCTGGTGGCGTACCTGATCGTAGGTTGACTGGCTGGCGTGATCGCCCACGATCTGCAGCACGCGATCGACAGGTGAAAACGCCGAGAGCGCAAACGTGACGAGCAGCAGCCCGAAGAGCGTGAGCAGCAGGGTCAGCAGACCCTGAAGCACGCGGGTGGAAAGATGTGGCATGGGAAAATCATTATCCTGAAAATATGCACGGACGACCCCCTCTCCCTTTGGGAGAGGGCGGGGGTGAGGGGGAACAGGCGACTCTGTTGCGCGATGTTGCCCTCACCCCAACCCTCTCCCACGGGGAGAGGGAGAAAGGCTACTTCGTGACGCGGTCGTACCAGACCATATCCGCGTTCAGCCCCTGCTGATACCCCTTCACGTTATCGCGCACCACGATCTGGGTTTTGCCCTGATCGACGAACACGTACGGCGAGCTATGCTGCAGCTGTTCCTGCATCTTCTTGTACAGATCCAGACGCTTCGCCGGGTCCGGCTCGGCCACCGCCGCCAGCGTCGCCTTGTTCAGCTCGGGAATTTTCCAGCCGTTCAGGCCGGCCACGGTGCTGGATTTGCCGTCGTTCCACGCGAAGGCGCTGGCGTTAGAGTGGGCGTCGAAGTAGTCCGGGATCCACAGACGGATCGCCGCCTGATGCTGCTTAGCGCGCACGCGGGCATAAACCTGGCTTCCGGCTGCGGGCAGCAGATCGACCTTCACGCCGCCCTGGGCAAAGCTCGCCTGCATGGATTGCGCGATAGTGATAAACGGCGGCTTGTTCTCCACGTCCAGCGTGAAATGCGCGTCCTTAATGCCCGCTTTGGCGAGGATCTCTTTCGCTTTTGCCGGGTCAAACTTAAACGGATTATCTTCCAGCGCGCCCGGCAGCCCGACCGGCAGGAAGCTCTGGTGTACAAAGTACTGGCCTTTCAGCAGGTCTTTGGTGATGCCTTCATAGTCCACCAGCCAGCGCGAGGCTTCCCAGAACGCCGGGTTGTTCAGCAGCGGGTTGGCGCTGTTGCCGGTGTTAAACACCAGGTAATTTTGCTCGGCGGACGGAATGCTCAGCACCTTCACGCCCGGCTTGCCGTCCAGGGCGCTAATCTGGTCTGCACCCAGGTCGCGCGCCACGTCCGCGTCACCCTGCTGGATCAGCAGGCGGCGAGAGGCCGGGTCGGGAACGTTTTTGATGATGATGCTCTTCAGCTTCGGCGCGCCGCCGGGGGCGGATTCGTTGGCTTCCAGCACGATGGCCTGATGTGGCTGATAGACGCGCATTTTGAACGCGCCGCTGCCCGCCGAGTGCATTTTCAGCCAGGCGTTACCGAAGTCGTTATCCTTAACATTCGCCGCAACCTGCTTCTCATCGACGATGGAGGCAATCGGCGTGGAGAGAATATTCAGCGCCACCGACGGGCTGACGTCCGCCGTCCAGTGAAGCTGGAGGGTATGGTCGTCCACTTTTTTAAGCTGGCTGGCGATGTTGCTCGCGTCCCAGCCCAGCACGTTGAGAATAAACGCCGGAGATTTGTTCAGCGTCACGGCGCGGGTGTATGAGAAAATCACGTCTTCCGGGCGCAGCGGATTGCCGGAGGCAAATTTCGCATCGGGCTTAAGTTTGATGGTCAGGGTTTTTGCTGCCGCGTCCGCGTCCCAGCTTTCCGCCAGAATCGGGGTGATTTTTTCCGGATTATCGCGGTCCGGCTGAACCAGGCGCTGATACAGGCTCGGCACGGTCTGGATGCTGGAAAGCTCGTTGGCTTCGGCCGGGTCGAGGCTCACGATATCATCAAGGCCCTGGGCGACAACCAGCGTGTTGGGCGGAGTAGCGGCGTGGGCAGCGCTTGAGAGCGCAGCCAGCACCAGTAACGGCAGCAGTTTTTTAGTCATAGCGATCCCTGAAGAAAATATATTGTGATTGTTTTATGCTCCGCTACGGTAGGCTGACTAAGGATTTCCTCAAAGTCGAAATTCTGCTTTGCTTATGCCATCCGGGTATAACGCATTCGGCCTGGTTATTAGTCACCTCTCTTTTCGTCCGCTTTTTAACCTGCTATAACAAATCCCTTACCTTTCAGGGAGTCACCGCCGTGCCCGAAATCAATCATCATGGTCAAACCGTTAACGATATTGTTCCCGACTGGAAATGCGCGCAGGTATTAACCCGCACGGCGCTGACCGGCCAGTATTGTCGTCTGGAGCCGCTGGATGCGGACCGCCACTCTCCAGACCTGTTTGACGCCTACGCGCTGGGGGACGACAGCGACTGGACGTGGCTTGCCAGCACCCAGCCGGAAAGCCTTGAGGCCACCGCGCACTGGGTGCTGGGAAAGGTGCTGGATGATGACCTGGTGCCCTTCGCCGTTATTGATGTACAGACCGAAAAGGCCGTAGGGCTGGTGAGCTATATGGCGATCGAGCGGTTTCTCGGCTCGGTGGAAATCGGCCACGTCACCTGGTCGCGCAGGATGAAAGGCACCCGCATCGGCACCGAAGCGGTGTGGCTGCTGCTGAAAAATGCGTTTGAGCATAAGTATCGTCGGCTGGAGTGGAAATGCGATTCGATGAACACCGCCTCTCGCCGCGCGGCGGAGCGGCTGGGATTCGTCTGGGAAGGGCGGCTTCGCCAGAAGCTGGTGCGCAAAGGGCGCAACCGCGACAGCGATATGCTCTCTATTATTGATAGCGAATGGCCGCAGCGCGATGCAGAGCTGCGCGCCTGGCTGTCGGCAGATAATTTTGACGGGGAAGGGCGGCAGGTTAAGCGGCTGGAGGATTTTCGGTTATAAGAACGTGTATGTAGGGTACAGCGAAATCCGGTGATTAATCTGCCGAAATCACGATTTCAATTAAGTTGGTTTTGCCGGACTGCAGCCCCTGAGTTACCGCGGCGGCGATGTCCGCCGCCTGGGTGACCCGACAGCAGCGAATGCCCATGGCGGTGGCGAGCGACTGAAAATCGATGTGCGGGTCAACCAAATCCATTCCGATAAAGCGCCCCAGCTTCGTCGAACTGTAGGCGGGCTGGCTCTTCATAAAGTTTTTGAGAACGTTGTACTCCAGGTTATTCATGACGATAAAGGTCACGGGCAGCTCTTCGTGTGCCGCCGTCCAGAGCGCCTGCGGTGAGTAAAGGGACGCGCCGTCGCCCATCAGGCACACTACCGGCTCGCGGCCCAGCCCCAGCGAGTGGCCGACTGCCGCAGGCATACCCCAGCCCAGCCCGCCGCCGCGCATAAAGTAGTAGCGCAGGTGCTGCTGGTCCGAGATCACCCGGCGAACGTGCCTTGCCGTTGCAATCGCCTCGTCAACAATCGTGGTGCCCGGCGGAACGGATTTAATCACCTCGTATGCCGCGACCATCGGCGAAATCGCCGGGCGCAGCCGCTCGGCAGCCAGCCGCTTTTCCTGCTCCTGCCACTCTTTTTCCCGTTCGGCGCGCGCCGCTTTGAGCAGCCGCTGATGCGTTAATTTGCTTGCCACCCGGCGCTGCTCAAGCTTCGGTAACAGTTCTTTCAGGGAGAGTTTGATATCCCCCATTACCGAGAGGCGCGTCGCGTAGGTGCGGCCCAGCTCGTTCATGTCGGCGGAGAGCTGGTATACCGCGCAAGAACCCGGGATTGCGTCCCCTTCGCTGTAAAGAATGGTGATCAGGCTTCTGCCGCCGATGATAAACACCGCGTCGTAGCCATTGACGATGCCGGCGATTTCGCAGGCGGTGGTGGGCATATTGCCGCGCCAGAGCGCGTGCTGTGTGGGAAAGGGCAGATTTAACGGCCAGGAGGAGCCGTAGACGTGGGCGCCGAGCGCTTCCGCAAGCTGGACTATCTCCTGCGTTGAGCCGCTGGAGTGTACTTCATCCCCCGCCACGATCATGATCCTGCCGGGCGTAACCTGGCTCAGCTCCTCCGCCAGTTCGTCCAGCGAGCCCGCCACGGTGTGGTAGTTCACCTTAGAGGCCGTTTGTATCCCGGCGTCGCTGAGCTCCTCCATCACGTTCATCGGCAGAGAGAGCAGCACCGGGCCCGCGGGAGGGTAGCTGGCAGCATGAAAGGCGCGGCGCACCAGAACCGGGAGCTGATCGGCGCTGGTGACCTCCTGCGCCCACTTCACCACCGGCGAGCCAATGGAAACAATGTCGTCATACAGAAGCGGATCGCGCACGTAGTGCCGGGTGTCCTGCTGCCCGACGGTCACAACCAGCGGCGTTTTCATGATCCGCGAGTTGATTAAATTCCCCATGCCGTGACCGAGGCCGCTGGCGGTATGTAAATTGATAAAACCGGTCTTACCGGAGGCTTTCGCATAGCCGTCGGCAATGGCAACCACGCTGCTCTCCTGGAGTGCCAGAATATAGTGAATGTTTTCATGCCGGAGCAGGGCGTCAATCAGCGGGAGTTCCGTCGTGCCGGGGTTGCCAAATATATATTCCACGCCTTCACTCTCCAGCACGTTGAGGAGAATATCGGCACCTGAGCGCATATTTAAATCTGATAAGGACGTTAATGATTTAATCATAATGACACCTCATTCAGTATTAATTAAGTCATGCTAAAATTCTTCCTGCGTCGGTCGGACAATAATTTCATTCACATCAACGTCGTTGGGTTGTTCAATAGCAAATAAAACGGCGCGGGCAATCGCGTCTGCCGGTATGGCCTGCTTATAAAATTCATGCAGGAACTGTTTGCTCGGGGCATCAGAGCTGCCGAACTGCAGCTCGCTTTCGACCGCGCCCGGAGAAATAAGGGTGGTTCGGATGGTCCTGCCTGCCTCCTGGCGAAGGCCTTCGCTCAGGGCGCGAACCGCGAATTTCGTGGCGCTATACACCACGCCGCCGGGGGCAAGCACTTTGATACCCGCCACAGATGCCACGTTGATAATGTGGCCGCTTCCCTGGCGCTGGAATACCGGGAATGCCGCGGCGATACCGTACAGTACGCCCTTCAGGTTGGTATCAATCATCCGGTCCCACTCGTCGGTTTTTAGCTCGCTGAGGGGGGCGATAGCCATAAAACCGGCGTTATTTATCAGCACGTCGACGCGCTGGTATGCCGCGACGGCAGCATCGATGGCCTTTTGCACCTCCTCCTGCCGCGTGACGTCGGCCTTAACGGCAATCGCCTGTCCTCCCTGCTGAATGATCCGATCCACCAGGGCGTTAATCCTCTCGAGGCGGCGCGCTACCAGGACCAGCGAAAACGCCTTATCCGCTAAATAAAGAGCAATAGCCTCGCCGATGCCGCTGCTGGCGCCGGTGATAACGATAATCTTGTTTGCACTATTATTCATGATCTTATCTCACTGTTGCGTGATTCAAAAAATAAAAGGCAGGAAAGGATTAAAGAATAATGACAAATTCTTTAATCCTTAGAACGATATATTGTATATATTGAATGGGATGGCATTCGATTAAACTTAATAGAGTTCAGGAGAGAGTGTCAATAACGTTTTAAATAATTAAATTCATTGGCGTGCTAATATTTAATTCTTATATGTAAAAGTGAATATTATAGAAATAAGGTTTAGCTTTGAAAACGCTCTCTTTTCGTATCGTGGCGAAAGGTTTATTAAGACGCTCGCGGCCCTGCCAGCAGGGCCTGAGAATTAAATTTTTCCACTGTAGAGCACGGGGCCGGTGGGTTGGCCGGTGGGCGATCCCCCCTCAGGCTCGAGGCTTATGGCTATTATGGCGTCAGGAGTAAGGGTTTCGTGCTTCAGGACAACGCTCGTCGGTACAGCGTTATGCAGCAGGCCCAGGGATATCGGGGCCTCACCGGCAGGCATCAGCCAAAGCTGCAGGCTATTTTGCGCCGCGACAGCGTTCGGTCTGAGAGGGGTTATGCTCAGATACTGGCGGCGGGCGTCCGCACTGACGATCCACTGCCCGTGCTGTTGGGCATCGTTGAGCACCAGCATCGGTGCGAGTTCCGGCACGCGGGTGGAATACCAGGCTATCGCACTAACGGCGGCGATGCCGGCCGCAATCATCCAGCCGAGATAAGGCCGGTTTTGGCGCAAAGGCTTTTTCGCCGGCAGATCGAGGGCGATCCTCTTCCACACCGTCTCGGGTGGGGTAACGGGCGCGAGATGGCTGTCGAGCGTGCTGAACGTTTCCTGCCAGTACGCCACGCGGGCGGCCAGACCGGGCTCAGCGGCAAGCCTTTTCTGGAACTGAAGCCGCGCCCCGCCGCGCAGGGTGCCGAGCGCATATTCTGCTGCCAGCATGTCATCACGTTTATCGCCGTCGTTCATAGGCCCACACACTCCCGAAGATGATCCATCGCCCGGCGGATCCAGCTTTTTACCGAGCCCACGGGCTGCTGGAGCCAGTCGGCAATGTCGCTGTGGGACATGCCCTGATAGTAGGCGAGCGTAATACTCTGGCGCTGCTCGTTACTTAGATGTTCCAGACAATGTCTGAGCCGTGCTGCCTGAGCGTCGTCGTGCCAGTTATTCTGCTCATCGCTTTCGCTCAGCAGAATATCTTCGGAATACGACTCTTCACGGGCGGCAGCCCGGGTTTGCCCGCTGCGCAGCCAGTCAATACAGCGGTTGCGAACAATATGCGTGAGCCAGGTCATCGGGGAGCTCAGGGCGGCGTTATAGGTTTCGGCTTTACTCCAGACGGTGACAAAACAGTCGTGAAGGATCTCTTCTGCCCAGGCGCGATGGCGCAGCATGCGCAGCGCGACGGCAAACAGGTGAGGCGAAGTGAGTCGGTAAAGTTGTTCAAATGCGCGGCGATCGCCGTTTGCGACCGCCTGCATTAATTTCAACTGCTGTTCAGCCAGCGCGTTATCCATGTTTTTCCCGGAAGGCAACCTCACACTTCCGAAGTATAGACAACTACTTAGGCATCAGGACGGTATCAATGACGTCGATCACGCCATTTTTTTGATGAACGTCATAGGTGCTGATGTTCGCCACGTTGCCTTTACCATCTTTGAGCTGAATATTGTGCGGGCCGTTGCTCATGATCCACAGAGGCTGACCGTTAACGGTTTTCAGCTCCGCGTGGCCGCCGCCCTGTTTAATTTTCTGCTCCAGCGCTTTCATATCGTAATTACCGGCGACCACGTGATAGGTCAGGATGCTGGTGAGCAGGGCTTTATTTTCCGGCTTCACCAGATTGTCGACCGTACCCGCAGGCAATTTTGCAAACGCCGCATCGGTTGGCGCAAAAACGGTGAAGGGCCCTTTGCTCTGAAGCGTATCCACCAGCCCGGCCGCTTTGACCGCCGCCACCAGCGTGGTGTGATCTTTCGAGTTCACGGCGTTCTCAACAATATTTTTGCTCGGGAACATTTCCGCTCCGCCCACCATCACGGAGCCAGACGTCATGGCCGCTGATGCGCCTGCACAGAAGAGCAAAGCGCTGGATACCAATGCAACACTGAGTAGCTTTTTCATCATTTATCCTCGGATTAGGGAGCAAAGGCGTTGCTCACATACTCACATACGAGGGCAGGGGGGAAACTGGATGCAGGGAAATGAAAATAATTTTGGCAAGGTTAATCCCCTCTCCCCTGTGGGGAGAGGGCCAGGGTGAGGGGAATGACTTAGCGTCTTACCGGCGCCCCGTTCGCCACGTAATACGCCGCCGTGCTCTTCGCCAGCGGCCCGCGCCCGCGGATGGCGTCGGCAATCTTCTCGCCAATCATGATGGTGGTGGCGTTCAGGTTGCCGGTGATGATCTGCGGCATGATCGACGCATCCACGACGCGCAGCCCTTCCAGCCCGTGAACGCGGCCTTCGCCGTCGACCACCGCCATCTCGTCATAGCCCATCTTGCAGGTACCGCACGGGTGGAACGCGGTTTCGGCGTGGTTACGCACGAACTCGTCCAGCTGTTCGTCGGTCTGGCACTCGACGCCCGGGCTAATTTCACGACCGCGGTACTTGTCCAGCGCGGGCTGGTGCATGATCTCGCGGGTGATGCGAATCGCGTCGCGGAACTCCTGCCAGTCCTGCTCGTGGGACATGTAGTTGAACAGGATCGCCGGATACTGGTGCGGATCGCGCGACTTGATGCGCACGTGGCCGCGGCTCGGGGAGCGCATGGAGCCGACGTGGCACTGGAAGCCGTGCTCTTTTACCGCGTTCGAGCCGTTGTAGTTAATCGCCACCGGCAGGAAGTGGTATTGAATGTTCGGCCATTCAAACTCCTCGCGGCTGCGGATAAACCCGCCCGCTTCGAAGTGGTTGCTCGCGCCCACGCCTGTGCCGCCAAACAGCCACTCGGCGCCAATCTTCGGCTGGTTCCACCACTGCAGGGCAGGGTAGAGGGAGACCGGCTCTTTGCACTCGTACTGGAGGTACATCTCCAGGTGATCCTGCAGGTTTTCGCCCACGCCGGGCAGGTCGTGCACCAGCGGAATATCAAACTGCTTCAGCAGCTCTGCGCTACCCACGCCGGAGCGTTGCAGGATCTGCGGCGAGGCAATCGCCCCTGCGCACAGCAGGACTTCTTTATTTGCCGTCGCTTTGGACGGAATGGTGCTTTCGCCCTCGAGCCACTCGACGCCCGCCGCGCGCTTGCCGTCAAAGATAATATGATCGGTCATGGCGTGGGTGCGAATGGTCAGGTTCGGACGCGGCTTCGCCTGGTCCAGATAGCCGCGCGCGGTGCTGGCGCGTCGGCCCTGCGGCGTGACCGTGCGGTCCATCGGGCCGAAGCCTTCCTGCTGGTAGCCGTTGAGATCCTCGGTGCGCGGATAGCCCGCCTGCACGCCCGCTTCGACCATCGCTTCAAACAGCGGGTTCACGCCCGGTTTCGAGGTGGTGACGCTCACCGGACCGTCGCCGCCGTGGTAGTCGTTCGGCCCCACGTCGCGGGTCTCCGCCTTGCGGTAGTAGGGCAGGCAGTTGAGGTAGCTCCAGTGCTCAAGGCCAGATTCTTTCGCCCAGTTGTCCAGATCCATGGCGTTGCCGCGCACGTAGCACATGCCGTTGATCAGCGACGAGCCGCCCAGCCCTTTGCCGCGTCCGCACTCCATGCGGCGGTTGTTCATGTACGGCTCCGGCTCGGTTTCGTACGCCCAGTTGTAGCGCTTGCCCTGCAGCGGAAACGCCAGCGCGGCGGGCATCTGGGTGCGGAAATCCATACGGTAATCCGGGCCGCCCGCCTCAAGCAGCAGGACGGTGGTGTTCGGATCTTCAGTCAGTCGCGTTGCCAGTACGTTGCCGGCAGAGCCGGCCCCGATAATGATGTAGTCAAATTGCAAATAAACCTCCCGGTTAAAATATGGACTGGAATTTACCCATCTCAACCTGGATGGACTTCACCTGGGTGTAGCTCTGCAGCGTCATCACGCCGTTCTCGCGGCCAATGCCGGAGTGTTTGTAGCCGCCAACCGGCATCTCTGCGGCGGATTCACCCCAGGTGTTGATCCAGCAGATGCCCGCTTCGAGCTGATGAATAGCGCCGTGCGCGCGGTTCAGGTCGGCAGTGACGATGCCCGCCGCCAGGCCGTAGTCGGTGTCGTTGGCGCGGCGAATGGCTTCTTCTTCACCTTCATAAGTGAGGATGGACATCACCGGGCCGAAGATCTCTTCGCGCACGATGGTCATTTCGTCGGTGCAGTCGGTGAACACGGTCGGGGCGACCCACGCGCCGTTGTCAAAGCCGTCACCCTTCAGCGCATCGCCGCCGCACAGCACGCGCGCGCCTTCCTCTTTGCCTTTGGCGATGTAGCGCAGCACGCTGTCGCGGTGCGGGAAGCTGACCATTGGGCCAAAGTTGGTGTTTTCATCGAACAGATCGCCCGCGCGGATGCGGCCCACGCGCTCGACGATCTTCTGCTCAAACGCGGCCTTGAACGTCGCAGGCACGAACACGCGTGTGCCGTTGGTGCACACCTGGCCAGAGCTGAAGAAGTTCGCCATCATCGCGATGTCCGCTGCGAGATCCAGATCCGCGTCGTCGAAAATAATCAGCGGGGATTTGCCGCCCAGCTCCATCGTCACCTCTTTCAGGGACGAGGCCGCCGAGTTAGCCATCACCTTTTTGCCGCTGGCGACGCCGCCGGTAAAGGAGACTTTGGCAATGCCCGGATGTTCGGTCAGGAACTGGCCGGTCTCCGCGCCCACGCCCGGCAGGACGTTAAACACGCCGTCCGGCACGCCCGCTTCGGTGTAGATCTCGGCGAGCTTCAGGGCGGTAAGCGGGGTCACTTCGCTCGGCTTGAAGATCATCGCGTTGCCCGCCGCCAGCGCCGGGGCCGATTTCCACAGGGCAATCTGGATCGGGTAGTTCCACGCGCCGATACCCGCCACCACGCCCAGCGGCTCGCGGCGGGTGTAGACGAACGAGGTGTCGCGCAGCGGGATCTGGCTGCCTTCCAGCGCCGGGATCAGCCCCGCATAGTACTCCAGCACGTCCGCGCCGGTGACGATGTCGACGGTTGAGGTTTCAGAAAATGCTTTACCGGTGTCGAGGGTTTCCAGCTTTGCGAGCTCGTCGTTGCGCTCGCGCAGGATATCGACGGCGCGACGCAGGATGCGCGAGCGCTCCATGGCGGTCATCGCCGCCCAGATTTTTTGCCCGCGTTTTGCGCTTTCGACGGCGCGGTCCACGTCTTCGCGCCCGGCGGCCTGTACGCTCGCCAGGACTTCACCGTTGGCCGGGTTGATGGTCTCGAAGGTGCGACCGCTGGTGGCCGATGTATAACCACCATTGATATAAAGCTGCTGTTCTGCCATTCGGGACATAATTTCTCCTCGGTTAATCGGTCGGTAAATGCTGGCTGATAAAGTGGCTGGTAAGCGACTGGGCCAGGGTTTTATCCAGCGGCTTGCCGCTCAGCGCGGCGCGCAGCCACAGCCCGTCAATCAGCGCCGCCAGCCCGTAGCCCGCCTCTTCGGCCTGCTGGCGCGGCAGCTCGCGGCGGAACTCGTACACCAGGTTCGACAGCAGGCGGCGGCTGCTCACCTGCTGAAGGCGGTAGAGCATCGGCTGGTGCATGCTGCTCGCCCAGAAGGCCAGCCAGGCTTTCATCGCTGCGCCGCTGGTCTGGGTTTCATCAAAGTTGCCGCCGACAATCGCCTGCAGTCGCTGCTCCGCGCTGCCGTGCGGAAGGGCGCGTAAGCGGCTTAACACCGCGTCGCGCAGCTGGCCGGTGATGTCGCGCATGGTCGCTTCCAGCAGGCCATTTTTGTCTTTGAAGTAGTGGCTTATGATCCCGGTGGAAACGCCGGCCCGACGGGCGATCTGCGCGATGGTCGCATCATGCATACCCACCTCATTTATTGCTTCCAGCGTGGCATCGATTAGCTGCCTGCGCCGGATCGGCTGCATCCCCACTTTGGGCATTTTTGCCACTCCATTCATCAGCGTTGGTTAACCATTAAAGCGGTTTTTGATTGGACGTTCAATATAAAATGTGTCTTAATTGTTGCGGTTTTGGATTTTAATAGTTACAAAAACAGTGGGGATACTGGATGACAGACCTTTCACAGGACAGAGAAAAAGACAAAATCAACCCGGTCGTTTTTTTTACTTCCGCCGGGCTGATTTTGTTGTTTTCCCTGACGACGATCTTCTTTCGTGATTTTTCTGCCGAGTGGATTGGGCGCACCCTGAACTGGGTGTCGAAGACCTTCGGCTGGTACTATCTGCTGGCCGCGACGCTCTATATCGTCTTCGTGGTCTGCATTGCCTGCTCGCGCTTCGGTTCGGTGAAGCTCGGGCCAGAGCAGTCAAAGCCCGAGTTCAGCCTGCTGAGCTGGGCCGCGATGCTGTTTGCCGCGGGCATCGGCATCGACCTGATGTTCTTCTCGGTGGCGGAACCGGTCACGCAGTATATGCAGCCGCCGGAGGGGGCAGGGCAGACGATGGAGGCCGCGCGCCAGGCGATGGTCTGGACGCTGTTCCACTACGGCCTGACCGGCTGGTCGATGTACGCCCTGATGGGCATGGCGCTCGGATACTTTAGCTATCGTTATAATTTGCCCCTCACCATCCGCTCCGCGCTCTACCCGATCTTCGGTAAAAAGATTAACGGCCCGATAGGCCACAGCGTCGACATTGCGGCGGTGATCGGCACCATCTTTGGTATCGCGACAACGCTCGGCATCGGCGTGGTGCAGCTCAACTACGGCCTGAGCGTGCTGTTTGATATCCCGGATTCGATGGCGGCCAAGGCGGCGCTGATTGCGCTCTCCGTCATTATCGCCACCATCTCGGTGACGTCGGGCGTTGATAAAGGCATCCGCGTGCTTTCCGAGCTGAACGTGGCGCTGGCGCTGGGCCTGATCCTGTTCGTGCTGTTTATGGGCGACACCTCTTTCCTGCTCAATGCCTTAGTGCTCAACGTGGGCGACTACGTGAACCGCTTTATGGGCATGACGCTGAACAGCTTTGCCTTTGACCGCCCGGTCGAGTGGATGAACAACTGGACGCTGTTCTTCTGGGCGTGGTGGGTGGCGTGGTCGCCGTTTGTCGGCCTGTTCCTCGCGCGCATTTCGCGTGGACGCACCATTCGCCAGTTTGTGATGGGCACGCTGATTATCCCGTTCACCTTTACGCTGCTGTGGCTGTCGATTTTCGGCAACAGCGCGCTGCACGAGATCATTCACGGCAACGCAACCTTCGCGCAGGAAGCGATGGCGCACCCGGAGCGCGGCTTCTACAGCCTGCTGGCGCAGTATCCGGCGTTTACCTTTAGCGCCTCCGTGGCGACCATCACCGGCCTGCTGTTTTACGTCACCTCGGCGGACTCCGGCGCGCTGGTGCTGGGCAACTTCACCTCGAAGCTGAAGGACATCAACAGCGATGCGCCAAACTGGCTGCGCATCTTCTGGTCCGTCGCCATCGGCCTGCTGACGCTCGGCATGCTGATGACCAACGGTATCTCTGCGCTGCAGAACACCACGGTGATCATGGGACTGCCGTTCAGCTTCGTGATCTTCTTCGTGATGGCCGGGCTGTATAAATCCCTCAAGGTGGAAGACTACCGCCGCGAAAGCGCCAACCGCGACACCGCGCCGCGACCGCTAGGCGTGCAGGATCGCCTGAGCTGGAAGAAACGTCTTTCGCGCCTGATGAACTACCCGGGCACGCGCTACACCAAACAGATGATGGAGACGGTATGCTTCCCGGCAATGGAAGAGGTGGCGCAGGAGCTGAAGCTGCGCGGTGCGTACGTGGAGCTGAAAAGCCTGCCGCCGGAAGACGGCGATAACCTGGGGCACCTGGATCTGCTGGTGCACATGGGCGATGAGCAGAACTTTGTCTATCAGATCTGGCCGCAGCAGTATTCAATTCCCGGGTTTACCTACCGAGCGCGCAGCGGGAAATCAACCTACTACCGGCTGGAAACCTTCCTGCTGGAAGGCAGCCAGGGGAATGATTTGATGGATTACAGTAAAGAGCAGGTGATTACGGACATTCTGGACCAGTATGAGCGGCACCTGAACTTCATCCATCTGCACAGGGAAGCGCCGGGGAACAGCGTGATGTTCCCGGATGTTTGATTGATGACAAACGTCGGTTATTAACAGTTCAGCTGTCTTTCTTGCCGGGTGGCGCTGCGCTTACCCGGCCTACAAAACCGCTTTACCGTAGGCCTGATAAGCGCAGCGCCATCAGGCTTTTAGCAGCGTCCACACGTTCCCATCATTATTCTGCCAGACGAGGGTGAAGCGTTTACCCTCAGGATATTCTCCAGCCGGGCGCGAAAGCGCCAGTGTGATGGTTTTTTCCGTTACCTCTGTGACTCTCGCACACTCAAAGCCCATAAAAATCTTCACCTGCGGGAAGAGGGCTTTAAACAAACTCTCTTTGGCGCTAAAAGCGAGCGTCAATGCCAGCGCAAAAGAGTAGCCCGAGCGCGTCAGGCATATCGCTTCCTGCGCATCAACGATACCGTCCTTGATGTCGCGGGCTTCAGGATCTGGAAGAATGGCTTCGCAATCAATACCCACCAGCGCATCTGGATGACGGACGACAACCGCCATGGCCTGCGTGCCGCAGTGGGTGATGCTGCCTGAAATACCTTCCGGCCAGAGCGGTTCGCCGCTGGGGCCGATGCCAGGAACGGCGTGGTCAGGTAAGGCATGCGCGGCGGCGATGCGTCCGGCAAGATGCTCCGCTTTGCGTTTACGCCCGGCGTTTGAAAGCTCAGCGTGGTGGGGGAGCCAGAGAAGATCGGCATCGGTGAAGGTTGAGGGATCGAAGGTGACATGATGGACGGTAAGCCCTGCAAGAAAAAACGTGGAATGTGTCACCTGCATTATTGTTCTCGCTTGCTCGCTAAAACGCTTACTTTACCGCAGATAAAAGTGCCGGGTAAGCAAATGCTACCCGGCGAGTTGCGTTACCAGCCGTATGCGATGCCGCCGCCGACAACAAAGTTATGCTGAGAATCGTCAGACACGGAGGCTTTCACCACCACGTTTTCCGTTGCGCGTGCAGAGAAGCCCACCGCCAGCGCGTTTTCACCATCGGTATTGCCCACACCGGCGCCCACGGAGAAGTTCTGCGTGTTGGTCACCTGCGGGATGTTCGCCATCGCCGCAACGCCCGCGATGCCTGCGGAAGCGCGTTTGCGGTTCTCGTCCACCTCACTTTTCAGTTTGCCAAAATTACTGCTGTTGCTCTGCTCAAGCGTCTCAATGCGCTGTTCATGATCGGCAAGTGCGACGCTGTTCGCGGCGATCTTCTTGTTGGAGGCGACCAGAGCGGCACGGTTTTTCTCGGCGTTTTGCATGGCGATTTGAGCGCGAGACTGAGCGTATTCACCTGTGGCCTGGGCGACCTTCGTATCCTGAGCCAGGGTGACGATTTGTTGCTCTTCATGAATGCTCAGGCGGGCAGTCGCCGCAGCCAGTTTATAGGTTGTGCCGTTTTGCCCTGAAAGGCGATCGATGGAGGTTTTGTTGTTGGCGATAGTTTTTTGATTCGCGGTAATGGCGCCAGCGTTGGTACGTGTTGCATTAGTATTGTTGGTGATTTGCTGTTGCTGACGCTGGTCAGCCGCGCTGCGGTCAGTGGTTTCTTTGTTAATCTTCGCAGTATCGTTGTCAACGTCAGACTGAATCGCGTTCATGCGGTCGCCGTGTGAAACGATGGAATCCTGCAGACCGGTAGCTTTACTGTTCAGTAGGCGCAGGTTGTCATCATGTTCGGCCAGTTCTTTAGTGGCAGCCTTGTTCACCGTATCCTGTTTCGACTGGTCGATATTGTAATCAGCAATGTTCACTTTATTGCGGTCGAGATCGGTTTCCGCAGCTTTGGCACGATCGGACTCATTGTTGATTGCGTTGGTGTTCACGGTAATATTTGCGGCGTTGCTGTCAACGTCAGACTGAATCGCGTTCATGCGGTCGCCGTGTGAAACGATGGCAGCCTGCAGGCCCTGAGAGCGGCTATCCAGCAGTCTCAGCTGGTAGGCATGGTCATCCAGCTCTTTATCGGTCTTAGTATTGAGGTCGGCTTGCTGCTGCTGGTCGATGTTGTAGTCGGTGATATCGACTTTACTGCGCGCTAATCCCTGCTCTGCCACTTCTGCGCGGGTAGTTTCATTGCCTATTGCAATGTTGTTCGCTGTAATTTGGCTCTGATGGTCTTGAATGAGACTAAGGTTGTTCTGAATCTGATCAAGGTTAGCCACCGTATTTTCTGTACCGAACAAGGTAACTTTGCCAGCGGTTGGGTTGACGTCAAATATTCCCTGAGCAGGATTTTGCACACCCTGGGCGACGTTACCGTTTTGGTCTAATGTCAGTGAAAATGAATCAGCAAAAGCCGCAGGCGTAATAACAGCAGAAAGCAGAACAGCAATAATAGATTTTTTCATTGTAAACTCGCATTAAATTAAATATAGAGCGGACCAGGAATTCACAATGGAAATCCTTAGTTTATTCCCTTTGATTTATGAACTGCCCAGGGTTTTCATTACTGCCCAGCGTTACAATTCTGATGCTTGTAATTAAAAACTATTCGTATAAACGTGCGGATGCTTTTACAGCGTGCGTACGTGCGCCTCGGCTTTTATGCCGTGGCTCTTTCCTGAATGCAGTGTTTATAGGTGCTTACCGCCAGGACGGGCGGGCGTGGCAGAGATTACAGGCGTTTCTTATGGCGAGACAACAGGTTTTTTATTGTATTAATTTATGTTTTTCTGTTTTAAATAATTAAATTGAATATCAGGAGAAATAAATTGGGTGTTTGTTAAGTGCTTGTGGGAAATAACCGTTAGTGGCAATGTAAACACAACGAATTATGCCAGATTTATAAATGTAGACTTTTATTTGAAAGGGGCGAATGTAAACTTTCAGATGAAGGGGGAATATGCGGTCTGAGGCTCTCACCCCGGCCCTCTCCCGCGGGGAGAGGGTGGAGAAATTAAAAACGGCAACAGGGTTGCCGTTTTGCTTTTACCTAGAAATGCGTATTCACGCTCATATACCAGGTACGGCCCGGCTCGTTATACGTATAGGCACCTGCGCCGTACATATACGCCCCCGTCGTGGTATTACCCGTGGTCTGGGCATTACCCGCGCGCCACTGACGTTTATCGAAGACGTTATCAATCCCGCCGGTCAGGCTGACGTTTTTGGTCACGTCCCAGGTCGCGCTCAGGCCAACGATGCTGTACGGGCTAACTTCGTCTTTCTCAGACCCGGTAACAGGCTGACCTTTGTAGTTGTATTTCTTCGGCTGCTGCTTGCCGTACCAGGTGAAGGTCGACTGAAGCGATACGTCCTGATGGACCTGCCAGCTCAGGGTTGAGTTCAGCGTGTACTCAGGAATGATCGACAGACGGTCGCCGGTCTCTTTGTTCTTGCTCTGCAGCATGTAGGTGATGTTGTTGGTCCAGTTGATCGTGTCGCTTACCGGCACGTTCAGGGAGCCTTCCAGACCTTCAACTACGGCCTTAGGCACGTTTTCCCACTGGTAAATGTCGGTGGTGACTTTACTGGTGGACGTCTGGCCAATCGGCGCGTAGCCCGCTTCAATCTTGTCGCGATAGTCGTTACGGAACCAGGTCACGCCCGCCAGCCAGCCGTCGTGCTTCCACTCAAGGCCAATCTCTTTGTTGATGCTGGTTTCGGCCTTCAGGTCGTCGTTACCCATCATGTAGCAGCCCACGCCGTCAGAGCTGGCGTAGCAGCCCTGGCCTTTGCTGTACAGCAGGTAGTTCGGGTTGGTCTGGTACAGGCTCGGGGCTTTGTAAGCGCGCGCGATACCCATTTTCAGCGTGAAGTCATCCCCCAGGCCCTGCGACAGGTTCAGGGACGGGCTCCAGTTGTTGCCCACAATGGTGTGGTAGTCGAAGCGCAGCGCCGGGGTCAGCATGGTGCTGTCGGTCAGCTCCATGTTGTTCTCGGCGAAGAGGGAGAAAATCTCCGCCGAGGAGTACGGGCTACGGTCGTCGCTCATGCCCGGGATGGTGCCGCCCTGCTGGGCCTGGGTGTTGGAGGTGGAATCCTTCATGCGCTGCTGGTTCCACTCGGTGCCCAGGGTCAGGTTCTGGTTGACGAGGAAATCGATCGGCAGGTTGATTTCACTGTGCAGCATCACGTCAGCAAGATCGGTGTCGGTGAATTTATTGCTGTTGAATAACCCTTCCAGACCGCCCGCCAGCCCTTCGCCCAGACGCGAGTTGCGGGTATGTTCGTACTGCGCCCAGTTGCTGGTGGTGATGCCGTTATCCCAGCCGCCGTTCCAGGTCACCGCGAAGTTCTGACGATAGATACGGTTTGTCTCTTTACCGTAGTTTTTCTTCACCAGGCCGTTGGAGCTGTTGTCGTTGTTGGTGTTCTGGGTATCGCCCGCGTAGAGGTTGTTCTGGCGGCTGTAGCCCGCTTCAAATTCGAGGGACTGCATAGGCGCGAAGTCCCAGCGCACCACGCCGTTGATGTCTTTGTTCTCTACGCCTTCACGGCCCGCCGGCAGCGTGTCGGCATACGCGCCGGTGCGATCGGACTGATGGCCCTGGTTAATGTCCCACGCGTCGGCCTGAGTTTTATCCAGGTTGCCGAACATGCGGAAGCTGAAGTCGCCGCCCAGCGGGCCGCTCAGGCTGAAGTTGGTTCGCTTGGTGGAACCTTCATCCTTATGTTCCGGCGCGTTCAGATAGGTGTTCCAGGAACCGTGCCACTGGTTGTCGAATTTTTTAGTGATGATATTGACCACGCCGCCTGCCGCGCCGTTGCCGTAGCGAGCCGCAGCCGGGCCGCGGATCACTTCGATGCGTTCGATCATCTCTGGCGGTACCCAGCCGGTATCGCCGCGGGTATCACGCTCGCCGCGCCAGCCCAGGCGGATGGAGTTGCGGCTGGTGACCGGCTTGCCGTCGATCAGGATCAGGGTATTCTCCGGGCCCATGCCGCGAATGTCGATCTGGCGGTTGTTGCCGCGCTGGCCGCTGGTGGAGTTACCGGTCAGGTTAACGCCCGGCATGGTGCGGATGATTTCCGCCACATCCCGCGCGGGAGGGTTTTTACGGATTTCATCGGCCGTGATGGTCGATACGCCTGGCGCCTGCAGGTTTTGCTCTGCGGCGGTGATCACCATCGTGTCTTCGTGCTGCGCGGTGGCGGTGCTGTCGTCTGCCATAGCGGGCAGCGCGACCCCATAAATCCCTAAATTGACCAGCAATGCCAGAGAGTGAATCTTCTTATTCATTGTACGTCCCGCTTTTATGATTATTTATGAACGCGCTTCCCACAGCGCGGGCATTACGCTATTGCAAATGCAAATAGTTATCAATAATATTATCAATAAAATTTGCTCTGAAGCAAAAAAGTCAGCTAAACATGGGGTTATAAGGGTGACGGCGTTAACAACCGGAAGTGAAGGGTGGTGGCAATCGAAAAACGGGCCGGAATGGGAACGTCAGAAGGAGAGCTATCGCGTCACCTTCTGGTGGCGTGACCCGGCAGGAACCCAGAAAACGTCCGCGGTGAAGCGCGTCTGGCTCTATATCACCGGCGTGACCGATCACCATCAGAATGCCCGCCCGCAGTCTCTCGAACGCATCCCGGATACCGACGTCTGGCAGTGGCAGGGCGATTTCAGCCCGGAATGGCGCGGCAGCTACTGCTTTATTCCCTCCAGTCATGAAGACGACTTTTCCAGCGCGGTGTTTGAAGGCGAGCTGCCGGACCGCATGGCGCTGCGCGAAGGCTGGCGCAAGCTGCTGCCGCACGCGGTGTCCGACCCGCTGAACCCGCAAAGCTGGCGCGGCGGGCGCGGCCACGCCGTCTCGGCGCTGGAAATGCCTGAGGCCCCGGTGCAGCCGGGCTGGAACCATCCCGATGCGCCCTACAAAAAGCCCGTCAGCATTGAGTGGAACAGCGCGCGGCTGGGCAACCGCCGCCGCGTCTGGATTTTTACCACCGGTGACGAGAACCCCGAGCGCCCGCTGGCGGTCCTGCTCGACGGGCAGTTCTGGGCCGAAAGCATGCCCGTCTGGCCTGCGCTGACGTCGCTCACGGATGAAGGCAAGCTGCCGCCTGCGGTCTACGTGTTAATCGACGCGATCGATACCGAGCACCGCAGCCGCGAGCTGCCCTGCAACCCCGAGTTCTGGCTGGCGGTGCAGGAAGAACTTCTCCCGCGGGTGAAAACCCTCGCACCGTTCAGCGACCGCGCCGAGCGTACCGTTGTGGCGGGGCAGAGCTTCGGCGGGCTTTCCTCTCTTTACGCAGGGCTCAACTGGCCGCAGCGTTTTGGCTGCGTGCTCAGCCAGTCCGGTTCCTACTGGTGGCCGCACCGCGGCGCGCAGCGGGACGGGCTGCTTATCGAACAACTTAAAGCGGGTGAAAAAACCGCACGCGGGCTGCGCATCGTCCTTGAGGCCGGGCGCAACGAGCCGCTCATTTTCCGCGCAAATCAGGCGCTTTACGCCGAACTACAACACACACAGCAACCGGTTATCTGGCGTCAGGTTGACGGCGGGCACGATGCGCTTTGCTGGCGCGGTGGGCTGACGCAGGGGCTAATGACCCTCTGGCAGCCGCTTATTTAATAACGGAGTTTGTATGGAATTCAGCAATCCTTTCGATAATCCGCAGGGACAGTTCGCCATTTTGCAAAACGACCAGGGGCAGTACAGCCTGTGGCCGCAGCAGTGCGAGCTGCCCGCAGGCTGGCGCGTTGTCTGCGAGCCGCAGTCCCAGGAGGCGTGCCAGCAGTGGCTGGCCGAACGCTGGAAAACGCTTGAACCTTCTCATTTTGCGGAGGAGCACGCATGAACCGTCTTCCGCTTGTCGCCGCCCAGCCGGGTATCTGGATGGCGGAGCAGCTTTCCACGCTGCCAAACGCCTGGAGCGTGGCGCACTACACCGAACTGAAAGGCGACATCGATGCGCCGCTGCTGGCAAAGGCGATTGCCGCTGGCATGATGCAGGCCGATACCCTGCGCACGCGTTTTGCCGAGGATAACGGCGAGGTGTGGCAGTGGGTGGATGACACCGTCATTCTGCCGGAGCCATCCATCGTTCGCGTTACCTCTCACGACGACGCCGTGGCGCTGATGGAGGCCGATCTCAATCAAAACCTGCGCGTCGAGAGCGGGCAGCCGCTGGCGTTTCACCAGCTGATTCGGGTGGGCGAAAGCCACTGGTACTGGTATCAGCGCTATCACCATCTGGTGGTGGATGGCTTTAGCTTCCCGGCCATTACCCGCCAGATCGCCGCGATTTATGCCGCCTGGAAAAAGGGTGACCCGACGCCCGCATCCCCGTTTACGCCGTTTGCCGAGGTGGTGGACGAGTATCAGCGCTATCGCGACAGCGAGGCATACGCGCGCGACGGTGCCTTCTGGGCAGAGCAGCGCAGGCAGCTTCCTTCTCCGGTGTCGCTTTCTGCTGCTCCTTTACCGGGCCGCGCGGCGACAACCGATATCCTGCGCCTGAAAATTGCTACCGACGGCCGCGCCTTTAGCCAGCTTGCACAGGCGGCAGGGCAGGTGCAGCGCACCGATCTGGCGCTTGCGCTGGTGGCGCTGTGGCTGGGCCGCCTGACCGGACGGCTGGACTACGCCGCCGGGTTTATCTTCATGCGCCGCATGGGCTCCGCCGCGCTGACCGCGACCGGGCCGGTGCTCAACGTCCTGCCGCTGGCGGTGAACATCAACGCCCAGGAGAGCCTGCCGGAGCTGGCGCTGCGTCTGGCGAACCAGCTGAAAAAAATGCGCCGCCACCAGCGCTACGACGCCGAGCAGATCGTGCGCGACAGCGGGCGTGCCGCGGGCGACGAAGCGCTGTTTGGCCCGGTGCTGAACGTTAAGGTCTTCGATTATCAGCTGGATATCGACGGCGTGGAGGCCATCACCCACACGCTGGCCACCGGCCCGGTAAACGATCTGGAGCTGGCGCTGTTCCCGGACGAGCAGGGCGGGCTGAGCATTGAGATCCTCGCCAATAAACAGCGTTACGATGAGGTGGAGCTGAAGCGCCACGCGGCGCGCCTGAACGCGATGCTGCAGCAGTTTGCGGCTAATCCGGACCTGCGCTGCGGCGAAGTGGAAACCGTTTCTGAGCAGGAGTACGCGCAGCTGTCGCGCATCAACGACACCGGGCTGGCGCTGCCGTCCACTACGCTCGCGGATCTGGTGGCGGAGCAGGCGAGCAAAACGCCGGACGCCCCCGCGCTGGCGGATGCGCACGTTGAGCTCAGCTATCGCCAGATGCGCGAGCAGGTCGTCGCGCTGGCTAACCTGCTGCGCGATCGCGGCGTCAAGCCGGGCGACAGCGTGGCGGTGGCGCTCCCGCGCTCGGTGTTCCTGACCCTGGCGCTGCACGGCATCGTCGAGGCCGGCGCCGCATGGCTGCCGCTCGATACCGGCTACCCGGACGACCGTCTGCGGATGATGCTGGAGGACGCGAAGCCGTCCCTGCTCATCACTACCGACGAGCAGCTCCCGCGCTTTAGCGATCTGCCGATGAGTTCGTTTAGTTACAACACTCTGTTACCGGCTGCGGGGGCTGAACCGCTGCGGCTGGCGACGCCGGAGCAGACCGCGTACATCATCTTTACCTCCGGTTCGACGGGCCGCCCGAAGGGCGTCATGGTCGGCCATACCGCCATCGTTAACCGCCTGAAGTGGATGCAGGATCGCTACCCGCTGAACGCAACTGACGTGGTAGCGCAGAAAACGCCGTGCAGCTTTGACGTGTCGGTGTGGGAGTTCTGGTGGCCGTTTATCGCCGGGGCGAAGCTGGTGATGGCCGAGCCGGACGCGCACCGCGATCCGCAGGCGATGCAGAGCTTCTTCGCCCAGTACGGCGTGACCACTACCCACTTCGTACCCTCGATGCTGGCGGCGTTTGTCGCCTCGCTGACGCCGGAAAACGTGGCCTGCTGCAAAACCCTTAAGCAGGTGTTCTGCAGCGGCGAAGCGCTGCCGACCGAGCTGTGCCGCGAGTGGGAGCAGCTCACCCATGCGCCGCTGCACAACCTTTATGGCCCAACGGAAGCGGCGGTGGACGTAAGCTGGTATCCGGCGTTTGGCCCCGAGCTGGCGGCGGTGGAGGGCAGCAGCGTGCCGATCGGCTTCCCGGTGTGGAACACGGGGCTGCGCATTCTGGACGCCATGATGCGCCCGGTGCCGTTTGGCGTGGCGGGCGACCTTTATCTCACCGGCATTCAGCTGGCGCAGGGGTATCTGGGCCGTCCGGACCTCACCGCCAGCCGCTTTATTGCCGACCCGTTTGCCCCCGGCGAGCGGATGTACCGCACCGGCGACGTTGCCCGCTGGCTGGACAACGGGGCGGTGGAATACCTGGGCCGCAGCGACGATCAGCTGAAAATTCGCGGCCAGCGCATCGAGCTGGGCGAGATCGACCGGGCGATGCTGTCGCTGCCGGACGTGGCTCAGGCCGTGGCCCACGCCTGCGTGTTCAACCAGGCGGCGGCCACCGGCGGCGATGCCCGCCAGCTGGTGGGCTACGTGGTTTCCGAATCCGGCTTACCGCTGGATCGCGACGCGCTGCTGGAATCGCTCAAAGCGCAGCTGCCGCCGCACATGGTGCCGGTGGTGCTGCTGCAAATCAGCGCGCTGCCGCTCAGCGCGAACGGCAAGCTTGACCGCAAGGCGCTGCCGCTGCCGGAGCTGACGAGTAAAGCCTCCGGCCGCGCGCCGGAGACGGAAACCGAAGCCGCCGTCGCGCAGGCGTTTTCCGACCTGCTGGGCTGCGAGGTGAACGATATTGAGGCCGACTTCTTTGCCCTCGGCGGCCACTCGCTGCTGGCGATGCGCCTGGCCGCGCAGCTAAGCCGCACATTCTCGCGCAAGGTTACGCCGGGGCAGATTATGGTCGCCTCGACGGTGAGCAAGCTCAGCGCGCTGCTGGACTCGCAGATGAGCGACGAGCAGGCTCAGCGTCTGGGGTATGAAACCCTTCTCCCGCTGCGTGAAAGCAGCGGCCCGACGCTGTTCTGCTTCCATCCGGCGTCCGGCTTTGCCTGGCAGTTTAGCGTCCTGGTGCGCTACCTCAGCCCGCGCTGGTCTATCGTCGGGATTCAGTCGCCGCGCCCGGACGGCCCGATGCAGCAGCGCGCGGATCTGGATGGAGTCATTGAGCACCATCTGAACACGTTGCGTAAGCAGCAGCCGCAGGGGCCGTATTACCTGTTCGGCTATTCCCTCGGCGGCACGCTGGCGCAGGGCATTGCCGCCCGTCTGCGCGAGCAGGGTGAAGAGGTGGCCTTCCTCGGCCTGCTGGATACCTGGCCGCCGGAAACGCAAAACTGGGCGGAGAAAGAGGCCAACGGCCTCGACCCGGAGGTGCTGGCGGAAATCGAGCGCGAGCGTCAGGCCTTTATCGCCGCTCAGCAGGGGCAGGGCTCCAGCGAGCTGTTTAACGCTATTGAAGGCAACTACGCCGACGCGGTGCGGTTGTTAACCACGGCGCACAGCGCGCGGTTTGACGGCAAAGCGACGCTGTTTGTCGCCGAGCGCACGCGAACGATGGATCCGCAGGTCGCGTGGGCACCGTGGGTTGGGGAACTGGAGGTGTACAGCCAGGACTGCGCCCACGTGGATATCATTTCACCGCAGGCGTTTGAGAAGATTGGGCCGGTGTTAAAGGAGATATTGGGGTAACGTCAAAAGCCCCTCACCCCAGCCCTCTCCCCAAAGGGGAGAGGGTGTAATCGTCCCCCTCTCCCCTTTGGGGAGAGGGTCAGGGTGAGGGGACATCAGACCGCACGTTTTCCAAGCGGCACCACCAGCGGCGTACCCGCCACCGGATCGTCAATAATCATGCAGCGCATGCCGTAGATCCGTTCGATCAGCTCCGGCGTCACAATCTCTTTCGGCGCGCCCTGCGCCACGATCTCACCGTCTCGCAAGGCAATCAGGTGCGTGGCGTAGCGGCACGCCTGGTTTAAATCGTGCAGCACCGCCGCCAGGGTATACCCCTGCGTGCGGTTGAGCTCGCTCAGCAGCTCCAGCAGGTCAATCTGATGGCTGATGTCGAGCCAGGTCGTCGGCTCGTCCAGCAGCATGATGGAGGTCTCCTGCGCCAGCACCATCGCAATCCACGCGCGCTGGCGCTGTCCGCCGGAAAGGGTGTCCACGCTCTGCTGGGCCAGATCGGTAATCCCCGTCGCCTGCATCGCGCGGCTGACCGCCTCGTCATCCTCTTTACGCCAGCGGGTAAACAGCGGCTGGTGCGGATAGCGCCCGCGCGAGACCAGCTCCTGCACGGTAATATCCCCCGGCGTGGTGGCGTTTTGCGCCAGCAGCCCAATGCGCCGCGCCACCTCCTTGCTGGCAAAGCGCTGGATCTGCTCCCCGTCGAGGAACACGCTGCCTTCAGACGGCGTCATCAGGCGGCTCAGGGTGCGCAGCAGGGTCGATTTGCCGCAGCCGTTCGGCCCGATGATTGCCGTAAAATGGCCGTCCGGAATGGCAACGCTCAGGTCGCGAGCAATGATTTTTTTGCCGTAGCCGAGGGTGAGGTTTTCGCCGCGCAAGCGGGTTGTAGAATCTGTCATTTCTTGCGTGACTCCTGAACGAGCAAGACGATGAGGTAAATCCCGCCGAGGCTGACGGTCACCACGCCCACCGGAAGTTGATAAGGCATAAACAGCTGCTGGGCGCAGAGATCGGCGGCCAGCAGCAGCAGCGCGCCGCACAGCGCCGCCTGAGTTAACCCCCAGCGCGCCGTGCCGCTGAGGCGCCGGGCAATATGCGGGGCGACCAGAGCGATAAACGAGATCGGCCCGGCGATGGCCGTAGACGCTGCGGTCAGCAGTACCGCGACCAGCATCAGCATCAGGCGCGAGCGTTCGACGCTTACGCCCAGCGCGCAGGCGCTGTCGTCGCCCATCTCCAGCAGCCGCATGCGCCGCACCAGCAGCAGCGCGCCGATAAACATCAGGATAATTAGCGGCGCGGCGGGCCAGGTTTTGCCCCACGTCAGGCCGTTGAGGGAGCCGGCGTACCACAGCCCGGCGGAGAGCGCGGTTTCCAGCGAGGCCTGCAGCAGCAGCCAGGTGTTAAAGGCCATCAGCATGGCGCGGATGCCGATCCCGATGATGATCAGGCGGAAGGTGTCGATGCCGTTGCGCCAGGCCAGCGCCCAGATAAGCAGGGAGGTGAGAATGCCGCCCGCCATCGCCGTAAAGGTAATCGCCGTCAGGTGCTGGCCGAACAGCACCATCGCCACCAGCACGCCGCTCCAGGCCCCGGTGTTGAGGCCCATCACGTCCGGGCTGCCGAGCGGGTTGCGCAACAGCGACTGGAATATCGCACCGCTCACGCCGAGCGCCGCGCCGACCAGTATGGCCATCGCCACGCGCGGCAGACGCCACTCCGTCACCACCATGGTGATGTTGCGCGGCGCGCTGCCGAGAAGGGCGTCAAACACCTGAGCAAAATCGAGCGTCACCGCGCCGCTGCGCAGGCTCCAGACCGCCAGCAGCAGAATGACAATAGCCAGCAGGGAGACACTGGTGACTAAACGACGGGACGGGGCCATCATGCGCCACCTCCGCGCCTGCGGCGTACCAGGAAGATCAGCACCGGCGCGCCGATAAAGGCGCTGACCACCGAGACGCGCAGCTCGCCGGGCACCAGCAGGCGGCCCAGCACGTCCGCAAACAGCAGCAGGGCCGGGGTTGCCAGCAGCGTCACCGGCAGCGACCAGCGGTGATCCGCCCCCACCAGCCAGCGGGCCATGTGCGGCATCATCAGGCCGATAAAGGCAATGGGGCCGACCACGGCGGTCGCGCTGCCGCACAGAACCGTGATGGCCAAAAGACCTATCAGCTGCGTGCGCGCCACGCGGTTGCCGAGGGCGGTCGCGGTGTCGCTGCCGAGGCTCAGGCTGTTGAGCGCTCGGCTTAAGAACAGCGCCACGGCGGCGGCGAGGATGACCGGGAACGCCACCACTTTTAGGGTTTCAAGGGTGCGGATATCCAGCGAGCCGGCCTGCCAGAAGCGAAGCTGGTCGTAGACGTCGGGGTTGAGCAGGGCGATGCCGTTGGACAAGCCCTCCAGCACCGCCGCGAGCGCCACGCCCGCCAGCGTTAAACGTACCGGACTCAGCTGCCCGCCGCCCTGGCTGCCGGTAAAGGCCACTACCAGCGAGGCGGCCAGCGCGCCGCAGAAGGCCATGACCAGCTGCTCGGACGGAGAGGTCAACCCGAACAGCGCCGCGCCGAGCACGATGGCAAAGCTGGCGCCGGAGTTAACGCCGAGGATGCCGGGGTCCGCCAGCGGGTTGCGGGTGAGGGTTTGCATCAGGGCACCGGCAAGGCCGAGCGCGCCGCCGGCCAGCAGTCCGGCAAGGGTGCGGGGCAGGCGGGCGTCGAGCACGATAATGCAGTCGGCGCTCTGGCAGGTACCGGAGAGCGCATCGACAATAACGGACGCGGGCAGCGGCTTCGCGCCAACCAGCAAACTGAGTGCAATCGCAAGGATCAACAGCAGCAATAAAACGGGCACGGCTACGGCGCGCACCGCGGAAGAGGAAAACGACATAGCAACGTCCATGATGTGATAATGATAGTAATTATCGTTATCTATCTTATTTGGCTATGTTAGCATGTGCGCCCATGGAAATGGTAGACCGATACCTCAAGGCCTTGTCATGAATCAAAAATCCTGGCTGCTCAACCTCAGCCTGCTCAAAACCCATCCGGCGTTTCGCGCCGTCTTTATCGCCCGTTTTATCTCCATTTTGTCCCTCGGCCTGCTCGGCGTTGCCGTGCCGGTGCAGATCCAGACCATGACCCACTCCAGCTGGCTGGTGGGGTTATCCGTCACCTTAACCGGCGGGGCGATGTTTATCGGCCTGATGGTGGGCGGCGTGCTGGCGGACCGCTACGAGCGTAAAAAGCTGATCCTGCTGGCGCGCGGCACCTGCGGGGTGGGCTTTATCGGGCTGTGTCTGAACGCCATGCTGCCGGAGCCGTCGTTGATTGCGATTTATGCCCTCGGGCTGTGGGATGGCTTCTTTGCCTCATTAGGCGTGACGGCGCTGCTGGCGGCGACGCCCGCGCTGGTCGGGCGCGAGAACCTGATGCAGGCGGGGGCGATCACCATGCTCACCGTACGCCTCGGCTCGGTGATTTCACCGATGGTGGGCGGATTATTGCTGGCGACAGGCAACGTGGCGTGGAACTACGGCCTGGCGGCGGCGGGGACCTTTATCACCACCCTGACGCTGCTGCGCCTGCCGCATCTGCCGCCTCCGCCGCAGCCGCGCGAGCATCCGCTGAAATCGCTGATGGCGGCCATTCGTTTTCTGTTCAGCAACCCGCTGATAGGCGGCATTGCGCTGCTCGGCGGCCTGCTGACCATGGCGAGCGCGGTGCGCGTGCTCTACCCGGCATTAGCGGGAGAGTGGCAGATGAGCGCCTCGGAGATTGGCGTGCTGTATGCCGCCATTCCGCTCGGCGCGGCGTGCGGGGCGCTGACCAGCGGCAACCTGGCGCAGAGCGCGCGTCCGGGGCTGATTATGCTGCTTGCCACGCTGGCGTCGTTTATCGCCATTGGCTTCTTCAGCCTGATGCCGGTGTGGGCGCTGGGCGTGTTGTGCCTGGTCATCTTCGGCTGGCTGAGCGCCATCAGCTCGCTTTTGCAGTACACCCTGATTCAGACCCAGACGCCGGAAGGCATGCTCGGGCGAATTAACGGCCTGTGGACGGCGCAGAACGTGACGGGCGATGCGATTGGCGCGGCGATCCTCGGCGGGCTGGGGGCGATGATGACCCCGGTGGCGTCGGCGAGCAGCAGCGGGTTTGCGTTAGCGATGGTTGGTGTGATTTTGTTAGTGGCGTTGGTGGAATTGCGGCGTTTCAGGCAGGAGAGTGTGTTGACCGACGGTGCGGCCTGATGCCCTCACCCCGGCCCTCTCCCACAGGGAGAGGGAGGGGAAATGCCTACTTAAACAACGCACTCAATCTGTCTAACACCAGCATCGCGCTGTAATAATCCAGGCGGAACGTCTCGGTTCCCAATGCCCAGACGCGCTTGTTTTTCACCGACGGCAGATGCGCCAGCAGCGGGTTAGCGTAAATCGCATCCACGTCTTTCTGGTCACCCGCAAAAACGAACAATCCTTCCCCGTTCAGCCCCGTCGCCAGGTTTTCACCACCTAACTGGATAATGTCGTGGCGCTTGCCCTGGCTTTTGGACGTCTGCAGCCCGGCGGGCAGCTCCGCCAGCGTAAAGCCCAGCTGGTGCAGCAGCTTGCCCTGTGCGGATTCAGCGGTCCACAGGTTGGCGCTGTGCGCGGCGGCGGTGTAGACGATGGCGTTCACCGGCTGCGGCGGCAGCTTCATCTGCTGTTTCACCTGCGCGAGCTGTTTATCAAACGCGGCGATGCGCTCTGCGGCCTGTTTTTCCTGTCCGGTAATTGTGCCCAGCTGCGTCAGCAGTTCCTGCCAGCTTTTATCGTCGTAGTTAATGATTAGCGTGGGCGCAATAGCGGAAAGCTGGTCGTACAGCGCCAGCGCGGAATCCCCGCCGGTGGCGCTTATCAAAATCAGGTCCGGCATCTGGGCCGCGACCGCTTCGGCGCTCGGCTCACCGATGTACAGCCGGGCCAGCTTGCGCTGTTTTGCGATATCTCCCCACTGGCGTAAAAAGCCCTGCGCATCCGCTACGCGGTTGTTCGGCGTGGTGGCACCGCTGGCAATGACGGGGGCGTCAATCGCCAGCAGGGAGCCGGTTAAGGTCACGCTGGTGGAGACAATGCGCGTTGGCTTGCTCTCAAGCGCGTGAACGCCGCGGCTGTCGGTCACCTGACGCGGCCAGCCGGCGGCGGTCGCTGAGGTTAGTCCTAAAACAAAAAGTCCTGTTAAAAGAAGGGCATTACGGCAAACGGCAGGGAATTTCACAGAGCGGCATCCTGTTTTTGTTGAAGTTAATGCTTCTCATTTTCATGATTGCGGAGACGGGATGCAAGCGTTAGTCGCACAAGTTGTTTGCTCCGCGGTTGACACCGGGGCGCTGTGAGATTAGGTTAGCCGTCGAAAATATAAATGATAATCATTATTACTGCCTTTATCATTTTAGGAGGATGATATGGATACGTCATTGGCTGAGGATACCCAGCACACCGCGACCACGCTGCAATCAGACAGCTTTTTCTTTATGTCGCCCTATCGCAGTTTTACCACGTCAGGCTGTTTTGCCCGCTTCTCTGAGTCCGCCGTCGGCGGCGACGATCCGGCCGGTCACTTCCAGCAAAAATTAGCCGAGGCTTTCCAGAACGCGAAGGCCAGCGGCATTGCCCACCCGGTAATGGTGGGGGCTATCCCGTTCGATACCCGCAAACCGTCGTCCCTGTTTATTCCGCAACGCTGGCAGACCTTCTCTCGCTCGGCGCGCCAGCAGTCTTCGCGCTATTTCACCGGTGCGCAGACGCTGAACGTGGAAAAACGTACCGAGATCCCGCCGCAGCCGGTGTTCGAAGAGATGGTTGCCCGTGCGGCAGCGCTGACCGCCACGCCGCAGGTGAACAAGGTGGTGCTCTCGCGCCTGATCGATATTGCGACCGACAAAACCCTCGACAGCGGTGCGCTGATGGAGCGCCTGATCGCCCAGAACCCGGCGAGCTTTAACTTCCACGTGCCGCTGGAGGACGGCGGCGTGCTGCTGGGCGCAAGCCCGGAGCTGCTGCTGCGCAAAGAAGGCGCGCACTTTAGCTCGCTGCCGCTGGCAGGCTCTGCCCGCCGTCAGCCGGACGACGTGCTGGATCGTGAAGCGGGCAACAAGCTGCTGGCCTCCGAAAAAGACCGTCACGAGCACGACCTGGTGACCCAGGCGATGAAGGCCATTCTGGCGCCGCGCAGCCACCGCCTGAGCATGCCGTCTTCTCCGCAGCTGATCACCACGCCGACCCTGTGGCACCTGGCGACGCCGGTAGAAGGTGACGCGCGCGAGAACGAAAACGCCCTGACCCTGGCCTGCCTGCTGCACCCGACGCCTGCCCTGAGCGGTTTCCCACATCAGGCGGCAAAACAGCTGATTGCCGAGCTGGAGCCGTTTGACCGCGAGCTGTTTGGCGGCATTGTCGGCTGGTGCGACAGCGAAGGTAACGGCGAGTGGGTGGTGACTATCCGCTGCGCGCGTCTACGCGAAAATACCGTGCGCCTGTTTGCCGGCGCGGGCATTGTGCCCGCCTCCTCGCCCGTGGGCGAGTGGCGCGAAACCGGCGTGAAGCTCTCCACCATGCTCAACGTTTTTGGTTTGCACTAAGGAATACTCATGACCATCCCCTTTACCCGCTGGCCAGAGGAATTTGCCCGCCGCTACCGTGAGAAAGGCTACTGGCAGGATCTGCCGCTGACCCACATCCTCACGGACCGCGCGGACAGCGATGCCGTGGCGATTATCGACGGCGAGCGGCGCATTACCTACCGCGCGTTTAATCAGGCGGTGAACAATCTGGCCTCAGCTCTCCAGGCGCAGGGGCTGCACCGCGGCGAGACGGCGCTGGTGCAGCTCGGCAACGTGGCCGAGTTCTACATCACCTTCTTCGCGCTGCTGCAAATCGGCGTGGCGCCGGTCAACGCGCTCTTTAGCCATCAGCGCAGCGAGCTGAACGCCTACGCCGCGCAGATCAAACCCGCCGTGCTGATTGCCGATCGCGACCACGCGCTGTTCGCGGGCGATGAGTTCCTCAACGCCTTTGTGGATGACCACCGCTCGGTTCGCGTGGTATTGCTGCGCGGCGATAAGGGCGAACACGCCCTGGAAGCGGCGATTGCGCGTCCGGCCGACAACTTTATCCCGAACCCGACCCCCGCCGACGAGGTGGCGTTCTTCCAGCTTTCCGGCGGCAGCACCGGCACGCCGAAGCTGATCCCGCGCACGCATAACGATTACGACTACAGCATCCGCCGCAGCAACGAGATTTGCGGTATCACTGCCGAAACACGTTACCTCAACGCCCTGCCTGCGGCGCATAACTACGCCATGAGCTCGCCGGGATCGCTCGGCATCTTCACCGCCGGGGGCTGCGTGGTGCTGGCGAACGACCCGAGCGCCACGCTCTGCTTCCCGCTGATTGAACAGCATCAGGTTAACGTCACCTCGCTGGTACCGCCTGCGGTCAGCCTGTGGCTGCAGGCGATTGCCGAAGGGGCGGGGAACGCCCAGCTCAGATCCCTCAAGCTGCTGCAGGTGGGCGGCGCACGCCTGTCCGCTACGCTCGCGGCGCGCATTCCGACGGAAATCGGCTGTCAGCTTCAGCAGGTGTTCGGCATGGCGGAAGGGCTGGTGAACTACACCGCGCTCGACGACGCGCCGGAACGCATCATCAACACCCAGGGCCGCCCGATGTGCCCGGACGATGAAGTGTGGGTAGCGGACGAGCACGGTAACCCGCTGCCGCGCGGCGAAGTCGGGCGTCTGATGACGCGCGGTCCGTACACCTTCCGCGGCTATTTCAACAGCCCGGAACACAACGCCAGCGCCTTTGACGCCGACGGCTTTTACTGCTCTGGGGATCTGATCGCCATCGACGAGCAGGGCTACATCACCGTGCAGGGGCGCGAGAAGGATCAGATCAACCGCGGCGGGGAGAAGATCGCCGCCGAAGAGATTGAAAACCTGCTGCTGCGCCACGAGTCGGTGATCCACGCCGCGCTGGTGAGCATGGAGGACAGCCTGCTGGGCGAAAAAAGCTGCGCGTATCTGGTGGTGAAACAGCCGCTGCGCGCGGTCGAGGTGCGTCGCTTCCTGCGCGAGCAGGGCGTTGCCGAATTCAAGCTGCCGGACCGCGTGGAGAGCGTGGATGCGCTGCCGCTGACGCCGGTCGGCAAAGTCGATAAGAAACAGTTGCGCCTGTGGCTCGCTGAACGCGCCCGGGGCTGAGGAACAGAACATGGCCATTCCAAAATTAACCGCTTACGCGCTGCCGACCGCCGCAGAGCTGCCGACGAATAAAGTAAACTGGGCGTTTGAGCCGGAGCGCGCCGCGCTGCTGATCCACGATATGCAGGAGTATTTCCTGAACTTCTGGGGCGAAAACAGCGCGATGATGCAGCAGGTGGTGGCGAACATCGCCAGGCTGCGCGCCTACTGCAAAGAGCACAATATTCCGGTGTACTACACCGCCCAGCCTAAAGAGCAGAGCGATGAAGACCGCGCCCTGCTGAACGACATGTGGGGGCCGGGACTGACCCGCTCGCCCGAGCAGCAGCGTATCGTCGCTGAACTGACGCCGGACGAAGCCGACACGGTGCTGGTGAAGTGGCGCTACAGCGCGTTCCACCGCTCGCCGCTGGAGCAGATGCTGAAGGAGACGGGCCGCAACCAGCTGCTGATTACCGGCGTGTATGCCCATATCGGCTGCATGACCACCGCCACCGATGCCTTTATGCGCGACATCAAGCCGTTCTTTATCGCCGACGCGCTGGCGGATTTCACCCGCGACGAGCACCTGATGTCGCTCAACTACGTAGCGGGACGCTCGGGCCGCGTGGTGATGACCGACGAGCTGCTGCCGTCCGTTCCGGCGACTAAAGCCGCGCTGCGCGAGCTGATCCTGCCGCTGCTGGACGAGTCCGACGAGCCGATGGATGACGAAAACCTGATCGACTACGGTCTGGATTCGGTGCGCATGATGGCGCTGGCCGCCCGCTGGCGCAAAGTGCACGGCGACATTGATTTCGTGATGCTGGCCAAAAATCCAACAATCGACGCCTGGTGGGCGCTGCTCTCCCGCGAGGTGAAGTGATGGGTTTTGATTTTACCGGCAAAACCGTCTGGGTGACGGGCGCGGGGAAGGGGATTGGCTACGCGACGGCGCTGGCGTTTGTGGAGGCGGGCGCGCAGGTGACCGGCTTCGATCTGGCGTTTCCGCTGGGTGATTATCCGTTCGCCACCGAAACCCTGGACGTGGCGAACGCCGCGCAGGTGCAGGAGGTGTGCGGGCGCGCGCTGGCGTCGCTTGAGCGGCTGGACGTGCTGGTCAACGCGGCGGGCATTTTGCGCATGGGGGCGACGGACCAGCTCTCGCAGGAGGACTGGCAGCAGACCTTCGCGGTCAACGTCGGCGGCGCGTTCAACCTGTTCCAGCAGACGATGGGCCAGTTCCGCCGTCAGCAGGGCGGGGCGATAGTGACCGTGGCGTCCGACGCGGCCCACACGCCGCGCATCGGCATGAGCGCCTACGGCGCGTCGAAGGCGGCGCTGAAAAGCCTGGCCCTGACCGTCGGGCTGGAGCTGGCGGGCAGCGGCGTGCGCTGTAACCTCGTGTCGCCGGGCTCAACGGACACCGACATGCAGCGCACCCTGTGGACCAGCAGCGATGCCGAACAGCTGCGCATTCGCGGCTTTGGCGAGCAGTTCAAGCTCGGCATACCGCTCGGCAAGATTGCCCGTCCGCAGGAGATTGCCAGCACCGTGCTGTTCCTTGCCTCGGATGCCGCCAGCCATATCACCCTGCAGGATATCGTTGTGGACGGCGGCTCCACGCTGGGGGCGTAAGATGATCTGGAAACGTCATTTATCGCTCGAGGCGCTGAACGCCACCAGCGAGAACACCATGGTGGCGCATCTTGGCATCGTCTATACCCGCCTCGGGGACGATACGCTCGAAGCCGAAATGCCGGTGGACGCCCGCACCCATCAGCCGTTTGGCCTGCTGCACGGCGGCGCGTCGGCCGCGCTGGCGGAAACGCTGGGGTCGATGGCCGGTTTTCTGATGACCCGCGACGGGCAGAATGTGGTGGGAACGGAGCTGAACGCTACGCACCACCGGGCGGTCTCTCACGGTAAGGTGCGCGGGGTGTGTCAGCCGCTGCATCTCGGGCGCTCCAGCCAGAGCTGGGAAATTGTGGTGTTCGACGAGCAGGGGCGGCGGTGCTGCACCTGCCGGTTGAGTACGATGGTGTTGGGTTGATTTTATGCGGTCTGTTGCCCTCTCCCACAGGGAGAGGGGACGGTTTAGTGCAAAATTAGGTGTAGGCCGGGTAAGGCGAAGCCGCCACCCGGCGTTTACAACATCGAGACGACCCGCTTCAACAGCCGAATTCTCGGTTCAATGGACGCTTTATCCAGCCATTCCGCGGGGCTGTGGAACCCGGCACCTATCGGCCCCAGGCCGTCGAGCGTCGGGATGCCCAGCGCGGCGGTGTGGTTGGCGTCGCTGCCGCCGCCGACCGCCTGCCAGGTAATGGCGATACCCTCCGCTTTTCCTGCGGCTTCAACCTGCTGCATCAGGGCCTGCGTCGCAACGCTGGCTGCCATCGCCGGTTTGTGATTCACCCGCGCAAGCGTAGTGGTCACGCCCTCTAAAAAGCCTCTTTCACATAACGCCTCCAGCGCCTGATTCACCCGGTCGTACTCGTCGTTTTCCCAGAAGCGCACGTCGAGTTCGGCTACGGCGTTATCCGCCACCACGTTGGCCGCGCTGCCGCCGTGAATCACCCCGACGTTGAGCGTGGTGCCGCGATCCCAGTCGGTTAGCGCATTAATCGCGATGACGCTGTTTGCCAGGGCGGTAATTGCCGAGCGGCCTTTCTCCGGGTCGTTACCCGCGTGTGCCGCAACGCCGCTAAAGGTGAGGTGATAGCCCGCCATTCCTTTACGCGCTTTCACCAGCGAACCGTCGGCGCGGGCGGCTTCGCAGACCAGCACGCAGCGGGAACGCGTAGCCAGCTCGCCAATCCATTCGTGGGAATGCACCGAGCCGGTCTCTTCGTCCGGGTTCATCGCCACGGCAATCGCGAGACGATCTTTGTCCGCAGCGTCGAGCCCGCGCATCGCCCACAAAATATTCAGAAGTCCGCTCTTCATATCCGAGACGCCGGGGCCGTACAGGCGGGTATTGTCCTCGCTCATCGGGCGCTCGGCGACGGTGCCGGGGGCAAACACGGTATCCAGGTGCCCGACCAGCAGCACGTTAAAGCGCTCCGCCTGCGGTTTGTTGCTGACGAACACCCCCGGGCCCACCTTATCGCCCAGATTCACCTGCTCGGTGTGCCAGCCCTCACGCTGCCAGAGCTGCTGCATAATGCCTGCCACGGCGGCAACGCCCGCAACGGTCTGGGTGCCGCAGTCCACGTTCACCAGGGTTTTCAGCTCTTCAATATAGTGGTCAAGATTCATGTTCACGTCCTGTTCAGAGAATAATGCGCATCAGCAGCATGGCTAAAAACGCGTTGACTACTGAGATGGCGATCATCAGCGGGATAAGTTTGGCCCGGGTGCCGATCACGCCCAGAATGCGGCCCAGATACTGCACCTGCGAGCCCATCAGGTAGATGGCGGGTGCCAGGATCGCCAGGTGCTCGCCGGTGATAATGCCTTTATCAAACAGGCCGATGGCGACGCCGATCCCGCCGCCCATCGACATCCAGCCGCCAATCAGCACGGCGGCGGCCTCACCCGGCAGGCCGAACAGGCCCATCAGCGGCGAGAAGATCATGCCCAGCCCTTTCAGGGCACCGGTAATTTCCAGCGCTTTGATGATGATAAACGCCATCACCACGTTGGGCAGGGTGCTGCCGGTGGCAATGCTCCAGCCCTTGCGCGCGCCTTCGACGAAGACATCGGTAATCACGGGGTTAGACTGTGGGGCACTCATGCGGCGTCTCCTTTACGGGTGAAGGACAGGATCAAGCGCAGCAGATTTGCGCCCACGATTTTCATGATGAACATGACGGCGATACAGGCTCCGATGGACGCAGGCACCGCCGCCGTGCCGTCAACGGCGACCAGCGTGAAGAGGATCGCCCCGGAAGAGAAAAAGTTGGTGATCATCGCCCCGGCGGAGAACTGAAACATGGCGAAAACGTCTTTCTCCTTTTCGCTGATTTGCCCTTCATCAGACAGGTTACGGGTAAGCGACGCGCCCACGTCGGTGCTTTGCAGGCTTCCGATCAGCGCCAGCCCGGTGGTGCCGGGAATGCCCAGCAGCGGGCGCAGCAGCGGTGTTAAGAGCTTGCGGGCGGCACGCAGGGCGCCGTAGTGCTCCAGCACGTTGATCATCCCCAGCGCGAACATTACCGCGGGAATTAAACCGAGCGCGAAGAGAAACCCGTCCATCGCGCCGCTGCCGCCGGTGCCGCGAAAGGCGCTGGTGGCGGTCGTCAGGGTGCCGTCGTCCAGGCTGGCCTTACTGACCACCTTGCCAAACGCACCGTTGAGGGTGGTGAAATCAAAGACGCCGTACCACTCTTTTCCGCCTAACAGGCCAGAGAAGAAAACGGCTGCAAACGCCAGGGCGAAGTACGCGCCCGGCCCGACCTTATGATCCTGAGGTACAGAACTGTTCATATCCTTTTCCTTGTAAGCGCGCGATTGCGCAGGATCATTCTGGCGAGGTTATGAGCAAAAAAAATGATACAAATCATTCCGTAAGGCCGCGTCTGGCTGAAAAAGGCAAAAGTGTGACCGAGGACGTCGCGAAAGTGATCGGCTTAACAATGTGGTGTAAATGTCTGGTTTGACCACGCATTATTGCGTTTCAAAGTTGTTAAATTTTCGTCGTTGTTCTAGAAACAAAATGTAACATCTCACTGTTTCACAACAACGGATAACCACTATGAACAACTCAGGGAAATACCTTACATGGGCAGGGCTCTCCGTTGTGGGAGCCTTTGCCCTGGGCTACATCGCCCTCAACCGGGGGGAACAGATCAACGCGCTGTGGATCGTCGTCGCCTCCGTCTGTATTTATCTGATCGCGTACCGTTTTTATGGTCGCTTCATCGCTAACAATGTCCTGGGGGTTGATAGCACGCGCATGACGCCCGCCGTTCGCCACAACGACGGGCTGGACTACGTGCCGACCGATAAAAAAGTGCTGTTCGGCCACCATTTTGCGGCGATTGCCGGGGCAGGGCCGCTGGTGGGCCCGGTACTGGCGGCGCAGATGGGCTACCTGCCGGGGATGATCTGGATCCTTGCCGGCGTGGTGCTGGCAGGGGCGGTGCAGGACTTCATGGTGCTGTTCGTCTCTACACGCCGCGACGGCCGTTCGCTGGGCGAGCTGGTGAAAGAGGAGATGGGGGCCACCGCCGGGGTGATTGCGCTGGTGGCGACCTTTATGATCATGGTGATCATCCTCGCGGTGCTGGCGATGATCGTGGTGAAAGCGCTGACCCACAGCCCGTGGGGGACGTACACCGTTGCCTTCACCATTCCGCTGGCGCTGTTTATGGGGATCTACATTCGCTATCTGCGCCCGGGGCGCATTGGTGAAGTGTCGGTGATTGGTCTGGTATTCCTGGTGTTCGCCATTATCTCGGGCGGCTGGGTGGCGGAAAGCCCGACGTGGGCACCGTGGTTTGACTTTACCGGCGTGCAGCTGACCTGGATGCTGGTGGGCTACGGCTTTGTGGCGGCGGTGCTGCCGGTGTGGCTGCTGCTGGCCCCGCGTGACTACCTCTCTACGTTCCTGAAAATCGGCACCATCGTCGGGCTGGCTATCGGCATTCTGATCATGCGCCCGACCCTGACCATGCCCGCGCTGACTAAATTCATCGACGGCACCGGCCCGGTCTGGACCGGTAACCTGTTCCCGTTCCTGTTTATCACCATCGCCTGCGGCGCGGTGTCCGGCTTCCACGCGCTGATTGCCTCCGGCACCACGCCGAAGATGCTGGCCAATGAAAATCAGGCCTGCCTGATTGGCTACGGCGGCATGCTGATGGAGTCCTTCGTCGCCATCATGGCGCTGGTCTCGGCCTGCATTATCGACCCGGGCGTGTACTTCGCGATGAACAGCCCGATGGCGGTGCTGGCGCCTGCCGGAACCGTCGACGTGGTGGCGTCTGCCGCACAGGTTGTCAGCGGCTGGGGCTTTGCGATTACCCCGGAAACGCTGACGCACATCGCCAGTGAAGTGGGCGAGCAGTCGATTATCTCCCGTGCGGGCGGGGCGCCGACGCTGGCGGTGGGGATGGCCTACATCCTGCACGGCGCGCTGGGCGGGCTGATGGACGTCTCGTTCTGGTATCACTTTGCCATCCTGTTCGAGGCGCTGTTTATCCTGACGGCGGTGGATGCGGGAACCCGTGCGGCGCGCTTTATGCTGCAGGACCTGCTGGGCGTGATCTCCCCGAACCTGAAGCGCACCGATTCGCTCCCGGCCAACCTGCTGGCAACCGCGCTGTGCGTGCTGGCGTGGGGCTATTTCCTGCACCAGGGCGTGGTCGATCCGCTGGGCGGGATCAACACCCTGTGGCCGCTGTTCGGTATCGCTAACCAGATGCTGGCAGGCATGGCGCTGATGCTCTGCGCCGTCGTCCTGTTCAAGATGAAGCGCCAGCGCTACGCGTGGGTGGCATTAGTGCCAACCGCATGGCTGCTGATCTGTACCCTGACGGCGGGCTGGCAGAAAGCCTTTAGTCCGGACAACAAGGTCGGCTTCCTGGCGATTGCCAACAAGTTCCAGGCGATGATCGACAGCGGTAAGATCCCGGCGCAGTACACGGAATCACAGCTGTCGCAGCTGGTGTTTAACAACCGTCTGGACGCCGGGCTGACCATCTTCTTTATGGTGGTGGTCGTGGTGCTGGCGTTGTATTCTCTCAAGACCGCGCTGGCGGCGTTGAAAAACGATAAGCCAACGGCGAAAGAGACGCCGTACGAGCCGATGCCTGAAAACCTGGATGCGATTGTGACCCAGGCCAAAGGGGCGCATTAACCAAATCCCCTCACCCCAGCCCTCTCCCCAAAGGGGAGAGGGTGTTGTAACTTCCCTCTCCCCTTTGGGGAGAGGGTCAGGGTGAGGGGGAAACAAACGAGAAATGACTTATGTTCGACACCCTTTCCAAAGCAGGTAAGTACCTTGGCCAGGCCGCCAAAATGATGATTGGCGTGCCGGACTACGACAACTACGTCGAGCATATGCGCGTCAACCATCCGGACCAGACGCCCATGACCTACGAAGAATTTTTCCGCGACCGCCAGGACGCCCGCTACGGCGGCAAGGGCGGGGCGAAGTGCTGTTAACTATCTTTCGGTAAATAAAGGCTGATTTGCTCCTGCTTGCAGCCGTAGATTACCGCCATCTCCTGACGCGAACCGTCGAGGGCGCTCGGGATGGCCTCTGTCGGGCGACAGAGGCGTGCAGGGAATATGCGATCAGGCGTTCAAACCGCCGTCCACGTCCAGACCGGTACCGGAGATCTGCCCGGCTGCCGGGCTGGCAAGAAACGTGACCGCCGCCGCGACGTCTTCCGGCTGGCCGTAATGACCCAACGCAATAAGCTGACGCTGAGAGTCAGCCTGTTCGCCGTCTTCCGGGTTCATATCGCTGTTGGTGGGGCCGGGGTGGACCAGATTAACGGTAATGCCGCGCGGCCCTAAATCACGGGCCAGTCCGCGGGTGAGGGAGTTGAGGGCCGATTTGGTCATCGAGTAAACGGCAATGCCCGGCTGCGCCACGCGGTTCGCCAGACAGCTGCCGATGTTGATGATGCGCCCGCCGTCGGACATATGCACCAGCGCTTCCTGAATGGCGATCACCACGCCGCGGATGTTGACGTTGATAAGGGCGTCAATGTCCGCCAGCGTCATGGACTCCAGCGGGCCGCCGCGCGCGATCCCGGCGTTGTTGACCAGAATGTCCAGCCCGCCAAGGGAACGTGCCGCATGAGTCACGGCATCCTGAATGGCCTGCGCGCTGGCGCTGTCGGCCTGAACGGCCTCGCCGTGCCGCCCAAGCGCCGCGATCTCATCGGCGACCGCCTGGGCTTTCTCTGCGGATTTTTCATACGTAATAACCACATCGGCGCCGGCGCGCGCCAGCGACAGAGCAATTGCACGACCCAACCCACGGCTGGCGCCGGTGACCAGCGCCTTCTTACCTGTTAAATCGATCTGCATGATGACCTCGTTGCGAGAGTGGTGAGAATCATCATTAGGTATAGACGGTCGGCGCGATTAACGGCGGAAGGATTCCACCTTCTCAAACGCGGCGCGCAGAACCTCAGGCGTTAACGCAACCGGCAGATAGTGAATCGACTCTACCGGGCGCAGGGTGTGGGCAATGACCTTATCCAGCGCTTCTCGGTTATTGATATCCACGTCCAGCTCGCGAAGCGTGGTCGGCAGGTTAAAGCGCTGGTACGCCGCCACCAGCTGCGCCAGCACGTCGTCCTGGCCGAGCAGCGCGCTTTGCACCAGAATGCCGTAGGCGACCTTGGTGCCGTGCAGGAATTTTTCCGTCTGCGGCAGCACGGTCAACCCGTTGTGCACCGCATGCGCTGCCGCCACGCGGGTGTAGCGTTCGCCCAGGCCGCCCACCATGCCGCCACCGGCGATAATCGCGTCCACTACGTCCCGAAACGCCTGCGTCTGGTTGCCGCGCTGCTGGTCGGCCAGCGCCTCTTCGCTGCGTTCCAGCAGCACGTCGCGGATTGCCAGCGCGCCGTTGATACCAAGACGTACGGTCAGCGGCAGGCTCTCCGGCTCGGGTGCCAGCACAACGGCTTCATACCACTTCGCCAGCGTATCGCCGATGCCCGCCAGCAGGTACTCCGCCGGGGCGTTGAGGACGATCTGCGGCTCTACCAGCACCAGGAAGTTGGCATCGTCGAAAATCTCAAACTGCAGCGCCTGACCGGCATCGTTGTACCAGACGGAGAGCGGCGTCCAGGCCGCGCAGGTGGCGGCGATAGTGGGGATGCCCACGAATGGAATGCCTAAGCGGCGCGCCACGGCCTTGACGGTATCCATCACCGCGCCGCCGCCGACGCCAATCACCACGCTGGCATCGCTGCCGGATTCATTGACCAGATGGGTGACGTCGCGCTCGCTGCAGTGGCCCTTGAACAGCAGGTGTTTTGCCCCCGGGGCGTTAAAGCTTTCCGGCAGGAAAGGGCGTGCGCCTGCAATGGCGCGTTCGCCGTAAATCCACACCGCGCGGGAAAGCTGCTCCGGGGTAAAGAAACGATCCAGCTGCGCAAGGCTGCCTGGGTGAGAGAAGTAGTTCGCCGGGCCGGGCACGACGCGGATATCGGTGTTGCTCATGATGTTGTCCTTTTTTTAGCAAGCGCTAACCCGATGTTATGTCTGGACATCCGGATGGCTAATAATATTTCGCTTTATCTTATGCCTTTTCCGTCGTTGTCAGTCAACCGGAGCTGTGAAAAATTCGATAAATCAGAAGAGTAATGAAGGATTTACGCGAATGGGTTCCAGTCGCCTTGAGATGCGCGGTATTAGTCTGGCCTTTTCCGGCTTTCAGGCCTTGTCGCGCGTGGACTTTACGCTCACGGGCGGAACCGTGCACGCGCTGACCGGCGCAAACGGCGCGGGAAAATCGACGCTGATGGCGGTGCTGTGCGGCACCCACGATCGCTACGAGGGTGAGATCTGCATTAATAACCAGTCGGTGACGATCCGCGAACCGCTGGACGCCAAACGGCTGGGCATCCACCTCGTGCAGCAGGAGGTGGACGTGGCGCTGATCCCCGGTCTGAGCATCGCTGAAAATATCATGCTCGACCAGCTGGCGCAGCCGGGCCATCGCTACAGCTGGCGCACCGTTCGCCAGCAGGCGAGGCAGGCGCTGGCGCAGCTTGACGTTAAGCTAGACGTTCGACGTTCCATCGACAGCTGTTCGCTGGCCGAAAAGCAGCAGATTTTGCTGGCACGCGCCTTGTCACATCGCTGCCGCTTTTTAATTCTGGATGAGCCTACCGCCCCGCTGGACGCGCATGAAAGCGACCGTCTGTTTGCGGTAGTGAGACGTTTAAAAGAGCAGGGCATCGGCGTGGTGTTTATTTCACACCGCATCCACGAGCTGAAGGCCATCTGCGACACCCTGACGGTGCTGCGCGACGGCAAGCTGATTGAGTCCGGTCCGATGGCCGAGCTGAGCGGCGAAGCCATCGTCGAGAAGATGCTCGGCCACGTGCTGAGCGATATCTACCCGCCCGCGCGCCCGCCGCACGGCGAAGAGACGCTTTTGCGCGTCGAGGGGCTGCACGACGACGCACTGCTTAAAGATATCTCCCTGCACCTGCGCAAAGGCGAAATCCTCGGGATTGCCGGGCTGGCGGGGGCGGGGAAAACCGAACTCTGCAAGGCGCTTTTTGGCGCGACCAAAAGTCGCGTGGCGCGCGGCGAGCTGAACCATCAGGCCTGGAAACCGCGTGACCCCGCCGACTCGGTGCTGCGAGGGCTGGCGCTGGTCCCGGAGGAGCGGCGCAAAGAGGGTATTTTTATCGACGAGCCGGTGAGCATGAACCTTGCCGTGTGCGCCGATAACAGCTTTTCGCGCTGGAGCCTGTTTGGCCATCGTCAGGCGTGGCGCTGGGCGGAAGAGGTGATTGCACGCGTTGGCGTGCGCGCCCGAGGGCCGGGACAGGTGCTGCGCCGCTTATCTGGCGGCAACCAGCAGAAGGTGGCCATCGGTAAATGGCTGCGCAATGACGCCAGCGTGCTGATATTCGACGAGCCGACCAAAGGCGTGGACGTGAAGGCCAAAACCGATCTGTTCCAGCTGATTGACGGCCTGGCGCGCGAGGGCAAAGGGGTGATTTACGCCTCGGGCGAGTTTGCCGAGCTGGTGGGATTGTGCGACCGCATCTGCGTGCTGTGGGACGGGCGCATCGTGGCGGAAATCGCCGGGGCAGAAGCCCGTGAAGAGACACTACTTTATTATTCAACCGGAGGAACGGCGTCGTGAGCAAGGCCCTTTCAGTGACCGCGGCGGCGTCTGGCCGTCAGTACATTTTCGATTTTCTGTATAAGTGGGGCATGCTGCTGACCGTCGTCGCGCTGGTGGCCGTCTTTGGCCTGGCCTCGGACAACTTCCTCGATCCGAACAACATCATCAACATTCTGCGCTCGATCGCCATCGTGACGGTGATTGCCATCGGCGTGTCGATCTCCCTGACCATCGGCGGGTTCGATCTGTCGGTCGGATCGACCGCCTCGCTGGCGAACGCGCTGGTGGTTTCACTCTTCGTCTGGCACGGCTTTGGCACCACCGAGTCGATTCTGATCACCCTCGCGCTCTGCACGCTAGTGGGCCTGTTTAACGCCTTCCTGATCGTCATTCTGCGCATTCCGGACATGCTCGCAACGCTTGCCAGCCTGTTTGTGATTCAGGGCGTGGCGATGACCTACAGCTACGGCGGCTCGATTACCGAGAACATGGTGCTGCCGAGCGGCGACATGGCGGAAGGAACCATTCCGGCGGCGTTCAGCCTGCTGGGGCAGGTGCCGACGATTGTGATCGTCATGCTGGTGGTGACCGTGCTGGCGCAGCTGGGGCTGTCGTTGACCACTCACGGACGCCGGATGTACGCCATCGGCGGCAACCCGGAAGCGGCGCGTCTCTCCGGCATTCGCACCACGCGCTACAAGGTGGCGGCCTACGTGATCGCCTCGCTGCTGGCGGGATTGGGCGGGATCCTGCTGGCCTCGCGCATTGGCTCCTCGCAGGTGAATGCGGGCGGCGGATACCTGATGGACGCGGTGGCGGCGGCGTGGATTGGCTTCTCGCTGGCAGGCTCAGGCAAGCCGAACGCGCTGGGAACCCTGGTCGGGGCGGTGATCCTCGGCGTGCTGTCGAACGGGCTGGTGATGCTCTCCGTGCCGTATTACGCCATGGACATTATAAAAGGGCTGGTGCTCGCGGTGGCACTGGCGATTACTTACATACAAAAACGCTGACAACACAACGGGATAAAAAATGAAAAAGATTGCACTCTCTTTGGTGGCACTTGGGTTGCTCACGGCTCTGCCAGGCTTCGCGGCTACGCCCGCGCCGCTTCCGGCGGCCATTGCGAACCATGACGGCCCGATCCGCATCGCGGTGATCCGCAACCTTGGCTCAGACGACAACACCACGCAGTTTGTCGCCGGCGCAGTTCAGGAAGGGAAAAAGCTCGGCTTTAAGGTCAGCACCTTTTTAAGCAACGGCGACGATGCCAAATTCCAGGACTTCGTTAACCAGGCCATTAGCCAGAAGTACGACGGGATTATTCTGTCTCAGGGCCGCGACCCGTATGCAACCGCGCTGGTGAAGAAAGCGGTGGATGCCGGGATCAAAGTCTCGGTATTTGATACCGCCGTTAACGGCGAGATCCCGGGCGTGACCGTGACCCAGCAGGACGATGCCTCCCTGACCAACCTCTCCTTCGGCCAGCTGGCGAAAGATTTCAACGGCAAGGCCAATATCGTCAAGCTGTGGGTGGCGGGCTTCCCGCCGATGGAGCGTCGTCAGGCGGCGTACAAAGAGCTGCAAAAGCAGTATCCGGACATCAAAGAGCTGGAGTCTATCGGCGCCGTCTCCTCTGACGTGCAGGGCGATACCGCCAACAAGGTGGGTGCGATCCTCGCGAAATACCCGAAAGGCAAAATCGACGCCATCTGGGGCACGTGGGACGCCTTCAGCCAGGGCGCGTATAAGGCGCTCAAGGAGAACGGCCGCACCGAGATCAAGCTCTACAGCATCGATATTTCCAACCAGGATCTGCAGCTGATGCGCGAGTCCGGCAGCCCGTGGAAGGTGAGCGTGGCGGTGGATCCGAAGCTGATTGGCGCGACCAACGTGCGTCTGGTCGCGAACAAGATTGCCGGGGAAGCGACGCCAGCGACCTACGATTTCAAAGCGGCGGCGATCCCGCAGGCGCTGCTGACCGCCCAGCCGGGCGCGGTGAACGTGGCGTCGCTGGGTAAAATCATTCCGGGCTGGGGCCAGACGGAAGATTTTATCGCGCCGTGGTTTGCGACGCTCGAAGCCAGGTCAAAATAATGCCCGGTGGCGCTGCGCTTACGGGGCCTACGGTGTTGTAGGCCGGATAAGGCGCAGCCGCCATCCGGCGAAAGGACTCAAATATGTCTGCATTACCTCAACCCGAATACAGCCGCAATATGCGGCTGATTGGCCATAGCGACCAGGGCGGTCGTCCGGACGGCGTGCAGCTGATGGTGCACCGCGGTTTCGCCTATATCGGCCACATGGTGTCGCAGGGCTTTTCGATTGTCGACGTGCGCGACCCGCAGAAACCGAAAGCGGCGGGCTACGTGCCCGCGCCGCCCGGCACCTGGAACGTGCACCTGCAGGCGCATGACGACCTGCTGCTGGTGATTAACGCCCGGGATCTGTTTGCCGATGCCCGCTTTGCCGACGAGAAGGTCTACTACACCCGCCAGGTGGGGGAGACCGTCAGCGACGTGCAGGACAAAGGCTGGAGCGCCGGGCTGCGCGTCTTTGATATCTCCACGCCGGACAGGCCGCGCGAAATCGGCTTTCTGTCGCTGAGCGGCATCGGCATTCACCGCATCTGGTACGTCGGCGGCCGCTGGGCCTACGTTTCAGCGCTGATCGACGGCTTTACCGACTACATCTTCCTGACCATCGATCTTGCGGACCCGCGCAAGCCCGAAGTGGCGGGGCGCTGGTGGCTGCCGGGGATGAACCAGGCAGAAGGGGAGAAGCCGAACTGGCCGGAAGGAAAACGCTACGCGCTGCACCACGCGATTATCGCGGGTGATACCGCCTACGGCAGCTGGCGCGACGGCGGCCTGACGCTGCTGGACGTGAAAGACCGCGCGCAGCCGAAGCTGATTAGCCACCGCAGCTGGAGCCCGCCGTTTGGCGGCGGCACGCACACCGCGCTGCCGCTGCCGGACCGCGATTTGCTGGTGGTGCTGGACGAAGCGGTGCTGGATAACCAGCAGGACGGCGAAAAGCTAATCTGGCTGTTTGATATCCGCGAGCCGTCGAACCCGGTGAGCATCTCGACCTTCCCGCAGCCGGATGAAACCGACTACGTGGCGAAAGGGGCGCATTTCGGCCCGCACAACCTGCACGAGAACCGGCCGGGAAGCTTCGTCAGCTCGACGCTGATTTTTGCCACGTACCAGAACGCGGGCGTGCGCGCGTATGACATTTCCAATCCGTATCGGCCGGTTGAAACCGGCGCGCTGGTGCCAGCGGCACCTGAGCGGATGATGGACACGCGGCCGAATCGCCCTCAGGTGATCCAGTCGTGCGACGTGTTTGTGGATGCGCAGGGGATTATTTACAGCACGGACTATAACGGCGGGCTGTCGGTGATTGAGTATTTGGGGTAAGTGCGGTTTAGTGCCCTCACCCCGGCCCTCTCCCACGGGGAGAGGGAGAAAATCAGCTGTACTGCCGCACCCGTGCCACCAGCTCTTCCGCGCTGTCGATACGGTCGGCAATGACAATCAGCGCTTTACCGAGCGTAATGGCGTGGCGCAGGCATTCGTGGCGCATCGCCTCGTCCTGAATGGTGTCGATATCCGCGACGTGAGAAAGCCCGACGCTGCGGCGAATCAGCTCGGTGCCGCAGAAGCCGATGGCGTCATGCCAGACCTTTTTCAGGAACGCGGAGGCATAGCCCGGCGCGCCGAGCGCGGCGTCGCGAGCTTTCTCGTTTGCCAGCGCCTGGAAGCGTTCCGCGAAGGTGTTCCACAGCTCCTGAATATCGGTCAGGCGCTGCTCGCGCGCGGCGGCGGCATCGCGAATGCCAAGATGCCCCGGCAGGCCGCAGAAGTTCAGCAGCAGGTTGCCAATGGCGGTGCCAATATCAAAACCTATCGGCCCGAAATAGCCGAACTCGGCGTCGATGGCCTTCAGGCTGCCGTCGGCCACAAAAATCGACCCGCTGTGAATATCGCCGTGCAGCAGGGCTTCAGCCTGCGAGAAGAAGCGGTGCTTCAGGGAGGCCACGGCAACTTTAAGCTGAGCGTCGTCGCGCAGGGCCGCTACGTCATTTTCCAGCTCGGCCGGGTAGCTGTTGCGCTCGTGGATCTGGTACGGATCGTTGAAGAACAGATCTTCGGTGATCTCGCACATCTCCGGGTTGATGAATTTCGCCACCTGCGCTTTTTTCTCGTGCGGGTGCAGGTAGAAATCGCTGGTGTGGAACAGCGCGTGCGCGAGGTATTCGCCCAGCTGCTGCGCCGCCTGCGGGTAGTAAATGTTGTTGATCAGCTCGCCGCGCCAGATGCGGTGGCTGGACAGATCTTCCATCACCATTACCGCCAGTTCCGGGTCATAGTGGTGGATTTTCACGGTGTGCTGGGGGCTGTGCTGGTAGTGCTCGACCAGGGTTTGCGCCTCAAGACGGGCGCGGTCCAGCGTCAGCGGCCAGGACTCCCCGACGCAGCGCACGTAGGGCAGCGCCTGCTTAACGATGATGCGGCTCACGCCCGCGCCGTCGAAAATTTTAAATACCAGATTGAGGTTGCCGTCGCCTACCTCCTGCGCCTCCACCAGCGATGATGGGTCATCAAGGCCGCCAAACTGCCTGGCATACTCCACGGCGTCCTGAGCGGTAAAGGTACGGTATTGCGACATGGCCTGTTCCTCACGGGTTTGCTAATAAAGACATGTAGACGTCTATACATCTGGACTTCATCCTGACACAATGTGATACAACAACGCAACAGGGAATTAACGACATGCAGACATTACAGACGACCAGCCTGCGGGTGGCGGATAATCAGCTCTTTATTCTCGACCAGCAGGCGCTTCCGCAGGAGAAACGCTGGCTGGACGCTTCGACGGTTGAGGCGCTGGTTGGGCACATTCACGCCCTGCGGGTGCGCGGCGCGCCGCTGATTGGTCTCTCTGCAAGCCTGCTGCTGGCGCTGCTGGCGGAAAACGGTAAAAGCCGCGACGAGCTGGCGGCGGCGCTGGACACCCTGCGCGCGTCACGCCCGACGGCGGTGAACCTGATGAACAACCTTGACCGCATGAAGATTGCGCTGTGGCAGGAAGATTATGTTCCGGCGCTGGTCGCCGAAGCGCTGCGGCTGATTGAAGAAGACAAACGGCTTTGCGATGCGATTGCGAAAGCGGGAAGCGCGCTGGTTAAGCCCGGCAGCCATCTGCTGACCCACTGCAACACCGGCGGGCTGGCAACGGCGGGCGTCGGCACCGCATTGGGGGTGATTGCCCGCGCGCATCGGGACGGTAACGTCAGCAGCGTCTGGGTGGATGAAACCCGTCCGCTGCTGCAGGGCGGTAGATTGACCGCGTGGGAGCTTGGCGAGCTGGGCGTGTCGTATCGGCTCATCACCGATTCCATGGCCGCCAGCCTGATGGCGAAAGGGCAGGTGGACGCCGTGTGGGTGGGCGCAGACCGTATTGCCGCCAACGGCGACGTGGCGAACAAGATTGGCACCTATTCCCTGGCGGTGCTGGCGAAATTCCACGGCATTCCGTTCTACGTTGCCGCGCCGCAAACGACCCTCGACCCGGACTGCCCGAACGGTGACGCGATCCCGATTGAGCAGCGCGCCGCCAGCGAAGTGACGGGCGTGGCCGGAAGCTTTGGCGCGGTGCAGTGGGCGCCGGAAGATGCACAGGTCTACAACCCGGCGTTTGACGTTACGCCTGCCTCGCTGATTAGCGGCTGGGTGCTGGATACGGGCGTGGTCACGCCGCAAGAGGTGGCAAACGGGAAATTCGCCTGAGTCCGGCTATCCTTGTAAGGGGCTCCCCTTAGAGGACAGCATCGTGACGCTCGATCCTGAAACAGACTTAAAACTGGAGCGCGTGGTGGACGCACCGCGCGACCTGCTGTGGCTCTGCTGGACCACGCCAGAACATATCAAAAACTTCTTCATTCCTGCTCCCCATAGGGTGATCGAATGCGATCTCAACCTGCGCGTGGGCGGGCGGTTCAACACCGTGTTTGAGGTGGACGGGCAGCGGATGGATAACCGGGGCGTGTTTCTTGAAATCGATCCCGGTAAAAAGCTGGTCTTTACCGACGGTTATACCGAAGGCTGGAAGCCTGCCGAGAAACCGTTTATGACGGCGATCCTGCTGCTGGAAGACGTAGGTGAGGGCAAAACCCGCTATACGGCGATTGCGCGTCATCCGACGAAGGAAATTCGCGAACAGCATGAGCAGATGGGCTTCCACGAAGGGTGGGGGATTGTGCTGGATCAGCTGGTGGGGTATGTGAAGGGACTGGAGCGTTGAAGCTCGAGCGGCCTGATGCCCTCACCCCAGCCCTCTCCCACAGGGAGAGGGAGCAAACACTAAAAACGGCAGCGATAGCTGCCGTTTTGCTTTCACCTATGCCAGGCGAGGATACGCTTCCGCAATCGCATCACCGGTAAACTGGGCCACCCAGCCCTCCGGATTGTCGAAAATTCGAATCGCCGTAAAGTTCGGCTCTGAGCCCATATCAAACCAGTGCGGCGTGCCCGCGGGAACGGAAATCAGGTCGTTTTTCTCGCACAGCACCTGATACACCTCATCGCCAATGTGCAGGCAGAACAGCCCCGCGCCTTCCACGAAAAAGCGCACTTCGTCTTCGCTGTGGGTGTGTTCGTTCAGGAACTTCGCGCGCAGCGCCTCTTTCTGTGGGTTGTCGGCGCGCAGGCTTATCACGTCCCAGCTTTGATAGCCTTTCTCGGCCACCAGCTTGTCGATCGCGTGCTGATACGCCGCGATCACGGCTTCGGGCGCGGGATCCTGGCCTAAGTCACGATCCGCCGCCCAACGTTCGAACCTCACCCCTTTAGCGTTGAGCTGCTGGGCGATCTCGGCGGCGTCGGTGCTGTGCCACTGAGGCTGGCTGGCGTCTTTATCGGAATAAATGGTCAATGCGCTCATGAAGGGATCTGCTCCGGATTAATCTCGTCGAACTGGTGGATCTGATGATGATGGCTTGCGCCGTCATCATCGCCGCGAATCAGCTGCAGGGTGCGAAAACCTGCCCGTTCAGCCGCGTCCAGCTCCTGATGAATATCGGACAGGAACAGGATCTGCGACGGGGCGATGCCCGTTTGTGCCGCAATGTTTTGATAAGACTGCACCTCGCGCTTGGCGCCGATGTGAGTATCAAAATAGCCGCTGAACAGATGAGTAATATCACCTTCGTCGCTGTAGCCAAATAACAGTTTCTGCGCGGCGACGGAGCCAGAGGAATAAACATAGAGATCAATGCCTTGTGCCTTCCATTTTTCCAGCGCAGGCAGCACGTCCGGATAGAGGTGGCCGGTAAAGTCGCCGTTCACGTAGCCGTCTTGCCAGACGATCCCCTGCAGGGCTTTCAGCGCCGTCGATTTGCGGTCTTCATCCATAAAGGCATACAGCGCCTCGATAAGTTCGCTGACGCTGGCGTGCGGGTGGCCAATTTCATCACGAAGGTTGTCCAGAATAGATTTCACCGGCTCGGCGTACTGCTGCGCGGTCACGAAGGCCCCCAGCCGCTCACGCGCGTAGGGGAACAAAACCTCATGGACAAAACGGATATCGCTGGTGGTCCCTTCAATATCCGTCACAATCGCGCGAATCATACTCTCTCCAGTTGTCGTAAACGCATTTCACATTCGAACAGGAATTCTAATCCTTCAAGGTGACGGCGGGCTTCGGCCACGTCGCGTCCCCAGCAGGTTAAGCCATGGCCGCGCAGAAGAAAACCATAATTAAGCGGGCGTTCCTGCGCGTAATGGGCGATTCGCGAGGCGAGGGCGTCGATATCCTGGTCGTTATCAAATACCGCAACGGCTACCGTATCCAGATGCGTGGTCTGTCCGGTGAGGGATTTTTGCATTTCAAAGCCGCTGATGTTGAGTTCGGCTTCTTTCACCAGACGCGACAGCACCGTGGCGTTGACGGTATGAACGTGCAGGACGGCGTTGGCCTCCGGGAACAGACGATAGATAAGGGTGTGCAACCCGGTCTCCGCCGACGGCCTGCGGCCAGAAGGCGCGCGGTTGGTGGCGATCTCCACCTGCAGAAAATCCTCCGTCGTGAGGCTGCCCTTGTCTTTACCGGATTCGCTGAGCCAGCACAGGCGTTCATCCTGACGCACCGACATGTTGCCGCCGGTGGCGGGCGCCCAGCCTTTGGCGCCAATCCAGCGGCAGGCGTCGACAAGGTGTGTGAGTTGCAGGTTGTCTGTCATTTCCTTTTACCCTCGCGGCCAGGAATATTGATATGGTATAGACGTCTAAGCGTCTTGATTGCCAAAGACTAACATCGTGTTATAGTGTCAGCAACATAAGTATTACAAGCAGGCACCGCACAATGAGCAATAACGCATTGATTCCGCAGAGTAAACTCCCCAATCTCGGTACCACCATCTTTACGCAGATGAGCGCCCTGGCGCAGCAGTACAACGCCATTAACCTTTCGCAAGGGTTCCCGGATTTTGACGGCCCGAACTATTTACAGGCGCGTCTGGCCCATCACGTGGCGCAGGGGGCGAACCAGTACGCGCCGATGACCGGCGTGCAGGCGCTGCGGGACGCCATTGCGGATAAAACGGCCGAGCTGTATGGCTACAGGCCTGATGCGAACAGCGATATCACGGTAACGGCAGGGGCAACCGAGGCGCTGTACGCCGCGATTACCGCGCTGGTGCGCACGGGCGATGAGGTCATCTGCTTTGACCCAAGCTACGATAGCTACGCGCCTGCCATCGAGCTTTCCGGCGGCGTAGTGAAACGCGTGGCGCTGCAGCCACCCCATTTCCGCCCGGACTGGCAGGCGTTTGCTGCGCTGCTGAGCGATAAAACCCGTCTGGTGATCCTGAATACGCCGCACAACCCGTCCGCGACGGTCTGGCAGAAAAGCGACTTCGCCGCGCTGTGGCAGGCGATTGCGGAACGTGAAATTTACGTGCTGAGTGATGAAGTGTATGAGCACATCTGTTTTGCTGAAGAAGGCCACGCCAGCGTGCTGGCGCATCCGCAGCTGCGCGAGCGCGCTGTTGCCGTCTCTTCGTTCGGTAAGACTTTCCACATGACCGGGTGGAAGGTGGGCTACTGTGTGGCACCGGCAGTCATCAGCGCCGAGCTGCGCAAGGTGCACCAGTACCTGACGTTTGCCGTGAACACGCCTGCCCAGCTGGCGCTGGCGGATATGCTGCGCGCCGAACCTGAGCACTATCGCGATCTGCCGGACTTCTATCGAAAACGTCGGGATCTGTTTGTAAACGCGCTGAGCAAAAGCCGTCTGGAGATTTTACCCTGCGAAGGGACCTACTTCCTGCTGGCCGACTACAGCGCGATTTCCGACCTGGACGACGTGAGCTTTTGCCAGTGGCTGACGAAAGAGGTGGGCGTTGCCGCCATCCCGCTGTCGGTGTTCTGCGCCGATCCCTTCCCGCACAGGCTGATTCGCCTCTGTTTTGCGAAACAGGAATCGACGCTGCTGGCGGCGGCTGAGCGTCTGAATACGCTCTGATTATTTTACCGTCCAGGCTTCGGAGTAACGACGGTCTGCAAACAGCTCAAGCAGGCCGTTGATTTGCTTAAGGCGTAACACTTCGTCGCTATCCATCCCCAGCTCCTTGCCTATTTTTTTCGTCGTTCCAGCCGAGTTGAACCAGCTCACGGACGATCTCTGACATGGCGTTGATTTGATGTCGCCCGCGCGCCCGGTTGTGGCGAATGGTGGCCGCCATGCGGTTATGTTTGTCCTGCCGATCCTGGCGCAGACAGGTGACGGGCAAGAAGCCTTTGAGCTGGCGCTTTAACGACGCCCGGTTCGCGCCAATCTCATGGCGATGAAAACCGTCGACAATTTCGTAGTGCCGAGACGCATTCTGCGTCACAACGATAGGTTGAGTGAATCCATCAAGCTCCAGGGACTTGCTCAGCAAGCGTTTTTCCGGAGGGGCAACGTTGTTGGGGTTGTAATCGTTGGCGGTAATATCATCCTGCTTAACCCAGAGCACACAGTCTATAGGCTGCTCACGGAAAGGGCTGTTTTTATGTATCGCCAGCCTAAAAGCGTTAATGGCGCCTATTCGGTCCTCTTCGGGAAGTGACTGAAGGTACGTTTCCATTTCGGTGATTATTCGCTGTCGCATAAAATGCCCCACTCCTTGCGTTTGGCCTTCATTCTGTCGCTGTAGCGCTGATAATGTTTGGGTTTGTTTGGGCTGAAGGAAAGTGCCCGACACCAGTAATCGTTATTGAGTAAAACCTTGCAGATACGCCGCCAGGAGGGAATATCTTTGGTTCCGATATCGCTGTCCTGGGTGTCGGGGATATCCTCCATGCCGCGCTTTTGATACCAGTGAAGATACACCGCGATTTTATTGCGGTAATGCTCTGCCGTATTTTGCGGCATGCTGTCGAGCAGCAGCATGGCGTATTCACGCCAGCAAAGGCGTTCGGGCTTCAGTATTTTGCGATGGCCATAAAAATGATTGTCGTGTCCGGCGTAAATTCCCCCGCTGCGCACGCCGCTGACGCGCTCGCACATGGCGGCCCAGCGTTCGGGTTCAACAACATGGTAGAGCCACAGCCCCTGGCGCTGCTCGGGGCCAAAGGGTTCGCAGATACGCATATAGCGCGGCGGCACGCCGGCCTGGTACATCAGGTCGTATAGCGGGTTATAGCAGCAGCCGGTTTTTGCAAACCAGGTCCAGATATCGGCTGTTTTCCAGTCATAGAGGGGGTAGACATACCAGGCATGCCCGCCCGGTGCGACGGTCGTCCAGGGTTTATCATCAGAAAAACGCTGCTTACGTGCAGAGGCGATAGCCAGAAAACGGTTGTAGGACTCATCAGCGCGGATCCCAACCATGACCGCTGCGGGGCGTTTTTGCGCGTACCATTCGGCAAAATCGCGGACGAAGGCCTCAAACGTCATGCCGTGCTGGTAAAAATCGAAATAGTGAGCATCGGTAATGGCATCTTCCGGCGGCTGGCGAACCCAGCGCGTTTCGGGTGCCCAGCATTGCCATTCAGGTTGAAACTGAGAGAGGGCGTTTTGGGTCGTAATCGGGAGCGCCACCCACCAGAACTGTTGAATAACATCCTGATAAAGCGCCCGCAGTGTTTCAATATGCCTGATGGTTAATGAAAACTGCGCTTCCCAGTCCAGAAAGAACACATCTATTTTTCGTTTCATCTGCCGCGCCTGGAGGGCCACAAGATGAAGCATCACGGTAGAATCTTTTCCGCCAGAAAAGGAAATACACACTCGCTGAAAATTGTTAAGCGTCCAGCCTATGCGTTCAGCAGCGGCCTCAAGAACATTTTCCCGTAAAGGGATTTTATAGATCGACATGGTTCATCGCATCCTGCGTGGTAAATGCCTAACCGAAATTAACGGTTATTATGAAAGTATTTATTCTTACTTTCACGAAATCATTTTCTTTCCCCTGTTTTTAATCGTGTACCTTGCAAATGATTCTTAATCAGTTAAAGGGGAAAAACAGAGTTTATGCATTTTCTCAATGAATGTTGAGAAAACGCTGCTGTTCAGTGATGAACGACTGTAGAGCATATAGACATGCATCTGGGGAAGTTCAAAGGGGGGGGTAATCAGTTTTAATTTTAACGCGTCTTTATATGTCTCAAAGATTGAAACGGGAATAAAGCCTAATAAATCCGATGAGCTGACCATAGAGATGAGCGAGCTGACGGAGTCAGTACGAAACGCGATGTTTCTCTCCGGGAAGACGTCATTGGCGCGGTTCTGGAATTCCTTAACGCCCGGGTGACTACTCTGGTAAAAGGTAAACTTCTCCCGGTATAACGCTTCGGCAGTGGTCGGGTCGGCAATCCTCGGATGGCCGTCTCTGCAAATTAGCACTATCGGCACCGTGGTAAAGTGGGTGCAGACCACAGAGCGGTTATTTACCGGTGCATTAGTGAAGATCAGGTCCGCCTTACGGTACGCAAGCAGATCTTCTGCGGATTCCGGGGAGAGAAGCATATCGCGTTGTTCTATTTCATAATTATCTTCAGCCATTAATAGCTTCATTGGTTCAAGCATATAGCCTGGCGTCACCATTTGAGAGCAATAAATGACGAAATTTTTCTTGATCTCCGTGTGGTGCATCAGGTTGATAGTTTGCTCAATCTGGTTGAGGTTCTGCTCAAGATGATAGTGCAGGTTGGTGCCGACCGTTGTGGGCGTAATCCCCTTACCGGAACGTATGAAGAGGGGGTCATTGAGCTGGCCGCGCAGGCGCTGCAGCGACTGGCTCACGGCAGAGGGGGTGATATAGAGCGTTTCGGCGGCTTTACTGATACTGAGATGTTGGTATATGCATTCGAATATGACTAACAGATTGAGATCGAATTTTTTAAGATCGTAGAGATTTGCCATGGTTCGTCCTGAGTGTGCCGCGTTTGCTGTCGTTATCACATCATTGATAACTATAGAATGAAGCGAACTATTTACAATCGTAGGGGTTCACTTACTTAAGTTTATATTTACATAGCCTTAATATATCACGGCGTTAGATTAATGAAACAGAACTTCACGGGCGATGAAGATAATTTTATCTTTAAAGCGTGAGTGGATTATTTGAATGACAAACGATATTTATATATGGGGAGTGATTTATAATAAAATTTAATTTATAACCTTTTGAAAGCATTTTTGATTTTACCTATCACAGTCATAGGCAGGAATGCCTCTCTTATGGATTGCTCAATCCCGGCCCGAATGGTGTAATCAAACCGCTGTTACCGCCTTGAAGCTAAGGGTTGTAGAGCGCAACGCAACGTCAGCTTCGGCTGGCACTGAATGAACCTGCGGGGAATTCAGGTATCAGGGCCGCCCATTGAGGCGGCCTTTTTACTTTCAGGCTTTCCTGTTCAAGGTTCACCTTGCTGTCTTGTTGAGGTTGTAAGGTTTGGCTGATTGATTTGATAAAGCATACGCATTAGCCCCGATGAGTAAAGTTGGTTACCTTACCTCTCAACGAAAACACGGAGGAAGTACAGATGTCCTTGATTAACACTAAAATTAAACCTTTCAAAAACCAGGCGTTCAAAAACGGTGAGTTCATCGAAGTAACCGAGAAAGATACCGAAGGCCGCTGGAGCGTGTTCTTCTTCTATCCGGCTGACTTCACCTTCGTTTGCCCGACCGAACTGGGTGACGTGGCTGACCATTACGACGAACTGCAGAAGCTGGGCGTAGACGTTTACTCTGTTTCGACCGACACCCACTTCACCCACAAAGCATGGCACGGTAGCTCTGAAACCATCGCAAAAATCAAATATGCGATGATCGGTGACCCGACTGGCGCCCTGACCCGTAACTTCGAAAACATGCGTGAAGATGAAGGCCTGGCTGACCGTGCGACCTTCGTTGTTGACCCGCAGGGCATTATCCAGGCTATCGAAGTTACCGCTGAAGGTATCGGCCGTGACGCATCTGACCTGCTGCGTAAAGTGAAAGCCGCTCAGTACGTTGCTTCTCACCCAGGCGAAGTGTGCCCGGCGAAATGGAAAGAAGGCGAAGCGACTTTGGCTCCATCTTTAGACCTGGTCGGCAAGATCTAAGTCTGTAAAGCCCGGCGGCGCTGCGCTTGCACTGGCCTACAGTATCGTAGGCCGGGTAATCGAAGTACCACCCGGCAATCAATGGGCGCACCCGCGCCCATTTCATCCAAGCACCATGATGCAAGTTGCATTCAGGCCGCCTGTGCAAGGCAGCTTGCATGATGACGTCTTAAGAGAGGGAAGAATAATGCTCGACACAAACATGAAAACCCAGCTCAAGGCCTACCTTGAGAAACTGACCAAACCCGTGGAGCTGATTGCTACGCTTGACGACAGCGCGAAATCGGCAGAAATCAAAGCGCTGCTGGCAGAGATCGCCGAGCTGTCACCAAAGGTGACGTTCAAAGAAGACAACACGCTGGCCGTTCGCAAACCTTCTTTCCTGATTACCAACCCGGGTTCCGATCGCGGGCCGCGTTTTGCCGGTTCGCCGCTGGGGCACGAATTTACCTCTCTGGTGCTGGCGCTGCTGTGGACCGGCGGTCATCCGTCTAAAGAAGCGCAGGCGCTGCTGGAGCAGATCCGCGATATCGACGGCGATTTTGAGTTTGAGACCTATTACTCGCTCTCCTGTCACAACTGCCCGGACGTGGTGCAGGCGCTGAACCTGATGTCAGTCCTGAACCCGCGCATCAAGCACACGGCGATTGACGGCGGTACGTTCCAGAACGAAATCACCGATCGTAACGTGATGGGCGTTCCGGCGGTCTACCTGAACGGCCAGGAGTTCGGCCAGGGCCGCATGACGCTGACCGAAATCGTTGCCAAAGTGGATACCGGTGCCGAAAAACGCACGGCGGAAGCGCTGAACAAGCGTGATGCATACGACGTGCTGATTGTGGGCTCCGGCCCTGCGGGGGCGGCGGCGGCGGTGTATTCCGCGCGTAAAGGCATTCGTACCGGCCTGATGGGCGAACGTTTTGGTGGCCAGGTACTCGATACCGTGGACATCGAAAACTACATCTCCGTGCCGAAAACCGAAGGTCAGAAGCTGGCCGGCGCGCTGAAGGCGCACGTTAGCGATTACGAGGTTGACGTCATCGACAGCCAGAGCGCCAGCAGGCTGGTTCCTGCGGCGGTTGAAGGTGGTCTGCACCAGATTGAAACCGCGTCCGGCGCGGTGCTGAAAGCGCGCAGCATCATCATTGCGACCGGCGCGAAATGGCGCAACATGAACGTGCCGGGTGAAGATCAGTATCGCACTAAAGGCGTAACCTACTGCCCGCACTGCGACGGCCCGCTGTTCAAAGGCAAGCGCGTGGCGGTGATCGGCGGCGGTAACTCCGGCGTGGAAGCGGCTATCGACCTGGCGGGTATCGTTGAACACGTGACCCTGCTGGAATTTGCGCCAGAGATGAAGGCCGACCAGGTGCTGCAGGATAAAGTTCGCAGCCTGAAAAACGTCGATATCGTGCTGAACGCGCAGACCACGGAAGTGAAGGGCGACGGCAGCAAAGTGACGGGTCTGGAATACCGCGACCGCGTAACGGGTGATGTTCACAGCGTGCCGCTGGCGGGGATCTTCGTCCAGATTGGCCTGCTGCCAAACACCACCTGGCTGGAAGGCGCGATTGAGCGCAACCGCATGGGCGAAATCATCATCGATGCCAAATGCGAAACCAGCGTGAAGGGCGTGTTTGCGGCGGGTGACTGTACGACCGTGCCTTACAAACAGATCATCATCGCGACCGGCGAAGGTGCGAAGGCGTCACTGAGTTCGTTTGACTACCTGATCCGTACCAAAACAGCATAATAAAAGAAAGTAAGACGACACCTGCAATAGCAAGAGGCCACCGAAAGGTGGCCTCTTTTTTTTATCTGACCACCATCACCGGAATGTGCGTGTGGCGGATGACGCTCGACGCGTTCGATCCCAGAAGATGGGTGGTAATCGACGGATTGCGGGAGCCGATCACCACAACGTCAGCCTTTAGCTCCTCCGCAAGCTCGTTAACGGCGTCGCGCACGCTGCCGAACCGGACGTGGGTTTTAATGCGAGAAGGATCGATAGTGAAGTGCCCGGCCATGGTTTGCAGGCGCGTTTCGGCTTCGTGCTGCAGATGCTCTTCGAAGCGGCGCACGTCGGCGGCAAAGCGGTGCAGGCTCAGGCTGGCGGAACCCGGCAATACGTGCATGAGATGAATAATGCCGTCCTGCTGCGCCAGGAATTCCGCGTGACGTACGGCCTTGTCGCTCAGTTCCATTTCAAAAACATCAACCGGCATAATGATTGTCTTATACATAACCGTTTCTCCTTGTTTATAAACGCTGAATTCATTCAAACATAAAATATTATTGGTTTCTGTAATCTCAACAGCACTTTTTTATCTCGCCAGGATAAATCTCAAAACGCCCGGATTCCAGGGCAGACCGCCAGAGGACGCTACCCTTTTATAAGCTTACCCACATCCTTTCGGAGGTCGCATGAAAGCACTCACCTACCACGGTCCGCACCATGTTCGCGTTGAGAATGTCCCCGATCCCGTAATTGAACAACCTGACGATATCATCCTGCGCGTGACGGCCACGGCGATTTGCGGGTCCGACCTGCATCTCTATCGCGGCAAGATCCCGAAGGTGGAACACGGCGATATTTTTGGCCATGAATTTATGGGCGAAGTGGTCGAAACGGGAAGGGATGTGAAGAACCTCCAGAAGGGCGAGCGGGTGGTTATTCCCTTCGTCATTGCCTGCGGGGACTGCTTCTTTTGCCAGATGCAGCAGTACGCCGCCTGCGAGAAAACCAACGCCGGGCAGGGGGCTGCGCTGAATAAGAAGCAGATCCCCGCGCCCGCAGCGCTGTTCGGCTATAGCCACCTTTACGGCGGGGTACCGGGCGGTCAGGCGGAGTACGTTCGCGTGCCGAAGGGCAACGTGGGGCCGTTCAAAGTGCCCCAGCTTCTCTCCGATGATAAAGCGCTGTTCCTGTCTGACATCCTGCCTACCGCCTGGCAGGCGGCAAAAAACGCGCAGATTGAAAAAGGCTCAAGCGTGGCGGTTTTCGGCGCGGGGCCGGTCGGTTTACTGACCATTGCCTGCGCGCGGCTTCTGGGCGCTGAGCAGATTTTCGTGATTGACCATCACCCGTATCGGCTGCGATTTGCCCAGGAGCGTTACGGTGCCATCCCCATTAACTTCGACGACGATAACGATGCGGCGGAAAAAATTATCGAGCAGACGGCCGGGCAGCGCGGCGTAGATGCGGTGATTGATGCCGTCGGGTTTGAAGCCAAAGGCAGCACCACGGAAACGATCCTCAGCAATCTCAAAATTGAGGGCAGCAGCGGTAAAGCCCTGCGCCAGTGTATTGCAGCCGTGCGTCGCGGCGGCGTGGTGAGCGTGCCCGGCGTCTATGCCGGTTTTATACACGGCTTCCTGTTTGGCGATGCGTTTGATAAGGGGCTGAGCTTTAAGATGGGCCAGACGCACGTGCATGCCTGGCTGGGAGAGCTGCTGCCGCTGATTGAAAAAGGCCTGCTCACGCCTGAGGAGATCGTCACGCACTATCTGCCGCTGTCGGATGCTGAACGCGCCTACAAGATTTTTGAAAAACGGGAAGAGGAGTGCCGCAAGGTGATCCTGGTGCCTGGCGCAGATACGCCTGAGGCGGCGGAGCAGAAGGTAAAAGGGCTGGTCAACGCGTTCCCCGGCGGGGTGGTGTGACGCAGCTCGCTTACCAGTGACGCTCAAGATACAGCACTGCCGTGACGATTACCGCCAAAAAAATCAGAAAAACCAGCATAATAGCGAGTGTTTCACCCATGACCGTCCCCGCGGCACTAAAACAGATTAAGCGTGGATTAAGGGGATTTTGAGCGACATAGGAAAAATGGGTGATATCACCGAAAGAGGATGCGTATGCATCCTCTGGGCAATGAGAGCGGGTGAATTAACGCAGGTAATCGCCCGCCGCTTCTGGCTGATAAAGCAGTTCCAGCACTTCCAGATGGGCGGAGGCACCTCCCGGTAATTCCCAGTGGATAGTGTCACCCGCGCGAAGCCCAAGCAGGGCTGCGCCAACGGGGGCCAGAACGGAGAGCTGGGCGCTGCTGTCGGTCATCTGCGCCGGATAGACCAGCGTGCGGGTCAGCTCTTCACCGGTGGTCAGGTTGCGGAATTTGACCTGGCTGTTCATGGTCACCACGTCATGCGGCATGGTTTCAGCCGTACACATTTGCGCCCGGTCGAGTTCTTCATTCAGCGCGTCTGCTACCGGGAGTGAAGCGAATTCAGCTTTTTCCAGAAGTCGGTCAATGCGTTCTGCGTCGAGTTCATTAATGATAATTGTGGGTCTGGACATTTTTTACTCCATGTCGTTAATGCTGCGTGTAACGCAGAAACCAATCCAAAAGAAAACCCTCGCCGTCTGGCAGCGAGGGTTTAACTCTCCCGATGATACTCACTGAGCGGGCAAGTTTGAAGTGATGTTGGTCACATTCATCGGTCATATGAATTTTTGGCGAAAAACGTGACGCGATACAAATCTGCATTATCCTTCTTAATTTTTGGCGGATTGCGTTACGCTGAGCGTCCTGAAACAGGGCAATGAGCGAAGCGTAGTTCGCGTCTGCCCCACCAATGAGAGAGCACTATGTACTTCTACCAACCTTCTCAGGGGCACGGCCTGCCGCATGACCCGCTGAACGCCATCATCGGCCCGCGTCCGATTGGCTGGATCTCTTCCTGCGACAAAGCGGGCCAGCTTAACCTCGCCCCGTACAGCTTCTTTAACTGCTTCAACTACCGCCCGCCAATCATCGGCTTTTCCAGCAACGGCTGGAAGGACAGCGTGCGCAATATTACCGAAACGGGCGAATTTGTCTGGAACCTGGCGACGCGCGACCTGGCCGAGGCAATGAATGAAACCTCCGTCACGCTTCCCCACGGTGAAGATGAATTTACCTTTGCCGGGCTCACGCCTGCGGCCAGCCAGCTGGTGAACGCGCCGCGCGTGGCGGAAAGCCCGGTTAACTTTGAGTGCCGCCTGTCGCAGTGCATCCAGCTGACGGGCGCCGACGGTACGCCGGTTGACACCTGGCTGGTGCTGGGGGAAGTGGTCGGTATTCATATTGCCGATACGCTGCTGGAAGAGGGCATTTACCAGACCGCGAAGGCGCAGCCGATTCTGCGCGCGGGTGGGCCAACGGCCTACTATGGGATCAGCGATACGCATCGGTTTGACCTGGTTCGCCCCGACGCGCGCAGGGGATAACATGCTTGATACCCGGCTTCCCGCCGATCGGCAGTTTTTTGCCGACCTGCTCAGCGGGCTGGTGCTGAACCCCCAGCAGCTGGGGCGGGTCTGGTTTGCTCACTCGCCGGCCCCGGCACCTGCCGGGCGTTTTCGTTCTGAGTGGCCCCGTCTCGACGTGGTCCTGCGCGGGGTGTATGGCAACCAGCTGATCCCGGAGCAAAAGGCGATCCGTCAGGGGGAGATGCTGTTTGTGCCTGCCCAGGCGGCCAATGTGCCGATGTTTGACGAGCCGGTGATGCTGCTGAGCATTGTCTTTGCACCCTCCTGGCTGGGGCTGGCGTTTCAGGGGCCGGGCAACGGGCAGCCTCAGCGCAACGTGCAGCTTCCGCATCCGGAAAGAGGCGAGTGTGCCGCCATGCTGATGGCGCTTACGCATCTGAGCGCGTCACCGCAGGATCAGGCCATTATTCAGCCTCTGACGCTAAGCCTGCTTCACTGGTGTCGGAAGGTGGCCTCGGCATGCGCCGAGCCGGGGCTTTCGCGCGGGGCGTTTCTCTACCAGAGCATCTGCAGCTGGCTGCAGAATAATTATGCGGAACCCCTTTCGCGTGAGAGCGTCGCCGCGCTGTTTACGATTTCCCCTAACCACCTGTCGCGCCTGTTTTCGCAGCACGGCACGATGAGCTTTGTGGATTACGTTCGCTGGGTGCGAATGGGCAAAGCGCGCACTATTCTGCAAAAATACCACCTGCCGGTGGGCGAGGTGGCGAAGCGCTGCGGGTACGCCGACAGCGACTATTTTTCCAGGCTGTTTCGGCGCCAGTTTGGTCTGACGCCGGGGGAGTATCGCGCCCGCTTCCAGTAGCAATCAAAAGGTGATTTCAGCAGTGAGCAGGTCAAGCATGCTTTCCGGTGAATCAGCCGCGAACAGGGCTTCCCGAAACGCTTTGTTCACCAGCTTCCTCGCCAGCTGTGAGAATACTTTCACATGGTTGTTCCCCTCCTGCGCGCCCAGCGTCAGCATGATCACCAGCTCCACGTCGCCCATGTCGGACTCCCAGTCGATGGGCTTTTCCAGACGCGCAATGCTGATGCTGGAGTGGCGTATCCACTGCGATTTCGTGTGCGGAATGGCCACGCCGAACCCGACGGCCGTGGTGACAATCTCTTCGCGCTGCCAGATATCCTCTTCCAGCTCCAGCGGATTATCTGTGCGTCCCTGAATCGCCAGGTTGCCGCACAGATACTGGAGCACCTGCTCTTTGGAGGTGAGCGGCTGACCGAAGACGATGGTCTCCCGCGCCAGCAGCGGTCGCGCGGGCTCTTCAGGTGTGAAATCGGCCAGCAGGGTTTCTATCTCTTCCGCGCTGCGACACTCGCAGGCGCTATCGGCCAGCTCCCGGCAGGCCGTCATCGCCAGCTGGCGCAGCTGGGTTTTCACGGCGGGGATACGCGGCCCGCTCATGCTGAACTCGTCGATGCCAAGCCCCAGCAGCAGGGGGAGATAACGACGTTCGCCGGCAAGCTCACCGCAAATCCCGACCCATTTACCGTAGCGGTGGGCGGCCGTGACGATCTGGCGCACCATGCGTAAAAATGACGGCGCGATCGGGTTGTATAGCGGCGATACGCGCGGGTTGTTGCGATCGACCGCGTAAAGATATTGGGTCATGTCGTTTGAGCCGATGCTGAAGAAATCGACCTCTTCGCAGAAGTGGTCGATGATAAAACAGACGGCAGGCACTTCAACCATAATCCCCAGCGGCAGGTGCGGCGTATGGCGCAGTCCTTGCGACGCCAGCTCGTCCCGCACGTTTTGCATTTCCTTTTTGACCCATAAAATCTGATCCAGGCTATGCACCATCGGGATCATCAGCAGCGCATTTCCGCTGGCACCCGCGCGTAAAATGGCGCGAAGCTGGGTGCGGAACAGGTGAGCAAACTCCGGATAGATGCGCACCGCGCGATAGCCGAGGAACGGATTCTCCTCCTGCGGAATATTCAGGTACGGGATCTGCTTGTCGCCGCCAATGTCCATGGTGCGGAAGATGACGGGTTTACCCTCTGCGGAGAGAAGGACCTGCTGGTAGGCTTCAAATTGCTCCTGCTCGTCCGGGGCGCTATCGCGGTCCATGTAAAGCATCTCGGTTCGAAACAGGCCAACGCCCTGCGCGCCGCAGGCGAACGCGCCAGGGGCCTCCAGCGCGCTGCCGATGTTGGCCGCAATATCTACCGGAACGTTATCCCGCGTGAGTGCAGGCAGCCCTGCGTCTTTGATCTGCTGCTGGTGGCGGATCTCGGCGAGGCGCTGCGCCACGCTATAGTAGCGGCTCACGGCCTCATTGGGCTCCGTAACCAGTACGCTGCAGATGCCGTCCAGAACCGCCTCTTTGCCCATAAACGGCGCCAGCGAGGAGACCGTTTGGCCGCTCAGCACGGGAATGGACGCGGCGCGTGCCAGTATCAGCGTGTGCGACGTTCGCCCCGTTTTCTCCAGCACCATGCCTGCCAGGTAGCGGGTGTCGAGGCTTAAAAACTGGCTGGGCGTTAAATCTTCGGCCACCAGAATCGTGGGCGCGTTGAGGGTAAACCCGGAGGCCTGCTGGAGTTCAGGCCAGGTGATAGTCAGCAGCTGCTCGCTGATGTCGCGGATATCGCTGACGCGCTCACGAAGGTAGTCGCTGGCCGAGTTAGACAGCTTGTCGCAGATCTGCTCCATGTTACGAATGATGGCGTCGGCAAGGCTAAGCCGATCGCTGCTTATCAGGCGGCGTATGTTGCCCCCAAATTCATCATCCTGAATCAGCGAGAGATGGGCGCTGATGATGGTTTTACTCTCGCCTTCAAGCCCGCGCAGGCGATGGTTAAGCTGCTCTGCAAGCGTGGCCAGGCTGTGTTCCAGGCGCGTACAGTCCTCCGGCGACGCCGGGTTCTGGCGATAGCGCTGGAGATTATCGCTTTGCCAGCCTTGCAATGTGCCGGTACCGATGCCGGTGGCGAGCGTAATGGCGTGCTGCAGCTGCGGGTTGAGCCGCACCAGCGAGCGGGGAAGGGGATGGGCAACGTGGGGCGCATCACCGGAAGGTATGCTGTCGCTGTCGATAAATTCCGCATTGATATACTGCTCAAGGGCGCGTCGTGCCTGCTCCTCGTCGCTACCGCTCAGTTCCAGCACGCAGCTGTCGTTGAACAGCGTCCCCGTGCCGATCAGCGCCAGCGAACTTTTGGCATCCGCGTGGGTGTTAAGGCGTTTGTTGATAAAACGGATATCGCAGTGCCATGCGCTGCACTGCTCCTTCAGCGCCCAGGCCGGGCGCGCGTGCAGCCCGTTGGGCAGTGGGCAGAAAAATTCAATCGAAAGCATGGTTACTCCTTACCGCGTGAGATCAGCACCTGAAGTCCGTCAGGTGAGCCACGGTCTCACGGTTCATGCATGCCACAAGGGCGACAAGCAGTTGATGGGTGTGGTTAATGTCGTTTTCGTCGGCGATGGATGCCGCGCAGTGCCCGTGTCGGGTCGGCGGGCCCAGCACCACGGCAGGCACGCCCGTGCCGGAGAGATGTACCGCTCCCCCGTCGGTGCCGCCGTTGCTGAACATGTCTTTTTGCAGCGGGATGCCTAATGGGCGCGCGACTTTTTCAATAAACGCCGTCAGTTTTGGCGGGGCGATAAGGGTTTTGTCATACAGCACCAGCATGGGGCCCGCGCCAATCTGGCGATGGTTTGCGCTGCCGTAATCAAAGTTTTTAGACCAGCAGGCGGTATCGAGCACCAGCGCGATATCGGGGTTGATGGCCCGCGTAGCGGTCTCTCCACCCCGCAGGCCTACCTCCTCGCTTGAGCTTGCTACGAGCCATAGCTCGCAGTCGAGCGGCGCCCGATGGAGCTCGCGCAGCAGGGCGATCAGCAGGTAACAACCGAGCCGGTCGTCAAAGGCTTTTCCCATCACGCGGCGGTGGGGAAGACGCTGAAACAGGGTATCGAACGTCACGCGGTCACCCGCGTCAATGCCGCTGGCTAACACCTCTTCAGCCGAGATGGCACCGATGTCGACGCGCAGATTGTCAACGGTAGCGCCGTTGACGTCCCCATCCAGCAAACCGGGGATTTTCCGTCCGTCACGCGTGGTTATGCGGACCGGCTGTAGGGTGCGTGCCATCATGCGCACGTTGCCAATCGGCAGCACGTCGATCGCCCCTTCCTTCGTAATGCTGCGCACCATAAACCCGACTTCGTCCATATGGGCGCAGACCATCACCTTCGGCCCGCTGCTCTGGTTAACGCGGATGAGCACGGAGCCGAGGCCGTCAAACTGCACCTCTTTATGGTGCTTATGCGCCTCACCGATCAGGATGTCGCGCACCTCCTGTTCTGAGGCGGCAATCGCATCGGCTTCGCTCAGCGCGCGCAGTAATTCATGGTCCATTACCGTTCTCCCGTTATTTGCAGGGTCTTATCCATGGCGTAGAGCACCTCGGCTCCCGTCTCCGTCACCAGAACGACGTCTTCAATGCGCACGCCGCCCGCGCCCTCAAGGTAGATACCCGGTTCGACGGTCAAGAGCATACCGGGCTGCAGCAGCGTGCTATCGGTTGGAGAAAAGCGCGGGTTTTCATGGACATCAATGCCGATGGCGTGCCCGGTATTGTGGCCGAACTGCGGCCCGTAGCCCGCGCGTTCAATCACCGAGCGGGCGGCGCTGTCCACCTGATGGCAGGGAATACCGGGGCGAATCGCGCGGATGGCCGCGAGCTGCGCCTCCAGCACGGTCTGATAGACCTGATAAAGCGGATGCTTTTCGGGGCTCTGGCTCTGTCCGGCGACAAGGAACGTCCTCGTCATGTCCGAGCAGTATCCCTGGTGTTGGGCGCCAAAATCGAGAGTGATCAGTTCCCCTGCATTAATCACTTTGTCAGAGGCTTTTCCATGCGGCAGGGCGCCGCGCGGCCCGCTGGCAACGATGGTGTCGAAAGAGGGCTTTTCCGCCCCCTGCTGCTTCATAAACCACTCCAGCTCGGCGGCGACCTCGCGCTCGCGCATGCCTGGCTGGATAAAGCGACGGATGTGCCGTGCTGCGCTGTCGGCAATGCGACAGGCCGCGCGAATGCGGGCAATTTCGTCCGCCGTTTTTATCTGCCGCAGGGCATCAAGGGAGATACCGCAAAGCGTTGTACCTAGCGTGTCGCGCCACTGACTGCCGGTTTGCCAGCTGACGTGTTCACCTTCGAACCCCAGCGTGGCGAGGTTTTCCTCGGCAATGAGGCGGTTCACTACCGTGGCAAACGGGTTTGCTGCATCAAGCAGATGCATCCGGTAGCCCGCCGCGCGCGAGGCGATATCGTTGTAATAGCGAAAATCCACCAGGATGTGTGCGCGCGCCTGCGTCACCAGCACGTAGCCTGAACCGGTTGAAATCCCCAGATGCGGCTGTTTATTCTGGCGCGACGCAATCAGTACGCCATCCAGCTTTTCTGCTGCCAGCCAGTGGCGGAGCTTTGTCAGTAAATCCATTCTTCACCCCATTACAGCGTATCGATGGCGAGTTTTCCGCGTTTGTGCATGCTGTTGCGGATGGTGACCACCAGCAGGGCGGTAATGACCGCGCCGACAAGAATGCTCAGCATATAGGCGCCGAGATTGGTCACCAGCGGCCACGCCCAGATTGCCGATTCCGGGAACCACTGAACGGCACCCAGCGCGGTAGCGGTCATGGCGCCGGCGATCGCACCGATCATGTACGCGGGCAGCGTAGCGAGCGGGTTCTCCAGTAAAAACGGAATGGCGCCTTCGCTGATCCCCATAAAGGCGAGGAACATCGCCGTTTTGCCCTGCGGATAGAGCTGCGGGCTGAACAGGCGTTTGCCGGTCAGACGGCGATCGATAAGCGTGGCCAGGCCGAGGCCAATCGGTGGAATGACAATGGCCACCGCGCGCGAGGTGATCGGCAATACGTGGTCGGTGGTTAACCCCAGCCCGACAAAACCGGCCGCTTTGTTGATAGGCCCGCCGAGATCAATGGCCGTCGCGGCCGCCATGCCGATGGCGTACATCATCGAACCCGCCTGACCAGCAGCGAGCAGCAGGGTGCGCATACCCGCATTTAACCAGCCGCCAATGGGGGTGATGACGTAATACATCGCCAGCATGACAAACAGCGCGGAGAGAATCGGGATCAGGAAGGTGCTTTTGAAGGCCAGCAGATACTGCGGCACGCTGATTTTCGTGTTCAGCCACTTCACCAGGTAGCCTGCTGCAATCGCGATAATCAGCGCGCCAATAAAGGTGGAAGGCACGGGTTTGGTGGCAAGCCAGGTCAGTTTTTCAGGATCGAAATTCAATACCAGCGTGGGCTGCGTGGCGACTAGACCGCCGATAAAACCGGCCGGGAAGGCCAGCTTGCCGCCGATGGAGTTGGCGACAAAGGCGGAAAACATCGGGATTGCAAAACTAAACAGCAGCCCGCCGAAGGATTCGGTGAGATAGCCGAATTTCAGAACGGAGAGATTGAACCCGGTAAATTTGCCCGAGTTCAGCGCGTCCAAAATGCCGGTATCGGGCGGAATTTCCAGCCAGACGTAGGCGATAAGCTGTGAAATGGCGAGGATCACCCCGCCCATAATGAGTGTCGGCACCATGCGGGAAATACCCGACATAATGTGCTGAGGAAGTTCCTTCCAGAAAGCGTTGCTGGTGGCAACCGGCGCGGGTTTGATTGCGAGCGTACCGCCCTCGTGACCTTCCGGGCGAACCGCACTGCGTTTTTTAATTGCCATGACGAAAACCCCTGAGGTTGAAAATTATTATTGTTCTGCTGCGATCATCTCTTCGATCTCTTTCAGGGTGCCCGCCGCGTTTTTAATGGCGTCCTGAAGCGTGATCTCGTAGACGTCGCGCGTTTCGAAGCGCTCGTTGTCTTCCGGGGTGATGGCGATGGCGTGGATGATAATGTCGGCTTCGGCGATATCCTGCGCCGTTAAGCGGTTCTGGATGCCGTCTGCACCCTGCGTTTCAATCTTGACCTCGTAGCCTGCTTCCGTGGCGGCATCTTCCAGCGCCTGAGCGGCCATAAAGGTATGTGCCAGACCCATCGGGCAGGCGCACAGCGCGATCAATTTTTTAGCCATGTGAAATTCCTCCAGTAGATGACGCCTCGATTATGGCGGGGAGGTTTCGATTGTGTTTACCGGATAAATGATGCAATAGCTGGATGAATGATGCGTATGCGCGGAAGTGTGACGCTAATCGTCATATAACGGAAATGAATGAAAATCCGGGCAGGGGAGGCCCGGAAGAGAATTAATATCCGACTTTGTCGATTACAAACTGTTTGCCGCAGCTGCCGGGATGCGGCTGTGGCGCAAACGAACCTGCGGAAAGCGGATTATTTATGGTGTCGGCCTTCAGGGAGATCTGCATTTCCGTCAGGTAGGCCGGGTTACCGTTGCAGGTGAGCTTGAACGCTTTGACATTTTCCCTGCCCCAGGTGGTGGCGACAGCCTTGTCAAAGGCGCTGCGGGTAACGGTTTTGCCGTAGTTATCCGCGAGGAATTTTCCCACCGCGCTGCTTTTGACTTCCTGATTCAAACGCACCATGGTGCCAAAATAGGCGTCGGGGTCGAACCCGAAGCAGACGCCGTGTTTAGCATACTCGTAGCGTTCCAGGCAGGAGTTCCCGCCCGCGCCGGGCATGACGCTGTTCAGCTTTGCCGCCCCGGACAGGGACAGGCCGGTTTCGGCGGCGGCGCATTTGCGGCTGGCTTTGGCTTCCGGCATGTTCGGCAGCGGGCGGGTGGCGCAGCCAAAGCGCATCCAGCGACGTTCGTCTACCCCGCGCGACGCTATAGACTTCGGCAGGCCGGGCCACAGGCCGTGAACGGTCAGGAAATCACTCTTGCTGGCACTCTCTTTTTGCAGGCGGCACTCGTCAGGCTCCTTGCGGCTGCGATCGGCCATGCTTTGACAAAACCCGGTTTGCCAGGAAAGCGCCAGAACGTAGCGATCGAAATCGGCGTATTGCGTTGCCTTGAGCGGTTCGGCCTCGATGGAGAATACACAAAGTGCGAGCGCCATGGCGCCGGACGGGATAATGACATCCTTCCTGAACATTTGATTTCCTGATTGATGAAACGCGATTAATTTCTGGCAGTTATTAAAACACAAAAAGCGCCCGCAGGCGCTTTAAGGTATTCAGAAATTTAGCTTAGGCGGCGCCGGGAACCAGCACTTCCGTGGCGATAATAACGATGATCAAACCCACCAGTACCGGGACTGAGGTGCGTTTTACCACTTCAAACGGCGAAATTTTTGCCATACCCGCCACCGCGACCACCACCCCCGATACCGGGGAAATGGTGCGCCCCAGGTTAGAGGCCTGCAGCATAGGGATAGACAGATAGGCCGGGTTGATGCCGGAGGAGTGCGCGAGTTTCGGGATCATCTCAACGAAGGCGTAGAACGGTGCGTTCCCTGAACCGGTGGTCATGGCCGCCAGCATGGTCAGCACAACCAGCACCAGCATCAGGATAATGCTGGCAGAGCCAAACGAGGTTGCGATGGAGATCAGGCTCTGGATAAAGCCGATGGTGCTCAGACCCTGGGCAAACACGCCCGCCGCCACCAGCAGCATGACCACCCCAGCGAACGCATCGGCCATGCCGCGATACGCGACTTCCAGGCCCGAGAAGACTTTCTGCGTGTTAAACCCGCGCACAAATTCCAGCAGGGCGGCCAGCAGCATGCAGATCACCAGGATAGTAATGATATGCAGCTGCGGACCCCATTTGCCGTCAAAAATCAGCACGCCGATGATCGGGGTGAACGGCAGAATGGAATAGAACCCTGGCGCGGTGGTGGTGATCTCGCTGACGTCCATCATCTCGTGGCTGATGTTCTCTTTCTTATCGAGATAGCGCTGCCAGAAGAAGTGCGCGACGCCCATTCCGACGATGGCCACAATGGAGATGGGCAGCGTGGTTTTGAACGCGAAGTCGATGAGCGACATCTCTGCGGCCTTCGCGGCGAGCACCACGTCGCCAGAGGTGGGAGAGAGAATAATGGCCGCAGGGGAAGCGCAAATTGCCGCCGCCGCGCCGCGGCTGATGCCCACGTTGACCATCACCGGGAACAGCGTCGCCATCAGCAGTACGCCAAGACCGGTCGCCGACGAAACGGCAAGAGACATCAGGCAGGCCAGGAAATAGGCGGCGACCATCAGCAGATACGGGGAGTTGATATATTGAAGTGGCTTAGAGGCCATTTTAACCACCATATCGTTGGCACCGATATGGGTCATATAGGCGGCAAAACCACACAGCATCATGATCATCATGCCCAGGTCGCCGCCGCGGCTCATAAGCAGGATTTTAATATATTCAACGATGTCAGTGGCGGTATAGCCGGTACTGGTTTCGCTGGCCGGTAAAACCTGATGGCCCATTAGCGCACTGACGATCAGCAGCGTCAGGCCGCCGACGAATAACACGCCCGTGGCCGAATAGCCTTTAATGATGTAGCGCGCTACACCCACAATGACGACGACTCCGATAAGGAGCTCGATAAACGTAAGCATGGTTTCCCCTGTACCCTTGCTGCCCGAGAGCACGAATAATCAATAAAAAAGAAGCATGAAATGTGCCGAATAAATGGCCACTCCTTGCTGATTAAAATCAATAAAATTACTACTAAAGGAGATGATGACGATATTTTTGCCAACGTAGCGCCATTTTTATCACTTCATTATTGATTGGCTTAATCATCATTATATGTCATTAAATTGATATGGCATTGTTAAGTTATTAAGCGTTAATGGCCCGCCAGCCGGTAATTAACGTAAAACTCGTTAAAAGCGCTTTTCATCCATTCTTTTGCCTGCTTATACTCCGGCTACCTTTTCTCACTTGACGATACCGATATGCATGCCAGCTGGTCCTGTCGCCTGCGCTTCCTCAAAAAACATCTGCTGATGTTTTTGGTCGCCTTTGGCTGGCTGTTCATTCAGAGTCAGGTGGCGATTGCCTCCCACGACTGTTCTATCGATTTGCGCGGTGAGGTCGCGGCTATCCAGCATATGGATATGATGGCGAAACCGGGTCCGCACCATGCGGTCGACGCGTCGCCGCTGTGCGAAAAGCACTGCGTGCCGGATCAGGTTCAGAAAGATCCCGCACAGCCGCAGCTGGTGGCGCTTCCTGCCGCCATGATGCTCTCCTTCACTCCGCCAGAATGCACCTCCGTCAGCCACGCTGCGTGGTCACTGTCTCCGCCTGCTGTGGGGCCCCCGGCAACGATTCGCTATTGCCGGTTCAGAGAGTAGATACACCTGTTAATCCGTTGTTTTTAATTTAATTAACGTTTAACAGGAGTTTTATCATGCGTGCTTTATACCTTTCCGCGCTGCTTGGCGCGTCCGTCTCTTTCGCTTCTTATTCCGTACAGGCCAACCAGAGCTGGCAGGGCCACGGGGTGGTTCAGTCTGTTTCTAAGGACGCCGTCATGCTTCAGCATGACGCCATTCCCGAACTGAAATGGCCGGCGATGACCATGCCGTTCACGTTGTCTGCGGGCGCAGAGCTAAACGGTGCAAAACCCGGTGACGAGGTGACCTTCACGCTTGAGCGTGCGGGTGACGGCTTCCAGATTGTCTCGCTGACGCCTAAGCGCTAAGCGAGGAGACCATGAAACTACACACACTGGGCCTGTGGCTCGGTGGGGTGGCGTTCGCGTTTTTTGGCTCCGCCGCGAAGGCGGAGCCGTGGACGCTTGAACAGACCCTGACCGAAGCACAACGCTATTCAGCGGAGTTATCTGCCAGCCGTAACGAAGCGCAGGCGCTGGATGCGATGGCGGATTCCGCAACCCAATTACCCGACCCGAAACTGAAATTTGGCATTGAAAACGTCCCGGTGCAGGGCAGCAGCGACAGGCGGCTGACGCGTGAAGGCATGACGATGCAGAAAGTGGGCATCATGCAGAGCTACGTCAGTTCAGAGAAGCGCGAGCGTAAGGCGCAGACGTTTCAGGCACAGGCGCGGGGCGTGCTGGCAAAGTCAGAAGCCATTCGCGCCGCGCTGCAACGTGATTCCGCGCAGGCATGGCTGGATTTAGCGCTCGCTCAGCAGGCGCTGAAGACGGCAAAAAAACTGGTCAGCGAAACCGAGCGTCAGCGCGGCGTGCAGAAGGCGAGCGTCGGGGCGGGAAGCTCCACCCCGGACGGCGTGCTGTCGCTGCAGATGACGCTAAGCGCAATGCGCGATAAAGAGACGCTGGCTCAGCGCGACGTGCAGCTGGCGCAAAGCCGCCTGCTGCAGCTGACGGGGCAATCCATCCCGGCTGTTCGCGGGCCTCTGCCGCGTTATCAACGCCTCCCCGCCGATGAAAAAACGCTGGAAGAGGGGATTGTCCGGCACCCTGAAGTGGAGGCTGCCCGGCGCGAAGCCGAGACGGCCAAAGCCCGTTCCGCGCAGTCTGCCGTCGCGGCCATACCGGATGTGGACGTGGAGGTCTTTTACGCCCACCGCGCCGAAGGGTATGACGATATGGCGGGCGTGATGTTCAGCGTGGATCTGCCCCTGTTCCAGTCGAAACGGCAGGACAAAGATTACGCTGCCGACGTCTCGCGTTCGATGCAGGCGGTGGACCAGCTCACGCTCATTAAACGTGAACATATCGCGCAGGTGCAAACGCTGGTCGCGCAGTACCGGGCCGCGCAGACCTTGTGGCAGCGCCAGCGCGATGACGTTCTGCCCTTACAGCGTCAGCGGCTGGACGTGCTGACGGCACAGTACCGTTCCGGGCAGTCGGAACTCCCGGCACTGCTGGAGGCGCGTCGTGGCGTGCTGGATACGGAACTGGCGGTGAACCAGGCGGAACGCGAGATGGCGCGGGCCTGGGCTGCCGTAAACTGGCTAATACCGCAGGAGCTGGCGCAATGAAAAAAACAACCGTAATTGCCGCTATCGCTGCCCTCATCGCCGCGGCGGGGAGTGGCTATGTTATCGGGCAAAGGCAGTCTCATCAGGCGCAGCAGACAGCGCAGCCCGCAGAGCGAAAGGTGTTGTACTGGTACGACCCCATGATGCCCGGCCAGCGTTTTGACAAGCCCGGCAAATCTCCCTTTATGGACATGGATCTGGTCCCGCGCTACGCCGATGAAGAGAAAGCCGCGACCGGCGTCGGGATCGGCACGCAGCAGCAGCAAAACCTGGGCATGAAAACGGCCAAAGCGCAGATGCGCCAGCTGGTTTCACCTTTCTCCGCCTTTGCCACCGTATCGACGGATGAGCGCAGCGTGAGCGTGGTGTCGGCGCCCGCGAATGGCGTGGTTTCGACGCTGTTCGTGAAGGCGCCACAGCAGCAGGTTCGCGCGGGAGAGCCGCTGGCGCAGCTCTGGATCCCACAGTGGACGGCGGCCCAGCAGGAGTATCTGGCGGTGCGTCAGCTTGGCGATGCGGCGTTGACGCGCGCAGCGCGGGAGCGGCTGGCGCTGCAGTTTATGCCGCAGGAGGTTATCCAGGCGCTCGAGCGCAGCGGTAAACCGCAAACGACGCTGACGCTTCGTGCCGCGCAGGCAGGCTATGTGGTCAAGCTGGATGTGCGGGAAGGGGCGCAGATTACGGCAACGGCACCGCTGTTTGAGATAGCCCGTCTCGACCCGGTCTGGCTGGTTGTCGATTATCCCCAGACGCAGGCGCAGTCTCTGACGGTGGGAAGCCAAATGGTGGCGACGACAGAAAGCTGGCCGGGAGTGCAGTTTCGCGGCACGGTGAGCGAACTGCTGCCGCAGATGGAGACCACGACGCGCACCCTGAAGGCGCGCATCGTGCTGGACAATAAAGAGCAGAGGCTAAAGCCGGGTATGTACCTTTCCGTCGCGCGTGCGGAAGAACCCAAACGTGCGCCGGTGCTGGCGGTACCGGAAGAGGCGGTGATCAATTCCGGTGAATCCTCGCGGCTGCTGATAGCGACCGGAGACGGGTACTTCCATCCGGTGAATGTTGACACGGGGCTAACGGCGCAGGGGTGGACGGAGATCCGCTCGGGGCTGAAAGAGGGGGATAACGTGGTGACCTCCGGGCAGTTCCTGATCGACTCGGAAGCCAGCCTGCGCAGCGTAATGCCGGAGGTGACACCATGATTGCCGCCGTGATTCGGGCTTCATTACGTAACCGGCTGCTGGTGATTCTGGCCGCGCTGGTGATGGCGGGCTGGGGCGTATGGGCCGTTCAGCGCGCGCCGCTGGATGCGCTTCCTGATTTGTCGGACGTGCAGGTTATCGTCAAGGCAAGCTATCCCGGCAAAGCGCCGCAGGTGATTGAAGATCAGGTGACGTGGCCGCTGACGACCTCAATGCTCTCCGTTCCGGGGGCAAAAACGGTTCGCGGATTTTCCATGTTTGGCGATGCCTACGTCTACGTACTTTTTGAAGACGGTACCGATCTTTACTGGGCGCGCTCACGGGTACTGGAATATCTCAGCCAGGCGCAGGCGCAGCTTCCCGCGGGGATAAACGTCTCGCTGGGGCCAGACGCGACGGGCGTAGGGTGGATTTACGAGTATGCGTTGATCGACCGCAGCGGTCAGCATAGCCTGGCGGACCTGCGCGCTATTCAGGACTGGACGCTGAAGTTTGAGCTTAAAACGGTACCGAACGTTTCGGAAGTAGCGAGCATTGGCGGGATGGTACGGCAGTACCAGATTGTGGCCGATCCCGCGAAGATGCGCGCCCTGAACATTACCCATAGCCAGCTTTCCAGTGCCGTTCAGGCGGCGAATAAGGAGAGCGGTGGCGCACTGCTGGAGATGGGAGAGGCGGAATATATGGTGCGCACCACGGGCTATTTGCGCTCGCTGGATGATTTTCGCAACGTGGTCATCGCCAGCCGTGAGGGGGTACCCGTTCTCCTCAAAGACGTTGCGACCATCGGCTTTGGCCCGGAGATCCGCCGCGGTGTGGCGGAGCTGAACGGCGAAGGCGAAGTGGCGGGTGGCGTGGTGGTTATGCGCTACGGACAGAACGCGCTGGAGACGATTCATGCGGTAAAAGCGAAGCTGCATGAACTGCAAAAAACACTGCCGCCGGGCGTCGAGATTGTCCCGGTGTATGACCGTTCCACGTTGATTGAGGAGTCGGTCAAAACCCTGACGCACAAACTGCTCGAAGAGTTTGCCGTCGTTGTGGCGGTGTGCGCGCTGTTTTTGTTCCATTTCCGTTCTGCGCTGGTGGCGATTGTTTCGCTGCCGCTGGGCATACTGGGCGCGTTTGTGGTTATGCATTACCAGGGTATTAACGCAAACATTATGTCGCTGGGCGGGATTGCGATCGCCATCGGGGCGATGGTGGATGCCGCCATTGTCATGATTGAGAACATGCACAAAGTGCTTGAGCAGTGGCGACATGCTCACCCCGGGCAGGAGCCGACGTCGGGGGATTACTGGCGTCTTGCGGAGCGTGCGGCGGTAGAGGTTGGGCCGGCGCTTTTTTGCAGCCTCTTAATCATCACGCTGTCGTTTATTCCTGTGTTTTCGCTCGAGGCGCAAGAGGGACGAATGTTCTCGCCGCTGGCCTTTACCAAAACCTGGTCGATGGCCGTGGCCGCAGGGTTGGGCATTACTCTTGTTCCGGTGTTAATGGGCTATTTTATTCGCGGAAAGATCCCCGATGAGAAGGCTAATCCGATCAACCGCGTGCTGATCCGCCTGTATGAGCCGCTGCTGGACAAGGTGCTGACGTTCCCGAAAACCACGCTGGTGCTGGCCTTTGCGCTTTTGCTTGCTACGCTCTGGCCGTTAAGCCGCCTGGGAAGCGAGTTTATGCCGCCGCTCGATGAAGGGGATTTGCTCTATATGCCATCCACGCTGCCTGGAATATCAGCCCGGGAGGCATCCAGGCTGCTGCAGCAAACTGACCGGCTTATCAAAAGCGTTCCGGAAGTGGCAAGCGTGTTTGGTAAAGCGGGCAGGGCCGAATCAGCAACCGATCCCGCGCCGTTAACCATGCTTGAAACGACGATCCACTTTAAACCGCGTGACCAGTGGCGACCGGGTATGACGCCGCAGAAGCTGGTGGAAGAACTGGATAAAACGGTGTCATTGCCTGGGATCGCAAACGTGTGGGTGCCCCCCATCCGCAACCGGCTGGACATGCTGGCAACGGGGATAAAAAGCCCCGTAGGCATTAAGGTAAACGGCAATAATATTGCCGATATCGAGCGGGTGGCCCAGCAGATAGAGCAGGTGGTGAAGCAGGTTCCAGGCGTCACGTCAGCGCTGGCGGAGCGCCTCGTCGGTGGCCGCTATGTGGATATTCGCATCGACAGGCAGAAGGCCGCGCGCTACGGCGTCTCTGTCGACGAGTTGCAGAGTATGGTTTCCACGCTGGTGGGCGGCGACAACATTGGTGAAGTGCTGCAGGGGCGCGAGCGTTATCCCATTAATCTGCGCTATCCGCGCGACCTCCGCGATAATGTTGATAAGCTGAGGGTGTTACCGGTCATCGCGGCCAACGGCAGCCAGGTGGCGCTTGGCGAGCTGGCGGACATCGTGGTGACCGAAGGGCCACCGATGTTAAAGAATGAAAATGCGCGTCTTTCTAACTGGATCTACGTGGACCTGCGCGGGCGCGATCTGAAGTCTGCCGTAGAGGAGATGCAAAAGCGTGTGGCTGAGCAGGTGGTTTTACCGCAGGGCGTATCACTTTCCTGGTCCGGGCAGTTTGAATATCTTGAGCGAGCAACGGAAAAGCTTAAAATAGTCTTACCCGTAACGCTAATGATTATATTTATCCTTCTGTGGTTAACCTTTAAACGGGTATCAGATGTCCTGATAATAATGGGGACATTACCGTTCGCGCTTATTGGCGGCGTGTGGTTGTTGTGGTTGCTTGAATATAATCTGTCGGTGGCGGGCGTTGTCGGGTTTATCGCCCTCTCAGGCGTGGCAGCAGAATTCGGCGTAATTATGGTTCTTTATTTAAATCATGCGCTGGATAAATATCGGGGCCGAGAGCCGGGGGCGGGAAATGCTCTGCTGATGCGCGCCATCCATGAGGGGGCCGTACTGCGCGTGCGTCCTAAAGTGATGACGGTAGCGACCATCATGGCGGGATTGCTGCCCATCATGTGGGGCGGAGGCAGTGGTTCAGAGGTGATGCAGCGCATTGCGGCACCGATGATTGGTGGAATGATTACTGCGCCTTTATTGTCGATGCTGGTTATTCCGGCCCTGTATAAATTGTTACATCAACGTTAAATTTATTTCCTGCATGCGCTTATTCAGGTATGCAGGAAAGCGACTATCAGAATATTCCCAGATCGAGCGTGACTAATTAGGAATACCGCTGATGTTGTTAAGTCTTCATTCAACTATTCTATGATAAAATTTGCCCCAAATACTGAGAATGGTAATTGCATTGTGATCGTACGTAATAAATTTTTCCTGATTTTGTTGTTTATTTTTGGGCAGTTAACGTTCTCTTCTGTTGTCAATGCCGAAGACAATGCGACGGATAAAGGGTGGTTCTCAACGTTTAAGGATAACGTCGCGCAAACCTGGAATGAGCCAGAACATTACGACCTCTACGTTCCGGCAATAACATGGCATGCGCGTTTTGCCTATGACAAAGAAAAGACGGACCGATACAACGAGCGCCCATGGGGGGCGGGTTTTGGCCAATCCCGCTGGGATGAAAAAGGCAACTGGCACGGCCTGTATCTGATGGCGTTTAAGGACTCTTACAACAAGTGGGAGCCGATTGGCGGCTACGGGTGGGAGAAGACCTGGCGTCCCTTAGCGGATGATAACTTCCGTCTGGGTCTGGGCTACACGGCAGGCTTTACGGCGCGCGATAACTGGAAGTACATTCCGGTACCCGTTCTGTTGCCTCTGGCCTCCATTGGCTATGGTCCTGCGACATTCCAGATGACCTATATCCCGGGAACCTATAACAACGGTAACGTTTACTTTGCCTGGATGCGCTTTCAGTTTTAACTGAAAAAACCTTACGGAGCGGCGAAAAAACGTACTGCCGTTGAATCATAAAGGATAAAAATCGGCCAGCAAAAATTAACGCGACTTTTGTCACTTTTTATCAAATATCCGCTGGACAAAAGGTCCCGTAATTGATGTACTGATACCCGACACAGCATTTGTGTCGTTTTTTAATGTAAAGGTAATTTTGATGTCTAAGATTAAAGGTAACGTTAAGTGGTTTAATGAGTCCAAAGGATTCGGTTTCATTACTCCTGAAGATGGCAGCAAAGACGTGTTCGTACACTTCTCTGCAATCCAGACCAATGGTTTCAAAACCCTGGCTGAAGGTCAGCGCGTTGAGTTTGAAATCACTAACGGTGCCAAAGGCCCTTCTGCTGCTAACGTAATCGCTCTGTAATTCAGACGCGTCAGCAAGAATTTCAAAACCCGCTCATTGAGCGGGTTTTTTTTCGCTTTGAATCAACCCAGCAGGTACATTTTCAGGAAGCTGGCCACGATCAATACGCTCAGCAACACCATTCCTGCGCTCAGTAAACTCTCTTTCATACTGTCACCCTCGCTCAATATTGCACTCAGCGTGACAGAGAAAAATTAAGCTAACATTAACGCGGCGAGAGTCAGTGCGCGCTGGCGGACGAAAATAGCCAAAATGCGATCCCCGTCATCGCAAATGAGCCGAGCATGTTAACGGCGACATTCGTCAATGCCCAGCCAACGCGGCCTTCCTGAATCAGAAAGACGACTTCGGCTGAGAAGGTAGAAAAAGTGGTTAACCCGCCGCAGAACCCCGTGGTAATCAGCAGCTTCCACATTGGGTCGATATGCGTCATGCGGTTAAACCAGGCCAGCCCCATCCCGATGATAAATGCGCCGATCAGGTTTGCTGCCAGCGTCCCCATTGGAATGGCCTGATGCAAGGGATTAAACCGCATGCTTAAGAACCACCGCGCCACGCTACCCGTTCCCCCACCAATAAAAACGGCTAAAAGTAGTTGTAACACTCTAAATACCTGCTATTTGATGTGTAAGAGCATCGAGTGTAACGCTGTTTTTGACTGGGGAACAAATATGTATGTTGCGGTAGGGCAGTTTGCGGTGACGCCGGACTGGCGTGAGAATGCGGGAAAATGCGCCTCCCTGATGGCACAGGCCCGGCAAAAGGGAGCATCGCTGCTGGTGCTCCCCGAAGCGCTGCTGGCGCGTGATGACAATGACCCGGACCTGTCGGTGAAATCTGCGCAGCCTCTGGAGGGCGATTTTTTGCATACGCTGCTGGCGCAGAGCGCTGGCAACGCAATGACCACTATTTTGACGGTGCACGTGCCTTCCTCGCGGGGCAGGGCGGTGAATACGCTGGTGGCGATACGCGAAGGCGCGGTTATTGCAAGCTATGCAAAACTGCATCTTTATGATGCCTTCAGCATTCAGGAGTCGCGGCTGGTGGATCCGGGAAACCAGGTGCCGCCGCTTATCGAGATTGAAGGCTTAAAAATTGGGCTGATGACCTGCTACGATATTCGTTTCCCGGAGCTGGCGTTGAGCCTCGCGCTCCAGGGGGCTGATGTGCTGGTGTTGCCTGCCGCGTGGGTCAAAGGGCCCTTAAAAGAGCACCACTGGTCGACGCTGCTGGCCGCACGCGCGCTGGACACCACCTGTTACGTGGTGGCGGCAGGAGAGTGCGGGAATAAGAATATCGGGCAGAGCAGGGTGGTTGACCCGTTAGGCGTGACGGTGGCAGCGGCAGCTGAAACGCCTGCGCTGCTGCTCACGGAGATAATGTCAGAGCGAATCGCGCTTGCACGTCGGCAGCTGCCCGTACTTTGTAACCGCCGGTTTGCGCCACCGCAATTATTATGACGTTTTTTTCAACAATGCTTGATTCACCTTGTTACAGATTGCTATTGTGTGCGCGCGTCAAATGACCGTTAATACAATCAGGTTTTTTGGCGCTGACTGCAGCCTGTTTTAAGTAAAGAAGGTATCTATGGGTGAGATTAGTATTACCAAACTGCTGGTGGTTGCCGCACTGGTCGTCCTGCTGTTTGGTACCAAGAAGTTACGCACGCTGGGGGGAGACCTGGGTGCTGCCATTAAAGGCTTTAAGAAAGCGATGAACGACGATGACGCGGCCGCCAAGAAAAGCGCTGAGGATGACGTTCCCGCAGAGAAGCTTTCGCACAAAGAATAATGGCGCTGCTGCAAGGCTTGCATAAAAAAACCGGCTCACGAGGCCGGTTTTTTTTGCATTACTGTAATTAAATATTACAGGATTATTTAACTTCTTCGCCTTTTGCCTGCATATCAGCGTGGTAAGAAGAGCGCACAAACGGACCGCAGGCCGCGTGGGTAAAGCCCATCGCCATCGCTTCGGCTTTCATCTCATCGAACTCATCCGGGCTAACATAGCGCTGTACCGGCAGGTGGTGGCGACTAGGCTGCAGGTACTGGCCCAGCGTCAGCATGGTGACACCGTGGCGGCGTAAATCACGCATAACCTCAACGATCTCGGCATTTGTTTCGCCAAGGCCAACCATCAGGCCAGATTTGGTTGGAATGTGCGGGTGTGCTTCTTTGAAACGCTCCAGCAGCTTCAGGGACCAGTTGTAGTCTGCACCTGGACGGACCTGGCGATAAATGCGCGGCACGTTCTCAAGGTTGTGGTTAAACACGTCTGGCGGCGTCGCGGTCAGGATGTCCAGCGCGCGGTCCATACGGCCACGGAAGTCGGGAACCAGCGTCTCAATTTTGATGGTCGGGCTTTTTTCACGGATAGCGGTAATACAATCCGCGAAGTGCTGAGCACCGCCATCGCGCAGGTCGTCACGGTCAACCGAGGTGATGACCACGTAACGCAGCGCCATATCGGCGATGGTCTGCGCCAGCTTCTGCGGTTCGTTCGCATCTGGCGCAACAGGGCGGCCATGAGCAACGTCGCAGAACGGGCAGCGGCGGGTACAAATTGCACCCAGAATCATAAAGGTCGCGGTGCCGTGGTTAAAACATTCAGCAAGGTTCGGGCATGAGGCCTCTTCACAGACGGAGTGAAGGCCGTTTTTACGCATCGCCGCTTTGATCCCCTGGATACGCGAAGAGTCTGCCGGAAGTTTAATTTTCATCCATTCCGGTTTTCTTAACAGCGCCTCGCGCTCTGTAGCCACGTTTTTAACCGGGATAAGGGCCATTTTATCGGCATCGCGGTATTTAACACCGCGTTCCATCACAATGGGTTTACTCATAGCGTGCGTGTTCCAGTTGCGAATATCGAAGGAAAGCGTTTCTATTCAAGGAATGTTGTATTTATCAACTATTTTTGAACGAACGACAGGCAGTATATCATTGAAACGGTCTATAAAGCAGCCTGCCCGGTCGCCAAATTGTAAAATAGTTGTTGTTTTGTGCCTTTTGCCCTGCATGCCGCAGGGACTTGTGCTGAGCGAGCCTGTCAGAAGGCCTGACGGATGACGTTGATGACGTTTTCCAGAACCGGGTCACGGAGGCTGAGCTTGTTGTAATGCAGCGAAATCTCTAAGGATTCTTCATTCAGTTGGCTCAGCGGAATACACTCGAGCGGCCAGCATTTACGCAGCAGGTTAAACAGGCGCGCGGGCATAACGCAGAGCATATCGCTGCTGCCAATCAGGGACGCGACGGTAAACATATTGTAACTGCTGAAGCTAATCTGACGTTCCGGGAAGAGCTCATCAATGCGCTGACGTAATGGACTCAGCCCCTGACCGTCGGTCACGAAGGAGGAGTGCTCGTACTGGCGCAGATTATCTATTGTTAGCGGCTCGGCGAGCGCCGGATGCTGCTTGCGGCACACTAGCGTCAGGCTGTCGGCGTAGAGGACGTTTTGTCCCAACGCCCGGGCGCTGAAGCTATTCGTATCAATAATCAGGTCCGTCTGGAATTGGGCCAGCTGGGTTTCGGGCTCGGTCACCATCACGTTGCGTATCAACAGCTGCGGAGCATGTTGCTTTATCGCCTGATAGATGGCGGGCATGACGAGAACACCCAGCGATGCAGACGTGCCGATGGTGATGGTTCGCTGCTTGTCGTAGCTGCCCGTTAAATCCAGCGCGCCCAGAATCGACTCCAGCCCCTGGCTGATATACTCGTGCAGATGCGTGGCGTAAGCCGTTGGTGTTACGCCCTGGCCTTTGCGAATAAATAAAGGGTCGGGAAATATAGCGCGCAATTTTTGGATTGACTGACTAATTGCAGAGGGCGTGAGATTAAGAATTTTCGCAGCGTTAACGATACCCTTGTGGACATATACTGCCTCAAAAATAGTCAGTAAATTGAGATCAATATTTCGTAAAGTCCGAAAAACGTGCGGTTTATCTTCACCACCGGGTTCATTGATACGTTTGGCTGGTAAATTCGTAGACTCCACGCTTTCACTCCATATTCATTCATAGTATGAATGATAGTTGAATTTATTTATTATGCTTGCAGAGATTCGTAAAGTGTTATGTGTGTTTCACTTGTTTATCAAAAACAAACAGTTGGGTGATTGTCACGCAAGTAACATGAGATCCGCGGGCGGTACTATCAGCTTGGTGAATAATATGTAACGCTAATTTGCGGGCGCTTCGAAAATATAGAATATGCCGATTATTGTAAAGCGTAAAAGCGGGAAATAAACCATGGCTCGTCAAATAAACGAGCCATCATGCAGAATATATTAAGCAGGGATATATTCGTGAGGCGGATTGTTAAGCAGCGCTAAAAACTTGTTTAAAAGTACAGGGCGAATAATATCCGGCGTGGCCGTTTCAACCCACTGACGCATTTGCGCCATTTCCATTCCAGCATAGCCGCACGGGTTGATACGCAGGAACGGGGTAAGATCCATATTAATATTGAGCGCCAGTCCGTGGAATGAACAGCCTTTACGAATACGCAGGCCCAGCGAACAGATCTTCATCTCTCCTACGTACACGCCGGGTGCATCCGCGCGCGGATGGGCGTCAATGCCGAACTCCGCAAGGGTTTTTACCACCGTTTGTTCCAGCAGGGTGACGAGCTCGCGGACTCCCAGCTTTCTGCGCTTGAGGTTGAGCAGCACGTACATCACCTGCTGGCCCGGGCCATGATAGGTAACCTGTCCACCGCGATCGCTTTGTATCACCGGAATATCACCCGTCATCAACAGATGCTCGGCTTTTCCTGCCTGACCTTGAGTAAACACCGGAAGGTGCTCTACCAGCCAGATCTCATCGGGAGTGGTGTCATCGCGGGAATCGGTGAAATCATGCATAGCCTGGGAGACAGGCTCATAAGGTTGCAGCCCGAGATGGCGGACAATAATTTTATCCTGGTACAAAACGATGTCCCCAAAGAAAGGAGAGAAAAGGTAACGGGGAGTATATCACAGCGGGGAAGCGGGTTACCCGGCAAACCGGGTAACCGCAAAGGGACTACAGCACCATACGAACGATTTCGATATTGCCGAGCTCTTCGTAAAGCGTTTCAACCTGCTCAATGTGTGTCGCAGTAATGGTAATAGAAACCGAGTGGTAGTTGCCCTTGCTGCTTGGTTTTACCGACGGAGAGTAATCGCCCGGCGCATGGCGCTGTACCACTTCAACCACCTGATCAACCAGCTCAGGCTTCGCCAGACCCATTACTTTGTAAGTAAAAGAGGTAGGGAATTCAAGCAGTTCGTTAAGTTTGGTTTTCATGTCAGCTCCGGCGTAACGTCAAAAAATAATAACTCCCACGTCAGGTGGGAGTTATCAGGATACTTAGTATATGGGGATCAAAATCACACTTTCAAGTGTTCAATTTTTAGCCAAACCAGTGATGGAACATCAATTTAATGTAATCAATGATTTTGCCGAAGAAATTGCCTTCTGGAATTTCATCCAGAACCACGAGCGGGCGCTGGTCGATGGTTTTGCCATCCAGCTGGAAGTTGATGGTGCCCACAACCTGGTTCTTCTGCAGCGGTGCGTGCAGCTCGGTGGTGTTCAGCACGTAGCTGGCTTTCAGATCTTTCATGCGGCCACGAGGAATGGTCAGATAGAGATCTTTATCCACGCCCAGGGAGGCACGATCGTTATCCCCAAACCAGACGGGTTCGGAGGCAAACTCTTTACCTGCTTTCAGTGGATTGACGGTTTCGAAGAAGCGGAAGCCCCACGTCAGCAGCTTTTTGCTCTCGGTTTCACGGCCTTTAAAGGTGCGGCCACCCATCACGGCTGAAATGAGTCGCATCTGACCTTCAGTGGCGGAGGCCACCAGGTTGTAGCCGGCTTTGTCGGTATGACCCGTTTTAATGCCGTCAACGTTCAGGCTGTTATCCCACAGCAGGCCGTTACGGTTGGTCTGACGGATACCGTTGAAGGTGAACTCTTTTTCTTTGTAGATGGTGTATTCGTTCGGCACGTCGCGGATCAATGCCTGACCGATCAGCGCCATGTCACGCGCAGAACTATACTGGCCGTCGGCATCCAGGCCGTGGACGGTCTGGAAGTGGCTGTTTTTCAGACCCAGTGCGGAAACGTAGCTGTTCATCAGACCAACAAACGCGTCCTGGCTGCCCGCCGCGAAATCGGCCATGGCGACGCAGGCATCGTTACCGGACTGCAGGTTAATACCGCGGATCAGCTGGGAGACGGGAACCTGCATGCCTGGCTTCAGGAACATCAACGATGAACCTTTAAACACCGGGTTACCGGTCGCCCATGCATCGTTACCGATGGTCACCAGGTCGGTTTCTTTGAACTTTCCTGCCTTCATGGCCTGGCCAATAACGTAGCTGGTCATCATTTTGGTCAGGCTGGCCGGGTCGCGACGGGTGTCGGCATTCTGTTCTGCCAGAACTTTGCCAGAGTTGTAGTCGATCAGGATGTAAGATTCCGCGTCGATTTGCGGAACGCCAGGGATCATGGTCTTGATGTTCAGGTCATCCGCGTGAGCTGCAGAGAGTGCGGCTGCGCAAAGAGCCGTGGTCAGCGCCATGCGCTGCACAAAACGAGCAGAAAAAGTGGTCTTCATGGTCAGAACTACGACATCCGTGATGGAATTAAAAAAAGTGCCTTACTATAGCAAATGCTATACAGGCAGGCATCCGACTTTAATCATGAGATTGTGAATGTGTTTTACACAAATTGACATTTCGGATACCGCCGATTCATTACTTTGCAACAGTGATAAAGGACTGTAGCTGCGCCTCGCTTTGCAGGCGCTGCTGCAGGGATGCAGCCTGTGATTTACCGGCAAAGGGTCCCATCTGAATTCGCCAGACGGCACCGTTTTGCTCCACGCGGCCCGGCACGCCAAACTGCTGGCTCAAGCGCTGCTGGTACTGCTGCGCACGGGCTCGATCGCTGACGGCACCGACCTGAACGACGTAGCTGCCGCTTGCTGCTGCCGGTGCGGTGACCGGTGCGCTTTGCGTAGCGGCTGGAGCGGTAACCGGGGCAGGCTGTGCCACAGGTGCAGCTACGACGGGCGCCGGTGTAGGTTCGCTGCCTTCAAGCACGCCCGACGCCAGGGTCGTTGGAGCGCCAAGGAATCCGCTGCTCCTTACCGGTGCGCCAGTGCTGTCATCGCTTTGCAGCGTATCGTTGCTGATGGCGCGCACTTCGCCCTGCGGCTGAGCAGGCTCTGCCGGCATTGACGCACCGCCCATGCCGCCGCTCAGGTCTGGACGCGCGGGCAGGGCATAGGTCTGTTTTGCCACGGTCGTGCAGGCTGTACCTGGACCGGAAAGCGTCCCGTCCTGCGCCACGATAATCGGGTCGATACGCACCTTGGTGTTATTCGAGGTGTTCAGGCGATCTGCCGCCGCGCGTGACAGGGAGATAATACGGTCGTTCCCGTACGGGCCACGGTCGTTAATGCGTACCACGATCATGCGGCCGTTTGCCAGGTTCGTGACGCGAACATAGCTTGGGATCGGAAGCGTGGGATGCGCTGCCGTAATTTGCATCGGATCGAAGGTTTCGCCTGATGCCGTCAGGTTGCTACCCGGCTCAGCATCATAAATAGCGGCAAAGCCCGCCTGGCTGAAACGGGAAGGATCCTGAACGATTTTGTAGCTTTTACCGTCGCGTTGATAATCCTGGTTCGCGCTGGCATTCAGCGGTTCATAAACGGGGTCGGCTCCGCTGATTTCAACAATCGGACCATTACAGACCGCAGGCTGCGGCGGCGCGACGGTTGCCTGTTGCTGACCATCATCACTTGTACAGGCTGCAAGTAAACTTGCTGCGATGCAGATCCCCAGCCACTGCTTACGCATTGCGATCCCCTTATTTTTATACGCTTTTTGACAACATTTTTCTGTGGGTATGGATCGACATGACGATACCAAACCCCGCCATCAACACGATCAGTGCCGAGCCCCCGTAGCTGACAAGCGGCAGCGGCACGCCTACAACCGGTAGAATACCACTCACCATACCAATATTTACGAAGACATAAACGAATAAAATCAACATCAACCCACCCGCCATTACGCGGCCAAAGGTGGTTTGTGCTCGCGCGGCGATATAGAGCCCGCGCATGATCAGCAGCACGTAGAGCGCCAGCAGGATCAGGATGCCCACCAGACCTAACTCTTCAGCCAGTACCGCAAAGATAAAGTCGGTATGGCGTTCTGGTAAGAATTCTAGCTGCGATTGCGTTCCGTGCAGCCAGCCTTTACCGCGTAGGCCCCCGGAGCCAATGGCAATTTTCGACTGAATAATATGATAACCCGCGCCCAGCGGATCGGTTTCCGGATCGAGCAGCATCATGACGCGTTGCCGCTGGTAATCATGCATCAGGAAGAACCAGAGGATCGGAATAAAGGCCGCCACCAGCACAACCGCGATGCCGATTAAACGCCAGCTCAGGCCCGACAAGAACAACACAAACAGGCCAGACAGCGCGATAAGAATCGAGGTGCCAAGGTCAGGCTGCGCCGCGACCAGCAGGGTTGGCAGGAAAATCAGCACCAGCGCAATAGCGGTGTTTTTTAGCGAAGGAGGGCAGACGTCACGGTTGATAAAGCGCGCGACCATCAACGGCACGGCAATTTTCGCAATTTCTGACGGCTGGAAGCGGACAATCCCCAGATCTAGCCAGCGCTGGGCCCCTTTGGAGATGGCACCAAAGGCATCAACGGCCACCAGCAATACGATACAGAAAATGTAGAGATAGGGCGCCCAGCCTTCATACACGCGCGGCGGGATCTGCGCCATTACCACCATGATGACCAGACCCATGGCGATCTGACCAATCTTACGCTCCATCATGCCGATGTCCTGGCCGCTGGCGCTCCAGATAACCAGAGCGCTATAGACCAGCAGGGCCAGCAGGATAAGCAGCATGGCTGGGTCGATGTGGATTTTGTCCCACAGCGATTTTTTATTCGGATTATCCGTCATGATTATTGGTCCTCCGCCGCAGCGGCTGCCGGGTTTTCAGCAGGCAGTTCGGTGTTGTTGTCACCCAGCATAATGTGGTCGAGGATTTGGCGCATGATGGTACCCACGGCCGGGCCAGCGCCGCCGTTTTCGAGGATCATCGCCACCGCAACCTGCGGGTTGTCATAAGGAGCAAACGCCGTCATGAGCTTGTGGTCACGCAGACGTTCAGCAATTTTATGCGCGTTGTAGGTTTCATTCGCCTTCAGGCCAAAGACCTGCGCGGTACCCGACTTGGCGGCCACTTTGTACGGTGCACCGGCGAAGTATTTATGCGCCGTCCCGTTAGGGCGGTTGGCAACGCCGTACATGCCGTCTTTGGCAATTTCCCAATAGCCGGAATGGATATCGCCCACCGGTGCTTCATGCGGCTGGATCCACGGGACTTTCTTCCCGTCTTCAACCGTACTTTGCAGCAGGTGCGGAACCTTCACCACGCCGTCGTTGATGAGGATCATCATCGCTTTGTTCATCTGCAGCGGCGTTGCGGTCCAGTAGCCCTGGCCGATCCCTACCGGAATGGTATCGCCCTGATACCACGGTTTTTTAAAGCGCTTCAGTTTCCACTCGCGGGTTGGCATGTTGCCTGAACGTTCCTCAGCGAGATCGATACCGGTGTAATGCCCGTAGCCGAATTTGCTCATCCACGTCGAGAGGCGGTCAATACCCATGTCATAGGCGACCTGATAGAAGAAGGTATCGGCAGATTCTTCCAGTGATTTGGTGACGTTCAGATGGCCATGGCCCCATTTCTTCCAGTCACGGTAACGTTTTTCAGATCCCGGTAGCTGCCACCACCCGGGGTCAAACAGGCTGGTGTTGCGGTTGATCACGCCCGCGCTTAGCGCAGAAACGGCCACGTAGGGTTTAACCGTGGACGCAGGCGGGTAGACGCCCTGTGTGGCACGGTTCACCAGCGGCGTATTCGGGTCGTTGAGAAGGCCGGAATAGTCTTTGCTGGAGATGCCGTCCACGAAAAGGTTGGGATCGTAGCTTGGCATAGAGACCATCGCCAGAATACCGCCGCTGCGCGGGTCGGTAACAATGACGGCGGCGCGGCTGCCGGCCAGCAGGGTTTCAATGTACTGCTGCAGCTTGAGGTCGAGCGTCAGATAGACGTCATGACCGGCCTGCGGCGGAACCTCTTTCAGCTGACGAATAACCCGGCCGCGGTTGTTAACTTCCACCTCTTCATAGCCGGTTTGCCCGTGCAGGACATCTTCATAATAGCGTTCGATTCCCAGCTTACCGATGTCGTGCGTTGCGGCGTAGTTGGCCAGCTTGCCGTCTTTATCAAGGCGCTCGACGTCTTTATCGTTAATTTTGGAAACGTAGCCGATAACGTGCGTTAGCGCGGAACCGTAAGGGTAGAAGCGGCGCTTATAGCCTTTGACTTCGACGCCGGGGAACCGGTACTGGTTTACCGCAAAACGCGCAACCTGAACTTCCGTCAGGTTGGTTTTCACAGGAATAGAGGTGAAGCGGTGCGAGCGGGCTCGCTCCTTTTTGAAGGCAGCGATGTCGTCATCGTTGAGATCGACAACGTTTTTTAGCGCGTCCAGCGTATCCTGAACATTATCCACTTTCTCCGGCATCATCTCGATTTGATAGATGGTGCGGTTTAACGCCAGCGGGGTGCCGTTACGGTCGTAGATAATGCCGCGGCTTGGCGCGATAGGCACCAGCTTGATACGGTTTTCGTTTGAGCGCGTCTGGTAGTCGGTAAAGCGGACAATTTGCAGGTTATAGAGGTTGGCGATCAGCACGCCGGTCAGCAGCAAAATCCCCGTAAAGGCGACGAGCGCCCGGCGCACAAACAGCGCGGACTCAGCCGTATAGTCGCGAAAAGAATTCTGTAGTTTCATCCGCTGCTTAATCTACCCTGGTCATTCACTACTCGCGGTGATATGGGTGGTTGGTAGTAATGCTCCACGCGCGATACAGGCTTTCTGCCACCAGAACCCGAACGAGCGGGTGGGGAAGCGTCAGCGCGGAGAGGGACCAACTTTGTTCTGCTGCCGCTTTGCAGGCGGGGGATAACCCTTCTGGTCCGCCAATCAACAGACTGACGTCGCGGCCATCCTGCTTCCAGCGCTCAAGTTCGTGCGCCAGCTGCGGCGTATCCCAGGGCTTGCCTGGAATATCGAGGGTCACGATGCGGTTTTTGCCTGCGGCAGCCAGCATCAGCTCTCCCTCTTTTTCGAGAATACGTTTGATATCCGCGTTCTTGCCGCGCTTACCTGCTGGGATCTCCACCAGTTCGAACGGCATGTCTTTCGGAAAACGACGCAGATACTCAGTAAAACCGGTTTGTACCCAGTCCGGCATTTTGGTGCCGACAGCGACCAGCTGCAACTTCACGCATTAACCCCAGAGTTTTTCCAGCTCATACAGGCGACGGCTCTCTTCCTGCAGGACATGGACAATAACATCGCCGAGATCGACAACAACCCAGTCAGCAGTCGCTTCGCCTTCAACGCCAAGCGGTAACAGCCCTGCTGCGCGCGATTCCTGAACCACATGGTTGGCAATCGAAACAACATGGCGAGTAGAAGTCCCGGTGCAAATAATCATGCAATCGGTGATGCTGGATTTACCCTTAACGTCGATAGCGATGATGTCCTGACCTTTCAGGTCATCAATTTTGTCGATAACAAAATCCTGGAGTGCTTTACCCTGCAAGTTTTCCCCCTGGGGTGAATAAGATTGTAAAACTATGAATTCGTGGCCAGACAGTATACCTGAACTGACGCCTGTGTCGGGACAAATGTCACCGGCCGGGCTTTTGAAGGCGGGTATCATCCCACCCTCCGCCTGAGATTGCATCGCCATTTTTGTAAAACAATTTCTGTAAAGCAACGATCGGCGGGAAAGTCTGGCAGCGGAGGATATCAGTATGGCTTACCCTGTCAAGGCAGGATAATCAATAACAGACAATTTCGCGCATCATGACCGCTCATCACCGCTTTTCTGGTACAACCCGTGCGCGTGGATATACGCCAGCACTGAAGCGGGCAGGAGTTCGTCACACGGCAGGCCCTGTTGCAGACGTTCGCGGATCAGGGTGGCAGAAATATCAAACCACGGCGTCTCGGCCAGATAAATCTTCCCGGCGGGCTGATTGTGCAAATCTTCCACGTTGTCCGTCAGGTGATCTTCAAGCCACTGCTGATATTGCTCTTCGCGCATCGTAAGCGGATAGCCCGGACGACGGCAGACGAGAAGGTGGCTGTTCTCCAGTATGGTTTCATACTGATGCCAGCTGGGGAAATTGAGCAGAGAATCCTGACCAATGATAAAGGCCAGCGGCTTGTCTGGCCCCTGTTCGCCTCGCCACTCCTGCAGCGTTTGTGAGGTCCAGGACGGCATATCCCGGCGCAGCTCTCGCTCATCAAGGGTGAAAAGGGGTTTATCGGCGATGGCCAGAGCGAGCATCTCTTTGCGCTGCTCGCTGGTTGCCTCAGGCTGAGGACGATGGGGTGGGACGTTATTAGGCATGACGGTCACGCGCTGGAGACCAATCAGATTTGCCAGAATTTCGACGGGCTTCAGGTGGCCGTAATGTACCGGATCGAAGGTGCCGCCGTACAGTGCCTGTAAAGAGTGCATATTATCCATCGATAAACACGTCTGCCAGCGCCTTGTGGCAGAGTAAGAGAGAAAGGCTTTCCAGCTCCGCCCAGATTGACTGACCATAATCTTGCTTCAGCGTAAGCTCGGCGCGCATCAGCAGCTGTACTGCCTGGCGCAGCTGTTCATGGCTGAGACGGTTAATCGCCTCGGTGGTCATGGCCCGGCGGTTTTGCCACACGCGATGTTTGTCGAACAGTGAGCGCAACGGGGCATGAGCAGACTGGCGCTTAAGATGCGTCAGCAACAGCAGCTCACGCTGAAGCGTGCGAAGCAGTATGACGGGCTCGCTGCCTTCAAGACGCAGCTGCTGCAGGATATGCAGGGCACGTTTGCTTTTCGCCGACAGCAGCGCATCTACCCAATGGAACGGGGTGAAGTGTGCGGCATCGTTAACCGCCTGCTCAACGCGCGGGAGCGTCAGCTTGCCGTCAGGCCAGAGCAGGGAGAGCCTGTCCAGCGCCTGTGCCAGCGCCAGCAGATTGCCCTCATAGCAGTAGCACAGCAGCTGATTCGCCGCATCATCCAGCTGAAGGTTGTGCTGTTTTGCTCGTGCGGCAACCCATTTCGGTAAATGCGCCTGTTCAGGCGTCTGGCAGGTGACCTGCACGGCGTTGGCAGCAAGTTGAGTAAACCAGGCGGCATTTTCCTGAGCCTTGGTGAGCTTGTTGCCGCGGACAATCAGAAGCAAATCGCTGTGCAATAAACTGACCAGCGTAGCCAGCTGTTCGTTAATGGCCGCATTGGGGCCGTTTTCCGGCAGCAGGATCTGGATGGTCTGTCGCGACGCAAACAGGCTCATTGCCTGGCAGATTGAAAAGAGGGCATTCCAGTCGGTGCTGTTATCGATCTGAAACGTATGGTGTTCATCGAAGCCCTGAGAGGCGGCAACCTGCCGCACGGCATCGAGGCTTTCCTGTAGCAATAGCGGATCGTTGCCGAGGAGCAGATACGCCGCGCGCAGCCCTTCATTGAGCTGCGCGCGGAGTTGTTCAGGATACAACCTGATCATCAGTTACCCATTGACGTTGACATGGTCGGTGCGTTGGCATCCGGTGTTTCGATGATGTCAGAGCCCTGTTTTGTCGATGCGGCAATGCTTGGCAGCTTACGGATCAGCTGTTCCGCCGCCTTGTCGTACATTTCGTTAATGATAATCTGCTGCTCGGCATCTTTCGCCAGCGCGGTTTGCGGGTTATCGAAGAACGAGCGGTAGACCTTGGTATTGATCGGATAGATGTCTTTACCCGGGAGCAATACGGCCGCGTTCACGGTCAGCACCATTTGATATTCCGCAGTACGACCATCCTGGAAGATGGACGCGGTGTCTTTTGCCAGCGTTGAGCTTAAGACGCGGAATGACGGTACGTCCTGACGCAGGGTGCCTTTTTCGATCAGCTCAACGTCGTTCAGACGCAGCTGGTTGCGAATTGCACGGCTAAGCGGGCCATTCGGATCCGATGAGTCAAAGATCATCGTTTTCATCTGTGGAGGCACCGCCGTCGTGTTGCGCAGGTGCCAGCCACAGCCAGCGGTGACAAGCACCGCCAGAGATAAGAGTATTGTTGCCAGTTGTCGCACGTTTCCTCCCGCGCTTAGCCAACGACCAGATTCAGCAGTTTACCCGGTACGTAGATCACTTTACGCACGGTAACGCCCTCAAGATATTTCGCAACCAGATGTTCCTGACCTGCGCGTTCACGGACCTGTTCTTCGGTCGCATCAACCGCGACGGTAATTTTACCGCGCACTTTACCGTTAACCTGCACGACGACCAGCGTGGTGTTTTCTACCATTGCCGCTTCGTCAGCCACCGGCCACGGCGCGTTGTCGATATCGCCTTCGCCTTTCAGCTCCTGCCACAGGGTGAAGCTCGCGTGCGGGGTGAACGGGTTCAGCATGCGAACAACGGCCAGCAGGGCTTCACGCATTAAGGCACGATCCTGCTCGCCTTCCTGCGGGGCTTTCGCCAGCTTGTTCATCAGTTCCATAATAGCCGCAATTGCGGTATTGAAGGTCTGACGACGACCAATATCATCGGTTACTTTCGCAATAGTTTTATGAACATCACGGCGCAGCGCCTGCTGATCTTCAGAGAGAGCCGCCGCGTTCAGCGCAGGCGCATCACCCTGAGAGGTGTGCTCGTAAACCAGTTTCCATACGCGCTTCAGGAAGCGGTTTGCGCCTTCAACGCCTGATTCCTGCCACTCCAGGGTCATATCCGCCGGAGAGGCAAACATCATGAACAGACGCACGGTATCAGCGCCGTAACGCTCAACCATCACCTGCGGGTCGATGCCGTTGTTTTTAGACTTGGACATCTTGCTCATGCCGGTATAGACCAGTTCATGACCTTCGGCGTCTTTCGCCTTAACGATACGACCTTTCTCGTCACGTTCAACAATGGCGTCAACCGGAGAAACCCAGTTACGCTCGCCGTTCACGCCGACGTAGTAGAACGCATCTGCCAGAACCATGCCCTGACACAGCAGCTGCCTGGCAGGCTCGTCAGAGTTAACCAGACCTGCATCACGCATCAGCTTGTGGAAGAAGCGGAAGTAGAGCAGGTGCATGATGGCGTGTTCAATACCGCCAATGTAAATATCAACCGGCAGCCAGTAGTTCGCCGCGTCGGAATCCAGCATACCTTCCTGGTACTGCGGGCAGGTGTAGCGCGCGTAGTACCAGGAGGACTCCATAAAGGTGTCGAAGGTGTCGGTTTCACGCAGAGCAGGCTGGCCGTTGACGGTGGTTTTCGCCCATTCAGGATCGGCTTTAATCGGGCTGGTGATGCCGTCCATGACCACATCTTCCGGCAGGATCACCGGCAGCTGATCTTCTGGCGTTGGCAGCACGGTGCCGTCTTCCAGCGTCACCATCGGAATTGGCGCGCCCCAGTAACGCTGACGGGAAACGCCCCAGTCGCGCAGACGGTAGTTCACTTTACGCTCGCCTACGCCAAGGGAGGCCAGTTTGTCGGCAATGGCGTTGAAGCCGTCTTCGAAGCTTAGGCCGTCGAATTCGCCGGAGTTAAACAGCGTGCCTTTTTCGGTCAGCGCTTGTTCGGACAGGTCTGGTTCAGAACCGTCGGCGGCCAGAATAACCGGTTTGATGGTCAGACCGTATTTGGTGGCAAATTCGTAGTCGCGCTGGTCGTGACCCGGAACGGCCATTACGGCGCCCGTGCCGTACTCCATCAGAACGAAGTTCGCGGCCCAGACAGGGATGGCTTCGCCAGTCAGTGGGTGAATGGCTTTGAAGCCGGTATCAACGCCTTTTTTCTCCATCGTTGCCATGTCGGCTTCGGCCACTTTGGTGTTGCGGCACTCGTCGATGAAGGTCGCCAGTTCCGGATTGTTTTCTGCCGCTTTCTGCGCCAGCGGGTGACCTGCGGCCACGGCCAGGTAGGTCGCACCCATGAAGGTGTCCGGACGGGTGGTATAGACGGTCAGGGTCTGGTCGTAATTCTCAACGTTGAAGGTAATTTCCACACCTTCAGAACGACCGATCCAGTTGCGCTGCATGGTCTTAACGGTATCAGGCCAGTGATCCAGGTTATCCAGATCGTTCAGCAGTTCGTCAGCGTAAGCGGTGATTTTGATAAACCACTGTGGGATCTCTTTGCGCTCAACTTTGGTATCACAACGCCAGCAGCAGCCGTCGATAACCTGTTCGTTCGCCAGAACGGTCTGGTCGTTCGGACACCAGTTAACCGCAGAGGTTTTCTTGTACACCAGCCCTTTTTTATACAGCTCGGTGAAGAATTTCTGTTCCCAGCGGTAATATTCTGGCGTACAGGTGGCCAGCTCGCGGCTCCAGTCGTAGCCAAAGCCCAGCATTTTGAGCTGGTTTTTCATGTACGCGATGTTGTCGTACGTCCAGGGGGCCGGAGCCGTATTGTTCTTCACCGCTGCGCCTTCTGCAGGCAGGCCGAACGCATCCCAGCCGATTGGCTGCAGCACGTTTTTGCCCAGCATACGCTGGTAGCGCGCAATCACGTCACCGATGGTGTAGTTACGCACATGGCCCATGTGTAGTCGACCAGAAGGATAGGGAAGCATCGACAGGCAGTAATACTTCTCTTTGCTCTCGTCTTCGGTTACTTCGAAGGTGCGCTTCTCGTCCCAGTGTTGCTGGACTTTTGATTCTATCTCTTCCGGGCGGTATTGCTCTTGCATGGCAGCCAGTGGTCCTGTTTTCAATACAGCTACAAATGTAGCCAATGGATGTGATAATTCAGATCCGCATAGCATAGCCCAAACGCCCGCGCCAAAACAGCCTTTAGCACAAATGCACTTTGCAGGAATTTACCGGGTCTGTGCTTCACCTGACAAAGCGGCGGTGAAATAAGGTCTATTATTAGAAATAGTTACTTACCCGGGAGGCAAAATGATGAACAAGGTTGCTCAATTTTACCGCGAGCTGGTAGCGACACTGACGGAACGGCTGCGCAATGGCGAACGCGATATTGATGCGTTGGTTGAACAGGCGCGTGCACGGGTGACGCAAACGGGTGAGTTAACGCGAACCGAAGTCGAAGAGGTGACGCGTGCGGTGCGCCGCGACCTTGAAGAGTTTGCGCGCAGCTACGAAGAGAGCCAGGACGAGATGGCCGACAGCGTCTTTATGCGGGTGATTAAAGAGAGCCTGTGGCAGGAGCTGGCGGATATCACCGATAAAACCCAGCTGGAGTGGCGCGAAGTCTTTCAGGATTTAAACCATCACGGCGTCTACCAGAGCGGGGAAGTGGTGGGGCTGGGAAACCTGGTCTGTGAGAAGTGTCATCACCATATTGCGGTGTACACGCCGGACGTGCTGCCGCTGTGTCCGAAGTGCGGGCACGACCAGTTCCAGCGTCGGCCGTTTGAGCCATAAATAAAAGCAAAACGGCAACGACGTTGCCGTTTTTAGTGTCTGCTCCCTCTCCCTGTGGGAGAGGGCATCAGGCCGCAGAATAATAAGCCAGCCTTTCCGCCAGCAAATCCACAAACCCCTCTCGATCTATGTCCACCATCACCGAGGTATTCGGCGCATTACCGGTCAGCGAATAATAATCCACCACCGTCATACCCTGAGTGTATTTACCCTGCGTTTCCACGCCAACCCATCTCTCCACCGTGGTAAACATCTCTGGCTTCAGCAGCCAGGCGATGGTGCAAGGGTCGTGCAGCGGCGCGCCGTGGAAGCCCCATTTCTCGGCTTTGTGATATTCCATAAAGAAGTCGAGCAGCTCGGCCACGGTCGTGGCGACCGGGTTACCCACGGAGCGGAAGCGCTCAATATCGTCCGCCATAATCTGCGCGCGGTGGGTAACGTCCAGCCCCGCCATCACAATCGGCAAGCCCGACTGGAAGACAATCTCCGCCGCTTCCGGGTCGACAAAAATGTTGAACTCTGCCGCTGGCGTCCAGTTCCCCAGCCCCATTGCGCCACCCATAATCACGATCCGGGCGATTTTACCGTACAGTTCTGGATGGCTGTTCAGCAGTAGCGCAACGTTAGTTTGCGGGCCGGTCGCCACCAGCGTGACCGGCTCTGCGCTTTCACGCAGCACCTTCGCCATCAGCTCCACGGCGGTGCAGTTTTGCGGCGCAAACCCTGGCTCCGGCAGCGCAGGACCATCCAGCCCGCTTTCACCGTGGACGTTGTCCGCGATGATAAGCTCGCGCATCAGCGGCTTAACAGCGCCGCCTGCCACCGGAATATCGGTACGGTTTAACAGCGTCAGCATGCGCAGGACGTTACGCAGGGTTTTGTCCGGCGTCTGGTTTCCGGCGGATGAGGTAACGGCTTTGACGTCCAGTTCAGGCGAGGCAAGGGCAAGGACGAGGGCGATTGCGTCGTCATGACCCGGATCGCAATCGAGAATGATCGGCTGTGCCATAGAGTTCTCCATTCTTAGCGTTATTTTGTGACAAGGTTAACGCCGCGAAGTGAAGTCGACGAGAAGAAGAGGTACAAAGCGTGAAGCAGTGCGCAATCCGCAGATTGCGCACCGTAAAGATTAATGCAGGATTTTGGCGAGGAAGTCTTTAGCGCGCTCGGATTTCGGGTTGGCGAAGAACTCTTCTTTAGGGGAGTCTTCAACAATTTTCCCTTCGTCCATAAAGATCACGCGGTTGGCCACTTTACGGGCGAAGCCCATCTCGTGGGTCACGACCATCATAGTCATCCCTTCGTGCGCCAGTTCAACCATGACGTCCAGCACTTCGTTGATCATCTCTGGATCGAGTGCCGACGTCGGCTCATCGAACAGCATGGCGACCGGATCCATGCACAGCGCGCGGGCGATCGCCACGCGCTGCTGCTGACCGCCCGAAAGCTGCGCGGGGAACTTATCGGCATGCGCAGAAAGCCCCACGCGTTCCAGAAGCTTCAGCCCTTTCTCACGCGCCGCTTTTTTATCGCGCTTGAGCACTTTCACCTGTGCCAGGGTCAGGTTCTCGATAATCGAGAGGTGCGGGAACAGCTCAAAATGCTGGAACACCATACCCACGTGCGAGCGAAGCTGGGCGAGGTTAGTTTTCTTGTCGTTGACTTTGGTACCGTTGACGACAATCTCACCCTGCTGCACCGGCTCCAGGCCGTTGACGGTTTTGATCAGCGTCGACTTACCGGAACCGGATGGCCCACACACCACCACCACATCGCCTTTTTTCACTTCGGTGGAGCAGTCGGTCAGCACCTGAAAGTGCCCATACCATTTAGAAACATTTTTCAGGGAAATCATTACACAGTCCTTTTCTTCAGCCAGCTGACCAACAGCGACGCGCTTAAACTAATCACAAAGTAGACCCCACCTGCAAAGAGGACCATCTCGACCTGCGTACCATCACGCTCACCAATGGTGGACGCGGTACGGAAGAAGTCTGCCAGGCTCAGCACGTAGACCAGTGAGGTATCCTGGAACAGCACGATGCCCTGGGTCAGCAGGAGCGGAACCATGGCGCGAAACGCCTGCGGCAGAATAATGAGCTGCATTGACTGCCAGTGCGTCATCCCCAGCGCCAGCGCCGCGCTGGACTGTCCGCGGGAGATGCTCTGAATACCCGCACGGATAATCTCGGAGTAGTAAGCGGCCTCGAACATTGAGAACGCCACCATGGCGGAGATCAGGCGGATATCGGTTTTCGGCGACAGCCCCAGCACGTTTTGCAGAAAGCCGGGAACAATCAGGTAAAACCACAGCAGCACCATCACCAGCGGAATGGAACGGAAGACGTTGACGTAGGCGGTTGCAAACCAGGCGAACGGTTTAAAGCTCGACAGACGCATCACCGCCAGCAGGGTGCCCCAGACGATACCGATGATGATGGCTATCACGGTGATCTTTAAGGTGATCAGCAGGCCATCAAGCAGGTAGGGCAGGGATGGAACAATAGAACTCCAGTCAAATTCGTACATTACTTACCCCCCAGATTGCCCGGCAGGCGAGTTTTGCGTTCAACCAGGTTCATCACCAGCATGATGAAAGCGTTAATCAGAACATAGGCGAGGGTGATCGCGGTGAAGGACTCCCACGCGTGAGCGGAGTAGTCCAGCAGCTTACCGGCCTGCGCCGCCATATCCACCAGACCGATGGTCGAGGCGATGGCCGAGTTCTTCACCAGGTTCATCATCTCTGAGGTCATCGGCGGCACGATAACGCGATACGCGTTTGGCAGCAGCACGTAGCGGTAGGCCTGCGGCAGCGTCAGGCCCATCGCCAGCGCAGCATTCTTTTGTCCGCGAGGCAGAGACTGAATGGCGGCACGCACCTGTTCGCAGACGCGCGCGGCGGTGAACAGCCCCAGGCACAGCATGGAGGAGACAAAGAACTGGACGTTAGGATCCAGCTCCGCCTTGAACCACATGCCGATATTCTCCGGCAGCAGTTCCGGAATGACCAGATACCAGGTGAAGAACTGCACGATCAGCGGAACGTTACGGAACAGTTCCACATACAGCGTGCCAAGCGTTGAAAGAAAGCGGTTAGGGACGGTGCGCAGAATACCGAACAGCGACCCGACAAGAAACGCGATAATCCACGCCGTTATCGATAACGCGACGGTGACCTGAAAGCCGCTCCATAGCCAGCCAAGATAGGTGGTGTTGCCGAACGGGGCTTGTTGCAGAAAGATGCCCCAGTTCCAGTCAATTGACATAATAAACTCCAGAAAAAAAAGGGTAGCAGCGCTACCCTCGAAGATTGGTGAGAAGCTCATTTTCGCGCTGAGTGGGGAACGACCACTCAGCGTATAGTCTGTCCATGCTTCCCGACAATCGAGAGGGCAGGAGATCCCGCCCCTGTCGTTCTAATTAGTTAAGAGCTTTGTCGTTTGGTGATTTGAACAGCGCCTTCATGTCGTCAGACAGTTCAAAGTTCATGTTGAGGTTTTTTGGTGGAATCGGGTTCTTGAACCACTTATCAAACCATTTTGCCGCTTCGCCGGAGGTCTGAGCCTGAGCGATGGTATCGTCGATCAGCTTTTTGAAGTCAGCGTCGTCTTTACGCAGCATACAGCCGTAGGCTTCTTTAGACTGCGCGGTGCCGACGATTTCCCAGTTATCTGGTTTCTTCGCTTTCGCACGTTCGCCCGCCAGCAGGGCATCATCCATCATAAACGCGACCGCACGGCCGCTTTCCAGGGTGCGGAAGGAGTCGCCGTGGTCTTTCGCGCTGATGATGCGCATATCCATTTTCTTCTCGTCGTTCAGCTTGTGCAGCAGCACTTCTGACGTGGTACCCGACGTCACAACAACGGCTTTACCTTTCAGGTCTGCAAAATCTTTAATCTCGCCGCCTTTCTTGGTCAGCAGACGGGTGCCTACTACGAAGATAGTGTCGGAGAAAGCAGCCTGTTTCTGACGCTCCAGGTTGTTGGTGGTGGAGCCACACTCGAAATCAAAGGTGCCGTTTTGCAGCAGAGGGATACGGTTCTGTGAGGTGATTGGAATCAGTTTCACCTGCAGGTCAGGTTTGTTCAGCTTTTTCTTCACAGCTTCAACGATGGCGTTGGAATAATCCTGTGAGTAGCCCACGACTTTTTGCGTGTTGTCGTAGTAAGAGAACGGGACAGAAGATTCACGGTGGCCGACCACGATTACGCCGTTTTTGGCAATCTTGTCGAGAGTGCTTCCTGCTGCCGGAGCGTCTTCAGCGTGAACGACGCCTGCAGACATTCCCATAACCAGCATTGCTGTGGCCAGTTTACGTAATTGCATACCCAACTCCTTTCTTATCAGCGCCAGTGACGCATTGATACCCATTGTGATGTTGTTATATCTCGCGCGATGCGAGTGCAGTGTTATGCAAGCTTGTTAACATTTAGTCTGGCTTAATGTAAAGATTTTGCTGCGTTATTGTTTATTTTTGCGAAGCGCGCCGCACCATTCAGAGGCAATAATCTGTCGTTGCACCGTTTCGGTGCTACCGATGATCTACGCTGGTGCGACAAGGTTGCACGTTAAGCCAAACTGCGTTTACCTGAATAAACAAAGCAATAGGCGTGCCAGATTTAAGATTGGGGAGGGATTGTCGGGTGGCGGCTACGCCTTACCCGACCTACAGCCAGGGGAAAGTAGGCCGGGTAAGCGTCAGCGCCACCCGGCAACAGAAGGTGAGGTTATTTACGACGCTGACGCAGGCTCATCAGCACCGCGGCAAAGCCGAACAGCGCGGTCAGGATCCACAGCGGCCAGTTGCCTGTACGCGCGTAGGGCGTAAGGCCGGTCGTTGGCGTGACTTTTGTCGTCAACACTTCGCGGGTGAACTGCGGGATCATGGCCTGGATTTCGCCACGCGGGCCAATCACGGCGGTAATGCCGTTGTTGGTGCTGCGCAGCAGCGGACGCGCCAGTTCAAGGGAACGCATGCGCGCCATCTGGAAGTGCTGCCACGGGCCGATCGACTTACCAAACCAGGCATCGTTAGAGATGGTCAGCAGGAAGTCGGTGTCCGGACGGAAGTTATCGCGCACCTGCTCGCCGAGAATAATCTCGTAGCAAATGGCCGCCGTCAGGGCCAACCCATGTGCTCGCAGCTGGGGCTGAACGTACGGGCCACGGCTGAAGGAGGACATTGGCAGGTCAAAGAACGGGGCCAGCGGGCGCAGGACCGACTCCAGCGGAACGAACTCGCCAAACGGTACCAGATGGTTTTTGTTGTAGCGGTCGGTGGAGCTGTAGCTGTATTCGCTGTCTTTGCCGAGCGTAATGATGGTGTTGTACGTGTCGTAGCGGTTCTGCTGATTCAAACGGGCATCGACGATGCCGGTGATCAGCGTGCTGCCGCGGGCCAGCAGCAGGTCGTTCATCATGTTGAGGAAGGGCTGCTGGTTAATTTCCAGATCGGGAATAGCCGATTCTGGCCAGATAATCAGCTGTGATTTACCCATCACCTCTTCGGTGGCGTTGGCGTAGATCTTCAGCGTATTCAGCAGCTCTTTCTCGTCCCACTTCATGGACTGCGGGATATTGCCCTGCACCATGGAGACCTGCGTGGCGCGCTCAGGCACCAGGGTATACCACTGGATATAGCGCAGCGGGAAGGGCAGGGCGAAGAGCACCAGCGCCACTACCAGCGGCTTCCAGCAGCGGGAGACCAGCGCCAGCACCAGCAGGCCGCTCACCGCCATCAGCAGGAAATTAATCGCTTCAACGCCCATTACCGGTGCCAGCCCTTTTAAGGGGCCGTCAATCTGGCTGTAGCCGAACTGCAGCCACGGGAAGCCGGTCAGCACCCAGCCGCGCAGGAATTCGGTAATTTGCCAGACAACCGGCGCGGCAATGGCGACGCGCAGCCAGGTGGTTTTAGGCCACAGGCGGGAGAGAATGCCCGCGAACAGGCCGGTATAGAGCGAGAGATAGGCGGCGAGCAGCACAACGAGGAAGACGTTAACCGGCCCCGGCATGCCGCCAAACTGCGCGATACTGACGTAGACCCAGTTGATGCCGGAGCCAAACAGCCCCAGGCCCCAGAAGTAGCCGATGGCGGCAGCCTGTACCGGACGACGATTCAGGGTCAGGCCCTGAAGCCCCATCAGGGAGAGAATAGCCGCGGGCCAGATGTCGTAAGGAGAAAAAGCCAGCGTACCGCTGGCTCCGAGCAACAGCGCCAGCAGCAAACGGACGCGCTGGCGTTCAAGCAGTGGGGCAAATGCCATTTACATTAATCTTCCAGTTTTGGCACCGGTGAGTCGTCCGGCGTTCTGACGTGAACCTGAATAATACGTCGGCTGTCGGCCATGGCGACTTTGAATTGGTAACCGTCGATGTCAACGGTCTCGCCGCGCGCCGGAAGATGACCAAAGGCCTGCATTACCAACCCGCCAATGGTATCGACCTCTTCATCGCTGAAGTGGGTGCCGAAGGCGTCGTTGAAATCTTCAATCGGGGCCAGCGCGCGCACGGTCCAGGTGTGGCGGCTCAGCTGACGGAAGTCGATGTCCTCTTCTTCGTCATACTCGTCTTCAATCTCGCCCACGATCAGCTCAAGAATATCTTCGATGGTGACCAGACCGGACACGCCGCCGAATTCATCAATAACAATCGCCATATGGTAACGCTGAGAGCGGAACTCTTTTAGCATCCGATCCACACGCTTACTTTCCGGCACAACCACGGCCTGGCGTAACACTTTTTCCATGCTGAAGGCTTCGGCATCGCTGCGCATAAACGGCAGCAGATCTTTCGCCATCAAAATCCCTTCGATGTGATCTTTGTCTTCGCTGATGACCGGGAAACGCGAGTGGGCGGATTCGATGATCACATCGAGGCACTCGTCCAGCGTCTGGTTACGTTTCAGGGTGATCATCTGCGAGCGGGGGATCATGATATCGCGAACGCGCTGGTCGGCGATGTCCATAACCCCTTCGAGCATTTCGCGCGTATCTTCGTCAATAAGGTCGTTTTGCCCGGAATCACGAATCAGCTCCAGCAGTTCATCACGGTTTTTGGGTTCGCCGTGGAAAAGCTGGTTCAGAATGAGGGAGAAAAATCCCTTTTTACTGTTTGTCGTGTCGCTACTGTGTGAATTGTCGTCGCTCATGGCGTTTGTTAAGGGTTCTCATGTGAGTTCAATGTTTACCGCCGCGCTATATCCTTTCGCGGCGGCATGGTAGTCAGTCGATTGACTGACTATTCTTTCTCGGCAATGTACGGATCCTCATAGCCCAGAGCAAGCATTATCTCTGTCTCGAGGGACTCCATCTCTTCCGCTTCGTCATCTTCAATATGGTCGTAGCCCAGCAGGTGCAGGCTGCCGTGCACCACCATATGCGCCCAGTGGGCATCAAGCGGCTTCTGCTGCTCTTTGGCTTCCTGTTCAACCACCTGACGGCAGATGATCAGATCGCCCAGCAGAGGCATCTCAATGCCCGGCGGCGCTTCGAACGGGAAAGAGAGCACGTTGGTCGGCTTATCTTTCCCGCGGTAGGTCAGGTTAAGCTCATGGCTTTCTGCTTCATCCACCAGGCGAATCGTGACTTCTGACTCTTCCTGAAACTGGGGGATAACCGCATCCAGCCATGCCTGAAACTGTGCCTCATCTGGCATGCCGGAATTGTCTTCACAGGCCAGCTGTAAATCGAGGATCACCTGACTCATTTATTCTCTTGCTCCTGCGCGTCGCGCTTGCGCTCTGCGGCCAGCTCGGCCTTACGTTTTTGATCTGCCTCTTCCCAGGCTTCATAGGCATTAACGATGCGCGCGACCACCGGGTGGCGTACTACGTCTTCGCTGTGGAAGAAGTTAAAGCTGATTTCGTCGACCTCGGCCAGCACTTCAACGGCGTGGCGCAGGCCGGATTTGGTGCTGCGCGGCAGGTCGATCTGGGTGACGTCACCGGTAATAACCGCTTTCGAGTTAAACCCGATACGCGTCAGGAACATCTTCATCTGTTCGATGGTGGTGTTCTGGCTCTCATCGAGGATGATAAACGCGTCGTTGAGCGTGCGCCCGCGCATGTAGGCGAGGGGCGCCACTTCGATCACGTTACGCTCAATCAGCTTTTCAACTTTCTCAAAGCCGAGCATCTCGAACAGCGCGTCGTACAGCGGGCGCAGATACGGGTCCACTTTCTGACTTAAATCGCCAGGCAGGAAGCCGAGCTTTTCACCCGCTTCAACGGCTGGGCGGGTCAGCAGAATGCGTCGGATATCCTGACGCTCCAGCGCATCCACCGCGGCGGCAACGGCCAGATAGGTTTTACCCGTACCCGCCGGGCCCACGCCGAAGGTGATGTCGTGGTCGAGGATGTTGGCAATGTACTGCGCCTGGTTTGGCGTACGCGGCTTAATCACGCCACGCTTGGTTTTGATGTTGATCGCCTTGCCGTAGTCGGGCACGCTTTCCGCGCTCTGCTCAAGCACGCGCGCCTCTTTGATGGCGAGGTGGATCTGTTCCGGTTCGATATCCTGCGTTTCACCGCGCATTGGGGCGGTATCGACATACAGGCTACGCAGAATATCCGCCGCCGCATTGACGCAGATAGGGCGTCCGGTGAGTTTGAAATGGTTATCGCGACGATTGATTTCGATACCCAGACGTCGCTCCAGTTGTTTGATGTTGTCATCAAACGGCCCGCACAGGCTCAGCAGGCGAGCGTTGTCTGCAGGCGTTAGGCTAATTTCACGCGTGTCTATATTCAAACCGTTCCTCTTTGAGTGTTTTGTCGTGCTGGCAGCATAAAGCTGTCATTACCGAAAGTATTCACGCCACGGGATAAAGGCGCAAGCATATGCTTTGCATATTGGGGGCGACAAGGGGAAATACAAGGCCTGCCGGAAAGGCAGGCCAGAAGGATCACGGCTGGTAAATGCCCACGCCAGAATCGTTGACTTTGCGGGTGCGGGAAATAACGGATTCCGGAGATTCAGCAATTCGCAGGCCCATTTCGTCTTCTGTACGAACCAGCTTCGCGCGCAGGGAGTTGGTCAGCACGTCGACAATCTCGACGTCCACGAATTTACCGATCAGATCCGGGGTGCCTTCAAAGTTCACCACGCGGTTATTCTCGGTACGGCCGGACAGCTCCATAATGCTCTTGCGTGAAGTGCCTTCCACCAGAATACGCTGGACGGTCCCGAGCATACGGCGGCTCCAGGCGTTGGCCTGCTGGTTGATGCGCTCCTGCAGGATATACAGACGCTGCTTTTTCTCTTCTTCCGGCACGTCGTCAACCATATCGGCCGCAGGGGTTCCCGGACGCGCAGAGAAGATGAAGCTGTAGCTCACGTCGAAGTTTACCTCGCCGATGAGCTTCATGGTGCGCTCGAAGTCGTCGGTGGTTTCGCCAGGGAAGCCGACGATGAAGTCGGAGCTGATCTGGATATCCGGACGTGCCGCAAGCAGTTTGCGGATGGTGGATTTGTACTCCAGCACCGTATGCGGACGGCCCATCAGGTTCAGCACGCGGTCGGAACCGCACTGAATCGGCAGGTGCAGGAAGCTCACCAGCTCCGGCGTATCCCGGTAAACGTCAATGATGTCGTCGGTAAATTCCATCGGGTGGCTGGTGGTAAAGCGAATGCGGTCGATGCCGTCAATCGCGGCCACCAGGCGCAGCAGCTCGGCAAAACTGCCCGTGGTGCCATCGTAGTTCTCGCCGCGCCAGGCGTTCACGTTCTGGCCCAGCAGGTTCACTTCGCGCACGCCCTGCGCGGCAAGCTGCGCGATTTCAAACAGAATATCGTCCGCCGGGCGGCTGACTTCTTCGCCGCGCGTGTACGGCACCACGCAGTAGGTACAGTATTTGTTGCAGCCTTCCATGATGGAGACGAAGGCGGTCGGGCCATCGGCGCGCGGCTCTGGCAGACGGTCAAATTTTTCGATTTCCGGGAAGCTCACGTCAACGACCGGGCTACGGTTGCCGCGCACTTTAGTGATCATCTCCGGCAGGCGGTGCAGGGTCTGTGGGCCAAAGACAATATCCACATACGGCGCTCTCTGGCGGATCAGCTTACCTTCCTGCGACGCGACGCAGCCGCCCACGCCGATGATCAGGTCCGGATTTTTGCGCTTGAGAAGCTTCCAGCGGCCTAATACGTGAAAGACTTTTTCCTGCGCTTTTTCACGAATCGAACAGGTGTTCAGCAGCAGCACATCGGCTTCTTTCACGTTTTCGGTCAGCTGGTATCCGTGGGTTGAATCCAGCAGATCGGCCATCTTAGATGAATCGTATTCATTCATCTGACAGCCCCAGGTTTTTATATGGAGTTTTTTCGTCATCGACTTGCTCAGCTCAGGATTGCAAGCCGCGTATTGTAATGCTTTGGTGGGGTTGTGACCAGTATGAAGGTTATGCGTCTCAAGACCGCAAAAATCCGGTAAACTTAAGGGATTCTCCAATAAGGAAAAATGACCATGACACTCCTACACACCGAAGTTGCCGTTGTCGGCGGCGGTATGGTCGGCGGCGCGCTGGCGCTGGGGCTGGCGCAGCAGGGATTTGAGGTAACCGTTATTGAACAGGCCGCCCCGCCGGCCTTCGATCCCGCCAGCAAACCGGACGTGCGCATTTCTGCGATAAGCGCGGCGTCGGTCGATCTGCTGCGCGGGCTGGGCGTCTGGGAGGCGGTGCTGGCGATGCGCGCCCATCCTTACAGTCGCCTCGAAACCTGGGAGTGGGAAAATGCCCACGTCGCGTTTGATGCTGCCGAGCTGAAGCTGCCGCGCCTGGGCTATATGGTAGAGAACAACGTGCTCCAGCTCGCGCTCTGGCAGGCGCTGGAGGCGCACCCGAAGGTGACGCTGCGCGTTCCTGATTCCCTCAAGGCGTTGCATCATCAACCGGGGGGATATGTGCTGACGCTGGATAACGGCGATGAGCTGGCCGTGAAGCTGGTGGTGGGAGCCGATGGTGCCAACTCGCAGGTCAGGCAGATGGCCGGTATTGGGGTTCATGCCTGGCAGTATCAGCAGTCCTGCATGCTGATCACCGTTCAGTCTGAAAATGCACCGGGTGAAAGCACCTGGCAGCACTTCACCCCGAACGGCCCGCACGCGTTTTTACCGCTGTTTGATAACTGGGCGTCGCTGGTGTGGTACGACAAGCCGGTGCGCATTCGTCAGCTGCAGGGGCTTACCATGGAACAGCTGCAGCGTGAGATTCTGCTGCACTTCCCGAGCCGCCTGGGCCACGTCACGCCGGTTGCGGCTGGCGCATTCCCGCTCACGCGCCGCCATGCCCTGCAGTATGCCCGTGAAGGATTAGCCCTGGTGGGGGATGCGGCACACACCATTCACCCGCTGGCCGGGCAGGGGGTGAATCTCGGGTATCGTGACGTTGACGCCCTGCTGGACGTGTTAGGCAAAGCGCGCGCTCACGCTGAGGCCTGGTCCAGCCAGAGGGTACTGAAGCGCTACCAGACGCGTCGCATGGCGGATAACTTCATCATGCAGTCGGGGATGGATCTATTCTACGCAGGGTTCAGCAACGACCTGGGGCCGGTGCGCATTTTGCGAAATATTGGATTGATGGCGGCAGAGCGAGCCGGCGGTTTGAAGCGTCAGGCCCTGAAATACGCCCTGGGCCTTTAATCTTTATTCCCTCTCCCTGTGGGAGAGGGCCAGGGTGAGGGCATCAGGCCGCACAATTCTGAACAACAAAAACAAAAAAGCCCGCAGAGCGGGCTTTTTTGTTACTGATTGGCTGGGGTGCAGGGATTCGAACCCCGGAATGCTGGTATCAGAAACCAGTGCCTTACCGCTTGGCGACACCCCAATTGCGTTAAACAAACTGCTTAACGACTTTTTAAATTGGCTGGGGTACGAGGATTCGAACCTCGGAATGCTGGTATCAGAAACCAGAGCCTTACCGCTTGGCGATACCCCAACAATTTTTTTTAGTCTATCGAATCATTCGACAGATTACTAATATGGTGGCTACGACGGGATTCGAACCTGTGACCCCATCATTATGAGTGATGTGCTCTAACCAACTGAGCTACGTAGCCAGTACTGCAATCTTCGATGGCTGGGGTACCTGGATTCGAACCAGGGAATGCCGGTATCAAAAACCGGTGCCTTACCGCTTGGCGATACCCCAATACCGCGGAGAACCGCAAAATCGAAGAAATATGGCTGGGGTACCTGGATTCGAACCAGGGAATGCCGGTATCAAAAACCGGTGCCTTACCGCTTGGCGATACCCCATCCGTGCAACGCTTACTTGGGAATGGTGCGGGAGGCGAGACTTGAACTCGCACACCTTGCGGCGCCAGAACCTAAATCTGGTGCGTCTACCAATTTCGCCACTCCCGCAAAAAAAGATGGTGGCTACGACGGGATTCGAACCTGTGACCCCATCATTATGAGTGATGTGCTCTAACCAACTGAGCTACGTAGCCATCTTTTTTTCGCGTTACCTTATCGGCGTTGCGGGGCGCATTATGCGTATAGACCCTTGCAGCGTCAACACCTTTTTCAACGAAAATAGCCGGAATGTGACTGTTTGGTTAGGTTGCGAACAGCGAGGCCGAATATTCGACAATTATTGGTTATTTATCGTTTTTGACGGGTGAAAAGTGGGGTAAAAAAAATCAGGCCCCGGAGGGCCTGATTACAATCTGAACGTTATTTATAGGCTGACTGGTGAACGCCTACCGCGCGTCCTGATGGATCGTTCATGGATTTGAAAGATTCATCCCATTCAATGGCTTTGGCGGAAGAGCAGGCGACGGACGGGCCACCCGGTACACACTCAGCGGCACTCGGAACCGGGAACAGCTCTTCGAAGATCTCACGGTACAGATACGCCTCTTTCGAGCCCGGCGTGTTGTACGGGAAGCGGAAGCTCGCGGTTTCCAGCTGTTGGTCAGAAACCTGTTTTGCGGCCACCTCTTTCAGGGTGTCGATCCAGCTGTAACCTACGCCATCGGAGAACTGCTCTTTCTGACGCCAGGCAACGCTCGCCGGCAGGTAGGATTCAAAACATTCGCGCAGAATATGTTTTTCCATTTTGCCGTTGCCGCACATTTTATCCTGCGGGTTAATGCGCATCGCCACGTCAAGGAAGGCCTTGTCCAGGAACGGCACGCGCGCTTCCACGCCCCAGGCGGACATCGCTTTGTTGGCACGCGCACAGTCAAACATGTGCAGCGCCTGCAGCTTACGCACGGTTTCTTCGTGCAGCTCTTTAGCATTTGGCGCCTTATGGAAGTACAGGTAGCCGCCAAATACTTCGTCAGAACCTTCACCGGACAGCACCATCTTGATGCCCATCGCCTTGATCTTACGCGACATCAGGTACATCGGCGTAGAGGCGCGGATGGTGGTCACGTCATAGGTTTCAATGTGATAGATCACATCGCGGATCGCATCCAGACCTTCCTGCACGGTGAAGTGAATCTCGTGGTGCACGGTGCCGAGATGGTTTGCCACTTCCTGCGCGGCTTTCAGGTCAGGCGCACCCTCCAGGCCAACGGCAAAGGAGTGCAGCTGCGGCCACCAGGCCTCAGAGCGTTCCTGATCTTCCACGCGGCGTGCGGCGAATTTCTTGGTGATCGCGGAGATCACGGAGGAGTCCAGCCCGCCGGAGAGCAGCACGCCGTACGGCACGTCTGACATCAGGTGGCTTTTCACGGCGTCTTCCAGCGCCTGACGCAGCTCGGCTTTGTCAGTCACGTTGTCTTTTACCGCGTCGTAGTCGAACCAGTCGCGCTGGTAGTACTGGCGGATCTCACCGTCTTTGCTCCACAGGTAGCTGCCCGCCGGGAACTCTTTAATAGTGCGACACACCGGGACCAGGGCCTTCATTTCAGACGCCACGTAGAAGTTACCGTGCTCATCGTGGCCCATGTACAGCGGGATAATACCGATGTGGTCGCGGCCAATCAGGTAAGCATCTTTTTCGCTGTCGTACAGGGCGAAGGCAAACATGCCCTGCAGGTCGTCCAGGAACTCTGGGCCTTTCTCCTGATACAGCGCCAGGATCACTTCGCAGTCAGAGCCGGTCTGAAACGCGTAGCGATCGCCATACTCTGCGCGCAGCGCCTGATGGTTGTAGATTTCACCGTTCACAGCCAGCGCGTGCGTTTTTTTCTCGTTATACAGCGGCTGTGCTCCGGCGTTGACGTCAACAATCGACAGACGTTCGTGGGCCAGAATCGCTTTATCGCTGGCGTAAACGCCTGACCAGTCCGGGCCGCGATGGCGCATCAGGCGCGAGAGTTCGAGTGCCTTTTTACGCAGTTCGACCGCGTCAGTTTTAATATCCAGTACGCCAAAAATTGAACACATAACCTTCTCCGTTAACCCTGTTGCTTTGTAATGTTGCTTGCTTATGAAAATGCCGCAAAGGGTGAGGGCGCGCAAGCGTTTTGCCGGAGAAAACGCAAATAGTGCAACAGTGATTGCTGAATGTTGAAAAAAGCGTATGGAGAAAGCATTTTTATTGATGATTATGCAGTGGATGACGCTTTCTGTTAGATGTCGTTGCGTTTTGCGGGGCTGATAATGAAAAACCACGCCCTGAGGCGTGGTTCTGGATCAGATAACGTCGATTTCCTCGACGGAGGGATAAATCCAGCTCGGACGGAACGGCATGGCGTCGATGTCATCAAGCTGAGAGACGCCGGAGAGCACGAGAATGGTTTCAAGCCCCGCCTGGAAGCCCGCCAGAATATCGGTGCGCAGGTTATCGCCGACAATGACGGTTTCTTCGGAGTGGGCCTGCATTTTATTCAGCGCGGCGCGGATGATCCACGGGCTCGGTTTACCGACGACAAACGGCTTACGACCGGAAATTTTTTCGATGCCGGCGCACAGCGCGCCGCAGGCCGGATAAAAACCGCGGCCGTGCGTGTCCGGGTTGGTGGCGATGAAACGCGCGCCGTTGGCAACAAAGTATGCTGCTTTATGCATCATCTCCCAGTTAAAGGAGCGCGTCTCGCCGACGATCACAAAGTCCGGGTTCACGTCGGTTATGGTAAAGCCCGCTTTATACAGCTCGTGGATTAGCGCACCTTCACCGACCACGTAGGCCTTTTTCCCCTCCTGACGCTTCAGGAAATCAGCCGTCGCCATCGCGGAGGTATAAAACACGCTGTCCGGTACGTTAACGCCCGCGGTAGCGAAACGGTTCGCCAAATCCTGACCGGTTTGGGAAGGGTAGTTCGTGAGAAGAACCAGTGGCATTCCTTTGTCGATGATGCGGTAAAGAAACTCCGCAGCACCCGGCACGGCAACGTTGTCGTGCATCAGCACGCCGTCGATATCACAAATTACATTCTTAATGGTCATGGACTTCCCGACATCAAAAAAAGAAGGCGTTACTATAAGGTCCGATCAGGATTCCAGCAAATGCTGGAGGAGGATCCCATTGAGCATGGCGCGTTTTACCAGGGCAAAAGCACCAATCGCCGAGCGATGATCCAGCGTTGAGCGCACCACCGGTAAGTTCTGACGAAACGCCTTCAGCGCCTGAGTATTAATGCAGCCCTCGATGGCGGGCAGTAACACTTTTTCCGCTTCGACGATCTCGCCTGCGATCACCACTTTTTGCGGGTTAAACAGGTTGATGGCAATGGCGATGGTTTTACCCAGATGGCGCCCAACCTGCTCGATCACTTCGCAGGCCAGCGCATCGCCCTTGTTGGCGGCTTTGCAGATGGCGCCGATCTTACAGTCATCCAGCGCCACGCGGCTTTGATAGCCCTGCTCCAGCAGATGACGAACCCGATGTTCGATAGCGGCGTTGGCAGCAACCGTTTCAAGGCAGCCGAAGTTGCCGCAGTGGCAGCGTTCGCCGAGCGGGTCCACCTGAATGTGGCCGATCTCGCCTACGTTGCCGTTGCGGCCGATGAAAATGCGGCCGTTGGAGATAATACCTGCGCCCGTACCGCGGTGAACGCGCACCAGAATAGAGTCTTCGCAGTCCTGGCTCGCACCAAAGTAGTGCTCTGCCAGCGCCAGAGAGCGAATATCGTGACCCACAAAGCAGGTGACCTTAAAGCGCTTTTCCAGCGCGTCGACCAGCCCCCAGTTCTCAACCTGAATGTGCGGCATATAGCGAATGACGCCGCTTTCCGGGTCGACAAGGCCGGGTAAAATCACGGAGATGGCAATAAGCTCGCGGATTTTGCGCTGACAGTGCTCAATAAACTGGGCGATGGTGTTCAGCAGCGCGTGTTCCAGCGTCTCCTGGGTGCGCTCCGGCAGGGGATAGTGCTCTTCGGCGATGGCTTTGCTGCTCAGATCGTAGAGCGTAAGCGTGGTGTCATGACGACCAAGACGAACGCCAATGGCCTGAAAATTGCGGGTTTCGGTCACGATGGAGATGGCGCGGCGGCCTCCGGTGGAGGCCTGCTGATCGACTTCTTTGATCAGGCCGCGCTCAATAAGCTGGCGCGTAATTTTTGTCACGCTGGCGGGAGCAAGCTGGCTTTGTTCGGCTATCTGAATGCGTGAGATTGGCCCGTGTGAGTCAATCAGGCGATAAACTGCCGCGCTGTTAAGTTGTTTAACGAGATCGACATTACCGATTTGAGCTTGTCCGCCTGGTGTCATACTTTTACTTACTCAGTGACGACCTCGTTACCATTAACGATGGTCTTAATAATTTTATAATCGTGTGTGAACGCCGTCAGGTTTGCAACCATCCCCGGTGCAATGCCACCGAGTTGTTTATCCACGCCCATTGCGCGAGCCGGATAAAGCGTTGCCATACGCAGCACTTCATCAAGCGCAATACCGCAGTGCTCGACCAGGTTACGCACCCCTTCAATCATGGTCAGGGCAGAACCGCTCAGCGTACCGTTCTCATCCACACAGAGTCCATTGCGGTAGTATATTGTTTTACCAGCAAAAATGAACTGCTCAATATTTGCCCCTGCTGGCGCTGTGGCATCTGTCACCAGACACAGCTTGTCACCCTTCAGGCGCTTGGCGTTGCGAATGTTGGTGTAATCAACGTGCAGGCCGTCGGCGATAATGCCGCAGTAAACGTCTGGCTCATCCAGAATCGCCCCGACAAGACCCGGCTCGCGGCCGGTAATATACGGCATGGCGTTGTAGAGGTGGGTCGCAAAGGTGATCCCTGCGCGGAAGCCCGCTTTGGCTTCCTTCAGCGTGGCGTTTGAGTGACCTGCTGACACCACAATCCCGGCGGCAGCCAGCTTGCTGATGACGTCAGTACCGGTCATTTCAGGGGCCAGCGTCACTTTGGTAATCACATCGGCGTTGGCACACATGTAGTCAACCAGCTCGGCGTCCGGTTTACGCACGTAGTCCGGGTTATGCGTGCCTTTCTTGACCATGTTCAGCCACGGACCTTCAAGGTGCAGGCCGAGTGCCTGGTTTGGATATTTCGCCAGGTATTCACGCATCACGCGGATACCCTGCTTCATCAGGTCATCGCTGCTGGTGATAAGCGTTGGCAAATAGCTGGTGCAGCCCGATTTCTCATTGGCTTTCTGCATGATTTCCAGCGTTTCAACCGTCACCGCCTCTGCGGTGTCATTAAACTGCACGCCGCCGCAGCCGTTAAGCTGCACGTCGATGAAACCGGGGGAGATTATTGCTCCATTGAGTGAGCGCTGTTCTATCTCCGGCGGCAGCTCGGCCAGCGGGCAAACACGTTCAATCAGGCCATTCGCGATAACAATCGCGTGGTCATCCAGAATTTCATGGCCGGTATAAATCCGACCGTGGGTTAAAGCGTACATAACGACCCCCGGTTTAAAAAAGCGACCGCCCCTGCAGACAGAGGCGGTTATTCAATTACAGACCTTTGATGTTCTCTGCTTCTAACTCGTTAAAGTATTTCAGCGTTTTCACTTTCAGCTCCATCGTGGACGGCTCGTCACACACGACGACGGCCTTTGGATGCAGCTGCAGGCAGCTGATAGTCCACATGTGGTTAACGTTGCCTTCAACGGCTGCCTGTAGCGCCTGCGCCTTCACGCCGCCCAGCACCAGAATCATCACTTCTTCGGCATCCAGCAGGGTGCCTACGCCCACGGTCAGCGCGTATTTTGGCACCTGGTTCACGTCACCGTCAAAGAAGCGGGAGTTTGCCACGCGGGTGTCATGGGTCAGCGTTTTAATACGGGTGCGGGAAGCCAGGGAAGATGCGGGTTCGTTAAACGCGATATGACCATCGTTGCCCACGCCGCCCATAAACAGGTGGATTTTACCGTAGGAACGGATTTTTTCTTCGTACTGACGGCATTCTGCGTCAATATCAGGCGCGTTACCATTCAGCAGGTTAATGTTTTCAGCTGGAATATCAACGTGATCAAAGAAATTACGGTGCATGAAGCTATGGTAGCTTTCCGGGTGCTCCTTTGGCAGGCCAACATATTCGTCCATGTTGAACGTCACAACATGCTTGAAGCTAACCTGGCCCGCTTTGTGCATTTCAACCAGAGCTTTATATGCGGTCAGCGGGGTGCCGCCGGTTGGAAGGCCGAGAACGAAAGGACGATCGGCGGTAGGTTTGAACGCGTTGATGCGGTTAACGATATGACGTGCAGCCCATTTACCGACTTGTTCAGCTGTTGCCAGGGGAATCAGTCTCATTGTTCACCTCTAAAGTTAAAGTAAAAAAGTGGGCGGATGATTAGTGCAGCCTGATACTTAAGCGTAACCTGGAACCTTTCAGGCCGGATCAATCCGTCTTGATTTTTTGAATGATAAAATAAGTTTTCGCTGTTAGCCAGTGAAAGGGAGGGGGGATTACGATATTTGGTGACAAAAATCACAAAAAATGGGTGTTTAATTTGCGATACGAATTAATTTTCCACACACTCACAATGCCAGTGAATCATCAACTGTATTTATAGTTAGTGACACAATAAAAAACACAGCTGAGAACGTGCCTTAACGGGGTCTCATAGGGGGAAGAAAGTGAGTATTCTAGGTTATTTACAGAAGGTTGGTCGCGCACTTATGGTGCCGGTCGCCACGCTGCCAGCGGCAGCGATATTAATGGGTGTCGGTTACTGGATTGACCCAGTAGGCTGGGGTGGGGACAACGCGTTAGCGGCGTTCTTCATTAAGTCTGGTTCCGCCATCATCGACAACATGTCCGTGCTGTTTGCCATTGGTGTGGCTTACGGTATGTCCAAAGATAAAGACGGCGCTGCGGCGCTGACCGGCTTCGTGGGCTTCCTGGTGCTGACCACGCTCTGCTCGCCGGCTGCGGTTTCCATGATCCAGAAGATCCCGGCGGACCAGGTTCCTGCCGCGTTCGGTAAGATCAGCAACCAGTTCGTGGGTATTCTCGTCGGTATCATCTCTGCGGAACTGTACAACCGCTTCAGCAGCGTTGAGCTGCCGAAAGCGCTGTCGTTCTTCAGCGGCCGTCGTCTGGTGCCAATCCTCACCTCCTTCGTGATGATCCTCGTTGCGTTCATCCTGATGTACATCTGGCCGGTGATTTTCGACGGTCTGGTGAACTTCGGTGAACACATCCAGAAGCTGGGCTCTGTCGGTGCGGGCGTCTATGCGTTCTTCAACCGTCTGCTGATCCCGGTGGGTCTGCACCACGCGCTGAACTCCGTATTCTGGTTCGACGTTGCCGGTATCAACGATATTCCTAACTTCCTGGGTGGCGCACAGTCCATCGAAGCGGGTAAAGCGGTTGTGGGTATCACCGGTCGTTACCAGGCGGGCTTCTTCCCAATCATGATGTTCGGCCTGCCGGGTGCCGCGCTGGCTATCTACCACTGCGCGCGTCCTGAGAACAAAGCGAAGGTGCTGGGTATCATGATGGCGGGTGCATTTGCCGCCTTCTTTACCGGTATCACCGAGCCGCTGGAATTCTCCTTCATGTTCGTTGCCCCGGTTCTGTATGTGATCCACGCCGTGCTGACCGGTATCTCCGTGTTCATCGCTGCAAGCATGCAGTGGATTGCTGGCTTCGGCTTCAGTGCCGGTCTGGTGGATATGGTGCTGTCGTCCCGTAACCCGCTGGCGACCCACTGGTGGATGCTGATCCCGCAAGGTCTGGTGTTCTTCGCTATCTACTACGTGGTATTCCGCTTCACCATCACTAAATTCAACCTGATGACCCCGGGCCGTGAGCTGGCAGTTGCCGGTAGCGAAGCGGATGGTCAGGACGTGAACGTGAGCGCGGACAAAGAGCAGGACGTTGCAGGTCTGGCGCGTCAGTACATCGCTGCCGTGGGCGGTTCTGACAACCTGACCGGTATCGACGCCTGTATCACTCGTCTGCGTCTGAACGTGAAAGACTCTTCCCTGGTAAACGAAGCGCTGGCAAAACGCCTGGGTGCCTCCGGCGTTATCCGCCTGAACAAAACCAGCGTGCAGATTATCGTCGGCTTCGTGGCGGAGAAAATTGCTAACGCCATGAAAACTACCGGTCCGGTAGCCGCAGCGGAAGCGTCAGCTGCCCCTGCTGCTGCACCAGCCGCCGCCAGGCCACAGGCTGTGCCAAATGCCGTGACCATCGCCGCGCTGGTATCCCCGGTCACCGGTGACGTGGTTGCCATTGAGCAGGTGCCTGACGAAGCCTTCGCCAGCAAAGCGGTGGGTGACGGCGTGGCCGTGAAGCCAACGGACAAAACCGTTGTGTCTCCTGCTGCCGGTACCATCGTGAAAATCTTCAACACCAACCACGCGTTCTGCCTCGAAACCGAAAAAGGCGCGGAAATCGTTGTCCATATGGGTATCGATACCGTTGCGCTGAACGGTCAGGGCTTTACTCGCCTGGTAGAAGAGGGTGCCGAAGTGGTCGCAGGCCAGCCGATTCTGGAAATGGATCTGGACTTCCTGAACGCCAACGCGCGCTCGATGATCAGCCCGGTCGTGTGCAGCAACATCGACGACTTCAGCGGCCTGGTTATCCAGGCGAAAGGTCAGGTTGTTGCGGGCGAAACGCCACTGTATGAGATTAAAGGCAAGTAATCGCTCCTGAGTAGAGTCATGCCTTAAGCGGCGGGGGATATCCTCCGCCGCTTTTTTTTGCAGCAACTGCCCCCATTATTTTCTCAAGAGACGTTTTAAGGGTTGTCACTACGTCCGGCTTATAAGATCATATGCCGTTATACGTTGTTTACGCTTTGAGGAATCCACGATGAGTGAGGCAGAAGCCCGCCCGAGTAACTTTATTCGTCAGATCATCGATGAAGATCTGGCCAGTGGTAAGCACACCACAGTTCATACCCGCTTCCCGCCGGAGCCGAACGGCTACCTGCATATTGGGCATGCGAAATCTATCTGCCTGAACTTTGGTATTGCGCAAGACTATCAGGGTCAGTGCAACCTGCGTTTCGATGACACCAACCCAGTAAAAGAAGACATCGAATACGTTGAGTCCATCAAGAACGACGTGCAGTGGCTGGGCTTCAGCTGGTCTGGCGATATCTGCTACTCCTCTGACTATTTCGATCAGCTGTATGCCTACGCTGTAGAGCTTATCAACAAAGGTCTGGCGTATGTGGACGAACTGTCTGCCGACGAGATTCGCGAATACCGTGGCTCCCTGACCGCGCCGGGCAAAAACAGCCCGTACCGCGATCGCAGCGTAGAAGAGAACCTGGCGCTGTTTGAAAAAATGCGTGCCGGCGGCTTCGAAGAAGGCAAAGCGTGCCTGCGTGCCAAAATTGACATGGCGTCCCCGTTCATCGTGATGCGCGATCCGGTGCTGTACCGCATTAAGTTTGCGGAACACCACCAGACCGGCAACAAGTGGTGCATCTACCCGATGTACGACTTCACCCACTGCATCAGCGATGCGCTGGAAGGCATCACGCATTCACTCTGTACGCTGGAGTTCCAGGACAACCGCCGTCTGTACGACTGGGTGCTGGATAACATCACTATTCCTGTGCATCCGCGCCAGTACGAGTTCTCTCGTCTGAACCTGGAATACACCGTGATGTCCAAACGTAAGCTGAACCTGCTGGTCACCGACAAGCACGTTGAAGGCTGGGATGATCCGCGCATGCCGACCATCTCTGGTCTGCGCCGTCGTGGCTACACCTCTGCGTCAATTCGCGAGTTCTGCAAACGCATCGGCGTCACCAAACAGGACAACACCATTGAAATCGCTTCTCTGGAATCCTGCATCCGTGAAGACCTGAACGAAAACGCTCCGCGCGCGATGGCGGTGATCGACCCGGTTAAGCTGGTTATCGAAAACTACCCGCAGGGCAAGAGCGAGCTGGTGGCAATGCCTAACCATCCGAGCAAGCCGGAGATGGGGACCCGCGACGTGCCGTTCAGCGGCGAAATCTGGATCGATCGTGCTGACTTCCGCGAAGAAGCGAACAAGCAGTACAAGCGTCTGGTGCTGGGCAAAGAAGTGCGTCTGCGTAACGCGTACGTGATCAAAGCCGAGCGCGTAGAGAAAGATGCAGAAGGGAATATCACCACCATCTTCTGTTCTTACGATGCAGAGACCCTGAGCAAAGATCCTGCTGACGGACGTAAAGTGAAGGGCGTTATTCACTGGGTGAGCGCGACGCATGCGCTGCCGGTGGAAATCCGCCTGTACGACCGTCTGTTCAGCGTGCCTAACCCGGGCGCAGCGGAAGACTTCCTCTCGGTTATCAATACCGAGTCGCTGATTATCAAGCAGGGTTATGCCGAGCCGTCTCTGAAAGCCGCTGAAGCCGGTAAAGCGTTCCAGTTCGAACGCGAAGGGTACTTCTGCCTGGACAGCCGCTACAGCACCGCTGAAAAGCCGGTATTTAACCGTACCGTCGGTCTGCGTGATACCTGGGCTAAGATCGGCGAATAATATCGCTGCTCTGGTCAATGAGAGACAAACGCCGCTATATGCGGCGTTTTTTTATTTAACGATCATGCTATTAACGGTCTGAGGAAATATTCTCTGCCGGGAAATCAGGTCAATGAGGTGCTACTTATTTTTTTAAATAAAGTTTCTATTTTTACGGAAATGGAGATGACTAAAAAACATACGGGGTAGTCTGCCTTTACGCCCTGAAATTTCTCGCTATATCCCGCCATTCCTCGTCTCCCCGTAAATGTTACAAAGCACTACTAATTATGTGCACTTCGTCATAATCCTGACTTTTGCTTATTAAAAAGCATTGATAATTCGCGTCGCGAAAAATAACCTAAAGGCGGTAGTTAATTCGAGGGTATTTCTGACTACCCCTGACCATTAGGTCTTTTATATTTTCGCCGTTTTAGGCGTTTTAATTCGTCAAAGAGGAATAATCTATGCGTACGTTCAGTGGCAAACGTAGTGCGCTGGCGCTGGCTATCGCCGGTGTGACAGCAATGTCGAGCTTGGTGATTACCCCAGAAGCTAAGGCCGAAGGTTTCATCGATGATTCTACCCTCACGGGCGGTATTTATTACTGGCAGCGTCAACGTGACCGTAAAGACGTCACCGAAAACAAATATAAAACCAACCTTGCTCACTCAACCTGGAACGCCAACCTCGATTTCCAGTCGGGCTATGCTGCAGATATGTTCGGTCTGGATATTGCCGCCTTCACGGCCATTGAAATGGCGGAAAACGGCGACAGCGGTCACCCGAACGAAATCGCCTTCTCCTCCAGTAATAAAGCCTATAAAGAAGACTGGTCCGGCGATAAAAGCGGCGTCAGCCTGTATAAGGCAGCAGCGAAATTCAAATACGGCCCGGTATGGGCGCGCGGTGGTTATATTCAGCCAACCGGTCAAACGCTGTTAGCACCGCACTGGAGCTTTATGCCGGGCACCTATCAGGGGGCCGAAGCCGGGGCTAACTTTGACTACGGCGATGCGGGCGCGTTGAGCTTCTCCTACATGTGGACCAACGAATATAAAGCGCCGTGGCACATCGAGATGGACAAGTTTTACCAGAACGATAAAAAGACCAAAGTGGACTATCTCCACTCTCTGGGCGCGAAGTATGACTTCAAAAACGACCTGGTGCTTGAAGCCGCTTTTGGTCAGGCGGAAGGGTATATTGACCAGTACTTTGCAAAAGCCAGCTACAAATTTGATGTTGCGGGCAGCCCGCTGAGCACCAGCTATCAGTTCTACGGTACCCGTGATAAAGCGAGCAATGGCACCGTCAACGATATCTATGACGGCACCGCATGGCTGCAGGCGCTGACCTTCGGCTACAAAGTGGGCCAGGTTGATCTGCGTCTTGAAGGGACATGGGTGAAGGCGGAAGGGCAGCAGGGTTACTTCCTGCAGCGTATGACGCCAACCTATGCATCGTCCAACGGTCGTCTGGATATCTGGTGGGATAACCGCTCTGACTTCAACGCCGACGGCGAAAAAGCGCTCTTCTTCGGCGCGATGTACGACCTCAAAAACTGGAACCTGCCTGGCTGGGCGGTGGGGGCATCTTACGCTTATGCCTGGGACGCGAAGCCTGCTGATATGGCCACTCCGGACGCATACTACGATCCAAACTACCGTCTGAAAGAGTCCTCTTACAGCCTGGATGCGATCTACACCCTGCAGGATGGGCGCGCGAAAGGCACGATGTTTAAACTGCACTTCACGCAGTATGACAACCACTCTGACATTCCGAGCTATGCGGGCGGTTACGGCAACATCTTCCAGGATGAACGTGACGTGAAATTCATGGTTATCGCACCATTCACCATCTTCTGATGAACGCACCGGCGGGCTGAGTCCCGCCGGTATGGAGACTGCACATGATGAAAAAAATTGTAATCGTCGCGTTGCTGGCATCAGGGCTGGTGGCGTGTGCTCAGACACAGGCGCCGAAAGAGGACACCCGTCTGAAGGAGGCGTATAGCGCCTGCATCAATACTGCGGAAGGTTCGCCGGAGAAAATCGAGGCCTGTCAGAGCGTGCTTAACGTGCTGAAGAAAGAGAAAGCGCACGAGCAGTTCGCGACGCAGGAAAACGTCCGCGTGATGGATTACCAGGCCTGCATTCAGGCGCGTAAAACCGGTAACGATCAGGAAGTGGCGAAGCGTTGCGACCAGATTTGGAAAGAAATTCGAAGCAATAACAGTAATTAATTCGCTGTTATTATGCCCGGTGGCGCTGCGCTTACCGGTCCTACAAAGGTGTCATAGCCCGTAGGCCCGGCAAGCGCAGCGCCACCGGGCTTTTTAACGCAAAAAAAAAGCCAACCTAATGGCTGGCTCAGAGTATAAACACGAACTTACTTCGCGTCGTGCGCGTGGTCGTTTTCGCGGCAGTCGCCTTCAGCGCAGTGACCATACAGGTACAGGCTGTGATTGGTCAGGCGGATGCCGTGACGGGCAGCGATTTCACGCTGGCGTGATTCGATGGAATCATCGCTAAATTCAATGACCTTGCCACAGTCGAGGCAGATCAGGTGATCGTGGTGATGCTGCTGGGTCAGTTCGAAAACAGACTTACCGCCTTCGAAATTATGACGGGTCACAATGCCCGCGTCATCGAACTGGTTCAGCACGCGATACACGGTTGCCAGCCCAATCTCTTCGCCCATGTCGATAAGACGCTTATAAAGGTCTTCCGCACTGACATGGTGATTGTCTGGTCCCTGAAGCACTTCAAGGATTTTTAACCGAGGAAGCGTTACTTTCAGGCCAGCCTTCTTTAATGCGGTATTGTTGTCAGTCATGCGGAATCTGTCCTGTTGCTAAACGATTCACTTCTAATGAAGAAGTGACAGAAAATGCACTTGGGATAATGCGTCTCATTATAGAACTGCCATGGCTAAATGAAAACTGCAAGTCTCAAGCAAAGTATGCTTATAAAAACGTGGTATCACCAACAAACTTGTTCGATGGCACCCACTTTTTACCAGGGGGATATTGTACAGGTCTGAGCGAAAAAGTTAAAAGTTTGTAGCAATTAATTTAATCGGTTTTACCTGGAAAATGGGCGCAACCAAGGCTGCGCCGCAGGGCCATCAGGCGTTCAGAATGTCGTCCAGATTCAGCTCTTCGCGAACCTGCTTAACCCATTTTTCAACGCGCTCAGCGGTGAGTTCCGGCTGACGATCTTCATCGATAGCCAGGCCCACGAAGTGATCGTCATCCGCCAGGCCTTTGGACGCTTCAAAGTGATAACCCGCCGTTGGCCAGTGGCCCACGATAGCAGCACCGCGTGGCTCGATGATGTCGCGGATGGTGCCCAGTGCGTCACAGAAGTACTCTGCGTAGTCTTCCTGATCGCCACAGCCAAACAGCGCAACCAGCTTGCCGTTGAAGTCCACCTCTTCCAGCGTCGGGAAGAAATCGTCCCAGTCACACTGGGCTTCACCGTAGTACCAGGTTGGGATACCCAGCAGCAGGATGTCATAGCCTTCGAGGTCTTCTTTGCTGCTCTTGGCGATGTCGTGCACATCGGCAACGTCTTTACCGAGCTGTTTTTGAATGTTTTTTGCGATATTTTCGGTATTGCCGGTATCACTGCCGAAGAAAATGCCGATGATTGCCATGAGTAAAATAACCTCTTGAAACTTAATGGTATGGTGGCGCAATTTGTCCACGGATAAGGGCAATAATAGCAGAACAGACAACCCTGCGGAAACAGCTATCACGCAGGACTGCACTCTGTGCTACATGAAAAGGGTAATAAAGGGGATTTTCAGACTTATGCCTTGCTGCGCAAAGCCTCGAGTTGAGCGATCAGTATCTCTTCGATCAGTTCGCTGCGGCTGATGTTGCGCGCCTCTGCCAGCTCATTTAGTGCATCGACAGCATCGGCGTTCAGCTTCAGTTCGACACGCTTAAGTCCACGAGTTTTATCGCGTTTAAGCTGGTTGCGTTTATTGATACGCAGCTGTTCATCGCGTGAAAGCGGATTCGTCTTGGGTCTTCCCGGGCGACGCTCATTCGCGAACAGATCTAGTGTCGTACGGTCCGTTTGTTCTTTGGCCATAATTCTGAGACTTCGGGGGAAACACGCCGCCCTGCTAAAGCCCGGGCGATAAGCGCGCCATCATACATCAGCGAAAACGGCGCGCCAACGACTGGAAGCCCATCGCCGTCCAGTCGCTGTCTTTTTAATCAATTCGCAGTATCAGTGAGATAGCGACGGATAGCGCGCAGAACAGCGTCCGGTTTTTCCGCGTGAACCCAGTGCCCGGCACCTGCAATGACATGGGCTCGAGCCTGCGGGAATTGCGCCAGCAGCGTGTCGCGATAAGCGTCGGTGACGTAAGGGGAGTTTCCGCCACGAATAAAGAGGGTAGGGTGCGGCCAGGCGGGAACAGCTTCCCAGCCCACAATATGAGAATACTGATCCCACAGGACCGGCACGTTAAAGCGCCACTCTCCGTCGACGAAGGATTTCAGCAGGAACTGCACAACCCCTTCCTCATCCAGATGCTCACGCATCACCGCGGCAGCCTGCTGGCGGGTAGAGACCCCCGCTTCTGTTACCGCATTGATGGCAGCAAAAATCTCATCGTGGCGACGCACGTCGTAATCCACGGGCGCAACGTCAATGACCACCAGGCCATTGATACGTTCCGGCGCCAGCGCCGTCAGGGCCATCACCGCTTTGCCACCCATTGAATGCCCGATGAGTGTCACCTTCTGCAGGCCGTTAGCGTCCAGCGTATCCAGCAGATCCTGCGCCATCGCCGCGTAAGTCATCTCCTCCGAGCGCCCGGAAAGGCCGTGATTTCGCATATCGACCTGCAAAATATCGTGATCGATAACCAAATCGCGCGCCAGCACGCCCAGGTTATCCAGGCTGCCAAAAAGCCCGTGAACCAGTACGATGGGAGAATTATTGTTCGGCGATTGTGCAGTTTGCGCTCGGGTATTCAATTTCATGGCAAAGTTCTTTTTTTACGTATGTCAGGTTAGGGTATCATGTTGACCATTCTGCCGCCCGGCTGCAAGGATCCAGTTTAATCTGACTTTTGCCGCCAACCGGGTTTGACGCTATCCGCTGTTGGGATTTGACCCTATAATCCCAACGACTTGTATTCAGATAAGATATCGCACTGGATTAAGATGAAAACAATCGAAGTTGATGACGAACTCTATCAGTTTATTGCCAGCCAAACGCGGCATATCGGGGAGAGCGCGTCCGACATTTTACGGCGTATGCTTAAAATTTCCGCCGCTTCACAGCCTGCTACCCCAGCCACAAAAGATGTCGCGTCTCAGCCGAGCGTTGTTGCACAAGCAAAACCTGCCGTGACGCCTGTAAAAGATAAAGTGCGCGCGGTGCGTGAACTGCTGCTCTCTGACGAATACGCAGAGCAGAAAAAGGCGGTTAACCGCTTTATGCTGGTGCTGTCTACACTTTATTCACTCGATAACAACGCATTTGCTGAAGCGACCGAGTCGCTGCACGGTCGCACACGCGTGTATTTCGCGGGCGATGAGCAGACGCTGCTGCAAAATGGCAATCAAACCAAACCCAAACACGTCCCGGGCACACCGTACTGGGTAATCACCAATACCAACACGGGCCGCAAGTGCAGCATGGTTGAACATATCATGCAGTCCATGCAGTTCCCGGCGGAATTGATTGAGAAGGTTTGCGGTACAATTTAACCCTTGCATCAGAAGGACCAGGCAATGGCAAATCACAGCCGTGCAGGCCAACCTGCACAACAAAGCGATTTGATTAACGTCGCTCAACTGACCGCACAGTATTACGTACTGAAGCCGGCCGTGGGCAACGCAGAACACGCAGTGAAGTTTGGTACATCCGGTCACCGCGGCAGCGCGGCGCGCCATAGCTTTAACGAGCCGCACATTCTGGCCATTGCCCAGGCCATCGCGGAAGAGCGCGCCAAAAATGGCGTCACCGGTCCGTGCTACGTAGGGAAAGATACCCATGCTCTGTCTGAACCGGCGTTCATCTCCGTGCTGGAAGTGCTGGCGGCGAACGGCGTTGATGTGATTGTTCAGGAGAACAACGGTTTTACGCCAACGCCTGCGGTCTCTAACGCCATCCTGGTGCACAACAAAAAAGGCGGTGCGCAGGCTGACGGTATCGTTATCACGCCATCCCACAACCCGCCGGATGACGGTGGGATCAAATACAACCCGCCTAACGGTGGTCCGGCAGACACCAACGTCACTAAAGTGGTGGAAGATCGTGCCAACGCGCTGCTGGCTGACGATCTGAAAGGCGTTAAGCGCATCTCTCTGGATGCCGCCATGGCGTCCGGCCACGTGAAAGAGCAGGACCTGGTTCAGCCGTTCGTGGAAGGGCTGGCGGATATCGTCGATATGGCGGCTATCCAGAAAGCCGGCCTGAAGCTGGGCGTGGATCCGCTTGGCGGCTCCGGTATTGAGTACTGGAAGCGCATCGCCGAACATTACAAGCTGGATCTGACCATCGTGAACGATCACGTCGATCAGACCTTCCGCTTTATGCACCTGGATAAAGACGGCGCGATCCGCATGGACTGCTCCTCCGAGTGCGCGATGGCGGGCCTGCTGGCGCTGCGCGACAAATTCGATCTGGCGTTTGCTAACGACCCGGATTACGACCGCCACGGTATCGTTACCCCGGCAGGGCTGATGAACCCGAACCATTACCTGGCCGTCGCCATTAACTACCTGTTCCAGCACCGTCCGCAGTGGGGCAAAGAGGTTGCCGTGGGTAAAACCCTGGTTTCCTCCGCGATGATCGACCGCGTGGTTGACGCGCTGGGCCGCAAGCTGGTGGAAGTGCCGGTGGGCTTCAAGTGGTTCGTTGATGGCCTGCACGACGGCAGCTTTGGCTTCGGCGGTGAGGAGAGCGCGGGCGCGTCCTTCCTGCGCTTCGACGGCACGCCGTGGTCAACCGATAAAGACGGCATCATCATGTGCCTGCTGGCGGCAGAAATCACCGCGGTCACCGGTAAAAACCCGCAGGAGCACTACAACGAGCTGGCGGAACGCTTTGGTGCGCCAAGCTACAACCGTATTCAGGCCGGCGCGACCTCTGCCCAGAAGGCGGCTCTGTCCAAACTCTCTCCGGAGATGGTTAGCGCCAGCACCCTGGCAGGCGATCCGATCACCGCGCGCCTGACGGCGGCGCCGGGTAACGGTGCCTCTATCGGCGGACTGAAGGTGATGACCGAAAACGGCTGGTTCGCCGCGCGTCCATCCGGTACGGAAGATGCGTATAAAATCTACTGTGAAAGCTTCCTCGGCGCTGAGCACCGTCAGCAGATCGAGAAAGAAGCGGTAGAGATCGTCAGCGAAGTGCTGAAAAACGCATAAGTGGTGTTTGGTGCGGGCTGATGCCCTCACCCCATCCCTCTCCCACAGGGAGAGGGAGAAAACATTAAAAACGGCAACCTCAGGGTTGCCGTTTTGCTTTTACCTAACTATGTTTATTCTTCAATTCAAATCTCGGCGATACCAGGCCGTACAGCGTCCAGCCCATAAAGGTCACCATCGCGCCATACAGCATCGCTTCCTGGCCGGATGAGTAGAGCGCATAGAAGCTGTAGATTGCCCCAATCAGCGCCACGATATTGGCCGCACGCGCCTTGCGTGGATCCACCTTCGCGACTTTCTGAATAATCACCAGCGCCGCCATCGACAGAATATACGGAATGATGTTCGTCACTACCGCCAGGTTGACCAGCACGTTGAACTGGCTGTTCAGCGACGGGCTGATGGTCATCAGCGACAGACCGCTCTGGAAGATAACAATTGCCAGCATGCCCTGTACCGGCGCATCTGCTTTGCTCACGCGGGAGAAGATTTTCGGGAAATAGCCTTCGTCAGCGGAGGATTTAAACACCTGTGCGATGGTGAACTGCCAGCCGAGCAGCGAGCCGCAGCAGGACATGACCATCAGACCCATGATCACTTTTCCGACCTCAGGCGTGAACATCTGCGCGAAGGCCAGCCCGAACGGCGCCGTAGACTTAGCCAGATCCATATTCGGAACGATGCCCGCAATCACGTTAGTCGAAACGATATAGATCACCGCCGCGCCGAGCGTGCCGCCGAGTACCGCAATCGGCACGTTCTTTTCCGGGTTCTCAACCACCTCCGCGTTCGCGCAGGCGGATTCCAGACCGAGGAAAGCCCACAGCGTCATGGCGATGGAGGAACCAACCGCGGTAAAGAACGGCACGTGGTGCGGGTTCCAGGAGTTCGCGTACAGCGTTGGGCTAAACCAGAACCAGCCGATGATGCACAGGCCAACAACCGGAATAATCACGCCCCAGACGGTGATGCTGCTGAGCTGCCCGGTAATACGCGCGCCGCCAAAGTTTGCCACGGTGCAGATCCACAGCACGCCGATGGTTGCCAGCCCGATTTGCACCGGGCTGAGCGTGGCGCCAAACAGTTCCGTACCGTAGCCGACCGCCGAGATGGCTATTGCGACGTTGGCGATCAGCAGCGATACGCCGTAGGTGTAGTTCGCCATAAAGTTGCCCGACTTGCCAAACGCGTATTCCGCATAGCCGCCCATTCCACCGGACTTACGGCTGAACATCCCGCACTTGGCAAAGGCCCACGCCAGCGCCATCGAGCCTACCGCCGTCACCAGCCAGGAGATAATAGAGATGGTTCCCACTTCGGCAAGCTTGGTGGGCAGCATGATAATTCCGGAACCCATCATGTTGACCATGGTGAGGATGGTGAGCTGCACCACGCCCATCTTATTGGACTTACTCATAACATTTCTCCTTTCAGCAGCGCAGGCTGAGCGGCAGGCTGTTTGATCACGTAGCAGCGAACCTGTTTGCGACCGTCGCACTCTTCGATGTACACGCCCTGTAGCTCAGGGGCAAAGCCGGGTAACAGGTTGATGCCTTCCTCAAGCGCGGCAAAGTAGCGCAGCACGGAACCGCCCCAGACTTCACCAGGCACTACGCAGAGCACTCCCGGTGGGTAAGGAAGCGCACCCTCGGCCGCGATGCGGCCTTCTGCGTCGCGCAGGGAGACCAGCTCGACATTGCCGCGCAGATACGCGTAGTTCGCCTCCTGCGGGCTCATCATCACGCGCGGGAAGTGGGACTTGCGGAACATCTCTTTTTGCAGCTGCTTCACGTTGTTACGGGCATAGAGCGCATGCATTTCCCGGCAAATCTGACGCAGCGTGTAGTCCGCGTAGCGTTCCGGATACTGTTTACAGATGGATGGCAGCACCTCTTTTAACGGCGCATCCGTCTGGAGCAGTTTCTCGAAGCGCACCAGCTGGGCGACCAGCTGCTGCAGTTTGCCCATATCCTCCGCAGGGGTGAGCAGGAACAGGATTGAGTTGAGATCGCATTTTTCCGGCACGATGCCGTTTTCACGCAGGAAGTTGGCGAGGATAGTGGCGGGCACGCCGAAATCTTCATACTCACCGGTGCGGGCGTTGATGCCCGGCGTGGTCAGCAGCAGCTTGCACGGGTCGATAAAATACTGATGCTCGGCGTAGCCATCAAAGGCGTGCCAGCGTTCACCGGGAACGAAGTGGAAGAAGCGCAGGTCGGTGGCTATCTCCGCGGTATCCCAGCTTTCCCACGCGCGGCCATCCACCGTCTCCGGTACGAATGGGCGGATAAACCGGCAGTTCTCCAGGATCAGCTTGCGCGCCTCAATACCGGTGACCACGCAGTCCATCCACATGTTGCGACCGCTCTGGCCCTCGTGCATGCGGGCGTTGATATCAAGGGCAGCAAACAGCGGATAGAACGGGCTGGTGGAGGCGTGCATCATAAAGGCGTTGTTGAGACGCTTGTGAGGGACGTAGCGCGGCTGGCCTTTGATGTGGCTGTCTTTCTTATGGATTTGCGAGGTCTGCGAGAAGCCGGCCTGCTGTTTATGCACCGATTGCGTAACCAGAATACCGGGATCGTTTTCGTTCAGCTCCAGCAGCAGCGGGGAGCAGTCGGCCATCATCGGAATAAACTGCTCGTAGCCCACCCAGGCAGAGTCAAACAGGATGTAATCACACAGGTGCCCAATTTTATCCACCACCTGACGAGCGTTATAAATCGTGCCGTCGTAGGTACCCAGCTGGATCACCGCCAGACGGAACGGACGTTCGTCGCGCGCGCGGCCCGGTGCAACCTCGGATACCCGCTCGCGCAGATAGCCCTCCTCAAAGCAGTGCGCGTCGATGCCGCCGATGAAACCGTACGGGTTGCGCGCCGTTTCCAGATACACGGGCGTTGCCCCCGCCTGCAGCAGCGCGCCGTGGTGGTTGGATTTATGGTTATTGCGATCGAACAGCACAAGGTCACCGGGGGTAAGCAGGGCGTTAAGCACCACTTTGTTTGACGATGACGTCCCGTTCAGCACGAAGTAAGTCTTATCGGCGTTAAAGACTTTGGCGGCATGCTGCTGGGCAATGCAGGGCGCGCCTTCGTGAATCAGCAGATCCCCCATGGCCACGTCGGCGTTGCACAGGTCCGAGCGGAAAAGCGTTTCGCCAAAGAAATCAACAAACTGGTTTCCGGCAGGATGGCGGCGGAAGAACTGCCCTCCCTGATGCCCCGGACAGTCAAACGCGCTGTTGCCCTGTTTAACGTAATCGACCAGCGCGCGGAAGAACGGCGGGCGCAGCTGGGTTTCATACTTAAGGGCTGCCGCTTCCAGCTGGCGACCGTAAAAATCACTGCTGGTCACTGAGTCCTCAAAAACGCCCTGAATACGCGACAAATAATCCGCCGGAACAATCTCTTCTTTATGGGTGGCAATAAATACAGGAATGCCAAAGCCGGTTGCTTCTATTTCTTCTATCGCACCCTCGGCAATATCGCTGACGGCCAGCACGACGGCGGCAACGTCAATATAGTCGGTCGCGTGGATATCCACTATTTCGCGGCGGGTGGTAAAACAGTCGGGGCAGTTACGGCTGGCGGCGATTTTTAAATTTTTCATCTTTATCTCTTTATTTTGACAACAGGAGTCCCTCGATTTCTCGAAAAAAAAGAAATCGATATTCACCGGTAAAAAAGCAAAAGGAGGTCGCTGATAAAAAATCAGTTAATTGCTTTTCGTTAAATGAAACCCAGGCCGCCCGGCTGCGGATACGTCTGGATCAAGATAAATAAGCGCAAGTGTCCACAGGCAACAGCCTGTTAACTAACGTTTTTCAGGATAACCCGTGAGCGGATGCGCCAGAAGTCGAAGGACTACCGGGCGTTAAAGAGATGAAAGTCAAAGCAGTTGCGGTGGGCAAACATCATGATATGCGTTGTTCGCCTTATATGGGGCATTAAACGATTATTGTTTTCCATGCTTAAATTCCTTTCAGTAATTGAAAGCATGGTCATTTTATCCATGAAAGGATGATTAACTGTGAAGAAGATCACCGTTAACCGATCATTTCAGAAATAATTAGTCGTCAGGAGTGCATATCGCAGATCAAAACGCTGTTTTGTGGGTGTTATGTTAATAGTCTGTTTTTGGAATGTTTAATGGCGACGAAAATGGGCGGGATAATAACGGGCCAGCGAGAAGAAGTTAATATTTGCCGATGTTTTTAGATTTAATAAAAAATAAAAGTGAATAGTTATTCACAGCATAAACCGATAACCGATACCGGTTTCGGTTAATAAATGGCGCGGGCGCGCGGGGTCGGCTTCGAGTTTCTGGCGAAGGTGGCCCATATAAATGCGTAAATAATGACTATGCTCGACGGCGTTAGGGCCCCAGACCTGGCTTAACAGCTGGCGCTGGGTGAGGACTTTGCCGTGGTTGTTGAGCAGTACAGCGAGCAGACGAAACTCAATGGGCGTGAGATGGATCTCTTCTTCTCCACGCGCGATTCGTCGCGCCGCAAGGTCGACGCGAATGTCACCAAAAGTATGCACCGGGTCGGAAGGCGTTGTTCCACTGTGTCGGCGCAGGGCCACGCGAAGCCGGGCCTGCAGTTCGCCAATGCCAAAAGGTTTGATCAGGTAATCATCCGCCCCGGCGTCCAGCGCGGCGATTTTATCCGTCTCTTCGGTTCGGGCCGAGAGCACCAGAATCGGCATCTGACTCCACTGGCGAACTTCGCGGATAAAATCGATACCGTCACCGTCCGGCAGCCCTAAATCGAGGATCACCAGATCCGGCTTACGCGTGGCGGCCTCAATTAACCCCCGTTGAAGCGTGCCCGCATCATGAACGCGCAGGCCGTCGCCTTCCAGCGCGGCGCGCAGAAATCGGCTAATGGCGAGTTCATCTTCAACAATCAGGACGTTAATCACAAATCCTCTGGTAATTCATCAAGTTCTGGTGGCGCATCGAGTGGAAGTTTAACACAAAAACGCGCCCCGCCTTCCGGACGGTTTTCTGCCGAAATCGTTCCACCGTGCACCTCGATGATGGCCTGGCAAATCGCCAGCCCCAGCCCAACGCCGGGAATGGCTGACTCCTTGTTTCCGCGCGCGAATTTCTCAAAAATAGCCTGCTCCTGCCCGGCAGGAATGCCCGGCCCGGTATCCCAGACGTCCAGCAGCAGCACCTGATTTTCCACCGAGGCATTCACGCCAATGTGTGCCTTTGCGCCCGCGTATTTACCCGCATTTTCCAGCAGGTTGATCAACACGCGTTCGAACAGCGGCCCATCGACGTGGATGAGCGTCAGCGGATCAGGCATATTCAGCGCAATGTGGCGGCCACCCAGGCCCGGCTCCAGCATCTTTAAGGCGCTGCCCACCACTTCTTCAAGCGTAAGCCACTCTTTTTTGAGGTTAAACCCGCCTGACTGAATGCGTGCCATATCAAGCAGATTATTCACCAGGCGCGTGGTGTTAAGCACGTGCTGGCGGATCTCGCTGGCCTGCATCGCGTGTTTTGACCCTTCGGCCGCCAGGTCCAGCGTCAGGATTTCGGACTGCCCAAACAGAACGGTGAGGGGCGTGCGCAGGTCGTGAGAAAGCGCCGCCAGCAGTGAATTGCGGATACTTTCGCGCTCGCTTGCCAGCCGCGCCTGCTCTTCACTGGCGGTCAGCGCCAGGCGCTCCAGCGCGCTGGCAACCAGCAGCGTAAAGGTCTCCAGCAGGCGCTGCTGCTCGGGGATCATCAGCTGGCGCAGGTTTGACGGCTCGACGATGACCAGCCCCTGATTTTTATCCGCACTGCGCAGCGGCAGGATCTGATACGGCACGCCGGGCAGGGTGTCTGTGCCCGCGCCCGCAGGCAGGCCTTTATCAAAACTCCAGCGCGCGATGGCCTCATCCCAGGGCGTCATTCCCGTGGCGGAGGTGAGGGGGCGAAGCGTGCCATGCTCGTCCGGAAGCAGGATGAGGTTACTGGCGTGAAAAGTGGAGCGAATAAACTGCTCGCTGGTCTGGACAATATCCAGCGGCGTACGGCCGACCGCCAGCGATTTGGACATCTCATACAGATGGCGCGTGCGCTGCTCGCGATAGCGGGCAATCCGCGCCTGGTAGCGAACGCCCGCCGTCAGGTTCCCGATCACCAGCCCGACGGTGAGCATTACGCCGAACGTGAGAATGTACTGCACGTCGGATACCGCGAGGGTACCGCGCGGAGCAATGAAGAAAAGATCGAAACTGACCACGTTGATAACCGTCGCCAGCACGGACGGCCAGCGTCCGTAAAAGAGCGCCACCACGACCACGCCGAGCAGGTAAATCATCACCAGGTTGGCGGCGTCGAAGGCAATCAGCCACTGGCTGGCAATCACGGTAATCAGGGCGCAGAGCACGACGGCGACAAGGCAGCCTCGGATTTGAATTCGCCATTTATCACCGAAGGCGCGGGCGTCCGGCGCGCGGTTGGGCAGGAGCGTGGGCTTGTCGTCCAGCGCCACGATCACCAGATCCAGATCCGGCGCGCGGCGGGCCAGCCTGTCCGCGAACGATTCGCGGCTAAACCAGCGGCGGTGCTGGCGACGGCCAATCACAATTTTGCCCAGGTTGTGCTCGCGCGCGTAGCGCAGAATGGCTTTATCTTCTGCCGGGTCGGAGAGCGTGGCGGTTTCCGCACCCAGCTCCTGCGCCAGCCGCAGCGAGCTCAGGATCGCGCGACGCTGGTTTTCCGGCAGGGCGTGAAGCTGCGGCGTCTCGACATACACCGCGTGCCAGACGCTGCCAAATTTCGCGGCGAGCCGGGCGGCGGTACGGATGAGTTTCTCATTGCCGCTGCCGTGGCCAATACACAGCAGAATGGCATCCCGCGTGTGCCAGACGCGCTCTTGCCCCTGCAGGTCGCGCCAGGCGCGCATCTGGTCATCAACGCGGTCGGCGGTACGGCGCAGGGCCAGCTCGCGCAGGGCAATCAGGTTGCCTTTGCGGAAGAAATGTTCGATGGCGCGTTCGGCCTGGCCTGCGATATAGACTTTGCCCTCATGCAGGCGCTGGCGCAGGTCGTCGGGCGGTAGGTCGACAAGCACCACCTCATCGGCGGAGTCAAAGAAGGGATCGGGCACCGTCTCCCGCACCTGAATGCCGGTAACGCCGCTCACCACGTCGTTCAGGCTCTCCAGATGCTGAACGTTAACGGTGGTGAACACGTCGATGCCGGCTTCCAGCAGCTCTTCCACGTCCTGCCAGCGTTTCGGATGACGCGAGCCTGGCGCATTGCTGTGCGCCAGTTCGTCCATCAGGATCAGGGCCGGACGGCGGGCGAGGGCGGCATCGAGATCGAATTCGGTGACTAACCGACCGCGGTGGCTGATGCGCCGGGGTGGCTGGGTAGCCAGCCCCTTTAGCAGCGATGCCGTCTCCTTACGCCCGTGGGTTTCCACCACGCCGATCAGAATGTCGAGCCCCTGCGCCCGAAGCCGCTGGGCTTCCGTCAGCATGGCGAAGGTTTTCCCGACGCCCGCGCAGGCGCCGAAGAAAATTTTCAGTTTGCCGCGATGGGCTTCAGCCGTCTGTTCGAGCAGCCTGTCCGGATCCGGGCGCATGGGCTCGTCGGTCATTTAGTTTTTCCTTAGCGCGTCCAGCGCCAGATTCAGCTCAACAATGTTCACTACCGGCATGCCGATGAAGCTGACCAGCGGCTTTTGCGTGTGTTCTGCCACCAGCTGGCTGACCTGTTCGAGCGTCAGCTGGCGGGCAGCGGCCACGCGCGGGATTTGCCATGCCACGGCTTCCGGCGTCAGGCTATAGTCCAGCCCGCTTGCCGAGGCGGTGACCAGCTCAACAGGCACTTCGCGGCTGGCCTGCGGGTTGGCGGCGCGCAGGGCGGCAACGCGTTCCGCAACGGCTTTATCCAGCTCCGGGTTGCTGCCCGCCAGGTTGCTGCCGCCTGATGCCATCGGATTATACGGGCTTTCCGCGGTGGCGGAAGGGCGCCCCTGGAAGTAGCGTGCGTCCGTAAAGTTCTGCCCAATCAGGCGCGAGCCCCGGCTCTCGCCGTTCTGGATTATCAGCGAGCCGTTGGCCTGGTCCTGGAACCACCACTGGCCGAGCGCCGTCGTCACCAGCGGGTAAAGCCCGCCGGTTATCAGCGACATCAGAATAAACAGAAGTATAGCGGGGCGTAACATCGTCATTTGATTCACCTTTTAAACCAGCCCGAAGAGGGTCAACAGCACGTCGATAACCTTGATCCCAATGAAGGGAACAACCAGCCCGCCAAGGCCATAAATCCACAGGTTGCGGCGCAGCATGGCCGCGGCGGTCAGCGGCTTATAGCTCACCCCTTTCAGCGCCAGCGGGATGAGGAAGACGATAATCAGGGCGTTAAAGATCACCGCGCTAAGAATGGCCGATGACGGAGAGTGCAGATGCATCACATTCAGCGCGTTCAGCTGCGGATAGGTGGCGGCAAACGCCGCCGGGATGATGGCGAAATACTTCGCCACGTCGTTTGCAATGCTGAACGTGGTCAGCGAACCGCGCGTCATCAGCATCTGTTTGCCGATGTGCACCACTTCAATCAGCTTGGTCGGGTTAGAGTCGAGGTCAACCATGTTGCCCGCCTCTTTAGCCGCCTGCGTGCCGGAGTTCATCGCCACCGCCACGTCGGCCTGCGCCAGGGCGGGGGCATCGTTGGTGCCGTCGCCGGTCATCGCGACCAGGCGGCCTTCTGCCTGATACTGGCGAATCAATGCAAGCTTGGCTTCCGGCGTTGCCTCGGCGAGAAAATCGTCCACGCCCGCCTCGGCGGCAATAGCGGCGGCGGTCAGACGGTTATCTCCGGTGATCATCACCGTTTTGATCCCCATTTTGCGCAGCTGCGCAAAGCGCTCTTTGATGCCGCCTTTAACGATATCCTTCAGCGCAATCACGCCCAGCACGTTTGAACCTTCCGCCACGACCAGCGGGGTTGCCCCCTGACGCGCGACGCTTTCAACCAGCTTGTCCACCTCGGGCGGGAAATGGCCGCTGTTAGCCTCGATATGACGGCGAATAGCGTCCACGGAGCCTTTGCGGATCATCCGGTCCTGAATGTTAATTCCGCTCATGCGGGTCTGGGCGGTGAATGGAACAAAGGTAGCGTGCAGGCTCTGCACGTCGCGCTGGCGGAGGTTAAATCGCTGTTTAGCCAGAATCACGATGCTGCGGCCTTCCGGGGTTTCATCGGCCAGAGAGGAGAGCTGCGCCGCGTCTGCCAGCGTTTTTTCATCCACGCCCGGTGCAGGTAAGAAGTCAGAGGCCTGACGGTTGCCCAGCGTGATGGTCCCGGTTTTATCCAGCAGCAGCACGTCGACGTCTCCGGCGGCCTCAACGGCGCGTCCGCTGGTGGCGATGACGTTCGCGCCCAGCATACGGCTCATCCCGGCTACGCCGATGGCGGACAGCAGGCCACCGATGGTGGTGGGGATCAGGCACACCAGCAGGGCAACCAGTACGGTGGTACTGACTGCCGTACCGCCGTAGGCCGAGAACGGCCACAGGGTGGCGGTTGCCAGCAGAAAGACGATGGTCAGGGCGACCAGTAAAATGGTCAGGGCAATTTCGTTCGGCGTTTTACGACGCTGTGCGCCTTCCACCATGGCGATCATCCGGTCAAGGAAGGTTTCGCCCGGGTTGACGCTGCACTGAATCACCAGCCAGTCGGAGAGAATACGCGTCCCGCCCGTCACGGAGGCAAAATCGCCGCCGGATTCACGAATCACCGGCGCGGATTCCCCGGTGATGGCGCTTTCGTCTACCGATGCGCCGCCCTCAATCACTTCCCCGTCGCACGGGATAATGTCACCGGCTTCGACCAGCACCACGTCGCCTTTACGCAGCTCGTCTGCCGGAACGTGGTCCATCTGCGCGCCGTATTTTGGCTCACGCAGCTTGCGGGCAAATGCGGTCTTTTTTACCCCTTTCAGGCTGTTGGCCTGAGCTTTACTCCGGCCTTCCGCCAGGGCTTCGGCGAAGTTGGCGAACAGCACGGTAAACCACAGCCAAAGGCTGATGGCCGCGGTAAACATTGTATTTCCGGAAAGGTGACCTGTCCCCATGGCAATTGCCAGTACGGTGGTGAGCACGCTCCCAATCCAGACGATAAACATTACCGGGTTATGCCACTGAACGCGCGGGCTTAACTTTTTCACCGCATCCATGAGGGCCTGACGAACTAACGACGGTTCGAGCAGGGCCAGTTGTTTACGACTCATGACAAATTCTCCGCAAAATCAGCGTAAAGAGAGGGTTTCCGCGACCGGGCCTAGCGCGAGGGCGGGGATAAAGGTCAGGGCGCCGACCAGCAGCACGGTCCCGATCAACAGCCCGGTGAACAGCGCGCCGTGTGTTGGCAAGGTACCGGTGGTAGTAGGTTGAATTTTTTTACTCACCAGAGAGCCAGCGATAGCCATAACCGGAATGATTACGCCGAAACGACCCACGAACATGCAGAACGCCAGCAGACAGTTCCAGAAAGGCGAGTTGGCGCTTAAGCCCGCGAACGCGCTGCCGTTGTTGTTGGCGGCGGAAGAGACGGCGTAAAGCACTTCGCTAAAGCCGTGGATGCCGGGGTTAAAGATGCCGCCGCGTCCGGCCTCGGTCATCAGCGCCAGCGCGGTGCCGAGCAGCACGAGGGCAGGCGTGACCAGAATCGCCAGTGCGGTTAATTTCATCTCACGTACGTCGATTTTTTTGCCGAGATACTCAGGCGTGCGGCCAATCATCAGCCCGGCGATAAACACGGCCAGCAGCACGAACAGCAGCATGCCGTACAGGCCCGAGCCGACGCCGCCAAACACCACTTCGCCAATCTGCATCAGCCACATCGGGATCATGCCGCCGAGCGCCGTAAAGGAGTCGTGCATGGCGTTCACCGCCCCGCAGGAGGCTGCCGTTGTCACCACCGCATACAGGCTGCTGGCAAGAATGCCGAAGCGGCTCTCTTTGCCTTCCATATTGATGCTGCTGTCAGCCCCAAGCTGCATGAAGTGGCCGTTGCCGTTCCATTCGGCCCACATCACCAGCGCCACGCAGACCACGAAGATAATCGACATTGCCCACAGCAGGGTGCGGCCCTGGCGGCGATCGTTAACCACGTCGCCAAAGGCAAAGCAGAGCGCGGTAGGGATCAGGAAGATCGCCAGCATTTGTACGAAATTGGTTAACGCCGTTGGGTTTTCAAACGGGTGGGAAGAGTTCGCGTTAAAGAACCCGCCGCCGTTAGTCCCGAGCATCTTGATAGCTTCCTGCGAGGCCACGGGCCCCATCGGCAGGAGCTGTTTCGCCCCTTCAAGCGAGGTGTAAGGCGCATAGGGCAGCAGGTTTTGCAACGTGCCCTGCTGGATAAAGAACAGCGCAATAAGCAGCGAAAGGGGGAGCAGGATCCACAAGGTAATGCGCGTTAAATCGACCCAGGCATTGCCGAGCGTGCTGACGTTCTGACGGGCAAACGCGCGGGTCAGGGCGAAGATCACTGCAATACCGCTCGCCGCAGAGAGGAAGTTCTGCACGGTTAACCCGGCCATCTGGCTGAAATAGCTGAGCGTGGTTTCGCCAGCGTAAGACTGCCAGTTAGTATTGCTGACGAAGCTCACGGCCGTGTTCAGCGCCAGGTGCCAGGACAGGCCCGGCAGCTGCTGTGGGTTGAACGGCAGACGGTCCTGAAGCATCAGCATGGCAAAGAGGGCAAACAGGCCAACGATGTTCAGCAGCAGAATCGCCATCAGATACTGACGCCAGTTCATCTCCGAATCGCGGGTTCCCAGAATGCGCCAGATCCCTTTTTCAACACTTGCCGTACCGGGCAGCGCCACGTTGTTAATCATTCGCGCCAGCCCGGCGCCCAAGGGCCTTGCCAGCACGAACAGTACCAGTAAAAAGCTGGCAATAAGCAAAAACGCCTGAGCAGCCATCAGAATGCCTCCGCATTAATCAGGGCATAAACCAGATAACCCAGCAACAGGAACACCAGCACGATGCCGGTAATCAGACCTGCACTCACAATCCACCTCCGGGTGACATTTGTATTTGTGCTAACGGTAGGATTTACGGCGCAAAGATTTCGCAAAAATCAGGCGGTGGGGTGTAAAAAAAGTATAAAAATGGCTAAGCCCACAATTTAACTATTGATAAGTAAACTGTTAACTTTCTTGTAACTTAATTACGGCGGGAATGTAAATATTCACTAAATGGATGAAAATAAGTGGTCGGATGAGTAGTAAAATTACAAACAAAGCGATATTATTTTAGCCAGGTCACAGATTTTGAATTTTCCGGATGACGTTTCCGGCCAACTATAGGGGAGAAAATTATGGATCTTTATAAAGAGTTTCCGGCTCATATCGTTTTCATGCGCCGCACCTTCGCCGTAGTGGCTGGCGTGCTGGCACTGCCGGTAATGCTTTTCTGGAAAGATCGTGCACGTTTTTACAGCTATCTGCACCGCGTCTGGGCGAAAACCAGCGAGAAACCGGTGTGGATGGATCAGGCCGAGAAAGCGACCTGCGATTTCTACTAAAAAGAAAGATTACACACAGCAATAAAAAAACCGCCATCAGCAATGTGGCGGTTTTTTTGTCCCTCGGGATTCGCGGTCCGTTGGGTGAACTTCAAGCCCTCGTCAGAGGCTTACAAGCATATATCGGGTCCTTGAGTAATCAAACTGCAACTCCCTAAATATATTCTTAAACATCCTTTCAGTGGATTACGTTTTACGCCCGGGCCAACTATTATGCGGCGTCCCTTTCCGCCATCTCGCACATGGGCACCGGTCCCGGGAGAGGTGTTACCACAACCGTAAGTCAGGCTCTCGTCAGAGCTTGTGTCCACCGACTTATCACCGGTGGTGAACGGTGGAGCGGTTAGCAGCAGGGACCGCATAATGAAACGCTATTTTTGCATCGCGTTCATTGTCGCCAGCGTACTCGTTGTAAAGAGCGATGAACCGAATGTGTTCGTTGCTTTTGCCATGACAGCGCAGGACAAGTAGCGTTAAGGCCGCCTCGGGCGGCCTTTTTTATTTCATCGCGTCTACACTTCATGGCAAAGTACATTTAAAAGCGTGCCTTTTTCCTTTAGCGGCATGCCCTTACGGACATAATGGACAATTGCCTGGAGTTTTATGCCCACCCATCTGGTTTGGTTTCGTGCGGATTTACGCATTCAAGACAACATCGCCCTTGCGGCCGCCTGCCGCGCCAAAAACGCTAATGTGCTGGCCCTGTTTATCGCCACGCCTGAGCAGTGGCAGCAGCATGATATGGCGCCACGGCAGGCGGCTTATCTCCTCTCGCACCTGAATGATTTGCAGCAAACGCTCGCCGAAAAGGGCATACCGCTGATCTACAAAGAGGTGCGGGATTTTGCCGCGCAGCTGCAGACGGTGCAGGAGACGTGTCGGGAGCACGACGTCACGCATCTTTTCTACAACTACCAGTATGAATTCAACGAGCAGCAGCGCGATCGTCAGCTGGATAAGATGCTTGAGGATGTAGTTTGCGAAGGGTTTGACGATAGCGTGATGCTGGCGCCGGGCAGCGTAATGACCGGCAGCCACGAGATGTATAAAGTTTTTACGCCGTTTAAAAATGCCTTCATTAAACGCCTGAAAGAGGCGCTGCCGGAGTGCGTTGCCGCACCCGCCGTCAGGGGTGAGGCAATAGCCGATTTGCCGGAGCTGAATTTTGATTACCCGCAGCAGCCGTTTGATGAAACGTTATTTCCCGCCAGTGAAAAGGCGGCGATCGCTCAGCTGCGCCACTTCTGCAGGCAGGGAGCCGCTGACTACGAAGCGCGTCGTGATTTCCCTGCGACTGAAGGCACGAGCCGTTTATCGGCCTGTTTAGCGCTGGGCGTGCTCTCACCGCGCCAGTGTCTGCACCGTCTGCTGGCGGAGCAGCCGCAGGCGCTGGACGGTGGCGCAGGTTCTGTCTGGCTGAATGAGCTTATCTGGCGCGAGTTCTACCGCCATCTGATGACGTATCACCCTGATTTATGTAAACATCGTCCCTTCATCCGCTGGACTGAAAAGGTAAAGTGGCAAACGAATGATGAGCAGCTTAACGCCTGGCAAACCGGGCAAACGGGCTACCCGATCGTGGATGCCGCCATGCGCCAGCTTAACGAAACCGGATGGATGCATAACCGCCTGCGGATGATCGCCGCCAGCTTTCTGGTGAAAGATCTGCTTATCGACTGGCGCGCCGGGGAGCGCTATTTTATTTCTCAGCTGATCGATGGCGATCTTGCGGCGAATAACGGCGGCTGGCAGTGGGCCGCTTCTACCGGAACCGATGCCGCTCCCTATTTCCGGATTTTTAATCCGACCACCCAGGGAGAGCGATTTGACGCTGACGGCGAGTTCATCCGCCGCTGGGTGCCAGAACTTAAGCATGTTCCCGCCAAAGCGATCCACGACCCGTGGGCCTGGGCCGACAAACAGGGCATGACGCTCGATTACCCTCGCCCGGTAGTCGACCACAAACAGGCGCGCGTCGCCACGCTGGCGGCGTATGAAGCCGCCCGTAAAGCATAAGAGAGTGATGATGAAAAATAGCGAACTTGAAAGCCTGATTAACGAAAAACTTAACGCCGCCTCGTTTAGCGATTATGGCCCGAACGGTCTGCAGGTCGAAGGGCGTGAAACGGTGCAGAAAATTATCACCGGCGTGACGGCAAGCCAGGCGTTGCTGGATGAAGCCGTGCGTCAGGAAGCGGATGCGGTCATCGTCCATCACGGTTACTTCTGGAAAAACGAATCACCCATTATTCGCGGCATGAAGCGCAATCGTCTGAAAACGCTGCTGGCAAATGATATCAACCTGTACGGTTACCACCTGCCTTTGGATGCGCACCCGGAGCTGGGCAATAACGTACAGCTGGCGCAGCTGCTGGGGATCGCCGTGATGGGCGAAATCGAGCCGCTGGTGCCGTGGGGCGAGCTGGCGATGCCGGTCCCGGGGCTGGAATTAGCCTCGTGGATTGAGGCTCGTCTGGGGCGTCGCCCGCTGTGGTGCGGCGATACCGGACCGGATACGGTGAAGCGTGTGGCCTGGTGCACCGGTGGCGGCCAGGGCTTTATCGACAGCGCGGCGCGCTTTGGCGTCGATGCGTTTATTACGGGTGAAGTCTCTGAACAGACGGTTCACTCGGCCCGCGAGCAGGGGCTGCATTTCTACGCGGCAGGTCACCATGCCACCGAGCGCGGCGGTATTCGCGCCCTCAGCGAATGGCTGACGGAAAATACCGATCTGGATGTGACATTTATTGATATCCCTAACCCGGCCTGATGAGAGGTAATTAAGTGCAGCGAGCGCGTTGTTATCTTCTGGGTGAAACCGCGGTGGTGCTGGAGCTGGAGCCGCCCGTCACGCTTGCCACGCAGAAGCGTATCTGGCGGCTGACGCAGCGTCTGGCCGATATTCCGGAAGTGGTTGAGGCCATTCCGGGAATGAACAATGTCACCGTGGTGCTGCGTAATCCGCACACGCTGGCGCTGGACGCCATCGAACGTCTGCAGCGCTGGTGGGAGGAGAGCGAGGCGCTGGAACCGGCGTCCCGTACCATTGAGATCCCGGTTGTTTATGGCGGAACGAGTGGGCCCGATCTGGGCGTGGTGGCTGAACATGCCGGATTAACCCAAAAACAGGTGGTTGAACTGCACAGTTCAGTGGACTACATCGTCTGGTTCCTGGGGTTCCAGCCGGGCTTTCCGTATCTGGGGGGATTATCTCCGCAGCTGCATACCCCGCGCCGCGCCGAACCGCGCCTGAGCGTCCCTGCGGGGACGGTAGCGATTGGCGGCGAACAGACCGGCATTTATCCGCTCGCGTCGCCGGGCGGCTGGCAGCTGATCGGCCACACGTCCACGCCGTTATTTGAACCGGGGCAGGATGCACCGATTCTCCTTCGCCCTGGCGATACGCTGCGCTTTATCCCGCAGAAGGAGGGGGTATGTTAACGCTTATACGCGCAGGGCTTTACACCTCCGTGCAGGATGCCGGCCGCTTTGGCATGCGGCAGTCGGGCGTGAGCTATTGCGGCGCGCTGGACCGCCCTGCGCTTGAAATTGCCAACGTGCTGGTGGGTAACCCCGGCAGCACCGCAGCGCTGGAGATTACCCTTGGCCAGTGCGTGATTGAGTTTAGTCAGGAAACCTGGTTTGCCCTGACCGGTGCCGGTTGCGATGCTACGCTGGACGGCAAAGCGGTGTGGACAGGCTGGCGTCTGCGGGCAAAAGCCGGGCAGCGTCTGACGCTCAGGCGGCCCCTGCACGGGGTGCGCAGCTATCTTGCTGTCGCGGGCGGTATTGACGTGCCGGAGGTGTTGGGCTCATCCAGCACTGACCAGAAAGCGGGAATAGGCGGTCATGAAGGACGCCTGCTGCGCGACGGCGATCGCCTGGCAATTAAACCCTCAGCGCGTCATTTTTCGACGGCTCAGGGCGTGAAGCAGCTGCTGTGGGGAAACCACATCCGCGCCTTACCGGGGCCGGAATATCATGAGTTCGATGAGGCCTCACAAGAGTCCTTCTGGCGCTCGCCGTGGAAGATCAGCCCGCAAAGCAACCGCATGGGCTACCGTCTGCAGGGGCAGCCGCTGTCGCGCACGACGGACCGGGAACTGCTTTCCCACGGTTTGTTGCCGGGCGTGATTCAGGTGCCGGGCAACGGGCAGCCGATTGTTCTGATGAACGATGCGCAGACGACGGGCGGTTATCCGCGTATTGCCTGCATTATCGACGCCGATCGTTACCACCTGGCGCAGATTCCTCTCGGGCAGCCGATTCACTTCGTGCAGTGTTCGCTTGAGGAGGCGCTGAAAGCCCGGCAGGATCAGCAGCGTTATCTTGAGCAGCTGGCGTGGAGGCTCGATGGTAAAGATTGATTTAAACGCCGACCTGGGTGAGGGCGGCAGCGCCGACGCGGAACTGATGACATTGGTTTCGTCGGTCAACATTGCCTGCGGATTCCACGCGGGCGACGCGCCCACCATGCTCACAAGCGTGCGTAATGCCGTTAAAAATGGCGTCGCGATAGGCGCCCATCCGAGCTTTCCTGACCGGGAGAACTTTGGCCGCACGGCGATGGATCTGCCGCCTGAGACGGTCTACGCTCAGGTGCTCTACCAGATTGGCGCGCTGGAGGCGATTGTTCGCGCTGAGAACGGCGTGCTGCGCCACGTGAAGCCGCACGGCATGCTTTACAACCAGGCGGCAAAAGATCCGGCGCTTGCGGACGCCATCGCCCGTGCGGTGCGGGACTGCAATCCGGCGCTGATTCTGGTCGGACTGGCGGGTAGCGAACTGATTCGCGCCGGAGAGCGCCTGGGGTTAACCACCCGGCAGGAAGTCTTTGCCGATCGGGGCTATCAGCCGGACGGCAGTCTGGTCCCCCGCCCGCAGCCGGGCGCGCTTATTCCCGATGAAGAGCGGGCGCTGGCGCAGACGCTGGAGATGGTTCGCTCTGGACACGTCACGGCGATTGACGGCACGTCTGCGGCGGTGAAGGCTGACACGGTCTGTTTACACGGTGATGGCGAGCATGCGCTGCAGTTCGCACGCCGCTTGCGGGCGGCATTTGCGGAGCAGGGTATTTGCGTCAGCGCCTGAAATCACAATAAGGACAAAAAGATGCCAGAAGGTCCGGAGATCCGCCGCGCGGCGGATAGCCTGGAGGCGGCGATAAAGGGCAAACCCCTGACGGAAGTCTGGTTTGCCTTTCCTCAGCTTAAGCCGTTTGAATCCCAGCTGGTGGGGCAGACGGTGACCCACATTGAAACGCGAGGCAAAGCCTTGCTCACCCACTTTTCCCATAACCTGACGTTATATAGCCATAACCAGCTTTACGGCGTCTGGCGGGTGGTTGATGCGGATGAGCAGCTCCAAACTACGCGCGTGCTGCGCGTCAGGCTGCAAACGGCGGATAAAGCCATCCTGTTGTATAGCGCCTCTGATATCGAAATGTTAACGCCGGAGCAGCTGCTCACTCACCCGTTCTTGCAGCGGGTAGGTCCGGACGTGCTGGATCTGCGCCTGACGGCGAGCGACGTGAAGGCCCGGTTGTTATCACCTAAATTCCGCAATCGACAGTTTTCCGGCCTGTTCCTCGACCAGGCCTTTCTGGCCGGGTTGGGTAACTATCTGCGGGTAGAGATCCTCTGGGAAGTCGGGCTGGCGGCGCAGCATAAGGCGTCTCAGCTCAATGATGAACAGCTCGATGCGTTATCCCACGCGCTGCTGGATATTCCGCGGCTGTCGTACAACACGCGCGGCGTGGTGGATGAGAACAAGCATCACGGGGCGCTGTTCCGGTTCAAGGTGTTTCATCGGGCGGGGAAGAAGTGCGAGCGGTGCGGCGGTATTATCGACAGGATTATGCTCTCCTCGAGACCTTTTTACTGGTGTCCACACTGTCAGAAATAAAAGTAAAACGGTAACCCAAAGGTTACCGTTTTTTAAGGTTTTCTCCCTCTCCCTGTGGGAGAGGGTCGGGGTGAGGGCATCAGACCGCACCCAACTCCTGTTAGCGCTTAATATCAGACTTAAAATCACGCTGCTCGTAGCCGGTATACAGCTGACGAGGACGGGCGATTTTCATGCCTTCGCTGTGCATTTCGTTCCAGTGCGCAATCCAGCCTACGGTACGTGCCATAGCGAAGATTACGGTGAACATGGAGGACGGAATGCCCATCGCTTTCAGGATGATACCGGAGTAGAAGTCCACGTTCGGGTAGAGTTTCTTCTCGATGAAGTACGGGTCATTCAGCGCGATGTGTTCCAGCTCCATCGCCACTTCCAGCAGATCGTCTTTGGTACCCAGCTCTTTCAGCACTTCGTGGCAGGTTTCACGCATCACGGTCGCGCGTGGGTCATAGTTTTTGTAAACACGGTGACCGAAGCCCATCAGGCGGAAGGAGTCATTCTTGTCTTTCGCGCGACGCACGAACTCAGGAATGTGCTCAACGGAGCTGATCTCTTCCAGCATCTTCAGCGCCGCTTCGTTCGCGCCACCGTGCGCCGGTCCCCACAGGGAGGCGATGCCCGCTGCGATACAGGCGAACGGGTTCGCGCCGGAAGAGCCAGCGGTACGGACGGTGGAGGTTGAGGCGTTTTGTTCGTGGTCAGCGTGCAGGATCAGAATTCGGTCCATGGCGCGTTCCAGTACCGGGTTAACAACGTACTCTTCACACGGCGTGGAGAACATCATGCGCAGGAAGTTACCGGAGTAGGAGAGGTCATTACGCGGGTAAACAAACGGCTGGCCGATGGAGTACTTGTAACACATTGCCGCCATGGTCGGCATTTTGGACAGCAGACGGAACGCCGCGATATCACGGTGACGTGGGTTATTCACGTCCAGGGAGTCGTGGTAGAACGCCGCCAGCGCGCCGGTGATGCCGCACATGACCGCCATCGGGTGAGAGTCACGACGGAACGCATGGAACAGACGGGTAATCTGCTCATGGATCATGGTGTGACGGGTCACGGTGGTCACGAATTCATCGTATTCAGCCTGGGTCGGTTTTTCGCCGTTCAGCAGGATGTAGCACACTTCCAGATAGTTGGATTCAGTGGCTAACTGATCGATGGGGAAGCCGCGATGGAGCAGGATACCTTCGTCACCGTCGATATAGGTGATTTTGGATTCGCAAGATGCGGTAGAGGTAAATCCAGGGTCAAAGGTGAAAACTCCTTTGGAACCCAGCGTACGGATATCAATAACATCCTGACCGAGCGTGCCTTTTAGCACATCCAGTTCAATAGCAGTGTCACCACCGAGGGTGAGCTTTGCCTTTGTATCAGCCATTTACGGTCTCCTTAGCGCCTTATGCTTAAGACTGCGGTTCACCGGATTTGCCTTCAGCTGTTATTCATCGTTACCAGATTGTTATTTGGCTTGCCGCTCAGCTCGCGAGGAGAAACCAGGGTACAGAGCTATGGCGCCTTGCAGGTAAACGAATGAAATATCAGTGAAACAACAGCAAATCAGCGTTTTTGCAGTCCGAATTATTCAAACCTGTATATCACTAATAACTGTCCTGATAACTTCGGTCAATACCATCACACTGTTACATAACTATTTGTCAGGTGAAAGTAAGACCTCATAACTTTTGCGCATTATATGCCTTTTCTGATGACGTTTGTAACAATATTGTTTAACATTTGTCAAATCAGATGATTAAAAATTAAAAAGATGTTGTTATCGTGACCCTGATCACTGTTCCAGAGAAAACCCGACAAACTGTATGTAGGTTAATTGTAATGATTTTGTGAACGGCCTATACTGCCGCCAGGTCTCCGGAACACCCTGCAATCCCGAGCCACCCAGCGTTGTAACGTGTCGTTTTAGCATTTGGAAGCAATGTTTTGCATGACGCGCAGTTATAGAAAAGGAACGCTGCTTGACCCGCATCGCAGTCCGGAGGAAGGAAACAATAAGAACAGCATGTGGGCGTTATTCATGATAAGAAATGTGAAAAAACAAAGACCTGTCAATCTGGATCTCAAAACGATCCGGTTCCCTGTAACAGCAATAGCGTCCATTTTGCACCGTGTGTCGGGTGTGATTACGTTTGTGGCGGTCGGTATTCTGCTGTGGCTGCTGGGAACCAGCCTCTCATCTCCTGAAGGATTCCTCCAGGCCTCAGCCATTATGAACAGCTTCTTCGTGAAATTTATCATGTGGGGCATTCTGACCGCGCTGGCGTACCACGTCGTTGTGGGCGTTCGCCATATGCTGATGGACTTTGGCTACCTCGAAGAGACCTTCGAAGCCGGGAAACGCTCCGCTAACATTTCATTTGTGATTACTGTCGTGCTTTCACTTCTCGCAGGAGTTCTCGTATGGTAAGCAACGCCTCCGCATTAGGACGCAACGGCGTACATGACTTCATTCTGGTCCGCGCTACCGCCATCGTCCTCACGCTTTACATCATCTATATGATCGGTTTCTTCGCGACCAGCGGCACGCTGACGTGGGAGATCTGGAGTGGATTCTTCGGATCGGCCTTCACCAAAGTGTTCACCCTGCTGGCGCTGTTCTCCATCCTTATCCATGCCTGGATTGGCATGTGGCAGGTGTTGACCGATTACGTTAAACCGCTGGCAATTCGCCTTCCGCTGCAGCTGATCGTTGTTGTTGCGCTGGTGGTTTACGTTATTTATGGATTCGTTGTGGTGTGGGGTGTGTAATGAAACTGCCAGTCAGAGAATTTGATGCTGTCGTGATTGGTGCTGGTGGCGCAGGTATGCGCGCAGCGCTGCAAATTTCCCAGAGCGGCCAGACCTGTGCGCTGCTCTCTAAAGTGTTCCCAACCCGTTCCCACACCGTGTCTGCGCAGGGCGGTATCACCGTCGCGCTGGGTAATACCCATGAAGACAACTGGGAATGGCACATGTACGACACGGTAAAAGGTTCCGATTACATCGGTGACCAGGACGCCATCGAATATATGTGTAAAACCGGCCCGGAAGCGATTCTGGAGCTGGACCACATGGGTCTGCCGTTCTCCCGTCTGGAAAACGGCACCATCTATCAGCGTCCGTTTGGCGGCCAGTCGAAAGATTTCGGCGGCGAGCAGGCGGCACGTACCGCGGCAGCGGCCGACCGTACCGGCCACGCGCTGCTGCACACGCTGTATCAGCAGAACCTGAAAAACCACACTACCATCTTCTCAGAGTGGTACGCGCTGGATCTGGTGAAAAACGCCGATGGCGCCGTCGTCGGCTGTACCGCGCTGTGCATTGAAACCGGTGAAGTGGTCTACTTCAAAGCCCGCGCGACCGTGCTGGCAACGGGCGGCGCAGGCCGTATTTATCAGTCCACCACCAATGCCCACATCAACACCGGTGACGGCGTCGGTATGGCTATCCGCGCCGGCGTGCCGGTGCAGGATATGGAGATGTGGCAGTTCCACCCAACCGGTATCGCCGGCGCGGGTGTTCTGGTGACGGAAGGCTGCCGTGGTGAAGGCGGTTACCTGCTGAACAAACACGGCGAGCGCTTCATGGAGCGTTATGCCCCGAATGCGAAAGACCTGGCGGGTCGTGACGTGGTGGCGCGTTCCATCATGATCGAAATCCGTGAAGGCCGCGGCTGCGATGGCCCATGGGGTCCACACGCGAAGCTGAAGCTTGACCATCTGGGTAAAGAGGTTCTGGAATCCCGACTGCCGGGCATCCTGGAGCTGTCCCGCACCTTCGCCCACGTCGACCCGGTGAAAGAGCCGATTCCGGTTATCCCAACCTGCCACTACATGATGGGCGGTATTCCGACCAAAGTGACCGGTCAGGCGCTGACCGTGAACGAGCAGGGCGAAGATGTGGTCATTCCTGGCCTGTTCGCGGTTGGCGAAATCGCCTGCGTATCGGTACACGGCGCAAACCGTCTGGGCGGCAACTCCCTGCTGGACCTGGTGGTGTTTGGTCGTGCGGTGGGTCTGCATCTGCAGGAATCCATTGCCGAGCAGGGCGACCTGCGCGACGCAACCGATGCTGAAATCGATGCTTCCCTTGAGCGCCTCAACCGCTGGAACGGTAACCGCAACGGTGAAGATCCGGTGGAAATCCGCAAAGCGCTGCAGGAATGTATGCAGCACAACTTCTCGGTCTTCCGTGAGGGTGACGCGATGGCCAAAGGGCTTGAGCAGCTGAAAGCGATCCGCGAGCGTCTGAAAAATGCCCGTCTGGACGACACTTCCAGCGAGTTCAACACCCAGCGCGTTGAGTGTCTGGAGCTGGATAACCTGATGGAAACCGCCTACGCCACTGCGGTGTCGGCAAACTTCCGCACCGAGAGCCGTGGCGCACATAGCCGCTTCGACTACCCGGATCGTGATGACGAAAACTGGCTGTGCCATTCCCTGTATTTGCCAGAGTCGGAGTCCATGACGCGTCGTAGCGTCAACATGGAACCGAAACTGCGTCCGGCGTTCCCGCCGAAGATTCGTACTTATTAATGCGGAGACAGGACAATGAAACTCGAATTTTCAGTTTATCGTTATAACCCGGATGTAGACGACGCGCCGCACATGCAGGATTACACCCTGGAAGCGGAAGAAGGTCGCGACATGATGCTGCTGGATGCCTTAATGCAGCTGAAAGAAAAAGATCCGACACTGTCGTTCCGTCGCTCCTGCCGAGAAGGGGTTTGTGGCTCCGACGGTGTGAACATGAACGGCAAAAATGGCCTGGCCTGCATCACGCCGATTTCGGCGCTACAGCGTCCCGGTCAGAAAATTGTTATCCGTCCTCTGCCAGGCCTGCCGGTCGTGCGTGATTTGGTGGTAGACATGGGGCAATTCTATGCACAATATGAGAAGATTAAGCCTTACTTATTGAATAATGGGCAAAATCCACCCGCTCGTGAGCACCTGCAGTCTCCTGAGCAGCGTGAAAAACTCGATGGGTTGTACGAGTGTATTCTCTGTGCATGTTGTTCTACGTCCTGCCCGTCGTTCTGGTGGAACCCTGACAAGTTCATCGGCCCGGCCGGTCTGCTGGCTGCCTATCGCTTCCTGATCGATAGCCGCGACACCGAAACCGATAACCGTCTGGAAGGACTGAGTGACGCTTTCAGCGTATTCCGCTGCCATAGCATCATGAACTGCGTCAGTGTGTGTCCTAAGGGGCTGAACCCGACGCGCGCCATCGGCCATATTAAGTCGATGCTGCTGCAGCGCAGTGCGTAAGTAGTGAGAGGGGAGCGCTGTTCCCCTCACCCTAACCCTCTCCCACTGGGAGAGGGAACAGATTGCAGGAAATCTTTAAAAACTGCCGACGACCTTCCCCCTCTCCCCACGGGAGAGGGTCGGGGTGAGGGGAAACCCTTAAGACAGTTTCTAAAGGTTCCTTCGCGGGCCAAATGAAAAGAGCTCGCAGGTGAACCCCGGCACGTACACGTGGTGTGCGTGGTAGTTTCTACGGCGAAAGTAAGCATAAAAATGCTTAAGGGATCACGATGCAGAACGGCGCAATGAAAGCCTGGCTGGACTCTTCCTTCCTTTCTGGTGCGAACCAGAGCTGGATTGAACAGCTCTATGAAGACTTCTTAACCGATCCTGACTCAGTGGACGCAAACTGGCGTTCCATGTTCCAGGAGTTGCCTGGCACGGGAGTCAAACCGGATCAATTCCACTCCAAAACACGTGATTATTTCCGCCGTCTGGCGAAGGATGCCTCACGTTACTCTTCTGCGATTTCCGACCCTGACACCAATGCGAAGCAGGTTAAAGTCCTGCAGCTTATCAACGCTTATCGCTTCCGTGGTCACCAGCATGCGAATCTCGATCCGCTGGGACTGTGGCAGCAGGACCGTGTAGCGGATCTCGATCCGGCTTATCACGATCTGACCGAGGCCGATTTCCAGGATAGCTTTAACGTAGGTTCCTTTGCCATCGGCAAAGACACGATGAAGCTGGGCGAGCTAATTGATGCGCTCAAGCAGACCTACTGCGGCTCCATCGGCGCGGAATATATGCACATTACCTCCACCGAAGAGAAGCGTTGGATCCAGCAGCGTATCGAATCCGTGGCCGGTCACGCGACCTTCTCTGTTGAAGAGAAAAAGCGTTTCCTCAGCGAACTGACCGCAGCAGAAGGCCTTGAGCGCTATCTCGGCGCGAAATTCCCGGGCGCAAAACGCTTCTCGCTGGAAGGCGGCGATGCGTTAGTACCAATGCTGAAAGAGCTGATTCGCCACGCAGGCAAGAGCGGTACCCGTGAAGTGGTACTGGGCATGGCGCACCGTGGTCGTCTGAACGTGCTGGTTAACGTGCTGGGTAAGAAACCTCAGGACCTGTTCGACGAGTTCGCGGGCAAGCATAAAGAACACCTCGGCACCGGTGACGTGAAGTACCACATGGGCTTCTCGTCTGATATCGAAACCGAAGGCGGTCAGGTACACCTGGCGCTGGCATTTAACCCGTCTCACCTGGAAATCGTGAGCCCGGTGGTTATCGGCTCCGTGCGCGCGCGTCTGGACCGTCTGGACGAGCCAAGCAGCAATAAAGTGTTGCCAATCACCATTCACGGTGATGCGGCGATTACCGGCCAGGGCGTGGTTCAGGAAACCCTGAACATGTCGAAAGCGCGTGGTTACGAAGTAGGCGGTACCGTTCGCATCGTAATCAACAACCAGGTGGGCTTCACCACCTCTAACCCGCTGGACGCACGTTCAACGCCATACTGCACCGACATCGGTAAAATGGTACAGGCGCCAATCTTCCACGTGAACGCGGATGACCCGGAAGCGGTTGCTTTCGTCACCCGTCTGGCGCTGGACTACCGCAATACCTTCAAACGCGACGTGCTGATTGACCTGTTCTGCTACCGCCGTCACGGCCACAACGAAGCGGATGAGCCAAGCGCAACGCAGCCGTTGATGTACCAGAAAATCAAAAAACACCCGACGCCGCGCAAAATCTATGCTGACAAGCTGGAAGGCGACAAGGTGGCGACGCTGGAAGATGCGACCGAGCTGGTCAATCTTTACCGCGACGCGCTGGATGCGGGTGAATGCGTAGTGAAAGAGCTGCGCCCAATGAACATGCACTCCTTTACCTGGTCACCGTACCTCAACCACGACTGGGATGAGAGCTACCCGAACAAGGTAGAGATGAAGCGCCTGCAGGAGTTGGCTAAACGCATCAGCACCGTACCGGACGCTATCGAGATGCAGTCTCGCGTAGCGAAAATCTACGGTGACCGTCAGTCCATGGCAGCAGGCGAGAAGCTGTTCGACTGGGGCGGTGCGGAAACCCTGGCTTACGCAACGCTGGTTGACGAAGGTATTCCCGTTCGTCTGTCCGGTGAAGATGCGGGCCGCGGCACCTTCTTCCACCGTCACGCGGTTGTTCACAACCAGTCTAACGGTTCAACCTACACCCCGCTGCAGCACGTGCATAACGGTCAGGGCCAGTTCAAGGTCTGGGACTCCGTGCTGTCTGAAGAAGCGGTGCTGGCCTTCGAATACGGTTACGCCACGGCAGAACCGCGCACCCTGACCATCTGGGAAGCGCAGTTCGGTGACTTTGCCAACGGTGCTCAGGTCGTTATCGACCAGTTCATCTCGTCCGGCGAGCAGAAGTGGGGCCGTATGTGTGGCCTGGTGATGCTGCTGCCGCACGGCTACGAAGGGCAGGGCCCGGAGCACTCCTCCGCGCGTCTGGAACGTTACCTGCAGCTCTGCGCCGAGCAGAACATGCAGGTTTGCGTACCGTCTACCCCGGCTCAGGTTTACCACATGCTGCGTCGTCAGGCGCTGCGCGGTATGCGCCGTCCGCTGGTGGTGATGTCGCCGAAATCCCTGCTGCGTCATCCGCTGGCCGTTTCGAGCCTGGATGAGCTGGCGAATGGCACCTTCCTGCCGGCCATCGGCGAAGTTGACGAGCTGGATCCGAAGGGTGTCAAGCGTGTCGTAATGTGTTCTGGTAAGGTTTATTACGACCTGCTGGAACAGCGCCGTAAGAACGATCAGAAAGATGTCGCCATCGTGCGTATCGAACAGCTTTATCCTTTCCCGCATCAGGCGATGCAGGAAGTACTGAAACAATACGCTCACGTGCATGATTTTGTCTGGTGCCAGGAAGAGCCGCTCAACCAGGGCGCATGGTACTGCAGCCAGCATCATTTCCGTGAAGTGATTCCATTTGGGTCTGCCCTGCGTTACGCAGGTCGCCCGGCCTCCGCCTCTCCGGCGGTAGGGTATATGTCCGTTCACCAGAAGCAGCAACAAGATCTGGTCAATGACGCGCTGAACGTCGATTAATTAAAGGATACATAATGAGTAGCGTAGATATTCTTGTTCCCGACCTGCCTGAGTCCGTAGCAGATGCGACCGTCGCCACCTGGCACAAAAAACCTGGCGATGCCGTTAAGCGCGATGAAGTGCTGGTAGAAATCGAAACTGACAAAGTGGTACTGGAAGTACCGGCTTCAGCGGATGGCATTCTGGATGCAGTCCTGGAAGACGAAGGCACGACCGTCACCTCTCGTCAGATCCTGGGCCGCCTGCGTGAAGGCAACAGCGCGGGCAAAGAGTCCAGCGCCAAGTCTGAAGAGAAAGCGTCTACTCCGGCGCAGCGCCAGCAGGCCTCTCTGGAAGAGCAAACTAACGATGCGCTGAGCCCGGCGATCCGCCGCCTGCTGGCTGAGCACAGCCTGGACGCGGCTGCCATTAAGGGCACCGGCGTGGGCGGCCGCCTGACGCGTGAAGATATCGACAAGCACCTGGCGAAAGCGCCTGCGAAAGCTGAAGCCAAGGCCCCTGCGGCGGCACCAGCAGCACAGCCTGCGCTGGGCGCCCGCAGCGAAAAACGCGTGCCGATGACCCGCCTGCGCAAGCGCGTGGCCGAGCGTCTGCTGGAAGCGAAAAACTCCACCGCGATGCTGACCACCTTCAACGAAGTCAACATGAAGCCAATCATGGACCTGCGCAAGCAGTACGGTGACGCGTTTGAGAAACGTCACGGTATCCGTCTGGGCTTTATGTCCTTTTACGTGAAGGCGGTGGTTGAAGCGCTGAAACGCTACCCGGAAGTGAACGCGTCTATTGATGGCGATGACGTGGTTTACCACAACTACTTCGACGTCAGCATGGCGGTTTCCACCCCTCGCGGCCTGGTCACCCCGGTTCTGCGTGATGTGGATACCCTGGGCATGGCTGACATCGAGAAAAACATCAAAGAGCTGGCTGTGAAAGGCCGCGACGGCAAGCTGACCGTTGATGACCTGACCGGCGGTAACTTCACCATTACCAACGGCGGCGTATTTGGTTCACTGATGTCCACCCCAATCATCAACCCGCCGCAGAGCGCGATCCTGGGCATGCACGCCATCAAAGATCGCCCTATGGCGGTTGACGGTAAAGTTGAGATCCTGCCGATGATGTACCTGGCGCTCTCCTACGATCACCGTCTGATCGACGGCCGCGAGTCCGTGGGCTTCCTGGTTGCCATTAAAGAGCTGCTGGAAGATCCAACGCGTCTGCTGCTTGACGTCTAGTTTTCGCAGTCTTGCCCGGCGGCGCGTTGCTTGCCGGGCCTACAAAAGCAATACCTAACGATTACCTGAAGGATGGATAGAACACATGAACTTACATGAATATCAGGCCAAACAGCTGTTTGCCCGGTATGGCTTACCGGCTCCGGTGGGTTATGCCTGTACTACCCCACGTGAAGCAGAAGAAGCCGCATCTAAAATCGGTTCCGGCCCTTGGGTAGTTAAGTGTCAGGTTCACGCTGGTGGCCGTGGTAAAGCGGGCGGTGTGAAGGTTGTTAAGAGCAAAGAAGAAATTCGTGCGTTTGCTGAACATTGGCTCGGCAAGCGTCTGGTAACGTACCAGACAGATGCGAACGGCCAGCCGGTAAACCAGATCCTGGTTGAAGCGGCGACCGATATCGCGAAAGAGCTGTACCTGGGCGCGGTTGTTGACCGTAGCTCCCGTCGCGTAGTGTTCATGGCGTCTACCGAAGGCGGCGTGGAAATTGAAAAAGTGGCGGAAGAGACCCCGCACCTGATCCACAAAGTGGCTATCGATCCGCTGGCAGGCCCAATGCCTTATCAGGGCCGCGAGCTGGCATTCAAGCTGGGTCTGGAAGGCAAGCTGGTTCAGCAGTTCACCAAGATCTTCATGGGCCTGGCGAACATCTTCCTGGAGCGCGATCTGGCGCTGATCGAAATCAACCCGCTGGTGATCACCACTCAGGGCGACCTGATCTGCCTCGACGGCAAGCTGGGCGCTGACGGCAACGCGCTGTTCCGCCAGGCGGATCTGCGTGAAATGCGCGACCAGTCTCAGGAAGACCCGCGTGAAGCGCAGGCTGCACAGTGGGAGCTGAACTACGTCGCACTGGATGGCAACATCGGCTGCATGGTTAACGGCGCGGGCCTGGCAATGGGCACCATGGACATCGTTAAGCTGCACGGCGGTGAGCCAGCAAACTTCCTCGACGTTGGCGGTGGCGCAACCAAAGAGCGCGTAACCGAAGCGTTCAAAATCATCCTCTCTGACGATAACGTGAAGGCGGTTCTGGTGAACATCTTCGGCGGTATCGTGCGTTGCGACCTGATCGCAGACGGTATCATCGGTGCGGTTGAAGAAGTGGGTGTGAACGTTCCGGTGGTTGTGCGTCTGGAAGGTAACAACGCTGAACTCGGCGCGAAAAAACTGGCTGACAGCGGCCTGAATATTATTGCAGCGAAAAGTCTGACGGATGCAGCTCAGCAGGTTGTTGCCGCAGTGGAGGGGAAATAATGTCAGTTTTAATTAATAAAGATACCAAGGTTATCTGCCAGGGCTTCACCGGTAGCCAGGGGACTTTCCACTCCGAACAGGCGATTGCCTTCGGCACGCAGATGGTTGGCGGCGTAACGCCAGGTAAAGGCGGCACCACGCACCTGGGCCTGCCGGTGTTCAACACCGTGCGTGAAGCGGTAGAAGCGACGGGCGCAACCGCGACCGTTATCTACGTTCCGGCGCCGTTCTGCAAAGACTCTATTCTGGAAGCGATCGACGCAGGCATCAAGCTGATCATCACCATCACCGAAGGCATCCCGACGCTGGATATGCTGACCGTGAAGGTGAAGCTCGACGAAGCAGGCGTGCGTATGATCGGCCCGAACTGCCCAGGCGTGATCACCCCGGGCGAATGCAAAATCGGCATCATGCCGGGCCACATTCACAAGCCGGGCAAAGTGGGCATCGTTTCCCGCTCCGGTACCCTGACCTATGAAGCGGTTAAGCAGACCACCGACTACGGTTTCGGCCAGTCCACCTGCGTGGGCATCGGCGGTGACCCGATTCCGGGCTCTAACTTCATCGACATCCTGAAGCTGTTCCAGGAAGATCCGCAGACCGAAGCGATCGTGATGATCGGTGAGATCGGCGGTAGCGCAGAAGAAGAGGCCGCTGCTTACATCAAAGAGCACGTGACCAAGCCGGTTGTGGGCTATATCGCAGGTGTGACCGCGCCGAAAGGCAAGCGTATGGGTCACGCAGGCGCGATTATCGCAGGCGGTAAAGGTACGGCTGATGAGAAATTCGCAGCGCTGGAAGCCGCAGGCGTGAAGACCGTTCGCAGCCTGGCGGATATCGGCGAAGCACTGAAATCCATCATTAAGTAAATCCTCTCTGCTCCCCGAAAGGGGAGCGTTGAAATAATAAAATGTCCGTTTCGACATGGTTGGCCGCGTAAACGCGGCCTTTTTTATTGCCTGCGTTTCGCGACCAGGGTGAACCTGTAATCGTCACTGTTAAACACGTTACGGCTGTATTCAAACACCCGGCCGTCTTTGAGGAAGCCGCGAGACACTTTTTCCAGAATCGGTTTAGCCGGGTCGAGCGCCAGCGCGGCGATGGCTTCTTCTGTTGGCATGACCGGTACCAGCTCCTGCTCGCTGCGATCGATGGCCATCTTTTTAACCTGCTCGATATAATGGTATTTCGAGTTTTCCATCACTTCCCACGTCAGGTCGGGGAACAGGATCAGCGGCATCCACGTCTCTTCCAGGTTCACCGGCTTTTGCTTGATAAAACGCACGCGTTTAACGTGCCAGACCTTATCTTCCGGCGCGATCGCTAATTTTTCGGCAAGTTTTACGTCGGCTTTCAGCACTTCGAAAATGCGCACGTCGCTGTGGGTATCCACGTTCCGGTCAGCCAGCTTCTCGTAAAAGCCCGTCAGCTGGTAGATATCGTAATTCACGCGCTCCTCTTTTACATAGGAGCCGCTGCCCTGGATGCTCTCGATAATCTGTTCTTCCGTGAGGAGCTTCAGCGCCTGCCTTACCGTTACGCGGCTGACGCCGAACGCCTCCTGAAGAGTGGATTCCGTCGGCAGTGCGTCACCGGGCTTAAGCTCACCGGCGTTAATTTTTTCGCGAAGCGCATCGGCTATTTGCCGATACATTGGTTTGCTGCCCATGTGCCTGCCTTTTTAATACCTTTTCAGGGAATTATGCCTCCCGCTGAAAATTTGTAAATAATACAAATTAAATACAAATTGGCGGAGTTAGTGAAAGTGATCACATAAATGTATTGTTTTGTCTGCAACAATCGCCTTCAGACAATAACGACATGAGTGTGAGGATCTTGATGAACCTGACGACCCTGACCCACCCCAGTGCGGTATGCGTGCAGGCGCAGTACGCCAGCCGAGATGAGGCGATCCGCCAGCTTGCGATGCGGCTGGTGGCGCTGGGCAAGATAACCGACAGCGATGCATTTTTAACGGAAGTGTTCCATCGAGAAACGCAGGGCCCCACTGCGCTGGGGGAAGGCCTGGCGGTGCCGCATGGTAAATCAGCGGCCGTAAAGGAAGCGGCCTTTGCGGTGGCGACCTTACGTGAACCGCTCGCCTGGGAAGGTGTGGATGGTCCGGAAGCGGTTGAGCTGATTTTCCTGCTCGCCATTCCGCCCGCGGAGGCGGGATCGACGCATATCCAGGTTTTGACGGAGCTGACGTCCCGGCTGGCGGATGACGCTCTCCGGGCGCGCGTGATGTCGGCAACGTCTGCGGAAGACCTGCTTGCCGCGCTGGACGATACGACTCAGGCAGATGCGGTAACAGCCCTTGAGAATGCGCCAACCGTTGTCTGCGTCACCGCGTGCCCAGCCGGAATTGCCCATACCTATATGGCTGCGGAATACCTGGAGAAGGCGGGCCGCAGGCTCGGCGTAAACGTCGTGGTCGAAAGGCAGGGCGCAAACGGTATTGAAGGGCGTATTACCGCACAGCAGCTGCAGGCGGCAAAAGCATGCATTTTCGCGGCGGAAGTGGCGATTAAAGAACGTGAGCGTTTCGAGGGCATTCCGGCTATCTCGGTGCCGGTTGCGGAACCGCTGCGTCATGCCGAGACGTTAATTGAGCGTGCTCTTGCATTGACCCCCGCGTCCGGGGCGCAGCCAGAGCAGGCAGAAAAGAAGAGCGTTAAAACGGAACTCAAGCAGGCGCTTCTGAGCGGTATCTCCTTTGCGGTACCGCTGATTGTCGCCGGAGGCACGGTGCTGGCCGTGTCGGTACTGCTGGCGCAGATGCTTGGTTTGCAGCACCTGTTCGATCAGGAAAACTCATGGCTATGGATGTACCGCAAGCTCGGCGGCGGCATGCTTGGCATCCTGATGGTACCGGTACTCGCGGCCTATACCGCCTACTCGCTGGCGGATAAACCCGCGCTGGCCCCGGGCTTTGCGGCCGGTCTTGCCGCCAATATGATCGGCTCGGGTTTCCTGGGGGCCGTCGCGGGCGGGTTGATTGCTGGCTACCTGATGCGCTGGGTAAAAAATCATATTCGCCTCAGTAATCGCTACAACGGCTTTTTAACCTATTACCTTTATCCGGTTATTGGCGTGCTGGGGGCCGGCAGCCTGATGCTGTTTGTAATCGGCGAGCCGGTGGCATGGATCAACAACGCGCTGACGGCCTGGCTTAACGGTCTTTCAGGGGCAAATGCGCTGTTGCTTGGAACCCTTCTCGGATTTATGTGCTCGTTCGATTTGGGTGGTCCGGTCAACAAAGCAGCCTACGCGTTCTGTCTCGGGGCGATGGCCAACGGGGTTTATGGGCCCTACGCGATTTTTGCCTCCGTCAAAATGGTCTCGGCCTTTACCGTCACCGCCTCGACGATGCTCGCTCCGCATCTCTTTAAGTCGTTTGAAATTGAAACCGGCAAATCGACGTGGCTGCTTGGGCTGGCGGGTATTACAGAAGGGGCAATCCCGATGGCGATAGAAGATCCGCTCCGGGTGATTGGATCGTTTGTCCTTGGCTCTATGGCGACAGGGGCTATCGTCGGTGCCATGGGGGTGGGGCTCTCCACGCCAGGGGCAGGCATTTTCTCCCTTTTCTTACTGCATCACGCAGGAATGGGCGGCGTGACCGCTGCAGCAGGCTGGTTTGGCGCGGCACTGGTCGGGACCGCCATCTCTACGCTCGTTCTTATTATCTGGCGACGTCAGGCCGTAAAGCGCGGCAAGTACGTTACTGAAGACATCACGCCATAAACGCTCACCAACAGGAAACGAAGATGAAAGCTGTATCTCGTGTTCATATCACGCCGCATATGCACTGGGACCGTGAGTGGTACTTCACCACCGAAGCGTCACGCATTCTCCTGGTCAATAATATGGAGGAGATCCTCACCCGCCTTGAACAGGACGATGAATATAAATACTACGTCCTCGACGGTCAGACGGCGGTGCTGGAGGACTACTTTGCGGTAAAACCTGAAAACCGCCCCCGCGTGAAGGCGCTAGTCCAGGCTGGCAAGCTGATTATCGGGCCCTGGTATACGCAGACGGACACCACGATTGTCTCCGGAGAGTCGATTGTGCGTAACCTGATGTACGGCATTCGCGACTGCATGGCCTTCGGCGAGCCGATGAAAATTGGCTATCTGCCGGATTCGTTTGGCATGTCAGCGCAGCTTCCGCACATCTACAACGGCTTTGGCATCACGCGCACGATGTTCTGGCGGGGCTGCTCTGAACGTCACGGCACCGATAAAACCGAATTCCTCTGGCAGAGCATGGACGGGAGTGAAGTCACTGCCCAGGTGCTGCCGCTGGGCTACGCGATTGGTAAGTACTTACCGGAGGATGAAGCCGGACTGCGAAAACGCCTCGACAGCTACTTCGACGTCCTGGAAAACGCCTCGGTGACCAAAGAGATTTTGCTGCCTAACGGCCATGACCAGATGCCGCTGCAGCAGAACATTTTCGCGGTGATGGATAAGCTTCGTGAAATCTACCCGCAGCGCACGTTTGTGATGAGCCGGTTTGAAGAGGTATTCGAGCGTATCGACGCACACCGTCATGAACTGGCGACCCTGAAAGGGGAGTTTATCGACGGCAAATACATGCGCGTGCACCGGACAATTGGCTCCACGCGGATGGACATCAAAATCGCTCACGCCCGCATTGAGAATAAAATCGTCAACATCCTTGAACCGCTGGCTACGCTCGCCTGGACGCTGGGCTTTGAATATCACCACGGCCTGCTGGAGAAAATGTGGAAAGAGATACTGAAAAACCACGCCCACGACAGCATCGGCTGCTGCTGTAGCGATAAAGTGCATCGCGAGATTGTCTCCCGCTTTGAGCTGGCCGAAGACATGGCTGACAATCTGATCGCTTTCTACATGCGCAAGATTGTTGACAACATGCCGCAGAGCGACGCGGACAAGCTGGTCATGTTCAATCTGATGCCCTGGCCGCGTGAAGAGGTCATCAACACCACCGTTTGTCTGCGCGCCAGCCAGTTCCGCCTGCGGGATGATAAAGGTAACGACATCCCGTATTTCATTCGCAGCGCGCGCGAGCTTGACCCTGGCTTAATCGATCGGCAAATCGTCCATTACGGCAACTACGAGCCGTTTATGGAGTTCGATATTCAGGTCAGTCAAATATTGCCGTCGATGGGCTATCGCACGTTATTTATAGAGCCGCATCTCGCCGGGAATGTTCTCGCGCCGGCAAAAGAGACCCAGGCGCTGCTGGAAAATGCCTTCTGGCAGATAGATTTAAACGACGACGGCACGCTGCGCCTGCGCGACAAAGAAACCGGGCTTATTTATGACCGCGCGCTGGAAATTGAAGAAAGCTCAGATGACGGAGACGAGTATGATTACTCGCCTTCGCGAGAGGAGTGGAGACTCACTTCAGCACAGGGGCAGCATGATGTTGAGGTCACGCATGAGGGCTGGCAGAGCAGGGCGGTTATCCGTCACCGTATGGCTGTGCCAGCAAATCTCGCCGAGCGTTCGGCGCGTCAGCTAAGCGGCACGCTCGGGGCTGAATTTGAGGTGACGCTCAGCCAGAACAGCAGGCGTATTGACGTCGAGGTACGCCTGGATAATCAGGCTGACGATCACCGCGTGCGCGTGCTGATCCCAACGCCCATTCATACCCACGAGGTGTTAGCCGATACCCAGTTTGGCACCCTCATACGCCCCGTGCAGGATGAAGCGATGAATACCTGGCAGGAAGAGGGGTGGAAAGAGGCGCCGGTGCCCGTCTGGAATTTGCTAAATTACGCGGTTCTGCAGGAGAGACGTAACGGGATGGCGCTGTTTACCGAGGGCTTACGTGAGTTTGAAGTCGTCGGTGATGACACAAAAACCTTTGCATTAACCCTGCTGCGCGGCGTGGGCTTACTGGGCAAAGAAGATTTACTTCTGCGTCCGGGCAGACCGTCAGGCATTAAAATGCCGGTTCCAGACTCCCAGGTGCGCGGCTTCATCTCTGCCCGGTTTAGCCTTTTCAGTTTCAGCGGGACGCCAGAAAATGCAGGGGTAGCGCAGCAGGCGAAGGCCTGGTTAACCCCCGTACAGTGCTATAACAAAATCCCCTGGGATGCGATGAAGCTGAATCGGTCTGCATTCCTTACGCCGGAAAGCTATAGCCTGTTAGCCCTTTCACCAACGGGCTGTCTGCTCAGTACCCTTAAGAAGGCGGAAGACCGCGATGAGCTTATTCTGCGCCTCTATAACCCTTCTTCATCCTCGTCGAACGACGCGGTTTTATCGCTGGGCCCGTCTGTAAAACGGTGCTGCGAAACAGATATGAATGAGCAAATAACGACGGGGGGCGATGGGCAGGGGATAGTGGGCGCCTTTAAGCCGGGTCAGTCGCGTACTTTCAGTATTCTGCTCGGGGATTAACGGGGGGCATAAGCCTGGGGCCGCAGCCACAGCGGCCCTTTTTTCATTAAATAGTCACAGCGCGGTGTTAATTTAAGGAGGGGGTAAAGTAAAATAAATGTAATTCAACGAGCTTCTCGCCATCCATGAAAAATGGGTGTGGGGGGCTTTTCTTTACGTTTTATCCATCGTTTTCGGTATTTTTCTTTGGGCGTTAAATAAGATCGCTTCTGTTTATATTTTCCCTCGCTATTGATAACCAAACCCATCTTTGCATGCACATATTATTAACATGGTTTTTACCAATCTCACCACGATTAAACATAGTTAACATCGTGGTTCGTTTTTGATTTAAATCAATGTTTAATCCTTGGAAAAGCGCATCAAAAGGCGGTAAATTGTCCCCGATCAAAATGGCTGAAAAGTGGTAGTTTTGCTATAAGTTGATCACCGTCGTAAAACGTAAATGTGATTCAATAAAAACCTGTTTATTGTAAGGGTTTTGCAGCGTATTATATTTACGGGATCAATTTTGATTTTTTTTAACGTATTTGTAACCTGACGTCATTGTTTTTATCCTCCCTCAGGGTAAAAACGACGACAAGGATGCGAATAATTTGTATTGGGGCATGCGTGTGAATCTCTTTCTGAGGGGGTTCACTCTCGGAGTCTTCATGCGATGAGCAAGGAGTCATAATGTTAGACATAGTCGAACTGTCGCGCTTACAGTTTGCCTTGACCGCGATGTACCACTTCCTGTTTGTACCACTGACGCTCGGTATGGCGTTCCTGTTGGCGATCATGGAAACGGTTTACGTCCTCTCCGGCAAACAGATTTATAAAGATATGACCAAGTTCTGGGGCAAGTTGTTTGGTATCAACTTTGCGCTGGGCGTGGCAACCGGTTTGACCATGGAGTTCCAGTTCGGGACTAACTGGTCTTACTATTCCCACTATGTAGGGGATATCTTCGGTGCGCCGCTGGCCATTGAAGGTCTGATGGCCTTCTTCCTCGAATCCACCTTTGTAGGTCTGTTCTTCTTCGGTTGGGACCGTCTGGGCAAAGTCCAGCATATGGCGGTCACCTGGCTGGTCGCATTAGGCTCGAACCTGTCCGCACTCTGGATCCTGGTGGCGAACGGCTGGATGCAGAACCCAATCGCCTCTGATTTCAACTTTGAAACCATGCGTATGGAGATGGTCAGCTTTGCCGAGCTGGTCCTGAACCCGGTAGCACAGGTTAAATTCGTTCACACCGTAGCATCGGGCTATGTGTGCGGCGCGATGTTCGTGCTGGGCATCAGCGCCTACTATATGCTGCGCGGTCGTGACTTCGCGTTTGCTAAGCGTTCTTTTGCTATCGCCGCGAGCTTTGGTATGGCCGCGATTCTGTCCGTTATTGTTCTGGGTGATGAATCCGGCTACGAAATGGGCGACGTGCAGAAAACCAAACTGGCCGCCATTGAAGCTGAATGGGAAACGCAACCGGCTCCGGCTGCCTTTACCCTGTTCGGTGTGCCGGATCAGGACGCGCAGGAAAACCGCTTTGCGATTCAAATTCCTTACGCGCTGGGTCTCATCGCGACGCGCTCCGTCGACAAGCAGGTGACGGGCCTGAAGGATCTGCTTGTGCAGCATGAAGAGCGTATCCGTAACGGGATGAAAGCTTACTCGCTGCTGGAACAGCTGCGCTCCGGTTCAACTGACCAGGCCGTTCGCGACCAGTTTAACGACGTGAAGAAAGACCTGGGCTACGGTCTGCTGTTGAAACGCTATACCCCGAACGTCTCTGACGCGACGGAAGCACAGATTCAGATGGCGACCAAAGACTCCATTCCACGCGTTGCGCCGCTGTACTTCGCGTTCCGTATCATGGTGGGCTGCGGCATCATTATGCTTCTGATCATCGCGGCGTCCTTCTGGTCAGTGATTCGTAACCGTATCGGTGAGAAGAAATGGCTGCTGCGCACCGCGCTGTACGGTATTCCACTGCCATGGATTGCGATTGAATCCGGTTGGTTTGTTGCGGAATACGGACGTCAGCCATGGGCAATCGGTGAGGTGCTGCCAACGGCGGTAGCGAACTCTTCCCTGACCGCTGGCGATCTGATCTTCTCCATGCTGCTGATTTGTGGTCTGTACACCCTGTTCCTGGTGGCTGAACTGTTCCTGATGTTCAAGTTCGCGCGCCTTGGCCCAAGCAGCCTGAAAACCGGTCGCTATCACTACGAGCAGTCTACCGTGACTACTCAGCCGGCACGCTAAGACAGGAGTCATCAAATGATCGATTATGAAGTATTGCGTTTTATATGGTGGCTGCTGGTCGGTATTCTGCTGATCGGTTTTGCGGTCACGGATGGTTTCGACATGGGCGTGGGCATGCTCACCCGTTTCCTCGGTCGTAATGACACCGAGCGTCGAATCATGATCAACTCCATCGCCCCGCACTGGGACGGTAACCAGGTGTGGCTGATCACCGCAGGCGGCGCGCTGTTCGCGGCCTGGCCGATGGTCTACGCGGCTGCGTTCTCCGGCTTCTACGTGGCGATGATTCTGGTGCTGGCCTCTTTGTTCTTCCGTCCGGTAGGCTTCGACTACCGTTCCAAGATTGAAGACACCCGCTGGCGCAACATGTGGGACTGGGGCATCTTTATCGGTAGCTTCGTCCCACCGCTGGTGATTGGCGTGGCGTTCGGTAACCTGCTGCAGGGTGTACCGTTCCACATCGACGAGTACATGCGTCTTTACTACACCGGTAACTTCTTCCAGCTGCTGAACCCGTTTGGTCTGCTGGCGGGCGTAGTGAGTGTGGGAATGATCATTACTCAGGGCGCGACGTATCTGCAGATGCGTACCGTTGGCGAACTGCACCTGCGTTCTCGTGCAACGGCGCAGGTTGCTGCACTGGTGACGCTGGTCTGCTTCGCACTGGCCGGCGTCTGGGTGGTGTACGGTATTGATGGCTACGTGATTACGTCTGCTATTAACCACGCTGCACCGTCTAACCCGCTGACCAAAGAAGTTGCGCGTCAGGCAGGTGCCTGGCTGGTGAACTTCAACAATACACCTGCTCTGTGGGCTATCCCGGCGCTGGGCGTAGTGCTGCCGCTGCTGACGATGCTGATGTCTCGTCTGGAAAAAGGCGCAATGGCGTTTGTGTTCTCTTCACTGACCCTGGCGTGCATCATCCTGACTGCCGGTATCGCGATGTTCCCATTCGTTATGCCGTCCAGCACCATGATGAATGCTAGCCTGACCATGTGGGATGCAACATCCAGCCAGCTGACGCTGAACCTGATGACGTATGTCGCTTGTGTATTCGTACCGATTATCCTGCTCTACACCAGCTGGTGTTACTGGAAAATGTTCGGTCGTATTACTAAAGAAGATATCGAGAGCAACACTCATTCCCTGTACTAAGTAAGGAGCTGAATATGTGGTATTTCGCATGGATTTTAGGGACGCTTCTTGCCTGTGCATTTGGCATCATCACCGCCCTGGCGCTTGAGCACGTTGAAGCGACTAAAACGGGTGAAGAAAAACACTAATGAACATTATCGCAACGTTATATGCGGTAATGGATAAGCGCCCGTTAAGGGCGCTTTCTTTAGTGATGGCATTACTGCTGGCAGGTTGTATTTTCTGGGACCCGTCGCGCTTTGCGGCAAAGACCAGCGAGCTGGAAATCTGGCACGGCTTCCTCATTATGTGGGCTGTCTGTGCAGGCGTCATTCACGGCGTGGGCTTTCGTCCGAAAGCGCTTCACTGGCAGGGGATCTTTTGCCCGCTGATTGCCGACCTCGTACTTCTCGCAGGCCTGATTTTCTTCTTCTCCTGAATAAGAAATGTCCTATAACGATATGGGCTTACCCGAGCCCATAAAAATTTACTCTCCGTTTACTTTCTCCCATTCCAAACCATCATTCCCGCGCGTATAGTAGCGAAGTTTGAAAGCTCCAACTTTTCTTGTATTACCAGGATGTAAAGTGAATACAACGCTGTTTCGATGGCCGGTTCGTGTCTACTACGAAGATACCGATGCCGGTGGTGTGGTCTACCACGCCAGCTACGTTGCTTTTTATGAACGGGCACGCACAGAGATGCTGCGCCATCATCACTTTAGCCAGCAGGTGCTGTTGGCTGAGCGAGTTGCCTTTGTGGTACGCAAGATGACGCTTGAGTATTTTGCGCCTGCCAGACTCGACGATATGCTCGAAGTCCAAACTGAAATTACATCGATGCGCGGGACCTCACTGGTTTTCACGCAGCGGATAGTCAATGCAGAGAACACCGTACTGAACTCAGCTGAAGTACTGATTGTCTGTGTTGATCCAACCATAATGAAGCCTCGTGCGCTTCCTAAGTCTATTGTCGCGGAGTTTAAGCAGTGACTGACATGAATATCCTTGATTTGTTCCTGAAGGCAAGCCTTCTGGTTAAACTTATCATGTTGATTTTGATTGGTTTTTCAATCGCATCCTGGGCAATCATCATCCAGAGAACGCGTATCCTCAATGCAGCAGGCCGCGAAGCCGAAGCGTTTGAAGATAAGTTCTGGTCGGGTATTGAGCTTTCACGTCTGTATCAGGAAAGCCAGGGGCGCCGTGATAATCTTTCAGGCTCCGAACAAATATTTTACAGCGGTTTCAAAGAGTTCGCGCGTTTGCATCGTGCGAATAATCATGCGCCGGAAGCGGTTGTTGAAGGTGCGTCGCGTGCGATGCGCATTTCCATGAACCGTGAGCTGGAAACCCTTGAAACGCATATCCCATTCCTGGGTACCGTTGGTTCCATCAGCCCGTATATCGGCCTGTTTGGTACGGTCTGGGGGATCATGCACGCCTTTATCGCACTGGGTGCGGTGAAGCAGGCGACGTTGCAGATGGTTGCACCGGGTATCGCAGAGGCACTGATTGCAACCGCTATCGGTCTGTTTGCAGCAATTCCGGCAGTTATGGCCTATAACCGTCTGAACCAGCGCGTGAACAAACTGGAACTGAACTACGACAACTTTATGGAAGAGTTCACAGCGATTCTGCACCGTCAGGCGTTTACCAGCACCGAGAGCAACAAGGGGTAAACCATGGCCAGATCGCGTGGACGAGGTCGTCGCGAGCTCAAGTCCGAAATTAATATCGTTCCGCTGCTGGACGTACTGTTGGTACTGCTGCTGATCTTTATGGCGACAGCCCCCATCATTACCCAGAGCGTGGAAGTGGATCTGCCGGATGCGACAGAGTCACAGGCGGTAAGCAGCAATGACGATCCTCCGGTCATCATTGAGGTTTCCGGCGTAGGGCAGTACAGCGTAGTGGTAGAGAAAGATCGTATGGATCAGCTGCCGCCTGAGCAGGTTATTGCAGAAGCGCAACGACGCCTGGAGTCAAATCCGAAAACGGTCTTCTTGATCGGGGGTGCGAAAGACGTACCGTACGATGAAATTATTAAAGCGCTGAACTTGCTACATAGTGCGGGCGTTAAGTCGGTTGGCTTAATGACTCAGCCTATTTGATCATCTGCGTAGTTTTTGGGAACCGATAGTGTCAAAGGCAACCGAACAGAACGACAAGCTTAAGCGAGCGATAATCGTCTCCGCAGTGCTGCACGTTATTCTTTTTGCAGCGCTGATCTGGAGTTCGTTCGACGAGCACATTGATGAATCTGCGGGCGGCGGTGGGGGATCTTCCATCGACGCCGTCATGGTGGATCCCGGTGCAGTATTGCAGAACTATAATCGTCAGCAACAGCAGCAGGCGAGCTCAAAACGCGCTGAAGAGCAGCGTGAAAAACAGGCGCAACAGCAGGCGGAGGAGCTGCGTGAAAAGCAGGCCGCAGAGCAGGAACGTCTGAAGCAGCTTGAGAAAGAACGTTTACAGTCGCAGGAAGCGGCAAAAGAGCAGGCTGAGCAGCAGAAGCAGGCTGAAGCTGCCGCTCAGAAAGCGCAGGAACAGCAAAAGCAGGCGGAAGAGGCGGCAGCAAAAGCTGCGGCAGACGCGAAAGCGCAGGCTGATGCCCAGGCGAAAGTTGCGGCCGACGCCGCGAAAAAAGCCGCTGCGGATGCCAAAAAAGTTGCCGAGGCTGAAGCCGTGAAGAAAGCAGCCGCTGACGCACAGAAGAAAGCTGAGGCAGAAGCTGCAAAGAAAGCTGCTGCTGATGCTCAGAAGAAAGCCGAAGCAGAAGCCGCGAAGAAAGCCGCTCAGGAAGCAGAGAAGAAAGCTGCTACCGATGCTGCGAAGAAAGCGGCTGCTGCAGAGAAGGCCGCAGCAGAAAAAGCCGCCGCCGCGGAAAAAGCCGCAGCTGATAAAAAAGCTGCAGCTGAGAAAGCCGCTGCCGATAAGAAAGCGGCTGCTGAAAAAGCTGCAGCGAAAAAAGCTGCTGCCGCTGAGAAAGCCGCTGCTGCCGCAGGCGTTGACGACCTGCTGGGCGACCTGAGCTCGGGTAAGAATGCACCGAAAACGGGCGGTGGAGCGAAAGGGAGTAATGCAGCCCCGGCTGGAAGTGGTAACACTAAGAACAATGGTGCCTCTGGCGCTGAGATCAACGACTACAAGAACCAGATTGCTGCGGCGATATCCAGCAGACTTAACGATAAATCATTGTATACAGGGAAAACATGCAGACTGCATATTAAACTGCATACTGATGGTACCGTGCTGAGCGTTGAGTCAGAAGGGGGCGATGACGCGTTATGCCAGGCTGCGCTTGTGGCGGTGAATCAGGCGAAGCTGCCGAAGCCACCAACTCAGGCCGTTTATGAGGTATTTAAAGACGCCTCGCTGAACTTTAAGCCGTAAGCAGAACGGTAACGATAACCGTTACCGGGTTCTGATAGTGTTGTGTATTTGAGTTTGTTAACCTTCTGCTAAATTATCCAGGGCTGATTGTTCGGATAAGGGAGATATGATGAAGCAGGCATTACGATTAGCATTTGGCTTTTTAGTCCTGTTGACTGCAACAGTGCATGCAACAGTAAGCATCGACATTACCGACTGGAACGACTCGGCGCGTCCAATCGGTGTTGTTCCGTTCCAGTGGGCTGGCCCGGGTGCGGCGCCTGAAGATATCGGCGGCATCGTTGCGGCTGACCTGCGTAACAGCGGCAAATTTAACCCATTAGATCGCTCTCGTCTGCCACAGCAGCCGGGCACCGCGCAGGAAGTACAGCCTGCTGCGTGGTCTGCGCTGGGCATTGATGCCGTCGTTGTCGGTCAGGTTACCCCTGCACCAGACGGTGGCTACAACGTGGCTTACCAGCTGGTGGATACCGGCGGTGCGCCAGGTACCGTTCTGGCTCAGAACACCTATAAAGTGAACAAGCAGTGGCTGCGTTATGCTGGCCACACGGCAAGTGACGAAGTGTTTGAGAAGCTGACCGGTATTAAAGGCGCGTTCCGTACCCGTATCGCTTACGTTGTGCAGACCAACGGCGGCCAGTTCCCGTATGAGCTGCGCGTATCGGATTACGATGGTTACAACCAGTTCACCGTTCATCGTTCACCGCAGCCGCTGATGTCTCCGGCGTGGTCTCCTGACGGTTCTAAACTGGCCTACGTCACCTTCGAAAGCGGCCGCTCTGCGCTGGTTATCCAGACGCTGTCTAACGGTGCCGTGCGTCAGGTTGCGTCGTTCCCACGTCACAACGGTGCGCCTGCGTTCTCGCCGGATGGATCTAAACTGGCCTTTGCGCTGTCTAAAACCGGTAGCCTGAACCTGTACGTAATGGACATCGGTTCTGGTCAGATTCGTCAGGTCACGGATGGTCGCAGCAACAACACCGAACCAACCTGGTTCCCGGACAGCCAGAACCTGGCCTTTACGTCCGACCAGGCCGGCCGTCCACAAGTTTATAAAGTGAATGTCAACGGCGGAGCGCCGCAGCGTATTACCTGGGAAGGTTCTCAGAACCAGGATGCTGACGTGAGTGCCGATGGTAAAACGATGGTAATGGTCAGTTCTGCGGGTGGTCAGCAGCACATTGCCAAACAAGATCTGGTAACGGGTGGCGTGCAAGTTCTCTCGTCAACGTTCCTGGATGAAACGCCAAGTCTGGCACCTAACGGCACTATGGTAATCTACAGCTCTTCTCAGGGGATGGGATCTGTGCTGAATCTGGTTTCTACAGATGGGCGTTTCAAAGCGCGTATTCCGGCAACTGATGGACAGGTAAAATCACCTGCCTGGTCGCCGTATCTGTAAATAATAATTAATTGATTACTAAAGGAATCATAGAAATGCAACTGAACAAAGTGCTGAAGGGGCTGATGATCGCTCTGCCTGTAATGGCAATCGCAGCGTGTTCTTCTAACAAGAACGCAAGCAATGACCAGAGCGGCGAAGGCATGATGGGTGCCGGCACCGGTATGGACGCTAACGGCAATGGCAACATGTCATCTGAAGAGCAGGCGCGTCTTCAGATGCAGCAGCTGCAGCAGAACAACATCGTTTACTTCGATCTGGATAAATACGACATCCGTTCTGACTTCGCTGCAATGCTGGATGCTCACGCTAACTTCCTGCGTAGCAACCCGTCTTACAAAGTCACCGTAGAAGGTCACGCGGACGAACGTGGTACTCCAGAGTACAACATCTCCCTGGGTGAACGTCGTGCTAACGCTGTTAAAATGTACCTGCAGGGTAAAGGCGTTTCTGCTGACCAGATCTCCATCGTTTCTTACGGTAAAGAAAAACCTGCAGTACTGGGTCACGACGAAGCGGCTTACTCCAAAAACCGTCGTGCCGTACTGGTTTACTAAGAGAATTGCATGAGCAGTAACTTCAGACATCATCTGATGAGTCTGTCGTTACTGGTTGGAATAGCGGCCCCCTGGGCCGCTTTTGCTCAGGCACCAATCAGTAGTGTCGGCTCAGGCTCGGTAGAAGACCGGGTCACTCAACTCGAGCGTATTTCTAACGCTCACAGTCAGCTTTTAACCCAACTCCAGCAACAACTTTCCGATAACCAGAACGATATTGATTCTCTCCGCGGTCAGATTCAGGAAAGTCAGTATCAGTTAAACCAGGTTGTGGAGCGTCAGAAGCAAATTTTGCTGCAGATGGATAGCCTGAACAGCGGTGGTGCAGCAGCACAGCCTGCAGCAGGCGACCAAAGCGGTGCAGCGACAGCTACGCCTGCTCCAGCAGGGGATGCTTCTGCCTCGACAGGAGCGCCTGTACAGAGCGGTGACGCGAATACGGACTACAACGCGGCCATTGCCCTGGTGCAGGACAAATCGCGTCAGGACGATGCTATCACTGCGTTCCAGAACTTCGTGAAGAAGTACCCTGATTCTACTTACCAGCCAAATGCAAATTATTGGCTCGGTCAGCTGAATTACAACAAGGGTAAAAAGGACGATGCGGCGTTTTATTTTGCCTCCGTGGTGAAAAATTTCCCGAAATCGCCAAAGGCGCCTGACGCGATGTTCAAAGTCGGCGTGATCATGCAGGACAAAGGTGACACTGCGAAAGCCAAAGCGGTTTACCAGCAGGTCGTCACAAAATTCCCGGGTACCGAAGGTGCCAAACAGGCGCAAAAACGTCTGAGTTCGATGGGATGATTACCGCATGACCAGAAATCGTGTTATTTCTGGTCGTGCAGCATGATTACTAAGCAGTTAAGTGATCTTCCTCGAAATTTTTGTTGCGTAGAATTCTTAAATCAGTAATATATGCCGCCGTTGCCACGGGATATCAAACAACGTGAAAACAGCGTAAAAGTGGGTCGTTAGCTCAGTTGGTAGAGCAGTTGACTTTTAATCAATTGGTCGCAGGTTCGAATCCTGCACGACCCACCACTTAACGCAAAACCGGTAGTACAGAGTGGGTGATTAGCTCAGTTGGTAGAGCATCTCCTTTACACGGAGGGGGTCGGCGGTTCGAGCCCGTCATCACCCACCACTCGGGTCGTTAGCTCAGTTGGTAGAGCAGTTGACTTTTAATCAATTGGTCGCAGGTTCGAATCCTGCACGACCCACCAATTTTAATGTCTTACTCAGATATTAAACGTGAAGGATAACGTTGCTTTAGCAACGGCCCGAAGGGCGAGGCAAAGCCGAGTCATCCTGCACGACCCACCACTTTTAAAGTGGAACCGAGTAAAAATCTTCGAAGTCAGCACCCGAATGGGTCGTTAGCTCAGTTGGTAGAGCAGTTGACTTTTAATCAATTGGTCGCAGGTTCGAATCCTGCACGACCCACCACTTCGAAGAAAAAAATCCCGCAAGGGGTCGTTAGCTCAGTTGGTAGAGCAGTTGACTTTTAATCAATTGGTCGCAGGTTCGAATCCTGCACGACCCACCAATGTAAAAAAGCGCCCTAAAGGCGCTTTTTTGCTATCTGAAGTTTCAGAAACCTCTCCTGTAGGTCGGGTAAGGCGAAGCCGCCACCCGACAAATGCTAACCGCACCTATTTCCGGTGACATTTCCACTGATATTCGCTATCTTGTTTAGTATACAAAACACAATTGCCGTCCGTTTTGCTTTGTTGCGCAAAATAAAGGCAATAATGTTAAGCCAGTAAAACGAGATGCCATGATGAGTGTGATGTTCGATACTGAAGCCGCGATTTATCCTTTCCCGCCAAAACCCGTCCCGCTAAGCCAGGACGAAAAACAGTTCTACCGTGAGAAAATTAAGCGCCTTCTTAAAGAGCGCGACGCCGTAATGGTGGCGCATTACTACACCGACCCGGAAATCCAGCAGCTTGCTGAAGAGACCGGTGGCTGTATTTCTGACTCTCTGGAAATGGCGCGCTTCGGTGCGAAGCATCCCGCGTCGACGCTGCTGGTTGCTGGCGTGCGTTTTATGGGCGAAACGGCAAAAATTCTCAGCCCTGAAAAAACCATTCTGATGCCGACGCTCAACGCGGAATGTTCCCTCGACCTCGGCTGCCCCATTGATGAGTTCACCGCATTTTGCGATGCCCATCCTGACCGCACCGTGGTGGTCTATGCCAATACCTCTGCCGCGGTAAAAGCGCGTGCGGACTGGGTGGTGACCTCCAGCATCGCCGTTGAGCTGATCGAACACCTGGACAGCCTGGGGGAAAAAATCATCTGGGCGCCGGATCGCCACCTGGGAAATTACGTGCAAAAGCAGACCGGTGCGGATGTGCTGTGCTGGCAGGGCGCCTGTATCGTTCACGATGAGTTCAAGACTCAGGCATTGACCCGCATGAAAGGGCTCTACCCTGAGGCCGCTATTCTCGTGCATCCGGAATCCCCCCAGTCGATTGTTGATATGGCTGATGCCGTAGGGTCAACCAGCCAGCTTATCACTGCCGCGAAAACGCTGCCGCACAGGCAGCTCATCGTGGCCACCGACCGCGGGATCTTCTACAAGATGCAGCAGGCCGTGCCGGAAAAAGAGCTTCTCGAAGCACCTACTGCAGGTGAGGGGGCAACGTGCCGCAGCTGCGCCCACTGTCCCTGGATGGCCATGAACGGCCTGAAAGCGATTGCAGAGGGGTTGGAAACCGGTGGTATGGCGCATGAAATCCATGTGGATGCTGCCCTGCGTGAAGGCGCGTTAATTCCGCTTAACCGCATGCTGGATTTTGCGGCTACACTACGTACTTAATTCGATACGTCTGGGGAAAAGATGGATTTTTTTAGCACACAGAACATCCTTGTTCATATACCTATTGGCGCGGGTGGATATGATCTGTCATGGATTGAAGCGATAGGCACGCTGGCGGGGTTACTCTGCATCTGGCTGGCGAGCCTTGAGAAGATCGGTAATTACGCGTTCGGGCTGATTAACGTCACGCTGTTTGCGATTATCTTCTTCCAGATACAGCTTTATGCCAGCCTGCTTTTGCAGCTGTTCTTCTTTGTTGCGAATATATACGGCTGGTACGCCTGGTCCAGACAGAACGGTCAGCAGGAGGCGGAACTGCAGATCCGCTGGCTGCCGCTGCCGAAAGCCATCGCCTGGCTAACTGCCTGCGTGGTTGCGATCGGATTCATGACCGTCTTTATCAATCCGGTCTTTGCTTTCCTGACCCGCATTGCCGTGTGGGTTATGTCAGCGGTCGGTTTGAACGTGACAATGCCTGAACTCCAGCCTGACGCCTTCCCGTTCTGGGATTCCTGCATGATGGTGCTGTCGATTGCAGCGATGATCCTGATGACCCGTAAATACGTTGAAAACTGGCTGCTGTGGGTCGTCATTAACGTTATTAGCGTGGTGATTTTCGCGCTGCAGGGGGTCTATGCGATGTCGCTCGAGTATCTGCTGCTGACCTTCATTGCCCTGAACGGTAGCCGCATGTGGATTAACAGCGCGCGTGAGCGGGGCTCTCGCGCGCTGTCCCGCTAGTGATGGTGGTGATGTGAATGGCCAGACTGCGCCTCGTTCAGGTAGCAGTCTGGCCCGTGACAGGACTGATACTCCATCTGTATGGTCGAGTGCGCAATGTCATAGTGGTGTTCAAGAAAGTGCTGAATGCGCTCAAGAAGCGCATCGTGGTCATGGGGCGGGATCACCTGCACATGCAGCGTCATGATCGGTCTTTCGCCCACCAGCCAGACGTGAACGTGATGAACGTTACGCACCTCCGGGATTGAGCGGCACAGATTACGTTTCAGCTCACCGATATCCAACGCAGCGGGCGCGCCCTCGAGGAGCTCGTTGACGCTCTCCTTCAGCAGCTGCCAGGCACTTCGCAATACAAGACAGGAAACCAGCACTGACAAAATGGGGTCGATTGGCGTCCAGCCGGTGCCCAGGATAACCAGGGCTGCCACAATGGCGCCCACGGAGCCGAGGAGATCGCCCAACACATGCAGTGCTGCCGCGCGCACGTTCAGGTTCTTCTCGCTGCTTCCACGATGCAAAATCCAGAACGACAAAATATTGGCCAGCAGGCCGGCAATGGCGATGGCCATCATTGTCCACCCGGCAATGGGCTGCGGGTGCCTGAAGCGCTGGACGGCCTCCCAGACGATGAGAATGGTGATCAACACCAGGGCGATGGCGTTAACGAAGGCGGCAAGGGTCGTGAGCCTGAGCCAGCCAAACGTGTGGCGAGCATTAGGGGGACGGCGGGCAAACTGAACCGCTAACAGTGCGAAGAGCAGCGCGGCCGCGTCGGTAAGCATATGCCCGGCATCGGCCAGCAGGGCCAGAGAGCCGGAGAGTAAACCACCGATAACCTCAACGACCATAAAGACTGCGGTGACGCCAAATGCCAGCATCAGCCGTTTTGCGTTGTCATCGCCGGGTGTGTCCGCGTGTGAATGGGTGTGCGCCATATCTGATTCCCTGATTGGTTAATATCCTGAGTGTAGCGTTTTTAATGGCTTAAATAAAAAAGGAGAGCACAGGCTCTCCTTTATTCACAGCACCAGTGCGTTACTGCGTAGTGCCGTCCGTTTTGGTATCGGCATCGTTACCCACTTTGTCATTTGGGTTCGGGCATTTACCGTCTTTACACACCGAGTTTTTGTGCACTTCATCGGTGGTCATGCCGTCATGATTCAGGGTGCCTGAATCGGTCCCGTCCGGGTGCAGCATCGAGCCGCCGGTATTGGTATTACCCGTGTTGATCTTGCTGTTATCAACGTTATTCGGGGCAATATTCTGTTTTGCATCCGGGGCCACCTGGCCTGCTTCAGCAGCGGCATTGGCATCGCCGTTGCTGCCGGAAGAGTTTGCGTCGGCCGCAAGAGCGCTACCGCTCGCCAGGGTAAGGGTTGCTGTCAGGAAGAGAGTTGCCAGTTTCGTCATTTTCATCATGGTGCTCCTGTTCTGGTCGTTATGCTGGATAACATTTTCCAACAGTGCATCTCGTGCAGTGGCGAAAGATTCCACCATTCAGACTTATGTCAGTATGGAATCGCGTTTAAGCAATGAAAGTTGGTTGTTACACTTAAAAAGCTTAGAGCAGATCTCATTTTTCGCTATTTTGTGGCGTTTTTTAGCTGAATTCCAGGAATTATCTGCGCGAAGTGTAAAACCGTGTTTACACTTTTGAGCCGACAAGTTAGATTGAAAGGATTGCTTTCATTACTAAAGATATGGCAGAGCTGGAAAGAAGATGAATTATCAGAATGACGATTTACGCATTAAAGAGATCAATGAGTTATTACCCCCAGTAGCACTCCTTGAGAAATTCCCCGCCACTGAAAATGCTGCAAATACGGTGTCTCATGCCCGCAAAGCGATCCACAAGATCCTCAAAGGCAATGACGATCGTCTTCTGGTGGTGATTGGGCCTTGCTCCATCCACGATCCTGCTGCAGCCAAAGAGTACGCTGCCCGTCTGCTTACGCTGCGCGAAGAGCTGAAGGGCGAGCTGGAAATCGTCATGCGCGTTTATTTCGAAAAGCCGCGTACCACCGTGGGCTGGAAAGGGCTAATCAACGATCCACACATGGATAACAGCTTCCAGATCAACGACGGCCTGCGCATTGCGCGTAAGCTGCTGCTGGAAATTAACGACAGCGGCCTGCCCGCTGCCGGTGAATTCCTCGATATGATTACGCCACAGTACCTGGCTGACCTGATGAGCTGGGGGGCAATCGGCGCGCGTACCACGGAATCTCAGGTTCACCGTGAGCTGGCTTCTGGCCTCTCCTGTCCGGTTGGCTTTAAAAACGGTACGGACGGCACCATTAAAGTCGCTATTGACGCGATCAACGCCGCAGGCGCGCCGCACTGCTTCCTTTCTGTGACCAAGTGGGGCCACTCGGCGATTGTTAACACCAGCGGTAACGGTGATTGCCATATCATTCTGCGCGGCGGGAAAGAGCCAAACTACAGCGCTAAACACGTTGCGGAAGTGAAGACGGGTCTTGAGAAAGCCGGCCTGCAGCCACAGGTCATGATCGATTTCAGCCATGCTAACTCCAGCAAGCAATTCAAAAAGCAGATGGAAGTCGGCACCGATGTTTGCCAGCAAATCGCAGGGGGTGAGCAGGCGGTGATTGGGGTGATGATTGAAAGCCACCTGGTTGAAGGCAATCAGAATCTGGAAGGCAGCGAACCGCTGGTTTACGGTAAGAGCGTGACCGATGCCTGCATCGGCTGGGACGATACCGACACGCTGCTGCGCCAGCTGGCGAATGCGGTAAAAGCGCGCCGCGGCTGAGTTCTGAAGCACAAATAAAAAAGCGCGGAATGCTCCGCGCTTTTTTTATTACTCGCGAAAACTTATTTCGCTTTACCCTGGTTCGCTACTGCCGCCGCTTTAGCAGCGATTTCGTCAGCGTTACCGAGGTAGTAGTGTTTGATTGGTTTGAAGTTTTCATCGAACTCATACACCAGCGGTACGCCAGTTGGGATGTTCAGTTCGAGGATCTCGTCTTCGCCCATGTTGTCCAGGTACTTCACCAGCGCACGCAGGGAGTTACCGTGTGCAGCCACGATGACGCGCTCGCCGCTTTTCAGACGTGGCAGAATGGTTTCGTTCCAGTATGGCACAACGCGGTCGATGGTCAGCGCCAGGCTTTCAGTCTGAGGCAGTTCAGCATCGGTCAGTTTTGCATAACGCGGATCGTGGCCCGGGTAGCGCTCGTCATCTTTGGTCAGCTCTGGTGGGGTCACAGCAAAACCACGACGCCACTGCTTAACCTGCTCGTCACCGTATTTTTCAGCGGTTTCCGCTTTGTTCAGACCCTGCAGCGCACCGTAGTGACGCTCGTTCAGTTTCCAGGATTTCTCAACCGGCAGCCATGCCTGATCCAGTTCGTCCAGAACGTTCCACAGCGTGTGGATGGCACGTTTCAGCACAGAGGTGTAAGCAAAATCAAAGCTGAAGCCTTCTTCCTTCAGCAGTTTACCTGCCGCTTTTGCTTCGCTTACGCCTTTCTCGGACAGATCAACGTCGTACCAACCGGTAAAGCGGTTTTCGTTATTCCACTGGCTTTCGCCGTGGCGCACCAGAACCAGCTTAGTAATAGCCATTTCTTACTCCTCAAGCATTTTGAATGATAACAATTCTCATTATATTGCTCTGACTGTGCCAGCAGCAACGCTTAACCCTAACCATAGCGAAAATAGTTGCGGAGTGTAAGATGCTTGTGAATTCAGGGTTATGATTTTGTCTTCGATCGGCGCTATTTTCAGCAAGACGAGCAGAAAAAAGCCCTCGTTCTGAGGGCTGGCGTCTATTACCGGATGGCACTTCGCTTATCCGGCCTACGGGTAGGCCCGTGCAAGCGTAGCGCCGCCGGGCATTAAGCGCGCGGAATGAAATGATACTCCGTGACGCTCACGTACTCTTCGCCGGGGCGCAGCACGCAGTCCGGCTGCGGCCATTCGGCGTGGTTCGGGCTGTCCGGCAGGAACTCGCTCTCCAGCGCAATACCCTGCCAGTCGCTGTACTCGTCATGCTCGCGCGCAGGCGTACCGCCGAGGTAGTTGCCCGAATAGAACTGCAGGGCAGGGGCGGTGGTGTAGACCGTCATCTGGAGTTTCTCATCCGCTGACCAGACCTGAGCGGCAGGCTGGTGAAGGTCGCCTTTGGCCTGCAGCAGGAAAGCGTGATCGTAACCTTTTACCTGACGCTGATCGTCATCGCTCAGGAAATCCTGCCCGATGGCTTTTGCGCTGCGGAAATCAAAACTGGTGCCGCTCACGTCTTTGAGCCCCTGAGGTGGGATACCCATTTCATCCACCGGCAGGTACGCGTCCGCCAGTATCTGGAGCTTGTGGTTGCGTACGTCGCAGAGGTTACCGTCCAGGTTGAAGTACGCGTGGTTGGTCAAGTTGACCGGACACGGCTTATCAACCGTCGCGCGGTATTCAATGACGAGACGGTTATCGTCGGTCAAGGTGAAGCGGGCCGTGGCGGTCAGGTTACCCGGAAAACCCTGATCGCCATCAGGGGAATCGAGTGAAAACAGCACTTCACCGTCGTTTTGCTGAACAATCTTCCAGCGGCGTTTATCAAACCCCTCTGGGCCGCCGTGTAGCTGGTTTTCACCCTGGCTTGGCAGCAGGGGATAATCCACGCCGTCGAGTTCAAAACGGCTTTTAGCGATGCGGTTGGCATAGCGTCCTACGGACGCGCCAAGATAAGCGGCCTGGCTGACGTACTGTTCCGGCGATGCGCAGCCGAGCAGCGTTTCGCGCACGCTGCCATCTGGCAGAGGAACGCGGGCAGAAAGCAGGGTTGCACCCCAGTCCATCAGCGTAACCACCATCCCTGCGCCGTTGCGCAGGGTGAGCAGGCGATACGGCAGACCATCCGGTGCGAGGGTTGGCGTTTCGTTTAGCACTGTCCGGCTCCTTGTGTTGCTTTGCAGACATAGAACGTTTCTTTGATGCCGGTTTTGGCTTCGTACTGTTTCGCTACCGCGTCCTGTACCGCAGGGACCAGTTCTTCCGGAACCAATGCCACGACACAACCCCCAAAGCCGCCGCCGGTCATACGCACGCCGCCTTTATCGCCGATGGTCGCTTTAACGATCTCCACCAGCGTGTCGATCTGCGGAACGGTGATTTCGAAATCATCTCGCATGGAGGCGTGAGATTCAGCCATCAGCTCGCCCATGCGTTTCAGATCGCCTTTTGCCAGGGCGGAAGCTGCTTCAACGGTACGGGCGTTCTCGGTTAATACGTGACGAACGCGTTTCGCCACGACCGGATCCAGCTCGTGCGCCACCTTGTTAAATTCATTCAGAGACACGTCGCGCAGCGCCGGCTGCTGGAAGAAGCGCGCGCCGGTTTCGCACTGCTCGCGGCGGGTGTTGTACTCGCTGCCCACCAGCGTGCGTTTGAAGTTGCTGTTGATAATCACAACCGCCGCGCCTTTTGGCAGCGGTACGGCTTTGGTGCCGAGCGAACGGCAATCTATCAGCAGAGCGTGTTCTTTTTTGCCCAGCGCGGAGATCAGCTGATCCATAATGCCGCAGTTGCAGCCCACGAACTGGTTTTCTGCTTCTTGACCGTTCAGGGCGATTTGCGCCCCGTCCAGCGGCAGATGATAAATCTGCTGGAACACGGTGCCCACGGCCACTTCCAGAGACGCAGAGGAGCTTAAGCCCGCACCCTGCGGAACGTTGCCGCTGATGACCAAATCCGCACCGCCAAAGTTCTTGTTACGCTTCTGCAGGTGCTTCACCACGCCGCGCACGTAGTTGGACCACTGCTGGTCGTCGTGCGTCACGATCGGGGCATCTAGGGAAAATTCGTCGATTTGGCTGTCGTAATCTGCCGCAATAACGCGCACCGTGCGGTCATCACGCTTCGCGCAGCTGATGACCGTCTGGTAATCGATGGCGCACGGCAGTACGAAACCATCGTTATAGTCGGTATGTTCACCGATCAGGTTTACGCGCCCAGGCGCCTGGATAACGTGGGTGGCAGGGTAGCCGAATTTTTCAGCAAACAGGGATTGTGTTTTATCTTTCAGACTCATTTTTTAAACTCCTGATTCGCGATAATGGACGTCGCTAACGGCACGCAGACGTTCTGCCGCCTGTTCCGCCGTCAGGTCACGCTGGGTTTCTGCCAGCATTTCATAGCCCACCATAAATTTACGCACCGTTGCAGAACGCAGCAGCGGCGGATAGAAATGGGCGTGCAGCTGCCAGTGCTGATTCTCTTCACCGTTGAACGGCGCGCCGTGCCAGCCCATCGAGTACGGGAAGGAGCACTGGAAGAGGTTATCGTAGCGGCTGGTCAGCTTTTTCAGCGCCAGCGCAAGGTCGTCGCGCTGCGCGTCATTGAGGTCGGTAATGCGCTGAACGTGCGCTTTCGGCAGCAGCAGCGTTTCAAACGGCCAGGCCGCCCAGTAAGGCACCACGGCCAGCCAGTGCTCGGTTTCAACAACGGTACGGCTGCCGTCGGCCAGCTCGCGCTGCGTGTAGTCCACCAGCATCGGTGAACCGTTTTGGGCGAAATACTCTTTTTGCAGGCGGTCTTCCCGTTCGGCTTCGTTCGGCAGGAAGCTGTTTGCCCAAATCTGGCCGTGCGGATGTGGGTTAGAGCAGCCCATCGCCGCGCCTTTATTTTCGAATACCTGCACCCACGGGTAGGTCTGGCCCAGCTCCGCCGTTTGCGTTTGCCAGGTAGTGACCACCTCTTTCAGCGCTTCGACGCTCAGCTCCGGCAGCGTTTTGCTGTGATCGGGAGAGAAGCAGATAACCCGGCTGGTGCCGCGCGCGCTTTCACAGCGCATCAGCGGATCCTGGCTTTCCGGCGCGTCCGGCGTGTCGGTCATCAGGGCGGCAAAATCGTTAGTGAATACGAAGGTGCCTTTGTAGTCAGGGTTCGTATCGCCGGTCACGCGGGTGTTGCCCGGGCAGAGGAAGCAGTCCGGGTCGTGCTGTGGCAGCGTCTGCTTCGCAGGCGTCTCTTGTGCCCCCTGCCAGGGGCGCTTGGCGCGATGCGGAGAGACCAGAATCCACTGCCCGCTTAGCGGGTTAAAACGACGATGCGGATGATCGACGGGATTGAATTGCGTCATGACGGATCCTTAGTCCGGATAACCTTGCGGATGGCGTGACTGCCAGTGCCAGGTATCCTGTGCCATTTCATCAAGCGTGCGCGTTACACGCCAGTTAAGCTCTTTATCGGCTTTGGTTGCATCAGCCCAGTAGGCCGGCAGGTCGCCATCACGACGCGGTGCGAAGTGGTAACTCACCGGCTTACCGCAGGCTTTGCTGAAGGCGTTGACCACGTCCAGCACGCTGCTGCCAACCCCGGCGCCGAGGTTATAAATATGCACGCCCGGCTTGTCAGCCAGCTGCTGCATGGCCGCAACGTGACCGTCAGCCAGGTCCATGACGTGGATGTAGTCACGGACGCCGGTGCCGTCTTCGGTTGGGTAGTCATTGCCAAAAATGGCCAGCGAGTCGCGGCGGCCAACGGCAACCTGCGCGATGTAGGGCATCAGGTTGTTTGGAATACCCTGCGGATCTTCGCCCATATCGCCTGACGGATGCGCGCCAACCGGGTTGAAGTAGCGCAGCAGCGCGATGCTCCACTCTGGCTGCGCTTTTTGCAGATCGGTCAGGATCTGTTCCACCATCAGCTTACTTTTGCCGTACGGGCTTTGCGGTGTACCGGTCGGGAAGCTTTCAACGTAAGGGATTTTTGGCTGGTCACCGTAGACGGTGGCGGAGGAGCTGAAGATAAAGTTTTTCACGTTAGCGGCACGCATGGCGGAGATCAGGCGCAGGGTACCGTTGACGTTGTTATCGTAATACTCAAGCGGTTTTGCCACCGACTCGCCGACCGCCTTCAGGCCCGCGAAGTGGATCACGGTGTCGATGGCATGGTCGTGCAGGATCTCGGTCATCAGCGCTTCATTGCGGATGTCGCCTTCCACGAAAGTCGGCTGTTTACCACCGAGACGTTCAATCACAGGCAGCACGCTGCGCTTACTGTTGCACAGGTTGTCGAGGATGATGACATCATGGCCGTTTTGCAGTAGCTGCACGCAGGTATGACTACCGATGTAACCGCTACCACCTGTTACCAGAACTCGCATTTTTCGCTCCATTAGGCTTATGGTATGAATTAACCATAGCATAACAGAGACGCGAAAAGTGTGACACGGGATAAAATAGTGGAATCGTTTACACTGATTTTCACACGCCTTTTTCACAGGCTATGCGCCATTCTAAATCAACAAGATAGGAATGTAATGCTGCAGGTTATCTGAAAAGAGGAGGGCAGCGCCCTCCAGGGTCAGTCAATTTTACTCAGAAGGTAGCGATAGCTATCGCCGTCCGCCACAAATTCAAGCCGATGGGTGATGCAGGAAGGGGCGTCTTCCGCATGGTGTGACACAAACAGCAGCTGGGTTTCACCTTCGCCAATCAGCACGTCCACGAAGCGGCGGATGAGCTGGCGGTTAAGCGGATCCAACCCTTGCAACGGTTCGTCCAGAATCAGCAGCGTAGGGTGTTTGACCAGCGCGCGGACGATCAGTGCCAGGCGCTGCTGCCCCCAGGACAAACTGTGAAACGGCGCGTCGGCAACCCGGCTATCCATACCCAGAATATCCAGCCACTGCTGGGCCAGCTTGTGCTGCTTGTCCGATACCGCCTGATAAATGCCGATGGAGTCAAAATATCCGGAGAGGATCACGTTGCGCACCGTGGTGCTGACGCGATAGTCAAGATGCAGGCTGCTGCTGACGTAGCCGATATGCTTTTTGATATCCCAGATGGTTTCGCCGCTGCCGCGACGGCGGCCGAACAGCGTCAGATCGTTGCTGTAGCCCTGCGGGTGATCGCCGGTTACCAGGCTTAACAGCGTGGATTTTCCCGCCCCGTTAGGCCCGACAATCTGCCAGTGCTCGCCGGGGTTCACCGTCCAGCTGAGGTGATTGAGAATTGGGCGATCGTCATACGACACGACACCGTCTCGCAGCACAATGCGCGGCTGGTGGGGATCTAAAGCGTGGCTCGCCGCAAGGGTATCGGGTTCCGGCAGCGAAATACCGTCCAGTTTTTCACTGTGGGCCAGCTGGGCGATAAGCGCCTGTTTAAGCAGCGCGGATTTCTCACCGGTTTCGGTCAGGCTGCAGTCTGCGAGCACGCCCGCGTTCTGCACAAACGCCGGAATTTCATCGAAGCGATTGAGCACCAGCACGAGGGTATAGCCTTCCTGATTGAGCGAGGCTAGCAGGGCTGCCAGCTGAGCGCGGGAGTTCACGTCCAGCCCGTCAAAAGGCTCGTCCAGAATCAGGAGTTCCGGCTGGCTCATGAGCGCCTGGCACAGCAGGGTTTTTCGCGTCTCGCCGGTTGAAAGGTATTTAAAGCGTCGGTTCAGCAGGGCGGTGATGCCAAACTGCTCTGCCAGCTGCTGGCAGCGGGCCGGGTCTTTTATCTCATCCTGGATAATGTCTGCCGTCGTGCGGCCGGTATCGTTTTCGCCAGGGCTGAGCAAATCGGTGTTGTTACGCTGCCATTCGTCGCTCACCAGCTTTTGCAGCTGTTCAAACGAGAGGCGGGTGAGGCGGGTGAAGGTGTTCCGGCGTTCGCCTTTAATCTGAGTTAACTCTCCGGCCAGCGCGCGGGCCAGCGCCGATTTTCCGCTACCGTTTGTGCCGACAAACGCCCAGCTTTCGCCAGCATGCAGTGTTAAATCAGGAAGCGTCAGCGTTCGGGTATCGCTAAGACGAAACGTGCCTTGCGAAATATGCAATGATGACATGATTTATCCCATTTTTTGCAGCAATGGATGTCAGGGATACTCACTGGCGGCACGATTGTCAATGCACTCAGCACAATGTGGCGATAATCACCCTGTCGGCGTTGAAATATGCGGTTACCACAGCACCTTCTTCTAAATCGGTCGCCTCGTTTACCGGAACCGTCGCGCAGAGAATTTGCCCGTCCGGCAGCGTCATGAGCACTTCGCACTGCTCTTCGCCGCGTTCAATGTGGCTGATGGCGCCGTGCAGCTGGTTATCCGCTGCGTTAGCCTGCTCGGGATGGCGGGTGATACGGACCCAGGGGGCTTTCAGCAGCACCAGCACCTCTTTGCCTTCGTCCAGCCCGAGGCGCTCTCCGCTTTGTGCCGTAATCGCGGCTTTGAGTCGGGTCGTGCCGTCGGCAAGCAGGATCTCAATATGCTGCTGCACCTGAGAATTATCGCGCGCCGTCACGGTACCAAACCACTGGTTACGGGCGCTGGTCTGCAGGGAGAAGCGGGAAATGGCGGCCAGCAGGCTGTCCAGCGGGACGTCGTCGTCATCGCTCAGCACGTCGAAAGCTTTTTGCTGGATTGTCGCCAGCAAATCGTAAAGCTGAATGAGGCGCAGTCCGTAACGGGTCACTACCGCGCCGCCGCCTCCTTTACCGCCCGTGGCGCGGTCGACCAGCGCTTGCTCGCTCAGGGTGTTCATGTCGTTGATCGCATCCCAGGCGCTTTTATAGCTGATGCCCGCGTTTTTGGCGCCCTGGCTAATCGAGCCCGTTTGTTCTATTTGTTTAAGCAGAGCGATACGTCGTGGGTCGGCGAACAGCTTCTGCTGAAGTCGTAAGGTGAGGAGAATTTCGGCCTGCATATCACTGTCCTGGCAAAAGGCGTATTGTGACCCAAATGGCGCAGAGCGCAAAGTGCACCGCACAAAAGGGGATGTTTTTCTTACTTTTCAGGGTAGAATAAGCCGTTCACAATAACTGGAGAAAACCATGTTAGAGTTGTTGAAAAGTCTGGTATTCGCGGTAATCATGGTACCAGTAGTGATGGCTATCATCCTCGGCGCCATCTACGGCCTGGGTGAAGTGTTCAACGTCTTTTCGAACATCGGTCACAGAGACCAGCCTAAAAAGCAGCAATGATTCCCTACAAAACGCCCGGCTAGCCCGGGCGTTTTGCTCTCAAGTTTATCCCTTTCTCGCCGATATTATTCCTGGCATCAGTTTGATTTACTCACTAATCGGTACAATTTAGCGCTGGGATCTCCCCTGAGATATCGTTATATTTATATGTATATAACGATACTCACAGGAGCAACAAATGGCACGTACAGGTTTACGCCTTTTCGCAGGGGCAACGCTGGCGCTGACGCTGGCCGGACACGCGATGGCTGATGAAGGCAAAGTCACGGTCTTTGCAGCGGCATCGCTGACCAATGCGATGCAGGATATCGCGGCTGTCTATAAAAAAGAGAAGAACGTGGATGTGGTCTCCTCTTTCGCGTCCTCATCAACGCTGGCACGCCAGATAGAAGCGGGTGCACCAGCCGATCTGTTCATTTCTGCAGACCAGAAATGGATGGATTATGCGGTTGAGAAGAAGTCGATTGAGACGGCAACCCGCGAAACGCTGCTGGGAAATAGCCTGGTGGTGGTTGCGCCGAAAGCCAGTGCGCAGGGCGATATCACCATTAGCAAACAGACAAACTGGACCAGCCTGTTAAACGGCGGCCGTCTGGCGGTGGGCGATCCTGAACACGTTCCGGCAGGCATCTACGCTAAAGAAGCGCTGCAAAAGCTGGGCGCGTGGGAGACGTTGTCTCCGAAACTGGCTCCCGCGGAGGACGTTCGCGGCGCGCTGGCGCTGGTTGAACGCAACGAAGCCCCGCTGGGGATTGTCTACGGCTCTGACGCCGTTGCCAGCAAAGGCGTAAAAGTGGTGGGTACCTTCCCGGAAGACTCCCACAAGAAAGTGGAATATCCTGTTGCGATTGTTGATGGACACAAAAATGCGACCGTGACGGCCTTCTATGACTATCTGAAGGGGCCAGAAGCGTCGGCAATCTTTAAACGTTACGGATTTACGACTCACTAATGATATTGACCGATCCTGAATGGCAGGCCGTGCTGCTGAGCCTTAAAGTCTCTTCCCTGGCCGTTGTGCTAAGTTTGCCCTTTGGGATCTTCTTTGCCTGGTTACTGGTGCGCTGTAAGTTTCCAGGCAAAGCCCTGCTGGACAGCGTTCTCCATCTTCCCCTGGTTTTACCGCCCGTCGTGGTCGGCTATCTGCTGCTCATTTCGATGGGGCGACGCGGTTTTATCGGCGAAAAGCTCTACGACTGGTTTGGCCTGACGTTCGCGTTTAGCTGGCGCGGTGCGGTACTGGCTGCGGCGGTGATGTCATTCCCGCTGATGGTCAGGGCGATCCGCCTGGCGCTGGAAGGCGTGGATATTAAGCTTGAACAGGCGGCTCGCACGCTGGGTGCCGGGCGCTGGCGCGTCTTTTTCACCATCACGTTGCCGCTCACGTTGCCGGGCATTATTGTCGGTACCGTGCTGGCGTTTGCCCGTTCGCTGGGTGAATTTGGTGCCACCATCACCTTTGTGTCGAACATCCCAGGCGAGACGCGAACCATACCGTCGGCCATGTATACCCTGATTCAAACTCCCGGCGGTGAAGGCGCGGCGGCACGCTTGTGTATTATTTCGATTGTGCTGGCGCTGGTGTCGCTGCTGGTGTCTGAATGGCTTGCACGTCTTAGCCGCGAGCGGATGGGGAAATAATCATGCTGGAACTGAATTTCACCCAGACGCTGGGAAACCACTGCCTGACGCTGAACGAATCGCTGCCTGCCAGCGGTATAACCGCGATTTTTGGCGTCTCCGGCGCGGGGAAAACCTCGCTGATCAATGCCATCAGCGGGCTAACGCGCCCACAGTCGGGGCGTATCATCCTGAATAACCGCGTCTTAAATGACGTCGAGAACAAAATCTACCTGTCGCCGGATAAACGCCGCATTGGCTATGTGTTCCAGGATGCGCGGCTATTCCCGCACTACAGCGTGCGCGGCAACCTGCGCTACGGCATGGCGAAAAGCATGGCCGGGCAGTTTGACAAGCTGGTGGCGCTGTTGGGGATTGAACAGCTGCTGGACAGGCTTCCGTCATCGCTTTCCGGCGGTGAGAAACAGCGCGTGGCGATAGGCCGGGCATTATTGACCGCGCCGGAGCTGCTGCTGCTGGACGAACCGCTGGCCTCGCTGGATCTCCCGCGCAAGCGTGAGCTGTTGCCGTATCTGCAGCGTCTGGCGCGCGAAATCAACATTCCAATGCTCTACGTCAGCCACTCCCTGGACGAGATTCTGCATCTGGCAGATAAAGTGCTGGTGCTGGAGGGCGGAAGCGTGAAGGCGTTTGGCAATCTGGAAGAGGTGTGGGGCAGCAGCGTAATGCACCCGTGGCTCCCGAAGGAACAGCAGAGCAGCGTCCTCAAGGTCAGCGTGCTGGAACACCATCCGCATTACGCGATGACCGCGCTGGCGCTGGGCGATCAGCATCTGTGGGTGAACAAAATTGATAAGCCGCTGCAGTCCGTGCTGCGGATCCGCATTCAGGCGTCGGATGTCTCGCTGGTGTTACAGCCGCCGCTGCAGACCAGTATTCGAAATATTCTGCGCGCCAAAGTGGCAGAGTGTTTTGATGATAACGGTCAGGTTGAGGTAAAGCTTGAGGTCGGCAGCAGGACGCTCTGGGCGCGCATCAGCCCGTGGGCCAGGGATGAGTTAGGGATCAAACCCGGCCTGTGGCTTTACGCGCAAATTAAGAGCGTCTCGATCACCGCCTGATTACAGCAGGTGGGTATAGATATACTGCGCGATGCTGTCGGTGGTGTTGTCGCCAATTACCACGCTGGCGCGCGCTTTTACCGCGTCATCGGCATTGCCCATCGCCACGCCCGTTCCGGCGGCTTCCAGCATGCTGATGTCGTTGTAGTTATCGCCAAAGGCAATCACATCCTGCATCGACCAGCCTTTTGATTCGACGAACTGCGTCAGGCGCTTGCCTTTGCTGTTGCCTTTACGGGCAATATCCACCTGGTCATGCCAGGACCATTCGCACTCCAGACCCAGCGTGTCCTCAACGTGCTTCGCAAACGCGTTCAGTTTGCCGGTGTCTTCATCCGTCAGGGCGAATTTCCAGATAGCCTCAACGTCCTGGGCCGCCTGGCGCAGGGAGGAAACCTGCGTGAAAACAGGACGCTGCGCTTCTGGCAGGGAAAGCGCCCAGTTGCTGGTGCGGATCACGTGGCCGGTCGGGCGCTCGTACACCATCGCGTTGTCCACGTACATCAGGCCGTGAATGGCATGCTCATCCAGCAAATCAATCAATTGCAGGGCCTGCGAAACCGGCAGCGGATCGGATTCTAAAACCTTTTTTGCCTGATAATCATACAAATAGGTGCCATTACAACAAATTGCAGGTGTATCTAACGCCAGTGCCTGATAAAAAGGATGAATGGCAACGTGATGTCGACCCGTTACGATGAGGAGTTGATACCCCGCTTCTTGTGCGCGCTTAAGCGCTTCAAGCGAAGAGGGGAGCAGGGTTTTTTGAGGGGTAAGCAGTGTTCCGTCTAAATCCAGTGCAATCACACGCGAGGTCATTTGTTCTTCCGGGTTAATGTTGAATTTAAGGTCTCCGGGGATGGTACACCGAGAGCAATTCGCTGCAAAATTCCTGGCTACAATTCAGCATTCGCCGTTAAAAATAATCACTTTCACGCGCAGTGAGGAAAGGAGTATTCATGAAACAGACCGTTTATACCGCCAGTCCTGAAAGTCAGCAGATCCACGTCTGGCGTTTGAATGCAGAAGGCTCGCTCACGCTGGTTCAGGTTGTTGATGTTCCGGGGCAGGTTCAGCCAATGGTCGTCAGCCCGGATAAACGTTTTCTCTATGTTGGCGTGCGTCCTGAATTTCGCGTGCTGGCTTACCGCATCTCCCCGGACGATGGTGCGCTGACGTACACCGCGGAAGCGCCGCTGCCGGGCAGCCCAACCCATATCTCTACCGACCGCAAAGGTCGCTTCATCTTCAGCGGCTCTTACAATGCGGGCTGCGTCAGCGTGACCCGCCTTGATGACGGCATTCCGGTGGAAACCGTCGACGTGGTTGAGGGGCTGGAAGGCTGCCACTCGGCGAATATCTCCCCGGACAACCGCACCCTGTGGGTTCCCGCGCTGAAGCAGGATCGCATTTGCCTGTTTACCCTGAGCGATGACGGACACCTGGTCGCGCAGGATCCTGCAGAAGTGACCACCGTCGAGGGCGCAGGCCCGCGTCATATGGTGTTCCACCCGAACCAGCAGTATGCGTACGTGGTGAACGAGCTGAACAGCTCCGTTGACGTATGGGAACTGAAAGATCCGCACGGCCAGATTGAGTGCGTACAAACGCTGGATATGATGCCGTCTGATTTCTCAGACACCCGCTGGGCTGCGGATATCCACATCACGCCGGATGGCCGCCATCTGTATACCTGCGACCGTACCTCCAGCCTGATCACCGTGTTCAGCGTCTCCGAAGACGGCAGCGTGCTGGCGATTGAAGGATTCCAGCCGACGGAAACCCAGCCGCGCGGCTTTAATGTCGATCACAGCGGTAAATACCTGATTGCGGCCGGGCAGAAGTCCCACCATATCTCACTGTACGAAATCAAAGGCGTGCAGGGCCTGCTGGAAGAGAAAGGGCGTTATGCCGTAGGGCAGGGGCCGATGTGGGTGGTGGTGAACGCGCACTAAGCGGCTGAAAATAAAAAACCTCGCGAATGCGAGGTTTTTTTTATGCCCGGTGGCTCGGCGATTACCGGGCTTACGGGTTGTGTAGGCCGGGTAAGGCGAAGCCGCCACCCGGCAAAACAGCTTACTGCTTCGGCTCTGCAACCACTTTGCTACCCAGACCGCGGTTGTTGAATTCCCACATGCGGTTGAAGTTAGCGTCGTTCAGGTTGCGCTGCACGTTGCCTTTATCGTCCACCGCACCGGTATTGCCGGAGAACGGACGTTTAGAGATGGCGGCATCTGCCCACGGCTTCGCCATATTAAAACCTTCGTTGATCACGCTGTCGCGGATAACAACCTGGCCGTTGGTGGCAGAGTCCACATCCAGAGAACGACCCAGCTGCGCCACGCCATCACCGGCCGCGGTGAAGCGGCTGTTCACGGCCAGGAAGCCGTAGAACAGGTTCGACTGGGTTGCCGGTGCAAACACATAGCCTTCCTGCTGAGTGCGGGAGTTCACCACGCGGAACTCGGTGTTATCAAACACCACGGCACCGCGACCGGACACCAGGTCCACGTCACCTTCAACGTAGCTGTTGGTCACCAGCGTGCGCGTCAGGCGGTTATTTTGCAGGGTGTTCTGCACGCCGCTGTTAGTCACGAAGAACGTGTTCTGACGACCCAGAATATTCACGTTGTTAATCTGCACCTTGTCGCCGTCGCTACGCAGCGCAACGGCCTGATGGTTGCCCGCGTCAACGCTGTCACCCAGGGTGTTCTGAATGGTCAGGTTCTGCAGCTGCAGACCGTTGTTCTGTGACCAGACCACCGCAGAGCACATCACGCCAATGGTGGCGGTACGCTTGCTCTGGCAGTTATCAAACATATACCACGCGGGTTTGCCCGGCATATATTTACCGGCCGGGTTTACAAGGTGACGCCAGGTGGTGGTGTCGATTTCGGAATCGATCGCCAGTCCAATTTTCACGTCGATCGCTTTTTCGCCCAGACCGTACAGGGTAATGCTGCCCGGTGCCGCAGGAACGTAAACCGTGCCTTCATATTCACCCGGCAGGATTGCGATGTACTGACGCGATGCGCTGTGTTTGGTGATCGCAGCATCTACCGCGGCCTGAATGGAAGTGTGCGTAACGCCCTCCGCCCCTGCCGGGCCAACCACAAAGTTAGGCTGCTTAGGCAAGGTGATAGAAGAAGGGGCCCACGCTGCAGCGTTCGGATCCATCGCCGTGAAGTAACGCGCCTGGGTGAAGTTCTTCGCTTCATCAGCAGACAGGACAGGGCGAGAAGAGGTCCCCGGCGCAACCTGCTCAGAAGGTTGCTGATCCGGTGGGGTTGAGCTGCAAGCGGATAAAGTCACGCCAAAGGCAAGTGCCAACGCCAGACGGGAAATCCTGGAAATGTTCAAGGTGAAGCTCCTGGGTATGCAAGTCTTTACGGGATAGACGAAATAGCCTGCTTTTTTATACTAAGTTGAGCGAAACGGGAAGATAAAAAGGGTAAAAGATGCTTTTTTCACCTCGCACGCGCAGGAAAGTCATCACAAATAAGTAACATTTTTCCTGAAGACGGTTGACACCCGGCCGCAGATGAAAATAAATGTCTATACAACTCATGACAAGTGGAAGGCTCCATGCAGCAGCTTCATCCCGACGATGTGATATGGCGAAACGCGCGACTGGCAACGATGGCGGCAGGTGAGCCGGAACCTTATGGCCTGAAATCGGGCTACGCCCTCGTCGTTCGTGGCCAACTTATTCTGGCCGTCATTCCTGAATCAGAGATCCCATCCGGGCATCAGCGCTGTGTCGATCTCGACGGGCGTCTGGTTACTCCCGGCCTCATCGACTGCCACACGCATCTGGTGTTCGGCGGCGATCGCGCAGCGGAATGGGAGGAGCGGCTGAACGGCGTGTCGTATCAGGCTATCAGCGCGCGGGGCGGTGGGATTAATGCCACCGTCACGGCGACGCGTAACAGCTCGCCTGAATCCCTGCTGCAGCTGGCCCAACGTCGGCTTGAACGTCTGATGAGTGAAGGTGTGACCACGGTTGAGATAAAGTCCGGATACGGGCTTAACGCCGAAGCCGAAGAGAAGATGCTGCAGGTGGTGCGTCAGCTCGGCCTGAACAACAGTGTCGACATCAGCCCAACGCTTTTGGCCGCCCACGCCGTGCCGGTGGAATACCGTCAGGATCCCGACGGCTGGCTCACGCTGGTCTGCGAGCAGATCATGCCCTCGCTGTGGCAAAAGGAATTATTCGAAGCCGTGGACGTGTTTTGTGAAAACGTGGGCTTTACCCCGTCGCAAACCGAGCGCTTGTTCGAGGCCGCCACTGAAATGGGTATTCCGGTTAAGGGGCACGTAGAACAGCTTTCAAATCTGGGCGGCGCTGCGCTGGTCAGCCGCTACAAAGGGCTGTCTGCCGATCACATTGAATACCTCGATGAAACGGGCGTGCAGGCGATGGCGCAAAGCGGCACGGTTGGCGTGCTGCTGCCCGGCGCCTTCTATTTCCTGCAGGAACGCCAGCATCCGCCGGTTCAACAGCTCAGAAAGCTGGGCGTGCCGATGGCTGTTGCCACCGACTACAACCCCGGCACCAGCCCGTTTGCCAGCCTGCATATGGCGATGAACATGGCCTGCGTCCAGTTTGGCCTGACGCCGGAAGAAGCCTGGGCGGGCGTGACGCGACATGCGGCGCAGGCCTTAGGGCGAGGCGCGAGCCACGGGCAGCTGAAGGCGGGATACGTGGCCGATTTTGTTGTCTGGGACGCGCAGCATCCGGTAGAGATGGTCTACGAGCCGGGGCGTAACCCGCTGTATCAGCGGGTTTTCCGCGGGAGCGTAGTATGAAACTGTGGCGCCCCACCTTACAGCAGACCTGGCAGGGGCGTGATGACAGCGTCGAGGCCGGTAATGCCAAACGGATTTTCCAGACGATAAGCCAGCATACGCACTTTACCCCGGCATCAGCCGGCATTGCGCTGATCGGCTTTGAATGTGATGAAGGGGTGAAGCGCAACCACGGCAGGCCCGGTGCCGCCCAGGCGCCGGACGTCCTGCGACAGGCGCTGGCAAATATGGCCAGCCATCAGGGGCATGAACGGCTAGCGGATATGGGCTCGATTTACGTCGAGGGCGAGGAGCTTGAAGCCGCACAGCAGGCATTAAGCGATGCGGTGATCGCGTGCCAGCAGGCCGGTATGCGCACGCTGGTGTTCGGCGGGGGACATGAAACCGCCTGGGCGCACGGTCGCGGCGTGCTGGACGCCTTCCCGAACGCGCGCGTCGCCGTGATAAACCTGGATGCGCACCTCGATCTGCGCAAGGCGGACCGAGCCACCTCCGGCACGCCGTTTCGCCAGCTGGCGCACTACTGCGCTGAGCACGCGCGAGAATTTCACTACGCCTGTTTGGGCGTAAGCCGCGCGGCGAACACGCAGGCGCTGTGGGATGAGGCTGAACGCCTGAACGTCACGCTGGTGGAAGATCTGGATTTCAGCCGTGATGCGCTATCCTCGCTGGATAACGTGCTGACGCAGGCCGATCGTGTCTATCTCACCCTCGATCTGGACGTGCTTCCCGCAGGAGAAATGCCCGCCGTTTCTGCGCCTGCGGCGTTAGGCATTCCGGCTCGCGATCTCATGCCGGTCATCGAAAAAATCTGCCGCAGCGGGAAACTGCAGGCTGCCGATCTGGTCGAGTTTAACCCGCATTACGACCGGGACGGACAGGGCGCAAAGCTTGCCGCCCGTCTGGCCTGGCAAATTGCTCACTGGTGGGCATAACACTATTCAAGGAGTCACGATGTTTTCACGCTCACCCCTGCCGCAACCGAGCCCTCCCGCGCCTTTCTACGAAAAGGTGAAGCGGGCAATCAGCGAAAAAATCGCGGCCGGCGTCTGGCGTCCGCACGATCGCATTCCGTCCGAGGCCGAGCTGGTCGCGCAGTTTGGCTTTAGCCGCATGACCGTCAACCGGGCGCTGCGTGAACTCACGGACGAGGGGCTGCTGGTCCGTCTGCAGGGCGTCGGAACCTTTGTCGCGGAACCGAAAGGACAGTCTGCCCTGTTTGAGATCCGCAGCATTGCCGATGAGATAGCCGCGCGCAGCCATCAGCATCGCTGTGAGGTTCTGGTCCTGGAAGAAACGCAGGCCAGCGCCGAGCAGGCGGTGGAGCTGAACGTAAAAGAGGGAACCCGGATATTCCATTCGGTGATGGTGCACTTTGAGAACGATATCCCGGTGCAGATTGAAGATCGCTGCGTTAACGCCGGGCGCGTGCCGGAGTACCTGAACCAGGATTACACCCACACTACGCCACACGCGTATCTCTCGCTGGTCGCGCCGCTGACGGAAGGGGAGCATATCGTTGAAGCGGTTCGCGCCTCGCTGCAGGAGTGCGAGCTGCTGCGCATCAAGGAGCACGATCCGTGCCTGCTCATTCGCCGCCGCACCTGGTCCGCCTCGCAGATCGTATCCCATGCGAGGCTGCTTTTCCCCGGTAACCGCTACCGGCTGCAGGGCCACTTTATGTCATAAGTTTTATAAGCGTGATCGCTAACGCAATATAACAAAATTGTATCTTTTTTGTTAAATCCAGCCTTGTGTGTGCTTGTCTATACAAGTATATCTAAATACATCATCTGTCCCGTATGAGGAACACACAATGTCGTCAGGTAAATACCGCCAGCAGGACGTCCGCGCCCCGCGCGGCACCGCGCTCACTGCAAAAAGCTGGCTCACCGAAGCACCGCTGCGCATGTTGATGAACAACCTCGACCCGGAGGTTGCGGAGAATCCCCACGAGCTGGTGGTCTACGGCGGCATTGGCCGCGCCGCGCGCAACTGGGAGTGCTATGACGCCATTGTCGAATCCCTCACTCACCTCGAATCCGATGAAACCCTGCTGGTGCAGTCCGGCAAGCCGGTGGGGGTGTTCAAAACCCACACCAACGCGCCGCGCGTGCTGATCGCCAACTCGAACCTGGTCCCGCACTGGGCGACCTGGGAGCACTTCAACGAGCTGGACGCCAACGGGCTGGCAATGTACGGCCAGATGACGGCGGGAAGTTGGATCTACATCGGCAGCCAGGGGATTGTGCAGGGCACCTATGAAACCTTCGTCGAAGCGGGTCGTCAGCACTATAACGGTTCGCTGAAGGGCCGCTGGGTACTCACCGCGGGCCTCGGTGGAATGGGCGGCGCGCAGCCGCTGGCCGCGACGCTTGCCGGTGCCTGCTCGCTAAACATTGAGTGTCAGCAGAGCCGTATCGATTTCCGCCTGCGCACCCGCTACGTCGACGAACAGGCAGCCGACCTGGATGACGCGCTGGCGCGCATCAAAAAATACGCTTCCGAAGGAAAAGCCGTGTCGATTGCCCTGTGCGGTAACGCGGCCGATATTCTTCCTGAGCTTGTGGCCCGCGGGGTGCGTCCGGATCTCGTCACCGACCAGACCAGCGCCCATGACCCGCTCCACGGCTATCTGCCGAAAGGCTGGACGTGGGAAACCTACCAGCAAAAAGCGGAAACCGATCCGGAAGGGACGGTGCTTGCCGCCAAAGAATCCATGGCGGAACACGTCTCCGCCATGCTGGCCTTCAGCAGGATGGGGGTTCCGACCTTCGACTACGGGAACAATATTCGTCAGATGGCGAAAGAGATGGGCGTGAGTGACGCCTTCGACTTCCCGGGGTTTGTTCCTGCCTACATTCGTCCGCTGTTCTGCCGCGGCATCGGCCCGTTCCGCTGGGTTGCCCTCTCCGGTGACCCGGAGGACATCTATAAAACCGACGCCAAAGTGAAAGAAATTGTCGCCGACGACGAACATCTGCACCGCTGGCTGGACATGGCGCGCGAGCGCATTAACTTCCAGGGCCTGCCGGCGCGCATCTGCTGGGTAGGGCTGGAGTGGCGGCAAAAACTCGGCCTGGCCTTCAACGAAATGGTGCGCAGCGGGGAAGTTTCCGCGCCGATCGTCATTGGCCGTGACCACCTGGACTCCGGCTCCGTTGCCAGCCCGAACCGCGAAACCGAAGCCATGCGCGACGGCTCCGATGCCGTCTCCGACTGGCCATTGCTCAACGCCCTGCTGAATACCGCCAGCGGCGCGACCTGGGTGTCGCTGCACCACGGCGGCGGCGTAGGGATGGGCTTCTCCCAGCATTCGGGGATGGTTATCGTCTGCGACGGAACCGATGAAGCGGCAGCGCGTATCGCTCGCGTGCTGCATAACGACCCGGCAACCGGCGTGATGCGTCACGCGGATGCGGGTTACGAGATTGCGATTGACTGTGCCACAGAGCAGGGGCTGAACCTGCCGATGATCCCTGCCACACAAGGAAAGCAATAATGAATGCATTAACACTCACTCCCGGCTCGCTGACGCTCAAACAGCTGCGCAGCGTCTGGCGTCAGCCGGTCGCGCTTACGCTTGATGAAAGCGCCCACCGCGGCATAAACGACAGCGTTGCCTGCGTGGAGGCCATCGTTGCCGAAGGGCGTACCGCCTACGGGATCAACACCGGGTTTGGCCTGCTGGCGCAGACGCGCATCGCAACGCACGACCTGGAAAACTTACAGCGCTCGCTGGTGCTGTCGCACGCGGCGGGCGTTGGTCAGCCGCTGGATGATGAGATTGTGCGTCTGATGATGGTGCTCAAAATCAACAGCCTGGCGCGCGGCTTTTCCGGCATTCGCCTGAGCGTGATTCAGGCGCTGATGGCGCTGGTCAATGCGGAAGTTTATCCGTGGATCCCGGCGAAAGGCTCCGTTGGCGCCTCCGGCGACCTGGCACCGCTGGCGCATATGTCCCTGCTGCTTCTGGGCGAAGGTCAGGCCCGCTGGCAGGGCGAATGGCTTCCGGCACGGGAGGCGCTGAAAAAAGCGGGCCTGGCGCCGATTACGCTGGCGGCAAAAGAGGGGCTGGCGCTGCTGAACGGCACGCAGGCATCGACCGCTTTTGCGCTGCGCGGCCTGTTCGAAGCGGAAGACCTCTTTGCCTCGGCGGTGGTCTGCGGTGCGCTGACTACCGAAGCCGTGCTGGGCTCCCGTCGTCCGTTCGATGCCCGCATCCACGAGGTGCGCGGCCAGCGCGGGCAGATTGACGCCGCGGCGATGTACCGTCACGTGCTTACCGACACCAGCGAAATTGCCGATTCACACCATAACTGCGAGAAGGTTCAGGACCCGTATTCCCTGCGCTGCCAGCCGCAGGTGATGGGCGCGTGCCTGACGCAGCTGCGCCAGGCAGCCGAGGTGCTGCTGGTGGAAGCCAACGCGGTGTCCGATAACCCGCTGGTATTCGCTCAGGAAAACGAGGTGGTCTCCGGCGGCAACTTCCACGCCGAGCCGGTGGCGATGGCGGCGGATAATCTCGCCCTGGCGATTGCCGAAGTGGGGGCCTTATCCGAACGTCGCATTGCGCTGATGATGGATAAACACATGTCCCAGCTGCCGCCGTTCCTGGTGCGCAACGGCGGGGTCAACTCGGGCTTTATGATTGCCCAGGTGACGGCCGCGGCGCTGGCGAGCGAGAACAAAGCGCTGTCGCATCCGCACAGCGTAGACAGCCTGCCCACCTCGGCGAACCAGGAAGATCACGTTTCGATGGCACCGGCTGCCGGGCGTCGTCTCTGGGAAATGGCCTCTAACACCCGCGGCGTGCTGGCGGTAGAGTGGCTGGCGGCAAGTCAGGGTATCGATCTGCGTGAAGGGCTGAAATCCAGCCCGCTGCTGGAGCAGGCGCGTCAGGCGCTGCGCGAGCACGTCACGCATTACGATGACGACCGCTTCTTTGCGCCGGATATTGATAAAGCGATGCAGCTTCTGGAAGAGGGGCGGCTGGTGGGGTTGTTGCCTTCGGTGCTGTAATATTTATCCTCACCCTAACCCTCTCCCAAAGGGAGAGGGAACTGTCAGGTTTTCGCCCTCTCCCTGTGGGAGAGGGCCGGGGTGAGGGCATCAGCCCGCACTATTACGAATACATCGCCGTAATTGACGCGCTGCCGAGCGTATGGAAGTGCACGTTAAAGCCGACCATCGCGCCGCTCGCCCCTTCATCGACCTCAATCTTCTCTACGTCCAGCGCGTGCACCGTGAAGATATAGCGGTGGGTCTCGCCTTTTGGCGGCGCCGCGCCGCCGTAGCCCGCTTTACCAAAGTCAGTGCGCGTCTGAATGGCGCCCTCAGGCAGGGCAACCAGGTCGGAGCCGGAGCCCTGCGGCAGCACGCGCGTATCCGCAGGCAGGTTTGCCACAATCCAGTGCCACCAGCCGGAGCCGGTCGGCGCGTCCGGGTCGTAGCAGGTCACGACAAAGCTCTTGGTTCCGGCAGGAACCTCGTCCCATGCCAGGTGCGGGGAGATATTGTCCCCCTGATAGCCCATGCCGTTGAAAACGTGGCGTTCCGGCAGCTTATCGCCGTCGCGCAGATCTTTACTGATGATTTTCATAGGGTTTACCCTCGTTGATCGCTCGTTCAGCAAGTGTAACGCATGGGGTTAAATCATGAAATGCGCGGGAATGTTAACGGCTGTAACGACCGCGGCCGTTAATTTACCCAGCTGTTCCGGCGTAATGATGTACGGCGGCATCAGGTAGATAAGCTTGCCGAAGGGACGCACCCAGACGCCCTGGTCAACGAAGAAGCGCTGCAGCGCCGCCATGTTTACCGGGTGCGTTGTCTCAATGACCCCGATGGCACCCAGCACGCGAACGTCCGCGACGAAGTCTGAAGCGGAGGCAGCGTCCAGCTCTTGCCTGAGCTGCGTCTCAATCGCCGCAACCTGCGTTTGCCACTCGCCGCTCTCCAGTATGGCGAGGCTTTCGCCGGCTACCGCGCAGGCCAGCGGGTTGCCCATAAACGTCGGCCCGTGCATAAAGCAGCCCGCTTCGCCGTCGCTGATGGTGTCGGCTACGTGGCGGGTAGTGAGGGTGGCGGAGAGCGTCATGGTGCCGCCGGTCAGGGCCTTGCCCAGACACAGAATATCCGGGGCAATGCCCGCATGCTCGCAGGCAAACAGCCTGCCGGTGCGGCCAAAGCCGGTGGCGATCTCATCGGCAATCAGCAGAATGCCCTCGCGGTCGCACATCCTGCGAATACGCCTCAGCCATTCCGGATGGTACATCCGCATCCCGCCTGCGCCCTGCACAATCGGCTCCAGGATCACGGCCGCGATTTCATGACGATGTGCCGCCATCAGCCGCGCAAAGCCCACCATGTCCATCTCGTCCCACTCGCCGTCGAAGCGGCTCTGCGGGGCCGGGGCAAACAAGTTTTCCGGCAGATAACCCTTCCACAGGCTGTGCATGGAGTTGTCCGGATCGCACACCGACATCGCCCCGAAGGTATCCCCGTGGTAGCCGTTGCGGAAGGTGAGGAACCGCTGGCGCGTTTCGCCCTTCGCATGCCAGTACTGCAGCGCCATTTTCATCGCCACTTCCACCGCCACGGAGCCGGAGTCGGCCAGGAACACGCACTCCAGCGAGTCGGGCGTCATCGACACCAGACGGCGGCATAAATCCACCGCAGGCTGATGGGTGATTCCGCCAAACATCACGTGCGACATCTGGTCAATCTGCGCTTTCATCGCCGCATTCAGGCGCGGGTGATTGTACCCGTGAATGGCCGCCCACCAGGAGGACATGCCGTCAACGAGCTGCTCGCCGCTGGCGAGATGCAGCTCGCAGCCGTGGGCCGAGGCCACCGGGTAGACGGGCAGGGGGCGGGTCGTAGAGGTGTAAGGGTGCCAGATATGCTGCTTGTCGAAGGCGAGATCGTCCTGGGTCATAATCGACTTGTAAACCATTTTGAAAAGTTTTAGGTTTACGAGTATAAACCGAACCGACAATTAACAAAACCCTTTGGAGAAGCCCAATGGCTCACCACGCACGCTGGACGATGTCGCAAGTCACTGAATTATTCAATAAACCTTTCCTGGAGCTGATGTTTGAAGCTCAGCAGGTACACCGTCAGCATTTCGACCCGCGCCACGTTCAGGTCAGCACGCTGCTGTCGATCAAGACCGGCGCCTGCCCGGAAGACTGTAAATACTGCCCGCAGAGCGCGCGCTATAAAACCGGGCTGGAGTCTGAACGCCTGATGGAAGTGGAGCAGGTTCTCGACTCGGCGCGCAAGGCGAAGAACGCAGGTTCGACCCGCTTCTGCATGGGCGCCGCGTGGAAAAATCCGCACGACCGCGACATGCCCTATCTGGAGCAGATGGTCAAAGGCGTGAAGGAGATGGGGCTTGAGGCCTGCATGACCCTGGGCACGCTGAACGACGATCAGGCGCAGCGCCTGTCGGCGGCAGGGCTGGATTACTACAACCACAACCTCGACACGTCCCCGGAGTTCTACGGCAACGTTATCACCACGCGCACCTACCAGGAGCGGCTGGACACGCTGGATAAAGTGCGCGATGCGGGGATCAAGGTCTGTTCCGGCGGCATCGTGGGCTTGGGCGAAACCGTGAAGGATCGTGCGGGTCTGCTGTTACAGCTGGCGAACCTGCCCACGCCGCCGGAAAGCGTGCCGATCAACATGCTGGTCAAGGTCAAGGGCACGCCGATGGCGGACAACGAGGACGTGGATGCGTTTGATTTTATCCGCACCATCGCGGTGGCGCGCATCATGATGCCGACCTCCTTCGTGCGCCTGTCTGCCGGCCGCGAGCAGATGAGCGAGCAGACGCAGGCGATGTGCTTTATGGCCGGCGCCAACTCAATCTTCTACGGCTGCAAGCTGCTGACCACGCCGAACCCGGAAGAGGACAAAGACGTACAGCTGTTCCGCAAGCTGGGGCTGAACCCGCACCAGACCGAGGTGCTGACGGGCGACAACGAGCAGCAGCAAAAGCTGGAGCAGCAGATTTTTAACGCCGATACCGAACAGTTCTACAACGCGGCCGCCGTATGACCTGGCAGGCGCGTATCAATACCGCGCTGGAAGAACGTCGGGCGGCGGACGCTTTGCGCGTTCGCCGCGTCGTGGAGAACGGCGCAGGCCGTTTTCTCACTCGCGAGGGCCAGCGCTTCTGTAATTTTTCCAGCAACGATTACCTCGGCCTGAGCCAGCATCCGCAGGTCGTTCGCGCATGGCAGCAGGGCGCGGAGCGGTTTGGCGTAGGCAGCGGCGGTTCGGGCCACGTCAGCGGCTACACTACGGCGCATCAGGCGCTGGAAGAAGCGCTGGCCGACTGGCTGGGCTACCCGCGCGCGCTGCTGTTTATCTCCGGCTTTGCCGCCAATCAGGCGGTGATTGCCGCGCTGATGAACAAAAATGACCGCATCGTCGCCGATCGGCTTAGCCACGCCTCGCTGCTGGAAGCGGCAAGCCTCAGCCCGGCACAGCTGCGGCGGTTTGCCCATAACGATGCGGGGCAGCTTGCTGCGCTGCTCGATAAACCCTGCGACGGACAACAGCTGGCGATAACAGAAGGGGTGTTCAGCATGGACGGCGACAGCGCGCCGCTTGCCGCGCTGCACGAAGCCGCAAAACGGCAAAACGCCTGGCTGCTGGTCGACGACGCCCACGGCATTGGCGTAATGGGCGACGAAGGTCGCGGCAGCGCGCATCAGCAAAACGTGAAGCCGGAGCTGCTGATTGTCACCTTCGGCAAGGGCTTTGGCGTGAGCGGTGCGGCGGTGTTATGCAGCGAGTCCGTCGCGGACTACCTGCTGCAGTTCGCGCGTCATCTGATTTATAGCACCAGCATGCCCCCCGCGCAGGCCGTGGCGCTGAGCGCGTCGATGGCGATCGTTCGTAGCGCGGAAGGCGACGAACGCCGCCAGCGGCTGGCGGATCACATCCGCCAATTCCGCCGGGGGCTGCGGTCATTACCCTTCCACAGCCCCGATTCGCAGAGCGCCATCCAGCCGGTGATTGTCGGTGATAACAGCCGTGCACTAGCGCTGGCGTACCGGCTGCGCGAGCGCGGGATGTGGGTCACCGCCATTCGTCCGCCAACCGTCCCGTCGGGCACCGCGCGCCTGCGCCTGACGCTCACGGCGGCGCATCGCGCGCAGGACGTTGATGCACTTCTGGAGGCGTTACGTGTCGCCAGTCAATAAACAGGCTATTGCCGCGGCGTTCGGCCGGGCAGCGCAAAGCTATTCGCAGCACGATGAGCTCCAGCGCCTGAGCGCGCAGGGATTACTTCGTTCGCTCGGCGAGAATACCTTCCCACGGGTGCTGGACGCCGGTTGCGGACCCGGGAGCAACAGCCGCTACTGGCGCGACGCGGGAAGCCACGTCACGGCCATCGATTTGTCTGCTCAGATGCTTGATGAAGCGCGGCAGAACCGGTCGGCTGACCGGTATCTGGTGGCCGATATCGAAGCGATCCCGCTGCCGGACGCGCAGTTTGACCTCGTCTGGAGCCATCTGGCCGTGCAGTGGTGCGGCAGCCTGCCGCAGGCGTTAGGTGAGCTTTACCGCACGGCGCGGCCGGGCGGGAAGGTGGCGTTTACCACCCTGCTGGAAAGCTCGCTGCCGGAGCTGAATCAGGCGTGGAAGGCGGTAGATCGGCAGCCGCACGCCAACCGATTCTTATCGCAGGAGGCGGTCGCGCAGGCGCTCGGCGGCTGGCGCTACCGCAGCGAGGTACAGACGGTCACCCTCACGTTCAGCGATGCCTTAAGCGCCATGCGCTCCCTGAAGGGGATCGGCGCCACGCATCTGCATGCCGGACGGGAGAGCAAGCCGCTGACCCGCGGGCAGTTACGGCGTCTGGAGCTGGCCTGGCCACAGGTGCAGGGCAGCTTCCCGCTTTCTTATCAACTTTTTCATGGGATTATCGAACGTGACTGAACGCTATTTTGTCACCGGAACGGATACCGAAGTGGGCAAAACGGTTGCCAGCGCTGCCCTGCTGCAGGCTGCCCGTTTACAGGGAAAAACCACCGCCGGGTATAAGCCCGTCGCCTCTGGCAGCGAGATGACGCCGGAAGGATTACGCAATACCGACGCATTAGCGCTGCAGCGCAACAGCACGCTTGAGCTTGCCTACGCGGCGGTAAATCCGTACACCTTTGCAGAGCCGACATCGCCCCATATCATCAGCGCCGACGAAGGGCGCCCGATTGATTTTGCCGTTATGTCTGCCGGACTACGCGCTCTGGAAAGCCGGGCGGACTGGGTGCTGGTGGAGGGGGCCGGCGGCTGGTTTACGCCCCTGTCCGAAGAACAGACCTTTGCTGACTGGGCGCAGGCCGAGCGGCTTCCCGTCATTCTGGTGGTCGGCGTGAAGCTGGGCTGTATCAACCACGCTATGCTGACCGCGCAGGCCGTACAGCAGGCAGGATTGCCGCTGGCGGGCTGGATAGCCAACGACGTGGTTGCGCCGGGTAAACGCCATCAGGAGTATCTGGTGACGCTCAGGCGGGTGCTGCCCGCTCCGTTTCTTGGTGAGATCCCGTGGCTTGCAGAAGGCGCGGAAAATGCCGAAACCGGGCGCTATCTCGACATCAGCGCCTTGCGTCCAGCGACATCCAGTGGGCGATAAGCTCGTCATCCAGTTCGTTAACGTGGCCCTGCGCCACGTTACGCCCGCGGTAGAGCATGCAGAAACGGTCCGCAACGCGGCGGACAAACGACAGCTGCTGCTCGGCTAACAGTACCGTCATTCCCAGTTCCCTACTCAGGCGCGCCAGCAGCTGCCCCAGCCTCTGGGCAAAGCTGTGCCCGGCACCCAGCATTGGCTCATCAAGGATCAGCACGCGGGGACGGCTCACCAGCGCGTTGGCGAGGGCGAGCTGGTACCGATCGTCAGGCGATAGCCCGTTTGCACGGCTTTGTCGCAGCGGATAGAGCTGCGGAAAGAGTTCGAAAATGTCGCTTTTCGCCGCTGAGGCGGTCTGGCCCGTCGCCCGCATGGCGACGTGCAGATTCTCTTCAATGGTCAGTTGAGAAAATATCCGCCTGTCCTGTGAAACATAGCCGATTCCCGGCTCTGCGTGCTGCGCCGGCGCCTGGCTGAGTAAATCTCTTGGCGGGGCGCCAGCTTCATGCCAGATGATGGTGCCGCTCTCCACGGGAATATTGCCGGTGATGCAATTGATCAGAGTGGTTTTACCCATTCCCGGCAGGCCCACCACGCCCGTGCATAAGCCCGGGGGTAAATCCAAATCGACATTCCATAGCGTATGTTGGCTTCCGTAAAACTGATTGACCGCGCGCAGACTCAACATCTTTCTCTCCTTAAAAATGCGTAGGGGGAAGGCCCGCATAATCATGTGCAAAACGCCTGCCAGAACCGATAATCTGATTAAAAAAGAGACTTTTTTAAGAATGCGCCTCAGGGAGGCAGGCAGAAGATTACACTGTTGCACAGCGGTAGTGCCGGGTCGGGTGGGTTATGGTGCAGGGCAGCAGAATGGCTGAAATGTGAGTAAGATCTCATCGATTGGTTATGTATGACGCAACTGTTTATCATCAAAAAAGAGATATAAAAATTTTTTGTCGCCGCTTCGTGGGAAAAACCGGGAATTTGCCGAGTGGCGGTCCGTACGGGCTGGAAGCAGTTATCCACTATTCCTGTGGATAACCATGTGCATTAGAGTTAGAAAACACACGGTAAGCGAGAGAATACGCGGGTTACGCGCAAATTGGTGCGAAACGCGGCTTTAGAAAATATCATTTACTATTTAGCAGGTTAGATAAAAGCAATTGCCGTAATGAAAGTGTCACCCGTTGCCATAAAACTATCATTACCTCGCTTGACAAATGTTAAAAAAGGAAATGTTCTGGGGATAACCCCGGTTCGTTGGTGTTTTATCTTGTCGCTGTTTAAATTTCCATCAAAAACGCGCGCCCAAACGATGCGCTACGCTAAATATCCTTACACGCCACTGGTTTTTCATCCAGTGTTTTTTACTGGCATTCCTGGCCACAACGAGTAAAATTACTCACCTGCCGCTTATTACGTCATCAGGTCGTCGCCCATGAGTAAACCGTTCAAACTGAATTCTGCGTTTCGTCCTTCGGGGGATCAGCCCGAGGCCATCCGTCGCCTGGAAGAGGGGCTGGAAGATGGGCTGGCGCACCAGACGCTGCTGGGTGTGACCGGCTCGGGTAAAACCTTTACCGTCGCCAACGTCATTGCGGATTTACAACGCCCCACGATGGTGCTTGCGCCGAACAAAACCCTGGCGGCGCAGCTTTACGGTGAGATGAAAGAGTTCTTCCCGGATAACGCGGTGGAGTATTTCGTCTCCTACTACGATTACTACCAGCCTGAGGCCTATGTCCCAAGTTCAGACACCTTCATCGAGAAGGATGCCTCGGTGAACGAACATATCGAGCAGATGCGTCTGTCGGCGACCAAGGCGCTTCTGGAGCGTCGCGATGTTGTCGTGGTGGCATCGGTCTCTGCCATCTACGGTCTGGGCGATCCGGATCTCTATCTCAAGATGATGCTGCACCTGACGCAGGGGATGATCATCGACCAGCGCGCCATCGTCCGTCGTCTGGCGGAGCTGCAGTATGCCCGTAACGATCAGGCGTTCCAGCGCGGAACCTTCCGCGTGCGCGGTGAGGTGATCGACATCTTCCCGGCAGAATCTGACGATATGGCGCTGCGCGTTGAGCTGTTTGACGAAGAGGTTGAACGGCTGTCGCTGTTCGACCCGCTGACCGGACACGTTGAGTCGGTGATCCAGCGCTTCACCGTCTACCCTAAAACGCACTACGTGACGCCACGCGAGCGTATCGTGCAGGCGATGGAAGATATCAAAGTCGAGCTGGCCGATCGTCGTAAAGTGCTCCTGGCGAACAACAAGCTGCTTGAAGAGCAGCGCTTAAGCCAGCGTACCCAGTTCGATCTCGAGATGATGAACGAGTTGGGCTACTGCTCCGGCATTGAAAACTACTCGCGCTATCTCTCCGGGCGCGGGCCGGGTGAAGCACCGCCAACCCTGTTTGACTACCTGCCGGCGGATGGGCTGCTGGTGATTGACGAATCCCACGTCACCATCCCGCAAATTGGCGGGATGTACCGCGGCGACCGCGCGCGTAAAGAGACGCTGGTGGAGTACGGTTTCCGTCTGCCGTCTGCGCTGGATAACCGTCCAATGAAGTTTGAAGAGTTTGAGGCGCTCGCGCCGCAGACCATCTACGTATCGGCAACGCCGGGCAACTACGAGCTGGAGAAATCCGGTGAGGACGTGGTTGATCAGGTGGTGCGTCCGACCGGGCTGCTGGATCCGATTATTGAGGTCCGCCCGGTGGCCACGCAGGTGGACGATCTGCTCTCTGAAATCCGTACCCGCGCGGCCATCAACGAGCGCGTGCTGGTCACCACGCTAACCAAACGCATGGCGGAAGACCTGACGGAGTATCTGGAAGAGCACGGTGAGAAGGTGCGTTATCTGCACTCGGATATCGATACCGTTGAGCGTATGGAGATTATCCGCGACCTGCGTCTTGGCGAGTTCGACGTGCTGGTGGGGATCAACCTTCTGCGAGAAGGTCTGGATATGCCTGAAGTCTCTCTGGTGGCCATCCTGGACGCTGACAAAGAGGGCTTCCTGCGCTCAGAGCGTTCGTTAATTCAGACCATTGGCCGCGCCGCGCGTAACGTCAACGGGAAAGCGATTCTGTATGGCGACAAGATCACCCCGTCGATGGCGAAAGCGATTGGCGAAACGGAACGTCGTCGCGAGAAACAGCATCGCTACAACGAAGAGCACGGTATTACGCCGCAGGGTCTGAACAAGAAGGTGGTGGATATTCTGGCGCTGGGTCAGAACATTGCCAAGACCAAAGCGAAGGGCCGTGGCAAAGCGCGTTCAGTGGTGGAAGAGGATACCGTTGTGCTGACGCCAAAAGCGCTGCAGCAGAAAATCCACGAGCTGGAAGGGCAGATGATGCAGCATGCGCAGAACCTGGAGTTCGAAGAGGCGGCGCAGATCCGCGACCAGCTGCATCAGCTGCGGGATCTTTTCATCGCGGCATCGTGAGTAAGGTCATGTTTTCCCCCTCTCCCCGTGGGAGAGGGCCGGGGTGAGGGCATCAGGCCGCACAAAGCGGCCCTAACCCAGCGCCTGAATCGCCTTTTCCAGCGCCTCACGCAGCAGGTGACGGTCGTGGCGATATTTGATATCGCTGGCCTCCAGCGGCTCCTGTACCACCACCCGATCGCCGATGCCGGACACATCCACATTCGGCCCGACGACCACGCCGTCGATAATTTTCTTACCGACGTACTGCTCCATCAGATTCAGCTTATCCGCCAGCGACAGGCTTGCCGCCGCCGGGCTCAGCTCGCGCCCCAGATTGCCGATGTAAACCATCGGAGCCGGCGTCCTGCGCAGCGCCTGCGCCAGCTCTTTCACAAGAATAATCGGCATCAGGCTGGTGTAAAAACTGCCCGGACCGATCAGGATCAAATCCGCTTCGCTGATGGCTTCAACCGCCTCGCGCGTGGCGGCTACGCTGGGGTAGGTCATGAGCTCTTTCGGCGCGACGGTGAGCTGGTCAATATTTACCTCACCATAGACTTCATGGCCTTCTGCGTCTATCGCCATCAAATCCACCGGATGTTCGGACATCGGAATCAAAAACGCGTCCACTTTTAGCAGGTTACGGATTAAATTGATCGCCTCAAGAGGCCGCACGCTCAGGTGATCCAGCGCCTTAAGCATCAGATTTCCGAGGTTATGCCCGGAAAGCTCGCCATTCCCGCCGAAACGGTACTCAAACATCGCGGAAGCCACGCTCGGCTCCGTAATTAACTGATTAAGACAGTTGCGCATATCACCCCAGGCAATCCCGCCTTCGGCGCGGCGGATCCGCCCCGTTGAGCCTCCGTTATCCGTTGTGGTAACGATCCCTGTTAACCGGGATCCAAGGGAGGATAATGAGGACATTACCCGTCCCAGACCGTGGCCTCCGCCAAGGGCGACGACGCGGTCAAGATCCGCAAAAGTGCGATTGCGCATACACATTCCTTATCTCATTCGATCTGCGTAACAGTAACCTAACTACCCCTAAAAGACGATGGCTCACCCTACGCAAAATGACGTATATCAATGCGAAAGTGCGACTTTTAGGTATTCTGTAACGAAAATGCACGATCATGTCGTTATGTATATAACTATATAGCGAAAAGCGAGAATGGCGAAGTGTTGAGTTACGCGCTACTATCGCCATAACCACGTTTTCGTTTTTGAAAACATACACTCTAGCCCTGGCGCCTGTGTCGAACGATATGGCGCCCTGGCCGTGGCGGTTTTGCCACCAGGGTACAGAAAGAAATGACTGTGCCTCCCGTATCTGGAAAGGTGTACATGGCTTCACAACTTACTGATGCTTTCGCGCGTAAGTTTTTCTACTTACGTCTGTCGATTACCGATGTGTGTAACTTCCGTTGCACCTACTGCCTGCCCGATGGCTACAAGCCGGGTAAGGTCACCAATAACGGCTTTCTCTCCGTCGATGAAGTGCGCCGCGTGACGCGCGCCTTCTCAGCGCTCGGCACGGAAAAAGTCCGCCTGACCGGTGGGGAGCCCTCACTGCGTCGTGATTTCCCCGACATCATTGCCGCCGTGCGTGAAAATGAGCGTATCCGCCAGATTGCGGTCACCACTAACGGGTACCGCATGGCCCGTGACGTGGCGAGCTGGCGCGATGCGGGCCTGACGGCGATAAACGTCAGCGTCGATAGCCTCGATGCGCGTCAGTTCCACGCCATTACCGGGCAGGATAAATTCCAGCAGGTGATGGACGGTATCGACGCGGCGTTCACGGCCGGTTTCGACAAAGTCAAAGTCAACACGGTTCTGATGCGTGATGTGAATCATCATCAGCTGGACACCTTCCTGGCGTGGATCAAACCGCGCCGCATTCAGCTGCGCTTTATCGAGCTGATGGAAACCGGCGAGGGCAGCGAGCTGTTCCGCCGCCATCATATCTCCGGCATGGTGCTGCGCGACGCGCTGCTGAAGCGCGGCTGGATCCACCAGATCCGCCAGCGCAGCGACGGCCCGGCACAGGTCTTTTGTCACCCGGATTACGAAGGGGAAATTGGACTGATCATGCCCTATGAGAAAGACTTCTGCGCCAGCTGCAACCGTCTGAGGGTCTCCTCCGTCGGCAAGCTGCACCTCTGCCTGTTTGGGGACGGCGGCGTAGATCTCCGCGATCTGCTGGAGGAGGACGCTCAGCAGGACGCGCTTGAAGCGCGTATTTCTGAAGCGCTGACGCATAAAAAACAGACCCACTTCCTGCATCAGGGCAACACCGGAATTACTCAAAACCTGTCATACATTGGCGGGTAAACCGTCTTAAGAAGGAATCCGAAGATGAGTCAGGTAAGCGCAGAATTTATCCCGACACGTATTGCTATTCTTACCGTTTCTGACCGCCGTGGTGAAGAGGATGACACCTCCGGCCACTGGCTGCGCGATGCGGCCCACGAGGCGGGGCACCACGTTGTTGATAAAGCCATTGTCAAAGAGAACCGCTACGCCATTCGCGCGCAGGTATCACAGTGGATCGCCAGCGACGAGGTGCAGGTGGTCTTGATCACCGGCGGCACCGGTTTTACCGCAGGCGACCAGGCGCCGGAAGCGCTGCTCCCGCTGTTTGACCGCGAAGTGGAAGGCTTCGGTGAGGTGTTCCGAATGCTCTCGTTTGAAGAGATTGGCACCTCCACGCTGCAGTCGCGCGCCGTGGCGGGCGTGGCGAACAAGACGCTAATCTTCGCCATGCCGGGTTCGACCAAAGCGTGCCGCACCGCATGGGAAAACATTATTGCCCCGCAGCTGGATGCCCGCACCCGTCCGTGTAATTTCCACCCTCATTTAAAGAAATAAGCTATGTCGCAACTGACCCACATTAACGCCGCCGGTGAAGCGCATATGGTGGATGTTTCCGCCAAGGCTGAAACGGTGCGCGAGGCGCGCGCCGAAGCGTTCGTCACCATGCTGCCAGAAACGCTGGCGATGATTATCGACGGCAGCCACCACAAGGGCGACGTCTTTGCCACCGCGCGTATCGCCGGGATCCAGGCCGCGAAGCGCACCTGGGATTTAATTCCCCTCTGCCATCCGCTGATGCTCAGCAAAGTGGAGGTGAATCTGCAGGCGCAGCCGGAGCACAGCCGCGTGCGCATTGAATCACTTTGCCGCCTGACCGGTAAAACCGGCGTTGAGATGGAAGCCCTAACGGCGGCGTCCGTGGCGGCGCTGACTATCTACGATATGTGCAAGGCCGTGCAGAAAGATATGGTGATTGGCCCGGTGCGTCTGCTGGCGAAAAGCGGCGGCAAATCCGGCGATTTTAAGGTGGACAGTCATGATTAAGGTGCTCTTTTTTGCGCAGGTCCGCGAGCTGGTCAATACTGACAGCCTGACGCTGGACGCGCCGTTTGAAAACGTTGCCGCGCTGCGCGCGCATCTGGCCGCGCAAAGCGACCGCTGGGCGCTGGCCCTGGACGAAGGCAAGCTGCTGGCTGCCGTTAATCAGACGCTGGTGGAGTTCTCTCATCCGCTGTCAGCAGGGGATGAAGTGGCCTTCTTCCCACCGGTTACAGGGGGCTGAGATGGCGGAAACCCGAATTGTGGTCGGCCAGGATCGCTTTAACGTCGGTGCGGAATATGACTGGCTGGCGGAGCGCGACGAAGACGGCGCGGTGGTGACCTTCACCGGAAAAGTGCGTAATCACAACCTTGGCGACAGCGTGAAGGCGCTGACGCTGGAGCACTATCCGGGCATGACGGAAAAATCGCTGGTGGAGATTGTGGAACAGGCGCGAGGCCGCTGGCCGCTGGGGCGGGTGACGGTTATCCACCGCATCGGTGAGATGTGGCCAGGCGAGGAGATTGTCTTCGTCGGGGTGACCAGCGCGCACCGCAGCAGCGCCTTTGCGGCAGGGGAGTTCATTATGGACTTCCTCAAAACCAAAGCGCCATTCTGGAAGCGTGAAGCGACGCCGGAAGGCGACCGGTGGGTGGAATCCCGCGACAGCGACAAGCAGGCGGCCAGCCGTTGGTAACAGGTTTAGTTTGATGTGTTAGTCTTAACGTGTGTGTCAACTTAATCAGGAGTGAATCATGGACCGATTTCCGCGTTCCGATTCAATAGTACAGCAGACCCGTAGCGGCCTGCAGACGTATATGGCTCAGGTGTACGGCTGGATGACGGTCGGCCTGCTGCTCACCGCGTTTATCGCGTGGTATGCGGCAAATACGCCAGAGATCATGATGTTTATCTTCTCGAGCAAAATAACCTTCTTTGGCCTGATCATTGCGCAGCTGGCGGTCGTTTTTGTCCTTTCCGGTATGGTGCATAAGCTCAGCGCCGGCATGGCAACCACGCTGTTTATGCTCTATTCGGTGCTGACCGGGCTAACGCTCTCCAGTATTTTCATCGCCTATACCTACGCCTCGATCGCCAGCACGTTTGTGGTGACCGGCGGGATGTTCGGCGCGATGAGCCTCTACGGCTACACCACCAAGCGTGACCTGAGCGGTTTTGGCAGCATGCTGTTTATGGGGCTGATTGGGATCGTGCTGGCGTCGCTGGTGAACCTGTGGCTGAAGAGCGAAGCGCTGATGTGGGCCGTGACCTATATCGGGGTGGTGGTCTTCGTCGGGCTGACGGCCTACGACACCCAGAAGCTGAAGAACATTGGCGAGCAGATTGACGTGCGCGACAGTTCAACGCTGCGCAAATACTCGATTGTAGGCGCGCTGACCCTCTATCTGGACTTTATCAACCTGTTCCTGATGCTGCTGCGTATTATGGGCAACCGTCGTTAAGGTTGCTTTGCCGGGTGGCGGCTTCGCCTTACCCGGCCTACGAAACGCGAACCGTAGGTCGGGTAAGGCGAAGCCGCCACCCGACTTATTCACTTCGCTAACATCCTCTCGTTCTTCGCCCGCAGCTTCTTCGCCCGACTCTCCAGCACCAGATAACAGACCGTCGCCAGCGCCAGCGGCAGGAAGTAGTAGATCATGCGGTATGCCAGCAGGGCGGCGATGATTGTGCCATGAGAAACATGTTCCCCCGCAAGCAGCGCGATAAACACCGCCTCCAGCACGCCAATACCCGCCGGAATATGCACAATCACCCCGGCAATGCTGCTCACCAGCAGCACGCCGAGCACGAAGAAGTAGTTCACGTCTTCGCCAATCAGCAGCCAGATAATCGCCCCCATCGCCATCCAGTTGGCGCTGGAGACCACCATCTGCAGTACCGCGAATTTCCACGAGGGCAGCACCAGCTTTTGCCCTTTGATGGTCATATGCCGACGCTTAGCAAAGGCGCAGGCCCACAGGTACACGGCGATGATCAGCAGCAGCACGAAGCCTAAAATCCGCAGCGTGGTTTCATCGATATACCAGTGCGCGGGCAGCTGCACCACGCCGATGGTAAAGATTACCCCACCGAGCAGAATATACCCCAGCCAGTTGGTGGTGATGCTTAACGAGAAAATGCGCGTGATGGTCCCACCCGGCAGGCCGAGGCGCGAATATAAGCGATAGCGCATGCCAATCCCGCCGACCCAGGTGCTCAGCGTCAGGTTAAAGGCGTAACAGATAAACGACACCAGCATCACCTGACGCTTGGCCAGCTTGTGGCCGCAGTAGGCGCGGCCCAGCAGGTCATAACAGCCGTACATCAGGTAGCTTACGATGACCAGCCCAACGGCGCTAAGCAGCACCGTTCGGTTGTAGTTGCGGATAACCTTCCACACCTCTTCCCAGTCAACTTTTTGGGCGTACACCACCAGCAGCACCGCGACGGCAATAAAGAACAGCCAGGTGAGGATTTTCTTCGCCACGCGCCAGCGTGGATGGGATTTTGACATCAGGTTTTCCCTCCGTCTTCCGCTTCTACGCGGTCCTGGGTTTCCATTTCGGGTTGAACCGGTGGGTCCACCTGCGCAAGCTTCGGCGTGTGCGCGGGGAGCCAGCCGACCATGGCCGGGAAGTGGCGCAGGAAGTGGAACACCACCACGCCGACGCCAACGTTCCACCAGCTGCGCTTGGGCACCATGGATTGATCCACCCGCACGCAGTCCTTGTCGATAAGCCCCTGAAGGTTTTCGCGCAGGGTATGATTAAACTGGCGATCGTGGATGATCAGGTTCGCCTCCAGATTGAGCGACAGGCTCAGCGGGTCGAGGTTGCTCGAACCAACGGTTGCCCAGTGGTCATCCATCAGGGCCACTTTGCCGTGCAGCGGGCGGCGGCGGTATTCATAAATCTGCACGCCGCTCTTAACCAGATAGCGATAAAGCAGACGCGCGCCCACCTTCACAATCGGCATATCGGGCTCGCCCTGCACGATGAGCTTCACGCTCACGCCGCGTCGGGCCGCGTTGCGCATGGCGTGCAAAATACGGTAGCCGGGGAAGAAGTAGGCGTTGGCGATAATAACCTCGCGCTTTGCGTTCGCCAGCATCTTCAGGTAATGACGCTCGATATCGTCCCTGTGCTCCTCGTTGTCCCGCCAGACAAACAGCGCCTGAGCTTCACCCGGCCTGCGGTTCTCTTCCGGGCGATGACGACGACGCCACCAGCGGCGAGCGGCCTCTTTGCCGGGTAAGTTTTCCAGCACGAACAGCTGAATGTCCTGAACCACCGGCCCTTCGATGCGGATCGCGTAGTCCTGCTTCGCTTCGGGGCCGTAATCCGACATATGCTCGGCGGAGTAGTTAATGCCGCCAACGAACGCCACCGTTTCATCCACCACGACAATTTTGCGGTGCATACGGCGGAACAGGTTGGTGCGCATGCCTAACAGGCGCGGGCCGGGATCGTAGTAGCGGAACACCACGCCCGCGGAGGTCAGTTCGTTGACAAATTCATCGCTGAGATCCGGCGAACCATATCCGTCGAGCAGGACCTCGATGGTAATACCGCGCCGTGCGGCATGCAGCAGCGCGCTGTGCAGCTGTCTGCCCACGTCGTCTTCAAACCAGATAAACGTTTCAAGAAAGACTTTCTGCTGTGCGTGGCTAATGGCCTCAAAGACCGCCGGATAAAAGTTATCGCCATTTTCCAGCAGCGTAATTCGATTCCCTTCCTGCCATGAACATTTCATAAGTGGATCTCCGCGCTCAGCGGGGCATGGTCTGATAAATGTCGCCAGTTGAGTAACGCCAGCGCGGTAGGGCTGCTGGCATGAGCGTTTTTCACGTAGATGCGGTCAAGGCGCAGCAGGGGAAAACGCACGGGAAATGTCCGTGCCGGCCTGCCGCGGGCGCGGGTGAAAATCTCCTCCAGCCCGGCCTTGACCTTCAGCGGATGGTTGGCCCGCTGCCGCCAGTCGTTGAAATCGCCAGCGACAACCACGGGTTCGCCTTCCGGCAGCGCGTTCGTCCACTCGGCCAGCATCTGCAGCTGGGCCTGACGGTGCGCTTCACGCAGGCCAAGGTGAACACAGCCCACGTGGATGGGGAAATCGAGTTCCGGCGGCGCGATGCGGCAGTACAATAGCCCGCGCTTTTCGCTTTCACCGACCGAGACGTCGCGATTCTCGTAGTGTTCAATCGGAAAACGCGACAGCACCGCGTTGCCGTGATGACCCTCCGGGTAGACTGCGTTGCGCCCGTAGGCGTAATCGCTCCACATGGTATCGGCCAGAAATTCGTAGTGGGGAGTATCAGGCCAGTTTTCGACATGCATCGGATGCACCTCGTGGGCGCCCATCACCTCCTGGAGGCAAACAATGTCCGCGCTTACCGTACGCACCGCGTCGCGCAGTTCCGGTAAAATGAAGCGGCGGTTAAATGCTGTGAAGCCCTTATGAATGTTAATCGTCAGCACCTTAAGTGAGAAATGCTGCGTTTTATGGGTCATAAACACCTTCCTGGATGACTATCCCGATGAAAATAAAGTGTAGTCGGCGTCACAAAAAGATGCGGCGTTACGGAATTTTCCGTAAAGTGCGGTAGTCTGAACTTGCAGAGAAAAATCCTTCAGGAGAGAAGCCATGAAGTGGCAACAACGTGTTCGTGTCGCAACGGGTTTAAGTTGCTGGCAGATAATGTTGCATTTACTGGTCGTGGCCGTACTGGTGATGGGCTGGATGAGCGGCACGCTGGTGCGTGTTGGCTTAGGGTTATGCGTACTTTACGGCGTGACCGTGCTGTCGATGCTGTTCCTGCAGCGGCACCATGAAGCACGCTGGCGTGAAGTGGGTGATGTGCTCGAAGAGCTCACCACCACCTGGTATTTTGGTGCGGCGATGATCGTCCTGTGGCTTCTGTCACGCGTGCTGCAAAACAACCTGCTGCTGGCCCTGGCCGGTCTGGCAATCCTTGCAGGGCCTGCGGTTGTCTCTTTACTTACCAAAGAGAAAAAACTACGCAATGTTGCGTCTAAACATCGCATAGGCCACTGAACCCGTTGTGGCCGCGATGACCAGCAGCGGCCACAAGCTTCCCCAGACGATATCCAGACTCGCGTCCTTCAGATAAATTTGCTTGGTGATGTCCGTAAAGTGCCGGATCGGGTTTACCCAGGTGAGGTCCTGCAGCCACACCGGCATATTCTCGACCGGTGAGACGTAGCCTGAGAGCAATATCGCCGGCATCATAAAGACGAACACGCCAATAAACGCCTGCTGCTGCGTGGAGCAGAGCGCCGAAATCAACAGCCCAAACCCGACCAGCGACAGCCCGTAAATCACCATCGTGAAGTAAAACAGCGCCAGCGATCCGGCAAACGGGATCTGGTATGCCCAAATGCCAATGCCCAGCACGATAGTGGCCTGGAAGGTGGCGACAATCAGCGCCGGAACCGCTTTGCCAACAAAAATCTGCCAGGTCGCCAGCGGGGATACCAGCAGCTGATCGAGCGTGCCCTGTTCCCGCTCGCGCGCCACCGACAGCGAGGTGACGATCATCACCCCGATGGTGGTGATCATGGCGATCAGCGACGGCACCACAAACCACTTGTAGTCCAGATTCGGGTTATACCAGTTGCGAACCACCAGCTCGCTGTTGTTGGGCTTTGGCTTGCCGTCCATCAGCTCCTGCTGATAATCCTTCACTACCTGCTGGAGATAGTTCGCCGCGATCTGGGCGCTGTTGGAGTTACGCCCGTCGAGGATCAGCTGCATCGGCGCGGTCTGGAAGGTATCCAGATTGCGGGAGAAATCGGCCGGGAAGCGCACCAGCAGCAGGGCTTTCTGCGTGTCGATAGTGGGCTGGATCTCCTGCGGACTTTTCAGCAGCAGCACGTGGGTAAAGGCTTTTGCGCGGGCAAAGCGCTGCGTCAGCTCAACGGAATGTTTGCCGTTGTCTTCGTTATAGACGGCAATGGTGGCGTTGGTGACCTCAAGGGTGGCGGCAAAGGGGAACAGCAGCACCTGGATGAGCACCGGCAGCACCAGAATGGCGCGGGTTTGCGGCTCGCGCAGCAGGGATTGCAGCTCTTTGCGTATTAACGTCCATAATCGGTGAAACATCGCGTCGTCCTCCTGTCGGGTGGCGCTTTTGCTTACCCGACCTACAAAATCCGTTGGCTAATCTAATCTTCTTTTCGTTTTCATCCACGTCAACCCGATAAACATCACCGCCGACGCCATCAAAAACAGAGTGTTGATAATCAGCACCACCGGTATATTCCCCGCCAGGAACAGGCTTTGCAGGGTGCTCACGAAGTAACGCGCCGGGATAATGTAGGTCACGGCACGGATGACGGCGGGCATGCTGTCTATCTGGAAGATAAAGCCGGAGAGCATGATCGACGGCAGGAACGCGGCGTTCAGCGCCACCTGCGCGGCGTTGAACTGGTTACGGGTGATGGTGGAGATCAGCAGCCCCATTCCCAGCGTGCTCAGCAGGAACAGGCTGGTAATAAAGAACAGCACGATCAGCGAGCCGCGATAGGGCACGCCGAGGATAAAGACGGAGACAAGCATACAGAGCAGCATCGCCAGCATGCCGAGGAAATAGTAGGGAATGATTTTGCAGAGCAACAGTTCGACGCGCGTCACTTCGGTGGACAGCAGCGCCTCCATGGTGCCGCGCTCCCACTCGCGGGCGATGACCAGCGACGTCAGAATTGCGCCGATAACCGTCATGATAATCGTCACCGCGCCCGGAATGATAAAGTGCTGGCTGATGGCGGCCGGGTTAAACCAGTAGCGCGTCTGCACGTCGATCAGCGGTTCGAACGTCTCGCCCCGGTCTTCCGCGCGCTGCATTTGCCAGAGCTGCCAGATCCCCTCGGCGTAGCCCTGCACGAAGTTAGCGGTGTTCGGCTCGCTGCCGTCGGTGATGACCTGAATCGGCGCATCGCCGTTTGCACGCGCCATATTGGCGGCGAAATCCACCGGAATGACGATCAGGCCGCGAATTTTCCCGGCCTGCATTTTCTGGATCAGCTCCTGTCGGCTGTCGCTGATGGTGGCGTCAATATAGGGCGAGCCGGTCATGGCGTGGGTAAAGTCCAGCGCCTCTTCGCTCTGCTGTTCCAGTAAAATCCCCACCCTGAGCTTGCTGGAATCCAGGTTAATGCCGTAGCCAAAAATAAACAGCAGCAGCAGGGGGATCACCACGGCAATCAGCCAGCTGCTGGGGTCGCGCACGATCTGCCGCGTCTCTTTGACGCACAGGGCGCGCACCCGGCGACAGGAAAGGGCATTACTGCGCATGTGCATTCTCCTTATCCCAGTCGTGGATGAGGGTGATAAACGCCTGCTCCATGGTCGGGTCCGGGACCTCATCGTCAGCGGCCTGCTCTTTCAGGTCGTCCGGCGTACCGTGGGCAATCAGCTTGCCGCGGTACACCAGCCCGATGCGGTCGCAATATTCCGCCTCGTCCATAAAGTGGGTAGTGACCATGACGGTCACCCCTTTTTCTACCATGCTGTTGATGTGTAGCCAGAACTCGCGGCGGGTAATGGGATCAACGCCTGACGTCGGTTCATCAAGAAACAGAATATCCGGCTCATGCATCAGCGAGCAGGCCAGCGCCAGCCGCTGCTTAAAGCCGAGCGGCAGGTCGTCCGTCGCGTGGGAGGCAATGTGGGTTAACCCGAACGCGTCGCTCATCCGGCTGATTTTTTCGTTCTGCGCCCGGCCGCGCAGGCCGTAGACGCCCGAGAAAAAGCGCAGGTTCTGATCCACCGTCAGGTTGCCGTACAGCGAAAACTTCTGCGCCATATAGCCGAGACGCTGGCGCGCTTTGCCGGAGCTGACCTTCAGGTCCATACCCAGCACCAGCGCCTTGCCGGATGTGGGGACCAGCAGGCCGCACATCATTTTGAAGGTGGTGGATTTCCCCGCTCCGTTCGGCCCGAGCAGGCCAAAAATCTCGCCGCGCTTCACCGCAAAGTTGACGTTATCGGTCGCGGCGAAATCGCCAAATTTCTTGGTCAGGGATTTGGCCTCAATCACCGTTTCGCCCGGCGTGCCTTCCACCGTATGCAGAATGGCGGCAAGCGGCGACTCTGACGTTCCCGCGCCGCCCAGCAGGTCGATAAACGCGTCCTCGAAGCGCGGTGCGGTCTCTTCTATCTCTATCTCTGGCATCCCTTGCGCCTGGCGAATGTCGTCGGCGGTGGCCTCTTTTTTCAGAATAATGCGCACCGAGCGGCCCTGGATCATCCCGTCGCTGACCTGCGGCAGCCTGAGCACGCGCTGAAGCAGCCTGCGGTTGGACTCCTGCGGGCTGTGCAGCAGGAAGCTGCGCCCGGCCATGCTTTGCGTCAGCGTCGTCGGCTCGCCCTGATAGAGCAGCTCGCCTTCGTTCATCAGCAGCACGTCCCGGCACTGCTCCGCTTCGTCGAGGTAGGAGGTGCTCCAGAGGATCAGCATCCCGTCGCCCGCCAGCTCGTGCACCATCTGCCACAATTCACGGCGCGAAATGGGATCAACGCCCACGCCCGGCTCGTCCAGCAGCAGGACTTTCGGCTCGCCGACCAGCGTACAGGCGAGCCCCAGCTTCTGCTTCATGCCGCCGGAGAGCTTGCCCGCCAGCCGGTCGGTGAACGGGCCAAGGGAGGTAAACTCCAGCAGGCGGGCGAAGGTTTTCTGACGGGTTTCGCCGGTGACGCTGCGCAGGTCGGCGTACAAATTCAGGTTTTCCATCACCGTCAGGTCTTCATACAGGCCGAACTTCTGCGGCATATAGCCCATTATTGCGTGAAGGGGGCCGTCGTTTTCAATCGGGTCGAGCCCGAGCACGCTGGCCGAGCCTTCGTCGGGCTTCAGCAGCCCCGCCAGCATGCGCATCAGCGTGGTTTTGCCGGCACCGTCCGGGCCGACCAGCCCGGTCACATAGCCTTTCTGGATGGTACAGTTCAGCGGCGCGACCGCCGGTTTATCCATCCCCGCGAAGCGTTTGACCAGATTGTTGAGCTGGATAACCGCGTCATTCATGTCGTTCCCCGTCGTTCACTGTTACGGTGACGGGCATGCCCTGACGCAGCGCGTCGTCCGCATCGGTCACGATGATGCGCAGGCGGTATACCAGGTCGGTACGCAGGTCCGGCGTTTCAACGGTTTTTGGCGTGAATTCGGCGGTAGGGGAGACAAAGCCGACTTTGCCGTGATAGGGCTTATCCGGACGGCCATCGGTGTAAAGCAGCAGCTCGCGGCCCGGCTTCATCTGGCCCAGATTCGGCTCATCTATATAGGCACGCACCCACACCGGGCGGGTCAGCGAAAGCGTTAAGACGGTACTGCCCGCGCTGAGCATGCTGCCCGGCTCGACGGCGCGGGTTAACAGCGTGCCGTCAGACGGGGCGATGAGGGTGGTGTCGTGCAGATCCAGTTCAGCCTGCGCCAGCTGCGCCTGGGCCTGTTCAAGGCTGGCTTTTGCCTGGGCAATATCCTGCGAGCGGTTACCTGTGCGGTACTGGCTCAGCTTATCCTGCGCGGATTTCAGCGTTGCCTGCGCCTGGTCGCGGGACGAACGCGCGTTTTCGAGGTCGTTGGCAGAAATGGTGCGGCTTTTCCACAGCCCCTGCTGCCGGTTATAGAAGTTCTGCGCATAGTCGTAGGCGGCTTTCGCCTGCTTGACGGCGGCGGCGGCCTGGGCGATCTCTTCATCGCGATAGCCTGCCAGCATCAGATCGTACTGCGCCTGGGCTACGGAAACGCCGGCTTTTGCCTGCAGCAGCGCATTCTCGTAGGGGGCTTTGTCCAGCATACCCAGCGTCTGTCCGGTTTTGATGGCATCGCCTTCGTCAACGGTCAGCGACGCCAGGCGACCGCCCACTCGGAAGCTCATATTCACAGTGCGAATATCAACGTTGCCGTACAGGGTCAGGCCTTTATCCTGCTGGCTCTGATACCACACCCAGCCGCCGATCCCCGCAGCAAGCAAAACAACAACCACCAGAACGATGGCGACAGGTTTTTTCATGACTTCAGGCTCCTTTGCGTTAAGCCTTGCAGGATCAGGTCGAGATGACAGGTGATGACCTGGCTAATCTGCGCGGCTTTATCCTCATCAAATTGTGTCCAGCCCGCGCGTAACAGGATGGTTTCTCGTCCCAGGCGGAAGGCGAGTACTTCACCCAGCAGGGCATGGGTATGCAAAATCGTCTCGGTATCGCTGGCATCGCGTCCGGTATAGGCTGCGATAAGCCGCGTCAGGTGGGTGTGCATGGGGGCAATCACCCGATCGTGAACCAGCCGATAGGCCGCAGAAGGCGAAAGCTGTTCGCGTGAGATAAACTTGCTCAGGTTCAGCGTATCGTCGTGCGTCAGCATGCGGATCATATTATGGCAGGCGTTGAGGATAAGCTGGCGGATAGCGGCGCGGTCGGGCGTCGGCTGGTTGAGCAGGGCGGTAGCTTCCTCAACCTGCGGGCGAAACTGGTTGCCGATGAAGTCAGCGATCCACTGCGCGCAGGCGAGGTACAAATCCTCTTTTGAGCCAAAATAGTAGGTAATGGCCGCTATGTTTTGCCCGGCCTGCGCCGCGATGTCGCGCGTGGTGGCATGCATCCCATACTCGCCGAACTGCGCCAGCGCGGCGGCAATTAGCTGGCTTTTAGCCTGTTCACCTTTGGATGTGGTCGGGGTGGTATTCATAGCCGCACCAGGAATTAATCAATCGATTGATTAAGACTATGTCCGGTTCGCCATTTTGTCCAGTTGGCCCTTTGGCGGGAAATCGTTCATCGAGAGTTCGCTGAGGGATATTTTATGCGCCGCGTCACAAAATCTGCTACACTCCGCTGCTTCGCGACATCGTGGTTTTTGTCCTCCCCCTATTCGTTATATCTCCCTGAAAACTACACCTGTGATGGTCGGGGCGGTTCGGAGTTTTTATGTCTTTTGATTCCCTTGGCCTGAACCCAGAAATTCTGCGCGCTATCGCAGAACAGGGCTACGTTGAGCCAACCCCGATCCAGAAGCAGGCGATACCTGCCGTTCTGGAAGGCCGCGACCTGATGGCCAGCGCCCAGACCGGTACCGGTAAAACTGCAGGCTTTACGCTGCCGCTGTTAGAGCTGCTGGAAAAAAACCAGCCGCATGCGAAGGGCCGTCGTCCGGTGCGTGCACTGATCCTCACGCCAACCCGCGAACTGGCAGCGCAGATTGGTGAGAACGTGCGTGAGTACAGCCGCTATCTCAACATTCGTTCGCTGGTGGTCTTCGGCGGCGTCAGCATCAACCCGCAGATGATGAAGCTGCGCAGCGGCGTCGACGTGTTGGTGGCGACGCCGGGTCGTTTACTGGATCTCGAACATCAGAACGCGGTGAAGCTGGATCAGGTTGAAATTCTGGTGCTGGATGAAGCCGACCGTATGCTGGACATGGGCTTTATCCATGATATCCGCCGCGTGCTGACAAAGCTGCCTGCCAAACGTCAGAACCTGCTGTTCTCCGCCACCTTCTCTGATGAGATCAAAGGCCTGGCTGAAAAACTGCTGCGTAACCCGCTGGAAATTGAGGTTGCGCGCCGCAATACCGCTTCCGAGCAGGTGACCCAGCACGTTCACTTCGTGGACAAAAAGCGCAAACGGGAGCTGCTGTCTCAGATGATTGGCGAAGGTAACTGGCAGCAGGTGCTGGTCTTTACCCGTACCAAGCACGGCGCTAACCACCTGGCTGAACAGCTGAACAAGGATGGTATCCGCAGCGCGGCTATCCACGGTAATAAGAGCCAGGGTGCTCGTACTCGCGCGCTGGCTGATTTTAAATCGGGTGACATTCGCGTGCTGGTCGCAACCGACATCGCGGCGCGTGGGCTGGACATTGAAGAGCTGCCGCACGTGGTGAACTACGAGCTGCCAAACGTGCCGGAAGATTACGTTCACCGCATTGGTCGTACCGGCCGCGCGGCGGCGACCGGTGAAGCGCTGTCTCTGGTGTGCGTCGATGAGCACAAGCTGCTGCACGATATCGAACGCCTGTTGAAGAAAGAGATCCCGCGCATTGCTCTGGAAGGGTATGAGGTAGACCAGTCTATCAAAGCCGAACCGATTCAAAACGGTCGCCAGGGCGGCGGTCGCGGTCAGGGCGGTGGCCGTGGTCAGGGTGGCGGCGGACGCGGCCAGCAGCCGCGTCGTTCTGAAGGGGGCGCGCCAAAATCATCAGCCGGGCCTGCGCGTCGCGGCAATGATGCCAAACCGGCGGGTGAAAACCCATGGCGCAGCGGTGACGCGCGCCCGGCAGGGGAAGGACAGCGCCGACGCCGTCCGCGCAAACCTGCTAATTCACAGTAATCTGGAAGCCCGGCCGTAAAGCCGGGCTTTTCTTTTTGCGGCAACGAATAGAAAGTGCCACAATAGTGGCTGTTTATACAGTATTTCAGGTTTTCCGATGGCTTTAACCGCTGCGCTCAAAGCGCAAATTGGCGCATGGTATAAGGCGCTACAACAGCAGATCCCCGACTTTATCCCCCGAGCGCCGCAGCGGCAGATGATTGCTGACGTGGCAAAAACGCTCGCCGGGGACGACGGGCGACATCTGGCAATTGAAGCGCCGACCGGCGTCGGTAAAACCCTGTCTTATCTTATCCCGGGCATCGCGATTGCCCGTGAAGAGCAAAAAACGCTGGTGGTCAGCACTGCCAACGTGGCCTTGCAGGATCAAATCTTCAGCAAAGACTTACCCTTGCTGCGCAAAATCATCCCTGAGCTGCGCTTTACGGCGGCGTTTGGGCGCGGTCGTTACGTTTGCCCGCGCAACCTGGCGGGTCTGGCCAGCAGCGACGCGACGCAGCAGGATCTGCTCGCTTTTCTTGATGACGATCTGACGCCGAACAACAAAGCCGAGCAGGAGCTCTGCGCTAAGCTTAAAGTCGATCTCGACGGTTATAAATGGGATGGCCTGCGCGATCATACCGATAAAGCCATCAGCGACGATCTGTGGCGCAGGCTCAGCACCGATAAAGCCAGCTGTCTGAACCGCAACTGCCACTACTACCGCGAATGCCCGTTCTTCGTCGCGCGCCGCGAAATTCAGGAAGCGGAAGTGGTTGTGGCTAACCACGCGCTGGTGATGGCCGCGCTGGAGAGCGAAGCGGTACTGCCCGAGCCGAAAAATCTGCTCCTGGTCCTCGATGAAGGCCATCATCTGCCCGACGTGGCGCGCGATGCGCTGGAGATGAGCGCGGAGATCACCGCACCCTGGTTTCGCCTGCAGCTTGACCTGTTCTGCAAGCTGATTGCCACCTGCATGGAGCAGTTCCGCCCGAAAACCACGCCGCCGCTGGCGGTTCCGGAGCGGCTGAGCGAGCACTGCGAAGAGGTCTACGGGCTGATCGCATCGCTCAACAACATTTTGAATCTCTATCTTCCACAAGCGCAGGACGCCGAACACCGCTTTGCGATGGGAGAACTGCCGGACGAGATCATGGAAATCTGCAAACAGCTGGCGAAGCATCTGGAAAAGCTCCGCGGGCTGGCGGAGATGTTCTTGAACGATCTCAGCGAAAAAACCGGTACGCATGACGTAGTCCGCGTCCACCGGGTGCTGCTGCAGATGAACCGCGCGCTGGGCATGTTTGAATCGCAGAGTAAGCTCTGGCGGCTGGCCTCGCTGGCGCAGGCGTCCGGCGCGCCGGTCACCAAGTGGGCCACCCGCGAAGAGCGGGACGGACAAGTACACCTCTTTTTCCACTGCGTCGGCATCCGCGTGGCCGATCAGCTGGAAAAGCTTATCTGGCGCAGCGTGCCGCACGTGGTGGTGACGTCGGCCACGCTGCGTTCCCTGAATAGCTTCTCGCGCCTGCAGGAGATGAGCGGCCTGAAGGAGAAAGCGGGCGACCGCTTTGTGGCGCTCGATTCGCCGTTTAACCACTGCGAGCAGGGCAAGCTGGTGATCCCGCGCATGAAGTATGAGCCGCTCATGGAAAACGAAGAGCATCATATTGCCGAAATGGCAGCGTACTTCCGCGAGCAGGTTGAGAGCAAAAAGTACCCCGGCATGCTGGTGCTGTTTGCCAGCGGGCGCGCAATGCAGCGTTTTCTTGAATACGTGACCGACCTGCGCTTACTCCTGCTGGTACAGGGCGATCAGCCGCGCTATCGGCTGGTGGAAACGCACCGCAAACGCATTGATAACGGCGAGCGCAGCGTGCTGGTGGGGCTGCAGTCGTTTGCGGAAGGTCTGGATCTGAAGGGCGACTACCTGACGCAGGTGCACATTCATAAAATCGCCTTCCCGCCCATCGACAGCCCGGTGGTGATCACCGAAGGGGAGTGGCTGAAAAGCCTCAATCGCTATCCGTTTGAGGTGCAGAGTTTACCCGCGGCGTCGTTTAACCTGATTCAGCAGGTCGGGCGTCTGATTCGTAGCCACGGCTGCTGGGGAGAGATTGTTATTTACGACAAGCGTCTGCTGACAAAAAACTACGGCCAGCGCCTGCTGAACGCGCTGCCCGTTTTCCCGATTGAACAGCCAGAGGTGCCGGAAGTAAAAAAACGCCCGGCGAAACCCGCTGCCGGGCGTGCAAAAAGCATCCGTGCTAAGAGGCGCGGTCCTACTGGTAAATAAACGTGACCTGAACAACGCTGCTGAACGTGCCGGCGGTAACGGGCAGGGCGGTAGCGTAATAGCGGGCAGAAAGCGGGAAGTCGGCGGTACGAGCGTCCTGATTCACCAGAACGCTGAAGCTTGCCTGCGGGGCGATGAGCATCTTATCCGGACGATCGGCCAGCTCCAGCGCCAGCCCACCGGCCGTACCGGTGTTAGCGAATTTGTTCGGGTGCGCGCCGTCGGCCTGGCCGATAAATGTCGCGGTCGCAAGCGTGGTGGTTGAGGGACATTTTGAGAGCGTTAGATCAAACGCTTTCCACTCCCCGGTATCCCCCACGTCCTTAAAATTACCCGCGACGGCCTGACCCAGATTGACCGTCAGGTTCTGGCTGGCGCTATCGACCGTGCAGGTATTGGCGTAAATGTTGCCGGTCATCTCTATCTGAATATCCTCCGCATAAGCGTTAGCCAACAGGCCAAGGGTCAGGAAAATCAAATAACTTTTCATTGTGAACCTACTTATACGCAACGGTAATGGTCGCGACGGTGTTGGCCGGCCCGGGCGTGACGGTATCGCTTATCTGCTCGTAGCGTACCTTGAAGGGGATGTTTAAGGTTTCATTTGCGTTCGCGGGGCTTGAGGTGGTGAAGTACTCATCGAAGGCGGGAACCTTGCCATCGGTGACCATAAATACGCCTACCCCTGTTGCCACACCGCTCTCGGGCGTGAGCTTAATCACCCCTCCGAAGCCCGGAACGTAGCCGTTCGCGCTGCCGATCTTCAGCTCCGGCTGAACCGTCGTATTACAGTTCAGGCTAACGTTAAAATCCTTTTCGTCGGTGAGCAGGCCGGTTGAGAAAAACTGGCTCAAGGGAAAATCGCCCAGCACCACGGTCAGGCTTTTTGGCGAGACGGAGCAGGTCACCTGCTGGACATTGATATTCCCTGCGTAGGCGATTGAGTTCGGATCGCCGATGCCATCGTGTTGATAAACACCGATCCCAAAACGGGTCTGACTTTGATTCAGCGTGCCTGACGTCACCGTATTGCTGGTTTTGACCAGCTCAAGCGTAACGTCAAAGTTAAAAGAGAGATTGCCGTCACTGGAGACATAACCGACCGGCGTTCCCGTAGAGATACAGTCAACCCCTCCGGCTCCGCTGATGCGTTCGCCCCGATCGTTCATCAATGCCACGCCAATACCGGGTACGCCAGAATCGTAGACGCCTTTCAGGCCCGGGATTTCCGCGCCCGTGCCGTAATAGCAGGAGACAATTTCCAGGCCGCTTTCTACCGCCCGATCGCAACTCCCGGCGACATGGGTGATTTGTTCGGTGCCGGGAATGGTCTCGCCAACCGCCAGCGTCGTCGGAACGGAGATGGATGCCACATTGATCATTTTGGGCAGATCCGGCGTGGTGCATGTCGCTTTCGCATGCGGCATAAATAACGCTGCGGTTCCCAGAACCAGTAAGAAGAAGCACTGTTTAATCATTTGCATAATAGTTGCCTGAAGGATGCATCAATGACACTGCGCCGCAGCGTTGATAATGCTGGTTTTCTCGTTCTCATCCGTGAGCGCATACTCAGCGACGCAGTGCTCGCTCACATCCTCTCCCCAGGAGACGGCGAGATGCCCTTGCTGTGGGAGACCCGAGAGGTAGGTCTGCCCGTCGTTACCGACAATAAACTCGCTGTCCTTATCCTCCGTGGTTACCGTTGCGCCGAAGGGCAGCGGTTTGCCGTTATGGGTGAGCGTCATCAAAACGCGACTGCCCACGCGGGTAGTAAAGCTCGCGCGCACCACGGCGCCGCGCGTTGGGGTCACCACCTGCGCCGCGTGCGTCACGTCGGCATCCTCCGGCAGCGTTTCGGTATCCAGCGCAATGGTGTTATTGCGATATGCGGTCACGAACGGCACGACGGTATAGCCGCGGAAATCGGTCTCCACGCCCGTCTGGTTAGCAATATGCGTTCCGTGCGCGCCGGGTGCTTTCACCAGCGCGATGGTCTCACCGAGCGGCTGGCTCAGGGTGATCCCGTTCGCGTGGACAACCACGCCGCCCTGCAAACCAACGTTAACAGTCTGCTGATACTTATCCTGACTGACGCCTGCGCTCACTTCGCCATAGGTCGCTTTGTAATCGGCGTTCATGCTGGTCGAGTTACCGCTGCCGGTACTGCTCAAACCTTCCTGAATATTCCAGTTCAGGTTGTCTTCCTTGAGAGCCGTGCCGTTCAGACCGATATTCTGCGTGGTGCCGTCTTTGGTGTTGTTCAGGCTGTAGGTTGCCCAGGTGTTATGCATCCAGCGGTCCAGCGGAACGGAGACGTTCAGCGAGAACTGGTTGTCGTTCGTCACTTCGTCGCCGTTTTCATCGCTGTCGCTGGTGTTTTTGTTCATGCTGTAGCTCAGGCTGTAGCTCAGGCTGTAGCTCACCCCGTGCCAGCTGTTGTTGTAGCTGACGCTCATGGAGGTCATGTCCTGGTTCTGGCTCCAGTACGTTTCCTTAACCAGGCTTAGGGTGACGGACCCCCAGCCTTCGGGCAGCGTCTGGTCGACGGTGGCTTCGGTGCGGGCGCGGCGCTGCTGCGGGGCAGACCAGTCATCAGAGCGGGTATATGACTGCAGCGTGTCTTCCAGGGTGTAAAACCCTTTGCTGTTGTAGCGATAGCCTGCCAGCGAAAAGTTAGTGCCAGAACCGGCAAAATCTTTGCTGTAGCGCACGCGCCAGGACTGGCCCTTGCTGGCCTGCTGTTTTTTAAGCAGCGCTTTGGCACGCGTCACGTCGATGGAAAACGCGCCTAAATCGCCCATGTTTTTCCCGGCGCCGAGCGCCTGAGACTGATAGTGGCTGCTCTGCTGCACGCCACCGTAGGCGGTGAAGCCATAGGGCAGGCCATAGATCGCGCTGCCCTGGGAAAACGGCGTCTTTTCTACGTCTTTGTCATAGGAACGATAGTGACCGGCGGTCACGCTGTAGCGCAGGTTTTTTTCACGCTGCAGTACGGGCACGGAGGCGTACGGCACCACGAAATGACTTTCGCTGCCGTCGGTCTCTTTCACGGTGACCTGCAGGTCGCCGCTGCTGCCGGTAGGGTAGAGGTCGTTAATTTCAAACGCGCCAGGGGCAACGGTGTTCTGATAAATGACGTAGCCGTTCTGGCGCACCATCACCAGCGCGTTGCTGTGCGCGGTGCCGCGGATAATGGGCGCATAGCCTTTTTCGCTATCCGGCAGCATGTCGCTGTCAGAATTAAGCTGTACGCCGGTATAGGGTACGCTGTCGAATACATCGGAAGGCGAGGAGCTTTGCCCCACCGTCAGGTCGCTTTTCATCGCCACAATATCGCGCTGCACGTAGGTATAGACGGAGGAAAACTTTTGCTGCTCTTCCTTGCCCTGAGTGCTGCGGTTCCACGTGGAGTAGTTGCGCACGCGCCATGCACCGACGTTAAGGCCAGGGCGCAGGTTGACGTACTGGCTGCTGTTATCCTGTTCGCCCTGCTGACGCGCATGGCTCTGGCTGGCGGTGGCGCTGTAGTTCAGCAGCCCTGCGTTGATGCCTTCGTCGAGCTCTTTAGGGTCGATGTAGCCGCGCGGGACCTGGCCCAGAGCGGTTTGTGGAATACTGAGCAGCAGCTGCTGGTTACGTACGTGAAACGTAGCGGATGCCGCAGGGATAGCGTATAAATCTGCACACTGGCCTTTCGCCATCAGCTGCGGATATTTTTGGATTTTAATGCCGAGGCTTTTTAACTCATTCAAACTAAAGCAGGGCTGAAGCGAATTATTGTCCTGAGCATCTTTTTTTAATTTGAACGTCACGTCTCGGGTATCAATTTTATTATTATTGATAAAAATAGCGACCTGATATTTTCCCGGGGCTTGTCCTGGGCCTTTTTCGTAAACCGATAGATCGGTCTTCCCCTGCTGAGGATTATCAATATCCAACAGCGCCGGGTTGAAATAATCATCCGCCATCGCCTGCTGTGCCAATATCATCATTGCCAGACCGCAAAGAACGAGCAGTAATGATGGCATTCGGCACGTGAACGGCTTTTTATGGCTGTACATGATTATTTATTTACCTGAGGACGTTTTTAATGAACGGAAGTTGACCAGGTCTGGCTGATGCTGCCGTAATCCGTAATAATGGAATACGCGATATTCGTCCCGCTGACGTTGCCAGGTAATACGAAGTGAGTTTCCGTTTTTGGCGCAGCCCAGGTGGCTTTATCCACTTTATGGCCGCTAAGCGTCACCTTCTGGAAATTCATATAGAAACGCGTCGGATTATTCACGACCAGATCGTTGCCTTCGCGATGCCATTCAAGCTTGTCGGCCACGTCTTCAGGTTTGCCTATTACCGCTGGCGGGCGATACAGCAGTTTAATGCGGGTATTAATCGCAATTTGCAGGGTGTTTACCCCCTCAACGTGCTTTGAGGATGGAATCGCTTTGATGTTCAGCCAGTACAGGGATTCGCGGTCTTCGGGTAAATTGCCGCCGGTGCGCACGACGCGCAGCACGTTATCCTCTTTCGCATCGAGGCGAAAAAGCGGTGGCGTGATGAGAAAGGGGGCTTTGGCCGTATTTTTACCGCCAGAATCGACCCAGGACTGTACCAGATAATCCGTCGCATCCGGGTTTGAAAGACCAAGAGAGGATTCCTTTTTATCACCGTGGTATACCAGACGTGTGCCATTAATAATGACGCCTGCATGTGCAGTCGCGGCAACCAGTATAAGTGTGCTCAGTAAATAGCCGTGGCGCATAGGTATTTCTCAAAAAAAGGATGAGATATTAACGCTTAAAAAAACGTTAATATCTCGGGATTGATAATATCAGTTATAGATAACGGTGAAGGTCGATACAGAGTTTGCCGGGCCTGCGGTAACCGCGGCATCGGTTTGAATATAACGCGCGCCAAACTCCAGGTCGTTAACCGCCGTACCGGAGGCTAACGGGTATTGTTGAGTCGGCGTGTATAAACTCACAGGCTGTTCCGCTGCGTCAACCAGTTGAATAGCCACACCCGTTGCCGCATCCGCGTCGGGCGTTAATGCCAGCGTGGAGTTATTGTTGGCGTCTGGCGTTCCGCCGAAGTTAATGGCTGCAGAGGTCACCGTTTCCGGGCAATCTTTAAGCTGAATATCAAACTTCGTTAATGTGCTGGTGGAACCTGCACCGGTAAATACGGTTTTAGACACTTTGCCTAGCTGAACATGTAATGGATTACTTAACCCATTAACGACCTGGCAAGCGGAATCGATAATTTCACCGGTGAAGTTTATTTGGCCTTCGCCGTTTGTTGCCGCAAATGTGGATGCTGAACATCCGACCATTGCAGCGATGAATAAACCTGATGCGATCTTGTTCATAACAAATCCTGACCTTAATGATTTTCCGGCGGTGATTTAACCAAAAAATGTATTACTAAGATTCTTCCGTAGAAATTACTAATAATTGAAATAGCGCTTGAGATTATCTTTTTTTCATAAAAACAGCGGGTTGAATAAGTAGATAAAAAACTAACGGCCAGACCTTCTTAAGGGCTATATTGTTAACAAGATGATGCTGTCAGGAGAAAATTGTGGATTATCGCAAAATTATCAAAGAGGTAGGGCGCGGAAAAAACCACGCCCGCGACCTGGATCGGGAAACGGCCCGTGCGCTGTACACGCATATGTTGAACGGCGAGGTCCCGGACCTCGAAACAGGCGGTATTCTGATTGCGCTTCGCATCAAAGGGGAAGGCGAAGCTGAGATGCGCGGTTTTTATGAGGCGATGCAGAAACAAACGCTGCGCCTGACCCTGCCGGTAGCGAAACCGATGCCGATTGTTATCCCCAGCTATAACGGCGCGCGTAAACAGGCGAACCTGACGCCGCTGCTGGCTATTTTGCTGCATAAAATCGGGTTTCCGGTTGTTGTACACGGCGTCAGCGAAGATCCGACACGCGTTCTGACAGAAACCATTTTTGAACTGTTGGGCATTGAGCCGACCCTGCATGCCGGGCAGGCGCAGGCTAAGCTCGACGGGCATCAGCCGGTCTATATTCCGGTTGGCGCACTGTGCCCACCGCTGGAAAAGCAGCTGGATATGCGCTGGCGGATGGGGGTGCGTAACAGCGCTCACACGCTGGCAAAGCTGGCGACGCCGTTTGCTGAAGATGCGGCGCTGCGCCTGTCCAGCGTGTCGCACCCGGAGTACGTCACGCGCGTCGGCAAATTCTTTGAGGAAATTGGCGGCCGAGCGCTGTTGATGCACGGGACCGAAGGGGAGGTGTATGCCAATCCGCAGCGCTGCCCGCAGCTGACGCTGATTGACGCCGCTGGTACGCGCGTAGTGCTTGAGCGTGGGGAGGAAAATAGCGATGTGATCCTGCCAGACGCGAAAGATCCGCAAACCACCGCGCGCTGGATCGAACAATGCCTGTCCGGGAATGTGCCCGTCCCGCGATCCATCAAGCTACAGATGGCCTGCTGTTTACTGGCAACCGGTGAAGTGGAAACGGTGGAAGCCGGGCTTGCGCGCGTGGCGGAGTCGTTTTAGGCAAAAAAAAAGCCCGTCCAGTGGCGGACGGGCAAACAAAGGGTAACAACAACAGGGTCAATGAGGGTTGGAGCATCTCACCAGAGGGTTTGGCGAGGGTAGAACATTCATTCAGCCGATTATTTGTAGATAACCGCAGTACCGCTCAGTTTGTTATTGGTGTTTGCAGAGGTGATGGTATACCCGCTTGCACCGGCAGCAGCCGCTTTCTCAGCCAGTTTGGCTTCCAGACCGTCCAGCGTGGTTGCGCCTTCTGCACTCACCACGCCGATTTTATTCATGCTCTGTGCCTGAGCGGTCGATACCGCTTCTGCAGCAAATGCGCCAAAAGACAGAGCGGACAGGGCAACAGCAGCAACAGCATATTTAATGGTTTTCATGGTTAATCTCTCGCAGGTTATTCTGTTAAGGGGACGATGTTCCGTCGATGTGATAAGTATCACGTTTTTTTACGAGAGATAAAATCGAAGAGAATTGACAGCATTGCTCAAAAAAATTGAATGACAAATAAGTTATTGAATATTAATAAATTCAGAAGGGTGATTTACAGTTCTTGTCGCTGCGCTTTACAGAGCGCTAGCGAAGCGCACAATTTGCTACGTGTAGTCCTGAAATTCGTGAGCGTAAAGGAAACCCCTTACGCGGTGAAATTACGTAAATGAGAGTCAACGTAGCTGGCTGTCTTTCGATCCCCTGCGATTATATCCTGCATAGGAAGAATTTTGTGAATCTTTATTCTGCTGGCAGGTGATGCATAGCCGCACGCCCGGAACGGCTTTACGTCGAGCCTCGGGGATGGGATCGCCGCACTCTTCGCATTCATGCAAACTTTCGCCGTGCGGTAATTCACCGCGAACGCGGGCGACGGCATCTTCAATTGTACTGTTGATCTGTTCGTTGACGGCATCGTCATTTGCCCAACCGGAAGCCATTGCGTCCTCCTGTGTGGTATTCAAAACGCATATTCTTAATATGGGGTTAAAAAACGTACGGTCAAGGTATGCAAGTGAGAAACTGCATCTGGTGGACAGATGCAGTCTTGAGGCAGGATAAGAGACTACTTGTAGATGGTTGCTGTGCCATACATGTGGTTATCCCCGCCAGCGGAGTTCACCACGAAGCCTTTTGCACCTTCCTGGCGGGCTTTTTCTGCCAGCTTATCCTGGAGATCGTCGAGGTTGGTGGCACGGCTTACGGAGACGGTACCGGCCGGGCGGAGCTGGCTGGTGTCAGTGCTTTCGTTCAACGACTGAACTGACCAGGCAGAAAACGACGCCGTAGCCAGCGCGCCAGCGAGTACAACAAGGGTCAGGTATTTTTTCATAATCACATCCTCAGGGAGAAACAACTGGTGATTCTTTCTAAGTTTAGAAGCCCGGCGAGTGTGATTTAGCGCAAAAATTTGATGATGATCTGCTTATTTTTTGAACGATAAATGTTGACAAACCATTGACAGATCATAGACATACAGGTCTATGATTTTTTTCGGTTTTCCCCCAGACGCAGAGAGATATTTACCCATGGGTCAGCAAAGGGTATCTTACGCCGCTGTTTAAAGGAGAATGCCATGACTGCCCAAAAGCCGGGATTGCACCCGCGTAACCGCCACCGTAGCCGCTATGACATGAAAGCGCTGTGCCTGAGCTGCCCTCAGCTGCAGGATTTTATTGTCCAGACCCCTGCAGGCGAGCCTTCGGTTAACTTTGCCGATCCTCTGGCGGTTAAAACGCTGAACAAAGCGCTGCTGGCGCATTTTTATGGCGTGACGCACTGGGACATTCCTGAAGGCTTTCTCTGCCCGCCGGTCCCCGGCCGCGCGGACTACGTCCATCATCTTGCCGACCTTCTTGCTGAAGGGAATGAGGGCGTAGTTCCACAGCAGGCGACCATTCTGGACATCGGCACCGGGGCAAACCTGATTTACCCGCTGATTGGCGCCCATGAATACCAGTGGCGTTTTACCGGCAGCGAAATTGGCGCAGAGGCCTTCGCCAGCGCGCAGGCGATTATCAATGGAAACCCAGGCCTAACCCGATCGATCCGTTTACGTCGCCAAAAAGATGCGGGCTCAATCTTCAACGGCATTATCCACAAGAACGAACAATACGATGCCACCATGTGCAACCCGCCGTTCCATGATTCAGCCGCGGCGGCCCGCGAGGGCAGCGAGCGCAAGCGTAGAAACCTGGGTCAGGCTGAGGATGCCGCGTTGAACTTCGGCGGCCAGCAGCACGAGCTCTGGTGCGAGGGGGGTGAAGTGGCGTTTATCCTGCGGATGATTGAGGAAAGCAAGACGTTTGGCCGTCAGGTGAAATGGTTCACTACGCTGGTCTCGCGCGGGGACAACCTGCCGCCGCTGTATCGCGCGTTAACTGAAGCTGGCGCGGTGAAAGTGGTGAAAAAAGAGATGGCGCAGGGGCAGAAGCAGAGCCGCTTTATTGCCTGGTCGTTTATGGAAAACAATAAACGCCGCAAGTAGGCCATTACCCGTCTCTGACGTAGGCCGGGTAAGGCGAAGCCGCTACCCGGCATCTGCGCTATAAGGTTGGCTCCTGCGGGGGAAGCTGTGCGCTCGGCGAAGGCAGCACCTGATACGTCTGCACCGGCATCCTTACCTCTGCCAGATCAAAGTGTTTTTTCACCATGCTGTCGAGCGCAAAGCGCACCGTCCACTGCTTCAGCGGCTGGGTGGTGAACGACACGCGCAGGGTAAAGGCGGTATTGGTTAACCCGACAATTCCGGCAAACGACGGTTCACCGATGACCAGCCCGCGTATGTCGTCCATCTGCATTAACTCTTCTACCGCATCCCTCAACGCCTGCTTCGCTTTATCGGCATCCTCATGGCGATCGACATCGTAATTCGCCACCACGGAGCCAATCCCGCGCACAAAGTTGGCGAAGGTGGTAATCGATGACCACGGAATGATGTGGTATGCCCCGGTATCCTGACGCACGCCGACCGAGCGAATGGACATCCGCTCAACCGTACCCGTCAGCGGGCCGATGGTCACCAGGTCGCCCGTATTCATGCCGTTCTCAAACTGAATAAAGATGCCGGTGATAATATCCTTCACCAGCGTTTGCGAGCCGAAGGAAATGGCCAGCCCCAGCGCACCCGCACCCGCCAGCAGCGGGGCGATATTCACGCCGATTTCCGAAAGCACAATCATGATGGTGATAGTACTGATAATCACCGCCAGCGCGTTGCGGAAAAGGGTTAACAGCGTGCGCGCGCGGGCGCTCGGCAGCGGCCTGCCGTGAATGTCGGAGACCAGGCGGTTTTCGATAAGGCTCGCCAGCAGCGTCCAGCCGACGGCAGAGAAGAACAGGATCAGCGCAATGCGGATCAGGATATCAACGGTCTTCTCCCCCGCGCCGTTGTGCAGCCAGTTCCAGAAGTCAAACAGTCCCCAGGCGTTCAGCAGCAGCATAATCGCCACGCAGACCGTCAGGATACGCGCCACTTTCAGCGAGACCGACATCCAGCCGTTGACCCGTTTTTGCAGTTCCGGGTAGTTCCGCTGTACCTGCGGTGACAGCGTGACTGTTTTTGAGATCCAGCGGGAGAGCAGGCCGGAGACAAACGCCGCAATGCCAATAATCGCCAGGCTTTTGAACGTCGCCCCCATCATAAACTTCAGGCTGTTGCCCGGATCGAACAGCGAGAAGAAGCACAGCACGATGAAGTAAGCGCTTGCCAGCCAGTGCCACACCAGTGCGAAGGCGCGGATAAACAGGCTGAAGAAGGAGAGGGAGCGGTCGGCCAGATGGAGCAGGCTCTCGGTGATCGCCTTTTTATTGTGGAAAATCAGATACAGCGCCCAGACGGTAATGCAGAGCATGATCAGCACGTTTGCCAGCGCGCCAAACTGCACGTTCACCTGGTTAGATATAATCGGCACCGCAACCAGCAGGCCGTAGCCAATGAGGCCGCTAAGCACGCTTAACCGTACGGCCCAGTATTTTGCACTGTCATCTTTGATGTTGAAAGGGCGCAGCTCCGGCACGCGCGGGCAAAAGATGAGCCGCAGCAGCGCCTTAAAGAACTCGATCAGGGCAAAGGCGTTCAGAAACAGCGCCTGCTGGAAAGCGATGGTTCTGTTGCCGTCGTTGAGACGATCGGCCAGCACCTGTCCTACCGCCAGCGTCAGCGCCAGCAGCAGCAAATCGATAATAAAGGCTCCGGCGATCGTCGCGGGTAGATGCAGCCAGCTGCTTTTTTGCTGATTTTTTTTGCGCCCCCATTGCCCCATTTTGCGGTACAGCGGCCACGCACAGAGCCGCAACAGCCAGTAAAAAATAAAGACCGCGCCCGCCAGCATCAAAAACTGCGTGGCGGCCGTGGAGAAGGTTTGGGGGTTAAACGGCTTGTGCGGCGAACCTATCAGATTGCGGTACAGCTGGGCAAAGCGGGAGGAGAGTTCGTCTCCATAATGGCGGCCTATGTCGGTGACATTTTCCAGCACCGTTTTTTGTTCTTCGACTTCCGGGGGAGTAATGGTGGGCACAGGCTCCTGCGGCGGCGTTGCGGCGACTTTACGCAGTTGACCAATCAGCTCCTGCCGGGACGTATCGTTCTCAAGCACATCGGCAAGGGCGCTGTAGGCGGCTTTTTTCTGTTCGACGTCGGGTTCCGGGGGCGGCGTATTTTCTTGCGTAGCGGTGGTTCCGGTCGTGACGCCGGGGATCGCAACGGCGAGCGATGGCGCACTAAACAGGCTCAGTAACAGCAACAGGATCCACGGCACGGCGTCCTCCGGTTAAAATGTCTAACAAAATGATAAGTATAGAGGGCGGGGAGCGAAGGGGGATTTTTGGGAACAATCTGGCGTAAAAAAGCCGGGAATGCCCGGCTTCGTATTACGCGTTTTATCAGGAGACGTGCTGCAGGAACTCCTGCAGACGCTGGCTCGGCGGATTGGCGATCAGCGCCTGCGGATTACCGTCTTCGGCGATACGGCCTTTGTCGATAAAGATCAGACGGGAAGCCACTTTCTCAGCAAAGCCGATTTCGTGGGTCACGATCACCATCGTCATCCCTTCTTCGGCCAGATCCTGCATAACCTTCAGCACCTCATGACGCAGCTCTGGGTCGAGTGCCGACGTTGGCTCGTCAAACAGCATCATCTTCGGCTTAACCGCCAGCGCACGGGCAATCGCCACGCGCTGCTGTTGTCCGCCGGACAGTTCGGAAGGGTAGTGGTGCGCACGCTCCGCGAGGCCAACCTTCGCCAGCAGATCTTTCGCCAGCGCTTCGGCCGCCGCCTTGTTGGCACCGCGCACGCGCAGCGGGCCAAACATCACGTTCTCCAGCGCCGTCAGGTGCGGGAACAGGTAAAACTGCTGGAACACCATGCCGGCTTCCTGACGGATCAGACGCTCGTCCACCTTCGCGTCATTCACCTTCAGGCCATCAACAATCAGATCGCCGCTGGTTATCTCTTCCAGCTTGTTAATGCAGCGCAGCAGGGTTGACTTACCGGAACCGGAAGGCCCGATAATCACCACCACTTCACCCTGCTTTATGTTTAAATCGATATTGTGCAGCACCTGGGTTGGTCCGAAGTGCTTGGAAACGTTTTTAAATTCAATCACAGGATTTTCATCCTTCTTTCAAGACGACGCAGAACAAAGCTCAGAACCAGCGTGATGATCAGGTAGACAACGGCGACCGCACTCCAGATTTCCAGCGCGCGGAAGTTGCCAGCGATGATCTCCTGGCCCTGACGGGTCAGTTCAGCCACGCCGATAACGATAAACAGCGACGTATCTTTGATACTGATGATCCACTGGTTACCCAGCGGTGGCAGCATGCGGCGCAGCGCCAGAGGCAGGATAACGTGGCGGATCGTTTCGCGACGCGACAGCCCTAACGCCAGGCCCGCTTCGCTGAAACCTTTATGAATCGACAGAACCGCACCGCGCGTAATTTCAGCGATGTAGGCGCCTGAGTTGATCATAATGGTCACGACGGCGGCGCTGAACGGGTCAATGCGCAGGTCGTTGAAGGCCATTGGCAGGGCAAAGTAGATGAACATGACCTGCACGACAATCGGGGTGCCGCGGATCACTTCGATGAAAACCAGTGCGATGTGGTTTGCAATCCAGCCACCGTAGGTGCGGGCAAAACCGGCGACAAGGCCGATAATCAACCCGCCAACCAGACCCAGGACCGAAATCCATAAGGTCATTTTGGCGCCTTCAAGCAAGAGAGGAATGGCAGGCCAGATGGCGCTCCAGTCAAACTGCATGATGTATTCCTGTATACCGTGGTGAAAATAAAAAATTAGCCAAAGGGATGACTAAAATTGTAGGCCCGGTAAGCGCAAGCGCCACCGGGCGTTACAGCACCTGATTAATCAGGCTGAATTATTTAGGCTCGGTACCGAACCATTTTTTATAGATTTCGTTATACGTACCGTTCTCTTTCAGGGTTTTCAGCGCGCCGTTAACTTTGTTACGCAGGTCGTCGCTGCCTTTCGGGAACGCAATACCGTACTGCTGGGCTTCCAGAGAGTCGCCAACCGCTTTGAACTTGCCGTTGCCTGCAGTTTTGATGAAGTAAAGGATGTTAGGGGTGTCGTGCAGAACGGCGTCGGCACGGTTGGTGCCCAGTTCCATATACGCGTTGTCGATGTTCGGGAACTGACGCAGGTCTTTGGTTTTGATATTGGCTTTCGCGTAATCCACGGAACCCGTACCGCCTTTCACCGCGACCACTTTACCGTCGAGATCTTTTACGCTTTTTACGTCGTTGTTATCGGCTTTCACCATCACCAGCAGGCCGCTTTTGTAGTAGCCGTCAGAGAAGTCGATTGCTTTTTTACGTTCTTCGGTAATGGTGATACCCGCGAGCGCCAGGTCAACGTTTTTGGTCTGCAGAGCAGGGATAATGCCGCTGAAGTCCATTGGCTTCAGGGTGTAATCCAGTTTGAGTTCTTTTGCGACCGCAGCCCACAGATCCACGTCAAAACCAACGTACTTATCACCCTGTTTAAATTCAAACGGAACGAACGCCGTGTCAGTCGCCACAACCAGTTTGTCGGCGGCGTGAGAGGACACCGCAAAAGCCAGGGTAAGTGCAGCCAGTGAAACTTTTAATACAGACTTCATAGCATTTCCTTTTATATCCACGGGGCGATCCCCTGCGAGAACAGGTGGCACAATGAAAAAAACGTGCCAACTTTACAAGCTATTGTTTTGCAAAGGGGATGATGTAATGAGTTGCACAATAAACGTGGCAAACCTGAATTATTGCACCAGAATGGAGCACCGTTTTGGTGCGCATCGTTTAGGTCCGCTGACAGGGTGATATTTAGCGCAGATTCTGACGAAAAAACAATCTTCCATTAACCGTTGTGTGAGGTGATTATTACATTTCGTTCACTTTTGCAGGCGTGTCGGCAAAAAGTGTGCACCATAAACGTGCAAAACCCCCGCCAGAAGCGAGGGTTGGAGGGAAAATCCGTAAGGTTTATTCGATGTTAGATTCGATGAACCACAGGAATTGATCCAGGTCGCGAGAGGCGGCGGTGAAGATATCTGCGGTGTCTTCATCTTTGGCTTCACCAATCGCTTTACGCACGTCGTTTGCGACAACCGCGTAACGGTCAGCCAGCTCTTTCAGGTGGTCCTGAACGGTATGGATATCCAGCGGATAGCTTTTCAGTGGCGTTTTGCTGTTGATCACCTGCGTGGTGCCCAGCGCTACACCGCCCAGCTGAACGGCACGTTCTGCCATGGTATCAAGATGGGTAACCAGCGCCGTGCGGAAGCCATCCAGCATCTCATGAACGGCAATAAAGTTTGCACCGCGCATATTCCAGTGGGCCTGTTTGGTGATCAGCGACAGATCGATGAACTGGACCACCTGGCGATTCAGCAGCTCAATAGTCGCTTTCTTATCGCTATCCGATACATCGTTACGGGTATAAAGCAGATTAGACGCTTTCGTTTTCACCAGTTTAGCGGTACTCATAATCTCATATCCTCTTGATGTTTGTGTCCCAGGTAATTACGAAACTAAGTATAGCACCGGATTTTTTTCCTGCGGTTTGGCTCTGCCTATCGGTTTAATAGTGCGAAGGTTGTTGAAATCATAACTTATTGAAGTGTATAGATATTTGTAAAATTGATGCAGATCAATCTTAATTGTATAACCGACGCTGCCTGGCCGCGGCATATTTCGGCAATATGACAATAAAGGTAAGGAATTATTAATGACGCTGACTGGCGTGATATTCTGCACAACGATAACGCCATGCAGAATATACCTATTAACTGATATCGACCTTCTGCACTTTGGGTTCAGGGCGCATTGTCAGGGTTGAGCCCATTGACGCCGCAATGATTGAACAGAGCGCCAGCGTCTGGGTAAATGTCAGGGTCTCGCCCAGGAACACCATCCCCGAGATAGCCGCCAGAGCGGGTTCCATGCTCATCAACGTGCCGAAGATACGCGTGGGCAGGCGCGTCAGGGCAATCATCTCCAGTGAATAGGGGAGTGCCGTAGAGAGGACCGCAACCGCCAGGCCCACGGGCAGGATTGACCATTGCCAGATGGAGTCGGTGGCCTGGGCCATACCAATCGGCACAAAAATAATGGCGGCAATTAACGACCCCAGGGCCACCGTTGCCGGGCCATGCTCTTCGCCGGCGCGTTGGCCGGTAAGTATATAAACCGCCCAGCAGGCACCCGCCCCCAGCGCCAGGGCCGCCCCCGTCAGATCGATTTGCGCAACGTCCTGCCCCAGCGGTAACAGGAACCAAAGCCCGAGAACGGCTAATATTACCCAGATGAAGTCAACCGGGCGACGGGAAGAGAAAAGCGCAACCGCCAGCGGCCCCGTAAATTCGAGCGCAACGGCGATCCCGAGCGGGATGGTCTGAATGGAGAGATAGAACATATAGTTCATCCCGCCCAGCGCCAGCCCGTAAAAGAGCAGCGGGAGCCGTTGCTCTTTTTTGAAGCGCAGACGCCAGGGCTTGAAGATGACCACGAGGATCAGAGTACCGAGTGCGATACGCAGCGCCGTAACGCCCGGTGCACCTACTACAGGAAAAAGTGATTTTGCCAGCGATGCGCCACTTTGTATCGACAACATGGCGATCAGTATTACTGCAACCGGCATCCAGACCGACGTTTTGCGGGATAACCCAGGCATCCTTTCTCCTGTCAATTTTTGTCAAATAGGGTAAAAGCCGCAGTGTAATGGAAATATGCCGCCGCGGTTGAGCTACTGTTGAAAAAAAACCAGGGAAAATCCGTAAAATGAGGAAAGGTTGATGGTTTTATCGCCTGAAAGATTAGGAATAATCTGGATGAATGAAACGGCAATCGCGAGCAAAATTGGCGTTTTAATGTGGAAATTCTAAGTTATTTGAATAAGATAGCGTGCGGCGGAAACGTTCTGTTACAGGAAAGATTCCGTTAGACATTACGAATGACAAAGAGTTTCACAAGATTTTTTGATATATTTATAACTTACGGATTTACTTGAAGCACATTTGAGGTGGTTATGAAAAAAATTGCATGTCTTTCAGCACTGGCCGCTGTTCTGGCTGTTTCCGCAGGTACCGCTGTAGCTGCGACTTCTACCGTTACCGGTGGTTACGCACAGAGCGACTATCAGGGCGTAATGAACAAAGCTAACGGTTTCAACCTGAAGTACCGTTACGAGCAGGATAACAACCCGCTGGGCGTGATCGGTTCTTTCACCTACACCGAAAAAGATAATTTCGAAAACGGTGCTTACAACAAAGGTCAGTACTACGGTATCACCGCTGGTCCAGCTTACCGTCTGAACGACTGGGCAAGCATCTACGGTGTTGTAGGTGTTGGCTACGGTAAATTCCAGCAGACCGAAAACGAATCTGCTAACCGTACTGCAAGCAACAGCGACTACGGCTTCTCCTACGGCGCTGGTCTGCAGTTCAACCCAATCGAAAACGTTGCTCTGGACTTCTCCTATGAGCAGAGCCGTATCCGCAACGTTGACGTTGGCACCTGGATCGCGGGCGTAGGTTACCGCTTCTAATCACTTCGGTGAGCCAGTAAAAAATCCGCCCAATGTGGCGGATTTTTTTTGTTTTGTACCCTCTCCCCGTGGGCTGATGAATCCCCAGTAATTTTTTAAACTGGAAGCGATTTACGTTTTATCAGGAAAATTAATTAATTACAGCGACACTCTGGTCCGGCTGTAAATCGCTGAGGCGTTTCCTGCAGGCCGGGGCGAGGCGCATGGATGCGCCGAGAGGGCGGGCTTTACAGGGACGTTTCCTCCGCCCGTACCCAATAAGCCGGAAGGAATAAGCTGAAGGTATCGCGAAGCGGCGATTTACCGCCGGGAGCCCGGGTCGCCAGGGTGGTGGCGATTGAGCCACCCTGGCACGTTCACCGGTCATGTCGTGACAGAGTAGCTAGGAACATAAAGTGAACGGAATGATCACCGGAGTCGTATGTTCCCCCTCACCCCAGCCCTCTCCCTCAAGGGAGAGGGGGACGTCCGTGCAGACATTATTTTGTGGGAGAGGGCCAGGATGAGGGCATCAGACCGCACGAGACGGAAGAGATTACTTACTCTTAATATCAAAAATGTCCGTGCCCAGATGGTTATAGTCAACTTTCTGTAACTTGAAGTTGGTAATGTAAACTGAGGGTGCTTTCTTATTTGAGACAAACGGGTAGGCATTTTTTATCTGCTCTGCCGCAATCCCCGTCCACTGCGAAAAGAACGTCAGGAAATCATTCGCCGAACGACGCGCCTTGATGATTCGATGCTTCTTGTCATCGCTCGACAGCACCATAAACGGAACCTGGAAGTTCTGCTGGAACTTGTCATCGTGTGCCAGGTACTGTACCTCTTTACCACGCTCCTTAAACGCCAGCCCATGATCCGAGAAGTAGACCATCGAGAAGCTGTCGCCGGTATTGCGCAGCTGTGCGTAGAGCTTGCTGAGCAGGTCGTCCGTTTGCGTCATGGTGTAGAGATAGCAGGATGTCTCCTTCGACTGCACAAACTCGGCGTATTTACCCTGCGTACGATCGCACGCCTGCGGATGTGACCCCATCAGATGCAGGACAATCAGCTGCGGCTGGGTGCGCTGGGTAGCAAAGACCTGCGCGGTCATCTTTAACAGGGCTTCATCTTTAGTATTTTTGTCGGCTTCGAAATCGCCGCTTTTCAAAAACTGCACCTCATCGGCACGCTTCGCGATGCTGGCGATAGCGGTATCATATTCGCCGATCTGCCCCTGATTCGAGAACCACCAGGTCTGGAAACCGGCGCGGTTGGCGAGCGTAACGAAGTTATCCTGATACTGCGGTTTGCCGTCGACCACGCGGTTCAGCGTCAGGCCGAGTGACTTTTGCGTTGACCCGCTGGCCGCGACGTAGTCGGTAAACAGCGTGCCGTTGACCGAGCTGGCAAACGGGGTGTTATCCCAATGCCCGCCAAACGCGCCCAGCGCATCGCGGCGTGCGCTTTCACCGATGACCACCACGTAGGTGTGGTACTTCGGCTTTACGGCCAGTACGTTCCAGGTATCTTTCATAGTGGAAAGCTCGGCCATGCGCGTCTGCTCGTCGAGCACTTCCGCGTTATTGACCACCACGTCCTTCACAAAGCGGAACACCGGATAGCCGGTATCTTTCAGCTTAAATACGCCACCCCAGGCCAGGTTTTGCACCGGCGTAACGAAAAAGGTGACGACGCTGAAGGCCAGACAAAGGCTTTCGATTCTGCCCCACGCTTTTTTCTCGGACGGCTTACGGCGAACCGCGATCGCGCCCAGCGCAAAAATGAAGAGTCCGACCACGTAGTTGTACCACGGGAAAATCGTCAGGATCTCCGTCGACTCTTCCATATTGGTCGAGTGCAGCGCCAGCAGGGTATTAAAGTTTGGCGAGCCGTAGGCCTGACCAAACGGAAAATAGAAGGCTGCGACCAGTGAACAGACCCCGATTAACACTTTTTGCGCGCGCGGCGCGCTCCGCCACAGCAGATGAAGAATACAGGTGAAGGCGACGGCATAAAGCAGGCTAAACGGATAGCCAAGCGCAAAGTTAATCAGCAGAGATTGCAGAAAGTAAAATCCCGTCCACGGGCTTAAGGCCCGGCGGCGGGTAACAAGTGTGTCTTTCAGGGTTACGTTCATAGGCAACTATCGTGAAAACGCCATGTGCTCACCCTGGCGCCAAGGGTCAAAGCCTGCCTGACAGTGCGTGGAGAGGGAATGAGGGTCCGCTTCAGCGAGCCGCAAAGGGTGCAGGGCTGCAAGAAGATAGAGCGAGCGGGTAATAAGGTCAACAGTTGCTAAACAGATGTTTTGCGAAGGGGGCTGCAAATCCGTAAAAAAGATCGGGAATAGGGCGGCAAAAAGCCAGTTTACACGGGGATTGTGACGGAAAAATGAAGCGGCGTACCGCGACGCCGCTTAGTGGGAAGGTTTGTCGTCCTGGTGCGGTTTGTGGGTAAACATGTCGCACAGCATGTTTAACAGCTTTAAGCGTACCTGGAAAGGAGAGTGGGTAAACACGTTCATACACCTCTTGAATTCGTTCATATGACCTCCTGAAGTTTGATCCCTTCGATCCGTGAAGGGTGACTGCATTACATACAGATATAGCACAGGCTATATTGTATAGCTATGGCTAATTCGTTAATTTTTTGTGCTTGTAGAGCTATGGTTTACACTGTGCGCTCCGTTACAGGACGCTGGAAGCGTCACCCCCATTGAGGAAGCACAATGAACCGTCGCGCAGGTAAGCCAACAACAAAAAAAACGACGCAACTGGTGAATGTTGAAGAGCATGTTGAAGGGTTCCGCCAGGTGCGGGAAGCGCACCGCCGGGAGCTAATTGATGACTACGTCGAGCTGATCTCCGATTTGATTCGCGAAGTGGGCGAAGCGCGTCAGGTCGACATGGCTGCCCGGCTGGGCGTGTCCCAGCCAACGGTTGCCAAAATGTTAAAACGTCTGGCGACGGTGGGCCTGATCGAAATGATCCCCTGGCGCGGCGTGTTTCTGACGGCAGAAGGCGAAAAGCTGGCGCAGGAGAGCCGCGAGCGTCATCAGATCGTGGAAAACTTTTTACTGGTGCTGGGCGTCAGCCAGGATATTGCCCGCCGGGACGCGGAAGGCATGGAGCACCACGTCAGCGAAGAGACGCTGGTGAAGTTCCGCGAGTTCACCCTTAAATACGGACCCGGTGCAGAATGACGATCCCCGGACTGCAGGCGCTGGCCCGCGATCGTTTCTTTCATCTCTTATTGCTTGTTGGCGCAGGGTTAAGCTTCTTTGTGCCGTTTGCCCCTCACGCCTGGCCTGCGGCCATTGACTGGCGCACCATTATTACCCTGAGCGGCTTAATGATGCTGACCAAAGGGGTGGAGCTGAGCGGCTACTTTGACGTGCTGGGGCGCAAGATGGTGCGCCGCTTTGCCACCGAGCGCAGGCTCTCCCTCTTTATGGTCTTTTCTGCAGCGGTGCTGTCGACCTTTCTGACTAACGATGTGGCGCTGTTTATCATCGTGCCGCTAACGCTTACGCTGCGTAAGCTTTGCGAAATACCCGTTACCCGCCTCATTATCTTTGAAGCGCTGGCGGTTAACGCGGGTTCACTGTTAACCCCCATCGGTAACCCGCAAAACATTCTGCTCTGGGGACGCTCCGGGCTGTCGTTTGCCGCCTTTACCTGGCAGATGGCTCCGCTGGCGCTGGTGATGACGGTGTCCCTGCTGGTGGTCTGCTGGTTTGCCTTCCCGGATAAAAAGCTGCAGTACCACAGCGGAACCGCGGGCCCGCAGTGGCAGCCACGGCTGGTCTGGAGCTGTCTGGCGCTGTACATCGTTTTCCTGATTGCACTGGAGATGAAGTTTGAGCTGGCGGGCGTACTGCTGGTTGCTGCCGGGTTTCTAGTGCTGGCAAGGCGCGTGCTGGTGAGCGTGGACTGGACGCTGCTGCTGGTCTTTATGGCAATGTTTATCGATGTGCATTTGCTCATCCAGCTTCCCGCGCTGCAGAACGTTCTGCATAACGTGAGTGGCCTGTCTCAGCCGGGGCTGTGGCTGACGGCAATTGGCCTCTCGCAGGTTATCAGCAACGTACCTTCTACTATCCTGCTCCTCAACTACGTTCCCCCTGATACGCTCCTTGCGTGGGCGGTAAACGTCGGCGGCTTTGGGCTGCTGCCCGGCTCGCTGGCGAACCTCATTGCCCTGCGCATGGCCAACGACCGCCGCATCTGGTGGCGGTTCCATTTGTGGTCGGTCCCGATGCTTGCCTGGGCCGCCGCGATCGGATTCGGACTATTCCTTCTCATATAGTGCGCTATTTGTCAGTTTATCCTGGCAAATGTATAGCAACGTCCTAGCTTTAGTGAACGGCATAGTGTGATGCCGCTCACTGACAGGACCGTTGCTGAACTATGGCTGAAGATCAAAACCCGCCTGCTGACGAGCAGGAAAACAACAATAACGCGCGCAAGCGTCCGGGCAAAAAACCGTTAATTATCCTCGGCATTGTCGTGGTCGTGATGGTGGTTGTGGCGCTCGTCTGGTGGCTGTTGACCCGCAACCAGGAGACCACGGACGACGCCTTTACCGACGGCGACGTGGTCACGATTGCCCCCAAAGCCGCGGGCTACGTGACCGAACTTCACGTGCGCGATAACCAACGCGTGAAAAAGGGCGACCTGCTGGTCGTTATCGATCCCCGAGACAGCACCGCCCAGCGCGATCAGGCTCAGGCCCAGCTGGGACTGGCGGTTGCTCAGCTGCACCAGGCGCAGGCGCAGCTGGCGCTCTCGAAGGTGCAATATCCCGCCCAGCGCGACGAGGCTAAAGCCCAGGTGCTGAAAGCCCAGGCGGATATGGCGAACGCGCAGGCGGAGTACCGCCGTCAGCGCGGCGTCGACCCGCGCGCGACCACGCAGCAAAGTATCGATTCCGCAAATGCCCAGCTGCGCAGCGCCCAGGCCGGGCTGGCCAGCGCGCAGGCGCAGCTGGAGGTGGCGGAGCAGGTTCAGCTGCAGATCCGCCAGCAGGAGACAAATGTTGAAGCGCGCGAACGGCAGGTCGATCAGGCTAAAGCCCAGCTTGAAACCGCAAACCTGAACCTCTCTTATACCGAAGTTCGCGCCCCGTTCGACGGCTTTGTCACCAAACGCAACGTCCAGCCCGGGACGCTGGTGCAGGCGGGATCGGCGCTGTTCTCGCTGGTTTCCCCGAACGTGTGGGTGGTTGCGAACTTCAAAGAGTCGCAGCTTGAACGCATGAAGCCGGGTAACAAGGTAACGGTCTCGGTCGATGCCTGGCCGGATATGGAGCTTGAAGGCCATATCGACAGCATCCAGCAGGGCAGCGGCTCGCGCTTCTCCGCGTTTCCGTCAGAGAACGCCACCGGCAACTTTGTGAAGATCGTTCAGCGCGTGCCGGTGAAAATCGTGATTGATAAAGGCCTGGATCCGAACCAACCGCTGCCGCTGGGGCTGTCCGTTGAGCCGAAGGTCACGCTCGAATGACGGACCACAGCCACGACAGCTGGAAGCCTGCCAGCAACCCGTGGGCGGTGGCTATCGTGGTCACGCTGGCGGTATTTATGGAGATCCTCGATACCACTATCGTTAACGTGGCGCTACCGCACGTCGCGGGGTCGCTCTCGGCCAGCTACGACGAATCCACCTGGGTATTGACCAGCTACCTGGTGGCGAACGGCATCGTGCTGCCCATCTCTGCCTTCCTTAGCCGACTGTTTGGCCGCAAGCAGTTCTTCCTGATCTGCATCGTGATGTTCACCATCTGCTCGTTCCTGTGCGGTATTGCTACCGAGCTGTGGCAGATCATCCTGTTTCGCGTGATGCAGGGCTTCTTTGGCGGCGGGCTACAGCCGACGCAGCAGTCGGTGCTGCTCGACTACTTTAAGCCCGAGGACAGGGGCAAAGCCTTCGGCCTCTCATCGATTGCCATTATCGTTGCGCCGGTCCTTGGGCCAACCCTAGGCGGCTGGATCACCGATAACTATTCCTGGCGCTGGGTGTTCTTCATCAACATTCCGGTGGGGATTGTGACGGTGCTGGCGATCTACAATCTGCTGGAAGATCCGCCTTGGGAGAGCAAATCAAAAGAGAAGCTCTCCGTCGACTGGACGGGGATCGGCCTGATCGCCCTCGGCCTGGGCTGCCTGCAGGTGATGCTTGACCGCGGGGAAGACGAAGACTGGTTCAACTCTGACTTTACCCGCACCTTCGCCGTGCTGACGCTTATCGGCATTATCGGCGCCATTTACTGGCTGATGTACGCCAAAAAGCCGGTGGTGGATCTGCACTGTATGAAGGACCGCAACTTCGCGATCTCCAGCCTGCTGATGGCGGGGATGGCGATGATCCTCTACGGCAGCTCGGTGGTGATCCCGCAGCTGGCGCAGCAGGATTTAGGCTATACCGCCACCTGGTCCGGGCTGGTGCTTTCGCCCGGGGCGGTGCTGATTGTGTTGACCATTCCGCTGGTGCTGAAGCTGATGCCGGTGGTGCAGACGCGCTGGATAATCGCCTTTGGCTTTACCTGCCTGGCGGTGTCGTTCTTCTGGTCCCGCACGCTGACGCCGGATATCGACTTCGAAACGCTGGTGCTGTTCCGCAGCGCGCAGTCGATTGGGCTGGGGTTCCTGTTTGTGCCGCTGACCACCATTGCCTTTATCTCGATACCGAGGCGTCTCAATGCCGATGCGGCGGCGCTGTTTACCATGTTCCGCAACGTGGCGGGTTCGATTGGGATTTCGCTCTCGACGGCGGCGATAACCGAACGCTCGCAGGCGCACAGCGCCCATCTGGCGTACCACGCCTCGCCGTTTAACGAGCAGTTCCAGCTGGCGATTCGCGAAAGCGCCCAGGCGATTCAAAATTTCACCACCCAGGTGGGTGACCCTACGGGAATTGCCACCGGGCGCATGTACCAGACCATGATCGAGCAGTCGCGCTTCCTGGCCTACATCGACGTTTTCACCCTCCTGAGCGCGGTGGCCTTCTTACTGATTCCGTTTTGTTTGTTGCTCTCGCCGGTTAAGAGCGAGGGGAGTGCAGGAGCACATTGATGATACACAGACGTTTACACCCCCTGATGATAATGATGCTGCTGGTGGGCTGCGCCGTGGGGCCAGACTACCAGCAGCCCGCACCACCTGCCGCTTCGCACTGGAACGACAGGGGCGACGGCGAGGTGAAGTCGAAAACAACCTCAGCCGCAACCAACCCGCGCTGGTGGAAAACCTTCGGCTCGCCGCAGCTCGACAGCCTGGTTGAACGCGCCATCGCCGGGAATTTGTCCCTGCAGCAAACGGTGCTGCGCATCGCCGGGGCGCGCGAACAGATAAATCAGGCCGGCGGGGCCTTTTACCCGTCGGTGAACGGCAATCTGCAGGCGACGCGTCAGCAGCTCGGGCTGGAAGGGGAGCTAAAATCCCACGGCGTCTATGACCAGCTGGATAGCGTCGACCCTGAACTCAAAGGGGCGTTAGGGCCGCTGACGCAGCCGATAAACCTCTACCAGGGCAGCTTCGACGCCCAGTGGGAAATTGACCTGTGGGGCAAGGTACGCCGCCAGGTGGAAGCCGCCGAAGCGCAGCAGAAAGCGGCGATAGAGCAGCGTAACGATGCCCTGGTGTCGCTGGAGGCCGAAGTCGCGCGCGCGTGGCTCCAGCTGCGCGGCGCCCAGAGCATTATCGCCACGCTCAACACCCAGATTGAAAGCGCCCAGCAGACGCTGGATCTCACGGAAAGCCGCCAGCGCGGCGGGCTGTCTCCGCAGATGGACGTGGAAAACGCCCGCGCGCAGCTGGGCAATCTTGAAGCGCAGCTCCCGCAGTATCAGGCGCAGGAGCGGCAGGCGATGAACGGCCTGGCGATCCTGCTTGGCAAACCGCCGGACGCGCTGGATGCGGAGCTGCAGACGGTTAAGCCGATGCCAGCCTTACCGGATATCGTGCAAACGGGGATCCCGTCGACGCTGGCGCGCCGTCGTCCGGACGTGCGCGAGGCCGAGGCGAACCTTCATGCCGCCACGGCGCAGATTGGCGTCTCGGTGGCGGAGCTGTTCCCGAGCTTCACCCTCTCCGGGCAGTTTGGCCTGCGCAACAGTGAAACTAACTGGCTGACCGACTGGAGCAGCCATTTCTACAGCTTCGGCCCGCAGGTCTCCATTCCCATCTTCCAGGGCGGCCGGCTGGTCTCCAGCGTCAAGGTGGCGCGCGCGCAGCAGGGCGCGGCGGTGCTGGACTATCGCCAGACGGTGCTGACGGCGCTCGGGGATGTGGAAAACGCGCTGGTGAGCTATCGAACCGACCAGCAGCGCGAAGCGGGTCTGGCAAAAACCATCGACGCGCTGCAAAACGCATTCGACCTGGCAAGCGACAGCTACCGGCAGGGGATCGCCAGCTTTATCGACGTGCTGGACGCCCAGCGGCAGCTGGCGCAGGCCCAGCAGCAGCGCGCGCAGGCGCAGGTGCAAAGCGCCCTCGACCTGGTGGCGCTTTACAAGGCGCTCGGCGGCGGCTGGGAGCCGTATCAGCAGGTGCAGCTCCCGGACTACAAGGTCTTTGGCGACGCTCCGCGCGGATGACGATTCAGAGGATTGGGCAAGAAACGGACAGGAACGCCACATTCGCGATGGCTGAGGGGCGGGTATAACTAACGGACACCCAATCGACATGTGAGGAAAACGTTATGCGTTATCAAAAACTGGGCAATACCGGACTGTTTGTTTCTGAACTCTGCCTTGGCACCATGACCTTCGGCGGCGAGGGCGGCATGTGGGGTAAGATTGGCCAGCTTCAGCAAAACGAAGCCGAGCAGCTGGTGGGCCGCGCGCTGGACGCGGGCATCAACTTCATCGACACCGCCGACGTCTATTCGGAAGGGCGCTCGGAGGCGATCCTCGGGCAGGCGCTGAAAAACCTGAACGTCCCGCGCGAAAACGTGGTGGTCGCCACCAAGGTGTTCGGCGAAACGGGCACCGCAGGGGTCAACTCGCGCGGCAGCTCGCGCTATCACATTATCAGCAGCGTGAAGGAGAGCCTGCGCCGCCTGCAGCTGGATCATATCGATCTCTATCAGCTCCACGGCTTCGACCCCGCGACACCCATCGAAGAGACGCTCTATGCGCTGGATAACCTGGTGCAGCACGGCCACGTGCGCTACATCGGCGTTTCCAACTGGGCGGCCTGGCAGATAGCCAAAGCGTTGGGCATTTCGGAGCGTCTGGGGCTGGCGCGTTTTGCCTCGCTGCAGGCGTACTACACCATCGCCGGGCGCGACCTGGAGCGCGAGCTGGTGCCGATGATGCAGAGCGAGGGCGTTGGGCTAATGGTCTGGAGCCCGCTGGCAGGGGGACTGCTGAGCGGGAAATATGGCCGTGACGGCACGAGCGAAACCGGAGGCCGCCGTCTGGAGTTCGACTTCCCGCCGGTGAATAAAGATCGCGCCTTCGACAGCGTGGACGTGATGCGCGTGATTGCCGAGAGCAAAGGCGTCTCCGTCGCGCAGATCGCGCTGGCGTGGCTGCTGCATCAGAAAGCCGTCACCAGCGTCATTATTGGGGCGAAGCGCGTCGATCAGCTGGATGACAATATTGCCGCAACCGGGGTCCGCTTAAGCGAGGACGAGCTTAAGCAGCTTGATGCGGTGAGCGCGCTGCCGCGGGAGTATCCGGGGTGGATGCTTGAGCGGCAGGGGGAATATCGCCGTAACCAGCTCGCGCAGCAGTAACCTTCCTCTTCCCCGGTGGCGCTTCGCTTACCGGGGCTACTATCTCTGGTCATTATTTCAACCCACCTCACAAAAAACGATCCTTCTCTTTGATTGATTTTTCATCTCGATCTATATGACTATTCATGAAATTTAAATGACTAGTCATATAGGGAGCGAACATGAACCATGCATTGCCAGCCAACTTTTTATGGGGCAACTCGGTATCCAGCATGCAGACGGAAGGCGCCTGGAATGAGGGTGGAAAAGGGATGTCGGTGTATGACATTCGCGAAGCCGGAGAAAACATCTCCGACTGGAAAGTGGCGACCGACTCCTACCACCGCTATCGGGAAGATTTTGACCTGATGCAGGATCTGGGCATGAACTGCTACCGCTTCCAGATTTCCTGGAGCCGCGTCTGCCCGCAGGGTGACGGCGATTTCAACGACGAAGGCATCGCGTTTTACGACCGCTTTATCGACGATCTCATCGCCCGCGGCATCGAGCCGATGATCTGCCTTTACCACTTTGATATGCCGCTGGCGCTGGCGCAGGAGTACAACGGGTTTAACGATCGTCGCGTGATGGAGGCCTTTATCCGCTACGGCAAAAAGATGATCGACTGCTTTGGCGACCGCGTGAAGTACTGGCTGACCTTCAACGAGCAGAACATTTTCCACATGCCGGAAGCGTTCCGCATTTCCGGCTACATGAAGGGCGAGAAAACCCTGCGCGAGCTGTACGAGCTGCAGCATCACACCATGGTCGCGCATATGGCGCTGACCGAGTATCTGCACCAGACCAAACCGGGCCAGCTGATGGGCGGGATGCTGGCGCACCAGCTGATCTACCCGGCTACGTGTAAACCGCGCGATATCTTCTGCGCCCAGCAGTATGACGAGTTCCTCAACCAGAACCTGCTGCGCGTCTTCGCAGGCCAGGGCTACAGCCCGGCGGTAATGGCGGTAGTTGAGCAGGAAGGCTTTGGTGATATCTACCGCGCCGAGGATTTAGCGCTTCTCGCGCGTACCAAAAACGACTACATGGCCTTCAGCTACTACGCCAGCAAAACGCTGGACAGCGATGCGATTCCCGAAAGCACTCCGGTTAACTATTACCTGCTGCACGGCGAGAAAAACAACCCATTCCTGAAGGCCACCGAATGGAACTGGCAGATTGACCCGCTGGGTTTCCGCACCATCATCACCCGCTATGCCAACGACTGGCGTCTGCCGGTATTCCCTATCGAAAACGGCATTGGAGTGATTGAGTCCTGGGACGGCGTTAACCCGATAGAGGACACCTACCGCATCGACTACCACCGGGCGCATATCGAGGCGATGAAAGCGGCCATATTTGAGGACGGCGCTGAGGTCATCGGCTATCTCGGCTGGGGCCTGATCGACATTCTCAGCTCGCAGGGCGACATGCGCAAGCGCTACGGCGTGGTCTATGTCAACCGTGAGAACCACGACCTGAAAGACCTGAAGCGCGTGCCGAAGAAAAGCTACGCGTGGTTAAAACAGGCTATTCATACCAACGGACGCGAGATGTAAGCCGTACGCTGCCGGGCCGTTTTTGTGACTGATTGATGGGAACTATCCGCTATGTCTGAAGCAAAAATAACACCGAACATGCAGTCCTTTGTTGATAAATTTGTCGAGTTCTCGGCGCGCCTGGCTAACCAGGTGCACCTGCGCTCCCTGCGCGACGCGTTTGCCACGGTGATGCCGATTTTCATCCTCGCCGGCCTGGCGGTACTGGTCAATAACGTGGTGTTTCCGTGGGTGCTGGAAGGTGACACGCTGACGCAGTTTAAGGCCTGGGGCGAGGCGATCATCAACGGCACGCTGAATATCGCCGCGCTGCTGCTGGCCCCGATGATTGCCTGGTCGCTGGCGCGCAACAAAGACTTCAACAATCCGGTCTCGGCAGTGGTTATTGCCGTCAGCAGCTTTATTATCATGATGCCGATGCGCCTGCAGCTGACGCCCGTCGGCAGTGAGACGACGGTGAACGTGACGCAGGTGCTGACGTTTGCCAATATCGGCTCCACCGGGATTTTTGCCGGAGTGCTGATTGGCCTGCTCTCGACGGAGCTGTTTATCGCCATTTCGCGGCTCAGGGCGCTGCACATTTCGCTCGGGGAGAACGTGCCTCCGGCGGTGAGTCAGTCCTTTACCGCGCTGATCCCAACTATCCTCACGCTCTCTCTCTTCGCGGTGCTGGCAGCACTGCTGGCGAACGTGCTGCATACGGATCTGATCCACCTTATTACGACCTTTATCCAGCAGCCGCTGCGGCTGATCAACACCAGCCTGCCGGGCACGATTTTCATCTACAGCTTCGGTAACTTCTTGTTCACGCTCGGTATTCATCAGTCAGTCGTCAACAGCGTGGTGCTGGAGCCGTTTCTGCTGATCAACACCAACGAGAACATGCTGGCCTTCGCCAACGGCCAGCCAATTCCGCACATCATCAATAACATCTTCGTGCCGACGTTCGGCATGGTGGGCGGGACGGGCAGCACTATCTCATTGCTGATCGCTATCTTTCTCTTCTCCCGACAGAAGTCGGCGAAGCAGGTCGCGCGCCTGTCGCTGGCGCCCGGCTTGTTCAACATCAACGAGCCGGTGATCTTTGGCCTGCCCATCGTCTTTAACCTGCCGCTGATGATCCCGTTTGTGCTGCTGCCCGCTATCGGCATTTACTTCGCGTGGCTCTGCACCACGCTGGGGTTAATGTCGCGCTGCGTGGTGATGATCCCCTGGACAACGCCGCCGATCCTGAGCGCCTGGCTGGCGACGGCGGGGGACTGGCGGGCGGTGGTGGTGCAGTTGGCAATCATCGTATTTGGTGTATTCTTCTACCTGCCTTTCCTCAAGATTGCCGAGAGAGTGGCGTTGAAAAACAGCGGGATAGAAAACTAATCAGAAGGGAAGGACGATGGCGGCGAAGTACATCACCATAGCGCGGGAAATTAAAAAACGCATTATCAGCCAGCAGTATGCCGCCAATGAAACCCTGCCGGACCAGTTCGCGCTGGCTGCAGAGTTCAACACCAGCCGGATGACCATTCAGCAGGCCATGCGCCAGCTGATTGTCGAAGGGCTGGTCTATACCCGTCAGGGGCAGGGAACGTTTATTCGCAAAAACTTCCTGCAGCTCTCGCAGTGGGATCTCTCAGGCAGCGACTACTTTGGCGCCACGAAAACCTGGGAGCACCTTGGAACGGTGACCAGCCAGGTGGTCCATTTTGAACTGCGCTTCCCAAACGAGAAAGAGCAGGCGTCGCTGATGCTGAACGCCGATGCGCCCATCTATGACTTTATTCGTCTGCGCCTGCTAAACGGCGAGCCAATGTCGCTGGACTCAACGGTGATGCCGCTCAATCTGGTGCCCGGCCTGAACAAAAGCCATCTTGAAAGCTCGGTGTTCCAGTACGTGCAGGAGACGCTGGGGCTGAAGATTATGGGCTCGTATCGGGTGGTGCGCGCGTTAAAGCCGAACGCGCTGGACATGCAGCACTTAGTCTGTGAACAGACGGATCCGGTGCTGGAGGTGGAGCAGGTGATCTATCTTGAAGACGGCACGCCGCTGGAGTACGCCCACTGCCACTATCGCTACGATCACGGTGGCATCGTGATCGTGAATAACGGATAAAAAAAAAGCGGGCTTCGAAGCCCGCTTTTTTGTGCGTTGCGTTATTAGTTCAAACGCACCGGCATACCGGAACGGTTCTGAACGGCCTGGTCAACAACGGTAGTTTCAACGTCAGCCTGAGACGTCACGGCCTGTACCGCGCTGTTCAGGTTGATTGGCACGATTTCGTTGTTGTTGATCTGGTCTTCGCTGGTGGACAGCGGGTTGTGCACTTCGATGTAACGGCTACCGTCCGGCTCGGAGGTTGCTTTCACCGGTTCGTTGATGAACTGGACGCGCGTACCGACCGGCACGTTATCGAACAGGAACTTGATGTCTTCGTTACGCAGACGCACGCAGCCGTGGCTTACGCGCAGGCCGATGCCGAAGTTGGCGTTAGTGCCGTGGATTGCGTACAGACGGCCAATGTACAGCGCGTACAGGCCCATTGGGTTGTCCGGGCCTGCTGGCACAACGGCTGGCAGCGGTTCGCCCGCCGCGATGTACTCAGCGTGCATTTTGGCTGTAGGGGTCCAGGTTGGGCCGGCTTTCTTACGCTCAACTTTGGTAGTCCAGTTCAGCGGGGTGTCTTTGCCCAGCTGGCCGATGCCGATTGGCAGCACGATCACGGTATTGGTGCCTTTCGGGTAGTAGTACAGGCGCATTTCGGCGCTGTTGATCACGATACCTTCATGGACGGTGTCCGGCAGGATCAGCTGCTGCGGGATGTTCAGCACGGTACCGGCTTTTGGCAGGTACGGGTCAACGCCCGGGTTTGCTTCCAGCATGTTTGACAGGCCAAGCTGGTACTGTGCGGCAAAATATTCCAGCGGCTGAGAGTTACCTTCCGGCACAATCACCACCTGATTTTCACCCACCAGACGGCTACCGTCTGTCGGCAGAGGATAAGTTACCGCAGACGCGGTGTTACAAAAACCTACTACGGCTAACGCCGCCGCAAAAAGCGTTGTTAATTTCATGTTCATGTTATGCGAGGTATCTGAGCCACTCTGGCGATTGGTTGATAAGTCTGAATCTGTGATGGGAGCGCATTATATGTGCATTCCCGCTAACAGGGAATTCAGATGTGTACGAAATCACACTTTTTTCGAATTTGTTAAAGTTTAGTGGATAGTCGCAACACGGGATCTCAATTCGGAATTGTGGCATAATGCCGTGTTTATCACACTTTTCGCAGGAATCTCTCCGTGTTAGTTACCAGCAACGTCACTATGCAGTTTGGCAGTAAGCCGCTGTTCGAAAATATTTCCGTCAAATTTGGCGGCGGCAACCGTTACGGCCTGATTGGTGCCAACGGTAGCGGCAAATCCACCTTTATGAAGATCCTCGGCAGCGATTTAGAGCCGACGCTTGGCAACGTTTCGCTCGATCCCAACGAGCGCATCGGTAAGCTGCGTCAGGATCAGTTCGCCTTCGAAGAGTTCACGGTGCTTGATACGGTGATTATGGGTCACGGTGAGCTGTGGGAAGTGAAACAAGAGCGCGACCGTATCTATGCGCTGGCAGAAATGAGCGAAGAAGACGGCTACAAAGTGGCTGACCTCGAAGTGCTGTACGGCGAAATGGATGGCTATTCTGCCGAATCGCGTGCGGGCGAGCTGCTGCTGGGCGTGGGTATTCCGGTTGAGCAACACTACGGTCCGATGAGCGAAGTGGCGCCGGGCTGGAAACTGCGTGTGCTTCTGGCGCAGGCGCTGTTCTCTAACCCTGACATTCTGCTGCTCGACGAACCAACGAACAACCTGGACATCGATACCATCCGCTGGCTGGAGCAGACGCTGAACGACCGCGACAGCACCATGATTATCATCTCGCACGACCGTCACTTCCTGAACATGGTCTGTACGCACATGGCGGATCTGGACTACGGCGAGCTGCGCGTTTACCCGGGCAACTACGACGAATACATGACGGCAGCGACGCAGGCGCGTGAACGTCTGCTGGCGGATAACGCCAAGAAGAAAGCGCAGATTGCTGACCTGCAGTCCTTCGTGAGCCGCTTCAGCGCTAACGCCTCTAAATCACGTCAGGCAACCTCCCGTGCGCGTCAGATCGATAAGATCAAGCTCGACGAAGTGAAGGCCTCCAGCCGTCAGAACCCGTTCATCCGCTTCGAGCAGGACAAGAAACTGTTCCGTAACGCGCTGGAAGTGGAAGCGCTGGCGAAGGGCTTTGATAACGGCCCGCTGTTTAAAAAATTCAATTTGCTGCTGGAAGTGGGCGAGAAGATTGCCATTCTGGGTGCGAACGGCGTGGGTAAATCTACCATGCTCAAAACGCTGGTCGGTGAACTTCAGCCGGATCACGGTACCGTCAAATGGTCTGAGAACGCGCAGATTGGTTATTACGCGCAGGATCACGAATACGAGTTCGAAAATGACCTGACCGTTTTCGACTGGATGAGCCAGTGGAAGCAGGAAGGTGATGACGAGCAGGTGGTGCGCGGTATTCTGGGCCGTCTGCTGTTCAGCCAGGACGACATCAAAAAGCCAGCCAAAGTGCTCTCCGGTGGTGAAAAAGGCCGCATGCTGTTTGGCAAACTGATGATGGAAAAACCAAACATCCTGGTCATGGACGAACCGACTAACCACCTGGATATGGAATCTATCGAATCGCTGAACATGGCGCTGGAGATGTATCAGGGCACCCTGATCTTCGTCTCTCACGACCGTGAGTTTGTGAGCTCGCTGGCGACCCGCGTGATCGAAATTACGCCAGAGCGCGTGGTGGACTTCACCGGTAACTACGAAGACTACCTGCGCAGTAAAGGCGTCGATAACTAAAAAAAGCCGGGTGGCGGCTTCGCCTTACCCGGCCTACGTTCTATTCCCTCTCCCCGTGGGAGAGGGTTAGGGTGAGGGCATCAGGCCGCACTACACCACCCACTCGCCCCCTTCAACACCGTTCACCAGCAGCTTACGCTTTTCCCCTACCGGTAATGATACCTTCAGCGCTTTCCACGCCGGACGATAATCCCCGCGCGCGTTCACCTTCAGGTTGACGGTTGCGCCGTCGCACGCCATTTCCCACTCAACCCACAGCGCGTTGCCGTTCTGGTAGCCCCAGCTTTCGCCGTCGTCCTCAAACAGCAGCCCCGAGGTCGTGCCGACGCCCTTCACCGGGAACAGCTTCAGCTCGCGGGTATTGTCCTTTTCGGCGCTTACGTGCGTGATGCGCTCGCTGAGCGGCAGACCGGCACCGGCGCGCACCAGCAGCGGCAGTTTTTCCAGCGGCGCGTCGAGGACGATCCACTGGCCGCCGGAGAACCACGCGTGGGTGTAAAAATCGTACCAGCCGGTGGCGTTATCCGGCAGCCAGACGCGGCGCTCGCGCTGCCCGGCTTCGACGACGCTAGCGACCAGCACGTCGCGACCCAGCAGGAAGTCGTCGCACTCCTCAAACGCCTGTGCATCCTGCTCGTGGTCAAGGAAGGTCGGGCGCAGCATCGGCTCGTCGTCAGCGTGCGCCTGCCACAGCAGGGTGTAGAGATACGGCAGCAGGCGGTAGCGAAGCTCAATCGCGCTGCGAATGGCCGGGGTAACGCCCGGATACATCCACGGCTCGTTCACCGTGCGGTCATCGTTCCACGAGTGAATGGTAAAGCGCGGGTGCATCACGCCGTTCTGCACCCAGCGTACAAACAGCTCGGCGTCCGGTTTGTCGCCGGAGAAACCGCCGACGTCGTGACCGACGTTGAACAGCCCGGACAGGCTCATCCCCAGCCCCATGCGGGTGTTATAGCGCAGGGTGTCCCAGCTGGTGCGGTTATCGCCGCTCCAGGTCTGGACGTAGCGCTGCATCCCGGCGCAGCCGGAGCGGGAAATCAGGTACGGACGCTTTTTCGGCGCGAAACGCTGCTGCGCTTCCAGCGAGGCGCGCATCATCAGCAGCGGCATCACCGGGCGAATGTGCTTGATGGCGATCTCCTTGCCGAATCCAAAGCAGCGCGCTTCCCCGTCCCACACTTCATATTCGTTGTTGTCGTTCCAGGTGGAGTCGATGCCCATCTCCAGCAGCTGCGTGGTGACGCCGTTTTGCCACCACTGCACCGTCTGCGGGTTGGTAAAGTCGAGGTGCGATCCTTCGTCATCCCAGAAGCTGGAACGTTCCGGCGCATCGGTTTCTGAATCACGGATGAACAGCCCGTTTTCCGCGACTTCGCTATAGCGCGGATGATCCTGCAGCAGGCACGGCTTGATGTTGGCCGCAAGCTTCAATCCCGCGTCGTGGAACGCCTGGCTCATCACCTTCGGCTGCGGCACCTTGTCATAGTTCCAGTTGAAGACGTAGCGTTTGCCGTTAATAGAGGTATAGCCGGAGGAGAGCTGGAACGAGTCGCACGGAATCGCGTGCTCTTCGCACAGGCGGATAAAGTTCATCAGCTGGTTTTGCGCGTCAGGCGCGTCGGTGTAGTGCATGGTCGAGCCGCTGTAGCCCAGGCTCCACTTCGGCCCGAACAGCGTTTTACCGGTCAGGCGCACGAAGGCTTTGGTGACGTCCAGCACCCGCCTGCCGGTAAAGATGTAGTAATCGATATCGCCCGCTTCCGCCTGCCAGCGGCGATAGGCGGTGTGGTAGTTGTCAATTTCGTTGCCCAGGTCCAGCCAGCAGCTGCTCAGGTTGTCGTAGAACAGGCCGTAGCTCACGTCCTCGCGGCGGGCGATGGTGAAGGGGATGTGCTTGTAGAGCGGGTCTGTGCTCACCGCGTTGTAGCCCATCGCATCCAGATTTCGCATCTCATAGCGTTTGCCGTTGCGCTGCAGATCGCCCGCTTTCTCGCCCAGGCCGTAAAAACGCTCGTCCTTACGACGGCTGAGATAGTGCGCCACGCCGTCGCCGTGGGCGTTCAGGAGGTAGGCGCTGGTCGGACGGTCGTTGACCAGCGGCTGCCACTCGCCCGCGTCGTTGCGGTAGTGCCACTCCAGCCACAGCGGCTGGTGGACGGCCACTCGCAGCCGTTCGGTGGCTACGGTTAACCTGTCCCCCTGCTGCGTCAGCGTCCAGGAAGGGCAGGTAAAGCCGCTCAGGTCATCGCGATGGCGACCTTCCCAGGGCACGTCTTTTTCCGGCGCGATGCTCCAGGTGCGGTCCAGCGCCAGCTCGCCTTTGCGCTTAATCAGCACGCGGAACAGATTCTCTTCCAGCACGTACAGGCACAGGCGGTGCTGGTTATCAACCAGCAGCTCAAGATGGTTTGCGGACTGCTTCTCGACGGTCCAGTTTTTCAAAGTTTTCATATGCAATACATCCACTATCAGGCGCGCTTGGCGCGACGTTCAGCAATAAATGCCACCAGGAAGACAGCGCCAATCAGGTCAAAGAAGCCCATGGCAATAAAGAGCGGGTTAAAGCCGATTTTGTCGGCGGTCACGCCAATCAAAAGAGAGAACAGGAAGCTGGCGATCCACGCCGCCGAGCCGCGCATGCCGTTGACGGTGGCCATCTGGCCTTTATCAAAGGATTCCACGACCAGCGCGCTCAGCATGCACGAGATGATCTGGTGCCCGAAGCCGCCGATGGAGATCAGCACGATGGTGATGTACGGGTCGCGGGTAATGGCCACGATGCCCAGCGAGATCATCAGGAACGCGCCCGTCACGGAGCTGGCGACCACGGAGTTAACGCGGGAGCAGCCGAACCACCGGGTGTAGAGCCGGGTAAGATAGCCGCTCGCCACGCTGCCGAGATCGGCAGCGAGGAACGGCAGCCAGGCAAACATGGCAATCTGCTTAAGGTCCATGCCGTGCTCTTTGGCGAGGTAGAGCGGCACCCAGAAGCTCAGCACCGCCCAGGCCGGTTCCGCCATAAACGCCGGGATGGCGATACCGTAAAAGCGTTTGTTTTTCGAAACGGTTTTCAGCGCGGTGAGGAAGGGCAGTTTGACCGCAGGCGGTTCGTTATCCTGCTTGATAAACGCCAGTTCATCTTTGCCCAGATTCGGGTGCTGCTCCGGGTTGTGGTAGAACGCCCACCACAGTACCACCCAGACCAGCGCCAGCACGCCGGTAAACATAAACGCGCCCTGCCAGCCAAACGAGGCGTGAGCAAAGTAGATAATTGGCGGTGCCAGCATCGCGCCGATGGAGAAGCCCACCCCGGCCCAGCCGGCGGCAACGGGACGCTCCGATTTCGGGAACCATTCGCCGATGGTTTTGGCGTTTGCCGGCGTGGCGGCGGCTTCGGAGGCACCCATAAAGAAGCGCAGGATGGCAAGATGTAGCCAGCTTCCGGCGCCCGCGTGGAAAATACACATCAGTGCCCAGAGGCAGGCGCAGACCATAAAGCCAATCTTCAGGCCGATAACGTCAATCAGCCAGCCGCACAGGGGCTGGAAGATGGTATATGCAATCTGGAAAGCGCCGACGATCCAGGAGTATTGCTCGGTGGTGATCCCGAGGCTCTCCTTCAGCTCCGGCGCGAGAATGCCCAGTGAATTACGGGTGATGTAGTTGACGGTGACGCCCAGTAAGAACAGTACCAGCACGTACCAGCGCAGGTTCTTAATGACGCGACGGGTTTTGCTGGTCGCAACGGTGTTATTGATGTCCTGACTCATTTTACTCTCCACAAGACGGACGGTAGGGGACATAGGTTCAGGTGTCACACAGCGTTTTTATGGCTTTGATAGTTATCTGTTTTAATGCTTGAAGCTGATATACAACTAGTATGGAAGTTGTGTGACAAGTTCACCTTAAGGGAGAAGATGAGGAGGCAATAGCGGATTTTGTGCAAACTTTCTCATAACTGAGTTCAATACTTTGGCATCATGAGGGCGACATCAGTTATGGACTGATGAAGACGCTATGAAAATTTTTTCATTTCGCAAACGGAGCCAGATCACAAAATGGACAAAAGGCTAAAAATCACCGAAATTGCCGCCCGTACTCAGCTCTCTATCAGCACCGTTTCCCGCGTGCTGGCGGGGAAGGCCAACACCAGCGAAAAAGCGCGAGCAAAAGTGCTGGCATGCGCGCGGGAGCTGGGGGTAATGGACGGCATGGCGGCGGGGCGCCTGCTGCTTAACAGCCTGGTGGTTTTTGCGCCGCAGCGGGCGTTCGACGAACGGTCCGACATCTTTTACTACCGCGTGATCCAGAGCGTAAGCAAGGGGCTCGCATCTCACGAGGTTCGCCTGCGCTACTGTGCGCTCGAGGAGAACGACAGCGACGCGCAGCTGTTTCTGGCGCGCATGAATGAGCCGGATACGCAGGCCGCCATTCTCCTGGGCATCGACGACCCGCATATTCACGATCTGGCCGTGGATGTCGATAAACCCTGCATGCTGATTAACTGCCGTGACCGACACATGCGCCTGCCAGCGGTCGCGCCCGATCACCGCGCCATTGGTGAACGCGCCGCGGATTACCTGTTTGAAATGGGGCACCGCGAGGTGATGAACGTGCTCTGCCTGAGGCGCTACACCATGGAGCTGCGCCTGTCGGGTATCCGCGATGCGTGGCAGTCGCACAACCTGAAATTTAGCGACAAGCGCGATCTTCTGGTGGTCCCAAGCTTTAGCGCGCGCGAGACGGAGCAGCTAATGGGCGCGTGGCTCGGTCAACGTCAGGGGAAAGACCTGCCCACCGCATTTTTAGTCGGCGGCGATTTTATGGCAGCCGGAACGATAAGCGCACTGCAAAAGCACGGCCTGCGCGTGCCGCAGGACGTCTCGGTGATGAGCATCGACGGGTTTAATCTGGCGGCGATTCAGGATGTGCCCTTAACGGCCGTGCACGTTCCCCGCGATGAGCTGGGAACCGAAGCGGTGCATATGCTCCAGCAGCGGCTGATGCGCCCGGAGGCGCCGGTGGGGACGTTACTGCTTAACGGCACGCTGACCGTGCGGGATTCGGTACGGCGGATACGTCAGGGGAAACGACGCACCGCCGTGGAGCGGGAAGGGCTATACGACAGTTAAACCATGCCCAGCGAGCGCTTGCCGTGGATGTTCAGGTCGTTCACGGTAAAGCGATCCTGCCAGCTTTTTTCATAGTCTTCACGCGGGAAGTCTCCCGGAGAGGCGCCGGTTTCCAGCGCTTCCTTGACCTTTTTCGCGTAAGCGAGGTTCTTCTCGCACATCGGCGCGGCAGGAATGTACATCACGTTGCCCCAGCCCTTTTGTTCTTCCACTGGCGCAACGGAGTGGATCACGTCGCAGTGCCACCATACGGAATCGCCCGCTTCGAGTGCCGGAATGCTGGTCAGCGCCTCGATGAGCAGCGGGTGCCACTTCTCGGAAATCGGCAGCACGCGCCCAGGTGCGACGCCGCACAGTTCATCTTCCGGCACGTCGTCCAGCAGGGGACGCAGCAGGATGTACGCCATGGCCTCCGGGATCGGCACCACGTGCAGCAGACCCTGGCCCGGGATCATGTCCGACAGCGCGGTCCAGCCCTGGAAGGTGCGGAATACCGAGCACTTGGTGGTGTTATCCACGGTGTACTCTTCCACTTCGGTACGGTGCGCGGCGTTCCACGGATCGTATTTCTCGACGTTGCCGTCAAACACGCGGGCAAAGACCTGCTGATAGGCCGGCAGCAGCCAGCGCTCCAGCGCGCCGGAATCGGTGTGCGCCCCCAGCCCTTTCGAGGTGGTTCCCGGCGGGCGGCGGCGGATGCGGTCCGGGTAAATCACGCTCACGTCCGGATCGAACCACTGCTTGCCGTTGCTCTCGAATGTCCATAAGCGATTAAGGAACGACTGCACCTGCGCCATCTCTTCGCTCTGGCGCGCCTGCATCTGCGCCTGCGACCAGTAAATCGGGAAAATTTCCGGGCGGGAGGCCGTCAGGGTGCCGAAGAAGTTATCGCCCGGCCCTTTGTACACTTCGTCAAATTTGTTCAGATCGAGGTAGTCGAGCATCGACTGATCCCACGCCAGCGCCTGCTCGCGCGGGAAATGACCTTTAATCACCGCGCAGCCGCGGCGTTTAACGGCTTCGCGCTGCGCGTCGGTGAGGGTGCCGTTTTTCACGTCCGCAAACGGGATCTCCGGCCAGACGGCTTCGCCTTTATTTTTAAGGGCGTTAATTTCCGCCACGCGGGTGGCAATCTTATCGCTGAGCTTATTGAACACCGCCTGCACGTCACCGATCTGCGCGCGCAGCTCGCGTTTTAACTGACGGATTGCCGCTTTGTGATCCGTCGGCAAGGTTTCACTGGTAAAGGTCATAACTGCCTCGCATCTTTCATTCGAAAGTAAAAGTGTCTACAAGTGATACTTTAAGTTAAAAATAAGTTAATGCAAGTTTAAAACTTTGACGTACGCCACAGGATGGAAAATGAGCGAGGCTGCCGGAGCGAGGCTCCGGCGGGGAGGGAATCAGACGTCGAACGGGGAGTGGTTGTCGAGCACGGCCTGAATGACGTTCAGCGCGCCCTGATGGTTGTTGTCGTCGGTGCTATAGCGGCTGATTTCTTTGATGCTTTCCGCCGCGTTGCCCATCGCAAACGAGTATTTCACCAGCTTCAGCATTTCGGCATCGTTGCCGCTGTCGCCAATCGCCACGCACGCCTGCGGGGAGATTTTCCAGCGTTTCAGCAGGCGGCTGATGCCGTTGGCTTTGTGCAGGCCGGGGATAATCAAATCCACAAACCCAAAGCCGCTGGTGACCGGCTTCATGATGCCGTCCAGGGAGACGTGAAGTTTATCCACCAGATTAGGGATATCGCTGTCCGGCAGGTTCAGGGAGAACTTAAACAGCACGTCGTCAATGTCGCGGTAATCGCTGATGCGCTTTAAGCGGTGATAGTGCTTTGACATCAGCTGCACGAATTCGTCGGGCGCTTTGTCGCTGACGTAGGCGCTCTCCAGCCCGCAGGCCACGAAGTTCAGCCCTTTGTCTTTCAGCAGCTCGCCAATCACGATCTGCGATTCATGACGCGTCAGCTCACCGTGGAAAATCTGTTCACCGCGATCGAACACAAGCGCACCGTTTTCCGCCACGAAGGAGATCTGCTCTTTTAGCTCCGGGAAAAAAGAGATGAGCTGGTAATACTGGTTGCCGCTGGCGACAACGAATTCGATGTCGCGGGCTTTCAGCTGTTCGAACTGTGCCTGGAAGCGGTCACGATCGTACTGCTTGGCATCATCAAGGAAAGTTCCGTCCATATCGGTGACGATAACTTTTACGGTCATACATTGCGCTCCTGGGTCACTGCGTTTTGAAACATTCTAATAACAAGGTGACGGGGAGCACAAATTTAATTTCATTCGAAAGTAAAAGCAAAACGGCAACCCAGGTTGCCGTTTTTAGTGTTTTTTCCCTCAAGGGAGAGGGGATACACCGTTACAGTGTATGCTCAGTACGCGCAATAATGTCGTCCTGCGCATCCGGCGACAGGGCGGTGAAGAACGCCGAGTAGCCCGCCACGCGCACCACCAGGTCACGGTACTGGTCAGGGTGTTTCTTCGCTTCCATCAGCGTTTCTCGCGACACGATGTTGTACTGAATATGCCAGCCCTTATGCACTTCGAAGAAGGTGCGCAGCAGCACCATCAGCTTCTGGCGATCGCTGTCATTTTCAAGCGTCGACGGGTTCAGCTTCTGGTTAAGCAGCACGCCGCCGAGGATCGCCTCGGTAGGCAGTTTACCGACTGAGCCGATCACCGCCGTTGGGCCGAGGTGGTCCGTACCGGAGGCCGGGCTTGCCCCTTCCGCCAGCGGGGTGTGCGCCTTACGTCCGTCCGGGGTGGCCATTGTCGCCGCGCCAAACGGCACGTTTGCGGAGATGGACGACGTGCCCGCGTAGTAGTTACCGCCAATCGGGCCGCGGCCATAGCGCGGGTTGTGATACTGCTTCAGCTCTTCGATATAGGTTTCATACGCACGCGTCAGCAGCAGGTCGACGCTGTCGTCGTCGTTACCGTACTTCGGTGCGCCGTTGATCAGGCGCTGACGCAGCTGCTCGTGGGTCAGCCCGTCGAAGTCATCCGCCAGCGCGGCTGCCAGCTGCTGCTGGCCGATAGTGCCCTGTTCAAACACCAGCTTTTTCACCGCCGCCAGGCTGTTGCCGAGGTTGGCGATGCCCACCTGCAGGCCGGAGACCCAGTCATACTTCGCGCCGCCCTGCTTGATGCTTTTCGCGCGCTCGATGCAGTCGTCAACCAGCGCCGAGCAGAGAATGTCGTGGACGTTCTCTTCCAGCATGGTGTCCACCACGTACTCAATCTCGATGGATTTGCGGGTGTAGTAGCGGATCTGGCTGTCCCAGGCCGCCATCACCTCGTCGAAGCTGTTGAAGTTTCCGGCAGAGAGCGCTTTCTCCTGCGGCAGGAACACCTTGCCGCTGGTGGCATCGCGGCCGCCTTCCAGCGCTGCCAGCATCACGCGGGCGAAGTTGATAAAGCTCATGCCGGTGCAGCGGTAGCCCCACTTGCCGCCGACCGCGGTTTCGATGCAGCCGATGGCCGCGTAGTCGTAGGCGTCGTCTTTCTCAATGCCGAGCTTGATGAATTCAGGAATGACGATTTCATCGTTGTTGAAGGCGGGCATGCCGAAGCCGCAGCGGATCACCTGCACGCAGGCGTCGAGGAAGTCGTTGCTCATGCCCGCGTGGTAGCGCACGCTCAGGTTCGGCTGGGTGGAGCGCAGGCGACCGCATGATTCCAGAATCGCGTAGGAGAGCGGGTTCACCGCGTCCATCGGCTCGCCGTTGACCAGCTTCTGGCCGCCGATGGTGACGTTCTGGTACAGCGGGCTGCCGGCGGAGGCTTTAGAGTGCGAGCCGGAGCGGATCTTGTTCACTTCCAGCAGCTTCAGCCAGCAGCTGTGCAGCAGCTCGATGGCGTGCTCGCGGTCGAGGCTCTGGTCAAGCTCCACGTCGCGGCGGTAGTACGGATAAAGATACTGGTCCATACGCGCAAAGGAGACGGAGTGTCCGTTGGATTCAATCTGCAGGATCAGCTGAATGAAGTAGCACAGCTGCAGCGCCTGCCAGAAGGTTTTTGGCGGCTCGTGGGCGATTACGTCACAGTTTTCCGCCATTGCCAGCAGCTCATCGCGGCGGCTTTCGCGGGTTTCCGTTGACGCCATTTCGCGCGCCAGGTCGGCAAAGCGTTTGATATGCAGGCTGACGGCCTCCAGCACGATATCAATCGCCTTCAGGAACTGGTCACCGTGCAGGTCTTCCAGCACCGTCAGGTTGATGCGCGAGCGGCGCTCGGCTACCTTGGCGCGCATGCCGTCGAGCCCTTTTTCCAGCACCAGCGGGAAGTTGACCGCCAGGTGCGCATCGCCGGAGGTCATGTTGCCTTCGGCTTTGATAATGCCGGTTTCCAGCAGGCCTTTCTGCTCGTCGGTAAACATACCGTAGCAGCGATCCTGCACCGTCTGGCCGCGCCACCACGGGCAGATATCATGCAGAACGCGTTTGTTCTCTTCGCTCACCGCAAAGCCTGCGCCCGGACGATCTGCGAGGTCGTCGATCTCTTTCTCAATCCAGGAGACGGTGTATTCCGGGAAAATCGGCGCGGCGCGCACTTCGCTTGCCTGGTTACCGATAATCAGCTCGTCGTGCTTGATCCAGATGGTGCGCTCGGCCAGGTGATGCGCCAGCGCCAGGGCGCGACGGACCGGGATAGGCTTGTCCATGTGCTGTTGATACATTTCGGTGTAATGCTGCGCGCGCTCGGTACAGACCGGCGGCTTGACGATATGCACCAGGGCCATTTTATGCGCTTTAATGCGCTCGCTGAGGGTGTTGAGATTCAGGGTCGTCATAATTTTATCCTCGTAAGGTCGCGGTTAACCCTTTCTGGCTGGCGTACTGCTGGGCGAAATCCAGTAGCGCAGGGTTATCAAGCGGTTTGTCAGGGGCAGAGTAAGGTTGGCCGAGCAGGGTGTATTTGTTCATGCCCAGCGTGTGGTACGGCAAAAAATGAATGTCGCTAACGTTCAGCTCATCAGCAGCGAAGTTGGTGATGGCGGTGATGGCGGCTTCATCGGCGTTGAAGCCCTGAATCAGCGGGACGCGGATGGTGATTTTCTTGCCGGCTACCGCCAGGCGTTTCAGATTATCCAGAACGCGTTTGGCCGAGCCGTCCGTCCACCGTTTGAAAACGTCGCCGTCGACGTGCTTCAGGTCGGCGAGGAACAGATCGACGTACGGTAATGATGCCTCGATATAGTGCCAGGGTACGTGAAGGCAGGTTTCAACCGCGGTGTGAATACCCTGTTCGTGGCTGGCTTTAAGCAGCGCGTGTGCCAGCTCAGGGTTCATAAAGGGTTCACCGCCGGAGAGAGTGATTCCGCCGCCGCTGCGGTCGTAGAAGGGCTTATCGCGCAGCACGGTCGCCATGATCTCTTCCACCTGCTTCTCTTCACCGCAGACGGTCAGCGCCTGCGTCGGGCAGCAGTCGGTGAGGGCATTGAGCGTCTCATCGCTCAGCTTTTCGCGGTGGATGACCATCCCGTTCAGCGCGCGTTCGATACAGCCCGGCGCCGCCTGCTGGCACAGGTCGCAGCCTTCAAGGCACAGGCGAGCGTCAAACAGCACGTCCCGGCTGCGGGAGCGGCTTTCCGGGTTCTGGCACCAGCGACAGCCCAGCGAGCAGCCCTTCAGGAACACCACGGTTCGGATGCCGGGGCCATCGTGGGTAGAGTAACGCTGAATATTGAAGATCATATTTTTGCCCTCAAGTTGCATATGAAGATTAAATTACTTTCGAATGAAGGTTATCTTGATGCAGGTCAACTCTTGAGCAGGTTTTGTCATGATAGGGTAAGTGCAGGCTAATTTTGAGGGCGACATCATGGAACTTTATCTCGATACATCAGACGTAGCGGCAGTCAAAAAGCTGGCGCGCATCTTCCCGCTGGCGGGCGTGACCACCAACCCAAGCATTGTGGCAGCCGGTAAAACGCCGCTGGACGTTTTGCTGCCAGAACTGCACGACGCGCTGGGCGGCAAAGGCCGTTTGTTCGCGCAGGTGATGGCAACCACCGCTGAAGGGATGGTGGAAGACGCGCGCAGGCTGCGCGCGATTATCAACGATCTGGTGGTTAAAGTGCCGGTGACCGCAGAAGGGCTGGCGGCTATCAAGATGCTGAAAGCCGAAGGGATCCCGACGCTGGGCACGGCGGTATACGGCGCAGCGCAAGGGATGCTGTCCGCGCTGGCAGGGGCCGAGTATGTGGCGCCCTACGTTAACCGCGTGGACGCACAGGGCGGGGACGGGATCCAGACCGTGGTTGAACTGCAGCAGCTGCTGACGCTGCACGCCCCGCAGTCAAAAGTGCTGGCCGCGAGCTTTAAAACCCCGCGCCAGGCGCTGGACTGCCTGCTGGCAGGGTGCGAGTCCATCACGCTGCCGCTGGACGTGGCGCAGCAGTTTATTACCTCTCCGGCAGTAGACGCGGCGATTGTGAAGTTTGAGCAGGACTGGCAGGGGGCGTTTGGACGGACGTCGATCTGATACTGTTGCCGGGTGGCGCTCACGCTTACCCGGCCTACGATTTTCTCCCTCTCCCCGTGGGAGAGGGCTGGGGTGAGGGCATCAGGCCGCAGCAGGGTTTAACCTCCGCACACCTCACACCCCGGGTTACGCATCAGCTTCATCTCGCGGAACTGGCAGGTCATCGCGTCATACATCACGATTTTCCCCGCAGCCGGGGTGCCGTAACGCGCCAGCACCTTGATTGCTTCCATCGCCTGCATCGACCCAATCACGCCCACTAACGGCGCCATCACGCCCGCTTCGACGCAGGTCAGCGCGTTCTCGCCAAACAGGCGGCTCAGGCAGCGGTAGCAGGGTTCACCCTCGGCGTAGGTAAAGACGCTGATTTGGCCCTCCATGCGGATCGCCGCGCCGGAGACCAGCGGAGTTTTATGGGTAAAACAGCCCGCGTTAAGCTGATTGCGAATGGTGACGTTATCGGTGCAGTCCAGCACCAGGTCGTGCTGAGCAACCTGCGCAAAGAGCGCGTCTTCGTCCAGCATCGCGTCTATCAGGGTGAACTGAACGTTGGGGTTGATGCGCGCCAGCGCAGCCCGGGCGGATTCCACCTTCGGCTGGCCAACGGTCGCATCGCTGTGCAGCGTCTGACGCTGCAGGTTGGACACCGACACGGTATCGAAATCCAGCAGCGTCATCCTGCCCACGCCCGCCGCGGCAAGGTACTGCGCGGCCGCGCAGCCCAGCCCGCCCAGGCCGACAACCAGCACCTTTGCTGCCTTAAGCGCTTCCTGCCCCTCAAAGTCAAAACCGCGCAGCACAATCTGGCGGTTATAGCGCATCATCTCCTGGTCGCTCAGCTCCACCGTCATCTTAGCCTCCGAACAGGTGGTTAAAGCTCTCGACCTCAACCCATTCGCCCGCCTCGACGTTGCCGCGCTCGCGCTCCAGTACGATAAAGCAGTTGCCCTGGCTGAAGGAGCTGAAAATGTGCGAGCCCTGGTGTCCGGTGGTCCTCACGTCGAGCTCGCCGTCAGCGTTACGCGCCAGGATCCCGCGCTGGAAATCGAGACGTCCCGGTGATTTTTTCAGGCGCGTAGCGGCGCGCACGCGCTGGCGTTCAGGCAGCGGGCTGGCGATATTGCCGGAAAGCTTCGCCAGCAGCGGGATCACCAGCTGGTAAAAGGTCAGGGCCGCAGAGACGGGGTTACCCGGCAGGCCGCAGAACCAGCTGTGTTCAAGCTTGCCGAAGGCGAACGGTTTACCGGGCTTAATGGCCAGCTTCCAGAAGGCGATTTCACCCAGCTCCTCGAGCATGGTTTTGGTGTAGTCCGCTTCGCCTACCGATACGCCGCCGGAGCTGATCACCACGTCTGCGGATTTGTCTGCTTCGATAAACGCGGCGCGCAGTTTTTCCGGGTCGTCAGGAATAATGCCGAGGTTAATCACCTCACAGCCCAGCTGTTCGAGCATCAGGTGCACCGCCAGACGGTTGGTGTCGTAAATCTGCCCCTCTTTCAGCGGCTGACCCGGCAGCTGCAGCTCGTCGCCGGTGGAAAAGACGGCGACGCGTACCTTGCGGATCACGTCAATGTCGGCGATGCCGAGGGATGCCAGCACCGGCAGCTCGGCGACCGTGAGCTTTTGCCCGGCGGCAAAGACCGTTGCGCCACGCGTAATATCTTCGCCCGCGCGGCGGATGTTCTGGCCCGCCTTAACGTTGGCGATAAAGCGCACGCCGTCATCCGTTTGTTCGGTCTCTTCCTGCATGACCACGGCGTCGCAGCCTGCCGGAACCGGCGCACCGGTCATGATGCGCACGCAGGTGCCCGCAGGCCACTCACCGCTAAACGGCTGGCCGGCAAAGGCTTTACCCGCCACGGGAAGCGCGTTACCCGTCTGAAGATCCGCCAGGCGCACCGCGTAACCGTCCATTGCAGAGTTATCAAACCCCGGCACGTTAAGCGGGGAGACAATATTGCCCGCGGCAATACGGCCAAAACAGCGCGCCAGGGGCAGCGTCTCGCGTTCGTGCAGTGGGGAAATGCGGTCAAGCATCTGCGTGAGTGCCGTCTCAAGCGGCATCAGTCCGGCGGTAAAATCCATGGGTGGCTCCTGCGGAGTAACGACGAAAGCGCCCATTATGGCAGAAAAGTGCGGCTAACTGTATGACCCGATAGGTGTACGCTTTACATCACCGATGCGTCTTTCTATATTCAAAAATCATCTGAAGATTCATCGACGATAATGATATTTATAGAAAAAGCCGCAAATAAGGCTGACGGGTGATGCGTAATGGTTAATGCGGTAATCGCAATTCACGGTGGCGCCGGGGCAATCACCCGTGCACAGCTCAGCCCTGAGCTTGAGAAGCGCTACATTGATGCGCTGTCCACCATCGTGGAAGCGGGCCAGCGAATGCTGGAGGCGGGCGAAAGCGCGCTGGATGTGGTCACCGAGGCGGTGCGCCAGCTGGAAGAGTGCCCGCTGTTTAATGCGGGTATTGGGTCGGTATTTACCCGTGACGAAACGCACGAGCTGGATGCCTGCGTCATGGACGGAATTAGCCTGAAAGCCGGCGCCGTTGCAGGCGTCAGCCATTTGCGTAATCCCGTGCTGGCCGCGCGTCTGGTCATGGAGCAGAGCCCCCACGTTCTGCTGACGGGGGCGGGCGCGGAGCAGTTTGCCTTTGAACACGGGATGGAGTCGGTATCGCCCGATCTCTTTTCCACCGAGGCGCGCTATCAGCAGCTGCTGGACGCGCGTACTGCGGGCATGACGCAGCTTGACCACGCCGCGCCGCTGGATGAGCGTACCAAAATGGGCACCGTTGGCGCGGTGGCGCTCGATAAGGCCGGCAATCTTGCCGCAGCCACGTCCACCGGCGGTATGACCAACAAGCTACCGGGTCGGGTAGGCGACAGCCCGCTGCCGGGGGCGGGGTGCTATGCCAATAACGCCACGGCGGCGGTCTCCTGCACCGGAACCGGCGAAGTGTTTATCCGCGCTCTGGCGGCCTACGACATCACCGCGCTGATGGATTACGGCGGGCTGAGCCTGAGCGAGGCCTGCGAGCGCGTGGTGATGGAGAAACTGCCCGCGCTGGGCGGCGTCGGCGGGCTCATTGCGGTAGATCGCGAGGGTAACGTGGCGCTGCCGTTCAACAGCGAAGGGATGTACCGCGCCTGGGGCTATGCGGGTGATGAGCCCAGTACGGGGATTTATCGTGAATAAGGGGGCAACGCGTGCCGCACAGTGAAGAGCTGGACAGCCGGGAAGTACTGGCGGTTCATCAGCTGAATATTGCCTTTCAGGAAGAGCGGCAGTTCATCCCTGCAGTACAGGATTTATCGTTTTCGCTCAACCGCGGCGAAACGCTGGCGATCGTTGGGGAGTCCGGTTCAGGTAAATCCGTCACCGCGCTGGCATTGATGCGCCTGCTTGAACAGACGGGTGGGCAGGTGAACAGCGAGCAAATGCTGCTGCGCCGCCGTAACCGACAGGTCATCGATTTAAACGAACTGAGCGCCTCGCAGATGCAGGGCGTGCGCGGGGCGGATATCGCCATGATCTTCCAGGAGCCGATGACCTCGCTGAACCCGGTCTTTCCGGTGGGGGAGCAAATTGCCGAGTCCATTCGGCTGCATCAGGGTCTGAGCGGCGATGAAGCGCTCCTTGAGGCTAAGCGGATGCTGGAGCAGGTACGGATTCCGGAGGCGCAGGCCATTTTAGCGCGCTACCCGCACCAGCTTTCCGGCGGAATGCGCCAGCGCGTGATGATCGCCATGGCGCTGTCGTGCCGCCCGGCGGTGCTGATCGCGGACGAGCCGACGACGGCGCTGGATGTCACCATTCAGGCGCAGATCCTGCAGCTAATCAAAGTCCTGCAGCAGGAGATGGACATGGGGGTGATCTTTATCACCCACGATATGGGCGTGGTTGCCGATATTGCCGATCGCGTGCTGGTCATGCACCAGGGCAATGCCGTGGAGACCGGCAGCGTAGAGCAAATATTCCATGCGTCCGTTCACCCCTACACCCGCGCGCTGCTGGCGGCGGTGCCGCGCCTTGGCGCAATGAACGGCAGCGATTTACCGCGCCGTTTCCCGCTAATCTCCCAGGGCGATCCGGGGCGTCAGGAAGCGGAGACCGAGCAGGATACGGTAGTGCCGGGCAAGCCGATCCTGGAAGTGCGCGATCTGGTCACCCGTTTTCCCCTGCGCGGCGGAATACTGAACCGCGTGAAGCGCGAAGTGCATGCGGTTGAAAACGTCAGCTTTGACCTGTGGCCAGGCGAAACGCTGGCGCTGGTGGGGGAGTCCGGCTGCGGTAAATCCACCACCGGGAGGGCGCTGCTCAGGCTGGTGGAGTCGCAGGAAGGGAGTATTACCTTCAACGGCGAGCGCATTGACACCCTGCCGGAGAGCAAGCTGCAGGCGGTACGCCGGGATATTCAGTTTATTTTTCAGGATCCGTATGCCTCGCTCGATCCGCGCCACACGGTGGGGTACTCAATTATGGAGCCGCTGCGGGTGCATAACCTGCTCGACGGCGAAGCGGCGCAGCGCCGCGTGGCCTGGCTGCTGGAGCGGGTGGGCCTGAAGCCGGAACACGCCTGGCGCTATCCGCACGAATTTTCCGGCGGCCAGCGGCAGCGCATCTGCATTGCGCGGGCGCTGGCGCTAAACCCAAAGGTGGTAATTGCGGACGAATCTGTTTCAGCGCTGGACGTCTCTATCCGTGCGCAAATCATCAATTTACTGCTCGATTTACAGCGGGATTTGGGGATCGCATTCCTGTTTATCTCCCACGACATGGCGGTTGTGGAGCGCATCAGCCACCGCGTGGCGGTGATGTACATGGGGCAGATCGTTGAGATTGGCCCGCGCCGCGCGGTCTTTGAAAACCCGCAGCATCCGTACACCCGCAAGCTGATGGCCGCCGTACCGGTTGCCGATCCTGCGCATCGTCACGCCCAGCGCGTGCTGCTGCAGGACGAAATGCCGAGCAATATTCGTAAACGGGGCGAAAGCATGGAGCGCGTGGCGCTGCGTGAAGTGGGTCCCGGTCATTTTGTCGCACCACCGCGTCAGGACAATGCATTTTCGCGGTTATAACTTACAACAGGCAGGAGAACACAATGGTTAAATTTGTTGCTCGGACATGGCTGTTAGCCGCGAGCGTGACGGCAGCCCTGGCCGCATCCCCCGCGTTCGCTGCCAAAGACGTGGTCGTCGCGGTCGGTTCCAATTTCACGACGCTGGATCCGTATGACGCTAACGATACCCTCTCCCAGGCGGTAGCGAAATCGTTCTACCAGGGGCTGTTTGGCCTGGATAAAGAGATGAAGCTCAAAAACGTGCTCGCGGAGAGCTATACCGTTTCGGACGACGGGCTGGTCTATACCATCAAGCTGCGCTCCGGCGTGAAGTTCCAGGACGGCACGGATTTCAACGCGGAGGCGGTGAAGGTGAACCTCGACCGCGCGAGTAACCCGGAAAACGGCCTGAAGCGCTATAACCTGTATAAAAACATCGCCAGCACCGAGGCGGTTGACCCGGCGACCGTGAAAATCACCCTCAAAGAGCCGTTCTCCGCGTTTATCAATATTCTTGCGCACCCGGCGACGGCAATGATTTCGCCAGCGGCGCTGAAGAAATACGGTAAAGAGATCGGCTTCCACCCGGTCGGCACCGGCCCGTACGAGCTGCTCACCTGGAACCAGACCGATTTTGTGAAGGTGAAGAAGTTCGCCGGATACTGGCAGCAGGGGTTGCCGAAGCTGGACACCATCACCTGGCGTCCGGTGGTGGACAACAATACCCGTGCGGCGATGCTGCAAACCGGCGAAGCGCAGTTTGCGTTCCCGATCCCTTACGAGCAGGCGGCGCTGCTGGCGAAAAACGGCAAGCTGGAGCTGGTCGCCAGCCCGTCGATCATGCAGCGCTACATCAGCATGAACGTTACGCAAAAACCGTTTGATAACCCGAAGGTGCGTGAAGCCATTAACTACGCGATCAACCGCCAGGCGCTGGTGAAGGTGGCGTTTGCGGGCTATGCGACTCCGGCGACTGGCGTGCTGCCACCGGCTATCGCCTATGCGCAAAGCTACCAGCCGTGGCCGTACGATCCGGCCAAAGCGCGCGAGCTGCTGAAAGAGGCGGGCTTCCCGAACGGCTTCAGCACCACGCTGTGGTCATCGCATAATCACAGCACCGCCCAGAAGGTGCTGCAGTTTACCCAGCAGCAGCTGGCGCAGGTGGGCATCAAAGCGCAGGTAACCGCGATGGACGCCGGCCAGCGTGCGGCGGAAGTGGAGGGCAAAGGTCAGAAAGAGAGCGGTGTGCGGATGTTCTACACCGGCTGGACGGCCTCAACCGGAGAAGCAGACTGGGCGCTGTCACCGCTGTTTGCCTCACAGAACTGGCCGCCAACGCTCTTCAACACGGCCTTTTACAGCAACCCGCAGGTGGATAAAAACCTGTCTGACGCGCTGAAAACCACCAAACCGGAGGAGAAAGCGCGGCTGTATAAAGAGGCGCAGGACACCATCTGGAAAGAGTCACCGTGGGTGCCGCTGGTGGTGGAAAAACTGGTTTCTGCCCATAACAAAGCGCTGACCGGGTTCTATATCATGCCGGATACGGGCTTTAGCTTTGATGACGCGGATTTAAAATAAACCTCATGCTGAATTATGTTTGTAAACGCCTGCTGGGGCTGATTCCGACGCTGCTGATTGTGGCGGTGCTGGTCTTTTTGTTTGTTCATATGCTGCCGGGCGATCCTGCTCGGCTGGTGGCGGGGCCGGAGGCTGATGCGACCGTTATCGACCTGGTGCGCAAGCAGCTGGGTCTCGACCAGCCGCTGTACAAGCAGTTTCTGCACTATATCGGCAACGTCCTGCAGGGCGATTTTGGCACCTCGATGGTGTCGCGTCGCCCGGTATCGGAGGAGATTGCCAGCCGTTTTATGCCCACCTTCTGGCTAACGATTGCCAGCATGAGCTGGGCGGTGGTGTTTGGGCTGGGCGCCGGGATTGTGGCCGCCGTCTGGCGCAACCGCTGGCCGGATAAGCTCGGCATGGCGCTGGCGGTGACCGGCATCTCCTTTCCGGCCTTTGCGCTGGGCATGCTGCTGATGCAGATTTTCTCCGTAGAGCTGGGCTGGCTGCCGACCGTGGGCGCCGATACCTGGAAACACTACATTCTCCCTTCCATGACGCTGGGCGCAGCCGTTGCCGCGGTGATGGCGCGCTTCACCCGCGCGTCGTTCGTTGACGTGCTGAGCGAAGACTACATCCGCACCGCGCGGGCGAAAGGGGTGAGCGAGAAGTGGGTTATCCTGAAGCACGGGTTTCGCAACGCGATGATCCCGGTGGTGACGATGATGGGGCTGCAGTTTGGCTTCCTGCTGGGCGGCTCTATCGTCGTGGAAAAGGTCTTCAACTGGCCGGGTCTGGGGCGCCTGCTGGTCGACTCGGTCGACATGCGTGATTACCCGGTGATTCAGGCGGAAGTCCTGCTCTTCTCGCTGGAGTTTATTCTCATTAACTTAGTGGTGGACGTGCTCTACGCCGCCATTAACCCGGCCATCAGGTACAAGTAAGATGCGATTGTTGAACTGGCGTCGTCAGGCGGTATTAAACGCTATGCCGGGGCTCAAGCCGGACCATGTCCGCACGCCGTGGTCTGAATTCTGGCGGCGTTTTCGTCGCCAGCCCGTTGCGATAACGGCGGGACTCTTCGTGCTGCTGCTGATCGTGGTGGCGATTATTGCGCCCTGGGTCGCGCCCTTTGATGCTGAAAACTATTTTGACTATGACCGTCTGAACGACGGGCCGTCGATGCTGCACTGGTTTGGCGTGGACTCGCTCGGGCGCGATATCTTCAGCCGCGTGCTGGTGGGTGCACAGATATCCCTGGCCGCGGGGGTATTTGCGGTATTAATCGGTGCGGCGATTGGCACGGTGCTGGGGCTGGTAGCCGGGTATTACGAAGGCTGGTGGGACCGCATCATCATGCGTATTTGCGACGTGCTGTTTGCCTTCCCCGGGATCCTGCTGGCGATCGCCGTGGTGGCGATTATGGGCAGCGGGATGGCGAACGTTATCATTGCGGTCGCGGTCTTTTCGATTCCGGCCTTTGCCCGTCTGGTGCGCGGCAACACGCTGGTGTTGAAGCAGCAAACCTTTATCGAGTCGGCGCGCAGCATGGGCGCCAGCGATACTACTATTCTGTTCAGCCATATCCTGCCGGGCACGGTGTCGTCCATCGTGGTCTATTTTACGATGCGCATCGGCGTGTCGATTATCTCGGCGGCCAGCCTGTCGTTTCTGGGGTTAGGGGCGCAGCCACCGACGCCGGAGTGGGGCGCGATGCTGAACGAGGCGAGAGCGGACATGGTGATTGCGCCACACGTGGCGCTGTTCCCGAGCCTGGCGATTTTTTTGACCGTACTGGCGTTTAACCTGCTGGGAGACGGGCTGCGCGACGCGCTGGATCCGAGGATTAAGGGGTAGATTTATTGCCCCTCACCCTAACCCTCTCCCCGGAGGGGAGAGGGGACTGCTCGGTGCGGTTTTCCCCCTCGCCCCTTTGGGGAGAGGGCCGGGGTGAGGGGAATGTAATTAAACCCGGCTACCCCACAGGTCATACTCATCCGCGTTTTCAACCTTCACGCGAATAATATCGCCCGGCTTAACGCTGGTTTCGCCGTTAAGATACACCGCGCCGTCGATTTCAGGGGCATCCGCCATGCTGCGGCCAATCGCGCCTTCTTCGTCCACTTCGTCAACGATCACCATGATCTCGCGGCCCACTTTTTCCTGCAGGCGCTCGGCGGAGATCTGCTGCTGCAGCTGCATGAAGCGGTTCCAGCGCTCTTCTTTCACCTCTTCCGGCACCTGATCCGCCAGCTCGTTGGCGGTAGCGCCCTCCACCGGGCTGTACTTGAAGCAGCCGACGCGGTCCAGACGTGCTTCCTTCAGGAAGTCGAGCAGCATCTGGAAGTCTTCTTCGGTTTCACCCGGGAAGCCGACGATGAAGGTGGAGCGCAGGGTCAGTTCCGGGCAGATTTCACGCCACTGCTTGATGCGCGCCAGCTGGCGGTCAACGGAGCCAGGACGCTTCATCAGCTTCAGAATACGCGGGCTGGCGTGCTGCAGCGGGATGTCCAGATACGGCAGGATTTTGCCTTCGGCCATCAGCGGGATCACGTCGTCAACGTGCGGGTACGGGTAGACGTAGTGCAGACGCGTCCAGATGCCCAGCTTAGCGAGCTGCTCGCACAGGCCGACCATGCTGGTTTTCACCGGCTCGCCGTTGTGGAAGCCGGAGCGGTGCTTCACGTCTACGCCGTAGGCCGAGGTGTCCTGGGAGATGACCAGCAGCTCCTTGACCCCGGCATCAGCCAGGCGTTTGGCTTCCGCCAGCACTTCGCCGATAGGGCGGCTCACCAGATCGCCGCGCATGGACGGGATGATGCAGAAGGTGCAGCGATGGTTGCAGCCTTCGGAAATCTTCAGGTAGGCATAGTGGCGCGGCGTCAGCTTCACACCCTGTTCCGGCACGAGGCTCAGGAACGGGTTATGCTTTGGTTTTGGCACGTAGTGATGAACATGTTCCAGCACCTGCTCGTAGCTGTGCGGGCCGGTGATCTCCAGCACCTTCGGGTGCACTTCGCGGATTTGGTCCACTTTTGCGCCCAGGCAGCCGGTCACGATGACTTTGCCATTTTCAGTCAGGGCTTCGCCGATGGCTTCCAGAGACTCCTGAACCGCGCTGTCGATAAAGCCGCAGGTATTAACGATCACCATATCGGCGTTGTCGTAGCTTGGTACGACGTCATAGCCTTCAGTGCGAAGCTCGGTCAGGATGCGTTCGGAATCCACCAGGTTTTTCGGGCAGCCCAGGGAGACAAAGCCGATTTTCGGCTGGTGCGTAACATTGCTCATAGGTTAAAAATTCATCAATTATGGAGTTATCAGGGCGGGATTTTACAGCGTATCGCGGGGGATTTATACACTCTTTGCGGGGCAGATGAATCCTTCAGACGTTGTAACATTGTAAAGAATGTTAATCAGTTACGGTTTATTGATCTTCGGCATTCAATTGTACAAAATTTAACCTTATTATAATTGTGCAACATGGCTGACAGAGGAGGAACTAGCATGTCCGTTGACAGACTGAAACGCGATCTGCTTAACAAGCTGATCAACGCCCGAATCGACCTTGCCGCGTATCTACAGCTGAGGAAGGCGAAAGGGTATATGTCAGTCAGCGAAAGCGAACATCTGCGTGATAATCTCTTTGAACTTTGCAATTACATGCGTGAAAAAGCGCCGACCCTGAAGGCGGAATATGGCGAAAGCGAGCTGATGGCGCTGCGTCGTGCCGCCGAGGTGCTTTCCATCGCAGGGGTGTGCCTGATGAATGGACGCCATGACTGCCCCAATTTTATTGCTGTTAACGCAGAGAAGCTCGAAAACTGCCTGACGACGCTCTCTCTTTGCATCATGTGCCTGAACAAGCACGCTCGGCTTGAACAGCACTAAGCCCGGGGGAGGAAACTCCCCCTTCTGATCAAGCTTTTGTAAAAGTGGTAACGTGCCCGGACGATGTGGCTAATCTTTAAGCCATATGCTGATAAAGGAGCGCGTTATGCATCGATCCTCGCTGATTTTGGTCCCCGCGTTGTTATTCCCTGTGTCACTGCTTGCCGCGCCGGATGCGGTAAAGGTCGAGGTGCTCCAGACTAAGCTTGACTATCCCTGGTCGCTGGCGTTTTTGCCGGACGATAAGGGTCTCTTAATAACCTTAAGAGACGGCCAGCTGAAGCACTGGCAGGCGGGGAAAGGGCTATCCGATCCGATTGTCGGCGTACCGAGAGTGTGGGCGAACGGTCAGGGCGGTTTGCTTGACGTGGTGCTGGCCCCCGATTTTGAAAAATCCCGCCGGGTATGGCTGAGCTATGCCGAGGCGGGAGATGACGGGAAAGCGGGCACGGCGGTGGGGTATGGCCGTCTGAGCGACGACCTCTCGCGCATCGAAGCCTTCCAGGTGGTGTTCCGCCAGATGCCTAAACTTTCAACCGGCAACCACTTTGGCGGACGTCTGGTGTTCGACGGCAAAGGCTATCTCTTTATTGGTCTGGGTGAAAACAACCAGCGCCCGACGGCGCAGGATCTGGATAAACTGCAGGGTAAAGTGGTGCGCCTGACCGAAGACGGGAAAGTACCTGCGGATAACCCGTTCGTGAACGCCGCTGGCGCACGGCCTGAAATTTGGTCCTACGGGATCCGTAACCCGCAGGGGATGGCGATGAACCCGTGGAGCGACGCGCTATGGCTTAACGAGCACGGCCCGCGCGGCGGGGATGAAATCAACATTCCTGAAAAAGGGAAGAACTACGGCTGGCCGCTGGCGACGCACGGCATTAACTACAGCGGCCTGAAGATCCCCGAAGCGAAAGGCGAGCACGCCGAGGGCACCGAAAAACCGCTGTTTGTCTGGAAAGTATCACCCGCGGTAAGCGGCATGGCGTTCTACAACAGCGACGTCTTCCCTCAGTGGAAAAACAAGCTGTTCGTGGGGGCACTGAAGGAAAAAGACGTTATCGTGCTGAGCGTGGACGGCAATAAGGTGACCGAGGACGGGCGCATTCTGGGCGATAAAGACCAGCGCATTCGCGATGTGCGGGTTGGACCGGACGGGTATCTGTATGTTCTGACCGATGAAACGGACGGGCAGCTGCTGAAGGTCAGCCCGTCCGGAGCGTAATCAGGTGACCGGGATCATCACCACGTTACGGTAGGCCGGGCGATCGCTCAGCTGCTGGAGCCAGCGCTCAAGGTGAGGGCGCGGTGCCCACTTCAGGCCCATGTTGGTCAGGTTCCAGACGAAGGGCGCAACGGCAATATCGCCTACGCCGAACGCGTCACCGGAGAACCAGGCGTGCTTAGACAGCTCGTCGTCCATCATCGCAAACAGGTCTTCACAGGCGTCCTGCGCGGCGTGTATGGCGGGGTAATCACGTTCGGCCTCTGGCGTTCTGATTAGCCCCATCAGGATCACGCGGTGGGTCGGAGAAAGCGTCTGATTTGCCCAGTCCATCCACTTTTCACCCTGCGCGCGCTGCGCCGGGCTATCAACCCACAGGCGGCTCTGGCCGTACTGGGCGGCAAGATAACGCACAATGGTGTTGGATTCCCACAGCGTCGCGCCCGTCTCTTCATCGCGCAGCAGCGGCACCAGGCCGTTCGGGTTCATGGCGAGATAGTCCGACTCTTTGTTTACGCCAAACTGCAAACCTGCCATCACCTGCTTAAACGGTAAATCGAGCTCTTCCAGCGTCCAGAGGACTTTCTTAACGTTGGTTGAATTGTTCCTGCCCCACAGCGTAATCATGTTTACTCCCGATGAGATGTGAATCCGAGCCAGCGATTTGTCATGGTGAGATAAACCTAACCATTACGCAACAGGAGACAAATAATTCGTATGAATCAAAGCGTATCTGAATGTTATTGCATAAACTTTAAAAACTTTACCTGGTTTAGGTTTCTTTGAACGCTGTTGTGCGCTATTACTCATCGCTTCTTGCGACACGGTGATTGTGACGTGATTTTAGAAAGGACACTCGGGTGGCATTTATGACGCAAAAAACTTCTTCTCTGCGCAGCCTGGCGGCAGGTTCTGCGCTGCTTTTCCTTTTTTCCCCTACGCTTTATGCGGCAGAACAGGCGGCGCCCGAAGCGCCACCGGTAGATGCACGCGCCTGGATCCTGATGGATTACGCCAGCGGCAAGGTGTTGGCGGAAGGTAACGCCGATGAAAAACTCGACCCCGCCAGTCTGACAAAGATCATGACCAGCTATGTGGTCGGGCAGGCGCTGAAAGCGGGAAAAATCAAACTTGATGATATGGTCACCATCGGGAAAGATGCCTGGGCGACCGGGAACCCGGCGCTGCGCGGCTCTTCGGTGATGTTCCTGAAACCCGGCGATCAGGTTTCTGTATCCGATTTGAATAAAGGCGTGATTATTCAGTCTGGCAACGATGCCTGTATCGCGCTGGCCGATTACGTTGCCGGCAGTCAGGATTCTTTCATTGGCTTGATGAATGGCTACGCGCAAAAATTGGGCTTAACCAACACGACGTTTAAAACGGTTCACGGTCTCGATGCGCCGGGTCAGTTCAGTACCGCGCGCGACATGGCGCTGCTGGGAAAAGCGCTGATTCATGACGTACCGGAAGAATACGCTATCCACAAAGAGAAAGAGTTCACCTTCAATAAGATCCGCCAGCCGAACCGCAACCGCCTGCTGTGGAGCAGCAACGTCAACGTTGACGGAATGAAAACCGGCACCACGGCCGGGGCAGGTTACAACCTGGTGGCCTCTGCAACGCAGGGCGATATGCGCCTGGTGTCTGTCGTGTTGGGCACTAAAACGGACCGTATCCGCTTCAACGAATCAGAAAAACTGCTGACCTGGGGCTTCCGCTTCTTTGAAACGGTAACGCCAATTAAGCCGGATGCAACGTTTGTTAGCCAGCGCGTCTGGTTTGGTGACAAGAGTGAGGTAAACCTCGGAGCAGGCGAGGCCGGTTCAGTCACGATTCCGCGCGGTCAGCTGAAAAACCTGAAAGCCAGCTTCACCCTGACCGACCCGCAGCTCACCGCGCCGCTGAAAAAAGGCCAGGTCGTCGGGACGATTGATTTCCAGCTTAACGGCAAGTCGATTGAACAGCGTCCGCTGATTGTGATGGAAGCGGTGGAAGAGGGCGGTTTCTTCAGCCGGATGTGGGACTTCGTGATGATGAAATTCCACGGCTGGTTTGGCAGCTGGTTTAGCTAAACCTTATGGGTTTTTTCCCTCTCCCTGTGGGAGAGGGCCGGGGTGAGGGCATCAGGCCACACCCCTCTCAATACATCAGCTTCACCTGCTGCGCCTTCGCGTACGCTACCAGCTCGTCATCCGGGCGACAGTCACTCACAATGGCGTCAAACTGCGCCAGCTCGCCCATTCTTGCCGGGCGCACCTTGCCGAACTTGCTGTGATCGACCACCAGCACATGGTGCTGCGCAGCGTTCAGCGCCCAGTGCTTCACCGGCAGCTCTTCCAGGTTAAAGCAGGTTGCCCCCTGACGCACGTTCACGCCCGCCGCTGAGTAAAACGCGATGTCCGGGCATAGATTGTTCAGCGTATCCTGAAGATTGAGCGGCTTGAAAATGGCGTTGCTGGCGTGGAATTCGCCCCCGCAGAGGATCACCCGACACTCGGGTTTCTCCTGCAAGGCCAGAAAGGTGTTCAGGGAGTAGCATACGGCGGTAAACGGGATACTGCTGTCGATGGCTTCGATAATCCACGGGGTCGTGGTCCCGCAGTCAAAAAACAGGGTTTGATGCGGCTGCACCAGCATGGCGGCCAGCCGTGCCGCTTTGCGCTTCTCTTCAACAAGGCGGGTTTTTTGATCGCTTATCAGATAGTGGCTGGCGCTTCGCGGCTCGAGCACAATATACCCGCCCAACAGCACAACGGGCGCGCTGTCGCTGTTCAGGTCACGACGTATGGTCATCTCAGAAACGCCCAGCAGGGCCGCGGCTTCTTTGAGGTGCAGCTTATCGCTGCGCTTCAGCGCCTGCAGCAGCTGAGCAATGCGGTCATCGCGTCGTGTTTCCATAGTTCCTCGGGGTATAAAAGTGAGCCCCCGCAGGGCGGGGGCTCAAGTGTAACCTGTCGGACCGGGGTTAGTCACGTACCCAGCCTTTGCGGATCGGGATGGCAAACAGTATGCGATACAGCTGAGACAAGCCTTGATACAGCGCCTGACCAAAGAGGCTCCACAGGATGGCCGCGCTTACGCAGCCAATCAGCCCGACCAGGAATCCCCCGACCATATCCAGCGGCCAGTGCACGCCCAGGTAAACGCGGGACCAGGCGATAGCGGCCGCCACGATCATCAGTACCGCGCCGGACCACAGGCGATGCCAGAACAGGAACGCCAGTGCGAAGGTGAAAATCACCGTTCCGTGGTCGCTTGGGAATGAGTCATCCGGCGCGTGGTGCAGGAAGGTGTAGCCGACGTGTTCGACGAAAGGGCGATCGTGTGGGAACACGTGGCCCAGCACGTAGCTGGCGAGCACGCTGACGCCGAGCGCCATCGCCATTTTTATGACCAGCTGGCGCTGGGCGCTCACCTGACTGCGCGGTCCCCATAGCCAGAGGATGGCGGCCATGACCGGCACGATGCTAATCAGATCCTTAGCAAGGAAGGTGGCGAGATCAATCATCCACTCCGGCGAGGCGGGAGTTGCGTTGATCAGATAAAACAGTCCGTAGTTGAGATTCTCTAACATAGTGTTGTCACTCTTTCGCAAACCAGGTGGAAACAAGCCCGTAGACCACCACCTGGGAAAACCAGACCCACCACCCAGCCCACAGGTTGTGAGAGAAGAAATGTGCGCCGCGCATCACCTGGCCGTAGCCCATCGCCAGGCCCAACACCGCACCCAGCACGACAAAGCACCATGCCAGACGGGGACGCTCGCGCCAGAAGGCGAAAAACAGCCCCATCACCATAAAGCCGCTGGAGGCGTGACCGCCGGGGAAACAGCGTCCGGGGCCGCTGTCTGCCGGGACAGCGCTGAACAGGGGGTAAGAGACAGCCTTACCGCCGTATTCCACTAAGTCCCACGGGCAGCTGTGGTGGCTGATACTTTTAAGCAGGCCAACGACCAGTGCGCCAAGCCCCATCAGCAGTGCTGCAGTCACCAGTCTTGCGTTACGCGCGTAAGCGCCATAAAACAGCGCCGCGGCGCCCAGCGCGATGGCGATGTACTTCGCCAGCCGGTGGTTCAGCAGATCCAACAGATGGTTTTTCTGCAGCGGAAAACTCTGCGTTGCTGCGTCATACCAAAAACCGGTGATCCATTTATCGAGCGTTTCGTCGCGCGATAGCCAGGTAAACAATACGGCGAGGGCTATCAGCACGAAAAGCTGATAACCATAAAAGCGGGGCGGCAAACGGTAAAGACGTTTTGTCTTATTTGTCGGTAACTTAGATAATTCTGAAGGGGGGACGGTATGTGCCATAGTTTCGTTCGATGACGTGATAATAGGGCTATCATAAATCTGTCAACTTAAGGAAACCTTAAACAACGACGATAAGTGCTTTATTTCTGTTTTTTATGGATTATGTGCTATCTCGGCGTCCGGCAATTTATTACACTCATCGCGATTTTTTCATCATAAAGAGATTGCATGTCAAACCGTTCTTCTTCCGGTAATCGTCTGGGCCGTCAGGCGTTACTTTTTCCTCTGTGTCTGGTGCTCTACGAATTCTCTACCTATATCGGCAACGATATGATCCAGCCCGGCATGCTGACCGTTGTGGAGCAGTTCAACGCGGGTATTGAGTGGGTGCCCACCTCCATGACTGCCTATCTGGCAGGCGGCATGTTTTTGCAGTGGCTGTTAGGGCCGCTGTCGGATCGTATTGGCCGCCGTCCCGTGATGCTAACGGGCGTGGTGTGGTTTACCGTGACCTGCCTCGCCACGCTGCTCGCGCAAAACATTGAGCAATTCACCCTGCTGCGCTTCCTGCAGGGGGTTAGCCTGTGCTTTATCGGCGCCGTGGGGTATGCCGCTATTCAGGAGTCGTTTGAAGAGGCGGTGTGTATCAAAATTACCGCGCTGATGGCGAACGTGGCGCTGATTGCGCCGCTGTTGGGGCCGCTGGTGGGGGCTGCCTGGGTGCACGTCGCGCCGTGGGAAGGGATGTTTATTCTCTTCGCCGTCCTTGCCGCCATCTCTTTCTTTGGCCTGCACCGCGCGATGCCCGAAACCGCTACCCGCCTGGGTGAAAAACTCTCGTTAAAAGAGCTGGGGCGTGACTATAAAGAAGTCCTGAAAAACGTTCGCTTTGTCGCCGGTGCTCTGGCGACGGGCTTTGTGAGCCTGCCGCTGCTGGCGTGGATTGCCCAGTCTCCGGTCATTATCATCAGCGGCGAGCAGCTCAGCAGCTACGAGTATGGCCTGCTGCAGGTGCCGATTTTCGGCGCGCTTATCGTTGGTAACCTGGTGCTGGCGCGGCTGACCTCGCGCCGCACCGTGCGCTCGCTGATCGTTATGGGCGGATGGCCGATTGCGGCTGGGCTGATTGTGGCGGCTGTCGCCACGGTGGCCTCTTCCCACGCCTACCTGTGGATGACCGCAGGGCTGAGCATTTACGCCTTTGGCATAGGGGTGGCGAATGCCGGGCTGGTGCGCCTGACGCTGTTTGCCAGCGAGATGAGTAAAGGCACCGTGTCGGCGGCAATGGGAATGTTACAGATGCTGATTTTCACCGTCGGTATCGAGGTGAGCAAACACGCCTACGCGCTTGGCGGCAACGGGCTGTTCAGCCTGTTCAACCTTGCTAACGGCGTGCTGTGGGTAGGATTAATGGTGGTGTTCCTGAAAGACAAACGCGTCGGAAGCGCCCTGCAACCTTAATTCTTATTCCCTTTCCCTGTGTGAGTGCACGGAACAGTCCCCTCTCCCTGTGGGAGAGGGTTAGGGTGAGGGCACCAGAACGCACGGTATCAATTAAACGGTGCCTCTCCGTTCAACACCTTCTCAATCACGTTTAAAACGCCTTCATCATTATTGTGCGGCGCCTCGAACCGGGCGACGGCTTTGATATGCGGTTTGGCGTTGGCCATCGCAAAGCTAAACCCTGACTGACGCAGCATCTCCACGTCGTTACCGCTGTCGCCAAAGGCCACCACTTCGCCGTCTTCAATCCCCCAGCGTTCTTGCAAAATCCGCAAACCGTTAGCTTTATGTACGCCCGGGATGATCAGGTCAATGCTGCCGTGGCCGGTGGTGACGGGCACCATGATGTCGCCCAGCTTTTCATGCAGCAGCGCCTGAATGCGGGGGATCTCATCATCGGAAACGTTCAGGCCGAACTTAAAGAAGATATCGTTCAGGTTGTCGAAATCCTTCACCCTTTCCAGGCGGTGATAATATTTTGACGCGATATCGATGAAGGTATCGTCATAGGCTTTTAGCGTGTAGGCGCTGCCTTTCCCGCAGGCGATGATCTCAATGCCGGCAACATCGTTTAGCACGGCGGCCACGGTGTCGAAATGGGCTTTCGTCAGCTCGCCGTTGAACACGTCTTCACCGGCATCAACCACCCAGCCGCCGTTTTCGGCGACGAAGGCTATCTCATGCGCGATCTCCGGGAAAAAGGAGATTAGCTGGTAATACTGGTTGCCGCTGGCGACCACGAAGCGAATGCCTTGCTCCTTCATGCGCGCGTACTGTGCCAGAAAACGCTGGCGGTTATAGGTCTTCACATCGCTCAGAAAGGTGCCATCCATGTCTACTGCAATCAGTTTAACGCTCATATCCCTTCTCCAGTGTCGTTTGTTCTGCTTCCGGTTTTGCCACCGCGCGCGCCACCAGCGCGGCGATAATGACTAACCCTAACACCACCAGCATGGCGCTGCGCAGCCCGTAGTGCTCACCCAGGAACCCGAGCAGAGGTGGCCCAACCAGGAAAGCGAGGTAGCCGGTGGTTGCCACCACGCTGACGCGCGTCGGCGCATCCGGTCCGGTATCGCTGGCGGCGGAAATGGTGAGCGGGAAGCCGAGCGACGCGCCCAGTCCCCACAGAATCACCGAGACCCCGGCAATCCAGTCCACGTCCACAAAGATGATCATCGCAATACCTAACCCGCCGAGCAGGGCGCTGGCACGGACGACGGCCACGCGGCTGTAGCGGTCTATAAACCAGCCGCCGGTAAAGCGCCCGACGGTCATTCCAAGGGTAAATCCGGCGTAAATCAGCGAGCCAGAGGTAGGGCTAAAGCCGTGACCGTCCACCATCAGCAGCGGCAGCCAGTCGTTAGCAGAGCCTTCGGCGAAGGCCATCGCCAGCACTACCACGCCAATCAGCATCAGCTGCATATCCCGGTAAAACGGCAGCCCCTTTTCGGCTGATTTTTGTTCACCAGAGGTATTTTTACCCGTGCCGTCAGGGATCAATCGGATACCCGTCAGGATCGGGATAATACACACCAGCGCCGCCAGTAAAATATGCAGGTTGGCCGCAATACCAAACGCCGTCAGCGCCATCCCCACGCCAGCACCGGCCAGCGTGCCGAGGCTGTAAAACCCGTGCATCATCGGCAGCACGGTTTTGTTCATCTCCTGTTCGACGGCTGCCCCCTCGACGTTAATCGCCACCTCGGCCGCACCGAAGCTGCCGCCAAAGACCGTGAGCCCAAGGGCAAACAGAATCGGCGAGGCAAACCACAGGGCCACGCTCAGCACCATCATTCCGAACACCGCGCAGCACATGGTGGTACGGATCACCGCTTTCGTGCCAAAGCGCTTCACCAGCCAGGCGGAGCAGAGAATGCCGCTCATGGAGCCTATCGACAGGCCAAACAGCACGATGCCCATCTCCGCCGTGGAGACGGATAAAATATCCCGGATAGCAGGCGTACGCGTCGCCCAGGAGGCCATTAACAGCCCTGGAATAAAGAAGAACATAAACAGCGCCCACATGCGTAGCTGCAGGGTTTTGCGGGGAGAGGTCAGGGTCATTGGGTTCGCACCAGAAGTACAACAATAGCGACAACACTAGCAAGTTTGTGTACATTTGTACATAAACCGAATGAGGAATTTATGAGCAGACCACCGAACGATCCGCACCGGCGAGAAAAGATCCTGCAGGCGACGCTGGACACCATTGCCGAACACGGTATTCATGCCGTCACCCACCGTAAAATCGCCAGCTGCGCGGGGGTTCCTCTGGGGTCGATGACCTACTACTTTGACGGTAAAGAGCCGCTGCTTGAAGAGGCGTTTACGTGGTTCACGCAGCAGATGTCGCAGCAGTACCGGGAGTTCTTCGCGGGAGTAACCGGCCCTGAGATGGCGTGCGAGTCCATCACCAGCTTAATCCACAGCTCGGAAGTCACCACGCCACATAATATGGAGCTGATGTACCAGCTTTATGCCTTTATGAACCGCAGCGCGGCGCTGAAAACGGTGATGCAGGACTGGATGAAGATGAGCCAGGACACGCTGGAGCAGTGGTTTGATCCGGTAACCGCCCGCGCGCTGGATGCGTTTATCGAAGGGATGACGCTGCATTTTGTGACCGACAGGCAGCCGCTATCGCGGGAAGAGATTAGGGCGATGGTGGGGCGGATTGCGGGTGAGCAAAGGTAATACCCTGCGCGCAGCGGCAGGGCAATGATATTACTGCTCCTGAATTTTTTTTCCGGCAGCGTCGACGACCGCTTCGCCGTCTTCTTTGGTAAACGCCCCTTTTTGCGGGTCGGGTAAGATCTCCAGCACACGCTCAGAAGGGCGGCAAAGACGCACACCCAGTGGCGTAACGACAATGGGACGGTTAATCAGAATCGGGTGCTGCAGCATAAAATCGATAAGCTGGTCGTCGGTAAAGTTATCTTCAGCAAGGCCGAGCTGTTCATAGGGCTCCACGTTTTTGCGCAGCAGGTCCCGCACTGAAATGCCCATATCGGCAATGAGGGTGGTCAGCTTATCCCGCGACGGCGGGGTTTCCAGATAGAGGACAATCTCTGGCTCCGTGCCGCTGTTGCGGATCATCTCCAGCGTGTTACGCGACGTGCCGCAGGCGGGGTTGTGATAAATGGTGATGTGGCTCATATCAGTGGCTCATTACAGTGTGAAGGAGAGACGTAGCGCCAGCGCGGCGAGCGTCACAAACAGGACCGGCAGCGTCATAATGATGCCCGTCCGGAAATAGTAGCCCCAGGTAATCGTCATGTTTTTCTGCACCAGCACGTGGAGCCAGAGGAGGGTGGCGAGGCTACCGATGGGGGTGATTTTCGGCCCCAGATCGCAGCCAATCACGTTGGCGTAAATCATCGCTTCCTTGATCAATCCCGTCGCCGTACTGCCATCAATGGAGAGCGCGCCAATCAGCACCGTGGGCATATTGTTCATTATGGATGACAGAAACGCGGTGATGAACCCGGTTCCCAGCGTGGTGATCCACAGCCCGTGTCCGGCCAGGCTATCCAGCACGCCTGAGAGATATTCCGTCAGCCCGGCATTACGCAGGCCATACACCACCAGATACATCCCCAGCGAGAAGATAACGATCTGCCACGGCGCGCCGCGCAGCACTTTTCCGGTATTTATCGCATGTCCGCGTTTTGCGACAGCGAATAAAATCAGCGCGCCGACGGCTGCAATGGCGCTGACCGGAATACCGAGAGGTTCAAGTACGAAGAAACCGACGAGCAGAAGCAGCAGGACGATCCAGCCCGTTCTGAACGTCGGGAGATCGCGAATGGCCCGCGCGGGCTCGCGGAGTTTTGCCAGGTCATATTCCAGAGGGATTTCCTTGCGAAAGAACAGATGCAGCATCAACAGCGTTGCGGCAATCGCGGCGATATCCACCGGGACCATCACCGAGGCGTACTCGCTGAACCCCAGCTTAAAGAAGTCTGCCGAGACGATGTTGACCAGGTTGGACACAATCAGCGGCAGGCTGGCGGTATCAGCGATAAATCCTGCTGCCATCACAAACGCCAGCGTGGCCTGCTTGCTGAACCCCAGCGCCAGCAGCATGGCGATAACGATAGGCGTCAGGATCAGCGCCGCACCGTCATTGGCAAACAGCGCCGCCACGGCTGCGCCCAGCAGCACGATATAAGTAAACAACAGTCGCCCGCGACCGTTTCCCCAGCGGGCAACGTGGAGCGCCGCCCACTCGAAAAAGCCGGACTCATCCAGCAGCAGGCTGATGATGATGACGGCGATGAAGGTTGCCGTGGCGTTCCAGACGATATTCCACACGACCGGTATATCGTTAATGTGAATCACGCCGCTGGCCAGCGCCAGCACGGCGCCGATGGTGGCGCTCCAGCCGATACTGAGCCCCCTGGGCTGCCAGATGACCAGTACAAGCGTAAACAGAAAAATAGCCCCTGCCAGAAACATCGTTCACTCCGTTATATCTGTTTGTGTGAATATGTTGTTATCAACACGAGCCCGAAAGTCGGTTTTTAAGCTTCATGCGCGTCTCTTCCCGCAGGCAGTTCCAGCTGGTGTCGATAACGGTTGCCGCCCACGCAGGCATGTTGGGAGAGAGGCGGTAATGAACCCATTTCCCCTCGCGACGGTCAATAACCAGCCCGGACTCGCGCAGCAGCGCCATGTGGCGGGAGACCTTCGGCTGCGACTCCGTGGTCGCGGCGCAGAGATCGCAGACGCACAATTCTCCCGCTTCACGGAGCAGCATGACGATTGAGAGCCGCGTTTCGTCGGAGAGGGTTTTGAAGAGCTGGAGCGGGTGGAGCATTCTGCCATCCTGAATGTTCTTTAACATATATATTTAATCATATATGTTTGTGGCAAAGGAGAGAAGAGGAAGATAGCAGGAAGGATAGAAAAAGCGCCTGGAGAACTCGTTAAGGTCAAAATAGTCTTTGTGGCTTGCCCAGACCACTCCTGATAGTCATGCGAAAGAAACCGTCCCCCTGGGAGGGTTTCTTTTTATCTGCTTACTTTCAGTGCTCAGGCGCAGCAGCGATCGTTCCAGGTGTCACGGTAAATGATATTCCCCTCCGTGTACTTCCAGGAGATTGCTTCATAACGCAATTCGAGCGTTTCAAGATGGGTGCTGCTCATCCCGTTGGGGGTCAGGAAGGGTGCCACTGTCGTGAACTTAACGTTTTCCATCACGATATTGAAATATTCGGCCTCGATCCCAGACCCCAGAATGCGGTACATCTTAATGATACCCTTCTTCATAACTCGCCCTTCGCAGACAGCACGGTAAAGAAGTGGGGTAGTCTGATCAAACTCTTTAACTATCGTAATCGGGCGATGGACGCGCGTCCCGGTGAGTTTGCCCCAGCTTGGATCAACCGGAATGGTTACGCCGTGGGAGAACGATTTTAGCTCTATGGAGCCAGGACGCATGGGCATCATGCAGCTACCGACAATTGGCGAACCGTTCTCGTCTTCTAGCCATAGGTGTGCGGGAGTAGACATGTAATTTCCTTATGAGTAAGCGTAACGTATTGATATTCCTCAATGCCATATCCAGTAAGCCAGTCCCAGTGTTACCAGGTAAAACAGGAGGATGAATCCCTGACTAACCTCAGGGAAGTAAACGTCAAGGACATGGCCAAAAATGAACGTGAGGATGATCGGGACATAGGTCCAGAAGAAGAACTGAGCCTGAGATTTGAACCAGCGTCTTAGAAAGCCCATCAGCGTCTACCCATTAGCTTCAGGATGGTGTCTGCAACACCATAAGGGCTTTGGCCATCAGTCCACTGTTGGGTTAGCACCCCCGCGCGCGCAAACGTAGGCTCCACCAGGAAATACATCATCTCCAACTCTCGCAGGTATAACGCTTGATAGTAAGCGGGGTGCATCACTTGCAGGCGGTGAGCGCTGTCAGCAGCCTTTTGTAAAACCCCATATAACCCCAGCCCGCCAATAGCCGCGCCCGTTAATCCTGAAACGATCTTTAACCCTGAAGGTGGACGTGTCACATAGAGGCAAACGGTCGATGCGACGCCTGCAGAGAATGAATACGAGGTTAGCGTGCTGGTGGATATGTAAACGTTAGCGCGCATTAGAGCATGTTGTATCGCTGATAAATCTGCCGGAGAATAATCTTTAACCAGTTCCTCAACGTACGTGTTGATTAGGTCAAAGACGATGTTCCAGCGAGAAACGAGATGGAATATGCCTTTTCGGAAGCGAGCGTCCTCCAGGTTTTGTCTGGTGCACACATCATAATATTCATCAGTAAAGCAGGAGGTGTAGTACAGCAGGCGTTGGGCACCGGCACCTATATTACTCAGTTGGCCCTTTACCTCTTCGCCTACATCACGTACCGCCCGGTCCAGCTTCATTGCCAATATCTTTTGGCTCTGAAGCTGGCGGATGATCTCTTCAGAATGGTACATGCTTATTGGCCTCGCACTTCAGCTCAATCGAGCGAACCTTTGCTGTATTCCCTAAGTCCGGCACGAGGCGTTCAAATGCCATTACTGCGTGTGAAAACTTCATTTCTGTTCCCTCCTTAGCATGTTTCTATCCGCTCCAGAGTATTTCCGTCACTAGTATGGAAGTTCAAAGCAGATCATGTTTACGACAAGGAGGGGGTTTTTAAGATTATGACCTGATATTTTTTAACCTAAATACACTCTGTCTGGCGTTCGAGGTGAAAAAAGAGGAGTTCGATATTGAATGACTCGTTCCAAAAGCCGAGAGGAATGCAGGAAGAATTAGCTTACTGATACTGACCCGCCGCTGGCGGTTTTTTTGTTACCTGTTACAGCCACATAAAAAGTTCTGCTGCGACTATGTCGCTATGCATGGGAAAGTGGTGATGTAAGTGATTGATTTAATGGATGGTAAAATTCAGGCAACAAAAAACCCATCAACCTTGAACCAAAACGGCGGGGTTGATGGGCTCCACAAAATGGGGACATCAAAGAAAAGCAGTGGCAATAGTTATGACTGCCCCCTAAGAAAAAAGTTCTGCGCATAACGAAAATTTTTTGTGTCATGCGCAAACTTGAGAGTTATCCGAGTCCGGGCCAGATGATAATGATCAGCGTACCCGCCAGGGTCAGCAGTACGTTGGCGATAGCATAGGTGCCCGCATACCCCAGCGCCGGAATGTTGCTGCGCGCGGTATCGCTGATGATTTCCATTGCAGGCGCGCACGTACGCGCGCCCATCATGGCCCCGAAGAGCAGGGCGCGGTTCATGCGCAGCACGTAAGCGCCGAACAGGAAACAAATCACAACCGGTACCAGGCTGACGATAAGTCCGGAAACCAACATCTGCCAGCCGACGGCACCCAGGCTGTGGCCGATGCCGCTACCGGCGCTTAAGCCCACGCCCGCCATAAAGACCATCAGACCGAACTCTTTTACCATGTTCAGCGCGCCCTGCGGGATATAGCCGAAGGTCGGGTGGTTCGCACGAAGGAAGCCCAGCATGATCCCGGCGAACAGCAGCCCGGCGGCATTGCCGATGCCGAAGCTAAAGTTGCTGAACTGGAAGGTGATCATCCCGATCATCAGGCCGACGATAAAGAAGGCGCAGAAGGCCAGCAGGTCGGTGACCTGGCTGTGAATAGAGATAAAGCCGATGCGGTCGGCCACGGTTTTCACGCGTCGCGCATCGCCGCTCACCTGCAGCACGTCGCCTTTGTTGAGCACGACGTTATCGTCGATCGGCATCTCAATCTGGCTGCGGATCACGCGGTTCAGGAAACAGCCGTGATCGGTCAGCTTCAGCTGCGCCAGACGGCGGCCGACGGCGTTATGGTTTTTCACCACGATCTCTTCGGTGACGATACGCATGTCGAGCAGATCGCGGTCGAACACCTCTTTGCCGTTACGGAAGCTGGGGTCGAGACGGGCGTGAGCGTCAGGATAACCCACCAGCGCGATGTCATCGCCCATCTGCAGCACCGCGTCGCCGTCAGGGTTGGCCAGAATGCCGTTGCGGCGAATACGCTCGATGTAGCACCCGGTCTGACGATAAATACCCAGCTCGCGCAGGTTTTTACCGTCCGCCCAGGCCACCAGCTCTGGACCAACGCGGTAGGCGCGGATCACCGGAAGATAGACTTTACGTTTTGAGTCAGTGTCCAGACCGCGCTCGCGGGCAATCGTCTGGGCGCTGGTCTGCAGATCCTGATGCTGAAGTTTTGGCAGGTAACGCGCGCCAACAATCAGGCTCACCAGACCGATGAGGTAGGTCAGGGCATAGCCCAGGCTCAGGTGGTCGAGTGCGGTAGAGAGCTGTGAACCGGCCATGCCGGAATGGCGCAGCGTATCGCCTGCGCCTACCAGGACCGGCGTGGAGGTCATGGCACCCGCCAGCATACCGGCCGTTAACCCGATATCCCAGCCAAACAGTTTACCCAGCCCTAACGCAATGAGCAGAGCGCTGCCGACCATCACCAGCGCCAGCATCAGATAATTTTTGCCGTCGCGGAAGAAAATTGAAAAAAAGTTCGGCCCAGCTTCCACGCCCACACAGAAAATAAACAGCATAAAACCTAAGTTGAGCGCGTCCGTGTTAATGCTGAAATGCTGCTGACCTAATAATAAAGAGACGACTAAAACGCCAATGGAATTACCAAGTTGAACTGACCCCAGGCGCAATTTACCCAGGCAAAGGCCCAACGCCAGTACCACAAATAATAACAGGATGTAATTCCCATTTAACAAGTCTGCGACGTTTATATTCACGGAGGCTAACTTCTTGTTTACCAGTAAGTTGTTGAATGAATAGATTATTTGGGCTACTGTTTTTCAGGTCAGGGAACGTCTTCAACACTCTCTGCGTCCTAATAAATTCTCTTAAACATTAGCCGGCGGTTAGTTTAATCGTATTAGCTACCGACAGCTACCTATTATCGCGTCACCGTGTGCGTGCTTTGGCAAGGATTGCCGAAATGCTTTATCTGACTGGGCGTCCAGCGGACGAATGTGTATTTGATAGAGATGAAGTCAGGAGGATAGTGTGAACATTAAGCGAAACTGGGCTGGCGTCGTCAGCTGTTTTTTGCTGTTTACTGTCGTGTGTATGTCGCTCGCTTTTAATGTTAAAGGCGCGTTCAGGGCGTCCGGTCATGCAGAGCTGGGTCTGCTCTTTTTCATTCTGCCCGGTGCGGCCGCAAGCTTTCTCTCCCGTAAAGGGGAGGTGGTGAAGCCGCTGCTGGGGGCGATGCTTGCTGCACCACTCTGTCTGCTGATGATGCGTTTGATGTATGTCCCGTCGAGAAGCGTCTGGCAGGAGCTGGCGTGGTTGCTGAGCGGGGTATTCTGGTGCGCGCTGGGGGCGCTATGCTTCCTGTTTGTGCGCAGCCTGCTGAACAGGCGCAAACGGCACAAATAAAAACGCCCTCAGGGTGAGGGCGCTCTGGCATTACTGAGCCGCAAACAGGCCCAGATTTTCTTTGGCGTAGGCTTCGAAATCAGTGCAGCCGCCAATGTGTTTCTGATCGAGGAAGATCTGCGGGACGGTTTCAACCGGTTTACCCACGGTTTTTTCCAGATCCGCTTTGCTGATGCCTTCCGCATGGATGTCCACGTAACGGAAGTTGAAATCATCACGCTCTTCGGTCAGTTTCTCTGCCAGTTCTTTAGCGCGCACACAGTAAGGGCATCCTGGACGACCAAAAATGACTGCAAACATTTCTCTCTCCTCAAAAAACAAGCCTGACGGCGAATAACGCGTAGTGTGCACGATAACCTGCCGTCATGGAAAGAAGGTTTCACCTGTCACTTTGATACAGTCAGGCTATGTTTCGCCAATTACACGCCCTGCATCTTTGCCTATACTGGCTGCCATACCGCGTAAAGACTGACTAAGAGAGAACATATGACGCCAACCATTGACCTGCTCCGCTCCCACCGCTCCATTCGCCATTTCACCGGAGAGCCCATTACGCAGGCCCAGCGTGAAGCGATTATCGACAGCGCGAGAGGGACCTCCAGCTCCAGCTTCCTGCAGTGCAGTTCCATTATCCGCATTACCGATCCGGCAATGCGTGAACAGCTGGTGACGCTGACGGGCGGGCAGAAGCACGTTGCTCAGGCCGCCGAATTCTGGGTGTTCTGCGCTGACTTTAACCGCCATCTGCAGATCTGCCCTGAGGCCGAGCTTGGCCTGGCCGAACAGCTGCTACTGGGCGTGGTGGATACCGCGCTGATGGCGCAAAACGCCTTTACGGCAGCGGAGTCGCTGGGGCTTGGTGGCGTCTACATCGGTGGGCTGCGCAACAACATCGAAAGCGTGACCGAGCTGCTGAAGCTGCCAAAACACGTCCTGCCGCTGTTCGGCCTGTGCCTCGGCTGGCCGGCGGATAACCCGGATCTTAAGCCGCGCATACCCGCCGCGATGCTGGTGCATGAAAATCACTATCAGCCGGTTGACCAGGACGTTCTCAACCAATACGACGAAGAGCTGGCAAACTACTACCTGACGCGCGACAGCAACAACCGTCGCGATACCTGGACCGACCATATCCGTCGCACCATCATCAAAGAAAACCGCCCGTTTATTCTCGACTATCTGCACAAACAGGGCTGGGCGACGCGATAGTTCATTCTGTATGATACGCAGGCTTTTCCCATGTTTTTAGAGAGGTGCAGGGTGAAAATTGCCATATTGTCCCGGGACGGAACGCTCTATTCATGTAAACGCCTGCGAGAAGCGGCGGCGAAACGCGGGCATCAGATTGAGATCCTCGATCCGATGTCCTGCTATATGAACATCGACCCTGCGGCGTCGTCGATTCATTACAAGGGCCGCAGGTTGCCGCATTTCGATGCGGTGATCCCCCGCATTGGTTCGCAGATTACCTACTACGGCACGGCGGCATTACGTCAGTTCGAAATGCTGGGAAGCTATCCTCTCAATGAGTCCGTCGCCATCTCCCGCGCCCGGGATAAGCTGCGCTCGCTGCAGCTGCTTGCGCGACAGGGGATTGACCTGCCCGTTACCGGTATTGCCCATTCCCCCGACGACACCAGCGATCTCATCGAGATGGTGGGCGGCGCGCCGTTGGTTATCAAGCTGGTGGAAGGCACCCAGGGCATTGGCGTCGTGCTGGCGGAAACGCGCCAGGCGGCTGAGAGCGTGATTGACGCTTTTCGCGGCCTCAATGCTCATATTCTGGTGCAGGAGTACATTGAAGAGGCCAGGGGATGCGATATCCGCTGCTTCGTGGTGGGCGATGAAGTGGTTGCCGCCATTGAGCGCCAGGCGAAAGAGGGCGATTTCCGCTCCAATCTCCACCGGGGCGGCGTCGCGCGCATTGCCACTATCAGCGAACGCGAGCGTGAGATTGCGGTGAAAGCGGCGCAGACGCTAGGTCTGGATGTGGCAGGCGTGGATTTGCTGCGCGCCACCCGCGGCCCGCTGGTGATGGAGGTCAACGCCTCGCCGGGGCTGGAGGGCGTGGAAAAAACCACGGGCGTCGATATTGCAGGTAAAATGATCGCATGGATCGAACGTCATGCAACGCCGGGATTCTGCCTGAAAACGGGCGGTTGAATGGATTACAACGTACTTTTTGCGTACCCTATGGGAAGTTTTTATTAAAGAGGCTGCACAGCGATGGATTTACAGGTCGTCCCTACACTGGATACGTTACGACAATGGCTTGATGATGCCGGTATCACCTTCTTTGAATGCGATTCCTGCCAGGCGCTGCATCTGCCTCACATGCAAAATTTCGACGGTATTTTTGATGCCAAAGTCGATTTGATTAACGACGTCATCCTCTTCTCTGCCCTGGCCGAGGTGAAGCCCTCCGCGCTGCTGGCGCTGGCATCGGATCTGTCGGCCATTAACGCCAGTTCTTTGACCGTGAAGGCATTTCTCGATATACAGGATGATAATCTGCCGAAACTGGTGGTTTGCCAGTCTTTACTCTCCGGCGCCGGGCTCTCCTTTCAGCAGTTTTCCTCGTTTATGCGCCTGAGCGAAGAGCAAATTTCTATGGTGATGATGGAAGCCAATGCGCATCATCTGCTGTACAGCACGGAAGATGATGCAGAGAATAATGATGCATCTCCCAATTTTCTTCACTAATCCTGTCTGACTTTTGCGCAGTCGCTGCCACGGCGGCTGCTTAACACCAGTTTTTCTGCTGCATTTAACCTTTTCTTAAAGAATATTTCACCTCCTCCAGTGCCATTTCGGCTTATCACGTAGACTTAACCTGCATAAAAAATTGATAAAAGGCGTTTTTTCGTCTGGGCTATAGCCGGAGACACGGGCTACAGTTATTCTTGCGGTGCTTACAAAAGCGAGCGGATCCTGCCGGGAAAAGCGGTTTATTTTTATTTCAGGCAGAGCGACAAACTATGCATGATTATTGCATATGTTCAGATTGCACAGTTTTAGTTCGTTTGTTAACGAGCTTTCAGAAGGAATAACGATATGATCGCCTTGAATAAAAAATGGTTATCGGGTCTGGTTGCGGGTGCTCTGATGGCCGTCTCTGCCGGCACGCTCGCTGCGGAACAAAAAACGCTGCACGTCTATAACTGGTCTGACTATATTGCGCCGGACACGGTGGCGAATTTCGAAAAAGAGACCGGGATTAAAGTGGTCTATGACGTGTTCGATTCCAACGAAGTGCTGGAAGGCAAGCTGATGGCCGGCAGCACCGGTTTTGACCTCGTGGTTCCGTCTGCCAGCTTCCTTGAGCGTCAGCTGACCGCGGGCGTCTTCCAGCCGCTGGACAAGAGCAAGTTACCGAACTGGAAAAATCTCGATCCGGAGGTGCTGAAGCTGGTGGCTAAGCACGACCCGGACAACAAATACGCGATGCCTTACCTGTGGGCGACTACCGGTATCGGCTTTAACGTCGACAAAGTGAAAGCGGCGCTGGGCCCGGACGTTAAGCTGGACAGCTGGGATGTGGTGCTGAAGCCGGAAAACCTTGCGAAGCTGAAAAGCTGCGGCGTCTCTTTCCTCGATGCGCCGGAAGAGGTTTTCGCCACCGTGCTTAACTACCTGGGCAAAGATCCGAACAGCAGCAAGGCCGACGACTACACCGGCCCGGCAACCGATCTGCTGCTGAAGCTGCGTCCAAACATTCGCTACTTCCACTCCTCGCAGTACATTAACGACCTGGCCAACGGCGACATCTGCGTGGCTATCGGCTGGGCGGGCGACGTCTGGCAGGCGGCTAACCGTGCGAAAGAGGCCAAAAACGGCGTGAACGTTTCTTACTTCATTCCGAAAGAGGGGGCGCTGGCCTTCTTTGACGTCTTCGCGATGCCTGCTGATGCGAAAAACAAAGACGAAGCCTATCAGTTTCTTAACTACCTGATGCGTCCGGACGTGATTGCCCACATCAGCGACCACGTTTACTACGCCAACGGCAATAAGGCGTCCGTGCCGCTGGTGAGCGAAGAGATCCGCAATAACCCGGCTATCTATCCGCCTGCAGATGTGTTTGCCAAGCTGTTCACCCTGAAGGTTCAGGATCCAAAAATTGACCGCGTGCGTACCCGCGCGTGGACCAGGGTGAAAAGCGGTAAGTAAGTTAACGTGAGTCGTAGGCCGGGCAAGCGTTAGCGCTCCCGGCAACAGGCGCACCTTACTGGTGCGCCTGCACCATGATTTGATCTCTACCGGAGAACACCCCGTGAATGACGCGATCCCCCGCCCGCAGGCGAAAGTCCGTAAAGCGCTGACCCCGCTGCTTGAAATTCGTAACCTCACCAAATCTTTCGACGGCCAGCATGCCGTGGACGACGTCAGCCTGACGATCTATAAAGGCGAAATATTTGCGCTGTTGGGCGCATCCGGCTGTGGCAAATCCACCCTGCTGCGCATGCTGGCGGGCTTTGAACAGCCTACAGCCGGGCAAATTGTGCTGGACGGCGTCGATCTCTCCAGCGTGCCGCCGTATCAGCGTCCGATTAACATGATGTTCCAGTCCTACGCGCTGTTCCCGCACATGACGGTGGAGCAGAACATCGCCTTTGGCCTGAAGCAGGACAAGCTGCCGAAAGCGGAAATCGCCGCGCGCGTGGCGGAGATGCTCAGCCTGGTGCATATGCAGGAGTTCGCGAAGCGTAAGCCGCACCAGCTCTCCGGCGGCCAGCGTCAGCGCGTGGCGCTGGCGCGCAGTCTGGCAAAACGCCCAAAGCTGCTGCTGCTCGACGAACCGATGGGCGCGCTGGATAAAAAACTGCGCGACCGCATGCAGCTGGAGGTGGTGGACATCCTTGAGCGCGTGGGGGCGACCTGCGTGATGGTCACGCACGATCAGGAAGAGGCCATGACCATGGCCGGGCGCATTGCGATCATGAATCGCGGTAAGTTCGTGCAGATTGGCGAGCCGGAAGAGATTTACGAGCATCCGACCACCCGCTACAGCGCGGAGTTTATCGGTTCGGTGAACGTCTTCGAAGGGCTGCTGAAAGACCGCCAGGAAGACGGGCTGGTGATTGAATCTCCGGGGCTGGTTCACCCGCTGAAGGTCGACTCGGATAACTCCGTCGTAGACAACGTGCCGGTTTACGTTGCCCTGCGCCCGGAAAAAATCATGCTCTGCGATGAGCCGCCCGCCGACGGCTACAACTTTGCCGTCGGGGAGGTAGTGCACATTGCCTATCTGGGCGATCTCTCTATCTATCACGTGCGTCTGAAAAGCGGGCAGATGCTCAGCGCCCAGCTGCAGAATGAACATCGCTATCGCAAGGGACAGCCGACCTGGGGCGACGAAGTGCGCCTGTGCTGGGACGCCGACAGCTGCGTCGTACTGACGGTATAAGGAGCGGACCATGAGTACACTTGAACCTCCAGCCCGCGTTAAAAAGCCGGGCGGTTTTGCGCACTGGCTGGCGCGAATGCAGATGGCGCACGGCCGCAAGCTGGTCATCGCCACGCCGTATATCTGGCTGATCCTGCTGTTCCTGCTGCCGTTCCTGATCGTCTTTAAGATAAGCCTGGCGGAGATGGCGCGGGCGATCCCACCCTATACCAACCTGCTGGACTGGGCCGACGGGCAGCTGACGCTCACCCTTAATCTGGGCAACTTCCTGCAGCTCACCGACGATCCGCTCTATTTCGAAGCCTATTTGCAGTCACTGCAGGTGGCGGCGATCTCGACGATCTGCTGCCTGCTGATGGGCTATCCGCTCGCGTGGGCGGTGGCACACAGCAAGCCATCGACGCGCAATATTCTCCTGCTGCTGGTGATACTGCCCTCGTGGACCTCGTTCCTGATCCGCGTTTACGCGTGGATGGGGATCCTGAAAAACAACGGCATACTGAATAACGTTCTGATGTGGCTGGGGGTTATCGACCAGCCGCTGACCATTCTGCACACCAACCTTGCGGTCTATATCGGCATTGTTTATGCCTACCTGCCGTTTATGGTGCTGCCGATCTACACGGCGCTGACGCGCATCGACTACTCGCTGGTGGAAGCCTCGCTGGATCTTGGCGCCCGCCCGCTGAAGACCTTCTTTAGCGTCATTGTGCCGCTGACCAAAGGCGGGATTATCGCCGGGTCGATGCTGGTCTTTATCCCGGCAGTGGGGGAGTTTGTGATCCCGGAACTGCTCGGCGGCCCGGACAGCATCATGATTGGCCGCGTGCTGTGGCAGGAGTTCTTTAATAACCGCGACTGGCCGGTAGCCTCGGCGGTAGCGATCGTCATGCTCCTGCTGCTGATCGTGCCGATCATGTGGTTCCACAAGCATCAGCAGAAACAGATGGGAGACCACGGATGAACAACTTACCGGTAGTGCGCTCCCCGTGGCGAATTCTGATCCTGGTGCTTGGCTTTACCTTCCTGTACGCGCCCATGCTGATGCTGGTCATTTACTCGTTCAACAGTTCTAAGCTGGTGACGGTCTGGGCGGGCTGGTCAACGCGCTGGTACCGGGAGCTGTTCCACGACGATGCGATGATGAGCGCGGTGGGCTTAAGCCTGACGATTGCCGCGCTGGCGGCGACAATGGCCTGCATCCTGGGCACCATCGCCGCGCTGGTGATGGTGCGCTTCGGTCGTTTTCGCGGCTCAACCGGTTTTGCCTTTATGATCACCGCCCCGCTGGTTATGCCGGACGTGATCACCGGCCTGTCGCTGCTGCTGCTGTTCGTGGCGCTGGCGCACGCCATCGGCTGGCCGGCGGACCGCGGCATGTTGACCATCTGGCTGGCGCACGTGACGTTCTGTACGGCCTACGTCGCGGTGGTGATCTCCTCGCGCCTGCGCGAGCTGGACCGCTCCATTGAAGAGGCGGCGATGGATCTCGGCGCGACGCCGCTGAAGGTCTTCTTCATCATCACGCTGCCGATGATTATGCCGGCGGTGATCTCCGGCTGGCTGCTGGCGTTCACGCTCTCGCTTGACGATCTGGTTATTGCCAGCTTCGTCTCGGGGCCGGGCGCGACGACGCTGCCGATGCTGGTCTTCTCCAGCGTGCGCATGGGGGTGAACCCGGAGATCAACGCCCTGGCCTCCATCATCCTTGGCGTAGTCGGAATTGTCGGATTTATCGCCTGGTATTTGATGGCGCGCGCGGAAAAACAGCGCGTGCGTGATATCCAGCGTGCAAGACGCGGCTGAAGCATTTAAAATTTCCAGTGAAGTGCCGCGCATGACGCGGCACTGTTTTTCAGGGAAGTAAAACATTGGGATTCTTTCAAAAAACACGTCATACGCACGCTCGTCCGAACGTTCCTGCGCTGGTGCAGGTGGCGGCGCTCGCCATTATTATGATCCGCTGTCTTGACGTGCTGATGATCCTCAACACGCTGGGGGCGCGCGGCATCGGTGAGTTTATTCATCGCAGCGTTCAAACGTGGAACCTGACGCTGGTCTTTATGAGCAGCCTGGTGCTGGTGTTTATCGAGATTTACTGCGCATTCTCGCTGGTGAAAGGGCGAAACTGGGCGCGCTGGGTCTACCTGCTGACGCAGGTGACGGCCGCCAGCTATCTGTGGGCCGCCTCGCTGGGCTACGGCTACCCGGAGCTGTTCAGCATTCCCGGCGGTTCAAAACGCGAGATTTTCCATTCGCTGGTGATGCAGAAGCTGCCGGATATTCTGGTGTTATTCCTGCTCTACGCGCCCGCGTCGAGCAGGCGGTTCTTCCGCCTGCAATAATGTGTATAATCGCAGCCCTCGTAATCCTTAAGGTTTTCATATGCAGTGCGCACTCTATGACGCCGGTCGCTGCCGCTCCTGTCAGTGGATAGAGCAGCCGGTCTCTCAACAACTCACCGCCAAAATGACCGACCTGCAGCAGCTGCTGGCTGAATACGCGGTGGGCGAATGGTGCGCACCCGTGAGCGGCCCGGAGCAGGGCTTTCGTAATAAAGCCAAAATGGTGGTCAGCGGCAGCGTTGAAAAACCGCTCCTCGGCATGCTGCACCGCGACGGCACGCCGGAAGATTTAATCGACTGTCCGCTCTATCCTGCGTCCTTTGAGCCGGTCTTTGGCGCGCTTAAGCCGTTCATCGCCCGCGCGGGGTTAACGCCCTATAACGTCGACCGCAGGCGCGGAGAGCTGAAATACCTGTTGCTGACGGAAAGCCAGATCGACGGCGGCATGATGCTGCGCTTCGTACTGCGCTCGGAAGCCAAGCTGGAGCAGCTGCGCGCGGCGCTGCCGTGGCTGCAGGAACAGCTGCCGCAGCTTAAGGTCATCACGGCAAACATCCAGCCTGTGCATATGGCGATCATGGAAGGGGAGAAAGAAATTTTCTTCACCGAACAGCATGCCCTGGCAGAAGCGTTTAACGGCGTGCCGCTGTGGATCCGCCCGCAAAGCTTCTTCCAGACCAACCCGACCGTGGCAAGCAGCCTGTACGCCACCGCGCGGGACTGGGTACGCGCGTTGAATATCAGCCACATGTGGGATCTGTTCTGCGGCGTGGGCGGTTTTGGCCTGCACTGCGCCACGCCGGACATGCGCCTGACCGGGATTGAGATCTCCGCCGAGGCTATTGCCTGCGCGAAACAGTCTGCCGCCGAGCTGGGATTAACGAATCTGCACTTCCAGGCGCTGGACTCCACGCAGTTCGCCACCGGGCAGGGTGACGTGCCGGAGCTGGTGCTGGTCAACCCCCCGCGTCGCGGCATTGGCAAAGCGCTGTGCGACTACCTGAGCCAGATGGCACCGGACACCATTGTCTATTCCAGCTGCAACGCACAAACCATGGCGAAGGATATCGCCAGCCTGCCGGGCTACCGCATTGAACGCGTTCAGCTTTTCGATATGTTCCCGCATACCGCGCATTATGAAGTGCTGACGTTGTTAACCCGTAGGCCGGGTAAGGCGTAGCCGCCACCCGGCGAACCCTGCACAATGTTCAACAAAATGTGAACTTTTCCCCCGCTCGAAATCAGGTAAGCTTACGTCATAAGACATGAATAAGGCTTACCCATGAAGCAGATCCTGCTGGTGGAAGACGACCACGATATCGCGGCGCTTCTGCGACTCAATTTAGAAGACGAAGGCTACAGTATTACCCACGAACCCGACGGGGCGAAGGCCTTACAGCGCCTGGAAGCTCAGCCGTGGGACGCGGTAATCCTCGATCTGATGCTGCCCAACGTTGACGGGCTGGAAATTTGCCGCCGCATTCGCCAGATGACGCGCTACCTGCCGGTAATTATCATCAGCGCCCGCAGCAGCGAAACCGACCGCATCACCGGGCTGGAAACCGGCGCCGATGACTACCTCGCCAAGCCGTTCTCGGTGCAGGAGCTGATCGCGCGCATCAAGGCGCTGTTCCGCCGCCAGCAGGCGATGGGGCAGGCGCAAACCTCCGGGATGATTCAGGCGCATGGCCTGACCATCGATCCCCTTGCCCGCGCGGTACGCCTTAACGGCCAGGACGTCGATCTCACCCCGCGCGAATTCGAACTGCTGTACTTCTTCGCCCGCCATCCCGGCGAGGTCTTCTCTCGTCTGGCCCTGCTGGAGCAGGTGTGGGGGTATCAGCACGAGGGCTACGAGCACACCGTCAACACCCACATTAACCGCCTGCGCATCAAGATTGAAAAAGATGCCGCAGAGCCGGAGATTATTCGCACCGTCTGGGGCAAAGGCTATAAGTTTGCGGAGCCACATCATGATGCGTCGCTTTAGCCTTAGCCAGCGGCTGACGCTGCTGTTTATCCTGCTGATGATGCTCTGCGCCACCGTTGCCTGCGCGGTACAGCTCTACACCAGCATGCAGTACGGTAACGCGATGGTGCAGCGCCTGTCCGGGGGGCTGGCGCAGCAGATTGTCCAGCGCGAGCCGATTCTGGACGCCCAGGGCAGGGTCGATCGCAGCGCGCTTAAGCCGCTGTTCGATCGGCTGATGACCTTTAATCCGAGCGTTGAGCTGTACGTCGTTTCTCCGGACGGCGAAATCCTTGCCGATGCCGCGCCGCCGGGACATATCCAGCGGCAAAAGATCGACCTCGCGCCGGTGCAGGCCTTCCTGAGCGGCACCGCCATACCGATACTGGGCGACGATCCGCGCAGTCAGAATAAAAAGGTCTTCAGCGCCACGCCGCTGCGGGTTGACGGCGAGCTAAGGGGCTATTTATACATTATTCTGCAGGGGGAAGAGTCCAATGCGCTCGCGGAGATGGCCTGGCACAAGGCGCTCTGGAGCACCGTGCTGTGGTCTTTGCTGTGGGTCGCGCTGTTTGGCCTGCTGGCAGGATTGCTGATCTGGTACTGGGTGACGCGCCCGGTGAAACACCTGACGGTGGAGGTTGCCGGGCTGGAACAGGACAGCATGAGCGCCATTAAACGGCTGGCAGACGAGCCGCTGGAGCCTGCCGTCAATGACGAAGTGGCCATCCTGCGCAACAGTTTTATCGAGCTGGCGCGCAAAATCACCTCGCAGTGGGATCAGCTTTCCGACAGCGACCGCCAGCGCCGGGAGTTTATCGCCAACATTTCACACGACCTGCGCACGCCGCTGACCTCGCTGCTGGGGTATCTCGAAACCCTGTCGCTGAAATCCGCCACGCTCACGCCGCAGGAGCATCAGCAGTATCTCGCTACCGCGCTGCGTCAGGGGCAAAAGGTGCGGCACCTGTCGCAGCAGCTCTTTGAGCTGGCGCGTCTTGAGCACGGCGGCATTAAGCCGCAGCGCGAGCGTTTCGCGATGGGCGAGCTGATTTCCGACGTGGCGCAAAAATTTGAGCTCACCGCCCGCACCCGCGAGCTGAACCTGCATATTGATGTCCCCGGGCCGCTGCCGCTGGTAAACGCCGATGTGTCGATGATTGAACGCGTGGTGACGAACCTGCTGGATAACGCGATACGGCATACGCCAGCGGGCGGAGAGATTCGTCTGGCGGTGTGGCAGGAAAATGAACAGATGCAGGTTGAGGTGGCCGACAGCGGAACAGGGGTAGAGGCGACGCTGCGCGACGATCTTTTCCAGCGGCCATCGGCGCTGAATACCCAGGCATCGCGGGAAAATCGCGGCGGGTTGGGGCTGTTAATCGTGAAACGGATGCTGGAGCTGCACGGCGGGGGGATTCGGCTAATGGATTCGGTGAGCGGGGCGCGGTTCAGATTCTTTGTGCCGCTGTGAGAGAGTGCCGGGTGGCGCTGCGCTTACCCGGCCTACAACTCCCCCCGTAGGCCGGGTAAGGCGCAGCCGTCACCCGGCAAAAACCATTACTGCGGGAACCACTGCTCGCTAATTTTCTGATACGTACCGTCAGCTTTAATCGCCTTCAGCGCGCCGTTCAGTTTTTCCAGCAGGGCTTTGTTATCCGGACGCACCGCGATACCCAGGCCCGTGCCGAAGTACTGCGGGTCAGTCACCTTCTCGGTCGCGGTCCCCAGCTGCGGGTTGGTCTTCAGCCACTCGTTCACCACGGCGGTGTCGCCAAACACGCCGTCGATACGGCCATTTTTCAGGTCGATAATCGCGTTCTGGTAGCTGTCATAGGCCACGGTTTTCACTTCAGGATGTTTGTCCTGCAGGTATTTCTGGTGCGTGGTGCCGTTTTCCATCCCGATGCGTTTGCCTTTCAGCTGGTCAAAGGCGGTGTAGGCGCCTTTCTTCGCAATCACGACCGCAGAGTTCGCGTAGTACGGATCGGTAAAGGAAACCTGCTTGCTACGCTCAGGCGTGATGTCCATACCGGAAATTACCGCGTCGTATTTTTTGAATTTGAGCGACGGGATCAGGCTGTCAAACGCGTGGTTGGTAAAAGTACAGTCGGCCTGCATCTGTTTACACAGGGCTTTCGCCAGGTCGATATCAAAACCGACGATCTGGTTGCTGGCATCCAGCGATTCAAACGGCGGATAGGTGGCCGAAACGCCGAAATTGATTTTGTCTGCGGCGGATGCGCCAGCGGCGAAGGTTGCCAGTAATGCGGCCAGAACTAACTTTTTCATTGTCATACTCCCGTCTGTAGGTCTTATGAATAAACAATGCCAGTTATTGAATTTATATGCAATATAAATGATTAAGTATTGTGTCGATAGCAAAAAAAAACGGATAACCAAAAGGTTACCCGCAAGGAATATTCACATTTATGCACGCTGTAGGTCGGGTAAGGCGCCGCCGCCACCCGACTAGTTTCTACGCTCAAACGCCAGCGCTTTGCGCTCTATCAGACGCATCATCAGCGTCAGCAGACCGTTGACCACCAGATACACCAGACCCGCCGCGCCAAACACCATGACGTCGTAAGTGCGTCCGTAGAGCAGCTGCCCGTGGCCCATCACTTCCATCAGGGTGATGGTGTAGGCCAGAGAGGTACTCTTGAACACCAGCACCACCTCGTTGGAATACGAGGAGAGCGCGCGCTTAAAGGCGTAAGGCAGCAGAATCGCCAGCGTGTCTTTCTTGCTCATGCCGAGCGCCCCGCAGGACTGCCATTGCCCTTCCGGGATGGCGCGGATCGCACCAAAGAACAGCTGGGTGGTGTAGGCCGCACTGTTCAGGGAGAGCGCGATCAGGGCGCACAGCCACGGCTCTGAGAGCAGGTGCCAGATAACCGGATACTCCTGCAGCGACGGGAACTGGCCCGGGCCGTAGTAAATCAGGAAGATCTGCACCAGCAGCGGCGTGCCGGTAAAGAGGGTGATGTAGGCGCGCACAATCCACACCAGCACCGGCGTTTTCAGCGTCAGGATGATGGTGAAGATCAGGGCCAGGATCAGCGCCACAACGATGGACGCCACGGTCAGCGTCAGGCTGGTGTGCAGCCCTTTCATCAGCTCGGGTAAATAGTCAAGCATCAGCCCGGTCTCCGTTCAAAACGCGTTGCGCGCAGGTCGATGCGTTTGAGGATGTACTGACTCAGCAACGTGATCACCAGGTAGATAGCCGCCGCCACGATGTACCAGGTAAACGGCTCCTGGGTACGGGTGGCGATACTTTTGGTCTGTAGCATTAAATCGTTCACGCTGATCAGGCTCACCAGCGCGGTGTCTTTCAGCAGCACCAGCCACTGGTTGCCCAGCCCCGGCAGCGCGTGACGCCACATCTGCGGCATCACCAGGCGGAAGAAGATGGCCGCTTTCGACATGCCGAGCGCCTGGCCGGATTCCCACTGCCCCTGCGGAACGGCCTTCAGCGCGCCGCGCAGGGTCTGCGAGGCGTAGGCTGAATAGAGCAGGGAGAGGGCTATCACGCCGCACAGGAACGGGCTGACGTCGAAGTTTTCAATCTGCATCTGCACCGGGATCTGCGCAAACCCGAGATTAATCGTGAAGCCGTCCGACAGCGTCAGCAGCAGCTGCGAAGAGCCGAAATAGATAAACAGGACCACCAGAATTTCCGGCAGCCCACGCAGCACGGTCACCAGCGCGGAGCCTGTCCAGGCGACGGGGAACCATTTAGCCGATTCCCACACCGCAAAGAACATCGCCAGCACGAGGCCGATAATCAGTGCACAAACGGCAAGGCCGACGGTCATACCGGCGGCGCTTGCTAAAGGAAAAATTTCATTCATCAGGAATTACTTCTGGAACCATTTTTGGTAGATGGTTTCGTAGGTGCCGTCTTTCTTCACTTTTTCCAGCGCAGCGTTAAATTTCTGCTGCAGCTCGGTGTTGTCCTGACGCACGGCGATACCCAGACCCGTACCGAAATACGCTTTATCGGTCACTTTGTCGCCCACGGGCGCCAGCTTGTCGTTCGCTTTCAGCCATTCAGTCACCACCGCGGTATCACCAAATACGCCGTCGATACGGCCGTTCTGCAGATCCAGCTTCGCATTCTGGTAGCTGTCATACGGAACGGTAGTGATTTCCGGGTGTTTATCCATGATGAACTTCTGGTGCGTGGTGCCGTTCTGCACGCCCACCTTTTTGCCTTTCAGCTGATCGATAGAGGTGAATTTGCCTTTCTGACCGATGAACAGGGCGGAGTTGTCGTAGTAAGGAGTAGAGAACAGCACCTGCTTTTCACGCTCAGGGGTGATGTCCATACCGGCCATCACGGCGTCAATACGGCGGAACTTCAGGCTTGGGATCAGGCTGTCGAACGCCTGGTTGCTGAAGGTACAGGTTGCGTCGATCTCTTTACACAGGGCGTTCGCCAGGTCTACGTCGAAGCCAACAATCTTGTTGTTGGCATCGATGGATTCAAACGGAGGATAAGACGCTTCAGTGGCGAAACGAATGGTCTGGGCTGCGGTAGCGGAAAGGCTGACGCTAGCAAGCAGCGCGGCAATCAATACTTTTTTCATTATCATTTTCCCTAACACATCAGTGAGATAAGTAATTTTTAAAGGCATCGGTTTGCGGGTTGGTGAAGCAGCTCGCGTCCCCTTGTTCAACGATATACCCGTTTTCCATGTAGACCACGCGGCTGGCGGTTTTGCGCGCCACTTCCACCTCGTGGGTCACGATGACCTGGGTAATGTTGGTTTCCGCCAGCTCGCGAATGATGCTCACGATCTGGGCGGTGATTTCCGGATCCAGCGCCGCGGTTGGCTCGTCAAACAGCAGCACCGCAGGCTCCATCATCAGCGCGCGGGCAATCGCTACGCGCTGCTGCTGGCCGCCGGAAAGATGTAAAGGATAGCGGTCGCTGTACGGCTTAAGGCGCAGACGTTCCAGCAATTTTTCGGCGCGCGCCATCGCCTGGTCCTTGCTTAAACCGAGCACGCGACACGGCGCTTCAATCAGGTTTTGCAGGACGGTCAGGTGCGGCCAGAGATTATATTGTTGAAACACCATGCCGACATTTTGACGCAGTTCACGAATCGCTTTATCAGAAGGGGTTTTCGCAAAATCAAAATGGTTACCGGCAATCGCCAGCGTTCCCGAGCGGGGCATTTCAAGCAGGTTAAGGACACGCAGAAGGGAGCTTTTGCCTGCGCCGCTTGGGCCAAGCAAAACCAGCGTTTCGCCCTCTGGGCAGTTCAGCGTGATGTCGAACAGCGCCTGGTGTGCGCCGTAGAAGCAGTTAATGCCGTTTAGTTTAATACTCATCGGGGCAGTCTTTACTCATCCAGGCAATCTATAGCAATTGAGGCCGCAGATAGTACCGTTGACAGAATAGTTATGCAATATTTCTGCGTTAAAAGTTAAATATAACCCGCGTTTCCTCTTAAACATAGCACAAAATAGCGAAGGCTAATGTCGGCGAGAATAAATGTCGGCATTCCGTCAGAAATGCCGGACATTTTACGGGGTTAACATTTATTTAACGGATGAGTTAACGGTTCTCGATCGACTGGCGCAGCGTGCCTGCCGGGGCATGAACGCTGCCGCCGATGTAGCGAACGTCGTCAATCGCCCAGCACTGGCCTTCGCGGATCATCAGCACTTCATCCTGCCAGGACTGGGTGCCCTGAGTCAGCTTCACGCGCAGCGGGATATTTCGCGCATCGGTGTTTGGGATGGTTGACGCGCTCGCGACCTTGGCGCCGTCGGGCAGCGTTGCGCGGCTGGAGAACGGATCGGATTTAAGCAGCGCGTTATGCTGCGGATCGCGGGCCGCATCGTTCAGCAGCTTAGCCAGACCGTCGCTCAGATAAGGGCGCAGGGCGGTGATGTCATTACCGCGATGTTGAATGCGATAATCATAGAACTGTTGCGCCACGGTATCCGGGCCGCCGTCAATGCACGGGCCGCTGCGTGTACCGATATCCTTAAAGGCTGGCGTTACCGGGGTGGTGCACGCGCTGAGCACCAGCGCGCAAGGCACTAAAAGCGTTAAAGCAGAGTAGCGCATGTTGATTTCCTTATTTATTAACTATCCTTTCAATCATAGCGTAACGAACCGATAATGCTGCGGGTAAGGCATTGAACGCTAAAGAAGGAGAGAAAGTATGCAGTTTTCAACCACCCCAACCCTGGAAGGGCAACCCATTACCGAGTACTGCGGCGTCGTGACCGGCGAAGCTATACTGGGCGCCAACATTTTCCGCGACTTTTTTGCCGGAATTCGCGACATCGTCGGCGGGCGCTCTGGCGCGTATGAAAAAGAGCTGCGTAAGGCGCGCGAAATTGCCTTTAAAGAGCTGGGCGATCAGGCTAAAGCGCTGGGCGCAGATGCCGTTGTGGGCATCGATATCGACTACGAAACCGTCGGTAAAGACGCCAGTATGCTGATGGTGAGCGTAAGCGGCACGGCGGTGAAAACCCGTCGATGAAGCGTTCGTTTTCAACACTCCTGCTGGCACTGCTGCTGGCAGGGTGCGCCACGGAAAAGGGCATTGTTGATAAAGATGCCTACGAGCTGGATACCCGCCACCAGGCGCAGGCGGCGTACCCGCGTATCAAGGTGCTGGTGATCCACTATACCGCCGATGATTTTGACAGCTCGCTGGCAACCCTGACGGACAAAAACGTCAGCTCCCACTATTTAATCCCCGCAATTCCGCCGAAACCGGATGGCAAACCGCGCATCTGGCAGCTGGTGCCGGAGAGCGAGCTGGCGTGGCACGCCGGGATCAGCTTCTGGCGCGGCACCAACCGTATCAATGATACGTCTGTTGGCATTGAGCTGGAAAACCGCGGCTGGCAGAAAACGGCGGGCGTAAAACGCTTCACCCCGTTCGAACCGGCACAGATTGCGGCGCTGGTTCCGCTGGCAAAAGACATTATCGCCCGCTACGACATCAAACCGCAGAACGTGGTGGCCCACTCGGATATTGCCCCGCAGCGTAAGGACGATCCCGGCCCGCTGTTCCCCTGGCGCGAACTGGCGCAACAGGGGATAGGCGCATGGCCCGATCCGGCTCGCGTTGCATTCTATCTTGGAGGACGTCCGCCTTATGAGGAAGTTGACCGCGCTGCGTTGCTCGATCTGCTGGTGCGTTATGGCTATGAAGTGCCGGACAACGCGACGGAGCAACAGCAAAAAAGAGTGATTACCGCCTTTCAGATGCATTTCCGTCCGGCCTTATGGAACGGTGACGCTGACAGAGAAACAATGGCTGTCGCCGAAGCGCTTTTAGAGAAATACGGGCAGGGGTGATCCTTCGGATACCCCCGAATGAGTATATTTTTCGTGTTTTGCTTGAGATTAATCTTAAGTACAAACACAATTCATTTTTAGTTAATTGACTTAAAATTATCCGCATTTAAGATAGACGTATAGCTTGCTAATCAATCAGGCAAGAAAATAACTTTAAACCGTGATTTTTATTTTAATTCCATGTTTTCATCAGGAAAATATTCCGGAGTTCAGGCCCTAACGCCTGGGTTCTGTCTTATAATTTATACATCTTAATTCGGATATAACAATGTTAAGCATTTACGCAAAAAAATTACGCCCTCAGGCTGAAATGAACGCAATCATTTCTGCCACGTCAGGTTTTGAAGAAAAGACGTTAAAGAAATGGCAAAAAATTTCCACCAGTGATTCACAATATATTCATATTATCGTCAGCGGCGAGGTTGAGTTTCGACGTGAATCGGACGAACTCTGTATGTTCACCGTGACCGGGCAGTGTATTTTTGGCCTCTCTTCTATGTATTACCAGTCGACCCATATGTACGGCCTCGTTCGTGCAAATACGGTGGTGCGTTCTATTAAAAAAGAGACCTTCTCCCGGTTATTGACCGACAATGATTTGTGGCCTGAGCTGACCAAAGTGCTGGCCTGTTATATTTGTATGCTCAGCAAGCGCGACGATGTTCTCGTTGCCCGCAGCGCCTATTCCGTGGTGCGTGAATTCTTATACGAGATCAATGAACTGATTGTCGATCATCAGCGTGATATCAATGTTTATGACTATATACAGGAGTACACCAACCTGGCTCGTAGCACCATTATTAAAATCCTCTCCGACCTGAAGAAAGGGAAATACATCGTGGTGGAAAAAGGTCGACTCCTTAATTTGACATCATTGCCTGAGAAATATTAATTACTCCCGCCGGTCTCCTTTTACATTCAAGGGGGATCGGGCATTAACATTTTGCAGCCTATCCTTTTGTGAAATATCCTGCGTTTCGTCAACCGGCGGCGCGGGAATTTTCCCTTGCGAATAATCTTGCTCTTGTTCTTTTAACGCCTGTTTAAACAACTCCGTTAACGAGGCATCATCATGCGCCTCGGTGCCGGGTAATATATCCCGCGAGGTATCATGTGGAACTGTACCGTCAGGCGCCTGCTGCCACTCGTTATCATCGCTGCTAATCGGCAGATCCTGCATGGCAGGAACATCGGCTTGCACCGGTGCGGGTTTCGGGTGTGGATGCGGGAACGGTTTACTCACGTACACATAATGCATATCCGAAAGCTGCGTGTCTGGTTTGGCGACGCTCATTTTTACCGGTTCTGGCGCCGAGTGGCGCAGGTTCCAGTAAATATGCGCGTACACGCCCGCCAGCAACATGGCGCAAAGTCCCAACATCCAGATGAATGACGTGCCAATAACTTTTTTCAGGCCGGGGAGGCGGTAGGAAAACCAGACCGGCTCCCCGGTGGTATAGCTGCGCTGAGCCGCAAGACAGATAGTGGACATCAGGTATTTTTCTCCTGCGTTTTTACGCCCGGCGTGGCGTGCGTGGCCTGGATCAGAACGCTCGGCGTACTTTTGGTTTCACGCATGAGCTGCATAATCGTCTCTTCCCCGGGGATGCCGTCCACATGCAGATGCATTTTTTGCTGGAACTCGCGCGTGCGCTTCATCATCTCCGCCGTCCATGCCTGTGAATGGGTTTCAGGCTGGGACAGCGCCTGGCTTAACTGCCGATCGAGCCAGCCAAGGTCTTTCGCATCGCTGGCGGCGCTAATGGCGTCTTTGCCTTCCGGCGTCAGGCGGTGCAGCTGCGTGTAATTTCCGGTCGCATGCTGGCTAAACCAGCTGCGGCTCACCTGCCAGGTGCGGTTGTTCATCAGCAGGTCGAGAGAGGTCTCGCCGACGCGGGCGACAACGGCGTAGTTAAGATGGTTGCCGGTTTTCAGTTCACTGACCCACGGGTAGCCTTCACGCGCCAGGGCATCCGGTGAGGCATTCCCCTGCTTACACATCAGGTTTACTTTCGCCGCGTTTTGACACAGGGCATCTTCCGCCGACGCGTCATACCCCCACATCTGATACAGCTGGTGCATCGCATCCGGCTGATTGACGACCTCGTTGTCGATAACCGGCACGACGGGCGCCTGAACCTTTGGCGTCTGGTGTTTCCAGCTGACGGGAACCGGAAGTTGAATGGGCAGCCTTGTATTTACCGCAGCGGTAAAGTACCAGCCGCAGGCCGCGAACAGCACAGAAGCGAATAATCCCACGGCTGCCAGGCGCTTACCCCGTTTCTTCGCCGGCAGGATCTCGCCGGCCGCCAGGCGTAAATGCCGGGGGCTAACCTGCGCTGCCCGTTCTGTCCAGGCGGCAAGCAGGGACAAATGCGCCAGCGCGTTCAGCCTGCTGATGTTTCCCCTGGTCAGGGCATGCATTTTACGCACGCGAGCAGGTGTTAACGGCGAACTTTCGCACCCATGCTCTTCACACTGCGCCTGCACATAGCCGAGAAATTCACGGCAGGTCAGCGGGCGCAAAACGTGATGAGTATGAATATATTCGCGCAGTTCCGGCTGCTGCATCAGCACGGCTTCCTGCGCGGCGCCGCCCATCAGCACCACGGATAAGTGGAAATCCTGCTCCTGGGCGCGCGTAAGCAACATGCCCAGCAGTTCCCGGCAGCTCTCTTTCATTGCTTCGCAGTGGACAATGGTCAGAATTTTGGCTTTTGCTTTCCGTGAGGACGGTTCCTCCTGCCACTGACGCAGCACGGCATCCACCGCCTGAAGCCGGTTCTTGCTCTCTTTCGTTCCCGGGTTGAGCTTGTACAGCAGGCTACTGGCGCTCAGTTTTGGAAACGCGTTGATGGCAAGTACGCCAGGACTCGCGGACTTCAGGGCATCGCTGAACTGGCCCAGCAGCGGAGCATCGTCACCAAAGAGCCCCATCATTCCCGCCCGTTGGGTTTTCTCTTTCAGCAGGTTAAACACGTCCTGATGATAAGGCACCAGAAAATCCCCGGATAAGCGGGTGACTTTCCGAAAGGGCGGATTTTTAAAACTGAAGTGGCTCTGATACATAACGACTTACCGTCTCTGATTAGGAATAGCAACAGGACGTGAAGGTAAGGTAAGCGTCTGGAGTGGTCAATTTGCAAACAGGGTAAAAATAACCTGTGGGCAGGGCTTAACATCAGGATTTAATACGGTCAATAATTTTCTTTATGAAAGTTAACGGCAAAGTCAGTGGTCGACTTTGTGGCAGGTAATTACTATTTCATCACATATTGGCGCAGTACGACGCTGCTTATTTTCGCTTAGCTAAAGGCCTGATGAAAAATGAGGTTCTCATTTCTGTCACGGTGGATAACGCCTTGTATGATGTTTGTGCTGTTAATTTTTTGCGGCCAACAGGGCTATCTCACGTTAAAAGAGTATAAAAAAGTTACCACTAAATTGGCTAATTCTGATGTGCAGCCGCTAAAAACGCGTCGCGATGAAAAGAATTTTACGCTTTTTACGGCGGCGGTACGCCAGGATAGCGCTCCAAAGGCGGATAAAGCCCCGCTGGCTGCGGAGATAGAAGGGATCGTAAGGAGTGACGACGCCTGGCTCTCCTTTGCCGTTATCAAAACGCCGGGTGGTCAGCAGAGCTATCGCGAAGGCGAACCGCTGAACGGTTTTAACGACGCATTTATTCAGGAAATTAACAAAGACAATGTGGTGGTTAATTATGAAGGTGCTACGCAGGTACTGGCGTTAAAAGATCCGGCTTATTTTAAGGGCAGCGTAGACAGCGGCCCGGTAACCAAATCGACGAAAGATGCAGGCGCGGATAGTTTGCATCTGGATGATTATCTGGTGTTAAAACCCCTAATCGAAAAAGGCCAGCTGGAAGGCTACAACATTAATCCAAGGAACGCCTCCCCCTTTTACAGCCACTCCGGGCTACAAAAAGGGGATGTGGCTGTAAAAGTGAATTCTGTCGATATGACCAATGCAGGAGATGCAAAAAACGTTATTGCCAACTGGTCAAAAATGAAAGAAGCGGAGGTCGTCGTCAGGCGTCACGCTCACCTTGAAAATATTTGGGTTAATGTTCTAAACAATTAACAAGTGTACAGACATGAAGAAATTTCCCTGGGCGTGCGTGGCGCTGACCGCATTGTCGTTATATTCGAGTTCGCTGCTTGCAGCCAACTTTAGCGCGAGCTTTAAAAATACCGATATCCGCGAGTTTATCGATACGGTAGGCCGCAACCTTAACAAAACCATCCTCGTCGACCCGTCCGTTCAGGGTTCAGTGTCGGTCAGAACCTACAACGTGCTAACGGAAGAGGAGTATTACCAGTTCTTCCTGAGCGTGCTGGATCTGTACGGCCTGTCGGTGATCCCGATGGATAACGGGATGGTGAAAGTGGTGCGCTCAAGCGTAGCCCGCACGGCGGGTGCGCCACTGGCGGACAGCAAAAACCCGGGCAAGGGCGATGAGATCATTACCCGCGTTGTGCGCATGGAAAACGTGCCGGTGCGCGAGCTGGCCCCGCTGCTGCGCCAGCTCAACGATGCCACCGGCATTGGTAACGTGGTGCACTTCGAGCCGTCCAACGTGCTGCTGCTAACCGGTAAAGCCTCGGTGGTGAACCGCCTGGTGGATCTGGTGCAGCGCGTCGATAAAGACGGTATCCAGCGCCGCGAAATCGTGCCGCTGCGCTTTGCCTCGGCTAAAGAACTCTCGGACATGTTGAACAACCTCAACAACGAAGAGCAGAAGGGGCAGAACGCGCCGCAGCTGGCGACGAAAGTGGTGGCGGATGACGAAACCAATAGCCTGGTGATCAGCGGCTCGGAAGATGCGCGCACGCGTACCCGGTCTCTTATCCAGCAGCTGGATCGCGAGCAGAACAACGAGGGGAACACCCGCGTCTTCTACCTCAAATACGCCAGCGCCACGAAGGTGGTGCCGGTGCTGACAGGGATTGGCGAACAGCTGAAGGACAAGGCCGGTACGCCGAAGGCGAAAACCGCCACCGCCTCCAGCGATCTGAACATTACCGCCGACGAGTCAACCAACTCTCTGGTGATCACCGCCCAGCCTAACGTGATGAACTCTCTGGAGAAGGTGATCGACAAGCTCGACATCCGCCGTCCGCAGGTGCTGGTGGAGGCGATCATTGCTGAAGTGCAGGACGGCAACGGCCTGGATCTCGGCGTGCAGTGGACCGGCAAGCACGGCGGCGTGCAGTTCGGCTCCACCGGCCTGCCGATCGGCCAGGTGAAGAGTGGCGTAATCAAAGGCGCCAGCTTCACGGGTATGGCGACCGGCTTCTTTAACGGTGATTTTGGCGCGCTGATGACCGCACTCTCAACCGGGGCAAAAAACGATATTCTTTCTACCCCAAGCGTCGTGACCCTGGATAACAAAGAAGCCTCGTTCAACGTCGGTCAGGACGTGCCGGTGCTCTCCGGCTCCCAGACCACCAGCGGCGATAACGTCTTCAACTCCGTCGAGCGTAAGACCGTCGGTACCAAGCTGAAAATTGTGCCGCAAATCAACGACGGCGACATGATCCACCTGAAAATCGAGCAGGAAGTCTCCAGCGTGGATAACAGCGCAACGGAAGACGCCAGCCTCGGCCCAACCTTCAACACCCGCACCATCAACAACGAAGTGATGGTGCACAGCGGGCAGACGGTGGTGCTCGGCGGCCTGATGGAAAACGTCACCAAACAGTCGGTGTCCAAAGTGCCGCTGCTGGGCGATATTCCGCTGGTCGGTCAGCTGTTCCGCTATACCTCGCAGGATACGTCCAAGCGCAATCTGATGGTCTTTATCCATACCACCGTTCTGCGCGACGACGACAACTACAGCGCGGCGTCGAAAGAGAAATATGACCAGATCCGCGCCCGCCAGCAGCAGCGCGTGGAAGAGAAAAAGCTCGGGATTATTGAGCCAGCGGATAACGCGGTTCTCCCCGCGTTTCCCTTCGACGCCAGCGCCGCGCCGGTGAAAACCAGCGCATCGCGTAATCCGTTCAAACACTGAGGCGGAGGGGGCAACGTGGACGAACTGAGTAAAGCGCTGTGCAGCAGCAGCTACGCGAAAGATAACGGCGTGCTGTTTTTCAACAACGATGTCTATATCCGTGATGACACCCCGGCGTCGGCACTGCTGGAGGTGCGCCGGGTGCTGGGACGCGCTTTCGTCCCGATCGTCCTGGCGCCGGAAGCCTTTGACGAGCTGCTGGCCAAAATCTGGCAGCAGAGCAGCGGCGTGTCGCAGCAGCTGGTAGACGACATGGACGCGGATATCGACCTGATGGCGTTAACCGAGGAGATCCCGGATAACGAGGATCTGCTCGATAACGACGAAAACTCCCCGGTGATCCGCCTGATCAACGCCATTCTCGGCGAGGCGGTGAAAGACGGCGCGTCGGATATACATATCGAAACCTTCGAGCGCACGCTGAGCATTCGCTTTCGCGTCGACGGCGTGCTGCGCCCGGTGCTGCAGCCGGCGCGTAAGCTCGCGCCGCTGCTGGTGTCACGCATCAAGGTGATGTCAAAACTGGACATCGCCGAGAAGCGACTGCCGCAGGATGGCCGTATCTCCCTGCGCATTGGCCGCAGGGCGATCGACGTGCGCGTGTCGACCATTCCGTCCCAGTACGGCGAGCGCGTTGTGATGCGTCTGCTCGATAAAAGTAACCTGAAGCCCGACATCAACAGGCTGGGCCTGATTGATGAAGAGCTGGAAAAGTTAAAAGGGCTGATTGACCGCCCGCACGGCATTATCCTGGTCACCGGGCCAACGGGCTCCGGTAAAAGTACCACCCTGTACGCCATTCTCTCGGCGTTGAACGGGCATGAACGCAACATCCTGACCGTTGAAGAGCCGATTGAATACGAGCTGGAAGGGGTGGGGCAGACGCAGGTTAACCCGCGCGTGGACATGACCTTTGCCCGCGGGCTGCGCGCCATTTTGCGTCAGGACCCGGACGTGGTGATGATCGGGGAAATTCGCGACGGCGAAACCGCGCAGATCGCGGTGCAGGCCTCGCTCACCGGTCACCTGGTCATGTCTACGCTGCACACCAACAGCGCCGCAGGGGCGATCACCCGCCTGCGGGACATGGGGCTGGAATCCTTTTTAATCGGTTCATCGTTGCTCGGTGTCATTGCCCAGCGTCTGGTGCGTCGGCTGTGTACGCACTGCCGGACCACCAGTCCGCTGGACGCCAATGAGAAAGCGCTGTTCAGCTTTATGGACGCGCCGCCTAAGGCCATTTACCGCGCGGTGGGGTGCGAGCACTGCCGCCAGAGCGGCTATCAGGGTCGCGCCGGTATTCATGAATTTCTTGTTGTGGACAGCACCATGCGCCGCGCCATTCATGAAGACAAAGACGAAATGTCCATCGAAACGCAGCTCTTTAAGCAGGCCTATAGCCTGCGCGAAAACGGGCTGCTGAAGGTGATTAACGGCGTGACCTCGCTGGAAGAGGTGATGCGCGTCACCGCCGAGCGCGGGGGGGATGAATAATGGCCCTCTACGCCTGGACGGCGACGGACGCGGCGGGGAAAACCCGGCGCGGCACCCTGCAGGCCGAGGGGCAAAAGCAGGTTCGCCAGATGTTGCGCGAGCAAAAGCTGATGCCCGTCAGCATCAGCGAAACCCGCGAGGCGGCGTCCGGGAAAGCGAAAACCGGAGCAAAGCTTTCCACGCCGGTGCTGTCGATGTTTACCCGTCAGCTCTCCACGCTGATTAACGCCGCGCTGCCGCTGGAGAGTGCCCTTAAAGCGATTTCGAAGCAGACGGAAGACAAAAAGCTGGCGGCGATGGTGGTGGAGATCCGCGAGAAGGTGGTGGAAGGGCACTCGCTGTTCGACGCCTTCAGCCAGTTCCCGCGCACCTTCGACAAGCTCTACTGCACGCTGGTGATGGCCGGTGAAAAGACCGGTCACCTCGGCGACGTGCTGGAGAAGCTGGCGGAGTACAACGAGCAGCGCCAGAAGATGAAAAGCAAGCTGACGCAGGCGATGGTCTACCCAATTACCCTGACGGTGGTGGCCATCGCGGTCATCAGCATTCTGCTGGTGGCGGTGGTGCCGCAGGTGATCGAGCAGTTCACCCACATGAAGCAGCAGCTGCCGATCGCCACCCGCACGCTGATTGCGGTGAGCGATTTTCTGCAGGCGTACGGCATCTATCTTGCGGGCGGCCTGGCGGGCGGCGTTATCGGTTTCAAAACCTGGGTACGCAACGTGAAAAACCGTTTTCGCTGGAACAGCTGGCTGGTGAACGGCTCGCCGATTAAAAAGCTGGTGTGTGCCATCAACAGCGCCCGCTATATCCGCACCCTCAGCATTCTGCAGGCCAGCAGCGTGCCGCTGCTGGAGGGAATGTATATCGCCATGGACGGTATCGAAAACCTCTACGCTCGGCAGGTGCTGGAGCAGGCGGCGGATACCGTGCGCCAGGGGGCCTCGCTATATGCCGCGCTGGAGCAGGCGAAGTTATTCCCCCCAACCATGCTGTACATGATTGCCTCCGGCGAAGAGAGCGGGGAATTGGGCAATTTAATGGACCGCGCGGCGGAAAACCAGGAATCGGCATTACAGCATCGCATTACGTTAACGCTGTCGGTATTTGAACCGGCGCTGGTGGTATCCATGGCGACGATTGTTTTATTCATCGTCATGTCAATATTACAACCGCTTCTGCAACTTAATAATATGGTAGGTTAAATCATGGCTATAAAAAGAAAACACCTGGCTCGTCAGGCGGGCTTCACGTTGCTCGAATTAATGGTGGTCATTGTTATTCTCGGCGTTTTAGCGAGTATGGTGGTGCCAAACTTAATGGGCAATAAAGAAAAAGCGGATACGCAAAAAGCGACCAGCGATATTGTCGCGCTCGAAGGGTCGCTGGATATGTACAAGCTGGATAACCACCGCTACCCGACTACCGAACAGGGCTTGCAGGCGCTGGTGACCAGGCCTGAAATCGCGCCTATCCCGAACGGCTACCGCGCTGACGGCTATATTCGCCGCCTGCCGCAGGATCCGTGGGGCGGGGATTATATCCTTGTGAGCCCGGGCGAACACGGTGCGGTTGACGTATTCTCTGCCGGTCCGGACGGTGAAGCCAATACCGCCGACGATATTACGAACTGGTCTCTGGATAAGAAAGAAAAATAATGAAGCGTCAACGCGGTTTTACGCTGCTGGAAATTATTCTGGCGCTGGTGATATTTGCCAGCTGCGCCATGATGGTGGTGTCAACAATACCCTCACGCAGCGGCGCGGATATATTTGGCCAGCAGCTAAAAGCCCTCGTTGATTACGGTTCTGACCGCGCGGTGATGGACGGAAATATTGTGGGGCTGGTGATTTCCACGGATAGCTATCAGCTGGTGACGCTCGAGGATAAAAACGGCGAGCGCCGCTGGGTGCCGTTGTCCGCGGGGCGTATTACCACTAAAGGCGATTTCCCGGAGGAGATGCACGTTTCGCTCTCTCCCCAGCGTCTGGCCGCCACGGTAACGTCCGACCCGCAGGTGCTCTTTTTGCCTGACGGCGAAATCAGCCGCTTCACGCTGACGCTGCAAAGCGATGACAAACAGCAGAATTTCCGCGTGGTGTCGCAGGGCGCGGCCCCGGTATCGGTAGAAAACGATGGCTAACGGCAACAAAAAGCAAACGGGGATGACGCTGCTGGAGGTGATGGTCGCGCTGGTGATCTTCTCCACCGCCGCGCTGGCCCTGATGAACTCGGTCTCCCTGAACGTGCGTTTCACACACGGGCTGGGCGATACGCTTCAGGCGAGCTGGGTGGCTGAGAACCAGCTGGCGGAAGCGCAGCTGGCCAAAAGTGACTTCCCCGACGCCGAGGAGCAGGGGAGTGAAATCATGGGCGGGCGCAGCTGGAACTGGCGCAAGCAGCGGGTCAAAACCGCCGACAGCGGCTGGGCCAACGCCATACGCGTTTATGCGGAAGGCGACGACAGCCAGCCGGTTATCGCGCTGCAGATCGTTCCGCCGGGAGAGAACAGGTGAAAAGAACCCGACGCCAGCGCGGTTTTACCCTGCTGGAGATCATGATTGCGCTGACCATCTTTGCGGTAATCAGCACCCTGGCCTGGCAAATTCTGGACGGGGCGATGCGCACCAGTTCGGCCACCGATGCCAGCGCGGCGAAGCTCAATCAGCTCCAGCGGGCCTGGAACCTGATGGAGCGCGATTTTTATCAGCTTCAGGCGCGCGCGCCGCGCAACGAGCCGGCGCTTTTTCGCGAAAACGACGACGCCGTTGAATTGACCACCCTGAACGGGGTGAGCGGAACGGTGCAGCTGGAGCGCGTGCGCTGGCGGCTGGAAGCGGGGCGATTGTATCGCGACGTCTGGCCGGTGATTGACGGCCCGGCTAACGCTAAGCCTGATGAAGTGCTGATTGTCAGCGGGGTGAAGTCTCTGCAGTGGCGCTTTTACCGTCAGGGCTGGCAGAAAAGCTGGCGCGACCCGGCCCACCTGCCCGACGGCGTGGAGCTGACCCTGACCATGGAAAATGGCGATACCTGGCGCTGGGTGTTTACCACGCCGGGCGATCTGCCCGAGGCCGCTGCGTCAGCGCCTGCAACCGCACCGGAAGCACAACCATGAACGCGTTACGTAAACAGAAAGGCGTCGCCCTGCTGGTGGTGCTGATCCTGCTGGTGATGATGTCGGCGCTGGCCGCCAAAATCAGCCAGCAGTTCTGCCGCAACCTGCAGAAAACCCATTATCAGATGAGCCAGCAGCAGCTGCGCTGGGCGATGCAGGCGCAGGAAAAGGTGGTGAAAGACAGGCTGCAGGCCGACGCCAGCGGGGAAAGCAAACCGCTCTCCCTCGACGGCGACTGGCATCAGCCGCTGGAAACCCGCGGCGAAGACTACACGGTGGTCAGCCAGGTTGAGGACGCGCAGGACTGCTTTAACGTCAACAACCTGCTGGCGGTGGAAAAAATTGCGCAGGGGCAAAACGCCCCGGCGGTGCCGGAAAAGCCCCGCAGAGAGCAGATTGTTGAACAGATTCTGACGCAGAGCGGCCTGAGCCAGAGCAACGCGGAAGAGGTGTATTTGCAACTGGTGGACTATCTCGATGGTGACGCGACGACGGCCAAAGAGGGCGCAGAGACCGATGCCTGGGCAGGCGTGGTGCCCCCCCGCCAGCCGGCAAACCAGATGATGCGCACGGTTGGCGAGATCAAGCTGCTGCCTGCGTTCCCGGCCGCCGCTTATTCGAAGGCGAGCAAGCTGCTGTGCGCATTACCCGATACCGCCAGCAGGGTGGATGTGAACACCCTTCAGCCGGAGCAGGCCGCCCTACTGGCCGCCCTGTTCCCCGGAAAACTCAGTGAAGATGATGCCCTACGCCTGATTGAATCGCGTCCTGAAAACGGCTGGGAAAATATGGAAACCTTCAGCAAAGCGCTGGAGCAGACCTTCCCTCAGTTAAAGGACGACCTGCCGCAGGTGGCCGACTATCTCTCCATTAATAGCCGGTATTTCCGCGTGAACTATACCGGCAATACCGATGAATTAACGCTTCGCGCGGTCAGCCAGCTTCAGGTCAATAACGAAGCCGGTGAGATCGTGACGTGGCAACGTCGTTACCGAATGATTGAATAAGAAAAGTAGAACGCTATGAAACAGGTCCTTTTTGTTCGTCCCGACAGCCGCGAGGGCGGGAAAATAACGTGGTGTGTCTCCGACAGCGAGCAGGTGGAGGTACTGGAGAGCCTGGACGCGCTGGCGAACCATCCCCTGGCCGCCCGCGTTTGCCTGCTGCTGCCCGCCAGCAGCATGATCTTCCGCCATTTTACCTTACCGAAGAAAGTGGTCTCTCAGGCGACGGCGTTCTCGTGGATGGCGGAAGAGACGCTGATTGGCGAGGTGGATAACCTCCACTGGACGGTGCTCAGCAAAAAGGGCGCTGAGGTTGACGCGGTGGCCGTCGATGCCGATCTGCTGCGCGGATGGCTAAGCCGCTTTAAGGAGGCCGGGTTAAAGGTGATTCAGGCCCTGCCGGATGCATGGCTGCTGCCGGTAACGGCGGGCGGGAGCACGCTTGTCGCTCAGGATGAAACCTACTGGCTGCGCCTGTCGCCTCATACCGCCGGACAGATGGAGGCCAGCCTGCTGCCGCTGCTGATGCAGAAAGCCGGAGAGGGGGACGTGTGCTGCTACGGGGACGCGCCCGCTGGCGTCAACGTCGATGTCGGGCACCCCTGGCAGCATCCGCTGGTCCTGATCCAGCCCCAGTGGCACGCCTACCGCGTCACGCTCCTGCACGGCGAATTCAGCGCGAAAGCGGGCTCGGGTAAAGCGTCTAAGGGCATCAAAGCGGCAATAGCCGCGGCGGGCCTGCTCTCTCTCGGCCTGTTGCTGGGCCCGCGCGTCGCGATGGCCTGGATGCTGGTGCAGCAGGAAAACCAGGTTCAGCAGGAGATCCTTGAGGTTTATCAGCACCATTTCCCCAGCATGCGCCAGCAGACCAACCTTAAATACCACTTCGGACAAAATATGAAGAAGCAGCCTAAAGGGCTGTTTTTACAGCTTGACGCGCTGGAGAAAGCCAGGCAGACCGTGCCGGCAATGGGAATCGATCTGCTGGAATACGACGCCCAACAGAACACGCTGACGCTGAGCGTCAGTGCGCAAAACCAAACCGCGTTGCAGGCGTTTGTGAATCAGGCCGGGGAGAATTTTGATTTCACCCTGCAGCCTGTTTCCACCGCTGCTCCTTATACCGCCATGATCGCAGGGAAATATAAATGAAAGAGCGAATCGCGCAGCTTCAGTCTCGTTATCAGAATTACAGCACCAGGGAAAAAATCATTATAAAAATAGGTGCCGCGGCCCTGGTGGGGGCGGCCATTTATTACGCAGGCGTGATCCCGCTGGATAATATGATTCAAAACAGTAAAGCCACGCTGAGCAGACAAAAAGAGACGCTGAACTGGATGCGCAGTGAAATAGATAAAAATCATCTCCAGGTTCAACGGGTCAAAACGGATAACCCGCGCACGGTGGTAGAGAGCAGCGCGCAGGAAATTAATCTGCCCCTGACGGATGTGCGTCAGGATGGACAAAATTTATCGTTTGTCGTCAGTCGCGTTAATATTTACGAATTAAAAAGCTGGCTGCGGGAAATTAACCAGACTACAGGCGTACGGCTGCAGAAAATGAACCTCACCCCGGTCGATCGTCTTAATGACGTAAAAGCCGAAGTGCAGCTCGCCTGGAGCAAAAGCGCATGAACATCTTCGCGCTGATGCGGGAGGTCTACCCGGTGGGGTTTCCGGTGATGAGTGCGATACTGGGCGGCATTGTCGGCAGTTTTCTCGGGGTTGTCGTCGAGCGCGTGCCGGGCATGGTGATGGAGGAAGAAGGCTGCGGCAATTTGCTCTTCCCGGCCTCCCGCTGCCCGGTCTGCCAGCACTCGCTCGCCGTGTGGGAGAATATTCCGCTGCTCAGCTGGCTATTATTACGCGGACGCTGTAGCCAGTGCGGCACGGCGATCCCGCTGCGGATATTTTTAATCGAACTTTTTTCCGCCCTGTTTTTTGGGGTCACCGCCTGGAGCATGCCCGACGTCCAGGCTTTGTTCTCTCTGTGGCTGCTGGCGGCGTTTTTATTGCCCCTTGCCATGATCGACTGGCGGCACCAGCTGCTGCCTGACTGCCTGACCCAGCCCCTGCTGTGGGCGGGATTATTGCTCCATGCCTTTGACCATACGCTGCCGCTGTGTGATGCACTCTTCGGCGCCGTGGCGGGCTATCTCTCGCTCTGGCTGCTGTACTGGGCGTTTCGCCTGACCACCGGACGGGAAGGACTGGGATATGGCGATTTCAAACTGCTGGCGGCCTTAGGCGCCTGGTGCGGCTGGCACGCGTTGCCCACGATTGAATTAGCCGCCGCGCTAAGCGGTATTATCGGCTATTTCGCGCTAAATAATTTAAATAAAAATAACCTCACTCTTTCTTTCGGACCTTATCTCTCATTTGCTGGAATAGCGGTGTTTATTGGGCAGCAGTTTGCTTTCACATTTTAAATGTGTGGGTCAAGTTTTTTTATAAATCATTTCGGCGGTGGAAGAGAGGGACGCCTCTTTGCGCTCAGTGTATCGTAAGGAATATAAGCTACACGGAATTTAAGCTGGTATCTTTTTATGGAGGAGTACAACGCGGCGAGAAGTTTTTTGGTCACGGTTTTCAGGTTGGTTAAATACGCATTACGCGAAAAGACGCCATGTTCTCATGGAAGACATGGGTTATTAACGTTACGAATAAATTTATCAGGAAATAAAAATGAAATTTATGAAGCCTAAATATCTGGCGCTTTTTGTTGCGGCTGCAACAAGCTCAGTATTTGCAGCGGCGCCGGGCACGCCTTCTATTACGTCGGGCAATGATAAATTTGCGCTGGTGGAAGTGGATCAGGCAGCGCAGGACTATAACAACCTTATTAAAGTGCACAAAGATGGCGTTGATGTGAAGGTTGAGTGGAACGTCTGGAGCGGCGATGCGCCGACGTCTGCCAAAGTGCTTCTGGACGGCCAGACCGTCTGGACCGGTGCTGGCAGCGCTGCAGGCTCAGCGACCTTTAAGGTGAAAAAAGGTGGCCGTTATCAGGAGCAGGTGGAACTCTGTAATGACAGCGGCTGCACCAAAAGCGCCAGCAAGCTGATCATCGTTGCGGACACCGACGGTAGCCATCTGCTGCCGCTGAGTACGCCGCTGCTGGAGAACAACAAAGCCTTCGCGCAGCACACTGACAAAGTCGTAGGTGCTTACTTCCCAGAGTGGGGCGTATATGACCGTAACTTCTCTGCGGATAAGATCCCGGTTGCGAATATCAACCACCTGCTGTACGGCTTCATCCCAATCTGTGGCGGCGACGGCATTAACGACAGCGCCAAATCTTCCGGCGCGCTGGAATCCCTGAAGCGTGCCTGCCAGGGCCGTCCGGACTACACCGTTGCCATCCACGATCCGTGGGCTGCGCTGCAGAAACCACAGCAGGGTGTGACCGGCTGGGACGACCCGTACAAAGGCAACTATGGCCAGCTGATGGCAATGAAAAAAGCCCATCCTGACCTGAAAATTCTGCCATCCGTAGGCGGCTGGACGCTGTCTGATCCGTTCTATCAGATGGATAATAAAGTGCTGCGCGATCGCTTCGTGGCCTCCGTGAAAGACTTCCTGACCACCTGGAAAGTGTTCGACGGCGTGGATATCGACTGGGAATTCCCTGGCGGCGGCGGTGAAAATACCAGGCTCGGCAACCCTCAGACCGATAAAGCCACCTACACCGCGCTGATGCACGACCTGCGTCAGATGCTGAATGAGCTGTCTGCAGAAACCGGCCGTACCTACGAGCTGACCACCGCCATCGGTGCGGGTAAAGATAAGATCGAAGACGTGGACTACAGCACCGCGCAGCAGTACATCGACCATATCTTCCTGATGAGCTACGACTTCTACGGCGCGTGGAGCAATACCGAGCTCGGCCACCAGACCGCGCTGTACGGTGCATCCTGGAAGCCTGATACCAACTACACCACCGATAACGCGGTGAAAGCGATGCTGGAGCAGGGCGTACAGCCTGGCAAGATCGTGGTGGGTGCAGGTATGTACGGTCGCGGCTGGACGGGGGTTCACGGTTACACCGGCGATAACCCGTTCACCGGTACGGCAACGGGCCCAATCCCGGGGACCTGGGAAAGCGGTATTGTTGACTACCGTCAGATTGTGAACCAGATGCTGGGCAAACCGGGCTGGGAATACAAATACGACGAAGCGGCGGAAGCACCGTACCTGTTTAACAAGTCCACCGGCGAGCTGGTGACGTACGACAACGCCCGTTCCGTAATGGCCAAAGGCAAATACGTACAGAACAAAAACCTCGGTGGCCTGTTCGCGTGGTCTATCGAGTCTGATAACGGCGATATTCTGAATGCGATGAACGAAAGCCTGCTGGGCGGTAGCTCAACGCCAGTTGAACCGGTTGTGACCAACCATGTGCCGGTGGCCTCTGCCAGCGATCTGATGGTAACCGGCCCGGCGACCGTCTCCCTGGATGGCTCTGCGTCTTCTGACCAGGACGGCGATGCACTGACCTACAAATGGACGCAGGTTTCCGGTGCGAGCGTGACTCTGGCGAACAGCACCAAAGCGAAGGCCAGCTTCAGCGTGCCGGCTGTGACCAGCGACCAGAACCTGGTGTTCCGCCTGACGGTGACCGACGCAAAAGGTCTGAGCAACGCCATCGACGTTCAGGTTGTTAACAAAGCGCCTAAAGCCAACCAGGCTCCGGCGATCAATGCAATGGAAGCCGTGACTGTTGAATCCGGTGAAACGATCGCCCTGCATGCACAGGCAACCGACCCCGACGGCGATGCGCTGACCTATAGCTGGAGCGTACCGGCAGATATGAACGCAACGGGTACGGATACGGCTAACGTTCGCATCACTGCTCCAGCGGTGAACAATGCCTCTTCCTACACCCTGAGCGTTGTCGTAACCGACGGCAAAACTAGCGTGCAGTCTAACGTGCAGGTAACGGTAAATCCTAAACCAGCAGACGTAACACCGCCTGCAGATGAGGTGACCCCACCATCTGATGAAGTGACTCCTCCGTCTGACGAAGTTACACCGCCATCTGACGAAGGCACGGCAACCGGCAGCTGCGACGCGCCTGTCGATGCTAACGCCAGCAAATATGCCGCGTGGGATCCCAGCAAAATCTACAACGGTGGCGACACCGTGAGCTTCGACCACCTGGTCTGGAAAGCGAAGTACTGGACGCAGGGCAACCAGCCAGGCTTTAGCGCAGAGGCATGGGCGCTGGTCAGCCAGGTGAAATTCAACTGGCGTTCAGACGTGGTCTATAACGGCGGCGAAACCACCACATACCAGGGTAACGTTTACCGCGCGAAATGGTGGACCCGCGGTGATAACCCGGCCAACAGCGACGTGTGGGTGAAAGAAGGCGCAGCAGCAGACTGCAAATAATCTCATCCGTTGAATACTCCCTCCATTTGGGGGGAGTCATTCAGTATTCATTTTACAGGATGTGGGCGAGGAGAAATAACCGAAACCGTCAGCAGGTCAAAATGAAAAAATTAATGTTGCTGTTATTGGTAATAAGCCAAAGCGCTCTGGCAAACTGTTGGGATAACGCCGGGCACTATTATCATGTCGACCCCTATTTATTGTATGCCATTGCTAACGTTGAATCCGGCATGGACCCCTATGCGGTAGGGCAAAACCACGATGGCACGCGTGATGTTGGGCTGATGCAAATCAACAGCTCGCATTTTAGCGAGCTTGAAAGCAGAGGTATCGACGAATATCGACTGATGACCGAGCCGTGTACCTCCATCATGGTCGGCGCTTCAATCCTCTCGGGAATGATTAAAGCCTATGGCTATAACTGGGAGGCCGTCGGCGCATATAACGCCGGGTTGAAAAAAGAGAATTATCCGCAGCGTATGATATACGCCCATAAGGTCTGGAAAAAATATCAGCAGTTAAAAGTAGCCGCACGTTATTAAGGTTTTTTATTTTTGAAGAATTCCCGAGGGTGTTCTTCGAAAAAAGAAAACAGCTGTCTGTGGTTTATTTATTAATGGATTAATACATAAGCCGGGATTCTAAATTTAAACTTCACTAAACAGGATACTGAAATGAACAAAAGGACGTTATTGAGTGGACTCTTTGCCGGCGCGTGCGTAGCCCCCTTTATGGCACAGGCTGCGTCGCTGCAGGCGACCGCCAGCGAACCGTACACCATGAAGGCCAGCGATCTGGCGAAGAAAGAGAAGGAACTGACCAGCTTCCCGCTGATGGCCTCGGTGAAAGAGACCATTCAGACGCTGGACAATGCTCAGGTTGAAATGATTGAGCCAGGCCGCGCGGCGAACCCGGACAACGTGAAGCGCGTGGAAGGGATCGTGAAGGCCAGCGACTGGGAGTATCTTTTCCCGCTGCGCGCGCAGGCGTACACCTACAGCAACTTCCTGAAAGCGATCGGCAAATTCCCGGCGCTGTGTAAGACCTACGGCGACGGACGCGACAGCGACGCTATATGCCGTAAAGAGCTGGCGACAATGTTTGCCCACTTCGCGCAGGAAACCGGCGGCCACGAAAGCTGGCGTCCGGAAGGGGAGTGGCGTCAGGCGCTGGTTCACGTCCGTGAAATGGGCTGGAGCGAAGGCCAGAAGGGCGGCTACAACGGCGAATGTAACCCGGACGTCTGGCAGGGTCAGACCTGGCCATGCGGCAAGGACAAGGACGGCGATTTCCTGAGCTACTTCGGCCGCGGCGCCAAGCAGTTGTCCTACAACTATAACTACGGCCCGTTCTCTGAAGCGATGTACGGCGACGTGCGTACGCTGCTCAACAAACCGGAGCTGGTGGCGGATACCTGGCTGAACCTGGCGAGCGCCATCTTCTTCTTCGCCTACCCGCAGCCGCCAAAACCAAGCATGCTGCAGGTTATCGACGGTACGTGGCAGCCGAACGAGCGTGACAAAGCCAACGGCCTGGTGCCGGGCTTTGGCGTGACGACCCAGATCATCAACGGCGGCGTTGAGTGCGGCGGCCCGACTGAAATTGCGCAGTCGCAGAACCGTATCAAATACTACAAAGAGTTCGCCAACTACCTGAAAGTGCCCGTTCCGGCGAATGAAGTGCTGGGCTGTGCCAACATGAAGCAGTTCGACGAAGGCGGCGCGGGAGCGCTGAAGATCTACTGGGAACAGGACTGGGGATGGAGCGCCGATACGCCAGACGGTAAGACCTACTCTTGCCAGCTGGTGGGCTACCAGACGCCGTTCAGCGCGTTCAAAGAGGGTGACTACGGCAGGTGCGTGCAGAAGTTCTTTAACGTTAACGTTGTTGACGATGAAGGCTCTGCGACCACTCCGGAGGAAACCCCGGTAACGCCAGCGCCGATCCCAGCCGAAGATGAAACGCCGGCTGAGCCAGCGGTCGTGAACCACGCGCCGGTGGCGCACATTGCTGGCCCAATCGGTGCCGTGGATGCGGGTGCGCTGGTCTCCCTGAGCGCTGAAGGCTCCACTGATGCAGACGGCAACAAACTGACCTACACGTGGCGTTCACAGGATGGCCAGACGGTGACCGGCGAAGACAAAGCGGTTGTGACCTTCACGGCACCAGAGTCTGCAACGGCGCAGCAGGTTGAAGTCAGCCTGACCGTCAGCGACGGCGAGCTGAGCAGCACCACTTCATACCTGCTGAACGTGAAGGCGAAAGCGGCTACGCCATCTGACAGCGACGCCTCTTACGCGGCGTGGAGCGCGAACGGCAAGTACAGCGCAGGAGATATCGTGAACAACCACGGTAAACTCTTCCAGTGCAAACCGTTCCCGTACAGCGGCTGGTGTAACAACGCCCCGGCATACTATGAACCGGGCGCAGGCCTGGCATGGGCTGATGCCTGGACGGCATTATAAACAGCAAACGGCAACCGAAAGGTTGCCGTTTTAGTGTTTGCACCCTCTCTCCGTGGGAGAGGGCCGGGGTGAGGGCATCAGGCCGCACTCCCTGTCTTTTGCCGGGTGGCGCTGCTAAAGGGGTGAGGGAACGGTAGGTGCAGTTGTAGGCCCGGTAAGGCGAAGCCGCCACCGGGCAAAAAGGCTAGCGATGAAGCTTCCCGTGATCCCGCAGCCACGCCGCCGTGCGCACAATCCCTTCATCCAGCGTCACAACCGGCTTATATCCAAGCTCGTTCTCCGCCCGCGAAATATCCAGCGTGAAATCAAAGTTAAGCTTCGACACGCCGTAGTGGGTCAGCGCGGGCTCTTTGGCGGACTTACTGCCAAAGCGCTCCATGCTGCGGGCGATCATATCCAGCATTGGGTACGGGACTGAACGGATGCGGCAGTCGATCTGCAGTTCGTCAATTAAGCGCTGCACAATGCTGCGAAGCCGGCAGGGTTCGCCGTTGGTGATGTTGTAGGCGCGACCGGAAATGAGCTTGTCGCAGTCCGGCTGGCTCGCCAGCCACATCGCATGCACGGCGTTCTCGTAGTACGTCATATCCACCATTGCATCACCGCCGCGCGGCAGCAGGACGCTGCCATAGTGGTGCATCATCTGCGCCAGGCGTGGAATAAACACTTTGTCATGTGCACCGAACAGCCCCTGAGGGCGTAAAACGGTAAATCGCGTGTGCGGGTTGGACTGCGCCAGCAGGTCAATCACCTCTTCGCTGGCCGCCTTGCTGCGGGCAAACTCGCAGGCGAAGCGCGCGGGACGAAAATCTTCCCTAACGTCGCGGTGGTGGTGATAGTCGAAATAGAGTGACGGGGAGGAGATATGAACAAAGTTACGCACGCCCCAGGCAACCGCCCATTCGCCCAGACGGCGCGTGGCGCGCACGTTGGCGAGGTCAAAGGCTTCCTGGGTTCCCCACGGAGAGGTAAAGCTGGAGCAGTGCCACAGCGTATCGATACCGGCGAGCATCACCTTAGCCTGAGAAGAGACCAGCTCCGTCAGGTCAGCATGGATGAACTCTGCGCCCATTTTTTGCAGCAGCTTACCCATCGCCTCGTTGCGACCGGTGGCCCTGACGCTGATGCCTTTGTTGCGCAGAAACTCGACCGCATTTCGGCCTAAGCCGCTGGTCGCCCCGGTAACCAGTACCTTCATATCAATCCACTGTGTTGAAAAAGAATTTCGTGCGCATTCTTTCGTGAATTACGGCGCTATGCAATGGGAAAGGTGAAAGAATAAGAGTTTTATTTAGATATTTTCCGTCTTTTGTTCTGCCCGTTGCGCAATACGTTTTGCCATTCCGCGGAAGATAAACAGGTGCGCGGGGATCATCAACAGCCAGTAGAACAGACCGGGCATTCCGTGCGGATGCCACCAGGCACGCACGTCCAGTTCCCGGTGGTCGCCTTTGTCCTTGAGAGTGAAGCAAAGCCGACCCAGCCCCGGCGCTTTCATGCCGAACAGCAGTGCCAGCTGTTTCTCTGGCTCAACGATGATCACCTTCCAGCTGTCGACCGTATCGCCCACGTTCAGATACGGAGCGGCAGGGCGACCTTTTGCCAGACGATGTCCTACTAGCAGATCCATTGCGCCGCGCGTTTGCCAGAGAATGTTGCCGAAGAAATAGCCATCTTTGCCGCCGATCTGATTCACAACCTCCCACAGATCCGCAAGGCTGGCGGAGGTTTTCACCGTGCAGCCTGCCTGTTTCGGATAGTAGCCATACTCGGGCCGCCAGCGGGCAAAGGCCTGCGCGTCGTAGCCCCAGTCGCTGGAGTTCACCAGCTTCTCTTCTTCTTTCAGCGTATTGCGAACCGCGTCGTCGAAGCGGATCAACTCTTGCGGGATCAGCGCACGCAGCGCGCGATCGTCCGCCAGCAGATCGTGCTTCAACCCCTGGATCAGCGCTTTCGCGGTGGTCGGCGGGACTGACGTAATGACATTTAAAAACCACACCGAGATCCAGCGGGTTGGAAAGGGGATGGGCACCAGCCAGCGTCTCCGGCCGCTCACGCGCATAAAATGTTCAAACTGCTCCTGATAGCTCAGCACGTCCGGGCCAGCGGCTTCCAGCACGCGGTGCTGGTCGGTAGGGTGATCCAGCAGCGCCACCAGATAGTGGAGTAAATTCTCCAGCGCAATCGGCGTTGTGCGCGATCGCACCCAGCGCGGCGGGGTAAGCACCGGCAGGTTGTAGACCATATCGCGCATCACTTCGAAGGCGGCAGAACCGGCGCCGACGATGATCCCGGCGCGCAGTTCGGTGAGAGGAACATTTGCGCCGCGCAGGGTCTCCGCCGTCAGCTGGCGGGCGCGCAGGTGATCGGACTGCTCGCTTTCGGGTGCCTGCAGGGAGCTTAAAAAAATCACCTGTTTCACCGGCGTTTGCAGCAGGGCATCGCGAACGTTCATCGCCACCTGACGCTCGTGGGCGATAAAATCCCCGCCTTCGCCCATGCTGTGCACCAGGTAGTAAAGCGTGTCGACCCCTTCCAGCAGCGCGGGCAGCTCTTTAGGCCAGTTGAGATCGACACTGTGGCAGGTCACGCCGGGCAAATTTTGCTTTTGCAGGCGTTCCGTGCTGCGTGCCGCTGCCAGCACCCGGTGCCCCTGCTGGCTGAGAGCAGCGGTGAGATGCTGACCGATATACCCGCTGGCGCCGAGCACCAGAATTCGTTGCGGCACGTTATACTCCTTAACGCTGTAAAAACGCCTGCCAGTGTTTCACAACTTCTGCCAGCTGCTCGCGGCTTACGTCAAGATGCATGACCAGACGCACGACGGGAGAGGCGTTGATCAGCACGCCATGTGCTTTCATAAAGTCACCCAGCGCGGCGGCGCGCTCGTCGCCCACGCGCACGAACAGCATATTGGTGTCGTGACGCATCACGTCTGCGCCGATTTCGCGCAGCTGCGCCGCCATCCACGCGGCGTTTTCGTGGTCGTCCTTGAGGCGCGCTACGTTGTTTTTCAGGGCATACAGCCCCGCCGCCGCCAGAATACCCGCCTGACGCATGCCGCCGCCGGTCATCTTGCGCCAGCGGTTAGCACGCTTTATGTAGTCCGCATTGCCCACCAGCAGGGAACCTACAGGCGTGCCCAGCCCTTTTGAGAGGCAGATGGTGAACGAGTCGCAGTACTGCGCGATCTCTTTCAGCTCGCAGCCGTACTCCACCACGGCGTTGAAAATGCGTGCGCCGTCAACGTGCAGGCCGAGCCTGCGCTCGCGGGTAAAGTCCCACGCGGCTTTCAGGTATTCACGCGGCAGCACTTTGCCGTTATGGGTGTTTTCGAGGCTGAGCAGCTTAGTGCGGGCGAAATGAATATCGTCGGCCTTGATTTTTGCAGCCACTTTATCGAGCGGCAGCGAGCCGTCAGGAGCCGCGTCAATGGGCTGCGGCTGAATGCTGCCGAGCACCGCTGCGCCGCCCGCTTCATACAGATAGTTATGCGCGCCCTGGCCGACAATGTACTCTTCACCGCGCTCGCAGTGGCTAAGCAGCGCGACCAGGTTGGCCTGCGTGCCGGTCGGCAGGAACAGCGCGGCCTCCTTGCCGCTCAGCTCTGCCGCATAGCGCTGCAGTTCGTTGACCGTCGGGTCATCGCCGTAGACGTCGTCCCCGACCGGGGCGGCCATCATCTCTTCGAGCATGGCGCGGCTCGGGCGGGTTACGGTATCACTACGTAAATCGATCATGGCATGTCCTTATTATTAAAAAGGCGATGCCAGATGTTTTACCTGAGCCAGTTGGTTTTTGCCAGTTCGATCACTTCGTCACCGCGCCCGCTGATGATGGCGCGCAGCATATACAGGCTAAAGCCTTTAGCCTGCTCCAGCTTGATCTGCGGCGGGATCGCCAGCTCCTCTTTGGCAACCACCACATCCACCAGCACCGGACCGTCGATGGAGAAGGCGCGCTGCAGGGCTTCATCCACCTCTGAGGCTTTCTCCACGCGAATGCCGGTGATGCCGCAGGCCTCGGCGATGCGCGCGAAGTTGGTGTCGTGCAGCTCGGTGCCGTCGGTCAGGTAGCCGCCGGCCTTCATCTCCATCGCCACGAAGCCCAGCACGCTGTTGTTAAAGACCACGATTTTCAGCGGGAGCTTCATCTGCACCACCGACAGAAAATCCCCCATCAGCATGCTGAAGCCGCCGTCGCCGCACATCGCCACCACCTGACGCTCCGGTGCGGTCGCTTTCGCGCCCAGCGCCTGCGGCATGGCGTTCGCCATCGATCCGTGGTTGAACGAGCCGAGCAGTCGTCGTTTGCCGTTCATCTTGAGGTAGCGCGCCGCCCAGACGGTTGGCGTGCCGACGTCGCAGGTGAAGATGGCGTCGTCGTCGGCAAAGTGGCTGATTTGCTGCGCCAGGTACTGCGGGTGAATGGCTTTGTCGCTCGGTTTGGCAAGGTCGTCCAGCCCCTTGCGCGCGTCGCGATAGTCGCTCAACGCCTTATCAAGGAACTTGCGGTCCGTTTTCTCTTCCAGCAGCGGCAGCAGGGCGGCGAGTGTCGATTTGATATCGCCGATCAGCGCCATATCGACTTTGCTGTGCGCGCCGATGCTGCCGGGATTAATGTCGATCTGGATGATTTTGGCATCCGACGGGTAGAAGGCACGGTATGGGAACTGGGTGCCGAGCAGGATCAGCGTGTCGGCGTTCATCATGGTGTGGAAGCCGGAAGAAAAACCGATCAGCCCGGTCATGCCCACGTCGTACGGGTTGTCGTACTCCACGTGCTCTTTGCCGCGCAGGGCGTGGACGATCGGCGCTTTTAGCTTGCCCGCAAATTCGACCAGCTCTTTGTGTGCCCCCGCGCAGCCGCTGCCGCACATCAGGGCGATATTGCTTGAGTAACGCAGCAGCTGCGCCAGCTTTTTCAGCTCCTCTTCCGCAGGCGTAACGACCGGCTGAGGGGCGTGGTACCAGTGGGTGCTGGCCCCTTCAGGCGCCGCCTTAAGCGCGACGTCGCCGGGGATAACGACAACCGAGACCCCGCGGTTCAGCACGGCTTTGCGCATGGCAATCGCCAGCACCTGCGGGATCTGCTCAGGGGATGAAACCAGCTCGCAGTAGTGGCTGCATTCACGGAACAGCTCCTGCGGATGCGTCTCCTGAAAATAGCCGCTGCCGATTTCTGACGAGGGAATGTGCGCCGCGATGGCCAGCACGGGGACGTGGTTACGGTGACAGTCGAACAGACCGTTAATTAAATGCAGGTTTCCCGGCCCGCAGGAGCCGGCGCAAACGGCCAGCTCGCCCGTGAGCTGCGCTTCGGCACCCGCGGCGAACGCGGCGACTTCTTCATGGCGGGTGGGCATCCACTCGATGGTTTTCATCTTGTTAAGGCTATCGCTCAGTCCATTCAGCGAGTCGCCCGTGACGCCCCAGATACGTTTTACGCCAGCCTGTTCGAGGGTTTTTGCTATGTATGCAGCCACGGTTTGTTTCATGGGTGTCCTTCTCCTTTATGTGATATCGCTTACAAGCTTAGAAGAAAGTCTGCGTATTGCCCGCCAAATACCCCCAATTAAAAGGTGCTTTTCACGCGCAATTATTCGGCATAATCTGGTGATACCTCGGGTGAAAACAGGAATCATTTCAAATGGTTAAATCATTGTTAATTGCTGTTAATGAAAAGCTAACGTGCGACGATCTTGGCAAACTCTTGTTACGACTTGCCGTTGGCGGGCTGATGCTTTTTCACGGTTTGCATAAGTTATTTGGCGGGGTGGGGTTTATCAGCGGCATGCTGGTGGAAAAGGGACTGCCGGGGTTTATCGCCTATGGCGTGCTGATTGGTGAAGTGGTCGCGCCGATCCTGATTGTTATCGGGCTCTTTACGCGTCCGGCCGCGCTGGTGCTGGCCTTTACGATGATTGTGGCATGGCTGATGGTCGGGACGGGCAAAACCTTTGCGCTCGATGCCGTGGGCGCATGGGCGATTGAAAGCCTGGTGTATTTCTTCATCGGCGCGCTGGCTGTCGCATTTTTAGGAGCAGGGCGGTTTGCGGTAGGAAAAGATCCGGCGTGGCGCTGAGGATAACAAAAGTTGTTGTAGGTCGGGTAAACGTAGTGCCACCCGACAAAAAGCCCGGTGGCGCTGACGCTTACCGGGCCTACGATCGAACGTTTAACGCTTATGCGAGGACCAGATCCCCCTGCGGATGACAGGAACATGCCAGCACATAGCCCTCGGCAATTTCCGCCTCGGACAGCGTCATGGTGCTGGTGACGCTGTACTCCCCTGAGACCACCTTCGTCTTGCAGCAGCCGCACACGCCGGCACGACACGCAGCCACCACCGGCACCTTGTTGCTTTCCATCGCCTCCAGCAGCGTGGTACCTACGCGGCCAAAGAAGGTCTGTGCGGGCTGCAGCTTAGTGAACTGAATCCCGCTGGTTGCCGCTTCCGCCACGGGCGTGAAGAACTGCTCTTTGAAGAAGCGGGTTACGCCCAGCGCCTTCACTTCCTTCTCCACGATATCCATGTACGGCGCCGGGCCGCAGGTCATTACGGTGCGGTTCGCAATATCCGGCACGCTTTGCAGCAGCTCGGGGCTCAGACGACCGGCAACAAAGCCGTGCGTTGCGTTGTTTTCCGCCACCAGCGTTACCGGATAATTGCGCCACTCATCGGCAAAAATCACATCCTCGGGTGAACGTACGCTGAAAATCACCTGCACGTCAGCCTGCGGACGGTTTTTTGCCAGCCAGCGGCGCATCGACATCACCGGCGTGACGCCACAGCCCGCCGCCAGCAGCAGGAATTTATCCTCTGCCTTGTCGTCACAGGTGAATTCACCCTGCGCGTCGGACAGCCAGATGTAGTCTCCGCGCTTCACGTCGCGGGTCAGCCACTGAGAGCCCGCGCCGTCATCAATGCGGCGGATGGTCAGCGTAATGTACTCGCTCACGCCCGGCGTTGAGGAGATCGTGTAGGCGCGCAGGGTGTCCGCAGAATTGCGGACGCTGACCAGCGCATACTGACCTGCACGGTACGGATAGTAGTCGTGGCACAGCAGCGACAGCGTCCACACATCCGGCGTCTCCTGATGGATGTGATGAACCTGCATCCGCCACGGGCATTGTGAGGTTGGCATGGTCATGAATCTCTCCTTACGCGCTCAGCAGCTGCTTCATATCGTCTTCTACATTCGTTACTGAACGCAGACCGAATTTCTCGTTCAGCACCGCCAGCAGGTCTGGCGTCAGGAAGCCTGGCGCGGTCGGGCCGGTCACGATGTTGGTGACGCCGAGAGAGAGCAGGGTCAGCAGGATGACAATCGCTTTTTGTTCAAACCAGGAGAGCACCAGCGACAGCGGCAGATCGTTCACGCCGCAGCCCAGCTTCTCCGCCAGCGTGACCGCCAGAATAATGGCAGAGTACGCATCGTTACACTGACCCGCATCCACCAGGCGCGGCAGGCCTTCGATGTTGCCGAAGTCCAGCTTGTTGAAACGGTATTTCCCGCAGGCCAGGGTCAGGATCAGGCAGTCTTCCGGTACGCTGGTGGCGAAATCGGTGAAGTAGTTACGCTCACCGCGCGCGCCGTCACAGCCGCCGATCAGGAAGATGTGGCGCAGTTTTTCGCGGCTTACCAGGTCAATCAGGGAATCGGCGGCGCCCAGCAGGGTTTCGCGACCAAAGCCGACGGTGATCAGGTGTTCAATTTCGCTGTACGGGAAGCCCGCCATCTGCTGCGCCTGGGCGATTACCGGACCGAAGTCGTCACCTTCGAGGTGGCTGACGCCCGGCCAGCCGACAATGCTGCGCGTCCAGATGCGGTCGTCATACGCGCCTACGGTTGGGTCGATGATGCAGTTGGAGGTCATCACGATTGGGCCAGGGAAGCGGGCGAATTCAACCTGCTGGTTCTGCCAGCCGCTGCCGTAGTTACCGACCAGATGCTTAAATTTACGCAGCTCCGGGTAGCCGTGCGCGGGCAGCATTTCACCGTGGGTATAGACGTTAACGCCGGTCCCTTCGGTCTGCTTCAACAGGTTGTAGAGATCTTTAAGATCGTGACCGGAAATCAGGATGCACTTGCCTTCGGTCGCTTTCACGTTCACCTGAGTCGGCGTCGGGTGGCCGTAGGTGCTGGTTTCACCGGCATCCAGAATGCTCATCACGCGGAAGTTCATCTGGCCGATCTCCATTGAACACTCCAGCAGCGCGTTCATATCGGAAGGCCATGTGCCCAGCCATGCCATGATTTTGTGGTACTGAGCGTAGATATCGTTGTCGTACTGACCGAGAACGTGCGCGTGTTCCATATAGGCCGCGGCACCTTTCAGGCCGTACAGGCACAGCAGACGCAGGCCGAGAATGTTCTCGCCAATCGCCGCTTTGTCTTTATTCGGGGTAAATTCTGCCGCCTGGCGCTGCAGGTCACCCAGGTCGTCGCTCACCAGCTGGAGTTCCGACATAGGATTCTCAACGCGGGCGTTCGCATCGGCATTCAGGCACTGTGCTTTCAGCGCTTCACGCAGGGCAATCGCTTCGCGCGCGTAGCCGACAATGCGAGGAGAGTCGAAGTTAACGTTGGTCAGCGTAGAGAAAAATGCGCGGGGGGCGAAGCTGTCTACGTAGTGGTCAACAATGCCGTATTCGCGGGCCTTAAATGCCCATGCGGATAGCCCCTGCAGGGCCGCAATCAGCAGATCCTGCAGGTCTGACGTTTCTGCGGTTTTGCCGCACATACCCTGCGCGTAAGAGCAGCCATTGCCTGCCGGAGTACGGATGGTTTGTTCACATTGCACACAAAACATAATCACACCTGTTAAAGTTATATTTGATATACATGTTTAAGGTTATGCCTGTGCCGGAACGGAGAAAAGGTCTTTCTTCTACAAAATAGAGGGATATTGATTTAGCGCAATTTTGGCGGCAGGGTTGCTACCGCCAGAGGAGTATCAGGCAGAGAATAAGGCCATCAGGATGGGAACCAGCAGGCTCAAAATAAAGCCGTGTACGATGGCGGCGGGCACCAGCTCAATGCCGCCGGAGCGTTGCAATACCGGCAGGGTAAAGTCCATCGAGGTGGCACCACATAAGCCCAGCGCGGTGGAGCGGCTACGGCGCACCAGCCCCGGGATCAGCATGATGGCAATCAGCTCGCGCGCCAGATCGTTAAAGAAAGCGGCGCTGCCAATCACCGGGCCGAAGGACTCGGTCAGCAGGATCCCGGAGAGGGAATACCAGCCGAAGCCGGAGGCCATCGCCAGGCCGGTTTTCAGCGGCAGGTCGAGAATAAAGGCGTTAATGACCCCCGCGACCATTGAGCTGGCGATCACCACAACCGCTACCATCATTCCGCGACGGTTGAGGACAATCTGTTTCAGGGTCATGCCGTTATTTCGCAGCTGGATACCAATCAGGAACAGCAGGAATATCAGGGTATATTCACTGGCTTCGGTCGCGTGCTGTAAAAATGAAAAACCGGTCAGGCCAAGAAGAAAACCGAGTACCACGACGCCGCACAGTTTTAATGATTCCAGCGCCATTGCAATACGGGAAGGCAGTTTTTCCTGATGGTGCTTATTTTTCCAGGGAATAGTGCGCTCAAGCCAGAAGAGGGCCGCAATATTGCACAGCATAATAACCACGATGGTGACGGCAGAATAATGCAGTATCGATAATAAATTCGCCGCCAGGTTATCAAGGAATGCCAGGCTAATCCCCATAAAGAAAAGAATGACGTAAACAATCCAGCTGAGAAAATGATTAATAAGTCTTAATGCGGATTCACGGTGCAGCGGAATGAGGTAGCCCACGATCAGGGGCAGCAGAATGATGAGGAGTCCTGAAAACATGAACAGCCGGTCCTTTTGAGTATCTGTTAAGCGCCAGTGACACTACCCAATAAAGGCTGTTCAGTAAAGGGGCAAAACAAAGCCGGGAGGCGGCTACGCCTTACCCGGCCTGTATGTGCGGCCTGTTGCCCTCACCCTGGCCCTCTCCCATGGGGAGAGGGAGGGAAAGATTAATCGCGTTTTTCCAGCAGGGTGCGATACAGCACGCCACCCAGAATACCGCCGATAATTGGCATTACCCAGAACAACCACAGCTGCTCAAGCGCCCAGCCGCCCTGGAAGATAGCCACCGCGGTGCTGCGCGCCGGGTTAACGGAGGTGTTAGTTACCGGGATAGAGATCAGGTGAATCAGCGTCAGCGCCAGACCAATGGCAATAGGGGCGAAACCTGCCGGTGCGTGTTTGTCGGTCGCGCCGTGGATCACCAGAAGGAAGCCTGCGGTCAGCACGATTTCAATGACGATAGCAGACAGCATGGAGTAGCCGCCCGGTGAGTGTTCACCGAAACCGTTAGAAGCAAATCCGCTGGCCGCGGCGTCAAAGCCGGCTTTGCCGCTGGCAATAACGTACAGTACGGCCGCTGCAATAATGCCGCCTATAACCTGCGCAATAATGTAGCCCAGCACGTCTTTTACCGGGAAACGACCGCCGGCCCATAATCCCAGGGTTACCGCCGGGTTAAAATGACCGCCGGAAATATGACCCACAGCGAATGCCATGGTTAATACGGTTAAACCGAAAGCCAGTGCGACGCCGACGAAACCGATCCCTAATTCTGGGAACGCTGCGGCCAGAACTGCGCTACCGCAGCCGCCAAACACCAGCCAAAATGTACCGAAACATTCTGCCGCTAATTTTCTAAACATAACCACCTCAGTAATAAACTTCCGCACGTTTTCCCGCGCACGGGTATATCGCCATAAAGGGATGACGACTCAAAGAGCCATTATTTTGAAACTTTCAACACCCCTTCGCCACTTAAATAAATTCGATTAATTTGATTTAAGGCAATGTGATGTTATTCCTTGTTCAAACTGGAGGTAAATAGAGCATAGTCCAATTTGCGGGCGCTAGTATCTTGTGCCGGTAGCAATATTTCAAATGAAAGTTTACGGGTAAATTCTGAATTTATTGCTCATCCTCAAAATAATCACCGTCTGTTAGGGTGTCCAGCCAGGCTTCCTGCCGCTATACTGCTGATAACTTGAAGGAAAAAGTGATCATTTCGCGGGGGTTGTATGCTTCTCGAACGTGTGGAAATTGTCGGGTTTCGCGGTATCAACCGCCTGTCGCTGCAGCTGGAGCAAAATAACGTTCTGATCGGGGAAAACGCATGGGGTAAATCCAGCCTGCTGGATGCGCTGACCCTGCTGCTTTCCCCTGAAGATGATTTGTACCACTTCGTTCATGATGACTTCTGGTTTCCGCCGGGCGACGTTGCCGGGCGTGAAAAACATCTGCACATTATTTTGACTTTCCGGGAGTCCGAACCAGGCCGCCACCGCGTGCGCCGGTTCCGCCCAATGTCACCCTGCTGGGTGCCTTGTGATGATGATTATCACCGTATTTTCTACCGCCTCGAAGGTGAGATGGCAGAGAATGATGGGGTGCTCACCCTGCGTGAGTTCCTTGACGAGAAAGGTAATCCTCTCTCGCTGGATAATATTGACGAACTGGCTCGTCATTTGATTCGCCTGTCGCCCGTTCTGCGCTTGCGCGATGCGCGCTTTATGCGCCGGATCCGCAACGGCACCGTACCGAATATGCCTGACGTCGAAGTCACCGCCCGCGAGCTGGATTTCCTTGCGCGCGAACTGGTGTCACGCCCGCAGAACCTGACGGACGGGCAGATCCGTCAGGGGCTGTCTGCCATGGTACAGCTGCTGGAACACTACTTTTCCGAGCAGGGCACGGGGCAGTCACGTCATCGCCTGATGCGCCGCCGTTCTCACGATGAACAGCGAAGCTGGCGCTACCTCGATATCATTAACCGCATGATCGACCGCCCCGGTGGACGTACCCATCGGGTGATACTGCTTGGGTTGTTCTCAACGCTACTGCAGGCCAAAGGCACCGTCCGGCTGGATCGCGATGCGCGGCCGCTGCTGCTGGTGGAAGACCCTGAAACGCGCCTGCACCCGATCATGCTCTCTGTGGCGTGGCAGCTGCTCAATCTTCTGCCGCTCCAGCGCATCACAACCACCAATTCAGGCGAGCTGTTATCGCTCACGCCGGTGGAATACGTCTGCCGTCTGGTGCGTGAATCCTCGCGCGTATCGGCTTACCGGCTCGGGCCGGGCGGGCTGAATGCGGAAGACAGCCGCCGCATCGCGTTTCATATTCGCTTTAACCGCGCCTCGTCGCTGTTTGCCCGCTGCTGGCTGCTGGTAGAAGGGGAAACCGAGACATGGGTAATCAACGAGCTGGCGCGCCAGTGTGGTCATCACTTTGATGCGGAAGGCATTAAGGTTATTGAGTTTGCCCAGTCGGGCTTGAAGCCGCTGATCAAATTCGCCCGCAGAATGGGGATTCAATGGCATGTGCTGGTGGATGGCGATGATGCGGGGAAAAAGTATGCCGCGACCGTACGCAGCTTAATTAACAATGATCGGGAAGAGGAGCGCGAGCACCTGACAATACTGCCTGCCATGGACATGGAACACTTTATGTATCGTCAGGGCTTTGATGATGTCTTTCATCGCGTGGCGATGATCCCGGTTGATGTGCCCATGAACATGCGCCGGGTGATCGCCAAAGCCATTCATCGTTCGTCAAAACCGGATCTCGCCATCGAAGTGGCGACGGAAGCGGGAAGGCGAGGCGTTGAGTCAGTGCCGGGGCTGCTGCGCAAAATGTTCTCCCGCGTGCTCTGGCTGGCGCGCGGGAGAGCCGATTAGCTTCGGGTTGCCAGAGAAACCTGTTCAATCAGGCTGTCCAGCAGCACGTAGCGGCGGCGGTATTCGGCGCGTTTTTTACTCGCAATCTCTTCCATCGGTTTGCGCGGCATGACCAACGGCAGCGCGAAGTTGCCGTTATCCTGCTTTTGCCCGCCAATCGAGAGCCAGAAGCTGTCGTAATCCGCCAGCAGCGTCCCTTCTTTTTTCTTGCGGTAACGCCAGCTGCGGTAGATATGGGTAGCGTTACTCACCGCGAGGATCTGTTCGACCGGGAATGCGGCGCCCAGCGTCATCGCGGCCTCCACCAGCAGACGTTTCGGAAACAGGCCGTGGCACGCTTTGGTCGCGCCCTGAATGAGCTCATGGGGGACATGCGCTTTCGCGCCCTGTAACCCGCCGATAAAAAGGGTGAGCTTGCCTTCGAACGTGCACAGCGTGAAGGTCATTTCAGCCAGCGCCGTGCCCTGGCGATCGCAGAAGACGAGGGTCGCTTCACCTTCTTTATCCATAAACGCATCAGCACACAGGCGAACGGTAAATTGCTGTTCATCTTTGCCGGTTAAGGTCAGCAGCGTCATGCCTTGTTTTGACAGATAACCGTTCAGCAGCGCGGCAGGAAGTTTGCGACTCAGCGTTTGATAATGGCAGTCAAGTGATTCCAGTGCACTCTGGCGGGACATATTCACCGTCAGCCATGGTCGGTGCAGGCGGCACGGTAAACCCGGCTGTACCTGCAGCATTTGCATCAGGCGTGGTTGTTTTGCCAGGCCTGCGAGCAGGCGCGCTGTGCTCACCGGTGCGGCCAGCGAGCGTAACATGAACTTACGTCGATAGGCGGGGTTTTGCCACGCCAGCCCGGGCGTGATGGCACCGGATGCCAGGCTTTTAAAAAGCTGCCAGCCGGATTTAGGCAGCGGTAGTTGCGAATAAGGTGTATCGACGATAGAAGACATGTTAGATCCTGCTCCTTTTGGAAGATCGTCATTTCAGCAGGCGTAATGTCAACGTCATGTAAATAAAGAGGGGCTATTCCAGAAATCAGGGGTTTCGTTGAGGAGTGGTTTAGATAGAATCAACACTTATGATTGCCAGAACATTTATTTGGAATATTTATGAACCTTAAGGGAAAACGCAGAAAGCTGTTTCTGCTGCTGGCGGTGGTCGTATTAGTCGGCGGTTACTGGCTATGGCAGGTGCTTAACGCGCCCGTGCCACAGTATCAAACGCTGATCGTTCGCCCCGGCGAGCTCCAGCAAAACGTGCTGGCAACGGGCAAACTCGATGCCCTGCGCAAGGTGGACGTGGGTGCGCAGGTGAGCGGCCAGCTGAAAACGCTGTCGGTCGAGATTGGCGACAAGGTCAAAAAAGGCCAGCTCCTCGGGGTTATCGATCCTGAACAGGCTGAAAACCAGATCCGCGAAGTGGAGGCAACGCTCATGGAGCTGCGCGCCCAGCGCGCGCAGGCGCAGGCGGAGCGTAATCTTGCTCAGGTGACGCTGACGCGTCAGCAGGCGCTGGCCAAAACCCAGGCAATTTCGAAGCAGGATCTGGATACCGCCACAACGGAGCTGGCGGTAAAACAGGCGCAGATCGGCACCATCGACGCGCAAATCAAGCGTAACCAGGCCTCGCTCGATACGGCTAAAACCAACCTCGACTACACAAAAATCGTTGCGCCGATGGCAGGGGAAGTGACCCAGATTACTACGCTGCAGGGCCAGACGGTGATAGCCGCGCAGCAGGCACCGAATATCCTGACGCTGGCAGACATGAGCACCATGCTGGTGAAAGCGCAGGTCTCAGAGGCGGATGTCATTCACCTCAAGCCGGGGCAGAACGCCTGGTTTACCGTACTCGGCGATCCGCAGACCCGCTATGAAGGCGTGCTGAAAGATATTCTGCCGACGCCGGAAAAAGTGAACGATGCCATTTTCTACTATGCCCGCTTCGAAGTACCCAACCCGCAGGGCGTGCTGCGTCTGGACATGACCGCGCAGGTGCACATTCAGCTGACCGGCGTGAAAAACGTGCTGACCGTACCGCTCTCCGCGCTGGGTGAGTCCGCTGGCGACAGCCGCTATAAGGTCAAAGTGCTGCGCAACGGCGAAACGCGCGAGCGTGAAGTGGTGATTGGCGCGCGCAACGACACCGACGTGGTGGTGGTGAAAGGGCTGGAAGAGGGGGAGGAGGTTGTCACCAGCGAAAGCCTGCCCGGAGCCGCTAAATGACCGCCCTGCTGGAGCTGAATGATATTCGTCGCAGCTATCCGTCGGGTGACGGCCCGGTGGAGGTGCTGAAGGGCATCTCCCTGCGCGTGGAAGCCGGCGAGATGGTGGCGATTGTCGGGGCCTCAGGCTCAGGTAAATCGACGCTGATGAATATTCTGGGCTGTCTGGATAAACCCACCAGCGGCACCTATCGGGTGGCGGGAACGGACATTTCGACGCTGGACAGCGACGCGCTGGCGAAGCTGCGCCGTGAACACTTCGGCTTTATCTTCCAGCGTTATCATCTTCTCTCGCACCTGAGCGCGGCGCAAAACGTGGAAGTGCCCGCGGTCTATGCGGGCGTGGAGCGGAAAAAGCGGCTCGAACGCGCGAAGGCGCTGCTAACGCGTCTTGGGCTGGCGGAGCGGGTGGACTATCAGCCGTCGCAGCTTTCCGGTGGCCAGCAGCAGCGCGTGAGTATTGCCCGCGCGCTGATGAACGGCGGGCAGGTTATCCTCGCGGACGAACCGACCGGAGCGCTCGACAGCCATTCCGGCGAAGAGGTAATGGCAATCCTTCACCAGCTTCGCGACCAGGGGCATACGGTGATTATCGTCACCCACGACCCGCAGGTAGCGGCGCAGGCCGAGCGCATTATCGAGATCCACGACGGGGAGCTGGTCAGCAACCCGCCGCCGCGCCAGTCCAGAGCGGCGGCACCGAAAGAGGCGTTGCCCGCGCCGACCGGCTGGGGTCAATTCTCCAGCGGCTTTCGTGAAGCGCTGACCATGGCCTGGCTGGCGATGGCCGCCAATAAAATGCGCACCCTGCTGACCATGCTCGGCATCATCATCGGTATTGCCTCGGTGGTGTCGATTGTGGTGGTGGGCGATGCCGCGAAACAGCTGGTGCTGGCGGATATTCGCGCCATTGGTACCAACACCATTGACGTCTATCCCGGGAAAGACTTTGGTGACGATGAGCCGCAGAACCAGCAGGCGCTGAAATACGACGATCTGGCGGCGATCCAGAAGCAGCCGTGGGTCAACTCGGCCACGCCAGCGGTGTCGCAAAACCTGCGCCTGCGCTACGGCAATATTGACGTGGCGGCCAGCGCTAACGGCGTAAGCGGTGATTACTTCAACGTCTACGGTATGACCTTTAGCCAGGGCTCTACCTTTAACGCAGAGCAGCTGGCGGGCAGAGCGCAGGTCGTGGTATTGGATGACAACTCGCGCAGGCAGCTCTTCCCGAATAAAACGAACGTGGTCGGCGAAGTGATCCTCGTAGGCAACATGCCTGCTACCGTAATCGGCGTAGCGGAAGAGAAGCAGTCGATGTTTGGCAGCAGCAAGGTCCTGCGCGTCTGGCTGCCCTATACCACCATCTCCGGGCGGATCATGGGGCAATCCTGGCTCAACTCTATCACCGTACGCGTAAAAGAGGGCTACGACAGCGCCATGGCCGAACAGCAGCTCGAGCGGCTGTTAACGCTGCGCCACGGGAAGAAGGATTTCTTCACCTGGAACATGGACGGCCTCTTGAAAACGGCGGAAAAGACCACACGTACTCTTCAGATGTTCCTGACGCTGGTGGCGGTGATTTCGCTGGTCGTCGGCGGCATCGGGGTGATGAATATCATGCTGGTGTCGGTCACGGAGCGCACGCGAGAGATCGGCATCCGCATGGCTGTCGGCGCCAGAGCCAGCGATGTGCTGCAGCAGTTTCTGATTGAGGCGGTGCTAGTGTGTCTGGTGGGCGGAGCGATGGGCATTGCGCTCTCCATGATGATCGCCTTTGCGCTTCAGCTCTTTTTACCGGGCTGGGAGATCGGCTTCTCGCCGGTGGCGATCCTCACGGCATTCCTGTGTTCGACCTTCACCGGCATTTTGTTTGGCTGGTTGCCGGCACGCAATGCGGCGCGGCTGGATCCGGTGGATGCGCTGGCGCGCGAATAGGCTGAAAATAAAAATGCCAGCCGATCGGGCTGGCATTTTGCCTGCGGGGTGTACACAATGAATCAGAGAGCTATGCAACCGCTTCTGCTTCAACGGGGACGATTAGACTGGCGTGATTGCCTTTTGGCCCCTGGTGTACATCGAACCGGACGGATTGCCCGGCTTTGAGCGTCCTGTAACCATCCATCTGAATGGTGGAATAGTGAGCGAAGATATCCTCGCCGCCGCCTTCAGGGCAGATGAAGCCAAACCCTTTGGCGTTGTTGAACCACTTAACAGTACCCATTTCCATGCTTCGACATCCTTCGTAAATCTTATAAATTAAGATGGAATGAACCGGTGGTGGAGTGGGGGCTGTTCAAAACCTCGCCAACTCACGCTTGTACAATTTAGATAAACGAAAGAAGCCGTCAAGCGTTTGGCACCGGAGTTGGGACAATAATCAACCAAAATTTGAAGCAGTTAACGCTATTGCAATAGTTTGTGACAGACATCGCGGATGACAGTAATAGATGATTGTTATCTAACATCTGAGGTAGATTCATAGTGATTATGCAAAATGGGTAAGAGTAACGACTGGCTGGATTTTGACCAGCTGGCGGAAGAAAAAGTGCGCGACGCGCTAAAACCGCCATCTATGTATAAAGTTATGTTAATGAACGATGATTACACGCCGATGGAATTTGTTATTGACGTGCTACAAAAGTTCTTTTCTTATGATGTAGAACGTGCAACGCAACTGATGCTTACCGTTCATTATCGAGGCAAAGCGATCTGCGGCATCTTTACTGCCGAAGTCGCAGAATCCAAAGTGGCGATGGTGAACGACTATGCAAGGGAGAACGAGCATCCGTTGCTGTGTACGCTGGAAAAGGCCTGAAAAGGCATAAAATTGGGGGAGGTGCCTATGCTCAATCAAGAACTGGAACTCAGTTTAAACATGGCTTTCGCCAGAGCGCGTGAGCACCGACATGAGTTTATGACCGTCGAGCACTTACTGCTCGCACTGCTTAGCAACCCATCTGCCCGCGAAGCGCTGGAAGCATGCTCCGTGGATCTGGTGGCGCTACGTCAGGAACTCGAAGCCTTCATCGAACAAACCACACCGGTGCTGCCAGCCAGTGAAGAAGAGCGCGACACGCAGCCGACGCTCAGCTTCCAGCGCGTGCTGCAGCGCGCGGTCTTCCACGTCCAGTCTTCAGGACGTAGTGAAGTGACTGGCGCAAACGTCCTTGTTGCCATCTTTAGCGAGCAGGAGTCACAGGCTGCCTACCTGCTGCGTAAACACGAAGTCAGCCGACTCGACGTGGTTAACTTTATCTCTCACGGAACGCGCAAAGACGAGCCTAACCAGCCGTCCGATCCCAGCAGTCAGGTCAACAACAATGAAGAGCAAGCAGGCGGGGAGGATCGTATGGAAAACTTCACCACCAACCTTAACCAGCTTGCTCGCGTTGGCGGTATCGACCCGCTGATTGGCCGCGATAAAGAGCTGGAGCGCGCAATCCAGGTGCTGTGCCGTCGCCGCAAGAACAACCCGCTGCTGGTGGGTGAGTCTGGCGTGGGTAAAACCGCGATTGCCGAAGGCCTTGCCTGGCGTATTGTGCAGGGCGACGTGCCGGAAGTGATTGCCGACTGCACCATCTACTCGCTGGACATCGGCTCGCTGCTGGCGGGCACCAAATACCGCGGTGATTTTGAAAAACGCTTCAAGGCGCTGTTAAAACAGCTGGAGCAGGACACCAGCAGCATCCTGTTTATCGATGAGATCCACACCATCATCGGCGCGGGCGCGGCCTCCGGTGGCCAGGTGGATGCCGCTAACCTGATCAAACCGCTGCTCTCCAGCGGCAAGATCCGCGTGATGGGCTCCACGACCTACCAGGAGTTCAGCAACATTTTCGAGAAAGACCGCGCGCTGGCGCGTCGCTTCCAGAAAATTGACGTAACCGAGCCGTCCGTTGACGAAACGGTGCAGATCATCAACGGCCTGAAAACCAAGTACGAAGCACACCACGACGTGCGATACACTGCGAAAGCGGTACGTGCGGCGGTGGAGCTGGCGGTGAAATACATCAACGACCGTCATCTGCCGGACAAGGCGATTGACGTGATTGATGAAGCGGGCGCGCGTGCGCGCCTGATGCCGGCCAGCAAGCGTAAGAAAACCGTTAACGTGGCGGATATTGAGTCCGTGGTGGCCCGCATCGCGCGTATCCCTGAGAAGAGCGTTTCTCAGAGCGACCGCGACACGCTGCGCACCCTCGGCAATCGCCTGAAAATGCTGGTCTTTGGTCAGGATAAAGCCATTGAGGCCTTAACCGAAGCGATCAAGATGGCCCGCGCCGGGCTGGGGCATGACCACAAGCCTGTCGGTTCCTTCCTGTTCGCCGGCCCGACCGGCGTGGGGAAAACCGAGGTGACGGTTCAGCTCTCGAAAGCGCTGGGCATTGAGCTGCTGCGCTTTGATATGTCCGAGTACATGGAGCGTCACACCGTCAGCCGTTTGATTGGTGCGCCTCCGGGATACGTGGGCTTTGATCAGGGCGGCCTGCTCACCGACGCGGTGATCAAGCATCCGCACGCGGTCCTGCTGCTCGATGAAATCGAGAAGGCGCACCCGGACGTGTTTAACATCCTGCTGCAGGTGATGGACAACGGGACGCTGACCGACAACAACGGGCGCAAGGCGGACTTCCGCAACGTGGTGCTGGTGATGACCACCAACGCCGGGGTACGTGAAACCGAGCGTAAATCTATCGGCCTGATCCACCAGGATAACAGCACCGATGCGATGGAGGAGATCAAGAAGATCTTCACGCCGGAGTTCCGCAACCGTCTGGACAACATTATCTGGTTCGATCACCTGTCTACCGAGGTGATCCATCAGGTGGTGGACAAGTTCATCGTCGAGCTGCAGGTTCAGCTGGATCAGAAAGGCGTATCGCTGGAAGTCAGTCAGGAGGCCCGCAACTGGCTGGCTGAGAAAGGCTACGACCGTGCGATGGGTGCCCGTCCGATGGCGCGCGTGATTCAGGACAACCTGAAGAAACCGCTGGCGAACGAGCTGCTGTTTGGCTCGCTGGTGGACGGCGGCCAGGTGACCGTGGCGCTGGATCAGGCGAAGAACGAACTGACGTACGATTTCCAGAGTGCGGCGAAGCACAAGCCGGAAGCGGCTCACTGAGTTGAAAGGTACAAGCAAAACGGCAACTTCGGTTGCCGTTTTTTTTGTTTACTCCCTCTCCCTGTGGGAGAGGGCCGGGGTGAGGGCATCAGGCCGCAGAGGAATTTTGCGAGGCGCTTTCCAGTTTCTTTCGAAGTCAGTTGCTGGATAAATCTACAGTAATAAAATGGCGACGCACCTGCAAAATCAGGTGCCGGGATTGGCGTCCTGAAAGTGTGTGCACAGACAATCTTGCGTGCATAAAGGATTACATATGACTAATATTAATAGCTTCTCCCAGCTCTACACCGAACTCTCCCTCAACCCCGATCTCACAACCCTGGCCGAGCGCTGCAAGCTGCTCACCGAAATCCTTCTCGACTGCAAATCACTCCCGCAAACGCAGCCCGTTTGCCGCTGTCTTGGGGCCTGGCTGGAAGAGGTGAAAACCGGCCTCACAGAATCAATGCGTGATTTTCAGGTGGTGGAGTTTGAGGATGAAGCGGAACAACCGCGACCAAAAGAGTGGCTGCTGGAGGATACAGAAACGAAATGCGACTACTGCCGGGCGTTAAACCACGTACTGCTGGTATCGCATTTTGACCGCAATATGCTGCCGCACCTGACGGGATTACTCCACGACATGGCTCATTCAATGGCGGGGGATTTAATCGCGCCTGTACAACCCTGGATGACAATACATCTTCCAACGCAGCAGCGCTAAAGCCATAAATAAAAAAGGCCGGGATAATCCCGACCTTTTAAATATTCATCTGCCATTACAGGCGAAAACAATTAGCGACTACGGAAGACAATGCGGCCTTTGCTCAGGTCGTACGGGGTCAGTTCAACAGTCACTTTGTCGCCCGTTAAAATGCGGATGTAGTTTTTGCGCATTTTACCGGAGATGTGCGCAGTTACCACGTGACCGTTTTCCAGCTCTACGCGAAACATGGTATTAGGCAACGTATCAAGTACGGTACCCTGCATTTCAATATTGTCTTCTTTGGCCATCTAATCCTCTGGGGTATCACTACCAAGTTTTGAACCGGCAAGATAATGCCGAAATTCATCAATTAAGTAAAGAATTGCGCGATTAAAACGCAGCAAAACAGTTTCAGCGCATTGCCCAAGCGTCACGGTACAACCGAACAGGAAGCGCATTCGTAAAGGGGAGACAACAGGATAAACGTCAGGACGTTATCTGAAGCGGGGGTCCCAAACGGCGGCGGGGCAACAGGCAGAAGCTACTCTGCGGCGTAATTATAACACCCTCATAAAAAATATGCGGAAAACATTTAGGCATTAGGCAGAAAGAGCGTACGCGGCACCCAGAAGTCGCGCGGGAGCTTCTCCTGGCGGCAATTATCGAGGTGCTCAATGTAGTGGCGACGGGAAATTTCGACGGCGCCGAGGGAGGCAGTGTGCTCATTGAGCACCTGGCAGTCCATCAGCTGTCCGCCGCGATGCGCAAACTCCTGGCAAAAGACCAGCAGCGCACTTTTTGAGGCGTTAGCGGCGCGGGAGAACATCGACTCCCCGCAAAACAGCGTTCCTTGCGCCACGCCGTACATACCGCCGACAAGTTCGCCGCCGTCCCATACTTCAATGGAATGCGCGTAGCCAAGCTCGTGCAGCTGGTGGTAGGCGGTGATGATATCGCGGGTGATCCATGTTCCTTCGTGACGGTCTTCAGCGCAGCCTTCAATGACCTGACCAAAGGCGTGGTTCAGCGTCACGCGGTAGGGTGATTTTGCATGGAAACGCTTCATGCTGCGGCTGACATGAAATTGTGCTGGCCACAGCACGGCGCGCGGGTCGGGCGACCACCATAAAATCGGGTCGCCGGGTGAAAACCAGGGAAAGATCCCACGCTGGTAGGCCATCAACAGACGAGCCGGGCTGAGATCGCCGCCGAGCGCCAGCAACCCATTTGGTTCACGCAGCGCCCCCTCCGGGGAAGGGAACGCAATATTATGACGAGACAGCTGGACCAGGCGCATGACAACAGAACTCCAATACGCGAGTGAGGATCGGTACTAATATAGCCTACAGACGCTGTTTAAACTGGTAGTAGCGACCCTGTTTTGCCAACAATTCTGCGTGATTACCTTGCTCAATAATGTGTCCGTTGTCCATCACAATTATCCGATCGAAACTCGCCAGCCCGCGCAGGCGGTGCGTGACCATCAGCACCGTTTTGCCAGCCATGACGGTAGCCAGTAAATCCAGAATTTGGCTTTCGGTTGTGGCGTCCAGCCCTTCTGTTGGCTCGTCGAGCAGCATCAGGGGCGCATCGTGTAGCAGCGCGCGCGCAATCGCCAGTCGGCGCAGTTCGCCGCCAGAGAGCTGACGACCGCCTTCACCCAGCCAGCCGTTTAACCCGTCGTCCTCAAGCAGCTTGTGCAGACCGACTTGTTCGAGCGTCGTGCACAGTGCGTCGTCAGAGGCATCGGGTGCCGCCAGCAGCAGGTTATCGCGCAGTGTAGCGCTAAACAGATGCACCCGCTGTGGCACCACGCTGACGGTTTTACGTAAGGCCTGCTCGCCGAAATCAGCCAGCTTTACATCGTTAAACTGGATCTGTCCTTGCTGCGGATCCCAGGCGCGCGTCAAAAGCTGCAGAAGCGTTGACTTACCGCAGCCGGTACGGCCCAGGATCGCAATTCGCTGACCCGCGCTTACCGAAAGGGTGATCCCTTCCAGCGCGTTCTGCCCCTGCTTGTCGTAGGCAAACGTGACGTCGTTCAGCGTCAATGCAACCTGCGCTGGTACCGATGTCTGGCTAGCGGTGAACGTCACCTCGGGTTCCTGCTCGGCAATTTCCGTGATGCGCAGGGCAGAGGCGATAACCTGTCCAAGATGCTGGAAGGCCCCCGTCACGGGTGCAAGCGCTTCGAAGGCCGCCAGCGCGCAGAAAACAAAGAGTGCAATCAGCGGGCCTGGCTGCAGGTTAGCGCCCACGCCGCCGGAGGCCATCCACAGCATCGCGATAACAGCCACGCCACCGATGAGCATCATCAGCGCCTGAGAGAAGGCCGTCAGTTCAGACTGTCGGCGCTGCGCCTCGTGCCAGTTTAGCTCTGTACTTTCCATCCGTGCGCGGTAGCGCCTGCTGGCGCCAAAGATAGTCAGCTCTGCCTGCCCCTGCAGCCAGGAGGTCAGCTGTTGACGATATTCCCCGCGCAGGCGCGTGAGGTTTTCGCCGGTGGATTTACCCGCTCGATAGAACAGCGGCGGCAGGAAAATCAACGTTAGCAGCATAATGCCGCCGAGCGTCAGCGCGATTGGGACATCCAGAACGCACAGCCCCAGCGTCACCACGACAATCACCACGAAGGCGCCGACAATCGGCGATATTACGCGCAGATAGAGGTGGTCCAGCGTATCGACATCCGCCACGACGCGGTTGAGCAATTCCCCCTGGCGAAAGCGCGCCAGCCCGGCAGGGGAGAGGGGCAGCAGCCTGCTGAAGGTGTATATACGCAGGTGCTGCAGCACGCGGAAGGTTGCATCGTGGCTGACCAGGCGCTCGAAGTAGCGCCCGGCAGTGCGGGTGATGGCCGTGCCACGCACGCCCGCGGCGGGCAGCATATAGTTGAAGCTATAGAGCCCCGCGAAGCCAGCCGCGGCAGAGGCCGACAGGAACCAGCCAGAGAGCGTAAGCAGGCCGATGCTTGCCAGCAGGGTAATAATTGCCAGCACGATGCCTAGCGTCAGCATCCATTTGTGGCGTTTATAGAGCGCAAGATAGGGGAGCAGGGCGCGCATCAGATGTCCTCCTGACGATTCGCCAGCAGAGAGGCAAATGGCCCCTTCGCGGCAACGAGTGAGGCGTAATCGCCGTGCTCAACGATGTGACCGTTTTCCATCACCCAGATTTGATCCCAGTCGGCTATGCCTTCCAGCTGATGGGTAACCATCAGCGTGGTCTGCTGCCGTGAGGCGGCGTTAAGCGCCTCCATCACGCGCTGCTCGCTGTGTGCGTCCAGGCTGGCCGCGGGCTCATCAAGCAGCATAAGCTGGCACGGGTTAAGCAGCGCGCGCGCAACGGCAACGCGCTGAGCCTGCCCGACGGAGAGCCCGGCAGACTGGTCGCCGACGACCGTATCGACGCCCTGTTGAAGCAGCGGCAGAAACTCGCTGACCCAGGCGCGATCGAGCACGGACTGGAGCTCATCTTCACGCGCATCCGGACGCGCCAGCAGCACATTCTCGCGCAGCGTAGATGCCGGAAGCTGTGGGTTTTGCCCAACCCAGCTCAGCTGTTTACGCCAGGCGTCAGGGTCAAGATCGCGCAGTTCGGTTTTATTAACCCGCAGCGAACCGGTATAGGCCATAAAGCCGGAGAGCGCATTCAGCAGAGAACTTTTCCCCGATCCGCTGGTGCCGACCAGCACCACGCGTTGTCCGGCTGGCAGGGTAAAGTTCAGCGGGCCTGCCAGCACTTTGCCTTCGGGCGACAGGATAGAAAAATCCTGCGCTTCAAGGGTCACCGGCTCTTTCGCATTCAGCGTGGCTTCACCACGCTCCGGGTGCGCCAGCGGCGTTTCCAGGAAGGTTTTCAGGCTGTCGGCGGCACCAATGGCCTGCGCTTTGGCATGATAAAAGGTGCCGAGATCGCGAAGCGGCTGGAAAAATTCCGGGGCCAGGATCAGCGCCAGGAAGCCAGCGGAAAGCGTTACCGCTGTCCCGTAGTGGCCGAAATCCAGCGCACCGAGATAGGAGAAGCCAAAGTAGACGGCTACCAGCGCAATCGACAACGACGTAAAGAATTCAAGCACGCCGGACGACAGGAACGCCAGACGCAGCACTTCCATGGTGCGCTGACGGAAGTCCTGCGACGCATGACGAATGTTTTCAGTCTCTGCTTCACCGCGGCCAAATATACGCAGGGTTTCCATCCCGCGCAGTCGGTCAAGGAAATGGCCGCTCAGGCGGCCCAGCGCCAGGAAGTTACGCCGGTTGGCATCCGCTGCGCCCATTCCTACCATCGCCATAAACAGCGGGATCAGCGGGGCGGTGCCGAGCAAGATCAGCGCGGCAACCCAGTTGATCGGAAAAATGACGATCACAATCAGCAGCGGTACGAAAACGGCCAGCGCCATCTGCGGCAGGTAGCGGGCATAGTAGTCGTGCATGTCGTCAATCTGTTCAAGAATTAGCGTTGCCCAGCTACCGGCAGGCTTGCCCTGGATCCATGCGGGACCGGCGTCCTGAAGACGGTCCAGAACCTGTCGACGGATCTCATAGCGAATATGCTGTCCGGCGTGAAAACCGACGCGTTCACGCAGCCAGACCACCCAGGCGCGCAGGACAAAGATCAGAACCAAAACGACAAAAGGCAGCAGAAGCGCCTCGCGCGGGATGTTCTCCATGATCATATGGTTAAGAATGCGGGCCAGCAGCCATGCCTGGGCAACAATCAACAAACCGCTGATAAACCCCAAAAGACGGGAAATCATAAGCCAGCGGCGGGAAATAACGCTTTGCTGTTTTAGCCAGCGTGTTAACTCTTGTTGACGGGTTTTTTCCATTGCGTACTTTGCAGGTGACGTTATAAGAAATTAGACAACTGCATGTTACACGCGGGGAAAAATAAAGGCGACCAGTGGCCGCCTTTATTTACGTTTGTTACTGACTTGTAAAGATTATTTACCTGTTTCAGCCAGCCCGTCCAGGTAGCGCTCCGCATCCAGCGCGGCCATACAGCCGGTGCCCGCAGAGGTGATCGCCTGACGATAAATATGGTCCATCACGTCGCCTGCTGCGAATACGCCGGGGATGCTGGTCTGGGTCGCATTGCCGTGAATACCGGACTGCACTTTGATGTAGCCGTTTTCCAGCTCAAGCTGACCGTCGAAGATTGCGGTGTTCGGGCTGTGACCGATTGCCACGAACAGGCCTGCCACTTCCAGCGACTCCACGTTGTCGGTGTTCTGTGTGTCGCGCAGGCGCAGGCCGGCAACGCCCATCTGATCGCCGGTAACTTCTTCCAGCGTACGGTGGGTGTGCAGCACGATGTTGCCGCTCGCCACTTTATCCATCAGACGTTTGATCAGAATTTTTTCTGCGCGGAAGGTGTCGCGACGGTGGATCAGGTGCACTTCGGAGGCGATGTTCGCCAGATAAAGCGCTTCTTCCACCGCGGTGTTGCCGCCGCCGATCACCGCGACTTTCTGGTTGCGATAGAAGAAACCGTCGCAGGTGGCGCAGGCAGACACGCCGCGGCCTTTAAACGCTTCTTCTGACGGCAGACCAAGATAACGGGCCGATGCGCCGGTGGCGATAATCAACGCGTCACAGGTGTATTCGCCGCTGTCGCCCGTCAGACGGAACGGACGGTTCTGCAGATCGACCTTGTTAATGTGGTCGAACAGAATTTCGGTTTCGAATTTGGCGGCATGCTCGTGCATGCGTTCCATCAGCAGCGGCCCGGTCAGGTCATTCGGGTCGCCTGGCCAGTTTTCGACTTCGGTGGTGGTGGTCAGCTGACCGCCTTTTTCCATGCCGGTGATGAGTACCGGGTGCAGGTTAGCGCGTGCAGCATAGACCGCTGCGGTATATCCCGCAGGTCCAGAACCAAGGATTAGCAGCTTACTGTGTTTAGCCGTGCCCATGAGATCCCCATTGTTGTTGGCAGACATTTGGCTGGATTGTAGGGAATTTGTTGCCGTAAAAAAAGAGCGCAGAAATTTTGATATCGATATGTGCGATAGGTACGGACGATAAATTGAGCGCTATAACATAACGCTTTCTACTGAAATCCGGTTGTTTATAAGGCAATAAAATGATGATTAATACCCTAGCGTAATGAATATCCGGCATGTTGTACTAAAAATCGATGTTTTGCTTTGACAATCCCCTGCGCTTTTGCGAAAACATTCAAGGAAGAAAAAAAACCGCATTACTCGTGTGCCGCATAGGCATGCACGTAAATGCCATTTTTACCGGGTCAGTGAAATCTACGCATGGCGTGGACAGACGCCATACGTGATGTCGGTGACTGCCTTAAGGCAACGGTCTTCTTAACAAACAGAACCCGAATCCACATTGCGTCTAACACATAACCAGGCGATGTGATGAATAACGGGTACAGGCTCTGAACAGTGATGTGCACAGGGTCCAGGCAGGAGTAGGGAAGGAATACAGAGAGACAATAATAATGGTAGATAGCAAGAAGCGCCCTGGCAAAGATCTCGACCGTATCGATCGTAACATTCTTAATGAATTGCAAAAGGATGGGCGTATTTCCAACGTCGAGCTTTCAAAACGTGTGGGACTTTCCCCGACGCCGTGCCTTGAGCGCGTGCGCCGACTGGAAAGACAGGGTTTTATTCAGGGCTACACGGCTCTGCTTAACCCGCATTATCTGGATGCCTCACTTCTGGTATTTGTTGAGATTACTCTGAATCGTGGTGCGCCGGATGTGTTTGAACAATTCAACTCCGCTGTACAAAAACTTGAAGAAATTCAAGAGTGTCATCTGGTTTCCGGTGATTTCGACTACCTGTTGAAAACCCGCGTGCCGGACATGTCCGCCTACCGTAAGCTGCTGGGTGAAACCTTGCTGCGTCTGCCAGGCGTGAATGACACCCGTACCTATGTGGTGATGGAAGAGGTCAAACAGAGCAATCGTCTGGTTATTAAGACGCGCTAACACGGAACAGGTGCAAAATCAGTGTAGTTTGATTACACTCCTGTTAATCCATACAGCAACAGTGCCGGGGAGCCCCGGCACTGTTGTCCGTTTTAGCAAACAGGCAGGACATGCCTGATACCTGGAGAGCCTTTCTTGAGCCAGGAATATACCGAAGACAAAGAAGTCACATTATCGAAGCTAAGCAGCGGACGTCGTCTCCTTGAGGCGTTACTGATTGTTATTGCCCTTTTTGCCGTTTGGCTGATGGTCGCCTTACTCAGTTTTAACCCTTCAGATCCCAGCTGGTCACAAACCGCGTGGCATGAGCCTATCCATAACTTAGGCGGCGTTCCCGGCGCCTGGCTTGCGGACACTCTCTTTTTCATATTCGGTGTGATGGCCTACACCATACCCGTCATTATCATTGGCGGATGCTGGTTTGCCTGGCGCCATCGCCAGAATGATGACTACATCGATTATTTCGCGGTTTCGCTTCGCCTGATTGGCGCGCTGGCCCTGATCCTGACCTCATGCGGGCTGGCGGCCATCAACGCCGATGATATCTGGTACTTCGCCTCCGGCGGCGTAATCGGTAGCCTGCTGAGTTCTGCCCTGCAGCCGATGCTTCACAGCAGCGGCGGTACGCTGACGTTGCTCTGTATCTGGGCGGCGGGCCTGACGCTGTTTACCGGCTGGTCGTGGGTCAGTATTGCCGAGAAGATCGGCAGCTTTATTCTCACTGTTCTGACGTTTGCCAGCAATCGTACCCGTCGTGACGATACGTGGGTCGATGAAGACGAATACGAAGACGAGTATGAAGAAGACGACGATGCCCCGGTGCAGCGCCGTGAATCTCGTCGTGCACGAATTATGCGTGGCGCGCTGGCACGTCGTCAGCGCGTCGCCGAGAAATTTGCCAATCCGCTTGGTCGTAAAACCGATGCGGCGCTCTTCTCCGGAAAACGCATGGATGAAGACGAGCAGGTTGAATACAGCGCGGCGGGTAACGCCGTCGATCCTGACGACGTTCTCTTCTCCGGCAACCGCGCGATGCCGGGTGATTTTGACGAGTACGATCCGTTGTTAAACGGCCATTCTGTTACCGAACCGGTTGCCGCCGCCGCTGCCGCAACCACGGCAGCGCAGGCTTATGCTGCGCCTGTTGAAGCGGTAACGCCATCTGCGCCGGTTCCTGCCCCAGAATCCGTTATCCAGCAGCCTCAGGTTGACTGGCAGACGGCGCCGGGCGTTCACACGCCGGAGCCGGTGATTGCACCGGAGCCGGAAAGCTATATCCCCGTTCAGGAAGAGCAGTGGCAGCAGCCGTATCAGCCGGAGCCTGTGTATGAACCACAGGGATACCCGCACTATGAGCAGCCGGTCGCGCAGCCGTATCAGGAGTATGTGCCTGAACCGGTAGAACCCGCGCAGCCATACGTAGAGCCTGAGCCTGAAGTGGTGGAGGAGGTGAAACCGTCTCGTCCGCCGATGTACTATTTTGAAGAAGTAGAAGAGCGCCGTGCCCGCGAGCGCGAGCAGCTGGCGGCCTGGTACCAGCCCGTGCCTGAACCGGCGCAGGAGCCTGCGGCCAGAACGCCTTCTGTTTCCGTACCGCCTGTCGATCCCATTGCCTCAGTGGCCCCCGTGGCTGAAAGCGTGAAGCAAGCCACTGCCGCAGCCGCCGCTGCTGCACCTGTGTTTAGCCTTGCTACGGGCGGTGCACCGCGTCCGCAGGTGAAAGAGGGCATTGGTCCACAGCTGCCGCGCCCTAACCGCGTACGTGTGCCAACGCGCCGTGAGCTTGCATCCTATGGCATCAAGCTGCCTTCTCAGCGTATGGCTGAGGAAAAAGCGCGTGAATCCGATTACGAAGACGATGCTGATGAACTACAGCAGGATGAACTGGCCCGTCAGTTCGCCGCGACGCAGCACCAGCGCTACGGTGAAGAGTATCAGCACGACGAACGCGTTCAGGAAGACGAAGATGACGCTGCGGAAGCAGAACTCGCGCGCCAGTTCGCCGCCACGCAGCAGCAGCGCTATTCCGGTGAACAGCCAACAGGCGCGAATCCGTTCTCGCTGACGGATTTTGAATTCTCACCGATGAAAGATCTGGTGGATGATGGCCCAAGCGAACCGCTATTCACCCCGAGCGTGATGCCGGAAGCTGAGCCGGTGCGACAGCAGCCAGCGCCGCAGGCTTATGCGCAGCCGCAACAGCAACCTGCTCCGCAGGCGTATGCGCAACCGCAGCAGCAGCCAGCTCCTCAGGCCTATGCGCAGCCGCAGCAACCCGCACAGCAGGCACCGCAGTTCCAGCAGCCAGCGCCTCAGCCGCAGGAGAGCCTGATTCACCCGCTGCTGATGCGTAACGGTGACAGTCGTCCACTTCAGCGCCCGAGCACGCCGCTGCCGTCACTGGATCTGTTGACGCCTCCACCGTCTGAAGTAGAGCCGGTTGATACCTTCGCGCTTGAACAAATGGCCCGTCTGGTTGAGGCTCGTCTGGCAGACTTCCGCATCAAGGCGGATGTCGTGAACTACTCTCCTGGCCCGGTGATCACCCGCTTCGAGCTGAACCTGGCGCCGGGCGTCAAAGCGGCACGTATTTCTAACCTCTCCCGTGACCTGGCGCGCTCTCTGTCGACCGTGGCGGTGCGCGTGGTGGAAGTCATTCCAGGCAAGCCGTACGTTGGTCTTGAGCTGCCGAACAAGAAACGTCAGACCGTCTACCTGCGTGAAGTGCTGGATAACACCAAGTTCCGTGATAACCCCTCTCCGCTAACCGTGGTGTTGGGTAAAGATATCGCCGGCGATCCGGTGGTCGCAGACCTCTCGAAAATGCCACACCTGCTGGTCGCGGGTACGACCGGCTCTGGTAAGTCGGTCGGCGTGAACGCCATGATCCTCAGCATGCTCTACAAAGCGCAGCCCGAGGACGTGCGTTTCATCATGATCGACCCGAAAATGCTCGAGCTGTCGGTCTATGAAGGCATTCCGCATCTGCTCACCGAAGTGGTGACGGATATGAAAGATGCCGCCAACGCCCTGCGCTGGAGCGTTAACGAGATGGAACGCCGCTACAAGCTGATGTCCGCATTGGGCGTGCGTAACCTGGCCGGTTATAACGAGAAAATCGCTGAGGCGAAGCGTATGGGACGTCCGATTCCGGACCCATACTGGAAGCCGGGTGACAGCATGGATGCCCAGCATCCGGTGCTGGAAAAACTACCTTATATCGTCGTGCTGGTGGATGAGTTCGCTGACCTGATGATGACCGTCGGTAAAAAAGTCGAAGAGCTGATTGCTCGTCTGGCACAGAAAGCGCGTGCGGCGGGTATTCACCTTGTACTGGCAACCCAGCGACCGTCCGTGGATGTGATCACCGGTCTGATCAAGGCCAACATCCCGACCCGCATCGCGTTTACCGTATCAAGCAAAATTGACTCCCGTACCATTCTTGACCAGGGCGGCGCTGAGTCGCTGTTGGGGATGGGCGATATGCTGTACTCCGGCCCGAACTCGACCTCGCCGGTGCGTGTCCACGGCGCGTTCGTTCGCGATGAGGAAGTTCACGCGGTGGTGCAGGACTGGAAAGCACGCGGCCGGCCGCAGTACGTTGACGGTATTACCAATGACACCGAAAGCGAAGGTGGCGGCGGTGGCTTTGACGGCGGCGAAGAGCTAGATCCGCTGTTCGACCAGGCGGTTAACTTCGTTACTGAAAAACGTAAAGCGTCCATCTCTGGCGTACAGCGTCAGTTCCGTATCGGCTATAACCGAGCGGCGCGCATCATCGAACAGATGGAAGCCCAGGGCATCGTGAGCGAGCAGGGGCATAACGGCAATCGTGAGGTGCTGGCGCCGCCGCCGTTCGAATGACCTTTCAGCGATTGCAAAGATGGGTAAATCAGCCAAAATTAAGCATTTTCTTCTGTCGCCTGCCTGCGGGCAGGTCCAGAATAGAAGACGGAACCCCCATAACGGGAAGACGTATTTTAAGGAATAACAATGAAAAAAATCGCCATCGCCTGTGCATTACTCTCCAGTTTTGTCGCCAGCAGCGTCTGGGCTGATGCGGCCAGCGACCTTAAAAGCCGCCTGGATAAGGTCAGCAGCTTCCACGCTAGCTTTACGCAAAAAGTGACGGACGGCAGCGGCAATGCCGTGCAGGAAGGCCAGGGTGATTTATGGGTAAAACGCCCGAACCTGTTTAACTGGCACATGACCCAGCCGGATGAAAGCATTCTGGTGTCTGACGGTAAAACCCTGTGGTTCTTCAACCCGTTTGTTGAGCAGGCCACGGCCACCTGGCTGAAAGATGCGACCAGCAACACGCCGTTTATGCTGATTGCCCGCAACCAGTCCAGCGACTGGCAGCAGTACAACATCAAGCAGAACGGTGATGAATTTGTCCTGACGCCGAAAGGCAGCAACGGCAACCTGAAGCAGTTCACCATTAACGTGAGCAGCAACGGTACGATCAATCAATTCGGTGCGGTTGAGCAGGACGACCAGCGCAGCAGCTACCAGCTGAAAACGCAGCAAAACGGTTCTGTCGATGCATCGAAATTCACCTTTACCCCGCCGCAGGGCGTAACGGTGGATGACCAACGTAATAAGTAAGAGGCATGAGTGGGCAACCTGTCGCTCGATTTTTCAGATAATGCGTTTCAACCACTGGCCGCCCGTATGCGGCCAGAAAATTTAGCGCAGTACATCGGCCAGCAGCACCTGCTGGCTGCGGGAAAACCGTTGCCGCGCGCTATTGAAGCCGGGCATCTGCATTCGATGATCCTCTGGGGGCCGCCGGGAACCGGTAAAACCACCCTGGCCGAAGTGATCGCCCGCTATGCAAACGCTGATGTTGAACGTATTTCTGCAGTCACGTCGGGTGTAAAGGAGATCCGCGAAGCCATCGAGCGTGCGCGGCAAAACCGTAACGCCGGGCGCCGCACGATCCTCTTTGTGGACGAAGTCCACCGCTTCAACAAGAGCCAGCAGGATGCCTTCCTGCCGCATATCGAAGACGGCACGATTTTCTTCATCGGCGCCACCACTGAAAATCCGTCATTTGAACTGAACTCGGCGCTGCTCTCCCGCGCGCGCGTTTACCTGCTTAAGTCGCTGACGACAGAGGATATCGAAAAGGTCCTCACCCAGGCGATGGACGATAAAGCTCGTGGATACGGTGGACAGGATATCGTTCTGCCGGACGAGACGCGTCTCGCCATTGCTCAACTGGTCAACGGCGATGCGCGCCGGGCTCTGAATACGCTGGAAATGATGGCCGACATGGCCGAAATGGATGCTTCCGGCAAGCGAGTGCTGAAGCCTGAACTGCTCACCGAAATAGCCGGCGAGCGCAGCGCCCGTTTTGATAATAAAGGCGATCGTTTTTACGACCTGATTTCGGCGCTGCACAAATCCGTTCGCGGCAGCTCGCCGGATGCCGCGCTTTACTGGTACGCACGCATCATCACGGCGGGTGGCGATCCTTTATACGTCGCGCGTCGCTGTCTGGCGATTGCGTCAGAAGATGTGGGTAATGCTGACCCGCGCGCCATGCAGGTGGCTATCTCCGCCTGGGACTGCTTTACCCGCGTCGGGCCCGCTGAGGGCGAGCGCGCCATTGCGCAGGCAATCGTCTACCTGGCCTGCGCGCCGAAAAGTAATGCGGTGTATACCGCCTTCAAAGCGGCAATGTCCGACGCGCGTGAACGTCCGGATTATGATGTCCCGGTACACCTGCGCAACGCGCCAACCAAACTGATGAAAGAGATGGGCTATGGGCAGGAGTACCGCTACGCCCACGACGAGCCCAACGCCTACGCCGCCGGGGAGGAATATTTCCCGCAGGAGATGGCACAAACCCGCTATTATCACCCCACAAACAGAGGTCTTGAGGGTAAGATTGGCGAAAAGCTCGCCTGGCTTGCCGGACAGGATCAAAATAGCCCTATAAAACGCTACCGTTAGCGCTATCGTTGCGGTAATGTTGGCGTTGTATCCCTGTGATCGCAGGCTGTGGTCACTTTTTCCTATTTTAATTCGATAAGCACAGGATAAGCATGCTCGATCCCAATCTGCTGCGTAATGAGCCAGACGCAGTCGCTGAAAAACTGGCACGCCGGGGCTTTAAGCTGGATGTAGATAAGCTGCGCGCTCTTGAAGAGCGTCGTAAAGTTCTGCAGGTACAAACTGAAAATCTGCAGGCAGAGCGTAATTCTCGATCGAAATCCATCGGCCAGGCGAAAGCGCGCGGGGAAGATATTGAGCCATTACGCCTGGAAGTGAATAAACTGGGTGAAGAGCTGGATCAGGCGAAAGCTGAACTGGACGTTCTTCAGACCGAAATTCGTGATATCGCCCTGGCTATCCCGAACATTCCTGACGACAGCGTGCCTGTTGGTAAAGATGAAAACGACAACGTTGAAGTGAAACGCTGGGGCACGCCTCGCGAATTCGACTTCGAGGTTCGCGATCATGTGACCCTGGGCGAAATGCACGCGGGCCTGGACTTTGCGGCGGCGGTTAAGCTGACGGGTTCTCGCTTTGTGGTGATGAAGGGTCAAATTGCCCATCTGCACCGCGCTCTGGCGCAGTTCATGCTGGATCTGCACACCGAGCAGCACGACTACAGCGAAACCTACGTTCCGTATCTGGTTAACCACGATACGCTGTACGGTACCGGCCAGCTGCCGAAGTTTGCCGGCGATCTGTTCCACACCCGTCCGCTGGACGAGGAAGCAGACAGCAGCAACTACGCGCTGATCCCAACCGCGGAAGTGCCGCTGACCAACCTCGTGCGTGATGAGATCATCGACGAAGACGACCTGCCAATCAAACTGACTGCACACTCTCCGTGCTTCCGTTCTGAAGCCGGTTCTTACGGTCGTGACACCCGTGGTCTGATCCGTATGCACCAGTTCGACAAGGTAGAGATGGTGCAGATCGTTCGTCCTGAAGAGTCTATGGACGCGCTGGAAGAGATGACCGGTCATGCTGAGAAAGTGCTGGAGCTGCTGGGCCTGCCGTACCGCCGTATGGCGCTGTGCACCGGCGACATGGGCTTCGGTGCCTGCAAAACCTTCGACCTTGAAGTCTGGGTGCCTGCGCAGAACACCTACCGTGAAATCTCCTCCTGCTCCAACGTCTGGGATTTCCAGGCGCGTCGTATGCAGGCGCGTTGCCGCAGCAAATCTGACAAGAAGACCCGTCTGGTTCATACCCTGAACGGTTCTGGTCTGGCTGTTGGCCGTACGCTGGTTGCCGTGCTGGAAAACTACCAGCAGGCTGACGGGCGCATTGAGATCCCGGAAGTGCTGCGCCCTTACATGAAAGGCCAGCAGTTCATCGGCTAATTATTTGCTCTAAGACAAAAAAGCGCCTCAGGGCGCTTTTTTTATGCCTCTGATTTGATACGAAGCAATAACCCCTCCCTCTAAAGTAGTAATACTCCTCCGAACGAAAGTCAGCATAAAACACTGATAACCAAAAATATCGTTATACATAAAACTATATAGCGGTCTATGCCGCCCTTTATTTCTTTGTGAGCAACCAAAGTGAGTCTCTATGAAAATCAAAGCGCCTGATGCGTTAATGGCTGCCGAGGTCACTCGCCGTGGGTTGATGAAAACCACGGCTATTGGCGGCCTGGCTGTTGCCGGCAGCGCCTTCACGCTCCCTTTTTCCCGGCTGGCGTCGGCGGCAGATGCACTGTCTCCGGCTACGGCCCCGGAAAAAGTGGTCTGGAGTGCCTGTACCGTTAACTGCGGTAGCCGTTGTCCACTGCGCATGCATGTGGTGGATGGGGAAATCAAATATGTTGAAACCGACAACACCGGGGACGATAACTACGAAGGGTTACATCAGGTTCGCGCCTGCCTGCGCGGGCGCTCAATGCGCCGCCGCGTCTATAACCCGGACCGTCTGAAGTATCCGATGAAGCGCGTGGGTAAGCGTGGGGAAGGGAAGTTCGAGCGCATCAGCTGGGACGAGGCCTACGATATTATCGCCACCAATATGCAGCGCCTGATAAAAGACTACGGCAACGAATCCATCTACCTGAACTACGGCACCGGGACGCTTGGCGGTACCCTGACGCGCTCATGGCCGCCGGGAAAAACGCTGGTTGCGCGCCTGATGAACTGCTGCGGCGGCTATCTCAATCACTACGGTGACTACTCTTCCGCACAGATTGCCGCGGGCCTGAATTATACCTACGGCGGCTGGGCAGACGGCAACAGCCCGTCCGACATCGAAAACAGTAAGCTGGTGGTGCTGTTCGGTAATAACCCTGGCGAAACGCGCATGAGCGGCGGCGGGGTAACCTACTACCTCGAACAGGCTCGCGCCACATCCAACGCCCGCATGATCATCGTCGATCCGCGCTATACCGATACTGGTGCAGGGCGTGAAGATGAGTGGATCCCAATCCGTCCAGGTACGGACGCGGCGCTCGTCAGCGCTCTGGCGTGGGTAATGATCACCGAGAACCTCGTCGATCAGCCGTTCCTCGATAAATACTGCGTCGGCTATGACGAGAAAACCCTGCCGGCCAGCGCGCCGGCGAACGGTCACTATAAAGCCTATATTCTCGGTCAGGGCAGCGACGGCGTGGCCAAAACGCCGGAGTGGGCATCGACTATCACCGGCATTCCGGTTGAGCGTATTGTCCAGCTGGCGCGCGAAATCGGCTTGGCGAAACCGGCCTATATCAGCCAGGGCTGGGGACCGCAGCGTCACGCGAATGGCGAGATTGCGACCCGTGCTATCTCAATGCTCTCCATCCTCACCGGCAACGTTGGTGTTCACGGCGGCAACTCCGGCGCGCGCGAAGGCTCGTATGAAGTGCCGTTTGAACGTATGCCGACGCTGGATAACCCGGTTCAAACCAGCATCTCCATGTTTATGTGGACGGATGCGATTGAGCGCGGCCCGGAAATGACCGCGCTGCGCGACGGCGTGCGCGGCAAAGACAGGCTGGACGTGCCGATCAAGATGATCTGGAACTATGCCGGTAACTGTCTTATCAACCAGCACTCCGAAATCAACCGCACCCATGAGATCCTGCAGGATGACAAGAAGTGCGAGATGATTGTGGTCATCGACTGCCACATGACCTCGTCGGCGAAATATGCCGATATCCTGCTGCCGGACTGCACCGCGTCTGAGCAGATGGATTTCGCGCTGGACGCTTCCTGCGGGAATATGTCCTACGTGATCTTTACCGACCAGGCCATTAAGCCGCGCTTTGAGTGCAAAACTATCTATGAGATGACCTCTGAGCTGGCGAAACGCCTTGGCGTCGAGCAGCAGTTTACCGAGGGGCGGACTCAGGAAGGATGGATGCGCCATCTGCATGAACTCTCCCGCAAAGCGGTTCCGGACCTGCCGGACTTCGACACCTTCCGCAAGCAGGGCATGTACAAACAGCGCGATCCGGAAGGCCATCACGTGGCATACAAATCGTTCCGTGAAGATCCGCAGGCCAACCCGCTAACCACGCCGTCGGGCAAGATTGAGATCTACTCCGAAGAGCTGGCGAAAATCGCTTCGATGTGGGAGCTGCCGGAAGGGGACGTTATCGATCCGCTGCCAATCTATACGCCTGGTTTCGAAAACTATAACGATCCGCTGACGGCGAAATTCCCGCTGCAGCTGACTGGTTTCCACTATAAAGCGCGCGTGCACTCGACCTACGGCAACGTTGACGTACTGAAAGCGGCGTGCCGCCAGGAGATGTGGATTAACCCGATGGATGCAAAAGCGCGTGGCATCAGCAACGGTGACCGCGTTCGTATCTTCAACGGTCGTGGTGAGGTGCATATCGAAGCTAAAGTTACACCGCGCATGATGCCTGGCGTTGTCGCGCTGGGGGAAGGGGCCTGGTATAACCCGGATGCAAACCGCATCGACCAGGCAGGCAGTATCAACGTACTGACCACGCAGCGCCCGTCGCCTCTGGCGAAAGGCAACCCGTCCCACACGAACCTCGTTCAGGTTGAAAAGGTGTAAGGAGTAACCGATGACAACTCAATATGGATTTTTTATTGACTCCAGCCGTTGCACCGGGTGTAAAACCTGCGAGCTGGCCTGCAAGGACTATAAAGACTTAACGCCGGACGTCAGCTTCCGTCGTATTTACGAATACGCGGGAGGCGACTGGCAGGAAGACAACGGTGTCTGGCATCAAAACGTCTTTGCCTATTACCTGTCAATTGCCTGTAACCACTGCGAAGACCCGGCCTGTACCAAGGTCTGCCCGAGCGGGGCGATGCACAAGCGCGAAGACGGTTTTGTGGTGGTGGACGAAGACGTCTGCATCGGCTGTCGATACTGCCATATGGCCTGCCCGTACGGCGCGCCGCAGTACAACGAAGCCAAAGGCCATATGACCAAGTGCGACGGCTGCCACAGCCGCGTCGCTGACGGCAAAAAACCAATCTGCGTTGAGTCCTGCCCGCTGCGCGCGCTGGACTTCGGGCCGATTGATGAGCTGCGTAAAAAACACGGTCAGCTTGCGGCGGTTGCGCCGCTGCCGTCCGCGCACTTCACGAAGCCGAGCATTGTGATTAAACCTAACGCTAATAGCCGCCCGACAGGGGATACCACCGGCTATCTGGCAAACCCGAAGGAGGTGTGAGATGGGAAGTGGATGGCATGAATGGCCGCTGATGATCTTCACGGTCTTTGGGCAGTGCGTTGCGGGTGGTTTTATCGTGCTCGCGCTGGCGTTGTTAAAAGGGAATCTGAATGCCGAACAGCAGCAGCGTGTCGTGTTGAGCATGTTTGGCCTGTGGGTGCTGATGGGGATTGGCTTTGTGGCGTCTACGCTGCATCTCGGTTCGCCTATGCGTGCGTTTAACTCTCTCAACCGCGTGGGCGCATCCTCACTCAGTAATGAGATTGCCAGCGGGGCGATTTTCTTTGCCATCGGTGGGCTGGGTTGGCTGCTGGCTGCGCTGAAGAAATTGCCTGCATCTGTACGGAGCCTGTGGCTGATTGTGACCATGGTGCTGGGCGTAGTGTTCGTGTGGATGATGGTGCGCGTCTATAACACCATCGATACCGTTCCAACCTGGTACAGCGTCTGGACGCCAGTCAGCTTCTTCCTGACGATGTTCATCGGTGGGCCGCTGCTGGGTTACCTGCTGCTGCGCGCGGGCGGCGTTGATGGCTGGGCGATGCGTCTGCTGCCAGCCGTCTCTCTGCTGGCGCTGGTGGTAAGCGCGATAGTTGCCCTGATGCAGGGCGCTGAACTGGCAACTATCCATAGCTCAATTCAGCAGGCGTCTGCCCTGGTGCCGAACTACGGCTCGCTTATGGCCTGGCGTATCGTTCTGCTGGCGGCGGCGCTGGTATTCTGGATAGCGCCTCAGGTTAAAGGCTATCAGCCTGCGCTGCCGTTACTGTCACTGGCCTTTGTGCTGGTGCTGGCAGGGGAATTAATCGGTCGTGGCGTGTTTTACGGTTTGCATATGACTGTTGGTATGGCTATCGCCAGCTAAAACTTTTTTTCGTTATATAAAGCCGGGCCTTAGCGCCCGGCTTTTCATTTTTGAATCATGAAATTTTTCGACTGTCGTCTGGCTTTGATTTTAAGCATTAATAAATAAAAACAATCACATGATTATTATCGATAGCAGGCATTGCATTAGCAGGATGAGTTTTTTAAATCGATAAGGGTCCTATTGTGCGCGTTGCCTGAATCGGTGGATTGACTTTGTTTTTGCCAGTGGCATGATGCGCACGAAATCTGAACTTCCTCACGGTTTTTAATCCATGACCACCTATACCCGGCCAGTGCTCCTGTTGCTCTGTGGCCTGCTTCTGCTGACCCTGGCGATCGCCGTGTTAAACACGCTCGTTCCGCTGTGGCTCGCCCATGAAAACTTACCGACCTGGCAGGTGGGTATGGTTAGCTCATCCTTTTTTACGGGCAACCTTCTGGGCACATTATTAACGGGCAGCCTTATTAAACGCTTTGGCTTTAACCGTAGCTATTATCTGGCGTCGCTTATTTTTGCCGTTGGGTGTGCAGGACTTGGCCTGATGGTCGGTTTCTGGAGCTGGATGGTCTGGCGCTTTATTGCGGGCATAGGCTGCGCGATGATCTGGGTGGTGGTCGAAAGCGCCCTGATGTGCAGCGGCACCTCGCGAAACCGTGGACGCCTGCTGGCCGCGTATATGATGGTTTATTACGTCGGTACCGTGCTTGGGCAGCTGATGGTCAGTAAACTTCCGACCGACCTGATGAGCGTGCTGCCGTGGGTAACGGGGATGGTACTGGCCGCAATTCTGCCGCTGCTCTTTACGCGCATCGTGAATCAAAACAGTGAACATCAGGAAGCGACGCACGTCTGGCCGATGCTGAGGCTGCGTCAGGCGCGGCTGGGGGTGAATGGCTGCATCATTTCCGGCATTGTGCTGGGCTCGCTGTATGGCCTGATGCCGCTCTACCTGAACCATCAGGGCGTGAGCGATTCCGGGATTGGCTTCTGGATGGCGGTGATGGTTAGCGCCGGGATCGTTGGTCAGTGGCCGATTGGCCGCCTGGCGGATCGTTTTGGTCGCCTGCTGGTGCTGCGCGTTCAGGTTTTCGTGGTCATCATGGGGTGTCTTGCGATGCTCAGCAATGCCGCCATGGCACCAGCCCTGTTTATTCTGGGTGCGGCGGGCTTTACGCTCTATCCCGTTGCCATGGCCTGGGCCTGTGAGAAAGTGGAGCACCATCAGCTGGTGGCGATGAACCAGGCGCTGCTGCTGAGTTATACCATCGGCAGCCTGCTGGGGCCGACGTTTACCTCCGTGTTAATGCAGAACTATTCCGACAACCTGCTGTTTATTATGATCGCCAGCGTGTCGTTTATTTATCTGTTGATGCTGCTGCGCAAAGCAGGGGAACACCCTACGCCTGTGGCTCACGCCTAATTAAATAAGAGCCTGTCGATGACAGGCTTTTTTGTCCCTATCACATCTAAGAGTTTTACTTATTGTTTGTTTATTGCCCAAGGTGATAATTCAATTGAGTTCTATCATCAAAAGGCAGCCATCATGTTATTACGTCGTTTTCCCACTACCGCGCTGGCAGTAGTGTTGTCTTTAACGTTTGCAACCGCGCCGGCCATGGCTAACCCAGGTAACGGTGGCGGACAGGGCAATAACGGCAGCCATGGGAACGGAAATTCCGGCAACCACGGTAATAAGCAAAACAATGGGAATTCCAGCCCCGGTAAACCGCATAAAAGCGTGAAGGATGACGTTGATGCGCGCGTGAGTTTTGACCACGCCCGCCACCTGGCGTTAAATTACGGGTTAACGGGATATAACTCACTGCCGCCGGGCATTGCAAAAAACCTCGCTCGCGGTAAACCGCTCCCTCCGGGCATTGCCAAAAAAACCGTACCGGCATCCATGTTAGGCCAGCTACCTTCCTACCCCGGCTATGAATGGCGGGTCGTCGGCGACGATCTGGTCTTAATTGCGCTTAGCACTGCGATAGTCACCACCATTATTAACGGCGTTTTCAAATAGAATAAAAAAAGCCCGGTGTCATCACCGGGCTTTTTATTAATACATGACCTTGTGGCCGTACTGTTCGAGAATGCCTTTTACGCGCTCCATCGTCTCTTTCTTCGGCGGCTTCACGCCATCAAGCTTGTACTCTTCGCCCATCGCCACCCATTTATGCTTACCCAGCTCGTGGTAGGGCAGAAGCTCAATTTTCTCGACGTTGCCCATGTCTCGGGTAAATTCGCCAAGACGGTGTGCGGAGTCGTCGTCATCAGACCAGCCCGGCACAACCACATAGCGGATCCAGGTTTTGATGCCTTTGTCGGCAATGTATTTGGCAAATTCCAGCGTACGGTGGTTGGAAACACCGACCAGATTCTGGTGGATCTCATCGTTCATCTGTTTGAGATCGAGCATCACCAGGTCGGTTACCTCAAGCAGTTCGTCGATGACCGGATCGTAGCGACGCACAAAGCCGTTGGTGTCGAGACAGGTATGAATACCTTCCTTGCGGCAGGCGCGGAACCAGTCGCGCACAAACTCAGCCTGAAGAATGGCCTCACCGCCTGACGCGGTTACGCCACCGCCGGATGCGTTCATAAAGTGGCGATAGGTCACCACCTCTTTCATGAGGTCTTCAACGGCCACTTCTTTACCGCCGTGGGTATCCCATGTGTCACGGTTGTGGCAGTACAGGCAGCGCATCAGGCAGCCCTGGAAGAAGGTAATAAAACGGATCCCCGGGCCATCGACGGTGCCACAGGATTCAAAGGAGTGAATGCGACCAATAATTGACATTGCGGTGATATCTCCGAATTTGGCCCATCCGGGGGCCTGTGATGGTGCACAGCTCAAAGGCTATGTCGAGTCTGTTTTGGCTGTTATCCATTAAGTATAGATAGCGGACAAAAGAGACTGATAAGGCGAGGGTGTTAAAAAGGCCCCACTTGCGTGGAGCCTTTATTGTACGCTTTTTAACGCGTGATTTCAGTCAATTCCAGTTAGATGGACTGAGTGAAAGTACGGGTGATAACGTCCTGCTGCTGTTCTTTAGTCAGGGAGTTAAAGCGTACTGCGTAGCCAGATACGCGGATGGTCAGCTGAGGATATTTCTCAGGATGTTCCATCGCATCAAGCAGCATTTCACGGTTCATAACGTTCACGTTCAGGTGCTGACCACCTTCGATGGACGCTTCGTGGTGGAAGTAACCATCCATCAGACCCGCGAGGTTAGTTTTACGCACTTCGTCGTCTTTACCCAGCGCGTTTGGCACGATAGAGAAGGTGTAAGAGATACCATCTTTAGCGTAAGCAAACGGCAGTTTAGCAACGGAGGTCAGAGAGGCTACAGCACCTTTCTGGTCACGACCGTGCATTGGGTTAGCACCTGGGCCGAATGGCGCGCCAGCACGACGACCGTCTGGGGTGTTACCGGTTTTCTTACCATACACAACGTTAGAGGTGATGGTCAGAACAGACTGAGTCGGGATAGCGTTACGGTAGGTAGTGAGTTTCTGAATTTTCTTCATGAAACGTTCTACCAGGTCAACCGCCATGTCATCAACGCGAGAGTCGTTGTTACCAAACTGCGGATATTCACCTTCGATTTCGAAGTCTACAGCCAGGCCGTCTTCGTCACGAATAGGTTTAACTTTCGCATATTTGATGGCAGACAGGGAGTCAGCAGCAACGGACAGACCTGCGATACCACATGCCATGGTGCGAACCACGTCACGGTCGTGCAGCGCCATCAGAGAAGCTTCGTAGCTGTACTTGTCATGCATGTAGTGGATAACGTTCAGTGCAGTCACGTACTGTTTAGCCAGCCAGTCCATGAAGTGATCCATGCGGTCCATGACTTCGTCGAAGTTCAGAACGTCGCCTTTGATCGGCTCAGATTTAGGACCAACCTGCATTTTCAGTTTTTCATCAACGCCGCCGTTGATTGCGTACAGCATGGTTTTCGCCAGGTTTGCACGCGCACCGAAGAACTGCATTTGTTTACCAACGATCATTGGGCTTACGCAGCATGCGATAGCGTAGTCGTCGTTGTTGAAGTCCGGACGCATCAGGTCATCGTTCTCATACTGCAGAGAAGAGGTATCGATGGACACTTTAGCGGCGAATTTCTTGAAGTTCAGAGGCAGTTTTTCTGACCACAGAACGGTGATGTTCGGCTCCGGAGAAGGACCCATGGTGTACAGGGTGTTCAGGAAGCGGAAGCTGTTTTTGGTTACCAGAGTACGGCCATCAACGCCCATACCACCGATAGATTCAGTTGCCCAGATTGGGTCACCAGAGAACAGTTCATCATACTCAGGCGTACGCAGGAAGCGAACCATACGCAGCTTCATGACCAGGTGGTCAATCATTTCCTGAGCGTCTTGCTCGGTGATTTTGCCTGCTTTGATGTCACGTTCAATGTACGCATCCAGGAAGGTGGATACGCGACCGAAGGACATTGCTGCACCATTCTGAGACTTAACAGCGGCCAGGTAGCCGAAGTAGGTCCACTGGATAGCTTCCTGAGCGTTGGTCGCAGGACCAGAGATATCGCAGCCATATTTAGCAGCCATCTCTTTGATCTGACCCAGCGCACGGTGCTGTTCAGCAATCTCTTCACGCAGACGGATGGTAGCTTCCAGGTTTACGCCGTTTTCCAGGTCAGACTGCAGGGAAACGAACTGTGCGTATTTGTCTTTCAGCAGGTAGTCGATACCGTACAGTGCAACACGACGGTAGTCACCGATGATACGGCCACGGCCATACGCATCTGGCAGACCGGTGAGAACGCCAGACTTACGGCAGTTCAGAATGTCTTTGGTGTAAACATCGAATACGCCCTGGTTGTGGGTTTTGCGGTATTCGGTGAAGATTTTTTTCAGCATTGGGTCCAGCTCGCGGTTATACGCTTTGCAGGAGCCTTCTACCATTTTGATGCCACCGAACGGGATGATTGCACGTTTCAGTGGTGCTTCAGTCTGCAGACCAACGATTTTCTCAAGGGCTTTGTTGATGTAGCCAGCATCATGAGAAGTGATAGTGGACGCAACGGAGGTGTCAAAATCAACTGGCGCGTGAGTGCGGTTTTCCAGTTTAACGCCTTCCATTACGTTGTCCCACAGCTTGGTGGTCGCGTCAGTTGCGCCAGCCAGGAAGGATTCGTCACCTTCATACGGGGTATAGTTTTTCTGAATGAAGTCACGTACGTTTACTTCATTCTGCCAGTCACCTTTCGTAAAACCTTCCCAGGCTGTGGCTAACTTTTCATTAAGCTCGGACATGTAACACCTACCTTCTTAAGTGGATTTTTTATTTACTGCCTGAGACGACCATTAATGATGGTTGTCGCCACGCAGGTAAATGACCCAGTATGTCAACCCAACTAACAGACCCCCACCGATAATGTTCCCGATAGTGACGGGGATCAGGTTATCAGTAATGAAATTCATGATAGTCAGGTGAGAGAAACTTTCCGGGGTTGAACCAACCGCAGTCCAGAACTCCGGGCTCGCAAAGTTGCGGATAACAATCCCCATCGGGATCATAAACATATTCGCGATACTGTGCTCGAAGCCGCTGGCCACAAACATCGCAACCGGCAGAACCATAATCATGGCTTTGTCCATCAGGCTACGACCAGAGTAGCTCATCCAGACCGCCAGGCAGACCATCAGGTTCGCGAGGATGCCAAGAGCAACGGCTTCGATAAATGTATGGTGCATTTTGTGGTCAGCGGTTTGCAGGACGTTAAGCCCCCATCCGCCGTTGGCGGTCATATACTCGCCAGAGAGCCACATTAACAAAACAAAGAGCAGACAGCCAATCAGGTTACCAACATAGACGTTAAGCCAGTTGCGTGCCAGTTGGCCCCAGGTAATTCTCCCGCTGGCTTTCGCCACAACAATCAACACTGTTGACGTGAAGAGGTCGGCGCCGCAAATGACGCAAAGAATCAGACCCAGTGAGAAGCAAACGCCGCCAATCAGTTTCGCGATGCCGAAAGGCATCCCGGCAGTGCCTGTCGTGGCAGTGATGTAGAAGACGAAAGCGATGGAGATGAACACCCCAGCCGTGATGGCCAGAAAGAACGTCGTCATCGGGTGTTTCGTTGCTTTGTAGACACCTGCTTCTTCGGCAACTTTAGCCATCGCAGCGGGGAGTAATAGATCAAAAGGGTTGTCAGCTTTCACACTAACTCTCTCTTTATTAAGTCGGCGACGAGATACTAACAAAGCATTATAGAAGAGAAATTGATGTAGATCATATCTCGCCTGGCTTATAGGCCCGCAACATGTATGGTTTTACAGCGATTGCGGAGTAAGTATTTGATTATCCGTATAAAAATAAATTTTAAAAGTTATTAAAAGAGTTGAATTATTTCTTAGGGCCTCCTTTAAAACAGTTAATTAAAATGGAGTATTTACCATAATAAGTAACACTAAAGCGCAGGTAAGTATTTTTATATTTACCCGTATTTAACTTAATTATTACAATCGAGCGTTATTGCCGAAAAAAATAAAAAAAGGGGCAATAAAATTGCCCCGTAATATAGCTCAGGTGATTGAATACGCCTACAGCTGATAATGTTATATGCGGTTATTTTGACCAGTAAGCCGCTTTGGCCTTCTGCAATTTTTCATACGCATTCAGCAGCGACTGATGTGCCGGGAAGGCCTTCAGATCGCTATCAACAGCCTGCAGGCCATAGAACGGCTCTTCACCGCTCAGTGCCGCGCTGGCTGCTTCTACGGCGTCGGCGCCATACATGCGTACAAACGCATTCAGGTACTGAAGCGGTTCGCGTTCGTCTTCCTGCGCGAGCAGCAGCAGGGTTTGCAGGCAGCGGTAATAGTTGGTGCGCTCGGCGGAGAAGACGGACTGGTTGAACTCCATGGTCCACTCCGTCCAGGCCAGAGCCTGATCGAGATCGCCACCCGCGAGGGCCAGCATCGCTTTCAGCTCACCAATACGCAGGGTGTACCAGCCGTTGTCTTTACCTGTCGCCAGGCCAAGCAGTTCACGTACGCGGGTGAAATCATCGTGGCCTTCTTCGTCCAGCTGGGCGATCAGGTTAAGATAATCTTCTTTCTCCCACTCGCTGCCCGGCAGAGCCAGCAGGGTTTCACGCAGATGTGCACCCATGCTGTTGTTCGCCAGCCACAGATCTTCTGCCGGATAGATGTCGGACATGCCAGGAACGATAATGCGGCATGCGTAGACGCTCAGGTGCTCATAGTCAGCAATATAGACTTCGCGATCTTCCGCTTTGAAGATAGCCATCAGCGTGGCGAACTCTTCTTCAGTGGTGCCTGAGAAGCTCCAGTCCACGAACGGATAGTCCGCATCCTGCTTGAACATATCCCAGGAGATGGAACCGCTGGAATCGATGAAATGTGTTTCGAGGTTGGTGTGTTCAGCCACTTCTTCGTCATCAAACGTTGGTGGGGTAAACACGTCCAGATCTTTCAGGCTACGGCCTTGCAGCAGCTCGGTGACGGTACGCTCCAGCGCCACGCCGAAGTCAGGATGCGCGCCAAAGGAGGCGAAGCAGGTTCCGTTAGCCGGGTTGAAGAGCACCACGCAAATAACCGGATACTTACCGCCCAGAGAGCCGTCATAAGCGAAGATAGGGAAACCTTCTGCTTCCAGTTTAGCAATGGATTCCACTACGCCCGGGTAGCGCGCCAGCACGTCGGCCGGAATTTCAGGCAGGCTGATAGACTCGGCAATGATGCGGTTTTTAATGTGGCGTTCGAATACTTCAGACAGACCCTGCACGCGCGCTTCGTTGCGGGTGTTGCCAGCAGACATACCGTTTGACACATACAGGTTACCGACGATGTTCATCGGAATATAAACGGTCTGCTCATCGGACTGACGGGTAAACGGCAGGGCGCAGATCCCGCGGTCTTCGTTGCCAGACTGCAGGTCGATCAGCATGCTGGCGGTCAGTTCATTTTCCGGATCGTAGAACGCACGCAGGCGCGGATCCAGAATGCCTTCCGGCAGTTCGTCGTCTTCGGTCAGCGGGAACCATTTCTCATTCGGATAGTGAACGAATGGGCCATTAGCAATGGTTTCACCCAGCCAGAAGTCGGCGAAGAAATAGTTGGTCGACAGACGTTCAAAGTACTCACCCAGCGCAGAGGCCAGTGCCGCTTTTTTGGTTGCGCCTTTACCGTTGGTAAAGCAAAGCGCACAGTCTTTATCGCGAATATGCACGGACCAGACGTGAGGCACCGGGTTCAGCCAGGAGGCTTCTTCGATATTAAAGCCCAGGTCGGTCAGTTTCTGCTGGAAGCGAGCGATGGAATCTTCCAGAGCGGCGTCTTTGCCGGGGATAAACGTTTGTGTCATGGCGTTCACTTTTATCGTACGTAAAGCGCGCAATGATACGGGTTTTGCGTGACGGGTGCTATCTTCGGCGAAAATAAATGGCTGGGCTATGCTTAGTGGCAGTAACTGACTGTTAAGGCATAGAAAAATGAAAGCATTTGATCTCCAACGGATGGCGTTTGATAAAGTCCCCCCTGAATTTTTAGGCGAAGTGGCGTTGCGTAGCCTGTATACCTTCGTTTTGGTCTTCCTTTTCCTCAAAATTACCGGGCGCCGTGGCGTTCGGCAGATGTCGCTTTTCGAAGTGTTGATCATCCTGACGCTGGGGTCGGCGGCGGGGGACGTTGCGTTTTACGATGATGTGCCGATGGTGCCGGTGTTTATCGTTTTTGTCTCACTGGCATTGCTGTACCGGCTGGTGATGTGGCTAATGTCGAAAAGCGAAAAACTGGAAGATCTTCTTGAAGGGAAGCCGGTGGTGATCGTGGAGGACGGACAGCTTGCCTGGCAGAATGTAAAAAGTGCCAACATGACCGAGTTTGAGTTCTTTATGGAGCTGCGCCTGAGCAGCGTGGAACAGCTGGGGCAGGTGCGGCTGGCGATTATGGAAACCAATGGGCAAATCAGCGTCTATTACTACGCTGACGACGATGTTAAGCCAGGACTGTGTATCCTGCCGGATATGTTGATTGAGCGGTTTCGGGTCGTACCGGAAACCGGGGAGTATGCCTGTATAAAATGCAGCCATGTCGTGGGGATGCATGCGGGCGATCATCAATTATGCCCTCGCTGTAAGAATCCAGAATGGACGAAGGTAAGCCGGGCCAAACGTATTACCTGACAGCCATTTTGTCGGTTTTGAGACAGCGAGATGGCAGATTGTTTTGTGTGACGACGGACACATTTTGCCGGCCATAAGTTTTAGACATTGCGGCGCGTGTCACTGAATGATAAAACCGATATCCACAGTTATAACTTATGGCTTTTAGCGTGGTGAGGGGAAATGGCTCAAGTCTTTAATTTCAGTTCAGGTCCGGCAATGTTACCGGCAGATGTACTCAAACAGGCTCAGCAGGAGCTGTGTGACTGGAACGGTCTGGGTACGTCGGTGATGGAAATCAGCCACCGTGGTAAAGAATTTATTCAGGTGGCGGAAGAGGCAGAAAAGGATTTTCGCGATCTGCTGAACATTCCCTCGAACTACAAAGTATTGTTCTGCCACGGCGGGGGGCGCGGTCAGTTCGCCGGTATCCCGTTGAACCTGCTCGGTGATAAAACCACCGCTGACTACGTTGATGCGGGCTACTGGGCTGCCAGCGCGGTTAAAGAAGCACATAAATATTGCTCACCAAACGTTATCGACGCCAAAGTGACCGTTGACGGTCTGCGTGCCGTGAAGCCGATGAGCGAGTGGCAGCTTTCTGATAACGCCGCGTATCTCCACTACTGCCCGAACGAAACTATCGACGGTATCGCCATTCACGAAGAGCCAGGTTTTGGCGAGAACGTCGTTGTGACGGCGGATCTCTCGTCTACCATTCTGTCCACGCCGCTGGACGTCAGCCGTTACGGCGTAATCTACGCCGGTGCGCAGAAAAATATCGGCCCGGCTGGCCTGACTATCGTCATTGTGCGCGAAGATCTGTTGGGTAAAGCCCATAAGTCTTGCCCGTCAATCCTTGATTACACGGTACTTAACGATAACGACTCTATGTTTAACACCCCGCCGACGTTTGCCTGGTATCTTTCCGGCCTGGTGTTCAAGTGGCTGAAACAAAACGGCGGTGTGGCGCAGATGGACAAGGTCAATCAGCAAAAAGCGGACCTGCTGTACGGCGTAATTGATAAGAGTGATTTCTACCGCAACGACGTAGCGAAAGCTAACCGTTCGCGCATGAACGTGCCGTTCCAGCTGGCAGACAGCAGCCTGGATAAAGTCTTCCTGGAAGCGTCGTTCGCCGCTGGCCTGCACGCGCTGAAAGGCCACCGCGTGGTGGGGGGCATGCGTGCTTCCATCTATAACGCCATGCCGCTTGAAGGCGTTAAGATGTTGACCGATTTCATGATCGACTTCGAACGTCGCCACGGTTAATCGCGCTGTTTTTCACCCCCGCAGCCGCTGCTGCGGGGTTTTTATTATGTTGAGTTGAGAGTTTAGTTTTCATGGAATCCCTGACGTTACAACCTATCGCGCGGGTAGATGGCACCATTAATCTGCCTGGTTCAAAAAGTGTCTCGAACCGCGCTCTGCTGCTGGCAGCTCTGGCAAACGGCACCACCGTCCTCACAAACCTGCTGGACAGCGATGACGTTCGCCATATGCTCAATGCGCTGAAAGCGTTGGGAGTTCACTACACGCTGTCTGCTGACCGTACCCGTTGTGAAGTGATCGGCAACGGCGGTGCATTACAGTGCGCAGAAGCGCTTGAGCTGTTCCTGGGCAACGCGGGTACCGCGATGCGTCCGCTGGCGGCGGCCCTGTGCCTGGGAAGCAATAACATCGTGCTGACCGGCGAACCGCGTATGAAAGAGCGCCCGATTGGTCATCTGGTGGACGCCCTTCGTCAGGGCGGCGCGCAGATTGACTATCTGGAGCAGGAAAACTATCCGCCGCTGCGTCTGCGCGGCGGCTTTACCGGCGGCAGCGTTGAGGTTGACGGCAGCGTCTCCAGTCAGTTCCTGACCGCACTGCTGATGACCGCACCGCTGGCACCGCAGGATACGGTTATCAGCATCAAGGGCGATCTGGTTTCCAAACCGTACATTGATATCACGCTGCACCTGATGAAAACCTTCGGCGTTGAGGTGGAAAACCAGTCTTATCAGCGCTTCGTGGTGCGCGGGGCGCAGCAGTACCAGTCTCCGGGCAGCTACCTGGTTGAAGGTGATGCGTCATCCGCATCCTACTTTCTGGCCGCAGGGGCGATTAAAGGCGGCACGGTAAAAGTGACCGGTATTGGCCGTAACAGCGTGCAGGGCGACATCCGTTTTGCGGACGTGCTGGAAAAAATGGGCGCGGTTGTGACCTGGGGCGATGACTTCATCTCCTGTACGCACGGTGAGCTGAATGCCATTGATATGGACATGAACCATATCCCGGATGCGGCGATGACCATCGCCACGGCGGCGCTGTTTGCTAAAGGCACCACCACGCTGCGTAATATCTACAACTGGCGCGTGAAAGAGACGGACCGTCTGTTCGCAATGGCGACCGAGCTGCGCAAAGTGGGTGCAGAGGTAGAAGAGGGCGAAGATTATATTCGCGTGACTCCGCCGGCAAAACTGCAGTTTGCGGAAATCGGAACCTACAACGATCACCGTATGGCAATGTGCTTCTCGCTGGTGGCGCTGTCGGATACGCCTGTAACCATTCTTGACCCGAAATGTACGGCGAAAACCTTCCCGGACTACTTCGAGCAGCTGGCGCGCATTAGCACGCCGGCCTGATAACATCATGCCGCATCATCGGGTGCGGCATTTCCTTACGCTTCCTGACGATCATTCCCGCCCATTTCTTCTACACTCTGCTTCAATCATTTCGTAATTTGCACGCAAAGGTAACAGTTGCGTACGTTGATGCGTATAATGCGCGGCGTTCATGTTAACGGTATGCCTTAATTAAGGAGAAAAAGATGACGGCAGTTGCCCCGGTAATCACCATTGATGGGCCTAGTGGCGCAGGGAAAGGTACCCTGTGTAAAGCGATGGCAGAAGCATTGCAATGGCATCTTTTAGACTCGGGAGCAATCTATCGCGTTCTGGCTCTGGCTGCGCTGCACCACCATGTGGATGTGGCGTCTGAAGAGGCGCTGGTACCGCTGGCTGCGCATCTGGATGTGCGTTTCGTCTCCACTGACGGCAACCTTGAAGTGATCCTGGAAGGGGAAGACGTGAGCGGCGAGATCCGCACGCAGGACGTGGCTAACGCAGCCTCTCAGGTAGCGGCATTCCCGCGCGTTCGTGAAGCGTTGTTACGCCGCCAGCGTGGGTTCCGGGAAGCACCTGGCCTGATCGCTGACGGCCGTGATATGGGCACGGTGGTATTCCCTGATGCACCTGTGAAAATTTTCCTTGACGCCTCTTCGGAAGAACGTGCTCAACGCCGCATGCTTCAGTTGCAGGAAAAGGGGTTTAGTGTTAACTTTGATCGCCTTTTATCCGAGATAAAAGAGCGCGATGACCGCGATCGTAACCGCGCCGTCGCACCACTTGTTCCTGCAGAAGATGCATTAGTTCTGGATTCGACCAGTTTAACTATTGAGCAAGTGATTGAAAAAGCGCTACAATATGCGCGCCAGAAACTGGCACTCGCGTAATCGCGACCGATTTAGTAGTACCCCCGCTGCAATGGATTGACGGCGGGTATGTGAAACAACCCCATCCGGCACGGAGCCAGGTGGACGTTATATTAACCTGAAGATTAAACATGACTGAATCTTTTGCTCAACTATTTGAAGAATCCTTAAAAACAATCGAAACCCGTCCGGGTTCCATCGTTCGTGGTGTTGTTGTTGCTATCGACAAAGACGTAGTACTGGTTGACGCCGGTCTGAAATCTGAGTCCGCCATTCCGGCAGAGCAGTTCAAAAACGCCCAGGGCGAGCTGGAAATCCAGGTTGGTGACGAAGTTGACGTTGCTCTGGATGCAGTGGAAGACGGCTTCGGTGAAACCCTGCTGTCCCGTGAGAAAGCTAAGCGTCACGAAGCTTGGATCACGCTGGAAAAAGCTTACGAAGAAGCTGAAACTGTAGTCGGTGTTATCAACGGCAAAGTTAAAGGCGGCTTCACTGTTGAGCTGAATGGTATTCGTGCGTTCCTGCCAGGTTCACTGGTAGACGTTCGTCCAGTCCGTGACACCCTGCACCTTGAAGGCAAAGAGCTTGAGTTCAAAGTAATCAAGCTGGACCAGAAGCGTAACAACGTTGTTGTATCCCGTCGTGCCGTTATCGAATCCGAAAACAGCGCAGAACGCGATCAGCTGCTGGAAAACCTGCAGGAAGGCATGGAAGTCAAAGGTATCGTTAAGAACCTCACTGACTACGGCGCATTCGTTGACCTGGGCGGCGTTGATGGCCTGCTGCACATCACCGACATGGCGTGGAAACGCGTTAAGCACCCAAGCGAAATCGTGAACGTTGGCGACGAAATCACTGTTAAAGTGCTGAAGTTCGACCGCGAACGTACTCGTGTATCCCTCGGCCTGAAACAGCTGGGCGAAGATCCATGGGTAGCTATCGCTAAGCGTTACCCAGAAGGTACTAAACTGACTGGTCGCGTTACCAACCTGACTGACTACGGCTGCTTCGTTGAAATCGAAGAAGGCGTTGAAGGCCTGGTGCACGTTTCCGAAATGGACTGGACCAACAAAAACATCCACCCATCCAAAGTTGTTAACGTTGGTGATGTAGTGGAAGTGATGGTTCTGGATATCGACGAAGAACGTCGTCGTATCTCCCTGGGCCTGAAGCAGTGCAAAAACAACCCATGGCAGCAGTTCGCGGAAACCCACAACAAGGGCGACCGTGTTGAAGGTAAAATCAAGTCTATCACTGACTTCGGTATCTTCATCGGCCTGGACGGCGGCATCGATGGCCTGGTTCACCTGTCTGACATCTCCTGGAACGTTGCAGGCGAAGAAGCAGTACGTGAATACAAAAAAGGCGACGAAATCGCTGCAGTTGTTCTGCAGGTTGACGCAGAGCGTGAGCGTATCTCCCTGGGCGTTAAACAGCTCGCAGAAGATCCGTTCAACAACTGGGTTGCACTGAACAAGAAAGGCGCAATCGTAAACGGTAAAGTGACTGCAGTTGACGCTAAAGGCGCAACCGTAGAACTGGCTGACGGCGTTGAAGGTTACCTGCGCGCTTCCGAAGCTTCACGTGACCGCGTTGAAGATGCAACTCTGGTTCTGAGCGTTGGCGACGACGTTGAAGCTAAGTTCACCGGTGTTGACCGTAAGAACCGTGCAATCAGCCTGTCTGTTCGTGCTAAAGACGAAGCTGATGAGAAAGATGCAATCGCAACTGTTAACAAACAGGAAGATGCAAACTTCTCTAACAACGCAATGGCTGAAGCTTTCAAAGCAGCTAAAGGCGAGTAATATCAAGTTCTCACCATCATTTGAGCTGTAACGCATTTACAGCGAGAAGGATGAGGAGCAGACTTGACAGATTGCAGGATTCGTCCTGTAATCAATAACAAAGGGCGGCTACGGCCGCCCTTGTTTAATGAGCTGTTCAGCTAATTGGTTTGAAAGGAACCGGAGGAATCATGACCAAGTCAGAATTGATTGAAAGACTTGCCAGTCAGCAACCGCATGTCCCGGCTAAGGCTGTGGAAGATGCTGTTAAAGAGATGCTGGAGCATATGGCCACCACTCTTGCCCAGGGCGAGCGCATTGAAATCCGCGGTTTCGGTAGTTTTTCTTTGCACTATCGTGCTCCACGTACCGGGCGTAACCCGAAGACTGGCGACAAAGTCGAGCTGGAAGGTAAGTACGTTCCACACTTTAAGCCGGGTAAAGAACTGCGCGATCGCGCCAATATTTACGGTAACTGAGTTTAGCCATCAGGGTTAAACTGGGTTTAAAAGAAAGCACCTTTGGGTGCTTTTTTTGTATGCCTCGCCCGCACTTCTGAACGCGTGCCGCACTTCCTCTTTGCTTTTACTGCAAACCCATAAAAACCTTGCAGCGCCCGCCGTAACACACGTTTTTCTTGCCTGACGCTGGAAAGCGCTCCCTGCATACTGCCCTGAACAGGGAGGTAAAAATGGGAATACCCGTCATCAGCGTTTGCGCCATTCTGGCCATTATTCCGCTTTACTGGTTACCCGTGCTGCCGGGGATGCAGAGCGTCTGGACGATGATTATCGTCGGGACAGCATTCGCCCTGCAGCAGAAAAAATGGGGAATGTTTACCGGCATTGCTTTGCTCTTTTTTTGCTGGGGCATACTGGCGGCGCAGGAGAGCGTGTGGCCGATGAATCACCTGACGACCGGGCCGCAGCAGGCTGAAGTCACGATCGGCGCTACCGACGGGGCAACGGTGCACCAGGTAAACATTGTCAGGCTTAACGGAAAGCGATGGCATGCCGCAACGGGCATAACGCTGTACGGCAACTACCTGCCGCAAAAGGTCTGCGCGGGCCAGCGCTGGGCCATGACGCTGCGCCTCAGGGCCGTACACGGTGAGTTAAACGACGGTGGGTATGATACCCAGCAAAATGCGTTTGCCCGGCATCAAACGCTGACCGGGCGATTTACGCAGGCTGAGGTCATCGATGGCCGCTGCAGCCTTCGCTCGCAGTACCTGTCGTCACTGCAGGCTTCGCTCTCTTCATTTCAGTGGGCACCCGTGATGCTCGGGCTGGGAATGGGGGAGCGCCTGAATGTTTCGCGGGAAATAAAAGACCTGATGCGAGAAACCGGCACGTTACACCTGATGGCGATTTCAGGTTTGCACATCGCGCTGGCGGCCTCCGTGGTTTGGTTACTGATGAGAGGGTTCCAGTTTTTCTTGCCGTGCCGCTGGATCCGCTGGCAAACCCCCTTGCTGGCAGGCCTTCTGTCTGCAGCATTTTACGCGTGGCTAACGGGGCTACAGCCGCCGGCATTGCGCACTATCATCTCGCTGGCGGTGGTGGCCGCGTTGCGGATAAGCGGCCGTCAATGGTCACCCTGGCAAATGTGGACGACCTGCGTGGCTGCAATCCTGGTTCTCGACCCCATGGCCGCGCTGTCGCAAAGCCTCGCCTTGTCGGCGTTTGCGGTTGCTGCATTAATCTTCTGGTACCAATGGCTACCTCTCCCGCACTGGCACTGGGTGCGCAAGTGGCGCCCACTGGCTAATCTTTTCTATTTGCAGGTGGGAATGCTGCTTCTGTTGCTACCGTTACAGGTTCTGATTTTCCATGGCTTTACGCTCTCCTCACTGGTGGCAAATCTGTTCGCCGTGCCTCTGGTGACGTTTATTTCCGTTCCGTTGATACTGCTCGGTATGTTTTTACACCTTTTCCCTCTGCACACGCTGGAGCACGCCCTCTGGTTTGCGGCAGATAAGTCTCTGGCAGGGCTGTTCTTGCTGCTGGCACGCCTGCCGGACGGTTGGCAGAATGTGGACGAGCGGTGGCAATATATGACGCTGCTGCCGTGGCTTGCCATTATTGGCTGGCGTTTCCGGGCGTGGAAGGTCCTGCCTGCCGTTTGCCTGACCCTGAGTATCATGCTGACATTTCCTCTATGGAGGACGGTGAAAACGGACGGCTGGACGCTGCATATGCTGGACGTCGGGCAGGGGCTGGCAATGGTGATTGAGCGTCAGGGAAAAGCGGTTTTATACGACACCGGGCTTGCCTGGCCGGGTGGGGATAGCGCGCAACAGCTGATCGTTCCCTGGCTGCGCTGGCATCATCTGAGGCCGGAAGGGGTGATAGTGAGCCACGAACACCTCGATCACGCGGGCGGCCTGCCATCGCTGCAAAAAGCGTGGCCAGAAATGTGGGTAAGAAGCCCGCTGCGCTGGGCCGGACATCTCCCCTGTTTTCGCGGACAAAAATGGCAATGGCAGGGGTTAACCTTTGCCGTGCACTGGCCGCGTGAAGAAGACATCGCCAAAGGCAATAACCGCTCGTGCGTGGTTAAAATCGATGATGGCGAGCAGAGCGTTTTGCTGACGGGCGATATCGAAGCTCAGGCGGAACAGGCAATGCTTAGCCATCGCTGGCGCTATCTTCGGTCTACACTGATTCAGGTGCCGCACCACGGCAGCAACACCTCTTCGTCTCTGCCGCTGGTGCAGCGTGCAGAAGGGGAAATAGCGCTGGCCTCGGCGGCCCGCTATAACGCGTGGCGGTTTCCGTCTGCGAAAGTCGTCCGACGATACCAGAGGGAGGGGTATACCTGGCTTGATACGCCTCATTCTGGACAAATTTCGGTGACGTTTTCGCAACATAACAGGCAAATTCGCCGCTTACGCGATCACTATTTACCACGCTGGTATCATCAGTGGTTTGGCGCGCCCGTAGATAACGGGTAGAATATGCGGCTATTTCAACAAATGCTGGTTTTATGAATGCATAACGACAAAGATCTCTCCACGTGGCAAACGTTCCGCCGACTCTGGCCGATGATTGCACCTTTCAAAACAGGCTTGATCGTGGCGGGCGTAGCGTTAATCCTCAACGCAGCCAGCGATACTTTTATGTTATCGCTCCTCAAACCGTTACTGGACGACGGTTTTGGTAAAACGGATCGCTCAGTGTTGCTATGGATGCCTCTGGTGGTTATCGGACTGATGATCTTACGCGGTATCACCAGCTATATTTCCAGCTACTGCATCTCCTGGGTATCCGGGAAAGTGGTTATGACCATGCGCCGTCGTCTGTTCGGCCATATGATGGGCATGCCAGTCGCGTTTTTCGACAAGCAGTCTACCGGTACGCTGCTGTCACGCATTACGTATGATTCTGAGCAGGTGGCCTCATCGTCTTCCAGCGCGCTGATTACCGTTGTGCGAGAAGGTGCATCGATCATTGGCCTGTTTATCATGATGTTCTATTACAGCTGGCAGCTGTCGATCATCCTGATCGTTCTGGCACCGATTGTTTCCATCGCTATTCGTGTGGTGTCCAAGCGTTTCCGTAATATCAGTAAGAATATGCAGAATACGATGGGGCAGGTGACAACCAGCGCCGAGCAGATGCTGAAAGGCCATAAAGAAGTGCTGATTTTTGGTGGTCAGGGCGTTGAAACCAAACGCTTTGACAAGGTCAGCAACAAGATGCGCCTGCAGGGGATGAAAATGGTTTCGGCCTCGTCCATCTCCGATCCGATCATCCAGCTGATTGCCTCTCTGGCACTGGCATTCGTTCTTTATGCCGCGAGCTTCCCAAGCGTCATGGAAACCCTGACGGCGGGTACGATCACCGTGGTCTTCTCATCCATGATTGCGCTGATGCGCCCGCTTAAATCCCTGACAAACGTTAACGCGCAGTTCCAGCGCGGGATGGCAGCCTGTCAGACCTTGTTCAGCATCCTGGATTCCGAACAGGAAAAAGATGAAGGCAAGCGCGTGATTGAGCGTGCCAGGGGAGACCTTGAATTCCGCAACGTGACCTTTACCTATCCTGGTCGTGAAGCGCCAGCGCTGCGTAATATCAGCCTGGATATCCCGGCAGGTAAAACGGTTGCGCTGGTCGGCCGTTCCGGTTCAGGTAAATCAACTATCGCCAGCCTGATTACGCGCTTCTACGACATCGATGAAGGCGAAATCCTGTTAGACGGCCACGACCTGCGGGACTATACCCTTCAGTCGCTGCGTAACCAGGTTGCACTGGTATCGCAAAACGTGCACCTGTTTAACGATACGGTAGCGAACAACATTGCGTATGCGCGTACCGAAGAGTACAGCCGCGAGCAGATTGAGAATGCGGCACGTATGGCCTACGCCATGGACTTTATCAATAAGATGGATAATGGCCTGGACACGGTCATTGGTGAAAACGGAGTCCTGCTCTCTGGCGGCCAGCGTCAGCGCATCGCCATTGCCCGAGCGCTGCTGCGCGATAGCCCAATCCTGATCCTTGATGAAGCAACGTCCGCGCTGGATACCGAATCTGAACGTGCGATCCAGTCCGCGCTGGATGAGCTGCAAAAGAACCGTACGTCGCTGGTGATTGCACACCGTCTGTCGACTATCGAACAGGCTGACGAAATCGTCGTGGTTGAAGACGGCATCATCGTTGAGCGCGGCAGCCACGCTGACCTGCTGGCACATCGTGGCGTGTACGCACAGCTTCACAAGATGCAGTTCGGCCAACAATGATTGCACGCATCTGGTCGGGTGAATCCCCTCTGTGGCGTCTGCTTTTGCCGCTCTCCTGGCTTTATGGCCTGGCGAGCGGCGTGATTCGCTTACTTTACCGTCTGGGCGTGAAGCGCGCCTGGCGTGCGCCGGTTCCTGTTGTGGTAGTAGGGAACCTGACCGCGGGCGGTAACGGCAAAACGCCGGTGGTGATCTGGCTGGTGGAACAATTACAGAAGCGCGGTATTCGGCCCGGTGTCGTATCGCGCGGTTACGGTGGCAAAGCGGCGCAGTATCCTCTCCTGCTGACGCCTGAAACGACAACGGCCGAAGCCGGCGATGAGCCGGTATTAATTTATCAGCGAACCGGCGCGCCGGTTGCTGTCTCTCCCGTGCGCAGTGATGCCGTGAAGGCACTTCTTGCTGAGAATGAGGTGCAAATCATCATCACCGACGATGGTCTGCAACATTACGCCCTGGCGCGTGACAAAGAGATTGTGGTCATTGACGGCGTGCGTCGTTTTGGCAACGGCTGGTGGTTGCCCGCCGGGCCAATGCGCGAGCGGGCCTCTCGCCTGAGGAGCGTTGACGCCGTCATTGTTAACGGTGGCGTCGCACTGCAGGGAGAAATCCCTATGCAACTCCATCCGGGCAAGGCGGTTAATTTATTAACCGGAGAGCGTATGGCCGTAGCTGAACTGCCTGCGCTGGTGGCGATGGCGGGTATTGGCCATCCGCCGCGCTTTTTCGCGACGCTTGAGCAGTGCGGTGCGCGTCTTGAAAAACGTGTCCCGCTTGCCGATCACCAGGCGTTAACTGCGGAGCAGGTTGATGCGCTGGCCGAGCCGGGGCAGACCTTAATCATGACGGAAAAAGATGCGGTAAAATGCCGCGCCTTTGCGAAAGAAAACTGGTGGTACCTGCCGGTTGACGCTGAACTCAGCGGTGAGCAGCCGGAATATTTGCTCAAGGAACTGATCGCGCTGGCGCATTAACAGCATACGCGGTTCCGGCGGCGATTTGACTCACAGGAAAACGCATGTCTTTACCGCAACTCTCGCTTTCAGCCGCACGCAATCTGCATCTTGCGGCACAGGGGTTATTGAAAAAGCCCCGTCGTCGCGCTCAACCTGCCGATATCCTCTCTACCGTGCAACGCATGTCGTTGCTGCAAATCGATACGATCAACATTGTGGCGCGTAGCCCTTACCTGGTGCTGTTTAGCCGGCTCGGGAATTATCAGCCGCAGTGGCTCGATAATGCACTCAGCCAGGGCGAGCTGATGGAGTACTGGGCACATGAAGCCTGTTTTCTGCCGCGCAGTGATTTCGCGCTGGTTCGTCACCGTATGCTCTCTCCGGACAAAATGGGCTGGAAATATCGTCAGGAATGGATGAACGAACACGCCGCTGAAATTGAGCGGCTTATCGCGCATATTCATGAAAACGGCCCGGTGCGTTCGGCTGACTTTGAACATCCGCGAAAGGGGGCGAGCGGCTGGTGGGAGTGGAAACCGCACAAGCGTCATCTTGAGGGGCTGTTTACCTCCGGCAAAGTAATGGTGGTGGAGCGCCGTAACTTTCAGCGCGTCTACGATCTGACGCACCGCGTGATGCCGCACTGGGATGACCAGCGTGACCTGCTCACCCAGGAGGCGGCCGAAACGGTAATGTTGGAGAACAGCGCACGCAGTTTGGGGATTTTTCGTCCGCAGTGGCTGGCGGACTACTATCGTCTGCGTCAGCCCATGCTGAAGCCAGTGCTGGAAAGATGGCAACACGAACGGATCGTCACGCCCGTATGCGTCGAGAAACTGGGTGAAATGTGGTTACACAATACATTACTGCCCCTGTTGCCCCAGGCCGAAGAGGGGAAGCTGCAGGCCACCCACAGCGCGGTGCTCTCACCGTTTGACCCGGTAGTTTGGGACAGAAAGCGGGCCGAGCAGCTCTTTGATTTCAGCTATCGGCTGGAGTGTTATACCCCCGCCCCGAAGCGTCAGTATGGCTACTTTGTTTTGCCTTTGCTTCACAAAGGGCAGCTGGTTGGGCGCATGGATGCAAAAATGCACCGCAAAACCTGGATCCTTGAAATCATTGCGCTTTATCTTGAGGACGGGGTGAAAGTGACAGCGACGCTGGAGAAAGGGTTAACGGCCGCCATCAGCGACTTTGCGGCCTGGCAAGGCGCGCGTGAGGTGGCGCTTGTGCATATTGCGGAAGGGTTATTCAGCGCCTGTCGAAGCGGCTGGGAAATAGGCACATCCTGAAAAAGGAATGTGATAAGCTTGAGCGATTACCCATACGGAGGAACTATGGATCACCGTTTACTTGAAATTATTGCCTGCCCGGTGTGCAACGGAAAACTCTACTACAGCCAGGATAAACAAGAGCTGATTTGTAAGCCGGACAGCCTGGCTTTCCCCCTGCGTGACGGCATTCCGGTTCTGCTGGAAAATGAAGCCCGATCCCTGGTGGCGGAAGAGAGCAAATTATGAGTTTTGTTGTCATTATTCCGGCTCGCTATGCCTCAACGCGCCTGCCGGGTAAACCGCTGGTGGATATCAACGGCAAGCCGATGATCGTGCACGTTCTGGAGCGCGCGCGTGAATCCGGGGCTGAACGCGTGATCGTTGCCACCGATCATCCGGATGTTGCTCGCGCGGTTGAGGCGGCGGGCGGTGAAGTCTGTATGACGCGTGCCGATCATCAGTCGGGTACTGAACGTCTGGCTGAAGTGGTTGAAAAATGCGGCTTCAGTGACGACACGGTCATTGTTAACGTGCAGGGTGACGAGCCCATGATCCCGGCAGTCATTATCCGTCAGGTAGCCGACAACCTGGCTCAGCGCACGGTCGGTATGGCCACGCTGGCTGTGCCCATTCACCATGCTGAAGAGGCTTTCAACCCGAATGCGGTGAAAGTAGTGCTGGACGCAGAGGGCTATGCGCTTTATTTCTCCCGAGCCACGATCCCATGGGACCGCGATCGCTTTGCCGCGTCAAAAGAGGCGATTGGCGATACCTTCCTGCGTCATCTGGGGATCTACGGCTACCGTGCGGGCTTTATTCGCCGCTACGTGACCTGGGCGCCCAGCCCGCTGGAACACATCGAGATGCTCGAGCAGCTTCGCGTGCTCTGGTACGGTGAAAAGATCCACGTTGCGGTCGCTGAGGAAGTGCCTGGAACGGGCGTCGATACGCCAGAAGATCTTGAGCGCGTCCGCGCCGAGATGCGCTAATTTTCCCGTCATCCCCCCGCTCGGGGGGATGTTCTCCCGTCTGACGCTTTTCTCTTTTCTACTCGATAATTGATCTCAATCGGGTGACATCTGCTGTCCACGCGCTCATTATAAAAGCAGTAGCCTTAATAGGGGTAATCCATATGGAACAGCTGCGCGCCGAACTTAGCCATCTGCTTGGAGAGAAATTAAGCCGGGTTGAGTGTGTAAATGAAAAGGCAGATTCCGCGCTCTGGTCGTTGTACGACAGTCAGGGAAACCCTATGCCGCTGATGGCCAGGAGCTTTACCTCGCCGGGCGTTGCCAGGCAGCTTGCCTGGAAGATGTCCATGCTGGCACGGGAAGGGACAGTCCGCATGCCAACGGTTTATGGCGTGATGACGCATGAAGAACATCCCGGGCCGGATGTTCTGCTGATTGAACGACTGCGCGGCGTCTCTGTAGAAGCCCCGACGCGATCGCCGGAGCGCTGGGAACAGCTGAAAGACCAGATTGTGGAGGCGCTCCTGGCCTGGCATCGGCAGGATAGCCGCGGCCTGGTGGGTGCGGTCGACAGTACCCAGGAAAACCTGTGGCCGCTCTGGTATCGCCAGCGGGTTGAGGTCCTGTGGGGAACCCTCAACCAGTTCACCAACACCGGGTTAACGATGCAGGATAAACGCATTCTGTTCCGTACCCGCGAATGCCTGCCTGCGCTTTTCGAGGGATTTAACGACAACTGCGTGTTGATTCACGGCAATTTCACGTTACGCAGCATGTTGAAGGACTCCCGAAGCGACCAGCTGCTGGCGATGGTCGGGCCAGGCATCATGCTCTGGGCGCCGCGTGAGTATGAATTGTTCAGGCTTAGCGACAGCGGGTCGGCGGAAGGTCTATTGTGGCACTACCTCCAGCGCGCGCCCGTGGCCGAAGCCTTCCTCTGGCGGCGCTGGCTCTATTTGCTCTGGGATGAAGTGGCGCAGCTGGTGAATACAGGACGCTTCAGCCGCGCCAATTTCGATCTCGCGGCTAAATCACTCGTTCCCTGGCTCGCCTGACGACCCTTTGACCCACTGCCAGATGCGCCCGAGCGTCTCGTAACCCACGCGATCGCTATGCATCAGCCACATCGGGGACGGAATTGCCCGTTCCCACGGGTTGAGCGGGGCATCGATCGCCATCTGGTTAGCAGGGGCGGGCAGCGGATGCAGCCCTTGCTTCTCGAAGAAGATCATCGCCCTCGGCAGATGGGAGGCGGAGGTCACCAGTAAAAACGGGACATCCCCAATAGCCTGCTTAACTGCCGCCGCTTCTTCTTCGGTGTCTTTTGGGCTGTCCAGCGTGATGATGGCGGAACGCGGAACCCCGAGCGATTCAGCCACTCTCGCGCCCGCTTCAGCCGTGCTGACCGGGTTTGTTCTTGCCGCGGCGCCGGTGAAAATCATTTTCGAACCCGGGTTGGCGAGCCACAGGCGCACGCCTTCGTTCAGACGCGGCAAACTGTTGTTGATCAGGTTTGAGCTGGGCGCCCAGTTCGGATCCCACGTATAGCCACCGCCCAGCACCACTACGTACGCAACTTTTTGATTTCCCTGCCACGTCGGGTAGGTATTTTCAATCGGACGTAACAGGCCATCAGCGACCGGCTGCAGGCTCAGCAACAGCAGCGTAAGCCAACCCAGCGTGATGAGCGTTTTGCCACTTTTCTGAAAACGGCTAAACCATACCAGCGCCAGGCCCAGCGCAATCAGCAACAGCAGCAGGGGAAGGGGAAGCATCATGCCGCCAATGTATTTCTTCAGGGTAAAAAGCATCCTTTTTGGTTCCTTTTTTAACCATACAGCAGGGGATTGCCAGTGATATTACACCAGACAGGTTCATTCTCCGCTCGGGTGTGACAAAATAGCGGTTTTGCTGTTAGCGAGTGGAACTCTCCCAATGCGGGATCGCAATTTTGATGACATCGCGGAAAAGTTTTCGCGCAACATTTATGGCACCACGAAAGGCCAGCTCCGTCAGAGGATCCTCTGGCAGGATCTGGACAGGCTTCTTGCCGACTACGCGGGCCAGACGTTGCGTGTGCTTGATGCCGGGGGCGGAGAAGGGCAGACCGCTATCCTCATGGCGCAGCGCGGTCATCACGTGACCTTATGCGATCTGTCAGCGGAAATGGTTGCGCGCGCGCAGCGTGCGGCAGAAGAGAAAGGTGTGAGCGACAACATGCATTTTATACATTGCGCCGCTCAGGACATTCCGCAGCATTTGGAATCTCAGGTTGATCTGATATTGTTCCATGCTGTGCTCGAATGGGTAGCCGAACCACAGGCCATGTTAAAAACGCTGTGGTCTATGCTGCGGCCGGGCGGTGCGCTATCGCTGATGTTCTACAATGCGAACGGTCTGCTGATGCGTAACGTGCTGGTGGGCAATTTTGGCTATGTGCAGCAGGGAATGTATAAGAAGAAACGGCGCACGCTGTCGCCTGATTTCCCACGTGAGCCCCAGCAGGTTTACGGCTGGCTGGAGGAGATTGGCTGGGAAATCACCGGTAAAACCGGCGTGAGGGTGTTTCATGATTATCTGCGTGATAAACAAAAACAGCATGACTGTTTAGACGCCTTAACAGAAATAGAAACGCGGTATTGTCGCCAGGAGCCCTATCTGAGCCTTGGCCGCTATATTCACGTCACCGCGCGCAAGCCGCAGATGCAAGGATAATCTATGAGTGAATTTTCCCAGACAGTCCCCGAACTGGTTGCCTGGGCCAGGAAAAACGATTTCTCCATCTCGCTGCCGGTAGACAGACTCTCCTTCCTGCTGGCGGTTGCCACGCTGAACGGCGAAAGGCTGGATGGTGAAATGAGCGAGGGTGAACTGGTGGATGCGTTCCGCCACGTCAGTGATGCGTTTGAGCAAACCAGCGAAACCATTAGCGTGCGTGCCAACAACGCAATCAACGATATGGTGCGTCAACGTCTGCTGAACCGCTTTACCAGCGAGCAGGCGGAAGGAAACGCCATCTATCGCCTGACGCCGCTGGGCATCGGCATTACTGACTACTACATTCGTCAGCGCGAGTTTTCGACCCTGCGCCTGTCGATGCAGCTCTCGATCGTGGCGGGTGAGCTTAAGCGCGCCGCCGACGCGGCAGATGAAAACGGTGACGAATTCCACTGGCACCGCAACGTCTACGCGCCGCTGAAGTACTCGGTGGCGGAGATCTTCGACAGCATCGATCTGACTCAGCGCCTGATGGACGAACAGCAGCAGCAGGTAAAAGACGATATCGCCCAGCTGCTGAATAAAGACTGGCGCGCGGCCATCTCCAGCTGTGAGCTGTTACTGTCAGAAACGTCCGGCACCCTGCGTGAACTGCAGGATACGCTGGAGGCGGCGGGGGATAAGCTGCAGGCTAACCTGCTGCGCATCCAGGACGCAACGCTGGCGCATGACGACCTGCACTTTGTTGACCGCCTGGTATTTGACCTGCAGAGCAAGCTCGATCGCATTATCAGCTGGGGCCAGCAGTCGATCGACCTGTGGATAGGCTACGACCGCCACGTGCATAAATTTATCCGTACCGCGATCGATATGGATAAAAACCGCGTGTTTGCCCAGCGTTTGCGTCAGTCAGTACAAACCTATTTCGATGCCCCGTGGGCGCTGACGTATGCCAGTGCCGATCGTCTGCTGGATATGCGCGATGAAGAGATGGCGCTGCGCGACGAAGAGGTGACCGGTGAACTGCCGCCGGATCTGGAATATGAAGAATTTAACGAAATTCGCGAGCAACTTGCGGCGATGATCGAAGAACAGCTCGCTGTCTACAAAACCAGACAAGTGCCGCTGGATCTTGGCCTCGTGGTGCGCGACTATCTGGCGCAATATCCGCGTGCGCGCCATTTCGACATCGCCCGCATTGTTGTCGACCAGGCGGTACGCCTGGGTGTCGCACAAGGCGATTTCACCGGGTTGCCGCCGAAGTGGCAGCCGATTAACGATTACGGAGCCAAGGTACAGGCGCATGTCATTGACAAATATTGAACAAGTGATGCCACTTAAGCTGGCACAGGCGCTGGCAAATCCGTTATTTCCGGCGCTGGACAGCCAGCTGCGTGCCGGTCGTCACATTGGCCTTGACGAGCTGGATAATCACGCCTTTTTGATGGACTTCCAGGAGTACCTGGAAGAGTTCTACGCGCGCTATAACGTTGAGCTTATTCGTGCCCCGGAAGGGTTTTTCTACCTGCGTCCGCGTTCCACCACGCTCATCCCGCGTTCCGTACTCTCGGAGCTGGATATGATGGTGGGTAAAATTCTCTGCTACCTCTACCTCAGCCCGGAACGTCTGGCGAACGAAGGTATTTTCACTCAGCAGGAGCTCTACGATGAGCTGCTGTCGCTGGCAGATGAAAGCAAACTGCTGAAGCTGGTAAATAACCGTTCGACGGGTTCCGACCTGGACCGTCAGAAGTTACAGGAAAAAGTTCGCTCTTCCCTGACGCGCCTGCGTCGCCTGGGTATGGTCTGGTTTATGGGCCACGACAGCAGCAAATTCCGTATTACGGAATCCGTTTTCCGCTTCGGCGCAGACGTGCGCGCGGGCGATGACGCCCGTGAAGCGCAGCTGCGTATGATCCGTGACGGTGAAGCGATGCCGGTGGAAAACCATTTGCTGCTCAATGATGAGCATGACGAGAATCAGCCGGATAGCGGGGAGGAAGAGTAATGATTGAACGCGGTAAATTTCGCTCACTAACGCTGATTAACTGGAACGGTTTCTTTGCCCGAACCTTCGATCTGGATGAGCTGGTTACGACGCTCTCCGGTGGTAACGGTGCGGGTAAATCCACCACCATGGCGGCATTTGTCACGGCGTTAATCCCCGATCTGACGCTGCTGCACTTCCGAAACACTACCGAGGCGGGCGCGACAAGCGGCTCACGCGATAAAGGCCTGCACGGTAAACTCAAAGCCGGCGTCTGTTATTCGGTGCTGGACGTGATCAACTCACGTCACCAGCGTGTGGTAGTGGGTGTGCGTCTGCAGCAGGTTGCCGGTCGCGATCGTAAAGTGGATATCAAACCCTTCGCAATCCAGGGGCTACCAACGTCCGTGCAGCCAACATCCCTGCTGACAGAAACGCTGAACGACCGTCAGGCGCGCGTGCTCTCTCTTCAGGAGCTGAAAGACAAGCTCGAAGCCATCGAAGGCGTGCAGTTCAAGCAGTTTAACTCGATTACCGATTACCACTCCCTGATGTTCGATCTGGGCGTGGTGGCACGTCGCCTGCGTAGCGCCTCTGACCGCAGTAAATACTACCGTCTGATTGAAGCGTCCCTGTACGGCGGTATCTCCAGCGCCATTACCCGCTCGCTGCGTGACTACCTGTTGCCAGAAAATAGCGGCGTGCGTAAGGCCTTCCAGGATATGGAAGCGGCACTGCGTGAAAACCGCATGACGCTGGAAGCCATTCGCGTTACCCAGTCTGACCGTGACCTGTTTAAACACCTGATCAGCGAAGCAACCAACTACGTGGCCGCGGACTATATGCGCCACGCCAACGAGCGCCGCATCCACCTCGATCAGGCGTTAGAGTATCGTCGCGAGCTGTTTACCTCGCGTAAGCAGCTGGTGGCCGAGCAGTATAAACACGTTGAAATGGCCCGCGAGCTGGGCGAACACAACGGCGCTGAGGGCGATCTGGAAGCCGATTACCAGGCGGCGAGCGATCACCTGAATCTTGTGCAAACCGCACTGCGTCAGCAGGAAAAAATCGAACGCTACGAAGCGGACCTCGATGAGCTGCAAATTCGTCTCGAAGAGCAAAATGAAGTGGTGGCTGAAGCCGCCGACATGCAGGAAGAGAACGAAGCCCGGGCCGAAGCCGCCGAGCTTGAAGTGGATGAGCTGAAAAGCCAGCTTGCCGACTACCAGCAGGCGCTGGACGTGCAGCAGACCCGTGCGATTCAATATACCCAGGCACTGCAGGCGCTACAGCGCGCCAAAGAGCTGTGCCATCTTCCTGATTTAACGCCGGACAGCGCAGACGAATGGCTGGATACCTTCCAGGCCAAAGAGCAGGAAGCCACCGAAAAACTCCTGTCGCTCGAACAGAAAATGAGCGTCGCGCAAACGGCGCACAGCCAGTTTGAGCAGGCATACCAGCTGGTGGTGGCGATCAATGGCCCGCTGGCGCGAAATGAAGCGTGGAACGTTGCCCGTGAGCTGCTGCGCGACGGTGTGAACCAGCGTCATCTGGCCGAGCAGGTTCAGCCGCTGCGTATGCGTCTCAACGAGCTGGAGCAGCGCCTGCGCGAGCAGCAGGAAGCCGAGCGTCTGCTGGCGGAATTCTGCAAGCGTCAGGGTAAAAATTACGATTTCGACGAGCTTGAGGCGCTGCATCAGGAGCTTGAAGCGCGTATTGCCGCGCTGTCTGATTCCGTATCCAACGCCAGCGAGCAGCGTATGACGCTGCGTCAGGAGATGGAGCAGCTTCAGTCCCGCTCGCAGAAGTTATTGCAGCGTGCGCCGGTCTGGCTGGCAGCCCAAAGCAGCCTGAGCCAGCTCAGCGAGCAGTGTGGCGAAGAGTTCGAGTCCAGCCAGGAAGTGACGGAATACCTGCAGCAGCTGCTTGAGCGCGAGCGCGAAGTGATTGTTGAGCGCGACGAAGTGGGCGCACGTAAACGTGACGTCGACGAAGAAATTGAACGCCTGAGCCAGCCGGGCGGTGCAGACGATGCCCGCCTGAACACCCTGGCGGAGCGTTTCGGCGGCGTACTGCTGTCCGAAATTTATGACGATGTTGGCCTGGATGATGCTCCGTACTTCTCTGCGCTGTATGGACCGTCGCGTAACGCGATTGTGGTTCCGGATCTGTCGCTGATTTCCGAGCAGCTTGCCGGGCTGGAAGACTGTCCTGAAGATCTCTATCTGATCGAAGGCGATCCGCAGTCATTCGACGACAGCGTCTTCAGCGTCGACGAGCTGGAAAAAGCGGTGGTGGTGAAAATCGCCGATCGTCAGTGGCGTTATTCTCGCTTCCCTGAACTGCCGCTGTTTGGCCGCGCCGCGCGTGAAAACCGTATCGAAAGCCTGCACGCCGAGCGTGAAACGCTGTCCGAACGTTTCGCGACGCTGTCATTTGACGTACAGAAAACCCAGCGCCTGCACCAGGCGTTCAGCCGCTTTATCGGCAGCCATCTTGCCGTCGCCTTTGACGCTGACCCGGAAGCGGAAATTCGCAAGCTCACCACCCGCCGCGGTGAGCTGGAACGCGCCATTGCCAATCATGAAAATGATAACCAGCAGAGCCGCGTCCAGTTCGAGCAGGCGAAAGAGGGCGTTGCTGCCCTTAACCGCATTCTGCCGCGCCTGAACCTGCTGGCAGATGAGACGCTGGCTGACCGCGTGGATGAAATTCAGGAACGTCTGGATGAAGCTCAGGAAGCGGCGCGTTTCGTGCAGCAGCACGGCAATCAGCTGGCGAAGCTGGAGCCGGTTGTCTCCGTGCTTCAGAGCGACCCGGAGCAGTTCGAGCAGTTAAAAGAAGATTATGCCTGGTCGCAGCAGGTGCAGCGTGACGCGCGTCAGCAGGCGTTTGCCCTGACGGAAGTGGTACAGCGTCGTGCCCACTTTGGCTACTCTGATTCAGCCGAAATGCTGAGCGGTAACAGCGACCTGAATGAGAAGCTGCGCCAGCGTCTTGAGCAGGCGGAAGCTGAACGTACCCGTGCTCGCGAAGCAATGCGAACGCACGCCGCACAGCTGAGCCAGTACAGCCAGGTCATGGCCTCGCTGAAAAGCTCCTTCGACACCAAGAAAGAGCTGTTAAACGATCTGCAAAAAGAGCTGCAGGACATCGGCGTTCGCGCTGACAGCGGCGCCGAAGAACGGGCGCGTATTCGTCGTGACGAACTGCATAGCCAGCTCAGTAACAACCGTGCGCGGCGTAATCAGCTGGAAAAAGCGCTGACCTTCTGTGAAGCGGAAATGGATAACCTGACCCGTCGCCTGCGCAAGCTGGAGCGCGACTATCACGAAATGCGCGAGCAGGTCGTGACCGCCAAGGCGGGCTGGTGCGCGGTGATGCGTATGGTGAAAGACAACAATGTTGAACGTCGTCTGCACCGTCGCGAGCTGGCCTATCTTTCCGGGGACGAACTGCGTTCCATGTCGGATAAAGCGTTGGGCGCCCTGCGTCTGGCGGTAGCGGATAACGAACACCTGCGCGACGTGCTGCGTATGTCCGAAGATCCAAAGCGTCCGGAACGTAAGATCCAGTTCTTTGTGGCCGTTTACCAGCACCTGCGCGAACGTATTCGTCAGGACATCATCCGTACCGACGATCCGGTTGAAGCCATCGAACAGATGGAAATTGAGCTGGGTCGCCTGACGGAAGAGCTGACCTCGCGCGAGCAGAAGCTGGCGATCAGCTCACGCAGCGTGGCGAACATCATTCGCAAAACCATTCAGCGTGAACAGAACCGTATCCGTCAGCTGAACCAGGGCCTGCAGAGCGTGTCGTTTGGCCAGGTGAACAGCGTACGTCTGAACGTGAACGTGCGTGAGGCGCATTCCACCCTGCTGGATGTATTGTCTGAGCAGCACGAACAGCATCAGGATCTGTTCAACAGTAACCGTCTGACCTTCTCCGAAGCGCTGGCGAAACTGTATCAGCGCCTGAATCCGCAGATCGATATGGGCCAACGTACGCCGCAAACGATCGGTGAGGAGCTGCTGGACTACCGTAACTACCTGGAAATGGAAGTTGAGGTTAACCGTGGCTCCGACGGCTGGCTGCGTGCAGAGTCCGGCGCGCTTTCTACCGGTGAAGCTATCGGTACCGGTATGTCGATACTGGTGATGGTGGTTCAGAGCTGGGAAGATGAAGCGCGCCGCCTGCGCGGCAAAGACATCTCTCCATGCCGTCTGCTGTTCCTTGATGAAGCCGCGCGTCTCGATGCCCGCTCCATCGCTACGCTGTTTGAGCTTTGCGATCGCCTCGATATGCAGCTTATCATCGCGGCACCGGAGAACATCAGCCCTGAAAAAGGCACGACCTATAAGCTGGTGCGTAAAGTGTTCCAGAACAGCGAACACGTACACGTTGTGGGCCTGCGCGGCTTTGCTCCGCAGCCGCCGGAGTCGTTGCCGGGGACGGCTGACGCGTCATAGCGCGTTTTGTTACAAAGAGCGGCGCATTAGCGCCGCTTTTTTTATTCACTTAACTTGTGCTCAGGGCTGCGTTATCTTTAAACTTCTTTACATAAGGCAAGGCAACAGCGTGTATGCCTTTCTATACTGAAGGAAAGCCCCAGCGTGATGGGCATGTCGTAAGAAAACAGGGGGCAAGGGATGTTGCTAAAGAAAATACGTGGTCGTCAGCTGTCAGCGCTAAGCTTATGCCTGTCAGTGATGTTTGCTCCACTGTTCACCGCTCAGGCCGACGAGCCTGAAATCGTACCGACAGACAGCTCCGCGACAATGGGCGCGCAGCCGACGTCGCTGACAATGCCGCTGGACCAGTCTCCGGCGACGGCCATTATGGCCGGGATCAGGCCGCTGCCGGAAGGCATCGACATCGAATCACTCCGCCAGCAGCTTTTAGCAGGGCTGCCTTCCGGGTATACGCCCGCCTACATTAATCAGTTAACGCTGCTGTATGCGGCACGCGATATGAAACCTATGTGGGATAATCGCGATGCGGTACGCGCTTTCCAGCAGCAGCTGGCGGAGGTCGCCATTGCGGGCTTCCAGCCGCAGTTTACGGCGTGGGTTGAACTGCTGACCAATCCTGCCGTGACCGGCCAGGCGCGTGACGTCGTGCTGTCTGATGCCATGATGGGCTATCTTCAGTTTGTTGCGGGTATTCCGGTCAACGGCAATCGTTGGCTGTACAGCGATAAACCTTACAAACTGGCCACGCCTGCACTCTCGGTAATTAACCAGTGGCAGCTGTCGCTGGACAATGGCGAATTGCCGCGCTTTATCGCAAGCCTGACGCCTGCGCATCCGCAATATGCCACGATGCATCAGTCGTTGCTTGAGCTGGTGTCGGACTCGCGACCGTGGCCGCAGCTGCGCGCCACGTCCACGCTTCGTCCTGGGCAGTGGAGTAGCGATGTCCCGACGATCCGTGAGATTTTAAAACGCGCTGGTATCCTGGACGGGGGCCCTAAAATTGCGCTTCCCGGCGACGATCCGCAAGGCGCCGTCGTTAGCCCATCGGCACCGGTGAGCGAGAAGAAAGCCGTTGCATTGAGCAATAAGCCGGCAGCCTACGATCGTGAGCTCGTCGCTGCGGTGAAACAATTCCAGGCCGCACAGGGGCTGGGCGCTGATGGCGTTATTGGTCAGTCAACCCGCGACTGGCTGAACGTCTCTCCGGCGCAGCGGGCAGGGGTGCTGGCCCTGAATATTCAGCGCTTACGTTTGCTGCCGGGCACGCTTTCTACCGGAATTATGGTTAATATTCCCGCCTATTCTCTGGTCTATTATCAGGACGGCAACGAAAAGCTGGCGTCTCGCGTCATCGTGGGTCGTCCGGATCGTAAAACTCCGATGATGAGCAGTGCGCTCAATAACGTGGTGGTAAACCCGCCGTGGAACGTGCCGCCGACCCTGGCGCGTAAGGATATTCTGCCTAAACTGTGGAACGATCCGGGGTATCTTGAGCGTCATAACTATACGGTGATGCGCGGCTGGAATAGTAAAGAGGCGATCGATCCCTATATGGTCGACTGGTCTACCATTACGGCCTCTAACTTGCCGTTCCGGTTCCAGCAGGCACCCGGTGCGCACAACTCGCTGGGTCGCTATAAGTTCAACATGCCAAGTTCGGATGCAATTTATTTGCACGATACGCCGAATCACAACCTGTTCCAGAAAGACGCGCGTGCGCTCAGCTCGGGGTGTGTTCGTGTGAATAAGGCCTCTGACCTGGCCAATATGCTGTTACAGGATGCGGGCTGGAACGATACGCGCATTTCGGATGCGCTTAAACAAGGCGATACGCGCTACGTGAATATTCGACACAACATTCCGGTCAATCTTTACTATCTGACGGCGTTTGTTGGCGAAGACGGGCGCACCCAGTACCGTACAGATATTTACAATTACGATCTCACGGCGCGATCCGGCGCACAAATTTTGCCAAAAGCTGAACAATTAATCAGGTAAATGAAGTAGTTCGGGAAAAATGATTGTCGTAAGTTATGGTGAATACGGGCCGATCTGGCTGTAGGCCGCGTATTTACTGGGATTGGGCGCCTTGACGCGGGCTGTATTGCCAGTTAAGGTGCCCTTCGTGCGCTAAGCATATTTACGATAACATTGACCTGTAGACCTGATTATCATGGACAAATTTGACGCTAATCGCCGCAGACTGCTGGCGTTAGGTGGTGTTGCGCTCGGCGCAGCGGCCATCCTTCCGACGCCAGCATTTGCCACCCTCTCGACACCACGTCCGCGTATCTTAACGCTCAACAATCTCCATACTGGTGAGTCGCTTAAGGCGGAGTTTTTCGATGGCAGAGGCTATATTCAGGATGAATTAGCAAGACTAAACCATTTTTTCCGTGACTTCCGCGCGAATAAAATCAAAGCCATCGACCCAGGATTATTCGATCAGCTATTCCGCCTTCAGGGGATGCTGGGTACCCGCAAGCCGGTGCAGCTCATTTCTGGATACCGTTCCCTCGATACCAACAATGAACTGCGCGCCCACAGCCGTGGGGTAGCGAAGAAAAGCTATCACACGAAAGGGCAGGCGATGGATTTCCATATTGAAGGCGTTTCGTTAGCCAATATACGCAAAGCTGCGTTATCTATGCGCGCAGGTGGTGTAGGATATTACCCACGTAGCAACTTTGTGCATATTGATACCGGGCCGGTTCGGCACTGGTAATAACGAAACACAGGAGCAGTATGAACTATCGTATTATTCCGGTTACCGCGTTCTCCCAGAACTGTTCATTGATCTGGTGTGAACAAACCAAACTGGCCGCGCTTGTCGATCCCGGCGGTGACGCTGAGAAAATCAAGCAGGAGGTCGCTGCAAGCGGCGTAACGCTGATGCAGATCCTCCTCACGCATGGTCATCTTGACCATGTGGGTGCTGCGGCTGAACTGGCTGAATACTACGGTGTGCCGGTTATCGGCCCGGAAAAAGAAGATGAGTTCTGGCTGCAGGGGTTACCTGCCCAAAGCCGCATGTTTGGCCTTGATGAGTGTCTGCCATTGACGCCCGATCGCTGGCTAAACGAAGGAGAGCGCGTTAGCGTAGGGAATGTGACTTTACAGGTGTTGCATTGCCCTGGGCATACGCCGGGCCACATCGTCTTCTTTGATGACCAGTCGCGTCTGCTGATTTCCGGCGATGTGATTTTCAAAGGCGGCGTAGGGCGCAGCGACTTCCCGCGTGGCGATCACGGTCAGCTGATTCAGTCGATTAAACAGAAGTTATTGCCGTTGGGCGATGATGTGACGTTTATTGCCGGCCACGGTCCGATGTCGACATTGGGCTACGAACGGCTGCACAACCCGTTCCTTCAGGATGAAATGCCTGTCTGGTAAATCGAATTAAATAAAAAAGCCTGCGCGATGCAGGCTTTTTTGTGGGCGCAGATTAGAGTACGGCGACAATGGCTTCGCACAGCGGCGACATGTTGTCCGGCGTCATGCCCGCAACGTTCACGCGGCCAGAGGCCACGGCGTAAACGCCGAACTCTTCGCGCAGACGCAGTACCTGCTCTTTGGTCAGGCCGCTAAAGGAGAACATGCCGTTCTGCTTGATGATGAAGCTAAAGTCACGATCGGCACCTTTTTCGGCCAGCGTGCTCACGAACAGCAGACGCATACGCTGAATGCGCTGACGCATGTCGTTCAGCTCTTGTTCCCAGATTGCGCGCAGCGCGTCGTTGCTCAGGATAGTGGCAACAACTGAGGCACCGTGTGCCGGTGGGTTAGAGTAGTTAGCACGGATCACGGACTTCATCTGGCTGAATGCGCGGTCAACGGTTTGCTCGTCGGCGGCAACCAGCGTACAGGCGCCTACACGCTCATTGTACAGGCCAAAGTTCTTGGAATAAGAGCTCGCAACGATCAGTTCCTGATGCACGGCGGCGAACGCGCGCAGGCCTTCTGCATCTTCTTCCAGACCGCGGGCAAAGCCCTGATAGGCGAAGTCGAACAGCGGCAGCCAGCCTTTTTCAACGGACAGCTTAGCCAGTTGCTCCCACTGCTCCAGCGTCGGGTCAATACCCGTTGGGTTATGGCAGCAGCCGTGGAACAGCACCACATCACCCGCCTGCGCTTCATTCAGGCTGGCCAGCAAGCCGTCAAAATCCAGAGAATGATTTGCTGCGTCATAGTACGCATATTCACACACTTCCAGACCCGCAGAGTTAAAGACGCTCTTGTGGTTTGGCCAGCTTGGATTGCTCACCCACACGCGCTTAGCTGAGGTATTTTTCGCAAGGAAATCCGCCGCGACGCGCAGAGCACCGGTACCGCCAGGGGTTTGCGCCGTACGAGCGCGTTTGCTGCTTACAATCGCGCTGCCTTTACCGAACAGCAGTTCCTGAGTGCAACGACCAAACTCGGGGATACCATCAATACCGAGGTAGTTTTTGGTGGTTTCATTTTCCAGCAGGTACTGCTCTGCCTTTTTGACGCTGGTCAGAACCGGGGTTTTGCCGGTTTCATCTTTATATACACCAATACCCAGGTTGATTTTGCCTGGGCGGTCGTCGGCACGAAACAGATCGGCCAGGCCCAGAATTGGGTCGGCAGGAGCGGCGGTAATGTTCTCAAACATGACGAAGTTCCATTGTGATTACAGAAGTGAAATCCGCTATCAGGTTAACGGTAGATTTACAAAATGCCAACCGTTTGCGACGAAAAGCGTGCGGCTTTTCAAAAGTCGCCATTTTTTTCTATCAGACATAAAAAAACAGGGCCGAAGCCCTGTTCATTAAGCATATAACAACGTGGTGTACTGATTAGAACTGGTAGGTAACAGCCATTGCAACCTGGTCGTCTTTACCGTTCACGATACCCACGCTACGAGAGTAGTCGGTGTCGTCGATCAGGTTCAGCTGGTAGTCAACATAGATGTTGAGGTTTTTGTTGAAGTAGTAAGTTGCACCGATTTCAACGAATTTCTGCAGGTCAGCATCGCCGCCAGCGAAGGTGCCGCGCTGCTCAAGGTTTTTACCTTTAGACTGTACGTAAGCAACGGATGGACGCAGGCCGAAGTCGAACTGGTACTGAGCGATAACTTCAAAGTTCTGCGTTTTGTTCGCAAATGTGCCGTCGCCTTCGCGAGTCATGTTGCGGGTTTCTGCATAGGTGGTTGCCAGGTAGATGTTGTTCGCATCGTATTTAGCACCAACAGCCCATGCTTCAGCTTTCTCGCCTTTGCCATCAGCTTCCTGAGCGTTAGTACGGTCAGAGTTGCTGTATGCGCCGATCAGGCCGAAACCTTCACCGAATTCATAACCCAGGGAGGTACCGACGCCGTCACCGTTAGAGGTTTTAACATCGTCACGCTCGTTTTTACCCTGGTACTGCAGGCCCAGGCTCAGACCGTCAACCAGACCGAAGAAGTCAGAGTTGCGGTAGGTCAGCAGGCCGGTGCTACGGCCGGTCATGAAGTTATCAGAGTAGTTAGCCCAGGTCATGCCGGAGAAAGATGGCGCCATATCGGTGTAGGATTCAACATCGTATACGATACCGTAGTTACGGCCGTAGTCGATAGAACCTGCATCACCGGCTTTCAGGCCTGCGAACGCCAGACGGGTACGCTGAGTCTGGTTGCTTTCTGCCTGGCTTGCCAGAGCACGGTATTCCCACTGGCCGTAACCGGTCAGCTGGTCATTGATTTGAGTTTCGCCTTTGAAACCGATCTGCGCATAGGTCGCGTCGCCGTTGGAGGTGTTGTCACCAGAGGTAACGAAGTCGTGCTCACCAACCACTTTTCCGTACAGATCTAATTTGTTGCCGTTTTTGTTATAGATTTCTGCAGCGTTAGCTGCACCGGCTACCAGCAGGGCAGGGATTACCACTGCCAGGATATTGCGCTTCATCATTATTTATTACCCTCATTGGTTTTTTTTTATGACACTCGCCACCGCCGTCAATAAATTCTGTCAATAAATATTTCCGGAACTATTGATGAGAGTTTGGTGTCTTTATGTATCTGACAGGCATCTTTCCATTCATAGAAGCGTTTCGCTACAGTGAAAGTGCTACAATCCTCAAGATTCAGTAACAAAAAGCAATTATATGTAACTGAATGTGTATTTTGAGGAACTTTGTGAAGCACCTCAAATTTCAGACCAACCTGGCGAATTAAACAGCTCCTTCATTCCTATATATATGAATTGCTTATATTTAATTTGGCTAAAGGCAAATCGTATCAACAGAAGCTAAACGTCCCGATTTTTCTTATGGCCGGAAAGAGACTTCTGGATGGCTGTGAAATCGGTTTAAATTTGTGCTAATGCGTAAGGAATGTATTAAGCGCAATAAGAATGGGGTTTATTTTTTGTTCGCAGATATTTCGTGGAAACAAAACGTAACAGGTAGAGGGAATGACGGGGTTGTAGTTTAAAGATGCTGACTTTCAACTGACACTAACTGACAATGCAGGATAAAATAATGGCCAGCATCGGCTGGCCATGAGGAATTGTGTAGCTTAGAAGCTTGCGTTACGCGGAGTACGAGGGAACGGAATCACGTCGCGCACGTTCTGAACACCCGTGACGTAGGCGATCAGGCGTTCGAAGCCCAGGCCAAAGCCCGAGTGCGGTACGGTACCGTAACGGCGCAGGTCGCGATACCAGCTGTAGTCAGCCGGGTTCAGCCCCATCTCTTCCATACGCGCATCCAGAACGTCCAGACGCTCTTCACGCTGGGAACCACCGATAATTTCACCGATACCCGGCGCCAGCACGTCCATCGCCGCGACGGTTTTACCGTCTTCGTTAAGGCGCATGTAGAAGGCCTTAATGTCTTTCGGATAGTTTTTCACGACAACCGGCGCTTTGAAGTGTTTCTCGGCGAGGTAACGTTCGTGCTCGGAGGAGAGGTCCACACCCCAGTAAACCGGGTTCTCGAAGGTTTCGCCGCATTTCTCAAGGATAGCGACCGCATCGGTGTAATCCACCTGCGCAAAGTCAGCCGAAACAAAGCGCTCAAGGCGGGCAACGGCGTCGCTGTCTACGCGCTCAGCGAAGAATTTCATGTCGTCAGCGCGTTCTTCAAGAACGGCATTAAACACGTACTTCAGCATCGCTTCTGCCAGGCCGGCAACATCATTGAGGTCCGCAAACGCCACTTCCGGCTCCAGCATCCAGAATTCCGCCAGGTGACGGCTGGTGTTAGAGTTTTCAGCACGGAAGGTTGGGCCGAAGGTATAGATCTTAGACAGCGCACAGGCATAGGTTTCGCCGTTGAGCTGGCCGGACACCGTCAGGAAGGCCTCTTTACCAAAGAAGTCTTTGTCGTAGTCCACTTTGCCTTCCGGCGTACGCGGCAGGTTTTCCATATCCAGCGTCGAAACGCGGAACATTTCACCAGCACCTTCGGTATCGGACGCGGTGATCAGCGGGGTAGAGACCCAGAAGTAACCCTGCTCGTCAAAGAAACGATGCAGCGCCTGCGCCAGCGTATGACGCACGCGGGCAACTGCACCAATCAGGTTGGTGCGCGGGCGCAGGTGAGCGACTTCACGCAGGTATTCGATACTGTGACGTTTTGCCGCCATTGGGTAAGTATCCGGATCTTCAACCCAGCCGGTCACTTCGATAGCCGATGCCTGAATTTCGAAACTCTGGCCCTGGCCCGGTGATGCCACGACAACACCGGTAACGATAACGGAACAACCCGTTGTCAGGTGCAGAACGTCATCATTGTAATTGGGCAGAGAATTATTAATGACGGCCTGTACTGGATCAAAGCAGGAACCGTCATAGACGGCAAGGAAGGAGATACCAGCTTTAGAATCTCGACGAGTACGCACCCATCCGCGCACGGTGACTTCTTGGTCAACGGCGACGCGGCCCTGGAGTACGTCGGCTACAGGCACAACGCTCATAAATATTCTCTCTGTTAATAGTCGGAAAAAATAACCACTTGTCCGCCCACATAGGGGGGATATCTATGTTACCTGGCATCTGCCATCAGACAAGCAGATTTCGCAGTCAAAAGAGAAGAAATAAGAAATAAATAAGAAGAAAGGGAGCCTTAAAGGCTCCCGCAAGCCGTTAGCTGGCTTTTTTGACCTGAGGAAGATCGAAGGCTTTGCGTAATGCGCGAACGAAGGCTTTGTCGTGACAGATCGTTTTGCCCGGGCTGTCGGAAAGTTTTGCCACCGGCTTGCCGTTACATTCCACCAGCTTAATGACGATGTTCAGAGGTTTAACCTGAGGAATATCACAGGATAAACGGGTGCCAATGCCAAAGCTCAGATTCACCCTTGAAGAGAAGTGACGATACAGGTCGACGGCTTTGGCCAGGTCGAGGTTATCAGAGAAGACCAGCACCTTGCTCATGGGGTCGATACCCAGCTTCTCGTAATGGGCGATAGCCTTTTCACCCCATTCGACCGGATCCCCGGAATCATGGCGTAATCCTTGATAGCGCTCGGCGAACTCAGGACCAAAATCACGCAGGAATGCATCCATCGTGATGCAGTCGGTGAGCGCGATCCCCAGCTGGTCAGGGTACTCCTCCAGCCAGGCGGCCAGCGCGGCGCGCTGACTATTGGCAAGGTCAGGGCTGATTTGCTGATGCGCCTGGAACCATTCGTGCGCCTGGGTACCCATTGGCGTCAGGTTCAGCCGGCGCGCCAGATCGTAGTTGCTGGTGCCCACAAACCACGTTTCCTGCTGCAAGCGTTCAACAATCGCCTGCTGAACTTCGCGAGAGAAGCGGCGGCGCGTGCCGAAGTCCATCAGGCGGAAGCGGGACATATCCAGGCCTTCGGTCAGCTGGGAGAATTCAACGAGTTTATTTTCGAGGGAGGCAACCGCCTGCTCGACGCCGGTTTCCGGGGAGCGGTAGCGGTGGGCCAGCTCGCTGATGACGGCCAGCAGCGGAACTTCCCACATAATCACTTCACGCCACGGACCTTCAAGGCGGATATTCAGCTTGCCGTTATCATTGGTCACGGTGACCTGCTGCGGGTTGTAGCGGAAGTCGCGCAGCCAGTTGAGATAGTCGGCTTTGAAGAAGGGCAGGCCCGAAAGCCACTGATATTCGTCGTCCTGCAGCGCCAGATGCTGCATAGCATCGACCTGTTCACGAATGGAATCTGCGTAGATACCCAGCAAGTCGTCGCCCCGGCAGCGAAACTCAGCCGCAACATGGACGTCATGGTAATGGTGAAAAACGGCTTGCTGCATATGCAGTTTATACGCGTCGGTATCCAGCAACGTATGCAGAACAGGAGAAGCGAATTGAGTCATAGGTGCGCAGTAGCATCCTCTCACGGGAGCGTTTAGTACAATAAACAACTCCGGAGTATACCTGTTTTAGTGATTTATTGAACCCCGATCACAACATAAGCTGTCTTTAGGGTCGAGGGCATTTTGTGCCCCGTGTTATACAAATGTAGCGAAAAAGGTGTTTGTACCTGAAAAGATGAACATTCTGCATAGCGCGTTTTACACAACAGGAATATATTGAAACGTTACTCGACAAACGATGCATAAGGTTTTCTATGACACAACAGCCACAAGCTAAATACCGCCACGACTACCGTGCGCCGGAATACCTGATTAGCGATATCGATCTGACTTTTGACCTGGATGCCGCGAAAACCGTTGTGACGGCGGTAAGCCAGGTGGCGCGCCAGAGCGCGACCGCAGTCCCGCTGCGTCTTGACGGCGAAGACCTGACGCTGGTTTCACTGCATATTAATGATAAAGCCTGGACCGACTATAAAGAAGAAGGCGGCCAGCTGGTCATTAACAACCTGCCGGAACGCTTTACGCTGCGCATCGTGAATGAAATCAGCCCGTCCGCCAACACCGCGCTGGAAGGGCTTTACCAGTCGGGCGTGGCGCTGTGCACGCAGTGTGAAGCCGAAGGTTTCCGCCACATCACATGGTATCTCGACCGTCCGGACGTGCTGGCACGCTTTACCACCAAAATTATCGCCGATAAAACCCTGTACCCGTTCCTGCTCTCCAACGGTAACCGCGTCGGTGAAGGCGAGCTGGAAAATGGTCGTCACTGGGTGCAGTGGCAGGATCCGTTCCCGAAACCGTGCTACCTGTTTGCGCTGGTGGCGGGTGATTTCGACGTGCTGCGCGACACCTATAAAACTCGCTCAGGTCGCGACGTGGCGCTGGAGCTGTTTGTTGACCGCGGCAATCTTGACCGCGCGCCGTGGGCGATGACCTCGCTGATTAACTCCATGAAGTGGGACGAAGAGCGCTTCGGCCTGGAGTATGACCTCGACATCTATATGATCGTCGCCGTCGACTTCTTCAATATGGGCGCGATGGAGAACAAAGGCCTTAACGTCTTTAACTCCAAATACGTGCTGGCGCGTACCGATACCGCGACCGATAAAGACTACCTCGATATCGAACGCGTGATTGGCCACGAGTATTTCCACAACTGGACCGGTAACCGCGTTACCTGCCGCGACTGGTTCCAGCTGAGCCTGAAAGAGGGTCTGACCGTCTTCCGCGATCAGGAGTTCAGCTCCGATTTGGGTTCACGCGCGGTTAACCGCATCAACAACGTGCGTACCATGCGCGGCCTGCAGTTTGCAGAAGATGCCAGCCCGATGGCGCACCCGATCCGTCCGGATAAAGTCATCGAGATGAACAACTTCTACACCCTGACGGTGTATGAGAAGGGTTCAGAGATTATCCGCATGATCCACACCCTGCTGGGCGAAGAGAACTTCCAGAAAGGGATGCAGCTTTACTTCGAGCGTCACGACGGCAGCGCGGCCACCTGCGACGACTTTGTGCAGGCAATGGAAGACGCGTCCAACGTCGATCTCTCCCACTTCCGCCGCTGGTACAGCCAGGCCGGTACGCCGATTGTGACCGTTAAAGACGACTACAACCCGGAAACCGAGCAGTACACGCTGACCATCAGCCAGCGCACGCCGCCTACGGCCGAACAGGAAGAGAAACATCCGCTGCACATTCCGTTCAGCATCGAGCTGTACGATAACGAAGGCAAAGTCATCCCGCTGCAGAAGGGCGGCCACCCGGTTCACCACGTGCTGAACGTGACCCAGGCAGAGCAGACCTTTATCTTCGATAACGTCTACTTCCAGCCGGTTCCCGCCCTGCTGTGCGAGTTTTCCGCGCCGGTGAAGCTGGAGTACAAGTGGAGCGATCAGCAGCTGACGTTCCTGATGCGTCACGCGCGCAACGATTTCTCCCGCTGGGACGCCGCGCAAAGCCTGCTGGCAACCTACATCAAGCTTAACGTTAACCGCCATCAGCAGGGCCAGCCGCTGTCGCTGCCTGTCCACGTGGCCGATGCGTTCCGCGCCATCCTGCTGGACGAGAAGATTGACCCGGCGCTGGCGGCGGAAATTCTGACGTTGCCATCAGCCAGCGAAATCGCCGAGCTGTTTGACATCATCGATCCGATCGCCATTGTGGCGGTGCGTGAAGCGCTGACCCGCACGCTGGCCACCGAGCTGGCGGATGAGTTCCTCGCGATTTACAACGCCAACAGGCTGAACGAGTACCGCGTGGAGCACGCTGATATTGGTAAGCGTTCCCTGCGCAATACCTGCCTGCGCTATCTGGCCTTCGGTGAAGGGGAGCTGGCAAACACGCTGGTCAGCAAGCAGTACCATGACGCCGACAACATGACGGATGCCCTGGCTGCCCTGGCCGCAAGCGTTGCCGCAGAGCTGCCGTGCCGCGATGCGCTGATGCAGGAGTATGATGACAAGTGGCACCAGGATGGCCTGGTGATGGACAAATGGTTCATTCTGCAGTCCACCAGCCCGTCAGCTAACGTACTGAGCACCGTGCGTAGCCTGCTGAAACACCGCTCGTTCACCATGAGCAACCCGAACCGCGTGCGTTCACTGATAGGCGCGTTTGCCAGCAGCAACCCGGCCGCGTTCCACGCGGAAGACGGCAGCGGCTATCAGTTCATGGTGGAAATGCTGACCGAGCTGAACAGCCGCAACCCGCAGGTGGCGTCTCGTCTGATAGAGCCGCTGATCCGCCTGAAACGCTACGATGCGAAGCGTCAGGCGAAAATGCGCGCCGCGCTTGAGCAGCTGAAAGGGCTGGAAAATCTGTCTGGCGATCTGTACGAGAAGATTGCTAAAGCCTTAGCGTAATACGAAAAAGTGCCCGGTGGGCAGGTAAAAGCAAAACGGCAACCTCGGTTGCCGTTTTTAGTTTTTTCTCCCTCTCCCCGTGGGAGAGGGCCGGGGTGAGGGCATCAGGCATTAGCCGTAATCAACGCCCGCTCATTCACCCCGCGCTTCATCACCCGATCCAACACTTCCGCCTCCAGCTCCGCCAGTCTTGCCGACCCCACGCGGCGAGGGCGCGGAATATCTACGGTAAGATCCAAACCAATTTTGCCTTCTTCTATTAACAGCACGCGGTCGGCCATCGCCACGGCTTCGCTGACGTCATGCGTCACCAATAGCACCGTAAACCCGTGTTCCTGCCATAGCGAGGCAATTAAATCCTGCATCTCTATTCGCGTCAGGGCATCGAGCGCGCCGAGCGGCTCATCGAGCAGCAGCAGGCCAGGGCGGTGTATCAGCGCCCGCGCCAGCGCCACGCGCTGCTTCTGCCCCCCGGAGAGCGCCGCAGGCCACTCCCCGGCACGATTTTCCAGGCCTACAGCTGCCAGTGCCTGACGTGCGTTATCCCGCCAGTTTCCTTTTAGCCCCAACCCGACGTTGTCGATAACCGTTTTCCACGGCAGCAGGCGCGCGTCCTGAAACATCATGCGTGTATCATCCTGAATATTCGCAAGCGGGGTATTACCTGCCAGAATGTCTCCGCCGTTAGGGGCTTCCAGACCGGCAAGAAGACGCAGCAAGGTACTCTTGCCTCCGCCGCTGCGCCCGACAACGGCAACAAACTGCCCGGCGGGAATGTGCAAATCCAGCGCATTAAGGATGGTGTTTTCGCCGTAGCGTTTGGTGATACCGTTCAGAAGCAACGGTGTACCCTGGTTCAGTCGGGCGGTATTCATGCTTTAGCCTCCTGAGTGGTGTAGGCCGGGTTCCAGCGCAGCCAGCTGCGTTCAAGCAGCTGGGCGCTCACGTCGGCGAGTTTGCCGAGCAGGGCATAAAGAATAATGGCAACCACCACCACGTCCGTTTGCAGAAATTCGCGGGCGTTCATGGCCAGGTAGCCAATACCCGAGTTAGCCGAAATGGTTTCCGCCACAATCAGCGTCAGCCACATCAGGCCGAGCGCGAAGCGAATGCCCACCATAATGGAGGGCAGGGCGCCCGGCAGGATGACGTGGGTGAAGAGTGCAAAACCGGATAATCCATAGCTGCGCGCCATCTCCACCAGGCCCCGGTCGATGTTGCGGATACCGTGCCAGGTATTGATGTAAATCGGGAACAGCGTCCCCAGCGCCACGAGGAAAATCTTGGCGCTTTCATCAATGCCAAACCACAAAATGACCAGCGGGATCAGCGCCAGATGCGGCACGTTTCTCAGCATCTGAATAGAGGTGTCCAGCAGCCGCTCGCCCCAGCGGGAAAGGCCGCTGATAAGCCCCAGGACCAGCCCAATACTTCCACCTATCGAAAAGCCGATCGCCGCACGCCAGGAGCTGATCGCCAGGTGCTGCCACAGCTCGCCGCTCGCGCTCAGCGACCAGAATGCTTCTACTACGCCCTCCGGAGAGGGCAGAATGCGGCTGGACAGCCAGCCGGTTGACGATGCGAGTTGCCAGACGGCAATAATGCCGATGGGCAAAAACCAGGGGGCAGCACGCAGCAGCCATTTTTGCGAGGTGGCGGACATGGCGACTCCTTAACTTTGTGCGGCTTTGCGCGGGATAAATTCGTTGGCCACGGCTTCGCCCTGAAGCTGGAGCTGCTGCGGCTGCGGAATTTCCGGGATGGCGACATCCAGGTGCGGGAACAGCAGCTCGCCCACCTTGTAGGCCTCTTCCAGATGCGGATACCCGGAGAGAATAAAACTGTCGATGCCCAGGTCCGCGTATTCATTAATACGCGCCGCGACGGTTGGGCCATCGCCCACCAGCGCCGTGCCCGCGCCGCCGCGTACCAGGCCTACGCCCGCCCAGAGATTGGGGCTAATTTCCAGGTTTTCACGCTTGCCGTTATGCAGTGACGCCATCCGGTGCTGCCCAACGGAGTCGGTTTTCGCAAACGCGGCCTGCGCTTTCGCGATGGTGTCATCATCAAGATGTGAGATCAGGCGGTCAGCGGCCTGCCAGGCTTCTTCATTGGTTTCGCGCACAATCACGTGCAGGCGAATGCCGAAGCGTACCTTACGCCCGTGCGCCGCGGCTTTGGCGCGCACCTGCTCAATCTTCTCCTTGACCAGTTCCGGCGGCTCGCCCCAGGTCAGATAGAGGTCAACCTGCTCGGCGGCGAGATCCTGCGCCACGTCCGACGAACCGCCGAAATAGAGAGGCGGGCGCGGCTGCTGAACCGGCGGGAAATAGAGCTTCGCATCGCGAACGTGAATATGTTTGCCTTCAAAGGTCACGGTTTCCCCTTCAAGAAGACGACGCCAGACGCGGGTGAACTCGGCTGAGGCTTCATAGCGTTCGGCGTGGTCGAGGAACACGCCGTCGCCCGCCAGCTCCTGCGGATCGCTGCCTGTGACCAGATTAAACAGCGCGCGTCCGTTGGAAAGCCGGTCCAGCGTCGCCGCCTGGCGCGCAGCGACGGTAGGCGAGACCACGCTCGGACGCAGGGCAACCAGGAATTTCAGGCGCTGGGTGACGGGAATCATTGAAGCGGCAACCAGCCAGGCATCTTCGCAAGAGCGTCCGGTGGGGATCAGCACGCCGGTAAAGCCAATTCGGTCTGCAGCCTGCGCAATCTGCTGCAGGTAGCCGTGGTCAACCGGGCGCGAACCCTCTTCTGTGCCAAGATAGTGTCCATCACCGTGGGTGGGTAAAAACCAGAAAAGATTCAGACTCATGATTTTGTTCCTTCTTTGCCAGCGGGCTGCCAGATACGGTCGCGAATATCGACCTTTTTGGGCACCAGACGATTTTGATAGAAAAGGTCAGCGGTTTGTTGCTGAAGGGCAGCGACGTGCGCGTCAACGGGCTTAATGGTGGTCGGCGGACGATGGTCGAGGTAGCTCGCGATAACCGGCTCAGGTAAGCCCATGGTTTTTGCCAGCAGGGAAATGCTCTCCTGACGCTGGCTTTGCGTCAGCGCATCGGCCTGAGTGAAGGTATCAAGCACGCCCTGAATGAATTCACCGTTCTTTTCCGCATACGGTCGTGCGGCCAGGTAGAATGAACCGGTCTGTTTCAGGGTGGTGCCGTCTTTCAGCACCCGTACGCCACCCTGCAGTAACGCGGCGGAGTAGTACGGATCCCAGATTGCCCAGGCATCAACGTTCTTCTGCTGGAAGGCGGCGCGCGCGTCGGCTGGCGTAAGGTATATAGGCTGAATGTCGGTGAACCTAAGCCCGGCCTCTTGCAGCGCGCGCAGCAGCAGGTTGTGCGAGCTGGAACCCTTCTGGAACGCCACCTTATGGCCTTTCAGATCGGCGACGCTTTTAATGTCGCTATTTTCAGGTACCAGAATCACCTCGGCCTTCGGCTTTGCGGGCTCAACCCCGACGTAAACCAGGTCCGCCCCGGCTGCCTGAGCAAAAATAGGAGGAATGTCGCCCGTGCTGCCTAAATCGATACTGCCGACGTTCAATGCTTCCAGCATCTGTGGCCCTGCCGGGAACTCCACCCATGAGAATTTGGTGTCCGGGAAGCGTTTTTCCAGAAGCTGGTGGCTTTTCGCCAGCACCATACTGACGCTGCCTTTCTGATAGCCGATGCGCAGGCTTTCCGGGGCCGTTTCGGCGGCGTGCGCCAGGGAGGAAAGGGCCATCAGTCCTGCCAGACCGATACGGGTTAATGTTTTAAACATGCGCAACTCCTTGGGGTTGACCAAATGCGGGCGCCTGGATATCCCGGCGATGCAGCGCGTGCCAGAAGGTTTCCAGCGCGCTATCGAGGCGGGTTTGCAGGTTCGGCGTAAAGTGGGGTTTGTGTTGATAGTCGATGACCTGTGAATCATCTGCAAAAACGCCGTGCAGGATCTCTTGTGCTTTCAGGGCGTTCAGCACCGGTTTCAGGGCGTAATCCACCGCCAGTAAATGGGCAACCGTGCCGCCTGTCGCCAGCGGCAACACGACTTTGCCGTCCAGCGCGCGCTCGGGAAGCAGGTCCAGCAGGGTTTTCAGTGCGCCAGAAAAAGAGGCTTTATAAATGGGCGTAGCCACAATTAAACCATCAGCCCCTTTGAGCTGTTCGGTCAGGGTGTTAAGCGCGGGGCTGTCGAAACGGGCATAGAGCAAATCTTCAGGTTCGAAGTTATGCAGATTCCAGTGGCACACTTCCACATCCAGAGCGGTGAGCTTTTCGCGAGCGTATTCCAGCAGCGCGCTGGAACGTGAAGGGAACCGTGGACTTCCGGCCAGAGTGATGACGCGCATGTTTGCTCCTTATAACTAATTGTTTGCTTTTATCTAACATTCATAACAATTTTAAGGAGTGTGACATCGTGGGTTTATTCCACTAAATGATTTATCTGCAATTTAAATGCGAAAAAGTGCATAAGAACTGCGCTGCGAGGTAAACGATTGCGTTTAACGTGTTTTTTTTGCCGCAGGTCAATTCCTTTTCCCCGCAGGATCGCACATAATCCCCTCCCGGTTTGCACACCGGGAATCCAGGAGAGTTCATGTACTACCCCTTCGTTCGTAAAGCCCTTTTTCAGCTCGATCCTGAGCGCGCTCATGAATTTACATTCCAGCAGTTGCGTCGCATTACCGGTACGCCTCTGGCCGCACTGGTGCGTCAAAACGTACCGGAAAAACCTGTGCAGTGCATGGGCCTCACCTTCAAGAATCCGCTTGGCCTGGCGGCCGGTCTGGATAAAAACGGCGAGTGTATTGATGCGCTTGGCGCGATGGGGTTTGGCTCCATCGAAATCGGCACCGTTACCCCGCGTCCGCAGTCGGGCAACGACAAGCCGCGTCTGTTCCGTCTGGTTGAAGCTGAAGGGTTAATCAACCGCATGGGCTTCAATAACCTCGGCGTTGATCATCTGGTTGAGAACGTTAAAAAATCCCATTTTGATGGCGTGTTGGGCATCAATATTGGTAAAAATAAAGACACGCCGGTAGAGCAGGGTAAAGATGACTATCTGATTTGTATGGAAAAAGTCTATGCCTATGCCGGTTATATTGCGGTGAACATTTCATCGCCCAATACCCCGGGTTTGCGTTCACTGCAATATGGTGAAGCGCTGGACGATCTCCTTACAGCCATTAAAAATAAACAAACTGAACTGCAGGCGATCCACCATAAATATGTTCCTGTGGCGGTTAAGATCGCACCAGATCTTTCTGTTGAAGAATTGATCCAGGTTGCCGACAGTTTAGTGCGCCATAATATTGATGGTGTGATTGCGACCAATACGACACTCGATCGTTCTCTCGTTCAGGGAATGAAAAACTGTGACGAAATGGGTGGGTTAAGCGGCCGTCCGGTACAATTAAAAAGTACGGAAATTATTCGCGCCCTGTCTGCCGAATTAAAGGGGCGTTTACCCATTATTGGCGTGGGCGGTATCGACTCCGTTATCGCCGCCCGCGAGAAGATGGCGGCGGGCGCATCGCTGGTGCAAATTTATTCCGGCTTTATTTTTAAAGGCCCGCCGTTGATTAAAGAAATCGTTACTCATATCTAATCTTTTCTCCTAAACACGCAACCAGGGCTTTATTTCCAGCCCTGGTTGTTTTATATTCCGTCATTGTTGCTTATTTAGACATTATGGTCTTTTATTAATGTTGTTATAAACGAGGCGGCAAACAGGACAATTTTAGAACAGGGTGTTTGGGGACGGGAGAGACACATGCGAATTAAACCTGACGATAACTGGCGCTGGTATTTTTGCGACGAGCACGATCGAATGATGCTCGATTTAGCCAATGGCATGTTGTTTCGTTCTCGTTTTGCGCGTCGAATGCTGACTCCGGATGCCTTCTCTCCGTCAGGCTTTTGCGTTGACGATGCCGCGCTTTATTTCTCCTTTGAAGAAAAGTGCCGCGACCTGGTGCTTTCAAAAGAACAGCGCGCCGAACTGGTGCTCAATGCGCTGGTAGCCGTCCGTTTTCTGAAACCCCAAATGCCGAAAAGCTGGCACTTCCTGGCGCACGGGATGAACTGGAACCCGGTCACGGGTGACGCGGCGAGCGTGAATCTGAGCGACACGGCCGAAGAGGTTAGTCTGCTGGTGGTTGAGCCTGGCGAAAACGCGGCGCTCTGTTTGCTGGCACAGCCCGGCGTGACGATTGCCGGGCGGATGATGCAGCTGGGTGATGCGATTAAAGTGATGAACGACAGGCTGAAGCCGCAGCTTCGCGTGGATTCATTCAGCCTTGAGCAGGCCGTTTAAGCCTCCAGCTGTACCGAGGTTTTTGGAATACAGCTGCAGCACAGAATCGTTCCGTCCTCGCCAATGGCTGATTTCTTCAGCGCACTGACTTCGCCTTCAACCAGTTTTATCCGACAGCAGCCGCAGATCCCTGCACGACAGGAATACGGCACGCGGATCCCCGCCTGTTCAAGCTGTTCCAGTAAAACCTGCTGATTGTTTCCACGAATGAGTTTACCCTGCCAGTGAATGTCCACTGCCGAACTGACCGCTGTCTCAACGTCGACGAACTCTTCTTCCTGACCTGCGCCGTAAACGCGCGCTGGACCACGGGCGAGAATTTCCACCTCGTCACCCACGCGGATCGTGCCGCTTGAGCGGGGAATGAGGTTCTGACCGAAATCCACATCGCCGTTGTCCTGCGCGGTACGGAACGACTGCAGGGTTTTTAGCGGTTCGCCAGAAGGGTGTTTCTGACCTTTCTCCGGACTCACGGTGGTAAAAATACAGCGACTGCACGGCTTCACCACGTCGAAAATGACGCTGCCGATGCGGATCGTTTTCCAGGTATCCTCTTCCCAGGCTTCTGCGCCGGTTACGACCAGGTTTGGGCGGAACTGTTCCATCTGAACGCTGGCTTTACAGCGGTTCTGCAAATCACGCAGCGAGGCTTCGTTGGTTAGCAGGAAAGGGAAGCCATCGGCGAAGGAGAGCGGAACGGCATCATGGCGTTTGACGCGTCGCGTCAGCTCAGGCCCAACCCAGCGCAGCTGAACCTCACGGGAGAAAAAGCCGCTCAGCCAGGTATTAACGTCAACGGGGGCAATACGTGCGGTAAAGTGGTTACCCCACACTTCCGTTGGCGCGTCGACAGGCGCAAAATCAGCAAAGCGAACGACCGCGCTTGAACCGTCCGGTGCGGTAAGGTGCAAACCGTCATGAAGCGGGGAAGGGGTAAAGCGAACCATTTGCGGGAACTGGCGTGCGGTAATGAACGTACCGTCAGGCTCGGTGACCATAAAAATACGATCGAAGGCAAATCCGCTCATGTCAGCGAGTGCGTGAGAAACGCCGATACCGCGCATGGATTTCACCGGATGAATAAAAAGCCTGGATAACGTCGCCACTGCACACTCCCATAAATGAAAATAAGCCTTCAACTTTATGACATACACGCCATATTAGCTATAATGCGCGACAATTTTCTAAGAGTAAAAGTGACGATATGAATTCTCTGTTTGCCAGTACGGCCCGTGGGCTGGAAGAGCTGTTAAAAACTGAACTGGAAGCCCTGGGCGCGCAAGAGTGCCAGGTAGTTCAGGGTGGTGTCCATTTTGAGGGCGACACGCGGCTTATTTACCAGAGCCTGATGTGGAGCCGCCTGGCGTCGCGCATCATGCTGCCGATGAAAGAGTGCAAGGTCTACAGCGATCTTGACCTCTACACCGGGGTACAGATGATCGACTGGACAGAGATCTTCACCCCGGACGCCACCTTTGCCGTGCACTTCAACGGCGTGAACGATGAGATCCGCAACAGCCAGTACGGCGCTCTGCGCGTAAAAGACGCCATCGTTGACTGCTTTACGCGTAAAAACAAAGAACGTCCGAACGTCGATCGCGAAAACCCCGATCTGCGTATCAACGTCTGGCTCAACGGCGACACCGCCAGCATCTCGCTCGATCTGAGCGGGGCGGGCCTGCATCTGCGTGGTTACCGCGATCGTACCGGCATGGCGCCCATCAAAGAAACGCTGGCCGCCGCGATTGTCATGCGCTCCGGCTGGCAGCCAGGTACGCCGCTGCTCGACCCGATGTGCGGTTCCGGTACGCTGCTGATTGAAGCCGCCATGCTGGCAACCGACCGCGCGCCGGGGCTGCATCGCGGCCACTGGGGCTTTAAAGGTTGGGCCCAGCACGATGAAGAGATCTGGAAAGAGGTGAAAGCGGAAGCCCAGACCCGCGCACGTAAGGGGCTGGCAGAGTACACCTCCCATTTCTACGGTTCGGATAGCGACGCGCGCGTGATTGAGCGCGCCCGGAGCAACGCCCGCCGTGCGGGAATCGGCGAGCTGGTCACCTTCGAGGTGAAAGACGTGGCGAACCTGACCAATCCGCTGCCAAAAGGCCCGTACGGCACCGTTATCAGCAACCCGCCTTACGGCGAGCGCCTTGACAGCGAACCTGCCCTGATCGCCCTGCACAGCCTGCTGGGCCGCAACATGAAAGACTACTTCGGCGGCTGGAATCTCTCTCTGTTCAGCGCCTCACCGGAGCTGCTGAGCTGCCTGCAGCTGCGCGCGGATCGTCAGTTCAAGGCCAAAAACGGCCCGCTGGACTGCGTGCAGAAAAACTACCATCTGGCAGAGAAGGCTGCAGACAGCAAGCCATCCGGCGTAGCGGAAGACTATGCCAACCGTCTGCGCAAGAATCTGAAGAAATATGAAAAGTGGGCGAAGCAGGAAGGCATTGAATGCTACCGCCTGTATGACGCCGACCTCCCGGAATACAACGTGGCGGTTGACCGCTACGCTGACTGGGTTGTCATTCAGGAATATGCCCCGCCGAAAACCATTGATGCGCAAAAAGCGCGTCAGCGTATGCTGGATGTGATCGCGGCGACCATCGCCGTGCTGGGCATTACCCCGAACAAGCTGGTGCTGAAAACCCGTGAGCGCCAGAAAGGTAAAAACCAGTACCAGAAGATGAATGAGAAGGGCGACTTTATCGAAGTGGGCGAGTACAACGCCCGCCTGTGGGTAAACCTGACCGACTATCTTGATACCGGCCTGTTCCTTGACCACCGCATCGCGCGCCGTATGCTGGGCCAGATGAGCAAGGGTAAAGACTTCCTCAACCTGTTCTCCTACACCGGCAGCGCGAGCGTTCACGCCGGTCTCGGCGGCGCGCGCAGCACCACTACCGTGGATATGTCCCGCACCTACCTGGAGTGGGCAGAGCGCAACCTGCGCCTGAACGGACTGACCGGTCGCCAGCATCGCCTGATGCAGGCCGACGTGCTGGGCTGGCTGCGTGATACCGATGAGCAGTTCGATCTGATCTTCATCGATCCGCCAACCTTCTCCAACTCCAAGCGCATGGAGGATAGCTTTGACGTTCAACGCGACCACCTGCGCCTGATGACCGACCTGAAACGCCTGCTGCGTAAAGGCGGCACCATTATGTTCTCGAACAACAAACGCGGATTCCGCATGGATCATGAAGGCTTAGCCACGCTGGGACTGAAAGCGCAAGAAATCAGCCAGAAAACGCTGTCTCAGGACTTTGCCCGTAACCGTCAGATCCATAACTGCTGGTTAATCTCAGCGGTCTGAAAGGAAAAATAAATGTCACTAATTAGCATGCACGGCGCCTGGCTGTCCTTCAGCGATGCGCCACTTCTTGATGATACTGAACTGCACATCGAAGATAACGAACGTGTCTGTCTGGTAGGCCGTAACGGCGCGGGTAAATCCACGCTAATGAAGATCCTCAACCGCGAGCAGGGCCTGGATGACGGACGCATCGTTTACGAACAGGACCTGATAGTTTCCCGCCTGCAGCAGGACCCACCGCGTAACGTGGCGGGGACCGTTTATGATTTTGTTGCGGAAGGGATCTCTGAACAGGCCGAATACCTGAAGGGTTATCACGACATTTCCCATCTGGTGATGACCGACCCGAGCGAAAAAAATCTGAATGAGATGGCGCGCCTGCAGGAGCTGCTGGATCATCACGGTCTGTGGCAGCTTGAAAGCCGTATCACCGAAGTGCTGGATCAGTTAGGCCTGGATGCAGACATGGAGCTGGCGTCTCTCTCCGGCGGCTGGCTGCGTAAAGCCGCGCTGGGACGTGCGCTGGTGAGCGGCCCGAAAGTGCTGCTGCTGGACGAGCCGACCAACCACCTGGACATTGAAGCCATCGACTGGCTGGAAGGGTTCCTGAAGACTTTTAACGGCACCATTATTTTCATCTCGCACGACCGTTCGTTTATCCGCAATATGGCTACCCGTATTGTTGACCTCGATCGCGGCAAGCTGGTGACCTACCCTGGCGATTACGATACCTATCTGCTGGAAAAAGAAGAAAATCTGCGCGTTGAAGAGCTGCAAAATGCGGAGTTTGACCGCAAGCTGGCGCAGGAAGAGGTCTGGATCCGTCAGGGCATCAAAGCGCGTCGTACCCGTAACGAGGGCCGCGTGCGTGCGTTAAAAGCGATGCGTAACGAGCGTAGCGCTCGCCGTGAGGTCATGGGCAGCGCGAAGATGCAGGTCGAAGAAGCATCCCGCTCCGGTAAAATCGTCTTTGAGATGGAAGACGTGAATTACCAGGTAGACGGCAAAGTGCTGGTGAAAGACTTCTCCGCGCAGGTACAGCGTGGGGATAAAATTGCCCTGATTGGCCCGAACGGCTGTGGTAAAACCACGCTGCTCAAGCTGATGCTCGGCCAGCTTCAGGCTGACAGCGGCCGCGTCCACTGCGGAACAAAGCTGGAAGTGGCCTACTTCGACCAGCACCGCGCCGAGCTGGACCCGGACAGAACGGTGATGGACAACCTCGCTGAAGGAAAACAAGAGGTGATGGTCAACGGTAAGCCGCGCCACGTGCTGGGCTACCTGCAGGACTTCCTGTTCCATCCAAAACGTGCCATGACGCCGGTGCGTGCGCTGTCAGGCGGTGAGCGTAACCGTCTGCTGCTGGCGCGCCTGTTCCTGAAGCCAAGTAACTTATTGATTCTCGATGAACCAACAAACGACCTGGATGTCGAAACGCTGGAACTGCTCGAAGAGTTGATTGACGGTTATCAGGGTACCGTGATGCTGGTAAGCCACGATCGTCAGTTCGTGGACAACACCGTGACCGAATGCTGGATCTTCGAAGGTGAAGGCCGGATTGGTCAATATGTGGGCGGTTATCATGATGCTCGCGGCCAGCAGGCACAGTACCTGCTGCAAAAACAGGTAAAATCCAAAAATGCACCGGAACCTGTTGTCGCAAAAGCAGAAACTGTTAAAAAGTCACCTGCTAAAATGAGCTATAACCTGCAGCGCGAACTTGAAGGGTTGCCGCAGCGTCTGGAAGAGCTGGAAGCTGCACTGGAAGCACTGCAAATTCAGGTCGCTGATGCGTCATTCTTTACGCAGTCGCACGACTATACTCAGAAAATATTGGCTGAACTGTCCGCGGCTGAAAAAGCCCTGGAAGAAGCATTTGAGCGCTGGGAGTACCTTGAGTCTCTGAAAAACGGCGCATAAACAGGGATAACATATGTGTGACCAGCACCACGCCGACAGGCATATATTATGCTCGCAATGCGATATGCTCGTGGCGTTGCCAGAGCTTGGTCACGGACATAAGGCAACCTGTCCGCGCTGCGGAGCCACGCTGACAACCGAGTGGGATGCGCCAAGGCAGCGTCCCACGGCTTACGCGCTGGCAGCCTTGTTCATGCTGCTGCTTTCCAATCTCTTCCCCTTCATCTACATGAAGGTGGGAGGGATGACCAGCCAGGTGGATTTACTTGAGATCCCGGGCGTAATGTTCTCTGAGGATTACGCCAGCCTCGGCACCTTTTTCCTGCTGTTTGTACAGATCGTTCCTGCGTTTTGCCTGGTGGTGATCCTGCTGCTGGTCAATCGTGTGCGGATGCCCACCCGGCTTAAAATTAAACTCGCGCGCGTTCTGTTCCAGCTTAAAAGCTGGGGAATGGCAGAAATTTTTCTGGCGGGAATTCTGGTCAGCTTCGTGAAGCTCATGGCCTATGGCGACGTTGGGATTGGCAGCAGCTTTATTCCCTGGTGCCTCTACTGCGTACTGCAGCTACGCGCATTCCAGTGCGTAGACAGGCGCTGGGCATGGGACGACATTGCCCCTGCACCCGCGCTGACTCAGACGGTAAAAGCAGGCGTACCGGGGATCCGACAGGGGCTGCGCTCCTGCTCGTGCTGCACGGCCGTGCTGCCCGCCGATCTTGAGGTGTGTCCGCGCTGCGAAACCAAAGGCCATGCGCGTCGTAAAAACAGCCTCCAGTGGACAATGGCGCTGCTGGTCACCTCTATCATGCTTTATCTGCCGGCCAATATACTGCCCATTATGATCACCGATCTCCTCGGTGACAAAATGCCGTCGACCATACTCGCCGGGGTAGTGTTGCTCTGGGGGGAAGGATCCTATCCGGTGGCCGGGGTGATTTTTATCGCCAGTATTATGGTACCAACGCTAAAAATGATCGCCATCGCCTGGCTCTGCTGGGATGCGAAAGGGCATGGCAAGCGTGACAGTGAACGCATGCATTTGATTTATGAAGTCGTCGAGTTTGTAGGCCGCTGGTCAATGATTGACGTGTTTGTGATTGCGGTTCTTTCTGCGCTGGTGCGCATGGGAGGGCTGATGAGTATTTATCCCGCTATGGGTGCGCTGATGTTTGCATTGGTCGTTATTATGACCATGTTTGCGGCCATGACCTTCGACCCTCGTCTATCGTGGGATCGTGAGCCCGAGTCAAGCCATGAGGAAGAGTAAGAGCATGGAAAATAAGAGTGGAGAGGCTAAAGTGCAGAAGGTCAGAAACTGGTCGCCGGTGTGGATTTTCCCCATCGTGACTGCGCTGATTGGTGCATGGATACTGTTTTATCATTACAGCCATCAGGGGCCGGAAGTCACATTAATCACCACCAATGCAGAAGGTATTGAGGGCGGTAAGACCACCATCAAAAGCCGCAGCGTAGACGTGGGGGTCGTTGAAAGCGCAACCCTGACCGATGATCTGACGCATGTGGAAATTAAGGCACGCCTGAACGCCGGGATGGAAAAACTGCTTCATGAGGATTCGGTCTTCTGGGTCGTTAAGCCTCAGGTCGGGCGGGAAGGGATCAGCGGTCTGGGCACGCTGCTGTCCGGTGCCTATATTGAGCTGCAGCCAGGTAAGAAAGGTAGCCAGCCGGGACAATACCAGCTACTCGACTCTCCGCCGCTTGCGCCACCGGATGCAAAAGGTATTCGCGTGATTCTGGACAGTAAAAAGGCGGGCCAACTCTCGCCAGGCGATCCTGTGCTGTTCCGCGGGTACCGCGTGGGGTCGGTTGAGACCAGCACGTTCGATGCGCAAAAACGTACCATTAGCTACCAGCTCTTCATTAATGCGCCAAACGATCGCCTGGTGACCAGCAACGTTCGTTTCTGGAAAGACAGCGGGATCGCCGTGGATCTTACTTCTGCAGGTATGCGCGTAGAAATGGGTTCCCTGACCACGCTGTTTGGCGGCGGCGTCAGTTTTGATGTGCCTGAAGGGCAGGATCTGGGGCAGCCGGTTGCTGAAAAAACGGCGTTCAGACTCTTTGACGATCAAAAAAGCATTCAGGACGCGCTCTATACCGATCACATCGACTATCTGATGTTCTTCAAGGATTCTGTTCGCGGCCTGCAGCCGGGAGCGCCGGTTGAATTCCGCGGGATCCGCCTGGGGACGGTAGGGCAAGTACCTTACTTCGTGCCGGGGCTCAAGCAGATGCTGGATGATGATTATCGCATTCCGGTTCTGATCCGCATTGAGCCGGAACGTTTGATCAACCAGATCGGCGAAAATCAGGATATCGGCGCGCATATTACCGAATTGATGAACCGCGGTTTACGTGGCTCACTGAAAACCGGCAACCTGGTGACCGGCGCGCTGTACGTGGACATGGACTTCTATCCGAAAGCGCCTGCCATTACCGGTGTTCGCGAATTCGGCGGTTACACCATTATCCCAACGGTGAGCAGTGGCCTGGCGCAGATCCAGCAGCGTTTGATGGAAACACTGGATAAGATTAACAATCTGCCGCTGAATCCAATGCTTGAAGCGGCGACAAACTCGCTGAGCGAAAGCCAGGCGACAATGCGCCGTCTGCAAACCACGCTCGATAACATCAATAAGATCACGGCAAGCCAGTCCATGCAGCAGCTGCCGCAGGATATGCAGAAAACGCTGCGTGAACTAAACCGCAGTATGCAGGGCTTCCAGCCGGGTTCAGCGGCGTACAATAAGATGGTGGCAGATATGCAGCGTCTCGATCAGGTATTACGTGAACTGCAGCCGGTGCTGAAAACGCTCAATGAGAAGAGCAATGCGCTGGTGTTCGAAGCGAAAGATAAAAAGGATCCTGAGCCGAAGAGGGCGAAACAATGAAAAAATGGCTAGCGATTGCAGGCGCTCTGGTTTTAACCGCATGTAGCTCGGGCAGTGAAAATAAGAGCTACTATCAGCTGCCGCTGACCGCGCAGGCTGGGGCGCAAAGCAGCGCGTCTCAGGGTAACCGCCTGTTATGGGTAGAGCAGGTTGCGGTGCCTGATTATCTCGCAGGAAACGGCGTGGTGTATCAGACCAGCGATGTTCAGTACGTCATTGCCAATAACAACCTGTGGGCCAGCCCGCTGGATCAGCAGCTCCGCAATACGCTGGTGGCAAATCTGAGCAGCCAGCTTCCTGGTTGGGTTGTCGCCTCTCAGCCGCTGGGTAGCGACCAGGATACGCTTAATGTGACCGTGACGGGGTTCCACGGTCGCTATGACGGCGTGGTGGTCATCAGCGGTGAGTGGCTGCTGAATCATCAGGGACAGCTGATTAAACGTCCTTTCCATCTGGAAATGAAGCAGCAGCAAGATGGATATGATGAGATGGTCAAGGTTCTGGCTCAAGGGTGGGCTCAGGAATCAGCCAGCATTGCCAGAGAGATCTCCCGGCTTCCATAAGTAAAATTCATGATCCAAACCCACACTCAGCGACTCGCTGAGTGTGGGTTTTTTTTCGTTTTGACTTCAGGTTGTTACTTGTGCCGCGTCACATTTTTTGTACAAATGATCTTCTGTCTAGCTCACAAATATGACACCCGTATGAATTTTGAACGTTGACGATGAGGCTGATTCGGGGTATTCGTTAACTGTGCTTGCACACTTTGCAATCACTGTTTTCTTTCCACCAGACAAAAGAATGAGGGAAACGAGGCATGAAGAGACAGAAACGAGATCGCCTGGAAAGGGCTCATCAACGTGGTTATCAGGCTGGCATCGCCGGACGTTCTAAAGAAATGTGTCCCTATCAGACCATCAATCAGAGGTCGCAATGGTTAGGGGGCTGGCGAGAAGCCATCGGAGACAGGGCAGTACTTGCTTGATAGCGTCTCTTTAAAAAAGAAACCTCCGCGCTGCGGAGGTTTCGCCTTTCTGAAGGACCTGAAAGCAGGGCTTAGAAAGCAGAGGTATCCTGGAACAGACCGACTTTCAAATCGCTCGCAGAATAGATCAGACGACCATCGACCAGCACTTCGCCATCCGCCAGGCCCATAATCAGACGACGGTTAACGATGCGCTTGAAGTGAATACGGTAGGTGACTTTTTTCGCGGTAGGCAGAACCTGTCCGGTAAATTTCACTTCGCCAACACCCAGTGCGCGGCCCTTGCCTTCGCCACCGAGCCAGCCCAGATAGAAGCCAACCAGCTGCCACATTGCATCAAGGCCCAGGCAGCCAGGCATTACCGGATCGCCAATAAAGTGGCAACCGAAGAACCACAGGTCCGGGTTGATATCGAGTTCCGCTTCTACGTAGCCCTTATCATAATTGCCGCCGGTTTCGGTCATTTTCACGACACGGTCCATCATCAGCATGCTTGGTGCCGGTAACTGTGGGCCTTTAGCGCCAAACAGTTCACCGCGACCAGAGGCAAGAAGGTCTTCTTTTGTATAGGATTCGCGTTTATCTACCATGTTCTCAGTAAGCCTTATTTTAGTGAAGGACGCAGGATAGCTAACACGTGTACGCTGAACAAGTCCGATCAGTTCGGACTAAACCAACTCAGCCAGCGTAACGGCCATGGATATCGATGACGAGCATCCTGCTGCGTCGCCTGAGCAATGCGTTCCTGAATGGTTTGCATCAGCGTCGTCTGACCTTCGCCGTCCCATACCAGGTTTGTCAGTAAGGGTAGCGCATCCTCAATACCTTCGATGGCCCACAGGGTGAATTGTTCCTGTTCCACCGCATCAAGAAGCTCCTGGCTCAGACTCAGATGGCGCACGTTGGGTGCCGGGATGATAACGCCCTGTTTGCCGTTCAAACCGCGCTGCTGACAGATTGAGAAAAAGCCTTCGATTTTCTCATTCAGACCACCCACAGGCTGTGCGCGGCCAAACTGATCCACAGAACCCGTAATCGCGATGTTCTGGCTAATCGGTACTTCTGCCAGGGCGCTGATCAGTGCGCACAGCTCTGCCATTGAGGCGCTATCGCCATCGACTTCACTGTAGGACTGCTCGAACGTCAGCGAGGCCGAGAAGGGGATCTGCTGTTCAAGCTGCAGCTCAGACATCAGAAATGCCTGCATGATCATCATGCCCTTAGCATGAATGTTTCCGCCCAGCTCCGCTTTACGTTCGATATCAATAAATTCGCCGTCGCCCACATGAACTACACAGCTGATGCGGGAAGGTTCGCCGAACGCGCGCGGATGCCCAGGGAACTCAATCACTGACAGGGCGTTGATCTGTCCGATGCGCTCGCCTTCGGTTTCGACCAGAATTTGCTCCAGCAGAATTTCATCCTGCATACGGTCGGCAAGATAACCTTCACGCCACTCGCGCTGAGCCAGCATCTGTGCCATCTGTTCGCCGGTAAATGTGCCTTCACCGCTGATTACACCGACTTCACGCAGCTGTTTACCGATCCAGAGCGGACAAAGGGGCAGGGTTTCCCGATCGCCGGTGTAGCGTGTGGCTTCACGAATTAATCCTGACCACGCGTCCGCCGCAGGCACAGGCAGACCAAAACGCTCAGCAACAGCCAATACCCATTGGCACCACAGCGCCATATCATCGGCATCTGCAATCTGGATATTGTCTTCGTATTCGCTGTAAATAGCCTGTTCAGCCAGTTCCGGCTCCATCTCCTGGAAATCAGCCAGAGACTCGCGATCGCCCGTTAATACGACGGTCAAAGAGAGCGGCATCGAGGGCACAGACACGGGTAGAGGACGTGATTCGTCGTAACCGACCCAGTCGAAGCGCTGCTGGCTCACAATCGTTTTGAGCCGCATCCACAGAAGGGGCTGGGCGAGCAGGGTGCGCAGGGAGATAATCAGAACGCCGCCGTTTGCGCGGTGAACCAGCCCCGGCTGCAGCGATAGTTCACCGTTAAACTGGCGCAGGCACCCGAAGAGCTGTTCGGCTTCGACCCAATTCGCACTAACCACTTCACCGGTAGCGGCGAAGCGATCGTCAGCGCTATCTGCGGGTACGAAGGCGATATCATGGCCCGTAATACGATACTGACCACCAAAGACGGCATCCGTCTCTGGTTTCAACTGGCGCATGGCATCACCCAGAAGCGACAAATACTCGGCTTCTTCCGGGGCTTTGAGCAGCATGAAGGGAGATGTAGCCCATGGGCTTAACACCTGCTCCAGCGCGTAATGCAAACGCGGTTGTGTATCGCTAAGTATGAATTCGTGTTCTTTCGTGAGATCGGGCTGTGCAAATAGCGCCTGATAGCTTTCGGTATCAGGAACCAGGTCACGCCATGCAAGTTTCGTAATCGTCAAAGTTGATGTTTTTTAGTCAGATGTAAAACCGTGGAGTATACCGTAAGCGGCGGCCTCTTCCCAAGGGGGATTGGGGATTTCGGCGCGTGATTCTCCTGTGATGTTTCACAGGATATGATTTCTTTTCAGCAGATTGCTAAAAAACTGATATTCTGAACAGAGTTACGTGGTAACACTGAGATCGCAATGAAATATCAACAACTGGAAAACCTCGAAAGCGGCTGGAAATGGAAGTACCTGGTCAAAAAGCATCGCGAAGGCGAGCCGATCACCTGCTACCTCGAAGCCAGCGCGGCGCAAGAAGCCGTGGATATGTTGCTGACCCTCGAAAACGAACCGGTTCTGGTTAACAGCTGGATTGCTAAGCATATCAATCCGGCACTGTTGAACCGAATGAAGCAAACTATTCGTGCGCGGCGTAAGCGGCACTTTAATGCTGAGCACCAGCATACCCGCAAAAAGTCTATCGACCTCGAGTTTATCGTCTGGCAGCGGTTGGCTGGGCTTGCGCAACGGCGCGGGAAAACGCTATCGGAAACGGTCGTACAGCTAATTGAAGACGCAGAACATAAAGAGAAGTATGCCAGCCAAATGTCGAACCTGAAAAACGATCTACAGGCACTGCTCGGCAAAAAGTGATGTCTAACTTTTCTTCAGGCAATAAAAAACCCCGCATCGCGGGGTTTTTTTTAAGACGATAACTTATGCCGCAGGCTGAGTTACAACGTCTTTGATACCTTTAACTTCGATCTCAACGCGACGATCTGGTGCCAGGCAGTCGATCAGTGCAGCGCGAGCTTTCACGTTGTCACAGGTAGAACCGGTAACTGGGTTAGATTCGCCCATACCACGTGGGGAGATCTTGTTAGCCGGGATACCTTTAGATACCAGGTAATCAACAACAGACTGAGCACGTTTTTCAGACAGCTGCTGGTTGTAAGCGTCAGAACCGATACGGTCGGTGAAGCCCAGAACCACTACTGAACCGTCTTTAGGATCCAGGTTGCTCAGCTGGGTGTACAGCTGATCCAGTGCCTGCTGACCTTCTGGTTTCAGGGTAGATTTGTTGAAGTTAAACAGAACGTCAGACTTCAGAGTGAAGTGCTTGGTCTGTACTTCTGGAGCTGGAGCCGGAGCTGGAGCTACGATTGGAGCTGCATCTTCCTGCTGACCGAAACGATAGGAAACACCTACGCTCAGCATGCCGTTGTCAGGACGAACACCAACGGTGTTGCCGTCGCCGATGTTGTTAACCCACTGGTATTCCAGACGGGTAGCGATATCACGGGTCATTGCCCACTCAACGCCACCAGCGAATACTGGGGAAACACCGGTGTCATGGTTGTCGCCAATTTCGCTGTTGCTGGAGTCTGCACGCCATACCATGCCGCCCAGACGGGTGTACACGTCCAGATCGTCAGTGATTGGGTAACCCAGTTTAGCGGTCAGCTGAACGCCTTGAGCTTTAAAAGCGCCGTTTACGTTGTCGCCTTTGTATGGCATACGACCTAACCAGTCGTAACCCATTTCAAAACCAACATACGGGTTAACCTGATAGCCACCGAACGCGCCTGCACCCAGCTGGCTCTCGTGAGTCGGGCCATCGTTGTTCAGGCTGCTGTTGTACCAGCCGGTGTCATGGAACTGAGACCAGCCCAGTTTACCACCTGCATACCAGGTATTATCTTTCGGAGCGGCCTGCGCTACGGTAGCGAAGCCAGCCAGTGCCACTGCAATCGCGATAGCTGTCTTTTTCATTTTTTGCGCCTCGTTATCATCCAAAATTTGCCATGAAAATCTCTGCAGAGAAATCACGGTTAAATCCTTCACCGGGGGGCGTGGTCAAATATAAATCTACCGATATCTTCGGCTTAGGCCGAGCACCCCTGGCGATGTAAAGTCTACAACGTAGCTAGAAACTTACAAGTGTGAACTCCGTCAGGCATATGAAAAAAAAAGTTCCGTATACCTATTATTTAACATTTTTTGAACGAAATTTGTGCAGTAAAATTAAAGAGAACCGCACCACACAAGCCTTGCCGAAGATTTGGCGCCTTGAACTATTTCTGCATCTTGCTGTCAAAAAAAATTCCAGGAAAAGTCTTAAATTTACTCAATGGTACAAATTCGAGTGAATTTTTACCCCAGAAAGTTGTCCTTTGCGATGAGGATCGGCACTTACTGGTCGCATGATAAATCCAATAGCATTACCTTCTTCCGCTGCTTCAGTCAGCCTGAAGTGTTCTTCTTCCGTCAATTCGTCAGACAACCAACCAATCACCACGCTGTAATTCCCCGTGCGTAAGGCGCGGATCATTGACTCTACCGTATCGCAAGGCGGCAGCTGGCTAATCTGCATCACTTTTGTCAGCGGGAGGCCGGCAGACTGAACCCATTCGCGGCTCAATTTTTGCTGTGGCGTCAGCCAGAGCTGCCAGCGAGACTGCTGGCCAAGCTGCTGTAATAACGGCAGCAATAAGAGTTGAGTCAACAGAGGCTGGTCTTCACGGTAAACCACTTCACTGATAAGCCCTGTCGAAACACGCCCGACGGAATTCTGCGCGCCATTGCCAGCGGAAGAAGAAAGAGAGGTAGAGCGATTTGCATAGCCTGAAGTGTACATATTCATTCCAGCCCTGTAGTTACTGTATGGATATACAGTAACCCCTGTATGCATAAAGATCAACCTCATTTTCGGAAAGCGACTCGCAAAATTCGTTCATTCTTGGCCTGCCTGGAAAAATCATCTTGCTCAACGGCAATAAGTTGCCTATTTTCCTGCTAACGGATCCGCTAGTAAGAAATGCTGCTGTTACTTTATGATTTACAAGGGAAATATCATGAAAAAGATATCTTATGATCGGATTTATAAATCACAGGAATACCTTTCCTCGCTGGGCGACATTCATCATCGCGCACTCTTTGGCGGTTATACCCTCGCAGTGGAGGATGCGGTATTTGCCATGGTTTCTGATGGCGAGCTGTACCTTCGCGCCTGCGAAGAGAGTGCAAAATACTGTGTAAAGCATGCCTCTTCTTTTCTGACATTGATGAAGCGGGGGCGGCCTGTCCTTCTTAACTATTACCGCGTGGATGATGGACTGTGGCAGGACAAGGAGAAGTTGCTTCAGCTTTCTTCCTTTGCCCTTAATGCTGCCAGGAAAGAGCGTTCCGAGCGGCATCAGCGTAACAGGCTGAAAGATCTGCCAAACCTGACGTTTCAGATCGAGGTCTTGCTGTACGAAGTGGGTATCACCAATGAAGAAACGCTGCGGGAGCTGGGGGCAAAAACGAGTTGGTTAAAAATGCGCGCGAGAAACAGAGGATTGAGCGTCAAGGTGCTGTTTGCGCTCCAGGGCGCGATAGAAGGGCTGCACGAAGCGGCGCTCCCGGCCGACATTCGCCGGGAGCTGACAGAGTGGTTTAATGCGCTACCTGCGATACCGGAGCATCATTCCTCAAGGTAGCAATTTGCTGTTGTAACCGGCAAATTTCCGGCAGCAGGGCGATAAGCAGGCCTATTTGCTGCAAAACCAGCGGAGCTTTGCTGTCGGTGCCTGGGTCAAGATGCGCAATACGCTGCGCGAGTTCATCCAGTGCCTGCTGAACGCGGGGCTCATCGGCTGGCAGATGGTGTAGCGCATCATCGACGTAGCAAACCGCGTCATCCAGCAGGTTCAGGATCCCCGGGTTCGTGAGCTTCTCTCGATGGGCCCCCAACGTTGAGATATAGCTGGTGAAGGTATGGTTAAGGCACAACAGACGGAAAGCCGTTTCCCGGATTTGCGCTGTCGCACGCGGCTCTGTGGACATATTCGAAACCACCGATGCCAGCTCAGCGTCGCTGTTATGCGCATCGCGGCGCGCGATTCGATAGGCGAGACGGTTATCGCGGCCCTGGTGGTACTGCTCAAGGATCGCGTCCAGATAGCGACAGTTTGCATTCATTGCCCTGTCGAGTACGCGCGGTAAATTGCGGAAACGCCAGTCGGGCCAGATAAAACTCACCGCAGCCCAGGCGATAGCACAGCCGATTAGCGTATCGATCACGCGGGGAAGGGCGACTTCAAACCCTTCGCCCAGCAGGTTAAAGCACAGCAATACCAGCAGGGTAATAAACATCGTGGCGTGCGCGTACTGCACGTTACGAAACGCAAAGAATAAAACGCCGGTGATCACGATGAGGATCAGCTGTCCTTCAATAGAGGGCACAAAATAGAGAACCGGCAGCCCGATAGCAACGCCCACCAGCGTGCCGACAATACGCAGCGCGAGGCGGTGGCGAGTAGCGTTATAGTTGGGCTGACAAACGAACAGGCTGGTCAACAGGATCCAGTAGCCATGGTGTAAGCCCGTAATTTGAATAAAGGCGTAGCCCACGCACAGGACCAGCGACATCCTCACCGCATGGCGAAAGAGGGCTGACTCCGGCGTAAAGTTACGGCTCAGGCGCAGCCACATATCGCTGAAACCATTCACACTGTCGTCCGCAAGCTGGTTTTCAACATCATTACCCGGCAGCGCCATCGCCTGCTCAGACTCAATGGTGGCCAGCTGGGCATCAATGGCGCGCAGGTTATTGAGTAAAAAACCCAGTGCCTTAATCTGTTCCGGGGACGTTCCACTTGCCTGCACGCGATCGAGGGCGGCATCGAGGTGGCTGAAGGCGCGCTCAAAACGCGGGTCATGCTGATATGGCGTGCGCAGCAGTATCGAACGCGCGAGCTGCTGGCAGGCCTGAGACTGCATCGACAGCAGGCGCTGGAAACGGAACATCACGTCGCTGTAGCGGAACTTCTCGCGCAGGGCGCCGTATTGCACGTGCGACGAGCTGGCGCGCTCGTGTATATCCTGAGCAACAAAATAGTAATGAAGCGTTCTTCGGGTACCGCGCTGGCCGCGATCGCCACGCAGGCGGGTCAGGAGAGACGCTTTTGTCTGGTTTAGCGTGGCCACCAGCTGGCCGTTTGCCAGCGCCAGATCGTAAAGCGGCGCCTGGCTTTCCTCTTCAATGTCCGGGTCAAACAGGCGTGACTTCAGCTCCAGATAATGGGCAAGCTGTTCGTAGCTACGCGCAAGGTTGTCCTGCAGCGCGCGGACCGGAAAAATCAGATGCCCGGTTAAGGTCAGAAGGTTATACCAGATCGCCCCCAGCAGCAGCAGAACGGGCTGCTGATACCACTGGTCGTATAAAGAGACCCCAAGCATGGTATAGATGGCAATCAGCAGGGCGCCAAACGCGATGGTGGCATAGCGTTGCCCAAGCCCACCGAGGAGAATAAAGCCGCTGGTGGAAATCGTCAGCCCCAGCGCAAACAGCCACGGCCAGGGAAACAGCAGCTCTACGGATGCAGAAGCAATAAAGAAACAGACCAGGGTGATGACGAGGTTACGCAAGCGCCCGGCAAGACGATCGTCTAGATCCGCAAGTGCGCCAGCGACCACGCCAAGCGTCAGTGGTATGGTGAGCTTCACGTCGCTCAGCCACCACGGCAGGGCGACGGTGCCGCAGAGGGCAATAAATATCCTGACGTTATAAAGCCAGTTACTGTTCCAGGTGTAGCGGCGAAGCAGTGGGCTTAGCATAAGCGCGGCCAGTCCTTATTTACTGAAAACGACGGCGAGCGTTGGCTTCGCGCGCAGCTTGCGCTACTTCAACCGGGACGACTCTGCGCCCAACCGGCCACAGCGCGATAACGGCAATTTTAAAGTTGGCGATCCCAACCGGAATACCAATGATAGTGATGCACTGGGCGATACCGGCGAAGATGTGCATCAGGCAGAGCCACCAGCCAAAGAAAATCAGCCACAGAATGTTTAATACCGTGCCGCCGGTATTCATCAGCGCGTTTTTGCCAGTCGGATTCAGCTCGTCAACGTGGACGGCTTCATTACCATAAGGAACGAACGACAGTTTGGTAATTTCCCAGCAGGAGCGCGTCAGCGGTAACGTGAAGATGAGCACGATGCTCACCAGCGTGGCAAAAAGCCAGGAAAGGGTGGTGGCAAAACCGCCAAGGACAAAATTTAAAACATTCAGAACGGTACGCATAAACCCTCATTTCCTTTCGATATGATTAACGCTGAATGATTGTAACGTTTTTTTAGGCTGGAGCACCTTAAAACTGGCAGTTAAACTATCAGACAAATTATCTCCTCGTGGATCCGGCTGGATATGGAACTGAAAGCAACTTCAATGGGCAAACGCCTGGCGCAACACCCTTATGACAAGGTTGTCCTCCTCAATGCTGGCGTGAAAGTCTCCGGCGAACGCCACGAATATCTCATTCCGTTTAATCAGCTTCTTGCTATTCACTGCAGACGCGGCCTGGTGTGGGGCGAGCTGGAGTTCGTGCTGCCTGCCGATAAAGTCGTCCGTCTTCACGGTACGGAGTGGGCAGAAACACAGCGCTTTCACCATCATCTGAACACGCTCTGGCTGCAGTGGAGCCATGATATGAGCGTAATTGCAGCCCAGGTGTTGCAGCAGGTGTTAGACGATATTGCCCAGAGCAGTGCGCAACAAAAATGGCTGACGCGCCAGCAAACGACAGAATTGCAGCAAAAAATCAGACAGGCCCTTACGGCCTTACCGTTACCGGTAGCGCGACTGGATGAGTTTGAAAACTGTCGTGACGCATGGCGGGCGTGCCAGGCGTGGCTTGGCGATGTGGATAAAAGCCGGCTGGCCCATAACCAGGCGTGGACCGATGCGATGCTCGTGCGGTACGCTGATTTTTTCAACACGGTTGAATCCTCACCCCTCAACCCAGCCCAGGCGCGCGCTGTGGTCAACGGTGAACCGTCTCTGCTGGTGCTGGCGGGGGCCGGAAGCGGTAAAACATCGGTGCTGGTGGCGCGTGCGGGATGGCTTCTGACCACCGGTGAAGCCGTGGCTGACCAGATTTTGCTGCTGGCGTTTGGCCGGAAGGCCGCACAGGAGATGGACGAGCGAATTCAGGAACGGCTGCATACGCAGGACATTACGGCTCGCACCTTCCATGCTCTTGCCCTGCATATTATCCAGCAGGGTAGTAAAAAGGTCCCGGCAATCAGCAGGCTCGAGAATGATACCCCGGCCCGTCAGGCGCTGTTTGTGAAGACGTGGCAGCAGCAGTGCAGCGAGAAGAAGGCGCAAGCAAAAGGGTGGCGTCAGTGGCTGGAGGAGGAGTTGGACTGGGCGGTGCCGGAAGGCAGCTTCTGGCAGGATGAAAAACTGGCGCGTCGGCTGGGATCTCGTCTCGACCGCTGGGTAAGCCTGATGCGCATGCACGGCGGCAGCCAGGCGGAAATGATTGAAAGCGCACCGGAGGAGATCCGCGCCCTGTTTTCAAAACGGGTCAAACTGATGGCGCCGATGCTTAAAGCCTGGAAAACGGCGCTGAAGGAGGAGAATGCCGTCGATTTCTCCGGGCTCATCCACCAGGCCATTATCATTCTGGAAAAAGGGCGCTTTGTGAGTCCGTGGAAGCACATTCTTGTTGATGAGTTCCAGGATATCTCGCCGCAGCGCGCCGCGTTGCTGTCGGCGTTACGGTCGCAGAACAAACATACCTCGCTGTTTGCCGTGGGCGATGACTGGCAGGCGATTTACCGCTTCAGCGGGGCACAGCTCGAACTGACGACCGCGTTCCACCACTACTTTGGCGAAGGCGATCGTAGCGATCTGGATACGACCTATCGCTTCAACTCGCGGATTGGTGAAATTGCCAACTGCTTTATTCAGCAAAACCCGCACCAGCTGGCAAAACCGCTCAACAGCCTGACTCAGGGGGATAAAAAAGCCGTTACGCTGCTGGCAGACGATCAGCTTGAGCCGCTGCTGGATAAGCTGAGCGGTTATGCAAAATCAGACGAACGTATTCTGGTATTGGCACGTTACCACTATCTTAAACCCGCCGCGCTGGAAAAGGCGGCGACCCGCTGGCCGAAGCTGAAGCTTGAGTTTATGACCATCCATGCCAGTAAAGGGCAGCAGGCGGACTACGTGATAGTGTTGGGGCTAAAAGAGGGGAGCGACGGTTTCCCTGCTCCGGCCCGGGAGTCGGTTATGGAACAGGCCTTGCTGCCCGTGCCGGAAGACTTCCCTGATGCCGAGGAGCGGCGATTGCTGTATGTGGCGTTAACCCGCGCGCGTCATCGCGTGTGGCTGCTGTTCAATAGAGACGAGCCGTCCACGTTTGTCGATATCCTGAAGAGTATTGGTGTGCCGGTGGCGAGAAAGCCATAACGATGTCAGGCGCGTTTTTACAGGCCGGGTAAGGCGTAGCCGCCACCCGGCGAAAAAGCTACTTCAGTCTCTCGGAAAGATAACGCTGATAGTCCGGGATAAGGATCTCAACCGGCGAGCTAAACTGCGGGGACTCAATGATGAAATCCGCCGTCGAAAGGTTTGTCGCCACGGGAATATTCCAGACAGTGGCAAGACGCAGCAGCGCCTTAACGTCCGGGTCGTGCGGTACGGCGTTCAGCGGATCCCAGAAGAAAATCAGCACATCAATTTTCCCTTCCGAAATCTTCGCGCCCACCTGCTGATCGCCCCCCATTGGGCCGCTCAGCATGGCGTTCACGTCCAGACCGGTTTCACGGTGGATCAGGTTGCCGGTTGTACCCGTGGCAGAAAGGGTATGATTCTGCAGCAGCGGCTGGTGGCGGCGCACCCAGTTCAGGAGCATTTGTTTACAGTGATCGTGCGCGACCAGCGCAATGTGTTTGCGTGCAGGAAGCGTGCGTGTTGTCAGTTCCATAATCTTGTCCGTGAGGTTACCTGGCTACACGATGACGGGAACGGCCTGATGCTGCAAGAGAAAGGACAAAAAAATGTGGGTTACGACGAAGGTTGCTGCTTCGCCCATTGCAGAAAGCGAGCCCGCGTATCGGGGTCGGCCTGCTGGAACCAGAATTTCAGGCGCTGCTCGGTCAGCGTTTGTGACTGGGGCGGAATGACATCAAGCTCCGATACCCCGGACAGGAGCGTACTGTCGTCCGCCATCATGGTGGCGAACTGCGGTAAAGAGGCTCGCTTACTGGCTTTGTTATAGATTTCCGTATCGGCTTCATAATCTGTCCCTTTCGGCGTTATGGTTAAGGCAAGGATATCCAGCTTCACCGGGATCGGCATGGAATCACCATCCAGCAGCTCAATATGCGGGGAGGCATCAAACGCTACGGACTCTTTTTCGGTTTCGAGCCGCGGCAGGTTAAAATTCACCTGGCTGATTCGCTGAGTATTAAAGCTGACGACCAGCGGGGGAGAGATGTACATACGCTGTTCATGGCTGGCGAGACGAATGGTTTTCTCCACCCGAAATACAAGCTGATGGGGACCGTTATCGAGTTCAATGCTGTCTGCCCCGCGCAGCAACGAACTGGAGACTTTTTTCCCGTCCAGCACCAGCAGATCGATGTCGGTAGAGAGCCGGAGCGTAGTTGCATAGACGCAAACCGGCATCACTAACGCAATCACAGCAGAGGCAATGCCGGCTTTCATAGGGCGCTCCTGTTGAAAATACTTTCGTCGTAATAATGTATCTAAATTTTTCGATAATCACGTTTACTAACATATAGACATATTCTGCCGTTTTGCCCTCATACATCTGTATGGGATGAATGGTTGAGACGCGTGCTTTGGCGTACACTTTTAAAAAAGTCAGGAGGAAGACCATGAAAGAGAATGATATTGCCGAGATTTTAACGTCCACGCGCACCATTGCGCTGGTCGGCGCGAGCGATAAACCCGATCGCCCAAGCTACCGGGTCATGAAATACCTTCTCGATCAGGGCTACCACGTGATCCCAGTGTCGCCCAAGGTGGCAGGGAAAACGTTGCTGGGCCAGCAGGGATATGCCACGCTGGCTGAGGTGCCGGAAAAAATCGATATGGTCGATGTCTTCCGTAACTCTGAGGCTGCGTGGGGCGTCGCGCAGGACGCGATTGCCATTGGGGCGAAAACGCTCTGGATGCAGCTGGGCGTTATCAACGAGCAGGCCGCCGTGCTGGCGCGCGATGCAGGATTAAACGTTGTTATGGATCGCTGTCCTGCGATCGATATCCCGCGGCTGGGTCTGGCGAAATGACGAAAAAAAAGCCCGATTATCGGGCTTTTTTTACACGCTTAATTCCTCAGGCGAGGAGCCTGTAGCTGTTTGCGGATGGTCTGAGCAAGCTCGTCCATAGTGGGTTGTTCCGGATGTTCATCCTGCAGCTCACTACTCAGCTGCGCTTCGGCAAGATAGGTGTGAACCGGCTGTCCATCGTCACCTTCCATCACCACATGGTACCAGGGCGCGGCGCGAAGCTCTGCGTCAACCGCCAGTTCGTCTGCTGACGGTTCATCAAGGGAATACTCCGGGTCGATATCCACGACCACACCCAAATACCCAAGCAAGGTGTGGCGGACCTGCTGGCCGATACCAAATTTGCTGGCAATCATTGTCACCTCCCGGGAAACATTACTTACACTCTATGTGCGGGCAATATTTCTCTTTTCAAGTTACATGACGCGACAGGCAAACCCTTTCAGATACAGCCCTTCCGGGTAGGTAGCGATCACTGGATGGTCGGCCGCCTGACGGAACTGCTCTATAAATTGTACATCACGACCCGCATCTATTGCGGCATCTGCAATGATTTTTTGGAATAAATCGGTGGTCATCAGGCCTGAGCAGGAGAAGGTGAGCAGCACGCCGCCCGGGTTCAGCAGCTGGATCGCCAGCATGTTGATGTCTTTATACCCACGGCACGCGCCCATCAGCTGGCTTTTGTTCTCCACGAACTTCGGCGGGTCCATGACGATTACATCGAATTTCTCACCCTGGTCGCGGTATTTACGCAGCAGCTTAAACACGTCGTCACGGACAAACTCTGCTTTGCTCAGGTCCAGCTTGTTGAGCTCAACGTTCTGTTTTGCTACATCCAGCGCTTCCTGCGAGGTATCCACGCTCACTACCTGGGCACATCCGCCCATCAGCGCAGACACCGCAAATCCACCTGTATAGGAGAAGCAGTTCAGCACGCGCTTGTCCGCAACGTACTGACGCGTCGCCAGGCGGCTGTCGCGCTGGTCGAGATAGTAACCGGTTTTATGGCCGCCCTGGATATCCACCAGCAGCTTCATCCCGTGCTCTTCAATCGGCAGCAGGGCCGGCGGCAGTTCGCCGGTGACCGGGCCTTGCGTCAGCTCCAGACCCTCTTTTTTACGCACGGCCACGTCGCTGCGGTCGTAAATGGCGCATTCCGGGAACTGAGTCTGTAAGGCACTGAGCAGGGCGGCACGCTGGTATTCGGCCCCGGCGCTCAACAGCTGCAGCACCAGGAAGTTGCCGAAGCGGTCAATCGTTACGCCCGGCATACCGTCGGATTCACCGGCAATCAGGCGGTAGCTGTCCAGCCCGTCACGTTTTGCGAGCCACTCGCGCCATTGCTGAGCCTGCTGCAGGCGGCGGACGAAGAAATCGATGTCTACGCTTTCATCTTTATCAAACGTCCAGACGCGCGCGCGGATCTGGGACGCTGGCGAGTATGCGCCGCGCGCTAACCATTTCCCCTGGTGGTCAACGATGTCGATGGTTTCACCGAGGCTGGCTTTGCCTTCCATGCGGGCAACCGCGCCGGAAAAGACCCAGGGATGACGGCGCAGCAATGACTTCTCGCGCCCTTTGGCTAACACTAAACGTACACTCATAATTTGCTATTCTGTCGATTCCAATGAAATGGCCGCCATTTTCCCGAGTTCGCTGAGGAAATGCAATGCGCCAGACAAATTAGGAGAGGGGCGATGGCAAAAACCACTCCCCTGATTCGGCGTTATATAACGGCAAAGCCAATGGTGTTATTCGTGCAACCACATGCTAAATCATCGCCACAGTCGCACAGTTTAATCACTTCGTGATAGCCATAATCCCATTCGGCGACGTAATTTTTAATCTTCGTTAAGCTGCGCTCGGAGCAGTTGAGATGAAATCCCACACACCAGAACGATCGTGCATCTACGCTACACTTTTTGATGGCATTGATTTTATGGATATCGCTTTCAAATCCATTAATGAGAGTCTGTACGTTACGTGTACACTTCAACTCAAGAAAAATATAGGCGTTTAAACGCGTTCGTTTCTTCCTGATCGCAAGATCGATATACATGTTATATCTCTCACGCAATTTTCGGTTGTCGGGAAAGGCCTCTATTTCTCGGTCAACATAAATCCCATCGGTTTGACTAATAAAGTATTCAAGTTCAACCTGTAACCACTTTTCCCAATCATTTCTGTCACGCTCGCGGATCATTTTTAAGCGAGACTTGACGCTCTCACTCTTGATGAATTGATCCATGATACTTCTGACGGTTATCGCATCGGCCTTATCAGACACAGTAAATCCTTTTTGATAATAAAGACTGTTATCGGCAGGTTTAGAGCGTTCTTCACTGCCACTCCGCAATCTATTCAACGGCGCAGTTGAGGGCTAAACTGAGTTAAGCGTCCAGACAGAGAGGGGACTATGGAAAAAGAGAAAGGCTACTGTGTGATATGTTGGGTTCACGGGCTCGTACAGGGAGTCGGCTTCCGCTACAGCACGCAGCGCGAAGCCCTTCAGCTGGGGCTTACGGGATACGCGCGGAACATGGATGATGGCAGCGTCGAGGTATTAGCGTGCGGGGAGGCGCAACAGGTTGAGAAGCTGGTGGCGTGGCTGAAAGCGGGAGGGCCGCGCAGCGCGCGGGTTGATAAGGTCTTAACGGAACCTCATCAACCCGGCAAGGAATACGCTAACTTCGGTATTCGATACTAAATACACTTCACCGGCTTTGGCAGCCCGGCGATTTTGGTCGCCTGTTTTGCCGGACCTTTTGGGAAGAGACGGTACAGATAGCGGCTGTTGCCTTTCTCTTCGCCAAATGCGTTTGCCATCGCTTTCACCAGCATGCGGATGGCCGGGGAGGTATTGAATTCGAGGTAGAATTCACGCACAAAACGCACCACTTCCCAGTGTTCAGGGGAAAGGATGATGCCTTCGTTTTCCGCTATTTTCTCCGCCAGCGGTTCGCTCCACAGCGTAGTATCCTTCAGATAACCGTCGCTATCCGTCTCAATTTCCTGACCTGCAAAAATGAACATAGTCTTCTGTCATGTGAAAAAAATCGGGGACAGTGTAGCAAATAAGGCCCGTCGGGATAAACCGCGGCCTTACAGAAGCAGCTGCAGCAGGTTGTTGGCATTAAGCTTCTTCAGGGCGTTGCACTTGTGCGTTGAAACCTGCTTTTCGGACATCTGCGTCGCAATGGCAATATGGCGCACCGGGAGCCCGGTGAGCATTAAATCCAGCACGTTGAATTCGATACCCGTCAGGCAGCAGTCAAGGCTGCGGAGGCGGCGAGGCTCTTTTGCCAGCAAATACGCCGCATCCGCAACGGCGATCCGGTCATCAATGATGTAAATCAGCAGCGTGCCGAAGCGTTTGCGCAGGTGCGTGGCCAGCGCCCAGCCTTTTTCATTACAGACCAGATAAAGACAGCCCTGCCAGCGGGCGGCTTCCAGCCTGAGCAAGATAGTAATCAACGCCTGGTGCGTTGCCGCAACGGAAAAACGACAGCGAATAGCGAGGACGCGTCTGGCGAGCAGGGCCGGCTGCCACTGTACGGTGTCGCACTGAACCTGACGCTGAACGCCGCGGCGCAGCAGCGCGTAGCGCAGTCCTTCGGCATAAAATCGGTTATTGTCGAGAATGGCGTAACTCACGGTGACCTCGTTATAACGTGCTGGGGGTATAGATAACGCGCAGCGTGCCGGTGTAGTCGCCCGCATTTTTGCCGCTGGCGGCAAACGCAGGCGTCTTCAGGACGATCGGCGCAGGGATGCAAAGGACGCTTTCACGACCGCCGGGCAGCACAACCTGGCGCAAATATTGCGGGTCGTTCGTGCCTTGCCACACCAGCGTTTTGCCGTTTGCGGCGGTTTCTGTTGCGCCGGTGATCGGATTGGTCACCAGCACCTGATAGTCAAGACGATCCCGCGCGTCTGTCTGGCTTCCACCGCGACGCCGGATTGAAAATTCCCCCTCGGTTCGCCCTGCTGCGGTGAGGCCGTCGTCCTCAAACCGCAGGTAGGCGCGGGTGCTGGTGCTGTTGTTGCCGTCATACAGGCACATGTCCAGCGTGCTTTCACCCTGGATCTCGCTCCCGCGGGGACGCCCCGGGAAATTGGTCAGGTTGAGGTTTACAATGGGCGTCGAGTGCGGAAATGCCGGCAGATAAATCTGCTGATTGCCCGGATCGACTACCTCAATGCGTACCGTCGCCTGCCAGCTGGCGATGCTGAGATAGCCCGGGCATCCGACATTCACGTCATTAAAGTTCCCGCCGCAGTCGGCGCTTCCCCACTCACGCAGGTTCTGCTTTAGCGTGGCGGTCCAGATGCCGGGCAGGGCGAGCTTGTCCAGCTCGCTTTTCACGATGTAATAATCAAAGTAGGGTTCTCTGTTCCAGGCGGCGAGATCGCCCGTCCCGCCCGTCACAAAGCTGGCGAAGGTAAAGACTTTACTGTTGATGAACATGTGGTGCTCGGCGTACACCTTGATATCCACGGTTTTTTTAGTGAGCGCATGCGTAAAGCGAAGCGTAATGGGATAAGGCGCAGCCGGGTTCGCCGAAAACCAGACCGGGGCAGTCATGCAGGCACCGTTCGTAGGGTCGGTGCGGGATAAGCAGGTCAGGGTATTTCTCCCCCACTTTTGCGGATCGGCGGTGTCGTAGCCGCTCGGCTCATGTACCCAGATATCAAAGCGTGCCGGTGGCGCCGAACGATCGTAGCTAATCCCTGCGCTGGTGTTTCTTCCGGCAGGGGCGCCCGCCAGCGTCTGGCCCGCCCACAGGATAAAGACCAGTAAAATAAAGAGGCACTTTTTCACATCATTTCCCTTTGGTGAGGTTCTCTGCGTTCATTGCGGTTGGGCCCGTCGGCAGCGAGCGTCCGGCAAGCATCAGCTGCGCCTGCTGCTGGACCGCATCCGGCAGGGCAGAGAAGGTGAGTTCCCGGCAGGGGATCGACCCGACGTAACGCACCACGTCGCGCAGGCTTTTCACATTTAGCTCGCACTGATAAAACTGCTGCTGGCGCACCAGGTAGAGGTTATGCAGCAGGGCGTCGCTGTGGGCGCTAAACCCGCCGTTGCCCAGGTCGCTCCAGCCGTTCACGTTCAGCGGCACGCCGCCGATAAACGGCGAATGACGCTCGTCGGTCAGCTGGCCGAGCCAGGTATAGCTTGCGGTAGTTTGAACATCCCGACGCAGCATTTTGCCCGGCACCATAAACAGCGTTCTGCTGCCTGAGCCCCGGGTGATTTCGCTGCTGACCCCCTGAGAAACGTCCAGCGATTCGTTAACCGTCAGCGTGGTCTGCTGATAGCCCGGCACCGCGAAGAGGGCCCGGCTGTTCGCCGGAACGTCCGCGCTGCCGCCGTTGTCCAGCGACACGGCGACGCGGGGATCCTGTGAATCTTCGGGCGTAGCGACGTTCACCGCGACGGCAGACGCAGGGCGTCCGTCACTCCAGCGGCCCAGCCACAGGCCCGAACGCGACAGGGCAAGGGTAGAGCTGTAGTTGCCGCTGCTGCTCAGGGTATGTCGCTGCTCCTGACGATCCCAGGCGTCGCTCACCGTCAGGCTTCCGTTGCCGTATCGCCCGCCCTGGCGCGTATAGGCCGAGGTATTGAGCGAATCGCTGTTGATGCCCGAGGCGCTCAGGCCATACTCATTCTCGCCGCGCGCGTCTTCATACCAGTTGTGCGCCACGTTGTAGCTCAGCTGATTTTTTTCGCGCTGCTGGTGCTGCCAGGTCGCGCCGAGAGAGGTATAGCCTGAGGCGTCGCCCTGACGGCTGTGCGCCATCGACAGGCTCACGCTCAGGTAGCCGCCCTTATCCTTGCCTTCGCGGGCATCATCCTGACGCATAAACAGGTTGATGCTGCTGTTGATATTCAGGCCGCGCGCGCTGAACGCGTTGCTCAGGCCGCCCTGCCAGGCCTGCGTGCGCGAGCGGGTCATGTAGACTGACTCCCACGGCAGGCCTGCGTCGTGGCGATCGTCATTGTTCGCCAGCTCCCGGCGGGGGACGTAACGCCCTTCGTTGCGGTTATCCGAATACCCCAGGCTGGCGTACCAGGCACCGACGGGGACCGAAAACATCACCGAGAGGCTACGATAGCAGCCGTTTACCGCGTCGAATCCCGCGCTCCGGGTGTTGCAGTTGTCCGCCGATAGCGCGTTGCGATAGACGCTCAGGGAAAAACCGTCGCTGTAGCTGACCTGTTGAATATTGCCGCGCTGGCCTTCGCTGCCGTAGAGGTAGCTGAACCGGGTGCTCAATACGCCGTCGATGGGGCCGGCATTGAAGCCGCGGCTCCAGTCGAGGGCGTTTTCAACAAAGCGCTGGTTGTTCTTCACCGTTGCACCGCTGGTCAGTGCCAGCGTCGACGTGACGGACACGCGCACGCCCGCCTGCGCCACCGCGCGACGCTGTTCGCCTGAATCGTTATTGTCCGTTTCGCCCGCCTGTACGAACCACTCGACGCGGTCGAAGGGCGTAATGCCCGTTCGGGTAAAGGGCACCTGCTCGGTGCGCGTCAGCCGGTTGTTTTCATAGACGGACAGCGTCACGGTGTAGCTTCCGTCCGGGAACGAGCGGGTATCCAGATTTTGCGCCCCGGCGTTCAGATAAAAGCTGGCCAGCAGCTCGTTGCCCCGTCGTGCGTCGATACGCGCGTCGTGGGAGAGCAGCACGGTGATGGGGGTACCCTTCGACTGCTGAACCGGATTGATCCATGCCCGCGTTGAGCCCGTACGCAGGCCGCGAATTTTGCCCAGCGGAAGCTGGCTGAGCATAATGTTTCCCCCGGCATTGCTGAACAGGTCGCGGGTATCCATCGCCCCCAACTGCACATAATATTGATGCAGGAAATCCTGGCGAAACCAGGCGTTATTCACGGTCATTTCCTGCTGCTGCTGGTGGCGTGAACGCTGGCCAAGCCAGGTCCAGTCCAGATTCAGATAGCCATCCTCGGTGACGGCCAGCGCGCCGTTGCCTTGAACGGTGGCAGACTGGTAATCCCGGTCGGCAACAAAGTTGATATTTTGCTGATGAATCAGGGCGTTTTCGGTGCCCTGCGTCGGCTGATACCACTGGTTTTCCGCTGTCGGTTTAGGGAGAAATTTTTTGTCCAAAAACAGGCTTATACGGGCGTTGTTTTCGTCGTAAATAATGGCCGCACGCGGGGTATCAATATAATCACATCCCGGTGCCGAGCCGTTGCTGCTGCACGCCAGGTTGCCGTTGCGGGCCAGCGGAACGGCCAGAGCGGCAGAGACGGTGGCAATCAGGGCGGGGGCGTCATTAAACTGGCGTTTGATGGCCGCGACCACGGTTTCCGGCGCGACAAAGCTCACCGTTTCAAGATTGATATCCGTTTCAAACAGGCCAAGCGACTCGCCGTACAGGCTGACTTCTGTCCACAGACGCTGCGTTTTCGCGAGGTCTTCGAACCCTGCCGGAACGGCCATCTCAGCGCAGGCGAGTTGGATAGATGCGGGTAACAAAGCAACAAGGAGGAGAGTATTTCTGTGAAACGCCATGAACAAGCCTCGACATCATCCTGACGTCAGAGGGTGAGTACCCTCTGACGTTATTCCTTTAGGTGCTGGGGGTTATGCACCGCCTTCCGCGGTGGTCGCCTGAGTCAGCATCAGGCTGACAACGCCGCTGTACTGGCCAGTTTTCAGAATGCCTTTCGTGGTCTGGGAGATGGTCAGCGGCAGTACCGCAGAACCATTCTCAATGCTGCCCGGGAACAGCTCGGTTCCGGTAAATTCGACATCGGCGGTGGTCAGGGTTTTATCACCCAGCTTCACGGTCATCGGTACGGCCTGATCGCCTTCCGTATTGCTCAGCTGCGCGGCGCTGACCAGACGCACTTTGACGTTGCTGGTGGCCGAGTTTGACCATACCTTGGTATTCACACGGTAGCTTTCCAGCCCGCGGCCCGGCAGATACTGCATATCGATGCTGGCAGGCAGCGGCGTATTATCGGCCTGGGTCAGATCGAGCTGCGAATCAACGCTGGCGTTGACGGTAATATCTTTTTGGATCGCCAGAACGCTAACGGACGTGGTCATCGCGGCAGCAATCATCAGAGGCTTAATTAATTTACGCATTGATATCTCCATATTTACAAATGAGCACCTTGGCTCTTTAAACAAACCACACGTGGTTTTTTTACAGTGATGTCGTGTTATTGCACGACGGGTAAGTCTGCTTCTTCAGCGGTTTTTTTCACCCAGTTGAAGTAGCGGAATTTATATTTCTGGCCACGAACCTGTGCGAGCGTTTTTAATTTCCGCTCGGTATCCGGGTAAATCGTGGCGTCTTCTTTCACCCATTTACAGGTTTCATCTGTCTGACAAATACCGATCTCCCTGAGGGGCACCCGCAGCGTGCCGCTGTTTTTAATCATCCCGCGAGCAGGGTCGATTGAGAGTGAAACCACGCTTTTTTCCGGAGCGAGGTGCACGAGCGCGCCCCAAATTACGTTGACCCCTAATGTTGCCGTCGCACCGGATTCTTCTGAACGCCCGGCAATAATACTGTCCGGCTGTTTTACGCCTTCAAAATAGACCCGCCAGGTTGTCTCCTTCGCCGGTGGCGTAAGCGATACCAGGCGAACCACGCGCATTGCGCCTGCTGAGAGGGCGAATTTTTCGGGCGTGACCACCACGCCGCCTTCTTTCCACGAGGCAACGTCGATCTCTTTTTCCTGAGGCGTTCCCGGATTAAGAATTTTCTTTTGCCTCACCCGAATGAACTGAATATCATCCGTTTTAGAGGCGACTTTTATTTGTGCCGCACCGGAACTGTCAACGTTAAGTTCCATGGGATATACGCTCATATTGGCCATTGTCATTTCTGAGAAAAATGACAACGACAGCGCGGCGATATAAAAGGCAGTTCTCTTATTCACATTATTTTTTTGTTTCACTTTCGGTCCGCCTGCTCTGAGTTCACTCTCGGCGCATTAACACCAGGACACCCTCTGCTTTCACATTGCTTCAGGGCAGGGAAACTTTAACCAGAACAGCGGTTTGTGAAAATTTGTATTAATTAACTCGTTATATACAGTTTTTTATCCTGCTTTCCTGGCTTTAAGGTTGTATAGTTAAGCGAAAATACCGCGACCCGGGATGGGGAGAAAATTCCTTCTGATGAAAAAACAATCAGTTCAGGGTGGGGTTTTCTTGTCGATGTATCAGGGATTAAAAAGCATGCGGTAACAGCCGAGAACAAATGATGTTTTTTATATGCAATAATTCGTTGTTATTTGATCCTGAGGCACACGCAATAAGTCTTGTCGGGCAACCCGAGTCTGTATTAACGCTTTCGGCGCCAGCCGTACGCCTTTTACAGGAGTTTATTCGCCATAAAGGGCGAGACCTGAGCCGTGAGGAGTTGATTACCCGGGTGTGGCAGGAGTATGGCTTTACGCCGTCGGGAAATAATCTCAATAAAGCGGTAAGCGAATTACGCAAAAGCTTCCACGCGCTGGGTGACAGCCACGAGTTTATCGTGACCGTGCCCCGGTTTGGGTTCCGCTTTAACGCCGACGTCATTTTTCAGCCCGTGGAGAGTGCTGCCCCGGACGTTCCGCAGCCAGCGCTTAAGCCATTAGTCGAACAGCCGTCAGGGTACAAGCGTTTATCCAAAAAGTGGTGGCTGGTTTTGGGCGTATTAACCACGTCGGCTATTGGGGTTAGCCTCTATTTTAGCCGACAGCTTGAGATAACCGTGCCCGCGACGCTAAAGCCCGTTAAGGAAAAAATAGCCGGGTGCCGCCTCTGGCTGGTGAACGATCATGGCCGACCGCTGGTGCTATCGAGAATGGCCGAGCTGCTTAAGCAAAACAACGTGGCGTGCGAGCGTGAGGAGTACAACATTTACTATTTCAGCGCCCGTTTTTCGCTTGCCGCCGCCGATGAGGTGTTCATTGGCGCCTGCCCGGTCAGTGAAAACAGCCTGTGTAAAACGATTCGCTACAAAAGCGGGGCGGAAGAATGAAAATTAAACTTCTGTTCGGTTTGGGTGGGGCGATTGTCGGAGGGGCGGTTGCGCTCTTTATCTATACGGGTGGAGCCTACAAACGCGATGCGCTGGCCTGCAGCACCGAGTTTAATTTTACGCGCAATGAAGGAAAGCCAAATGAAGTGAAGGTTAATACCGTTGCCCAGTTCTATTTTCATCGTAACGGGACCGGACTGACCACGTATAAGGGGGCAGCAAGGGCGGAAGGCCGGAACCTGATCGTCGACCGCGACGTGGACTTTACGTGGGAACGCCGGGACGACGATAAGGTTATCGTCCTGAGCTACACCAAAACCTGGCGTCGACACAATGACAACACGCCCGATGCGCAGTGGGGGAGCTTCGCCAGTTCATCTGCACGCTATTACATCACCATCTCTGAGCTTTCGCCCTCGGTGTGGCTGATTCAGGACCGGCGTTACCCCACCTATATTTGCCGGGGTGATTAAGGCATAAAAAAAGGAGAATGCCCGAGGCATTCTCCTTTTTCGTATCCGTGCTGATTAATCGCGGCTTGCGAAGCCCAGGATGCTCAGCAGGCTGACGAAGATGTTGTACAGCGACACATACAGGCTTACCGTCGCGCGGATGTAGTTGGTTTCACCGCCGCGAATGATGTTGCTGGTTTCAAACAGGATAGCGCCTGAAGAAATCAGAATAAACACGGCGCTGATTGCCAGGTGCAGGGCAGGCAGCTGCAGGAAGATGTTTGCCACCATACCCACCAGCACCACCACGATACCGGCCATCAGCATGCCGCCGAGGAAGGACATATCCTTGCGGGTGGTCAGCACGTAGGCCGAGCAGCAGAAGAACACCAGCGCGGTGCCGCCCAGCGCCATCCCGATAAGGTCACCCATTCCGGCAGACAGATAGGCGTTCAGCATTGGCCCCAGGATATAGCCCAGGAAGCCGGTGAAGGCGAACGCGGACAAAATACCGACCGGTTTGTCAGCCGTTTTGTAGGTCAGGAACATCAGCCCGTACATACCGACCAGCGTCAGGATAAGCCCCGGAGACGGCAGCATCAGCACGGTGCTGGCGGTTGCGGTAATTGCTGAAAACGCCAGCGTCAGGCTGAGCATAAAATAGGTATTGCGCAGCACCTTATGGGTGCTGAGTAGCGATGCGCGGTCGCGTGAAGATGTAATTATACGATCCATGAGTCACTCTCTTATGACAGATGTAATTAACGGCAAGAATAGGAAACGGCGCGCCAGTCTCAAAGTGGTTTTACCCATCTTTACTCAGCACGTTAGCGCCGATGCTGGTTGTTTCTTCTGCAAAACTGACTTCCTTCAGTATGAACAGCGGTTTGAGAATTTTATTCAGATCAACCTCTTATAGGTTACTGAAAAATATTGCCTTATTTCACTTCGAGCGCTAAGAGTTATTTCCGGATCGTCATAAAACAGACAATAAGGCGAAGGAAATGAAACCACAAACACGCACTAACTTTACACTCTCTTTGTTAACCGCAGCCATTCTGTGCGCCAGCACGGCAGGCTGGGCGGCTAACGTGCCGGCAGGAACAACGCTGGCAGATAAACAGGAGCTGGTCAGGAATAACGGCAGCGAACCGTCATCGCTCGATCCGCATAAAGTTGAAAGCGATGTCGAATTCAATATTATCAGCGATTTATTCGAGGGGCTGGTGAGCGTCTCTCCGCAGGGCGACATTCAGCCACGCCTGGCGGAGAAATGGGAGAACAAAGACAACACCGTCTGGACGTTCCATCTGCGTCCGGGGATCGCCTGGAGCGACGGCACCGCGATTACCGCCGAGGATATCGTCTGGAGCTGGCAGCGTCTGGTCGACCCTAAAACGGCGTCTCCGTACGCCAGCTATCCCGGCAATATGCATATTGTGAATGGCGCGGATATTGCCCAGGGCAAAAAAGCCCCCGATACGCTCGGCGTTAAAGCCGTCAACGACACCACGCTGGAAGTCACGCTCACGCAGCCGAACGCGGCCTTCCTGGCGATGCTGGCGCACCCGTCGCTGGTGCCGGTAGATAAAGTCCTGATCGGTCGTTTTGGTGATAAGTGGACCAAGCCGGAGCATTTTGTCAGCAGCGGCGCGTATAAGCTGTCGCAGTGGGTAGTTAACGAGCGCATTGTGGCGGAGCGCAACCCGCGCTACTGGGATAACGAACATACCGTTATCAACAAGGTCACCTATCTGCCCGTTACGTCCGAAGCGTCGGACGTGAATCGCTATAAGGCGGGCGAAATCGACATTGTTTACACGGTGCCGATCAACCAGTTTGCCCAGCTCAAGAAAACTCTCGGCAGCGAGCTGGATGTCTCCCCGCAGCTTGCGACTTACTACTATGAGTTCAACACCACCCGACCGCCGTTTAACGACGTCCGCGTGCGCAAGGCGCTGAACATGGCGCTGGATAAGGACATCATCGCTGAGAAAGTCTTAGGGCAGGGGCAGCGTCCGGCGTGGCTGATAAGCCAGCCGGACATCGGCGGCGTGAAGCTACAGAACCCGGACTACGCCAGCTGGCCGATGGACAAACGCATTGCCGAGGCGAAAAAGCTGCTGGCCGAGGCCGGATTTAACGCCGACCATCCGCTCAGCTTCAACCTGCTCTATAACACCTCCGAATCACACCAGCGTATCGCCATCGCCGCCAGCTCCATGTGGAAGAAAAACCTCGGCGTGGAGGCGAAGCTGCAAAATCAGGAGTGGAAAACGATGCTGGATACCATGCATACCCACAACTTTGACGCGGTGCGCTACGCCTGGATCGCCGATTACGACGACGCGGCAACCTTCCTGAATAACTTCCGCACCGGCGACAGCGAAAACACCAGCCAGTACAGCAACCCGGACTACGACAAGGCGCTGGTGGAGGCTGCCAAAGCGAAAACTCCGGAAGAGCGCGGTAAGTTCTACCAGCAGGCGGAAGATCTGCTCGGGCGCGATGTGCCCGCCATTCCGGTTTATCACTATGTTCGCACGCACCTGGTGAAGCCGTGGGTGGGGGGATTCACGCCTGATAAGCTCGGCTACTACTACACCAAAGATATGTACATCAAAAAGCACTGAGGCTGAACGCTCTATTTTATGCTGAGAAAATGGCCAATATGTTGTCTATTCAACCGACTAAACGCATTTTGGCTATTTTTAAAGCGAACGAATGCAATCAGACTTTACAGCACGCAGTGAGGTGTTTATAGTTCGCCTCACTTAGGAAGCGTGGCCGAGCGGTTGAAGGCACCGGTCTTGAAAACCGGCGACCCGAAAGGGTTCTAGAGTTCGAATCTCTACGCTTCCGCCAAATATAAACCCCAGGTTACTCGTTAACCTGGGGTTTTTCTTTTGGATTGACCCATCCGACTTACAGTGTGAATGTCGCCCGGCGGCGCTACGCTTGCACGGGCCTACGTAGACGGGGTAAACGCTGCGTCACCGGAAGAAAGGTGACATTTAAGAGCGAATAAAGGCCAGAATGTCCGCGTTGATGGTATCCGCATGGGTGGTATGCATCCCGTGCGGGAAGCCCGGATAAATTTTCAGTACGCTGTTCGCCAGCAGCTTGTCCTGCAAAAGGGACGCATTTTTATACGGCACGACCTGATCGTCGTCGCCCTGCAGCACCAGTACGGGAACCGTGATGGCTTTTAAATCATCGGTCTGGTCGGTCTCTGAAAACGCCTTAATACCCTCATAGTGCCCCTTTGCGCTTCCGATCATTCCCTGGCGCCACCAGTTCTGAATGGTGCCCTGTGAAACGTCGGCCCCATCCCGATTAAAGCCGTAAAACGGACCGCTGGCGACGTCGAGGTAAAACTGGGCGCGGTTAGCCGCCAGCGCCTTGCGGAAGCCGTCGAAGACTTCGATGGGCGTCCCGCCGGGGTTAGCGTCCGTTTTTACCATCAGCGGCGGCACGGCGCTGACGAGCACCGCTTTGGCGACGCGCCCCTGCGGCTGTCCGTACTGCGCAACATAGCGGGCGACCTGGCCGCCGCCGGTGGAGTGGCCGACGTGCACGGCGTTGCGCAGGTCCAGGCTTTCAACTACGGCCGACGCATCGGAGGCATAATGATCCATATCGTGGCCTTCACTCACCTGGTCCGAACGCCCATGACCGCGACGGTCGATAGCGATAACGCGATAGCCTTCTGCGAGGAAGAAGAGCATCTGGTTATCCCAGTCATCGGCACTCAAAGGCCAGCCGTGGTGGAAAACAATGGGTTGCGCCTCTTTCGGACCCCAGTCTTTGTAGAAAATGTTGACGCCGTCTTTCGTTTTTACGAATGCCATACCGCAAACTCCTCAGTTACAGGCAAAATGATCGCAGGCTGAAAGGCTCGAACCCTCATCGCCCTGAATAATCCGGCTTTTTCACGTTCACCGTACCGGTAGAACCTTTAAAGTGTAGGAGAAATAACAGAAGTAGAAGGTTTCATTATCGTTAAAGGCTGCCATACGCACGCTGGCTGCGGAGGAACAGGCCTTGCGTTTTACACCCTGGCTGAATGAGTTTTGCGCAGACGCGTAGAAATCGAAAAATTCCTGCTTTACAAGGCGCTAATAGGTGTTTATAGTGCGCCTCACTCTGGAAGCGTGGCCGAGCGGTTGAAGGCACCGGTCTTGAAAACCGGCGACCCGAAAGGGTTCTAGAGTTCGAATCTCTACGCTTCCGCCAAATTCGAAAACCCTGCGATAGCAATATCGCAGGGTTTTTTCGTTTTACAACGCAATCACCAGCTCCCCCGTATGGCTCCGCGAACAGCACAGCGCTACCTGCTGCTTAGCCGCGCATTTCTCTTCCTCCGACTGCACGCTATCCCGGTGATCGGCCACGCCGTCAATCACCGGCGTCAGGCACGCGCCGCAAATTCCCATCTCGCAGGACAGCGGTACGTCCACGCCGTTTTCCTGCAGCACCTGGGCGATGGACTTATCCGCAGGCACCGGCCAGCGCTCGCCGGTGGAGGCCAGTTTGACCGTAAAGATCTCGCCCGCGATGCCGCCTGTGGCAGGGGGCGCGGGCTGAAACGCCTCGCTGTGAAGATGGGCGTCATCCCATCCCCTGGCCGTGGCCACCTCACGCACTTTTTCCATAAACCCTGCTGGTCCGCACACCCAGGCGCGCAAACCCGCCTCAGGCACGGGGATATGTTCTGCGAGCGCTGTGCGCGGGCTGGCGGTATGAATGATGCACTCACCGCACTGCGAGAGTTCGCGCGCAAATGCCGCGCTTTCGCGGTTTCTGACGTAATAGTGCAGCGTAAACGGCGTTCCAGCCGCCTTCAGCTGCAGGGCCATCGCATACAGCGGCGTAATGCCAATGCCCGCCGCCAGGAGCAAAACCCGCTCAGCCTGACCAAGCGGAAACAGATTGCGCGGGGCAGAGATGGCCAGCGTCTGTCCGGGGCGCAGCGTCTCGTGAACGTAGCGCGAACCGCCGCGCGAGGCCGTTTCCCGACCCACGCAGATAAGATAGCTCTCATCCTGACATAACCCGGTCAGGGAATACTGGCGCACCACGCCGCAGGGCAGGTGGACATCAATGTGCGCGCCGGGCTGCCACGGCGGCAGCGCTTCGCCGTCTTCAGCCACCAGCCTGACGGCGAGGCTTTTGTCGCCCTCGCGCCACAGCCCGTCAACAATTACGCTCAGCATATCGGCCTCCGTCATACGAGGAAAAATTCGCCAAAGCCCATTTTTTTCAGTCCCCGACGGTAGGCAATTGAGCTTTTGTCAGCGGGAATATGGGCTTCCAGCGTCAGGTCCAGCGGCAGGCTTTCCGGGCGCTGGGTTTCCACCATCAGGCGATCTTCTTCGAAGATGCGCAGGTTAAAGGCATGCACGTCTTCCACCGGAATATGCAGGTCAAGGTTGCGCGCAATAGGGGCGAACATGCGGGTCACGCGCGATGACACGGGCGACGCGGCGTTCATGATCACCAGTCTCGACTCTCCCGGAAAATGAATCGTCAGAGTGGCGGTAAACGGCAGATGCATTTCAAAATGGCGCAGCCACTGGAACCCTTCTGGCACCTGCACGGGTGAACCGGCGGGATAGTTGCTCACGGAGCTCCAGTAATCCGCCACGAAGCCGAACGGCGTCTCCTGCGGCTGATAGGCGGGCACAAGCTGATTATTGGGATCGGCAAAGGTATCGGTATGGATCCACGCAAAGTGCGCCACGTCCAGAAACCCCTCCACCTGTCGCCCGGCGAAGCCATTCACCTCAAACGCCGGGCAGTTGATCTGCTGAAAGCCTGCGTCATCCCAGTGCGGCATGGTGGGCAGCGGCGCAGGATTGTCCGGGTCAAAGGCCAGGCAGGTCCAGATCAGGCCGAAGCGCTCCTCCACGGCATAGTTAATCAGGTTCAGCTTCGCCGGAACGGGCTGGTCGGGGCTGGACGGAATACGGTTGCAGCGCCCGTCCTCCCCAAAGCGTAAGCCATGATAGGGGCAGATAATGCCGTGCTCGTCGTGAAAGCCGAGCGTCAGCGGCACGCCGCGGTGCGGGCAGACGTCACGGGCAACCACGACCTGGTCGTGGATCCGGTAAATCACCAGCTGTTCATCCAGCAGGGTCGCTTTGACCGGCGCCGGGCCGATGTCGCAGGCCCGCGCGACCGGATGCCAGCATTTCGCCAGGCGCAGCCAGTCCTCTGGCTCAAACGTGCAGTGGGCGGGTGGAGTCGGTTCTCTTTTCATCGTTGTCCCTCTTGCGTTCAGCCTAACGGGCCGCCCTGAATGGTCTCGCACAGACCGTTGATGATGCGCTCGCCGGTCTCCTCTTTGAGCTCCTGATACCAGGCCTGCGTCAACGCCATGTCTTTCCCGTGGGTGACGTCGCAGCGTTTACGCGCCTTCAGCACCAGGTCGCGCACCCGGTCGCAGCGCAGCGCTTCGTACTGCCGCAGCGCCAGCGTAATGCTGTGGTTTTCACGCAGGCACTCTCCCAGCACCACGGCGTCTTCCATCGCCGCACAGCCGCCCTGGCCGATATCCGGCGTGGTGCTGTGCGCAGCATCACCGAGCAGCGCGACGCTGCCGCGCACCAGGCTGTCGAACGGCTCGATGTCGTGGATCTCAATGCGGTTGGTGGTCTCAGGATCCAGCGCTGCGATAAGCTTCTGCACCGGCGGCGCCCAGCCGCGGAAGTAGCCCGTGAGATCGGCGCGCAGGGTAGTGCGATCCTCCGCCAGGCCCGCGGGCAGCGGCACGTCAAAAAAGAAATAGAAACGGCCGCCGGAGACGGGCATCAGCGACACGCGTTTGCCTTCGCCAACGAAGGTGGTCCACTGGTGCGCCGGGGCAATCTCTTCGTCAATCTTCACCAGCCCGTTCCAGTTCACGTACCCGGCGTAGCGGCGCTCCGGCGTATAGCCCAGCACGTACGGGCGAACCGCAGAGTGGCTACCGTCGGCGGCAATCAGAAAATCGCCGGCTGCCGTGGTGCCGTCGGTGAAGGTCACGCTCACGCCCGCGTCGTCTTCACTTACGCGTTCGACGCGCTTGCCGAACTGCACCCTGTCGCGACCCCAGAAGTCCAGCATTTCGCGCTGGAGTTCAGCGCGCGAGACGGGGCAGGGACGCCCTCCGGTACGTTCAACCAGCGGGGCAAGGCTAAAGCGGGTCAGGGTTTCGCCGCGCCGGCAATCCTTGTAGGCCATAAAACGCATCGGCCCACCGTAGGTCTCGATGATGTCGCCCATGCCGAGGTGCTGCATGCACTTTACGCCGTTAGGCCAGATGGAGATGGCCGCCCCGACGGGCCTGATCTCCTTTACGGCTTCAAATACGGTACAGTCGATACCCGCTTTCTTCAGCGCGACGGCGGCGCTCAGGCCGCCAATACCCGCGCCAATGACGATTGCTCTCATGCTTCTCTCCTTTTGCAGGGTGTAAAGGCATTCAGCAATTTGCGTACCAGGCTGCAGAGTGGCGAAAACGGCGTTGTGAGGGGTGACTTTGCACTGCTAAGGTGCGCAAGCGCGGTGAGCGTGCCTTTTTTTGAATCAAAAATTTCCAGTTGAGCTATATGGAATCGACTGTTTCACGCCTGCGCTCAGAGTGGCGTGGTTTGTGCAAGAACCCGGATGAAGATAATAAAGGAGACGCTATGAGCGCACTGCACGAGTTCAATCATCTTCCCCACGAAAAGGCGCTAGCGCTGATTCACCCCTGCGTGGCGATCCCCGGCTGGGCCGAGGCGCTGGCTCGCGGGCGGCCGTACGCCAGCCGGGACGAATTGTTCAGCACGGCAAATGCGTTGACGCTAGCCTGGGACGACGCGGCATTAGCGCAAGCATTGAGCGCCCATCCGCGCATCGGGGAAAAGCCCGCGGGCCCGCAGGCGGAGGCGGCGCTGTCGCGTCAGGAGCAGTGCGCGGTAGATGAAGGCAATGCAGACCTTGCGCAGGCGCTGCGCGAGGGCAATGCCCGCTACGAGGCCCGCTTCGGACGCGTCTTTCTGATCCGCGCGAAGGGCCGCAGCGGCGAGGACATTTTACAGGTGCTGCACGCGCGGCTGGAGAACAGCGACGTGCAGGAAATCCGTGCCGCGCTGGAACAGCTGCGGGAAATTACGCTGCTACGGCTGGAAGGAGTCATTAGCGAATGAGCACACTCAGCACCCATATTCTGGATATCTCGACGGGCAAACCCGCAGCGGGCGTGAGGGTTCATCTCGAACGGGAGGGCGAAATCATGGCGACGGGCGTGACCAACGTAAATGGTCGCATCACCGAATTTGTCCCTTTTCTGCCAAAAGGCCGCTATCGGCTGGTGGCGGAGATCGGCGCGTGGTTTAGCGAAACCGGACGCGACACGCTCTACCCCTGCGCGCAAATTGATTTTGTGACGGGAGAAACGGGAGGCGAGCATTTCCACCTGCCGTTTGTGATTGCGCCCGGCGGATGGTCAACCTACCGGGGCAGTTGACCATACCCGCTCGCCGTTGACCCAGGTCTCGCTGATGTTGCGCTCGTCGCCCAGAGTCATCAGCACAAAAAGCTGCTCGTAGATATCCTTGCAGCGGCGGTTGCGCAGGCGCTGCAGCGGCGTTACGTCAGGGTCGATAACCACGAAATCCGCCTCTTTGCCGGGCGCGAAGCTGCCAATCTTATCGTCCAGCCTGAGGGCGTGCGCGCCGCCCAGCGTGGCGTGGTAAAAGGCCTCGCTGGCGCGCAGGCGGTAGCTCTGGAGCTGGCCGACCTTGTAGGCTTCCCCCAGGGTGCGCAGCATGCTGAAGGTGGTGCCCGCGCCAACGTCGGTGCCGATGCCCATCCGCACCTTGTGCTGCCAGCAGGCGGGCAGGCGAAACAGCCCGCTGCCGAGGAACAGGTTAGAGGTGGGGCAAAACGCCACCGCCGAACCGGTGTCATGCAGGCACTGCCACTCGCTGTGGTGAAGATGAATCGTGTGGGCAAACACGCTGCGCTCGCCGGTCAGGCCGTAGTGGTGATACACGTCCAGATAGCGCTCGTGCTCCGGCCAGAGGTCGCTCACCCAGGCCACTTCGTTGGGGTTTTCGCTCAGGTGGGTCTGCAGCCAGGTATCCGGGAACTCCTCTCTGAGCAGGCTGACCGCGGCGAGCAGCTCGGGAGATGACGTCGGGGCAAAGCGCGGGGTAATGGCATAGCCCAGGCGTCCCCGGTGATGCCAGCGCTGGATCAGCGCCCGCGTCTGCCGGTAGCTCTGCCTTGCGTCTTCGCTCAGGTAGTCCGGCGCGTGTCTGTCCATCATTACCTTACCGGCGATAAGGCGCATGTTGAGGCGCAGGGCCTCGGTAAACAGCGCCTCGACCGATTCCGGATGCAGCGTGCAAAACACCAGCGCGGTGGTGGTACCGTTGCTCACCAGCTGCTGAATGAAAAATTCGGCGATCTCTTTCGCGTAGGCTTCATCGGCAAACTGGCTCTCCACCGGGAAGGTATAGGTGGTCAGCCACTCCAGCAGCTGCTCGCCAAAGGCGCCGATCATCTCCGTTTGCGGATAATGGACGTGGGCGTCGACAAAACCGGGCAGCAGCAGCCTGCCGCGCAGGTCGGTGTAGCCTTTATGAGGGTCAAGATACCGCTCGCCCTCCTGCCACGCCATGTGCGCCAGAATTTTCCCGCTCTGTATAAACAGCAGCCCGTCCTCAAGGTAGCGCGCGTGTTGGGCAATCGCGTCAGCGCTGTCGCAGACCTGGGCAATATCAAAAAATGCACCGCGGATCGCTGTCTGGTAATCCATCATGGTTCCTGCCTTAGTGTTTACATAGCGGGTGTGATAAGGCGCAGCAAGAACGGTGCCAGAATGAACGGGCCGCAGATACGCTGCGGCCGGAAGGAGGGGGTTACTCTTTTTGCGCTGCCACGCGTGGGCTGAACGACGCTGCGCCCGCCGTCTCGCGCTCTTCCCGCGCCAGCCAGCGGTAGGTCACGCCGCCGAGGAAGACGCCGATGAACCAGCTGAAGTTCGCCACCTCGTGCAGGGCCGGGATAAAGCTAATCACCAGGCCCACGGCCACGGACGGGATCAGCGCGCCAATGGCTTTGGGATTAAAGCCGTTGCGGTACCAGTATTTGCCTTTTGGCGTGTCGTCGAACAGATCGTCGACCGACACCTTGCCGCGCTTAATCAGGTAGAAGTCGGCAATCAGAATGCCGAACAGCGGGCCGATAAACGCCCCGAGCACGTCCAGGGTGTAGTGGATAAGCTCCGGCGAGTTGAACAGGTTCCACGGGGTGAGCAGGATCGAGCCGACGGCGGCAATCATCCCCCCGGTGCGGAAGCTGATCTTCTGCGGCGAGCAGTTAGAGAAATCAAACGCCGGGGAGACGAAGTTCGCCACGATGTTGATCCCGATGGTGGCGGTGATCATCGTCAGCAGGCCAATCGCCACGGCCAGATCGTTGCCCACGCGGCTGACGGTCTCAATCGGGTCAGTGATCATGCGGCCAAACAGCGACTGGGTGCCGGAGACAATCACCACGGTGACGATGGAGAACAGCAGGAAGTTGAACGGCAGCCCCCAGCGGTTGCCGCGGCGGATCTCGCCCATGCTTTTGCCGTAGCGGGAGAAGTCGCCAAAGTTGAGCAGCGGGCCCGAGAAGTAGGAGACCACCAGCGCGGTCGCGGTGATCATCTGCCAGGTCTGCTCGCCCGCGCTCAGGGATTTGCTGGCAAGGGTAAAGGAAATGCCGTCAAAACCGGTCTTGTATACAATCCAGCCTGCGAGGGACAGCATGACCACGTATACCGCCGGACCGGCGATATCAATAAACCGCTTGATGGCGCTCATGCCGTGCCAGAAAACCATGGCCTGAAGTACCCACATGATGGCAAAGCAGATCCAGCCCAGCGGCGACAGGCCCAGAAACGCGCCGGTGGTAAGGCCTGCGAGAGAAGGCCAAAACTTCAGCGCCACCAGCATCAGGGCGTTGGCGGCCAGCCAGGTCTGAATGCCGTACCACGCAAAGGCGATCAGCCCGCGGATCATTGCCGGAATATTGGCGCCGAAGACGCCAAACGCCTGACGGCAGATTACCGCGTAGGGCACGCCCGCCATCTGGCTCGGCTTTGCCACCAGGTTGGCGCACAGCTGCACGATGCAAATCCCCACCAGCAGGCAAAGTAATACCTGCCAGCTTGCCAGCCCGAGCGTGAAGAAGCTCGCGGCGACAACGTAGCCTCCCATGCTGTGGACGTCCGACATCCAGAACGAAAAGATGTTGTACCAGCTCCAGTTCTGGTCACGCGTCGGCGCCAGATCCTCATTGCAAAGACGTGGGCTATAAACCGCTCCGGAATCAGCGGCCGTACCCTGGTGCGCGTTATGACTGTTTGGCATGAATCCTGCTCCTGTTAATGAAAACCCGTTGAGTGGGAGTACAGACGGTGTTGCAGGATCCAGGCCAAAATAATAAATCTTGTATGCAATATTTTATTTTTATGTATACGATTCGATAACGAAAAGTAAAAACGGAGTGGTGAATGAACAACATAAACGCCCTGCAGACCGCGCCAGACCTGCATGACAAAGATGAATCGATCTTTCAGGCGCTGATGACCGCAATTGTTGAACATCAGCTGCTGCCGGGGAGCAAACTGCCGGAAGAGGCGCTGGCAGAGGTGTTTGGCGTGAGCCGCACGGGCATCCGTAAGGTGCTGCAGCGACTCGCCGCTGTGCAAATGGTCACCTTAACGCCCAAGCGTGGTGCACACGTCGCCAGCCCGACGGTGGAAGAGGCGCAGCACATCTTCCGCACCCGCGCGCTGCTGGAGGTTGCCAACCTGCCGGACGTGCTGGCGCACTGCCAGCCGCCGCATCTTGCCGCGCTGGAGGCCATTATTCGCCAGGAGCAGCAGGCGCACGAGGCGTATGACGGCCCGGCGGCCATTCGCCACTCCGCCAATTTTCACATTCAGCTGCAGGCTATCTCCGGCAACCAGGTGCTGACGGAGATGGTGACCGGCCTGAGCCAGCGCTCCTCGCTGGTGATTGCCACCTGGGGCGCGCCGTGGCGTCAGGGCTGCCGCTGCAACGATCACGAACAGCTTGTGGATCTGCTGCGCCAGAAGGCGATCCAGCCGCTAAGCGATGCCCTCATGCATCATTTTGAACATATCGTCGCCAGCCTCTGCTTCGAGCGGGCGGGCGAGTGCCTGCCTGATTTTGCCCGGCTGTTTGCCGGCCACAAGGAGTCGTAATGTCCTCTGTCCGAATACAAGTAATCAACCCCAACACCAGCCTCGCGATGACGGAAACCATCGGCGCGGCGGCCCGCGCGGTGGCGGCGCCGGGGACGGAGATCCTCGCGGTCTGCCCGAGCGCGGGCGTGCCGTCTATCGAGGGCCACTTTGACGAGGCCATCGCCGCCGTGGGGGTTCTCGAACAGGTCAAACTCGGCAGAGAGCAGGGCGTGGACGGTCACGTCATCGCCTGCTTTGGCGATCCGGGTCTGCTGGCGGCGCGCGAGCTGGCGCAGGGGCCGGTGGTGGGCATTGCGGAAGCCGCCATGCATATGGCCACGCTGGTGGCGACGCGCTTTTCGGTGGTTACCACGCTGCCGCGCACGCTGATTATTGCCCGTCATCTGCTGCACCAGTATGGCTTTCACGATCGCTGCGCGGCGCTGCACGCTATCGATCTGCCGGTGCTGGCGCTGGAAGACGGCAGCGGCCTGGCGCAGGAGAAGGTGCGCGCGCGCTGTATACAGGCGCTGAAAGAGGACGGCTGCGGCGCCATTGTGCTCGGCTGCGGCGGCATGGCGACGCTGGCGCAGGAGCTGACCCGCGAGCTGCGCGTGCCGGTCATCGACGGCGTCAGCGCGGCGGTGAAGATGGTGGAATCGCTGGTGGCGCTGGGGCTGTCGACCAGCAAGCACGGGGATCTGGCCTTCCCGGAGAAAAAAGCGTTAAGCGGACAGTTTCAGGCACTGAATCCATTTTAATTTTTGGGGGTGGCAATGGGGCTTTTTGAACAGAATTACCCGCGGGATCTGCGCGGCTACGCGGGCAACCCGCCGCACGCGCGGTGGCCAAATCAGGCGCGTATCGCCGTGCAGTTTGTGCTCAACTATGAGGAAGGGGCGGAAAACCACGTTCTGCACGGCGATGCCGGCTCCGAGCAGTTCCTGTCGGACATCATCGGCGCGGCCAGCTACCCGGATAAACACATGTCGATGGACTCCCTCTACGAATACGGCAGCCGCGCCGGGTTCTGGCGGATCCACAATGAATTTCAAAAGCGCGGCCTGCCGCTGACGGTCTTTGGCGTGGCGATGGCGCTGGCGCGGCATCCGGAGATCGTCGAGGCAATCAAGGGCGCGGATTACGACGTGGTCAGCCACGGCTGGCGCTGGATCCACTATCAGCACATGGATATCCAACAGGAGCGCGAACACCTGCACAAGGCGGTGCACGTGCTGACCGACCTGTTCGGCAAGCCCCCTACGGGCTGGTACACCGGGCGCGACAGTCCTAATACCCGCCAGCTGGTGGTGGAGCACGGCGGCTTCGACTACGACAGCGACTACTACGGCGACGATCTGCCCTTCTGGACGGAAGTGGCCTGCGGCGACGGCACCCAAAAGCCGCACCTGGTTGTGCCCTATACGCTGGATGCGAACGACATGCGCTTCGCGACCGCGCAGGGGTTTAACACCGCCGAGCAGTTTTACACCTATCTGAAGGACAGTTTTGACGTGCTGTACGAAGAGGGGGAACGCGCGCCGAAGATGATGTCCATCGGCATGCACTGCCGCCTGCTGGGGCGGCCTGGGCGTTTTCGCGCGCTGCAGCGGTTCCTGGATTATATTCAGCAACATGAGCGGGTGTGGGTCTGTACCCGCCAGCAGATTGCCGACCACTGGCGGGAGGTACATCCGTTTCAGAAGTAAGAGTGCGACGTTTTGCCGGGTGGCGGCTGCGCCTTACCCGGGCTACAGGACCCACAGGGTATACGGGACATCGTAGGCCCGGTAAGCGCAGCGCCACCGGGCAGGTTTTTCAACGCTACACCATCAAACTCACCTGCGCCGCCACGATCCGCCAGCCGCAGGCAAACCGCACCCACGTCTGCTGCTGGCGGCCAATGCGTTCCGTCCCCTCGCGGGTAAACTCGGTGCTGCACACCGCGTAATCCTTACCGAAGGTGGTGATGACGGTGTGGCGCAGCGTCCGCTGTAAACCGGCGGACGGGCGCGCCGCGCGAAAGGCGCGGATTTCATCAATCCCGTACAGGTTTTCACCCGCCCCCAGACGCACCGTGTTTTTGTCGTGCCAGAACAGCTCGTCCAGCACCGCAACGTTGTTGCTGACCAGCGCGTCTTCATAGCGGTAAAACGCGGCGGTCACCTCGGCAACCACCCACGGCAGGTTAATGTCATCATGATTCATCATGCGGCCACCTCCGCCGGGCGGGCATCGGTAATTCCACTCTCTTCCAGCACGCGCGCAACGCGCAGGCACGCCTGCTCGTTAAACGGCGCGGCAATTAGCTGCAGGCCAATCGGCGCGCCCTGGGCGGTGCGCAGCGGAACGGTGGTCACGGGCAAGCCCAAAAATGATATCGGCTGGGTCAGCATCCCCATGCTGGCGCGGACGGGGAGCGGCTGGCCGTTAATCTCCATGGTCTGCTCACCCGCAAGCGTCGCGCTGCGCGGCGTTGCCGGGGCGATCAGCACGTCGGCCTGCGCGAACAGGGTTTTAAACGCCTGCCGGGCGTGCGCGCGAAACCGCTGGGCCTGAATGTACCAGGCGGAGGGGATCATCGCCCCGGCCAGCAGCCTTTCGCGGGAATGCGGCTCAAAACGCTCGGGCTCGCGGCGAAGCGCGGGCAGGTACTGGTTTCCCCCTTCGGCGGCACTGATGATAAACGCCGCGGAGCGCGCCAGCTCGGCGTCCGGAAACTGCAGCTCATCCTGCACGTCGAGCGCCTTCGCCACCCGCGCCACGGCGTCTCTGGCATCCGCGTCGCACCAGGTGGTGAAGTAGCCGCCGAGCACCGCGCAGCGCAGGCCGTCAAGCCCGCGCTCAAGCAGGGGGCGCGTCTGCTCGCGCGAGCTCTCTGCCTGAAAACCGTCGCTGCCGTCCCGCCCCTGCAGCGCGTCGTACACGGACGCCAGGTCGCACACGCGGCGGGCAAAGGGGCCGATATGATCCAGGCTCGCGACAAACGGATGGCTGCCGGATCGCGACAGGCGGCCAAAGGTGGGCTTCAGGCCATAGATGCCGCAGAGGGAGGCCGGAACGCGAATCGAGCCGTTGGTGTCGGTGCCTAGCGAAAAGTGCACCAGCCCGGCGGCCACGGCGGCCGCTGAACCGCCGGATGACCCGCCCGCAATGCGCGCCAGATCGTGCGGGTTACGCGTCGTGCCGTAGTGGCTGTTTTCGGTTGTGAAGCCGTAGGCGTAGGCGTCCATATTCACCATCCCGGTCAGCAGCCCGCCCGCGCTGCGCAGCTGGCGCACCGCGAAGCTGTCGGCGGCCGCGGCGGGTCGCTGGCTGAACAGCTCTGCCCCGGCGAGGGTGGTGTGACCGGCAACGTCGAACAGGTTTTTTACCGCGTAGGGCACGCCCGCCAGCGGCGGCAGGGGGCGCTTCTCGCGGCGCAGGGTGTCGATGTTCCCGGCCTCGGCGAGCATGCGTTCTTCCGTCACGGCGGTCCAGGCGCCGATCTGCGGGTTAACCCGCGCAATCGCCTCCAGCGTCTGGCGGGCAATCTCGCAAGCGCTCAGCTCGCCTGCGCTCAGCGCATGCTGGATCGCGCTGATACTCATCTCGTGTAGCCTCATGCTTTATACACTCCTGCGATCTCCAGACGGTCGTCGAGCGGCAGCGCCATCAGCGGCGCGGCCAGGGCGGCAATGCGGCTGAACTGCAGCTGCAGCTCGGCGCGGCGGGCGTCGTCCAGCGTCACGCCGAGCACGGTCTCCATCTGCGCAAGATACGCCTGCCAGTCGGGTTGTACGTTGTTCATTATTCTCTCCTCAGAATCCGGCGGCCGCGCCGTTGCTGCGCGGGTCAAATGCCCCTTCGAACACCCCGTTGGGGTGGCGGACAATCGCGCCCGCGTGGCCCATCGCTTCGCTGAAGTCAGGGAATATTTCCACCTCATGTCCGAGCGCCTGAAGCCGTGAGACCGTCTCAGCGCTAAAGCGACCTTCAAGTTTTAGCGTGTCAGAGGTTTGTCCCCAGGTGCGACCGAGCAGCCAGCGCGGGCGGGAAATGCTTTCCTGTAATGGCACGCCCTGAATCGCGTAGCGGGTAAAGAGCGCAGCCTGGGTTTGCGGCTGGCCGTCGCCGCCCATCGATCCGTAGACCATTACGCGCCCGTCATTAAGACGCGCCGCCGCCGGGTTCAGGGTATGGAAGGGCTGCTTGCCCGGCGCGAGGGCCAGAAGATGATTCGGATCGAGGCTGAACGATGCGCCCCGGTTCTGCCAGACGATGCCGGTGTCGGGCAGCACCACGCCGCTGCCGAACTCGTGATAAAGACTCTGGATAAACGACACGGCGAGCCCGCTGCTGTCCATTACACCCATCCACACCGTGTCGCCGGGGCCTTTTCCGGTGCCCCACGGCGCGGCGCGGCTATCGTCAACCCTGTCGGCAAGCGCCTGAAGGGCGGCGGGGTCCAGCAGACCCTGAATATCGGTTTTCAGCTCGCGCGGGTCGGTGATGTGGGCATCGCGCAGGCCAAAGGCCAGCTTGGTGGCTTCAACGATGCGGTGAATGGTTTGCGCGTCGTCGGCCTTCGCCATGTTCAGGCGGTCGGTGATGCCGAGTATCGCCAGCGAGACCAGCCCCTGCGTCGGCGGGGCGTGGTTAAAGATCTCCCCCTGCTGATGCTGCAGCTTCAGCGGCGCGGTGCGTCGGGCAGCGTGTGCGTTAAGATCGGCCAGCGTCACGGGCAGGCCCAGCGTCTCCATGCCGCGCGCCAGCACGTCCGCCAGCGGGCCTCGGTAAAAGCTATCCAGACCGTCTTCCACCAGGCGCGTCAACGTCGCGGCCATGGCCGGCTGATAAAAGCGGCTGCCGACCTGCGGCGGCTTGCCGTCTACCAGCCAGGTTTCCGCGAAGCCGGGGATATCCTTCAGCTCGTCGAATTTACTGGCCGTGGCGTGGGCCTGAGAGGCCGTGACCGGCGTGCCGTTCTGCGCATAGTCAATGGCGTCGGCCAGCAGGCGAGCCAGCGGCAGCGCCTTGCCGGTCATCTCGCGCGAGACCTTCAGCGCCTCGTCCCAGCCGCTCACCGTGCCGGCGACGGTCAGCGCCGCGCGGGGGCCGCGGTGGGGGATATGCGCCAGACCGTCGTAGGCGGCGAGCGTTGCGCGCGATCCCGCCGCGCCGCTGGCATCAATGGCGACAGGTTCGCCTTCCGGCGGCACGATGAGCCAGAAGCCATCGCCGCCCAGCCCGTTCATGTGCGGATAAACCACGGCAATGGTGGCCGCCGCGGCGACCATCGCCTCTATCGCGCTGCCGCCTTCGCGCAGCACCGCCAGCGCGCTCTGGCTGGCAAGATGGTGGGGCGCAACGGCCATGCCGTGCGTGGAGACATTACTTTGCATGAAGCGTCCTCGTAACCCTGAAAGTCACAAGGTGCTGCAAAAGCTGTTCCAGTTCTGAAAGAAAAGTTTCAGTAAACTGGCACGTATAATGAATACGCAGAATAAAAGGTACAATGTAATGAAACAAAAGTTACAGAGGCGCTATGGAACAGTTAGATGAACGTCTGAAAGCACAGTACCCGTCGCTGTCGCCGCAGGAGCAGCGGGTGGCGGATTTTATTTTCGACCATTTTGACGATCTGATTAGCTACAACAGCGCCGAGCTGGCGCAGCTGAGCGGGGTGTCGAAAGCCACGGTCAGCCGTCTGTTTAAGCGTCTGGGATATGAGAAATATAAGGACATGCGCGACGAGCTGCGCACCCTGCGCCAGAGCGGGATGCCGCTCACCGATAACCGCGACGCGGTGCAGGGCAATACGCTGCTGGCGCGCCACTATAAGCAGGAGATGGTGAACCTGACCCAGTGGGTCAATGCCCTCGACGCGCAGCAGTTTGCCGACGCCATGGCCTGCATGGTGAAGGCGCGGCGCATCGTCATTATCGGCATGCGTAACGCCTATCCGGCGGCGCTGCACCTGCGCCAGCAGCTGCTCCAGGCGCGCGGTCAGGTGCTGGTCCTGCCGCAGCCCGGGCAGAGCCTGGGCGAAGAACTGGTGGATTTAACGCCGGACGATCTGGTGGTCATGATGGCCTTTCGCCGCCGCCCGCGCATTATCCGCCCGCTGATGCAGCAGCTTCAGAGCAGCGGCATTCCGGTGCTGCTGATGTGCGAGCCGCAGGCGCACAGCCTGTTTCCGCTGGCGAACTGGCAGCTCTGCGCCCCGCTGGACAGCGTCTCCGCGTATGACAGCTATTCCTCGGTCAACAGCCTGATTAACCTGCTGGCTAACGCCTTCCTGCATGAAATTCTCGATAAAGGCCGTCCGCGCATTCACGAGATTGCCTCCCTCTACCAGCAGCTGGACGAACTCGAACAGCGATAATGGGGCATCAGGCTGGTGCTTTTGCATTAAAATGGTGCGATAGGGCGGGGTGAAAATGGAGAATGTTTTCGCCCCGTCCGCTTTTTATCAGGCCTCACAACAATATTTCCCGCTTCGCCTTATCTGGCACATTAGTTGCAAAATCCATTTAAACGAATCTTTTGTTTCATGCTAACGTTACGGGGAAGCACCATGAAAAAACTGTTGATTGCACTGGTCGGGGCCGCATGCCTCTTCACACAGCTGCCGGCAAAGGCTGACCAGCTTCAGGATATTGAGAAGCGCGGCACGATTCGCATTGCCGTGCCGCAGGACTTCCCGCCGTTTGGCTCGGTGGGGACCGATCTGCAGCCGCAGGGCTATGACATCGACATGGCGCGCTATCTGGCCAAACAGATGAAGCTCAGGCTACAGCTGGTGCCGGTGACCAGCGCCAACCGCGTGCCGTACCTGCAAACCGACAAGGTGGATCTGGTTATTTCCAGCCTCGGTAAAAACCCGGAGCGCGAGAAGGTGATCGACTTCAGCCGCGCCTATGCGCCGTTCTTCCTCGGCGTGTTTGGCCCGAAAGGCGCCGAGCTGAAGGACGCCGCCGCGCTGAGCGGAAAAACCATCGGCGTGACGCGCGGGGCGGTGGAAGACATGGTGCTGACCGGCCTGGCGCCGAAAGATGCGGCCGTGAAGCGCTACGAAGACAACAACACCACGCTCTCCGCCTACCTCTCCGGGCAGGTGCAGTACGTAGCAACCGGCAACCTGGTGGTGGCGGCCATTTCGCGCCAGAACGCGGATAAAGCCCCGGTGCCGAGCTTTATGCTAAAAGATTCGCCGTGCTTTATTGGCCTGAAGAAAAACGAACCGGCCCTGAAGGCGAAAGTGGACGCTCTGATTGAGCAGGGCATCAAGGACGGAACCCTGAACGGCCTGTCTGAGCAATGGCTGAAGGCCCCGCTGCCGGCAAGCATCGGCGCTTAAGGCTATGGCGGAACAACTCGATTTTGCAGCGCTCTGGCCGTACTGGCCGGAGCTGCTGGCGGGGCTGTGGGTCACCCTTCAGCTGACGGTGATGGCGACCGTCGGCGGGCTGGCAACAGGGATTGTCGGGGCGGCGATCCGCAGCGGCCGCACAACCTGGTTTAGCCGGATCTGGGGCGCCTACGTGGAGATCGTCCGCAACACGCCGTTTGTGGTGCAGCTGTTTTTCATCGTCTTCGGCCTGCCGAACCTGGGGCTGAAGATGACGGCGGGGGAAGCGGCGCTGCTGGCCATGATTGTGAACCTCGGCGCGTACAGCACCGAGATTATCCGCGCGGGCATTCAGGTCACGCCGAAAGGGCAGTGGGAAGCCGGACGCGTGCTGGGGTTGACCCGTCTGCAGACCTTTGTCCGCGTGGTGCTGCCGCCCGCGCTGCAGCGCATTTACCCGGCGCTGGTGAGCCAGTGCATCATCGTGATGCTCGGCTCGTCGGTGGTGTCGCAAGTCTCGTATGAAGAGCTGACCTTCGCCGCCAACCTGATCCAGTCCAGAACCTTTTTGAGCTTTGAGGTCTATCTGGTGATAACCGGCATTTACTTAGCGCTGTCGATGACCCTGCGCCAGCTGATGATGGCGGCAGGACGCAAATGGCTGGGGGTGCAGGCATGATGACCACCTTTACCGACTGGGACATTATTCGCAACCTGCTGCTGGCCGGACGCTGGACGGTGCTGCTGTCGCTGGTAGCGTTTGTCGGCGGGGCGGCGGTGACGCTGCCGCTCCTGCTGCTGCGCCTGACGGGCGCACGCACGGTGAAGCGCATTATCCGCGGCTACATTGAGCTGTTCCAGGGCACGCCGCTGCTGATGCAGCTGTTCCTGGCCTTCTTCGGCGTGGCGCTGTTCGGCATCGACGTTTCGCCGTGGACCGCCGCCTCGCTGGCGCTCACCTTCTACACCAGCGCGTTTCTGCTCGATATCTGGTACGGCAGCATTCGCGCGCTGCCGAAAGGGCAGTGGGAAGCCTCGCGCTGCCTGGGGCTGACCTTTGGCCAGACCCTGTTTCGCGTGGTCGCCCCGCAGGCGCTGCGCATCGGCATCGCCCCGACGGTCGGCTTTGCGGTGCAGGTGATCAAGGGCACCGCGCTGGCGTCGATTATCGGCTTTATCGAGCTGACCAAGGCCGGGACCATGCTGACCAACGTGACGTATCAGCCGTTTAAGGTCTTTGCGCTGGTGGCGCTCGGCTACTTTATTCTGTGTTATCCGCTGTCGCGCTACAGCCGCTATCTGGAGACGAAATTCAATGCCTCTCATCACCATTAATCAGGTGCAGAAGTACTACGGCGATAACCACGTGCTCAAGGGCGTCGATCTGGATATCGACATGGGCCAGGTGATCTCCATTATCGGGCGCAGCGGGTCGGGCAAAAGCACGCTGCTGCGCTGCATCAACGGGCTGGAAGGGTATCAAGACGGCAGCATCAAGCTGGGCGGCATGACCATTACCGACCGGGACTCCCAGGCGCGTGAAATCAGCCGCTCGGTCGGGATGGTGTTCCAGAGCTTCAACCTGTTCCCGCACATGACGGCGCTGGAAAACGTGATGCTCGCCCCGCGTCGGGTGCTGAAGAAAAGCGCCGCCGAATGCCGCGAGCTTGCGCAGCGCATGCTGGAAAAAGTCGGCCTCGGTGACCGTCTGGATTACTACCCGTCGAGCCTCTCCGGCGGCCAGCAGCAGCGCGTGGCCATTGCCCGGGCGCTGGCCATGTCGCCTAAAGTTTTACTCTGTGACGAGATCACCTCCGCGCTCGACCCGGAGCTGGTGGGCGAAGTGCTCAGGGTGCTGGAGCAGCTGGCGGCCGAGGGGATGACGCTGATCCTCGTGACCCATGAAATGAATTTTGCCCGCGAAGTGGGCGACCGCGTGGTGTTTATGCACCAGGGGAAAGTCTGGGAGCAGGGCGACAGCAAAACGCTGTTCGCCAACCCGCAGACCACGGAACTGAAGCAGTTCATCTCCTCCGTGCGCGGCCTTAACTGATAAGGACTTAACAATGGATATCGCACGCTTTTCGCAAATCAACCCGCCCCCTCGCCTGCTGATGGGGCCGGGCCCGATCAACGCCGACCCGCGCGTGCTGCGCGCCATGTCGAGCCAGCTGATCGGCCAGTACGATCCGGCCATGACCCACTACATGAACGAGGTGATGGCGCTCTATCGCGGGGTGTTCCGCACCGAGAACCGCTGGACGATGCTGGTGGACGGCACCTCCCGCGCGGGAATTGAAGCGGTTCTGGTCTCCGCCATTCGCCCGGGAGATAAGGTGCTGGTGCCGGTCTTTGGCCGCTTTGGTCATCTGCTGTGCGAAATTGCCCGCCGCTGCCGCGCGGAGGTGCACACCATCGAGGTGCCGTGGGGCGAGGTGTTTACCCCGGATCAGGTGGAGGATGCCATTAAGCGTATTCGTCCGCGCCTGCTGCTGACCGTGCAGGGCGACACCTCCACCACCATGCTGCAGCCGCTCGCCGAGCTTGGCGCCATCTGCCGCCGCTACGACGTGCTGTTTTATACCGATGCCACGGCCTCGCTCGGCGGTAACGCACTGGAGACCGACGCCTGGGGGCTGGATGCGGTGTCGGCCGGGATGCAGAAGTGCCTCGGCGGCCCGTCGGGCACGTCGCCGATCACCCTGAGCGCGCGCATGGAGGAGGCGATCCGCCGCCGCAAATGCGTTGAGGAAGGCATTCGCACCGACGCCCACCGCGACGGCGACGAGGAGATGATCTACTCCAACTACTTCGATCTCGGCATGGTGATGGACTACTGGGGCCCCGAGCGGCTGAACCACCACACCGAAGCCACGACCGCGCTGTTTGGCGCCCGCGAATGCGCGCGGCTGATCCTGCAGGAAGGGCTGGATAACGGCATCGCGCGTCATAAGCTGCACGGCGATGCGCTGCTGAAGGGCATTCAGGCGATGGGGCTGGAGACCTTCGGCGACCTGAAACACAAGATGAACAACGTGCTGGGCGTGGCGATCCCGCAGGGCGTCAACGGCGACCAGGTGCGCAAACTGATGCTGGAGGATTTCGGGATTGAAATCGGCACCTCGTTTGGCCCGCTGCACGGCAAAGTGTGGCGCATTGGCACCATGGGCTACAACGCGCGCAAAGACTGCGTGATGACCACCCTGAGCGCGCTGGAGTCAGTGCTGAACTACCTGAAGTTCACGACCACGCAGGGTGCCGCCATGCAGGCCGCGTGGGAACACTATCGCCGCGAGACGCCGCAATGAGCCCGGCGGCAGAACGGGTGATGGTGCGCGCCGACGCGCTGGCCGCCATCAGCGAAACCCCGGATGCGCTGACAAGGGTCTATCTCTCACCGCAGCATCTGCAGGCCAACCAGCAGGTCGGGGAGTGGATGCGGCAGGCGGGAATGACCGTCTGGCAGGACGGCGTGGGCAATATCTGTGGACGCTATGAGGGCGCGCAGGAGGGGGCGCAGGCGGTACTGCTCGGTTCGCATCTGGATACCGTGCGTAACGCGGGGCGCTACGACGGCATGCTCGGCGTGCTCACCGCCATTGAGGTGGTGGACAGCCTCCACCAGCAGGGGCTGCATCTGGCCCAGGCTATCGAAGTTGTCGGGTTTGGCGACGAAGAGGGGACCCGTTTTGGGATCACCCTGTTAGGCAGCCGGGGCATTACGGGCACCTGGCCGCAGGGCTGGCTGGAGACGTGCGATGCCCACGGCGTCAGCGTGGCGCAGGCGATGGTGCAGGCGGGGCTCGATCCCGCCCGCGTGGCGCTCGCGGCACGCCATCAGGACGATTTCAGCGCCTGTCTTGAACTGCACATCGAACAGGGGCCGTGTCTGGAGCAGGCAGGGCTGGCGCTGGGCGTAGTGGAAGCCATTAACGGCGCGCGCCGCCTCAGCTGCCGCTTTACCGGGGAGGCCGGACACGCGGGCACCGTGCCGATGAATCACCGCAAGGACGCCCTGGCCGCCGCCGCCGAGTGGATGGTGCTGATCGAAAACACCACCCGACAGCGGGGCGGTAATCAGGTGGCGACGGTCGGTGAACTGCGCTGCCTGCCCGGTGCGGTCAACGTGATCCCGGGCGAGGTTGCGCTCTCGCTGGATATTCGCGGTCCGCAGGATGCCCCGCTTGACGCGCTGCTTGCTGAACTGCTGGCGCAGGCGCAAACCATCGCCGCTCGTCGCGGCCTGAGCTTCGGCGCCGAGGAGTTTTACCGGATCGCCGCCACGCCGTGCGAAGCGCGCCTGCAACATCTGCTGGGGGACGCCGTTACGTCGGTGCAGGGGCGTTCGTTATCGCTGCCGAGCGGTGCCGGACATGACACCATCGCGCTGGCAGAACGCTGGCCGGTCGGCATGCTGTTTGTGCGCTGCAAAGGAGGCGTCAGCCACCATCCGGCAGAATCGGTGATGGCTGACGATGTTGCCCTGGCGATTGAGGCGTTTGGGCTGGCGGTGAGAAAGCTGGCTGACGGTGGCGCGCGTTAAGCCACCGAACGCACCGCATCTTCGATATCCGCGCTCACCCGGACATCCTGCTCGTCAAAGACCATGCAGTGGCGATCGTCGAAGGCCACGTCTATCTTCTGCCACGGGGCGAACTTAACGTCGCCCGGCAGCAAGATCTTGACGTTGTCGTGGCCGTAGCACTGGCCAAACAGGTAGGTGTTGTTCCCGAGTCGTTCAACCACTTCGCAGTGAAACTCCAGCGGCGTGCCCAGGCGAAGGTCAGTGGTTAAATGTTCCGGACGGATGCCCAGCGTGACCTGACTGCCCGGCTGCAGCGGCGTGGTGGTCACGGCGAGCGTCAGTGATTTCTGCTGCGACAATCTCACCGTCAACGCGTCCGGCTGCCATGCTTCAACCGTGGCCGGCATGAAGTTCATCTTCGGCGAGCCGATAAAACCGGCCACGAACCTGTTCACAGGCTTGTAGTAGAGATCCATCGGCGCGCCCATCTGCTCCACTTTGCCGTAGTTCATCACCACAATTTTATCGGCCAGCGTCATGGCCTCAATCTGATCGTGGGTGACATACACCATGGTGGTTTTCAGCTCCTGGTGCAGACGGGCGAGGTGCAGGCGCATCTCCACGCGCAGCTCGGCATCCAGGTTGGAAAGCGGCTCATCGAACATAAAGACGCGCGGATTACGCACGATGGCGCGGCCAATCGCGACGCGCTGACGCTGGCCGCCGGAGAGCTGTTTGGGTTTGCGGTCCAGCAGGTGAGAAAGCTGCAGCGTTTTGGCGACCATCTCGACCTGATGGCGGATCTGATCTTTCGGCACTTTATTCACCTTCAGCCCGTAGCCCATGTTTTCGGCCACCGTCATATGCGGATAGAGCGCGTAGGATTGAAAGACCATCGCCACACCCCGATGGGAAGGGGCGATGTCGTTCATCACCTCGTTACCGATCAGCACTTCACCCTCGCTTATCTCCTCCAGCCCGGCAATCATGCGCAGCATAGTGGATTTGCCGCAGCCGGAAGGCCCGACGAATACGGCAAACTCACCGTCCTCAATATCAAGATTAACGTTGTGGAGCGTGACGGTGTCGCCAAAGCGCTTGGTGACATTCCTCAATTGTATGTTCGACATCTGTGTTCCCCAGGTAAACCGCCGAATATGTTTTACGTATAACAATTATGTTCAACGTGGCCGGACGGTGCAATTTGTCTGCCCTGACTATAACTTCCAGCATTCATGCACCCTATACAGATATTCCATTAATGTTATGACGATCACACAACTTACAGTTTTATGTAGAGTTATCATGATGTGAAGGGTAGCGTATAACAAACCAAAGGTATTTGATGTCAGACGTACAGCGCCAGTTTTATCAGGATGTATAGCGGGGTTTGTAGGGCGTCAGATGCAATAACAACCATAAAATTGTTATACCTTCACATGAGGTTGATAATGAAAAAGAACATACTCGCTGCTCTGATCCTCACTACGCTCGCGGTACAGGCTCACGCCACCGCGCAGCTTAACGTCTGGGAAGACATCAAGAAGTCGTCCGGTATTAAAGATGCGGTCGCGGACTTTGAAAAACAGTACGACGTTAAGGTCAACGTGCAGGAAACCCCTTACGCACAGCAGCTGGAAAAACTGCGCCTGGACGGCCCGGCAGGCATTGGCCCGGACGTGCTGGTCATTCCTAACGATCAGCTGGGCGGCGCCGTCGTGCAAGGGTTATTGACCCCCCTGAATCTGGAGGCTAAGCAGACCGAACAGTACACCCCGGCCTCGATTAACGCCTTCAAAATGGATAACGCCCTCTACGGCGTGCCGAAAGCGGTTGAGACGCTGGTGCTGATCTACAACAAAGATCTCATCGACAAGCCGCTCAGCTCGCTGCAGGACTGGTATGACTTTTCTAAACAGCAGCGCGCAAAAAACCAGTACGGCCTGCTCGCCAAGTTCGATCAGATTTATTACAGCTGGGGCGCGATCTCCCCGATGGGAGGCTACATCTTCGGTCAAAACGGCAAAGGCGGCTATAACGCCAGCGACGTCGGCCTGAACAAGCCGGGCGCGGTAGAAGCCGTGACGTACCTGAAAAAATTCTACGCTGACGATATTTTCCCGGCCGGGATAGTCGGTGACAACGGCTTGAACGCTATCGACTCCCTGTTTACCGAGAAGAAAGCGGCAGCCGTCATCAACGGCCCGTGGGCGTTCCAGCCGTATGAAGCGGCAGGCATCAACTACGGCGTGGCGCCGCTGCCCACGCTGCCGGACGGCAAGCCAATGAGCTCCTTCCTCGGCGTGAAAGGCTACGTTGTTTCCACCTGGAGCAAGGACAAAGCGCTGGCGCAGAAATTTATTGAATTCATCAACCAGCCGCAGTACGTGAAAACCCGCTACGTGGCCACGCGGGAGATCCCGCCGCTGACCGCAATGATCGACGACCCGGTTATCAAGAACGATGAGAAGGCGAGCGCCGTTGCGGTGCAGGCCGCGCGAGCCACCGCCATGCCGGGCATCCCTGAAATGGGCGAAGTCTGGGGACCGGCCAACGCCGCGCTGGAGCTGAGCCTGACCGGCAAACAGGATCCCAAAGCCGCGCTGGACAGCGCAGAGAAACAGGTCCAGATGCAAATCGAAGCCATGCAGGCCAGCAACCAGTAATTTTCTGACGTCGCAGAACGGGAGGTCACTCTCCCGTTTTATTGAAAGGAGTTGTCTGTGAGTATCATCCCGGAAAATTTTGCCAGATCGCACGGGGCCGGGCGTCACGCCTGGACCGGCCTGCTGCTGGCGGTCATCCCCGGCTTCGGCCAGTTCTATCATCGCCAGTGGCTGAAGGGCGTTATCTTCCTGGTGCTGCTGGCCAGTTTTATCGGCGTTTTTGCCGATTTCCTGCGCGAAGGGCTGTGGGGGCTGGTGACGCTGGGGGAGGAAGTGCCGCGGGATAACTCCATCTTCCTGCTGGCAGAAGGGATCATTAGCGTACTGATCGCCGCATTTGGCGTAATGGTGTATTACCTGTCGATGCGCGATGCCTGGGTTAACGGTCGAAAACGCGATGAAGGGCTGGGGCTAAACAGCGTGCGTAAACAGTATCAGATGCTGCTGAGCGACGGCTTTCCGTATCTGATGATCACGCCGGGCTTTATTCTGCTGGTGTTTGTGGTGGTTTTCCCGATCCTCTTTGGTTTTGCCATCGCCTTTACTAACTACAATCTTTACCACACGCCGCCGGCTAAGCTGGTGGACTGGGTTGGGTTTAAGAACTTCATCAATATTTTCACACTCTCCATCTGGCGCTCAACCTTCTTTGACGTCCTGCAGTGGACGGTGGTCTGGACGCTGCTCGCCACCACGCTGCAGTGCACCGTGGGCGTGCTGCTGGCTATCCTGGTGAACCAGAAAGATCTGCGCTTTAAGCCGCTTATCCGCACCATCTTCATTCTGCCGTGGGCGGTGCCGGGCTTTGTCACCATTCTGGTGTTTGCCGGAATGTTCAATGACTCCTTCGGTGTGATTAACAACGCCATTCTGGCCTTCTTCGGCATTGCGCCAAAAGCCTGGATGACCGATCCGTTCTGGACCAAAACGGCGCTGATCCTGATGCAGACCTGGCTCGGCTTCCCGTTTGTTTTCGCCATGACCACCGGCGTGCTGCAGGCGATCCCTGACGATTTGTACGAAGCCGCCAAGATGGACGGGGCCAGCAGCGCGACCAGGCTGCGCACCATCACGCTGCCGCTGGTACTTTATTCCATTGCGCCGATACTGATTACCCAATACACCTTCAACTTCAATAACTTCAACATCATCTACCTGTTCAACAACGGCGGGCCGGCGGTGGTGGGGTCCAATGCGGGTGGGACAGATATCCTGGTGTCGTGGATCTACAAGCTCACCATGTCGTCGTCGCAGTACGCGATTGCGGCGACCATCACTATCCTGCTGTCGATCTTTGTCGTCGGCCTGGCGCTGTGGCAGTTCCGCGCCACCAAATCTTTCAAAAACGACGACATGGCGTAAGGGACGTAACAATGGCTCAATCACAAAGTATTAAACGTGAGAAGTGGGTACGCCTCTCGCTCTCGTGGCTGGTTATCGTGCTGGTGTCGACGATTATCATTTACCCGCTGGTGTGGACGGTCGGCGCCTCGTTTAACGCGGGTAATAGCCTGCTCAGCTCCTCAATTATTCCTGAGAACTTTTCGGTGCAGCACTACGCCGACCTGTTTAACGGCCAGGTGAACTACATGACTTGGTACTGGAACTCGATGAAAATCAGCTTCCTGACCATGGTGTTGACCTTAATTAGCGTCAGCTTTACCGCCTATGCCTTTTCGCGCTTTCGCTTTAAGGGACGCCAGAACGGGCTGATGCTGTTCCTGCTCCTGCAGATGATCCCCCAGTTCTCGGCGCTGATTGCCATCTTCGTGCTGTCGCAGCTTTTGGGCCTCATCAACAGCCATCTGGCGCTGGTGCTGATCTACGTAGGCGGCATGATCCCGATGAATACCTACCTGATGAAAGGCTACCTCGACGCTATCCCGAAAGATCTGGATGAATCCGCGCGCATGGACGGGGCCAGTAATTTCCGGATTTTCATCGAAATTATCATGCCGCTTTCGAAGCCGATTGTGGCGGTGGTGGCGCTGTTCTCCTTCACCGGGCCGCTGGGGGATTTCATCCTCTCCAGCACTATTTTGCGCACCCCGGACAAATACACCTTACCCATCGGGCTCTATAACCTGGTGGCGCAAAAAATGGGTGCCAGCTACACCACCTACGCGGCAGGCGCGGTGTTGATTGCGGTGCCGGTAGCGATCCTCTATCTGGCATTACAAAAATACTTCGTCTCCGGCCTGACCTCCGGAAGTACCAAAGGATAATCATGAAAAGACTCAAACCTGCTTTACTTGCCGTTTGCCTCTCATGTGGCCTTGCCGCGAGCGCATTTGCTGCGGAGGCGGTGAAAACGCGTCCTTTTAACGCCATGCCCGCGGACTTTATCAAGGGCGCGGATATTTCGACACTGCTGGAAGCAGAACAACACGGCGCGAAATTCTATAACCAGAACGGCCAGCAGCAGGACGCTATTGCTATCCTCAAAGCTAACGGCGTGAACACCGTGCGCCTGCGCCTGTGGGTAGACCCGCAGGATGCGAGCGGCAATACCTACGGCGGCGGCAGTAACAGCCTCGAAAACACGGTTGCGCTGGCGAAGCGCGTGAAGGCGCAGGGCCTGAAGCTGCTGCTCGACTTCCACTACAGCGATTTCTGGACCGATCCGGGCAAACAGTTCAAGCCAAAAGCCTGGGAGAAGATGGACTACCCGCAGCTGAAAACGGCCATTCATGACTACACCCGCGACACGATTGCCCGTTTTAAGAAAGAGGGCGTATTGCCGGACATGGTGCAGATAGGCAACGAAATTAACGGCGGTTTGCTCTGGCCGGAAGGGAAAAGCTGGGGGCAGGGCGGCGGCGAATTTGACCGCCTGGCCGGGCTGCTTAACGCCGCGATTGGCGGGTTAAAAGAGAACCTGACCGACGGCGAGCAGGTAAAAATTATGCTTCATCTGGCCGAAGGCACCAAAAATGACACCTTCCGCTGGTGGTTTGATGAAATCACGAAGCGCGACGTGCCTTTCGATATCATCGGCCTGTCGATGTACACCTACTGGAACGGCCCGATTAGCGCGCTGAAGACCAACATGGATGACATCAGCAGGCGCTACAACAAAGACGTGATTGTGGTGGAAGCGGCCTATGGCTATACGCTGGAGAACTGCGATAACGCCGAGAACAGCTTCCAGGCCAAAGAAGAAAAGGACGGCGGCTATCCCGGCACCGTTCAGGGTCAGTACGATTATATTCACGATTTAATGCAGTCCGTTATTGATGTGCCTGACCGTCGCGGCAAGGGCATCTTTTATTGGGAGCCGACCTGGATAGCCGTTCCGGGCACCACGTGGGCCACCAAAACCGGCATGAAATATATCCATGACGAGTGGAAAGAGGGTAATGCCCGCGAGAATCAGGCGTTATTTGATTGTCAGGGTAAAGTGCTGCCGTCAATAACGGTATTTAACTAGTTTTTATCTCCATTCAGGACGTTTTTAATATGAATAAATTTGCGCCTTTAAGTCCAAAGGTCGCGGCGTTATTGCATGGCGCCGACTATAACCCGGAGCAATGGGAGAATTACCCCGGTATTATTGAAAAAGATATCGCCATGATGCAGCAGGCGAAATGTAATGTCATGTCGGTGGGGATATTTAGCTGGGCGAAACTGGAGCCGCAGGAAGGGGAATATGATTTTGCCTGGCTGGACAGCATTATTGAAAAACTCTATGCAGCGGGCATTCATATATTTCTCGCTACGCCGAGCGGCGCGCGTCCGGCATGGATGTCGCAAAAATATCCGCAAGTGCTGCGCGTCGGGCGCAACCGCGTCCCCGCGCTGCACGGCGGGCGCCATAACCACTGCATGTCGTCTCCGGTCTATCGCGAAAAGACGATGAAAATTAATAGCCTGCTGGCGGCGCGCTATTCGCATCATCCGGCGGTGCTGGGCTGGCATATCTCCAATGAGTACGGCGGCGAATGCCACTGCAGCCTGTGCCAGGAACGCTTCCGCGACTGGCTTAAGGCGCGCTACAAAACCCTCGACGCGCTGAACCATGCGTGGTGGAGCACCTTCTGGAGCCACACCTACACCGACTGGTCGCAGATTGAATCCCCCGCGCCGCAGGGGGAAGTGTCGATTCACGGCCTGAATCTCGACTGGCGCCGCTTCAATACCGCGCAGGTCACCGATTTTTGCCGGCATGAGGTGGCGCCGCTGAAGGCCGCCAATGCCGAACTGCCGGTGACGACCAACTTCATGGAGTATTTCTACGATTACGACTACTGGCAGCTGGCGAAAGCGATCGACTTCATCTCATGGGACAGCTACCCGATGTGGCACAAGGAGAAAGACGAAACGCAGCTGGCCTGCTATACCGCCATGTACCACGACATGATGCGCAGCCTGAAGGGCGGCAAACCCTTTGTGCTAATGGAGTCTACGCCGAGCACCACCAACTGGCAGCCGACCAGCAAGCTGAAAAAGCCGGGGATGCATATTCTCTCCTCTATTCAGGCGGTGGCGCACGGTGCGGATTCTGTGCAGTACTTCCAGTGGCGTAAGAGTCGCGGGTCGGTGGAGAAATTCCACGGTGCGATTATCGATCACGTGGGGCATCTTGATACCCGCGTCGGGCGCGAAGTGACGCGTCTGGGGGAGATGCTGGCGCGTGTGCCTGATGTGGTGGGGTGCCGCACCGACGCGCGCGTGGCCATTATCTTCGATCAGCAAAACCGCTGGGCGCTGGACGATGCCGAAGGCCCGCGCAACATGGGGCTGGAGTACGAAAAAACCGTCAACGAACACTATCGTCCGTTCTGGGAAAAGGGCATCGCGGTCGACGTCATCGACGCTGACGGCGATCTGAGCCGCTACGCGCTGGTGATTGCTCCCATGCTCTACATGGTGCGCGAAGGTTTCGCCGAGCGGGCGGAAGACTTTGTGGCCGCGGGCGGGCATCTGGTGACGACCTACTGGAGCGGGGTAGTTGATGAGACCGACCTCTGCCACCTCGGCGGTTTCCCGGGCCCGCTGCGCAAGCTTGTGGGCATCTGGGCGGAAGAGATTGACTGCCTGGGCGAGGGGGAGCGAAACCTGGTTCAGGGGCTGGCGGGCAATGCGGCGGGCCTGCAGGGGCCGTATCAGGTCAGGCATCTGTGCGAGCTGATCCATACTGAATCCGCGCAGGCGCTGGCAACCTACCGGGATGATTTCTACGCCGGTCGCCCTGCGGTGACGGTCAACCGCTTCGGCAAAGGCAAGGCGTGGCACGTGGCGTCGCGCAACGACCTGCCGTTCCAGCGCGATTTCTTCGCCGGGATTATCGACGAGCTGGCGCTGCCGCGCGCAGTCGAAGGGGATTTCCCTCCGGGCGTGGTCGCGACGGCGCGCACGGATGGCGAAACCGCCTGGGTGTTTGTGCAGAACTACACGGCCCAGCAGCAGCTCATCACGCTGCCGCAGGGGTATACCGACTGCATGACCGACGCCGCCGCGGCGGGCGATACCGTGCTGCTGGCGTGGGACTGTCGGGTGCTTAAGCGCAAAGCGTAGTTGATTTTCTCCCTCTCCCTGTGGGAGAGGGGTGGGGTGAGGGCATCAGACCGCACCGTCCCGGTAACAAGGCACAAAACGCCTGCTCTACGAGCGGGCATTTTTTTATCTGCATAACAGAGAGGCGTATTATGGACAGTCAAATTACCCAGCGTTTAATTCCGGCATTTGGCGGCGACGATAATATCGAGCACGTCGAAGCCTGTATTACCCGCCTGCGCGTGACGGTAAAAGATTTAAATAAGGTCGATTCACAGGCGTTACAGAATGAGGGGGCGCTGGGGGTGATTATTATCGGCCAGCAGGTGCACGCTATATTCGGCAGGCAGTCTGATACATTACGGAAATTATTAGACGAACATTTCAATCAGTAAATATAAAAAAGGGATAGCCAAAGGAATGGCTATCCCAAAGCAGTAAAATAGACTGCCAGTGGTTGGAGATACAATAACGATTAACGCAAATTATGAATGAAAGCTTACCACCAGGCCTCGACCTGCACGCCAAAGTTCCAGGTATTATTCGCGGTGCCATCTTCGAAGGATTGCCCTTTTTCGGAATCATTCAGGTAAGAGGCAAAGACGCGCAGTTCAGGACGCGACATAAAATCAGGACCGTCTGCCAGCCCCAGCGCGATGGTGTACTTCTCGCCGCTCTGCTTGTACTTAGAGCCGTCGGTGTAGGTATCTTGCTGGTAGAAACCGCCGACTTCACCAATCAAGCGCACGTATTCGGTGAACTGATACTGCGCGCGGCCCACCAGCGACACCAGGCGTGATTTGTCCGTGTACTGCGTGGTGTCGTCCGCCGAGCCCCAGGTCAACACGTGGTTGAAGGAGAACTTGTCGGTAATCGGAATTAAGCCGGTGTTAATCACGCGGTAGCCGGTGGCGTCGTTGACGTAGTTCCACATGTCGTACCAGCCGCCACCCTGAGACACCATGTTCTGGGCCAGACCTTTATTGGCGTACTGCAGCACCAGCTTGTTATAGCCGCCAAACATATCCTGGCTGATCTCACCGGTGACCATCACGCCGTTATCGGCTTCGTACAGCCCGCCGTACTCTTTCTGCTTGTTGGTCGGGTTTGGCATGGCGTAGTCAATACCCACTTCCGTCCACGCGCCCGCCCACGGCTTCCAGCCCGCATAGCGAAGGTCGATGTAGTTGATATTAACGTCGCTGTCGCCATCCACGCGGTAGTCCACGTCGTTGGCATCGCCGCGGATCCACGCAACGGAGACTGCGCCCGGGCCAAGCGTGTAGTTCTCGATACCCGCACCGGAGCCGGAAATATTCCAGTATTTGGTATCAATGATGTGCAGGTCATGGCGCTGGTAGTAGCGCTTACCGCCCCAAATCACCGCATTGGGATCCCCGGGGATCAGCCCCTTGATCTGCAGGTTAAGCTGGCGCAGGCCGAACTGGGCATCGTCGTCTAAGGTGGTTTCATTGTCGTTGGAGCCGTCTGAGACCATGCTCACCATGCTGTCGAGATAGAAACTGACGTCGTTCTTTTTGTATACCTCCGAGCCTAGCTCCAGCTCGCCGTAGGTGTCGGCCTCGTTACCCAGACGGCCAATTTTGTTCTTTTGCCACTCCTCCATCCCACCATCCCGTGAGACGCCCACGCCGGAGCGAAGATATCCATGAAAATCAATCGGTACTGAAGACGCTGCAAACAGCGAAGGAGATGCCAGCACGGCAGCCAACGCAACGGATACAGAGCGGATCGTCGTGTTCATTGTAACCCTCTTATTGTTTTGTAATACGTTCACAAATCCGCTGTCATAAAATGCCTAAACCCGTTAACTGGCAATTGCACGATCCGAAATGTGTGATTAACTGCAAATAAAATAGACAATTTTGTTACGAGTGATGAGATCTGACACAAATTATGGCATTGTGAGCGTCATACTTTTTGATGGCGTTATGTCCGCGGCGAGAGGGTGATAAGCGTTTTTTTTCAGCACCCCTGTTACAATCAGCGCATAACAACATAAGGAACCGGACCATGAAGTCGAAAAGCGCAACGTTAGAGGACGTGGCACGCCATGCGGGCGTCTCCTATCAGACCGTGTCCAGGGTACTGAATAAATCCGCCAATGTATCCGACGCCACGCGCAGCAAGGTGGAGAAATCCATAGAGTTATTGCGGTATGTACCCAACCGACTGGCTCAGCAGCTGGTCGGCAAGCAGAGCCAGACCGTTGGGCTAGTGACGATTTCGCTGGCGCTGCACGCGCCTTCGCAGGTTGCGGCGGCGGTGAAACGCTATGCCAATGTGGAAGGCTACCAGGTACTGATCTCAATGATTGATGAGAACGTCAACCACAGCATCCAGGATTCTATCAACGAGCTAAAATCCCAGCTGGTGAGCAAAGTGATCATCAACGTGCCGCTGGAGGCTGAAGCGGCGCAGAAAATAGCTACCGACAACGATGACATTGTCTGCCTGTTCCTCGACGTGGACCCGTACAGTTCCGTGTTTAACGTTTCGTTTAACCCGGCGGACGGTACACGCGCCAGCGTCAAATATCTTTACGAACTGGGGCATCGCGACATTGCCCTGTTGGCGGGGCCGGCGTCTTCCGTGTCGGCGCAGCTGAGGCTGAAAAGCTGGATCGAGACCCTGAAGGGCTACGGCCTGGAGCCGGCATCGATCATTCGCGGCAACTGGGATGCGCAAAGCGGTTATTCGGGAGCGTTGCAAATGCTGCGGGAAACGGCTCAGTTTACCGCCGTGCTGGTGGCTAACGACCAGATGGCGCTCGGCGTGCTGAGCGCGTTCCATCAGCAGCAGATTTCAATTCCGGGCGAGAAGTCGGTGATTGGCTACGATGACACCTATGAAAGCTCGTTCTTCTACCCGGCGCTGACGACGGTATCGCTGGACTTAGATCTGCAGGGTAAAGAGGCGGTGCGCCGTATTCTCGACAGCGGTGAAGAGAATGCCCAGCGCATGTCCTCGATTTTACCTGCCCGTCTGGTGGTGCGTCAGTCCACCGGGCCAAAAGGGGAGAAGGGGAAAAACCTGCAGGCGCTTGCCCAGCAGCTGCGTGAGATCGCGCATCAGCTCGGCGATGCGTAGCGAAGTGAGCACCTCAATCACGTGAATGAGGTGCTTGCAGGCCTACTCCAGCCCCAGGGTGTACTGGGCAATTTTGAAGTAGATAATCAGCCCGGTCCCGTCAATCAGCGTGGCGATAAAGGGTGCGGACACCACGGCAGGGTCGATCCGGCAGCGCTTGAGTACCATCGGGATCACGGACGACACAATCGCACTCCACAGCGTAATGCACACCAGCGTCAGGCTGACGATAAGCGTGATTTCCAGCCCGATACCCATCATCCAGGCGCGAATACACCCGGCAATTCCGAGCGTGGCTGCAATCATCAGCGAGGTGGTCATCTCTTTGCGCAGCACGCGCCCGACGTCGCGCAGGTGGACTTCCCCGAGCGCCATCGCGCGCACCAGCGTGGAGGTGATCTGCGTCCCGCTGTTGCCGCCCGTGCCAATCAGCAGCGGAATAAAGAACGCCAGCGCAATGGCGGACTCCAGCGCCTCTTCGAAATGCTGGATCACCGAGCTGGTGTAAGCCTCCGCGACAAACAGCAGCAGCAGCCAGACGGAGCGTTTCTTCCACAGGCTATACGGGCTGGTTTCCAGATACGGCTTTTCCAGCGGTAGCGTCGCCCCCTGAAGCTGGGCATCTTCGGTGACGTCATCTTCCAGCAGATGGGCGATTTCGCGCTCGGTCAGGCAGCCGACCAGCTTGCCGTGCGTGACCACGGGAACCACATCCGCCCCGGCGTGCGCCAGCACGCCTGCCACGTCCGCACGTTCATCTTCGGGTTTAACCTGAATAAATTCCGAAATCATCAGCGCCTTAACGGACTGCAGCGTATCGGTGGTCTGCAAGAGTTTGCGCACGGCAATCATGCCCGCGAGACGGCCATTGTCTTCAATAAAAATATGCGACGGAATATCGTCGTCTTTTAATTTTTCAAAAAACTGCTCACGCGCGAGGGCCACGCATAATGAAATATCAAGGACGATAAAGTCGGTATTCATATATTGCGCGATCGCGCTGTCATTGAATGCCAGATTTTGGTTGTGAATAGCGTAAGACATAGTGAATTCCCTTTGAATAATAAAATCTCTCAGGGGCGAGCAAGACAGGGCATGTCGAAGAGGAGATCCCCACGTCCTGGGTTCAGCACTGTACACCGTATCCCGTAAGGGAAGTTATACTGACAAAGCCTTGATTCGACAGTGCCTGTTTTACCCTGTGCCGGTTCTCTCGAACCCACCAGAGCGATAACGTGTATTTGTACAGGAGCCTCGCCATAACGAGATCGTTGTAAAACGAGAGGGATAATACGCTTATTTTATATTGCCGCTCAGAAAATTAAATAATGTTTAAGAACGGTTTAGAAGAATCTTATTAATAAAGCGTTGAGGGTTTATTTAAGGTGATTCATTTCTAATGAAGGATTAAATAATCAGTGGAGGAGAGGAAAATGGCGTGGCTTGATAATCTGCTGAATCATTTTGCCCTCTATCCGGCACATCTTTTCGCGCTGTTATTCGTGATGGCGCTGAGTAAATCCACGGTGCTTGTCTCATCCGTGCTGCCTCCCGCCTCGGTGATGCTGCTGGCGGGCATTACCGTCAGCCAGACGAGCATGCATCCTGCGCTGGCGTGGCTTGCCGTGGTGATGGGGGCAACGGCGGGTTCGGTGCTGAATTACCATATCGGCCAGCTGATGGGGCACACCCGGCTGGTCACGCGTTTCACGTCGAAGCACGCCGATAAGTTCTTACGGGTACAGCATCAGCTGCAAAGAAACGGCGTACTCGTGCTGTTTACGTCGCGCTTTCTGGCGGTGTTGCGTTACGTCGTGCCGCTGGCGGCGGGGATGCTCAGGCTGAACGCAGCAAAGGTCTACGCCGTCAGCCTGCTTTCAGCCTGCGTATGGGCGGCGCTGTATGTCGGCATCGTCACCGGCATCAGCGCCTTTTGAACTACAGACTTCCCATGCCGCCGTCGACCAGCAGCTCCGTTCCTACCGTGTAGCTCGACTCGTCGGACGCCAGATAGAGCGCGGCTTTTGCCAGCTCCGTCGTCGAACCCATTCTGCCGAGCGGCACCAGCTTGATGACCTCTGCCATCATCGCCTTAAGCGCCTCGTCGCTTAATCCCGTTTTCGTAAACGCCGGAGTTTCCACCGGACCGGGGCTCAGGCCGTTGACGCGGATCCCGCGCGGCAGCAGCTCCGCCGACAGCGTGCGCGCCAGCGACAGCAGGGCGGCCTTGCTCGCGGCATACACGCTGCTGGTGGGCAGGCCGATGCGGGCGCTCACGGAGCCACAGAGGATCACCGACGACGGGTTATTCAGCAGCGGCAGCAGCGCCTGAATTAAAAAGAACGGTCCCTTCAGGTTGATGTCCATCAGGCGGTTCCAGGCATCCTCCTGCCAGGCTTCCAGCGGCGCGTGCGTCACGTCGCCCGCGTTGAGAAACACCGCGTCCAGGCGCGGCCAGCGGGCGGCGAGAGTTTCCGCCAGCGCTTTTTGCGACGTGATATCTCCCGCATCGGTCGGGATCGCCCAGGCCTTATCGCCCAGAATGCGCTGTGCTTCGGCAAGGGTATTCGGATTACGCCCGGTAACGGCAACGCGCGCGCCTTCGGCTATAAACGCCTGCGCGGTAGCGAGGCCGATGCCGCTGGTGCCGCCGGTAATCAGCGTATATTTCTCTGTTAAACGACCCATGTTGTTCTCCTGAAATGTCACTGGAGAAAGCACTATAGAAACGTTAGTATCGAAAGGAAACCAGGTACCAAATAGATACTAACGCGGCAAGAGGTGTGCTATGGCAGAAATGCTGGACGTGTCATGCGAAAAAAATTCCGAGGTTTACACCTGCCCCATGACGCAGTTTGTGAACCTGATTTCCGGTAAATGGGCGATCCCGATCCTCTATCGCCTGATTATCCTCAATACGCCCGTGCGGTTTGGCGAGCTGCTGAGGGCGGCCGCGCCCATCACCCAAAAAGAGTTGACCAAACAGCTTCGCCTGTTTGAACAGCGCGGGCTGGTGACGCGAACGGTCTATCCGGAGATCCCGCCGCGCGTGGAGTATCAGATAACCGGCCTGGGGCTAACCCTTCAGGGTGCGCTCTCCCCGCTGGCCGCCTGGGTGAGCGAATATGGCGACCAGCTGGAGCGTTAGGCTACCGTTTTACGTAGCGCGGTGCCGGAATACCGGTGCGCGCGCTGCCAAACAGCTCAAGGCGCGCCGCTTCGTAGCGATCCCACAGGCTGGCGTCGTGCATCGGCGGGATGGTGATGAGCTCGCCCTGATCCAGACCCGCCAGGGACGCGTCGACCATATCGTCGGTGGTCATCACCGATCCTTCCGGCAGATCGTTCACCGTCACGCCAGAATGCCCCCAGATTTCGGTCGCCGTGGCGGCGGGCAGCACGGCCTGAATGCGCACCTTGCTGTCGGCAAACTCTTCCTGTAATCCACGGGTAAAGCTCAATACCCATGCTTTGGTGGCGCTGTAGAGCGCGCTGCCCGCCCGCACGTGCAGGGCAAGCACCGACGCGATATTGATCAGCGTGCCGCGGTTGTTCTGCGCCAGGCGCGGCAGGATGGCGAAGGTCAACCGCATCAGCGCCGTGGTGTTCAGGGTGTTAATGGCCTGATGCTGCGCAACATCCCCCGCGAGGAACGGGGCCATCTGCGCGGTACCGGCGTTGTTGATGAGCGTATCAATGGCGCTATTGCTGCGCAGCTCCTGTTCGACGGCGCGGATCCCGGCTTCATCGGTAAGATCGGCGACCAGAATCTCTACCGATACGCCATAGCGTGCGCGGAGATCGGCGGCCAGCGCCCGTAGCCTTTCCTCACGACGGGCGACCAGCACCAGATTAACGCCGCGCGCGGCAAGGCGATCGGCATAAACGGCACCGATTCCGGAAGAGGCGCCCGTGATCAGGGCGGTAGTCAGTTGCGTAGTCATCGTGCGTTACCTCAAGGCAAAGGAGTGATTTGGTTTCAACATGAAACTGAATTTACTCTCTGCCATTTGGTTTTATAATGCAACCATATTGTGCGCAATTTTTTGCTTTTGCCGGGCGGGGGGCGATCAGGAGGGGAGCTTAGGCACGATCTCTTCTGGCGAAAGCTGGCGGCCATCGTCGGCGATAAGCGCCAGTTTACGCAGGGGTTTGCGCTGTTGGGTATCAACCAGCACGGTGCCGCATTCGCTGTCGGCAAACAAAAATTCATTGCCCCACTGCGACAGGGCGACCAGCACCGTTTGCAGGGCGCGGCCTTTGTCGGTCAGGACATACTCCTGCCATGCGCTGCCGTCGGACGCAGGCCGGAGCGTGAGGATGCCTTCATCCACCAGCAGCTTCAGGCGCGTGGTCAGCATGTTTTTGGCGATACCGAGGCTTTTTTGAAACTCGCCGAAGCGTTTAATGCCGCGCAGCGCGTCGCGAACAATGAGCAATGACCACCAGTCCCCCACGATATCCAGCGAACGGGCGACGGGGCAGGTGCTCTCTTCAAGGCGGGTGCGTTTCACAATACGGTCTCCGGCGGGGGTATGGTTTAATTATAAAACTGTTTTACGCCATCCGTAAGCGAGTTAATCATCAGTTTGAGAAATGCTTCCCGGAAAACTGTCACGAATCTGTCACACTCATTGCGACATCAAAAAAACGCATGAGGATAAAGGGATGAGAAAAGCACTACTTGCTGTTGCAGTGGCCGGCAGCCTTTCACTGACGTTTGGCGCACAGGCGCAGGATACCCCGGACGGGTATCAGCTGGAACAGGTCTTGATCATGAGCCGACATAACCTGCGCGCGCCGCTCGCCAACAACGGCAGCGTGCTGGAGCAGTCCACGCCGAAGCAGTGGCCGGAGTGGGAGGTGCCGGGTGGTCAGCTCACGACCAAAGGCGGCGTGCTGGAGGTCTATATGGGCCACTATATGCGCGAGTGGCTGGCGCAGCAGGGAATGGTGACCACCGGCGAATGCCCGCCAGCGGACAGCGTCTACGCCTACGCCAATAGCCTGCAGCGTACCGTCGCCACCGCGCAGTTCTTTATCACCGGCGCGTTCCCGGGGTGCGATATTCCCGTCCATCACCAGGAAAAAATGGGCACCATGGACCCCACCTTCAACCCGGTGATCACCGACAATTCGCCGGAATTCCGCGATAAAGCGCTGAAGGCGATGGAGGCAGAACGGCAGAAAATGCAGCTGGACGAGAGCTACAGGCTGCTGGAACAGCTGACGAATTACGCCGAGTCCCCGTCATGTAAGGAGAAAAAAGTCTGCTCCCTGACGGAGGCGAAAGACACCTTCAGCGCTGACTATGAAAAAGAGCCTGGCGTATCCGGGCCGCTGAAGGTGGGTAACTCGCTGGTGGATGCCTTTACCCTGCAGTATTACGAAGGCTTCCCGGCGGACCAGGTGGCCTGGGGTGAAATCAAAACCGATCAGCAGTGGCGCGTGCTGTCGAAGCTGAAAAACGGCTATCAGGACTCGCTGTTCACCTCCACCGACGTGGCGCAAAACGTCGCCAAACCGCTGGTGAAGTATATCGACAAAGCGCTGGTGACCGAGCAGGCGAAAGCGCCAAAAATCACGCTGCTGGCCGGGCATGACTCTAACATCGCCTCGCTGCTCACCGCGCTCGATTTCAAACCTTACCAGCTGCATGACCAGCAGGAGCGCACCCCGATTGGCGGCAAGATCGTCTTCCAGCGCTGGCATGATAAAAACGCCAGCCGCGAGCTGATGAAGATTGAATACGTTTACCAGAGCTCGGAGCAGCTGCGTAACGCCAGCGTGCTGTCGCTGGCTTCTCCGGCACAGCGCGTGACGCTGGAGCTGAAGGGATGTCCGATTGATGCTAACGGCTTCTGCCCAATCGATAAATTCAATGCGGTAATGAACGACGCGGCGAAGTAGAAAAGTACCCCCCGCTTCGGCGGGGGGCAACGTTTAGACGTTTTTACGTTCGATGGTTTGCTCACCCCAGAAGAGCGAGTCTTTATCCGTTTTTTCAAAGGCGCGGATCAGCACCTCATCGCTGCCTTCTTCCCAAATCTGCTCTGCCAGCTTTTCGTCATATTTCGCGACTTCAAAGATAGCCTCGGCAATTTCCGGCGAGGTATTGCGTAAACTTGCCCATTCGCCCACGCGGTGAGCTTTGGATTCTTGAGTTGGCATAGTTGTCCTCCTGTTGGGGGTTAGCCGGCCAGTTTTTTAGCCAGACCCGCGACGTGCTCGCCCTGATAGCGGGCGATAGCCAGTTCTTCTTCACTTGGCTGGCGTGAACCATCGCCACCGGCAATGGTGGTTGCGCCGTACGGTGTCCCGCCGCGCACCTGAGAAACATCAAACAGTTCCTGCGCGCCGTAGCCAATTGGCACAATCACCATCCCATGATGAGCAAGGGTAGTCCAGGTTGAGGTAATCGTCTGCTCCTGGCCGCCGCCGGTGCCGGTGGAGCTGAACACGCTGGCGAGCTTGCCGTACAAGGCGCCCGATGCCCAGAGTCCGCCCGTCTGATCGAGGAAGGTGCGCATCTGCCCTGACATGTTGCCAAAGCGGGTAGGGGTGCCGAAGATGATGGCATCATAGTCGGCCAGTTCCTGCGGGGTAGCCTGCGGCGCGTTTTGCGTTTTACCGCCCGCTTTTAAGAACGCCTCGGCATTCATGGTTTCCGGTACGCGCTTCACCACAACCTCAACGCCATCCACCCGGTTTGCGCCTTCTGCAACTGCGTGAGCCATGGTTTCAATGTGTCCATACATGGAATAATAGAGCACCAGAACTTTTGCCATTTTGCATCACTCCTCGTTTGTGTTTTTGACAGCGGATCGCTGCCTTCATTTAAAGATATGACATCATGGCCAGACTGCAAAAATGAACGGCATTTCTTTGATTTATAACAATATGGCTACAAAAAGGCGCTGAAGTAAAATGAAACAACTTTTTGGGCGCACATTTCTGGAATGATAAGAAAGGCTTATGGTTCGCCGCCGCGTCACCTCATGCAAAAGGCTGAGATGATGTTGCAGGATATTACCTGTCGCTTGCCGGATAGCCGCGCTCCACTAAGCTTAGTTTTACGCGGCACAGATAAAGGCACTACCCTTGAGCCGCGAGGTGAAAGAAACCTCTTTTACTGAATGCAATATGATGTCTAATGTTTCACACTCTGGAGGTTAGAGATGGCAAACCATCGTGGTGGTTCAGGTAATTTCGCTGAAGACCGTGAAAGAGCATCAGAAGCAGGTCGTAAAGGTGGCCAGTCTAGCGGGGGGAACTTTAAAAATGACCCTCAGCGCGCATCAGAGGCTGGTAAAAAAGGGGGTAAAAACAGCCATGGCAGCAATAAGTCCTAGCGCCGGGTTGTAGTACCTGATTTCAGCGTGAGGGTTGAAATCATCCCCTGCCGCCGGGTTTCCCGGCGGTTTTTTTATTTGTGCAACATTGAACTGTAACCAAAGGCATCGCACACTAGCGGATTGTTACCTGGTGCTGGTGTCTCATGTCTCTCTCCCGTTTTAAATTCTCCGTCAAACCGCAGGAAGCGATCCTCATTCTGATCACCATGTTCTGGGGTGGGACCTTTCTTGCCGTCCAGTATGCGGTCACCCTGAGCGATCCTTTCTTCTTTGTCGGCCTGCGCTTCGCGACGGCGGCGATTGCCGTCGCGCTCATCTCCCTGAAAACCCTGCGCGGGTTAACGCTCAAAGAGCTGAAGGCTGGGGTAGCGATTGGCGTTGCTATTGCGATGGGCTACAGCCTGCAGACGTGGGGCTTACAAACTATCCCCAGCAGTAAATCCGCGTTTATTACCGCCATGTACGTGCCGCTGGTGCCGCTTTTGCAGTGGCTGTGTCTGGGAAGGATGCCCGGTCTGATGTCCTGCATCGGCATTGTGCTGGCCTTTATTGGCCTGATCCTGCTGGCCGGGCCGGAAAATAACCTGCTGGCGCTGGGACCGGGTGAGATAATCACCCTGGTGGGGGCCATCGCCATTGCGGCTGAAATTATTCTGATTAGCGCCTGGGCGGGGAAGGTGGACGTCAAGCGCGTCACGGTCGTGCAGCTGGCGACGGCCTCGCTGGTGGCCTTTGCGACGATGATTCCGGCCGGAGAATCTGTGCCGCCCATGTCCACCGGGCTGGTGGTGGTCGCGCTTGGGCTGGGGATTTTCAGCGCCATTATTCAGATCACCATGAACTGGGCGCAGCGCAGCGTGTCGCCAACCCGGGCGACGGTTATCTACACCGGCGAACCGGTCTGGGCGGGGATTTTCGGGCGGCTCGCCGGGGAACGTTTGCCGCTGCTGGCCCTGCTGGGCGCGGCGTTTATTGTCGCCGGGGTGCTGGTGAGTGAGTTAAAGTTAAAAAAACGACGTAAGTCGATTGCCGGGATGGGCACTGAACAAGGGGCAGATAGCTAACAACGCGCAGGCTGCCCGTTTTGCCCGGCGGCGCTTCGCTTGCACGGGCCTACAATTGGCATGTAGGCCGGGTAAGCGTAGCGTCACCCGGCTATTTCAGGTTCAGGGGGTGATGGCTTCCGCTTGCGCTTCATCCCCTTTCCGGCGGCTTAGCAGGGCGTTGAGCAGTATGGCACCGAAGGTCGCCGTGCCAATCCCGCCAATCGTAAACCCGCCCAGCGTCAGGGCAAAATCCCCCGCGCCCAGCACCAGCGTCACGGCCACCATAATCAGGTTGCCGTTCTGGCTGAGGTCAACGTGATGCTGCACCCAGATACGCGCCCCGGCGACGGCAATCAGCCCAAACACCACAATGGATGCCCCGCCGATGACCGGTGACGGAATGGTGTGGATCAGCGCGCCAAATTTCGGCGAGAACCCAAGCAGCATCGCCATCACCGCCGCTGCGACGAAGACCAGCGTGGAGTAGACTTTAGTCACCGCCATCACGCCGATGTTTTCGGCATAGGTTGTCACGCCGCTGCCGCCCACGGAGCCGGAGAGCATGGTCGCCAGGCCGTCACCCACGAACGCGCGCCCCATGTACGGGTCCATATTGCGCCCGGTCATGCCCGCGACCGCCTTCAGGTGGCCCAGGTTTTCCGCCACCAGAATCACCGCCACCGGCGCAATGAGCATCATCGCCTGCCCGCTAAACGTGGGGGAGGTCACCTGCGGCAGTCCGAACCAGGCGGCCTGATGCAGCAGGGTAAAATCAACCGGTTTGCCCAGGCCAAAAACGTTGGCCAGCAGGGCGTAGACCAGGCAGGCCACTATCAAACCGACCAGGATCAGCAGCCGCTGGATCATGCCGCGCGTAAAGACCGCCACCACGCCAATGCAGAGCACCGTGATCACCGCCATCCAGCTGTCAAACGGCGAGCCGGAGACGCTTCGAACGGCAATCGGCGCAAGGTTCAGGCCAATCGCCATCACCACCGCTCCGGTTACGACGGGCGGCATCATCCGCTCTATCCAGCGGGTCCCGATTTTCATCACCACCAGACCAATCAGGGTGTACACCAGACCGCAGGCGATAATCCCGCCGAGAGCCACGCTCAGGTTGGGGTTGATCCCCTGACCGTTAAATCCGGTTGTCGCGATCACCACGCCTACAAAGGCGGCGCTGGAGCCGAGATAGCTGGGCACGCGCCCGCCGGTCACAAAAAAGAACAGCAGGGTGCCGATACCCGACATCAAAATAGAGAGGTTGGGGTCGAGCCCCATCAGCATCGGCATCAGCACCGTGGCGCCAAACATGGCGACCGCGTGCTGGACGCCCATCACCATCGTCTGCCCGAGCGGGAGGCGTTCATCCGGCGCGACCACGCCTGCGTCTGTGGAGGTCGATTTCAACTGCCAGTGGGGAAATCCGAACATGGTCTGTCTCCTTAAGGCGGGTTAACAGGCGGGTCGCATAAGCGCGTGGTAGCCGCGGTCAAACCACACCAGCCCTTGCGGCGCGGGGTGGCGGATAATCGAAACAATGTCGCAAAACAGAATGTCGTGGGTACCGACGCTGACGACCTGGCTGATGCGGCAGTCGAACGACGCCAGCGCCTCCTCCAGCCGCGGGCAGCCCGTATCGCCCGTCCGCCAGCGGGCGGCGGCAAAGCGTTCCTCCATCGGCGTTTTCCCGCCAAACAGGTTTGATAAAGGCTCCTGTCCGGCGCTCAGGGTATTCACGCACAGCGTGCGGTTTTCATCGAACGTCGGCCAGACCGACGCCCCGCGGTTCAGGCACACCAGCAGGGTGGGCGGTGAGTCGGTGACGCTGCAGACCGCGCTGGCGGTAAACCCTGCCATCCCGGCCGGGCCGTCGGTGGTGATGATATTGACCGCCGCGCCGACGCAGGCCATGGCGTCGCGAAAGGTGTGTTTATCCGGTGTCGTCATGGTGGCTCCTTACGCCAGCCCGCAGGCATCGTCGAAGGTCAGACGCGGCAGGCGCCCGTAAAGTTTGCTGGTATCGCCGTAGCCGATATTGATCAGCAGGTTGCTTTTAAGCGTTGTGCCGGTGAAAAACGCCTCGTCGACTTTTTGCCGGTCAAAGCCGGACATCGGGCCGGTATCCAGCCCCAGGGCGCGACAGGCGAAAATCAGGTACGCGGCCTGCATCGAGCTGTTACGAAAGGCGGTCTCTTCCGCATGCGCCGGGCTGGAGGTGAACCAGCTCTTTGCATCGCCGTGCGGGAACAGCTCGGGCAGGCGCTCGTAGAATTCACCGTCCCAGGCGACAATTGCCGTGACCGGTGCGGTGAGCGTTTTCGCCAGGTTGCCGCTGGAGAGCGACGGGCGCAGCTTCTCTTTTCCCTCCGCGCTTCGCACAAACACAATGCGCGCCGGGGAGCAGTTGGCGGACGTTGGGCCCCATTTCATCAGGTCGTAGATCTCGTGCAGCGTTTCGTCGCTGACAGGAATATCCTGCCAGCCGTTGTGGGTGCGGGCGCCGGTGAACAGCGTTTCCAGCGCGGCGGGCGTAATGGCTTCGCTCATTAAAGCTCCTTATAAAACGGGTTCGGGGCTGTGCAGCAGGCCGGCAAGCCCGTTCAGCAGCAGGGTGTTAAAGGTGTCCGGCTCGGTGACGTTGCAGGCATGCCCGCCCTGGCGCATCACGACGTTCTGGCTGTGCGGGATCGCCGCCTGCAGCTCGGTGGAACAGACGGCAGGGACAAGCAGATCGTCGGCGGAACAGATTGTCTGCACCGGGCAGCGGATGCGCGCGGCAAGGCGTCTGAAGTCGGCTTTCTTCAGCGCGGCCAGCCTGCGCAGCAGCGTGGTTTTGCCCTGAAAATGCGCGAGTGCCAGCGCCTCTTCGGCCTCCATGCGCGGCGCGCGGGCGGCCATCCAGTCTGCCGGGTAGAGAAACAGCGGCTGCGCCTCGACCCAGGCCTGCGCGCCGCCTGCATGTAGCAGACGTTCGCGAACGTCAAAGCAGCGGCGGGTATGGGCATTCAGGGTGAGCCAGCCGTTAATGCACACCAGCGCAGAAACCGCGTCGGGTTTGTCGATCGCCAGCTGCAGGCCAATGAGCGCCCCCAGCGCGTGGCCGACCACGCAGTAGCGGGCGATCCCGGCGGCGGCCAGCGCCTGCGACAGCTCGTCGGCCATATGCGCCAGGCTGTACGCTTCCGGCAGCGCATCGGGGTTATTTCCTGTTCCCCGCTGGTCATAGCACACCACCTGGTACTCCTGCTCAAGTACGGCCAGCTGTGGCAGCCAGTAGCTGCCCGCTCCCCCGAGCCCGGCAATCAGCACCACGACGGGCGCGCCCTCGTACGGCGGCGGTGAGACGGAAAGCTTCATGGCAGCCTCACTTCGCGATGTGCGCAACGGTGGCGATCTCGACCAGCGCCTCGGGCTTCACCAGCCCGCACTGAATGCAGAACCGCGCGGGCTTATCGCCGGGGAAAAACTCGGCGTAGATCTCGTTAATCGCGGCGTAGTTTTTCCAGTCGGTGATAAAGATGCTGTTGAAGGTCACGTCCTCCATCGTGCCACCCGCGGTTTCGATCACGGTTTTGATCGTCTCCAGCACGTGGCGGGTTTGCGCCTTTGGGTCGTTGATAAACACCACGTTGTTGTCTTTATCAAACGGCAGCGTGCCGGAGACATACACCACGCCGTCGGCAAGCGTACCGGGCACAAACGGGGCAATCGGGGTACTGGTGCCCGGCGGAATAATCACGGATTTCGGCATAGCGGCTCTCCTCAGGCGATACGGGCTAAAGGCGGATTCAGGGCGTCGCAGAAGTCGGCAACGTTACTCACCCAGCCAAAGAAGGTTTCGATATTGAACAGGGCGGCTTTCTGCGCGAAATCCGGCCCCGCCTGATGGGTAGCGTCTTCCAGCACCACGCCGAAATATTCCAGGAAAAAACCGTCCCGCAGGGTGGATTCCACGCAGACGTTAGTGGCGATGCCGGTGAACACCAGGTGGCGAATACCGCGGCTGCGCAGCAGGCTGTCGAGCGGGGTGTTGAAAAAGCCGCTGTAGCGCGGTTTGGGCAGGACGATATCGCCCGCCTGCGGTACCAGTTCATCCACCAGCTGATAGTCCCAGCCGCCTTTCGCCAGCAGCGTGCCCTGCAGTTCGGGCCGTTTACGCATGGTTTTCAGGGCGTTTGACTTGTGGAAGTTGGGGGAGCCGGGGCCGCCGGCCTCAACGTACCGATCGTCCCAGCCGTTCTGGAACCAGATAATCAGCATGCCCGCGGCGCGGGCGGCGGCGACGGCGGTTTTGATGTTCTCAATCACCGGCCGGGTGGCGGAGACGTCGAACCCGGCCAGATCCAGATAGCCGCCCTTGCTGGCGTAGGCGTTTTGCATATCCACCACGATCAGCGCGCTCTGCTGAGGCGCAAAGGTGATGGCTTCCGGGCGGGCGTTAAGGGTCGTCATTACGCCACCTCCTTCGTAACGGCAGGAATGTGCGCGCGGCACTGCATCAGCGGCTGAATGCGCTCGCCGAAGGTTTCCACGCCGGTGAGGAAATCATCAAAGGTCAGCAGGACGCCTTCCGCGCCCGGTACGCTGGCCACGTCGTCAAGCATCCTGGCGACGCTGGCGTACGAGCCCACCAGCGTGCCCATGTTGATGTTGACGGCGGAGGTCGGGTCGGCCATCTGGCGGACGTTGGTGTCAGAGCCGGAGCGGGTATCCTTCTGGCTCTGCTCGGTGAGCCAGCTCAGCGCTTCGTCGTCTGCTCCCTCCTTGTAACGTTCCCATTTGGCGCGCGCGGCCTCGTCGGTTTCGTCGGCAATCACCATAAACAGCACGTAGGAGCCCACGTCGCGCCCGGTTTTCTCCGCGGCCTCTTTCATCCGCGCGGCGGTCGGGGCGAAGGCGGCAGGGGTGTTAACGCCTTTACCGAAGCAGAAGTTGAAGTCGGCGTATTTAGCCGAGAACTCCATTCCCGCGTCGCTCTGCCCGGCGCAGATCACCTTCATGGGGACCGAAGGCTGCGGGCTGACGCGGCAGTCGTTCATGGTGAAGAAGTCGCCTTTAAAGTCGCTTTTGCCGGTCCCCCACAGGTCGCGCAGGACCTGCACGTATTCGGTCAGGTAGTCGTAGCGACGAGAGAAGTAATCGTCCCCCGGCCAGAGCCCCATCTGCTCGTACTCGGGTTTTTGCCAGCCGGTGACCAGGTTAACGCCAAAGCGTCCGCCGGAGATGGAGTCGATAGTCGAGGCCATGCGCGCCACGATCGCCGGAGGCAGGGTGAGGGTAGCCGCGGTGGCGTAGATCTGAATGCGGGACGTTACCGCCGCCAGCCCGGCCATCAGGGTAAAGGACTCCAGGTTATGGTCCCAGAATTCGGTTTTCCCGCCGAAGCCGCGCAGCTTGATCATCGAGAGCGCAAAGTCGAAATGGTAGTGCTCCGCTTTCTGCACGATGGCTTTGTTCAGCTCAAAGGTCGGCATGTATTGCGGTGCCGCGGTCGAGATAAGCCAGCCGTTGTTGCCGATGGGTACAAATACGCCAATTTTCATCACGAACCTCTCTTCATCTCTGTGTGGGTGAAAGTCAGACGTGGCGCTGCATCCTGCATATCCTGTTCAGCCTCGTGAAAAGGGATTTGCAAAGGGGATGCCAGTTTTTAAAATTGCTTTGTTATTAACGTGTTAATGAGGGGTTGATGAATTGGGTGTAAACAAAGTGGACTAAATGGTCAAAAGAAATGCACACAAAGCAGGCAACGGTGCGCGATGGCGGTGCAGGGGCGGTGAGGTAATGCCGCAGCGATCCCGGTGCTGACCGGGATCGCTGACATCGTCATATTACCTGTAACAGGCGACAGTCATGTTTATTTGTTAACTGACCCAGTTAAATATCTCGACCTGAACCAGGACCAGCCGCCAACAATACTTATACCGCTCAGGATTAGCATCGATCCTGAAATAAACCCTGGCTGTAGCCGATTTATTTAATATGCACTGATGGCCATTGTGTAATCCGCCCGCCGGGGGCCACATTATTTATGCTTTAACCTGTAGATACATGACTGCGCTGTCTGACCGGTAAATAGGGTTACCTCTACCGGAACCCGTTCATATTCAGAACCTTCGAACTCATCGAGTATGTGCCAGTGATTGTGTAAAATCTCGGACGTGAAAAGAAACCCCTGTACACGGTTACCAGAGTCATCCAGCACAATTCCCGGATAACCCATCTCTGCACCCCAGCCCTTCTCTAATAAAGAACCCCCAACGTGGCCCTCCTGCCAGGTTCCCCCGATATTTTCAAGAATATGAGCATTAGGCCGGCCAGGACCGAGCGTCCCGTAAACAAACAAACTTTCCATTATTCCTCCAGTATCCCTATGAAAGTAGTGATGCTCTTTATGTTAATTTTGATTTTCGGACTCTGGCCTGACAAATCATTTGTTCTCACAATACGCGTGAATTATTATCACGCGTATGATATTCGACCGCCTCCCCCCATTGCAGACTCTGCGCGCTTTTGAAGCCACTGCCCGCCTCTCAAGCATGACGCTGGCGGCAGCGGAGTTGCACGTTACGCATGGCGCGATAAGCCGGCAAATCCGAAAGCTCGAAGAGCATCTGGGGTTAAAGCTATTTTTCAGGCTGACGCGGCAGATAATTCTGACGGAGCATGGGGTTGAGTTTCACCATGTGGTTACCCGTCTTTTGGGTGATTTGATGCGCGAATCTGAGCGTCTGCGTGGAAGAAACCTGATAAAGAGTTTACGTATAAGTACAACGGTTTCATTTGCCAGTAAGTGGTTAGCACCGCGTCTCAGCCGGTTCAGGCAGAAATATCCTGAATTTGATATTGAGCTGGATGTTACTGACACTAATGTGGATCTTAATGACGGTCAGGTTGATGCTGCAATTCGTTACGGCGCTGGCAATTATCGAGATCTTTCGTCTGAACGTATGTTCGATGAAACCGTCACCCCTGTCTGTAGCCCAGATTTTCTTTTGAAACATAATGGTCTGACAGAGATTAACGGACTTTTAAACTGCGTTCTTCTTCATGAGTACAGAATGCTGGCGAACTGGAAGAGATGGTTTGAGATGGCCGGAGAGAAAAATTATCGCTGCCAGCAGGGACCTTTATGGACTCTTGGCAGCATGGCGATTGAGGCTGCTATACGTGGCGAAGGTATTGCTCTGGGACGCAGCGTTCTGATTGCAGATGATGTAGCTGCTGGAAGGCTGGTTATTCCTTTTCCACAGTACAAACTTAAGGCTGAGCGGGGATACGATTTGGTCTACCGTTCGGATGATCAGGATTCATTTAAAATAAGCATTTTAAGACAGTGGCTCTCTGAAGAATTGAGCTCGCTGAAAGATTGAATGCTGTCTTAAAAATTCCGCTCCTGGCACAAAGCGGACCGCACCAGGAACAAAATTACCGCTGCAAGCGGCAACGTCAGAGAAACGGCGGAGGCAGCATAATGCGCGATATGAAGCAGGCTTACGGGCGCAGAGTCGGCTATGCTAATACAGTTCTCTGTTAGGAGAGCGTCCTGTTATTCAGCCTGCGTTTCATCCATCTGCATTCTGCTTTGCAACAGCCATCGTGCACCTCGCTGAACTGTATTTATACACCGTGTTGCGGCTACAGATCGACGTTGCAGTAACATATGCATTACTGTCGTAGCTGCTGCGTTTCCGGGCCACCCATGCTCCGCCGCCATGCCCCAGGCGCCTGACCATACTGACGCTTAAAGCTGCGGTTGAAGGACTGCTGGGAGTCAAAGCCCAGCGCGATCGCCACGTTCAAAATCGGCTCGTCGCTGCGGGTTAAGCGCTCAACCGATTTTTGCAGCTTTTGCGCGCGAATGTACCCAGCGAGGGGATAGCCAGTATGTTCCTTAAACAGACGCTGGAGATGCCATTTTGAGTAGCCGGAACGCCTGGCAACCGACTCAATATCCAGACGGCTATCCAGGTTATTGTCGATCCAGTCGAGTAAATCATGAATAAATGCGCCAGTGTTCATCTGGTTATTCCCACGCTGTCTGTATAAAGGTATCTTTAACTATTGCATTTAAAGGTGGCGCGTTTTTCCGTTAATTGCAAGTTTTATTGTTGCATTTAAACCCCTGAGCGAAACGGGTGTTTTAACATCGACTCAAATAGCACATAAAGTGCAACAATTATTCTTGCACTTAAATAAGCGCCTTCCTACAATCGCCGGGAATAGTGTATTCGCAACTGTTACAGTTTTGTGGCGATGAACGACACAAATGGCCCTAAGCCAGCCACCGGACAAAGGACGTGGCGCAGCGCCTCCCGCTGCGTCTTGCCCGGCGGCTACAATTACCGGAATAAAAATAATGAGCCTGCAAAAAACCTGGGGTAACTTTCATCTGAGCGCGCTGGGGGCGATGTTCGCCTCCGTGCTGCTCGTCGGGTGCGATGACAGCGTCGCGCAAAACGCTGCGCCACAAGCGCCCGCTGTCAGTGCAGCTAACGTGGTCGTGAAATCCATCAGCCAGTGGGATAGCTTTAACGGCCGGATCGAAGCGGTGGAGAGCGTTCAGCTACGCCCGCGCGTTTCCGGGTACATTGATAAAGTGAATTACACCGACGGCCAGGAAGTGAAAAAGGGCGAGGTGCTGTTCACTATCGATGACAGAACCTATCGCGCCGCACTGGAACAGGCGCAGGCCACGCTGGCGAGAGCCAAAACGCAGGCCAGCCTGGCGCGTAGTGAAGCGAACCGTACCGATAAATTAGTCAATACCAACGTGGTATCTCGCGAAGAGTGGGAGCAGCGTCGTTCGGCCGCCACCCAGGCGCAGGCCGACATTCGCGCGGCACAGGCGGCGGTTGATGCCGCGCAACTTAACCTCGATTTCACCAAAGTCACCGCGCCTATCGATGGCCGCGCCAGCCGCGCGTTGATCACCAGCGGTAATCTTGTCACCGCCGGTGACAGCGCCAGCGTCCTCACCACGCTGGTCTCGCAGAAGACGGTTTATGTCTACTTTGACGTGGATGAGTCGACCTACCTTCACTATCAAAGTCTGGCCCGCAGCGGGCAGGGGGCGTCCAGCAATCACACGGCGCTACCGGTTGAGATTGGCCTGACGGGCGAGGAGGGGTATCCCCATCAGGGCAAAGTGGATTTTCTGGATAATCAGCTAACGCCGAGTACCGGCACCATCCGCATGCGCGCGCTGCTGGATAACGCGCAGCGTCAGTTCACGCCGGGACTCTTTGCCCGCGTACGCCTGCCGGGCAGCGCGGAATTCAAAGCTACGCTTGTCGACGACAAGGCGGTGCTGACCGATCAGGATCGCAAGTATGTTTACGTGGTTGATAAAGAGGGCAAAGCACAGCGTCGCGATATCACGCCGGGACGTCTGGCAGACGGTCTACGCATCGTGCGGCAGGGGCTGAACCCTGGCGATAAAGTGATCGTCGACGGTTTACAAAAAGTGTTTGTACCGGGAATGCCGGTTAACGCGAAAACCGTTGCCATGACCGCCAGCGCCGCCCTCAACTGATCCCCTACCTGAGAATTCGACCCATGGACTTTTCCCGCTTTTTTATCGACAGGCCGATTTTTGCCGCGGTGCTGTCGATTCTGATTTTTATCACAGGGTTAATCGCCATCCCGCTGCTGCCGGTGAGCGAATATCCTGACGTCGTGCCGCCAAGCGTGCAGGTGCGCGCGGAGTACCCGGGGGCCAACCCGAAAGTGATTGCCGAGACCGTGGCGACGCCGCTGGAAGAGGCGATCAACGGCGTTGAGAACATGATGTACATGAAGTCCGTCGCGGGCTCCGACGGCGTGCTCGTGACCACCGTCACCTTCCGTCCGGGAACCGACCCGGATCAGGCGCAGGTGCAGGTGCAAAACCGCGTCGCGCAGGCCGAAGCGCGCCTGCCGGAAGACGTGCGGCGTTTGGGTATTACCACCCAGAAACAGTCCCCGACGCTGACGCTGGTGGTGCATCTGTTTTCGCCCAACGGTAAGTACGACTCCCTGTATATGCGTAACTACGCCACGCTGAAGGTGAAGGACGAGCTGGCGCGCCTGCCCGGCGTCGGCCAGATCCAGATTTTCGGCTCGGGTGAATACGCGATGCGCGTATGGCTGGATCCCAACAAGGTGGCGGCCCGCGGGCTGACCGCTTCGGATGTGGTCACGGCGATGCAGGAGCAGAACGTGCAGGTATCCGCCGGGCAGCTTGGCGCCGAGCCGCTGCCGAAAGAGAGCGATTTCCTGATCTCCATTAACGCCCAGGGCCGTCTGCATACCGAAGAAGAGTTCGGCAATATTGTCCTGAAAACGACGCAGGACGGTACGGTCGTGCGCCTGCGCGACGTGGCGCGTATCGAAATGGGGTCCGGCAGCTATGCGCTGCGTTCCCAGTTGAACAACAAAGACGCGGTCGGGATTGGTATCTTCCAGTCTCCGGGGGCGAACGCCATCGATCTGTCTAACGCGGTGCGCGCGAAAATGGACGAACTGTCGACCCGTTTCCCGGAAGATATGAAGTGGGCGGCACCTTACGATCCGACCGTTTTCGTGCGTGACTCCATTCGTGCGGTCGTGCAAACGCTGCTGGAAGCGGTGGTGCTGGTAGTGCTGGTGGTGATCCTGTTTCTGCAAACCTGGCGCGCGTCAATCATTCCGCTGATCGCGGTGCCGGTGTCGGTAGTGGGGACCTTCAGCATTCTCTACCTGCTGGGCTTCTCGCTGAATACCCTGAGCTTGTTCGGGCTGGTGCTGGCCATCGGTATCGTGGTGGACGACGCCATCGTGGTGGTGGAAAACGTCGAGCGAAACATCGAAGAGGGGCTTGCTCCGCTCGCGGCGGCGCATCAGGCGATGCGCGAAGTGTCCGGGCCGATTATCGCCATCGCGCTGGTGCTGTGCGCGGTGTTTGTGCCGATGGCGTTTCTCTCGGGCGTTACCGGGCAGTTCTACAAGCAGTTTGCGGTGACGATTGCGATTTCCACGGTCATCTCCGCAATTAACTCGCTGACGCTCTCCCCGGCGCTGGCGGCACTGCTGTTAAAACCGCACGGCGCGCCGAAAGATTTCCCGACCCGGCTTATCGATCGTCTGTTCGGCTGGATTTTCCGTCCGTTTAACCGCTTTTTCCACCGCAGCTCGAACGGCTATCAGGGGCTGGTGGGCAAAACGCTCGGCCGACGCGGGGCGGTGTTTGTCGTTTATCTGCTGCTGCTCTGTGCCGCAGGCGTGATGTTTAAAGCGGTACCCGGCGGGTTTATTCCAACGCAGGATAAGCTGTACCTGATTGGCGGCGTGAAGATGCCGGAAGGCTCGTCGCTGGCGCGGACCGATGCGGTGATCCGCAAAATGAGCGAAATCGGGATGAATACCGAAGGCGTGGACTACGCGGTCGCGTTCCCGGGGCTGAACGCGCTGCAGTTCACCAACACGCCGAATACGGGGACGGTCTTCTTCGGCCTGAAGCCGTTCGACCAGCGTAAACATACTGCGGCGGAAATTAACGCGGAGATCAACGCGAAAATTGCGCAAATCCAGCAGGGCTTTGGCTTCTCCATCCTGCCGCCGCCGATTTTAGGGCTGGGTCAGGGGTCGGGGTATTCCCTGTACATTCAGGATCGCGGCGGTCTGGGCTATGGCGCGCTGCAAAACGCGGTAAACACCATGTCCGGTGCGATTATGCAGACGCCGGGAATGCACTTCCCGATCTCAACCTACCAGGCTAACGTTCCGCAGCTGGACGTGCAGGTTGACCGCGACAAGGCGAAAGCGCAGGGCGTGTCGCTGACCGATCTTTTCGGTACGCTGCAAACCTATCTGGGCTCGTCGTACGTGAATGACTTCAACCAGTTTGGGCGCACCTGGCGCGTAATGGCGCAGGCCGACGGGCAGTTCCGCGACAGCGTGGAAGATATTGCGAATTTACGCACCCGTAATAGCCAGGGTGAAATGGTGCCGATTGGCAGTATGGTGAATATCACGACCACCTACGGCCCGGACCCGGTGATTCGCTACAACGGTTACCCGGCGGCGGATCTGATTGGCGATGCCGACCCGCGCGTGCTCTCGTCCTCGCAGGCGATGGCGCAGCTGGACGGAATGTCCAGGCAGATCCTGCCGAACGGGATGAACATTGAATGGACGGACCTGAGCTTCCAGCAGGCCACGCAGGGCAACACGGCGCTGATCGTCTTCCCGGTTGCGGTGCTGCTGGCATTCCTGGTGCTGGCGGCGCTGTATGAAAGCTGGACGCTGCCGCTGGCGGTGATCCTCATCGTGCCGATGACCATGCTCTCCGCGCTGTTTGGCGTCTGGCTGACCGGTGGCGATAACAACGTGTTCGTGCAGGTAGGGCTGGTGGTGCTGATGGGGCTGGCGTGTAAAAACGCGATTCTCATCGTGGAATTTGCCCGCGAGCTGGAAATTCAGGGCAAAGGCATTATGGAAGCCGCGCTGGAGGCGTGCCGCCTGCGTTTACGCCCGATTGTGATGACCTCCATCGCCTTTATTGCCGGGACCATTCCGCTGATCCTCGGCCACGGCGCGGGCGCAGAAGTGCGCGGCGTTACCGGGATCACGGTCTTCTCCGGGATGCTGGGGGTGACGCTGTTTGGTCTGTTCCTGACGCCGGTGTTCTACGTGACGCTGCGTAAGTTCGTGACGCGCGGCAAAAAAGCGGAAAGGGACGTTCTGCCCGCGTAGGGATGTTGCAGATAATAAAAAACCGCCTCCATAGCAAGGCGGTTTTTTTTGCACTCAAGGAAAGTTAAAGGGCTTCTTTATACTTGGCGATAAGTTCAGGCACCGGATCGCAGCCGCTGGTATCGGCTTTTTTCACTTCTTCCAGCGCGCTCGCCACGGTGTGGCGCGCCAGTACCTGTAACGAAGCCTGCTCCGCTTCCTCGGAGATAGACTTGAAGTACCAGCATGCGTTGGCGCTGACCACGCAGCGGGCCGGTACGTCAGGGCGTGATGCCCACAGCTTTTTATCTTCGATGACGGAAAGGTAGATATCGCGCAGGGTGATTTCTTCCGCCGGGCGTCCAAGGTGAATAGAGCCGTTACGGCCAAGCGTGGAGACGATAATACCGTCACGCGTGAGAGGAACCATCAGTTTGCGGATGAAGCTCGGGTTTGCTTCCAGGCCGTAGGCCAGAATCGCACTCGTCGAACGTTCACCCAATTGCTCCGCCATTGCTACGCTGAGAACCATCTGCAAAGCTGTCGGGAAGCGGTAATCTAACATTTTTGTATCCTGGGTTGCGGTGAATCTTGTTCTTTTTGGCACCGCAGAGTGAGTAAGCAATAAACAACAATATAACAAATACGGTAATTTTTTTGAAGCAATCTGCGGCATTTGCGATCGAACACCCTGTTCCGGTTTAGCCAAACGTGCGGTTCGGCAAGTCAACCGTCACCATCAGGCCAGCGCCTGCGGAAGTAATCAGGTTTACGCTGCTGCGCCACTGCTTTAACGATGGCAAGCCCCAGTCCGCTCTATACATCACCAAAAATGAGCTGACGAGGGATGCGGGTGATAGTCCTGTTTTTCAACGCAAAACGTCGCTACGGGGAGTTTGAAGGTGACGTGCAGTTTTTGATGGTTGATTGCTTATGGATATGATCGCGCAATAGCGACGAATTCGAGCCGCCCCGGGAAGTGGCGGACGGGCGAGGAGGGGGCGGAGGTCCGCTCTGAGCAAAAAGCTGACCTTAGTAAGACATTGACAGATCCTCAAGATTAATGGTTGTATAGTACAACTATTTTGCGGGGTAATGTTAATGACTTCAGAATTAATGAATATAAAAAATATACGTGAGGCATCACGTTTAATGGTGCGAGAACTGGGTTTCATGAACCAAAATCTAGCCGCAACTGATTATCCTCCCTCAGCAGTTCACTCTATGCTCGAAATTGAAGGTCATGGGTCAATGACCGCCGCTCAACTGGTGCAGATTTTGGGCCTCGAGAAATCCAGCGTCAGTCGCATGCTCGCAAAACTCGTCGAGGCCGGTGAACTTGAAGAAAACCCTTCCACTGAAGATGCGAGGACGAAGCTAGTAAGTCTCACAGTGAAGGGCCGTGAGACAGTGCAGAATATCAATACTTACGCTGACCAACGAGTAGCAGCGGCACTCAATAAGCTTGATTCGTTTACCCAGAAGGCTGTATCTAAAAGCCTTTCTTCATATGCCAGCGCGTTGAAAGCTTGTCGCGAAAATACCGCTGGAAATGTGGAAAACAGCTTCAAAATAGTGTCGGGCTATCATGCCGGAATGATTGGCCGCATTACTGAAATGCATGGCGCCTATTACGCCAGAGAGCATAGTTTCGGTAGTTTTTTTGAAGCGAAGGTTGCTGCAGGTCTTGCTGATTTCTCTGCCCGACTGAATAAGCCATGTAATCAGATTTGGCTGGCAATGGTGAATGAACGCCTGGTGGGCTCAGTTGCAATCGACGGTGAGGATCTGGGAAACAACGAAGCGCATTTGCGCTGGTTTATCCTTGACGATGGGTGTCGTGGCAGTGGAATAGGCAGAAAACTCATTGCTGAGGCTATGAGATTTTGTGATGAGCAGAAGTTCACTTCTATACAATTATGGACGTTTAATAAGCTTAGCGCAGCAAGACGATTGTACGAATCATTCGGATTTGAATTGTCGAAAGAATGGGAAGGCGATCAATGGGGTAGTAGCATTACTGAACAGCAGTTCACCCGAAAAATCATCTAATTATATGCAATCACTTATCTGAAGAGCAGGATGTTTTGCTAACTTCTTGGACTCGTCTCTCTGTCCCACATTAGTCATGTCCGCTCCTGGCACGAAGCGGATGAGCGAACTGAGCTGATGGGCCGCTGAGAGCGACAAGCGGACGCTCTAAGGGGGGTTCATTTCCTTGCCATTCGTTTGCCAAGAGCAAAGCAGACCATAGGCAGGGGAAGCGTCACTAACAGCAGCATCCACAGTAAGGTATATACCGCGTCCACCCCGTCATTTTGCAGATTGGTATACAGCTTTACCGGCATACCCTGCGGGAAATACGCAAAGATCATCACGATCCCGAACTCGCCTACCGCGCGAACCCAGGCGAGCGTCACGGCAGAAGCCAGCCCAGGCAATGCCAGAGGTAATGTGAGAAAGCGAAAGCGATTCCAGGGGGAGGCTCCCAACGTTTGCCCAGCTTCAAGAATATTTTTGGGAACAGTTGCAAACGCCGAACGCGCCACCACGATAAAATAAGGCAGGGCACCGTAAACCTGAGCCAGCACAAACGCCGCCGGATTATTTACCAGCGTAGCTCCCAACAGTGAAAGCCAGCGGCCAAACACGCCGTAAGGCCCGAAAGCCGAAACCAGCAAAATCCCCATTGCCAGCGGTGGCGTCAGCAGAGGGATCATCACCAGCAGTTCACAGATCAATCGTTTTCGACCCGTTGCTTGTGACAGCCACCATGCCACCGGCATGCCGATAAGAATGATAATTCCGAGCGCCAGCACCCCAAGTCCCATTGAGACGACAATGGCGCTGTCGTCGCGCCAGGCCAGCTGCAGATGATGCCAGGGTGTTACGCCAATCAGCGTGATAAAGGGGATGCTTAACAGCAGGATAGCGGGCAGAGATAACCACCCCGCCACCCAGCCCGGTTTTCTTAGCGGGCGTATAAGTTGTCTCCTTTAGGTTCAGCGTAGCCAAACGCTTTGAACAATTTCTGCCCCTCGATGCTTTGCATGAACGATACGAACTTTTGTCCCTGTTCCACACCATTCGGCGCGTTTTTCAACACCGCCGCATAGAACACCATTGGTTGAGTGTGCAGGATCTGATCCTGGCCTTTGCTGTCTTTAATGGTGAAACTGACAGTGTCATACCACTGTTTCGTCATCGCCGGGTTGCTGAGGTTTATTTCATCCGGCAGCGCGACATACGGCAAATGGGCTGAGCGAACTTCACTCTCGTATCCTGCTGCTGCGTCCACCTGACCGCTTTCCAGACGGGCCAGCAGACCTCCTTCCTGATGAGTCTGCTGTGGGTTCTGCAGCGAGCCTAAAATCTTATCTGTGATACCCGGCATGTTGTAATACTTTTCAGCCAGCATTAGGCTGAAGACAATATTCTGGCCTTTTGGATCGACATAAGGATCGGTGCGGCCGAATGAGACCTCTTTCTGCGCCAGCAGAGTCAGCCACGAGCCGTCTTTCTTTCTGCTGGCCTGTTCAAACTGCGCCGCATGTTTCCCCTTAGGGCTGTAAGCGACCACCATGCTGGTGCTGGCGACCGGTACCGCCTCATCTATCAGCCCGGCATTTTTGAGGATCTGCATCGGTCCCGGGGTGATGGAGACGAATACATCGGCCTCAATTTTGTGGCTTGCCAGCAGACGTGCCATCCCGTATGCACCCTGACCCTGCCCCTGATAGCCGTTGTTATTTGCTCTGGAAAAGGCCGGGCCTAACCCCTCATCCATGACCTTGCCCATGGAGCCAGCATAAGTCACCCTGATATCCTTAGCCAGCGCCATGGACGACATTTGCAGCAACGCAACCGCCCCCAGCGCAACCTGCATTCGTTTTTTAATCATGAACACCCTCTCGTTATATATTGTTTTACATAACGAATTTTCCCGAAAAATTCCCGCAATGACAACCTCCGCGAGCGCTCCGTTGATTCAAGGTTGAACAAAGCGATAAGTCAGGCAGGGGGTTCATGGTCGACCTGTTTTGATGGGGAAGATTAATTACGCAGGATATTGTTATCCAAATGTGGGCGATTATTCATTAAACATGCTACGTAAACTCCCGGTGGCTTTGCATACAATAATCGTAAACTTATTGTCATCTATGCCTTTTGCACAGTTGTGGCTCAAATCGCTATATAGTTAAATATATAGCGATTGAGATAACTTCAGAGGGTTGTATGAATTTGTATATGTTTTATGTTGGCGGGAATGCCGGTAAATCCAATATTGAAGTACACGACATCCAGTTTGTGGCGGCCCGTGAGCCCAATGATGCCTGGCCTGCACTGCGTGAGGCATGGTTTGGCGATAGAGATAAAATTCATATAGACGGCTATAGCCGTATCACGTGGGCCGACGGATATTCTGTCACGCTTTCCCCGAAGCCTCCACGGACTACGAAGAGATTATTTTTCGTCAATGCGGGTGGTTACAGGCCGGATACGCTTGCAGAACTGCACGAATATGATCTGTTCGTCGCCGAAAATGCACGGCAGGCTAAGGAGAAAGCATTACTAACGCTACTCTGCGGTGTCGATCAGCAACATAAGGATAATTTAAAAGAGGTTGACGATTGCCTGTTGCTTGAAAAGGTTGGAGGGTTGTTTATTCATCTGACACCCTGCGATACAGGGCGTCGCGATCTTCCAGAGTGGCAGGGATATTTACCGATAGGAGCATGAAACTGCAAAAAGAGACGCACCGCTTCAGGATGAAACTGGCCTGCTTTTAGTATCTCAGGATGCCCCTCGAGTCTGATGGCGTCCTGTTCATAAAATATTTACGCTATTGCGTCTGGCTGTTTTACTGCAAGCAGCACAGATGATGCTTTAATAAGTGCAACAATCCTTTTTCCTTCGCTGAGATCCATCTCCGTCACGCTTTCGTTTGTAATGACAGCAGTTAGAGTTGTACCTTCGTCGGTCTGAAGATGAACAGTTGCGTTTACCGCCCCCTTTTCCAGCGAAGTGATGACACCAGGAAACTGATTACGAGCGGAAAAGAGCATTCCATCATCTTCGGAAGCAAGGATAATCCAAGGGGCTTTGATCAATGCCATAACCTCTTTACCCTGCTCCAGAGCCAGCCTTATTCTACTGCTACTGGTTACAACGGAAACCAGTTTTCCTCCCGCTGTGAGTGAGACTTCAATTTCATCATTCACGGAACCGGAGTGTATCGCAGAAACTTTGCCGTGCAGCTGATTACGAGCGGAAACTGACATGTCATTCTCTTTGATGATAAAAGGTAAAATTCCTCTAAAGTGTACATGAAAACTGGCGCTATATATTGTTGCTAACGTCAGCTTCTCGCACTAAGCGGACTAGGTAACTGAGCTGAAGGTCCGCTGAGAGCGAGAAGCCGACCTTTGTTATTCTGTCGTGAAACTCGCCATATGGTCAGGATATAACAATCCCTCTCGCCCTCAGGCTACGTTTGCTTGAATTGATCGCGTCGAGAAGGCGGATTCGGCTTTCCCTAAGATGAGCGGCGAGTAACTCTGCTGCTTTCTCAATGTCCTGCGAGCGAAGCGCAGCAAATATTTCGCGATGCTCTTCCCAGGCGGGGTTCGACGGCGCTTTATCAAGCCATCTTGCCCGTGAAAGCCGTAGCAGTGCATCACTTATCCCTTCGATGATAAACGCATTCTGACAAAGGCGGGCCAGATGCAGATGGAATCGTGTTCCGGCATCGTCCAGCATCCCGTCAGACGCAACAGCAGTCTTCTCTTTAAGCAGGATTTCCAGACCGTTGAGTTGTTCTTCCGTCATTTGGCTGGCTGACAGTTTTAATGCCGCCACTTCCAGTATTTCCCGGTAAATACACAGCTGTTCAACTTCAGCGACATCGATCGGTGCCACCAGCCAGCGTAACCCGTCACGACATACCAGCCCCTCTGACTCCAGCTTCTGTAATGCGGCTCGAACAGGCGTCCGGGAGGCGTTAAACGTTGCTTCAGCCCAGCGCTCGGTCAGTCGTTCTCCCGGACCCAGCTCCATGCTGAGTATCAATTTTCTTAAGTGGTTTTCAACCTCAGATGCCTGGCTCATGACGGCAATGTTCTCCTGCGAATTGACAGTAAAATGCATAATCGATATGGTATACCAAAATGGTATACCAAGAAAGGGTGTTTTTATGACCCAATTTTATAACAGCTTTTGGCAGCGAAACCTGATCGTTTGCTTCATTGGCTCGTTCTCAACCGTGTTTGCAATGACCCTGATGCTGCCGTTTCTGCCTTTATATGTCGAGGAGCTTGGTGTTCACGGGCATGCAGCGGTTGTTCAATGGTCTGGTGTGGCATTCAGCGCAACGTTTATTACTGCCGGGTTGATTGCCCCCGTCTGGGGACGACTTGGTGACAGATATGGACGTAAGTCGATGCTCGTGAGAGCCAGCCTTGGCATGGCTATTACGGTTTCGCTTATGGGGCTGGTGACGAATATCTGGCAACTTGTCGGTCTGCGGTTGCTAGTTGGGCTGGCTGGAGGCTACTCATCCGGGGCAACAATTCTTATCGCTGTACAGGCTCCCAGAGAACGTGCCGCATGGGCGCTGGGAATCGTTTCATCCGGTGTCATGGCTGGCAATCTTGTCGGCCCCCTTGCCGGGGGATGGCTACCGGGGCTGATTGGTATTCGGTCCACATTTTTCTGTGCAGGCGCACTGATTTTTCTGGCCTTTATTATGACCCTGACTCTCATCCGCGAAGCGGTACAAAAGCCCGAGGATGCTGCGGTAAAAACGCGGGTGAGCTGGCCCCAATTGCCTGCCCGCTCTGTGATTGTCTGTATGCTTTGTACCGGTCTGCTGCTGATGCTGGCCAATATGTCAATAGAACCCATTATCACGGTCTATGTGCGTACTCTCGTCAGCGACGCTTCTCAGATAACGAAAGTGGCGGGATATGCGATGGCAGCCGCGGCCCTGGGCAGCATCATCTCAGCTTCCTGGCTTGGAAAACTGGCAGACAGAATAGGACATTTACGCATTATCACGCTGGCGCTGACTACGGCCGGTTTGTTGCTCATCCCGCAGGCTTTTGTCACCTCCGGGTGGCAACTGATTGCCCTACGTTTCCTCATGGGGCTGGCGCTTGGCGGCTTGTTACCTTGTATTGCGGCAGTCATACGTCACCGCGTACCAGAAAGCATGGTGGGCAGCATCCTTGGCTATTCCGTCGCCGCGCAGTTCGCCGGCCAGTTCATCGGGCCGCTGATTGGCGGCTTTGTCGGCGGGCATATCGGGATGCGAGCCGTCTTTCTGGCAACCAGCTGCATCCTGCTAGCCGGTGCTGCCTGGAACTTTAAAATACATCGCCAGTCAGCAACGCGCTGACTCACTTCATTAGCCTTCATCTACAAATTACGGAAATTTTATGTCAAATCAACTCAGTAATATCAGTGAAAACAGCGCTCTGCTGGTTATGGATTTTCAGACGATCATCCTTAACAATTTCCTCCCGCAAGAAATCGCTGGAAACGTTATCCGCAATACCGCATCACTGATAACCGCTGCGCGCACAGCAGCCGTACCGGTCATTTATATCAGTGTCGGATTCCGCAAAGGGTATCCAGAGGTCAGCAAAAACAACACTATCTTCTCTTCGATTAAAGAGAATGGAATGTTTATGGCTGACAATGAGAGCACGGCTATTCATCCTGAAGTCGCTCCCGCAGAGAATGAGGCCGTCATTGTTAAACGCAGAGTCGGCGCTTTCTCATTTACCGAACTTGAGATGATTCTTCGCGCCCAAGGCATTGAAACTCTAATCCTTACCGGCGTGACCACCAGTGGCGTGGTGCTTTCTACAGTCGGGCAAGCTTTTGACCTGGATTACCGACTGGTGGTTGCGGGTGATTGTTGCGCCGATCCAGATCATGACACCAATTTGTTTTTACTTGACAAAATCCTGCCTCAACACGCCATTGTTACCCGTTCAACTGAAATATCAGAAGCATGGGCATAAAAATAAGAATATCTGACGTCAAGATAACCCTAGTGTAGATGACCGGGCATATGGGGTTGCTTGGTCATATGAACTTCTGCTCCTTGCCGGTTGGCGCAGGCATTATTTAAGGAAAGCAGTGGAAGGCTGTTACGCCGCAGAGGGCGTAACATAAAATCAGGCCTGCTCGTCTTCTTTGCCGTAGTAGAGCTTACCGAGCTGAATGAGAGGACGGCCCTGGGATTTGCGGTGCAGGTTGCTGTCACGCAGTGAATAAACACAGCCGCAGTATTCCTGCTGGTAGAACTGCTCGCGCTTGCTGATTTCAATCATACGCGACGAACCGCCCTGCTTACGCCAGTTATAGTCCCAGTACACCATGCCTGGATAGTGCGCGGCGGCTCTCTGTCCGCAGTCGTTGATTTGCTGCATATTCTTCCAGCGCGAAATGCCCAGCGAGCTGCTGATCGCGTTGAAGCCATTTTCAGCAGCGTACAGCGCCGTCCGCTCAAAGCGCATGTCAAAACACATGGTGCAGCGAATGCCGCGTTCGGGCTCCCATTCCATGCCTTTAGCACGCTCAAACCAGTTATCCGTGTCGTAATCCGCGTCGATAAACGGTACACCGTGCTGTTCGGCAAAACGAATATTTTCATCCTTACGAATCAGATACTCTTTCTGCGGATGAATATTCGGGTTGTAGAAGAAGATGGTGTAGTCGATTCCCGAGGCCTGGATCGCCTCCATTACCTCACCGGAACAGGGAGCGCAGCACGAGTGCAGTAGCAGTTTGTCTGCGCCGTTCGGCAGTTCCAGTTTTGGGCGTTTGAAATCACCAGAGTTCATAAAAGTATTCGTTCGAGAGATGAGACTTGCAAGGAGTGTAGCACCGGAGCCGTGCTATCGGGAATAGCGGTACAAATCTGGCAACGTCTACTCCTGGCACGAAGCGGACCGTTTAAAGGGCCGCAGGCTCAGCAATAATTAAGGGCTAGCAACGTTCGCACCTGACCTCCCACAACCGCTTTCCTTTTTCGACTTTGCACAGCCCCCGTCCCCCAAAATGTCGAGAGAAAGCGGGGCTTTTGCTATGCTATGGCAAACCAATAAGGAGAGCGGGAATGACACAAGGCGCAGTGAAAACACCAGGTAAACGTTCGCAGGCGGTGAGTGCCAAAAAGCAGGCGATCCTCAGCGCCGCGCTGGAGACTTTTTCCCAGTTTGGCATTCACGGCACGCGTGTTGAGCAGGTGGCAGAGCAGGCCGGGGTGTCCAAAACTAATCTGCTCTACTACTACCCGTCGAAAGAGGCGCTCTATGTGGCGGTCATGCAGCAGATCCTCGATATCTGGCTGGCCCCGCTGAAGGCGTTTCGCCAGGAGTTCACGCCGCTGGTGGCGATTAAAGAGTACATCCGCCTCAAGCTGGAGGTCTCCCGCGACTATCCGCATGCGTCCCGTCTTTTCTGTCTGGAAATGCTGCAGGGCGCGCCGCTGCTGAAAGCCGAGCTGACGGGAGATCTGAAACAGCTGGTGGAGGATAAATCTGCCATTATTGCGGAATGGGTCGCCAGCGGAAAACTGGCGCCCGTCGACCCGCATCATCTGATCTTCATGATTTGGGCCTCAACGCAGCATTACGCTGACTTTGCGGCCCAGGTTGAAGCGGTGACCGGTAAAACATTGCAGGACGAGGATTTTTTCCAGAGTACGCTGGAAAACGTGCAGCGGATGATAATTGAAGGGATCCGCGTGCGCTAGTTCCCCCTCACTCCAGCCCTCTCCCTTAAGGGAGAGGGCCGTCTGTGCAGACATTATTCTCCTCAGCCAGGCGGGAGAGGGCAGCTTAAATCACCCTCTTCGCACTGCATCAGCGAGGCCAGAAACGCTTCGCGCTCCACGGTTTTTTCCGCCAGGCACTGGTTCACAATCATCGGCTGAACGCTGCCGCCTTCCGTACCGGAACCAATAAACGCACAGTCCGCATCGCGCAGGGTAATCCACGCCTGCTGCGCCTTTTTCAGCAGATCGCGCTGAGGTGCCGCCGCGCGTTTGATGGTGGCCTGATACGTCTGGTTAAGCTTTTTATCCGCTGTCTGGTACTGCTGCGCGCTGCAGGTATTCAGCTCAAGCTGGGTGTTGGCGTTGTCGCACTCGTCGGCCAGCGCGCTGGCGCTCAGGAGCAGTGCTGCGCCTGCGATCAAATATCGTTTCATCATCCCCTCCATGTAAAAAAGCCGGATGCGCTGCGCTTATCCGGCCTACGGTTGTTTTGTAGCCCCGGTAAGCGTAGCGCCACCGGGGAGATTTTACACGATTAGCCGATTGTCATCAGGCTGGCGTTACCGCCTGCCGCCGCGGTGTTGACGCTGAGCGAGCGCTCCACGTACAGACGCTCCAGCAGCAGGTTGGTTTCTCCGCGCGCAAAGCCCTGCACAGAAACGATCGGGCCGCTGCGGGCCGCCACCTGCTCGCACAGTTCGCGCAGCTGGTCGGAATCACCGTGGTAGATCACCGCATCGAACGGCTGCGCCATCAGGGCATCCGTTTTCGCAAAGTGAATGCGGGCAGAGACCGCTTTCGGCAGCTGTTTCGCCAGATCGCGATGCAGACCGTCTTCCGGCCACAGGACCTCACAGCCCGTTGCGGCTGCGGCAGCCAGCTGAACCAGCGCGTCCTGCTCGTTGTCCGCCAGGCACAGCACGCGTTCGCGCGGCATCAGCGTCCAGGTGTTGCGCTCGCCGGTTGGACCCGGCAGCAGGCGCTGCGTACCGGCCTGCGCCAGTTCGCCGTACTGCTGAGCAAGGGTACGCAGTTCCGGGCGTTTGTCGGCCCACGCGATGAGCGCCTCCAGCGGCTGCGTTAGCAGGGCTTTCAGCTGCGCATCCACCGAATATTCCGCATCCTGACGCGCCAGCGTGACGCCCAGGGCGTTCTCCGGACGGTTCGCCAGCAGGCGGTACAGGTAGAGCGGGCCGCCCGCCTTCGGACCGGTGCCGGAGAGGCCTTCGCCGCCGAACGGCTGCACGCCAACCACGGCGCCGACCATGTTGCGGTTGACGTACAGGTTGCCCACTTTGGCGCTACCGGTCACGTGTGCAATGGTTTCGTCGATGCGGGTATGCACGCCGAGCGTCAGGCCGTAGCCGGAGGCGTTGATCTGCTCAATCAGCTCGTTCAGGTTATTACGGTTATAGCGCACCACGTGCAGCACCGGGCCGAAGACCTCTTTTTTCAGCTCGTCAAAGCTCGCCAGCTCAATCAGCGTTGGCGGTACAAAGGTGCCGGACTGCCATTCGCGGGCGTCTTCGCTGTTCTCACGCACCGCCTGGAACACCGGACGGCCCTTGGCGCGCATGGTCTGAATGTGGTTTTCAATATTCGCTTTGGCTTCCGCGTCGATCACCGGCCCGATGTCGGTGGTGAGACGGCCCGGGTTGCCCATGCGGCATTCGCCCATGGCGCCGCGCAGCATTTTCAGGGTGTGGTCAGCCACGTCGTCCTGCAGGCACAGCACGCGCAGGGCGGAGCAGCGCTGACCGGCGCTGTCGAACGCCGAGGCCAGCACGTCAATCACCACCTGCTCGGTGAGCGCGGAGGAGTCAACGATCATGGCGTTCATGCCGCCGGTTTCCGCGATGAGCGGGGTAGGGCGACCCTGTGCATCCAGACGGGTAGCGATATTGCGCTGCAGCAGAGAGGCCACTTCGGTGGAGCCGGTAAACATCACGCCGCGCACGCGGTTGTCGGAGGTCAGTTTTGCCCCCACCGTTTCACCGCGGCCCGGCAGCAGCTGAATCACCCCCGCAGGCACGCCGGCTTCCAGCAGGATGTTAATCCCCTGTGCGGCTATCAGCGGGGTTTGCTCTGCCGGTTTTGCCAGCACGCTGTTGCCTGCGGCAAGCGCGGCGGCAATCTGGCCGCTGAAGATCGCCAGCGGGAAGTTCCACGGGCTGATACAGACGACCGGGCCGAGCGGACGGTGCGTTTCGTTGTCGAAATCATCGCGAACCTGGCCCGCGTAGTAGTGCAGGAAGTCAACGGCCTCGCGCACTTCGGCGATGGCGTTGCTGAAGGTTTTACCCGCTTCGCGCACCAGAATGCCGATGAGCTGCTGCATCTGATCTTCCATCAGCACCGCCGCGCGTTCCAGAATGGCGGCGCGCTCCTGCGGCGGGGTCGCGAACCAGATAGGCGCGTTATTCACCGCGTTATCCAGCGCCAGGTCAACTTCGGCTTCCGTGGCTTCACGCACGTAGCCGACGATATCTTTTGGCTCTGCCGGGTTGATCACCGGCTGCATTTCTCCGTCTTGAACGGCGTGTTCGAGGATCGGTTTGGCCTGCCATTTCTGCAATGCGCTGTTAAGCAGGGCAGAAGAGAGGGATGCCAGGCGGTGTTCGTTGACGAGATCCAGACCCGCAGAGTTGACGCGGCCTGCGCCGTACAGCTCGCGCGGCAGGGCAATTTTCGGATGCGGCAGGCCGAGTTGACCTTCCTGCGCCGCCATCTTCTCAACGGCCTGCACCGGATCGGCCACCAGCTCGTCCAGCGGCAGCGTGGTGTCGGCAATGCGGTTAACGAAGGAGGTATTCGCGCCGTTTTCCAGCAGACGACGCACCAGGTACGCCAGCAGGGTTTCGTGAGTACCGACCGGAGCATAGATACGGCACGGACGGTTCAGCTTGCCGTCGGCCACTTTACCGGTGACCTGTTCGTACAGCGGTTCGCCCATGCCGTGCAGGCACTGGAATTCGTACTGGCCCGGATAGTAGTTCTGCCCGGCCAGGCTGTAAATCGCCGCCAGCGTATGGGCGTTGTGGGTAGCGAACTGCGGGTAGATCAGGTTCGGCACGCCGAGCAGCTTTTTCGCACAGGCGAGGTAGGATACGTCGGTGTAAACCTTGCGGGTGTAGACCGGATAGCCTTCCAGCCCTTCCATCTGGGCGCGTTTGATCTCGCTGTCCCAGTAGGCGCCCTTCACCAGACGGATCATCAGGCGACGGCGGCTGCGGCTTGCGAGGTCAATCAGGTAATCAATCACGAACGGACAGCGCTTCTGGTAGGCCTGAATAACGAAGCCAATTCCGTTCCAGCCCGCCAGCTCCGGCTCGAAGCACAGTTTTTCCAGCAGATCGAGGGATATCTCCAGACGGTCTGCCTCTTCAGCATCGATGTTGATGCCGATGTCGTACTGGCGCGCCAGCAGGGTCAGGGACTTCAGGCGCGGGTAGAGCTCTTCCATCACCCGGTCGTACTGCGCGCGGCTGTAGCGCGGGTGCAGGGCGGAGAGCTTAATGGAGATGCCCGGGCCTTCATAAATGCCGCGGCCGTTGGAGGCTTTACCGATGGCGTGGATCGCCTGCTGGTAAGAGACCATGTAGGCCTGCGCGTCGGCGGCGGTCAGCGCCGCTTCGCCCAGCATGTCGTAGGAGTAGCGGAAGCCTTTGTCTTCCAGCTTGCGGGCGTTCGCCAGCGCTTCGGCAATGGTTTCCCCGGTGACGAACTGCTCGCCCATCAGGCGCATCGCCATGTCCACGCCTTTGCGGATCAGCGGCTCGCCGCTCTTGCCGATGATGCGGTTCAGGGAGCGGGAGAGGTTGGCTTCGTTGTGGGTGGAGACCAGCCTGCCGGTAAACAGCAGGCCCCAGGTAGCGGCGTTAACGAACAGCGACGGGCTGCGGCCGATGTGGGAATGCCAGTTGCCGTTGCTGATCTTATCGCGGATCAGCGCGTCGCGGGTGGCTTTGTCGGGAATACGCAGCAGCGCTTCCGCCAGGCACATCAGCGCCACGCCTTCCTGTGAGGAGAGGGAGAACTCCTGCAGCAGCCCCTGAACCATCCCGGCGCGGCCGGTTGCAGTTTTCTGGTTACGCAGCTTGTCGGCAAGCTGATACGCCAGGCTGTGCGCCTGTGTAGCAATGGCTTCCGGCAGGCGCGCCTGCTCCAGCAGCATCGGCACGGCGTCGGTTTCGGCACGGCGGTAGGCAGCGGTAATGGCGGCGCGGCTGACGGACTGCGGCAGGATCTGCTCGGCGAACTCCAGGAACGGCTGATGGTTCTCTTCGACAGCGGCGGCGGCCTCTTCGCTTTCATTGGCGGCACCCGCCAGCAGGGCAGGCAGCTCTGGCAGACCCTCTTCGCTTTCTAGCCTCTCCAGATAGTTAAAAATGGCCTGCTTAATGAGCCAGTGCGGTGTGCGGTCAATTCGGGTGGCTGCGGACTTAATCCGTTCGCGCGTGGCGTCATCCAGCTTAACCCCCATGGTGGTCATACCCATGCCAAAGCTCCTGTTGTTCTTTCATTGTTTTCTATCGATAGCGTGAAATATCCACCATGTTGCAACTTTGTGCAACCGTGTTAAATGTGACCTGGTTTGCAAGCTGCAAAATGAATGGATTGTTAATGGACGGTTAGCTGGAAAAAGGCGCGACCTTCTGCATGTGAAGCCTGTTTTTATGCGGGACTTAACACTTTTAAAAGGTGCAACCCGCAAAAGCGTGAGCGAGTGCAACCTATAGGAAAGACGTATAAAACCAGGGATGAATTTGATGTAAATGCAGTGTTAAATCGTTTGTGCGCGGTGACGGCTTACGGCAGGATACGCGCGGCCAACAGAAACATACATGAATATCACCCCGTTCCGGTGATGTAATAACAGGCAGCCGGGAAGGTTGTCGATCATTATTATTGGAGTCTTTAAATGGCAATTAGCACACCGATGCTGGTGACATTTCTCGTTTATATTTTTGGTATGATCCTGATAGGCTTTCTCGCCTGGCGATCGACAAAAAACTTTGACGACTACATTTTGGGTGGCCGCAGCCTGGGCCCGATGGTCACCGCGCTCTCTGCGGGCGCATCCGACATGAGCGGCTGGCTGCTGATGGGCCTGCCGGGCGCGATTTTCATCTCAGGTATCTCAGAAAGCTGGATCGCCATTGGCCTGACCGTTGGCGCATGGGTTAACTGGAAGCTGGTCGCCGGTCGTCTGCGCGTGCACACCGAAGCCAACAACAACGCCCTGACGCTGCCCGACTACTTCACCGGCCGCTTTGAAGATAACAGCCGCATCCTGCGCATTATCTCCGCGGTGGTGATTCTGCTGTTCTTCACCATCTACTGTGCCTCCGGCATCGTGGCCGGCGCGCGCCTGTTCGAAAGCACCTTCGGCATGAGCTATGAAACGGCGCTGTGGGCCGGTGCGGCGGCAACCATCCTCTATACCTTCGTAGGCGGGTTCCTGGCCGTAAGCTGGACGGATACCGTACAGGCGAGCCTGATGATCTTCGCCCTGATCCTGACGCCGGTGATTGTGATTTTCACCGTTGGCGGCTTTGCGGATTCGCTGGAAGTGATCAAGCAGAAGAGCATTGAAAACGTCGACATGCTGAAAGGGCTGAACTTCGTTGCCATCGTCTCCCTGATGGGCTGGGGCCTGGGCTACTTCGGTCAGCCGCACATTCTGGCGCGCTTTATGGCTGCCGACTCTCACCACACCATCGTGCATGCGCGTCGCATCAGTATGACGTGGATGATCCTGTGTCTGGCGGGGGCGTGTGCGGTCGGCTTCTTCGGCATCGCCTACTTCAACAATAACCCGGCGCAGGCGGGCGCGGTGAACCAGAACGCCGAGCGCGTGTTCATCGAGCTGGCGCAGATCCTCTTTAACCCGTGGATTGCCGGGATTCTGCTCTCCGCCATTCTTGCTGCCGTCATGTCCACCCTGAGCTGCCAGCTGCTGGTCTGCTCCAGCGCCATCACGGAAGACCTGTATAAGGCCTTCCTGCGTAAAGGCGCGAGCCAGAAAGAGCTGGTGTGGGTAGGTCGTTTCATGGTGCTGGTGGTGGCGCTGGTGTCCATTGCGCTGGCGGCAAACCCTGAAAACCGCGTGCTGGGGCTGGTAAGCTACGCGTGGGCAGGCTTCGGTGCCGCGTTTGGTCCCGTGGTGTTGTTCTCCGTGCTGTGGTCGCGCATGACCCGCAACGGCGCGCTGGCGGGGATGATCATCGGCGCGGTGACCGTCATCGTCTGGAAACAGTTCGCGTGGCTGGGCCTGTACGAAATCATTCCGGGCTTCATCTTCGGCAGCATCGGGATTGTGGTATTCAGCCTGCTGGGCAAGGCCCCGTCTGCCGCGATGCAGAAACGCTTTGCTGAAGCGGACGCGCACTATCACTCAGCGCCGCCGTCTAAGCTGCAGCCTGAGTAATCACACGTCCTCTACTGTAGGCCGGGTAAGCGCAAGCGCCACCCGGCTTTTTCTTGCAAATTTTCAAGATTTACGTTGATATCGCTGCACTTATAACAATGAGGATAGCGAACAATGACAATCAAAACAGGGTTGATGGCCGTGGCATTATTGATGCTGGCGGGCTGTAACGCACCATCACAACGCGCGGCGGTGGAAACCTGCAAAGCGGATAACCAGATGCAGCAAACCACGCTCTATTTCGGTTTAAACCGACCAGCCGGGGCGCAGATCAGCGGCAGCGAGTGGCAGCAGTTTGTTGACCAGGACGTGACGCCGCGCTTCCGCGATGGCTTAACGGTGTTTGACGCGCGCGGGCAGTGGCTGGGGAACGATGGGAAAGTGGCGCGTGAACCCAGCAAAGCATTGATGCTGATCCACGGAAAAGATGCGCAGAGCGAGAAGAATATCGAAGCGTTGCGTGGGATTTATAAATCGCGCTTCGCACAGGAGTCGGTGATGCGGGTCGATCAGCCGGTGTGCGTGCAGTTTTAATGAAAACGGCGGGATAACCCGCCGTTGTTATATCGTAGGCCCGTGCAAGCGAAGCGCCGCCGGGCACAAACGGCACAAAACTTACAGCACCAACCCCGCAAAGCTCGCCGACAGCAGGCTCACCAGCGTCGCGCCGTACACCAGACGCAGACCAAACCGCGAAACCACGTTACCCTGCTGCTCGTTCAGGCCCTTTATCGCCCCGGCTACGATACCGATGGAGGCAAAGTTAGCGAACGACACCAGGAAGATGGATAAAATCCCCAGCCCGCGCGGCGTCATCTGATGGGCAATTTTTTGCAGCTCAATCATGGCCACAAATTCATTTGCCACCAGCTTGGTTGCCATAATACTGCCGGCATTTAAGGCATCGCTCAGCGGAATTCCCACCAGCCACGCCAGCGGATAAAACACATAGCCGAGGATCTGCTGGAAGCTCATGCCAAATACGCTGGAGAAAAGGGCGTTCACGGCGCTAATAAGGGCGATAAAGCCAATCAGCATTGCCAGAATAATCATCGCCACCTTAAAGCCGGCCAGAATATATTCGCCCAGCATTTCAAAGAAGCTCTGGGACTCGTGCAGTTTTTCGAGCCTGATATCCGGCTCCGCTTCCGGGCGCGTCGGGTTGATGACGGAGAGAATAATGAACGTGCTAAACATGTTCAGGATCAGCGCCGCGACGACGAATTTGGCGTCCAGCATCGTCATATAGGCCCCGACAATCGACAGGGAAACGGTGGACATGGCCGTCGCAGCCATCGTGAACAGGCGACGAGACGAGAGATCGCCCAGCACGCCTTTGTACGCAATGAAGTTTTCAGACTGTCCGAGGATCAGCGAGCTGACGGCGTTAAAGGATTCCAGCTTGCCCATGCCGTTCAGTTTTGACAGCAGCGTGCCGATCACCCGAATAAAGATCGGCAGAATACGCCAGTGCTGAAGAATACCAATCAGCGCGGAAATAAACACAATGGGGCAGAGCACGCCGAGGAATATGAACGCCAGCCCTTTTTCCCCCATTCCGCCAAAGACAAAGTTCGTCCCTTCGGCGGCAAATTTAAGCAGCGACTCAAAGAAACCCGACACGTATTTAATAATGAACAGGCCGCTTTCCGCGTGCAGGAAAAAGAACGCCAGCGCAATCTCAATAACAATCAGCTGGAGAATAAAGCGAATGCGAATTTTTCGGCGGTCGAAGCTCACCAGCCAGGCGAGCGCAAGAATAATCACCAGCGCCAGCAGGAAATGGACAATGTTATACATGGTTTGTTTTCAGTTGGTGTTTGAGGCAGGTATTTAGCCACAGCGTCGTTTAACCGTAAATGGGCATTTTCGTTATAACTTATAAACTTAACCGTTACGGTAGTAACTATTAACCGGCGATGCGTTTACATCTCGTCATCAAAACACCGCACATTTCGCTTGTTTTTCTCTCTGCCGTAATGATAATCACTATCACAAGAATTTACCTTTCTTTGCATCAGTTGACCGCGTTAAACATTTAAGGTGTCGGCATGTTTGTTCCATTTCTCATTATGTTACGTGAAGGCCTTGAAGCGGCCCTGATTGTCAGCCTTATTGCCAGCTATCTGAAGCGAACCCAGCGTGGACGCTGGATAGGCGTGATGTGGGTCGGGGTTTTCCTCGCCGCGGCGCTCTGTCTGGGCTTAGGCATTCTTATCAATGAAACCACCGGGGAATTCCCGCAGAAAGAACAAGAGCTGTTTGAAGGCATTGTTGCTGTGATTGCGGTAGTGATCCTGACCTGGATGGTGTTCTGGATGCGTAAAGTCTCCCGCAACGTGAAGGTGCAGCTGGAGCAGGCTGTCGATAACGCTCTGCAAAAAGGCAACAACCACGGCTGGGCGCTGATCCTGATGGTCTTTTTCGCCGTGGCGCGCGAGGGGCTGGAGTCGGTCTTCTTCCTGCTGGCCGCGTTCCAGCAGGACGTGGGCATCTGGCCGCCGGTGGGCGCGATGCTCGGGCTGGCAACCGCCGTGGTGCTAGGCTTCCTTCTCTACTGGGGCGGCATTCGTCTTAACCTGGGCGCGTTCTTCAGGTGGACCAGCCTGTTTATTCTGCTGGTGGCGGCAGGGCTGGCGGCGGGCGCAATCCGCGCCTTCCACGAGGCGGGCCTGTGGAACCACTTCCAGGACGTAGCCTTTGACCTCAGCAACGTTCTCTCCACCCACTCACTGACCGGTACCCTGCTCGAAGGCATCTTCGGCTATCAGGAAACGCCGAGCGTCAGCGAAGTGGCGATGTACTTTATTTATCTTATTCCGGCGCTGGTGCTGTTCTTTATGCCATCGCGCCCCAGCGCTCAGCCGTCGCGTACTGCGCCCTGAAGCGTTCAGTGTAGTTACAACATACTTTTAAAAGGGAAGGCTCATGGCAATTCAATTTCGTCGTAGTGCGTTACAGGCTGGCGTGGCAGCGCTGATTGCGTCTGCTTTTGCCGCGCAGGCTGCGGATATCCCGCAGGTGAAAGTCACCGTCAATGATAAACAGTGTGAGCCGATGACCATTACGGTTAACAGCGGTAAAACCCAGTTTATCATTCAGAACCACAGTCAAAAGGCGCTGGAGTGGGAAATTCTGAAAGGCGTGATGGTGGTGGAAGAGCGTGAAAACATCGCCCCTGGCTTCAGCCAGAAGATGACGGCCAACCTGCAGCCCGGTGAATATGACATGACCTGCGGCCTGCTGACCAACCCAAAAGGCAAGCTGATCGTTAAGGGCGAAGCCACGAAGGATGCCGCGAAGGGTGAAGCGCTGCTGAGCCTGGGCGAGGCCATCACCGCCTATAAAGCCTACGTCACGAAAGAGACGGCAGACCTGGTGGCGGGTACCAAAGCCTTCACCGATGCGGTGAAAGCGGGGGATATCGAAAAAGCGAAATCCCTGTACGCGCCAACCCGTCAGCACTACGAGCGTATTGAGCCGATTGCCGAGCTGTTCTCTGACCTGGACGGCAGCATTGATGCCCGTGAAGATGACTACGAGCAGAAGGCCGCCGATCCGAAATTCACCGGTTTCCACCGTCTGGAAAAAGCCCTGTTTGGCGACAACTCCACCAAAGGGATGGAGAAATACGCTGAGCAGCTGAACGCCGACGTGCTGGACCTGCAAAAGCGCATCAGCGAATTGGCCTTCCCGCCGTCAAAAGTGGTGGGCGGTGCGGCCGGCCTGATTGAAGAAGTGGCCGCGAGCAAAATCAGCGGTGAAGAAGACCGTTACAGCCACACCGACCTGTGGGACTTCCAGGCGAACGTTGACGGCGCGCAGAAAATTGTCGACCTGCTGCGCCCTCAGCTGCAGAAAGAGAACGGCGAGCTGCTGGCCAAAGTGGATGCCAACTTCAAGAAAGTCGACACCATTCTGGCGAAGTACCGTACCAAAGACGGATATGAAACCTACGACAAACTGACCGACGCTGACCGTAACGCGCTGAAAGGCCCGATTACCACGCTGGCGGAAGATCTGGCTCAGCTGCGCGGCGTTCTGGGTCTGGACTAAGCACGATGAACAAGCATGACGAATACGACGTGGCGGAGCCTTCGCGACGTCGGCTGTTAAAAGGGGTAGGAGCGCTGGGGGGCGCACTTGCCCTTGCGGGAGGTTGCCCGGTAGCGCATGCGGCAAAACCGCAGAGCGCCCCCGGCACGCTGTCGCCGGATGCCCGCATGGAGACGCAGCCGTTTTATGGGGAGCACCAGTCGGGCATCCTGACGCCGCAGCAGGCCTCCATGATGCTGGTGGCCTTTGATTCGCTGGCGAGTGATAAAGCCGATCTCGAGCGCCTGTTCCGCCTGCTGACGAAGCGCATCGCGTTTCTGACCGCAGGCGGTCCGGCGCCGGAAACCCCGAACCCGCGCCTGCCGCCGATGGACTCCGGTATTCTCGGGGCGTTTATCGCCCCGGATAACCTGACCATTACCGTGTCGCTCGGTGAGTCGTTGTTTGACGCACGCTACGGTCTGGAAAAACAGAAGCCAAAGGCGCTGCAGAAAATGACGCGTTTTCCGAATGATTCCCTGGACGCGACGCTGTGTCACGGCGACCTGCTCCTGCAAATTTGCGCCAATACCCAGGACACGGTGATCCACGCGCTGCGCGATATCATTAAGCACACGCCGGATCTGCTGAGCGTGCGCTGGAAGCGGGAAGGGTTCATCTCTGACCACGCTGCCCGCAGCAAAGGGAAGGAGACGCCCGTTAACCTGCTGGGCTTTAAGGACGGCACGGCTAACCCGGACAGCAGCGACGCGGCGCTGATGAAAGACGTGGTGTGGGTAACGGCCAATCAGGGCGAGCCGACATGGGCCGTCGGCGGCAGCTACCAGGCAATACGCATTATTCAGTTCCACGTGGAGTTCTGGGACCGCACGCCGCTCAAAGAGCAGCAGACCATATTTGGTCGCGACAAGCAGAGCGGGGCGCCGCTCGGCATGCTGCACGAGCACGATGAGCCTGACTACGCGCGCGATCCCGATGGCGACACCATCGCGCTGGATAGCCATATCCGTCTCGCAAACCCGCGTACCAAAGAGACGCAGTCGAGCCTGATGATGCGCCGGGGCTACAGCTACTCGCTGGGCGTGACTAACTCGGGCCAGCTGGATATGGGGCTGCTGTTTGTTTGCTATCAGCACGATCTGGAGAAGGGTTTTCTGACCGTGCAGAAACGCTTAAACGGTGAGGCGCTGGAAGAGTATATTAAGCCCATCGGCGGCGGCTATTTCTTTGCCCTGCCGGGCGTGCGCGAACACAACGCGTACCTCGCTCAAGGTCTTATTGAGGCCTGATAATTGTCCCTGCGAGAGGTCGCGGGGACATTATTTTTTCATATGACTATCTTGTTGTTATATTTCTGTAATATTTCTATAGAAGACTGAATCCACTGCAGGTGCAGTCTTAAAAGTTGCATTCAGGTAAAATAAATGTTGCATTTATGATAACTCCTGATGTACTTAAGATAAGACAGCGGTAGTACCCGGCAGTGATGCTGAATCACTATGGAGATCGCGAATGGTTGCGTCCTGTACTGGACATGGTAAACATAACAACCGCAGCACCCGGCGCGGAGGCTCTGACTCCGGCAGCGATTTCCTCACCACAAAATCCACCCCCTCTCCTCAAGAATCGCATTCTACCGACGTGCAAAACGGTGCGCGTAGCTGTTCTGTATCGTCATCCGGAAAAGCAAGCAATGGCTTACAAGGAAGCCAACCCTCTGATGTTCGTGCGCATAATCGTGCCGAAGCCGGCGCGTGTGATGAATACCAACAACTCAAGGTGCTATCCATGGGAAGACAAAAAGCAGTGATCAAAGCTCGTCGCGAAGCAAAACGTGTGCTGAGACGGGATTCACGCAGCCATAAACAGCGTGAAGAAGAATCGGTCACCTCGCTTGTGCAGATGAGTGGCGTTGAATCAATTGGCATGGCGCGGGACAGCCGTGATGCATCTCCAATTGTGGCCCGCAATGAAGCTCAGGCGCACTACCTGAATGCTATCGAGAGTAAACAGCTAATCTTTGCGACCGGTGAAGCCGGCTGCGGGAAAACCTGGATCAGCGCAGCTAAAGCAGCAGAGGCGCTGATCCATAAGGACGTGGAGAGAATTATCGTCACCCGTCCGGTACTGCAAGCTGATGAAGATCTCGGCTTCTTGCCCGGAGACATTTCGGAGAAGTTTGCCCCGTACTTCCGGCCCGTCTATGACGTGCTGGTGAAGCGACTGGGTGCATCCTTTATGCAGTACTGCCTGCGGCCAGAGATTGGCAAGGTGGAAATCGCGCCGTTCGCCTATATGCGCGGACGTACATTTGAAAATGCGGTCGTCATTCTTGACGAGGCTCAGAACGTGACCGCTGCGCAAATGAAGATGTTTTTAACGCGCCTCGGGGAGAACGTGACGGTTATCGTTAACGGCGATATTACCCAGTGTGACCTGCCGTCCGGCGTCAAATCCGGGTTGAGCGACGCGATGTCACGTTTTGAGGAAGATGAGATGATTGGGGTAGTCCGCTTCACCAAAGACGACTGCGTGCGTTCGGCGCTCTGCCAGCGCACGCTGCAAGCGTACTACTAAATGTGATGTTGCGTCCAAGGCCCGGGAAACCGGGCTTTGTTTTTTGTGCATTTTATTCCCTCTCCCTTGGGGAGAGGGTTGGGGTGAGGGGCTCAGGCCACATCGAGTGGCATATAGCAAAAAAAAAGCCCGCATTTTCATGCGAGCTCTTCTTTATAATGTGGCGGTGAGAGAGGGGTTCGAACCCTCGATACGTTGCCGTATACACACTTTCCAGGCGTGCTCCTTCAGCCACTCGGACACCTCACCGTTTTTTTTGCTGCCTGACCGCTTGGGGGGCAACGGGGCGCTACTATAGGGAGTTGCGCTAAAACGGTCAAGCAGATTTTCAGCATTCGTGCCTGTTCGGTTAAGCCTTAATCAGCTAATGCCGCACAATGCATGATTAACGCTGTGAATCGAGCGCTTCGCTGTTTTTTACCACCTCCTGCGCTTTGCCGTAGCTTTCGATCAGCAGCTGATAAGCAGGGAAGATGTGGGTGTACACCTCAGCCCACTCAGCCGCGTCCTCACGGTTCCATGTCCGCTGAATTTCAGAGGCGACGGCCGCGGTGTCCATCGGTACCACGCCGGCCTGCACCACGCGTGCCAGGGTGACCTCCTGCGCCATTTTGCTGTAGGTGCCGGAGGCATCGATTACTGCAAACACTTTGTAGCCATCAGCTACCGCACTAATCGAGGGAAACGCCATGCAAACGCTGGTGATAGTGCCTGCAATAATCAGCGTTTTCCGTCCGGTAGCCTTAACCGCCGCAACGAATTCCGGATTATCCCAGGCGTTGATTTCGCCTTTACGGGCAACATACTGCGCGTGGGGCGCATTCGCGTGGATCTCGGGGATCAGCGGTCCGTTTGGCCCTTGCGGAACGGACGCGGTGGTAATCACCGGGATCTTTGCCAGGGTAGCGATTTTGGCCAGCGCCGCAGCGCGAGCCCGCAGTTCCGGCATTGGCATATCACCGACGGTCTGGAACAGCCCGCTCTGGTGGTCAATAAGCAGCATCACCGCATCGTTTACATCAATGACCGGACGCGCGCCGTTAAAATTCGCAGGTGTAGACATCTTCTTCTCCTTTACTATGCTCAGATCTGGCCGAAGCGGCCGGAGTTGAAATCACGAATGGCTTCGTTGATTTCGCTTTTACTGTTCATCACAAATGGGCCATAGCCCACGATGGGTTCATTCAGCGGCTCGCCGGCCATCAGCAGCACTTTGGCATCGCTGCTGGCCTCCAGATGCAGTTTGCTGCCTGCCTGGCTCAGCACGACCATCTGTGCTTCTCCCGCCTTAGCCGTCCCGTTCACCGTGATGTTGCCTTCCAGCACAACCAGCGCCGTGCTCCAGCCGTCGGGCTGATTGAGCGTGAGATGGCTTCCCTGGTTCAGCGTCATGTCCCAGACGTTCAGCGGCGAGAAGGTGTGAGCAGGGCCGGTTGCGTCGTCGTAGCGACCCGCAATAACCCGCAGCGTTCCTCCGTTGTCCGGCAGTGCTACCGTCGGGATGTCCCCTTTTGTAATGCTCTGGTAGCCGGGTGCGGCCATTTTGTCTTTGGCGGGCAGGTTGACCCACAGCTGCATCATTTTCAGCTCGCCCCCTTTCTCGGAGAACGCGCGGGAGTGGAACTCTTCGTGAAGAATGCCCGCGCCAGCCGTCATCCACTGCACGTCGCCGGGGCCAATCACGCCGCCTTTGCCCGTTGAGTCACGATGCTCCACCTCGCCGGCGTAGACGATGGTGACCGTTTCAAAACCGCGATGCGGATGTTGCCCGACGCCGCGTTTCGCACCGTCCGTCGGGAAGGCGTGCGGGCCCGCGTAGTCCAGCAGCAGGAAAGGGCTGAGGGATTCGCCTTGTGTCTGATAAGAAAACATCGAACGCACCGGGAAGCCGTCTCCGACCCAGTGCTGGCGGGGGGCGGTATAAACACCTGTTACGTTTTTCATGATTAACTCCTGATGTTCTGTTGATGTAATTAGCTTATATTCAGGGTTAATATTCCGGTAGACAGTGAAAATGACATTCACTGTTCTGAATATGGAACGATGAGGGTTTATGCAGGATCTCAATGACTTCGTGTGGTTTGTGAAGGTGGTCGAGCACGGTGGCTTTGCGGCGGCGGGGAGGGCGCTCGATCAGCCCAAGTCCAAGCTGAGCCGACGTATTGCACAGCTGGAAGAGCGGCTTGGCGTGCGGTTAATACACCGGACCACGAGGCAGTTCACGGTGACGGAGGTGGGGCAGACGTTCTATCAGCACTGTAAAGCGATGCTGGTGGAAGCGGAAGCCGCGGAGGAGGCCGTGGCGGCACTGCAGGCCGAGCCGCGCGGCATCGTGAGGATCACCTGCCCGGTGACGCTGCTGCACGTTCACGTGGGGCCGATGCTGGCGAGGTTTATGGCGCGCTACCCGGGGATTAACCTTCAGCTTGAGGCCACTAACCGACGCGTTGATTTGGTCGGTGAAGGGGTTGATGTGGCGATCCGCGTGCGCCCGCGGCCCTTTGACGACAGCGATCTGGTGTTAAGAGTGCTGGCTGACAGGGGACACTGCCTGGTGGCGGGGCCGCAGCTAGTTGAACGTATGGGTAAACCTCGCATGCCTTCTGAACTCAGTGAATGGCCCGGTTTGAGCATGGGGGCCGGGAAGCAGGTGCATAAATGGGAACTCAGTGGTCCAGAGGGGGCGAAAGCGGAGATCCACTACGCACCGCGCTTTATTACCACCGACATGCTGGCACTGCGGGAAGCGGCGATAGCGGGCGTAGGCGTTGTGCAGTTGCCGATTTTGATGGTGAAGGATCAGCTTGCGTCAGGGGAACTGGTACGGGTGCTGGACGCGTGGGAACCCCGACGGGAAGTGATTCACGCGGTTTATCCTTCGCGGCGCGGTCTTCTGCCGTCGGTCAGGACGCTGGTTGATTTTCTTATCGAAGAGTATGCGCGGATGGTAGAAGAATAATTCTTTGTAGGTCGGGTAAGCGCAGCGCCACCCGACATAAAGAGCGCAGGAAGTCTCAAAGTTCGAATCCCACCCTGCATAAATGCAATATGCGAAAAAAAAGCCCGCATTTTCATGCGGGCTCTTCTTCAAATATGGCGGTGAGGGGGGGATTCGAACCCCCGATACGTTGCCGTATACACACTTTCCAGGCGTGCTCCTTCAGCCACTCGGACACCTCACCATATTGTCATCCCGTTGTTGCCGGGACGGGCGCTAATGTAAGGAAAACCCGAACCGCCGTCAACTCACTTTTTCAGTAATTTAGCGCGTTTAGACAAACTTCAGGCAACCTGATTCCTAAATGTGCACAAAGCGCCTCTTTTATCAGCAACGCGGTTTCCCAATAAATTTGTTATGCTGGCAATCCACTTGAAAATGAAAACAAAACGGCGCAATAAAAGGCAGGAATGACTATGGATATTATCTTCTATCACCCTACGTTTGATACCGCTTACTGGATTGACGCGCTTTCGGCAGCGCTGCCCGGCGCACGCGTACGCGAGTGGAAGCGCGGCGATAACGAACATGCAGACTATGCGCTGGTCTGGCATCCGCCGGTTGAAATGCTTCAGGGGCGCAGGCTGAAAGCGGTTTTCGCCCTGGGGGCGGGCGTTGATTCAATTCTGAGTAAACTGAAAGCCCACCCTGAAATGTTGCCTGAAGAGATCCCGCTGTTCCGCCTTGAAGATACGGGAATGGGCCAGCAGATGCAGGAATACGCCGTGAGCCAGGTGCTGCACTGGTTCCGCCGCTTTGATGATTATCAGGCCTTTAAACAGCAATCCCGCTGGGAGCCGCTTCCGGACTATCAGCGCGACGAGTTTACTATTGGCATTCTCGGTGCGGGCGTGCTGGGCTCAAAAGTGGCTGAAGCGCTTGCGCCGTGGGGATTCCCGCTGCGCTGCTGGAGCCGCAGCCGCAAGGACTACCCCGGCGTCGAGAGTTTTGCCGGAACCGATGAACTCCCGGCATTCCTGAAAGGCACCCGCGTGCTGATTAACCTGTTGCCAAACACGGCAGAAACGGTGGGCATCATTAACACTACGCTCCTGAATCAGCTGGCCGACGGGAGCTATTTAATGAATCTCGCGCGCGGCGTGCATCTGGTAGAGGGTGATTTGCTGAAGGCCCTCGACAGCGGAAAGCTAAAAGGCGCGATGCTGGATGTGTATAGCCGCGAGCCGCTGCCAGCGGAAAGCCCGCTGTGGGCACACCCGCGCGTGGCGATGACGCCGCACGTGGCCGCCGTGACGCGTCCGGCAGAGGCGGTAGCCTACATCTCTAATACTATCAGCGAGATGGAAAAGGGTAACGCGGTCACCGGGCAGGTCAACAGACAGCGAGGCTACTGAGAGAAACCCGGCGATTGCCGGGTTTTTGCTAATATTCGATGCCGATAACTGCTATCCTTTGGAAAAAACGCAGAGGAGAAAAAGATGTATCCCGTTGACCTGCATATGCACACCGTCGCCAGTACCCACGCGTACAGTAACCTCCATGATTATATCGCCCAGGCAAAGCGTAAAGGCATCACGCTGTTTGCGATTACCGATCATGGCCCGGATATGGCGGATGCGCCGCACTACTGGCATTTTGTGAACATGCGTATCTGGCCACGCCTTGTGGACGGCGTCGGGATACTTCGGGGCATCGAAGCGAACATCAAAAATACCGACGGTGAAATCGACTGCACCGGTCCGATGCTGACCTCGTTAGACCTGATCCTCGCCGGTTTCCACGAACCGGTCTTCGCGCCGCAGGATAAAGAAACCAACACGGCGGCGATGATTGCCACCATTGCCAGCGGCAATGTGCATATTATTAGCCATCCGGGTAATCCTAAGTATCCGATTGATATTCAGGCTGTCGCTCGGGCGGCGGCGAAACACCGCGTGGCGCTGGAAATAAATAATTCTTCCTTCGTGCATTCGCGAAAGGGCAGTGAAGCCAACTGTCGCGAAGTCGCTGCCGCCGTGCGTGATGCGGGTGGAATGGTGGCGCTCGGTTCTGATTCACATACCGCGTTTACGCTGGGTGATTTCAGCGAGTGCCTGAAGGTGCTTAACGACGTGGATTTCCCGGAAGAGCGGATCCTGAACGTGACGCCGCGCCGGATGCTCGATTTCCTCGAGTCGCGCGGCATGGCGCCGATTGACGAATTTGCCGATCTTTAATTGTGTAATGGAATAAAAAAATGAATGAGTTCTCCATCCTCTGCCGCGTGCTGGGTACGCTTTACTATCGCCAGCCGCAGGACCCGCTGCTGGTTCCGCTTTTTACCCTGATCCGAGAAGGAAAGCTGGCGCAGAACTGGCCGCTGGAACAGGATGAACTGCTGGAACGGTTGCAGAAAAGCTGTGATATGCAGCAGATCTCCACGGATTACAACGCGCTTTTTGTGGGCGACGAGTGCCGCGTCTCACCGTATCGCTCAGCGTGGCAGGAAGGGACAACGGAAGCGGAAGTGCGCGCGTTTCTCTCAGAGCGCGGTATGCCGCTGACCGACACCCCGGCCGATCACATCGGTACGCTGCTGCTGGCGGCGTCGTGGATTGAAGATAACGCGGGCGATGATGAAAACGAAGCCATCCAAACCCTGTTCGAAACCTATTTGTTGCCGTGGGTCGGGACGTTCCTTGGCAAAGTCGAAGCCCACGCAACCTCACCATTCTGGAGAACGCTGGCGCCGCTGACGCGAGACGCGATTGCCGCGATGTGGGACGAGCTGGAAGAAGAGAACGAAGAGTGATGTAAATCACAAAATTTCTGCAAGCATACATTTCAACTTGCACGTAATGTGCTTCCGATCGCATTTCTCTGGTGCGCATCTGCTAAGATGCGCACCATGAACATCTTACTTTGCATTGCACTTACAACGGGCATTCTCTCAGGACTCTGGGGATGGGTGGCGGTGTCTCTCGGATTGCTGAGCTGGGCCGGGTTCCTCGGCTGCACGGCCTATTTTGCCTGCCCGCAGGGTGGCGTAAAAGGGTTGTTTATCTCTGGCTGCACCATGATGAGCGGTGTTATCTGGGCGCTGGTGATTATGAAAGGCAGCGCGCTGGCGCCGCATCTGGAGATCCTCGGCTATGTCATGACCGGGATTGTGGCTTTCCTGATGTGTGTGCAGGCGAAGCATCTGCTGCTGTCGTTCGTTCCCGGAACCTTTATCGGCGCCTGTGCAACCTTTGCCGGACAGGGCGACTGGAAGCTGGTGGTGCCGTCGCTGGCGCTGGGGCTGCTGTTTGGCTATGCCATGAAGAACAGCGGCCTGTGGCTGGCAGCCCGGCGGGGCAGGGCGCAAAACGTCACCGCGGTGAGTGAATAAAAAAAGGCGAGATGATGATCTCGCCTTTTTTACGCGCTTCCGATCAGGATTCCGGAGGAACCGACATCTCACGGTATTTCACCAGAACCTCATTTTTCACTTCATTTTTATTCTGCAAATCCCACAGTCCGCGATCGATACCATCGTTAATCAGGAAGATAACCCCGGTTTCAATGGCCGACATCAGACACAGCATCACCGGCTCGTTAGAGGTATACCCGATCTCTCCCTCCAGCAAACGCTGGTAGTCAATGAAGCGGAATACCCCGGCCTGCACCTCATAAGAGAGGATGGTTTTACTGGTGTTCACGGAAGATAAGATCTCACCCGTGCTCACGTTAACCACGCGCAGGTTGACGGCAATCTGGTCGAGTTGATACTGCGTGTCTGCCCCGATGCCAAAGTAGCGTGCTCCAGCTCCCCCTGATTTCACGTTACTTTCGTAGCCGATAATCGAGCCTTCCACCATGATATTGGCTGCGGTGAGTGACTGAAGCGGCATACGGTTATTCACGCCAACGGTTCCGTTTTCCTGCGCGGCGCGAATAATTTTTCGTTCATTCAGCAGATTTTGTAGCCCTTGTCGTTCCAGAGGGATAAACCAGCGTGAATCCTTCAGCGCCGTAACCAGCATGGCGGTGGCACTCTGCGGCACGGCCGTGGAGAAGTTACTTGCCGGGTACGGTTTAAACTGCCCGGTTTCATCCTGAATGTTATAAACAGAGACGAATATCTTACCGGTTGGTACCGGCAGATGGGTTAAATCGCGATAGCTTTGTGCCCGAGGCATTAATGTTGGCTTAGCGGCTTCTTTAGGCGGAGCAGTTAAACAACCGCTCAATAAGCACACTGCAACAATGATCAAAAAGCGCTGCATGATGATTGTCCTTATTTCGTGGTTGTTTAAAAATCAGTTGAGTCAGACTGCAAACCCGAAACCTGGATTGTCGATGTTTTCCCGGTTTTACGGTCTGTCACGTTCAGCTGAAGCTGCCCATCTTTATTGGCGATATCAACGATAAAATCGTTCGTCACCATGCGGCCGGGTTTACCGGTATTAATATTGGTTAATAAGCCACCTAATATTTGCGACTGGATGGCCTGCGTAAAGTTATCCAGCGCTGACGGGGTTTCGATACCGAAGTCGTCTTTATAGCTGGGGTCTTTGTAAGAGTTTTGTGCCTGGGCTTCGTTAAGCATGAATGCCCCGTTGTTCGGGTTGCCGCCAAAGTTAGGGTTGCGGAACTGGAAGGTCATATTCCCGGCCCAGCTTAGCGGCGCAATGAGCATTAACGAAATTACCGTGTGTGCGAGACGCATTACAGCCTCCGAAATAAATATCGTTGCTAGAACTCATCTTTTGCTAAATCGCCCGTGCTCAATAGCGCTTTATCTAGCTGCAGACGATTAATAGCCTCTTCTGATTGTGCCAGCGCGAAATCGACGTTCTGATCGAAGTCTCTTTTCGTTGGGAATAAAAAAGTCTGGTAAATAACATCCTGGTTGGCGGTTATTTTTATCCAGCTTCCCCATCGTGCACTGGGCCGTTCGTTGATTGTTATATTACCGGTGTAGTCACTTTCCCATTTATCGCTGAAGGCACGGTAGAAATCGTGTCCGATAGATGTGACCGTGTGGTCGGTTAACAATCCGGGAACTTCAACCTCTATAGCTTGGAGGTTCCCGGCAGCAAGCAGGAAGCCTGCTGCGGCAATCCAACTCAACGTGCGCTTCATGTGATTAACGCCTGAGGTTATCGTTGGCCCATGAAACTGCCTGAGTTCGGTTTTTAACAGCTATCTTCTTGAAAAGATTATAAAGGTGAGTCTTAACCGTATTTTCGCTGATAAATAACGAACGGGCGATTTCAATATTTGAAGCACCAATGCGCAGCTTGTTCAGGATCTCTTTCTCACGATGCGTCAGCAGTGCAGACTCTGAACTGTTATAGCGATAATTACCGGAGTGCGTAATGAGGTAGCTGGCAAGCTTTTGCGAGAAATAACATTCCCCTCGCAATATCCCCTGAAGCCCTTCCACTACGCGATTTTCTTCTTCAGTGACGTAGAACACGCCATTGATATGCGGCCAGCTTTCGATATCTCTAAAAGGATACTCATCAGGGGTGTTCAATAATAACACGCGGATATTATTGTTTTTCCTGCTTAAAGTATCCTGCCAGTAATGGATAAGCTTCTTATCAGCTTCCATCATATCGAGAAGAATGATACTGCCAGGCACAATGTCATCAAAAGAACGTTGAATGTTATGCAATTTTCCGTTCAATGAGAGCGATTGTTTTAAGTGCTGCAATAATGCTGTCGCTTGTAAAGAAGGTTTGGTGATCAACAATAATGTATGACCATGTAAACTATGGACTTCATTAAACATGATGAAACCCCACTTTATTTATGGCACCTGGCAGCTGCCCCTTGTTAATAGGTAAGGGACACCAGAAGTACTGACAGATGTGGCACTGCTGTGTGTAGAATCCAACCATTCCTCCAGAGGAGGAGGGAAATAAAACAAAGTAACTTACTACTGTTTTCAATCTAGCTATTACGAACTTTAAAGCAAGTGTTAATCGTGTAACAAGATGTAAAAATCGATATTTAATTGTGTATTTGCGGTGGTTAATTAGTTTTTATTTAATAGAAAAGTTGTACAGAGTAATAACGATGCACAGATTTTAAAAATCATACAAATTATTATAGGTTATTGAATTAGATATCTATATTAAATGTTTTACCGTTCGGTAAAAGGTATGAGTCATGTAAAAAAACTAAGCCCTTTCTCATGAGTTGGATCCTTCTTAAGAAAACACGCTCCGTGTCACGTGGTGTTCAAAAAATCACGCCGGCGGATTGTAACGCCCGCGCGGGCAAGGCTGGACAAACCCCTTCCGGCTTGTACAACCTCTGTAGGTACAGACTTTTTTATCTTTACTAACCCACGCTGATCCCAACGTATTTTTTACCGATTTAATACTTTGAGGTGAACCCATTAATAAAAATAAGCCGCGCGGGTGAGATATTTAAATTGTTTCGGCAGACATACTCTTCACCGTAACGCGACGTTAACAAAAAACGAGACGCGTTAACACAGAGAAGAACGTTAATTTACGTGTATAGCCAGGTCCAGGGTGACAACATGAAAAACAGAACGTTATTTATGGTGTTTACATTACTGGGTGCGCCTGGATTTGTAATCGCAGGGAATTCAGATTTAGCAGGTTCTGAATATAACTTTGCGGTTAATGAATTAAGCAAGTCTTCATATAATCAGGCAGCCATTATTGGACAGCAGGGCTCGGGTAATAATACTGACGTTCGTCAGGGCGGGTCGAAATTACTGTCCGTTGTCTCACAGGATGGTGGAGGCAATAGAGCGAAAGTTGACCAGTCAGGGACTTACAATCTTGCTTATATCGATCAGGCTGGCAGCGGAAACGATGCGAGTATTAAGCAGGAGGCTTTTGGTAATACCGCTGTGATTATCCAGAAAGGGTCGGGTAACAGAGCGAATATTACGCAGTATGGTACGCAGAAAACAGCAGTTGTAGTACAGAGACAGTCACAAATGGCTATTCGCGTTATTCAACGCTAGCGCTTTGTGGCGACTTAATCAATCCGATGGGGGTTTACCATGAAACTTTTCAAAGTGGCAGCAATCGCAGCAATCGTAGTTTCTGGCAGTGCTTTCGCAGGTGCGGTACCTCAATTTGGCGGCGGCGGTGGCGGCTGGGGTGGCGGTAATAGCGGCCCTAACTCAACGCTGAGCATTTACCAGTACGGTGGCGGCAACTCAGCCGTTGCCTTGCAGACTAGTGCAAAAAACTCTGATCTGACTATCACCCAGCACGGTGGCGGCAACGGCGCTGACGTGGGCCAGGGCTCTGACGACAGCACCATCGATCTGCTGCAGAAAGGCTTCGGTAACAGCGCCACCATCGACCAGTGGAACAGCAAAGACTCCACAATCAATGTAAAACAGTTCGGCGGCGGCAACGGCGCGGCAGTGGACCAGACAGCGTCCGGGTCAACTGTGACTGTTCACCAGGTCGGCTTCGGCAACAACGCGACTGCGCATCAGTACTAATTCCAAATCTGTGCTACAAAAAAACAGGGCAAATGCCCTGTTTTTTTTCGGGAGTTCATCATGAATACGCTAATACTCCTCGCCGCGCTTTCCAGTCAGATTACGTTTAAAACATCGCAGCAGGGCGATATGACCACCATTATTCCTCAGGTTACCCTGTCGGAACCTTGTGATTGCCAGGTTAAGATTTTGTCTGTTCGGCAAGGGCAGGGCGGTCAAAGCACTTCGCGACAGCAAAATACCCTTTCTATACCCGCTAATCAGACGATTGATTTGATGCGGCTGAGTTTAAATATAGGCACAGGGGATACGGTGAAAATTATTGTCACCGTCTCTGATGGAAAATCGCTTCATTTATCGCAGCAGTGGTCGCCTTCTGAGTCGTCGCTTTAATCATTCATAAAATCAATGATTTGCGCGTGTGGCGGGAATGGAAGGATGTAACTATGATGTTAACAGGTGCTGAACGACGCGTGCTGTTCAGTTGCCTGCAACTGCGTTGTCATAATGGAGCGCATTTACCCCTCAAGGATGATTTATTATTGAGGAGTGCATCTTGTGACCAAATATACCGCTCTACTCATTTCAGGTTTAGGCCTGATTGCCTCTGGTTTTATCACCCCGGCTTTTGCTGCAACCGTTGTAGATGGGGGTGTCATCCATTTTCGCGGCGCTATCGTGGCCGATCCTTGTGAAATTTCGCCTCAACAGGGGCAGCTGTCCGTGTCATGCCCCGATAACAACCGTATGCAGACGCACAGGGTCAGTTATGAGGATGCACTTAATGGCCATAACGCTTTCCCCAGCCTGACGAATATCAGCATGAAGTACCTCAACCCTGAAAAGACGCTTGCTGTTGTTCAGGTTGATTATCGTTAACCCTCTTTTACACGATAGTTTTTTCTCCTTCATCCCTCTGCGATACACTTAAGAAAAAGGCGGGTTGCAGAGGGTGTTTATGAGACCGCAAATCGACGTTATTCATGGCGATATCACGACGATGCACGTCGATGTGATTGTCAATGCAGCAAATCCATCATTAATGGGGGGAGGCGGGGTTGACGGTGCCATTCATCGGGCTGCCGGGCCCCAGCTTCTTGAAGCCTGTAAGGTGGTGCGCCAGCAGCAGGGGGAGTGCCCGCCGGGGCATGCTGTGATCACGCTGGCTGGCGACCTTCCCGCAAGGGCCGTAATCCATGCCGTCGGGCCGGTGTGGCACGGTGGCGACAGGCATGAGGCGAGCATTCTGGAAGAGGCTTACCGCAACTGTCTGCGGCTCGCGGCCGACAATGGCTATAAGACCATGGCATTCCCGGCCATCAGCACCGGCGTGTACGGTTATCCAAAGGCGGCGGCAGCGACGATTGCCGTGAACACCGTTTACCACTATCTCTCCCTTAAGCCGATGCCGGAAAAAGTCACCTTTGTCTGTTACGACGAGGAAACCGCTCACCTTTATCAACGGCTTCTGACCCAGCGCGGTCAGGATCTGGAGACATAAGCAACGCGGCGCATACTGTGCGCCGCGTTTGTTATGAGGCTTTCGTTTGGGGTTTTCCCGAGAAGAGAAAACGCAGCAGCGGTATCCGCAGGTGGATCTCGTAGAGCAGGATAGCGATGCCAATCACGAACACCAGCCCGGTAAAGAACCCCAGCGTGTTGGAGGCAATGTGCGGCGTGATGTAGGCCCCGAAGAAAAGCGTCAACGGGTGATGCACCAGATAAATGAACAGCGATGCGTTAACGAAGTAGGTTACGCGGCTGGATTTAAAGTTCAGCAGGCGATGGCCTAACGCGAACACCACGTTTACCATCCACAGCCCAAGAAGCATGGTTATCACGCTCTCCGTCTCGTACATCCACCCATCACCGCTGCCGTAGCGCTGGTTTAAAAGGTAAGCCGCAAAAGCCAGAGCTGCACCGCCAGCACACCAGGGGGATGGGGTGGTAAACAGCGATTTTAGCTGGGGATAGACAAACGCCAGCGCGCCGATCAGGAAGAACGGGATGTAAAACAGGGATTGCATCACCACGAAATTAAACAGCCCATCGCTCAGAATCGGAGGGTAGACGATAAACAGAGTGCGTCTGATGGCCCCATAGGCAACCCCCAGGATCAAAAAGAGCAGCGACAGTTTGCCAAGGGTAACGTTGGCGAAGAAGGCGTCGGAGGCCGTACTCAAATGACGGCGCAATCGGCTGAAAATCAGCAGGCTGACCGTTGTAAGCACGACCAGCACCAGCAGGAACCAGAGGTGTGAAACCAGCTCCCAGACCAGCGTATTGTATTTCTCATACGCCGACAGATTCGGCCAGTCCTCCGCTTTGCCTTTTACGTACTGCAGCATGATGAACTGCGGCAGGGTCAACAGCGGGATTGCGGTCAGCATTGGGATACCAACGCGCTCCACGCGCACTTTCCACCAGCGCTTCATGGGATAGCGTAAAAACAGCATATAAGAGAAATAGCCGGAAATGACGAAAAACACCTGCATACGAAAGGCGTGGATGAAGTCATTAAATAGCGTAAGCCACCAGGAGGGTTCAAGGCTGTTAACGTGCCAGGTGTGGCTGGAGTAAATCAATGAAATGTGAAAGGGGATCCCCAACAGCATCAGCCATGCCCGGATCGAGTCGAGGAAATATTCACGTTGTACGGGTGTTGTGCTCATATAACTCAGTACATTCTCAGACTAATCGCCTTATCCCTAAGACGCATAATGGTTACATTCGAAGCCAACCCTACACCAAGACCGACACCCTGTCTCCAGGATAAGCACGCAAAGTGAAAAGCGGGTTCTTTCATTTGCTTAATCCATGAGCCAGCGAGCTGAACAAAGCAGTGATAATGTTGTCGGATTGCCTGAGTTTCCATTAAAATGGATCGGATCGAATTAAGCACACAAAGGGGGAAGTGCTTACTTATTATGAAACATAAACCACAGATGTTGAAAATGCGTTGGTTGGGTGCGGCAGTCTTGTTGTCCCTGTATACCTCATCGGCATGGTCCTTTACCATCGATGACGTCGCAAAACAGGCAAAGTCGATGGCTGGAAAGAGCTACGAAGCGCCGAAAAGTAACCTGCCCTCCGTTTTCCGTGACATGAAGTACGCGGACTATCAGCAGATCCAGTTCAATCACGACAAAGCGTACTGGAACAATATTAAAACCCCGTTCAAGCTTGAGTTTTATCATCAGGGTATGTACTTCGACACGCCTGTTGCCATCAACGAAGTGACGGCAACCGCGGTACGGAAAATTAAGTACAGCCCTGATTATTTCAATTTTGGCGATGTGCAGCACGATAAAGACACCGTTAAAGACCTGGGCTTCGCAGGCTTCAAGGTGCTTTACCCTATTAACAGCAAAGATAAAAACGACGAAATCGTCAGCATGCTTGGCGCCAGCTATTTCCGCGTGATTGGCGCAGGGCAGGTGTACGGGCTTTCCGCGCGCGGTCTGGCTATTGATACCGCGCTGCCATCAGGTGAAGAATTCCCGCGTTTCCGTGAGTTCTGGATTGAACGTCCAAAACCAACCGATAAACGTCTGACCATTTATGCCCTGCTGGATTCCCCTCGCGCAACAGGCGCATATCGCTTCGTGATTATGCCAGGACGTGACACGGTCGTTGACGTGCAGTCTAAAGTTTACTTGCGCGATAAAGTGGGCAAGCTCGGCGTCGCGCCGCTGACCAGTATGTTCCTGTTCGGGCCTAACCAGCCGTCTCCGGCAACCAACTATCGTCCGGAACTGCATGATTCCAACGGCCTCTCTATCCATGCCGGTAACGGTGAGTGGATCTGGCGTCCGCTGAACAACCCGAAACATCTGGCCGTCAGCAGCTTCGCGATGGAAAACCCGCAGGGCTTTGGTCTGCTGCAGCGCGGCCGTCAGTTCTCTCGCTTTGAGGATCTTGACGATCGTTATGACCAGCGCCCAAGCGCCTGGGTAACGCCAAAAGGTGACTGGGGCAAAGGTAAGGTTGAGCTGGTTGAAATCCCGACCAACGATGAAACCAACGACAACATCGTCGCCTACTGGACGCCGGACCAGCTTCCGGAAGCCGGTAAAGAGATGAACTTCAAATACGCTATCACCTTCAGCCGTGACGAAGACAAACTGCACGCGCCGGACAATGCGTACGTGATGCAGACGCGTCGTTCTACCGGTGACGTGAAGCAGTCTAACTTGATCCGTCAGCCGGACGGTACCGTCGCCTTTGTGGTGGACTTCGCAGGCCAGGACATGAAAAAACTGGCCCCGGATACGGCTGTTACCGCGCAGGCCAGCATCGGTGACAACGGTGAAATCGTTGAGAACGCCGTGCGCTACAACCCGGTAACCAAAGGGTGGCGTTTAACCCTGCGCGTGAAAGTGAAAGATCCGAAACAGACCACTGAAATGCGCGCTGCGCTGGTTAGCGACGATCAGCCGCTGAGTGAAACCTGGAGCTATCAGCTACCTGCCAATGAATAATACAACTGAATACATTGATGCCATGCCGCTGACGGACATTGAGAAAGCGGCACTGCCTAAGAGCGACATCCGCGCGGTGCAAACCGCGCTGGATGGTGAACATCATCAGTTTACGCGTGATGATGATACGCCGCTGGGGTCAGTAAAGGCGCGTCTGGAGCAGGCATGGCCAGACTCGCTGGCACAAGGGCAGCTGATCAAAGATGATGAAGGACGCACCCAGCTTCAGGCCATGCCTAAAGCGACGCGCTCCTCCATGTTCCCGGATCCCTGGCGCACCAACCCGGTGGGTCGCTTCTGGGACCGCCTGCGCGGACGTGACGTTACGCCGCGCTATCTCTCCCGCCTGACGAAAGAAGAGCAGGCCTCCGAGCAGAAATGGCGTACCGTGGGAACGATCCGTCGCTACACTCTGCTGCTGCTGACGCTGGCTCAAACCGTAGTTGCAACCTGGTACATGAAAACCATTCTGCCGTACCAGGGGTGGGCGCTGATCAACCCGGCAGACATGTTTGGCCAGGATATCTGGGTCTCCTTCATGCAGCTGCTGCCGTATATTCTTCAGAGCGGCATCCTTCTGCTGTTTGCGGTGCTGTTCTGCTGGGTATCCGCCGGTTTCTGGACGGCGCTGATGGGCTTCCTGCAGCTGCTGATGGGGCGTGACAAATACAGCATTTCTGCGTCGACGGTCGGGGATGAACCCCTCAATCCTGAGCACCGTACCGCGTTGATTATGCCTATCTGTAACGAAGACGTTGACCGCGTATTTGCGGGGCTGCGCGCAACCTGGGAGTCCGTTAAGGCTACCGGTAACGCCGCGCATTTTGACGTCTATATCCTGAGCGACAGCTATAACCCGGATATCTGCGTTGCCGAGCAAAAAGCCTGGATGGAGCTGATTGCCGAAGTGCAGGGCGAAGGGCAAATCTTCTACCGCCGCCGTCGCCGCCGCGTGAAGCGTAAAAGCGGCAACATCGATGATTTCTGCCGTCGCTGGGGTAATCAGTACAGTTACATGGTGGTGCTGGATGCCGACTCGGTCATGAGCGGTGACTGTCTGAGCGGCCTGGTCCGCCTGATGGAAGCCAACCCGAACGCCGGTATCATTCAGTCTTCGCCAAAAGCCTCCGGCATGGACACGCTGTACGCGCGCTGCCAGCAGTTTGCGACCCGCGTTTATGGCCCGCTGTTTACCGCCGGCCTGCACTTCTGGCAACTGGGTGAATCCCACTATTGGGGCCACAACGCCATTATCCGCGTGAAGCCGTTTATTGAGCACTGTGCGCTTGCGCCGCTGCCGGGTGAAGGCTCGTTTGCCGGGTCAATTTTATCCCATGACTTTGTGGAAGCCGCACTGATGCGTCGTGCAGGGTGGGGCGTCTGGATCGCCTACGACCTGCCGGGCTCATACGAAGAACTGCCGCCGAACCTGCTGGATGAACTCAAGCGTGACCGCCGCTGGTGCCACGGTAACCTGATGAACTTCCGTCTGTTCCTGGTAAAAGGGATGCACCCGGTTCACCGTGCGGTGTTCCTGACGGGCGTGATGTCCTATCTTTCCGCACCGCTGTGGTTTATGTTCCTGGCGCTGTCGACGGCCTTGCAGGTTGTCCACGCTCTGACGGAGCCGCAATACTTCCTGCAGCCGCGCCAGCTGTTCCCGGTGTGGCCGCAGTGGCGTCCGGAGCTGGCGATTGCGCTGTTTGCGTCCACCATGGTGCTGCTGTTCCTGCCGAAGCTGCTCAGCATCATCCTGATCTGGTGCAAAGGGTCGAAAGAGTTTGGTGGCTTCTGGCGCGTAACGCTTTCTCTGCTGCTGGAAGTGCTGTTCTCCGTGCTGCTGGCACCGGTGCGTATGCTGTTCCACACCGTGTTTGTGGTGAGCGCATTCCTGGGCTGGGAAGTGGTCTGGAACTCGCCGCAGCGCGATGATGACTCTACCCCGTGGAGTGAAGCCTTCATGCGTCACGGCTCTCAGCTGCTGCTGGGCCTGGTGTGGGCTGCCGGCATGGCGTGGCTGGATCTGCGGTTCCTGTTCTGGCTGGCGCCGATTGTGTTCTCGCTTATCCTGTCGCCGTTTGTGTCCGTCATCTCAAGTCGTTCAACGGTGGGGCTGCGCACAAAACGCTGGAAGCTGTTCCTGATCCCGGAAGAGTATTCCCCGCCTCAGGTGCTGGTCGATACCGACAGGTATTTACAGCAGAACCGCGAGCGCTCGCTGGATGATGGCTTTATGCACGCGGTGTTCAACCCGTCATTCAACGCTCTGGCAACGGCGATGGCAACCGCACGTCACCGCGCAAGCCAGGTTCTGGAGATTGCTCGCGATCGTCACGTTGAGCAGGCGCTGAACGAGACGCCGGAAAAACTGAACCGCGACCGTCGTCTGGTTCTGTTGAGCGACCCGGTAACCCTGTCACGACTTCACTACCGCGTGTGGTCTGCGCCGGAGAAATACTCTTCGTGGGTGAATTACTATAAAGATATTACGCTTAATCCGCTGGCGCTTAAGGCGAAATAAGCATGTAGTCTGCAATCGACGTAGGGCGGGTAAGCGCAGCGCGACCCGCCAACTAAAATACCGGCTGAAAGGCCGGTATTTTTTTGAGGTTACTCATGAGAATAATCATCATTGTAATGATGGCATGTTTACTGAGCGGCTGCGGCAGCATCATCAGCCGCACTATTCCCGGGCAGGGCCACGGAAATCAGTACTATCCCGGCGTGAAGTGGGACGTCCGTGATTCTGCGTGGCGCTACCTGACCGTGCTCGACCTGCCATTCTCGCTGATCTTCGACACGCTTTTACTGCCTGTCGACGCCAGTCACGGCCCTTACGAGTAGGGGGGCTTAACGCTCGTCCCACTCGTCCGCTGCGGTCTGGCCTTCTTCCGTATCCAGCGGCGGTTCAAGCTGAAATTCCCCCTCATCCCACTCGTGCAGGGTATTCTCTTCCTGCCATTCCTGACGTAGCTCAATTTCATCATAATCGCCGTCGAAGACGGCCTGCGCACCTTCACCGCTCAATATCGGCAGACACTCCCCGTCTTCACCGTCGTCGGCAAAGAATTCGGCCTGCCACATAATATCCCCGTCCTGCAGGACATACTTTTGGATATTGAGCTGCTGCACGTCAGCATCTTCTTCCTCAATGCCCGGATTATCGGCGAGGAACTCTTCGCGAGCGGCATTAATCGCTTCTTCCAGCGTGGCGTACATGGTCATCGGTGTCTCCCTGTTTTTCGATAAGGTATTCAGGGAAAGAATAGCTGATTCTCCGGTATTGCAAGTATGAATGCGGAAATAAGCCGTCAGGCGTTCGTCTTATCCGTCGCGGTGCGTAATGTTCGGGATAAACTCACCCAGGAGTAGATGGCGTTAAACAGGACCACGCCAGCGGTGACGATAAAGACCGCGCGGAAACCAAAGCTGGCGGAAATACCTGCTCCGACGAGCGGCCCCGTCACGTTGCCAATATCGCGGAACGACTGGTTGTAGCTGAAGATACGCCCGGCAATCTGGTTGGTGGAGTTGTACACCAGCAGCGTTTGCACCGCCGGAAGCAGTGCGCCGTCCGCAGCTCCCAGCAAAAAGCGCAGCAGGCCCAGCTGCCACGGCGTTTGCACCATCGACATCGGAATCAACAGCAGGACCGAGACCGCAAGTGCAAAGATCAGGATCTTCTCCGGGCCAACCCGATCGCCCAGCTTTCCGAGCCGGGGCGCGCTCAGCAACGCGGCCACGCCGGGAACGGACGCAATAAGCCCGCTGATGAAGGCAATATTGCTGACGTTTTCGGCCAGCTCGCGCACGTACAGCGTCAGGATGGGGGCAATGGAACCGGTCGCGACCTGAATAATCATGGTGGTGACGAACAGGCTCAGCACCAGCCTGGGGTTTTTCAACGAGGCAAGCACCTCTCTGGCGTGCAGCATCTCTTTTTTTGCCACAGGCGTGAAGTTCTCCCGGATGCAGATAAGCGTCACGATGAAACAGAGGAACAGCACGCTGGCGGTGATGAAAAAGACCGGACGCAGGCCGTAGCTGTCGGCCAGCAGCCCACCCGCCAGCGGCCCCAGCAGGGCGCCGCTGACGCCGCCCGTTGAGAGGGTACCCAGCGCCCAGCCGCTTTTATGACGCGGCATCTGCGTGGCAATCAGCGCATTAGCATTGGGAATAAAGCCGCCCAGCAGCCCGAGCAGCGCGCGCAGGATCAGGAATTGCCAGACGTTTTGCGCCATCCCCATGAGCAGCATGATGATGGACATCCCGAGCGCCGATCGCAGCAGCATGATTTTGCGACCTTTCCGATCGGCGAGCCCACCCCAGAACGGCGATGCAATGGCAGAAAAAAGAAAGGTGATACTGAACACCAGCCCGGACCACATATTCAGTTCACTGTGGCCCGTGACCCCCAGCTGTTCAATGTAGAGGGGCAGAAAAGGCATAACCAGGCTAAAAGCGGCGCCGGTGAGAAAACAGCCGAGCCAGGCAACCGCGAGGTTACGCTTCCAGTTTATGGGGGCATCTGAGGGTGACATAACATTCCGCATCATGTGGCGCAGGGCACCAGAATTCGTGAGGTAATAAGCCTGCTAATTATGCGCCTGGGTTATGATTGCCGCAATGAGGGGGAGCTTTTAAAGCTAAAACAGCATGCGGCCCGCCGGGCCGCATGAGGATCAGTAGCGAGAAGGGACGCCTTCAGGCCGGGTTTTAAAGCGACGGTGCAGCCACATGTACTGTTCTGGTGCGAGCATAATGCATTTCTCGACAACCCCGTTCATCCAGCGCGCGGTGGTTTCTGCGTCATCGAGCGGTGGCGTCATTTCGGGTTCGAGCATAATCAGCTGATAGCCCGAACCGTCCGGTTTGCGGCGCGGAACAAAAGGCACGATGGCGGCTTTGGACATCCGTGCCAGCATCCAGGTGCCCGAGGTGGTTGCCGCCTCGTCAACCGCAAAGAAAGGCACAAATACGCTGGCCTGTCGGCCGTAATCGTGGTCCGGGGCATACCAAATGACTTCGCCTGATTTCAGGGCGCGGATCATGCCCTTTAAATCTTTTCGATCGATCATGCTCTTATTGGAGCGCATGCGGCCCCAGGTCTGCAGCAAATCAATCACCGGGTTATCATTCGGGCGATAGACACCAATGCCCGGTGCCTGCATGCCGAACATACGCGCGCCGATTTCAAGCGTGAGGAAATGGATGCCAATCAGCAGTACGCCGGTCTTATTCGCCTGAAGCGTGTGGACAGGCTCCATGCCCGTTCCCGCCACTTCCGTCCAGCGCGTCATGCGCTTATTTGACCAGAACCATGCCATCCCCGTCTCAATCAGCCCCATGCCAACGGATTCGAAATTCTTTACCACCATATCGCGACGTTCTGGCTCGCTCATATGAGGAAAGCAGAGCTCAAGATTGCGGTAAGCAATCTTAGCGCGGCGTTTCATTAACTGCAGAGCGATACGCCCCAGGGCTTTTCCCAGGCGGAACAAAACAGGATAGGGGAGCTGTACGAGAAGCCACAAAAAACCAACACCTGTCCAGGTTAACCAATAGCGGGGGTGCAAGAGGGCGGCAGTAAATTTCGGTAACTGGGTCATGTCTGTCCTGTGTTCTAACGTCCTGAATGGCTATTGTCTCATTTTTTGAGTCGTAGCCAAAATGTCTGTCATCGAAACGTGCACGAATACAGCAAATGTTAAGCCTGCTAAATCAGGCAGTGTGAAATGTAGCGTAAAATGTGTGGATGTAAATTAGCTTTGTTTGCTATATGATGCCGACCGTTTTTTGTTTCTCTCACTTGATTGCAGGACTTGTACACCATGCCAGTGTTACACAACCGCGTATCGAATGAGATGTTGAAAGCGCGTATGTTAGCTGAAACCGAACCGCGCACGACAATCTCATTCTATAAATACTTCACGATTAACGATCCGCAGGCGACCCGTGATGCGCTTTACCAGGCCTTCACAGCCCTGAATGTCTTTGGCCGCGTGTATCTCGCGCGTGAGGGCATTAATGCCCAGATTAGCGTCCCGGAAAGCAACGTCAGCGCATTTCGCGATTTTCTCTACGGTTTCGATCCGGCACTTAACGATGTGCGCCTGAATATCGCCCTCGACGATGACGGGAAATCATTCTGGGTGCTGCGCATGAAGGTGCGCGAGCGCATCGTGGCCGACGGGATTGACGATCCGAGCTTTAATGCGGGCGACGTGGGGGAATACCTCAAAGCCGCCGAAGTGAACGCCATGCTTGACGACCCTGATGCGGTGTTCATCGACATGCGTAACCACTACGAATACGAAGTGGGGCACTTCGAGAACGCGATGGAAATCCCGGCAGACACCTTCCGCGAGCAGCTGCCGAAAGCGGTTGAGATGATGCAGGAACATAAAGATAAAAAAATCGTTATGTACTGCACCGGCGGGATCCGCTGTGAAAAGGCCAGCGCGTGGATGAAGCACAACGGCTTTAATAAAGTCTGGCATATTGAAGGCGGCATCATCGAATATGCACGCCGCGCCCGTGAGCAAGGGCTGCCGGTTCGCTTTATTGGTAAAAACTTTGTTTTTGACGAGCGTATGGGCGAGCGTATTTCAGACGATGTGATTTCTCACTGCCACCAGTGCGGTGCGCCGTGCGATACCCATACCAACTGCAAGAATGATGGCTGCCATCTGCTGTTTATTCAGTGCCCGACCTGCGCTGAGAAATATAATGGATGCTGTAGCGAGCTGTGCAGTGAAGAGAGCGTATTGCCGGAAGAAGAACAGCGCCGCCGTCGCGCGGGTCGTGAAAACGGGAATAAAATCTTTAATAAATCTCGTGGCCGACTGAATACCACGCTGGGCATTCCTGACCCTGAGTAATGATTAATCCCGGCAGTGCCAAAGCCTGCCGGGATTAGGTATTACGACTTCTGCTGAACCCCTTCCACAGAAATAACCAGCTCCACGTCCTGCGACGCCGGGCCTAAATCCGTCGTAATGTTGAAATCTTTAAGATGAATTTTGCCCGTGGCCTCGAAGCCCGCGCGTTTACCACCCCATGGGTCATCACCCTGGCCGATCAGTTTTGCATCGAGGGTAACGGGTTTGGTGACGCCATTAAGCGTCAGGTTCCCGGTAATATCCAGCTTATCGCCATCTTTTTTCACGCCTGTTGACGCGAATGTCGCCTGTGGGAATTTAGACACATTCAAAAACTCGGCGCTGCGCAAGTGTTTGTCACGCTCGGCGTGATTGGTATCCACGCTGTTGGTATTAATGGTGACATTTACCTTATCGGAGGCCGGGTTTTTCTCATCAAAGCTAAACGTACCGTCAAAATCCTTGAAGGTGCCGTACAGCCAGCTATAGCCAAGGTGCTGAATACGGAAATTGACGAAGGCATGCTGGCCTTCTTTATCAATTTTATAATCAGCGGCAACAGCAGAGCCGGTGGTGAATAACAGTGAACCTAAGGCGATACCCAGCAGGCGTTTTTTCATTTTAATACTCCAGAGTCAGTAGACGTTCGGCCAAGCATGCGCTTTAGCGTATCGTCTTTATCGATAAAGTGGTGTTTAAGCGCGGCAAGCCCGTGAAGAACGGAGAGGATCACAACGCTCCACGCCAGCCACAGGTGAATAACCCCCGCGGTGTCGGCCTGTGAGCCGGCATCGGCCAGCGTAGCGGGGACCTCGAACAGGCCAAAGACGTCGATCGGCTTACCGTCCGCAGTAGAAATGAGGTAGCCGCTAATCAGAATGGCGAAAAGCAGAGCGTACAGCGCGATGTGCGCGCCGGTTGCGCCAAGGCGCGTCAGTTTGCCGTGGGTTTTCGGTGCCGGTGGCGGCGGGGAAATGTGTCGCCAGATAAGCCGAACCACCAGCCCCATCATCAGCAGGACACCAATGCTTTTATGCAATTCAGGCGCTTGGTGATACCACCCGTCATAATAGCTTAATGTCACCATCCAAAGCCCGAGCCCGAACATGGCATAAACCGCGAGGGCAAATACCCAGTGCAACGTCATGGATATTATTCCGTAGCGGTTGGCGGAATTACGCAATTGCATAGGTGTTACCATTATCAATAATGAGAACGGTAAAAATGAACGGGATGAATAAATATTGCAACTGAAATAAGTGCATAAGCATTTTTATTTAATTTATTTCAGCAAATTTGACGGTGTTAAGGGAATGTATTTCAGTGAGGTCGTCCAACTAAAGATTTAAGACATTAACCAGACAAGGGGAAATTAAACAAATATAAAGTAATGTCAGTAATTGTCAGCGGTCAAGGTCAATAAAACACAATATAAAGAAAATCGATGACCACCAGCAGGGACCATAAAAGGATATAAAGCATAAAATGCTCGCGAATATTATTGATTAGAAAATCGACGATCCTGCGCATCATTCACCCTGTAACAAACAGGCTCCGGACATCCGGAGCCTGTTTTGTATTATCCTTTAAAACGCGAAAGCGAGAAGGGCGTCAGATCAAACTGCGGCGTGATGCCCTGAGCAAACTGCGCGGCGATTTCGCCCAGCACGGAGGCAAATTTAAAACCGTGACCGCTCAGTCCGGTAATAAGCAGGGTGTTGTCGTGTCCCGGCAGGGTATCGACGATAAAGTCCTCATCCGGCGTGTTGTCGTACGTGCAGGCAGCACCGTAGAGCAACCCTCCCACGCCCGGCAGAATATTGCGTAAGAACGAAAACGCCTCGGAGCCATCCTGAGCGCACTCGCCAAACGGCTTGCGATCCTCAGGAGAAGAGATGATTTGCCCGCCGTTATGTTTGCCGATTTTAAGCGCGTCTTTTTCCGACGGGAAACCGTAGAACTGATCGCCGTTGGGCAGCTCGCCGGTGAAGGCCGGGAATTTGTTCTGGCTGCTGTAGCGCCCGTCAGACTGGAACCAGGAGAAGACTTTCCGCACCGGCTGAACGGGCAGGTCCGGGAGGAGCTTGGTAACCCAGGTTCCCGCGCTTATCAGCAGGCGGGACGCGGTATAGTCCCCGTCAGCCGTGGTGACGGTGACGCCGTCGGCATGATGGGTGATGCCGCTTACCGGGCAATTGAAGAGCTGGGCACAGCCTGCTTTCGCCGCCAGCGCTACCCAGGTTTTAATGGCCGTTTCGCAATGCAGAACCCCAGAGTTGGCTTCAAACAGCCCGATATAATTCTCCGGGACCGTGATTTCAGGCCAGCGTTGCATGATGCCGCGTGCGTCCAGGCGTTCGACATCAAGGTTAAATTGTTTCGCGCTCTGCTCTACGGTGGCCAGGAATGCCGAGCTGGCGGGGCCCAGGTTGATAATGCCCGTGCGGTCAAAAATGCGCTCTTCGGTAAGCGTGGCCAGCTCGTCCCACAACGTCTGCGCGCGCAGCACCAGCGGGACGTAGCGCTCGCCTTCACCATAGGCATGGCGGATCAGCCGGGTATCACCGTGGTGGCTGCCTTCCGCATGCGGTGGGAGGTGGGCGTCAATCATCAGGACGTTAAGGCCCGCCTGCGTCGCATAATAACCGGCGGCAGAACCAACGGAGCCGCTACCAATAATGATTAAGTCGTATTTCATGGGCATCTCGTAGATTAATACTTTGCTAGCAGGGTAATTAACATCGGAGGGTTATACAAGGGAGAAATAAATAAGGCACCCGAGGGGTGCCTGTTGAGTGAAAAGTGGGCATGAAATCAATGCCGTTTATACTCATTTTCTTGATAGTCGCCGGATTCTATTTTTGCAATACCTGCCTCTAAAATAGAAATAAACTGGCGAGCGACGTCTGTCGTAAGCCACAGCGTCTGTCCAACTTCCGCTTCTTCACGGTTGAGTTGATTCGGGGTCTGGTAGTGCAAACGCAGCATCAGCGCATCGTAGCTATCTACGGTACTGATATCCCAGCCGACGAGCGGGTGGGTCTGGATGACTTCACTATTCTTTTCCATTATAACCCCCTTAATGCGTGTTAGAAGACAACGGCTTTGAGGTTCAATGCATGTTTTTCTGAAAGCATCTTCAGTATACAAGTAATAAGGGTTTCACAGGAAAAAATAAACAGCTGGCAACACATTTTTCTGTCTTTTAGGATTATTAGAACAATAAAACACCATCTTGTTCACGATTTTCTAAGAAGATGCTGAATTAATTTGAACTTTCAGGCGAGAACATAACAAAAAAAGCCGGGGCGACCCGGCAAAAAACACAATGAGGGAGCAAGATTTAATCGGTGATGAACCAGTCGTCGGCGCTTTCCCACGTTTCCTGCAGGATGTCGGTGATACGATCTTTGTCTTCTTTCGCGCCGCCAATGACGGAGACGTTGTTTGCTGACGCGTAACGCACGGTTACGGCACTGCTGTTGTCTGGAAAGGTGTCATGAATACGGCGCGATAACTCACCCGCCAGCGCATCAAGTGCGCCAGCTGGCAATACGGTTGTTTTGGCTACGGTGACTTCAATACGCATAAATGCCCCCCTGTGTAATGTACTGTGTATTTATACAGGTATATTGTGGTTTTGACAATAAGGGGCATTGTGTTTTTTTAGCGCTTTACCGTCCAGTTCACGGTTTCACCTGCCAGGAAGGGGATGAGGGTGTCATCGGTCAGCGGAATCGACTCTTCAACCAAACGCGCTTTTCGCTCCAGCTCAATGACGCCATCGTTAACCGGCAGCCCATAGAAACGCGGGCCGTTAAGGGAACAGAAGGCCTCGAAGTGCTCAAGCGCATTCATGTCTTCAAACACGGTGGCGTAGCTTGCCAGCGCAGTTGGCGCGTTAAAGCAGCCCGCACAGCCGCAGCTGGCTTCCTTACGATGACGCGCGTGCGGGGCTGAGTCAGTCCCCAGGAATGCGCGAGAAAAACCGCTGGCCACCAGCTCACGCAGGGCCTGCTGGTGGATATTGCGCTTGAGTATCGGCAGGCAGTACAGGTGAGGGCGCACGCCGCCGACCAGCATGTGGTTGCGGTTGAACATCAGGTGCTGAGGGGTGATGGTGGCAGCGATAAGTTCGTTACCGTCCCGGACATATTCAGCGGCATCTTTGGTGGTGATGTGTTCAAACACCACTTTCAGGGCGGGCAGACGCTGGCGCAGCGGTTCCATAACCGTTTCGATAAAGCGCGCTTCGCGGTCGAAGATATCAATCTCGGCGTGGGTCACTTCCCCGTGCACCAGCAGCGGCATGCCCAGTTTCTGCATCCTTTCCAGAACCGGCATGATGGCGTCGATGCTGGTCACGCCATGGCTGGAGTTGGTAGTGGCATTCGCGGGGTAGAGTTTCGCCGCGGTGAATACGCCTTCGTTAAACCCGCGTTCCACTTCGTTCGGATCCAGGGAGTCCGTCAGATAGCAGGTCATCAACGGGGTAAAGTCGTGTCCGGCAGGGACGGCGTCAAGAATACGCTGGCGGTACGCGATGGCGGCATCGACGGTGGTGACTGGCGGAACCAGGTTAGGCATAACAATCGCGCGGCCATAAATTTCGCTGGTATAGGGCACGACGGTTTTCAGCATATCACCATCACGCAGATGGATATGCCAGTCGTCAGGGCGGCGGATTTTAAGAACCTGGGATTGTGCAGTCATGGAAGCTCCGGCTTGAAAGAGTTCAGTCATAAGATGGCTGTTTTTGCCGGACACAAATCATAAGCGTAAACGTTTTCGTTTGCACACTTTTCTGCAAAAAAAAGGGCGCCTGAGCGCCCTTACAGGTTAATCGGTGAAGGGGATAACGATCTGACCCGGCTTCACTTCTATCCCTTTGGCATATTTTTTCGCGAGCGCTTCGCCCTTGCTCTTGTCTTCGCTGAGGACATACGCCGGCTGCTGGTTGAAGTAGTTACGCAGCGACTGGTTCAGATATGGCATCAGGGTTTGCAGCACCGGCTTCATTTTTTCCGGGGTGACAACCGCATCGACGATTTCCATTTCCTGCAGGAAAATCGCCCCTTTCTCTTTGTTGAAGACCGGCAGCGCCTTCAGCTTAAGTTTGATATCGGCTTTTTGGTTGCCGAATAACGACGTCATGTCCAGGCTGGCATCACCGGAAAGGGTAACTTTGTTCGGCTCTTCACGACCAATCTGGCTGGCGAGATTGCTGAGGATGATATGCGCGTCGGCAAGCCCGGGCACGCCGATGTCTTTGGAAAAGTTGTTATGTTTTTCCAGCGCCTGATTGATTTCCTGCTCACTGACGGTGTATTGGGTAAGCTGATTACAGCCAACCAGCAGACCACTGACGATTAACGCAGCGGCAATGACGATCTTCTTCATGGTGTTCCTCAACAAAAATCGGCGCATCTGTCCTGATGCCCCAGTATGTCAGTGTGATATGTCAGAAACCAGCAGAAAAAACTGATACTAGAGGCGGGAAAACCTTCCCGCCAGAGAGGAAGGGTTATGCGCCAGGCTCGAGCATGCCGCGCGTGCTGCGCTTCTGGCTGAATTGCCACCACAGGGCGATGAGCGTCATAAAACCGACCGCGCCGAGCATCATCCACGGCAGTTCGGGTTGATTCAGCGCCTTTCCGGCGTCGAACAGCCAGCCGCCGCCGGCGTAGCCTAACGCGCCGCCGAGCGCCAGCCCGAGCCGGCTAAAGCCCATGTAGCTGCCGCGGGCTCGCGAATCGGCCAGCGACGCGCTCAGCGTCTCGCGCGCGGGCTCGGCGATAATTGAGCCGATGTAGAAGGTGCAAATCAGCATGAACAGCTGTTGCAGCGAATTCACCAGGCCGATAGGCATCATGCTCAGCGTCATCAGCAACAGCCCTGCCATCAGGCGATGCTCAAGGCGAAAGCGCCGTTCGCTCCAGCGGGCAATCGGGTAGAGCAGGGTCAGCGAAAGACACGCCTCAATGGCATACATCCATTTGACGGCGGCGGGCGTGCCCGCAATGTCATTCACCATGATCGGCAGCATCAGCATGACCTGAACCGCCAGCATGTAGTAGCCCGTCAGGGTGAGTACATAGGTTACGAAGCGCTTATCCTGCAGGACGCGGTTAAGGCCTTCGCGAACCGGCGCTTTTACCGTCGACAGCTTCCAGGCGGGCAGATACAGGCCGTTAAACAGCGCGCACAGCATGAAGATCGCGGCGCCGGTCGCGCAGACCAGGCGGAAGTCGTACTGTAAGAGCCAGCTTCCCAGCAGTGCGCCGACAACCGCCCCGGCGCTGTCCTGCATCATCAGAAGCGAGAAGAAGCGGCCGCGTTGCCGCGGGCGAATCAGCTTGACCACCAGCGCGGTACGCGGCGGGTCAAACAGCGTACCGCCGATGCCGGAAAGGAAGCAGGAGAACCACAGCACCCAGGGTTCGTGGGCGATAGCCATGGTGGCAAAACCCGCCGCGCGTAACAGCATGCCAATGACAATCATCGGTTTGGCGCCAAAGCGGTCTGCAATGGCACCGCCAAATACCCCCAGCCCCTGCTGGACAAACTGGCGTAAACCGAGCGCGATCCCGACCATTAATGCCGCCCAGCCCATTTCGTCGACAAAGCGAATCGAGATAAGCGGGAAAACGACGAAAAAGCCGAGCACGACCAGCATGTTATCGACGAGCAGGAAATATTTACCCAGGCTCCTGGCCTGTGATACGCGGGACATTTTCCCTCCAGGGAAAATAGAAGGTGAGCACGCTAACATTCTGCGGTGTCGCCACGCTTTTTCCCACCCCTGCCCGTGACAATATTTTTTTATCAAAAGGGTGCTTTGATAGAGAGTTCTCATCGAAAAATGTGAAAAGAGGTGAAAATGGTATGTCACTGTTTTCACAGACGGCGCAGGCGCAGGTATAGTAAAGCTAATGGGTTGAGCTGAAGCGACGGGAAGGAGTGGTATCGATGTTTGGCTATCGCAGCAATGTGCCAAAAGTGCGTCTGACAACGGACAGGCTGGTCGTTCGTCTGGTGCACGAGCGTGATGCCTGGCGGCTGGCGGATTATTACGCTGAGAATCGCCAGTTTTTAAAACCCTGGGAACCCGTTCGGGACGAGAGCCACTGCTACCCCTCCGGCTGGCAGGCGCGCCTCGGCATGATCGCAGAATTTCACAAGCAGGGCAGCGCCTTCTATTTTGCGCTGCTGGATCCGGAAGAAAAAGAGATCCTCGGCATTGCCAATTTTTCGAACGTGGTGCGCGGCTCGTTTCACGCCTGCTACCTCGGTTATTCAATCGGGCAGAAGTGGCAGGGACAAGGGCTGATGTTTGAGGCCCTGACGGCGGCAATCCGCTATATGCAGCGCACGCAGCACATCCATCGCATTATGGCGAACTACATGCCCCATAATAATCGCAGTGGCGACCTGCTGGCGCGGTTAGGGTTCGAAAAAGAGGGCTATGCCAAAGACTACCTGCTGATTGACGGCGAGTGGCGCGATCATGTTCTCACGGCATTAACCACCCGGGACTGGACTGCAGGTCGTTAAGGAGAAAAGATGAAATATCAGCTAAGCGGTACAGAAGCGCGTGTCATTGGATGTTTGCTGGAAAAACAGGTCACCACGCCGGAGCAATACCCGCTCTCTGTGAATGCCGTGACCATGGCCTGTAACCAAAAAACCAACCGTGAACCGGTGATGAACCTGACCGATCGTGAGGTGCAGGCGTGTCTTGATGAGCTGGTCAAGCGCCACTACCTGCGCACCGTCAGCGGTTTCGGAAACCGCGTTACCAAATATGAGCAGCGCTTTTGTAACTCTGAGTTCGGGGATTTGAAACTGAGCGCCGCGGAGGTTGCGGTCGTCACCACGCTGCTGCTTCGCGGGGCGCAGACCCCGGGTGAGCTGCGAACGCGTGCTTCCCGTATGCATGAGTTTCGCGACATGCAGGAGGTTGAACACACGCTTGAGGGGCTCGCCTCGCGTGAAGACGGGCCCTACGCGGTGCGCCTGGCGCGCGAGCCGGGGAAACGCGAAAGCCGCTATATGCATTTGTTTAGCGGCGACGTTGATGCGGCCGCACTGGCCGATGAGTCCGAGCCGGCTGAGGGGAATGGCGGCCTGGCCGCACGCGTTGAGGCGCTGGAAGAAGAGGTCGCCGGGCTGAAACAGCGTCTGGACGCACTGCTGGCACATTTGGGAGACTAACCGTGACAAAATTACGCGTAGGCGTGGTGGGGCTGGGCGGCATTGCGCAAAAAGCTTGGCTGCCCGTGTTGGGTGCAGCGTCAGGCTGGACGCTGCAGGGGGCGTGGTCGCCGACGCGCGAGAAGGCGGAGCGTATTTGCGAAACCTGGCGGATGCCGTATGCCAGCTCGCTGCAGGACTTAGCCCGGGAGTGCGATGCGGTCTTCGTGCATACCTCGACCGCAACCCATTATCAGGTGGTGAGCGAATTGCTGAACGCCGGCGTTCACGTCTGCGTGGATAAGCCGCTGGCGGAAAACGTCCTGGACGCCGAACGTCTGATCGAGCTTGCGGCGCGCAAAAACCTGACGCTGATGGTGGGATTCAACCGTCGTTTTGCCCCGCTCTATCAGCAGTTAAAAGCCCAGCCGGGCGCGCTGGCCTCGCTGCGGATGGATAAGCACCGCACCGACAGCATTGGGCCGAACGATTTACGGTTCACGCTGCTGGATGACTATCTGCACGTTGTTGATACCGCGCTGTGGCTGACCAACGGCAATGCACAGCTAAAAAGCGGCACGCTGATGACCAACGATCTGGGTGAGATGGTTTATGCCGAACACCATTTCGCGGTTGACCATCTGCAGGTGACCACCAGCATGCATCGTCGGGCAGGCAGCCAGCGTGAATCTGTCCAGGCGGTAACGGACGGCGCGCTGTATGACATTACCGATATGCGCGAATGGCGGGAAGAGAAGGGCAGCGGCGTGGTGACGATACCCGCACCGGGCTGGCAGAGTACGCTCGAGCAGCGTGGGTTTGCCGGATGCGCGCGTCACTTCATCACATGCGTGCAAAATCAGACGGTTCCGGAAACGGCCGGCGAGCAGGCGATTATGGCGCAGCGCATTGTCGAAAGGCTGTGGCGAGAGGCCATGAGCGAATAACCCGCTGTAACATCTGCGGATAGTAATTTGTTGAAATCCAGTTAGACTAAGCGCCGCTTGTTGGCTTCGCCGGGTGGCGCTTACGCATACCCGGCCGACTAATCCGTTGGGTTGTGGAACTTCACGTTAATGAACTTATTAAAATCGCTGGCAGCCGTCAGCTCGATGACCATGTTTTCCCGCGTGCTCGGCTTCGCGCGCGATGCGATTGTGGCGAGGGTTTTTGGCGCGGGGATGGCAACGGACGCCTTTTTCGTCGCGTTCAAACTGCCGAACCTGCTGCGCCGAATTTTTGCAGAAGGGGCGTTTTCGCAGGCGTTTGTGCCTATCCTTGCCGAATATAAAAGCAAGCAGGGTGAAGATGCCACTCGCGTGTTCGTTTCCTACGTTTCAGGGTTACTGACGCTGGCGCTGGCGATCGTGACCGTTGTCGGGATGCTGGCCGCGCCGTGGGTGATTATGGTCACTGCGCCCGGCTTTGCGGATACGGCAGACAAATTTGCGCTCACCTCTCAGCTTCTGCGCATTACCTTTCCCTATATCCTGCTGATCTCACTGGCCTCGCTGGTGGGAGCGATCCTGAACACCTGGAACCGCTTCTCCGTTCCGGCGTTTGCGCCAACCTTCCTGAACGTTAGCATGATCGGCTTTGCCCTGTTCGCCGCGCCGCATTTCAACCCGCCGGTGCTGGCGCTGGCGTGGGCGGTGACCGTGGGCGGCGTGCTTCAGCTGGCCTACCAGCTGCCGCACCTCAAAAAAATCGGCATGCTGGTGCTGCCGCGCGTCAATTTTAAAGATGCCGGTGCAATGCGCGTGATTAAGCAGATGGGACCGGCGATCCTCGGGGTCTCCGTCAGCCAGATATCGCTAATCATCAACACCATCTTTGCCTCGTTCCTGGTATCGGGTTCGGTATCGTGGATGTACTACGCCGATCGCCTGATGGAGTTTCCGTCCGGGGTCCTGGGCGTGGCGCTGGGTACGATCCTGCTGCCGTCGCTGTCCAAAAGCTTCGCCAGCGGTAATCATGATGAATACTGCCGGTTGATGGACTGGGGTTTACGTCTCTGCTTCCTTCTTGCCCTGCCAAGCGCGGTGGCGCTGGGTATTCTGGCAAAACCGCTGACCGTTTCACTCTTCCAGTACGGCAAATTTACCGCCTTCGATGCGGCAATGACGCAGCGAGCGCTGGTCGCTTACTCCGTCGGGCTCATGGGGCTGATAGTCGTTAAGGTGCTGGCGCCGGGGTTCTATTCTCGTCAGGACATCAGGACGCCGGTTAAGATCGCTATCGTCACGCTGATCCTGACCCAGGTGATGAACCTGGCGTTTATCGGTCCGCTGAAGCACGCCGGGCTGTCGCTGTCGATTGGCCTTGCAGCGTGCCTGAACGCCAGCCTGCTGTACTGGCAGCTGCGCAAGCAGGACATTTTCACCCCGCAGCCGGGCTGGACGCGTTTTCTGGTGCGCCTGGTGATTGCCGTTCTGGTGATGGCAGCGGCGCTGGTTGGCATGCTGTACGTGATGCCTGAGTGGTCGCTGGGAACAATGCCGTACCGCCTGATGCGCCTGATGGCCGTGGTCGCGGTAGGGGTTGTGGCTTACTTCGCCACGCTTGCGGTGCTGGGCTTTAAGGTTAAAGAGTTTGCCCGCCGTACGGCATAAACGACAAAAGGGGAGTTCACCTGACGGTGCTCCCCGCTTTATGATTTGCCGCTACTGCTTCAAATCGAAATCTTTTTCCCGCCGGTAATACGCGCAGTAGCCGTCTGACCATCTGCTCCGTACAGTCCCGTCTCTTTATGAGGTTTTAGCACCTCAAGCGCCTGCTGGTTACGCACTATCTGTCCTTCAAGCAGCCAGCCGTTGTGTTGATTGAGTTCGCGCAGGTGCTGGGTTTTTTCTGTAATCGTCTGCCAGCGTTCCACAATCTCATCATTTGCACCCGGTTTTGGATCCTGCTCGGCGCGTCGGTGCTGCTCGAGATAATCCAGCGTGGCCAGAAGCGAGCTTTTATCTTCCGTAATACGCTGCAGTGCGCTGCCGTTGATCTGACCGGAAGAGAGGTGCTGTTGTTCAGCATCCATTACCGTTTTCAGGTCGTTCAGGACAACCGTCATTTGATCCAGTATTTCTGACAGTCGACTCATACGGTTAGTTACTCTGTAAGAAACTCTGCGCGTCCTGAATCAGCGCGTCAGCGATTTTGCTGGTATCCATTTTCAGCTCGCCGTTACGAATTGCCGTTTTCAGCGCTTCGACACGTTCCATGTTGATATCGCCGCTGCCCGGCTGCATCAGCTTAGACTGAGCGTCGCTCAGGGTAACGCTGGTGCTGTTGGCCGTTGACGGTTTTTCGAGACGCGTTTTCTGTACTGGAACGTCATTCGTTTCGCGAGGTTGTACAGTACTAACCGGTTTCAGGGCTGATGTACGATCAATGCTCATAGTGTTGTCCTCATCGAGGGTTCGCGGCGTTTGCGCCTGACATCATCATTAGTTGAATATTTATCGGCAGCCGCCGCCAAATCTTTAAAAAGATTATAGGTTAATCAGAATATTCCCATCAGAGCTGACGGTGCCGCTCACCACCTGGCCTGAGGACATCCTGACGCGGGCATTTTGCGCCACCGCGGCATTGTTTAATGCTTTCCCTTCACTGTTAATACTAAAGCCCTCTCCATTCGCCACCACCATCACCTGCTGGCCCGCTTTTACCCGCCAGGCCTGGCGCAGCATCGAGAGCTGGATGGCCTGGCCCGGCGCCAGATCGCGCAGGCTCACGGCATCCTGCGCCTGGTTAATATCGAGCATGGTGCGGGGCGGAAGCTGATCGAGGCGGCCGCGCTTCAACGTCACGCTATTGCTTTGCAGCACGCTTCCCCGGGCGACGGGAACCGCGGCGACAACATAATTGCCCGTTGCCTGAACGGCAACCTGTAAATAGCGTTTTTCACTGGCGCAGCGCGCAAGCACGTTCACGTTGCCCCACAGCTTTGTCGTGCCGGTCACGGTAAAGGAAGGTTGTTCGCATGAGGGATACAGATTCGGCGGCGTGCGTACGGTGACTTTTACGTCATCGCTAAAGCCTTCCAGCTGCTGAGCAAAAAAAGCGGTGAGCCGATCCTGTAAGCCTTCGGCCTGAACCAGAGGGCTTAAGAATAACAAGGTTGCCGCCAGGCCACGTTTCATCGTCCGCATCGCAAGTTCCACCGTTACCAGAATGGTGAGGATTCTACCTGTAGTGGTTTTGCATCAACGCAATAAATAGCGACGCATTTTGCGCTTATTCCGTCGATAAGGGAGACGGGTTGAGATTTAAGCTGTGAACTGAAATTTTGCCATCAGCGGAGGAGACATGCTCGATAAACTCGACGCCGCGTTACGTTTTCAGCAGGAAGCGCTCAACTTGCGCGCCCAGCGGCAGGAAATTTTAGCCGCCAATATCGCTAACGCGGATACCCCCGGGTATCAGGCGCGCGATATTGATTTTTCCAGTGAACTTAAAAAAGTGATGGAGCGTGGACGTGCCGAAGGAACGGGTGTTGCACTGGCACTGACATCCTCTCGCCATATTCCCGCTCAGGCGATGACCGCGCCAACGACCGACCTGCTTTACCGTATTCCCGACCAGCCATCCCTCGACGGTAACACCGTGGATATGGACCGGGAACGCACACAGTTTGCCGATAACAGCCTGCAGTACCAGACGGGTCTGACCCTACTCGGCGGACAAATTAAAGGCATGATGACCGTCCTTCAGGGGGGCAACTAATCCATGGCTTTGCTGAATATTTTTGATATCGCCGGTTCGGCGTTAACGGCACAGTCCAAGCGTCTGAACGTTGCCGCCAGTAACCTGGCTAACGCCGACAGCGTCACCGGGCCTGACGGGCAGCCGTATCGTGCAAAACAGGTGATTTTCCAGGTCGATGCTGCGCCGGGCGCGGCGACGGGCGGCGTGAAAGTCTCTGACGTGGTTGAGAGCCAGGCACCGGACAAGCTGGTGTACGAACCCGGTAACCCGCTCGCGGATGCCAGCGGTTACGTGAAAATGCCTAACGTGGATGTGGTGGGGGAGATGGTCAACTCCATGTCTGCCTCCCGGAGCTACCAGGCAAACGTCGAAGTGCTTAATACCGTGAAGAGCATGATGCTCAAAACACTCACTCTCGGCCAGTAAAGGAGACACGCATGTCCATCGCCGTAAATATGAATGATACGTCCAGCACGGGCGTATCCGGCACGAGTTCGAGCAGCTCCCTGACGGGCAGCAGCGCTAACGACCTGCAAAGCAGCTTCCTCACGCTGCTGGTGGCTCAGCTGAAAAACCAGGATCCCACCAACCCGATGCAGAACAACGAGCTGACGACGCAGCTTGCGCAGATCAGCACCGTGAGCGGCATTGAGAAACTCAACACCACCCTCGGCTCTGTTTCTGGCCAGATCGACAACAGCCAGTCCCTGCAGGCTGCAAACCTGATTGGCCATGGCGTGATGATCCCAGGGACAACCGTCCTGGCGGGCAGCACCACCACCGACGGCTCGACGACCACGTCAACGACGCCGTTTGGCGTTGAGCTGCAGCAGGCGGCGGACAAGGTGACGGCGACGATCACCGACTCCACGGGTGCCGTTGTGCGAACCATTGATATCGGTGAGCTGAGCGCGGGCGTTCATACCTTCACCTGGGATGGCAGCATGACCGATGGCACGACGGCGCCAAACGGTTCCTACAAAGTCGCTATCAGCGCCAGCAACGGATCAACCCAGCTGGTGGCTCAGCCACTGCAGTTCGGGCTGGTGCAGGGCGTGATTAAAAGCAGCGACGGCAACAAGCTGGATTTGGGTACCTCCGGTACCACCACACTCGACGAAGTTCGGCAGATTATCTAAGCCTTTACACTTATCAGGAGTAAGTCATGGCCTTTTCTCAAGCGGTCAGCGGCCTGAATGCTGCGGCCACCAACCTGGACGTCATTGGCAACAACATCGCCAACTCCGCGACCTATGGTTTCAAATCCGGTTCTGCCTCTTTTGCAGACATGTTTGCCGGTTCCAAAGTCGGCCTGGGCGTGAAAGTCGCGGGCATCACTCAGGACTTTACCGACGGCACCACCACCAATACCGGTCGTGGCCTGGACGTTGCAATCAGCCAGAACGGGTTCTTCCGTATGGTCGATGCGAACGGTTCCGTGTTCTACAGCCGTAACGGCCAGTTCAAGCTGGACGAAAACCGTAACCTGGTGAACATGCAGGGTCTGCAGCTGACGGGCTATCCGGTGGCGGGCACGCCGCCATCGGTGCAGACGGGTGCAAACCCACAGCCTATTACCATTCCTAATACGCTGATGGCGGCAAAGTCGACCACCACCGCAACGCAGCAGATCAACCTGAACTCTACGGACGATATCCCGACGGTGGCGTTTGATCCGACCAATGCGGACAGCTACAACAAGAAGGGCACCGTCACGGTCTTTGACAGCCAGGGTAACGAACATAATATGAACGTTTACTATGTCAAAACCGCGGATAACAAATGGGATCTGTATACTCAGGATTCCAGCGTGGCCAACTCCGGCTACAGCAAAGCGGCGCAGATGAGCTTCGACAGCAACGGTAACCTGTCAGGTGTGAATAACTATATCGCACAGGGCACCACGCCGGAAACCTGGTCTCTGGACACTACCGCGAACACCACCCCATCTATCAATATCACTACAGGCTCCGTGAGCGGCGCAACGCCTGCAACGTTCAATCTGAGCTTCCTGAACTCTATGCAGCAGAACACCGGCGCCAACAACGTGGTGGGCACCACCCAGAACGGCTATAAGCCGGGCGACCTGGTGAGCTACCAGATCAACGACGACGGCACCGTAGTCGGTAACTACTCCAACGAACAGACTCAGGTGCTGGGCCAGATCGTGATGGCGAACTTCGCCAACAACGAAGGCCTGCAGTCCGAAGGCGATAACGTCTGGTCTGCCACCCAGTCTTCGGGTGTTGCCCTGCTGGGTACCGCCGGATCCGGTAACTTCGGTACGCTGACCAACGGCGCGCTGGAAGCCTCAAACGTTGACCTGAGTAAAGAGCTGGTGAACATGATCGTTGCGCAACGTAACTACCAGTCGAACGCGCAGACCATCAAAACTCAGGACCAGATCCTTAACACGCTGGTTAACCTGCGTTAAGCGGCTGACGGGAAAGCGCAATGGATCACGCAATATATACAGCGATGGGCGCGGCAAGCCAGACGCTCAATCAGCAGGCTGTTACGGCCAGCAACCTGGCAAACGCCTCTACGCCTGGCTTCCGCGCGCAGCTTAATGCGCTGCGTGCGGTGCCGGTAGAAGGGCTTTCGCTGCCAACGCGTACGCTGGTGACGGCCTCTACGCCGGGTGCAGACATGACGCCAGGCCAGATGGATTACACCTCGCGTCCGCTGGACGTTGCCCTGCAGCAGGACGGCTGGCTGGCGGTGCAAACCGCTGACGGCGGCGAAGGCTATACCCGAAACGGTAATATCCAGGTGGATGCCACCGGGCAGTTAACGATTCAGGGCCATCCGGTGATTGGCGAAGCCGGTCCGCTGACGGTGCCTGAAGGGTCGGAGCTGACCATCGCTGCGGACGGGACTATCTCGGCGTTGAACCCGGGCGATCCGGCGAATACCGTTGCGCCCGTCGGGCGTCTGAAGCTGGTCAAAGCGGAAGGCCGTGAAGTGCAGCGCGGCGATGACGGTATGTTCCGCCTGACCCAGACCGCACGGGCCACCCGCGGCGCGACGTTACAGGCTGACCCGAGCATTCGCGTGATGTCGGGCGTTCTGGAAGGCAGTAACGTTAAACCGGTTGAAGCCATGACCGACATGATTGCCAGCGCGCGTCGTTTTGAAATGCAGATGAAAATTATCAGCAGCGTGGATGAAAACGCGAGCAAGGCTAACCAACTTCTGGCTATGAGTTAACAGGACTCTTTATGATCAGTTCTTTATGGATCGCGAAAACCGGCCTGGACGCACAGCAAACCAACATGGACGTGATTGCCAACAACCTGGCAAACGTAAGCACCAATGGTTTCAAGCGTCAGCGTGCCGTTTTCGAAGATTTGCTTTATCAAACCATCCGCCAGCCGGGTGCTCAGTCTTCTGAGCAAACGACGCTGCCGTCCGGTCTGCAGATCGGTACCGGCGTGCGTCCGGTAGCCACCGAGCGTCTGCACAGCCAGGGCAACCTGTCTCAGACCAACAATAGCAAAGACGTTGCTATTAAAGGCCAGGGTTTCTTTCAGGTGCAGCTGCCTGACGGCACCTCTGCCTATACCCGCGACGGTTCATTCCAGGTGGATCAAAACGGCCAGCTGGTGACGGCGGGCGGCTTCCAGGTACAGCCTGCGATCACCATCCCGGCTAACGCCCTGAGCATTACCATTGGACGTGACGGCATCGTGAGCGTGACCCAGCAGGGGCAGGCCGCGCCGGTTCAGGTCGGACAGCTCAACCTGACCACCTTCATGAACGATACCGGTCTGGAAAGCATTGGTGAGAACCTCTACACCGAAACGCAATCCTCCGGTACGCCAAATGAAAGTACGCCGGGCCTGAACGGTGCGGGTCTGCTGTACCAGGGTTATGTCGAAACCTCTAACGTTAACGTAGCGGAAGAGCTGGTGAATATGATCCAGGTTCAGCGCGCGTATGAAATTAACAGTAAAGCAGTGTCGACGACCGACCAGATGCTGCAGAAACTGACGCAACTCTAAGGTGTAGCCCGGCGCGGTAAACGCCGCGCCGGCTCCCTGTTTTCGAAGATGAAGGCAATGCAAAAAAACGCGGCGTTTCGTTATCCGATACTGACTGTTCTGGCCGTCACCCTCAGCGGGTGTGCCTGGATCCCGTCTAAACCATTGGTCGAGGGTGCGACTACCGCCCAACCCGTTCCCGGCCCTGCGCCTGTGGTGAACGGCTCTATTTTCCAGACCGCGCAGCCGATTAACTACGGCTATCAGCCGCTGTTTGAAGATCGTCGTCCGCGTAACGTTGGCGATACGCTGACCATTGTGCTGCAGGAAAACGTCAGTGCGAGCAAGAGCTCGTCGGCGAACGCCAGCCGCGATGGCAAAACCAATTTTGGCTTCGACACCGTGCCTCGTTATCTGCAGGGCCTGTTCGGCAATGCGCGCGCGGATGTGGATGCCTCTGGCGGCAATACCTTTAACGGAAAAGGTGGCGCGAACGCCAGCAATACCTTCAGCGGTACGCTGACGGTCACGGTTGACCAGGTTCTGGTTAACGGCAACCTGCACGTTGTGGGTGAAAAACAGATCGCCATTAATCAGGGCACGGAGTTCATTCGTTTCTCCGGCGTGGTTAATCCTCGCACCATTAGCGGTACCAACACCGTTCCGTCCACCCAGGTGGCAGATGCGCGCATCGAGTACGTCGGCAACGGCTACATTAACGAAGCGCAAAATATGGGCTGGCTGCAGCGCTTCTTCCTTAACTTATCGCCGATGTAAGCGAGGTGACCTATGTTTAAATTTCTCTTCGCCGTGGCGCTGTCTCTGGTGGCAACCGTTGCTCAGGCTGACCGCATCCGCGATCTCACCAGCGTGCAGGGCGTACGTGAAAACTCCCTGATCGGCTATGGCCTGGTGGTGGGGCTGGACGGCACGGGTGACCAGACAACCCAGACGCCGTTCACCACCCAGAGCTTAAATAACATGCTTTCCCAGCTCGGTATTACCGTACCGACGGGCACTAACATGCAGCTGAAAAACGTGGCGGCCGTGATGGTCACCGCCTCCTTCCCGGCGTTCGCGCGTCAGGGGCAGACCATTGACGTGGTGGTTTCCTCGATGGGGAACGCCAAAAGCCTGCGCGGCGGTACGCTGCTGATGACCCCGCTGAAAGGGGTCGATAGCCAGGTTTATGCGCTGGCCCAGGGGAACATTCTGGTGGGCGGTGCAGGCGCTTCCGCGGGCGGAAGCAGCGTGCAGGTGAACCAGCTGAACGGCGGGCGTATCACCAACGGCGCGATCGTGGAACGCGAGCTGCCAACCCAGTTCGGCTCGGGAAACACCATTAACCTGCAGCTGAATAATGAAGACTTCACGATGGCGCAGCAAATTGCCGACACCATCAACCGCAGCCGCGGCTACGGCAGCGCTACCGCGCTGGATGCCCGTACCGTGCAAATCAGAACGTCTACGGGCAGCAGTAACCAGGTGCGCATGCTGGCGGATATCCAGAATATGGAAGTTAACGTTGCGCTTCAGGATGCCAAAGTGATCATCAACTCGCGTACCGGGTCGGTGGTGATGAACCGTGAAGTGTCTCTGGATAGCTGCGCCGTGGCGCAGGGTAACCTGTCCGTGACGGTCAACCGCTCCGCTAACGTGAGCCAGCCGGATACGCCGTTTGGCGGCGGCCAGACGGTGGTGACGCCGCAAACGCAGATTGATTTGCGCCAGAGCGGCGGCTCGCTGCAAAGCGTTCGTTCCAGCGCCAACCTCAACAGCGTGGTCCGCGCCCTGAATGCCCTGGGCGCAACGCCGATGGATTTGATGTCCATTCTGCAATCAATGCAAAGCGCAGGCTGCCTGCGTGCCAAACTGGAAATCATCTAATGCTGACCGATAGCAAGCTGTTGACCGGTGCCGCCTGGGATGCCCAGTCGCTCAACGACCTGAAAACCAAAGCAGGCAAAGACCCGGCGGCGAATATCCGCCCGGTTGCCCGCCAGGTGGAAGGGATGTTCGTGCAGATGATGCTAAAAAGCATGCGTGAAACCCTGCCGAAAGACGGGATGTTCAGCAGCGATTCTACGCGTCTCTACACCAGCATGTACGACCAGCAGATTGCGCAGCAGATGACCGCCGGAAAAGGCCTCGGTCTGGCTGACATGATTGTTAAACAGACCGCAGCCGCACAGGGTATTCAGCCTGAGGACGCGCCGCAGCAGGTGCCGATGAAGTTCGACATTGAAACGGTGACCAGTTATCAGAATCAGGCGCTGACGCAGATGGTGCGTAAAGCGATGCCCAAGACGTTGGCCGCCAGCGACGAGCCGCTGTCGGGCGACAGCAAAGACTTCCTGGCACAGCTCTCGCTGCCCGCGCGCCTTGCCAGCGAGCAGAGCGGTGTGCCGCATCACCTGATCCTGGCGCAGGCCGCGCTGGAGTCGGGCTGGGGTCAGCGACAGATCCGTAAGGAAAACGGCGATCCGAGCTTTAACATCTTTGGCGTGAAGGCCAGCTCCAGCTGGAAAGGGCCGACGACGGAGATCACCACCACCGAATATGAAAACGGTGCGGCGGTGAAGGTCAAAGCCAAATTCCGCGTCTACAGCTCTTACCTTGAGGCATTGTCGGATTACGTGGGGCTGTTGAGCCGCAACCCGCGCTATACCGCCGTCACGCAGGCGGCCACGCCGGAGCAGGGCGCGCAGGCGCTGCAAAACGCGGGATACGCCACCGATCCAAACTACGCGCGCAAGCTCACCAGCATGATTCAGCAGCTGAAATCAATGGGTGAGAAGGTCAGCAAAGCCTATAGCACAGATCTCGAAAATCTGTTCTGAAAGTTCTCAAGTCCCGGTGGCGGCTGCCGATAACCTTCATCAGGACTCGTGTCTGAAAGTATAAAAGGAACCCCCATGTCCAGTTTGATTAACAGCGCCATGAGTGGCCTCAGTGCTGCACAGGCGGCACTCAATACCGTAAGTAATAATATTTCAAGCTATAACGTGGCAGGCTATACCCGCCAGAATACCGTTCTGAGTGCATCGAACAGCACCCTGACCGGCGGCGGCTGGGTGGGCAACGGGGTTTATGTCTCCGGCGTGCAGCGTGAGTATGATGCCTTCATCACCAACCAGCTGCGCGCGGCGCAGACGCAGAGCAGCGGCCTGACCACGCGCTATCAGCAGATGTCAAAAATTGACGACGTGCTCTCTGACACCACCAACTCGCTCTCTACCACCTTGCAGGATTTCTTTACCAGCCTGCAAACGCTGGTCAGCAACGCGGAAGATCCGGCTGCGCGCCAGACGGTGATCGGTAAAGCGGATGGCCTGGTCAATCAGTTCAAAACGAACGATCAGTACCTTCGCGATCAGGATGCGCAGGTCAATACGGCGATTTCAACCAGCGTCGATCAGATCAACAACTATGCGAAGCAGATTGCCAACCTAAACGATCAGATTTCCCGTCTGACCGGGGTGGGGGCGGGCGCTTCGCCGAACGAACTGCTCGATCAGCGCGACCAGCTGGTGAGCGAGCTGAACAAGATTGTCGGCGTGGACGTGACCGTGCAGGACAGCGGCACCTATAACATCTCTATCGCCAACGGCTACACCCTGGTGCAGGGTAGCTCAGCCAGCCAGCTGGCGGCGGTGAAATCCAGTGCCGACCCTTCACGCACCACGATTGCCTATGTGGATGCGGCGTCTGGCAACGTAGAGATCCCGGAGAAGCAGATCACCACCGGTTCCCTGGGCGGCCTGCTGACCTTCCGCTCTGAGGATCTGGATAAGGCGCGTAACACCCTTAACCAGATGGCGCTGGCCTTTGCCGACGCGATGAACACGCAGCACGAAGCGGGCTTTGACGCTAACGGCGATGCGGGTGGAAAACTGTTTGATTTCGGTTTGCCATCCGTGCTGAGCAACAGCAAAAACACCGGCAGCGCCGCGGTAACCGCGAGCGTGACGGACAGCTCGAAGGTGCAGGCGACCAACTACAAAGTTGAGTTCAACGGCACCGACTGGACCGTGACGCGTCTGTCTGACAAAACCAGCTTCACGGCCACGCCGGACGCCAGTGGCAACCTGGCGTTTGATGGTCTGAACGTTAATATCAGCGGCTCGGCGGACAAGAAGGACAGCTTCCTGGTTAAGCCGGTGAACGACGTCATCATGAACATGGACGTTGCGATAAGCGACGAGTCTAAACTGGCGATGGCGTCTGCGAAGGATAGCGGCGAAAGCGACAATACCAACGGTCAAAAGCTGTTGGATTTGCAGAGCGCGAAGCTGGTGGGCGGGAATAAAACCTTTACCGACGCCTACGCGTCACTGGTCAGTACGGTAGGGAGCACAACCGCGTCGCTGAAAACCAGTAGCGAAACCAAAGACAACGTGGTGACGCAGCTGACCAAGCAGCAGCAGTCGATTTCCGGGGTTAACCTGGATGAAGAATACGGCAACCTGCAGCGCTATCAGCAGTATTACCTGGCAAATGCGCAGGTACTGCAAACGGCGAGCACGCTGTTTGATGCGTTAATCAACATTCGCTAAGGCCGGGGTTAAAAAATGCGTATTAGTACTCAGATGATGTATGAGCAGAGCATGCGCGGAGTGACAAACTCCCAAAGCCTCTGGCTCGGCTATGGCGAACAGATGTCTACCGGTAAGCGTGTCAACCGTCCGTCCGATGACCCGATCGCCGCCTCGCAGGCCGTTGTGCTATCGCAGGCGCAAACGCAGAACAGCCAGTATGCGCTGGCGCGTTCTTTCGCGACGACCAAAGTATCGCTGGAAGAGAACGTGTTATCGCAGGTCACGACCGCTATTCAGGCCGCGCAGGAAAAGATTGTCAATGCGGGCAACGGCACGCTGAGTGACGATGATCGTGCTTCGCTGGCCACTAACCTGCAGGGTATCCGCGATCAGCTGATGAACTTGGCAAACAGCACCGACGGTAACGGCCGCTACATTTTTGCGGGTTACAAAACGGAAGCTGCAGCCTTCGACCAGACCACCGGGAGCTATAACGGTGGGGATACGGCAATTAGCCAGCAGGTTGACTCCGCGCGTACCATGCAAATCAGCCATACGGGCGCTCAGGTGTTTGACACCTTTACCAGCAACGCGAAGCCAGAGCCGGATGGCAGTACGCCGGAAAAGAACCTGTTTAAGATCCTGGACAGTGCGATTGCTGCGCTGAATACGCCAATTGAAGGCGACGAGACCAAAGCTGAAGAGTTTACCGCGGCGATTGATAAGGCCAACCGTGGCCTGAGCAACTCGCTGAACAACGTGCTGACCGTGCGTGCCGATCTGGGCATCAAGCTGGATGAGCTGAGCAAGCTGGATTCGCTGGGCGATGACCGCGCGCTGGGACAAACTCAGCAAATGAGTAACCTGGTGGACGTGGACTGGAACTCGGTCATCTCTTCTTACTCTATGCAGCAGGCGGCCCTGCAGGCGTCTTATAAAGCGTTCAGCGATATGCAGGGCATGTCTCTGTTCCAGATGAACAAGTAACATCTTGACCTCTTAGAACACGTTCTGAAACTGGGCGTGTTTTGCCTGCCCAATCCTTCTGGATTGGGCATTTTTTTATGCCGTTTTTACAGAAGTTGAGCTAACGCGGGCGCTTTCAACCAGACGGATGACCAGCGCAATGGCTCCACATGCCGTCGCCAGCGCCACCACGCCTGGCCAGCCAGCCAGAGTATAAATTTTGCTTCCTAACGCCGAGCCCAGTGCCATACCGATGAATACCACCGTAAAGAGCAGGGCGTTCAGACGACCGCGGGCCTGCGGTTCAAGGCTGTAAACCAGGTTCTGGTGGGCCACCAGGCTGGACTGCAGGCCGAGGTCAAAACCGATGGCGGAAACAGCAATCAGGATAAGCTGCCCATGGACGCCCAGAGCCGGCATCAGGAACATCAGCGCAAACGAGACGGTCACGAGGATCGCACCTATCTGAGTGACTTTCCCGGCGCCCAGTTTATCCGCCAGGCCCCCAGCCTGCGGAGCGGCCAGCGCGCCTGCGGCTCCTGCGATACCAAAACCACCCGCCACGGCACTGCCGAGGTGATAACGTTCCAGCAGCATGACCGCAAGCGTAGACCAGAAGGCACTGAAGGCTACTGACAGGAAGCCCTGGGCCAGCGCTGCGCGACGCAGGGCCGGGTAACGACGCCACAGGTGTTCCATTGAACGCATCAGTGCCGGATAGCTCAGCGTGGAGTGGATAGCAAAGCGGGGGAGCACCACCCACATCACCGCACCGACAAAGGCGATGCTCGCGGCGGCCAGCTGATACATAACGCGCCAGCCATAGGCTTCACCCACGACGCCACTCACGGTTCTCGACAGCAAAATCCCCAGCAGCAGGCCGGTCATGACCGTGCCCACGGTTTTTCCCTGTTTCCCTTCGGGGGCGAGAATAGCGGCAGCGGGAACGATATCCTGCGCCATGGTGGCGGCCATGCCGATCAGCAGGCTGGTCAGCAGCAGGGAATGAAGTTGACCGGTGAGGCTACAGCCCAGCAGAAACAGCGCCAGGGCCGCACTTTTTATCAGAATCAGCGTTCGGCGGTCATGACGATCGCCAAGCGGCAGCAGGAAGAGGATACCGAGCGCATAGCCTGCCTGGGTCAGGGTGGGAACTAACCCCATACCTTCAATGCTGAGGTGGAGGTCCGCGCCCATCAGCGGAAGCAATGGTTGCGCATAGTAAATGGAGGCTACGCTGAAGCCAGCGCCCAGAGCCAGCATCAAAATCACCCAGCGGCTAACGGCCTGGGGAGCAGTAGTTGTGTTCATTAGAGATTCCTCATTCGTTGTGTAGCGCTATTTTTTCTCAGTACAGCTTGCGGCGGTAGAAGGCCTGGTGGTAAAACGCTTATACGTTGAGCGTATGACCATTAAAAAATGAAGCGAAATGAACGTATAGACAGAGTGGAACTTATGCGAACCTTTGTTCGCATCGTGGAAGCGGGGTCGCTCTCTGCGGCGGCAAGGCAGCTTTCAACCACGCAGGCCACGGTCAGCCGCCGGTTGCAGTCACTTGAGACGTTGCTGGGCGTACGTTTGTTATTACGTACAACCCATACGACCCGCCTGACCGACGACGGCGAACGTTGCTACCAGCATGCCCGTCGGGTGATTGACAGCTGGCTGGCGCTGGAAGATGAGGTGGGGCAAACGGAAGACGAACCGGTAGGGGTGCTTCGCGTACGCGCCCCGCACGCGTTTGGCCAGGACCAGCTGCTGCAGCCGCTAACGGCATTTTTGCAGCGTTACCCGCAGCTTTCCGTCGAGTGGATGCTGAATGATAAGTCGGTCGACTTTCTCGGTGACAACCTTGACTGCGCTATCAGAGTGGGGGCGGAGGTCGATCCGGCAACCGTCTCCGTGCTGCTGGCTGAAGTGCCGCGCTCGGTGGTGGCATCACCCGAGCTGCTGGAACGGTTTCCTGCCATAAAGACGCCGGATGATTTACAGGCGCTTCCCTGGATTGCCATCAGCACTTTTTATCAACGCCACGTGGAGCTGTTTACGGGCGGCTCGACGAGCCCGGCACGTATCGCCATTACGCCGCGCCTGAGCACCGACAGTTTGTACGTAGCGCGTAATACCGCGCTCACCGGACTCGGCGTGGCAGTGGTATCAAGCTGGACGGTTAAGGAGGATATTCAGGCGGGGCGCTTAGTGCATATTCTGCCAGAGTGGCAGCCGGCGGCCTTGCCCGTTCATCTGGTTTATCCGTGGTCGCGCTATTATCCGGCGCGTTTGCGGCGCTTTCTGGAGATGATGCGTCAGGTCATGCCGGAGATTGCCGGCATGAGGAAACCTGAAAAGTAGCCATAAAAAAAGCCGACCCGGAGGTCGGCTTTTTACGTTAATGCCTGTTATTCAGCAGACTGCGGACGGGTTGCTGGCGCAGTAGCCTGGTGCGATGCACTGTGACCACCGGCAGAACCTTTGCCGTCAAAGTTGAATTCAGGACGAACCCAGTCGCTGTTGCGCGGTGCTTCTGGCACATACTCAGGCGCTGGGGCACGCGTCATTGGCGCAGTCGCAACGTGTGCAGACGCAGGTGCAGACACAACCGGCTCTGGTTTCACGTCAGGCGCTTTCACCTCAGCGGCTTCACGTACGGGCTCAACGTCAAGCTCGACTTCCTGAACGACTTCTTCAGTCACGGTTTCGACAACCACATCAGCAGCGTCTTCTTTCACGACTGCAGGCGTAGCGTCTTCCACAACCTCTTCGGCCACCGCGGTGTCTTCCTCGGCAATAAGCTGCGGTGCGGCATCCACCGGTGCAGCAATCACTTCAGGGTGCGACGTTACCACTTCTACGGCATGCGGTGCTTCTGCCTCAACAATCTGAGGTTCAACAACCTGAGGTTCAACAGCCTGAGGTTCAGCCGACGCTGTGGCTTCAGTTACCACCTCTTCAACTGCTACGACAGGTGCAATAACCTCTTCGGTCACTGGCTGTTCTTCAACAACCTGCTCTGGGCGAGCAACCGGATAGCGGATCCAGATTTTGCCGGATGCCATTTCTGGCGATGCGCAGGCAATCGCTAACGGCATTGGAGACTGCGTTGGGTAACGCTCGTCGCGGTAACGACGACGACGCTGGCCGCTGACGCGCAGGTGACGTGGGGAACGACGTGAACGACGCGGCATGCCGGCGTTATCACGGCCTTCACCGTTTTCTTCCTGCTCAACGTTGCTTTCAACGACGGCCGGCAGGTCAACTTTTGCCAGCTGTGTACCGGTTGCGCTTTCGGCGACGTCAGCCGTAACGACTGCAGTCTCTTCCGTCGACTCGGTAGCATAGCGGACTTTCTGGTTCAGCTGACGCTGCTTACGACGCGGCATGACCTGAGTATGTTCTTCCTGCTCAGCGTCTTGCTGCTCAACAGGCTCTTCACGGTTCAGGGCTTTAACATCCTGCTGCGCCTGACGCTTCTCATCGTTTCGACGACGGTTACGTTCGCGGCGCGGCTGCTGCTCGTCACGCTGTTTGTTTTTCTCAGGCTCATCGCCCGCCTGCTGGCGAACTTCACGATCTTCAACGTTCTGCTGTTGTTTATCGCGACGGTTACGGCGGTTGTCTTCGCGCTGCTCACGGCCTTCGCTGTTGTCAGAACGGTTGTCCCGGCGCTCATTACGATCGCCACGATCGTTGCGGTCGCTACGGTCATTACGATCGCGGCGGTTGTTCTGGCGTTTACGACGATCCTGCTGACGCTCCGGCTTGGCTTCTTTCGGTGCTTCTTTCGGCTGCTCCGGCTGAACCTCTTCACCCGCAAACATTTTCTTCAGCGCGCCGAAGAAACGGCTCAGAAGGCCCGGCTGCTCTGGCTGAGCTTTCGTAGCTTCTGGGGCAGCAGGTTTTTGCGCAGCTGGCTTCGCGACAGTTTTTTCTTGGGCGATTTCCGGCGGTGCTTCCGGCATGATGAAGGTCGCTAATGCTGGCTGCTCAGGCAGTTTACGCTCGGCAGGCTCTTCATCGGACGGCAGTGCCATCTCTTCTTCATGCAGCTTCGGCAGCAGGTAGCTAAGCGTAGAGGTCTCTTCACCTTTGCGCACGCGCAGCACATGGTAATGCGGGGTTTGCATCTGATCGTTTGGAACGATGATGCAGCGAACGCCGCCCTGGCGCGCTTCAATCGCACTTACCGCTTCACGTTTTTCGTTCAGCAGGTAAGAGGCCACCGGCACCGGAACAATGGCGTGAACCTCTTTGGTGTTCTCTTTCAGCGCTTCTTCTTCAATCAGACGCAGAATAGACAGAGACAGTGATTCGTTATCACGGACGGTACCGGTGCCGGAGCAGCGCGGACAGACGTGATGGCTGGACTCGCCGAGAGACGGGCTAAGACGCTGACGTGACATCTCCAGCAGGCCAAAGCGAGAAATATGGCTGATCTGGATACGTGCACGGTCCTGGCGCACCGCTTCGCGCAGACGGTTTTCAACCGCACGCTGGTGGCGAACTGGCGTCATGTCGATGAAGTCGATAACGATCAGACCACCCAGGTCGCGCAGGCGGAGCTGGCGGGCGATTTCATCAGCGGCTTCGAGGTTAGTGTTGAAGGCCGTCTCTTCGATATCGCCACCACGCGTTGCACGCGCGGAGTTGATGTCGATAGCGGTCAGCGCTTCGGTTGTATCGATAACGATAGAACCGCCGGACGGCAGACGCACTTCGCGCTGGAAGGCGGATTCAATCTGGGATTCAATCTGGTAGTGGCTGAACAGCGGGATTTCACCGGTGTACAGTTTAATTTTGCTGGTGAAATCCGGACGACCCAGCGCAGCGATGTGCTGGCGGGCCAGCTCAAGCACTTTCGGGTTATCAATCAGAATTTCGCCGATGTCCTGACGCAGATAGTCGCGGAAGGCACGTACGATAACGTTACTTTCCTGGTGGATCAGGAACGGAGCAGGGCGGCTTTCTGCGGCTTTCTGGATGGCTTCCCAGTGCTTCAGACGGAAGCTTAAGTCCCACTGCAGCGCTTCGGCAGATTTGCCCACGCCTGCGGTACGAACGATAAGCCCCATGCCGTCCGGCAGCTCAAGGCTTGCCAGCGCTTCTTTCAGCTCGGTACGGTCATCACCTTCGATACGGCGAGAGATCCCCCCCGCACGCGGGTTGTTAGGCATCAGAACCAGATAGCTCCCCGCCAGGCTAATAAAGGTAGTGAGGGCGGCACCTTTGTTGCCACGCTCTTCTTTATCAATCTGAACAATAACTTCCTGACCTTCACGCAGAACATCTTTGATGTTCGGACGGCCATGAGCGTTGTAGTTTGCAGGGAAATATTCGCGGGCAATTTCTTTAAGAGGAAGGAAACCATGACGCTCAGCACCGTAATCGACAAATGCAGCCTCAAGGCTTGGTTCAATGCGGGTGATTTTACCTTTGTAAATGTTCGCTTTTTTCTGTTCGTGTCCAGGACTTTCGATATCCAGATCGTACAGGCGCTGCCCATCCACAAGGGCGACACGCAACTCTTCTTGCTGAGTTGCGTTGATTAACATTCTTTTCATCGTAACTTACTCGTTATTCTTACATTGACGACAAAGCTGCGGGCAAGGTGACGCTTTCCGGGGTATGAACCGATGGCCTCGTGTCTATTCACGTCGCCAACCTCACGGTTGTCGCTCGGTTAAGAGGCGCAGAGTGTCGGTTGCCTGTATTTCATACGGAAACACAGCGCAATTATCAGGGGAATTGCCTGGGAAAACTCTCCAGAAAACAATCCTTATACCGGGAAGTACTGCAACCCGCAGCCCGCTAACTGCCTGAAAGATCAATACGTCTTACGCCATTGCTGCGTGGATGATCGGTCAGACAAAATTGGTCATTCCGTCGACATCCTTACAAAACCCGGATTTAACGCGGAATACAACCTCATTATTCCACTGCTGGCCGGGTTATAGCAAGATGACTTTTACCAATTATCACCCGGTTACTCACAGTTTCTTCACTTCAACGTGGCAATTGGTTTAATAACCACCAAATCGATTGCGCGAAAGCGGAGTCATCCGGATAAAAGTAAATATAAGCATAGAAAAATGAGTGGCGCTAATGCCTGACGATATTTAGAATCGCCAACCATGAAAACAGAGACTCCAGCCGTAAAAATGGTTGCTATCGCGGATGACTACGCGGGGCAACGTATCGATAACTTTTTGCGCACCCAGCTGAAAGGTGTACCAAAAAGTATGATTTATCGCATCCTGCGCAAGGGCGAGGTGCGGGTGAATAAAAAACGCGTGAAGCCTGAGTACAAGCTCGAAGCCGGTGATGAAGTGCGTATCCCGCCGGTGCGTGTTGCCGAACGCGAGGAAGAAGTGGTTTCACCTAAGCTGCAAAAGGTGGCTGCGCTGAATGATGTCATCCTTTATGAGGACGACCATATTCTCGTGCTGAACAAACCGTCAGGCACGGCGGTACATGGCGGCAGCGGCCTGAGCTTTGGGGTAATTGAAGGGCTGCGCGCGTTGCGCCCGGAAGCACGCTTCCTGGAGCTGGTGCATCGCCTTGACCGCGACACGTCCGGCGTGCTGCTGGTGGCGAAAAAGCGTTCTGCTCTGCGTTCTTTGCACGAGCAGCTGCGCGAAAAAGGGATGCAGAAAGATTATCTGGCCCTGGTTCGCGGTCAGTGGCAGTCCCACGTAAAAGTGGTGCAGGCCCCCTTGCTGAAAAATATTTTGCAAAGTGGCGAGCGCATCGTGCGGGTGAACCAGGAAGGGAAACCGTCCGAGACGCGCTTTAAAGTAGAAGAGCGCTATGAATTCGCCACGCTGGTGCGCTGTAGCCCTGTGACCGGGCGTACTCACCAGATCCGCGTGCATACCCAGTATGCCGGGCACCCAATTGCGTTTGATGACCGCTACGGCGATCGCGAGTTTGATAAGCAGCTGGCGGGAACGGGGCTGTCGCGTCTCTTCCTGCATGCGGCCGCGCTGAAGTTTACCCATCCAAATACGGGCGAAATCATCCGCATTGAAGCGCCGCTGGATGAACAGCTGAAACGCTGTCTTAAGGTTCTGCGCGGCTAAGGTAAATGTAAAACGGCAATGCATATTGCCGTTTTTTATGTTTGCCCCCTTTCCTTGTGGGAGAGGGCCGGGGAGAGGGCCGGGGTGAGGGCATCAGGCCGCAGGGATCACATCGTCAGCGGATTACACTCTTCTCGCCTTAACATCTGACACAAGGCAATCAGCGGTAACCCTACCAGCGTGTTGGGATCGCGACCGTCCAGCTTGTCGAACAGCGCAATCCCCAATCCTTCACTTTTAAAACTTCCTGCACAGTTGAGCGGACGTTCGCGGCGGACATAATCCACAATCTCTTGCTCGCTGAGATGGCGGAAGTGGACGTCGAATGGCTCGCATTCCGTTTGCAGATGGCCTGAGGCGGAGTTATAGAGCGCCAGGCCCGTATAAAAGGTGACGATGGTGCCACGCGCGCGCAGAAGCTGCTGGCAGGCGTTCTCTTCCGTATGCGGCTTGCCGGCGATCTCTCCGTCCAGTACGCAAACCTGATCGGAGCCTATAATCAAATGTGCGGGATAACGTGCGGCTAGCGATTGCGCTTTCTGCTGTGCGAGCCGTGTCACCAGATGACGCGGCGATTCGCCCTGCTGTGGCGTTTCGTCAACCTCTGGCGCTGCGCATTCAAACGGGATCCCGAGCTTTTCCAGCAGCATTCGGCGGTAGGGTGAGGTGGAGGCGAGAACGAGATTTGGCATATTTTTATCACCAGATATAGCGTATCGATGCCAGCCATTTTAAACTACAGGCCGCAATGTGTGCGAATAATTGGCAAAAGGCAGCTCTGGTTGCCTTTTTCTTTGACTCTATGACGTTACAAAGTTAATATGCGCGCCCTATGCAAAAGGTAAAATTACCCCTGACTCTTGATCCGGTACGTACGGCTCAAAAACGCCTCGATTATGAAGGAATCTATTCTTCCGATCAGGCTGAGCGTATTGCCGCATCTGTAGTCAGTGTGGACAGTGATGTAGAATGCTCCATGTCGTTCGCTATCGACAACCAGCGCCTCGCCGTTTTAACCGGTGATGCAAAGGTGACGGTAACGCTCGCGTGTCAGCGTTGCGGGAAACCGTTTGTGCAGCATGTTCACACAACGTATTGTTTTAGTCCCGTTCGTTCTGACGAACAGGCTGAAGCACTCCCGGAAGCGTATGAGCCGATTGAGGTTAACGAATTCGGTGAAATCGATCTTCTGGCCGTGGTTGAAGATGAAGTGATCCTCTCCCTGCCAGTCGTTCCGGTGCATGATTCTGAACACTGTGAAGTGTCCGAGGCGGACATGGTCTTTGGGGAACTGCCTGATGAAGCGCAAAAACCAAACCCATTTGCCGTATTAGCCAGCTTAAAGCGTAAGTAATTGAGGAGTAAGGTCCATGGCCGTACAACAGAATAAACCAACCCGTTCCAAACGTGGCATGCGTCGTTCCCATGACGCGCTGACTGCAGTTACCAGCCTGTCTGTAGACAAGACTTCTGGTGAGAAACACCTGCGTCACCACATCACTGCTGACGGTTTTTACCGCGGCCGCAAGGTAATCACTAAGTAATCACGCGCAAGCGTGATGAAGCTTAGTGAGGCTTTCCCCAGGCAACTGGGGAAACACCAAACCAGGCAGTGACGACACCTTGACACGTCTAACCCTGGCGTTAGATGTCATGGGGGGAGATTTTGGCCCATCCGTGACAGTGCCTGCAGCATTGCAGGCACTGAATTCTAATTCGCAACTCACACTTCTTTTAGTCGGCAATCCCGACACAATCACGCCATTACTTGCAAAAGCTGACTTCGAACAACGTTCACGTCTGCAGATTATTCCTGCGCAGTCAGTTATTGCCAGTGATGCCCGGCCATCGCAGGCTATACGCAATAGCCGTGGTAGCTCTATGCGAATGGCGCTGGAGTTGGTAAAAGAAGGACGCGCGCAGGCCTGCGTCAGTGCGGGAAATACCGGTGCGCTGATGGGGCTGTCGAAATTATTGCTCAAGCCTATTGAGGGCATTGAGCGTCCGGCGCTGGTGACGGTATTACCGCATCAGCAAAAGGGCAAAACGGTGGTGCTGGATCTCGGCGCCAACGTGGATTGTGATAGTACAATGCTGGCTCAGTTTGCCGTGATGGGTTCGGTGCTGGCAGAAGATGTAGTGGGGATCCCTAATCCCCGCGTTGCGTTACTGAATATTGGTGAAGAAGAGACGAAAGGCCTGGACAGTATCCGCGACGCTGCGGAAATACTCAAACAGGTGCCTTCCATCAACTATATTGGTTATCTCGAAGCCAACGAGTTGCTGACGGGCAAAACGGACGTTCTGGTCTGTGATGGCTTCACCGGTAACGTTACGCTGAAGACCATGGAAGGGGTGGTGAGAATGTTCCTTTCTCTGCTGAAATCGCAGGGGGAGGGTAAAAAAAGGTCCTGGTGGCTCATTTTATTAAAGCGTTGGTTACAAAAAAGCCTGACGCGGCGATTCAGTCACCTCAACCCCGACCAGTATAATGGCGCCTGTCTGTTAGGATTGCGCGGCATCGTGATTAAGAGTCATGGTGCCGCCAATCAGCGAGCCTTTTCCGTCGCGATTGAACAGGCAGTGCAGGCGGTGCAGCGACAAGTCCCTCAGCGGATTGCCGCTCGCCTGGAATCTGTATTAGCTAAAAGTGACTGAGCGTACATGTATACGAAGATTTTAGGTACCGGCAGCTACCTGCCAAAACAAGTGCGTACCAACGCCGATCTTGAAAAAATGGTAGATACGTCTGACGAGTGGATTGTCACGCGCACAGGTATCCGTGAACGTCGTATCGCCGCCCCAGACGAAACCGTATCCACCATGGGTTACGAAGCTGCTCAGCGTGCGCTTGAGATGGCTGGCATCGATAAAGAAGAAATTGGTTTGATCGTGGTTGCCACGACCTCTGCCACGCATGCCTTCCCAAGCGCAGCGTGCCAGGTGCAGAACATGCTCGGTATTAAAGGCTGCCCTGCGTTTGACGTCGCCGCAGCGTGCGCAGGCTTCACCTATGCGCTGAGTATTGCCGATCAGTATGTTAAATCTGGCTCCGTCAAATATGCGCTGGTGATCGGTGCTGACGTGCTGGCGCGTACCTGCGATCCAACCGATCGCGGCACGATCATTATTTTTGGCGATGGTGCGGGCGCGGTGCTGCTGGGGCAGTCCGAAGAGCCGGGCATCATCTCGACGCATCTGCATGCCGATGGCCGTTACGGCGAGCTGTTAACGCTGCCTAACGCCGACCGAGTTAATCCGGACAGCTCTATCTACCTGACAATGGCAGGTAATGAGGTGTTCAAGGTGGCGGTAACGGAACTCGCGCATATTGTCGATGAGACGCTGGAAGCGAATAATCTCGAACGCTCCGCGCTCGACTGGCTGGTGCCGCATCAGGCAAACCTGCGCATTATCAGCGCGACGGCCAAAAAGCTGGGCATGTCGATGGATAACGTTGTGGTGACGCTGGATCGCCATGGCAACACCTCTGCGGCATCGGTACCGTGCGCATTTGATGAAGCGGTACGCGATGGACGAATCAAACGGGGCCAGCTGGTCTTGCTTGAAGCCTTCGGTGGCGGTTTCACCTGGGGTTCCGCGCTGGTTCGTTTCTAGGATAAGGATGAAAAGATGACGCAATTTGCTTTTGTGTTCCCGGGACAGGGCTCTCAAACCGTTGGGATGTTGTCTGAAATGGCAGCAAACTATCCGATAATTGAAGAGACTTTCCGTGAAGCTTCTGATGCGCTGGGTTATGATCTGTGGGCGCTGACGCAGCAGGGTCCTGCTGAAGAGCTGAACAAAACCTGGCAGACTCAGCCCGCGCTGCTGACCGCGTCCGTTGCGCTGTGGCGTGTATGGCAGCAGCAGGGCGGTAAAGCACCTGCGCTGCTCGCGGGTCACAGCCTCGGCGAATACTCTGCACTGGTCTGTGCAGGCGTGATTGCCTTTGCTGACGCCGTTCGTTTAGTGGAACTGCGCGGTAAATTCATGCAGGAAGCGGTGCCTGAAGGTACGGGTGGCATGTCTGCCATTATCGGTCTGGATGATGCCTCCATTGCGAAAGCGTGTGAAGAATCTGCTGAAGGGCAGGTGGTTTCACCGGTAAACTTCAACTCGCCGGGCCAGGTTGTTATCGCCGGTCATAAAGAAGCGGTTGAACGTGCGGGTGCCGCCTGTAAAGCTGCGGGCGCGAAACGCGCGCTGCCGCTGCCTGTGAGCGTGCCGTCTCACTGTGCGCTGATGAAGCCTGCAGCCGACAAACTGGCCGTTGAGCTGGAAAAAATTACCTTTAACGCACCGACGATTTCCGTTGTGAACAACGTCGATGTGAAATGCGAAACCGCGCCGGAGGCTATCCGTAACGCACTGGTTTGCCAGCTTTACAGCCCGGTACAGTGGACCAAAACCGTTGAGTTTATGGCGTCACAGGGCGTTGAGCATCTGTATGAAGTCGGTCCTGGTAAGGTCCTCACCGGTCTGACAAAACGTATTGTTGACACCCTGACTGCCTCGGCGATTAACGAGCCGGAAGCCCTGTCAGCGGCACTCTCGCAATAAAAGAGGAATACCATGAGTTTTGAAGGAAAAATCGCACTGGTCACCGGCGCAAGCCGTGGTATTGGCCGTGCAATTGCTGAAACACTGGTTGCGCGCGGCGCGAAAGTGATTGGTACAGCAACCAGCGAGAATGGCGCTAAAGCCATCAGCGACTATCTGGGTGCGAACGGTAAAGGTCTGGTACTGAATGTGACCGAGCCTGCATCTATCGAATCTGTTCTGGAAAATATTCGCGCAGAGTTTGGCGAAGTGGATATTCTGGTAAATAATGCCGGGATCACTCGCGACAACCTGTTGATGCGAATGAAAGATGATGAGTGGAACGATATTATCGAAACCAACCTGTCATCTGTATTCCGTCTGTCAAAAGCGGTAATGCGCGCTATGATGAAAAAGCGTCATGGTCGTATTATCACTGTTGGTTCTGTGGTTGGTACCATGGGAAATGCTGGTCAGGCTAACTACGCTGCGGCGAAAGCAGGTCTGATTGGCTTCAGTAAGTCGCTGGCACGTGAAGTTGCGTCCCGCGGTATTACTGTAAACGTTGTTGCTCCGGGCTTTATTGAAACGGACATGACGCGTGCGCTGACCGATGATCAGCGTGCGGGTACACTGGCAGCAGTTCCTGCGGGGCGTCTTGGCGACCCTAAAGAAATCGCCAGTGCGGTTGCATTTTTAGCCTCTGACGAAGCGAGTTACATCACTGGTGAGACTCTCCACGTCAACGGCGGGATGTATATGGTTTAACCACGATCGAAAATATTTGCGTTATTAGGGCGAATGGCCTCAAAATAACGTAAAATCGTGGTAAGACCTGCCGGGATTTAGTTGCAAATTTTTCAACATTTTATACACTACGAAAACCATCGCGAAAGCGAGTTTTGATAGGAAATTTAAGAGTATGAGCACTATCGAAGAACGCGTTAAGAAAATTATCGGCGAGCAGCTGGGCGTTAAGCAGGAAGAAGTTGTGAACTCCGCTTCCTTCGTTGAAGACCTGGGCGCAGATTCTCTTGACACCGTTGAGCTGGTAATGGCTCTGGAAGAAGAGTTTGATACTGAGATTCCGGACGAAGAAGCTGAGAAAATCACCACCGTTCAGGCTGCCATTGATTACATCAACGGTCACCAGGCGTAAGTGAACATCTCCAGGCGGTCATTCGACCGCCTGAGTTTTATCTTTTTTAGTCCCACGAATCTCTTTTTTTATCCCTCCCTGGAGGACAAACGTGTCTAAGCGTCGTGTAGTTGTGACCGGACTTGGCATGTTGTCTCCTGTCGGCAATACCGTAGAGTCCACCTGGAAAGCTCTCCTTGCCGGTCAGAGCGGCATCAGCCTAATCGACCATTTCGATACTAGCGCCTATGCAACGAAATTTGCTGGCTTAGTAAAGGATTTTAACTGTGAAGAGATCATCTCGCGCAAAGAACAGCGCAAGATGGATGCCTTCATTCAATATGGAATTGTCGCTGGCGTACAGGCCATGCAGGATTCTGGCCTTGTCATTACGGAAGAGAACGCTACCCGTATCGGCGCCGCTATCGGCTCCGGGATTGGCGGTCTTGGCCTGATCGAGGAAAACCATACATCTTTGGTGAATGGCGGCCCGCGTAAAATCAGCCCGTTCTTCGTTCCGTCCACGATTGTTAACATGGTGGCGGGTCACCTGACCATCATGTTTGGCCTGCGTGGTCCAAGCATTTCTATCGCTACCGCATGTACGTCTGGCGTACATAACATCGGCCAGGCCGCGCGTATCATTGCGTACGGCGATGCAGATGCTATGGTTGCGGGCGGTGCTGAAAAAGCCAGTACCCCACTGGGTGTTGGTGGCTTTGGTGCAGCGCGTGCGCTCTCAACCCGTAACGATAATCCTCAGGCGGCAAGCCGTCCGTGGGATAAAGACCGTGATGGTTTCGTGCTGGGAGACGGTGCAGGCATGATCGTACTGGAAGAGTACGAACATGCGAAAAAACGTGGCGCTAAAATTTATGCTGAAATCGTTGGTTTCGGTATGAGCAGCGATGCTTACCACATGACGTCACCGCCAGAAAACGGCGCAGGTGCTGCGCTGGCAATGGAAAACGCGATTCGTGATGCGGGTATTACCCCAGCACAGATTGGTTACGTCAACGCCCACGGTACGTCTACACCAGCAGGCGATAAAGCAGAAACTCAGGCGGTTAAGTCTATCTTCGGTGACTCTGCCCGCCGCGTGATGGTGAGTTCCACGAAATCCATGACCGGCCACCTGTTGGGTGCTGCGGGTGCAGTAGAGTCAATCTACTCTATCCTTGCGCTGCGCGATCAGGCTGTTCCCCCAACCATCAACCTGGATAACCCGGATGAAGGTTGCGATCTGGACTTCGTTCCTCACGAAGCGCGCCAGGTGAGCGGTATGGAGTACACCCTGTGTAACTCCTTCGGCTTCGGCGGCACTAACGGTTCGCTGATCTTCAAAAAGGTCTGAGTCTGTTCGTCCGCTCGCTAATAAAAAAGGTCCGCTTGTCGGGCCTTTTTTATTAAGCCTGGTCTTCTTGTCTGCCGCGAAACATCCTGCCAGACTGATCGCCCATGCATAAGGAGCCTCCATGTTTTTAATCAATGGCCTTGAGCAGGACTCTTTGCCTGCAAGCGACAGGGCGACGCAGTTTGGTGATGGCTGCTTCACGACAGCACGGATCCTCGACGGCGCAGTATGCCTGCTCGACGCACATATCCTTCGCCTTCAGACCGCCTGCGAAACGTTGCTCATCCCCTTTACGCAGTGGGAAACGTTGCGCCACGAAATGCGCCTGATGGCAGCAGAAAAGCGCGTCGGGGTACTCAAAGTCATCATCAGCCGCGGCAGCGGCGGCAGAGGGTACAGCGGGGCTGACTGTGAACACCCCACGCGGATACTGTCCGTATCAGCCTATCCAGCCCATTACGCACGCTGGCGTACAGAGGGTGTTGCCTTGTCCCTTAGCCCTGTACGGCTGGGACGTAACCCTGTGCTTGCCGGAATCAAACATCTCAATCGTCTGGAGCAGGTGCTTATTCGTACTCATCTTGAGCAGACGGACGCCGATGAGGCGCTGGTTCTTGACAGCGAAGGGTTCATTACGGAATGCTGTGCGGCTAATTTACTCTGGCGGAAGGGTCGTGATGTATTCACGCCTTCACTGGAGCAGGCTGGGGTGAAGGGCATCATGCGACAGTTTTGTTTACAGCAGCTGGCACGCTCGGGCTTTCGCGTTGTCGAAGTTAGCGAAAGGGAAGACGCGCTGTTAACAGCCGATGAGGTGGTTATTTGTAACGCGTTGATGCCTGTTTTACCCGTACGCGCGTATGGCCAACAGCGTTGGTCGTCACGTGAACTGTTCCAGTTTTTAGCCCCGATATGTGAGCAAACCAGGTCGTCATGAAGAAAATGTTGCGCGTTGTTCTCCTCCTTATAGTTGTGCTGGGTATTGCCGGCGGAGCGGGAGTGTGGAAAGTTCGTCAGCTGGCGGACAGTAAGATCCTGATTAAGGAAGAGACCATTTTTACCCTTAAAGCCGGCACCGGGCGTCAGGCCCTGGGCGAACAGCTTTACGGAGATAAGATTATAAACCGCCCGCGCGTGTTCCAGTGGCTGCTGCGCGTTGAGCCCGAGCTGGCGCACTTCAAGGCCGGCACCTATCGTTTTACCCCTGACATGACCGTCAGAGAGATGCTTCAGCTGCTGGAAAGCGGCAAAGAAGCGCAGTTCCCCCTGCGCTTTGTGGAAGGGATGCGCCTGAGCGATTATCTCAAACAGCTGAGAGACGCGCCGTACATCAAGCATACGCTGAAAGACGATAGCTATCAGGCGGTCGCCGAGGCGTTGAAATTTGAACATCCCGAATGGGTGGAAGGCTGGTTCTGGCCCGATACCTGGATGTACACCGCCGGCACAACGGACGTGGCTATCCTGAAGCGCGCGCATAAAAAGATGGTCGCAGCGGTGGAATCGGCGTGGGAGGGGCGCGTTGATGGCCTGCCTTATAAAGATCAAAACCAGTTCGTGACGATGGCCTCCATCATTGAAAAAGAGACGGCCGTTGCGGCAGAGCGCGACCGGGTCGCTTCGGTGTTCATCAACCGCCTGCGCATCGGCATGCGTTTGCAGACCGACCCAACCGTCATCTACGGGATGGGTGAAAGCTATACCGGTAAGATATCCAGAAAAGACCTGGAGACGCCAACGGCGTATAATACCTACGTGATTAGCGGCCTGCCGCCGGGCCCGATAGCAACACCGGGCGAAGCCTCTCTGCGAGCCGCCGCGCACCCGGCTAAAACACCGTATCTCTATTTTGTGGCTGACGGAAAAGGGGGGCATACCTTTAATACCAACCTTGCCAGCCATAATCGCTCTGTTCAGGACTATCTGAAGGCACTTAAGGAAAAAAATGCGCAGTAAATACATTGTCATTGAGGGACTTGAAGGGGCGGGTAAAACCACCGCCCGCAACGTGGTGGTAGATACGCTCAAAGCGCTTGGCGTGGCGGAGATGGTCTTCACCCGCGAGCCGGGCGGTACGCAACTGGCTGAAAAACTGCGCAGCCTGGTACTGGATATCAAATCCGTTGGCGACGAAGTTATCGCTGACAAAGCCGAAGTGCTGATGTTCTACGCGGCGCGCGTTCAGCTTGTAGAGACGGTTATCAAACCGGCGCTGGCGGAAGGTAAATGGGTCATTGGCGATCGTCACGATTTGTCGACGCAGGCCTATCAGGGCGGCGGTCGTAGTATTGATCGGGTCATGCTGGCGACGCTGCGCGATGCTGTTCTTGGTGATTTCCGTCCCGACCTGACGCTCTATCTGGACGTGACGCCGGAAGTGGGCCTTAAACGCGCCCGCGCGCGCGGCGAGCTGGACCGTATAGAGCAAGAGTCATTCGACTTCTTTAACCGCACCCGCGCACGCTATCTGGAACTGGCCGGGAAGGACAGCTCTATTCGCACCATTGATGCAACGCAGTCTTTAGACGACGTAACGCGCGACATCCAGCATACCGTGACGCAGTGGGTTCAGGAGCAAAAGGCATGAAATGGTATCCATGGTTGCGCCCCCATTTTGAACAGCTGATTAACAGCTATCAGGCTGGTCGGGGGCATCATGCGTTACTGATTCAGGCATTGCCGGGAATGGGCGATGATGCGTTAATTTACGCCATCACCCGTTTTCTGATGTGCCAGCAGCCAGAAGGGCATAAAAGCTGCGGTAAATGCCGCGGCTGCCAGCTGATGCAGGCGGGCACGCATCCGGACTACTACACGCTGGAGCTTGAAAAAGGCAAAAGCACGCTCGGTATTGATGCGGTGCGTGAGGTCAGCGAGAAGCTGTACGAGCACGCGCGTCTGGGCGGCGCAAAGGTGGTCTGGCTGAACGATGCTGCGCTCCTGACTGAAGCAGCCGCCAATGCGCTGCTCAAAACGCTGGAAGAACCGCCGGAAAAAACCTGGTTTTTCCTGTCATGCCGGGAGCCTGGAAGATTACTCGCCACGCTGCGCAGCCGCTGTCGCCTTCACCACCTCGCGGTACCTCAGGAATCCTGGGCGTTGACCTGGCTTGAGCGTGAAGTGACGGTGTCACAGGATGCGGCATTAGCTGCCCTGCGCCTGAGCAGCGGTGCTCCGGCGGCGGCGCTGGCCCTGCTGCAGAAAGACGTCTGGTCTCAGCGCGAAGCGCTCTGCCGTGCTGTCGAATCCGCTGTCGACAGCGGCGACTGGCTGAGCGTGCTGCCTGCGCTCAATAGCGATCGCGCGGCCGAGCGCCTGCACTGGCTGGCCGCCTTGCTGCTGGATTCGCTCAAGACCCAACAGGGAGCTACGCTCCTGAGCAACCCTGACGTCTGGCCGCTGGTGAATACGCTGGCGAACCGCCTGTCTGGCACCTCTCTGCGCGCTATCCTTCATGACGTTTGCCAGAGTCGCGAACAGCTTTTAACGGTGACCGGTCTTAATCGCGAGCTTTTACTGACCGACCAGCTGCTGCGTATCGAACATTACCTGCAACCCGGCGTGATACCGCCTGTTTCCCATCTCTGAGAGAGACATTATGTTTTTAGTCGACTCACACTGCCATCTCGATGGCCTGGATTACCAATCTCTGCATAAAGACGTCGACGACGTGCTGGCGAAGGCCGCCGCTCGTGACGTGAAATTTTGCCTGGCCGTGGCGACCACGCTGCCGGGCTATCGCGCCATGCGTGAGCTGGTGGGCGTTCGCGAAAACGTCGTCTTCTCCTGCGGCGTGCATCCTCTGAATCAGGACGAAGCGTACGACGTAGAAGCGTTACGTCGTCTGGCGGCGGAAGAGGGCGTGGTGGCGATGGGGGAAACCGGGCTGGATTATTTTTACACGCCGGAAACGAAGCCGCGCCAGCAGGAGTCCTTCCGCAACCATATCCGCATTGGCCGCGAGCTGAACAAGCCGGTTATCGTGCACACCCGTGATGCCCGCGCCGATACGCTGGCGATCCTTCAGGAAGAAAAGGTGACGGATTGCGGGGGCGTACTACACTGTTTCACAGAAGACAGAGAAACGGCGGGTAAGCTGCTTGATTTAGGCTTTTATATCTCGTTTTCGGGGATCGTGACGTTCCGTAACGCGGAACAACTGCGTGATGCTGCGCGTTATGTCCCGCTCGATCGTATTCTGGTGGAAACAGACTCGCCGTATCTGGCACCGGTACCGCATCGCGGTAAAGAGAACCAGCCAGCCATGACGAGAGATGTGGCTGAGTATATGGCCGTTCTGAAGGGCGTAAGCATCGATGAGCTGGCCCGCACCACGACCGAAAACTTCGCAAACTTGTTCCACATCGACCCCGCCCGCCTGCAATCTGTCTGATACATCTGTTTTTTTTAGGCTCGTAATTAATAAGCAAAGCGAGTAAAGTTCACCGCCTCATTTGGGGCGGTGATGGTGTTTTTAGACACATCCAGAAATGCTTTTTGTAAATATCTGAAAGTTTTTCGGCCGTCTTAAGCTGAAACGTGATAGCCGTCAAACAAACTCAGAGGGATTTATTTTACTCTGTGTAATAAATAAAGGGCGCTTAGATGTCCTGTCCACGGCACGGTACTCCCCCCGGGCCAATGCGTGAAAAACGTAAAAAAAAGCACAAATACTCAGGAGCACTCTCAATTATGTTTAAGAATGCATTTGCTAACCTGCAAAAGGTCGGTAAATCGCTGATGCTGCCAGTATCCGTACTGCCTATCGCAGGTATCCTGCTGGGTGTCGGTTCTGCTAACTTCAGCTGGCTGCCAGCCGTAGTTTCCCACGTGATGGCAGAAGCAGGCGGTTCTGTTTTTGCTAACATGCCGCTGATCTTCGCGATCGGTGTTGCGCTGGGCTTCACCAACAACGACGGCGTATCTGCGCTGGCGGCGGTTGTTGCCTACGGCATCATGGTGAAAACCATGGCTGTGGTTGCGCCTCTGGTTCTGCATTTACCTGCTGAAGAGATCGCGGCGAAACACCTGGCTGATACCGGTGTTCTCGGCGGTATCATCTCCGGTGCGATTGCAGCGTATATGTTCAACCGCTTCTATCGCATCAAGCTGCCTGAGTATCTGGGCTTCTTCGCGGGCAAGCGTTTTGTTCCGATCATCTCTGGTCTGGCGGCGATTTTCACTGGCGTGATCCTGTCCTTCATCTGGCCACCAATCGGAACTGCAATCCAGACCTTCTCTCAGTGGGCGGCTTACCAGAACCCGGTTGTAGCGTTCGGTATCTACGGCTTCATCGAGCGTTGCCTGGTACCGTTTGGTCTGCACCACATCTGGAACGTTCCATTCCAGATGCAGATTGGTGAATACACCAACGCAGCAGGTCAGGTGTTCCACGGCGATATCCCACGTTACATGGCGGGCGACCCAACTGCAGGCAAACTGTCTGGCGGCTTCCTGTTCAAAATGTACGGTCTGCCGGCCGCTGCGATTGCAATCTGGCACTCTGCTAAACCAGAGAACCGTGCAAAAGTGGGCGGTATCATGATCTCCGCAGCGCTGACCTCGTTCCTGACCGGTATCACCGAACCGATCGAGTTCTCCTTCATGTTCGTTGCGCCGATCCTGTACATCATTCACGCGGTGCTGGCTGGCCTGGCGTTCCCAATCTGTATCCTGCTGGGTATGCGTGACGGTACATCGTTCTCTCACGGTCTGATCGACTTCATCGTTCTGTCCGGTAACAGCAGCAAACTGTGGCTGTTCCCAATCGTGGGCGCGTGCTACGCCGTTGTTTACTACACCGTCTTCCGCGTGCTGATTAAAGCACTGGACCTGAAAACTCCAGGTCGTGAAGATGCGTCAGAAGACAGCAAATCAGCTGCAACCAGCGAAATGGCTCCGGCTCTGATCGCAGCGTTCGGCGGTAAAGAAAACATCACTAACCTGGACGCGTGTATCACTCGTCTGCGTGTGAGCGTTGCTGACGTCGCAAAAGTTGACCAGCCTGGCCTGAAGAAATTGGGCGCAGCAGGTGTTGTTGTTGCAGGTTCTGGCGTTCAGGCCATCTTCGGGACGAAATCCGATAACCTGAAAACAGAAATGGATGAGTACATCCGCAACAGCTAAGTTGTGAATTGGGGAGACTGAGGCAGCCGAATGGCTGCCTTTTTTAATTGTGCGGCCGGCTAAGCGCAGCGTCATCCGGTGAGAAGCGCGCACAGAAAAGGGAGCCATTTGGCTCCCTTTTAAGACGTCTGTGCGATCAGAACTGATAGCTTGCGGTCACGCTCACGTTGCGCGGTTCGCCGTAAACCAGTGAACCCTGAACGTTTGTGTCGTAAGTCTTATCAAACAGGTTATTCAGATTTCCTTGTACGGAGAAATTCTTCGTTACCTGGTAACGCGTAAACAGGTCAACCAGCGCATAGCTGCCTTGCTCAGCGCGCCACGTGCCGTAAGGCGTGGCAACGTCGCTGTAAACACGGTTTTGCCAGTTAACACCGCCGCCTACGGTCAGCGCAGGCATCGCCGGGAGACGGTAGCTGGTGAACAGTTTAACCGTGGTGCGCGGCAGGTAAGGGTTAACGTCTTTACCTTCACTGTCGTCAGCAAGGTAGCGCGTGGCGCCGAAGGTCATCTGCCAGTTATCCGTCAGCGCGCCGTTAATTTCGAACTCAACGCCTTTACTCACGGTGCCGTCTACGCCTTCATACGCAGTATCGGTTGAGCCCTGAATGACGCGGCCGGTGCTTTGCGCGACGTTATCCTGCTCGATACGGAAAATCGACAGGGTCGTGGTGAGGCGGCTATTCATCCAGTCTGACTTCAGGCCCACTTCATAGTTATTGCCGGTAATCGGGTCGAGATATCTCCCCGAGCTGTCACGATAATTTTGAGGCTGGAAGATAGAGGTATAGCTGGCATAAGCCGACCAGTTATCATCAATGTCGTAGACCAGTCCGGCATACGGCGTGGTATGGTTTTTCTCCATACCGTAGGTCATCGTATCGACGCTCCAGTTTGTATAGCGCGCACCGAGGATCAAATGCAGCGGGTCGCCCAACGAAATGCGCGTCGCCGCGTACAGCGATTTCATATTCGTTTTGTCGTCCTGGGCCAACGACTGCGATCCCCAGTTGGTTTCCGGGAAATTGCCGTCATAGTCGTAGAAATTACCGAACTCCTCCGGATAGACGTTTGCCCAGGCGTTAGTGTAGCGGTTAGTCTGACGACTAAAGCTCCCGCCGAACATCACCGTATGCTGACGACCAAACAGCTCGTAACCGCCGTCTGCAAAGAGATCGACCGCATCAACCTTACGTTTACCGCTGTTCCAGCCCGTGCCGCCAATGTAGCCGTAATCCGGGCCATAGTTCGAATAAGGCCCTACCAGCGTGCCGGTAGCTTTGTCCACGTACGCGTCCAGGTACATGGCTTTACTGTCGAATTTGGCTTCGGTATGCGTCGCATTCAGCGTTGCCTGCCAGGTATCGGCAAAGCGCTGCTTGAAGGTGGCAAACACCTTGTTGAACTCTTTGTCGTTATAGGCCCAGTCAGGCGCCGTGCTGTGGGCGCGATCGTAATGCCGTACGCTACCGTCCGTGTTCCAGCGCGGCAGGCCGCCCCACGTCTGGTTATTCACGTCGATACGTTGATATTCGTAACCCGCAGAAAATGACGTCGTCTCGCCAAGGTCTGCATCAATAATGCCCGAGAAGAAGGTTTTCTTTTGATTGTAGTTATCAAGCCAGGAGTCGTTATCCTGATAGCCTGCCACGATGCGGCCGCGCAAATTGCCGTCGTCCGTAAGCGGGCTTTGCAGATCCATGACGTAGCGCTGTTTGTTCCAGCTACCATATTCCGCGGACAGATTGCCTTTGAATTCGCGGCTGGTGGCATGTTTACGCACCATATTGATCGCTGCCGACGGGTTGCCCGTGCCCGTCATCAGGCCGGTTGCACCGCGGACCACTTCAACACGCTCGAATAGTGCAGTATCCGAGAGGGCATCCCCCAGGTTCCACCGTGATTCAAAGTAGGTGGGAATACCGTCGATCATGTAGTTATCGATCTCAAAACCACGTGAGTAGTAGCTGCTGCGATCGGAATCCGCGGTGTTTTTGCTGATGCCCATGGTGTTATCCATCACGTCTCCCAGCGTTTGAAGCTGCTGGTCTTCCATGCGTTGTTCACTCACGATGGAGACAGACTGGGGGATATCGCGCTGGATCATCTGCATTTTTGTGCCGATGGAGGTGGATTTTACGCTGTAATCCTGCTCCTCGCTGGAAATGCCGGACTGAGACGTGCCGTCAACAACGAGTGTCTCCTCGTTTGGTGCGGCGAAACTTACGGCTGGCGTCAATGCCATAGCAATGCAGGCGGCCAGCAACGAAGGTGTTGCGGCAGGCTGACGTTGCCCATCCCTGGTGTGATTAATGAAAGACATCATCAAACCCTTAATGAATGGTGAAAGTGGTGTGCTTCAGTCCCGCTAGCACGGGCTGAGGTCATTTTCTATGTTAAAAATGCGCATGGAAATGCAAATGCGAAATATACGCATTGTGATTAGCGCTGTAAACAGATGTTTCTGGCCAAAATGAAATGAAGTTTCAGGTCGTAAACCGGTGAGAGCGGTCACTCTCCCGCCAGCCGGCGGGCAATCAGGAAAGAAAACGAGGGAGAAGGTTGAAAGGACAGGAGAAAGTCGCTCATACTCTTGAGTTGTATCACACAGAAAAACAGACAATGTGTGTGAGTAGCGGACGCACCACGCCAGATTAAACAAAAAAGGAAAAGGTCATGGCTGAAGAAACGATTTTCAGTAAAATTATCCGCCGCGAAATTCCGTCGGATATTGTCTTTCAGGATGAGCTGGTAACGGCCTTTCGGGACATTTCACCTCAGGCGCCGACGCACATCCTTATCATTCCAAATATTCTGATTCCTACCGTTAACGACGTTAAAACCGAGCATGAGGTGGCGTTAGGCCGTATGCTTACGGTGGCCGCGAAAATTGCTGAGCAGGAAGGTATTGCTGAAGACGGCTATCGTTTGATCATGAACTGCAATCGCCACGGCGGTCAGGAAGTTTATCATATCCACATGCATCTTCTGGGTGGACGTCCACTGGGTCCGATGCTGGCACATAAAGGTCTTTGATATGTTAAGTGGGCGTATTGCAGCGCTGATATTAACGCTGGTGATGGTAGGGTGCAGCTCGCGTCCTGCGATCCCGGTTAGCGATGAACAGACGCTGGTGATGGAGTCCTCAGTTCTTGCTGCAGGCATCACGGCAGAGCAGCCTTCGCTGACCATCAGTGAAATCCAACCTTCTGCCTCCTCTACGCTCTATAACGAAAGACATGAGCCAGTGACGGTGCATTACCGCTTCTTCTGGTATGACGTTAGAGGTCTTGAAATGCACCCGCTTGAGGCACCGCGCAGCGTGACTATTCCGGCGAGATCGTCGGTCACACTCTATGGCAGCGCCAACTATCTGGGTGCGCATAAGGTGAGACTTTATCTTTATTTGTAAGGGGTGAACCTTGATTAAAAATATGAGCCGCTATGCGCTCGTGACAGCTTTTGCACTGTTCCTTGCTGGGTGCGTGACGCGCACGGAAGAACCCGCGCCTGTGGATCAGGCTAAACCGGGAACGGAACAGCCGGCCCAGCCAACACAGCCTGTGCCAACGGTGCCGTCCGTACCGACGATCCCGGCGCAACCGGGTCCAATTGAACATCCGGACCAGACGTCCCAGCCTGCGCCGCGCGTCCGCCACTTTGACTGGAACGGCGCAATGCAGCCGATGGTGGGTAAAATGCTGCAGGCACAAGGCGTGACGGCGGGAAGCGTTCTGCTGGTGGACAGCGTGAATAACCGTACCAACGGTTCGCTAAACGCCGGTGAAGCAACGGAAACCTTGCGTAACGCGCTGGCGAACAACGGTAAATTCACGCTGGTCTCCACGCAGCAGCTGGCGGTAGCCAAGCAGCAGCTGGGCTTATCGCCACAGGACAGCCTGGGTTCGCGCAGCAAAGCGATTGGTATTGCCCGTAACGTTGGCGCACAGTATGTGCTGTATTCTAACGCTACCGGTAATGTCAATACCCCGACGCTGCAGATGCAGCTGATGCTGGTTCAGACAGGCGAAATTATCTGGTCAGGTAAAGGTGCCGTTACGCAACAATAACTGCACCCGTGCAGAGATTCTGACGCGCTATTTTCCACAGTATCGCCTTATCGCGCCGCAGGCCCACTCCGGGCTTGGCGGCGCGAGTTGCATTATAGAGCAGGGCGGGCATCGTCTGGTATTGCGTCAGAATCACGATCCCCTGGCGCCAGCCTCTCATTTCCGCCGTCAGTTTCGCGCGCTCAGTCGCCTGCCTTCTTGTCTCGTGCCGAAGCCGGTCTTTTATGAGCAGGGCTGGATGGCGGTAGAGTACCTTGCGGGCGAGATCAAAAGCGCGCTACCGGATACCCCAACGCTCGCCTCGATGCTGTATCATCTGCACCGTCAGCCCTGTCTGGGGTGGCGGGTAACGCTTTTGCCGCTGCTGGAAAAGTACTGGCAGCAGGCGTCCCCTGACAGACGAACGTCCTTCTGGCTGGCGCGGCTTAAGCGGCTGCGCAAAGCGGGGGAGCCACGGCCACTGCGCCTCTCTCCGTTACACATGGACGTTCACGCCGGGAATATCGTGCACACGCTGACGGGCGTCAGGCTCATTGACTGGGAATACGCCGGCGATGGAGACGTCGCGCTGGAGCTGGCGGCGGTCTGGATGCCTGATGATGGCTCGCGCGAGCAGCTTATTATGGCCTATGCCCGCAGCGCGCAGATGAATCCATCGAGGCTGACAAAACAGGTCAGACGCTGGCAACCGTGGGTGCTTATGCTGATGGCGGGCTGGTTTGAAATGCGCTTTCAGCAGTCAAAAGATAAACAATTTATTACGCTGGCAGATAACGTCTGGCGTCAGTTACAAACTAAAGGATAAGAGAGGTTCGTGTGGGTCCAGTCATGTTGGATGTTGAAGGGTTTGAGCTGGATGCGGAAGAGCGCGAAATTCTTGCGCACCCGCTGGTTGGTGGTCTGATCCTGTTTACCCGCAACTATCACGATCCGGAGCAGCTGCGCGAACTGGTTCGCCAGATCCGCGCCGCATCGCGCAATCATCTGGTGGTGGCGGTGGACCAGGAGGGCGGACGCGTGCAGCGTTTCCGCGAGGGGTTCACCCGCCTGCCTGCCGCTCAATCTTTTGCCGCGCTGCTGGGTACCGAAGAGGGCGGCAGGCTGGCGCAGGATGCCGGCTGGCTGATGGCGAGTGAGATGATTGCCATGGATATCGATATCAGCTTCGCTCCCGTACTGGATGTCGGGCATATCAGCGCCGCAATCGGTGAGCGTTCGTACCACGACGATCCGCGCATTGCGCTGGCTGTGGCGACGCGCTTTATCGACGGAATGCACGATGCGGGCATGAAAACTACCGGTAAGCACTTCCCGGGGCACGGGGCCGTGACCGCCGATTCGCACAAAGAGACGCCGCGCGACCCGCGCCCGGAGGCCGAAATCCGCGCCAGAGATATGTCGGTGTTTCGTTCGCTAATAACCGACAATAAGCTTGATGCCATTATGCCCGCGCATGTCATCTACAGCGAGGTGGATCCGCGTCCGGCAAGCGGTTCACCACACTGGCTGAAAACGGTGCTGCGCCAGGAGCTTGGGTTTAACGGCGTGATTTTCTCTGACGATCTGTCAATGGAAGGGGCGGCGATAATGGGCAGCTACGCGGAGCGCGGTCAGGCATCGCTGGATGCAGGTTGCGATATGATCCTGGTCTGCAATAATCGTAAAGGCGCGGTCAGCGTGCTGGATAACCTGTCGCCGATCAATGCAGAGCGTGTTACACAATTGTATCATAAAGGTTCATTTAGCCGTCAGGAGCTGATGGACTCTGCGCGCTGGAAAACGATTAGCGCCCAGCTTGAAGCTCTGAACGAGCGCTGGCTGGCGCATAAAGCCAGCCTGTAAACCCTCCCGGAAGGCGTAGCGTGGTGAGAAGACAATGATCATCTATTTACACGGTTTTGACTCAAACAGTCCTGGTAATCATGAGAAGGTGCTGCAGCTGCAGTTTATCGACCCGGATGTACGGCTGATCAGCTACAGCACGCGCCATCCTAAGCATGACATGCAGCATTTACTCAAAGAAGTTGACAAGATGTTGCAGCTCAACGTCGACGATCGGCCGCTGATTTGCGGCGTGGGGTTAGGCGGGTATTGGGCCGAGCGCATCGGGTTCCTGTGCGACATGCGCCAGGTGATCTTCAACCCCAACCTGTTCCCCGACGAGAACATGGAAGGCAAGATCGATCGCCCGGAAGAGTATGCTGATATCGCGACTAAATGCGTCAGTAACTTCCGTGAAAAGAACCGCGATCGCTGTCTGGTTATCCTCTCGCGCAATGACGAAGCCCTCAGCAGCACCCGCGCCGCGGAGCTGTTGCATCACTACTATGAGATCGTCTGGGACGAAGAGCAAACCCACAAGTTCAAGAACATCTCTCCTCATCTGCAGCGTATTAAGGCCTTTAAAACTCTGGGCTAAGAGTCGTTCTGAAAACACAAAAGCTCGGCCGCGCAAGCGAGCCGGGCTTTCTTTTTGTCCAGAATTGTCTACTTTTAAGCCATCAAAACTTGATGCATATCAATTTTGGTATGACCAATGCGCCTGACGTGTTATTCTCAATTCACCTGAATGGTTTCAGTGCTGTAACCTGTTGTTAATTAAGGGTTATTTTTATAACTTTTAATTAACAATTGGTTAATAATTTGAGGGGGTCACGTTGACTACGCCATTGAAAAAGATAGTGATTGTAGGCGGTGGAGCTGGCGGGCTGGAGCTGGCAACACAGCTGGGCAAGAAGCTGGGTCGCGGTAAGAAAGCCAAAATTACGCTGGTGGATCGTAACCACAGCCACCTGTGGAAACCGTTGCTGCACGAAGTGGCAACCGGCTCTCTGGATGAAGGCGTTGATGCGCTGAGCTATCTGGCGCATGCGCGCAATCACCATTTCCAGTTCCAGCTGGGCTCCGTGGTGGACATCAACCGCGAGAGTAAAACCATTACGCTGGCAGAGCTGCGTGACGATAAGGGCGAGCTGCTGGTGCCCGAGCGCAAATTACCGTATGACACGCTGGTGATGGCGCTGGGCAGTACCTCCAACGACTTCAACACGCCTGGCGTAAAAGATCACTGCATCTTCCTCGATAACCCGCATCAGGCGCGTCGTTTCCACCAGGAAATGCTAAACCTGTTCCTGAAGTACACCAACAACATGGGTGCTAACGGCAAGGTCAACATCGCGATTGTTGGCGGTGGCGCGACGGGCGTTGAGCTCTCTGCTGAACTGCACAATGCGGTGAAACAGCTGCACAGCTACGGCTATAAAGGGCTGACCAACGACGCGTTAAACGTGACGCTGGTGGAAGCGGGCGAACGTATACTGCCTGCGCTGCCGCCGCGTATCTCCGGTGCCGCCCACAGCGAGCTGACCAAGCTGGGCGTACGCGTTCTGACCCAGACGATGGTGACCAGCGCGGATGCCGGTGGCCTGCATACCAAAGATGGCGAGTACATCGAAGCGGATCTGATGGTCTGGGCGGCAGGTATTAAAGCGCCTGATTTCATGAAGGATATCGGCGGGCTGGAAACGAACCGTATTAATCAGCTGGTCACGGAGCCTACGCTGCAAACCACGCGCGATCCGGACATCTACGCGATTGGTGACTGTGCATCCTGTGCGCGTCCTGAAGGGGGCTTCGTTCCTCCGCGTGCTCAGGCTGCGCACCAGATGGCAAGCCTGGTCCTACACAACATTCTGGCGCAGACCAAAGGCAAACCCATGAAATCCTACGTCTATAAAGACCATGGGTCGCTGGTGTCGCTCTCGAACTTCTCTACCGTCGGCAGCCTGATGGGTAACCTGATGCGTGGCTCAATGATGGTAGAAGGGCGGATCGCACGCTTTGTCTACATCTCCCTGTACCGTATGCACCAGATCGCGCTGCACGGCTATTTCAAAACCGGCCTGATGATGCTGGTGGGCAGAATTAACCGCGTTATCCGTCCGCGCCTTAAGCTGCACTAATCCTCTCTCCCTCCGGCCATCCGGAGGGATTTTTAGCACATCGTGCTGCACATCTCCAGTTGAGTGCTTAAGAGTTCTCTTAAAGCGAAAATCCCACTCCGTTTTGATCCTTTATCTTATTGGCGAACGCCCTTCTTCATCGCAAAATTGTTACCAATAGCAACAAAGGAGGAAGTCCCGTGAATAAATCTATGTTGGCGGGTATAGGGATTGGCGTCGCTGCTGCGTTAGGTGTGGCTGCAGTTGCCAGTCTCAATGTGCTTGATCGCGGCCCGCAGTACGCGCAGGTAGTGTCCGCTACCCCGATTAAAGAGAGCGTTAAGACCCCTCGTCAGGAGTGCCGCAACGTAGCGGTAACCCATCGTCGTCCGGTACAGGATGAAAACCGCATTGCCGGTTCCGTTCTGGGGGCCGTCGCCGGTGGCGTGATTGGCCATCAGTTCGGCGGTGGTCGCGGTAAAGACGTTGCGACGGTCGTCGGCGCGCTGGGTGGCGGTTATGCCGGTAACCAGGTGCAGGGCGCGATGCAGGATAACGACACTTACACCACGACCCAGCAGCGCTGTAAAACCGTCTATGACAAGTCGGAGAAAATGCTGGGCTACGACGTGACCTACAAAATTGGCGACCAGCAGGGCAAAATCCGCATGGATAAAGACCCGGGTACGCAAATTCCGCTGGATGGGAACGGCCAGCTGGTACTGAACAACAAAGCGTAAAATAGCTGTACTCTGCATTTAGCTCCTCACGCGCTCAGGCTGAGGAGCTTTTTTTCGTTTAGAAGGTAAGGGCGTAGTTCAGACCAAAGGTACGCCCGCGTCCCTTGTATCCATACAGCGCGGCGTTGCCGTAGGTCGGGCTATACAGCAGCGGCGCGCGCTGGCCCCAAACGGTGGTGTACTGTTTATCCAGCAGATTTTCGATACTGAAAGACACTCTTCCCAAAGGAAGCTGGTAGCTGCTGAGGAAATCGACGGTGTTGTAGCCATCAATTTTATTCCCGGCGGCATCGCTCAGGTCGAAGGTTTGCTGCGTCTGAATACGCAGTGACCAGGGCTCTGGCGCCCAGCCGACATAGGCTGTCGCTTTTGACGGTGACGCCTGAGTGACATCCCATTTCTCCCACGAGCCGTTGGACTTGATTTCCGATTTCACCACGTTGACGTTCCCCCCTACGCTCCAGGCGCTGTCAGGGATGAAGTAATCCACCGCGCCCTCCACGCCATAGATACGGCGCTTAAGCGAATTCACGTCGATGGTCATGTCGCTGCGGTTAATATCGACTGATTTGTCTGAAAGAGAGTAGTAGGCGGCAAGCTGCGTGCGCAGATTATTGCCGGTGTAGCGCCAGCCCAGCTCATAAGAATCTACCTTGATGCCTTCAAGTTTCGCATCATTCGGGTTCACGCTTTTCAGCAGGGCCAGATGACCCTGTGCATCGGCTTTTGCGTACGAACCGTTGCCATAGTATTTGCCCGGGTCCGGCAGCTCAACGCCCTGAGAGAAGTTAAACCAGACCTGCTGCTGTTCGGTGATATGCGCAAGGATCCCGGCGTTGAACAGGACATTGTCATAATCGGTCTTCCCGCCGGGAATGGCGTCAGCCGAAGTGGCTTTACCGGTGGCAATCGCCTGCTGTTGTGAATAGGCGATAAAATCGTCGACGCGGTTCTCAGTCCACTGATAGCGAACGCCGCCGCTCAGGGTGAAAATGTCATTGATGTCGTAGCTGTTTTGCAGGAAGGGGGCAACGTTAGTGATGTTGTACCCAGGGTATCGACCGGTATTGTATTTGGACGCGTTGTTCATCCCGCCAGACGGTACCGAGTTGGCCAGGTCGAAGAACATCTGATTGGAATCGAAGGTCTCGCGATCGGCATCAAGCCCCCACGTTACCTGCCAGCCGTCCAGCGGCGTGCTGTTCAGCGTCAGCTTTGCACCGTACTGGTCGGTGTTTTGCTCTGACGCGGAGAAGCTGGTAATGGTTTTTGTCTTCTGATCGACGGCCGGGAAAGGGTAGAAGCGCAGGGATTCATCGCGATAGTAAATTTGCCCGACCAGCTCCTGTCCCCAGAAGTCTGAATCGGAGTACTGCAGGCTGATCAGGTGGCGCTCGGTACCTGGAATGCGGTCGGAGCTGAACCCGCTGCGGGTACGTGCCGTCCCGTCCCCGAGCACCGCACTCATGTTCTTGTCAAGATAGAGGCCGTAGTCGTCATCGCCCTGGCTTTTATAATACTGGGTGACCACCTGCAGCTGGCGCGTCTCATCAATTTCGATCGTACCCGTTCCCATCACGTCGAGACGATCCGAGTGCTGTAAGCCGGTCTGGGTATTATCAAAGGTGAGGGCGTCACCGTTGCCGTCGTACCAGCCGCCGAAACGCTGATACGCCACGGAAAGGCGTCCCGAGGCGTGGTCATTACCGCCGCTGACCGCTGCTGCTACGCGCTCGTCGCGATCGTTACTGTTGTTAAAACCCGTCTTGCTGCCAAGCTCCAGATCGACCTGCGCCTCCGGCTGACCCTTTTTGGTTACGATGTTGATCAGGCCACCCGTGCTGCCACCGCCGTAGAGTGCGGTTGAACCTGAAATGACTTCAATATGGTCGACGTTGAAAGGGTCGATAGAGTCAAGCTGGCGGCTGTCGGTGCGCGAGGAGTTCAGGCGCACGCCGTCCACCAGCACCACGATGGCCCGACCGCGCATATTCATGCCGTAGTTGGTTCGCCCCTGGCTGCTAACATCCATCCCCGGGATCAGCTGCCCGAGAATATCCTTGAACTCTTTGCCTCCCTGGACCTGTTGTTCAATCTCCTGGCCTTCGATAATCCACGTGGTCTGCGCCATTTCCGCCACGGTACGGTGGCTACGGTTGGCGCTGACAACCAGGTTATCTTCGTTCGTTTGTTCAGCGTAAAGCGGCATTGCTATAGCCAGCAACACCGGGTTGAGCACCCAGAGGCTCTTCTTCATCATCATTCCTTATTGAGCATTCGCCCTTTTTATTGGCAGGTCATTGTGCAAGAAACAAAAAATGCAAATGCGAATACTGCCGATAATGAAAACTATTATCAACCTGAGAAAAATAAGGGGGTTGGGGGCAAATCAGAGAAGGAAAAAGAGGAGAGAGGGCGGCGAACCGCCCTGTGAATCAGAGTTTCAGTAGTTCAGGCCACAGACGCAAAGTGGTCTGGGTAATGCTCTGCAGTTTGTCCAGACTTGCCCCTTCACGGGCGCTGATCGACATGCCCTGCAAAATACAGCTCAGATATTGTGACAGCTCCTGCGGACGACAGTGCGCCGGAATTTCACCGCGCTGCTGGCGCTGCGTCAAGAACGTGCTCAACGTCTCTTCCTGCATCGCATGGCGCGATTTCACCGTGTTGGCGATCTCTTTTGACGATGCCGCAAGGGTGGCGGAGGTATTTATCATAAAACAGCCTGCAGGCGTGTCTTTGCTGGTGAAACAGGTCGCGACGGCGCAGAAATAGTCCTGCAAGGCCTGTTCGACGCTTTTCTCTTCACAGAACAGCTGGGCTTCATGCTTTGCCGCAAAGCGGGTGATGTATCTGTCCAGCACCGCCCTGAACAGCCCCTCTTTATTCGTGAACTCCGCGTACAGCGTCGGCGCCTTGGCGCCGGTGGCTTCTACCAGATCGGAAAGCGAGGTCGCTTCATATCCATGTTGCCAGAAGAGTGTCATGGCCTTATCGAGCGCCGCATCCCTGTCGAACACTTTTGGTCGGCCACGGCTTTTCTTCGCACAACTCGTAACATCGGTTGTCATTTGCCGTTGGTCCTCTGTTGGTTTGTTGAATGACCATTATAAAAATAAACCCCATTCGGAACCAGCGCTCATTTCTTAAAAATAAATAAATCATATCGGTATGAATTATAAAGAAAATAAAATTAACTTAACGGTCATTATAAAAACATGTTGACGTGTGACGTGGATCACATCTATCATTTACCTATCGATCGTTAAGTAATTAGCTTACGACCTCCAAATTCATCTGCCTAAAGGTAAAAATCATGAAAAACGTAAAAACCCTGATCGCTGCTGCCGTACTAAGCTCAATGTCATTCGCAAGCTTCGCTGCTGTTGAAGTACAGTCCACTCCGGTTGACCAGCATAAAGTGGGGACCATCTCTGCAAGCGCGGGGACTAACCTGGGTTCACTGGAAGATCAGCTGGCGCAAAAAGCTGAAGCTATGGGTGCCAAATCATTCCGCATCACTTCAGTGACCGGTCCGAACACCCTGCACGGTACAGCCGTCATCTACAAATAAGCGTAACGACACCCTCCGCTATGCTTATGCCACTGCAATAAAAAACGCCCTGCTCGTGCAGGGCGTTTTTCGTTGTGTCTTACATCGACTGTTGGCCAACATTGTGGTGCCGGGTAACGTCCGTCGGCATGCCGGAGCGCGCTGTCATGGCGCGTTCCATAACCGTGCTATCCGTGCCGGCATCTGTTTTGAAACTCACCATGGCGGCATTAAGATTGATCGGCAGGGTCTGCGGATCGTCATCAATGTTTTTCGATAACGGCTGGTGGATTTCTACCAGACGCACGCCGCCCGGCTCTACGGAGGCTTTGATCGGCGTATTGATGATATTCACTTTCGTACCCGGCGTAATGACGTTGTAGAGCTTTTTGATATCGTCATCGCGCAGGCGGATACAGCCGGAGCTGACGCGCATGCCAATGCCAAAATCGGCATTCGTTCCATGCAGAAGGTAGACCCCACCGTAAGCGGCGAGGCGTATCGCATGGTGACCCATAGGATTGTCCGGACCTGCCGGAACCACGGCAGGCAGGTCAATTCCCTGCGCTTTATAGCGGGCACGAATGTTGGCGGTGGGAGTCCAGGTCGGGTTAGCACGTTTATCCGACACGGTGGTTACCATCGTTGGCGTGAGCGTATCGCCCCCCAGCTGACCAATGCCGATCGGGTAGACGGTCACTTCATTTTTACCCGGCGGGTAGTAATAGAGGCGCAGTTCAGCGAGGTTGATCACCAGCCCCTCGCGCGGCGCGTCCGGTAAAATGGTCTGCAGCGGAATGGTCAGCACGCTACCCGCGCGCGGCACGTATGGGTCAACGCCCGGGTTGGCCTGCAGAAGCGCCAAAAAGCCAACGTTATATTTTTTAGCAATCGCTTCCAGCGACCCCCCATTGTTCTCAACCACGTGAAAGCGGTTTTGCCCGACGACGTTGCTGCCGGCAGGCGGAAGCGGCCAGGTATTGGCACGCGCCGGGAGGGCTATAGCCACCGTTGCGGCCAGCGCAAACAGGGTTATCCAGCGGGTAAAACGCGAAGAGATCATCATCATCATAATCCATATAAATAATAAGGTTATTGTTTTATAAGTATTCATGATAATTATGGCTAACAGGCGTGTCGGGAAGATCGGGGGAAGTGCAAAGAGTTTGTAAATTGTCACCCCCGGGAGCGTTTCACTCGCGGGGGTGACAGGCCGATTACGCGATGGCGTTCTCTTCCAGCTGGCGCATAAAGTTGCGTACCCAGTCCATGCGGGTTTTGCGTTCCGCCAGATCCTGGGTGAATTTCAGGCGCGTCGGTCCATCCAGACGGAAGTGCTGCGGCTGTTTTTGCAGCAGGCCAATCAGCCACATCGGGTCAACGTGGTTTTTCTCTGCAAACTCAATCGTGCCGCCTTTTTCGTTTCCTTCAAGCTTGCGGATGCCCAGCTTCTGCGCCTGCTGACGCAGCCGGGCGATATCCAGCAGATTCCTCGCCGCATCCGGCAGCAGCCCAAAGCGGTCGATCAGCTCGACCTTGATCTCTTCCAGCTCATTTTCCTTTTTCGCACTGGCGATACGCTTGTAGAACGACAGGCGGGTATTCACATCAGGAATGAAATCATCCGGCAGCAGGGAAGGCATGCGCAGTTCGACCTCGGTTTGCTGGCTGGTGAGATCTTCCAGGGACGGCTCGCGCCCGGCCTTCAGGGCATCGACGGCGTTTTCCAGCAGCTCCATGTACAGAGAAAAACCGATGGTTTCCATTGAGCCGCTCTGGTCTTCGCCCAGTAGCTCACCGGCACCGCGGATCTCAAGATCGTGCGTCGCCAGCGCAAAGCCCGCGCCCAAATCCTCCAGCGAGGCGATGGCTTCCAGACGCTTTTGCGCGTCGGTCGTCATCGCTTTCGGGTGCGGCGTCAGCAGCCAGGCGTAGGCCTGATGGTGCGAACGCCCGACGCGTCCGCGAAGCTGATGAAGCTGCGCCAGGCCGAAGTGATCCGCACGCTCGATGATGATGGTGTTCGCCGTTGGAATGTCGATCCCGGTTTCAATGATGGTGGTACACACCAGCACGTTGAAACGCTGGTGGTGGAAATCGTTCATCACCCGCTCCAGCTCGCGCTCGCGCATCTGCCCGTGACCGATGGCAATACGCGCTTCCGGCACCAGCTCCGCCAGCCTGTCCGCCGCTTTCTGGATGTTTTCCACATCGTTATAGAGGTAGTAGACCTGACCGCCGCGCAGCACTTCACGCAGAATGGCTTCGCGCACCACCAGGTTGTCGTACTCGCGAACGAAGGTTTTCACGGCCAGGCGGCGTGCAGGCGGCGTCGCGATTATCGACAGATCGCGCATGCCGCTCATCGCCATATTCAGCGTACGCGGGATCGGCGTTGCGGTCAGGGTCAGGATGTCAACGTCGGCGCGCATGGCCTTGATTCGCTCTTTATGACGAACCCCGAAGCGGTGCTCTTCGTCGACGATCAGCAGCCCAAGGTCTCTCCACTTCACGTCGCTTTGCAGCAGCTTGTGGGTGCCGATCAGAATATCGATCTTGCCTTCGCTTGCCTGTTCCAGGATCTGCGTCTGCTCTTTGGCGCTGCGAAAACGCGACAGCATCTCGATGCGCACCGGCCAGTTGGCAAAGCGGTCGCGGAAGTTGTCGAAGTGCTGTTGGGCGAGAAGGGTGGTCGGCACCAGAACCGCCACCTGCTTGTTATTCTCCACGGCCAGGAAGGCAGCGCGCATCGCCACTTCCGTTTTGCCGAAGCCCACGTCGCCGCACACCAGCCGGTCCATCGCCAGCGGCTGACACATGTCGCTCAGCACCGCGTTGATGGCCTGCGCCTGATCCGGGGTGGTTTCAAACGGGAAACTGTCGCAGAACAGCTGATACTGCTCTTTGTCGTGTTTGAAAGCGTAGCCCGATTTGGCCGCGCGCTGGGCGTAGATATCCAGAAGCTCTGCCGCCACGTCGCGCACTTTCTCTGCCGCTTTCTGACGCGCGCGCGCCCAGGCGTCGCCGCCCAGCTTGTGCAGCGGCGCATTATCCTCAGCGCCGCCCGCGTAGCGGCTGATCAGATGCAAAGACGACACCGGCACATAGAGTTTGGCGTCGTTGGCGTAGGTCAGCATCAGGTACTCGCCCTTAATACCGCCTGCTTCAAGGGTGGTCATTCCCTGATAGCGACCAACCCCGTGTTCAAGGTGAACAATTGGCTGGCCCGGGTGCAGCTCGGCCAGGTTGCGGATCAGCGTGTCCGGGTTGATGGTCCGGCGGCTGTCCTGACGTCGGCGCGCGACGCGCTCGCCGAGCAGATCGCTTTCGCAGATCAGCGCGATGTTGTTGAGCTTATCAATAAACCCGTGCTCAGCGGCACCGATCATCAGGTAGCGTCCGGTACCGCTGGCCTCGCTCAGGCGCTGGATGCGCTTGGGCGCTACTTTGATGCGGCCCAGCAGTTCACCCAGCGCTTCGCGGCGGCCTTCACTCTCAACGGAGAACACCACCGGTCCGGTAAAGGACTCGAGGAACTTGCGCAGATTATCCAGCGGGGATTTCTGCTGCGCCTGAACGGAAAGATCCGGCAGCGTCTGGAAGGCCAGGTTGGTATTGGCGGCTTTATCCGCCAGTGAATCGGTTTTGAGCTGCACACGCGGCCAGCGTTTCAGTTCCGCGTTCAGCTCATCGGTGCGCAGCCACAGCGTTTCCGGCGGCAGAAGTGGACGCATAGGATCCACCCCCCGGTTTTCGAACCGGGCACGGGTCTCGCTTTCAAAGCGTGCGGCGCTGGCGTCGATATCGCCGGTGTTCACAATCAGGGTATTCGCCGGGAAATAGCTAAATAGCGCCGGCAGCGGCTCGTTAAAGAACAGCGGCTGCCAGTACTCGATCCCGGCAGGCAGCGTGCCTTTGCTGACCTGCTGATAAATATGTTCGGCATCGCGCTTTACGTCGAACCTGTCGCGCCACTGGCTGCGGAACAGTTCGACGGCGGTTTTGTCCGTTGGGAATTCATGCGCGGGCAGTAAGTTGATGGAGTCCACTTCTTCCAGCGTGCGCTGGGTGTCGGCGTCAAACACGCGCAGGCTGTCGATCTCATCATCAAAGAAGTCCAGGCGATACGGGCGATCGCTGCCCATCGGGTAGAGGTCCAGCAGTGCACCGCGCGTGGCGTACTCCCCGTGCTCCATGACCTGATCGACGTGGCGATAACCCGCGCCATCCAGCTGGGCGCGAAGGGCATCGCGCGACAGGCGCTGGCCTTTTTTCATCACCAGGGCGTGACCGTGGAGATAGCTGTGCGGGCAGACGCGCTGCATGAGGGTATTGACCGGAACAATCAGCACGCCGCGCTGCATGGTCGGAAGCTGATAGAGCGTCGACAGGCGCGAGGAGATGATCTCCTGATGCGGGGAGAAGCTGTCGTACGGCAGCGTTTCCCAGTCGGCGAGGCTGAACACCAGATTATCGGTGAACTGGCGAATTTCATCGTGCAGGCGCAGGGCATTTTGCATATCCGGTGCAACCAGAATGACCGGGCCAGGATGTCGCTCAGCGATTTCTGCCACCAGCGTGGCGCAGGCTGCCCCCGTGAGTTCACCCAGCTGGCGCTGGTCGCCCGCTTTGACTGGCAAGGAATAACGATAGTGTTCAGGCATGGCTATGTCAGAGTCTCTTATGGATATACCCACAGTATTGGGGCATATCTCTGATACGCAATGCCTTTATTATCCTCGATCGTTTTGCATTAGCAAACCGTAACCGCACGGAGGGAAAACACGCCCCCGAAACAGGGGGCGTGAAGCGGGCTAGCGCGTCGCTGAAAGCGGCGAGAGCCGGGCGGGAGGGGAGAAGAACAGGTCGCCGAACAGCGCGGTAGAGAGCTTACGCGCTCCCAGCCCCACCAGCGTGCAGACCAGCAGGCTGACAAACGGATAGACCAGAATCAGCGTTAACTCGGCCCAGACCGGCCAGTATCCGGCATTCATTTCACCGATCAGGATCAGGCTGAACGCCTCAATCAGGATGCGGTGGGTAGTGTAAATGGCGATAGTGTTGGAGCCCACCACGTTCAGCAGGTTGCCGGGGTGAACGGCATAGCGTTGCTCAAGGCTGTAAAAGAGCTTCATGATCAGCACAATCGACAGCAGGGAGAGCAGCAGCGGGACGTTAGCAAACCATAGCGCCACGGAGACGGCACCGAACGCGATCGCCGCCAGCCAGACGCGACGCATCTCCAGCCCTTTCATCCACGTCATGAGCTGTGCGCCGTACCACGCGCCCATGCTGTAGTAGATCATATTACGTACGACGCTGTTCATTCCCCACCACGGAAGCGGCAGGAAGTTAATCGCGACGCTCGCCAAAGCCAGAAGGCCCAGCATCGGCAGCTTCCAGCGGCTCAGCAGTTTGCACAGGGTGAAATAGACCACCAGCGCGTACAGATACCACAGGCTGGTGCTGGCGGTGAGCATGCCGCGGATAAAACCGGCTAGCGAGTCGGCATAGGCCGCATTCGAGGAGGTAGCCAGCTCGCGCTCGGGAGCGAGCCAGGCGTTGAGGTGGCTTAGCGCCTGCCACTGTAAAACGCCCCACAGCGCCAGGACCCAGACAATGCTCCAGATCCGCTTGTCGAGGCTGGTGCGCCAGTCTACCTCATCGATGTAGCGTCGAATCAGGTAGCCAGATATAAAGAAAAACACCGGCATGCGGAACGGCGCGAGATAGAGGTTAAAATAGACCCAGCATTTGGCGAGAAGGCCAGACAGCGGGTGCTGCAGCCCGTTCAGATGAGGATAAAAGGTGATAACCGAGTGGTAGATCACCACCAGGCAGATGCACAGCCCTTTTATCTGATTAATCCATAATGCTTTTTGTTTCATCGGTAACGTTGACCTGTTTTGCCATAAACGAACGGGCAATTGTTCTAAAACGAGGCCGGGATGTAACGGGTAACAGTCTGTATCAAGACGATTTTCGGAAAAGGTGGAGGCTGCAGGGTTAAGTATTGAGAACTAGCATCCTGATTTATCTGAATTTTTCGGAAAAATGATTACCAAAGCTTACGGTTTCAGTCATTTACGCTTAACGGATTCGCTTATATACTCGTGGGTCTGCTATCAGCAAACAGACGGATTTCATGTATCAACCTGTCGCACTCTTCATAGGCTTACGTTACATGCGTGGGCGCGCCGCGGACCGCTTCGGTCGCTTTGTCTCCTGGCTTTCGACTATAGGCATTACGCTTGGCGTGATGGCTCTGGTGACGGTACTTTCCGTCATGAACGGCTTCGAACGCGAGCTGCAAAACAACATTCTGGGGCTGATGCCGCAGGCCGTTCTCTCTTCGAACAATGGTTCGGTTAACCCGCAACAGCTGCCGGAAAAAAGCGCGGCGACGTTACAGGGCGTCACGCGCGTTGCGCCGCTAACCACCGGTGACGTAGTGCTGCAAAGCGCCCGCAGCGTGGCGGTCGGCGTGATGCTGGGGATTGACCCGGCGCAAAACGATCCGCTGACGCCGTACCTGGTCAACGTGAAGCAGTCTGACCTCGAGGCAGGCAAGTACAACGTCATCCTCGGCGAGCAGCTTGCCGGACAGCTTGGCGTCAACCGTGGCGATCAGCTGCGCGTGATGGTGCCTTCTGCCAGCCAGTTCACGCCGATGGGGCGCCTGCCGAGCCAGCGTCTGTTTAACGTGATCGGCACGTTTGCTGCCAACAGCGAAGTCGATGGCTACCAGATGCTGGTAAACATTCAGGACGCCTCGCGCCTGATGCGCTACCCGGCGGGGAATATCACCGGCTGGCGTTTATGGCTCGATCAGCCCCTGAAGGTGGATTCTCTCAGCCAGCAAGCGCTGCCGGAAGGCACCAAATGGCAGGACTGGCGCGACCGTAAGGGCGAGCTGTTCCAGGCCGTGCGCATGGAAAAGAACATGATGGGGCTGCTGCTGAGCCTGATCGTGGCGGTTGCTGCGTTTAACATCATTACCTCTCTGGGTTTGATGGTGATGGAAAAGCAGGGCGAGGTCGCCATTCTGCAAACCCAGGGCCTGACGCCGCGCCAGATCATGGCGGTGTTTATGGTTCAGGGGGCCAGCGCCGGGATTATCGGCGCGCTGCTCGGTGCCGTGCTGGGGGCGCTGCTTGCCAGCCAGCTGAATAACTTAATGCCGATCATCGGCGCGCTGCTCGACGGCGCGGCGCTGCCGGTGGCGATTGAGCCGCTGCAGGTGGTCGGTATTGCGCTGGCCGCGATGGCCATTGCGCTGCTCTCTACGCTTTATCCTTCCTGGCGCGCTGCCGCCACTCAACCCGCTGAGGCTTTACGTTATGAATAAGATCCTGTTGCAATGCGACAACCTGTCCAAACGCTATCAGGAAGGCACTGTGCAGACCGACGTGCTGCACAATGTGAGCTTTAGCGTGGGTGAAGGTGAGACGATGGCCATTGTGGGCAGCTCTGGCTCAGGTAAGAGCACCCTGCTGCATCTGCTCGGCGGGCTGGATACGCCGACCGAAGGTGACGTTATTTTCTCCGGCCAGCCGATGAGCAAAATGTCCTCTACGGCCAAAGCGGAGCTGCGTAACCGCGAATTAGGGTTTATCTACCAGTTCCACCACCTGCTGCCTGACTTCACGGCGCTGGAAAACGTGGCGATGCCGCTGCTGATTGGCAAAAAGAAACCGGCTGAAATTAATGCCCGCGCCAGCGATATGCTGAAAGCGGTCGGGCTTGGACACCGCGGGAACCACCGTCCTTCAGAGCTTTCCGGCGGCGAGCGCCAGCGCGTGGCGATTGCCCGTGCCCTGGTTAACAACCCGCGTCTGGTGCTGGCGGATGAACCGACCGGCAACCTCGATGCGCGTAACGCAGACAGTATTTTCCAGCTTCTGGGCGAGCTGAATGCTTCCCAGGGCACCGCGTTTCTGGTGGTAACTCACGATCTGCAGCTGGCGAAGCGTATGGGGCGCCAGCTTGAGATGCGTGACGGCCACCTGAACGCGGAACTGACCCTGATGGGAGCGCAGTAATGGCTTCACCGTTATCGTTACTTATCGGGTTGCGCTTCAGCCGGGGCCGCCGTCGCGGCGGCATGGTCTCGCTCATTTCGGTTATTTCAACCATCGGCATCGCGCTGGGCGTGGCGGTGCTGATCGTGGGCTTAAGCGCCATGAACGGCTTCGAGCGCGAGCTGAATAACCGCATTCTGGCCGTGGTGCCGCACGGCGAAATCGAACCGGTTAACCAGCCGTGGACCCACTGGAGCGATGCGCTCACCAGCGTCGAAAAAGTGCCGGGCATTGTTGCCGCTGCGCCTTATATCAACTTTACCGGGCTAGTGGAGAGCGGGGTGAATCTGCGCGCCATCCAGGTGAAAGGGGTTAACCCGCGGCAGGAAGAGCGTTTAAGCGCGCTGCCGCAGTACGTGCAGAACGGCGCGTGGGCGAATTTTAAGGCGGGTGAACAGCAGATTATCATCGGCAAAGGCGTCGCTGATGCCCTGAAGGTGAAGCAGGGCGACTGGGTGTCGATCATGATCCCGAACGCCAGCGCCGATCACAAACTGCAGCAGCCTAAGCGCGTGCGCCTGCACGTTACCGGTATTCTTCAGCTGAGCGGCCAGCTCGACCACAGCTTTGCGATGGTGCCCATGGAAGACGCGCGTCAGTATCTGGATATGGGCGACAGCGTGACGGGCATTGCCATTAAGGTTAACGACGTCTTTAACGCCAATAAGCTGGTGCGTGACGCAGGCGGTGTGACCAATAACTATGTCTACATCAAAAGCTGGATTGGCACTTACGGGTATATGTATCGTGATATCCAGATGATCCGCGCCATTATGTATCTGGCGATGGTGCTGGTGATTGGTGTCGCGTGCTTTAATATCGTCTCGACGCTGGTGATGGCGGTCAAAGACAAGAGCGGCGACATTGCGGTACTGCGTACCTTAGGGGCAAAGGACGGTCTTATTCGCGCCATCTTTGTCTGGTACGGTTTGCTGGCGGGGCTGTTCGGCAGCCTGTGCGGCGTGGTGATTGGCGTGGTGGTTTCACTCCAGCTGACGCCGATTATCAATTTGATTGAAAAGCTTATCGGCCACCAGTTCCTGTCGGGCGATATCTATTTTATTGACTTCCTGCCGTCTGAACTGCACTGGCTGGACGTCCTTTATGTGCTGGTTACAGCACTTTTACTGAGTCTGCTGGCAAGCTGGTACCCGGCGCGTCGCGCAAGCCGGATTGATCCGGCGAGGGTGTTAAGTGGCCAGTAATTACGTCATGATCTAGCGGCTTACGGGCCGCCAGGTTAAAAGAGGAATGCGTTATGTATTACGGATTTGATATTGGCGGCACCAAAATTGCGCTCGGCGTGTTTGATGAGGATCTCAAACTGCAGTGGGAAACCCGCGTTCCCACGCCGCGCGAAAGCTACGATGAATTTTTAAACGCCATTGCCGCGCTGGTGAGGCAGGCGGATGAACGCTTTGGCGTCAAAGGCAGCGTCGGCGTTGGTATTCCCGGTATGCCCGAAACGGACGACGGCACGCTGTACGCTGCCAACGTTCCTGCTGCCAGCGGCAAACCGCTGCGCGCCGATCTCTCTGCTCTCCTCGAACGCGACGTGCGTTTAGACAACGATGCTAACTGCTTTACGCTGTCAGAAGCCTGGGACGATGAGTTTCGCCAGTATCCGCTGGTCATGGGGCTGATCCTCGGCACGGGCGTCGGCGGCGGGATCGTCATAAACGGCAAACCGATAACCGGGCGCAGCTATATCACCGGCGAATTTGGCCATATCCGCCTGCCGGTGGATGCGCTGGAGGTCGTCGGACGTGATTTCCCGCTGACCCGCTGTGGCTGCGGCCAACACGGCTGCATTGAGAACTATCTCTCAGGCGGTGGGTTTGCATGGCTTTATGAACACTTCTATCATCAGAAACTTGACGCCCCCCAAATCATAACCCTGTGGGAGCAGGGGGATGCGCAGGCGCGGGAGCACGTCGAGCGCTATCTCGATCTGCTGGCGGTGTGCCTCGGGAATATCCTGACCATCGTCGACCCGGATTTGCTGGTGATTGGCGGCGGGCTGTCAAACTTTACTGCGATTACGGAACGGTTGTCCGGGCGTTTGCCACGACATTTACTGCCGGTCGCCCGCGTGCCGCGTATTGAACGCGCGCGACACGGGGACGCGGGAGGCATGCGCGGAGCCGCATTCCTTCATCTTACCGATTAGTCTTACGAGGTTACTATGCTGTCGCGTCGCCAGGGTCGACTCAGCCGTTTTCGCAAAAACAAACGCCGCTTACGTGAGCGCCTGCGCCAGCGGATTTTTTTCAGAGACAGAATCATGCCAGAAGCGATGGATAAACCCAGAGTAGTGGTGTTGACCGGGGCGGGGATCTCCGCCGAATCCGGCATCCGCACCTTCCGTGCGGCGGACGGGTTGTGGGAAGAACACCGTGTCGAGGATGTGGCAACGCCGGAAGGCTTCGCCCGCGATCCGGACCTGGTGCAGGCGTTTTATAACGCGCGCCGCCGCCAGCTTCAGCAACCGGAGATTGCGCCGAATGCGGCGCACGTGGCGCTGGCAAAGCTGGAGGAAGCGCTGGGGGATCGTTTTCTGCTGGTCACCCAGAATATCGACAACCTGCATGAGCGGGCCGGCAACAAGAACATCATCCACATGCATGGCGAGCTGCTAAAGGTTCGCTGTGACTGGAGCGGTCAGGTGCTGGACTGGAAAGAGGATGTACTGCCGGAAGACAAATGCCACTGCTGCCAGTTCCCCTCTCGGCTACGCCCGCACGTGGTCTGGTTCGGGGAGATGCCGCTGGGAATGGATGAGATCTACAGCGCCCTGGCGATGGCGGACGTGTTTATTGCCATTGGCACCTCCGGGCACGTTTATCCGGCGGCGGGATTTGTTCACGAGGCGAAGCTTCAGGGCGCGCATACGGTTGAACTCAATCTGGAGCCGAGCCAGGTTGGCAGCGAGTTCGAAGAGAAGCACTATGGCCTGGCCAGTACGGTGGTGCCGGAATTTGTCGATAAGCTCCTGAAAGGTCTGTAACCCTTTTTACCTTTAGAAAAGCACTCTTTTAAGAGTGCTTTTTTTATTATCAGCAGCAAGTAGTTTTTTAAATTAAATCTCTCCGCGATGAGCCCCGTTAATTAGTGTGGTTACTTTTGTTTTGTGGCGTGAATCAAAATAGATTTCATTAGTGCTCGTTATATGTCGAAAAAAAGAGGATGCTAGCGAATAAAGATTCAATAAGGAGAATGGGATATGTATGGATTTATCGGGAGACAACCCATTTTTAACTCGGATATGAATACGGTGGCGTATGAGCTGCTTTTCAGGGACGGGATGACGAACCGGTTTCCTGATGTATCAGCCGAATATGCTACGTCACGGATGATTTCGGATCAGTTTTTATGCGTTCCGTCCCAGCGGATTGCGGGCACACACACCTCGTTTATCAACTTCCCCTCCCGGATGGTTATCGATCGCAGCGGTGAGGCGCTGGATAAAGATAACGTGGTGATTGAAATCTTAGAGGATGCTATCCCCGGAGACGAGCTGCTGCACGCAGTAAAAGAGATGCATGCCAACGGCTACCGCTTTGCGCTGGATGACTTTACCCTTGCGCCTGAATGGGACGTTTTTTTACCCTATATTTCAATTCTGAAATTTGACGTACAGAATAATACGTTCGAGCAAATAGAAAACTATCTTCAGTCGCGTAAATCGCTGACCGGGCATATAAAGTATCTCGCTGAAAAAGTTGAGACTAAAGCGGAATTTATAATCTACCGTGATGCCGGCTTTACCCTGTTTCAGGGCTACTTCTTTTGCCGGCCTGAGGTCATCAAATATAAACGGCTGTCGCAAAATCAGCTCGCTATTTTCCGTCTGCAGATGGAGGCCGGCCGCAATAAGCCTGATTTCAGGATCATAGAATCGTTGATTAAAACCGATCTCACCTTGTCCTATAAAATCATGCGCTATATGAAACATACCGCTTATAAATACGGTGGGAACCTGAATCTCAGCAAGTTAAGCCTGAGTGAAGTGCTCATGTACCTCGGCGAGAATCAGATCAGAAGGTTTGTGGCGGTTGTGGTGTTGGCCAGCGCGGGCAATGATACCGTCAATGAGCTTTATCCTCTGAGCATGATGCGGGGTAGGTTTTGCGAACTTATCGCGGAAAAAATAGACGAGCCGATTCAGGCGGAAAATGCCTTCATGTGCGGCCTGTTCTCGTTACTCGATACGATCCTCGAATTACCGATGGTCGACCTGATGAAGCAAATTGCTGTGCCGCAGAGCGTGAGCAATGCGCTTTGCCATCAGGAGGGAGTGTTAGCCGACATTGTTGCCCTGTGCAGCTGCTATGAGCGGCAGGCGTGGGAAGAGGCGGACAGGTTGGTAAATGCGCTGGGCTTAACAAATGAGGACGTCGTTGCGGCCATGAGAGAGGCAACCCTCTGGGCGGGTGACAACGCCGTGGGTTAATCTTCCTCACTCCGCGCGGGCAGAGTGAGGAAGAACGCGGTGCCGCTTATCGGCCTGCTTTTAACTTCTGATAATACTCTTCGTAAATCCGGCTCGCGTCACCCACGTCGTTCTGCCACTCGCCTTTGCTGATGGTTTCAGCATCCGGATAGAGCGATTTATCGTTGGCAACTTCCGGTCTCAGCAGCTTACGCGCCGCGAGGTTTGGCGTTGGGTAGCCGATGGTTTCGGCCACCTGTTTGGCGACGTCAGGACGCAGCAGGAAGTTGATCAGCTTCATCGCGCCCTCAACGTTCTTCGCATTGGCTGGAATAGAAAGGCTGTCCATCCAGAAGATCCCACCCTCTTTCGGCCAGACGATCTCCAGCGGCGTGCCGGCCTGACGGGCAACGTACGCAGAGCCGTTCCATACCATCCCCAGGTTCACTTCGCCTTCCATGAACGGGTTCGCCGGGTTGTCGGAGTTAAAGGCGGCGATATTAGGCATGAGTTTTTTCAGCTCGTTGTAGGCAGCCTCAATCTCTTTCGGATCGGTGGTATTCCCTGAATAGCCCAGTTTGCGCAGCGCAACCTGGAACACCTCACGCGCGTCGTCAGTCATCAGCAGGCTGCTTTTATACTCGGGCTTCCACAGATCCGCCCAGCCGGTGATGCTTTTCGGATCAAGCGCATCGCTGTTTACGCCAATCGCCGTCGCCCCCCAGATATACGGGATGGAATAATCGTTGTTTGGATCGAACGGCTTGTTGAGCATCTCCGGATCGAGATTGCCGAAGTTGGTCAGCTTCGTTTTGTCGATCTTCTGGATCATCCCCTCTTTGCGCATCTTGTCGACGAAATAGGTCGAGGGAACAACGACATCGTACGCGCCGTCTTTGTAGGTTTTGAGCTTGGCGTACATGGTCTCATTCGACTCGTAGGTGGAATAGATAACCTTGATGCCCGTCTCTTTAGTGAACTGCTCCAGCAGGCCTGGCGGCACGTACTCGGTCCAGTTGTAGAAATAGAGCGTTTTACCGTCATCAGCGTGCGCGGCACCCATACCGAGCACCAGTGCCGCAGCGGCGAGCATTTTCTTCATTTCATTGTCCCCTGAGATTTTGTTTTATCACGAGCAATTACCTGGCTTGCAACCACCAGCACCAGCGAGAACACCAGCAGAATGGTCGCCAGCGCGTTCACTTCAGGCGATACGCCGACCTTAACCATCGAATAGATCTTCAACGGCAGAATTTCATAGCTCGGCCCGGTCACGAACGATGAGACGACCACGTCATCCATCGACAGGGTAAAGCTGAGCAACCATCCGGCGGCCACGGCGGGCATCGCCAGCGGCAGAATAATTTTTCGCAGGATGGTCATTTCGCTGGCACCCAGATCTTTTGCCGCCTCCAGCATGCGAACGTCAAACCCTTTCAGTCGGGCAAACACCGTTACCACGACAAACGGCAGGCAGAAGGTAATATGGGAGAACAGCAGAGACCAGAAGCCAAGCTGTACGCCCAGCAGCATAAACAGCACCAGCAGTGAAATCGCCATCACGATGTCCGGCGACATCATCACCACGAACAGCATGCCGCTGACGAACGGTTTACCGCGAAAGCGATACCTGTAGAGCGCCACGGCGGTAAGTGAGCCAATCAGCGTGGCGAAGGTGGCGGAGAAGATCGCCATCGTCAGCGAGTGCTGAGCGGCCTGCAGCAGGCTGTCGTTGTTCATCAGCAGGCTGTACCAGCTGGTGGTAAAGCCCTGCCAGCCGATCCCGAAGCGCGAGCTGTTAAACGAGTTCACGATCAAAATAATAATCGGGATGTAGAGATAAGCGTAAATAGCGGTCATAAAACCGCCGCGAAGCAGTCGACCGATCATTCGAGTTCCACCTTCTTGTTCAGGAGACGAGAAGCGCGCCAGTAGACCAGCAGCATCAGACCCATTACCACCGTCAGCGTAATGCTGGTGGCTGAGCCAAACGGCCAGTCGCGGATGTTCAGGAACTGGCTCTTGATCACGTTACCAATCAGCAGGTTTTTCGCACCGCCCATCAGGTCCGCTACGTAGAACAGACCCATCGCTGGCAGCATCACCAGCAGACAGCCGGCGATAATGCCCGGCATGGTCAGAGGCAGAATGATGCGGATGAAGGTTTGCAGCTTGCTGGCACCCAGATCCTTTGCCGCTTCAAGCAGCGGTTTATCGAGCTTTTCAATGCTGGAGTAGAGCGGCATCACCATAAACGGCAGCAGAATATAGACCAGACCAATAATTACCGCACTCGGGGTAAACATGATGCGTATCGGCGTATCAATCACGCCGAGCCACAGCAGAAACTCGTTCAGATAACCTTTGGTGCTGAGGAAAATTTTCAGCCCGTAGATGCGGATTAACGAGTTAGTCCAGAAGGGAACAATCAGCAAAAACAGCAGCAGCGGACGCACCTTCTGCGGCAGACGCGCCAGAAACCATGCAAACGGATACCCCAGCACCAGGCAGGCGACGGTCGCAATCAGCGCCATATTGAGCGAGTGCAGCAGCACCTCAAAATAAAGCGGATCGAGCAGGCGCGAGTAGTTGTCCAGCGTAAAGACCAGCTTCACGAAGTTAGCGTCGTCGCGGGTCAGGAAGCTGGTCGCGATGATCATCAGGTTGGGTAAAAAGACAAACAGCACAAGCCAACCGACGATAGTGGCAATCACCACATTCTGGAATTTACTTGTGTTCTTCATCAGCCAGCACAACCTCCCAGCTTTCAACCCAGTTGATGACCATTTTCTGATCGAGAGAGTGGTCGAAGTCGGGATCGTCTTCGTTGAAGAACTCGCTGACCATGACCATTTTACCGTTTTCAAGCTCAACGACGGATTCGAGCGTCATCCCTTTGTAGTTGCGCTCGCGAATGTAGCCGATCAGGCCTTCCGCCTCTGCGTTGTCGTGAACTTCGTCGACGCGCAGATCTTCCGGGCGCAGCAGTACGTTGAGCTTTTGCCCCTGCTCAACGGCGAAATTGACGGTGATGTTGCATTCATGGCCCTCGACGCTGGCCCGCACGCGCTGCTCGTCCAGACGTTCAATCACCGTGGCGTTGAAAATATTGATCTCGCCAATGAAGCTGGCGACAAACAGGTTTTTAGGCTCTTCGTAGATCTCACGCGGGGTGCCGTCCTGCTCGATTTTGCCGTCACGCATCACCACGATCCTGTCGGACATGGTCAGCGCCTCTTCCTGATCGTGAGTGACGAAGACAAACGTAATACCAAGCTTACGCTGTAGCGCCTTCAATTCGTTCTGCATCTGCTTACGCAGTTTGTAATCCAGCGCGGACAGGGACTCGTCCAGCAGAAGCAGGCGGGGCTTATTCACTACCGCGCGGGCAATCGCCACCCGCTGTTGCTGACCGCCGGAAAGCTGGTGAGGTTTACGCTGCGCGAATTCTTCCAGCTGCACCATCCGCAGAGCGTCGGTTACGCGGGGTGGAATTTCGCTGGCGGGCGTTTTCTGCATCCGCAGGCCAAACGCCACGTTCTCAAACACGGTCATGTGCGGGAACAGGGCATAGCTCTGAAAGACGGTATTGACGTGGCGATCTTCGGCGGGAACCTGGGTTATGTCCTGGTTCTCTAAATGGATATGACCGTTATCGACGCTTTCCAGCCCGGCGATAAGGCGCAGTACGGTTGTTTTGCCGCAGCCGGAGGGGCCAAGCAGCGTGAGAAACTCACCGTCATTGATGGTCAGGTTCAGGTCAGAAATAACCTCTTTGCCATCAAAGCTTTTACTCAGTCGTTCCAGACGCACCAGCGGCGCTCGGGAACGGGTTTGTGTATTCAATTTTCGCGCTGTCCCATATCGACGCCTCAGGCAGCAGACTGAAGCGGGGTTTGTGTGTAACCACCTTGGTGACTCGTAATGAGGGCGGACATTCTACGGCAAACCTATTGAATCGCCAATCCTTCTCGCTGATACATAAGCTACATTTATAAACGGAACATGACATAAACGAAAAAAGTTCTCGTTTACGGGATAAAAGTGACCTGACGCAATATTTGCGTTTTGATGCTTAATGATAATGTTGTCACAAAAAGTGAGGGTGACTGCATGGATAAATTACTTGAGCGTTTTTTACAGTACGTTTCGCTGGATACCCAATCTAAGCCGGGTGTCCGACAGGTGCCGAGCACCGAAGGCCAGTGGAAGTTGCTCAACCTGCTGAAAGAGCAGCTTGAGGCACAGGGACTGGTCAACGTCACGCTGAGCGACAAAGGCACCGTGATGGGAACGCTGCCTGCGAACGTCGATGGAGACATCCCGGCCATTGGCTTTATCTCCCATGTCGATACCTCACCGGATTTTAGCGGTAAACATGTTAATCCGCAGATTGTCGAAAATTACCGTGGCGGCGACATTGCGCTGGGTATCGGTGACGAAGTGCTGTCGCCGGTGATGTTCCCGGTGCTGCATCAGCTGCTGGGGCAGACGTTAATCACCACCGATGGCAAAACGCTGCTTGGGGCCGATGATAAAGCGGGCATTGCCGAAATCATGACGGCGCTGGCAGTGCTGAAAGGCAAAAATATTCCGCACGGCGATATCCGCGTGGCCTTTACGCCGGACGAAGAGGTGGGCAAAGGCGCAAAACACTTTGACGTTGAGGCTTTTAACGCGCAGTGGGCATATACCGTCGACGGCGGCGGCGTGGGTGAACTGGAGTATGAAAACTTCAATGCCGCGTCCGTTACGATCAAGATTGTGGGCAATAACGTCCATCCGGGTTCGGCAAAAGGCGTAATGGTGAACGCGCTGTCGCTGGCGTCGCGCATTCATGCGGAAGTCCCGGCCGATGAAAGCCCGGAGATGACGGATGGGTATGAGGGTTTTTATCACCTGACCAGCATCAAGGGCACCGTGGACAGCGCGCAGATGCACTATATCGTCCGTGATTTTGACCGCAAGGCTTTTGAAGCCCGCAAGCGTAAGATGATGGAAATCGCCAAGAAGGTGGGGAAAGGGCTACATCCGGACTGCTATATTGAGCTGATCATCGAAGACAGCTATTACAATATGCGCGACAAGGTAATGGAGCATCCGCATATTCTCGACATCGCCCAGCAGGCCATGCGCGACTGCGATATTGAACCACTGATGAAACCGATTCGCGGCGGTACCGACGGCTCACAGCTCTCCTTTATGGGACTGCCGTGCCCGAACCTCTTTACCGGCGGGTATAACTACCACGGCAAGCATGAGTTCGTGACGCTGGAAGGAATGGAGAAAGCGGTGAAGGTGATTGTGCGAATAGCCGAACTTACGGCAAAACGCTGATAAAACGCCCGGTAAGCGCAGCGCCACCGGGCACAAAGGCAAGGAACGCCAATGTCAAACTATCGTCGTCATTACGTCCCGGGCGGGACCTGGTTTTTCACCGTCAACCTGCAAAACCGCCAGAGCGATTTGCTTACACGTCATATCGACAGCCTGCGCGCTGCCACCTCCATGGTGAAACGTTCGAAACCTTTTACCATTAATGCCTGGGTTATCCTGCCCGAACATATGCACTGCATCTGGACCTTACCGAAAGGCGACAGTGACTTTTCGGCACGCTGGCGGGATATCAAGAAAACCTTCAGCCGCAACGTTGAAATGCGCCATATCTGGCAGCCACGCTTCTGGGAGCACACCGTCCGTAACGAAGAGGACTACCGCCGGCATATGGATTACATCTATATCAATCCGCTGAAGCATGGCTATGTCAGTAAGGTTAGCGACTGGCCGTACTCAACGTTTCATCGCGATGTACGGGAAGGGTTATATCCGGTGGATTGGGCGGGGGACATCAAAGATTTTATGGCGGGTGAGCGGAAGTAAAAAGCCGGGTGGCGGCTGCGCCTTACCCGGCCTACATTCGGATCGTAGGCCCGGTAAGCGCAGCGCCACCGGGCGTTAAGGCGACTCAGTCCTCAAAAAACCAGTACCCGCTGTTGACCAGCGCCGAGAGCATCGCCAGGAATGACGGATCTTCCAGCGCGTCGCCAAAGGTATCGGCCGTCAACACCATATGACCAGCGATCGCTTCCAGCGCCGGACGGTGCGGAGAATCCAGCTTCTCGCCGTTAACGAACACGTCTTCACCAATACGCAGCACGCGCAGCCCGCCCAGGCGAACCAGCTTGTCGCCCTGCTGCAGCGCATCGTAGATTTCGTCTGCCTGATACGGTGGTTCTGGCGGCGCAACGTCCAGCTCGTGACGCGACTGGCTGACAAATTCCCCAAACCACTGTCTGAAATGCTCGGGTTCGTTGATCAGGTCCAGCATCATGCCGCGCAGCCTGTCCAGCTCTTCCGGGAGAATGTCGGCAGGGTGTTCACGAGAAGGCACATCCGGGTCGCTATAGCGATAGCTGCCCAGCTCGCGTTGCAGGACGTAGTCAGCAAAGCCGCTGATCATTTCCCGCCCGCTAGGCGCGCGGAAACCGACAGAATAGTTCAGCGAGTTTTCCAGGGAATACCCTTCATGCGGGAAGCCTGGCGGGATGTAGAGAATATCGCCCGGCTCAAGCTCCTCGTCGATAATCCCCTCAAACGGATCAACCTGAAGCAGGTCAGGATGCGGGCAGTGCTGCTTCATCGGGACCTTTTCGCCCACGCGCCAGCGGCGGCGGCCGGTACCCTGAATGATAAACACATCGTATTGATCGAGATGCGGGCCTACGCCGCCGCCTGGCACGGAGAAGGAGATCATCAGATCGTCCATCCGCCAGTCGGGCAGGGCGCGGAACGGACGCATCAGGGCCGCGGTAGGCTCGTGCCAGTTGTTAACAGCCTGTACCAGCAGGGACCAGTTGTTCTCACCCAGGTGATCGTAACTTTCAAAAGGACCGTGGCTAACCTGCCATTTCCCGTCCTGGTGGCTCACCAGACGGCTATCGACTTCGTTTTCCATCGCCAGACCGGCCAGCTCATCAGGTGAGAGTGGGTCGACAAAGTTGCTGAACCCGCGCTTCAGAACGACCGGGCGTTTTTGCCAGTAGCGTTCAATAAACTCGGGCCAGTTAAGCGTTAAGTGATAATCCATATTTTATTATTCCGCAGGCTCTTACTGAGACGGATTATAACGGAAGCTCAGGAGCCTGGGTGCGAGATCCTCGCATTTTTCACATAACGGGTTAACTATCGTTCGATGTGGGCTGCTGACGACCAAAAATTGCTTCCATACGGGCACCGCCAAGCAGGCTTTCGCCGGTTTCTATTTTGCCATCATATTGATCGACGATTTCTCGGGCAACGGACAGCCCTACGCCCTGGCCCGGGCGCAGCGTATCGGCGCGCTGACCGCGGTCGAACACCACTTCACGTTTATTATTGGGAATGCCGGGGCCGTCATCCTCAACGATAATGTGCAGCTCGTTATCCGTTACGCGAGCGGAGACTTCCACAAATTCGAGACAATATTTACAGGCGTTATCAAGCAGGTTGCCCATCACTTCCATAAAGTCATTTTTCTCACCGACAAAGCTGATTTCCGGCGAAATATCGAGGCTGATGTCCACGCCTTTGCGTTGATACACTTTATTGAGCGCGGAGGTGAGGCTATCCAACAGCGGTGCCACGGGATGCAGCTCGCGGCTCACCAGCCCGCTGCCGGAACGCATGCTGGCGCGATGCAGGTAGTAGCCAATCTGCTGCGAGATACGGCTGATCTGCTCCAGCATCACCGGCTCCGCGTCATCCACGCTGAGTTTTGAGCTGCGCATTGAGCGCAGGGTGCTTTGCATCACCGCCAGCGGTGTTTTAAGACTGTGAGTCAGATCGGTGAGCGTGGTGCGGTATTTGTCATAGCGCTCGCGCTCGCTTTTCAGCAGGCGGTTAAGGTTGCGTACCAGGCTGGTGAGTTCCCGCGTGGTTTCCGGGTTCAGCTTTTCGCGATGATGCTCTTCCAGCTCCCGCACTTCTTTTGCAAGAGATTCTATCGGGCGTAGGCTCCACCACGCCGCAATCCACAGCAGCGGGATCACCAGCAGCAGGTTGGCGGCCAGAACGTACACGAACCAGCTCCAGACCATATAGGAGTGTTTAAGCTCAACCGGAATGGTGTCGATCACCACGATGGTCAGCTGCGGCATATTCATGGTGGCGGGGTAGAGGTTAATCGCCACGGAGTGGGTCATCTCCGTGTCATCGTCGTCCGCGCGGATCTCATTGAGCTTCTGCTGCAGGGAACGATCTTCGCGCAGCAGGGCGCTGGTGGAGTTAAGGTCGGCCTCTATTTCATGAAAGCCGTTTGTTTTAAGCCATTCCGGGCGGATGCGTTTTTTGAGCCAGGGCACGTCGCGCTGAGCCCACAGCAGCTTCCCTTTTTCATCGTAAATCATTGCCAGCGTGGGGCTTTGCTGGTTCAGATGTTCTGGCATCTCCACGCTGATGCGATTATTTTCCCACTTCGCCAGGGTGTAAAACAGATTGCTTTCACCGCGTAACAGGCGGAACGTTGTCTTATCAAAGCTTACGCTATACCCGACCAGCGCCACCATCCCGTAGGAGAGGGAGAGCACCAGCACCACGGCAGCGGTTGCCAGCAGGAAGCGAACCCGTAAAGAGAGGGGCAAGATGTGACGCAAAATCCCTTTCATTTAGCGTAATTCGAACAGATAGCCCTGACCGCGAACGGTCGTGATCACATCCTGCGGGAACTGCGCCTGGATTTTTTTGCGCAGGCGCCCCATCAGAACATCAATGGTATGGCTCTCACGCAGCTCTGCATCCGGATAAAGCTGGAGCATCAGAGAATCCTTGCTCACCACTTTGCCGTTATTGCGGATCAGCGTTTCCATAATGGTGTATTCAAACGCGGTCAGCTTGATCACCTCATCGTTAATCGAGAATTCACGGCGAGAGAGATCCACCTGGAACGGCGGAAGGGAGATGACCTGCGAGGCCAGCCCGCTGTTGCGGCGCAGCAGCGCCTGCATGCGCGCAGCGACTTCCTCGATATGGAAAGGCTTGGTCACGTAGTCATCCGCGCCCGCGCTGAGCACCTCAACCTTGTCCTGCCAGCCTTCACGGGCGGTCAGGACCAGTACCGGGAGAGAGACATCGTGGCTGCGCCAGCGACGGATTAACGATAACCCATCTTCATCCGGCAACCCTAAATCGACAATGGCGATATCCGGCAGGTGTTCATTGAGATAATAATCGGCTTCTTTTGCATCTTCAGCATCGTCCACCTGATGTCCCATCTCCTGAAGCTGAACCTTCAGGTGATGACGTAGCAATGCGTTATCCTCAACAACCAGTACGCGCATCATCTCTTCTCCCTAAATAATTGGTATGAATAGTTTAACGCTGATTATGTTGTTTTGGGGATAAACATTGAGTAAACCGGGGAAAAGCATCCCCCTTTTCGGGCGAAAAGGGGGAGAGGGCGTTACTTCAGCTCGTCAACCATGGTGGTGGCGCGGCCAATGTAGTTCGCAGGGGTCATCGCCTTCAGGCGCGTTTTTTCGTCTTCCGGCAGTTCCAGACCGTCGATAAACTGCTTCATGCCTTCGGCGTCAACGCGCTTGCCGCGGGTCAGCTCTTTCAGTTTCTCGTACGGTTTTTCAATGCCGTAACGACGCATCACGGTCTGGATCGGCTCGGCCAGCACTTCCCAGTTGTGATCCAGCTCGTCCAGCAGACGGTCGCGGTTCACTTCCAGCTTGCTTACGCCTTTCAGGGTGGACTGATAGGCGATCAGCGCGTAGCCGATACCCACACCCAGGTTACGCAGAACGGTGGAGTCGGTCAGGTCACGCTGCCAGCGGGAAACAGGCAGTTTGCTCGCCATATGCTGCAGCACGGCGTTTGCCAGACCCAGGTTGCCTTCGGAGTTTTCGAAGTCAATTGGGTTCACTTTGTGCGGCATGGTGGAAGAACCAATTTCACCGGCGATGGTTTTCTGCTTGAAGTGGTTCAGGGCAATGTAGCCCCACACGTCGCGGTCAAAGTCGATCAGGATAGTGTTAAAGCGCGCGATGCAGTCAAACAGCTCTGCGATGTAGTCATGCGGCTCGATCTGGGTGGTGTACGGGTTCCACTGAATGCCCAGAGAGGTTACGAACGCTTCGCTGAACTGATGCCAGTCTACTTCCGGGTACGCGGCAATGTGGGCGTTGTAGTTACCAACTGCACCGTTGATTTTGCCCAAAATCTCAACCTGCTCCAGCTGACGATACTGGCGTTCCATACGGTATGCCACGTTCGCCATCTCTTTACCCATAGTCGATGGGGTTGCCGGCTGACCGTGCGTACGGGACAGCAGCGGAAGGTCGCGATACTCAACGGCCAGCGCTTTTACCGCGTCAATGATTTTGCGCCAGTAAGGCAGCACCACGTCTTTGCGCGCGGTGGAGAGCATCAGCGCGTGGGACAGATTGTTGATGTCTTCTGACGTACAGGCGAAGTGAATAAACTCAGATACGGCATGCAGCGCAGGGACGCTTTCCACTTTTTCTTTCAGGAAGTACTCAACCGCTTTCACGTCGTGGTTGGTGGTGCGTTCAATGGTCTTAATGCGCGAAGCATCTTCTTCATTAAAGTCAGCAACGATTTTATCAAGGTAATCGTTTGCCTTTTCGTCAAAAGCAGGAACTTCCTTGATTGCGGCCTGAGCGGCCAGCTTCTGCAGCCAGCGTACTTCAACCTGTACACGAAACTTCAGCAGGCCATATTCGCTGAAGATCTCGCGCAGCGCGCTGACTTTATCGCCGTAGCGTCCGTCGACAGGGGATACGGCGGTCAGTGAGGATAATTCCATAATTCGCAACTCCGGGAGGTTAACAATGAGCAAGAATTTGTTTTGCCTGAGTCGTCAGGCGATTACGAGAAAACATGAGCTGCAGGCGGCCACCGCCGACCTGATGCCACAGCACGGCGGCGCGAATGCCGGCCAGCAGCGACGCGCGAACTTTCGCCTGCACCTGCGGGCTTTGCAGCACGGCAGGCGAGCCGGTGACCTGGATACGCGGCCCCAGCGGGCTTATCACGTCAACATAAATACCGGCCATCGCGCTCAGCAGCGTTTCGGACTGCAGATCAAAGTGATCCAGCTGACGCTGCAGACCGGCGATGCGATCGCCGAGCGTGTCCATCGCGCCTTTCGCCCCGTTCAGCTTACGCTCCAGCACCATCAGGCTCAGCGTGTAGCGAGTCAGCTCCGCGTTTAACCCCTGACGGTTGCTGGCGTTAAGCACGCCAAGTAAGGTTTCAAGACCGAGGCGAAGGTTAGTTTCACTGCCGCCGAACACCCCCAGCGTGGAGCCAGGATTGAGATCGATAACGCTATTCAGTGAAACGTGCAGGGCATCAGCGTCGCAATGACCCTGATGTGCCAGCTGCTGCACCAGACGGGCCGACTGGCAAATGCCTGCCAGCGCCAGGGTGATGTCGTAATAATTCTTCGCCACACGGTCTCCTTTATGTGTGCAATCGTGTTAAACAGCGGGCAGCGGCAGGCGCTGTTCTATAATCCCGCCGCCCAGGCAAATTTCGCCGCTGTAAAAGACAGCAGACTGGCCCGGCGTGACGGCAGAAACCGGCTCGTCAAAACGCACGTCAATGCGATCATCATCCAGCGCGGTGATGGTGCAAGGGATGTCAGTCTGGCGATAGCGCGTTTTCACCGTGCAGCGCAGCGTGCCCTTCAGCGGTTCGCGATCGACCCAGTGCAGCTGCTGCGCGATAAGCCCTACGGACATCAGACGCGGATGGTCGTGGCCCTGCGCGACGATCAGAATATTGTTCTCGACGTCTTTGTCGACAACGTACCACGGATCTTCGCTACCTTCTTTGGTACCGCCGATACCCAGACCTTTACGCTGGCCGAGCGTGTGGTACATCAGGCCCTGATGCTGGCCAATCTCTTCGCCATCAACGGTGACTATTTTGCCCGGCTGCGCGGGCAGGTAACGGCCGAGGAATTCGCGGAACTTACGCTCACCGATAAAACAGATGCCGGTGGAGTCTTTTTTCTTGGCAGTGATCAGATCCAGCTCTTCGGCGATTTTACGCACTTCCGGTTTTTCCAGTTCGCCGACCGGGAACAGGCTTTGGGCAATCTGTTCGTGGCTCAGCGTGTAGAGGAAGTAGCTCTGATCTTTATTGCCGTCCAGACCGCGCAGCAGCTGGCTTTTGCCATTCACATCTGCGCGACGCACGTAGTGACCCGTCGCAATAAAATCTGCACCCAGGTCTTCAGCAGCGAACTCGAGGAAGGCTTTAAATTTGATCTCTTTGTTGCACAGAATATCCGGGTTTGGGGTGCGGCCCGCTTTGTACTCTTCAAGGAAGAGCTCAAACACGTTGTCCCAGTATTCTGCGGCAAAGTTAACGGTGTGCAGTTCAATGCCGAGCTTGTCGCAGACGGCCTGCGCATCGGCAAGATCCGCAGCCGCAGTGCAGTATTCCTCGCCATCGTCTTCTTCCCAGTTCTTCATGAACAGGCCTTCTACCTTATAGCCCTGTTGCTGCAACAGGTAGGCGGAAACGGAGGAATCGACACCGCCGGACATGCCGACGATCACTTTTTTCTGGCTGTTATCTGACATGGAATACTCACAACATTGAACTTCAAGGCGGCGTATTCTATCACGCCCCCCCAGCGTTGACACCCTCTGTAAACGGCCAGTTAAATTCACCGATGACATCCAGCGGCAGGCGCGCGCCTGACTGCCAGCAGCGGATGCTTTCGGCAACCAGCGGCGAGCGCAGGTTTGGCGCATTCAGGATCTCGTCGGCAGTAACCCAGAGGCAGCGATCGATATCGTCATCGTGCGGTTCAGTGGCGCACGTTTCGTTAAGCTCAACGGTAAAAAGGAAGCGCAGAAAAGGCGTCCGGTCGGGGGCAATCCACTGATGCATGCGGATAAAGTGCTGCGGTTCAGCGTCAATACCCGTCTCTTCCCACAGCTCGCGCTTTGCGGCCTGAGGGAGGGTTTCATTGGCTTCGAGGTGACCGGCAGGCTGGTTCCACAGCGCCTTACCGTTGATACTCTCTTCTACCACCAGGAATTTACCCTGCGCGTGAACCACGCAGGCGACGGTAACATGAGGTTTGAACATATTCTCTCCTTAGGGGGCAACGTCTCGCCATTCACCGTTTGCAAGCGTGTCCAGCGTATAGCTGCCCATGGCGTAGCGAATCAGGCGCAGGGTAGGGAAGCCGACATGAGCGGTCATGCGGCGCACCTGACGGTTGCGGCCTTCATAAAGGGTAATTTTGAGCCAGCTTGTGGGAATGGATTTGCGTTCACGAATCGGCGGATTACGCGGCCACAGCCATTCGGGTTCGCCCACGCGCTCGACGCCGGCGGGCAGGGTGGGGCCATCGTTTAAGGTAACGCCGGTACGTAATGAAGCCAGCGTCTCGTCGTCCGGCTCGCCTTCAACCTGCACGAAGTAAATTTTTCCGGTACGTTTGCCCGGCTGGGTGAGCTTCGCCTGCAATGCGCCGTCGTTGGTTAAGACCAGCAGCCCCTCGCTGTCGCGATCCAGGCGCCCGGCGGCGTAGACGCCGGGAACAGGAATGTAATCCTTCAGCGTGCTGCGGCCCGCTTCGTCGGTGAACTGCGGCAAAACATCGTAGGGTTTATTGAACAGAATCACCCGCGTTGGCTGGGTTTCTGGCGTTCGTCTGGTGGCTTGTTGTGAGCTGAATCGCTCAACCCGGTGTTTTCTAAAAGAAGTTTTCTTCATGGTATTTTCAGGCTGTATCAATTGCCGCATTATAGCCCAATAACGAAGACCTTTCATGGCGGCAGACAATCAGGTAGTATCGAAAGGCTCATTACAATTTATTAACATAAGATCAGTAACAACCAGAAGCGCTCGAAGGAGAGGTTAATGGAAAGCAAAGTAGTTGTTCCGGCGGAAGGTAAAAAGATCACCCTGCAAGACGGTAAGATTAACGTTCCTCACAACCCTGTCATCCCGTTCATTGAAGGCGACGGTATCGGTGTAGACGTTACCCCGGCAATGCTGAAAGTGGTTGATGCCGCTGTTGAGAAAGCCTACAAAGGCGAGCGTAAAATTTCCTGGATGGAAATTTACACCGGTGAAAAATCTACTCAAGTTTATGGCCAGGACGTTTGGCTGCCAGCTGAAACGCTGGACCTGATCCGCGATTATCGCGTAGCAATTAAAGGCCCACTGACCACGCCAGTTGGCGGCGGTATTCGTTCTCTGAACGTGGCGCTGCGTCAGGAGCTGGATCTGTACGTGTGTCTGCGTCCGGTTCGTTACTACCAGGGCACCCCAAGCCCGGTTAAGCACCCTGAACTGACCGACATGGTTATCTTCCGCGAAAACTCAGAAGACATTTATGCCGGTATCGAATGGAAAGCGGACTCTGCTGATGCAGAAAAAGTGATTAAATTCCTGCGTGAAGAGATGGGCGTGAAGAAAATTCGCTTCCCGGAACACTGCGGTATCGGCATCAAGCCATGCTCAGAAGACGGCACCAAGCGTCTGGTGCGCGCAGCAATCGAATACGCAATCACCAACGACCGTGACTCTGTGACCCTGGTTCACAAAGGCAACATCATGAAGTTCACCGAAGGCGCGTTCAAAGACTGGGGCTACCAGTTGGCGACCGAAGAGTTCGGCGGCGAGCTGATTGACGGCGGCCCGTGGCAGAAGATTAAGAACCCGAACACCGGCAAAGAGATCATTATTAAAGATGTGATCGCCGATGCGTTCCTGCAGCAGATCCTGCTGCGTCCTGCTGAATACGACGTCATCGCCTGTATGAACCTGAACGGTGACTACATCTCCGATGCGCTGGCAGCTCAGGTTGGCGGTATCGGTATCGCCCCAGGCGCGAACATCGGTGACGAGTGCGCGCTGTTCGAAGCGACCCACGGTACTGCACCGAAATATGCCGGCCAGGACAAAGTGAACCCGGGCTCCATCATCCTGTCAGCAGAGATGATGCTGCGTCATATGGAATGGTTCGAAGCCGCAGACCTGATCGTTAAAGGTATGGAAGGCGCGATCAACGCGAAAACCGTAACCTATGACTTCGAACGTCTGATGGAAGGCGCTAAGCTGCTGAAATGCTCAGAGTTTGGCGACGCGATTATCGCGAACATGTAATCCAGACTCTGGGTTAATCAAGAACGGGAGCCGAAGGGTTCCCGTTTTTTTATGCCATTCTATATACTATGCGCTTAATCCTTTGTAAGTCAGACGAGAGCCCTCCATGAACAACGCCATTCCTCTGAAGTTTTACGACATCGTTGATGAGTATTCGACGGAAACCCAACAGCCGGTAAGCGAGCCCGAGCGCGATCCGCTGGCGCACTATTTTCAGCTGCTGCTCACCCGCTTAAGCAACAATGAGGAGATCAGTGAAGAAGCGCAGCAAGAGATGGCTGAAGTCGCGGGTATTCAGGCTCAGCGTATTGATGACGTCGCTAACTTCCTGAATCAATGGGGTAATGAGTAACAGCACCCGCGAGCATTTCCGCCAGTTCACTTCGGGTCAGCGATTTTGAGAAATACCAGCCCTGAACCAACGCGTCAGGGTAGCGTTCTGCAATAAAGTTAAATTGCGTTTCGCTCTCCACGCCCTCAAAGACCAGCGTTTTATTGAGCTTTGCGAGGGCGTCACTAAAGATGACGAAGATATCCTGCTTGTATTCTTCGCTGATGCCGTCAACCAGAGACTTGTCTATTTTGATCTCATCATAGTGGAGGTGGGAAAGCCTCGCGAGGTTGGAATTTTGCACCCCAAAATCATCAATCGATATTTTCACTTTTGCCGATTTCAACTCTTCGCAGAATGCCTCAAGTATGCTCGCGCTGGATACCGCGTTTTCCGATAGCTCGACTTTGATAAGCGATAAAGGAATATTATTCAGCAAACATTCACGACGTAACGCGTGCATAAAACGGCCGTCTTCAATCTCCGTTCTGCCGACATTCAGTGAAATGACGAGCTGATGTTTGATGGCGAGAGGGCCGACTTCTGAAAGAGACTTTTTAATCATGTTGATATAATAAAGATTGTATAGCCCAATTTTCTTTATCAACGGAATGAAGAGCTCCGGGGACACGTTCAGGTAATTATTATCCCGCCACCTCGACAGGACCTCTATCCCCACTATTTTTTTATCGTGCACACGGATAATGGGCTGATAGCTTGCGCTGATCGTATTGTTTCTCACCGCACGAACCAGCCTTCTTTCCACCGATAACCGGTCTTCATATAGTCGCACTGAAAAGAGCGTGAGGGAAAACCAGATGAAATATAAAAACGTGCAGAGAAGAATAAACGCAGCGGCAGAAAGCGAGGCCAGCCCGGCATCATGATGTTTCACCGTAACGCATAAATCCCATTTTTTACTGCACTGCGTGACGGTCAGGGTGAATAATGAAGACTGTAGCCAGCTGCGTTGTTCAGCGTTTGGCGTAACGGAAAAAAATGTTCTGCCAAAGTCTTTTGTCGTCGAAATAAGCGAGTAGCTTGCAGTGACCGGAGTGAACTTATCGTAGGCGTAGCGTGAGGTGAAAATAATCACGTTGTTATAAATCGCGGCATTGCCGATGAAAAAATCCTTGCGTGAGAATTGGGCGAGGGTAAAACCATTGGCCGTTTTATGCAGTTCGGCGGGGAGATCGACGGGGTGTGCCAGTTTTCCCCAAAAAGCCGTACAGACGACTTTACCATTTTCTATATAGCCGATATCGCCAAAATAGGTGCTATCAAGCCTGCTCTTTCTGTAGTTATCCAGGCTGTGTTTGTCACATCCCTGGGAAGTAATGCTTTTAAGCGCAAGCGCGACGTTTTGAGATAAGTCTTCAGAGTAATGCAAAAGGGTATGCGATATCTCAAGCTGCTTAATCTTTTGCTGCCCGGTGATGAGCGCATTGACGGCATAAAGCGACAGGACGACCAGAAGCGTTGAAATGAAAGCAACGGCAATGATCTTCTTCATTTTCAAGCTGTCCTGTTAGCTCCTTGATTTAATGAATCTTAACACACGCGTGTCCAGGAACAAGACTGATAATAACGGCAGGAAATTGTCTGTCGTCCGAACCGTTCGGTACCGCCTTATATTACAGCCTGCGCCTAATACAAAAGCATCAGTTTTTTGGGATGAATCTCAGCTAAGCTCTATTCAACGTAACAGAGATGCTTGTTTTTTCTTTTAAAGGAAAAATTGTGCGCAAAGCCTTCGTTCCAGCATTAAGTGCATTATGTCTCTTTCTGGCCGGCCTTCTGATTATCAACTGGCAGCTGTGGCATATGGCTGCGTTAACCAGTGCCGATACGGCCCGTGCGAGCGCTCGTAAAATTGATGCCATCCTCACCGAAGCGGTCAGTGCCGCAAAAACGGCTCAGGATGTTGCGGCCCTTGGGTGTACTCGCGCCGGGCAGCTTGAGCTCGGGACGCAGGCCGCGCTTAAGCCACATTTACGCGCCATCATGATCCAGCAGCACGACGCGATAATGTGCACCTCGCTGCCGGGGAATGGCTTACTGCTTGTCCATCCTGAAAGGTTTCCTCACGAGCGGCTGATGCTCCTGCCGGGAAGCCAGGCCGTCAACGGCGTTCCGGTTCTGCTTTTCCAGATGCCGATCCCGAATGGACGAGTGATTATCAGCATTAGCGATGCGCATCTGCACGATGTTCTCGCAGGCGCCCCTGATGAATCCCATCTGGCTCTGGTTGTCGGCTCGCGAATGATTCAGCCTGGTGGGGAGGTGAGTGACGTTTCGCCGCTGACGTCATCAACCTCACGCATGTCGTCAAAATACTTCTCTTTCAGTATGGTCTGGCAAGCTCCCGCCTTCTTGAGCGTGACGCGGCTGGTCCAGCAGGGATGGAGCTTGATCCTGCTGGTGCTTATGCTGTCGGTCGCCGTTGGTACTCTGTTGCGCCGCTACATGGGCAAAAGCACGAGCTTTGAAGAGGATCTGCGAAAGGCCATTTTGAAGGGGGACATTGTTCCTTACTATCAGCCGATAGTGAATGGCAATACCGGGGCGCTTTACGGTGTCGAAGTGTTGGCGAGGTGGAAACATCCGAAGTCAGGTTTTATTCCACCGGACGTGTTTATCCCCATTGCCGAGCGCAGCGGTCTCATCATTCCGCTAACGCGCGGGCTGATGGCGAAAGTCGTCAGTCAGTTAAAGCCGCTGGTGCCCAGACTGCCGGAAGGTTTCCACATCGGGATCAACATCAGCGCCAGACATATCAACGCGCCGTCATTCATTGGCGACTGCAGTGTTTTTGAAAAGGGGTTTGACGGCAATAAGGTCAAGCTGGTTCTCGAAGTTACGGAGCGGGAGCCGTTGATGGATAATCCTCATCTTGTGAAGAATCTGAATACGCTGCATCAGGCTGGTTTTGTGATTGCGCTGGACGATTTTGGTACCGGCTATTCAGGCTTATCCTGCCTTGATGCGCTCTCCATTGATTACATTAAAATCGACAGAAGCTTTGTGAACCGGGTTTCGGAGGAGAAAGATTCCACCCTCCTGCTGGACTGCGTCATCGAGCTGGCCAAAAAACTCTCGCTCAGCATCGTGGCTGAAGGGGTTGAAACGAAAGAGCAGCTTGAATACCTCAACCGCAATCAAATAACGCTCTTACAGGGCTACTATTTCGGTAAACCCGTCTCCTACCTCGATTTCATTAAGGTACTCCTGTCCAAACCGATAGGCCGACACGCGGCCTGAGGCCCCGGCGCAGGAAGCGTACGCGCAAAAAAAAGCCCACTATAAAGTGGGCAAGAAATACTGGAAGCAATGTGAGCAATGTCGTACTGAATACCTGAGTGTTTAACTCAACTATTCAATATTGAGAAAGATAATCTTTCTCAACAAAAGATGCAACCCCACGTTTAATGTGGAGCGACATTTTTTTTAGTTCATATTTTGCTCAAACGAATCGCGTGATCTCTCTCACAATTTCATTTCTGCGATCCTGTGCTATCCTTTTCTGTGTCACTGATTTAATGACAAAAACCATACAGAGAGGAAAGCTATGGGAATTTTATCCTGGATTATCTTTGGGCTGATTGCGGGGATCCTGGCGAAGTGGATTATGCCGGGCAAAGATGGCGGTGGTTTCTTCGTCACCGTAATACTGGGTATTGTGGGTGCAGTCGTGGGTGGCTGGATCAGCACCTTGCTCGGATTTGGCAAAGTCGATGGTTTCAACTTCGGTAGTTTTGCCGTCGCGGTAATTGGCGCGCTGGTGGTTCTGTTTATCTACAGAAAAATCAAAAGCTAAATCTGATACGTATTAAAAAAGGCTGCCTCAGGCAGCCTTTTTTACAGTGAGGGGTTACCACCAGCCGAGCTGTGTACCGGCGACGGCGACGACTGCCACAATCAACATAATGAGGGTTGTTTTTCGCATTTATGCCCCCGGCGCGGCGTAACCGCCAATGAAAAACCAAGCCAAAAAAACCACCGCCGTAATAAAAATAACGACCGGGAAGAGGATCCCTATTCTCATACCTTCACCTGTTTCGTTTTACCTAACGCCGTAGAGTGTACGGGGTTAATCGATAGTGAGAAAGCGTGTTTTGTTTTTTCCTTTTTTATCCTGATACATCGCGAGGTCCGCATCCCGTAACGCGCTGTCGGCATCGGTACTCGCGGGGTCAACCTCCACAACGCCAAGACTCGCGCCCGGATAAACAATATGCACCTGCCCAAGCCAGTATTCCCCGGCGATGCGGGCGTTGAGGCGCGTTTTAAGCAAATTAATTTCTTCATCGCCTTTACTCAGGCAGGCCACCAGGAACTCGTCGCCTCCCAGTCGGCCGATAATTTCGTCCTGTGTTTGTTCATCCGTCAGGCGCTTGCCCACTTCAATCAAGAAACGGTCGCCTGTTTCATGTCCAAAGCGGTCGTTGATGAGCTTAAAGTCATCCAGGTCGATGAACGCTATAACCGCATTGCGCTTAAGATGTTTTGCCAGTGAGAACAGGGTGGTAAGGTTCTCGAATATCGCCCGGCGGTTGGGCAGGCCGGTGAGGGCATCCGTATAGGAGTGGGCGATGAGCGCCGCGTTGGCCTCACGCAGCTGGGATACCAGCGACTCTTTCTGGATGTACTGCGCAATTAATCCGGCAAATAATCGGAGTACCTGCTCGCCCCGTTCGCTCAGCTCCTTTTGCTGCGTGCTGGTGGCGCACAGCGTTCCGTAAAGTGAACCATCAGCAAGATGAACAGGAATACTCATGTAGGTGGTAATACCCAGCGCTTTCGCCGCATCGCAGTCAGCCCACCGTTCGGCTACCCGGTTGCTGAAAATAGTGCCGCTATCTATTGCGCGCTTGCACAACGTATCGCCCCAGGGAACGCTCAGCCCTTCAGGGATCTGCATCTGCTTGCTGTTACGGGCGTAAAGGATATGCTGCAGCCGCGCATTGATATCCACTTTGGTCAGATAGGTTGATTCCATATCTGTCACAATTTCCAGCATCTCCAGCAGCTGGCGAACCAGGCCTTCGAGGGATTGCTCGGTGGAAAGCGTTTCTGAAACACGGGCAAGGATAATATCCGACATGACGTAGGTTGACTCCCATGCAGAAGACGCCTGTATCTGCATGTTATGCTGAAATTTTAGACTTCCGGCATAGTAAAACATGAATATAAAAAATTTAATATATTCATGGAGGTTTGAAAGCGGGGAGGCAGCACAAAAAAAGCCCCGCCGTTGAGAGCGGGGCAAAGACATCTTGATTACGGAATGATGTTCTCTGGTCATATCGAGAACAAGCCCACTATAGTGTTGAAAAGTGCAGGTTTAATGGAGAAATCATGGAGAAAATCCTGATGACCCGTTACCCTGATATTTTTCCGAACACTCAAAGGATCTTGATAATGAAATACTTGCTGCTGGCACTGGCGCTGCCACTTGTTGCCTGTACCACAAAAACCACGCCTCCCGACGCGCCCAACCCCCCTCATGTGGTGGGAATGGCGAACCCGGCCTCGGTCTACTGTCTGGAGAAAGGGGGGGAGCAAATCCCGGTTCAAAGCCCGCAGGGTGTGCGTACCGAATGCAAATTGCCCGGCGGTGAAGTTATAGATGAATGGGATCTCTTCCGTCGGGACCATCCGCAATCAGCCAGGTGACAGCGGCATCATGACTGCGATACACTTCTCTTTAGGATTATTCTTAGCCATCATTGGCAACACTTACCGCGAGAGAAGTATGTTTCAGTTAAAACCGGGCAGCCTGGCAATTATCATCGGCGCCCGTACCACGGCAGGTCGCCGTAATATTGGAAAATCTGTCGAGTTGTTTGGTCTTTGCCAGCCCGGTATGCGTTTCATGAACCCGGTGAACGGCGTGATGACCCAGCTGCCTGCCACGGCGGATCGCGCGCTGTGGCTCGTCACGGGGGACGTTTACGCGTTTGATAACCAGCATGGCTTCGCGTTTATTCGCCCGGAGCATCTGTTACCCCTCACGCCGGACGAGGCTTCACAAACGCGTGAAGAGCTGACGATCGGCTGATCACAGCTGACGCAGCCAGTCGGCTAATACCCGCGCGTGGTTCTGCTCACGGTTTTTCGCGCCGTAGAGCAGCGTTACGGTCTGCGTCCTGGCGATATCGGCTATGCGCTGGCCTTCGTCTTTTTGCTGCGCCAGCTCTTTGCGATACTCTGCACTGAACGTTGTAAAATCGATGGTTTCGCCGTGGAACGCTTTGCGGAGATCGCTGGAGGGCGTCAGGGCCTTACACCACTCGTCACAGGCAAGGTCGGTTTTTTTCACGCCTCGCGGCCACAGCCTGTCCACCAGAATCCGATAGCCATCTTTGGGATCCGCCTGCTCGTACACGCGTTTACACTGAATCATTCCCCCTCCTTAATGTTAATACCGAGAGCCCGAAGACTATAGCACGTCACTTTTACCCACCCAATTTAAGGTATTGTGATAACAGCAAAAGATCGGTAGTCTGAGGTTCCTTATGTTATCTGCTAATTTTCTGGCATAAGGAACCTTTCATGGAACTCTCCCCGGTTAAAACGACGCTGCGCATTGCGCTTGTCGGTGATTACAATCCCGATGTTATTGCGCACCAGGCGATCCCGCTCGCCATCGATGATGCCGCTGCTGTACTGGAACTCACTGCCGATTACGACTGGCTCGCCACGACAGAGCTGACAAGCCCCGAAGATCTGGTGGGTTACGATGCCATCTGGCTGGTCCCTGCCAGCCCGTATAAAAACGCTGAAGCCGCATTCATTGCCGCACGCTACGCGCGTGAAAACAGTATTCCATTCCTCGGCACCTGCGGGGGGTTCCAGCATGCGCTTATTGAGTATGCCCGCAACGTGCTGGGCTGGCACGATGCCGGTCATGCGGAGACCGATACCGAAGGCAGGATGGTGATTGCGCCGCTGACCTGCTCGCTGGTGGAAAAAACCGATACGATCGAACTGCGTAACAACACGCTTATCGCTAAAGCCTACGGCAGGCCGGAAATTGAAGAGGGATACCACTGCAACTATGGCGTCTCGCCGGAATTCGCCCAGGCGCTGGAGAGCGGTGATATGCGCGTTACCGGTTGGGACGATGGGGGGGAAATCCGTGCCGCGGAGCTGATCACCCATCCTTTCTTTGTGATCACCCTGTTCCAGCACGAGCGTGCGGCGCTGGATGGCCGTCCGGTGGTGCTGGCGCAGGCGATGCTGCGCGCAGCGCGAGGATAAAAAAGGCAGACCTTCGGGTCTGCCGCTGTTATTAACGGGGCGCTATCTCCCGGTCGCGCCCGGCAAGTACGCCGCATAAGGCCATGATCGTCGACGCCAGCGCGCAGGCTAACAGCGGGATCCGCCAGTCTCCCACCACATCGTGAATTTTCCCCATCAGCGGTGGCCCGCAGGCGGCCAGCAGATAGCCAATCGACTGTGCCATACCGGACAGGGCGGCAGCCTGATGAGCTGAACTGGCGCGCAGGCCAATGAACGTCAGGCCGAGGATCATGGTGGCTCCGGAGCCAAAACCGAAGACCAGCGTCCACACCACGGCCATGTCCGGCGCAAACCAGAACCCCGCCGCGCTCACGGCGCACATCAGGGCCACAAACCCGGCGACGCCGCGCTGGTCTTTCAACCGATGCAGTATCAGCGGAACGGCGAGCCCGGGGATAGCCGTGGCCAGCTGCAGGAGGCCGTGCATCGAACCCGCCTGCGTTTCGCTGTAGCCGTGGCTGAGTAAAATGGCGGGAAGCCAGCCGATAACGACATAGTAAATCAGCGAGTTAATCCCCAGAAAGAGCGTGACCTGCCAGGCTAGCGCAGAGCGCCAGATGCCGCGATTGTGTAACGCACCGGCGCCCGTCACCGTCGCAGCAGGCGTCTGACGCCACTGTGGCAGCCACAGCAGCAGCGCCACCAGCGGAAAGACCATCAGCATCAGCAGCGCGCCGTGCCATCCGGCATCTCCCAGCGCCAGAGGAACAACCAGCGCCGATCCTAAGGCGGCAGACGCGCCCATCGTCAGGGAATACGCGCCCGTGAGCTTGGCTACCTGGCCCGGAAAATCCCGTTTGATAAGCCCCGGAAGCAGCACGTTACCCAGCGCAATGCCGCACCCGATTACCGCAGTACCGATAAACAGCCACGTTGCAGAGGGGAGGGATCGAATACCAATGCCGGTGCAGATCAGCAGCAGAGCAATAAACAGGCTGCGCTCCATGCCGATGCGCCGGGCAACCCCGGCGGCGAGCGGGGAGATGAGCGCGAAAGCGAGCAGCGGCAGCGTGGTGAGCATGCCGGTTTGCGCCGTCGTTAACCCATAGTCATGTCTGATCGTGTCGAGCAGCGGGGCGGCACCGGTAAAGGTTACGCGAAGCGTCGTGGCAATCATCAGAATGCCGGCGATCAGCAGCGCACCCTGTTTCCCTGAAGGTCGAATAGCAGTAGTCATTATTTTCTCTTACGTTCATGCGAGCGCACACGATACCGATTTTCACCGCCGTTGAAATCAAGCTAAAATGACAGTTTATCGCTAATATCGGACAAATTGATGATTGGTCTTGGGCTGGAAGGTTACGATCCCGACAGCCAGCGCGATGCCGCGGTGGCGTTCCGCATCCGCGTGGTGGCGGAAGAGCAGCATATTCCAGAGCATCAGCACCGCAAGGGTCAGCTGATTCTGGCGCTGGGCGGCGCTATCACCTGCGAAGTAGAAAACGCCATGCTGATGGTGCCGCCGCAGTATGCGGTGTGGATCCCGGGACAAATGCCCCACAGCAATAAGGCCACGCCGGGCGCGCAGCTGTGCTTTTTGTTTATTGAGCCCGGCGCGCTGGGTTTGCCCGAACGCTGCTGCACCTTAAAAATATCGCCGCTGGTACGCGAGCTGATTTTATCTCTGGCGGATAAATCGCGCGTTCAGCTGCACGAACCCGCCACCGCGCGGCTTGTCGGGGTACTCTTTGACGAGCTGCCTTTACAACCTCAGGAACATCTGCAGCTACCCGTTTCACCCCATCCTAAAATTCGCCTGATGAGCGAGACCATGGCGAAGGAGCCAGCCGCCTGGCAAACGCTGGCGCAGTGGGCAAGCCACTTTGCCATGAGCGAGCGCAACCTGGCGCGGCTGGTGGTAAAAGAGACGGGATTAAGCTTTCGCCGCTGGCGGCATCAGCTTCAGCTGATTGTCGCCCTGCAGCTGCTGATTAGCGGGACGTCGGTTCAGCAGGCGGCACAGTCGCTGGGGTATGACTCTACCACCGCCTTTATCACCATGTTCAAAAAGGGGCTGGGACAAACGCCTGCCCGCTATATCGCCAGCCTGACTAGGACTTCCCAATAAACAGCGACACCAGCCCGGCCGCAATCAGTGGGCCAACCGGCACGCCGCGGAACAGGGCCACGCCAAGCACGGTACCGACCAGCAGGCCGGCCACCAGCGAGGGCTGGCTGCTCATCAGCGTCACGCCGCGTCCGCCCAGCCATGAAACAAAAACGCCCACCGCGATAGCGATCAGTGATTTCCAGTTCACAAAAGAGTGCAGCAGCGTCGAGGCGGGAAGCGTGCCGCTGGCGATGGGGGCCATTACCCCGATGGTTAAGATAATAATCCCGATGGTGAGGCCTTGTTTTTCTATCCACGGGAAGAAGGTGTTAAGCGGGGTCACGCGCACGATGATCAGCACCAGAATGGAGATAGCAACGGTGGTGTTGTGGCTCACAAAGCCGAGCGCGGCCAGTGCCAGAAGGATAAGCAGAGTAGGGTCGAACATGACGGGATCCTTGCCAAAAATAGTAAGCCTGATTACTGTACGCGCAAACGCGAGAGCAAACAGGCTTTTATAGAGAAATCCCTCTATTTTTGGGCGCTTGCCCGAGTTCGGCTCACCAGCTCTTGCACCAGCTCGCTGCCTTCACGAATAAATACCGGGATGGTGTCAAGCGATGCCTGTACCCTGATACGATCGCCGCCAGCATAGCGTTCCCCCTTCAGATCGACCCAGTTATTTCCGGCCGGGAGCCAGACGTCGCGCTCGCGCTGGCCCGCATGCAGGACCGGTGCAATGAGCAGGTCCTCGCCAAACAGATACTGGTCTTCCGTCTCCCAGCTTTGCGTCTCCTGCGGGTAGTGCCAGAACAGGGGGCGCATCAGCGGATCGCCGTGCTGGTGGGCGTTCTCATACAGTGCATCAATATACGGCCGCAGTTTTTCGCGTACGGAGAGCCAGTGCTGCATGATGGCGTAATTCTCTTCCCCGTAGCTCCACAGCTCGTTTGGCGAGCCGCTGTTGCACTGCGGAATACCGTCGCGGTAGCGCTCCGGCGGCTGGATCTGCGGTTCACGATAGCCGTGCATGCGCAGTACCGGGGTAAATACCGCCCACTGGAACCAGCGAATCAGCAGCTCATGGAACGCCGGGTCGTTAACGTTCCCGCCCTGAAAACCGCCGATATCCGTGGTCCACCACGGGATGCCTGCCATCCCCATGTTGAGACCGGCAGCGATCTGGTTACGAAACGCGTGGAATGAGGAGTGAACGTCCCCTGACCAGGCCAGAACCCCGTAGCGCTGGCTGCCCGCCCAGGCGCAGCGTACCAGGTTTACAATATCCGTCTCACCGTTGGCCTGCAGACCATCATAAAACCCTTGCGCGAAATCGCGCGGGTAGCGGTTACCCACCTCCAGCACCGGGCCCGCGTAATAGCGATAGTTGTCGAAATCATAGGCGCGGTATTCCGGCTCTGCCTCGTCGAGCCAGAACAGTTTGATGCCCAGATCGTAATAATTTTCCTTCACCGTGTCCCAGACAAACTGCCGAGCCTGCGGATGCGTAGCGTCAAAGAAGGTGGTATTGCCCATAAAGTCGAGGTTCACCTGCACGCCGCGTTCGCTGCTGACCAGCCAGCCTTTGGCCTTCATCAGCGGATAGAGCGGGCTGCGGGCTTCAACCGTTGGCCAGACGGAGACCATCAGCGCGATGCCGAGCTCGCGCAGCTCGTCAACCATTGCTTTCGGGTCGGGCCAGTCGACGGGATCAAAGCACCATGTACCCTGGTTCGGCCAGTGGAAGAAGTCGATAACCATCACCGAGATCGGCAGATTGCGGCGGCGATACTCCCGCGCGACCTCCAGCACTTCCTCCTGCGTGCGATAGCGCAGCTTGCACTGCCACAGTCCGCTGATAAACTCCGGTGCCTGCGGTGGGGTGCCGGTGGCTTTTACATACTGGCGGGTAATCTGGGCTACGCTATCGGCTGCGGTTATCCAGTAATCCATCTCACCCGTTACGCGGGCGCGCCATTCCGTCTGGTTTTTGGCAAAGCTGGCTTCGCCAATGGCCGGGTTATTCCACAGGAGGCCGTAGCCCAGGCTGGACTGCATAAAGGGAACGCTCGCCTGAGAGTTACGCTGCGCCAGTTCCAGCGTGCAGCCTTTCAGATCCAGCCACGGCTGCTGGTACTGACCCATGCCGTAGATGCGCTCGTTTGGGCGAGATTCAAACCGAACCGTAAGCTGATATTTACCGCCCGCCAGCGGCTTAAATTCACGACCATCGAGCTTGAGGGCGCTAACGTATTTATCCTGGCTCTTTTCACTGGCACCGATGCCGACGGTAGACCGCTGGCGCCACATCTCTTCCAGCAGCAGTTCGCCGCGCTGGTTATAGAAAGCCAGCTGTCCCTTAAGATTGAGCGTTGCGGTGATATTGCCGTTACGCAGCGTCAGGCTTTCCGCTTCAGCCGTAATATCAGCGTGGCAGGGTACGGCAGGCAGTAGCGCATGCTCTGCATCGCTAAATTCCGGGGAGCAGGTCGCCCGGACGCGCAGGCTGTTTTCTCCCCAGGGTTCGATGCGCAGGATCTGACGCTCAAAACGCCATTCAATACTGTTGGAATGTTGAATCAGTTCACTCATGGATAACGCGTCCTTTTTAAACCGTGTGTTTGGCGAGTTGGATTGATTTCATCGTGCTGTCGTCAAGTTTGTACCAGCGCAGCGTGGCGAAAGCGCAGAGCGAGAGCACCCCGGGCACGATGGTAAAGAGGGCGATAATGCAGTACATAGCCGTGGAGGTCTGCTCTGCGGCATTCGGGACATAGCCGCTAAAGCCCAGCGTCCAGCCGACAATCGCGCCGCTGATGGCCATCCCCAGCTTCAGCACGGCGAGGAAGGTAGAGAAGATCACGCCGTCCATACGTTTGCCCTGCGTGTATTCACCGTAGTCGGCAACGTCCGCCATCATCACCCACATTAGCGTGGTGGTGGCCTGGTAGAGCGTGGAGACGATGAAGGTCATTGGAACCAGAACCAGCACCGATTTCGGCGCAAAGAACAGCGCGATGCTCAGCACGCCCGCGATGACCGAACAGTAGCCAAACATCTGCACTTTGCTGTAATTGTGGGTGAGACGTTTTGACAGCGCGCTGCCTGCCGCTTTACCCAGAATATGGGCCCCCAGCATCCACATAAAATAGCTGGCGCTGCCGAGATAATAGGTGACGAAATACATCATTGCTCCGAGGCGAATAACCCCAAAGCCAATGTTGGTTAATACCAGCACGGCGACAACGCGCCACTGATCGTTTCGCAATAAATCCTTTAGCTCTGAAAGGTAATTATTATGGGTAGCGGGTGCGTTAATACGCTCGCGGGTATTTGCAAAACAGATCCAGAACATAATGACCGCGACGGTTGCCATAATGGCCATCGCCCAGCGGTAGCCCATTAATTTATCGTCGCCCCCTAAAAATTCCGCCAGCGGCATCATAAAGAAGGTGGAGAGCGCGCCTCCTAGTGTGGCGAGGAAAAAACGATAGGACTGCAGGGAAATGCGTGCGTCATTGTCAGGCGTAATCACCGCGCCCATTGAGCAATATGGAATATTGATGGCGGTGTACATCAGCATCATCAGGGTATAGCTGACGGTGGCGAAGATCATTTTACCGTGCAGGTCGAGAGATTCCGGCACGGCATAGGTGAGCAGGCAGCTTGCGCCAAAGGGCAGCGCAAGCCAGAGCATCCACGGGCGGAATTTCCCCCAGCGGGTGCGGGTCCGATCGGCGATATAGCCCATTGCCGGGTCGATAATGGCATCAGCCGTGCGCGCCAGCAGGAACATGGTTCCCACAAAAGCCGCCGGAAGCCCTACAACGTCCGTGTAATAGAACGTCAGAAAAATAATCACGTTATCCAGCCCAATATGGCTGGCCATATCACCTAATCCGTAGCTGATTTTTTCTTTGCGGGTAATCGTCTCGCTCACTGTTATCACCTTGCCCGTGTAAGGTTTATATATAAAACGTTGTGTTAAACATGTTTAACCACCTCATGGACATTAACAATTGCGAGATTTGGCAATAGGGTTACGGAAACTCTTTTTCGTGATACCGGTAACAATTTGCTGAGACGTATTATTGTCTTGCAGTGGCAGCGTATTTTTTATGAATCGTTTCAGCCTGAATAATATTCATCAGGCTGTCCCGAATCTGTCATGTCACTGTCATTATGCGGGGGTAAAAAAGGGTAAACGGGGCAAAAGGGATCGCATCATGAACGATCAAATGTTTGTTGAAACGCTGATTATCTCTTCAACATTTTTAAGCATTGCCGTTATTCTGGTGTTGTCAGTGCTGTTTCTGGAAAAAAACGGCTGACGGACACGCCAGCCGTCCATTTTAGTCTTTACGGAACACAACCAGCTCGGGACGGGCAATACGCAGGTAATCCTGAGTATCCATAACCACGGACTTTTCCAGCAGCCCAGCGTTGAACGCGATTTCGTCGTAACGCTCGAAGAGCAGCGGATCGGCAACCAGCGCCAGGTCGGGGTGGAAGCTGAACGGCGGGATAGCGCCAAACACGCATGCGGTGAGGGTATCGACTTCAGCCGGGCTGGCGAGAGAGGCTTTTAACCCACCAAAATGGTTTGCCAGCTGGCTTAAGTCAGCCTGTCGATCGGCCGCCAGTATCGCCAGAACGAGTTTTTTAACGCCGTTTCCCTTCACCTTGCAGACCAGCGCTTTTGCGCCTTGCCCCAGCGCGGTGCCGCGAAATTCACTTACCGCTTCACATTTCCCGACGGCCTCATGCTCCATCACGCGAAACCGCGCGCCCTGTTCGGTAAGTAAGGTAATTAGCTTATTGTGGGTAGCCGTCCCGGTAACCTCTTCAGACATGGCGATTTTCCCTGTTAAATGTCAGTACGCAGCGCTCTACATTAGCACGGAGAGGTAGGGGCAGAAAGAAAACAGCCAGCGAATTCGCTGGCTGTTGGGTTATGCGTTGCTGGCGCTGGACTGTTTGTGGAACAGCTCCCTGAACACCGGGTAGATATCATCCTGATCGCGAATATGCTGCATCGCAAAGTTATCAAACATGGATTGCAGATGTTCATACTCGCGCCACAGCGTCTGGTGCGCGCGGCGCGTGATCTCGATATAGCTATAGTAACGCACCACCGGCAGAATTTTCTTCGCCAGAATCTCGTGACACAGCGGTGAGTCGTCGGCCCAGTTATCGCCATCCGACGCCTGCGCGGCATAGATGTTCCACTGCGCCGGGTCGTAACGCTCTTTCACCACTTCATCCATTAGCTTCAGGGCGCTGGAGACGATGGTCCCGCCGGTCTCCTGCGAGTAGAAGAACTCATGTTCATCGACCTCCTTGGCCTGGGTATGGTGGCGGATATACACCACCTCGACGTTCTTATAGGTTCTGCTCAGGAACAGATAAAGCAGGATATAAAAACGCTTCGCCATGTCCTTGGTGGCCTGGTCCATCGAGCCGGAGACGTCCATCAGGCAGAACATGACCGCCTGGCTGGAGGGCTCGGGACGTTTTTCGTAGTTCTTGTAACGCAGATCGAAGGTGTCAATAAACGGCACCCGGTCGATTTTCGCGCGTAGCTCGGCGATCTCTTTTCGCAGACGCTCCTCTTCCAGCAGCTGCGCCGGTTCGGTGTTCTCCACGACCTTAAGGCTGGTTTCCAGCTCGCGCAGTTCGCGCCGTTTCCCTGCGGTCATCGCCGTACGGCGCGCCAGCGAGTTCTGCAGAGAACGCACGACGCTGATATTGGCGGGCACGCCGTTGGCGGTATAGCCCGCGCGATGGGTTTTATATTCATTAAGCTGACGGTGCTGGTTCTTTTTCAGATTAGGCAGCGCCAGATCTTCGAAGAGCAGGTCGAGATATTCGTCTTTGGAAATCTGGAAGACAAATTCATCCTGGCCTTCACCGTCCTGGCTGGCCTGGCCCTGACCGCTTCCTGAACCGCCGCCGCCCTGCGGGCGCTCGATTCTGTCATTCTGAACGAAGTGGTCATTGCCAGGGTGTACGCGATGGCGCAGGCCGCCTCGCCCCTGATGAAACATCGGTTCGCTGATGTCATCGGTAGGGATGGAGACAGACTCGCCGCTGTCGACGTCGGTCACCGAGCGTTTGTTGATGGCCTCGGAGATCGACTGTTTAATTTGCGATTTATAACGACGCAAGAAGCGCTGGCGGTTTACCGTGCTCTTGTTTTTGCCGTTAAGACGCCGGTCAATAAACCAGGTCATATATCCCCCGTACTGCATTTGCCAACTTGCAGCGTCCGTAAGTACCCGGACATTTTGTCGGCCCGGCAAGCGCGAGCGCTACCGGGCGCTTGTTTTAAGACGATTTACGCACGCGCAGATACCATTCGCAGAGCAGGCGAACCTGTTTGCGGGTATAGCCTTTCTCCATCATACGGTCGACAAAATCGTCGTGCTTTTTCTGCTCGTCGGTTGAGGTTTTGGCGTTAAACGAAATCACCGGCAGCAGCTCCTCGGTATTAGAGAACATTTTCTTCTCAATGACCGTGCGCAGTTTTTCGTAGCTGGTCCAGTTCGGGTTGCGTCCGTTGTTGTGCGCGCGGGCGCGCAGGACAAAGTTCACAATCTCATTACGGAAGTCTTTCGGGTTACTGATACCGGCAGGCTTCTCGATTTTTTCCAGCTCCGCGTTCAGGGATTCCCGGTCAAACAGCTGGCCGGTATCCGGGTCGCGGTACTCCTGATCCTGGATCCAGAAGTCGGCATAGGTGACGTAACGGTCGAAGATGTTCTGCCCGTATTCCGAATAGGATTCCAGATAGGCGGTCTGGATCTCTTTGCCGATGAACTCGGCGTATTTCGGGATCAGGTAGCCTTTGAGGAACTCAAGATAGCGTTCGGCAAGCTCCTGCGGGAACTGTTCGCGCTCGATTTGCTGCTCCAGCACGTAGAACAGATGTACCGGGTTGGCCGCCACTTCCGCATGGTCAAAGTTGAACACGCGGGAGAGGATTTTAAATGCAAAGCGGGTAGAGAGGCCGTTCATCCCCTCGTCGACGCCGGCGTAGTCCCGGTATTCCTGGTATGACTTCGCTTTCGGGTCGGTATCTTTCAGGCTTTCACCGTCATAGACGCGCATTTTTGAGTAGATGCTGGAGTTTTCCGGCTCTTTCAGACGCGACAGGATAGAGAAGCGTGACAGCGTTTCCAGGGTGCCCGGGGCACAAGGGGCATGCACCAGCTCACTGTGGTTGAGCAGCTTCTCGTAAATTTTGATCTCTTCGGAGATCCGCAGGCAATAAGGCACTTTGACGATGTATACGCGGTCAAGGAACGCCTCATTGTTTTTATTATTACGGAAAGTCACCCACTCTGATTCGTTCGAGTGCGCCAGGATGATGCCGTTAAACGGCAGGGCAGAGATCCCCTCCGTCCCGTTGTAGTTCCCTTCCTGGGTGGCCGTCAGCAGCGGATGCAGCACCTTAATGGGCGCTTTAAACATCTCGACGAATTCCATGATCCCCTGGTTTGCGCGGCACAGCGCGCCGGAATAGCCGTAGGCGTCCGGATCGTTTTGCGCGTGGTGCTCCAGCTTACGGATATCCACCTTACCGACCAGCGCAGAAATATCCTGGTTGTTCTCATCACCCGGTTCCGTTTTGGCGATGGCGATCTGTTCCAGAATCGACGGCCAGACTTTGACGACGCGGAATTTGGTGATATCCCCGCCAAACTCGTGCAGGCGTTTGGCCGCCCACGGCGACATAATGGTGCCGAGGTAGCGGTGCGGAATGCCAAACTCTTTATCCAGAATCTGCGCATCCTCCTGCGGATTAAACAGGCACAGCGGATGGTCATTCACCGGGCTGCGCTCGCCGTTTGCACTCAGCACATAAATCGGCACGCGCTGCATCAGCGCTTTCAGGCGCTCAGCAAGCGACGATTTACCGCCGCCCACCGGGCCGAGTAAATAAAGGATCTGTTTCTTCTCTTCCAGACCCTGCGCAGCATGTTTCAGATAGGAGACAATCTGTTCAATGGCATCTTCCATGCCATAGAACTCTTCAAACGCGGGATATCGGGCGACCACCCGATTCGAAAATAGACGGGAAAGCCGAGGCTCCAGGGCAGTGTCAACCATGTTTGGTTCACCAATAGCCATCAATAGCCGTTCTGCCGCGTTGGCATAGGCACTGCGATCTTGCCGACAAATGGTAAGAAACTCCTGCAGTGTGAACTCTTCGTCCTTGGCAGCTTCATAGCGCTGGCGATAGTGATCGAATATATTCATGGCATGCCGTCCTTTCGTTTTTTAGCACAGGATAAGAGCCGTTCGTATGAGTAGTGGAGGCTCCCGGAAGAGAATTTCTCACACCTCACTGCCAGAGCAGCAACCTGTGTGCCAGGTCAGACGCTAAGAAGTGCGGGGGTGTTCAGCAAAATCTCTTCTTAAATTAAAGCGTAGATGGCATTTGCAAAACTTGCATGCCGATAAAATCTACTTTCAATGACATATCAATAACTCATCCAAAAATTGCCACTCTTGTTATAAGGCCGAAGCGTCGTTTTCATTCTTCGGTCACATAGCTGAAAGCAAGGTGTCATCTGAAAAGTTAAAAATAACGGGTTAATCAAACTCATTAGCGGGCAAAAAATTTTGGGATGTGCGGGAATGACGGTTACACTTCACCCGCTGATTATTTGACTACAGGAAAGAATGGATTGTGACCAAACTCAAACTTCTGGCATTGGGCATCCTTGCCGCTACCGCAGTTAGCACCGCACAGGCGGAAAGTCAGTGGACTGTTGGCGCGGGCGCGGGGGTTATTAACAGCCCGTACAAGCAGTATGACCGCGATGTGTATCCCGTTCCCGTTGTCACCTATGAAGGCGATAACTTCTGGTTCCGTGGCCTGGGCGGCGGGTACTATCTGTGGAACGATACGGCCGATAAACTCTCCATCATGGCCTACTACGATCCGACGCACTTTAAGCCAGGCGACAGCGACAGCAACGCGCTTCGCCAGCTGGACAAGCGCAGAAGTTCGCTGATGGCGGGTCTTTCTTACGTGCATAACACCCAGTACGGCTTCCTGCGTACCGCGCTGGCAGCGGATACCCTGGACAACAGCAACGGCTTCATCTGGGATCTGGCGTGGCTCTACCGTTATACCAACGGCGCGTTGACCCTGACGCCGGGTATTGGTGTGCAGTACAGCAGTGAGAACTACAACGACTATTACTATGGCGTATCTAAGCGTGAGTCCCGCCGTAGCGGCCTGAACAGCTACAGCGCTGATGATGGCTGGGATCCATACCTGGAACTGACCGCGAGCTATAACTTCCTCGGCGACTGGAGCGTCTACGGCACCGGCCGTTACACCCGCCTGAGCGATGAAATCAAAGACAGCCCGATGGTCGACAAATCCTGGTCTGGACTCTTCTCCGTGGGTGTGACCTACAAGTTCTGATTGTGCATTATTACAGTGCATTCTGTGCATGAAAACGGGGCGCTTGCGCCCCGTTTGCTTTAGGGTGGTGCAACAAAACAGGAGAGTGATATGAGCGTAAAAACCGTGGCATTTTCCAACAGCCGTTCAATCCCCGCGATTGGGCAGGGCACCTGGTATATGGGTGAAAAGGCGAGCCAGCGTAAAACCGAGGTGAATGCACTGCGTGCGGGCATCGATCTTGGGCTGACTCTGATCGATACGGCTGAAATGTATGCTGAAGGCGGGGCGGAAGAGGTGGTCGGCGAGGCGATAAAAGGCCAGCGCGACAAAGTCTATCTGGTGTCCAAAGTGTACCCGTGGAATGCGGGCGGCCAGAAAGGGCAGGCAGCGTGCGAAGCCAGCCTCCGTCGTCTGGGCACCGATCGTATTGACCTTTACCTGCTGCACTGGCGCGGGAACGTTGGCCTCGATGAAACCATCGCGCTGATGAACAACCTTCAGCAGCAGGGCAAAATTGGCCGCTGGGGCGTGTCGAATCTGGACATCGACGACATGCAGGCGCTGTGGCGTGAGGAGGGCGGCTCTGCCTGTGCGACCAATCAGGTGCTGTACCATCTTGCGTCGCGCGGTATTGAATACGATCTGCTGCCCTGGTGTCAGCAGCAAAATATGCCGGTGATGGCCTACTGCCCGCTGGCGCAGGCCGGGCGCTTGCGAACGGGGTTGATGAACCATCCGGTAGTCAATGAGATTGCCCGTAACCATGAAGCAACCGCCGCGCAAATCCTGCTGGCGTGGGTTATACGTTATAAAGGCGTTATGGCCATCCCGAAAGCGGCATCCATTGAACACGTTAAAGCGAATGCGGCGGCGTTAGATATCACGCTTACTGGCGAAGAGTTACGCCTTTTAGATAATGCTTTCCCGGCCCCGGAAGTGAAAACCCCGTTAGACGTTGTTTAAACATGCACTGATTATCCCCTCTCCCCTGTGGGGAGAGGGCCAGTGTGAGGGGCGCTTTTCTCTTAGCGCTTCACAATCTTAATCGTCTGCCCCAGGCGAGAGGGTTTTTCATCGCTCGCTCTCTGCAGTTCAGTGACGCACGCCGTCTCTACGCAGACAAACGTTTTGTAACCGTCGTCAGGAACGTCCGCCATGCTGACGGAAAGCGCCGGCCCCGGGTTCCAGCCTACGACGTTGCTGTGATGATGGTGAACCACGTCGATAGTGCGATTCAGCGCGCCGTCGTGGATCACGCTGCAGGATTCAGGATGCAGGTACACGCGGTCGGTGCGGTCCGGGAAGGTCTGCACGCCATCACTCAGTTTCCCTTCTTTGGCGTTGTCCACCTTGTCGATAAAGGTATCGCCGAGGCCGCTCACTTTTACCGCGCCGATGTCGCCAACGTTGAAATAGGTATGCAGGGCGGATGAGGTTTCAAACTCGCCGTGCGCTTCCAGTTCGATTTCGCAGGTTTTACCCAGCTTAAAGCGGGCGTACAGCGTGAAATCGTGCGGCCACAGGGCTCGGGTTTCATCATTTGCCTGCAGCTCAAAGGTCAGCACTGCGCCGTTATCATCTTCATTGTGAGCTTTCAGCGTCCACTGTTGATTACGGGCAAAACCGTGTGCAGGCAGACCCTGCTGTGCCGCCGGGCCGAACCACGGCCAGCAGATCGGGACGCCACCGCGGATTGCGGCACCTTTCTTAAAGGAGGTTGCATTGCTCAGCCACAGGCCTTCCACTTCGCCTTCTGGTTTCCAGGAGAGCAGGTGGGCGCCGTTAAGGGCTACGGACGCTTTTACGCGCGGGTGGTCAACGACGATAACATCAGCACCGTCAATCTGGCGGCGGGAGAGCACAGGGGTAAGTTGTTCGACTACCGGAAGTGCAAAAATTTTATTAATCATTAAGCAATCCTCTGTCTTGAAGCAATAAAAAAGGCGACCGAAGTCGCCTTTTTGGATCAGATTCTCATCTCAACTTATTTGGAGATGTGAGCGATCAGGTCCAGTACTTTGTTAGAGTAGCCGGTTTCGTTGTCGTACCAGGAAACCAGTTTAACGAAGTTGTCGTTCAGTGCGATACCAGCTTTAGCATCGAATACTGAAGTGCAGATTTCGCCGTTGAAATCGGTAGATACAACGTCGTCTTCGGTGTAGCCCAGAACGCCTTTCATTGCGCCTTCGGAAGCAGCTTTGATTGCTTTCTTAATTTCTTCATAAGAAGCAGCTTTTTCCAGACGAACGGTCAGGTCAACTACGGAAACGTTAGGAGTAGGAACGCGGAACGCCATACCCGTCAGTTTACCGTTCAGCTCTGGCAGTACAACGCCTACAGCTTTAGCAGCACCGGTAGAAGATGGGATGATGTTCTGTGCTGCGCCACGGCCGCCGCGCCAGTCTTTATGAGACGGGCCATCAACGGTTTTCTGAGTAGCGGTAGTTGCGTGAACGGTGGTCATCAGGCCTTCAACGATACCGAAGTTGTCGTTGATAACTTTAGCCAGTGGTGCCAGGCAGTTGGTGGTGCAGGATGCGTTGGAAACGATGTCCTGGCCAGCATATTTTTCGAAGTTAGCGCCTTTAACGAACATAGGCGTGTTGTCTTTGGATGGACCAGTCAGAACAACTTTCTTCGCACCCGCGGTGATGTGTTTACGCGCGGTTTCGTCGGTCAGGAAGATACCGGTTGCTTCAGCAACAACGTCAACACCGATTTCGTTCCATTTCAGGTTAGCTGGGTCTTTCTCAGCAGTAACGCGGATGGTTTTACCGTTAACAACCAGGTGGCCGTCTTTCACTTCAACGGTGCCGTTGAAACGACCGTGAGTTGAGTCGTACTTCAGCATGTACGCCATGTATTCAGCGTCCAGGAGATCGTTGATACCAACGATTTCGATGTCAGAACGTTCCTGAGCAGCACGGAAAACAATACGGCCGATACGGCCAAAACCGTTGATACCTACTTTGATAGTCATATATTCCACCAGCTATTTGTTAGTGAATAAAAGGTTGCCTGTAAAATTACAAAAACCTTACGCAGCGTCAAGCGGAATCGTGTCAATCATTGCGACAAATCAATCCTGTGACTAACGTTTGTGCGACTGACTCGCCTCACTTTCCCTTTGAGCTAGCAACCACATGGGGGCTGCGCCCGGAATTTTAAAGGCCTCGCAGGATAAAAGTGTGAAATAGATCACAATTGCCTGACCGCCTTTTTGCGACACATAAGTTTAGAACAAAAGTGCACGCGCCGGTGTTAATGTTTTGTTAGAATCTGGGTTAAAAGATGTCTGTTTCTACAGCGAGATGTAAGCATATGTCGAACCAACGTAACCCCGATGATTTGAAAAAAAACCTCACAGAAATGCAGTTTTACGTGACGCAGAATCACGGTACTGAACCGCCATTTACCGGGCGTTTGCTACACAATAAGCGAGACGGTGTCTACCACTGTCTGGTATGCGATGCCCCGTTGTTTAATTCGCAAACAAAATATGATTCCGGCTGCGGCTGGCCGAGCTTTTATGAGCCGGTTAGCGATGACGCGATCCGCTATCTGACCGACTCCTCGCACGGCATGGTCCGCACCGAAATCCGTTGCGGAAACTGTGACGCGCACCTGGGCCACGTTTTCCCGGACGGGCCACAGCCGACCGGCGAGCGTTTCTGCGTGAACTCAGCGTCAATGAGCTTCACCGACGATGAAAATGGCGACCAGACTCAGGGTTGAAAAAACGATTCAGCAAATTATTCCTTTGAAAGGGAGACATCATGAATATTGATGACATGATTGCGGGCATGACAGCGGAAGTTTATCAGCGTCTGGTGACCGCCGTTGAGCTGGGAAAATGGCCTGACGGTGTGGCGCTCACCCCGGATCAAAAAGAGAACAGTCTGCAATTAGTGATGCTCTGGCAGGCGCGTAACAATACTGACGCGCAGCACATGACCATTGACACTCAGGGGCAGATGGTGATGAAGAGCAAGCGTGAGCTGAAAGAAGAGTTTGGCATCACGCCAAAGCCGATTGCGACGATGAAAATGCAATAACGGTGCGGGTTGATGCCCTCACCCGACCCTCTCCCACCGGGAGAGGGCTTGATTGTCTTACTACTTATGCGGGATCCCGAGCGACTCCGCCAGCTGCTTCGCTAGCTTATTGTCGTCGTCCGCGCCGTACTCCCAGAACATCGCTCCGGCAAGACCTTTCTCTTTGATATAGTCCGCTTTGATAGCCACAGAGCGTGGGTTCTCATAGGAAATCGCAAACAGCGCCTTCCCGTCGGCAGAATTCACCGACAGCCACGGCACTTTCGCCTGGTCGTCCCAGTGCTCGGTAAAGCGTTTCTGCGGGTCGTTCAGCAATTTTTTCACGATATCGTTGTACTTCACGTAGGTATCTTTGGTCAGGTCATAGCCGAGTGATTTGAACAGCCCAATCTCCTGAGGCCCGAAGTAGGGCTGCGTCACCGGGTTTTTTTGCGCATCCGCTTTCGTCCAGTCGATGCCCGGCTCAACGGAGCGTTTCGGTACGCGACCGTAGAAACCGATCCCGAGGTTCATCTGCTGTGGCTTCAGGCCAGCAGCAAGATAGTTGTTCACCACAAAGTCGATGCTGTATTTGTCGGCGGCGGCGACCGTCGGCCAGGCGCTGGAGTCATACAGGTTGGCGTTGAAGTACTGTGTGCCGTACGCCATGTCGTAGGTCATCAGGTTGATGTAGTCGAGCAGCGGGGCGATTGCTTTGACGTCCACCCAGCTTTTCGGGCTTTCCGCATTTGCGCCCACCGCAATGGTGACCAGCTTTTTCTGACCGAAGGCGTCGCGCATTTCCTTCAACAGCGCGGTGAAGTTATCCCGGTCGGCAGGCTGGCTTGCGACTAACCCCCACGCGCCGTTGACGGGAAACTCCCAGTCGAGATCGATCCCGTCCAGGCCGTATTTATCGACAATCTCCTGCGCGGAGCGAATGAACACCGCACGCGTCTGTGGGGTTGCTGCTGCGCCTGAGAACCCGCGGGCGCCCCAGCCGCCGACGGAAAGCAGCACCTTGAGGTCCGGATTTTGCTTGCGAAGGACAGGGATTAGCGCAAGGTCGGACGCCACTTTTGGCGACAGCCATATTTGATGCAGTTTTGATGGATCCTTCAGCGCGGCATTGGTTTCGTCTTTCTCATCGTTGTAGACGAGGCCAAACGAGTAGTTCAGGTGGGTGATCTGGCGGACGTCGAGTTTATTGATGTCTCCACCCGGCCCGGCGGTGACATCGCCCCCTCCGTTAAAGTAGCCCACGGACATCAGAGAATTGGCGGAGGCAAGTGACGCGCAAAGCAAGGGCAATGCTGCCAGCAGCGGCAAACGTTTCATACATGTTCCTCTTTGACTTAATAAAAGTAACCACGCCACGTAAAGGCGTGGCGAAAAAACAGCCTGAAAAGAATAGCATTGCCGCTTCGCTTGAGATGCGAGGGAGTTCACTTTATGGGGATTGGGGACGAAATGCCGGGTGGCGCTGCGCTTACCCGGCCTGCAAAACCAGAGAAAGTAGGCCGGGTAAGGCGAAGCCGCCACCCGGCTAAAAAGGCTTACGCCTGCGTCTCCAGCCAGTCTTCGAGCGTATACAGCGTTGCACCCTCGGCCGCCATATCCATAAACGCCTGTGCGCTGTCCTGCGGCTGAATGTTCACGCCGCGACACCCGTCGGTGATGACGCTCACGGCGTAACCCAGCTGGAGCGCATCGAGTACGGTAAACTTCACGCAGTAATCCGTCGCCAGCCCGAGCACAATCAGTTCGATGACTTCATGGTGGCGTAACCAGGCATCCAGCGCGGTTTTCTGACGGTGTCCGTTATCGAAAAACGCGCTGTAGCTGTCGATAGCGGGGTTCTCTCCTTTGTGAAACACCGCATCAAGGGCTTTTTGGTTCAGCAGCGGATGCAGCTCTGCGCCCTCCGTCTGCTGCACGCAGTGATCGGGCCAGAAGGTTTGCGCCAGTCCGTCGAGTTCCCCCTGAGTGAAAGGCTCAACGCCGTGCTGGCTGGCAAAGCTGCCGTGGTTGGCAGGGTGCCAGTCCTGGCTGGCAACAACGGCTTCACCGCGTGTTTTACACCAGTCAATCAGCGTATTCGCGACGTCTACCGTGCTGTCACCTTCGGCAACGGCCAGCGCGCCGCCCGCGCAGAAATCATTTTGCAAATCGACCAGTAACAGGGCGCGTTGCTTCATGAGAGCTCCTTATTCGTCCGGGGTCAGCTCGCCGCGCAGGTTTTGCATCATGGCGCTGCGAATGGACTGAATGTCCAGGTCCTGACTCAGTAAATAGTGAAGTTTAGTCAACGTCGCCTCGACGGTCATATCGAAACCGCTAATGACCCCCGCGTGCGCCAGCGCGTTTCCGGTGGCATAGCCCCCCATATTGACCTTGCCAGACATACACTGCGTCAGGTTAACCACCACAATGCCGCGATCGCTCGCCTCCTGAAGCTCTTTCAGAAACTCACCGTTCTGCGGGGCATTACCGACGCCGTATGAACGTAAAATCAGGGCTTTCACCGGCTGGCGCAGGAAGTTACGCACGACGTCAGCGGAGATCCCGGGGTAGATGGTGACCACGCCAATCGGCTGCGGGGTGATCGGGTGAACAATCAGCTCGCCTGCGGTACTCGGCGCAGGAGGGGTTCCCAGACGACGAATATGAATACCGGCCTCCAGCAGCGGCTGCAGGTTTGGCGAGGCGAAGGCGTCAAAACCGTCGGCGTGGGCTTTGGTGGTGCGGTTGCCGCGGTACAGACGATTGTTGAAGAACAGCGAGACTTCGTTGATCGGATAATTGGCCGCCACGTACAGGGAGTTGAGCAGGTTAATCTGCCCGTCCGAGCGCAGTTCCGCCAGCGGGATCTGCGAGCCGGTGACGATGACGGGCTTGCCCAGGTTCTCCAGCATGAAGGAGAGGGCCGACGCGGTAAACGCCATGGTGTCCGTACCATGCAGGATCACGAAGCCGTCGTACTGGTCGTAATGTGCCTTGATATCATCCGCTATGTGCTGCCAGTCTTCCGGCGTCATGTCGGAGGAGTCCATCAGCGGTTCATACTCGTGGATGGTAAAGTCCGGCATCTCCTGGCGGTGGAATTCAGGCATCAGTGCAAGCTGACGCTGCAGGTGACCAGAGACGGGGATATAGCCATTTTCAGAACGCTGCATACCGATGGTACCGCCGGTATAGGCGACGTAAATTGATTTCTTCTGCATGATAGTGAGTTCTTGTGCTTCAAAGAAAAATCCCCTCATCGCGGGATGAGGGGACGGGTTTTAACGGACGTTAGCGCAGGTCAGGCAAAACGCATAACGGCTTTGTGGATCGTTAAAGGCGGCCAGCTTGTCGCTCTCGGCTTTCATCGCTTTTGCAGCGGTCGCAACCGGGGCAGGCAGATAGGCCTGCACGGCCTCCGGCAGCATGGCGCTGACCGAACCGGACAGGCTGTCCATCACCATATCGAAGAACGTGGGTTCGTCCTGATAATAGTCAACGTGCCACTGTTTAAGCTTCGCCAGCTCGGCCGCTTTCTTCACGGCGTCATCGAAGTCACCCAGGCTATCAACCAGCCCGTTGTTTTTCGCATCCTGCCCGGTCCAGACGTGGCCCTGAGCAATCTGGTCGATCTGCTCTGGCGTCTTTTTACGGGAGTCCGCCACCAGGGTGATAAAGCGCTTATAGCCGTTTTCGATGCTGAGCTGCATCATCTCGGACACTTCCGGCGGCAGCGACTTGGTGACCGAAACATCTGCCAGCGGCGAAGTGGAAACGCCATCGGTATGCACGCCCAGATAATCCAGGCTGTTTTCGACGGTGTTGATAACTCCGAAGATGCCAATTGAGCCGGTCAGGGTGCTCGGGTTCGCCACGATGTAGTTCGCAGGCGTGGAGATCCAGTACCCGCCGGATGCGGCCATTCCGCCCATCGACACCACTACCGGCTTGCCGGCGGCGCGTGCGGCGGCCAGTTCAGCGCGGATCACTTCGGAAGCGCTGACGCTGCCGCCCGGGCTGTTGACGCGCAGGACAATGGCTTTCACTTTCGGATCCAGGCGAGCGTCACGGATCTGCGACGCGGTTGTATCCCCGCCGACGTTCCCCGGCGTCTCCTGGCCGTCCATGATCGCACCGTTAGCAAATATCACGGCAACGCTGTCGCCGCTGTCATCCGGCTTTTTAGCCGCGTAGTCATACATGCTGATGGCGCTGTAGTTTTTATCTTCTTTGCTCCAGCCGAACTGTTTGGTCAGCGCTTTTTCGATATCCGCGCTTGAGCCCAGAGCATCGACAAGTTTGCTGTCGAGCGCATACTTCGCCGTATCGCCATCAACTTTACGCAGGCCGTCCAGCACGCCGCGCGCGCCGGGGAAGAGCTGCTCAGCGGTGATTTGACGGTTAGCCGCAATGGTGCCGAGATAGTTCTGCCACAGCTCGCCAATCCAGCGGCTGTCCGCTTCGCGGGCGGCAGGGGACATATCGTCGCGGATAAACGGCTCAACGGCAGATTTATAGGTTCCGACGCGGAAAACGTGGGTCGTTACTTTCAGCTTATCAAGCAGGGATTTGTAGTACAGGCCGTTCGTCGCGAAGCCGTGCAGATCGACGGAACCCTGTGGGGAAAGCCAGATTTTGTTGGCAAAGCTCGCCAGGTAATATTGCCCCTGGGTGTAGCTGTCGCCCACCGCAACCACGGGCTTACCGCTGTCGCGGAATTCGCGCAGCGCTTTGCCGATGTACTGCATTGAAGGCTGATCGGCACCGGCAAAATCTTTTAGATCCAGCACGATGCCCGTGATATTGCGATCGTCTTTCGCCTGGCGAATGGCATCCACAATATCAAACAGGGAGTTTTCCTGCAGGCGGTCGGACGTTGCGCCAAACAGCTGACGGCCAATCACGCCCAGGCGGTTGCTGGAAGAGGGCTTGTCAACGATGACGCCCGTAATGTTGAGCAACAGCGCCCCGCGAGTCGAATGCTGCGACTGGTTCGCGCTGCTGATATGCATCCAGACGCCGACGCAAACCAAAACCAGGAAGATGAAAAAGATATTCATCACCAGGTTGCGGACGAAATTGAGCAGCCGCCACGTCCATTTAAAGAAACCGGCAAAGATTCGCCAAAGGGTTCGCATGTATTCTCCCTAACCAGAAAATGACTGTTTCCGCCGCGATAGACGGTAATGTTGGGTTATCGTAATGACCCAACCGCGACTTGTCAGCAGGAATCGCCTGCCGCGCTGTAACAAAATCTGCTGTCGTGTTAATTTTGTGAGTAAATTTCAAGACAGGAGTTAACTAATGGACGCACTTGAACTGCTTGTTAACCGTCGTAGCGCTTCACGTCTGGCCGAACCGGCACCAGCGGGCGAGCAGCTGGAAAACATTCTGCGCGCCGGCCTGCGCGCGCCCGATCACGGCACGCTGCAGCCGTGGCACTTCTTTATCATCGACGGTGAGGGCCGCGAGCGTTTTAGCGCGCTGCTGGAAAAAGGTGCCGTTGCGGCCGGTCAGGATGAGAAAGGCGTTGAGAAAGCGCGTAACGCGCCGTTCCGTGCGCCTATGATCGTTGCCGTCGTCGCGAAATGCCAGCCCGATCATAAAGTGCCGGTCTGGGAGCAGGAGATGTCGGCAGGCTGCGCGGTAATGGCGATGCAGATGGCCGCCGTCGCGCAGGGCTTTAACGGCATCTGGCGCACCGGCCCGCTGACGGACAGCGCCGCAGTGCGCGACGGATTATCCTGCGGCGAGCACGATAAAATCGTCGGTTTCCTCTACCTTGGTACCCCGCAGCTTAAAGCCTCCAGCACCATCAGCGTGCCGGACACCACGCCTTTCGTCAGCCGTTTCTGATAACGCGCGCTAAACTGTCTGGATTCTGAGCATCTGCCGCAGAATTCAGACAGCCATACTTACCTCTTTACGGAATGAGCGCTACCATAGCGCGATTGAGATGACAGGAGACGTCCATGAGCGAGCAAACCATTCGTTTAACGCAGTACAGCCACGGAGCCGGTTGCGGTTGTAAAATTTCCCCTAAAGTGCTGGAAACCATCCTGCACAGCGAACAGGCGAAGTTTGTCGACCCGAACCTGCTTGTCGGTAACGAAACGCGTGACGATGCGGCGGTTTATGACTTAGGTAACGGCACCAGCATTATCAGCACCACCGACTTCTTTATGCCGATTGTCGACAACCCGTTTGACTTCGGGCGCATCGCGGCCACTAACGCCATCAGCGATATCTTCGCAATGGGCGGTAAGCCGATTATGGCGATTGCTATTCTGGGCTGGCCAATCAACACCATCCCGCCGGAAATCGCCCGCGACGTGATTGAAGGCGGGCGCTTCGCCTGCCAGCAGGCGGGGATTGCCCTGGCCGGTGGTCACTCTATTGATGCACCGGAGCCAATCTTTGGGCTGGCGGTGACGGGCGTGGTGCCAACCGAGCGCGTGAAGCGCAACAGCACCGCGCAGGCGGGCTGCAAGCTGTTCCTCACCAAGCCGCTGGGCATTGGCGTACTCACCACCGCTGAGAAAAAATCCCTGCTGAAACCAGAGCACGTGGGCCTGGCGACGGAGGTGATGTGTCAGATGAACCTGGCGGGCGCGGCCTTTGCCAATATCGACGGCGTGAAGGCGATGACCGACGTCACCGGTTTTGGCCTGCTGGGCCACCTGAGCGAAGTGTGTCAGGGCGCGGGCGTGCAGGCGCAGGTCTGGTATCAGGACGTGCCGAAGCTGCCGGGCGTGGAAGACTACATTGCCCAGGGCGCGGTGCCGGGCGGCACCCAGCGCAACTTTGCCAGCTACGGTCACCTGATGGGCGAGATGCCAGAAGCGTGGCGCAGCCTGCTGTGCGATCCGCAAACCTCCGGCGGCCTGCTGCTGGCGGTCACGCCGGAGTCTGAAGCCGAGGTTCAGGCGACCGCCGCCGAGTTCGGCATCACCCTGACGGCGATCGGCGAGCTGGTCACCGCCCGCGGCGGCCGTCCGATGATTGAGATCCGTTAATTCGATGCGGTTGTTTATTGCCGAAAAGCCGAGCCTGGCCCGGGCCATCGCCGACGTGCTGCCGAAGCCGCATCGCAAAGGTGACGGCTTTATCGAATGCGGTAACGGGCAGGTGGTCACCTGGTGTATCGGTCACCTGCTTGAGCAGGCGCAGCCGGACGTCTACGACAGCCGCTACGCCCGCTGGAACCTGAACGATCTGCCCATCGTGCCGGAAAAGTGGCGCCTGCAGCCGCGGCCGTCCGTGACCAAACAACTCAACGTGATCAAGCGCTTCCTCCATGAAGCGGCTGAAGTCATCCACGCGGGTGACCCGGACAGGGAAGGGCAGCTGCTGGTGGATGAAGTGCTGGACTATCTTGAGCTGGCCCCGGAAAAGCGCCAGCAGGTGCAGCGCTGCCTGATCAACGACCTCAACCCGCAGGCGGTCGAGCGGGCGATTTCGCGCCTGCGTTCCAACAGCGAGTTTATTCCGCTGTGCGTTTCCGCGCTGGCGCGCGCGCGCGCGGACTGGCTGTACGGCATCAACATGACCCGCGCCTACACCATTCTCGGGCGCAACGCGGGCTACCAGGGCGTGCTCTCCGTGGGCCGCGTCCAGACGCCGGTGCTCGGGCTGGTGGTGCGTCGCGATGAAGAGATTGAGAACTTCGTCGCCAAAGATTTCTTTGAAGTGAAGGCGCATATCGTCACGCCAAAAGACGAGCGCTTCACCGCCGTCTGGCAGCCGAGCGACGCCTGCGAATCGTATCAGGATGAAGAGGGGCGGCTGCTCCACCGTCCGCTTGCCGATCACGTGGTTAACCGCATTACCGGCCAGCCCGCTATCGTCACCAGCTATAACGATAAACGGGAATCAGAACCCGCGCCGCTGCCGTTCTCGCTTTCGGCGCTGCAGATAGAGGCGGCCAAAAAGTTTGGGCTGAGCGCGCAGAACGTGCTGGATATTTGCCAGAAGCTCTACGAAACCCACAAGCTGATTACCTACCCGCGTTCGGACAGCCGCTACCTGCCGGAAGAGCATTTTGCCGGACGCCACTCGGTGATGAACGCCATCGGCGTGCACGCGCCGGATCTGCTTCCGCAGCCCGCCGTGAACCCGGATACCCGCAACCGCTGCTGGGACGAAAAAAAAGTCGATGCCCACCATGCGATTATCCCGACGGCGCGCGCCGGCAACGTCAACCTGACCGACAACGAAGCGAAGGTGTACAACCTGGTCGCCCGGCAGTACCTGATGCAGTTCTGCCCGGACGCGGTGTTCCGCAAGTGCGTCATTGAGCTTGAGATTGCCAAAGGTAAGTTTGTCGCCAAAGCGCGTTTTCTTGCCGAAGCGGGCTGGCGCACGCTGCTGGGCAACAAAGAGCGCGACGAGGAGAACGACGGCACGCCGCTGCCGGTGGTCGCCAAAGATGACGAACTGCTGTGCGAGAAGGGCGAAGTGGTTGAACGTCAGACCCAGCCCCCGCGTCACTTTACCGACGCAACGCTGCTGTCGGCAATGACCGGGATCGCCCGGTTTGTTCAGGATAAAGATCTGAAGAAGATCCTGCGCGCCACCGACGGTCTGGGAACGGAGGCAACCCGCGCGGGGATCATCGAACTGCTCTTTAAGCGTGGCTTCCTGGAGAAAAAGGGACGCTACATCCATTCAACGGAACCGGGCCGGGCGCTGATCCACTCTTTGCCGGAGCTGGCCGCCAGGCCGGACATGACGGCGCACTGGGAGTCGATATTGACGCAAATTAGCGAAAAGCAGTGCCGCTACCAGGACTTTATGCAGCCGCTGGTAGGCACGCTTTATCAGCTGATCGATCAGGCGCGCAGTACGCCGGTGAAGACGTTCAGAGGAATGGTGGCACCCGGCGGCGGCACGAAAAAACCGTTTAAAAAGAAAAAGAGTGCGGCAGCCTCTTAAACAGTTGGCCGGGTAAGGCGAAGCCGCCACCCGGCGAAAAGCAGCTCTGCGGCCTGAAAAAAGCCCGGTGGCGCTAACGCTTACCGGGCCTACAGGGGCGAGAATGTAGCGAAAACTTAAATCACGCCCTGCCCAATCATCGCATCCGCTACCTTCACGAACCCGGCGATATTTGCGCCGCGCACGTAGTTGGTCTGTGACGCTCCACCCCCGTACTCCACGCAGGCATGGTGAATATCCAGCATGATGTGGTGCAGACGCGCATCCACTTTCTCCGCCTTCCAGCCCATACGCGCGGCGTTTTGCGCCATCTCCAGGCCTGAGGTTGCTACGCCGCCCGCGTTTGCCGCTTTGCCCGGCGCAAACAGCACGCCCGCCTCCAGGAAGAGATCGGTTGCTTCAATGGTGGTTGGCATGTTTGCCCCTTCCGCTACCGCCTTCACGCCGTTGGCAATAAGCGTGCGGGCCGCCTCCACGTCCAGCTCGTTCTGGGTCGCGCACGGCAGGGCGATATCCACCGGCACCGCCCACGGCTGCTTGCCTTCCAGATAGGTTAAGCCAAATTCGCGGGCGTAATCCGCCACGCGGCCGTCGCGGCTGGCCTTGATTTCGCACAGGCGCGCCAGTTTCTCTGCCGTAAAGCCGGCTTCATCCACCACGGTGCCGCTGGAGTCCGACGCGGTGACCACGCGCGCGCCAAACTGCATCGCTTTTTCGATGGCGTACTGCGCCACGTTACCGGAGCCGGAGACCGCCACGCGCATTCCCTCGAAGCCCAGACCATGGCGCTTGAGCATCGCCTCGGTAAAGTAGACCAGACCGTAACCCGTCGCCTCCGGGCGTATCAGGCTGCCGCCGAACGACAGGCCTTTGCCGGTAAAGACGCAGGCGCTGTTGTTAGAGAGCTTTTTCATCATCCCGGCCATAAAGCCCACTTCACGCCCGCCCACGCCGATATCACCGGCAGGAACGTCGGTGTCCGGACCGAGGTGGCGATAAAGTTCGGTAACCAGCGCCTGGCAGAAGCGCATCACTTCGCCTTCGCTTTTGCCTTTCGGGTCGAAATCGCTGCCGCCTTTACCGCCGCCCATTGGCAGGGTGGTGAGGGCGTTTTTGAACGTCTGCTCGAAGCCGAGGAATTTCAGAATAGAAAGGTTCACGGACGGGTGGAAACGCATGCCGCCCTTAAACGGTCCAATGGCCGAGTTAAACTGCACGCGCCACGCGCGGTTGACCTGGACCTGGTTGCGATCGTCTACCCAGGCCACGCGGAACTGGATCACACGCTCTGGCTCGACCAGGCGCTCAAGCAGCGACATCTGACGGTAACGCGGGTTTTGTTCCAGGAAGGGCCACAGGGTGGTCATCACTTCACGTACGGCCTGGGCAAACTCGCTTTGGTGCGGGTCGCGCTGCTGAACATGGGCAAGGAAGCTTTCCAGAGAGCGTGTCTGATCCATAGATATAAGAACCTCTTATAATAATGTCGGGATATTGTGTATGCGATTTATGCTGTTTTTTTGACTATACCACCCGCACCGCTTTGTGAGGCAAGCAGAAATTTATGCCGAAAGGGAAATTAATGAGCGGGCGTTCGTCATAACTAAAAGCGATGATGAAACAAATTAAAGGTTCCGCTCCGGTTTACCGTTATATTCAGTATCAGGACACAACTGGAAGACACGTTTATGAACCGAATTGTGATGACCGCGCTATGTTTGATGTTTACCGCGGGCGCCCAGGCCGATCGCCTTCGCCCCGACGTGGAGGTGAATGTGCCGCCGGAGGTCTTTAGCTCCAGCGGCCAGCGCGCGCAGCCGTGTAATCAGTGCTGCATCTATCAGGATCAGAACTACTCGGAAGGGGCGGTGGTAAAAGCGGACGGCGTGTTATTACAGTGCCAGCGCGATGAACGCACCATCAGCACCAACCCGCTGGTCTGGCGTCGCGTAAAAGAATAAAGGCTTTTAGCAGCGGAATATCAGCAGGGGCTAAATTATACCCAAAGGCCTCTTCGGGCGTACACCACACCAGGGCGCTGTGGTAGTGCGCCGTTAACTCCCCGTTAAAGTGGGAAACATGCCAGGCGTGCAGGTTGATTAACCGCTGCGATACCTCACGCTGGTGGCTTGCGACGTATTGCGCAGGTTCCGCATCAATACCCAGCTCTTCGCGCAGCTCGCGTATTAGCGCTTCGGGCTGCGTTTCCCCGGCTTCGACCTTCCCGCCTGCAAACTCCCACATGCCGGGCTGATCGGCATGGGCAGGGCGCTGGGCCAGTAAAATTTTGTCGTCTTTTTCGATGATGGCGGCAACGACATCGAGTGTTTTCAGCATGGTCGTCAATAATTGATAGCGAAAAACGACATATTATCGTGCCCTTTCAAAGAGTCCAGCCATCAGGAGAATCAGGTGAAAGAGACATACGCCTGGGTAACGCCCCTCGAATCCGTGCCCGCCAGCCTAAAACCGATTGCCGCCATGCAGCAAAAACGCTTCGGTGCGGTGCTCAACCCGACGCGCTGGTGGGGGCGTATGCCGCGTCTGTTCTGGCTGGTGGCGCTGTTCGTGGGTTTTCTGGAGCGAAGAAAAGCACGTCTTTCCCCCGTGCTGCGCTCGCTGCTGATGACGCGAGTCTCGCAGCTCTGCCACTGCGCATTCTGCGTTGATGCCAACAGCCTGCGCCTTGCCGAACGCTCGGGCGCGCTGGATAAGGTGCAGGCCGTCAGCGCGTGGCGCCATTGCACGTTGTTCAGCGAGGAGGAGCGTGCCGCGCTGGCCTATGCAGAGGCGGTTACCGCTACGCCGCCGCAGGTAGACGAGGCCATCAAAAGGGAGATGAAGCGACACTTTACGGATGACGCGATTACCGAAATGACGGCGCTAATTGCGTTCCAGAACCTCTCCGCGCGCTTTAACGCCGCGCTCGACATTCCGGCTCAGGGGCTGTGCGCCACGTTTAAGGATAAACCGCATGCTTGACCGTCACCTGCATCCGCGCCTCAAGCCCGCGCTTCACCGGCTGGCCACGATGCTGGATAAGCCGGGCATTTCGCCGGATGGACTCACGCTTGCGGGGTTTGCCATCGGGGTGCTGGCGCTGCCGTTTCTGGCGCTGGGCTGGTATCCGGCAGCGCTGGCGGCGATTGTATTGAACCGGCTGCTCGATGGCCTGGACGGCGCGCTCGCACGGCGCCGAGGTCTGACCGACGCGGGGGGCTTTCTCGATATCGCGCTCGATTTTCTGTTTTACGCGCTGGTGCCGTTTGGCTTTGCGCTGGCAGCACCTGCAGAGAATGCGCTGGCCGCGGCCTGGCTGCTGTTTGCGTTTATCGGCACCGGCAGCAGTTTTCTGGCCTTTGCGGCGCTGGCGGCGAAGCATGATATTAATAACCCCGGCTATGCGCACAAGTCCTTTTACTACATCGGCGGGCTAACGGAGGGAACGGAGACCATCGCGCTGTTTGTGCTGTGCTGCCTGTTTCCGGCGCACTTCGCGCTCCTTGCGTGGGTGTTTGGCGCGTTGTGCTGGTTGACCACCACAACGCGCATCTGGAGCGGTTACGTGATGCTGAAGTCGCTCAGCGCTTAACGCGACGATTCTGGCCCGCGCGCGCCGGTTGAAACGGGATTTTGCGGATGGCTGCTCCACTCATACCAGCCGCCGTCATAGACCGCGACGTTCTGCCAGCCCATCGCGCGGGCGTACATGAAGGTTTCAGACGCGCGCCAGCCGGTGCCGCAGTAAAACGCGACGTGCTGCTCCGGCAGGATGTTCCACGTTTTCCACATGGCGGCAATATCCGCGGCGCTGCGCATGGTGCCGTCCGGGTTGTGGAAATCTTCCATGTGGGTCGCGTCGCTGCCCGCGTGGCCCCAGCGCGCCCCGGCGATTTCGCCTTTTGGCTTGATGTAGCTGTAGCCGCTGGTTTCACCGATAAACTCCGGCCACGAGCGGATGCTGACCAGCGAGGCATCCTGACGGTGCAGCATGCCGCGAGCCTGCTCCATATCCACCATCAGCTGCGGCTGTCCGGGGATCGGGGCGCCGAAGTCCGGCGCCGGCTTCACCTTCTCAGGCGTACCGCGTTCGACCGGCAGGTTCGCGTCGGACCATGCCTTCCAGCCGCCATCAAGAATACGGACATCCTTCACGCCCGCGTAGAGCATAATCTGCGCCACGCGCGCGGCGGCATACACGTCGCGACCGTACAGAATGACGGTGGTATCGTGGCGGATCCCGTGCTTCGCCAGCAGCGCTTTCAGCTTGTCGTCAGAAACCTTGTTCCACAGCGGTTCGCTCTCCACCTCGTTGGTGTCGATGTAGCCTGCGCCCGGAATATGGCTGAGCAGGTAAAACTTCGGCGCGCCCCAGGCGGCTTCAATCACCTTCCAGCTGCCCGCCGGGGCCGCCGTTACCTGCTTGCCCTGCTGCAGCTGGTGGATCCACTGGGGATAAACAAGCTGTTCGAAATGCGGCAAACGCTGCAGACGGTCGGGTACCTGCAGGGCGTCGCTGAGACGTGAAACGCGGGCGTAGCCCGCTTTTTCCAGACGCGCTTTGACCGCCTGATTATCAGCATCGCTGCCATAGAGGGCGATTGCCGTATCCGTCGTGAGCTGATGCTGTTTTGCCCAGGTGCCGATCTGTTCATCGCTCATCGCGCTAAGCCAGGTTGCGGAGAGGTTGAGGGCGGCAGGTTCGTGGCCGGAAGACGCGCTGAGCGTTTGCGGCCAGCCGTTGTAAAACGCGCTGACGCGGGTATCAATCACCGCGCCGTGCTGTGCCTGGAGCTGAGCCAGCGTGAGCGTGTGGGGCATATCAGCAGCCAGAGAGGGAAATGAGGCGAGGCCGCAGAGCAGGGCCAGCGCGGTCAGTTGAGAAACACGTTTCATCGGAAAACCTGACGTTAAGAAATGAGGGGGGCATTGTCGGATCTCCTGAAACAGAAAACATTGCGTTAGCACATTATTGCCAGCGAGAAATTTCAATCACCTTTCCACCGGGCGGAACGTCCTCTTCGTCATGCGTAACCAGCACCGCCGGAATATTGCGCGCGCGGATCGCCTCAAATACCCATGCCCGAAAGGCGACGCGAAGAGTTTTATCCAGGCGGCTGAAGGGTTCATCGAGCAGTAACGCCTGCGGTTCCGCCAGCAGGGCGCGAAGCAGGCTGACCCTGGCGCGTTCCCCCCCGGACAGCGTCGCGGGATCGCTGGAAAAGTGGTTTCCCAGCCCGGCGGAGCCGAGCGCCTTTTCTACCGTATCGTATCGCGCCTGCCCTTTGAGGTGCGCAGGCAAGGCCAGCATCAGGTTTTGTCCGACGCTGAACGCGTCAAACAGGAGGGCATCCTGAAAGAGAATGCCTATCCCGCGTTTTTCCACCGGGAGCGTATCGCAGCGGCGTTCGTTCAGCCAGAGCTCGCCGCGGGCCGTAAAGTCAGAGGACAGCGCCCCCACCATCCAGGAAAAGAGCGTCGATTTACCGCTGCCGGAGGGGCCCATCAGCGTGACAATTTCGCCGCTATTCACGCTGAAGCTGACGTCGTGGAAAAGTGGCGAAAGGGTGAGGTTTTTCACGTTAAGCATTAACGCAATCCTTGTCGGTAGCGGCCTGCGAGCCGGGAGAGCAGCGCGGCGATGCCAAACACCGAGCCCGTTAATACCAGCAGACCCAGCGCCCGGCCGGCCAGTATCGGGATGCTGCCGCCGCTGCTGAGGGCGACGGCCTCCGTGGTGAGAGTGGCAAAACGTCCCGCTCCCAGCCAGAGGGTGGGCATATATTGCGCCATGCTCACGGAAAACCCGGTGGCGAAGGCCAGAAGTGCAGGGCGAATCAGCAGCGGGCATTTCACCCGACAGAAGATTTTAGCGCGTCCCCAGCCCAGCGTTTTGGCGGTCAGGGGCAGCCGAGGGTCGAGCCTGCGCCAGGCGGGCTGGAGCACCAGCAGCATCCAGGGTAATACCCACAGCAGATGGCTCCAGAGCACGGCGGCGTACTGCCCGTCGATACCCAACCGGAGTGCCAAAAAATATTGTCCCGAAACGAGCGGCAGCGCGGGGAGGGCAAGCGGCAGCCAGACCCACGGTGCGCCGCGCTGCGGCCCCCATTCCAGCCAGAGAAAGATTATCCCGAGGGCAGCCAGGCTGGAGAGCAGACCGAATGAAAGGCTATCACCGACAGGACCGAAATCGTCGTGTCGCGCCAGCGTCAGCAGCACGAGGGCGCAAAGCACGCCGCACGCCGGAAGCAGGCCGCACAGGGAGCGCGCGGGAAGGGCGGTATCAGCGTGCCGACGAACCCCCGACAGGATGGGCTGCGTGCGCCGCCACGCTGACCAGGCGCCGTAGCCCAGCGCGGAAAGCGCGGCCAGAAGCAGAAGCAAGATCAGGCACAGCAGCATCCCCTTCGTCTGCTGCTCCGCATCTCCCTGGCTCAGCCACTGCCAGGCCAGCACCGCCAGCGTGGGTGGGTTGCCCGGCCCAAGCACGATTGCCACATCCACAACCGACAGCGACCAGGCCAGCACGGCGAGCATCACCGCCCCCAGCGCAGGGGCAATTGCCGGGAGGATGAGCCAGCTCAGGGCCTGAAGGCGCCCGTAGCCGAACGTCCGTAACACCACGTTTTGCTGCGCGAGGCGCTGCTCGGGCAGTACGGCATAGATTGCCCACAGCACAAAGGCGCTCTCTTTGACGGCCAGCGTCATCCCAAGCCCCACGCCGTAACGGTCAATCTGCGGCGAGCAGACCGTGCAGACCTGATAAAGCAGGCCGCCTTCGGCAAACATCAGCAGAGCGCTGGTGGCAAACGCCACGTGAGGAATTGCCAGCAGCCATGGCAGACGGGTGCTCAGCCGCCGCCAGCGCTCGCCGGGCCAGAGAAGCGTCACCAGGCTCAGGGCGATAAGCAGGGAGCCCAGCGTCGCAATCAGCGCAGAGATCAGCGTGGCGGCCAGCGCCTGGGGCAGCTGCGTGTCGCTCAGCAACAGCTGCCAGCCGGACGCCGAAAAGGCGGGCGCGATCAGCATCACGCCGGCGGGGATCGTCGGAAGATAGATGGCCGCCATCGCGAGCCAGACGATCGCGCTTATCGGGTTCCGTAGCGGCGAAGCCATTCCTGCTCCAGCGCGTTAACCCAGGCCGCATGCGGCTCAGGAAGCACCTCCGGTAACCCCTCAGGCGTCAGGGCGGTGAGGCGCTTTGCCTCCTCTGCGGGCAGCGTTCTGGCGTCAAGCACGCTCGGATCGCCCCAGATGGCGGGGTCAGCCTTGCGAAGCTGTGCCTGCGGTGAAAGCAGGAAGTTTGCGACCACTTTTGCCCCAGCGCTTGCGCCGGCATTTGCCGGAATGGCGACGAAATGAACGTTACCCAACATGCCGTCGTGAAAACCGAAGCTGTAGCTGTCGGCAGGGAGTTCGCCGCTCGCCGCTTTCTGCTGCGCGTGGGAGGGGTTGAACGTCAGCGACAGGTTCAGGCTGCCGCTAGCCAGCAGGGCGTCCATTCGTGCAGGCGACGGAGGGAAATCGTTACCCTCCCGCCACAGGAGCGGGTGCAGCGCGTCGAGGTAAGCCCACAGCGGGGCCGTTACCTGCGCAAAAGTCTTGTCCGGCGCTTTTTTGAGCGCATCAGGCCGCGCGGTCAGCGACAGAAGCAGCTGTTCCAGAAACGCGGTGCCGGTGAAATCTGGCGGACGCGGATAGCTCACCTTGCCCGGATGCTGCCGGGCGTAAGCCAGTAACGCCTGCGGGTCGCCGGGCGGCGTCGGTGTGGTGGCTTTACGGGCAATAAAGGTAAGCTGCGCCCCGCCCCACGGGGACTCTGCGCCTTCGGTCGGGATAGCGAAATCTTCCGCGACCGGCTTGTGGGTATCAACGTATCGCCAGTTTGGCAGGGACTGTGCCCATCCGCTTTGCAGCAGATTTGCCTCTTTCAGGGTGCGGAAATTTTCACCGTTAACCCACAGCAGATCGACCGAGCCGTGGGCCTTACGTCCCGCAGCCTGTTCCGTCTGGATCCGTTTTACCGCATCGGCGGCATCGGCCAGGTGCACAATCTTAAGGCTGATGGCGTAGTGGGTTTTCATCTCACCGCTGACCCAGTCGAGGTAGCGGTTAACGGCCGGATCGCCGCCCCAGGCGTTAAACCAGACGGTCTGACCTCTGGCGTCCTGTTGAATAGCCTGCCAGCCGTCCGCGGCCGCGGCAGGCATTGCCAGCAGCAGGCCAGTCAGAAACGCGCAAAAACGCACACGGCGCATAATGCCTCACTTTTTAGTCGACGGGGTGTAACGGGAAAATAGCCAGCGCGTGACCAGCGGTAATAACCCTAATAGTGTAAAGGCGAACAGCAGCGGGAGCGACAGAATATCGTGCAGCGTGGCCACTTTAGACAGTTCGCGCCCGGCATTCAGGAAGACGACCGTTGCAGGCAGCATGGCAAGCTGGCTCACCCACCAGTAACGGCGCACGCTGATGTCCGTCAGCCCCATCAGTAAATTGACGACGAAGAACGGGAACAGCGGCATCAGGCGCAGGGCAAAGAGATACTGCGCGCCTTCGCGCGCCATGCCGGCGTTCACGATTTTCATCTGCCGGGCAAAGCGCCGCTGCACACCGTCGCGAAGCACATACCGGCTGGCGAGCATGGCAAGCGTAGCGCCGAGCGTGGAGGCGAACGATACCAGCAGCACCCCTTGCCAGAGGCTAAAGATGGCGCCACCCAGCAGGGTCAGGATCGCCGCGCCGGGGATCGACAGGGCGGATACCGCCGCATAGACGGCAAAATAGAAAACCGCGCTTCGCAGCGGATTTTGCTCAACAAAAACCAGCAGCGCCTGCCGGTGGGTTTTAATGGCTTCGAGAGAAAGCATGCCCGGCGGGATAAAAATAAACGCCAGCGCAAATGCGCCCAGAAGGGCGCACAGGAAAAGCAGTTTTTGAGTATTCACACGGAATTACAGCTTGAATTTCGCCCACACCGGCGCGTGGTCAGACGGTTTTTCCATGCCGCGGATATCGTAATCAATGCCGGTTTCGACGCAGCGCTCGGCCAGCGGGGCGCTGGCCAGCAGCAGGTCGATGCGCAGGCCGCGGTTGTCATCGAATCCTTTTGAGCGATAGTCAAACCATGAGAAACGATCCTGCGTCTCCGGGTTAGCGGTACGGAAGGTATCCACCAGGCCCCAGTCCAGCAGACGCTGCATCCACTCGCGCTCTTCCGGCAGGAAAGAACATTTCCCGGTGCGCAGCCAGCGTTTGCGGCTGTCTTCACCAATGCCGATATCCAGGTCGGTCGGGCTGATGTTGACATCGCCCATGATCAGCACCGGGTTCTCTTTTTTCAGCTCGGTGGTCAGGTAGTGCTGCAGATCCTGATAAAACTTCGCTTTAGCCGGGAATTTGGTCGGATGGTCGCGGCTTTCGCCCTGCGGGAAATAGCCGTTAATCACGGTGATGTTGCCCAGCGGGGAAGGAAGCTCTGCCATGATGATGCGGCGCTGGGCTTCTTCGTCATCCCCCGGGAAGCCGCGGCGTACGGAAATTGGCGTCTCTTTGGTCAGCAGCGCCACGCCGTAGTGGCCTTTTTGCCCGTGGTAAAAGACGTTGTAGCCGAGTTTCGCCACCTCTTCCAGCGGGAACATGTCGTCATGAACCTTTGTCTCCTGCAGGCCGATGACATCCGGCTGATGTTGTTCAACGATAGCTTCAAGCTGGTGAGGGCGGGCGCGCAGGCCGTTGATATTAAAAGAGACAAATTTCATAGTCGCTGCCAGTTCCAGGTAAATAGTGCATGGATGTTAGCAGAAATTGCGTCGGCTGTTATCGGCTTCGCCCAATTACTGCGACAGATAATGTTAACGGTGCAATATTTGCACCATTCTGACGCGTCTCGCCCTCAAACAGGGCGTAAACGGACAATAAATTTCGCCAGCGATCACAATTCCAGAATTATATTTGGCCTGTGCATACTCTTTCTGATTTTCATGCGGCAAAGCGCCGCTTACCGTAAAAATATTCACTTTTTATGCATTAACAGTGAATAACTCCATATCGTAACCTGTTGATATTCTGTTGCCCAACCCCGTTTATGCATTTATATCGCTGGCTGGCACGAACTCTGCAATCTACATTCACAGTGCAAACATTCAACTATTTAACATTTAAACAACCTTTTATTTACCGGATGAGGTCGCTATGTCTCTGTCAATTACGCGTGAAAATTTCGATGAATGGATGATGCCGGTTTACGCTCCGGCGGCTTTTATTCCGGTTCGTGGGGAAGGCTCGCGCCTGTGGGATCAGCAGGGCAAAGAGTATATCGACTTTGCGGGCGGAATTGCGGTCAACGCGCTGGGGCATGCGCACCCGGCGCTGCGTCAGGCGCTGAACGACCAGGCGGCGAAGTTCTGGCATACCGGCAACGGGTATACTAACGAACCGGCGCTGCGTCTGGCGAAAAAACTGATCGACGCCACCTTTGCGGAAAAAGTCTTTTTCTGTAACTCCGGGGCAGAAGCCAACGAAGCCGCGCTGAAGCTGGCGCGTAAATATGCGCACGACAAATTTGGCGCGCACAAGAGCGGTATCGTGGCGTTTAAAAACGCCTTCCACGGGCGCACGCTGTTTACCGTGAGCGCAGGCGGCCAGCCGTCCTACTCGCAGGATTTTGCGCCGCTGCCGCCGGACATCCGCCACGCCGTGTATAACGACCTGCAGTCTGCCCGCGAGCTGATTAACGACGCAACCTGTGCGGTGATCGTTGAGCCGATGCAGGGCGAGGGCGGCGTGATGCCAGCGCAAAAAGCCTTCCTGCAGGGGCTGCGCGAGCTGTGCGATCGCCACAACGCGGTGCTGATTTTTGACGAAGTGCAGACGGGCGTTGGCCGTACCGGCGAGCTGTACGCCTATATGCACTATGGCGTCACGCCGGACGTGCTTTCTACCGCCAAAGCGCTGGGCGGCGGCTTCCCGGTGGGCGCTATCCTGACCACCGATAAATTTGCCAGCGTGATGACGGTGGGCACCCATGGAACGACCTACGGCGGTAACCCGCTGGCGTCAGCCGTGGCCGGACAGGTGCTGGACATCATCAATACGCCTGAGGTGCTGAACGGCGTGAAGCAGCGTCACGACTGGTTTGTGGAACGCCTTAACGCCATCAACAGCAAGACCGGGCTGTTTAAAGAGATCCGCGGCCTGGGGCTATTAATTGGCTGCGAGCTCACGCCTGAGTTTGCCGGAAAAGCTAAACTTATCTCACAGGAAGCGGCAAAGCTGGGCGTGATGGTGCTGATTGCGGGTGCCAACGTGGTGCGCTTTGCCCCTGCGCTGGTTGTCAGCGAAGAAGAGGTAAGAACCGGCTTAGATCGTTTTGCCAGGGCCTGTGAACAGGTGAAGTCCGGGGTGTCATCATGATGGTTATCCGTCCCGTTGAGCGCGGCGATCTTGCCGGGCTCATGCAGCTTGCCGGTAAGACGGGAGGCGGGCTGACCTCGCTTCCTGCCGATGAAACCACGCTTTCGGCGCGCATTGAGCGCGCCCTGCAAACCTGGCAGGGGACGTTGCCAAAAAGCGAACAGGGCTATGTGTTCGTGCTGGAAGAGACTGACACCGGAACCGTTGCCGGGATTTGCGCCATCGAAGTGGCCGTGGGGCTGAACGACCCCTGGTACAACTACCGCGTCGGCACCATGGTTCACGCCTCGAAAGAGCTGAACGTCTATAACGCGCTGCCGACCCTCTTTCTGTGTAACGATCATACCGGCGCCAGCGAGCTCTGTACGCTATTTCTGGATCCGGAATGGCGCAGGGAGGGCAACGGCTACCTGCTCTCGAAATCGCGCTTTATGTTTATGGCCGCCTTCCGCGATCGCTTTAATGAAAAAGTGGTCGCCGAGATGCGCGGCGTTATTGATGAGACGGGCTACTCCCCGTTCTGGGAAAGCCTCGGCGAGCGGTTCTTCTCCATGGAGTTCAGCCGGGCGGATTATCTCTGCGGCACCGGGCAAAAAGCGTTTATCGCCGAGCTGATGCCGAAACATCCTATCTATACCCATTTCCTCACTCCGCAGGCGCAGGCGGTGATCGGTGAGGTGCATCCGCAAACGGCACCCGCGCGCGCGGTGCTTGAAAAAGAAGGGTTCCGCTACCGGAACTACGTCGACATCTTCGACGGCGGCCCAACGCTCGAATGCGATATCGACCGCGTGCGCGCCATCCGTAAAAGCCGGCTGGTGGAGGTTTCTGAGGGCCAGCCTGCGCCGGGCGAGTGGCCAGCGTGCCTGGTCTCAAACGAACATTATGAAAATTTCCGCGCCATGCTGGTGCGAACTAACCCAACGTGCGAGCGCCTGGTACTGACAGCCGCGCAGCTGGATGCCCTGAAATGTCACGCCGGCGACACGGTTCGCATGGTGCGACTCTGCCCTGAGGAGAAAACGGCATGACTTTATGGATTAACGGTGACTGGGTGACGGGTGAAGGTGAATTACGCGTTAAAACCAACCCGGTGAACAACGAGGTGCTCTGGAAGGGGAACGACGCCAGCGCGGCACAGGTAGAACACGCCGGTCAGGCCGCACGCCGTGCGTTTCCTGCGTGGGCAAAACAGCCTTTCTCCGTGCGTCAGGCAGTCGTCGAAAAGTTTGCCGGGCTGCTGGAGGCGAATAAAGCCGAACTGACGCGCATTATTGCCTCCGAAACCAGTAAACCGCGGTGGGAAGCGACAACCGAAGTGACGGCGATGATCAACAAAATCGCCATTTCGGTAAAGGCCTACCACGCGCGCACCGGCGAGCAGCTTACCGAGATGCCTGACGGCGCGGCCACGCTGCGCCACCGTCCACACGGCGTGCTGGCGGTATTTGGTCCGTACAACTTCCCCGGGCATCTGCCGAATGGCCACATTGTGCCCGCGCTGCTGGCGGGCAATACCGTGATTTTCAAACCGAGCGAGCTCACGCCTTTAACCGGCGAGGCGGTGGTCAAACTCTGGGAACAGGCCGGTCTGCCGCCGGGCGTGCTGAACCTGGTGCAGGGCGGACGGGAAGCCGGTCAGGCGCTGAGCGCGCTGAGCGATATCGACGGCCTGCTGTTTACCGGCAGCGCCGGGACGGGCTATCAGCTGCACCGCCAGCTGGCGGGGCAGCCGGAGAAAATTCTGGCCCTCGAAATGGGCGGTAACAATCCGCTGATCGTTGAAGATCCTGATGATATCGACGCTGCGGTTCACCTGACCATTCAGTCCGCCTTTATTACCGCCGGGCAGCGCTGTACCTGCGCCCGCCGCCTGCTGGTGAAGCGCGGCGCGCAGGGGGATGCCTTCCTGAAGCGTCTGGTAGAGGTTAGCGCGCGTCTGGTGCCGGCAAAATGGGATGCCGATCCGCAGCCGTTTATCGGCGGGCTGATTTCCGAGCAGGCGGCGCTGAACGTGCTGAAGGCCTGGCAGGAGCACGTTGCGCGCGGGGCGAAAACGCTGCTTGAGCCGAAGCAGGTGCAGGCGGGTACGTCGCTGTTGACGCCGGGCATTATTGAAATGAGTGCGGCAGGCAGCGTGCCGGATGAAGAGGTCTTTGGCCCGCTGCTGTGCGTCTGGCGCTATGACGATTTCGATAGCGCCATTGCGATGGCAAACAACACCCGCTACGGCCTGTCGAGCGGGCTGATTTCACCGCATCGCGAAAAGTTTGAACAACTGCTGCTGGAAGCGCGCGCCGGGATTGTGAACTGGAATAAACCGCTGACCGGCGCCGCGAGCACCGCGCCGTTCGGCGGCGTGGGCGCGTCGGGCAACCATCGCGCCAGCGCGTGGTATGCCGCCGATTACTGCGCGTGGCCGATGGCGAGCCTGGAGACGCCGGCGTTGACGCTGCCGGAGACGCTGAACCCGGGGCTGGATTTTACAAAGGGAGACGCCCATGAAAGCGCGTGAGGTAAACTTTGACGGGCTGGTGGGGCTGACGCACCACTATGCCGGGCTGTCGTTCGGCAATGAAGCCTCCACGAAGCACCGCTTTCAGGTCTCAAACCCGAAGCTGGCGGCGAAGCAGGGGCTGCTGAAAATGAAGGCGCTGGCGGATGCCGGTTTCCCGCAGGCGGTGATCCCGCCGCAGGAACGCCCTAACGTGGCCGTTCTGCGTCAGCTCGGTTTCAGCGGTACGGATGAGCAGGTGGTTGAAAAAGCGGGGACGCAGACGCCGCATCTGCTCTCCGCGGCAAGCTCTGCCTCCTCTATGTGGGTGGCAAACGCAGCGACCGTCGCGCCGTCAGCCGACACCCTGGACGGCAAAGTGCATTTGACGGTCGCCAACCTGAATAACAAATTCCACCGTGCGACCGAAGCAGAAACCACCGAGCGCGTGCTGCGCGCCATTTTTAAACATGATGCCCATTTCGACGTACATCAGGCGCTGCCGCAGGTGGCGATGTTTGGCGACGAAGGCGCGGCTAACCATAACCGGTTGGGCGGTGATTATGGCGATCCCGCCGTGCAGCTGTTTATCTACGGGCGGGAAGAGGGCGGGCACAGCGCGCCAACGCGCTATCCTGCACGTCAGACGCTGGCCGCAAGTCAGGCCGTGGCGCGCCTGAATCAGGTTAATCCGTCGCAGGTGATTTTCGCTCAGCAAAACCCGCATGTTATCGACCAGGGCGTGTTCCACAACGACGTGATTGCCGTTTCTAACCGCCAGGTGCTCTTCTGCCACGAGCAGGCGTTCGCGCAGCAGGAACGACTGCTCGCCACGCTGCGGGAGCGGGTCCCCGGATTTACGCCGATTCAGGTACCGACGCAGGCCGTCAGCGTGCAGGACGCGGTGGAAACCTACCTGTTCAACAGCCAGCTGCTGAGCCGCGACGACGGCAGCATGATGCTGGTTCTGCCCCAGGAGTCCCGCAATCACGACGGCGTATGGCGCTATCTGAGCGAGCTGGTTGCCGCTGATAACCCCATCGACGAGCTGCGCGTCTTTGACCTGCGTGAAAGCATGGCAAACGGCGGCGGGCCTGCGTGTTTACGCCTGCGCGTGGTATTAACGCAGCAGGAACAGCAGGCGGTGAACCCCGCGATCATGATGAACGACACGCTGTTTGCCACGCTGAATGACTGGGTGGATCGCTACTATCGCGACAGATTAACGCAGGCCGATCTGGTTGACCCGCAGCTGTTGCGCGAAGGTCGCGAGGCGCTGGATGCGTTGAGTCAGATCCTGCAGCTGGGGTCGGTTTATCCGTTCCAGCATTAAAGGAGGGAACATGGAGAATTTACTGGCGCTGACGCTGGCGGACGAAATGCCTGAACTGCGTGAGGGAGACGGCCCCTCGTTTCACTGGCGATGGCTGGGGCGCGGCGTGCTGGAGCTGACGCCGTTTGCGCCGGGCGATATGTCGCTGCTGCTCTCCACCGGCCTTCACGGCAACGAAACGGCGCCGGTTGAAATCGTCGACCTGCTGCTGCGCGCCCTTTTTCGCACCGATATCACCCTCAAGTGCCGCCTGCTGGTGGTGTTAGGCAACCCGCCTGCGCTGGCGCAAAATAAACGCTATCTGGTGAGTGACATTAACCGGATGTTCGGTGGGCGATGGGCGCAGTTCCCGCCGAGCGACGAAACGGTGCGGGCGCAGCGGCTGGAAAGCGTGGTGAATACGTTTTTTGCTGCTGCCGGATCGCGCCGCTGGCATCTCGATCTTCATACGGCGATCCGCGCGTCATACCATTTGCGTTTTGGCGTTTTACCGCAGCGCAGCCAGCCGTGGAATGAGGATTTCCTGGCCTGGCTCGGCAATGCGGGGCTGGAGGCGCTGGTCTTTCATCAGGCGCCTGGCGGGACGTTTACCCATTTCACCTGTGAAAATTGTGGCGCACTGGCCTGTACGCTTGAGCTGGGAAAAGCGCTGCCGTTCGGGCACAACGATCTGGAACGTTTTGCGCCCACGCATGTTGCGCTCAGGGCGCTGCTGGGGGGAACGCAGCCGGAACACACCCAGCAACCCGTTGAGCGCTACAGGGTGGTGCAGCAAATTACCCGCCGCAGCGATGCGTTCAGGCTGCATATGGCGGCGCACACGCTGAACTTTACGCCGTTTCGTCAGGGGGTGTTGCTGGCGGAGGATGGGGAGGAACGCTACGAAGTGCAAAAAACTACGGAGTATGTGTTATTCCCCAACCCGACGGTGGCCTTTGGGCTACGAGCCGGGCTGATGCTGGAAAAACTGCCATAACGACGTCCCCTCTCGGTATATGAGAGGGGAAACGGATGAAATTATTTCTTAGCGATAAAAGCGGTTGCGTTTATTTTGCGGAATATTCCTGGTGAATTGCTTTATTATTAAACGCCAGTTCGCTATACTCCTTCATAATATCTTTAAAATCATCTTGTTGAATATTTTTGTTTCCACTCTCCACGATTTTTCCTTAATTCCTCCACATTTGGCGAAAATTTGTTTTTTACACTTTCATTGTTTTACCGTTGCTCTGACTTATTGACGTTAAACCCCGTAAAGTTAATCTCGTCAACACGGCATAGCGCCGAAGAATAACTGAAAGAAAGGAAATAAATTATGCGTAAATTAACTGCACTGTTTGTTGCTTCTACCCTGGCTCTGGGCGCTACCAGCATGGCGTTCGCCGCAGATACCGCAACCTCGACCACCGCCGCGCCGGCTGAAGGCAAAATGATGATGCATCATAAAGGCAAGCCGGGGATGCACCACGATATGATGTTTAAAGACCTGAACCTCACCGATGCGCAGAAACAGCAGGTACGCGACATCATGAAAAGCCAGCGTGACCAGATGAAGCGTCCTCCGCTGGAAGAGCGCCGCGCGATGCACGACATCATCGCCAGCGACAGCTTCGACAAAGCGAAAGCTGAAGCGCAGATCGACAAAATGGCCGAGCAGCACAAAGCCGGTATGCTGGCCCGCATGGAAACCCAGAATAAGATCTACAACATTCTGACCCCGGAACAGAAAAAACAGTTTAATGCCAATTTTGAGAAGCGTCTGACAGAACGTCCGGCGCCGGAAGGTAAAATGCCAGCACCAGCCGAATAATCGGTTCAACATCTTAAGACCGCCGGGATCCTGTTCACATAAGCGCAATCGCTGTGGACAGGACCGGCGGTTTTTCTTTTCTGCCCTCTTGCCTGCCGCCAGAAGCGCGGTATTCTCCTGTAGTCGCTTCAGAGAATGTTCTGTTCTGTCATGGCGTTATGTTTTTTTTCAACGTCCCTAAGGTCCGTGCATTCTGCTGCCGATAATACGTCTGTGATTACCCAACGATAACAAACAAGACAGCAGCGATAGCGATATCGTTGCCCTGGTGCATGCTGCGCCCTTCAGGAGTGGTGATGGAGTACTTTGATATCCGTAAAATGCCGGTCAGTCTCTGGCGCAATGGTGCCGGTGAAACGCGTGAAATCTGCTGTTTCCCACCCGCCACGCGTGATTTTTCCTGGCGAGCCAGTATTGCGTCCATTGCCAGCAACGGTGAGTTCTCATCGTTTCCCGGCGTCGACCGGGTCATCACGCTGCTGGAAGGGGGAGAGGTGACGCTGGATGCGGGTAAGGCGTTTTTTCATAGGCTGAAACACCATCAGCCTTACCGCTTTACAGGCGAGGTCCCGGTGAAAGCGCTGCTTACGGAGGGGCAAATGTCTATGGATTTCAACGTCATGACCCGGCGTGAGCACTGTCAGGCAAAGGTGCGCGTGGCGGATCGTACCTTCACCACGTTTGCCTCGCGCGGTGGCGTAGTTTATGTGCTGAGCGGCGCGTGGCAGCTGGGTGAAAAACTGCTCACGGCCGACCAGGGCGCCTGTTGGGAAGAGGGAACGCACACCCTTCGTTTGCTGGAAACGGAAGGCACCCTGCTGTACGGGGAAATTACCTGGATGCCGGGTCACTGAGAGAAATGATCTCATACGCGCCGGTCAGGAGAGGTTTACAGAGAATTTTATAGCCGTCCTGATCGAATCCGGCGGGGGCGCGTAGCAGTGAGGCGGCGTCGTCGATATTCTCAACGGCTCCCAGCCAAAGCCAGTTATGGATGATGTGATAGTGCGTCATCTCATCTCTGCTCTCTTTCAATGCTACTGCACCGTCCCACGGCCAGCAGTTGACGCTGATCGAGGAGAGCCCTGCCATAAACCGCGCATGGTGTTCTTCAACGCTCTCTTTCCCGCAGCATGCCCCGGCGCAGCGTTTCAGCGCGGAGCGAAAACAGGCGCGTCCGCGCGTCGTCGGCTCAAGCCCGAGCAGGGTATAACAAAGCTGTAATTCGTCAGCCAGGGTTTGCAACGTCTGGAGCGCGGCGCGCTTGTTGGCAAACAGGCCGTAAAGGTTGGGCTCATGGGAGAAATCCACCTCGCGGGCATACACCACCTGAGGTTTACCGGCGGCGATCTGCAGCGAGCAGAGCTGACGGTTACGACGCAAACGCTTATTGAAAAGAGGCTGCTGTTCTTTTATCAGCCGCGCTTCAAGCAGCAGCGCGCCCAGCTCTCCCGCCGTGGGGATCCAGGTGATTCGCCGGGACTGGCGCAGCATGGCGGCTTCGTCAGGCGTGCGCAGATGTGATAACACCCTGCTGCGAATATTCACACTTTTGCCGATATAGAGCGGCATGGTGTCGCTTTCGCCATGAAAGAAGTAGACGCCGGGCAGTTTAGGCAGAGCCTCAAGCCAGGGGCGAAGATGTTCGGGATATTCATAGATGGCCGCCGCTTCAAACTCGAGACGCGGGGCGGATTGACGCCTGCTCACATACTGCTCCATATACTGTTCAGGTATACAGTGTAGCAGGTGTGTGGTGGTTAAAAAAGAGCCGGGTAGCGGCTACGCCTTACCCGGACATGACGTGCGGCCTGATGCCCTCACACCAACCCTCTCCCACGGGAGAGGGCGCAAACATTAAAAACGGTAACCAGGTTACCGTTTTGCTTTATTTTTTCCAGAAGTCGTCGAACACCGTAATCGGCGGACGGCGCTTGTGCTCGGTTTTCAGATACCAGCCTTCGATAATTTTCGCGGTAGCGTCATCCAGCGGTTTGCCTTCCAGATAATCATCGATGTTGTCATAGGTGACGCCCAGCGCGGCTTCGTCCGGCAGGGAAGGACGGTCGTCTTCAAGATCGGCAGTTGGCGCTTTCTTATACAGGTGCTCCGGGCAGCCCAGCGCCGCCAGCAGCTGTTTCCCCTGGCGCTTGTTCAGACGGAAGAGGGGGTTAATGTCGGTGCCACCGTCGCCATATTTGGTGAAAAACCCGGTGAGGGCTTCAGCCGCGTGATCCGTACCCACCACCACACCTTTGGTCATTCCGGCGATGCTGTACTGCGCCTTCATGCGTTCGCGCGCTTTTTCGTTGCCACGCACGAAGTCGCTCAGCTCAATACCTGCTTCGCGCAGCGCCTGCTCGCTGGCAAGTACGGCGCCTTTGATATTGACGGTAAGCACGCGGTCCGGCTGGATAAAGGCGATAGCATCCTGACAATCCTGCTCATCTGCCTGCACGCCATACGGAAGACGCACCGCGATAAACTGCAGCGCATCGTCACCGCTCTCGTCACGTAATTCGCTGATTGCCGTCTGGCTCAGCTTGCCGGCCAGCGTGGAATCCTGGCCGCCGCTGATGCCCAGCACCAGCGTCTTCAGGAAAGGGTGGGCTTTGAGGTAGGATTTTAAAAAATCAACGCTTCGGCGGATCTCTTCATTTGCGTCTATCGCGGGCTTCGCGCCCAGCGCCTGAATAATCTCGTGTTGTAGAGCCATGACGCCCTCCATATGCAGAATCAAACAGTTGATGTTATCTCTTAAAACTAACCCGTTGGGGGGAAAACGACAAGGATCACAGTTTTGAGTGCGCTTATTTGCGCCAATAAAGCAGCTTATCGTTGTTTTATTAGAATTTTCCGAAATTCGTCTGGCGGAACTCGCAAAGTTGAACAATAGTATTTTTTATCCCATGCTTAGTTAACACGCTGATAAACAAGAGGACGGAATATGAACAAGAACGTAGCAGGAATTTTAAGCGCAGCGGCGGTACTGACTATGCTGGCAGGGTGTACGGCTTACGATCGCACCAAAGATCAGTTCACACAGCCAGTAGTTAAAGATGTCAAAAAGGGCATGACGCGTTCGCAGGTTGCTGCAATTGCGGGTAAACCTTCTTCGGAAGTGACCATGATTCATGCAAAAGGCACCTGCCAGACCTACATCCTGGGTCAACGTGATGGTAAGGCAGAGACCTACTTTGTCGCCCTGGATGATACCGGACACGTGATCAATTCCGGTTATCAGACCTGCGCTGAGTACGACACCGATCCACAGGCACCTAAGGCGCAGTAACCGCGCTTGCCTGAGGTAGTCAACAAACCGGCCTGAGCGCCGGTTTTTTTATTCATACGTAAATCTTATTTCTTTGCGCGAATTATTTGCCCGAAATGTGAAGGCAGTCAACACGCCAGGTCAATGAGAGACAATTTGAGCCTATCCAGAATTATCCCCTCCTTGTACCATTGCGTATACTCACTCCAATGACAAACAACGGTAAGCAAACTACCCGTCAGCCGGGATAGCAAGTCGAGTGATAGCGCGACGGCGGGTGGTCAGACAAGAGGGAAGTTAATATGGAAAAGAAACATATCTATCTGTTCTGTTCTGCGGGCATGTCAACCTCACTGCTGGTTTCCAAGATGCGCGCGCAGGCCGAAAAGTACGAAGTCCCCGTGGTGATAGAAGCGTTTCCAGAAACGCTGGCGGGCGAGAAAGGCCAGGCGGCTGATGTCGTATTATTAGGGCCGCAGATCGCCTATATGCTGCCGGAAATTCAACGTCTGTTACCGAATAAACCGGTCGAAGTCATCGACTCGGGGCTGTATGGCAAGATTGATGGTTTAGGTGTACTGAAAGCTGCTGTTGCAGCAATTAAAAAAGCTGCTAATTAATTTTTTATTTTTCCCGTCAAAGAGTTATTTCACACACAATACGCCGTAACATGCGTTGCGGCATTTAAGGGTATTTTCCTATGAGTAAAGTCATCGCTTCACTTGAAAAGGTACTCCTTCCTTTTGCTGTTAAAATAGGAAAGCAGCCTCACGTTAACGCCATTAAAAACGGCTTTATTAAATTAATGCCGCTGACGCTGGCTGGGGCAATGTTCGTTTTAATTAACAACGTTTTTCTGAGCTTTGGTGAAGGTTCTTTCTTTTATTCATTAGGAATTCGGTTAGACGCTTCCACGATTGACACCCTTAATGGTCTTAAAGCCATCGGCGGCAACGTATACAACGGTACGTTGGGTATTATGTCGCTGATGGCACCTTTCTTTATTGGGATGGCATTAGCGGAAGAGCGAAAAGTGGATCCGCTGGCCGCGGGGTTATTATCCGTTGCCGCCTTTATGACCGTCACCCCTTATAGCGTAGGTGAGGCTTACGCCGTCGGTGCCAACTGGTTAGGTGGAGCAAACATTATTTCCGGTATCGTTATCGGCCTGGTGGTTGCTGAAATGTTCACCTTCATTATTCGCCGCAACTGGGTTATTCGCCTGCCGGATAGCGTGCCTGCGTCTGTCTCTCGTTCATTTTCCGCGCTGATCCCAGGCTTCATTATTCTCTCCATTATGGGGATTATCGCCTGGGCGCTCTCTCACTGGGGGACCAACTTCCACCAGATCATCATGGACTCTATCTCTACGCCGCTGGCGTCGATGGGTGGCGTGGTCGGTTGGGCGTATGTCATCTTTACCTCTCTGCTGTGGTTCTTCGGCGTACATGGTTCACTGGCACTGGCCGCGCTGGACAGCGGAATTATGACCCCGTGGGCACTGGAAAACGTTGCGCTTTACCAGCAGTACGGCTCCGTTGATGCGGCGCTGGCAGCCGGTAAAACCTTCCATGTGTGGGCGAAGCCGATGCTTGACTCCTATATCTTCCTGGGCGGTACCGGGGCGACGCTGGGTCTGATCATCGCGGTCTTTATTGTCTCTCGTCGCGCTGACCACCGTCAGGTTGCGAAACTGGCGCTGCCATCAGGCATCTTCCAGATCAACGAACCGATTCTGTTTGGTCTGCCAATCATCATGAACCCGGTGATGTTCATTCCTTTCATCCTGGTTCAACCGCTGCTGGCCGCGATTACGCTGACGGCGTACTACCTGGGCATTATTCCGCCGGTGACCAACATTGCGCCGTGGACAATGCCAGCGGGCCTGGGGGCGTTCTTCAATACCAACGGTAGCGTTGCCGCCTTCCTGCTGGCGATATTCAACCTCGGGATTGCAACCCTGCTCTACATGCCATTCGTGGCGATTGCGAATAAAGCCGCCACGGTTATTGATGAAGAAGAGAGCGAAGAGGATATCGCCCTCGCACTGAAATTCTAAAATTGCACGGCGCGGGGCAGCCCGCGCCAGCAAAAGGAGCGTAAAGATGTTAGATTTGGACAGTATCGTCGCAGAAGAAACCGCAGAGAATGAACTGGAAGAAGTGGTGATGGGTCTTATCATCAACTCCGGACAAGCCCGCAGCCTGGCCTATGCCGCACTGAAGCAGGCCAAACAGGGTGATTTCGCCGCAGCGAAAACCATGATGGATCAGTCCCGTATCGCGTTAAATGAAGCCCATCTCGTTCAGACGAAACTCATCGAAGGCGACCAGGGCGAAGGGAAGATGAAAGTGAGCCTGGTGCTGGTACATGCGCAGGATCACCTGATGACCTCGATGCTGGCGCGCGAGCTGGTGGCGGAGCTCATCGAGCTTCACGAGAAAATGCACTAAGTCAGGTCAGGTAGCAGGAGGTCAGCACGATGGAAATCAAAACCGCACTTGAGCAGCAACTGTTTAACGGCAAGAATTTTCACGTGGTTATCTACAACAAAACGGAAAGCGCCAGCGGTCTGCACCAGCATGACTACTACGAGTTCACGATTGTTCTGACCGGCCGCTACTACCAGGAGATTAACGGTAAGCGCGTTCTGCTGGAGCGCGGTGATTTTGTCTTCCTGCCGATGGGTTCCTATCACCAGAGCTTTTACGCGTTCGGTGCCACCCGCATCCTCAACGTGGGCGTGAGCAAGCGTTTTTTTGAAAAACACTATCAGCCGCTGGTACCGTTCTGCTTTGTGGCCTCGCAGGTATATCGCGTTAAAAACGAGTTTATGACCTGGATCGAAACGGTCATCGCGTCGCTTAACTTCCGCGACAGTGAATTCGATGAGTTTATTGAAACCGTGACCTTCTACGTGATGAACCGCCTTCGCCATCACCGCGAGGAACAGCAGGTGAGCGACGATATTCCTCAGTGGCTGCGCGGTACCGTTGAAATGATGCATGATAAATGTCAATTCAGCGACAATGCTCTGGAAAATATGGTGGCGCTCTCCGGGAAATCACAGGAATATCTCACCCGTGCCACCCAGCGCTATTACCGTAAAACGCCGGTGCAAATTATTAATGAGATCCGCATTAATTTTGCCAAGAAACAGCTGGAAATTACGAACTACTCTGTAACGGATATTGCTTACGAATCAGGTTACAGCAGTCCCAGCCTGTTTATTAAGACATTTAAGAAATTCACCTCATTCACACCGAGCAGTTACCGGAAGAATATTACGGTAATTAATTAACTTTCGGCGGTAATATCCGCCACGAATATTGACGTAATTGCTTGCCCAAATAGCGGGAAGAGAACGCTATACTTTGCAGGCGGTTAACCTGATACGCTAAGGGAGATATTATGCAACAGAAATTAAAAGTCGTAACTATTGGCGGCGGCAGCAGCTATACCCCGGAATTACTGGAAGGTTTCCTGAAACGTTATCATGAATTGCCGGTTAGCGAATTATGGCTGGTGGACGTTGAGGAAGGTCAGGAGAAGCTGAATATTATTTTCGAACTGTGCAAACGTATGGTCGAAAAAGCGGGCGTGCCGTTAACCGTGCATAAAACCCTCGATCGCCGCCTGGCGCTGAAAGACGCCGATTTCGTGACCACTCAGCTGCGTGTAGGCCAGCTGAAGGCGCGCGAGCTGGACGAACGTATTCCGCTGAGCCACGGCTATCTGGGCCAGGAAACCAACGGCGCGGGCGGCCTGTTTAAAGGTCTGCGCACCATTCCGGTTATTTTCGACATCATTAAAGACGTCGAAGAGATCTGCCCGAACGCCTGGGTGATTAACTTCACTAACCCGGCCGGGATGGTGACAGAGGCGGTTTATCGCCACACCGGTTTTAAACGCTTTATCGGCGTGTGCAATATCCCCATCGGCATGAAGATGTTTATTCGCGACGTGCTCAAGCTGACCGATAACGACGATCTCTCCATCGACCTGTTCGGTCTGAACCACATGGTGTTTATCAAAGACGTGATTGTAAACGGCCAGTCGCGCTTTGCAGAGCTGCTCGACGGCGTGGCGTCCGGTCGCCTGACGGCCGCATCGGTGAAAAATATCTTTGACCTGCCGTTTAGCGAAGGGCTGATTCGCTCCCTGAACCTGCTGCCGTGCTCCTACCTGCTTTACTACTTCAAGCAGAAAGAGATGCTGGCCATCGAAATGGGCGAGTACTACAAGGGCGGCGCGCGCGCCCAGGTGGTACAAAAAGTTGAGAAACAGCTGTTTGAGCTGTACAAAGATCCGAACCTGAACGTCAAACCGAAAGAGCTGGAACAGCGCGGCGGAGCGTACTACTCGGATGCGGCGTGTGAAGTGATCAACGCTATTTACAACGACAAACAGGCCGAGCACTACGTAAACGTGCCGCACCACGGGCACATCGACAACATCCCGGCTGACTGGGCCGTTGAGATGACCTGCATCCTGGGCCGCGATGGTGCAAAACCGCACCCGCGCATTACGCACTTTGACGACAAAGTGATGGGGCTGATCCACACCATTAAAGGCTTTGAAGTGGCGGCAAGCAACGCTGCGCTGAGCGGCGAACTGAATGACGTTCTGCTGGCGATGAACCTCAGCCCGCTGGTGCATTCCGATCGTGATGCCGAGCAGCTGGCGGGTGAGATGATCCTGGCGCATGAAAAATGGCTGCCGAACTTTGCTGCAACGGTTGAGAAGCTTAAATTCAAACAGCATTAAGAGGACGCGCGATGGAAAACCTGCTGATCGTAAATGCCGATGATTTTGGCCTGTCGAAAGGGCAGAACTACGGCATCATTGAAGCCTGTCGCCGGGGGGTAGTCACCTCGACGACGGCACTGATCAACGGCGAAGCGATTGACCACGCGGCGCAGCTGAGCCGCGAGGTGCCTGACCTGGGCGTAGGGATGCACTTTGTTCTTACGCTGGGCATGCCGCTTTCGTCGATGCCGGGCCTGACGCGTGACGGGCAGCTGGGTAAATGGATATGGGCGCAGGCAGAGCAGGACGCGCTGCCGCTCGACGAGATTACCCGCGAGCTGGACTGTCAGTACAACCGCTTTGTCGACGTCTTTGGTCGCAAACCGACACATATCGACAGCCACCACCACGTGCATATGATCCCGGCGATTTTCCCGATTGTCGCCGAGTTTGCAAAGCGTAAAGGGGTGGCGATGCGCGTGGATCGTGAGGTGCAGGCGCTGCATGGATTGTCGTTCTTCTCTGTGCCAACCACGGACGGTTTCAGCAGCGCGTTTTACGGCGAAGAAATCAGCGAAGCGTTGTTCCTGAAGGTGCTTGATGATTCCGCTACGCGCGGTGAAAGCTCGCTAGAAGTGATGGCGCACCCGGCGTTTGTCGATAATACGGTGCGCAAAAGCGCCTACTGCTGGCCGCGTCTGGCGGAGCTGGACGTGCTGACGTCGGCATCGCTCAAGTATGCGATTGCCGAGCGCGGGTATCGGTTGGGGACGTTTGAGGATCTTTGAGATAAAGCCCGGTGGCGGCTTCGCCTTACCGGGCCTACAATACCAATCGAAATGTAGGCCGGGTAAGCGCAAGCGCCACCCGGCTTTTTTTACGCCGGGATCCGATCGATCTTACTGCTGCGCGACCAGACGCGGTGCGCGGCGAGTAAATCAAACAGCTTCGTCATAAACGCATCGTCGACGTTATCGCCTTCCACAATGCCGTCTTCCCCCTGATCCGCCACCTTCAGCTGCGCTTTGAACTGTCGCGCATCGCCTGCCAGGGCGATCGGCTTCAGATGCTTATAGGCTTCCAGCAGGTAGTAAACGGCATCGCCGTTCGTCAGCAGGCTGTCAATATCCCCGCACGGCACAATCACCGCATCCACCGTCAACGATGGCGCACCGGCAAAGGTGGCGGCAACAGGCAGTACCGAACCATCATCGGCCGTCACTTCGCCCATGCGAGAATAAAGGAGCTTCGCGTGCACGCCCTGGGTTTTCAGCGCCTGCATAATGCCCAGCACGTCGCTGGCGCGGGTTTTATCGTTCAGCAGGATTGCCACCACCCGGCCCTTAATGGAACCGCCCGGCACGGCATAGAGGCTCAGGGACGGATCCTTCTTCAGCCCGTTAACGTCTTTCGGCGGGGCAGCATTGCGCTGGTCATCGGTCAGCGTAATGCCGAGATTATCGGCAACGCTCTGAGCAAGCTGGATATCGATATGCGCCAGCTGGTCGACGACGCGCTCACGAATATACGTTCGCACCACTTTGCTCAGCTCAAAGCTAAACCCGCCGATGATATGCTGCTGCTCAATTGGGGTCTGGCTGTTCCAGAACAGGCGAGGGTGGGCGTAATACTCGCCAAACGACGGGCTGCGCTCGCGGATTTTGGTGCCTTCAACGCGTTCCTGATACGACTCGAACCCGCCGCGTTTTGGCGCAGGCGGTGTCTCTCGCGGCCAGTTGTCGTTGATTGAGTTCGGCTCATAGTTCGCCGGGTTAGTGTCGATATCCTGGCGATGCATCCCGTCACGCTGGAAGTTGTGGTACGGGCAGGTCGGCCGGTTGATCGGGATTTCGTGGAAGTTCGGCCCGCCGAGACGGCTGATTTGCGTATCGGTGTAGGAGAACAGGCGGCCCTGCAGCAGCGGATCGTTGGTGAAGTCCAGGCCGGGAACGATGTGGCCCGGATGGAACGCGACCTGCTCGTTCTCGGCAAAGAAGTTATCCGGGTTGCGGTTAAGCACCATTTTGCCCACCAGCTGAACCGGCACCAGCTCCTCGGGAATGAGTTTGGTCGGATCGAGCAGGTCGAAATCGAATTTGAATTCGTCCTCTTCCGGGATCAGCTGGAGCCCTAACTCGTATTCGGGGAAATCGCCGGCTTCGATGGATTCCCACAGCTCGCGGCGGTGGAAGTCCGGATCGCGGCCGGTCAGCTTCTGAGCCTCATCCCATACCAGCGAGGCTTTACCCGCCACCGGCTTCCAGTGGAAGCGCACGAAGGTGGCTTTACCTTCGGCGTTAATCAGGCGGAAGGTATGGATGCCAAACCCCTCCATGGTGCGATAGCTGCGCGGAATACCGCGGTCGGACATCGCCCACATGACGTTATGCAACGTTTCAGGCTGGAGTGAGACGTAGTCCCAGAAGGTATCGTGCGCGCTTTGTCCCTGCGGTACGGCCCAGTGCGGCTCCGGTTTTACTGCATGGACAAAGTCTGGAAACTTATGCGCATCCTGAATGAAGAAGACAGGGGTGTTATTTCCGACCAGATCGAAAATCCCCTCTTCGGTGTAAAACTTGGTCGCGAAGCCGCGGATGTCGCGCACCGTGTCGGCCGAGCCCGCGCCGCCCTGAACGGTAGAGAAGCGCACGAATACCGGCGTCACCTTATCCGGGTCGGACAGGAAATCGGCCTTGGTGATCGCTTTTAAGCTTTTATAGGGCTGGAAATAGCCGTGGGCCGCGGAACCGCGGGCGTGAACGATACGCTCAGGGATGCGTTCATGGTCAAAGTGGGTGATTTTCTCCCGCAGGATAAAATCTTCCAGCAGGGTGGGGCCGCGCGAGCCGGCGCGCAGGGAATTTTGATCGTCGGCAATGCGTACCCCCTGATTGGTGGTCAGCGCATGGCCTTCTCCACCTTTACGGTGAGGGTCGAGGGATTTTAATTTCTCGTTCTCCGCATCGGGTGACTTAACGCTTCCCGGGGCGGTAGGCTGTTCCCCTGGCGCGGAAGGGCCTGGTGAAGGCTGATGAGATCCGTCAGCAGGGGCGAGTGAATCCATTCCCGGTTGCGATTCTTCAGTGCCATGAATGGGTGACTGGTGTGTATTATCTTTGTTCGACATTGCACGATTCTCCTTGATTCATTGCTAAAAACCCTATTAAGGATAGAACAATGTCGCAAGTTGGCTCGCTAACTAAGAGTTTTCAGGTGCCGCCGTTAACGAATGGAGCTATCTGGCACATGCAGGGCGCGACGTTTGAGGGCAGGATCGGCTATCATAGAATTTTCCTGCTTCCAGAATTTGCTTTAGTGAACCAGTCGCTTATGAAACCTCTTCGTCAACAAAACCGCCAGGTTATTAGCTATGTGCCCCGCGTTGAGCCCGCGCCGCCTGACCATGCCCTGAAAGTGGATGGCTTTCGCGATGTCTGGCAGTTACGGGGTAAATACGTGGCTTTTGTCCTGATGGGTGAACATTTCCGCCGCTCGCCCACGTTTACGGTGCCGGAATCCGCCCAGCGGTGGGCGTCGCAGATCCGTCAGGATGAAGAAGTAGACGAATAACAGCCATAAAAAAACCGCCCGAGGGCGGTTTTTTTATTTCAACAGCGATTAACGGTGCGCCAGCTCGGCGTCGTCTTCACTTTCCAGAATCGCTTTGTCGGTCTGCTTCAGCCACTGGCTGGTCAGCGTACCGGCCGTCATAGAGCCGCTCACGTTCAGCGCGGTACGGCCCATGTCGATCAGCGGTTCAACGGAGATCAGCAGCGCAACCAGCGTTACCGGCAGGCCCAGCGCAGGCAGAACGATCAGAGCTGCGAAGGTTGCACCGCCGCCTACGCCCGCAACGCCTGCGGAGCTGATGGTTACAATGCCCACCAGGGTGGCAATCCACACCGGATCGAGCGGGTTAATACCCACGGTTGGCGCAACCATCACCGCCAGCATTGCCGGGTAGAGGCCCGCACAGCCGTTCTGACCAATGGTCGCACCAAAGGAAGCTGAGAAGCTGGCGATAGACTCCGGCACGCCCAGGCGACGGGTCTGCGCTTCCACGTTCAGCGGAATAGAGGCTGCGCTGGAACGGCTGGTGAAGGCGAAGGTCAGCACAGGCCACACTTTGCGGAAGTATTTCAGCGGGCTCACGCCGTTCACGCCCAGCAGGATGCCGTGCACCACGAACATAATGCCCAGGCCCAGATAAGAGGCGACAACGAAGCTACCCAGCTTGATGATGTCCTGCAGGTTAGAGCCTGCAACCACTTTGGTCATCAGCGCCAGCACGCCGTACGGCGTAAGCTGCATCACCAGGCGAACCAGCTTCATCACCCAGCTTTGCAGGGTATCGATAGCGGTCAGCACGCGTTCGCCTTTTGGCGCGTCGTCTTTCAGCAGCTTCAGCGCCGCTACGCCCAGGAACGCGGCGAAGATCACCACGCTGATGATCGAGGTTGGGCTCGCACCGGTCAGGTCAGCAAACGGGTTCTTCGGAATGAATGAGAGCACCATCTGCGGAACCGTCAGGTCTGCCAGTTTGCCAACATAGTTGGTCTGGATGGCGGTAAGACGTGCGGTTTCAGCCGAGCCTTGTACCAGACCTTCTGCGGTCAGGCCAAACAGGTTGGTCACCAGCACGCCGACCAGGGCAGCAATGAGCGTAGTGAACAGCAGCGTACCGATGGTCAGGAAGCTGATTTTACCCAGCTGAGTGGCGTTATGCAGACGGGCAACGGCGCTCAGAATAGAGGCAAACACCAGCGGCATAACGATCATCTGCAGCAGCTGTACATAGCCGTTACCGACGATGTTAAACCACTGAATGGAGTCTTTCAGAACCGGGTTGTCAGAGCCGTAAATAGCCTGTAATGCCAGACCAAATACAACACCCATTCCCAGACCGACAAGTACCTTCTTCGCCAGGCTCCACTGTTTGTGGCGCGTCTGCGCGAGAAGCAATAGCAATACGACGAACACGACAATGTTCGCGATGAGTGGAAAATTCATCCCCGTTCTCCTGATTTATTTTACGGTCGGTTTTTACCGATCCTGTTGGCGCAAGATTATCAGAAGTGTGAAGTCACGCTTATATCCAAATGGAATGGGTTATGACAAATGCGACTATTTTGCCGGTTTACTGTTCAATCTGGTGATTAATAAAACGATTGAACTGAAATTGCAGGGAATTGATCATCTGTGAGGACCAGCGGACTGCACTGTTTTCGGGCAATGTCTGGGGCATCCAGACCGCGTAGGCAAAAAGCGCCATACACAATACGCGCTCGAGCTGGTTACCTTTCTGCGGAGCGAGGATAGGGAAGCGGAAACGCCAGCGGCAGGGCCACAGCAGCGGCACGCCTGCAGGCGTCAGCATATCTGCCAGGATGTGGCTTAAATAGCCGAGCACCATCCCCTGAATGGCATCGCCGGGGACGATCCAGCTTTCGGGTACTTTCAAATAGAAAAGCGTGAGCAGGCCAAAGACGGCCAGCAGGCTGTGGGTGAAACCGCGATGCCCAAACGCCCGGGCGATAGGCTTTGATATCCACTTCAGCCGTTGCCCCAGAAACGATTTTGGGTGATCGATATCGGGCAGCAGGCATGTCAATACGGCGGAAGGCACAACATGCCACCAGTCCCCCTGTGCCAGCACAGGGGTCAGTTCAGCGTTTTTAGCAAACACTGCGCATGCAATTGAAAAAAGCAGGTGGCCTTCCGCCGTCATGATAAAACCCAGGAAACTGTCAATTCATACAGTATAGGGTTTTTATACAGTGCGCGGAAGTAGTGACGGTGTAACTCTTTGTCACAAAGCGGCGCTAGCGCGCCAGCCAGCCGCCGTCTACGGCCAGAGTGTGACCGTTGACGTAATCCGACGCCGCAGACGCCAGAAACACTACCGGACCCTGCAAATCTTCCGGCAGACCCCAGCGTCCCGCGGGAATACGGTCAAGGATCTCCTGGCTACGCTGCTGGTCATCGCGCAGCTGCTGCGTATTATTTGTGGCCATATAGCCTGGCGCGATGGCATTCACGTTAATACCGTGCGCTGCCCACTCGTTTGCGAGCAGGCGCGTGATGCCCAGAACCCCGCTTTTAGACGCCGTATAAGAGGGGACGCGAATACCGCCCTGGAAGGAGAGCATTGAGGCGATATTGATGATTTTCCCCCCCTGGCCCTGACGGATAAACTGTTTCGCTACCGCCTGAGACAGGAAAAAGACCGATTTGAGGTTCAGGTTGATGACGTCATCCCAGTTTTTTTCGCTGAAGGTAAGGGCATCTTCCCGACGAATGGTACCGGCGTTATTGACCAGGATATCAACACGTCCCATCTCAGCAACCGCGCTATCCACCACGCTCTGAAGCGTCTCCTGCTGGCCGAGATCGGCCCGAATCGCCATAAACCGCCTGCCGAGCGCGGTAACGCGAGCCGCCGTCTCGTCTGGCACCTTTCGGTTCACGCCAACGATGTCGCACCCGGCCTGCGCCAGCGCCACCGCCATGCCCTGTCCCAGACCGGTATCGCACCCGGTGACGATGGCCACTTTGCCAGAAAGAGAGAAAGTATCCAGTATCATACGCGCCTCAGAAGTAGGGTTATTGTCATTCTGAAGGTAAGAATAGGAGGCGAGGAAGGGAAAAGCAAACAAACTAAAACGATGTTTTACTTTATTTTCAGGCAGCACGGCGCTGCCTGAAAGAGAGGCGCTATTCGCCGCGCAAATGCTGAGCGGTTAAGGCTACCAGTGAATCCAGCTTCACGTCAGCGAGCGCAAAACGGGGATCGTGGCGGCCTTCCTCGGCAGGCACGACGATTGAACGCATGCGTGCGGCTTTAGAGGCCACCATGCCGTTAACGGAATCTTCCAGCGCCACGCAGGTGAGCGGATCCAGACCCAGCTTCGCGGCGCAGTCCATATAGACCTGAGGATGCGGCTTGCTGTAGGGAAGTTTCTCGGCTGAGGCCAGGGCGTCGAAGCTGTCGCGCAGATCGAACATGGTCAAAACTTTTTCCAGCATGTGCAGCGGTGAGGCGGAGGCCAGTCCTACCTTCAGGCCCTGTGCTTTGCACAGCGCGATAGCGTCCCGCACGCCGGGAAGCAGGGGCTTGTTCTCTTCGACCAGCGATATGGCGCGGTTGATGATGCGCGCGGTTACTTCCTCGCGATCGGGGCCAACCCAGGGCTGATGGGCGTACCAGAGATCAACCACCATGTCGATACGCAGCCCCAGCGTATCGGGAAGCTCGTTTCGGCGGCCGATATCAACGCCAAGACTGGCCATTACGTCCAGTTCAGCCCGATCCCACAGCGGTTCGGAATCAATCAGTAATCCATCCATGTCAAAAATAGCGGCAAGTATTTGGCGCGGTGTCGACATCACAACATCTCCTTATCAACGGTGTTCGACGGACGAACGATACTAAGCACAAGCAATTTAGCATATTGCTTTTAAAGATCGGGCGAAATTGATGGGCAGCAGGTAGACTTAGGCACAAATAACGCGTCTTTTTGAAGGGGAACTGATGACGTATCAACAAGCTGGACGCATCGCTGTCTTAAAACGTATTGCCGGTTGGGTTATTTTTATTCCGGCCGTGATTTCCACGCTGATTTCCGTATTTAAATTTATGTACGATCACAGCGAAAAACAGCCAGGTATCAATGCGGTAATGCTTGATTTCGCACATGTCATGATTGAAATGATGCGTTTCAATACCCCGTTCTTAAACTTTTTCTGGTTTAACTCACCGACGCCGGATTTTCATCAGCAGATGAATATTGGTTTTTGGGTAATTTACGCGCTGATCTTCGTTGCGATGGCGCTGCAGGCCTCCGGCGCGCGCATGAGCCGCCAGACGCGCTTTTTACGTGAAGGCGTCGAGGACCAGCTGATCCTGGAGAAAGCGAAAGGGGCAGAAGGCATGTCCCGCGAACAAATTGAGTCCCGCATCGTTGTTCCGCGCCACACGATTTTTCTGCAGATCTTCCCGCTCTACGTGCTTCCGGTCATCATCATTGTGGCAGGGTACTTCTTCTTCTCTCTGCTCGGCTTCATTTAGCCTCAGCACGGGTGGCATTCTGCCACCCGTCCAGGGTCATGCCGCGAGAATGCGGTCCAGGGCGCGTTGAGCGTTTACCAGGTGTCCGCCGCCGAAGAGGATCGCCCGGTTAATCAGGGTGTAAAGCTGATAGACCGGCTGACGCTCAGGGAAATCTGCCGGCAGCGGCGAGACCGACTGGTAGCCGTCGTAGATTTGCGGTGGCTGCTCAGGGTGCAGCGGCAGCATTGCCAGATCGCACTCTCTGTCGCCCCAGTAGCATGCAGGGTCGAAGATATAGGGCCCGTTTGGCCCCAGCGCACAGTTTTCGGACCACAAATCACCGTGTAACAGCGAAGGCTGCGGTTGATGCGATGACAGGCGCTGCTGAACGTGTTCAACAATGGCGTCAATATTGCCAAACTCCAGCCCTTTCTCGGCGGCCAGCTCGAGCTGCCAGCCGATGCGCTGCTCGGCAAAGAAGGTTGACCAGCGCCGCTGCCAGGCATTCGGCTGCGGCGTGGTGGAGAGGTCATTATCAAAATCAAGACCAAACTGCGGCTGGTCGCTCCACTGGTGAAGACGGGCAATTTGCTGTCCGAGGATAAACGCGCTGTGCGCGTCTAACGGGCGGGCCGGGAGATAGTCCATCACCAGAAAACTGTAGTCACGGTCGCTTCCCACGGCCCACACCTGGGGGACAGTGACCGTTTTACTGCGCGACAGCAGCTCAAGCTGATCGGCTTCGGCAGTGAAGATGGGGAGGAGCTCGCGCTCATCACATTTAACAAAAAGGTCGCGTCCAGCGTAGCGCAAATGCCACGCGGCGTGGATCTCTCCGCCAGGCAATTCGTTACGCAGTTCAATTTCACCTTCACCCAGTTGCTCACTTAAAAGATGACTGATAGCCTGCCACATGATGCCTCTCCCATGTTGTCTGCCAGATCATAAAGTTAGCGCAAAACGGCTGTTAAAAAATACGAACTAACGCACACCTGAGCGGTTTAAATTCATACAGGGCACTTATTGTTCACGTTTCTGCCAGTTTTCCCAGGTCGTCACGTTAATTTCGGTGGTTTTGTCGGTCACGCTTTCTGCAAGGCTGCTTGCGAGGGCATTCACTTCCTCCTCGCTAAGAGGGCTTATCAAACCAAAAGACAGGCTGCCTAAGTCATGAAGATTGCCTTCCTCGTCGGTCATGGTGAAAAGGAAGTTTGCCCGGGTAAAAGCGTTATTGAGCTCATTGAGCTCAGTCAGCGACGCTTCATGAATATTGACGTTTACTACGTAGCGGGTGATGTCACCACTGCTCATATTTCACCTCGTTGTTATCATGAAAGTTTTTTTAGCATAGCCGATAGTCCGCGTTTGGCGACCTCCGCACACGCTTCCCCCTCCGTACGGAAGGGGAGTGCGGGTTAGCTTCTGGACAGGTAGTCGACGATTTTCTGGGTGTCGGCAAGCGAACAGAGCCGCGTGCCCTGATTAATGGTCGCCGCGCTACCTGCCGCCACGCCATAGCGAGCCATCTCCAGCAGCGAAGCCCCCTCGGCAAGTTTTAGCGTCATCGCGCCGACCATACTGTCGCCTGCGCCAACGGTGCTTTGGCTTTTCATTGGGGGTGGGACGACCTGTGCAAAGCCGGTCTCATCCACCGCCAGCGCCCCCTGAGGACCAAGGGAAACCACAACGCGTAGCGCTTTACCGCTGCTGATCAGCTCCTGGGCGGCGGTGCGGACGTCATCAGGCTGGGTCAATTCTCGGTTGACCAGCGCGCTGAGCTCTTTCTGATTGGGCTTCACGAGTTCAAGATTTCCCGGGACTAACGCGGCGTGAAGCGCGTCGCCTGAACTGTCCACGATGCAGCGGATGCCGCGCTGCTGAACCGCACGAATAAGCGCTGTCAGTTTCTCCGGCTTAATCCCGGGCGGCAGGCTTCCGCTAATGACCAGCAATGCGCCGCTCTCAATCGCCAACACTTTTTCTTCTAGCTGACGAAATTCATCATCACTGAGCTTCGCGCCGGGCATGACGAAACGGTACTGCTCGCCGCTGGACTCAACGTGAACGTGCAGATTCTGCCGGGTCCAGTCTTTGGCATTGACCGTCTCGACGGCCACGTTCTCATCCGCCAGGAGAGAGACGAGATGTTCTCCCGTGGCCCCACCGGCGGGGAATATCGCGGTAGCTTTCCCGCCGAGGAAGGTGATGGCGCGGGCGACGTTGATGCCGCCGCCGCCCGGTTCAAATACCGGCGCGGTGCAGCGCAGCTTACCTTCAGGGTAAATCTGTGGCGTCAGGGTGGCAGAATCGAGGGAAGGGGAGAGTGTCAGGGTGTAAACAGAAACCATCATAACCTCCTTTTAACATGGGTTATTTTAAGCCTGGCACCAAATGGCAGGAAGGCAATGTAAATAACAGTATGATTTTAAATACGAATGATGACAAATCTTCATCCGAAGATATATAAATTAAAATGCGCTTTGAGATCGTTCTTATTCAAAAAATGAAATAAGAAAACATTGCTATGTTATTTGCGGCTTTTTATAATTTGTTACCTTTCTCTGGACGCCTTGTCATTGATCCTCAAGAAAGTTTCCGAGACCGTGATGGTCTCTTTTTTTGTTGTATGGACTCCTGAATAAAATGAAGCTTTTGAAGACAGTTCCTGCTGCACTGATGCTGGCAGGTGGTGTGTTTGCGTCAATGAATGCAGCCGCCGATGATTCCGTTTTTACTGTCATGGACGATCCAAGCTCCGCGAAAAAACCCTTCGAAGGTAACCTGAACGCAGGCTATCTGGCGCAATCGGGTAACACGAAAAGCTCCTCCCTGACCGCAGACAGCACCCTGACCTGGTACGGCAACACGACGGCGTGGTCGCTGTGGGGGAACGCCAGCAACACGTCCGCAAACGACGAACGATCTTCTGAAAAATATGCAGTGGGTGGACGTAGCCGTTACAACATGACCGATTATGATTACCTGTTCGGTCAGGCAAGCTGGTTAACCGACCGCTACAATGGCTATCGCCAGCGCGATGTCTTCACCGCGGGTTATGGCCGTCAGTTCCTGAACGGCCCGGTTCATAGCTTCCGTTTCGAATTTGGTCCGGGTGTGCGTTATGACGAATACACCGACGGCGACACCAAGACTCAGCCGTTAGGGTATGCCTCCGGCACGTATGCCTGGCAAATGACCGATACCACCCGATTCACCCAGGGTGTCTCCGTCTTCGGGGCTGATGATACGACGCTGAACTCTGAAACCGCGTTAAACGTGGCCATCAACGAACACTTTGGCTTAAAGGTTGCCTACAACGTCACGTGGAACTCTTCACCACCGGCTACGGCGCCTGAACATACCGACCGTCGAACCACGGTTTCTCTGGGCTATAAAATGTAAAACACGCGGGCCGAAATATACTCGGCCCGTTTTTTAAATTCTAAAATTGTGCTATTTTATTTTAAACGGTGTTTTAAAATAACTGGTCCACTAAAATCTCCATAGTTTCTTCATAATTATTCTCTGAGACAGATGTCGACTTTATTTGACACGTTTTGATAAATAAATTGCCTGGGCAAAAGTGTGATCCAGATCTACACTTACGGCACAGGCAGAATTCTGCCTCAAGACGTTCTGCATTAATTTAGAAAGAGAATAATGATTATGAAAAAAATCAAAACCGCTGCAGCAGCAATGGTGCTTTCCGCACTTTCTTTTGGCGTATTCGCTGCTGATGATGTAACCCAACCTGCCAGTGACGCCAATAGCCAAATCGGCATTACCAAAGCCTCTGATGTTGAGGCCGGCTCCAACATCGCGCCAGGTTCTCAGTCTACCGGCCAATCAATGAATGATGCCTTTGATGTTCATAAACTGGTGGCTGGCGAGTGGTCGTAACAGGCTTTGCGTTGTATCGTTACTGAAATCAACGCAATAACCTGACCTGGAAAAACCGGATTCTGTTGTACCGGTTTTTGATGCCGTAACGGTGTAAAGATATTTAAAGGATATTCAGTATCTGTATTTCGTTGTGGAAAATAACTCGCCTGAGATATTTGTCCGGCAAGGCGTTTCAGAATGTATTTTCAGCCCCAGATCATCGCAGCCCAACGCATTAACAGCATTGCCCCGCAAATCGCAATTAATACGACCACCATCTTCCAGTGTTTTACAGCAAAACGTTTAGTTGGCATAACCTCATCCTTGTCAGTTGATACGACCAGTCTACCAAAGGATGGCGCAGAATGCGCATTATCCGGGAGATAAGGTTATGCCACTTCACCGTCTTAACTAGAACCAGTGGAATCTATCGGCAAGGATCAGCACCAAACCGGCCGCTGAAAGAACATTCAATAACACTACGGTTCTACTGGATACATTCATGTGATGCTCCCTGGGGATGTTAGGACCAGTTCAAGAATAGCTCAGCAATGTTGGATTGCGAGCCGCGGCCCGCGAAAGTTCATCAACTCATTCAAAAGTATGAGCCGCTTAAACTGGTCGCGGAGGGTGCATTCGCCCTTTTATTAATGTTACCATTAGGGCGCTTGCCGTAAATCCGCATTCATCTGATTTCGCCAGGTGCATGATGACGAACCAATTTGACGATTGTTGGTCAGATGGTTAGGTTATCTATTGTTAAATAACGATTATTTTCTTTGTATATGCTCTTATGTGTGGGGCATCACTGCAAATAAGGATATAAAATGCCTGTAATTACTCTTCCTGATGGCAGCCAACGCCATTTCGACCACGCTGTTAGCCCAATGGATGTTGCCCTGGATATCGGTCCTGGCCTCGCGAAAGCGACCATTGCTGGCCGTGTAAACGGTGAGCTGGTTGATGCGTCCGATCTGATTGAAAGCGATGCTACCCTTGCAATCATCACCGCGAAAGACGAAGAAGGTCTGGAGATCATTCGTCACTCGTGTGCGCACCTGTTAGGTCATGCTATCAAGCAGCTGTGGCCAAACACCAAAATGGCGATCGGCCCGGTTATCGACAACGGCTTTTACTACGACGTTGATCTTGACCACACCCTGACCCAGGAAGATATCGACGCGCTCGAAAAACGTATGCACGAGCTCGCTGAAACCAACTACGACGTCATCAAGAAGAAAGTCAGCTGGCACGAAGCGCGTGAAACCTTCGTGAAGCGTGGCGAGAACTATAAAGTCACTATTCTTGACGAAAACATTTCTCATGATGACAAGCCTGGCTTGTATCATCACGAAGAATACGTCGACATGTGCCGTGGACCGCACGTGCCGAACATGCGCTTCTGTCATCACTTTAAACTGATGAAAATCGCAGGCGCCTACTGGCGTGGCGACAGCAACAACAAAATGTTGCAGCGTATCTATGGTACCGCGTGGGCTGATAAGAAAGCCCTGAACGCGTACCTGCAGCGCCTGGAAGAGGCTGCGAAGCGTGACCACCGTAAAATCGGAAAGCAGCTTGACCTGTACCATATGCAGGAAGAAGCGCCGGGTATGGTATTCTGGCATAATGACGGCTGGACTATCTTCCGTGAGCTGGAAACGTTCGTGCGTTCCAAGCTGAAAGAGTATCAGTATCAGGAAGTGAAAGGCCCGTTCATGATGGACCGTGTGCTGTGGGAAAAAACCGGCCACTGGGACAACTACAAAGATGCGATGTTCACCACCTCGTCTGAGAACCGTGAATACTGCATCAAGCCAATGAACTGTCCGGGCCACGTTCAGATCTTTAATCAGGGTCTGAAATCCTACCGCGACCTGCCGCTGCGTATGGCGGAGTTCGGTAGCTGCCACCGCAACGAACCATCGGGTGCGCTGCACGGCCTGATGCGCGTTCGTGGCTTTACTCAGGATGATGCGCATATCTTCTGTACTGAAGATCAGGTCCGTGATGAAGTTAACGCCTGTATTCGTATGGTCTACGATATGTACAGCACCTTTGGCTTCGAGAAGATCGTCGTCAAACTCTCAACGCGTCCGGAAAAACGTATCGGTAGCGATGAGACATGGGATCGCGCAGAAGCAGATCTCGCCGTCGCGCTGGAAGAGAACAACATTCCGTTCGAATACCAGCTGGGCGAGGGCGCCTTCTACGGTCCAAAAATTGAATTTACCCTGTATGACTGCCTCGATCGCGCATGGCAGTGCGGAACGGTACAGCTGGACTTCTCCCTGCCGCAGCGTTTAAGCGCCTCTTACGTTGGCGAAGACAACGAGCGTCAGGTACCGGTAATGATTCACCGTGCCATCCTCGGTTCACTGGAGCGCTTCATCGGCATCCTGACCGAAGAGTTCGCCGGCTTCTTCCCAACCTGGCTTGCGCCAGTGCAGGTAGTAGTGATGAACATTACCGATTCTCAGGCGGATTACGTTAAAGAATTGACGCAGAAACTACAAAATGCGGGCATTCGCGTAAAAGCAGACTTGAGAAATGAGAAGATTGGCTTTAAAATCCGCGAGCACACTTTACGTCGTGTCCCGTATATGTTGGTCTGTGGTGATAAAGAGGTGGAAGCAGGCAAAGTTGCCGTTCGCACCCGCCGTGGTAAAGACCTGGGGAGCCTGGACGTAAGTGAAGTGATTGAGAAGCTGCAACAAGAGATTCGCAGCCGCAGTCTTCAACAACTGGAGGAATAAGGTATTAAAGGCGGAAAACGAGTTCAAACGGCACGTCCGAATCGTATCAATGGCGAGATTCGCGCCCAGGAAGTTCGCTTAACAGATCTGGAAGGTGAGCCACTGGGGATTGTGAGTCTGAGAGAAGCGATCGAAAAAGCTGAAGAAGCTGGAGTAGATTTAGTTGAAATCAGCCCTAACGCCGAACCGCCAGTTTGTCGTATTATGGACTACGGCAAGTTCCTTTATGAAAAGAGTAAGTCTTCTAAGGAACAGAAGAAGAAGCAAAAAGTTATCCAGGTTAAGGAAATCAAATTCCGTCCTGGTACCGACGATGGCGATTATCAGGTAAAACTCCGCAGCCTGATTCGCTTTCTGGAAGATGGCGATAAGGCCAAGATCACGCTGCGTTTCCGCGGTCGTGAGATGGCCCACCAACAGATCGGTATGGAAGTGCTTAACCGCGTCCGTGAAGATCTGAGTGAACTGGCAGTAGTCGAATCCTTCCCTACGAAGATCGAAGGCCGCCAGATGATCATGGTGCTCGCTCCTAAGAAGAAACAGTAAGGCCTTCAAGCAGCAAAATCTGTGGAGCCTTCGGGTTTCATAGGTTTTGTTCGCCTATGTTTCGTTTATTAACAATGCGAAGTGGAAGTTATTAAGATGCCAAAAATTAAGACCGTACGCGGTGCTGCTAAGCGCTTCAAAAAAACCGGTGGTGGTGGATTTAAGCGTAAGCACGCAAACCTGCGTCATATTCTGACCAAAAAATCTACTAAGCGTAAACGTCACCTGCGTCCAAAAGGCCTTGTTTCTAAAGGCGATCTGGGTCTGGTTATCGCGTGCCTGCCGTACGCATAAGCCGTTAACGTTTAATTTTTTTACTAAGAATATAGATACAGGAGAGCACATATGGCTCGCGTAAAACGTGGTGTAATTGCACGTGCACGTCACAAGAAAATTTTGAAACAAGCTAAAGGCTACTACGGTGCGCGTTCACGCGTATACCGCGTTGCCTTCCAGGCTGTTATCAAAGCAGGTCAGTACGCTTACCGTGACCGTCGTCAGCGTAAGCGTCAGTTCCGTCAACTGTGGATTGCGCGTATCAACGCAGCAGCACGTCAGAACGGTATTTCTTACAGCAAATTCATCAACGGCCTGAAAAAAGCCTCTGTTGAAATCGACCGTAAGATCCTGGCTGACATCGCAGTATTCGACAAAGTAGCGTTCACCGCTCTGGTCGAAAAAGCGAAAGCAGCACTGGCGTAAGCCAGTTGAGAGAGGGAGCTTTGCTCCCTCTTTTGTTTTAACATCATCAGAACATTGACTTTTACCCGTCCAGGCTTTTCAATAAGGTCTTCACGGTTTTTACCACACAAGGTAACGCAAGCATGAATGCTGCTATTTTCCGCTTCTTCTTTTACTTTAGCACCTGAACTCAGGAGGCTAGCGCGTGAAAGATGAAACGAAAAACAGCGCCAATTAAGCCTCCCAATGGAGGCTTTTTTTGTGTCTAAATTCGAGAGATTAAGTCCACCAAATCGGTGTCTGCACCGACATAATGAGGAAAACCATGTCACATCTCGCAGAGCTGGTTGCCAGTGCAACGGCCGCCATTAACCAGGCCTCAGATGTCGCCGCGTTAGACAATGTCCGCGTCGAATATCTGGGCAAGAAAGGGCATCTGACCCTTCAAATGACTACCCTGCGTGAGCTGCCTGCAGAAGAGCGCCCTGCAGCAGGGGCAGTGATTAACGAAGCCAAAGAGCAGGTACAGCAGGCACTGAACGCGCGTAAAGCGACGCTGGAAAGTGCGGTGCTGAATGCCCGTCTGGCTCAGGAAACCATTGACGTATCCCTGCCGGGGCGTCGCATTGAAAACGGCGGTCTGCACCCGGTAACCCGTACCATTGACCGCATTGAAAGTTTCTTCGGTGAGCTCGGCTTTACCGTGGCGACTGGCCCGGAAATCGAAGATGATTATCACAACTTCGACGCCCTCAACATTCCTGGCCATCATCCGGCACGCGCTGACCACGACACTTTCTGGTTCGACGCTACGCGCCTGCTGCGTACCCAGACTTCTGGCGTTCAGATCCGCACCATGAAGGATCAGGAACCTCCTATCCGTATTATCGCGCCGGGCCGCGTCTATCGTAACGACTACGACCAGACGCATACCCCGATGTTCCACCAGATGGAAGGCCTGATCGTTGATAAAAACATCAGCTTTACCAACCTGAAAGGCACGCTGCACGATTTCCTGAACAACTTCTTTGAGGAAGATCTGCAGGTTCGTTTCCGTCCGTCCTACTTCCCGTTCACCGAACCGTCTGCGGAAGTGGACGTGATGGGTAAAAACGGCAAATGGCTGGAAGTGCTGGGCTGCGGCATGGTGCATCCAAACGTGCTGCGCAATGTGGGTATCGATCCGGAAGTGTACTCCGGCTTTGCCTTCGGTATGGGCATGGAGCGTCTGACCATGCTGCGCTACGGCGTGACCGACCTGCGCGCCTTCTTCGAAAACGATCTGCGTTTCCTCAAACAGTTTAAATAAGGGCAGGACAGAACAATGAAATTTAGTGAACTGTGGTTACGCGAATGGGTGAACACTACGCTGGACAGCGACGCGCTTTCCAACCAGATCACCATGGCGGGTCTGGAAGTTGATGGCGTGGAACCCGTGTCAGGTGCCTTTAACGGTGTGGTAGTGGGTGAAGTGGTTGAATGCGGCCAGCACCCTAACGCCGACAAGCTGCGCGTGACAAAAGTGAACGTGGGCGGTGACCGTCTGCTGGATATCGTCTGCGGTGCGCCAAACTGCCGTCAGGGCCTGAAGGTGGCCGTGGCGACCGTGGGCGCCGTGCTGCCGGGTGATTTTAAGATCAAAGCGGCTAAGCTGCGCGGTGAGCCTTCTGAAGGCATGTTGTGCTCCTTCTCCGAGCTGGGTATTTCCGACGACCATAACGGCATTATCGAACTGCCGCTGGATGCGCCGATCGGAACCGATATCCGCGAATACCTGAAGCTTGATGACAACACCATCGAAATCAGCGTGACGCCAAACCGCGCCGACTGCCTGGGCATCATCGGCGTGGCGCGCGACGTTGCCGTGCTGAACCAGACTGAACTGAACGTGCCGGACATTGCGCCGGTTGAAGCGACCATCAGCGACGTGCTGCCTATCCGGGTTGACGCCGCTGACGCGTGCCCGCGCTACCTTGGCCGCGTGGTGAAAGGTATCAACGTTAAGGCACCAACCCCGCTGTGGATGAAAGAGAAGCTGCGCCGCTGCGGTATCCGTTCCATCGACGCCGTTGTTGACGTGACCAACTACGTTTTGCTGGAGCTGGGCCAGCCGATGCACGCATTCGATAAAGACCGTATCGAAGGCGGTATCGTTGTGCGCATGGCGAAAGAGGGTGAAACCCTGGTTCTGCTGGACGGCAGCGAAGCGAAACTGAACGCTGATACGCTGGTGATTGCTGACCACAGCAAAGCGCTGGCAATGGGCGGCATCTTCGGCGGTGAGCACTCTGGCGTAAACGATGAAACGCAAAACGTCCTGCTGGAATGTGCGTTCTTCAGCCCGCTCTCAATCACCGGTCGCGCGCGCCGTCACGGCCTGCACACCGATGCGTCTCACCGCTATGAGCGCGGCGTTGATCCGGCCCTGCAGTATAAAGCCATGGAGCGCGCGACCCGCCTGCTGATCGACATCTGCGGCGGTGAAGCGGGCCCGGTCATCGACGTGACCAACGAAGCCACGCTGCCTAAGCGCGCAACCATTACCCTGCGCCGCAGCAAGCTGGATCGCCTGATTGGCCATCACGTTGCGGATGCTCAGGTAAGCGACATTCTGCGCCGTCTGGGCTGCGACGTAACCGAAGGTCAGGACGAGTGGAAAGCCGTTGCGCCATCCTGGCGTTTCGACATGGAAATTGAAGAAGATCTGGTGGAAGAAGTGGCCCGCGTTTACGGCTACAACAACATCCCTGACGAGCCGGTACAGGCCGGTCTGGTGATGGGCACCCACCGCGAGGCCGACCTGTCCCTGAAGCGTGTGAAAACCATGCTCAACGACAAAGGTTACCAGGAAGTCATCACCTACAGCTTTGTCGATCCTAAGCTGCAGCAGCTGGTTCACCCGGGTCAGGAAGCGCTGATCCTGCCAAGCCCTATCTCCAGCGAGATGTCCGCAATGCGTCTGTCCCTGTGGACCGGCCTGCTGGGCACCATCGTTTATAACCAGAACCGTCAGCAAAACCGCGTGCGCATTTTCGAGAGCGGTCTGCGCTTTGTACCGGATACTCAGGCAAATTTAGGCATCCGTCAGGATCTCATGCTGGCCGGCGCTATCAGCGGTAACCGCTATGAAGAGCACTGGGATCTGGCAAAAGGCACGGTTGATTTCTACGATATGAAGGGCGATCTGGAAGCAATTCTGGATTTGACCGGTAAATTATCCGAAATTGAATTCCGCGCAGAAGCCATTCCGGCCCTGCATCCGGGCCAGAGTGCGACTATTTATCTGGACGGCAAACGCGTTGGTTTCATTGGCGTTGTGCACCCTGAGCTGGAACGTAAGCTCGACCTGAACGGCCGTACCATCGTGTTTGAGCTGGAGTGGAGCCCGGTGGCAGACCGCGTCATTCCTCAGGCTCAGGACGTATCACGCTTCCCGGCAAACCGCCGTGATATCGCAGTTGTGGTCGCTGAAAACGTGCCTGCAGCAGATATTTTGGCCGAATGTAAGAAAGTTGGCGTAAATCAGGTAGTTGGCGTAAACTTATTTGACGTGTACCGCGGCAAGGGCGTAGCAGAAGGTTTCAAGAGCCTCGCTATTAGCCTTATCCTTCAGGATACCAGCCGTACACTCGAAGAAGAGGAGATTGCCGCTACCGTCGCCAAATGTGTAGAGGCATTAAAAGAGCGATTCCAGGCATCATTGAGGGATTGAACCTATGGCGCTTACAAAAGCTGAAATGTCAGAATATCTGTTTGATAAGCTTGGGCTTAGCAAACGGGATGCCAAAGAGCTGGTAGAGCTGTTTTTCGAAGAGATCCGTCGTGCTCTGGAAAATGGTGAGCAGGTAAAACTCTCCGGTTTTGGCAATTTTGATTTGCGAGACAAAAACCAACGTCCGGGCCGTAACCCGAAGACGGGGGAAGATATTCCCATTACAGCCCGCCGCGTGGTGACCTTCAGACCCGGCCAGAAGTTAAAAAGCCGTGTCGAAAACGCAACGCCCAAAGCAGAGTAATATGAACTAACTAAAAAGGCCGCAATAGCGGCCTTTTTTCTTTGCGCTATTGACCAAACCCACCGTAAAATCAATTACATCTCACGCTAATTAAAACCCTGTTCATGCTTGATTTTGCCCATCGCCAACAGCAGTCCGACCGACGCCGCCTGCTTATGCTTATGCTGCTGCTCCTTGCCGCCACGGCCGTCAGCCTGTGCGCGGGGGACAGGTGGCTGGGCCCAGAAAGCTGGTTTGGCCCTGACGGACAACTCTTTGTCTGGCAGATACGCCTGCCGCGGACGCTGGCGGTGATACTGGTTGGCGCTGCTCTGGCGCTGTGTGGCACGATTATGCAGGCGCTGTTTGAAAACCCGCTGGCGGAGCCGGGCTTGCTCGGCGTGTCGAACGGCGCGGGCGTGGGGCTTATCGCTGCCGTCATGCTGGGAGGCGGCGAACTGTCGACCTGGGGTATCAGCCTGAGCGCTATCCTCGGGGCCTTACTCATCACCCTTATATTGCTGCGCTTTGCCCGACGCCATCTCTCGACAAGCCGACTGCTGCTTGCCGGCGTCGCGCTGGGGATTATCTGCAGCGCGCTCATGACCTGGGCGGTGTACTTCTCGACCTCCTTTGATTTACGCCAGCTCATGTACTGGATGATGGGCGGATTCGGCGGCGTAGACTGGAAGCAGGGATGGCTGATGGTGCTGCTTATTCCGGTCATGATCTGGGCCGCTTTCCAGGCTCAGCCGCTGAATATTCTCGCCCTGGGTGAAACCTCCGCCCGACAGCTCGGTATGTCGCTTGGGTTATGGCGCAACGTGCTGGTGATTGCTATCGGGTGGATGGTCGGCGTGAGCGTGGCGCTGGCCGGGGCGATTGGCTTTATCGGGCTGGTTATCCCGCACATGCTGAGGTTGAGCGGTATCACGGACCATCGCACGTTGCTCCCGGCGTCGGCCGTTGCAGGGGCCGCCACGCTGCTGGTTGCCGATATCATCGCCCGGCTCGCCCTGACAGCCGCAGAGCTGCCTATTGGTGTGGTAACCGCCACGCTGGGCGCGCCGGTATTTATCTGGCTACTATTAAAGGCCGGACGTTAAATCACGACCCGTAAGACAACCTGAGGGAATGCTATGCAGTCTGATATTCTGAATACCGAAGTGACCACCATCGACGGCGAGAAGACCACGCTGGAAGGCTATAAAGGCAAGGTCTTGCTGTTGGTGAATGTGGCGTCTAAATGTGGCCTGACGCCGCAGTATGAGCAGCTGGAGAACATTCACAAAGCCTGGGAGAAAGACGGTTTCACCGTGCTGGGCTTCCCGTGCAACCAGTTTCTGGGCCAGGAGCCGGGCAGCGAAGAAGAGATCAAAACATTCTGCAGTACCACCTATGGCGTGACCTTCCCGATGTTCAGCAAAATCGACGTTAACGGTGAACATCGCCATCCGCTGTATGCGAAGCTGATTGCCGCTGCCCCGACGGCCGTTGCGCCTGAAGAGAGCGGATTCTACGAGCGTATGGCGAGCAAAGGGCGCGCGCCGCTGTACCCGGACGATATTCTGTGGAATTTCGAGAAATTCCTGATTGGTCGTGATGGTCAGGTTGTTCAACGTTTCTCCCCGGATATGACGCCTGAAGATCCGATCGTCATGGAGTCCATCAAGCTGGCGCTGGCGAAATAATGACTCTGCTGATGCAGCTTTCAAACGTTGCCAGTTCGGGACGTCTGGAGCCCGTTACCGCCGCCGTCAGTGCAGGTGAAATTCTGCATCTGGTGGGGCCGAATGGGGCAGGGAAGAGCACGCTGCTGGGGCGTATGGCGGGCATGACATCCGGGGAGGGAGAGGTCACTCTGCTTGACCGATCGCTTGCCGAGTGGTCACCCTCGTCGCTGGCACACCGCCGTAGCTATTTAGTGCAACAGCAGGTGCCGCCGTTTGCGATGCCGGTCTGGCACTACCTGACGCTGCATCTGCATGATAAAAACCACACCTCGCTACTCAACGACGTCGCCTCGGCGCTGGGTCTGGAAGACAAGCTCACCCGGCTTGCCAGCCAGCTTTCCGGCGGAGAGTGGCAGCGCGTACGCCTGGCGGCGGTGATCCTTCAGATCCACCCTGAGGGCAATCCTCACGGACGCTTGCTGGTTCTTGATGAGCCGATGAGCGGCCTGGACGTTGCACAGCAGGCGGCTCTCGATACGCTGCTCAGTGCGCTTTCCCGGCAGGGTATAGCCATCGTGATGAGTAGCCATGATTTGAACCATACGCTGCGCCACGCGCATCGGGTGTGGCTGCTGGCGCGTGGGAAACTGATTGCCAGCGGCACGCGTGACGCCGTACTGACGCCGCCGAACCTTGCCCGCGCCTACAATATGTTGTTCAAACGGCTGGATATCGAGGGGCATAAGATGCTCATTTCCACCGCGCAGGGGTAACCGTTTCTTGCGCGGCTGCATATTTGCACGCTAAATTACGGAAAGAATAAAAAAAGCAGAGGATTCGTCTGAATATGCGATTCTGGTTTCTCTTGATGGCGACGTTATTTCTTGCGGGATGCAGTAGTCACCGTGCGCCACCGCCTAATCCGCGGCTTTCAGATTCAATAACGGTTATCGCCAGCCTCAACGATCAGTTGAGCAACTGGCGCGGCACGCCCTATCGCTATGGCGGAATGACGCGCCGGGGTGTGGATTGCTCCGGGTTTGTGCTGATGACTTTCCGCGATAAGTTTGATCTTCAGCTTCCGCGCGAAACGCGCAAACAGGCGGAAATCGGCACTGAAATTGATAAAGGGGATTTACTCCCGGGCGACCTGGTCTTTTTCAAAACAGGCTCGGGTGAAAGTGGTCTGCATGTGGGCATTTATGACACCGACAATCAGTTCATTCATGCCTCTACCAGCCGTGGGGTGATGCGTTCTTCCCTGGATAATGTTTACTGGCGTAAAAACTTCTGGCAAGCCAGACGTATTTAGCTCGCAGTGGAAGTCGGTTCTGTTAGCCTGGCGACTATTAAATGGCGTCAGGCTTTTCTCAATGTGATGATTAAAGTTAAATTTCCGCGGAATGACGTGTGTCTGTATGTGCCTGTTTTATCTAAAACTGGCTATTATTCAGTAACCAGGATAAAATTATTTTAGATTCAGGGATAAATCTGAAAATTAATACGGAACTAATGAAATTAATCTTCTTAAAATCAATGCAATGGAATTTTGCCTGCAATTGCTCCAGGATGTTCTCACTCATCTTTAATGCGGGGCGAGCGCGATGATTATCACGCTAGATAATGCTTACCAGTCTGAACTTTTACTACTTCCCGCGCGTAATAGTGCAGGGGAGCTTAAAGGTCTGGAGATTTTGGTTAACTTTGTTGGCGTGGGTACGAACGTTAGGATCCCTACCGAGCTGGTTATCCCGCATCTTTCTAAAGAGGATGAACTAGCGCTTTTTCAAGAAAAGTTGCAATTGCTCGATACCTGCAAACTGTTCTTTATTCAGCATCACTTACTTGCATGGATAAATATTACACCTGCAATTGTCGAATTTTTATTAAGCAATGGGGATGCTGTTTTAATTCTTGAGCGTTATCCTTTTCTTGAGCTGAGTGTTAATGAGAATTATCCAGGTTTAAATAATGGGAAAGACGATCCCGAACTGGCGAGAATGGCGATCCATTTTCCGCTGGTACTGGCTAATTTTGGGGCGGGAGCGGCATCCCTTAAACCGGTATACGACGGTTTGTTTAAACGGGTCATACTGGATAAAGGCTTTATTCAACAGCGTGTCACCGAACTCTCATTTGAGCCTTTTATGCGTGCGATCCTGTGGCAAATTACGCCGCACTGCCAGTCGATAATGGTGTCCGGGGTTGACGATCACGGCATTTTACAGCGCGTTCTGCCTTTTAATTTTGGCGCAATGCAGGGAAGCCTCTGGCCCGCCGTCCCGGCGGAGCAGGTGACAACCCTCGTTCAGTGATAACCCTTTTCTTCGCCCGTGTTTACGTCCCGGTAAAACCTCTACACTAAAAGCAGGAGGACTTATGACCTTGTCTTTTACTGCTCACTGGCACGACGAACTGCCCGGCTTTTACACCGCGCTAAAACCAACACCCTTACAGAATGCACGTCTGATCTGGCATAACGACAGTCTGGCAGATGCGCTTGGCATTCCCCCCTCATTGTTCCAGCCTTCGTCCGGTGCAGGCGTCTGGGGCGGTGAAACGCTGTTGCCCGGCATGCAGCCGCTGGCGCAGGTCTATAGTGGACACCAGTTTGGCGTCTGGGCCGGACAGCTTGGCGATGGTCGGGGCATCCTGTTGGGCGAACAACAGCTCCCCAACGGCGAGACCCTCGACTGGCACCTCAAGGGCGCCGGGCTGACGCCCTATTCCCGAATGGGGGATGGCCGCGCGGTACTGCGTTCAACTATCCGCGAAGGCCTGGCGTCGGAAGCGATGCATGCGCTGGGTATTCCCACTTCGCGCGCGCTCTCGATCGTGACCAGCGACACGCCGGTCGCTCGCGAAACGATGGAGCAGGGCGCAATGCTGATCCGCGTGGCGGAAAGCCACCTGCGCTTTGGCCATTTCGAACACTTCTACTATCGCCGTGAACCTGAGAAAGTCCGCCAGCTTGCTGACTACGCGATCCGCCGCCACTGGACGCCTCTGCAGGACGAACAGGACCGCTATGTTCTGTGGTTTCGCGATATTGTCGCCCGTACCGCAGTGATGATTGCCCGCTGGCAGACCGTAGGTTTTGCACACGGCGTAATGAACACCGATAACATGTCGCTGCTTGGGCTAACGTTCGACTATGGTCCCTATGGCTTCCTCGATGATTATCAGCCGGGTTACATCTGTAACCACTCGGACTATCAGGGGCGCTACAGCTTTGACAACCAGCCAGCCGTCGGGCTGTGGAACCTTCAGCGCCTTGCGCAAAGCCTGTCACCGTTCATCGACGTTGACGGCCTGAATGATGCGCTCGACGGCTACCAGGAGATATTGCTGCGCGAGTACGGCTCGCTGATGCGCAACAAGCTCGGGCTGCTGACGCAGGAGAAAGGCGATAACGAACTGCTCAATGCTCTGTTCTCGCTGATGGCGCGCGAGGGAAGCGACTACACCCGTACCTTCCGCCTGCTGAGCCAAACCGAGCAGCAAAGCGCGGCCTCACCGCTGCGCGACGAGTTTATCGACAGGCAGGCGTTTGATGACTGGTTCACCGCCTATCGCGCACGCCTGCAGCAGGAACAGGTGGATGACGCTATCCGTCAGGAAAAAATGAAGGCGGCTAATCCGGCGATGGTATTGCGCAACTGGCTGGCTCAGCGCGCGATTGAACAGGCAGAGCAGGGAGAGTATGAAGAGCTGCACCGCCTGCACCTGGCGCTACGGACGCCGTTTGCCGACAGGGATGATGACTACGTCAGCCGCCCGCCGGACTGGGGCAAGCGGCTGGAGGTAAGTTGCTCAAGCTAGGGGGCAAGAAAAACCTGCGGCGCGGCGTGAACCGGATGACTGCCGACGTGTACCTGTGCGCCATACCAGCGCGCGAGCGCGTCGGCCTGCAGCACCTCTCCTGGCGTGCCGTGGGAGACCAGCCTCCCGCCGTGTAGCAGCAGGATGCGATCCGCCCACAGCGCGGCCAGGTTTAGATCGTGCAAAACCACGCAAACGTGGAGATGCCCTTTGAGGGTCAGTGATTTCAACAGCCGCAGCAGATGCTGCTGGTGATAGAGATCCAGTGCGGAGGTGGGTTCATCCAGAAACAGCCAGCCGCGCGGCGAACCGTCTTGCCAGAGCTGAGCCAGCGCGCGGGCAAGCTGTACGCGCTGCTGCTCGCCGCCGGAAAGGGCGTTGTACCGCCTTCCCGCCAGCGGCAGGCACCCGGTAAGCGCCATGACCTCACGCACGATTGACTCCTCGGGCTGCCGGCTCCACGGCGCACGCCCCATGCCAATGATAGCGTCCACCGGCCAGTCGAAGCCGGGCTGGGCATGCTGGCGCATCACCGCCCGGTGGCGTGATAGCGTCTCCGGATGCCATTCGCGCAGGTTCTTCCCTGCCAGAACACAGCGCCCGCCGTCGGGCTTCAGGTAGCCGGTCAGGAGCCGCAGCAGCGTGGATTTTCCCGCGCCGTTGGGGCCAATCAGGGCGACCATTTCACCCTGCGATAGCGACAGCGAGACGTCGTCGATAAGCGTTCTTCCGGAAAGCGTGCAGGTCACGTTCTCCGCGCGGTAACGTTCAGCCATGCTGACCTCCCCGTCGAAAGATAAGCCACAGAAACCACGGGGCGCCCAGGATGCTGGTCAGCAAACCGACGGGCATTTCTGCCGGAGCGACCAGCGTTCGCGCCGCCGTATCGGCAACCAGCAGCAGAAAGGCGCCGGCCAGTACCGAACCCGGGATCGCCCCCCGGTGATCCGACCCCAGCCACATGCGTATCAGGTGCGGTACCACCAGGCCCACGAAGCCGATAACGCCGCTGACGGCCACCGCGGCAGCTACCAGCAAAGCGCTGCACAGAAGCAGGATCCGCTGAACCACGGCGACATCCACGCCGAGGTAGTGCGCTTCTTCGTCACCCAGCTGCAGTAAATTGAGCGTGCTGGCAAGGCGCCAGATAACCAGCACCGTGGGGATCATCAGGGAGACAACGGCCAGCAGCGTTGACCACTGGGCCTGGCCGAGGCTGCCCATGCCCCACAGCGAGAGCTGGCGAAGCTGGGCATCGTTACTGACCCAGGAGAGCACGCCCACCGCCGCGCCGCACAGGGCGTTGATGGCGATGCCGACCAGCAGCAGACGCGACAGCGAACTGCCGCTCTGCTGGCTGAGCAGGAAAATGACGAACGTAGCCGCGAGCGCGCCAATAAACGCCGCCAGCATCGGCGCGTAGAGCATCACCAGCGCCGGCAACGAGAGCGGGACCACGACCCAGAGGGCAACGGCCAGCGCGGCACCGCTGCTGATCCCGAGCAGGCCCGGGTCAGCCAGCGGGTTACGAAACAGCCCCTGCATCACACACCCAGCCAGCGCCAGCGAGCCGCCGATCGCCAGCGCCAGCAGCACGCGGGGCAGGCGAATGTTCAGCCAGATCTGGCGCAGCGCCTCATCGCTGTGATTCCACAGCAGGCTGACCGGCAGGCGCAGCGCGCCAAAACCGGTCGCCATGAGCGTCATCACCGCGAGCAGGGCGGCGAGAAGCCACAGAGACAGTGTGATGCGACGCGTCATCAGGGCAGTTGCTCCGCTTTGGCGCGCAGCTGCTGGATGGCCTTCGGCGTGCGTACGCTAAAGCCCAGCAGCGCCATATCGTCTATGGCCAGCACCTGCCTGTTGCGTCCTGCCGGGGTTTGCGCCAGGCCCGGTAGCTTCCAGAGATTTTCTTCACCGCCCAGAGCCCTCACGCCCTCCTGCGAAATCACCACCAGATCGGGCTGGCTGGCAATGACACCTTCCTGCGAAAGCGGCTGATAGCGGGTAAAACCCTGCATTGCGTTCTGCAGCCCTGCCGCACGGATAGCGGCATCCGCACCGGTCTGCTGTCCTGCGGCCATGGCGGTCATCCCGCCGTGGTTGAGGATGAACAGCACCCGCTTGTTCAGCGACGAAGCCGGCAGTGCGGCCAGCTCCTCACGCAGCGTTTTGCGCAGGATTTCCCCCTGCGCCTGCCGATGGGTTGCTTCGGCAACCACCCGCACCTTTTCGTCAATCACGCTCAGGTCGTTACTGCCGGGAACGGTGATGACCCTGACATGGCTTTGCTCAACCTGCTTCAGCGCCAGAGAGGGCTGGGCCTGGGCGCTAGCCAGCACCAGCGTCGGGCGTACGGATAGGATCCCTTCCGCATTCAGCTGGCGCAAATATCCCACGTCCGGCAGCGCGTTCGCCGCCTGCGGCCACTGGCTGGTACTGTCGCGCGCCGCCAGGGAAGACTGTGCGCCAAGCGCATACACGATCTCGGTAACGTCACCGCCGAGCGTAACGATTTTCTCCCCGCTGGCCGCGAAGGCGACCAGCGGCAGGGCGCTTAGCAGGGCAAACCATTTTTTCATGCGGCCAGCCCTTTCAGGGTGAGCGCGTCAATCTGGCTGCGCCACTGGGTCTGCTCCGGTTCACCTTCGGTACGCTGGCCGTACAGCTGGGCGATTTGCGTGCCGTCGGCGGCAAACAGCTCCAGGCTGGTGACGTGACCGTCGGCCGTCGGCTTACGCGTCACCCAGGTCTCAGCGATGGACTCTTCCAGCAGATGCAGCGTAAAAGCGGCGTTGAAAATATTTAGCCAGCCTTTCATCGGCACCACTTTTTCCACCGCGCCGGTGAAGATCTGCACGCAGCCGCGGTTGCCCACGAATATCATAATTTCATTGCCGTCCTGACGCGCCGTCTCCAGCAGCCGTGCCAGCGCGCCGTTCTCAACCTTGCAGGCAAGGTCGTCACCCACCAGGCGAAACGCCTGCTGGCGGCTCAGGCCATGGCGCTTCAGCAGGCTAAAGAACTGGTGAACGTCGGTCATGGCGCGCCACTCTTTGTCCACCGTACCCGCATCGACGTGTTCGGCTTGAGCCGGTGCGTCGGCCGTTTGCAGCTCAAGCGGCGGGTTATCGGCGAAGATAAAGCGGGTCAATACGTCGCCCCACGCGGAAACGTCGGTGCTGTCGGTGGTGTAGACCTTCAGCAGGGCATCGCCCTGACGATCGAAGAACTGAATGCTCTGGCGCTCGCCGCGTGCGGTGGTTTCACTGACGTGGAAAACGCTCGCCCACTGGTTGAGGAACAGGCGAAGATCCAGCGCGCGCGGGTTCAGCACCAGCCCGGCATGGCCGTTGAGATGTTGATTGGTAAACGCGCCCACCTGCTCGTGAACGGCATATTCATTGCGGCAGATGCACTTGGTTTCGCCTACGGCCTCCAGCGCGCCTAATATGTCGCGAATTTCCCCGTGCAGGCGCCAGGCGTCGTGCCCCACGCGGGCAAAGGTCAGCTCCGCTTCGCTGATGTTCATTAAGCCTGCGATGTCACGCGCATATTTACCGGGATTTTCTTCTTTTAGCTCAAGCCAGCGTGTGTAGTGATTCATTGTCCGATCCTTCTCAATATATGCCCCGGCAAGCCGGGGCGAGGGGGTTACCACTGATAACTCACAAAAATCTTACCGTTACGGCCGTCCTGCGGAATACCCTGCGGTGACCAGTACGCTTTGTCGAAGGCGTTACCCAGCACCAGCGTGGTGGTGACGCCTTTGAGCTGCTCCTGGCCTTTATAGCTGACGTAGAAGTCGTTAACCGCGTAGCCCGGCTGCTTGCTGTAGCTGCTGCTGACGTGCGTTGAGCGATCGGCAAAGGTGCCGATCCAGCCCACGGAGAACCCGCTTTGCGCCACCGGAATATCGAGCTTGCTGGTCACGGTATCCGGATTAATGCTGGAGATATACTCGCCCGTATCGGTATCTTTACCGCGCGTGCGGTTATAGGCCACGTCGAGATTGAAGAGGTCGGCGGAGTATTTCGCCATCACGTCCCAGCCCCAGATTTTGGCGTCAGGAACGTTATAGGACATGGTGGTTGCCGCCGCAAAGTCGACGGTGGTGGAGATGTAGTCTTTTGCTTTGGTGTCGAAATAGCTGGCCTTGAACTCCAGCGCGTCGTTAGCGAGCATCAGGTCGTCGAAGCGCAGGCCGAAACCGAACTCCTGGGTTTCGTTGGTTTCCGGGCGCAGGTTCGGGTTCGGCACCCAGTAGTTGGTGTAGAAGCTGCCGATGGAGAAGTGCTTCGCATCGTTATACATTTCGCCCATCGTCGGCGCGCGGAAGGCCTGCGCGTAGGATCCGAACAGCATCAGCCAGTCGGTCGGGCTGACGGTTAACCCGGCGCGGGAGGACCACTTATCGGCGTCCACATCGTCGTAGCCGTCGCTGCTGCCGCGGTAGCTGTCGTAACGTGTGCCGCCGAGGATCGTTACAGGCAGATCGCGCAGGGTGATTTCATCCTGCAGCCAGCCGGAGCTGAAGTCGATTTTCGCGTCAGGGAAGCCGGTGGTGGCTCCGCTCGGGCTTTGCTCCTGACGATAGTATTCCCCGCCGTAGGTGAGAAGGTGTGATGCAAAGGAGTCGGTGAATAGACGGGTACGGTTTTCAACCTTGCCGCCTTTGGTGGTCTGCTTGCGGAACTCGCCGGTGCCGTCAACGTTCTGGGCGTTGATGCGCGCTTCGGACCAGTAGATTTTTGCATCGGCATTCAGCCAGTCATTCCCCTCTGGCGCAATTTTGTAGCCAAGCTGGGCATCGCGCTGAATGGTGGAGCGGTCGGTCATCGGATTGCTGCTGTCGGACGCGTCGGAGGTTTGCGGGTTCTTGGGCTCCTGGGCATTATTGTTGTAGTAGCGCAGGGATCCGCTCAGCGTCTGGGCTGGATCAATTTTCCAGCTGCCCTTTGCCAGCATGTTGCTGATGGATTCGTCATTCGGCGCGGTCTTGCCATCGCTCTGGCGGATATCACCGCGATCGCGGCTGGACCAGGACACAATGCCGTCCAGGGTATCGGTGCGGCCGTAGGCGCTGGCCCCCATTCCGATGCTGCTGTCGCCCGTTGCTCCGGTACCGAATACGCGGTAGCCGCTGTTTTTACCCGGCTCCAGCAGATCTTTGGCATCCGCTGTGTCATAGGCGATTACCCCGCCCAGCGCGCCGCTGCCGTACAGCAGGGCCGACGGGCCGCGAACCACTTCGATACGTTTGATAAGCGCCGGATCCAGGAAGGTGCTGTTGAGGTGGCCGGTATCCGTTCCCTGACGCACGCCGTCAACCAGCACCAGCACGCCGCGGCGATCGTAGCCGCGGAGATTGACGTCCTGGCCGTTGGTGCGTCCGGTGCCGTCCAGCGTCAGGCCGGGGACTTTTCGCAGCAGGTCAGCGGCGGAGCTGGCGGTCTGGTTTTCCGGGGCGGTGGCGTCAATGACGCTCACCATCATGGGGGCTTCGAAGGCGCTGCGGGCGTTGCCCGTGGCGGTAACGGTAATCTCATCTCCGGCAGCAAACGCGGCGCCGGGCAGGGTGCTGACAATCGCCAGCGCCAGAAGTGACGGACGTAAAGACGCGGAATGCAGGTGTGGCATAGCAACTCTCCATTAAGAATCGAAAGCGCTGGCTGCCTGGGGATCACCTGGGTGGCTGGCGTAGTTTTTTGTGTAATTTATTTCGTGAGGATCAGTTTACCGGCATGGGTCTGGCGCAGCAGGTAGTGCTGGCCGTCATGCTCGATAATGACCCGCCCCTCATCACCCAGAAGGCTTTTGCTGTCAATCCGGCGATCGGGGGGGGATGGGGTAGGCGCTGTGTGTAATTTTGTTGGCGTTGCCGCGCTGTTATTCGTACGTGACATAATGTTTATAAATAACAATCAATGTAACAATGATAATCATTATCAATAAACTGCAAATTGACGGCAAGCGTTTTTGTGAAAATTGTGTGACGGGATCAAATTTGGGGGGAGGTGCGGCCTGCTGCCCTCACCCCGATCCTCTCCCACAGAGAGAGGGAGAAGGGCACGACCCTCTCCCATGGGGAGAGGGAGAAGGGCACGAACCGTAGGTCGGGTAAGGCGAAGCCGCCACCCGACAAATGTTTTAGAAGCGGCTGTCTACTGCAGCTGCCAGCTTCTCCAGCAGCAGCTCGCTGTCTTCCCAGCTCAGGCACGGGTCGGTGATCGACTGGCCGTACACCATCTGCTGTCCGGCAACGATTTTCTGCGTACCTTCCTTGATGAAGCTTTCCGCCATAATGCCGGCCACCGCGGTCGATCCGCTGCGGATCTGCTGGCAAATCTCATCGCAGACGTCCAGCTGACGGCGGTGCTGTTTCTGACAGTTGCCGTGGCTGAAGTCCACCACCAGATGTTCCGGCAGGTCGAACTCCGCCAGCGTTTCGCAGGCTGCCGCAAGATCTTCCGCATGGTAGTTCGGTTTTTTCCCACCGCGCATGATGATATGCCCGTAAGGGTTGCCGCTGGTCTGATAGATGGTCATCTGGCCGGTTTTATCCGGCGAGAGGAACATATGGCTGGCGCGGGAGGCGCGGATGGCATCGACGGCGATTCGGGTGTTGCCATCGGTGCCGTTTTTAAAGCCGACCGGGCAGGAGAGGGCAGATGCCATTTCACGATGGATCTGGCTTTCCGTGGTGCGCGCGCCAATGGCGCCCCAGCCGATCAGGTCGGCGATAAACTGTCCGGTCACCATATCGAGAAACTCGGTTGCGGTCGGCACGCCCAGCTCGTTCACCTGCAGCAGCAGCTTGCGCGCCAGCTCGATACCGTGGTTCACGCGATAGCTGCCGTTCAGGTCAGGGTCGGAAATTAGCCCCTTCCAGCCCACCACGGTGCGCGGTTTTTCAAAGTAGGTGCGCATGACGATCTCAAGGCGATCCTGATACTTTTCACGCATCCCCTGGAGGCGCTTTGCATAATCCATTGCCGCATCCAGATCGTGAATGGAGCAGGGACCAATGACCACCAGAAGGCGCTTGTCTTCACCGTTAAGGATTTTTTCAATGCGACGGCGGGAGGCCGTCACGTGTTCCGCAACGCCTGCGGAAACGGGATGCCGCTGTGCCAGTTCAGCCGGTGTCACCAGGCTATCAATGCGCGCTGTGCGGAGTTCGTCGGTTTTATTCATGGGATATCTCAGAAATTTTTTGCTTCATCGGCAGACTACCGGGAAGTGATGGGCATCACCTTAAACCAATCCCTGCTGATTTCAAGTTCGGGGCACGTTCGCCCCGATGATGCGCATAATGATAGCTGAATTTGGATTAATGTACTAGCATATTAGTACATGCGGCGATTCAGCCCCATGATATCGAGGATTTTGGTGGCGATTTCTTCTACCGAGTAGTTAGTACTGTTGAGCCACGGGATCTGGTTTTTACGGTACAGGGCTTCAACCTCGGAGACTTCCATTCGGCACTGACGCATTGAGGCGTAGCGGCTGTTCTCGCGGCGTTCTTCGCGTATCGCCGCCAGGCGTTCCGGGTTGATGGTCAGGCCAAACAGCTTATGCTGCAGCGGCTTAAGGGCGGCGGGCAGGACCAGGTTATCCATATCATCGGCAATAAAGGGGTAGTTTGCCGCACGAATGCCAAACTGCATCGCCAGGTAGAGGCTGGTCGGCGTTTTGCCGCAGCGCGAGACGCCGAGCAAAATGACCTGCGCCTGGTCAAGGTTGCGCATCGAAATCCCGTCATCATGGGCCAGGGTATAATCAATCGCCGCGATACGCGCGTCGTACTTAATCAGGTTTCCCGGGTTCAGCCCGTGAGTACGGTGGGCAATCGGCGTGGGGTCGAGCTTCAGTTCGCTCTGAAGCGGGGCGACCAGCGCCTGTACGATATCCTGGCAAAACCCTTCACTTTGCAAAATGATGTTGCGAATTTCGGGAATAACGATGGAATAGAAGACCAGCGGGCGAATACCGGTCTGCTGGTAAATGGCGTCAATCTGGTCTTTAACCGCCCTGGCGCGGCTCTCATTTTCCACAAACGGCAGCGTAATGCTGTTAATCGAAACCGGGAACTGGGACATCACCGCGTGGCCCAACACCTCGGCGGTGATCGCCGTACCGTCAGAAATATAAAAAACGTGGCGATCGACAGCACTATCCATTTTACCCACCCTGAATATCAGACCTAATTGTCTGAAAGCATAAATTAAAAAAGTTAAATACACATCAACGAACTTGTCCTAATTTAAAATGAAATGGTGTTTTTAATTTTCCTGAAAAGTGGATTTCATTTTCCATATAGCAGCTTTGTTTCTGTGGTTTTTGATGGAATCTATAGTAATCATCGGGTTAGCGATTGTAGGGAAAGTGTCCGAAAAGTTGATAATTTAAATTGCTTACACGATTCACCGTTTTTTTAGCGGAAGTAAATATGCCAGTATAAATACGTAGTCAGGTGTTTCTTACTCCGATCAAATATCACAAAAGGATTGTTTCGATGTCCAACAATGGCTCGTCACCGCTGGTGCTTTGGTATAACCAACTCGGCATGAATGATGTAGACAGAGTTGGAGGCAAAAATGCCTCCCTGGGTGAAATGATTACAAATCTGTCCGGTATGGGTGTCTCCGTACCGAACGGGTTTGCCACAACTGCCGATGCGTTTAACCTGTTTTTAGACCAGAGCGGCGTAAACCAGCGCATTTACGACCTGCTGGATAAAACGGATATTGATGACGTTACCGAGCTTGCCAAAGCCGGGTCACAAATCCGCCAGTGGATTATCGACACACCTTTCCAGCCGGAACTGGAACACGCCATCCATGACGCATACAACCAGCTTTCCGCTGACGATGCGCAGGCCTCCTTCGCCGTCCGTTCCTCTGCCACCGCAGAGGATATGCCCGACGCGTCGTTTGCCGGACAGCAGGAAACCTTCCTAAACGTTCAGGGCTACGACGCGGTGCTGGTGGCGGTGAAGCACGTGTTTGCTTCCCTCTTTAACGACCGCGCCATCTCCTATCGCGTGCATCAGGGCTATGACCATCGCGGCGTGGCGCTTTCGGCTGGCGTGCAGCGCATGGTGCGTTCCGACGTGGGATCTTCCGGCGTGATGTTCTCCATCGATACCGAATCGGGCTTTGACCAGGTGGTGTTTATCACCTCCGCGTGGGGTCTGGGTGAGATGGTGGTGCAGGGCGCAGTGAACCCTGATGAGTTCTACGTGCACAAACCGACGCTGGCGGCCAACCGTCCTTCCGTCGTGCGCCGCACCATGGGCTCGAAAAAAATTCGCATGATCTATGCCCCAACCCAGGAGCACGGCAAGCAGGTAACGATTGAAGACGTGCCGCAGGAGCAGCGTGACCGCTTCTCGCTGACCGACGCCGAAGTGGAAGAGCTGGCGAAGCAGGCGGTGCAGATCGAAAAACACTACGGCCGTCCGATGGATATCGAATGGGCGAAGGACGGCCATACCGGCAAGCTGTTTATCGTGCAGGCGCGCCCGGAAACCGTGCGTTCCCGTGGTCAGGTGATGGAGCGTTATACGCTGCACGCGCAGGGCAAAATCGTGGCGGAAGGGCGCGCAATCGGCCACCGCATCGGTGCCGGTCCGGTGAAAGTTATCCATGACATCAGCGAGATGAACCGCATTCAGCCAGGCGACGTGCTGGTGACCGACATGACCGACCCGGACTGGGAACCGATCATGAAGAAAGCGGCGGCTATCGTCACCAACCGCGGCGGCCGTACCTGTCACGCGGCGATCATCGCCCGCGAGCTGGGGATCCCGGCGGTTGTCGGCTGCGGCGATGCGACCGAACGCATGAAGGACGACGAGAAAGTGACCGTCTCCTGTGCGGAAGGCGACACCGGCTACGTGTACGCCGATATCCTCGACTTCAGCGTGAAAAGCTCCAGCGTGGACACCATGCCGGACCTGCCGCTGAAGATCATGATGAACGTCGGCAACCCGGACCGCGCGTTTGACTTCGCCTGCCTGCCGAACGAGGGCGTGGGCCTGGCGCGTCTGGAATTCATCATCAACCGTATGATTGGCGTTCACCCGCGCGCGCTGCTGGAGTTCGACGACCAGGACGCGAAGCTGCAGAACGAAATTCGCGAGATGATGAAGGGCTACGACTCGCCGCGAGAATTCTACGTTGGCCGCCTGACCGAAGGGATCGCCACGCTCGGCGCGGCGTTCTACCCGAAACGCGTTATCGTGCGCCTGTCGGACTTTAAGTCCAATGAATACGCCAACCTGGTGGGCGGCGAGCGCTACGAGCCGGAAGAAGAGAACCCGATGCTGGGCTTCCGCGGCGCCGGACGCTACGTGTCAGACAGCTTCCGCGACTGCTTCGCGCTGGAGTGTGACGCCGTGAAACGCGTGCGCAACGACATGGGGCTGACCAACGTGGAGATCATGATCCCGTTCGTGCGCACCGTGGATCAGGCGAAAGCCGTTGTGGACGAGCTGGCGCGTCAGGGGCTGAAGCGCGGCGAGAACGGGCTGAAGATCATCATGATGTGTGAGATCCCATCCAACGCCCTGCTTGCCGACCAGTTCCTTGAGCACTTCGACGGCTTCTCTATCGGGTCTAACGACATGACGCAGCTTGCGCTGGGCCTGGACCGCGACTCCGGCGTGGTCTCCGAACTGTTCGACGAGCGTAACGAGGCGGTGAAAGCGCTGCTGTCGATGTCCATCCGCGCGGCGAAGAAACAGGGTAAATACGTCGGGATCTGCGGTCAGGGGCCGTCCGACCATGAGGACTTTGCGGCCTGGCTGATGGAGGAGGGAATTGACAGCCTCTCCCTGAACCCGGACACCGTGGTGCAAACTTGGCTGAGCCTGGCGGAACTGAATAAGTAACGGCGAATACCCGGTAAAAAGGCGAGGAATTATTCCTCGCCTTTTTTATTTCCCTGCGAATATGCTCCCCATCACAAATAAAGCAAAAAACCAAATATCATAATTTGTCTGTTAATTTAGACAATTGTTAGCGCGCAAACCGTTGCTAATACTTGAGCCTTACCGCGCATTACCCTACATGATGCGCGACTGGTTGAAATACGTTTTAACCTGATAAAAAGGCAAATAACAAATGACACTCTCCTCTGTTTTGCGTACTAAAGACAAAATAGGCTATGGCTTAGGTGATATGGCCAGCGCGCTGGTCTGGCAAACGGCAACGTTATTTCTTGCTTATTTTTATACGGACGTTTTCGGTTTACCGGCGGCGATCATGGGAACCATGTTTTTAGTGGTTCGCGTGGTGGACGCATTTGTCGACCCCTGTATCGGCGCGCTGGTGGATCGCACTCAGACGCGCCACGGCCGCTTTCGTCCCTGGCTGCTGTGGTTTGCTATTCCCTTTGGCGTGAGCTGCCTCATCACCTTCTATGTGCCGGACGTCGGGCCGACCGGGAAAATCGTCTATGCCTGCGTGACCTACGCCATTCTGAGCCTGATCTATTCGGCGATTAACGTGCCTTACTGCGCCATGCCCGGCGCGCTGACGCTGGATCCGCGTGAACGCCACTCGCTGCAGTCCTGGCGCTTTGGCCTGTCGTTTATCGGCGGATTGATTGTGACGGTGATTGCCCTGCCTCTGGTGTCTCATCTGGGCCAGGGTAACGTGCAGAAAGGCTATTTCTATGCGATGAGTCTGATGGGGCTGCTGGGCATTGTTTTATTCTTCTGCTGCTTCTTTATGACCCGCGAGCGTTATTCTCCCCGTAATGACACCTCCGGCTCCATGCTCACTGATTTAACGCTGCTGGCGGGAAACAGCCAGTGGCGGATTGTTTTCCTGTTTAATATTTTGCTGTTAACCGCCGTGGTGACGCGCGGGTCCGCGACGATGTATTACGTTAACTATGTGCTGCTGCGCCCGGAGCTGGTTTTTGCCTTTATAGTTTCCGGCATGGTGGCGTCCTTGAGCGGTGCATTATTATCAGAACGCCTGCTGGGAAAATTTGACCGCGTGCGTGCCTATCAGTGGACCATTATTTCCTTTGTTATATTTGGTGCGCTGATATTCTTCATTCCTCCCTCTCAGGTGTGGCTGATATTCGGCCTGAACATCGTTTTCAGCTTTATTCAAAACCTCACCACGCCGCTCCAGTGGACCATGTTCTCTGACGTGGTTGACTACGAGGAGCACCGCAGCGGCCGTCGGCTGGACGGGCTGGTCTTCTCCACCGCGCTGTTTGCCATCAAGTTTGGCCTGGCGCTGGGTGGCGCGGTTGTAGGCTGGGTGCTCGGCGTGGTGGATTACGCGCCGGGTCAGGCAACCCAGGCGCCCCACGTGCTTTCGACCATCAATGCCCTGTTTACGCTCATCCCCTGCGCGCTTTTCCTCTGCATGGTGGCGCTGCTCTCCATCTACAAACTTAACAGCCGGCTGGTGGATTCGATCGCCCGCGAACTGGCAGACAAGCGCGACGTGCGGCCCGAAGCAGGACCGCTCAGCCCGGCAACTCATTCTGCAATACAGGAGTAAAACATGACGGCTATCTATAAGGACGCGGGACGTCCGGTACAGGAGCGCGTCGCCGATCTGCTGGCGCGCATGACCCCGGAAGAGAAGTTTGCCCAGATGCACGCCTACTGGCTGATCCTCGACGAAAACGGCAACAACCGCGAGCGCAGCGATCTGAGCGATGAATTTGCGGGGGTGAGCGAGCAGGCCGCGCTCAGCGAGCGGCTGAAGCTGGGAGTAGGTCAAATCACGCGTCCGCTGGGCACCCATATTGTCGCTGCCAAAACCGGCGTGCGCGCGGCCAATCGCCTGCAGCGCATGATGATGGAGGAGACGCGGCTCGGCATTCCGGCGCTGTTCCATGAAGAGTGCCTGGTGGGCCTGCTGTGCAAAGACGCCACGCTGTTCCCGTCCTCGCTCAACTACGGCTCAACCTGGGATCCGGCGCTGGTGCAGCGTGCGGCAGAACAGATTGGTAAAGAGGCGCGCTCCGTGGGGTGCCAGCAGGGGCTGGCGCCGGTGCTGGACGTTTCCCGCGACGTGCGCTGGGGGCGTACCGAAGAGACCTTCGGCGAAGACCCGTGGCTGGTGGGGGTGATGGCAACGGCGTACGTCAAAGGGCTGCAGGGCGAGAAGCGCGATCTGCTGGCGACCCTCAAGCATTACGTCGGCCACTCGTTTAGCGAAGGCGCGCGCAATCACGCCCCGGTGCACCTCGGCTTCAGCGAGCTGAACGACACCTTCCTGCTGCCGTTCGAGATGGCGGTGAAGCTGGCGAACGCCGGTTCGGTCATGCCCGCCTACCACGATATTGATAATCAGCCGGGGCACAGCGACAGCTTCCTGCTTACCACCGTCCTGCGCGAGCAGTGGGGCTTCGACGGCATCATCGTGGCGGACTACGGCGGCGTCAGCCTGCTGCATCAGCACCACGGAATTTCCCACGATGCAGCGGAGTCCGCCGCGCTGGCGTTTAACGCCGGGCTGGACGTTGAGCTGCCGAAAGATGACTGCGCGCGCCATCTCGCCGACGCGGTAGAGCGGGGCCTGATTTCTATGGCGAAAGTGGATGAAATCGTTGCGCGCACGCTGACGGAGAAATTCCGTCTCGGGCTGTTTGAAAAACCGTACGCCGATGAGCACGGCATTGATTTGCAGAATGACGCTACCCGGCAGGCGGCGCGTGACGTTGCCACCCGCTCGATGACCCTGCTGGAAAACAACGGTATTTTACCCCTCGGCGGCAAACCGCGCGTGGCGGTGGTCGGCCCGACGGCTGACGATCCGCTTGCCCTGCTGAGCGGCTACAGCTTCCCGGTGCACCTGATCATCAGCGATATGGTGGAAGAGACCTCGCAGGTGACGACCCCGCGCGCGGCGCTGGAGCACTATCTTGGGGCATCGCAGGTGCGTTACGCCAAAGGCTGTCACATCATTGAAAAGCGCATGGCGGGCGCGCCGGTCTTCCCGGGCGACAGCGGCGGTAAGCCGATGCAGCAGTCGCCGGTGTCGCTGAGTACCGCACTGATTCCAGAGGCCGTGAGCGCGGCGCAAGAGAGCGACGTGGTGGTCGCCTGCGTGGGCGATCTTGCCGGGCTGTTCCAGAGCGGTACCGTAGGGGAAGGGTCAGATACCGACTCCCTGAACCTGCCGGGCGTGCAGCAGCATCTCCTGGAGGCGCTGGTCGCAACGGGTAAACCGGTGATTGTGGTGATGACCGGCGGGCGCCCGTACAACCTGCAGGGGCTGGAGGATAAGGTGGCGGCGCTGATGATGGCCTGGGCGCCGGGGCAGGAGGGGGGCTGGGCGATCGCCGATGTGCTCACCGGACGCGCCGAGCCGCAGGGCAGGCTGGTGGTCAGCGTGCCGAAGAGCGCGGGGGCGATGCCGTACTACTACAATCACAAGCTTAAAAGCGGCGGGACGCCGTTCGCGTTCCATTTCGGCTCCCGTTACCCGTTCGGCTTTGGGCTTGGCTGGACAACGTTTAGCTGGAGTGCCGCACGCGTTGTCGAAACTCGCGTACCGGTTGACGGTGAGGCGGTGTTAAAGCTCGATATCACCAACACCGGTGAACGCAGCGGCAGCGAGGTGGTGCAGGTCTACGTGCGGGATAAGGTCGCCACGCAGGTTCGGCCTCTTCAGGAGCTGAAGGCCTTCCAGCGCGTCACGCTCTCGCCGGGCGAAACCGCCACGCTGACCGTTACGCTACCGGTTGAGATGTTCAACTTTACCCGTCGGGACGGCAAGCGCATCGTGGAGCCCGGTGAATTTGAGCTGCAGGTCGGCGCATCGTCGGCGGATATCCGTGACGTAGTGACGGTGGACGTGACCGGGGAGACGCGGGTGCTGGCGGGCGAGTGGAAAATGATGAGCCGTTGTGAAGTGACGCGCGGATAAAAGGACAAAAAAAAGCCCATCGTGGGAGATGGGCAAAGACTACACACAGCAATTCGTTGTTTCACTCAGGGGATTTCCATGCTTATAAACCAAGGTGTTGATTTATAACCGTGTGGTAATAGTAGGCATTGTGTTATTTAGCGTCGATCAGATTCGTCTCAATAGTTTAAGAGGCGTAAAGATTTATTGAGATGAATGACAGCGTTAAGGGCGAAACGGCGGGTCAGACCAGTGTTCAGGGAATAAATAGTTTAACGTTGCTTAAGTATACCAGCGGAGAGTGTAGGCCGGGTAAGCGCAGCGCCACCCGGCACAAACATCACTGCTTGTTCTTGTCTTCCAGCTCCTCAAGCTCGCTCAAAATCACGTCCGGGTCAGTTCCCGGCGGCGGCACTTCGTGCACCCAGGCGGAGAAGAGTCGCCAGGTCACCGCGAGCAGCACCGGGCCAATAAAGAGGCCGATCATCCCAAACGCAATTAACCCGCCGATAACGCCTGACAGGATCAGAATCAACGGTAAATCAGCACCCATGCGGATCAGTATCGGACGAATGACGTTGTCCATGGTGCCGACCACGCAGCTCCAGACCAGAAGCACGGTGCCCCAGGTTGTATCGCCCGTCCAGTAGAGCCAAATGATGGCGGGCACCAGCACCAGCAATGGCCCAAGCTGCGCAAGGCAGGTCATCAGCATGATAACGGTGAAGACCGTGGCGTAGGGGACACCCGAAATAGCCAGACCAATGCCGCCCAGCACCGCCTGCACCAGTGCAGTGACTACCACGCCAAGCGCAACGGCACGCACGGCCTGCGCCGCCAGCAGCACCGCAGCGTCGCCGCGTTTGCCTGCCAGTCGCGTGGCGAAGTGGCGAACCCCTAAAGCGACTTGCTCACCGCGCCAGTACAGCAGGGCGCTGAAGAGCAGCATCAGGGCACAGTGCATCATAAAGCGGCCAATGTGCGCGGCCTGCCCGACGAACCAGGTGGTGGTGGTGCCAATATAAGGGCGCACTTTCGCCATCAGCGCGCTGCCGCCCATCTCAAGCAGGCCATGCCAGGCGCCATAAAGCTTTGCACCTACCAGCGGAATGCTGTTTAGCCAGTCGAGATCCGGCGGGGTTAAATCGCCGCTGGTGACGGCGCGAATCACCGGGCCGCTGGAGTCAACCAGGCTGTTAACCAGCAGGGCAATCGGAATAATGAACAGCAGGAACAGCAGCAGCGTCATGACCAGCACGGCCAGGCCGCGTCGCCCAAACAGGAGCTTCTGCAAACGCAACAGCAAAGGCCAGGTGGCGACGACGACGGTGGCGGCCCACGCGAAGCCGAGCACGAAAGGTTGAACAATCCACAGACACGCAATAATCATGAGGGCTAAGAACAGCACCGACAGCAAAATTTGCGCAACATCCCTGGGCTGGCGAAGATTGACCATAAATGAAACTTTCCTTAAATGAACGCCAGCACGGCCGGCGAGAACGTAAACCGCTTCTCTCTAATCATTAGTGATTCCCGCGATTTTTGACAGGCGGATTCTGCCTGTAATTCAGCAGAGATTATAAGAAAAAAATGTGATAAAACTTTTAAGATACACGCAAACGATTTCATACAACTCTAATTAGGGTCGACAGTCATGATCCCACAGATTTCTCAGGCACCTGGCGTCGTTCAGCTGGTGCTCAATTTTTTGCAGGCACTGGAGCAACAGGGTTTTACAGGTGATACCGCCACGAATTACGCCGACAGGCTAACGATGGCGACCGATAACAGTATCTACCAGCTTCTTCCCGATGCCGTCGTTTTCCCCCGATCCACGGCGGATGTGGCGCTGATTGCACGTCTGGCCTCCCAGGAGCGTTTTACCTCACTGGTGTTTACCCCGCGCGGCGGCGGTACCGGCACCAACGGACAGGCGTTGAATCAGGGCATCATCATCGATATGTCCCGCTATATGAACCGCATTATTGAAATCAACCCTGAAGAGGGGTGGGTGCGCGTAGAAGCGGGGGTGATTAAAGATCAGCTCAACCAATACCTTAAGCCTTACGGCTATTTCTTTGCCCCGGAGCTGTCCACCAGCAACCGCGCCACGATTGGCGGGATGATCAACACCGATGCCTCAGGGCAGGGTTCGCTGGTCTACGGCAAAACCTCGGATCACGTGATGGGCGTGCGCGCCGTGCTGCTGGGGGGCGATATTCTGGATACCCAGCCGATGCCGGTCGAGCTGGCCGAAACGCTGGGCAAAGAGAGCACCGCAAGCGGGCGAATTTATCGTACCGTACTGGAACGCTGTCGAGACAACCGGCAGCTGATCCTCGATAAATTCCCGAAGCTGAACCGCTTCCTGACGGGCTACGACCTGCGCCATGTCTTTAACGACGATCTAACCCAGTTTGATTTGACCCGCGTGCTGACCGGCTCAGAAGGGACGCTGGCGTTTATCACCGAGGCGCGGCTGGACATCACCCGCCTGCCGAAGGTGCGCCGCCTGGTGAACGTCAAATACAGCTCCTTTGATTCTGCGCTGCGCAACGCGCCGTTTATGGTGGACGCGCGGGCGCTGTCCGTCGAAACCGTTGACTCTAAGGTGCTGAACCTGGCGCGGGAAGACATCGTCTGGCACTCCGTGAGCGAGCTGATCGCCGACGTGCCGGATAAAGAGATGCTCGGCCTCAACATCGTGGAGTTTGCCGGCGATGACGCCGAGCTGATTGAAGGCCAGGTGACGACGCTGTGTCAGCGTCTGGACGAACTCATCGCGCAGGGCGAGGGCGGCGTGATTGGCTGGCAGCTGTGTAACGATCTTTCCGGCATTGAGCGGATCTACGCGATGCGTAAAAAGGCGGTGGGGCTGCTTGGCAACGCCAAAGGCGCAGCCAAGCCTATCCCGTTTGCGGAAGACACCTGCGTGCCGCCGGAGCATCTGGCGGATTATATCGTTGAGTTCCGCGCGCTGCTGGACAGCCACGGTCTGAGCTACGGCATGTTCGGCCACGTGGACGCGGGCGTGCTGCACGTGCGTCCGGCGCTGGATATGTGCGATCCGCAGCAGGAGATCCTGATGAAAGAGATCTCCGACGACGTGGTGGCCTTAACCGCGAAATACGGCGGCCTGCTGTGGGGCGAACACGGAAAAGGTTTCCGCGCGCAGTACAGCCCGGCGTTCTTCGGCGAACAGCTTTTTGGCGAGCTGCGAAAGGTCAAAGCGGCTTTTGACCCGGACAACCGTCTTAATCCGGGCAAGATTTGCCCGCCGGAGGGCGTTGACGCGCCGATGCTGCAGGTTGATGCCGTCAAGCGCGGTACCTATGACCGACAAATCCCGATTGCGGTACGCTCATCCTGGCGCGGCGCGATGGAGTGCAACGGCAACGGCCTGTGCTTTAACTTCGATGTAAAGAGCCCGATGTGTCCGTCGATGAAAATCACCAGCAACCGTATTCACTCGCCAAAAGGGCGTGCGACGCTGGTGCGCGAGTGGCTGCGACTGCTGGCGGACCGCGGCGTCGACCCGCTCAAGCTTGAGCAGGAACTGCCGGAAAAACGCGCCAGCCTGCGTTCCCTTATCGAACGTACCCGCAACAGCTGGCATGCGAATAAAGGCGAATACGACTTCTCGCATGAGGTGAAAGAGGCCATGTCAGGCTGCCTGGCCTGCAAGGCCTGTTCGACGCAGTGTCCGATCAAAATCGACGTGCCGGAGTTCCGCTCGCGCTTCCTGCAGCTCTACCACACGCGCTACCTGCGCCCAGTGCGCGACCATCTGGTGGCAACGGTTGAAAGCTATGCCCCGCTGATGGCCCGTGCGCCGAGGACCTTCAACTTCTTTATCAATCAGCCGCTGGTGCGCAAGCTTTCCGAAAAACATATCGGAATGGTGGATCTGCCGCTGCTCTCGACACCGTCGCTGCAGCGCCGGCTGGTGGGACACCGCTCGGCAAACATGACGCTGGAACAGCTCGAAGCGCTGAGCGATGCGCAAAAAGCGAACGTAGTGCTGGTGGTGCAGGATCCGTTTACCAGTTATTACGATGCGCAGGTGGTGGCCGATTTTATCCGTCTGGCGGAAAAAGTGGGCTACCAGCCGGTTGTGCTGCCGTTCTCCCCGAACGGCAAGGCGCAGCACATTAAGGGCTTCCTGACCCGTTTTGCGAAGACGGCGCAGAAAACGTCTGACTTCCTGAATCGCGTGGCGCAGCTCGGGATACCTATGGTCGGCGTCGATCCGGCGCTGGTACTGTGCTACCGCGATGAGTACAAGCAGACGCTGGGCGAAAATCGCGGTGATTTCCACGTTATGCTGGTACACGAGTGGCTGCCGGCGGCGTTGCAGCAAACCGCCACGGGTGAGGCCAGCGGTGAGCCGTGGTATCTGTTTGGGCACTGCACCGAAGTCACGGCACTGCCGGGGGCGCCAGCTCAGTGGGCTTCTATTTTCGCCCGCTTTGGCGCGAAGCTGGAGAACGTGAGCGTGGGCTGCTGCGGCATGGCGGGCACCTACGGACATGAAGTCAAAAACCACAGCAATTCGCTCGGTATCTACGAGCTTTCGTGGCATCAGGCGATGCAGCGTTTGCCGCGCAACCGCTGTCTGGCAACGGGCTACTCCTGCCGCAGCCAGGTCAAACGCGTTGAAGGCAACGGCGTACGCCACCCCTTACAGGCTTTACTGGAGATTATCGGATGATCTGGAAACGCGCGGTAACGCTGCAGGCGCTCAACGCCATGGGCGAGGGAAACATGGTGGGGCTGCTGGATATTCAGTTCACCCGTATCGGTGAGAACGATCTGGAAGCGACGATGCCCGTCGATAGCCGCACCCATCAGCCGTTTGGCTTACTGCACGGCGGCGCGTCCGTCGTGCTGGCGGAGACGCTGGGTTCGGTCGCGGGCTATTTGTGTACCGAAGGAGAGCACAAGGTTGTCGGGCTGGAGGTCAATGCCAACCATATCCGTTCCGTGCGCAGCGGTCAGGTGCGCGGTATCTGCCGCGCGCTTCATGCGGGTAGCCGTCATCAGGTCTGGCAGATTGATATTCTGGATGAGCAGGACCGCCTGTGCTGCTCCTCAAGGCTGACGACGGCGGTGGTGTAAAGTTATGAGATGTTTTGCCTTTGGTCAAAAACTAGCCAGTCCGATGTGATATACTGGTCAGGATTTGTACATAAGCGAGGACATCATGGATAACGAATTAAACCCGACCCAGCTGGCAACCGAATATTTACGTCGCGATAAGAGCAATCTGTCTCCGGCGCAGTACCTGAAAAAGCTGAAACAGCTTGAGCTGGAATTTGCAGATTTGCTGGCGCTCTCTTCGAATGAACTGAAAGAAGAGATCTACTTTGCCTGGCGGTTGGGCGTTCACGTCCATTGAGTGTGAGTAAAAAGGCCGCGACTGCGGCCTTTTTTGTTTCGAACAATCCTGAGTGTTAGGGCCGGGTCAGGCGCAGCCGCCTCCCGGCAACGCATTCAGACGTTTACCGCATCGATCAGCCGCGTCTTCATGTTTTGATAGGCAGAGGCAGCATAGTCCTCGGCCCAGCGCTGGTCCTCAATCCCCTCCAGCTGCACCGCGCAGTATTTCGTTTCCGGCGTTTTGGAGACCGGGTCGAGATTATCCTGCGTCAGCTCGTTGCAGGCGCCAATCCACCACTGATAGGTCATATAGACGGCTCCGGCATTAATTCGCTCGCTGATGCTGGCGCGGGTAATGACCTTGCCCCTGCGTGACCGCACCCAGACCAGCTGGCCGTCGGCAATGCCCAGTTTATCCGCGTCGGCAGGGTTCATCTGCACGCGTCCCGGCTCGTCGGCCAGGCTTTGCAGGGCGGCGCAGTTGCCGGTCATGGATCGACAGGAGTAATGTCCCACTTCGCGTACCGTGCAGAGCACCAACGGATAATCCTCATCCGGCGTTTCAGCCGGGGCGCGCCAGGCGGCGGCAAACAGCTGGCCTTTGCCCGTCGGGGTGTCAAACTTATTGTCTTTGTACAGGTGCGGCGTACCGGGGTGGTCGAGCGTCGGGCACGGCCACTGAACGTGGCCCATCTCGCCCATTTTCTCGTACGTCACGCCGTAGAACAGCGGGCACAGCTCGCGCATCTCGTCCCAAATCTGCTGGTTCGAGTCGTAGTGCATTGGGTAGCCCATCTCGGTGGCGAGCAGGCTGATGATTTCCCAGTCGCGCTTCACGCTGCCGCAGGCCTCTACGGCCTTGCCGAAACGCTGGAAGCCGCGATCGGCGCAGGTAAAGACGCCGCCGTGCTCACCCCAGGAGGTGGTGGGGAGCAGAACGTCGGCTACTTCCGCCGTTTTGGTCATAAAAATGTCCTGAACAACGACGAAATCGAGCGCCTCAAAGCCGCGGCGCACCAGCCCGAGGTCGGCCTCCGTCTGGAGAGGATCTTCTCCCATGATGTAATAGGCTTTAACCTTACCCTCCAGCGCGAGGTGAGGGACTTCGGTAATGCGCGTGCCGACGCGGTCGTCCATGCGGGCGACGTCGATTTCCCACGCATCGGCAAATTTCTGCCGGACGGCCGGGTCGGTGACATCCTGATAGCCCGGGAACATGTTGGGCAGCACGCCCATGTCGCACGCGCCCTGCACGTTGTTTTGACCGCGAACCGGGCCAACGCCCACCGCCGGGCGACCAAGGTTCCCGGTCAGCAGCGCCAGGCTTGAAAGCCCTTTCACCACGTCCACCGCCTGGCCAAACTGCGTGACGCCCATGCCCCACATCACCGTGGCGGAAGGGGCGGCGGCGAAGGTACGCATCGCCTGGCGAACGTCGCGGGCGGGAATGCCCGTCAGGTGTTCAACCTTCTCAGGCGCGTAATCCTTGACGATCTGGCGATAGGCCTCAAGCCCTTCCGCGAAGCGCGCCACGTAGTTTTTATCGTACAGCTCCTCTTCCAGCAGGACATAGCCGAAGGCATTAACCAGCGCCATATTGCTGCCGTTTTTAAGCTGCAGATGCTGATCGGCAATGCGTGCCGTTTCGATACGCCGCGGATCGCAGACGATGATTTTCGCCCCTTTCTCACGCGCTTTCAGCACGCGGCGGGCGACGATCGGGTGAGAGTCCGCGCAGTTGTAGCCAAACACCAGCAAACATTTTGAGTTTTCGATGTCGTTGATGGAGTTGCTCATCGCGCCGTTGCCCAGCGTTTCCTGCAACCCGGCAACGGACGGGCCGTGACAGACGCGGGCGCAGCAGTCCACGTTGTTAGTGTTGAGCACCGCGCGGGCAAATTTCTGCATCACGTAGTTGGTTTCGTTGCCCGTTCCTCTGGAGGACCCGGTGGTCATAATGGCGCGGGGGCCGAACTGCTCTTTAATGCCCTTAAGCCTGTGGGCGGTATAGCGGATGGCCTCTTCCCAGGTAACGGACGTGAACGCCTCGCCTTTACTGTAGCGGATCATGGGTTGCGTCAGGCGGGGCGTCAGCAGGCGGGTATCGTTAAGAAAGTCCCAGCCGTAAAAGCCTTTCAGACATAGCGTGCCCTGGTTGGTCACGCCGTCAGCGGCTTCAGCACGGATAATTCGGTTACGATCGACGACAAGATTGAGTTTACAGCCCGCACCACAGTAGGGGCAGACGCTGGCGATTTTTTTCATCAATAACAGACCTGTTAAGAAATGAAGCAATGTATAACTGGTAAATCCAGTCCCGTGAGAGGGTCATTGCAGGAACCATGCCAGATTGTCGTTTCAGGATTAGAGGGGATTACGGAAGGGAGGAGGGGTGTCATCGTCAGCCTGTTCGTCAGAACTGACGATGACACGTTAGCCGTTGCTGGAAAAGGGGGTTAAAGATCGTCCATGGTGTAGCCCACTACGATTTCCAGCGTTTTGCGGATTACGTCAGCCTGAACCACGTCGTCCGTTGCTTCCAGGGTCTGGATCAACCACAGAATAATTGCCTTATTCGTCAGATGCCCTTCCGAGGCAAGGACGCAGCGTACTGCATTAGAAAAAACAGCGGACTCTTCAGCAAATCTTTCGCCTGCGTGACGGAAGTACTCCGATAACGCGCTATCTAAAAAAGCGGAATGGTATTCGGGTTGAAGCTGAATATTTTGTCTCATGTGTTCTCACCGTAGCTGTAAGGTTGTAGTCAATGTATTTTCTTGGGATCGGACGGTTTTCCATTTCCAAATAAAGGCACTACATTGTCTCTGTTATGTTTAAGAGATCCCTCTCTTACGGTTCGTCCCTGCGCGGTGCTGTGACGTTTAAAGGCGATGGTGTTTGAACCTATTTCGGCAATCACCACCGCAAGTGTCTCCCGCCGCTGGGGATTCTTTTCATGCGCTTTCATGCTCCGCAGGCGCTGGACCAGTGCATCGGTAGTTACCGGGCCTCGCTCTTTCAGGAGGGAAAGAACGGCTTCACCGATAAGCTGGTCGATCAGGCGATCTGCGTCACTGCTGTTCATACGTTACCGTTCGAAGAGCAGGCCAAGCAGCATGTGATAGTGCTGTTCCTCTTCCGGGCCATCGGCCTTTTCGAGGCGACTTAACAGTTTGGTGCAGAGCGATTTGCGATTCAGATTTCGCCCGTCGCTAAGAATTTCAACAACCACCTGGCCCAGCGTCTCCTGTTGGGTAGGAAGCGCGGCTTTTTCGAAGTACTGCGCAATGGCTGCTGCTGAATCTGCGACATAACCGTTCTGGTTCATGTTTCGCTCCTGTAAATAATCGTAATAACTAACGTTACAATTAAGGTATACATTATTTTTAAATCTGTACATACAAAATGTACAGATTTTTAATATTTTCTTGATATATTTTATAATGTATCTATTTATCATTAACTTACACACTGCTTGTTTAACGTTATCGTCACAGGATATATTGTACAACCGCGGCTGGCTTAGAAGAGTTGTACAAGTGGGAAATAGCCCTTTGTAAAGGCCCTAAATCATTGAGATGTAAATTATTTGTCAGGCAATTAATGTGCTATAACCAAACTCTACCCACGTCTGTTTCGTGGCCAACCCCTTTATCCCCAGGAATAGCATGCTAACAACCATCATTTACCGCAGTCATATCTGCGAGAACGTTCCAGTTAAAGCGCTGGAAGAAATGGTAGATGCTGCAAATAGTAAAAACCGGCACTCCGATGTCACGGGGATCCTGCTGTTTAACGGCACGCATTTTTTTCAATTACTCGAAGGGCCAGCGGAAAAGGTGGCGGCAATTTATGAGCGTATTTGCTGTGACCCGCGCCATCACAACGTGGTTGAACTGTTGTGCGACCACGGCCCCAGCCGACGCTTCGGCAATGTCGGCATGGAGCTGTTTGACCTGCGCAAATACGACACGGATGAAGTCCTGCAGCAGGTCCTGGATAAAGGCACGACGAAGTACCAGTTGACCTATAACGACCGCGCCCTGCAGTTTTTCCGCACCTTCGTTGAGGCAACGGAAAAAGCCAACTATTTTGAGCTCCCGCCGGCGGATGCCTGGGATTTCATTCCCGAAGAGACGGCGCTGTCAGCGCAGCCTGAGGTAGTGGCAAAAGGGGCAGACTGCAGTTTCGCCTTCCAGCCCATTGTTGACCCCTTCATGCAGGAGGTTGTCTCATGGGAAGCGCTTATCCGCACGCCGTCCGGCGATTCGCCCGGCGCGTACTTTGCCAGCCTGCCGCGTGAAGAACTGTATGAGGCTGACCTGCGAAGCAAGCAGGTTGCGCTCTCTATGGCCAGCGCGCTGGGGCTGCAGACGCAAACGCTGTCAATCAACCTGCTGCCGATGACGCTGGTTAACGTCCCGCACGCGGTGGATTACCTGCTTACCGCCATCGAAGCCAACGGCTTTGTGCCGGAGCAGATTGTGGTGGAGTTTACGGAGAGTGAGGCGATCTCACGATTCGATGAGTTTACCCACTCGGTCAGGCAGCTTAAGAGCGCGGGCATTAGCGTGACGATCGATCACTTCGGCGCAGGTTTTGCGGGCTTACAGCTTCTCGCCCAGTTCCAGCCGGACAGAATTAAGATTAATCGTGATTTGATTGCCAATGTACACAAGAGCGGCCCAAGGCAGGCGATTGTACAAGCCATCATCAAATGCTGTGCATCGCTGGAGATTCAGTTCTGCGCGGTGGGCGTGGAGCTTGCTGAGGAGTGGATGTGGCTTGAATCTGCGGGTATCTCACAGTTCCAGGGGCACCTGTTTGCCGGCCCGCGACTCGGGGGGATTCCGACGATCGCCTGGCCTGAGAAAAAGGTTGAGTTTTGAGATTCCTGTACCTAATCATTGAGAGTTAGCTGTACGTTCAGCTAAATTTATACAACAATGTATTAACGAGTGGATGGTTTAGACCCCATCCACTTGTCTCCGAGCGAGGAGTTAGTTATACAAATGGTTTGTACAATCTGATAAGGTTGGTTAGGTTAGGTATGGAAGTATTGAGCGTGAGGGAGTTAATGGCCTATTACAGTATCGGCGAAGTCGCCGAACGATGCGGTATCAACCCCGTTACGCTGCGTGCCTGGCAGCGCCGTTATGGATTGTTGAAGCCGCAGCGCAGCGAAGGGGGTCATCGTCAGTTTGACGATGAAGATATCCTGCGGATTGAAGAGATCAAGCGCCTGATGAAAAGCGGCGTTTCGGTCGGCAAAGTCAAAGCGTTGCTGGAAAACAAAGACGTGGTGACTGAGGGGAACTGGGCATCGTTTCAGGAAGAGATGTTGACTGTTCTGCGTTACGCCAGCCCGGCAAGGCTGCGCGCCAAAATCGGTGAGTTCCGCCGGGATCATGCGATGGATTCGCTTATCGATAATATTATTACTCCCGTTCGTCAGCGAATGAATCAGGACCAGAACACGGTGCGCCACATGGCAAGCCTGCTGGACGGTGTGTTGATTGAATTTGCGATCGCGAGCCTTGCAGAGTCGCGAAAAAAAGCGGGTAAAGATGCGCTCCTCATCGGCTGGGAATGCGATGACCGTACGCATTTATGGCTGGAAGCGGCCCGGCTTGCGCACAAGGGCTGGCATATTGACGTTCTGGCGGAACCGATTGATTCTCCACGCCCCGAGCTTTTCCCTGGGCAGAATATCTTCGTCTGGACAGGACAGCCTCCTACGGCCCGCCAGCAGGAGCAGCTGGACCACTGGCGTGAACAGGGGTTCGCGGTGTCATTCCACCACTGATTTAAGGGGTCCGTCAGGGCCTTTTTTGTTTCTTAAGCGCCATTAGCCAGACTGCACAAAATCTATCTTAAAAATAGGCATTTCCGATGCATATTTTACTTTTCAATTTATCCTGCCGATTAGCGTTACAAAATGCATTATTAATCAATGCATTGAACAATTACGTCCATCCCATCCGCATCTCCTGACAGGGTCTATGCTTAATAAAAGCGGCCAAAAAGGGCGGTTTAGCCGAAAGCCCCTGCTCACAAGGGGTTGAAGTGATAATCGTTATCACTAACATGGTGTTATGCCCCTGAGGCTTATTACACGAGGTGGACCTATGGAATTGCATTCAGAAACCTTCAATCCTGCCGACTTTAGCTGGCGTGGCCTGACGCTTACGCCAGCGGCTGCGGCACATATTCACGAGCTGGTGGCGCAAAAGCCGGAGCTTCTCGGCGTGCGCCTGGGCGTTAAGCAGACCGGCTGCGCGGGCTTCGGCTACGTGCTGGATACCGTCACCGAACCCGGTAAAGATGACCTGGTGTTTGAAACCGACGGGGCAAAGCTGTACGTCGCCCTCCAGGCCATGCCCTTCATCGATGGCACCGAAGTCGACTACGTTCGTGAAGGTTTAAACCAGTTATTCAAATTTCATAACCCGAAAGCCCAGAACGAATGCGGCTGCGGCGAAAGCTTTGGGGTATAGGCGGTACTATGTCTCGTAATACTGAAGCAACGAGTGATGTGAACACCTGGAGCGGCGGAAACCTGAATTATAAAGAAGGGTTCTTCACGCAGCTGCAGACCGACGAGCTGGCGAAAGGCATCAACGAAGAGGTCGTGCGCGCCATCTCGGCGAAGCGTAACGAGCCCGAGTGGATGCTGGAGTTTCGCCTGAGCGCCTTCCGCGCCTGGCTGGAAATGGAAGAGCCGCACTGGCTCAAGGCGCACTACGACAAGCTGAACTATCAGGACTACAGCTACTACTCTGCGCCGTCCTGCGGCAGCTGTGATGACACCTGCGCCTCGCAGCCCGGCGCGGTACAGCAAACCGGTGCCGAAAACAGCTTCCTGAGCAAAGAAGTTGAAGAGGCGTTTAACCAGCTCGGCGTCCCCGTGCGTGAGGGGAGAGAGGTCGCGGTAGATGCTATTTTTGACTCCGTCTCGGTAGCGACCACCTACCGTGAAAAGCTGGGGGAGCAGGGCATTATTTTTTGCTCCTTCGGTGAAGCCATCCACGACCACCCGGAGCTGGTGAAGAAGTACATTGGTACGGTCGTGCCGAGCAACGATAACTTCTTCGCGGCGCTCAATGCGGCGGTGGCGTCCGACGGCACCTTTATCTACGTGCCGAAAGGCGTGCGCTGTCCGATGGAGCTGTCGACCTATTTTCGCATCAACGCGGAAAAAACCGGCCAGTTCGAACGCACCATTCTGGTGGCCGATGAGGGCAGCTACGTCAGCTATATTGAGGGCTGCTCCGCGCCCGTGCGTGACAGCTATCAGCTGCACGCAGCCGTGGTGGAGGTCATCATCCATAAGGATGCCGAGGTGAAATACTCCACCGTGCAGAACTGGTTCCCGGGCGACGGAAACACCGGTGGCATCCTGAACTTCGTGACCAAGCGCGCGCTGTGCGAGGGCGAAAACAGCAAGATGTCCTGGACGCAGTCGGAAACCGGCTCCGCCATCACCTGGAAATACCCGAGCTGCATTCTGCGCGGGGATAACTCCATCGGTGAATTTTACTCGGTGGCGCTCACCAGCGGCCATCAGCAGGCCGATACCGGCACCAAGATGATCCATATCGGTAAAAACACCAAATCCACCATCTTCTCGAAAGGGATCTCCGCCGGGCACAGCCAGAACAGCTATCGCGGGCTGGTGAAAATCATGCCGACGGCCACCAACGCGCGTAACTTCACCCAGTGTGACTCGATGCTCATTGGTGCAGACTGCGGCGCGCATACCTTCCCGTACGTCGAGTGCCGCAACAACAGCGCCCAGCTTGAGCACGAGGCGACCACGTCGCGTATCGGAGAAGACCAGCTCTTCTACTGCCTGCAGCGCGGGATCAGCGAAGAAGATGCTATTTCGATGATTGTTAACGGCTTCTGTAAGGACGTGTTCTCTGAACTGCCGCTGGAATTCGCCGTTGAAGCACAAAAACTCCTCGCCATTAGTCTTGAACACAGCGTCGGTTAAGGAAAGCACATGTTAAGCATTAAAGATTTACAGGTTAGCGTGGAAGAGAAAGAGATCCTGCGTGGCCTCAATTTTGACGTCAAGCCGGGTGAAGTTCACGCCATCATGGGGCCAAACGGCTCCGGGAAAAGTACGCTTTCGGCGACGCTGGCAGGACGCGAGGATTACGAAGTCATCAGCGGTTCGGTGGAGTTTAACGGCAAAGATCTGCTGGAGATGTCCCCTGAAGAACGCGCGGGTGAGGGGATCTTTATGGCCTTCCAGTACCCGGTGGAAATTCCGGGCGTCAGTAACCAGTTCTTCCTGCAAACCGCGCTGAATGCGGTACGCAAATACCGCGGCCTGGACGCGCTGGATCGCTTTGACTTCCAGGACCTGATGGAAGAGAAAATCAAGCTGCTGAAAATGCCGGAAGACCTGCTGACCCGTTCCGTTAACGTCGGCTTCTCCGGCGGCGAAAAAAAGCGTAACGACATTCTGCAGATGGCGGTGCTTGAGCCTGAGCTGTGTATTCTCGATGAAACCGATTCCGGCCTGGATATCGATGCCCTGAAGATTGTCGCTGACGGGGTGAACTCCCTGCGCGACGGCCAGCGCTCGTTTATTATCGTGACGCACTACCAGCGCATTCTGGACTACATCAAGCCGGACTACGTCCACGTGCTTTACCAGGGACGTATCGTGAAATCCGGTGATTTCACGCTGGTTAAACAACTGGAGGAGCAGGGTTATGGCTGGCTTACCGAACAGCAGTAATGCACTCCAGCAGTGGCACCGGCTGTTTGAAGCGCAGGGTGAAGCGCGCTCAGAGCAGGCCCAGCAGCACCTTCAGCAGGTGCTGCGTCTCGGCCTGCCGACGCGCAGGCACGAGAACTGGAAATACACCCCGCTTGACGGCCTGCTGAACGGCGAGTTTGTCACGCGGCCGGCAAGGATCGGCCCAGACCAGCGTGATGCCCTGGCGCTGACCGTGGACGCGGTGCGGCTGGTGTTTGTTGACGGGGCCTATTGTCCGGAGCTGAGCGATGACCTGCGGGAGAGCGGGTTCGAGATTGCGGTTAACGACGATCGTCAGAACCTCACCGCTGCCGTTCAGCCTGAAGTGTTCCTGCACCTCACCGAAAGCCTGGCGCAGTCCGTCACCCATATTCGCGTGAAGCGCAATCAGCGTCCGGCCAAACCGCTGCTGCTGATGCATATTACCCAGGGGCTGGAGGGCGACGAGATCAACACGGCCCACTACCGTCATCATCTTGAGCTGGCAGAGGGCGCCGAGGCAACGGTGCTGGAGCACTACGTCAGCCTGAATGACGTTCGCCACTTTACCGGCGCGCGCCTGACGATGAGTGTGACAGCCAACGCCCAGCTTCACCACATCAAGCTGGCGTTTGAAAACCCGGTCAGCCACCACTTCGCCCATAACGATATTCTGCTGGGCCAGGATGCTGCGGCCTACAGCCACAGCTTCCTGCTCGGCGGCGCGGTGCTGCGGCACAATACCAGTACCCAGCTCAACGGCGAAAACACCACGCTGCGCATCAACAGCCTGGCGATGCCGGTCAAGTCGGAAGTGTGCGACACCCGTACCTGGCTCGAGCACAACAAGGGCTACTGCAACAGCCGTCAGCTGCATAAAACCATCGTCAGCGACAGGGGGCGAGCGGTGTTTAACGGCCTGATTAACGTGGCGCAGCACGCTATCAAAACCGACGGGCAGATGACCAACAACAACCTGCTGCTGGGGCGTCTTGCGGAGGTGGATACCAAGCCGCAGCTCGAAATCTACGCCGACGATGTGAAATGCAGCCACGGGGCAACGATCGGGCGGATTGACGATGAACAGATGTTCTACCTGCGCTCGCGCGGCATAGACCGCCAGGCGGCGCAGAAGATGATTATTTACGCCTTTGCCGCAGAGCTGACGGAAGCGCTGCACGATGGCGTATTGAAACAGCAGGTGCTGTCCCGCATCGGGCAGCGTCTGCCTGGAGGCGAAGCATGAGTTTTCCCGTAGAGAAAGTCCGGGCGGATTTTCCGGTTCTGAACCGTGAGGTGAACGGTCTGCCGCTGGCCTATCTCGACAGCGCCGCCAGCGCGCAGAAGCCGAACCAGGTGGTGGACGCCGAGGCGGAGTTCTACCGCCACGGCTATGCGGCCGTGCATCGCGGTATTCATACGCTGAGCGCAGAAGCCACGCAGCGCATGGAGAACGTCCGCACGCAGGTGGCCGCTTTCCTGAATGCACGCTCGCCGGAAGAGCTGGTCTTTGTGCGCGGCACGACGGAAGGGATCAACCTGGTCGCGAACAGCTGGGGCAGCGCGCAGGTTCACGCGGGTGATAACATTATCATCACCCAGATGGAGCACCACGCCAATATCGTGCCGTGGCAGATGCTCTGCGAGCGCGTTGGCGCCGAGCTGCGGGTGATCCCGCTACGCGAGGACGGTACCCTGCAGCTGGAGCAGCTTGACGTGCTGCTGGACGATAAGACCCGGCTGGTGGCGGTAACGCAGGTCTCTAACGTGCTGGGTACAGAGAACCCGGTGGCGGAGATTATCGACAGGGCCCATCGGGCGGGGGCAAAAGTGCTGATTGATGGCGCGCAGGCGGTAATGCACCACGCCGTCGACGTTCAGGCGCTGGACTGCGATTTTTACGTCTTCTCCGGGCATAAGCTTTATGGGCCGACGGGGATCGGCGTGCTGTACGTGAAGGAAGATATCCTGCAGGCGATGCCGCCGTGGGAAGGGGGCGGTTCGATGATCGCTACCGTCAGCCTGACCGAAGGGACAACCTACGCGCGTGCGCCGTGGCGTTTCGAAGCGGGTACGCCAAACACGGGCGGGATTATTGGCCTGGGGGCGGCGATTGAGTACGTCTCTGCGCTGGGGCTGGATGCCATTCAGGAATATGAGCAGCGCCTGATGCGCTACGCCCTGCAGGAGCTCGCCAGCGTACCGGATTTGACCCTCTACGGCCCGGCGGACCGACAGGGTGTGATAGCCTTTAACCTGGGTCAACATCACGCCTATGACGTGGGCAGCTTTCTGGATAACTACGGCGTGGCCGTACGTACCGGGCACCACTGCGCGATGCCGCTTATGGCTTACTATCAGGTTCCGGCGATGTGCCGCGCGTCGCTGGTGATGTACAACACAACGGAAGAAGTCGACAGGCTGGTGGCGGGACTGAAACGCATTCATCAGCTGCTGGGCTAACGGAGAGGCAAGAGATGGCAGAGTTGCCGGACAAAGAAAAACTGCTGCGTAACTTCGGGCGTTGCGCAAATTGGGAGGAGAAGTACCTCTACATTATTGAACTGGGGCAGCGGTTGCCGCCGCTCAGCGAAGAGGCGCACAGCCCGGAGAATATTATTCAGGGCTGCCAGAGCCAGGTCTGGATCGTGATGCAGCCTGATGCCGACGGTGTGATTCAGCTTCAGGGCGACAGTGACGCCGCCATTGTGAAAGGGCTTATCGCCGTCGTTTTTATTCTTTACCACCAGATGTCCCCGCAGGACATTGTCGCGTTTGACGTTCGTCCGTGGTTTGAAAAAATGGCGCTGACGCAACACCTGACCCCGTCCCGCTCCCAGGGCCTTGAAGCGATGATCCGCGCCATTCGCAGCAAAGCTGCAATCCTTAGCTAGACTTAAAAGACAGCATTCATTCTGTTTCGCGAGGTGGTTCCCGCCTCGCTGGTTTTTCAGCTTTCTGGCGTTCTGTCAGTGAATAAGGAATCTCAGCATGAAGCGCGCGTCTCTAATAACACTATTACTCCTTGGTTCGCTCGGGGCGCTTAATTCGGCCAGAGCGGTGGATTATCCCTTGCCGCCCGCAGGCAGCCGCCTGATTGGGCAAAATCAAACCTACACCATACAGGAAGGCGACAATAAGCTGCAGGCCATCGCCCGCCGGTTTAATACCGCAGCGCAGCTTATCCTGGAAACCAATAATACCATTGCGCCCGTTAATCCTGCGCCGGGTACGGTGATTACGATCCCGTCACAGATGCTGCTGCCGGATACGCCGCGTGAAGGTATTGTGGTCAACCTGGCCGAGCTTCGGCTTTACTATTTCCCGCCGGGAGAAAATATTGTCCAGGTCTTCCCGCTCGGCATTGGGCAGCTTGGGCTTGAAACGCCGGTCAGCACCACGCGGGTGAGCCAGAAAATCCCAAATCCAACGTGGACGCCCACAGCGGGCATCAGAGCACGCTCGCTGGAGCAGGGCATCAAATTGCCTCCGGTAGTACCCGCAGGGCCAAATAACCCGCTAGGACGCTATGCGCTGCGTTTAGGCATTGGTAATGGGGAATATCTCATTCACGGCACCAGCGCGCCGGACAGCGTGGGCCTGAGGGTCAGTTCCGGCTGTATGCGCATGAACGCGCCCGATATTAAGGCGCTGTTTGAACAGGCGCGCGTCGGCACGCGGGTGCAAATTATTAATGAGCCCGTAAAATTCGCCGTCGAGCCGGACGGTAAGCGTTATATTGAGGTCCACCGTCCTTTGGCGCAGGTGGAAGGCGAAAACCCGCAGATATCGCCAATTACGCATTCTGCTGACTTTGCGACGTTTGTCTCGCAGGCGGGGAGTGATAAAGCGCTCATTGATAAAGCCTTGTCGCGTCGTGCGGGGATCCCAATTGCGGTATCAGCAGATCGGGGGGCGTCAGCGGATGGCGCAGTCTTGTCGGTGCAGAACAGCCGGGTGTCGGTGGCGGTTGCCGAAGATAGCGGTGAGAAGGTGACGCAGTAGCGGTTTGAGAAAGGCAAAAAAAATGGCGCACAATGTGCGCCATTTTATTAACAGGTACTATTACTTACGGTATTTAGTAGCCTGGTTGTCCAGACGCTGGTTAGCGCGAGCTGCGTCGTCTTTAGCAGCCTGAACGTCGGAACGGATTGCGTTCACGTCGTTGCTCAGCTGGTCAACTTTAGCGTTCAGAGTCTGAACGTCAGAAGACAGCTGATCGATTTTAGCGTTGCTGGAGCAACCTGCCAGCAGAGTAGAACCCAGGATTACCGCGCCCAGTACCAGTTTAGTACGATTCATTATTAATACCCTCTAGATTGAGTTAATCTCCATGTAGCGTTACAAGTATTACACAAAGTTTTTTAGGTTGAGAATATTTTTTTGATGGGAATACGCCTATTTTTGATCGTTCGCTCAAAGAAGCAACGAATTCGGCATATTTGTCGAAAAAGCTATGTAAAAAAAGGCATTTTTCATCGGATTCATCTTAGATAAATCGCGATTAAATAGAGAAACCCGATTTGCTTTTTGTATAAATGTGGCTAATGCCGGGAATAAAAAAAGCGTCCCGAAGGACGCTTTTTAACAGAAATAATTCGTTGGGGAATTATTACAGCACGTGAACAGATGCAGTGTTGGTTGTTCCGGCTGGTACCAGCGCACCGGAAACCATCACCACAACGTCACCTTTCTGTGCCAGGCCGCGCTCAACGAGCTGCAGCGCCACTTCTTTACCCAGACGGTAGAAATCATCGGTAGAGGCGATCTCTTTCACCAGGTGTGGAACCACGCCTTTGCTCAGCACCAGCTGGCGGGCAGTGGTTTCGTTGGTGGTCAGCGCCAGAATCGTTGCATCCGGGAAGTACTTACGGATAGCGCGTGCAGATTTACCGCCCTGGGTGGCAACCACGATCAGCGGCGCTTCCAGTTTCTCAGCCGTTTCTACAGCACCACGGCACACCGCTTCGGTGATGCGCAGTTTGCGGCTGTCGTTGTTGTAGTCAAGACGGCTGGTCATCACGCGGTCAGTACGCTCACAGATGGTTGCCATGATAGAAACGGCTTCCAGCGGGTATTTACCTTTCGCGGATTCACCAGACAGCATGACCGCATCGGTACCGTCGAGGATGGCGTTCGCCACGTCACCCGCTTCTGCGCGAGTAGGGCGTGGGTTTTTGATCATGGAGTCCAGCATCTGCGTTGCGGTGATAACCACTTTACGCGCGCGAACGCACTTCTCGATCATCATCTTCTGCGCGAAGATCACTTCTTCAACCGGGATTTCAACGCCCAGGTCACCACGAGCAACCATGATGCCGTCAGACGCTTCGAGAATTTCGTCGAAGTTGTTCAGGCCTTCCTGGTTTTCGATTTTGGAGATGATCTGGATCTTCTCGCCGCCGTGCGCTTTCAGGTGCTCACGGATTTCAACCACGTCAGAACGTTTACGGATAAAGGACGCTGCAACGAAGTCAACGCCTTGCTCGCAGCCGAAGATCAGGTCTTGTTTGTCTTTTTCAGCCAGCGCTGGCAGCGCGATGGAAACGCCCGGCAGGTTAACGCCTTTGTTTTCGCCCAGGTCGCCGTTGTTCAGCACTTTACAAACAACGTTTTTGCCTTCGATAGCGGTCACTTCCATACCGATCAGACCATCGTCAACCAGTACGGTGTTGCCCACGGACAGATCGCTGGTGAAACCTTCATAGGTCACCGCAACGATTTCGTTGTTACCGACAACGGATTTGTCAGTGGTGAAGGTGAAGGTCTGGCCCGCTTTCAGGGAAACGTCGTTGCCGCCTTCCAGTTTGATGGTACGGATTTCAGGACCTTTGGTGTCCAGCAGGATCGCTGCTTTCTTACCGGTCTTGCTCATCACGTTGCGCAAGTTCTGGATACGTTGACCGTGCTCAGCATAGTCACCGTGGGAGAAGTTCAGACGCATCACGTTCATGCCAGCGTCCAGCATTTTGGTCAGCATCTCTTCAGATTCGGTTTTCGGGCCGATAGTACAAACAATTTTCGTCTTTTTCATGACAGTCTTAGTCTTTAAGTTGGGAAGGATATGGAAATCTCGCTCCGGGGGCGCACCGCCGCAGAGTCAAACCTGTGTTGCAAAAGAGTATATGACACGCACTAAGGATAGGAGACATCAATTGAGCGTGCAGAAGAAAGTGTGCCTGAGAGTCAGCCCAACGAAGGAGAGAAGAAGTTGTACGTTGTTTTTTGTATTCCAAGCGCTGAAACCATTCACCCAGGGATTAGGCGCGCATTATACGCTGATTTTCAGATAAAAGGAAAATGGAAACGGTGTTTCAAAAAGAATCTGTGCAGTTTCACATAAGATTGTTATCAATGCGTTAAGGCATAATGACATCTTATGGCGGCAGGCCAATGACCTGCCGCATTTTGCTTAGTTTTTCAGCGCCTGATTCAGGTCGGCGATTAAATCTTTTACATCTTCGATACCTACTGACAGACGGATGAGCTGAGGCACAATGCCGTTGGCCAGACGTTGTTCGAGCGGAATAGAGGCATGGGTCATGCTGTAGGGCTGGCTGACCAGGCTCTCAACGCCGCCCAGACTCTCGGCAAGCGTAAACAGCGTCAGTTTGCGAATCACCTCTGCCGCACGTTGCGCATCGCCTTTTACCACGACTGAAATCATGCCGCCCGGCAGGGCCATCTGCGTGCGGGCGAGTGAATACTGCGGGTGTGACTCCAGCCCGGGATAGAAGACCTTCTCCACCTGCGGTTGCTGCTCAAGCCATTGCGCAATCGCCAGGGCATTGGTGCTGTGCTTTTCGACGCGCAGCGCAAGGGTACGAATACCGCGCAGGGTCAGGAAGCTGCTGAACGGATCCAGTACGCCGCCGACGGCGTTCTGCAGGTAACCCAGCTTGTCTGCCAGGTCCTTATTGTCTCCAACAATAGCCAGCCCGGCGACCACGTCCGAATGGCCGTTGAGGTATTTCGTGGCGGAGTGCACCACAATATCAAACCCGGACTCAAGCGGACGATGAATCACCGGAGAGGCGAAGGTGTTATCCGCTACGCTGATGACGTTATGGCGGCGGGCAACAGCCGCAATGGCCGCGAGATCGGCCAGTTTCAGCAGCGGGTTGGTTGGCGTTTCTACCCAGACCATGCGCGTATCCGGTCGAATGGCGGCCTCCAGCCCGGCTAAATCGTCGGGCTTCACCCAGCTGACCTGCAGCCCGGAGCTGCGTTTGCGCACGTTTTCAATCAGGCGATACGTCCCGCCGTAAACGTCATCAATGGCGACGATGTGGCTGTCTTTGTCCAGCAGTTCAAGCACGGTAGAAATGGCGGCCAGGCCAGAGGCAAAGGCGTAGCCGCGCGTGCCCCCCTCCAGTTCTGCTATTGCGGTTTCCAGCGCGTGGCGGGTCGGGTTGCCGCTGCGGGAATATTCATACCCGGTGTGTTCGCCGGGCGAGGGTTGCGCAAACGTTGAGGTGGCGTAGATAGGCGGCATGACGGCACCGTGCTGGTCGTTGAAATCGCCGCTGTGAACGCTGAGGGTTGCCAGGTTTTTCATCCTTTATTCCTTTATTTCATTATTGCTGTAGACGGTTGCGCCAGGCGGTCAGAACGTCGCTGCGCGTGATCAGACCGAGAAAACGGTCGTTGTCGTTAATGACCGCCACCAGACCCCGGTCAAAAATGGCGTGCAGGGCGCTTTCCGGCGCGTGTTTATCGAGGAATTCCACCTGCCGCGTCATGGCGGCCGTCACCGGAAGCGCGAAGCGATCGCCGTCGCCGCCGATGTGGCGCAGCAGATCCCATTCGTCGACAATGCCGACGACCTTGCCGTCGTCCAGCACCGGCAGCTGCGAGATGTCATACAGGCGCATTCGCGCCAGCACGGTAGAGAGGGTGTCATCCGGAGCGGCGGTAACGGTCGCGCCCTCATCGTGGCGCAGGGCGATATAGTCCGAAAGATCGCCCGCCTGAGGGCGTGAGATCAGCCCCTGCTGACGCATCCAGTCGTCGTTAAACATCTTTGAGAGATACTTATTCCCGCTGTCGCAGGCGAAGGTGACAACGCGTTTCGGCGTGGTTTGCGCCTGGCAGTATTTCAGCGCCGCCGCCAGCAGGGTGCCGCTGGACGAACCCGCCAGAATGCCTTCCGTTTTCAGCAGCTCACGCGCGGTGGTGAAGGCTTCGCGGTCGGTGATGCGCCAGGCGCGATTCACCCCCTCGATATGGGCCAGCGGTGGGATAAAGTCTTCGCCAATCCCCTCGACCAGCCAGGAGCCGGCATCCTGGTAGCGTCCGGTTTCAACCTGATCGGCCAGCACGGAGCCAGCCGGATCGGCAAGCACGAACTCGGTATGCGGAGAGTGCTCGGCAAACCACGCCTGCAGGCCGCCCAGCGTGCCGCCTGAACCGACGCCGACCACAATGGCGTCAATATTGCCGCCGAGTTGCTCGTAGAGCTCCGGCGCCGTCGTCGTCCGGTGCGCCAGCGGGTTGGCGACGTTATTGAACTGGTCGATGTAGAACGCGCCGGGCAGTTCGTTTGCCAGACGCTGGGCGTAATCCTGGTAATAGGCCGGGTGGCCTTTGTTCACGTCCGAGCGCGTCAGCACCACCTGGGCACCAAGCGCACGCAGGTGGAAAATCTTCTCGCGGCTCATTTTGTCCGGCACCACGAGGACCAGAGAGTAGCCTTTCTGGGCGGCGATCAGCGCCAGGCCTAAGCCCGTGTTGCCCGCGGTCGCCTCGATAATCGTTCCACCGGGCTGCAGCAGACCGCTACGCTCGGCTTCGTTAATCATCGACAGCGCAACGCGGTCTTTAATCGAGCCGCCGGGATTTTGGTTCTCCAGCTTCAGAAATAGCGAGCAGGGACCGGTTTCCAGCTTGTGCAGCTGAATAAGCGGCGTCTGGCCAATCAGTTCGGTGACAGAGTGGTAAATCGTCATGGTCATGTCCTGTGAGGAGGTAATGACCGGATGATAGGACCATGAAATTTTCTCAATAAAGAACCTTTCACTGGGTTTTAGAACGGAAAGGAATATTAACGTTGTTTTCGGCAGTCAGGACAGCAAGACGTAAAGTGGTCTGGATGTGAGGATGGCTATACAGGCATAAAATGCTGCAAAAATAGCCATTTTTACAGGTGCGCTCGGTAGAGTTATGCATCTGGCAGATAATCATTGATGAAAATAGTCTATTTGCCTTGCGCCTAGTCAAACCGCTGCTTATTTCGCGTGGTTATAAGAAATGCCTTTTTGGTCATTTAAAAGTTGATAACTGCTGTTTACTATCGTTTGGACATCCATACTGCTAAACCGCTATGTGCGGCACGGATCACGCATAAGAATGATAGTACTCAGCAATATTTCGAAGATTTTTGACAACGGAAAAGTGGCGCTCACCGCCGTTGATAACGTCAGTTTGACGGTAGAGCAAGGGCAGATTTACGGCATTATTGGCTACAGCGGCGCGGGGAAAAGTACCCTTATCCGCCTGCTTAATGGACTTGAAAAACCAACCGCTGGCAGCGTCACCATCAACGGCCAGGATATTTCCGCCGCAAAGGGCGAAGCGCTGCGCCAGGCGCGGCTGAAGATCAGCATGGTCTTCCAGCACTTCAACCTGCTGTGGTCGCGCACCGTGAACGAAAACATCGCCTTTTCGATGCAGATTGCGGGCGTGCCAAAAGCAAAAATTCAGGCCCGCGTCGCCGAGCTGGTGGAGCTGGTAGGCCTGAAAGGGCGCGAAAATGCGTATCCGTCGCAGCTGAGCGGCGGGCAAAAACAGCGTGTGGGGATTGCGCGCGCGCTGGCGAATAACCCGGACGTGCTGCTTTGTGACGAAGCGACGTCCGCGCTTGACCCGCAGACCACCGATCAGATCCTCGATCTGCTGCTGGACATTAACCGTCGTTTCAAACTGACCATTGTGCTTATCACCCACGAGATGCACGTGGTGCGCAAAATCTGCGACCGCGTGGCGGTGATGGAAAACGGCAAAGTGGTGGAAGAGGGTGACGTGCTGAGCGTTTTTACCCATCCGCAGCAGCCGATCACCCGGCAGTTTGTTCGTCAGGTCAGCCAGTATGCTGAAGACGAAACCTTTAATACCGAGCTGGCAACCGAGCTGGAAGGTACGGTAATCAAGCTGACCTTTACCGGTCACAGCACGCATAAGCCGATTGTCGGGGAGTTAACGCTGCGCTACGGCCTGCCGTTTAACATCCTGCACGGAAAAATGACCCAAACCGCCCACGGCGTTTTCGGGCAGCTCTGGGTGCACGTCGTGGCATCTGATGAACAACTGAACAATATCCTCGCCGACCTGCAGCACAGCGATATTGAAGGCGAGGTGATTAAACATGGCTGAAAATCTCTTTCCGCACCTGAAGTGGGATCAGCTCTGGGCGGCCACGCTTGAGACGCTGTACATGACCGCACTCTCGGGCGTCGCGACGTTCGTTCTCGGGATTGTGCTCGGCCTGGCGCTGTTTCTGACCGCGCGCGGCGGCCTGTTCCACAACCGAACGGTCTACAGCGTGATTTCGATCGTGGTGAACGTGTTCCGCTCTATCCCGTTCATCATCCTGATCGTCCTGCTGATCCCGTTCACGAAAACCATCGTGGGGACCATCCTCGGGGCAAACGCGGCGCTGCCGGCCCTGATCGTCGGCGCGGCACCGTTCTACGCCCGCCTGGTTGAGATTGCCCTGCGTGAAGTCGACAAAGGGGTTATTGAAGCAACGCGCTCGATGGGCGCACGACTGAGCACGTTAGTGTTTCGGGTTTTACTGCCGGAATCATCACCTGCACTGGTTTCAGGTATTACGGTGACGCTGATTGCGCTGGTGAGCTACAGCGCAATGGCGGGGGTGATTGGTGCCGGCGGTTTGGGAAATCTGGCTTATCTGGAAGGATTCCAGCGCAACCATGGTGACGTCACGCTGGTGGCAACGGTGACCATTCTGATCATCGTTTTCATTATCCAGTTCTGCGGCGATGTCATTACTTCACTGTTAGATAAACGCTAATAAATACACACAGGAACCACATCATGAAAAAGACACTGACACTGATCGCCGCCGCAACCCTGAGCGCCCTGAGCTTCGCTTCCTGGGCTGACACCCTGACCGTGGGCGCGTCCAACACGCCGCACGCCGAAATTCTGGAGCAGGCGAAGCCGATTCTGGCGAAGCAGGGTATCGACCTGGAGATCAAACCGTTCCAGGACTACATTCTGCCAAACACCGCGCTGGCCGGGCGCGACATTGACGCCAACTACTTCCAGCACATTCCTTACCTGAACAGCGTGCTGAAAGATCATGCGGGCGATAAGGACTACGATTTCGTCAGCGCAGGCGCGATCCACATCGAGCCGATTGGTATCTACTCAAAAAAATACAAATCGCTGAAGGATCTGCCGGAGGGCGGCAAAATCATCATGCGTGATGCCGTTTCCGAAGAGGGCCGTATTCTCTCCATCTTCGAAAAAGAGGGCGTCATCAAGCTGAAGCCGGGCATCGACAAAGTGACCGCGCGCATCAGCGATATCGTTGAGAACCCGAAAAAGCTGCAGTTTACGCCTAACGTTGAAGCCTCCCTGCTGCCGCAGATGTATAACAACGACGAGGGTGCCGCTGTGGTGATTAACGCCAACTACGCGATTGATGCAGGTCTGGACCCGGTTCACGATCCGATTGCGGTAGAAAGCGGCGAAAATAACCCGTACGCCAACATCATTACCGTGCACCGCGGTGACGAGAAGAAGAAAGATATCGTTGCGCTGGTGGACGTGCTGCACTCCAAAGAGATCCAGGACTGGATCCGCACCAAATATAAAGGCGCGGTGATCCCCGTAAACAACTAATTAGTTGATTTTACAGACGAAGCCCGGTGAGTCTCTCACCGGGCTTCTTTTTTGTATCCGGCCGATGAATCATTTAAGCTGAGTGCTTTAGGGCAATGGAGTGAAGGCAATGGGCAATGTGACCAAAGACGAAGCGCTGTACCAGGAGATGTGCCGGGTGGTCGGCAAGGTTGTTCTTGAGATGCGTGATTTAGGGCAGGAGCCAAAGCATATTGTCATTGCCGGCGTGCTGCGTACCGCGCTGGCGAACCAGCGCGTTACGCGCAGCGAGTTAACGACTCAGGCGATGGAGAAGGTGGTCAAGGCGCTGGCTGGTTGAACCGCCAGCGTTTCGCCAGCTGCTCCAGCGAGCAGCAGAGCAGGTAGTAGACCACGCCCGTAAAGATAAAAATGGCCGCCGGGTAGATTTGCACCCGGTTGTTCACCTGTCCCGCTACCGTCGTCAGTTCCGGCACGTTCACAATAAAGGCCAGCGACGTATCCTTCATCAGGCTGATAAAAATCCCCACCAGAGAGGGCAGAATATTCCGCATCACCTGCACCAGCAGCACGCGCCACAGGGTTTGCCAGGTGCTGAAGCCCTGCGTCAACGCGGCTTCGTACTGCCCGCGGGGTAATGCGCTCAGTCCTGCCAGCACCGAATGCATTACCGAGGCAGCCGTAAACCAGGCCAGCGCCAGCGTGACGGTGAGGGCGCCCGGAAGGTCACCTCCGGTAATGAGCGGCAGCAGATACCACATCCAGAAGATCACAAAGATTAACGGGATACCGCGAATCACCTCCGCCCAGAGGAATAGCACCTTGCGCACCAGCCCCGTATAGCGCCACGCCAGGCACGCCAGGGCGATGCCGCCGGGCAGGGCCAGCGCCGCCGCACCCGCCGCCATCAGCAGTGAAAGCAACACGCCGCCGGGCTCACCGGACGCCATGCGCCCCCACAGCAGATAATCCAGGTTTTCAGTAATAACGTTCAGTCCGGCTATCATATTTTACTCCCTGCGCCTGGGCCGAGGCGGACCAGCACCGTACCCATGACCACGCCGGTAAGCAGGTACAGGGCCGTTCCCACGGTAAACGCCTCCAGCGCATGGGCGTTGTAGCTTTCGACCTGCCGCACCTGATAGGTGAGTTCAGCAAAGCCAATGCCGCTGGCGAGCGAGGAGAGTTTCATCAGGTTGAGGTATTGCCCCACGACGGGCTGCCAGGCATTCGCCAGCCCCTGCGGCAGAAGGATGTGGCGAAACAGCCGCCACGCTGAAAACCCCTGCGCCAGCGCCGCTTCCCGCTGTCCGGCAGGAACGGAACGTAGCCCCGACGCCACCTCCTCGATCAGAAAGGCCGACGTGAACACCCCTAATCCCCAGGCGGAGCATAAAAACTCGGGCGTGAACCACCAGACGTCGCCAGGCAGAATCGACCAGGTATGGTCCGCATTCACCACATCGCGGACGGCGCGAGGAAGCCAGTTCCAGGCCGCGAAATACCAGAACAGCAGCTGCACCAGCAGCGGGGTATTGCGAAACAATGAGACCCAGCCGTTGACGACGGCATTCCCGAACCGCCAGCCGGAGAGGCGAAGGAGCAGAAAGAGCAACGCCAGCAGTGTGGCGAGCACCACGCCCGCGAGGGTAACCCACAGCGTGGTGAGGAAACCGGAGACGATCCATTGCAGAGGCTGCCCGGTCAGCACCCCCTGCCAGTCGAGCGCGGGCATTACAGCTGCTCCTGATGAAGCGGGTCGAGGACCTTTTGCAGGAAGCGCCTGGCGCGCGGGTGAGCGGGCTGCGTGAAAAACTGCGCCGGTCGGGCGGTCTCAAGGATCTGCCCACCGTCAATAAATACAATCCTGTCGGCGATTTCGCGGGCAAACTGCATCTCATGCGTCACCACAATCATGGTGATCCCGCTGTGGGCAAGGGCTTTCATCACAAACAGCACTTCGCCAATCATCTCGGGATCCAGCGCAGAGGTGGGTTCGTCGAAGAGAATGATCTGCGGCGACGAGGCCAGCGCGCGGGCAATCGCTACGCGCTGCTGCTGACCGCCGGAAAGCTGAGCGGGAAACTGATGCGCTTTTTCCAGCATGCCCACTTTTTCAAGCAGCGCCAGCGCGCGTTCCTGCGCGGGGAGCGGCTTCCAGCCGTGAACATGCTCCAGGGCCAGGGTAATGTTCTGGCTGGCGGTGAGATGGGCGTAGAGATTAAATTGCTGGAACACAAACCCCACGCGGCTGCGCAGCTGGCGCAGCGCGGCGCCGGAAAGATGCCCCGTGGGTTTGCTGTCGATGAGAATTTCGCCGCCGTTGAGGGCTTCAAGCTGGTTGATCAGGCGGATTAAGGTGGATTTACCGGAACCCGAGGGGCCAAGAATGGCAACGACTTCGCCAGGCGCAATGCTGAGATTGATGCCTTTTAAGACCTGATGATCCCCGTAGCGTTTGACGACATCCCGAAACTCGACGCTGGCGTGTTCCAGATGTGAAAAATCCGCGGCACCGGCCGCGGAGTGTGAAAACAGACCTGAGAGCATATTACTGAGCTTCTATTTTAAAGGCGCGAGGTTGGGGAGTGGCGGTCTGAGGTCCAAACCAGACGTCGTAGATTTTGGCGGCCTGGCCGTTTTTTTCAAGATTAACCAGCTCATCGTTCACCGCCTTCAGCAGCGCCGTTTCACCTTTTGTCACGCCGACGCCAATTTCTTCTTTGCTCAGCAGGTCGGGCAGGATTTTGAAGTTTGCTTTATCCGGCGCCTGCGCCAGCAGGCCTGCCAGGATCGTGCTGTCCTGAGTGATCGCCTGGACGTTGCCGTTACGCAGCGCCGTCAGCGCCAGCGGAATATCGTCATAGGAAAGCACGCGAGACTGCGGGAAACGCTGGTGCAGCGCCTGCTCGCCCGTCGTCCCTTTCACCGCACCAATACGCGCCCGGCTGTATTCATCCAGCTTATCGGGTGATTTGGCGGGAACCAGGAACTGTTGCCCGGTCACGAAGTAGGGCGTGGAGAAATCAATCACCTGCGCACGTTCCGGCGTGATGGTGATATCCGCCACAATCAAATCCGCTTTACCGGACTGGAGCAGGGGAATGCGGTTGGCCGGATTAGTGGCAACCAGCTCCAGCTTCACGCCCAGCGCTTTTGCCAGCGCGTTGGCAAAATCGACGTCATATCCCACGATGTCATGGGTCTTTGCGTCAATGGAGCCAAACGGTGGGTTGGCGTCAAAGGTGGCGACTTTTACCACGCCAGCGGCCTTAATATCCGCCAGCCGATCGGCCTGAGCCTGTGTTGAAAGCATCCCGCCAGCTGCCAGTAAACCCAGCGCCAGCGTTAGCTTATGATACGATTTTTTATCTGCTGCCATAGTAATACGTCTTCCCGTCGTTTTTGTTTTGTCCTGTTACGCTCCCATAAGCAAAGGCTATCGCCAAATACGAAATCGTTCTTTGCTATATGCAAAAAAGCATTAGTGAACAAGGTGTTACTAACAGGTAAATGAAAGACAGCGCTATTTGCGGATCCTGCACATCGACAGTCGATATTGGTATTTCCTCAACAGCAAATTTCGGTGTTTAACTGAGAGCAGGTTAAGCGAAGAGGGGTAGAGACAATGAAAAAGTGGATAAGCACGTTACGGCGGTTTTTTGCGACCCGGCAGGTCAATGCGGAGAACAGCGCGCAACGTGTTCTTGAGTCAATACTGCCTGTCGCCAGCCTCTACGGCGTGGACGTGGCCAACATCGACCCGGAGTGGTTCCATGATAAAACGTCACGCTGAGCTGCGCCTTACGCGCAAGCTGTACTGGAATGAGCTGTGCGTTTTTTTGTTCTGATAGCGGTTAACTGTTAATGTCGACGGGATGTGAACACTAATCAGCTAACGGAATGAAACACACGCTTATTACGCGCGCGCTTGTCGTCTGGGCTGTCGTCTGCCTCATCAGCAGCGTGCTGCTCTATACCGAGCAAATTCGCCGGCAGTTCTGGGAACGGGATCGGGCGTTCTCGGCGCTGTTTTCAGAGATCGGCGCCGTTCTCACGCAAAATGAGTCCGTTCTCCCTCTCCTGAGTGGCGATGAAGACATTGCCGCCTTGCGGACAAAATTCCCCCATCTTCTCGCGCTGGAAAAGACCGCTGGACGTGCGCGTGACGCCGCTCGGGTCGAACCCGCCCGCGAAAATCAGTACTGGCTTTACAACCCCTGGCGGCAGATCCGCGTGCTGGTCGATCTTGCACCATTACTCACGGCGCACCCCCGCTTTACCCGTCTTGAGGTCCGCTATGCTCGCGAGGGTAATGCCCAGAGCAGCTCAGATGCCTTCTGGCGCTGGCAGCGTACTTTTCCGCAACATACTCAACCCTTCACGCTGATTGCAGATGCAGAACCCGCGTGGTTCGGCGTTTACTGGCCAATCTATCCCGCGCTGTTCCTGGGATGGGGTGCCGTCATTGCGGTAACGAGTATGGCGCTCTGGCAGCGCAAGGCGCGCAAAGAGGCTGAACAGCGGGCGCTTTATTACCAGCATGCCAGGCTGAATACGCTGGGCGAGATCACCGCCGGGATCGTACACGAAATTAACCAGCCGCTAACCGCCGTGCAGACCTGGATCCAGGGTGCCCAGCGCCAGCAGACGCGGGACAACCCGCAGGCCGTGTCGCAGGCGCTGGCGGCCGCGCTGGTACAAACGCAGCGTATTAGCGCCCTCTTAACGCGCTTTCGCGAACATGTCGTGCAGGAGAAAGTCACCCTCCGTGAAACTGACCTGACGCAGTGCTGGCAGCAGGTTGTGAATTTACTGGAGCATGAGCGCAGGGCTGAACGTGTCGCGGTGACGCATGCCTTCGCGCATGGGGCGACGAGCGTGATAGCCGATCGGCTCTGGCTTGAGCAGGTGCTGCATAATCTGCTCAGAAATGCGATTCAGGCCCAGCAGGCGAACGGCCAGGGCTGGGTGCGCATTGAAAGCCAGAAAAGCACCGATGGCATTAAGATTACCGTCACTGACGGCGGCCCCGGCTTTAGCCCGGAGGCATTGCAGAATGCCTTTATGCCCTTTTACAGCGGTCGAAAAGAGGGCATAGGCCTTGGTATGACGTTAACGGAGTCACTGATGACCCGCATGAATGGAACCCTCTCGCTGGGCAATTCACCTGAAGGTGGCGCGACGATCGTGCTGCAGCTGGAGTCAGGACATGGATAAGACAATCTGGCTGATCGATGATGATGAATCCATCAGAGAGTCGATGGCATTTTTACTGTCGGGTATGGGCTGGGCGGTAAAAACGTTCGAAAGCGTTGATGCCTTTACGGCGGAAAATAGCGCAAACAGCGCGCTTGTGGGCTGTTTGCTGCTGGACATGCGTATGCCGGGTAAAGGCGGGCTGGCGTGGCTGGAGGAGGGGGAATGGCCGTGGCCATTGTTACCCGTCATGATTATGACCGGACACGGCACCGTCGACGCCTGTCGCCGCGCATTTCGTAACGGCGTGTTTGAGTTTTTCACCAAGCCGCTGGACGCCGATAAGCTCATTGAAACGGTAGGTTTGGCGTTCGAGGAGAGCCAGCGACGGTTTACCGCCTGGCAGGAGACGGCGCGAATAAGCGCGCGTTTCGCACAGCTTACCGCGCGGGAGCATGAAGTGCTGTCCGTGCTGATGGAAGGCTGCAGCAACAAGGAAGCGGCGGCACGTCTTTCTCTCTCGCCGCGTACGGTAGAAGCGCACCGTGCCGCAGCGTTTGCCAAATTAGGGGTCAGTAGTCTGGTTCAGGCGATCCGCGAATACGATAAATTGCAATCCGTATAACTACCAGGTGGCGTGCGTAATCAACCGAATTACGCTTCGTCGCCTGAGTCAGTAACCTCGAGGTGTCTCCCAACATTCGAGGATGTGCGATGAAAAAAGTAATGATGATGGCGGCGCTTGTCGCGGGTAGCGTCACGATGACGGCACAGGCAGAAAGCCTGAGCCAGAAAAATCTCTCCCTGACGCAGGCCAATGCGCTGGCGAACGCCGCCGTTCAGGCGTGCGTGGCGAAAAGTTATCAGGTAACGGTAACGGTTGTTGACCGCGCTGGCGTGGTGAAGGCAGTCCAGCGCACCGACAACGCTGGTCCGCACACGGTAAAGGCCAGCGAAATGAAGGCCTGGACGGCGCTCAGCACAAAGAATGCCTCCGGCAAGGTGATGGAAGCCGCGCAGAGCAACGCGGGCGCGCAGAATATGCGTGACGTCCCTGGCTTCCTGCTGCTTGCGGGTGGCCTGCCGGTGAAAGAGGGTGATGAGGTGATCGGGGCGATTGGCATCGGCGGGGCGCCGGGCGGTCATCTTGATGAAGCCTGCGCGCAGGCGGCGATTGACGGCTTGAAAAAGTAAGGCACAAAAAAAAGCACCGGGACGTCCGGTGCTTTCTCATCAGATCTTGCAGGCGTCGCCGCAGTCGTCATCGGCGATAATCGCCTGCGCTTTTTTATCCGCGTCGTCCAGACGTTCCGCGTTGCGTTCTTCTGCTTCATCCAGCCCGTTAAAGACCAGGTTATCGAGATCGATTTCCATGTTTCACCTGCGTTATTCGGTTTTTGATACAGGCACAGTATAAGTCAAAAAAAGCCGGTAATGTACCTCGCAGCACATAAGGATAATCCCTGCCATACTCAGAGCTTTATGGCTGAGAAATGCGCATGATTACACTCTGTAAAACCTGTGGAACCTCTTACGTTCCTCAACCCGAGCGATGTCCAGTCTGCGAGGATGAGCGTCAGTACGTTCCCGCCACGGGGCAGGCGTGGGTCGATTTCGACGCGTTGACCGCCGCGCACACCAACAAATGGCAGCAGCTGGAGCCGCAGCTCATCGGCCTCAAAACCGTTCCGTCCTTTGCCATCAATCAGCGGGCCATTCTTCTGCGAACCGCGCAGGGCAATATCTTGTGGGACTGCATCGCTAATCTTGATGCGGCAACCAAAACGCTGATCGCGGCGCTCGGCGGCATTAGCGCCATTGCGATTTCGCACCCGCATTACTACACCACCATGCAGGACTGGGCGGAGACGTTCGACGCGCCAGTTTACCTGCATGCCAGCGACCGGGAGTGGGTAATGCGCGACAGCCCGGCAATTCGCTTCTGGGAGGGCGACGCGCTGGAGATTATGCCCTCGGTCACGCTGCTCCGCGCTGGAGGACACTTTGCGGGCGGCACGGTGCTGCACTGGCAGGAAGGCGAGGGGGTATTGCTGGCAGGGGATATCCTGCAGGTCACTCCCGGAAGGGATGCCGTCTCGTTTATGTGGAGCTATCCTAATATGCTTCCGCTGCCTGCCGCCACGGTTGAAAAGATCGTCGGACTCCTGCGGAGCAGAAGCTATCAACGGCTCTACGGTGCATTCGAAGGGCAGAACATCCTCGCGAAGGCTGACGAGATCGTGCAGCGGTCGGGCCAGAAATATATTGCTTGTCTGAAGTAAAGTACGGTGGGTAAACTTCAGGAGCGTGATCGCGATCATGCCTAAACTAAAACAGATAAAAGAGAAATTGCTATGCAACATATCATTGAAGGTTTTCTCAGCTTTCAAAAAGAGATTTTCCCGCAACGTAAAGAGCTCTTCCGCAGTTTAGCGTCCAGCCAGAATCCCAAAGCGTTGTTCATCTCCTGCTCCGACAGCCGTCTGGTGCCAGAGCTGGTGACTCAGCAAGAGCCGGGACAGCTCTTTGTCATTCGTAATGCTGGCAACATCGTGCCACCGTTCGGGCCTGAGCCCGGCGGCGTCTCGGCGACAATTGAGTACGCCGTGGTCGCGCTGGGTGTAACCGACATTGTCATCTGCGGCCACTCCAACTGCGGCGCTATGAAGGCGATTGCCGACAACGCCAACCTCGAGCCAATGCCGGCGGTTTCCCACTGGCTGCGCTACTCCGATGCGGCAAAAGCCGTGGTCGAGAACAAAACGTGGGACCAGCCACTCGACAAAGTCAACGCGATGGTGCAGGAGAACGTGTTTGCGCAGCTGAGCAACATCAAAACGCATCCGTCGGTTGCGGTGGGTCTGCGCAACAACGCCATCCGCCTGCACGGCTGGGTGTATGACATTGAAAGCGGCGATATCCGCGCGCTGGATAAAGAGACCAAAACCTTCGTTTCACTGTCTGAAAATCCGGACGTTTACTTCGAATAATCAGACAGCCCGGGCAGGGAAGCCCTGTTAATTCTCCACGTAAGGCAGTTTTCTGCGCGATCGGGAGGCGGGTATCTCCGCCGCTTTGGCCATCGCTTCCCCCCTCACGGCACACTCCTCCAGCCCCTGCACAAAAGGTTGATCGTGCATCAGCCAGGGTATCGCCCCAAACGCAATGCGTCCGCGAAGGGCGTCCGGTGCCTTCAGCGTGTAATCCTCTCCCAGCTCCGGTAGCTCATCGCCTGTAGCCATCAGCTGGTTGCGCAGCGTGGGGAAGGGCAGATCTTTTGTCGTAAGCGGTTTTTGCCCGCGCGCGTCGATAAAAACGTCGAAGCGGTAGGTCTTGTCTTTGGTGGTGATGACGGTTCGATCGCTGCCAATATCCAGACCATAGTCATCGCCGAGCGCCGCCACGCTAATGATGCCCGCCTCGCGCAGCGCCAGTAACCTGCGGATAGACTGCGGCGGAATGGCGGCATAGTTATCGATGAAGACGCGCTCCAGCCCCGCTTTGAATCGCTCTCTGTCGCGTTCATTGAGGGCAGGGACAATTTCGGCAACCACCTCATGGAGCCGCAGCACGGTATAGCGCCAGGCCACCGTGCGGCGTTCACGTTTGTTCCGCTCGACCTCCTTCAGGTTCTCTTCAGCCCACGTAAACGGACCGCGCTGCTTACGCTCCTCAAACCACGCGTCGCGGATGCTGTCCGCATCCAGGGTGTGCAGCGATACAGACTTGCACCACGCCGGGTCGGCGAGCGTTAGCTCGTTAACCATGAGCGCAAAGACCCTGTCGAGCAGGCCGTCGGCGCCTTTGGCTATTTCGCTTTCCACCACAGATTCTGTCAGGACCGAAAGCGGTTCGTAAGGTATCGGGCAGTAAAAATCGGCTTCCGGCAGAATGCCCGTTCGGGACATCAGCATTATGCGTAATGCCTCGCTGCCTTTATCCAGGATGAACCTGCCGTCAACAAAGTCCCCATGCTGCATAACTACCGCCATGGCGGCGTCAAGCCCGCTTAATGATGTCCCCATGATCCCAACCTGGCAGGCAGGAATACGCGCGTCCATCAGCCCGGACCAGGGGCTCGGGAAGTAGGTGCGCGTTGCCTCTTCTGCATCCGGCCAGACGTGACCGGTGGCGACAACGGCAAGATCAAATCTTTCAGGGTGCTTATGACCGTTAACCGAAAGCGTTACGCCGTTTTCGGCGGCGTCGATATCGGTGACTTCCGCGGATTCGTGGACGTTGACGTCAAACCCCCGTTTTCTGGCTTCGTTGACAACCCTCAGAAAGCTGTCGCGGAAATATTCGCCCAGCAGCAGCCTCGGCAAAAACTGCCGTTCATGCAGGCTGGCCTTATCCACCTTAAAGCGCGCCAGATGGGCGTCGCTCTGGCCTTTCAGCCAGTCGAGGTAGGTCATAAAAATAGGGGGGATTTCAATGCTGGCAATGTTGGCCAGCATCAGACGAGAGTTATCGTCATCGCTGTAGGGCATGCCCACGCCGGCGTCTTCTGCCTGTTCAAATACAGAGACGGCGAGAGGGGTTTTGTTTTTAAGAAGAGAATAAAAGGTGTAAATCCCTGTAGGGCCGGAGCCGATAATCGCGATCTTCTTCATCGACAGTCTTCCTGCGTTATTTTTCCCATGAGAAAAGCGTAGCAGGTGAAGCGATAAGAAATCAGGATATTGAGATTATTCAGGATACTGAGAGAGGATTTGCACCATTTCAGGACTGAAATGGTGCGTCCGAGTGGACTCGAACCACCGACCCCCACCATGTCAAGGTGGTGCTCTAACCAACTGAGCTACGGACGCAGAATGGTGCGTTCAATTGGACTCGAACCAACGACCCCCACCATGTCAAGGTGGTGCTCTAACCAACTGAGCTATGAACGCAACGTGTTGTCGGTGACAACGGGGACGAATATTAGCGGCACAGCCTCAATGAGGCAAGAGGGAAAATGCATTTTTCTCTCTGATTTCACGCGATTGCTTCATTACCGCGCAAAGTGAAGAGAAAGTAGCCGCCAGCCGGCGGCTACTGCCGGGTTAACGTGAGGCGCGCTGCAAAATGACCGTTGACGGCTGACGCTGCAGGAAGCGCATTCGCAGCATCATCATGATGGCCGCAGAGGTCAGACCGATGATAAAGCCCATCCAGAAGCCGGCAGGTCCCATACGGTCAACCACGAGGTCGGTGAGCGCCAGCACGTAGCCGGTCGGCAGGCCCAGCACCCAGTAGGCAATAAACGTAATAAAGAAGATCGAGCGCGTATCTTTATAACCGCGCAGCACGCCGCTGCCGATCACCTGAATGGAGTCTGAGATCTGGTATACCGCAGCGAGCAGCATCAGGTGTGATGCCAGGATCACCACCTCAGGGTTATCGTTATACAGCAGGGCGATTTGTTCACGCAGCGCAACGGTAAATAGCGCCGTACAGGCGGCCATGCAAACGCCGACGCCCAGCCCGGTACGCGCCGCGGTTTGAGCATCCAGCGTCGATCCTTGCCCCAGGCGGAAGCCGACGCGAATGGTGACCGCCGCCGCCAGCGACATCGGCAGCACGAACATCAGCGAGCTGAAGTTCAGCGCAATCTGGTGGCCCGCGACGTCAATAATGCCCAGCGGGGAGACCAGCAGAGCGACAACCGCAAACAGCGTCACTTCGAAGAACAGCGCCAGCGCAATCGGCAATCCTAGCTGCACCAGACGTTTCATGATGCTCCAGTCCGGGGTGCTGAACCTGTTTTCATTACGAATATCGCGCATGGAGCGGGCACGCTTCACGAAGGTGATCATGCTAAAGAACATCACCCAGTACACCGCCGCCGTTGCGACGCCGCAGCCCACGCCGCCCAGCTCCGGCATGCCAAAGTGGCCGTAAATGAAGATGTAGTTCACCGGAATATTCACCAGCAGGCCGATAAAGCCCATCACCATTCCCGGTTTGGTTTTTGCCAGACCTTCACACTGGTTACGGGCAACCTGGAAAAAGAGATAGCCCGGTGCGCCCCAGAGCAGCGCGCGCAGGTAGCCTACGGCTTTATCGGCTAAAGCCGGGTCGATGTTATGCATGGCGCGGATGATATGCCCGGCGTTCCAGAGCACGACCATAATCAGCACGGATACAAAGCCAGCCAGCCAGAAGCCCTGGCGAACCTGATGAGCAATACGCTCGCGTCGTCCCGAACCGTTTAGCTGAGCAATTACCGGCGTGAGTGCCAGCAGCAGGCCATGACCAAAAAGAATGGCCGGCAGCCAGATCGAGGTGCCTATTGCAACGGCAGCCATATCGGTGGCGCTGTAGCCACCCGCCATTACCGTATCCACAAATCCCATTGCGGTCTGGGCCACTTGCGCGATGATCACCGGTATTGCCAGTGCCAATAACTGACGCGCTTCAATTATGTACTTCTGCACGTGAACACCTTTTGTATTGTTGTTATATGAGAGACTAAAAAAGCCGCCGAAACGGGCAGCAAGAAGAAAATGCAGGGGGATAGCCAGCTATTGTAGCGGGGTTTATCTAATTATCTAGTGAAAAAATCGCCAGAAAATGCGCGCCGCTGGCAACCTGTTTTTCCAACTGTTATTGTGGTGAGATTAAACGGTGTCACCACCGTCCGGAAAAAACAGGAGTTGTAAGCATGTTTACTGGCATTGTGCAGGGCACCGCCAAAGTGGTGTCTATTGATGAAAAACCCAATTTCCGTACTCACGTGGTTGAGCTGCCGGAATATATGCTCGACGGCATTGAAACTGGCGCTTCAATTGCGCATAACGGCTGCTGCCTGACGGTAACCGAGATTAACGGTAACCAGATTAGCTTTGATTTAATGAAAGAGACCCTGCGTATCACCAACCTCGGCGAGCTGGCCGTGGGCGATACCGTCAACGTTGAGCGCGCGGCGAAGTTTAGCGACGAAATTGGCGGCCATCTGATGTCGGGCCATATCATGACCACTGCCGAGGTGGCGAAAATCGTGACCTCCGAAAATAACCGTCAAATCTGGTTTAAAGTTCAGGATCCGGCATTAATGAAATACATCCTTTATAAAGGATTCATTGGCATTGATGGAATAAGCCTGACGGTTGGCGAGGTCACACCAACGCGTTTCTGCGTGCATTTAATTCCCGAGACGCTGCAGCGCACGACGCTGGGTGCGAAAAAGCTGGGGAATCGCGTAAATATTGAAATCGACCCGCAAACTCAGGCGGTTGTGGATACGGTAGAACGCGTGCTGGCGGCAAAAGAGGCCGCAATAATTAACGCTGCCGAAGAACAATAAAAAATAACCCCGGCTATCCGGGGTTATTTTTTAGCGGGGGACCCGCAGGCCGTGTTCAATACCGCGGCTAAAGACCACCTGCCACAGCTGAATATCACGCGCGCGGAAAGCACCCGCGCAGGCATTCAGGTAATAGCTGAACATCCGTTTGAACCGTTCGGAATAGTTGTCCGCAATCTCGGGCCATGCCTCCAGAAAACGTGCATGCCAGGCCATCAGCGTGGTGTCGTAGTCCGCGCCGAAGTTGTGCCAGTCCTCAACAATAAAGTGCGGTTCGCTGGCGTTGGCAATCTGGCGTACGGATGGCAAACAGCCGTTCGGGAAGATGTATTTATTGATCCACGGATCGACGTTATTGTCGGTCAGCTTAGAGCCGATGGTGTGCAATAAGAAAATGCCGTCAGGTTTTAAATTGCGATCCGCGACGGTGAAGTAGGTTGCATAATTTTTCGGCCCGACGTGCTCGAACATCCCAACGGAAACAATGCGGTCGAACTGCTCGTTCAGATCGCGATAATCCTGAAGGCGAATATCAACGTCCAGATCCTGGCAGCGTTCCTGCGCCATTTTTCGCTGTTCAGCCGAAATCGTCACGCCCACCACGCTTACGCCGTAATGCTTCGCCATAAAATAGGCCAGCCCGCCCCAGCCGCATCCGATATCCAGCACGCGCATGCCGGGCTGTAGCTGCAGTTTTTCGCAAATCAGACGCAGCTTGGCCTGCTGCGCTTCTTCAAGCGTAGAAGCCTCTTTCCAGTAAGCGCAGGAATATTGCATCAGCGGGTCAAGCATGCGGCTGAACAGATCGTTTCCCAGGTCGTAGTGCTCTTTACCCACGATCCATGCCCGTTTTTTGCTTTGCAGGTTGAATAAGCGGGCAGAGGCGATACGCAGGGTATCTTTGAAATGACGCGGGAGCTGCTTTTCCAGACCGGCGCGCAGGACGCTAGTGAAGAACATATCCAGCCGTTCGCACTCCCACCAGCCGTCCATATAGCTTTCGCCCAGGCCTAACGATCCCTCCTGCAACACACGTTTAAAAAAGTCAGGATGTTTAATCTGGGGATCTGAAGGCGAAGATCCATTGATAGTGATGCCTGCACGACCTAACAGCTCATTGACGATCCGGGACCAGTTATCGTCCGGAACGCTAACTTCTTCTATACACGATGAACTCATAGCTTCCCCATCACCTTGCTGTGATCAGAACCTTCAAACAGCGTAGACGCTATTTAGGGTTTGTGAGAAATCTCACGGTAAATGTCCGCGAGGCTAATATCCGACGTAGAACAGAGGAAGGGAGATAACCCTTGCCGAAAAGCCTTCCATGGTAAAACGGGAGCACTCCGGCTCCCGTTAACACTTAATATTTATCGTATTTAATCGAACCAAATTCAGTATAGGCCTCAAAATTTGGTGATTCAATAGAAAATTCTTAGCAACCTAATCACTGGAATGTAACATAATTTCCGGCGCGACTATGCGTGTGACGCTTCTGCCCGCGCGCGGTCATTCTCCTCGCGCTGCGCGGAAGACTGCATGCAATAGCCGATGGCCGCCAGCGCAACGGTAACCAGCATCACGCTGGTGGTGGTCAGCAGCGGGGTGGCAATCAGCGCAGAGACCACGAGGCTTGCCAGGAAGCACAGGCCAAGCTGCAGGGTATTCTGCAGCGCCGCAGCGCGGCCGGTCGCCTGCGGGAACGGACGTAGCGCCTGAGCGACCACGATAGGGTAAATCGCACCGTTAGCAATCGCCATCACGCAGAATGGAATCAAAATTTCTACCAGACCGGCCCCTGGAATAAACCCAACCGCCCAGGTCCCGATCACGCTGAGCGCGTACAGCACCAGCAGCCATGGCAGCATCTGCTGGCCTTCCCATTTTTGCAGCGCCGCACGGCAGCCGTAGCCGCCCACCAGAAACGCGATGGTCTGCGGGACGTAGCTCAGGCCGATAGCCGCAGGGCTGTAGCCCATATCGTGCAGGATGAACGGTGAACCGGTCAGCCAGGCGAAGAAGCTCGCAGAGCACGCGGCGTAGATCAGCACGTTACCGCGATAGGCTTTGGCCTGCAGTAAGGACGTAAAGGTGATCGGCTTCGCGTCAGGATGCGCCGCTTTTTTATGCGCAGGCTTAAGAAAGAACGCAGGCAGCATCAGCACAAGGGTGATAGCGAACAGCGTCGCGAAGATCGCCTGCCAGTCGAAATGCGCGAGGATCCAGCTGCCCAGCAGCGGAGCAAGGGCGGGTGAAAGGCCGACCAGCGGCATAATGGTGGCGAAAATACGGTTTGTGCGGGAGGCCGGATAGTAATCGGTCACCAGCGCCTGCCAGGTCACGGCGGCGGCACAGACGCCGACAGCCTGAATGAAGCGCAACACCAGCAGCCAGGTGGCATCCCGAACCCACAGCATGCCCAGACAGCCGACGGCAAAAATAGCCAGACCGAGGAGGAGCACCGGTTTACGACCAAAGCGGTCAGAGAGCGGTCCCCAGAGCAGCTGCGCGATGGCGAAGCCCGCGAGGAACAGGCTCAGGCTGGCGCTGATGGCGGCGGCAGGGGTTTGCAAATCTTCCTGCATTGCGGCGAACGCGGGCAGATACATATCGGTCGCTAAAAAGCCCAGCACGCTTAGGCCGCCGAGCCAGACTAAAAATCCTTTCCTGGGTTGCATTATTTTATTCTCCTGAGGAGGCAGGTGTACGTTGGCCGAGAGTGTAGGGAGTGCAAAGCGGCTTGTGAAACGCTAATATTTGGTAAGTGCATTCAAATTTTTTGCAGGCAGAAAATGTGGTCAGATTATTCTCTTGAAGTTGTGGACGCCGTTGCGCGTAACGGCAGTTTTACCGGCGCCGCGCAGGAGCTGCACCGCGTCCCGTCGGCCATCAGCTACACCGTGCGTCAGCTGGAGGAGTGGCTGGCGGTTCCGCTCTTTGAACGGCGTCATCGCGACGTCGAGTTAACGCCTGCCGGGGCCTGGTTTTTGAAAGAAGGGCGGTCTGTTATCAAAAAAATGCAGATCACCCGCGAGCAGTGTCAGCAGATCGCTAACGGCTGGCGAGGGCATCTCTCCATCGCTGTAGATAACATTGTTAAGCCTGAGCGCACCCGGCAAATGATTGTTGATTTCTATCGCCATTTCTCAGACGTTGAGCTGCGCGTCTCCCAGGAGGTGTTCAACGGCGTCTGGGACGCGCTGGCAGACGGCAGGGCGGAGATGGCCATCGGCGCGACGCAGGCGATCCCCGTGGGCGGACGTTACGCGTTTCGCGATATGGGCATGCTGAGCTGGAAATGCGTTGTCGCAAGCGATCACCCGCTGGCGGCCATGGAAGGGCCGCTCAGCGACGACACGTTGCGCAACTGGCCGTCGCTGGTGCTGGAAGATACGTCGCGTTCGCTGCCCAAGCGCATTACCTGGCTGCTGGACAACCAGCGCCGCGTCGTGGCGCCTGACTGGGAATCCTCGGCTACGTGCCTTTCTGCGGGGCTATGCGTCGCGATGGTGCCGGTTCACTTTGCGCGACCGCGCATTGACGCCGGAGAGTGGGTTGCCCTGACGCTGGAAAATCCGTTCCCGGATGCGGCCTGCTGTCTGACCTGGCAGCAAAATGACGTTTCGCCGGCCATGGCCTGGCTTCTGGACTACCTGGGTGACAGTGAAACGTTGAACAGGGAGTGGTTACGGGAGCCAGATAAACTGGCCCCGTAAAGCCATTAACGACGGTAGTCGCGGAAAGGACCGTCCGCGACGGAACGGCGCTCGATGAGGCGCGGGTGGACTTCAATGGACTGAGACTCTTCGCGCTTGCTGACGATCCTGTCCATCAGCATATTAAACGCCGTTTCACCCAGGGAGTCCTTCGGCTGGTGAATGGTGGTCAGCGCCGGGGTGAAGTAGCGCGCGTTGCGCACGTTGTCATACCCGATAACGGAGATGTCCTGCGGCACGCGCAGACCCAGTTCGTCCGCCGCACAGAGTGCGCCCATCGCCATGATGTCGCCGCCGCAGAATACCGCGGTAGGGCGGTGCTGTTGGGAGACGATCTGCTGCATAGCGCGGTAGCCGGATTCCGGTTCAAAGTCACCCTGAACAATCCAGTTTTCCGGCACGTTGATCAGCGCTTCTTCCATCGCCTTCATAAAGCCGGCCAGACGGCCAGCGCCGGTGTTGCGCTCCAGCGGGCCGGGAATGACGCCTATCTCGCGGTGACCGCGCTCTATCAGATACCGGCCCGCCATATAGCCGCCTTCAAAGGCGTTATCAATGACGGAATCGGTAAAGTCGGCCCGCGCTTCGCCCCAGTCCATCACCACCATCGGGATGTGACGGTACTCTTCCAGCATAGAGAGAACCGACTCCGGGTATTCAGAGCACATGACCAGCAGGCCGTCGACGCGCTTTTGCGCCATCATCGACAGGTAGGCGCGCTGCTTTTCCTGGCTGTTCCAGGCGTTGCCCAGAATCAGGGTGTAACCCTTCTGGAAGCAGTTTTTCTCGACGGCTTCGATGATCTCGGCAAAATAGGCCGCTTCGCTGCTGGTGGCCAGCAGGCCAATCGACTTGGTGTGATTAACTTTCAGGCTTCGCGCAACCGCACTCGGTGAGTAGTGCAGCTCTTTGATCGCGGCCCAGACCGCATTGCGCGTCTCTTCTGCAACAAAGCGGGTTTTGTTAATAACGTGTGATACGGTTGTAGTGGAAACGTTTGCGCGTTTTGCTACGTCTTTTATTGTTGCCATGAAATGTCACTCCAGACCATATCCTAAACTCCTGAAAAACTTGAAGGTAAACGTTTGCCTTCTCTCACCCTTATCACGCAATCTTGAGTTGCGACACGCCGGGAAAACGACACAGGACGTCAGGAGGGGGTCAATGGCCGGTACGCTAATAAATTTAGCGTGGAATTTTGTCCTATCTTGATGAAAAGGGGAAGAGCAAAAGTGGATATCAGTTTAAATCCAGGAAGATTTTTGACGTAAACTGTGTAAAAATGAGCAAGCTCACTTTTCGTAGGGTGATTAAAAGGAGAATAATTGATGAATACCGATCTTAAGTTTTCGCTGACCACCACCATCATCGTGCTGGCTCTGATTGTTGCCGCGGGTCTGACGGCTGTTCTGCACTGATTCAAACGGGGGGAGAGTATTTTCCCTCCGATTTTCCCCGATTGTTACTCCTCCGGCAAAAATCTTTTGCCAAAATGTTAACTTCTCATTTTTTGTGATTGATGTCATGCTTTTGGCTTCTTTGTTCTGTGTCGAGAAATGACACGGCATCCGGAGTTAACCCATGAAAATCAATTTTCCTCTGCTGGCCCTGGCGATTGGCGCTTTTGGGATTGGCACTACTGAATTCTCCCCAATGGGGCTTTTACCCGTCATCGCCAAAGGCGTGGACGTCTCTATTCCGGCTGCCGGTATGCTGATTAGCGCCTACGCGGTTGGCGTGATGGTTGGCGCGCCGTTGATGACGCTGCTGCTCTCGCACCGCGCGCGCCGCAACGCCCTGATTTTCCTGATGGCTATTTTTACGCTAGGCAACGTGCTTTCAGCCCTCGCTCCGGATTACACCACGCTGATGCTCTCCCGTATTCTGACCAGCCTTAACCACGGCGCTTTCTTCGGTCTGGGCTCGGTGGTTGCGGCAAGCGTGGTGCCGAAGCACAAGCAGGCCAGCGCGGTTGCCACCATGTTTATGGGGCTGACCATCGCCAACATTGGCGGTGTGCCTGCTGCAACCTGGCTGGGTGAAGCGATCGGCTGGCGTATGTCCTTCCTCGCGACCGCGGCGCTGGGCATTGTCGCGATGGTGGCACTGTTCTTCTCCCTGCCAAAAGGCAGCGCAGGCGAACGCCCTGACGTGCGTAAAGAGCTGTCGGTGCTGGTGCGCCCGCAGGTGCTCTCCGCACTGCTGACCACCGTTCTCGGCGCAGGGGCGATGTTTACGCTCTACACCTATATTTCCCCGGTGCTGCACGATATTACTCACGCGACGCCGATCTTTATTACCGCGATGCTGGTGCTCATTGGCGTGGGCTTCTCCATCGGCAACTATCTGGGCGGCAAGCTGGCCGACCGTTCGGTGAGCGGAACGCTGAAAGGCTTTTTAACCCTGCTGATCGTCATCATGATTGCCATTCCGTGGCTGGCGCGTAACGAATTCGGTGCGGCCATCGCGATGGTTGTTTGGGGGGCGGCTACCTTTGCCGTCGTACCACCGCTGCAGATGCGTGTGATGCGCGTGGCCCACGAGGCGCCAGGGCTTTCGTCTTCCGTAAACATCGGAGCATTCAACCTTGGCAATGCGCTGGGCGCAGCAGCGGGCGGAGCGGTAATTTCGGCTGGTCTGGGATACAGCTTTGTGCCGGTGATGGGGGCAATCATTGCCGCGCTCGGTTTGCTGCTGGTGCTGATGTCAGGTCGTAAGCAGCCAGAAACGGTATGCACAGCGGAATAAATAAAAACGCAGAAGGGCGAACCCTTCTGCGTGTCTCTTATGCGGCGAAGTTCTTCGCCACAAACTCCCAGTTAGCCAGCGCCCAGAAGTGCTCCAGATAGTTAGGTCGCGCGTTGCGGTAGTCGATGTAGTAGGCGTGTTCCCACACGTCCACGGTCATCAGCGGCGTTGCGCGAGTGGTCAGCGGCGTACCCGCGTTAGACGTTGATACGATAGCCAGTTTGCCATCTTCCTCTTTGACCAGCCATGTCCAGCCGGAACCGAAGTTTTTGATTGCTGCGTCAGTAAATCTCGCTTTGAAATCAGCGAAGCTGCCAAACGCCGCGTTGATGGCGGCAGCTAGCTCACCGATCGGTTCTCCGCCTGCATTCGGTGCCAGGCAGTGCCAGTAGAAGGTGTGGTTCCAGACCTGAGCGGCGTTATTGAAGATGCCACCGTCTGAGCTGCGCACGATCTCTTCCAGCGTTTTGCCTTCAAAATCGGTGCCTTTGATCAAATTATTCAGGTTGGTGACGTAGGTCTGGTGATGTTTGCCGTAATGGTACTCCAGGGTTTCTGCAGAAATATGGGGTGCCAGGGCGTCTTTTGCATACGGTAGTGCAGGTAATTCGAACGACATTGCTTCTCTCCTTATTATAGTTACGCTGCCAATAACCCTACAGACAGCAAGGACAGAATAGCAAATTGAAAGGGTATGCAAAAGAGGAACTTACCCTGCCGCGGGTGCGGCAGGGCAGGGATTAACGAATGGTTTTCGGCGTCATGACCCGACGCGCGCCGACATAGTGGCGCACCCAGTAATCTTCGCTGAGAGATGTTATCTGGATATCCTGGCCGCTGCGCGGCGACTGGATAAACTTCCCGTTGCCCACGTAGACGCCGACATGGTCAGCCGTACCGCGGCCCTGCGTGCGGAAGAAGACCAGGTCGCCGTTCTCGAGTTCGCCGCGATTAACCGGCGCCGCATCGCGCAGGTGATACATTTCGTTAGCGGTACGCGGAATGCGGAATTTGACTAAGTCTTTATAGGCGTAATAGACCAGCCCGCTGCAGTCGAAACCGGTACGCGGGGAGGTGCCTCCCCAGTGATACGGTTTGCCGATTTGCCCCATTAACTTATTCATCGCCGTTTTTTGCGCTTTCTGTACGCGAACCTTATGCACTTCCGCTATTTTCGTGACTTTCGTGCATTTCGCTTTATGGCCTTTGCGCGCAGTGCATTTTTCGGTAACGAGATTAGCGGCGGTTTGGGAGGCTTTGGTTTTGGTAGAATGCGCGGTGCGGGAAGATTTTGTTTTTGTTTTGCTGGAGGCGGTCTGTTTGGTCTTTGAGGTGGTTTTCTTTTTTTCCGTCTTGCTGGTGGTTTTTTTCTTACGTTCTGTGGTTTTCGCCAGATGCGTTTTTTGTACGGCAGAATGCCGCGCCTGTTCAGAGGCGTTCGCCGCCGGCGTGAATGAGAGTGTTGTAAACAGTAAAGCACAGAGCGTGATCGAGATTTTAGTTATCCGCGCCACTGGGCAGTCCCCTGATAAGTGCAGGTCTTCAATAATACCCGCGTATGATTTACAAAGCCCGTCGATTCTAATCTATAAAAACCCTGGAAGTTAATAGCATTTTTCAATCTAAAAACGTGTTTCGTTAGCAAGTGCAAAAAAATTCATCATTCTGTAGCACAATTGTTCACTCCCTAAGCAAAACCTTATAGGGAATAGGGTTAAGCTATATTTACAATGCAACTTATGGTGCCAAACGTTAGAATATATAGACGTGACAAAAATGTTATTTTCCGATATCTGTCTGAACCGCTACAATGTCAGACGAATGCCGTAACAGAAGTTAAAGGAAGCAAGACATGAGCACCACAATTGAAAAAATCCAGCACCAGATTGCTGAAAACCCGATTCTCCTGTACATGAAAGGTTCTCCGAAGCTGCCGAGCTGCGGTTTCTCCGCGCAAGCGGTTCAGGCGCTGTCTGCCTGTGGTGAGCGTTTTGCTTACGTTGATATCCTGCAAAACCCGGACATCCGCGCTGAGCTGCCAAAATACGCGAACTGGCCGACCTTCCCACAGCTGTGGGTCGACGGTGAACTGGTTGGCGGTTGCGACATCCTGATCGAAATGTATCAGCGTGGCGAACTGCAGCAGCTGATCAAAGAGACGGCTGCCAAATACAAAACTGAAGAGCCAGACGCAGAGTAAGTTCTCTGTGGATATGAAAAAGCGACCTTATGAGGTCGCTTTTTTTTGGCCGGATTAACAGGCCTACAGTTCTGGCGCCGCGTCCTCGCCCATCGGCAGCGGCCAGCCGCCCAGGCGTTTCCAGCGATTAACAATCTCACAGAACAGCTCTGCCGTGCGCTCGGTATCGTAGAGCGCAGAATGCGCCTGCGTGCCGTCAAAGGCAATCCCCGCTGTGATACAGGCTTTGGATAAGACCGTTTGCCCCAGCGCCAGGCCACTCAGCGCCGCGGTGTCGAAGGTCACAAACGGATGGAACGGGTTACGTTTCAGCGATGCGCGCTCCGCTGCGGCCATCGTGAAGCTGTGATCGAAGGTGGCGTTGTGGGCCACCATAATGGCGCGGCTGCAGTCGCTCTCTTTCATGCCCTTACGCACCATTTTGAAAATGGCGTGAAGCGCCTCGTATTCGCTGACGGCGCCGCGCAGCGGGTTCTTCGGATCGATGCCGTTAAACGCCAGGGCTTCTGGCTGCAGGTTTGCGCCTTCAAAGGGTTCAACGTGGAAATGCAGCGTGGTGTCCGGGATAAGCCAGCCCTGTTCGTCCATCTTCAGCGTGATGGCGGCAATCTCAAGCAGCGCATCGGTTTTAGCGTTAAATCCGGCTGTTTCTACATCAATAACAACGGGATAAAAACCACGAAAACGGTCGCACAGACCGGTAAATTGAGCGTTATCGGACATCAGGGTCTCTTACAAGGGGAAAAAAGCAGTGCGCATTATGGCAAATTTTGAGAGGGGAAGTAAAACTACGGGCGCATATTGCGCCCTGCGGGATCAGTTGCCCAGGCCGCGACCGGCATCTTTGGCTTCGATCAGCTCGATTTTGTAACCGTCGGGATCTTCAACAAAGGCAATCACCGTGGTGCCGCCTTTTACCGGACCAGCTTCGCGGGTCACGTTACCGCCGTTGCTGCGGATACGTTCGCAGGCTTCAGCTGCGTTATCCACTTCCAGCGCGATATGGCCGTACGCGGTTCCCAGCTCGTAGCTTTCTACGCCCCAGTTATAGGTCAGCTCAATGACCGCTTCATCAGATTCCGGGCCGTAACCGACGAACGCCAGGGAATATTTATATTCCGGGTTTTCGCTGGTGCGCAGCAGCGTCATACCCAGAACGTTAGTGTAGAAATCGACAGAACGCTGCAGGTCGCCAACGCGCAGCATGGTGTGAAGTAGGCGCATAATTTCCTCATTAACCAATGGAATGGATGATCTTTTTGAACAGAAACGATGTTTTAGTATAGCGGCGAAGTATCGCCGCTATCAATGCACAAAGGGGGATTACAGAGAAGGATAGTCGGTGTAGCCTTCTGCGCCGCCGCCATAGAAGCTTTCAGGGCGCTGCGGGTTCAGCTCGGCTTTCTTCTGCAGACGCGCAACGAGGTCCGGGTTAGCGATGTAATCGCGACCGAAGGCGACCGCGTCGATCAGGCCTTTACCGATCAGATCTTCCGCTTTCTCCGGCGTGTAGGCGCCCGCGCCGATGATCGCGCCGTGGAAGCGCTCGCGCACTTTCTGACGGAAGGATTCGGTGTAAGGCTGGCCGCCGGCCCAGTCCGGCTCGGACATGTGCAGATAGGCGATACCGCGTTTCGCCAGCTCTTCGATCAGATACAGAGCATCGGCTTCTTCGTTCGGGCCGTTGTCGACGTTCTGGAAAGAACCGATCGGAGAGACGCGAATACCAATACGGTCTGCGCTCCACTCTTTACATACTGCATCCACCACTTCCAGCACCAGACGCGCGCGGTTTTCAACGCTGCCGCCGTACTGGTCGGTACGATGGTTGGAGGACGGTGACAGGAACTGGTGCAGCAGGTAACCGTGCGCAGAGTGCAGCTCTACCATGTCAAAACCGGCTTCACGGGCGTTGGCAACGGCCTGACGGAAATCGTTGACGATGCCCGGGATCTCGTCCAGCTCCAGCGCGCGCGGCATGGAGGTATCAACGCGAATAGCCTGGCCGTTCTCGTCACGCAGAGAGGTGCGGGTGTTCGCGCTCAGGGCAGAGGCGGAGACCGGCGCCTGGCCGCCAGGCTGAATGCTGCTGTGAGAAATACGGCCGGTATGCCACAGCTGCACCGCAATGCGGCCATCTTCAGCGTGCACGCCAGCGGTGATTTTCTTCCACGCGGCGATCTGTTCCGGGCTGTGCAGGCCAGGCGCACCCGCATAGCCTTTCGCCTGGGCGGAAATCTGCGTGGCCTCAGAGATAATCAGACCAGAGCTGGCGCGCTGACGGTAATATTCACCCATCAGAGGGGTAGGGATGTCACCCGGTTCAATGCTGCGCAGACGGGTGAGTGGAGCCATAAACACGCGGTTTGGTGCGGTAACGGCACCCACTTTCAGTGGGGTAAATAACTTTTCAGCGGACATAAAGACTCCTGAGTAGACCAGTCGACTAGTGATTAAGTAAATAAAAACGCCTGCTACACGCCAGGCGCTGTAATACTGCTTTTCACATGTGCCAGCGCGCTTTCGAGCGGCACGGCACTGCGAGAAATCTTGGCCTGCAGGTTGGCGCCCAGCCAGAGGGCATACAATACCTGCGCCTGCGTTAACGGTTCGCCGGTGAAGGCCAGCGTTTTTTCATCACGGCCTTTCTCCAGCGCCTTCGCCAGAAGGGCGATCACGCCGGTGGCACCTTTATCCATCGCCGTGCGCATATCTTCGGAAAGATCGCACACTTCGGCAGAGAGCTTTACCGTCAGGCAACCGCTGATGATGCCCTGCTGACAGAACTGTGTCAGCGTTTCCTGATAGTAATTCAGAACGCGATCGCGATAGTTACCTTCACCGCTGGCGAAGTGGGTGGCCAGGCGCTGATGGTAGCTGGCATAGTGCCGCTCCAGCATCGCCACGCCAAACGCCTCTTTGGAGCGGAAGTAGTGGTAAAACGACCCCTTCGGCACCTCGGCGGTTTTGAGTAACTCGCTCAGCCCCATACCGGTGAAACCGCGGTGCATGCAAAGACGCTCGCCGGTCGCCAGTAAATGTTCGCGCGTATCGTGTTCAGTATTTCTGCTCATGGCCGCACTCTAATAGACCGTTCGGTCTATTGCAAGCGCGTTTCGTGACGACATGCGTTTAAAATATCCATCTGCTGCTGATAAACCCCTGATTTAACATCCATCATGCCCAGTACCGTGGAGAACAGATTGTCTTGTGAAACCGCATTTTTTGCCGCACTGTCGCGCAGACACTGCGCGTTAACGCCATAGTTTTTCGCATAGTCCTGTGACAGCCAGACCATAAACGGAATGTGCGTTTGCTGCTCTGGTGCCAGCATATACGGCGTACCGTGAAGGTAAATTCCGCTTTCACCCAGCGATTCACCGTGATCTGAGAGGTAGATCAGCGCCGTATTCATGCTTGCCTGGCGAGCCTTCAGCGCGTCGATCGTTTTACTGACCACGCTGTCCGTGTACAGGATGGTGTTGTCATAGGTGTTAATCAGCGCCTGATGATCGCAATCCTGAATTTCGTTGGTATCACAGGTCGGCGTGAACTGGCGGAACGCGCCGGGATAACGGTTGTAGTAGGCCGGACCGTGGCTGCCCATCAGGTGGATAACCAGCACGGTATCCTGCTTCAGTCCGTCCAGTACGTTATCCAGACGATAGAGATTCACATCATCAATGCAGGACTTGTCTTTGCAGAACTGATCCAGTTTCCACTGGGTCATGTCCGTGTGCGGTACGCGGTCACAGGCTCCTTTACAGCCGCCGTCGTTGTCGCGCCACAGCAGGTTGATGCCGGCGTGGCCCAGCACGTCAAGTAATCCCTCCTGATGACGCGCCAGGTCAGCATCGTATTTTTTACGCGGCATCCCGGAGAACATGCAGGGAACCGACACTGCGGTTTCCGTCCCACAGGAAGAAGCCTGCGGGAAGTTAATGACATCCTGTTTTTTCAGTTCTGGGTTTGTTTCACGGTTATACCCGTTGAGCGAGTAGTTTGCCGCGCGCGAGGCTTCTCCGACAACCAGCACCAGAACGGTCTTCTTTTGCTGCCCGGTAATCACGGGGCCTTTATGGGCATCTTCGCCAATGCGAACCAGAGTTTGGTCGCCGGCAAACCAGCGCATCTTACTGTATTTGACCACCGCGCTGACGTAGTTCGCCGGGGTAACCATCTTGACGATGCTTTTATTGTTGCGAAACAGCGAGGCGTAATCCTTATAGAACACCGCGGCGACTAAAATAATCACCAGAAGCGCGCCGAGCATCGCGGCAAAACGCATCAGCAGGGCATACCACCATTTACCGGTACGAATGCGGGTCAAGGCCAGCACAAAGGAGGGGAGCAGGCCTGCTACGGCAATCCACACGAGCATCTGCGGCGTGACCAGCGCGGTAGCTTCCTGAGAGTTCGTTTCGAACACGTTTACGATCATGTTCTGATCGATAACCGCGCCGTAGGTATACATAAAGTACGTCGCTCCCGCGCATCCCATGGTTAACAGGATCAGCAGTGGTTTACGAAGGTACGGGATATTGAGCACGCTAAAGATAATGACCCAGCCGCAGAACAACACCAGCGGCACGGAAGCGGCGAATAAGATGTCATGCAGCTGCGCTGGCGCAATTATGGCCCAGCTGCGCTGAATAAAGAGCGCGTTGAGTACGGTGAAGAAGAGCGCGCAGCCCAGAGTGAATTTAATATCGTTACACTGTAACTTTTTAGCAAACCACATTGTCTACAAACCAGTCGTTATATTGATGATGCAAGTATAGGTACGGAAGATTAGTGAAACCTTAATGCCACAAAACTGTGGTAATGCCCTTGCACCTAAGGCGTTTAGCGTCTTCACTGTAGGTGAGCAACGGTGTATGGAGGTGTGTGTGGCAGAGCAACTGGAGTTTTTCCCCATCCAGAGCCCGTGCCGGGGTATTTGTCAGGTGGATGAGCGTGGATATTGTCGAGGATGTATGCGCACCCGCGACGAGCGATTTAACTGGCAAAACTTTAGCGATACCCAAAAGCAGGACGTCATTCGCCTCTGCCGGCAGCGTCTGCTGCGTAAAATTCGCGCAAACAAAGCGGGGGAAACCGAAGAACCGCAGCAACCTTCACTGTTTTAGCGAGGTAATTGCGTATACTGATACCATTACTTCCTCGAGGAAATTGTTATGGTTCAGCGTATTACCCTTGCCCCCCAGGGCCCGGAATTCTCCCGTTTTGTGATGGGCTACTGGCGTCTGATGGACTGGAATATGTCCCCCCTTCAGCTCGCGAGCTTTATTGAAGAGCATCTCGATTTAGGCATTACCACGGTCGATCATGCTGATATCTACGGCGGCTATCAGTGCGAAGCCGCATTTGGTGAAGCATTGAAGCTGAATCCGGCGCTTCGTCAGCGTATGGAGATCGTGACCAAGTGCGGGATTGCGACCACCGCGAAACCTGAACACGCTCTCGGTCATTACATCACCGACAGCGCGCACATCGTGAAAAGCGCTGAGCAATCGCTGGTAAATCTGGCGACGGACTATATCGACCTGCTGCTGATCCACCGTCCCGATCCGCTGATGAACGCCGACGACGTGGCGGAGGCGTTCCTGAATCTCCACCAGAGCGGCAAGGTCCGTCATTTCGGCGTGTCTAACTTCACTCCGGCGCAGTTTGCGCTTCTCCAGTCCCGCCTGCCGTTTACGCTGGCGACAAATCAGGTCGAAATCTCTCCGGTTCACCAGCCTCTGCTGCTGGACGGCACGCTCGATCAGCTCCAGCAGCTGCGCATTCGTCCTATGGCATGGTCGTGCCTGGGCGGTGGCCGTCTGTTTAACGATGATGAGTTCCAGCCGTTACGCGATGAGCTTGAAACCATTTCCCGCGAGCTCAACGCTGAGAGCATTGAACAGGTGGTGTACGCGTGGATCCTGCGCCTGCCATCCCAGCCGCTGCCGATTATTGGCTCCGGTAAAATTGAGCGCGTGCGTTCCGCGCTGGCAGCGGAAGAGCTGCAGATGACCCGCCAGCAGTGGTTCCGCATCCGTAAAGCCGCGCTGGGCTACGACGTACCTTAATCCGCTAAAAGAGGCCTTTCCGGTGAAATCTCTGCCCCTGGTATACACTTAAGGGGCAAAAAATAACCCGAGGAGGTCATATGAAGCGTTTTGCTCTGGCAGTCGTTACGCTGGTTGTTTGCGCAGGGGCGCAGGCAGCCAGCGACGAAGTGGAACTGAATCTCGTCACCTCACAGGGTGTAGGCCAGTCCATCGGAACGGTGAAAATCACCGAAACCGATAAGGGGCTGGAGTTTGCGCCTAATCTCAAAGCCCTTCCTCCCGGCGAGCATGGATTCCATGTGCATGCCAAAGGCAGCTGTCAGCCCGCTCTGAAAGAGGGTAAAGCCTCGGCGGCAGAGGCCGCAGGCGGCCACCTCGACCCGCAGCATTCAGGTAAACATGAAGGGCCTGACGGCATGGGTCACCTTGGCGACCTGCCGGTGCTGGTGGTCAACAACGACGGCAAAGCCACGGACCCGGTTGTCGCCCCACGGTTGAAAAAGCTGGATGAGGTCAAAGGCAAAGCGCTGATGGTCCACGTCGGCGGCGATAACATGTCCGATCGGCCCAAACCGCTTGGCGGCGGCGGGGCACGCTACGCCTGCGGGGTTATCTGACCCCCAATCGTTCCCGGCGGCGGGGCCTGCTCGAGCTGTGATAGCGAGCAGTGCAGCCGCCATATTATCGAGGCTAAATCCCGCGCTGCCGGTAAATGATGCCGGGCGAGTGTATCGCAAATGCGCTGAAGCTCGGCGAGCGTCAGGCTGAGCGGACGCTGCTGAACACCGCGCTCGCTCATCACATCCCGCAGCAGGGCAATGCAAACATCGCGGACCTGCGAAAGCGGGTCAGAACGCGTCTCCCACGCGCGCAGCTGCCAGACGACATGTGAACAGTTCAGCAGCACCACGCCCCAGCGCAATAGCCAGCGGCGGGAAAGAGAGTCCTGGCTGTTATTCAGCTGGCTGACATGGTGATACACCAGCGATTCATATTCGCTCTCGCGCAGGTGGGGCTTCCGGCTGAGCTGATCGACAAACCCTCGGCGCAGCTCGCGAATATGACGGCGGCTTTTACGGGCATCCGAACCCGGGCGAAGCACCGCGAAGGCCAGCCACGCAAGCCCCACGCCGAGGATCTTCGCCAGATTGTCGTTAAGAAAATCCGCGTAATCATACACCGGCGGATTGGTGACCGAGATAAACGAGCCCATAAACACGATGAGCTGCCCCCACAGGCCGGCCAGCTTAGGCATCTGCAGCTTCAGCAGCTGCATGGTGGTTAAGAGGGGAAAGAGAAACAGCAGGAACTGCCATAGGTCGCTGACTTGCACCATCAGCCCAAACTTCACGACAAAGCTAAACAGCGAAAGCAGCACCAGCGTGCGCAGCAGCAGCGTCAGGGAGTTAAAGGGGGAGGCAACAACGGAGTACAGAACGCAGCTGATGGCGGCCAGGGTTAACGCGGCGCTGCCGGACTCCCACTGCGTGGTAATACTCCAGGCGCCAACCAGCATGAGGGCGGAGAAGGTGCGAAAACCGCTCCACAGCGCTTCCATGTAGTCAGTATGACGCGCCAGCGCCGGGCTGCTGGGTACGGTGAACTCGGTTATCGGCGTGGCGTTTTCGACGGCTTTTATCCACCGGCTGCTGCGCAAATATAAGCGGCAAAAATAGTTCAGACGCTGCCAGAATGCGCGGTGCCGGTAGTCATACTCATCCGTTGGGGCCAGCGGGGCGATAATACGCGCTACGGTGTACATATCGGCATCGGGTTTTGCCAGCGCCGCGAGCAGCGTTTCAATCACGGCGCGGGTATCTTCCGGCGGCGACGGCCAGTTAAGCAACATCCGGCGCAGGCTGGAGATGGCGCTGGTCATGCGCAGCTGCTGATGCAGCAGGTAGTTCAGCAGCGCGTTCTGGCGACGGAAACGGTAGTGGCTCCAGAAGGCCTGAATGCGCAGCAAATTCATGGTCAGGATCTGGCCAATCACTTTTTCATGCGCCACGCGGATGTCGTCGCTGATGTCGGGTTGCCAGAGCAGGCTCGCGTGTTCCAGCAGGCGGGTATGCATGGTTTTTAACGCTGCGATCAGCGCGGTGCCGTCGGAGGTGCTGGGGAGGATCATCATCATCACGCCCCCGCTGAGGATACCGACAATCACTTCGCACACGCGCGCCTGGGCAATATCCCACAGCTCCGTGGTATCCAGCACGTTGACGACCGGAAAGGCGATGATAGCGGCGGTATACCCGGCCAGCTGAAAGGCGTAAGCGACGTTGTTGGTAAAATGGGCGCAGGCCCAGGTGCAAAACCCCAGCCACGCCGCCATGCTCAGTAAAAACAGCCACGGGTCGTTCAGGGTATGGCCGGCGATGATTAACGCGGCGGTGGCACCCAGCAGGCTTCCTGCCACGCGGCCCAGGCTTTTGCTGATCACTCCCCCAACGGTGGGGAAGCTCACCACTGCCGCAGACGTCATTGCCCAGTAGGGCTCGTCCAGATTCAGATAATAGGCAACCGTGAGCGCAAGGCACATCGCGATGCCGTTACGCAGCGCATAGCGCCACTGCGGGCGCGTCGCTTTAATCCACGGCGTGTTGCGCCAGGAGAAAGCCTGCAGGTTCATTTATCGCGTCCCGATAGAGACGGTGCAGGTGGTGCCCGACACCAGCGTGATATTGTCCGGCAAGGTGTCGAACTCTACGCGGACCGGTACGCGCTGAGCCAGGCGCACCCAGGGCACGTTGGGCTTGATGTCCGGCACCAGCCCGGAATCCGTCTCGACGCTCTGATCGTATATCGCGCGGCCAATGCTGGATACGTGACCCTGTAACCTTTGCGAGCCGCTGTAGAGGGTAATGGTTGCGGGCGCGCCTTCCTGAATATGTCGGAGTTTGGTCTCTTCGAAATACCCCACAACATAGAAGGAGTGGCTGTCGACCAGGGCGAAAACAGGTTGCCCGGTGGTGGCGTAGTTGCCCACGCGGGCAGAAAGATTGGTTACCCATCCGTCCACCGGCGCCGCGACTACCGTCTGCGTAAGCTCCCACTGCGCCTGCTTAAGCGCGGCCTCAGCCACATGCACGCTGGCCTGCATAGCCTTCACGTTGATGTTGGCCGTGTCTAAATCTTCGGCTGAAATGTAATTCTGCGAGAGATGGCGGCGACGGTTCGCTTCGTTGTTGGCTTTGGCTAAATCAGACTGGGCTTTCGCCAGCTGCGCCTGGGCGTTGAGGATAGCGATGTGGTAGGGCGTCTCGTCGATGTGGAATAAAACATCACCCTTTTTAACGAACTGGTTATCCTTAACAAGAAGCGTCGTGATACTGCCGGAAACCTGCGGGGTAATACTGACCTGTTCCGCGCGGATTTTGCCATCACGCGTCCAGGGCGACTGCATGTAAAAATTCCACAGCCACCAGCCAGCGATCAGCGCCAGGGCCAGTACGATAAGGGTGGAAAAGTATTTAAGCGTTTTCAGAGACATATTCACCACACAATCAACACGGCAAGGCCAAGACACACGGAAAGTGCAAACAGCGAGAGGTCCATTAACATGGGATGCCAGATTTCGCCGGAGTACATCCAGTCGCGAAGCAGGCGATGCGCGACCAGCCAGATCAAAAAGCCCAGCAGGACAGCTTTAAACAGAGGAGGGAAATAGACTGATGCACCAACAATCAGGTCCTGAAGGGGTAACCCCGCGGAGCTTAAGGAGAACGTCACGAGCAGTGATCCTTTGCAATGGAGAGAGTGCCACGATGGCCTGGCGAGACGCGATGACGCATCAGTTCTCAGTGTAATTCATACTTATAACTTCGATGAATGCAGTATTGCATTTGTTTTGGCAATATAAATGCTGCACACTATTCTAAAATCAGTATAATAACTTAGCAAGCTAATTATAAGGAGATGAAATTGGAATCGCCATTAGGTTCTGATCTGGCAAGGTTAGTACGCGTCTGGCGTGCTCTGATTGACCATCGCCTGAAACCTCTGGAATTGACACAGACGCATTGGGTAACGCTGCATAACATTCATCAGCTCCCGCCCGACCAGTCGCAAATTCAACTGGCAAAAGCGATCGGTATCGAGCAGCCTTCGTTGGTGCGTACGCTCGACCAGCTGGAGGAGAAGGGGCTGATCTCCCGGCAAACCTGCGCCAGCGATCGTCGCGCAAAGCGGATTAAACTCACTGAAAAAGCGGCGCCTATCATCACCGAGATGGAAGCTGTGATCAGCAAAACGCGGGGCGAGATCCTTTCAGGGATCGGCCCTGAAGAGCTTGAAATGCTCATCGGACTGATTGCTCGCCTTGAGCAAAATATCCACGAACTGCAGTCACGCGATTGATAATCTAAAAAGGCCTTGCTGATGCAAGGCCTTTTTTTTAGCGGAAAACCACTACCCGGTTACGACCGGTCTCTTTTGCCTCGTACATGGCCTTATCCGCACTTTCTACGCACATTTCGGCCGTTATTTCCGACGAGGCCGCGGTAAAGACGCCCATACTGATCGTAATCGGCTCCGGCAGCTGCCCCTCGCTGCTGGCTTTATCGAAGCTGCTCAGCTTGAGCCTTATGCGCTCTGCCACCTGAAGCGCGGCGTCAGAAGAGGTATTGCTCAGCATCAGCACAAACTCCTCTCCGCCGATACGTGCCGCAATATCCTGCGGACGCACCGAGTCCATCAGCAAATTAGAGACGAACTGCAGCACCTTATCACCCTGAAGATGTCCGTAGCAGTCGTTAATACGCTTGAAGCGATCCAGATCGCTCACAATAACCGAGACCGGACGCGTCTCTTTCGCATGCTGGAGAGCCTGGTTTAACGCGTCATAAAAATAGCTGCGGTTGTAGAGCCGGGTGAGCGGGTCGCGAATCGAATTCTGATAGGACTGCTGATATTTCAAATGTGATTCACGGTAAAGATTAAACACGTCGTATAGCAGAATAAAAATAATGAGCAGGGTAGCGACGGTTTCAAATAAGCGCGCACGATACCAGGCGTAATCTTCCGCTTGTACACCCAGCGCCAGCATTGTCAGCGTCACGATATAGCAGACGCATAAAAAATTACCGCCAGCCCAAAACAGATTACGTACGCGGGTAATCGCCATCAAAGTGGCTAATGTAACCACCCACAGAACGATCAGTATGATATTAATCGCCTGGCTCCAGAGCATCATAAACTGGTGCGTTTCATTATCTACCAGGTCGACAGATAACAGCGGCGAATGGCTGGAGTATACCCAGGCCAGCACAAGGATGCAGGCGGTAAACAGAGACGTGCCGGTGATAATAGCAATATGCGCCAGGCGCGAAAGCGCGGTGTGGCGCAGGGTGTAGAGCAATGCCGACGCCAGGATCAGTACCGCCATTAGCAGGTGGCGGAACATATAAAAGATCATCGCATCATTATAATTGATGATGTTGAGCCGAGTGTGATCCAGCCATGCGGGAAAACACGACAAGGTTCCCACCATCAGGAACGCCGATCCCGCAAAGGCAAACGCAATCGCCATGAGATACAGTCTTCGTCTGTCACACCAATATTTCATTACCATAAAGCAGGCAATTAGCAGATGAAATACCAGTAAAAAAATGGTGAGCGTAGGAAATAACAGCGGCGAGAACGAGGGAACCAGTTCAATAAGCTTTGAAAATAATCCCTGTAATATCCCGATGATGAGAACGCAGCCGAGGCTAAACGCAATATAACGATTTTTTACATAACAACCGATCGCAAGCATATAAGTTTTAACAAAATTATAAAGAATGAGAAAAATGAATGGCGGTCAGTGTAAAGAATGGGCGAGATAAATACTTTGCGCAGGAACAATATGCTGGGGGAATAATAATAAGTTGAATGAATGTATTGTGTAATTATATTTGTTTAAATGATGCTTTTTGTAAATGGATGTGGTCGATGGACCACATCCAGGAAGGGATTAACGCGGGGAAACGGTAACCTGGCGCCCATTGCTTGCCAGAACCACGCGCTGGCCTGCGGAGAAGCGGGTGCTACCCTGTTTCTGCACAACCATGATGGTGTTACCGTCGTCTTTACGGATTTCCAGCTCAACGCCCTGCGTTTTGTTCATTGCGCCCTGTACGCCCTGGCCCGCAACACCACCGGCCACTGCACCTGCGGCTGTTGCCAGAGAACGACCTGTACCACCCCCTACGGTGTTACCCAGGAAGCCGCCCAGCACGGCGCCGCCGAGTGCGCCAACCACGTTATTTTCGTCGCCACCCTGGATTTGAACAGGACGAGCATTAACAATGGTACCGTAAGTCACGTTCTGAACCTGTTTAGCTTCAGATGCGCTATATACGTCGCCGGATAGTGAACTGTCATTCACACAACCAGCCAGGGTTAAACCAATCAGCGAAACGCCCAGTACACGTAAAATCATTTGACTCTCCTGTTCACCAAAAACGCTCAAATCGAGCATCCGTTATGGCTAAATTATATGGCATTACGGACCATAGTTCATATCTTTGCACTAACAATAGGAAAATTGTACTTGAATTTGACTTAACGAGACATAAACGAAGCGGCCTCTGCGGCATTGGTCTGACATTGTTAAAAAATATTATCCCCGGATAGCAAAGCATCGCCGTTTATGGTGGAGTGGATGTCGTTAGCCCACTCAACGTAAGGAAAGCGCATGAAATCGGGTCGATATATCGGTGTGATGTCAGGCACCAGTCTTGACGGTGTTGATGTCGTTCTGGCCGCCATTGATGAAAACATGGTGGCGCAGCAGGCAAGCCTGAGCTGGCCCATCCCCGTCTCATTGAAAGAGGACATTTTGAACATCTGTCAGGGGCAGCAACTCACGCTTTCACAGCTTGGGCAGCTGGATGTAAGGCTGGGTGCGCTGTTTGCGGATGCCGTGCTGGCGCTTATGCACAAAGAAAAACTGCAGCCGCAGGATATCGTGGCCATTGGCTGCCATGGCCAGACGGTCTGGCATGAACCCACCGGTGAGGCGCCTCATACGATGCAAATTGGTGACAATAACCAAATTGTGGCGAAGACGGGAGTGACCGTGGTGGGGGATTTCCGCCGTCGTGATATCGCGCTGGGCGGGCAGGGCGCGCCGCTGGTGCCTGCATTTCATCAGGCGCTGCTTGCGCACCCGGTAGAACGCCGGATGGTGCTCAATATTGGCGGCATTGCTAACCTGTCGATGCTGATCCCCGGCCAGCCGGTTCGCGGATATGATACCGGGCCGGGTAACATGCTGATGGATGCCTGGATCTGGCGTCAGTGTGGCAAGGCTTATGATAAAGATGCGCAGTGGGCCAGCGAGGGGAAAGTGATCCTCCCGCTTCTGCAGTCCATGCTAAGCGATCCGTATTTTGCTGAGCCTGCGCCGAAAAGCACCGGTCGTGAATATTTTAACGCCCGCTGGCTTGAGCGCCAGCTGGCGCAGTTCCCGGCGATTGCCCCTCAGGATGTGCAGACAACGCTTGCCGAACTGACGGCTGTCTCAATATCGGAACAGGTTCTTCTCAGCGGCGGCTGCGAGCGCCTGCTGGTGTGCGGCGGCGGAAGCAGGAATCCGCTGGTGATGGCACGCCTCGCCGGTTTGTTACCCGGCACCGAGGTGACGACCACCGATGAAGCGGGAATTAGCGGCGATGATATGGAAGCGCTGGCCTTCGCCTGGCTGGCATGGCGTACCGTTGCCGGGCTGCCAGGAAATTTACCGTCAGTGACCGGGGCGCGGGAAGCGAGCGTACTCGGTGCGATTTTCCCGGCGAATCCACGTCATAATCAGAGTTAACTGAAATTCAGCGCCGCGCATAGCCGTTAAGATGTGCTGAAAACAGGAGGGCAGTAACGCCCTCCGGGACCAGGATAGTCTTCGGAATACGCACATGAAAAAACTCCTTCTTATTGCCGCCCCTTTGTTACTGTCAGGCTGTAGCGTCTATAACCAGCTGGTTGACCGCATGCAGACCGATACCCTCGAATACCGCTGTGATGAAAAGCCGTTAACGGTGAAGCTGAATAATCCGCGTCAGGAAGCCAGCTTTATTTATGACAACAAGCTGCTGACCCTGAAGCAGGGGATGTCCGCCTCTGGCGCGCGCTATACGGACGGGATCTACGTCTTCTGGTCCAAAGGCGACAGCGCTACGGTGTATAAACGCGACCGCACCGTGCTGAACAATTGCCAGCTCGAAAATCCGAAGCGTTGAGATTTTCACAGGGGCGGCGCACAATAGCGCCACCCAATGTCTATTTCAGCTAACGCCATGTCAGATAACGACGAACTGCAGCAAATTGCGCATCTGCGCCGTGAATACACCAAAGGCGGCCTGCGTCGCCAGGATCTTCCCGCCGAACCGCTGGCGCTTTTTGAACGCTGGCTGAAACAGGCCTGCGAAGCGAAGCTTGCCGACCCGACCGCGATGGTGGTCGCAACCGTTGATGAAAACGGTCAGCCGTATCAGCGCATCGTGCTGCTTAAGCACTATGACGAAAAGGGGCTGGTGTTTTACACCAACCTGGGCAGCCGTAAAGCTCACCACCTTGAAAACAACCCGCGCATAAGCCTGCTGTTCCCGTGGCACATGCTGGAGCGTCAGGTCATGGTCACCGGCAAAGCAGAACGTCTCTCTACGCTGGAAGTGGTGAAGTATTTCCACAGCCGCCCGCGCGACAGCCAGATTGGCGCCTGGGTCTCAAAACAGTCCAGCCGCATTTCTGCCCGCGGCGTGCTGGAAAGCAAATTCCTCGAGCTCAAACAGAAGTTCCAGCAGGGCGAGGTTCCGCTACCCAGCTTCTGGGGCGGCTTCCGTATCCCCATTGAACAGATGGAATTCTGGCAGGGAGGCGAACACCGCCTTCACGACCGCTTTTTATACCAGCGCGATAACGGCGGCTGGAAAATCGACAGACTGGCACCCTAATCCCCGAAATTTGTTGTGTTAAGCGCTAGCGCTACGTGCGCCAGCGCTTTATTCTATGTTCCTTTCGCATCAGGCGAAAAGTCGTGTACCGGCAAAGGTGCAGTCGTTTATACATGGAGAATTGGATGGCAAGCAGTAACTTGATTAAACAATTGCAAGAGCGGGGCCTCGTGGCCCAGGTGACGGACGAGGAAGCGTTAGCAGAGCGACTGGCGCAAGGCCCGATCGCGCTCTATTGCGGCTTCGACCCCACCGCTGACAGCTTGCATTTGGGGCATCTTGTTCCTTTGTTATGCCTGAAACGCTTCCAGATGGCGGGCCATAAGCCTGTTGCACTGGTGGGCGGCGCGACCGGTCTGATTGGCGACCCAAGCTTTAAAGCCGCTGAGCGTAAACTGAATACCGAAGACACCGTGCAGGAGTGGGTGGATAAGATCCGCAAACAGGTTGCACCGTTCCTCGACTTCAACTGTGGCGACAACGCTGCGATTGCTGCGAACAACTACGACTGGTTTGGCGGCATGAACGTGCTGACCTTCCTGCGTGATATCGGCAAGCACTTCTCTGTTAACCAGATGATTAACAAAGAAGCCGTGAAGCAGCGTCTGAACCGTGACGATCAGGGCATCTCCTTTACCGAGTTCTCCTACAACCTGCTGCAGGGTTATGACTTTGCCTGCCTGAACAAGCTGCACGGCGTCGCTCTGCAGATTGGCGGTTCCGACCAGTGGGGTAACATTACCTCCGGTATCGACTTAACCCGTCGTCTGCACCAGAATCAGGTATTCGGCCTGACCGTACCGCTGATCACCAAAGCTGACGGCACCAAATTCGGTAAAACCGAAGGTGGCGCAGTATGGCTGGATCCGAAGAAAACCAGCCCGTACAAGTTCTACCAGTTCTGGATCAACACGGCGGATGCCGACGTTTACCGCTTCCTGAAGTTCTTCACCTTCATGGACATTGAAGCCATCAATGCGCTGGAAGAAGAAGACAAAAACAGCGGTAAAGCTCCGCGCGCGCAGTACGTGCTGGCGGACGAAGTGACCAGGCTGGTTCACGGTGAAGACGGTCTGGCAGCCGCGAAGCGCATTACCGCGAGCCTGTTCAACGGTACGCTGAGCGACTTAAGCGAAGCGGACTTCGAGCAGCTGGCGCAGGACGGCGTGCCGATGGTTGAAATGGACAAAGGCGCAGACCTGATGCAGGCGCTGGTAGACTCCGAGCTGCAGCCGTCCCGCGGCCAGGCGCGTAAAACCATCGCCTCTAACGCGATCACCATTAACGGTGAGAAGCAGGCCGATCCTGAATACACCTTCGTGGACGGCGATCGTCTGTACGGCCGCTACACGCTGCTGCGTCGCGGCAAGAAAAACTACTGTCTGGTGTGCTGGAAGTAAATAAAAGTATGCAGGGGCGTGGGAGACCACGCCCCTTTTGTTTTATCAGGGTTTGGTAAGAAAAAAATGAAGAACATCCTCGCCATTCAGTCCCACGTTGTTTTTGGACATGCTGGCAATAGCGCAGCGGAATTTCCGATGCGCCGCCTCGGTGCCAACGTCTGGCCCCTCAACACAGTACAGTTTTCTAACCACACGCAATACGGCAAATGGACCGGCTGCGTAATGCCGCCTTCTCATCTGACCGAGGTGGTGCAGGGCATCGCCGATATCGATCAGCTTAAGCGCTGTGATGCCGTCCTGAGCGGTTACCTGGGCTCGGCAGAGCAGGGTGAGCATATTCTCGGCATCGTTCGCCAGGTGAAAGCGGCGAATCCTGCAGCAAAATATTTTTGCGACCCGGTTATGGGCCACCCCGAGAAGGGCTGCATTGTGGCGCCAGGCGTGGCTGAATTTCACGTCCGCCATGCGCTGCCGGCCAGCGACATCATTGCCCCGAACCTGATTGAGCTTGAGATACTCTGCGAGCATCCGGTGAACAGCGTAGAAGAGGCTGTAAGCGCCTCACGCGAACTTATCGCTCAGGGGCCGGAGATCGTCCTTGTGAAGCATCTTGCGCGCGCAGGGCTCAGCCAGGACCGTTTTGAGATGCTGCTGGTGACGAAAGACGAGGCCTGGCACATCAGCCGTCCGCTGGTGGATTTCGGCCTGCGTCAGCCGGTAGGTGTCGGTGATGTGACCAGCGGCCTGCTGCTGGTGAAGCTGCTCCAGGGGGCGGCTCTGCGGGATGCGCTGGAGCATGTGACCGCAGCCGTTTATGAAATTATGATTGCGACGAAAAATATGCAGGAATATGAGCTGCAGGTGGTGGCAGCACAGGATCGTATCGCAAAACCAGAACATTATTTCAGCGCGACACAATTGTAAGAGCAGGGATATTGTAGGCCGGGTAAGCGCAGCGCCACCCGGCAATACTGAACGCTCGGATTAATTCAACCCTTCCGCCTTCAGCGCCGCTGCCACAGCAGGGCGTTCCGCCACGCGCTGCATATACGACGCAATATGGTCTAACCCTTCCAGGTTCAGCTTCACCGCACGCGCCCAGCGCAGAACGGTGAACAGATACGCATCAGCAATGGTGAAACGCGCCCCGCAAATCCACTGGTCGTCCTTCAAAGAGTCGTTAATGTACTGCAGCTTTTTCTCCAGCAGGGCGCGCACGGTGGGTTTGTACTCTTCCGGCGTATCCGGACGGAACAGCGGCGTAAACCCCTTGTGCAGTTCGGTAGCAATGTAGTTAAGCCATTCAAGCGTCTTGTAGCGCGAAATGCTGCCCGTCGGGGCCAGCAGTTGGCGATCCGGTACGTTGTCGGCGAGGAATTGCATAATTGCCACCCCTTCGGTCAGCAGCGTACCGTCATCCAGCAGCAGAGCCGGAACTTGTCCTTTCGGGTTAATAGCAAAAAAGTCATCGCCGTTTTCGAGGCGCTTTTTCATCAGGTCAACGCCGTCCAGCGTGAAATCTTTGCCGCTCTCGCGCAGGGTAATGTGGGAAGCAAGAGAGCAGGCGCCCGGTTTGTAGAACAGTTTCATCGGTAACTCCTTTTTGCTGAGGTTTCAGCTATGTTAGTGCGCGTTCGGATAAAAAAAAAGCCGCTAATGCATTAGCGGCTTCTCTTCAGTCGTTTCCCGATGACATTACGCGGTAGCGGTTTCGTTCGCCTGCGCGGATTTGTCGTCGTCCTGAGTCATACGGTTCAGCTTAGGTGCGGTCAGCAGCATCAGCACAGCGATAACTGCCGTGGCGATACCAATCTGCATGAACACGGTGCCGTAAACGTTCAGGGAGAGCAGAGGGTCGGTCACGTTTTCTGGAACGGCCATCAGGTTTGCAATCTTACCGGCAATGATTGCCGCACCTGCGGTGGTCAGGAACCAGCTACCCATGATGAAGCCCATCAGACGCTGTGGCACCAGCTGTGCAACCATCGCCAGGCCCAGACCGGAAATCATCAGCTCGCCGATAGACTGCAGGGCGTAGCTCAGGATCAGCCAGTTAACGGATACGATACCCGCGTCGGACGCAAATTTAGTCCCGAGAGGCAGCACCAGGAATGCGCCAGAGCACAGCACCATACCCACCGCGAACTTGTGCGGCATCGGCAGGCGGTCGCCCATCTTGTTATAGATAGCGGCCAGAATCGGGGAACCAATCATGATCCAGAACGGGTTCAGCGCCTGGAACTGTTCGGGTTCGAACGCGATGCCCAGAATGGAGTGCTCTACGTTGCGAATAGCGAAGAAGTTCAGCGATGTTGGCATCTGGCTGTACAGTACGAAGAAGATAATGGCTTCCAGCATCAGAATGAAGGCCACAATCATCTTACGACGCGCCGCACCCTGCATCGCGAAAGCTTCTTTCGCAAAGATGCACACGATACCCAGAGCAACCACGCCCAGAACGGCGCGAGCAACGCCCTGGTTATGCAGCAGCCAGGTGGCGATAGCGGCAAGGATCACCACACCGACGATAGTCGCGAGCAGTTTACCCATATGCACAGGTTCGAAGTCCGGTTTAGAACCGTAGTCTTTAACCCAGCTGCGGCAGAACAGGAAGTTCACCACGGTGATCAGCATACCCACGAAGCTCAGCGCAAACGCCACGCTCCAGCCGAATTTCGCGGCGAGCCACGGTGTTGCCAGCATAGAGAAGAATGAACCGATGTTGATGGACATATAGTACATGGTGAATGCACCGTCCAGACGCGGATCATCTTTGTTGTAGCAGGTGGAGAGCAGGGAAGACGGGTTCGCTTTGAACAGACCGTTACCCACGGCAATCGTGGCCATGCCCATATAAACCACACCCGCATCATGTCCTGACCAGGCAACCAGGCCATAACCAATCGCCAGGACCACAGCGCCCAGCATGATGACGCGTTTGGTGCCGAGGACTTTATCGCCCAGCCAGCCGCCGATTGCGACCAGACCGTACACCAGAGCACTGAATGAAGAGAACAGCGTGATGGAATCCGCTTCCGACATACCCAGCTGTTTTACCAGGTAGACCGCCATGATCCCTTGCAGGCCGTAATAACCAAAACGCTCCCATAACTCGATAGAGAAGATGAGATAGAACGCTTTGGGCTGTTTGAAAGCGTTAAGACTTATGCTTTCGTCTGTTGGTTTATTGTTTGCAGTAGACACATATACCTCTTTTTTTACATCCCATATTAACGGGGGTGTTCATAGCGTGATGACCGTAGTCCATCCGCTTTATAGTTATATTGGGAGGGGAAACGGCGGGTAATGTTCACTATCCGGCCGCGTCTGGCAATACGTTTGTAATACTCTGTTACATATAACTGATGCGGTATAATTAACGGGTCATACAAATGTTATTCAGCGTTAAATTTCATTCGTTGTCTATTGGTGGTTTTTTTCACTGCCAGGCGCCCCTGGAAAGGGTTGTATGGCGATATGTTCTGCTATTTGCCGCTTCAGGCAGTGATATGGCCCATATTCTGAAAAATCACTGGTCGTATGTGTGGTAGTGAATCGGTTAAATCTTGCCGGGCAAGGGCTTTACACAAGTTTTCACAACAAAAATCCAACATGACGTTATCAGAGTGATCCCGATCACAGATGTATAGAAATTTTTGGTAGTGAAAAAACAATTAACCTGTTCGACTGTTAATAGGCCGAATAATCGACAAGGCGAGCTGTCGTAATAACGGATAATTTATGGTCAAAAGCAAGGCCTGCAGACAGGCCTTGCTTTGATAAGGATTTGAGCTGGCGATGGGACACGAAAAATCAGGAATACACTTTCTCTTTAAATTCGCACAGATCTTCGATAATGCAGGAGCCGCAGCGGGGCTTGCGTGCAATGCAGGTATAGCGGCCGTGTAAGATCAGCCAGTGATGGCAGTCGACCTTAAACTCGGCGGGCACTACTTTTAAGAGCTTCTCTTCAACCTGCTCAACGTTTTTGCCCGGCGCAAAGTTGGTGTGGTTAGAGACGCGGAAAATATGCGTATCAACGGCAATGGTTGGCCAGCCAAACGCGGTATTCAGCACCACGTTCGCCGTTTTACGTCCGACGCCGGGCAACGCCTCAAGCTCAGCACGGTCTTCCGGGACTTCCCCCCCGTGCTGTTCCAGTAAAATCCGGCAGGTTTTGATGACGTTCTCGGCTTTGCTGTTAAACAGCCCGATGGTCTTGATGTAGGATTTCACGCCGTCTACCCCCAGCTCCAGCATCGCCCGGGGCGTATTGGCAACGGGGTAGAGCAGGGCGGTGGCTTTATTGACGCTAACGTCAGTCGCCTGGGCAGAGAGCAGCACCGCAATCAACAGCTCAAACGGTGAGTTAAAATTCAACTCCGTCGTCGGGTGAGGATTCTCGTCCCGCAGGCGGGTCAGGATAGCAATGCGTTTCTCTTTGTTCATGAAGCCTTCTCGGGTATCCCTTCCTGAACGCTGCGCTCAGCCGCGCGGCGCTTACGTTTCTCATCAATCAGGTATTTTACCGCCAGCATCATGCCAAGGCCAATAAACGCGCCCGGTGGCAGCATTGCCAGCAGGAATGGCGTATCGGTGTGGAACACTTCAATGCGCAACGCTTTCGCCCAGCCGCCGAGCAGCGCATCTGCGCCGTCAAACAGCGTACCGTTGCCTAATATTTCACGCAGCGATCCCAGCACGAACATCGCGCAGGTCGCGCCCATTCCGATAGCGAAACCGTCCAGCGCCGACATGGCAGGGCTGTTTTTTACCGCAAAGGCTTCTGCACGGCCCACGACGATACAGTTGGTGACGATCAGCGGAATGAAGATCCCAAGCGATTGATAAAGCCCAAACGCATAGGCGTTGATCAGCATTTGTACCACGCTCACCACCGAGGCGATGATCATGACGTAAATCGGAATGCGGATCTCCGACGGCGTCCAGCGGCGCAGGGCGGAGATGGACAGGTTGGTCAGGGTCAGCACCAGCGTGGTTGCCAGCCCCAGACCGAGCGCGTTGGTGGCGGTCGACGTAACGGCCAGCAGCGGACACATTCCCAGCAGCTGAACCAGCGCAGAGTTGTTTTTCCACAGCCCCTGGACGATAACCTCTTTAACCTGGCTCATCATTACTCCTCACAGGCCTGAAGACCGTTGATCTGCGCGGGCAGCGTTTGTGCATACAGCCCGGCTCGTTTTACGGCGTTAACCACGGCACGCGGGGTGATGGTCGCGCCCGTGAACTGGTCGAATTCGCCGCCATCTTTTTTCACCGCAAAGGCAGCATCGTCTTCACCGTGGATAACTTTACCGGCAAAGTGCAAAATCCAGTCGCTGAGTCGCGTTTCAATTTTGTCCCCCAGGCCCGGCGTTTCGTGGTGTTCAGTCACGCGGGTGCCCAGTACGGTACCTGAAAAATCAGCGCCTACGAGGAGCTGAATGGCCCCTGAATAGCCGTCCGGCGCCGTCGTTTCCATCACTGCGCCCACGGCGTTATCCCCTTTACGGGCAATGAAGACGCGATGCATGCCTTTCCCGAGCTGCGGCGCGTCTACAACAAAGCAGCTTTTTTGCAGGTCATTATCGTAGAAATCGGACGGGATGACCTGATCGAACAGCGCCTTTTGCTGTTTAGTCGCCTGTTCTTCAATGGTCGTTTTGGTCAGCGCGTTAACAAGCGCAGTCAGCCCCGTCAGGACCGCGGCGAAAACCGCCAGCGTAACGCCGTGTTTTTGCATGGTTTTTAACATGGCGAAATCCTCAGCGATGGCCGTAAACGCGCGGGCGCGTATAGTAGTCGATAAGCGGCACGGTGATGTTGGCTAACAGCACGGCGAAAGCAACGCCGTCCGGATAACCGCCAAAACTGCGGATCAGCCAGACCAGTAAACCCGCCAGCGCGCCGAAAATCAGGCGGCCGCGGTTGGTGGTCGAGGCCGTTACCGGATCGGTCAAAATAAAGAATGCACCCAGCATGGTCGCACCGGAGAGCAGGTGCATCTGCGGGCTGGCGAGGGATTCAGGGGAGAACACCCAGCCCAGCGTAGAACAGACCGCCAGCGTCACCAGGAAACTGACCGGAATATGCCAGCGGATGGCTTTCTGCTGCAGCAGGAACAGACCGCCAAGCAGGTAGGCGAGGTTGACCCACTGCCAGCCTGCGCCCGCCAGCATGCCGCTGTAGATCGCAGATTTCATGATCTGCTCAACGCTGTGTCCGGCATGCAGAGAGGTTTTGAAGGTATCAAGCGGAGTCGCCTGGCTGATGCCGTCGACACCCATGCGCAGCGTATTCATATCTGCACCGAGAGCGGTATGGCCGGTGAAGATGACGTGCAGGGCGTCCATAAAGCCCGGCACGGTGGCGGCTATCTCATGCGGCGGTAGCCAGCTGGTCATCTGCACCGGGAAAGAGATAAGCAGAACCACGTAGCCAATCATCGCCGGGTTAAACGGGTTATGGCCCAGGCCACCGTACAGCTGTTTGGCAATGATGACGGCAAAGACGGTCCCGAGCACCACCATCCACCACGGGGCAAACGGTGGAATACTGATCGCCAGCAGCAGGCCGGTCAGCAGGGCGGAGTTGTCGCTGAGAATGCGGGAGACGTCCATTTTGCGCAGCTTCAGCACCAGACCTTCTGCCGCCAGGGCGCTGACGCAGCCGAGAACTAACTGGAAGAGGGTTCCCCAGCCGAAAAACCAGAACTGAACGGCGATGCCCGGCAGCGCCGCCAGGCAAACCAGCATCATGATACGCGACGTCTGGCGCTGGTTATGGGTGAAGGGGGAACTTGCGATTCTGAAAACCATTTAATCCTCGTTAACTGCTTGCTGTGCGGCTTTCTTCGCCTGAACGCGCGCGATCGCAGCGGCGACGGCGGCCTTGCGTGGGTCGTCATTCGTGGCCACGGTTTGTTCTTCCTGCTGTGCGGCTTTGCGGGCCTTGGCGCGGGCGATAGCCGCCTCAACGGCTGCTTTTCGCGGATCAACCGGCGCGTCGGGCTCGGCGGCCGGTTGAAGCTGGGCGGCTTTGCGGGCTTTTGCACGGGCGATAGCGGCTTCAACAGCGGCTTTACGCGGATCGGCTGCCTCAGGCTCAACCACGACGGCCTGTTGACCGGCTTTACGCGCTTTGGCGCGCGCAATAGCGGCCTCAACCGCCGCTTTGCGCGGATCGAGCTCAGCGTCAGGCTGAGGCGCGCTTTGCGCTTTTTCCGCCTGGCGTGCACGCGCTTCAGCCTTGCGGGCCTCGCGCGCGGCTATCGCTTCGCTGTTATCCGGCTTCTCGCCAGCGGCGATAACCACCGTCTGGGCCGCCGTCGCTTTCTTCTCGCGAACGCGGGCCAGCGCGGCGTTAATCGCATCCTGATCTTTCTCGCCTGGCTGCACGGCGGCCTGTTTATGACGTTCCTGACGCGCGAGTTTTTCACGCTCAAGCCGAGCCTGGCGGGCTTCGAAACGCGCTTTGGCTTCCGCAGCGCGTTTTTCCTCCATCGAGATGGCGTAGATTTCCGCTTTCTCCTGACGGAAATATTGCACCAGCGGGATATTGCTCGGGCAGACCCAGGCACAGGCACCGCATTCGATGCAGTCGGCCAGGTTGTGTGCTTTGGCTTTGTCGTGCAGCTGGCCTTTGCTGTACCAGTAGAGCTGCTGCGGCAGGAGATCCGCCGGGCAGGCGTCGGCACAGGCGCTGCAGCGAATGCAGCCTTTCTCTTCCTGCTCTTCGCCCATTTCCGTTGGGGAAGGGGCGAGCAGGCAGTTGGTAATTTTAACGACCGGGACATCCAGCCACGGCAGCGTAAAGCCCATCAGCGGGCCGCCCATGATGACCATCTGGTCACTGCCGGGGCAGAACCCGGCCTGCTCCAGCAGATGGCGAACCGGCGTGCCCAGACGCGCCCAGACGTTACCCGGACGAGAAACGGACTCCCCGGTCAGGGTGACAACGCGTTCCGTCAGCGGTTCACCGTCGACGACGGCGCGTTTCACCGCATAGGCGGTACCGACGTTTTGCATCAGCACGCCGATGTCAGACGAGCGTCCGCCGTGCGGAACCTGTTTACCGGTCAGAATTTGCGTCAGCTGTTTTGCGCCGCCAGAGGGATACTTGGTCGGGATGACCCGCAGACCAATATCGTGACTGTCGGCCAGCACCGCGCGCAGCATGGAAATGGCCTGCGGCTTGTTGTCTTCAATGCCGATCAGCACGTTGCGCGGCTGCAGGATGTGGGCAAGGATACGGATGCCTTCCACCACCTGCGCGGCACAATCCTGCATCAGACGGTCATCGGCGGTGATATAGGGTTCGCATTCCGCCGCGTTGACGATCAGCGTTTCGATTTTGTCGCCACCGCCGCGCAGCTTTGTACCCGTCGGGAAACCCGCACCGCCAAGACCCGCCACGCCGAACTGGTGAACGCGCTCGATCAGCTCTTCACGGCTACGGTTACGGTAGTCGCTCCATCCGTCACGGTCGATCCAGCGGTCTTCACCGTCGGCTTCGATAATGACGCTCAGTTCAGAGAGTGCAGACGGGTGCGCAACGGTATGAGGCGCAATCGACACCACCGTACCGGAGGTTGGCGCATGTACCGGCAGCATACGTCCGCGGCCAAAGGTCAGCGGCTGGCCGCGAAGGACGACATCCCCTTCTTTTACGCACAGCTCGCCCTCGGCGCCGATATGCTGTTTCAGCGGCATGACGTAACGGGTCGCCAGCGGAATCTGACGCAGCGGCGTACCGTTGGACTGGGTTTTCATCTCTGGCGGATGAATGCCGCCATCAAAGTCCCAGATCTTCTCTTTTCTGAAAGCAGAAAATAACTTAAGCATGTTGTTCCACAGGAATGATGCGAACCGGAATGGTTTGAAGATCCCATTTCCAGCTTTCGGTAGTCGTTTCAACCGGACGCAGGTCTATGCACTGCGTCGGGCAGGGGGCCACGCAGAGATTACAGCCGGTGCACAGGTCCGCCACTACGGTGTGCATGGCGCGGGTTGCGCCTACAATGGCGTCAACGGGACACGCCTGGATACATTTTGTGCAGCCGATGCAGTTGGCTTCGTCGATCACCGCGAGCATGCGAACCGGCTCTTGTACCTCGGCATCGCCATCTACTGGCTGCGGGTCAACGTTCAGCAGGGCGGCAATCTTCAGCATCACCGCTTCGCCGCCCGGGGCGCAGCGGTTAATTTTTTCACCCTGCACGCCAACCGCCTCTGCATAGGGGCGACAGCCGGGGTAGCCGCATTGCCCACACTGGCTTTGCGGCAGCAGTTCATCAATTTTTTCAACGACCGGATCGTCCTCAACCGCAAAGCGGCGGGAGGCATAACCCAGAATGAGGCCAAACGCTAGCCCCAGCACGCTGATGGACGCGATGGCAATCCAGATAGCATTCATTACAACTTCACCAGACCACTAAAGCCCATAAAGGCAAGAGACATTAACCCAGCGGTAACCAGCGCAATCGCATTACCGCGAAACGGCGCGGGAATATCCGCCGCCGCCAGACGCTCGCGAATTGAGGCGAATAACACCATCACCAGAGAGAAACCGACCGCCGCAGAGAAACCGTACAGCGCCGATTGCAGGAAATTGTGCCCAAGGTTGATGTTGAGCAACGCGACGCCAAGCACCGCACAGTTGGTGGTGATAAGCGGCAGGAAGATCCCCAGCAGGCGATACAGCGCAGGGCTGGTCTTGCGCACCACCATTTCGGTAAATTGCACCACCACCGCGATGACCAGAATAAAGGCCAGCGTGCGTAAATAGGTCAAGCCCAGCGGAATGAGGATCCAGGTATCAATCCACCAGGCGCTGATGGACGCCAGCGTCATGACGAAGGTGGTCGCCAGCCCCATGCCCATCGCGGTCTCCAGCTTTTTGGAAACCCCCATAAACGGGCACAGGCCAAGAAACTTCACCAGGACGAAGTTGTTAACCAGCACAGTGCCGACAAAGAGCAGTAAGTAATCGGTCATTATTTAGCCTGAAATAAAAAAGCCGCCTATTATCGGATAAACCGCTTCAGGCGACAACAGGTTAACTGTAAGGTTATTACGGGTTAACGAAGGTTTTTTTCACGCGTGCCGAGCGTTTGAAATAGGGCACCAGAAGCGCCGCCGCCAGCAGCGGGAACAGCAGCTGGCGAACCGCCAGAGCGTCAGACACCGGGGAAAAGGCAAACGCCTTTACCGCCAGCAGCACGGAGATCAGTAGCCAGATAATGTAGTGCTTAGGCACGCCCTTGCGGCGCTTAAAGAAGGCAATGGTCAGCCATAGCGTGTAGTACCACATGGCGATCGCGAAAACGAATGAAACAAACCACATCGCTATATTGAGCGTGCTTTGAGACATCAGCGTCTGGATGGCATGGGGTGTAACCAGCGCGGTGGTGTAAAGCAGCAGCGCCAGAGATGCGCTTAATAATGCAACCAGCAGCCATGCCAGCGGGGCGATTAACCAGCCTCCAATTCTTTCTCTAGGCGATGCGGTCATGAGATCTCCCATAGTCTGCGCGAAATGTTATACAGAAATTTGCAGGGCGGAGAGTATATAACATTTCGCGCGGATGGCTACTTTCTTATAAAACGTAACGCCATACGGACTTGGGTACTTCGCCGACGTTGAACAAACGGCCGCCGGAAACCAGCTCCGCCCGACGGTGATCGGCGGCGCGGTACATATTGATGATTTCCTGATTATCAGAAAGGGTGTAGTTCAGATGGTCAAACAGTTTTTCCAGGCTCTCAAGGGAATTGATTTTACGAAATTTTAATAGATAGTCCTGAACTGTCATATTAATAAGTTTCCATATAAAAGTGAGTAATACCCATAAAGGTAATTCGATCGAATAATAAACGGATTAATAAAGACGTAAACGGCCCACTCAGGTAATGCGACTAAATTAGGAGTTTTCTTTATGAAAATTCAGGCATCAGACGATGCCTGGAAGAGAAGGTTAACCCTGTTCAACACGGCTGGCAATATGTAACTGACACAATGTGTCACTCTTTATTACAGCTCAGGCGTTACTTCGGCTGCGCGGCAGTGACAGGCTCCGGCGGCTGATAGTTATCGATATGGCTGGCAACGCCGAGCAACACGACCGAAACCCCAAGGACAATCCATCCCGCTAATTCAATGATTCGATTAATAATTGATAACATGATTCGTGTTTGTAATTTATCCATAAATACAGATTGCGAATGTTACAGCGCAGCATTCCCGTCGGCAAGCGGTTTGGGAACGGTTTCCTTAATCAAAATCAGTTGGTTACATTATTTTAACAAAAACACCCGGCGTAAGATGCTATTTTAAGTGATATGGCACATTATTAATCTTGAGTGACGCCAGATAAGCCAGTGTGAAATAAGATTATTCCTTATAGAGGGCAGCACTATGAGTGAAAATATCCGTGTCGGGCTAATAGGTTATGGGTACGCGAGTAAAACATTTCACGCGCCGTTGATTAGCGGAACGCCAGGTATGGAACTGGCGGCGGTTTCAAGCAGCGATGCAGCCAAAGTCCATGCCGACTGGCCCAGCGTGCCGGTTGTCTCCGAGCCTAAACACCTGCTGAATGACCCCAATATTGACCTCATCGTTATCCCCACGCCCAATGACACACACTTTCCGCTGGCCAGGGCCGCGCTGGAAGCGGGGAAACACGTTGTCGTCGATAAGCCCTTTACCGTGACGTTGTCACAGGCGCGCGAGCTGGACGCGCTGGCACGCAGTCTTGGTCGGCTGCTGTCAGTTTTTCATAATCGCCGTTGGGACAGTGATTTCCTGACGGTCAAAGCGTTGCTCAACGAGGGCACGCTCGGTGAAGTTGCGTATTTTGAATCGCACTTTGACCGTTTCCGCCCTCAGGTGCGTGACCGGTGGCGCGAGCAGCCTGGCCCCGGGAGCGGCATCTGGTTCGATCTCGGCCCGCACCTGCTCGATCAGGCCGTGAATCTGTTCGGCCTGCCGGTGAGCATGACCGTTGACCTGGCGCAGCTCCGGCCCGGCGCGCAGACGACCGATTACTTCCACGCCATTTTGAGCTACCCGCAGCGCCGCGTTGTGCTGCACGGAACCCTGCTCGCGGCAGCGGAATCGGCGCGTTATATCCTTCACGGTACGCGCGGGAGTTACGTTAAGTTTGGTCTGGATCCGCAGGAGGACAGGCTGAAGAACGGCGAGCGGCTGCCCCAGGAGGATTGGGGGTACGACATGCGTGACGGTGTGGTGACGCGAGCGGAGGGCGAGGAGCGGGTTCAGGAAACGCTGCTGACCATTCCGGGGAACTATCCGGCTTTTTATGCGGCAATCCGTGATGCGTTGAACGGCGTGGGCGAGAATCCGGTTCCGGCCAGCCAGGCGATTCAAATCATGGAGTTGATTGAGTTGGGCATCGAATCTGCCAAACATCGCGCCACGCTCTGTCTGGCATAAGTTCTGAATGTTTTTGTAGGCCGGGTAGGGCGTAGCCGCCACCCGGCAAAGGGTTTACGCGGTTGCCACCTTATCCCGAAGCGCCTGCTTCTCTTCAGGCGTCAGGAACGCAATCTCCAGTCCGTTAACCTGCGCCTGGCGGATCTGCTCGCGGCTCAGCCCAGCCTGCGGCGCGGCGATGTTGTATTCGTGAATAATATCAACGCCCTGAACGGCCGGGTCGTCCGTATTCAGGGTTGCCAGCACGCCGTGCTCCAGGAATGTTTTTAGCGGATGCTGCGCCAGCGAGGCCACCGTGCTGGTCTGGATGTTGGACGTCAGGCAGGATTCAATGCCGATGCGCTGCTCTGCGAGAAAATCCATCAGAGCGCGGTCTTCGATGGCCTTTACGCCGTGTCCGATACGCTCCGCGCCCAGCTCGCGAATAGCCTGCCAGATGCTTTCCGGGCCCGCCGCTTCGCCTGCGTGAACCGTGATGTGCCAGCCCGCATCGCGCGCACGGTTAAAATGGGAAAGGAACAGGCTGCCGGGGAAGCCGAGCTCGTCGCCGGCCAGGTCAACAGCGGTGATCTGGTCGCGATGCGCCAGCAGCGCTTCCAGCTCCTGCAGGCAGGCCGCTTCACCGAAGGTGCGGCTCATAATACCGATCAGACGTGCCTGCACGTCAAAGGTTTTACAGCCTTCACGAACGCCGTCGATCACGGCTTCAACGACGCCAGCAACGGGCAGGCCGTGGGTCATGGCCATATAGCCCGGCGAAAAACGCAGTTCAACGTAATGCAGGCCGTTGCGGGACGCATCCTCAATGTTTTCGAAGGCCACGCGGCGGACGGCATCCAGTGAGGCCAGCATCTTCACGCCCCAGTCGAGTTTGCTCAGGAAGCTAACGAGATCCGGTTCATTCGAAGTGACCTGAACGTGCGGGACCAGGGTCTCAAGCGTTTCGGCGGGTAGCGTTAAATTAAACTGGCGGCCAAGATCGAGGATAGTTTGGGCACGAATGTTGCCGTCCAGGTGACGGTGAATATCAGTTAAAGGCAGGCGTGTATCAATCATGGTCGCACTCTTTGCTGGTTAAAGTGCGCCATATTATAAAAACAAAACGAGGTAAAAAGCTATTTGCGCAAGGGAATATTCCGTTGCGCAAATGGATTACAGCAGGCTGTTGATCCCGGCGATAAGGCGCTGGACGCCCTGTTCCAGCTTGCTACGCGGGCAGCCAGCGTTCAGACGGACAAAATTATTGCCTTCCTTGCCGTAAGTATATCCCGGCATGATGGCTACCTTTTGCTGCTCAATCAGGACCTTTTGCAGCGCATGTTCATCAATATTCAAAGGGCTCAGATCAATCCAGGCGAGGTAGGTTGCCTCAGGAGGCTGCCAGTTTAGCGCCGGAAATGCGCTGTTTAACGCCTTCGAGATAAAGTATAGATTTTCTTCAAGGTAGGCCCGCAGCGCGTCCAGCCAGGCTTCACCCTGCTCATAGGCAGCAATGTGTGCGGTGAGCGCCAGCACGGAAGGGGATGAAAGGCCGTCGCGGCCTTTGAGCGCGCTCAGATAAGCGTTGCGGCTTTCGTCATCGCCGATCAGCCCGTATGCCCCGGTGAGCGCCGGAATGTTAAAGCTCTTGGAACCGGAGGTCAGCAGCGCCCATTTTCCCCGGGCCACCTCGTTCCACGGCGTATGGAGATGGTCTCCCCATACCATGTCCATATGGATTTCATCGCTAATCACCGCCACGTCATAGCGCGCGCACAGCTCGGCCATCTGGGCCAGCTCGTCGCGGGTCCATACTTTCCCGGTCGGGTTCTGCGGGCTGCACAGCAGTAAAATTGAATTTTCCGGTTTCGCCAGTTCTGCTTCGAGCGCGGCCATATCGCCCATCCAGCCGGTCGCCTGCTTCTTCATCGCGACCGTAACGACGTTGCGCGCGTTACCTTCAATCGCTTTAAAGAACGCATCGTACGCCGGTGTATGCACCACCACGCCGTCGCCGGGCCGTGACCAGATACGGATCAGCTCAGAGACCATGTAGATAACGGAAGGGCCATACACAACGGATTCGGTATCAATGCGGCTGTTGAAGCGCTGCTGGAACCAGTGCGCGACGGCGGCCAGAAATTCCTCGTTCTTCCAGCGGCTGTAGCCAAACACGCCGTGGTTGATACGCTGATGCAGCGCATCGGTAATGCAGGGCGCCGTGGCGAAATCCATATCTGAGATGGTGAAAGGCAACAGATCGGCAGCGCCAAAGCGGTCAGCGACGTAATCCCACTGGGTGCACCAGGTGCCGTGACGATCCACGACGGTGGAAAAATCAAACATGACGTTCATCCTTAAAGTAAAACCCCCTCATAGAGGGGGCTGAGGCATCAGGCTTCTACTGTTCGCATCAGGGTGGCCAGCTCGTCTTTCACTGACTGCACCTGCGGGCCGATGACCACCTGCAAATTATGCTGGTTCAACTGTACCACACCGATGGCGCGGTTGGCCTTCAGCGCATTGGTATCGACTTTGGACATGTCCGCCACCGACAAACGCAGGCGGGTGATGCAGTTATCCAGTGAGGTAATGTTATCCGCACCGCCCAGAGCCGCCAGAATGGCAGGGGTGTTGTAGCCAGATTTTCCTACCGTACCGGCAACCGCCTGCTCAACGCTGCTGGCGGTATCCAGGTCGCGCCCCGGTGTTTTCAGGTTAAAGCGGGTGATAGCGAAGCGGAAGATACCGTAGTACACCGCGAACCAAATCGCTGCCACAACCGGCACCAGATACCACTTGGTGGACAAGCCGTGCAGGATCCCGAACACCACGAAGTCAATGACGTTGCCGTCGGTGTTACCGATGGTCACACCCAGCACGGCCATCACGGTAAAGCCCAGACCGGTCAGAACGGCGTGGATGAGATACAGCACTGGCGCAACGAACAGGAACAGGAACTCGATGGGCTCGGTCGTGCCGCCAACCACGCAGGCGATCACGCCGGAAATCAGCAGCCCCTTAATTTTATGACGGTTTTCCGGGCGAGCACAGTGGTACATTGCCAGCGCTGCACCCGGCAGGCCGCCGAGGAAGGCAGGCATTTTACCCTGCGAGAGGAAGCGGGTCGCGCTCTCGGAGAAGCCATGCGTGGTCGGACAGCTCAGCTGCGCCTGGAAGATGGTCAGCGCGCCGCTCACATCGTGACCGCACACATCCATGGTGCCGCCCGCTTCGGTGAAGCGGATCAGGGCAACCAGAATATGCTGCAGGCCAAAGGGCAGCAGCAGACGCTCGCCGGTACCGAAGATCATCGGGCCGAAATCGCCGGCGCCGTTAATGATGCGGCCAATGCCGGTGATACCCATCGCGAAGACGGGCCAAATCAGCGGGATGATCAGACCAAACAGGCCCATCACCACGAGGGTGATAATCGGCACAAAGCGGGTGCCGCCGAAGAACGCGAGGGCATCCGGCAGGCGGATGTTGTGGAAGCGCTCATGCAGCATCCAGATGATAACGCCGGCGATAACCGCGCCGAGGATCCCGGTATCGATGGACTGAATACCGATGACGCTTTGGATGTTGTTCGCTTTCAGGATCGCTGCATCGGTCGTTGGCAGAATGCCTTTCGCGGTCAGCCAGAAGTTCACCGCCAGGTTCATTACCGCATAGCCGACGAAGCCGGCAAAGGCCGCGACGCCCTTATTTTCACGCGCCAGCCCCAGCGGGATAGCGATACAGAACATCACGGGCAGGAAGCTAAACGCAAAGGAGCCGACCTTGCTCATCCAGATAAAGATCGCCTGCAGCACCGGGTTGCCGAGGAACGGGATCAGCGTGATGACGTCATGACTGCTCAGGGAGCTGCCGATCCCCAGCATGATCCCGCAGAATGAGAGAAGCGCCACGGGCAGCATAAAGGTTTTACCCAGTTGCTGGAAAAACTCCCACAGCGATATTTTTTGTGCTGCTTTCGCCGTCATATAACGACTCCTTGATGGTTTAAAATGATTTACCTGCGTCAATGCAGCGAGAAGATAAAACGTTTTATCAAACTTTAGTGCGCGCTAAATCACATTCTCAGGCTTTTACTGGTAGTATAAAGATAACGTATTGATAAAACGTTTTACCGATCTCATTATCAGGGAGTCACGCCAACACATGGCCGTAGCGAAAAAGATCACCATCAACGATGTCGCCCTGGCGGCTGGCGTATCCGTCAGCACCGTTTCACTGGTGTTGAGCGGGAAGGGGCGTATCTCTCCTGCGACGGGTCAGCGCGTCAACGAGGCCGTCGAGCAGCTGGGGTTTGTGCGCAACCGTCAGGCTTCCGCGCTGCGCGGCGGGCAAAGCGGCGTGATTGGTTTGATTGTCCGTGACCTGACCTCTCCGTTTTATGCCGAGCTTACCGCCGGTTTGACCGAAGCGCTGGAGGCGCAGGGGCGGATGGTCTTTCTGCTTCACGGTGGCCGCGAAGCCGACCAGCTCCTGTCGCGCCTCGATATGCTGCTGACGCAGGGCGTTGACGGCGTGATCGTTGCCGGCGCGTCGGGCGTTGGCAGTGAATTGTGTGAGCGTGCCGCAGAGAAGGGCGTGCCGCTGGTGTTTGCCTCGCGCGCCAGCTATCTCGATGAAGCCGATACGCTGCGCCCGGACAACATGCAGGCTGCACAAATGCTGACCGAGCATCTTATTCGCCGTGGTCATCAGCGCATCGCCTGGCTTGGTGGACAAAGTTCCTCCCTGACGCGCGCCGAGCGGGTCGGCGGCTATTGCTCAACGTTGATTAAATACGGGCTACCGTTTCACAGCGAATGGGTCGTGGAGTGTGAGTCCAGCCAGAAGAAAGCCGCGGAGGCGATCGGTGCGTTGCTGCGCGCCAGCCCGACCATCAGCGCCGTGATTTGCTATAACGACGTCATTGCGATGGGCGCCTGGTTCGGCCTGATCCGCGCGGGGCGCCAAAGCGGGGAAGGCGGCGTGGAAACCTTCTTCGGCCATCAGGTGGCGCTGGGCGCCTTTGCGGATGTCGGTGAAAATGCCCTCGACGATCTGCCTATCGTCTGGGCTACCACCCCTGCGCGAGAGATGGGCTACACGCTGGCGGACAGAATGATGCAGCGGATTGAGAAATCAGACGTGCAGGCGGGGCACCAGATAGTGTCGGCCCGGCTGGTGACGGTGAAATAGTCCGTGCGCTTGCCCGGGCCTACAGCGGCTCGGGATCGTAGGCCGGGCAAGCGTCAGCGCCACCCGGCAATAAAAAACCCCTCATGCGAGGGGTTTTGACCATTACTGCTGCGGTACCGCAGGCGGCGCTGCAGGTTCAGCCGGTTCCGGCATACCGAGCGTCGGCATACCAAACATCCCAACAAAGTCCTCCAGCGGCATTTTATCGCCGTTGAGGGTTACCTGGCCGTTGCTATACTGCAGGCTCGTGGAAATGGTGTTGTCTTCCACCTTCGTGATGCGGAACATCTGCCCCATTGCCGCCAGGCCTTTCACCTGCTGGCTCGCCAGCTTGCCGGCGTCTTCTTCACCGTAGCCTTCCAGCTTCGCAATCTGCGTCATGAACTCGGTGGCCATGTCCATTGGGATGACCAGCTTGCTGTCGAGCGACTTCACGCTGCGATCCACTTCCTGCGCCAGCGTCTGCGCTTCGCCGGCTGCGGTTGCCGGATCTTTCAGGAACAGCGACAGGTTAAGGTTGGTCTCGCCTTTGCTGTTTTTCCAGCTCAGCGGCGCAACGGTAATGACCGGCTCGCCTTTCAGCAGTACAGGCAGGTTGTTGAACAGCACCGCCATCGCCTGCTGCTGATAAACGACAGGGTTCTGCTGCAGGGCGGCATCGGTCAGCAGCGCCTGGCTCTCTTTGCTGTATTTCTGGCTGAACTCATGCCACGCCTGACCGTCGATATTGCCGATCTTCAGCGACAGCTTGCCGGTGCCCAGATCCTGATTCTGTACCTTCAGGCTTTTCAGCGTGTAATCGAGCTGAGTATTGATGCTCTTACCGTCTTTAGACACGTCTGATTTACCGTCAAGATCCATGCCTTCCAGTACGGCCATCTCTTTGCCTTCAATCGCAATCGCGATCTTATCCAGGCTCAGCTTCTGGTCACCGATACGCTCATCAAAATCGGTCATACGGCTGTTGCCGCTGGCTTTGAGGTTGTTAAAGGTAAGCTGTACTTTCTGATTGTATTCGTTGACGGAATTGACCAGGCCGCTTTCGGCATCGCCGGTGAGCGAGACATTTTTTCCGTCGCGATCGGCCTCAAGCGTAAAGTCACCGCCGCTGAAGGCAACTTTGTCGTTACCGTTTTCGTAGTTCAGCGCCTTCAGGGCGATATCGGAACTGGTGGCTCCGGCATAGCTGATGCGGGTATTGATCTCAAACGGCGACTCGCCTTTCGCGATGTCGAAAAGCGGCTTCGTCACGTCGTTTTTGACCAGCACGGTATGCGCTGAGGCCATAGAGGGGATCAGGTTAAAGGATTTTAACTGCGCCAGCGGAAGCGGGCCGTGGCTCACCACCTCATCCAGCACCACGCTCTGGCCCGGTTTCAGCCACGCGTTCGCGTTGCCGGCTACCGGCTTAACAACCACCTGCATATGGCTGGTGAACACGCCGCGCTGGTAATTCTGGTAGCTCAGCTCCAGACCCGCTTCAGGCGCGCTGCGCTTAAGTTCGCTGTTTGCCTGCGCCATCATTTCTGCCAGACGGCTTTCCAGCTGTTTCCCGGTAAACCAGGAGGCACCCGTCCAGACCACGCCTAAAGCAACAATCACCCCTACCGCTACGACCGATTTTTTCATTGCGACTATCCCTAAAATGAAACCAGGCGGTAAAAACCGCCCGGAGATGTAAAGCCTTCAATTAGCTTAGCAAGAGTTGTTAAAAAATTCAGTAAGTGCTTAAAGCTTATTGAAAACGCGCGCCAGACGACCGGTGCCGCTCACGCTTACAGGCGACTCATTCGCCGCGACAAATGCGGATTCACCCGGTTTGAGCACCAGACGTTCGCTACCTTTATGCAGCGTAGCTTCGCCTTCCACACAGAACAGGATAGCCGCGCTGTCCTGTGCAATGGTCGCTTCGGCGCTGCTCAGATCATGCAGAGAGAAAGCAAAGTCGTCTACCGGAATCGGAAAGTCCAGCTCTGCGCCGTTTTTCACCGGCTGGGTCAGCAGCTCTGCAGCCGGTTTTGCCTCGAACTTGACGTTGGCAACCAGCTCGGGGATGTCGATGTATTTTGGCGTCAGGCCCGCGCGCAGCACGTTGTCGGAGTTGGCCATCACCTCCAGCGCCACGCCCTGGAGATAGGCGTGCGGGGTCTCGGCAAACAGGAACATCGCCTCGCCCGGGTTCAGCTTCACCACGTTCAGCAGCAGCGGAGAGAACAGGCCGCTGTCGTCCGGGTAGAAGGTGGAAATCACGCGGATAGTGTCCCACGGCTCGCCCTGCTGACCGTTCAGGGCCGCTTTGAGTACCGCCAGCGCGTGAGATTTTTCCTCGCCCTGCATATTCAGCAGGCTGGCGAACAGCTGGCTCAGGCCTTCTGCATTCGGGTTTTCGAGGAAATGGGCGATAGCCTTGTTAGCCCCGGCCACGGGCTGCAGCAGGGAGATAATCTCTGAGAATTCGCGGAACGCGTTCATCGCCAGGAAGGGGGTCAGCGCGAAGACCAGCTCCGGCTTGTGGTTCGGATCTTTGTAGTTGCGCTCGGCGGCGTCTAGCGGAATGCCCGCCGCGTTCTCTTTTTCGAAGCCCAGCTCAGAGGCTTTTTTGTTCGGGTGAACCTGAATGGAGAGCGGCTGGTCGGCACACAGCACTTTAAACAGGAACGGCAGTTCACCGAAGCGATTCGCCACGTTGTTGCCGAGCAGTGCGGCTTTGTCTGCGTCGATCGCGTCGCGCAGGCTGCGAACCTGTCCGCTGGCGTCTTCAATTTTTGAGCTGCTCTTCGGGTGTGCGCCCATCCACAGCTCCGCCATCGGCAGGTTGTTCGGGTTGGCGATACCGTAGAGATCCGTTAACGCAGTTTTACTTCCCCAGGCGTAGTTTTGCACTGAGTTAATGAGTTTTTGCATTATCAAGCCCTGATTCAAATGTGGAATTAACTGCGGGTATTAAAGCAATAAACCGGATGGAAGTAACCTGCGGATGTAAAAAGTCGTACTAGTCTCAGTTTTTGTTAAAAAATTGTGTAGGATAAGCTAACTCGCTTTTAAGCCGGGCAGCGGAACATCTGCCCTGAATAATCAGACCGACGCAGTAAGTGAGAGAACAATGTCGAATAAACCTTTTTACTATCAGGATCCTTTCCCTCTAAGTAAGGATCGGACCGAGTATTACCTGTTAACCCGCGATTACGTCTCTGTCTCTGAGTTTGAAGGGCAGGAAATCCTCAAAGTTGACCCGCAGGCGCTGACGCTGATGGCCCAGCAGGCCTTCCACGACGCCTCTTTTATGCTCCGTCCTGCGCACCAGCAGCAGGTTGCCGATATCCTGAGCGATCCGCAGGCCAGCGAGAACGATAAATACGTTGCGCTGCAGTTCCTCCGCAACTCTGATATCGCCGCGAAGGGCATTCTGCCGACCTGCCAGGACACGGGCACCGCGATTATTACCGGGAAAAAAGGCCAGCGCGTCTGGACCGGCGGCGGTGACGAAGCCGCGCTGGCGCACGGCGTCTACAACACCTACATCGAAGACAACCTGCGCTACTCGCAAAACGCGGCGCTGGATATGTACAAAGAGGTCAACACCGGCACCAACCTGCCCGCGCAGATTGACCTCTACAGCGTCGACGGGGACGAGTACAAATTCCTCTGCATCGCCAAGGGCGGCGGTTCGGCCAACAAAACCTACCTCTACCAGGAAACCAAAGCGCTGCTCACGCCGGGCAAGCTGAAGAACTATCTGGTAGAGAAAATGCGCACCCTCGGGACGGCAGCCTGCCCGCCGTACCACATCGCGTTTGTGATTGGCGGAACGTCCGCTGAAAGCACCCTGAAAACCGTCAAGCTGGCGTCGACGAAATACTACGATGGGCTGCCAACGGAAGGGAACGAGCACGGCCAGGCGTTCCGGGACGTTCAGCTCGAGCAGGAACTGCTGACCGAAGCGCAGAACCTGGGGCTTGGCGCGCAGTTTGGCGGTAAATATTTCGCGCACGATATCCGCGTGATCCGCCTGCCGCGCCACGGCGCATCCTGCCCGGTCGGCATGGGCGTTTCCTGCTCCGCGGATCGTAACATTAAAGCGAAGATCAACCGCGACGGCATCTGGATCGAAAAACTGGAGAACAACCCGGGTAAATACATTCCGGAAGAGCTGCGCAAAGCGGGTGAGGGTGAAGCGGTTCGCGTCGACCTGAACCGTCCGATGAGTGAGATTCTGGCGCAGCTTTCGCAATATCCGGTTTCAACACGCCTCTCCCTGAACGGCACGATTATCGTAGGCCGCGATATCGCCCATGCGAAGCTTCAGGAGCGTCTGGATAACGGCGAAGGGCTGCCGCAGTATATTAAAGATCACCCGATCTACTACGCAGGCCCGGCGAAAACGCCCGACGGCTACGCCTCCGGCTCGTTAGGGCCAACCACGGCGGGCCGTATGGATTCCTACGTTGACCAGCTGCAGGCCAACGGCGGCAGCATGATTATGCTCGCCAAAGGCAACCGTAGCCAGCAGGTGACGGACGCCTGCCACAAGCACGGCGGTTTCTATCTGGGCAGCATTGGCGGCCCGGCTGCGGTTCTGGCGCAGGGCAGCATCAAGAGCCTGGAGTGTGTGGAATATCCGGAACTGGGTATGGAAGCCATCTGGAAAATTGAAGTGGAAGACTTCCCGGCGTTTATCCTCGTTGATGACAAAGGCAATGACTTCTTCAAACAGATCCAGTCTTCCCAGTGTTCGGCGTGCGTGAAGTAATTCTGTAAATTGCCGGGTGGCGGCTGCGCCTTACCCGGCCTACGCGTCTGGTAGGTCGGGTAAGCGTTCAGCGCCACCCGACACCAAAAAGAGCGCACAAAGCGCCATGCAGTAATCTCTAAGCCATCAATACTTATCTCTTAAGCATGTGAGCAATCCCGCTTTTGTTATCAAGGAGAAAGTAATGACAACGGTACGCCATGAGAAAGACTCGATGGGCGCCATCGCCGTCCCGGCCGACAAGCTATGGGGCGCACAAACCCAGCGTTCGCTGGAGCATTTCCGTATCTCGACCGAGAAAATGCCCGTCTCGCTGATCCAGGCGCTGGCGCTGACCAAACGCGCGGCCGCCAAAGTGAACCAGGATCTAGGCCTGCTGGCCGCCGACAAAGCGACGGCCATCATCAATGCCGCTGACGAAGTGCTGGCCGGTAAGCACCCTGACGAATTTCCCCTCGCCGTCTGGCAAACCGGTTCTGGCACCCAGAGCAACATGAACATGAACGAAGTGCTGGCGAACCGGGCAAGCGAACTGCTGGGCGGCGTTCGCGGCATGGAGCGTAAAGTTCATCCGAACGACGACGTCAATAAGAGCCAGAGCTCTAACGATGTTTTCCCGACGGCAATGCACGTGGCGGCGGTGATTGCCCTCCGCGAGCAGCTTATCCCGCAGCTGAACGTGCTGAAAAATACGCTCAGTGACAAGGCTCAGGCATTTAGCGATATCGTCAAAATCGGGCGTACGCACCTGCAGGACGCTACCCCCCTGACGCTCGGCCAGGAGATATCCGGCTGGGTTGCAATGCTTGAGCACAACCTCAAGCATATCGATTACAGCCTGCCGCATCTGGCAGAACTTGCCCTGGGCGGAACGGCTGTCGGCACCGGCTTGAACACCCATCCCGAATATGCGGTGCGCGTGGCCGGGGAGCTGGCGGCGATTACCGGCCAGCCGTTTGTCACCGCACCGAATAAATTTGAGGCGCTGGCAACCTGCGACGCGCTGGTTCACACCCACGGCGCATTGAAAGGGCTGGCGGCATCGCTGATGAAAATTGCCAACGACGTGCGCTGGCTGGCCTCCGGCCCGCGCTGCGGCATTGGCGAAATTAGCATTCCGGAAAACGAGCCCGGCAGCTCCATCATGCCCGGTAAAGTGAACCCGACCCAGTGCGAGGCCATGACCATGCTCTGCTGTCAGGTGATGGGGAACGACGTGGCCGTCAACATGGGCGGCGCGTCGGGTAATTTCGAACTGAACGTCTATCGTCCGATGGTGATCCACAATCTGCTACAGTCCGTGCGGCTGCTGGCGGACGGGATGGAGAGCTTTAACGAGCACTGTGCGGTGGGTATTGAGCCGAATCGCGAACGTATCAGCCAGCTGCTCAATGAGTCGCTGATGCTGGTGACGGCGCTGAACACCCATATCGGCTACGATAAGGCAGCCGAGATCGCCAAGAAGGCGCACAAAGAAGGGTTAACGCTCAAAGCCTCTGCGCTGGCCTTAGGCTACCTGACGGACGCCGAGTTTGACGCGTGGGTCCGTCCGGAAGCGATGGTCGGAAGCCTGAAGTAATCACTCCGCCACGTACAGGTGCAGCCGTGGAATAATAAGCTGTAGCGGCTGCGCCTGTGGTTTATAGCGATGCTGAACATTTTCAGCATCGTAATTCAGCAGCTCGCCGATATCCGGCACCACCGCACCCTGATCGGCATCGTACAGCGCAATCAGCGGCGTGGGGCAGGCGTGCTGTACCTGCTTCTGCTGCCCGGAATACCAGACGCGGGCGATAGGCTGCACCTTTACCGGACGTTTAATTTTCAGGCGCGTGCCTGCCGGTAATGACGCTATGGCGTGATACTCCTGCTCCAGCCGCTCGATCCACTGCTCGCGCGACCACGGTGCGACGGTTCGCGGAGCTTTCAGGCTTTTCTCCAGCTGGGCCAGGATCTCATCGCGGGTGAAGTTTTTAATGATGTGCTTGTTGGCCCAGCCAAAACGAAGCGTGGCCGGGTGGCGCAGCACCGTCAGCGTGCGGTAGGCGTTGAGGGTAATTAAGCCCGGCAGCTGGCGATGCACCCACTCAAAGCGCGCGGCAGGCGCAAGCCCCGACTCTTCGGTGACAATCTTCTCAAAGCTGGCTTTCAGCGCATTGATAAGCGCAACCTGAGCTTCCAGCGCCTCACGCGTTGCGGCGTCCGTTTGCAGGCAGATCACTCCGGGCAGGCGAACCGCCGCCTTGCTGCTGCGATTCTCGGACTGCTGCTGAATAAACAGGCGACGATAGTGCTGGAGCGCGAGGTCCAGCCCGGCCTTGCCGATATGTTGCTTAACGTCGATGGTTTCCAGCGGATCGTGTTCTGCGCCTTTTGCCACGTCGGGCAGGGTAAAAACCCGCGCGGCCAGCAAACGGCACGCCTGCAAACGTTCCGTCAGCGCCAGCAGCTCGTGCTCCATTTCCCTGAAGGTGGTGTTCAGCCTTTCGATGAGATCGTAAGTCGCCATGTTTTGCCTCAGTAGTTACAACATACTTACGGTATAGCACAGCACGCCGGGTCAGGCCAGCGTGCGGTATCGGTCAGGCAGGAACGGGAAGGGTGATGTTGTGATAAACGGGCCAGCTAAAGCAGAAGCGTGCGCCGCCGAGTTCGCTCTCCTCGCAGCGAACCGTACCGCCCATAGCCTGGGCGATGGAGTAAACAATGGCTAATCCCAAACCGCAGCCGCCCGTGGCGCGGTCGCGGCTGGGGTCCAGGCGCACAAACGGCTCGAAGACGGTTTCCCGCGCTTCCGGGGCAATGCCGGGGCCATCGTCCTCAACGGTCAGGCTGGCCCGGCTGCCCTGTAAATCTAAGCCAATGCGCAGCGTCGTTTCGCTGTAGCGCAGGGCGTTATTCGTCAGGTTATCCAGAACGCGCTCCATCAAACGCATATCCAGCGCGCCGTAGTCGCCGGGCGTAACGGCCGTTAACAGCGTGCGCTGCGGGTTTACGCTCTGCACGTCTTCAATATGGGTCTGCAGCCAGGCTGGCAGGTCCGGCGTGCTGAGGTGAAGCTCGTTTTGCGGGCGATCGAGGCGGGCATAGGTCAGCAGTTCTTCGATAAGCGCTTCCAGCTGGCCGATGTCCCGATTCAGCGCATGGTTCTCCGCCTCGGTGAGATTCTCGCTCATTTCCAGCCGATAGCGCAGGCGCACCAGCGGCGTTCGCAGTTCGTGAGCAATCCCGTCAATAAGCTGTTTTTTACTGGCAATCAGCGCATTGATGTTATCCGCCATCTGGTTAAAGGCGATGCCCAGGCGGTCAAAACCGGAGCCGCTGTCGAAATGTATACGCTCGGTCAGATGTCCGTCGCCAAAACGCTGGGCGGCGGATTCCAGTTTCAGCATGTCCTGCCAGTGTGGCCGCATCCAGATAAAGACCGGGAAAGCGAGTGAGACAGCGATAAACGCCAGCAGGCCGAGATCCAGCAGCCGCATTTGATGCAGATAATAAAGATAGGGCACCGGCCCGACGGCCAGGACATAATGGCTTCGCGGAATGCGCTGAATAAAGGTGTATTTCTCATCCAGCGCAACAATATCGCCATCACGCAGGCGCTGCTGGGTTGGGGCATCTAAATCGAAATCTTTCAGTGGCTCAATGCGCAAATCGAACGACAGATTCAGATCCAGCTCTTTTAACGTGCGCGCCCAGTCGTGCGGGGGAATTTCACGCAGCTCGCTGCGCATCAGGTAGAGCGAGCTTTTCATCAGGTCGTCCAGCGACTGTCGTCCCGCGCGTTCGGCGGTGAACTTATACACCAGCCCTACCAGCATGGTCATCACCAGGAAGCAGACAAACAGCAGGAGATAAAACTGTACAAACAGCTTTTTCATTGAAATTCACCACAAACAACGCATGCATCATTTCAGGGTTTTCACACCCAATCAGTATTCCTATAAAAGCAGGGTTTGCACCCGCTGACAACATCCACGGCTACCCTGCGTAACGCGCATCGCGTGGTATGTTTTTCTGAGTTATTGCGCTTCCCGTTCAAAAAATACTCTGACTCATTAAGATTTCTTATTGAATCAGAGTATGAGGTACTCAAGTTGATTTCACGAAATATTAATGGTTACGCTGTAATCCTATTATTAATGGGTTCGTGGTAAAGCCATGGGGACATTTACGCGCGTTGCAATATACGGAGTATGAACAGACTTCGGTTTCACTGTCTTTATTAAACGGGCAGGGCATCTTGTTTTTTATCTCGTCCCAAAGCGTCTCTCTGTAAGGCGACACGTTATAAAGCGATATAGGGCTAAATTCACCATTGATGTAAATACCGTTTTTCGTGGGATGTATTCTGTCGCCCGGCAATAAATAGATGTCGCTTTCATACCATATAATCAATCTGATTAATTTGAGTCCAACAATGCAGGAATAAACAATGCCTGTGTTTGGGCAGATCACAGAACTTAACACTCGCCATGCCATTACGCTTACCTCAGGTTAGGATCATAAGTCTGTAATTTTGTTTAGCACGACATTTCAAGTTGATCAATGTTGTAACTTATTGATATTGATCGTTATTTTTATTATTGCATTGATATTTCCTTTTATTTCAAGGATATAACCCGCACTTCCCGAAGCGCTTTTTTTGCATTTTTTCGGGCTCAAAACGTTCAGTGATTAAAATTTGATCGAGGCAGGTGTTTTATGAAGATGTACAATCGAGAGGATCTGCATGGGTTAGCATTGCCATTATCCTGAGAAAATTTATCGGAATGGCAATGCTGAGAATAATTAGATGGCGTCTCGTGGACGCTTTACTTTGGCAATCAGACTTTCGGTGATGAAAAGGCCTTCTGCGATGTTTTCATCTATAACAGAAATACCGAATGTATTAATTGATTCCAGGAGCGCTTCGTAGGTTTGGATCAATTCAAGAAGACTGAAAATAGCGTTTTGGTCATGTGGGGTGGGCAGCTTATGGCTGGCCATAGACTGATGGACGATCCATTCAAGATTGGTTTTGATGCTCTCTATATCATCGTAGCTATACATATGTCATGGGCTTAAATCCTCATATCAAGATTTTTGTGAGAAGAACGTCTGGCGCTTCGCAACGTCATACCGGTCGCTGCCTTGCGGCATTGATGATTAAGCAGAACTGGGGGTGGGCTGTAGAGACGGTTACGGTTTGACCACGTGACTACGAGCATGGCCTCGGAAGGTAGGCGCGAGGTATACAGGCTTAAGTATGGCACTTTTCGCTGTGTTAGCAAGAAAAGGCCTGCTTTAATTTCGTAAAGCGGGGGGGTAAGAGGAAAATTATTATTTGGCCATGAAAAAGTCGGGAGGCCTGCGCGGCACGAGCCGCTTTTTCATGAACCTGGCGCTCCCTTACGCAATTAAGTTTCCCAGGCATGGGGGGCAAACAGATAGCCCTTGTTACGCACGGTTTTAATGCGGTATGGCTCGGTGGCGCTATCGAGAAGCTTTTTGCGCAGACGCGAAATCGCTACGTCAACGCTTCTGTCCATTCCGTCATAGCTTACGCCGCGCAGGTTCTTCAGCAGCGCATCGCGGTCCATAATCTGCCCCGCATGGGTGGCCAGCTCCCACAGCAGGTCGAAGTCCGCCGTTGAAAGCGCGATAAGCTCACCGGAAAGCAGCACCTGCCGGTTAACCGGGTCGATGGAGAGGGTGCCAAAGCGCATCGCCTTATGGGGCATCAGCGACGGCGCAGGCGCTTCTCGCTCACTGCTGGCACGCTGGCGAAGGTGAAGGCGCAGACGCGCAAGCAGCACCGCCGGGGGCGTGGTTTTAAGGATGTAGTCGTTGGCGCCCATTTCCAGAGACAAAATATGGTTCATATCGCTGTCCAGCGAGGTCAGCAGTACGATGGGTCCATCCCACTGGGCGCGCAGGTCCCGGCATAGCGTCATACCGTCTTTGCCGGGCAGCATGATGTCGAGCAGCACCAAATCGGGGTTTTCGCGCGACACTACCTCCTCGGCGCGGTCGCCGCGAGGTTCAACAATGACGTCCATATCATGTTTACCCAGATAAGCGGCGATCAGTTGCCCCACTTCGGGTTCATCCTCTACATAAACAATCTTATTCATACAACGTCTGTTATCGCGAAAAAAGCCAACATACACCGCACAACCTTAACCTTCCATTAATCTTTCTCAATTAACGTCAGTTCCGTTATTCTGCTGCATATTGTTACTTGATTGTTATAGGAAAACACATGGGGCTGGTGATTAAAGCCGCGCTGGGAGCGCTGGTGGTGCTGTTGATTGGGATACTGGCGAAAACGAAAAATTACTACATTGCCGGGCTGATTCCACTCTTCCCGACGTTTGCGCTGATTGCACACTACATTGTGGCTTCTGAACGCGGTACCGAAGCGTTGCGCACAACGATTGTGTTTGGCATGTGGTCCATCATTCCCTATTTCCTCTACCTGCTGTCGCTGTGGTATTTCACCGGGTTCCTGCGTCTTCCCCTGGCGCTGGGCGGGGCGGTGGTCTGCTGGAGCCTCAGCGCATGGGTACTGATCTTCTTCTGGAGCCGGTTTCACTAGCGCAGCGGGCGTCCGCCGTCCACCGCGAAAGTTCTGCCGGTGACGTAACAGCTCGTCAACAGGTAATCGATCAGGTCGATCACCTCTTTTTCGCCAGGCGCGATTTTCATCAGTGATTTATTCAATGCCTTTTGGCGGTATTCGGCGTCATCGCCCTCGTTAAACAAAATCATCGCCGGGGCGATGGCGTTCACTTTGACTTCCGGTGCCAGCTTGCGGGCAAACGAGCGCGTCATATTATCCAGCGCCGCTTTGCTCGCGGCGTAGGCGATATGCTTATCGCTCCCGCGCTCCACCACGTAATCGGTGAAGTGAATAATATCGCCTGCGGCATGGCCGTGGCCGCGCAGCAGATCCTGCAGAGCATGGTTTAGCAGGTAGGGGGCATTAACGTGGATCTGCATCATGCAGGAGAGCGTGTCGCTGAGCGACGTGTCCGGCGTTTCTGCCTGCCAGGCGCTGGCATTGTGGATGATGGCGCGCAGCGCCGGGGTGGTGTTCTTCACCTTGTCCGCGAAGGCGAGAATACCGTCATCGGTTGAGAAATCTGCCTGAATACACACCGCTCCGGCTTTTTTCAGCCCCTCAATGGAGGGGTAATCGTTACGGTAGCTGACGATGACGGGCTGGTGAAGGTTAAGAAAGTGATGGGCGAGGGCAAGGCCGATGCGGCGGCCTGCGCCCGTAATCAGTATTGGTCGAAGCTGTGCGTGTCCCATCGTATTTTCCTTTTCAGTTCAACAATGGGACAGGCGGTGCTACCCCATTAACATCCACGTTGCCGGCACGGCGGCCACTAAAAGCAACCCAATTAATACCATCTCACGGCGCTTTAGCGCGTTGTCCAGCTGATGCGTGCGGCGGGCATAGATAAACACCAGCAGGCCCGGAGCATACAGCACCACCGACAGCAGCAGGTGCATAGGCCCGGAAGCATACAACAACCACAGGCCGTAAATACAGGCCCCAACCCCTACAGCATAGTGCGCCGGACGGGTTGCGAGCTTTAACAAATACGCACCCACCAGGAAATAGGGTACCAGAATCATTTCGGAGGCGATGGTCAGCAGGGTGTTATAGTCCGAACCTGTGAGCCAGATCAGCACCAGGCACACCTGTACGCTGATGTTGGTGAGCCACAGTGACGCGGACGGCGCATTATTTTTGTTCTGACGGGCAAAAAGGCGCGGGAAGGCTTTGTGCGTGGCGGCCAGGAACGGCACCTCAGCGGCCATTATTGTCCAGCTCAGGTAAGCGCCACAGACGGATACGATCAGCCCCGCAGCGATAACCACATCCCCCCAGGGGCCGAGCATTTTTACCATCAGCCCGGCCATCGACGGGTTACGCATTTCCGCCAGTTCAGGGCGCGCAACCACGCCCAGCGACAGCAGCGTCACCAGCAGGTAAACACCCAGTGCCGCCAGCACGGCCAGCAGCGTAGCGCGGCCAACGTCGCGCTTGTTGCGCGCGCGCGCCGAAACCACAACGGCGCCTTCTACGCCGATGAACACCCAAAGGGTGATCAGCATGGTATTTTTTACCTGCTCCCAGACGGGAACGCCCAGCGCGAGGCCGGTGAAATCGAGCGTAAATACGTCGAGGCGGAAGGCGATAAACGCCAGCACGACAAACAGGCCAAGGGGAACCAGTTTAGCCAGCGTCGCCACGAGGTTAATACTGGCGGCGGTTTGCACGCCGCGCAGGACCAGCCAGTGCACAAACCACAGCAGCACGGAGGCACCGATGATGGACTGCCAGGTGTTGCCGTCACCAAAGAGGCGCAGTTCAGGCGTATCGGTAAAGAAACTGAGCGCAGAGAAGACGATCACCAGATAAGAGACATTGGCGATCACCGCGCACAGCCAGTAGCCCCACGCCGAGCAGAAGCCGATTAACTCCCCGAAGCCTTCACGGGCATAGGTGAATATTCCGCCGTCTAGATCCGGGCGAATGCGGGTCAACAGCAGCATGGCGAACGCCAGCAGCAGTATTCCGGCCCCGGTAATGCCCCAGCCAATCAGCAATGCAGCAGGGCTTGCGACTGCCGCCATATTCTGCGGCAAACTGAATACGCCCGCGCCCAGCATTGAGCTCAAAACAAGTGCAGTTAAAGCACTCAGGCCAAGTTTCTTTTCCATTGGCTTCCTGTTATGAAAGGTCCAAATCCAGAATAATTATTTCGCTACGGCGCATAAAAATGGTGGATCACACTAAGGCGCGGGATTTTACGGAGTGTAAGGAAAGCATGCAATGATGTGTGGCAGAAATTAGAAAAAAAGTAACAAAAAAGGCGGCATTGCGCCGCCTTTTACAAACTGTTTTGTTACTTGTACAGGTCGGCGCTGATGGTCACGTTGTTACCACGTTCCTGCCACTGGCGGGTGATGTGGTAATACTTAGCCCCTTTCTTCGCCGCACGTTTGGCGACCTGGTAAGAGACTTCCGTCATGTTGCCGTAGTTGCCGGTAAATTTGACGCTATCGAACGGCACCATCTGCGCAGCAGTGGTTTTGTTCAGCTCTTCAATTTTGGTACCGTCCGGCAGCGTCACGGTGTAACGGCCACCTTTGGTAGACTGCGTTTCGAAGAAACGGCCGACCTCTGCGCTTGGTGCAGCAGTGGTCGCCACGCCCGGAATTTCAACTTTCTTCGCTTCTTCACCGCCTTTCGCTATCGCTGCACGACCCGCTTCGGAATCCGCCGGGATAGCATCAGGGCTCTGCAGAACGCGTTTTTTCGCATCTTCTTTATAGATAAACGCGGTAATACGCTGGTTGCCGCCCTGGTTGGCATCGACCTGGCGCACGATAAAGAAGGAGTAAGCCCCTTTCTCTTTCGCGGCTTTGGTGATGGCATCGTTAACTTCAGGCTGGCTGCGGTAGAAGCCCTGCACGGTCACGGTGTCGTAAGGTTCCAGCTCAACCGCCTGATCTTTTGGCAATTCAATCACGCCGTTAATCACGCGGTTTTTCGGCGCGTCAGCCTTAGGTGCATTGTCTTTATACAGCGCAATGGTGACGCGCTGGTTGCCGCTGTTGCCCTGATCGGACTGGTCAACAACATAAAACGAGGCAGCGCCGTTTTTATCGGCGGCTTTTGATGCCGCGGTAACGGCATCGCCAATGGAGTTATAACGACCCACAATGACCGTATGGTCAAAAGGTTTTAACCCTGCCGCTTGCTCCGGCGTTAATTCTGTCGCGGCATTCGCAGACAGGGCGGTCGCGGAAAGAAGTGCGGACGCCAGGAGTGTGTTCTTAAGCTTCATAAAAATAATCCTTCGCCTTGCGCAAACCATGTACTGGTATTGTTGTTAATTTGAGACGGTCCCGATTATGGCATTTAAAACCCGTCGCTGTCTGCGCCATTTTTCACAGCCCGTGCTTGATGAATGACCTGATTCGATAACATTTAGTGATATGTTGAAAAAACAGGCGTTTGACAAGCAAAACTGATAAAGCTTATGACTTTTACAAGTTAATTTAATGTTAATAACTTGATCTCTTATGGCGCTATATCATGTTTTTACCGCTTCGCTTGCGCGATTTATCGGTCTCGGCGATGAATTTAAGGTAAATATCGCTGTCAGCGACGCCGATCGCTTATTTTTCACAGATAAAGTAAGAAATAGTGTTTTCTGGCGGTAGATCGCGGGCGCTATTTTCAGTAGGTTATAGAAAGTTTGTTACTGTTTTATTTTCCGGGGTTAATCCTTCGTCGCCGGGAGCAGAATGGCGAAAGGGGAGCCTGACCGCGGGCAATTATCGACAAACCATCATCAATAACCGATGGAAGGGAAAACTATGCGTATTGGGGTACCAAAAGAACGGTTTGCCAATGAAACCCGCGTAGCGGCAACACCGAAAACGGTGGAGCAACTGCTTAAGCTGGGTTTTACCGTCGCGGTTGAAAGCGGCGCGGGCAAACTGGCGAGTTTCGACGACGAGGCCTTTATTCAGGCTGGCGCGGAGGTGGTGGACGGCGCCGAAGTCTGGCAGTCACCGATCATTCTGAAGGTGAACGCGCCGGAAGAGAGCGAAATTGCGCTGCTGAATGCGGGCACGACGCTGGTGAGCTTTGTCTGGCCAGCCCAGAATCCAGAGCTGATGGAGAAGCTGGCGGCACGCGGCGTCACCGTGATGGCGATGGACTCCGTGCCGCGTATATCGCGCGCCCAGTCTCTCGATGCGTTGAGCTCGATGGCCAACATCGCGGGCTACCGCGCTATCGTTGAAGCCGCACACGAGTTTGGCCGCTTCTTTACCGGTCAAATCACCGCGGCGGGCAAAGTGCCACCGGCGAAAGTGATGGTGATTGGTGCGGGTGTGGCAGGTCTTGCGGCGATTGGTGCGGCAAACAGCCTGGGGGCCATCGTCCGTGCCTTTGATACCCGCCCGGAAGTGAAGGAGCAGGTACAGAGTATGGGCGCCGAATTCCTTGAACTGGACTTCAAGGAAGACGCGGGCAGCGGTGATGGTTACGCGAAGGTGATGTCCGAAGCCTTTATCAAAGCCGAAATGGCGCTCTTTGCCGCACAGGCGAAAGAGGTCGACATTATCGTTACTACGGCGTTAATCCCGGGTAAACCCGCGCCGAAGCTGATCACTCGTGAGATGGTTGACTCCATGAACCCGGGCAGCGTGATTGTGGATCTGGCCGCGCAAAACGGCGGTAACTGCGAATATACCGTGCCGAACCAGGTCACCACGACCGCCAACGGCGTGAAGGTGATTGGCTATACCGACCTGCCGGGTCGTCTGCCAACGCAGTCCTCCCAGCTGTACGGTACTAACCTCGTTAACCTGCTGAAGCTGCTCTGCAAAGAGAAAGACGGCAACATCACCGTTGATTTTGACGACGTAGTGGTGCGTGGCGTAACGGTGGTGCGTGAGGGTGAAATCACCTGGCCTGCGCCGCCTATTCAAGTCTCCGCTCAGCCTCAGGCTGCACCGAAAGCTGCACCTGCGCCGAAAGAGCCGGCTCAGCCTGCCTCTCCGTGGCGTAAATACGCCATCATGGCGCTGGTCATTATCCTGTTTGGCTGGCTGGCAGACGTTGCTCCGAAAGAGTTCCTCGGCCACTTCACCGTCTTCGCGCTCTCCTGCGTGGTGGGTTACTACGTGGTATGGAACGTGTCCCATGCGCTGCATACGCCGTTGATGTCGGTCACGAACGCCATTTCCGGGATTATTGTGGTTGGGGCGTTACTGCAAATCGGTCACGGCGGCTGGGTGAGTTTCCTGAGCTTTATCGCGGTGCTGATCGCCAGTATCAATATTTTCGGTGGTTTCACCGTGACTCAGCGCATGCTGAAAATGTTTCGTAAAGGCTAAGGGGTAGCATATGTCTGGAGGATTAGTTACAGCCGCATACATTGTTGCTGCGATCCTGTTTATTTTCAGTCTGGCGGGGCTTTCCAAACACGAAACGTCTCAGCAGGGAAATAACTTTGGTATCGCCGGGATGGCGATTGCGCTGATTGCCACCATTTTCGGGCCGGATACCGGCAACGTAGCGTGGATCCTGGTGGCGATGATCATCGGTGGAGCGATTGGCATTCGTCTGGCGAAACGCGTTGAAATGACCGAGATGCCGGAGCTGGTAGCGATCCTGCACAGCTTCGTGGGTCTGGCGGCGGTGCTGGTGGGCTTCAACAGCTACCTGTACCACGAACCGGGTCTGGAACCGATCCTGGTGAATATTCACCTGACGGAAGTGTTCCTCGGCATCTTCATCGGTGCGGTGACCTTTACCGGGTCGATTGTGGCGTTCGGCAAGCTGCGCGGGAAGATCTCCTCTAAGCCGCTGATGCTGCCAAACCGTCACAAGATGAACCTGGCCGCGCTGGTGGTCTCTTTTGTGCTGCTGGTTGTGTTCGTTCGTACCGAAAGCGTGGGCTTGCAGGTGCTGGCGCTGCTGGTGATGACCATCATTGCGCTGGCGTTTGGCTGGCACCTGGTGGCCTCCATCGGCGGTGCGGATATGCCGGTCGTGGTGTCAATGCTGAACTCCTACTCCGGTTGGGCGGCAGCGGCGGCAGGCTTTATGCTGAGCAACGACCTGCTGATCGTGACCGGTGCGCTGGTCGGTTCTTCCGGTGCGATCCTGTCTTACATCATGTGTAAGGCGATGAACCGTTCCTTCTTCAGCGTTATTGCCGGTGGCTTTGGTACGGATGGGGCCTCTTCCAGCAGTGATGAAGAAGTGGGTGAGCACCGTGAAATCACCGCGGAAGAGACCGCTGAGATGCTGAAAAACTCGCACACGGTCATCATCACCCCAGGCTACGGCATGGCGGTGGCCCAGGCGCAGTATCCGGTGGCGGAAATTACCGAGAAGCTGCGCGCGCGTGGTATCAAGGTACGCTTCGGCATTCACCCGGTTGCCGGTCGTCTGCCTGGTCACATGAACGTTCTGCTGGCGGAAGCGAAAGTGCCTTACGACATCGTGCTGGAAATGGATGAAATCAACGATGATTTCTCCGATACCGACACCGTGCTGGTCATCGGTGCCAACGACACCGTGAACCCGGCGGCGCAGGACGATCCTGGCAGCCCAATCGCGGGCATGCCGGTTCTGGAAGTGTGGAAGGCGCAGAACGTGATTGTCTTCAAGCGCTCCATGAATACCGGTTATGCAGGCGTTCAGAACCCGCTGTTCTTTAAAGAGAACACCCACATGCTGTTTGGCGATGCCAAAGCCAGCGTGGATGCAATTCTGAAAGCGCTGTAAGTTGCGTTGAAACGAAAAAACCGCCGAATCCGGCGGTTTTTTTATTGCCGGGTGGCGCTGACGCTTACCCGGCCTACGATTTTGTAGGCCCGGCAAGCCTGCGCCGCCGGGCGTTGGGGGTTAATCGTCTTCCGGATCGTCCAGCTCAACCGGCGTCTGGTATTCATCCGGCTTGATGACCAGCAGGTCACAGCGCAGATGATCAATCACCTGTTCGGCAGTATTTCCCAGGAACGCGGCAGAAATACCGGTGCGCCCAATGGTGCCCAGTACCACAATCCCGGCCTGCAGATGTTCGGCCAAATCCGGGATCACCTCTTCAGGCAGCCCTTTTTCAACGTGGGTCATTTTCTCATCGATGCTGAATTTCTGGCGCAGGGCCTTCATCGCCAGCAGGTGCTGACCGCGGATGGCGTCGTTATAAACGCTCGGGTCAAATTCCGGCAGTTCGATGGCAATATTGATCGGGGTTACGGGATAGGCGCCAACCAGGTGTACTTCCGTATGGTTTACCTGCTCAGCGAGGTGCAGCGTCTCTTTCACCAGCTTTTCGTTCAGAGAATTGTGATAATCCTCTTCACTCGCCAGGTTCACCGCCACGACGGCCTTGCCGCCTTCCGGCCACGGCTGGTCTTTCACCATCCATACCGGACACGGACATTTACGCAGAAGATGCCAGTCGGTAGGGGTGAAGATCACCGACTCCAGCTTGTCGTGCTGGTGCGCCATTTTCAACAGCAGATCGTGCCCACCGGCGATAACTTCCTGAATAATGGCTTCAAAAGGACGATTGTGCCAGACCACTTTAATATCGATTGGAATGCCGGCTTCCAGGTAAAATTTTGCCTGTTCGCGGATCCACGCAGTGCGCTGGCCGATCACTCCCTGACGCATTGCGGTACGCTCGTCAGGCGACAGAAGGGTGGTCATCTCATACGAGAAGTCATAGATCGGCAAAAACGCTTTGATTTTGCCACCAATCCGTTGATGTAAATACACAGCACGTCGTAATGCTGGCTGATCGTCCTGATTAGGATCGATAGCCACCAGCATGTTTTGATACTTTGCCATACAGGTCTCCTTACTACTGTCACCACAGTCTGTAAGTAAAAGAGTAACCTATATATGTTGAATGAAACAGGGGGGAAGTTTTTGCCAGATCAATAAATAACTAAAATTTATCGATCTGGCATCGGTAATACGCAGGTTTTATGCAACGTTGCGGGCGTGTCCGGCAAGCACCGCCAGCGCCTCACCGTTTTCGATGGTGATATATTTCCCTTTCACCGCCAGCATGCCGCTTTTCTGGAAACGCCCCAGCAGACGGCTGATGGTCTCAACGGTCAGGCCCAGATAGTTACCGATATCGCCGCGCGTCATGGTCAGACGGAACTCACGCGGGGAGAAACCACGCTCCGCGAAACGGCGGGAGAGGTTATAAATAAATGCGGCCAGGCGCTCTTCTGCATTCTTCTTGGACAGCAGCAGGATCATGTCCTGATCGCCTTTGATCTCACCGCTCATCAGACGCATCATCTGCTGGCGCAGGTTTGGCATCTTCCCGGACAGGTCGTCCAGCGTTTCGAACGGAATTTCGCAGACCATTGAGGTTTCCAGCGCCTGAGCAAAGCTCGGGTGGTGGCCCGTACCGATGGCATCAAAGCCCACGAGATCGCCTGCCAGATGGAAGCCGGTGATCTGCTCATCGCCCTGTTCGGTGATGGTGTAGCTTTTGATGGTGCCAGAACGGATAGCATAGAGCGACTTCAGTTCGTCTCCCGCTTTAAACAGCGTCTGTCCTTTCTGAATAGGCTTTTTACGCTCGATGATATTATCAAGCTGATCGAGTTCATGCTCGTTCAGCGTGAACGGGATACAGAGCTGGCTAATGCTGCAATCCTGACAATGGATTGCACAACCGCCAGACTGAATGCGTCGTATAATTCGCTTTTCCGGGATCATAGGTCTGCTCAAGCCTTAATTGATATTGGTCAATTTTAACATCTTTTTGGCAAGTTCGTAAGCCTGGCATACGACCATTAGAGACAAGTGGCGACATCATGTCGCCATCTTCTTGAAATTCCACAGCTTGAATATGGATTTTTAGCCTAACCGGTAGAAAATTAAGCACTAAAAGCCTGGGATTTAGAGCAGGAGATAGCCTTCGTGGCGCAGTAACCACTCCTTGCGCGTCACCCCACCGGCATACCCGGTCATGGTGCCGTTACGTCCTATAACGCGATGGCATGGAACGACAATGCTGACGGGATTTGACCCGTTTGCGGCACCTACCGCGCGCGCCGCACCGGCGCGGCCAAGCTGTTCTGCAAGCTGGCCGTAGTGCATCACGTGGCCGCAGGGAATGCTGCGCAACGCCTGCCAAACCTCACGCTGGAACGGCGTTCCCGCCGTGGCGGTTGGCAGGTCATTAATAATGCTGAGATCGCCTTCGAAGTAGGCCGCCAGTTTATCGCTCAGTCCGCCCGGATTCGTGGCGCTGACGCGTTCAAACCCCTGTGCGCGATAGTGGATAGTGAGCAGCTCTTCCATGCGGTCGCTGTGCTCTTCCCACTCAACGGCGCGCAGGTTGTACTGCTCATCCGCGATAACCCACAGTGGCCCAAGCGGCGTTGTAATTTTATCTTCGAGTAATCTCAGCATCCTCAGTCCTTAATTCAGCCTCGGGTAAATCCCCGGCCCAATCGGCAGACCGACAAGATACCATGCCACCAGCATGAGCAACCATACCCCTAAAAAGATAAGCGGATAGGGCAGGACCAGCGAATAGTAGGTACCCAGTTTGGCGTCTGGCCTGTAGCGCTGCAGAAAGCCTAAAAACAGCGGAACGAACGGGGAGACGGGCGCCAGCGGGATCACCGACGAGTCGGCCACGCGGAACAGGATTTGGGCAAACGCCGGATGGAACCCAAGCATCATAAACATCGGCACAAATATCGGTGCCAGAATCGACCAGATAGCCGATCCGCTGGCAATAAACATGCACAGCAGGGAAGACAGCAGCGCCAGCCCGACAAACGCCGGCACGCCGCTTAATCCCGCTGCCTCCAGCGCATCGGTCAGGCCCACGGCCATAAACTTGCCCATGTTGCTCCAGTTAAACATGGCGACGAACTGCGCCAGCGGGAACACCATCACGATAAACCCGGCCATCTCTTTCATCGGTTCGATCATCAGCTGCGGCAGATCGCCCTGGCGGCGGATTTTGCCCGTGGCGATGCCGTACGCGAGCGAAACGACAAAGAAGAAGAGGATAATCAGCGGCACAATGCCCTGAATAAACGGCGAGGGCAGAACGGTATGTTTCACCGGATCGCGCAGCACGCCGTTTTCCGGCACCACCATCAGCGCCACCGCGGCAATAAAGGCCAGCGAAACGATCCCGGCAACGCGCAGACCAAAACGCTGTTCTTTACTCAGCGTCTCCAGCTGTTCATCGCTGCGGCCTTCCCATTCACCCAGGCGCGGTTCGACGATCTTATCGGTGATCAGGCCGCCGACAATCGTTAGCACAACCACCGAGCTGGCCATAAAATACCAGTTGTCGATCACGCTGACGTGCATCGCGGCGTCGATGGTTTTTGCCGCCTCGGTGCTGATGCCGGAAAGCAGAACATCCGTCGTCACAATCAGCAGGTTCGCGGTGAAGCCACAGCCCACGCCGGCAATGGCGGACAGCAGTCCCGCCACGGGATGGCGCCCGACGGCGAGAAAAATCAACGCCCCCATCGGCGGCATGATCACCAGCGCGGCATCGGACGAGATGTGGCTAAAGAAGGCGATAAACAGCACCATATAGCTGGCGTAACGCGCGCTCACGTGGGAGGCCATCTTCACCATCAGCGCGGGCAGCAGGCCAACGCGTTCAGCCAGCCCGGCCCCCAGCACCAGCGCCAGAATGGCCCCCAGCGGGGCGAAGCCGCTGAAGTTTTTAATCACGTTCGGTAAAAACCAGTGCAGGCCCTCAACGCTGAGCAGGTTTTTCACCGCCACCAGGCTGCCGTCGGCGGGGCTGCGCACGCTCACGTCGAAGGCAGACAGCACGGCGGTGGCGACCATCAAAATCACAATCAAATAGATAAAAAGCAGGAAAGGGTGCGGCACTTTGTTGCCGATCCTTTCAACCCAGCCATAGAGCTTACCGGATGGGGAATGCGAAGGTATGGATGACATACTCATGGGCGTTCCTCGGGACTGTTGTGTTGTTGTGTTATGTTTTTTTATTTTAATGGTGACGGTGTCACGTCCTGCGGGATCGGACACGCGTACGGTTTTTCTGTTATCTGTTGTTCAAACTCTTCACGGCATTTACGCAGTAAATCTGCATCCTGAAGCAGATTTAGCGCGGTTGCGCCCATGACTTTTCCGGCCAGCAGCATGCCTTTATGGGCAATGGACGTGCGTCCCTGGGCGACAAGCTGCCAGGTATGCAGCGGCGTGCCGACGGTAAAGCAGGGGCTGAAGCACTGGGCGACGGGCACCTTCCAGCTGACGTCGCCCACGTCGGTTGAGCCTGCCAGCACGTTATCGGTGATGGCGTAAGGCGCGACCTCATCCACCAGCAGCGTCTCCTGATGACGGCGGGCGAAGGCCTTCCCTTGCTCTGCGCCCGTCGCTGCGATGTTTTTCAGGCTGTTTTGCAGATCGTTAGGCGTCAGCGTCGCGCGGATCTGGCACGCAAAGTCGCGTTCTTCCTCCGTCCAGGCCGGCGTGCCGTAGTGCTGAAGTGCACTGTACATCGCCGCTTCAAGGGTGCGGTTGGGCAGATAGCTTGAGCAGGCTTTATCAAAGCGGCACTCGACGGTAGTTTCGGTCATCATCGCCGCGCCCTGGGCGATTTTCTCGATGCGCGCGTAGATCTGCCGTGCGTCGGCCATTTCCGGGGCGCGTATCAGATACAGCACTTCGGCCTGCGCCTGCACCACGTTGGGTGAGATGCCGCCGGTATCGGTAATGGCATAGTGGACGCGGGCTTTCTCAATAATGTGCTCGTTGAGGAAGTTGGTGCCGGTCGTCATCAGGGTCACGGCATCCAGCGCGCTGCGCCCGAGGTGCGGAGAGTTTGCCGCGTGGGCCGCGGTGCCCTTAAAACGCCAGGCAGCCTGAATGTTGGCCAGCGTGCTGACGTTAAACATGCCGGCAAAGGCTTCCGGGTGCCAGGTCACGGCGGCATCGACGTCGTCGAACAGGCCTTCGCGGACCATATAGGTCTTACCGGAACCGCCTTCTTCACCGGGGCAGCCGTAAAAACGTACCGTCCCGCTGCCGCCGCGTTGTTCCAGCCAGCTTTTCACCGCGACCGCACCTGCAAGCGCCGCGGTGCCTAACAGGTTGTGCCCGCAGCCGTGGCCGTTGGCGCCCGGCGTAGCGGATTGTTCGATCGCGCAGTGTGCCTGCTGGCTTAATCCTGCCAGCGCGTCGTATTCGCCGAGCAGGGCGATAACCGGTTTCCCGCTGCCGAAGCTGGCGATAAAGGCGTTTGGAATGCCTCCGGCTTCGCGCGTCAGGGCAAAACCTTCTGCCTCCAGCGCGCTGGCGAGCCGTTCGGCTGACCAGAACTCTTCAAAACGCGTTTCAGGATGATCCCAAATCTCATCGGCAATATCGGTTAACGTCCGACATCGCGTCTCTATCGCATCGGCAATAAAAGCGTAGTTCTCCTGCATTACACACCTCGTGTCCACGGGAAGTTGAGCGCGGTCCGCGCCAGCGTTTCGATAGCGACGTTCATGACCTGCTCGTCGAAGTCGAATTTTTCATTGTGATGCCCGGCGCTGAGTTCGGTACCAAACACCATATAGGAAGCCATGCCGCCGTTCTGCTGCACGCGGGCCATCATCAGCGTGGCATCTTCGGATCCCGCCGGCGCTTTAACCTTATCAATGGCGTGCATAACGCCAGGCACCCGGCTTGCCTGCTCGCGCAGATAATCTACCCAGGCAGGCGTAGGGGCGCTGGACGTGGCTGCGCCCATCAGACGCATTTCTGCCGTCACGCCGTAGAGCGCTGCCGCACCGGAAATCACGGATTGCGCGCGATCGAAGACGTACTGGTTGATGGCTTCACTTTCGCCGCGGGTTTCCACTTTTAGCAGGGCGTTAGCCGGAACCACGTTGCGCCCGCTGCCGGCCTGCATGACGCCGACGTTGACGCGTGATGCCCCTTCGCTGTGCGGCGCAATGCTATGCAGCGCGAGCGCGGCCTGCGCGGCAGCGAGCAGGGCGTTACGACCCTCCTCCGGCTTACCGCCTGCGTGTGCGGCAACGCCGGTAAACTGCACGTCGAATTTGGTGGTGGCCATAAAATTATCGCTGCCGCAGATCGCCGTCCCGGCGGGAACCCCTGTACCGATGTGAATGGCGGTGAAATAGTCCACGCCGTCCAGCGCGCCCGCTGCCACCATCGCCCGCGCGCCGCGCGTGCCTTCTTCGGCGGGCTGGAAGATGAGCCTGATGGTGCCGTTCAGCTGCGCCTCATTTTGTTTCAGCACATGGGCCAGCCCCAGGCCGATGGTGGTGTGGCCGTCATGACCGCAGGCGTGCATCATCCCAGGGTTGCAGGAGGCAAACCCCTCGCGGAACGGGCGATGGCTGTTGTCGAGCGCTTCGCTTAAATCAAGCGCATCCATGTCCACGCGAAACGCCAGCGTGGGGCCCGGGCGCCCGGTGTTGAGCGTGGCAACAATGCCGGTAAATCCGCCTTCAAAAGGTGCGAGCCATTTCTCAGGCGCACCCTGCGCGCGGGCGCGGGAAAATTCTTTTGCCAGCGTTGCCTCATCCGGCAATCCCATGCGGCTTTCGGCGTCCACCACGTCGCGGCCCATCGCCAGCTCATAGCCCAGGTGGTCTAAGATTTCTGCGACTTTCGCTGCGGTACGAAACTCTACCCAGCCGGATTCGGCGAAATGGTGAAAATCACGACGCCATGCGGTCAGTTTCGGGGTTAACGTCTGAATGTGTTGCGCCAGTAAATCCATATCTCTTCCTGTCATCATTAAAATATGTGAACTGCTTCACGCTGTGATAGTTTTTACTTATCACTTACCGATTTTTCACAGTTTTAACCGTTCAGGAATTACCCTCGCACATCCATTTCCATTACAGTAGATGACAGTTTCTTTACTCTGATAAACAACGGTTATCGGTCTCGCTATGTCATTTCAGATTAAATTCCATCAAATTCGGGCGTTTGTAGAAGTGGCGCGTCAGGGCAGCATTCGCGGTGCCAGCAGAACGCTGAATCTCTCGCAGCCTGCGCTAACCAAATCGATCAAGGAGCTCGAGGAGGGCATGGCGGCACAGCTTTTTATTCGTCGCAGCAAGGGCGTGGCGTTAACCGAATGCGGTGAGGGGTTTTATCATCGCGCTAATTTGATTCTGGAAGAGCTGCGCGCCGCGCAGGACGACATCCGTCAGCGGCAGGGAGAGCTGGCCGGGCAGATCAACATTGGGATGGGGGCCAGTATTTCACGCAGCTTAATGCCGTCGGTGATCACTCGCTTTCATTCGCAGCATCCGCAGGTCAAAGTGCGAATTATGGAAGGGCAGCTGGTATCAATGATTAATGAATTACGGCAGGGAGAGCTGGATTTCACTATCAATACGTATTATCAGGGTCCGTACGATCATGAATTTACGTTTGAAAAACTCTTTGAAAAACCGTTCGCAGTATTTTGTCGGGAAGGCCACCCGGCGACAGGGGCTAAATCAATTAGCGAGCTACTTCATTATAACTGGACCATGCCGACGCCGCGGGGAAGTTATTATAAGCAGCTGGAGGATGTGTTTAGCCACCGCTCGCAAATACCGCGAATCGGCGTTGTGTGTGAAACATTTTCCTCCTGCATTAGCCTCGTGGCGCAAAGCGATTTTTTGAGTATTCTTCCGCAGGAGTTGGGCTGCGACCCGCTGCTGGCGCACCGACTGGTGATGCTGCCGGTTGTCGAGTCGCTTCCTAAAGCAGCCTATTATTTAATTCAGCGGCGAGATGCTCGTCAAACGCCGCTGGCGGAGTCATTAATTACGCAATTCAGACGGGAAGCCCGTAAAATAATTTCAGCGTAAAATAGAATAATAAAAAAACAGAGTCTGCCCGACATCAGACAGACCCTATAGTACACACAGCAGTGCATCCATTCACGGACCCTACGTGTTATATCCATTGGCAGGTTGATTTAGTTATAACAGTTTTCTCCAAAAAGGAAAGGCGGCAAAGCGATTGATTACACAATTTTTTAACGTAAATCATTTATTTAATCATTGCTGAAATTTCACTTAAGTAGCGTTTACTTTTTAATCCATTTATATTTTATATATTAGCGTCTACTATTTGCCCATATCCCCGTGATTGAGGCTCAGGCTGGGCGCGGGTATAGTATCCCCTCTGACGTAGCTGGAGGATTTCCATGAACCCTGACGACAAATCACTTTTTCTTGACGCCATGGAAGATGTCCAGCCCCTGAAACGCTGCACGGATATCCACTGGCAGCAGAGCCGCAATACCCGGGCTCGTCAGGAGATTGATACCGAGCAGCTCGACAACTTTCTGACCCTGGGTTTTCTCGAACTGATGCCGCTTGAAGAGCCGCTGATGTTCCAGCGTGATGGGGTACAGCAGGGGGTATTTGAGAAGCTGCGTTCCGGTAAATATTCGCGTCAGGCCAGCCTGACGCTGCTGCGCCAGCCTGCGGAGGCCTGCCGTCAGATGCTGTATACCTTCATTCGCCAGGCCGAACGCGAGGGATTACGTAACCTCATTATTGTTCATGGCAAAGGACGCGAGCAGAAGTCACACCCCAACGTGGTGCGCAGCTATCTTGCGCGCTGGTTGACCGAATTCGACGAGGTGCAGGCTTTTTGCGAAGCAAAACCCCACCATGGCGGCAGCGGGGCGTGCTACGTTTCACTGCGCAAATCTGATGATGCAAAGCAAGAAAACTGGGAACGACACGCCAAGCGCAGCCGCTAAGGGATGCTACAGGCGGGCGAAACAATCGCCCGCCCGTCACTCAGAAGGTTTCCCAGTTTCCGTCCGTCGTGCTCGCGCCTGCCGCTGTCGGGCGCAACAGCTGCGGCGTTTTGACATTTTTCGTACGTGGAGACGCGCTCTCTTTTGCGTTGAGGCGGAATGCCGCCACGGCCTGACGCAGCTGCTCGGACTGGTCTTCCAGCGCAGCGGCCGCCGTTGCGGACTCCTGTACCAGGGCGGCGTTTTGCTGGGTGACGCTGTCCATCTGCGACACGGCCAGGCTGACCTGCTCAATGCCGCGGCTTTGCTCGTCGGACGCTGACGAAATCTCGCCCATGATGTCGGTCACGCGCGTGACCGCCGCAACGATCTCTTTCATGGTTGCGCCAGCCTCGCTCACCTGGTCAGAACCGGTATTTACCCGGCTGACGGAGTTCTCAATCAGCCCTTTGATCTCTTTGGCGGCCTGCGCGCTGCGGCTGGCCAGGGTACGCACTTCACCCGCAACGACCGCAAATCCGCGGCCCTGTTCTCCGGCGCGCGCGGCTTCAACCGCGGCGTTGAGTGCCAGGATGTTGGTCTGGAAGGCGATACTGTCGATGACGCCCGTAATGTGTGCGATTTGCTGCGAACTGTCGGCGATATCATTCATCGTGCGCACAACGTTATCCACCACCTGACCGCCGCGCGCGGCCGTTTCGGAGGCATTTTTTGCCAGCAGCGTTGCCTGACGGGCATTATCGGAGTTCTGTTTGACGGTCGCCGTCAGCTCTTCCATGCTTGCGGCGGTCTCTTCCAGCGAGGCGGCCTGCTGTTCGGTACGGGCAGAGAGATCGTTGCTTCCCGCGGCAATTTCACCCGCGCCCGTATAGATAGAATCGGTACTGCCGCGCACGGCGCTGACGGTGCTCACCAGCGAGGTCTGCATCTCATGCAGACCGGCTGCCAGCTGGCCCATTTCGTTACGGCCGGAGATATCGACGCTGTGCGTCAGATCGCCGCTTGCGATGGTGCGGATGTGGTTCATGATGGTTTTGAGCGGCTTCAGCAGGAGATGCTGTAAACCCTGCCAGATCACCACCAGCACGGCGATAACGGCCAGGAAAATGCCCGCCAGCGTCCACTGCATCTGGGTAAAGCTGCTCTGGTTCTCTTCGGTTGCGGCTTTCAGCAGGGTGTTGTTTTCGGCGCGCCAGCGGTTATAAACCGCCTCCATATCGTCCTGCGCCTGCTGGGCGTCCAGGTCACCATACGCCTGGTAATTGTCTGCGCGCAGATACTCAATCGACAGACGCATCACCTCGTGCATCTGATTCCAGGATTTCTGCATCTCGTCGGTCAACGCCGCGTTTTGGCCGTTAATCTGCGGCATTTCCTGCCAGGCTTTGCTGTAGGCCTCCGCTTTCGCCAGCGAATCGCCTGCCGTGCCGAGCAGCTTGTTGATCGCCGCAAGCGATGCCGGGTCGCGCTGGTTTTTCAGGTAGCGTATTGCCACGCGGGTGACGGTAACGCGGGTTTTCACCAGCGTATTGACGCTATCGCTCAGGCTCTCCTGTTGGGCATTGAGCACCCCGGAGTTCTGAAAGTTATGACGATCGTTATTGACGGCAGAGTAGAACAACCCTCCCGTGACAATTTGCAGCAGACAGAATATGGTGAGAGCAAAGAGAATACCGGTAATCACGTGCAGATTTTTCAGCATAGCGGTCGTCCATAAGAGAAGATGCAGGGGTTACTCAACTACTATCGTCGTAGCGAAATTAAACTTTAATTTAACTATTGCTTAACTAATGGTTCCGTCGCGAACCCGTTGTAAATCCAAATCATTTTTTATGAGGAAGGTCGACATGAGCAGCATTGATAAAAGCGGAACGTATACGCTTGGCGCGCATACGGTTAAACGACTGGGCTATGGTGCAATGCAGCTTGCCGGGCCGGGCGTTTTTGGCCCGCCGAAGGACAAAAGTGCCGCGCTGGCGGTGCTGCGTGAGGCCGTGGCGTCTGGGGTGAACCACATTGATACCAGTGATTTTTACGGGCCGCATATTACCAATCAGCTTATCGCCGAGGCGCTGCATCCGTATCGGGACGATCTGACCATCGTGACCAAGATCGGGGCCCGACGCGGTGATGATGCCTCCTGGCTGCCGGCGTTTTCGCCGCAGGAACTGACGCAGGCGGTACATGACAACCTGCGGAATCTGAAGCTGGAGGCGCTGGACGTGGTTAACCTGCGGATCATGTTTAGCGCCCACGGGCCCGCGGAAGGATCGATTGCAGAGCCGCTGTCGACGCTGGCGGAGCTGCAGCAGCAGGGGCTGGTGCGCCACATTGGGCTAAGTAACGTTACCGACGCTCAGGTTGCCGAAGCGCAAAAGATGGTGTCCGTGGTGTGTGTGCAGAACATGTACAACATTGTGAATCGTGGGGATGATGCCCTGGTCGATACGCTGGCACAGCAGGGCATTGCGTACGTGCCGTTCTTCCCGCTGGGCGGTTTTACGCCGCTGCAGTCTTCCGGCCTGCAGGCGGTGGCAGACTCGCTGGGCGCAACGCCGATGCAGGTCGCGCTGGCGTGGCTGCTGCAACGCTCCCCGAATATCCTGCTGATCCCGGGAACATCCTCCGTGGCGCATTTACGGCAAAATCTGGCGGCGGCCGAGTGCGTATTGCCGCCTGATGCGGTCGCGACGCTGAATGCGCTGATCGACTAATCACAGCATGCAGAAAGCCCGAAGGGATCTTCCGGGCTTTCTGCCCCCATCCGGCTGCTCTGCATGTGCATCGCTAACGCCTCTGCCACGATTTCCTGCTTGCTTTTGCGCGTCTCATACGCGGTGATCCTGATGTATTCCATCAGGGCGGGATCGATGCGGGCGCTCAACATCTTCAGGTCAGCCTCTTTTGCTAAACCGCGTGCCACACGCTTATCAGGATAATCACGGGCTGGCATAGGAAACGCTCTCCAAAAATAGTCTTGTTAATTCGTGCTGTGAAATATGCGGTGAGTTGATTTAAAAGTCAATGCATAGTGATTGTGTAGTGATGAAATTTTTTAATATTGCTTTCTTTGAAAGTCAGTAATAAGTGATTTGATGTTGATTTTTATATGACTTTAAGAAGACAAGCGATACGGGCGCGTTTGCAGGTGACCTCACGGCAAGAGATGTTATGATGAAAGAGGATGTAAAAGCGCGGCTTAGCTCAGTTCTGACGGCATCACTGAGCTGCTGTTGTGACGGCGATGATCGGATCGTGAGGGGACGAATATGGATTTTAACGCAGTGAAGTTACAGGCTATAACCGCGCCACAGGGATTTTCAAATGTGCCGCCCGTGCCGCTTTCGGACGCAACCATTCAGACGCGTAAAGACAAACTACTCGCAGGCATGCGCGCTGAAGGGTTTGACGCGCTGGTCATTTATGCTGACAAAGAGCACGGCAGCAATTTTGAATACCTGACCGGCTTTATTCCCCGTTTTGAAGAAGGACTGTTGATTCTCGAGAAGAGCGGGGCGGCGAGCGTTATTCTCGGCAACGAAAATCTCAAGATGGCGGCGCACTCGCGTATCCCCGTCACGCTAAAGCACAGTCCTTACTTCTCATTACCCAATCAGCCCATGGAGAATGAAAAACCGCTGGAAGTGTTGTTCGGCGAGCTGGGGCTACCCGCCATGAGCCGTATCGGCCTCGTGGGCTGGAAAATGTTTACCTCTGCCCGCGCGGAGAATAAGCGCTTCTTTGATTTACCCGCTTTTATTGTTGATGCCATCCGCAACAGCGTCCCGGCGACGGCCGTTCTTGAAAACGCGGCGCATATTTTCATCGGTGGGGATAACGGCGCGCGCATCACTAATACCGCCAACGAAATCGCCCATTATGAGTACGGTGCGAATCTTGCTTCAACCTGCATGCTTAACGCGATGAACGCCGTCGAGCCGGGTATTCGCGAAGTGGATCTGGCGGGCTATCTTACCGGGGAAGGACAGTACAATACGGTGGTCACAATCGCGGCCGCCGGGCAGCGCTTTGAAAACGCCAACCTCTATCCGACCTGGAAACCGATACAGCGCGGCCAGCCGCTTTCTATGACCACCGGATTTAAGGGCGGCTTATCCAGCCGAACCGGGTTTGTTATTGCAGACGAAAGCGAACTGCCGGAAACGCAAAAAGATTATCTCGACCGTGTGGCAAAACCCTATTTCGCGGCGGTAGTGACCTGGCTTGAAAATATTCATATTGGCATGCCTGGCGGAGAGATCTATTCCTTAATCGAGTCCGTGTTGCCTCAAGAAAAATATGGCTGGCACCTGAACCCGGGCCATCTCAGCGCGGACGAAGAGTGGATGTCATCGCCCATTTTTGAACATTCCGCGCAGACGTTGAAAAGCGGTATGATCCTGCAGATTGACATCATTCCGTCCGTTAAGGGCTATACCGGTACCAGCGCTGAGGAGAGCGTTGCGCTGGCGGATCGGGCGCTTCAGGCGGACATTGCCCGCGCCTATCCTGAACTGTGGGCGCGTATTGAAACGCGTAAACGGTACCTTACGGATGTCCTGAATATTGCGCTGAGCGACGACGTTATCCCGCTCTCCAGTACGGTTGCGTATTTGCGACCTTTCTTCCTCGCGAAGGATAACGCCTTCACCTGTTAACCCTTTCTGAAAATCTATGGCAAAGCGCATGGTTATTTTTAACGTTGTCGACCATGCTCTTTGTACTTATATCACTCCGTTCGGTAGAGACGTTAATGCGCAATGTCCTGGTCCCCGCCGTTGCCGCCGTGGCTCTCCTGATGATGGGCATTTTTATTCTCAGCACGCAGCTCTGGTATTCCGCGCGAGTCGATAGCCTCGCGGGGGCCCGCTATGCCGTAAAAAATATGGATGCCATTCTTGCCGAAGCGCGCGACGCGACCCGTAAAGCGGCTGAAATTGCGGAGAGCGGGTGCGGCGTGGAAGGACAATACCAGCTCGGTGCTGAAGCGGCCCTGCAGCCTCATCTAAGAACGATATTTATTATGAAACAGGAAAAAATATGGTGCTCATCCCTGTCGGGTAACCATATTTTGCTGATTAACGCCGGCGCATTGCCCGAGTCACCCCTGCTGCTTGTGTCGGCTAAAAGTACGGTGAATGGGCTGCCGGTTCTGGTTTATCAGACGGTATTTGATGGCAATCGTATTGTGGTCACCATCAGCGATCGTCATATCCGGGACGCGCTGGATACGGCATTAAAGAGCGTGACCTATACATTACGGGTGGGCGACGCCGTCATCGGCACGTCCGGAGATATCGCCACGGTAAGCGAGGAAAGTCATCTCCGCGGGCACGTGAAGGCCACAGGCTATCCTTACAGTATTGAGTACAACTTCCCCCCGTTATTTAGCCTGCAGAGACTGCTTCATCAGGGCGGCGGCATTTTGCTGTTTTTGCTGTTGATCGCCTGCCTTGCCGCTTACGTCATGTATAAATACCTGAACAAAAATACGCTGCCTGAAGAGTCGCTGCGCAGCGCGATTGCCAGGGGAGAAATCGTTCCGTTTTACCAGCCCGTCGTCAACGGCAGAGAAGGGACGCTGCGCGGTATTGAGGTGCTGGCACGGTGGAAGCACCCGAAAGCGGGATTTATCTCTCCGTCGACCTTTATCCCGATTGCGGAAAAATCAGGGCTGATTGTGTCACTCACGCAAAGCCTGATGGTGCAGGTGGTGACGCAGATGAACGCCATCGCCACGAAGCTGCCTGAAGGTTTTCATATCGGGATTAACTTTAGCGCGTCCCACATCGCGACGCCCACGTTTGTGGCGGAGTGCCTGAAATATAAAAACAGCTTCGTCAGAAAAGATCTGAACCTGGTCATTGAGGTAACAGAGCGGGAGCCTTTAGATATTGACGAGCATCTCGTTCAGACCCTTAACGCGCTGCATGAGAACGGTTTTGCCATTGCTCTGGATGACTTTGGTACCGGCTATTCAGGGCTCTCTTATCTGCACGATCTGCATATTGACTACATCAAGATTGACCATAGCTTTGTGAGCCGGGTCAATGAGCATCAAGACTCCACCCGGATCCTTGACTGCGTGCTGGATCTGGCGCGCAAGCTCTCCATCAGCATTGTGGCGGAAGGGGTGGAGACGCAGGCGCAGCTGGATTACCTCAACCGGAACAACATCGTATTCCAGCAGGGGTACTACTTTTTTAAACCGGTTCCTTTTACGGAGCTGGTGCACATTTTGCTGTCGAAGCCAAAGGTGAAGGTAAGGGTGGAGTAGTTCATGTGTATTTAAAGTGCGCAATCACGCTATACGCCTTAAAAATTTACAAAACGATTAATCCTCATAGCAAGATAGACTTACAGACGAAGCGGTTACAGGATAACCAGGCTGTATCCCTGCGGAAGCTTGATCGGTTCCTCGGTTAAAACTACTGTATATAAAAACAGTATTGAGGGCGTATCATGATCTTTTCCAGACCTGCAGAGCTACGTAAAATTATGGCCATTCCGCTTTTCAGCGATGTCGTGCAGTGTGGGTTTCCCAGCCCTGCCGCGGACTACGTTGAACAGCGTATTGATTTAAATGAGCTATTAATCGCTCATCCCAGCTCCACCTACTTTGTGAAAGCCGCCGGAGACTCGATGATCGAAGGGGGCATCCATAACGGCGATCTGCTGGTGGTGGACAGTTCCCGCACGGCCGTGCATGGCGACATCGTCATTGCTGCCGTTGACGGTGATTTTACCGTTAAGCGCCTGCAGCTACGCCCGACCATTCAGCTCAACCCGATGAACAGCGCCTATTCACCGATTGTGGTGAGCTGCGAAGATACGCTCGATATCTTTGGCGTGGTCACCTGGATTGTGAAGTCGACGAGCTGACCATGTTTGCGCTGTGTGATGTGAACTCATTCTATGCCTCATGCGAGACGGCGTTCAGGCCGGATTTGAAAGGGCGACCGGTCGTCGTTCTGTCAAATAACGACGGATGCGTTATTGCGCGTTCTGCGGAAGCGAAAGCCGCGGGTATTGTCATGGGGGCGCCGTACTTCAAGCAAAAGGATCTGTTCCGGCGCCACGGCGTGGTCTGCTTTAGCAGCAACTACGAGCTGTATGCCGATATGTCTAACCGCGTGATGACCCTTCTTGAAGAGATGTCTCCCCGGGTGGAAATCTACAGTATCGATGAGGCGTTTTGCGACCTGACGGGCGTTCGCCATTGCAGGGATCTCACCGAATTCGGCAAAGAGATCCGGGCGACGATTTTAAAACGGACGCGCCTGACGGTGGGAGTGGGGATCGCTCAGACAAAAACCCTGGCAAAGCTTGCCAACCATGCGGCAAAAAAATGGCAGCATCAGACGGGGGGCGTCGTGGATTTATCCAACCTAGCGCGCCAGAGAAAGCTGATGGCCGTGCTGCCCGTTGATGAGGTGTGGGGCATTGGCCGTCGCATCAGTAAAAAGCTGGACGCTATGGGCATTAAGACGGTGCTCGACCTGGCTGACACGCACACCTCGATGATCCGTAAGCACTTCAGCGTGGTGCTGGAGAGAACGGTGCGGGAGCTGCGCGGCGAGCCCTGCCTGGAGCTGGAGGAGTTTGCGCCCGCGAAGCAGGAGATTATCTGTAGCCGGTCATTCGGCGACCGCGTCACGGAGTATGAGCAGGTGCGCCAGGCGATCTGTGCTTATGCGACGCGAGGTGCAGAAAAACTGCGGGGCGAACACCAGTACTGCCGTCATATTTCGGCATTTGTGAAAACCTCGCCATTCGCACTGAATGAGCCTTATTACGGCAACAGTGCCGCGGTCAGCCTGATGATACCCACGCAGGACACGCGGGAAATTATCAGTGCGGCGACACGGTGCCTGGATGTCATCTGGAAGGACGGGCATCGGTATCAAAAAGCGGGAATTATGCTCGGGGATTTCTTCAGCCAGGGTATTGCCCAGCTAAACCTTTTCGATGAAAACGCGCCGCGGGCCGATAGCGATACGTTGATGGCGGTGCTGGACCGCCTGAATGCGAAAGAAGGCAAGGGGACGTTGTTCTTTGCCGGGCAGGGCATCCAGCAGCAATGGCAGATGAAGCGTGAGATGCTCTCACCCCGCTACACGACGCGCTTCTCGGATCTCCTCAAGGTGATTGGGTAGATCGCTACGCGGGTTATTTTTTGCGAAATAGCGCCGTGGCCGCCGCCGCCATCACGCCGATCAGCGGCATCTGTCCGGCACCTGCGAGAAAGTTGTCGCGATCTATCTGGTTATTTCGACGAATATCGGCAAAGCGGGCAAGAGCGCTTTTTTCATCAACGGCGCTGACCTCCTCGAACTGCTTTTCAAACCCCTGAGCCGTTAACTGAGCGGCGCTGCCTGCGTCAGTTCTCTCCAGCGCAACGTATTGCTGACCTTTTTGATAGAAACAGTAATCCGGCATAAGGACTCCAGAATGAGTGGGGCGACTGGAATACTGTATTCGCTGTGGTTGGAAATTGCACTGGGTTTATGAGGGGATATTGGCTTGCGGGCAGCAGCGGACGTGATGATCTCATCGGCCTTCAGAATAACCAGAGCAGTGGGGAAAGATATAGCCTCTTATACAATTTGTTTTTCTGTATTTGTTATATGGCGAAAGGCAGTTTATATGGCATAAAAGTGCTAAACGAACATCCAGTGGAACAACCTCATGTCGCTTTTTGACCTTAGAACCGAAGCTCACGCATTACCGGAGGCCTGGAGGTCTCGGGTATTAGGGCGTGTTGGAACCGCGAATCTCAAAATTTTACGCATGGATGAACGCTCGGTTATTGAAGAGGTACATGACTATGACGAAGGGCTGCTGGTTATTGACGGACGTCTGGAACTCAGCGTGAAAGGCACAAAAATCTCCGTAACGTCTGGCCAGCTTTACGTTGCCAAAGCGGGCATTCCTCATACGGTGGAAACCGGCAGCTATGGCACACTGGTCATTATAGATTTGCCCGAAACGTAAGCTGCCCGCTTTGTGCGAAACGCGGACTTAACCCTGTTATATTCATCGCCTGACCTGAGCGGGTAATGCATACTATTGACGATCGAGGACGGGATCATCGCTACCCCAGCTGCTATTCGAGCATCGCGGGGTTGCCTCTCAGCCAGAAAGAAGCAAACGCGCCAGAGTCACGATGAAGCAGTTCGCCCTGGTCTCAAACTGCCTCATACCGTTGTATATTCGTGCAGCCTTCACCTCACGGTTAACTCATCCACGACCTCCGCGACGCGCTTGACGCTGCGAATATTTCCGATGCCCGTCCCGAGTGAGATATAGCCTTCATCAGTATTACCCTCCAGCATACCAATACGCAGGCCACGCAGCCCTCCCATTGCTTTCCCTAATTCCTCGCGACTTGCACCACTTTTGTCCATAGAGACGAGCGTTTCTGCCAGCCTGCCCGGCAGCGAGCGGTAATAGTGTGGAAGCGTGCGATACAGCAATAAATCCAGCCCGTTTGCGGCAAGGATTTTCTCCTTGACTGACATCGGCACGCGGTTCTCTTCGGTTCCGATAAAGACCGAACCGGCGAATACCCCTTCCGCACCGAGCGCGTGCGCCGCTTTTGCGGTACGGCTGTCGGTAATGCCGCCTGCAGCCATGACGGGAACGCTCACCACGGCGTCGGCAATCAGCGGCACAATCGAAAAGGTCCCCAGGGCGGTACCCGGCAGAGTCCCGCCCTCGTCAAAACCGGTAGCAACGATGATGTCGGCTCCGGCCTCTTCTGCAAGGCGGGTATTCTCAGGCGTCGGATTGATATCCCGGTAAATTATGGCAATGCCGGCCGCCTTTAACTCGTCGAACAACTCAGGTATGACGGCCCCTTCACCGTAACCGGTGTAAACCACGGCGCTGACACCTTCTTCTTTTATCACCTGCAAAATAGGTGGCGTCCAGACGTCATTTTCAGGCGTAGGGATCAGGTTTACGCCAAAAGGCTTCTCGGTCAGTTTTTTTGTTTTGCGAATTTCTTCGCGCATTTTTTCCGCCGTTTCTTCTGGCGTGGAAACGGCAGTTTCAGCGGTTAAGCCAGCATTAGGACCCAGCACGCCCAGTCCGCCAGCATGACTTACGGCGGCGACTAACCGGGCATCGGTTAGCCAGGATAACGGCCCCTGGATGACGGGTTTTTCTATACCGAGGATTTGACAGATACGATTATTCTTCATGGTTAAATGTCCTTCACAGTGGCTGGCGACACGATGAGCCGCCTAATGTTTGCTGCCGCTAACGGCGTAATGGATGAAGGCAAGTGTAAGCAGGAATATTGTTCGGAAAAATAGCCAAAATGATTCATCACTGTTATAAAATCAGTAACAATCATTAAAGATACGGGTAGCAGACCTCGTCAGGCGGTCAGCACTGAGAGGGTGGTTATGCAAATAAATCTTTTTGAATCTATTAGAATTTTTATTGAAATTGTGGAAGCAGGCAGTTTTACTCAGGCGGCAGAGAACCTGCGCATTCACCGTCCCGCCGTGACCAAAGCGTTACAGCTGCTTGAACAGCACTGCGGCACGCGTTTAATGCAGCGCACGACGCGGCGGATCGATCTCACGCCTGACGGGGAAGCGTTCTATCGTCGGAGTAAACCGCTTCTGGCACAGGCAGACGAATTGCTGGAATCGATCAGCAGCGAACGCGTGCTGCACGGCCAGTTGCGCGTAGATATGCCCATCGCGCTTGCAGCGCTGCTGGTTATCCCCAGACTCCCTGAGTTTTATAGCAAGTATCCTGACATTGAAATCGTTCTCAGTAGTTCCGACCGCCGCCGGGATATGCTCCGGGATGGTCTGGACTGCATACTGCGGGTAGGAGAACTGGATGACAGTGACTATGTCCCTCACAGGATGGGCAATATCAAGATGACGACCTGCGCCAGCCCCGGCTATATTGCCTTACACGGCATGCCTGAAACGCTGGAGAATTTGAGGGAACATCAGGCTATTAACTGGGTTAACAGCAACAGCAGGCGAACTATGCCCTGGACCTTTACGACGCCAGAAGGGCCCCGGGAAATTACGCTTTCAGGTAAACTTGTCGTGGATAACTCTGAAGCATACGTTGCGGCGGGCCTGGCAGGACTGGGGTTAGTTCAGGGTATGAATGTTTTTTTAAAACCTTATCTCGACAGCGGCCAGCTTGTTGAGGTTTTACCCGGCAACCCGTCTCCTGACCGTAAACTGACCCTTCTTTATCCGCATCGGCATCTTTCTCATAAAGTCCGGGTATTTACCGAATGGTTGGAAAGGTTATTGTAAAAATAGCGGTGACCTCAGACGTCATCCTTACGCAGTGCCCTGAATCACAGATATCACACTTTGCTACTCGTTTGATAAACGCTTTTGAGCGTATAAATGTATACTCCTATGAGAATTCATTTTCGTCAGCTGAGATAAACTGACCGGCTGTCCAGCTTTCTTAAGGATAATCACCATGCCTAAAACCAAAGCACTGCCTCGCTGGCAAAATGCCGACCCCCGCTATATCTATTCATTGGTGGCCAGACGTTATTTCTCCGAAATGAAAACAAAGGTTGAAATTGCAGAGGAGCTGGGCGTTTCGCGCTTTAAAGTAGCCCGATTGATTGATGAAGCTATAGAACAAGAATACGTAAAATTCATCTTTCCGAAGCAGCAGGCGCTCGATGAAGAAATTGCCCGCAACCTCTGTGAAAAATACAGCCTTACGGACGCTGTGGTCCTTCCCGCGTCTGAGGCCTGGTCTACTCAGGAGCAGCTGAATGTGAAGCTGGGTGGGATTACCGCAAATTATCTGAGTGAAACACTGCAGGAAGGTATGAAATTTGGAATGGCCTGGGGGAGGGTATTGTCCAGTACCGTTAGCCAGCTTGTTTCATTGCCCTCGCTGGATGTTGTGCAGCTCTCTGGGGTTCACCCGGGTATTGAGTTCAGCCAGGGCCCGATAGATCTGATTCATAAAATAGCCGCAATTTCACACGGTAAAGCGCACCCAATGTACGTTCCCATGTGGGTCGATGATGAGAGTCTCGCCCGGAAGCTAGCTGACGATCAGGCGGTCCTGGATACCCAGAAATTCTATTCCTGCATGGATGTCGTGATCACCGGCATTGGGGCCTGGAAAACGGGCTCATCCAGTCTCTGTGACATCTTCCCGACAGCCTGGCGTGAGTCGCTCATGCAGCAGGATATTGCCGCGGATGTGTGCGTTACCCTGGTCAGTAGCGAAGGAGAAATACTGGACAGCCCCATGAACCGACTGGGCTTTGGCATTACGACAGAGCAGTTAAGAGCGACAAAAAAAGTCATTGGGGTCGCGGGCGGTGAGGAGAAGTATGAGGGCATTGTTGCCTCATTGAAATCCGGACTTCTGAACGTGCTGATAACGGACTTTGATACGGCCATCAAGCTACTGGACTGATGGCCGCTTCTGCAGAATAACGGCGCTGATATCACTCAATATCGGCGTGGCGAGCTTTCATCGTATGGTGAGTTTCGTGGAGGTTTCTCATCAACGCTAGCACAATGCTGTCATACGTCAGCAGACAGGCTTGCTCAAACAGGGAACCCATAGGCTGAACGCTATCACCGGCAGGGATCGTCAGTATACAGTCAGCCAGGCCCGCCAGGGTTGAGTTTGGTGAAGTGGTAATCAGTGCTATCTGTACCCCATTTTTCTTGGCAATATTCACCTGATTAATCAGACGCTGGGTTTCGCCAGAGCCGGAACCCACAATCATCAGGTCCCCTTCGTGTGAATGTGGGGAGCTGATTTCACCCACAACGCTGACCGACATTCCGAGATGCATCAGTCGGTTAGCCAAAGCGTTAATCATCTGGCCTGACCGACCGGCGCCAGTGAGAAAAATATGGTTTGCAGTGGTAATAGCATTAATAACCGCGTTGTATTCCTGCCCATCGATTTTGCCCGTGAGCGCAGAGAGTTCGTTCATAACGAGTGAGTAATTTTTCATCGTGTCATTCTTTCTGGAAAAAAGGCAGATACTTGCGTATCTGCCTTTGATTGATCAGGATGCGGAGAGCATCTCTTCGACGTACTTGCCGACTTCGTGCGTTTTAAGATTACGGCACGACTCAATGAAAGAGAGATCCTGGAAAAGGGTGAAAAGGCGACGTAGTACAGACATATGCTGATCGCTGGTGGCGAAAGCGAGGTTGAACATGATGCTGCATTCAACAGTCAGGTCAGCGTCTTCCATCTGCCCAAACTCCACGCCTTGGTCAAAACGAACAATGCTAATGCTGTTGGTCTTCACCAGGGTGTAATCAGCATGTGGGATAGCAATCCCCTGGCCATTCGCCATCATTAAACCAGTTGGATAGGTTTTTTCACGAACCAGACAAGCACGGATGTACTCAGGCGTGATGTAGTCTTTATCCAGCAGTTTCTGGCCGGCAAACTCGATAGCGGCCTGCCAGTCAGTGATAGTACCTTCAACGTCGTTGACCAAAATTTCGAGTTTCATCATTCACCTACTTCAACATTTCTTCTTTAACAGCATCAAAGATTTCGTCTTCACCCAGACCCGTTAACAGGCCTGCGCCAACAATGACGCGAGTCGTGATGCCCGGGTTGTCCAGCTTGGTGGAAGAGACAACCAGGTCATACCCGTTAAAGGTGTCGGTGGTACACGCCATCAGCGACGATTTATCAACCTGAGCGTCAATTTTCTGTTCTTTCAGGAAGTCCTGAAGGACAGAAACCATGATGGAGGAGGATGCAATACCGTTACCGCATACGACTAAGATCTTTTTCATTTTCAATTCCTTCTAAAGGGTTTAAGCCGTTTTTTCTGCTTCAGTCTGTAACTGACGGCGTGATTTTTGTTTAAGCAGGTATCCCACTGATAGCAGCAGAACAGCAGCAAGAACATAACCTACAATGCCCACATGGCTGAGTGCAGCAAAGAGGCCGGTGAAGGGGTTAGCTGATGGATTAAGGGATGAATACATCACGCTTGCATCAGGATTGGTACCAAACTTCTGGAACACTTCGTTGGTAGCCGGAGCCATCCAGGATGCGATGTAAAGACCGCCGCCGAACAGGATGATTGACGTGACCCAGGTACGGATTATGTTGCCGTTGAACACGGGCACCATGCACGCAATAAAGAACACGAACTGTGACAGGTCACCCAGTGGCATCACGCGGTTACCCGGCAAAACGACTGCAAGGATAACAATCACGGGGATCAGAAGGAGTGCAGGAGCGATGACCGATGGATGACCAACAATCAATGCCGTATCCATACCGACGGTGATTTCGCGATCCGGGAAGCGTTTTACCAGCTTCTTACGAGCAACGTTAGATAATGGAACCAGGCCTTCCATCATAATGGAGGTCATCCGTGGGAGCAGAAGCATAACGGCTGCAAGATACATCCCCAGCTGAAGGCTGGCAATAATGGTATGGTACGGTGATTCCCAGCCATAACCGCAGAAGCCCAGCAGGATGCCGATGATAAACCCGACCATCGTTGGGTCGCCGAGAATACCGAAGCGTTTTTGAATACTTTCAGCGGTTACGTTGAGGTTACGGAAACCTGGGATACGATCGTATACCCAGTTGAACGGATAAGCGAAAAGCAGATAGGTATTCGCGACGGGGTGCGAAATAGCTACGCCTTTAGGAAGATTGAAGAACTGCTCGTTCTTTTTCGCGCCCAGGTCTGCGGCAATCAGGGCCCAGACGTGGAACAGTGCAGCAGTCAAAACGCCGTACAGGAAACTACCGGAATAAGCTCCGACAATGGCCCCCATTGAGGCATTCTGGTGCAGGTTAAATACGTCAACGTTAACGCAGTCCGTCAAACGTGCGACCAGCATAGCAATGTTCACCGCTACGCAAAGTGGGATAATAATGGCTCCCATGCTTGAGCCGAAGCCCATGACGGCTGTTGCCGCACCCCCCACGTCAATGGCACTAAGAGATGACCCAGTGGCTTCAGCAAGACCGGTGACCGCAGGCTGCATTTTTTCCAGCATTAACATGATGGTCATGGTTAATGCAATAAAGCCAATTCCAACTTTAATGGCTGATGAAATACATTCGGACAGCGGACGGCCCAAAAGCTTCATCAGAATAAGGAAAATGATGGGTATAAAAATAAAGTTACCCAGGTCGTTGATAAACTGTGTGATAAGTTCCATTTTTTAGCCCTCAGAGCGCTCATCATCTGGTCTGAAACCCATATTCCAGCGAACGTTATCCGGTTTTGTCAGTAACGCATTGTCGCTGCGTTCAGCTTCCAGAAGGTTCTTTTTGGAATTCTCTCTTGCTGTGGCAAAGTCGAAAGGATTGTCATACCACCCGTCTACGATCATTTTGGTGTACTCAAGATCGTTAACCCGGCAACCAAGACCAATAATCTGCGCATTGTTACTCAAACGAGCACGTTTTGCTGAGTATGGGTTCGTGACAGCAACAGCACGGATACCCCAGTGCTTATTCACCTGACAGGTGAACCCGATGCCGGTCCCGCAGATATAAATACCTAAGCGGCATTCGTCACGCTGGATAACGCAGGCCATTTCATCAGCCAGACGGGCGAAGTTATTGGCTCCGTCTTCTTTGGTCTTAACCGGATCGTAAACAACCTCTGCATTTTTTTCTTCTACGAGATATTTTTTGATCTCCTCCTTTCGAGCAAACCCCACATCGTCGCACGCTATAGCAATTTTCGTTTTCATTTAACCACCCCATTAGTAACTTAAGCCAAGTATGATGTTGGTAAATGTTGGTTGTCAACTGAGATCAATGTCACAAAAATCATAACTAATTGATATTTAAGATATTAAAAACCAATAAAAACAAATAATAACTAAGAGGGGGAATATCAGGATGAGGCGGGGTCGCTAAAAATACGAGAGTTCTCGTAACAGAATGACAAGATCTCAAATTAAAAATACATTTAAATCAATAGGTTGCTATTTATTGGGCTTTTGGTTGTGATGTGGTGGTGTTACAGACTTTTCCCGAATATAGGGCCCTGGCGTTGGCCGTTGTTTGCTTTTGTTGGCATCTTCTGTGCTATGCTCTCAAGCAAATCACTCGCTTAACTGTGCCGGAGGAAGGATGTACCTGGTTGAAGAAAGGAGAAAACTGATCCTTGAAGAGATTATCTCGGCAGGTACCGTGTATGTCAGCGACCTGGCGAAAAAGTACGAAGTTACCTATGAAACGATAAGAAAAGATCTGACAAATCTTGAGAAGAAAGGACTGCTGGTCAAAAGCCATGGCGGAGCGACGCTCAGACAAGGTGCGATTGAACATACCTTCCAGGTCAGGGAAAAAGAGAATAGTTCATTCAAACAGGCTATAGCCAGGAAAGCCCTTGAGTATATCCCGCCAAACAGTTCGATGATAATTGGTACCGGTAGTTCCAATTACGAACTGGCCAATTTATTGTGCATGAAATCTGGCTTCAAAATCTTCACGGACTCATTACCCGTGGCCAGCGTTCTCATTGAGTCTGACAATCAGGTCTTTCTCTTTGGCGGTGAGTTGAGGAAAAAAAGTTCCTCTGTGTTTGGCGGATGGGCTGTTTCGATGATCAATGATATCAGCGTCGATTTATGCTTCATCGGTACAGACGGCTTCAGCAAAATGGGGGGGCCGTCAACGCCTTCATCCTCAGATGCATTCCTGGATCGGACAATCATTGCCCGCTCCGAGAAAAAATACATACTAGGCGACTATACCAAATTTCAGCGGAGCAGCCTGTTTAAGATTTGCGACTGGTCGGAAATCACTGCGCTTATTACCAATGAAATTGCTGATAAAGAGGGTATTGCAGAAGTATCAACGTTCACTACGGTCATAACGTGCTGAAATTACGTTCTTAGGCGGCGAGTCACGCCGCCGTCAACGCTTACTCATCATCACGTCATCACATCATTGCTCATAAGAGCGACCCGTCATCGAGTATGTCGTTAACTCCCCTAATGTCACCTGCGTCGTAAAATCTTAGTTAAATCAATGCATTAATTTTAATGTTATTTATTTAAAACTGCGCTGATGCTCATATGAGCATAAATTATAATGCCCTTGTGTGATTTATTGTGATCGGCTTCTCTCTTTTGAAACCTGTTCCGCTCGCCCCATAAGCGATGTGCTATAAATGCTCATATGATAAATCAAAAGCTCACATGAGCATTGCATGTGGAGTGATGGGAGGAAGAGGTGGGTAAGATTACAGTGAATGTTGCGGACGGTGCCGCATATAAAGATTACGATGAAGTCCTGCAGCATATTCATGCAGCGCAGACTGCCGCAGGAATCGTTAAGGACACCTATCTTGAAGCGCTTCGTGAGCGTGAAGCTGATTATCCAACCGGCATCCAGCTTGACGGCTATTCTGTTGCGATTCCGCATTGTGACAGCCAGCACGCAATAAGCCCTGCCGTCTATATAATCCGACTACCGGAAGCTATTGAAGTTAAGGAAGCTGATGGAGATGGAAAGCTGTGGGTCAATCTGGTCATTAACTTAGTCGTCACTGACCCAGGCGATCAGCTGCAGTTGCTGAAAGCTCTTTTTAACCATCTCCAGACGGTTGATTTTTACGAGAAGCTACTTTCACTTAAAACGGAAGAAGCTAAAGCAATGTTCATCAACACCATAATTAAATAACAAATACCCGGAGTATTATTATGATTACTATCCTCGTAGCCTGCGGCAGCGGCGTTGCCACATCAACATTAGCCGCTGATGAAGTTAAATCAGTTTGTGCAGAATATGGTATCGCAAACTTTAAAATCAACAAATGCAGTATGTCTGAGTTATCTTCAGAAATGCAAAGTGCAGATGTTGTGCTAACGACCAATAACTATAAAGGTGATATTGGTAAGCCACATATGAGTGTTGCCGGATTCATTACCGGAATTAACGAAGCGGCGCTCCGTCAGAAATTAGGTGCATTATTAACTGAGATCGCCAGAAACTAAAATCTGGTAAAAACGGGGATGGTTAAATGGAAATGTTAAAAAGCATCATGTTTACCATTACAAGCATGGGCGCCACAGCAATATTGCCGCTTGTTATTTTCCTTTTAGGTTTGGTTTTTCGTATGCGAGTCGGTGCTGCCATAAAATCTGGTATCACCGTTGGTATTGGTTTCATCGGTCTTGGGCTGGTGGTTGGTCTTTTGAATACCTCATTACATCCGGCAATTGAGTATTATTCTAAAGTCGGGAGCGGCTTCACCGTGGCCGATATTGGATGGCCTGCAGTAGGCGCAGCCGCATGGGTCGCTCCTTTTGCCGCAATGGTTATTCCTCTCGGTATTATCCTTAACCTGATACTGGTTCGTCTTAAGCTGACCAAAACGCTGAACGTCGATATCTGGAACTACATGCACTTCCTGGTTCCCGGAGCGCTGGCATATTTTGTTTTTGACAGCTTCTTCCTGGGGCTGGGAGTTGCCGTAGCGTTGAGCGTTGTCGCATTGTTCGTGGGTGACCTGATCGCGCCACGATGGCAGAAATACTACGGGCTGGAAGGGACGACATGCACCACGATGATTCATATTGGCTGGACGCTGCCTTTCGCCTGGGTGGTCAATAAAATCATTGATTACATTCCAGGCCTGAACAAGCTGGATATGGATCTAGAAAGTGTCCAGAAACGCCTGGGTGTATTCGGTGAGCCTGCAATTATTGGTGTCATTGTCGGTTGCCTTCTGGGCTTATTAACCAGGCAGCCGATTACAACTATTGTGCCGATGGCAATGGGGGTGGCGGGTGTTATGGTATTGCTGCCAAAGGTGGTTGGCGTACTGATGGAAGGGCTTAACCCGATTGGCAAGAGCGCGAAAGAAATTATGCAAAAGCAGATGGGCAAAGATGCTCAGCTTAATATCGGTATGGACTGCGCCCTTGCGCTGGGCGATCCGGCAACAGTAACGGTCACCGTTATTACTATCCCGCTCACTATGCTTTGTGCGCTGGTATTGCCGGGTATTCAGATTTTCCCAATCGGCGTTTTAATGTCGATTATTTACATGACAACCATGACAGTTATGGTTAGCAATGGGAACGTCATCCGCTCAATTATCTCCACCTTACTTTTCTGTGTAGTGGTTATGTACCTTGGTGGATATGTAGCGCCGGGAGCGACACAGTTCCTTAATGGTGCTGGCGTTGGTCTGAATGGACAGGGAACGGACTTCGTATTAACCGGCCCTTGGGAGATTCTGACCTACTGGTTGAGCACGATTACTCACTAATTCATGGGGTTAAGTACAATGGCACAAATATTACCATCAATCTTTGGTGCAAACCTATTACGCTTGCAGGACGAAATCCAGTTTCTTGAGGCGGAGAAAACTGAGATCCTGCATGTGGATTTAATGGATGGAACTTACGTCAGTAATATCGCTTTTGGCCCGAACCAGATTGCCGCAATGAAAAAGGCAAGTTCCATGATGTTCGATGTTCATATGATGCTGGCAAATCCAGAACGACATATAGATGATGTCATCAATACTGGAGCCGAAATGATTTCAGTGCACTATGAATCCACCCCTCATGTGCATTTTATTCTTCAGAAAATTAAGAAGGCAGGGCGTAAGGCCGGTATAGTATTAAACCCAGCCACTCCTGACAGCGTAATCGAATACCTCCTGGATGATATCGATTATATTCTTATTATGACCATAAACCCCGGTCAGCCAGGTCAGACATTTATTGAGAAAAGTCTGGAGAAAATAAGAAACACTAAAAAATTAATTGCAGGGCGCAACATTAAGATTGAAGTCGATGGTGGCGTTAACGCTGAAATTGCGAAAAAGGTTAAAGAAGCCGGTGCCGATTTGATCGTCGTGGGTGGTGCATTATTCAATAGCAATCCAAAAGAAAGTTATGAATCATTAAGAGCATCAATTCAGTAAACGATAGCAATCTGAACGTCTGCCAAATTTATGTAATAACCAGTTAATTACCTACATGGGGAGGTAAGCCTCCCCGTTGTTAAAAAACGTTAGGAGTAGATGGGAATGAGTAATTTCGAAGGTAAAGTCGCATTAATAACAGGCGGAGCGCACGGCATTGGGAAAGGTATTGCCAGGCAATTTGCAGAACGCGGTGCGCATACTGTCATCGTTGATTACAACGAAGAGAACGGAAAGAAAACGGCCGCTGAACTGACGTTTGATAATGTGAGTTCCTTATTTATCAAAACAGATGTATCCGACCCACAGGCTTTGAATAATGTGCGAGAAAAAGTTTTTGAGACTTTTGGCCGTATCGACATTTTAGTTCTTAATGCTGGCGTGGCGTTTGCGAACAAGGTAAGTGATATTACCTTTGAAGAATGGAATAAAACGATCGCTATCAACCTGACCGGTCTGTTTAATACCGTGAAGGCGTTCTACAACGATTTCACCACGAACAGCGGTTCTATCGTTTATATCTCTTCAGGTTCTGCACTGTCTGGTACCGGTGGCGGGGTGAGTTACCCGGCAAGTAAAGCTGGCGGTGAAGGGTTGATTCGCGGTCTCGCCAAGGAGCTGGGGCCAAAAGGGGTAAATGTTAACGCTATCGCACCTCGGCTCATTGATACCGGCGAAATGATGCGCGTTAACTACCCAACCCAGGCGGACCTTGATGCTGTACTGCAAAAAATCCCGGTTCGTCGCCTTGGTACCATTGATGACGTTGCCAATCTTGCGATTTTCCTGGCTGATAAAGACAACTCCTACATTCAGGGTCAGACAATTTTGATGGATGGCGGCCGTACCATTGCATAACAGAAGGAAGAACATATGAGCGTTCAACAGAACACGTTTACTATTTTGGGCGAACTTCAGCAAAATGCTTTAAAAATTGACGACGTTCAGGCAGAGCAGTTTATTGCTCAGATTAAAAACGCCAGACATATTTTTCTGCAGGGTGCGGGACGAAGCGGTATTGCAATCCGCGCGTTTGCAAACAGACTGCTACATCTTGGGTTTTCAGTCAGCGTCATAGGCGATATTTCCACGCCTCATACCCAGGATGGGGATCTGGTGATCATCGGTTCCGGAAGCGGAGAGACGGGTAGTCTTGTTAGTCTGGCGAAGAAGGCCGATTCCTGCGGGGTAAATGTAGCGCTCGTCACGATGAAAGCGGAATCAACAATCGGCAAACTGGCCAGCAGCATTCTTGTACTGCCTGGCACGGTGAAAGAAGATAATGGCCGTGAAGAGGGCTCTTTTTCTCAACCAATGGGTTCCGCTTTTGAGCAGCTGTGCTTTATAACCTATGATGCAATCGTGCTTGAGCTGATGTCCCGTCTTGGTGAAACAAGTGACACAATGTTCCAGCGACATGCAAATCTTGAGTGAGCCCAATAAAACGTCCCTTTGGGGACGTTTTATTGGGCTAAAGGCGTGGGTTTCGTCTGCATGTGAATAAAGAATGACTCTCTACAGGTATTAACCATGTATGGAAGCGTTTCATGATTTTGCGAAATCCTGAATATTTCTCAACATCGGCGCGTCCGGAAGCCAGGCATTGCGCGAAGCTGCAGCATATAGCGCTTTTCTGGCGGCGGTATGACGCTGAATTGCACCTATAATCGCTACTCTAAAAGCGCAGCAACTATCAGCCTCAGCGGCGTCTGGCAGACTGCCTTGACAGACATACTCCCCATAGTGAAAAATGCTGTATATTAAAACAGTATTCATGGAGAGCTTGTATGTTCGTCGAACTGGTTTACGACAAACGAAATGTTGAGGGACTGGCCGGTGCCAGAGAGATCATCCTGGACGAGCTAACCCGGCGAGTCCACCGCATTTTTCCGGATGCAGAGGTGAAGGTGAAGCCGATGCAGGCGAACGGCTTGAACAGCGATGCGAGTAAAAGCGATCGTGAAAAGCTGAACCGCATGTTAGAAGAGATGTTTGAAGAGGCCGAGATGTGGCTGGTGGCAGACTAAGCGCCTGAAGAGGAAACGTTCATGCACTCACATCCATTACGCCAGATAATAGAAGCCTGCGATACAGCCATATCGACGAAAAACTATGACGCGCTTATGGCGTACTATTCTGAAGATGCGGCGCTGGTGGTAAAACCCGGCATGATAGTGAAAGGGAAAGAGAATATCCGCAAAGCGTTTATGGCTATATCGGACTATTTTCAGGATCGGCTTATCGTGGAGCAAGGGGAGATGCAGGTGATAGAGGGGGCGGTAATGCGCTCGTTATCATGGAAACCGTGCTGAGTTTCCCGGATGGTCAAAACGGAACCCTTCGAACAACGCGCCGCGCAACATACGTGTTTCGCCAGGAAAGCGACGACCGCTGGCTCTGTACCATCGACAACTCTTATGGCACGTCGCTTCTGGATACGGAGTAGCGTTTACGACTCGCAGCTAATCATATGAATCTCAATCGCTTTTGTTATCTGTTACTGGCCGTAACGGCCGTCGGCAGTTTTTTTTCACCGCATCCCGTAGCCGCGTGGCTTTTGCTCGCCAACGTTCTGACGCTGGTGATATACGGCATGGACAAAATGGCGGCGCGCAAGGCCTGGCGCAGAGTGCCGGAAGCCACCCTGCTGGTGTTTGGGGTGGTCGGGGGCTGGCCCGGCGCGATTCTGGGCCAACAGCTGTTCCGCCACAAAACGCAAAAGCAGCCGTTTAAAACCCGGTTCGTCTTCAGTGTTATCGTCAGTATCGCTATGATGGTCGGGATTTATATGCTGTTACCCATGGAGGACGTATGGCTAAAACGTTAGTGCAGTTACACTTTGATTTTCAGGGCCCGTTTGGTGACGAAATGTCGCGTCAGCTGGTGGGCCTGGCGGAGTCAATTAACCATGAGCCGGGCTTTATCTGGAAAGTCTGGACGGAAAACGAAGCCGGGCAGGAAGCGGGCGGGATTTACCTGTTCCAGGATGAAGATACCGCGCTCGCGTATGTCAAAAAGCACACGGCCCGCCTTAAGCAGCTGGGCGTAGACGAGGTAGTGTATAAGGTATTTGGCGTTAACGAACCGCTGACGACGCTTAACCACGGCACGCTGAGTTAATCGATTCCCCCATCACCGCCCGTACCGATGGGGTGGGCAGTGATGGCAGAGCGAATGCTACTTCTTCTTATTCATCATCGACTTCAGGTCGGCAAACGGGTTAAACGTGGCTACGCCCACATCTTTCTGCGCGTCTTCCCCTGCAACAACCGTGGTGCCGTACTGGTCCGCTTCGGTGTACTTTGAGTGCTCGTGGTCGTGGCAAAACAGGCACAACAGCTCCCAGTTACTGCCATCTTCCGGATTGTTGGTGTGATCGTGGTCGATATGGTGGACCGTGAGCTCACGAAGGTTGGAATAGACAAACTCCCGAGAGCAGCGGCCGCATACCCATGGGTAGATTTTCAGAGCTTTTTCACGGTAGCCGCTTTCCAGCCGCGCGTAGTTTTTAGGGATCAGAGCCATTGTCGATATTACCTGTCATAAAAATATCGTTCCAATATATCGCATAAGGGAATAGAGGGGGTAACCCGTCTCGACGTCAGAGCGTAAATGTCCCTTCCAGCGTAATCGTACACTGCCCGCCGACGCGAACTACCGCCTCTCCTGACGTTGCATCGTAGTGCGATAACAGGACGCTTGCTCGACCCATATCAACGCCCTGGCTGACCTTCAGCGAGAGGGATGGTTTATCCCGATGTAATGCCAGCAGCGCCGTGGCTGCCGCGGTCGCACTGCCTGTTGCTGGATCCTCCGTCATACGGGGAGTAAACATGCGCGCCTGCAGATCGCAGGAGGCATCTTCACCCGTATCGGTGGTATACGCATAGACGGATACCGCGCCATCAAGCGGCAGAGTCGCGCGAAAGCCCTGTAAATTCGGCACGCATCGACGAAGCGCGTCGCGGGAACCCAGCTCCACGATCAGGAAGGGCAGGCCCACCGAGGCGACGACGGGCATGTGTACTTCCGTGCGGATATCGTCTGCGCTCAGCGACAGGCAGGCGGCAACGTTTGCCGGGCTCACTTCAGAGCGGCGGGAGAGAGCCTCTGGCACCGTCAATTCCGCCCCCGTCACCGTGCCGTTCGCTTGTAAAAGACGCACCGGTACCAGACCCGCGATCTCCTCAAAATGCAGCGCGTCGGGCAACGCTTGCCCGTTCATTATGGCGTTCTGCGCCAGCACGTAAGCAGTGCCGACGTTAGGATGTCCCGCAAAAGGGATTTCACGCGAGGGGGTGAAAATCCGCACGCGCGCCGTATTGGCGGCATTTTCAGGCGGCAGCACGAACGTCGTTTCGCTGTAGCCAAATTCAACGGCAACCCGCTGCATCTGTTCTGTGCTCATACCTTCAGCATCGATGACAACGGCGACCGGGTTACCGAGGAACGGGGTATCCGTAAAAACATCTGCAACGACGTAGCGTCTTTTCATTCTCTGTCCTGATAAAGGCGGGGAGAACAGTAATACCGCTAAATCAGGCAGATAACCAGCGTTGGGCCTCATCTTTCATCTTCGCTTCCAGCTCGCTGCCGCGCGTGGCAAATACGCGGCCCAGGGGAAACCCGCTTTGCTCCAGCAGATAGGCCAGCGCAGCGTACTCGCGCGGATATTTTGCCACGATACTCTGGTCTACCTCGACGGGCCCGGTCGGGAAAGTGAATGTACCCATGTCATAAATGCTCTGGCGATGGAACAGCCTCCAGACGCCGTCTCGTTTTTCTGCCAGATCATAAAAACGGTTGTGGCATTCGCAGCCGATATTCAGCTTAACGTTCTCCGCGATGATGATGGCGTTGGTCTCAAGGATCGCCTTAGTGCCACTGGCATCGAAGGTCACCACCGGTGAGGCGATAACGTGCTTGGTACGTAAATCAGAGGCCCCCATACGCATTGAGCCTTCGACAAACTCGCTCGCCAGCCCCTCAAACCAGGTGATTTCAATCGTGCCATCGGGGTGGAAGAGTTCGCGAAGCTGCTGCCACTCGCTCAGATCGCGGTGGATCCAGCCCGTCATCAGATCGGCGAGTTGTTGTCTGTCATTTTGTTGGCTATGCATTTTGCTTTCTCCGGTTGTGTGATGGGATGCAGTTTGGCGCGAAAAAAAGCTAAAATGAAATATATAGATATTACTGATCAATCATTTTTAGTTATTGATGAGGTTGGAGATGGAACTACGCCACCTGCGTTACTTTCTGGCCGTGGCCGAAGAGGGCCATTTTGGGCGTGCGGCTGAAAAGCTGAATATCGTGCAGCCGGCGCTGAGTATGCAGATCAAATCGCTGGAGGCGGAGCTGGGCGGGGCGCTTTTTGTGCGTACCAGCCGTCGGGTCGAACTGACGGAGGCCGGATTGCTTTTTCAGACGGAAGCGCGGCGAACGCTGGAGCAGGCGGATCATGCCAGGCTAACCGTTGAGCGCGCCATCCGCGGTGAAACGGGGCGCGTGCGGGTAGGTTTTGCCGGAAATGCCATTTTTAGCGGTAGGCTGATAGCCGACCTCAGGCGTTTTCATTATGCCTTCCCTGATGCGGAGCTGATGATTCAGGAGGTAGGACCGCAGGAGCAGGTTGCGGCGATCCTTGCCGGGCATCTGGACATCGGCTATACCCCGGCAAACAGCAACCTGGACTCCCCGGAGATGGCCGTCAGGCGCATCGGCGACTGGGACATGCTCGTCGCCATGGCGGACGATCACCCCTTCACTGAGCAGGGCGCGTTGACGATCGAGATGCTTGCCGGGCAACCGCTTATTCTTTACGACGCGCACGACGCCCATGAACACCTGTTTATCCTGCTCACCCAAAGGCTGGGGGAACGGTGCCACGTTGCGTACCGTTCAGGCAGCACGCTGAGCATTCTCGCCATGGCGGCCACGGGATTGGGGCTGGCGCTGATCCCGGCGCCGTTGCGGCAGGTACAGATCCCTGGCCTGGTTTACCGTCCGTTGAACGCGCCTGATTTGAGCGCCAATCTTGTGCTTATCAGCCGGGCGCAGGAGACGAATGCAGCGGTGAAAGCGTATCTTTCGCGGGTAACGTAAACCTGTAGTCAATCAATTTATTTGAAGAATTCAGTGAAATAAAGGGCATTTATTCTCATCCGGTAATGCGTACAGTGGAATAAACCCGAAGTAGACCAGGATACCGCATTATGAAAAAGATCGGATTTTTGTCATTTGGCCACTGGACGCCGTCACCCCAGTCAGGAACCCGTTCGGCCGCTGACACTCTGCTGCAGTCCATCGATCTGGCTGTCGCCGCCGAAGAGCTGGGCGCGGACGGCGCCTATTTCCGCGTGCACCATTTCGCCCGTCAGCTCAGTTCGCCGTTCCCGCTGCTGGCAGCGATAGGGGCGAAAACCAGCCGTATTGAGATCGGCACCGGCGTGATCGACATGCGCTATGAAAACCCAATGTATATGGTGGAAGATGCCGGTGCGGCGGATTTGATCTCCGGCGGGCGCTTGCAGCTGGGCATCAGCCGCGGTTCGCCCGAGCAGGTGATTGATGGCTGGCGCCACTTTGGTTATGTCCCGCAGGAAGGGGAAAATGAAGCGGATATGGCGCGCCGCCACACCGAGGTGCTGCTGGAGGTGCTGCGCGGAGAAGGCTTTGCGAAGCCTAACCCTCAGCCGATGTTCCCGAATCCGCCGGGGCTGCTACGCGTTGAGCCGCACTCGGAAGGCTTGCGCGAGCGCATCTGGTGGGGGGCGGGTTCAAATGCAACAGCGATGTGGGCCGCAAAGCTTGGCATGAACCTGCAAAGCTCAACGCTGAAAGATGATGAAACCGGCGAGCCGTTCCATATCCAGCAGGCGAAACAGATCCGCGCCTATCGTCAGGCGTGGGCAGAAGCCGGGCATACCCGCCAGCCGCGCGTCTCCGTCAGCCGCAGCATTTTCGCCCTGATGGACGATCGCGACCGGATGTATTTTGGTGCAAGCAGGAACGACAGCGACAGCGTCGGTTTTCTGGATGAGAAAACCCGGGCTATTTTCGGGCGCAGCTATGCGGCAGAGCCGGAAAAACTGATCGAACAGCTGAAGCAGGACGAGGCTATCGCCGAGGCGGATACGCTATTGCTGACCGTGCCGAACCAGCTTGGCGTGGACTATAACGCGCATGTTATCGAGTCTATCCTGAAGCATGTCGCACCGGAAATGGGCTGGCGATGAATAACCTGGCCCTCTGGTATCGCCGTTTCGGCGAGCCAGAATCCGTTTTGCACGCTGAATCCTCAGCGCCGGCCCTGCGCCAGCCTGGGGATCTGCGCGTGCGCATGTTTTATTCCCCCGTGAATGCATCCGATCTCATCCCCGTCACGGGGGCGTATCGCCACCGGACGCCGCTACCCGCCGTCGCGGGATATGAAGGCGTGGGCGTCGTGACGCAAGCCCCTGACTCCTTCTCGCAGATGCTGGGCACGCGCGTGCTGCCGTTACGCGGGCAGGGCACCTGGCAGCAGGTTGTCGACTGCCCGGCGGAGTACGCGATCCCGGTGCCGGAAGATATTGATTCGCTTCTGGCCGCGCGGGCGTATATCAATCCGCTCGCGGCGCAGATGATGCTTGACCACGCGCCACCGAACGGGAAAACGGTACTGCTGACGGCCGCAGGGTCTGACTGCGCGATCCTGCTCGGCCAGTGGGCGCGTCAGGCTGGCGCGAAAGCGGTCTATGGGATTCACCGTTCGCCTGTTCATGCTGAGAGGCTGGCCGCGCGAGGGACTATCTCGGTTGCGCAGCAGGATACCGCGGCGGTTAACGCTGCGGCAGCGCGCGCGGATATCGTGTTCGACGCCACCGGCGGCGCACTCGCGGAGACGATCCTACGCGTGATGCCGGAGCAGGGCGAGTTTGTTTGCTACGGGCTGCTCTCTGGCCAGACGTTCCGCCAGCAGCGGGCGCTGCCGCGCGTCCGGTGGTTTCACATTCGCAACTATCTGGACGCGCTCAGCGCTGAGGCGTGGCAGGCTGAGTTTGTCCGGCTCTGGCCAAGGCTGCGCGCCAGCCGGTACAGCGATGTCACCCTCTACCCTCTGACGGAATGGCAGAGGGCGCTGAGTGCGTATCGTGAAGCCGGAAGAACCGGCAAGCCCGTGCTGGCGATGGAGGACTAGCGGTGATCCATATCGCTCAGCAGCACGGCGATGCTTTGACCTCCCGCCGTTTGCTCCAGGCCAATCTTCACGATAATGGTCAGCGGAACGGAAAGCAGCATGCCTACCGGACCGAGCAGCCAGCCCCAGAAGATCAGGGAGAGGAAGACGACAAGCGTAGACAGGCCCAGCCCGCGTCCCATCATGCGCGGTTCCAGAATGTTGCCGAACACAAGGTTAATGACCAAATAGCCAGCCAGCAAAACCAGCGCATCGTACAGGCCGCTGAAAACCAGAACCTGGAGAATCGGCGGGATCGCCGCCAGCACGGAGCCGATATTGGGAATATAGTTCAGGGCAAAAGCCAGTAACCCCCAGACAAAGGCAAAGCGTACGTCCAGCGCGACCAGCATCCCCCAGACAACCAGCCCCGTTACCAGGCTGATGGCCGTTTTCAGCACCAGATAGCGCGAGACGCTGTCCAGCGCACGCTGAATCGCCCCCATGCCTTCGACCGGACGCACCATGATCTGCTGCAGCTTTGCAGGCAGCTGTGGCACTTCAAGCAGCATAAAAACGACGGTCAAGAACAGCAGAAAGATGGACGTCATCGCGTTGGAGAGCTGGCCCAGCAGGCTGGTGACGATGGTCATGGCGGCGTTCGGATCGATATACTTGAGCAACTCTTCAACAGAGACTTCAATGCCCGCGCGCTGCAGCCAGGGCTCAATTTGCAGGAGAGGGATCGCCAGAGACGAACGGTATTTTGGCAACGTACGCGCCAGTTCGTTCAGGGAAGTGCCCAGATAGGCCACCAGCAGCACCATGGCAACAATGATAATGCTGATAAGCAAGGTGATCGCCAGCACGCGAGGCACGCGCCACCGCACCATTCGCTGCACGAGCGGGTTAAGGATGACGGCGACAAAAAGCGCCAGAATAAAGGGAACGATGATATCGGCGGCAAAACGCACGCCGGTCAAAATGATCACCAACATGCCAAGCATAATGACAATCTTCAGTCCGTTCAGGGTAATGATGGGTTTGGCCATGGAAGTTCCTGAATAATCTTTTTATTTATAATAGATGGGAAACCCGTTCCGATAAACTAACCGAAATCAAACAGAGTGGGTAAAGAATTGAAAAGTCTTTGAGTAAAATCCTGGCATATGATACAAATCAGGCGTGTTCAACTACCGAGGACAATTTTCATCCGCACTGACGAGAAGCAACAACGCGGATAATTGTAATATTATGGACAATGTGTTCAGGACGTATTTTTCAAACAACACCGCTGTATTTTCCACCTCCTTCTGCCTTCTTTCCGGTGAGCAACACTGGCGCAACGCGCTGTAGTCACGTCTTCTGCCTGAGCTAGCGCTTTGCGCTTAGCTGTCTGATCTTATTTCGTATTTTTGGGTTTGCTGCACGCAGCGAGCCGCGATGGATTATATTCTCAAGCAGGAGAAGAACATGTTTTACTGGATTTTATTAGCTCTGGCTATTATCGCTGAAATTACCGGCACCTTGTCGATGAAATGGGCAAGCGTCAGTGATGGCAACACCGGTTTTATTTTGATGCTGGTGATGATTACGCTTTCCTATATTTTCCTCTCATTTGCCGTAAAAAAAATCGCCCTGGGCGTGGCCTATGCCCTGTGGGAAGGGATCGGTATTTTGTTGATTACGCTTTTCAGCGTCATGTTATTTGATGAAACCCTGTCCACAATGAAAATTGCCGGCCTGACCACGCTGGTGGCGGGTATCGTGCTGATTAAATCGGGTACACGCAAACCGACGAAACAGCAGAAGGAGCAGGCCCATGCAGCAGTTTGAATGGATCCACGCGGCCTGGCTGGCGCTGGCCATCGTGCTGGAAATTGTGGCTAACGTCTTTTTAAAATTCTCCGATGGTTTTCGCCGTAAGTTCTACGGCCTGATGTCCATCGCTGCGGTGCTGGGCGCGTTCAGCGCCCTGTCGCAGGCGGTTAAAGGCATCGATCTTTCGGTGGCCTATGCGCTGTGGGGCGGCTTCGGCATCGCCGCTACGCTGGCCGCCGGCTGGATCCTGTTCGGCCAGCGTTTAAACCACAAAGGCTGGATAGGATTAGTACTGCTTCTTGCCGGCATGATTATGATAAAACTCGCCTGACTTCAGCACGGCCAGCATTTACAGGCAGCGAAATTCGCTGCCTGTATTACGCTTAGAAAGTAGAACGCTGAAGAGGATGGCTGATGGTCTACACATTAAGCTGGCGCAATATTCCCACCGCCAAAACGCTGTTCGTCATGGTCTTTATGGCGGGGATCGGCTTGATTGTGTCCATCGTCGCGCTGCTCTATCTCTCCCTTCATCTTATCAGCACCAAAACCAATGAAATTGATGAGCATCGCTCCGCTTTGTCGGTGCAGGGTGCCATCCAGACCTCGGTCAACCGGGTCTCCTCTCTGGTGATAGATAACGCCGTCTGGGATGATGCGGTCCGCGAAGTCTATCGCCCCACGCTTGATACCGAGTGGTTGTATAACACCTGGGGAGCCGGCTTTAAAATCAATAATCTCTATGACGGCACCTTTGTGCTGGATGAGAATTTCAACGTCCTGTGGGGAGCCTTTCAAAGTAAACCCGTCCTCGAAACAAATCTCGACTTTTTTGGCAACGGCCTGAAGGCGCTGATTGAGCGTAATAAACGGGCGCTGATCGGCGACAAAAATATCTACGCCGGGATCACCAGGACGCAGTACGGCGTGGCGTTTGTGGGGATCGGGCTGATACGCCCGATGATGGGGCGGCTGCAGGTTCATGACGGCACGCGCCGTTACCTGGTGATCACCCGTCATCTGAATCCTAAAATTTTATCTGACCTGGGCACGACGTTTCAGATTGATAACCTCAACTATACCGCTGAAAAAATCAGCGCGATGGGGATGCCGCTGCGTAGCTCCGCAGGGGAGCTGCTGGGGTACCTTAACTGGCAGGCGCGCCTTCCTGGGGCCCAGGCCGCGCGTGCGGCATCGTCAGACATCACGCAAATCGTGGTGCTGGCGGCGGCGCTGATTTTACTCTTTATTCTGGTGAGCAGCGTGGGGCTGTATAAGCTCGCCAGAGGGGAAAGCCAGGCCCGGCGGGTCGCAAGAACCGACTGGCTTAGCCATCTGCCGAACCGACGCGCCTTAATTGAAGCGCTGGAGCAGGTGAGCCTGCGCGGTGACATTGACCTGAAAAGCGTTGTGTTTATCGATCTGGATGGTTTTAAGGATGTGAACGACATCTACGGCCACAGCGTCGGTGACGATTTGATTATCGTGATGGCGAAAATGCTGAGCGAGCGGGTGCCGCCCGGCGGCATGCTGGCGCGCATGGGCGGGGATGAGTTCGCAATGACCATCGGGGGCGATCGTGCCGAAGCGCTTGCCGACGCGTTTGCCGGTTCGGTGCTGGACTTCCTCAAATCACCGATTCGCCTGGGCGAGCGTACCATTCACATCAGCGCCAGCATCGGGATCGCCAGCGGAACCTTGATCGAATGTACCAGTAACGAGCTGTTTCGCCGGGCAGACATTGCCATGTATCACTCAAAAATCACCGGTAAAGGGCGGATTACGCACTATGATGCGGAGCTGAACAGCGTCCGGGAGCGGCAGCTGGCGATTGAGAATCAGATCCGTCACGGGCTGGAGCGCGATGAATTCGAAGTCTGGTATCAGCCGATAATTGACGCTCGCACCCAGAAGATGACCAGCGTTGAGGCGCTGGTACGCTGGCCACGCCGCCCCGAGGGCGAGCTTGGCCCGGATTCGTTTATCTCGATAGCCGAGACCAGCGGGCTTATCTATAAGCTCGGCCAGTTTGTCCTGCACCGGGCCTGTCAGGATCTGGAGCCGTTCGGTGATTTAAAACTTTCGGTTAACATCTCTCCGGCCCAGTTTCGCGATCCAGAATTCGAAGACAGGGTGGCTAAGGTTCTGGAGATTACCCATTTTCCGGCCAACCGGCTGCAGCTTGAGGTAACCGAGACCTATGTGCTGGAAAACCCGGAGCGAGCCCGCACGGCGATAGCCAACCTCAAAGCGCTGGGGACCGCGGTGGCGCTGGATGATTTTGGCACCGGGTATTCAAGTATCGGCTATCTGCGGCGCTTTAATTTTGACACCATCAAAATCGATAAATCGCTGGCAGGGCTGGTAGATAACGATGAACAGGCTGCTGCCCTGGTAAGTGGAACGGTACGGATCGCTAACGCGCTGGGGATGGCGGTGGTTGCCGAAGGGGTAGAAAACGAGAAACAGATGAAGCTGCTGCGGCTGGCCGGCTGCGATCAGTTACAGGGGTTCTGGTTCAGCCAGCCGATGCCTATCGAGTCAATTATTGCGTTGCGTCAGGTTCGTCAGTGCTGAACTATTGTTGCGCCAGCGCTTCCAGCCGATCGCGAAAACCGGTCACGGACAGCGCGCGATTGTCGGCGCGCCAGCGGTCTTTCGCCGCAGGCGCGGAGCTTTGAACGCCGATCAGCTGCCAGCCGCTATCGGTTTTTAACATCAGCGGCGAGCCGCTGTCGCCCGGCAGCGTATCGCACTGATGCGAGAGCACGCTGTTTTGCGCCCAGCCCGTCACAACGCAGTCCGTATGGGTGTAGAGCGAATCAAGATGATCCACCGGATAACCCGATTGCGTCACTTTTCTATCGACCGCTTTTAGCGCGGCGGTCAAGGCAGCTTTGTCGCCGTCAAATAACGGCAGCGGCGTAATGCCCGACGGCGGGTACCGTAAAACGATCAGGCCGAAGTCCCAGGAGGCGGCGGCAGGGGGAACAATCCAGCCGTCGCCGTCGGGTTTCAGGCGCTTACCGAGAGTTGGGTCGACCCGGCCTTCAATGCCGTGGATTTCGTAACGCCAGATCCCTTTTTGGGATACAAAGCGCAGGGCGACGGCTTTATCCAGTTTGCCGCCCGGAGGCGTCAAAAGACAGTGTCCGGCCGTGAGCGCCAGTTGGGGAGTAATGAGCGTTGCCGTGCATAAGTTACCGCTGGCGGTTTCCAGCTGGCCGATGGCATCCCACGGCGACTGGGTGGGATCGGTCACGCGCGTGCGGTCGTCATGGCCAAAAAAAAGCGTCTTAACATCTTTGGCGCTAATGCCGTCATCATCGCCCTCATCCGCATGTGAAAAGCCAGAAAAAAGGCTTAACGTTCCCAGTAAAAACACAACAGATTTACGCATATCACACTCTGGTGGGGGTAATTATGATTATTAAAAGTGAACCCTATGAAAATACTATAGACGGGACCGAGCGAAAGTGGGAGTAAAATCAGCGTGCTACAGTCAGGAAAGATAATAGTGGCTTGCGATGAGCGCGCATAAAATAAGCATGATAAGAATGAGCTCAAACCGATAGCGTCGCAGCATACGCCCTCCGGATAAAAAAACGGCGCTGATCCTTTTCCGGTTCAGCGCCGGTTTACCAACGTGCCCCGAAGGGCACGGTTAAGCTTGTACTTTTACGCAGCTGGCTGTGCAGCTGGTTTAGCAGCTTCGTGTTTTACTGCTTTTTTGTGATGCTTTTTAGCAGCCTGGGCTTTCTGCTCTACGGCTGGCTTGGTCGCTTTTTTGTGGTGCTTTTTAGCGGCCTGGGCTTTCTGCTCTACGGCTGGCTTGGTTGCTTTTTTGTGATGCTTTTTAGCGGCCTGCGCTTTCTGTTCTACAGCCGGTTTAGCGGCTTTGTGGTGTTTCTTGTGATGAACCGCTTTTGCTGGCGCAGCGGTCGTGGTCGCAGCTGGCGCCGCAGCAGGAGTTGCGGTAGCAGTAGTTTCAGCAGCGAACGCAGCAGAAGACAGACCCATAGCAGCGGCAACAACCAGAGCTAATACTTTTTTCATTCTCATACCCTCGAATTTGGCTTTTCATTTAACCCCACTGCGGGGCCGTTGAAAGAACTATATTCCTGTAAACACGAGGTTTCCGTGAGTGATTGGTATCGGCGTGTAACGTAATGTACAACGCCGGGGATATCCCCCGGCGCGCGTCGTTACAGATAGCGTGCGGTAAGGTGTTCGCGGAAGTAACGGATATTCAGATCTTCGCCCGTGGCCTGGGTTATCAGCTGCGACGTGCTGAAGCGGCTGCCGTGCTGCCAGATGTTCTGGCGCAGCCAGTCAAAGAGCGCGGAGAAATCACCGCCCGCGATGGCATCCTGCAGCCCCGGCAGCGCGGTTTTGGCAGCATGGAAGAGCTGCGCGGCATACATTGCGCCAAGGGTGTATGACGGGAAGTAGCCAAAGCCGCCGTCGGTCCAGTGGATGTCCTGCATACAGCCGTTGCGGTAGTTATCTTTGGTAGATAAGCCCAGCCAGGCCTGCATTTTCTCATCCCACAGCGCGGGAATATCGTCGACGTCGATTTCGCCGTTAATCAGCGCACGCTCGATTTCATAGCGCAGGACAACGTGTGCGGGATAGCTCACCTCATCGGCGTCAACGCGGATATAGCCCGGCTTCACGCGCTGGTTCCAGGCGATGAAATTCTCTTCGCTGAATGCTGCCTGGCTACCAAAGCGGGCGTGAACGGCAGGAAGCAGATGCTTCAGGAAGGCGTCACTGCGGCCCAGCTGCATTTCAAAGAACAGGCTCTGGGACTCGTGGATTGCCGTTGAGCGCGCCAGCGCCACGGGCTGACCGGCCCATGCGCGGGGCAGGTTTTGTTCGTACCGCGCGTGTCCGGTTTCATGCACCACGCCGAACAGTGCGCTGAGAAGTTCATCTTCGTCATAGCGCGTGGTGATGCGCACATCTTCCGGCACGCCGCCGCAGAACGGGTGCGCGCTAACGTCCAGGCGTCCGCCGTTAAAATCGAATCCAAGCATTTTCATGGCTTCCAGCCCCAGCTCACGCTGCGTGGCGGTCGGGAAGGGGCCTTGTGGCGGGACGAAGGACTGCTGGGCCTGTTTCTCAACAACGTTCGCCAGCAGATCCGGCAGCCAGGATTTCATGTCGCCAAACAGCACGTCGAGGCGAGCGCTGGTCATGTCCGGCTCAAAAATATCCAGCAGCGCGTCATACGGCGTACAGCCTTTGGCTTCAGCACGCAGGCGAGCCTCTTCGCGGCTAAGTTTGACCACCTCTTTCAGGTTGGCGGAAAAACCCTGCCAGTCATTGGCCGGGCGCTGGGTACGCCAGGCGTGTTCACACCTGCTGCCCGCCAGCGACTTGGCTTCCACCAGCGATTCTGGCAGCAGCGTCGCCTGCTCATAATGGCGGGTCATTTCACGCAGGTTGGCCTGCTCGACGTCATTCAGGTCTTCGCTTGCCGCGGCTGCCAGCCAGTCGCCCACTTTTTTATCGGTCAGGATCTGATGCTGCAGGACGCTCATCTCGGCCAGCGCTTCGCCGCGCGCGGCGCTTCCGCCCGGGGGCATCATCGTAAACATGTCCCAGCTGGCGATGGAGGAGAGGTGGGAGAAGCGGGAGAGGCGCTGGAAGGTGCGGGTGAGCTCCTGATAAGAGACGTTTTTCGACATAGTTATTGTTCTCGTTCGGTTGGATGTGTTCAGGGGAGTGTAACGCGATTTGTCGGGGAAGAAAGCATCTGTTAGCGAGTAGCGCCCGGCGGCGCTACGTTTGCACGAGCCAGAAATGAAGGGTGAAAGGCTCTGGTTATTTCAAACGCCGGTGCAGACTGTTCCCCACCAGCAGGGCCGCACACAGCATCAGCGCGATAAACCCGCCCACGCCGTTCCAGCCGTAGCTATGCCAGAACACGCCCCCGAGCGTCCCGGCGATGCTGGAGCCGAGGTAATAGCTAAACAGATACAGCGACGACGCCTGGCCTTTCGCACGGCGCGCGCGGGGGCCAATCCAGCTGCTGGCGACCGAGTGGGCGGCAAAAAAGCCCGCGGAGAAAAGCAGCATGCCGGCAAAGATCAGCCACAGGGAGGAGAAGAGCGTCATCAGCAGGCCGAGCAGCATCACGCCCGTAGAAACCAGCATCACCGGGCCACGGCCAAAGCGGGCGGTCATCGCCCCGGCTTTAGGCGAACTCCAGGTTCCGGTGAGATAGGCCACGGAGAGCAGTCCGACAACCGCCTGGCTGAGATGCCACGGAGAGAGCATCAGGCGATAGCCAATATAGTTAAACAGCGTGACGAACGAGCCCATCAGCAGGAAACCGGTCAGGAACAGGCGCGGGAGCCCTTTGTCACGCCAGTGCAGACGGAAGTTGATAAACAGGGTTTTCGGGCGCAGGGATGAAGGCCGGAAATGACGCGATTCAGGCAGGATTTTCCAGAACATCAGCGCGGAGGCGAGGGCGAAACAGCCGATCGCGGCCAGCGCAATACGCCAGTTGAAGAAGTCGGTAAATACGCCGCTCAGGAGACGTCCGCTCATCCCGCCAATCGAGTTCCCGCTGATGTACAACCCCATTGAGAAGGCAACAAAGCTCGGGTGGATCTCTTCGCTGAGGTAAGTCATCCCAACCGCAGCCACGCCGCTCAGGGATAGCCCAATCAGCGCGCGCATCACCAGAATGCCGTGCCAGCTGGTCATCATCGTCGAGAGCAACGTGCAGACCGACGCCAGCATCAGCGCGGTCACCATTACCTGTTTACGGCCTATGGCATCCGAGAGCGGGCCGGTGAACAGCAGGCCAATCGCCAGCATTCCGGTCGAAATGGAGAGTGAAATACTGCTGGTGGCGGGCGACACGCCAAACTCATGGGACAGCACGGGGAGGATCGGCTGAACGCAGTAGAGCAGCGCGAACGTTGCCAGGCCCGCAGAGAAGAGCGCCAGCGTGACGCGCATAAATTGAGGTGTACCACGTTTGATGAACTGAACCGGCTGTGATGCTGCGGGTAAATCATTGATATCGCTTGCCGGATCGACATCAACGGTAGTTGTACGACTCACACGTATTCCTTGCTTAAACATCCCCGTGTCTTCGGGTGACGGGTATGACCACGGGATCAGAGTAGGAAAATGTAAATATTCTGTCTAATATATTAATAATCTCAAATGATACTTTAAAGATATGAATATCGAACTGCGTCACCTGCGCTACTTTGTTGCCGTGGCTGAAGAGCTGCACTATGGCCGTGCGGCGTCGCGGCTGAACATCTCACAGCCGCCGCTGAGCCAGCAAATTCAGATTCTTGAACAGCAGGTTGGGGCACGTCTGCTGGCGCGCACCAACCGCAGCGTGAGCCTAACCGCAGCAGGAAGGCAGTTCCTGGCGGACAGCAGGCAAATCCTGAGCATGGTCAATGACGCGGCCGCACGGGCAGAGCGTCTTTACCTGGGGGAAACCGGTGAATTGCGTATCGGTTTTACCTCGTCGGCACCCTTTATCAGCGCCGTCTCGGAAACCCTCTCGTCGTTTCGTCGCCATTTCCCCGACGTGCATATTCAGACCCGCGAAATTAATACCCGTGAGCAAATATCCCCGCTCAATGAAGGTTCGCTCGATCTGGGCTTAATGCGTAACACCCAGCTGCCGGAGACGCTGGAATGGCAGGTTATCCTGCGTGAACCGCTTATGGCGATGATCCCGCGCGACCATCCCTTAGCCGGGCAGCCGTCCGTCACGCTGGCGGAGCTGGCGAAAGAGCCATTTGTCTTCTTTGACCCGCAGGTAGGAACCGGTCTGTATGACGACATTCTTGGGCTGATGCGCCGCTACGATCTGGCGCCGGTCATTACCCAGGAGGTTGGCGAGGCAATGACCATTATTGGGCTGGTCGCCGCAGGATTGGGCGTATCTATTCTCCCGGCCTCCTTTAAACGGGTACAATTGCGGGAAATGCGCTGGGTGGCGATTGCTGAAAAAGACGCGGTATCGGAAATGTGGCTGGTCTGGTCGAAGCATCATGAGCAGAGCCACGCGGCACAGCGTTTCAAAAACCAGCTTATCGCCGCCTCTGCAGGGCGCTAATTATAGGGAAAAGTGGGTGAAAATGTGCAGTAAATCACATGGCTAAGTAAATATTTGACGACGGCCATTGAAGTGCTTCACCATAGCCCACAGTTTATTTCGAAGCTCGAAAATAAGGGAGTACGAGGTGGTTGCTGATAGTCAGCCAGGGCATATCGATCAGATTAAGCAGACCAACGCTGGCGCGGTTTATCGCCTGATTGATCAGCTTGGTCCGGTTTCGCGTATCGATCTCTCGCGCCTGGCACAACTGGCACCCGCCAGTATTACCAAGATTGTCCGCGAAATGCTGGAAGCGCATCTTGTTCAGGAGACGGAAATTCAGGAGCCGGGCAGCAGGGGCCGTCCCGCTGTCGGGCTGGTTGTCGAGACCGAAGCGTGGCACTACCTGTCGCTGCGCATTAGCCGCGGTGAAATCTTCCTCGCCCTGCGTGATTTAAGCAGCAAGCTGGTGGTGGAAGACCGCCTGGAGCTGCCGCTCAAGGCCGAAACGCCTCTGCAGGACGCCATCGTGGCGCTTATCGATCAGTTCTTTATTCGTCACCAGCAGCGTCTTGAGCGCTTAACGTCCATCGCAATCACCATGCCGGGTATTATCGACACGGAAAACGGCATCGTGCACCGCATGCCGTTCTATGAAGACGTGAAAGAGATGCCGCTGGGCGAGGTGCTGGAAAACCATACCGGTGTACCGGTTTACATCCAGCATGATATCAGCGCGTGGACGATGGCGGAGGCGCTGTTCGGCGCCTCGCGCGGGGCGCGTGACGTCATTCAGGTGGTGATTGATCACAACGTAGGGGCAGGGGTCATCACCGACGGACGCTTGCTGCACGCCGGCAGCAGCAGCCTGGTAGAAATAGGCCATACCCAGGTCGATCCTTATGGTAAACGCTGTTACTGCGGCAACCACGGCTGTCTCGAAACCATTGCCAGCGTTGAGAGCGTGCTTGAGCTGGCGCAGGTGCGGCTGAGCCAGTCGATGAGTTCTTCGCTGCACGGCCAGCCGTTAACCGTTGATTCCCTCTGCGCGGCGGCGCGACAGGGCGATCTGCTGGCGAAGGATATTATTACCGGTGTCGGCAACAATGTGGGCCGCATTCTCGCCATTATGGTCAATCTCTTTAATCCACAAAAAATCCTGATTGGCTCGCCCCTCAGCCAGGCGGCGGATATCCTCTTCCCGGCGATTTCCGCCTGTATCAACCAGCAGGCGCTGCCCGCCTACAGTAAAAACATCGTGGTTGAAAGTACGCAGTTCTCAAACCAGGGGACGATGGCCGGCGCGGCGCTGGTGAAAGACGCGATGTACAACGGCTCGTTATTGATTCGTCTCCTGCAGGGCTAACTCTTTTCCATTGATGTAAGAAATATTGCGCTATCTCAAGCCGGATAGCGCACGCATCCCGTAGACTTCCCCCACTGAATTATTTACTTGGTTTATATTTTCGAAGCATACCCAAGAGGTGGAATGAGTCATGCTTAAGCGTTTCTTTGTAACGGGTACTGATACCTCTGTCGGGAAGACCGTTGTATCCCGCGCATTGCTGCAAGCCCTGGCGGCAAGTGGCGAACGTGTTGCAGGGTATAAACCCGTCGCGAAAGGCAGTAAAGAGACGCCAGAGGGACTGCGCAATAAAGACGCATTGGTTCTGCAAAGCGTTTCGTCGCTGGAGTTGCCCTATCACGCCGTTAACCCTATCGCACTCAGCGAAGATGAAAGCAGCGTGGCCCACAGCGGCCTGATCAACTACAGCCTGCTGTCCGATGGACTGGCAAGCCTGAGCGAGAAGGTTGACCACGTCGTTGTTGAAGGCACCGGCGGCTGGCGCAGCCTGATGAACGATTTACGCCCGCTTTCAGAGTGGGTCGTACAGGAACAGCTGCCCGTGGTGATGGTCGTCGGCATTCAGGAGGGGTGTATAAACCATGCTCTACTGACCGCGCAGGCGATTGCCAATGACGGTCTGCCGCTGGTTGGCTGGGTCGCGAACCGCATCAACCCGGGTCTGGCGCACTACGCTGAAATTATCGACGTTTTGAGCAAAAAGCTGCCCGGGCCGTTGGTCGGCGAGCTGCCCTATCTGCCGCGCGCCGAGCAGCGCGAGCTAGCGCATTACATCGACCTCTCTGCCTTCGGCAGCATGGTGTCCGTAGACAGAGTCGTGGCGTAACGTCTGGGACAGCACCGACGCAATAACGCACGCCACCAGCAAACCGGGTAGTAAAAAATACTGCCCGGTCATTTCACATACCATCAGGGCAGACATTATCGGCGCGTGAGTTGTCGCGGCGAGCAGCGTCGCCATGCCCGCCAGCCCCAGTAAAATCGCCGTTTCCGCCCCTGGAAACCACAGGGCAAATACCTGCGCGAACACCATCCCCGTTGCCATGCCGACAAACAGGGTCGGCGTGAATACCCCGCCGGGTGCCCCTGAGCCGCTGCTCGCCAGCACCGCCAGAAGCTTGCAGATAAACACGCCGGTGATGACGGACAGTAACGGCGGTGAGTGCAGAAATGTCTGCACCACGCTGTAGCCGTTGCCCCAGACTTTTGGCGTCAGGAGCGACAGCAGCCCGACGATCAGCCCGCCCAGCGCCAGCTGCCAGGGCGGCGAGAGTTTGAGGCGCAGAAACAGGCCGTGGCTAAACGCCATTAACCCCATCAGCAGCGGGCCACACAGGCCGGCCAGAACCCCCATTCCCACGATCAGGGTATAATCCACTGCGCTGAGGAGCCCGCTGAGATGAACGTCATAAAGGGTGTTCGCGCCGGGGCTTAACAGGCGCGTCGTAAGCAGCGCCACAACAGCGGCAATGACTACCGGACCGAGTGAGGCCAGCATCAGCGTGCCGAACAAAATTTCAGCAATAAACAGGCTGCCCGCTAACGGCGCGTGGTACGCGCTGGCCATCCCTGCTGCGGCGCCGCAGGCGATCCATAACTTCCACTCAGATTTCGGCGTAAAACGCCGGGCGAATACGGAGGCGGCGAGGGCGGCAAGCAGGATCATCGCCCCTTCTCGGCCGATGGCGCTCCCGCTGGCAACCACCAGCAGTGAGGCGAGGGATTTTATCAGGCTTGATCCGTAATCGAACTGCCCGTCTTCCGTTTCCAGCGCTTCCATATAGTCGGTGGGCGCATGCGGACGCTGTGCGTTCAGGCGTTGCCATCCCCACAGCAATAACCCTGCTGCCAGCCCGCCCAGAGCAGGCGTTAACGCACGTCGCCAGGGGGATAGCGCAGCGGCAGCGTTCACCAGGCTGCCGCTGTCGTTACTGAGAAACAGCCACTCGAGCAGATACATGCCGTGGCGAAATACGGCAACGGCCAGCGCGGCCAGTATGCCGGTGGCGCTGGCGATCGGAAGCCGGCGAAACATCGCTCGTATGTCGGGGTAAGCGTGAAGACGTTGCATGGGTCGTAATTTAAGGTGGGGGATACAATATTGTGATGGGAATTCGTGGCGTTAGCATAAGGAACCGGTGCGAAATGTGGCGCTGTATCATGGAGGGCTGATAATGTATCTGAACATGCCTCAATATAGGGTAAAACCATGAACAGCATAGCGGCAGTTATCAAACTCAATTCTGCTGTAGACACGGCGGCCAGCCTGGCGAAACGAAATACCTTTATTGCAATGACAGCCCTATTGCTTTCGGGCTGTACGACCAGCGGTGGAGTTGGAATCGGAGGGGGAAGCAATGGCATTGGCGTTGGTGCAGGGGTCAGTTTCCCCATAAACCTCAGTGGATCTGATGCCGGCAGGGAAGGCTCTGCAAACAGCGGACTCAAAACGGTTACCGCGCCAATGCCTTTTTATCCCGCGCAAGCAGCAGCCAGGCGAATTAACGGTAGCGTTACCGTTCGCTATGACGTCTCCAGTGACGGAAAAATTGAAAATATAGAGGTGATTAACGCTGAACCGCCGGGTGTATTCGAAAGGGAAACATTGTATGCACTGAGAAACTGGCAGTACGTAGCCGGTGATGAGCATAAGGGCATAACGAATACGTTTTACTTCAAACCAGGGGACGGCGTGACAAACAACTAAGCCCGCAATCCAAATGCGGGCTTATTTGTCGCGGGAGAAATGATTAGCTCTCGCTATGAATATTCAGCGCCCGACGCGTACGGCCGGAGCTCAGGTACTCCGCAATATAATCCTGCGAAATCTCGCCGTTATAGCGTCCGTCCTCATCCACGATCGGCATCCAGCTGGTATTACTCTCATACAGGCGAGACAGCACCACGCGCAGGTTATCTTCGGCCTTACCGGTCATGCGGAACGGGTGCAGAATGTCGCCACAGCTGCCGCTAACGTTCCGCGCTTCGCGGCGCTTCACAAAGCCCAGCGGTTTACCGTGCTCGTCAACCACGGTAATGGCGCGGATATCGTTATCATCCATGGTGGCAAAAGCTTCCGGAAGCGGGGTAGACTCGCGAACCGTAATCGTTGGCTGTCTGTCGGTCACGTCACCCGCCGACACCAGCAGCAGGCGCTTCAGGGTGCGGTCCTGGCCGACAAACGAGCCGACAAACTCGTTCGCCGGTTTCGCCAGCAGCTCATCCGGGCTGGCGCACTGAACGATGCGACCCTGACGGAAGACGGCGATACGGTCGCCCAGCTTCAGGGCCTCATCGATATCGTGGCTGACCAGCATCACCGTCTTTTTCAGCTTGCGCTGCATCTCGAGGAACTGGTTCTGGATCACCTCGCGGTTTATCGGGTCGACCGCACCGAAAGGTTCATCCATCAGGAGGACCGGAGGATCTGCGGCCAGGGCGCGGATCACGCCGATACGCTGCTGCTGGCCGCCGGACATTTCGCGCGGGTAGCGATTCAGGAACTTGTGCGGATCCATCGCCACCATATCCATCAGCTCCTCGGCGCGGGTTTTACAGCGCGCTTTATCCCAGCCCAGCATGCGCGGCACGACGGTGATGTTCTCTTCAATGGTCATGTTCGGGAACAGACCAATCTGCTGAATAACATAGCCAATATTGCGGCGCAGGGTAACGGTATCCATTCCGCTGGTATCTTCCCCGTTAATCAGGATCGTCCCGCTGCTTGGGGCAATAAGGCGGTTTATCATCTTGAGTGTGGTCGTCTTACCGCAGCCGGACGGACCGAGCAGGACGCACATTTCGCCTTCGGGCACGTTCAGGTTGACGTTATCCACGGCCTTAACGCTCGACGAAAATTGTTTGGTGAGGTTTTCCAGTTTTATCATTATCGAATCCCCTTCGGAGTCAGTACAACCTGCAAACGGTGCAGCAGCCAGTCGAGCACAATCGCTAAAAGACAAATCATCAGCGCGCCCGCAATTAACATACGAATATCGCTCCCGCCAATGCCGTTAAGCAGCAGCAGGCCAAGCCCGCCCGCGCCGATAACGGCGGCAATGGCCATCACGCCGATGTTCATTACTACCGCCGTACGAATACCCCCGAAAATCACCGGCAGCGCCATCGGAATTTCAACCCAGCGCAGACGCTGCCAGAAGGTCATGCCGATACCGCGGCCCGCTTCACGCAGGCCGGGCGGCAGACTGTCGAGCGCGGTGTGGGTATTGCGCACAATCGGCAGCAGCGAGTACAGAAATACCGCGGTGATTGCGGGCAGGGCACCGATACCCTGACCGATCAGCGAAAAGAGTGGGATCATCAGGCCGAACAGGGCGATTGACGGAATGGTCAGTACCAGGGTGGCAATCCCCAGTACCGGTGTCGCCAGCCATTTATGCCGGACAATCAGGATCCCCAGTGGTACGCCGATGACGATCGCCAGCCCGACGGCCAGTGCGACAAGCCACAGGTGCTGCAGCGTCAGGGTTAACAGGTAGTCCCAGTTATCCAGAATGTAGTGAATCGTCTCCATAGCGCCTCCTACAGCAACTGTTTGCTACGCAGGAAATCTCGGGCGACCTGCTGCGGTGACTGATGGTCGATATCCACCTTCTTGTTCAGTTCGGTGATAACGTCGTTATTAAGCTGGCCGGAGAGGGTGTTGAGCGCCTCCTCGAGACTAGGATTGGCGTCCAGCGTGTCTTTGCGCACCACTGGCGTCACCGCATAGCTCGGGAAGAAACCTTTATCATCTTCCAGCACCTTCAGGTCGAAGCCTTTCACGCGTCCGTCGGTGGTGTAGATCAACCCGGCATCAACGAACCCGTCGCGCACGGCGTTGTATACCAGCCCCGGATCCATCTGACGGATCTGCGGGCGGTCCAGCGTCATGCTGTAGGCGGCCTGCAGCGGCTTCATGCCGTCGCTGCGCCCGGCAAATTCCAGGTCTAAGCCCAGCAGCCAGTTGTTGTCCGGATCGGTTTTACGAACCTGTTCAATCTTTGCCACCATCTCCGACATGGTGTTGATGTGCTCCGCCTCGGCGCGTTTACGCTGCATGGCGAAAGCGTAGGTGTTGTTCATATCGGCGGGTTTGAGCCACACCAGACCGTGCTTTGCGTCCAGGCGTTTCACCGTCTCATACGACTCCTGCGGCGACATGCGCTTATTGATGTGGTTGAAGATAATCAGCGAGGTGCCGGTGTACTCCCAAGTCATATCAATCTGTTTGTTGATCATCGCGTTACGTGAAATGACCGTCGCAATGTTGGTTTGCGGCTGGACCTGAAAGCCTTTCTTTTGCAGGTACTGCACGGTCATCGCGGAAAGAATGTGCTGTTCGGTAAAGCTCTTGGTCGCCAGAATCAGCGGGGCGGCCAGCGTCTGGCTGGTGAAAAGCGCTGCGGCGCAGAAGGCCGTCAGGCTGGAAATCAGTCTCATAAAAGCTCCTTGTTATTGTTATCGAGCGAGATGCGGACTCATCACGCGACCCAGCGCCGCCAGCAGGGTATCGAGGATCAGGGCAAACAGGGCGGTGGCCGCCGCGCCCAGGATCAGCGTCGGGAAGTCGTTGAGGTAAATGCCGGGGAAAATCAGCTCGCCGTAGCTGCTGGCGCCGATCAGGAACGCCAGCGGCGCCGTACCCACATTGATGGCAGTAGCAATACGAATGCCCGAGAGCATCACCGGCCAGGCGTTAGGAATTTCGACCTGGCGCAGGCGCTGCCATTTGGTCATTCCAATACCGTTAGCCGCTTCCAGCAACGAGGCAGGCACCGAGCACAGTCCCGCATAGGTGTTGCGCACAATCGGCAGCAGCGAGGCGAGGAACAGGGCGATGATGGCAGGCGTATCGCCGATGCCAATCACGACCATCGCCAGCGCCAGAACGGCCAGCGGCGGCAGGGTGTTGCCCACGTTGAAGATTTGCATCACGTATTCAGCGACGCCGCGCGCCGCCGGACGGCTCAGCAGAATGCCGCTTGGGATACCGACGAGCAGGGCAAAGAACATAGATGAGAAAACCAGAATCAAATGCTGTTGCCCGAGATAGACCAGGTCAACCTGACGCGCTTTGATCGTCTCCAGCCCAATGCCCCAGATGAGCAGGGCGAGGACCACGATAATCGCGCCGACAAAAAGCAGCGAACGTTTGAGTAAAGGGTGCATTGCGGTGTGTCTCCCTGTGCGCATGCGTTATAGCAACCACCGGTTGCCTGTTGTTATGCCATGTTTTGGCAGGGGTACATCAGCTATAGCAAGTGAATGGGAAGGGTTCCAGCGAAGGGGCAAAATAAGTAACCCTATGAAACTACAGGGAACCTTGTGTCAGGCCTTATGGGATAAGGCCTGAATGTGGGTCAGGCAGAATAGTCCTAAAGACAAAAACGGAAAGTGACAGTGTCACTTGCAGGAAATCCGCAGGGGGCTATTTACCGAAAGTGGCGCGAACCCTCCGCACGCGAAGCGAGATGGTGATGATGGAAAACATGGCCACGAGCATGAGCATCACGCCAAGCGCGAGCATCGCATTAAACCCAAACCACCTGAACAGGATCAGCCCCGCAATACCGCCGGTAATGAAGGAAAAAAGGGTGGTTAAATGGGTTTTTAGCTGGCTTCGTTGCGCAGCCGTATCTTTGGAGTAATCCCGACGCAGCATCGCGACCACCACGGAGGCCAGCGCGATGCCCGCGTCGGTTAACGTACCGGTAATATGGGTCGATCTCACGCGTCCGCTGGAAAGCTGCGTGGAGGTAGAATTATGGATCCCCATCAACCCGCAGAGGAAGATGATAATTTCACGATTTGTCGAGAACGAGTGGAAATACATTTCATACAGCGACACGCCTGCGAGCAATACGCCTTCGACAAATAAAATCTGGCTAAATACCAGTCTCACATTATGGATAATGCCCCATAAAACGATAATGCGTGCAACTATCGCTCCCGACACAAAGGAGAGAATAATAGCGCCAAAAAAAAGAACATCGTTTAAATCTGTTGAGGAGACTTCGCTGGATAATTGTGAAGTATTGCCCGTCATGTGGGAAGGAAAGAAGCCAAATGCCCCAAGCGCAATGGCGTTCAGTAGACCTGCGGAGGTCGCCAGCCACAGGGCGAGCAGGCGATCCTCCTGATGCGTTCGTGCTTTCTTAAGCTTAATCAGCAAAGATTACCTCCGTTTGAGCTTCCCCTGAACAAGCAGGCTAACAAAGTCAGTTCACTGGATGTCCAGGACACGGCTTAATTATTATCTCGCCGGAGGTGAGTCGTCGTTTTGTAATTAATTAAATTAACCATGCTAAAACAGTGTTTATTGAACATTCATTTGCAAAGCATATTTTTTCCGCGCGCTTTGCCAGGCAATAAGTGCATGCACAAGAGCAAGGATTTCCGGTATGGCGCCAGGGTTACAGCATCCCGTTATTTCCGTGGCGTAAAAAAGGCGGACGCTGGTTCAGCTGCTCGAACCAGGCGTCGATAGCGGGAAAGTCCGGGCGATCGAACGGGGTCATTTTCCAGCGGTTCACCGACAGCCCCAGCACCACATCGGCCAGAGTAAAGGTGCAGGCAACAGGTCGTCACGACCGACCTTACGAGCCAGATAGCGGCAAATTGAGTAGCACAAAATCACCATTAATCAGCACCGGCACCATGGCGTTAGGGTTCATGGCGCGAAAGGCGTCCGTTTCGGTTGAGGCAAAACCGCTGCCGTAGTCTTCCTGTAAATAATCGATACCTGCTTCACCCCAGCTTTTGCCGCCCGGGCAAGCGAGGCGCCCGGCTTACTTCGAACTCACCTTTGCCGCGAGGCGGAAAACGTCATCCCCCCCGCCATCAGAAGCAAACACCCGCTCATTGCAAACGTGCTTTGCCAACCGAGATGGTCAAACACCACGCCGCCCGCCGTTGAGCCAAGGGCTATGGCAAGCTGGATCACCGCGACCATTAGCCCGCCGCCTGCTTCGGCATCCTCCGGCAGCGTACGGGCGATCCACGTCCACCATCCCGTAGGTGCCGCCGTCGCCAGCATCCCCCAGACGCCCAACAGAAGGGCAACGATCCCTGCGCTATGTCCGGCCAGGATCAACAGGCCAGCGAGGGCCGCCATCAGCAGCGGAATGGCTATTAACGTCGGATAGAATGCCCTGTTGAGGACCATTGCTACGAGCAGCGTGCCAACAAAACCGGCAATTCCGATGGTGAGCAAAATCAGCGATAAGCCCGAGGCGCTGACCTGCGTGACGGTTTCCAGGAATGGGCGCACGTAGGTAAAAAGGGCAAACTGCCCCATAAAGAACAGGCCGCAGGCCACCAGCCCCACTGAAACGGCGCGCTGGCGAAAGAGCCGAAATACGCTTTGGCGTGATGACTGGCGTTGATTCCCGCTCATAGTGGGCAAGCTATAACACTGCCAGATGAACGCCACTATCGCTATCGGCACCAGGCACAGGAACGCGCCGCGCCAGCCAATGGTCGAGCCGAGATAGCTCCCCAGCGGGGCGGCGACCACCGTTGCCAGCGCGTTACCCCCGTTAAATATTGCCAGCGCGCGGGCAACCTGGTGCGACGGCACAAGGCGAATGGCCGTGGCGGCAGACATGGACCAGAAGCCTCCGATGGCGATGCCGATAAGGGCGCGGCCAGCCATGTAAACCGGATAGTTTGGCGCAAAGGCGATAATGCTGCCCGAGAGCGCCATCAGGAGCGTCATGCCCAGCAGAACATGTTTACGATCCCTGTTCCCGACAAGCTGAGAAAGGAAGAGGCTGGTCAGGACGGCCAGCGCGCCGGAGATGGCGATACCCTGGCCCGCGAGCCCCTCAGTGACGCCCAGTTCGCTGGCGAGAGGGGTGAGCAGGCTAACGGGCATAAATTCCGAGGCAATCAGGACGAAGACGCACAGGGTCATGGCAAAAATGCCGCCCCAGCGCGCCTGCTCCTCATTCTGTGTTGCGGTGTGGCTCAGTGTGGACATAGTCATATTTCACGAAGGAAAGTTGTGCAGCCACCTGCCGAAAGCAGGTGGCCGAAAGGGTTATTTCAGGCTGGTTTTGAAGAACTGCTCAAACTGTGCGAAAGGGATTTTACCGGCAACGTTGTCGTAAAGGTCGACATGGTTTGCGCCAGGAACAATCACCAGCTCTTTGTGTTTGCTGCCCACGGCGTTAAACGCATCCTCAGCAAAATAGCGTGAGTGCGCGTTTTCCCCCGTGACGATAAGCGTCGGGATGGCGATCTCTCCGGCGTAGCTCAGCAGCGGCATATTCATAAATGACAGCGGGGTTGTTGCCGTCCAGGCGCCGGTAGAGTTGACGGAGCGCGCGTGGAAGCCACGCGGCATGCGATAATAATCATAAAACTCCTTCAGCACAGGGTGCGGATCGGCAGGCAGTGCTTCCGGCAGAATGCGGTCTGCCGCAGTGACCTTGCCGTTCTCATCGACGTAAATGTCGTGACCGCCGTGCGCAAACGTGCCGCTCTCGGCATCCTTCCAGCGCTGCGCGTTCAGATACTGCAGCACGGCATGACGGTCGGTCGCGGAATAACGATCTTTACCGTCGCCCACGCCGTGGCCCATGGCGCGACTCATGTCGTACATCACGCTGGTAGCGACCGCTTTCACGCGGGTATCCATGGAGGCCGCATTCAGCGCCATACCGCCCCAGCCGCAGATGCCGAGAATGCCGATTCGGTTACGGTCGACCTCTTTCTGCAGCCCCAGGAAATCTACCGCGGCGCTGAAGTCCTCGGTGTTGATATCCGGCGAGGCAACGTTGCGCGGCTGGCCGCCGCTTTCGCCCGTGTAAGAAGGGTCAAACGCAAGCGTCACAAACCCGTTTTCAGCCAGCGTCTGAGCGTAGAGGCCGCTGGACTGCTCTTTGACCGCGCCAAACGGCCCGCTGACGGCAATCGCTGCCAGCCTGCGGTCTCCACGGTTCTTAGGAAGATACAGATCGCCCACCAGGGTGATGCCGTATCGGTTCGTGAAGGACACCTTACGGTGGTCGACCTTGTCGCTTTCGGCGAAGGTTTTATCCCAGGCCGTCACCATCGAAACGGGTGCGTTTGGGTTGGTGGTTTCTGCATAACTCATCGTCGTCACTCCACTTAATGATGCGCATAACAGCATCGCAACTGATAGTTTCTGGGTGAATGTTTTCATAGTAAGTACCGGGCGTTGTTGTGATGCGAGCATTATAGTTAGCAGGAATAGTGCTGATTAGTGGCCAGATCCTGCTAATATTAATAACATAATGTGATAAATGGACGGAGCAGGATGGCGAAACGGGAAAACTACAATGAGCTTTACCTGTTTATGCAGGTGGTGCGTGAGGGAAGCTTTACGGCAGCCGCGCACCGGCTCGGGCTGGCGCAATCGGGGATCAGCCGTTCGGTACGCGAGCTGGAAGAGCGGCTGGGCGTCCAGCTGCTGGTGCGCACAACGCGAAAACTGTCCCTCACCCACGCGGGGGAACGGCTCTATCAGTCCGCCGAGTCGGCGTTTGAAACGCTCGATAACGGCCTGGCTACGCTGGCGCATTTTCGCGAAACGCCGTCCGGCACGGTCCGTATCAACGCCAGCCAGCACGCCATCGATAAATGTCTCCTCCCCAGGCTTGCCGTATTTAAACAACGTTATCCGGATATTCGGCTTGAGCTAATGAATGAAAGCCGGTTCGTCGACATTATCGCCGAGCGTTTCGATGCGGGCGTCCGGCTGGGGCCGGAAGTAGGTCAGGGAATGATCGCCGTGCGCATCACGCCCGATATGGAAATGGCCGTGGTGGGCACGCCGGAACACATGCGACGCTACGGTTTTCCGCAGGCGCCCGCGGATTTAGCGACGCATCCCTGCATTGCCTATCAGTTTGCCGACGGCAGTCATTACCAATGGGAGCTGGTTCAGGACGGGAAGACGGTCACTCACCGGCCTGAAGGCCAGTGGGCGCTGTCGGACAGCTATATGGAAGCCGAGGCCGCCCGGCTGGGGCTTGGGCTGGCCTATGTTCCGGTGGAGCTGGTGGAAGAGGATATCGCGCGCGGAACGCTTATCCGCGTGTTACAGCGTTACAGCCTGCGCATGGAGGGCTTGTTCCTTTACTATCCCCATCGCAACGTGACGCCCGCCCTGCGGGCGGTGATTGATACGCTCAAAATATAGACACCCTTCGTACAGGCCGGGAAGATAAAGCCCCCCGGCGTTGCCGTTCAAAGAGAGAACGGCACTCAACCGTTTTTAATCTCATCAGCGATACAAGGCTGAGGTTTACCAAACAGATAGCCTTGTGCAAAATCGCAGCCCAGCGCCTGAAGGCTTTCGAGCTGTTGCTGCGTTTCGACACCTTCTGCAACGGCCTTCATATTGAGGGATTTAGCCATGCCAGTGATGAGTTTGATGATGGTAAGGGCGTCTTCCTGAGTAGATACAGAATGCACAAAGGATTTGTCTATTTTGATTTTATCGAACGCAAGCTTGCTAAGCCGCGAAAGAGAAGAGTATCCCGTGCCAAAATCATCGATGGAGATTTTCACGCCTAGGGCTTTGAGCTTATTCAGCGTATTCATCGGCGTATTGCTCTCCGTAAAGAGAGAGGACTCCGTCACTTCCAGTTCAAGACGATCGGCCGGAAGCCCTGTTTCTTTCAGAATGTTCATCACGATCCCAGCAAACGCTTTGCTGCTTAGCTGAACCGGGGAGGCGTTGACTGAAATTTTAGCCGGAACAGCCCAGGAAGCCGCTTCCCTGCACGCCATTTCGAGCACCGATTTCCCCATCTCGTTTATCATGCCTGTTTTTTCAGCTGCGGGAATAAAGCTGTCCGGTGACAGGAGCCCCTTCAAAGGATGTATCCAACGAATAAGGGCTTCATAGCTGTAAATTTTTTGCGTGAAGGAATCTACAATCGGCTGATAATAAACCACGAATTCTTTATTCATAATTGCCAGTGACATGTCATGCTCGAGCGTTCTGCTCTCCTGCAGCTTATCTAACATGCGTTGACGGAAGACCTTTATCTTCCCGGCACCTTCTTTTTTGGCTTCATAAAGGGCCAGATCGGCAAATTTATAGAGATAGTCGGAGCGGCGCTCCGTCTCTGAGTTAACAATGCCGACACAGGTGGTTATATTCACAATAGCGTTATAAATAGTGTAAGGCTGGTTGATTGCATCGCATATGCTTTGCGCGCGCGAAACGGCACTGCTTTCCGTCAGGCCACTTGAGAGAAACGCAAACTCATCGCCGCCCAGGCGGTAAAGGGTATCCGACGTCAGGCCCATTGACAGCAAGCGGAGGGAGATCTGGCGGAGTAATATATCGCCGGCATCATGCCCGTAAGTATCATTGACCTCCTTGAACCGGTCTAAATCAAACAGCATGACCGTGACGGAGTTATTATTTTTTTCCGCTATCTCTATTGTTTTATTAAGATGCCCCCAGAAAGACTGGCGGTTATTCATCTCGGTAAGAGAATCGTGGTAGACGTCATATTCCAGCCTGGCATTCTGAAGCTGCAGCTTTTCTTTGGATTTCTGCAGCTCTTCAGCAAGACTCTTTACCTGAAGGTGCGCCTTCAGAATATTTCTGTTCTGGAAAAAAATCAGAATACCCAGTATCGCACTCAGTATGATCAGCAGTACAGACGTCGCCGAGTAGATATAGTACAGCGTTTGAATTTTGACGTTGGCGTTATTAATGGAGTTAACGTCTTTGTCTAATGCACCGGATGAAAGACGGCTCAGTGGCGCATCAAGCGTGTGCATTATTTTCAGGTAAGACTCGAGCTCTGAGCGGTTCATTTTTTCAAGGTGAACGTCCAGATAATCCAGCGTCTTTTCCAGCTGGGCGGCCAGTTGAAGATGGGATTTATTACTTTCGATATAATGCCCTAAATCACCTTCTTTCGTTAAATCGCTCTGGCTGAGCATAATGTCGAGACGCAGGCGTACGTCATCGACCTTCATCGTGTCATCGATCGTGTAAAGACCAAGCCATGATTCGAGTCGGTAATATTCTGATACCAGCTGGGCAGCCGACCAGGAATCGGCGTAGTGCGTCAGTTTCTGTAACTCCTGCTGCCTTTCATGTACCAGGAAAGAGATATACCCGGTAGATATAAACAGGGAAAATATGATGCCAGCCAGTATTCTGTTCATGATGCTCCTTTGAACGCCTACTCAATATTCATTCTGCTGACCTGCCAGGCAGACCTTGAATAAAAAATCTGGTTATTCAGTTCAGGCATGCTGTCATAAGGATACACAATGAATGTCGGGCCTTTATCACGGATGCGTAAATATTCACCGTTTACTTTTAATGCAAGGATGACATTGTATTTTTTGAAATCGCTGAGGGGAAGAACGGTAGTGTAGTCGTTAAGCGCCGTGACCGTAACGATTGAACCTTTCGCGCCAACGTAATCCATCAGTTTTTGCATCGGAATACCCGTAAAGGTCGTGCGGCCATTATACCATGGCGACGTTGTCTGGAAGCTGACCACACCCAGCTTCTCAAGGCTGGCGAGATCAAAAACGGCTTTGCCGTCTTCATTTGTATTTTGAATATTACCAGTGAGGGTTAAGAGAACTTTACCGGCAGGCCTGGCAAGCTCACTCGCCAGGGCCTGTGTGGAGACAACCAAGCTTAACAACATGACAATTAACCGCATTCTAACCTCACCTGTGGACCATACGTGAAAGAATTATAATTTAGATATTATGCTATTAATATACGGCGCCTGATTATTATTAACGTGACAGTCCATTCTTTCTCCTGGCGCTTCCCCGCGGTGCGCTACACCATTTGAATAATAGCGGATTTGCCGGGGCGCATCTGGACGTGACGATAAACGCCGACCGGCGTGGGCTGTCGCTGGCGTTATCCCGCCAGAGCAGGGGGTATTTTAGCGGATTGGGGGCAGGCGAGCCTGGCTTGCTCAAGCGCGGTGAGCAAGCCAGAAGGTGATTAACGGTAGAGCGTTTTTTTCGCGACAGGGACCAGCAATGTTGACTGCCAGTCTGCGAGCGTCAGCCGGGTAAGTTCTCCGAGCGCGCGATAGAACGGGTGCTCTGCATTCTCGGTAAAGACGGTGAGAAAACGCGTGCTCCACGGCAGCAAATGCCAGGCCAGAAGCTGGTCGCATTCGGCGTCGCGACCGTTCTCAGCCAGCCACGCGGCCAGCAGCAGCAGCGTACCAATATGGTCTTCCGGCTCGTTCTGCTTCATCTCAAAGACGATGTGATTTTCACGCATCCACTGGCGCAGCGCGAGAGTGGAGTCGCCAAACAGCACGGATTCACGATCCAGCCAGACGGAACCCCACGGCGGTGCAGGCAGCGCATAGGGACCGATGAAAAGACGCTGCCAGGCATCTTTTATTGCTTCCTCTGACGGGGAGCGAAACGTCTCGGCTACGGGCAGCAGGGCTTCCTGCTCCAGCGGCCAGTCCTGCGTCCAGTCACCCGCGGTGAGGGCATTTACCAGCGGCGCAGCCTGCTCGCTGTCCGGGGCATAATAAAACAGTGCGCCCAATACTCTGGCGCTGAAGGCAAAAGATGCGCGATGTGATACTTCAGTCATTACAACATTCCTTACGCATGCGCGGGGGTCCCCGCGCACTTTGTTAACCTGCAATCGCCATACCTGCGGTCATATGCAGGCCATAGAAAAGACCACGGCCAGGCAGCTCGCCCAGCACAACGAGGATATTACCGGCAGGGCTTTGGGATCCACAAAAAAGCCATACCGGGCTGTCATCGGTTACTCCTTACGCCTTCTCGATCTGCACCAGGTTGGTGTGCTGCGGATTGCCTTTCGCCAACGGCGAAGGGCGGTGCGTGGTCAGCGTGTTGATGCACGAACCGTGGTCGATGCGATCGCCGTTCATGTTGGCGTCGTGCCAGGCGCCCTGGCCCATCGCGCTCACGCCGGGCATAATCCGCGGCGTGACTTTAGCCGCAATTCGCACTTCACCGCGATCGTTAAAGACGCGCACCATATCGCCGTTTTTAATGCCGCGTTTGCTGGCATCGACGGGGTTGAGCCACACTTCCTGGCGGCAGGCTGCCTGCAGCACATCGATATTGCCGTAGCTGGAATGGGTGCGGGCTTTGAAGTGGAAGCCGAACAGTTGCAGCGGGAAGGTGCTGCGCTCAGGCGCGTCCCAGCCCTCAAAGGTCGACGCGTAGACCGGGAGCGGGGTAATGGTTTCGTCTTTTGCCAGCTCCCAGGTGGCGGCAATTTCCGCCAGTTTGCTGGAGTAAATTTCAATTTTGCCCGACGGCGTTTTCAGAGGATGGGCATCCGGGTCGTCGCGGAATTTTTTATAGGCTACGAAGTGCCCGTTCGGGTCTTTACGCTTATAAATACCCATTTTTTTCAGTTCATCATAGGAGGGCAGCAGCGGGTCTTTTTCGATCATTTTGGCGTACAGATACTGTAGCCACTGCGCCTGCGTGCGGCCTTCGGTAAACTGCTGATGGATATCCGGCCCGAGGCGCTTTGCCACTTCGCTCATGATCCAGTAGATAGGCTTACGCTCGAATTTCGGCGCGGTAGCGGGCTGCAGGAAGATCAGATAGCCCATGTTGCCAGCGTAGTCGTTAGGGATGATGTCTTCCTGCTCGACGGTCATCAGGTCTGGCAGGACGATATCAGCATACTTCGCGGATGAGGTCATAAAATTGTCGATGACGACAATCATTTCGCACTTGCTCTCGTCCTGCAAAATGTCGTGCGTTTTGTTGATATCCGAGTGCTGGTTGATGAGGGTATTTCCGGCGTAGTTCCAGATGAACTTAATCGGCACGTCGAGCTTCTCTTTACCGCGCACGCCGTCGCGAAACGCGGTCATTTCCGGGCCGCGGGCAATCGCGTCCGTCCAGCTAAAGCAGGAGATTTGCGTTTTCACCGGGTTATCCGGTAGCGGCATTCGCTCGATGGTGATGGTATAGGTGGATTCACGCGCGCCGCTGTTGCCGCCGTTGATGCCCACGTTGCCGGTCAGGATCGGCAGCATCGCGATGGCGCGGGAGGTCTGTTCCCCGTTTGCCTGGCGCTGCGGACCCCAGCCCTGGCAAATACAGGCGGGTTTAGCCTCGCCAATTTCGCGGGCCAGCTTGATAATGCGCCCGGCAGGAATGCCGGTGATGCGCGAGGCCCATTCTGGCGTTTTCGCCGTGGCATCGTCACCCTGACCCAGAATATAGGCTTTGTAATGCCCGTTTGCGGGGGCACCCTCCGGCAGCGTTTTTTCGTCGTAGCCAACGCAGTATTTATCGAGGAACGGCTGGTCAACCAGATTTTCGTTAATCAATACCCATGCGATACCGGCGACCAGTGCCGCATCGGTGCCGGGACGGATCGGGATCCACTCGTCTTCACGTCCGGCTGCGGTGTCGGTGTAGCGCGGGTCGATAACAATCATCCGCGCATTGGAACGCTCGCGAGCCTGTTCAAGATAGTAGGTGATCCCGCCGCCGCTCATGCGTGTTTCCGCCGGGTTGTTGCCGAACATCACCACCAGTTTGGTGTTTTCGATATCCGAAGTGCTGTTGCCGTCGTTGGTGCCATAAGTGTAGGGCATTGCACAGGCAATTTGAGCGGTGCTGTAGGTGCCGTAGTGGCTCAGGAAGCCACCGTAACAGTTCATCAGGCGGGCCACCAGCGAGGCGTAAGGGGAGGAACGGGTGATGTTACCCCCAACAATGCCGGAGGAGTAGTTAATATAGACCGCTTCGTTGCCGTACTTTTCCACCACGTTTTTCAGGCTGGCGGTGAGGATATTCAGCGCGTCGTCCCAGCTGATTCGCTCAAACTTGCCTTCGCCGCGCTTGCCCACGCGTTTCATGGGGTAGTTCAGACGGTCAGGGTGGTTGATGCGGCGGCGAATGGAACGCCCGCGCAGGCAGGCGCGAACCTGATGGTTTCCGTAAATGTCATCGCCCGTATTGTCGGTTTCGACCCAGTACACTTCATCGTCACGTACGTGCAGTCGCAGCGCACAGCGGCTGCCGCAGTTAACCGAACAGGCTCCCCACACCACTTTATCTTCTGCGGGCTTGACGGCTTTTTGCACCGCGGCGGCAGCGGTTTTAAGACCAAAAGGTAACGATATGCCACCGGCAGCCAGCGCCAGAGAACCCAGCGCAGTGGATTTAACAAGAGCTCGACGGCTAATTCCGCCGTGATTAACGTCCTCAGACATGACTCACCCCATCATTGGAATTGCGTATTATTTTCACCCGTGATTACGACCGGGCTAATGATGGGGTGAGTGTTACTTATTTGGGGGTATTAAATATTAATCCTCATCAAACCAAGGGGGATTGAGGTGAAATTACTGCGGTTCAGCAGGGGCGTTGTCCTGATTGCCGGATGCCGCGCCGCTTCCCGTGCGAGTGTATAAAATTTTAAAAGTATCGTTAGCACAATGACCAACCACCTGCGCATCGGGCTTATCCGCCTGATCGTTCGGCACGATGTTCAGGCTAAAGCCTGATTCAGGCACGCCGTTGTTGATGATCTTCTGCTGAATGTCGCTTTTTACGCGCTCGCAGGAATCAGGGGCGGCTAAAGCAGCCGTTGACGCGCTCATTAACAGCAGGGCGGTAATCCAGGGTAACCGTTTCATGTGTTGCTCCTTTTCTCTGTGTGTAGGTTTATTTTAGCAGGGTTCGTGTAAGTGTCTGTTTTTGACAGTAACATTCTGAATATTCTGATCAACGGCGCCGTTGTCTGGTTTGATATGATATGCCCAGAATGGGAGGGGAAGATGGCGGTCATACTGCCGCCCGATAAATTACATTTTCTTTTTTAATGCCCACCCGTATATTAAGAGTGCATTGAACAAAAATGAAAATATAAAAAGTCCTAACGTGTAGTGTTCACTCCAGTCTAACTCAGTAACAAATCCAAAATTTTCTTGTGTACATGTCGTAAAGCAGCACGTCTGGCATTATGTAACACATGAATGTATATATTAAAAAGAAAATGAGCGTTTCTACGATCCATACAAGAGCAATTTTTTTGCGTTCATCAATACACCTGTATTGTGCCAGGGGCTTTTAATTCCGATGTGACCTGCATCGTTGATTTTGTACCATTTGAACTCGGCGCTTTTCAGCGTTTGCCCTTTTGCCACAGCTTTGTAGAGATGAGGGCTTGAACTGTCGAACTCTTTCTCGAATACCAGAGCGCTATGCACGCGCGTACCCGTTATTTTCCCCGTCATGTTATCGGTACCGCCATCGTCCTTCAGCCAATGGTAGGCAGGAATTGCCATTTTGAAGCTCCATTCCAAAAAAAGAAGGTCAGTTAACATACAGAGCTTCCATTCAGGTAGGCAAAGGATGTTATTTATAAATCATATATTTCATGTGTTTATGCTTTCTTTTTATATTATTGATCAAGGATATGCCTTTCCCGAGCAGAAGGTCGCTCTCAAGCGAGAAGCTGAATCACTACTGCTTAACTTGCTGTATTTGCTAATATGATTGGCAACAACGTTCAGAAACGGTAAATAATGTGAAGAAATACGCAGCGATATCGCTACTGGCAACAGCGCTGATGGGGTGCGACAACAATTCTGCACCGCTGTCATTCACGCCGGAGATGGCGAGCTTCTCGAATGAATTTGATTTTGACCCTCTGCGCGGACCGGTCAAAGACTTTACCCAGACGTTGTTTAACGATAAGGGCGAAGTGTCCAAACGCGTGACCGGCACGATGTCAGCAGAAGGGTGCTTCGATACTCTGGAGCTGCACGATCTGGAAGCCAACACGGGCGTTGCGCTGGTGCTGGACGCGAATTATTACCTTGATGCCGAAACGCAGCAGCAGAAGGTCAAACTGCAGGGAAAATGCCAGCTGGCAGAGCTGCCGTCAGCCGGCGTAACCTGGGACACAGATGACAACGGTTTTGTGGTGGCGGCACACGGTAAAGAGATGGAAGTAAAATACCGCTATGACGCCGATGGCTATCCGCTGGGGAAAACCACCGTCTCTGGCGAACAGCACCTGTCCGTACAGTCGACGCCGTCGAAAGATCTGCGTAAACGAATGGACTATACGGCGGTGAGTATGCTGAACGATAAACCGATGGGGGTCGTGAAGCAGAGCTGCGATTACGACAGACACAACAACCCGGTAAGTTGCGATCTGACGATCTCCGACGACAGCGTCAAACCCGCCGTTGAACGCAACTACACCATTAAAAACAATATTGAATATTACTGAGAATAAAACCGCGCAGGTTACTGCGCGGTTGGTTTCAACAGGCTGGCGGCAGATGATTTATGCCCGGCCAGATGCTGATGCTGGAAAATGCACATGCGGATGGTGTTGCGGTACTCTCCGTTGATGAAGAATTCGTGAATCAGCTCGCCTTCCACCATAAACCCGAGTTTGCGGTAAATATGGATTGCCTTTTCGTTCTCTTTATCCACGATGAGATAGAGCTTATACAGGTTTAAGACGTTAAACCCGTAGTCCATCGCCAGCCTGGCGGCGCGTGACGCCAGTCCTTTTCCCTGATGCTCGGGAGAAATGATGATCTGAAATTCCGCGCGGCGGTGCACGTGGTTGATCTCAACCAGCTCGACCAGACCCGCTTTGTCACCTTCGCACTCCACGACAAAGCGGCGTTCGCTCTGATCGTGAATGTGCTTGTCATAGAGATCCGACAGCTCAACAAAGGCCTCGTAAGGCTCTTCAAACCAGTAGCGCATTACGCTGGCGTTGTTGTCGAGCTGGTGGACAAAGCGTAAGTCTTCTCGCTCCAGCGGACGAAGCTTAATGTCATACTTTGCTGACATTACGGCGCAACCGTACGGCCAGTGCGGCGATCCAGACAGCGCAGGGTGTTTGGCTCCCAGTACGCATTGGTGTTTGCACTTTGCTGACACTTATCACGCGCATCGAACGCAACGTCTGCTTTGTCCCACTCTTTTTCAGCGCGGGTGTTTACCTTATGGCGAAGGTTGCGGGTGTCATTCCATTGTTCTTTGTCCATGGCGGCGTTCTGGCGGCTTTGCGCGCTATCCCCAGACTCAATGATGAGTTTGCTGGTTTCGGCCGTAGCCGCTGTGGCGAAGGCGAACGAGGACAGCGCCAGCAGGGCTGTCAGACAAAGGCGTTTGCTTAATGTTGTCATAGCGTTTCCTTTAAAGTGGGTGCAGATAATCGGTTAACCCAGCCACGATTCTACACCAAACCGAAATTGCGGCATACCCGCGCCGCAGGTATGGAAAAGTAAAGGCCATTATCGCGTATGATGTCTAAATCAATCCTCACGAAAACCTAAAAATGATCAAAACGACGCTGCTTTTTTTTGCCACCGCGCTGTGTGAAATTATCGGGTGCTTTCTACCCTGGCTTTGGCTGAAGAAGGGGGCGTCCGTATTGCTGCTGATCCCGGCAGGCGTTGCGCTGGCGCTGTTTGTCTGGCTCTTGACCCTCCATCCCGCCGCCAGCGGGCGAGTCTATGCGGCCTACGGCGGGGTTTACGTCTGCACCGCGCTGCTGTGGCTGCGGGTCGTCGACGGCGTCAGGCTGAGCGTGTACGACTGGGCCGGCGCGCTGGTTGCGCTGTGCGGCATGCTGATCATTGTGGCAGGCTGGGGGCGCGCATAAGCGCCCTTATTTTGTGATCTCTCGCTGATTTTATGATCATTATACTTGTATGGTAGTAGTGTAGTTGCGTAAATTTCCTTCATCACAACGAGCGATGCAAGGAACTGGATTATGAAGATTGTCGGGGCTGAAGTATTTGTTACCTGCCCGGGGCGTAACTTTGTCACCCTCAAAATCACCACCGATGAGGGAATCGTGGGGCTTGGCGACGCCACCCTGAACGGACGCGAACTCTCCGTTGCTTCTTACCTGAAAGATCACCTCTGTCCGCAGCTGATTGGCCGCGATGCCCACCGAATCGAAGATATCTGGCAGTTCTTCTATAAAGGCGCGTACTGGCGCCGTGGGCCGGTCACCATGTCGGCTCTCTCCGCCGTGGATATGGCGCTGTGGGATATCAAAGCCAAAGCCGCCAATATGCCGCTCTATCAGCTGTTGGGTGGTGCATCCCGCGAAGGGGTGATGGTTTATTGCCATACCACCGGCCATACCATTGACGACGTGCTGGAGGATTACGCCCGCCATAAAGAGATGGGCTTCAAGGCGATTCGCGTGCAGTGTGGCGTGCCGGGAATGAAAACCACCTACGGCATGTCTAAAGGAAAAGGGCTGGCGTACGAGCCTGCGACCAAAGGCGACTGGCCGGAAGAGCAGCTGTGGTCCACTGAAAAATACCTCGACTTCACGCCAAAGCTGTTTGATGCCGTGCGCAGCAAGTTTGGCTTCAATGAACACCTGCTGCACGACATGCACCATCGCCTGACGCCAATAGAAGCCGCGCGATTTGGCAAGAGCATCGAAGCATTCCGCATGTTCTGGATGGAGGATCCAACGCCTGCCGAGAACCAGGCGTGCTTCCGCCTGATACGCCAGCATACCGTCACGCCTGTTGCGGTGGGTGAAGTGTTTAACAGCATCTGGGATTGCAAACAGCTCATCGAAGAACAGCTGATTGACTACATTCGCACCACCATTACCCATGCGGGAGGGATCACCGGGATGCGCCGTATCGCGGACTTCGCGTCGCTCTACCAGGTGCGCACCGGCTCGCACGGGCCGTCGGATCTGTCGCCGATTTGCCACGCCGCCGCGCTGCATTTCGACCTGTGGGTGCCGAACTTCGGCGTGCAGGAGTATATGGGCTACTCCGAGCAGATGCTCGAAGTCTTCCCGCACAGCTGGCGCTTCGACAACGGCTATATGCACCCGGGCGACAAGCCGGGCCTGGGCATCGAGTTTGACGAGAAGCTGGCCGCAAAATACCCGTACGATCCGGCCTATCTTCCGGTCGCACGCTTAGAAGACGGCACGCTGTGGAACTGGTAAATGAGGAATGCACGATGAAAAGCGTAGTGATTCAACAGCCTGATGAACTGGTAATAGAAGAGCGTCCGCTCCCGACACCCGAAGCCGGCGACGTGCGCGTCAAAATCACGCTTGCGGGGATCTGCGGTTCAGACAGCCATATCTACCGCGGCCACAATCCCTTTGCCAAATATCCGCGCGTAATCGGACACGAGTTTTTTGGCGTCATAGACGCCGTGGGCGAGGGCGTGGATAGCGCCCGTGTCGGCCAGCGCGTATCGGTGGACCCGGTAATCAACTGCGGACACTGCTATCCGTGCTCGGTGGGCAAACCGAACGTCTGCACCTCGCTGGTGGTGCTGGGCGTCCACCGCGACGGCGGCTTTAGCGAGTACGCCGTTGTGCCCGATAAAAACGCATGGCACATCCCGGATACGATCCCCGATAAACATGCCGTCATGGTGGAGCCATTCACCATTGCCGCCAACGTGACGGGCCACGCAAAGCCAACCGAACAGGACGTTGCCCTGATTTACGGCGCGGGCCCGATGGGGCTGGTCACCGTGCAGGCGCTAAAGGGCGTTTACAGGGTGAAGCAGGTCATCGTCGTGGACAGGATTGACGAGCGCCTGGCAATGGCGCAGCGCAGCGGGGCTGACTGGGTATTCAACAACGGCGAGCAGTCGCTTCAGACTGCGCTGGATGAGAAAGGGATCAAGCCGACGTTAATTGTTGACGCCGCCTGCCATCCGTCGATTTTGCAGGAGGCAATAGCCCTGGCCTCTCCGGCGGCACGCATTGTGCTGATGGGGTTCTCCAGCGAGCCGAGCCAGGTAGTACAGCAGGGCATCACCGGCAAAGAGCTGTCGATTTTCTCCTCGCGCCTGAACGCCAACAAATTCCCGGTCGTGATTGACTGGCTGAAGAGGGGGCTGATCGACCCTGAAAAACTGATTACCCACACTTTTGACTATCACCACGTTACAGACGCAATCGAGCTGTTTGAAAAAGACCAGCGGCAGTGCTGCAAGGTTTTGCTCACGTTCGGACAATAACACTTCACGCGGTTAAGAGCCTGCGCAGACAGGCTCTGAGTGGTACGCATCTTACCCTTTAGAGATAGCCATTATGACTCAAGCACAACCTCAAAGAACGACCTCAGATCTGGTAAAAGCCGCCGTGTCCGGCTGGCTCGGCACAGCGCTGGAGTTTATGGATTTCCAGCTCTATTCGCTGGGGGCCGCGCTCGTTTTCCATGAAATATTCTTCCCGGAACAGTCCGCTGCGATGGCGCTCATTCTGGCGATGGGGACTTACGGCGCAGGCTATATTGCGCGCATCGTGGGGGCCTTTATTTTCGGCAGAATGGGGGACAGCATTGGCCGTAAAAAAGTGCTGTTTATCACTATCACCATGATGGGGATCTGCACCACCCTGATTGGCGTGCTGCCGACGTACGCGCAAATCGGGATTTTCGCGCCCGTATTGCTGGTCACGCTGCGCATTATTCAGGGGCTGGGCGCAGGGGCGGAGATCTCCGGCGCGGGTACGATGCTGGCGGAGTACGCGCCGAAAGGGAAGCGCGGCATCATCTCCTCGCTGGTCGCGATGGGCACCAACTGCGGCACGCTGAGCGCGACGGCTATCTGGGCGGTCATGTTCTTTGCTCTCGACCGTGAAGAGCTTGTTGCCTGGGGCTGGCGTATCCCGTTCCTCGCGAGCGTGGTGGTAATGATCTTCGCAATCTGGCTGCGAATGAACCTTAAAGAGAGCCCGGTATTTGAGAAAGTAAATGAGGCTGAAGCGGCGCCAGCAGCGCAAGAAACCTCTCTCGGCGCGATGTTTAAAAGCAAGTCCTTCTGGCTGGCGACCGGCCTGCGGTTTGGACAGGCGGGCAACTCCGGTTTAATCCAGACATTTCTGGCAGGGTATCTGGTGCAGACGCTGCTGTTCGATAAGGCAATCCCAACCGATGCGTTGATGATCAGCTCCTTCCTCGGCTTTATCTCTATTCCGCTACTCGGCTGGCTGTCGGATAAAGTCGGGCGCCGTCTGCCGTATATTATTCTCAATATCTCAGCCATCATCCTTGCCTACCCGATGCTGTCGATCATCGTCGATAAAAGCTATGCGCCGGGCACGATCATGCTCTCGATTATCGTTATCCATAACGTCGCGGTGCTGGGGCTGTTCGCGCTGGAAAATATCACCATGGCGGAGATGTTTGGCTCGCGTAATCGCTTTACCCGCATGGCGATCTCTAAAGAGGCAGGCGGTCTGGTCGCCGTTGGTTTTGGGCCGGTGCTGGCTGGGATATTCTGCAATATGACCGGTTCATGGTGGCCAATCGTCGCCATGCTGATGGTCTATTCGGTGATTGGGCTCATCTCTGCCGTTCTGATGCCAGAAGTGCGTGACCGTGATTTGAGCCTCGCGGAGGATGCCGCCGAAGTGCCTCACAAAGAGCGCGTTGCGTATGGCGCACTCTCTTCAAGACGCTAGTGGTTTATATCTTGAGTGACTTATCACACAACTTATCATTCATGTCACACCACATGGACAAAAGTTAATATAAATCAATATCTGAAAATGAAGGTTCAGTATGGTTGATGGCAGATATTTTTTTACCTCAACTGCCATTCTAGTTGGTGTAGTAAGCAGGCGCGGCCGCTCTGATAACAGAGCGGCTGCGGATCTCAGCTTTGATAAATTAACGAGTCTCAATCATGGAAAACCGGTTATTACAGGCGAACGCGACGCAGCCTCAGTACGATCGCGACAGCCTTAAGTCACGCATTGTTCATTTAGGGTTTGGTGCATTTCACCGTGCGCACCAGGCGGTGTACACCGACATTCTCGCAGCTGAACACAACAGCGACTGGGGTTACTGTGAAGTTAACCTGATTGGTGGCGAACAGCAGATTGCCGATCTTAAGGCGCAGGATAATCTCTACACCGTGGCGGAAATGTCTGCCGACGCGTGGACGGCGCGCGTGGTCGGCGCCGTCAAAAAGGCCCTGCACGCGCAGGTTGACGGGCTGGAAACCGTTCTGGCCGCGATGTGCGAACCGCAGGTGGCGATTGTTTCGCTGACCATCACCGAGAAAGGGTACTGCCACTCTCCGGCGACCGGACAGCTGATGCTCGATCATCCGTTTATTGTTGCCGATTTGCAAAACCCGCATCAGCCGAAATCTGCTGTGGGCGTGGTGGTAGAAGCGCTGGCGCGCCGCAGAGCGGCCGGTTTGCCCGCTTTTAGCGTCATGTCCTGTGACAACATGCCGGAGAACGGTCATGTGATGCGTAACGTCACCTGCGCCTATGCCCGCGCGGTTGATAGCGAACTGGCGGACTGGATTGAGGCCAACGTGACCTTCCCGTCAACCATGGTGGATCGTATCGTTCCCGCGGTCACTGCCGAAACGCTGGAAAAAATCGAACAGCTGACTGGCGTTCGCGATCCGGCGGGCGTGGCCTGCGAGCCGTTCCGCCAGTGGGTGATTGAAGATAACTTTGTTGCCGGGCGTCCGCAGTGGGAAAAAGCGGGCGCAGAGCTTGTGTCCGACGTCATTCCGTTTGAAGAGATGAAGCTGCGTATGCTTAACGGCAGCCACTCGTTCCTGGCCTACCTTGGCTATCTGGCGGGCTATCAGCATATTAACGACTGCATGGAAGATGAACATTATCGCGTTGCGGCACATGCGCTGATGCTAAAAGAGCAGGCGCCAACGCTAAAAGTGAAAGGCGTCGATTTAGCCCACTATGCTGATCTGCTCATTGCGCGTTACAGCAACCCGGCCCTTCGTCACCGCACCTGGCAGATCGCTATGGACGGCAGCCAGAAGCTGCCGCAGCGTATGCTTGATTCCGTACGCTGGCATCTGGTGCACCAGAAGAGCTTCCCGCTGCTGGCGCTGGGCGTAGCAGGCTGGATGCGCTACGTGGGTGGCGTGGACGAGCAGGGGAACGTGATAGACGTAAGCGACCCGCAGCTGGCGGTCATTCAGGCTGCGGTAAACGGCAGTGCGGAAGGCGAAAGCCGGGTGAAAGCGCTGTTGGGCATTGAGGCTATCTTTGGTAAAGAGCTCCCGCAGGAAGCGGTCTTCGTTGATGCAGTAATGAAAGCGTATCAGACGTTGCTGCAGAAGGGGGCAAAAGCGACGGTTAAGCACTACGCAGCGCAGCTGTAATTACGCACATGCCGCCATTCGTGGCGGCATGTCGTTACCCGGATCAGTGCATGCCCAGGCGAATCAGCTCAATCGGTTCGAACTTACCCTCGCATCCTTCCACTTCCACCGTTTTGCTCCGACGCACCTGCGCGGCGTCGAGGCCCTCGCTGTGAATCGCTTTAATCAGGCCGGTGCGGCCAGTGCCGCTGATCATGACCCGGCTGCCGGTGGTAATGGCGTTACGGTTACGGTCGTATGTCATCATGGTATTTTCTCCTCTCTAACTATCCGCTACGGCGCTATTTTGCGTGCTGCCGTTGACGGGCATTATTAATACGCCTCTCTTCGCATAAAATATTTGTTTTTGATCAAGGTCACGCTTTTTTGTTCTTTCTGCGGCCGCTGACGATTCAGGACGGTAATTTACAAAGTGGACAGTTATTTTCCTTAATGGATAATTTACCCCTGCAAGCGTTGAGGGTTTGTTTATATTGCTAATGGCACTCTTAAGGCAGGAAATAATCCTCTCATCGGAATTAGGAGTCAGGCTTATGTACAAAAAGATTTTGATGCCTGTTGATGTATTTGAAATGGACTTGAGCGATAAGGCGGTGCGCCACGCGGCTAACCTCGCAAAGGCGGAAGGCGCAACCATTACTCTGGTAAACATTTTGCCTAACAGCAGCCGCTCGTTGCTGCGCGGATTCAACGCGGATATTAAGAAGTTTGAAGAGTATATGACCGCGGAGTCTGAGAAAAAAATGACGGCGTTAAAACGTCTCTTCGATCTCTCGCCGGACAATATTCACTGTAAGGTCTGTTTCGGCAACGTGCGTGACGAAATTATTAAACTGAGCAAAGCAGGGGAATATGACGTGATTGTCATCGGGTCGAAAAACCCGAGCATGACGACCCACCTGCTTGGTTCGAATGCCGAATCAATCCTTCGCTATGCCACTATTCCGGTCCTGGTAGTCCGCTAAAAAGCTTCGCCGCCGCCGAAAGGCGGCGGCGAAGATTATTCTTCGCTAAACCACTCGCTGTTTTCCTGACGAATGAGCTGCACCGATTCGCTAATTTCCTGCAGGTGCAGAGTCATCGCTTTTTCTACGCCCTCAGCGTCACGCTTGTTCAGCGCATTAAAAATATCGTGGTGCTGACGGAGCAACATCTCCGGCGGCGAAACGTGATCCAGGCTCATATAGCGCACGCGGTCGATGGTGGCTTTGATGTTTTCAATGGTGTCCCACGCGAGCTGGCAGTCGGCAATTTGCGCCAGCTTCTGGTGGAATTCATCATCCAGCTGGAAAAAGTCGTTCAGCTGCTTGCGGTCTATCGCAATACGCTGCTGATGCAGGTTCTGTTCGAGCAGATAAAGCTGGTTGTCGTTAATCAGCGAGGCGGCGCGGCGCACGACGGCGCACTCAATCGCCTGACGCACAAAACAGCCGTTACGTACCTGAGAAAGCGAAATCTTATTAACATAGCTGCCGCGCTGCGGACGGATCTGAATCAGGCCGTTTTCCGCAAGCTTAATAAAGGCCTCGCGCACGGGCTGTCGGGACACGTCAAAACGCACGGACACTTCTTTTTCAGAGAGCGGCGTACCCGGTGGGATCAGGCAGTGAACGATGTCACGTCGCAAAATACGATAGATCTGCTGATTAACGGGCTGGGTAGGATTAAGTTGGGATTCAGCGGCCATGGGTTGTGGTTTCTCAGAGAGTTAACCTGAACATACTACCATTCTTTTAACGACCATCACATACCCGGCCCGCAGGCCGGGAAGGGCAGATTAGCCGCGATGGACGCTCAGCCCGGCGAAGCTTTGACTGACCGGCATCATTTCGACGGTATTGATGTTGACGTGTTTTGGCAGCGTTGCCACCCACCAGACCGCTTCAGTGATGTCTTCCGGTGCCAGCGCGTTGGCGTTTTCGTAGGTTTTATCCGCTTTCGCGTCATCGCCCTTGAAGCGCACGTTGGAGAACTCGGTACCGCCCACCAGGCCAGGCTCGATGTCGGTGACGCGCACGGCGGTCCCGTGCAGGTCGGTGCGCAGGTTCAGGCTAAACTGGCGTACGAAGGCTTTTGTCGCGCCATAGACGTTACCGCCCGCGTAAGGCCAGCTTCCGGCCGTAGATCCGATGTTGATCACGTGACCGCGGTTACGTTCAACCATTCCCGGCAATACCGCGCGCGTCATGTACACCAGCCCTTTATTGTTGGTGTCGATCATGTTTTCCCAGTCTTCGACGCTGGCTTTGTGCGCAGGCTCCATGCCCAGCGCCAGGCCGGCGTTGTTGACCAGAACGTCGATGGCCTGCCACTCTGCGGGCAGGTTTGCCATCATCTCTTCGATGGCGGCGCGGTTGCGGACGTCAAGCTGTGCGGTCAGGATGCTGTCACCCAGCTCCTCTTTCAGCTCCTGCAGACGTTCCTGACGACGACCCGTAGCAATCACCTTATGCCCGTTGGCGACGAAGCGACGCGTGATGCTTTCACCAAAACCCGCTGTCGCCCCGGTAACTAAAATAATCATCTCACTGTTCCTCAACGCTTTTTGTGTTGTATTACCATAGCACGCTCTCCGGCACGCCGTTAAGGCAACATTTGTATGACGGCATTGCAGGCATTGGCTGGCTGGCCTACTCTGGGGGGATATACCGTTCTCAGGAGTAAAAGATGTCGGCCAATAATCCTTTTTATGAAATCAGCCAGCTGCCTTATCAGGCTCCGCGTTTTGATGAGATTAACGATAGCCACTATCGCCCGGCATTTGATGAAGCGATGTGCCAGAAGCGAGCCGATATCGAGGCTATCATCGCGCAAACTGCCGCACCGGACTTCAACAACACCGTGCTGGCGCTGGAAAAAAGCGGCGCCATGCTGTCGCGCGTAAGCAGCGTTTTCTTCGCCATGACCTCTGCACACACCAATGATGACCTCCAGACGCTGGACGAGCAGTTTTCGACAGAGCTCGCCGGGCTGGCCAACGACATCTGGCTTAACGATACGCTGTTCTCCCGCGTGGAGGCGGTCTGGCAGGCGCGAGCGGCGCTGGATGCGGAATCCCGTCGGCTGGTGGAAGAGACGTACCAGCACTTTGTGCTGGCCGGTGCGCGCCTTACCGCCGAAGAGAAAGCGGAGCTGAAAGCGCTGAACACCCAGTCAGCGTCCCTGACCAGCCAGTTCAATCAACGCCTGCTGGCGGCGGATAAAGCGGGCGGAATGGTCGCCGATGAGGTTGAGCAGCTTGAGGGATTAAGCGCTGATGAGATTGCCACTGCCGCGCAGGCCGCCGCCGAGAAAGGGCTGAACGACCGCTGGCTGATCCCGCTGCTCAATACTACCCAGCAGCCCGCGCTTTCTGCGCTAACCAACCGCCAGACCCGAGAAAACCTGTTCAAGGCCGGATGGGAACGCACCCAGAGGGGCGATGAAAATGACACCCGCGAGCTGATTACGCGTCTTACCGCCCTGCGCGCGCGTCAGGCGACGCTGCTGGGTTTTGCGGATTACGCGAGCTGGAGCACCGCGGATCAAATGGCCAAAACGCCTGCGGCGGCGCTGGCCTTTATGCGCGGAATCGTCCCCGCGGCGCGCGCGCGGGCCGAGCGTGAGCTGGCGGACATTCAGAAAGTCATTGATGACGAGCAGGGCGGCTTCACTGCCCAGGCCTGGGACTGGGCGTTCTATGCCGAGCGCGTGCGCCTGGGTAAATACGCGCTCGATGAGTCGCAAATCAAGCCCTACTTTGCGCTTAATACCGTGTTGCACGACGGCGTATTCTGGGCGGCCAGCCAGCTGTTTGGGATTAGCTTTGTCGAGCGGTTCGATATACCGGTTTATCACCCGGACGTTCGCGTATGGGAAATATTCGACCATACCGGCGAAGGCATGGCGCTGTTCTACGGTGATTTCTTCGCCCGCGATTCCAAAGGCGGCGGGGCGTGGATGGGCAACTTTGTTGAGCAATCCCATGAGTTTGCCGCGCGTCCGGTGATTTACAACGTGTGTAACTATCAAAAGCCGGCAAACGGGCAGACGGCGCTGATCTCCTGGGACGACGTGATTACGCTGTTCCACGAGTTTGGCCATACGCTGCACGGCCTGTTCGCCAGCCAGCGCTTTGCCACGCTTTCAGGCACCAACACGCCGCGTGATTTCGTGGAGTTCCCGTCACAAATTAACGAGCACTGGGCAAGCCATCCGCAGGTCTTTGCCCACTATGCCCGTCATTTTGAAACCAATGAGCCGATGCCGGATGCACTGCGGGAGAAAATGCTTAACGCAACCCAGTTCAACAAAGGCTACGACATGACGGAGCTGCTGAGCGCGGCCCTGCTGGATATGAACTGGCACAGCATTAGCGGTTCAGTGAATGGCGTTGAGAATTTCGAAGCCGAAGCGCTGAAAAAAGAGGGGCTGGATCTGCCGGCGGTGCCGCCGCGCTATCGCAGCAGCTATTTTGCCCATATTTTCGGCGGCGGCTATGCGGCGGGTTATTACGCCTATCTCTGGACGCAGATGCTGGCCGACGATGGCTACCAGTGGTTTGTCGAGCAGGGTGGATTAACGCGCGAGAACGGGCAAGCTTTCCGTGACGCGATATTATCCCGCGGTAACAGTTCAGACCTTGCGGAGCTGTATCGACAGTGGCGCGGCCACGATCCGCAAATTGAACCCATGCTGGTGAACCGCGGGCTGAGTGCGTAAGGTACAGGGCCGGGTTGATACCCGGCTTTCAAATTAAGAGACCTTGTTGTAAAACTAACCTCAGGTCAGAATAGGGACAACATGGCGAACAACGCAGGCGAGGGATGATGGCGTACCTGGATTATTTATTAACGTTTATTGAGAGCAATCCTGCACTTGCTATCGGTTTTAACATTGTACTGCTGATTATCTCCGGTTTTTTTGCGCACATCATGTGCAAATTCCTGTTAATTAAAGTCGTAAGAAGGGTTTTCTTTTCCAGCCACAAACAGGACGTTCCGTTAGAAAAAGACCGTCGAATTGCTGAGAAACTCTCCAACTTCGTTCCGGTGATCAGCGTATATTACGTTCTGCAGTTTATGCCGAATATGCCAGCGTCCCTGGTGACGGCGATAAATACCGTGTGTGGGATATTATTTTTTATATTTCTGTCGGTATTTATCAATGAGATGCTGGATATTGTTAACAGCTCTTATCTGCGAAAAACCAAGCGAAAAAATCACTCTATCAAGGGCTACATTCAGATAGGAAAAATAGTCGTCCATATCATTGCCGCCATCATGATTATTGCGGTGATGTCTAATAAATCCCCTGCCATAATCATTTCAAGCCTCGGTGCGGTTGCCGCGGTACTCATGCTCGTCTTCCAGCATACGTTACTTTCCCTTGTCGCCAACGTTCAGCTTTCATCTAATGATGTGCTTCAGCTTGGCGACTGGATTGAAATGCCGGATAAAAACTTAAGCGGAGAGGTGACCGACATTGCCCTGCACACCATTACTATCCGCAACTGGGACAATACGATCTCGCGTATCCCGACCAAAAATTTCTTAACAGAAACCTATACCAACTGGCAGGCGATGTTTTCGTCCGGGGCGCGCAGAATAATGCGCAGCACCACCATCGATCAGCATTCGGTCGTGTTTCTCAATCAAGACATACTCGCGCCCATGCTGGCAATACGCGGCGTGAGTGAACCGCTTGCAAAGCTGCTCGACGGCCGCGATCCCACGGGGGTTGCCGACAGCTGGTTCGTTGATAACGGGCTGACAAACTTAACGCTGTTTCGTCATTATATGATGGCATACCTGGCCGAACGGCCGGATATCATTAAGGATATGTACATCGTGGTGAGAACGTTAAAGCCGTCGGCATCCGGGATCCCGCTGGAAATTTACTGTTTTACCACGTCCACGATGTGGATGGATTATGAAAATACGCAATCCGCCATTTTTGAATATATTACTGCCGTGGTGGAGAAATTTTCGCTCCGTTTGTACCAGTACCCGGCAGGTCACGATTTCTGGCGTTTGTCTCAGAAAGGGTAAAACAGGCCGGGCGTATAGCCCGGCGCGCTTTGCTTACGCTATCGCGTTAGGGCACTCTTCACCCTTCTCCAGCTGCTGCAGATTCCCGAGCGTGGTTTCGGAAATGCTGATCAGCGCTTCGGCCGTCAGGAACGCCTGGTGGCCGGTAAACAGAACGTTATGGCAGGCGGACAGGCGGCGGAAGACGTCATCCTGAATCACGTCGTTAGACTTGTCCTCAAAGAACAGATCGCGTTCGTTTTCATATACGTCCATCCCCAGCGCGCCAATCTTCTGCGTTTTCAGCGCTTCGATGGCCGCCTGGGAGTCTATCAGTGCGCCGCGGCTGGTGTTGATGATCATCACGCCGTCTTTCATCTGCTCAAACGCCGACTGGTTAAGCAGATGGTAGTTTTCCGGCGTCAGCGGGCAGTGCAGAGAGATAACGTCTGACTGCGAGAACAGCGTGGCAAGGTCAACATACTCCACGCCAAGCTCCAGCGCGGCAGCGCTTGGGTACGGGTCAAACGCCAGCAGGCGCATGCCAAAGCCTTTGAGGATGCGCAGGGCCGCCACGCCGATTTTACCCGTACCGATCACGCCCGCAGTTTTGCCGTACATGGTGAAACCGGTCAGGCCTTCCAGTGAGAAATTGGCATCACGGGTGCGTTGATAAGCGCGATGAATACGTCGGTTTAGCGACATCATCATGCCAATAGCGTGTTCAGCGACGGCTTCCGGCGAGTAGGCCGGAACGCGCACTACCTTCAGACCCAGCTCCTTCGCCGCGTCGAGATCGACGTTATTAAAGCCAGCGCAGCGCAGGGCAATGTATTTCACCCCGTGTTTTTTCAACTCTTCCAGCACCGGGCGGCTGCCGTCATCGTTCACGAAGATACAGACGCCTTCGCAGCCGTGCGCCGTTTTGGCGGTTTTTTCGGTCAGCAGAAAGTCGAAAAATTCAAGATCGAATCCGTAATCCTCGTTAACATGTTGCAGATACTTTTTGTCGTACTGCTTTGTGCTATAAACCGCGAGTTTCATAAGACTTTCTCCAGTGATTTTGCATTCACGTTAGCATGATTAAAATAATCTTACAATTTATAAAATATTATTGAATTCAATAAGTTCTATGAATTATTCTAGAGCATATTTAGGTAATAACTCTATGATTTTAAAACGACACAGCGTTCATCAGAATATACTTGGCCTTAGACCAGTTCTATTGGCCATCGAGCCAGCATTGCAGGAGAGAGGAGTTAAGCAGTAACCCGGCTTTTAAGGTGGGATGGCATAGGTAAAAGGCCGGTGAACCGGCCTGGAGGTAACACTAAAATTTAAAAATTAGCTTGCCGTCAGTTATAGGTAATAGTGAATACAGCCGCTCCGTTCGCAATACCTGCCTTAACTTCCGCTTCATATTGAACATAGCGTGCTTTTAGCGGGATAGTGAAATTCGAGCCATCTGTCGTAGGTAAATTTTGAAGATTGAAGGTGCCGGAACCATCAACACTCAAAGAGGTGGTAGAATTACGTTCCGATAATTCGATTCCAATACCTTCCGCAGCCGTCGGCCCGCTTTCCAGCTTCGCCAGCAGGGGATTGTTGTCGACAATGCCGTAAACGCTGTTAAAACCGAGGGCAACTTGGTTTGGCGTACTTGTGCCTGTTGTCACATCTGTTGCTTCCCTGTAGGCGTGGTTACCATAGCCTACAAAAGCAGGGCAATCCCTCAGGAGGATGTCGAAATTTTTCCACGACGTGGCGCTGCCGATGCCCCCGAAGTCAGAACGATTGTGAGTTCCCAAATCCACGTCGACCACCGATGTAGTCAGTTGACAGGTTTTGGTGTACATCGTTATTGCCCCTGTGAAACTAAGTGTGACAAATGTGTGATCTATGATGTCGGGCTTTTTCGAACCCGACGTGATTTGGAATGTCGGAAGCGATGACCCCAGAACCTGGTGGGTGCCAGGCGCAATCGGACCGGTTTTGATCAACTGGACGTCGACCCGTGCGAACTGGCCCACGCCCTGCGTCAATGTGCCATAACTTATTTCCAGCTCGTTTTCCCAAGTCGCAGGGAATTGGGTGTTTGTACCTGAGCCAATTATGGTAAATGTTGCACCGATCCCGGGAACATTCGTTGGGTAAACAGACTTTTCACCTGCAAGGGTAGGCGCACCTGATGGGGTGGTGATTGTGTCCACTTTGTTGTAAACGTGAAAGGCTATCGGGTATTGGCCAGTTTCGAGATCTTCTACTGTAACAGTACAAAAATAGGAAGTTGTCCGGGCATTTCCCATAAATCGTCCGGTGTAGAGTACCTGACCAACAGGTACATCTTCACCCACTGTCGACATGCCTGGTCCAACCACCGGAATGCTCAGGTTCTCGTAGAAAGTGTCTGTAAACCCACAGGTATATGCTTGTGTTTGTAGTGTAAAAAGCGCTAATGCGCCACAGATTACGCGGCTCATTGCACGAAATGAATGCCTAAACAGGCAGCATAAACGCTGAGTTATATCCATAATCAGGATCCTTTTGTGTCCGTAACTACTGTGCGTGTCCCTGGGCGTAGCGATACAGTTCCACCGTTTACTCGCAGCGTGAGTTGAATTTGATAGCATTACTTTTTTCCAGATCCGCATTAGCGGGTAACATATAACGCACCTGACACTGCTGGTCTGATGCCCGACCCCAGACAACTCTGACGTTGCCTTCCATTGACGGCACGCGGGCGAACAGTTTTCCGCCCTGACCGACGACGCCTATGTGTCGCCCGTCCTCGTCGAAAGCTTCTGCGCCGAAGGGCAGGGGTTTACCGCTTGTTGTTGGTGCATCTATCAGTGCGGGATAGCCTACGGTGGTATCGTATTTCACTTTCACTACCGCTCCGCTGTATGGCGCAACTTTCTGACTTGTCAGGTTAAGTTCGACATTGTTGGACAGACCCTTCGGGCTGATCTCCACTTCATTAAGTTGGTACGCCGTGAGGTAAGGAATAACGGCGTAGCCGAAGCTATCAATTTTGATGCCCGGATAGCTGACCATGCTTGCGCCTTTCGCACCTTTAGCCTCAACCAGGGCATAGGTATCGCCACTGTATGGAGAGAGTGTTAAACCGCCTGAGTGCGCCACCAACGCGCCGCTGAGCCCTGCCGACCAGGTCTCATAGTGATTACCGCCACCCGCTAAACTGTTCAGCGTGGTATAAGGTGTCCGCACCGAACCATTCATCACTAAGCTGCTATTGCCGCTGCGCTCACCGCTCTGCCGATTATGTCCCGCAGTCACGCTGTAACTATATTCATTCTCCGCGCCGGATGTACCGGAGGCGAACAGCTGTTCATTTAGTGTATTGCCTGGTCCGCGTGTGAGGGTGGACCCTACTTGACTAAAGCCCATCAGCCCATCCAACGGAAGAGTCAGATTTAGCATATAGGTGTTTTGAAACCGACCGAAAAGGTCCTGATTTCGATTGATACTCAGGCTGTAGCTAAGGTTCTTGAATCGGTTGTTGTATCCGAACTGGTATTGACGTTCTTTAGCATGGTCATTCCAGTAGGCCTGTTGCCATGCACTCACATAAAACTGTCCCCAGCCGGGCGGCAGCGGCTGTGAAGCGCTAATTAAGAGTCTGTCTTTAGTTCGTCTCGCGGTTTTTCCGCTGCGGTTCTCCGAATGCAACTCGGAGGTGGTCATGGCCGTCATGAAGTCCATATAGCCATCGGTAGAGTACCGATAGGCCGCAATGGAGAGGTTGCTACCTGTACTCTGGATGACATTGCTGTACTTCAGCTGGTAGCTTTCCCCTGACATTTTCTCCCAGCCGATTCCCAGGCGGGGACGAGCATGAGTTGCATCCAAAGAAAATGTACCAAGTGGGGTGCCCACAGCCGCACCGCCCTGTATCGCCTGGTATGCGCCGTTTCCCTGCATGCCGCCATAAAGCGTCAGGGCGTTAGATACACCACGTCGATACGTCGCTTCTGCGAGAGTGGGTTCCTCGCGAAGCTGGCTTGAACGTATTTTGCCGAAGGTCAGGCTGTAATGATGCGTACCTGGGCGCAAGAGGTTACTCGTTGCCGTATACGGAATTTGAAAATTCTGCTGCGAACCATCGGCTTCTTCAATAGACACCTCAAGATTGCCGCCATAGCCCGTTGGATAAAGATCGGTGATTTCGAAAGGACCCGGTGCGACGGATCTCTCATATATGATGTTACCGTTCTGTCTGATGATAACGCGTGCAGCAGTCCGGGCATTTCCCCTGACTACGGGGGCGTATCCTTTAACTGAGTCAGGTAACATTTGTTCTTCATTGGCAATTTGCGCTCCTCGAAACGAAAGGGTATCGAACAATTCACCCTTAGTATTAGCATCACCTAAAAGCAAACGTCCTTGAATATTGATAATGTCACGCTGCAGGTAGGTGTTAATATTATTGTAATCGCTGTCGGTATCGGAAGTTTTGGTATAAACGCCGTTATGACGGAAGTACCAGCCACCAAAATTAAACCCGCTATTGAAGTTGCCATAAAGAATGTCGTTATCTTTACCATTATAACGGGTACTCCCGGCGTTGAGGTTATAACCCAATGTAGCAGCAGTAATCCCCGTATCCCATTGTTCAGGATTCACGTAACCTCTGGGACGAGTGATGAGATACACCTCTGGCAAGTTGAGATTAAGGGATTGCTCATTGGCATCGAAAGACACGCTGTTATCTGGCAACAGACGATTCAAAGAAAGGCATTCTCCACTCTCATCTGAGTTATTGTGAGCTGCAATCATTATTTGCGCTTGTTTCGGGAGTTGCTCAATATTGATACCTAACGCAATCAGGGTCCTGGGTTTAATGCAAATATCCGTTCCCGGAATATCCTTTTCGCTTACAATTCTGTCCTGAACGGTAACGTCATCGCGGCCAATACGGCGATCGTTCACGATAAGTTCAACACTGTGTCGGCCTGCGGGGGCAAGATCCCGGTTATAGCGGTTCAGATCGATTCTGTTCTGGCTATCAGGACTCATAAAGTGAGGGTTAAACTCAATATCATTATTGGCCGCGCTCTCTGTTGCTAAAGCAAGCAGAACGGCGGCAGCCAGCGGAGACAGCAAATGATGTAAAGGGGACATGTGAGTTCCTTTCACTTTAGCGACGTGAGTTAATGCGCTGCAGTTGAAAAATAATGGGACCGTTTTAAGGCGTGTATTAACTTAGTAATCTCTTGTGCTCTTACTTATTGCCCACTGAAGTTTACTAAGGGGCAACTGACTGTGGCACAGGGGTAATACCGCCGAAATCGTTAATATAAGAAGGGTAAATAGTGCTCAGAATCTTATTGGTCGGAAAGAAGACTTTTCCTCCCGGAGGTAGCATTCCGCCATTAGCAATGGGTTTTTTCCCTTCTTTATCTTCTGCGATATTGGCGAGTGATACATAATATGGCGTGGGGTTGGTGCCCATTACGCCATCCTTTACTTTTTTCCAGCTCACAGATTGGCCGGCCAGGTTTGCATTTCCTGTTAAACCAGAGGGACGATAAAAAATCTTTATGCGAGATCGAAACGCCATCTCCAGCTGGTTTTGCTTCTCTTTGTTCATCGGCGGAACTTCCAGCACGTTTAACCAGAACACTGATTCTTTATCGTTTGGTAATGAATCTCCCGTATACATAAGGCGCAGCGTTTGACCTTTTCCTGCATTGATTCGATTCACAGGCGGGCTAATTGAGAAAGGGGCCTGTGCTGTTTCAGGCGTGGCATTGGCGTTGCCGTCGTCTATCCAGCTTTGCGCCAGTACAGGTTGATTACCTCGGTTATCAATTTTAACCGTTACCTCCCTCTCGCCCGCCGGGTAAACGACACGAGTACCGGTGATGACAATTCCCGCCAGGACTGGGGACGTAAAAGCAACGGATAAAAAAAGCGTTGCGGCATTAAGCCGGGCGGTACGAAGTTTCATTCTATTTTCTCCTGAAAGTGGGGAGCAAAGCTGCTCCCCGAGTAAAGCTCGTTAGCGTCCTGTCTAATCCAGAGTCGGTTAGAAGTAGTTGATGGTGAAATTAACGGAGCTGGCTACAAGACCCGGCGTCGCTGCATCGGTCGCGAAATACTCAACTGCATAGGGCAGCGTTGCGGAACCTGACGACAGATCATAAGTAGAAGAAGAGGTATGCTGGTCTGGACTACCTACCTTGATAGCATTACCCGTAGGTGCATCAACTAATTGAAGCTGAACGTTCGTCGCGCCTGTCCCGTCGGTAATGGTGTTATTGAGACGATAGCCGATAGGATCAACAGTAGAGCCGTTTTCAAAGAAAGCTGCTGCGCTGGTAACGGATGCGGAACCAGAACAATTACTCAGTTCAATATTAAAACCAGTACGTTTTGCGGTTTTACCGGCGGCATTCAGTTGACTCTTGTCAACTGCCTGCAAAATAACGGTAGCCGGGCTGGCATTACCGTCGATGGTAACATCGCAGGTTTTATCCAATACTTCTCCCGTAAAATTAATGGTGCCATTCGAGGCAGCATTTACAGCTGGAACACTACAGGTTGCTACGACTGCGATAGCGAAGAAATGTTTACTCATTTTCATGATGAACTCCATTGTTAAAAAATAATTTCCCTGCCCTGGATTTACGGCATAACTATTAGGGGAAAATCAACTCTGTTTCAATAATGTTTACTTTTTATCGTGGCGAACTTCCTCCATTTGCTTTAGGATGACCATCTGTAATTATCACCATGGGAAAATATTTCATGGGTTAAAATATAATGGCCTGTTTCAAAACTAGAGTGCGGATTTGTGACGTCCATTTTCATTCAATAAAATGCTACGTTTGTTCCAAAATTAAAGCGATTCGGAACAGTCTTCCTTTTACTGAACATGAACATTTCCGCAATATCCCTACAAAGAAGTATACCTGTGGCACAGTTGCAATCTAACAAACCCATGCTGGTATTAACCTTTCTCCGTAGCGCATAGATATATTTGCTAGAGAAACCCATCATGCCGGCAACCTCTTCATGTGAAAACCCGGCTCCAAGGTAAAAAAAAACCTCTGCTTCTCTATCAGAGAATTGATGCAAGGTGAATTTATGGTTTTTTATATGTATCAATGCATTAGCTAGCTCTCTTGAGGTCATCTCCCTGGAAAAAAACCATGGTAGAAAGACTCCTTTTAGCATACCCAGAGTTTTTGCTCTTCCCATTATCGCCAGTTTGCAGAGAGCAATTTCCGGGGTTTTTAATATTTTACGCCTGACATTAATATTGGCTACGGCAAGAACAACAATATCATCTTTTCCCGGGTGGAAATAAAAATCATCTTCATTAATATTTACGTAAATGGAGTTTTTATCGAAGTCATTGCCAGTCAGGGAAAGCTTTAACCCTTCGATAAAGTAGCTATTGTCAGAAATGAAATAAAACGACATTGTTCATTCTCCCACCTCCCTTAGAAAAAACGTGCAAACTATCCCTCCCATATTGAAATGAAAATATGGCGTTTGTGTCATGCGATATTAATTTGCTGATAAGGATTTTTAACGATATGGCATTTCATTTACAATCGTTTTTACCTATCAAGATGATCTTTTTTGATAGGTTGACTGAGAGCGGTTTAAATAGCGTTTATTCATGTTAAAATTAAAGGTAGGTTTTGGTCACATAATCTCTAATAATCCTATTTTTTGAAAATGGAAATGTAAATTTAAACGATCTGTCCTTGTGGGGTAAAAAAGCCAGTATTGAGATAGAGTTGAACTGCGATATTTTTAGAGCATTGATGATGTATTGACTAATGCTTACAAACGACCCCTAATTATCTTAAGTAAAGTTCTCAATTTGGTTTTCCTTTGTTAATTTGTTGCAGAAAACAAATCTTGTTGCAAAAACAAAGTTAACGCTTCAGAAAAAATCACATAAAGATGATCTGGATCAATTTCTCCATCCTCGTTTGGACAACAACTCCTATAAATTTGTGGGTATACGGTTTTAATCATCAGAACCAGTGCCTGTTAACCTTCTAACGGCCCGAGGTGTGTTGTGAGATAAAAATCCTGCGCAGGGGATAATCTTGCGGGCTGATAAGTCGCTACAAATGAAATGGTCTTTAAGGCTGATGACAACACTACGCAAAGCGGGTCACGGGCGAATCAGGCCCAGGCCTAACATTGCAACGGGATACGCTAGTCATTAATTTGAGCGGTGGAACTGCGACTTTTTACCATATAGAGCCAGAGCATCTATCCTTAATTATGGCATTTGCTTCAACTGACTGGCTAAACATGCGACAATGATTGGCAGTGTCGGCTTAATTCTCTCGCTAAATCAGGATATTAACTGCCCATGAAGGGTAAATACAAAGCCGCAATTGCGCTATTACTGCTATTGATTCTGCTGCCGCTGACGCTGCTGATGACGCTCGCTCAGTGGGTGCCAACCCTGGCCGGGATCTGGCTGCCCGTCGGGACGCGAATCGCGTTTGAAAAAAGCCCTAAATTAACGCGCCAAGCCCTCGTAATTCCCGATCTTCGCTATCTTGTCGACGAGTGCGAAATAGCACGCATTGAACGCGTCACGCTGTCGCACCCGAGCCGCTGGGATCTTGATATAGGCGAGCTGGAAATAAACTCCGCCTGTCTGAGCAAATTGCCCCAGTCAGCCCCCTCCACGGTGGCGCCAAAAACGCTGGCGCAGTGGCAGGCTGTGTTACCCAATACCTGGCTCACCATTCACCGTTTAACGCTAAGCCCCTGGCAGCAGTGGGAGGGCGAACTTCACGCCTCGCTTACCCCCGCAGCGCAGGAGATCGCCTATAAAGGCGAGCAGGTGAACATCAAAGGGCGGCTAAAGGGCCAGGCGCTGACCATCAGTCAGTTTGATATCCTGCTTCCAGACCAGCCGCAGCCTGTGAAGCTGGTGGGGGAATTTACCCTGCCGCTGGTCCCGGACGGCGTGCCGGTAAAAGGCCACGCGCTCGCCACCTTTAACGTGCCACAGTTAACCTCGCTGGTCGATGCGGATCTTGACTGGGAGGACAATCAGGGCCAGCTGGTAGTGATGGCGCGGGATAACCCCGATCCGCTGCTTGACCTGCCCTGGCAGATTACGGGTGAACAGCTGAACGTTAGCGACGGGCGCTGGAACTGGGCGCTCTCCGGCATGCCGCTGAGTGGGCGCGTGGGCGTACGGATCGACAACTGGCAGCAGGGGCTGGAAAAAGCCACCGTTACCGGACGCCTCAACGTGCTCACGCAAGGTGATGCAGGCAAAGGCAACGCGGTTCTGAATATTGGGCCGGGCAGGCTCAGCATGGAAAACAGCGATATGCCGATGCATCTGAGCGGTGAGGCAAAGCAAAACGATCTTGTCCTCTACGCCAAGCTTCCGGCGAAACTGACCGGCAGCCTGAACGACCCGCAGCTGACGTTCGAGCCGGGGGCGCTGCTGCGCTCGCGCGGACGCATCATCAACTCCCTGGATATTGATGAAATTCGCTGGCCGCTGGCGGGTGTCAGGCTCACGCAGAAGGGCGTCGACGGTCGACTGCAGGCGATCCTGCGCGCGCATGAAAATGAAATGGGCGATTTTGAGCTGCACCTTGACGGCCAGGCCAGCGACTTTTTACCCGATAACGGCCTGTGGCAGTGGCGCTACTGGGGCAAGGGCGGTTTTACGCCGATGCACGCACGCTGGGATGTCGCGGGTAAAGGCGAATGGCGCGACAAGCTTATCGAATTAACCGACCTCTCGACGGGGTTCGACAGGCTCCAGTACGGCACGATGGAAGTCAGCAAGCCGCGTCTGGTGCTGGATAACCCGGTGCGCTGGTATCGTGACCCTGCCAATCCGAAATTTACGGGCGCCCTGTCGCTCAACGCCGGGCAAACCGCGTTCTCCGGCGGCAGCGTGCTGCCGCCCTCGGTATTGACCTTCAGCGTAGACGGCACGGACCCCACGCTGTTCCAGTTTAAAGGCGATCTTCATGCCGATAAGATTGGCCCGGTACAGGTAAACGGACGATGGGACGGGGAACGCCTGCGCGGGCAGGCCTGGTGGCCAAAGCAGTCTCTCACCGTGTTTCAGCCGCTGATCCCGCCGGACTGGAAAATGACGCTGCGTGAAGGTGAGCTTTACGCACAGGTTGCCTTCTCGGCGGCGGCCGAGCAGGGGTTTGAAGCGGGCGGCCACGGGGTGCTGAAATCCGGTAGCGTCTGGATGCCCGATAACAAGATCAACGGCGTCGATTTTGTCCTGCCTTTCCGCTTTAGCGAAGGCACCTGGTCGCTGGGTACGCGTGGCCCGGTAACGCTGCGTATTGGTGAAGTTGAAAATCTGGTCACCGCGCGGAACATTACCGCCGATCTGCAGGGCGACTATCCGTGGACGGAAGAGAACCCGCTCCTGCTGACTAACGTGAAGGTTGAGGCGCTCGGCGGTAAAATTACCCTGCAGCAGCTCAGGATGCCGCAGCACGATCCGGCGCTGCTGCGCGTGGACAATATCTCAACCAGCGAGCTGATCGGCGCGGTCAACCCCAAACAGTTTACCCTGTCCGGCCCGGTCAGCGGGGCGCTGCCGTTTTGGCTGGACAATGAGAAATGGATCATCAAAGACGGCTGGCTGACGAACCCTGGGCCAATGACGCTGCGTATCGATAAAGATACGGCGGATGCCATAGTGAACGATAATATGGTGGCGGGCGCGGCGATTAACTGGCTCCGCTACATGGAAATTTCACAGTCGTGGACAACGCTCAATGTTGATAATCTGGGGATGTTAACCCTGCGGGCGACCATCAAGGGAACCAGCAGGGTAGATGGCAAAAGCGGTTCGGTGAACCTTAACTACACCCATGAAGAGAACGTGTTTACCCTCTGGCGCAGCCTGCGCTTTGGGGACAACCTGCAAACATGGTTTGAGCAACATGCGGTGATACCCGGTATCCGCAGTTCGACAGGCAAGGAAAGTGAGGAACAACAATGAAAATGATGGCTGGTGTACTCACCGTGGTCGCTGTCGCGCTGCTGACAGGCTGTACGCCGCGTATTGAAGTTGCGGCGCCGAAAGAGCCGATAACCATCAACATGAACGTGAAAATCGAGCATGAAATCCATATTAAGGTCGATAAAGACGTTGAAACCCTGCTGAAATCCCGCAGCGATCTGTTCTGAGGATGCCATGAAACGATTAACACTTCTTATTCTGGCGCTGGGGTTCAACGTGCAGGCCGCGACGCTCACGCTGAATGATGCGCGCACGCAAGGGCGCGTGGGCGAAACGCTGAGCGGCTACATCGCGCCCGTCGCGCAAGATGCCGACACGCTGGCGCTGGTTAACCGCATTAATGCCGCGCGCGCGGAAAGTTACCAAAAGCTGGCCGACAGCAATAACCTGCCCGTGGATGAAGTGGCAAAAATGGCGGGGCAGAAGCTGGTTGCGCGGGCGCAGCCGGGTGAATACGTGAAGGGGATTAACGGCAGATGGCTGAAAAAGTAGCTAGCGGCACCGCTTGCGGTATTCGCCGGGCGACACGCCAAAGCGTTGCTTGAAGGCCGTTGAAAAATGGCTGTGGTCGGCAAACCCCCAGCTATAGCCAATCCCCGCCAGCTTCTCCTCATCGCCGGCGGAGCGCAGTACCTGCGCGCAGAGGTCGAGTCGACGGTTTTTAATATACTGCGCGACCACCAGGCCTTTATCGGCAAACATGCGGTACAGGCTGCGCACCGACATCCCGCTCTCTAAGGCAATCCATTCCGGGCGCAACGCCTCGGACTGAATATGGTCATCAATCAGCGACAACACGCTCTGAAACTGCCGTTCCTTGCGCGGCTGTACGGCTTCACGCTGCTGGAACGCGGGGCGCAGCAGGCAGATCATCGCTTCCAGCGCGGCTTCGCTTTCCCGATCGCTCAGGTCCGCATTGCCCATACTCTCCTGCAGCAGGCGATGGCTAAGCTGAACCGTTGGCAGGCTGCGCGAGAGCGTGAGCGCGCAGCTGACCTCCTGAAAACGGCACTGTTGCTCGACTATCTGCCGCGGAACGAGGAGCGAAATCTGCCGGGACGTTTCCCGCCAGATGATGGAGCAGGGGCGCGAGGCGTCGATCAGCGTGATATCGCCGGTTTTCAGGATCGAACGGCGGTCGTCCTGTTCAATCTCGGCGCTGCCTTCAAGCTGAAACACCGTGTAAAACCAGGCGTCGCTGCTGTGTTTAATCTCCTGACGGGTGCGAAACAGGTTAACGCCAGCGGCGGTCACGGTGCTTAACTTGAGGCTGCGCGCGTAGCTGGTTTCCAGTTCACCCATAAATTCACCCGCTAATGGGCGAGCGTCGAACCGCCCGCACGCCTGGTTAATTTGCGCCAGCCACTGCTGATACTTTTCCTGCTCGCTTGCACACGCCATTGTTTATCTCGCCGCACCGTCAATGTTTTTGCATTGTTGCATTTGTGTTGCATTTTGTCAGAGCCATGAGGCTGACTATAGGAAAGAACACTCACCGGGAACAGCGCTATAAGCCGGAATTATCACGATTTGCGGAGCCTGTCACAGGTGGCAAAGCGAATGTCACAGAGATAAAAGCGGGAACGCGAAAGGCTTCGTAGACTGCATTAAACCCTGCGAAGAATAACGAAGGAGTACCCTATGTCTGAATCACAGATCGCCGTTCTGCCCGGCGTACAGCAGTTTTTGGATCGACAGCATGGCCTGTGGATTGAAGGCCGTCAGGCTGCATCGGACAGCGAGAAACGCCTGAACGTGTATAACCCGGCGACGGGCGAGGCGATCGCCTCCACGGCGGATGCCAGCGTTGACGACGTGGACCGCGCGGTGATGTCCGGGTGGCGCGCTTTTGTGGCCCGCAGCTGGGCTGGAAAATTACCGGCGGAGCGTGAGCGTATCCTGCTGCGCTTTGCCGATCTGGTTGAGCAGCACGGCGAAGAGCTGGCGCAACTCGAAACGCTGGAGCAGGGCAAATCCATTAACATCTCCCGCGCCTTTGAGGTGGGCTGCACCCTGAACTGGATGCGCTACACCGCCGGGCTGACCACCAAAATTGCGGGTAAAACTCTCGACCTCTCTATCCCGCTACCGCAGGGCGCACGCTATCAGGCCTGGACCCGTAAAGAGCCGGTAGGCGTGGTAGCCGGAATTGTGCCGTGGAACTTCCCGCTGATGATCGGCATGTGGAAAGTGATGCCCGCGCTGGCGGCAGGCTGTTCGATCGTTATCAAACCGTCTGAAACCACGCCGCTGACCATGCTGCGCGTGGCGGAGCTGGCGTGTGAAGCCGGTGTACCGGAAGGCGTGTTCAACGTCGTGACCGGAAGTGGCGCGGTGTGTGGCGCAGCGCTAACGTCACACCCGCGCATCGCCAAGGTCAGCTTTACCGGCTCCACCGCCACGGGGAAACAGATTGCACGCGCGGCGGCAGATACGTTGACGGGCGTCACCCTGGAGCTGGGTGGCAAAAACCCGGCCATCGTGCTGAAAGACGCCGATCCAGCCTGGGTGATTGAAGGGCTGATGATGGGCAGCTTCCTGAATCAGGGGCAGGTTTGCGCGGCTAGCTCCCGTATCTATATTGAAGCGCCGCTGTTCGACACGCTGGTGAACGGCTTTGAGCAGGCGGTGAAATCCCTGAGCGTGGGGCCGGGTATGTCGCCGCAGGCGTTTATTAACCCGCTGGTTTCGCGCGCCCACTGCGATAAAGTGCAGACCTTCCTGGATGAAGCGAAATCGCGCAGCGCGGAGCTTATCACCGGCAACCGTGGCCCGGAGGGCAAAGGTTATTACGTTTCCCCTACGCTGGTGGTCAACCCGGATGCGGCGCTGCGCCTGACGCGGGAAGAGGTGTTCGGTCCGGTGGTGAACCTGGTGCGCGTGGCCGACGGCGAAGAGGCATTGCAGCTGGCAAATGATACCGAGTACGGACTGACGGCCAGCGTCTGGACGCAAAACATAGGCAAGGCGCTGGAGTACACCGACAGGCTGCAGGCGGGCACGGTGTGGGTAAACAGCCATACCCTGATCGACGCCAACCTGCCGTTCGGCGGCATGAAGCAGTCCGGTACCGGCCGTGATTTTGGCCCGGACTGGCTGGACGGCTGGTGCGAGACCAAGTCGGTTTGCGTGCGCTACTAGTAAAAGCAAAAGGCAACCGTGAGGTTGCCTTTTTAGTGTGTGTTCCCTCTCCCGTGGGAGAGGGTCAGGGTGAGGGCATCAGGCCACACCGGGCTAATTTCGTAGGCCAGGTCAGCGCAGCCGCCACCCGGCATTTTTTAATGCGACCACCGGTCCCGCCCGGCCTCTTTCGCACGATACAGCGCCGCATCGGCACGGGCGATGATCTCGGTGCCCGCTAACCCTTCCGCCATGCTCGCAATTCCCATGCTCACGGTGACATGGTCGCTAACGGTTGACGCGCCGTGCGGTATGGGCTCCGCGCGCAGGCCGTCCTGAATTCGTAAGGCAACTTTTTCAGCGATGTTTTCCGGGCAGTTAAACAGGATCACCACAAACTCCTCGCCGCCGTAGCGTGACACCACATCGTCAGGGGTTCGCACCGATTTCAACAGCACCTGAGCTACGCGTGTGAGGCATTCATCACCCGCCTGATGGCCGTAGGTGTCGTTGTAGAGTTTGAAGTAATCGATATCCAGCATAATCACCGAGAAGGTTTTTTTCTGCTCTACCGCGTTTTCCAGCACCACTTCCATTTTCCGGCGATTGGCGGTTTTGGTTAACGGATCCTGATGCGCCAGCGCATCCAGTCTGGAGATCAGCAGCTGATTTTGCTGGTTGCGTCGCCAGGCTTCGTCAAACCAGCTCAACAGGATGAAACGCCCGCAGATCAGGATCAGCGTAAAGACGCTCCAGATAACAATGAAGTGAAGGTTGAGGCCATCATTTCGTACCCAGCTTGCTATCGGCAGGGTGATCCAAAGCGGCAGCACAAAGGCGAGCAACCCCTTAGGATGAAAATAGAGCGCCGTTAAGCCGGAGAGTAATAAAATGACGCACAGCGGCCAGACGTGCGGGAGCAGCAGCTGGGTGATAAACCAGAAACAGGAGACCGACCAGATGGCGCTACAAATAAACAACACCACGCTGATACCGGCGATGCGCCGCCAGGCCATGAGGATCAGCGCAGCTGAGAGGAGGGTAATGCCAAGCATGGAGGCATCGACTATTTTTGTCAGCTGCGGCGAGTGGGGATAAAGCGGGTCGCCGGCCTTAAGCAGAACGTGTCGCAGCAGAATCATCACCGCGAAGCTGATATTGACGAAGGCCAGCCACGGAAGGTTCATCGCCAGCCCATGCATGACCATGGCATGCCGCGTTGGCCAGGTGGCCCGTTCAAGTGTCGGTTTTTTTCTTTTTTCCATTAATGCTTATTACCCTTTCTGGCGAACACGTGAAGCAGAAAAGGGCGGACGAACCGCCCTTTTGCGTGAGCGTTACGGTGTCACAATGTTAAACCAGAAATCAAATTTATCCATATATCCAAGCATTGAATCCAGTTTAGCGCCGTCACCGGTGAGTTTCACGTCGCCGTCCTGTTCGGCCTGTTTGAGCGTCACCTCTTTGAGGATAATTTTGTTCAGCGTGTCGCGGTTAAGGGTCAGCGTGGCGTCAGCATCCTTCGCCTCGGCTTTGGCCGTGTGGTTCAGCACGCCGTTTTCCAGTTCGAGCTTATATTTGCCGCCGTCGCCGCCGAGATCGACGTTAAACACCGACTTCGCGGTACCCGCTTTTTCACCGTTGATATGCACCGCCAGGTAGTCAAAGAACATTTCTGGCGTCATTGCCCGTACGGTATCCGGGCTGGCGGTATTCGGCGTTGGGCCTTTTACCACGCCGTTACGCAGCTCTTGCGCGCCGGTCAGGTAGAAGTTGCGCCACGGACCGGATTCCGCCTGATAGCCGAGCTGCTCGAGCGCATCCGCTTCAAGGTTGCGTGCCGCCTGGTTATTCGGGTCAGCGAAGACGACTTTGCTCACCACCTGCGCGACCCAGCGGTAGTTGCCCTGGTCGAAATCGGTTTTGGCTTTTTGCAGAATCGCATCCGCGCCGCCCATATATTCAACGAACTTCTTCGCGCCTTCTTCTGGCGGCAGCTCATCCAGCGTTGCCGGGTTGCCGTCGAACCAGCCGAGATAGAGCACGTAGGTTGCCTTCACGTCGTGGCTTACCGAGCCGTAGTACCCTCGGTTGGCCCAGGTGTGCGCCAGCGAATCCGGCAGCTTAAAGTTGGCGGCGATCTCATCGCGCGTCAGGCCTTCGTTAGCCATGCGCAGGGTCTGGTCATTGATGTAACGATAGAGATCGCGCTGGCTTTTCAACAGTTTGACCACATTTTCGTTGCCCCAGGTAGGCCAGTGGTGCTGCGCCATGATGATTTCGGCTTTATCGCCCCAGCGCACAATCGCTTCGTTGATGTATTTTGACCACGGCAGCGGCTCACGGATTTTCGCTCCGCGAAGCGAGTAGGTGTTATGCAGGGTATGGGTCACGTCCTCGGCGGATTCAATCAGCTTTTTCTCTTCGATATACCAGAGCATTTCTGACGGGGCTTCAGAGCCAGGCGCGAGCATAAAATCATAGGTCAGGCCGTCGATGACCTCTTTCTGACCATCTTTCTCGATGATGTTGGTGGGCGCAATCAGGGTCACGGTTCCCGCGGAAGTGGTCGTCCCCAGACCGGCGCCGACCTGGCCTTTGGCATCGGGTTTCAGCAGGTTGCCGTACATATAGCTGGCGCGGCGGCTCATGACGTTACCCGCCATAATGTTCTCCGCGACGGCGGCTTCCATAAACCCGGCCGGGGCGTAGATTTTCACCTTGCCCGCCTTCACGTCCGCTTCGTCAACCACGCCGCGCACGCCACCGTAATGATCCACGTGGCTGTGGGTGTAGATCACCGCCACCACGGGCTTTTTGCCGCGGTTTTTAAAGTAGAGATCCATCCCGACTTTGGCCGTCTCTGCCGACACCAGCGGGTCAACCACGGTAATACCTTCTTTACCTTCGATAATGGTCATATTCGACAGGTCAAGATTGCGTATTTGATATACGCCTTCGGTGACTTCGAACAGTCCGCTAATATTAATCAACTGTGATTGACGCCATAAGCTAGGATTGACGGAATCCGGGGCTTTATCGCCTTCTTTAATAAATGAATATTGCTGCGGGTCCCAGACAACATTACCTTGTTCCCCTTTGATGACATCCTGAGGAATAGGGGCAATAAATCCTTTGTGGGCGTCGGTGAAATCAGTGTTGTCGGAGAAGGGAAGCTGATTAAACAGAGCGTTGTTGGCTTGTTGCGTCGCTGCAGTCGCATCCTTTGGGGCTTCTGCGGCATAAGCCGAATTGACGGAAATAAAAAGCCCTGCCAGCGCAAGACTCCTGACGATCGAATTAAATCTCATCCTAAAACCTCTCAGTGATGTATTACGTCGTTTGTGGAAACTTCGTGTCCTGGCTGAAAGTGGTTCAAGAGATGCAATGGGAATACGCGAGGTGAAATAACTATAATCGGGGAGTGGTATTCAGCAAGTAAATAGATGAAAAACCGGGCGTTGCGCCCGGTACGTTATTTATTTCTGTTCGTCTTTTTTCTTGCCAAGCGTTGGCGTCTCGTCGAAGAAGTTCCACGGTTTGAGCAGGGTATGCACCCATTCCGTAGGCATGATTGGCCACTCCTCGGCGCGGGCAACGTGCGTGGTGCCGGTGGTCATCCACACCACGTCGTCCTGGTCGTTCAGCGATTCGTTATCCTTGCTGTACTGGCCCAGGCCGGTATCGTGCGTTGAGCGGTTAGGGAATTTCCCTTCCGGGTACATCTCATTCGGGTGGTAGCGCGTCACCCACAGCTGTTTGTCCATAAAGCTCAGGCGGTGGTAAATCCACTCGTCCGGGGCAAACTTCGCCCCCGTTGCCACCGGATGCGTACCGCCCGCGTAAGGGATGATCTGGTACGACACCGGGTTGCCCATGCGGTTCTCTTTACGGGTGTTGCTCAGCAGTCGAATGGTGCCGGGGTCAAACTTCTGCGCGGCCTGCTGTTCGGTGTCGATATCGTACTGGTTAATCTGCATGGTGCTGGTACGCGGGCCCCCGGCGGTGTTCGGTTTCACTTCCGGGTCCATCGCCACCAGCTTGTTGTTGGTGCCGTCTACGTCCATATCCAGGCGGAAGTTATAGATGTGCTGGTGGGTGGTGCCGACAATATTATGGTCGATCAGCGTGCCGTATTTGGTGTCATCTTTGGCGGTTGCGTCATGCATGGTTTTTGCCTGCACGCCTTTCACCGCTTCAATGCCGGTTGCTCCTGCATCAATGCCGATGGTGCCGTTCTCGTGGAAGACCCAGTCAAAGATATAGTCGTAGTTGCCCACGGTACTCACCCAGCGCACCACCAGCTCGCGGCGCTCGGTGCTGACGTTCGGCTGGCCCATCTCCTGGTGCTTATACTCCGGCCCGGCGTAGCGCTCAAAAATGGCGATTGCGCGGGGGATCTCCATCGGCGCGCCGGTGTAGTCCGGAATGGTTTCGTTCAGCATCACGGCGTTAGACGGCACGTCCTTGCCGCGCACCAGCGGGGAGGTCAGGGTGCCCATGCCGTAGTCACCGGAATCCAGATAGGCTTTGAAGTACCAGCCCACGTCCGGGTCACCATAGGGTACGATCATCCCGCCTAACGATCCCTGATACATGACCTGACGCTTTTTGCCGTTATCGTTATAAGTCACGGTCGAGATTGTGGGCCCAACGCGGGAGTCGAGGCTCAGGTGGAAATCCCAGTTCTGCCAGTGCACCGTGTCGCCGGTGATGGTGTAGTTCTTGCCTTCCGGCTCGACGATCTCCAGCGGTTTTTTCACCGTTTCAATACGGTCGCGGCCGTCATAGGGACGCGGGGTCATCGGAACCGGGACCACCGGGCCTTCTTCGATTTTCTGGATTTTCTTCTGCTCAAGGTCAACAACCGCCACCAGGTTTTCAATCGGGTGCGCCCAGTAGTTGCCATCGCCCACGTCCAGATAGCTCACCACTTTGAGCAGGCAATCTTCCTGCTTCAGGCCATCCTTGCCGTCAAAGTACCCGACGGTCAGCGGGGTGGTGATCACTTTCTTCGTATCGGTGATGCCGCGCTTTTTCAGCACCTCGGCAAACTCGGCGCTTTCGTTAACGATCTGCTGGACGGCGGTAAAGTCATCCAGCAGCACCATCCCGTGCGCGTCTTTTATCGGCTCCCAGCTGAGGATCTTTTTATCCTTCAGATCCACCCGGCTTTCGATGATGTGCTTCCCGTCGAGCATCGTGATGTTGGCCTGGCGAGGGGCATCCACCGCCGTGCCGTTCAGCACGAAGTTCCAGACTTTGGCTTTTTCCGGCTCGGCAAGGGCTATCTGGGTAAAGCGGGTATTGGGTTTGAAGTCCGCAGAGGCTTTAACGATCTCGACGGCCTGCTTAATTTCGTCTGCTGTTAAGGCGTTCAGAGGGTGGGGACGTTTTTCCACCTGGAAAGTCTGATCGAGACCAGACTGGAAGACATCGTTGATGAAGGTCTCGGAGATAAAGGCTTTTTTGTTTTTCATTACCACCGGCACCTGCAGCTTCAGGGTTTTACCGTTGACGATGGCGGTTTTCGCGCCAGGCTTGACCTTCACAAAGGCTCCGTCTTTGGTGATGGTGAACATCTGTGCGTAATCATCCCACTGCACGTCCGCGCCAAACGCCTGCAGCGTTTTGTCCATCGGGACCATATGCGCCTCGCCGCCGTGTGCGAAAACAGGGGAGTGCCAGGCGCAACACAGCGCAACGGCCATGGCCAGTGCCGTTCTACGGGCAGAAAAAGAAGAATTGCTTCCCATCGTAGACCTCATCTTGTTGTGTTTATTGTGTTGTGACAGCCTTATCCTGACAGGCGCGCGCGAAAAGCGTTTGCCTGCATCTGCCAGGTTATTTGTCAGTCTTGCCAGGTTAAAAAAAGAGCGGGGATAAATCACATGCTCGTACAGAGCAATCCCCTCTCCCCGTTGGGGAGAGGGTTAGGGTGAGGGGTAGTTAGCTGAAGTCGCCCTGCTGGCGGGCCACCAGCGTCAGAATGGAGTAGAGCGCCACGGCCTGCTGGTGCTGGTTGAATATCTCAACGGACCACTCCACCACGCCCGTCGGTTTTTCATCGGCGGTGCGCTGTTTTTTCAGCGTTTTACGCTTGCAGGTCAGGCGCACCTGAATGGTATCGCCCGGTTTGACCGGCTCGATAAAGCGCAGGTTCTCCATGCCGTAGTTAGCGATAACCGGGCCAACGCCCGCATCGACAAACAGCCCGGCAGCGGCAGATATCAGGAAATAGCCGTGCACCACGCGCTCGCCGAAGATCGACTCCGCCGCGCCGATTTTGTCCATATGGGCGTAGAAGTGATCCCCGCTCAGGCAGGCAAAGTTGACGATATCTGCCTCCGTCAGGGTACGGCGCGGCGTCAGCAGGCTGTCGCCCGGCTGCAGCTCTTCGAAGTATTTACGGAACGGATGAACGCGATCTTCCTGAACCTCTGCACCGCGCACCCACTGCTTGCCGATAGCGGCCAGCATTGACGGGCTGCCCTGAACGGCGGTGCGCTGAAGATAGTGTTTCACCGCGCGCAGGCCGCCCAGCTCTTCACCACCGCCTGCACGGCCCGGGCCGCCGTGGACCAGCTGCGGCAGCGGCGAGCCGTGGCCGGTAGATTCTTTTGAGGACTCCTCGTTGAGGATCTGAATACGCCCGTGGGCGCGCGCGGCACCGGCAATAAACCGGCGGGCGGTGGCTAAATCCGCCGTTACCAGCGTCCCCGCAAGGCTGCCGCCGCCCGCGCGGGCCAGCTCCAGGGCGTGATCCGCATTGCGATACGGCATCAGCGTGGCCACAGGTCCAAAGGCCTCGGTGGAATGCACTGCAGGGGTTTCGTCCGGCTGCGGGCAGAAGAGCAGGGTCGGCGGGAAGAACGCGCCAGCCGCCTGCAGATCCGCTTTCCCGCCCAGGCGAACCTGGCAGCCTGCGGCAACAAGCTGGTCGACTTTTTCCTGCACGTCCGCGCGCTGTTCACCGTTCACCAGCGCGCCCATCTTCACGCCTTCCTGCGCCGGATCGCCGACAACCACCTTCTCCAGCCGGGCAATCAGCGCCTGGCTGACGGCATCAGCCTGGCTTTGCGGCACGATGATGCGACGAATGGCGGTACATTTTTGCCCGGCCTTGGCGGTCATTTCGCGCACCACTTCACGAATGAAGAGGGCGAATTCCGGCTGCTCCGGCGTGACGTCTTCGCCCAGCACGCAGCAGTTCAGCGAGTCGGCTTCCATGGTGAACGGAATCGCGTTCGCCACGATGTTCGGATGTACCCGCAGCGTCTGGCCGGTGCTGGCGGAGCCGGTGAAGGTCACCACGTCCTGGCTGTCGAGCTGGCTCAGCAGATCGCCCGCGCCGCCGCAGATCAGGCTGATGGCCCCGTCCGGCACCAGGCCGCTGTCGACGATGGATTTCACCATCGCCTGCGTCACCTGCGCGGTCGCGGTGGCGGGTTTAATGATGGCGGGCATTCCGGCAAGCCAGGTTGGCGCCAGTTTTTCCAGCATGCCCCAGCACGGGAAGTTGAAGGCGTTGATATGCACCGCCACGCCGGATTTCGACGTCAGGACGTGACGCGCCGCAAAGCCGCCCTCTTTTGAGAGGGGGATCAGCTCGTCCTCTGGCCACAGCGTATCGTCCGGCAGCTCGCGGCTGCCCAGGCCTGCGTAGGTGAACAGGGTACCAATGCCGCCTTCGATATCCACCCAGCTGTCGGCTTTGGTCGCGCCCGTTTGCGCCGAAAGCGCGTAAAACTGCGCCTTGTGCTCAAGCAGATGTTTTGCCACGGCCTTCAGCATGGCTGCACGCTCGATAAAGGTCATGGCGCGAAGGGATTCGCCGCCGCGATCGATGGCGTAACGACGCGCCGCCGCCATATCCAGCCCTTCGCTGGTGACTTCCCACAAAGCTTCGCCGCTGATGGCGTGATGAATGTTGCGCTCGCGGCCCCGGCCAGACTGCCAGACGCCGGACAAGAAGCTGGCTAACTGCTGCATCGCTTATCTCCAGGTGTTTCGTGAATTCACCATAAATAGTTAAATTGTGAATCATAAAAATCAAGCTGAGTTTTAAAGAATTGTTAACATTGTGATCTGGCATGATGAAACGTGGCGATATGTTTGGCCCTGTACGGGCCTCATTTGAAAAGCCTTGCGAGCGGCATCACAAAATAAGCAAACACTCCTTGGGGTTATATTTAACCTTTGTGTAACTTTTAAGAAACGAAGTGATTCACCATTTCGCATTATTAAACAGATTGACGAATCATAAGGGTGAAAACGTGACGCAAGAAGAACGCTTTGAGCAGCGCATAGCGCAGGAGACGGCGATAGAGCCTCAGGACTGGATGCCGGAAGCCTACCGTAAGACGCTGATCCGTCAGATTGGTCAGCACGCCCACTCCGAGATTGTCGGCATGCTGCCGGAGGGCAACTGGATCGCCCGCGCCCCGACGCTGCGCCGCAAGGCTATCCTGCTCGCAAAAGTGCAGGACGAGGCCGGACACGGTTTATACCTCTACAGCGCGGCGGAAACGCTGGGCTGCGCCCGGGAAGACATCTACCAGAAGATGCTCGACGGCAAGATGAAATACTCCTCCATCTTTAACTATCCCACCCTGACCTGGGCCGACATCGGCGTCATCGGCTGGCTGGTGGACGGCGCCGCCATCGTCAACCAGGTGGCGCTGTGCCGCACCTCCTACGGCCCGTATGCCCGTGCAATGGTGAAAATCTGTAAAGAAGAGAGTTTCCACCAGCGCCAGGGCTTTGAGGCCTGCATGGCGCTCGCGCAGGGGAGTGAATCTCAGCGTCAGATGCTGCAGGACGCCATCAACCGTTTCTGGTGGCCCGCGCTGATGATGTTTGGCCCGAACGACGACAGCTCGCCGAACAGCGCCCGCAGCCTCGCCTGGAAAATTAAACGCTTCGGCAACGACGAGCTGCGCCAGCGGTTCGTGGATAACACCGTTCCGCAGGTGGAAATGCTCGGCATGACCGTACCGGACCCCGATCTGCGTTTCGACGAGGAGAGCGGCAGCTACCGCTTCGGCGAGATCGACTGGCATGAATTTGACGAGGTGATAAACGGCCGCGGGGTCTGCAATCACGAACGTCTGGCTGCAAAAAACAGAGCCTGGGACGACGGGGCGTGGGTGCGCGAAGCCGCCCTGGCGCATGCCGAAAAGCAACGCGCCCGTCAGGCCGCATAAGAGGAATACACCATGAGCAACGTCTACTGGCCGTTATATGAAGTTTTTGTCCGTTCTAAGCAAGGGCTATCACACCGTCACGTAGGCAGTCTTCACGCTGCTGACGACCGCATGGCGCTGGAAAACGCGCGTGATGCCTATACCCGCCGCAGCGAAGGCTGCTCTATCTGGGTCGTGAAGGCGAGCGAAATTGTCGCCTCCCAGCCGGAAGAGAGCGGCGAATTCTTCGACCCGGCAGAGAGCAAGGTCTATCGACATCCGACGTTTTACACCATCCCTGATGGCATCGAGCACATGTGAGGTCCGGGATGAAAACAGTATCTGCATACGCCCTGCGTCTGGGCGACAACGGTCTGGTCCTTTCCCAACGTCTGGGCGCCTGGTGCGGCCACGCGCCGGAGCTGGAGATTGACCTCGCGCTCGCCAACATTGGCCTCGACCTGCTGGGGCAGGCGCGCAACTTCCTGACCTACGCCGCAGAGCGTGAAGGCGAGGGTGATGAAGACACGCTGGCCTTTGGCCGCGACGAGCGTCAGTTCCGCAACTTGCTGCTGGTGGAGCAGCCCAACGGCAGCTTCGCCGACACCCTTGTTCGCCAGTACCTGATGGACGCGTGGAACGTCGCGCTCTACGAGCGCCTGACCCGCAGCAGCGACGGTCAGCTTGCCGCCATCGCCGCCAAAGCGATTAAAGAGGCGCGCTACCACCTGCGCTTCAGCCGCGGCTGGCTGGTGCGCCTGGGCGACGGCACCGAAACCTCCGCGCAAAAAATGCAGCAGGCGGTTAACGACCTGTGGCGCTTTACGGCGGAGCTGTTTGACGCCGACGACGTTGAGCTGGAGCTGGCTGCCACCGGCGTGGCCGTTGACCCGCGTGCGCTTCGTCAGCCGTGGGAAAGCGAAGTCTTTGCCGGACTGCACGAAGCCCGCCTGAGCGTGCCTGACGACGCCGCTTACCGCACCGGCGGCAAGAAGGGGCTGCACACCGAACACCTGGGGCCGATGCTGGCAGAAATGCAATATCTCCAGCGCGTCTACCCCGGCCAGCAGTGGTAAGGAAGGAGAACGCCATGCAACGTCTCGTCGATATCGCGCCCGCGCAAATTCCGCAGATCTGGGCGCTGTTAAGCCAGATCCCGGACCCGGAAGTGCCGGTCCTGACCATCACCGACTTAGGCATGGTGCGCAGCGTAAAGGCGCAGGGGGGAGGTTGGGTTATTGGCTTCACGCCAACCTACTCGGGCTGCCCGGCGACGGAACACCTGCTGGGCGCGATCCGCGACGCGATGAGCGCGCAGGGGTTTACCCCGGTGCATATTGTGCTCCAGCTGGAACCCGCCTGGACAACGGACTGGATGACGGCCGACGCGCGCGAGCGCCTGCGGGCATACGGCATCAGCCCGCCCGTCGGCCACAGCTGTCACGCGCACGCACCTTTGGAGGTGAGCTGCCCGCGCTGCGCGAGCACTAACACCTCGCTTATCAGTGAATTTGGCTCAACGGCCTGCAAAGCGCTCTATCGCTGCAATTCCTGCCGTGAGCCTTTCGACTATTTCAAATGTATTTGAGGCTGCCATGACAACGTTTCATTCATTAACCGTGGCCAAAGTGGAACCCGAAACCCGCGACGCGGTGACGATTACCTTCGCGGTGCCGCAGGATCTGCAGGACGCTTACCGTTTTCGTCCCGGGCAACACCTGACGCTGAAAGCGAACCTTGGTGGGGATGAGCTGCGCCGCTGCTACTCCATCTGCCGCAGCGCCGCGCCGGGCGAAATCAGCGTGGCGGTCAAAGCCATCGAAGGCGGGCGTTTCTCCCGCTATGCCCGGGACGAGATCAAACAGGGCATGGCGCTGGACGTCATGGTTCCACAGGGGCATTTTGGCTATCAGCCGCAGGCCGAACGGGAAGGCCACTATCTGGCGATAGCCGCAGGCTCCGGGATCACCCCGATGCTGGCGATTTTATCCGCCACGCTGGTCACCGAACCAAACAGCCATTTCACCCTGATTTACGGCAACCGCAGCAGCCAGAGCATGATGTTCCGCCAGGCGCTGGCGGACCTGAAGGACAAATATCCGCAGCGGCTGCAGCTGGTGTCCATCTTCAGCCAGGAGACGCTGGACAGCGACCTGCTGCACGGCCGCATCGACGGTGAAAAGCTGCAGGCGCTGGCAAAAAAGCTGATCGACTTCCGTCAGTACGACGAGGCCTTCATCTGCGGCCCGTCGGTGATGATGGACGATGCACAAGCGGCGCTGAAGGCGCTGGGAATGCCGGAAAAATCCATTCACCTTGAGCGCTTCAACACCCCGGGAACGGCCGTGAAGCGTGCCGTGAGCGTGCAGGCAGAAGGGCAAAAAGTGACCGTGCGCCAGGACGGTCGCGACCGCGAAATCACCCTGACGGCGGACGACGAAAGCATTCTCGATGCGGCCCTGCGCCAGGGCGCGGATCTGCCGTACGCCTGCAAGGGCGGCGTGTGCGCCACCTGCAAGTGCAAAGTGCTGCGCGGCAAAGTCGATATGGCGACCAACTACAGTCTTGAACCTGACGAACTGGCGGCGGGATATGTGTTGAGCTGTCAGGCGCTGCCGTTAACCGCCGACGTGGTCGTCGATTTTGACGCGAAGGGGATGGCATGAGCGAACTGATTATCACCCGCCATGGCCGCGTGCTGCAGCTGACGCTTAACCGCCCGGCGGCGCGTAACGCGCTTAACAACGCGCTTCTGGCGCAGGTTGCGGATGAACTCGAACGCGCCGCGCTTGATGGCGATATCTCCGTCGCGGTGATTTACGGCAACGAGCGCTGCTTCGCCGCCGGGGCGGATCTCAACGAAATGGCAGAAAAAGATCTGCCCGCCACCCTGAACGATATCCGTCCGCAGCTGTGGGCGCGCATCAACGCGTTCACTAAACCGCTGATCGCCGCCGTGAACGGCTTTGCGCTGGGGGCGGGCTGCGAGCTGGCGCTGCTGTGTGACGTGGTCATTGCCGGAGATAACGCCCGCTTTGGTCTGCCTGAAATCACGCTGGGCATTATGCCCGGCGCGGGGGGGACGCAGCGCCTGATTCGCTGCGTGGGCAAATCGCTGGCCAGCAAAATGGTGCTGACCGGTGAGAGCCTTACCGCGCAGCGGGCGCTGAGCGCGGGGCTGGTTAGCGACGTGTTCCCGGCCTCCCTCACGCTGGAGTATGCCCTGAAGCAGGCGGCGCTGATGGCTCGCCATTCGCCGCTGGCGCTGCAGGCCGCGAAGCAGGCGCTGCGCCAGTCGCAGGAGGTGGGGCTGCAGGCCGGGCTGGCGCAGGAACGTCAGCTGTTTACGCTGCTTTCCGCGACGGACGATCGCCGCGAGGGCATCGACGCCTTCTTACAAAAACGCACCCCCGACTTTAAAGGACGCTAACCGTGGAATTTATTCTGAGTCAAGTAGAGCAAGGCGTGATGACCCTTACGCTGAACCGTCCCGAGCGTTTAAACAGCTTTAACGACGTGATGCACCAGCAGCTCTCCGAATGCCTGAAGCAGGCCGAGCGCGATGACGCCGTCCGCTGCCTGCTGCTCACCGGGGCGGGGCGCGGCTTCTGCGCGGGGCAGGACCTGAACGACCGCAACGTAGACCCGAACGGCCCGGCGCCGGACCTGGGGATGTCCGTTGAAACCTTTTACAACCCGCTGGTGCGCCGCCTGGCGAAACTGCCGAAACCGGTGATTTGCGCCGTCAACGGCGTGGCGGCGGGGGCCGGTGCCACGCTGGCGCTGGGCTGCGACATGGTGATTGCGGCGCGTTCCGCTCACTTCGTGATGGCCTTCAGCAAGCTCGGCCTGGTGCCGGACTGCGGTGGCACCTGGCTGCTGCCGCGCGTCGCCGGGCGCGCCCGCGCGATGGGGCTGGCGCTGCTGGGTGACAAACTGAGCGCCGAGCAGGCGCTGGCCTGGGGGATGATCTGGCAGGTGGTGGACGATGAACAGCTCTCCGCCGCGGCGCAGCAGATGGCGCTGCACTTCGCGTCACAGCCGACGTATGGCCTGGGGCTGATTAAGCAGGCGATCGGCGCCGCCGAAACCAACACCCTGGACGCGCAGCTCGATCTCGAACGTGACTATCAGCGCCTTGCCGGGCGCAGCGACGACTACCGCGAGGGCGTCAGCGCCTTTCTGGCGAAACGCGCGCCGAACTTTACGGGGAAATAAGATGGTCAATATTCACACTGTCGCGGTGATTGGCAGCGGCACGATGGGCGCGGGGATTGCCGAAGTGGCGGCAAGCTACGGCCATCAGGTTCTGATTTACGATATCGCCTCCGACGCGATTTCGCGTGCGATTGACGGCATCCGCCAGCGCCTGGCTTCAAGGGTGACGCGCGGAAAGCTCTCCGCGGACGCCAGCGCGCAGATCCTCGCCCGGCTGATCCCGGTGACCGACATTCAGGCCCTTGCGGCTGCCGACCTGGTCATTGAAGCAGCGTCCGAGCGTCTGGAGGTCAAAAAAGCCCTGTTTAAACAGCTGGCTGAGATCTGCCCGCCGCAGACGCTGTTGACCAGCAATACGTCATCAATCTCCGTCACGGCGATTGCCGCCGATCTTCCCCATCCCGAGCGCGTGGCGGGGCTGCACTTTTTCAACCCGGCACCGGTCATGAAGCTGGTGGAAGTGGTAAGCGGGCTGGCAACGTCATCGGAAGCGGCAGATGTCTTGTGCGAGCTGGCCATGAACTGGGGAAAACAGCCGGTGCGCTGCCAGTCAACGCCGGGATTTATTGTTAACCGCGTGGCGCGCCCGTTCTACTCCGAGGCCTGGCGCGCGCTGGAAGAGCAGGTTGCAGCGCCTGAGACGATCGACGCCGCGCTGCGCGAAGGCGGCGGTTTTCCGATGGGGCCTCTTGAGCTGACCGACATGATAGGTCAGGACGTCAACTTCGCCGTGACCTGCTCCGTGTTCAACGCCTTCTGGCAGGAGCGACGTTTTCTGCCCTCGCTGGTGCAGCAGGAGCTGGTTCTGGCGGGAAGGCTGGGTAAAAAAAGCGGCAAGGGCGTTTATGACTGGCAGAGCGACAGGCCCGGCGTGAGCTGGCTGCAGGCCGTCAGCGATAGCTTCAGCCCCATGAGCGCGGAGCGAAAAAGTGACGGCGTCACGGAACTGGATGAGGTCCTGCTGGTTGAAACGCAGGGCGAAACGGCGCAGTCGCTGGCCGTGAAGCATGGCCGCCCGGTGGTGGTCGTTGACCGTATCGAACGCGATGTCGCCGTCATCGCCGCTGCCGCCAGTAACCCGCATTCCGCCACGCAAAAAGCCGTTTTCTATCTGCAGCAGCAGGGCAAGCGCGTGGTTCAGATTGCCGACTACCCCGGCCTGCTGGTCTGGCGCACGGTGGCAATGATCGCCAACGAAGCGCTGGACGCTCTGCAGAAAGGGGTCGCCAGCGAGAAAGATATCGATACCGCCATGCGCCTCGGGGTGAATTACCCAAACGGCCCGATTGCGTGGGGCGAGCGTCTGGGCTGGCAGCGTTTACTGGCGCTGCTGGAAAACCTTCAGCGTCACTATGGCGAAGAGCGCTATCGCCCCTGTTCACTGCTGCGCCAGCGTGCGCTTCTGGAGAGTAGCTATGAGTCATAACGCCTGGCACAACGCCCGCACCATGTATGAACAGGACGCCTGCGCCCAGGCGTTGGGCATCGACATCATTGAAATGGACGAAGGCTATGCGGTAGTCACGATGACTGTCACCCCGCAGATGCTTAACGGCCATAAAACCTGCCACGGCGGACAGCTGTTTTCGCTGGCGGACACCGCCTTCGCCTACGCCTGCAACAGCCAGGGGCTGGCGGCAGTGGCGTCGGGCTGCTCCATAGACTTTCTGCGTCCGGGATTTGCCGGGGACAGGCTCACCGCCACCGCGCGGGTGAAGCATCAGGGCAAAATGACCGGCGTGTACGACATTGAAATCCACAATCAACAACAGAAAACGGTCGCTCTCTTTCGCGGGAAATCTCACCGCATTGGCGGCAGTGTGACAGGAGAAGCCTGATGCGTGACGCATTTATTTGTGATGGTGTTCGTACCCCGGTCGGTCGCTACGGCGGGGCGCTATCAGGCGTTCGCGCCGACGATCTGGGGGCTGTTCCGCTGCGGGCGCTGCTGGCGCGTTATCCGCAGCTGGATCTGGAGCGCATTGACGATGTTATCTTCGGCTGCGCGAACCAGGCGGGGGAAGATAACCGTAACGTGGCGCGCATGTCGGCGCTGCTGGCGGGGTTACCGCAGACGGTATCCGGCACCACGATCAACCGGCTGTGTGGTTCCGGCCTGGACGCGATTGGCTTTGCAGCGCGCGCCATTAAAGCCGGTGATGGCGATCTGCTGATTGCCGGCGGCGTTGAATCTATGTCTCGCGCGCCCTTCGTGATGGGCAAAGCGACCGCAGCTTTCCAGCGCCAGGCGGAGATTTTTGATACCACCATCGGCTGGCGATTTGTGAATCCGCTCATGCATCAGCAATTCGGAACTGACAGCATGCCGGAAACGGCGGAGAATGTAGCTGAATTGTTAAATATCAGCCGCGCCGATCAGGACGCGTTTGCCCTGCGCAGCCAGCAGCGTACCGCGCAGGCGCAGCAAAACGGCGCGCTGGCGCAGGAGATTGTGCCGGTGCGGGTGCCGGGGAAAAAAGGCGCGGTGACGGAAGTGAGCGAGGATGAGCATCCGCGCGCGGACACCACCCTGGAGCAGCTCAGCGCGCTGAAAACCCCGTTCCGTAAAAATGGTGTGGTCACGGCGGGGAATGCCTCCGGCGTGAACGACGGCGCCGCGGCGCTGATTATCGCCAGCGAGCAGATGGCGCTCGCGCAGGGTCTGGTGCCGCGCACGCGTATTGTGGCAATGGCGACCGCAGGCGTGGAACCGCGTCTGATGGGGTTAGGCCCGGTGCCCGCTACCCGCAGGGTGCTGGAGCGCGCCGGATTAAGCATTACCGATATGGACGTCATTGAGCTGAATGAAGCCTTTGCATCGCAGGCGCTGGGCGTGCTGCGTCAGCTGGGGCTGCCGGACGATGCCGCGCACGTCAACCCGAACGGGGGAGCCATTGCGTTAGGCCACCCGCTGGGAATGAGCGGTGCCAGGCTGGCGCTGGCGGCGAGCAACGAACTGCACCGACGCGGCGGGCGCTATGCGCTGTGTACGATGTGCATCGGTGTGGGTCAGGGTATTGCCATGATCCTTGAGCGCGTTTGATCAAACTACAATGTGAGCACCCTACAATGACCACGACAAATACAACAAAGCTTGATTCGATCGAAACCGCGTCCGTTGATGAACTGCAGGCACTGCAGACGGAGCGCCTGAAGTGGACGCTCCATCACGCCTACAGCAACGTTCCCATGTACAAACGCAAGTTTGACGCGGCGGGCGTTCACCCTGACGACTTTAACGAGCTGGCGGACCTGCAAAAGTTCCCGTGCACCACCAAGCAGGACCTGCGCGACAACTACCCGTTCGACACCTTTGCGGTGCCGATGGAGCAGGTCGTGCGTATCCATGCCTCCTCCGGCACTACCGGCAAACCGACCGTGGTGGGTTACACCCAAAACGACATCGACAACTGGGCGAACATTGTGGCCCGCTCCCTGCGTGCCGCGGGCGGCAGCGCGAAGGACAAAATTCACGTGGCCTACGGCTACGGGCTATTTACCGGCGGGCTGGGCGCGCACTATGGTGCCGAACGCTTAGGCGCGACGGTGATCCCGATGTCCGGCGGCCAGACGGAGAAGCAGGCGCAGCTGATCCGCGACTTCCAGCCGGATATGATCATGGTGACGCCGTCCTACTGCCTTAACCTGATTGAAGAACTGGAGCGCCAGATGGGCGGAGACGCCAGCAAATGCTCCCTGCGCGTCGGCGTATTTGGCGCCGAGCCGTGGACGCAGGCCATGCGTCGGGAGATCGAAAAGCGCTTAGGCATTACCGCGCTCGATATTTATGGTCTGTCCGAAGTGATGGGGCCGGGCGTGGCGATGGAGTGTCTGGAAACCGCCGATGGCCCGACCATCTGGGAAGATCACTTCTACCCGGAAATCGTCAACCCGAACGACGGCACGCCGCTGGCGGACGGCGAGCAGGGCGAACTGCTGTTCACCACCCTGACCAAAGAGGCGCTGCCGGTGATCCGTTACCGCACCCGCGACCTGACGCGCCTGCTGCCGGGCACCGCGCGCACCATGCGGCGTATGGACCGCATCAGCGGTCGTAGCGACGACATGCTCATTATTCGCGGCGTGAACGTCTTCCCGTCACAGCTGGAAGAGGAGATCGTTAAGTTCGAACACCTCTCGCCACACTACCAGCTGGAGGTAAACCGCCGCGGGCATCTTGATTCACTTTCGGTGAAGGTCGAGCTGAAACAGAGTAGCTTGACGCTCTCACACGAACAGCGCTGCCAGGTGTGCCACCAGCTGCGCCACCGCATTAAATCGATGGTGGGGATCTCAACGGACGTGACGATCGTCAACTGCGGCAGCATTCCGCGCTCGGAAGGGAAAGCCTGCCGGGTGTTTGATTTGCGCAAGGTTGCGGCCAACGGTTGAATTTCCCTCACCCCAGCCCTCTCCCAAAGGGAGAGGGTGGAAAACGTTCCCTCTCCCTTTGGGAGAGGGTTAGGGTGAGGGGAAACCCCAGATTCCTGTGCTATGATTCATCCAGGATAAAAATCACAACAGAATGAATCACATGAATAAACTTGATGCCTTCATCCAGCACGCCGTCAGCTCCGTTCCGATCAGCGGGACGTCGCTCATCTCCTCGCTGTACGGCGACGCGCTTTCCCATCGCGGCGGCGAAATTTGGCTCGGAAGCCTTGCGGCACTGCTGGAGGGTATGGGGTTTGGCGAGCGTTTCGTGCGTACCGCGCTGTTCCGCCTGAACAAAGAGGGCTGGCTGGACGTTTCGCGCATCGGGCGTCGCAGCTTTTACCGCCTGAGCGACAAAGGGCTGCGCCTGACCCGCCGTGCGGAAAGCAAAATCTACCGCGCGGAGCTGCCCGCCTGGGACGGCAAGTGGCTGCTTCTGCTTTCAGAAGGGCTGGATAAAACCACGCTGGCCGATGTAAAAAAACAGCTGATATGGCAAGGGTTTGGCACATTGGCACCGAGCCTGATGGCCTCGCCGTCGCAGCATCTGGCGGACGTACAGTCGCTGCTCCACGACGCGGGCGTGGCGGAAAACGTCATCTTCTTTGAGGCCCATTCGCCGCTGGCGCTGTCCCGCGCGGCGCTGCGTTCGCGGGTGGAAGAGTGCTGGCAGCTCACCGAGCAGAACGCGATGTACGAGACGTTTATCAATTCGTTCCGCCCGCTGCTGCCGCTGCTGAAAGAGGCCGAGCCGGGGGATCTCACGCCGGAACGCTGCTTCCAGATCCAGCTTCTGCTGATTCACTTTTACCGTCGCGTGGTGCTGAAAGATCCGCTGCTGCCGGAGGAGCTGCTGCCTGCGCACTGGGCGGGCCAAAGCGCGCGACAGCTCTGTATCAACATCTACCAGCGCGTCGCGACGGGAGCGCTGGCGTTTGTCAGCGAGAAGGGGGAAACCTCCGTGGGCGAGCTGCCCGCGCCCGGTACGCTCTATTTCCAGCGCTTCGGTGGTCTTAATATCGCATAAGGAGTGAAAATGCCGGTTTATCAAATTGACGGCCTGACGCCGGTCGTTCCTGACGAGAGCTATGTGCACCCGACGGCGGTGCTGATTGGCGACGTGATTCTGGGCAAGGGCGTTTACGTTGGCCCGAACGCCAGCCTGCGCGGTGATTTTGGCCGTATCGTGGTGAAAGACGGTGCCAACATCCAGGATAACTGCGTAATGCATGGCTTCCCGGAGCAGGACACGGTAGTTGAAGAGGACGGGCATATCGGCCACAGCGCCATTCTGCACGGCTGCATCATCCGCCGTAACGCGCTGGTGGGCATGAACGCGGTAGTGATGGACGGCGCGACGATCGGTGAGAACAGCATCGTCGGCGCGGCAGCGTTTGTAAAAGCGAAAGCGGAAATGCCCGCCAACCACCTGATCGTTGGCAGCCCGGCAAAAGCGATTCGTGAGCTGAGCGCGCAGGAGATAGCGTGGAAGAAGCAGGGTACAAAAGAGTATCAGGTGCTGGTGGAGCGCTGTAAGCTCACGATGCATCAGGTTGAGCCGCTGCGCGAGGGGGAAGAAGGGCGCAAGCGGCTGACGTTTGATGAGAATTTACGCCCGAAGTCTGCCACGTAAAAAGAGCGTCAGTTAGCTCGCGCTGGCATAACCCCTAAAGGAAAAACATAAATGCCCTTCCGGGCATTTATGTTTTGGCTACTCTCATGACGTGCCGTTTAAAAAGGCCTGTCGCTACACGTGCATCAGTGGAAAAACAGGGCAATCAAAATAATAATTGGAATGGGTACCCCTAGAAAGAACAGTAATAAAGAGCGCATTTAAAACCTCCCGCATTTTTAACGATTATAAATCACGTTGACGACCACCGAAGGTCGCGCACAGGCTGGCGACAAAGGCACCTGCCAGCAGAGAAATGAACGTCCAGAGCATCAGATAGCTCGTGGCTTTGCGTGCGGCATCCGCAGCCTGCTGAGCTTTCTCCTTCGTTTCTTTTAATTTAGCCTGGGCTTTGTCATAGGTACTCTGCACCCGCTGTTCAGCCTCCTGCTGGCTGATACCCGTATTTTGAGCGATCAACCGAGCGACATACTGACGATCTTCCTGGGGCAAGGTCCCGCTGGTAATGCTGTTTACAAATATCCCCGACACCTCGCTCAGCTGTGCAGGAGAGACGGGCTGTTGAGATGCTGAAGGCGTTGCCGGAGCGGCTGGCGATGCGGGAGCGTCGGCGTTGCCTGGGGCATTCGACCTGAACATCGAATTGACGAAATACTGCATCGACGAACCCTGTTCGTCCTGGGACCCGTTAGCCATGCTCGCGGCACCCGCCGCCGTAGTTAGCGCTGCTCCGCCGGCAACATTCCCCACGATTTTAGCACCTCCTCCGATGACGGAGCTTACGGCGCTTGTGAACAGCGCAGCGGATATGAGCGCCGCGACGGCCCAGGCTAAAAATCCATGTGCAGTATCGCGAAAATAGACTTCATCGCCGCGCGTATCGACCCATTTGGTGCGCAGCCGCCCGGACAGATAGCCGCCCATTCCTGACGCAACAATCTGAGTGAAAGTTAACCATGCTATAGCGGCAATACCCACCGTACCTGCGTCAAGCCCGCGACTTTCCCATGGCGAAACAGACGTAAGACCTAACCCGGCACCCAGGATAAGTAAAATCAAAGAGAGAGAGGCCGCCGCTGCTGCGCCGGCGAAGATTGCGCCCCATGATACAGCGCTGCTGCTCGCGGCGGGCAGCGTCAGACGAGCGTCGGGAGTCGTGCTGTTTATGGCGCTTTCGTGAATGTGAGTCATAACGGTTGTCCTTTAAATAATATATGCGTTCGGAACCAGGAACTTATTGAAGAAACAGGAAATATAACCACCTTCAACACCTGTGCTCTAAAGGAGCCGGGTAGTCCATTTATAAAAAGAAATCCGGTAAAACGTGAAAAAATTCCCATCAGGATGGAAATTCATTCCTTGCACTAAGAAGAGTAGATGATTTTTCGCTAAATGGATTTTGAACTTTAAAAATCCGCTACCGACTCACAACGGCAGCAGAATTATTCAGCATCGGCATCGCGGATGAATAACCGATCTGGTCAGAGACAGGTGAATACGTTTTAAACGCCAGCAGAACGTTCAGGGGGCTGTAATAACGGGGCGGGAAACAGCCATTAAAAGTGGCTACGCTAGCCTGCCTGCTGGCAAAAGGCGAATCAGGCATTGAGTTCGTCTAAATGCTTCAGCAGATCATGGCATGTCTCTTGTAACTCGTTGATCATTCTCGCCACATGGAAACCGTCGCACACGGAGTGATGGACAAGAACGGCGAGTGGCAACAGTATTTTCCCCTCCTGCTCAACGTATTTCCCAAGCGTAAACATGGGGGTGAAAAAATTCTGCATCTTCGCGACGTTGGTATCAAAACTGGTAAAACTTACCCAGGGGATAGCCGATACGAAAAATATATTTTCCGGAGACTCGCCCTTCGGCCAGTAAGCAACGTTGTTGCCATAGCGGGCAACGTCTGCTGAATAGGCGTCCAGGAAGTGGAGAATATTGCCATCATAAGGGCTCCATAAGGATGAGAACGTTTCCGTCTCATTATGGAAAATGGTGTAGCTGGGGTGGACTTCATTCCAGACTATAAGTTCACCATCCTTCATGGCCATACGGAATTCAGCATGCCGGTTCACAGCCTGTGAAAGGAGAAAAATTATTGTAGGGTAAAATTTCCAGCCAAACTTTTTTGTATTTTTTAGCAGCCCGGTAATGTCTAACTGAACGGTCTGGCTGAACGTGCATTGCGCAAAAGACTGAAAGACCTCGAAATGCTCCTTTCTTGCCCAGCGGGATAGGTCAACAGGGGTATATTCTGGGGCTGTTTTTTTCATTTATTAACCTTTTTGAGCAATCGTAAATCAGATGTTTATCTGATTTTTCAGGAGGTAAGCAAGGGTACAGGCACTGAACCGCTTGGGTTGCGAACGCTGCTGTGAGAGTAGCGTATCCCTGTACGGCTGGAAAGGAAATGTGCCCTGCGAAACACATTTTGGCTGCAACGTTCGCCAGGTGCTGTTATACTGTATATAACCACAGTAAAAGGGGCGTATCATGGCTGTTGAAATAAAATATGTTGTCGTAAGAAAAGGTGAAGAGAAAATGACATTTGCCAGCAAGAAAGAGGCTGACGCTCACGACAAACTGCTCGATATGGCGGAAGCGTTCACCGACTGGCTGTTGCAAAGCGGTATACAGCTGGATGAAGCGCAGGCTGAGGATCTTGGGCTGCATCTCGCCGAGCAGAAAGAGGCCGTGCAGCATATTCTGCGTACCAGCAGGCTCCCCGATCTCAACGCCCCGGCGGGAACAGATCGCACGGACTCTGAAGCGGCTGACGGGAAAAAAATCAGAGCCGTGAAGGCTGCCTGATCGCCCGTGCCCATCTTCATTCAGGGGACGTCTCGCTGCCGTTCCCCCGAATGATGCTCAGAGAGGTGTGATTGAAGATCCCCTCGCGATCCAACCTATAACCCAAGATCGCTTAAAGAAGGATGGTCATCTGGACGTCTGCCCAGCGGCCAGTGATACAGACGCTCTGATTCTTCGATCGGCATGTCATTTACGCACGCGAAACGACGCGTCATCAGGCCATCCTGGTCAAACTCCCAGTTTTCATTGCCGTAAGAACGGAACCAGTTGCCCGAATCATCATGCCATTCATAGGCATAGCGCACGGCAATACGGTTTTCTGTAAACGCCCAAAGCTCTTTGATCAGGCGATAGTCCAGCTCTTTTTTCCATTTGCGGTCCAGGAAGGCCTGGGCTTCTTCGCGGTTAGCGGCAAATTCCGCACGGTTTCGCCATTTTGTATCCACGGAGTAGGCGAGGGCAACTTTTGCGGGGTCGCGGCTGTTCCAGCCATCTTCTGCCAGCCTGACTTTTTCGATAGCCGTTTCACGGGTAAAGGGCGGTAACGGTGGGCGTGTGTTCATCTGAATGACCTCTGGTTGATAGTATGTAGACAGATCTGTCTACTTGCGTTAATCTAGGCCTGAAAAATAACGCTGTCAACAACTCAATTGAGGCTGGAACGTGGTGAAAACATCCATTGCGAATAAAGACGAAAAAATTAGCGTCAGAGAGAAAATAGTACTAACCGCGCATGAGCTGTTTTATTCCACGGGGTTTAAAGCAACGGGTGTAGATACCATCATCAGGCAGGCTCACGTGACGAAAGTAACTTTTTATCGTCATTTCCCCAGTAAAAATTTGCTCATTCTTGCCTATTTGCATTATCGGCACGAAATATGGATAGACTGGTTTGAGACCGCGCTGCGCCTGAATGTTGACAAAGGGAGAACTGCGTCGGATGCCCTGGCAGCAACGCTTCACGCGTGGTTTGTGATGCCTTCATTCCACGGTTGCGCATTTATCAACGCCAGCGCAGAAGCGAAATCCGAAGAGGTTGAAAACGAAATAAAAGAAATTTGCCGCAGCCATAAATTAGAGACGAAAGAAAAAATTGCGGCCCTGACGGCTATTTCCGATGAACAACGCCTTAATGAAATTATGTTACTGATCGACGGAGCCATCATTCATGCCCAGATGGGAATGGATGTCGATGCGGTTATTCACGGGCTGAAGAGTGGGCTGGAGAAAATAACCGGGCAGGCAGCGTAGAGCGAGGCGTCATCGGCTCGGCAGAATGAGCCGTTTACACGGTTTTCCCGGTCGGCGGCAGGGGGAAATGCGTATCCGTTGGGATCTCAGCCAAAATGCATGATACTGAACGAAATGGAAAAGCAAGGATTCAGCGTATGACCCTTCATTTACGACACGCCACGCCAGCCGATTCACGCTTGCTCAGCGACCTCGGGTTTCGCATCTATTCCGCCCACTTTAAACCTCTGTGGGTGTCGGAAACGGAGATGAATAATTTCCTGCACGACGAGTATTCTCTCCCCGTGCTCGAACAAAGCCTGAAGGAGAGCGGCGTAGCCTGGTACGTGGCGCAAACCGAACGCCCGATTGGCTTTATGAAAGTCACCTGGGAAGCGGCCATACCGGGCACGAGCGACGTCGGGGTTCTGCTAAATAAACTTTACCTGGACCCAGCTGAAACGGGAAAACACTATGGCAAGTTGATGTTTGAACACGCCGTACGGCTGGCCAGAATTAACGGCAAGCGCTTTTTATGGCTGGAAGTACTCGAGCAAAACGAAGGCGCTTACAGGTTCTATCAGAGACAGGGCATGCTTTGCGTCAATGAAGTGCTGTTTGAGACGGCATCACAGCAAAGCGTACTGAAAATAATGAGAATGCCTCTTCAGGCGTCTATCTAAAAAACAGGTAAACCCCATGCTTGAACTTCGCCCTAACTGTGAACGTTGCGATAGAGATCTCCCGCCCGATACGTCCGAAGCCTACATTTGCTCGTTCGAATGCACCTTTTGCAACGAGTGCGTCACTCAGGCGCTGAGCGGGCGCTGTCCAAACTGCAGCGGTGAGCTTGTCCGCCGTCCGGTACGTCCTGAGGCGGCGCTGCTGAAGCACCCGGCATCCACGCTGCGCCGCTATACAAAGTAGGCTACCGCTCGTCGTTGTCCTCCTCCGGCGCCATCTCCAGCGCGCTGGCGCTGGCGGGGTCGAACAGCGAAATACTCTCAATCTGATTGAGCAAGATGACTCTGCGGAAGTCCATGGCGCTCCGGGGATCCGAATCAAGCGTGATGTCATGCTCGTGGTACCACCTGCTGTAGTTATTTTCGATGCGCAGATTCATCGTTTTTTCATCGCGATAGCCGCTTAGCATCGGGATCAGCACGATATTGGCCGTCTTTTCATATTCCAGCGTGGCGGTATGGATCATGCCGACATAGATTCGCCGAGACCTCAGCGCCACCTGCGCCAGCTCCCCTTGCTCCATGCACTGGTAAAGGAGCTGTTCAATGCCGCTTGATTGCGCCAGGCGCTTGTAGAGTTTTTTCCGGCCCTCGCCGTCGAGCCTCGCGCTGCCCGCCCAGTTAGAACGATAGAGACAGAACAGAATGGCGAAGGCCAGCATCACCACTACCGGCGCCTGGATCCCCAGGAAACTCCAGTTCATGAAATCTATCTGCCAGTCGGCATATTTCTGCGAGGTAAAGTGAAAAGTATTGTCCGCGGCTGAAAGCGCAAACAGCAGCAGCCAGAGGAGGCCGGTGGCGATCACGCCCTGTAAAACGAAAATACAGCCATAAAGCGCGACGAGGAAATACACGTCCCAGCCGAAGGAACGCTTAATTTTAAACCGCGTCGAGAGGTCGCGGCTGGTATACCAGTACCCGCACACCATCAGCACCATAAATATCGCCGTTCCCATATCACGCCCTCTTCAGCGCAGTGACGTGGCGCAGAAAATCCTGGCGAACCTCATTGCTTTTGTAGTTCACCGAGGCGTTTCCGTCCTGATCGATAATAATGCGGTCCCCGTCCTCAACGGCTTCAATGATCTCCTGCTGCGTCATCACCTGAAGCAAAGATTCCGGGCTTGAAAAGAGGGAGAGAAAGAAACGTCTCATTGCGAAGCATCCTTATGAATAAAAAGGATAAGCCTGGAGGATAAACGGCGAGTTTGCCTTAAGGTTTTCCTTAAAATCAGCAGCTGCCGGGCACGGGAACTCATCCCGATCTCAAAAATGGCTTTTGTTGTGATTTTTAACCCTATGTAAATGTTGGTTAAAAAAATATATTCACCAACAAATTTGGACAAATAACGGTGATTGTGTAAGTTTTAATTATGCGATTACGCCACGTTGTTTACAGCCAGGATGTGACCCATGAGCATGTTGCCCTCCGTCGTCAGTCGGTTTTTTGATTACTACGCCGCGCTGGATGCCCAGCCACCGTCGGCGCTGGCAGGGCTTTACCACCCTGACGCCACGCTTATCGATCCCTTCGGTGAGCATCACGGGCTGTTTGCGCTCCAGCGCTACTTTACCCATCTGCTGGCTAACGTGGACAACTGCCGCTTTTCCATCGACCCCCCGCTGAGTGGCGACAGCCGTTTTGTCGTCACATGGACGATGCACTGGTCGCATCCGCGCATTGCCGGGGGAGATCCGCTTGAGCTGCCGGGCTGTTCCGTGGTGGACACGGAAAACGATTTGATTGTGCGCCAGCGGGACTATTACGACGCTGGAGAGATGATCTATGAACATCTTCCCGTGCTCGGCTGGGCGGTACGCGGCGTGAAGCGCAGGGTGAAATCATGAAAACCGTACTGATTACCGGCGCGAGTTCCGGCATTGGCGCCGGGCTGGCGAGGTCCTATGCGGATGACGGCTATCACGTCATTGCCTGCGGGCGTGACCCGGCGCGTCTTGAAGCCCTGCACCAGCACAGCCCGAACGTCACGGTTCGCCTGTTCGACATTACGGACAGGGACGCCTGTCGCCAGGCGCTGACGGGGTGCTACGCCGACGTCGTTATCCTCTGCGCCGGAACCTGCGAATACCTCAACCACGGCGACGTAGATGCCGCGCTGGTGGAGAGGGTAATGAACACCAATTTCCTCGGCCCGGTTAACTGTCTTGCCGCACTGCAGCTGCAGCTGGCGGCGGGGAATCGCGTGGTCATCGTCAGCTCGATGGCGCACTGGCTGCACTTCCCGCGAGCCGAAGCCTACGGCGCGTCGAAAGCCGCCTTAACCTGGTTTGCCGAGACGCTGCGCCTCGACTGGGAACCGAAAGGGATCGGCGTGACCGTCGTCTCACCCGGCTTTGTCGACACGCCGCTGACCCAAAAAAATGATTTCGCCATGCCGGGTAGGGTGAGCGTCGACGACGCCGTGAAGGCGATCCGTTCCGGTCTGGCGAAGGAAAAAAATCACATCGCCTTTCCCGGCAGTTTTGGCCTGATTTTGCGGCTGCTGTCAGCACTCCCGGCCTTTATTCAGAATGCGCTCCTGCGCAGGATGGTGCGCTCATGAACATCGCCATTATCGGCAGCGGCATTGCCGGGTTAACCTGCGCCTGGCGGCTGGCCGGCCATCATCAGGTCACCGTGTTTGAAGCCGGAGCCACGCCGGGCGGACACACCGCGACGGTAGACGTCTCCACGCCGCAGGGAACCTTCGCTATTGACACCGGTTTTATCGTCTACAACGACCGTACCTATCCGCGCTTCATGGGCCTGCTGAGCGAGTTAGGCATCAGCGGGCAGAAAACGCAGATGAGCTTTTCGGTGCACAACCCGAAAACCGGGCTGGAGTACAACGGACACACCCTGACGTCGCTGTTTGCTCAGCGGCGAAATATCTTCAATCCGGCGTTCTGGACGCTGCTGAAGGAGATCGTGCGCTTCAATCGCCTGGCAAAACAGGCGCTGACGGAGGAGATTGACCCGAACGCTACGCTGCAGACCTTTCTGGAGCGGCATCGTTTTACGCCGTTTTTCGCGCGTCACTACATTCTGCCGATGGGGGCGGCCATCTGGTCCTCGTCGCTGCAGGAGATGAAGCGCTTTCCGCTTCCGCTTTTCCTGCGCTTCTTTGAGCATCACGGCCTGCTGGACGTCACGCACCGCCCGCAGTGGTACGTCGTGCCCGGCGGATCGCGTGAGTACATCCGCGCGATGCTGGACAAGCTCGGAAACCGCGTAACGTTACGCCTGAACGCGCCCGTGCAGGGGGTGAGCCGCGACGAGCGGGGCGTCACGATCCGGCTGGACAACGACAGCCACACCTTCGATCGGGCGATCTTTGCCTGCCATTCCGGGCAGGCGCTGGCGATGCTGGACGATCCGACGCCCGCAGAACGTGAGGTGCTGGGGGATATTGGCTGGCAGCGCAACGAGGTGGTGTTGCACAGCGACAAACGCTGGCTGCCGGCGCGCGAGCGCGCCTGGGCGAGCTGGAACTACAGGCTGAGCGAGCGGGATCGGGCCAGCGCCTGCGTCACCTATAACATGAATATTCTGCAGGGGCTGCCCGCAGGAAGCCCGCTGTTCTGCGTCACGCTGAACCCGGAAACGCCGGTGGATGAACGTTTCGTCCTGAAGCGTTTTGTCTATGAACACCCGCTGTTTAACCCGAAAAGCTGGCGCGCGCAGGCGCGGCGCGGGGAGATCAACGGCCATAACCGGAGCTGGTTCTGCGGCGCGTACTGGTACAACGGTTTTCATGAGGACGGCGTGCGCAGCGCGCTGGACGTGGTGCACGGTCTGGCGGCAGAGGAGGGCAACTGAGATGAACAGCTGCCTCTATCACGGCGCGCTGCGCCACCGCCGGCTGCAGCCGAAAGCGCACGACTTTACCTACACCGTCTTCATGGCCTGGCTGGATCTCGACGAGCTTGACGCGCTGCCCGCCGCTGGCGTGCGCCGCAACCGGTTTGCCGCCGCCTCGTTTTACGATGCGGATTACCCGCTGGGCGCGCCGCTAAAGGAGAACGTGCTCGATCGTCTGGAGAGCCTGACCGGTGAGCGTCCCGACGGGCGCGTGATGCTCCTGACGCAGCTGCGCTACTTCGGGTTTCATTTCAACCCGGTCAATTTTTACTACTGCTATGACCGGGCAGAGAGCCTGCGCTGGGTGCTCGCCGAGGTGCGCAATACGCCCTGGAACGAGCGGCATTACTACGCGGTGAACGGGCAGAACGCGCAGCCAACGGAAAAAGCGTTCCACGTCTCGCCGTTTAACCCAATGGAGATGGTTTACCACTGGCGCTTCAACAGCCCGGATAACACCCTCAACATGCATATTGAGAACCATCAGGACGAAAAGGTGTTTGACGCCACGCTGGCGCTTCGCCGGGAGCCGCTTACGCGCGCGTCGCTGAGGCGGATGCTGGTGCGGATCCCGCTGATGACGCTCAAAACCGTTTTCGCTATTTACTGGCAGGCGCTAAGGCTGTGGCTCAAGCGCGTGCCGTTGCATAACCATCCCGTCAGCAGGAGTGAACGCTCATGACCGATCCCGTCTTTGCGCTTGAACCCGATATTCCGCGCAACGTTCGCGTCGCGCGCTGGCTGCTTTTCCGCCTGTTGAGCGGCATCCGAGGCGGATCGCTTACCGTGCGAGAAGGGGCACAAACCTTTCAGTTTGGCGACCCCTCCGCTGCGCTACACGCCGATGTTCAGGTCCTGACGCCGGGGGTTTACTGGCGCGTCTTAACGGGCGGTAGCCTTGCTGCATCCGAAGCCTGGATGGACGGCGAGTGGGAAACCGCCCAGCTTACGCCGCTTCTGCAGCTCCTGGCACTCAACGGTGACGTGCTCGGACGGCTGGAAAACGGCTTTCGCCTGTTCGGTAGGCCGGTTGAGCGTCTGCGCCACTGGATGCGACGCAATTCGCGCGCGCAGGCGCGGGACAATATCGCCGCCCATTACGATCTGGGGAACTCCTTTTACGCCCATTTTCTGGACAAGGAGCTGCTCTATTCCAGCGCCTTGTTTACCGCCGAGGAGCAGGATTTAACGTCGGCCCAGCAGGCAAAAATGGCGCGCCTGTGCGACCAGCTCGCGCTCAGCGCGGAGGACCATCTGCTGGAAATCGGCACCGGCTGGGGCGCGATGGCGGAGTATGCCGCCCGCCATTACGGCTGCAGAGTAACCACCACCACGCTCTCAAAAGAGCAATATCTCTGGGCAACGGAGCGGATCGCTCGCGCCGGGCTGCAGGACCGCGTGGAGGTGCTGCTCTGCGACTATCGCGATCTCACCGGTCAGTACGACAAGCTGGTGTCGATTGAGATGATTGAAGCGGTGGGGCAGAACTATCTCCCGACGTTCTTCCGCACCTGCCAGGCGCGTCTGCGCCCGGGTGGACGCATGGCGATTCAGGCCATCACCATTCAGGACCAGCGCTACCGCGACTACAGCAAAAGCGTCGATTTTATCCAGCGCTACATTTTTCCCGGCGGTTTTTTACCGAGCATTACCGCGATGAACGAGCTGATGACGCGCCATACCGATTTTGTCGTGCGCAACCTCTTTGATATGGGGCCAGACTACGCCCGCACGCTGGCCCACTGGCGGCAGCGCTTTGTCCACGCCTGGCAGGAGATTGAAACGCTGGGGTTTGATGAGCGCTTTCGCCGGATGTGGCTCTACTACTTTGGCTACTGCGAAGCCGGGTTCAACGCCCGCACCATCAGCGTGGTGCAGCTGACTGCGGAACGCGTATGAAACAGTATGGGCAGGTTTTCCTGCTGGCCATCGCGTTCGATCTCTACTGGACGCTGGTGGTGCTGTTTCGCGAGCGGGGGCTGGTCATCTGGCTCGCGCTGGCGATCCTGGCCTGCCTGATGCTGTCGCCTGCGCACAGGCTGTACGCCGTTTTACTTGCCGCCGCGGGCAGCCTGCTTGACGCCCTCTGGGCAATGACCGGGCTGATTGCCTTTACGGGGGCGTCCCTCATGCCCCTGTGGATGGTGGCGCTGTGGCTGATGTTTGCCACCGTCTGGACCCAGCTGACGCGAACCACAACGCTACCGGGCTGGATGTTAACGCTGCTGGCAACCGTGGGCGGGCCGGTGGCCTACCTCATCGGTGAACGGCTGGGCGCGATTGAGTTTCTGGAGCCGACCTTTATCGTCGTCAGCTGGATGGCGCCGGGCTGGCTGGTATTGATGCTGTTTTTCCACCTGCTGATGGGGAGGCAACAATGAGAGCCGTTCTGCTGATGATCTGTCTTACCGCGTTTACCTCTACGGCCCACGCTGCCGACTGGCTCGGCTGGCGCAAAGTGGGAAGCGCCACGCTCACCTGGGGGCCTTTTACCGTTTACACCTCGCAGCTGCTGACGCCGGACGGGCGTTATGACGGCGAAAACGGAGACCGAGCGCTGCTTATCACCTACGCGCGCGATATCGACCGCGAGGAGCTGGTTGAGGCAACGCGCGACCAATGGCGGGCGCAGGGCATTCTGCAGGAAGCGCCGCAGAGCGAAGCGTGGCTTCGGATGCTGGGGACGCTCTGGCCGAACGTCACGACGGGTTCACAGCTGGCGTTTGTGCTTAAGAACAGGCAGGGGCAGTTCTGGTATCGCGCCCCCGCGCAGTCAGGTTTTACTCCACTGGGGCCACCGCAGCCAGCGGCGTTCAGCACGCGTTTTCTGGCAATATGGCTCGATCCCCGTACCCAATATCCCGAACTGCGTAAGCAGCTGATCGGAGGTCAACAATGAAACGAATTATGATCGCGGCTTTTGCCCTGACGATGCTGCTGGCGGGATGCAGCACGGAGGTAACGGAGTACCGTCAGCAGCAGCCGAAGCTGGACATTTTCACCTATTTCCAGGGGAAAACCGAGGCGTGGGGCATGGTGCAGGATCGCAGCGGGAAGCAGATCCGCCGCTTTCACGTTGAAATCGCGGGCGATGTCATTGGCGATACGCTGACCCTCAACGAACATTTTGTCTACGACGATGGCGAAAAACAGCAGCGCGTCTGGCACATCCGCCGCGTGACGGCAGACCGCTATGAAGGGACGGCTGGCGATATCGAAGGCGTCGCCGCCGGCCAGGCGGCGGGTAACGCTTTCAACTGGCGCTACAGCATGAACGTTAAGGCTGACGGTAAAACCTGGCTGCTGCACTTCGACGACTGGATGTACCTGCAGGACGGAACGCATCTGTTTAATAAAACCGAAATGAAGAAATTTGGCGTCACCGTCGCCACGGTGACGCTCTTCTTTACCCGTAAAGCGTGATTCAGTCGCTGGCGGGGCGGGATTTATTGCTGGAGTAAATAAAATACAGGGCAATACCCAGGCAGATGACGGCAGCCAGGCGGCTCGTTGAAAACGGAATGGCTTCATTGTTGAGCCAGCCAAAGTTATCAATCAGCATGCTCATGGCCAGCTGGCCCAGGATAACCGCCACCGTCGCGACGGCCGTGCCGATACGCTGCACGGCGAGCACCATCACGACGATGTACGGCACGCCGCACAGCGCGCCAAGCAGCTGCCATTTCGGCACGTCCATCAGGCTGACCGCCTGTTTTGGCTCAAAGAAGAAAATGAGCAGGGCGGTCACCAGCGCGCCGACGGAAAAGGTGAGAAACGCGCTTTTAAATACGCCCACGCGGCTGCCCAACTGTCCGTTAATGGCGGCTTGGACGCTCAGCGTTGCGCCGCCGATAACGGCTAACATAATCATAATGACGGTCATAACGTTACCCCTGCGCCACGAGAATAAGCGCGGCAATAATGAACGCCAGCGCGATAATGCGTTTCGTATCGATCCTGCGGTGCGGTGTACCCAGCAGGCCGTAGTGGTCGATGATCAGGCTTTTGAATACCTGTCCCGCCAGAATACCGATCATCGTCATGGCGATGCCGATGACCGGCGTGGCGATGGTCAGAATAACCACGTAAACCGGTCCGAGCACGCCGCCCAGCAGCTGCCAGGACGGCTGCGCGAAAAACGACGGGCTGTTGCGCGGGCTGAAAAACAGCATCAGCAGAAACGTCAGTGCGGCTCCGACGCCAAATATGCTGAACGTCGCCCACAAATCCCCGACCTGTTCGCCCAGCGGCCCCAGCAGGCCAGCCTCAACGGACAGCCCCATCCCGCCGGCAATCACCAGTAAAATCAAAAAAAATTGCATTGTGCTTCTTCTCCCTTATTCCAGGCCGAGAAGATTACGCCTTACCACCGATGAGAAAAATGCCATAATGCAGGAAACACCTGTGCAGGATATGCATTAATGATTGATGCCGGAAACATTAGCATTCGCGCGCTGCTGATCTTCATTGAGGTTTATGAAGCGCAGAATTTCTCCGTTGTCGCGCGCCGGGAAGGGGTCTCCGCTTCGCAGGTTTCACGCGTGATCCACCAGCTTGAGGACGCGCTCGGCCAGCAGCTTTTTTACCGCAACACGCGTGCCGTTATTCCGACCGAAAGCGGGCATCTATTTATTCGCTATGCCCGGGCGATGGCGGGAAACCTTGAGGAGGCGCGACGGGAGCTGGACGAGCGATCCCTGGAGCCCACGGGCCTGATCCGAATTAACTGCCCGGTCTTTTTTGGACAACGGCACGTGGCTCCCGGGCTGGCCGGCCTTTCAGCGCGCTATCCGCGGCTCAACATTGAGCTGACGCTCACCGACGACTTTATCGATCCGCACCGGGATGCTGCCGACGTGCTGTTTCGCATCGGCACGCTGACGGATTCCTCGTTTCACGCGCGGGTGCTCGGGCAGCAGTTTTATCATCTGGCGGCGTCGCCGGCCTATTTGCAAAAGCACGGCGTGCCTGAGGCGCCGGAGGATTTTGCGCATCACCGCTGCCTTGTCTACCGCGGATCGTCCGGGCCTAACCGCTGGCTGATGCGTCGGCCGGGCGAGGCGTGGGTTCACTATCCCGTTGCGCCGCTGATGACCTCCAACAACGCCGAAACGCTGCTGATTGCCGCGCTGGGCGGAATGGGGATCGTGCTGTTCCCCGACTGGCTGGTGAGTGAAAGGCTAAAAAGCGGCGAGCTGGTGTCGCTCCTGCCGGAGCATGAATGCGGAATCAACACCGAGCCACAGACCATTGCGGCGATCTACCCGAACGCGCGTCATCCGCCCCTTAACGTCAGGGCGGTGATTGACTATTACGTAGAGCGGTTCGGCACGCCGCTTTACTGGCAAAGATGAACCTGCGATTGCGCGACCTGGCCGCTATCCCGTACTGTAGCGAAAACGTTAAAGGATAACCCGGGACTATGCATCTAGACTTTCGCCAACTGCGCAACTTCGTCGCGCTGGTTGAATACGGCAGTTTTAATCGCGCGGCAGAGGCGGTCTGCCTCTCGCAGTCTGCATTTAGCCGCAGCATTCAGGCGCTGGAGCAGAGCGTCGGGCATCCCCTGTTTGACCGGCAGAGCAAACTGGCCACCCTGACGCTGCACGGACAAACGCTGCTGCCCTACGCCCGTCGATTTCAGGAGCTGAACGTTGAGCTCAGCAGCCAGATGCGCGAAGCGGAGGAGGCGCAAACCGGCGAAGTGACGTTCGGCTGCGGTCCGGCACCGGCTGCTCGCCTGATCCCCGCCGCGGTGGGGGCGTTTCATCGCAGTATGCCGCAGGCGAAGGTGCGCTTTCAGATTGATAACTGGTTCACGCTGCATCAGGCGCTGAACACGCAACACTTCCCGTTTGTCGTGGCCGATAGCTGGCAGGCGGAGCTGGATCCCCAGCTGCGGGTGCAGCCGCTGAGCCCGCAGCGCTGCTTTTTTATCTGTCATGCCGACCATCCGCTGGCGCAGCAGGATACCGTATCCGTGCAGGCGCTGCTGCGTTACCCCTTTGCGGCACCCTATTTACCGCCGGGGGTGCGCAAAGTGCTGGCCACCCTCAGCCAGCAGCAGGATTTTACCCCCGCAATCCAGTGCGACCACGTCTATGCGCTGCTCTCTACGCTCGCCTGCACCCACGCGATAAGCTTCGCCAGCGAGGATGGCTTTGCGCTGTGCCAGCACAGCCACCGGCTGGTGAAGCTGGAGATAAGCGACCTGCCCGAAGAGTGGCGGCTGATGCAAACCCGGTTTGCCATTATTTCCCCGGTCCATGCTGCCCAGCCGCCGCTGGTAGAAAAGATGATTGAGACGATCCTCCATGCCGACCGCCAGCATCAGAATCAGCTGCTGGCGCAGGAGGAGGGGAGTTAAAGCGGCTGGCCCTGAGTATTATACTGCGGCCACCGGTTTTCCAGCTTTTGCGCCCTAAGGGCCTGCTCGACGAAGGCGCCGTCAAACCACTCTTTGGCACTGAAGGCGCTGCGGATCAGGCGCCCCGAATGCGCCTGCTCGACGCTGTTGGTAAAGCTGTCGGTCAGGAAGGGATCGATGCGCGGTGAGGTGGTGAAGTTAAGATCCTGTGGCTGCAGTTCCTCCAGGAACAGCGCTTTAGGGATTTGGCTTTGCTGCGCCATCTCCGCCGACCAGGCTTCACGATTGTTCGGGTCGCTGATTTCTGCCGCGTTTTTCACCAGCACGTCGATAATCTGCTGCGTCGCCTGCGGCCAGGCGTCAATAAAGGTTTGCGTCCCCAGGAATCCCGCCTGGGTGGTGTTCTGACGACCGGAATCCCCGCTCTTCACCACCACGTCGATCTTATCGCCCCGCAGCGCCAGAAGAGACACGCCGCCCCAGACGGCATCCACGCGGCCTGCCGCCAGCGCCGCTTTTCCGGCATTCCAGTCGAGATTAATGACCTGCAGATTTCTTTCCGTAAGCCCCGCGGACTGCAGGGCGCGATCGAAGGCCAGCTGGTCAGCCGTACCGCGATACACCGCGACCCGCTTACCCTTTAAATCTTCCAGTTTTTTTATGCCCGAGGCGCGGGTCGCCGCCAGGTAAGATTCAGACCCGCGGCTGCCCAACAGCAGGCGCGTGGGAAGGCCGTTCGCTTTGCCGATGATGGCCGCCAGATCGCCAAGGTAGACAAAATCAAGCTGTTGGTTAGCCAGCGCTTCATTCACCGCCGGACCTGCGCCCTTAAAGAACTGCCACTGAATTTCAACGCCCTGGGGTTTGAACACCGCCTCAAGCTGGTGGCGGATGTACGCCATGCCGACCGGGCCCTCAATAAAAGGCTTACTGCCCGCACTTTGATCCGGCACGCCGATGCGAATGGCGTGCAGCGCTTCGGCGCTGGCGTTCCCCATCAGGGCGAAGGCGGCCACCAGCGGCAGCAGAGCGCGGCTAAAAAATGCTTTCATCATAACAAGTTACTCCAGTGTGTTTTTTCTCACCCTAATGAGCCGCCCGGCCCGCTGTTAAATGCTTTTATTGGAAAAGGACAGGTGAAAATGAGCTAAATCAGCGCCAGCGAGTCCGGCAGGCTGAAATGCATTTGTTGCATCGGGATTATTCGCGTAACGCAATGACGAAGGGGAACGGGGCGGGTTTTTATAACGGCATGACGGGTTTAAACGTGAAGCACTATGTCGCAAATAATTTTAAAAACGGACTCATCCGGAAGGCTGAAAGTACGACTTAACGGCTGGCCGTGGATATTGCCCGCGCTGCTGCTGCTGCTGTGGTCCATCGCGGCAGAGCGCCACTGGATGCCGGAACAAATTTTACCCGCGCCTTCGGTGGTCGCCGACGCGGCGCTCTCGCTCCTGGCAGGAGACCTTCTCTCCCAATGGGCGTTTAGCCTGCAGCACCTGCTGCTGGGCCTGCTGGCAGGCGCCTTCGCCGGCACGCTGCTGGGCGCGCTGTTCGGCCTGGTTCCCGGCGCGGCGCGTCGCGTGGAGCCGCTGTTTTACGCGCTGGCGCAAATCCCGACGCTGGGGTGGATCCCGCTTTTTATGGTGCTGTTCGGGATCGATAACGGCCTGAAGCTGGCGGTAATCATCAAGACCACCATCGTGCCGATGACGATCAACACGCAGCAGGCGGTTGCCAGCGTGCCCCATACCCTGAGCGAGGCTGCCAGGGTGATGAATTTTTCCCGCTGGCAGCGGCTGCGCTGGCTGGTGATCCCCGCGGGACTTCCCGGCTGGTTTACCGGCCTGCGGCTGGCGCTTTCTCAGGCCTGGGTGTCGCTGATCGTTGTTGAACTGCTCGCCTCGTCGGAGGGCATTGGCTACCTGATGGTCTGGGGGCGTCAGCTGTTCCAGCTGGATATCGTTTTCGTCACCATTGCGGTGGTGGGCTTCAGCGGCATGCTGATGGAGTGGGCGGCGAATCGGGCCTTTTCCCGGCTGGTGTTCTGGCCCCAGCCCGCCGTCGGGCGTCTTGCATGGAAACCGCAGGCCAGCTGGCAGGCGCTGCAGCTGCCGATCCTGCTGCTGGCGCTGTGGCAGCTGGCTAGCCTATGGGGATGGATCGATGCGGCGCTGTTCTCTTCGCCGCTGGCAGTCGCCGAGCGCTTTATGCAGGGCGCGGCAAGCGGGGAGCTGGCGACGGCGATGCTGGCGAGCCTCGGGCGCGCCTTTGCGGGCGGGGCGGCGGGTATTGCCGGTGGCCTCCTTTGCGGGCTGCTGCTGGCGCTGCGGCCGCGCACCGGACAGATCGTGACGCCATCGCTCAACGTGCTGCGCCATATTGCCCTTTTTGCGTGGCTACCGCTGCTGACCGCGTGGGTGGGCAACGATAACGTCGGCAAAATCGTCTTTATCGCCCTGGCCTCGTTCTTTCCGATGTTCTTTAGCACCCTTCAGGCCGTGCTGCAGCGCAGCCCGCAGCTGGACGAAGCGGCGCGCGTGCTGCGTTTAGGCGGCCTGACGCGCCTGAGGGTGCTGATCCTTCCCGGCGCCGCGCCCGGTATTTTCGCCGGGCTGCGGCTGGCGATGATCTACGCCTGGCTTGGCAACATTGGTGCGGAATACTTCATGTCCTCGGGTGCCGGGATCGGCAGCCTGATGATCAACGCCCAGCAGCTGCTGGATATGCCCACCATTCTCTGCGGCATGGTGCTGGTCGGTCTCACCGGCGCAGCGCTGGATAAAGCCGGACGTTTACTGGAACTTCGCGCCACCCGCTGGCGCCAACAGGAGCCATCATGACCGCCCAAACTCTGGTTTCATTTCAACATGTGCGTAAAACCTGGCAGCAGGTCACGGCGCTGCAAAATTTTAGTCTCGACATCGCTGCCGGTGAACTGGTGGTGCTGGTGGGCAGCAGCGGCTGCGGTAAGTCGACGCTTCTGCGCATGCTGGTCGGCCTTGAAGAGACGACGCAGGGCGAAATTCGCATCAGCGGCAAGTTGGTCACCGGCGTGGGCAAAGAGCGCGGCATCGTGTTCCAGGAGCCCCGGCTGTTCCCCTGGCTGAGTGTGATCGACAACGTCATGCTGGGGCTGGCGGACGAAAAACTGAGCCGGGCCGCCAAACGCCAGCGCGCCCGGGAGATGCTGGCGCGGGTGCAGCTCACCGAGTTCGAGAGCGCGCTGCCCGCGCAGCTTTCCGGCGGGATGGCCCAGCGCGTTGCTATTGCTCGCGGCCTGGTTGCCCGCCCGCAAATTCTGATGCTGGACGAGCCGTTCGGCGCGCTCGATGCGCTGACGCGTCACACCCTGCAGCAGGCGCTTTTGCATATTCACAGAAGCGAGGGAACCACCACGCTGCTGGTGACCCATGACGTTGAAGAGGCGGTCGCCCTGGCCGACCGGGTCGTGGTGCTTTCCCCACGTCCCGGCCGCATTCGCGAGGTGGTGAGCCTAACGCTGCCGCACCCGCGACAGCGGGACGACGCCGAGTTTGCCGACGCCTGCCGTCATATTCGTCATCTTATTACCTCTGCCTGATAACTTTTACTAAGGAGCAAAACATGGGTCATCCTTCCATTTTCCCGACCGGCGCGACGCTTTACGATCCTGCGCGCGCGTGGAGCGGCTATACCCTTTTCCAGGCCACCGAGCACGGTGCGGTGCTGGTCGATATGAACGGTGCCGTGGCGCGGGAATGGCCTGAGCTCCACGGCTTCCCCAATAAAATTCTGCCGGGCGGGGCGATCCTCGGACACAGCGGCGAGCGCGACCCGCGCTACGGTATGCAGGATATGCTCGATCTGATCCAGGTTGACTGGGAGGGCAATGTGACATGGTCATTCGATCGCTATGAGAACGTGAGCGACCCGGGCAATAAAACCCGCTGGATGGCGCGGGCGCACCACGACTATCAGCGCGCTGGCAATCCGGTTGGCTACTACGCGCCGGGGCTGGAGCCGCAGGTCGAAGGGGGGAATACGCTGATCCTCGCCCACACTAACCTGGTCAACGAGGCGATATCGGACAAGGTCCTGCTGGACGACACCATTATTGAGGTCGACTGGGAGGGAAACGTGGTGTGGGAATGGCGCTGCAGCGATCATTTTGAGGAGCTGGGCTTCGACGATGCGGCGCGCAGCGCGCTTTACAATAACCCCAACATGCGCGCCAGCGGCGGCGGAATGGGCGACTGGATGCATATCAACTCGATGTCCACGCTGGGGCCGAATAAATGGTATGACGCCGGGGACAGCCGTTTCCACCCGGATAACATCATCTGGGACGCCCGCGAGTCCAACATCATCGCCATCATCGATAAGCAGACCGGCAACATCGTCTGGCAGCTTGGCCCGGATTACAGCACGCCAGCGCTAAAACACATCGGCTGGATCATCGGCCAGCACCACGCGCACATGATCCCGCAGGGTCTGCCCGGCGCGGGCAATATCCTTATTTTCGATAACGGCGGCTGGGCGGGGTACGGCGCGCCGAACCCGGCCTCGGCGGACGGGGTGAAAAACGCCTGGCGCGACTATTCGCGGATCCTCGAAATTAACCCCGTGACGCTGGATATCGAGTGGCGCTACTCGCCGTATGAAGCGGATCTTCCCCAGCCAACCGACTCTTATCGTTTTTATAGCCCCTATATCAGCAATATGCAGCGCCTCGAAAACGGCAATACGCTGATTAATGAAGGCTCCAACGGGCGTATTTTTGAAGTGACGCGCAATCATGAAATTGTCTGGGAATACGTATCGCCGTTCTGGGGCAAGACGCTTAACAACAACATGGTGTACCGCGCGTACCGCATTCCCTATGGCTGGATCCCGCAGCTTCCTCAGCCGCGGGAAACGCCGATAGTCCCGGTGGATGTTCGAACCTTACGCCAGCCGGGCGCGGCGGCGGCTGGCCCGGCGCAAAGCGTGGTGCGGGTCGCAGGCGTGAAGCCCTACAGCAAAAGCGCCGATGCGCTGTGCGTCGCGACGGATAACGACACCCTTCGCCGCAGCCCAAAACTGTTCCGCGTGGCGGAAAGCGCGTTTAAAACGGTGAGCACGTCGAGCGAGCTGGAAGGCAATGGCCCGATACTGCTGTTTGTCGGGGCGGAGCGCTGCGTGCACTGCCGCAGGCTCTGGCAGCTGCTGGCGAACGAGAAGCTGATTCCACTGACGGCGCGGTTTGATACCCGCTATCTGGACGCCGATCTGAATACGGAACTGGCAGGCCAGCTGGGCGTGCGCGGTCTGCCCACGCTGCTGGTGATCGGGCATGGGCAGGCGGTCTCGCGTGCGCCCGCGCAGCAATCGGTAGAAAGCGTAGGTGAGTGGCTGAGCGGCGTGAGTGAATAATGCGATTCCCGGGAGAGCGAGCCTCTCCCGGGAGGGGCGAGGTTATTTTGCCAAAATCTCGCGGCGAACAATCTCTGCGCCCGCGCTCAGCGCCTTCAGCTTGCCGTTAGCAACCTGACGGGAGAGCGGGGCCATTCCGCAGTTGGTGGACGGATAAAGCTTGTCGGCATCGACAAACTGCAGCGCCTTGTGCAGCGTGTCGGCGACCTCCTCAGGCGTTTCGATATGGTTCGTCGCCACGTCGATAGCGCCAACCATCACCTTTTTGCCGCGGATCAGCTCCAGCAGATCCATCGGCACGCGGGAGTTGTGGCACTCCAGGGAAATAATGTCGATGTTTGAGGTCTGCAGCTTAGGGAAGGCCTCTTCGTACTGTCGCCACTCGGAGCCGAGCGTCTTTTTCCAGTCGGTATTGGCCTTAATGCCGTACCCGTAGCAGATGTGCACCGCGGTTTCGCACTTCAGCCCTTCAACGGCGCGCTCCAGCGCGGCGATACCCCAGTCGTTTACCTCATCGAAAAAGACGTTAAAGGCCGGCTCGTCGAACTGAATAATATCGACGCCTGCGGCTTCCAGCTCGCGCGCTTCCTGATTGAGGATTTTGGCAAATTCCCAGGCCAGCTTCTCGCGGCTTTTGTAGTGGGCATCATAAAGGGTGTCGATCATGGTCATCGGGCCCGGCAGCGCCCATTTGATCGGCTTGTCGGTGAGCTGACGCAGGTACTTTGCATCGTCAACAAAAACGGGCTTTTGGCGTGCAACCGCATCCACCACGGTCGGCACGCTCGCGTCATAGCGGTTGCGAATGCGCACGGTCTGGCGGTTCTCAAAATCCACGCCGCTGAGGTGCTCAATAAAGGTCGTTACGAAGTGCTGACGGGTCTGCTCGCCATCGCTGACGATATCAATCCCGGCGCGAACCTGTTCATCCAGCGACAAACGCAGCGCATCCTGTTTACCGGCGATCAGTTCGTCGTCCTGTAATTTCCACGGCGACCACAGGGTTTCCGGTTGAGCCAGCCACGTTGGCTTAGGCAGGCTGCCTGCCGTTGACGTTGGGAGCAATGTTTTCATAATAAAAAAGACCTTATTCGATTAATTAAAGCGTGAAGTTATGGGACCACTGCTCAAGACGTTGCTGGAAGGGCTTAATAAATTGCTCTTCCGTATATTTGCCCTGTTGGATCGCTAGCTGGCTGCGCTCTTCACGGTCATAAACAATTTTCGTTAATGAATGATCCTGCTGGTTCAGATCCGGCTGATAGCACTGTCCCGCTGTCGAGTTAGCGTTATAAATTTCAGGGCGGTAAATCTTCTGGAATGTTTCCATGGTGCTGATGGTCCCAATCAGTTCAAGATTCGTATAGTCCGCCAGCAGATCTCCGGAATAGTAAAAGGCGAAAGGCGCCGCGCTGTTCTCAGGCATGAAATAGCGGACCTTCAGGCCCATTTTGCCAAAGTATTGTTCAGTCAGGGATGTGCCGTCTGGCTGGTACTCGATGCCCAATACAGGGTGCGTGTTGCCCGTACGCTGGTAGGTATCTTTGCTGGAGACGCTCAGGCAGATCACCGGCGGCTTCTTAAAGTGTTCCCGGTATTCGGCAGAGTGGGTGAAGTGCTTGAAAATATTGCCGTGCAGTTCACCAAAGTTCTCAGGAATACTAAAGGTGGAACGATCCTTATTGTGATCGAGCAGCAATACGCTGAAATCATAGTCGCGCACGTAGGATGAGAAGTTATTCCCGACGATACCTTCGATGCGCTCGTTGGTGTTTTTATCGACAATAAACGTCTGCAGTATTTCAATGGCCGGGAAGCTATTTTCTCCATCGATGTTCATATCAACGGAAATAATTTCAAGCTCAACCGCATAACGATCGGCTTTTGGATTATCCCAGCGCGCCAGGGCGTTAAAGCGGTTGTTTATCATCACGAGCGTGTTGCGCAGATTTTCCTGACGCTTTTCCCCACGCGCCAGGTTGGCAAAGTTGGTGGTGGTACGCGTATTCTCGGAAGGGTTATAGTTCTCATCGAAGCAACTGCGCTTAAGCGTAAATGTAAAAGCTTTACTCATGGTGGTTATGCATCCTAAGTTCATGTTGCCAGGAAGTTATCAATGCATAATTTATGCCTTAGCCCGTGGCTGAGGGGAAGTGACTTAATTTCACTGCAACATGAGGGAAGTTCATGAACAGTGTTGCGCACAGGTTGGCGTGGGAAGTGAAAGGGTAAGGGGCATCTTGCCCCTAAGCGTTATGCTGTAGGACGTTCATTCCATGCGTCACTATGCATGATGTTTCCGTCGACGATGCGCCAAGTAATTTTTTCGTACTGCAGGCTTACGCTTTCAACATGGTTCATTTTTTCGTTGGCAGCGATTTTCACGTTCGGCACGCTGCAGTTAACACCAGTAACCTTTACGTTTTCCATTAATACGTTGTAATAACAGACTTCCTGTCCGGCATCATTAATATGATAGAACTTAATTTCTGCGCTCTTAAGCGCCTGGCCGGTAGAAGCTGCTTTGTAGAGATAGGGCGTGGAGCTATCAACTTCCTTTTCAATCCGCATGGATGAGTGTTGACGTGTGCCGGTGATCTTGCCGTTAGCGCTGTCTACCGGAAGGTTAAGGCCATGGCTCAGCCCTATGATCTCAATACTACCTTCACGGTCCTGAACATCTACGGAACCTTTAATATATGCGCCACCGTCGTCTTTTAGCCACATGTAGGGAGGGATTGGCATTGTTTATATCCTTATTTTATTGAGTAGTAGTGTTGTTAATCGATAAATAACCGTTGCGAGGAACAATACGATTAAAATATCGATATTGGTATATGTTTCATATATTGTTTCAGCATTCACATCGCCATAAATAAAACCACATATAGATGAGACGAAGTCATGATCAAGATAGATTTCAGCAGACCCTAGCGTGCGACCTACCATCAGGCTAATAAGTAGAAACCAGAGTGTTTTGAATAGTCTGATGCTCCATTTACGGGCAAGAGTTGGTATAGCCACTTTCATTCACCTCAACCCAGCCGCGTGCCATTAGTGAACGCATACAGGGAACCTGAATGCGTTCCGTACTTATTAAAGCATTACGTATCAATGCATAATCAGAATTATGGGCAATTGTTATACATCCTTCAGATACCGTACCCGGATGCAGCCGAAACAATCCGCGGTATACGTTTTCAATCCAGGTACCATCGTCAATTCCCCAGTCATCCTTGTATAATGCAAACCAATCATCACGGCCAAATTCCACACCAGATGTCACCTTGTTCCACTGATCCTGAACCTTAGCCTTAAACCCTGAAAAGAAACCTCCAGTCCCTCTGTCAACAATCCAATATTTACCAAGAGGAATTGGACCCGACCCTTTAACAGCACCGTTAAGCATCATTGTTCCTTTTAAGGCCATATTTTCTCCATATCATTTTAATAAGAGAAAGGCAGCCTACGCTTGAATTGAACACAGATATTCAATCAACATCATGTTTATGAACTGCTCTTTTTTTTTAAGAAAATGACCTGACAATTTTTAACCACTATTCAGGTGTTAACGTTAGTAAAGGCTGTATGAATAATAAACCAGACTCAGGTAACAAAACGCCATGCCTACTTCTCTGGCACACCCTCCACAATTCCCGCTATAATCCCCAAAATTTCCAACCGGTTTAGAAACAATCATGACAAAACTCACCTTACAAGAGCAGATGCTGAAAGCGGGCTTAGTCAGCAGCAAGAAAGTGGCAAAAGTGCAGCGCACGGCAAAGAAATCACGCGTTCAGGCGCGTGAGGCCCGTGAAGCGGTCGAAGAGAACAAGAAGGCGCAGATCGAGCGCGACAAGCTGCTGAGCGAGCAGCAGAAGCAGGCCGTACTGGCGAAAGAGTTTAAAGCCCAGGTCAAGCAGCTGATTGAAATGAACCGCATTACCGTTTCAAGAGGCAACATCACCTTTAACTTCACTGACGGCAATCTGATTAAAAAGATCGACGTCGACAAGCAAACCCAGGCCCAGCTGATCAATGGCCGTCTGGCGATTGCGCGCCTGGTGCTCAATGCTAACGGCGACTGCGACTACGCGATCATTCCGGCGGTGGTGGCGGATAAAATTGCCCAGCGCGATGCCGACAGCATTGTGTTAAACAGCGCGCTAAGCCAGGAAGAGCAGGATGAAGACGATCCGTACGCGGACTTCAAAATCCCTGACGATTTGATGTGGTAAACACCCTTTAAAACGGTGCAGCGTGACGGGCGTTAATCGCCTCGCCGCTTACCGGATGCACAAAATCCAGCCCGCTGGCGTGCAGCATCAGCCGCGGCGCCTCCCCGGCGCCAGGCCATTCAAGACCGCCATATAAATCGCAGCCCAATATAGGGTGACCCAACTGCTGGCAGTGAATGCGCAGCTGGTGGGTTCGCCCCGTCTCCGGCGTGAGCGCAACCCGCGTCAGCGGTAAGCCCGTCGCCTGATAAAAACGTTCAATCACCCGGTAGCGGGATCGCGCCGGTTTGCCCGTAATGGCGCAAATCGACATCAGCGGGAACAGCGCCGGGTCTTTGGCAATCGGCGCATCAATAACGCCTTCGTCGTCCTTAACGTGTCCGCACAGCAGTGCGCTATAGGCCTTATTCACGGCGCGCTGGCTAAACTGGTGGCAAAGCGCGGCGTTTATCGCTTTATTAAGCGCAATCACCATAATGCCGGATGTGCCGAAATCCAGACGATGCACCAGCGTGCAGCCCGGGAAGTTTTGCACCAGACGGTAATGAACGGAATCGAGGTTTTGCGGGTTTTTGCCCGACAGGCTGAGCAGGCCGGAGGGTTTATCGATCAGCAGCAGATGCTCGTCCTGCCAGAGAATTTCAATCTCATCGAGACAAGGTGGGGCAATAAAGTTATCGACGATTGCAGACATCAGGCCGCCCGGCTGGAGAGTGGGAGCGGATAATAACGAAATGCGGGGGAAAAGAAAAACCCTCCCGCCGGGCGGCAGGAGGGTGACATCTTAGGCTGCTACAAAACCGTCGATCGCGGCTTTCGCATCGGACTGGGCTTTGGTCGCCACTTCCGGACCGTAAGCGATACCTTCCGCGAACACGAAGTTCACGTCGGTGATGCCGATGAAGCCCAGGAAGACGGACAGATACGGCGTTACCAGGTCAGTTGCGGTATCTTTGTGAATGCCGCCGCGGCTGGTCAATACCACCGCACGTTTGCCCGTCACCAGACCTTCAGGGCCTTTCTCGGTGTAACGGAAGGTCACGCCCGCGCGGGCTACCAGGTCAAAGTAGTTCTTCAGCTGGGTAGGGATGTTGAAGTTGTACATTGGGGCGTTGATCACGATAACGTCGTGCGCCTGCAGTTCAGCAATCAGCTCGTCGGACAGCGCCAGGGCTTCCTGCTGACGTGGAGTCAGTGGAGCATCGCTCGGACGCAGCGCGCCAACCAGCTCGCCGTCCAGCACAGGAATTGGGTTTGCAGCCAGGTCACGCACGGTGATTTCGTCCGCTGGATGCTGTTCACGCCACTGCTCAACGAAATAATCAGACAGCTGACCAGACTGAGAGTACCCTGCCAGAATACTGGATTTTAATACTAATACTTTGCTCATGGGTGATTCCTGTTTTGCATTTGATTGAAGGGGGTTGCCCCGTTGCTTGTTGACACTCTATTCACAATCCTGTCGCAGGGATAGCGCAATATATCGAAGCCTATGTTCGAAATTTTTGAATAAGGCGCTAAAAGCGCTGATGTGGTACTCTATATCAATCATTAAAAAGAGAATTTATCCGGCAGTGCACTGCCCGTTAACGCTATGACAGAACAACAAAAATTAACCTTCCCGATGCTTCTGCAGCAGCTTGATACGCTGATGCTGCGCGATAAACAGCGCTTTGCGCGCCGCCTGCACGGGGTGAAGAAGGTTAAAAATCCTGATGCACAACAGGCCATTTACCAGGAGATGGCGAAAGAGATAGAACAGGCCGCAGGGAGAGTTGTGCTGCGCGAAGCCGCGCGTCCGGCTATTACCTATCCGGAAAACCTGCCCGTCAGCCAGAAAAAACAGGACATCCTTGAGGCCGTCCGCGATCACCAGGTGGTGATTGTCGCAGGTGAAACGGGGTCAGGAAAAACGACGCAGCTTCCTAAAATCTGCATGGAGCTGGGGCGCGGGGTGAAAGGTCTGATTGGCCACACCCAGCCGCGTCGACTGGCCGCGCGCACCGTGGCGAACCGTATTGCCGAAGAGCTGCAGACGGAGCCGGGGGGCTGCATCGGATACAAGGTCCGCTTCAGCGACCACGTCAGCGATAACACCATGGTGAAGCTGATGACCGACGGTATTCTGCTGGCGGAAATCCAGCAGGATCGCCTGCTGATGCAGTACGACACCATCATCATCGATGAAGCCCACGAGCGCAGCCTGAACATCGATTTCCTGCTCGGCTACCTGAAAGAGCTGCTGCCGCGTCGTCCGGATCTGAAAATCATCATCACCTCCGCAACCATCGACCCTGAGCGCTTCTCGAAGCATTTCAACAATGCGCCAATTATTGAGGTCTCTGGCCGCACCTATCCGGTCGAGGTGCGCTATCGCCCGATCGTGGAAGAGGCGGATGATACCGAGCGCGACCAGCTGCAGGCCATCTTCGACGCCGTTGACGAGCTGGGTAACGAAAGCGCGGGCGACATCCTGATCTTCATGAGCGGCGAGCGCGAAATTCGCGACACCGCCGATGCGCTCAGCAAGCGCGACCTGCGCCACACCGAGATTCTGCCGCTTTATGCCCGCCTGTCTAACAGCGAACAGAACCGCGTGTTCCAGGCGCACAGCGGGCGGCGCATCGTGCTCGCGACTAACGTGGCGGAAACCTCGCTGACCGTACCGGGCATTAAATACGTTATCGACCCGGGCACGGCGCGCATCAGCCGCTACAGCTACCGCACCAAGGTCCAGCGCCTGCCGATTGAGCCAGTATCTCAGGCCTCCGCCAACCAGCGTAAGGGCCGCTGCGGCCGCGTGTCCGAAGGGATCTGTATTCGTCTTTATTCGGAAGACGATTTCCTGTCGCGTCCGGAATTTACCGACCCGGAAATTCTGCGTACCAACCTGGCGTCCGTTATTCTGCAGATGACCGCGCTGGGGCTAGGCGACATCGCGGCGTTTCCGTTCGTCGAAGCGCCGGACAAACGCAACATTCAGGACGGCGTACGCCTGCTGGAAGAGCTCGGCGCCATTACCACCGACGAGCAGGCGACGGTCTATAAGCTGACGCCGCTGGGCCGCCAGCTCAGCCAGCTGCCCGTTGACCCGCGTCTGGCGCGTATGGTGCTGGAGGCGCAGAAGCACGGCTGCGTGCGCGAGGCGATGATCATCACCTCGGCGCTCTCCATTCAGGACCCGCGCGAGCGTCCGATGGACAAACAGCAGGCGTCTGACGAAAAACACCGCAGGTTCCACGACAAAGAGTCCGATTTCCTCGCCTTCGTGAACCTGTGGAACTACCTCGGCGAGCAGCAGAAAGCGCTCTCCTCGAACCAGTTCCGCCGCCAGTGCCGCGTCGAATTCCTCAACTATCTGCGCGTGCGCGAATGGCAGGACATCTACACCCAGCTGCGCCAGGTGGTGAAAGAGCTGGGGATCCCGGTCAACAGCGAGCCGGCGGAGTACCGCGAAATTCATATCGCGCTGCTGACCGGCCTGCTGTCCCACATTGGGATGAAGGACGCCGAAAAGCAGGAGTATACCGGCGCGCGCAACGCCCGTTTCTCTATCTTCCCCGGTTCTGGCCTGTTCAAGAAGCCGCCGAAGTGGACCATGGTTGCCGAGCTGGTAGAGACCAGCCGCCTGTGGGGGCGGATTGCCGCGCGCATCGATCCGGAATGGGTTGAACCAGTGGCCCAGCACCTGCTCAAGCGCTCGTACAGCGAACCGCACTGGGAGCGCGCGCAGGGCGCGGTGATGGCGACCGAGAAGGTGACCGTTTACGGCCTGCCGGTGGTCGCCGCGCGTAAGGTCAACTACAGCCAGATCGATCCGGCACTCAGCCGCGAGCTGTTTATCCGGCACGCGCTGGTGGAGGGAGACTGGCAGACGCGGCATGCGTTCTTCCGCGAAAACCTGAAGCTGCGCGCCGAAGTGGAAGAGCTTGAGCATAAATCCCGCCGCCGCGACATTCTGGTGGACGACGAGGCGCTGTTTGAGTTTTACGATCAGCGCATCAGCCACGAGGTCATTTCCGCTCGCCATTTTGACAGCTGGTGGAAGAAAGCCGGCAAAGAGACGCCTGACCTGCTCAACTTCGAAAAGAGCATGCTGATTAAGGAAGGGGCGGAGTCGGTCAGCAAGCTCGACTACCCGAACTTCTGGCATCAGGGCAACCTCAAGCTGCGGCTGACCTATCAGTTTGAGCCGGGTACGGACGCCGACGGCGTAACCGTTCACATCCCGCTGCCGCTGCTGAACCAGGTAGAAGAGAGCGGCTTTGAGTGGCAAATTCCCGGCCTGCGCCGCGAGCTGGTGATTGCGCTGATCAAATCCCTGCCTAAGCCGGTGCGCCGCAACTTTGTGCCTGCGCCAAACTACGCGGAAGCGTTTTTAGGCCGCGTCACGCCGCTGGAGCTGCCGCTGCTGGACGCGCTTGAACGTGAGTTCCGCCGCATGACCGGCACCACCATCGACCGCGAAGACTGGAACTGGGATCAGGTGCCCGATCACCTGAAAATCAGCTTCCGCGTGGTGGACGACAAAAACAAAAAGCTGCAGGAAGGCCGTTCGCTGACCGAGCTGAAAGAGGCCCTGAAAGGCAAGGTTCAGGAGACGCTCTCCGCCGTGGCGGACGACGGTATCGAGCAGAGCGGGCTGCACATCTGGAGCTTTGGTCAGCTTCCGGAAAGCTACGAGCAGAAGCGCGGGAACTATAAGGTGAAAGCCTGGCCTGCGCTGGTCGATGAGCGCGACAGCGTGGCGATTAGGCTCTTTGATAATCCGCTGGAGCAGCAGCAGATGATGTGGCGCGGGCTGCGTCGCCTGCTGCTGCTCAACATCCCGTCGCCGATTAAGTATCTGCACGAGAAGCTGCCGAACAAAGCCAAACTGGGGCTGTACTTTAACCCATACGGCAAGGTGCTTGACCTGATTGATGACTGCATCTCCTGCGGCGTGGATAAGTTAATCCACGAGGCGGGGGGGCCGGTCTGGACGGAAGAGGCCTTTGCGAAGCTGCACGACAAGGTGCGCGCGGAGCTGAATGACGCCGTGGTGGAGATTGCTAAACAGGTCGAGCAGATCCTGACCGCCGTTTTCAATATCAACAAGCGCCTGAAAGGCCGCGTGGATATGACCATGGCGCTGGGGCTCTCGGACGTGAAGGCGCAGATGGCGGGGCTGGTCTATCGCGGCTTTGTCACCGGCAACGGCTTTAAGCGTCTGGGCGATACGCTGCGCTACCTTCAGGCGATTGAAAAACGTCTGGAGAAAATGGCCATCGACCCGCATCGTGACCGCGTGCAGATGCTGAAAGTTGAAAGCGTACAGCAGGCGTGGCAGCAGTGGCTGAACAAGCTGCCGCCAGCGCGTCGCGAGGATGAAGACGTGCAGGAGATCCGCTGGATGATCGAGGAGCTGCGCGTCAGCTTCTTTGCCCAGCAGCTCGGCACGCCGTATCCGATTTCGGATAAGCGTATCCTGCAGGCGATGGAGCAGATTTCCGGTTAAAACCCTTGCCCGGTGGCGCTGCACTGCGGCCTGATGCCCTCACCCCAACCCTCTCCCACAGGGAGAGGGAGAACACCCAGCCCGTAGGACCGGTAAGCGAAGCGCCACCGGGCAGGTTTTCAGGCACTGACCCAGCCGCCCCCCAGCGCTTTATACAAATCAATTTGCGCCAGCAGCAGGTTATTTTTTACCTGTACCACGCTGGTCTGCACCGAGTACAGCGTACGCTGAGCGTCGAGCACGTCCAGATAGGATGAATACCCGTTGTTGTAGCGGTTTTGCGCAATGCGCAGCGTCTCCCGGGAAACGTCCTGCTGAGCCAGCAGTTCGGTAAGCTGTTCCTGATAGCGCGTAATGGCATCAAGGCTGTTATTCACTTCTGAAAAGGCATTGCGTACGGTTTTTTCGTAGGCGTACAGCGCCTGATTGCGCTGGGACTGTGAAACATCCACCTGCGCATTCAGCGCCTGTCGGTTCAACAGCGGGGCAAGAATGCTTCCGCCCACGCTCCAGAGCTGGAGCGGGTTGTCCAGCAGGCCTGACAGGGTACGATCCTGCAGCGATCCGGTCGCCGTCAGGTTGATCGACGGCAGAAGGCTGGCGCGCGACGCGGCAAGCGAGGCGTCTGCCGCAACCAGCTGGCGCTCGGCCTGAACGACGTCCGGACGGCGATTAAGCAGCGTCGAAGGCAGCTGCGAGGGGAGCTTCAGCGGCGTTAGCGCGTCGAAGCTTTCACCGCGCGCAACGTCGCCTGGGTTATTACCCAGCAGCAGGCTCAGCGCGTTTTCCTGCTGAGCAATCTGATGCTGGAGTACCGGAACCTGCGCCCGCGTAGAGCGCAGCTCCGAGTCGGACTGCATCAGCTCCAGCCGCGAACTGTAGCCCGTCTCAAACTGCCGTTTGGCAAGGTTAAACGCCGCTTCGCGGGACGTCAGGGTAGATTGAGTCACGCGCAGCTGTTCATCCAGCGAGAGCAGGGTGACGTACCCGGAGGCCACCGAAGAGGCAACCGTCAAATCCGCCGCCGCGGCTGCGGCTTTCTGCGCCGCCAGCGACGCCTCGGCAGCCGCAGCGGTGCTGCGGTTCACGCCCCAGATATCGACATCATAGCTTGCGGTCAGGCTGCCTTTGTACAGCGTGCTGTAGACAGGGAGCCCCGTAGCGGCAGATTGCGCGCGGGCCCGCGTACCGGAGACTCCGGCATCCAGCGAGGGAAAGAGGCTGCCGTCTGCAGCGTAGACCCGCGCCTGATATTCATCGATCCGCTCGCGGGCAATCAGCACATCGCTGTTGTTTTTAAGCGCCTGGTCCACATAGCGGTTCAGATGGCTGTCGTGGAAGTTTCGCCACCAGATCTGTTCTACAGGGCTGGCGGGGCCTGCATCGGCACGCCATTGGTTCGGGATGTGCAGGGACGGTTGAGCGGGTTTGACATCGACCGACTGGCACCCTGCCAGTATGACCGCCATCATCAGGCTGGCGAGCGGGCGCAGCGTCATTGCTTCTCCTCCCGCGTGTCAATCGTCACCTGTACAGACATGCCCGGGCGCAGCAGCGTGTATTCTTCCGGTTTGCCGAGTATTTCAATGCGCACCGGAATGCGCTGGGCAATTTTAACGAAGTTGCCGGTGGCGTTATCCGGCGTGATTGCGCTGAACTCCACGCCCGTTGCGGGAGAGATGCTCTCCACGCGGCCCTGATAGGCTTTATCGTTTAACGCATCGACGGTGAATTTCACCGGCTGTCCGACGCGCAGGTTCGCCAGCTGCGTCTCTTTAATATTGGCAATCACCCAGTGCTGCGGCGGCACCAGCGTGGTGAGGTGCGTTCCGGCGGAAACGTAGGCCCCAAGGCGCACGGCAATCTGCCCGAGCTGGCCGTCACGCGGGGCGATAATGCGGGTATTTTGCAGGTCGATCTGCGCCAGCTCCAGCGCGGCTTTGGCGTTGTCGACGTCCGCCTCCAGCGACCCGCGGTTGACGATAACGGTCTGCAGATCCTGGCGAGACATCTCAAGCGACGCTTTGGCCTGGTCGATGTCGGCGCTGCCCTGAGCGGCACTCGCCAGCGCCGCGTCGCGCTCGCGAATGGAAAGGGAACCGTCTGCCGTCAGATCCTTCACGCGCTTTAAATCCGCCTGGGTTTTCAGGCTCTGCGCGCGGGCGTTTTTCAGCACCGCCTCGTTTTTCGCGATCGTCGCTTCGGCGCTCTTACGCTGCTGCAGGTTGTTGTTGAGCGCGGCAATCTTCATCGCCAGCTGCGCCTCGGCCTGGTGGACGCGCTGGCGATAGATACGGTCGTCAATCTGCAGCAGCACATCCCCTTTTTTGACGTGAACGAAATCCTGAACATTCACCTCAGTGATGTACCCGTTCACCTGCGGGCTGATAAACGTGGTCTGGCCGCGGACGTAGGCGTTATCCGTAAACTGCGCGTGGCGGGTGAACGGCGGCAGCTGCCAGGCGTAGAGGATCACCAGCACCCCGACAATACCGATCGCCGCGGCGGTGAAAACCGAAACAATACGCACATTCTTGCGGGTGTTGGCCTGCTCTTTTGCGGCATCCTGCTGACTCATACAATCTCCAGAAATATTTCCATTATTTGTTACCCGTGGCGTTCTTCAGGGCCATACGGGCCGTTATGCGCAGGCGCAACAGGCGCCATAAAATCCAGACCAGCGTGGCGGCAGCGATGCTCGCCGTCAGAAGGTAAGTATCGTTGTAAGCCAGAATGTTTGCCTCAAGGGTCGTGACCGTTTGCAGCTGGGTGATGGCCTGCGTGCCCAGCAGGGCGCTGTCCCCGATCAGGCTTTGGTACATCTGGGTATAGGCCTGAATGCGCTCGTTCACCAGCGGGTTTAGCGTAGTGAGCTGGTCAGCCAGCAGGCTGGAGTGGTACTTCTCGCGCCAGGTCTGAAAGGTACCGAGGATTGCGGAACCGAGCAGGCCACCGATGTTCTGACTCATGCCAAACATCACCGAGAAGCTCACCAGGTTGCGCGGCTCGGCGATGACGCCGCCGATGGCGGCCAGCATTGCCGGGGCAAGGAAAAAGGCGCTGCCGAAGCCCAGCAGGAACTGGCTCAGCATCAGCTGGTCCGGACGGGTCAGGTTGGTCGACCGGCTGTCGAGCAATGAGGCCACGATCATCAGCGCCAGCGAGGTAATGATGGGCCAGGCGAGTCTGGTGGGCTTGATCGTCAAACAGCTGGTGACAATCCCGCAGACAATCCCGGCAAAGATAGACCACGCCAGGTGCGTCATCTGCTCATTTTGCAGGCCGACGTACTGTAGCCAGCCGATGACCCCGGTGTTCTGTTCCGCCAGCACGATGCGGATCAACAGCATGATTAACCCCAGGCGCACGATACTGCCGCTCGACAGCCAGCGGGTGTTGAGCAGAGGATTGCTGCGGTTATGTTCAAACATAATCGCGGAGACGATCAGGACCAGCGATAGCGCCAGCGACCAGCCAATCCACGGCGCTTCAAACCACCAGTACAGGCGGCCCAGGGAGAGTACCGCGCACAGTAGCGCCATACCGGGTGCCAGCAGAAAGAAGGTGATGAAGTCTTTCTTCTCGAAAACCTTACGGCGGTCGCCCGGCGGCAGCTTGAGCACCATCACGCAGGCCAGCGATATCAGGGCCAGCCCCAGCTCGAAGAAGTAGAGCCCGCGCCACTCGTCAAGCTGGAGCAGTTCGGTGGAGAACAGCCGTGCCATAGGGATCGCCAGCGACGATCCGGTAATCCCAATCGTCAGCGCCTTGAGCCGGTGCTTCGCGGGCCAGGCCTGAATTTGATAATAGATACCGAGCGAACTGAGCGCGGCCGCGACCATGCCGTGCGCGGCGCGGACCATCAGCGCAGAGCTGAGATCGTTCACGAACAGGTGAAAAAAGGTGACCAGCACGTAGAGCACCAGGAACCCTTCCGTAAACGCCCGCAGACCGTACTGCTGACGAAATTTCACCAGCAGCAGGTTGATGGAGACGTTGGTCATCACATAGACGGCGGGCAGCCAGGCGATCTCTGTCGACCAGGCCCCGAAGGTGCCCTGTAAGTTTTGCAGATTAGCGGTCACGACCGCGTTACCCAGCGCCCCGGTCAGGCACACCAGCAGGCCAACGATGCCGTAGGCAATTCGCTTTGGCGTGGGATGTTCCGGGGTGGAGGGTGAACCCAGCAGGGCGGGTTTCTCATGTGGCTGCCACTCGCGAGGAGCATACGGGTCGCGTTGGGGCAGGCGCATAACGTCGTTTACCTTAGAAAAAGTTGAATAGTGAGCGGGCTAATGATTCTACGTCTGACGCAAATCATAATTCAAGTGAATATGATTATCGCATGTTACGCAAATGTTTAGGGAACGGATAAGGAAAAAGAGCGGCCCGAAACGGGCCGCCGGGGGCTCATGCTTCGTCAGGCTGGGCCTGAATCACCGAACCACGCTTCACGCGGCTGGCACAGTAAATAGCGATCAGTGAGATAATTACCGTTACCGCCAGATACCACGCCACCGGCACCCAGTCGCCATCGTATTTCGCCAGTAAACCCGTTGCGATAAGCGGTGCGGTACCGCCTGCCAGCGCGGCCCCAAGCTGATAGCCCAGAGTGATACCCGTGTAGCGAACGTTAGCGCTGAATATTTCTGAGCACAGGGTGCCGAGCACTGCCGTGACGGGCGCCCACAGCACGCCAAAGGCGATAACCGTGGCGAGGACAATGCCCCACGTGGTGCCGGTATTGAGCAGCATAAACCACGGCACGATGAACAGGCCCAGAATAAACACGCTGACGGCGTACATGCGCTGGCGGCCAACCCTATCGGAGAGGAATCCCATGAGTGGGATCATGATGGTCGCGACCAGGGCACCCAGCGTCACGGCCTCCAGCGCCTGAGACTTCTGATAGGTGAGCGTGGTTGTGGCGTAGCTGACCACAAAAGTCGAGAAAATATAAAACGGCGCGGTTTCAACCACCTTCAGCCCGGCGGCAATCAGCACTTCGCGCCAGTGGTGTTTCAGGGTATCGCGCAGCGGCGCTTTCGCAACCCGGCCCGACGCTTTCACTTTCTTGAAGTCAGGCGTTTCGTCGATGTCTTTACGGATCCACAGGCCAATGAGCACCAGTACGGAACTCAGCAGAAAGGGAATACGCCATCCCCAGGAGAGGAAATCCTCCTCGCTGAACAGCGTCATCAGCGACACGATAAAGGTCGCCATCAGCATTCCGATAGTCACACCGGCCTGCGGAATACTGCCGAAGAAGCCTTTGCGCTTCTCGGGCGCGTACTCATAGGCAAGCAGCAGGGCACCTCCCCATTCACCGCCAATGCCCATTCCCTGAATGATACGCATCAGGATCAGCAGCGCCGGTGCCCACATGCCAATCATGTCGTAAGTGGGAAGCAGGCCAATCATCACGGTTGCACCTCCCATTAGCGACAGGGTTAGCACCAGCGTTTTCTTACGCCCGATGCGGTCCCCGATATGGGCGAAGAGGACGCCGCCAATAGGGCGGATGAAGAACGTTAATGAGAAAGAGAGATAGGAAAGGATCAGCCCAATAACCGGATCAACCATCGGGAAGAATATCTTATTAAAAACCAGCGCCGCCGCCGTGCCGTAGAGAAAATAGTCAAACCATTCAATAGCGCTGCCGGTGAGGCTGGCGATGAGAACCTTTTTGTTTTTTCGTAAGACCGTCGTTGTGCTTTCATGTTGTGTCATGACCCAAAACCCCGCCACGTAGATGATATGAAAGGTGTCACCTGGCGCGCTTCAGGTGCAACCTTTAGTGATAAAAAGGTTATTAAATTGTTAAGCAACTTAGGGTGGGATGTTTTATTTGGCAAGCCAGAAGGGGGCTTTACTGGTCAGATCACGGTGAAATAAGCAGCGACTGTTGCTTTATCATCATCACGATATGGCACGATGTTTTGAATGAGGGATAATCAAAAGCATAAAATGCAGGTGCAACCCAATTGTTTTTAGATGTTTCTGGTTATTTCAAAAAAATGACAAAGAGGGGGTGTCGAGCGGTTTGGCTTTCGGAGAGATCCTCTGTTTCCCCAGGACGCATGCGATACTCTGGATCAAAACGCTGTAAGGAGGTCACGATGACACTGGCACTTTTTCCTTCTCTCCCCGAGAGCACGCTGAATGCGGTGAACACCGTCGGAGGATGGCTGGCGCAGGACGAACTCCATGACAGCCAGCCTGTTGATATGGTCATTCTGGCGGGGAATGCGGTCATTCCTGCTATCGATGCCGCCTGTCGGATCGCGTCCGAACAGGGTGTTCCGCTGTTGATCAGCGGCGGGATTGGGCACTCAACCACCTTCCTGTATGCCGCGGTTGCTCAACATCCGCGCTATAACACGCTCCCCACGACGGGGCGCGCGGAGGCGGCGATCCTCGCGGACATCGCCCGCGAATTCTGGAAAATCCCGGCCGAGAAAATTCTGGTTGAAGACCAGTCAACCAACTGCGGCGAGAACGCCCGCTTTAGCCGGGAAATGATGAAGCATCACGGCCAGAGGCCAGAGCGCGTGCTGGTGGTGCAGGACCCGACGATGCAGCGCCGCACCATGGCAACCTTTGCGCGCGTCTGCCGGGATGAGGCGGCTTCGCCGACGTGGGTGAGCCATCCGGGGCTCACGCCGGTTGTGCAAAATAGCGAAGACGGGCTGAAGTTCTGCGGCAGTAACGAAGGGCTTTGGCCGGTAGAACGCTATCTGTCGCTGGTGCTGGGCGAGTTCCCGCGCTTACGCGATGACGTCAACGGCTATGGACCGAGGGGTAAAGATTTTATCGCGCACGTGGACATTCCTGAGGACGTGAATAACGCGTGGAATATCCTGCGCGGTGACGCGATCCTCACCGATGCGCTGGTAAGCCGTTCTCTGCTGTGATCGCCTGCCCGTTTGCGCTGGCTTCGCCGCAAACGGGCATCTTATGTTGCCAGTCTGTAATTTTTAAAACCGCTGACCCGTTTCTTTTATGAGATATCTCACAAAAACAGCCTGATAGAGTAGGCATCCTCGCCAGTAATTATAGTTTTTAACAATGCATTTACTTGTTAAAAACAGTGTAATTACAGGAGCAGGTCATGACGGTACCCGTACAACATCCTATGTATATTGATGGACAGTTTGTTGCCTGGCAGGGTGACGGCTGGATTGATGTGATTAACCCGGCCACTGAAGAGGTCATCTCCCGTATCCCCGACGGCAGCGCGGAGGATGCGCGTAAAGCGATAGACGCGGCCGAGCGCGCGCAGGCCGGCTGGGAGGCGCTGCCCGCTATCGAACGCGCAAGCTGGCTGCGTAAAATTTCTGCAGGCATCCGCGAGCGCGTGAGCGAAATCAGCGCCCTGATCGTGGCAGAAGGCGGTAAAATTCAGCAGCTGGCGGAAGTGGAAGTGAACTTTACGGCCGACTATATCGACTACATGGCCGAGTGGGCGCGTCGCTATGAAGGTGAAATTATTCAGAGCGACCGTCCCGGCGAGAACATCCTGGTCTTTAAACGCGCGCTGGGCGTTACCACCGGCATCCTGCCGTGGAATTTCCCGTTCTTCCTGATTGCCCGCAAGCTTGCGCCCGCGCTGCTGACCGGTAATACCATCGTCATCAAACCCAGCGAGTTCACGCCGAATAACGCCATCGCGTTCGCCAAAATTGTCGATGAAATCGGCCTGCCGAAAGGTGTCTTCAACCTGGTACTGGGGCGCGGCGAAACCGTGGGGCAGGAGCTGGCAGGTAATCCGAAAGTGGCGATGGTCAGCATGACCGGCAGCGTTGGCGCGGGTGAGAAGATCATGGCCGCGGCGGCGAAAAATATCACTAAGGTTGGCCTTGAGCTTGGCGGCAAAGCGCCGGCCATCGTGATGGACGACGCCAACCTTGAGCTGGCGGTCAAAGCGATTGTCGATTCCCGCGTGATCAATACCGGGCAGGTGTGTAACTGCGCCGAGCGCGTATACGTGCAGAAAGGGATTTACGATCGCTTTGTGAATCGCCTGGGCGAGGCGATGAAGGCCGTGCAGTTTGGCAACCCGGCTGAGCGTACCGATATTGCCATGGGGCCGCTGATCAACGCCGCGGCGCTGGAGCGCGTGGAGCAGAAGGTGGCTCGCGCGGTGCAGGAAGGGGCGACGGTCGCGCTCGGCGGCAGGGCGGTAGAGGGGAAAGGCTATTACTATCCGCCAACCCTGCTGCTGGACGTGCGCCAGGAGATGGCCATCATGCATGAAGAGACGTTTGGCCCCGTTCTGCCGGTGGTTGTCTTCGACACGCTGGAAGAGGCCCTGAGGATGGCAAACGACAGCGACTACGGCCTGACGTCGTCAATTTATACGCAGGACCTGAACGTCGCCATGAAGGCGATTAAAGGGCTGAAGTTTGGCGAAACCTACATCAACCGCGAAAACTTTGAAGCCATGCAGGGCTTCCACGCGGGCTGGCGAAAATCCGGTATTGGCGGGGCAGACGGCAAGCATGGCCTGAATGAATATCTGCAAACGCAGGTGGTCTATTTGCAGTCCTAATACTGAACCCCCTCTCCGCGGAGAGGGGTTTTGCTTTACAGCGACGCGTATTTATCCAGCGTACGCACCAGCTGCGTAACGAATCCGTATTCGTTGTCATACCAGGCAACGGCTTTGACCAGCTGCACGTCGCCCGCCTCGCTGACTTCGGTCTGGGTTGCGTCAAACACCGAGCCATAGTGCGAGCCAATCACGTCCGAAGAGACGATCTCTTCGTCGGTATAGCCAAACGATTTATTCCCCTGCGTGGCTTTTTTCAGCGCGGCATGGATCTCTTCTACCGTCACCTTTTTCTCCAGAATCGCCACCAGCTCCGTCACCGAACCGGTTTTGACCGGCACGCGCTGCGCGTGTCCTTTGAGCTTGCCGCTCAGCGCCGGGATAACAAGGCCAATCGCTTTGGCGGCGCCGGTCGTGTGCGGGATGATATTTTCCGCTGCGGCGCGGGAGGCGCGCAGATCTTTACCGCGCGGACCGTCCACCAGCGCCTGCGTCCCGGTATAGGCATGAATGGTGGTCATGGTCCCAACTTTAATGCCGAAGGCGTCGTGGAGGGCTTTAGCCAGAGGGGCCAGGCAGTTGGTCGTACAGGAGGCGACGGAAATGATGGTATCGCTGGCATCAATGGTGTCGTCGTTGACGTTGAACACAATGGTTTTCATCTCTCCCGCCGGGGCTGAGATCAGCACCTTTTTGGCGCCGGCATCCAGATGGGCGCGGGATTTTTCTTCCGAGGTATAAAAACCGGTGCATTCGACGACGATATCCACCCCAGCCGCTTTCCACGGGATATGCTTTGCCTCTTTTTCTGCGTAAACCGAGATGGTTTTTCCGTCAACGATCAGCGAATCTTCCGTGAAATCCACGCTCCACGGAAAGCCACCGTAGTTGGAATCATGCTTGAGCAAATACGCCAGCACTTTGGGGGAGGTCAGGTCGTTGATGGCGACGACGCTGTTGCTGTCCTGGGTTTCAAGAAGGCGACGCAGAACAAGGCGTCCAATACGTCCAAATCCGTTAATGCCAATTTTACTCATGGTTTACTCCTGGTGAACGTGTCGATGCGACAGTTTGAACTCATCCAGGCTTAGACCATGACGGGCGGGGCGGCAATTGAAGATGCTTCATGCGCGGGGAAGTATCTGAAAAACCATACAGAAAAGTTAATGAATTTTTAAGGAAAGCGGATTATGTTGACGCTGTATTTGTCATTCATCAGGAAATTACATGCGCACTAAATATACAGGCCTGCAAATAGGTATCCACTGGCTGGTGTTTCTGTTAGTCATCGTGGCCTATTGCGCCATGGAGTTCAGAGGCTTTTTCCCGCGGAGCGACCGCCCGCTGATTAATATGATCCATGTGTCCTGCGGGATCTCAATCCTGGTACTGATGGTGGCAAGACTGCTCATCCGTCTCAAATTCCCGGCGCCGCCCATTCAGCCAAAACCCAAAGCGATGATCACCGGCATGTCGCACCTGGGCCATCTGATTGTATATGTGCTGTTTATCGCGCTGCCGCTGATCGGCATTGTGATGATGTACAACCGGGGTAACGACTGGTTTGCCTTCGGTATGGTGATGCCGCACGCGGCGGAAGGGAATTTTGACCTGGTAGATATGCTTAAAGAATGGCACGTCACGCTGGCAAACCTGGGCTATTTCGTCATCGGCCTGCACGCCCTGGCGGCGCTGATGCATCACTATTTCTGGAAGGACAACACGCTGCTGCGCATGATGCCGAAAAAGCGGCCGTAGCCAGCCCTATGGCCCGGCGGCGCTACGCCTGCACGGGCCTGTGAACGGCCCTGAATCGTAGGCCGGGTAAGCGCAGCGCTACCCGGCCTGTTTTTTAACCCAGCAGAGCACGCTCTTCAGCTGTTAATTCCAGCGCCTGCGTTGACCCTTTCTCCGATGATTTAACCGCCGCTTCAAGTACCGCCATCACCGCCAGCGCTTCAACAGGATGAACCGGATTCTCGATCCTGCCCGTCAATGCATCGCGCACGCCGATGTAGTACTGGCGCTGATCGCCTTTCGGGGTCTCAACGCGTGAGGTTTCACCGTTGGCATCAAACAGCACCATATCGTCACTGTCTTCGCCCCAGCCTTCGCTGCCGGGAATTACGCCCGCCAGCAGCTGCACTTCCTGCTGATCGATACGCGCCTTCACCACGCTGGCTTTGTCGCCGTGCACGGCAAAGCGGGAGGTGCCGCCTGCAACCAGCATGCTGCAGTGCAGCACCACTTTATGTTCCGGGTAATTCAGCACCACGTGCGCCCAGTCATTAATTTCCGCGCCAGCGCGCAGCGTCGCGATATTGCCCTGTACGGACTGCGGCAGGCCAAAAAGCTGGAGGGTCTGATCGATAAGATGCGGCCCCAGGTCAAACCACAGGCCGCTGCCCGGCACATTTTGTTCTCTCCAGCGTGCGCGCACTTCCGGACGGAAGCGGTCGATGTGGGACTCAAAATGCTTAACCTTGCCGATTTTACCCTGCTCCATGACCTGCTTAATGCCGAGGAAGTCGCTATCCCAGCGGCGGTTATGGAAGACGGACAGGAGTAGCTGCTTTTCTTCAGCGAGGGCGATCAGATCCCGGGCTTCCTGCATGTCGAGGGTGAAGGGTTTATCGACCACCACGTGCTTCCCGGAATTCAGGGCGAGGGTCGCCAGCGGGGCATGGGTGGCGTTGGGGGAGGCAATTACGACCAGGTCAACATCCGGGTGTTGAATCGCCTCTTCCGGCGTGGCGACAACCAGAACCTCCGGAAGATCGCGTTTCACCTTCTCTTCATTACGGGAAGAGACCACCGCCAGCGTAAGCCCGTCGACGGACTCAATCAGCGGGGCATGGAAGGTCTTGCCCACAAAGCCATATCCGATCAGCGCAACGTTAATTGTTTTACCTTTATTCATGACCTTCTCCACGTTATTTTGCGCAAACAGTGACCTGCAGTGCGCTACTGTCCCCGAGCTCTGCCCAGGGCCTGTCTAAAAACAGCTGATGTATCTCAGATAATCCGGAAACCAGATAAGGTTCGCAGTGGTTAAGTTTCAGATGGTCGGCAACGACCCAGCGTTCATGGCTGGCCGCCAGCATTGCGCGCTTCACCTCCGCATCGGCTTCTTTACTGGCGCTTAGCCCAAGCTCGGCGTGGATCGCGCACGCGCCAAGAATGGCGATATCCGCACGATAGCGCGACAGCAGGGAGAGGGTGGCGCTTCCGGCAAACAGACGCTGCGCCTTGTCCCATTTTCCCCCGAGCAGGATCAGTTCAATGTCTTCCCGATCGCTGAAGTGCTGGGCGATATCCAGTGAGGTGGTGATGACCGTCAGCGGCCCTTTAAGAAACATTGCTACCGACAGCACGGTACTTCCTGCGTCCAGAAACAGCGTCGAACCGGCCGGTACGTATTCTGCGACCTGTTTACCCAGCCGCTGTTTCGTATCCGGCAGAAGCGTGTTTCTTCCCCGGCGATTCATCGCGGAAAGATTGAGGGCGATTGCGCCGCCGTGGTTCTTCTGAGCCAGTCCCTGATTCTCAAGGTCGGTGAGGTCGCGGCGGATAGTGTCAGCAGATACCTGCAACTTTTCTGCAAGCTCGGTGATGCTGGCTTGGCCTTGTTCGCTAATAATATCAAGAACATATTTCTGTCTGGCGGTTTTGTGCACGGCCTAGATCCTGCAAAATGTCGCAATAAGTTGCATAATACAGCATTTGCAGTGAAAGGGAATCACCGATGGCATTCCAGGACATTTCATGCGGTGAGGGATGAAGAGGTAGTCCTAATGGTAAGGTTGAGTGATTATTAAAATCCCATTAATCAAAATGAATTAAAGTGTTCTGGAGGTTTAAGGGGCATGTTAATAGACTGTTTTATATATTCATTTGGCTTATATGTCTGTTTAGTTTGACATAACAGATCGCTCTGTCTGATAAATCGACCGCTTATAGATGTTTATTCCTAAAATTTGAATATCACTGGAATATAATATCGCCCTCATTTCTGAGGTTACTTAAATTGACAGTACTTTGAAAATCTTTGTGTTTGACCCATTAAGAAATTAACCCAAAATTGTGCAGCATCTCTTTTAGGAATTTTACTTAAATAACAATGGCTTTATTTGTTTCGTTTGAAAGGCCATTTTTGACCAATTGTACAGAAACCTTATGAATTTTCTTAAATGTAACACCTCGTTAACATTGCAGGTGTAGTTGCAATTTAAGCATTTTGTTATGCTCCGAACGAGCTAAAAAAATAAGTAAATTCCTAATTTTGAAAATACCCTGGTCAGCTCTCACTTCCGTCAGGAATGGGAATAGGGGACTTATACCTTAAATTTAGCAATTACGGAGAAAAGGATATTTGTCTAATTATCGCTACCTCTTTTGGGTAAGTATCTCGACAACACTCAGAGTCAGGGGGATAAAATGACTATATTTCAAAACTACATGTTATTCAGATTTCCAGCCGCTGTAGCAATTATTGCGATGACGGTAAATACGGCATATGCCAATAGCAGCCAGGCGGGTTTTGCGCCAGTTGCCGCAACAACCTTAAAAGAAAGTATTCTGTTTGCTATCGATCGCGATCCCTCCGTGAGCCATCAGGCTGCACAGTTGGGCATTGGTCAGGCGCAAATAGATGAAGCGCGCAGCGGTTGGATGCCGCAAATATCATTGAACGGCAGTACGGGTCACAGCCAAACGACAGATTCCAGCGGATCGCTGAGGAATTCCGCTGCCTGGGGATTGAGCCTGACGCAGCTGATTTATGACTTTGGCAAGACCAACAACAGCATTAGTCAGAGTTCAGCTCAGCGTGATAGTTATCGCTTCCAGTTGATGGGTACGCTGTCTGACGTGGCGGAAAAAACGGCCCTCAGCTACGTGGAGGTCAAGCGCTATACGGATCTGTTGCAGGCGGCCAGGGAGAATGTCCAGGCGCTTAACAACGTTGCGCAGCTGGCAAAGCTGCGCGCGGATGCTGGCGTGAGCTCGACATCCGACGAGCTCCAGACCCGCACGCGAATTGCCGGAATGCAGGCCACGGTGGAGCAGTATACCGCATCGCTTAACAGCGCCCGCGCAAGGCTCGCGGTTCTGACCGGCATGCAGGCGGAAAAATACTCCCCGGTGCCGGCGAATCTGGCCGTGGAGCAGGATTCCGTCAACCGTATTGATTATTCATTGATCCCGGCGGTGATGGCGGCGCAGAACATGGAGCGCTCGGCGCAGTATGGCGTCGAAACGGCCAGGTCTCAGCACTGGCCGACGCTAAGCCTTAAGGGCGGCCGCACGCGCTATGAATCGGATAACCGTTCCTACTGGGACGACCAGATACAGGTCAATATTGACGCGCCAATCTACCAGGGAGGCGCGGTCTCTGCACGCGTGCGACAGGCAGAAGGTGCTCGGGCAATGGCATCTTCTCAGGTTGACCAGGCGCGGTTCGATGTGCTGCAAAAGGCTTCCGTCGCGCAGGCTGACTGGACCGGTGCGCGCGGGCGCATGGAGGCGGGGCGGCAGCAGCTGGAAAGTGCGTTGCGCGCCCGTGACGTTTACAAGAATGAATACACCCTGAGCAAGCGCAGCATTAACGATTTGCTCAGCGTTGAACAGGATGTCTGGCAGGCAACCACCGCGAAAATAATCGCTGAATATGATGGCTGGAGCTCGGCAATTAATTACGCTTCAGCCGTGGACAATCTTATGCCGCTTATTGGGATAGAGAAAAACGTTGCCGCAAAATTACCCGATCTGAATTAAAAAAGACGCGCCTTTCTGCGCGAAATAAGTTTGACAATAATGGGTGATTTTTCCCAGGGATAGCTACATCCATCTGGTGGACATATCCACAGGAATCCGTGCACCTGCAAGGAGAATAATATGAGTAATGTAAAAGTTGTTGATGTCATCATTCGCAAAACGGCGGAGAAAACGAAATTAACCGGCGAGGGTAACCTGTCGGTCTCTATTTCATCCCCGAGCGTGATTGAAATTCAGGGCTCTGCTCAGGACGTGGTGCGTTATGTTCGCCAGGGTAAAGACCTCCTCATTTATATGAAAGATGGCAGCGTGATCCGCTGCAATAACTATTTTGTCGAAGATCCTGAGACCCACAACCAGTCAGAACTGGTCTTCAACGATAATCAGGAACTGACTCATATTTCTTTTGCCGATGCCGGAGAAGCGTCAGGCGTTGCCGCCACAGAATTAACCGCGCAGGCCGCACCCATCAGCAGCATTGAGCCTTTCCTGGAGCAGGGAAGCGTCTTAAGCGATGCGCCGTGGGGCTGGATTGCGGGAGCGGCCCTGGGCGGCGGTGCCATTGGCGCACTGCTGGCTAACGGCGGTGATGGCGAAACCAAAACAAAAGTTATCGATAATACGAAAGAAGTAGAAAGCGCGACGCCAACATTTTTGCTGACGGACAAGGCGGGTGACAAGCAGGGTGTGCTGAGTGCAAAAGAGGTCACGGATGATAACACCCCAACCTTCAGCGGTACCGGCCAGCCGGGCGCGACCATTCAGGTCAAAGACAGCAGCGGCAGCACCATCGCCAGCGCCATGGTCGGTAAAGACGGAACCTGGACGGTAAAACTCCCGACCCAGGCTGACGGAGAGCATACCTGGTCCGTCGTGCAGATTGACGGCAGTAAAACCACGTCTGCGGGCAGCATTACCGTGACTGTGTCAACGGCCGATGCCGGCATAACGCTTGCCACCACGGCGGGCGATAACGCGATCAACGCCAGCGAGCAGTCCGCAGGCTTTACGCTGTCCGGCGCGAGTAAAAACCTGGCGCAGGGTACAGCGCTTACCGTCACGCTGAACGGCAAAACCTATTCCGCAGAGGTGGGGGCAAACGGCGCGTGGAGCGTGAAGGTGCCTGCCGCAGACGCGCAGGCGCTGGCTGACGGGACCTGGACGGTGAACGTCAGCGGCAAAGACGCGGCGGGCAATACCGTGAGCGGCAGCCAGACGATAGGTGTTGATACCGTTGCGCCTACCCTGACCGTCGATACTATCGCGCAGGACAACATCATCAATGCCGCTGAGCACAACCAGACCCTGACCCTGACCGGTAAAACCGACGCGGAAGCGGGCCAGATTGTGACGGTGACGCTCAACGGCAAAAACCACACCGCCACGGTCGGCAGCGACGGCACCTGGTCCGTCACGCTGCCAGCCAACGAGGTACAAGCGCTAGCCGACGGCAGCCATTCGCTGACCGTGAATGTCAGCGACAAGGCGGGTAACGGCTCATCAACGACCGCTGATTTCACCGTTGATACCGCCGCGCCCGTTGTGACAATCAACACCGTCGCGGGCGACGATATTCTGAACACCAGCGAGCAGGGCCAGGCGCAGATCATCTCCGGCCAGGCGAACGGCGCGGCGGCGGGTGACGTGGTCACCGTGACCGTCGGCGGCCAGACCTTCACCGGCGTCGTCCTTGCAGACGGCAGCTGGAGCGTCGGCGTGCCTGCCTCCGTCATCGGCGGGCTGGGCGAGGGCAGCCACAGCATTTCTGTCTCCGTCACCGACGCCGCAGGCAATACCGGCAGCGCGACGCACGGCGTGACGCTGAGCGGCAACCCGCCGGAATTCACGATTGACGCCATCAGCCAGGATAACGTCCTGAATGCTCAGGAGGCGATGCAGCCGCTGAGCCTGAGCGGCACCAGTAATCTGCCAAACGGCAGCGCCGTCACCGTGACGCTGAACAACGTTAACTATCAGGCCACGGTTGAAAACGGTATCTGGTCCGTTCAGGTGCCGGTTTCCGACGTGCTGAATCTGGCGAATACCCTCTACACCGTGAGCGTCAGCGGCACGGACAGCGTGGGCAACAGCGGTTCTGCCGAGGCAAACCTGCTGGTTGATACCGTGCTACCACAGGTGATTATTAACACCTTTGCTGGCGACAACCTGGTTAACAACGCGGAAGTGGCGGTTGATCAATCCCTCTCCGGGCGCGTTACCGGCGCGGCGGCGGGCGATACCGTTTCCATCTCCGTTGGCGGCAAAAGCTATACCGCCACAGTGGGTAACGATCTGACCTGGAGCGTGACGATCCCATCAGCGGATCTCAAGGCGTTTGGCGACGGCGATTTGACCTTCAGCGCCTCCGTCACCAATGGGCACGGCAATACCGGCAACGGCGAGCGTGATATCAATATCAACGCCGAGCTGCCTGGCCTGCGCGTTAATACGATCTCTGGCGATGATGTGATCAACGCCATCGAACAGCAGCAGGATCTGACCGTTACCGGTTCCAGTACCCATCTGGCCGAAGGCACGCAGATTACCGTCACCATCAATGGCGTGGATTATGCCGCCGTGGTAACCGCCAACGGCAGCTGGCAGATTGGTGTTCCGGCATCTGACCTCCAGGCCTGGACGGCGGGTGACATGACGGTGAACGTCAGCGCGCAAGATGCGTGGGGCAACACCGTCTCTGCTGAGCACCCTATCGAACTGGATCTGAACGCCGTGGCGGTCACCATTGATACCGTTTCGAGCGATGACATGCTGAACGCGGCGGAAAAAGGCGCGGACTTAATCCTCTCCGGCCAGACGCAGGGCGTCGAAGCCGGGCAGACCGTGGTGGTGAAATTTGCCGACCAGACCTTTACCGCGCAGGTGCAGCAGGACGGCTCCTGGAGCCTGAACGTTCCGGCCAGCGCGATGGAAACCCTGATCGACGGGCGCGCGCAGGTGAGCGTCAGCGTGACCAACGTGAACGGCAACAGCGCCGACGCCTCGCGCGTGGTGACCGTCGATACGCAGCCGCCGTCCATTACGCTCGATAACCTGACCGATGACAACATCATCAACGCGGCTGAAGCGCAGCAGGATCTGGTGCTCAGCGGCAGCACAACGGCAGAAGCGGGCCAGACGGTCACCGTAACGCTGAACGGTAAATCTTACCAGACCACCGTCCAGACCGATGGGACCTGGACGCTGAACGTGCCTGCCGCCGACGTTGGCGCACTGACCGATGGCACCGTCACCGTGACGGCCACCGTCAGCGACGTGGCGGGCAACAGCAGCAGCGCGGACCGCGTTGGGCTGGTAGATGCCACCGTGCCGCAGGTGACCATTAACGAATTTGTTACCGACACCAACACCGTTAACCAGCTCGCCCATTCTCAGGCGCAGATCCTGAGTGGCTCCGTCACCGGCGCGGCGGCGGGCGATCGGGTGACTATCACCCTTAACGGCGTGGATTACACCACCGTGGTGGACGCCGCGGGCAACTGGAGCCTCGGCCTGCCTGCGTCCGTCGTTCAGAGCCTGACGGACGGCACCTGGACCATTAACGTCTCCGTGACTGACCAGTCCGGCAACACCGGCAGCAGCGCGCTGGACGTCGTGGTGAACACCGTGACGCCGGAAGTGGGCATCAATACCCTCGCGGCGGACGACGTGATCAACGCCGCCGAGAAAGGTGAAGACCTGCTGCTTTCCGGTACCAGCAACCAGCCGGAAGGCACGACCATCACCGTGAGCCTCAACGGCATCAACTACACGGCCACCACCGACGCCAGCGGCAGCTGGAGCGTTAGCGTACCTGCGTCTGCGGTGAGCGCGCTGGGTGAGGCCCGCTACACCGTGACGGCGAACGTGACCGACGGCGTGGGCAACAGCGCCTCAGCCTCGCATGACGTGCTGGTGGACAGCTCGCTGCCGGTGGTCACCATCAACACCCTCGCGGGCGACAATATCGTTAACGCGGCGGAAGTGGCGGCAGGGCAAACCCTGACCGGGAAGGTCGCTAACGCAGCGGCAGGTGACACTGTCACCATTACGCTTGGTGGCCAGACATACACCGCTACCGTACAGGACGATCTCACCTGGAGCCTGCCGTTAACCCAAAGCCAGCTAACCGCGCTCGGCAACGGCGATCTCACCGTATCGGCAAGCGTGACCAACGCGCACGGCAATACCGGCTCGTCATCACTGGACGTCACCATCGACGCCCAGCTGCCGGGCCTGCGCATTGACACCGTCGCGGGTGACGACGTGATTAACGTCATTGAACACGCGCAGAACCTGATTGTGTCCGGCACCAGCACCGATCTGGCGGCGGGCAGCACCGTGACCGTGACCATCAACGGCAAAGCCTATTCGGCAACGGTACTGGCGGACGGCACCTGGCAGGCCGCTGTTCCGGCGGCGGACGTGTCCCAGTGGGCGGACGGGTCGCTGAACATCAGCGCTAGCGCGCAGGATACCTCCGGCAACCCGGTGAACATTGGTACCGTCGTGGATGTCGATCTCGCGCCGGTAGCCATCAGCATCAGCAGCGTGACCGACGACAACGTGCTTAACGCGGCGGAAAAAGGCCAGGACCTGGTGCTTTCCGGCACCTCCTCCAACGTTGAGGCGGGCCAGACCGTAACCATCACCTTCGCGGGTAAAACGTATACCACCACGGTGGATGCCAACGGTGACTGGACCTATACCGTACCGGCTGCCGATCTGAGCGGCCTGAAGGACGGCGACGCCAGCGTGCAGGTAAACGTCAGCAACGTGAACGGCAACGCGGCGTCTTCGGCGCAGGAATTCAGCGTCGATACCACCGCGCCGACGGTGACCATCAACACCATCAGTAATGACAATATGCTGAACGCGGCGGAGGCGGCGCAGGATCTGACCCTGAGCGGCACCTCTACCGCCGAAGCGGGCCAGACGGTCACCGTGACCTTCAACGGCAAACAGTACTCCGCGCAGGTGCAGGCGGACGGCAGCTGGACGCTCGACGTCCCGGCGGCCGATATGGCAGGCATCACCGACGGCAGCGCGGCGGTCACGGCGACCGTGTCCGACAAAGCGGGCAACCCGGCAAGCGCGGGTTCTTCTGTGCTGGTCGACACCACCGTGCCGCAAATCAGCTTCAACGTCGTGGCAAGCGACGACATCATTAATATTGCCGAGCACGGCCAGGCGCTGATTGTCTCCGGCAGCGTGAGCGGCGCGCAGGCGGGTGACGTCATCACCGTGACCCTGAACGGCAAAGATTACACCGCAATGCTGGACGGCTCCGGAAGCTGGAGCATCGGCGTACCAGCCTCTGACGTTGGCGCCCTGGCGAACGGTGACTACACCCTGAGCGCATCCATCACGGATAAAGCGGGCAACAGCACCACCGCAACGCATGACATTGACGTCTCCCTTACCGCACCGGTTATCGACATCAACACCCTGGCGGGCGACGACGTGATTAACGCGACCGAGAAGGGCCAGGATCTGCTGCTCTCCGGTACCAGCAACCAGCCGGAAGGCACCACCGTCACCGTGACCCTCAACGGTATCAACTACACCGCGACCACCGACGCCAGCGGCAGCTGGAGCGTGACCGTTCCGGCGGCAAACGTCTCCGCGCTGGGCGAAGCGAGCTACAGCGTGACGGCCAGCGTGACCGATACCGCAGGCAACAGCGCGAACACCAGCCACAGCGTGCTGGTCGACAGCTCCCTGCCGGTGGTCACCGTTGATACTCTGGCTGGCGATAACATAGTTAACGCGGCGGAGGTCACGGCGGGGCAAACCCTGACCGGTAAGGTCGCCAACGCGGCGGCGGGCGATACCGTCACCATTATCCTTGGCGGCCAGACCTATACCGTTACCGTACAGAACGATCTCACCTGGAGCCTGCCGTTAAGCGAAAGCCAGTTAACCGCGCTCGGCAACGGCGATCTGACCGTATCGGCCAGCGTGACCAACGGCCACGGCAATACCGGCTCGTCGTCGCTGGACTTCACCATTGACGCCCAGCTGCCGGGCCTGCGTATTGATACCGTCGCGGGCGACGACGTCATTAACGTTATTGAACATGCGCAGAACCTGATTGTCTCCGGCACCAGCACCGACCTGGCCGCGGGCAGCACCGTTACCGTGACCATCAACGGTAAAGACTACGCAGCAACGATACTGGCGGACGGCACCTGGCAGGCGGTCGTGCCTGCGGCAGACGTGTCCCAGTGGGCTGACGGCTCGCTGAACATCAGCGCCAGCGCGCAGGATACCTCCGGCAACCCGGTCACCATTGGCACCGTCGTCGATGTGGATCTCTCCGCGGTGGCAATCAGCATCAACAGCGTCACCGCTGACAACGTGCTTAACGCGGCGGAAAAAGGCCAGGACCTGGTGCTGAGCGGCACTTCCAGCAACGTTGAGGCGGGCCAGACCGTGACCGTCACCGTTGGCGGTAAAACCTACACCACTACGGTGGGCGCGAACGGCGACTGGACAACCACCGTTCCGGCGGCAGATCTGGCCGTCCTGAAGGACGGCGACGCCAGCGTGCAGGTCAGCGTGACCAACGTGAACGGCAATTCTGCCTCTTCCGCGCAGGAATTCAGCGTCGATACCACCGCGCCGACGGTCACCATCAATACCGTCAGCAGCGACAATATGCTGAATGCGGCTGAAGCGGCGCAGGACCTGACCCTGAGCGGCACCTCAAGTGCTGAGGCTGGCCAGACGGTCACCGTGACCTTCAACGGTAACCAGTACACCGCGCAGGTGCAGGCGGACGGCACCTGGACGCTCGACGTCCCGGCAGCCGATATGGCAGGCATCACCGACGGCAGCGCGGCGGTAACGGCGACCGTGTCCGACAAAGCGGGCAACCCGGCAAGCGCGGGTTCTTCTGTGCTGGTCGACACCACCGTGCCGCAGATTAGCTTCAACGTCGTGGCAAGCGACGACATCATTAACATCGCCGAACACGGCCAGGCGCTGATCGTCTCCGGCAGCGTGAGCGGCGCGCAGGCGGGTGACGTCATCACCGTGACCCTGAACGGCAAAGATTACACCGCGATGCTGGATGCATCCGGCAACTGGAGCATGGGTATTCCGGCGGCAGACGTGGGCGCGCTGGCGAACGGTGACCACACTATCTCTGCCACCCTCACCGACAGGGCGGGCAACAGCACCACCGCGACGCACGACGTGGACGTCTCCCTGACGGCGCCGGTGATTGCCATCAACACCCTTGCGGGCGATGACGTGATCAACGCGACCGAGAAGGGTCAGGATCTGCTGCTCACCGGTACCAGCAACCAGCCGGAAGGCACCACCGTCACGGTGACCCTGAACGGCATTAACTACACCGCGACCACCGACGCCAGCGGCAGCTGGAGCGTGACCGTTCCGGCGGCAAACGTCTCCGCGCTGGGCGAAGCGAGCTACAGCGTCACGGCGGGCGTGACCGATACCGCGGGCAACAGCGCAAACACCAGCCACAGCGTGCTGGTCGACAGCTCCCTGCCGGTGGTCACCCTTAATGCTATTGCTACCGACGACGTTATCAACGCAGCAGAAGTGGCCGCAGGCCAGACCCTGAGCGGGAAGGTTAGCGGTGCGGCAAGCGGTGACACTGTCACTATTAACGTTGGCGGCAACACCTATACCGCCACGGTTCAGGACGATTTAAGCTGGTCGGTAAATGTTCCGTCTGACGTATTAACGGCGCTCGGCAACGGCGATCTGACCGTATCGGCCAGCGTCACCAACGGTCACGGCAACACCGGCACGGGCGAGCGTGACATCACCATTGATGCCAACCTGCCGGGCCTGCGCGTGGATACCGTGGCGGGCGATGATGTGATCAACAGCATCGAGCACGGGCAAAACCTGATCGTTACCGGCTCGAGCGAGGGGCTGGCTACAGGCTCTGCGCTGACCGTAACCATCAACGGTAAAACCTACGCAGCAACCGTTCTGGCGGACGGAACCTGGACGGCAGCGGTACCGGCAGCGGACGTCAGCGCGCTCAATGCGGGCACGGTCACCGTGACCGTTGAAGGGCAAAGCACGGCGGGTAACCCGGTCTCTATCGGCCACGATGTGACGGTGGATCTGGCGACGGTGGCTATCAGCATTGATGCCATTGCCACCGATGACGTGCTGAACGCGGCGGAAAAAGGCGCGGACCTGGTGCTTTCGGGTTCAACCAGCAACGTGGAAGAAAATCAGACCGTTTACATCACCTTCGGCGGAAAGTCCTACACCGCGACGGTAGATGCCAGCGGTAACTGGACGGCGACCGTCCCATCTGCTGATTTAGCTACCCTGAAAGATGGTGATGCCAGCGTGCAGGTCAGCGTGACCAACGTGAACGGTAACAACGCCTCGGCAGGGCGCGAATACAGCGTCGATGCCACCGCGCCAACGGTTTCCATTGAGATCGTCAGCGACAACAACATCATCAACGCGGCCGAAGCCCAGCAGGATCTGGACATCACCGGCGTGAGCAACGCCGAAGCGGGCCAGACGGTTACGGTGACCTTGAACGGCGTGGACTATACCACCACCGTGCAGGCGAACGGCAGCTGGAGCGTCACCGTACCGTCGGCGGATCTGGGCAACATTGTCGATGGAAATTACACCGTGACGGCGACCGTCTCCGATAAGGCGGGCAACCCGGCCTCGGCGGATCGCGATGTGCTGGTTGATACCACGATTCCGCAGCTGACGATCAACGTCGTCTCTGATGATGATGTGATCAACAGCGCAGAGCATGCGCAGGCGCTGATCGTGACCGGCTCCGTGACCGGTGCGGCAGCGGGCGATGTGGTCACCGTGACCATTAACAACAAATCTTACACCGCGACCCTGGACGCTTCCGGAAACTGGAGCGTGGGCGTACCTGCGGCTGACGTCAGCGCGTTGACCGCGGGGGATTACACCATTACCGCCGCGTTGACCGATAAAGCGGGCAACAGCAATAGCGCGACCCATGATGTGGAAGTGAACCTGACCGCGCCTGTACTGACCATCGACACCGTTTCCGGTGATGATGTCATTAACAGCACCGAGAAAACGCAGGATCTGACTATCACCGGTACGGCCTCTGGACTGGCGGCGGGCGCGATCGTGACCGTGATGCTAAACGGCAAAGCCTACAGCGCTACCGTTGACAGCAACGGCCAGTGGACTACTACCGTTCCGGCTGAACAGGTGGGCGAACTGGGCGAAGCGCTGTATACCGTGACCGCATCGGCGACGGATAGCGTAGGCAACAGCACCAGCGCGTCGCACATTGTGAACGTGGAGTCGCTCCTGCCTGGCGTCATCATCAACACCGTCGCAGGCGACGATGTGATCAACGCGTCAGAGCTGGCTACCGGCCAGACCATTACGGGTACGGTGGTCAATGCCGAAGCGGGTAACACCGTGACGGTTATCATTGGCGGCAACACCTACACCGCAACGGTGCAGAGCGATCTGTCCTGGTCCGTCGATGTTCCTGAATCGGTCCTGACTGCGCTGGGTAACGGCGACCTGACCGTGACCGCGAACGTAACCAACGGCGTGGGCAACAGCGGCAGCGGCGAGCGTGATATCACTATTGACGCCAACCTGCCGGGCCTGCGCGTCGATACCGTCGCGGGCGATGACGTGATCAACAGCATTGAGCACGGGCAGAATCTCATCGTGACCGGTACCAGCGACGGCCTGACGGCAGGTAGCCTGCTGACCGTGTCCGTGAACGGTAAAACCTATACTGCCACCGTACTGGCAGACGGCACCTGGAGTGCGGCGATCCCAGCAGCGGACGTCGGCGCGCTCGCCGCAGGTACCGTGACCGTGACCGTTGAAGGGCAAAGCACGGCGGGTAACCCGGTCTCTATCAGCCACGATGTGACTGTAGATCTGGCCACCGTGGCTATCAGCATCGATGCCATTGCCAGCGATGACGTGATTAACGCGGCGGAGAAAGGCGCGGATCTGGTGCTGTCCGGCACCACCATCAACGTGGAAGAAAACCAGACCGTCAGCATCACCTTTGGCGGTAAGAGCTACACTGCGACCGTGGACGTCGACGGCAACTGGACGGCGACAGTCCCGGCGGCCGACCTGGCGGGCCTGAAAGACGGCGACGCCAGCGTACAGGTGAGCGTGACCAACGTGAACGGCAACAGCGCGTCGGCGGGCCGCGAGTACAGCGTGGATGCGACCGCGCCGTCCGTGACCATCAATACCCTGGCGACCGACGATATTCTGAACGCCGCGGAAGCGCAGTCTGACCTGACGGTTTCCGGCACCAGCACCGCGGAAGCGGGGCAGACGGTCACCGTGAGCCTGAACGGCAAAGACTACACCACAACCGTAGGCGCTAACGGCTCCTGGACGCTGGACGTTCCGGCGGCCGACCTCGCGGGGTTAACCGACGGTAGCGTGACCATTACGGCATCGGTCAGTGACAAGGCCGGTAACCCGGCGTCCATCGACCACAACCTGACGGTAGACGTGACCGTTCCTGCGGTGACCATCAACACCGTGGCGGGCGACGACGTGATTAACGTGGCTGAACATTCTCAGGCGCAGATCGTCAGCGGCTCCGCAACCGGCGCGGCGGCGGGTGATAAGGTTACCGTCACCATTGGCGGCCAGACGTACACCACCGTGCTGGACGCGGCGGGCAACTGGAGCGTGGGCGTACCGGCGAGCGTCATCTCTGCTCTGCAGGATGGAACCGTGACCGTCACGGCGTCAGTGACCGATGCGGCGGGCAACACCGGCTCCGGCACCCATAACGTTACCGTTGATACCGGGCTGCCGTCCGTGGGCTTCGATACCCTCAACGGCGATAACGTGCTGAACGCGGTGGAAAAAGGCCAGGATCTGAACGTTACTGGCACCAGCGCCAACCTGGCGGAAGGCACCGTGGTGACCGTGACCCTCAACGGCAAAAACTACACCGCGACCACGGCGGCGGACGGCAGCTGGAGCCTGACGGTTCCGGCAGCGGACCTGGCCGGTCTCGGCCAGGCCAACTACACCCTGAATGCGACGGCAACCAACGGCGTGGGCAACAGCGTGAGCAACACCGCGAACCTGCTGGTCGACACCGCGCTGCCAACCGTCACCATCAACACCGTGGCGGGCGACAACGTGATCAATGCGGCCGAAGTGGCTGCAGGCCAGAACCTGAGCGGCACCGTGGCGAATGCCGAAGCGGGCAATACCGTGACCGTGACTATCGGCGGCAACACCTATACCGCAACGGTGCAGAGCGATCTGACCTGGTCGGTGAACGTGCCGTCTGACGTGCTGACGGCGCTGGGCAACGGCGGCCTGAGCGTGACCGCCACCGTGACCAACGGCCACGGCAACACCGGCTCCGGCGAGCGCGAGATCGCTATCGACGCCAACCTGCCGGGCCTGCGCGTGGACACCGTCGCGGGTGACGACGTAATCAACACCATCGAGCACGGTCAGAACCTGATCGTGACCGGCTCCAGCGACGGCATGACGACGGGCACCGTGCTGACCGTGACCGTGAACGGGAAAGACTATTCCGCGACGGTTCTGGCAGACGGTACCTGGAGCGCGGCGGTTCCGGCGGCAGACGTGAGCGCGTGGCCGGAAGGCACCGTGAAAATAAGCGTCACCGGTGACAGCGCGGCGGGCAACCCAATCACCATCAGCCACGACGTGACTGTGGATCTGGCGAGCGTGGCGATCAGCATTAACGCCATCGCTATCGACGACGTGATCAACGCGGCGGAGAAAGGGGCGGATCTGGTGCTGTCCGGGGAAACCACTAACGTGGAGGCCGGTCAGACCGTGACCCTGAGCATCGGCGGTAAGATTTACACCACCACCGTGGATGACGACGGCAGCTGGACCTACACCGTGCCGTCCGCAGATCTGGCGGGCCTGAAAGACGGCGACGCCAGCGTGCAGGTGAGCGTCACCAACGTGAACGGCAACAGCGCGTCGGCGGGCCGCGAGTACAGCGTGGATGCAACCGCGCCGTCCGTGACCATCAATACCCTGGCGGCCGACGATATCCTGAACGCCACGGAAGCGCAGTCTGACCTGACGGTTTCCGGCACCAGCACCGCGGAAGCGGGGCAGACGGTGACCGTGTCGCTGAACGGCAAGGACTACACCACGACGGTCGGTGCTGACGGCACCTGGACCCTGAACGTGCCGGCCGCCGATCTGGCTGCACTCGGCGACGGCAGCGTCACCGTGACCGCAAGCGTGAGCGACAAGGCGGGTAACCCGGCGTCCATCGACCACAACCTGACGGTAGACGTGACCGTTCCTGCGGTGACCATCAATACCGTGGCGGGCGACGACGTCATTAACGTGGCTGAACACAATCAGGCGCAGATTATCAGCGGCTCCGCGACCGGCGCGGCAGCGGGCGATAAGGTCACCGTTACCATTGGCGGACAGACGTACACCACCGTGCTGGACGCGGCGGGCAACTGGAGCGTGGGCGTGCCGGCGAGCGTGATTTCCGCGCTGCAGGACGGCACCGTGACCGTCACGGCGTCAGTGACCGACGCCGCAGGCAATACCGGCAGCGGCACCCATAGCGTTACCGTTGATACCGGTCTGCCGTCCGTGGGCTTCGATACCCTCAGCGGCGACAACGTGCTGAACGCGGTGGAAAAAGGTCAGGATCTGAACGTCAGCGGCACCAGCGCCAACCTGGCGGAAGGCACCGTGGTGACCGTGACCCTGAACGGTAAAAACTACACGGCAACAACCGGCGCGGACGGCTCGTGGCGCCTGACTGTTCCGGCAGCGGATCTGACTGCGCTGGGTGAAGCAAACTACACCCTGAGCGCAACGGCGACCAACGGCGTGGGCAACAGCATCAGCAACACCGCGAACCTGCTGGTCGACACCGCGCTGCCAACCGTCACCATTAACACCGTGGCGGGCGATAACGTGATCAACGCGGCCGAAGTGGCTGCGGGCCAGACCCTGAGCGGTACCGTTGCCCATGCTGAAGCGGGCAATACCGTGACCGTGACTATCGGCGGCAACACCTATACCGCAACGGTGCAGAGCGATCTGACCTGGTCGGTGAACGTGCCGTCTGACGTGCTGACCGCGCTGGGCAACGGCGGCCTGAGCGTGACCGCCACCGTGACCAACGGCCACGGCAACACCGGCTCCGGCGAGCGCGAGATCGCTATCGACGCCAACCTGCCGGGCCTGCGCGTGGACACCGTCGCGGGTGACGACGTAATCAACAGCATCGAGCACGGTCAGAACCTGATCGTGACCGGCTCCAGCGACGGCATGACGACGGGCACCGTGCTGACCGTGACCGTGAACGGGAAAGACTATTCCGCGACGGTTCTGGCAGACGGTACCTGGAGCGCGGCGGTTCCGTCCACCGACGTGAGCGCGTGGCCGGAAGGCACCGTGAAAATAAGCGTCACCGGGGACAGTTCAGCGGGCAACCCAATCACCATCAGCCACGACGTGACCGTGGATCTGGCGAGCGTGGCGATCAGCATTAACGCCATCGCTATCGACGACGTGATCAACGCGGCGGAGAAAGGGGCGGATCTGGTGCTGTCCGGTGCGACCACCAACGTGGAGGCCGGGCAGACCGTGACCCTGAGCATCGGCGGTAAGATTTACACCACCACCGTGGATGACGACGGCAGCTGGACCTACACCGTGCCGTCTGCCGACCTGGCGGGCCTGAAGGACGGCGACGCCAGCGTGCAGGTGAGCGTCACCAACGTGAACGGCAACAGCGCCTCGGCGGGACGCGAGTACAGCGTGGATGCAACCGCGCCGTCCGTGACCATCAATACCCTGGCGGCTGACGATATCCTGAACGCCGCGGAAGCGCAGTCTGACCTGACGGTTTCCGGCACCAGCACCGCGGAAGCGGGGCAGACGGTCACCGTGAGCCTGAACGGCAAGGACTACACCACGACCACAGGCGCAGACGGCAGCTGGACGCTGAACGTTCCGGCCGCGGATCTGGCCGCGCTTGGCGACGGCAGCGTCACCGTGACCGCAAGCGTCAGCGATAAAGCGGGTAACCCGGCGTCTGTCGATCGTAACCTGACGGTGGACGTGACCGTTCCTGCGGTGACCATTAACACCGTGGCGGGCGACGACGTGATTAACGTGGCCGAACACGCGCAGGCGCAGATCGTAAGCGGCTCCGCGACCGGCGCGGCTGCGGGCGATAAGGTCACCGTCACTATTGGCGGGCAGACGTACACCACCGTGCTGGACGCGGCGGGCAACTGGAGCGTGGGCGTACCGGCGAGCGTGATTTCCGCGCTGCAGGACGGCACCGTGACGGTTACGGCGTCCGTTACCGACGCCGCAGGCAATACCGGATCCGGCACCCATAGCGTTACCGTTGATACCGGGCTGCCGTCCGTGGGCTTTAACGCCATCAGCGGCGATAACGTGCTGAACGCGGTGGAAAAAGGCCAGGATCTGAACGTTACTGGCACCAGCGCCAACCTGGCGGAAGGCACCGTGGTGACCGTGACCCTGAACGGTAAAAACTACACCGCGACCACGGCGGCGGACGGCAGCTGGAGCCTGACGGTTCCGGCGGCGGATCTGGCAGGCCTGGGTGAAGCGAACTACACCCTGAGCGCGACGGCAACCAACGGCGTGGGCAACAGCATCAGCAACACCGCGAACCTGCTGGTCGACACCGCGCTGCCAACCGTGACCATCAACACCGTTGCCGGTGACAACGTCATCAACGCGGCGGAAGTGGCTGCAGGCCAGACCATCAGCGGCAAAGTAGCGAACGCGGAAGCGGGCAATACCGTCACCGTATCGATTGGCGGCAACACCTACACCGCAACGGTGCAGAGCGATCTGACCTGGTCCGTCAACGTGCCGGAATCCGTCCTCACCGCGCTGGGCAACGGTGAGTTGACCGTGTCAGCGACCGTCACCAACGGCCACGGCAACACCGGCGCGGGCGAGCGCGAGATCGCTATCGACGCCAACCTGCCGGGCCTGCGCGTGGATACCGTCGCGGGCGATGACGTGATCAACAGCATCGAGCATGGACAGAACCTGATCGTCACCGGCTCAAGCGACGGGCTGGCGGCAGGCACCACGCTCACCGTGACCGTTAACGGCAAGAGCTATGCGGCCTCCGTCCTGGCAGACGGCACCTGGAGCGCGGCGATCCCGGCGGCAGACGTCGGGGCCCTGGCTGCGGGCACGGTGACCGTCACCGTTGCAGGCCAGAGCACCGCGGGCAACCCGATCACTATCAGCCATGACGTGACCGTCGATCTGTCAGCAGTGGCTATTAGCATCGATGCGATTGCCACCGACGACGTGATTAACGCGGCGGAGAAAGGCGCGGATCTGGTGCTCTCAGGCAGCACCTCGAACGTTGAGGAGAACCAGACCGTCACCATCACTTTTGGCGGCAAATCTTACACCGCGAAGGTTGATGGCGACGGCAACTGGACGGCTACCGTGCCGTCCGCGGATCTGGCGGGTCTGAAAGACGGCGATGCCAGCGTACAGGTCAGCGTGACCAACGTGAACGGCAACAGCGCCTCGGCGGGCCGCGAGTACAGCGTGGATGCGACCGCGCCAGCCGTGAGCATTGATACGGTTGCAGGCGACAACGTGATTAACGGCAGCGAAGCGGCTGCGGGCGTGGCCATTTCCGGCACCACCACGGCTGAAGTCGGCCAGACGGTGACCGTCACCCTCGGCGGCAATAGCTATACCGCGCAGGTTCAGCAGGGCGGCGTCTGGAGCGTGAACGTTCCGGCGGCCGATCTGTCCGCGCTGGCGGACAACGGCTACACCGTACAGGCTAGCGTGAGCGACGCCGCGGGTAACCCTGGCAGTGCGGGCAAAGCGATTACGCTCGATACCACGCCGCCGACCGTTAGCTTTAACGTCGTGGCGGGCGATGACGTCATCAACAGCGTTGAGCACGGGCAGGCGCAGATCGTCAGCGGTACCGCAACCGGCGCGAGCGTCGGCGATAAGCTGGTCATCACCATCGGTTCGAACCAGTACACCACCACCGTTGACGCCAGCGGTTACTGGAGCGTAGGCGTTCCGGCCAGCGTGATTTCCGCCCTGACCGACGGCACCGTGACCGTTAGCGCGACAATTACCGACAGCGCGGGCAACAGCAGCACTCAGACCCACGACGTGGTGGTCAACACCGCATCGGTTGCGCTGACCGTCAACACCCTCAGCGGCGATGACGTGATCAACGCGGCAGAAGCGGGTAACTCGCTGGTGATTAACGGCTCAAGCGCGCAGTTCGCCAGCGGCACCCAGGTCACCGTGACCCTGAACGGCAAGACCTACACGGCTACCGTTCAGAGCGACGGTTCCTGGAGCACAACGGTACCAGCGGCAGACGTGGGCGCACTGGCCGACGGCGCGAGCTATCAGGTCTCTGTTACCGCGCAGGACAGCGCGGGCAACAGCGCCTCGGCGACGCACAGCATCAGCGTGGACACCACCGCGCCGGTCATCAGCGTCAATACGCTGTCGGGCGACGACGTGCTGAACGCGGCGGAAGCACAGCTGCCGCTGACCGTGCAGGGTTCGACCAGCGCTGAAGCGGGTCAAACCGTGACCGTGACGCTGGGCGGCAAAACCTACACGGCGGTCGTGGCAAACGACGGCACCTGGACGCTGAACGTCCCTGCGGCAGACCTGGCCGCTCTCAGCGAAGGTGCGCTGACGGTCAATGCGTCGGTCAACGATAAGGCGGGTAACAACGGCCAGACCACGCACACCCTAACGGTTGATACCGTGGCGCCAACCGTCACCATCGGCACCGTGGCGGATGATGATATCGTCAACAACGCCGAGCAGCTGGCGGGCCAGACCATCAGCGGCACCACCACGGCGGAACAGGGCCAGACGGTAACCGTCGGCTTCAACGGGCACAGCTATCAGGCGACCGTGGCGGCAGACGGTTCGTGGTCAGTCTTCGTGCCGGGCCGTGATTTCCTCGGCCTCACCGACGGTGACTACACCATCACCGCGACGGTGAACGATAAGGCGGGGAATCCGGGCAGCGCAACGCACGACGTGACGCTGAACGGCGATGTCCCAACCATCACCATTAACACCTTTGCGCAGGACGATATCGTCAACGCCGCAGAGCACGGGACGCCGCTGGTCGTCAGCGGTACCACCGACGCGCCTGCGGGCCAGACGGTGACCATTACGCTCAACGGCAAAACGTACACAACGACCGTGCAGAATGACGGCAGCTGGAGCTACACCCTGGGCAGCGCAGACGTGACCGCGCTGGCAGACGGCGGTGCGTACGTGATTAACGCCCAGGTGAGCAACGCCATCGGCAACAGCGCCAGCGACAATCACAACGTGACCGTGGATCTGACGCCGCCGTCAATGGGAATTACGATTGATTCCCTGCAAAACGATACTGGACTCAGCGCGAGTGATTTCATCACTAACGATGGCCAGGTGGTGGTGAACGGTTCGCTGTCGGCACAGCTCGGCAATAACGAGAAGGCGCAGATCAGCCTGGACGGTGGTTCAACCTGGATTGACCTGACCGTGACCGGCACTTCATGGCGCTACACCGATGGGCGTACCCTGACGGACGGGACGTACCAGTACCAGGTGCGCGTCATTGATAACGCGGGCAACGTCGGGGCAACGGACAGCCAGGACGTGGTGATTGACCTGACGGCACCGGCGGCAACCACCATTACCGTGGATTCCGTCACCCAGGATACCGGTCTGTTCAACAACGACTTTATCACCAGCGACAACCAGATCAGCCTGAAGGGGACGCTCGGCGCGGCCCTGGGCAGCGGCGACCACGCGCAGATTAGCCTGGACGGCGGTGCCACATGGACTGACGTTAGCGTCAGCGGCCTGAGCTGGACGTATGTGGATGGCCGCACGCTGGCCGACGGGGACTATAACTACCAGCTGCGCGTCATTGACAACGCCGGGAATATCAGCGCCACCACAAGCCAGGTGGTGACCATTGATACCGTGGCGCCGGATGCCAGCAAAACGATCGCCATCGACAGCATCAGCGACGATACCGGCCTGAGCGGCAGCGACTTTATCACTAACGATACGTCGCTGACGCTGCACGGCTCGCTCGGCGCGACGCTGGCCGACGGCGAATATGCCCAGATCAGCATCGACGGCGGCGTGACCTGGCAGAACGTGAACGTTACCGGCAACAGCTGGTACTACGTGGACGGCCGTACGCTGGATAACCAGACCTACGACTACTATGTTCGCGTAGTGGACGCGGCGGGCAACGTGGGATCCAGCGCCCATCAGCAGGTGACCGTCGATACGGTTGCCCCGGATGCGGCAATTACGGTGACCGTTGATAACATCACCGTTGATACTGGCTTCGATAACAACGACTTCCTGACCAGTTCGACCTCGTACACCCTCAACGGGACGCTCGGGGCTCAGCTTGGTTCTGGCGAGTATGTGCAGGTGAGCATGGACGGCGGCACCACCTGGGTTTACGCCACCGTAAGCGGAACCCAGTGGAGCTACAGCGATACGCGTACCCTGACTGACGGTAGCCACAGCTACCAGGTTCGGGTTGTGGATCAGGCGGGCAACGTTGGGGCCACTACCTCGCAGGCGGTGACGGTTGATACACAGGCGCCGCAGTACGGCATCACCATTGACAGCATCAGCGAAGATACCGGGCAGTCCAGCAGTGACTTCATCACCATGGACACCACGCTGACCGTTAACGGCTCGCTGGGCAGCGCGCTGGCAAGCGACGAGCGCGTGCAGATAAGCCTTGACGGTGGCAATAGCTGGATCGATACGACGGTTACCAACCAGCGCTGGAGCTATACCGATACGCGTGACCTGGCGGACGGCGATTACACCTATCAGGTGCGGATCATCGACCAGGCAGGCAACGTCGGCTCTACCTCGTCGCAGGTGGTGACGGTCGATACTACGCCACCATCCACGGTGGGCACGGTAGTCAGCTATACCGACGGTGAAGGCGAACGCACGGGCACCTTTGGCAGCGCCGTTGCTACCGACGACGACTCTCCGGTGATCAACGGTACGCTTAACCGCGCGCCGGACGACGGTGAGATTGTGCAGCTTTACCGCGACGGCGTTCTGCTCGGTCAGGTGACGATGAACGGTAGCGCAAGCTGGTCCTTCCAGGACAATGGCCTGCTCGACGGAAATCACACCTACATTCTGCGCGTGACCGATAAGGCCGGGAACTACACGGAATCCGACGGGTTTGTGCTGAATGTTGATACCAGCATCCCGACCACCACGGCGGCGATTACCGCCCAGACCACCTCGGATACCACGCCGATTATTAACGGCACGGTGTCAGCGGACCTGGTAAACGGGGAGTACCTGGTGGTGACGGTGAACGGTAAAACTTACACCTCGCAGACCGGCGGCGCGGTGGTGGTCGACCCGGATCACAACACCTGGTATCTGCAGATCCCGGACAGCGATGCCCTGAGCGTGGCGAACTACGACGTCACGGCGCAGGTGAAGAGCAGCGCGGGCAACGGTAATACTACGGGCACGGCGACCGGCAGCCTGGTGATTGACACCACCTCAGTGAATACCGACTGGGCGACCACGGCGGGTAATGCAAATAACTCGACTATGGCCATCGGCATGAACAGCAGCGGTCTGTGGAATATCATTGCCAACGGGCAATCCTATTCCAGCAGCGATGATTCGACGTATGCGGCAAATACCCTGACGAACACGCGTAGCTATTACGCGGTGAGCCAGACCGCTGCCGACTTCGACCGTAACGGCACGCAGGATATCTTCGCAACCGAGAACACCTATGCCGGCTCGACGCAGGTAATGTGGACCTACGATGGCAGCAGCTACACCGCCAGCCAGCTGGCGATGGGGACCACAATCTGGTACGGCGGCGTGATTGCTTACGACAAAACGGGCGATGGCTATCTTGACCTGGCCTACGGTGATGCCGGTATGGACTCCCTTACCTATCTGGTGAACACCAACGGCGTGCTGACGCCGGACGGCACCGGCGGGGAAGGCGGATTCTACGGCCAGTTCGACTCCGGGCGTGAGATCTCCGGCGTCGACCTGAACAACGACGGTACGGTGGATATTGTGCAGCACACCAACCGCAGCGGCGCGTACTCGTTAACCGTGATCAACAATAACGGCAACGGCACGCTGTCTATCGGCCAGAACCTGACCAACGTGTTTGTGGCCAACGCCTCGAATACCACCACGGCGGCCTCTATGACGTGGGCGGACTTTAACGGCGATGGCTATATGGATCTCTATTTGGGCTCCAGCTACAACAACAATGGCGGGGTGATTTACTACAACAACGGTGCAGGGCAGTTGTCCACGACCAAGAGCGCGGTTGAGGCCTCTAACGCCTCGGCGGGCTATCTGTCGGTGGCGGTAGACTGGAACGGTGACGGGCAGATGGACATCATCAAGCTCAGCACCTACGGAACGTCGCAGACCGCAACCGTGTTCACCAACAACGGTTACGGCTCGACCTGGACCTCAAGCCAGCTGGCGTCCGGCCTGGTCAACGTTACCGGCGTGGCCGCCGTCGACTACAACTGGGATGGTTCGAAAGACCTGCTGGTGTCTCAGCAGAACGGTAAGGTCGTACTGGTGCAAAACAACGCGAAGGTTGCCGACGGTACCGCGATGCATCTGCACATTGTCGATAGCGAAGGCATCAACGCCTACTACGGCAATACGGTCAATCTGTACAACGCCGCGGGCGTGCTGGTGGCCTCGCAGATCATCAACGCCCAGTCCGGTATTGGTTCGAACGATGCCTCTGCGCTGGTGAGTTTCTACGGGCTGGATCCGAACGAAACCTACTCGGCGGAGATCGTGAAGATCACTAACGGCGTGTCGGATAACGTCACATGGACCGGCCTGGACGCGGGTAACGGCAAAGAGGGCTATGTCCTCACCGCCGAAGCGGCCACCGGCGGCCACAGCGGAACCATTACCGGTACCGGGTATAACGACACCTTTATCGCAGAGGATGGCACCTATACCTATAACGGCTCCGGCGGCTGGAATACCCATTCCGACTATGACACCTGGAGCAATACCGGCGGCATGGACGTGGTGGATTACCGCAATGCGACGTCCGGCATTACCGTTGACCTGCGTCTTTCAACCGCGCAGGACACCGGCTTCGGTACTACGCGCCTGCTGAATATTGAAGGGATTAACGGCTCCGACTTCGACGACGTCATTACCGGCAACAGCGGTGATAACCAGTTCGAAGGCCGCGGCGGGAACGACACCTTCAACATTGGCAGCGGCGGCCACGATACGTTGCTCTATAAGCTGATCAACACCTCGGATGCCACCGGCGGTAACGGCAGCGACCAGGTCAACGGTTTTACCGTCGGCACCTGGGAAGGGACGGCGGATACGGACCGTATCGATCTGCGCGACCTGCTTTCCGACAGCGGCTATACCGGCACCGGCTCGGCGAGCTACGTGAACGGCGTGGCGACGCTGGACAGCAGCGCGGGCAACATTGCCGACTACATCCGCGTGGTGCAGAACGGCAGCAACACCGAAATCCAGGTTGACCTGGACGGGACGGGCGGCCAGTTCACGCCGACCACCCTGGTGACGCTGAACGGCGTGCAGACGGATCTGGCAACGCTGCTGGCGAACCACCAGCTGTTAATTGCGTAAAACAACGCCGCGGGGAGCGATCCTCGCGGCTTTTTGCGTTTCTTTACACGAGTAGCCATAACCCTATATTTCACAAGATTATTTTGCGGGCTCGTTTAGGGAGTGTTCGATTTCTAATCATCTCGCAAGGGTATCATTTCAGTGCGTAATTATCGCACTGGACAGGACGTAGCATTATGAAGACACATCCACAGTACGAACCCTGGCTGCAGGGCATGCTCATCATTGCAAAGCACTATCGGCTGGATTTTTCGGCAGAGCACGTTCGGGTCACGATTAACCATGAAAGTCAGTCTCCGCGCCATCTGGTGCTGGAGGAGATGGCGCGTCAGCTAGGGCTGGGGATGCGTAGGATAGAAGCGCAGGCCGTATCGCTCGACCCGTGGCGCTTGCCGCTGCTGGCGGAATTCACCGGCGGGCAGGTTGCGGTGATCAACCGCATGGACGCTGAAGGAAACGTCAGCCTGCAGTTCAGCGGCGATGGCGGTCTGGAAACGACCCTGACGCGCGAAGAACTGGGCTCGCGGCTCAAAAGCGTAGCGGTGCTGCGCCCGCTTGAATCGACGCCGGACGCGCGCGTCGATGACTACATCAAACCCTATGAGAAAAACTGGTTCTGGCAGCTGGCGCTGAAGGACTGGCGTCGCTACAGCGACATTATGCTGGTGGCGCTGGTGGCCAACGTGCTGGCGCTCTCGGGCATGGTCTTCTCCATGCAGGTGTACGACAGGGTGGTGCCGTCGCAGTCGGAAGCCACGCTGTGGGTGCTGTTTGGCGGCGTGATGATCGCCATCGTATTCGAATTCATCATGCGTATGCTGCGCGTGCATATTTCCGACGTGGTCGGGAAACGCGCGGATCTGCGGATCTCTGAACGCGTGTTTGCCCACGCTCTGCGGATTAAGAACGGCGCGCGCTCGAAATCAACCGGCTCGTTTATCGCGCAGATCCGCGAGCTGGAGTCGGTGCGCGAGCTGATCACTTCAACCACCATTGCGGCCATTTCCGATCTGCCGTTCTTCCTGCTGTTTGTCGTTATTTTGTGGATGATTGGCGGCCCGCTGGTGCTGGTGGTCCTGCTTGCCGTTCCGCTGCTGCTGATCCCTGGGCTGCTGGTGCAGCGCCCGCTGGGGAAACTCTCCAGCGAAGGGATGCGTGAATCCGCTATTCGTAACGCCACGCTGGTGGAAGCGGTGCAGGGTCTAGAAGACATCAAGCTGATGCGCGCCGAGCAGCGTTTTCAGAACCAGTGGAATAACACCAATGACGTGGCTGCCAGCGTCGGCATGAAGCAGCGCTGGCTGACGGGGCTGCTGCTTACGTGGACGCAGGAAGTACAGTCAATCGTTTACGCCGTGGTGCTGCTGGTGGGCTGTTACCTCGTCATCAGCGGCGACATGACCACCGGTGCGCTGGTGGGTACCTCGATTCTGGCGTCGCGGACCATTGCGCCGCTGTCGCAGATCTCAGGCGTGCTGTCGCGCTGGCAGTCGGCAAAGGTGGCGCGCAAGGGGCTCGATGACCTGATGCAGCGCCCGATTGACGATCCGCAGCAGGGCAAAAAAGTGCACAAAGCCCACCTGCGCGGTGATTATCAGCTGGACAACGTCGGGTTTTATTACGACGAAGAAGAGAAGCTCACCGTGCTGAACATCAGCAGGCTGAAGATCCGTGCCGGGGAGCGCATTGCGGTGCTCGGGCGGAATGGATCGGGCAAGAGCACGTTTCTGCACCTGCTGGCGGGGATGCAGGAGCCGCAGCAGGGCAGCATTCTTCTGGATGATATTGCCTTAAACCACCTGGATCCGGCTGACGTGCGTCGCGATATGCAGCTGCTCAGCCAGCAGGCGCGGCTGTTCTTTGGCTCGGTGCGCGACAACATCCTGATGGGCAATCCGCTGGCCACCGATGATGAAATTCATCAGGCGCTGGTCAACAGCGGCGCGCTGGAGTTTGTCCGCAAGCAGAAAATGGGGCTGAACTACATCATCAATGAAGGGGGCGCCGGGCTATCCGGCGGTCAGCGTCAGGCGTTACTGCTGGCGCGCGCGCTGATTACGTCGCCAAACATTCTGCTGCTGGATGAGCCTACCGCCTGGCTGGATGAAGTCAGCGAGAAGCAGTTTATCCAGCATCTTCACCAGTGGCTGGGTAAGCGCCGAACGCTGGTGGTGGCGACGCATCGTCTGCCTATTCTGGACCTGGTTGACCGCATTATTGTCCTGGAGAACGGCAAGGTGGTGATGGATGGCCCGCGTGACGCCATTCTGAGCCAGCACGGCATGGCGGCGCAGAAAGCACCGCAGCGTACCGTCACGATGAAAACGGAGGGCGTGGCATGAATGATTTCTCCCGCTTTAACAGCCGCCTGAAGGAGCCGCGCCTGCCGCGCGCTACCCTGGTCGCATGGTCACTCTTTGCCCTGCTGGTGGTCTTTATTACCTGGGCGAGCCTGTTCCATCTTGATGAAGTGACCACCGGCAGCGGCAAGGTGATCCCGTCCTCACATGAGCAGGTGATCCAGTCCCTTGAAGGAGGGATTATTCACAGTCTGATGGTGCGCGAGGGCGACATCGTTGAGCGCGGTCAGCAGCTTGCCCAGCTCGACCGCACGAAAACCGAGTCCAGCGTGCTGGAAAGTGAGTCTCGACTCAACGCCGCGATGGCAACGGCCGCGCGGCTGAACGCCGAGGTGAACGACACCGCGCTGGTCTTCCCGGCGGAGCTGGATGACGACGTAGAACTGGTTAAACAGGAGACGGCGCTTTATCAGTCGCGTCGCGAAAGTCTCGACAAAGGGCTGGCAGGGTTACGCCAGGGCACCGAGCTGATACAGCGAGAACTCTCCCTGACCCGTCCGCTGGTGACGCAGGGCGCGGCCAGTAAAGTGGAGGTGTTACGGCTTGAGCGTCAAAAAAATGAGCTTGAGAATAAGATCACCGAGATGAAAAACCAGTACTACGTGCGCGCCCGCGAGGAGTTGGCCAAGGCCAACGCCGAGATGGAAGCGCAGCGTTCGGTGATGAAGGGACGTGAGGATTCCCTGACCCGCCTGACGTTTAACGCGCCGGTCCGGGGGATCGTGAAGGATATCGACGTAACGACCGTCGGCGGGGTCATTCCACCCAATGGAAAGCTGATGAGCCTGGTACCGCTTGATGACCAGATGGTGATAGAAGCGAAAATTTCCCCGCGCGATGTCGCCTTTATTCATCCTGGCCAAAAAGCGCTGGTAAAAATCACGGCCTATGACTACTCCATCTACGGCGGGCTGGAAGGGGAAGTGACGATGATTTCACCGGACACCCTGCAGGACGAGGTGAAAAGGGATGTTTATTACTATCGCGTCTATATCCGTACCGACAGCAATCATCTGACCAATAAGCAGGGCAAAGCATTCCCGGTGTTTCCTGGCATGATAGCCACCGTGGATATCAAAACGGGGAGCAAAACCATTATCGACTATCTGCTGAAGCCGTTGAACAAAGCAAAAGAGGCGCTGCGCGAAAGATAAAAAAAGGCGTTCGGGGAACCGAACGCCGGTGGGGTTATACGGTGGACGTCACGCCAGGAGCGTGGCGCCGCTCTTTCGGTACAACGTTGATGTAGTGCGTAACGTAAGCAAAATATAAACCAGCATAGTTTTCAACCAGCTCAAGGAATGCCGGATAAATCGACATTCGACCTTCTCCGCGATCTTTTAAATAACCCGCCTCCTGCGCCGTTTTGATAATTCTGTTTACGTGAATACGCGAAACGTAAAATTCTTTCGCGAGCGTGCTGGCTGAGTAATCGATTATGGCACCGTGCGCGGTTTTATTCTTAATGGCCTGCAGGTACAAATAGAGCATAATCATTCGGCCTCCGTCCTTTTCGATAAATAATCCCACCTCAGGCAAGACTTTTTTGAATGTTAATCCCCGAAACAGGTATTCCGCCGCGCGTCTAAAGAAGTTGTTGCGTAATACGTCGCTGTCTAACAGGTTGACGTTAATATTGAACGCCGGATAGAGAATGCTGACGGGTAAGAACGCGCCGGACATATAGCGTTTAAGTTCATTGAGTCCTTTTTCTGTTGGGGCGATTCGTGTTTTTCGTCGGTCTTCGCTACAGCGCCAGGTCTTGATACGACCGGTTGTTCTCAATATGGTGATAATTGCAATGACGCTGTTGGGGCTGGCAATATGATATCGCGAGCATAGTTCCTTAATCTCTGATACTGATTCGGCCTGATTTCCAAAAATAAAGCAACACATAGAAAGTATGATATTGAAGCGTGATTCCTGAAGCATGGTTTTGTAGAACAATGGCTGTTTTTTATAAATGCTGTCGTTAATGGTGTAGTGTTCTATTATTGCCTCGCTGAATCGTGGGTTGCTCTTAATGACATCCCGTCGATGCAGCAAAGCTCTGGATGAAATGTGATTATCCATAGCATTTTCTCTTAATCAAATAAGCGATGAGATGAAGTATCCAGTCTGTTTTTAGGAATTTTCATTATACCATTGTGGATGACATATTCACTGTGGTTGTTTAAAAATATACTTATATTTACGTCGCGTATGGATGCGCGGGTTGATTAACCCAAAGATGTTCCGGAGTGTTGCGTTGATAACGGTTTATTAACGTATTCGGGTGCTGTAAAATTATTTTACACAACGAGCTTATTTCAAGTTTGTTACATTTCAATATTATTTTGCTGCCCTTTTTCTGGCCATTCTCTCGGTCAAAGAATTGTGTTTGTGTCCCCAGGAGCAGGATATGATCCAAACTATTTCGCACAGAAATGCTGCACGTTATGAGCAACACTTTGTCATCTCGGCCTGTGGCTTTACCTTCCAGGGATACACATTTTTTCTGCAGCAGCACGGGATAAATGCGACTCACCTTCGTTTTAATGATGATGAACCGAACTCGGGGGACGTAGAAAATATTGTTTCAAATCAAGAAGCTGAAATCTGTGTTTTTCTTGGGGACGATATTGCTCTTCTACTGGAGAGCCTGAAGAAGCTGGCTTCAGTTCTTAACGTTCTTCCTGTGGTTCGACGGGTTACGCTGTATGGAAAAATTCCCGACAGCTGGCTTTACCGAACGCTGGGCAGTCTTCTCCATGATAAACAACACTTATCCAGGGTGAGAGTCGCCCGCGTTTCGGATATCTCGGATGCTTTTAAAAATACGGCTGATGTGGCGGAAAATCACTCTCGCTTATTATGCGAGGCCTATACAGACTGTTCTTATAAAGAGGTGGCAAAGGGATTAACCCGGCGCGAGCTTGACGTGTTGCTAAATTTTTACCGCGGAATGTCGGTAAAAGAACAGTGTGAAAAAATGGGCCTGTCGGATAAGACCGTCTATACCCATCGCAAAGAGGGCGTCAGAAAAATACAGCCCATCAGAATGTGGTTAAACGATACGCATGTATTACGAACGGAGGGCAGCGGCGATCGAAAAAATAGTCGAGAACGGTTGTCCAGCCACGAGATTGACATCCTAAACGCTCTTCTTAAGGGCGAAATATTTCCTGCTTATCAAATTATTACCGATCGTAATAAAAAGGGCGTAGGTTTTGAGATCCTGCTGCGCTGGAATCAGAACGGTAAGATCGTCAAGCCCGCGGCTTTTTTGTCTGACATTTCAGATATTGAAATCTGGTTGAAGATAACCGCGCTGGTGATCCATGCCGCTGTGTCAGGCATCAATAAATATAACGGTAAATACTACTTTTCGGTCAATATCCCGCCGCGGCTGGCATCCGGAAATGCGCTGCCGGGTATGGCCAAAAAGGCGATTGAAATGCTGTTTAAGCCGCATTGGGCCGAGAAGCTGGTGTTTGAGTTTGCAGAAACTATTGACGTTACGAAGGATAATGCGATCCCTGAAACGATGCGGCGCTTGAGAAATACCGGCTGTCGATTGTTTTTGGATGACTGTTTTTCGAATCATCACACGATGTTCCCCGTGCGGCACATTCACTTTGACGGGCTGAAGCTGGACCGCGATCTTGTTGAGCAGTTCGTGGCTAACGACAATGATTATAATTTGATTAAAGCGATACAAATATACAGCGATATGTCAGGAAGTGATTGCGTTGCAGAGGGAGTAGATAGTGAAGAAAAGTTCGAAAAGCTGATTGCTCTTGGGGTCAAAAACTTCCAGGGATATTATCTCTCACGCGCGGTAAGAGAGGATGAATTAGACCGCATGGTGAGGCTTTTTAGCTAATGATTTATGCTGCTGGTGGGTGAGGGTAATAGTAGAAATACTCTTTCTTCAACCCACCAGCTTTCAGACAGGAGTGGAGATCATCGCGCTCTTTTAATCAGATGTCGTCCCGGGTAAATCCGACGACAATTTCAAGCGTGTTACGGATCACATCACACGCTTCAGGCTCTGGTGTAATTTCAAGCGCGTGGATCAGCTGCAGGATAATCTCTTTGTTCGAAAGGTTATCACCACAAAGCAAAATACAGCGTATTGCAGAACCTAACACTTCGGCCTCATCGCTGAGATGCTTACCCGCGTTAAGAAAATGTTCGGCCAGTCCTTTATCGTGCAGTGCTTCAAAATTATACGTCTGCTGTCTCATCGCCTTGCTCATGGTGGTCACCGTGTCCGTTGCAAATTAGTGTTTCTTATCGGGGAAAAGAAGAGTGTCTTTTTTGAAGAGGGAACGGATTCGACCTACGTCATAGTCGCCGATCACTCTTCCTCTGTCTTGTGATACGCCCGTCACGCGCTGGCGTACTTCATCTTCAGCAGCAACTAATGCATTTTTACGTTCATCATCTGACTCAACGCCAGCCATTGCACGCAGGCGCTCGGCAAGCGATGCAAAGGTGATGGGCCCGTTCTCTTTTAATATGGATAAAACGGCCTCACCAATCAGGTCGTCTTTGAGTCGTTCAAATCTGGTTCTATGCATAGCTTCAATCTCACTCTGCTACATGCGGAGGGCTGTAGCATTGGGTTAGTCATCGCTTAGGGTAAAGATAGCCCATCAGCGTAACTAACTTAGTAAGTTAAAAAACAGTATTTCTTCACGTTATCGCTCGAAGAAGAGGGCGATCAGACCGTTGTAATGCGCCTTTTCTTCTTCACAGGAAGACTCTTCGATACGTCGTAGCAGCTTTGTACAAATTGTCATTCTGCTCAGTTGTACATTTTCCTTAATGATTTCACTGACGATCAGCCCAAGCGTCTCCTGCTGGCTGGGAATATTGTTTTTATTGAAATACAGTGTGATAGCGCTTTCTGCAGATGAGGGTGCCAGGTTACGACGCATAATTTTCCACCGTTAAAAAACATTTTAGCAACATTGATGCAAATGAATTTATACCATCACGCTAAATCTGTACAGGGAAAATGTACAACTTTTTCAAAATGGAAAAATTTTATCCTCCTTTCCCGCCAGATTGCTGGTTCTTTGCAATACTTTATCCATGCCAAAAAGGAGGGTATGCCATGCAAGACGGTTACTACTGGATAAAGTTTAGGGGGATCGTTCAGAAAGCCCGCTACTCGGATATACCAATCACGGATATTGAAACGGGAGGGATAACAAGAGGGGTTTGGCATCTGATGGGCGAAGATATCGAGATTTGCTCGACCTCTGAGGCCGTCGTGTTATCGGGCATTTTGGGCCCGGGGGTGCAGGAGCCTGGCTGAAGGAAACAGAAGAGAAAAAAGGCCCCGAGGGGCCTGAGATTACTTACGGCCCAGCAACAGGCCCAGTACGACACCTACCGCCCCGGCAGCAATCAGGCCGGTCAGTGGGTTATTTTTTACGGCTTCAGTCACATCAGATACGGCATCGCTGGCCTGTGCAGCATATTTTTTTGCCGCACCCTTCACCTGGTGTTTAGGTGAATCAACGAAGTCGCCAAACTGCTGCTGCGCAGAGCCTGCAAGTTCATCAAGTTTGTTTTTGGCTTTTTCGCCAGCAAATTGAGCGTTCTTATCAGCGTCGAAATCAGACATTCTTACCTCCTTTTGTGGATAGTTTAAGGATAGCCGCTCGAATCAGGTTGAGGGATTTTTAGGATATGTCTCCCTGGCTGAACAGCGTTGCAATTAACACATTTACATCGATACAATAATGCAGGTACCATACCCCCCTATAGTATCTTTAAGGAGGGCGTATGCCGCATTCACCCGAAGATAAAAAACGTATTCTGACTCGCGTCCGGCGAATTCGGGGCCAGGTTGATGCCCTTGAACGCGCGCTGGAGTCGGGCGAGCCCTGTCTGGCCATCCTGCAGCAAATTGCCGCCGTGCGTGGTGCTGCCAACGGCCTGATGGGCGAAATGGTCGAAATTCACCTCAAAGATGAGCTGGTGACGGGGGAGACAACTCCGGATCAGCGAGCCGTTCGGATGGCAGAAGTCGGCCATTTGCTGCGCTCTTATCTAAAATAAACCCACAGACCTCACAATAAGGGAAACATGATGAAATCTCGCGCAGCTGTCGCATTTGGCCCTGGCCAGCCGCTGAAAATCGTTGAAATCGACGTAGCGCCGCCGAAGAAAGGCGAAGTGCTGATTAAAATTACCCATACCGGCGTATGCCATACCGATGCATTTACGCTGTCGGGTGACGATCCTGAAGGCGTATTCCCGGCGGTACTCGGCCATGAAGGCGGCGGTGTGGTTGTCGAAGTGGGCGAGGGCGTAACCAGCCTTAAGCCGGGCGACCACGTCATCCCGCTGTATACCGCTGAATGCGGCGAGTGCAAGTTCTGTAAATCCGGCAAAACCAACCTCTGCCAGGCCGTTCGTGCCACCCAGGGTAAAGGCCTGATGCCGGACGGAACTACGCGTTTCTCCTACAACGGCGAGCCTATCTACCACTACATGGGCACCAGCACCTTCAGCGAGTACACCGTCTGTGCGGAAATTTCGCTGGCGAAGGTCAACCCGCAGGCTCCGCTGGATAAAGTGTGTCTTCTGGGCTGCGGCGTGACCACCGGTATCGGCGCAGTGCATAACACCGCGAAGGTCAAAGAAGGCGATACCGTTGCGGTGTTCGGTCTGGGCGGTATTGGCCTGGCGGTTATCCAGGGCGCGGTGCAGGCGAAAGCCGGTCGTATCATCGCCGTGGACACCAACCCGGAAAAATTCAAGCTGGCCGGCGACATGGGCGCGACCGATTTTGTGAACCCGAAAGATCATGATAAGCCGGTTCAGGACGTGATCGTTGAACTGACCGACGGCGGCGTTGACTTTAGTTTTGAATGTATCGGTAACGTGAACGTGATGCGTTCCGCCCTCGAGTGCTGCCACAAAGGCTGGGGTGAGAGCATCATCATTGGCGTCGCTGGCGCAGGCCAGGAGATCAAAACCCGTCCGTTCCAGCTGGTAACCGGCCGCGTGTGGCGCGGCTCGGCGTTTGGCGGCGTCAAGGGACGTACGCAGCTGCCGGGTATGGTTGAAGACGCCATGGCTGGGAAAATTCAGCTCGACCCGTTCATTACCCACCGTCTGCCGCTGGATCAAATCAACGAGGCGTTCGATCTGATGCATGAAGGTAAATCCATTCGTACCGTCATCCATTTCGGCGACAACTGATTATTCTGCCAGCGGTTTTTGCCGCTGGCATTTCTTGAATAATCTTCTCTAAAGTGTGACCTGTCTGGCGCTTTTAGCCGTAATCAAATTTCCTGCCGTGCCGATGACTATTTTACAGGCGTGTTTTTACGCATCTTACCTATAAGAGAGTCGACGGTCATGGACAACACAACTTCGGTGCAGGCGCAGCACAAGCTGAGCTTCTTGCACCACATCAGGCTGGTTCCGCTGTTTTCCTCCATTCTCGGTGGCATCATTCTTCTGTTTGCCTTGAGCTCTGCGCTGGCGGGCTATTTTCTGCTGCAGGCGGATACCGACCAGCAGGATGTTACGGCTGAAATTCAGGTACGCACCGGTTTATCGAACAGTTCTAACCATCTGCGAACGGCGCGAATCAACATGATCCATGCGGGTGCGGCAAGCCGTATCGCAGAAATGGATGCGATGAAGCAAAACATCAGCGAGGCGGAGACGCGCATTAAGCAGTCGCAGCAGGGGTTTGCCTCCTACATGGGCCGTAACGTACGCACGCCTGCCGATGAAGCGCTGGACGCGGACCTGAAAGCGCGGTACGACGCCTATATTGCGGGCCTTCAGCCGATGCTCAAATACGCCAAAAACGGGATGTTCGAGGCGATAATCAATCATGAAAACGAGTCCGCGCGCCCGCTGGACGACGCCTATAACGCCGTGCTGCTGAAGGCGATTAAGATCCGTACCGACCGCGCCAATGCCCTGACGTCGCAGGCGCATAAACGCACCCAGCTGGGCCTGATGTTTATGGTGGGCGCCTTCGCGCTGGCGCTGGTGCTGACGGCCATGACCTTTATCGTGCTGCGCAGGACGGTAATTAACCCGCTTCAGCGTGCCGCCACCCGCATCGAGAATATCGCCAAAGGTGATTTAACGATGCCGGACGACGCGACGGGGCGCAGTGAAATTGGCCGCTTAACCCGCGATCTGCAAACCATGCAGCACTCGCTGGTGACCACTGTGGGCACCGTGCGCCAGGGGGCGGAAGAGATTTATCGTGGGACCAGTGAGATCTCAGCCGGCAACACGGACCTCTCATCCCGCACCGAGCAGCAGGCGGCCGCGATTGAACAGACGGCCGCCAGCATGGAGCAATTGACTGCAACGGTGAAACAGAACGCCGATAACGCGCACCATGCGAGCAAGCTGGCAGAAGACGCCTCCGGCAAGGCCAGCCGCGGCGGTCAGATGGTCTCCGGCGTGGTGAAAACCATGGGCAATATATCCACCAGCTCGAAGAAGATCTCTGAAATCACCGCGGTGATTAACAGCATTGCGTTTCAAACCAATATCCTGGCGCTGAACGCCGCGGTAGAGGCCGCGCGTGCCGGCGAGCAGGGCCGCGGCTTTGCGGTAGTGGCGAGCGAGGTGCGTACGCTGGCTAGCCGTAGCGCCAACGCGGCGAAAGAGATTGAAAGCCTGATCAATGAATCGGTGACGCTGATCGACCAGGGCTCGGGCGAAGTGGTTGCCGCAGGTAACACCATGAATGAGATTGTCGACGCCGTTAAGCGCGTGACCGATATTATGCTGGAAATTGCCGCCGCCTCTGATGAACAGAGTCGCGGTATCGTGCAGGTCAGCCAGGCGATTTCTGAGATGGACAAAGTGACGCAGCAGAACGCCTCGCTGGTGGAAGAAGCGTCCGCTGCAGCGGCATCTCTGGAAGAACAGGGCGCACGCCTGACCGAGGCGGTTGGCGCGTTTCGGTTGAACGGTAAAGCTCAGGGGCACACTCAACAGCAGACCACTGCGGCGGTAAAGCAGGCTGCGTTGCGTCCGGCGGTTGCTGATAACGGGGATAACTGGGAGACGTTCTGAGTCGCCAGCAGTGTCGGGTGGCGCTTCGCTTACCCGACCTACAAAACCGTCTCCACCGTGTAAAAAAAAGGGACTTTTCAGTCCCTTTTTTCATGTCTTACTTTTTGTCCGGTAACGCGTAGGCGATAACGTAATCACCACGATCCGGCGACTGGCGAGCACCACCCGCGTTAATGATGATGTACTGTTTACCGGTTTTCGGTGAAACGTAGGTCATCGGGCCAGACTGGCTGCCTACCGGCAGGCGGTCCTTCCAGATCTCCTTCCCGGTAGCGGTATCAAACGCGCGCAGGTAGAAGTCCTGAGTGCCGGCAAAGAACAGCAGGCCAGACTGGGTAGACAGCGATGCGCCAAGCGTCGGCATGCCGATTGGAATTGGCATATGCATGCGAATACCCAGCGGGCCGGTGTCTTCTACGGTACCTACCGGAACCTGCCAGACCAGCTTGCCGGATTTCAGGTCAACCGCGGACATGGTACCGAACGGCGGTTTCTGGCAGGGAATACCCAGCGGCGAGAGGAAACGCTCGCGCATTGCGCCGAACGGCGTGCCGTCCATTGGAACAATACCCATCTCAATGCCGCTGGCATCTTTCGCCACGTTGGCGCGCGGCACCATGTAGTTTGCCAGACCCAGACGCATGTCATTGACGAACATCAGGCCGTTGTTCGGGTCAACCGATACGCTGCCCCAGTTCATCCCACCGAGCGAGCCCGGGAACTGCAGGGAACGGTCCAGGCCAGGCGGGGTGAAGACGCCCTGATGACGCATCTCTTTAAACTGAATACGACACAGCAGAAGGTCAACAGGCGTTGCTCCCCACATATCGGATTCGGTCAGCGTCTGGTTGCCGATCATCGGCATGCCAACAGAATAGGGCTGGGTCGGGGAGTAGCGTTCACCTTCAACGTTACCCGCTGGAACAGGACGCTCTTCAACCTTCGCCACCGGCTTGCCGGTTTCGCGGTTGAGCATAAAGATCATGCCCTGCTTGCTGGTCTGCACCAGCACCGGCGTGGTGCCGCCTTTACCGTCAGGGAGATCGTACAGCAGCGGCTGAGAAGGGAGGTCAAAGTCCCACAGGTCGTGGTGGGTCGTCTGGAAATGCCAGCGAACCTGACCGGTCGTGGCGTCGACGGCCACGATGGACGAGCTGTATTTATCATCCAGCGCGGTACGCTCACCCGCCCAGAAATCCGGGGTGGCGTTGCCGGTAGGCAGATAGATCAGGTTCAGTTTGGCGTCGTAAGACATGGCTGACCAGACGTTCGGCGTACCGCGCGTGTAGGTCTGGCCTTCCGGCGGCAGGCCGGTCAGATTCGGGTTGCCCGGATCCCATGCCCAGGCCAGCTTACCGGTGTGTACGTCATAGGCACGTACGACTCCCGGCGGTTCACCCGTGGAGAAGTTATCCGCCACGCGTCCACCGACCACGACAACATTCCCCGCCACCAGCGGTGTAGAGGTTTGCTGGTAATAGCCCGGTTTGATATCGCCCATGCCGACGCTCAGGTCAACGATGCCGCGATCGCCAAAGTCTTCGCAGACCTTGCCGCTGTCGGCGTTGATGGCAATCAGGCGCGCATCGGTGGTAGGCAGGAACAGGCGGCGAGAGCAGGCGGCAGGCTGCGTTTCTGTCTGTGACGCTGTCACGTTTTGATGATCTTCAAAGTAGCCCAGGCCGCGGCAACGCTGCCAGTTTGGCGCGGTGGCTTTTGAGTCATAGCGCCATTTTTCTTTACCAGAATCCACATCCAGCGCCAGCACTTTGCTGTAAGGCGTGCAGACGTAGAGCGTATCGCCAACCTGCAGCGGCGTGTTCTGGTCTTCCGCACCCGAGCCGTTGCTCTGCGGAATATCGCCCGTATGGGCAACCCAGGCGACTTTCAGATCGCCGATGTTCTGCTTGTTGATTTGATCCAGCGCGGCGAAACGGTCACCGTGGGTGGTATTGCCCCAGTGCTCCCAGTTTTTCTGCTGCTCGCCGGCCGCCACAGGCTTCACCGGAACCGCTTCGTTCGCCGTGACCAGGGTCTGCGGCTTGAACATCCAGCCAATAGCGATCAGCATTGCGACGGCCAGAACGGCGGCTACGCCAAAGGCCGGGGCTTTGTTAACCGGCGCGGTGCGGTTCGCGGCGCGCAGGAACGGCCAGACCACGGCACAGAGGAACGCCAGGACGGCAAAGGTAAACAGGCGCGAGAAGAGCGGCCAGAAATCCCAGCCCGCATCGCTCACCGCCCAGAACAGCGAGGCGATAAAGGCGATGGCGTAAAGCACTATCCCGCTGCTGCGGTTCATGAAAATGAGGATCGCGGCAATGACCATCACCACGCCCACGATCAGGAAGTACCAACTTCCGCCTACCGTAGCGAGCTTTAAGCCAAGTCCGCCAACTGCCAGACCGATGATCGCCATCAGTCCGGCAAGGAGCCACTGCAGAATACGGGGTATCCCACGTGGCGCGCTGCCAAATGCCATTTCTATCTCCTTAAATGCTCCCGTCTTCCCGGCCTGTGCTGTGTGGCATCTGTACCAATTGGATAATAAAAGACGAAAGTTGCGAGGGTTTACGGTAATCAGTGCGTGTAAGTACGCGTGAATTCGCGGCCATCACTGCGTGAATGAACCATTTGGTGAATTCGCCGCTATGATAAAACTGTTAAATTGTTTTGCGCAAATGTTAATGAATGATTTCGCATTATTTGGTTAGAGAAGGGATCAAACCCGTCATTACGACGGGTTAGCGGGCGTGCTCATAAAGGAGTATCAGGCGGGCATGGACTTGCGGATTGTGCTTAAAAGCGTCAGCGCGCCCGTCGACAGGGGGGTATCAACGCGGGTCAGGATGCCGATCGGTTCACCTGCTCCCGGCGAGGTAACGGGCAGTGACGTCAGCGTGCCGTGGCGCAGATCGTCTTTCACCGCGCCGGACGGCACGAACCACACGTAGTCGTAGTCCACGGTCAGCTGGCGCGACAGGGAGGCTGAGAGCGTCTCAATACATCCCGACGGCAGCGTGCAGCCGTGCATTTCCAGCAGCGCTTCAGCATTCTGACGCGGGACGGTCCCCTTTGGTGAGACCACGACGGGCCATTCCATCACGCGGCTCAGGGTGACGGTGTCATGCAAAAGCGGGTGGCCAGGACGCACCACCAGCTTTAGCGATTCCAGGAACATCAGCTCGTAGTTCAGGCCACTCATCAGTTCAGGATCGGACATCCGTCCGATCCCCAGATCCAGCTCACCGGATTTCAGCCCCGCGAGGAGCATGGTGTTGTTCATGGTCGCCACCTGAATAGTGGCGTGCTTCTGCTGCTTGTGGAACTGACTGATTACCGCAGGCAAAATTCCCAGCGCGGCTGTTGGAAGGGCGCCCACGCGAACGACGTCACGCGTGACCTCTTCTTTGCGGTTCAATGCCTGTCCCGCCGTATTGAGCGCGTCCAGAACCTTGACGGCGTGCGTCAGGAATTGCTCCCCCACGAGCGTAAGCTGTGCGCCAAGGCGGCCACGGTCGAAAAGCCGGGTGCCGGTAAGCTGCTCCAGCTCGTTGAGTGTTTTTGAAAGTGCGGGCTGACTCAGGTTAAGGGTTTCAGCCGCACGCCCCAGCGTTCCCTGTTGAGCGACGGCCACAAATGTATGCAAATGGCGCAAGCGTATGCGCTGACTGAAAAGACCATTTTTTTCCATAGGCGATGTTAAAAACAGAGCGATGCGGGTGACAAGTTAAGTTGTTTAATTTTGATAACCTGATAGCAAAATATTTTTAACATCTAATCTATTTGAGTTACAACCAGTTTTCGGCGTCGCGCAGGGTTTGACCACTCATCTGCCTGGATCACAATTCGTAAATTCTTCCCGCCGGAAGGAACGGGCTTCTCTACACTCCAGGTATTATTCACTGGAGGCATGACATCATGGCGAACACCATCACGGCTGATGATATTCGGGAACACTTTTCGCAGGCTATGTCGGCGATGTACCAGCAGGAAGTTCCACAGTACGGCACCCTGCTGGAACTGGTGGCGGACGTAAACCTGGCGGTGCTGGAAAATAATCCGCTCTTGCACGAACAGCTCGCGAATGCGGATGAACTGGCGCGCCTGAACGTTGAGCGCCACGGTGCGATCCGCGTCGGTACGGCGAAGGAACTCTCTACGCTCCGCCGGATGTTCGCCATCATGGGGATGTTCCCCGTCAGCTATTACGATCTCTCCCAGGCGGCGGTGCCCGTGCATTCCACGGCATTTCGACCGGTTGAGGACGCCGCGCTGTGCCGCAATCCGTTTCGCATTTTTACCTCGCTGCTGCGCCTGGAGCTGATCGAAAATACCGCTCTGCGTGCTCGTGCTGCTGAGATCCTCTCGCATCGCAACATCTTCACTCCGCGCTGTCTTGAACTTATCGATCTGCACGAGTCAGCCGGGCACTTCACCGAGGCGCAGGCGCGCGAGTTTGTGAAGGAAGCGCTGGAGACGTTCCGCTGGCACCGCCATGCCACGGTCGATCGTGAGACCTACCTGGCGCTGAGCAACGAGCACCGCCTGATTGCCGATGTGGTCTGCTTCCCCGGCTGCCATATTAACCACCTCACTCCGCGCACGCTGGACATCGACAGGGTGCAGGAGCTGATGCCGAAATACGGTATTGAACCCAAAGTGCTGATTGAAGGGCCGCCGCGCCGTGAGGTGCCGATCCTGCTGCGGCAGACCAGCTTTAAGGCGCTGGAGGAGCCGGTATTTTTCTCCGGTGAACACAAGGGCACCCATACCGCTCGCTTCGGTGAGATTGAACAGCGTGGGGTGGCGCTAACGCCGAAAGGGCGCGAGCTTTACGACAGCCTGTTAGGGCAAGCGGGAACGGGAAAAGATAACCTTACGCACCAGCTGCATCTGCGCGAGGTATTTAGCACCTTCCCGGACAGCGAGATGTTCCTTCGTCGACAGGAACTGGCCTACTTCCGCTATCGCCTGACGCCAGCGGGCGAAGCGCATCGCCACGCTTTCCGTCCGGGTGATGACCCACAGCCGCTGATCGAGCGCGGCTGGGTCGTCGCACAGCCCATCACCTATGAAGATTTCCTGCCCGTCAGCGCGGCGGGTATTTTCCAGTCCAACCTCGGAAACGAAACTCAGGCGCGAAGCCAGGGCAATGCCAGCCGTGAGGCCTTCGAAGCGGCGCTCGGTTGCCCGGTGTTTGACGAGTTTACCCTCTATCATCAGGCGGAAGTGCGCAGTAAACAGCGTTGCGGTTTGCTCTAAAATCGTTACCCTGCAGGGGTGTGATGGAAAAAGAAGGTTGATATGCAAAATCCCTCCGCCCCAGTGGTTGAAACGCGCCAGGGCGCACTTATTGGTTTTACCGACGACAACGTTCATGTCTGGTGCGGCATCCCCTATGCGTCACCGCCGGTTGGCGCGTGGCGCTGGCGTTCGCCTCGTCCCCCGGAACGCTGGGAAGGCGTGCGCCAGGCGACGGCGTTTTCCCCCTCCAGCTGGCAAAGCAGCGAATACTGTCAGGAGCTGGGCGGGGGCGATCCCGGCCAGTTTTCTGAGGATTGTCTTTATCTGAACGTCTGGTCTCCCGCGTCTCGCGCGACGCCGCTACCGGTAATGGTCTGGCTTCACGGCGGGGGGTTCACCCTCGGCGCGGGCGGGCTTCCGCCCTATAACGGCAGGGCGCTGGCAAAGCGTGATGTGGTTGTTGTCACGATCAACTACCGCCTTGGCCACCTCGGCTTTTTTGCCCACCCGGCTCTGGAAGGGGAAGAGGATCGGGTCGTGCATAATTTTGCACTGCTTGACCAAATCGCGGCCCTTAACTGGGTGCGCGACAACATCGCCGCATTTGGGGGCGATCCCGACAGCATCACGCTGTTTGGCGAGTCCGCGGGCGCGCGCAGCGTCCTCTCGCTGCTTGCTTCTCCTCTGGCCGGCGGGCTATTTCACAAGGCGATTATCCAGAGCGGCTATACGTTGCCGGACACGCCGCGAGCGCAGGCGCTGGAAAAAGGGGAAGCGTTATCGCGTCATTTTGGCTTAGAGAATGCCACTGCAGACCAGCTTCGGGCCATCCCGGCTGACGCCTTCTGGCCGCTCGCGGCGCCGCTGAATATCGCGCCTGCGCCCGTCGTGGGAGACTGCGTTCTGCCGGAAGCGATGCTCGATGTGTTCTTTGCCGCCCGTCAGCACCCCGTGCCGGTGATGATCGGTTCAAACAGCGATGAAGCCAGCGTGATGGGCGTATTTGGCGTGGATCTTGCCGGGCAGATCCAAAAACTTCGGCGCGAGCGGCGCTTTGGCCTCGGGCTGATTAAGCTGCTTTATCCCGGCGTGAAGGGCGATGAAGAGCTGGGCAGGCAGGTGTGCCGCGATATGGCTTTTACGACGATGGGATATGTGGTGATGCAGGCGCAGCAGCGAGTCGGCGCGCCGTGCTGGCGCTACTGGTTTGATTATGTCGCAGAGGCGGAGCACGCCACGTACATCAACGGGGCCTGGCACGGAAACGAGGTACCCTACGTCTTTGATACGCTTGGGCAGGTTGAGCCGTCGCGCCGCTACGTGAACGAACGCGACCTGCAGTTTTCGGCTCAGGTGGCCGATTACTGGGCAAGCTTCGCGCGGGAGGCCGGAGCGCGCGACAGCTTGCCCGGCCCCGTACGCTGGCCCGCCTGTCGTAAAGGCCGCGACGTGCTGCTACGTATCGGAGTGAATAAACATGCAGGTTTCAGGCTTGAAAACCGCTTTATGCGCGCCCGCATGAGCCTCTTTAAGCGGGTGATGAAGCACCACGTTAGCCTCGACTGAGCAGACACGCGCGAAACACCGCGAGCCCGTTCTCAGCCCCGGGTGATTCGCGCAACACCAGACGGTAGCTCGCACCGGTCTTAATGCTTGTTTCATAAGGCCGCGCCAGACGACCGGCGCGGATATCTTCCTCCACCAGCGTCTCATCGGCGATGGCCACGCCCAGCCCCTGTATAGCGGCCGTTATTGCCAGATCCATCGTATCGAAGTGTTGATTTTTGAGCATAGCTTGTGCCGGAAGCGCCCGTTGAGTTAACCACAGCGACCAGTCCGTTTTGTCTCGCGTGGGGTGGAGGAAGGTCAGCGACGCCAGCTCGGCGCCCGCCCGCACAGGGCTGATGACCGGCGTGAGGGCCTCCTCGAACAGCAAATCCCCCGCGCTCATATGGGTGCCAAACACGATGGCGGCGTCGTAAGACTCGGTTTTAAAATTGACGTTGTGGTCGGTCGTTGTGGTTAGCGCAATTTGCAGGTCGGGCTGCTCCCGCTCTACCTGCAGCAGACGCGGGACAAGCCAGCGCATGGCGCAGGTAGGGGCCTTCAGGCGAATGACGGTTTGATGCGTCCTGGCCCGGTCGGCAACCGTCAGCAGCTGTTCGAAAGCGGACTGCAGCTCGGGAAGCAGGGCGCTGCCCTGAGGCGAGAGGCGCAGTCCGCGCGCGTGGCGCTCAAACAGGGGAAAACCAAACCACGCTTCCAGCGAGGCAATTTTGCGGCTCACCGCACCCTGGGTCAGGCACAGCTCCCCGGCAGCATGCGTGAGGTTGAGATGACGCGCGGTAACCAAAAAGGCGTCAACGGAATTGAGCGGGAATGAACGGCGCGACATAAACCACCTCAGCTATGCGTTTTTCTCATGGCTATTATGACAACAATTCGATTGTCCCGGCAACGGAGTTATTGTTTGAATAGTTATGCAATGACCATGAGAAGGGATAGACGATGACTTTGAAAACCCCGGTGCAAACCCGTTCGAAATTACCTGACGTGGGCACCACCATCTTTACCGTTATCGGCCAGCTTTCTGCCCAGCATAACGCCATTAACCTTTCTCAGGGCGCGCCGAATTTTTCCTGCGATCCCAAACTTGTCGCCGGGGTGACCCGCGCGATGGAGGCGGGTCATAATCAGTATGCGGCGATGACCGGCCTGCAGCCCCTGAAGGCGCGCATTGCGGAGAAAATTGCCGCGCTCTATGGCACGCAGTATGACCCCGACGATGAAGTTCTTATCACGGCGAGCGCCAGCGAAGGGCTCTATTCCGCCATTAGCGGGCTGGTGCATCCCGGGGATGAGGTTATCTACTTCGAGCCGTCGTTTGACAGCTACGCGCCGATTGTGCGCCTGCAGGGGGCAACGCCTGTTGCCATAAAGCTAACGGTGCCGGATTTTGCCGTAAACTGGGATGAAGTGCGTGCGGCAATTACCCCCAAAACGCGCATGATAATTGTTAATACGCCGCATAACCCGAGCGGACAGGTCTTCTCTGCGAGCGATCTGCAGCAGCTTGCGGCGCTGACCCGCAATACCGATATCATTATTTTGTCTGACGAAGTGTATGAGCACGTGGTTTTCGACGGCGAGCCGCACCACGGCATGGCCACGCACCCGCAGCTGGCGGAGCGAAGCGTCATCATCTCTTCTTTCGGAAAAACTTATCACGTGACCGGCTGGCGCGTGGGCTACTGCGTTGCGCCCGCGCCGCTGATGGATGAGATTTGCAAGGTCCATCAATTTTTGATGTTTTCTGCCGATACCCCTATGCAGCATGCCTTTGCCGAACACATGACCGACCCGCAGACCTGGCTCTCGCTGGCGCCGTTTTATCAGCGCAAGCGCGATCTGCTGCAAAGTTTGCTGGCGGAATCACCGTTTAAGCTGTTGCCCAGCGCGGGCTCGTTCTTCCTGCTGGCGGATTACAGCCATTTCAGCGACGAAAGCGACAGCGAGATGGTGAAACGACTGATCGTTGAGTGCGGTGTTGCCACCATCCCGCTTTCGGCGTTTTACGCTGACGGCACGGATAATAAATTGATTCGTCTCTCTTTTGCGAAAGATGAGGCAACGTTACGGGCAGGTGCCCAGGCCCTGTGTCGGGTCAAACCACGCTGAGCCTATCCCACCAGGTTCTGAGGAGTATGAGATGAAATTACGCGCGTTGATTGTCGGCATGGGATTGCTGTGTACGTTTTCTTCCTTCGCCGCCACCGAGCTACGCTACGGCCTCGAAGCGGAATATCCGCCGTTTGAAAGCCGTAACGCGTCTGGCGAGCTGGAAGGGTTCGACGTTGAGCTGGGCAATGCTATCTGTAAAGCGGCAGCGCTGAAGTGCAGCTGGGTCGAAACGTCGTTTGATGCCCTGATCCCGGGCCTGGTCGCGAAGAAATTCGATGCCATTAATTCGGCGATGAACATCACCGAGCAGCGCCGAAAAAGCATTGATTTTACGCAGCCGATTTACCGCATTCCGTCGCAGCTAGTGGGCAAAGCCGGCACGGCGGTCGATACGAGGCCTGAAGGGCTGAAGGGAAAAACCATTGGCGTGCTGCAGGGCTCCATTCAGGAAACCTATGCCAAAGAGCACTGGGAAAAACACGGTGTCACCGTGGTGTCTTATAAAGATCAGAATATGGCGTGGGGAGATTTGCTGAATGGCCGTATCGACGCCTCGCTGGTCATGTCCGCGGCCGGGCAGGCGGGTTTCCTGAGCAAGCCGCAGGGTAAAGGGTTTGGCTTTATCGGCAAACCGGTGTCTGACGACACGATCCTCGGCAGCGGTATCGGCTTCGGGCTGCGCAAAGGGGATGAGGCCACCCAAAAGCAGCTTAACGCCGCAATAGATAAAGTCCGTGCCGATGGCACGATCGCAAAACTCGCTGATAAGTACTTTCCGGGTATCGATGTCAGCGTAAAATAACCGCCTCGTTTAGCCCCGTCAGCTGATGTCATGACGGGGCATTTTTATACACGCGCTTTTACTGTTTTTTACACCACTTTCAGGCCGTTCCGGTCGACAGAAAATATTTCTCACTTTGTGCATATATTCACCGGCCAACAATTGGATTCTTAACCATTTTTGTTTAGGCTGTGCGTTCTTTCCTGCCGTCGTTTCGCCGAGTGCGAAACTCATTCACACGACCATAAGGACGTTTTCTCAGGCATGAATCGCAGACGTTTTCTAAAAGGCTCGCTGGCCATGGCTGCCCTGAGCGGCACTTCTGGCCTTGCTTCACTGTTCTCCAAAGCGGCTTACGCTGCAGACTCTGACATTGCCGACGGCCAGAGCCGTCGTTTTGACTTCTCCGTGCTGCAGTCCATGGCCCATGACATGGCGAAAACCCCCTGGGGCGGTGCGCCGCGTCCGCTGCCGGAAACGCTGGCGACCATGACGCCGCAGGCCTATAACGCCATTCGGTACGATGAGAAGCAGTCGCTGTGGAATAACGTTGAAGGCCGTCAGCTGGACGTGCAGTTCTTCCATATGGGAATGGGTTTCCGTCGCCGCGTGCGGATGTTCTCACTGGATCAGGCAACGTCTCTCGCGCGTGAAATCCACTTCCGCCCCGAGCTGTTCAGCTACGGCGACACGGGTGTGGATACGAAACAGCTGGAAGGGCAAAGCGATCTCGGTTTCGCCGGCTTCCGCGCCTTTAAGGCGCCTGAACTGGCGCGTCGCGATATTGTTTCGTTCCTGGGGGCGAGCTACTTCCGCGCGGTCGATGATACTTACCAGTACGGGCTCTCCGCCCGTGGCCTGGCGGTGGATACCTTTACGGATACGCCGGAAGAGTTCCCGGACTTCACCGCGTTCTGGTTCGAGACCGTTAAGCCCGGCGACACCACCTTTACAGTTTACACGCTGCTCGACAGCCCAAGCATCACCGGTGCCTATAAGTTCGTGATCCACTGCGAAAAGAGCCAGGTGATCATGGATGTTGAAAATCACCTCTACGCGCGTAAAGACATTAAGCAGCTGGGCATCGCGCCGATGACCAGCATGTTCAGCTGCGGCAACAACGAGCGCCGCATGTGCGACACCATTCATCCGCAAATTCATGACTCTGACCGCCTTGCCATGTGGCGCGGTAACGGCGAGTGGATTTGCCGTCCGCTGAATAACCCGCAGAAGCTGCAGTTCAACGCCTTTGTGGACAAGAACCCGAAAGGCTTTGGTCTGCTGCAGCTCGATCGCGATTTCTCCCACTATCAGGACATCATGGGCTGGTATAATAAGCGCCCGAGCCTGTGGGTTGAGCCGCGCAATAACTGGGGTAAAGGCTCCGTCGGGCTGATGGAGATCCCGACAACGGGGGAAACGCTCGATAACGTAGTCTGCTTCTGGCAGCCAGAGAAGACGGTGGAGGCGGGCGATGAGCTCGATTTCAAATACCGCCTTTACTGGAGCGCGCAGCCGCCGGTGCGTTCACCGCTGGCCAACGTCTTCGCCACCCGTACCGGCATGGGCGGGTTCCCGGAAGGCTGGGCGCCGGGTGAAAACTATCCGAAAGTGTGGGCGCGTCGCTTCGCTATCGACTTCGTCGGCGGCGATTTGAAAGCGGCTGCACCGAAAGGGATTGAACCGGTGATCACCCTCTCAAGCGGGGAAGCGAAGCAGGTTGAGATCCTCTACGTTGAGCCGTTTGACGGGTATCGCATCCTGTTCGACTGGTATCCTACGTCTGATTCAACGGAACCGGTGGATATGCGCCTGTTCCTGCGCTGTCAGGGTGATGCCATCAGTGAAACCTGGCTGTATCAGTATTTCCCGCCGGCGCCGGACAAGCGTAATTACGTTGACGACCGGGTAATGCGTTAGTCCTTGTGGGATTGTGCCGGGTGGCGCTAACGCTTAGCCGGCCTGCAAATGCGTCCAGAGCAGGCCGGGTAAGGCGAAGCCGCCACCCGGCAATTGAGAGGCACCATGTCGTCAGAAATCATCCCCGTTACTCAGCACATCGAACTGCGCGCCGTCGAAGAGCGCTACACCGGCGAACTGCACAACCTCGTCATTAAAAATAAAATCTTTCTGCAAACCGCCTTTGACTGGGCGCAGCACGCGGGTAGCGAAGAAGACACGCGGCGTAACGTGCAGAGCAACCAGATGCTCCACCAGCGTGGCTACGCCAAAATGTTCCTGATTTTTTACGATGCGGCGTTAGCCGGCGTGCTCTCCTTCAATGCCATTGAGCCCGCGAACAAAACGGGCTATATCGGCTACTGGCTGGATGAAAGCCGTCAGGGGCAGGGCATTCTGTCACAGGCGCTGCAGGCCTTTATGCGCTACTACGCCGAGCGCGGTGAGGTTCGTCGTTTTGTGATCAAGTGCCGCGTGGATAACCTCAGCAGCAATCAGGTGGCGCAGAGAAACGGCTTCCAGCTGGAAGGGTGTCTGCGCGAAGCTGAATACCTGAATGGCCGCTTTGACGACGTCAATACCTACGCCAGACTCTTCCCGCTATAGCGCGCCCAGCAGGGGCGTTCGGGTAATGCGCTGGCTGCCGTTAATCACCTTTTCTCCTCTTATGTGAATGCTCTCTCCGGCAAAGGCTTCGATGACGGCATCGTCAGTTATTTCAATTCGATGCTCGATCAGCACATCGCCGCTGATGCGCACGCGGCCCTGGATCACCACCCGGTCGTCAACCAGAATTGGCCCGCCGCGCAGCCACGCCTCGCCGCCAATCAGCACGTGGTGTTTAATCACGCAGTTACCTTCAACAACGGCGTTTTCCGCCACCTGAGAGCTGTAGCGCAGGGTGGGGATGGCGTCTTCCTCCTGGCCCGCAATCAAGCGCGCGTTGCCGTAGACCTTTGCGCAGTCGCAGACCCAGACGTTATTCGTTTCGTTACCGTCAAGGATGGCGTTATCGAACACCTCAGCGCGATGCTCAATAAACGCGTAGCTGACCATGGCGTTGCCGTAGATTTGCGCCTGGTGAACCACGCGGGACTGACAGACCGTTGCGTTACCATAAATTTTCAGCGTCAGCTCGCGATCGGGCGTCAGCCCTTTGGCGGCAATGACCTGGCTGCGGTGAAGCACGCGGGCATTGCCTGAGATGCGGCACTCGCCGCGGATCGCGGACTGTTGAATCGTGACGTTGTCACATATTTCGGCGCCGTGGCTCACCTCAGCGGCGTCAAGCCAGCAGCTGCCGCTAACCCGGGCGTCATGGCTTATCACGCAGGGCTGGGTGAGGCGCGCATTGCCGGAGATCCTGGCACCGGCAAACGCCACGCTGTTTTCGTCGTAGATCCAGCAGTGGCCGTCCTGTGCGAGGGTGCTCTCATCCTCTACCCAGCCGCCTTTTGTCCCGCTGGTGACGTCGTTAAAATCCGCCGTGGCGATAATCTGCCGTAGCGTAGCGGTGGATTTCGTTTCTCCGGTTTGCCAGTGCCAGAGCCGCATTTCATCACCGAGTCGGTACTTTTTCATCGTGTTATCCCTGAGTAGCGCCTTAACTAAACGTAGCAAAGTTTGGGAATTTCGAAGTGCTGGCATCCGCAGCGGAAACGCCTTAAAATGGCATTTAAAATACATTTTAAAAATTAAAATAAATGCATAAAAGTAACAAGCGTCAACAGGTTCTTAACTTGCCCGCAGGCTACTTCGGCATGGTGCTGGGCACCATTGGCATGGGGTTTGCGTGGCGTTACGCCAGCACCCTGTGGCCCGTTTCCCGCTGGCCCGGCGAGGGCCTTGTGGCGCTTGCCGTCGGGATCTGGTTTCTGCTCACGGTGGCCTTTATCACCCGCGCCGTTCGCTTTCCGCATAGCGTAATCGCCGAGATGCGTCATCCGGTCATGAGCAGCTTTGTCAGTCTTTTTCCGGCCACAACGATGCTGGTGTCTATCGGCTTTGTGCCGTGGTGCCGCCCGGTTTCGCTGGTGCTGTTTGGTATCGGTGTGGTGATTCAGCTCGGCTACTCTGCGTGGCAAAGCGCCGGGCTGTGGCGGGGTAATCATCCACAGGAAGCCACCACGCCGGGGCTCTATCTCCCGACCGTTGCGAATAACTTTATCAGCGCCATGGCCTGCGGCGCGCTGGGGTTCAACGATGCGGGGCTGGTGTTTTTAGGGGCCGGGGTCTTCTCCTGGCTCAGCCTTGAGCCGGTCATCCTACAGCGCCTGCGCAGCGCCGGGGAGTTACCTTCTGCACTGAGAACGTCGCTCGGGATCCAGCTCGCCCCTGCGCTGGTGGCCTGCAGCGCCTGGCTTAGCGTCAACGGTGGCGAGGCGGATACCTTTGCTAAAATGCTCTTCGGTTACGGCCTGCTGCAGCTCCTGTTTATGCTGCGCCTGATGCCGTGGTATTTGTCGCAGCCGTTCAACGCCTCGTTCTGGAGCTTCTCGTTCGGCGTCTCGGCGCTGGCGACCACGGGCTTACACCTGGGGCAGAGCAGCCCGTCGGGCTTCTTTCATGCTCTTGCCATTCCCCTGTTTATATTCACCAGTTTCATCATCGCGATGCTGCTGGTGCGAACGTTTATCTTGCTGATTCAGGGCAAACTTCTGGTGCGCACTGATAAGGCACTGCTTATGCAATCTGAGGAAAAAAAATGACTGTTGATGAGAGCTACTTCACCGAGAAATATGGCCTGACCCGCACGCACTCAGAGGTGCTGTACAGTGCGGAAATCGTTAAGCCGGGCAAAACGCTCGATCTCGGGTGCGGCAATGGCCGTAACAGCCTCTACCTGGCCGCCAACGGTTTTGACGTAACGGCGTGGGATAAAAACCCGATGAGCATCGACAACATCGAGCGCATCAAGGCGGAAGAAGGGATCGGCAACCTGCAGACGGCGATTAAAGATCTGAACAGCCTGAGCTTTGACGGTGAGTATGACTTTATCCTTTCCACCGTGGTCATGATGTTCCTGGAGGCGAAGACCATCCCTGGCCTTATCGCCAATATGCAGCGCTGCACGAAGCCGGGCGGCTACAATCTGATCGTTGCGGCGATGGATACCCCGGATTACCCGTGCACCGTCGGCTTCCCGTTTGCGTTCAAAAGCGGTGAACTGAGCAACTACTACGAAGGCTGGACGTTGCTCAAGTACAATGAAGAGGTCGGTGAGCTGCACCGCACCGACGCGAACGGTAACCGCATCAAGCTACGTTTTGCGACGATGCTGGCGCGTAAGCAGCTTTAGCGCGCCGCAAGCAGGCAGATTTGCAGGGCGGTTTTGTAAGAGGCCTCGAACGACGACAGCGGTAAAAACTCAAACTTCGAGTGGAAGTTATGCGCGCCGGTGAAGAAGTTCGGGGTGAGTAGCCCTTTGGCAGACAAGGCTGCGCCGTCGGTACCGCCGCGCATTGGGGTCGGTTTTGGGACGATTCCGAGTGATTCCATCGCTTCAAACATCAGATCGATGGCCCGACGGTCGTCGCCTATCGCATTGCTGATATTGCTGTAGGTGTCCTCAATGCGGTACTCCACGCTGGCCGTCGGATGCTGGGCCGCAATCTGGGCTACCGCGTCGGCAATCTGCTGCTTGCGCGCGGCGAAATTATCTTTATCAAAATCACGGATGTTGGCCTTCAGTACCGCCTCGTTTTGTCCGGCCTGGATCCCGTTAAACCAGATATAGCCTTCACGCCCTTCGGTGCATTCCGGCGTTTGCTGGCGGTCGAAGCGGCTGATGAAGTCAGTCGCCATCAGTAAAGGGTTCACCAGCACGCCTTTCGCCGACATTGGGTGCGCCGTCACGCCCGTAAAGCGGATCTCCGCGGCGGCGGCGTTGAAGTTTTCATAAACAATCTCACCCAGCTCGCAGCAGTCGATGGTCCAGGCAAAGTCAACGTCAAAGCGCGCGAGATCCAGCGCTTTTGCGCCGTTAAGCCCAATTTCTTCGTCAGGCACGAACGCAACCACAATGTCGCCATGCTGATGTTCCGCCGTCAGGTTTTCCAGTACGGTCATCACAACGGTAACCGCAGATTTATTATCTGCGCCTAATACGCTGGTTCCGTCGCTGAAAATAATCTCTTCACCCGGGTAGGCAAGAATTTCCGGGTGCTCTTTAACGCGCAGCCAGACGTCTTTCTCTTTATTCAGACAGAGGTCTTCACCTCTGAACGTTAATATTTGTGGATGAATATCCGGTGATAACCCGACGTCCACGGTATCGATATGGGTAATAAAACCAATTCGCGGCGCGCCGGCAACATTGCCTTTTTTCACCGCCGTTACCGTGGCAAATTCATCAATTACGATGTCGTCTAAGCCCAGCTGCGCCAGCTCCTGCGCCAGCTCTCGCGCCATGTCGTGCTGGCCCGGCGTGGAGGGCAGCGTTTTCACTTTAGGGTCGCTCTGGCTGGTGATGGAGAGGTAGCGGAAAAAGCGGTGGGTTAATTGTCTGGAAAGCAGCGAGCTCATAGTGTTTCTCTCTTTATTTATTTTTCAGGTGTTTGCATCGTCACTTTAATGTTATTTATGAAATGGCAAAAGAATTAATTAGCCGTCGAATTAAAAAGACAGGAATAAATGATGAAAAGCACACTTACAACTTTAGCGCTGGCGCTTGCTGCACTGACGGTCAGTTCCACCGTTGCGGCCAAAACGCTGGTGTATTGCTCCGAGGGATCCCCGGAAAACTTCAATCCTCAGCTTTACACGTCCGGCACGAGCGTGGATGCCAGCGCGGTGCCGGTGTATAACCGCCTTGTCGATTTTAAACCCGGCACCACGGAACTGGTGCCGAGCCTTGCCGAAAGCTGGGACGTCAGCGAGGATGGCAAGGTGTACACCTTCCACCTGCGCAAGGGCGTAAAATTCCAGAGCAACAAAGCCTTCAGCCCCACGCGAGACTTTAACGCGGACGACGTGATTTTCTCGTTTATGCGTCAGAAGGATGTGAATCATCCGTACCATAACGTCTCCAACGGCAGCTATTCCAACTTTGAGAGCCTGGAGTTTGGCAGCCTGATAACGGCGATTGACAAGGTCGATGACCACACCGTGCGCTTTACCCTGGCGCATCCTGAAGCCCCGTTCGTTGCCGATCTGGCCTGGTATTTTGCATCGATTCTTTCGGCGGAATATGCCGATGCCATGCTCAAAGCCGGCACGCCGGAGAAAGTCGATATGGATCCGATTGGCACCGGGCCCTTTAAGCTGGCGCAATATCAAAAAGACTCTCGCATCCTGTTCACCGCCTTCCCGGAATACTGGCAGGGTAAATCGAAGCTGGATCGTCTGGTGTTTACCATTACGCCGGATGCCTCCGTGCGTTTTGCCAAGGTCGAAAAAAATGAGTGTCAGGTCATGCCGTTCCCGAACCCGGCCGATCTGCCGCGCATGAAGGCAAATAAAGACATCAACCTGATGAGCAAGGCGGGGCTGAATACCGGTTTCCTTGCGTTCAATACTCAAAAACCGCCGCTGGACAATGTGAAAGTGCGTCAGGCTCTGGCGATAGCCATTAATAAACCGGCCATTATTGACGCGGTGTTTCACGGAACGGGTACCGCCGCGAAAAATCTGTTGCCGCCGGGCGTCTGGAGCGCGGATAGCGAACTGAAGGATTACGACTACGATCCCGAAAAGGCGAAAGCGCTGCTGAAAGAGGCGGGGTTTGGCAACGGGGTGAGCATCGAGCTGTGGGCTATGCCCGTCCAGAGGCCGTATAACCCGAACGCCAAACGAATGGCGGAAATGATCCAGGCCGACTGGGCGAAAGTAGGCGTTAAGACCAGCATTGTGACCTACGAATGGGGCGAGTACCTCAAGCGCGTGAAGGGCGGCGAACATCAGGCGGCGCTGATGGGCTGGACGACGGCCACGGGCGATCCGGACAACTTCTTTGGTCCGCTGTTTACCTGTACTTCCGCCAACGGCGGGTCGAACTCGGCGAAATGGTGCTATAAGCCATTCGATAAAATTATCGCAGAGGCGAAATCGATAACCGATCGCGACAAGCGCGTGGCGTTATACAAAGAGGCGCAGCAGATGATGCACGATCAAATGCCCGCGGTGATGATAGCCCACTCGACCATTTTCGAACCGGTGCGTAAAGAAGTGACGGGCTACGAAATAGATCCGTTTGGCAAACATCTGTTCTGGCAGGTGGATATAAAACAGTAATTTTTCACTGCCCGACGCGCGCTCGGGCAGTCTTTTCGCAATTTGTGCTCTCCGCATCATTTTTTGCCACAACACATCCCCCTGTCTTTTGCTATAACTTCAATTGCATACTTGCAGATAACATGGAATACCATCATGCGTACTCACACTTTTTTTAAAGTTGCAGTGCTTTCTGGTCTGTTGGCGTTGGCTGGCTGTGCATCAAAAGTTGCGGCTCCCGAACAATTTTCAGGCTTTTTAAAAGATTACTCTGGCTTGCAGCAAACGACTTCTGCGACGGGTAAACCGACGCTGCGCTGGGTTGATCCTTCGTATAACGAAGCGAATTACGACAGCATTATCTGGACGCCGATTACCTATTATCCAACGCCAAAACCAACTACTCAGATTGGGCAAAAAACCCTCGATGAGCTGTTGAACTACACCAATACCAAAATGAAAACGGCGATTGGTACCCGTAAACCTATTGTGACCACGCCTGGAAAACACAGCCTGATCTTCCGCGGTGCTATCACAGGGGTGAGTTCGCAGAAAGAGGGCCTGCAGTTCTATGAAGTGGTCCCAGTGGCCCTGGTCGTTGCAGGTACGCAGATGGCAACCGGTCACCGCACCATGGATACGCATCTCTTCTTCGAAGGTGAGCTGATTGATGCCGCGACCAACAAGACCGTGATGAAGGTGGTTCGTAAAGGCGAAGGGAAAGAGCTGAATAACGAAAATGCACCAATGACCTTTGCGACCCTGAAGCAGGTTGTTGACGATATGGCGACGGACGCCACCATGTTTGATGTGAAAAAGACCGCGCAGTAACGCAGTAACGGCCTGCATCTGCAGGCCGTCTTTTTTATGCCGTCCGTAACCGTCTGAACCAGGTTTCCGGTTTCGTAAACATTACCATATTCCCACCCAGTATCAGCAGTAGCCCGACGATCCCATTCATATGCCACACGTAGCCTTCATAAACCGTTGAGATAGACAAGGCGACCAGCGGGAACAGCAGGGTGCTGTAGGCCGCTTTGCCGGCGCCAATTCGGCCTACCAGCGTGAAGTACACGCCAAACGCAATCACCGAGCCAAAAAGGGCAAGATAGAGCAGCGCGCCAATGTAGCTCACCGTCCATTCCGGCATAAAGCTATCGCCGCGGAACAGCGCAATGCAGCCCATCACCAGCGTGCCGTAAAGCATGGCCCAGGCGTTGGTGGTCATTGTTTCCAGCCCGTTGCGCTGGTGGCGAAGGCTTATCATGTTCCCCAGCGAGAACCCGTAGGTGCCCAGCGCAGACAGGCCAATTCCCGTCAGAAGCGACACGCTCCAGCCGCTCGCCAGCAGGTCGTCCCAGAAGAGGGTGACGATCCCGATGAGGCCAAGCGCGGCTGCCGTCCAGAAGCGGGCGGGTGGACGCTGTCCAAAGAAGATGAAGCTGTTGATGGCGTTGTATAGCACCGCCATGGAGAAAATCACCGACTCCAGTCCGGTATTTATGTGCGCCGCGGCGGTGTAAAAACACCAGAAGTTGAAGCAGAACACGCAGCATCCCTGAACCATGCAAAACAGATGATCGCGCAGCGACAGCTTGCGCAAGCGGCGAAGCGCAAGCAGAACAATCATCATTGCGGCGCTGGCCAGGGCAAAGCGCCAGAATATCGAGACGGGCGCCGCAACGGCCCCCTGTTGCAGAAAAATGGCGATCCACGTCGTGCCCCAGATAACCACCACCAGACCATAGAGTAATGCGTTCATTTTTTCTCTCTTCTCACACAGCGGATAAACAGTGTGGGGCGTTTCGACTGCGCATGCTTTCATGCGCTTGCGCCTGACTTGCAAATTCTTGCGCTTTTTTATGTCGTGAGATCTGGCAACGGGGGGCAACACTTCTTAGACTGAGCGTCTGATTAATGACGTGTAAATGGCTATGTCTCGCGCTTACGATACCTTTGAAACGCTGCGCCAGCAGAATGCAGTGCTGCGGGAAACCGTGGCGCTGAATTCCGGTATTCAGCTGGCGGCGTGGTACAACAAGCACGATACCATTACGGTTAAAAGCAACCACCATACGCTGAGCCTGTACGTTGCGGACGGGTACGAGAGCTATCAGAAGACGCCGGGAGGCTGGAAAAATGGCGGCGGCCCGGATCGCTTCTGCCTGATGCCTCAGGAGAGCGAATCCACCTGGGATATTCGCGATGACCTGTCTTTTGTGCACCTCTACTGCACGGATGAACACCTGCGGGACGTCGGGGAGAAAATCTGGGATAAGCGCCCGCTGTCCCTGACGCTGGATGAAAAAATCTTTGGCAGCGACCCGAAAATCACCGCGCTCTATCGCCAGTTTTTACTCGGCTGCGACTGGCAGCAAAAGGCTAACCAGCTCACGCTGAGCACCGCCTCTACGCTGCTGATGACGCACCTCCTGCAGCATTATGCCAGCGTGCAGTGGAAGCTGCCGGTGGTTACCGGCGGGCTGTCGCCATTCGTACTGCGAAACGTGCTGGCGTTTATCGAAGAGCATCTTGCCCAGCCGCTGACGCTGATGGAGCTGGCTGACCAGGCCGCCCTCAGCGAATACCACTTCGCCAGAATGTTCCGTCAGTCGACGGGGCTGGCGCCGCATCAGTACGTTATGCAGCGTCGAATGGAGAGAGCCAAAGTTATGGTGCAACATACCGCAACGCCGTTGACGGATATTGCGCTCGCCTGCGGGTTTAACTCAGCCAGCCACTTCAGCAACCGTTTTCGCAGCGTGATGGGGATGACGCCGTCGCAGCTACGCGCGGCGAAGGCGTGAAAACAGCGCGTAACAGACCCCGCCCAGCACCAGCCCCCAAAACGCGGAGCCAATGCCCCCAATCGTTACGCCGCTCGCGGTCATCAGAAAGGTGACAATCGCCGCGTCGCGTTCCGTTTCGCTATGCAGCGCCTGATACAAACTCCCGCTGATGGTGCCCAGCAGCGCCAGCCCGGCAAGCGTCTGGATCCAGCTGAGCGGCAGCGCGGCCATCAGCCCGGAGATGGAACCGCCAAACACGCCCGCCAGCAGATAAAACGCTCCGGCCGCCGCCGCGGCGAGCCAGCGTTTAGAAACATCCGGGTGCGCGTCGGGGCTCTGGCAGATAGCGGCAGTGATGGCGGCGATGCAGATGGAATAGACGCCGAAGGGAGATAGCAACAGCGCCAGCCCGCCGGTGAAGATAATCAGCGGAGACACCGCCAGCGGATAACCCGATGCCTTCATGGTGGCGAAGCCGGGGGCGTTCTGAGAGGCCATGGTCACCAGGAAGAAGGGCAAACCAACGCTTACCAGGGTGGTGAAGGTAAACGTCGGGGCGATAAATTCCGGCAAAACAACGGAAAACCCGATCCTGTTTGTGACAATGTCACCTCCAGCCCAGGCGACCATACCGCCCACCAGCAGCGTGGCAACGATGGCGTAGCGGGGGGCGAAGGCTTTTGCAATTACCCATGCCGCCAGCATGCTGCCGCACAGCAGGATATGCCCCTCAAGGTTGCTGAACGCCTGCAGGCCAAACCGCAGCAGCACCCCCGCCAGCATGGCGGCGGCCAGGGAATGCGGAATGAGCTTCATCAGGCGCGCGAACACGCCGGTGACGCCGCACAGCAGAATGAGCGCATTGGCAAAGATAAACACGCCGATGGTTTCCGCGAGCGACACGCCCTGCAGGCTGGTGGCAAGCAGCGCGGCGCCGGGCGTTGACCAGGCGGTGAGCACCGGCGCTTTATACCACCACGACAGCGCAAGCGTGCTGACGCCCATCCCTATGCCCAGCGCCGTCATCCAGCCGGCGATCTGCTGTGTGCTGGCCCCCGCGGCGGCGGCGGCTTGCCAGATAATGGCGGCGGAACTGGCGTACCCCACCAGAACGGCCACGAAGCCGGCAAGAACGGCGGGAAAGAGAGAGGATGAGCTGCGCATAAAAACTCCGTTGTGCGTTATAACGTCCGCAGTAAGGTAGCACTGTGCGCTATAGCGTACAAGTGGTATGCTCTGGCACAACGGGAGGAACCATGGAAATTACACAACACCTTGCTACGACACTGAAAGCGCAGCGCCAGGCGCGGGGCTGGAGCCTGTCCAGGCTGGCAGAAGAGACCGGCGTCTCAAAAGCGATGCTGGGACAAATCGAACGTAACGAGTCCAGCCCGACGGTGTCGACTTTGTGGAAAATTGCCACCGGGCTGAATGTGCCGTTTTCGGCCTTCATCACGCCGGAAGCCGACACCCAGGCCGCTTTTGACCCGCAGCAGCAGGCCATGGTGGTAAAACCGCTTTTCCCATGGGATGAGACGCTCAGGTTCGACCATTTTTCCATCACGCTTGCCCCGGGCGCGATGAGCGAGTCCACGCCGCATGAGGCGGGGGTGATTGAACATGTGGTGGTGATCGGCGGCGAGCTGGAGATGCTTATCGACGGAGAGTGGCGCACAATTTATGCCGATTCCGGCGTCCGTTTTGCCGGTGATAAACCGCACTCCTACCGCAACAGCAGCGCCCGAACGGTGCATTTTCACTCCCTGATCCATTATCCCCGCTAAAGCCGCGCAAAACTGTTTCGCTGATGCATACTTCTGACTACAATAGCCGCCATTTTGACCATAACGGATAACGACGAAGTATGCGCCTGCAATCCCATCATCTTGAACTTTTAAGCCCGGCCCGCGACGCCGCCATTGCCCGTGAAGCCATTCTTCACGGTGCGGATGCGGTCTATATTGGCGGCCCGGGCTTCGGTGCCCGTCATAACGCCAGCAACAGCCTGAGCGACATTGCCGAGCTGGTGCCGTTCGCCCACCGTTTTGGTGCGAAAGTGTTCGTGACCCTGAACACCATTCTTCATGATGATGAGCTGGAGCCCGCGCAGCGCCTGATTACCGATCTCTATCAGACCGGGGTCGATGCCCTTATCGTCCAGGACATGGGCGTGCTGGCGCTGGACATTCCACCGATCGAGCTGCACGCCAGCACCCAGTGCGATATCCGTACGGTCGAAAAAGCAAAATTCCTCTCCGACGTGGGCTTCTCCCAGATCGTTCTGGCGCGTGAGCTGAACCTGAATCAGATCCGCGATATTCATCAGGCGGCGGACGCGACCATTGAGTTCTTTATTCACGGCGCCCTGTGCGTTGCCTATTCCGGCCAGTGCAATATTTCCCACGCGCAAACCGGGCGAAGCGCGAACCGCGGCGACTGCTCGCAGGCATGCCGCTTACCCTATACCCTGAAAGACGACCAGGGCCGCGTGGTGGCGTTTGAAAAACACCTGCTTTCGATGAAGGATAACGATCAGACCGCAAACCTGGGCGCGCTGATCGACGCGGGCGTACGCTCCTTCAAGATTGAAGGGCGTTATAAAGACATGAGCTACGTGAAGAACATCACCGCGCACTACCGCCAGATGCTGGATTCCATTATCGAGGATCGCGGTGACCTGGCGCGCGCGTCGGCCGGCCGGACGGAGCATTTCTTTATTCCTTCTACGGATAAAACCTTCCACCGCGGCAGCACGGACTATTTCGTGAACGCGCGCAAGGGCGACATTGGCGCGTTCGATTCACCGAAGTTTGTCGGCCTGCAGGTTGGTGAAGTGCTGAAGGTCGCCAAAGACCATCTTGACGTTGAAGTGACCGAACCGCTGGCGAACGGTGACGGCCTGAACGTGATGATCAAGCGTGAGGTGGTGGGCTTCCGTGCCAACACGGTAGAGAAAACCGGTGAAAACCGCTACCGCGTCTGGCCTAACGAGATGCCTGCCGATCTCTACAAAGCGCGCCCGAATGCCGCCCTGAACCGCAACCTGGATCACAACTGGCAGCAGGCGCTCTTAAAAACCTCCAGCGAGCGCCGTATTGCGGTGGACATTGAGCTGGGCGGCTGGGAAGAGCAGCTGATACTGACCATGACCTGTGAGGATGGCATCAGCGTGACGCATACCCTCGACGGTCAATTTGAGGTGGCCAACAATGCCGAAAAAGCGCTTAACAGCCTGAAAGACGGTGTGGCCAAGCTGGGGCAGACCCTTTATTACGCACGTAACATTGAGGTCAACCTGCCGGATGCGCTCTTCGTACCTAACAGCCTGCTAAACCAGTTCCGGCGTGAAACCGCTGACCTGCTTGATGACGCTCGTTTGTCTAACTACCCGCGCGGCAGCCGCAAGCCCGAAGCGGTGCCAGCGCCCGTTTATCCTGACACGCATTTGTCCTTCCTGGCGAACGTCTATAACCATAAGGCGCGTGAATTCTATCATCAGCACGGCGTGCAGCTGATTGATGCCGCCTATGAAGCGCATGAAGAGAAGGGCGACGTGCCGGTGATGATCACCAAGCACTGCCTGCGCTTTGCGTTTAACCTCTGTCCGAAACAGGCGAAAGGGAACATCAAAAGCTGGAAAGCGACGCCCATGCAGCTGGTGAACGGCGACGAAGTGTTGACGCTTAAGTTTGACTGTCGTCCGTGCGAAATGCACGTCATTGGCAAGATGAAAAACCACATCTTCAGGATGCCACAGCCCGGCAGTGTTGTGGCCTCCGTGAGCCCGGATGAGCTGATGAAGACCCTGCCGAAGCGTAAAGGCAGCTAATTAGCGAAAATGACTGTCCGGTTTGCGCGATTTTTGCCAGTAATGGTGGTCGCGCAAACCTTCTGCCGACTCCTCGGCAGCGCTGCGAATTTCATCGCTGTCGGCCTCATGCCGCAGCTGATGATCCACATTCTTAACCCACAAATATTCATGCCCGTTGTGCCCGGCCATAAGCTGCCCCGAAAAGAGGGCGCAGACCAGCATCATCAGCGATAGGCCTTTTCTCAACATATTCTCACCGCAGAAAGAGTAATCACGGCTATATTGCGGGTAATTTCGTCGTGTTATTATTCCACTATTCAAATTAGTGCAAAGAGAATGTCAATTATCGTGCGGCAAACCCCTGCTAACTGTGGATATATTCCTCTTCACATCCTGAATATCCATTATTTGAAAATTTTCCCCGGCAACATGCAGAAATGAGAAAATCCTAAATTAGAGGTCATATTAGGAAAATGCTGAATTTTCATGCCCTGCCAATTATGGTATGAAATCAGTACGCCCAAACATAGATTAATCCTATATAATGAACCTTTCTGGCTAAGGAATAGGTCTGATCCAATGAAAAAAGTATTATCGATTGCTCTGATGGTGGTTGCCGTTGGTGCAGTTGCGGGCATGAGCTATGACTGGGATAACAAACCAGACTATATCCAGTCAGCAGAATCCCGGGTGGGCTCATATTTAACCAGTGATTACGGCAGCGTCGCCTGTAATAGCACGCGCATGAATGAAGAGCGTTGGGAATTAGGCTGTGTCAACAAGGCTCGAGCGAAAACGTTCCAGTTTGCCGTTTATCCATCTGAAAAAGCGCCTTATGGCGTCTCGCGTTCATTCTATCTTGAAGCCCTCAACGATGATGCGAAACAGAGTGCGGAGCAGGGGCTGATGCGCTACCTGCAAATTAATACCAAATCCAGTTAACGCGTCTGTTTAACTCCCGTTGAATTTCGCAATGATAGGTTATAACGGATCCGCTGCCCGGCATGCAATGTCGGGGACGTAGAGACGAAAATACAAATCTATCCATGCAAGCATTTACCGCCAGATTCTGGCGGTTTTTTTTTGCCTGTTTATCGGGCTGCCTGAGCGAACTGTTTACGGTACCGGGCAGGAGAAAGGGCGTAATGCTGGCGGAAATGATGTCGTAAGGTGGCGGCCTGGCCAAACCCCGTCTGCTCGGCGATGCTGTCGATGCTTAACCGGCTATTTTCAAGATAATCTTTCGCACGAATCAGGCGTTCATTAAGCAGCCATCGCGAGGGCGTGGTGCCGGTAGCGTCCTGAAAGCGGCGCAGAAACGTGCGCTGACTCATCCCAACCCGACGCGACAGGGAGTCGACGGTGTGCGGGACCGCAAGATGCTGGTGCAGGTAATCAAACAGCTTGCCCAGCCGCTGGCTCTCGCGCAGCTGGGCTACCGGCCGGCTAAGCTGCTGGGTCTGGGAGCCGTCCCGGTGCGGTGGGATCACAAGACGCCGCGCAACGCGGTTTGCCGCCTCCATGCCATAGTCCCGGCGCACCACATGCAGACACAAATCGATTCCGGCAGCGCTGCCTGCGGAAGTCAGAATATCGCCCTCGTCCTGATACAGGACGTCTTCGACCACATCAATCGCCGGGTGGCGGGTTTTCAGGGCCTCGATATAGCGCCAGTGGGTCGTGGCTTTTCGACCATCGAGCAGGCCCGTTGCCGCCAGAACAAACACGCCAGAGCAGATAGAAAGGAGCTGACAGCCGCGTATGCTGGCCTGCCGCAATGCCTCACAAAGCGGTGCCGGAACGGCCTGGTCAGTTCCACGCCATCCGGGGACGATGATTAAATCCGCCGCGTTGAGCAGGCTAAGATCGCCATCGGCCAGGATACGGATCCCGCCTGTGGCCCGCAGCTCGCCGCCATCAACCGCCGCGACGGCAAACCGATACCAGGCTTCACCCATTTCCGGGCGAGGAAGGCCAAATATCTCGACCGCCACGCCAAACTCAAAGGTGCACAAACCGTCATAGGCCAGAACCACCACGTTCGGCGCAGAGGCGTGTCTTAAGTTTGTCATCTTTTTGCGGTTTTCTGGCATAAGCGGAGACATTCACTGGCTGAATTTACGGATAGAGTAGTGTTAACACAAACGCCAAAGATGAGGAAGGATCATGAGCTATGTTACTGAATTTCCGGCAGCTGAGCCGCAGGAGGCCGTTGCCCATTTTCTGCGCCGCCTGAGCGTTGAGACGGACTGTGCCGACGTCCACCACGCGCTGGTCAACCAGGAGCAGGACTTCGTGCTGCTGCACGTGGTGGGCAAGGCAGAGCAGTTCGCGCGTCGACACGTGCCGGGTGCAGTACATTTACCCTGGAGCCAGATAACGCCAGAGCGGATGGCGCAGTGGCCTGCAGGGACGCTGTTCGTGGTGTACTGTGCCGGACCGCACTGTAACGGCGCGGATAGGGCAGCGCTGAAGCTGGCTCGCCTGGGGTTACCGGTCAAGATCATGCTGGGGGGGATCGCAGGCTGGGAGGATGAGCGTTTTGAATTTGCCTCCACGGATTACGTTCCCGCGACGTGAACATGAATTTTTTTCAACACACGTGAAATTTTCTCGTTTGTCGTCAGGCGGCAGGTATGACATCTTTTTTGGACATTTAGACATCCAGAAGTCTAAAACTTCAAATGATGAATTATCACTGTTGGCAATTATCGCCGGCAGAAAGAGGAGATTTTCATGCAGCGACAACACGCCCCGTACCGCGCCGATGTAGTAGGCAGTTTTTTACGTCCTGACGCCATCAAGCAGGCTCGTCTGAAATTTGCCAGCGGTGAAATTGATGCCGGGCAGCTTCGTGCGGTAGAGGATGAGGCTATCCGTCACGTTGTCGAGCAGCAGTGTGCCTGCGGGCTGCACGTGGTGACCGACGGTGAGTTTCGTCGCGCCTGGTGGCATTTCGATTTCTTCGACGGCCTGCAGGGCGTGGAACGCTACGATTCTCAGCAGGGCATTCAGTTTAACGGTGTTCAGACCAGGGCCCACGGCGTGCGCGTAACGGGCAAGCTGGGCTTTGGCGACCACCCAATGCTGGAAGATTTCCGCTACCTGAAAAGCATCAGCGGTAACGCCGAGCCGAAAATGACCATTCCAAGCCCGAGCGTTCTGCATTTTCGCGGCGGCCGAAAAGATATCGACGCCACGGTTTATCCCGATCTGAATGACTATTTTGACGACCTGGCGACCACCTGGCGTGATGCGATCCACGCATTTTATAACGCCGGCTGCCGCTACCTTCAGCTGGATGACACCGTCTGGGCCTACCTTTGCTCGGACGACCAGCGTCGTCAGATCCGCGAACGCGGTGATGATGCGGACGAGCTGGCGCAGATTTATGCCCGCGTGCTGAACAAAGCGCTCGAGGGTAAACCGGAAGATCTGACCATCGGTCTGCACGTCTGTCGCGGCAACTTCCGTTCAACCTGGATTTCCGAAGGCGGCTATGAGCCCGTGGCGGAAGTGCTGTTCGGCACCGTGAATGTGGATGCCTTCTTCCTGGAATACGATAACGACCGCAGCGGCGATTTCGCACCGTTACGCTTTGTGCGTCCGGGCAAGCAGCAGGTGGTGCTGGGTCTGATCACCACCAAAAACGGTGAGCTGGAAAATCCGGAAGGCGTGAAGGCGCGTCTGGAAGAGGCCGCGCGGTACGTGGCGAAAGAGCAGATCTGCCTTAGCCCGCAGTGTGGTTTCGCCTCCACCGAGGAAGGAAACAGCCTCAACGAAGCCCAGCAGTGGGACAAAGTTCGCCTGGTGACGCAAATCGCCAGCGAAGTCTGGTAAACCTATCACCACGGCGCTGCATTATAACGGTGCAGCGCTGTGCCATTCTGAGTCGTTCCCGCTTTTTAACTCCGCCGTCCCCTTGTAAATCCGTCCCCCTCATCCTGGCATCCTTTTTGCTCTCGTTAAGCTGACGTCTCTATTTTCTGCGTTCTGCGGTATCGGACGCTTTCGCACAGCTTTCTTTTTCAGGAGTGAAAATATGCACCGTCGTACCTTAATTAAAGCCTTTGCCTTATCCGCCTCTGTTGTTGCGATGGGGATGAGTTTTGGCGTGCAGGCCGCAGATACGATCAAAGTCGGGATCATGCACTCGCTCTCCGGCACGATGGCGATCTCTGAAACGCCCCTGAAAGACGTGGCCCTGATGACGATTGATGAAATCAACGCCAGGGGCGGAGTGCTGGGTAAAAAACTGGAACCCGTGGTGGTGGATCCGGCTTCTAACTGGCCGCTGTTTGCGGAAAAGGCCCGACAGCTTTTGAGCCAGGACAAGGTGGCCGTCGTATTTGGCTGCTGGACCTCAGTTTCACGCAAATCCGTTCTGCCGGTCTTTGAAGAGCTGAACGGCCTGCTGTTCTACCCGGTGCAGTACGAGGGCGAGGAGATGTCGCCTAACGTCTTCTATACCGGTGCGGCGCCTAACCAGCAGGCGATCCCGGCGGTGGAATACCTGATGAGTGAGGACGGCGGCAGCGCCAAACGTTTCTTCCTGCTGGGTACGGACTACGTCTATCCGCGCACGACCAATAAAATCCTCCGCGCCTTCCTGCATTCGAAGGGCGTTGAAGATAAAGACATTGAAGAGGTTTACACCCCGTTCGGCCATAGCGATTACCAGACCATCGTCTCCAGCATTAAAAAATTCTCCGCGGGAGGCAAAACGGCGGTGGTTTCCACCATTAACGGGGACTCCAACGTGCCGTTCTATAAAGAGCTGGCTAACCAGGGGCTGAAAGCGACCGACGTGCCGGTCGTGGCGTTCTCTGTGGGAGAAGAAGAACTGCGCGGCATCGACACTAAACCTCTGGTGGGTAACCTGGCGGCATGGAACTACTTTGAGTCCGTCGATAATCCTACCAACCAGACCTTCGTGGCCGATTACAAAGCCTATGCCAAAGCCCATAAGCTGCCGAATGCGGATTCTGTGGTAACCAACGATCCAATGGAAGCGACGTATGTGGGTATTCATATGTGGGCGCAGGCGGTCGAAAAAGCCGGAACAACCGATGTGGATAAAGTGCGCGCGGCCATGGCGGGTCAATCCTTTAAGGCGCCGTCGGGCTTTACGCTCACCATGGATGCCACCAACCATCATCTGCATAAGCCGGTCATGATTGGTGAAATTGAGGGTAACGGCCAGTTTAACGTCGTCTGGCAGACGGATGCACCGGTGCGCGCGCAGCCATGGAGCCCGTTTATCGCCGGGAATGACAAAAAGCCCGACCAGCCAATGAAAACCGCCAGCAACTAGGCCTTACCCCAGGGAGAACGTCATGAACGCCATGCGCATGTTCATCGCTTTTGTATGGCTTACCGGACTGCTGCCAGGGATGGCGCAGGCATCGGATGCCGATGAGTTTGTTGTCGCCACGCGCGGCCAGCAGGCCGCGCTGCTTGAGCAGTGGGCCGCCGCGCCGTCGCCGCAGCGTTTGCCGCTGCTTGAGGCGCTGCAAAAAGAGAATCTGTATATCGACGGCCAAAAGCATGCCTTTACGCGCAGCAACGGTGAAACGGTCGCGCTGGGTGAGTCAGCGGCGGCAGAAGGGCAAACCAAAGCGGTTCGCCTGACCAACCGCCTGCGCGTCTTAGCCGCCACGGCGCTGGCAACGCACCAGCTCACAGGTGACAACGTCACGAATCGGCGGGATGCTGCCCGCCAGCTGCAGCGTGATGCGCAGCCAGAGATGCTCGGTTTCCTGCAAAAACGCGTGGACGTCGAAACCGATGCCGTCGTACGCGATGCGCTGATGATGGCGCTGGCCAACCTTCAGCTGGCGAGCCCGCAGGCGGAGGCGCGTCTGCACGCCGTCGAGCTGCTGGGCCAGTCTGACGATCCGGACGTTCAGTCAAAACTTGCGCCGTTCACGCAGACGCAAAACGAACCTGACGCCCGCGTTCGCGCTGCCGCTGAGGAGAGCCTTAACCACATCAAGCATCGTCTGATGTGGGGCGATCTGCTCGGGCAAGCCTTCATGGGGCTCTCTCTGGGCTCGGTGCTGTTGCTGGCCGCGCTCGGGCTGGCGATCACCTATGGCTTGTTGGGGGTCATCAACATGGCGCACGGCGAAATGCTGATGCTGGGCGCCTATGCGACCTGGATGGTTCAGCAGGCGATGGGGCAATTCACGCCGCAGTGGCTGGGGCTCTATCCCGTCGTGGCGCTGCCCGTCGCGTTTTGCCTCACGGCGGGTATCGGCATGGTGCTCGAACGCACGGTGATCCGCCACCTCTACGGTCGTCCGCTGGAAACGCTGCTGGCAACCTGGGGGATCAGCCTGATGCTTATCCAGCTGGTGCGCATGACCTTCGGCGCGCAAAACCTGGAGGTAGCAAACCCGGCCTGGCTTTCCGGCGGCGTGCAGGTGTTTGCCAACCTGACGCTGCCCTGGAACCGCATTGTGGTGCTGGGTTTTGTCCTGCTGGTGCTGTTCTTTACCTGGCTCATTCTGAATAAAACGCGTCTGGGCCTTAACGTGCGCGCCGTGACGCAAAACCGCAGCATGGCGGCCTGCTGCGGCGTGCCGACCGGACGCGTCGACATGCTGGCCTTTGGCCTGGGTTCCGGCATTGCCGGTCTGGGCGGGGTGGCATTGTCACAGCTTGGCAACGTCGGGCCGGAGCTGGGCCAGGGCTACATCATCGATTCATTCCTGGTGGTCGTACTTGGCGGCGTCGGTCAGCTTGCCGGTAGCGTGGCGGCGGCGTTTGGCCTGGGGATTTTCAACAAAATCCTTGAGCCGCAGATGGGCGCGGTTCTGGGGAAAATTGTGATTCTGGTCGCGATCGTTCTGTTTATTCAGAAGCGACCGCAGGGGCTCTTTGCACTGAAAGGGAGGGTGACGGACTGATGAGCCAGCCACTGACCTTAACGCTGGCGCGTAAAGCGCCGCGCACCGCGCAGGTTATCGGCGGCCTGCTGATGGCGTTACTGCTGATACTGCCTTTTCTGGCCCTGCTGCCCGCAACCCATCCGCTGGCGCTGTCGACCTGGATGCTAACGCTTATCGGCAAGATCCTCTGCTATGCCATCGTGGCGGTGGCGCTGGATCTGGTGTGGGGATACGCCGGCATGCTGTCCCTGGGGCACGGCATTTTCTTCGCGCTGGGCGGCTATGCGATGGGCATGTATCTGATGCGCCAGGCCGCGGGCGAAGGGCTGCCCGCGTTTATGTCCTTTCTCTCGTGGAGTGAACTGCCCTGGTTCTGGTGGGGCACCCAGCATTTTGCCTGGGCGCTGGTGCTCATCGTCACGGTCCCCGGCCTGCTTGGCCTGGCGTTTGGCTGGTTTGCCTTCCGCTCAAAAATCAAAGGGGTCTACTTCTCGATCATGACTCAGGCGATGACCTACGCGGGGATGCTCCTGTTCTTTCGCAATGAAACCGGCTTTGGTGGCAATAACGGCTTTACCGGCTTTACCACGCTGCTCGGATTTTCGGTGACGGCGACGACGACGCGGATTGCGCTTTTTCTCGCGACCGTGATGCTGCTGCTTCTGGCGTTAGGCATTGGCTATGCGCTGGCAAAGAGTAAGTTTGGCCGCATTCTGACGGCGGTGCGGGATGCGGAAAACCGGCTGACGTTTTGTGGTTACGATCCCCGCGGATTCAAGCTGCTGGTGTGGACGCTTTCAGCCGTGCTCTGCGGCCTGGCAGGGGCGCTGTATGTTCCGCAGGTGGGCATTATCAACCCGGGTGAAATGTCGCCGACGAACTCCATCGAGGCGGCAATCTGGGTGGCGCTGGGAGGCCGCGGAACGCTGGTTGGTCCGGTCATTGGCGCGGCGCTGGTAAACGGCGCGAAAAGCGTCTTCACCGTGTCCATGCCGGAATACTGGCAGCTGTTCCTGGGCTTGATTTTTATCGCCGTCACGCTGTTTTTGCCGCGGGGCGTCTACGGCCTGTTTCGTAAGGGAGACAAATAATGCAGCCCTCAGAAGGATTATTTACCCGCCAGCTGCCCGGCGATCGCTACCGCGACAGGACCGACCCGGTTCTGCAGCTGGAGGCGGTCAACGTGAACTTTGACGGCTTTCAGGCGCTGACCGACCTCTCGCTGAATATTGGCGTGGGCGAGCTGCGCTGCGTCATCGGTCCCAACGGCGCGGGCAAGACCACGCTGATGGACGTTATCACCGGCAAAACGCGGCCGAAAAGCGGGAAGGCCCTATACGATCAGTCTATCGACCTGACCGTCCTCGAGCCTGCCGCCATTGCGCGACGGGGTATCGGGCGGAAATTTCAGAAACCGACGGTCTTTGAAGCATTGACCGTGTGGGAAAATCTTGAAATTGCGATGAAGAACGACAGGTCCGTCTGGGCAAGCCTGCGGGCAACGCTCAGCGGTGAGCAAGCGGACCGCATCGATGAAATGCTGGTTCTGCTGCGCCTGAGCGCAGAGCGGGATCGTCGTGCCGGGCTGCTTTCGCACGGGCAGAAGCAGTTTCTGGAGATCGGCATGCTGCTGGTGCAGGACCCGCACCTCTTGCTGCTGGATGAACCCGCGGCGGGAATGACCGATGCGGAAACTGAATACACCGCAGAGCTGTTCAGAACGCTGGCGGGCAAGCATTCGCTGATGGTGGTGGAGCACGACATGGGCTTTGTCGAAACCATCGCCGATCGCGTCACGGTGCTGCACCAGGGGCGCGTGCTGGCGGAGGGATCGCTTCGCGAGGTGCAGGCTAACGAGCAGGTGATTGAGGTCTATCTTGGACGTTAAGGAGCCGTGATGTTGCAGGTTAACGAACTGAATCAGTACTACGGCGGAAGCCACATTCTGCGCGGCGTGAGCTTTGACGCCGTTGCCGGTGAAGTCACCTGTTTACTGGGGCGTAACGGCGTGGGTAAAACCACCCTGCTGAAGTGCCTGATGGGGCTGATCCCGGCGAAAACGGGCGAGGTGATATGGCAGGGCAAAAAAATCACCCACAGCAAGCCGCACCAGCGGGTGCAGTCCGGCGTGGCGTATGTGCCGCAGGGGCGTGAAATATTCCCGCGTTTAACGGTAGAAGAGAACGTGCTGCTGGGGCTGTCCCGGTTCCCGGCGCGAGAGGCGAAGGGCGTACCCGAGGAGATCTGGCAGCTGTTTCCGGTCCTAAAAGAGATGAAGCACCGTCGCGGCGGCGATCTCTCCGGCGGCCAACAGCAGCAGCTGGCGATAGGGCGCGCGCTGGCCAGCCGCCCGCAGCTGCTGATCCTCGATGAACCAACGGAAGGTATTCAACCCTCGGTGATCAAAGAGATAGGCCAGGTGATCCGCACGCTGGCGGACCGGGGCGATATGGCTATTCTGCTCGTTGAACAGTTTTATGACTTTGCGGCCGAACTGGCGGACAGCTATCTGCTGATGTCGCGCGGCGCTATCGTTCAGCGCGGACGCGGTGAAAACATGGAGCAGGACGGGGTGCGCGGATTGGTTGCGATCTGAAATGTTATATTATAACATTCTCACTCTTATAAAACGGAGTGAGGGTTTTGTTTTGGCTGCACATATTGGGAAATTTGCAATGACTCTGGGGGCGCTGCTGGTCAGCGGCCAGCTGTTTGCCCACTCGCACGGACACCAGATGACCGAGGCGGAGCAGAAGGCGGCGAACGGCGTGTTTGAGGATAAAGACGTCAAGGACAGATCGCTCTCTGACTGGGACGGCACCTGGCAATCGGTCTATCCGTTCCTGTTGGATGGTTCACTCGATCCGGTGTTTAAGAAGAAAGCGGAGAAGGACCACAAGTCCGTTGAGGCCGTGAAAGCCTATTACCGCACCGGCTATGCCACGGACGTGGACGCCATCGGTATAGAAAATAACGTGATGGAATTCCATCAGGGGAAAGCGGTAAGCAGCTGCCGTTACGACTACAGCGGCTACAAAATCCTGACCTATGCCTCAGGCAAAAAAGGCGTTCGCTACCTGTTCGAGTGTAAGGACGCCACCAGCAAGGCACCGAAGTTCGTTCAGTTCAGCGACCATACCATCGCGCCAAAAGCCTCCGCGCATTTCCATATTTTTATGGGCAACACCTCTCATGAGGCGCTGCTGAAAGAGATGGATAACTGGCCGACCTATTATCCGAATGAGATGTATAAAGAGCAGGTTGTTGAGGAGATGCTGCACCACTAGCTGCTGCTTTTGCCGGGTGGCGGCTACGCCTTACCCGGCCTACGATTAGAGTTTTGTAGGTCGGGTAAGCGCAGCGCCACCCGACACGCTAACCCCACTTTTCACGCGCATTCCGCGCAAAATCATCAGCCATGCAATCACAATGGCGACCATCATAATGACAAACAGCGACCAGTGCGGAAGATGAGTCAGGATGACCCCGGTAATCATCGGGTTGGCCGCCGCGCCCAGCCAGCCCAGCGCCTGCGCTGAGAAGTAGCTTGCCTTCATTCCCGGCGGGGCGATGTTGTCGATCAACATATATTCCCCCGGGGCATAAATAATCTCACCGAGGGTAAAGACTGCCGCGGCGATGCCCCAGTAAACCAGGTTTTCGCCAGAGAACATAAAGCCGCCTAGCCCGATGATGAAGAACAGCGTCGCGACCGTCATCAGCGGACGGATATTGGCGGCGGATATCCTGCGCCCGAGGGCGTACTGCAGCGTCACCACGACCGCGGCGTTGACGGGCAGCACGACGGCCACCACTTTTTCGGCGAAATCGCTGTCTGCATGCGCGGCGAGCACGTACTGGGAAATGCAGGTCGCGAAAGAGCCGCCAACGTACGACGCCAGCAGGCCTGACAGCGTATACCAGAACAGCGCGCGGTCCTTGAGCAGCACGGAAGGCTGCCACGGGGTCTTTTCCTCAACGGTATCTAAGGCAATGCTTTTCTGCACAAAGAAATGGATAAATCCCAGCGGAAGCGCGGCGCAGAAGGCCGCCAGCCAGAACGGCAGCTGCAGGCTGTACATCACCAGCAGGGTGCCTATCGGGGGGCCGATCGTCCAGCCAATGTTCAGAAAGCTATAGTTCAGCGAGAAAACGCGGGCCTTTTCGCTGGAGGTCAGCACATCCGCGAACCAGGCCTTCAGCACCGTGGAGAAGACGGAATAGGCGCAGTTGATGAGCGCAAAAAACAGCACCACCAGCGTGACGTTATTCACCAGCGGGATCGCCACAAAGCCGGCAATGAACGCCATGATGGCGATAAGCATGTAGCGTTTCTTATCAAACCTGTCGGCCAGAATGCCAAATCCCAGGCTAAACACCACGCCAATGGTCAGCGCCACGGTCAGAGCATAGCCAATGTTCTCCACGCTCATGCCGTAAACGCGCGTAAGGTAAATGGTCATGAACGGCAGCGTAGCCCCGCGACCAATTGTTAATAACAATGACGATGCCAGCAGCGCTGCGGTTGAGCGCCTGAGAGATGCTTTCATATACCTGTCCGACAAATGCTTATGCTTTTTTTGTTGTGTTCTAACAGGATTACCACGCCATAAGGGGCTTGTATAGCGCCTAATTTATCCCTAAGTGCTTCGCCTGACTGCCAATATTAATGATCTATTCGCGACGCTATTTTTTCTGTTACCTTGAAGTGTTTACAAAAATTTAATAATTCAGGGGCAGAATATGACGCGTAAAGACGGGCTGCTGGCGTTGCTGGTGGTGGTGGTATGGGGGCTGAATTTTGTGGTCATTAAGGTCGGTTTACACAACATGCCTCCGCTGATGCTGGCCGGTTTGCGCTTCATGCTGGTGGCCTTCCCGGCGCTGTTCTTTGTTGCCCGCCCGAAAATCCCGCTGAAACTGCTGTTGGGCTATGGCCTGACCATCAGCTTTGGTCAGTTTGCTTTTCTGTTCTGCGCCATCAAGTTCGGCATGCCTGCCGGCCTTGCTTCTCTGGTGCTGCAGGCGCAGGCGTTCTTTACCATCATTCTGGGGGCGTTCGTGTTCGGCGAGCGCCTGCAGGGCAAACAGCTGGCGGGGATCACCCTGGCGGTATTTGGTGTTCTGGTGCTGATTGAGGCCAGCCTGAACGGACAGCACGTTGCGCTGCTGGGCTTTATGCTAACCCTGGCGGCGGGGCTGAGCTGGGCCTGCGGGAATATCTTCAACAAGCTCATCATGCAGCACGAGACGCGCCCGCCGGTGATGTCGCTGGTGGTCTGGAGCGCATTAATTCCGATTGTACCGTTTATGGTCGCGTCGTTTATCCTGGACGGATCGGACGCCATGCTGAACAGCCTGATAAACATCGACCTTACTACCATTTTGTCGCTTATCTACCTGGCGTTTGTCGCCACCATTGTGGGCTACGGGATCTGGGGCTCGCTGCTGGGGCGGTATGAAACCTGGCGCGTAGCGCCGCTGTCGCTGCTGGTGCCGGTGGTTGGCCTTGCCAGTGCGGCCATTCTGCTGGATGAGAAACTGAGCGCGCTACAGCTTCTGGGCGCAGTGCTTATTATGGCCGGGCTGTACATCAACGTGTTTGGCTTTCGTTTACGCCGGGCGACGCGGGTGCGGGGATAGATCAAAAAAAAGCCCCGCATCGGCGGGGCAAAACGAATCAGAGGTCGTGGTTGTAATACGGCACGCCTAATTCGTCGGATTTGTCGCTACCAGCGCCCATATGGTTGAAATCATAGGGTGACTGGTCATGTGCTGACGGCAAAATCATCGCTTCGCGATTATTTTGCTGCGTTGCACGGGGAGTTTGCTCCGCGAAGGTCTGGCTGGAAAACAGCACCAGCAAGGCGAGGGCGGCGGAGGCGATAACTTTCATGATTTCCTCAATTACGTCTGTACAGGCGATGGTTAACTACAGTGTTTCAACGGATAGAGATATCGGGATTCACCCGGCATGCTGGTGATTCGATACTTATGCGGCGGCACGTCAAAATAGTTCTTGAACGTACGCGTCAGGGTTTGCTGCGATTCAAATCCGTAACGCTCGGCCAGATAAAGGATCGGCTCATTGCTTTCTTTCAGTTTTTGGGCAATTTCCGTCAGCTTGCGGCTGCGAATATATTGACCTAATGAATGACCGGTCTCTTTTTTAAACATCCGTTGCAGGTGCCATTTTGAGTAACCTGAACGCTCAGACACTTTTTCAAGGGAGAGCGGCGATTCCAGGTTATCTTCGATCCAGTCCAAAATGCTATGAATGGTGATAGCGTCAGTATTGCGTCTGGACATCGTCATACCTCTTTTCTGTTTACGGCAGTATTTTCTTAAGCAAAAGCTCAAGCGTTGCCACTTCGTCTGCCGTTAAGTTTTTTGTTAGTTCCTGGTGCAGTGTGAGTCCTACTAATTGATGACATTGCTCGCACATGGCCGCGCCGTCCTGGGTGAGCTTCACCAGTACGCCACGCTTGTCATTCGGGTTAGGGCTCCGTTCTATCCATCCTTTGCAGACGAGACGATCCAGCATGCGGGTCAACGCGCCCAGATCGACAGAGAGCACCTTTTTTAGCTCAACCGGCGTGATACACGCTTCACAGCGAATGGAGCACAGCACTTTGAACTGCGTTGCGGTGATATCCAGCGGCGACAGGTAGTCATTGAGCAAGCGATCTTTTTTCTGGTTAACCATATGAATAAGACGACCCAGTGGAATTATGTCGTTAAAGAGATCACTGGTGCTTTTCACAATGGTTGCCCTGGCAAGTAGTTTAGTCACGGCAGATATTATTGCTCAGGCAAGTATAAGTCAACTGAATGAATCAGCCGATGCCACGAATTGCTAAAACGTTTCATGAACTTTTTTTGGGGTCTTTAAAATCAGAAACATAACTTAGGGTTATCCTTTCGAACGGAAAATAATCCTTACGTTGTGTGGATGGCTCAACCAGCCGGTTTCACCCTATAATTGCGGTGATGATTATGGATAAGGACAGCGAAGCATTATGGTGGATTTGATTAAAGCGATTGGTCTTGGGCTGGTGGTGCTGCTGCCCTTAGCGAACCCGCTAACGACGGTTGCGCTCTTTCTGGGGCTGGCAGGGAACATGAACACGGCGGAGCGCAATCAGCAGTCGATGATGGCCTCCATCTACGTGTTTGCCATCATGATGGTGGCCTACTACGCCGGGCAGGTGGTCATGAACACCTTCGGGATTTCGATTCCCGGCCTGCGTATCGCCGGGGGGCTGATTGTGGCCTTTATCGGTTTCCGCATGCTGTTTCCTGCGCAGAAAGCGCATGAATCGCCGGAGGCGAAGAGTAAATCCGAGGAGCTGGAAACGGAGCCCAGCGCGAACATTGCCTTCGTACCCATAGCGATGCCGAGCACGGCAGGCCCGGGAACGATTGCGATGATCATCAGCTCTGCCTCAACGGTGCGCGATAGCTCAACCTTCCCGGACTGGGTTCTGGCCGTTGCGCCGCCGCTCATTTTTGCGCTTATTGGCATTATCGTGTGGGCATCTCTGCGCAGTTCAGGTGCGATCATGCGCTGGGTGGGCAAGGGCGGTATCGAAGCGATTTCCCGCCTGATGGGCTTCCTGCTGGTGTGTATGGGCGTGCAGTTTATTATTAACGGCGTGCTGGAAATTATTAAGACCTATCATTGATGTTTTGCCCGGCGGCGCGTCGCCTGCACGGGCATTCGGGTTTTGTAGGCCGGGTAAGGCGAAGCCGCCACCCGGCAATACGGGCCTTACCCATGCTGGCCTTGTTCTTCCATCGCCACCGGCCATTTACGGAAGATAAGCACGGACCAGATAAGCGCAAGCAGCGCAGGGATCGCCCCCAGATAGCCAATCGCCGACATCGACACGTGCAGTATTACCTGATTTCCTACCAGCGCGCCCGCGCCAATCCCGAGATTGAATATCCCCGAGAAGAGCGACATTGCGACGTCCGTTGCATCCGGTGCCAGCGCCAGCACTTTTACCTGCATGCCGAGACCAATAATCATGATCGCCACGCCCCAGAAGATACTGAGGATCGCCAGATGTGTTTCACTGCCCGCCGCAGGCATCAGCAGCAGCAGGCAGGCTAACAACATGCCGATGGCGCTGCTGACGAGGACGGACGCATGCTGATTGCCCAGCTTGCCAAAGAGAACGCTGCCGATAATTCCCGCACCGCCCAGAACCAGCAGCAGGACGGTCGCGAAGTTGGCGCTAAACCCGGCAACCACCTGCACAAACGGCTCAATATAGCTGTAGGCCGTGTAGTGTGCCGTCACCACAATGACGGTGAGCAGGTATATGCTCATCAGCGCCGGACGGCGAAAGAGCAGCGGCAGGCTTTTCAGCGAGCCGGAATGTTCGCTTGGCAGCTTAGGCAGCAGCTTGATCAGGCAAACCAGCGTGACAAGCGCCCCCATGCCGATAGCAAAGAAGGTGGTGCGCCAGCCGAAGTACTGCCCGACGATACGCCCAATCGGCAGCCCTAACACCATTGCCAGCGCGGTACCCGTGGCGATCAGGCTCAGCGCCTGGGCGCGCTTACCCGCCGGAGCAAGTCGGATCGCCAGCGACGCGGTAATAGACCAGAACACGGCGTGCGCAAAGGCGATACCGATGCGGCTCACCACCAGCACCGTAAAGTTCCACGCCATAAACGACAGCACGTGGCTGAGGATAAAGACCACGAACAGGCCAATCAGCAGCTTGCGGCGCTCCATCCGGCTGGTTAGCAGCATAAAGGGAAGCGACATGAGCGCCACTACCCATGCATAGATGGTCAACATGATGCCGACCTGGGCCGTCTCCATCTGGAAACTCCCGGCAATGTCAGACAACAGCCCAACGGGCACAAATTCAGTGGTATTGAAGATAAACGCAGCAATGGCGAGCGTCACCACACGTAGCCACGCCACCTTGCGGGAAACAGTGTTTGTTGTCATAGGGATGTCTGGGATTCGTTGCGTAAAAGATGAGGAGACGATCTTAAAGCGTTGTATGGCGAAAACTCAACCATTATGTGACCTGGATCTCAAAATTTACCTTATGACAGCGGTAGCGGACGACGTTGTTTTCAATGAATATAAAGGACAACACAGCAACAGCGGGCGGCAGAACGATGCAGGAGATTGATTTTTATCTGGTAGATGCGTTTAGCGATGTTTCCTTTGGCGGCAATCCCGCCGCGGTATGCCCCCTGAAAGCGTGGCTCCCGGATGAAACGCTTCTGAAGATGGCGCAGCAGCATAACCAGTCCGAAACCGCGTTTTTCGTGTGCAGCAAAGGCGGAATTGAGCTGCGCTGGTTTACCACCCTGGTTGAGGTCACTCTGTGCGGTCACGCCACGCTTGCCGCGGCGCATGTATTGTTCAACGAGCTGGATTACCCCGACTCCCGTATTCACTTCGACACCGCCTCAGGGCGTCTGACCGTTAGTCGGGAAGGCGACTGGATGACGCTGGATTTCCCGGCCTGCCCAACGCAGGAACGCACGCCTCCAGCGGAAATGCTCACCGCGCTGGGCATCAGCCGCTACGCGGCGGCCCATAAAGGGCGCGCCTGGGTTATCGAACTGGAAAACCGTGAGCAGGTGGAGGCCGTCACGCCGAATTTTTCCGCCATGACGCCCGGCGAGCATAAAGTGGCCGTTACCGCACCGGGAGACGGGAAGTATGATTTCGTCAGCCGCTTCTTTTCACCCGGCGTTGCCGTTCCGGAAGATCCCGTCACCGGCTCGTCGCACACGATGCTCATTCCCTACTGGAGCGAGAAGCTGGGCAAAACGGCGATGCTCGCCCGTCAGATATCGGCGCGCGGCGGAGACGTTCGCTGTGAGCTAAAAGGGGACCGCGTCCTGATGAGCGGGCAGGCGTCACTCTATTTGAAAGGCACCGTCTTTCTGCGCTCAATATGAATAACAACAGAGGAAGAGACTATGCAGGAAATTGATTTCTATCTGGTCGATGCATTCAGCGATGCGACCTTCGGCGGCAATGCCGCGGCGGTGTGTCCGCTGGAAGCGTGGCTACCGGATCGCACGCTGCTCAACATGGCTAAGCAGCATAACCAGTCCGAAACCGCCTTCTTTGTCCGGACGGACGGCGGGTTCGAGCTACGCTGGTTTACCACGCAGGATGAAATTAACCTGTGCGGCCATGCGACGCTTGCGGCATCCCACGTTATTTTCGAATACCTTGATTATCCACACGCGGAAATACGGTTCTCAACGCGCTTTGTCGGCGATCTCACGGTGAGCCGCAGCGGTGACTGGCTGACACTCAATTTTCCGGCCTGGTCAACGGAGGCTGTCGACGCGCCACCGCCGTTGCTGCTTAGCTCGCTGGGTATTGATGCTGCGAAAGAGGTCCGCGTCGGGCGGGATTACATGGTGGTGCTTGAAAGCCAGCAGCAGGTGGAGGCCTTAACGCCGGATATTGCAGCGATGATCCCGCTGGATAAAATGGTCTGCGTGACGGCGCCGGGCGAAGAGTACGATTTTGTCAGCCGCTTCTTCTGTCCGGGCGAAGGGGTGCCGGAAGATCCGGTAACGGGTTCAGCACACAGCATGCTGATCCCGTACTGGAGCGAAAAGCTGGGTAAAACGACGCTGAACGCCCGTCAGGTCTCCTTGCGAGGCGGAGATTTACGCTGTGAACATGTGGGTGACCGCGTGTTGATTGGCGGCCAGGCAACGCTGTATCTTAAAGGGAAAATCTTCCTGCGATAGCCGTGCGGCGTCATAGATAAATACTATGACGCCATCGTACAGGGCGGGCGCTATGTTGACATCAAAACGACAAGGAGCCTGCCATGTATTCCATTACCTCTGAATCTGCACACCATCCCGATATTCTCAACCTCATTGCGGCTCTAGACCGCTATCAGAGCGAACTGTATCCCGCCGAGAGCAATCATTTGCTCGATCTGGCAGAACTGCCGGATGCCTCACTGATTCTGATGATCATTCGCGACCAGCAGCTCAGCGCGGTAGGCTGTGGCGCCGTTGTTCTCAACGGTGACGGGACGGGGGAGATGAAACGCGTTTATATCGATCCTGCCCACCGGGGGCAACATCTCGGGGAGAAGCTGCTGGCCGCCCTCGAAGATGAAGCCCTGAGCCGGAGTTGCCATACCGTACGGCTGGAAACCGGGATCAAACAACACGCAGCGGTGCGCCTCTATGAACAGTGCGGTTATGAACTGCGATCCGCGTTTGCCCCGTATGCGGAGGATCCGCTGAGCCTGTTTATGGAGAAGGCGCTGGCGGTTGATGTTCGTTTAGCAGTGCTATAAACGCTTCGAGCTGGCGGGTCATTGCCCCGCGCCGCCAGACAAGCCATGTCGTCAGCCAGCGCCAGTTTTCGGCCAGCGGCCAGGCTTCAACCTGATGATGCCCCGGCATGCTTTCCAGCATGGACCGTGGCATCAGCGCGATGCCTGCGCCAGCAATGACGCAGGCGAGCATCCCGTGATACGACTCCATTTCGTGAATGCGCCCCGGCGTGGCCCTGTCGGCATGAAACCAGCTTTCAAGATGACGACGGTACGAGCAGTTCGCGCGAAAGGCGTACACGTCGCTGCCGCTGACCTGCTTGGCTTTTGTCACTGGAGAATGGCCTGCCGCCGTGACCAGCATCATCTCCTCCCGAAAGACAGGCATACCTTCCAGCTCGGGGTGCGATAGCGGCCCGTCGACGAACGCGGCGCTCAGGGTTCCCTCCAGCACGCCGTCGATCATCGTCCCCGAGGGGCCGGTAGAGAGGGCAAACTGGATGCGCGGATAGCGCTGGTTAAAGCGGGCCAGGCTTTCAGGAATACGCACGGCGGCGGTACTCTCCAGCGCGCCGAGCGCAAACAGCCCCTGCGGCTCATCCCCGGCAACCACCATTCGCGCCTCGTCAACCAGCGCCAGGATCTGCTTACTGTAGCGCAGGAAGTTATGCCCGGCGGGTGACAGACGCAAGCGCTGGTTCTCGCGAATAAACAGCTCAACGCCCAGATCGGCCTCAAGCTGGCGGATGCGGGTCGTCAGGTTTGACGGAACGCGATGCACCTTATGGGCCGCCTGGGTGATGCTGCCGGTCTGCGCAACGGCGTTGAACATTTCAAGCTGAGTTAAGTCCATGGCATTCTCAATTCGTGAACAAGGTGGTTAGTATTATTCATTTTTAAGAAATAGCAGAGTGGGCCACAATGAATCAACCCTAATGACGTGGAGAACATCATGACTTATTCATCTGCTACACATGCCCTCTCGGTTAACCCGGCGACGGGCGAAACCCTGGCCGCCTGTCCGTGGGCAACGGCCGACGAGGTTGAACGCGCGATTGCTCTGGCCGATGCGGGTTATCGCCAGTGGCGGGGTGAAAGCGTCTCCCGTCGCGCACAAAAACTGCGCGATCTCGGTGCAGCGCTGCGTAACCGCGCGGAAGAGATGGCGCAGATGATGTCCCGCGAAATGGGCAAGCCGATCCTGCAGGCGCGCGCTGAAGTCACCAAGTCCGCTAACCTGTGCGACTGGTATGCCGAACACGGTCCGGCGATGTTGCAGGCTGAACCCACTCAGGTCGAAAACCACAATGCGGTCATTGAGTACCGTCCGTATGGCGCAATTCTGGCGGTGATGCCGTGGAACTTCCCGCTCTGGCAGGTGCTGCGCGGCGCGGTACCGATCCTGCTGGCGGGGAACAGCTACCTGCTTAAGCACGCGCCTAACGTGCTGGGTTCCGCCAGCCTGATTGCTGACATTTTTACCGATGCCGGCTTCCCGCAGGGCGTCTTTGGCTGGGTGAATGCCACTAACGACGGCGTCAGTCAGGCGATTAACGATCGCCGTATCGCAGCGATTACCGTGACCGGCAGCGTGCGCGCCGGGGCGGCGATTGGTGCCCAGGCAGGCGCGGCGTTGAAAAAATGCGTGCTTGAGCTGGGGGGTTCCGATCCGTTTATCGTCCTGAACGATGCCGACCTGGATCTGGCGGTGAAAGCGGCGGTCGCGGGTCGCTATCAGAATACCGGGCAGGTATGCGCAGCGGCTAAGCGCTTTATTGTGGAGGAGGGTATTGCTGATGCCTTTACCCAACGCTTTGTGGCGGCAGTCGCGGCGCTGAAGATGGGCGCCCCCGATAGTGAAGAAAACTACGTAGGCCCGATGGCGCGTTACGACCTGCGGGACGAACTGCATCAGCAGGTGCAGGATACGCTGTCGGAAGGTGCGACGCTGCTGCTTGGCGGGGAGAAAGTTGCCGGTAAGGGGAACTACTATGCGCCCACCGTGCTGGGCAACGTCACCCCTGAGATGACCGCGTTCCGCCAGGAGCTGTTTGGCCCGGTGGCCGCCATTACGGTAGCCAAAGATGCAGACCATGCGCTCGAGCTGGCTAACGACAGTGATTTTGGTTTGTCCGCCACCGTCTTTACCGCGAATGAGGCGCTGGCTGAAACCTTCTCTCGCGAGCTTGAGTGCGGCGGCGTGTTTATCAATGGCTTCAGCGCCAGCGATCCCCGCGTTGCATTTGGTGGGGTGAAGAAGAGCGGCTTTGGCCGTGAGCTTTCCCACTTTGGCCTGCACGAGTTCTGTAACGTGCAGACGGTGTGGAAAGACCGGGTCTGAGTATTTTTGCCGTGTAAGAGGGAGTCGCCGCCCGGCGCTCCCTGCACGCTGTCATTTTTTTGCCATGGTTCTGTCATTTTCGTTTCGTAGACTCCCTCGCGTCTAACGTACTGTTACAGAAGAAAATAATGAACCTAACGCAAATTTCTCGCCGTATTGCACAGCGTATACTCCCTCGTCAGTTTGGTTTGCTCGCCGGCATCTTTTGTATTATTGCGCTTTTCTCCGCGCTCCAGCTCTCCTCCTCGTTTCTTCTTACTGCCTCCCTGAAAGAGGCCCAGCGCAACGAGCAGCACAATCAGCTGGCCATACAGCAGCAGGGGAAGCTCGATCTGGCGCGCGTTTCCCTCTTGGCCGCGAGCGACCTGCTTAACCGTTCGGGCGTCTATTTTATGCAGGACAAAGAGACCGGGTCGGAGGGAAGCTGGCATAGCCTGATGGACGAGGCGCAAAAAGCGCTCGAAACCTCGCAGCAGGCCTGGAGTGCGTGGCTGGCGCTTGCGCCGCCGAAAGACGAGGCGCTGGTGAACAGCTATCAGCTTTTCTACGGTGCCATCAAAGAGCAGGCGGAAGGGCTGACCAAAACCCATTCTATTGACGCCTTCTTCGCCGTACCCGCGCAGGCTTTTCAAACCGATTTTAACGATAGCTATGCCCGCCACCAGCTGTGGAGTGAAAAGCAGGCCGTGGCGGGGCGAGAAGCGCTTATGGGGAAACTCTCCGGTCTGCAAACGCTGTTCCTGCTTGCGCCCGTCGTGCTGTTGGCTATCGCGATTGTGGTGTGGTTCGGGATGGCGAAGTGGGTGATCGTGCCGCTTCGTCGCGTCATCACGCATATCAACCGGCTCGCCGCGGGGGATTTGTCCGGTACGCCGCCGGACGTCACACGCTTTAACCGTGAAATTGGCCAGCTGAGCGACAGCGTGTTCACCCTGCAAAATGGCTTACAGCAGCTGGTTACGCAGGTCAGCGAGGCCACCGCCTCAATGGTCGAAAATATTGGCTCTCTGGCACAGGGAAATCAAAAGCTGTATCAGCAGTCAGCGCGTCAGGTGAAAGAGCTTGAGGATGTTACCGCGCACATCGCCGCGCTGGAAATGCACGTTGAAGGAAATACCGGCTACGCGAAGCTTGCCAGCTCCCGCGCCGACGAGGCGCGGCAGGCGGCTGCAGGCGGCGATCGCATGATGTCGACGGTGAATGCGTCAATGCAGACGATCGTCGACCGATCCTCCGAGATGCGCGGGATCGTCGCGATGATCGACAGCGTGGCGTTTCAGACCAATATTCTGGCCCTGAATGCGGCGATTGAAGCCGCGCATGCGGGGAACCAGGGGCGCGGGTTTGCGGTCGTTGCCAGAGAGGTGGGCTTGCTCGCAAGAAAAAGCAGCCATTCGACGCAGACCATTCAGGAGCTGATCGATCACTCTCTTCAGGGGATAGAGGACGGCTCCAAAGCCGTGATCCGCCTGGAGGATAATCTCCAGCAGGTGACCGGGCTGGTGGCGAATCTTAGCAGCCTGCTGAACGACATCTCCAGCGCCACGATGAGCCAGGGGGAAAGTATTCATCTGATGACCCGTCAGCTTCAGGCGCTGAACCAGGTGTCGCGTCAGACGGATGTGCTGGTCTCCAACGCGTCGGATGCGTCCGCGCGTCTTCATCAGGAGTCGGATCTTTTGCTGCAGGCCGTCTCGCGTTTTCGCCTCCCGGCCTGACGTGACGGTTAAGCCTCTGGTATACTCGCAGCCCGTTTTAGCCTGAGGGCAAGGAGCAAAGTGTGGCTGCGGTCATCCATAATGAAATGCTGGACGATATTCTGGCGCAGGTTCGTCCGTTACTGGGACAGGGTAAGGTTGCCGACTATATTCCCGCGCTGGCCTCGGTCAGCGGTAACAAGCTGGGCATAGCCATTTGCACGGTAGACGGACAGCGCTTTCAGGCCGGTGACGCCAGCGAACGCTTCTCCATTCAGTCGATTTCGAAAGTGCTGAGCCTGGTGGCGGCGATGCGGCAGTACGAAGAGGATGAGATCTGGCAGCGCGTGGGTAAGGATCCGTCCGGCCAGCCGTTCAACTCGCTCCTTCAGCTAGAAATCGAGCAGGGTAAACCGCGTAACCCGTTCATCAACGCCGGTGCGCTGGTGGTCTGCGATATGCTGCAAAGCCGGCTCAGCGCCCCCCGACAGCGGATGCTTGAAATTGTGCGCCAGCTTTCCGGCACGTCAGATATCGCCTACGATCCGGTTGTGGCGCGTTCGGAGTTTGAACACTCCGCGCGGAATGCGGCGATTGCGTGGCTGATGAAATCCTTCGGCAACTTCCACAACGACGTTGCCACCGTGCTGCAAAACTACTTCCACTACTGCGCGCTGAAGATGAGCTGCGTTGAGCTGGCGCAGACGTTTTTATTTCTGGCCCATCAGGGCTTCGCGCCGCATCTTGCTCAGGACGTCGTTTCGCCCATGCAGGCCCGCCAGATTAATGCCTTAATGGCGACCAGCGGGATGTATCAGAATGCCGGAGAGTTTGCCTGGCGCGTCGGTTTACCGGCGAAATCAGGCGTAGGCGGCGGCGTCGTAGCGATTGTCCCGCATGAGATGGCGATTGCCGTCTGGAGCCCGGAGCTGGATGAAACCGGAAATTCACTTGCCGGCGTGGCGGTACTGGAGCAACTGACGCAGCGGCTTGGACGTTCCGTTTACTGATGTCGACATTCGATCCGCTATTTGCCCGCCTGGCGCGGTCAACCTTTCGCTCGCGCTTTCGTTTAGGCCAAAAAGAGCGTGCCTACTGCTGGGAGAAGGGCGCTGAAACTATCGACAGGCATGCTGCCGATTTTATTGCAAAACGCCTTGCCCCGGCGCAGCCTGCAAACGACGGTAAACAAACGCCAATGCGCGGCCATCCGGTGTTTATCGCTCAGCATGCTACCGCCACCTGCTGCCGCGGGTGTCTGGCAAAATGGCATGATATTCCGCAGGGCGTTCAGCTGAACGCTGAGCAACAGCATTACATCGTCGGCGTGATCCACCACTGGCTGGTGCAGCAAATGAACGCCTGAATTTGGCGGGTGATGATCGCGTTATAAATGTGCTATAGATGGATGCTACGTTTTCCCCACGGTTGCTGATGACCGCAAATAGTTGCCATAAGTCATTACAGGGATTGCTCTTTAATGCGTTCTGCGATGTCTGATTTCACTCTTTTTCGACCGGAAAGCCCCCTGCGAAACGCGATGGGGATATTCCTGCTCACCACGTTGTTTTATTTTGTGGGTGCACAGCTGCGGCTGGTGGAAGCGTTATCCCTTTTCTGGCCGCTGAATGGCGTAATGGCAGGGGTGTTCGCCCGCTATGCTTACCTTAACCGCGTTCGCTATTATGCCGTGTCGTACGTTGCGATGCTGCTGTATGACGCGGTGACGACCCGCTGGGGGTTAGCCTCCCTGGCGATTAACGCCTCGAATATTCTCTTCATCGGCACCGTTGCGCTGCTGGTGCTACGCGATAAGCGTATGAGGCGCGCAACGCCGGACCCCATCAATGCCCTGCGTTTGTTTAACTACTGTCTGTTTGCCGCCGTGCTGTGCGCGCTGCTGGGTGCTGCGGGTTCCGTCGGGATAGACAGCCAGACGTTCTGGCCGCTCTTTGCCGACTGGTTCAGCGAGCAGTTCTCAACGGGCGTGCTGATAGTGCCCTGCATGCTGACGGTAAAAGTGCCCACGCGGTGGGTCAGATTTCGTCCCGAACAGCTGTTGCCGATCCTTGCGCTGGTCGTTTCCGTTATGGCTTCGGTGGTGATTGGGGGCGCAGGGAGCCTGGTATTTCCGCTGCCTGCGCTTATCTGGTGCGCGGTACGTTATTCGCTGCCTGCAACCTGCCTGCTGACGTTTGTCACCGGGGCGGTGGAAATCGTCCTCGTCGCCAATTCGATTATTAACATTGCCGTCGCGGCTCCGCTGTCTACCCCGTTGATGTTCTCCGCGCGCCTTGGGATTGCGACAATGGCGATCTGCCCGGTCATGGTCTCCGCAAGCGTCGCGGCGATCAACTCGCTCATTCAACAGGTGTCGCTGCGGGCGGATTATGATTTCCTGACCCACGTTTACTCTCGCTCTGGCCTGTATGAAGCGCTAAAGAAAGAGGAAACCCATCAACGCTCGCGTTTCCTCACGGTGATGCTGCTTGATATCGATTACTTCAAGAGCATCAACGATAACTACGGCCACGAGTGTGGTGACCGCGTGTTATCGGCTTTTGCCCAAAAGGTTCAGGAGGTTGTCGGCGAAGAGGGGCTGGTGGCACGCATGGGGGGAGAAGAGTTTGCGGTTGTGGTTAACTCCGGCGACGCGCAATCTGGCCTGGAAATGGCAGAGCGCATTCGATTATCCATTTCCAGCCATCCGTTTGCATGGCGACAGCAGCAGCTGTTCCTGACGGTCAGTATCGGTCTGGGCAGCGGTAAATCGGAAGCGAGGGAGTTGACGGAAGTTTTTAACAGGCTGATGGCCGAAGCTGACGATTATCTTTATCGCTCGAAAAAAGCAGGGCGAAATCGTACCAGTGCGCGTATGGCAGGCGATATTCCTCCCTCTGAACAGCCGGGTGATACCTCACGGGTGTAAACGTAACCATTTCAGTGACGGCGCGGCATTGATGTTAATGATTATCGGATAAATTGCTTGCTACGTATTTTTAAGCTCAATAAGATACCGCAAGAAACATATCGGAAAAATCTTAGCATGAATGCAACGGACAGACTCACTACGAAGCCTCGCTTACCGGGAAGTCGGTTTGTCAAACGCATGTACTGGATGCGTATACTCGGTACGTTTCTCTGCTTTATTCCCGTTCTGTCCGTTTTAATTGAGCATAAGCGTTCAGTGTGGCTAATGATCCTTCTCGGGGCGAACGCCTTTATCTGGCCGACCGTCGCCTGGCTGCGCGCACGAACATCACCGGACCCTCTCGCCGCCGAGCACCAGAACCTGGTATTCGATGCGGGTGCCGGGGGGTTTTGGATCGCTATGATGGCGGTTAACCCTCTGCCTTCGGTGGTGATAGCGACCATTCTGCTGGCCGACAGGCTCGCTGCAGGCGGCGTCAGGCTGCTGATAAAGGCGGCGTTGACCATGCTGGGCGTGTTCCTCGTGAGCTGGCTGACGCAGGGGATGGAGGTGGATCTGCTTGTGACTCAGCAAACGATGCTTGCGACCCTACCGCTGATCGCGATCTACGTCATTGCCCTGAGCGTACTCACTGACAGTATTGCGCTGCGGCTCCGCGTCAAAAGCCGCGAACTCGAACGGATCGCGATGCTGGATCCTTTGCTGGATATCGCCAACCGCCGCCTGCTGGAGGTGCGTATCGATCACGAGCTTAATAAACTGCGCCAAACCTGCCGTGAATCTGCACTGATGTTCATTGATATCGATAATTTTAAGGACGTGAACGATCGTTTCGGCCACAAGGTGGGCGACGCGATGCTGGCGACCGTATCGCAGATTCTGCACCTGGCCACGCGTCCTACGGACACTCCGGCGCGCCTGGGGGGCGATGAGTTTGTGATTTTACTTCCGGATACCACCGCCGATGAGGCCCAAATTGTCGCCACGCGTATTATGGAAGCGACGGCGGTAATGAAAGAGGTAGCGCAAGAAGCCGTGCACTGCACGCTCAGTATTGGGATCGCCTGCGCCACGCGCGATATGGACAGCGTGACCGACTGGCTGCAGGCGGCCGATAGCGCTCTTTACCACGCCAAGCGTGAAGGCAAGAACAGAATATTCGCTCACTGACAAAGCTTCTGTTTAAGCTACGCTTTTAATAAAGCCAAGCGTCAGGAGACGTTATGAAAGCACCTGCAACCCCTGCAAATGAAACGGAACGTCTGAACTCGCTGCGTGAGTCCGGGCTGCTTGAACTCGACGGTTCACCGGCGTTCGACCGCCTGACGCGTCTGGCAAAGCGCTTCTTCAACGTGCCGCTGGCGATGGTCAACCTTGTTGACGAGCATTCGCTTATCGTGAAGTCTGCCGAAGGGCAGGCGAGCAAGACGCTGCCTCGCCGCATCTCCTTCTGCGGCCACACCATTCTCAGCGAGGCGCCGCTGGTGGTGGGCGATACGTATCAGGACGAGCGCTTTGCCGATAACCCGCTGGTGGCCGGAGACCCCGGGATCCGCTTCTATGCGGGCTTCCCGCTGCGTTTGCCGGACGGTGCAAGCGTCGGCTCGCTCTGCCTGATTGATTTTTCTCCCCGTGAATTTTCCGCGGCCGATCTCGCCGTGCTGAGCGACCTCAGCGCCCTGGCGGAGGACGAATTTGCGGCGGTCAGCGCGGCAACCACCGACGATCTCACCGGGCTGTTTAACCGTCGCGGCTTTAATCAGCTGGTGAAGTTTGCCCTTTCGGTCGCAAAGCGTCGGGCCGAACCTTTAACGCTGGGCTGGCTGGATCTCGACCATTTCAAAGCCATCAACGACCGTTTTGGCCACGAGGAGGGGGATAAAGCGCTGAAAGTTATGGCCAGCCTGATGCGTGCTTCGTTCAGAGAGGCAGACCTGCTGGTGCGTTTTGGCGGCGATGAGTTTGCTGTGCTGTTTGCCGATACGGATGAGCAGGGTGCCTGGATTGCCATGCAATATCTCACGGAGCAGACGGAAAACTATAACGCACGCAAGTTACACCCCTGGTCGCTACAGTTCTCATGGGGGCTGAGTGAATACGACCATAGCAGCAACGATATGCAGCAGTGGCTTAAAAGCGCCGATCAAAAAATGTATGCCATGAAGCAGCAGCGCCACGCGGAGAGGTGACATAACAAAAGCCTATGCCTAAGTTGTTGCGTTAAATAAATGTTAATAGCAATGTGGAGAGATTCATCATAAGGAAAAACCATGAACTCTCCACTGCGCATTCAAACCCTCTCGCGGAACGATATTCTCTCCCGCATTGACGTGCTGTCCGGCATCCTCGAAAACTGCGTTAACGGCGGCGCGTCGGTGAGCTTTATGCTGCCCTTCAGCGGTGAAAAGGCGCGAGCATTCTGGCTCGGCGTGGCCGAAAGCGCAGGGCGCGGCGAACGTACCGTCCTGGCCTGCATCGACGAGCAGGACGGCATTATTGGCACCGTACAGCTCATTACCGATCAACCCGAGAACCAGCCGCACCGCGCGGACGTGGCAAAACTGTTGGTACATGAAAAAGCGCGTCGTAAAGGGGCGGCTATGGCGCTAATGGAGGCGCTGGAAGTGGCCGCGCGCGAGAAGGGGCTCTCGGTGCTCGTGCTCGATACCTCAACCGGCAGCGGAGCCGAGACGTTTTATCAGCGCGCTGGCTGGCAAAAAGTGGGCGAGATCCCGCGCTATGCCCTGATGCCTGACGGTGCAATGACGGCGACATCGGTGTTCTATAAATTCTTATGAGTATTTTTCACAACTGCACCATGAATTGATCAAAACAGGGGTCTTGGTTGTGAAGTTTTGATAAGTTATCACACCAATCTTATCAGGCTGTATGACTAATCATAAAAGGACCCCCATTGTGAACACACTCAACCGTCGTGATTTCCCCGGAGCGCTCTATCCTGAACGTATCATTCAGTTTGGCGAAGGCAACTTCCTGCGTGCCTTCGTGGACTGGCAAATTGACCTGTTAAATGAGCACACCGATCTGAATGCCGGCGTGGTCATCGTGCGGCCCATTCAGAGTGATTTCCCACCGTCGTTGAGCACCCAGGATGGCCTGTACACCACCATCATCCGCGGCCTGAACGAGCAGGGCGAGGCGGTCAGCGACGCGCGGCTTATCCGCTCTGTGAACCGCGAAATCAGCGTTTACGGTCAATATGATGAATTCCTCAAGCTGGCTCATAACCCGGATATGCGCTTTGTGTTCTCGAACACGACGGAAGCGGGCATCAGCTACCATGCGGGCGACAAATTCGACGATGCGCCTGCCGTAAGCTATCCGGCGAAGCTGACGCGCCTGCTGTTCGAGCGCTACAGCCACTTCAACGGCGCGCTGGACAAAGGTTGGGTCATTATTCCGTGCGAGCTCATCGACTATAACGGTGATGCGCTGCGTGAACTGGTGTTACGTTATGCGCAGGAGTGGGCGCTGCCTGCAGAATTCATCCAGTGGCTCAACGAAGCCAACAGTTTCTGTTCTACCCTGGTTGACCGTATCGTAACCGGTTATCCGCGTGATGAGGTGGCGGCGCTGGAAGCTGAGCTGGGCTATCACGACGGGTTCCTGGATACGGCTGAACACTTCTACCTGTTTGTGATTCAGGGGCCAGCCTCTCTGGCAGCCGAGCTGCGCCTGGATAAATTCCCGCTTAACGTCCTGATTGTTGATGACATTAAGCCGTATAAAGAACGCAAGGTTGCGATCCTGAACGGCGCGCACACCGCGCTCGTGCCGGTTGCCTTCCAGGCCGGGCTGGATACCGTGGGCGAGGCGATGAACGATGCTGACGTTTGCGCATTTGTTGAAAAGGCGATTTATCAGGAAATTATCCCGGTACTCGATCTCCCTCGTGACGAGCTGGAATCCTTTGCCAGCGCCGTAACGGGCCGCTTCCGTAACCCGTACATCAAGCACCAGCTTCTGTCGATTGCCCTCAACGGCATGACCAAGTACCGCACGCGCATCCTGCCGCAGCTGCTGGCAGGGCAGAAGGCTACCGGCAAACTGCCTGCACGCCTCACGTTTGCGCTGGCGGCGCTGATTGCGTTCTACCGCGCCGAGCGTAATGGCGAGAGCTACCCGGTTCAGGATGATGCGCACTGGCTTGAGCGTTATCAGCAGCTGTGGGCGCAGCATCACGACAAACAGATTGGCACCCGCGAACTGGTAAACGCGGTTCTGAGCGTAAGCGAGCACTGGGAACAGGATCTCACTCAGGTTCAGGGATTGGTAGAACAGGTTACGTTGGATCTCGATGCAATTTTGCATCAGGGCATGCGTGCCGCGGTGAAACCGCTGTGCTAATTGTTCCTCCCGGCTACGGCCGGGTTTTATCACGCTTGCATTAGTTACAACATACTATGTGCTGCTTTTTTTAAAAAGCACCTGCAGCACCGTGCGTTTTAAGTCAAGCAGGGCGAATTATGCAATGTCCTGTTAACAAGCTTGCAACTGTGAGAGGGATCACGTTTAATAGCCGCGCTCTTTCCTTTCCTGAAGCTGACTATGATTGTTCGTCCACAACAGCACTGGCTACAACTGATTTTCGTCTGGCACGGTTCAGTCCTGCCAAAAATCTACACCCGCCTGCTGCTTAACTTCCTGCTCTCTATCGCCGTCATTCTGATGTTGCCGTGGTATACCTCGCTGGGCATCAAATTCACCGTCGCACCGTTCAGCATTTTAGGTGTGGCCATCGCCATCTTCCTCGGGTTCAGAAACAACGCCTGCTATTCACGCTACGTTGAAGCTCGCCAGCTTTGGGGGCAACTGATGATAGCGGCACGCTCGCTGTTTCGCGAGGTAAAAAACACCTTACCGGAAGATAAGCATCTCGGTGAGTTCGTCCGGCTGCAGATTGCCTTTGCAAACTGCCTGCGCATGACGCTGCGCCGGGAAACCGACGCTGAACAGCTTTCGCCGTATCTTGCGCCTGACGATCTGCGTAAAGTGATGGGCTCGAACTCGCCCGCGAACCGTATTTTGCTGATCATGGGGGAGTGGCTGGCCGTACGCCGCCGCAACGGACAACTTTCAGACATCCTGTTCCACAGCCTGAACAACCGCCTGAACGATATGTCTATCGTCCTTTCAGGCTGCGAGCGTATCGCCACAACGCCCGTTCCGTTTGCCTACACGCTGATCCTGCACCGCACGGTCTATTTGTTCTGCATCATGCTGCCCTTTGCGCTAGTCGTGGATCTGCATTACATGACGCCGTTCGTCTCCGCGCTGATTTCCTACACCTTTATCTCGCTGGATACGCTGGCAGAAGAGCTGGAAGATCCCTTTGGGACGGAAGACAACGATCTGCCGCTCGATGCCATCTGCAACATGATGGAACGCGACCTGCTGCAGATGAACGATGAAGAGAATATCCCCGAAAGGAAATTCCCGGATAAGTACTATCAGCTGACCTGATGGGCGTTCCACTCGTCGCGAGTGATTTCCCACAGCTCGGAATCCAGCAGGCCGCTGACGTACTCTTTCTTTTCCGTCCTGATGAGCCGCATGCCGCTACTGGCTGAAATACGCCTGGAGCGGTCATTGTCAGCCGCCTTCGGTGCGCGCAGCACCGGTTTGTTCAGGGTATTAAACCAGTAGTCGGTTGCCGCAATGCTGGCCTCTCGCATATACCCCTTGCCCTGAAATTCCGGCGCCAGCCAGAATCCCCGATTGTTATCATCCACGTCGTACAGGCAGATGATCCCCATCAGTTCGTCAGGGGCTTCACGCCGCCGGATGCTCCAGAACCAGGCGATGCCTTTTGCCATGTCCGGCAGCGCAACGTGGTTAACGTAATATTCCGCGCCGTTATTCGGATAGGGCCAGGGCACTGAAGACACCATGTAACGCACGATCTCCCAGCGCGGATAACGCTGCTGGATTTGAGGCGCGTCTTCGGCGACCAGGGGTTTGAGCATCAAACGTTCAGTGGTAAGCGTGGGGATCGGCATCCGCGCATCTCCTTTTTTAAGCGTTATGTTTCTGTTTGCCTTCTGGTATTTTCATCATTATCACAATCCATTCCGACATGCTGTAAATCATTCACCACTAAAATTCGCAGAGGGAATCATGGTAATAAGACGGGCAGAGCCGCAAGAGGCTGAAATACTCTGGAACATCCGTAACCAGGCGATCCGCAGCGGCTGTAAATCCTGCTACGACCCAGACGTCATTACGCGCTGGACGCCCGACGATATGCCGGAGCACTACCGGACAATGGTGGTCGAAAATCCCTTCTTTGTTGCAGAAGACGAGAGCGGCGCGGTGGCCGCGACCGGTTATCTGGATCTGAAAACGAACTGCATCGAAGCGGTGTTTACCTTGCCCGCGGCCTGCGGCAAGGGAATGGCTACGCAAATTATCGATGCGCTGAAAGAAGAGGCGCAGGCGCGAGGCATTCCGCGCTTAACCCTCGCGTCGACCCCAAACGCCCATTCGTTTTATCAAAAATGCGGGTTTGTCACGCTGGGCGAGACGCAGTGGCTTTCCCGCCTGGCCGACGCTGAACTGCGCTGTTTTAACATGGCTATTGATGTGTAGACCCGCAGTACGCGACCGCCATGTTCCGCATTAAGCCCTGTGTTTGTATCACACTGTATCCGTGCAGGAGATACATACACAGGCTTGCAAAAAAGCCGAATTCGCACATATCCCTTATACAAAAAATTGGTGTTATATCCCCGTGAATTGTATTCAACCGGAGATACCAACATGTTTAATAAACTCGCTTACTCTACGCTTGCTCTGACCGTTTCCCTCGGCACCGTGATGTCCTGTCAGGCTGAAGCCACCGGCACTGACTACGCGGCCGCATTCAATCAACCTCAGCAAATTAACGCCGGCGATTTGAACGTCGGCTATGTCGATATCGGCCCGAAAAATGGACAACCGATTATTTTATTACATGGCTGGCCTTATGATATTCACAGCTATGCCGAGGTCGCTCCCGCGCTGGCGGCGAAAGGGTACCGCGTTATCGTTCCTTCACTGCGAGGATACGGAACCACGCGGTTTATCTCGGATAAAACCCCGCGTAACGGCCAGCCCTCAGCGATGGCCAAAGACATCGTAAACCTGATGGATGCGTTGAACATCAAACAGGCGGTATTCGCCGGCTACGACTGGGGAGCACGCACGGCAGATATCGTCGCCGCCCTTTGGCCTGAGCGGGTAAAATCGCTGGTCTCGGTCAGCGGCTATCTGATCGGCAGCCAGGCGGTTGGCAAACAGCCGCTGCCGCCGAAAGCGGAACTCCAGTGGTGGTATCAGTTCTATTTCGCCACCCCGCGCGGGGCTGCAGGGTATGCTAAAAACACCCATGACTTTGCGCGCCTGATCTGGTCCCAGGCCTCGCCAGACTGGAAATTTAGCGACGCCACTTTTAACGCCAGCGCCAAATCCCTGGATAACCCGGACCACGTTGCCGTGACCCTCAGCAATTATCGCTGGCGTTTAGGGCTGGAAAAAGGGCAACACAAATACGACAGCTACGAGCAAACGCTGGCAAAACTGCCGAATATTACCGTACCGACCATCACCATAGAGGGCGGGAACAACGGGGCGCCGCATCCTGCTCCGCAGGCATATGCCAGCAAATTTACCGGTAAATATGAACACCGCACCTTCGGCGCAACCGTAGGGCACAACCCACCACAAGAAGATCCCCAGGCGTTCGTTAAAGCGGTTGTCGACGCGGATAAACTCTAAAATGTGCTATTTTCAATCCGTTACCCTTCATTCAGGAGCCTGCGGTGGAGCATATTGATCATATCCTTGTCGTCGATGACGACAGGGATATTCGTGGACTGATTGTCGATTATCTCGTGAAGTCGGGTTATCACGCGACGGGAGCCGCCAACGGCAAAGAGATGCGCGTCGTGCTTGATAAACAGCATATCGACCTCGTGGTTCTGGACGTGATGATGCCCGGCGACGACGGACTCACGCTTTGTCGACAGCTGCGCAGCAGCAGGCATAAAGATCTGCCGATCCTGATGCTTACCGCACGCAATGAGGAGACGGATCGCATCCTTGGCCTGGAGATGGGGGCAGACGATTACGTTGTAAAACCCTTCGTCGCCCGGGAACTGCTGGCGCGCATAAAGGCGATTATGCGCCGGTTTCGCACCATGCCGCCTAATCTACAGGTTACCGAAGCAGGGCGTCTGGTTGAGTTTGGTGAATGGCAGCTCGATACCGTCGCGCGCCATCTGATTGACGGCGAAGGGATGATTGTGGCCCTCAGCGGTGCGGAATACCGTCTGCTGCGCGTTTTTCTCGATCATCCGCAGCGCGTGCTGACCCGCGACCAGCTTCTGAACCTGACGCAGGGCCGGGATGCGGAACTGTTCGAACGCTCCATCGATTTGCTGGTCAGCCGCGTTCGCCAGCGGCTGAACGAAGATGCTCGTACGCCCGCCTATATCAAGACCGTGCGCAGCGAAGGCTATGTCTTCACTATGCCGGTGACGATCAAAGAGGTTAATGAATGACGCTCTGGCCTCGTTCGCTATTGACCCGGCTACTTATTATCGTCCTGCTCGGGCTGTTGCTCGCCAACTCACTCAGCCTGACCCTGGTGATGGTTGAACGCATGCGCAGCGCCCGCAGCGTCATGCTGGGAAACCTGGAGTATGACGTGGCGACCAGCGTAGCCATTCTCGACCGGCTTCCGGCGAGCGAACGGGCTGAATGGCTTGGGCGGCTCGATCGGGGAAATTACCGTTACCTTCTTGGCCCCGGTGAACCGGGCGCCGCGCCGCAGGATAAACGGTCTCAGGATGCGATCCGCACCCTAACAGAGACGCTGGCGGCGAACTATCCGCTTCACTTTACGGCCGTACCCGGGCCGGTCTCGCATATCCAGGCGCACCTGACGTTAAGTGACGGCGCGCCGCTCACCATTGACCTCATCCCACGCATGCCGCCCGTGGCCCGTTGGCTTCCGGTAGTGCTGGTCCTGCAGCTCCTGCTTGTCGCGCTCTGTTCGTGGTTCGCCGTACGTCAGGTTGTACGGCCTTTTTCGCAATTTACGCGCGCGGTAGACTCGCTCGATCCGGCCGCCAACAGCCCGATGAGCGAAAACGGGCCGATCGAGGTGCGTCGTGCGGCACACGCGTTCAATGCGATGCAATCGCGAATTCAGTCCTACCTTCAGGAGCGAGCGCAAATACTGGCTTCAATATCTCACGACCTCCAGACGCCACTCACGCGCATGAAGCTTCGCGTTGAGATGGCCGAACAGCCCGAGCTGCGCGACAAGCTCCTGAATGACCTGGACAATATGTCGCGCCTGGTGCGGGAAGGCATTGCGTATGCCCGGTCATCAGAATCACTCGAAGAGACGCCGCTCAAGCTGGAGCTCAACGCCTGGGTTAACAGCATCGCGTCTGATTACCAGGACATCGGTAAAAACGTGCAGTTTCGGGCCCAGGCGCTGCGTTTGCCCCTCGTCACGCGGCCGCAGGCGCTCCGCAGGATCCTCACCAATCTGCTGGATAACGCCCTTAAGTTTGGCGACTACGCCGCCGTTGAAATTACGCTTTCACACCCTGACTGGGTTGTCATCCACGTCATCGACGGCGGCCCGGGAATACCCGATGCCGAGCTCGAGGCTGTTTTACAGCCATTCTATCGTGTAGAAACGTCACGTAATCGTGATACCGGAGGCACCGGGCTAGGGCTGGCGATCGCCGCGCAGCTTGCTGCAAAGCTGGACGGACATCTGACGTTGACGAACCGCGCCGAGGGCGGACTGGATGCCGCCATCAGGCTTCCGAGACGTTGATTGTAGGGTTTTGTATCTGGCTTCTGCATCGATACGTAGCCAGACAAAACCCGCCGTTTTGCACATATCCTGAATACAACACTAGGTTGAAATGACCTCACTGCAGCTTCGCAGCAATACTGTAATGTGAGGTCATTATGTTTCTGATAATTGCTTTTTTAGGCGGCATTATAAGCCTGCTTAGCCCCTGTACGCTTCCCGTTATACCTCTGCTTTTTGCTGGATTTCAGGGGCAACGGCGACACATTCTCGCGCTACTCGGCGGAATGGTTGTGATGTTTACCCTGGTGGCCATGGCCGTCACGGCCGCCAGCGCGTGGATCGCCCAGGCCACGATAGTTGGCCGCTGGCTCGCGCTCTTCATTCTGGCTATTGCGGCCCTGACGCTGATTTTCCCCACGTTTGCACAGCGGATCGCAGGGCCTGCCGTTAGCGCGGGAAACAGGCTTAACGCCCGCAGCGGGCAAGCGCGCGGAATGCCTTCCGCGTTTCTGGCGGGGCTGGCGGTTGGTTTACTTTGGTCCCCCTGTGCGGGGCCGATCCTCGGCGCGATTTTTAGTATCAACATTGCCGGCCATTCCTCGATGACTACCGCCTCACTGCTTGTGGCCTACGGCAGCGGATACGCACTGATGCTAGGCCTGCTCGTTGCCGGAGGGCGTAAGCTTATCGTGCCGCTGAGAGAAAAATCTGCGCTTATGGAACGGCTGCGCCAGGCGGCAGGGGCAACGATGCTGGCGGCGGTCATATTTAACGTCACCGGAATGGCCTCCGCCCTTAAGGGGGCGAACAGGATGGCCGATCGTCTGGAAAATTCCCTCTTAACCCTGGCCAAACCCAGCTCAGCGCCGTTGAAATTGCAGCCGGTGGTACAAACCGCACCGAGCAGCCAGCTGCCTTCACTAAGCGGAGGGACGGGGTGGCTAAACGGTGACCCTGTCACGCCAGAATCTCTGAGAGGCAAGGTGGTGCTGATCGACTTCTGGACCTGGGACTGCATTAACTGCCAACATACGCTTCCGCACGTTCGGGAATGGGCAAACAAATACCAGCCGCAGGGGCTCGTGGTGATAGGGGTGCATACCCCCGAATATCCGTGGGAAAAACCGCTCGCGTCCGTCAAAAATGCGGTCAATAAATGGCAGCTGCCTTACCCGATCGTGGCGGATAACAACTATCAAATCTGGAATGCATTTGGTAACCAGTACTGGCCCGCGCATTACTACTTTGACGCCAGGGGGCAGCTGCGCTACACCTCGTTTGGAGAAGGTAATTACGAGAAGCAAGAGCAGGTCATTCAGCAATTACTTAAAGAGGCACGTTCGTAGCCTTAGCGCCTCAGGGCTCACGCTTAGCGACGATAAACAGTCGCGGAAAGGCCAGCAGTATCTGCCCGTTCTCCTGGAGCGGATACTGCTCTTCCAGCAGCTGGTGATAACGCTTCAGGTAATTTTTCCGCTCGCTTTCGTTTAGCTCCTGCAGCCAGGGGCGCAACCCCGTCGCGCTCACCCAGTCAATTATCGCCTGGTGCGAACTCATCTTGTGAAAGTACGTAGTCCGCCAGATGTCTACATCGCAACCCGCATCCGTCAGAATATCGTAATAGGCGTGAACGCCCGGCAGCGGCTCGCGGCCCCTGTCGGGATAACCTTGCTCATAGGCCACTTCGCGCATTAGCACGTGTGTAGGTTCGAGCCAGTTGTCCGGCATCTGAAATGCCAGCACGCCGTTTAAACTCAGCAGGGAAACAAGGTGCGGCAGAAGGTCATAATGGTCCGGGATCCACTGCAAAGAGGCGTTGGCGTAGATAAGGTTGATGGGGTGCTTTGGCTTGTACTGGCGGATATCCGACTCGACGAACAGGCAGCCAGGCAGGGCGTTACGGGCTTCCTCCAGCATGGCGGGTGAGTTATCCACCCCGGTGATCTGTGCAGAGGGCCAGCGTTGTTTCAGCAATGCGGTGCTGTTCCCCGGACCGCATCCCAAATCAACGACCGCGTTAACGTCATTCAGCGGAACCCGCGCGAGCAACTCCGCTGCGGGACGTGTACGTTCTGCGCTGTATTGCAGGTAAAGAGAAGGGTTCCAGTCAGCCATTTCGCATCTCCGCTTTTGCCGTGTTCAGCAAGAATAGCACAGGCAGATACCTGCACTGCGGCAGGTATCTGAATCAGCGCAGTTTAGAATATGCCTTTCAGCGCCACGTGATAGAGTAGCATGATGGTTTTGCCATCGACGATTTGGCCGGTTTCTACATACCGAAGCGCGTCTTCAAGCGAGATTTCCAGTACGTCGATATCTTCACCTTCTGATTTAACCCCGCCGCCCGCGCCGGTTCGATCCTGAGGCTGGTATTCTGCGACATAGAAATAGAGTTTCTCCGTTACCGAACCCGGGCTCATGTACGCTTCGAATATCTTCTGCACGCGTGCGACCTTAAAACCCGTCTCTTCTTCCGCCTCCGCCTTGATTCGGCTTTCCGGATCCATGTTGTCGAGCAGCCCTGCCGCGGCTTCAATCAGATTGCTCTCGTGACCGTTAATAAACACCGGGAAGCGGAACTGGCGGGTGAGGATGACCGTTTTCCGCTCGCGGTTGTAGAGCAATATCGTCGCGCCGTTGCCCCGATCGTAAACTTCGCGACTCTGTCGTTGCCATTCACCGTCACGGCGCTGTTGTTCAAAGGTATATTTCTTCAGGCTGTACCAGTTATGGGACAGGATTTCACTCTCGATAATGCGTATATCTGCGCGTTTTGATTGCACGATTGTCACTCCTTACGTAAAGTAGACATCATAAACAGCACTATCGTGTACTTTCAAGATAAAACATGCAATATCAGGAAGGGAAGATGCTCACTAGCCAACGCAAGCAATTAATTCTCGAAAAGCTGGAGGCTGAAGGCCAGGTTCAGTCCACGGCGCTCAGCCTCCATTTTGCGGTGTCCGAAGACACCATCCGTCGCGATTTGCGCGAGCTTGCCGCAGAAGGCCGTTTGCAGCGCGTGCACGGCGGCGCGCTGCCGGCATCTTCCGCGACGGTGCCGTTTGCCGAGCGCAAATCCGTAAAAATGGATGCTAAGAAAAATGTCGCCAGAAAGGGCGCAGAGTTAATTTCCGCAGGCCAGGTGGTGATCGTTGACGGCGGGACGACAACCTCAGAGCTGATCGCCTTCTTGCCGCCAGACCTGCAGATTACCGTGGTTACCCACAGCCCCAGCATTGCGCTGGCGCTGGTCGAACACCCTGTCATTGAGGTTATCCTCATCGGCGGCCGCCTGTATAAACACTCTATTGTCACGGTGGGCGCAGCGGCGATTGAAGGTATTGAGAACATTCATGCCGATCTGTTCTTTATGGGCGTGACGGGTATCCATCCTGAAGCGGGGCTAACCACCGGCGATTTTGAAGAAGCGTGCATCAAACGTGCATTTTCCGGCAGAGCGGCAGAAACCATCGTGCTAGCGTCGCCGGAAAAAATTAACGCCGCGTCATCCTTTGTCATTGGCAATCTGACGCTGGCGAACACCCTTGTGGTTGAAGACGATACGGACGAAAGCTGGATCGCCGCCGTAGAAGAGAAGGGCGTGACGATCGTAAAAACCTCCGGTTGAACATGCGGATCACCGGGTTTCTGCCAGCTTACCGGCCAGGCTGTCGGTGAGGTAAAGGTTATCCTCTAAGCCGCTTCTTATACTGCGAATTTTCAACAGTATAAGGCCCTCACATGGCAGACATTTCTATCCTTGCGTTTGGTGCAGACCCCCGCGCTGAACGCCTGTCAACATCCGCTTTCCAGCAGGCCATCGACATCGCGCAGCCTGGCGATACCGTCGTTATTCCCGCAGGACATTTTCTCACTGGCGCGATCTTCCTTAAAAGCGACATTCGGCTGCACGTTGAACCCGGCGCGCACGTGCTTGGCAGCCAGCGTCTGGAGGATTATCCGCTTATCGACACCCGCGTAGCCGGCATTGACATGCGGTGGCCGGCCGGGATCATTAATGCGATCGGATGTAAGAACGTGAGCATTACCGGCTCGGGCACCCTTGACGGGCAAGGACGTGTCTGGTGGCAGCGTTTCTGGGGCGATGACGAACAGAGCGGAATGGTAGGGGAATACAGCGCCAAAGTCTTACGCTGGGTGGTCGACTATGACTGCCAGCGACCGCGTAATATTCTTGTTTATGAAAGCGAAAACATCCTGCTTAAAGATTTTACCAGCCGCGAGTCTGGCTTCTGGAATGTGCATCTGTGCTATTCACGGCATGTTGCCGTCGAAGGTGTGCATATCAGCAATTCTGCAGGTCCCAGCACGGACGGGATTGATATCGATTCCTGCGAGCAGGTTCGGGTTGAGCGCTGTACGGTCTCATGCAATGACGACAACATCTGTATCAAAGCGGGGCGTGGTCGTGAAGCCGCGCAAAAAGCCCGTGCGGCCAGGGACATCGTTATTCGTGATTGCACGCTGAATAAAGGATCCGGGATTACCTTAGGCAGCGAAACGTCCGGTGGAATTGAGCGCGTGCTGATCGAAAACAACCATTTTAACGGTACGGGGGTTGGCTTTCGTATCAAGTCGGCCCGCAATCGCGGCGGGTTTATTCGCCATATCACCGTCCGCCACCTTCAGCTTCTGGATGTGCGTTTTCCTGTCCTCATCCAGCTAAACTGGTTCCCGCAGTACAGCTATGGCGATAATGCCAACCTGGCGGATAAACCTGAACACTGGCGCAAGCTGGCGGAGGGCGTAGAAGGAGAGGAGGGGCTGACTGAGGTCTGCCATCTTACGCTGGAGAACATCACTGCCTGCCGTTCAAACAGCCAACTTTTCTCACGCGCATTTTTTATTGAGGGCTACCCGGACCGTCCCGTCAGGGCGCTAACGCTGCAGTCTATGAGTATCGATGCCTGCGAGTTTGGCAAAATATCAGGCGTAGACGGACTGTGCTTTAATCATGTTCTCGTCACCGCAGCCGCTGTCACTGAGGATAAAAATGACGACTATTCGCGCTAACCTGCTCGCTTATCCCTTAATGCGGATAATGTGCCTGATATCCGCAGTAAGGGATAATGTCATCTGAACATTGACACTATCCCCTTGCAGGGATAATACTTCCAGTATCCCTATAAGGGGATAAAAACTTTGGGAAGTAGATCGCATGACACCACCAATGATTTACAGTCCGATTCAGCTGGCAAACTACATGAAGCTGGTTCGTCAGAAAAACAACTGGACGCAGAGCGAGCTGGCCAAAAAAATCGGGATTAAGCAGGCCACTATCTCTAATTTTGAAAACAATCCCGATAAGACAACCCTGACCACCTTTTTTAAGGTTTTACAGTCGCTCGGTATGACCATGGCGCTGTACGAAAGCGGTGACGTCCAGGCCGAGGCGAATAATGATATGCAGGATCTGGACTGGTAATGCCTAAACTTGTGACATGGATGAATAATGAGCGCGTTGGCGAATTAACAAAACTGCCCAACGGAGCCCATACGTTTAAATATGACAGCGGCTGGATGTCCAGTCGCTTTGCACGGCCGCTGTCGCTCTCGCTGCCTTTGCAGTTTGGCAATATAACGTCCGATGCCGTTTTCAACTTCTTTGATAATCTGCTGCCAGACAGCCCGGTGGTCAGAGATCGTATCGTCAAACGCTATCATGCGCGTTCAAAACAACCGTTTGATTTGCTGGCCGAAGTAGGGCGCGACAGCGTTGGGGCGGTGACGTTACTGCCTGTGGATGAAGCCATCAATGCAGCGGGTATGACGTGGGAGAAGCTGAGCGAGCACAAGCTGGAAACGGTTCTGTCAGCCTATAAATCTGACATTCCGCTGGGCATGATTAATGAGGAAAGTGACTTCCGCATTTCGGTCGCGGGTGCGCAGGAAAAAACGGCGCTAATGAAAATGGGGAACGACTGGTGTATTCCTAAAGCGACAACGCCAACCACACACATTATCAAATTGCCGATCGGTGAAATCAGGCAACCCAATGCCACGCTGGATCTCAGTGACAGCGTTGATAACGAATACTTCTGCCTTATGCTGGCGAGACGGCTAGGTTTCGACGTGCCGAATGCAGAGATTATAACCGCGGGAGGAATTCGGGCGCTGGCGGTTGAACGCTTTGACCGACGCTGGAGCGCTGACCGCTCGGTATTGTTCCGGCTGCCGCAGGAAGATATGTGTCAGGCCTTTGGCCTGCCGTCATCGCTGAAATATGAATCAGACGGCGGTCCCGGGATTGCACACATTATGAAATTTTTACTCGGCTCCAGCGATGCGCTGACCGATCGCTATAATTTCATGAAGTTCAGCGTTTTTCAGTGGCTGTTGGGGGCAACGGATGGACATGCGAAGAACTTCTCGATCTTTATTCAGCCGCGCGGAAGCTATCGGTTAACGCCATTTTACGACATTATCTCCGCGTTTCCTGTACTGGGAGGTGCGGGCATTCATATCAGCGATCTGAAGCTGGCAATGAGCCTGAATGCATCAAAAGGCCGTAAAAATGCCGTCGACAAAATACACCCGCGCCATTTTCTGGCAACCGCAAAGGCGGTGCATTTCCCGCAGGATCAGATGCTGGAGATTATGCATGCGTTTGCCGAAGAGGTGCCGCAGGCGCTCGAACGCGTTACTGACTTACTGCCGGATGGCTTTTCTGAAAAGGTAACAGAATCAATCACCTCTAACGTCCTGAGACTGCACGCGCGATTAGCGAAAAGCCTGTCTGCAGCCGGGACAGGCGTACGTTGAATTTTTAAGCCTGAGGAATGCTGTCGACGTGATGATACACAGGTAGTCCCAGCTTACGGGCAACCTCAATGTCCATATCGGCACCTTTCGATTTACCTTCAATACGGTAAATGGCATCGCACTTTCCAATAAGCCGGTGAGCCACGGGATAGAGCATCGCCTGGCTGATTTCATCACTAACGGATGTCGAACCTGCCGCTTTTGCCAGCGGCAATGCCAGCCATTCCCCAATCACCGGAATGTGGCCACGTTGATATACCGCAAGCGCGGCGTTTTCGAGCTTTGCAAGGTTAGCGTCAATACGTTCCTGCACACCATCCGTGCCGCTGCGATAGGGGCCGGCGATTAAAATCAACTGTTGGGTCATAAATACCTCTGTAAGTGAAAATGCGTTAAATTGCACGAATAAGGATTTTCAGCCGAGAATAACGCTCACAGAACATCATAATAAGCATTGTCGTGCAAATACAAGCAAATTAGTGCAGGAAGGATTAATCGCATAACGTTACAGAGGGGTAATGCTATGAACGATCGGGTGCGTGACAAACGGCTTCGATATTATGGCCATCAGGCGCGATAACAAATGCAGCATAGTAGTTCTTGCCGTAGGACCGCAGACCCGGAGCGCCATTATCCTGTGCGCCAGCGCGAAGCGCGGCATAATAAAAATCATCGACGTGCTGACGGGTTTCGGCCACAAATGCCAGGTGAAGTGGTGAAGGTTTCTCATTCGTTTGAAAAAGACAAAGCGACACATTTCCAGAACTCATTTCAACACCGTAGTCTGCCGAGCCTTCGTCAATGATCTCGATGCCAAGGGGCCGGAGCGCGTTCAGGAAAAAGATTTTACTTTTTTCGTAATCGCTGACGCCGAATTTGAGATGGTCAAACATTCTTGATACCTGCAAATCAGTTGGGAGACAGTAAGTATAGAATCAGCGAGGAATCGCGGACGGGATCGGGGATGACCGTGTGACGGAGGTCCTAAAATCAAGCAATCAAACTATGCAGCCAAAATGGCAGAAATCGTTTCATATGATGTTAGTGCGCATAATGTATATTATGTTAAATGCAATATGGCGTAAGTTCATAAGCCACGTAGTTAAAACCTACCCGCTTTCCTCTGATTGTTTTCTGCCAGCCAGTGTTATGACTCACTGCATCATTTCATTGATGAATCTTGCTCATAGCGCTTATCCTCCACGAAGCCATTATCATCGGACCTTGATCCGTTAACATGCAGCAGTTCCCTCCTGTTACATGCGGATTACCATGTTCAATCAAAATGCACGAACGCAGTCTTTGACGGCTAAAAAAAACGGTCTGTCATTTGTTCTCATTCTCAGCGCGTTGATGGCTGTTACCTCTTTATCAACCGACATCTATCTTCCGGCTATGCCCGTCATGGCAAAAGATTTACAGGGAGATGCAGAGCTGACAATCACAGGGTTCCTTATCGGGTTTTGCATTGCGCAACTGATTTGGGGCCCTGTGAGCGATCGTTACGGGCGCCGTCTCCCGCTGTTCATCGGTTTAGGTCTATTTATTGTTGGCTCGGTGGGCTGCGCGTTATCAACGGATATCGTACAAATTGTCTTCTGGCGTGTTTTTCAGGCGTTAGGTGCCTGTACCGGTCCGATGCTGGCCCGAGCAATGATCCGTGACCTGTTTAGCCGTACTCGTGCAGCACAGATGCTTTCGACTCTGATGATCATTATGGCCATCGCCCCGATTGCCGGGCCTCTGATTGGCGGGCAAATGATTAAAGTGACCTCATGGCATGCCATTTTCTGGCTGCTGGCAATTATCGGAACATTAATGCTCATCTCTTTATTCTGGTTGCCGGAGACTTTACCTGCTGAAAAACGCTCGCAAGCCTCCGTAAACAAAGCCTTTCACAACTACTATGCCTTGCTCACCAACGCCCGATACATGCGGTTCACTTTGTGCCTGACGTTCTACTACGTCGCGGCCTACGCCTTTATCACAGGCTCTCCGTTTGTGTACATCACGTACTTCGGCGTTGACCCGCAGCATTACGGTTGGCTGTTTGCAGTAAACATTGTTGGATTAATGGCCGTGAGCATGGTCAACAGACGCCTGGTTCACCGCTATCCTCTGGAAACTTTGCTCAAGAATGCCGTCTTTATCGCCACTATTGCGGCTATGGTGCTGGCGATCACCACCGGCCTGGGCGTAGGTGGAATTACCGTGATTGTTGGCGCTGTGTTTGTGTTCTTCTCTATGAACGGCATTATCGCTGCTACGTCCACGGCTTGCGCACTTGACGCAGTTCCTAATCTTGCAGGTTCAGCATCTGCTCTGATGGGTGCGTTGCAATACGGAAGCGGCATCATCTCTTCACTACTTCTCGCCCTGCTCAGTGACGGCACACCATGGACGATGGGCTGGATAATTGGATTGTTTACGGCGGCCAGTGCCTTGATGGCATTAACTTTTAAGGCAAAAAAATAGCGTTATACCCGTTGCCAAAGACAAGACCACCCTTCCCTCTTATCTTACACCCGGAACTCTACTGTTTTCTGGTGCTGGCGCGAACTTGCAGAGTAGAGGGTAATTCTATGGCTCTGTCTGTGGATGTGCCATCCAGTAGATCAAGCAATGTTTTTCCTGCGACAGTTCCCGTTTCACTCCATGGGAATTCGACCGCAGTGAGAGCCGGTGAGCAAACTGCAGCGAGGGTACCACCGCTCAAGCTTGCCAATGCCAGGGCGTTGGGCACTTTTTGCCCCGTACCGTGGCAGGCCATAATGCAGCCGCAGGCAATTTCATCCGATGTGCAAATCAACGCATCCAACTCAGGCCAGGTGATACGAATATCGCCCAGCAGATTTAAACCGGTTGTAATACCTGCAGGGAGATGAGAGGTCACTACGCGATGTGGTGAGTGGTTAAGGGAGATCATTGCACTGTTCCAACCGCTCAGTACCTGGCGAAACATAATGTTATTGGCGGCAGTGCAGAGCAGGCCGATATTTTTGTATCCGGCCTGAACAAGCGATGTGACCAGCTTTTTGATGGCCGCAGCGTAGTCAACACCAATGCTGACCCAGCTTGCATCGCGATTGATGGCACCAATCTCAACTACCGGCACACCCGTGTTACTTATCATTTGCGAACAACTGCTGATGTTATCAATATTGAACTGGACAATAGCAGCCGGGTTGTAAGCGAGCATCTGCGCAAACGCATTTTCTTCACTCTGTCCACCCTGGCCGGACTCGATAAACATCATGCTGTAGCCCTGGGTCGCGAGCACGGTCTGCAGTGTTTCGGAGACAGCAAGAAAGCCCGGAGAGGAAAAAGAAGGCACCACACCCATCACCAGGCTGGAGTCAGCAGAGGCAAGGCTACGGGCCTGCAGATTTGGCACATAGCCCAGCTCGCTTACCGCTGCTTCGATGCGTGTGCGCAGTTCAGGATTCACTTTTTCAGGCATGCGTAACGCGCGTGACACGGTCATCGTGCTAACGCCGACCAGTTTTGCCACTTCAGCGAGCGTAATTTTACCCGTGTTTTTCCTGCGTTTTTCTCTCGCGCTATCGTCCGCTTCTAACGTCTGCACTGATGTCCTCCTTTTGCCTGACTGGGCAGCCATTGTAAATGATGTTTGGCATTTTGCGCATTGCCCAACTGCAAAGTAATGATAAGTATGGGCAACAAAGTTAGCGGTAACAAGAATTTTAACATTATCGCCATGTTAGCGCTAACTTTGAGATACAGATCACGGTAACTCGCGAAGATATTCCACTATAGTAAGCTCACTTTCAACGCTATCGGGGTATTTATGATTAGGACCTGGTTACCAACGGAAAATATCCAGATTGTGGATTCAGTCAGCAACTGGAAACAGGCAATTACGTTATCGGCCCAACCCTTGTTGGCGAAAGAGACGATTACTGAAGATTATATTCAGGCCATTTTTAACAGCCACGAAAAACTTGGTCCTTATTATGTTTTAGCGCCTGGCCTGGCGATGCCTCATGCTCGCCCGGAGCAAGGGTCTATAAAAAATGGGCTATCGCTTTTACATATTAAACAAGGCGTTTCTTTTGATGCGGAAGAAAATGACCCTATTTACGTCGTGATTATGCTTTGTGCGCTTTCGGGAGATGAGCACATCAATATGATTACAGCCCTGGCAGACATTTTTAGTGATGATGAACGACTCTCAGCACTGCTGAAAGCATCATCAATGGAAGCAATTCAAGCCGTTATCAACGTATAGTGAGGTAGAGATGAAAAAGGTTCTGATTGTTTGTGGTAACGGTTTAGGTAGCAGCTTTATCGTTGAGATGAATGTGAAAAAAATCATTAAAGAGCTGAATAAAGAAGCAGAGGTTTCCCATACCGATCTGACTTCAGCCAAAAGTGAAATTGCCGATATTATTCTTAGCGCCAAAGATATAGCTGAACATCTATCCAGCCATTCTGCACGGGTATTTGGCTTATCGAATCTGCTGGATAACAATAAGATTAAAGAAATCCTTTCTGAAAATCTCTGATTAATTATTTGCGGCCCTACGGAGTCATTCTATGCTGCAGTTTATTATTCATGATGTGCTGGGCACACCAGCAATACTGGTCGGTCTGTTTTCCCTGATCGGCTTATTATTGCAGAAAAAAGCCTTTTCCGACGTTATTTCCGGAACCCTCAAAACCATTATGGGTTTTGTGATATTAACATCCGGAGCGGCGATTATCGCCACGACATTAACGACTTTTAGCCAGCTTTTTGAACACTCATTCCATATTCAGGGGGTCGTACCCAACACTGACGCCATGGCGGCACTGGCGCAGAAAAACTACGGTACCGCGACGGCAATGATCATGGTGCTGGGGATGTTGTTTAACATTGTCCTTGCCCGTATTACGCCACTGAAGTACATCTTCCTGACGGGGCACCACACGCTATATATGTCGGCGATGCTGGCTGTCATCCTCTCTGTCGGCGGTCTGTCGCCGTTCTGGGTAGTACTGGTGGGAGCGGTGATCCTCGGCATCATGATGGTGGTCTCTCCGGCCATTCTGCAGCCGTTTACCCGCAAAATAACCGGTACCGATGACCTGGCGCTGGGTCACTTTGGTTCAACCGGCTATCTGCTGTCAGCGCTGGTGGGGAAAGCGATCGGTAAAGGCAGTCCGTCGATTGAAGAGCTGAAGGTGCCGAAATCGCTGAACTTCCTGCGTGATTCCTCGGTGGCCATCTCGCTGACGATGATGATCTTGTTTGTGATTCTGGTGCTGGTAGCAGGCAAAGAGTTTGTTGAGACCAGCATCAGTGGTGGTCAGAACTTTATCATCTTCGCCATTATCCAGTCGCTGACCTTCGCGGCAGGCGTGTGGATCATCCTTGCGGGCGTTCGCATGATCATCGCCGAAATTGTTCCGGCCTTTAAAGGCATCGCCGACAAGCTGGTGAAAGACGCCAAACCGGCGCTCGACTGCCCTACTGTCTTCCCGTTTGCTCCGAACGCGGTGATCGTCGGATTTCTTTCAAGCTTTGCCGCCGGTCTGGTGAGTATGTTCCTGTGCCCACTGTTTGGTTTGAGCGTCATTGTTCCTGGACTGGTGCCGCACTTCTTCTGCGGCGCGACGGCAGGCGTTTACGGCAACATCTGCGGTGGTCGTCGCGGTGCGGTGGTAGGGGCATTCGCTCACGGTCTGTTGATTTCATTCTTGCCTGCAATTTTGCTGCCTCTTATGGGCGACCTGGGCTTTGCATCCACCACCTTTGGTGATGCGGACTTCGGCGTTGTTGGCATCATCCTTGGGCACGTCGTGTCACTGTTTAACTAATTAATTCTTTTGGAGATAAGGTATGGCAGCTAAATTTTCGCCCTCGTTAATGTGCATGGATTTAACACAGTTCAGAGAGCAGATTACGGCAATGAACGGTCGGGCTGATTTTTATCACGTCGATATTATGGATGGTAGCTATGTGAAAAACATTACGCTGTCACCGTTCTTTATCGAGAACCTGAAGAAAATTACCGATGTGCCGATTGATGTGCACCTGATGGTAAATCACCCGGAAGATATTATTCCAATGTGCATTGATGCAGGGGCCGATATTATCAGCTTCCATCCGGAGACAGCGAATAACAAAATATTTCGTCTGTTGAACCAGATTAAAGATGCGGGTCGCCGCTGCGGCGTGGTGTTGAATCCTGCTACTCCGGCTGATGCTATCAAGGAGTACGCGCACTTGCTGGATAAAGTGACCGTCATGTCGGTTGATCCAGGCTACGCGGGGCAGAAGTTTATTCCGGAATCACTTAACAAAATCAAACAGCTGATTGCTATGCGCAAAGCAAATGGTTACCACTACCTGACCGAAATTGACGGCTCCTGCAACGAGAAAACCTTCAATGTCATTTCCCGGTCGGGTGTTGACGTCTTTATCGTGGGAACCTCGGGCCTGTTCTCCCTGGCGGATAATGTCAGCGATGCATGGGATAAAATGGTCGATATCTACCAGCGCGAAGTCGCTGCTTAAAATTGCAGCGCGCTCAGCCGTATTGAGCCATTGTGCAGGGCAAAGAGTCTATTTAACCGGTCTGTCTCTTTGCCCTCACGTTTGATTTATACGGTTGAGGGCGCTGTAACCCTTTTATATCGGGAGCGCCCTGGTTCAAATACGTGGGCCTGAGCGGCGCTATCGTCGGCATGACCACCTTTGGTGAGTCTGCGCCAGCTGAGCAGCTGTTAGAAGAGTATGGCTTCACCATCGAAAACGTCGTCGCGCAAGCAAAAGCATTTTATAAACGCCCTTATATCAGTGCGCATCGAGACAAGCCCACTGATACTCAATCATTAAATTATATTAACGAAGGTAACCTATGGACATTTCGAGTGTACTTAATGTAAAAAATATCAAATTGAACATGATGGCTAAGAGTAAAGAAGAAGCAATTGAAGAGTTAGCTGAATTATTAGTAAGTGATGGGGCTGTCATTAATAAAGATGTTTTCCTGAAAGATGTTTGGTTACGCGAGGAACAGGGTTCCACTGGATTCGAAAATCATATTGCGATCCCGCATGGGAAATCCTCGGGAGTAACCCGTACTGCACTGGCGATTGGACGAACCCAGCATCAGATCCCCTGGGAAACAATGGACGGTAGCGATGTTCGCTGCATTATTTTATTTGCTGTTTCTCTGGTTGATCAAAATGCCACCCACATCCGATTGTTATCACAGGTTTCAGGTTCGCTTGCCGATGAAGAGATAGTACAGAAATTACTGAAGGAAAATTCCCCTCAGAAAATTATTGATCTTTTGAACGCTGAAGAAGCTAGCGCTTAACTTAATTATCACAGTCATCATTGCATCGAAAACTATCAAACACCGGAGTATAGTTATGAATATTGTTGGAATTACAGCTTGCACTGTAGGCATTGCACACACCTATATTGCGCAAAAGAAAATTGAAATAGCAGCAAAAAAAGCCGGGCACAATGTCAAAATTGAAACGCAAGGCACTATAGGTATCGAGAATGCCTTAACCGCTGAAGAAATCGCACAAGCCGATATCGTCCTGTTAGCCGCCGATGTAAAAGTTTCCGGTGAAGAACGATTCGCGGGAAAGAAAGTCGTGAAAGTACCAACGGAAATGGCGGTTAAATCACCTAATAAACTTATCGAAAAACTCGGTGAATTAGTAAATTCATAACACTTACCTGTGCGTATCCTATAAAATTAAAGGGCGTAATTTATGAATATAAAAGAAATATGGAAGGCAGCAAACCCTAAAGGTCATCTGCTGACTGCTATCTCATTCTTGATTCCGATTGTCTGTGGTGCTGGGTTTATTATTGCCATCGGTATGGGTTTTGGGGGGACGGTTCAGGACACTTTAGTATCGGGTCAATTTGATCTGTGGCAGGCCTTCGCGACCATGGGGGCTAAGGCGCTCGGACTATTACCCATCGTTATCGCCATCGGGATTTCCGGCTCGATCGCGGGTAAGCCCGGTATTGCTCCAGGTTTTGTTGTAGGTCTGGCGGCTAACGCTATAGGTGCGGGTTTTATCGGTGGGATGCTCGGCGGCTACATTTCCGGATATATTGCACTTGCTATCATTAAAAATGTGAAGGTTCCTGACTGGGCTCGAGGTTTAATGCCTACACTGATTGTGCCATTTTTTGCATCCACTATCAGTGCTCTGCTCATGGTCTATATCATCGGTACGCCGATCGGTATTTTCACCGATGCTCTTACATCGTTCCTGAGAAGTATGGGAACTTCATCTAATTTACTGTTAGGTGCAGTTATTGGGGCATTGTGTATTGTTGACTTTGGCGGACCGATCAACAAAACTTGCTTCGCATTCGTTTTAACGCTTCAGGCACAGGGAATAAATGAGCCAATTACTGCCCTTCAGCTTGTTAACACGGCAACACCTATCGGTTTTGGGCTTGCATTTTTCATCGCCAAAGTTCTTCGCAAAAACATCTATCATAATGAAGAAATCGAAATGTTAAAATCGGCAGTTCCTATGGGGGTTGTGAATATTGTTGAAGGTTCTATACCTATAGTGATGAATGATATCGTTCGAGGTATTGCTGCTGCTGCAATTGGCGGCGCTTGTGGTGGTGCAATCACCATGGTATATGGTGCAGATGCAACGGTACCTTTTGGGGGTATATTGATGATCCCAACAATGTCAAATCCAATGGCGGGTATTATGGCGTTGTTAGTTAATATAGTAGTAACGGCAACCGTCTACGCCGTCATCAAAAAAGATGTCCCTCGTGATGTTGTTATCAACAATGATCATGAAGAGGAAGAGATCAACCTCGACGATATCAAGATTAGTTAAGTACAGTCATAACAGCATCCAGGCTGGAAATAACCAGCCAGATACATTCTGAGCATAGGTAAGAGATGCAGATATATACCTGCATCTCTTACGGAAAGAAAAACACAACAGCTGGATGATAACGTCATGCAAACTGTAAAACTAAACAAGGATATTGAAATGCCCCTGCTGGGCGTAACCGCTGATTGCTTTTCTGATAGCAAGTGTTTAAAGCGGACGCCGGGTTGACCGCTTCGGTAAAACTTAACTGGCAGATTTCGGTACTACGCCCGCCCCGCTAAACAGCATGCGGATACCGAGGCCAATCATGACAACCCCTGTAAATCGTTCCTGCCATTTGATAACGCTAGGGTGTTTACCTAGCCAGTTTCCAAATGTTCCTGATGCCATCGCAACCGATCCCAGGGAAACAATTCCAGCCAGCTTTTGGACGCTGCCCAGAACAAGCAATTGCAGCCAGACAGGGCCCGCGGCGGGATCGACAAACTGAGGAAGAAAAGCAAACATGAAAAGCAGGGATTTTGGGTTAGTCAGGCTGTTCAGAGCCCCTTCCTTAACGGCACTCCAGTCAGAAATTTTTGCAGTTTTTCGCAGGCGCGTATCAGTACCCGATGTCAGAATCATTTTTACGCCTAACCACACCAGATAGCCCGCCCCAGCCCACCTTAGCAGATCTAGCGCAACTGGCCAGGCATGAACAACGGTGACCAGCCCCAGGACAAGAAACGAAACTTGCACAAAACCTGCTACAAAGACATTTCCCAATACCGTAAGCAGCGCAATTCGTCTTCCCTGACCGACCCCTCTGGCGATAGTCAGCATCATGTCTGGCCCGGGAGAGATCTCCAGAAGCGTCAGCGCGAGAAGGAAAGTTATAAAGGTTTCGATGGAAGGCATCTTGGTCGAGTCAGAAAAAATATTTCCGCTACGTTACCTCAGTCCGATTCAAGCCGAAAGCGAAATATACTGCAGCATCCGCGCCTGGTTACATTAGAGCAGAGCGCAGCGAATTATCAGCGCCCTCCCCGGCTTTTCATCCCTTTCCCTTGAATGATAGTCTTAGCGCACGGGCAGTGATTGATTTCATTCAGGTAAACGTCATGAAGAAAAAAGAGTTTGTAACCCAGGATCTGCTCAGCAAAATTTACCAGCAGACCACGCCCGGGCCACGCAGATTACCGCCGGAAAGGCAGCTCGCCCAGGAGTACGGCGTGTCCCGCTCGACTATCCGCGAGGCGCTGGAAAAACTGGTCAACATTGGCGTGGTGCGAATTGTCCAGGGATCGGGTACGTGGATTAACGAACAGGCGCGCGCTAACCCGCTGGTGTACAACTCCATTACTGAAAAACGCTTCGACCAGATCCGCTACCGGATGATTAGCCTGCATAAGAAGCGCCCCGATCGCGCAGCACAGCAGATTTTTGGCATCGATGAAGAGAGTTTCATCTGGCATTTCTGTCGATTGCGCTATGTAGACGATGCGCCTGTACAGCTGGAAATCTCCAGCATGCCGGTGGCGGAATTTCCGGATCTAAATCAGCAGGCAATTGAGCGATCCATCCAGCAGTACGTGCTGAGCAAAGGGCTAACCATTTCTCATATGCTCACCACCTACCGCGCCGTGAGCGTGAATCGGGAACAGGCGGCCATACTGGGCTGCAAGAAAGGCAGCCCGGCAATGCACATTACTAATCGCGGAATTCTCGACGGCGGCCAGGTGTTCGAGGTCAGCGATATCATTGATATCAACTATAACTGTACCTACGTTATCCCCTATAACCGCGACAACTTAACCTGGCGTCAGAATCAAGGGGTGTGAATGGCGCCGTCCGGCAGGCGGCTTTGCGTCCATTCATGTGGCCGATAGACAACCGGATGCGCCAGCGCCAGCGCTTCATTAAACCCTACCCCCGTTCCCGCGTTCACCGGCGGATAAACGAAACCGTCTTTAACAAAGGGCGCGCCGGGGAATATTTTATCCGTCATCTCCGAGCGTGGAATGAATTCCTGAATGGCCGCATTGTGCAGGTGGATATTGAGATGCGTGTTCACCGCGACGCCAATCGGCGTCATATCGCCAGGGCCATGCCAGGCAAGGCGTACGCCAAAAGCCTGGCAGAAATGAGCCAGCTTGAGCGCCGGGGTGATCCCGCCAATTTGCGATACATGACAGCGAATGAAATCGATACGTCGGTTTACGATAAGGTCATGCCATTCGGCCGGATTATTGAAAAGCTCCCCCATTGCCAGCGGAACGCAGCTTTGCTGGCGTACCTGCTCCAGCCAGGGGCTCTGCTGCGGGGACAAAATATCTTCGATAAAGTAAGGCTGATACGGCTCAAGCTGTTTTGCCAGCTGCACGGCCTGCTGCGGGAACAAACGCTCGTGGACGTCGTGCAAAATATTAAGCTTCCAGCCGTATTTCTCACGCAGCGCGCGAAACATCTCGACGGTGTTGCGCATGTACTCTTGCTGATCGAACCATGCTCCCGGGGTAGGATCTTCAGGCGCGTGAAGGTCGGACGGCGTGCCGCCGTAAAAGCCAAGCTGGCAGCGAATATGGCGATAGCCTTGCGCAATCAGCGAGTCTACGGCGCTGAACAGCTGCTCCAGCGTTTCGCCACTGGCGTGCGTGTAAGCCGGGATCGCGTCGCGGGATTTGCCGCCAAACAGCTGATACAACGGCATTCCAGCAATCTGACCTTTGATGTCCCACAGCGCCATATCAACGCCTGAAATCGCGTTATTCATGGCCGGGCCGTTGCGCCAGTATGCGTTGACGTTCATCATCTGCCAAAGATCTTCGATGTTGTTCGCGTCGCGGCCCGTGAGCAACGGTTTTAAGTACTCATCAACCAGCGTCTTTACCGCCAGCGGCCGCTGCTGAAACGTCGCGCAGCCATGCCCCGTGACGCCCCGATCCGTTGTGACACGCACCGTTACCAGATTGTGTCTGTCCGGACGAGTAATAAAACATTCGATATTTTTGATGATCGCAGGCGTCACGAAATAACTCCTTTACTGCACTGTGGGAAGACAATATGGCGAATATCATCCCCCTAAAATTGAGGACGGGTAAACCCTTTTTTCCATTATTTATTTTGGTCTGATATTTGTTTAAATATCCCGTATAAATCATACCAATTAAGGCGAATAACCGTTTCTCAATCCCAAAAGACTAGCCTTTGTGAGCCACGTCAAAATTTATTGGTTTGTTTTGTAAGTCGGGTTTAATTATCCTTCAGGGCAACATTAAAACGACAACAACACCTGGCAGGAGTCTTTATGGGGACGCAAGAAGCCATCAATAATATTATTCGTCTGGTCGGTGGACAGGGGAATATTAATAAAGTCTGGCACTGCATGACGCGGCTGCGCTTCGATTTAATTGATGATAATAAAGTAGATCAAAATGAGATAAAAAAACTGCCCGGCGTGCTGGGCGCGCAGCTCCAGAGCGACCAGTTTCAGGTCATTATCGGACCAAAGGTGAACAGCTGGTACGAACAGATGCTTGACGTTCTGGGTACTGAAACCGCTTCGGATACCGCCGTGCCGAAAGGACGCAAGAGCCTGATATCGTTGTTTATGGATACGGTGTCCGGCGTCTTCGGCCCAATCGTACCAGCGATTGCCGGCGCCGGGATGATCAAAGGTTTGCTGGCCGGGTTAATCGCGCTGAAAGTGGTATCCGCAAAAAGCGAAACGGTCATGATTATCGACCTTATCGCCAGCGGCGTTTTTTACTTCCTGCCGTTTTTCCTTGCGGTATCCGCGGCGAAAATCTTCAAAACGAACGAATATCTGGCGGCGGCCATCGCGGCCTGCCTGATGTATCCATCGCTGATTGATGCCGCAAAGGCCCTGGCGACGCACCAGGAAGGCGCGGTCAGCGCGCTCTGGCTGCTCAATGCGATCCCGGTCTCCGTGTTTAACTATTCCGCCAGCGTGATTCCGGTGATTTTCTCGATCCTCGCCCTGAGCTATATCCACCGCTGGGTGGACAGCATCATGCCGGACGTGCTGAAAACGGTCTTCACCCCTACCCTAACCCTGTTTATCGGCGCGCTGGCAGCCCTCGTCGTGATTGGGCCAATTGGCATTTGGTTAGGCAAAGGGCTGGCGTTATTTATTGAAGGGTTGTTCAGCGTGTCGGCAAGCTTTGCCGGGCTGATTGTTGGCGCGATTCGACCGGTGGCAATCCTGACGGGCATGCACCACGCCATGACGCCCATCGCCCTGCAGAACTTCAGCGATCGCGGCTACGACATGCTGATGCCAATGATGTTTATGGCGAATATGGCCATTGCGGGTGCGACGTTCGCTATCTGGCGCTTGAGTAAAAATCGCCAGGAAAAAACCGTCACGCTGTCAGCCGCCATCTCCGCCCTGCTGGGAATTACCGAACCGGCGCTGTTTGGCGTACTGACGCGCTATAAAAAGGCCTTTATTGCCGCCACGGTTGCCAGCTCCCTGGCCTCAGCGTTTATCGCCTTCTTCGGCGTGCGGATTTACGGTTATATCCTGTCGAGCATTTTCAGCCTGCCGGCCTACATCGGGCCATACTTTATGTTTGCGCTCGCAGGCGTGGCGATAGCGCTGGTTCTGTCTTTCGCCTTAACCACCCTGCTCGTGGGTAAAGAACAGGCTAAACAGGAGTAGTCCGACGCCCCTGGCCATTACAAATCCCTGATTTTACTGGTACGGTTGTCTGCAGATGGGATCTCCACTCTGCAGACACAGGTGAAAAAATGTCCGACACGCTGAAAGATATTGATATCAACATCCTCGCTCAGAAGCTTAACGCCATCGCCCAGACCGGGCTGACCTACTCAAAAGATGTGTTCGATCAGGAACGGTATGAAACGCTCCGGCAAATCGCCTGCGACCTGTTCCGCTCCCGATTCAACGTCGATGACGGTACGCTTAACCACGTCTCCGAGTCGGGCTACGCGACACCGAAGAGCGACGTTCGCGCCTTTATCGTTCGCGACGGCAAGATCCTGATGGTTAAAGAAGCTGACGATGGTAAATGGAGTTTACCCGGCGGCTGGGCCGATGTCGGTGATACCCCGTCCGCAGCCGTCTGCCGTGAGGTAGAAGAAGAGACGGGACTGCGCGTTAAGGTCACAAAGCTGTTGGGCGTCTGGGACCGCAATCTGCATGGTCACCCTCCACTTCCCTGGCACGTCTACAAGCTCATTTTCCTGTGCGAGGAGATCGGCGGCAGCCTGGCCATCAGCCATGAATCTACCGATATTGGGTTCTTCGACATTAATGACCTACCCGAGCTTTCGCTCACGCGCGTCGTGCCGGAAGAGCTGACCGTAAGCATGGATATTGCCACCACGGATAGTCCTACCTGGTTTGACTAAGCCCCGGGGCTACAGTTTCTCAACCAGAGATTTTAGCTGCGCGATGAGCTGCTCATTATCTTCTACAGCTTCACCCGCGACGGCCCACGTTGACTGACGGACTACCAGTCGCGTGGGCAGAAGCTCGCGGATGCGCATCTGCGGTGCGTCCACCTGCTGAATTAACAGCTCAACGGCCCGTTTTCCCAGCGTGTTAAAATCCTGCGCCACGGTCGTCAGCGGCGGCTGGAAATAGAGGCTGTCCGCCGTATCGTCATAGCCGGTGACGGAAATTGCCCGGCTTCCCGTGCGGTTGAGCTGCGCCAGGGCGCTCAGAACGCCCAGCGCCATTTGATCGTTCGCCACGACGATCGCCGAAATGCGCGGATACTGATGCAGCAGCTCGAAAGCCTTACGCCAGCCGCTGGCGGCACTCCAGTCGCCAAAGACGGTCACCGCATTGCTCACGCCGTGCCGATGGAGCGCCTCACGCCAGCTGCTCAGGCGCATACGTGCTGATACCGAGCTCTCGGGCCCGGCCAGCAACCCGAAATGCCGATGCCCCAGCGCCCAAAGGTGGCTGACGCACGCGCCGCAGCCCTCATGATGATCGAAGCGTACGCAGCTAACGTTGGTCTCCGGTGAAATATCCAAAAACAGGCAGCAAATATCAGGATTCTCACTGACCAGCTTCTCGGCAATGCTCCCTTCCAGCGGCAGGTTGATAATCGCACCGCGAATGTTCTGCGCGCGGAACTCGTTGAGACGAGCCTGAAGCGAGTCGTAGTCGGCCATCGCAGGCATCGCAATAGCCACCTCAAGCTGGCGCGTGCTGGCGTGGCTTTTTATCGCAGCCGCGATTTGGGAAGGCGCATGCAGGGTTAAGGAGGCGGTTATCAACCCGATCGAAGGTGCAGATTTTCCCGCCAGCAGCTGTGCAGAGCGGTTAGGCACATAGTGTAAGGCCTGCATCGCCCGGATAACCTTCTCGCGGGTGCGCTCAGAAACCACGTGGGGTTTATTAAGCACGCGTGAGACGGTCTGTTCTGAAACGCCCGCTTCGCGAGCCACATCTTCGAGGGTTGCCGTGCGGCGCTGCATCACACTTTCCTTAACTCATAAGTAACAATGTCGTTCGCTAACATTCTATGTCGATAAAACGACAAAATGACACCGTTAGGGTGGTGTTTCGTGATCGTTAATAAATTTCAAAACCCACATCGTTGCGGGCCAAGAGAAAATATCTGATAAATCGTCCATATTGTCAGGCGAATGACATTTGCCGCCGGGCAGCAGATACGCCAATGCAATCGCTCTTCCACACCTGAAGGCATAACAATATGGAACAGTCGCAATGAAACTCTCTGAACTGGCCCCCAAAGAACGGCATAACTTCATTTACTTTATGCTGTTCTTTTTCTTCTACTACTTCATTATGTCTGCCTATTTCCCCTTTTTCCCGGTCTGGCTGGCGGACGTTAACCATCTCACCAAAACAGAGACGGGCATTGTTTTCTCCTCAATTTCGCTGTTTGCGATTATCTTCCAGCCAGTGTTTGGTTTGATTTCCGATAAGTTGGGGTTGCGCAAGCATCTGCTCTGGACCATTACGATCTTACTGATTCTGTTTGCCCCCTTCTTTATATTTGTATTATCGCCGCTGCTGCAGATGAATATTTTCGCGGGCGCGCTGGCGGGCGGGATCTATCTGGGGGTCGTTTTCTCAAGCGGCTCCGGCGCGGTGGAAGCCTATATTGAGCGCGTCAGCCGCGCTAACCGTTTTGAATATGGAAAAGTGCGCGTCTCAGGCTGTGTGGGCTGGGCGCTGTGTGCGTCAATCACCGGCATTCTCTTTGGTATCGATCCTAACATCACCTTCTGGATCGCCTCCGGGTTCGCCCTGGTGCTCGGCGTGCTGCTGTGGATGTCAAAGCCTGAAGGCAGTAACAGCGAGCTTGTCATCGACGCGCTGGGTGCGAACCGGAAGGCATTCTCAATGCGCACCGCGGCCGAACTGCTGCGCATGCCGCGCTTCTGGGGATTTATCGTCTATGTTGTGGGCGTGGCCAGCGTCTATGACGTCTTCGACCAGCAGTTTGCTAACTTCTTTAAGGGCTTTTTCTCCAGCCCGCAGCGCGGAACCGAAGTGTTTGGTTTTGTCACGACCGGAGGGGAATTACTGAACGCGACCATTATGTTCTTCGCCCCCGCTATCGTAAACCGAATTGGCGCGAAGAACGCCCTGCTTGCCGCAGGCGTGATTATGTCGGCACGTATTTTAGGTTCGTCATTTGCCTCTTCGGCCGTCGAAGTGGTGATTCTGAAAATGCTGCACATGTTTGAACTGCCGTTCCTGCTGGTCGGGACGTTCAAATACATCTCCTCCGCCTTTAACCCTAAGCTGTCGGCAACGCTGTTCTTAATCGGCTTCAACCTGTCGAAACAGCTGTCGGGCGTTGTATTATCGGCGTGGGTCGGACGGATGTATGACACCGTGGGCTTCCACCAGGCCTATCTTGTCCTGGGCTCTATTACACTGAGCTTTACCGTCATTTCCCTGTTCACGCTTAAAGGCAGTAAAACCTTGCTGCCAGCCTCGGAATTCAAGAGCGCGACGTAACCGCGAGGTTTGAATCAGGCAGCCTTCACAGGGCTGCCTTACCGTCCTGCACGGCCTTACACACTTCGCGAATTTTCGCCCTCAGCCATCGATGCCCCGGATCGTTTTCCATTCTTGGATGCCACATTTGCGACACCGTCAGGCTGCGGGTTGGAAACGGTAGTTCAAAAACATGTAATTTATCGGTCATTTGCTGATTGAGCAGGTAAAGCGCGGGGACCATGGCAATCAGATCCGACGCCAGCGCTACGGATAACGCCGTTGGAAAACCCGGCACAACGCTGACCACGTTTCGCGTGCGGCCAGATTCCGCCAGCACCTCATCGACAAAACCGTGAAGAGTGCCTTCTGGCGAGGCCACAACGTGTCCCCAGGCAATATACTCATCGACGCCTATTTCCGGCAGCGACGCGAGCGGGTGATCCCTGCGAACCGCACCGATAAACCGGTCCTGAAACAGTCTTTGCAGACGAATTTCTGGCCCCATATTGCTCTGCACGCCTATTTCCAGATCGACCAATCCTTCCCGAAGGTAGCGCGATGTTTTCTCAGGCTTGGGCGCAAAGCGGATACAGACGCCGGGCGCAGCCTCCGCTATCGCAGCGATCAGCGCGGGGCCGAATGCCACCACAAAGCCGTCATTTGCCCGTAGGGTGAAAAGCCGCTCGAGGTTTTCCACCTTCAGCGTCTCCAGCGAAGGCTGCAGCACCGCCCTCGCCTCAAACACCGCGCGTTGGGCGCGCTCGCGCGTGGCTTCGGCCCAGGGCGTCAGCACCATGTTTCGCCCTGCCCGCACCAGGATCGGGTCACGGGTCACCTCTCGCAGCCTGCCAAGCGTGCGGCTCATGGCGGAGGTGCTCAGGTTTAAGCGTCGCGCCGCGCCTGCGACGCTGGCCTCGGCCAACAGTGCGTCCAGCGCGACGAGTAAATTGAAATCGGGATCGGACACGGGAAAACCTCATAGCAGGCGTTGTATGCAACAATCAGGTGCAACTGCTGCGTCTTCCGCCCTGTATAACCCATGATTATAGTTTCGTCATCTACATTCTCTCCTGGAGTACACATGATGACGCTTTTTACAAATCAGCCCGGCGATGAAGGCCTGCCGGGCCAGGAACGCGCCCGGGTGATGGCCGCCGTGATGATCGCCACGCTGATGGGAGTATTTGACGGCACCATGATTGGCGTTGCGCTGCCCGCTATGGCAACCTCGATGCAGATCCCCGCGAATGTGGCGGTCTGGTTCGCCAACGGCTATCTGCTCTCCGCGGCAATGACGCTGGCCATCTTTGCGGCTCTCGCCACCCGCGTGGGATATCGTCCGGTTTTTCTGGCGGGTCTTGCTACGTTTACGCTGACCTCAGTAGGCTGCGCCCTGTCAAACGCGCCGGAGCTGCTCACCGGCATGCGTATTTTGCAGGGGATCGGCGGCGCGGCAACGCTGAGTATCGCGCCTGCAATCCTTCGTTCCGTGTTCCCGGGGAGGCTGCTTGGCCGCATCCTGGGGCTGCATGCCCTGCTTATTGCCTCCAGCAGCGCCGTTGGCCCCGTGCTGGGCGGCGCGATTGTGGATACGCTCGGCTGGCAATGGCTGTTTGCCATAAACGCGATCCCCGGCAGCATTGCCCTTTGGCTGGCATTTCGGGTATTGCCGCGTGAACCGGCGTCCATCAGCGCGCCTTTCGATACGGCCGGCGCCGTTCTTTCAGCCACGTTTCTTGGTACGACGATCGTGGCAGCCAACAGCCTGTCGTCGGGCGATAACCTTAGCGCCGGGTCAATCGGATGGGGCGTACTCGCACTGGCCAGCGGCATGACGTTTATCTGGCATATCCGCCGCGTTCGCAATCCACTCTTGCCCCCCGCCATTTTCCAGAACGGCCGCTTTACCCTTGCGGCTTTAACCTCGCTGGCGTCCTTTGTGAGCCAGGGCATCACCTTTATCGCGCTGCCTTTCCTGTTTCAGAGCGTGTATGGCTTCACCCCCGTGGTTTCCGCGCTGCTGTTTACGCCCTGGCCAATAGGGATTGTGTTGATTGCGCCGCACGCGGGGCGCTGGGCGGATACGATGTCTGCGCCGCTGATTTCCACCCTGGGGCTGGTGATTTTCGTTCTCGGATTAGCGCTATTGGCGACCTTGCCCGTCAGCCCTTCGGCCTGGGACATCTGCCTGCGCAGCCTGGTCTGCGGCATTGGATTCGGGTGTTTCCAGAGTCCTAACAACCGGGAGATGCTCTCAAACGTGTCCAGAGAGTATTCGAGCTACGCCTCTGGGGTGCTGTCCATCGCGAGAACGTTCGGTCAGTGTCTTGGTGCAGCCGCTGTGGGGGTACTGCTGGCGGTGGCTCATCAGGCGGCCGTTCATCTGACGCTCTGGATCGCCGTGGCGACTTCCGCTGTGGCGGTTATGTTCAGCGCGAGCCGACTGCTAAAAGCGGTGCGGTCGCCCGCATAGGATCGGGTGCAGCGTCACGTTACCGCTGCACCCGAACGTCTTTTACTCCAGCGCCAGCAGCGCAAAGCTTGCCAGCCAGTGCCCGCCGCTATAGTGGCTTCCAACCACGTGCTCGACGCTCGCCGCCAGGTGCTTCTCTACGGCCTGGTCCAGCGCCTGCTGGGCGGAATGATTCTCCGGCAAGGCTTTCGCAATATGCTTCATGCACCAGGCGCGGCTGAGGTTTAGCCCGTCAAGATGCGCAATTTTCGGATCCGTACGGTCGCTCACTTCTGCCGGGTTCATCAGCGCCGCCACCGAGCCCACGTCAGGCAGAAAATCATCGAACCACGCCGGGAAGTTATCCGCGACCTTGCTCATCAGCAGCGCTTCGGTCAGCGCCCCGGAAATATATTCGTCGCCGCCCGGCTCGTAGTGCGCCGGATAGCGCGTATCCGCGAGGTAAAACCGCGTTGAGGCATCAAGTATGGCTTGCTCAAGGGCGCTATCCTTCACTTCACGGGCATAATCCAGCCCTAACGCCAGCGCAAACGCCGTGTTGTAGTGCGTCCCGACGCGAATGGGATAGGTGAGCTTGCTGAGGTAGTCCACCAGCCGGCTGCGAATATCCTGGGTTAACGGCTGCAGGGTCCGGTACCAGCTTTCGGCCTGCGGCACCGTGGACTGCTTCAGCTCCTGCGCCAGCGCCAGCAGCCAGCCGTAGCCATAAGGTCGCTCAAACGAGGCGCGGAACGGCGCGTTGAAATAGGCCAGCTCCTGCGCCACCTTCTCGTGCGTGATGTGTTCGTCAAACAGCGAGACGATCTCGTCCCGGCAGGACAGCTCAGGATAAAGCCGAACGCAGCGCAGCAGCAGCCAGTAGCCGTGCACCGCCGAGTGCCAGTCAAAGCAGCCGTAGAATATGGGGTGCAGCTCGCGAGGCGGCTGGACGTCACTATCATCATTAAGCAGGTGCATGATGTGGTTCGGATATTCCTGGCGTAAATAGGTCAAAGGCATCCGGGCAAAGGCGTCGGCCTGATGTTGCGTTAATTCCATGACAGCTCCTTAGCGAAACACGAGGAAATACATTAAGAACACGTTCACCACCAGCAGGGTTAACGCGGTCGGGATCTGGATCTTGATGACCTGATATTTATCCTTCAGCTCCAGCAGCGCCGCAGGGACGATATTGAAGTTTGCGGCCATCGGCGTCATCAGCGTGCCGCAGTAGCCTGCGTACATGCCGATGGCCAGCAGCGGCGCCGGGTTGCCGTGGTGAACGTTAATCAGGAACGGCAACGCAATACCGGCGCTGAGTACCGGGAAGGCCGCGAAGGCGTTACCCATGATCATGGTAAACAGCGCCATCCCCACGCAGTAGATCACGACCAGCATGAAGCGGCTATCCGGGTTAACAAACAGACTCACCACCATTTGCACGGAATCACCGGTATTGGCGACCACGAACACCCCGCCCAGCATGGCGAGCATCTGCGGCAGGATCACCGCCCAGCCGATGGTATCCACCAGACGACGTGACTGACGCACGGCGTGCAGCGGCGTGCCCTTCGTCAGCCACCAGCCGGTGAGGATCGCCGCCACGCAGGCCACGCACAGCGCCGCCAGCGTAAGCTGCTTCTGGTCGAGAAGATAAACGCCGCCAATGGAAACGCCCTTCAGGAACAGAGTGCCGATCACCGTCACCACGGGGATCATCAGCGCAGGCAGGAACAGCCAGTTTTTCAGCCGCTCTGACGAGGCAACGCGCTCCTCGTCGGTAGACATTTTATAGTGCCCTTTCCCGACCAGGCCAAGGCCCGCCAGCAGGGCAATAGCGATAACGGCGCCGCCAATAATCCGGTAAGCCAGCGATTTTCCCAGCTCCTGCACCATCAGATCGCCAAACAGGAAGATACCGCCGAACAGGAACCAGAACAGCGCGGTGGTAAAACGCTTAGGATTCGCGCGATCGCGCAGGGTCATAACCACCAGCAGCATAACGACAAAGCCAATCAGGTAATAAACGCGGTTAATGGTAATTAAGGTCATCATTGTGCGGCCTCCTGCGTACCCTGTTCTGCTCTCCAGGCCATCACGTCGCGGCGGATGCTGGCATCCAGGCGCAGCAGGCGCGTCATATGAATAATCAATGCCGCAATGGCGGTAGGAATCGCCCACAGGCCGATGTGCAGCGGCTCGATCCCCTCGATCCCGTTCTCCTTCAGGAAGGCGTCAATCAGCAGCACCGCGCCGAAGGCGATAAAGATATCCTCACCGAAGAAGACCGCGATGTTGTCGCAGGCGGCGGCGTGGGCTTTGATTTTGTCGCGGATATGCTGCGGCAGCTCGCCATATTCATTCAGCGCCGCCCCTTCGGCCATCGGTGCCAGCAGCGGACGCACCGTCTGGGCATGGCCCCCCAGGGACATCAGCCCAAGCGCAGCCGTCCCCTCTCGCGCCACAAAATAGAGCATCAGAATACGCGCCGAGGTCGCGCTGGCGATCTTCGCTACCCAGGCCTGAGCGCGTTCCTTAAGCCCGTAGTATTCCAGCAGGCCAATAACCGGCAGGATCAGAATGAAGGTTGCGAGAGAACGACTGTTAACGAACTTCTCGCCGAAGGTTTCCAGCAGCATACCGAAATCCATGCCCACCAGCAGACCCGTCGCTAACCCTGCCACAACGACAACCAGCAGCGGGTTGAAGCGCAGAGCAAAACCAATAACCACCACCGGTATCCCGATAAGCGGCAACAGCGTAGAACCGTCCATAAACGTTTACCCTATCCAAAGTGAGCGTTGCGCGCCGACGGCTATTTTTTTAATACTTCACATCATGGCGAAGTGGGTGCAATGCGGCGCGCGATGTTGTGTTTTGCGTCAGGCTCCACGGAACCTGCACTAAAAAGCTATATCTGAAGCGCAAAAACATGTAAACAATTTATCAATAAAATGTTCTTATTTTATCGATGAGTTTACATTTCCGGGCAAGCGTCACACTCCCGTAAGGAACGTTATGACCTCAAAAAAACAGGCAACATCACAACGCGACGATATTACCGACGGCCGCATTGTCTCCTCTCGTCATCTGGTCTCCGAGCGGTGCGCGGAACTGTCAGAGCTGGAGTACGCGCTGATCATGACCAGCAACGCGTTCAATAAGTGGATGGTTCGCTGTATGACGGCCGCCGGCGAGCCGGATATGGGCGCGTTTGACGTATCGCTGCTGCACCACGTCAATCACCGGGACCGCAAGAAAAAGCTGGCCGATATTTGCTTCGTGCTGAACGTGGAGGATACGCACGTGGTGACGTATGCCCTGAAAAAGCTGGTTAAGGCGGGCTACGTGACGAGTGAAAAAGCGGGAAAGGAACTTTTCTTCTCCACGACGGAGGAAGGCAAAGCGCTGTGCATGAAATACCGCGACGTGCGGGAAGCCTGCCTGATTAACATCCATGGAGAAAGCGGAATTTCAGGCGCGTCTATCGGGGAAACCGCGCAGCTGCTGCGCACGATCTCCTCCCTGTATGACACCGCCGCGCGGGCGGCGGCGTCACTGTGAGTTAGGGGCGTCTGAAAAGCGAGATGCTGCGCCCGGCCAGTTCGTAATCTACGGCTTTGGTGATGACCGTTCCGGCGGCAGTATCTTCAGCCGTAGACAGTTCAAGCACCCAGCCCCCCTCACCAAACTGCGGGATCTGGAACGATACCGGACCTTCGAACGGGTTAAAGAGCATCAGCACATCGTGCCAGACGCCTTGCTCCCTGAGGTCCGGCCGGCTGATGGAGACGCCCAGCGTCGAGCCTTCGTCCCACTGCTCTGACTGCTGAGGCCCGCCGCCTGCGTTAAACCAGCGGATCTCCAGCCCGTCTCGCCAGCTTTCCCGACGCAGCAGGGGCTGTGCGGCGCGAAGCGCAATCAAGCGGCGGGTAAATTCGCGCAGCGCGACGTCGTTTTCGGACAACCCTTTCCAGTTGATCCATGAGATCTCGCTATCCTGACAATAGCCGTTGTTATTGCCCTTCTGCGTGCGGCCGAACTCATCGCCCGCCAGCAGCATTGGCGTGCCGTGTGAAAACAGCAGCGTGGTCAGAAAATTGCGCTTCTGGCGTTCGCGAGTGGCGATGATGTCCTGACTATCGGTGGGTCCTTCCTCGCCGTAGTTATATGACCGGTTATCGTTATGCCCGTCGTTATTATCTTCCCCGTTGTCGGCGTTATGCTTCTCGTTGTAGGAGACGAGGTCATTCAGCGTGAAGCCATCATGGGCGGTAATAAAGTTGACGCTCGCCCACGGGCGCCGTCCGCGCAGATCGTACAAATCGCCGGACCCGAGCAGGCGCGCGGCAAAGTCGTTAGAGACGCTGTCCCCCTTCCAGTACTCGCGCACGGTATCACGGTATTTGTCATTCCACTCACCCCAGCCCGGCGGGAAGCCGCCCACCTGATAGCCGCCGGGGCCGATATCCCAGGGTTCACCGATAAGCTTCAGCTTCGACAGGACCGGGTCCTGCGTCACGGCGTCGAAAAAGCCGCCGCGCGGATCGAAACCTTCAGGCTCACGCCCGAGGATGGTCCCCAGGTCGAAGCGAAAGCCGTCAATGTGCATCGATTCCGCCCAGTAGCGCAGGGAGTCCATCACCATCTGCAGCACCCTCGGGTGGGAGGTATTCACCGTATTTCCCGTTCCGGTATCGTTAATGTAGTAACGGTGCTGGTCCGGCAGCGTGCGGTAGTAGCTATAGTTATCAATGCCCTTAAACGAGAGCGTGGGCCCGAGCTCGTTACCTTCCGCCGTGTGGTTATAGACCACGTCGAGGATCACCTCGATGCCCGCGTCATGATATGCGCGCACCATATCGCGAAAGCCCTGCAGCCCCGCCGGGCCGTAATAGCGTGACGCCGGTGCAAAGAAGCCGAGCGTGTTATACCCCCAGAAGTTCTTCAGGCCGCGGTCCAGCAGATGCTGGTCGTCCGGAAACCAGTGAACGGGAAGCAGCTCAACTGAGGTAATCCCGAGGCTTTTAATGTAATCGACCGAGGCTTTATGCCCCATGCCTTCGAACGTGCCGCGCAGTTCAGGAGGGATCGCCGGGTTAAGCTGGGTAAAGCCCTTTACATGACTCTCATACACGACGGTATTCGGCCACGAAACGCTCGGCCGGTTCCTGTCGCGCCAGTCAAAGGCATCAGGGTCGATCACTTTACACTTCGGCGTAAAGGCCGCGCTGTCGCGGGAATCGAAACTCAGATCGAGTTCGTCATGCCCCAGCTCGTAGCCAAAATGGGCCTCGTTCCAGTCGAGATTGCCCGTCAGCTCGCGGGCGTAAGGGTCAATCAACAATTTATTAGGATTGAAGCGATGGCCGTTTTCCGGATCATACGGCCCGTAGACGCGGTACCCGTAGAGCGCACCGGGCTTCAGGTCTGGCACATAGCCGTGCCAGACTTCATGGGTATATTCCGGCAGCTCCAGCCGGGCGATCTCCGTGTTTCCGGACGGATCGAACAGGCACAGCTCTACCCGCTCCGCGTGCGCGGAAAACAGCGCAAAGTTAACCCCTTTCCCGTCGTAATTTGCCCCTAACTGCTGGCCGTGACCGGCCCGAATTTCAAACCTGTTATCCTTTGGCATTTTTATTCTCCACGATTATTCGCAGGTAAGCAGAACCAACAAACATCCCTTTTCTGATGTTAAATCCAGGGTCCCTTGCAGAGTACAGCTCTCGCCGCTAAACACGTCCCGACAGCGTTTCCCGGCCAGCTCGTCGGGAAGCGTGACGACGGTATTGGCCCACAGCTTTTTATTGTCCGTCACGTTAAAGACCAGACGCGGGACGGCAACGATGAGCGCCTCGTCGTTCCTTACCCGGGCATAAGCAATCAGGTGCTCCTCGCGCTCGCCGGACACCCTCAGCGGCAGCCAGTCGCCGTAGCGGAAAAGCTCCGGGTAATGTGGCCGGAGCCGGAGCAGCGCGGCGGTGACATACTGCTTCACGCTGCCGTCACGCCAGCACTGTTCATCGCTGAACACCTCTGGCCCGGCGGTGCTGAGGTTTTGCACCAGCGCGGGGAAGTCCGGCTCCAGACGGTTATCCGGGTCAACCAGGCTGAAATTCAGCGCCTCGCTGCCCTGGTAGATATCCGGCACGCCGGGCGCGGTAAGCTTGATCGCCGTCTGGCTGAGGCTGTTCATCAGCCCGGCGCGTATGAAGGGCTGCAGCGACTCGCTGAAATCATGCAGGAACAGCGTGTTGTCCGGAGAAAGCAGATGCCGGACATAGTCCATCACCACGTTCTCGTAGCCCTCGTTGCTGTCGATCCAGTCAGTACGCTGCTTGGCCTCGCGCAGCGCTTTCTCAATAAAGCCGAGGAAACGCGCTTCAAGGGATTTGAGCCCCTCCCGGTCGTCCGGAGAGAGGGTTGCAGGCCACGCTCCGGCCAGCGCCTGATAAATCATCCAGGTATCGGCGGCGTTCGGCGCGGTACCGTCATTGAGGAAGCGCACCTGCGTCTGGTTCATTTGCCGCCAGCGCGCCAGGTTTTCCCCCCACCGTTCGGGGGCTTCGGTCAGGGTATACAGACGCGCCCTGGCATCCTCGCCGCGCTTGGTGTCGTGCGTTGACGTGCCGAGCAGCGCGTCGGGCTGGCGCGCGAGCCTGATACGCATCTCCTGATGAAAACGTGATAGTGAGAACGCGCGCGGCGTAGGGTCCGCGCCCACTTCGTTAAGCGCAAGCTCCAGGTTGTGGCGGAAGAAAAGCGTATCTTCCACGGATTTCGCCATCAGCGGTCCGGTGAGCTGCTGGAAACGGGTTCTGAAAAGGGCTGCCGTATCGCGATCGCTCTCGGGCAGGTCGCCAAGCAGGATCCGCACAATCAGGCTAAGCGCGGCTTCGGAGGCGTTCACGCCCGCAATCACCCTGTTGAGTAGCGCGACGTCGGGCGGCGTAAGCCCCTCCGCCGTGCCGTAGGTACGGTAAACCGGAAACGCGATAAGCAGCTCGCGCAGCGCATGGCGAACGTCGTCCCGCTGCAGCTCCACGCCGTTGCGCTCGGCCAGCGCCGCGGCGAGAGCGAGCAGCGTGGTGAACTCTCCTTCGAAATTGCGATCGGTCATCAGCCCTTTGGCATCGCGAAGCTCGGCGCGCCTGTCTGCCGTTACGCCCAGCGTCTCGTTATGGATCCTCTCCAGACGCTCCAGGCTGCTATCGTCCACCAGCACTTCCGCAAGCGAGGCGATAAATTCATACCCCGTGGTTCCCGATACCGGCCAGTCGGGAGGAAGCTGCTCTCCCTTCCCGAGAATTTTCTCCACCGTTATGTAGCAGTCCGGACCGGTCGCCTGGCGCAGGCGCTGCAGGTAGCCCAGCGGATCCGCCAGGCCGTCGATGTGGTCAATTCGCAGACCGTCGACGACGCCGCCGTGAACGAGCTCGAGGATCAGCCGGTGCGTATCGTCAAAAACCGCCTCGTCTTCCACCCTGACGCCGACCAGACCGGTAATTTCAAAGAAGCGACGCCACGACAGGTTTTTAGGCGCTTCCCGCCAGGACATGAGCCGCCAGCTCTGCGCCTCGTGGATGTCGGCAATGCTTTTATCCTCGGCAAAGGTGCCAGGATTGAGCGGATAGTCATTCTCGTAGTACGCCAGAGCCGCCTCGCCGGTGACACTGTCACGCTTAAGTGTAATGGCCCCCTTCTCCAGCTCCGCCTCAAATGTGTCGCCGAGGAAAGGCAGCGTCAGCGGGCGCGACCAGTCAATATCAAAATAGCCGGCGTAGCGGCTCTGTTTGCCATGGGCAATGACGTCTCGCCACCAGCGGTTTTCCAGGGACGTCGACATATGGTTAGGGACAATATCCAGAATCAGCCCCATTCCCGCCTGTTTTAGGGCGGCGGCCATACGATTGAAGCCTTCTCTTCCGCCTGGTTCCGGGTCGATCTCGTTAGGGTCGGTAACGTCATAGCCGTGCGTAGACCCGGTCGTTGCCGTAAAAATGGGTGAGGCATAGAGGTGGCTAATACCGAGGTCTTTCAGGTAGGGAATAAGCTCAACCACCCGATCGAAGGTCATGCCGTTGCGAAACTGAATACGATAGGTCGCGGAAGGGATCATAGCGCTGCTTCTCCATCAGCAAATTTCACGACAATACTGTTCGGCGCCAAAGCACCGGACTGCTCCGGCCAGGCAAACAGACATTTTCCGGCCATCTCCGGGAGGTCAACGCTCTTCTGACCTATGTTAAGCGCCAGCGACAGCGTTCCGCCCGGGAAGCGCCAGCGCACGGCAACCATGCCGGGTGCCGTCTTCAGCACCGAACCCTCCACGGTTCCTCCCTGACGAAGCAAGGGCACGATGTGGCGATGCCGCAGCGTGAGCAGGTTTCGCGTTAAGCGAAGCCACCTCTTGCCCTCGTCCGTTGCCACCTTGTTCCAGTCAATCCGCGAGCGAACAAAAGTCTTCACGTCATTCGGATCCGGAACGGATCCATCATGCCCGGCGTGGCCGGTAAACTCTTTTGCACGTCCTTCCCGCACGGCTTTCGCCAGCTCGCCGTGGAAATCGGTAAAGAACAGGAACGGATGGGTTTCGCCAAACTCTTCTCCCATAAACAGCAGCGGGATGTGGGGAGAAAGCAGCAGCGCCGCGAGCAGCACGCGGGTTTTATCCGCGCCGGCCAGGGTGATGAGCCGGTCTCCGTGCGCCCGATTGCCCGTCTGATCGTGGTTCTGAATAAAGTCGACAAAAAATGCCGGGGGCTGAGCGTGAGACTCCACGCCGCGCGATTCGCCGGTCTGGAGAGAAACCTCGCCCTGATAGACAAACCCCTCGGTGAGCGCGCGGGCGAATTTTTTCTCCGGCTCGAACGCAAAATCCTGGTAATACGCGTGCGTTTCGCCGGTGGCAAAGACGTGAGCGGCGTTGTGAAAATCATCATTCCACTCGGCGGTAAACAGCGGCGTACCGCCCTGTTCGTCGCGCGGATGCAGAAAAATCACGTTGCGGCTGTCTTCCGTGGTGAGATGGACATGCCGGTCAGGCAGGTTTTCGCGAATACGCTCTGCGATCTCCTCCAGAATATGCTTCGGCGAGGGATCTTTAATCTGATCGATGGCATCAAACCGCAGGCCGTCCAGTCGATAGTCGGTGAGCCAGTAGAGGGGGACCTCAGTGATGTAGGAACGGACCGCGTCATTCTCATAGGCAATGCCGTTGCCCCAGGGCGTCGTGCGATCCGCGTCGAAAAAAGTGGGCGACAGCAGGGGTAAATAATTCCCCTCCGGCCCAAAGTGGTTAAGCACAATATCCAGCACCACGGAGAGGCCCAGCCCGTGCGCAGCGTCGATAAACGCATGGAAATCTTCCGGTGAACCGTAGGCCGAGTGCGGTGCGTAAAGCAGCACCCCGTCGTACCCCCACCCGCGGTCGCCGCCAAACTGCGAAACGGGCATCACCTCCAGCTGCGTAATGCCAAGTTCGGCCAGATAGGGAAGCTTATCGATAGCGGCGCGGAAGGTGCCCTGTGGGGTAAAGGTGCCGATGTGCAGTTCGTAAATAACGGTCTCTTCCCAGGCTCGTCCTTTCCAGTCATGGTTGGCATGCGGAAAACGGCGGGGATCGATAACCACGGAAGGCCCGTTCACGTCGCCCTTTTGCGCGCGTGAAGCCGGGTCGGGGACGGCCAGGCCATCCTCCAGCACGAACAGATATTCTGCGCCGTGAGTTACGCCCGGAACATCCACCTGAAACCAGCCGTTACCGGCCGCCATCATCGGAATATCGTTTTCCGTCAGACGCAGCGTTATCTCTTTTTGCCCTTCAGCCCAGACGCGAAAACGAACAACATCATGGGAAATAAACTCAGCACCCCACTGCTTTTGAAATGTCCTGAATTCCATTTATTGTCCTCGCATGACCCACCTTTTAGGCGGAATGAAGTACAAGCTTAGACCAGGATTAAAAGAGTGTTGTGGCCGTAATATTAACCGCTTCGTCTATCATTAATTGATGACTCTCACACAAGGAACGCTATGCAGATTCGAAAAGGATTAAGTACAGACCTCAGCCGTCTTGAATGCTGTGATTTTTCTTTCACCGTTAACCATATTGCCAGAGAGCCTTTTATCCACTGTGATTTGCAAATCGAAGCGATAGATGAGCCATATCTAAAAACGTATGAACTCGATCTCCAGACGCTGGAAAATCATTGCGTTAATCCGGATGCTATATTTCTGGTCGCCGAAACGGATGAAGGCGATATCGCCGGATTTATTACGGCATCCAGCAGCTGGAATAAATTTATTTCCGTCGATTACATCGCCGTTGAACGGTCTAAACGGCGAACCGGCGCGGCGCACAAGCTGATGGCCGCTGCCCACGTGTGGGCGCGCAGCGTTAATGCCGCGGGATTAACGCTGGAGACGCAAAACGTGAATGTTTCTGCCTGCCTGTTCTACCGTAATTACGGATTTACCCTCGGCGGATACGACCGTTACCTTTACAACGCCCTGCCGGAAAAAGAGGAGATTGCGCTGTTCTGGTATTACATGCTGGCGTAACGCCTGTATTTATCCGGGCCAAAGGAATATAGATTTATCTGAATTTGCTCGTTTTGCGCGCCTGCGCGTAATTTACGGCTAATCTTGAAATTCACTATTAAGGAGACCGGTATGTCTACAGGAAATAACCACACGCTGCATTACCCTCGTCCGCCATTTGTGGAACAACCGCAGCTGGCACCCGGGCTGGCATCGGAAATGAAGCCGTTACCGGATCATGGTGAAACCAGTTATATCGGTTCAGGAAAGCTCGCGGGCAAAAAAGCGCTGATTACCGGCGGCGACTCCGGTATTGGCCGCGCGGTGGCCATCGCCTATGCGCGAGAAGGCGCGGATGTGGCCATTGGCTACCTGCCGGAGGAAGAATCTGATGCGGCAGCGGTGATTGCCCTCATTGAGGCCGAAGGCCGTAAAGCAGTCGCCATCCCCGGCGACATTCGGGTTGAGTCGTTCTGCGACACGCTGGTAGAAAAAGCCGTTGCCGAACTGGGCGGCCTGGACATTCTGGTCAACAACGCCGGGCGTCAGCAGTACTGCGAGTCCATCGACAATCTCACCACCGCCGATTTTGACGCTACGTTCAAAACCAACGTTTATGCGCCCTTCTGGATCACTAAGGCCGCGCTGCGTCATCTGCAGGAAGGCGCTGTTATCATCAACACCTCGTCCGTTCAGGCGTTTAAGCCCAGCGAGATCCTGGTGGACTATGCCCAAACCAAAGCCTGCAACGTGGCATTTACCAAATCCCTCGCCAAGCAGCTAGGCCCGCGCGGCATAAGGGTAAACGCTGTCGCGCCTGGCCCATACTGGACGCCGCTGCAGTCGAGCGGCGGCCAGCCGCAGTCGAAGGTTCAGCACTTCGGCGAAGACACGCCGCTTGGCAGACCGGGCCAGCCTGTTGAAATCGCCCCGCTGTATGTGCTGTTTGCCTCTGACGCCTGTTCCTATGCCTCCGGCCAGGTATGGTGCTCCGACGGCGGCACGGGCGTGCTGTAACGCTCCTCTGTGACCTATCCATCTCATGGATAGGTCACATTGACTCTACCCCCGTTCTCAAACATCTCAGTTGAACTATGATGGGTTTACTTACAAGGAGACCCTCATGTTCACGTTCAAAAAACTCGCTGTATCAACGCTCCTGACAGGATCGTTCCTTTTCTACCCTGCCATCCACGCAGCGGCCAGTACCCCACAGCACGTTGTTAAGCAGCAGGCTGGCGGTTACAACATTCAGGTTGGAAATGTCATCGTGACGTCGTTTACCGACGGCAGCGTGTCGCAGGATCTTCATTCACTGCTGCGCCGGACGACCGCGCAAAACACCGACGCGCTGCTGGCGAAGAACTTCCAGACCAACCCCGTCGAAGCCTCCATCAACGTTTATTACATTGCGTTACCCGGCCACAACATTCTGGTGGATACCGGATCCGGTCAGCTGTTTGGCCCGGGCAATGGCGGCCGGCTGATTGAAAGCCTGGCAACGCAGGGCATCAAGCCGCAGGATATTACCGACATCCTGCTGACCCACGCCCACTCCGACCATACAGGCGGCCTGGTGAAAGACGGCCAGCGCGTCTTCACAAACGCACGGGTTTACGTCGGCAAACCGGATATCGACTTTTTCTTTAACGCGGAAAATCAGAAAAAAACGGGCTACGGCCAGAACTATTTTGACGTTGCGCGCAAAACGCTGAAGCCTTACCTGGATGCCGGAAAAGTGCAGACATTTTCCGACAGCGCCGAACTCTTGCCCGGCATTACCGGCACGGTTCACCCCGGGCACACGCCGGGTTCAGCGTTTTATACGCTGGAAAGCAAAGGTGAAAAGCTCACCTTTGTTGGCGACATTATCCACGTCGCTGCGGTACAGTTCCCGCAGCCCAATATCACCATCGCCTACGACCAGGATCAGGACGGTGCGGCCCGGGTGCGCAACAACGCCTTCGCGGATTTCGTGAAGCATAAAGATTTGGTCGCCGCGCCGCATCTGCCGTTCCCGGGCATTGGCTATGTGGCGAAAGGCGAACGCAGCGGCTACGCCTGGGTGCCCGTGACCTATACCAATCGTGATGCAAAATAAAGGGATGCCCTATGACGCCAATTTCAGACCTCGATATTGACCTGATCCTGACGTTGGATGCCCTGCTCCAGGACCGAAACATCACCCATGCCGCGGCGCGGCTGGGCGTGAGCCAGCCTGCGATGTCCGCGCGGCTTGCTCGCCTGCGCGCCCTGTTTGGTGAACCGCTGTTTATCCCCTCCCCGCATGGACGCGGGGTATTGCCAACCCCGAGAGCCGAGGCGCTCAGGCCGCAGGTCGCCGGGGTGTTGCGGGGCATCGCCGCCATGCTTGAGCCGTCTACGTTCAGCGCGCAGAGCAGCACCCGAACCTTTGTCATCGCGCTGCACGAAAACCCGGCGCTGATGCTGGGGGCTGAGCTGTTAAATCAGCTCGGGCGTGAGGCGCCGGGAGTTCGCCTGCGCTTTGCCCTGCCCGAAATGGCTAAGCTGCCCGGGCAGCTGGAGAGCGGCGATGTGGATGTCTATATTGGCGTAAATGCGGGAGCGCAAGAGGGGTGGATCAGACGTACGCTTTTCGAGGATGAATTTGCCACGGCGCAGCGAAAGGCGCATCCGCGCGGAACGGGACCGTTAGATATCGCAGGCTATTGCGCCCTGTCCCATCTGGTTGTCTCCTCCGAGGGCGATCCCTTTTCCGGATTTGTTGACCAGAACCTGGCAGGACTGGGGTATCAGCGTAACGTGGTGATGTCCACCCAAAGCTACGCCATGGCCCCGCCGATCGTCGCCGGCACGGATCTGCTTTGCACCCTGCCGCGCCGCATGCTGCAGCGTTTCGCCCGGACGCTCGATATTTTCCCGCCCCCGCTTCCCCTCCAGCCCATCGCCATCGGCATGTACTGGCACCCTAAGAACAGCCAGGATCCGGCCAACGCGTGGCTGCGCGAACAGCTGCTGCAGGCTGCCGGACGTCAGCGCTGATCGAGCGTGTGCAGAAACCGCTTTAACACCTCTGAGCGGATGATGCGGTGACACACCAGCGTCAGCTCGCTCTCTTTCAGCCGATCGATGATGTCGGCATAAACCACATTCTCCAGGCTCACCGCCTGCGCAGAGGCTGGCAGTAACGCGAGGCCGAACCCCGCCGCGACCAGGCTTATCACCGTGGGGACATCTGTCGCATTTTGCACGACATGGGGTTGAAACCTTGCGCTGCTGCAGGCGTCGTAAAAGTATTGCTCCAGCCCCATGCCCTCCGGGTCGCGCAGGGAGATCCACCTTTCGTCCTTCACGGAAGAGAGCGTGAGCGCGGCGGATCCGGCAAGCGGATGCTGGCGGGACAGCGCAAGAACCGTTTTCTCAGTGGTAAAAGGACGGCTTTGCAGATCGTCGGGAAGGAGCGGAAGCGGCGCGCGGATGATGGCAACATCCAGCTGGTTGCTCTGCACGGCGGCATACAGGCTTTGCACGTTCCCCGTCATCAGGGAAATGGTAATCGCCGGCCACCGCGCATGCAGCTCGCGGAGCGTCGCGGGCAGTTTGCTGTCAAACATCGCGCTTGATACGCACCCGAGGTTCAATACCCCCTGCTCGCCCCTGGCCGTTTGTCTGGCATCCAGGATCGCCTGTTCCGTCATTGAGATGGCGATTCTGGCCTTGTTGAGAAAGGCTACGCCTGCGGGCGTCAGGGTCAGGCGACGGTTCGCCCGGCTAAAAAGCGTTACGCCCAGACGCTCCTCAAGCGTCTTGATCTGCTGGCTGAGGGCGGGCTGCGCCATATTCAGCCGCTCTGCCGCCCGGTGCATGTGAAGCTCTTCGGCCACCACGGTGAAATTGCGCATTAAACGAAACTGCATAACACATCGCCACACATTGATAATAAATTACTTATCAAAATAGCATTAATGATGCCATTGATGGTATCACTCGTTCGGATAAAAATGGACGCATTCATTCGAGGGAGGACACTATGGAAAACCCAATCAACGATCTCAGAAGCGCCATCGAACTGCTGCAGCATCATGAAGGACAGTATATTGAAACCAGCCATCCGGTCGATCCCAACGCCGAACTGGCGGGCGTATACCGACACATTGGCGCAGGCGGTACGGTAAAACGGCCGACCCGTACGGGCCCTGCCATGATGTTTAACAGCATTAAGGGCTATCCGGACTCGCGCATCCTCGTGGGGATGCACGCCAGCAGGGAACGGGCGGCGTTGCTTTTAGGCTGCGAACCCTCCGAACTGGCTAAGCACGTTGGCCAGGCGGTGAAAAACCCGGTTGCCCCGGTGGTTGTTCCGGCCCTGCAGGCTCCCTGCCAGGAGCAGGTTTTTTACGCCGACGACCCCGATTTCGACCTGCGTAAACTTCTGCCCGCGCCGACCAATACCCCCATAGATGCAGGCCCGTTTTTCTGCCTTGGCCTGGTGCTGGCTAGCGATCCGGAAGATCCGTCCCTGACCGACGTCACTATCCACCGCCTCTGCGTGCAGGAGCGGGATGAGCTCTCCATGTTCCTTGCCGCGGGTCGCCATATCGAAGTGTTCCGCAAAAAGGCTGAGGACGCCGGTAAGCCGCTGCCGGTCACCATCAACATGGGGCTGGATCCGGCAATCTACATAGGCGCGTGCTTCGAAGCCCCTACCACCCCGTTTGGCTACAACGAGCTGGGCGTGGCGGGTGCGCTGCGTCAAAAACCGGTTGAGCTGGTCCAGGGCGTGGCCGTTCAGGAGAAAGCAATCGCGCGGGCGGAGATCATTATTGAAGGCGAGCTGCTGCCGGGCGTACGCGTAAGAGAAGATCAGCATACCAATACCGGGCACGCGATGCCGGAATTCCCGGGCTACTGCGGCGAGGCGAATCCCTCCCTGCCGGTTATCAAAGTGAAAGCGGTGACGATGCGCAACCAGGCGATCCTGCAGACGCTGGTGGGGCCAGGCGAAGAGCACACCACGCTGGCCGGGCTACCTACGGAAGCCAGCATCCGCAACGCGGTTGAAGAAGCGATTCCCGGTTTCCTGCAAAATGTGTATGCCCATACCGCCGGCGGCGGGAAGTTCCTCGGCATTTTACAGGTGAAAAAACGCCAGCCGTCTGACGAAGGGCGTCAGGGCCAGGCTGCGCTTATCGCGCTGGCAACCTATTCAGAACTGAAAAATATTATTCTCGTCGACGAAGACGTGGATATTTTCGACAGTGACGACATTCTGTGGGCGATGACCACCCGCATGCAGGGAGATGTCAGCATCACCAACCTGCCGGGAATACGAGGCCACCAGCTCGATCCGTCTCAGGCTTCGGACTACAGCAATTCGATCCGCGGCAACGGCATCACCTGCAAAACCATCTTTGACTGTACGGTGCCCTGGGCGCTGAAATCCCGGTTTGAACGCGCGCCGTTTATGGAGGTTGACCCTACGCCGTGGGCGCCTGAGCTGTTCAACAAGTAACGTTAATACGTAAAGCCGATCCTTCCCCCTTATCGGGGTGAAGGATCCCATGCTTAAATTGCCGCTTCCCCTTCTTTCTTGTACTCTTTCAGCGTTAAACCCAACCCCACAAAAAATGAGACAAGCCGACGCCTATGACTGCACATACTTCCAACGATCCATTGCATGGCGTAACCCTCGAAATGCAGGTTACTGCCCTGGTTGCGCGATATGGCTGGAGCGAACTGGGGGACCGAATCAAAATCAACTGTTTCAGGAAAGACCCGAGCGTGAAATCCAGCCTGAAATTCCTGCGCCGCACCCCGTGGGCGCGCGCTGAAGTTGAAGCACTGTATCTCGAGTCTCTGGCCGATAAAGACACCGCTGAACCTGATGAACCTGCCTTTAACCCGTGGGCCAATAGTCGGATCGCTAAGAGCTAATACATCGATGACACGACATGTAAAACGGATTGGTGCGCTGGTTGGCTGCGCACTTTTACTTGTTAGCTGCACCTCAACGCCACCAAAGTCTCTCGTTACGCCCCCCACGCAGGTAAATAAACCCGTGCCGCAGGCAAACGAACCGATGCGCGGGATCTGGCTGGCAACGGTCTCCCGCCTTGACTGGCCGCCGGTATCGTGGGTGAATGGTAAAAGCCCGGAGCTGCGTATTGCCCAGCAGAAGCAGGCGCTAAAAGATAAGCTCGATAAGCTGCAAAGCCTCGGCATTAATACCGTGTTTTTCCAGGTGAAACCCGACAGTACGGCCCTGTGGTCGTCCAAAATACTCCCGTGGTCTGACACCCTGACGGGAAATATTGGGGAATATCCCGGCTACGACCCGCTGCAGTTTATGCTCGATGAAGCCCATAAGCGCGGAATGAAGGTCCACGCCTGGTTTAACCCCTATCGCGTATCCACCAACACCAAACCGTCAACCGTCGCCGAACTCAACCGGACATCCACCCTGCATCCGTCCAGCGTGTACGTACAACACCCGGACTGGGTGCGGGTCTCCGGCGATCGTTTCGTTCTCGACCCGGGTATCCCCGAGGTGCGGGACTGGATAACGCAGGTCGTGATCGAGGTCGTGACGAAGTACGCGATAGACGGCGTGCAGTTTGATGACTATTTCTACACCGAAACGCCGGGCTCTAATCTGAATGATTCGCTGACCTACAGGCGTTACGGGCAGGGATTTGCCTCGAAAGCAGACTGGCGTCGCCACAATACGCAAGAGCTGATTGTGCAGGTATCACGCGCGATCAAGCTGGCGAAACCCGACGTTGAGTTCGGCGTCAGCCCGGCGGGCGTCTGGCGAAACCGCTCCTTCGACCCGGCGGGCTCTGAAACGCGAGGTGCCGCAGCCTATGATGAATCCTACGCTGACACGCGTAAGTGGGTGCAGCAGGGCCTGCTGGACTACATCGCACCGCAGATCTACTGGCCCTTCGCGCGGGATGCTGCACGTTACGATGTGCTGACAAAATGGTGGGCTGACGTGGTGAAACCGACCCACACCCGCCTCTACATCGGTATCGCGTTTTACAAAGTGGGTGCCCCGTCAAAAAACGAGCCTGACTGGACGGTGAAGGGCGGCGTGCCGGAGCTGAAAAAACAGCTCGATTTAAACGATTCATTGCCCAACGTGAACGGTACGATCCTGTTTCGTGAAGACTACCTGAACCAGCCGCAGACTCAGGAAGCGGTCAGCTATCTGAGAGGACGCTGGGGGAGTTGACCGGCTAAAAACGGGCAGAAGCACCCGGCTTCTGCCCGCGATGTCAGGGTTTCGGCCCGAACATCTCCACGAGCTGTTTCTCGTTCGGCATCCCCACCACCTGCTGCAGTTCGTTTTGCGCATTCAGATAGTAAATGGCCGGGGTGGCATTGGCGCCGAGGCTGTCCATTAAAACCTGATGTTTCTGCAGTATTTCAACGGTCTCACGCGTCGCGCTGCCTTCCTGTTTCGGCAGTTTTTTTCCGCCGGACAGTTCGTACTCCTTCCAGGCAGAAACCGGATCTTTCGCATTCAGGACAGCGGACGCATTACGACCGCTGTCAGGGTTGAGAAACGCAACCAGTAGCGTATTAAGCTGAACCTTGCCCGCGTTCACCCACGGCTGTGCTTCAGCCCAGAATGCCTTGCAGTAGGGGCAGAACGGATCGGCGAAGACGAACACCTTGCGCGGGGCATTTTCTGCGCCCTCTTTCAGCGGGTGCGCGGCATTGAGTTTTTTCCACATTTCGCGGCCCATCGGGGCGTAAATCTCTTTCTGGAAATATTCCTCGCTGAGGTTCTTTCCCTTTTCATCGTACAGATAGCCAGAGACCACATGCTTTCCATCAGGCGTTAAAAAGAGCGTGACGCCCATATCCTGATACTGCCCCAGCCAGGCAGGCGCGCCGCCGGGAGCCTCTATTTTCTTGATGATTTTGATGTCCTGCTGCTCGCTGAAGTTTTTTACCACATCAGGCACCGCCACCTCGGCCCTGGCCAGCCCGGAGGCCATCAGGGCAGAAACCAGGAGCATTTTTTTCGTTGATAACCGCTGAAGCATAACCACCTCTTTCACATAGAGTTTTCAGAGTGGTCGAACTTCATTCCCCTGTCAACGCATCGTAGATATCCTGCAGGCGACTACGCAAAAAAAGGACGGCTTTGTGCTTGCGGGACAACAAGGCCTGCACGCTGTCGCCCGTTTCATCGGCCAGCGCTTTCATGCTGTAGCCCTGGAATTCGGTTTTCTCGAAAACCTCACGCTGTAGGGGCGGCAGTTCCGACAGCGCCCGAACAAGCTCTTCCCACAGCAGCGTTTTGAGATACTCCTCCTCCGGGTTTTGCGGCACGCCGAACAGGGTTTCCGCCAGCTCATCTTCCGCGATGTCCGCATCGTCGTCGGCAAAGTGGCCGGAAAGTGGAACCTCGCGCTTTTTCCGCGCCCTGTCGGTCATTTCATTGCGCGCAGCCCGAAACAGCCAGGCGGCGACGTTTTCCACCGGGTGTTCAACCTTCATCAGCTGATACGTGACCTCCTGCAGGATGTCATCGGCATCATCCCGAACCGCCGTCCGGCCGCGTATGAAGGCCTTCAGCCGGGTCCGGCAGGCGTTAAGCGCTGACATCAGCAATGAATCCCCTGCCTCCCCCGCTTTCATATCGCTCACTCTGCATCCGGCGCTTTCGGGGTGCCATCGTCACGCGCGTCATCGCGCTGGCCGCGTCGGCCGCAGTGACCGTGGCCGTGACGGCCAAACCCTTCGCGGCGCTGCTGAATAAAGGCTTCACGCTGTTCTGGGGTCATGTTCATCCAGCGCTCGTGCATGCGCCGGTGCGCGCCAAACATCCCCGGGCGGAACCCCAGGCCGCCGAACAAAATGCGGCTCAACGCCAGGATGCCCAGCGCCTGCCAGAATCCGATAGCCTTAACGCCCAGAATAGCCGGGAGTAAAGCATTCCAAAGGGACATCACCAGCAGGCCCAGCACGACGAAAATCACCGCACCAATCATCAGCCCTTTGCCCATACGGTGGCGGCCAAACCCGCGTCCGTGACCTCTTTCGCGCAGAGTAAAACCTCTCATCTGTACCTCGTTTACGTTGAATGATTATGACGTGTGTTGAGGTAGACGAATGAGAGGAGAAAATATTGCTAAAAATGTGCAAATTTTTTAGGCCCGTGCAGGCACAGCGCTGACGGGCACAAAAACGGCGTATTATGCCGGCAGGCTAAAGCGCGAAATACTCCGCGACAGCTGCTGCGCCTGCTCTTCCAGCGATGCCGCGGCGGCCGCTGACTCCTGCACCAGCGCCGCGTTCTGCTGCGTCACGCCGTCCATTTCCGTCACGGCCTGGCCTACCTGACCAATCCCCCGGCTTTGCTCTTCAGACGCCACGGAGATCTGCTCCATCAGCGCGTTCACTTTATTCACCGATGAAATAATTGAATCAATCACCTCGCCCGAACGATTCACCAGCTCGGCACCATTCTTCACGCTGGAAACGGACTGGGCGATAAGGCCTTCAATATCCTTTGCGGCAACCGCGCTTTTCTGCGCCAGCGTCCGCACCTCGCTCGCCACCACCGCGAAGCCTCGCCCCTGCGTGCCTGCACGCGCCGCTTCGACCGCAGCGTTCAACGCCAGAATATTGGTCTGGAAAGCAATGCTGTTAATGACGCTGGTAATATCCTCGATGCGCTTAGAGTTCGAGGCGATGGTATTCATCGTCTGGATCACTTCGCGGGTAACGGCCTCCCCGGTATGGGCGTTCTTCACCGCGTCCTGTACCAGCTTCCCGGCCTGGAAGACATTGTCCGTGTTATTCGCCACGGTTGCGCTCAGCTCCTCCATGCTGGCCGCCGTCTGCGTCAATGCAGAAGCCTGTTGTTCGGTACGCGAAGCGAGATCACTATTCCCGGAAGCAATTTCCTGCGCCGCGTAGGTCACGGTGTGGCTTGCGTCACGCACCTGGGCAAGGGTAGAGAGCAGCGCCTGGCGCATCTGCTCCATTGACCCCATCAGACGATCGATTTCATTCCCGGAACGACCCTTCACCGGTACAGGGATATCCAGCTTGCCGGCTGCGATCTGGCTGCAGTGTTCGCGCGCCAGGTCCACCGGCGCAAATACGAAGCGCTTCATCAGCACGCTGACCGCGATAATCACCAACACAAACAGCAGAGCAAAGCCTGCGATAATCGCCAGGCCGAAAACGAAGTTGCTGCGCGCATCCTCGTTCAGGCTTTTGGCGTATTTCTGGTGCACGGAGAGGACCTGGTCGAGCACAATTTCATACTGACGATCGAGCCGGGATACCGCGGGGATAAGCGCGTTAAATTTCGAGACATCGTGCGCGGCGGCCGCGTTAATCAGCGGCTCAAGCCCCTGGTTGCGGTAGTTTTGCCAGGCGTCCTGATAGGCACTGACCAGCGGTGCCTCATCCGTCAGGCGCGGTTCGTCCATAAAGGCCGCAAAGGCGTGGTCGGCTTTGGTCAGCGCCTCTTTGACGGCCGCCAGTTTCGCAGACTGGTCTGCTGCGTCTCCCGCCTCTACCATCTTCACGTACTCCATTACCCTCACGCGCAGCGTGCGGCTATGGTTGATGGGATCGATAATTGACAAGACGACCTGAATTTCTTTATTCACGTTATCCAGGGAGTTATTACTTTTTATGATGAGCCCAACGCTGGTGATGGTGCTGGCTACAAAGAAAAATAACAAGGATAACAATACGATAAGTGACGATTTCTTCAACGACATAAAACACCTCAGGGAAATAATTTCCCTTTGGTTATCGGCTGATTCAGATCTTTAATTAATTAAAGTTATTGAAGTATCCATCAGCCGGTCACCTTTTACTCTGCCGCTTTAAAACGTCGCTGAAGGGTGGCATCCAGCTTCCGCTGCAGCGGCTCCGGCGTTTCACCTTCGATCAGTTTGCCTATCAGGTCAAAGCAGTGCCATGCCAGCTGGCGGTTATCCTGGCGGATGGTATCAATGGGAAGGGAGAGCGAGTCATATAAATAATGATCGTCAAAGCTCGCCAGCCGCATGTCGCTTTGCAGAAGGTTGTGCTGGCCCATGTAGCGCAACACCCCTTCCAGCAGACCGCAGGCGGCGGTGAAGAGTGCTTGAGGCGGGCGGCCCAGTCGCGCGCACAGCTCGGCAAACATCTCATACCCGGAGCTCGGGTGATAATTACCATGAATGATCCACTCCGGGCGCAGCTCGACGTTAGCCTCGCGCAGGCCCTGCTTAAAGCCTTCCAGGCGGTCTCGCGTCGGGGAAAGCCGCGGCTGGCCGCCGAGGAAATAGATCTCATCCGGATGCTGACGCGCAATGTCGGCCACCAGGGCCGCCGTCGGGGTAATGGAATCGGTGATGACCAGCGGCAAAGTGCTGTCGTTCATGTGGCGATCGAAAAGGACCACGGGCAGCTGTTCGCTCAGCTTCTGATAGTCGGCATCATTGAGCATGCTGGAGGCGACAATCAGACCGTCAACCTGGCGCGCAACCATATTGTTCACCACCACGGTCTCCTGCCCCGGATTTTCATCGCTGCAGGAGATGAGCAGCTGAACGCCCGCCTCACGGCACAGCGTCTCAAGCTCGTGAGAAAACACCGCAAAACCGTAGTTGGTGATTTCGGGGACGACCAGACCAATGGTGTGGCTGCGGTTATCACGCAGCGAACGCGCGTGAATGCTGGGCTGGTAGTGATGCTCTTTCGCAATCGCCATCACGCGTTCGCGGGTCTCTTCGGCGACGCGAAGCTCTTTGCTGCGTCCGTTAAGTACCAGGCTGGCGGTGGCTTTTGAAACCCCCGCCAGCTCCGCGATGTCCTTTATTGTGACGCGCTTTGTTTTTCTCACCACGTTCGATCCGGCTGCCAAAACCTCTATTCTATCATGCAGCTGCGCAGCGACCAGTAGCGTAATGTGATATTGGACGCACCTTCGAAACGTATCTGCGCGGGAGCGTCAGGAAAATAGCGGCTGCTCATCACCCCTTCACCCTCGTTAATGAAAATTTCCACGCTGGAGCGGTCGCAAAGAACGCGTAAATGGCGCACGTCTCCCAGCCAGTAGCGGGTCAGCGTTTCGCCCGTTTGCAGACTGGCGCGCTCCAGACGAACTCCGTTCTTTTCAACGATGAGGCGCAGCGCGCCGGCGAAATCTACCGTTACGCACGGGGCGATAAGCTCAAACTCAAGCCGCGCCGCATTCAGAATGGGCGCATCGCTGGCGTAACCCTGCCACTGACGTTCGGCCTCTCGCAGCCGTTGCAGCTCGCGGACGGGTGTTTGCCACAGCCTGCCGTCGCGATACCGCAGCTCTCGCGGGCAGGTCATCTGATGGATCCAGCCCTGCGCACGCGTTGGCTGGAGCATCTCCTCTCCGTCCGGTACGCCCATCCAGCCGATCAGGATCCGTCTCCCGTCTTCTGCAAGCGCCGTTTGCGGGGCATAGAATTCAAACCCCGCGTCCAGCTCGCGAAGCGCGCCGTGCTCAAACGTGGCCCGTTCATAGTCAAACGCCCCGCTCATCCAGGCCGCCGGATAGGTGTTCAGGTAGCGATGCGGCTCGCGCGCCAGCCCCTGCGGACAACAGATCAGAACATGCGTCCCATCGAGCGCAAACAGGTCAGGACACTCCCACATGTACCCGGCATCCTCAAGGCCATTAAGGCCCTGTCCGGCAATCTCCCCGCAGGGCTGCCAGCTGTGCAGGTCTTCGGAGCGAAACAGCAGCACTTTGCCGCGCTGCTGCCAGTCCTGCGCCCCGAGCACCATGTACCACATGCCCTCATGCTGCCAGACTTTCGGGTCGCGAACGTGCCCGGTATAGCCTTCAGGCAGCGCCAGCACCGGACCGCATTTTTTGAAGCTTCCGTCCTCCTGCTCCTCGGCCAGACACTGCCAGGCGGTGCGGCTGCCGTCGTCGAACTTTACGTTGCCGGTATAGCACAGCGTCAGCACGCCGCGGTTGTCCACGGCGCTGCCGGAGTAACACCCGTTGCGGTCATACTCTTCGTCCGGCATCAGGGCCAGCGGCTCGTGATGCCAGTGAACCAGGTCATCCGAACGCCAGTGTCCCCAGCATTTGTAGCGATGATCGCAGCCCAGCGGATTCCACTGGTAAAACAGATGGTAGCGCCCGGCAAAGAAGATAAAACCGTTGGGATCGTTCATCAGCCCCGTCACGGGCGCCAGGTGCCACTGCGGATAATGGCTGTCCGCCAGCGCGCGCGGCTGGCCTTTCATGACGGCCTGCAGCACGGCAGGCCAGCGCGAGGGTAGCGTCATTATTCAGAGTCCGTTTTATATTTCAGCAGCAGGGAGACGGTAAAGGCGACGCCGAAGGCAATCACCATACCGATAATATAGTTAAGCAGCGAGCTGGCCTGTACGATCGCCATTCCGGGGATAGCGGTCAGCCCGACGGCGGTCATATACACGTGGACCGATACCACCCAGGCCCCGCCCGCCGCGCCGCCGATCAGCGCAGCGATAAACGGTTTCACAAAGCGCAGGTTGATACCGAATATCGCCGCTTCGGTGATACCCAGCATGGCGGAAAATGCCGACGGTAAGGTAATGGCCTTGATCTTCACATCCTTCGTTTTAAACCATACCGCAAGACACGCGCCGCCCTGCGCGACGTTCGCCATTGCCCAAATCGGCAGCAGGAAGTTGACCCCAATCGACGGATTCCCCAGCAAACCGGCTTCGATGGCGTGGAAGCTGTGGTGTATCCCGGTGATCACAATCACCGAATACAGGCCGCCAAACAACAGCCCGGCCAGCCAGCCCGCGTGTGCAATCAGCGTGCTCAGGATGAACGAGATGCCGTCGCCCAGCGCGCGTCCGGCGGGGCCGATGATCAGCAGCGCAATAAAGCCGGAAATAATGACGGTGAGAAACGGCGTCAAAATCAGATCTAACGCATCCGGGATAACCCGACGCAGATTTTTTTCCACAATGCTCATAAACCAGACGGCCAGCAGCACGGGAAATACGGTGCCCTGGTAGCCAATCATAGCGATCTCAAACCCGAAAAAGTTCATGGTGTGGAAGCCGGACGCCACGCCCCAGGCGTTGGTCAGCGCCGGGTGGGTTAAAATCCCGCCCAGCGTTGCGCCCAGATAGGGGTTGCCGCCAAATTCACGCGCGGCGGTGAAGCCAATCAGGATCGGCAGGATGATAAACGCCGCCGAGCTGCACATATCCAGCATGATGTAGAGCGCGTTGTCCGCATTGACCCAGCCGTAAGTTTTCACCATGCCCAGCAGGCCCATCAGCAAACCGGACGCCACAATGGCAGGAATGATCGGCACAAAGATGTTAGACAGCAGGCGCGCAGCGCGCTGGAACGGGTTGAGCTTGCGCGCCGCAATATCAGCCGCTTCGGATTTGCTGGATTCGCCGATCCCGGCTTCCTGAATAAACGCGGCATACACCTTATTCACCACGCCCGTGCCAAAGATCACCTGCATCTGGCCCGCGTTATGAAAACACCCTTTCACGCCGTCAACCTTGCCGATAGCCTCGCGATCGGCGAGCGCATCATCGACCAGCACCAGACGCAGCCGCGTTGCGCAGTGCGCGGCGCTGGCGATGTTTTCCTTGCCGCCGAGCAGCGGGATGAGCTCGCGGGCAATGTTATTAAAATCCATAGATACCTCTGCCTGACGTCATTTTTATGATATTCGAAACGCCCCCGCGGCGCGGGAGCGTGGAGGGCTAGAACCAGGTCTCCATCTGAACCCCAAAGTTCCATTCCCCGCCCGCGTTGAAGCCGCTGCTGCCAAAGGCATCATCGCTGGCGTAGTTATCCAGTTTGCTGCTCCAGTCCATCCAGGTCGCGAACAGGCGCAATTCCGGACGGCTGAAGAAATCGCCGATCTTGCCTGCCTTAAGCGTCGGGGCAAAGGTCAGCTTGTAGAAGCTGCCGTTTACCGCACTGCGATCCTTGTAGCCTTCCGGATTTAAATCCATGTACTGGTAGCTGCCCTCAAACGCGAGCGCGAAATTCTGCGTGACCTCTTTTATCAGGCGGGTGTTGAGCGTAACCCACTCATAGCTGTCGCCTTTGACGTAACGATCTTTACTGCTCTGTGCCAGCACCGCCGGCGCGATATGCCATCCGCCGCCGAGCGGCGTGACGCCGTAACTTGCAAAGCGCCAGGTATCGGCATCAGACAGCAGCGCACCATCAGAACCGATGCTTTTCACCTCTGCCCCCAGCCCGTGGCCATAGAGCAGCGCCGTTTTGGCCGATCCTTCGCGCAGGCCGTAGAAGCTTTCGTTATGCAGGCCGACAAGGGCATGTACGCCGTTATTGGCCGCGTCGGTTTTCACCGGATCGCCGTTACCGTCCTTACGGTCGTCATTATCTTTTGCCCGCAGGCCGCTTACCATCACCTGCACCGGCCCGGCGAAATGGTTCATGCTGAGGATATAGTTCTGAACGTTGTTGTCGATCTCCTCCTCGCTGCCGAAGTTACGCCCGTAAATCGAGAAGTTACTGCGCAGCGCGTCGTTCCACTTCACGTCATAGACGCCGCCGCCGGTACCGGCGAGGAACACCACGTCGGAGTCCAGCCAGTGAATGTCAAAGTTGTCGCGGTCAAAACGTTTACCCGCCCAGAAGGTGCTGCCCTTCAGCGCCCCGCTGAAATCGGGCAAATTGCCCAGTTCCGCAAACGCCTGGCGAATGTTGAGGTCGCTGCTGTCGGCAGACCAGTCGTTATAGGTTTTCTGTCCGTCGGCAAGCATCGCTTTGAAGCGCGTAGTCGCACCGTTGTCCAGCGTCTGCTTGTGCTCCACGTTCAGCTCAACGTAGGTATCCGCTTCATTGCCGAGACGCCCAATCGCCCCGCCGGTTTCCCCCGCTGGCGTCAGGTAAGGGCCGCTTTTGCTGCTCGACGCCGCATCGTTCATCAGCAGGCCCGAGCGGGCGTAGCCGTGGAACTCAAACCCGCTGCTCAGATCGGCTTTCTTTTCCAGTACGGCGGTACGTTGTGCCACCTCCTGCGCTGAGGTCTGCGCCTGCTGCTGGGCTGCCACCAGCTGCTGCGTTTTTTGTTCCGCCACCGTTGCGCGCTTTTCAGCAACCTGCGCGCGGGTTTCCGCGTCCTGCAACCGCTGCTCCAGCGCCGCGAGGCGAGATTCAATACTTGTCATATCCGTTTGGGCGAAAACAGAGGTACTGCCGGCCAGCATGCCTATCATCACGGCAAGTCTGCGTTTTTTATACATTTTGTCGCATCCCTAAAAGAGGTGTTTGATCGTTGCTAAATTGCTAAACCGGTTTAGGTTGATGATACTAAACCTGAGGATTTTGGATCGGCAACATTTTTTGCTAAACCGTTTTAGTAAGTGTGATCGGGGCGACAATTCAGGCCGCCGGGCGGCGGCCGTTGAGAGGGAATTACAGCTCGTGATGGTAAGGCAGCGCGGTCATGGCGCCTTTCGCCGTGGTGGCGAGCGCGCCGCAGCGCTGCGCTAAGGCAAGGATCGGGGCAATGTCGGTTACGGCTGTACCCGCCCCGGCCAGGCCGAACAAAAGCCCTGCGACGAAGGCGTCTCCGGCGCCGGTTGTATCAACGCAGGTGACCGGCGCAGCGGGATAGTGAATCGTCTTGCCCTCATGCCAGGCCGTGACCCCCTCTTTCCCCTGCGTGACCAGCACCAGGCCGGCAGTACAGGTGCGCATGAGCGCCGACAGCCCCTCCTCAACAAACGCATTGCCCGTCAGGAACGCCAGTTCTTCAACGGAGAGTTTCACCACGTCCGCACGGGCTAACGCCTGCTCGAGGCATCGGCGCAGCTCGACGTCATCGTTCCAGAGATCGGCGCGGATATTCGGGTCAAAACTGACGAAGCCACCGGCCTTTTTTATGTCCGCCATCGCCTGCAGCGCCGCGGAACGGCTGGGTTCAGCGCTCAGCGCAATCGAACAGACGTGCAGCCACTCGCCGGCCTGAAATGGCGGGAGATCGCCAGGCTCCAGGAACAAATCGGCACTCGGACGAACCATAAAGGTGAACGACCGCTCGCCCTGTTCGTCCAGGTCAACCACCACGGTCGACGTGCGATGCGCCGGGTCGCGCCGCATCCACTGCACGTCAACCTGCTCGCTGGCTAGCGTTTTTTGCATGAACCGTCCGAAAGGATCGTCGCCTACCCGGCCAATAAACGCGCTGTTACCGCCCAGACGGGCAATGCCTACCGCGACGTTGGCCGGCGCGCCGCCGGGGCACTGCAGCAGCCTACCTTCGCCATCCGGCAGGAGATCCACTACCGCATCCCCAAGCACCCAGATTCTCTCCATGTCATCTCCTTAGCTAAACTGTGTTAAACCGTTTTAGCTATTTAAGCACAGGCGCGATGAAGGGGAAACAGAATTGCGCTAACGCGCCAGATGGGGCCAGCTAATATCGCCCACGCCGTTGAGCTGCGGTCGGGCAAACAGGAAGCCCTGGAAGCGGCGAATTCCGGCTGACTCAAGCCAGCACCACTCCTCCATCTTCTCAATGCCTTCCGCCACAAGGGTGATTTCAAGATCGGTACAGCAGCTCACAATCGACTTCACAATCGCCTGTTTTGGGCCGCTCAGATGGATGTTGCTGACGATTTCGCGATCGATCTTAATTTTATCCGGCTGGAATTTTGTCAGAAGAGAAAGCCCCGCGTACCCGGAACCGAAATCATCGATCGCCAGACCAATGCCTTCGGCGCGCAGCTGTTTGATGGCGCTATTAAACTTGTTGAAGCCGGAAATCATCTCGTTTTCGGTCACTTCAACCACCACCTGCTCCGGCTGAAGGCCGTGTTTCTTGATCTGCGTGACAAGAAACTCCACTGCGCCAGGCACGTTGACCAGTGACATCGGCAGCAAATTCACCGCAATCTTATGCCCCCCAATACCCAGCTTTTCGGCAAGCGCAAAGGCGTAGGCCTTGGTCTGGAGATCCACTTCGTAGATCTTGTTCTGGTCGAGCGTATTGAAGAAATGCTCCGGGCTGCCGCCGTCGTTGCCGCGAATCAGGGCTTCGAGCGAGCTGATTTTGCCTTCGGAAGGTTCGACTATCGGCTGGAAGGCGAACTGACAGGCCTGATCGGGGATTAGCCCTATTCTCTCGCCAAACGGCAAATGCTCACGCGTGAGCGTCCATTTATCCGCGTCAATGCGTATACCTGTCAGCGAGGTGTTCTTTCCGGTGATAAACGACTGAATAAATTTAAACACCCGATCGTCAGACGTGAGGTAGCTTTCAAGCTTGCTGTAGTGAAGGACCGACTGAAGCACCTCTTTTGGCGAAGTGACTTCCAGATCAAACAACAACATACCCACGTTCTCAAAACGTCTGCGGGGGCCGTAGTCACGCATCAGCTCAACCACGCCCGTGTGGCGTTTATCTTCGCGGATCTTATTGAAAAGTTTTACCACGCTCTCTTCCGCGCCTTCGAGAATTTGTAAAACCTCGTGGCCATTAGAAAGCAGTATGCCGGTAATGTTTAACCCCGTATTGCGGATCCTGGCCCGCTCGACCAGCGCAGCTAGCTGCGCGGATCGGCAGGATGCATTTAACTGGCTTCGATATATGAGTGTAGTCAGCACAGAAAGAGATCCCGATGTGAGGCATACGCCTATAAGCTATGCCTTAGCATACGTCAACGGGACCGATTAATATATCAATCCCGCAAATGATTCGCCGCGTGGCTCTCTGCGTCAATCCGCCCGTTTATTCGCTCGACCATATAGCCGTAAAAGGGGTTCGACGTGACGCGCATCAAGGCCTCTTTTCCCACGCTCAGCACGGAGGTTTCCCCCCACAGCGCAATCGTGCCGAGGCTGATGCCGTAACGGTTTTTTATCTGAGGATCTCGGCCATACAGGTCGTCATCAGGTGGAAAAGGCACGGCGACGTGCGATAACGAATAGACGTCCTGCGGGTAGGCGACCTCAAGCGACAGGATCTTTTCCTGCGTGGAATCTGCAGGGGTTATTTTCGCGACGGTCTCGAAACCGTCTGCCCGGGCGTTGGTAATCACGGTCACGCCGTAGCGCCGCTGCGCTGCGGGCAGCAGATCGGTGAGCGCCGTCCACGACGAGGGTTTAAACAGCGGGCGGAAACTGGCGGCCTGATTGATATCAAACACCACCAGTTCGCTGCCGTTTTTCGGGAGCTGGTCAAAAAGCTCGGTCACCACCGCCCGCGTGCTGACGGTCGAATCCATCACCGACTGGAACGCCAGTACCGGAGGCAGCGCGGCGAGTTTGTTCTCCCGCGCGTCCCGGCTAAGCTGCTGCTGCAGCGCCTGCGTGAGTAGCCAGGACTGGCGCGCCGCATTGACCGGGAACGAGTTATATTTGTAAGGATTATATTCCGGAGCAATGTTCAGCCACGCGGCTTTGGCAAACGCCGGTAAAATGGCGGGCAGCCCGGCAAAGCCGGCAAAGCGAGCGAACGCGGTAACACCCACCATCGGAGAGAGCAGCACCAGCTGCTGAGGCTTGCGAAGCGTCGGAGAGTCGAGCGCGTCAAGGGCATATTTCAGCGCCAGCGCCCCGCCGTTGGAATAGCCCACCAGATGCAGGGGAACCTCGTCTCCCGCCAGACGGGTGGCTTCGCGCACGGCCAGGCGCGTCGCCGCCTGCCACATCTCCCAGTCAACATTCGTGAGCGCGCCTGGCGCGGTCCCGTGTCCCGGCAGCCGGGGAACCACGGCGACAAATCCCTTCTGCTGATAATCACGCGCGATATGCTTAACGCTGTAAGGCGAATCCGTTAGCCCGTGCAGCAGCACCACGGCCCCGCGCGGCGTTCCTTCCGGCATCAGTACAAACGAACGGTTAGCGTCGGGTGAGAATTTCCCCGGCCACACCAGGCTCTGGCGGTAGTACCGGTTCAGCGGCGTACGCTCATCCCCTGCCGTCTTTGCCGTTACCGCCGCGTCCATATCGCTGAAGATGGCGTTCTCGCGGGCGACGTATTGCGCATAGCTCGCGCGATCCATCTCCTGCACGGTCAGCTCGTCCGCGCGCCAGGTGTGCCAGAGATGCAGTTCCGGGCCCTGCTGGGAGAGATAAACCCGCACCGCAAGCAGCACGAACAGAATAATCCCCAACACCATTGCGATTTTCTTTGCCAGAACGATGACGCGCACGCTGACGCGCCAGGGCCAATTCGCCATGCCGATATCCCTTTCTTATTCACATTGCTTACAGCTTAACAAAAATGTGAAGGCACTGGCGTATTCATCAAATATCCCTGCACAGCCTTAGACAGTGCACCAAAAGTGAACCAGGCTGCACAAATGTTGATCATCAGTTAAATAAATATTGCATTAACTTTGCCGCGCAGCGGGTTTAGCCCGCTCTGCCAACATGGCACGCGTCCTGCATTGTTAATCACATAACAGAAATCCGGCATTTGACAGCCAGTTAACAGCGAGGCGGTATGACATCACAACCCGAAATGTTGCGGCGTATCGAAGCGACGTTCAGCCAGCTCACGCCCACTGAAAAACGCGTGGCGAGCTGGATGCTGGCGCATGCCGGGCAGATCCCCTTCGAGACGGCAGAAAGCGTGGCGCTGGCAACCGGCACCAGCGGGATTACGGTCGGGCGATTCCTGCGCAGGCTGGGATACCGCAATCTTGACGATGCCAAGAAAAGCCTACGCGATCCGTATCAGCCCTGGGGCATGAACGACCGCCTTGATTCCTGGCAACAGCAGCAGCCGTTGTCAGGCCGCGTTCAGCACTCCCTATCGCTGGAGGTGGAGGCGATTACGGATGTTTATCAGCTGGCGCAAAGCGACATATTTCGACGGGTTGTCCATCGGCTGACGCATGCGGATGCCGTCTTCGTGCTCGGTATTCAGTCAACGCGCGGCATAGCCAACGCGTTCTTCAGCCATCTTGAATATCTGCGCCCTCGCGTCAGCTACTCCGAAGGGCTGTCCGGGAGCTGGGTAGAGTCGCTGAACTCCGGTTTTGCGCATCCCTATGTCGTTCTGACGGATACCCGCGCGTACTCCGCCATTGCCCGCCAGTACTGCCGGGTGGCGACGGAGAAAGGGGTTCAAATGGCGCTGATCACCGATATCTGGTGTCCATGGGCGCGGGATTACCCCCTTGATTTATTACAGGTTAAAACCGATACCGGCCATTTCTGGGATTCGCTGGCCCCGGTGAGCTGCCTGTTCAACCTGCTGCTGTCGGGCGTAGTTGAAGCATTGGGCGATGCCCTGCCTGACCGCCTGGCGGTAAACCGACAACTACAGCAAGAGTTTGGTCAATTCGAACGCTAAAGGAGCGCAGCTATGCCCGATGAGAGTGAACTGATAGACGTGGCAAAAACCTTTCCCACGCTGCATATCGACCTCAAATACGCCACCGCTGACAACATCACCGGTCGGCCAATTTATCAGGAGGCCCGGTGTCTGCTGCATACCGATGCCGCTACCGCGCTGGCGAAAGCCATCGGCATCGCAACGCTGGCAGGCCTGAAGCTGGTGGTGTACGACGCCTATCGCCCGCAGCAGGCGCAGGCGCAGCTCTGGGACGCCTGCCCGAACCCGGAATACGTGGTCGACGTGGCCATCGGCTCCAATCACAGCCGCGGGACCGCCATCGACGTGACGCTGATGGATGACGACAACAACGTGCTGGATATGGGGGCCGGGTTTGATGAAATGCACGATCGCTCTCATCCCTACCATCCCTCCGTTCCTCCCCATGCCCAGCGTAACCGCCTGCTGCTCAACGCCATTATGTTTGGCGGGGGCTTTGTGGGGATCGGCAGCGAATGGTGGCATTTCGAACTGCCCCAGGCGGCGAGCTACCCCCTTCTTGACGATCGTTTCGACTGTTTTCCCCTGACGCACACGTCCCTTTAACTCTGGAGCACTGCCATGAAAACAACGCTTCTTACGTCCCTGATTGCCGCCACGCTGGCGCTGAGCGCCCCGGCTGCGCTGGCTGCCGTCCCGAAAGACATGCTGGCGATCGGCAAAGCGGCAGATCCGCAAACGCTCGACCCGGCGGTAACCATCGATAACAACGACTGGACGGTGACCTACCCGTCCTATCAGCGTCTGGTGAAGTACAAGCCGGGCACCACCGAGGTCGAGGGGGATTTGTCGACGGGCTGGAAAGCGTCCGAAGACCAGAAGGAGTGGACCTTTACCCTGACGGATAACGCAACATTCTCCGACGGCACCCCGGTCACCGCCGAGGCGGTCAAGCTCTCGTTTGAGCGCCTGCTGAAAATCGGCCAGGGGCCGTCGGAAGCGTTTCCGAAAGATCTCAGGATTGAGGCGGTGGATGACCGCACGGTGAAATTTACCCTCAGCCAGCCGTTTGCCCCCTTCCTTTACACGCTGGCGAACGACGGCGCCTCCATCATTAACCCGGCGGTGCTGAAGGCCAACGCCGCCGACGATGCGCGCGGCTATCTGGCACAGCATACCGCCGGTTCCGGGCCGTTTATGCTGAAAAGCTGGCAAAAGGGGCAACAGCTGGTGCTGGTGCCTAACCCGCACTGGCCGGGCGACAAGCCGCACTTCAAGCGCGTTACGGTAAAAATCATCGGCGAGAGCGCGTCGCGGCGCCTGCAGCTTTCTCGTGGGGATCTGGACATTGCCGATTCTCTGCCGGTGGATCAGCTTTCCGCCCTGAAGCAGGAAGGCAAGGTGGCAGTTGCAGAATACCCCTCCCTGCGCGTGACCTACCTGTACCTCAACAACGGCAAAGCGCCGATGAATCAGGTCGATTTGCGCCGCGCGGTCTCCTGGGCGACGGACTATGAGGGCATGGTGAAAGGCATACTCAGCGGCAACGGCAAGCAGATGCGCGGCCCGATCCCGGACGGCATGTGGGGCTTCGATGCCAGCGCAATGCAGTACAGCTACGATGAGGCCAAAGCCAAAGCGGCGCTGGAGAAGGTCAAAGATAAACCGGCCAGCCTGACCTTCCTCTACTCCGACAACGATCCTAACTGGGAGCCCATCGCCCTTTCCACCCAGGCCAGCCTCGGCAAGCTCGGCATTAGCGTCAAGCTGGAAAAACTGGCGAACGCCACCATGCGCGACCGGGTAGGTAAAGGCGATTACGACATCGCCATCGGTAACTGGAGCCCGGACTTTGCCGATCCGTACATGTTCATGAACTACTGGTTTGAGTCGGACAAAAAAGGCCTGCCGGGTAACCGCGCGTTCTATGAAAACAGCGATGTCGATGCCCTGCTGCGGGCGGCGCTGAAAACCACCGATCAGACGGAGCGCACGAAGGATTATCAGCAGGCTCAGAAAGTGGTAATCGACGAGGCGGCCTACGTTTATCTGTTCCAGAAAAACTACCAGCTGGCGATGAACAAAGAGGTCAAAGGCTTCACCTTTAACCCCATGCTCGAGCAGGTGTTCAACATCGCGACCATGAGTAAATAATGATTTCGCCGGGGGAAAGCGTATGACGTTCTGGAGCATTGTGCGCCAGCGCTGCTGGGGGTTATTCCTGGTAGTGGCAGGTGTCTGTATCATTACTTTTATTATTTCACACATGATCCCCGGCGATCCGGCGCGTCTTTTAGCCGGCGACCGCGCCAGCGATGAAATTGTGCAGAGCATCCGCCAGCAGCTGGGGCTGGATCAGCCGCTCTATGTTCAGTTTGGCCGCTACGTTGAGGCGCTTGCCCACGGTGATTTTGGAACCTCTATCCGCACCGGTCGTCCGGTTGCGGAAGATTTGAAGGCCTTTTTCCCCGCGACGCTCGAGCTGGCGTTTTGCTCCCTGCTGCTGGCGCTGGTGATTGGCGTTCCGCTGGGCATACTGTCGGCGGTCTACCGCAACCGCTGGCTCGATCACCTGGTCCGGCTCATGGCGATGACCGGGATCTCCACGCCTGCCTTCTGGCTGGGGCTGGGGGTCATCGTCCTGTTCTACGGGCAGCTGCAGATCCTGCCGGGCGGCGGCAGGCTGGACGACTGGCTCGACCCACCCGCCCACGTTACCGGCTTTTATATGGTTGATGCCCTGCTGGAAGGCAACGGCGAGGTCTTCTTTAACGCCGTGCAGCACCTGATTTTACCCTCGCTAACGCTGGCGTTTGTGCATCTTGGCATTGTCGCGCGTCAGGTACGCTCGGCGATGCTGGAGCAGCTCAGCGAGGACTACATCCGCACCGCCCGCGCCAGCGGCCTGCCGGGCTGGTATATCGTCCTGCGCTACGCCCTGCCGAACGCGATGATCCCCTCGATTACCGTTCTCGGGCTGGCGCTGGGCGACCTCCTCTACGGCGCGGTACTGACCGAGACCGTTTTCGCCTGGCCGGGAATGGGCGCCTGGGTGGTGACCTCTATTCAGGCACTCGATTTTCCTGCCGTCATGGGCTTTGCGGTGGTGGTTTCGCTGGCCTACGTGTTTGTTAACCTGGTGGTCGATCTGCTGTATCTGTGGATTGACCCGCGAATCGGGCGCGGAGGTGCCGAATGATGCTGACTCAGGAAACGCCCGTCCCCGAAAAGACCGAAAAACCGCGCATCGACTGGGCAAAGCTGTTCTGGATGCTGCGCAAGAGCCCGCTCACGCTGGTTGGCGGCGTTATTATGATCCTGATGCTGCTGCTGATGGTCACTTCGCCGTGGATCGTCCCGCACGACCCAAACGCGCTGGATCTGACCGCCCGGCTGCAGGCGCCTTCCGCTCAGCACTGGTTTGGCACCGATGAGGTCGGGCGCGATCTGTTTAGCCGGGTGCTGGTCGGCAGCCAGCAGTCCATCACCGCCGGGCTGGCGGTAGTGGCGATTGCAGGCGGGATCGGTTCGCTGCTGGGGTGTCTGTCCGGCGTGCTGGGCGGGCGCGGTGACGCCATGATTATGCGGATAATGGACATTATGCTCTCTATCCCCTCGCTGGTACTGACCATGGCGCTGGCGGCCGCGCTGGGCCCGAGCCTGTTCAACGCCATGCTGGCAATTGCCATTGTGCGCATCCCCTTTTACGTCCGCCTGGCGCGTGGGCAAACGCTGGTGGTGCGTCAGTTTACCTACGTGCAGGCCGCGCGCACCTTTGGCGCCTCGCGGTGGCATTTGATCAGCTGGCACATCCTGCGCAACGCCCTGCCGCCGCTGATTGTGCAGGCCTCGCTGGATATCGGCAGCGCCATATTAATGGCCGCCACGCTGGGGTTTATCGGCCTCGGCGCCCAGCAGCCCACCGCAGAATGGGGCGCGATGGTCGCTGTCGGACGCAACTACGTGCTTGACCAGTGGTGGTACTGCGCCTTCCCCGGCGCGGCCATCCTCATCACCGCCGTCGGTTTTAACTTATTTGGTGACGGCATCCGCGACCTGCTGGACCCGAAATCAGGGGGAAGACAATGATGAGTGATTCGGTATTAACCATTGAAGATTTACACCTGAGCTTCCCGATTTATCGCGGTGACGTCCACGCGCTCAACCACGTTTCGCTGGAGATTAAGCGGGGCGAAATTGTCGGCGTGGTGGGCGAATCCGGCTCGGGGAAGTCAGTCACGGCGATGCTGGCCATGCGCCTGCTGCCGGAAGGAAGCTACCGGGTTCACCACGGGCAGGTCACGCTGCTGGGTGAAGACGTGCTGAACGCCACGGAGAAACAGCTCCGCCAGTGGCGAGGCGCAAAAGTGGCGATGATTTTTCAGGAGCCGATGACGGCGCTTAACCCTACGCGGCGCATCGGTAAGCAGATGGTTGAGGTGATCCGCCAGCACCAGCCGCTCTCCCGCCGGGACGCGCAGCAAAAGGCCATTAGCCTGCTGGAGGAGATGCAGATCCCGGACGCGGCAGAGGTGATGGATCGCTATCCGTTTGAGCTTTCCGGCGGGATGCGCCAGCGGGTGATGATCGCTCTCGCGTTCTCCTGCGAGCCAGAGCTGATTATTGCGGATGAACCAACGACGGCGCTGGACGTGACCGTGCAGCTACAGGTCCTGCGTTTGCTTAAGCATAAAGCCCGCGCCAGCGGGACGTCGGTGCTGTTTATCAGCCACGATATGGCGGTTGTTTCACAGCTTTGCGACCGGATGTACGTGATGTACGCGGGAAGCGTGATTGAAAGCGGCAGCACGCAGACCCTGATCCACCATCCGGTTCATCCCTATTCCATCGGCCTGCTGCAGTGCGCGCCGGAAAACGGCGAGCCGCGCGCCGCGCTGCCGGCTATTCCCGGTACGGTGCCCAACCTCAGCCAGCTTCCGCGCGGCTGCGCCTTTCGCGAACGCTGCTTCGCTGCGGGTGCGAAATGCGGTGAAACGCCGCGATTAATGCCCAACGGTGCGGACGGCCAACGGGCCGCCTGCTGGTATCCACAACGGGAGGAACACCATGTCTGATGTCCTGCTGGAACTCGATAGCGTGCACGTGAATTTTCCCGCGCGCAAAAACTGGCTGGGCCGCGTAACGGAACAGGTTCACGCCCTCAACGGAATGGACCTGCAGATCCGCCGGGGTGAAACGCTGGGCATTGTGGGGGAATCCGGCTGCGGAAAAAGCACGCTGGCGCAGCTGCTAATGGGGATGCTCAAACCGAGCGCCGGGGCCTGCCAGCGAACGCAGCATGCAGGCGGGATGCAGATGGTGTTTCAGGATCCGCTCTCCTCGCTTGACCCGCGCCTGCCGGTCTGGCGGATTATCACCGAGCCGGTATGGGTACAAAAACGCAGCGGTGAGCGCGAGCGCCGCCGGCTCGCGGAAAGCCTGGCGCAGCTTGTCGGGATCCGCCCGGAGTATCTCGACCGCCTGCCGCACGCGTTTTCCGGCGGCCAGCGCCAGCGCATTGCCATCGCCCGGGCGCTGTCGTCTGACCCGGACATCATCGTGCTGGATGAACCGACCAGCGCGCTGGATATCTCCGTGCAGGCGCAGATCCTCAACCTGCTGGTGACGCTCCAGCAGCAGCGCAACCTCACCTACGTGCTGATCTCCCACAACGTCTCGGTGGTGAGGCACATGAGCGATCGCGTGGCGGTGATGTATCTCGGTCAGATTGTTGAGCTGGGCACCGCCGCCCAGGTTCTGGTTCAGCCGCGCCATCCTTACACGCAGCTCTTGCTCGATTCCGTTCCCAGAACCGGCCAGCCGCTGGATGAGGGGCTGGCGCTGCGCAAAACGGATCTGCCGGGGAACAGACGCCTGCCCGCCGGCTGTTTTTTCCGCGACCGCTGCCCGCTGGCAGGACAGGGGTGCGAGATCCCGCAGGTGCTACAGCACACGGCCGATGGACGCGACGTTCGCTGCTGGCGTAAAGTCGGCTGATGCGCATTTTATTGATCCTGCTGTGCTCACCGGCGCTGGCCTGTGCGGCACAGCTTGTGCCTCCCGCAGGATTTACCCGGGCCCTCCCGCACACCGAACGGGGAAGGTGCGTTAACCTGCCTGCGCCTTACACCGCTTCCCTCGAGTTTCACAGCAAATATGAGGGTTCGGACAGCGCCCGCGCCACGCTTAATCCTGAAGCGGAGCAGGCTTATCGCGCAGAAACGAAATCGATAACCGACTTTGAACGCGGCATCTCGCAGATGATCTGGCGATATAAGCGAAGCGGCGATCCCCTGACGTTGAGGTGCATTGTGTCAGGCTATCAGCGCTGGGCCGACGCGAACGCCCTCTCCTCCACGCAGGCTAACCATACCGGGCGTTCGATGCGCAAATGGGCGCTTGCCAAGCTGGCAACCGGCTGGCTGGAGCTGAAGTTTATGCCCGGAAAACCGGCCGGCGAGGCGGCGAGCGTCGAACGCTGGCTCGGGCTGCTGGCCGAGCAGGTGGTCAAAGACTGGGACGGGCTGCCGCTGGCAGAAACCAATAACCACAGCTATTGGGCGGCCTGGTCGGTGATGGCGACGTCCGTGGCGCTTAACCGGCGAGATCTGTTTAACTGGTCGGTGAAAGAGTATCGGATTGCTGCCGGACAGATTGGCCACGACGGCACGCTACCGAACGAGCGCAAGCGGCGCGAGCGCGCCGTGGCCTATCATAATTATGCGCTACAGCCTTTAGTGATGATGGCGAGCTTTGCCCAGGCTAACCGCGTTAACCTGTTAGCCGAACACGACCGGGCCTTGCAGAGGCTTGCCTCGTACGTATTGCGCCACGATAATCACGATCTTCAGTGGCTGGCGCCGTACTGCACGCTGGTGAAATGTGACAACGTCACGATATCGATGCGGGATGCGCAGCGTCCGCTGAAAGACCGCCGCCTTGGCGGCGATCTCACGGCGCTATACCCGCCTTAGATTTGGGCCATGCCACCATCAACAAACAGTTCGACGGCATTGATAAAGCTGGCGGCATCCGAGGCCAGGAACGCCACCGCTTTACCCACTTCGCCCGGCGCCCCAAGGCGACCCAGCGGCACCTGCGCGGCCAGCGCATCGTACAGCCCCTGACGATGTTCTTCCGCCACCAGGTCACCCAGCCCCGGGGTTTTGATCGGGCCAGGGCTCACCACGTTGACGCGGATCCCACGCCCCTGCAGGTCCAGCGCCCATGAGCGGGCGAAGTTGCGCACGGCCGCTTTACTGGCGCTGTACACGCTAAAGTTTGCCGTGCCCTTAACCGACACCGTTGACCCGGTGAGGATGATGGATGACCCGGCCGTCAGCAGCGGCAGCGCCTTTTGTACCGTAAACAGCACGCCGCGCACGTTGGTGCCGAAGATACGGTCAAACTGCTCCTCGGTGATCGCGCCTAACGGCAGCATGTCGCCGCCGCCCGCGTTGGCAAAGAGAATATCAAGCCGCCCTTCGTCTTTGGCTATGCGGGCATAAACCTCATCGAGGTCCGCAAGCTTAGAAACATCGGCGCGGATCGCCACCGCTGATGAGCCAATTGCCGAGACCGCAGCGTCAAGCTCGGCCTGACGGCGGCCGGTGATGTAGACCTTAGCGCCCTGTGCCGCCAGCTCCTGCGCCGTGGCAAGACCAATACCGGTGCTACCGCCGGTGACCAGTGCGATTTTTCCCGTGAGCGTCGTGTTCATGTTGTTTACCTTGTGTAGAGGGTTTTAGGCTGCGAGCGACCTTTCGCCTGCGTTGAACAGACTGTAGCCCTTGCGGAATTAGTGAAAAACAGGCAAAAATGAAAATGACTATTCACATACAGAAATAATAAGAGGCAGCAGCGTGGACCAACTCATGGCGATGCGCGCCTTCGCGCGCGTAGTTGAAGCAGGGAGTTTTACCCGGGCGGCTGACTCGTTGAACATGCCGATCGCCACCCTGAGCAAGCTGGTGAAATCGCTGGAAGCGCATCTGGAAACCCGGCTGTTGCACCGCACCACGCGGCGCGTGGTCACTACGCCGGAGGGTAAGGAATATTACGAAAAGGCCTCGCGGGTTCTTATCGATATCGAGGATATCGACACCTCGTTTCGCGCGTCATGCTGTACGCCAAAAGGACATTTGCGGATTGACGTTGGCGGCTCAACGGCGCGGGACGTGCTGATCCCCCTTCTGCCGGACTTTATGCAGCGTAACCCGGATATCCGCATCGATCTGGGCGTAGCCGACCGTCCCGTCGATTTAATCAGCGGTAACGTTGACTGCGTAATCCGCGGTGGCCCGCTCGATGATTCCACCCTCATCGCCCGGCATATTGGTGAGGCCGAACTTCTCACCTGCGCGGCCCCCGGGTACCTCAAAAATCATGGCGTTCCGGCCTATCCGCAGGAGTTGTGCAACGGACATAAGCTTGTGAGCTATCTTTCACCCGTCACGGGGCGTGCCTTTCCGTTTCGCTTCAGGGAGAACGGCGAGGCGCTGGAAATTAGCGTACCGCACTACCTTGGAATCAACGAAAGTAATGCCCACCTGGCGGCTGCGGTAGCAGGCCTGGGAATTGTTCAGACGTTTGGTTATGCCGTTCAGTCTCACCTGCAGGCCGGCGCCCTGGTTGAGATCCTCCGCGACTGGCGTCCGAAGGCCTATCCTTTTCACGTTGTTTACCCCCAGAACCGCCATTTGACGCACCGCCTGAGGGTGTTTATTGCCTGGCTGGCCGAGGTGTTCCCTGCGGCGCTCAGAGGATAGCCGGGCACAGGCCCGGCTCAGGTTTAGTTCAGCGTGTAATCCAGCGTGATTTCAGCTTTCAGCAGCTGCGAAACCGGACAGCCCGCTTTTGCTTTCTGAATAATGCCGTCGAACTGCTGAGGATCGATGCCGGGCACCGTGACTTTACTTTGCAGCGCGACTTTACTGATGGCAAAACCGCTGTCGGTCTTATCCAGCGACACGTCCGCTGTGGTGTCAATGGAATCGGCAGTGTAGCCCGACTCGCCCAGCATCAGCGACAGCGCCATCGAGAAACAGGCCGCGTGCGCCGCACCGATCAGCTCTTCCGGGTTGGTACCTTTCTCACCTTCAAAGCGGGTGTTAAAGCCGTAAGGTTGTTGGTTAAGAACGCCACTCTCTGTAGAGACCGTCCCTTTCCCGCGCTTAATATCGCCAGACCAGTGTGCCGAACCGTGCTTATGAATCGTCATTCTTGCTCTCCTTTTGGCTTACAAAGGGTTAAGTATAGGACGCTAAGCGTATTTTGCAGGGAACACAGACGAGTCTTAACCGCCAAGAGCGTTCGCCAGGGCGTCAAGGAACACGCGCTGCGCCGCGGGCGGATAATCCCGAGACTGATAGATACCAAAAATACCGATAGGCTTCGGCGTGAGCGCGGTTAGCACCGGCACCAGGCGGCCTTGCGCTAGCGCCTCCTGAGCCTCGCGTTCCGGCAGCATGGCAATCCCGCAGTGGTTAATCGCGGCGTCCATCAGCAGGGAGGAGATACTGGCGCTCAAATTCCCCTTTACCGCCGTCGAGACGGCATTGCCTTCTGCCGTAATAAAATTCCACGACTGCCCGGCAAAAAAGCTGTAGTGCAGGCAGTTGTGCCGGGCTAAATCCTCCAGCTGCTCGGGAATACCGTGCCTGGCGAGATATTCCGGTGAAGCACAGAGCACTGAGCGGCACTCTCCCAGCCTGCGGGCAATCATCCCCGGCTCCGGGTTATCCGTAATGCGGATCGCAACGTCGATTCGCTCTCCCACCAGGCTTACCGGGTGGTTGTTTACGTCCAGCTCGATTCGCAGCTGAGCATAGCGCGACAGAAGATCCGGCAGCACCGGGGCGATAATCTGCATGGCGGTAAAGTGCGCGCAGGCCACCCGCAGCGTGCCGGAGGGCAGATCCTTTGCCGACTGGTCCTCAATTTCCTGAGAGATCTGCGAAAGCGTCCGCGTTTTAAGCAGCACTTTCTCTCCTGCGGCCGTGAGCGTCAGCCTGCGCGTAGAGCGATTAACCAGCCGCGCGCCCGCCCACTTTTCCATTTGCTCAAGATAGCGGCTGACCATAGGGCGAGAAATGCCCAGCGCCCGCGCCGCCGCACTCAAGCTCCCCAGTTCGCATATGCGGTTGTACACCTGGGCAGCGATTACGCGATCCATTCTTAGCTCCATTTGCTCGATTTATGAAACTAAGCATGTCTTGTTTCAGGAATTCTGGCAAATGCAGATATCCGTACAATAGAGACTTTCCTGAATAACTGAGATACCAGAATGAAAATCACCCACCTTGCTGTCGTATGCGCCCTTTTCTCCCCGGCCGCGTTTGCTGCGCCGCTAACCGTTGACACCTACAACCCGCAGGAGAAAGGGATTTTTGCCGTATCCTCAACGCTCGTGTCTGGCCCGACGGAAGCCGTCCTGTTTGATGCGCAGTTCAGCGTGAAGGATGGCGAGGCGCTGGTTGAAAAAATCCGTCGAAGCGGCAAAACGCTGAACAAAATTGTGATCACCTCCGGCGACCCGGATTTCTACTTCGGCCTTCAGCCGCTGGTTAAGGCCTTCCCGAATGCAAAAGTGGTGGCGACGCAGCAGGTGGTTGACCATATCAACGCCACTAAGGACGCCAAGCTCGCCTTCTGGGGTCCGCAGATGAAGGACGGTGCGCCAACGCAGCTCGTCGTGCCGCAGGTTATCGCCTCCACCACCTTTATGGTTGACGGCGAGAAGATTGATATCGAACAGCCTGACAGCTATGCGGCCTACGTCTGGATCCCGTCAGCGAAAACTATCCTGGGCGGGACCGGCGTCTCCTGGGGCATTCACGTCTGGACGGCGGATACTCAGACCAAAGCAAGCCGTCAGCAGTGGCAGCACACTCTGGATAACATGGCAGCCCATAAGCCAGAGCGCGTCATTCCCGGCCACTACCTGGGGACGCCGCCAGCGGGAACGGGCGCTATCGACTTTACCCGGAGCTATCTGCAGCAGTTCGAGCAGGCTTTGACGACGCATAAGGACTCAGCTGGCGTCATCAGTACGATGAAAAAACAGTGGCCGAACCTTGCTGAAGCCAGCTCGTTAGAATTGAGCGCAAAGGTGAACACCGGCGAAATGAAGTGGTAATAGCCTGATATTCTCCTGCTATATTTACTATTTTTATAGCAGGAGAAATATATGCAATCTTCAGTAAGGGGTATCGACCATATCGGTATTACGGTTCCCGACATCGAAAAGGCCACCCTATTTTTTGAACGGGCTTTCGGGGCAAAGGTTTTATATCACTCCGTTGACGCTGAAACGGATAATATCGACCACAGCGCGCAGCAGCACACCTTAAGATTATTCCCGGGCACCACCATCAGCGCCATCCGCATGCTTGCCATGCCGCACGGGCCCGGTATAGAACTCTTCGAAATGCACGGGCCTGAACAGGGTATGCCCGCCCGCGCCAGCGACTTCGGCCTGCAGCACTTTGCTGTTTATGTTGATAATTTTGAAAATGCCCTCTCCGCGTTCACCGCGGCCGGCGGTGAGATGTTTACCGAGCCAAAACCGCTGACCTTCCCGGATGAGCAGGGCGAAGGGAATGCCTTTTGCTACGGTCAAACGCCCTGGGGCAGCATTGTTGAACTCATCTCCTGGCCTTCCCCAATGCCCTATGAAAAAAAGACAAATTTACGCCGCTGGAAACCTTAATTTAAATTCTGTGCTATGGAATATGATGTTTATATTTCCAGGACGAATCTGAACCACAACGGCGAAAATATTTGTCACTCTGTTTATGAATTAAGATTTTGCAAGCCGTAACATTAAACAGATAACGAACGGAGGCAGCATGTTTACTTATTACCCGGCAAATACTACATCAGCACAACCTGAGCTCGTTAACGCAATTGCACAGGGACTTCACGCCGAGCACGGTGCTGTGACTGAAGATGACATTTTGATGGAGCTGACCCGGTGGGTGGAAGCCACAGACAATGACATCCTCAGTGACATCTACCAGCAGACCATTAACTACGTTGTCAGCGGGCAAAACGCACCTTTGTAAAAACCTGCTAAGCTGGATCTGCAACCTAAGGGGTTACATTTCGTTTGCGCAAGCGAACTTGTCCTTAAAACTATCAACAGGATTGAGGAGTTAACATGAAATCGAACCGTCAGGCACGCCATATTCTGGGGCTGAACTACAAGCTGTCAAACCAGCGAAAAGTGGTCATTGAGGGCGACAGCGAAACGCAGGTCACCCACGCCACCGGCAGAAAACGCCACGCAGGCAAGTAAGTTCCAGTACGAAATCCACGGCACCATCGGTAATCCCGATGGTGTTTTTTTTATGTGTTGCGGTAATTAACATTTAGCTCCTCTATAATACCGCCCGACCGCACCCCGCCGCACAGGCCAGAAAGATGACAAACAGCAGTGCCAGGGACGGATCTTCAAAAAATGAGTGAGTGACATGGACAACAAACTGAAAAAACATCGTTCCCTTTATATTCCCTATGCCGGTCCGGTTTTACTGGAATTCCCCCTGCTGAACAAAGGCAGCGCCTTCAGCATGGAGGAGCGCAGCAGCTTTAACCTGCTCGGTCTGTTACCTGAAGTGGTTGAAACCATTGAGGAACAGGCAGAGCGCGCCTGGATCCAGTATCAGGGCTTCAAAACAGAAATCGACAAGCACATCTACCTGCGCAACATACAGGACACTAACGAAACGCTTTTCTATCGCCTGGTGCAAAACCATCTCGAAGAGATGATGCCGGTGATCTACACCCCAACGGTCGGTGCCGCCTGCGAACGCTTCTCTGAGATCTACCGCCGCTCCCGTGGCGTGTTCATCTCCTATCAGAACCGTCACAACATGGACGATATTCTGCAGAACGTGTCTAACCACAACATCAAAGTGATCGTGGTGACGGACGGTGAACGTATCCTGGGCCTTGGCGACCAGGGTATCGGTGGGATGGGTATTCCAATCGGTAAACTCTCTCTCTACACCGCCTGCGGCGGCATCAGCCCGGCCTACACCCTGCCGGTAGTGCTGGACGTAGGGACCAACAACCAGCAGCTGCTGACCGACCCGCTGTATATGGGCTGGCGTCATCCGCGCATTACAGACGACGAGTACTATCAGTTTGTGGATGATTTCATCCAGGCCGTTAAGCACCGCTGGCCGGACGTGCTGCTGCAGTTTGAAGATTTCGCGCAGAAAAATGCCATGCCGCTGCTGAACCGCTATCGCGATGAGATCTGCTCGTTCAACGACGACATTCAGGGCACCGCCGCGGTCACCGTGGGCACGCTGATCGCCGCCAGCCGCGCGGCGGGCAGCCAGCTGAGCTATCAGAAAATTGTCTTCCTTGGCGCAGGCTCTGCGGGCTGTGGTATCGCCGAGCAGATTATCGCCCAGACCCAGCGCGAAGGGTTAAGCGAAGAGCTGGCGCGCTCCCGCGTCTTTATGGTTGACCGCTTTGGCCTGCTGACCGACGGCATGCCAAACCTGCTGCCGTTCCAGACCAAGCTGGTGCAAAAGCGCGAAGGACTGAAAAACTGGGACACCGACAACGAAGTGCTTTCCCTGCTGGACGTGGTACGCAACGTGAAGCCGGATATTCTGATCGGCGTTTCCGGGCAGACCGGCCTCTTCACCGAAGAGATCATTCGCGAGATGCACAAATACTGCGAACGCCCTATCGTAATGCCGCTTTCTAACCCGACTTCCCGCGTGGAAGCCACGCCGCAGGACATCATCGCCTGGACCGAGGGTAACGCGCTGGTTGCTACCGGCAGCCCGTTCGATCCGGTGGTGTGGAAAGACAAGGTCTATCCGATCGCCCAGTGCAACAACTCCTACATCTTCCCGGGCATTGGCCTGGGGGTTATCGCCTCCGGCGCATCGCGCATTACTGACGAAATGCTGATGTCGGCGAGTGAAACCCTGGCGAAACATTCTCCGCTGGTCAACGACGGGGAAGGTCTGGTGCTGCCGGAGCTGAAGGATATTCAGAAAGTGTCCCGCGCGATTGCGTTTGCGGTGGGTAAAATGGCGCAGCAGCAGGGCGTGGCGGTAAATACCTCTGCCGATGCGCTGCAGCAGGCTATCGACGATAACTACTGGATGCCGGAATACCGGAGCTATCGTCGTACCTCGATTTAATTCAGGTTACGATCGTCCCTCTCCCGATGGGAGAGGGATATACACCCTCAAATTCGTAATAACAGATAGCTAGCGTCAAATTTGCCAGATTATTTTACAAGGGGAAGTTCGTGATCAAATGGCTCAGGAAAGTAAACCGTTCTAAAAATTATATTCTGAAAAGAGCGAAGCTAAGATTTAAGTTAAATTTGATGAGCAATATAACTGCCCTGACCCGCCCATCAAATCCCGAACGTAAGTCAGACACGAACCATTTGGTGATACCTTTCATCGCCAAGGGCATTGGTGACGCTATTGTTATTGGAGGGATAATTGACACGCTGGTAAAAAACAATTTTCGCGTATCTATTATCGCAGACAAAAGAACCCACTTCCTGTTTAAAGAGTGGCGTAATGTTGACGCGCTTTATTTTTATGACGCTAACACGAAAAAAGAGCTAGTCAAGACGTTAAGGAAACTTCCTCCATTTGTATTTGTAGACTCGCACGAAATCACTCACTCTAATGTCGAAACGTTCAATTTAATCAGATTGATCAAGCCACAAAGAACGATAGGATTTACCAGCAAGTATCGTCTATATGATGAGGTTATCCATATCAGCCAGCCCCTGGGGCACATCAGCACCCGCTACATTGACCTGCTCCAGCACCTGGGGATTTCTGTGCAGGACTTTGATTACGCGGTGCACATTCCCGATGAAGATGCGCAAAAGGCAAAAGAGTTCATTAAAAAAACCACTGATAAAAAAATTGTTTCATTCATTCCTTACGGTAGCGTGAGCGAGCGTTTTTTCTCTACCGCACAGATTGAAGCCATCACCGGCCATCTTGCTAAATATGAGGATTTATTTCACCTAATCATCCTTGGCGAGCAGCATAAAATAAAAGCCATACCTGACTCAGCTAACGTCACCAGGAATACAACGCCATCGTTCTTTTCAGCGGCACAAATAATTAAGGACAGCGCGCTGGTCATCTCGCCTGACACATCATTCGTTCATGTATCCAGAGCGTTCAATAAGAAATTAATTTGTCTCTATCCCTTCAAAATAATCGGCGTATCTGCAGATAACGCTGACGTGTGGGGGCCGAACTATCCTTCGGCTATACAGGTGAAACTCAAAGAACGCCGCGTTATGGATGCCGACGTTGGACCTATACTGTCGTTAATTGACGAACAGTTAAAAGATATTGCAGCCAAAGAAAGCGCATTAGGATAATGATTAACGGGGATTATTCGAGACGGTTCAAGGTTAAGGATTCTCCCCGTTTCACCATGCTGCATGCGCGCATGCCTACGAAAAGACCCCTGGGCTTATGCTGAAAACAGTTGTATAGTGGTAGTCACTTACCAACTGAAAAAATATAAGGAGGCTAATTATGCTGTATCGTGAAATTTTCAATGTTTCACATACATTTGGTGATCGCACCAGCTCAAGCGTTATCGGTATCGTGCTGCGATAACTTCTGCTTGAGCGAAGACACCAACCCCTGAAATCCCTTCTCTCGGGCTTACTGAGTTATCGTCAGCGATGTTTGACGAGGCATAAACATGCCTGTAACTCTTGGGTAAGCAACAATGAGCACTTTACTTACTGCACAATCTTTACGCGTTGATACGGCGTTTGGCACGCTTTTCGACTCCCTCTCCTTTACGCTGAAAAAAGGCGACCGCATTGGCCTTCTGGGCGATAACGGCTGCGGCAAAAGTACGCTTTTAAAAGTCCTCGACGGTACGGATTCCCCTGCTGCAGGAACGGTTGCGCTGGCCGGGCACTGCCTGATGGAGCGTGTGGAACAACACCTGCCTGAAGATATTTATCCCCTGACCATGCTAAATGCCGTACTGGCTCAGCTGCCGTCGGCTGAACGCGACAGCCTCTGCTGGAAAGCCGAAACGCTGCTGGCGAGCATGGGCTTCACGCCGCAGGATATGGCGTTGCAATCCGCGACGCTGAGCGGTGGACAGCATACGCGTCTGCTGCTGGCCCGCGCATTAATCAGCGAGCCGGATCTCCTCCTGCTGGATGAACCCAGCAACCACCTTGACCTGCCAACCATGCTCTGGCTGGAACACTTTCTACAGAACTGGTCAGGCAGCTTCGTGCTGGTCTCGCATGACAGACAGCTGCTGGATGCCGTCACAAACGGCAGCTGGATCCTGCGTGACAAAACGCTGCATTATTTTGCCCTTCCCTGCACCGCCGCGCGACGCGCGCTGGTGGCCAGAGACGAAAGCGATGCGCAGCGTCACAAGGCGGAACAGAAGGAGATCGACCGCGTGGCCGCCAGCGCCAAACGGCTGGCGACGTGGGGAAAAGTCTACGATAACGAAGATCTGGCGCGCAAAGCCAAACAGATGGAAAAACAGGTCGAACGGCTGAAGGAGAGCCAGACCGAGGTCACGGCGGGCAGCCAGTGGACGTTAACTCTGCGCGGCGACGCGTTACGGGCTGATCGCCTGCTGGAGATGGAAAACCTCGGCGTGCCGCCGGCCCCGGGCCTGCCCGAACTGTTTAAGGTTGAAATAGCGCGCTTAAAAAGCGGCGACCGTGTGGCCATCGTCGGCCGTAACGGCTGCGGTAAATCGTCCCTGATGAAGCTTATCTGGCGACATTTTACCGAGGCGTCGACAGAGTCAGGGTTGAACATCCATCCTCGCGTCTCGCCAGGCTATTACGATCAGACGCTGCACCAGCTGCCGGACGAGGCCTCCCTGCTTGATGCGCTGGAGCCTTTCGCACCGGATCCGCAGAACCGCAAAATGGCCCTGATCGGCGCCGGGTTCCCCTGGGCGCGTCACGGGCAAAAGGTCAGTACGCTCAGCGGCGGCGAGCGTTCTCGCCTGCTGTTCGTCGGCCTGACGCTTGCGCGCTACAGCCTGCTGATGCTGGATGAGCCTACCAACCATCTGGACATGGAAGGCAAAGAAGCGCTGGCGGAGACCTTACAGCAGTTCGAAGGCGGCGTGCTGCTGGTCAGCCATGACCGTCAGCTGATCAGCCAAAGCTGCAACCGTTTTTGGCTCATTGAAGACGGCATGCTGAGCGAATGGCACGATGCGGAGGCGGTATTTGAACGGCTGCGTGGAGACGCAGGATTAATTCCTGCGGCCGAATCAACTGCGCCACAAAACAAGCCGCCGTCGGAGTTTGACGATCTGCTTGAACGACTGGTCGCGCTGGAAACGCTGCTGGAGGAGGATTTGGCGCGTAAGCCGAAGCATCAAAAGCCGCAGCTGCAGGCGCAATGGCGTAAAGAGATTGAGGTGATAGAAGCACAGCTGTAAGACTGGGCCCGGCGGTAGCCTCGTCGGGCCCTTTTTTTTACTGCGGTTTTTTCTCTTTCCAGGCATCCCATGCCTGTTTGATTTCCTGCTTCGCCGTCGCCGCATCGTTAAAGCCGCTCAGCTCCACTTTTTTACGTCCTTCCGGCAGCTGCTTGTAAACGCGGAAGAACGACTCCAGACGCTGCACTTCGATTTTCGGCAGGTCGCTAAGCTCTTTGATGTCGTCATAGGTCGGGTCGATTTTGCTTGCCGGAACGGCAACGATTTTGTCGTCTTTCTCGCCGCCGTCGACCATCTTCAGCACGCCAATTGCGCGCAGTTTGATGAGCGTACCCGGCGCCATCGGCGCGCGGGTGTAGAAAATCACATCCAGCGGATCGCCATCACCGGCCAGGGACTGCGTCAAAGAACCGTAGTTCGCCGGGTACGCAACCGGCATGGACTGGAAGCGGTCCGCGACGATAAAGCCCGTTTTAGCATCGGTTTCGTATTTAATGATGCCACCTGCCGGAATTTCGGTAACGGCATAAAACTCTTCCGGGTTGTTGTCCGGCTGAGGGAATTCGAGGATGTTTTGCGCCTGTACGGAAGCGGACAGGAGGATGCTGATTGCGATAAGTTTTTTCACCAGATGCATTGTCTTTTAACTCTTCGGTTATTTGGAAGACAACACGTTACGTTTGATGGATGACAGAAACATGACGCTTTTTTTGCAGATTTATTCCCCACCATTTATTAGAGGATCGTCGTATTCTTAATCTGAAATCGACTGAAATTATAACATTATGTTGCCGCCGCCTTGCATTACAGCGACAAACTCTTAATCCTTAGGGAGTATCACACCTGCTATGCAGATACTCATCATGAACAAGGAGAAACACATGAAGGCTGCTGTCGTTACACAGGATCATCAGGTCAACGTCACCGAAAAAACCTTACGCACGCTGAAGCACGGCGAAGCCCTGCTTAAGATGGAATGCTGCGGCGTTTGCCACACCGACCTGCACGTTAAGAACGGTGATTTTGGCGATAAGACCGGGGTGATCCTCGGCCACGAAGGGATTGGTATCGTAAAAGAGATCGGACCGGGCGTACATTCGCTGAAAGTTGGCGACCGTGCCAGCGTGGCGTGGTTCTTCGAAGGGTGCGGCCACTGTGAATACTGTAACTCCGGTAATGAAACGCTTTGCCGCGATGTTAAAAACGCCGGTTATTCCGTTGACGGCGGGATGGCGGAAGAGTGCATCGTCACTGCTGACTACGCGGTAAAAGTGCCGGACGGTCTGGGTTCTGCGGAAGCCAGCAGCATTACCTGCGCCGGTGTAACCACCTATAAAGCGGTGAAAATCTCCGGCATCAAACCGGGCCAGTGGATTGCGATTTATGGTCTGGGCGGGCTGGGTAACCTTGCTTTGCAATACGCTAAAAACGTCTTTAACGCCAAAGTCATCGCCATTGACGTCAACGACGAGCAGCTGAAACTGGCTGCCAGCATGGGTGCGGATTTGACCGTTAACTCCCGCAGTGAAGATGCCGCAAAAATCATTCAGGAAAAAACCGGTGGCGCACATGCCGCAGTGGTGACCGCGGTTGCTAAAGCCGCATTTAACTCAGCGGTGGATGCCGTGCGTGCCGGTGGCCGCGTGGTCGCGGTTGGTCTGCCGCCAGAATCAATGAGCCTGGATATTCCTCGTCTGGTGCTGGACGGCATTCAGGTGGTGGGTTCACTGGTCGGCACCCGTCAGGACCTGATAGAAGCCTTCCAGTTTGCCGCTGAAGGCAAAGTGGTGCCAAAAGTGACAATGCGTCCGCTGGAGGATATCAACGCCATCTTCAAAGAGATGGAACAGGGCCAGATCCGTGGCCGTATGGTGATTGATTTACGCTCGTAATCGCCTGTTGCCGGGTGGAGGCTTCGCCTTCCCCGGCTTACCGCTACGACGAACGCCGGTCAGAAATCCACGCCTGAACCTCAATCTGGAACGTGTCCGGCGCTTTGCGGTACATCTTACGCGCCAGATCGAGAATGGTGTGGCGCGCCAGCTCCTCTTCCATTCGCTGCTGCGCGCTGTCCATCACCGAACGGACCCCGCACGGGCCGTCACACACCCAGGCGGGTGGCGTTTCATCAAACACCGCCAGCCTCTGCCGCACCTCACGACACTCAAACGTATTTCTCACACCGTCGATGGCCTGCGCTACATCCAGAACGGAAATAAGCTCCGCCGGGCGCGCCAGCTTAAAACCTCCGCCCTTGCCTTCCGTACTGCTCACCAGCCCGGCGCGTGACAAACGGGTGAAGATTTTCCCGAGGTAATCGTACGGCACGCCCTGCAGGGCCGCCATTTCCCGGACGCTCATCTCACGCTCGTTGCCTTTCGCATCCACCATACACATCAGGCTGTGAATGCCGTATTCCACACCGGAACTGTAAAACGCCATGGTTAACTCCAGATTGCTGTTCGGGCCATTATAACGATTTTTAACTCAGAAAAAAGTTGTCGCAGTTAACTCCGACAAGTATAGTTGCAGTTATGTCAGACGTACGGCCTGACGATCAAAAGGATCGAATATGAAGAAGCAGATTTTAATCGTGGGTAGCGGGTTTTCCGGTATGTGGGCTGCGGTCAGCGCGGCTCGCCTGTCAGCATTAGAAGGAGAACACAGTCTTAAGATCGCCGTTCTGGCGCCCGTCCCGGAGCTGCGCGTCCGCCCGCGCTTCTATGAGGAAAAGGTTTCTACGCTTGTCGCCCCGCTGACCGAACTCTTTGCAGAGCTGGGTATAGAATTCCTTGCCGGAAGCGCAGAGCGTATTGATGCAAATGCTAAAACGGTAACGTGGCGCGATCGGAATGGCACCGAATCCACCGTCACCTACGAACGTTTAGTGCTGGCGACGGGCAGCCAGACCAGGCGTCCCGCCATTGCCGGGCTAGCCGAATACGCCTTTGATATCGACCAGCTTGAATCTGCGCAGGTATTCGAGCAGCATCTTGATTCACTGACTACGCGCCCCGCCTCGCCAGAGCGTAACACCGTGGTGGTGTGCGGCGGAGGGTTCACCGGAATTGAGCTGGCAACCGAGCTTCCTGCCCGCCTTCGCGCACGCTTTGGCAATGATTCGCAGACTAAAGTTATCGTAGTTGAGCGCGGCGCGGTTATCGGCGGTCGCTACAGCGAAGCCCTGCGTCAAACCATTGAAGACGCAAGCCGCGAGCTGGGCGTTGAATGGCGTCTCAACGCGGAAGTGGAAGCCATTGATGCGAACGGCGTGACGCTAAAAAATGGCGAACGTATTGCCGCCTCTACCGTCGTCTGGACGGCGGGCGTTGAGGCAAACACGCTCAGCCAGCAGATTGACGGCGAGCGTGACGGCCAGGGGCGGTTAAAGGTCACCGAATCTCTGCAGGTTCCTGCACATCCGGACGTGTACGCCACGGGCGATATGGCGCATGCCAAAACCGACGATGCAGGTAACACGGCGCTGATGACCTGCCAGCATGCGATCCAGCTCGGGAAATTTGCCGGACATAATGCGGCCGCCAGCCTGCTGAACATCGATCCCTACCCTTATCGCCAGGTGAACTACGTTACCTGCCTGGATTTAGGTGCCTGGGGTGCGGTCTACACCGAGGGCTGGGAACAGGAGGTTAAATCCGTACGCGACGAGGCGAAGAAGATAAAAATCGCCATCACCAACGAGCTAATCTACCCGCCGGCAGCAGACAAAGCGGTCGCCTTTGCCGCCGCCGACCCGCTGGCGAAATTCGTCTAGTTCCCTGATATCGCCCCGTTTCCGGGGCGCTTTTATTTTCAGATTCCGGCAATCCTTATCTCAATTCCTTTGTTCCCTTGTTTTCCCACGCGCCCGATGATGATCCCGACGCTAACAAGAAGATAACAAAGGAATTCACCATGCAAACCTCCTTTCGCCTGCCGCTGCTGACGGCGCTGATTCTGGCTACGACCAGCGCATGGGCTGCTGAGTCACCCGTCAAGGGCGGCACGCTGATTTACCTGGAGCAACAGGCGCACACAAACCTCTATCCGCCTGCCGGTGGCTTCTATCCCAACGGCGGCATTCTGAATCAAATCACGGACAAACTGACCTGGCAGAACCCGAAAACGCTGCAGGTTGAACCCTGGGTCGCCGAAAGCTGGACCACCAACGCCGATAAGACCGAGTACACCTTTAAAATCCGTCCCGGGATCACCTTCTCAGACGGGACGCCGCTGGACGCCAGCGCCGTGGCAAAAAACTTTGATACTTACGGACTGGGCAACAAGGCGCAGCGCCTGCCGGTGTCAGAAGTGATCAACAACTACGATCGCAGTGAAGTGGTCGATCCTCAAACCGTGAAGTTCTATTTCAAAAAACCGTCGCCGGGCTTTCTGCAGGGCACCGCCACCATCGGCTCGGGCCTGGTATCGTTAAGCACCCTCAAACGCAACTTCGAAGAGCTGGGCGATGCCCGCCATATCATCGGCTCGGGCCCGTTTGTGGTAAAAGACGAGAAGCTGGGTCGCGAAGTGACGCTGGAAGCACGTAAGGACTACCGGTGGGGGCCGAAAAACCTGGCGCAGCAGGGGCCAGCCAATCTGGACGGCATCACGTTTATTGTCACTCAGGAAGACAGCGTGCGCGTCGGCGCGCTGCTGGCAGGTCAGGCTGATTTTATTCGTCAGGTTCAGGCCTACGACGAAAAACAGGCGACCGACCAGGGTTACAAAATCTACGCGGCGCCTACGCGCGGCGTAAACGACAGCATCAGCTTCCGCCCGGATAATCCGCTGGTCTCGGATATTCGCGTTCGTCAGGCGTTGCTTCACGCCACCAATGCCAGGCAGGTGGTCGATACCCTCTTCTCGCCAAACTATCCGCAGGCTAAATCGGTTATTGCCGATTCCGCAGCGGGCTTTGTCGATCTCAGCGACAAACTGACCTTTGATCCCGCAAAGGCCAACAAGCTGCTGGACGAGGCGGGGTGGAAAGCAGGCAGCGACGGGATCCGCGTCAAAGACGGCCAGCGTCTGGCGCTGACGGTGTATGAATCCCTTCCGCAGCCGCAAAACAAAGAGGTGCTGCAGCTTGTTGCCCAGCAGTGGCGTCAGGTTGGCGTGGCGCTGAGCGTTAAAGCGGGTGACGCAGGCAGCCGCACGCTGGATAACCTCGACCCGCTGAAAACGCCGCTGACCGTATCCGAAGTGGGCCGCGCCGACCCGGACGTGGTTAAAAGCATGTTCTACCCCGCTAACCGCGACGCGCTGCTGCAAAAAGGCGGCTCCAGCGACAGGGTGAAGAACTTCCGCGACGACAGGCTGAATGCGCTGCTGGTAAACATTTCTGCCGAAGTCGATCCGCAAAAACGCCTGCAGCTGACCGGCGATGCCCAGCGCTACCTGCTGGATAACGCCTACGTTATTCCGATCTTCGAGGAGCCACAGGTGTTTGCCGGTGCGCCCTGGCTGAAGGGCGTGAGTTTTGAAGCGGTAGGCCGCCCGTCGTTCTACGGCGCGTGGATCGAGAAACACTGAGGAGCCAACGATGAGCCACGCACTGCTTAAACGCTTAGGGCACGGGCTGCTGGTGTTATGGGCCGCCTTCACCCTTTCGTTCGTGTTGCTTCAGGTGTTGCCGGGTGACGCGGTGCTGATTAAATTTCAGAACCCGGACCTTGGCTTAAGCCCGGCGCAAATCGAGGAGATGCGCGTGGCCTACGGCGCGGATAGCCCTCTGTGGCAACAATATGCCCACACGCTGCTGGCGATGCTGCGCGGGGATTTCGGCTATTCACTGCAGGCGGGCGTGCCGGTCAGCGAGCTGATTACCAGCAATCTGCCGGATACCCTGAGCCTCGCCCTGCCCGCCTTTGTGCTCGCCGTACTGCTGGCGTTTGCCCTGGCCTTTGCCGCTCGTCTGCCGGGATTGCGCTGGCTGAGCAATACCATTCAGTCACTGCCCGTGCTGTTTATCTCGCTGCCGACCTTCTGGCTGGGCATCGCCCTGATTCAACTCTTTTCGTTCCAGCTGCGGCTGATCCCGGTGATTAACCCGTCGCCGCTGCAGGGACTGATCCTGCCGATCGTGACCGTTGCCATTCCGATCTCCGCCCCGCTGGCGCAAATCCTGATGCGCAGCCTGGACCAGGTCGCAGCGCAGCCGTTTGTGGCCGTTGCGCGGGCAAAAGGGCTGAGCGAAACCGCCGTGCTGTGGCGTCACGTCACCGGCAATGCCCTACTGCCGGTGCTGAACATCGCCGGACTGCTGCTAGGCGAGCTGATTGCCGGGGCGCTGATCACCGAAACCGTATTTGGCCGCAGCGGGCTTGGCCAGCTGACGCAACAGGCGGTGAATAACCAGGATATCGCCGTGCTTCAGGCCGTCGTCATGATTTCCGCGCTCGGTTTTGTCCTGATAAACCTGCTGGTCGATCTGCTGATGCCGCTGTTTGACCCGCGCCTGCAAACCGTTACCGGAGGTGCTTCATGAGCCTTGTCGATTACGCCGCCGCTGCGCGAAAACGCGTCCCGACGTGGCAAGGGCTGCAATGGCAGCCGGGGCTTTGGCTGGCGTGGGCGGTGATTATCGCCGCTGCCCTCGCGGCCGTTGCCCCGGGCCTGTTTACCCACTACAGCCCGATAGAAGGGATCGCCGGGGCGCAGCGTCTGGCTCCGCAGGCGGGCCACTGGCTCGGCACCGATCAGCTTGGTCGTGACGTGTATGCCCGCATTGTTTACGGGGCGTCGCACTCCCTCAGCGCCGCCCTCGCCGCCGTCACCCTGGGGCTGCTGGTTGGCACCGGGCTGGGCGTAACTGCCGGGGCGTTTGCCGGACGCGTGGAGTCCCTGCTGATGCGCGTCGTTGACGTGCTGCTGTCCATTCCGTCCCTGCTGCTGTCGCTGACGGTTATCATTCTGCTCGGGTTTGGCACCGTTAACGCGGCGATTGCCGTTGGCGTCGCCTCCATTGCCAGCTTCGCCCGCCTGGCGCGCGGTGAAGTGGTGCGCATTCGCCACGCGGATTATGTCGAAGCCGCGTTCGGCAGCGGCGGAACGTTCTTCGCCGTGCTGTGGCGGCACATTCTGCCCAACTCGTTAACCGCGGTTCTCGCCTTTGCTACGCTGCAGTTCGGTCAGGCTATTCTGGCGCTGTCGACGCTGAGCTTCCTCGGCTACGGCACGCCGCCGCCCGTTCCTGAGTGGGGCCTGCTGATCGCCGAAGGCCGAAACTATCTCTCTACCGCCTGGTGGCTAACCACCTTCCCCGGTCTGGTGGTCATCGCCGTCGTGCTGGCCACCAACCGCATCAGCCAACAGTTTAGCGGAGGCCGTTCATGACCGTTCTCTCAGTGGAAAACCTGACGATCAGCTACCGCACCGCGCGCCAGTGGCGCGAGGTGGTCCATCAGGTCAGCTTTACCCTCAAGCGCGGCGAAATGCTGGCGTTCGTCGGCGAATCCGGCTCCGGGAAAACCACCACGGCACAGGCGATTATTGGCCTGCTGGCGGAAAACGCCCGGCGCGATGGCGGAAAAATCAGCCTCAACGGCGAAGAGATAAGCCAGTGGTCGGCTAAACGGCTCGACGCCCTTCGCGGCGCGCGAATTAGCCTCGTCCCGCAGGACCCGGGTAACTCGCTGAACCCGGTAAAAACCGTCGGCGCGCAGGTAGGCGAAATTATTCAGCTACACCAGAAAGTGAGCCATGCCCAGCGCGACGAACAGGTGCTCGCCCTGCTGACAAAGGTTGGGCTGAGTCACCCGGCACAGCGCATGAAGCAGTATCCCCATCAGCTTTCTGGCGGCATGAAGCAGCGCGTGCTGATTGCCATCGCCATTGCCCTGCGCCCGGACGTCATCGTGGCCGACGAGCCAACCAGCGCGCTGGATGTCACCGTGCAAAAGCGCATTCTGGACCTGCTCGACGTGCTGCGTCGGGAATCCGGCACCGCGGTGCTGTTTGTGACCCACGATCTGGCGCTGGCCGCACAGCGCGCCGACAGGCTGCTGGTGTTTCGCGAGGGTGAGGTCCAGGAACAAGGCGTTACGGGTGATATCCTGCGCGCCCCGCAGCACATCTATACGCGCCAGCTGTTAAGCGATCTGCAGGGGGAGCGCCTGACCATTGCCCCCGTGTCAGGCCGTCCGCTGGCCTCGCCCGCCATTCGCGCTCGGTCCATCAGCAAACGGTTTTCCCTCGGGAAAGGGCATCAGCTGCAGGCGCTGGATGACGTCAGTTTCGACGTCACGCGCGGCAGCACGCACGCGCTGGTCGGCGAATCGGGATCGGGGAAAACGACCCTCGCCCGCATTTTGCTCGGGTTTGAGCAGGCGGACAGCGGTCGCGTGATTATCGATGACATCGATGCCACCGCCCTCAGCCATGAGGCGCGTCGACAGCTGCGGCAGAAAATCCAGTTCGTCTATCAAAACCCGTTTGCCTCTCTCGACCCGCGTCAGACGCTCTTTGACATTATCGAAGAGCCCCTGAAGAATTTTGGCCGCATCGGTAAGGCGGAACGTAAGGTCCGGGTTGAAACCGCGGCGCAGCGGGTTGCCCTGCCGACTGACGTGCTGACACGCACCGCGCGCGAACTGTCGGGCGGGCAGCGCCAGCGCGTAGCCATCGCCCGGGCGTTGATTCTGAATCCAACCATTCTGGTACTTGACGAAGCCACGTCGGCCCTGGACGTCACGGTGCAGGCGCAGATCCTGGCGCTGCTGCAGCAGCTACAGCAGCAGCTGGGGCTGACCTATCTCTTTATCACGCACGATCTGGCCACGGTTCGCCGCATTGCGCACAGCGTCACGGTGCTGCGCAGCGGCCAGGTTGTTGAACACGGTGCGGTCGACACGCTGTTTGCCTCACCGCAGAACAGCTACACCCGCGAACTGATCGACGCTATCCCCCATTTTTCACCCGTTACGGAGGAGTTCGCATGACGCGAAAACGCCTGGGGTTTTTCACCCGCCTGCTTGATGATGCCACGCCAAAGGAGCGCTATCGCCTGGCGACGGAACAGATCCGCCATGCGGAACGCCACGGCTTTGACAGCGCCTGGATTGCGCAGCACCACTTCCATGAAAATGAGGGGGGACTGCCGTCGCCGCTGCTGTTCCTCGCGCACGTTGCCGCCCATACGAAAACCATCCGCCTTGGCACGGCCATTATCACCCTGCCGATGGAAAATCCGCTGCGGGTTGCTGAAGATGCCGCCGTACTGGATCTGCTCTCAGACGGGCGCCTTGAGGTGGGTTTCGGCTCCGGCGGTACGCCGACCTCCTTCCTGCCGTTTGGCCTGACGTTTGAAGAACGCGGCGCGGCCTTTGCTGACCATCTTCACGTTATCCAAAGCGCCTGGCGCGGGGATTCACTCACCCATCCCGATAACCATCTTTACCCGCCCGCACCGCAGCTGGCTGAACGCATCTGGATAGCGACCTTCTCCGTTGACGGCGCCGTGCGGGCCGCACGGGCGGGACAGGGTTTAATGCTTTCCCGCACCCAGCCGCGCCCGGCTGATCGGCTGGATATCACGCTCGACGCGATCCAGAACCCGATTATCGATGCCTATCTTGATGCGCTGCCCGCAGGCGTTGCGCCGCGGATCCTCGCCTCCCGCACCGCGTTCGTTGCCGATAGCGACGACTATGCGCTGAAGATCGCTGCGCCGGGATTAGCCAGACAGGCTCAGCAGCATCGCGCCGCCGGACACGTGGTTAAAGGCGACACCGTCGAGGATTACCGCCGCCAGTTTGATGCCCATATTGGCTCGCCGGATACGGTGCTGGCCTCGCTGAAGGCTGACTCGGTGCTGGCTCACGCAACGGACGTCTCATTCCAGGTTCATTCGGTTGAACCGTCGCACCGCGACACCCTGCGCTCGATTGAGCTGATTGCAGAACATATCGCCCCACACATTCTTTGAGGAGAAACCTATGGCATTAAGTCAGGATATTCTTGCCGAGCTGGCGGAGATTGCTCCCGGTTCGCCGCTGGCGGAGGCGCGCGCCGCGCGCAAGGCTGCGACGCGTCACGCCCAGGGAAGCTACGAAATCTTGTTCAGCCAGCAGGACCGCGACTTTGCGCTGGACGAACGTTTTGCCGTCGCGGCAAAAGTCGCCAAATGGCATAACGCCGAGGCACTGGCTGCGCACTATGCCGGGTTTGGCCTTGCCGACCCGATCTCTGCACGGCTTACCCCGGCGCTCAGCTTCGCCCGCCTGCTCACCTTCTCCCCCGCTGAGGCTACGCCGGGCGCGCTCAACGCCCTGACTCAGGCCGGATGGAGCAAGGAAGGCATTGTCACCCTGGCGCAGCTGATCGCCTTTGTCAGTTTTCAGAGCCGACTCATCGCCGGGCTGCGCCTGCTGAACGATCGCCCCGTGGCGGCGAGCGACGTCGCGCCCGTGGCTGGCGTCTGGCATACCAACGCCACGACGATAACCGGCAAGGCGGCACCTGTGGCGTTTACCCAACAGGAGCTCGGCTGGGAGCCGTGGCTTGCCGCCAGGCCGCTGGCGGATTTTCGCGACGATGAGGTCGCCATTCTGGCGAAATTCGGCCATACCGACTCAGACTATTTCCGCCTGCTGGGACGCAACCTGCCGGTTCTGGAGCAGCGCACGTTAACGGACAAAGGGATTTTTTACACACCGGGAGGGTTGCCGCGCGCGGAACGCGAGCTGGCCGCCACGGTGGCCAGCAAAATTAACGGCTGCATTTACTGCGCATCTGTCCATGCGCGTAAGGCCAGCCAGCTGTCGAAGGATGACAGTGCGATAGACGCGCTGCTGGCGGTACGCCCGGGGCAATCCCTGAGCGAGGGGCAGTCTGCTCGCTGGCAGGCGGAAATCAACTTTGCGGCGGCGCTGTCGGTCACGCCGCCTGCCGCCTCGCCGTTGCACCTTGCTGCGCTGCAAAAACAGGATCTGGACACGCTTGCCCAGCTGGATCTGGTCCAGTCCACCGCGTTCTTCGCCTGGGCCAACCGTCTGATGTTGACCCTGGGCGAACCCTGGCTTTCCTGATTAGGTATCAGGCCAGCGCGCGCGCGTTGGCCTGACGCTTTTTGGCAATCAAATGGCCGTAAAGTAAGAGAGAGGTCATGGCCGAGAAGGACAAAATGGCCGCCGGTAGCGTAACGTAGCTCCAGCTGAAGCCGAGCGTGATCATCATCCCGCCAAAATAGGCGCCAATGGCGCTGCCCAGGTTAAATGCCATTTGCCCGCCCGCGGCGCCCAGCATCTCGCCTCCTTTTGCATTTTGCAGCAGCAGGATTTGCAGCGGTGCAGAGAGCGCAAACAGCCCGGCACAGCAGATGAACCCCATCACCAGCGAGGCCGTTTTCTGCTCGCCAAAAGCGAAAAGCAGCAGCAGCGAGGCCACAATGACCATGTCGGTGGTCGCCGCGATGCGCAGCGGGCTGAAGCGCCCGGAAAGCTTGCCGCTGAACAGATTCCCGAGCACCATGCCCAGCCCCATTAACATCATGATGACCGTCATCAGCCCCTCGGAGAAGCCCGAGACGTTGACCATAAACGGCTTCACGAAGCTGAACCACGCGAACACGCCCGCATTGCCAAACATGGTGGCGGCAAAGATCAGCCAGGGTTCTGGCTTCGTGAGAAAGTGAAATTGCTCTGTCAGTCTGGTGACTGATTTATCATGGATTTTCGGCACCCACACCAGAACCGAGAGGATCACCAGCGCATCGAAAATGGCAATCACCAGGAAAGTATACCGCCAGCTGAATTCATGCCCCAGCCAGGTGCCCAGCGGCACTCCTACCAGATTGGCGACCGTCATGCCTGCAATCATACCCGCGACCGCGACCGTCACTTTACCCGGTGGCGCAATCTTCGACAGGATTATCGCCCCGACGCCAAAAATGGCGCCGTGCGGGAAGCCAGAGATTAAGCGCCCTACTGCCAGCCAGAAATAGGATGATGAAAAGGTGAAAATGGCGTTACCCACCGCGCACAGGGCGACAAGAAACAGCAGCGTCGTTTTCAACGAAAACTTACTGGAGAAAAGTGCGACGATCGGGGCGCCGATGACCACGCCGAAGGCGTAAAAGGAGATCATGTTCCCGGCAGCGGGTATCGAGATGCCGGTGTCATGGGCCAGCTCGGTTAGCACCCCCATAATGCCAAACTCAGCCATTCCCAGACCAAAGGTGCCAAGTGCCAACGAAAAAATTGTCTTTTTCATACTTCAACCACTGGTTAAAAGTTTGCAACGGACATTATTGAATAAACGTATAGGCTGAGCCAGTTGCAAGCGGCTCTCTGACACATTAATCCATTAATTCAGGTGGGGTTGTGAATACCGCTACCCCAAAACAACAATGCCAAGCCGCTCCATCATCTGGGCTACCTGATAGCTATCCAGCTTAACGCCCTGTAAATCAGTACCGCGCACGTCCAGATCGCCCAGTTCAGAATTGATCAGATCGCAGTGGGTAACGTTGGCCGCCCGCCAGTCAAATGAGGAGAACTCGCCTCCTGAGAGATCTGAACCGCTGAAGGTCGCACCGAGTATTTGCGCGCCGTTCCAGCGGTTTTCCCACAGTTCGCATTTTTCCAGTACCACCTTCGAAAAATTGGCATAGCTCAGGTTGCTTTTTGTAATGTAAGCGCTGCAAAACCAGGTCCGCGTGGTGATCATGTTCATAAAACTGGCCCCGCGAAAATCAGCCCCTTGCGCCCTGCACTCACGAATTTCGATGCCTAAGGCATTCGAATGCCTGAAATCCGCCATCGATAAATCGCAGCTTTTGAAAATAGCATCTTTAAGCTGCGCCCGAGTAAACTTACCGCCCTGCTGGCTTTCCCTGTCATAGAACTGACAGCCGATGAATTCCGTACTGGTTAAATCCGTGCCTGAAAAATCGCAGTTACGAAAGATCGCATTCTCAATTTTCTCGCCGGTAAAACGGTTTCGACCTATTTTTTCACATTCAAGAATCAATGCCATCTCACTAACCTGTTTATTCATACAGTACATCACCGCATTCTAACCCGTTCCCGGACGAAGCGAAACCGTCGCGCCTGAAACAGCGGTCAAAATTCCCGCGAAGGTTGCCAGTCAGTATTACACTTCAAAGTGTTAGTACCTTCTAAGCTCGTCACCCGATCCGAAAATGAGGGTAATCATGGGAAACGCAAAGCAGAATAAAACGAAAGAAAAGACCGTGATCAAAGCCAGCGCCGATAGCGGGGTTAAGCCCACGCTGAAGACCAAAGAGTACGAAAAAGAGCTTCGTCGCCTGCACGTGGAACTGGTTAAGCTCCAGCAGTGGGTGGTCGCCAAAGGACTCAAAGTGTGTATTGTTTTTGAAGGACGCGACGGTGCGGGTAAAGGCGGTACCATCAAGGCCATTACCGAGCGCGTCAGCCCTCGCGTGTTTCGCGTTGTTGCGCTGCCGGCCCCGACCGATAAAGAAAAGAGTCAGCTCTATTTCCAGCGCTACGTACCGCACCTGCCCTCTGCGGGCGAAATCGTCATCTTTGACCGCAGCTGGTATAACCGCGCGGGCGTTGAGCGGGTGATGGGGTTCTGCACCGAAGAACAGGTGGAGAAATTTTTGGACGGTACCCCGGTGATGGAAAAGGCCATGGTGGATGCCGGGACGATTCTGCTGAAATACTGGCTTGAGGTGACGCCAAAAGAGCAGGAGCGCAGGCTGCGCGACCGTATTAACGATGGCCGCAAAACCTGGAAACTCTCTCCGATGGATATTAAATCTTTCAATATGTGGGATGAGTATACCGCCGCGCGTGATGCGATGTTTAAAGCCACCGACACGGCCTGGGCACCTTGGTTTGTCGCGCGTTCAGAGGATAAGAAGCGGGTACGTTTGAATATTATTTCCCACCTGCTTTCGCAGATCCCGTATAAAGACCTGCATATTGAAACCATGGATTTACCGAAGCGTAAAATCGGTAAAACCAAACCCACAAAATACCCGTTCCGGTATGTGGAGGAGCGGTTCTGAAATAGCAGAAGTAGGCCCGCGCAAGCGAAGCGCCGCCGGGCAAAGCCGACGGCGCAGGGCTCACCTTACTTCATCCCTTCCGTACTCTCTTTTTTCGCTTCCAGACGTTCAACGTCACGATACCAGCGCGGATGGTGTTTTTGCGCCCAGCGGCGGCTCACCTTCCCTTCAACCATCCCTTTAATCGATCCCTTCACCCAGAAGGCCATATACATATGGATCAGGATGGCGTGGATCAGAATAATGGCAGACGTCGCGTGGATCAGCAGCGCGTAGCGAATCACCTGAATCGGAAAATACTGGGCGAAATAGGGACGCCAGATAATCACCCCGGTCACCAGCAGCACAAAAATCATGCTCATGATGGTCCAGAACATCATCTTCTGCCCGGCATTGTATTTGCCGACTTTCGCCACTTTATGCTCGTTCCCTTTCAGGACTTCGACGATCCCTTTCACCCACGGAATATCCTGCTTGTCCGGGATGTTGTGGTGCACGAAACGCACGAACATAAACATCAGCACGACGAATATCAGCACGCCGAAGAACGGGTGCAGAATACGCCCCATCTGCGGGGTACCGAAGGTTTCGGTCAGCCACTGCAGCGTCGGGAAGAAGAACGAAATCCCAGATACCGCCACCAGGAAGAAGCAGATCACCACCGTCCAGTGACAGGCGCGGTCGATAAACTTCGTGCGCACAATCATTTTCGACTTACTCATGGTGTTCTTCCTCCTCGTCGTCATCTACCTCTTTGTTTGGCCCGATCCCGATGTAGTGATAAATCAGCCCGGCAAAGGTGGCGATAAAGCCTGCCGCAGAGAGCGGTTTAAGCGCCCCTTTCCACAGGTTAATTGACGTATCGATCGCCGGATCCTTCGGCAGATTGTGGTACAGCTCCGGCTGGTCGTTATGGTGCAATACGTACATCACGTGCGTACCGCCCACGCCCTGCGGGTTGTAAACGCCCGCATTCTCGTAACCGCGCGCCTTTAGCTTGTCCACCCGCTCCTGCGCCACGTCCAGCATCTCTTTCTTGGTGCCAAAGTGGATAGCCCCGGTCGGACAGGTCTTCACGCAGGCAGGCTCCTGCCCGACGCTAACGCGATCCACGCACAGCGTACATTTATAGACCCGGTTATCCTCTTTATTGAGGCGCGGGATATTAAACGGACAGCCCGCAATGCAGTAGCCGCAGCCGATGCAGTTATCCTGCTGGAAATCGACAATCCCGTTGGCGTACTGAATAATCGCGCCGGCAGACGGGCACGCCTTCAGGCAGCCCGGATCTTCACAGTGCATACAGCCGTCTTTGCGGATCAGCCATTCCAGCCTGCCGTTCTGGTCGGTTTCGCTAAAACGCATCACCGTCCAGGACTTGGCGCTCAGATCTGCCGGGTTGTCATAAACCCCGACGCAGTGCCCCACCTCGTCGCGAATGTCGTTCCACTCTGAGCAGGCCACCTGGCAGGCTTTACAGCCCACGCAGGAGGAGACATCGATAAGCTTGGCGACCTCTGCCTTATAATCCCGCGCGCGGGGCGCGGGAGTAATCGGGTTGGTCGCGGAGCGTTTGATAATGTCTTGTGTTTCCATCGCCATTTAATCGCTCCTTACGCTTTCTCGATGTTGACCAGAAACGCTTTGTACTCCGGCGTTTGCGAGTTGGAATCGCCGACGTTTGGCGTCAGGGTGTTGGCGATGTAGCCTTTCTGCGCCACGCCCTCGAAGCCCCAGTGCAGCGGGATTCCCACGGTTTCCACCTGCTGACCATGCACGTTCAGCGACTGCAGACGACGGGTGACCACGGCAACGGCGCGAATAAAGCCGCGCTTGCTGCTTACCGTCACGCGGTCGCCGTTGGCGATGCCTTTCGCTTCCGCCAGCGTTTCGCTGATCTCCACAAACTGTTCCGGCTGTGCGATGGCGTTAAGCCGCGCGTGCTTGGTCCAGGTATGGAAATGCTCGGTCAGGCGGTAGGTCGTCCCCACGTACGGGAACTTGTCCTTTTTACCTAATCGCAGCACGTCCTCTTCGTAGATACGCACCACCGGGCTGGAGACCACGTTCGGGTGCAGCGGGTTGGTCCCCAGCGGCGTTTCCATCGGCTCGTAGTGCTCCGGGAACGGCCCTTCCGCCAGCTTGTCGAGAGCAAACAGGCGGCCCAGACCTTCCGGCTGCATGATGAACGGCCCGGTTTTGCTGCCCGGTGCCGCGGTGTTGTAGTCAGGGATATCGTTCCCCGTCCACTTCGCGCCGTTCCACTGGATCAGCATGCGTTTGGGATCCCACGGCTTGCCGTTGATATCTGCCGAGGCGCGGTTATACAGCACGCGACGGTTCAGCGGCCACGCCCATGCCCAGCCCAGCGTATTGCCAAGCCCAGACGGGTCAGCATTGTCGCGGTTGGCCATCTGGTTGCCCTGCTCCGTCCAGCTGCCGGTGTAGATCCAGCAGGACGATGCCGTCGTACCGTCATCACGCAGCAGCGCGAAGCTGTTCAGCAGCTGGCCTTTCTTCGCCACGAGGTTGCCGCTGGCATCATAGAGATCGGCCAGCGCCACGCCGTTGTTCTCTTTCGCGACCTCTTCTGACTCAGGATGGTCAGGCTGCTTATAGTCCCAGCCCATCTTCAGCAGCGGCTCAACGCCCTTGCCGCCTTCGGTGCGATACATTTCGCGCAGGCGATGGTAAATCCCGGCGAGGATCTCGCCGTCGTTGCGCGCTTCGCCCGGCGCATCCTGACCTTTCCAGTGCCACTGCAGCCAGCGGCCGGAGTTAGCAATGGAACCGTCTTCTTCCGCAAAGCAGGTGGACGGCAGGCGGAACACTTCGGTCTGAATCGCTGCCGGATCGACATCGTTTGATTCGCCGTGGTTCTGCCAGAACGTTGAGGTTTCGGTCACCAGAGGGTCGATAACGACCATGTACTTCAGCTTGCTCAGGCTGCGAACGACTTTGTTTTTGTCCGGGAAGGAGGCCACCGGATTAAAGCCCTGGCAGATATAGCCCGTGACGTTGCCCTTATCCATCATGTTGAAATACTTGATGACGTCGTAAGCCTGGTCCCACTTCGGCAGCCACTCAAAGCCCCAGTCGTTCTCTTTCTGCGCCGCGTCGCCGTAGAAAGATTTCATCAGGCTAACGTAGAACTTCGGATAGTTGCTCCAGTAGTTCACCTGATCCGGCAGCGTCGCTTTTGGCGTATTCGCCGCCAGATAGCTTTGCAGATCGGCCTGCTTCTCAGAAGGCAGCGTCAGGTAGCCCGGCAGGCTGGTTGAGAGCAGACCAAGGTCGGTAAGCCCCTGAATGTTAGAGTGACCGCGCAGCGCGTTCACGCCGCCACCGGCCATACCCATGTTGCCGAGCAGCAGCTGGATCATCGCCATGGTGCGGATGTTCTGCGCGCCGACCGTGTGCTGCGTCCAGCCCAGCGCGTACAGGAACGTGGTCGTTCTGTTTGCGGCACTGGTTGAGGCCAGCACTTCACACACTTTCAGGAAGTCGGCTTTCGGCGTGCCGCAGATGTTCTCCACGACGTCAGGCGTATAGCGGGATACATGCTCTTTCAGCAGGTTCCACACGCAGCGCGGGTGCGTCAGCGTTTCATCACGCATCGCATAGCCGTTTTCATCAAACTGGTAGTTCCAGGAAGACTTGTCGTACTGGCGTTTTTCAGCGTCATACCCGCTGAAAAGCCCGTCATCAAAGGCAAAATCATCCCGCACCAGCAGAGTTGCGTTGGTGTAGTGCTTAACGTATTCCGCGTTAATTTTGTTATTTTCAATCAGGTACAACAGCACGCCGGAGAGGAACGTGATGTCCGTACCGGAGCGGATTGGCGCATAGATATCGGCCACCGATGCCGTACGCGTAAAGCGCGGATCGACGACGATAACCGTTGCATCGTTGTTGTTTTTTGCTTCCATCGCCCAGCGGAAGCCGACAGGGTGTGCTTCAGCGGCGTTACCGCCCATCACCACCACGACGTTAGCGTTTTTGATATCAACCCAGTGGTTGGTCATCGCACCGCGACCAAATGTTGGAGCAAGACTTGCTACCGTTGGTCCGTGTCAAACGCGTGCCTGGTTGTCTACCGCCAGCATGCCGAGAGAGCGCACAAATTTTTGCGTCAGCATGCCGGTTTCATTACTTGCCGCAGATGCGCACAGCATCCCGGTGGAAAGCCAGCGGTTAACCGTTACGCCCTGCTCGTTCTTTTCAATAAAGTTGGCATCGCGGTCGGCTTTCATTAATTTGGCGATTCGGTAGAAGGCCTCATCCCAGGAGATTCGCTGCCACTTGTCGGAACCCGGCGCGCGGTATTCCGGGTAGCGCAGGCGGTTTTCACTGTGGACGTAGTCCAGCAGCCCCGCCCCTTTCGGGCAAAGTGCACCGCGGCTCACCGGATGATCCGGGTCCCCTTCAATATGGTAAATCGCTTCTTTGGCGTTCTTCGCGCCATCGCCCAGGCTATACATTAAAAGCCCACAACCTACGGAACAGTATGTGCAGGTGTTACGGATCTCTTTCGCACGCAGCAGTTTATAGTTGCGCGACTGAGCCAGCGCCATTTTGGGAGCAAATCCCAGCATGGCTGCCGTGGTTCCGGCCATACCGCCCGCGCAGATTTTAAAAAATTGTCTGCGGCTGACGTCCATTGTTGTCCTCGTTTTCAAATAAGACTTCGGGCCGCAAACTAACATCAAAGTCCCTGTTTTTTTTGCGTCAAATCAAGGTCATCATTTTTCGCCCCCTTAATAGTCACCCCTGCCGAATTTGATTACCCCTTTATGATTAGCGGGCTAACAGAATAATTCGCGGCAGGCGCGCGTTTAGTGCTATAAGTTTTTCCTTTACTTTTTATAACGATGGCAAGGTAATGGACAGAAAGAGAGCAACGCTCATTGGGCTGGCGGCAATCCTTTTATGGAGCACGATGGTCGGGCTTATTCGCAGCGTCAGTGAAGGGCTTGGGCCGGTTGGCGGAGCAGCGATGATATACACCGTCAGCGGATTATTGTGTCTGGTGACGGTAGGATTTCCCGATCTTCGCAAATTCTCTCCACGCTATCTTATTGCGGGCAGCGTTCTGTTCGTGAGCTATGAAATTTGCCTGGCGCTGTCGCTGGGGTATGCCGCAACGCGGTCTCAGGCAATTGAGGTCGGGATGGTCAATTACCTTTGGCCGAGCCTGACGATTGTGTTTGCGATTTTATTCAACGGTCAAAAAACCACCCTGTGGGTGATCCCTGGGTTAGCGATATCGCTGCTGGGCGTGTGCTGGGTATTAGGCGGTGAGAACGGGCTACATGTTGATGAAATCATCCGCAACGTGGTCTCAAGCCCGCTCAGCTACGCGCTCGCGTTTGCCGGCGCGTTTATTTGGGCAGCCTATTGCACCGTCACCAGCAAATTTGCCAAAGGGCAAAACGGCATTACCCTTTTCGTCCTGCTTACTGCGCTTAGCCTGTGGGTGAAGTACGCCGTCAGCGACCAGCCGGAAATGGTGTTTAGCGTACCCGTGGTGGTGAAATTGTTGATGTGCGGTATTGCGCTTGGCTTTGGCTATGCGTCCTGGAATATCGGCATTCTCCATGGCAACGTTACCGTGCTGGCAGCGGTATCGTATTTTACACCGGTTCTGTCTGCCGCGCTGGCCGCAGCGCTGCTGAATTCCCCGCTGTCCTTCTCCTTTTGGCAAGGCGCAATAATGGTCTGCGTCGGGTCGCTTTTGTGCTGGTACGCCACGCGGAAATAACGCCTTAATTAATTCGCCGGGCATGTTGCTTGCTCGGCTAAAATTTAACAAATATTTAAAATGTGACCAACAGTCAGAATATTGTTCATAACGTTAGAGAATGCGTTTAATTTCTGTTTATATTACCGCTCTTTCGTAAATGCCCCATGCGTTAATTGACACAAACTGACAACGCGGAGTAATTAGTTTCCTGCGAATATTCACACACTATATAGCACGAACTGCAATAGTTTATTTCAGGATATTTCAGGCCCGGCTCACAAATACCGTAAGATGAAATTTATAACTTACTGTTTTGTAGTGATTTATCATAACATCACCTCTACTTTCCTTTCGGTTAACCCGATAATTACCCAAAACAACTAGTACAGCCATAAATTATATACAACCCAATTATCCTGATGAGTAAATACTCAATTTGCGTTTGAATATTAATCAGACGAGGCGATTTAACGGCAATTTTTCAGATCAGGATCACACTAATTGAAATTACCTTTAATATTTTGAAACTTATTATTGAAAGCAGGCTACAAGATTCTTAAAAATAGCATGCCATTGACGAGCAGCCTCGTTTAGCATTCGTTTAAAAATGGCTCAGGAAATACCTAAGAAAATTATAAGGAATATTTAAGATGAAACTTAAATTAGTTGCAGTGGCAGTGACTTCCATGTTGGCAGCAGGCGTTGTAAATGCGGCTGAAGTTTTTAACAAAGACGGTAACAAACTGGATCTGTACGGCAAAGTAACAGGTCTGCACTATTTCTCTGATGACACCAACAACGACGGCGACAAAACTTACGTACGTCTGGGCTTCAAAGGCGAAACTCAGATCAACGACCAGCTGACCGGTTACGGCCAGTGGGAATATGAGTTCAAAGGCAACCGTTCTGAATCTCAGGGTTCTGACGGCAGCAAAACGCGTCTGGCGTTCGCAGGTCTGAAATTCAACGAATTCGGTTCTTTCGACTACGGTCGTAACTACGGTGTTGCTTACGACATCGGCGCATGGACTGACGTTCTGCCAGAATTCGGCGGTGATACCTGGACCCAGACCGATGGCTTCATGACTGGCCGTACTACTGGCGTTGCAACCTACCGTAACACCGACTTCTTCGGTCTGGTTGACGGCCTGAACTTTGCCGCTCAGTACCAGGGTAAAAACGATGACCGTGATATCACCGAAGCGAACGGTGACGGCTGGGGTCTGTCTTCTACCTACGAAATGGACGGTTTCGGTGTAGGTGCAACCTACGCGAAATCTGACCGTACTGACCGTCAGGTTGCTGCAGGTCGCGTAGCGAACACCGTTAACGCGGGTGGCGAGAACGCAGAAGTGTGGGCTGCTGGCCTGAAGTACGATGCAAACAACATCTACCTGGCAACCACCTACTCTGAAACCCGCAACATGACCAACTTCGGTGATGGTTATATCGCGAACAAAGCGCAGAACTTCGAAGTGGTTGCTCAGTACCAGTTCGACTTCGGCCTGCGTCCATCCATCGCTTACCTGAAATCCAAAGGTAAAGACCTGGGTTCATACGGCGACCAGGATCTGGTTGAATACATTGAAGTTGGCACGAGCTACTACTTCAACAAAAACATGTCTACCTACGTTGATTACAAAATCAACCTGGTTGACGACAACAGCTTCACCAAAGCTGCTGGCGTTGCTACCGACAACATCGTAGCAGTAGGTCTGACCTACCAGTTCTAAGATCTGTCTGTATAAAAGGCCAGCCTTCGTGGCTGGCCTTTTTTATTACGTTAGACTGGCGTGATAAAGGAGAACGCCATGCACATTTTTAAAGGACGCTGTTTGTGTGGGATGAGTCAGTTCAGCGTAAGCCTCAACAATTTCGATGTTTATGCGTGTCATTGCACGCAGTGCCAGAAGTGGTCGGGTGGTATTGCCATGTACCTTGAGGCGCAGGGCCAGCCGCTAGTTGAACAAGACTCTATAGCCCCCTCTCATTTCTCTTCGTCTGCACGCGGCGAACGCGGGTTCTGCCCCGGCTGCGGCTGCCCGCTGTGGTTCAAACTGACCTCAACGGAACGTTACTTCATCCCCTGGACATTGCTGGAGATGAGCGAAGACGAGCGACGCCGTCTGGTACTAGCCGCAGAAATCTATACCGAAACTCAGCCTGCATTCTTTGGCCTCACCGGGCAGTACGCGCGCTACAGCGGGACGGAAATTGAGGCGCTGGAAAATCATTGCCTGCTCACGCAGTAGGCTGCTCGCTGCCGGCGGCACGCCGCAGCCAGTTTTGCAGCAGCTTACCGTCCTCGGTCATGTCCGAGTCCGCGCGTACGCAGAGATGGTAATCACGTCCGTCGTCGATGGGTAAATCGAAAATTTTCACCAGCTCCCCGCTCTCAAGGTAAGGCGCGATCAGCGGTTCACGCATCAGCGCGCAGCCCAGACCCGCCTGAACGCCGGCCAGCGTCAGCAGCCCATCCTCAAACATGGGCCCGCTTCGGCGTACGGGCCGCTTCACCCCCTGCTGCGTAAACCACTGCTGCCAGGTCGAACGCTCCTCGTCATGCAGCAGCGGCATTTGCAGCAGCTGCTCTGGCGTATCGATATGGCCGTGAACGCGCAAAAACGCGCGGCTGCACACGGGCACCATCTGTCCGGAGATCAGCTTTTCGCTCTGATATCCCGCCCACTGGCCGTTGCCGAAGCGAATCGACATATCTGACGCATCGCTCAGGTAGTTACGGTGGTTGGCATAAACGACGTTGATTTCCGTCTGCGGGTTGGCGCGCATAAAGGCGGGCAGACGTGGAATAAACCACCCCATACCAAAGAGCGGGATCAGGCTGATGGTCACCTGCCGCGTTTGCGCCTGCTCCACCAGGTGCTCCGTCGCCTGACGCAGAACGTTAAAGGCGGCGCGAATGGAACGATAGTAGTCACGCCCCTGCTGGCTCAGCACCAGCTTCCTTCCCTGCCGCGCCGTCAGCGGCATTTGCAGATACCCCTCAAGCACCTTGAGCTGATGGCTCACGGCGGAGGGAGAAATATCCAGCTCCTGGGCCGCCAGCGTCACGCTGCCCAGACGGGCGATGGCTTCGAAAGCGCGCACCGCCCGCAGCGGCGGATCGTTTGCCAGGCGGCTTTCAGCAAAGGCCGGCAGGCTCGTCAATTGTTCTGTTTTATTCATATATTGATTTCTTTAGGGTTTTTGCCCTGTGGCGGCTAATTAATATATTTATATAAATCATCAAGATATAACAATACCGGTTTATCATAAGAAATAATATATGTGTATTTTACAATTTTATTCATTTATTGGATGGTAGCCACTGCAAAAGTAATTTGTCGGGTACTTACGTTGGACACACTCATACAACAACTGATCAACGGTGTGATGCTGGGAAGCATCTACGCGCTGATCGCGCTGGGCTATACCATGGTGTATGGCATTTTGCGCATTATTAACTTTGCTCATGGCGATATTCTGATGGTTGGCGCGCTCACAACGCTCTCGGCCATTAACGCCCTGAACAGCGCTTTTCCGCACATGCCGCTGCTGCTGCAGCTTGGCTTTGCGTTACTGATTGCCATGGCCGTTTGCGCCCTGCTGGCGATGGCGGTTGAACGTTTTGCCTACCGCCGCCTGCGTAACGCCCCGCGCCTGGCGCCGCTGATCTCCGGGATTGGCGTTTCGGTACTGCTGCAAACCGTAGCGATGATCGTCTGGACGCGCAATCCGCTGATGTTCCCGCAGATCCTCCCCATGGACCCAATTGCCGTGACGTCGGGAAGTGAAATGCATCCCCCCGCCATCGTGACCGTGACCGGCATCGTTACCGTGGTGCTGGCGCTGGCCGTGATGAGCGGGCTGTGGCTTCTGGTGGAATATACCCGCCTTGGCCGCGGCATGCGCGCCGTAGCGGAAAACCCGCGCGTCGCCACCCTGATGGGCGTGAACCCGAACGCCATCATTACCCTCACTTTTGCCATCGGCGGCGTCTTTGCCGCGCTGGCAGGCGTGATGATGGCGAGCAACTACGGCAACGCCAGCTTCTCGATGGGCTTCCTGCCGGGAATTAAAGCCTTCACCGCCGCCGTGCTGGGCGGGATTGGCAACATTCGCGGCGCGATGATTGGCGGGATCCTGCTGGGCCTTATTGAGGCGCTGGGCGCGGGCTATCTCGGCGAACTGACCAACGGCGTCTTCGGCAGTAACTATCAGGACGTCTTTGCGTTTATCGTGCTGATTCTGGTGCTGGTCTTCCGTCCGGCAGGCCTGCTGGGCGAGCGCGTGGCGCACAGGGCGTAAGGGATACTATGACAACCGCACAACTACAGGCTACGGCCACAACGCGCAAATTCTGGTCAGGCATGACGCTGTTCTGCCTCGCGCTGCTTATTGCCCCGATCGTTGCCACACAGCTTGGCGGCAACTACTGGGTACGCGTGATTGACTTCGCCCTGCTCTACATCATGCTGGCGCTGGGGCTGAACATTGTCGTCGGCTACACCGGCCTGCTGGATATGGGCTTTATCGCCTTTTACGCCGTTGGCGCTTACCTCGCGGCGCTGATGGCCTCCCCGCACCTGCTTGAGGTCTTTCCCGCCCTTGCCGCCTGGTTCCCGAACGGCCTGCATACCTCGTACCTGTTGATTATTCCGCTGGCCGCGCTGGTCGCTGCCGTATGCGGCATTGTACTCGGCGCGCCGACGCTGAAGCTGCGCGGCGATTATCTGGCGATCGTCACCCTGGGCTTTGGTGAAATTATCCGCATCCTGATGCGCAACCTTGACCGCCCGGTAAACATCACAAACGGTGCGAAAGGTATTACCGGCGTCGATACCCTGAACCTGTTCGGCCTGAAGTTCAGCGGCGTTTATCACTGGTTCGGCGTTAAAGTGCCTGCCCTTTGGCTGTGGTATTACCTGCTGATGCTGTTCATCGTGGCCATTATCTTCGTTTGCCTGCGCCTGCAGCATTCGCGCATTGGTCGCGCCTGGCACGCCATCCGCGAGGATGAAGACGTCGCCCGGGCGATGGGCATCAACGTGCGCAACTACAAGCTGCTGGCCTTCGCCATGGGCGCCTCTTTTGGCGGCGTAGCGGGTGCGCTGTTTGGCGCGTTTCAGGGCTTTGTCTCACCGGAATCCTTTACGCTGCAGGAATCCATTGCCGTACTGGCGATGGTAGTGCTGGGCGGCATGGGGCACATTCCCGGCGTGATACTCGGCGCGGTCCTGCTTACCGCCCTGCCGGAACTGCTGCGCAGCCAGGCCGCGCCCGTCCAGCAGGCGCTGTTCGGCACGGTGCTGATCGATCCGGAAATTTTACGCCAGCTGTTCTACGGCCTGGCGCTGGTCCTGGTCATGCTGGTTCGCCCGTCAGGTATCTGGCCGGTTCGCCACAAGGAGGGAAAAGCATGAGCCTGTTAACCGTACGCAATATGTCCAAGCGCTTCGGCGGCCTGACCGCCGTGGACAACGTTTCACTCTCGATTAATCAGGGTGAAATCTACGGGCTGATCGGACCCAACGGGGCGGGAAAAACGACCTGCTTTAACCTAATTACCGGGCTTTATCCGGCGGACAGCGGTGAGTTTTCGATTGCCGACAGGCCCTATTTTCCGACGCAGATAGAGAAAGTTACCGCCGCCGGGATCGCGCGTACCTTCCAGAACGTGCGTCTCTTTAACGAAATGTCCGTGCTGGAAAACGTGATGGTTGGCCGACACGTGCGCACCCGCAACGGCCTGTGGGCGGCGCTTACCCGCCATAAGCGCGCTCGCGAGGAAGAAGCCAACACCCGCGAGCAGGCCTGGCGCTGGCTGGAGTACACCGGCATCGCGAAGTTTGCTCACTACCGCGCCTGCGACCTGGCGTACGGCCATCAGCGCCGTCTCGAAATCGCCCGCGCGCTGGCAACGGACCCGCTTCTGCTGGCGCTGGACGAACCCGCCGCCGGGATGAACGCGGCGGAAAAAATGGCGCTGGGGGAGCTGCTCATCCGCATCCGCGATGACGGAAAAACCCTGCTGATGATTGAACACGACGTGAAGCTGGTGATGGGGATTTGTGACCGGCTGACGGTGCTTGACTATGGCAAAACGCTCGCCAGCGGCACGCCGGAGAACGTGCGCCGCGATCCTGCCGTTATCGCCGCCTGGCTTGGAGGCAACGCCCATGTCTGAATTACTGAAAGTCGAACGTCTGGACGTGCATTACGGCGGCATTCAGGCGGTCCGCGACGTTTCCTTTACCCTGCATGAGGGCGAACAGGCCACGCTGATTGGCGCTAACGGCGCGGGAAAAAGCTCAACCGTACGCGCCATTACCGGGCTCGAAAGCTTTAGCGGCACCATTGCATTCAACGGCAAAAACGTCCGCAAGCACCGGCCAGAAGCGCTCCTGCGCGACGGGCTGGTGATGGTCCCGGAGGGCCGCGGCATTTTCGCCCGCATGACGGTGCTGGAAAACCTGCAGATGGGCGCCTGGCTCAGGCGTGACACTGTCACCGTCAGGCAAGAGATGAATGAGATTTTTGAGCGCTTCCCACGCCTGGGGGAGCGCCAGCATCAGCTTGCCGGGCTGCTTTCCGGCGGCGAGCAACAGCTGCTGGCGCTCAACCGCGCGCTGCTCAGCCGCCCGCGCCTGCTGATCCTCGACGAGCCGTCGATGGGGCTTGCCCCGAAGATGGTCGAGAATATTTTTGCCGTTATCGCCGGACTGCGCGCGCGCGGCGTCGCCCTGCTGCTTATCGAGCAAAACGCCAGGCTCGCGCTGGAGGTAACCGACAGCGCCTGGGTGATGGACAGCGGCAGCATTATCCATCACGGCGGATCGAAAGCGATGCTGGAAGACGACCAGATAGCGCAGATTTATTTGGGCGAAATGCCCGTTTAACAACACCAACCAACACCAACCAACACCAGGGAACAATAATGAAAACAGTAAAAATGAGTGCGCTCAGCGCCGCAATTCTTCTCGGCGGGTTTGCCACCGCGGGCGCAGGGGCAGCCGACAGCGAAACCGTGACCATCGGCCTGGCGGGCCCTCTCACCGGCCCGTCTGCCCGTATTGGTAAAGATCTGGAGAACGGCGCGCAGCTGGCCATTGACGACATCAACAAGCAGCACCCGACCATCGGCGGCAAAGCGGTGACCTTCAGGCTGCAGTCCGAAGACGATCAGTCTGACCCGCGTACCGCCGTTGCCGTCGCTCAGCGTCTGGTGGACAGCGGCGTGGCGGGCGTAGTCGGCCACTGGAACACCGGCACCAGCATCCCGGCGGCGCGGGTGTATCACGATGCGGGCATCGCGCAGGTCGCACCGGTGGCGACCGGTCACGCCTATACCCGACAGGGTTTTGACACCAGCTTCCGCGTGATGGGCCACGACGACGACGGCGGCCAGTTTGCCGGCCAGTACGCGGTCAATACCCTGAAAGCGAAGCGCATTGCGGTGATCGACGACCGTACCGCTTTCGGTCAGGGTCTGGCGGACGAATTTATTAAATCGCTGGACGCCCAGGGCGTGAAGATTGTTGACCGTCAGTACGTCGACGACAAAACCGTGGACTTCAGCGCCGTGCTGACCGCCATTCGCAGTAAAAATGCCGACCTGATCTTTTTCGGCGGCGTTGACAGCCAGGCCGCGCCGCTCGCGCGCCGTATCAAACAGCTGGGCATGAACGCGACCCTGATGGGCGCAGGCGGTTTTGTCAGCCAGACGTTCCTGCAGCTGGCGCAGAAGGAAGGTGAAGGCGTTGTCGCCCTTGAGCCGGGCCTGCCGGTTGACCAGATGCCTGGCGGCAAAGCGTTTGAGCAGGCGTACCAGTCCCGCTACCACACGCATATTGAACTGCACGCCCCGTTCGCCTATGACGCCACCCGCGTGCTTGTGGCTGCAATGGAAAAAGCAGACTCCGTCGATCCTTCTGAGTATCTGCCTGCCCTTCGCGCCATCAGCTACTCGGGCGTGACCGGACAAATCGCGTTTGATAAAGAAGGCAACCTGAAATCGCCGTCCTTCACCGTCTATAAGGTCGTGGAGGGCAAATGGCAGCCGCAGACCGTGCTGGGCGGCGCAAACGCTAAGTAACGCAGTGAGGCAATGTGATGAGTGATAATAACGAGCTGGGCATTCTCGCCCGCCGCAAAATTGAAGCAGAAATTATCAAGCCAATTTATGAAATCCTGGTGCGCGAGATAGGGAAAACCCGCGCCCAGGCGGTAATTGGCGAGGCCATTGAGCAGGCCGCAATTAACGCAGGCAAAGAATTTGCCAGCAAAGAACCGGATGGCGCAGACGTGAAAAGCTTTATCGCCCTGCAGTACCTGTGGGAGAAAGATAACGCTCTGGACGTGAAGGTGATCGACGCGGACGACCAGCAGTACAACTACAACGTGACCCGCTGCCGCTACGCCGAGATGTACCACGAGATGGGGCTGGGTGAGATCGGCCACCTTCTTTCCTGCGCGCGCGATGAGAAGTTTATCGTCGGCTACGCGCCGGACGTTGAGTTGACCCGCACCACCACCATCATGCAGGGCGGATCCTGCTGCGACTTCCGCTACCGCAGCAAAAAGGACACGGCATGATCCGCGTAAACTCAGAACGTCTTTGGACGACGCTTGCGATGATGGCGCAAATCGGCGGCACGCCCGCCGGCGGCGTTACCCGTCTGGCGCTGAGCGAGGAGGATCGCATTGCGCGTGACCTGCTGCGCGACTGGGCGCTGGAGGCCGGTTTCACCTGCGATGTGGACAGCATGGGCAATATGTTTATCCGCCGCGCGGGGTTGCATTCGGATCTTGCACCGGTGATGACCGGCTCGCACGTGGACTCCCAGCCGCTCGGCGGCAACTACGACGGCATTTACGGCGTGCTGGCCGGGCTGGAGCTGCTGCGCACGCTCAACGACAACCGGGTTGAAACCGAGCGCGATATCGTGCTGGTGAACTGGACCAACGAAGAAGGCGCGCGCTTTGCGCCGGCCATGCTCGCGTCCGGAGTCTGGGCGGGTCAGCTTACCGAGGAGTTTGCCTACGCCAGAATGGACAGCAAGCGCGTCACGGTTCGCGACGCCCTTGAGGCCATAGGTTACCGCGGTGAACAGCCCGCCCGCGCTTTTCCGGTACACGCCTGCTACGAGCTGCATATTGAGCAAGGGCCAATTCTGGAGGATGAAGCCATTGATATCGGGCTGGTGCGGGCGGCAATGGGCCAGCGCTGGTTTACGATTACGCTGGACGGTTTTGCTGCCCATGCGGGCACAACCCCGATGCACAGCCGTCGCGATGCGCTAACGGCGTTTGCGGAGCTGGCGCTGAAAGTAGAAGAGATAGGCTATCAGCATGCGCCGGACGGACGCGCGACCATCGGCATGGCGCACGTGACGCCGAATTCGCGCAACGTCGTACCCTCGCAGGTGGTGTGCAGCGTGGAGTTTCGTCATCCTGAGCAGAGCGCGCTCGAAGCGATGGAGGCGGCGCTGCAGGAGGCTGCACAGAGCCTTGCCGCACGAGGCGTGACGGCAGGCGTCGAGCGTATTTTCGACTACGCGCCGATTGCCTTTAACACCGAGTGCCTGGCGCGTAGCGAAAAAGCCGTTGCGGAACTGGGCTATTCGTCGAAGCCGATGGTCTCCGGCGCGGGGCACGATACCTGCTATGTCAGCAAAATTGCCCCGGCCAGCATGATCTTTATCCCCTGCGTGAAGGGCATCAGCCATAACGAAGAGGAAAGGATCCTGCCGGAGTGGTCAGAGAAAGGAGCCAACGTGCTGTTGCACAGCGTGCTGGCTGCGGCGCAGGAAAAATAAGCCGGGTGGCGGCTTCGCCTTACCCGGCCTACTTTCACTACCCCTCTCCCACTGGGAGAGGGAACGCCAGCAGGCGTGTTTTACTGTTTTGGCACCTTCGCCAGGCTAAACCAAATCCCCACCGCCAGCATCAGCAGCATCGCGCCAGCGCTGCCGAGCGCGACGCTGTGGGAGGTGATAAACGCCGCTTTCGCCGCCTCAATCACCGACTCTGCAAGCGAAGGCGTGAGATCCTGCGCGACCTTGACCGCCTCACCAATCGATGACGAGGCTTTATCGACTAGCGACGCGTTCAGCCCCTGCGGCAGTTCAATTGACGCCGAGAAGCTGCGGGTCAACAGCAGGCCGAAAATCGCGATCCCCAGACCGGCGCCCAGCTCATAGGACATGGTTTCAATCGCCCCGGCGGCGGCCGCTTTTTCCTTCGGTGCAGCGGCCATAATGGCTGACGTGGAGGCCAACAGCGCGCTGGCGGCGCTAAAGCCGAGCAGCACCATCAGGGCCGATGCCAGCAGCTGCTGGCTGCTGAAATCAAGCATCGAAAGGCCGATAAAGCTCACCGCGCTTAGCCCCATGCCGCCCGCCGCCACAATCCGCAGGCCGAGACGCCCGACCAGCACGCCGGCAATCGGCCCGCTGAACCCGCTGGCGACCATCAACGGCAGCATAAACATGCCGGCCTCAAACGGCGTAAAGCCGTGGACAAACTGCAGCTCCTGCGCCATCAGCAGCTCAAAGCCCACCAGCGCAATCATGGCCGTCATCGCCATCACCACGCCGCTGAGAATGATGCGATGACAGAACAAACGCATGTCGATCATCGGCACACGGGCGCGTAGCTGAATGCGCACAAAGACAAACAGCAGTACCGCCCCGGTGAGCAGCGTACCGGCCACCAGCCACGGCGACAGTGCGCCTTTCAGCGCCGTTTTCGCGCTGTAAACCAGCAGCAGAATTGCCACAATCAGCATGATCGCGTGGCTTATATTGAGCGGCTGTTCAGGCCGTCCCTGCTGGGCGGGTACGAAGCGCGCGGCAAGTGTTACCACCACCAGCACGATCGGCACGTTGATTAAAAACACCGAGCCCCAGTAGAAGTGCTCAAGCAGCATGCCGCCAATCAAAGGACCAAACGCCGCCCCGCCGGATCCCACCGCCGCCCACACGCCGAGCGCAATATTGCGATCCCGCACGTCGACAAACAGCGTGCGGATCCCCGCCAGCGTGGCGGGAATAATCATCGCTGCACCGATTGCCAGCGACGCGCGCGCGGCAATCAGCCAGCCCGCAGACGAGGCAAAGGCCGCCGCCAGCGACGACAGGCCAAATAAAGTGCTGCCAATCATCAGCAGGCGCTTAAAGCCGATGCGGTCGCCCAGGGCGCCCATCGGCAAAACCATCCCCGCCATCACCAGCGAGTAAATATCGATGATCCACAGCAATTCGTTGCCGCTGGCACCCAGCGTCATGCTCAAAGTCGGCGCAGCCACGTGCAGCACCGTCGCGTCAATCGCCACCGGAATATAGACCAGCACGATAATCACTAACGCTAACCACTGACGAAACATAAATTTCCTTTTCACTCAAAACCTGGACACATGTCCAGGACGCGATCCTACGTAAAGTTGAACACTTGTCCAGCTCTTTGTTACACTCGTTTCGTCCCCATTGAGAGTGAGTGAAAATGCGTTATCTGAGCAAGGACGAGCGGCGGGAAGAGATCTTACAGGCCGCCATGCGCGTGGCGCTGGCCGAAGGGCTGTCGGGAATGACGGTTCGGCGCATTGCCGCCGAAGCCGGCGTCGCAACCGGGCAGGTCCACCACCATTTCGCCTCCGGCGGCGAGCTAAAATCACTGGCCTTCATTCGCATCATCCGCGAGTTACTGGATGCCGAGGTGGTGGGCGAAAACGCCACCTGGCGCGAGCGTCTGCACGCGATGCTCGGCAGCGATGAGGGCGGTTTAGAACCCTACATCCGCCTGTGGCGAGAAGCGCAGATCCTCGCCAGCCGCGATCCTGAAATGAAGGGCGCATACGTTCTGACGATGGAAATGTGGCATCAGGAGACGGTCGCCATTATCCACGCAGGACACAAGGCTGGCGTATTTACCCTTACCGACCGGGCAGAAAATATCGCCTGGCGCTTAATTGGGCTGGTATGCGGCCTCGACGGTATTTACGTTTTAAATATGCCGGACATGGACGATGCGGCATTTAATAAGCATCTGGATAAACTTATCGGCCTTGAATTGTTTTAATACTCCTCTTGGAGTATTAATTCTCGAACATAGTTACAATTAGTAACACATAAAGCGATCCCTTATACCCATTCCAATCTCAGGGGTTCGCTTTTTTATCTATCCTTTCTGAAGCATCCCAAAACATCCAATAATTTCCACACCCAGACAGCTAGACATCTGGCTGTTTTATTTGTCTTTTTTCCTTCTTTCAGGCAAGTACGAGGGCGATATGTCACAACAAAGTGAGAAGAATAATCATTATCTGTTGAGTAACTGGAAACCGGAAAACGCACAATTCTGGGAGAATAAAGGGAAACATATTGCACGAAGAAACCTTTGGATTTCGGTTGCTTGTCTGCTGTTAGCCTTCTGCGTATGGATGTTATTTAGTGCCGTTGCGGTGAATCTAAATAAGGTGGGATTTAATTTCACCACCGATCGGCTATTTATGCTAACGGCATTACCCTCTCTGTCAGGCGCTATTTTACGCGTCCCCTACTCCTTCATGGTGCCGATATTTGGCGGGCGCTACTGGACGGTATTAAGCACCGTGATCCTGATTATTCCCTGCGTCTGGCTGGGGATCGCCATTCAGAACACCGCGACGCCGTACTGGGTGTTTATTACGATCGCGTTGCTCTGCGGCTTTGCGGGCGCCAACTTTGCCTCAAGCATGGGCAACATCAGCTTCTTCTTCCCGAAATCTAAACAGGGCAGCGCGCTGGGCATTAACGGCGGGCTCGGTAACCTGGGCGTCAGCGTCATGCAGATGGTCGCGCCGCTGGTGATTTTCCTGCCCATGTTCAGCTTCCTCGGCGTGCACGGCGTCCCGCAGGATGACGGCTCAACCCTGTGGCTGGCCAACGCGGCCTGGATCTGGGCGCCTCTCCTGCTGTTGGCAACCGTTGCCGCGTTCTTTGGCATGAACGATATCGCCAGCTCTAAGGCGTCCATTGCCAGCCAGCTTCCGGTTCTGAAGCGTTTTCACCTTTGGCTCCTGAGCCTGCTCTATCTCGCCACCTTCGGCTCGTTTATCGGCTTTTCTGCCGGCTTTGCCATGCTGTCGAAAACCCAGTTTCCTGACGTGAATATCCTCCACCTCGCCTTCTTCGGGCCGTTGATTGGCGCGCTGGCGCGTTCGGCCGGGGGGATGATCTCCGACAGGCTCGGCGGCGTGCGCGTGACGCTGATTAACTTCGTCTTTATGGCCGCGTTCAGCGCCCTGATTTTCCTGACGCTGCCGGGCTCCGGTTCCGGCAGCTTTATCGCCTTCTATCTGGTCTTTATGGGGCTGTTTCTCACCGCCGGGTTAGGCAGCGGCTCAACCTTCCAGATGATCGCCGTTATCTTCCGCCAAATCACGATCGCCCGCGTGAAGCAGCAGGGTGGCACCGACGAGCAGGCGCAGCACGAAGCGGTGACCGAGACGGCCGCAGCGCTGGGCTTTATCTCGGCTATTGGTGCCGTCGGCGGGTTCTTCATTCCGAAAGCCTTTGGCACCTCGCTGGCCATGACAGGTTCGCCGGTCGGCGCCATGAAAATCTTCCTCGTGTTTTACATCGTCTGTGTGTTCGTGACCTGGCTGGTGTATGGCCGCAAATCCGCAAAAAAATAATAACTACATTACCGCCGGAGCGTAATGCAGCCCCCTCCGGCTATGCTCTCGAAGCAGGAGAAATGTCATGAGTAAACTGTTGGACCGCTTTCGTTATTTCAAAACCAAAGGCGACAGCTTCGCCAACGGGCACGGGCAGGTGTACAACACCAACCGTGACTGGGAAGACAGTTATCGCCAGCGCTGGCAGTTTGACAAAATTGTGCGATCCACCCATGGCGTTAACTGTACCGGCTCCTGCAGCTGGAAAATTTATGTCAAGAACGGGCTGGTCACCTGGGAAACCCAGCAGACCGACTACCCGCGCACCCGCCCTGACCTGCCCAACCACGAGCCGCGCGGCTGCCCGCGTGGCGCAAGCTACTCGTGGTATCTTTACAGCGCCAACCGTCTCAAATACCCGCTGGTGCGCCGCAGGCTGATTGAACTCTGGCGCGAGGCGCTGGCACAGCATAACGATCCCGTACTGGCCTGGGATGCGATTCAGAGCGATCCGCAAAAAACGCAAAGCTACAAGCAGGCGCGCGGCCGCGGCGGTTTCATCCGCTCAAGCTGGAAAGAGCTGAACCAGCTAATTGCCGCCGCTAACGTCTGGACCATCAAAAACTACGGCCCGGATCGCGTGGCCGGCTTCTCGCCGATCCCGGCGATGTCGATGGTCTCCTACGCCGCCGGTACGCGCTACCTCTCCCTGCTCGGGGGCACCTGCCTGAGCTTCTATGACTGGTACTGCGACCTCCCGCCCGCGTCGCCGATGACCTGGGGCGAGCAGACCGACGTTCCGGAGTCCGCCGACTGGTACAACTCCAGCTATATCATCGCCTGGGGCTCAAACGTGCCGCAGACGCGCACGCCGGACGCCCACTTTTTCACCGAGGTTCGCTACAAGGGCACCAAGACCGTTGCCATCACGCCGGACTTCTCTGAGGTCGCCAAGCTGAGCGACCAGTGGCTGGCGCCAAAACAGGGCACCGACAGCGCGCTGGCGATGGCGATGGGCCACGTGATCCTCAAAGAGTTCCACCTCGATAACCCGAGCGACTACTTCCTCAACTACTGCCGCCGCTACACCGACATGCCGATGCTGGTGCTGCTGGACGAGCAGGAGGACGGTCGCGTGGTGCCGGGGCGTATGCTGCGCGCCTCCGACCTGGCCGACGGCCTCGGCGAGGCCAATAACCCGGAGTGGAAAACCATCGCTTTCGACGTAGCCGGTAATCTGGTGGTGCCGAACGGCTCGATTGGCTTCCGGTGGGGAGAAAAAGGCAAATGGAACCTCGAGTCGCTGGCCGCAGGCCAGGAAACCGAGCTGACCCTCTCCCTGCTGATCACCCACGACAGCGTGGCGGATGTCGCCTTCCCCTACTTTGGCGGCAATGAAAACCCGCACTTCCGCAGCGTGAAGCAGGAGCCGGTACTCACGCGCCGGGTGCCGAGCAAAACCCTGACGCTCGCCGACGGCAGCCAGAGACGCGTTGTCAGCGTGTACGATCTTGTGCTGGCAAACTACGGCCTGGATCGCGGTCTGGAAGACAGCAACGCGGCGGGCAGCTACGCAGAAATTAAGGCCTATACCCCGGCCTGGGGCGAGCAAATCACCGGCGTACCTGCTTATCTGATTGAAAAAATCGCCCGCGAGTTTGCCGACACGGCGCACAAAACCCACGGCCGTTCGATGATCATCCTCGGTGCCGGTGTGAACCACTGGTACCACATGGACATGAACTACCGCGGCATGATCAACATGCTGGTCTTCTGCGGCTGCGTCGGGCAGAGCGGCGGCGGCTGGTCGCACTACGTCGGTCAGGAAAAGCTGCGCCCGCAGACCGGGTGGCTGCCGCTGGCCTTCGCGCTGGACTGGAACCGTCCGCCGCGCCAGATGAACAGCACCTCGTACTTCTATAACCACGCCAGCCAGTGGCGCTATGAAAAGCTGACCGCGCAGGAGCTGCTTTCTCCGCTAGCGGACGCCTCGAAATTCACCGGCCACCTGATCGACTTCAACGTCCGCGCCGAGCGCATGGGCTGGCTGCCGTCTGCCCCGCAGCTCAACCTTAACCCGCTGCACGTGAAGGCGCGCGCCGAAGCAGCAGGCATGACCCCGCAGGACTACACCGTTCAGGCATTGAAATCGGGCGATATCCGCTTCGCCTGCGAACAGCCTGACAACGGTAAAAACCACCCGCGTAACCTGTTCGTGTGGCGCTCTAACCTGCTCGGCTCGTCCGGGAAAGGCCATGAGTACATGCTGAAATACCTGCTCGGCACCGAGAGCGGTATTCAGGGTGAAGATTTGGGCTCGACCGATGACGTCAAGCCTGAAGAAGTGGAGTGGCAAACGAAAGCCATCGAAGGCAAGCTCGATCTGCTGGTGACGCTCGACTTCCGCATGTCCAGCACCTGCCTGTTCTCGGATATTGTGCTGCCGACCGCCACCTGGTACGAAAAAGACGACATGAATACCTCGGATATGCATCCGTTTATTCACCCGCTCTCCGCCGCCGTCGATCCGGCGTGGGAATCGCGCAGCGACTGGGAGATCTACAAGGGCCTCGCCAAAGTATTCTCCGAGATCTGCATCGGCCATCTGGGTACCGAAACCGACGTGGTGCTGCAGCCGCTGCAGCACGACTCCCCGGCAGAACTGTCTCAGCCGTTTGATATTCAGGACTGGCGCAAGGGCGAGTGTGACCTCCTCCCTGGAAAAACCGCCCCGAGCATTGCCGTCGTTGAACGTAACTATCCCGAAACCTACGAGCGCTTTACCTCGCTCGGCCCGCTGCTGGACAAACTCGGCAACGGCGGGAAAGGCATTTCGTGGAATACGCAGAACGAGGTCGATTTCCTCGGCAAGCTGAACTACGTCAAGCTCGACGGCCCGGCCAAGGGCCGCCCGCGCATTGAAACCGCAATTGACGCCTCCGAGGTGATCCTCGCCCTCGCGCCAGAAACCAACGGCCAGGTGGCGGTGAAGGCCTGGGAAGCGCTTGGACAGCTTACCGGACGCGACCATACCCATTTAGCGCTGAACAAAGAAGATGAGAAAATCCGCTTCCGCGATATCCAGGCGCAGCCGCGCAAAATCATCTCCAGCCCGACGTGGTCCGGTCTTGAGAGCGAGCACGTCTCCTATAACGCGGGCTACACCAACGTGCACGAGCTGATCCCGTGGCGCACCCTTTCCGGTCGTCAGCAGCTGTATCAGGACCACGCCTGGATGCGCGCCTTCGGGGAGAGTCTGGTGGCCTACCGTCCGCCGATTGATACCCGCAGCGTTACCCATATGCGCGAGATCCCGCCGAACGGCTTCCCGGAGAAAGCGCTGAACTTCCTGACGCCGCACCAGAAGTGGGGCATCCACTCCACCTACAGCGAAAACCTGCTGATGCAGACGCTGTCGCGCGGCGGGCCGATCGTCTGGATCAGCGAGACCGACGCGCGTGAATTAGACATCGAAGATAACGACTGGATCGAAGCCTTCAACGCCAACGGCGCCCTCACCGCCCGCGCGGTGGTCAGCCAGCGCGTGCCGCCGGGCATGACCATGATGTATCACGCCCAGGAGCGCATCCTGAATATCCCGGGTTCAGAGGTAACGGGACGGCGCGGCGGGATCCACAACTCGGTGACGCGCATCTGCCCTAAACCCACGCACATGATTGGCGGCTACGCGCAGCTGGCGTACAGCTTCAACTATTACGGCACCGTCGGCTCCAACCGCGACGAGTTCATCATGATCCGCAAAATGAAAAACATTAACTGGCTGGATGGCGAAGGTCGGGATCAGGTACAGGAGGCGAAAAAATGAAAATACGCTCACAGGTTGGCATGGTACTTAATCTCGATAAATGCATTGGGTGTCACACCTGCTCGGTCACCTGTAAGAACGTCTGGACCGGGCGCGAAGGCATGGAATATGCGTGGTTTAACAACGTCGAAACCAAGCCGGGGATCGGCTACCCGAAAAACTGGGAAGATCAGGACGAGTGGCAAGGCGGCTGGATCCGCGGCATTCACGGCAAACTCACTCCGCGTCTTGGCAGCAGGCTCGGCGTACTGTCGAAGATTTTTGCTAACCCCGTCATGCCGCAAATTGACGATTACTATGAACCTTTCACCTTTGACTATCAGGATCTGCACCGCGCGCCGGAAGGCGATCATCTGCCTACCGCCCGGCCCCGCTCGCTCATTGACGGCAAACGGATGGACAAAATCGTCTGGGGGCCAAACTGGGAGGAGCTGCTGGGCGGCGAGTTCGAAAAGCGCGCCCGCGACCGCAACTTCCAGAAGATCCAGAAAGAGATGTACGGCCAGTTCGAAAACACCTTCATGATGTACCTGCCGCGCCTGTGCGAGCACTGTCTGAACCCGAGCTGTGCCGCGACCTGTCCGAGCGGCGCGATTTACAAGCGCGAAGAGGACGGCATCGTGCTAATCGACCAGGATAAATGCCGCGGCTGGCGCCTGTGCATCAGCGGCTGTCCGTACAAGAAAATCTACTTTAACTGGAAGAGCGGCAAGTCGGAAAAATGCATCTTCTGCTATCCGCGTATTGAATCCGGCCAGCCGACCGTCTGCTCCGAAACCTGCGTTGGGCGCATACGCTATCTCGGCGTGCTGCTTTATGACGCAGACCGCATTGAAGAAGCGGCGAGCACCGAGCGAGAAACCGATCTGTACGAGCGCCAGTGCGACGTGTTCCTGGACCCGCACGACCCGGCAATAATTGAAGAAGCGGTGAAACAGGGCATTCCGCAGAACGTGATTGATGCCGCCCAGCGTTCACCGGTTTATAAACTGGCGATGGACTGGAAGCTGGCCCTGCCGCTGCACCCGGAATACCGCACCCTGCCGATGGTCTGGTACGTTCCGCCGCTGTCACCGATTCAGTCCTACGCCGACGCGGGTGGCCTGCCGATGAGCGACGGCGTGCTTCCGGCCGTTGAGAACCTGCGTATTCCGGTGCAGTACCTTGCCAACATGCTCAGCGCGGGCGATACCGGCCCGGTGCTGCGTGCCCTTAAGCGCATGATGGCAATGCGTCACTACAAACGCTCTCAGACCGTTGAAGGCGTGACCGACACCCGCGCTATTGAAGAGGTGGGCCTGACCGAAGCCCAGGTTGAGGAGATGTATCGCTATCTGGCCATTGCCAACTACGAAGACCGCTTCGTGATCCCGACCAGCCACCGTGAAATGGCGCGCGACGCCTTCCCGGAGAAAAACGGCTGCGGCTTTACCTTTGGCGACGGCTGCCACGGCTCCGACACCAAATTTAACCTCTTCAACAGCAGCCGCATCGACGCGATCAACATCACCGAGGTGCGCGAACACGGGGAGGGAGAATAATGCAGATCCTTAAAATCATCGCGCTGCTCATTGAGTATCCCGATGAACTGCTCTGGGAAAATCGCGATGAAGCCCTTGCCCTGGTTGAACAGGACGCGCCGATGCTGCTGCCGTTCGCGCAGCAGCACCTGAGCGCCCCGCTGCTGGACAAGCAGGCCGAATGGTGTGAAGTATTTGAACGCGGGCGCGCGACCTCGCTGCTGTTGTTTGAGCACGTTCACGCCGAGTCCCGCGATCGCGGACAGGCGATGGTCGATCTGATGAGCCAGTACGAGAAAGCCGGACTGGAGCTGGACTGCCGCGAGCTGCCGGACTATCTGCCGCTTTACCTTGAGTATCTCAGCATCGTTACCGACGACGAGGCGCGAGAGGGCCTGCAAAACGTTGCGCCTATCCTGGCGCTGATTGGCGGACGCCTTAAGCAGCGCGCGGTGGCACAGTATCAACTTTTTGACGCCCTTCTGACGCTGGCGGGAACGCGGCTTACCAGCGACAGCGTGGCGAAACAGGTTTCAGGTGAAAAGCGGGATGACACCCGTCAGGCGCTTGACGCCGTCTGGGAAGAGGAACAGGTGAAGTTTATCGAAGACAACGCGACGGCGTGCGACACCTCGCCGATGCAGCAATATCAACGACGCTTTAGCCAGGACGTCGCGCCGCAGTACGTGGACGTCAGCGCCGGAGGCCCAAAATGATGCACTACCTCAACGTGTTTTTTTATGACATTTACCCCTATATCTGCGCGACCGTTTTCTTCCTCGGCAGCTGGTTGCGCTATGACTACGGCCAGTACACCTGGCGCGCATCGTCCAGCCAGCTGCTGAGCAAGCGCGGGATGAACTGGGCGTCCAACCTGTTTCATATCGGGATCCTGGGGATATTCTTCGGGCACCTGTTCGGGATGCTGACCCCGCACTGGATGTACGCCTGGTTTTTACCCGTTGCCGTGAAACAGCAGCTGGCCATGATGGCGGGCGGCGTCTGCGGCGTGCTGACCCTGGTTGGCGGCTCTATGCTGCTCTACCGCCGCCTGTTCAACCAGCGCGTAAGAGCCACGTCCACCACGCCCGATATCATTATCATGAGCATTCTGCTGATCCAGTGCATCCTGGGGCTTACTACGATCCCCTTCTCAGCGCAGTATCCCGACGGAAGCGAGATGATGAAGCTGGTCGGCTGGGCGCAGGGTATCGTGACCTTCAAAGGCGGCTCGTCTGAGATGTTAAGCGGCGTTGCCCCGATTTTCCGCCTTCACCTGGTGCTGGGAATGACCATCTTCCTGATCTTCCCGTTCACGCGTCTCGTACACGTGTGGAGCGCGCCGTTTGAGTATTTTACCCGCCGGTACCAGGTAGTGAGATCGCGCCGCTAGTGTGTCGGGTGGCGTGGTAAACGTAGAACGGCAACCTTCGTTGCCGTTGTTATGTTTGCCCCCTCTGCCTGTGGGAGAGGGCCCGGGTGAGGGCATCAGCCCCTACGGTCCACTATTGCCTATTTTCCCGCCTGCGGATGCGTTTCAAACCCCGCCATGACGGCCGTGAGCTCGGCCAGAGAAAAGCCGTGTTTCGGGTCGTCAACGCCCAGCCCAAAACGTTCCTGCATGAGGGCGTAAAGCGCCTCAGCATCGGCCAGATGAATCTGCTCTTCTACGTGACCGTTCAGCCAGTGGGTAAAGTTAAAGTTGGTCAGCGTCAGCTTGCCGCCGTCCGGCAGATGGCGACACATCAACAGATGATGACGGAAATGGGACTGCGGCCAGTGGGCCGACCAGAAGTTCCCCATTACGTAGTCGTTGAAGTACTGCGTCACAAGGTCAAAATGGTACATTGACTGCCAGTGTTCGTGGTGGCGGAACTGCAGCACCCAGTCGTTCCCTTCGCTCAGAAGACGATAAAGACCGTGCGGTGTTTCCTGCTCCTCGTTGGCAGCCAGGCGAATCGGTGCCGTCAGCGTCTGCCCGCCAAAGCCAACGTCGGCAATCCAGCGCTCTCCGTTCAGCTCCACGAGCAGCAGCCTGTGCGTGCGCGGCGGCATTTGCGGTGGATTGGCCAAAACCACGCGACCCAGCACGCTGCGCACCGTAAACCCCACCTCGCGCAGCACGCGCTCGAAAAGCCCGTTTTGCTCAAAGCAGTATCCGCCACGACGTGACGCCACCAGCTTGTCCACCAGGCTTTGATCGTCCAGGTGAATTTCACGCGGCAATACGACATCAATATTCTCGAAGGGGATCGCGCAGTTGTGGTGTAAATGCAGCGCGCGCAGGGTGTCGATATCCACCTGTACGGGGTGTTGCCAGCCCGTGCGGGCAAAATAAGCACTCAGAAATGGGGACATGATTCGCTCCTTGATGTGATATTCCCTGTTTATAAACTATTTTCTCACGCCCACATGCGCAAAAGTGCTTTTTAATGTCGCGTGTTACGCTGCATTATGCCAAGGGCGCTTAGCATCAACACCAGCCCGGTAAGCAGCGTCAGCGTCGCCATTGCCATACCCTGTCCAACCGACCCTTGCTCAAACTGACGCCAGATAAACACCGACACCGTCTGGGTGCCCGCCGGGGCCAGCAGCAGAGAGGTCACCAGCTCGCGCGAGGCAATCGCGAATACCATCAGCATCGCCGCCAGCAGCGCGGGCGACACCAGCGGCATAACGATAAACCGCAAGGCCTGAAACGCCGAAGCCCCATGGACGCGTGCGGCGGGCTCAAGATTCCCCCCCAGCTGACGAAGCGCACTGCCTACGTATCGCACCGGCCACGGTAGCAGCAGGCAGCAATAGGAAAGCAGCAGAATAACCCAGGTGTTGTAAGGCGAGATCGGCCAGAAGGCGCGGTTCCAGAGCAGGATCAGCCCGACGCCGACCACGATACCCGGCAGCGCGGCTGGCATCAGCGACAGCGCATCCATTACGCCGCGCCCTTTTATTTTCTGCACCACCACCAGCCATGAGGCCAGCAGGCCGACGGCCCCGGTAATAAGAGCAGTAGCCAGCGCCAGCGACAAGCTGGTTCCGAGGGCGGAAAGTGCATCCCCCTGCTGGCTAAACAGCGCCCTGTAGTGTGACAATGTCACGTTCTCGAGCGTCACGCCCCCTGATAATGTTCCCAGCACGCCGGATAACGCCATCGATATTCCGGGCAGGATCGCGGTGAGAATGCCCACTGCAGCTAACAGCATTACACTCGGCAGCGTAAAAACGCCTGCATCCGCGCCCGTATTTTCCGTAGGTTTGCCGGTAATGCTGGTAACGTCGTGATGACCGGTCAGCTTTTTTTGTATCGCCCAGGCGCTAAGCGCGATAACCACCAGCACCACGGAGAGCATGGATGCTCCGGACAGATCGACCGGCCAGTCGGCCAGCTTCTTTTCGATATCCGTCGTTACCATCAGCACGCCGGCTCGGGTACCGAGCGCGGCGGGCACGCCGAACTCCTCAATGGCCAGGGTAAACGCCAGCAGCATCCCCGCGGCCAGCGACGGCGACAGCATAGGCAGCGTGATATGGCAGAACGCCCTTCCCGCGCTTGCGCCGTGCACGCGCGCGACCAGCGCCAGACGCTGCCCGCTCGCCAGCAGGCTGCGCGAGACGGCAAAATAGACTACCGGAAAAATATTCAACGCCATCACCAGCACGATCCCGGTTTTGCTGAACAGCAGATCGTTAAGGTTGATACCGGTGAGCTGCTGCAAATACCCGTTGGTTTGCAGCACCAGCATCCAGGAAAGCGCCGCGATATAAGGCGGCGTGAGAAACGGGATCAAAAACAGCACGTCCCAGAGTCGCGGCAGCGGCAGGTTCAGCAGGCCGCGCGCGACGCCGAGGGGAAAACCGATGAGCGCACTGACCAGCGCGACGCCGATCCCCACCTGAAGCGTGCCGCCGAGCATTGTGGGCAGCTGCGGTTCAGCAAGGAGCGTCTGCACGCCGCTAAATGCGCCGGTTAAAACTCCCGCGCTGAACTGCGGAAACACCGCCTGCAGCGCGATAAACGACAACGGTAACCCCACCAGCACAACCAGCAGCGTCAGCGTCATCACCGACAACATTCGTTGATTCACAGGGCAATCCTGAAGACGGGGTTACCCCCGTCGGTTGAATTACAGGGAGAAAATCGCGTTGAAGCGCTTGAGGATATCGCTGCGCGCGCTGGCGCCGTCGCTTTTTGTGGGCAGCACGTTCAGCTCGTTAAGCAGCGGGCGCCTGGCTTTGACGTCTTCACGTGCCGGCATAAGCCAGGCATCGGCAACCATCGCCTGACCTTCTGGAGACAAAACATAATCTATGAAGGCTTTCGCATCGTCGGCGTGCTGCGTCGATTTGAGGATCATCATCGGGCGTGGCGCAATCACCGTACCGCTGGCCGGGAAGATCACCTTCAGGGATTCACCCTGATTGATGTTGCCAAAGGAGACGTAGTCAACCGCGCCAAACACGGCGGCCTTCGCGCCCTGCATCACCGGCGTAACCGCCTGCGCGTTCGGGCCGCTGACCACCATGCCGTTCTTTTTCAGCGCATCAAACAGCGCCCAGGCTTTATCACCCATGCCGTTTTGCAACCCGATCAGCAAATCAAGCGATGCGCCCGAAAGCGCCGGGTCAGGCGTCGTCACTTTGTCTTTAAACGCGTCGGTGGTCAGATCCTGCCACTCTTTCGGCTCCGGCGTACCGCTTTTTGTGTTCCAGACGATCCCCAGCGCCGAGACGCCCTGCGCGACGTAATCGGCAGATTTCAGATCGGCGGGTACCTTATCCGCATTCGCGCTCTGATACGGCAGCAGCCAGCCGCGCGCGTGCAAATCTTCGGCGGTGTCCCATGATGCAGAAATCAAAATATCGGCCTGTGGACTGGCCTGCTCCGCCTCCAGACGCGCCATCACCTTCCCGGTCGTTGCCTGGAAAATATCGACCTTCACGCCGGTTTTCTTTTCAAATCCGCTTGCCAGATTTTTAGCCAGCGAACCCGGACCGGCGGTGTACACCGTTAGCGCATGGGCGCTGGACATCATGACGGAAGATAACGCCATTGCGAGCAGAACTCCTTTTTTCACGGACATGGTGGCTTTCATGCAAACTCCCCTGAGGATGAAATCAAACTATCGGCAGCGACGCTGCCGGCAGATAAATGCACGATGCGATCGGCCAGGATTTCAGCCTCCCGGCGGTCGTGGGTCACATACACGGCGGTAGTTCCGAGCTGGCGCAGTAAGGTGGCCATCTCCTGACACAGCGATTCGCGCAATTCGCTGTCGAGGTTGGAAAGCGGCTCGTCAAAGAGGAGGATCCGGGGTTCGGCGACAATCGCGCGGGCCAGCGCCACGCGCTGCTGTTGTCCGCCGGAAAGCCCGGCCGGTTTGCGATCGGCAAACGCGCTCAGCCCTACGCGGGAGAGCGCCTGAGCAACGCGCGCGTCGCGTTCCTGACGGGGGATATTGCGCATCCTGAGCGGAAAGGCCACGTTCTGCGCCACCGTCATATGCGGCCAGAGCGCATAGTCCTGGAAGACCATGCCGATATCGCGCGCCTCCGGCGGCAGCGACCAGCCAGCTTTCGCAACCTGACGATCGCCGAAGAAAATGTCGCCCGCTGCTGGCTGGGTTAGCCCTGCCAGCAGCCGTAGCAGCGTACTTTTCCCGCAGCCCGATGGTCCCAGCAGCGCAACCACGCTGCCTGCCTCAATGTGCAGATCGATCTGATGTAAAACGGTATTCGACCCAAAAGCGTACGAGACGCTTTTGAGCGTTATGGAGGTCAGCATACTGTTATCCTCTTTGGGATTTACTGTCCGCCACTGTAGGGAGCGAGCGTGACGAAATTATGACGTTAATATTGCGTCTTGATTTCGGCTATCCTTGAGGCGCTTACTGCAAAAAACATATTGAAAGGAAAAACGATGAGCGCGTTTCGCCCTGTTGAATTAAAACATGCCAGCCGTTTACTGAATCATGGCCCGACGGTACTCATTACCAGCCGCGATGAGAGTATCGGCAGGCGTAACGTCATGGCCGCCGCGTGGTCGATGCCCGTCGAGTTTGAGCCGCCGCGCATTGCGATCGTGGTGGATAAAAGCGCCTGGTCGCGGGAGCTGATTGAGCGCAGCGGCACGTTTGGCATCGTCATTCCGGGGGTGGCGGCAGCGAACTGGACGTACGCCGTGGGCAGCGTCAGCGGGCGCGATGAAGATAAATTCAACTGCTACGGTATACCGGTTGTAAACGGGCCGGAGCTGGGCCTGCCGGTGATCGAAGAGAAATGCCTGGCGTGGATGGAGTGCCGGTTATTACCTGTAACCTCAGCGGCAGAGAAATACGATACGCTGTTTGGTGAAGTGGTCAGTGCGGCTGCCGATGAACGCGCGTTTGTGGCCGGAAGATGGCAGTTTGATGGGGATAAACTGAACACGCTGCACCATCTGGGAGCCGGAACGTTTGTGACGAGCGGGAAGATGGTGAAGGCGCTGGATTGACTGTGATAATTATAATAAAAAAACACATGACAGCCCAAAGGCTGTCATGTGCAGTTAATTAACTACTTCGCGCGCCGAGCAATAATTTCATCCGCCACATTTCGCGGTGCTTCCGCAAAGTGATGGAACTCCATCGTGTACGTCGCACGCCCCTGCGACATCGAGCGCAGCGTGGTGGCATAGCCAAACATCTCAGCCAGCGGTACGTCGGCGCGAATGATCTGGCTGCCGTACTGCTCGGCCATGCCCTGCACCATGCCGCGGCGGGAAGAGAGATCGCCCATAATGTTTCCGGCGTACTCTTCCGGCGTTTCCACCTCGACGTGCATCACGGGCTCCAGGATCGCCGGGTCCGCTCTGCGTGCACCCTCTTTAAAACCGAGGATAGCCGCCATGCGGAAGGCCATCTCCGAGGAGTCGACGTCGTGATACGAACCAAAGGTCAGGGTCGCTTTTACATCGACGACCGGATAGCCCGCCAGCACGCCCGAGTTCATGGCCTCGCGAAGCCCTTTTTCCACGGACGGAATGTACTCGCGCGGCACCACGCCGCCCTTGGTGGCATCTTCAAACGTGAAGCCGCTGCCGGGCTCCGTCGGCTCCAGGCTCAGCACCACGTGGCCGTACTGCCCTTTACCGCCGGACTGACGCACAAATTTGCCTTCGATATCCTTCACCGCTTTACGCAGCGTTTCGCGGTAGGTGACCTGCGGACGACCGATGTTCGCCTCGACACCAAACTCGCGCTTCATGCGGTCAACGATAATTTCCAGATGCAGCTCGCCCATTCCGGAGATAATCGTCTGGCCGGACTCTTCGTCAGTGTGCAGACGGAACGACGGATCTTCCGCCGCCAGACGCTGCAGCGCGAGGCCCATCTTCTCCTGATCGGCCTTGGTTTTCGGCTCGATCGCCAGAGAAATCACCGGGTCCGGGAACTCCATCCGTTCGAGCGTAATCACCGCGTTCGGGTCGGTTAGGGTGTCACCGGTGGTGACATCTTTCAGCCCAACGCAGGCCGCGATATCCCCCGCGCGCAGTTCGTCCACTTCATGACGATCGTTGGCGTGCATCAGCACAATACGCCCGATGCGCTCTTTTTTCCCTTTTACCGGGTTATACACCGCGTCGCCTTTTCTCAGCACGCCAGAGTAAACGCGGATGAAGGTCAGCTGCCCGACGTACGGGTCGCTCATCAGTTTGAACGCCAGCGCTGAGAAGGGTTCGTCATCGCTTGGGTGACGCTCCGCGTGCTGCCCTTTCTCATCCACACCGTCAATAGCGGGAACGTCCAGCGGAGAAGGCATTAGCTCGATAACCGCGTCAAGCATGCGCTGCACGCCTTTGTTTTTGAACGCGCTGCCGCACAGCATCGGCTGTATCTCGCCGGAAATGGTCCGAATACGCAGCCCCTGAATAATTTCGGCTTCATCGAGATCGCCCGTCTCCAGGTACTTATCCATCAGCGCATCGCTGGCTTCAGCCGCCGCGGAAACCATTTTTTCCCGCCACTCCTGCGCGGTAGTGAGCAAATCGTCAGGCACCGGCGCATAGCTAAACGCCATGCCCTGGGTGGCATCGTCCCAGAGAATGGTGCGCATCTTGATCAGATCCACCACGCCGGTGAAATGCTCTTCTGCCCCCACCGGGATCACAATCGGTACCGGATTGGCCTTCAGGCGCTCCTGCATCATCCGCACTACGCGGAAGAAATCCGCGCCCGGACGGTCCATCTTATTAACGAACGCGAGGCGCGGGACGTGGTATTTGTTGGCCTGACGCCACACCGTTTCGGACTGGGGCTGCACGCCACCAACCGAGTCATACACCATGACGGCGCCGTCAAGCACGCGCATGGAACGCTCCACCTCAATGGTGAAATCCACGTGCCCCGGGGTGTCGATAATGTTGATCCGGTGCGGTTCAAAGCCTCCGTCCATACCCGGCCAGAAGCAGCTTACGGCCGCGGAAGTAATGGTGATCCCGCGCTCTTGCTCCTGCGCCATCCAGTCGGTGGTTGCCGCGCCATCGTGTACTTCACCCAGCTTGTGGCTCATCCCGGTGTAAAACAGGATGCGCTCGGTAGTGGTTGTTTTGCCGGCATCGATATGCGCGGAGATACCGATGTTGCGATAACGTTCGAGGGGGATGGGTCGGGGCATGATATTTCCTTAAGTCTTTTGACTTGTCTGTGACGACCGGGATGGTCGCGTATTCGTTCGTTTGCTATAATAGTCTTATTGTACGAGTATTATCGAACTATTTTTTAACGGTTGGCCTATTGTTGATATAGCTCAATCTGACGTGAGACGCAGGAAAACGATGATCCCAAACCACCCGGAACCTGAACAAATACTGCTGGAAAATGTGCTGTTTGCCCTCGGCAACCCGCTCCGGCTCTCGATTATCCGCAGGCTGGCCGACGGCAGTGAACTGAGCTGCAACGCGCTACGCCCGGAGGACGTGGTGAAGTCCACCATGACCCACCACTGGCGCGTGCTGCGCGACAGCGGCGTGATCTGGCAGCGCCCTCAGGGGCGAGAGAACTTAATCTCTTTACGAAGAGAGGATCTGGACGCCCGCTTTCCGGGGCTGATGGAAATTTTACTGCAGGCGAGATAGCGGGATAATAAGAAGAGATCGCGTAAGCCGGACATCCGCCGCCGTCCGGCTTAATTTCACGTTAAAGCACAATGACCGCCCGAATATCGTTCACGTTGGTGAGGGTCGGGCCGGTGATCACCAGATCTCCGCTCGAAGCAAAATAGCTGTAGCTGTCATGCGCCGCGAGCGTCGCCTTCGCATCAAGCGTTGAGCGCGAAAGGGTTTCCGGGGTCACAATTGCCCCTGCAGCATCCTCCGTCCCGTCTATGCCATCGCTGTCGCCCGCGATGGCGTAAACCCCCTCCTCGCCTTTCAAGGCGCAGGCCAGCGAGAGTAAAAACTCCGTATTCCGCCCCCCGCGTCCTGCGCCGGCAGCGCCTATTGTCACCGTGGTTTCCCCGCCGCTCAACAGCACCGCAGGGCCTTTTACCGGTACGCCGTGCCGTTTGATGGACCTTGCAATCCCGGCCATCATTATCCCCAGCTGCGCGCTTTCGCCTTCCAGCGCATCGCCCAGGATCAGCGGCGTGTAGCCCATTTTCTCGGCCACCGACGCTGCGGCGGCTAACGCGCCCGAGGGCGTTGCGATCAATCTGACATCCTGAGTAATTTCCGCAGGCGTAACGGGCTTACGCGGCGTGTTCAATACACGCAGCACGTTCTCAGGCAGCTCAAGACCGTAACGATGAATAATATCCTGGGCTTCTTGCGGGGTGGAGGTGTCGGCTACCGTCGGTCCAGAGGCAATGCTCTGCGGATCGTCACCCGGCACATCGCTGATGATGAGCGTAATCACCCGCGCCGGAAGCGCCGCCAGCGCCAGACGACCGCCTTTGATATCGGAGAGCTGCTTACGAACGGTATTCATCTCCTGAATCGTCGCCCCGCTTTTCAGCAGTGCTTTATTCACCGCCTGTTTGTCCGCAAGCGTGATGCCCTGGCGCGGTAAGGCCATCAGCGACGACCCACCGCCGGAGATCAGGGCGATGACACAGTCCTCGGCGCTGAGGTTTTTCACCTGCTCCATCATCAGCATTGACGCTACTTCGCTCATGGCATCCGAGACGGGATGCGCGGCTTCGACGACGCGGATCCTGCGCGTGGGCACCGCGTGACCGTAACGCGTGACAACCACGCCCTGCATCTCCACCTCGGGCCAGGCGGCTTCCAGCGCGGCAGCCATAGCGGCACTGGCCTTCCCGGCGCCTACCACGATACAGCGCCCCTGGGGTTTCTCGGGTAACGCACTTATCAGGGCTTCATAAGGATCGGCACTTTTCACTGCCGCCATGAAGATTTCAGTAAGCGCCCCTCTCAGGGCGCTGTCGGATGTCTGAGCCATAGGCTTAACCTTCACGGATGGCGCGGATCACCGCCTGGGTAACCTCCCGCGTGTTGGCCGTGCCGCCTACGTCCGGCGTCATAATGCCCTGGGCGCAGACGGCTTCAACGGCGCTCATCAAACGAGCGGCGGCATCCGCCTCCCCCAGATGTTCCAGCATTTGCGCCGCCGTCCAGAAGCTGGCGACCGGGTTAGCGATGCCCTTACCGGTGATATCAAACGCCGAACCGTGGATAGGCTCGAACATCGAGGGGAATCGACGCTCGGGATCGATATTGGCGGTAGGCGCTACGCCCAGGCTTCCGGCCAGCGCCCCCGCCAGATCCGAGAGGATATCCGCATGCAGGTTCGTTGCCACTATGGTATCCAGCGATTCCGGGTGCAGCGTCATGCGAACGGTCATGGCATCTACCAGCATCTTATCCCAGCGGACGTCCGGGAACTCACGGGCCACTTCGGCAGCGATTTCATCCCACATCACCATTCCGTGACGCTGGGCGTTGGACTTGGTGACGACGGTTAACAGCTTACGCGGGCGCGTCTGCGCCAGGCGGAACGCATAGCGCATAATGCGCGTTACCCCGGTGCGGGTAAAAATGGCCACTTCGGTGCCGACCTCTTCCGGCAGCCCACGGTGCGCACGGCCCCCATTACCGGAATATTCCCCTTCTGAGTTCTCGCGAACAATCACCCAGTCCAGCGTGCCCGGCACGGCCTTGCGCAGCGGAGACTGAATGCCCGGCAAAATTTTGGTCGGGCGTACGTTGGCATACTGGTCGAAGCCCTGACAGATTGGCAAACGCAGGCCCCAGAGCGTGATGTGATCCGGCACGTCCGGGGCGCCTACCGCGCCAAAATAGATGGCATCAAAGGCTTTAAGCTGTTCAAGCCCGTCTTCCGGCATCATGACGCCGTGACTTTTGTAGTAATCCGAGCCCCACTCGAAGGTATGAACCGAGAAGCGCATATTTCCCTGACGTTCAGCCAGCGCATGAAGCACTTCAACGCCTGCGTTAATGACTTCCGGGCCAATACCGTCGGCCGGGATAGCGGCGATTGCGTAATCTTTCATGTGTCTATTCCTTAATTAATGTTTTGGATGAACTAATGTGCCGTTGATCTGGACTTTACGGGCAGATGCCGACAGCCACAGCACAACGAGAGAAGAGAGAATCAACAGCCCGGCGACAAACCACAGGCCCCACGCGTAGCTCCCGGTCTGCTGCTTAATGAGGCCGATCGCAAACGGCCCAACAAATCCACCGAGGTTGCCCAGCGAGTTAATGGTGGCGATGCCCGCAGCGGCGGCCCCACCCGAAAGAAACAGCGTTGGCATACTCCACAGCGGCGGCTTAGAGGCGCTTATCCCACAGTTAACGAGGGTCAGCGCAAGGATCACGCCCAGGAGGCTGACCGCGCTCCCGGCCATAAACAGCCCCACCGCAGCCAGTAAACACGCGCCAATGACGTGCCAGGAACGCTCGCCCGTTTTGTCAGAGTGCCGCGCCCACAGCACCATCGCACAGACCGCGAGTACCGCAGGAATTGCGTTCAGCAGCCCAACCGTCATTGATGAGACGCCCAGGTTTTTGATGATCTGCGGCGACCAAATCCCCAGCGTATAGAGCCCGGCGGAGGTGCCAAAGTAGACCAGCGACAGTGCCAGCACGCGTTTATCGAACAGCCCTTTCCAGATGCTGTGCTGCGCCGTGGCCTGCTTCGCCGCGTTCTCGCGCGCCAGCGTGCCGGTCAGCCAGCCGCGTTCTTCTTCGCTCAACCATTTCGCTTTTTCAGGGCGGTCGGTCAGCCAGAAGAGCACCATCACGCCGAGGATCACCGCCGGCACGGCTTCAAGAACGAACATCCACTGCCACCCGGCAAAGCCCATCAGTCCGTGCATTTCCAGCAGCGCAGCGGAAACCGGTGAACCGAGCGCCGTGGAGATGGGCGCCGCCGCCATAAAGATGGCTGTCACCTGCGCACGCTTTTGTGAAGGAAACCAGTAGCTTAAATAAAGAATGATCCCCGGGAAAAAACCGGCCTCCGCCACCCCGAGAAGAAAACGCAGGGTGTAGAAGCTGGTGGTGCCCTGAACGAAGGCCATCCCGCCGGAGACCAGCCCCCAGGTAATCATTACCCTGGCGATCCAGATACGCGCCCCGACCTTATGCAGAATCAGGTTTGACGGCACTTCAAACAGGAAATAGCCGAGAAAAAAGATCCCGGCGCCGAAACCAAATACGGCGGGAGAAAAACCTAAGTCTTCGTTCATGGTGAGCGCCGCGAAACCAATGTTGACGCGGTCAAGGAAGGCGATGAAGTACAACAGCATGATGAAGGGTACGATGCGCAAGGTTATCTTGCGCATGACCCGTTGTTCGATTGTGCAGGTCATGAGAGGTGTTCCTTATAATTTTATATGTAGGGTTCGCAGTCGTGCTGCTCAGTTGAGTATGCGGATTTTTCTTGCAGGATCATGCGCTACGGTTTATACAAAAAAATGCAATAATCGAGGGCGGTGAAAAATGGAACTTCAGCATTTACGTTGTTTTCTGGCGGTGGCCGAAACGCTGCATTTTGGCGAGGCAGCCCATCGGCTGGATATGCTGCCATCGGCGCTCGGCAGAAATATACGTCTTTTAGAAGAGGCACTTGGCACACGGCTCTTTACGCGTTCAACGCGCCGCGTGGCGTTAACCGAGAACGGGATCCTGCTGCGTGAAGAGGCGCGAAAGCTGCTCGCGCATGCGGATGCGATTATGTTGCAATTTCGTCAAAATCCGCGCCGCTCACAGCCGCTTTTGCGGGTAGGAACCATCGACAGCGCGGCGATCGGGTTATTGCCAGGTTTACTGCAGCTTTTCCGCCAGACCCACCCGGAAGTAGAGATCCAACTTTTTGAAGACAAGACGGTTCATCTGCTGCCAAAGCTGAAAAGCGGCAGGCTGGATCTGATTTTTATTCGGCCGCCGTCACAGCTCGATGCGCAGTTTAGCCGCCTGTTTTTATGTCATGAGCCGGGCATTCTGGCGCTTCCCGTCAGCCACCCTTTTGCCGAACGGGAATGGGTAAACATTGCCGAGCTGGAAGGTATGCCGATGATCCTGCCTGAGCGGCGGTCCCGTCCGCATAGTCATGATTTGACCATGAATCTGTTTCACAATGCGGGGATTCAGGTGACAGTGTCACAAATGGCGGATGAGAAACAGACCATTATCAACCTCGTCGCGGCGGGCATTGGCCTGGCGATCGTGCCCTCATGGAGCAGCCGTTTTCAAATGGCAGGCGTGAAGTTCGTGCGGATTACGGGGTCAGAAGCCACGGGAATGCCGCTGGAAGCGGTATGGATGCGGGAAGCAAAAGATGAAATTCGGGACGCGATGCTGGAAATGCTGGTGGCGCATTCGGAATTGTACGAGTGAATCGCCGGGCGGCGGCTTCGCCTTACCCGGCCTACAAAAACCGCGACAGCGCTTACATCGAATACCCGGGCTTCTTAATCAGCTCGTCCAGCTTCGGTCCGATCTCGGTATCCCAGACCTGCGCTTTCCAGTCGGCTTCCTGAACTTCATTCAGCGCAACGGAAATGGAGCGGTCCTTGCTGTTCAGATGGCGCGTAATCACCTCGGCAATATCCGCCGCCAGGGCGGTTTTTTGTTCGTCATTCAGATCGCGGGGAAAACATTTGATATCAACGTGTGGCATGTGCAGGCGTCCTGTTGTGTGTGAGCGTTCCACGTTATCAGATAATTTCGTTTGCCTTTAACACCTTGTGCAGTTCCGGCAGCGCGCAGACGGAATCTGCGATCGACGTAATATTGGGCGTGTTAGCGGCGAACCACTCATGACGCGGCCCCCAGGTGCGCGCGACCGCAATATAGACGTCGAGCAGGGTCAGCCGTTCGCCAAACGCAAAGGGCGAGGCCCTGAGCTGCCTGTCAAACCACAGATAAAGGGATTTTCTGTACTCGATGCAGTTTTTCTTCAGCTGTTCCGGGGCGTCCGGCGCCCAGCGCTCGGGGTAGTCAGCAAAGGTAAAGGTGGGATAGACGTTCGCCACAAACCAGATGAGCAACCGCTGAAACTGTTGGCGTTCGGCCTGGCCGACGGGAGGAGCAAGATCGGGACAGCGGTCAAGGATAATAAGCGCGATCGCAGCCGTTTCGGTCACAATCTCGCCGTTTTCCAGCGCCAGGGTGGGCACCTGACACAGCGGGTTGAGCTTTTGCAGCAGCTCGCGCCGGGGGCCGGGCTGGTCAAACCCGTCCACGTTGATAAATTGATAGGGAATCTTTGCCAGGGTCAGCATCACCTCACTGATTGCCGATCCCCAGCCGGGTACGCCATAGAGTTTATTCATGAAGCCCCCACCGGGATGAAAACCCTAAGTGTAGAGCAGCATTAATAGGTTATCCCAGGCGGGTTAACCTCCGACTGCGCCACCGCTTCGCCCTGCTCGCCCCAGCGCGCCAGCACCTTCTGGTACTCTCCGCGCCTGATTGCCCCGTCCAGCGCGGCCTGCAGCGCATAGACAAGCTCGTTGCCTTTATTGGTGGTCGTTGCGACATAGGCTTTTTTCGGGCCTAGCCCCACCACGCGCGTTTTGCCGGTCAGCGCAGCCTTATAGGCAGACACCGACTGCGGGCCAAAGAAGACGTCCGCCCTGCCGGACTGAATGTACAAATTCCCGGAAGCATCGTCTGTCAGATAAACCGGCAGCGCGGGCTCGCGTCCGGCCTTTTTATTTTCGTCGTTCCAGCCCAGCAGAATGCGTTCCTGATTGGTGCCGGAGCCGACTATCACCTTTTTACCCGCGAGGTCTTCCGCGCTTTTGATTGACTGAACGTCGCTGGTGGACTTCACCGAGAACGCCAGGGAGTCAACGCGGTAGGTTGCAAAATCAAACTTCTCCTTACGCTGCTCGGTGACGGCGATGTTCACCAGCGCCACGTCATAGCGCCCGGAGGCGATCCCCAGCGGCCAGTCCTCCCACGCCGTCGGCACCAGCTTCAGCTTTAGCCCCAGGCTGCCCGCCAGCAGTCGGGCGATATCCGGATCGCTGCCGATGCGCGTGCGATTATCGCTGGCCAGCAGCGCCAGGGGCGGCGAGTTGAGGGCCGAAATCGCCACCGTGAGCGTTCCCGGCTCAACGAACTTATAGTTCGCCGGGATCTTCGCCACCGCCTGCCGATCGAGCGTTACCGGCAGCGGCTGCTCGTTTGCTTTAACATCAATGCTCGCGTGGCCTGCCGTCGTCAGAACCAGCCCCGCCAAAAGTCCATATTTCATCTGCGCTCCTTTACAGCACTTTGGAGAGGAACTGGCGCGTTCGCGCGTGCGACGGGCGGTTCAACACCTCATCGCTGCTGCCCTGCTCTACAATTTTCCCGTCGACCATAAACACCACCTGATCCGCCACTTCGCGAGCAAAGCCGATCTCATGGGTGACCACCACCAGCGTCGTGCCCGAGCGGGCGAGTTTCTTAATGACGTCCAGCACTTCCCCGACGAGCTCCGGGTCAAGCGCGGAGGTCGGCTCGTCGAACAGCATCACGCGGGGACGCAGGGCCAGCGCGCGCGCAATCGCAATACGCTGCTGCTGCCCGCCCGAGAGGTGTCGGGACCAGGCGTCGGCTTTATCCCGCAGTCCGACAACGTCCAGCAGGCCGTAGGCGTTTTCAACAGCCTCTTTTTTGCTGAATTTCTTGTGCGCAATGGGGGCCTCAATCAGGTTTTCCAGCACCGTCAGGTGCGGGAAGAGGTTGAAGTTCTGAAACACATAGCCCACGTTGACGCGCTGTTTGAGGATCTCTTTCTCCTTCAGCTCGTAGAGTTTGTCACCCTGACGGCGGTAGCCGATGTAGTCCCCGTCGATCTGAATAAACCCTTCGTCGACGCGCTCCAGATGGTTAATGGTGCGCAGCAGCGTCGATTTGCCCGAGCCGGACGGACCGAGGATCACCGTCACGGAGCCCGGCGGGATCTCCAGCGTAACGTTATCGAGCGCCTTGTGGCGGCCGAAGAACTTACTGACGCCGGTAATGGAAATGTGTCCTTCAGGAGAGGCTTGCATGGACGGGCTCCTGCGTTTGCGTAGTGGTCACGGAACGGGCGCGGCTGGTCGCCCGGTTCTGGTTTACGGCGGAGCGGCGCTCGCTGCGGGCGAGACCGCGCTCGACAACGTGCTGAATTGCGGACAACACGGTGGTGATCGCCAGATACCAGACGGCGCCGACCATCAGGAGAGGGATCACCTCCTGCGTGCGGTTGTAGATCATCTGGATGGTGTAGAACAGCTCCGGCATCGCCAGCACGTAAACCATCGCCGTGCCTTTGGCGAGGCTGATGATTTCATTGAAGCCGGATGGCAAAATCGTGCGCAGCGCCTGCGGCAGGATGATGCGCAGCGTGCGGCGCCAGGCCGGCAGACCGAGCGCGGCGGCGGCCTCATACTGGCCGTGATCGACGCCAAGGAAGCCCCCGCGAATGATTTCGGCGGTGTAGGCGCTCTGCACCAGCGTCAGCCCCACCACGGCGGTAGAGAACTGCCCCAGCACGTTAATGGTGTCGAAGCTGCCCCAGGTGATGCCGGTAAACGGTACGCCGAGGGAGAGCGTGTCGTACAGGTAGGAGAAGTTGTAAAGGATGATCAGCACCACGATCAGCGGCAGAGAGCGGAACAGCCAGATGTAGCCCCAGGCGAGGCTGCTCAGCAGCCAGGACGAAGAGAGCCTCGCCAGCGCCAGCAGGCCGCCAATCACCACGCTCAGCGCGGTACCAATGAGCGTCAGCAGCAGCGTCTGCCCTACGCCCTCAAGGATCACCGGGTCAAAGAACCAGCGGGCGAACACCGCCCATTCCCAGCGCGGGTTAAACGCGACGGACTGGATCACCACGGCCAGCACAAACAGGGCAGCCGCGGCGCCGACGGCGCGCAGCGGGTAGCGTGCCGGGACCACCTTAATGGTTTCAACGTTGCTCATCGTCGTTCCTCATGCGGTTTTACTGTACGCTTCGCGCACCAGCGTTTTTGTGAAGCGCAGCCGACCATCGAACGGCGGCTGGCTGTACTCTTCCGGATCGCGGTTGAGATCGAACTGCGCCTGATACCCCTGGCTGAGATAGAGCTTCACCGCTTCCGGCTGGCGGAAGCCCGTGGTCAGGTAAATCTGGCTGTAGCCCGCCAGCACCGCCCTGCGCTCCAGCTCCTGCACCACGCGGCCCGCGAGCCCCTGCTGACGCAGGGTTTTATCGGTCCAGATGCGTTTGATTTCCGCGGTGCGATCGTCAAAGGGCTTGTACGCGCCGGTCGCGATGATCCTCCCGTCGCGCTCCAGGACGATGAACAGCCCCTGCGGCGCCAGGTACCACTCGGTGAGTTCCACTTCCGCATCTTTGGAAAAGTAGTCCCCGTAGCGCGCGGCGTACTCACCGAACAGCCCTTCTATAACGGGCTGAAGTTCGGCGTCCTCCGGCGAAACGTCACGAAATTGTTCGCGCATAGCGCCTCCTTAGTCGCCCAGGCCCGCAGGGTTCACTTCCGAATTCGGGATACGCTCAACGCCTTCCCCCCAGCGGTTCAGCACCTTGTCGTAGTCACCGTTCTTAATTACGCCGTTCAGCGCGGTTTGCACCGGCTCAACCAGCCCGCCGCCTTTTTTCAGCGTCACCGCAATGTGCGCCGCCTTCGGCCAGCCGCCGTCGACGCTGCCGACCAGTTTGGTTTTACCGTTGAGCGCGGCTTTCCATGCGCCAATCACGTTCGGACCAAAGTAGGCATCCGCGCGTCCTGACTGGAGCGCCAGCGTTTGGGCCGCGTCGTCTTTGGTATAGACCGGAGTAAAGGGTTTCAGCCCCTTCTTCAGGTTTTCAGCATTCCACGCCAGCAGGATGGCCTCCTGATTGGTGCCTGAGCCGACGATAATGCGCAGCCCGGCGATGTCTTCTGCCTTTTCAAGCGTCTTGATTGGGCTGGTCGACTTCACGTAGAAGCCAAGGGAATCCTTGCGATAGGTCGCGAAGTCAAACTTCTCCTTGCGCTCTTTGGTGACGGTGATGTTGCTGATGGCCGCATCGTATTTCCCGGAGGCCACGCCCAGCGGCCAGTCCTCCCACGAGGTTGGCACCACGTTCAGCTCCAGCCCGAGGCTGTCGGCGACCAGGCGAGCGACGTCGACTTCACTCCCGAGCAGCGTTTTGTTGTCGTCGGAAAATACCGTCAGCGGCGGCTGGTTCAGCCCCGCCACCGCAACGGTAAACTTGCCCGGCACGGCAAAACGGTAGTCTTTCGGCAGCTGCGCGACCGCGTAGTTATTTTTGGCGGTATTGACCGGCGTTTTGTTGGCCTCGATGCTCACGCCGGTGCCGTTAATGTTCACGTTCTCTGCCCAGACGGCAGGGGTAAAGGCCAGCGCGAGCGCCAGAACAAGCGATGTTTTCTGCATAGCGGGGTTCTCTTTTATTGTTGTGTGAACTGATTTTTGGGTTCGTCCAGACCTAAGCTTTCGCGCAGCGTGGTGCCGGGGTACTCGGTGCGGAACAGGCCGCGAGCCTGTAAAACGGGCACAACCCGATCGACAAAGCGCGGGAAGGTGTCCGGCGTACCGCCCTGAATAATGAAGCCATCCGCCGCGTAGCCTTCAAACCAGGCCTGCAGCCCGTCCGCCACCTGCTCCGGCGTGCCGGAAAAGCGCGGGCGCGGTGAGGCCGCCTCCAGCGCCACCTGACGCAGGGTTAAGCCGCGTTCGACGGCATTGCGTTTAATTTCATCCGTGGTGCTGCGAAAGCTGTTTTTGCCTAAGTCGCCGACGTCCGGGAAAGGCTCGTCGAGGGGATATTGGCTGAAATCGTGATGCTCAAAATAACGCCCGAGGTAGTTCAGGGCATCCTGAATCGACACCAGCGCCGCCGTGGCTTGATACTGGTTTTCCACATCGTCGGCATCGTTGCCCACAATCACGCTGACGCCCTGGAAAATGTGTAAATCTGACGCGCGGCGGCCGTTGGCTTCCAGCTGCTGTTTTACATCCTGATAAAACGCTTTGGCTTCATCGAACGTTTCGTGATGGGTAAAAATGGCATCCGCGTGTTTCGCGGCCAGCTTTTTCCCGTCGTCCGACGCGCCGGCCTGGAAAACAATCGGGCGCCCCTGCGGCGTGCGGCCAATATTCAGCGGCCCGGCAACCTGAAAGAAGTCTCCGTGGTGATCCAGGGTATGCAGTTTCGCCGGGTCAAAAAACTGGCCGCTCTCTTTATTTCGCACAAAGGCATCGCCCTCCCATGAGTCCCAGAGCCCTTTTACGACGTCGAGATACTCATCGGCAATACGGTAGCGCAGCGCGTGTTCGGGATGTTTTTCGCGTGAAAAATTCTTTGCCGAACCTTCCAGCGGCGACGTCACCACGTTCCATCCCGCGCGTCCGTTGCTCAGGTGATCGAGGCTGGCGAACTGGCGCGCCACGGTGAACGGCTCGCTGTAGGACGTTGATAAGGTTCCAACCAGCCCCAGACGTGAGGTAATACTGGCCAGCGCGGACAATACAGTTAGCGGCTCGAAACGGTTTAAAAAATGCGGGATCGATTTTTCATTAATATAGAGGCCATCGGCGACGAATAAGAAATCGAGTTTGCCCTCTTCCGCTTTTAACGCCGTCTCTTTAACGAAATTAAAATTAATACTGGCATCCGCGGCGGCCGCAGGATGGCGCCAGGCAGACATGTTCCCGGAAGCACCATGCAAAATGGTTCCCAGCCGCAGTTGTCGGGTTGCAGACATATTCACCTCTTATGAATTAAACGTGTTGCAGGGCTTTTTCCGCAAGCTGTGCAAAATAGCGGGCGGCGGGCTCAATCAGCGCTTCATCTGGATTAAATGCCGGATGATGCAAACCATACGGGCTGGCGCTGCCGATGCTGACAAACGCGCCCGGGATCTGCTGTAAATAGACGGCGAAATCTTCCCCGCCCATATGCAGCTCGGCATGCTGCGTTTCGTAGCCCGACTCGCGGGCAACCGAGGTGGCAAATTCTGCCCAGCGCTCATCGTTCACCAGCGCGGTCGGTCCGGCATACCAGATAATGTCGATCTGCGCGCTAAAGGCGCTGGCAAACCCGGCGGCGATTTCACCGACGCGCGCTTTCACATTCTGCTGCACTTCCGTGCGGTGCGTGCGCAGCGTGCCTTCCAGCTCGACGCTCTCTGGCAGCACGTTCCAGGTATTCCCCCCTGCGATACGCGTGACGCTGAGCACGACCGAATCAAGCGTGTTGACGTTGCGGCTGGCAACGCTTTGCAGCGCCGTCACCAGCTGGCTTGCCAGCACGATGGCATCATTCCCTTCGTGAGGACGCGCGGCATGCGCACCTTTGCCGGTAATGCGGATCACGAAGCGGTCAACGTTGGCATAGAACGGACCCCCGCGCGTGGCGAACTCGCCGACCGGCAGGCCCGGCTCGTTGTGCATGCCAAATATGGCGCTGACGTCGCGCAGCGCACCGGCACGCACCATGCTTTTGGCGCCGCCGAAGTTCTCTTCGGCAGGCTGGAACAGGATGCGCACGCGCCCGTTAAGCTGGTCCTCACGCTCTTTCAGCTTCAAGGCCGCGCCGAGGATCACGCTGGTGTGGATATCGTGCCCGCAGGCATGCATCACGCCCTCTCGCTGGGAGGTAAACGGCACGCCGCTGCGCTCTTCGATCGGCAGAGCATCAATATCGGCCCGCAGCGCAATCAGCTTGCTGCCGGTGCCAATTTCCGCCACCAGCCCGGTCGACAGGTCGTAAGGCAGCGGAGTAATACCGGCGTTCGTCAGCCACTGACGCAGGCGCGCGGTGGTTTCGACTTCCTGACCCGACAGCTCGGGGTTCTGATGCAGTTCGCGCCGCCAGGCAATCAGCTGTTCACCAAAGCTCATACGGTAACCTCCCTGTTAAGACGCGCCTCGGCGAGCAGACGCAGCGACGCGACGCGCGTTGCCCCCTCCGCGACCGGCGTGTCGATGATAAATTCGTCAATGCCCCACTGCTGATGCAGACCGTTGAGCCGATCCAGCACCGACTCTGCAGTACCTGCCAGCAGGGACTGCGCCCGGCGGGCAATGCGGACCGGTTCACTCCCCGCCTGACGCGCAAAGGCGTAGGCCTGTTCTTCACTGGCGACGGTGACGCGCTGGCCGTTTGCCAGCTCAACGCCCCAGACTTCTACCTTCTCCGCTAATGCCTCGGCCTCGTGCTGCGTCGGGGCAATAATTGCCTGTACCGCCACAATCACCTCGCGGGCACTGTGTTTACGCCAGGTCGTGACGACATCGCGCAGAAGATCGGGATCGCCGTTCAGATGGGCGGCAAAGACAAAGTTCCAGTCGAGCGACGCCGCCAGCAGCGCGCTTTCGGTGCTGGCGCCCAACAGGAACCCTTGCGCGGGGACCGGCGGCAGCGGCGTGGCGCGAACGGCCTCTTCTGCAGTCTGATTTTCAGGACGGATCCAGCCGTCAAGCTGCGCCAGCTGTTCAGCAAAGCTGCCCTTTTCCTGCGCGTTCAGGGCCTGCTGCAGCGCGCGGGTTGAGAGCGGCAGGCCGCCCGGTGCTTTCCCGACGCCAAGATCCACGCGCCCCGGCGCAAGCGCGGCCAGGACGTTAAAATTTTCGGCGACTTTATACGGACTGTAGTGTTGAAGCATGACGCCGCCAGAGCCGACGCGGATGCGCTTTGTTTGCCCGAGGATCCAGGCAATCAGCAGTTCCGGTGAAGGGCTGGCCAGCTGAGGGGTATTGTGGTGTTCGGCAATCCAGAAGCGGTGATAACCAAGTGTTTCCGCCTGCTGCGCCAGCGTTAAGGTACGTGCCAGCGCATCGGCGGCCGTTTCGTGTTCTGCGACGGGGCTTTTATCCAGAATGCTGATTCGCCAGGACATGTTGCGTTCTCGTTTGACTTAACATGTCGTCATTATTAAAGGCGAATTTCACCTCTGAGAAACAATTAATTTACATTTGGATTGCCGGAAATCAGAAATGGATAACCCTGCTAACGGTGTCGCATAAGGCTAGACTTTCGGGTACTGTGCGTCGGTCACTTTCTCCAGCCACTCTACCGGGCTGCCGTTCACCGCTTCGGCGATGGCAATATGCGTCATCGCGGTTTGCGCACACGCACCGTGCCAGTGCTTAACGCCCGGTGGGATCCACGCGATGTCGCCCTGGTTCAGCGGCTCTGCCTCTTTGCCCCACTCCTGCAGCCAGCCGCGCCCCTGGGTGACGATCAGCGTTTGCCCAAGCGGGTGGGTGTGCCAGGCGGTACGCGCGCCGGGCTCAAAGGTGACCGTCGCCCCACCCACCTTTGCCGGCTCCGTCGCCTGGAATGGCGCATCAATACGTACCGTGCCGGTAAACCAGGCCTCGGGCCCCTGAATCGATGGTAATGAACCGCTACGAATAATTTTCATGCTGTACTCCTCGTTGGCTGTTTCGCTAACAGTAGCGCAAAGGTGGCGTGAGCATTAGACTGCATAATCAGAAAGGAACCATGAACACAATTCATAAATGAGGTAAACCGCGATGCTTAAGGACAATTTTAACGATTTACTCTCTTTTATGGTTGTCGCACGCGAGCGCAGTTTCACCCGCGCGGCGGCGCAGTTGGGGGTTTCACAATCGGCATTAAGCCACGCGATGCGTAACCTCGAAGCGCGGCTGGACGTTCGACTGTTGACCCGCACCACCCGCAGCGTTGCCCCAACCGAAGCCGGCGAACGGCTCTTTGTGCGCCTGAGCCCGCATCTGCTGGAGATTGAGCAGGAGCTGACCGCCCTTCGCGACACGCGTGATACGCCCGCCGGGAATATCCGCATCACCGCCGGCGAACATGCGATGACCTCCGTCCTCTGGCCGGTGCTGAAACCCTTTATGGCGCAGTATCCTGACATCAACGTTGAGGTCACCGTGGATAACGGCCTGACGGACATCGTGGATGGGCGATTCGACGCGGGAGTACGTCTGGGTGAGCAGGTGGCGAAGGATATGATAGCGGTGCGGATCGCGCCGGATATGCGCATGGCCGTCGTGGGCTCGGCGGCCTATCTCGCCCGTTTCGGCGTTCCGGAAACGCCGGAGCAGCTCGACGCGCACCGCTGCATCAACATGCGCCTGCCCACGCGCGGGGGAGTGTATGCCTGGGAGTTTGCACGCGACGGACGCGAGATCCGCGTGCGGGTCGAGGGGCAGCTGACGCTTAACAGCCTGCCGCAGCGCATTGATGCCGCTGAGAACGGGCTGGGGTTAGCCTACGTGCCGGAAGACACCATTCTGGACGCCCTCGCTGACGGACGCTTAGTCCGGGTACTGGACGCCTGGTGCCCGGCCTTTGAGGGTTATCATTTGTATTATCCAAGCCGTCGGCAGCACACTACCGCTTTCACACTGCTGATGGAGGCACTGCGAGAATAGCGGGCTGTACCACTTTGTAACTATTAAGCATATCTGATGATTAAATCCCCTGTTCACTGACCGCATTGTCTAAAAAATCGCCACGATTCAGCGCGTTGTGAGCCTCGTCTGCTCTGACCACACGATTTCCTTCGACATGTATCACCTTCGGCACGCTTATATTTTGCGTCACTTATCAATTGCGGGTAGGATGCCACGCCATGTTTCACCTTATCCATACGCAGAATGACTGGAAAGGTGACATGTGCCTGCGCGGAAGCAATCGTTTGTTTCGCTCTCTGCCAGGCAGGACTATCACGTTAATGGTTCAGACAGGCAAACAGGTAACTTAATGAAAACAAGCAATAAAAGCGCAGCCGATCATCACGCTGCGAAACGTCGCTGGTTGAACTCTCATGAAGAGGGCTACCACAAAGCGATGGGCAACCGTCAGGTTCAAATGATCGCCATCGGCGGCGCTATCGGTACAGGTCTGTTTTTAGGGGCTGGCGCGCGTCTCCAGATGGCAGGCCCCGCCCTGGCACTGGTCTATCTGGTGTGCGGGATTTTCTCCTTCTTTATTCTCCGTGCGTTGGGCGAACTGGTACTGCACCGCCCTTCAAGCGGCAGCTTTGTCTCCTATGCCCGTGAGTTCCTCGGCGAAAAAGCGGCCTACGTTGCGGGCTGGATGTATTTCGTTAACTGGGCGATGACCGGTATCGTCGATATCACCGCCGTTGCGCTGTACATGCACTACTGGGGCGCGTTCGGCGATGTGCCGCAGTGGGTCTTTGCCCTCGGCGCGCTGGCGATTGTCGGCACCATGAACATGATCGGCGTGAAGTGGTTCGCTGAGATGGAGTTCTGGTTTGCGCTGGTGAAAGTGCTGGCGATCGTGATTTTCCTGGTGGTGGGTACGGTATTCCTCGGCAGCGGTAAACCGCTGGACGGCAATGCCACGGGCTTCCACCTGATAACCGATAACGGCGGCTTCTTCCCGCACGGCCTGCTGCCTGCGCTGGTGCTGGTTCAGGGCGTGGTGTTTGCCTTTGCCTCCATCGAACTGGTGGGGACGGCGGCCGGCGAATGTAAGGATCCGCAGACGATGGTGCCAAAAGCCATCAACAGCGTGATCTGGCGTATCGGCCTGTTCTATGTGGGTTCCGTGGTGCTGCTGGTACTGCTTCTGCCGTGGAACGCCTATCAGGCGGGTCAAAGCCCGTTTGTGACCTTCTTCTCTAAGCTGGGCGTGCCTTACGTAGGCAGCATTATGAACATCGTGGTGCTGACGGCGGCGCTCTCAAGCCTGAACTCTGGCCTGTATTCTACTGGCCGTATTCTGCGCTCGATGTCGATGGGTGGCTCTGCGCCGAAGTTCATGTCGAAGATGAGCAAGCAGCAGGTACCTTACGCGGGCATTCTTGCGACGCTGGTCGTATACGTGTTTGGCGTGTTCCTTAACTACCTGGTTCCGTCTCAGGTATTTGAGATCGTACTGAACGTTGCCGCGCTGGGCATTATCGCCTCCTGGGCGTTTATCGTGGTGTGCCAGATGCGCCTGCGCAAAGCGATCAAAGAAGGAAAAGCCGCTGACGTTAGCTTCAAAATGCCGGGCGCGCCCGTCACCTCATGGCTCACCCTGCTGTTCCTGTTCAGCGTGCTGGTGCTGATGGCGTTCGACTATCCGAACGGCACTTACACCATTGCGACCATTCCGCTGCTGGCCGTGCTGCTGATTGCAGGCTGGTTTGGCGTGCGTAAACGCGTTAACGAAATTCACAGCACCGCGCCGGTTCATCCTGATGATGAAAAACCGGGCCGCCCGCTGGTTGAAGAGACGTCGCGTTAATAAAAAAGCCGGGCGGCGGCTACGCCTTACCCGGCTATAGTTCGAAGTTTTCCAGGCCCGGTAAGCGCAGCGCCGCCGGGCAATTCCAACCTTACAGCGCGATACGAATGACGTCGTCAGGCTGAGTGGCTTCCTGCTGGCGAGTCGACTTCTGTTTCACCGTCACGTACAGGGTTTTACCGTCGGCAGACAGCGCAAGGCTGTTCGGATATACCGGCGTATCGTAGGTTTTCGTCACTTTGTAGGTTTTCGCGTCAATCACGCTCACCTTCCCTGCTTCACGGTGCGTTACGTAGGCCTCATTGCGCGCCGGGTTAAACAGCACCGCCAGCGATTCTGGCGCAGCAACTTTTGCCATCACGCTGCCGTCCTTCAGGCTCACTACCAGCACTTCAGGCTGTTTGGAATCGGTCACAAAGGCGCGCTGCCCTGCGGTATCCAGGCTCAGGTTCAGGTAGAAGTGCTCTTTCCCGTCGTCCTGCACTTTTTTGCGGCTCAGAATTTTATGGGTTGCCGTGTCAATCGTTACCAGCTCGCCGTCGGCATTAGTGGTGTACAGGCGTTTTGCCTGCGCGTCCAGCGCCAGGCCGGTGCTGAACGTACCGGTGTTGGCGATGGTGTCTTTGAGCTTCAGCGTTTTGCCATCAATCACCCAAATCACGCTCTCTTTGCCGATACCCGTAATGTAAACCGTGTTGGTGGTGTCATCTGCCACCAGCTGGCGCGGCTGAAGCGGTTTGACCGTTTCGCTGCGCTTACGATCGTCCAGCACCAGGCGCCCTTTCACATCGCCCGTTTTCGCGTCAATCGCGGTCACCGCGCTGCTGGTGGTGTTACCAAACCACAGCGTCTGGGTGGCGTTATCAATCGTCGCGCCGAACGGCTTGAGATCGTTATGAATGACCTGCGTCACGTCCAGCGTGACCGGATCCAGACGGTAAACAATGCCGCCCTTATCGGTTTTACGGCTTTGCGACGTCGCAACCCACAGCGCATTCTCCTGCTGGCTCAGGGCCATTTCATAGGCGCCTTTACCTACCGCTTTGCGCAGCATCTCTTCGGCAGCATGAACCTGGAACGATCCGGCGAACAGTAAAGAGCCTAACAGCAGAGAACCACGCAGGCGCGGCGAGCACAGATGACGTAAAGACATAACAATTCCTTTTTATAAGAGGTGTGTACTGCTGACATCGCTTCCATCCGGCAGCGTCATGGCATTGCCGTTATTTGAATGAGAATAGTAATCATTAATCCGATGAATGTGGAGTTTTTCTTTCCTCTCGGCCCTTTCATTAACGCAATGTGCGGTTATAGTTTTCAAAACATTTACAAAAGATTTAACATGCATGCACATGTTCCATTTGGTTCGTTACCATTCCACAACCGGTTTTATTCATGAAAATCATTTCTGCCCGTAAGGCGACGCTTCCGCTGCTGCTGGTTCCCGTTACTTTTGCCCCCTTCATCGCAATGGGCGCAGAGGAACAGACCATGATCGTCAGCGCCACACCGCAAACCGTTTCGGAGCTTGATACGCCAGCGGCGGTCAGCGTGGTGAATGGCGATGATATGCGCCAGGCTGCACCGCGTATCAACCTGTCTGAATCCCTTGGCGGCGTGCCCGGCCTGCAAATTCAGAACCGCCAGAACTATGCCCAGGACCTGCAGCTTTCCATGCGTGGATTTGGCGCGCGCTCTACCTTCGGGGTGCGCGGTATTCGCATGTACGTTGACGGCATTCCGGCCACCATGCCGGATGGTCAGGGCCAGACCTCAAACATCGACCTCAGCAGCATCGACAGCGTCGAAGTGCTGCGCGGGCCGTTCTCTGCCCTCTACGGTAACGCCTCGGGCGGTGTGATTAACATCAACACCCAAACCGGGCAACAGCCGCCGACCATTGAAGCCAGCAGCTACTATGGCAGCTACGGAACCTGGCGCTACGGGATGAAAGCCACCGGCGCGATGGGCGATGGTACCCATGCAGGCGATGTGGACTACACCGTCTCCACCACCCGCTTCACCACAAAAGGCTACCGCGATCACAGCGGCGCGCGTAAAAACCTCGCCAACGCGAAGCTGGGGGTGCGCATTGATGATGCCAGCAAGCTGACGCTGATCTTCAACAGCGTGGACATGAAGGCCAACGATCCGGGCGGGCTGGACTATCAGGAGTGGCGGGACAATCCGCGCCAGTCTCCGCGCGGCGATCAGTACAACACGCGCAAGACCATCAAGCAGACCCAGGCGGGGCTGCGCTATGACCGTCAGCTCGGCGAGCAGGACGACCTGAGCGTGATGATGTACGCCGGCGAGCGTGAAATGACGCAGTATCAGTCCATTCCGTATCAGCCGCAGCTGAAGCCAACCCACTCCGGCGGTGTGATCGACATGCAGCGGCATTATCAGGGCATTGATACCCGCTGGACGCACCGCGGTGAACTTCTGGTGCCGGTTACCTTTACCACCGGCCTGAATTACGAAAACATGAGCGAAGATCGTCGCGGATATGAGAACTTCGCGATGAACAACGGCGTGCCGGAGTACGGCGTCAAGGGGGACAAACGCCGCAACGAACGCAATCTGATGTGGAACGTCGACCCGTATCTGCAAACCCGCTGGCAGCTCACGCAAAAGCTGTCCGTTGATGCTGGCGTTCGTTACAGCTCCGTCTGGTTTGACTCCAACGACCATTACGTTACGCCGGGCAACGGCGATGACAGCGGCGACGCGAGCTACCACAAGTGGCTTCCTGCAGGTTCTGTGAAATACGCGGTAACTGACGCATGGAATCTCTACGCGGCGGCGGGACGTGGTTTTGAAACGCCAACCATCAACGAACTCTCCTACCGTTCAGACGATAAAGGCGGACTGAATATTGGCCTGAAGCCGTCCACCAACAATACTTATGAAGTGGGTAGCAAAACGCGCGTCGGCAACGGCCTGCTGACGGCAGCGCTGTTCCGCACCGACACCGACGATGAGATCGTGACCGACGCGAGTTCGGACGGCCGCACCAGCTATAAAAACGCCGGCAAAACTCGCCGTCAGGGCGTGGAAGTTTCCCTCGATCAGCAGTTTGCTGAAAACTGGAAGCTGAAAATGGCGTGGACGTATCTGGACGCCACCTACCGCACCAACGTGTGCGGTGACGCGGACTGCAACGGCAACCGGATGCCGGGCATTGCCCGTAACATGGGTTACGCCTCGTTTGGCTGGCAGCCTGAAGAAGGCTGGTACGCGGGAACGGACGTGCGCTACATGAGCGATATCATGGCGGACGATGAAAATACCGCGAAAGCACCGTCCTACACGCTGGTCGGTCTGAACACCGGGTATAAATTCAACTACGGCAGCTGGGGAATGGACGTGTTTGGTCGCGTCGATAACCTGTTCGACAAAGAGTACGTTGGTTCGGTGATTGTGAATGAATCTAACGGGCGTTATTACGAACCGGCACCTGGCCGTAACTATGGCGTAGGACTGTCGGTCTCTTATCGTTTCGAGTAACTAAAACCCGGCAGCGCAGCGCTGCCGGGAAATTAGCGACTTGCGAAAATGAAATAACGTTCCAGATATAATTTGCATTAGGGACTTTTTATTTAAAAAAGTCGAAATATACCTTTCGTGCACGCCGAAATAATCCCTCAACTAAAATATTGCCGTTGTAAAAGTATATTGGCTTCATCAATGGCTCTGTCGATCGCTTTCTGGCTGGCAGTGACGTCCCTTCGCTCCAGCGCGGACAGCAGGTCGGCGTAGTGGTAGGTTTCGGATGGGACATCCTTCAGCTCTTCCTGCAAATAATTGATGCACGGTCCGATACGCACCCAGAGCTGCTCAATCAGCGCGCTCAGCGTCGGCATTTCTGCATATTCATAGAGCGTAAAACGGAATACGCGGTTGGCATGCAGCGCCTGCTGTACGTTCCCTTTCTGCATTGCGTCATGGAAACTGTCAGACAGCGTGCGTAACGCGCTGAGTTTCGTATCCGACATATTTGCGCAGGCCGCAGCGACCGCCATCGGTTCAAGCTGCTTGCGGATAGCATTTATTTCGTTATAACGATCCAACGTGACTTCGGGCACCAGAAACGCCTGCGCGGGTGTGGCATGGAGCGCGCCTGCGGAGACCAACCGCAGCAATGCCTCCCGAACTGGCGTGATGCTGGTGCCTAATTTATCAGCAATCTCTTTGGTGATCAGCCGGGCGCCGGGTTTTAGTGAACCGGTAATTAAAGCTCCTTTCAGGCTAATCTCAACTTGCATAGTAAGACTGATTCTTTGCGCTTTTTGTAAATGATCCAAATCAAGCATGTTCTATTCCCATAACAAAAACATTATGCTTTTTTTAAGCGCCAGTTTAAAAAATGACGCGGCTTCGATATATCCTGTATCGCATGCCTGGTGGTGGGAAGTGCGTATTAAACGCCAAGTCGTACAAAGTTGTTTATTTATTGCTCGCTTACTCATCAGCGTTGACGAAGCGGTAAGCTGTGCAGGTTAATTAAAGACAATATATCGTATCTTCACAAATAAATATGGCGGGAAAAACCCGCCATAACCGTTTTAACCGTTGTCCGCTGCGACGCGTATCACGACCTTACCAAAATTTTTGCCTTCAAGAAGGCCAATGAGCGTCTCTGGCGCCTTCTCCAGCCCCTCAGTGACTTGCTCACGATAGTGGATTTTGCCTTCCTGAACCCAGCGTCCCATCTCTTCCTGGAACTCGCTGATGCGGTGTCCATAGTCCTGCCCGATGATGAACCCCTGCATGCGAATACGTTTCTTGAGGATGGTCGCCATCAGCAGCGGCAGGCGATCCGGTCCGTCCGGTAGACCTGTCGCATTGTAGCCGCTCACCAGCCCACACACCGGCACGCGCGCGGCGGTGTTCAGCAACGGCAACACGGCATCAAAGACCTTCCCGCCCACGTTTTCATAATAAACGTCAATACCCTGCGGACAGGCCGCCGCCAGCTGCGCCTCGAAATCAGCAGCGCGGTGATCCAGGCACTGGTCGAATCCCAGCACCTCGACGGCATGGCGGCATTTCTCAGCACCGCCCGCAACGCCGATAACCCGACAGCCTTTGATTTTACCGATCTGCCCCACCGTCGCGCCAACCGGCCCGGTAGCCGCAGCCACCACCAGGGTTTCACCCGCCTTCGGCTGGCCGATATCGAGCAGACCCATATACGCGGTGAAGCCCGGCATCCCCATCACGCCCAGCGCCCAGGACGGATGCGACGGGTTTTCGCCCAGCTTCACCAGGCCGCTGCCGTCTGACAGCTCATACGCCTGCCAGCCGCTGTAGCCCAGCACCCATTCGCCCGGCGTGAAATCGGGATGGTTCGACTGCTCGACGCGGCTGACCGTACCGCCCACCATCACCGCGCCAATTTCTACCGGCGGTGAATAGGAAGGCGCATCGCTCATGCGGCCGCGCATGTAAGGATCCAGCGAAAGCCAGACCGTGCGCAGCAGCACATGCCCCTCTTTGGGGGTGGGAACCGGCTGTTCTTCTAACCGAAAATTGTCTGCAGACGGCGCGCCGTGCGGGCGGGAGGCCAGCACCCAGCGACGATTTTGCGTGGTAGATTGACTCATAGATCGCTCCTGTATGTCGTGCAAATGTCAGTAGAGACTAGACCCTTATCGGACAGGCCGCTTTAGCATTACGAGCCGGACTGATTAAGCCGAACGACCAGATAAATGCAGGATTCATCCGTTTCATTGATAAAGCGGCAGTCGTTCGGTGGCCCCAGTTCCAGGCAATCTCCGGCCTTCATTTCATGCCGCGTATCCCCTTCCTGAAACACCAGCTCGCCGGACTGCAGCCAGATCAGCTGACGTGCGAGGGCGTATGACGATGCGGGCATCGGCACATCGCTGCCTGCCGGAAGCTCAACCTGGACCAGGTCGATAGGCAAATCCGTACGGGGGGACACATGGCGACGCAGGTAGTGGGACTGCGGATCGCGCCAGACGGGCTGATTGGCCAGGCGCAGAAGCTTGCCTTCCTGCATCTCCGCTCGCGCAATCAGCGTCGACATGCTGATACCAAAGGCACCGGATAACCGCGCGAGCAGCGTCGCCGTTGGGCTACTGTCCCCGCGCTCTATCTTGTGGATCATCGCCCGCGAGACGCCTGCCCGGTCAGCCAGCTCGCTCAACGACCAGCCGCGGGACTCGCGTTCGATGCGAATTCGCGCGCTAATCCGTTGATTCATATTGTCTGTCATAGTGTTCATGACGTCATACTATAGTGTATGAAGCGCATTACAATGCTGTTTTCATAACAAAAAAATATGGCTTATGCCGTAGCGGTACGGGCGGTCTCTTGTGTAATATCGTGACAATATCGTACTACTATAGTGAACAGTACACAGAGAGGGTCACCCATGATTGTTCGTCATGCCAGCAAAGAGGATTGCGCCGCGATCGGCGAAATATATAACCACGCGGTGCTGCATACGGCCGCTATCTGGAACGATAAAACCGTCGATACCGACAACCGCATTGCGTGGTTTGAAGCGCGCACGCTGGCGGGTTATCCCGTTCTGGTCATGGAGAATGAGGGCGTGGTGGCAGGATATGCCTCTTTCGGCGACTGGCGCGCGTTCGACGGTTTTCGCCATACGGTTGAGCACTCTGTCTATGTTCACCCGCAGCACCAGGGCAAAGGCATTGGCCGGTCGCTCATGGAAGCGTTGATCGTCGAAGCGCGCAAAATCGGTAAACACGTGATGGTGGCCGGGATTGAGGCGCAGAACCAGACGTCGATTCACCTGCACGAAACGCTTGGCTTTGTCACCACCGGGCAGATGCCGCAGGTGGGCACCAAGTTTGGCCGCTGGCTGGATTTAACCTTTATGCAGCTGCAGCTCGACGAACGCAGCGATCCGGACGCAATCTGATGAATCAATCGTTAACGCTGGCATTTCTGGTCGCGGCAGGTATTGGGCTGGTAGTGCAAAATACCCTGATGGTGCGCATCACCCAGAACGCATCCACCATTCTCATCGCCATGCTGCTCAACTCGCTGGTGGGGATTGTGCTGTTTGTCACCATTTTGCTGATCAAACAGGGCTTCGCCGGTTTTAACGAACTGGCATCGACGATCCGCTGGTGGACGTTAATCCCGGGCCTGCTGGGGTCATTTTTTGTTTTTGCCAGTATTAGCGGGTATCAGAATGTCGGCGCGGCAACCACAATTGCCGTGCTGGTCGCCAGCCAGCTGATTGGTGGGCTGGCGCTGGACGTGCTGAGAAGCCACGGTATTCCGCTGCGCGCGCTGGTTGGCCCGGTGTGCGGTGCGGTGATGCTGGTGGTGGGCGCCTGGCTGGTGGCCCGCCGCCAGTTCTGACGGTCAGATAATGGTGCCGCCCTTCGTCAGATGCTCGTGGCGCGCTTCCATCTCTTCTTTATGCTGCTTCCCGTGATGCGCAATGGCGGTACGCAGACGCTGCTGCTGCGCGTAGCGATCGTCGCGGCTGAGCTCTGCATCATCGCTAAGCTCAATCAGCAGCTCGTTCATGTGGGTGATGACGCTCTCTTCTACGGCAGCGTCCACGCGGGCAATCACTTCGCTTAAATGTGACATTGTCACTCCTTGTTTAAAAGCCCGGTGGCGCTACGCTTACCGGGCCTACGGGTGCGTTATGTAGGCCGGGTAAGGCGTAGCCGCCACCCGGCATCTCATGCACTTAGTTCAACTTCGCTTTCGAGAAATCACTTCCCATCAGGCTAACGCTGTAACCCGTGATATTGCTGCGGGTGGCATAGAAGGTTTTACCGTTTGCCAGTGCAATCCACGGAGCCTGCTGGTAGAAGATTTCCTGCGCCTGGCCGTAGAGCTTCGCGCGCTCAGCCGGGCTGCTGGTCAGTTTGGCTTTTTGTACCAGGTCATCATAACCCTTATCACACCAGCGTGCGGCGTTCGATCCGGTTTTGATGCTGTTACAGCCCAGCAGCACATCAGCAAAGTTATCCGGGTCGCCGTTGTCGGACATCCAGCCAAACAGCGCCGAGTCGTGCTCGCCCTTACGCATCCCGGAAAGGTATTCGCCCCACTCGTAGGAGACAATTTTTGCCTTCACGCCCACTTTCGCCCAGTCGGCCTGAATCATCTCCGCAATGCGGCGCGAGTTCGGGTTATACGGACGCTGAACCGGCATCGACCACAGCGTGACCTCCGCGCCCTGCTCCAGACCGGCCTGCTTCAGCAGTGCTTTCGCTTTTTCGGGATCGTAGCCGTAATCCTTCAAATCTTTGTTGAAGCCCAGCATGTTCGGCGGGATAGGCGATTTTGCCACCGTGCCGGACCCCATGAAGACCGCATTCACGATCGCTTTTTTATCGGTCGCATAGTTCAGGGCCTGGCGAACCAGCACGTTATCGAACGGCTTTTTCTCGGTATTAAATGCCAGATAGCCCACGTTGAGCGCATCCACCGAGTGGAGCGTCAGGTCTTTATTTTTCTTGATCGCATCAAACTGAACCGGCGACGGCGCAGGAATAATCTGGCACTCGTTGGTCTGCAGCTTTGCCAGACGAGTTTCGACATTCGGCGTAATGGAGAAAATCAGGTGTTTGGTCGGAACCGCCCCATCCCAGTAGTTTGGGTTTGCGACGTAGCGGATCAGCGAGTCAACTTTGTACTGTTGCAGCACATACGGACCGGTGCCGATAGGCCAGGTGTCAACGTTCTCCGGCGTTCCCTTCTTCAGCATCGCGTCACCGTATTCGGCAGACAGAATCGACGCGAAGTCCATTCCCCAGTCTGCCAGAAACGCGGCGTTAGGTTCGCTCAGGGTAAACTGGACATGATAATCATCGACCTTTTTCACATCCTGAATCAGCTTGTCCAGACCAACGTCGTTGAAGTATTCATAATTACCCTGCGAGACGTTATGGTACGGATGCTTAGGGTCTTTCTGACGCATCACGGAGAAAATAACGTCATCCGCGTTAAAATCACGGGTCGGCTTAAAGTATTTATTGCTGTTGAACTTCACCCCTTTGCGCAGCGCAAAGGTGTAGGTCTTACCGTCCGGCGAAATGGTCCAGGACTCCGCCAGCGACGGAACCGGCGTGTTCTTGACCGGGTCAAAATTGATCAGGCGGTTGTACAGCACCTGCGAGCTGGCAACAAAAGTGGGTCCCGAGCTGGCGATTTGCGGGTTGAACGATTCGGGTGATGCCTCGGAGCAGTAGATGATGGTGTCATTGCCTGCCGCCCATGCGGCGCTTGCCGGTAAAAGCGTGCTCAGCGCAAGGGCGAGCAGTGTTTTCCCTGTAGACATGGTTATAACCTTAATTGTTTTATTATAAAGGTGAGTAATAACAGCACAGCCGTTATCACCTGGCAAATAACGAAACACTATCAGGTTATTCTAAAGCAGCGTTTTTCGCTGGTTTTACATTCAGCGCGCAAAAATTGATTTGCCTTAAGTGCCATTGTTCGTCAAGCACAACCGTCACGATCTATGCGGCAAGAAATCAGTCCTTTTGGCGTCTCCTCAGCCGTTTGCTTGCTTTCCGGTTTCGTTAAAGTAACGGTGTGAAGAAGTCTATGGGACCAAATCGTGGCAAAAACACTTTTACGCAGCGGTAATCTGGATGATTTTCAGGCCGTTGGCGGCGGCGGACAGGCCGTTTTTGAATCAGCGTTGCAAATCCGTGAAGCGCTTCGTTTGCGCAGGCAACAGGCCATTGTGGATTGTCTGGCCATTCCTCAGGTGAACGACGGCGGGGATCGCGTTGACTGGTATTCTCCCGTTGACGGTGCGGTCTTAAGCTGGAAAGCGGCAGATGAAGACGATCGCTACCGCGCGCTGCGCTACCTGGAAAACACCCTCGCCAGCGTTGAATCGCTGAGCAAAAAGTGTATGCAGTCCCCCAAAACGGCACAGCAGCTGTTTGGCTCCCTGCTTTCGAAAGCCTTTCAGTTCCCCGGCGAAAACTTCCTGTTCCTGGTCGACGGCAAGCCGGTTATTTGCTTCTGGGGCTTTGTGAACCTTAACGAGAATGCGCGCGACGACGTGCTCGCCTGTCTGCGTCAAGCCCTCGTTCCCGAGCCTGACCCGGTGGTTATTGACGATCCCGAACCCGAACCCGAGCCGATGCCGGTTGTCACGTTTGAACAAGCCGACGAGCCGCTTATTACCCCCGCAACGACCGTTCGAATCACCGACGATGCGCTTTACGAGCCAGAACCAGTGCGGATGAGCGTTCCGCCTGTTGAAGAACCCGCACCGGTAATTGTCCCCAAAAAACGCCGCGTCCCCCTGTGGTCGCTGCCTGTAGCAGCAGTGATTGTGGCGGCCGTTGCCACCCCGCTGTTATGGCCGAAGCCGGCACCCTCTGCGGAGCCCGTCGTGGCTATGCCAGCCCCTGCGCCCGTAGCCATCGCCCCTAAACCCGTTAAGACGGTCGAACCACTGGCACTGACGCTTCCGCTGCATCAGGCCGACGTTCTTGCGCCGAAAGCGGTAGAGCCCGCTCCCGAGCCCGTCGTTATAGCCGCGATCCCGAAAGATGCCATGGTCATGGAGGCCAACCAGGTCAAAGCCGGTTCGACGCGCTTCCTGAACGGCACCTGGCGCGCCATGCTGGACGTTAAAGATCCGGTGACCGGCAAACCACCGTCCCTGCGCTATCAGATCCAGAACAACAAAGGCACGGCCCGCGTGGTTCACGGTGACAATATCGTTTGCCGCGTTGAGGTCTTCTCCGGGCTGCACAGCAACGGCGAGCTGATGATCAAAACCCGCGGTAACGCTCGCTGCACGGACGGTTCGCGCTATCCGATGCCTGAGGTCGCCTGCAAAGCCGGCACCAGCGATGTGGCGGAATGCAGCGCACGGTATGACGCCAAAACCGTTGTTCCACTGACGTTCAAGAAAGCAGGTGCCTGACCCTATGCTGGTTAATCTTTGCGATTACAAACAGAGCGTAACGCTCATCGCCAACAGCGGCGTGCAGTTTCTTGATTTTGGCCTGACGCCGCAGGATACCGCCAACAACGGTCGCTTCGTGCGTAAAACGGCAAACGGCCCGCTGCTGCGCCTGGATTTCGACGTGGTTAATGGCCGCTACACCCTTCCCGCCGCGGGAGGCGGCCTGCCGGAAGTCGTGAAGCCGGAAACGACAATCCCGCTGCATCACTCCCTGGCGATCCTCGACGGCGTATGGCTGCCTGTCCCGTTCCTGCGCTTTAACCCGCCCCGCACGTTTGTGGATGGCCCGGATAACTGGGCGCGCGTGCAGGTGCGAAAGCTGGATGCGCCGGATACCGCAGGCAATACCCATCGCGTTACCCTCGCCCTCGACAGCCAGATTGCGGAGCACGCCACGTCCGCGCTGTCGCCGGTTGAGAACGATATTCTCAACGGCACCCGTTTCGCCCTCGCCTGGCGCGATGATGAGGTGGCAAGCTTCCTTGACCTGACCTGGATTGACGGCTGGCTGCGCGAAGCCTTTACCCAGTTTGCAACCGGCGTGGAAAACCGCGCGGAGCGGGATTTACACCAGGCGATGCGCAGCTTTGAGTACCAGGCACACTGGCTTAACCTGCTGTCCATGCTCGGAGAACAGCTTACCGTTCCTGAAGTGAAGTTTGTGACGCACACGCTCAGCACGCCCGCTATCCCGGTTGATTTGATCCTCGACGTGGGGAACACCCATACCTGCGGCGTCATTATTGAAGATCACGGCGATGCGAACGATGGCCTTCGACAGACCGCCGAGCTTCAGGTGCGTTCATTAAGCGAACCCCAGTTCCTGAACGAGCCACTCTTTACCAGCCGTCTGGAGTTTTCTGAAGCCCGTTTCGGCAAGCAGCACTTCTCGGTGGAAAGCGGCCGTGAAGATGCCTTCGTCTGGCCCTCTATCGTTCGCGTGGGCGATGAGGCGCGCAAGCTGGCGATGCAGCGTCTGGGTACCGAAGGCAACAGCGGGATCTCCAGCCCGCGTCGCTACCTGTGGGACGAAACGCCGGTGGTACAGGACTGGCGCTTCAGCCAGATGAACAGCAAAACCCAGCGGGAACCGCTGGCTACCGCGTTCCCGCTGATGAACCTGATGAATGACGACGGCGAGCCGCTGTTTACGCTGCCACAGGATGAGCGCCTGCCGGTCTTTTCGCCGCAGTACAGCCGCAGCACGCTGATGACGCATATGCTGTGCGAGCTGCTGGCGCAGGCGCTGGGGCAGATTAACAGCGTCGCGACCCGTTTACGCCTGGGCTTCCCGGCCTCTCCGCGTCAGCTGCGCACGCTGATCCTGACCCTGCCCTCGGCGATGCCGAAGCAGGAGCGTGAAATCTTCCGTCGCCGCATGTTCGAAGCCATCGCCATCGTCTGGAAGGCGATGGGCTGGCACCCGCAGGACGAGGATTTCGCCAGCCGCAAACAGCAGGAAAAAAGCGTGGTGCCGGTTCCTGAGATCCAGATGGAATGGGACGAGGCCAGCTGCGGCCAGCTGGTGTGGCTGTACAATGAGGCCATCTCCCACTTTGGCGGCCAGACGGAGGCCTTCTTCGCCTCTTTCGCCCGCCCGGACCGCGAGCCTGAGCCGGGCGTTCAGCCGGGACGTTCCCTGCGCGTTGCCTCAATCGACATCGGCGGCGGCACCACGGATATGGCGATTACGCATTACCAGCTGGATGACGGTTCCGGTAACAACGTTAAAATTACCCCGCAGCTGCTGTTCCGCGAAGGGTTTAAGGTTGCCGGAGACGACACCCTGCTGGACGTGATCCAGCGCTACGTGCTGCCTGCCCTGCAAACCCAGCTGCAGAAAGCGGGCATTGCGGACGCTTCCCTGCTGATGGCATCGCTGTTTGGTGATTCCGGACGCATTGATACGCAGGCCGTGCTGCGCCAGCAAACGGCGCTTCAGCTCTTTATGCCGATTGGTCATGCGATCCTGGCGGCGTGGGAAGCCAGCGACATCGACGATCCGCTGGCGGGGCTGCATGCCACCTTTGGCGATCTCCTTGTGCAGAAGCCTACCCGCAACGTGATGAACTACCTTCAGCAGGCCATCGATCACGCCCTGCCTGCGGGCTCGGATGCGTTTGATCTCTTCGCCGTTCCGCTGCACGTGAATTTCCGCGAGATGCAGGACGCCATGCTGGCAGGACAGTTCACGCTGGCCTCACCGCTGCACGCGGTGTGCGAGGCGATCTCCCACTACAGCTGCGATATTTTACTGATCACCGGCCGTCCGGGCTGCCTGCCGGGCGTGCAGGCCTTGATTCGTCACCTGCAGCCCGTGCCGGTAAACCGTATCGTCTGGCTGGACAAGTATCAGGTCCACGAATGGTATCCGTTCAGCCAGCAGGGGCGCATCGGCAACCCGAAATCGACCGCCGCCGTCGGCGCGATGCTCTGCAGCCTGGCGCTTGATTTACGACTGCCGCGCTTTAACTTTAAAGCGGCCGATATCGGCGCCTACTCTACGGTGCGCTATCTGGGCGTGCTGGATAACACCATCAATACGCTGCGCGAAGAGAACGTCTGGTATCAGGATATCGACCTCGATAAGCCGGGCGCAAAGCTCGACGCGCGCCTGCACTTCCCGCTGCGCGGCAACGTCACCCTCGGGTTCCGCCAGCTGGCGAACGCCCGCTGGCCCGCGACGCCGCTTTATACGCTGAGCATCAACTCTGCCGAGCTGGCGAAAGCCATTGCGGGCGACGGCGTGCTGAACGTGCGCCTGAAGCTTCGCGGCGGCAATAAGCAGGAAGGCCCGGAAGCGTTTGAGCTGAGCGATGCCTGGCTACAGGACGGCACGCCGGTTCCACCGGATGCGTTGACCTTTAAACTGAATACTCTGGCCGATCGCCGTCATAGCGGTAGCCACTACTGGATCGACAGCGGGAGCGTATACCTGAAATGACTGCGACGACTGCCACCACTCAGGCCTTAATCGAGTGGATTAACGAGACGCGCCTGCACGCCCCGATGCTGGATAACGATGCCGATGCCCTGCTGGCGCGATTAAACGCCGCGCAGGCGCGGGAACAGGCGATCGACCGCGCGTTTGCCAACCCGAGCAGCATTGGCTTGTACGGCCATTCTCAGGCGGCGAAAGCCCACCTGCTGACGTCACTGTGCGGCAGCGGTAACGGTCGGCTGAACGTAACGCCCGGCCAGCGTACTTTCGACTACTTCTCGCATATTAATCCGGGCCATGCCCTGACGAATATGGCCATTCGCTTTACCCGTGAACAGCGTGAGATTGCCGATGAGGCTTTCCCCCTGCGCCTGAGCCTGGTGACCGAAGCCGAACTGGTGCAGCTGTTTATTGCGCGCACCACGCTGCACCCGCAGATCCGCCCGGTGGAAAAATCGGTCATTGAAACCCGGCTTGAAAAATGGCGCGCCCTGCGTCAGCCGCAGGGCGTTCCGGGGATCGCCTCGCAGGAAGTCGGTGCGATAGCTCGCTTCTGGCAAGGTACCGTGCCGGTCGCAAAACAACAGATCGATGACGCCCTGTGGCACCAGTTTGCGCTGCTGGTTCCGTCGCTCGATCTCAGCACCCGCGCCAGCGTCTGGTCGCTGCTGTGGGGAGAACAACAGGAGTTAACCCAGCAGTGGCTTAAGCTCGCGCATGTTCTCCACCAGACCAGCCATGCCCCCACGCTCGCCGCCCCGCTGAGCCTGCTGGTGGATAATTTTGGCCTGCCGGGCGAAGGTTTTCTGACGCACGACGATCTTTCCGCGCCGGGAGCCCAGGAAGCGCTGCTGCATCCAGTGAGCAACGGCGAGATGCTTAACGCCATCAGCATTCCCGTCGACACGCTGGCGTTACTGACCCGTGAGCTGGTGCTGCCGGTTGAAGGCTGCGTGCTTGATAATGTCGACATCATTGATATCCCGGCGCTCTCCGTCGAGAACACGCCGCTGCTGACCCAGGCGAAAAGCCTGTGGCTGCTTGAGCACTATCGCCAGCAGCTGCAGCCCGACGTGCTGGTTATCTGTAACGCGACCGCGCAGCATGCGCAAACGGCCAAAACGGCCAAAACGCTGCTGAACTGGGTCAAAGAGACACAGCCTCCCGAAGCGTCCGCGCTGCCGGGGCTGGTCTGGGCCATCACGCCGCACGACGCGCGTTTTACCACGAAGCAAAATCTCGATGAGGCCGTGCAGCAGCTGCTGGGTAAACCGGGCCTGCGCTGGGGTACGCTGCAGGCGCTGGATACGCACAGCATGCAGCGCGTGATCGAGTGGCTATCACAGGCCACCCTGGCGGCGCAGCGTCAGGAGCGGCTGCGTGCGTTGAAACGGCTATTGCAGCAGGACCTCTCCTCGCTGATGCAGGCTTACCTGTCACCGCTCGCGCTTGCGCCGGGCGAAAGACGTGCTCAGGCGGAAAATATGGTGCGCATGCTGCAAAACAGTGCCGCACGACACGGTGAGCTGCTTGAAGGACTTCTGCCGCCGTTGAAAGCCTTTGAGACGCTGCTGGCGGTTCAGCAGCCCCGGGAAGAACAGGTCAACGGGCTGTTTACCGACGTGATTGATCTGTTCGCGGAGGGCACGCCGGAAAGCAGCGGCGCTCTCCAGACCAAAGACAACGCGCGTCTCGCGCATAAGGTCTGGATTAACCATCTGCGCCAGTGGAGCCGAAATGACGCCGCGGCAGCCCGTTTAGGCCTGGAGCCGGCGGTGCTACAGCAGATTGCCGACGTGCTGATCGTCTCAAGCTATCGCCTGAATCTGCCGCTGCAGCTGCAGCGTATCGTTGAGGCAGATAAAGGCAGCGCGGCACAACTTCATGCGGTGATAGGGAACTTCGTTGGCTGGCTCGGGTATGAGCAGACGCCGGCGTCAGAACGTCCGGCAAGCCGGGTCCGTAAAGGTCAGGCAATTTTTGTTACGCCTGTCGTCAGCAGCGCTACGCCGCGCCTTACCCGCCTGGGCGAGCAGCCTGTTCATGCTGCTACCGTCTACGTTTACGACTGGCTGGTGGCGCTTTATAGCCGGGCCATCGATAACATTGACTATCAGCATCCGCACGACGTTCAGCCTGCCGCACGTAAACAGCTCCAGGCTATTTTGCGCTAACGTTTTCCGCCCGCAGCAGTGCGGGCTGTTACGCTTACGTCATGCAGTCGGCTAACGCCTGCGCCAGCGCTGACGGGTTTTCCCACGACATTGAGTGCCCGGCTTCGGGTATGATTTTTATCGTCACGCCCTGCTGCTGAATTTCGTCGAAATCCGGATCGGGTAAAGACCATGCGCCAAAAATGAGGGTCACCGGGCAGGTTAACGATAAGAACTGCGTTGCCCATTCGGGTTCAACGCCAGCCACCAGGCTTGACGCCTCGCGCCACACGGCATATGGGGCATTGCTCTGCAAACTTCCCGCCCAGGCGGATGTCTCTGCCTGGAGCATCGCCTTGTATCCCCGTTCCACAAACTCAGACTCGGCCTGCGCGGCAATTCCGCGGCTGAACGTGCCGCCACCCGCATGGAAATTAGGCTCTGAGACGATCAGTCCCTTCAGGCCGGAGGGGAGCAAGGCCGCCGTTTCGATGGCAATACTGCCCCCCATGCTGTGCCCATACAGCCAGAACGATTCGAGTTTGAGGTATTTCAACACCTCAACGACCACCTGCGCCTGCTGGCTGGTGCGATAGCTATAGTCTGCGGGTTTGTCGCTGTAGCCGCTGCCGGGGAGATCGATAAGAATGGCTCTGCGCGTACCAAAATGAGGGTCACTTACTACGCGGGGATATTCATAAGAAGAGGCACAGCCAAGACCGTGGACGAACACCAAGGGATCGCCGGTGCCGGGAAGATCGTGCCAGCGTACATGGCAGCCGGCTATCTGTGAATACAAGCTGTTCATAAGCATTCCTTTGTTGATGTACTGTGTATTTATACAGCCATCAGTACAGGAATGCTATAGCCGGTTTTTAAAACGGGAAGCGTGGTTCAGAAAAGTGAAATCAGCAGCGCAACGGGGAAGCTCATCGGCCAGGTAGACCCGACCAGAAATGCGCTCAGCAGCCGAATACGTTTTTTATCTTTTGTCAGGAACCAGGTAATAAGTGCGCAGATGGACGCCATGATTGCGTAAAAAACCAACATCTTATGATACAACGTCATTCTGTTTACCTGTTTACCTGTGCCGTAAAAATAACCGCACGCAATATGCGTCATACGTTGACACAGATCAAGTTTTTTCGTTACATCATAACCACTTAATTATTATGGATAATAACAACTGGGTATGGCATGTAACAATCGTAGGGCAAGCCAGGTCATCTTTTGGGATAACATGCATTATAAATGCACTTTTTGATAAATCCTCCCCGTCAGAAAGCAGTGTAATAGAGGCAGGCTTTTAAGGGAGGACACATGCTACGCATTCCGCAAAGTTGTATTCACACCCGTTCCACACCTTTCTGGAACAAAGAGACGGCACCCGCAGGAATTTTTCAGCGGCATCTCGACACGGGCACTTGCCCTGGCGTTTATCCTCGCCTTTCGGTCTCGCAGGGAGCGGTACGTTATTTAGGCTATGCTGATGAATTCACGCCAGAGCCTGACAGCGAGCTGATTATCGATGCGGGTCATTTCGGCGTTTTTCCGCCTGAGAGATGGCACCACATCGAAGTCATGACGGATGACACCCTGTTTAATATCGACTTCTTTGTCGAACCCGACGTGCTGAAGTCTCTTTAAGTGCCTGACACCGAAAAGGAAACCATTATGCTACGTATTCCTGAGAATTTTGTTCATACCCGCGCCACCCCGTTCTGGAATAAAGAAACCGCGCCGCAGGCCCTCTTCACCCATCACAATACAAAAGCCGGGGTCTACGGGCGCCTGTCCGTTATGCAGGGTGCCGTGCGCTATTTTGGCTTTGCCGATGGCGATGCCACGGAGCCGGATCTTGAGCTGGTGATTGAAGCCGGTTCTTTTGGCATTTCCCCGCCGCAGAAGTGGCACCGCATCGAGCTGTTAACCGACGATACCTACTTCAATATCGACTTTTTCGCCGATCCTGAGGTCACGCTGACCGGTGCGGGTATTGGTAAAGTGGTTAACACGCATAAGGAGTAAACCATGGGTAAGGCAACTTATACCGTGACCGTCACCAATAACAGCAACGGCGTGTCGGTGGATTATGAAACTCAGGCCCCGATGGAGCTGTTAATCCCTGACGTCGCGGCAGACGTGGTCAAAGACCTGGTGAATACCGTCCGGGCTTACGATACCGAAAATGAACACGAGGTATGCGGCTGGTAGGACGAAATACCCGGCAGCGAAGGCTGCCGGGGTTCTGCTCTTAGTGTTTTATCATGACATGCCGCACGACGGTATAATCCTCCAGCCCGTACACCGACATATCCTTCCCGTAGCCCGATAGCTTCATGCCGCCGTGAGGCATTTCGCTCACCAGCATGAAATGGGTATTGACCCAGGTGCAGCCGTACTGCAGCCGCGCGCTCAGGCGATGCGCGCGCCCAACGTCGGTTGTCCAGACGGACGAGGCAAGCCCGTATTGGGAATCGTTGGCCCAGGCCAGCACCTGCGCCTCATCGTCGAACGCCGTCACGCTGACCACGGGACCAAACACCTCGCGCTGAACGATCGCGTCATCCTGCTTCGCTCCGGCCAGCAGGGTTGGCTGGAAGTAATAACCGGGCCCCTCTTTCTTGCTCCCGCCGGTCACGACGCTGATATGGCCCAGCGCTTTGGCGTCATCAACCGCACTGCAAACGCGCGCCAGGTGAGCAGCAGAACTCAGCGGACCCAGCTCGGTGGACTCATCTTCCGGCGCGCCCATCTTCAGGCTGGCAACGGCGGCCCCGAGCTTTTCAACCAGCGCATCATAAATTCCCTTCTGGGCATAGATGCGGCAGGCCGCGGTACAATCCTGTCCGGCATTGTAGAAGCCGAAGGTGCGCACACCTTCCACCACCGCATCCAGATCGGCATCGTCAAAGACAATAACCGGCGCTTTACCGCCCAGCTCCATATGCGTACGTTTAACCGTCGAGGCCGTATGGCCGATGATATGCTCTCCGGTCGCAATGGAGCCGGTAAGCGAGACCATGCGCACCTTCACATGCCCGGTGAGCGGGTCGCCCACGGTTTTGCCGCGTCCAAAGAGAACATTCAGCACGCCCGCCGGGAAGATCTCTTTGGCCAGCTCAGCGAGCTTCAGGGCCGTCAGCGGGGTGATCTCGGAGGGCTTTATGACCACGCAGTTTCCTGCCGCCAGCGCGGGCGCCAGCTTCCAGGCCGCCATCATCAGCGGGTAGTTCCACGGCGCAATGGAGGCAACCACGCCTACCGGATCGCGGCGGATCATCGAGGTATGCCCCTCAAGATATTCCCCGGCGGCAAGCCCGTTCAGGCAGCGTGCCGCCCCGGCAAAGAAGCGGAAGACATCGACCACGGCGGGAATTTCATCCCCCAACGCGCAGTGCAGCGGCTTGCCGCAGTTTAGGGACTCCAGTCGAGCAAACTCCTGCGCATGCGCTTCAATCACATCTGCCAGCCTTAACAGATATTCAGAACGGGCTTTTGGCGTCGTCTGGCCCCAGGCTCCAAACGCGCGATCGGCTGCCTGCACGGCGGCATCCACCTGTGCAGCAGAGGCTTCAGCGATCTCCAGCAGCACCTCTCCGGTGGCGGGATTATAGACCGGCTGTTTTTCCCCTTCGCCGGCAATCAGTTCACCATTAATCAGCAGTAGATTTTGCATAGCATTGTCCCGTTGAAATCGACGTTATTTTCCGCTGCCAGCGATATCTTCGCCGTCGCGGGTTAGCCACCAGGCTCCCAGAATGGGGATGGTTGTGACCAGCATCACCAGCAGCGCGACCACGTTGGTCACCGGCACGTCGCGGGGACGGCCAAGCTGGTTCAGCAACCACAGCGGTAACGTGCGCTCGTGCCCCGCCGTAAATGTCGTCACGATAATCTCATCAAACGACAGTGCAAACGCCAGCATGCCGCCCGCCAGCAGCGCTGACCCAAGGTTGGGTAGCACCACGTAGCGGAAGGTTTGCCAGCCGTCGGCACCTAAATCCATCGACGCCTCAACCAGGCTCCAGGAGGTGCGCCTGAACCGGGCAATCACGTTGTTAAACACCACCACCACGCAGAAGGTGGCGTGCCCAACGACTATGGTGAAAAACCCCGGCTCCAGATTGATGGTCTTGAACGCCGTCAGCAGCGCCAGGCCGGTGATAATGCCCGGCAGGGCAATCGGCAACAACAGCAGCAGAGAAACGGCATTTTTGCCAAAGAACTCGCTGCGCCACAGCGCTGCTGCAGCAAGCGTGCCAAGTACCAGCGCAATGGCGGTAGAGAGCGCAGCGATTTGAAGTGACAACGTCACTGATTCAATGATATCGCCTCGTCCTGCCGCCACGCTAAACCACTTCAGCGTCAGCCCCTGCGGCGGGAAGCTAAAGGCGGCATCTTCCGTATTGAAGGCATAGGTGGCGATGATCAGCAGCGGGAAATGCAGGAAGATAACCCCGCCCCAGGCCGCCACTTTCAGGAACAGCGGTGCGCGCTCAGAGTGCATCGAACGCTCCCAGACGCTTCACGAACGCCAGATAGAGAGAGATAAGAACAATCGGCACCAGCGTGAACGCGGCCGCCATGGGCATATTGCCGATAGCGCCCTGTTGGGAATAGACCATGTTGCCGATGAAATACCCGGGCGGCCCCACCAGCTGCGGGACGATAAAATCCCCCAGCGTCAGGGAGAAGGTGAATATCGACCCCGCCGCAATGCCAGGTATCGCCAGCGGCAAAACAACGTAGCGGAAGGTCTGGCGAGGACGCGCGCCGAGGTCAGCCGATGCCTGCAGTAAAGACGCGGGCAGCCTTTCCAGCGCCGCCTGTACGGGCAGGATCATAAACGGCAGCCAGATGTAGACGAAGACCAGAAAGCGCCCCAGCCCCGAGGTCGATAGGGTATTACCGCCAACGGCCGGCAGCGTAAGAAGTGCGGTCAGGATCGGCTCCAGCCCCATATGGCTAAGAAACCACTGCGCTACGCCATCCTTCGCCAGCAGCAGCGTCCACGCATAGGCTTTAACGATGTAGCTGGCCCACATGGGGAGCATCACGGCGATATAGAAAAAGGCTTTCCACCTGCCGCGAGTGTAGCGTGCCATGTACCAGGCCATCGGAAACGCCAGAATCGCGCTGGCCAGCGTGACGGCGATCGCCATCACCAGCGTGCGCAGGATGATGTCGTAGTTGGCCGGGTTGAACAGCGCCCGCAGATTCGCGAACGTGAGGTCCGGCGTGACCGACATCGTGAAGTCGTCGAAGGTATAAAACCCCTGCCACAACAGCGTCAGGAGCGATCCTAAATAGACGATGCCAAACCACATTAGCGGCGCAAGCAACAGCAGGAATAGCCCAAGCGACGGCTTGCGCCAGAACAGCGCGGTAAGACGGCTTAGCCTGCTCCGCGGCGCGGGGGACGGTGAAACGCTCATATCCATTTCACCTCTCCTCATGGAGCAACACCATGGCCTCACGCGACCAGGAGGCCAGCACCTGCTCTCCGGGGGCTAACCCTGAAGGCACCGTGCCGCCGCTCAGATTCGCCTGGCTGACCAGCAGTTTCGCTCCGTCTTCCAGCCGTAGCTCAAAACGCGTGGCTGCCCCCTGATACTGCACCGCCTGCACCACGCCCTGAACCTGAACGTCACCCCCTTCGTTGAGGCGAATATGCTCCGGGCGCAGCGAGTACATCCCTTCCATACCGCATACCCGCCGGGCTAATGCGGCATCGAAGACGTTGGAGGTTCCTACAAAGCCGGCCACAAACGGCGTGCGCGGACGCATATACAGCTCGCGGGGCGTATCCACCTGCTCAATGCGGCCGTTGTTGAAGACCGCTACCCTGTCGGACATCGACAGGGCCTCCCCCTGATCGTGGGTAACGAAAATAAAGGTGATGCCCAGCTCCTGCTGAAGCTTCTTAAGCTCAAACTGCATCTGCTCGCGCAGCTTAAGATCGAGCGCGCCAAGGGGTTCGTCCAGAAGTAATACGCGCGGTTGATTGACCAGCGCGCGGGCAATCGCCACGCGCTGACGCTGTCCACCCGAAAGTTGTGAAGGCCTGCGCGCGACGGCAAAACTCAGGCCGACCTTTTCCAGCGCCTCCCGGGCCTGAGCGTGACGCCTTTTCTTGTCGACCCCTTTCACCATCAGGCCATAGGCCACGTTGTCTAGGATCGACATATGCGGAAACAGAGCGTAATCCTGGAACACGGTGTTCACGTCGCGTTCCCACGGGGGAAGTTCGCTGGCCTCTTTACCAAAGATGCTAATCGCACCGCCTGACAGCTGTTCGAAACCGGCTATCAGGCGCAGGCAGGTGGTTTTGCCGGAGCCAGACGGCCCCAGCATGGAGAAAAATTCCCCGTCACGAATGCCAATGGTGACGCCATCCACCGCCCGGACTTCGCCGTACAGGCGGGATACGTCATTAAATTCGACCGCGTACGTCATGTTCTGCTCCCGGGCGATTAACGGCCGCCCATAATGGCAATGTAATCCTGCGTCCAGCGGCTGTAGGGCACGAACTTGCCCCCTTCCGCGATCGGCGTTTTCCAGAACATGATTTTGTCGAAAGAGTTATACCCGTTTGTTTCACAGCCTTTATCGCCCAGCAGCGTGCTGGCTTTACATCCTTCGGCGACCACAGGTAATGAACCAAACCACGCGGCCAGATCGCCCTGCAGTTTTGGCGTCAGCGACCAGTTCATCCATTTGTAGGCGCACATCGGGTGCTTCGCCTCAGCGTGCAGCATGGTGGTGTCTGCCCAGCCGGTAACCCCTTCTTTCGGGAAAACGGTGGCGACAGGCTGGTTTTCGGCCTTGAGGGCATTCGCCTGATACGGCCAGGCGCTGGACGCCACGACGCCTTCATTCTTGAAGTCGCTCATCTGAACGGTGGTATCGTGCCAGTAGCGGTGGATCAGCGCATGCTGGTCGCGCAGCACCTTAAGCACGGCGGCATACTGTTTTTCCGTTAACTGGTAGGGGTCGGTAATACCCAGCGCCGGCTGCGTGGCTTTAACGAACAGCGCCGCATCGGCAATATAGATGGGCCCGTCATAGGCCTGAACGCGCCCCTGATTGGTTTTGCCGTCCGGCAGGTCTTGCTTCACAAAGACCACATTCCAGCTGTCCGGCGGCGTCGGGAAGGTTTTGGTGTTGTACATCAGCAGGTTTGGCCCCCACTGATACGGCGTGCCGTAGACTTTGCCGCCGACGTTAAACCACTCTCCTTTTACGATGCGCGGGTCAATGGTTTTCCAGTTTGGGATGAGATCGGGGTTAGTCGGCTGAACGCGTTTCCCCATGATAAGACGAAGCGAGGCGTCACCGGAGGCCGTAACCAGGTCATAGCCCCCTTTTGCCATCAGGCTCACCATCTCATCAGAGGTCGCTGCCGTTTTGACGTTAACCGCACAGCCGGTCTCTTTTTCAAACTGAGTCACCCAGTCATAGTTTTTATCGGTCTGTCCGCGTTCGATATAGCCGGGCCAGGCAATAATATCGAGTCGTCCTTCTCCATCGCCGATAGCCTTAGGTGGCTCTGCGGCTTGCGCTGTCACGATCGTCATGCCGAGCGCGCACAGGCTGCTGCGTGCAAATTTTTTGCTCATTAGGTGTACTCCTGTCGCAACGAAATTTAGCGGCAGCCGTGCCGTAAAAATATCTCCCTCATTAAACGTAGACCGGGCAAATGCGCCGCACCGTACGGCTTCAGGAAATTTCATCAAGGTGTGACAGAGGGCGCATTCCCCGTTAAGTGGATTATAGACAAGGAGTTAGGCGCAGGCGGGAGTATGCAGATTTCCTATGAAGCGGCGGTGCGAAATCGCAGACGTGCCGCCATAACGATAAGGAAGGATTATTTACACAAAGGGGCTGAAAGTATTATTCCAGCATCTCGCTAATTAATTTCCCCAGCTGAACAACCGCCTGCTCTTCTCGCTCTCCCCACGACCAGGAGGTATTAAAGCGGAAGAACGGGGTCCAGACGTCTGAGGTCGAAAACATCTTACCCGGTGCAATACTGATATGGTGAGTCAGGGCTTTTTCACTCAGAAGCCCCGCATCAAGCGGTATCGGCAGCTCCAGCCACAAAAAGTAGCCGCTGTCGTTATGATGGATTTTGACGCCCGCGGGCATGTGGCGCAACAGCGCCTGCCAGGCATGCTGTTTCCGTTCTGCCAGCGTGCGGCGCAGGCGGCGAAGGTGGGCGTCGTAGCGCTTGGTCGCCAGATAATCCACCAGCGCCAGCTGCATAGGGGAACTCGTCGACAGCGTGCTCATCAGCTGCAGCTGCTGAATGCGGCGCGCATGCTTACCTGCCGCCACCCAGCCGATACGAAAGCCCGCCACCAGGCATTTTGAAAATGACGAGCAGTGCAGCGTCATGTCATGGCGATCCCAGGCTTTCGCCGGGAGCGGCTTTTCACGGCCAAAGTAGAGTTCGCTGTAAACATCATCTTCAATCAGCATGACGTTGTGCTTCGTCAGCAGGGCCACAAGCTGGGCCTTTTTCTCAGCGCTGAGCGTGAAGCCAAGCGGGTTTTGACTGTTGGTCATCAGCCAGCAGGCTTTTACCGGGTACTCATTCAGCGCCTGCTCAAGGGCGTTCAGATCGATGCCTTCGCGAACGTCCGTCGCAATCGACAACGCTTTAAGCTTCAGGCGTTCGAGCGCCTGCAGGGCGCCGTAAAAACAGGGGTTTTCGACAATCACCCAGTCTCCCGGCTCCGTGACGGCCTGCAGGCTGAGGTTGAGCGCTTCGAGTGCGCCAGCGGTAATGACAATCTCGTCAGGCGAGATGTTCATGCCCTGCTGGGCATAGCGGCGCGCAATGGCGTGGCGTAGATCGACGTTCCCCGGCGGGAGGTTTTCAATCACGCTCATCGCCGTGGCGGTTTTGCTGACGTTCGCCAGCGAGCGGTTGAGCTGCTGAAGCGGGAAAAGTCGGGGATCGGGAAACGCAGAGGCAAAGGGAACAACGGACGGGTCGCGGCTGGCCTGTAATACGTCGAAGATGTAGGTGTTGATATCCACCACTTCGTCACGCATGACCTGGGCGGGCGGCGCGGGCTGTTGTGCGGTCGGGCGCGAGGCAACGTAGTAGCCCGACTGCGGTCTGGCGACAATGCGCCCCTGACTTTCCAGCATCTGATACGCGTGGCCAACGGTCATAAAACTCATCCCGCTGCTCGCCACCTGCTCTCGCAGCGAAGGCAATTTATCGCCCGGCAACCATACGCCAAGCTCAATCTGCGAGATAATTTGTTGCGCCAGACGCTGGTATTTTTTCATCAGATTCTCCTTATTGCCGACAGTGTATATCAGCAGGAGAAAAAGAGAAGATTTTGCTAACTGTTATGAAAAACGGTGTTTATTACTTACGGAACTCAGTGATGTGGCTTTGTGCAGATCGCGCAGCGGCCAGGTGGTCGAGCGTAACCATCGACGATTTGCAAAAGATGCATTTTGCGCCGAAGGGGTTTTTCTCAGACACATCAAAAGCTGAGGTACGGTACTGCGAGCCGTGACAGCACGGGCAGCGGAAATGGATATAAGAAGTCATAGGATTCTCCTGTAAACGTTTAGAACGTAAATAACTAATGGGCCGATCAGGCAAAAATGGTTTTAAACAAAACTAATCGGAAAGTAGATAAAGACCCAAGAGAGGCTGCGGAGAGGCACAACGTGATGAGAACTGCTTTATAAAACTACGTCAGATATTTATTTGGACTCAAAACCAGAAGACCATTAACGCATTTCGCTGACGACTATGCAAGGGGTTTAATGCGTAAAAATCATAAAAACTCTTTTTTTATTCATTATTCAGACCATATCAGATAATCAAAAAGGCGTGATTACCGGAACTGTTATACATAAATTTCACTTTTCTGCGTCTGATAGTCTTCTTCGCCGCGCCATACCATAACAGCACACCGTTTGACATTGAGGCTGTGCATGTTTGGTTTAGATGCGTTTCACCTTGCGAGGATACAATTTGCGTTTACCGTATCCTTTCACATTATTTTTCCGGCGATCACCATCGGTCTGGCGAGCTATCTCGCCGTCCTGGAAGGGCTATGGCTGAAAACAAAAAATCCGGTCTGGCGTTCGCTGTACCATTTCTGGTCGAAGATATTCGCCGTTAACTTTGGCATGGGCGTGGTATCCGGCCTCGTGATGGCATATCAGTTTGGCACTAACTGGAGCGGGTTTTCGCAGTTTGCGGGCAGTATCACCGGCCCGCTGCTGACCTACGAAGTGTTGACCGCCTTCTTCCTCGAAGCGGGGTTCCTCGGCGTGATGCTGTTTGGCTGGAAGAAGGTCGGCCCGGGGCTGCACTTCTTCGCGACCTGCATGGTGGCACTGGGGACAATCATCTCCACCTTCTGGATCCTCTCCTCAAACAGCTGGATGCAGACGCCTCAGGGCTATGAGATAGTCAACGGTCAGGTCGTGCCGGTGGACTGGTTTGCCGTGGTCTTCAACCCCTCTTTCCCCTATCGCCTGCTGCATATGTCGATCGCGGCATTCCTCAGCAGCGCGCTGTTTGTCTGCGCCTCCGCGGCGTGGCACCTGCTGCGAGGCAACACTACGCCCGCTATTCGCGCGATGTTCTCAATGGCGCTGTGGATGACGCTGATTGTGGCACCCATTCAGGCCATGGTCGGGGATATGCACGGGTTGAATACCTTAAAACACCAGCCTGCGAAAATTGCGGCGATTGAAGGCCACTGGGAAAATCTACCGGGCGAGCCGACGCCGCTGCTGCTCTTTGGCTGGCCGGACATGGAACAGGAACGCACCCGTTACGGGCTGGAGATCCCCGCGCTCGGGAGCCTGATCCTGACGCACAGTCTGGAAAAGCAGGTTCCGGCACTGAAAGAGTTCCCGAAAGAAGATCGCCCCAACTCCACCATTGTTTTCTGGTCTTTCCGCATTATGGCCGGTTTAGGGATGTTGATGCTGTTGCTCGGCGCTGCGGCGCTGTGGCTGCGCTACAGGAAGCGTCTTTATACCTCGCGGCCCTTCCTGTGGTTTGCCCTGCTGATGGGACCGTCCGGCCTGATTGCTATTCTGGCAGGCTGGGTCACAACGGAGGTTGGCCGTCAGCCGTGGGTTGTTTATGGACTGCAGCGCACGAAAGATGCCGTTTCGGCCCACGGCGATCTGTATATGAGCATCAGCCTGCTGGCCTTCTTCGTTGTTTACACCTCGGTGTTTGGGGTGGGTTACAGCTACATGGTGCGGCTCATTAAGAAAGGCCCTCAGCCGCATGAGTCCTTCGCCACCGAATCAGACGGACGCCCGGCTCGCCCCCTTTCCGCCGTCACCACTGAATTTAAGGAGCAACCATAATGGGTATCGACCTTTCCATTATCTGGTTCGTTATTATCGTCTTTGCCACGCTGATGTATATCGTGATGGACGGTTTCGATCTGGGGATCGGCATTCTGTTTCCGGCCATTCAAAACGCCGACGACCGCGATGTGATGGTCAACAGCGTCGCGCCTGTCTGGGACGGAAATGAAACCTGGCTGGTGCTCGGCGGGGCCGCGCTGTTTGGCGCATTCCCCCTCGCCTACGCGGTGATTATTGATGCTCTTACCATTCCCCTGACGTTAATGCTGATCGGGCTTATCTTCCGCGGCGTGGCGTTTGAGTTTCGTTTTAAAGCCACTCCCGCGCACCGTCCCTTCTGGGATAAGGCCTTTATTGGCGGTTCGATTCTTGCAACCTTCACGCAGGGCATTACGGTGGGTGCAGTGATTAACGGTTTCCCGGTCACCGGGCGTGCATACGGCGGCGGCCCCTTTGACTGGTTTACCGCGTTTAACCTTTTTTGCGGCGTAGGTCTGGTCGTGGCCTATGCGCTCCTGGGGTCGACATGGCTGGTCATGAAAAGTGAAAACACGCTGCAGCAGCGTATGCGTCGGGTATCAAAAGGGTTATTAATCGCGCTTCTGGTTATCATTGCGGCCATCAGCGTCTGGACGCCGCTGGCCCACACCGCTATTGCGGCGCGATGGTTCACGCTGCCTAATCTGTTTTACCTGCTGCCCGTCCCGGCGCTGGTTATCGTCTTCAGCATTTTCCAGTGGCGCAGCCTGAACTGCGGCAATAGCCATAACCTGCCGTTTGTCTTGACCCTGGGGCTGATTTTTCTTGGCTTCAGCGGGCTTGGGATCAGCATCTGGCCGCATATTATTCCGCCCTCAATCACGCTCTGGCAGGCTGCGGCGCCCGCGCAAAGTCAGGGCTTTATGCTGGTGGGGGCGTTGTTAATCATTCCGGTGATTCTGGTCTATACCTTCTGGAGCTATTACGTTTTTCGCGGCAAAGTTCAGCATGGGGAGGGTTATCACTGATGCAACAACCTGTCTGGAAACGTTTGATGTGGCTGGCCATCATCTGGGGCGGCAGCGTCCTGGCGCTGGCCGCTGTGAGTATGTTCTTCCGCATGCTGATGACGGCGGCGGGGTTTAAATCTCACTAACTCACCGTACCGGGCGCAGCGCTGTTGCCCGGTCTCTTCTCGCACTTTCAGATAAAGCCCATTAACTCAAGCGGGCTTATCGTTACACTTGAAATAGATTCACAGCATTAATATTTGAGAAGAAAAATGAAAAAGAGCGTTGCGGTACTGTTTTTAAGCCTGGCTCTGACGGGCTGCGTTAACCCTGGCAAAGCTTCCGTCCAGCCGGAGCAGCTGCAAAACCACCGTTTTGTACTGGAAAACGTCGATGGTAAAGCTGTCACCAAAACGTCAGCACAGCCTGAGATCGCCTTTAGCGCGCTGTCAGACCTCAGCCTGGTTAAAAACATCACCGTCTCAGGCGTGATGTGCAACAGCTTTAACGGACAGGGGAAATTGTCCGAAGGCGCACTCACCGTTAAAACGCTGGCGATGACCCGAAAAATGTGTAGCGAGCCACAGCTTAACGAACTGGATCAGGCCATCGGCGACATGCTGCGCAAAGGTGCACAGGTCGACCTGACTGAAGACCAGTTGACGCTGGCGACAGCTGAAAAAACGCTAATGTTTAAGCGCGCTGAATAATCAGTAGTTCCCGCAGGATCCCACGGCAAGCGACTGTTCACTGCAGCGTTTGCCATTGGGCAACGCGCACATGCCCGTCGCGGAGCCATCGAGCTGGCGAGCCACGGACAGAGAACCGCCAATCATCGCGCAGTTAGCCTGCCCTGAGTTGGACATCGCGGCCTTCATACCCGGCGTCACGTGCGCCGCCGTTGCCTGCTGAACGGGTTCATTGCTGCATGCCGATAACAGTAACGCGGCACACCCTACCCAAAATGCTGAACGCATGTTCTCTTCCCCATTAATTAAGCGAAACCTATGCATAATAGGCATCGTGCGCCGCATCGTCGAGAGCGGAAGTGCGTATTTATGCGCTATGGAAACAATTTCTCGCAATTTTTTCGCCCAAACTTTGATCTACTCATTGATAGCGAGAATATGCAGGACACAAAAGCGAAAATCGTAAAACCTGACCTTTGCTAAAATAAGGGAATAATTATCAGGACTCGTTGCCGTTTTACGGGTCCCTCTTTTTTGCGCAATGTAAGGGTGTCGTCCTATGCAAACTATTGACGGTAATGGTGCAGTCGCGTCTGTCGCGTTTCGCACCAGCGAAGTTATCGCCATCTATCCGATTACGCCAAGCTCCACGATGGCCGAACAGGCCGATGCCTGGGCCGGCAACGGGTTAAAAAACGTCTGGGGTGATGTTCCAAGAGTGGTAGAAATGCAGTCCGAAGCCGGGGCCATTGCCACCGTGCATGGCGCGCTTCAGACCGGTGCCCTCTCAACATCGTTTACCTCCTCGCAGGGACTGCTGTTGATGATCCCAACGCTGTACAAACTGGCAGGCCAGCTGACGCCGTTTGTCCTCCACGTTGCGGCGCGTACCGTCGCCACTCACGCCCTCTCCATCTTTGGCGACCATTCAGACGTAATGGCCGTACGTCAGACCGGCTGCGCGATGCTGTGCGCCAGCAGCGTGCAGGAAGCGCAAGACTTCGCGCTGATTTCGCACGTTGCGACGCTGAAAAGCCGCGTGCCATTTATTCATTTCTTCGATGGTTTCCGTACCTCTCACGAAATTAACAAAATTGTCCCGCTGTCCGATGACACCATCCGCAACCTGCTTCCGCAGGCAGAGATTGACGCCCACCGCGCCCGCGCCCTGAACCCGGAGCACCCGGTTATTCGCGGCACGTCCGCCAACCCGGACACGTACTTCCAGTCCCGCGAGGCGACAAACCCGTGGTACAACGCGGTCTATGACCACGTGGAACAGGCAATGAATGACTTTGCCAGCGCGACCGGACGCGAATACAAACCGTTTGAATATTACGGACACCCGCAGGCAGAGCGCGTCATCGTGCTGATGGGGTCAGCGATTGGCACCTGCGAGGAAGTTGTGGACGAGCTGCTGACGCGCGGCGAGAAAGTTGGCGTGCTGAAAGTTCGCCTCTATCGTCCGTTCTCGGCCAAACACTTGCTCTCCGCGCTGCCCGAAAGCGCGCGCTCCGTGGCGGTGCTCGATCGTACCAAAGAGCCAGGCGCCCACGCGGAGCCTCTGTATCTTGACGTCATGACCGCGCTGGCAGAAGCCTTTAGCAACGGCGAGCGCGAAACCCTGCCGCGCGTTATCGGTGGTCGCTACGGCTTGTCGTCCAAAGAGTTCGGCCCCGACTGCGTGCTGGCGGTGTTTAACGAGCTGAGTACAGCGAAACCGAAGCCGCGCTTCACGGTCGGCATTTATGATGATGTGACCAACCTCTCTCTGGCCCTGCCGGAAAACACCCTGCCATCGACCGCCAAACTTGAAGCATTGTTCTACGGCTTAGGGAGCGACGGCAGCGTTTCGGCGACCAAGAACAACATCAAGATCATCGGCAATTCGACGCCGTGGTACGCTCAGGGCTACTTCGTCTATGACTCCAAAAAAGCAGGCGGCCTGACCGTTTCCCACCTGCGCGTCAGCGAACAGCCAATCCGCTCGGCGTATCTGATTTCACAGGCAGATTTTGTTGGTTGTCACCAGCTGCAGTTTATCGACAAATACCAGATGGCCGAGCGCCTTAAGCCCGGCGGTATTTTCCTGATCAACACGCCCTACAGCCCTGACGAAGTCTGGGCGCGACTGCCGCAGGAAGTGCAGGCTGTGTTGAATCAGAAGAAAGCACGCCTCTTCGTCATCAACGCTGCGAAAATAGCCCGCGAATGCGGTCTTGCCGCGCGTATTAACACCGTCATGCAGATGGCCTTCTTCCACCTGACCAACATTCTGCCGGGCGACAGCGCCCTGATGGAACTGCAGGGCGCCATTGCCAAAAGCTACAGCAGCAAAGGCCAGGAACTGGTTGAGCGTAACTGGCAGGCGTTAGCGCTGGCGCGGGAATCCCTGTCCGAAGTACCGCTCCAGCAGGTGAACGCCAGCAGCCCGAACCGTCCACCGGTCGTGTCCGATGCGGCGCCTGATTTTGTCAAAACCGTTACAGCCGCCATGCTTGCCGGACTGGGCGACGCCCTGCCCGTCTCGGCCCTTCCACCAGACGGTACCTGGCCGATGGGCACCACGCGCTGGGAAAAACGCAACATCGCTGAAGAGATCCCTATCTGGAAAGAAGAGCTGTGCACCCAGTGCAACCACTGCGTAGCGGCCTGTCCGCATTCGGCGATTCGTGCCAAAGTGGTTTCGCCAGAGGATATGGACTCGGCGCCGGCCAGCCTGCACTCGCTGGACGTGAAATCCCGCGATATGCGCGGGCAGAAGTATGTTCTCCAGGTTGCTCCAGAAGATTGCACCGGCTGTAATCTGTGCGTCGAGGTGTGCCCGGCTAAAGATCGTCAAAACCCGGAAATCAAAGCCATCAATATGATGTCGCGTCTGGAGCACGTTGAAGAAGAGAAGGTGAATTACGACTTCTTCCTCGATCTCCCGGAAATCGACCGCACGAAGCTGGAACGTATCGATATTCGTACCTCGCAGCTGATTACCCCGCTCTTTGAATACTCCGGCGCCTGCTCCGGCTGCGGCGAAACCCCGTACATCAAGCTGCTGACGCAGCTGTATGGCGATCGCATGCTGATCGCTAACGCCACAGGGTGTTCATCTATATATGGCGGTAACCTCCCCTCCACGCCGTATACCACCGACGCTAACGGCCGTGGTCCGGCGTGGGCGAACTCGCTGTTTGAGGATAACGCCGAGTTTGGGCTTGGCTTCCGCCTGACCGTCGATCAGCACCGCGCCCGCGTGATGCGCCTGCTGGATGCGTTCGCCGATAAGATCCCGTCTGAGCTGAACGACGCGTTGCATGCGGATGCCTCGCCGGAGGTTCGCCGGGCGCAGGTAGACGAACTGCGTCACGCGCTGCAGGGTGTGCAAGGGGCAGAACAACTGCTGACGGATGCCGACGCGCTGGTGGAGAAATCTATCTGGCTGATTGGCGGCGACGGCTGGGCTTACGATATTGGGTTTGGCGGTCTGGATCACGTGCTGAGCCTGACCGAAAACGTCAATATTCTGGTGCTTGATACCCAGTGTTATTCCAACACCGGGGGTCAGGCGTCAAAAGCCACGCCGTTAGGTGCGGTCACGAAGTTTGGCGAGCACGGTAAACGCAAGGCTCGGAAAGATCTTGGCGTCAGCATGATGATGTACGGCCACGTTTACGTCGCGCAAATCTCTCTGGGCGCACAGCTTAACCAGACGGTCAAAGCGATTCAGGAAGCGGAGGCTTACCCGGGCCCGTCCCTGATTATCGCCTACAGCCCGTGCGAAGAGCACGGTTACGACCTTGCGCTCAGCCACGATCAGATGCGTCAGCTGACGGCTACCGGCTTCTGGCCGCTCTACCGCTTTGACCCGCGCCGCGCCGATGAAGGTAAATTGCCGCTGGCACTGGACTCACGTCCGCCTTCGGATGCGCTCGCGGAGACGTTGATGCAAGAGCAGCGCTTCCGCCGTCTCAACGCGCAGCAGCCAGACGTTGCGGAACAGCTCTGGAAAGATGCCGCGGCCGATCTGCAAAAACGCTATGACTTCCTGGCGCAAATGGCCGGGAAAGCGGAAAAGTCCGCTAGCGAATAACTTCACTGCCCGGCGCGTCCGGGCATTTTTTTGCCGTAAAAAAAGCCCGATGTATTTACATCGGGCCATCCAGATAATCAAAGAATAACCTTTTAATACATTAAAAAGCATTCATGTGAATTATGGAATAAGACATCTTAAAGGCATATAACGGGCCGAAGACTACCCTTTCCGCAAAGTAATTAATAATTTTAATTTTGTATAATTGAAGATAAATCATTCACGGAATCAATCATGATGTCAGCGGCATTATTTGGTTGAGATTTTACTTAAATCGTAACAATTATATTTTATTACTCCTCCACAGGAGTGATTTAGCATGGCACCTCTTTCCAGTTCGGAAAGTTCACTCAGTAATTAAATAAAAATGATTGCAAAGGAATATCACAATGCAAAGAAAAGTACTGGCCCTCGTGATCCCAGCGCTGTTAATGGCTGGCGCTGCACACGCTGCAGAAATTTATAACAAAGACGGTAATAAACTGGATCTGTACGGGAAAGTAGATGGTCTGCACTACTTCTCTGACGACAAAGGTGCTGATGGCGATCAGACCTACATGCGTTTGGGCTTTAAAGGCGAAACCCAGATCAACGACATGATGACGGGCTACGCGCAGTGGGAGTACAACGTTCAGGCTAACAATACTGAAGGCTCTGATAACCAGTCCTGGACGCGTCTGGCGTTTGCGGGCGTGAAAGTGGGCGACTACGGTTCATTCGACTACGGTCGAAACTACGGCGTCCTGTACGACGTGGAAGGCTGGACCGATATGCTGCCAGAGTTCGGTGGCGACTCCTACACCAAAGCGGATAACTTCATGACCGGTCGTGCCAACGGTGTGGCAACCTACCGCAATACCGACTTCTACGGCCTGGTGCAGGGTCTGAACTTCGCGCTGCAGTATCAGGGTAATAACGAAGACGCCAGCAACAACCAGGAAGGTACGAACAACGGGCGCGATACTCGCCACGAGAACGGTGACGGTTTTGGTATCTCCACCACCTATGATTTCGGCATGGGTATCACCGCAGGTGCCGCTTACACCTCTTCTGACCGTACCAATGACCAGGTGACCTATACCACCGCTGGCGGTGACAAAGCGGACGCATGGACGGCGGGCCTGAAATACGACGCGAACAACATCTACCTGGCGGCAATGTATTCTGAAACCCGCAACATGACGCCGTACGGTGACAATGAAAACGCGGTTGCAAATAAAACGCAGAACGTCGAAGTAACGGCGCAATACCAGTTCGACTTCGGCCTGCGTCCGGCTATTTCTTACCTGCAGTCCAAAGGGAAAGATCTGGGCAACGGCCAGGGCGACCAGGATCTGGTTAAATATGCGGACATCGGCGCAACTTACTATTTCAACAAAAATATGTCTACCTATGTTGATTATAAAATCAACCTGCTGGATGAAGATGATTCCTTCTACAAAAACAACGGCATCGGCACTGATGATGTTGTAGCGTTAGGTCTGGTTTACCAGTTCTAAGTGTAATAGCCCGCAGACTCCTGCGGGCTAACCTTTTATATATTTAAACAGTAAACGTTATAATAGTTTCAACTTGCACAGTTGCCCCCTCCTGTAAGATGATTAACGCTCCTGTCAGCGCGGTAAGGGGCATCTCACCATGGTTCATCATCCAGTCAAATCATCACGAATTGCCTCCGTTGCCTACGATGAAAAAAGTGCAACGCTCGAAATCCGCTTTCGCGACCGTACCACGCTGCAATATCAGCGCGTTCCCTCGCGAGTTTTCTCTGATTTTTTGAGCGTGGTCTCAAAAGGCAGGTTTTATGACGGCGTCGTTAAGGGCAAGTTTAAGGAGATCAAAGTACAGTAAATACTGCACTTTGATAAAATAAGGATATTGCGTGTTTACCCGAGTATCTCTCGTTCTTCTGGCCCTGTTAGGCTGCGTCTGGATCGCGCTGATTTTTGATTTAGGCGGCATCGTTCACCATCTTGGTGAACTGCTAAACGTGCTGGACGCTGATTAATCCACCTCGCTTTGACGAAACGACAGATAGCCAAATATACCGCTGTCGCCGTCCATCGGGTGGTTGACGCCATCCATTACCACCACCTCCTTGAAATCAAAAGGCGAGACGTTTTCGAAGCAGGCGACGTTAACGCCGTACTGGTCAGGGTTAGAGCGTCTCTGATGAAAGGTATAAATGCCGCATACCGAGCAGAAAAAATGCCGTGCCGTTCCGGTGTTAAAACGATACTCGGTGAGCTTGTCCTCGCCTCTGGTGACGCTAATACCGGATAACGGTGCGGAAACCACGACCGCTCCCCGCATCCGGCAAAAAGAACAGCTACAGCGCCGCGCGGTTTTCAGCCCGTCAGTTAGCTCAACGGTAAATGCCACCGCGCCGCAATGACACTGCGCATGACGAATTTCAGCCATCGTCTATACCCCTTTTCTCACGAGTTCAGCCGCCTTAACGAATACCTCATCTTCCACGCCATCGCCCTTCTGCCTGCCGAGCCTGATCAGTTCATCTACAATGCTTTCACGGTTGATATGCTTTTGCGCCGATACCAGGCCAATGACTGCCGCACCAATCGCTAGCCCAACCAATCCTGTTTGTTCGTCTTTGTTCTTCATGCCAATGCTCCCTGTGTACCAATGAAAAGATTAGCAGGAGTACCGAAAAACGCGCTGGAGTTCACCTCTCATTTCAGATTGTCAGGGACCGTTGCTTTTCTCTCTTCTCAGCGCAATATTACTCAACATAATCAAGAATAAGGATGATAGCCGTGAGAATCTTCATAATGCCCTGGCTTATGTTCATCAACGTCTACGGCTGTATAGCGCTAGCTAACCAGATAAGCACTGAATGGCTTGATGGTTCAGATATCCCCAGGTTCATTGCCATTCCCGTGCTTATCGTCACCAATTTTATGGCAGGAAAATATCTCAAGAAAACGGGTGCACAAGGGTAAAACGTGCTGGCTTTCGTCGCCGCAATCCGTACCATATTGCGATGCTGGTGCCCTGATGGGCATATTTGCCTCACCGGTGCCCCCTTTGAGATTTGAGTAAACTATAAATGTCGCAAAATCAAGAGATTAACAAAAAAGAGCAATACAACCTGAATAAGCTACGCTGATTTTCCCAACTCATTGATATCATTTATTTTCTCTACTTATTCAATTAGTTATAGCATAATAACTTCTCCCTAAAGCTACCCAGACCTACATTTTCAGTGCCCTTTTTTTGCCCCTATTCCGCATTTTTGCCCCTAAATTTGCCCCTAACTTTTCTCAGTACGTACCTCTTTTTCTCTCTGCCCTATACTTTCAGTCTGACTGACTGGAGGTTTCTATGTGTGGACGTTTTGCACAAGCACAAACCCGTGAAGAATATCTGGCTTACCTGGCCGATGAAGCCGATCGCGACATCGCGTACGACCCTGAACCAATCGGACGTTACAACGTGGCACCCGGCACAAAGGTGTTGCTGCTGAGCGAACGCGACGATCAATTGCACCTCGATCCTGTGTTGTGGGGTTACGCGCCAGGATGGTGGGATAAAGCACCTTTGACAAACGCGCGCGTCGAAACTGCGGCCACGAGCCGGATGTTCAAGCCGTTATGGCAGCATGGCCGGGCGATCTGCTTTGCCGACGGATGGTTTGAATGGAAGAAGGAAGGTGACAAGAAACAGCCCTACTTTATTCACCGTTCCGATGGCCAGCCCATATTCATGGCGGCGATCGGAAGCACGCCATTTGAGCGCGGCGATGAAGCAGAAGGTTTTCTGATTGTGACGTCTGCAGCTGATAAAGGTCTGGTCGATATTCACGATCGGCGGCCGCTTGTTCTGTCACCTGAAGCGGCTCGGGAATGGATGCAACAAGAAATAGGTGGGAAAGAAGCTGAAGAGATCGCAGCCGACGGCACTGTGCCAGCTGAGATGTTTATCTGGCATGCGGTGGCACGTGATGTTGGAAATGTAAAAAATCAGGGGAGAAAATTGATAGAACAAACAGATATATAATCTTCCGTACTTTTGATGCGCACTTTATATTTGGCTCAATATTATCTTACTTTAAGAAACAAATATATTTGCAGCCATCAGACCACTAAGTCCATTTATACGATAAAATTCAACACGAACACCTGGCTTTAACGTTTGGCTTTCACTATTACTTAATGCAGAAACATGCAAAAAAACATCTTTTCTGCCATCTGATGGGATAATCAATCCCTTTCCGCTCTTGAAGTCAAAACTTTTGACAATTCCTGTCATTTTACGCGACAAATATTTTCCTAATGGTAATCCAGATTTGACTATACAGGATTAGTTAATAATAGCTAACCTTATTTCAACGGACCTCTAGAAGGCTAAAATAAAATTTGCTTAATCATTCAACACGTGCCTTAATGGTTTGGCTGATTCGTTGCGATGATGAATCTAACTTTTCCAAAAGCCGTTCTCATAACTAGGTGTTATCTCTGATATCCCTCCTCTTGAGTCCATACATATACCAGCATACGTTTCTTATCATGAGCTTGCTTGTCAGTTTGAAATGTTCAAACGGAGTTTGTATGTCATCTAAAATCATAGGTCTTGTTAAGTGGTTTAACGAAGATAAGGGGTTTGGCTTTATCTCCCCACTCGATGGAAGTAAAGATGTTCTTGTTCACACTTCTTCCCTGCTGGGAGAAACATTTAATACTCTATTTGAAGGACAAAAAGTCAAATTCGCTATCATAGGTGGAACTAAAGGTCCAATCGCTGCAAATGTAACACTTTGCGATAGATAATTTTAGATAGTTTACTTAAGGCAGCATGACTTTATCAGTGAAAGGTGACGTTCGATTACTCACATCATTACAACAGGCCAGCATATTTACTTACCATCAAGTTTGCTGACCGATGTGATGAAATGCAGGACTGCTGCATGAACAGTCTCAAAGCAGAAGCTAACTGCTTATAAAATACTAAAGTGCGTAAGAGGTTAGGCAGCCTCCAAAAGCATCACTTCTTATTTTTTTAATAATTTATTTAGAAGCGCTGGGAAGATTTGAACAAAGCACAGCAGTATGGGCACACCAACTGAGCCCCCTTTTGTACACGATTGTAACTATGTTCGGAATCTTTTGAGCAGTTTGGACAAGGACATTTTACTAAATAATTTCGGCGGAATTGAGTGTTTTTACGTGCAGACATAGACTTCTCCAGTTCAAATGGACCGTTACAGTACACGTTAAGAAAGTATAATGCTTGTTTTAATTTCGAAAGAGGAAAAAAAATGAACAAACAGAACCCTTTCGACCACCTGCAGGGGCTAGAAACCCTAAAAATACATGGTGATATATGAAAAAAGTAATCATTTTTTTTAATGGTAAGCCAAGTAAAGTTATCACTGTGCTTAAAGGAGTGACATCAATACGCGAAGAATATCCTAATGGAGAAGTGATGAACCTTCAGATAATGTCAGCAGGTTTTCCCTCTTTAACAGGTGACCATGAAGTGGTTTATGTGGCATCAGATCGAGAGCTTACCTCTCAGGAAATATTAGATGCGGCGCAAAAGTATCTTTGACGCCAGGGATTCAACACCAACATTCATGAAATAATTATTATAACTACGTTTCATTTTTATAGCCTGTTTAATGCAGGCTTTTTTTTACCCCCATACAGACATTTATAATTAAGATATGGACATTCAACACCATGGCAATATCACTCTATTGCTGAAGCAACCATAAGGCTTCCATGAAAATCCTACATTACACAGTATTAATAGTTGCTGAAGCCCAATCCTCAGATAATAATATCAACCCTCTCATCTTGGATCTCTTGCATGACCGAAACTATTCAAGTAAGTCAAACCGAGGCATTAAACTTCCACCCCATGCATTCGTTGGTTCAGAGGGTCAGGCAGTTTTAGAGTGGGAGTCTGAAAAAGATGGAGCAGAAAAACTAAAAAAAAGACTCTACCAGATGCTGCATCGAATTATACGTTTAGAAGAATGTCCCACAGCAATTTTTCTAATGATTTGCCCAGAAGATAAAACATTAACCTTTGTTTCAAGACTTAAATTAAAAAAATGAACATCGATGTTTTAACCTTCACCATCTGAAAATACTTTGACCGTGCAAACTGCGAAAAATCATGATACACATCAGTAAATACTGTATCATTTGCTAAGCATTGCTGTTACATTCGGTTTAATGATGAATCCTCCTCAGCGGCAGGGCTAATTAACCTGATGATTTGTATATCAAGCGGCTCATCGTGAATTTCTGAAGCAGCGAGTCACGAGTGGTTAGTTCAATGACTCACCGGGAGGCACCCGGCATCATATCCGTGAGCCCCTGTATAATTGCAGGGGCTTATTTACATTACAAAAGCATAGTCGTAGACATATTATTGTTAATACTCATAGCCGGTAATTAGGTTCGGATGAATGGACCGATTTAAGAATCATCTAACTTTTATTAGGTCTGAATACCTCGTAGTATATCGTGGAGATAACATATCCCGTTTCATCTGCCACTGCTGCTGTATGCCCTGCCCGGCAAAGAAGAGGGTTCCCTTTCCGTCTTTAGCGTTCAGATGATCCAGCGCATACATTAGTTTTTCACTACCTGCCCGCGGAGCGCTCTCGTCAAACAAGTTGAGCTGGGCCACGCCCTGACTAAAGAAATCGCCAAGCATAATGCCAGCTTTCTGGTATCGGTGTCCGTCATTCCAGATTTTGTCCAGGCACTTTACCGCGGCGTTAATGATGTCGCGGGAATCCTGAGTGGGGGTGAGAAGTTTGATTGACGCACTGTTGCCGTAATATGGCTCATTCAGGGCAAAAGGTGACGTCTTCACGAACGCCGAGATAAAACGACAATACTGGTGCTCACCACGTAGTTTTTCAGCGCCACGGGCCGCATAGCTGCAAATAGCCTGGCGCATCTGCTCATAGTCCGTGACGCGTTCGCCGAATGACCGACTGCAGACGATTTCCTGCTTTGCTGGCGCAAACTCCTCCAGATCAAGACAAGGCTCGCCGCGCAACTCCCGGACCGTTCGCTCGAGTACCACGTTAAAGTGTTTACGGATAATCCATGTGCTTTGTTCTGAGAGGTCCAGAGCCGTTTTAATGCCCATGGCGTTAAGCTTCTTACTTATGCGACGGCCAACGCCCCAAACGTCCTCTACGGGTACTAGGGCAAGGAGTCGGCGCTGGCGATCGATATTCGATAAATCAACTACTCCGCCAGTCTGCCGCTGCCATTTCTTTGCGGCGTGGTTGGCGAGTTTAGCGAGTGTTTTTGTCTGGGCAATGCCAACGCCAACGGTGAGGTGCGTACGCTTCAGAACCGTAGCGCGGATCTCCTTGCCGAACTCGGTCAGGTCCCGGCAGTTTCGCACTCCAGTAAGATCACAAAAAGCTTCATCGATACTGTAAATTTCGACGCGGGGGCTCATTTCCTCTAGCGTCGTCATTACCCGGTTCGACATATCAGCATACAGCTCGTAGTTACTGCTGAAGCAGACAACGCCAGCTCGTCGGAACAGTTCTCTCTGCTTAAAGAACGGCTCTCCCATGGTAATTCCAGCCGCCTTGGCCTCGGCGCTGCGAGCGATTACGCAGCCATCATTATTCGAGAGAACGACTACCGGCCGCCCTCTCAGGTCCGGCCTGAATACAGTCTCGCATGATGCGTAGAACGAGTTCACATCACAGAGCGCGAACACGTTCAGCTCGCCGATTTAACGATGAAAGTCACGACGCCGAAAACGTCCAGCGTGTCTTCGCTGCCAACAATGATCGGACTGTAGGCGCTGTTCATTGGATTGAGTTGCACGGTCGGGCGCAACTGCAGGCGTTTAACAGTGAACTCCCCTTCCACCGCTGCGATGACAATGTCACCGTGCACAGCAGTCCTGGAGCTGTCTACCACCAGCAGATCACCGTCGCTGATACCGGCTTCGATCATAGAATCACCCGCGGCTTTGACGAAATATGTCGAACTCGGGTGAGCGACAAGTAACTCATTGAGATCAATGCGCTGTTCAACGTAATCAGCTGCGGGGCTAGGGAAACCACACTGCACTAAGTCACTGAAAAGCGGGGGAGCAATAATTTCTCGCAGTTCTGCAGGCCTGATAAACTCCATACGACACACCTCGAACACTGTTTTTATATACAGTAGTTTCATTTGAGTATGCACGCAAGACAGAGGGTCTGCCATGACTGATTAAAGCTTCGCCGTTTCGTTTCTAAGTTTCTACGTCGCTTCGAATTATGAGTTTTGTAAATTTTATGGCCGCAATTCTATGTGAGCAAAATTAAGCCGACTTTGAAGCGGGAAATTTTTTATAAAGCGTGCATACGGCAACGTCATAAATTATCGCTATCTCCTTCCTGTCCATGCCGTTCGCAATCAGTCGGCCTGCCTGTGCCCATTGCTCCTCGGTAAGTTTCGGACGCCTTCCACCTATTCGTCCCTTCTCACGAGCTGCAGCCAGACCTGCCCGGGTGCGCTCCACAATCAACTCCCTCTCCATTTCTGCCAGAGCTGACATGATATGAAAGATGAAGCGCCCCATCGGGCTGGATGTATCGATACTGTCCGTGAGGCTCTTAAAGTGGATACCGCGCTGCCGGAGTTCGTCCACAAGCAGCACCAGATTACGCATGCTTCTCCCGAGGCGATCAAGCTTCCACACCACCAGCGTATCGCCCTCATTCAGGGTTTTCAGAAGCTTTTTGAGGGCCGGACGGTTCGCCACCGTTCCGCTCATTTTTTCTTCGAAAATTTGTTCACATCCTGCGCGTTCGAGCGCTTGTCGCTGCAGATCTGTATTTTGGTCATTTGTTGACACCCTTACATAGCCAATTTGCATATTTTTCATCCAATAATTTCTGCAAAAAAATCAGGTGAAGTTATCGGCCAGGTAGCCTCAGGGCAATCTATAAAACGTCGGTTTGGGAGATACCAACACAGCCAACTTCGGAAGCCTCGAAGTTGGAGCCAAAAAACCCTCTTCGGCAAGCTTTGTTGATTTTCATTTTCTTGGCACTAACGACTATGACGCGCGCATTCTGTGCGGCGGCAATTCTAATGGTGCGATAGGGAAAGGAGACTTCACATTCTACGCCGGAAAATACGTTTTCATTGGCGATAGCTTCGAATTTCGTAACCCTATTACCTGTCAGAACAGCATTAGCGCTTCTGCAAAGATTGCGACCACTTCTGACATGGAGTGCAAAACTAAAATTGCTGTTTTAGCTTCAGCTGACAATCAAAATGCCCACCTATGGTTCTATGGTACCGGAGGTGCATCCAGGGGGGTTATTTACTCCAGTCAAACAGGAATTATTCAGATCCGTCCTGACAACAATGATAATGGCGGCTCTAACGGTTACTCGTTTGCATTTGGGGCTGATGGTAAGTTCACCTGCGTCACGATGAATCAGACCTCAGATGAGCGTGTGAAATTCGACAAAGAACCCGTCAGTAACGCTCTGGAGAAGATTTGCTCCCTGACGGGTTATACGTTCGGCATCCAACTGACTGAATCGGAATCGCTGCAGAGCGCAGGCATCATCGCTCAGGATTTGGAAAAGGTGTTGCCCGTTGCTGTAAGTTCTGGCGGGACCGGCACTACACCGACCGGAGAAGAGATTAACGATCTCAAAACCGTGGACTACAGCGCAATAAGCGCACTGTATGTGGAAGCGATTAAGGAGCTGGCCGAACGGGTGAGTAGGCTTGAAGAAGACCTTAAAGTATCTCGTGGGAAAGGATAGGCTTAATCCCCATCAGTTGGAAGTGGCAACGTTTCCTGTTGCTGCTGTTTAAGGTTGTAAGGAGAGTTAACAGGCATCTCAACGCGCACAGACACAAACTGATCGTGAGGAATATCGACCGGATCGCCATTACTCAAGCCGTCCCGTTCGTTCCTGGCGAACGCCGGCGCTTCCGGGTGTGTGCGGTGATAGGTTTTCACCAACACCGAACCGTCAGCATGGACCTCATAATCCAGCCAGATGAGCGGCTGTTTATTTCGGTCGGTTGGTATCTCGAATCCCCCATCAATACCGCCCCAGATAGCGTCAGAATTTAGACCACAGCACCCCTCAATCAGGTATTGCCCTGGTGCAATACGTAGAACAGTACATCCTTCTGATTCGTCGTTAACCTCACTACAGCCGTCAGAAAATACTTTCACAATGGGAGATGCTCGCTTAATGAAACCGTTGGCATCGACTGTAGTGTTTTTTGTTCCCCAAAGATTGTTGTATTGAGCTGTGCCTGCAGAAATGCTGGAATCATTACCTGCGGAGATCATCGCATTACCGGTTCTGTAATCTACCCACAACGTTGAAGCTGTATCGCCCGCGCGGAAGTAAAGAGAGGCACCATACTGGAAGGTCTGCCCGCCAATAACGAGGTCTGAATTTAAAGTGCGAAACGCAGCTGTACCGCCATTTAATCTTCGCTCGTTCATACATTGTGCAACGTTCCCGATCTGAGAATCAAAACCAGTCCCAAGTGCTGCGCCTGAGGCGATGATAGCCCCGTCATTAGCGCGAAGAGAGAGGTAGCGATTTAAAGTGTTATTGGCTCCGTTGATGTGTAGCGTCAGGTAGTCGATACCGTCTGCGCGCCTTTCAGCATAGAAGCGGGCATAGTTTTTGATTGACCCGCTGTTGTCCTTCGATGTTGTCGTTAAAATTCCTGAAGCTGAAGAATCGTTATCTCGCGTAAGATTCAAATTACTGAAGGCAACATTATCGCTGTTTCCCAAACCGAGGTTTGTGCGAGCGTCTTCTGCCTTAGCTGCTCCGGTTCCTCCGTCAGCAACAGCCAGCGCACCGTTACTCCCTTTCTGTGCCAGTTTACCGATGCCGGGGATCGTTACAGAGGTTCCATTGATGGTAACTGTGATGCTCTGGTTTGCAGAGGTGGTGGCGAACGTCTCCCACGCGCCAATGTTCTCGTCATACTCTTTGATGAGCTGCGACATGGCCTGCGCCAGGCCGTCGACTGAGATAATGTCCGATACAAGAATTCCATACTTCTGGCCGCTGAGCGCAGGGGAAGCTGCAGGCGTAACCGTCATTGACGTGGCGCTGTTCACAGATGAAATCTGGAACAGCTGCACCGGGTTAGACATCACGATAATCGTCTGGCCAGCGCGAACCTGGCTGGCGGGTGCTGTCCAGTTTGTGCCGGTGCCGGTGGCGGTGTTTCCGTTAATGGCTATGGTTCCAGTGTTATAAAGCATATTTTCTCCAGACAATAAAAAACCCGCCAAATAGCGGGTTTGAGAACAATAAATTGATTATTGTAATTACAACTGTGTAAACGAACCGGTGCCTCGCATAATCAACATCGCAGGCGATTTAATTGATACACCACCACCTTCAGCCCTCGCAACAATAGAGCAATCAACTACTCTGGCTGATGTTCTTACAGAAAATATAATGGCTGAGCAATCTGTAGTGCTGTATGCAGAAACCCCTTGATTACTTAACTGAACGACAAACTGTTTAGATGCACCTGCGATAGTGACCGTTACTCTCGCAGTGCCTGCTGTTGCTGGGCGGTATGAATCAATCATACACATAACGAGTACTTGTTTGTCCAGGGAGCCTGTAGTGCTGTCAGTATATCTGAACGACCTTTTTGTATCGGTGTTTCCCGCAGTCATTTCTGTATCTGCAAATACATAACCGTTAGCTACGTCGCCAATGAAACTTGTTGCCTCAACCGTGCCTTTGAATTTTCCACTCGTTGCATTTATCTCTCCGGTAAAACTCCCATTGGTTGCATACACAGTTCCACGGATGGTCACATTATTGAATGTTGCATAACCGGATTTGTTGATATGCCAGCCAACGTTCCCTGTCCCGTCCCAGGTTGTCGACTGGATGTAGCTGCCTATTTTTAGGTTGCTGATTGTCCCATCACCAATGACCGTGTCCCGGATTATCGTTTGCCCGTTCTGAATAACGAACGGAAGCGTAACGGTCGCTCCGGCCTGGTGAGTCACCGCGAAACGGTCAGCCAGGAAGATAACCTGCGACTGCATCCCGGATGGCGTATTCTCAACGCCGATCCCCATCCCCGCGGCGTAATACTGCCCGTTGCTGGAGACGCCAACCTTGATGTTGTACATCGCGCTCAGGTCGCCATTTACGTTCGCTATCGCCTGAGCGTTAGTTGTAATGGCTGAGGTATGCCCGTTCACCGTCGCCGTTATGCCGTTTATCTGCGTGGCCGTAGCCTGCTGATAGTCGGAGAACGTCTGATTCAGGCTGTTGATGGATGCCTTGTTGCCGTTGACGTCCGTCTGCAGGCTCAGCAGCGAGCGCGCCGTTGCCTCCTTCTCGTTAACGATTACCTCATCAATACGATCCAGCTGCGCACTGTTACCGGCGACCGTTGCGGATAGCCTTTTACGCGTAGCCACCTGCGCCAGCCCGTTCTGGATAATGGCAATGGCTGAGTTTTTCACCCCGCCCGTCATGCCGTCCATAGAGACAGAAATTTCATCAATCTTAACTTCGGCCTGGGCCAGCCCGTCAGCATTTTCTTTGATGGCCAGCGCCTGCAGCTCAAGTTCATCGTTGGCCTGTTTGATGTCGTCAGCCATGCCAGCAATTTTTTCATTGCTGTCTACCGCGTTCTCGATCAGGTCTTTGAACGTATCGGAGTCTTTAATTTCCTCCAGGATCACATCTGTGATGTCGGAAACATCGATGCTGGCCTGTCCTCGCACCCATTCTGCGTACCCTGATTCGTTGCCGCTGCGGTCCACCAGCTGCGCGCGGTACCAGAAAATCTGCCCAGCCTTAAGGCCCATCTGCTGATATTTGCGCTGCGGATAAGGCACATCGGCCAGCAGCATCGCATCGTCCTCGGTACCGGTCAGGCTGTACTGAATTTCCGTCTTAAGCGTGTCGTCGGTATTAGCCGGGAATCCCCAGTTCAGCTCGATACCGAATACCACGTTTTCAGAAGCGATGAAGCCAACCGGCTTCGGTGGGTTGCCCACTTTCCCCGTCAGTGTTTTCTCTTCTGAATAGCCCCAGCCGGACGAGATTTCTGCGGCATTGATTGCGCGCACGCGCACCAGGTAGCGCCCTGCATAAATCCCGGGGACGTCGAATGACGTGGTAGAGCTGCGTGGCACGTTTACCCAGTTCCCGTCGTTACGCCGCCATTGAGCCTCATAGGCTATAGCGTTCTGCGCCTGGTCCCAGCTCACGCGCATCGTTTCGACGCTGATATTTTGCTGCACCACTGAAAACGAGCTGATCACGATGTTCGCAGGTGGCGACTGGTTGCCCGGCGGGATCACGCTCACCGGCCGCTGGTCAATGATGGCTCCGGTATCAATGCGATCGAATTTATCCGGTTCGTGATTTGCACCGACGATTGTGAACGTGCCGTCATTATTATCAGTTACCGTAATAACGCGATACTGCTGTGCGTAGAGTTCATCAGACTCAATGACCCATACGGCCTCAGCCACAGGCGTTTCGCTGTAAGCGGTCGTAACGGTCACTTTATTGCCCGTTATCGACTGAATGGTGCGAGACTGTGAAACACCCGATGGAAGATTGACAATCATCCTGTCGGCTGCCGAAGCATCCGGAGCCCTGTCCAGGGTCAGCACGCGACCATTCACCGCAGAGATACGGCCGCCCAAGTCGCGCCCGGAGAGATTTCGGTCCGCTACAGCGATTACATAGCCGGGCTGTGGAATGTTGCCATCTTCCCCTACATTGAAAGTAACAATGCGATCTTTATTGTTGGTGAGGATCCCCCATCGCCCTTTCCGATTCGCTTCCGACTGACGGGTACAACCGATCGCAGTTATCTCAAGTTGATTAAACCCATAACGCGCAACAAGTGCCTGCTCAAAAACAGGCTCCATCGCATCAGAATAGGCGTTATCAGGATCCGACCAGGACACCAGCGCATTGGTGTAACGGTTCTTTGTAGTACTGCTGGAATAGGTAAATCGGCCATCAATAACGTTCGCATGAGTGTATGTAAAATCAACATCTCTCGGCATGTCCGCCAGCGCTACAATCTGGTCGTCGCCCCAGTAGGTCATCCCGCGGAAGATAGCAGCAAAATCACGCAGGACCGTATAAGCGTCGTTGCGTTCCTGAATGTATACGTTGCAGGTATAACGTGGTTCGGTACCACTTCCGCCTTTGCCATCCGGTACCAGTTGATCGCAATACTGTGCAACCTGGTAGAGCGTCCATTTATCTATGTTGGCCGTTGTAAGACGATCCCCAAGTCCGAAACGGTCGCTGACCACCAGGTCGTAGAAAATCCATGCAGGGTTATCGGTCCAGGCCCATTTAAATGTCCCAGCCCACGTACCGCTATAAGTGCGGGTTTCGGGGTCGTAAGTATCCGGTACGCGGATAACTCGGCCGCGGGGCTCGCAGGAGATCTGCGGGATAGAGCCGTTAAACTGGCTGGAATCGAATTCGATATAAAGCAGCGCTGTGTTTGGATAGCGTAATTTGGCGTCAATTACCTCGGTGAAGCTCTGCAGCATCATCGTGTCGCCGATCTTCGCGCTGTTGGCATCAGACGTAATCTTACGTAGTCGGATTGTCCAGGTGCTGCCAGCCTGAGGTAAATCAATACGGTGGCTGCGCTCGTAACCAGAAGTCGTTTTGCCGGTCACGCTGGTATTGAGTACCGTCTGCCATGTACCGCCGTCCATCTGCAGGTCAATCGCATAATTAACCGAGTAACCTACCAGATCGCCGTCGTCCTCCTGCTTGAAAAGCGAAGGCCATTTCATACGCAGGCGAACCGCTGAAAGCTGCGTATTGGTAAACGTGCGCGTCCACGCTGTAGCGCTCGATACCTCAGTTCCCACGCTGATTTCGTTTTCGGTACCCGGGATCCCTTGAATGTATTTTTGTGCCTGAGTTCCTGGCCGAAACTCCCACGTCACACCGCTGAAGTTTTGGGAGCCGTCAGCATTCTCCAGAGCCGTTCCGTCCAGGTAGATATCTTTGCCGGTTAGCTGCCCTGCAAACTCCCCTTCCCCAAGCGCAACCAGTATTTTAGCCTTCGCTACAGATTGCAGATCGTCAGGCTGTTCGGTAGGGGTTCGGGAACTGGAGCTGCCGCCCTTGCGGCCTTTTATAGCGATTGCAGTTGCCATATTGCACCCATAAAAAAAGCCACCCGAAGGTGGCCTGAAAGAAGGTATTTATTTATTGCTGATCTTCAACATAAATCCCGGCAGAAATAATCGCGCCACCGATTCGCCGGCGACCATACAGGAGCGGTACCGAATTCCCCTGGGCTGTCGTATTTGTGACTCCACCAAAGGCATAACTGGCCTTGTTGTCCGCCGATTGCTTGCTGGCGAGTCCGGTTGTCTGCGGCGAGAGCATCTGCACAATGCCGCCCAAGGCCATTGCCCCTCCGATCTGGAACATAATGTTACTCGCGGTGATACCTACTCCAGGCATCCAGATTGCAGCAGCAACAAGTGCAACACCGAGGATGGTTTGGAAGATACCTCCTCGCTTACTCCCAACGATAACTGGCGCTATGCGAATATCAGCCGAGCTCTGATCCATGACGAGTTCATCATTGTTCAGGTTACGCTTACCGCTGAAAACCGCGTAAGTCAGGCCCCGTTGCTTACTGGTATTCAGGAAACGTTCAAAGCCGGGAAGGATGACACATAGGGCTCGAACTGCTTCTTTTGGAGAAGAAACATATAGTTTGAATTCACGACCAAAGGTAGCCCCGAGGACTCCGTAAAGGCGAATCGTTCTGATTGAGTCACGTGCTTTAATCACAAGCAATCCACTCCCAAAAAAGCCCATTGATTAAGATGGGCGCTGCGTAATTACATGGCATATGGCAATTAGATTAGAAAGTTGATTGAATATAGATTTAAACCCAACTTTGAATCCATTTCCAAAATGAAGAACACTGTTTCAGTGATTCAATCGACTTCATTTCAGGGTGGTTTAGATTGAATGTTACGAAGCTATTAGGGCATTTTGCGGATAGTGAAAAATAGCTCACTAAACAAGCATCAATCTTCGCATCATCGGTGGAGTGGTACATGCCATCAATAAGTGAGGCAGTTGGAGGAAGATACTTCGCCTTCATCAACTGATAATTCAAATCTGTTACTTCCATAACTGGTGCCATAGCACAAATTTGCGCTGCATTGAGATAGGATTTCCCATCCCCCTGGCAATTAGCCGAAGCATCTACGAATGCGTCTTGCAAATCAGATCGCAGCCTTACATAGTCTTGATCCAAAGCCTTAGAGCTTGAGAACACACCGAAAATGCCAAATGCGACTCCTAAAGCGAACATCCCTCCGCCAACTTTGAAATCACAGTCACCCCATGTAATCCATCTAAATAAAAACAATGTCAGCCCAAGCCCTGTGAATAGTTGCCCACCGCCAGTCCATAGATTGAAATCGCAACTGAAAATATTATTAACTAAAAGTAAACCACCAATTATGGTAGGGCTTAATATTAAAATCCATTTTAAAAAACCCTTTATTTCATTGTTTAGTTGCATGCATTAGACCAGCCTAATTAATGTTTAAGACAATTATTATTAAATAAAAAGCGATTTGTGACGAACTGTTTTCATTGTTCGATCGCGCCAATAACCGCCATAAGGAACCCGTTGGCTCAAGTGCCCATAAAGGTGATGCAGTAGCATGTTGCCTTCCAGCAGAATCCCCGCATGATTCCACTTATCAGCCTGAACCTGCATGATCACCATATCGCCTGGTTTTGGCGGCCCGTCGAATTCAAGGAATCCGCACTCATACCAGCAATCCTGATAGAAATTGTCCGGATAGTCGTTTTCCCACCAGGGATAATCGACCCGGTAATCGTGAAGCTCGATACCATGCGTTTGCCGGAAATAGCTCATTACCAGCCCCCAGCAGTCAAAGTGACCAAGTACAAACGGACGCTCGAGCAGCGGCAGTTCTCCACGCGGCTGAATGGTCCGTAAATCCCCCTCCGGCCAGCTCACGATATGCCAGGGTAAAAGGGTTGCATCGCATTGCGCTTTATCCAGTTCGCTCGGTTGCGTCGTGGCATCAGGGTGACTGTGAGCGATGGCAATGACCTTCCCCCAGTCTTCAGCAGCTGCATAGTCTTCGGGGCAAAGTACAAAATTGTCCTCCGGCACCACGGCAAGATTCCGGCACGGGAAATAACGTTCAACACGGCTTTTCTGCGCCACCACGCCGCAACACTCGCGAGGATACTCAGCTGCAGCATGGGCCATAATCGCATCGATGGTTTTCTGACGCATATCAGCTCCTGATCAAAGACGTGCCTGGGAACCCACCGAACGGCAGTTCGTTGCCGTCTCCATGCCGGAGCTTACAGGCCGTAAGCGTGCCGTTGCATTCGTCCAGAGAAGGGTCGCTCACCTGGTTGTTGTTTTTATCGAAATAGCGGGTTCCGGCATAGTCACAGCCGTCGCCGGTGCGATATTTATTCCGGATACACCAGGTACACAGAGAATGAAGCTGACGTGTCGGGATCATCAATCCCTGCAGGTCCATCGGACTGGTAAGAACAAACTCAATACTTTCGCCGGGCAACTCACTATTTTTACCGTCGATGTAGAAAACTCGTTTCCTCACCTGCAGGGGATCTGCTGTGGGATTTCCATCCGGGAAATTGCGCGCATCGAGATAATGCGTAAATGTGTCATGAATAGTGACCTTGGCCTGCAGCATATCGTCATAAGCAAGACAGAGCGCCGTGATTGAGCTGTCAATATTTGCCACGGTAAGCGTAGGCTGCGCACTGCTGCCATCGGTAGAGGCTTCCAGCCCCTCCAGCTTATATGGCCAGGCACCATACTCTTCGCCCTGCCACCAGATGCTCTTCGCCTTAAGCTTTGATTCGTCGCCACCAGCAGCCGCAATTTCATCTTCGGTATGCGGCAAGTTATATGCATGAAAGCGCAGAACGTTGTCCAGACCAAACGCAGAACCGTCCACCTCGAGAAGACGCATTTTTTCACCAGGTTCGAGGCGTTGATAATCTTCGGTAATCATGGTGCGTATGCCTGCTTGAAGGTTGCTTTTATGATCATCACTTTGCTGGAGAGCGGCTGGGCTTTAATGGAATCAGCTTCTATCCGGTATAAACCGGTTTCGCCAACAGGGGATGTCCAGATAAAGGATTTTGTAATGTGTTCGCGGCAAAAACTCAGAGCTGCAAGTATCTCTGCCTTCTTCCCAGTAAGAGTCATTGGCCAGGACTGTTTTTCAGGATTAATTCCATCCCCAACGATCTGCTCATAACCGTCACCAAAGGATGCAGAACGAGTTGAGTAGCTGAACTCCCCCTCCATTCCTGCATGTATCTGGGTTCGCCAAGTGAATGTTTGGATCGCCACTTATCCTCCGGGTATAAAAAAACCCGCAGAAGCGGGTTATTCACAAGAGTGCATACGAGGTATTAAAACGTTTCTATGGTCGAAATTCGGTAGACATAAGGGCCACGCTGCATTCCGTCCTCGTCAGTTTCGTTATATGTAATGACACCGTCTACATTTAGGGGGATATCAAGAATATCAATTGTTGCGGTGTTTTTTTGGATTGTTGAACCCCAATCCAGAAGAGCTAACCCATCCCCAAATTCTTCCATTACGAATGGGTAACGCTCAACTCCCCATGTCTCAAAGTTTTCTACAAAACCAAAACCGAAGGCAGCAGAGTCATAATTTAGCTTTTTGTCATTCAGGACTGGAGAAACGAATGAAATGCTTGATTTTCCATCCCCTACCCACAGGGCTGTCACTTTAATTGAAGCCATTCAAAAAACCTTAACTTATTAATTTCAAGGAGATAATCATAACACCTCAGTATGAGGATGGTCTGTATTCTTGATACGATTACCAAAAATAGGGGTACTACAAATGAGAGTTCCTGTTAATTATCTAGATTTCGTTGCATTCCAGATTAGCCCCCCAGGTTGCAACTGTTTGGCAATCCCAGCACGAACAGATTGATCGATGGTCTGTTTGTAAGCCCGTGAAATAGCGTCGTTGCTGCCTGAAGTCTGCTGCTGAGAGTTCTGGTTTTGAACGACTACAGACGTTTGAACATTTACGCCACCAGCAGCAGGAGATTGCAGGCCATACGTTGGCGCCCGGCCAACGTAACCACCATCGGCATACCCTTGTCCTCCACGCATCAACGCATAGAGATTGCCGACACCCAATGCTCTGGTCGCTTCCTTCGTAAAAACAAACTCACCGCCGTGTACAACGCCTTTCGGTTGGTATTTACCGCCATCACCGGTGTAGCCGCCACTATCAAAACCGGGAACCAAGCCACCGCCGGCAAAACCAAAGAACGCCCCGATACCCGTTCCACCAAAGGCTGACTTCATTCCATTAACCAGAGCCAGTTGAGTCAGCATCTGGGCGATGCCCTTTAGGAAGGTAGTCAGGAAGTCTGAGAAGTTGGATTTACCAGTAGTAAAAAAGTCGGTGAGCGTGCTGGCCATCCCGGTGAACGCATTGCTGGTAATCGTCTGCACCTGCGAGTAAACATTGGTCGCGCTGTCCTCAAATTCAGCCCAGCCCTTTTTCGCGCCAGTCAGCCAGTCGCCACGTAACCGATCCTCAGCATCATAGTAATCATTCGCCGCTTTAAGCTGCTTCTGATAACCCTCGTCGTCAAACGTGCCGCCTGAGTTGATCCATCCAGAAGAAAGCTGGCTCTTTGCCAGCTCACGTTGTGCCTGACGGTCACTCATCCCGGCACCGTTCACTAATGCAGCCTGCTTCTCTGCCATCTGCGTGATGTATTTCTGCGAGGTATCCATGCGCTTGTTCAGCTGTTCCTGTGCGGTAATCTGATCACCTAACAGGGCTTTCTGCCGTGCCAACTGAAGCACCTGGTCTTTACTGGCCAGCAGGGATTGTTCCTGCTTTGTCAGTGAACGTGAACGCGAGGCCTCCTCCAGCACCTGAAATTTCGCTTCAGTCGTCCACAGATCTTTGCGCTGCTGGCTGATAGTGTCGTTCAGCCCTTTATGCTGCTGCAGCGCGCGTAACTGTGCCTGAAGCGCCAGTAATTCGGTCTGGGCAGCATCCGTGCTGCGATCGCCAGCCGATAAAGTGCCCTGCTTTCCGGTTTTGGTTTTTTTACCAAAAGAAGCGACTCCTTCACGATCCTTCTGGGTGGTTGCGGTACTTATCTTTCTGGTCGTATCGAGGTATTTACCTGCACTGATATCAGCCGCATCCCAGTCTTTTTTCAGCTGAGAAACGCTGTCGCCATAAGCGCCGGCCATTTGTTCGTTGTAGTCCTGCCATCCCTGCAAAGTATCTGTTTTCGCCCAGTCGGGAACGAGGTTAATCGCGGCAGCGATAGAGGAAGAAATGATCTGGTTCAGCTTCTGGAAAACGATCGCAACGCTGTAATAAATTGCGTTGAATTCCTTCAGGGTGTTTGATGCCAGCTCAGCTACCCACTGACCGATACTCTGCATGGCCTCAGACGCCCAGCCCTTGATGTCCAGCCACAGGCGACCAAACGGCGTCAGCGAGTCGTAAGCCTGCTCCCCACGTTTTGCCATCGTATCGCCAAACAGGTCCATAGCCTGCGTAACGGCCGCGGTCTGGTCCTTTTGCTTTATCAGATCGTCAACATGCTTAAGTTGTGAAACGGTCAGGAAATTATATTGTTCGTTGAGACTCTGCAGCGCTTTAACAGGGTCTTTTTCGATGTCCTTATAGGCTTTGGTGATGTCCTGCGCCGAGACTATACCGGTCTGAATCGCCAGCGCCGTGGAGCCCGCTGCTTTTTCAAGTTGCTGCTGTGTCAGCGTTCCCATGCCAACCAGCTCAGTCATCAAACTCTGAACGGTTCCTACAGTAGCGCCAGTAGAGGCAGCAATAGACTGGGAGGAAGCCATGATCTGAAGCGCTGACGTGCCGGCAATGTTGCCAGTCCTGATAATGGCCTTGTTGATTTCGTCGTAGGCGGTGAAGTAGTCCGATCCCGCTTTGGCCGCAATCAGTACAACGCCAGCCAGGCCACCAATGGCTACTCGGGCAGGGGTCACCATCGACAACATCGCTTTCAGAGCATTGCCTACACCGCCAAACGAGTCACGGAGCTGACCGCCCTGCTGAATAGCGACCATATAAATCGGCATGCCGGAAGCCAGTGAAGTCACAATGTCGGTCATTTGCATCGGGAGATAACGCATTGCATTGCGATATTGGCCAGCGCTGACAGCCCCAGACTTCCATGCTTCTTCCTGCTCTTTCAGCTTTGCGATCATTGGGGCAGCACGATCGGATACGCCCAGTTGGGCAGCTTTTAGCTCTAACAGTTCTGCGCGCGTTTTACCGATTGCTGTGACCTGCTCCTCCAGCGAATCGATAAAGGTTTTGCCCGCTGCAGCTGCCCGCTGCGCTGCCTGAGCCTGTTCAATGCGAGCCCGCCCCTCTGCGGTCTCAGACTCCATGACCTGCGCCAGTTTAGCCCGCGTCGTCTCAAGCACGCTGTTGTAACGAGTAAAGTCCTCGTCTCCCACCAGCCCTTTACCGCGAAATTTCGCCAGGCTCTCCTGGATAGTGTCCAGCTCATCCAGCGCCTTGTTTACCGGACTAATTTTATTCAGCAGGTTCTGTAGTTCCTGACGCTGCTGCTTCAGGCTTTCGCTGTTTTTCTTCTGGTTATCGATACCGGTGCGGAACGTGCTGTTCAGGTCATCCGCTTTACCTGCCGCGGCGGACGCGGTCTCCTGAAAGCGCTCCAGTGCCTGGTTACCGCGCTCCAGCTCACTGGTATTTACGCGCAGGGAAATCGTGGCGATGTCGTTACTCATTCCGCCCTCTCTTTATGCATAACTTTTAGTGCGGCGCTCTCCATGATTCGGATGTCCGAAAGCGCGGTTGCCTCGTCGTCAACGTGGTGCAGGCGCATCACCCAGGGCAGCACGTTGTAATCAAGCCCTGATGCGCCTCCCATGCCCGTGCGCCACTGCGTGCTGACAGCCTGAAACACCAGGAATGAAGGCCATACATCTGGCCAGACGTCGATGTATTGATCGTCGTAGTCATCCGGCGTAAGCCCATAGGGTGCTAGGTCTGCCGCTGTGGGTTCAGGCGTATAGAATGCAGAGGCAACCGCTATCAGTTTTTTTCGCGCTGCCCCATCAGTTCGCGATAGTAGGTTTCAGGGATAGCCTTCATTGCAGCCGGATAGTTTTCCAGCAGCACCGACAGATTTTCCGCGTTGAATGCATCGGGGAGCGCCCAGCCAGAAATAATTTCCATCAGAAAATCAGTGGCAGTTTTGCCTTCCAGTTTTTCCAGATCAGCAAGCTCTTTAAGTGGCTTATGATTGAACGTGAAGGTCAGTACACCATCCTCATCGCCAGCGCGCGGGATCGAGACGTTGGCCTTGAAAGTTGGTTTGGGCTGAAGGGTGAATTTAGTCGCCATCGTTGCCTCTTAGTAAAAAAAACCTCCATGGAGGAGGCTCAGATTTTCGTTATGCCCGGCTTATGCCGCGGCGCCTGTAATTTTATAGAAGGTCATCGCAGGCGATTGCAGGTTCAGCACGACGCTTACCGTTTCGACTTCGTTCACCGCCGTGGCCGGGGTGTCGTCAAAAGATGCCGTGGCCGCCCAGTAACGGTTCTCCTTCGCCTTCGGCACGTACATGTACGCCGCCACAGTCTCTTCGTCTTCGTCCAGCTGGCGCAGCAGCGGATAAACTGGGAGCGTGGAGTCATGCGCGATCGAGTAAGTCTGAGAGACAGCGGATTTAAAGGTATTCAGGTTGCGCTGGCGATCATCGCTGAGGAACTGAATCTGCGTGGTGTTCTGATCACCACCAGATTTCGATACCTCAGTGATTTGTGGCAGTTCGGTCCATTCTTCAATTTTGCGAATAGAGCCGGAACCGCCACCCGCCGCGTATTTGTTTTTGTTGGTGGTATTGATGTTGCGAAGAGTGACAGCATTCTCCGCAATCGCGTCGATTTTCGCGATAACGTTATCAATACCCGACCAGTTGCAGTTCACGTGAACGATATCGCCGACCGCAATTTCGTCCGCGGCGCTGACGGTGATCACCGCGTGCTCAGCATTCGTCGCGCCGGTGAAAGTAATGGCCGGGCCATAGCCCGACGCCAGATAAACATGAGCGCCGTTAGGCAGTGCAAAGCCCATAATGGTTTCTCCTTCAGAAACGGGAAAACCGGCTCAAGGCCGGTCAGTTGTGGGGCATCAGAGGGGAATCAGCTGTTAATGTCTGCCCGATAATTCAGGCTGACAGGAACGGTGTAGGACACAGGTGTAGGGACGCCGCGGAATATGCCAGGCGCGCTGCTAATCCAGCAGGTAAAGTCTTTGCCTGCAATTTCCAGCCCCTCGGGGAACAACTCCGCTACTCTGCCCGCCAGGGCAACGACGGAGGTACGGCCGGAGCCGGCTGGCGCCACGACATTAATCTGGTACACGCCAGAATAAGTACGGCAGCGCAGACCGAGATCGATTGTTCGCGGCGTAACGGGCATATCGTGAACGGCCAGGTACATCTCGTTAGCAGGAGGTGTGAACGGCACGTTCTCCCATGCAACCGAAATGCCCTCAGCATCGGCCCAGGTACCCAGTCTGGCGGCCAGTGCAGATGCAATATCAGGAATCACTTAGTCACCTCCCTGACAGCTTCTTCAAAGAAGCGTTGAAACTCTGCTGCAGTTATGCGGACCATGCCGCCCGGAGCCTGTGTGGAATGCCCCATTTCAAGCGGGTAGGCATAGGGCACGTTGTTGCAGAAATAAATGGCCTTCATCCCGATTTTGAAGAGCGACAGCGTGTAGTTCCCGGCAGCTTTTGTCAGGTCACCGGTCTTATCAACCCGGCCTGTCTCGTCAGTCGTTGGCGCATCAAAGGACACCTGCCAGTTACCGCGAAAGCGTCCGCCCGTATACCCCGGCGGTGCTTTGATATCCATCCCATCCACCACCCGGGCTTTTTTCTTCAGTCGCCCGGTTTTGGTCAGGTTATCGGGATTGGCCCGCTGCGCCTCGTTGTGGTCGTAAACAGCGCGATTATAGGAAACGGCTGTCTGGTTAACTCCCCACAACTCCGGGTTGCCTACTGGGGACATCACCACCAGCTGGTTATGAATTTTGATTCCGACGGCGCGCACCACTGCTTCCTGATTCGTTTTCGCCTTGTTAACGAAAGCCGTGATTTCAGCCAGGAAAGCCGCGTTCTCGCCCATGCTAAGCCCTCAGTTGCGCTTTGTAGCAGAGCACCAGCACGGCAGGTTTTACCGGATTCGGTTTGACAACACGGCAGGCTGTGCCGTCAATATCGACCACATCGCCGATTTTAATTTCCTGCTCTGCCGTAAAAACGATCTGCACGTCGCCGTTAAAGATGACCGTTCCATCAATTTCGCCTGGCGCGTACTCGGTCTTCACGCCCACAGCAGTAAAACAGACCTCTTCAGTTTTATGCTCAACGCCGCCGATAACCGTTATCGAGCCTTTACGGGTGAAGTTGTAAGTCGCGCCGTTCTGCCTGAGCATGCGGGTCGTTCTGGCCTGCATACGTTGGTAATCAATCGCCATATCAGGCCCTCTCAGCAAATGAATTGATGGCGTAACCACGACCACCGGCGAGGTCGCCCAACAGCGCCATAACGGCAGGATAGGACGGCGTGAAGACTTCACCATCTGCGACCGCATAGGTCATGGTGACAGCACCTTCCACACGTTCAGTTTTCACAGCGGCTTCGCGCACGCTGGAGAGTAAATCGCCGTCGATTGCCTCTACCGCCAGCATGCACTGTGCGGTTATAACTTGCCGTGGAACTTCATCCGGCGGGAAATCATGTTCATCCAGAACGACATTCACGCGTGGCCATGCCAGAGCCTGTCTCGGGTCAGCTTTTGAGCCAACCCAATCCAGCCCTTCCAGGTAATCCATTGCCTTAATCAGCAAAGGCGTGAGCTTATCAGGCAGTTCAATGCCGCGTATTTCCGCAAATGAGGCAAGACCCTCTTCACTGGCGTAGCTGTTGGCATCAGGAGAGGTGATATCGGTATTGATCATCGATTCATCCTGTTTATGGGGCTTTCGCCCCATTCGTTATTCTCCGGCAGGCGCAGTGAAGGTGATCTCCTCTGTGGATTTCGCCACGCCGTCAACCGTGCCGGTTACCTTGAAGGTGCCAGCAACGTCTGATGTGAGTTTCACCGTTGCACCACCAGCAGAGCCGGTTTGAGAACTGGCCGTGCTGAGCGTGCCGCCTGTGGACGTCCACGCGACGGTTTTGCCGGAGACACCGGCGCCATTAAGGGAGTATTTCAGGGAAACAGTGACCGCATCAGTGCTGTCAGCAGTTGCGGAGGTTTTATCCGCTGACAGCGTTACTCCCCCACCGCGGATTCCAGTTTGATCAGCACGCCTGCCGTAGATTTGTTACTGGTGAAGTGCTTCTTCCAGTTGCCGGCAGTGCCGATTTTGGTCAGGTCAGGGTTATCGCCTTTGGCAGTGTCCCAGCTGTAGCCAAGCAGATCGACGTTAACCACACCTTCAGCGCGGTAGCCGATGGCAAGGTTTTCCTGGTCGTTAATGTCATAGGAACGGAAGCCCGGAGCCTGAGACTCGGTGACGGTCACTGCGCCAGTGACCAGCCCTAGGATCGCATCAACATCCATGGTGTCGGTCACCAGTACCGGTTTACCCAGCGTACCCGGCTGCCCGCCGTAGACCACCACGCCCGCCTCTTCGTAGATTTTGTTGGCTATCGCCTCATCCACGATGTCGAAGTAGGTGGCGGAGTGCATAACGAAGAGCACCACGCGGTTGAACTTATCGCCGTACTTACGCAGGCCGCGCGTCAGGGTCTTCTTACCGTCGGTCTCGATGTCGGCGGTTACCACCATGTCAGCGTTGGCGCCAATTGCTGCCGTCAGCGCCTTCAGACCGTACTTCACGTAGCCCTCAAGTGTCGCATCAGCCACATCAGTGCCGATCACTTCGGAGAACTCGTCTACAGAGCGGCCGCGGCGTTTGAATGCCTCTTCGGTGGTTTCGTATGGGCCATATTTCCACGGTGCTTTGACAGACACGGCTTCACCAGCGCCGATCTTCTTGCCCGTCACTTTATCGGTGGAGTTCACATCGCGAGATTCAATGGAGCCGCCCACCTTGTAGAAGGCTCGCTTGCGGAAATCGCCTTCAATCAGCTCGTTATCCAGCAGGATAGCCCCGTTGGAAGAGGCGTTGAAGATTGCCAGGTTGTCCTGTCGGCGCTCGAGGAAAGCGGTCTGTGCCAGGTCGTCATAAATAATCAGGTCGGTATTAGCAGTCGTCATACGGGAAACGCCTTATTTCGGAAGTTTGAGGAAGGCCTGCTGGCCATGCTTGCGGATGTAGTCCGCCTTGTCGCTGGCGCTCATTTCGGAACGTTTCAGGCTGCCACCACCGTTTGGCTTGTGTCCTCCCGCGCCAGTACCTTCTGCACGAGGGAACAGATGCGGAGCCGTCTCCTTGAGAGATTCCGCCCACTCAAGCGGGCTTAGTGGGGTTTTGCCGTCTTTGCCGAACAGAACATCGCCATTTGCATCAACTGCTACGGCCTCGCCTTCGTCGTTGAGCTGGAATGTGCCTTTAGCACGCAGGATCAGATCGTCTGATGCTTCCGGCAGCGCGCCTGTCTTCGCGGCTGCAGCTCGGATTGCATCACCCAGGACGCGGTCCCGGAATTTGTTGGAGAACGCTTCGGCTTTGTCCGCGCGGTCATTTGCTGCTTTAATCTTTTTATCGACATCAGCACGCAGGCGCTCGGTGCGCTTATCGAGCACCTCATCAATTTTTCCGGCGGCGATAAGCTTCGCCTCTTCGTCGTCAGAAAAACGCTGGAGAATGCCGCGTACAGCGTCTGGATCGATACCTTCAAAGCGGGACAGGTTTTCTTTCTGCTGTTTAATGGTGCCCAGCAGTTCGCTATTTTTCGTTTTGAGGCCAGTGACTTCGCTGGTCACGCGCTCATCAATCAGCTTCTGGATTTCAGGAGTGATTTCGATACCACCGCCACCGCCGCCCTCACCGCCGCTTTCAGGTGCGTAATATTTCAGAAGCATGTTTCGAATTAACATAATTTCCCCTCGGGATTTTGCCGGGCCTCGCCCATAAAAAAGCCCCGGCGGATGCCAGGGCGTGGAGTAAGATGTGATTGTTAGTTGTCTGTGCCTGAGAGCTGCTTCAGACGTTCCAGGCTGATCCATTCGCCTTTGTCAGTGAACATATCAGCCAAGTCGATTTCACCCGCGCGGAACAAACGGCCACGCTCGGCACCCAGAACCTGATCCTGGCGTTGTGCCGGCTGGCGCGCGAGCCATTCCAGATATGATGTTTTCCCCGGTACCTGTCCATCCATACTGGCCCGACTCCCCTCGTCCATCTCGTCGATATCGATGCCGAGTTCGCGCCACGACTTGAGGATCAGGGTTTCAGTAGAACGACAGCAGAAATGAATCTTCCCGGGTCCCTGCAGGTAAGGCACCTTATGCCCGACCGGTTTGTTATCCAGGGTGTAACGCAACAGGTCACGAATAATGCAGTCGTGGCTGGTTTTATTGTCCAGCGTAGATAGCCACTGTTTGCCTTTTACGATATCGCTGTTGGCGCTGGTGAAGCTGTTGCGTGCTGTGGCAGCCAGATGATTCACGGCTGTTTTAGCGATGCTGGCAGCGTTTGCCCTGCTCATCTGCAGCGCGCCGTCGCGATAGTCTTTGTTGGCGTGGCCGCGAACACTGCGCGCGATTGTCTCTACCGTGTCGCCGGCAAGATACCCCCTGCGGACGGCGTTCACGATACGCGCCAGCCTGTCCGATTCCAGATTCTCCGCCCACTCACTCAGCAGCCTACCCTGAAAGGGCTGCGCCATCGCCGCGGCATACACCATATCGGCGTTGATGCCCTGCAGCGGATAGTGAGACAGGACCTGTGAAGGCAGAAGGGAATCGAACAGGCTCATCTGATAACTGGCCTCGTTCTTTGCCAGCGCCACCAGCTCACTCTCGAGCCCGGCCTGCATGGTGGCTACGGCCTGATGGTTAAGATCGCGCACGCTGCCCAGTAAACTCTGCAGACGGCTAACGGTGAAGCTCTCAGGAGGCAATCTGTCGAGCGCATCGAGCAGGCGTGCCGACAGGTCTGCGTCCGTCTCGTTGAGCAACTTCACCATCCGGTTTGCCACGCCTGTTGCATAGCGGCTTAACCAGACGGAATGTGCGATCGACTCATCGCGCAGGCTTTCGTTTACGGTTGCCATATTAGCCCCCAGTAAGCGTTGGTGCCTGATTGCGAAGCACATCAATAACCTCGTCCGGACTGTCGGCCGGGTCAATGAGATCAAGCTTCTGCAGTGCTCGAATCATATCGCTATCGCGCAGCGCACCGGACTGCCAGGCGTTGACGATTGCCGTCACCATTCCCGACTCGGCAACCTTCGCAATGAATTCCTGGTTGATCGTGTAGCTCGTCGATTCACCCTTGATGCCGAGATATTTTGCACACCAGCCAAGCGCCAGCGTGTAGGCCTCAGAAACGTTTGAAACGCAGATACCGAGCACCGATGTTGATGATGTTTGCTCACCGCTCGCCTGCGTCGCAGTCTTCGCCGTGGCGTTCTGCTCAATCAGTCGGGCGCCCAGCTGCACCATGTAATCGCGTTTACTGTCCATGGCCTCTTTAGCCAGCATGTTGGGCTGCGCCTGGGCGTAACCAAACGAGCCTTCTTTGGGAAGCAAAAGCGGTGATCGGGAACCAATTTTCACGCCCTTCTTCTCAAGGTGGTCGCGCCAGTTGGTATCGAGCCCGGTCATATACGGCTGCACCTGGCCACAGAACCACACGCTGTCTTCATAGTCAGCACTGTTACGGTAATGACCGTGGTTTATTTCCACCAGCGCAGCCAGCGGAGAGTCATCGATAGTGGGATCGTTGTTCTGGGCGCCGACAAAGGTAAACGGAATTTCATCCCAGTAGTCCTTTCCTTTGGGTTTAGGATGATATTCGCTGTCGACGGTGTAGGTTCCGCTTGCTGTGCCACCTGCCCGGCGCCATACGCGGCATATGAACCTCCCTTCTTCCAGCGCCAGCTCGCGGTACTGGATTTCATCCTTGTAAGCGTAACCATCCGGCTCTTCTACGCATTCGCGCAGGACCACCAGCACCAGCTGATCGCGTCCGTTAATACGCTTTGTTCGCCAGTTGATGATGTTCTCTGCCGGATAGCGGAGGATGATCGCCTCATCGGAGGCTTCAGCGTAATCGACGTAAATGCCCTCTCGCGCAACCTCCAGCACGTTCTCGGTCACCAGCTGCGACTGCTGGTAAATACTGGTGCCGGCCCCGTCAGCATTGTCTAACAGATATTTGAGCTTCTCCGGGCCGTTAAAGGTGGGATCCTTTCGATATGCCATGCCAAGCATGCCGATCTTCGTATTACCCGCAATGGCATAGAACACCGCGCGACTCAGATAGTCTTCGTTGCGTTTGCGGTTACGCGTGGATTTATCGGTTGGGTCGAGATACGGCAGATATTTATTACCCGCCGCCTTTACGGCCTCAGCTCCTTTGCAGAAGTCCCTGTATTTCCGCCAGGCAGCAGAAGCCGCCCGGTGTTCTGGTCGAACCCAGGTGATATCGTCGTTTGCCATATCAGAAAGTAGTGTCCATGGTGATTGAGTATGCCGGTTTCACAATCGGGTAATCCTTCACGATGAAGTACCCACCAGCATCATTGGGGTGATCGTTATCTGCTGATTTGTCCGGTTCGCCATTTGCCGCCCAGATTTGCTGCTCGAGGCTTTCGGTATAAACCGGGCAGTTGTGGACGTTCACCAGATAGCGGCGCTCGCCGTTGGCGTTACAGAACATAGCATTCATTGAGTTGATGCGGTCTTTAACCGGCGGGTTGGCATCATCAACAATGACGCTGAATCCGGCATCGTTGAGCTGAGCAATATCGGTCTTGCTGGCATTCTGCGATTTGCGGGAGTCGCCAGAGGCATCCGGATAAATGTAAATCTCCCGGCTCTTAACATAACGACCATCCTCATATCGCCAGAACTCTTCCTGGATGCGCTTAATCATCGCCGGAGTATCGTAAACCTTCACCAGTTCACGAACCGCGCGCGGAAGGCCGTTACGCTTTACGTGAACAATCGCGGCCATTTTCCCCACGTTAAAGTCCATACCGATAAACAGCGGATCCCCGTCTTGAATCTCGTCAGAACAGTTATTCAGCTTGCGGTTAAAGGTATGGTAAATAGTCCCGCTGTTAAGGTTGGTGAACTTCCCGCGCAGATAGGCCTGAATCAGTTCGTCAGGGTAAGAACTCAGCAGCGATGGAATGTAATCAGGCGGTAGATTCTTCGCATTGTCGAATGTGCTGGCCTGAATCAGCCCATACAGGGCCGCCAGTTGGGGCTTTTCACGCACAGCCTTCACGAACTGCTGGTAGACGAACTTGAAGCCTTCCGGCGTTGTCGTTACATCGATGCCGTTACGCAGCCCATCAACTTTGTAGCGCATACGGGCTATGATTTTTCGCCACGCCTGCTGCGCTTTGGCAGCCGCCATGACGTCCAGCTCATCGACCATCGCGTTTCCGATTTTGAAGCCAACTATCGAGCCGGGCTTCTCCATAGAGCGGCAGATTGTGGTCCCGCGGTATCGTCGCCCCTCGTAGAAGTGAACCTCTTTGTTCCCCTCGTTGATTTTGACGCTCAGCCCCCAGTCGAAGGCCACCTCCTCAATCGTCGGGTAGAAGATGTCACGGATTTGCGGGTACGTCGGCGCGAAATAACCCTGGTTGATTTTAGGGTGCTCCCACATCCCCTTACAGATACCGCCACAACCCACCCACGTCTTTCCGGAACCGAACCCGGCAACATAGGCTTTGAACTTATGCTGCATCGCGAGGAAGCGCGCTTGAGGGATATTAAGTGTCGGGCTGATCCCCATCGTCCGCCCTCGCGTCCACTACGTTGATATTGATTTGAACTGGGGTTGGTTCATCGTCCTCACCATCACCCGCCAGCTCTTTACGGAGTTTCTCGACCTCCAGCTGCCGACGTTCGATTTCAATCTGCTGCAGGCGCTGCGCGAACTCGCTATCAGCCAGGCCAAGGCGTTTCATTACCGCTTCGAACATTCTTTCGCGGTTGATTGCCGATATCTCGACGCCATTTTTGCCGACCTTTACGCCGGAGTAAGCGAGCCGAGAAGTTGCCGGAAGTTTGCGGGTGTCCGGGAAGTAAGGCTGGCCAATGCCATCGCCGTTGCAGCGCGGGCATTCTGGGTTAGGCTCTTTGTTGTGGTCGTAACCGTAACCACCAGAATCCTCTGGTTCACGTCTGTCACGTTCAACAGCCTCGAGTCTTTTCTCTTCGAACTCAACTGCATCGCGCCACTGGTAGTGATGACCGAAGCCCCAGCAGTAACGACAAGCTCCGCGGCGATACTGCGAAAGCTGGTTTGCATCGAAGGTAGCGAGTTGCCACATCTGCGCAAGAACCTCATCGGCACTGCCAAGCGTGCGCGCAATGGAGGCTTTTTGCTGCTGCGCAATAGACTGCGCAACGTTAGGATTCGCTATGAGCTGACGTCCGTAGTTTGGGTCACTATACCCAGCACGCGCAGCGGCGGCCGTGGCGTTATTGTCCTTCAGGTATTCAGCAATAAAGCGCTTTACCTTCGCGCTTAGCCTTATGTCCACCAGCTCTTCTGCGCATTTATCTTTCTGCGCAGTGCGCGCTATCTTTCGCGCGTAAATTTTTGTATTTTGCGCAGTAGCTTTCTTGATATAGCGGCGAGCAGTTACATAATTAAGGTTATGTGCCTCGCACCATTCCTTAGGGGATATGCCAGTAGCAGCGTGATCAGACAGGAACCGCTTCTGCAGCTCGCCCCAGTCCGGCTTAGCCATTATTACCTCTAAATTGAATGAATATTAGATGTCACTCACAGCTTCATTATTTGAAGCAACGACGTATTTTTCTCAAATAAATCTTGAAATGAGGATTTAAGCTCATGAAATATGTATAACTACGATGACGTACAGAAAATCAAGGCCAATCTCGAGTGGATAGTGCATCAAGCCTCTGCACGGACTCATCTACACACTGAGCATGACCAAATAGTCATTTCTGATCTAATGGAACTCATCCAGACATATGAAACGCTTCTGGACCTTGTAAGCCAATTTGGTGCTTCCGTCTTAAATTCGGAAATCATAGCGGGCCTATCAATCACAGAGGAATTCATTGCTAAAGTTAAGAGGAATGAGGGTGCGATGTGAGCGACAAACACACTGTGAGACGATTGATTCGTGTATTGAAGCTTCAAACTGGTGGATTACAGTTTGAAGCTTGGGTTATTTAATTGCCGTACAGCCGATTGAAAAGCGCATTTTTCATCGCATCAGAATCAATCGGATCCAGGTTTAACCAAGTCAATGTCTCACGATTCTTTTCTACATTGAAATCAGAAAACACACCATGGATATCACCGCTATCAGGTGAGTAAAGAACAGCAATATTCTGTTCTGGACAACTATGAGGTTTACACCCTGACAGGGCAATATACTTTTTCCCTGCAACCGTAACTTCGGTTGATGGCGTGCTTGTGCCACCACTTTTCACCCATGCAGGAAGTTTGCTTTTACTAATAAGCTGGGAGTAGCTTTTAGAGGTACTTTTTGCACTGGCGAAGTCATAAAGATACTGCCCCTCGTCAGCAACAGCACTGAACGAAACCAAAGCCATAGCAGCGAGAATCACTTTACCTTTCATATTATTCCTCAATCCATAAAGACACCTCAACTCTATACCTTTGCAGTCGCTATGTCAGCCCTATGGATAATCAGAGCATTTGAAGTTACTGCCCGGCCCAAATGATTAGGTAAGGATTATCTTAATCACTAGCGCTTATGCTTGTTGATTACTGCCTGACTGCCAGACTGTTCAGGACTCTGATGCGGAGAATGCCAACTCCAGGGAATCATCGATAAAAAGAGCAAGTGAAACTGAGACTCCTTTAGCTCTCCTTGCGAGGGCTTTTTTTTGGAATCACCCAACCTATCAGGTTGCGCTTAAAATTTTTGATAATGCTAGTGTCCAAGAGCGAGATAGTGACAGAACCTTACGGATGAGGCTCTATTTCAGACATTGCTCTTTGATATAGTCCTGCAAATATCCGACCTGCTTTGTCACTGTGACGATTCTTTCTCTGAGGGTGAAATAATCCCGTTCAGCGGAGTCAGTAAGTCTGGGGCCGGAAGCATCGCCCACGCCGCTGGCGCCGGCCGTTCCGTTCGCGGGACATCTGGCGTTGACGTGCAGCCCACACTTACCAGAGTTAACGCAACGCTGCAGATCTTCAAGCTGAGATTTCGCATCAGCTAATTCCTTCGTGTATTTGGCATCCAGTGCAGCGACATCTCGCTGACGGGTCTGCATGTCTTTGATGGTGGCGTTCGCCAGGCTGAGTTTCTCAGTGGCTTTATCGCGCTGGTCTTTATAAGCGATGGCGTTGTCGCGGTAGTGGTTAACCGCCCAGGCCATGAAACCCAGCAGACAGATAAAGACAGCGCAGATGATGGCTGTTAAACGGCTCATTTCTGGCCCCACTCGCAAACTTCCCGCTCAATCTCACGACGGGTGATCAGCCCCTTCCACTGTTTTCCACCGGCATACGTCCAACGCTGCAGTTCGTTGCATGCACCCGGAATATCACCGGCATTCAGTTTCTTCAGCAGCGTCGATCTGCTAAACGCTCCAGTTCCCACGTTGTAAGTGAAGGAGTAAAGCGCAGCCTGGGTAGGCTTAGGAATATTAACCTTAATTAGCGGGTCGATAGCATTTGCCACCTTACGCAGATCTGATTCCAGCAAGGCGTCACATTCCTTATCGGTGTATCGGTGACCGCGGCGAACGTCTGCACCTGTGTGACCGTCACATACAGTCCAGACGCCGACAACATCCTGATAAGCGTAATACCGACGTCCTTCAAGACCATCTGCATTGCCCAGCATGACAGCAGCAATAGAGATTGCACCGGTTCCGCCAACAATGGCGCCCACCAGCTTATTCCTAAGTGTCGGGTTCATCTCGGCTCCTGCTGCGGCGGTTGTCTTCACGGATCTTGAAATAGAGGTTTGTCAGGTACGTCATCACTGCAATGATGATACCCACCAGCACGCCGATAGCGTTCCACTGCTCGGGACTGTAGGCATTCAGCATGCCGTTTAGGATGCTACCGGCTGAAGCGCCGTATGCAGCACCGGTGGTTAGTTTGTCCATGCGATACATACTCTCACCTCGCTTTGTGCGGGTGCTGAATTTGAGAATAAAAAAAGCCCGCTCTTTTGAAGCGGGCCAATGAGTTAACTATTTGTAAGGTAGGTGTGAGTGAAACCAATACCTCAGTAGTGAGACTGTATCGACTGATTCACATTAGTATCAGGAGAACCACCGGGCATTCAGTAACTTCTCACGACTTAAAGAGTAGCAGTAGTTTTCCAAGCCATAAAAAAAGGCCTGCGTTTTATGGCAGGCTCTCAAGGAATTTTAATCTTTTATTGTTGTTGTCATGGTGCCGGGTGCCTCCCGGTGACCCTACCCCAGTCAGCAAGGCCGCGTGCATACCTGCAGAGCGCAGTTGACTGGAACGCCCTTTCGCTTAGAAAGGATTCACCACATGCATAAATTACTCATGAAGCATTCACCCGGTCAATACTATTCAACATTCGCAAAAAAAAAGCCTGCTCGGACAAGCAGGCATAAATAGCTAAGTTGGCAATAACTGAGGGAGTGGTGCCGGGTGCCTCCCGGTGGAAATGATCACAGCATTCATTCCCGCGCGCTGGTTAGACACTCTGGAGAAATGTCCTGCTGAACCGCCCCTCCGCTTAGGGGGATCCACCACTAAAACGCTTTCAGAAACATCCATTCTGCAGGATGCTTAAGAAGCATATGTGCAGTATGAAGAATCTGCCACGTAATCAAATGAATATATTCATTTGAATGGTACAGGAAGAGGGCCTTCAATCACCTCGGCCTCTCCGTTATCGCAGATGTCGTCACCCTGTGTCAGATGCCAAATACCATTAAAAATAAGTCCCGTCTCAAGGTCTTCAGTAACGCCATTGCTGTAGTAAGCAACCTGAATCCTGCCGTTGTGCTGAATCCAGTAGTAACCTTCTTGCATGATCATCTCCTTAACATGATGAGATGAGTATATTGCTGAGTTGAGATGAATGGCGTTAGATATACTCAGGATTTATTTCTGTCATGAGGATAGGACTTCCTCATCACTGTTGCCGAACTACTCAGTCAGATCTCATTCATCTCAGATACTTCAAACTGAAAGACATAGGGATCAGAAAGAAGCTCAAATTGCTCATCGTCTGGATAGGTTACCGCTACGTGGTAATTTTCACCTGCGAAAGCCTTAATGGATGAGAGATCACGCCAATAAGTTGCCAGAAAGAAATGCTCCCATTCTCCCTGTCGTTCACGCCGTACGTATGCACCTTGGTTGCCATTAACACTTTTAGAGTGCTTAACTCCCGTTAATTCAAGATGCGCAGCAAACCCATCACCGTGTCGTACTGGTACGCAACCATGCCATGTTCTTACAATCATACCCCTCCATTAAATGTCTGAAAGTGAATTTATATTCACATTATCATAATATTTAATCTCTTTGGGGGTTTTAAAATGCATTCTGACGTCATAAAAAAGCCCCACGGGGTTAACCGCAGGGCTTTAAACGAAGGCAATAACCCATCGTTAGAGCAAAATTACCACAGATTCGGTAAAAGTAAATAGTTCACGATAAATTCACGCCCTATTTTGTAATCTGCTTAAGCTGCGTTTCAGCCCAGGCCTCTTCGATATCAAACTTGGTGATTAGCTGATCGTAAAATGGCTTAACAGATTTCTTCCATGTATCGAGGCTGATTGCATCCGTTATCTGACACACCGCGGCGTAAGCCTCAGTTGAAGGAATTCGCTCAAACCCTCGCCCACTGCAGCGCTTGCAATCAGCAAGTACCGGAACGCCCTGCTGCTCTGTAAGAGCCTGATTCACAGCTTTCCCGCGGCCATGACAATCTTTACAGGCACAACTTACTACCTTCTTACCCTTACACTGAGGGCATAGAACGCGCGCTACCTCCCTGACCTGTCTGCGCAACTCATACTCAGAAGGACGAATATGCTCGACGCCCATGTGCAGGGAGATCTTCATGAACTTCTTCTCTTTTGCCGGAGTGTGAGACTTCATGCTGAAAACCTCAGCGTCAATAAACCCTTCCCCATTGCAGCCATCGCACTGCTTCACGCTGGCGGCGCTGCGGGAATAGTCCTCGAACGCGAAGGTGGCCAACTGGCGCATTACTGGTGGCTTAATCTCCTCGTCAAGCTTGCGCAGCGCGGCAACCTTATCGCATTTGGTTAACGCGTACTCAGCCAGCAATTCAATCGCCCTCGCCCGATCGTTGTAACTGATGCCCATCTTGCCGAGGAAGGCACTGTATCCCATGACGGCCCGTTCCTGCGTCATGCCCATCGCAGCCATAATATCCGTCCCGGTTAATGAGTCTGACGCCGTTGCACGCGGAGAGTCGCTGATCATTGTCGATTTGGCGAAGTGATATTTGAGGGTGTTTTCAAGATTCATGCGGTCTCCAGCTCGGTAATGGTAAGTTCTAATTTCCCGCCTTTAACGACAGGCATTTTCACAACGTGATAATCCACAACCTGGCAGTCATCCAGCCAGAATCCCGCCTTGGTTAAAGCGTCAAATGCAGCTTTCTGAAGGTTATCCAGATCGCGGCGCCGGCGGTCGGGCATGTGACATTCAATCCGGATTTTGAGTGGTGCAGCTGTCCGAATATTAAGCCGGGCGCTTTGAATGACGCTGGCCACCGCATAGCGATACGCGACGCCATCGGCGCTAATGTGCGTTCGCCCGCGGTTGTGCCGGTAATACCGGTTATTGCTCGGCGGCCAGGGCAAAGTGATTTGATATGTCTTCACGTTCACCCCCACATCCGGTTTCGCCAGCGACTGTCCGGGCGCGCTGGTGTATTTGAAGTCGGCAGGAATGCACTGACAGTCCAGGTCACGTAATCCGGGTTAAGGCTACACTCAACACGGACGCCGCGCGCTTTGTAACGCTTAACCAGTTCGTCGGTCTGTTCGGTGCTGCAATCGGTGTGGTGGAACCAGGTATATTTCATGTCCGTCACCCCGCGAAGCCAAGCAGCTGCGCGGCGACATTTTCGGCCTCATCGCGACTGCGGAATGAACGGGACAGGACCCAGCGCCAGAGGACATCGAGCGCAGCTTTATAGAGCTGCTGGAACTCAAGTTCGTCCATGTTTGCGAATGAGATGCTACGAGGATGTTTTTTAAGTGTTCCGTCAGGTAGCTGAATGGCATCAAAGTGCCCTGCCTCGACAATCACCCAAGAACGGTACGCGTCAAAGGATTTACACAGGCTAATGCCATTCGTGACGCGCCGGTAAGCAACCTGCTCAAGATACTGCTCAGCTGCATCGATCAGCGCACCCTCTTTCCCGCCATACGAAGCCAGGAACTTGGCGTAGCCGGTGATCAGCTTCCGCTCGTTGCTAGAGATAGCCCCGCCGGTCGGTTCCCAGTATTCAAAACCGAGATTGAGAAGCGCGAAAAAGCGTCGGTGAAATGCAGGGTTACGTAACCGCTTGAACTCGGCAACAAGAACATCGCCAAGTCGGGTTTTGGATTGCAGGATATCGCTGGTCTCGGGCGTAGCCGGGATCAGTATTCCTGAGTGGTGTTTGATAAGTTGTAATTCTAGCGCCATGGTTCTCTCCGTGGCGCATCAGGTATAGGGTGTTCAGGCCTATGAAAGAATAATATCAGACGGTGGTGTAACTCGGTACCCCAGTCGTTTTGCAAATTGCATAAACCCGTTGAGAGTGAAGATTTCTTCCTCTTCGAGTAACGGTCGTAATGAAACTATTCCATTTACTCGATAAACCAGATATCTCCCTTCCGCCGGGAAGCTATAGATAACTGCTTTATCGGCCCTTCTGACCAAGTCGTACCATTGATCATCTGCATTAAAGGCATCTGCACTACACACTATTTCCCCCAGAGCGACTTATTGACGCGGTAAACAGTAATCGGGAACAGCCAGGGGAACGCAAACAGCGATACTCTTTGAAACTGCTCCAGTGAAATTCACGCGATTAATAAAACCACTCGTCCACGCTTTCCCAGGTCTCCTGCACGATATGTTCGACCTCTTTCTTGTCGCCTCCGAAAACAGTCAACCCATCATTGCTGGCACGCTTAATCGTAATCTGGCAACCATCAAACTGCTTGCTAAGTCTTTTGAGCAGTTCTGACTCGAGCGCAGGTATAGCTCCAACAGGAAGTTTCTTCATGCGATCAATGGTTAACTCGATTTTCATTTTTCCTCCGCAACGAACAACTGTATGCATATACAGTATATTTATAAACATATCTTACGGATTTTGCAACGATTAAAGAGTGTTAGAAGGATGGATCGCCTGCAGGCTTACAGGTATATGTTTTAAGTACGATATGGGGCAGATCTCAGATTTGGAGGTCTACACAATAGTTATGTTGAATAGATTTCAGCGGAGTTTGGTGCAGTTTCGCTACTAAATTGTGGCTTAGAAATGAGATCAATAAAATGAAAATCTGTAAAGGCTAATATGGAGCTTGCTGTTACTAGCAACAAATTAGTCAGCAAGCTCTAAAACGATATGAAACATTACCAGAGCGTAATGTAATCCAACCGGTTATCGAAATTTACTGAGATGCAGGCACTGTATCATAATGACGAAAAGCCTCGATCCCGACTTTCTGACCATAAGAAAGTTCAAGTGTGTTACCATCAGGATCAGCGAAGAAGACATAATAACCTACCGGTTCCCCTGCCTGAACCGGTTCTTTTCGCAAGATGCCCTCCATCCTGGCCATCGCTACTTTATTGTCGATTTCTTCAATGCTTGAACAAGCTACTCCCAAGTGACCAAAATTACCTAAAGGGGTGTCAGTCACAGCATCAACCTGGACAAGGACAAGCGCAAAAGGGCGAGTTAGGTCACTTAACCACGCGACTTTACGTGCCTCCGGAAGGTCAGGCTCTCGCCTGTGTACGACTTCCATGCCAGCATAACGGCCGTAAAAATCAATACTTTTATCCAAATCTCTAACAACAAACGCAACGTGCGTAAAACCGACATCAATCTCTTTCATTAGGCTAATCCTTTGACTATCTCCAGAATCGCCATCTTAAAAGCTCAAGTTAACTTGAGGTCAAGAGCCTTTCAATCAATGATTTGCTGAATTTCTTGCACGTATTGTTCAATGTCGTTCAGGGTTGCAGCCTATGCTAACTAACTCCAGCAAAATGAAGATAAGGCCCGCTACGCACAGAAGAAAAGATAAAGTTAAAGCCGCAATAAAAACCATTAGAAACTCCATGTAATCATTTTTACTACCACAATCTTAGAATTAATTTTTACTTTGTCACGTGTGCACACCAGGCGATTTGATGTTGCAGAGCCAAACATATCTCGCGGGCTTTAACCATGTCTATTGAATGGTTTTTTTGTGAAGCATTTTACTCTTCATAGACAATTTTAAGGTCACAGAACTCTTTTTTGTAAATTTTTTCAGTAAAATAGCACTAACTGTCCTTTCTCATGCTACTTTAGAAGAAAATCCTTAAAAGTGTGCAACAATGCTTACTACTCTCATCTACCGAAGCCACCTGCGAGCTGATGCACCAATTCAATCCATTATTGACATGGTCAGTGAAGCCAATTCCCGAAATGAACGTGCGGGAGTAACTGGTGTTTTACTTTTCAATGGGATTCATTTCCTACAGCTTCTTGAAGGTGATGAAGTAGCTGTTATGCAAATCTATAAAAAGATTTGTCTGGATACACTTCACTTTAACATTGTAGAACTCTTATCCGATTATGCCCCCTATCGACGATTTGGTCGCTCCGGCATGGAATTAATTGATATAAGACTATTCAGTAAAGACGAGTGTCTGGACAGGGTTCTTCAACGTGGAACAACCCAACATAAATTGCTTTACAACGACAGAGCTTTAAGGTTTTTCCGTACATTTATAGATTCGGCTGAGACAGATAGCTATTATGTACTTCCTGATAGATTCAGTTGGTTTTTTTCATCCGAGCAAATAGATGTATCATCGGTCGATCCCGCTATAATCCAAAACATGCATGCAGTTATAGATCCTCTCGCTAGCCAGATTCATTCTTTTGTCTTGAGTGCAAAATCAGACAAAGACGATATAAAAGCTAATAATTTATTTTTTGATTTGGAATCGAAGAAAGATTTATTAAAAATCGCAGGGAGGTTCATTAACTCCTCACAACGAGTATCAATAACACTCCTGCCTTTAACCTTACTGAGGGTGCCTGATGCGATTGAAATATTGCTCGATTTTATCAGAGAAAGTAACTTATACCCAGAACAAGTTATAGTTGAGTTTTCAGAGAGCGAAATAATCCCTGAAATTGATGAGTTCGCGCATTCAGTGCAGATACTCAAAAGTTGCGGATTAAGCGTTGCTATTAATGACTTTGGTATGGGTAATGCAGGTTTATTGTTTCTTTCGAAATTCCAGCCTGAGAAGCTCAAAATACACCCGCAACTGATACACAATATACATAAAGAAGGTTCCAAGCAGGCTATACTCCTAAGCTTAATCCGCTGCTGTGAACTTTTGGAAATAAGAATCTGTGCTACAGGAGTCGAGCAGACAGAAGAATGGATGTGGCTCGAATCCGCTGGGATATTTTGCTTCCAGGGCAATCTTTTTTCAAAATATGATAAAAATGGATATTTGAAGATTTTCTGGCCAGAATCTAATGAATTCAGCGAATGTTAAAAAGAACTTGTAGACTTATTACTTTTTCATAGGATTAACGCAGTCATACTCGGTAGGTGTCAAGCTGGAAGTGGGTGAACTAATACTTAGGGAAAAGTCAGCGGGCCCGGCGGGTGCAAAGGCAATGCTTCAGTACTCAGTAAGATGCGTTAAACCGAGCAGGCTTAGATTGTTGGCCTCATTTTCGCTCACAGGAACCAGTTCATCTCTATCCCCTCCCACCAGCATTGATCCAATTAAATTTGGCTTTAAAAGCTCAGCTGGTATCGAACGGTCAGCGATACTTGCGCAGCAAACGCGCCGCGCAAATACAGTGTTGGCTTACCTTTTATCAAAAGTGCTCACGCCTGCATCCCCTTTCCCCTTGCCATGTTAATTCTGTCAACACATTCCCTTAATGCTTTGACTTGCTCTGGAGAAAGTTCAGATTCATCAATTGTAGCCAGAAGCGCGTTGAGGGAGCGCTCAATATCGTTTTTAGTCAACCGTAAACAGATAACCTTAACCCAACGTGGCGAGAACTTGCTGAGGCCGATTGCTCTTGTGATACGTAGTTTCATGAGATGCCTCTTAACCGCCAGTGGTGGCGATTTGAAACTCGGTTATAACACACGTGGAGAAGACTTATGTGACTATTTCGCCATAGAATTTTCTAAGGGTCGTTTAGCCTGTGCAATCAGGCTTTCAGGAAACATCGAAGTAGGTCTTTCAGCATGTCGCAAAAGCGCCTCGTCATTACCCGAAGCGGCTTATCACGTGAAGGTAGCTTTTACGGTCATACGCAGGCTGAGACGTCAGCTTTGTGCCAGGAGCGGACGTTTACGAAAGAGGTCTTCTTCAAGTGCAGCGAAGTTTCTCTAATCTAATATCGGATTCGCTAACATTTCCTTTCTCAATCCAGCCCAGCCGCCTATAAAATCCTGCCGCGCGGCTGTTTTTGTCGGTTTCAAGCCAAGCTACCTCATGATGTTTGAAAATTTCTTGTTCTGCGAGTCCAACAAGTATGCGACCTAAACCTCGGCCTTCATATTTAGGTAGAACAAATGCCGCAAAAAGGCATGCTTCTTCAGGCAAAATCATTGAAAAACCGGTCACTTTCCCATCTTCTTCAGCAACCCATGCGCAACGTCTTTTTTCAATCATATTGGTGACAACGCTCTCGGTAATTCCCATCCGCTCCATTTCTTCTCGACTGAGATGATTTTCTTTAACCGAAGTCCTGACGTCAAAAATACCCTTTATATCAGAGGGTAGAGCTAATCTTGTCCTAATATTCATCGTATTATTCCATTCAAGATACTGTGTAATTTTGATGATTAACACGCTCATAGCAGATCAACAGCGCCGCATTTCACATTAGATCTGTGCAGAGGACGGAAGTTGCATCCCAACGATTGTCACTTTAAGAGTTAATGTTCGATTGTGATGAGGGCAAATACTATGCTACTGGATACGTTAAAAAGACTCGAATGTTTTCTTCATGGCAGCAGGCGGAAAGATCGGAAATGGCTTGAACAGATACTCCATGACAGATTTAGCGAAATAACGCGCTCAGGAGTATTAGTTGATCGTGTACAGACTATTGAAGCCCTTTCGGGGGAAGACAGCGTTCCAGTTATTCTTAGTAGTGATTTCCGGCTTATCATCGTTAGAGATAATTTCGCAATATTGCATTACAGAACGGTCCATCCAGATGGAAGTCATGCATCCCTTCGTTCTTCATGCTGGGAAATCTCTGAGAACGGGCAATGGAAATTGGTATTCCATCAGGGAACACCTGAGGCACAGAGCATATAGTCGTCATATTCAACGTCCGCTCCTCGCTCAAAGTGGACCTCCAGCTCTCTGAGCTTGTCCTATTTGTGCCAGGTTCAAAGTTGCACGGCCGCAAAGCCTTGGAATGACTTGTGGAAGGGACATCCTTGAAAAAACATTAGCGGATGTCATCGGATTACCCAAGGCGGTACTTATGGACGCATGAGCGGCTCAATACCAATCCACTTCAGCGTTGGCTGATAACACAGTTTCAGCGCGGGTAACGCCACTTTCACGCCATTAACGTCAAGGTCGCCTAAATGGACAGCCCATTTCGTATTCGCGTTGCCGTCATAAATTTTAAAGACTACATACGCTGAGCCGTAGTCATCGTTATTGGTAATTCGTGGGACATTGCGATGTACTTCATCACTATTAATGTCGTAAGGCGATGGCCTTGCATATCCCTGTTTATCTTCCGGAAAATCGTACGGGAATGATGTGGTGCCGAGGTAAATTTCTGGCCGCGCGCTAAGCTGTTTACCATCACCCAAGTCGATATAGGCATTACGAGTGTCGATAAAAATCGGTACTGCTGGCAGCCCTGTAGCTCCCGGACGAGAAGGGCGCTGACGACCTTTGTTATAGGCAATCAACTGGACATAAAATTCCGGCCTCGCCTCAGGCCCCTGGACATGCGGAATAGTGAAACTGCTGCGTTTATCAGGCATATAGTTGCCGGGCATACCGTGATCATAGATATAGGTTTCTAGTACAATCTCTTGCTTTCCGTTTGGGCCATCGACAGTAAAGGTATACTCGCTTTGGCAGAGGTCGATATACCCTGGCCTTTCTCGCGGATACGGAATACATCCTGCCAACAGCGCGCCGCCAAGCGCGACAAGCCCGCCCCAGCTAAGATGATTCGATACTGACATAACCAAATCCCTACCTAAAAAATCCCGAGTGCTAGCTTAAGTTAGTATCGCTAAGATCTACAACCTACCAACATTGATTTTGAAAGCGTCGTGAAGCTGAGGGTTCAGCGAGAGAAATTTGCCAGAAGCGGAAGTAGTTAACAACCATCAGTGTTGTTCAACGGGGAAAGGGTCACTATAACCTCTCAAATGAAGCGTTGCTCGCTGCGGGTTTATTGACGTCGGGCACAACCGTTTGCCAGTTTCATTTGGTTAGTTTTAACTTTCGAGCCTTTTTTCAATGCTGCCATAATGCATTGATAACAATATGATAACATCATCTTGGGTTACAACCTTTTGCAGGGAGAAGAATGAAGATGTTGCGATCGCTACAGGCGCTCTGCCTAATGAGCTTTTTTCTGGCGGATGTGCGCGATGGGCTCGGCCCCTTTCTCGGCATTTATCTCACTGAACAGCACTGGCGACCGGATGATATTGGATTTGTGATGACCGCAGGCGGGATCGCGGCGCTGCTGGCGACGGTGCCCGCAGGGATTATGATCGATGCCACGCGCAAAAAGCGCCTGCTGCTGCTCGCCTGCTGCGCGCTGGTCACGCTGGCGACGCTCATGCTCTGGTACAGCACCCGTTATAGCATTGCGATGTTTTCGCAGATTGTTTCCGGGCTGGTCGCCGCGCTGATTGGCCCGTTGGTGGCGGGGATCACGCTGGGCCTGACCGGCCAGCGCGGCTTCACGCGGCAGATGGGCCGCAACGAGGCGTTCAACCACGGCGGCAATATGGTGGCAGCAGTGCTGGCAGGCGGCGCGATGTGGCTGTGGGGCATCGGCGCGGTCTTTGTCCTGATGACGGGCATGGCGGTTTTCACCGCGCTTAGCGTACTGGCGATCCGCGAGCAGGATATCGATCATGACGCGGCGCGCGGCCTTGAAACCGGCGATAAGGCGCAGGTGGTGCCGCAGCTGTCAGTGCTGATGCGCCATCCGGTGCTGCTGACGACCGGCATCACACTGCTGCTGTTTCACCTCGGAAACGCTGCGCTGCTGCCAATGCTCAGCATGCGCGTGGCTGCTATAGGCAGCAGCCTGTGGAGCCCTGGAATCTATGCTGCGGCGACGGTAGTGATTTCGCAATGCGTGATGATCCCGGTCGCCCTTCTGACCTCCGTGCAAGCGCAGCGCTATGGCTACCGGCGGCTTATCCTGATTGCGCTTATTGTACTGCCAGTGCGCGCCGCACTGGCCGCCAGTTTTGCCGGGCCGTTATCCGTTATTCCGGTGCAAATTCTGGATGGCGTCGCCGCCGGGATCCTGGGTGTCGCGGTGCCGGGCTATATTGTTAACACGCTACGCGGGTCCGGGCACATCAACGCGGGGCAGAGCGTGATTATGCTGATGCAGGGCGCGGGCGCCGCGTTCAGCCCGGCGCTAGCGGGCAGCATCGTCGCGCATTCGTCATGGCGCATGGCGTTTGCGACGCTTGGGGGGGTGGCGCTTGCGGCATTAGTTGTCTGGTGGCGCGCGGCCGGACGGGTATCGGCTACGGCATAATGGCCGCCGCAAACCATCTGCTCAGTATATAATGTTGATATTGCGTTCTTCTTTGTGAGAGTGGCTCCTGATCGCTTCCGTCCTTATCGCGCTTGTCGCCGTTATACACATCCATATTCTCGTGCTTGAGATATTTTTGTGGGACACGAAAACAGGCTGTAAGGCCTTTAATCTCAGCGCTGATTTCGCCCGAGACAGCCGGGTGCTAGCCGCCAATCAGGGGCTGTATAACGGTTTTTTAGCGGCGGGATTATTCTGGGGGCTGTGGCTGGGCGACGGTGGTTTCCATTTTAAACTGTTCTTTCTGGTATGCGTGCTGATTGCGGGTCTGTTTGGCGCAATCACCGCCAGCAGGAAAATTCTTTATGTGCAGGCGCTGCCCGCATTGCTGGCGTTAATTGCGCTGTGTATGGGACTGTAACGGCGCAAGTCGCGCCTGTGCCTCATTCAATAATACTTACCTGCGACTGGCTGTTATACCAGGAGAACAGCACGAAATGCCAGAGCCTTAGCTCTTTGCGGGAAGGGTCGATTAATCTGACGTGTTCCCTGATAATTCACACAGAAGGCTGTTAGCAATGTCCGTTCCTCGCTCATAGCAGACCAATTCATCGCTCTGGCCTCCCATCGGTCTTCATCCGCTCGTATTTGGCTTTCAGAAGCTCCGCAGGGGTTGGTCCCTTCGGCGATACCGGTGCGGCGAGCGCCCGACGCACTGGCGGAATCGGTTTCCCGGCCAGCACCCGCTTTTCCCACATATCCAGAATGTCGCTGGCCTCACGCTCGAGCTCTTTATGGCTCAACTGGCCATCGGTTCCCCGGCGCCGCAGTTCGAGGCAGATGTGATAATAAATGGGTTTAGGCCACGGATACTGTTCACTGCTCGGATACCGGAACACCAGCTTGCGCCACTTCCAGTATTCGGCCATCACATCAGTGACGGTGATCCCCAGCACGCAGCGCCCTTCCCTGCACCACTTGATGAACTGGCCTGGCGAAGGCAGGAATGGGCGTTCCTGACGGCGCACCATGCGCATGCCGGCTTCAACCTGCTCCAGAGTGGTGATCCCGTTTTCTTTGAAGGCCAGCACCCACTGACGGCGGATCTCGTTCACGTCTTCCTGGCTGCGATTAACCAAGCTTGCTGGGAACGCGGCCGCCAGCTGTACGAACAGCCCGTTGATAATCTGAGCCACCTGCTGCGTTTGTTCGCGTTCGGTGTACTGCTCAGGCATGTTGTGCGCCACGCGGCGAGCCTGTTCCCTGTCAAAATTGCGAATGCTCTCGGCAAGATTTTTCATTCCAGCACCCCGTCAATCCAGTCGGTGTTATGCAGGTCAACGCCGCCCCGCGATGACTTTGCCGCCCCGGTTGCGCGCAGCCGTTTGGTTGTGAGTTGATCCCACTGCTTGCGCAAACTCGAAGGGCTCAGGATATTGTCTTTCCAGAATTCATCCCTGTTGGCCCACTGGAACAGGTCGCAGATTTCGTAGTGAGTGCGCTTGTCCTGGACGCGCATCAGCCTGATGGTGTTTGCCCATTCAGCCCAGTTTGGTTCGGATAGTGATGCGTTGACGGTGAGAAGCCTGTCGTAAATCCAGCGTGCGGCCTTGAGGTCGTCAGCGGATCCCCATGATTTACCTGCCGGGGTGTATATCCCGGCGGCAGCTTCTGGATGGCGTGAGAGAAACTTTTGAGTTTTCTGGTTTCGGGATTCGTCAGAATTCCGAGACGAGGATATTTTAATATTGTTCTTGTTATAGTCTTGGGTGTCTACCGTTTCCGGGAAGGTTTTTCCCGTTTTCGGTAACACTTTTCCCGATTTCGGGAAGACTTTTCCCGTTTTCGGTTTGTCTAAAATCCAGGCTGAAAGGTCAGTATTTATACCGACCGTTTTCATCACGCCCTGCTTTTGACTGAAGATAATTTTGCGTTCTGCGAGTGACTTGAGCGCATCAGAAACGTGGGAATCACTCAGCCCTGTAAGCTCAGCGATAACCGTGTTCGTAACGCGGTCCTGTTTCTTGTTCCAGCCGTAGGTAAGCCAGATCACCGCCTCAAAACATTGCCACTCCCGGCCTGACATTCTCAGGCGAGGCTTAAGCTGCTGGATCTCGTTAGCGACCTTGGTATACCCGTTCGACAGGTCGGCCATACGACCTCCCGGTTGTTCGGTTCTGTGGGGGAAATTGATAATTTCAGCTGTATTTGACATACTTAGCTCCGCAATTACACTCCGTTTTTGCACCTGAAAGCCGTTGGTGTTCGAGCACCGCGGCTTTCGCCTTTTCTGAAGTCTTCACATTGCCCCCAGCATGGTTGTGACCATCGCCAGTAGCGGCGCCGTAAGGTCAGGATCGACACGGAACATTTCGAAAATCCCCTCGCCTAACTCCTTTAGCTTTTCCTTCTTCGGTGCATCGAGCATCAGAGCTTGCTTCGCCTCACTCACCTCTTTTTCCAACCTGGCCATGCGGTAGGCAAACGAGTCGTTTTTAACGACACGGTCGCGGTATCGAAGTGGTAAGACAGACATGATCGCGGGCACGAGTTGCTCGACGTTCTTTCGGTAAGATGCAGAGTCTTCTTTGTTGTCCAACCAACGGAACAGCTTCACGTTCCAGACATCGGCCTGGCCAGAGAAATCCACGCCATCAAGTTGAAGTTCTTCCGCCGCTTCTTGGATCTGAAGAGCGACAGCTATGCGCCCTTCTACCGCAGCCCAAGCTCGTACCGCTGGGCAGATATCGCGATGATCAATATCCTGCGCTGCCGATTCGCTTTGATGACACTGGAATATCAGATGATTAGAGGAAGCTCTGCTACTCTGTTGAAATGAAACAGTTTGCATTGTTAAGGCTCCTGTTTAGGTAAACCATCAGTTGGGTTTGGATAGAGGTCGGGGCGCAGCTCGTGGGGAGTCACGCCTGTCATTTTGAAAATCGGGAAGATATAACTTGGCGGGACGACCCCTTGGTCACGATTCTTCCAATGACTTACAGACATACTCGTCACACCAAGCGCGATGCTGAGCTTTCTGGCTGAGCCAGCGGCTTTAATTGCTTTATCGAGTGCGGACATGTGCTTCTCCTGCTTGTTGATAGCGGAAGTAAACCACAGATTTATAAATCATGCAAACTAAGGATTTATTGTGTGTATAAACCAAATATTTACAATGAACCTATGAGAAAAGAAGAACCCAACCTCGTTCTGGTAGAGCGCCTTACTGAGATCACTGATCGCGGCGTTACAAAAGCAGACATGGCACGAATAGCTGGAGTCACCCCTCAGGCCGTAAACGGCTGGTTCAAAAAAGGTGTGATTAGTAAGAAATCGGCACTGGCCATAGCCGAGGCTGTAGGCATTTCTGTCGCATGGCTACTTGGTGAGGACGTTGGAGAAAAAGACGGACTTAAGCCGGACGAACAGCGCTTGCTGGAGCTCTACCGCCAGTTACCGGAAGAAGAGCAGCAGAACATGCTTCGGATCTTTGCGATTCGACTGAAAGAACTGGACGAATTGTATGAGAAGTACATGAAAGGACGGATAAAACACAGTCGCGATTAGCGAAAGGGTTCTCATAACCCAGACGCCTTAATAGGATCCCGATTGATTTTTGGCATTTTAGAGAACATAATTTAATCATTACGTTCTCTCTAGGTAATCATCATGCTGAAGAAGCTCTTTGATAAAGCTAAAGCTAAAGCGCCAAATAGTGGCGTGGATGAGCTTGTGCAGCTTTATGAGGATATTGATGATAAGCAAAGGAAAATCGCTGAAGAAAAAGCGAAATTACGAGAGGAACGTTTGAGTGGAGCAAGAACAACCAAGCATCGATTCACTGTATGATTTTTTATATATAGATAAAATTAGAGCAAGCTCTCTTACAGCACAGCTATATGGTCCAGGTGTAGTTACAGCTATAAAAATGGTAACCTCAGACACCGATAAATCCACTAAAGGCGTCGGCCTTGATGTTAAAATTCTCAAAGGCAACACCGCCGTTGAGGAAGCTATAAGTCACACTCAAGAAAAACAGTTTGATGCCTCTTGGTCTTTACCTATAAATCTCTTAGATCAACTCTCTGAAGCTGGATTCATTCGCCACGGACTTAATGGTGAACAATTGGGTAATACCGTATCCGTTAAAGGTAATATGCGTATTTTTGATATTTCCATGCTTCAAAAAAGCATACCTTTTGTCAGTAGAATGTTTAGCCAAGAGCCCCCTAAACTCCCTCCAAAAGCGCAAAAAAAACAGCCCAACGCTGATGATATTGAAGTTGCTCCTGGCGTGACAGTCGGAATGGTTAGAGATATCCTTAATGTTATCCCAAATACGCTTCAAGTAGACTTTATAGACGAGCAAGGTAATACGATTTGGATGACTATTAATCGTGATTTCTTAACGATTAACCCTGACGATATGGTATTGAAATATGGCGGCAAAATACCTGGCGATTGGTATGTGGTCGGCATGATTGACGCACTGCCTGACACTCATTTTGATTCATCATCTCTGAACTTTCCGATTAATCCACTAAAAGATGGCATTTCTGAGATGCTTAATGGAATCAAAACATTAGCCGGGCGTGGTGATGATTCTTATGGAATCACGCCTCTAGTTATTTTTAGAAAATTGGCTAACCCGTAACTTTTGTTACTATTTTTTTAAACCAGACATACCTCAAAAATCCGGCAGCAACGCCGGTTTTTTGTTCCCTCACCCACTAGATTCGCCTCAAAGTCACCTTCCCGAATTCCCTGTCCCGACCTTTCCGTCGGGATTTTTTTGCCTGCGATTCGGCAGACACGTCACAAAAACCAGCAATATAAACCTCAGATTTACAACTATCATTAACCTAAAGTTGACACGAGCATAAACCAGTGATTTAATCTAACTAACCAAGACGCACTACGAACCACCAAGGCAGGATGCCCACGAAGTAGCCGCCGACGGCATACGAATAGTCGGATGAGGTGGAGAGATTAACGCGCATCAGGTGTAAACGTTCCGCTGGCCGGCGATAAGGCAAACGAGGGTGAGAATGATTGATTTCGCACGCAAACCAGGACGGCAGCGGGCTGTAAAGCTGAACTTCTTCGAGGTGATTCTTCGCCGCCTGTGCTACCTGCTGGCGCAAAAGGGGAATCCAGATGTGTAACTCAAGGAAATGCGGGTACTGCGGCAATCCGGTTAAATCAGAGGAAATAGTAAAAAGTACCCTTCTCTATCGCAACGGCGCACAGCTGGCGCGCAAAGAAAAAGAATACTGCTCTGAACGTTGTGCTTCGTACGACCAGATGGCCCACGAGGCATAACGTAAAAGCCGCGCAAGGCGGCCCGTACGTCCGGTGCTCCCGACCAAAGTTACACCGGAAAACTACTTAAAAAACCAAAGTTCACCCAATGGGCGCTATCTCTGGCCCGGGGATCTTACATCCAAAAAAGAGGATCTCACATGGAATTTTTCTATGTAGTTAAGGCTACGCAGAAATCTGGCAAAGAAGACGCAGTGATTTGGTTCACCGCGAAATCTGAAGCCCGTGCAAACCTGCAGCTCGATGTTGAGCTGGAAGATGCCGGTATTGAAACCGGCCGCGGTAAGAATTACTCAAAACCGGTTCGCACCGATTTCCCTGTTTACAACGACCTGCCGGAAGAAAGCACCGTGGATTACACCTGGTGCAAACGCTACGCCCTCCAGGACGATGGACGCACCTGGCTGCCAAAGGCTGGTGCTGAGTTGACTGGACCAGTGGACACCACTACCGCACCGGAAACGACCGTTAAAGTCGAAACTGCCGTCGATAATGTTCCGCTTGAAAACCGCACTCCAGCGGTCCGTTTTGCCGTCCACCTGACCAGCGACAAATACCAGTCACACATCTCTAAAGAGCAGCAACTGGCTGCCAGCGAAATGTCACTGGATGAAGGTAACACCTATCTCCAGAACCTGCTGCTGGCGAAAAACGACATCCCTGAAGTTGCCGAACTCAGCCTGAGCGCTGAGTGGAAACTAGTTCAGGCTATTAAGCAGGTCTTCGCGCCAGATGAAAAGCACGAAGCTGAAGTTATCGCTGCATTCATGGCTGACTGGGCGAGAGTTGATGCCGGCGACCGCAATCAGTTAGTTGAAGAGTGGAGAAGCGGAAAGCTTACTCTTCTCAAATCAGAAAGCACCAGCAAAACCGGCGTTACAACCGATCAGGATCCAGAACCTGATAACGGTATCCAGATTGACGAGAATGATGACGAAACCACTCGTTATCCAGTCGTTCGTATGCCCTTCCGCAAGCAGCTACTCGCCCAGTTCACCGCCGACGAACTGCGCCACCACTTAACCCGCGAAGAATACGAAGGTATCAGCGCGCTGGAGATGGACACTGACAACAGCTATGTCCAGAACCTGCTGCTGGCGGCAGAAAACTGCGAAGAGGTTAAGGGTTACGACACCAAAGACCTGTGGCGCTATACCGACGCCATTCGCAAAGTGTTCAGCCAGGAAAAGCGTCACGAACTCGCTTTGGTTCTCCGATTCACCCGAATCTGGGCGGCAACTGATTATATCGATCGCGGCATTCTCGTTCGCGAATGGGCAGCCGGTAATCGTATCAGTAATGTTCAGCGCACTGATTCTAGGACCAATGCAGACGGTGGCTATGTGACGGATCGCGGCGAAGGCGCGCACCACACTCTGGACTCTCTCGATCTTGAGATCGCCTGTGCCCTGCTGCCTATGGATTTCCATCACTTTGAAATCCCCTCAAGCGTTTTGCGTCGCGCCAAAGAAATCGTGGCGAAGAAAGAAGAACCATGGAAATCATGGAGCGCCATCCTGCGTAATCAGCCCGGCGTACTGGCGGTGAACCGTGCGGCAACCTTCAATCTGATCCGCATCGCGCCAGAAAACATCCACCACACGCCAGCGGCTCATCTTGAGTTCGTTAATAAAACCATGACGGCTGAGTTTAACTCTGCTGTGGAGTTACTACCGTTGTCTACTACTGCTGTTGAGACCGAAGTTGCAGCCGAACAGCCTAAGGTTGCAAATCTCGGCAGCGGCATGTTCTCCATCGAATGCCTGATGAACGAAAACCAACCACAAACAGATGACCGTTCATCGGTTACAGAGGAGACCACCAGCGATGTGCAGATGGAAGAGACTGACCCAGCGGAAGGAGAAAGTGTTGACGCGATTCCACCAAGCGAAAGTTCTGATGCAGCTGATCCGCAAACAGTTGCCCTGAACCCGGCTGAGGTGCTGGCTGCCGCAGCGCCGGAACTGGCGAACGCCACAGTGCCGGAATCGAACACCGAAGTGCCAGAAGAAACCGCCAGCACCCTGGAAGAGCAACCATCACAACCGGTCCCTGAATACCCTGCCTTCTTCGAACCGGGCCGCTATGAAGGTCTGCCGAATGACGTGTATCACGCTGCAAACGGGATCAGCTCAACTCAGGTAAAGGATGCCCGCGTCAGCCTGATGTACTTCAACGCGCGTCACGTGGCTAAAACCATCCCGCGCGTACCGTCCAAAGTGCTGGATATGGGTAACCTGGTGCATGCGCTGGCGCTGCAGCCCGAGCTGCTTGATGCAGAGTTCAGCGTTGAGCCTGTCATCCCTGAAGGTGCATTCACCACTGCGGCCACCCTGCGCGAGTTCATTGACACGCATAACGCCAGCTTGCCGGCGCTGCTGAGCGCTGACGATCTCAAAGCGCTGCTGGAAGAGCACAACGCCACCCTGCCCGCGCAAGTGCCGATGGGCGGCAGTCTGGAAGAAACCGCGCAGAGCTATATGGCGCTGCCGGCTGAATTCCAGCGTATCGGCGCTGACCAGAAAAAGACCGCCACCGCAATGAAGGCCTGCATCAAAGAGTACAACGCCACCCTGCCCGCGCAGATGAAAACCAGCGGCAGCCGTGACGCGTTGCTAGAGCAGTTGGCAATCATCAACCCTGACATTGTGGCTCAGGAAGCACAAAAACCAGTACCACTGAAAGTGTCTGGTTCAAAAAACGACCTGATTCAGGCTGTGAAGTCTGTCAATCAGGAGGCTGTGTTCGCCGACGAACTGTTGGATGCCTGGCGCGACAACCCTGGCGAAAAGATTTTGGTTACCCGCCAGCAGTTGGCCACCGCGCGAGCAATTCAGTCTGCACTCCTAGCGCACCCGACCGCCGGCATGCTGCTGACACATCCAAGCCGCGCCGTTGAAGTGAGCTACTTCGGTTTTGACGACGAAACAGGTTTAGAAGTGCGTGTACGTCCGGACCTCGAGATTGAACTGGACGGCGTGCGAATCGGTGCTGACCTGAAAACCATCAGCATGTGGAATGTGAAGCAAGAAAGCCTGCGCGCCAGGCTGCATCGGGAAATCATAGAGCGGGACTACCACCTCAGTGCGGCTATGTATTGCGAGACCGCGGCGCTGGACCAGTTCTTCTGGATTTTCGTCAACAAAGACGAGAACTACCACTGGATCGCCATCATTGAGGCGTCAACCGAACTGCTGGAGCTGGGCATGCTCGAGTACCGCAAAACAATGCGCGCCATCGCAACTGGATTCGACACGGGCGAATGGCCAGCGCCGATCACTACCGATTACACAGATGAACTGAACGATTTCGACCTGCGCCGCCTCGAAGCGCTGCGCGCTCAGGCTTAAGGGGGATTTATGCATAACACAAACGTTACCGTTGCTGACCAGAACACCGTTATTAACTCCAACGTGGCTTTGTTCGATTCCCAGTATCTGAACGCCATCAGCACGTTCGCGCAGATTATGGCCCAAGGCACCGCTACTGTTCCTAAGCACCTGCAGGGCAATCAGGCCGACTGCATGGCTGTGGCGATGCAAGCGGCACAGTGGCAGATGAATCCCTTTGCCGTGGCGCAGAAGACGCACCTGATTAACGGTGTGCTCGGGTATGAAGCTCAGCTGGTTAATGCCGTCATTTCACGAAGCGGCGTGCTGGCCAGCCGCTTTGAATATGAATGGTACGGGCCATGGGAAAAGGTGGTTGGAAAATTCCACATCCGTAAAGGCGACAAAGGCGAGTACCGCGTCCCGGGCTGGACCCTGGCTGACGAAGCCGGGATCGGCATCATTATCCGCGCAACGCTTAAAGGTGAAGATCAGCCGAGGGAACTTGATTTACTGCTGGCTCAGGCCCGAACCCGAAACTCTACCCTTTGGGCTGACGACCCTCGCCAGCAGCTGGCGTACCTGGCCGTTAAACGCTGGGCGAGACTGTTCTGCCCGGATGTGATTCTGGGCGTTTACACCCCGGATGAACTGGATGATCGCCGTGAAGAACGAGAGGTAAACCCGGCACCGGCGCAGCACGTTAGTCTTGCAGAAATTTCAGGTGACAACGTCACTACGACTCAAACGGCTCAGGAATCAGCTCAAAACATCGATGCACTTGCTGATGATTTTCGTGACCGCATCGAGGCGGCTCAGGATGTGGATAGCGCTAAAGCTCTGCGCGCAGATATTGAAACCGTGAAAGCAACGCTGGGTTCTGCCCTGTTCACTGAGTTGAAAAACAAAGCCGTGAAGCGTTATTACCTGGTTGATGCAAGGAACAAAGTCGAAGCAGCCATCAATTCTTTGCCACCTTCAGATGAACCCGATTCAGCTGCGCGGTTTGCAGAGGTAGAGCGCGTTCTTGCATCGTCTAAACGCCATCTGGGCGACGAATTGCATGGTCAGTTCAGCATCACCCTGGCGGATATGAAACCGGAATACGTTGGCTAATGGAGGCGGGAGGGTCAGCCCTCCCGGAAAAGGAATGCAAAATCAGAACTCTATAAAACATCCAGCAATTCGCTACCACGGTGGTAAGTTCCGTCTGGCTTCATGGATTATCCCACAGATGCCTCAGCACGTTTGCTACGTAGAACCTTTCGGCGGCGCAGCCGGCGTGCTGCTGCAAAAACCTCGAAGCTATGCAGAAGTCTATAACGATCTGGATGGCGAGGTAGTCAACCTGTTTCGCGTGCTGCGCGACGTCGAGATGAACCAACGTCTGCAGGAAGCGTGCATGCTAACACCTTATTCTCGGGACGAATTTTGCGCAGCCCGAGATGCAACAGACGAGCCGATTGAACGGGCCAGGCGCATGATTGTACGCGCCAGCATGGGCTTCGGTTCAGCAGCCGGAATCGGTGGTAATTCCGGCTTCCGTAGTGACAGCAAAAGGAAATATGCGACAGCTGCACATCTTTGGGTCCGTTATCCGGAAAATTTGGCAGCTGTAGGTCAGCGCCTCCAGGGGGTCATTATCGAGAATAAAGATGCTCTGGCAGTAATGCACGCTCATGATGCTGAAACCACACTGCACTACATCGATCCACCTTATGTACTTGAAACCCGTGTACAGGGTAACCGTTATTACAGACATGAAATGACTATAGAGGAGCACGTGCATTTGCTCTCAGCGACAAGAGCGATGCTCGGAATGGTGATGATCAGTGGCTACGACACTGATCTGTATAACGACATGTTAAACGGGTGGGCAAAGCTTACAAAAGGAGCACTCATCAGCGCAAGGCGTGGCACAAAAGTTCGTACTGAATGCTTATGGATTAATCCACAGGCGCAACAAGCGGAGCGTGCAGTATGAAACTGATTAATCGAGGAAGTAAGCAATCCCCTTTGGCTCGCCAGGCATGTGAAATCGCACTCGCAGCCCACCAGCAAAGATACGGTGATTATGGGCGCAGCAAGATGAAAGAGACCTATACGGTAAGAGTGGAAGGCGTGAAGGTCTGGGTTGAAGTGGTCAACTGCAAGGCAAGCTACGTGGCCACAGCAATGACCGGCATGCGCCGACTGCGTTCCCTGCCCGGCCAGGCAAACTGAAACTGAAATATCAACGACTAAAGACCGGCATATTTATACTCATGCCGGTTACCTGAGGTGAACCATGTCGCAGGTAATTTTTAACGAAGAATGGGTTGTTGGCGCCAGGCTCACAGAAAAAACAGGCCTGACCGAACGACAGATTGAGAAGTATCGCCAGGGCTGTTGGGTGGAAGGTGTCCATTTTAAACGTGTATCTCCTTCTGGAGAAAAAACCTTGCGTGGCACAACCTGGTATAACTATCCGAGAATTAATCAGTTAATAAGGGATGCGTAAGATGACAGCTTTGCCTACCGGTGTCGAAATCAGAAACAATAAGATTTGTATCTGGTTTATGTACCGGGGAAAGCGTTGCCGCGAAATTCTAAAAGGTTGGATTAACACCCCGGCGAACATCAAAAAAGCCGGGAATCTTCGGGCTGTGATCGTTAGCGAGATCAACCTTGGAGAGTTTGATTACCATCAGCGCTTTCCTTCATCTTCCAGAGCAAAAAAAACCGTAACCACTGTTTCAGTTCAAACCTTTTCAGAGCTGTGTGAACTGTGGACGAACATTAAAGAAACAGAAATTAGCGCGAATACGATGCGTAAGACGCGCTCACAACTCGGTACGTTAATGCACATCATTAACGAAGACACGCCTGTTTCAACTATACGCCACAGCGACATTCTGAAATACAGGAAGGAACTGTTGAACGGTGAGACTCTTTACCTGGCAAATCCCAGATGCAACAAACAGGGACGCACTGTGCGTACCGTGAATAACTATATATCGCTACTTTGCTCCCTTCTTCGGTTTGCACACAAATCTGGCTTTATCAGTGGCAAACCCTTTGAAGGGGTCAAGAAACTACACAAAGGGAAAGTAAAACCGGATCCTTTAACGAAGCAGGAGTTTAGTTTGCTTGCGGCATCCGAACGTGGCCAAAGCCTCAATATGTGGACGTTCGCAGTTTATACTGGTGTCCGTCATGGAGAGCTTGCAGCTCTTGCCTGGGAAGATATCGACTGGGAAAAAGGTACGGCTCATATACAGCGCAACCTTAATGCGCTAGGAATGTTCGTCCCACCAAAAACCGATGCAGGTGATCGAGTTATCACGCTATTAGAGCCAGCACTAGAGGCCTTGAAGGCACAGCGTACGCTGACTTCGTTTCAGCCTAAAACCGAGATTGTGTTTCATCACCGAGAGTATGGTGCGATGGAATATCAGAACCTGCGGTTTGTTTTCATGCCCCGGATGCGCAAGGGCATACAGAAGGCCTACTACTCTTTATCGAGTATCGGCTCCAGATTTAACGCAGCTGTAAAACGTGCTGGTATTCGCCGCCGGAATCCGTACCATACGCGGCATACTTTTGCCTGCTGGCTTTTATCTGCCGGCGCTAACCCGTCTTTCATAGCCAGCCAGATGGGGCATGAAAACGCGCAAATGGTTTATGAAGTCTACGGTGCGTGGATTGAAGAAATGAATGGCGAACAGGTGCTGATGCTTAACGATAAGCTCGCACGCTGAAAAATTTTTGCCCCTATTATGCCCCTATTGGCTCCGAAGGTAGTAATAAATGCAAGAAAATCAATCAAATACAAAGAAAGAACAATACAACCTGAACAAACTGCAAAAGCGTCTGCGTCGTAACGTCGGCGAAGCCATTGCAGACTTCAACATGATTGAAGAAGGCGACCGCATCATGGTTTGCCTGTCAGGCGGTAAAGACAGCTACACCATGCTGGAGATCCTGCGCAATCTTCAGCAAAGCGCACCGGTGAATTTTTCTCTGGTGGCGGTCAACCTTGACCAAAAACAGCCGGGCTTTCCTGAGCACATTCTGCCGGAGTATCTGGAGAAGCTGGGCGTTGAGTACAAAATCGTAGAAGAGAACACCTACGGTATTGTGAAAGAGAAGATCCCGGAAGGGAAAACGACCTGCTCACTCTGCTCTCGTCTGCGTCGCGGCATTCTCTATCGTACCGCAACGGAACTTGGCGCGACGAAAATTGCTCTCGGCCATCACCGTGACGATATTCTACAAACGCTGTTCCTGAACATGTTCTACGGCGGCAAAATGAAGGGTATGCCACCGAAGCTGATGAGCGATGACGGCAAGCATATCGTTATTCGTCCTCTCGCCTACTGCCGTGAGAAAGACATTGAACGCTTCTCCGAGGCGAAAGGTTTCCCAATCATTCCATGCAACCTGTGCGGGTCTCAGCCGAACCTGCAGCGTCAGGTGATTGGCGATATGCTGCGCGACTGGGATAAACGTTATCCTGGCCGTATCGAAACGATGTTCAGCGCGATGCAAAACGTGGTCCCTTCACACATGGCAGATATAGAGCTGTTCGACTTCAAAGGCATCAACCATGACTCAGAAGTGGTGGATGGCGGCGACCTTGCATTCGATCGTGAAGAAATCCCCATGCAGCCTGCTGGCTGGCAGCCGGAAGAAGATGACAGTCAGTTCGAAGAACTGCGTCTCAACGTGGTCGAAGTAAAATAATCCATGAGCGTCTCAGATATTCTCCGAGACGCTTTTTTATTCTTACTTCAGCAGACGAACGCGGCACGTTTTGCCTTTAATTTTCCCGCCCTGCAGCTGCTTCCATGCCTTTTGTGCTACCGACTGGCGAACCGCCACGTAGACGTGCGCCGGATGTACCGCAATCTTACCGATATCCGCTCCGTCCAGGCCAATATCCCCGGTCAGCGCGCCTAATACATCACCCGGACGCATCTTGGCCTTTTTACCGCCATCAATGCACAGCGTTGCCATTTCTGCCTCAAGCGGCACGATGCTGACATTGCCTGGCGCAGGCATCCAGTTCAGCTTAATCTGCAGCATTTCAGAGAGAATATTGGCGCGCTGCGCCTCTTCCGGCGCGCAGAAGCTGATAGCAAGGCCGCTATTACCGGCTCGCGCGGTACGGCCAATACGGTGGACGTGCACTTCCGGGTCCCAGGCCAGCTCAAAGTTAACTACCAGCTCAAGCGATTTAATGTCCAGGCCACGGGCCGCGACGTCGGTTGCCACCAGAACGCGCGCGCTGCCGTTAGCAAAACGCACCAGGGTCTGATCGCGATCGCGCTGTTCGAGATCGCCATGGAGCGAAAGCGCGCTCTGCCCTGCGGCATTGAGTGCGTCACATACCGCCTGGCAATCCTTTTTGGTGTTACAGAACACCACGCATGAAGCAGGCTGATGCTGGCTAAGCAGTTTTTGCAGCAGCGGGATTTTGCCCTGCTGCGACGTTTCAAAGAACTGCTGCTCAATGGCCGGCAGCGCATCAACGGAATCAATTTCAATCGTCAGTGGGTTTTGCTGAACGCGACCGCTGATAGCCGCAATGGCTTCAGGCCAGGTTGCGGAGAAGAGCAGCGTCTGGCGGTTCGCGGGTGCAAAGCGAATCACCTCATCGATGGCATCGCTAAAGCCCATATCCAGCATACGGTCGGCTTCATCCATCACCAGCGTTTGCAGAGCATCGAGAGAAACCGTGCCCTTTTGCAGGTGGTCGAGTAAACGGCCCGGCGTCGCCACGATAATGTGCGGCGCATGCTGCAGAGAATCACGCTGCGCACCGAAAGGCTGCCCGCCGCAAAGGGTTAAAATCTTGGTATTTGGCAGAAAACGCGCCAGACGACGCAGTTCTCCGGCGACCTGGTCGGCCAGCTCGCGCGTCGGGCACAGGACCAGAGACTGCGTCTGGAACAGCGCCGCATCAATATGCTGCAACAGCCCCAGACCAAACGCAGCCGTTTTCCCACTGCCCGTTTTTGCCTGCACGCGCACGTCCCGTCCTTCAAGAATAGCGGGCAGCGCGGCTGCCTGAACAGGCGTCATCGTCAGGTATCCCAGCTCGTTCAGGTTGTCGAGTTGGGCGGCAGGCAGGGCATTAAGGGTAGAAAAAGCGGTCACAGTAGTCTCTCGTGGTCATCTTAGCAGTCAGATGGCGCGTATCCTCGCAGATCTCGGAGTTTGATGCGACATTTTAATCGGTTCTTCATCGGGCGGCGGGTCCGGCATGGGCTGCGGCCGGGGGATCGGATCGGGCATCGGCGTAGGATCGGTGGGTATAGGGTCAGACGGAATCGAATGCGATAGTTGCAGAGTAAGCGAAATGCTCATCTTTACCTCCAGGTTTTCGTGTCGACCTCTTTAGGGTAGACCCTGAGAAACAGCAGGTAAAAAAAAAAGCCGACTAATAAGTCGGCGTCGTACGAATCAATTGTGCTATGCAGTAATTCAAAAAAGGAAGTAAGACAATATGGAGCGCAACGCCCATCGCTTGACGTTGCATTCACCTGCGGGAGTAATAATGCACCTTACGGGGTAGCAGTTTATTGACTTCGCTCAATTAACATCACGTTTTGAGGCATGGTTCGGCCAGGAAAATCGCAATTTTACAACCATTTACTGCGATGCAACCACCATGCAACACCCCCAATCAAAACCACTAACATGACGCAAAAGGTGGTAAAGCCGTAATGGTAGCCACCGCCGGGAATGCCCCCCAGATTGACGCCAAACAGCCCGGTCAGGAAGGTGCTGGGGAGAAAGACCATCGCCATCAGCGACATCGTATAGGTTCTTCTCGAAAGTGACTCCTGCATCACCTGCGCGATTTCGTCCGCCATCACCGCCGTCCTGGCAATGCAGGAGTCGATCTCATCCAGACCGCGGCCAAGCCTGTCGGCGATGTCCTGCATTCTGCGGCGCTGGTCATCGTTCATCCAGCTCAGGCGTTCGCTGGCCAGCCTCGCGTAAACGTCCCGCTGCGGCGTCATATAGCGGCGCATGACGATCAGCTGTTTGCGCAGCAGGGCAAGAAAGCCGCGCGGTGGGATCTGCTGATCGAGCAGATTATCCTCCAGGTCGATAATTTTATCGTGCAGCTCTTCAATGAACTCACTGGCGTGATCGGTCAGTGCATCGCAGACGTCCACCAGCCAGCTTCCGCAGTCGGTAGGGCCCGTCCCCTCTTTCAAATCGTTGACCACATCATCGAGGGCAAGCACCTTCCGCTGACGGGTGGAGACAATCATCCGCTCGTCCATATAAAGACGCATTGCGACCAGCTGGTCGGGGCGCTCATCGGTACTGCCGTTGATGCAGCGCAGGGTGATCAGCGTCCCCTCACCCATCCTGCTGACGCGCGGCCTCAGGCTTTCCCCTGCCAGCGCATCACGAACGTTATTCGGCAATAGCGGCGTTGAGGCCAGCCACTGGGCGCTGTCCGGGTGCGTGTAGTTCAAATGCAGCCAGCAGGGATGTTCACGATCGATATCGTCTCGATCTTCCAGCGGCCTCGCCCCGCCCTGGCCATCGAACACCCACGCAAAAACCGCGTCAGGAACGTTTATTTCAGACCCTTTAATACTCTCCACAGCGCCTCCACCTTTTATCGCTTACGGTGTCAGTCTAGCTTTCGTCCAGGGTTAAGCAACCGATATATGGAGCATCGCGCTGAATTAGCTCAGGAATTGCGCATTCCTTTCCAGGTTCCAGTAGACAGGCGCCGGCAAATTGTTAGAGTTAATGAAATGCTGCGGATTTGTTCTAGATGTAGGTTGGAGAAAACAGGTGACAATAAAGAAGCACTGTGCCGCCTTCGATTTGCGGCTGGCTGAAATGCGGGCCATCGCCATCAAAACGAGTATGAAGTGGTTCCTGTGGGTAAACATTTTGTTCTCGTTGTTCATTCTGGGTCGGCGCTTTTTTTCTCCTTTCGATGCGTCCACGCCTTTCTTACGCCCTGCGGGTTTGCTGGAGACGATGGTCATCATTAATCTGATCCTCTCTTCAGGCATACTTTTTGTCCTACGCATGGCGCCAGTGCAGCAGGCTCAGTGGCTGACGATGCTCTCCAAAAGCACTGTTCTTGCGCTAAGCGTCTGCTGGGCGGTGTGTTTTTACGTGCTGATTTCCAGCGATGACGTGCGCATCATTTTCCCCTTTGCCGCACTGCTGCTCTTTACCGCCCTGATTTCACTCTATTTTGATCCAAAGGTCCTGCTCGGATTTGTTGTACCCGTCTGGGTGACCATTTTGATTACCACCCTGTTTCACCGCTCCAGCCTCACCGTGCTGAATGCGCTCCAGTGGGTGTTGCTGGCGGGGCTGCTTGAGTCGGGTCGGCGGATGCTGAACAGCTGGTTTCTGCTCGCGTTACGCCGTGAACAGGAAAATGCCGATCTCATTCAACGGCTGGGGCAGCTGGCGAGTAAAGATCCGCTCACCGGCATTGCAAACCGTCGGGCGTTTGAGGCGCGCATGGAGCAAGAAATCCTCACTCACCGGCGCGACGGAAAGCGGTTTGGTCTGATTATGGTGGATGTGGATCATTTCAAACTTTACAACGACCATTACGGCCATCAGCGTGGGGACGAGTGTCTGACCGTGATTGCCCGAACGCTTGAGATCGCCACCCGCGATAATGCTGGCGTTGTCGGACGCATTGGAGGTGAGGAGTTTGTGATACTGCTGCCTGATGCCGATATCACTGCAGTGCAACGTCTGGCAAACACCATCGCCAGTGCATTAGCGAACCAGGCGCTGCCGCGTGCGGTGTCCCCCGTCAGCCCGTACGTGACCGTGAGCCAGGGGTTAACGATCTGGGAAGCCCACCAGACGGCTGAGTCCGTCATTGCCAGGGCTGATAAAGCGCTCTATATGGCGAAGCAGCAAGGGCGCAATCGCTGGACAGTGGCAGAATAGAAAAAGCCTGGCGAGCCAGGCTTTTAATTTCATCACACTGAGTGCCGGGGTTGCGCAGACGCCAACACAGTGCGAGGCTGCATCGGCGAAAGCTCTCCCGTCTGGTATCCGCTTTCAAGCTGGAAGCTGCGTGTGCGGGCCTGCAGCTCAATGACCTGTTTACGTAGTACATCAGAGGATCCGTTAAGTTCTTCCACCATGGCGACGTTACTTTGCGTCACGCGCTCCAGTTCAGACAACGCCTGAGTGATTTGCGAAATGCCCTTTTCCTGCTCTGACGTCGACGCCGAGATATCGTCCATTAACCGGCTGACGTTGCCCGACCCGGCCACAATGTCATGCATATTCCTTTCGGCTTCCGACACGACGGTCACGCCCTGCGTCACGTTGCTGCTGGTAACGTCAATCAGCGATTTGATGTTTTTCGCCGCCTCAGCGCTGCGATGAGCCAGGCTTCGCACTTCACCCGCCACCACAGAGAACCCTTTACCGTGGTCGCCTGCACGGGCAGCCTCAACGGCCGCATTCAGCGCCAGAATGTTGGTCTGGAAAGCGATCCCATCAATAAGAGAGATGATTTCCGTCATCTGCTGGGCGCATTCAGTGATGGATTGCATATTATTTGCAACCAGCCCCATTAACTCCCCTCCCTTGCGTGCCTGTAGCGTCGCCACATTCGCCTGTTCGCTGGCTAACCGGGTATTGTCCGCATTGTTTTTGGTGCTTGCCGCCATTTGCTCCATGCTGGCAGCCGTTTGAATTAAGGAGGCAGACTGTTGTTCGGTTTTTACCGACAGTTGCGCACTGCGTGAAGAGAGCTGGTCAGCCAGCGTCATTGCCGTTTGTGATGAGGACCGAATTTCGCGCACCAGCGTTGCGATGTTGCTGGATAAGCTGTTGATCCCAGGAATCAAACGTCCTGCACAGTTATTGCCAAATTCAGGGATCGCTACCCCAAGTTTGCCCGACGTCACTTCTTCAATACTTTTTTTCACAGTGTTGATCGGCGTCACAAGATATTTTGTCATGTACGCCCAAAGCAAAAACAACGCGGTGAATTGTACAATATTCACCGCGAAAAATAGTGAAACACTGCCAGAGAATAACGCAATCACTCCATCATTTACCAAAAAGACGCATAAAAGGAAATAGATAATGAACGTTCTAACACTAATATTTCTTAGCATAGGTTTTCCTACAACTTTATATTTTGGTCGGCATTAAGTTTTATAGCATTGGGCTGTAATTTTGTCCTCACGATCTGCGCTGGTTTGAAGTTTCGCAGTTTGACTGCCGTAGTTTTACTTAAGTAAAAATAAAAAAGGGTAATACTGGAAATGTTATGCATAGCGTCCTGCCGCTCTGGTTTACGCCACGCTTAAGCGATACCATCTTCTTTAGTGACGCAATATGACTGCAGGCGTATTTAAGGTACATTGCAGCAAAACGCTGCGAGAGTGTAGCCGTGCTTAATAGGTTAATGTTGATAATATATTTTATATTCTTCATTAACAGATTACATAAATATGGCTGGTCATTTTTCGCAATGAATTACTAATATAATTTGAGCGCGCATGCTTCGTAGAGATACAAAGCATGCCCGGCAGGCGAACTTGTAACCTTTTGGCGTGGGACTGCATAATGCTCAACGTGTCGTGGGACCCTGTTTTAATAGCCATCTCATTTCTGGTGGCATTTATCGCCTCCTTTGTGGCCCTGGACAGCGCGGGTAAAATCCCCCTTTCCAGCCGTAAAGCGGCTCTTTTCTGGCGTATTGCCGGTGGAGTAACGCTTGGGATCGGTATCTGGTCGATGCATTTCATTGGCATGCTGGCAATGAAAATGCCGATGATCATGAGTTACCACCTCTGGCTTACGCTCGGGTCGCTGGGCGTCGCCGTTTTGGCTTCGACCCTTGCCATTAACATCGCCGTTCCGGGCAAGTCGCTCTCTCCCTTTCGTTTGATCCTCGCCACGCTGATCCTCAGTGCTGGCGTGGTATCCATGCACTACGTCGGCATGGCGGCGTTAATGCTCAAAGGCGGCATAATTTGGGACACGCGTATCGTCATGCTTTCGGTAGGCATTGCTCTCATTGCCTCTGGCGCAGCGCTCTGGTTAGCGTTCCATCTGCGGGAAAAGCGTAAAGGCATTTTCATCAACCGGATAGCGGCAGCCCTGGTAATGGGTGCGGCCATTTGCGCCATGCACTATACCGGCATGCACGCTGCGCATTTCCATGTAATGGAACACACCCTGCCCGGCGGCATTAGCGAACTCGGGTTATCTATTTGGGTTTCGGTCACGACGCTGTGCCTTCTTGGGCTCATGTTAATTATTTCGCTGGTGGATTCTCACCGGCATGCCGGCCGCCTGACGGATAACTTGCGCCAGCTAAACCGGCAGCTCGAGCTGCAGGCACGCTTTGACGCGCTAACCGGCCTCGCCAATCGTCACCAGATGGATATGCGAATGCAGGATTGCCTGCACAGCGCGCTGCTTAATAAAAAACAGTTTGCGGTGATCTTCTTCGATATCGATCACTTCAAGCGGGTTAACGATACCTGGGGACACAACGTCGGCGATGAGCTACTGATTCACATTGCCAGACGCGTTACCGCCCGCTTAACCCGTGAAATGACGCTGGCGCGGTTGGGGGGTGATGCGTTTATTCTCCTGGTGCCGGAATGCGATGATGACAAGCTTAACGACGTGCTTTGCGCCCTGCTGGACGACATCCGCCGCCCGCTCTCCGTTTGCGGACATACGTTAAACATTACGGCCAGTGCGGGCGTGAGCCTTTATCCTCAGCATGGTGAAACGCTGCATGAGCTCAAGCTCAAAGCGGATTCGGCGATGCACCATGTTAAGCAGGAGAGCCGCAACGGCTGGGCCGTGTATCGCGCTGAGATGTCAACGGCCGTTCCCGCAAAGCCCGCTTTTTTACAAGAGCTGGCGCAGGCGCTGGAACGGGAGCAGTTCGAGCTGTGGTACCAGCCAACCTACCTTGCTGACCAAAATACTATTCATGGGTTCGAGGCGCTTCTGCGCTGGCGCCATCCGGAACAGGGGGTTCTGCTACCCAATCTGTTTTTATCGTCTCTGGAACAGACGGGGCTTATCGTCCCGGTCGGCAACTGGGCGATTGAAGCGGCATGCCGGCAGCTAAGCTTCTGGACAGAGCAAGGGTTCGGCCAGTGGACATTGTCATTTAACCTCTCTCCCGTGCAGTTTGAGCAACAGGATATATTCCAGGTTATCTCCTCTACGTTGCAAAAATATAACCTTGCCCCTTCCAGATTGATCCTTGAAGTGACGGAAAGTACCGCGCTCAAAAACCTCGACCGTAGTATTGAATTGCTGAACGCGTTTAACCAGGCCGGGATTACCGTTTCGATAGATGACTTTGGTACGGGGTATTCGAATTTACTGATGCTTAGCGTGCTTCCTGCAAAAGAACTTAAAATCGACAAGAGCTTCGTAAGCTCAATGCTGGAAAATGAAAAAAGCAGAAAATTAGTAGAAACAATCATTAATATTGCCCGGACAATGGAAATGAATGTTGTCGCAGAGGGAATTGAAACTGAAGAGCAACAGGCCGTGCTGGCCAGCCTGGGCTGTGATTACCTGCAAGGATTCTTATTCTCGCGCCCCTTACCGGCGGAACAGGTTCCATGGTTGCTGCTGCAAAAGAATTCAGATAAACAAATTATACCAATCGGTAAAATTCATACGGAATCGCCTTTTGTTGCACAAAAAAATCATGCCTGATCGTATTAAGTAAGGTATGTTTCGGTTGAGCCCACGCGAGTCAATTCCGTCGTGATCGTCAGGCACACCGTGCCGATGTGCAGGAATTCCCTATGTCGCAATATTGCTTCGATGCGCTGAATGTGATTAAAACACCCGTGTGGCTGATCTCACCTGTCGCTGAAAATATTATTTTTGCCAACGACGCGGCGACAATGGTTATGCGTGATAAAACATTTCACGATATGCGCAGTGGAACCTATTCCGCCAGTGCGCAAACAGTACTTTCAATGTATGTGCCTGACCTCAAAACCGAACTGGAAATCGTCGAAATACTGACCGTCTGGCGTCACAATCAGGAAAGCACGCTGACCTGCCGCCTGACGCTGACCCAAATTGCACCTTATGGGGACATCATTGTTTTTGAAGGACTCTCCCAGCAGGCGCCGTCAGGACTTAAGGCGACACGCTCCGCCACCTATCAGCGAAAAAAACAGGGTTTCTTCGCCCGTTTTTTCTTGACCAACAGCGCCCCCATGCTGCTCATTGACCCGGCTCGGGATGGTCAGATTGTGGATGCAAACCTGGCGGCGCTTAATTTCTACGGCTACGCCCACGATGAGATGTGCCGCAAACACACCTGGGAGATTAATACCCTCGGGCGCGACATCCTGCCCGTCATGACCGAGATCGCCAGCCTTCCAGGCGGGCACAAGCCCCTTAATTTCGTGCATCGACTGGCGGACGGGACAACCCGACACGTGCAGACTTACGCGGGGCCCATTGAAATCTACGGTGACAAACTGATGCTGTGCATCGTTCATGATATTACCGAACAAAAGCGGCTGGAGCAGGAGCTGGAGCATGCTGCCCTGCGCGATTCCATGACCGGTCTGCTTAATCGCCGTCAGTTTTACAACATTACCGAACAGACAAATCCCGCGGACCTTCCCGCCCAGCAGCAGTTCAGTCTGCTGCTGGTGGATACTGACCACTTCAAAAACATCAACGATGTGTTTGGGCATCAAAAGGGCGACGAAGTTCTCATCTCGCTCTCGCGGATGTTAGAAGACTGCAGCCGTAAAGATGACTATGTTTTCCGCTGGGGCGGTGAGGAGTTTGTGATCTTACTGCCGCGCACGACGCTTGAACACGCACTGCAGATAGCAGAAACCCTCCGCGCCGCGGTGGCGCAAATCACAATCCCCGGGCTACCTCGCTTTACCGTCAGCATTGGCGTGGCACGCCATAACCAGGGCGAGAGTATTGATGACTTGTTTAAACGCGTCGATGATGCGCTTTATCGCGCCAAAAATGACGGCCGCAATAAAGTGTTAGCGGCATGAAACTGGTGTAATAAGGCAACCCCCGCTACAATGCCCCCACTTAGAATCAGACGTCAGGTGGGTAACTCTGCGATGGGAAAAACAGAAATAATACTCATCTTAATTATTTTAAGCCTTATTATATTCGGCTTCTGGTTTATTTTTAGCGGTGAGATTTGGATTCTTGTAAATTATTTTGAACATTGTCTCTATCCGACAATAGAAGCCCCGTGACGCACGTTTAATTTCTTGTTTCACCTACCGATTTTGTCAGCTGTTGCCGCATGATACAGCCACGTAGAATACTTGCCGTTAGCCACCACGCTGGTGGCTAACGAATCAATACATCATTTGCTTTTTCGCCCGTTCTCTGACGGGCATTTTTTATTTTTCACGCGACGTTTTCGTCAGTGCTTTTCGATATACATCGTGCGGCTATACGCCACGTCTTCGGGATTGTTAATCGGATAACCTTTCACCCACGGCTTGATCAAACGACCGTTCGTGTATTGATAAATAGGGGCAATAGGCGCTTTTTCGGTAAGGATCTTCTCTGCCATGTTGTAATCCACATTGCGCGCTTTCACCGTAGTCTCGAGCGTCGCCTGGTTGATAATTTTATCGTACGCGGGATCGTTAAAACGTGAGATGTTGCCGCTATGCGTTGAGGTTAATAGTGACAGGAAGGTCGACGGCTCGTTGTAATCCCCCACCCAGGACGCGCGGATAACATCAAAATTACCTGTGTTGCGGCTGTCAATGTAGGTTTTCCACTCCTGGTTCTGCAGCTTCACGTCCACGCCCAGATTTTTCTTCCACATTGAGGCCACGGCTATCGCAATTTTCTGATGGTTTTCAGACGTGTTATACAGCAGCGTTAACTTCAGCGGACGCTGAGGGCCATAGCCTGCCGCCTGCAATAATGTTTTCGCCTGCACGTTCAGTTCCTGCTGAGACATCTGCTCAAACGGCGAGGGTTCGGGGGTAAAACCGGCCGTCACGTCCGGCGTGAAATGCCAGGCAGGTTTTTCACCCGTCCCCAGCACTTTCTCCGCCATAATGCGGCGATCGATCGTCATACTCAGCGCCAGGCGCACGCGGGAATCGGCGGTCGGCCCCTTCTGCGTGTTAAAGGCATAGTAATAGGTACCCAGCTGCGGTGGTGTATAGACCTGCCCTGGAATATCTTTCAGCAGCTTTTGATACATGTTTTTCGGGAACGATTCGGTGATATCGATATCGCCTGCCAGATAGCGTTTTGTCGCTGAGGATTCCTGGTTGATCGGTATAAAGGTCACTTTCTTCAGAACCGTTTTGGCGTTATCCCAGTAGTGCGGATTCGGCTCAACCACCAGCTTTTCATTGACCACGCGGTCTTTCAGCACGTAGGCCCCGTTGCCGACCAGGTGGCCCGGCCGCGTCCACTCCTTACCGCTTTCAACCGCCGCTTTTTGAACCGGATATAACGCAAAGTTGGCCGTCAGGTTGCTGAACCAGGGCAGCGGTTTGTCGAGCTGTACGCGCAACGTCTTAGCGTCAACCGCAGTCACGCCGAGCGTATCGGGCGCGGCTTTGCCGTCGATAATTGACTGCGCGTTAGCGATGCCAGCCAGCGCCGCAAACCAGGCAAACGGAGAGGTCGTTTTCGGATCGACCAGACGCTGCCAGCTGTAGACAAAATCTTGCGCCGTTACGGGGGTACCATCTGACCATTTCGCGTTGTCGCGCAGCGTGAAGGTCCAGACGCGGTTATCGTTGCTTTGCCAGCGCGTCGCCACGCCGGGCGTTAACTCCCCTTTCTCATTCTGGTTGACCAGCCCTTCATAGAGGTCACGGATCACCTGAATTTCCGGCAGCCCCACGGCTTTTGCGGGATCCAGAGAAGCAGGCTCATCCTTGATGTGGCGAACCAGCTCCTGCTTTTGCGCAAGCACCGCGCCCTTCGGCACATCCGCAGCATAAGAGAGTGAAGAGAGTCCGCACAGCCACAGGGCCATACACAGACGCGAAACAGGGTGCTTCATAAGATCCCCTTTAATGAGTTCAGGTAACGAGCAGATGCGTAATTATTTGTTTCGACAAAGAGAAATGCAAATACCTTAACCGGGAAAGTTGATGTCCGGCAATTTTGTGCGTGTACGGAAACTATTTGATTAAGCGCGGGTTTTGCACAACACTGCCACTAGAGACTTCTTTATCAGGATTTCATATGGCATTCACCCGACCAAGAGCGGAACGTGGCGCCTTTCCGCCAGGTGCCGAGCAGTACGGCCGTTCATTTCTGGGCGCGTCGCTAATCTGGTTCCCGGCTCCGGAAGCCGACCGCAACAGCGGTTTGATTATCGCCGGCACGCACGGGGATGAGAATTCCTCTATCGTGACGCTCTCCTGCGCGCTGCGCACGCTGAGTCCTGAATTACGGCGTCACCACGTTATTCTGACCGTTAACCCCGACGGCTGTCAGCTTGGACTACGCGCCAATGCGAGGGGGATCGACTTAAACCGTAATTTCCCGGCGGCAAACTGGCGAGCTGGTGAGACGGTGTATCGCTGGAACAGCGCCGCCGAGGAGCGTGACGTGGTCTTACTGACGGGAGAAAAGCCCGGCTCGGAGCCAGAAACACAGGCGCTGTGCCAGCTGATTCACAAGATCCATCCCGCCTGGGTCGTCTCGTTCCATGACCCGCTGGCCTGTATTGAAGACCCCCGCCATACGGCGCTTGGGCAGTGGCTGTCAGAGGCGTTCAGCCTTCCCCTCGTGACCAGCGTGGGCTATGAGACACCCGGTTCCTTTGGAAGCTGGTGCAGCGATCTGGGCTTGCACTGTATTACCGCAGAATTCCCGCCAATTTCCTCGGATGAGGCGAGTGAAAAATACCTCAAGGCGATGGCGGATCTTCTGCGCTGGCAACCTCAGAGGTGAAGTACGCCGGTGGTAAATTTAAGCGCTGGTGAGACGTCTACCGCCAGCCACGTTGGGCCATCAAGGTCGGCAAAGCGGACCAGGTTTGCCAGCGGCAATGCCGCCCCAATCGCCCTTGAGGTACAAAGCATGCAGCCCAGCATCAACGCAAACCCCTGGGTCTGCGCCTCTTTCGCCAGGGCCAGCGCTTCGGTCAACCCTCCCGTTTTATCGAGCTTAATGTTGACCATCTCGTAGCGGCCTTTCAGGGTCTCAAGGCTGGCGCGGGTATGACAGCTTTCATCGGCACAAATCGGGAGAGGATGGATAAAATTCGTCAGCGCGGCGTCTTCATTTGCGGGCAGGGGCTGCTCTAGCATGGCGACGTTCAAATCAGCGAGCAGCTGGCAGCGCGCGGCCAGCCCTTCGCTGTGCCATGATTCATTCGCATCGACAATCAGCGTAGCTTCCGGCACGGCTGCACGAATGGCGACCATCCGTTCGCTAATTAAGCGATCGTCGAGCTTCACCTTCAGCAGCGTCGCGCCGGCGTCATACAGCGCTTTGGCACTGCCCGCCATCTGTTCCGGCTCGCCGATGACCACCGTTTGCGCCGTTGTCACCGTTGCGGGCAGCGTGACGTTCAGGATCGCAGGTAAGGATCGTTGCTGTTTAGCCGCTTCCAGGCTCCAGAGCGCGCAGTCAATCGCGTTGCGCGCCGCGCCGGCAGGCAGGCGCTGCTGGAGTGCTTCACGCGTGAGTCCCGTTTGCAGATCGGGCACCAGCGTCATGATCTGGGCCATCACCGATGCAAGGCTCTCACCGTAGCGCGGATAGGGCGTGCACTCCCCAACCCCCTTGATGCCCTCTTCTTCTATTTCGACCACCACGACGCAGGCCTCGCTGCGGCTGCCGCGAGAGATCACAAACGGGGAATGCAATGGCCAGGCTTCTTCATAGACCTTAACGCTTCTCATCACTGACTCCTTGCAGCCCGGTTAGGCGAAAAAATTGGTTTGCCGTGTTATCCGCGGATGACATACACTAGCCACGACGTTAACTATTTGTAAACAGGAAGATATCTATGTCACAACTCGTTCATTTCCAGGGCAACCCGGTTGCTGTTGCAGGTTCCATTCCTCAGTCTGGTAGCAAAGCACAGCCTTTCACTCTGGTGGCTAAAGATCTGTCTGACGTCACGTTGAGCCAGTTTGCCGGCAAGCGTAAAGTCCTGAACATTTTCCCAAGCATCGATACCGGCGTGTGTGCCGCGTCCGTGCGTAAATTCAACCAGCTGGCGACCGAAGTGGACAACACCGTGGTGCTGTGCATTTCTGCTGACCTGCCGTTTGCCCAGTCTCGCTTCTGCGGTGCAGAAGGCCTGAGCAACGTCATCACCCTTTCTACCCTGCGCAGCCCGGATTTCCTTGAGAAATACGGCGTTGGCATCTCTGAAGGCGCGCTGAAAGGCCTGGCCGCGCGCGCCGTGCTGGTTATCGACGAAAACGACAACGTCGTCTTCAGCGAGCTGGTTAACGAAATCACGACCGAACCGGATTACACCGCGGCACTTGATGTGCTGAAAGCGTAATCGTAAAAAAAAGCCTCTGCAAAGAGGCTTTTTGGTTTTAGTCGTCACTTTTCTTTTGGTTCAGCCCATATTCACGCAGCTTGTTCGCAATTGCGGTATGCGATACGCCCAGGCGTTTAGCCAGCTTGCGTGTACTCGGATAGCTACGATAGAGCTGGGTCAGGACAGAACGCTCAAAGCGGCTGGTGATATCATCCAGCGATCCTTCCATTGCCTCTTCGCCCACCGACACCGTTCCGGCATCATTATCCGGTAATAAAATATCCTGCGGTCTCAGCTCGTACCCTTCCAGCTGGGTCAGCGCCCGGTAAACGGCGTTTTTCAGCTGGCGAATGTTACCCGGCCAGCCATAGCGCGTCAGCACCGTTCCCAAATCCGCAGAGAGCTTCGGACGCGGCACCCCTTGTTCATCGGCAAAACGGGCCACAAAGAGTTCCGTCAGCGGCATGATGTCCTGAGGACAATCGCGCAGCGGCGGGATATTGAGCGTCAGCACGTTCAGGCGATAATAGAGATCTTCGCGGAAGACGCCTTTCTGAACCAGCTCAACCAGGTTTTTCTGGGTGGCGCAGATGACGCGCACATCTACGTGCACTTCATGATCTTCGCCCACGCGACGGAAGGTCCCGTCGTTCAGAAAACGTAACAGCTTGGCCTGCATGCGCGGCGACATCTCGCCGATCTCGTCCAGCAGAACTGACCCTCCAGTTGCCTGCTCAAAGAAGCCCTTTTTCCCTTCCGGCGCGTGGCCGAACAGTTCACTTTCAACCGCATCTTCGGGGATAGACGCGCAGTTCAGCGCCAGATAGGGTTTGGCCGCGCGCGGGCTGGCCAGATGTACGGCGTGAGCCAGCAAGTCTTTGCCGGTTCCGGTATCGCCGGTAATCAGCAGCGGCGCGGTCAGATTTGCCAGCTTGCGTGCCTGATCCACGACATGGCGCATCTTCGGGCTGACGGCAATAATCTGGCTAAACGCCCCCACGTCCTGGCTGGAGAGGTTTTGCAGCTGACGGCCCATCCGCACGGTTGAACGGAGCATGATCACCGCACCGGTCAGCACGCGGGCGTCATTCTCCCCTTTCAGATAGACGGGCGTAATCTCCATCAGGAAATTTTGCCCGTTAATCACGACGTGCTCACTGTGGGTATTTTGCGGATTGCTGTCCAGCCAGCGCTGGAAATTAAAGCCGGGGATAAGCTGCGTGGCATGATGTGCGCTGAGCTTTTGCTGGCTCTGGGCAAACAGCTGGCAGCTCGCCTGGTTGACGCGTTCGACCTTGCTTTTCAGATCCAGGGAGAGGAACGGCTCTGGCATCGCTTCTAACAGCGCGCTCAGCGCAAGATGCTCGCGCTCGGACGGCATCCATGGAATGGTGCGTACATCCGTAACGCCAGCGATACGGCGGATTTCCGCCATCAGGCTGCTGAAGGTGTTAAATTCAATTTCGGCAAAATTGAGGTAAATTCGCCCGACGGGGTCGATCTCAATACCACGTAAATCAATGCTACGTAAAACAAGAAGATCGAGTAACTCGCGGGTCAGACCGAGACGGTCTTCACAAAAGACTTCCAGACGCATGGGAAATTCACCGTTTTAAGCCAGTAACCTTAAAATGATATGTCAGATCACGGTGATCGGGAAGGTGGCTGTCAACAAATATTGACAGCCCGCACGATTAGTAAACAAATCCTCACTGTACCGGTTTCTTATTGAGCGATTCCTTAAGCTGCCCAATCAATTCACGACGAAAATCCCCCAGCCGCGGCTTATCGCCGTCAATCCAGGGAAGCGGTCGGCAAACCTCCATCGCCTTAATACCGAGGCGGGCGGTCAGCAGGCCTGCCCCGATGCCCTGTGCCGCACGAGCAGACAGACGGGCCGCAAGATCCTGCGACATCCAGTCCATGCCCACTTCTCGCACCAGCTCGCTGGCACCGGCAAAGGCAATGTTCAACAGGACCAGCTTGAACAGGCGAAGGCGGCTGTAATAGCCAAGCTCAATACCATACAGGTTCGCAATACGGTTGATCAGGCGCAGGTTACGCCAGGCGATAAAGGCCATATCCACCAGCGCCAGCGGGCTGACGGCAATCATGAGCGTGGATTCAGCGGCTGAGCGGCCGATCTCACGTCGTGCCTGCGCATCCAGTACGGGCTGTACGATATGGGAATAGAGCGTTACAACCTCGCGGTCATTCTGCGTCTCGTGAATTGCAGCGTACCAGCGCTGAAGCGCCGGGTGGGACTGGTCAATCCCGGCCTGGCTCGCCAGCTTTTCACAGAAGGCACGCCCCTTTCCGGTCCCGTGGCTGTGGAGCAAATCGCGCGCTTCATCACGCTCGTGCGCGCGCTGGCGCAGCCGCCACAGGCGACGCCACTCGGTTACCACCGATCCCACGCCTGCTCCCACAATCAGGGCACCGGCAGCACATCCGCCCATGGCAACCCAGTCCTGAGTTTGCCAGGCGTTCATGCCCCACTGCACGCCCTGCCCGATGACGCTGACGCCAAACAGGGCCAGCCCGGCGGTCACCATCTTGCGCCACAGGCTGCGCTTAGGCCGTAAGGCGGCATCGACCACCGCTTCGGCCTCGCCTTCTTCGACCAGCGCCTCATCAGCCAGCGCCGGGGCAAATTTCTCCGCCTCGGTGCCTGTGAAGGTCTGCGCCGTCTTAAAGGCCTCCAGCTGTTCCTGTTCAAGCTGGCCGGTAAAGTCTACGCGCGGTTTCAACGGTTCCGTCATCGCAATTTATCTCCAATCAAAAACTCCAGTGCGGCATCCAGGCGTATGTGCGGCAGGGGCTGGTCAACGGTCATGACCTGCGGCCGGAACGCTTCAAACTGAAAGCCCTGGCTTTGCCAGAACGCCTGGCCCGGCAGACGGGCAGGCACTTCGCCCGGGTAAACCGTCAGCGGCTCACCGTCGCTCAGGCGATGACCGCGTAAGGCCGGTATTTTTTCGCCGTTAACGTCAATCAGGCCGCTCTGGGTTGCCTGCACCGATGCCAGCCCCAGGCAGTCCATGCCGATCCCTTCAAACGCCGCATTTTGCCAGGCATCCTGGACCAGCTGTTGGAGCAGCGACACCATGTTCCCGTGCTGATCGACCGTCACATGGTCCGCCTTGGTGGCGGCAAAGAGCAGTTTGTCGATAACCGGTGAAAACAGGCGACGGAACAGCGTTCGCTGCCCATAGTGAAAACTTTGCATCAGCTGCGTCAGCGCCAGCCGCATATCGTTGAAGGCCTGCGGTCCGCTGTTCAGCGGCTGCAGGCAGTCCACCAGCACAATCTGGCGATCGAAGCGCAGGAAGTGATTTTTGTAGAAGCCCTTAACCACTTTTTCGCAGTAGTAGTTATAGCGCTCCCGGAGCATACCGGCGTTGGTCTGCTTGTCCGCCTGCGCCAGTTTTGCTTCACCGATGCCGTCGACGTCCGGCCACGGGAAAAACTGAAGCGCGGGTGCCCCTGCCAAATCCCCGGGCAGAACAAAGCGACCCGGCTGAATGAAATGCAGCCCTTCCTGCTTGCACTGGTGCAGGTAATCAGTCCAGGCTTCCGCAATGGCCGCCAGACGGTTTTCATCCGCAGGCGCAAGAGGATCGACGCCCTCGCACAGTGCGCGCCATTTCGCTGACCATTCCGCACGTTGCCCCTGCAACAGGCCGGTCATCTGACGTGACCAGCTCAGGTAATCCTGCGCCAGCATCGGTAAATCGAGCAGCCACTCACCGGGATAGTCCACAATTTCAAGGTACAGCGTGGAGGTTTCCTTGAAGTGTCGCATCAGCGATTCATTGGATCGAAAACGCAGCGCAAGGCGAATTTCGCTCACGCCGCGCGTTGGCGTTGGCCAGGCGGGGGGATCGCCATACAGCTGGGCCAGCCCCTCATCATAGGTAAACCGCGGAATGCCGAAGTCGCGCTGGGGCACGCGCTTCACGCCCAGCAGACGGTCTTCCCGCACGGCACTCAGCAGCGGCAGGCGCGCACCGGCATGCAGGTTCAGCAACTGGTTCACCATCGCCGTGATGAACGCCGTCTTCCCGCTGCGGCTCAGCCCCGTTACCGCCAGACGCAGATGGCGGTCAACGCCGCGGTTCACCAAAGAGTTAAGTTCGTTTTTAAGTCGCTTCATCGCCGTCCCTTTTTGCCTGAAGGCCTGAATGAGTCGCTTCAGAATACAGGAAATGGGGGCAGATCGTTGATTATCAATTCTTAATTATTGCCATTGCCGTTTTTTCTCCAGTAAGATGAACGGAATTGCTGTCCGTCTGGAGTGAGTAAGGTGTATGTCACCCACCATCTATGATATTGCACGTGTTGCTGGCGTTTCGAAATCAACCGTGTCGCGAGTTCTGAATAAGCAAACGAATATTTCCCCTGAAGCGCGTGAAAAAGTGCTGAAGGCGATTGAAGAATTAAATTATCAACCGAATAAACTGGCCCGCGCCCTGACCTCTTCGGGATTTGACGCCATTATGGTTATTTCGACCCGTTCAACGAAAACCACGGCTGGCAATCCTTTCTTTTCTGATGTTCTTCATGCCATTACGGCGAAAGCGGAAGAAAAAGGATTCGACGTAATTTTACAGACGTCCAAAAGCAGTGAAGACGACCTGCTAAAATGCGTGAGCAAAATAAAACAAAAAATGATTAAAGGGATCATCATGCTGAGTTCGCCAGCAAATGAATCCTTTTTCTCAACGCTGGACACGTACGGTGTGCCGGTAGTGGTCATTGGTAAAGTTGAGGGGGAATTCCAGAATATCCATTCCGTCGACACGGATAATTTCCATGACAGCGCTACGTTAACGGATAATTTCATCGCTAACGGCCGTCGTAAAATTGCCTGCCTGCATGCACCGCTTGATTATCATGTATCTATTGATCGCCTGGCGGGTTATAAAGCCAGTCTGGAAAAGCACAACATTGCGCTTAACCCGGAGTGGATCATCGATGGGGGATACACCCATGAGAGCGCGCTCATGGCAGCCGTTCAATTGCTCTCCTCGTCTGCGCCACCCGATGCGGTATTCGCGACAGACAGCATGAAGCTGCTCAGCCTCTATCGTGCGGCCGACGAGTTGAATCTGATGATCCCCGAACAGCTTGCCGTCGCGGGCTACAGCGACCCCATGCTGTCTCTCATTTTGACGCCTGCCCCTGGTGGATTCGATATCCCGACCCGCAGGTTGGGTGAAGAGAGTTGCGACCTGCTGTTTAAACGCATTGCCGGTGAACCGGCTGAACATAACGTTCTGGTTGATACCCACTTTATGTGTGCTGACTCTCTTCGCTAATATCAGGGGCCAGCGGCCCCTGATTCACCGCTCGTCAGAACGCGTAGTTCACACCAACGCCCGCATAGTGGAAGCGATCGCTGTCGCCTTCATCGTGATTCTCCCACTCGTAAGCGTACTCCAGCGTCATGGACAGGCCATTGTTAAAATCATAGGCGTACAGGAGGCCCAGTCGGTTGAAGTCATGGCCTTCACGATCGGGATCGTCCTGCCAGTCCCAGTTTGACCAGCGGTCCAGCCCCAGGCGGGTATAAGGCGTGAGCGTAGTCTGGCCTAACGAAATGGGCAGATACACACGGATTTCCTGCGTGGAAAACTCTCCGTTATTACGTGAACTATCCATGTTGAAACCACGCTCCAGGTAGTAATTAACTCTCGCCGCGAAGGTTTCGTTAATCGTCCAGGTAAAGCCGGTTTCCGTTTCGACACGGCTGTCAGAATAACCTGTTTTTTCCAGGTCGTTTGCAAACTGATACATTGCAAACCAGCCGCTAAAACGCCAGTCGTCGGCTAATTTAATATCCCAGTCCGGCTGGATTTTATAGCGCTGCATATTCGCGCTTCCGTCTTTGGCACCGTGTTCGTCTTTAAAATGATAACCATAGTTTCGGAAACCGCCGGTAAGCCCGAACGTAAAATCGTCGGTGCCAATAAAGCGATAGCGTAATTCTAATTCAGGGCGATCAAAATAGGTCCCACGAGTCATACTGCTGTAATCAACGGGGCCTTCCTGATACATGGCCATTGATATTGTCCACGCATCCCATGTTGCATTAAACCACACGGAAGGCTCATATAATCCATCTTTATCGTCGCCCTGACCCTCGACGTTTTCAATTTCATACATGGCACCGATGTTAAACTCCCAGTGTTTTGCTGTTTCTGTTGCTTGCGCGCAGCTAACCCCTGCGCACAGAACGAGCGCAGCACTTTTTAGTAGAGTACTCATCACAATATTCCCTATATAATTAACAAACAAAAAACCGGAAATGGTTATTTCCGGCGAACACCTTTCTTATCTAATAGCCGCTTCAGTTTCCGCGTCGAAGAAATGGCACTTATTCATATCAAACTGGATACCGATATTATCTCCCGCTGCATAGTCATCCGCGGCCCCAGCCCGGACGACCAGCTCATGCCCTCCGACGGTGGCATAGAGCATAAACTCGGCTCCCGTCAGTTCTGCAACGCTGACTTTCGCAGGGATAGTTGTCCCCTCACCCAGCGGGGTGAAGATGTCTTCCGGCCGGATCCCAAACACCACGGCCTTACGCTGGTACCCCATGGCATTGAGTGCCGCGAGTTTGTCTTCCGGGATCGCCAGGCGCAGCGTTTCCGTCACGAAGAAGCCGTCGTCTATCGCACCACGAATGAAGTTCATTGAGGGTGAGCCGATAAAGCCCGCTACAAACATGTTTGCGGGTTCGTTATAAACCTGCTTTGGCGCCCCAACCTGCTGAATGAAGCCATCTTTTAGGATCACAATGCGGGTCGCCATCGTCATGGCTTCGGTCTGGTCATGCGTCACGTAAATCATGGTTGTGTTGAGCTTCTGGTGAAGCTTGCTGATTTCCGCCCGCATCTGTACGCGAAGCTTGGCATCCAGGTTAGAGAGCGGCTCATCCATCAGGAATACGCCGGCTTCACGAACAATCGCCCTGCCGAGTGCCACGCGCTGGCGCTGGCCACCGGACAGCGCGCCCGGCTTACGCTTGAGGTAATCGCGTAGGCCAAGGATCTGCGCCGCCCAGTTAACCCGCTCTTCGATGACCGCAGGCGCAATTTTTTGCATCCTGAGGCCAAAAGCCATGTTGTCGTAGACCGTCATGTGCGGATAGAGCGCGTAGTTCTGGAAAACCATGGCGATATCACGAGACTTAGCAGGGACATCGTTCATGCAGACCCCGCCAATCACCAGTTCTCCACCGCTGATCTCCTCCAGCCCGGCAATCATGCGCAGCGTTGTCGACTTCCCGCAGCCTGACGGCCCCACGAAAACGATAAATTCCTTATCCTCAATGTCGAGGTTGAAATCTTTAACCACGTGAACCTGGTTATCGTAGATTTTCTGAATGTGTTTCAGGGAGACTTGAGCCATTGTTAATTCCTTTCCAGTACTGACCGGGATGACCAGAAATCGCTCAGGCATTTCCAGCTCAGTTCCCGCGTTGAATGAAGTTGTAGTCCCGCGTGGCCTAGTCCAGGCCCAATCCCTACCGACAACATACCTGCCGCGTTAATTGCCTCTACGCCTGCGGCCGCATCTTCGATACCGATAGCCTCTTCGGGGCGGACGTTCAGCCCCGCGCAGGCCGCAAGGAAAATCTCGGGGTCAGGCTTTGAGTAGACAATCCGGGATGCATCGGCGCAAAAATCAAACGCCGTGTGGATAGCCAGCGCGTGAAGAATGGCGGGAGCATTGAGAGAAACGGAGGCCAGCCCAATTTTTACGTTCGCCGCGCGGATCTCAGCCAGCACCTCGCGAATACCCGGAAGCAATGATGCTTGCGTCAGCGATGCCAGAGACTGGACATAGAGATCGTTTTTCTTACCGGCGAGCGCCAGGCACTGCTTATCGTTAAACACCCCTTCTTTTCCACCGTGCCGCAGGATCCGCAGCAGCGAATCCATGCGGCTGATCCCTTTGAGTTCTTCGTTAAAAGCCTCGTCAAACCTGATGCCAATTTCCTGCGCCACGGAACGCCAGGCCAGGAAATGAAGATGCGCGGTGTCGGTAATCACGCCATCCAAATCGAATACAACAGCCTTAAGCGCCATCACTCACCTCCGTGGTAGCGATCCCATTAACAGACGTAAGAAAATCCTCATACGGCCAGACTTGCCGCCCCGTTGCCGTCACCGTTTTTCCCCACAGGGTTAACGTGACGGGAGCTGAGGTATCAATCGTCAAGACGCCCATGTCGAACGTGATCTGCATGGTTGCATTGCGCCAGCGCAGCGGGAAAGCGAGCCTCGTCCAGTGAGAAGGCAGCCTCGGGGCAAGGTGTAATTCTCCCTCCACAATCTGCAACCCGGCAAAGCCCTGTATCACGCCGGACCAGATCGCCCCCGTCGCGGCAGCATGAATACCGTCATCGCAGCTGTGCGGATCGTCACCAAGGTCAATAGCAATGCCGTCACGCCAGAAGGCATATGCGCTTTGCATATCTCCGCAGCGGGCAGAGACAATCCCGTGTATGGCTTTACTGAGGGATGAGTCGTGGATGGTGCGCGGCTCGTAGAACGCCAGACTCGCGGCACACTGCTGGGGCGTAAACCGTTCCGGCAGGAGGTAGTTGAGCATCACCACGTCGGCCTGCTTCAGGATCTGCATCTCATTCACTTCCGCACGCGAGTAATCCAGCAGAATGGTCTGCTTGCCGGCTTTGGCTTTATAACGGCTCAGGTCAATTGCCGGTTTGGTCATAAAGCTGTCATCCTGCGGCAGCACCCCCTGTTCATCGATCTCAGGGAGCCATAAGCGCGCAAGGAAATGTGACGCTTTTTGCGTGAAATGCGCGTCATCCCGCTCAAACATCGCCATAAACTGGTGCGCACTCGCCACGTTGTGCCAGGCCATATAGTTCGTATAGGCGTTGTTATTGACGTGCTCCGTGTATTCGTCCGGACCGATGACGTCATGGATTTCCAGGCGGCCATTGATTTCCGTCGCGCGCGCCATCCAGAACGATGCCGTCTCCATAAGCAACGTCAGCCCTTCATTTCGCATAAAATCATCGTCATGCGTTGCCTGCCAGTAAGCGACGACGGCCCAGGCGATATCCGCCACAATATGGTGCTCTGCAAGGGCAGAAGCGACCTTCTGGCGCAGCCCCGTACGGATATTGATCGCCGCAAATTCTGGCGTCTCTTCCTGCCCGCTCGCCGCGCTTTCCCAGGGGAACAGTGCGCCTGACCAGCCGTGACTGCGCGCTTTTTCCCTTGCCCCTGGCAGGTTAAGCCAGCGATAGCGCAGCAGATTTCGGGCTATCCGAGGTCGGGTGAAAAGATGGAAAGGCAGCAGGAAAATTTCGGTGTCCCAGAATACGTGTCCCTTATAGCCCTCTCCGGTCAGGCCTTTGGCCGCAATGCTGCTGCGCTCGTCATGGGCAGGCGTCATAGCAGTCAGATGCCACACCGCGTAATCCAGCGCGAGCTGATCGCTCGGCTCCGCAGAAGCCACTGCCACCCGGCTGTCGCGCCAGATTTTTTCCCAGGCTGAGGCAGACTGCTCCAGCAACGATCCGTAGCCTCGAGCCACACAGCCTTTGAGTTCTGCCAGCGCGTTACGCGCAAAGGACTCCTGCGACAGCGCTTTGTCGCTGCGGTGAGCGATCCACACCAGCTTTTCTAGCGTGACAGTGTCACCCTGCAAAACCGTTACCGAGTGATGGGCCGTGATGCGGCGATTTTTCGCGCTAAAGCAGCTACTGCTGTCGCTCATCGTAAGACGACAGCTTGCCGAGATCGCTACCTCAGTGGCGCGGTCCTGGGTTTCGTAGATACCCTGTACGTAGTGCGGGTCGAATACTCTGACCGAGACCTCATCCAGATGCTGTCTGCCACTGTTGGTTTGAGTCGCATCAATACCCGTTTTAAACACAATCTCTGCAGAAGCATCAACTGGCGTAACGGAAAGCTGCATCGCGACCAGCGGCAGTTGGTCCAGTGAGACAAAACGCCGGCTCTCAATGCGATACTGCTGACCCGCAGGCGAACGCCACAGAACGCTGCGGCGCAGTTCACCGTTAGCAAAATTCAGCTCTCGCTGCCAGTGACGTATCTCCCCTGCCAGCAGAGTAAAATTCGCCCCATCCAGTTCGATTTCAATTCCGGTAACGTCGGGAAGGTTAACCAGCTCGTTCGTCTCGTTGCGCCCGGCCCGGTGATAAAGACCCGCAAGGTACATCCCGCGCGTTTGCTGGGTGTAGTCTTCCTCATGTGTCGCGCGAATGCCTATGTAGCCGTTACCGCATGCCATAACAGACGCGTATTTATTCAGGCTGTGCGGGCAAAAACCCGGTTCGGTTAATACAGACAGGTTCAGCATAAGGTTACGCTTTCCCCTGTTTCCGCCGCTTCATATAGCGCAGCGACCAATTGCTGGATCACCAGGCCCTGCTCCGCGTCAGCGATCATTACCGGCTCCCCCATAACGTGGCGAACAAAGGCATCCATACTGCGTAAGTGCCGCTGGTCGTCTGCCTCTTCCCGCTGGGTAATAGTCTGTAAAATACCGGCTTCATCAGCGTAAATATGCGCAGGGAACAGCGTGGCACCGGCTTTCTCGCCGCAAAACGCCACATTCATGATGGACTGCTCGCGGATATTCAGGGCAAAGGAGGTATCCAGACGCAGGATGCCGCCGTTGCAGAACTCAATCGTGCCAAATAGCGCGTCTTCAACGGTAAACTGAGCAGGATCCCACTCGCCAAACTGACCGCTGTGTTTACGGTTGCCCAGCCGCTGAAAGCTGTGCGCCGTGACGCGCTTGACTGCCGGGAACCCCAGCACGTACATCGCCGCGTCCAGCATATGAATGCCGATATCAATCAGCGGCCCGCCGCCCTGCAACGATTTGTTCGTAAAGACGCCCCACCCCGGTACGCCGCAGCGGCGCAGGGCCTGCGCTGTCGTGAAGTAGATTTCACCCAGGGTTCCGTTAAGCACTGCGTCACGCAGAAGCTGCGTATCCTCAGCGAAACGATGGTGAAAATCATACGCCAGTACCTTTCCCGCCTTGCGAGCAGCAATCCGCATCTCATCGGCCTGCTGTGGGGTCATGGCGGGCGGTTTTTCACACATCACATGGCACCCGGCCTCCAGCGCCAGCAGGACATGGTCGAAATGGAAGCGGTTTGGGGAACAAACGCTAACCACATCGGGTTTGACCGCCTGCAGCATTTCTCGTGCATCTTGCCATGCGTCAGGAATTGCATGACGCTCCGCAAACGCCTGTGCCTGTTCCAGGCGGCTGTCCATGACAGCCACCATCTGAACATCACTGCGTGTGGCGTAATACGAGGCATGCACTTTGTCCGCGACCTGCCCGGCGCCAATAATGGCAACGCGCAGAGGCGAAGGTGTTGAAGCACTCATCACGCTCGTCATCCTTAGCAATTACGCAAGTAAGTGAGTGAGTCCTGATAAGCCTGAGCCGGATCGTCAGCCCGAACGCGACATTCATAGACCACGTAACCCTGATAGTTATCAGCACGCAGCCGATCGAAAAGCGCTGCAAAATCCAGGCAGCCGCTTCCCGGCTGGTAACGATGATTGTCTGCAATATGTACGTGCCCAAGCAGATCGCGGTTGTGGTGCAGCGCGTCCGTCAGAGAATCTTCTTCGATGTTCATATGGTAAAAATCACCGATGATCTGCACATGTTTCAGCGCGTTCTCTTCGATATAGCGACGCGCGTCCGCCAGGGTGTTGATCATGTGATCCTGATAGCGGTTCAGCGGCTCAAGGTAGACTGTCGTCCCGGTGCGTGCCGCCACCTCGTCCAGCCAGCGCAGCGAAGCGCCTACCGCTTTGCGATCGCCGTCCAGGCTGCGCGGCGAGGTCATCGGCGGCAGGCGAAATGTGAACATTCCCCAGGCGGCAGGAACAATAATGCCCTTTCCTCCGACCTCAGCAAGGGCCTCCAGAATGCGTTCAATTTGCTGCAACCCGTTCAGGCGACGTTCTTCAATGAAGTCACCTATCCAGCCGTCATAACCACCGCAGGCTGTGGTGACCGGCAGGCCCGTTGTTTTGATGGCGGCTTTCACCTCATCAAGATTGTCCACCAGCAGTTTGCCGTCTATCTCATAGCCATCAAAACCCATGGCCTTGATGTACTGGAATTTTTCCAGAATTGACGCAGGGAAAAAGGCCTGATTTTGCGTTGCGATTTTCATTGTTGCTCTCCTTAGCTTAAAAAGTGACGCCCATTTTGATGCTCAGCTCCGGGTGCTGGTCGACATACTTCATGTAGCTCTCAGCGCTGGTGGTAAAGGTGACCACCGGGTCAATGAGATCTTCACAGTTGAGATAACCGTTCATCAGCAGTTTCCAGCAGGTCTCTTCGATACGCTTGCGGCTCCAGCGAGGATAATCCGGGTTTGGCTCACTGCAGGCGCGGGAGAAGACAATCTTCGCATTGTTGAAATGAGCTTCGCGACCGAGGTTGAAGCCTTCTGCAAAGGGTTTAGCGAAGGCTACGTAGGAGATGGTGCCACCGTAGGCGAGCCCGCGCAGCGCAGACTGCAGCGCATCGGCAAAGCCGCTGGTTTCAATGATGATGTCCGCGCCCTGCTTGCCGGTGAGCTTTTTAATCTCCAGACCCACATCCGTACCGATAGGGTTCAGGCAGTGGTCGGCACCGTGTCGGAGCGCAATCTCACAGCGGTGTTCGATAGGATCAACACCGATAACAATGGATGCGCCGGCTTGCTTCGCCAGCTGAATGGCAATTTGACCAATCGCGCCCAGGCCGACAACCACCACAAAATCGCCCACCCTTACGTTGGCATCACGCACGCCGCTCATGGCGAACTGTGCCGGGTCGTAGCAGACAGCGTTTTTCCACGATGAACCCTGCGGCATTTTTCGCAGCTTGTAGTTATTGACGGCATTCACAATGACGGTTTCCTGCAACGGACCGTAGCAGCAAACGCGATCGCCCGGCTGGTATTCCGTCACGTCTGCACCGCATTCGATCACGTCACCGACGATCATGTTGCCCAACTGGAACTTACCGAATTCGATACCGCGAGCGGCCCCCTCTTCGCGCGGCGTAAATAACTGCCAGTCCGCGTTAAACTCTTCATCAATGAATGGACTTGCCGCTCTGAAATCCACAACCTCGGTGCCGTGTTTCGGCGCGCCAAAACGCGCGCGAATTTTCACTTCATGTACGGCGACCGGACGATCTTCATATTCAACCAGCGCCGCCACGCGAGGCGCTGTCGCTACTAACTTTTTCATGACTGACTCCTTGTTAAAATTGGCCGCCTTAGCCCTTAACGCCACCGGCGGTCAAACCACTTTTAATAAAACGTTCTGACAGCGCATACATGATGACGACCGGCAGTGCGGTCACCAGCGACGCCGCCATCATGCGACCCCAGATATAATCTGGCGTGCTGAAGAGCGTGTTCAGCCCTACCGGCAAGGTGAAATTACTGGCGCTGGAAAGGAAAATGGAGGCAAACAGGTAGTCGTTCCACGCCACCATAAAGCAGTAGACAAAGACAGACACCAGGCCCGATATGGCCAGCGGCACGGTGATGCGAAAGATGATTTGCAGGCGGTTGAGGCCGTCCATCATCGCTGCTTCTTCTATTTCGTCCGGTATGGTGTCGAAATAGCTGCGCAGCATGAATACCGCCGTAGGCAGGGTCTGGGTCACCATAGCGATAATGAGCGCCAGTTCGGTGTCATAGATCCCGAGCGCGGTGATGATCTTGAACAACGGCACGACCAGCAAAATCCCGGAGAACATGTAGACGGTATAAAAGCTCGCATTAATCGTCGTCCGCCCGGCAAAGCGCAGTTTGGATAAGGCGTAAGCACCCAGCGTACCGAGAAAAACGGCAATGACGGATGAGGTCAACGACACCACCATGCTGTTCCTGAAATAGTCCACAAAGGGGAAAATCAGCGGGTTAAAGATGTCGACGTAATGCTGTAACGTCCACTCTTGCGGCAGAATGGTCGGGTTCAGCGATATTGCCTCCTTCGCGCTCTTAAATGAGGTCATCAGCATCACGAAAAACGGGAACAGCGTGATAAACAGAAATACCGCCAGCCCCAGATAGAAACCAATACGGCCGAGCACGCGTTTATTTGTTGCCATTGAGGTTTACCCTTTTTCTGGTCAGCAGAATGACGGCGAAGATGATCACAAACAGCACCACAGAGATGGCCGCCGCTTTACCCAGGTCATTAAAGGCAAAGGCGGTTTTGTAGAGATAGACGCCCAGAATGTCGACTTTGGTGGTCAAGAGGTAGACATCCGCAAACATGTAGAACATCCAGATGGTGCGTAACGTCACTACCGTCGCCAGCACAGGCATAATTGCAGGCAGCGTAACGATGCGAAAACGCTGCCAGGCATTAGCCCCGTCCATTTCCGCCGCTTCGTACAGCGATTTATCGATCGTCTGGAGTATCGCCAGGAACGAGATGAACGCATACGGGAAGTAGCGCCAGATGGCAAACAGCACCACCAGCACAAAGCTACTGCCCGGGTTGTCGAACCACAGCGGTGCCTGGTCGTACAGATGGAGCAGGTCCACCCCAAGATAATTCACGATGCCGTAGCCGTTGTTGAACATATACTTCCAGGCAAACACCAGCGAAATTGACGGCGTGACGTAAGACAGGATCACCAGCGAACGCGCCGTTTTCCGCAGACGGAACTCCCGGTTAAAGAAGATGGCGACGGCCAGCCCCAGCCCCGTACTGCCAACCACGACCAGCGCCGTATACCAGAACGTCATCCACAGCGAATGCCAGAACGCCGCGTCACTCAAAATGCTGATGTAGTTATCAAGCCCGACAAAAACCGCATCAATGCGCGGGTTGAGCGGCAAGCGTAAAAAACTGATTTCAACGTTAGAAATCATCGGCCAGGCCACCAGGCCCCCCAGCAATAACAGGCTGGGGGCCAACAGCAGCATGGCGAAAGGCATATCTGAACGACCCGAAAACAACGTCTTCATAATTCCCTTCCGCAGAGCGCTCCTATCGTTGTGAAATCAGATCGGCCAGCCGCTTTTGGCTATTGCCTAGCGTTGCGCTGAGATCCTGTTGACCCACCGTGACGTTATGCACCATGGAACTGATGATGCCTGAGCCCGTCACGTCGCCCATACGGGTGAAGTTTTTGTCACCCACCGCGCCAAACACCTGCACGTTCGGAAACTGTGCGATCAGCTCATAAGGCAGCTGGCCAAAGGCTTTGATGACATCGTTGTCTTTCCAGGTCTCTGTGCCGACAACGAGCTTGTTTACCGGCAGCGCCGCGCCGGGTGACATCATTACCCAGTCCGTTGCGTTCTGAGCCTGCTCCATCCAGGTGACAAATTTCTCTGCTGCCTGAGTTTCCGCTTCGGTTTGCCCGGTAGTGATCGTCAGCGACGTGACCATGCCGTAAACGGCTGACGATTTTTCCGTCGGGACCACGAAGCCAAGATTTGCAGGATTGCCATCTTTATAGACAGCAGGAAGAATGTAGGTGGAGTAAACCGCCATAGGCGCCGATCCGTTCATGAAGGCATCTTTGATCTCCATGACATCGTTCGAGCCCGGCATGGTGGTTGCCGCCAGCCCTTTGTATAACGCCAGCGCTTTTGACATTTCAGGTGTATCAATGTCGATATTTCCATTTGCATCAAACACGTTCGCACCGCCCGACAGCGCAAACTGGGAGAATGCCTGCTCAGTCATAACGCTTTCTGCAGTTGGCAGCGCAATGCCGTAATGTTTATTCGCCGGATCGTTGAGCATCTGACTGGCCTTCAGGAGCTGCTCCCAGTTTTTTGGCTCGGCGATGCCTGCCGCCGCTAGCCTGTCCTTGTGGTACCAGATACCGGAAAGCCAGGCGCTGATCGGTACGCCGGTCCACGCGTCGCCGTCTTCGGTGCGCACCACGCGTAAGATACCGTCGTAGAACGTCGTTTCCCCCACTGCCTTAATAGCGTTGCTAATGGCCTCACGGTCCAGCAACTGCTCCTTATCCATGACTTTGGCGTAATCATGGCTGATTTCGATAACCTCCGGCAGCGCCCCGGTTCGGGCGAGCGTTATCACCTTGGTGTTGTATGCGTCTTCTTCCACCGGCACCTGTTTCACTGTGATGGTGGGATTCTCTTTCTCAAACTTCTCAATCAGTTTTGTAATAACCGCCTGCCGCTCCTGTTCAACCGACGAGTGCATAAATTCAATGGTGACAGCTGATTTCTTGTCATCCTTGCAGCCTGACAGCAGGGCGCACGAAACCAGTGCTGATAACAGCACAATTTTGGGCATTTTCATTTTTAAGGTCCTTTTTTAGTTTTCTTTAATCCACATAACCTGCCATGGATTAAGGGTCAGAGTCGTTCCACTAATATCACACCCGGCGATCAACTCCCTGCCTGCGCGAATGTCTGAATAAACTTCCTGAATATCATCACTGAAATTAAACACCCCGGTTATGCACTCACCATTATCGGCAGCGCGCACTATTTTCAATACATGTTTACTTGCTGTATCAAAAACAACCTTACTGTCAGGATGAAAGGCTTTTTCCGAGCGACGTACCGCAATCAGTTTGGTCAATGCATGGTAAACCTTATGACGCAGGCTATTATTAACATCCAGCGCACGATCCATTTCTCCGGCAGCATATTTCTTTCTGTTTATTGCGCGGTTATACCCATAGCGTTCCACGCCGTCATAGTCATTACGAGAACCAAGAATACTTTGTATATAGATGGCAGGTACGCCAGGAAAACTTAATAACACCGCATGCGCCAGTATAAACCTGGCAACACGACTATTATCATCGCAATCCCTCGTGCTTAATGCGTCAAGATAGGTGACGTTAATTTCGTAAGGACTGCGCGTGCCATCAGGGTTATTTTTCCAGTTAATCAGCGCCCCTTCCTGCTGGAGTTTTTCTACCAGCGAAAGGATATCAGACTCGGGCAAAATGCCGCGCAGCGGATTCAGGCCAATGCCATCGTGCGAAGCGAGGAAGTTGAACCAGGTGGTTTTCCTGGACGGCAGCGTTAACGACGTAGCCCACTGACACAGCGCCCGGACATCCTGATGATGCACGGCGTGCAGCACAAGTGGTGGTAAGGAGAACTGATAGACCATCTGTGCTTCATTTTCACCGTCACCAAAGTATGAGATGTTGTCTTTATGGGGAACGTTGGTCTCGGTGATAATCACCGTTCCCGGCGCGACAGCGTCCGTAATGGCGCGGAAAAGCTGAATAAGGCAATGCGTCTTTTCAAGATGAATACAGCTTGTACCAGGGGTCTTCCACATAAATCCGACGGCATCCAGGCGGATGTAGCTCGCGCCTTCCATCAGATAATGAAGCAGCACGTCGACCATCGCAATCAGCACCTCAGGTGAGGCAAAATTGAGGTCAACCTGGTCCTCGCTGAAGGTGGTCCACAGGTGACGGACGCTGCCATCCTGGCATGTAAAGGGCGTTAGTAGCGGTAGTGCCCGGGGACGCGTCACGGCTGATAGATCTGTTTCTGGGTCGACGGCAATAAAGAAATCGTTATATCCGGGTTTTTGAGCAAGGTAATTTGCAAACCATTGGCTTTTCGCCGACATATGGTTGCAAACGAAATCAAACATGAGGTTAGCTGATTTATTTAATTCAGCAACGTCTTGCCACGTTCCGGTACCCGGCGCCACCTGATGATAATCGATTACGGAAAATCCATCATCAGAGGACCACGGGTAAAAAGGCAAAAGATGGACGTGTGAAAAGGAGTGAGATAGCCATTTATTATAAAAGCGGGTAAAAACCGGCAGGGCATCCTCCCCTTCTGCAGAAAACTGATCGGCGTATGCGATCAGGACAACGTCGTTTTCATCCCAATTCAGCTTACGCTTTTCAGTAATAACAGTCCTGGCGTTTTCTATTTTTTCCAAAAGCATCTTTAAATGCGCATCAGAAAACGTTTCGCCGTAAACAAAATCTATTAAATGGTTAATTTTAGCGTTCACATTATTTTCCATGGTAGCGGTCCCACGGAAAGCAATCTACTCCCATGGTAAATATCTGTCAACGGACCGGGAGGCAGAAAATCGCGTTATGAAAACAACTCAAGGCATTAATGTGAGCTGATGCAAAGAATGAGTAAAAATGAACGTAAAAGAGGCGTAATGCAGCGAGCCCTCCTTCAGAAGAAAAGAGGGCTCGCAAAAGCGGGAAGTATCAGGAGAAGTAGCGGCGGGAGACGCGTTTAGCCAGTTTTTGCAGCATAGGTTCCAGCGCCACGGCCAGCAACATTCTTACTGGCTTACGGGCAACAGATTTGATCGCCCAACCCGCTACACCTGCCGGGCCAAAACGTAACGCCGTCAGCAGGACCAGTTTACCTGCGATTTTCAGGCCGGGTTTTACCTTCTGACCGGCCTGTTGCCAGTTTTGCTTCATGTTTGCTCTCTCTTAAAGCTGACGAAAACGGCTTCTCAGCGTAAAGGTGTCAGACGTGACATAGCGTTCCATTTCGCGCAGTCGTTTCTCACCAGCGGCAAGCTGCGCATCTACGTTGTTCAATAAATCGCTGCTGCGCGGTGCGCCTTCTGCATCCAGTTCCCCTTCGGGCATTGGGTCAAGCACGAATGACAAAATGATGTAGGCTACCAGGGTGATAAACGCCAGACCGAAGAAAATCGACAGCACGGTCACAACGCGCACCAGCTTTACCGGTACGTCGAGGTAGTGCGCCAGACCGGCACAAACGCCGCGCACCATCCCCTGCTGAGGGATCCGCCACAGTTTTTTGTTCAGGTTTAGTCCAGCCATTAGCGATCCCTCCAGTTCGGGTGTTCCGCATCCAGAATAGCTTCCAGCGCCTGAATACGGTCGCGCATTTTATTCGCCTCATCGGACAGCTGTACCAGGCGCTGTTGTTCACTCTGTGACAGGTCACCGCGCGACGAACGGTTGCTGTAGTGCAGCCATAACCAAATCGGCAGAACAAACAGCACGAAAATGGTCAGGGGAATAGCCAGAAAAAGCGCGCTCATGTGTACTCCTTGTCTTACGTTGAGTGGCGGCACGCTCGGGTGCCGCCTGTATTATTATTGATTGTCTTGTTTCATTTTGGCTTTTAGCGCGGCCAGCTGCTCGCTGATTTCGTCGTCTGCTTTCAAATCAGCAAACTGCTGATCCAGCGTTTTCTGCTTCCCGATGCTGTGGCTTTCCGCTTCTGCTTCCATATGGTCGATGCGGCGCTCGAAGGATTCAAAACGCGCCATCGCTTCATCCAGCTTGCCGCTGTCCAGCTGGCGACGAACGTCACGGGACGAGCTTGCAGCCTGGTGACGCAGCGCCAGCGCCTGCTGACGCGCGCGGGTTTCGCTGAGTTTATTTTCAAGCTCGCCGATCTCTTTCTTCATCCGGGCCAGGGTGTCATCCACGAGGGTCCCTTCATGTTCCAGCGTAGCGACCATATCCACGAGCTTCTGTTTTTCAATCAGCGCCGCGCGGGCCAGATCGTCTTTATCTTTACGCAGCGCCAGTTCTGCTTTTTCCTGCCATTCGTTAAGCTGGGCGGTAGCCTGCTCAATACGACGCGTCAGCTGCTTTTTCTCAGCCAGCGCACGTGCAGAGGTTGAACGGACTTCAACCAGCGTATCTTCCATTTCCTGAATCATCAGCCGCACCAGCTTCTGCGGATCTTCCGCTTTCTCAAGCAGCGAGTTGATGTTGGCGTTCACGATGTCGGCAAAACGAGAAAAAATACCCATAATTCAATCCTCACAGTTCTGTTATCGGGCTATGCCCTGCTGAACAGTTAATACAAATCTCATGCCAACTTTTTATCCTATTGATTTAACTGGAGGTGATTGATTTAACATCAGTCTCAGACTATCCTCAACTGGTCAATATCACTAAGGAGTGGTTAATTTCATCATGGCTGGATACAAAGATAATTTACTCGGCGAAGCAAACAGCTTTCTGGAAGTGCTCGAGCAGGTTTCCCGCCTGGCGCCCCTCAACAAACCGGTGCTGATTATCGGCGAGCGCGGTACGGGAAAGGAGCTGATCGCCAATCGCCTTCATTATTTATCCGGACGATGGGATGGGCCATTTATTTCCCTTAACTGCGCGGCGCTGAATGAAAACCTGCTCGACACCGAGCTGTTCGGCCATGAGGCGGGCGCGTTTACCGGTGCGCAAAAACGCCATCCGGGCCGCTTTGAGCGCGCAGATGGCGGCACGCTGTTCCTTGATGAACTGGCCACCGCGCCGATGCTGGTGCAGGAAAAGCTGCTGCGCGTTATCGAGTACGGCGAGCTGGAGCGCGTGGGCGGCAGCCAGCCGCTGCAGGTTAACGTGCGCCTGGTGTGCGCGACGAACGCCGACCTGCCCGCAATGGTGGCAGAAGATAAGTTCCGCGCCGACCTGCTCGACAGGCTCGCGTTCGATGTGGTGCAGCTCCCGCCGCTGCGCGAGCGCCGGAGCGATATCATGCTGCTGGCAGAACAGTTCGCCATTCAGATGTGCCGGGAGCTCGGGCTGCCGCTCTTTCCCGGATTTAGCGACTATGCCACCGAGACGCTGCTCGGCTACCACTGGCCGGGCAACATCCGTGAGCTGAAAAACGTGGTCGAGCGCTCCGTTTATCGCCACGGCAGCAGCGAAACCGAGCTGGACAACATTATTCTCGACCCTTTCCAGCGCAGTACTAAACCGATTGCTGTGCCAGACGGAATAAACGATGTCCCCGCCCTGCCGCTCGATTTGCGTCAGTTCCAGCACGTTCAGGAGCAGCAGCTGCTGGAACAAAGCCTGAAGCAGGCGAAATATAATCAGAAACAGGCGGCTGAGCTACTGGGCCTGACCTACCATCAATTAAGGGCATTGCTCAAAAAACATCAAATGCGCTGACATTTTCAGCAGTTACCCGCAGATACTTTTGCGAAGCAGGCGTTAGCTCCTCCACCAAACTTTCGTCAAACGCCGGGTTATGGGATTACTCAACCACGGCGTCTATCAGCGGGTATCTCTACAATAACTGGTGTGATCTTAAGCACGCTTTTAGTTACAGTGACGATAAAACAACTGCACCGTGAGCATTCATTTTAATTGATATATCTCAGCAGGTTATCCACGTATAACAACAGACGTCAGGAAGACTTGTATAAAATTTCTCCCGCTATTTACTGGCGATTCAGTGATGTCTTTATCGCCAGATCTTTTAGGTGGAACAGAAATAGAGCCAGCCCTTTGATCTTCCCCAGGGCAGTTAAGTAAGTGCCCATTGTTCATCACCGTATGCACTTTTGACCGCCTAAATTTCGACGAAACCTAATGTATGATAAATATCATACGCTCTGATTTAACGAGTCGGTTAAGGCTATTATTTAATTTTTTTCCCTTCACGCAAATGAATGACATTATTAATCTTGATATTAACCAGTCAGTAAGGGAGGCTCGAAGTAAGAATCTATAAAAAACCGCCCCGTAAGGCGGTTTATAATAAACCAAATTCTACTGACTACCTCTCGATTTCCGGGCCTTCAGGGTCCAGCGGATCGTTTACATCGGGATCCAGAGGAAAATCATCATCCGGAACTGGTTCTGACCCCGGTTGCGGGTCTACTATATCAGGGCGATCGACCATAGCACCTCCGAATTATGTCAGTTGGATATTATCTGGACTTATTAGGTTTCTGGCTGCCTTTATCGTCTTTAGGCATCTTTTCAGGCTGTTTTGATTGGTCTTTTTGAGAATTTACACTTGAAGATTTCATTGTAAAACTCCAGTAGGGTATGCAAAGTTATTTTGCCTGTTAACTATAGGTCATTATTAAATTTTCATGACTTATTATCAGCGATATTACTGTTTAAGTGCTTACGCTTTAAGATTGGCGTTGATATCATTAGGGTATTTATTTAAATTATATTTTTACCGTTTACGCTTGTTAATTTCCGTTATTTCGCCAGGTTTATTATTAGCCAGGAGCGTATTTTCCAACGCCAAAGACGCTAATAAAATCGTGCATGTTAAAAAAGGTTAGCCGCTGCTGAATTCGGGATAAAAAAAGGCTGCGGACAAACAGCCTGTCGTTTGGCTAGCCTGCCTGAGTGCCGGGTGCATCCCGGCGTGCATTTTGACAACGTCCCCGGGCCGGCTTCTCGCAGGAATCCTTTCGCGATGAGTGCTAAAAGGGTGTCGGTAAGATATTCAGTGTTTTTCTGGATCGCACCCAATGCTCACTAATTCCTGCAAAATGTAGATAAGACTGGATACGAACAAACAGCAGGATAAGGCTACGGCAACGAAAAAAAACATTGGGAACTCCGTGTAATCAATTTTTCCTTAACCAATAGTAGAACCTGTTATCGTTTTGTCACGGATGTGCGTTAAAATTACTTCTGTTGCCGCTCTGGACCGAATGTTCTGACTGCAACGAGATGGCCTTCAGGGAGCGCGCCCGCGCATATCATCTGCCCGAAAAGTGAACACCCCCGCCTCATTGTCTCTCTATTTTACTCCTAAAAACAATGCGTTAAATTCATGATATAACCTCTGCAGTAACGCACAGGGTAAGCATCACCATGGTGCCCCTTCACTTACCCAAGCCATCTTCGTGCTCAGGCATCTTTTCAGCCCATTGTTGATATGGCCAGACATTGAGCCGGCGGCGGCTTACTTTTCACAGGCATACATGGCGTGTAGCCATGCCACGTCCAGGCATCGTGTAACAGTCTGCTAACGCGAATCCTTCGTTTATAGCGAGTCAGATGGGACATGAAAATGCTAAGATAGTTTATGAGGTATATTCAAAGTGGATTGCAGGTATGAACGTGGATCGGGTCGTGATGCTGAATGACCGACTGCATGCGTTACTGCCCCCAATATGCCCTCAGGCTTAAACGACACTGGATAATATCGTTTAAAATTAGTAGGATAGCCACTTAATAAATAATACCTTAAAAATTATGCGTCTGGTTTTATCGTCCCTGTTTGCACTAGGTTTGTTCAGCAACCTGGCTTTTGCTGCGCCTGAACGCGCTGCGCTACCCGATATTCGCGATAGCGGCTTTGTCTACTGCGTCAGTGGGCAAGTTGATACCTTTAACCCGCAAAAAGCGGGCAGCGGCCTGATTGTCGATACGCTCGCCGCGCAGCTTTACGATCGCCTGCTTGACGTTGACCCTTACACGTATCGACTGGTGCCCGAGCTTGCAGAAAGCTGGGAGGTTCTGGATAACGGCGCAACCTATCGTTTCCACCTTCGCGATGATGTCGCCTTCCAGCACACCCCGTGGTTTACCCCTACGCGTAAGCTCAACGCGGATGACGTGGTCTTCACCTTCCAGCGGATATTTAACCGTAACCATCCCTGGCACAACGTCAACGGCGGCAGCTTCCCTTATTTCGACAGCCTTCAGTTTGCCGACACCGTGAAAAGCGTGCGTAAGCTGGATAACCGCACGGTTGAGTTCAATCTGAAGCGCCCGGATGCCTCTTTCCTGTGGCACCTGGCAACGCACTATGCGTCCGTTATGTCTGCGGAATACGCGGCGCAGCTCACCAAAAAAGACCGTCAGGAGCAGCTCGACCGACAGCCTGTTGGCACGGGGCCGTTCCAGATGGCGGAGTACCGTTCCGGGCAATACATTCGTCTGCAACGCCACGAACACTTCTGGCGCGGGAAGCCGCTGATGCCTCAGGTGGTGGTCGATTTAGGCTCTGGCGGCACCGGCCGCCTGTCGAAGCTATTGACCGGCGAGTGCGACGTGCTCGCCTGGCCTGCCGCCAGCCAGTTGACCATTCTGCGTGACGATCCGCGTCTTCGCCTGACGCTGCGTCCAGGAATGAACATTGCCTATCTGGCGTTTAACACCGATAAACCGCCGCTGAATAATCCGGCCGTTCGCCATGCGCTGGCCCTGGCGATTAATAACCAGCGCCTGATGCAGTCGATCTACTACGGTACCGCTGAAACGGCGGCCTCCATTTTACCGAGGGCTTCCTGGGCCTACGACGGCGAAGCTAAAATAACGGAGTACAATCCGGCGAAAGCGCGTGAGCAGCTAAAAGCGCTGGGCGCTGAAAACCTGACGCTGCAGCTGTGGGTCCCCACCAGCTCTCAGGCGTGGAACCCAAGCCCGCTCAAAACCGCAGAGCTGCTGCAGGCGGATATGGCTCAGGTGGGCGTCAAGGTGATCATCGTCCCCGTCGAAGGCCGTTTCCAGGAAGCTCGCCTGATGGACATGAATCACGATCTGACGCTCGCGGGCTGGTCCACCGACAGTAATGACCCGGACAGCTTCTTCCGCCCTCTGCTGAGCTGCGCGGCGATCAATTCGCAAACCAACTACGCCCACTGGTGCAATAAAGAGTTTGATGCCGTGCTGCAAAAAGCGCTGGCGTCACAGCAGCTTGCTTCGCGAATTGAAGCCTATGACGAAGCGCAAAATATTCTGGCACGGGAGCTCCCTGTGCTGCCTCTCGCCTCTTCCCTGCGTCTGCAGGCCTACCGATACGATATTAAAGGGCTGGTGCTAAGCCCGTTTGGTAATGCCTCCTTCGCGGGCGTCACGCGCGAGAAAGCACAAGAGGTGAAGAAGCCATGATCATATTTACCCTACGTCGCTTGCTGCTGCTGCTGGTCACGCTGTTCTTTCTGACCTTTGTCGGCTTTAGCCTGAGCTACTTTACCCCGCACGCCCCGCTGCAGGGGTCGTCTCTGTGGGATGCATGGCTGTTCTGGTTTAACGGTCTGCTGCACTGGGATTTTGGCGTATCCAGCATTAACGGACAGCTGATTTCCGAGCAGCTCAAAGAGGTGTTTCCGGCGACGATGGAGCTGTGCATTCTGGCCTTTGGCTTTGCCCTGATGGTCGGGATCCCGGTCGGTATGCTGGCAGGAATTTACCGCAACAAATGGCAGGACAAATTCATCAGCGCCCTCGCCCTGCTGGGCTTCTCGATTCCGGTATTCTGGCTGGCGCTGTTGCTCACCCTGTTCTTCTCGCTGACGCTCGGCTGGCTGCCGGTTTCCGGCCGCTTCGATCTTCTCTATGCGGTCAAAACGGTGAGCGGATTCGCTATCATCGACGCCTGGCTCTCCGATTCCGTCTGGCGCCATGAGATGATCGTCAGCGCCCTGCGCCATATGGTCTTACCGGTTCTGACGCTGGCCGTGGCGCCGACCACGGAGGTGATCCGCCTGATGCGAATCAGCACCATTGAGGTGTTTGACCAGAACTACGTAAAAGCCGCTGCCACCCGCGGGCTATCGCGTCTGACTATTTTACGCCGCCACGTGCTGCATAATGCGCTGCCGCCGGTGATCCCGCGTCTCGGGCTGCAGTTTTCGACCATGTTAACGCTGGCGATGATCACCGAGATGGTCTTTAGCTGGCCGGGTTTAGGCCGCTGGCTGATTAACGCCATTCGTCAGCAGGATTACGCCGCGATCTCCGCCGGGGTCATGGTGATTGGCTCCCTGGTGATCATTGTTAACGTGCTTTCCGATATTTTGGGTGCCATGGCCAACCCGTTGAAGCATAAGGAATGGTATGCCTTACGATAACGTTTACAGTGAAAAGCGCACGCCCGGTGCGCTACGTACCGTGTGGCGTAAATTCTATGGTGACACCACGGCAATGATCGGCCTTTACGGCTGTGCCGGCCTGGCCTTGCTGTGCGTTTTTGGCTCATGGTTTGCGCCCTATGGTATCGACCAGCAGTTTCTCGGGTATCAGCTGCTGCCGCCGTCGTGGTCGCGCTACGGCGAGGTATCCTTCTTCCTCGGCACCGACGACCTTGGCCGCGACGTCTTAAGCCGCCTGCTGAGCGGCGCTGCGCCTACGGTGGGCGGAGCGTTTGTGGTGACGCTGGCGGCAACCGTCTTTGGCCTGGCGCTCGGTATTTTTGCCGGGTCGACCCACGGCCTGCGGTCGGCTGTGCTTAACCATATTCTGGATACCCTGCTCTCTATTCCGTCATTGCTGCTGGCTATTATCGTGGTGGCCTTTGCCGGACCTCACCTGTCGCACGCGATGTTCGCCGTCTGGCTGGCGATTTTGCCGCGCATGGTGCGCTCGGTTTACAGCCTGGTGCATGACGAGCTGGAAAAAGAGTATGTGGTCGCGGCCCGTCTGGACGGCGCTACCACAATGAACATTTTATGGTTTGCCGTGCTGCCAAATATTGCCGCGGGGCTGGTGACGGAGATTACGCGGGCGCTGTCGATGGCGATTCTGGACATCGCTGCGCTCGGGTTCCTCGACCTTGGCGCACAGCTCCCCTCTCCTGAATGGGGCGCCATGCTCGGCGATGCGCTGGAGCTGATTTACGTCGCGCCCTGGACAGTGATGCTGCCGGGGGCCGCCATAATGGTTAGCGTTCTGCTCGTCAACCTGCTCGGCGACGGTATTCGCCGTGCCATCAATGCGGGGGTTGAATAATGCCGTTACTTGATATTCGCAACCTCACGATCGAGTTTAAGACCGGTGAAGGCTGGGTCAAAGCCGTGGACCGCATCAGCATTACGCTTGCGGAAGGTGAGATCCGCGGGCTGGTGGGAGAATCCGGCTCGGGCAAAAGCCTGATTGCCAAAGCCATCTGCGGCGTGGCCAAAGACAACTGGCGCGTCACGGCCGACCGGATGCGCTTCGATGATATCGACCTGCAGCGCCTCTCCCCGCGCGAGCGACGCAAGCTGGTGGGCCATAACGTCTCGATGATTTTCCAGGAGCCGCAGTCCTGTCTCGATCCGTCCGAGCGCGTGGGCAAACAGCTGATGCAAAACATCCCAGGCTGGACCTACAAGGGCCGCTGGTGGCAGCGTTTAGGCTGGCGCAAGCGCCGCGCCATTGAGCTTCTGCACCGCGTCGGGATCAAGGATCATAAGGATGCGATGCGAAGCTTCCCTTACGAACTGACCGACGGCGAGTGTCAGAAAGTGATGATCGCCATCGCCCTCGCGAACCAGCCGCGCCTGCTGATTGCTGATGAACCCACAAATGCCATGGAACCGACTACACAGGCGCAGATTTTCCGCCTGCTGACGCGTCTGAACCAGAACAACAACACCACCATTTTGCTGATCAGTCATGACCTGCAGATGCTGAGCAAATGGGCGGATAAAATTGACGTGATGTACTGCGGACAAACGGTCGAAACCGCCGTCAGTGAAGAGCTGGTCAATACACCGCACCATCCCTATACCCAGGCGCTTATCCGCGCGATCCCGGACTTTGGCAGCGCGATGCCGCACAAAAGCCGTTTGAATACCCTGCCGGGCGCAATTCCGCTTCTGGAGTCGTTGCCCATTGGCTGCCGTCTGGGGCCTCGTTGCCCGTATGCACAGCGTAAATGCATCGAGACGCCGCGGCTGACAGGGGCTAAAAACCATCTTTTTGCCTGTCATTTCCCGCTGAACATGGAGAGAGAGTGAAATGGTCGAAACCTTGCTTGAAGTGCGTAACCTGAGTAAGACCTTTCGCTACCGTACGGGGCTTTTTCACCGCCAAAACGTTGAGGCGGTCAAACCCCTGAGTTTTACCCTTCGGGAAAAACAGACGCTGGCGATCATCGGCGAAAACGGCTCGGGTAAATCCACGCTGGCAAAAATGCTGGCGGGCATGGTTGAGCCCACCGGTGGCGAAGTGCTGATAGACGATCACCCCTTGGCGTTTGGGGACTACTCCTTTCGAAGCCAGCGCATCCGCATGATCTTTCAGGATCCGTCAACCTCCCTTAATCCACGTCAGCGCATTTCGCAGATTCTGGATTTCCCGCTGCGGTTGAATACCGACCTGGAGCCAGAAGCCCGACGCAAACGCATTGTTGAGACCCTGCGTCTGGTGGGCCTGCTGCCTGACCATGTGAGCTATTACCCGCACATGCTGGCGCCGGGGCAAAAGCAGCGTCTGGGGCTGGCCCGCGCGCTTATCCTGCGCCCGAAGGTGATTATCGCCGACGAAGCGCTGGCCTCGCTGGATATGTCGATGCGTTCGCAGTTAATTAACCTGATGCTGGAACTACAGGAAAAACAGGGTATTGCTTATATTTACGTTACCCAGCATCTGGGCATGATGAAACACATCAGCGATCAGGTGCTTGTCATGCATCAGGGCGAAGTAGTCGAGCGCGGCAGCACGGCTGACGTGCTGGCTTCCCCCCTGCATGATCTGACAAAACGGCTTATCGCAGGGCATTTTGGTGAAGCACTGACCGCTGACGCCTGGAGAAAAGATCGATAACCTCGGTTCCACAGAATGGCCGGCCTTGCCCAGGGCGCTGCAGGTGAAATTATCGACACGTTTCAACGTCGGTACTGATAGTTGTTCGCCGCCCAGTCTGTTACCGGATCCGCTGTGAAATCGATGTGCCAGGACAGTGGCGGTAAGTTACTCTGTTATCTGGTAAGACAAAGGATTTTTAGCCAAGGTGGTAAAGATGAATTTTTATGGCATAGATTATCTTCAGGCCCAGTCAAATTTGAATGACTATCTGAAGTATATTGTTATATTCAGCACCCTCTTCATCACGATTGTCGTTTTTAGCCTCTATATGCGGCACAGACTTCAAACAAAATACAGGGATTTGACAATCATTGCCTTCCTGTTTTTACTTTTCATTTCGGGAGTTCAATACTCTGAATACACCAACAGTGAGAGCGCCCATTCGCAATCTTCCCAGATGGTTAATTTTGTTAATTTATTATCCCGACAAAAAAACGTGAGTATCAACAGCATTTACTCTAATTCCGTACAATTTACAGATGGGATCATCGTCAAAATCAACGAGCAGTTCTTCCGCGTAAACCTGAGCGCAGATCAAAATAGCTATAGCTTACAAGAGATTGGTTTAATAAACCCAACAATCACCATTCTTAAAAGCAAGGACAGATAATGCCAATTTATACTCCCATAATAATCAAACTTGGACTCGGGATCCTGTGTCTCATCATTCAAATTAATTTAATGGGCAAAGGTAATTTATCGCCAACATCCGCAATGGATCAGGTCCAAAACTATGTCCTTGGCGGTATTATAGGCGGGGTAATCTATAACGAGTCCATCACAGTATTACAGTTCGTACTGGTTTTAATCATATGGACGTTGCTTGTTTTTATGCTTAAGTTCTCTAAAGAACATAATCATCTTGTGAAACGTATTGTTGACGGCAAACCTATTACATTAATTTATAATGGGAGCGTTGATGTCCAGGAGTGCTTAAGAAATGGAATATCTGCTAACGATCTCATGTTTAAGCTCAGAGCCAATGGGGTTTACGAGGTTGAAAAACTCAAACGCGTGATTCTTGAACAAAATGGGCAACTTACCATCATTGAAATCGGCGATGAGAATATTCGCTATCCCATCATTGTGGATGGCTTAGCAAATTTCGACGTACTCGAGATTATCAATAAAGATGCAGAGTGGCTGGAGTTAAAAGTCGCTGAGCAAGGGTTTAAGAAAATCAGCGAGGTCTATCTCGGAGAATATCTGTCCGGAAGACTGAATTTATACGGATATAGTCAATAACTTATCTGATGCCCATAAGCTGGCAACGGTTTTCCGTAGTTAGCTTGACCTTCATTACCCCTGTCCCTTCGGACTAAGAGTCGCGATTTTGCCGTCGCTCTGGTTGGATGAGGTGAACATCGTGCACGGTGATATACTGGATGACAATGCTGCCATACTGGCCTGCTTAACTGGCCCGCCCCTTCCTTGCGTCGCGCCGAGCGGGCGCACAAGCGCTTGCGAGGCAGCGCGATCGCAAGTTCGTTCAATAGCTTCCGGAACATTAGTCTCGGAGATGGGCGAGAAAAATCGTGACACAAGGGGCAGTGAGTGGGCTATAATTTCGAGCTAATTTCGAATGACTTTGAAATGCTGCCTGTAATGCTATGATTTACAAGGCAAAAAACAAGCAATGAATATAAGGATTAAAGCTATGGGTTTTCTTTCCGGTAAGCGCATTCTGGTGACCGGCGTTGCCAGCAAACTGTCCATCGCATACGGCATCGCACAGGCAATGCATCGCGAAGGCGCTGAGCTGGCATTCACCTACCAGAACGACAAGCTGAAAGGCCGTGTTGAAGAGTTTGCCGCGCAGCTGGGTTCCAGCATTGTTCTGGAATGTGACGTTGCTCAAGACGAAAGCATCGATGGCATGTTCGCTGAACTGGCGAAAACGTGGGAGAAATTCGACGGTTTCGTTCACTCCATCGGCTTCGCGCCTGGCGACCAGCTGGACGGTGACTACGTGAACGCGGTTACCCGTGAAGGCTTCAAAATCGCGCACGACATCAGCTCTTACAGCTTCGTGGCGATGGCTAAATCTTGCCGTACCATGCTGAACCCGGGCTCTGCCCTGCTGACCCTCTCCTACCTGGGCGCAGAGCGTGCTATCCCTAACTATAACGTTATGGGCCTGGCGAAAGCCTCTCTGGAAGCAAACGTGCGCTATATGGCGAACGCAATGGGCCCAGAAGGCGTGCGTGTTAACGGTATCTCCGCGGGCCCAATCCGTACCCTTGCGGCTTCCGGTATTAAAGATTTCCGTAAAATGCTGGCACACTGCGAAGCAGTTACGCCGATTCGCCGTACCGTTACCATTGAAGACGTGGGTAACTCTGCTGCATTCCTGTGCTCTGACCTTTCCGCCGGTATCTCAGGTGAAGTGGTTCACGTTGACGGCGGCTTCAACATCGCCGCAATGAACGAGCTGGAAATTAAGTAAGCCTGTCACTCTCTTCCCATTCGGGAAGAGAGTTTCTCTCCCCCTCGCTTTTCCCCCGTTATTCCGTTCTGCTATTTGTTATCACCTAACAATATTTTTCCCCTCATCCGCCTTACGCCAGGATATTGATCGCCATTTTGAGATCAAGGAACGCCCATGGAACAACGCCGCTTTTCCGGCAAAGGCCACTGGTATCATGAGACCCAGTCGAATCACTCGCAGACGGATGTTCTGCCTCTGGTGCCCGAAGCCGCTAACGTCGACGATCGTTTTTTGCTCGATTTAGCCCTTTCAGAAAAGATTGTCGCCGCCTGTGATGGCTGGCTCGCTCCGGCAAGAGCCTTATGCCATCTGCTGTTCCCGCTTGATACTCCCGTTAATCGGCTGCATACGCTCAGCGCATATGACCGACTAAGCACGGCGCTGACGGTTGCGCAGGCGTGCGGCGTGCAGAGGCTTTGTAATCACTACGCCGCCCTGCTTGCTCCGCTTCCCGGCCCCGACTCTTCCCGCGAAAGTAACCGCCGTCTGGCAGAAATCACACAGTACGCCCGCCAGCTTTCAAGTTCCCCGGACGTTATCGACGTTAAAGCACAAAATCAGCTCGATGAAGTGGGCCTGACAACCTACGACATTGTGCTGATTAACCAGATAATCGGCTTTATCGGTTTTCAGGCACGCGTGGTGGCCGTTTTTCAGGCGCTGCTGGGGCATCCTGTGCGCTGGTTGCCGGGGCACCATATTCAGCCTCATACCCTTCCACTCACGTTCAGCGCCTGGAAACCTGTGGTGCCCGTTGTTGAACTGCGTTACGCCAGCGCACAGCAGCTTGAGTCGCTTGCTCGCTGGCAGGCAGAGCCTGAGCTTCAGGCGCTAACGCCAGCGCTTTGCCATGAACCGATGTTGCTCAACCTGACCGGTGAGATCCTGATAAACACGCGTGGCGGCGAGCCGTCGACGCTGCCAGCGCTCTCGGCGGCAATTGCGCTACTGACGCACTCGCCGGACCGCTTTAGCGCTGCACAGTTCACCCCGCTGACGGATGCCGGGATCGCTGAAGTCAGCGCTATCACCCTTCTTACCCAAAGCGCATTTTGCGGCTGGGTCAATCGTCTCCAGGTGGGGCTTGGAAGTGAAGAATAACCTTACACATTACCCAATGAGCGCTTGCTGTAGCAGTGAGAATCGCGTAAAACTGTCAGCCGCTCAATGGCTACGAAAATAGAACATTATGTTTCAGGACAACCCGCTGCTAGCGCAGCTTAAACAGCAACTGCATTCCCAGACGCCGCGTGCAGAAGGGGTCGTAAAAGCCACGGAAAAGGGCTTTGGCTTCCTTGAAGTTGACGGGCAGAAAAGCTATTTCATCCCGCCTCCGCAGATGAAAAAAGTCATGCATGGCGATCGTATTACGGCCGTCATTCATACCGAAAAGGAACGCGAATCCGCCGAGCCGGAAGCACTTATCGAGCCGTTCCTGACTCGCTTCGTGGGTAAGGTACATAAAAAAGACGACCGTCTTTCTATCGTTCCGGACCATCCCCTGCTGAAAGATGCGATTCAGTGCCGTGCAGATCGTGGCGTTGAGCATGAATTTAAAGAGGGTGACTGGGCCGTAGCTGAAATGCGCCGTCACCCCCTGAAAGGCGATCGCGGTTTCTATGCTGAACTGACTCAGTTCATCACCTTTGGCGACGATCATTTCGTGCCGTGGTGGGTAACGCTGGCGCGCCACAATCTTGAGAAAGAGGCTCCCAACGGCGTTGCAACAGAAATGCTGGACGAAGGCCTTGCGCGTCGCGATCTGACGGCGCTGGACTTTGTCACCATCGATAGCGCCAGCACCGAAGATATGGATGATGCGCTGTATGTTGAAGAGGCTACAGACGGCAAACTGCTGCTGACCGTTGCCATTGCTGACCCAACCGCGTGGATTGCGGAAGGCAGCAAGCTGGACGATATGGCTAAAGTGCGTTCGTTCACCAACTACCTGCCGGGCTTCAACATCCCGATGCTGCCGCGCGAACTCTCAGACGACCTCTGTTCACTGCGTCCGAATGAACTGCGTCCGGTGCTTGCCTGTCGCATGACAATCGCAGCCGACGGTACGATTGAAGACGAGATTGAATTCTTCGCTGCGACCATCGAATCCAAGGCCAAGCTGGCCTACGACGACGTTTCCGACTGGCTGGAGAATACCGGCAGCTGGAAACCGCAGTCTGACGCTATTGCCGCCCAGATTCGACTGCTGCACCGCGTGTGCCTGAATCGCAGCGAGTGGCGAAAAACCCATGCGCTGGTCTTTAAAGATCGTCCGGACTACCGCTTCGTGTTAGGCGAAAAAGGCGAAGTGCTGAACATCGTGGCTGAACCGCGTCGCATCGCTAACCGCATCGTTGAGGAAGCCATGATTTCCGCCAACATTTGTGCCGCACGGGTATTGCGCGACAAATTAGGTTTCGGCATCTATAACGTGCACACCGGGTTTGACCCGGCGAACACCGAAGCGCTGGCCGCCCTGTTGAAAACGCATGACGTACACGTCGATCCTGAAGAGGTACTGACGCTGCCGGGCTTCTGCAAACTTCGTCGCGAACTGGATGCACAACCCTCCGGTTTCCTCGACAGCCGCATTCGCCGGTTCCAGTCCTTTGCTGAAATCAGCACTGAGCCAGGCCCGCACTTCGGCCTGGGCCTGGAAGCCTACGCAACCTGGACCTCTCCGATTCGTAAATACGGCGACATGGTCAACCACCGTCTGCTGAAAGCGATCGTTAAAGGGGAATCCGCTGCGCGTCCTCAGGACGATACCACGCTGCAGATGGCAGAGCGTCGTCGCCTGAACCGCATGGCCGAGCGCGATGTCGGTGACTGGCTGTACGCGCGCTTCCTCAATGACAAGGCAGGAACGGACACCCGCTTCCCGGCTGAAATCATCGACATCAGCCGTGGCGGTATGCGCGTGCGCCTGGTGGACAACGGTGCTGTAGCCTTTATTCCAGCGCCATTCCTGCACGCCGTTCGCGATGAACTGGTCTGTAGCCAGGAAACGGGTACGGTGCAAATCAAAGGTGAAACGGTTTACAAAGTCACGGATGTGATTGATGTGAACATCGCCGAGGTTCGCATGGAAACCCGCAGCATTATCGCGCGCCCTGTCGCCTGATAAGGCGCTAAATTGTCGGCCATTTCATTTAAGGAAAGGCCGACAGTTCCTTCTTTTATCCACGCCACAAAATCATCATTTTTTCTGATTAATTTCAGCCTTTAGCCGCCAAAACCCGCCAGAATTATCTACAGTAAATGTGAGCCGTCATATTCGGTTACGTGAATTTTTATACGCCAGGTATGCTTTTTAGCGCGACTCGCTTTATGATAAAAAATCTCTGAAAAACAATACGTTCACTCCGGTTGTACCGCTATTTCACTACGGAAAAGTCGACTGCTGATGAATAGTTTTTGCGCTAACAGGCAGCCGCGGGAGAAGGCATGATGGACGATCTGGAACCGAATTTGCTGTTTCGTTACATGGGCACGCACAGTCCATGGTGGCGGTTAACGGCAGACAGCAACGCATTGCATCTCGCTGCCAGCGAGAGCACGGACGTTATCCAGGTTGTGGCATTAGACGATGAGCAGGCCGATCTCGTTCGCCAGCTAACCGTCATTACTTCCAGCATCTCAATGACCCTGTCCCTGTACGGCGTTGATGTACCCGTTCATCTGGTCGGGCGCAAAATTAATAAAAAAGAGTGGGCAGGCACGGCCTCTGCGTGGAACGATACCCCTTCCGTTGCCCGCGATCTGGCGCAAGGTCTCTCCTTTGCTGAGCAGGTCGTCTCAGAGGCCAATTCCGTTATCGTCATCCTCGACCAGCACGGCAATATCCAGCGTTTCAACCGGCTGAGTGAAGAGTATACCGGGCTAAAAGAGCAGGAAGTTATCGGGCAAAACGTCTTCAAGCTATTTATGAGCCGCAGCGAAGCGGCAGCATCCAAACGCAACATTACCGGATTTTTTCGCAACGGCAGCTCTTACGAAGTCGAACGCTGGATCAAGACGCGAAAAGGACAACGCTTGTTTCTGTTCAGAAACAAGTTTGTGCACAGCGGCAGCGGCAAAAATGAAATTTTCCTTATCTGTTCAGGCACTGATATCACTGAAGAGCGCCGCGCTCAGGAGCGTCTGCGCGTGCTGGCGAATACCGACACCATTACCGGGCTGCCAAACCGAAACGCGATCCACGAACTGATTTCCGATGCGATCAATGCCAGGGGTGAAACACAGGTAGGGGTGGTTTATCTCGACCTGGACAATTTCAAAAAGGTGAACGATGCCTACGGACATATGTTCGGGGATCAGCTGCTCCAGGCCGTCGCCCTGGCTATTTTAAGCTGTCTTGATGAAGGACAGACGCTGGCCCGCCTGGGCGGAGATGAGTTTATCGTTATGGCTACCGATACCTCACAGGGATCGCTGGAGGCCATGGCGTCACGTATTCTGACCCGCTTGCGTCAACCGTTCCGTATTGGTTTGATTGAGATATACACCGGCTGCTCGTTGGGGATCGCCCTCGCGCCGCATCATGGTAACGATCGCGAGAGCGTGATTCGAAATGCCGATACCGCCATGTATACGGCGAAAGAGAACGGACGCGGGAAATTTTGCGTCTTCTCACCGGAGATGAACCAGCGGGTGTTTGAATACCTTTGGCTGGATACCAACCTGCGCAAAGCCCTGGATAAGGATCAGCTTTTAATCCACTACCAGCCGAAAATAACCTGGCGCGGCGAGGTGAGGAGTCTTGAAGCGCTGGTGCGCTGGCAATCTCCCGAGCGTGGCCTGATCCCTCCCCTGGAATTTATCTCCTACGCAGAAGAGTCGGGCCTGATCGTGCCGCTTGGGCGCTGGGTGATGCTGGATGTGGTCCGTCAGGTGGCTAAATGGCGCGACAAAGGCATCAACCTTCGCGTGGCGGTTAACGTCTCAGCCCGGCAGCTGGCCGACCAGACAATTTTTAGCGACCTTAAGCAGGCGCTAAAAGACCTGAATTTTGAATACTGCCCTATCGATGTTGAATTAACGGAAAGCTGTCTCATTGAAAACGAGGAACTGGCGCTCTCTGTGATCCAGCAGTTCAGCCGCCTTGGCGCGCAAATCCACCTTGATGATTTTGGCACCGGGTATTCGTCCCTGTCGCAACTGGCCCGCTTTCCTATCGACGCCATCAAGCTCGATCAGTCTTTTGTCCGGGATATCCACAAGCAGTCTATCTCGCAGTCTCTGGTTCGTGCGATTGTCGCCGTAGCGCAGGCGCTGAATTTGCAGGTGATTGCGGAAGGCGTTGAGAGCGCTAAAGAGGACGCCTTTCTGACCAAGAATGGCGTCAACGAGCGGCAGGGTTTTCTGTTTGCTAAGCCCATGCCCGCTGCCGCGTTCGAGCGCTGGATAAAGCGCTATCAAGCCAGAAATATGCGTTAGCTGGCTTTGCGTAACCCCGCCGCGTGATGGCGGTTCTGCAGCGTCACCAGGCGCTCCATATAAGCAATATCTTTAGGTTCGAGGCAAAACGCAGCGTCGACCCAGTCTTCAGTGATATCCATTAACTCGCTGCGGGGAAGTTCCAAAACTCGCCGACGTGCACGCAACATGGCTCTGACACCGTTTATCTTCGGCTGTAAGGTATCAATGAAGGTCCGCACCGACATATAGCTCTGCCCCGGTTCGAATAATACATCGACCAGCCCGTGCTGTTCGTACCACTCCGCGGTGTGCGACTCCCCTTTGTAAATAAGCTCCTCGGCCAGTTTCATGCCTGAACGGCGTGCTACCAGAGAATAGCCCCCCATTCCGGGGAACAGGTTAAAGGCGATTTCAGGAAAGCCCAACCGGGCGTCGCGCTGGGCCAGTACGAAATGGTGCGCCAGAGCAGCTTCAAAACCGCCGCCGAGAGCGCTCCCTTCCACCATGGCCAGTGAGATAGCGCCGGTATCAAACCCCCGTGATGCGGCGTGCACGCAATCTACGCAGGCACGAGCATAGGCGCGTAACGCCTCGCGCCGTCCATGCTGAATACACTCCACAAAGAATTGCAGATCGCCGCCTGCATTGTACATGTCGGGCACCAGCGAGCCGGTCACCCAAAAATCGACAACAAAGCCGGACTGGCGTACCAGCCAGGAGAGATTCATGATCTCTTCAATCAATGCATGGTTAAAGCAGGGCCGCGGCTGCGCACGCAGCATCATCCACACGGTATGTCGTTCCTCTTCATAATAAGCCGCTAGCTGAGTGAAACGTTCATCATCGGTAAACAGCGTACAGGTAGCCTGATTGATAACTGTCATAGTCGGATTCCTCATATAAAAAAGCGCCTTGCGCGCATTTTTAGACTAATCCACGCATTCAGGCCCCTGCACAGGAGTCGCTAAATTTATCCCTTACATTTACGTAATTTGGTTATTGAACTTTTTCCCTTCTCTTTTGAATCTATTTTCTGCATCATTGAAAATATTAACTTTTCGCTCCTGGGGTGAGATTATGTCGACTATTGATGCACAAACCGTGGCACAACGTATTGATACCGTGCTGGATATCCTCGTCGCGGGAGATTATCACTCTGCTATTCGCAATCTTGAGATACTGAAATCAGAATTACTGGCTCAGAATGGCAGCGAATCCGCACCCGAAACCGTACAGCCTAAAGCGCCGTGGGAAGTGTAACTCCCTTGTTTCCGCTCTCGTTTTAATAAATGGATGCTATGAATTCCCGACAACAAATCATTTTGCAGATGGTGATCGATCAGGGTCGCGTGAGCGTGGTCGATCTCGCTAAAACAACCGGCGTCTCAGAAGTCACCATCCGCCAGGATCTTAATCTTCTGGAAAAGCAGAGCTACCTGCGCCGCGCGCACGGGTATGCCGTCCCGCTGGACAGTGAAGACGTCGAAACTCGCATGATGAACAATTATGCGCTAAAGCGGGAGCTGGCAGAGTTTGCTGCAACCCTGGTAAATAACGGTGAAACGGTCTTTATTGAAAATGGCAGCAGCAATGCGCTTCTTGCGCGCACGCTCGCTGAACAGAAAGATATTACGATTATCACCGTCAGCAGCTACATTGCGCATCTGCTCAAGGAAACACCCTGTGAGGTGATCCTGCTCGGCGGAATCTATCAAAAGAAAAGCGAAAGCATGGTGGGGCCGCTCACGCGTCAGTACGTGCAGCAGGTTCATTTCAGCAAGGCGTTCATTGGTATTGATGGCTGGCAGGCTGACACCGGCTTCACCGGCCGGGATATGATGCGCTCTGATGTGGTCAATGCCGTGCTGGAAAAAGAGTGTGAGGCGATTGTCCTCACCGACAGTTCAAAATTTGGTGCCGTACACCCTTACACAATGGGCCCAGCCAGCCGCTTTAGCCGGGTGATTACCGATGAGCGCCTGAGCGAAGAACACCGCCAACAGCTGGAGCGGGATGGCCTGGCCGTAGATATCGTTAAAAATTCCGCCTGATGACCTGGTCGCGCCCGATTGAGGGCGCATATACCCCCTTCTCTGAGATGATTCTGAACCTTTATTTAAGAGTTTTTACCTGTATAACCTGCATTAAAGACGTAAAATTAATGTTAGCGATATAACAGGAAGTGACTATCACCTGCGTGATTACGTAACACCTGCGCGACCAGCTTTCATGGAATTTAGAATTTAAGTATGCATATTGTCTATACTTAAAGCGTACCTCTTTCCATGAATCGATAATTCAGGAGAAAGTATTATGACCTTAACCAGCAAAAAATTAGCCGCCGCTGTTCTGGCAATCACTGTAGCAATGTCCCTGAGCGCTTGCTCTAACTGGTCAAAACGTGACCGCAACACCGCTATTGGTGCCGGTGCTGGTGCTCTTGGTGGTGCTGTATTAACGGATGGTAGTACGCTGGGTACACTGGGTGGTGCTGCTGTCGGCGGTATTATCGGTCACCAGGTTGGCAAATAATTACGCGATAAGCCTTCATTGGTCTGACAATATATTGTTCGAATTTCAGGTCTGACTTCGCACGTATAAAAAAAGAGCCACGGCATTTGCCGTGGCTTATTTATTTTAACCGCCCGCCAGTTTTACTTTCAAGCCTCTGGCTTCGAGCAGGGATTTAATTAAATCTCGTTTATCGCCCTGAATCTCGATAATGCCGTCTTTTACGGCCCCACCGCAGCCACATTTCTTTTTCAGCTCAGCCGCCAGCTTCGCCAGCTCTGTATCTTCGAGATCAATCCCGGAAATCAGGCAGACACCCTTTCCCTTTCGCCCGCTGGTTTGGCGTTGAATACGTACAATGCCGTCCCCCTTCGGACGTTCTACTTTTTCTTTCGGTTCGTCAATGCGCCCGCTATCAGTGGAATAGACCAGACGGCTATTGGAATCGGACATTAGGCCCCCTTTTTCAGTGAAGCATTGATCGCTTTAAGCGTGTCTGCCGGGTGTGCAGATTGGGTAACAGGACGCCCGATAACCATATAGTCAACGCCCGCAGCCAGCGCCTGCTCCGGCGTCATGATACGTCGCTGATCGCCCACTTCGCTACCCGCCGGGCGGATCCCCGGGGTTACCAGTTTGAAATTGTGCCCCAGTTCGGTTTTAAAGCGCACGGCTTCCTGCGCAGAGCAGACAACTCCGTCAAGGCCACAGTTTTGCGTTAAACGCGCCAGCCGCTCGGCGTGCTCGGCAGGTGACAACGTCACGCCGAGGTCGCGCAGATCGCTTTCATCCATACTGGTCAGCACGGTCACCGCAATCAGTAACGGCGCGTCGCTGCCAAAGGGCACAAGCGCTTCTCGCGCGGCCGTCATCATTCTCGCCCCACCCGAAGCATGAACGTTAACCATCCACACGCCCAGCTCTGCTGCTGCCGCAACGGCATGCGCGGTGGTGTTTGGGATATCGTGGAATTTCAGGTCCAGGAAAACGTCGAACCCGCGCTGTTGCAGATCGCGTACGATTTGCGGGCCAAACAGCGTGAACATCTCTTTACCAACCTTCAGGCGGCAATCGCGAGGATCGATACCATCGACAAAGGCCAGCGCAGCATCGCGCTTATTGTAATCGAGCGCGACAACAACGGGAGAATCGGTACTTACGCGGGAAGTGAAAGAAGTAACAGACGTCATGACCAGCCCTTTTCGTCTATGGGCGCGCAGCGGCGCGGAACAGATAAACGGCCAGCATTCTACCTGCCGGCGCCGCAAATTGACAGAATCGATTTCCTTTCCTGCCTGACCCGGGACCGCACGGTGGTCGGCAAGTCAAAAAACATCACAGTATGTTGTAACTAAAATGATGCGTTTTAAAAAAAGTATTACTGCCCGTCGAGCCCACGAATAGGCTTTATGGTACTCCAGGCGCGGCACGATGGGCAGTGCCAGTAAAGCGTATATGCGGTAAAACCGCACTTCTGACAGCGATAACGAGGCTTGCTGCGCACCTGCTCGCCCACCATGTCACGCAGAACCATCAGGCTCTCTTTGGCGCGCCCTTCTTCTGCATCATTGAGATGGTAGTCCATTAGCTTATGGAATACGCGCATCGTCGGGTGACGCTGCAGCTGGCGCGTAATGTATACCTGCGCCGTGTCGCTGCCTTCATGTTGCTCAACGACGTCTGAAAGCATCAGCTCTGCCGTCGCTCCGGTATTCTCTTCTACGCATCGACGCAGAAACGCAACCCACTCGTCCTGCTTGCCCAGCTGCTGGTAGCAGGTTTGCAGCATTTCCAGAGTCTCACTGACCAGCTCTTTATCCTGGTCAATCACCCGCAGCAGGCTTTCTACCGCTTTGGCAAACTCACCGTTCGCCATGAAAACGCGGCCCATCATAATGGAGATGCGCGCACTGTTGCGATCCGCGGCGGCGCCTTTTTTCAGCAGCGTCATGGCTTTATCCATGTCATCGCTTCCCATCTGCTGGAGGGCCAGCTCGCAGTAGAAGTGCGCAATCTCGACGCGTTGTTTATCTTTGCCCAGCTTCACCAGGCGCTCTGCCGTCTCAATGGCCTTCTGCCAGTCGCTGGTTGCCTGGTAAATTTGCAGGAGCTGCTGAAGTGCGCTGATGCGAAAATCGGTTTCATCCACCAGCTGTGAGAACATATCTTCCGCGCGGTCATAAAGACCCGCGGCCATGTAATCCCTGCCCAGCTGCTGAACCGCAAGCAGGCGCTGGTCGTAGGTCAACGACGCGCTTTCCATTAGCGTCTGGTGAATACGAATGGCACGGTCAACCTCGCCGCGTGAGCGGAACAGGTTCCCCAGGGTGAGATGCGCCTCTACGGTTCCGGTGTCCTCTTTAAGCATGTCGAGGAACAGGTCTACCGCTTTGTCCTGTTGATTGCTCAGCAGGAAGTTCACCCCCGCAACGTAGTCACGGGAGAGTCGGTTAGCTTCATCCTGTTTAGTTTGTTGCGCACTTCTGCGGCCCATATACCAGCCATAGGCTGCGGCTACAGGCAAAAGCAGAAACAACAACTCCAGCATATTCGATTATTCCTTGACTACCGGCACACCAGAGCTTTCCGGAATGTCAGTCACGGGCGCAATTTGATGTTCAAGTCGTTTAATTTTACGTTCAGCGCGCGCCAAAGAAACACGAACTTTAAGCCAGAACAAGCCGCACACCAGCCAGCCGATGATAAACCCGGCCGCAAACAGAACGGCCAGCAGGCTCGATACGCGGTACTCACCCTGCGCCAGCAGATAGTTAAAGGTTACCTGTTGATCGTTTTGTGCACCCAATGTGACGGAAATGACAAAAATCGCCAACACCAGTAAGAAAATGAGTAAATATTTCACATGACTTCCCGTTATGTGGTTCAAGCGAATAAAGTGTGTTCAACTCACCGCAATCAGCCTTATAAACTACCATTTTAGCGACAGGCGCGAAATGGAAAAAGTGACGCGCCAGCCATGGATTTATGGGCTAAATGCGGAAAATCAACCTTCAGCCTCCGCTTTGCTCCCTTTCGGCAATTTCTTTCTTCTCTTCCGGCGGCGGCATGAGCGGCCCGCAGAACCGTTCAGCAAGCCAGGTCGCCAGCGTGACCAGCAGCCATGAAATTAGCGTAGCGACCACCAAATCACGCGGCCAGTGCATACCCAGCAGCAAGCGGCTGCCCATCACGCCCGTTGCCCAAAGCAGCAAAATCGCGATGGTAACCGTGCGACGGCGCGGCCACAGCAGGCCGACACCCAGTAGCGCCCAGCTTGCGGCAAACATTGTATGTCCGGAAGGGAACGCGAAACCGGTCTCTTTCTGCCAGTGTTTACGCAAAAATTTTGGAATGTCCGGCTGTTCCGAAAGCTGTTCTTTCACCAGCGCACCGCGATCTTTACGCTTTAAATTGTAGAACTCATCCACCGGAACATGGTGCGTTTTTTCCATCCAGACGACGAAGGGCCGCGGCTCCTGCACGCGATCCTTCACCCAGGATTTCACCCCCTGGCCAATAATGATGGCGCCGCCGAGAATGGCAAACAGCACGATCGCTGGGCGCAGACGAAAACGCAGACACCACAGAAACCAGGCACACAGCAGAACGTGTGTGATAATGCCCCACGGCTGCGTCACCGTCTCCGTTATCCAGTACAGGGTTTTAAGCCACGTGCTGTTTTGACCGGGCTGCCACGTCCAGCCGGAAAACCATAAAGCCACGGGCATAATAAGCAATACGGCTGCACCGGCTGCCGTTCGTCTGGCGATTGAAAACATGTCCTCTCCTTTTACGCTAAGCGTCACAATCATAACTGAAATTCGTCGACCGGGTGGATATGTCGGATCGTGCGTTTAACGTTCATATAGCATGGTGCTGATTAGGCGAACTTACCGAGCTTGTGGCAAAATGATCGAATACAGAAAGCAAAACGGGCGGAAGGCACGAAACGTGTCAGCCTACTCTGGAGAATCACATGCAGCTTAAACGTGTGGCAGAAGCCAAACTGCCAACCCCATGGGGCGACTTCCTGATGGTGGGTTTTGAAGAACTGGCAACCGGACAAGATCACGTCGCGCTGGTATTTGGCGACATTTCAGGACAGACACCGGTACTGTCTCGCGTCCATTCGGAGTGTCTGACCGGCGATGCCTTGTTCAGCCTGCGCTGTGATTGCGGCTTCCAGCTGGAAGCTGCCCTGACTCATATTGCAGAGGAAGGCCGTGGAGTTCTGCTATATCACCGTCAGGAAGGTCGTAATATTGGTCTGCTGAATAAAATCCGCGCTTACGCGCTGCAGGATCAGGGTTACGACACGGTTGAAGCCAACCATCAACTTGGTTTTGCCGCTGACGAACGTGATTTCACCCTCTGCGCAGATATGTTCAAGCTGCTGGGCGTGGATGAAGTTCGCCTGCTGACCAATAATCCTAAGAAAGTGGAAATCCTGACCGAAGCGGGCATCAATATCGTTGAACGCGTGCCGCTGATCGTTGGGCGTAACCCCAAGAATGCGCACTACCTCGATACCAAAGCGGCTAAAATGGGCCACCTTCTGAGCGAGTGATCGCGAAAAGCCCGGCACGAAAGCCGGGCTTGCTTCCTCAATCTAGCATTTTACGAATCACATAATGCAAAATGCCGTCGTTCTGGTAATAGGTTAGCTCCGTTGCCGTATCGATGCGGCACCGGCACGCCAGCTCCTCGGTTTTCCCGTCCGCGCGCGTTAACGTAACCGGCACCGTTTTACCCGGCTGCAGGCTTTGCAGATCGCTGATATCAATCTGCTCTTCCCCCGTTAGCGCCAGCGTTTTGCGCGTAACGCCCTGCGGGAATTCCAGCGGCAGGATCCCCATCCCGATCAGGTTAGAACGGTGGATACGTTCAAAGGACTCCGCAATGACCACCCGCACGCCGAGCAGGCGCGGCCCTTTTGCCGCCCAGTCGCGGCTGGAGCCAGAGCCGTACTCTTTCCCGGCAATGACCGCCAGCGGCGTCCCTTCCTGCTGATACTTCATCGCCGCATCGTATATCGAGACCACCTCTGACCCCGGCAAGTGGCGGGTCATGCCCCCTTCGATGCCCGGCACCATTTCATTACGAATGCGGATGTTGGCAAATGTCCCGCGCATCATCACTTCATGGTTACCCCGTCGCGATCCGTAGGAGTTAAAATCTCTTCGCTCCACGCCGCGTCCCTGCAGATAACGTCCCGCAGGGCTGTCGGCTTTTATGCTGCCCGCCGGAGAGATGTGGTCCGTAGTGACGGAGTCACCGAGCATCGCAAGGATGCGCGCGCCGTGGATGTCCTTCAGCGGTGCAGGCTCAGCCAGCATGTCGTTGAAGAACGGCGACAGGCGGATATAGGTTGAATCATCCTGCCAGCCGTAAGTGTCTGAGCCCGTAACGCCGATCGCCTTCCATTCCGGCGTGCCTTCAAACACCTCGGCATACTCTTTGCGGAACATCTCCGTCGAGACCTTCTCTACTGCCCGCGCAATCTCGCGCGACGACGGCCAGATGTCGTTAAGATAGACAGGATCATTCTTACGATCGTGTCCAATCGGGTCGGTGGCCAGGTTAATATTCATGTTACCGGCCAGCGCATACGCCACGACGAGCGGCGGTGAGGCTAGCCAGTTGGTTTTAACGAGCGGATGGATACGCCCTTCAAAGTTTCGGTTGCCGGAGAGCACCGCGCCAACGGTCAAATCGCCCTGCTTGATCGCCACTTCTATTGGCTCAGGAAGCGGGCCAGAGTTGCCGATGCAGGTGGTACAGCCATAGCCGACCAGGTTAAACCCCAGCTCATCCAGATACGGGGTCAGTCTCGCCTGCGCAAGATAATCGGATACTACCTTGGAGCCGGGCGCCAGAGAGGCTTTGACCCAAGGCTGCGGTTTCAGGCCCAGCTCTACCGCTTTTTTCGCCAGCAGCCCGGCGGCCATGAGTACGCTTGGGTTTGAGGTATTAGTACAGGAGGTGATCGCCGCAATCACGACGGCGCCATCAGGCAGCTGATACTGATGTCCGTTCAGGACATAGTCGACCGGACGGCAATCCTTTTGCGCGGTATTCACTTCCAGTTCGCTGCTGGCAGCAAAGGCTTTTGGCACGTTGTTGAGCGCAACGCGGTCCTGCGGACGCTTTGGCCCCGCAAGGCTTGCCTCAACGGTGCCCATATCCAGCTCAAGCGAGCTGGTAAACACCGGCTCATCGCCTGGGTTACGCCACATTCCCTGGGCTTTGGTGTAGGCCTCAACCAGAGCGACCTGCTCCTCGCTGCGGCCGCTAAGGCGCATATACTCCAGCGTGACGCTATCAATCGGGAAAAAGCCACAGGTTGCGCCATATTCCGGCGCCATATTCGCGATGGTGGCGCGGTCCGCCAGCGGCAAAGAATCTAGCCCGTCGCCGTAGAATTCAACAAATTTACCGACGACGCCGTGCTTGCGCAGCATCTGCGTCACGGTTAAAACCAGGTCTGTCGCGGTAATGCCTTCCGAAAGCTTACCGGTCAGCTTAAAGCCTACCACGTCGGGGATCAGCATGGAGACGGGTTGACCCAGCATGGCCGCTTCGGCCTCGATCCCGCCGACGCCCCAGCCCAGCACGCCCAGGCCGTTAATCATGGTGGTATGGGAATCTGTCCCCACCAGCGTATCGGGATACGCGACCCACTCTTTATCCTGCAGCTCACTCCATACGGCCTTACCGAGATATTCCAGGTTAACCTGATGGCAGATCCCCGTGCCCGGCGGTACCACGCTAAACCGGCTGAATGCCTGCTGCCCCCATTTAAGGAACACGTAGCGCTCGTGGTTACGTTCCATCTCCAGGCGGACGTTCTCGCCAAAGGCGTCGTCATCGCCAAAGTGGTCCACGGTCACGGAGTGGTCAATCACAAGGTCAACGGGAGAGAGCGGGTTAACTTTTGCCGTATCGCCACCAAGGCGCTTAACGGCTTCGCGCATGGCTGCCAAATCAACGACGGCAGGCACGCCGGTGAAATCCTGCATCAGGACCCTGGCCGGGCGATAGGCGATTTCTCTGTCGGCATGGGCATTTTTCAGCCACCCCGCCAGCGCCTGGATATCTTCCTCGGTGATGGAGTCGCCATCCTGCCAGCGAAGCAGGTTTTCGAGCAAAACTTTCAAGGACTTGGGTAAACGCGAAATGTCCCCAAGCGTTCTGGCGGCCAGCGGTAAGCTGTAGTAGTGCCAGGTTTTATTTTCTGCCTGTAATGTGTCCTTACTGGCTTCGCGTAGGGTTAACGACATAAGCTCCTCCTTAATTACAGAGATGTCCTGACAATCATCAGGGCTGTATTTAAAGATAACACATAGATGTCGTAACGTTTTGATAACAACCCGAATTGATAAATTTCGGATTGATCCCGCGCGGCGTGTGAAACAAAAAACCCCGCCAAAGCGAGGTTTCAGGATTTAGAGGAAGGCCAGCCAGATGAGCTGACACCAGAAGAGAATCGATACGGAGAACACGCCGATCCACGACCAGTATTTGGGAATTGTCATGTTATTCATCATAGGGACACCAGGCTTTAATTATTAAACATGCTGAGGTCTGCCCTCAGTTCTATATTGCTGATGTGTATTATTAAACGAGTACAAAAGCGCAAAGACATTATTCAATGTATTTGCATCATTACGCAATTAACTAAATTATTGTTTTTTGGGTTCGTCTTCTGCGAACACATCAATAAAGGCTTGCTGCTGCGCCGTTAGCTTCCATGATGCGGGAACGGTGGTCGCAGGCGCTTTTCGCGCTTGATGACCATTGTCACGATGTTGACACATTTGCTTAACCGTTTCTGTCCGTACCGTCACTGTCATATTCAACCCCAATATTTCCAGGCGAGGAGAGCAACCACCGCCCAGAACAAGGCGGAGACGAGAAAGACCGCCAGCCAGGCTTTACGCTTTAGCGCAGGATCCCTTTGCGGTTCTTCACTTCCTGAAGGCATTGCTAACCTCATACAATCGACATCGCTTATCATTTTAGACCAAACAATTGGTACAATTAATCATCTGTTGAGATAAATCCTAAAGAAACTTTAGCCGAAAAGCCAGTGAATTTGTGCTTATGGCATAAGGAAAAATTCATTCTTTTGACCAGAAATAAATAATTGAAAAGAAAAATTTGCGAAGCCGTAAATTACTTTCTACTTTTGTCGCAAATTTGCGACAGTAAAACCTTAAAGATTAAATGGGTAATGACATTATATGGCAGCGGCGGGTAGATGATGATAATTCTAATTTAGGTTTGAGAGGGTATTTCGGTATCTCTCCGCGGGGGAAAGATACCGGGTGTGATTATTTAGCAGGAAGCTTAATGTCTTTAAACATCTCTTCGATGTCTTCATTCGAGCGTAATGCAACGGCGGTATCGACAACGTCACGCGTTAAATGCGGAGCGAAGCGCTGAATAAAATCATACATATAGCTACGCAAGAAAGTGCTGCGACGAAAACCGATCTTCGTCGTGCTGTGGCTGAAAACATCATGCGCATCAAGACGCACCAGATCCGGATCGGAGACCGGGTCAACCGCCATGCTGGCAATAACCCCTACCCCAAGCCCCAGGCGTACGTATGTCTTAATGACGTCCGCATCTGTCGCCGTGAAGACAATGCGCGGCGTTAACCCTGCGCGGTTAAAGGCCGTATCCAACTCGGAGCGGCCGGTAAAGCCGAAGGTGTAGGTCACCAGCGGATATTGTGCCAGCTCTTCAATGGTTACTGACCCTTTCCCGGCCAGGGGATGGTCTGGGGTAACCACAATTGAACGGTTCCAGTGATAGCACGGCAGCATCACCAGGTCGTCATAGAGGTGCAGCGCTTCCGTTGCGATAGCGAAGTCAGCATTGCCCTTAGAGACGGCTTCCGCAATTTGCGTCGGCGACCCCTGGTGCATATGCAACGACACGCGCGGGTAACGCTCAATGAAACCTTTAATCACGCCGGGCAGCGCATAGCGCGCCTGGGTGTGTGTGGTCGCGATATAGAGTGAGCCTTTGTCTGGCCAGGTGTGTTCACCCGCAACGGATTTAATGGCGTCCACTTTGGACAACACTTCCCGCGCGATTCGGATGATCTCTTGCCCTGCCGGTGTGACCTGAGTGAGGTGTTTACCACTGCGAGCAAAAATTTGAATGCCTAACTCATCCTCCAGCATGCGCACCTGCTTGCTGATGCCGGGCTGCGAGGTATAGAGTCCTTCTGCGGTAGAAGAGACGTTGAGGTTGTGATTGACGACCTCAACAATATAGCGGAGCTGCTGTAGTTTCATGCCAGACCATCCGAATTAGCGCACGGGTCAATCGTTTAAGACGATTTGATAATAAGAAAAGGGTTAACTATAACCACTATATCATTTATAGCTCGACTGTATAGTACGGAACAAAAAATAATAACAGCGTAATAAAAAAGGGCCGGAAGTCCGGCCCTTTCACGGGTAAGTGGCGGTAAGGGAAGATTATTTCTTACCTTCGACCCATTTACCGTCAACAAAGAAGGCAGACCAGCCGGTCGCTTTACCGTCTTTCTCTGCCGCGACATATTGCTGCTTTGTTTTACGGCTGAAGCGCACAACGGTCTTGTTGCCTTCAGGATCCTGCTGCGGCGCGTCGGCCAGATAACGCAGTTTCTCCGGCATACGGTCGCGGAAGCGATGCAGCTCTTCCACCAGTGGAGCACGCGTTTCACGTGATTTCGGGAAGGTGTTGGCCGCAAGGAAGACCCCCGCAGCACCGTCACGCAGCACGAAATAGGCGTCCGACTTCTCACACTGCAGTTCTGGCAGCGGAACCGGATCTTCTTTTGGCGGAGCAACTTCGCCGTTACGCAGGATCTTACGCGTGTTTTTGCACTCGTCGTTGGTGCACGCCATGTATTTACCAAAACGCCCCATTTTCAGGTGCATTTCAGAGCCACATTTCTCACACTCAACGATCGGGCCGTCGTAACCCTTGATCCGGAACTCACCCTCTTCGATCTCGTATCCATCGCAGGTCGGGTTGTTACCGCAGACGTGCAGTTTACGTTTTGGATCGATCAGGTAGCTGTCCATTGCCGTGCCGCATTTCTGACAGCGACGTTTGGCGCGCAGTGCGTTGGTTTCTGCATCCTCACCTTCCAGCACGTTGAGAACTTCATTCTCCGGCACCAGGTTGATGGTGGTTTTGCAGCGCTCTTTCGGCGTCAGCGCATAGCCAGAACAGCCCAAGAATACGCCCGTCGTGGCGGTACGGATCCCCATCTTACGGCCGCAGGTTGGGCAGTCGATGCTGGTCAGTACCATCTGGTTAGGCAACATGCCGCCTTCTTCAGGATCTTTCTCGGCTTTATCCAACTGGTTGGTAAAGTCGCTGAAGAAGCTATCGAGCACTTTTTTCCATTCGGCCTGATGGCTGGCAACCTGGTCGAGGCTGTCTTCCATCTGCGCGGTGAAATCGTAGTTCATCAACTCGCGGAAATTTGCTTCCAGACGGTCGGTGACAATCTCACCCATTTTTTCAGCGTAGAAACGACGGTTTTCAACACGGACGTAGCCACGATCCTGAATGGTCGAAATAATCGACGCATAGGTGGACGGACGGCCAATACCGCGTTTTTCCAGCTCTTTAACCAGCGAGGCTTCACTGAAGCGTGCTGGCGGCTTGGTGAAGTGCTGCGCCGGAATCAGCTCAACGAGAGACAGTTCATCACCCTTGTTTACCGCAGGCAGCGTTCTGTCTTCATCGCCTTTGCGCAGCGCAGGCATCACCTTCGTCCAGCCGTCGAAACGCAGAATACGGCCGCGAGCCTTCAGACGGTAATCACCCGCACCGACGGTCAGCGTCGTGGAATCGTACTTCGCAGGCATCATCTGACAGGCTACAAACTGGCGCCAGATCAGCTGGTACAGCTTCTGCGCATCCGCTTCCATATCCTTTAGCGATTCAGCCAGGACGGAGACGTCAGAAGGACGAATGGCCTCGTGCGCTTCCTGAGAGTTCTCTTTGCTGGCGTACTGATTTGCGTTTTCTGGCAGGTATTTCTTACCAAAATTATCGCTAATGTAATCCCGCACCATGCTGACCGCATCCTGACTCAAGTTTGTAGAGTCAGTACGCATATAGGTGATATAACCCGCTTCATACAAACGCTGGGCCATCATCATGGTTTTCTTCACGCCATAGCCCAGACGCGTGCTCGCGGCCTGCTGCAGCGTGGAGGTTATGAACGGCGCACCCGGTTTGCTGCTGGTCGGCTTGTCTTCACGATCCAGTACCTGATAGCGCGCTTTTTCCAGCAGCGCCACGGCGGCCATCGTCTGGTCGCGGTTTTCAGGACGGAAAGGTTTGTCGTTGTGATGGCTTACCTGCAGCGGCAGCGCGTCGCCGCCTGGCGTGGTGACGTTGGCATCCACTTCCCAGAACTCTTCCGGAACGAATGCTTTAATTTCGCGTTCACGCTCAACAACAAGACGTACGGCAACGGACTGTACGCGGCCTGCTGACAGACCACGCGCAACCTTTTTCCACAGCAGTGGAGAAACCATGTAACCCACAACGCGGTCCATAAAGCGGCGTGCCTGCTGCGCGTTTACACGGTCGATATTCAGTTCACCCGGCTTTTCGAAGGCCTGACGAATCGCATTCTTTGTAATTTCGTTAAACACCACACGGCTGTAGCGTTTGTCGTCACCCCCGATCACTTCCCGCAGGTGCCATGCAATGGCCTCCCCTTCGCGGTCAAGGTCGGTTGCGAGGTAGATGTGGTCTGCTTTTTCAGCAAGCTGCTTCAGCTCGTTAACGACTTTTTCTTTGCCTGGCAGCACTTCGTATTGTGCATCCCAGTTGTGCCACGGGTTAACACCCATGCGGTTGACAAGCGCGCTACGTTCATCCTTTTTAGGCTTTTTAGCCCCTTTGGTGGAGGTAGAGTCTGCGCTCTTTTTGCTGGCTGAGCCACTGGTCGGCAAATCGCGGATATGACCCACGCTGGACTTAACCACGTAGTCATTACCCAGATACTTGTTGATCGTTTTGGCTTTTGCCGGGGACTCAACGATGACGAGAGCTTTACCCATATTCACCTTTACCTAATTTAATTCTTCCAGGAATACGCCGCACGTTGATTTCCCTTCCGCTGACGACGAGCCAATGATATTGCGACTGTGTCAGGGGATATCAACCCCTTTGTCGTGCCGGAGGTCAAACAGATGACACCCAGGTCATTGAGTTATTAGGTATTTTTCTCACACCCAATATAATTCGTGACGAATTCCCGGTGGAATGTCAAGCAATTCTGTTGCCAGAATGACGAAAGCGCACACTGTACCTGATAAAATTCGTTACGCAACTTTATTAGCATGCAAAAGCAAATCCCGCCAGCCGCCCCCCTGCCCCTTAACCTCTCAGATATCAGGGAAAATTTGCCCCCACAGCGCCCTCGGCGTAGACTAATGCCACTGTTTAAGGAGTAGATTATGCAGAATACGACCCAACCTATCGATCGCGCTTCTCTGCTTATCGAAGCGAACAAACTGATCCGCAACCATGAAGATACGCTGGCGGGTATTGAAGCCACCGGCGTAGAGCAACGAAACGGCGTGCTGGTATTCAGCGGCGAGTACTACCTTGATGAACAAGGGTTACCGACGCCAAAGAGCACCGCGGTATTTAACATGTTTAAATACCTGGCGCACACGCTCTCAGAGAAATATCACCTGGTCGATTAATGCAAAAACGCGAGGCATAAGCCTCGCGTTTTTGTTTACAGCAGCGGCTTCTGACCGCGCTGCAGCCAGCGCAGGAGCAGGCGGTCGGCGCTTTCAGCGGCGCTGTTGGTGAAACGGTCAAGAAGCCGTTTACGCTGCGTAAAGCGCACGCCAACGAGCTCACGCCCTTCCATCAGGTTCAGCAACAGATCGTCACTGGTGCCGACGTCATCAACAAGCCCTTTCTCCCGGGCCTGCGTACCGTACCAGTGTTCACCGGTAGCAACCTGTTCAATATCCAGCGCTGGGCGCATACGGTGCACAAAGTCTTTAAAGAGGTGATGCGTTTCATTCAGATCTTCACGGAATTTCTGACGGCCCTCCTCCGTATTTTCGCCCAGAAGCGTCAGGGTACGTTTGTACTGGCCTGCCGTATGCAGCTCGATGTCGATCTCTTTGTTTTTCAGGAAGCGGTTAAAGTTGGGGATCTGGGCAACAACACCGATAGAGCCAATGATAGAGAACGGTGCCGCGACAATTTTATCCGCCACGCAGGCCATCATATAGCCGCCGCTTGCCGCGACTTTATCCACCGCCACGGTGAGCGGGATCTGCTTGTCACGCAGGCGCTGAAGCTGTGATGCGGCCAGCCCGTAACCATGCACCACGCCGCCCGGGCTTTCCAGACGCACAACCACCTGATCCTGCGCTCTGGCGACAGCAAGTACGGCCGTTACCTCTTCACGCAGCGAGGTGACCTCATGCGCATCCATGCTGCCTTTAAAATCGAGCACATAAACGCGCGGTTTTACGTCCGTCGGTGGCGTATTGCTCTTCGCTTTCGCCTTTGCAGTTTTCGCTTCCTGCTTGTGCTTTTTCTTCTGCGCTTTCAGCCACTGCTTTTGCTGATGCTCGTCCAGCAGCGCCAGCGACATCTCTTCCTGCATCTCTTGATACTGCTCGCTCAGGCGGGTAATGCGTAACTCACCACGCTGACGCTTGCGCTGCGTCAGGTTAACAATCAGAACGGCTATCACCGCGATGGCGATCACCACCGTCGCGATTTTGGCCAAAAACAACCCATATTGAGAAAGTAATTCCACGCGTTCCACCTTGATTTAACCACGATTCCTACACGCCAGTGTACAACAGCCCTGCACGGGCGTCTCGCTCATGACATTACCCGTGCGAGCCGCTTTCAGAAATCCCCGAATCTGGTTTAAATATTTGCAAATTGTTAATTTCGCAGCGTTGCCTCCTGTAGACTGATTGAATTCTCATGTTATTTCGGGCATAAAGCCGAAAAGTCATAATAAGAAGACGCAATTTATGCCGCTGCGTCTGAGGAGTCACCGTGCATTATCAACCGCAAAAAAATCTGCTGCAGAACCGGATTATTCTGGTCACCGGGGCCAGCGACGGGATTGGTCGCGAAGCCGCGCTGACCTATTCTGAATATGGCGCGAGCGTCATCCTGACAGGCCGTAACGAAGAAAAGTTGAAAGGCGTCGCGCAGGAAATTGAACGGGCGGGCGGCACGCCAACTCCCTGGTATACCCTCGATTTGCTCACCTGCACGCCCGAAACGTGCAGAGCCCTCGCGCAGCGTATCGGCGCGCACTATCCACGACTGGACGGCGTTTTACATAATGCTGGCCTGTTAGGTGAAGTTCGCCCGATGGACGAGCAGGACCCGGAGGTCTGGCAGCAGGTCATGCAGGTGAATGTTAATGGAACCTTCTTCCTGACCCAGGCATTGTTTCCTTTATTACTCAATTCGGAATCCGGTTCGCTGGTCTTCACCTCCTCCAGCGTGGGCCGTCAGGGCCGGGCCAACTGGGGAGCCTATGCGGCCTCAAAATTTGCCACAGAAGGAATGATGCAGGTGCTGGCCGAAGAGTATCAAAGCCGTCATCTGCGCGTGAACTGCATTAACCCCGGCGGTACCCGCACGAAAATGCGCGCCAGCGCGTTCCCGACGGAAGATCCGCAGAAGCTTAAAACGCCCGCAGATATTATGCCGGTCTATCTCTGGCTGATGGGCGACGACAGCCGCCGCAAAACCGGGATGACCTTTGACGCCCAGCCGGGCCGTAAACCGGGGATATCGCAATGAGTGAAGAACGTCACCAGCAGCGTCAGCAGCGCCTGAAAGAACAGGTTGATGCTCGCGTAGCGGCCGCGCAGGACGAGCGCGGTATCGTCATCGTCTTTACCGGCAACGGCAAGGGCAAAACTACGGCCGCATTTGGCACCGCCACGCGCGCCGTCGGACACGGGCAGAAGGTGGGCGTGATTCAGTTCATTAAAGGCGAATGGCCTAACGGTGAGCGTAATTTACTGGAGCCGCACGGCGTTGAATTCCAGGTGATGGCGACAGGCTTTACGTGGGATACGCAAAACCGGGAAACTGATACCGCCGCCTGCCAGGCCGTCTGGGAGCATGCCAAACGTATGCTGGCCGACCCCGCGCTCAATATGGTGCTGCTGGATGAGATAACCTATATGGTGGCCTATGACTACCTGCCGCTGGAAGCCGTACTGGAGGCGTTAAAAAACCGTCCTGCGCATCAGACGGTGATTATTACGGGGCGCGGTTGCCATCGGGATATTCTGGAGCTTGCGGACACCGTCAGCGAGCTGCGTCCGGTTAAACATGCTTTTGATGCAGGTATCAAGGCGCAAATCGGCATTGATTATTAAGAAAAAAGCCCGGCTCTGTTAGCCGGGCTTTCATTTTTAACCGTTGTTATTACGACTGCCAGAGCGGCGATTACTGTTCACCTGACTATGGCGTTTCACCGCACGACGGATCTGGTTCGCTTTCATGCGACGACGATCTTTCTCCACCGCCACTTTAGAGGTGGTTTCCGGCGTTAACCCTACCAGCTCGCGCAGGTAGTTAGTCTGGGTCAGATCCAGTTCGGTATAGCCGCCACGCGGTAACCCTTTCGGCAGCAGGATATCACCATAGCGGACGCGGATCAGGCGGCTAACCTGCACGCCTACCGCTTCCCACAGGCGACGAACCTCGCGGTTACGGCCTTCGGTCAGGGTCACGTTGTACCACTGGTTGATGCCTTCGCCGCCGGTGAATTTGATGGTTTTGAACGCCGCAGGGCCATCTTCCAGCTGAACGCCACGCGACAGGTCGCGCAGCTTATTTTCATCAACCTGGCCGAAGACACGCACGGCGTATTCGCGTTCAACTTCACGGCTTGGGTGCATCAGACGGTTTGCCAGTTCACCATCGGTGGTAAACAGCAGCAGACCGCAGGTGTTCACGTCCAGGCGACCCACGGCAATCCAGCGGGCGCCGCGCAGTTTAGGCAGACGGTCGAATACCGTCGGGCGACCTTCAGGGTCATTGCGGGTACACAGCTCGCCTTCCGGCTTGTAGTAAGCCAGCACGCGACAGATCTGTTCAGCGGACTCTTTTACGGAGATGAGATGCCCGTCAATACGGATTTTCAGCCCCGGCACGATTTCAACGCGGTCACCCAGCGTGGCGATTTTACCGTCCACACTCACGCGGCCCGCTTCAATAATGGCTTCGATTTCACGGCGTGAACCGTGGCCGGCGCGCGCCAGCACTTTCTGTAACTTCTCGCTCATTGAGCTTCCTCAGGTGTCGCCTTCACAGGCGTCGAATCAGGTCAAAACAGGGCTGAGCCGTGTTTTGATGGCCGCGTAGTATAGCTGCTTACACCTTTACAAGAAAGGCTTAACATCGCCCACGCCTTCACGAATCACTTCCGGCGCGTCTTCGGTCAGGTCGACGACTGTCGTCGGCTGCTGGCCAAGGTAACCGCCGTGAATGATCAGCTCAACCACCTTCTCCAGACGATCTTTAATCTCTTCCGGATCGGATTCAGTAAACTCGCTGCCCGGCAGCATCAGTGAGGTAGAGAGCATTGGTTCGCCGAGGGTTTCCAGCAGCGCTTGCGCAATCGGGTTCGACGGCACGCGCATACCGATTGTTTTACGTTTTTCTTGCAGCAAACGTCGCGGCACTTCTTTCGTCCCTTTCAGAATGAAGGTGTAGTTGCCGGGCGTGTTGTTCTTAATCAGGCGAAATGCGACGTTGTCGACGTAAGCATAGGTCGACAGCTCGGAAAGGTCGCGGCACATCAGGGTAAAGTTGTGGCCGTCCGGCAGCTGGCGAATGCGGCAGATACGCTCCATCGCCCCTTTGTCTTCAATTTTGCAGCCCAGCGCGTAGCCGGAATCGGTTGGGTAGACGATAACGCCGCCCTTACGGACGATCTCCACGGCCTGGTTGATCAAACGCGCCTGTGGGTTATCCGGATGGATATAAAAAAACTGACTCATACTTCCCTCTCTTCAATGTGCTGTGGCTGTTCCCAGAGTTGCCAGACAGGCTCAACGCCAGCGGGCAACCAGAGCTTGCGCCCCAGTTCAATCCACGCGCAGGGAAGATGGAAATCCGACCCCTGCGACCCAAGCAGGCCAAACTGACGGGCGTAGGCCGCAAGCTGCGCACGCTCATTGGGAGCCTGCTGACACTGAGCGACTTCCATCGCTTCACCGCCGCATTCGGCAAAGTGTGCCAGCAGTCTTTTCAGCCATTTAGCAGAAAGATTATACCGCCCAGGATGGGCCAGCACAGCCTTTCCGCCAGAATGATGAATGACATCAATAGCTTGTTTTATTGTACACCACTGTGGCGGAACGTATCCTGTTTTCCCGCGTGCCAGGTACTTTTTGAAGACATCCGCCATGGTCGTGGCTTTTCCCGCCTCAACCAGAAAACGCGCAAAGTGACCGCGGGTCACCGCCCCACAGTTTGCCATACTGCGCGCGCCTTCCAGCGCGCCCGGAATATTCGCCTTTTCCAGGCGCTCGCCAATCATCTCTGCGCGATGGTTGCGTCGCGTTTTTTGCTCTTGCAAAAAGGCACACATTGCCGGATGTTCTATATCGATGTTCAGACCAACAATATGAATTTCATGGTTTTCCCAAAGCGTTGAGATTTCCACGCCGGAGACCAGATTCAGCGCCAGTCCGCTGCGGGCAATTTCAGCGCGCGCGGCCGGAATGGCGTCAGTCGTATCGTGATCGGTTATTGCCAGCGTGCCAACACGCATTTCAACGGCGCGATGAACCAACGCTTCGGGCGTAAGCAGACCATCAGAAGCCTGAGTATGGCTGTGTAAATCGTAAATTATGGCGTAGGTGGTATCGCTCAAAGCACTTCCCGTTACAGGTTGGAGACAACGCAAAGACCCTATGATAACGACTTGCCGCGAAATTCTGAAATCAAGGGTTGACAACACGCCATCGAACTAGTTAACTAGTACGCAAGTTCACACGAGAAAGGTATCTGAAAATGACTGCATATTTTGCTCTGCACGGTTGGTGGCGCACTTCCTGATTAACGGGCAGTGTCACTCGTCTGCGAAACGCAAACAGATACCCAGCCCGCTCCGAAGCGGGCTTTTTTTTGAACAAAATATGAGAACAACATCATGCAAACAGCCAAACCACACCTCGAACTGCTTACCTGCGAGGCGGCCTATCGCCACAACCCAACTGCGCTGTTTCATCAGGTGTGCGGTGCACGTCCGGCAACCCTGCTGCTGGAATCTGCGGATATCGACAGCAAGGACGATCTTAAGAGCCTGCTGCTCGTCGACAGCGCGCTGCGCATTACCGCATTAGGCGACACCGTTACCATCAAAGCGCTGTCGGACAATGGCGCCTCCCTGCTGCCTCTGCTGGATGCCGCCCTGCCGTCTGGCATCGACAACGAACGTCACCCGGAAATGCGCGTCCTTCATTTTCCGCCGGTCAGCCAGCTGTTAGACGAAGACGCGCGTCTTTGTTCACTGTCTGTTTTTGATGCCTTCCGCCTGCTGCAAAATCTGGTCTCTGTGCCTGAAGATGAACGTGAAGCCATGTTCTTTGGCGGGCTGTTTGCTTACGATCTGGTCGCCGGTTTCGAAGATTTACCTGAAACCGAACAGGGCAACCGCTGCCCGGATTACTGCTTCTACCTGGCCGAAACCCTGCTGGTGATCGACCATCAGAAAAAATACACCCGCGTCCAGGCGAGCCTGTTCACGCCGTCTGCCGGTGAAAAGAACCGCCTTGAGCAGCGCATCGCGCAATTACAACAGCAAATGACGGAAGAACCGCCTGCGCTGCCGGTACAGCGCATTGAGAAAATGGCCTGCGACGTGAACCAGACTGACGATCGGTACGGTGCCGTCGTTCGTCAAATGCAAAAGGCGATCCGCGCCGGTGAAATTTTCCAGGTGGTACCGTCCCGTCGCTTCTCCCTGCCCTGCCCGTCGCCGCTGGCCGCCTATGACGTGCTGAAGAAAAGCAACCCAAGCCCCTATATGTTCTTCATGCAGGACAACGACTTCACGCTGTTTGGCGCGTCACCGGAAAGCTCCCTGAAGTACGACGCCACCAGCCGCCAGATTGAGATCTACCCGATTGCCGGAACCCGTCCGCGCGGCCGCCGTGCCGATGGTTCACTTGATCGCGACCTCGACAGCCGCATCGAGCTGGAGATGCGTACCGACCATAAAGAGCTTTCAGAACACCTGATGCTGGTAGACCTGGCGCGTAACGATCTGGCGCGTATTTGCACTCCCGGCAGCCGCTACGTGGCGGATCTGACCAAAGTTGACCGTTACTCGTTCGTGATGCACCTGGTTTCGCGCGTGGTCGGTGAACTGCGTCACGACCTCGACGTGCTGCACGCCTATCGCGCCTGCATGAATATGGGCACCCTGAGCGGCGCGCCGAAAGTGCGCGCTATGCAGTTGATCGCTGAAGCCGAGGGCCGTCGTCGCGGCAGCTACGGTGGGGCCGTGGGCTATTTCACCGCGCACGGTGATCTGGATACCTGCATCGTGATCCGCTCCGCGTACGTTGAAGACGGTATTGCCACCGTGCAGGCAGGCGCAGGAATTGTTCTTGATTCAGTGCCCCAGTCTGAAGCTGACGAAACACGCAGTAAAGCGCGCGCGGTACTTCGCGCCATTGCTACCGCACACCATGCACAGGAGATTTTCTGATGGCTGACATTCTGCTGCTCGATAATATCGACTCCTTCACGTACAACCTGGCAGATCAGCTGCGTGCGAATGGCCACAACGTCGTTATTTACCGTAACCATGTTCCGGCGCAGACGCTGATTGAACGTCTGGGCACCATGCAAAACCCGGTGCTGATGCTATCCCCAGGGCCCGGCGCGCCGAGCGAAGCGGGCTGTATGCCAGAGCTCTTAACCCGTATGCGCGGCAAGCTGCCGATTATCGGTATTTGCCTTGGGCACCAGGCCATTGTGGAAGCCTATGGCGGCTACGTGGGTCAGGCGGGGGAGATCCTGCACGGTAAAGCGTCCAGCATTGAACACGACGGCCAGGCGATGTTTGCCGGGCTGCCGAATCCCCTTCCGGTCGCCCGTTACCACTCGCTGGTGGGCAGTAACATTCCGGCCGGCCTGACCATCAACGCCTCGTTTGAGGGAATGGTGATGGCAGTTCGTCACGATGTCGATCGCGTTTGCGGCCTGCAGTTCCACCCGGAATCAATTTTGACCTCAAACGGCGCGCGCCTGCTGGAGCAGACGCTCGACTGGGCGTTACTGAAACTGGAGCAGACCAACACCCTGCAGCCGATTCTGGAAAAGCTGTATCAGGCACACACCCTGACCCAGCAGGAGAGCCACCAGCTTTTCTCCGCCGTCGTTCGCGGCGAGCTGAAGCCTGAACAACTCGCCGCCGCGCTGGTAAGCATGAAGGTGCGCGGCGAGAGCCCGCAGGAAATTGCCGGCGCCGCCACGGCTCTGCTGGAAAATGCCGCCCCGTTCCCTCGTCCCGACTATCAGTTTGCGGATATCGTCGGCACGGGGGGAGACGGCAGCAACAGTATTAATATCTCTACCGCCAGCGCCTTTGTCGCGGCAGCGTGTGGCCTGAAAGTGGCGAAGCACGGTAACCGCAGCGTATCCAGCCGTTCTGGATCGTCCGATTTACTGGCGGCTTTCGGTATTAATCTGGACATGCAGGCCGAACGCTCCCGTGAAGCGCTGGACGACCTGGGCGTATGCTTCCTGTTTGCACCGAAGTATCACACCGGTTTTCGCCATGCGATGCCGGTTCGCCAGCAGCTCAAGACCCGCACGCTGTTTAACGTCCTCGGCCCGTTGATTAACCCGGCTCATCCGCCGCTGGCGTTGATTGGCGTCTACAGCCCTGAGCTGGTGCTGCCGATTGCGGAGACCCTTCGCGTTCTGGGTTATCAACGTGCCGCGGTGGTCCACAGCGGGGGGATGGATGAAGTGTCTCTCCATGCGCCTACGCTGGTTGCTGAACTGCGCGACGGCGAAATTCAGAGCTACCAGCTCGAGGCCTCTGACTTCGGCCTGGCGCCGTACCATCAGGAGGCGCTGGCCGGCGGTACGCCTGAAGAAAACCGTGACATTCTCACGCGCTTATTACAAGGTAAAGGTGAGGTCGCCCACGAGGCCGCCGTTGCTGCCAACGTCGCGATGCTGATGCGTTTGCACGGTGAGGAAGACCTGAAGGCCAACGCCCAAAAAGTTCTGGACGTACTGCGCTCCGGCGCAGCTTACGATCGCGTTACCGCACTTGCGGCAAGAGGGTAAAGAATGCAGACCGTTTTAGCGAAAATCGTTGCCGATAAGGCCATCTGGGTAGAAGCACGCAAGCAGCAACAGCCGCTTGCCAGTTTCCAGAATGAGGTCGTCCCAAGCCAGCGTCGTTTTTACGATGCCCTGCAGGGCGCGCGCACCGCATTTATTCTTGAGTGCAAAAAGGCCTCCCCGTCAAAAGGTGTGATCCGTGACGATTTCGACCCGGCGCGTATAGCGGGAATTTACAAGCACCATGCGTCGGCCATCTCCGTGCTGACGGATGAAAAATATTTTCAGGGCAGCTTCGATTTCCTGCCCATCGTCAGCGGCATCGCGCCGCAGCCGATCCTGTGCAAAGACTTTATTATCGACCCATACCAGATTTGGCTGGCGCGATTCTACCAGGCCGACGCCTGCCTGCTGATGCTCTCAGTACTAGACGACGAACAGTATCGCCAGCTCTCTGCCGTAGCGCACAGCCTGAATATGGGCGTGTTGACCGAAGTGAGCAACGAAGAAGAGCTGGAACGCGCCATTGCGCTGAAGGCCAAAGTGGTTGGCATCAACAACCGCGATCTACGCGACCTGTCGATTGACCTGAACCGCACCCGTCAGCTGGCGCCGCGTCTGGGATCGGGCGTCACGGTGATCAGCGAATCCGGGATTAACAGCTATGCCAACGTGCGCGAGCTGAGCCACTTTGCCAACGGTTTTCTGATTGGCTCTGCCATGATGGAGCATGACGATCTCAACGCCGCGGTGCGCCGCGTGCTGCTGGGTGAAAACAAAGTCTGCGGCTTAACCCGCGAACAGGATGCGCAGGCCGCATACGAAGCCGGGGCGATTTACGGCGGGCTGATCTTTGTGGACTCTTCCCCTCGCGCAGTAAGCGAAGAGCAGGCGCGCAAGGTGATGGCGGCCGCGCCGCTTAGCTATGTGGGCGTGTTCCGTAACGCGGAGATCGCCGACGTGGCGGCGAAAGCCGAAAGGTTGTCCCTGAGCGCGGTGCAGCTGCACGGTGATGAAGACCAGGCTTACATTGATTCACTGCGCGCGTCGCTGGCACCTCAGGTGCAAATCTGGAAAGCGCAGAGCGTCGGCGACATGTTGCCAGCACGCAACCTGAATCATGTTGATAAATACGTGCTCGACAACGGTCAGGGCGGCACTGGTCAGCGTTTTGACTGGTCATTGCTGAACGGCGAAAAGCTCGGCAACGTCCTGCTGGCGGGCGGGCTAAGCCCGGATAACTGCGTAGAAGCTGCCAAAACCGGCTGCGCAGGCCTCGATTTCAATTCAGGCGTAGAGTCAGAACCGGGTATTAAAGATGCCAGCAAGCTGGCCTCGGTATTTAAAACTCTGCGTGCATATTAAGGAAGAGAAGATGACGACATTATTAAACCCCTACTTTGGCGAGTTCGGCGGAATGTACGTTCCGCAGATCCTGATGCCTGCCCTGCGCCAGCTGGAAGAAGCGTTTGTGAGCGCGCAGAAAGACCCGGCGTTTCAGGCTGAATTTACCGACCTGCTAAAAAACTACGCGGGCCGCCCTACCGCGTTAACCAAGTGCCGGAACCTGACGGAAGGCACAAAAACCACGCTGTACCTCAAGCGTGAAGATCTCCTTCACGGCGGCGCGCACAAAACCAACCAGGTGCTGGGGCAGGCGCTGCTCGCCAAACGCATGGGCAAGACCGAAATTATCGCTGAGACCGGTGCCGGACAGCACGGCGTGGCGTCAGCCCTTGCCAGCGCCCTGCTCGGCCTGAAATGCCGCATCTACATGGGAGCGAAAGACGTTGAGCGTCAGTCCCCGAACGTGTTCCGTATGCGCCTGATGGGTGCCGAAGTGATCCCGGTACACAGCGGCTCCGCGACGCTGAAGGATGCCTGTAACGAAGCGCTGCGCGACTGGTCCGGCAGCTACGACACCGCGCACTATATGCTCGGTACAGCCGCAGGACCGCACCCCTTCCCGACCATCGTGCGTGAATTCCAGCGCATGATCGGCGAAGAGACAAAAGCGCAGATCCTTGAAAAAGAGGGGCGCCTGCCGGATGCGGTGATCGCCTGCGTCGGCGGCGGATCTAACGCCATCGGCATGTTTGCAGACTTCATCGACGATACCCGCGTCGGATTGATTGGCGTTGAGCCTGCCGGTCACGGGATTGAATCCGGCGAGCACGGTGCGCCGCTGAAGCATGGCCGCGTGGGGATTTATTTCGGTATGAAATCCCCGATGATGCAGACTGATGAAGGCCAGATTGAGGAATCTTACTCCATTTCTGCCGGTCTGGATTTCCCGTCAGTGGGGCCGCAGCATGCGTACCTGAACAGCACCGGTCGTGCGGAGTATGTTTCCATTACCGATGATGAAGCGCTGGAAGCCTTTAAAACCCTGTGCCGCAACGAAGGGATTATCCCGGCGCTGGAGTCTTCACACGCTCTGGCGCATGCGCTGAAAATGATTAAAGAGAACCCGGAAAAAGAACAGCTGCTGGTGGTGAACCTTTCCGGCCGCGGTGACAAAGATATCTTCACCGTTCACGATATTCTGAAAGCACGAGGGGAAATCTGATGGAACGCTACGATAATGCATTTGCACAGCTGAAGGCTCGCCAGGAAGGCGCGTTCGTTCCCTTCGTAACCCTGGGCGATCCGGGCCCGGCGCAGTCGCTGAAAATTATCGATACCCTGATTGAAGCGGGTGCCGATGCGCTGGAGCTGGGTATCCCGTTCTCCGATCCGCTGGCCGATGGTCCGACTATCCAGAACGCGACGCTGCGCGCGTTCGCTGCAGGCGTTACGCCTACACAGTGTTTCGAAATGCTGGCGACCATTCGTCAGAAGCACCCGACCATTCCGATTGGCCTGCTGATGTATGCCAACCTGGTGTTTAGCCGTGGCATCGATGAGTTTTATGCCGAGTGCGCACGCGTGGGCGTCGACTCCGTGCTGGTGGCCGACGTACCTGTTGAGGAGTCAGCGCCTTTCCGTCAGGCTGCGATGCGCCATAACGTCGCGCCGATTTTCATCTGCCCGCCAAACGCCGATGACGAACTGCTGCGCCAGATTGCCTCCTATGGTCGCGGGTATACCTACCTGCTCTCCCGTGCAGGTGTGACCGGCGCAGAGAATAAAGCTGCGATGCCGCTGCACCATCTGGTGGAAAAACTGGCCGAGTATCACGCGGCGCCGCCTCTGCAGGGCTTCGGTATCTCTTCTCCGGAGCAGGTTACTGCGGCAATTGATGCGAAGGCAGCCGGCGCCATTTCCGGTTCCGCAATTGTGAAAATCATCGAAAAGAACGTGGATAAACCAGAGCAGATGCTGCCTGAGCTGAAAACATTCGTGACCGAGATGAAAGCGGCAACCCGTAAGGCCTGATGCTATAGCCCGTCTGGCGCTTCTGCCAGACGGTTTCTTCTTCCCCTCCTTAAGGGTTATGTGAAAATTGATCGCATCGATATTCTCGGCGTGACTGGCTTTTCAAACTCTGACGTAAGCGTATGATTCGGTTTCTTTCTGTTGATACCTTCTGAGTTCAGAGGCTTACACATGTCATGGCATCACTTCAAGCAGACTTACCTGGTTAAGTTCTGGTCACCTGTTCCGGCCGTTATCGCGGCGGGCATTTTATCTACTTATTATTTCGGAATTACCGGCACCTTCTGGGCCGTCACCGGCGAATTTACCCGCTGGGGCGGGCAGCTGCTGCAGCTGGCGGGCGTGCACGCCGAAGAGTGGGGATATTTCAAACTGATTCATCTGGACGGCACGCCGCTGACGCGAATCGACGGGATGATGATTATCGGTATGTTTGGCGGGTGCTTCGCGGCGGCGCTGTGGGCAAACAACGTTAAGTTGAGAATGCCGAAAAGCCGTGTTCGTATTTTGCAGGCGGTTGTCGGTGGGATCATCGCCGGATTTGGCGCACGTCTGGCTATGGGCTGTAACCTTGCCGCCTTCTTTACCGGCATTCCGCAGTTTTCTCTTCACGCCTGGTTCTTTGCCGTCGCAACCGCGATTGGCTCTTACTTCGGCGCAAAATTCACGCTGCTGCCGTTTTTCCGTATTCCGGTAAAAATGACCAAAGTCAGCGCCGCATCGCCCTTAACGCAGAAACCTGCGCAGGCGCGCCGCCGCTTCCGGCTGGGTATGCTGGTCTTTTTCGCCATGGTTGCCTGGGCTATTTGCACCGCGCTCAACCAACCCAAGCTGGGCCTTGCGATGTTATTTGGCGTAGGCTTCGGTCTGCTGATCGAACGTGCACAGATTTGCTTTACCTCAGCGTTTCGCGACATGTGGATCACCGGGCGCACCATGATGGCAAAAGCCATTATTGCCGGGATGGCCGTCAGCGCAATCGGTATCTTCAGCTACGTGCAGCTTGGCGTGGAACCGAAAATCATGTGGGCCGGCCCGAATGCCGTAATCGGTGGGCTGCTGTTCGGCTTTGGCATTGTGCTGGCAGGCGGATGTGAAACCGGCTGGATGTATCGCGCCGTTGAAGGCCAGGTACATTACTGGTGGGTAGGTCTGGGGAATGTAATTGGCTCTACGATCCTGGCGTACTACTGGGATGACTTGTCTCCCGTCCTGGCCACGAACTGGGACAAGGTCAACCTGCTTAACACCTTTGGACCACTTGGCGGCCACATGGTGACCTATGCCCTTTTACTGATCGCCTTTTTACTGGTAGTTGCGCAGGAGAAACGCTTCTTTCGCCGTGCCGCTGTTAAAACTGAAACGCAGGAGAACGCTGCATGAAAGAGATTGTGCCTGATTACCGGCTTGATATGGTGGGTGAACCCTGCCCTTATCCGGCCGTTGCCACCCTTGAAGCGCTACCGCAGCTGAAAAAAGGTGAAATACTGGAAGTGGTGAGCGACTGTCCGCAGTCCATTAATAACATTCCGCTGGATGCTAAAAACCACGGTTACACCGTGCTCGATATACAGCAGGATGGCCCCACCATTCGGTATTTGATTCAAAAGTAACGCCGCGATCAAAAAAGGCCTCTGGGGAGGCCTTTAATTTAAATCACTGGCTTCAGCCACCGTCGTCGCTTTAGTTTCGGGAGGCAAGAATGTGTGGTGAGCCGCGTTCCGCAGACTGAGCAAACTGCACCATGAGGTTGGTTATGTGTTGTGCTAAAACGGGTGAAATGAAAATGTTTTCCCGCACATACCGGACACTCAAATTTAATGTTGGGGATATCCCCTCCATCCAGATGTATTGAAGAACCACCATACCGTAATTATCAGGCTAACAGGGATATATCGTTGGATTATCAGGCGCTGGCTTCAGCTAAAGCGGCCATCTTCTTGAAAAATATGTGTTATTGATCCACGGCAAAGCATCTTTTTTTTACCTAAGTAAAATCTCACGTCTGGTTTGAGTAAGGTTTTGTTGGGTTAATGTTTTTTAGAGTTTTGCTGTGCTTTATACTTTTGGTTCCGCTTCACGCTTCGTCTCTGAATTTCTCTTCAACGCTTCTACGATTGAACTGCCCTGACAGAGGGCTGGTGGAAGTTATCCTGCACGTATATGGACATACTCAGGAAAAATGGCGCGGTAATTTTGAAACCGGCGCAGGACACAAGCGTTCCGGAGATACGGAAATCATTCCGTTCGCGAACGGTGATATTTTGTTCCATTCTATTTCAAGCGATGCCTTCAGCTACTTATATGATGGCGAATCGCAGCTCAGGCACTGCGCAAAGCTGGATGAAAGACCTGTTTTTCCCTCGTTCTGAATGAAAACTGGCCGCAATGCGGCCAGCTGAATCTTTCTGATTAGAAACGATAACCCGCCGAGAACATAAATACCCACGGATCCAGGCGAGTGCTAATGCTCTGCTGCTCGCCGCCCGCCTTAAAGCGGACGTCAGTGTCGATATCCATATACCAGACCGAGGCGTTGATTAACCAGTCGCGGTTAATCAGATAATCCACCCCGGCCTGTCCCGCCACGCCCCATGAGTCCTTCAGGCTGAGGTCAGACAGCCCGGCAGCCTTGCCGGTATCGTTAAATTTCTCATCAAAGAAGGTTGTGTAGTTCACGCCTGCGCCAATATACGGGCGGACCTTGCTGCTGGAATCACCAAAGTACCACTGCGCCATCAGCGTTGGCGGTAAATGGTGCACCGTGGCGATGTCTCCGGTCGGCCCTAAGCCAACGCGGTGACGGAAAGGCGTGGCCGCAAGAAGCTCGACGCCAACGTTATCCGTTGCCATGTAGGTGAAAGTCAAGCCCAGCTGGGTATTGTTGCTGACGTTAAAACCGCCCATTCCCAGCACGCTGTCTGAGCCTTCCGTTGGACGCGCCGTTGCCGAACCGGCACGAATAAAGAATTCGCCTGCTTCATGCGCGTACGCGCCGCCAGAGAGACTGCTTAAGACAAGGGCTGCCACCGCTAATTTTTTCATATCCGCTCCATCGTTGTGGTTTTAATAGCGGAGGTGAATATACCTACAAATAAGTAATAAGTGATCTAACCTGGATCACATTAAAACCAGTAACTTAACATTTATTGATCCAGATTAATTTTTACGAACGTTGACTCAACGCGAATCTTGATGCGCTCATGAATTGCTGGATTACTCCTGCTTTACAAAGATATGCTTTTCCATACAAGCCTTGATGCTGCCACCAGCGTCCTATCCGGTGTACAATTGCCGGCTAATTAACACCTGCAATACTCAAGGAGAGTGCATGTCTATCACGGCGAAGTCTGTCTACCGTGACACGGGAAATTTTTTCCGCAATCAGTTCATTACCTTTTTACTGATCGCGTTGTTGTGCGCCTTTATTACGGTGGTGCTGGGTCATGCGTTCTCACCCAGTGATGAACAGATAGCCAGCCTGAGCCAGGGGGATCATCTTGCAGGCAGCGTAGGTTTGTTTGACCTTGTGCAGAACATGACGCCGGAGCAGCAGCAAATCCTGTTGCGGGCATCCGCTGCGTCCACGTTTTCGGGTCTGATCGGGAATGCGGTTCTGGCGGGCGGTGTCCTGCTGATGATTCAGCTGGTTTCAGCAGGACAACGTATCAGTGCTCTTCGTGCGATTGGTGCCAGCGCCCCCGTCTTACCCAAACTGTTTATCCTCATCTTCCTGACCACTCTGCTGGTTCAGATGGGGATTATGCTGGTCGTGGTACCGGGCGTGTTACTGGCCATCGTGCTCTCTTTCGCCCCAATCATGGTTGTGCAGGACAAAATGGGTATTTTTACCGCCATGCGCAGCAGCATGAGGCTGGCGTGGGCGAATATGCGTCTGGTGGCACCGGCCGTTATCGGCTGGCTTCTTGCCAAAACGCTGCTGCTGTTATTTGCACCGAATTTCGCTGTATTAACGCCAAACGTCGGCGCGGTCGTTGCCAATACGCTGAGCAACCTGATTTCAGCAGTTCTGCTGGTCTACTTGTTCCGCCTGTATATGTTAATTCGTCAGTAACTGGGATCGCAGAATGAAGCAGTTTCTTGATTTTTTACCGCTGGTCGTCTTTTTCGCGTTTTACAAGCTGTATGACATTTATGCCGGAACGACGGCGCTGATTATCGCTACCGCCATCGTGCTGATCTACAGCTGGGTTCGTTATCGCAAAGTTGAAAAAATGGCGCTGATCACGTTCCTTATGGTCGCCGTCTTTGGTGGCCTGACGTTGTTTTTCCACAACGATGAGTTCATCAAGTGGAAGGTCACGGTGATTTATGCGCTGTTTGCGGGCGCATTGCTGATCAGCCAGTGGGTGATGAAAAAGCCGCTGATCCAGCGCATGCTGGGTAAAGAGCTGACGCTGCCGCAGGAGGTCTGGTCCCGTCTGAATATCGCCTGGGCTGTGTTCTTTATCCTCTGTGGCCTGGCCAATATCTACATCGCTTTCTGGCTGCCGCAGAATATTTGGGTCAATTTTAAAGTCTTCGGTCTCACGGCGCTGACGCTTATCTTCACGCTGTTAAGTGGCGTCTATATCTACCGACACATGCCTCAGGACGATAAAAACTGATGTTCCTGGCCAGATCGCGGCACGGTCTGGCCTTCTCCTCTTTCCTTTCACAATCTAAACCGTCTTCTTCAACAATGTCTGAATCATGAAGATTTTGTGGAGATTGCTGTCACTTTATTGTAATGAGAATCACTATCATTAATATTCTTCATCGCATTTTTAACAAATGGAAATGAGTTGATGAACAATATAATAAGATTTGCCCCCGCTTCACTTACGTTGGCCATTCTTACGGCATTAAGCCATGGCGCGCACGCAGCAGATGATACCCTCGCCGAGGGTGAAACCATGGTCGTTCAGGCGACTGCCGAAGAAGCGCTGAAGCAACAGCCCGGGGTTTCCATCATCACGGCAAAGGACATTGAGAAAGATCCACTGGTTAACGACCTGTCAGAAATTATTCGCAAAATGCCCGGGGTTAACCTCACCGGTAACAGCGCGACGGGCAGCCGTGGTAATAACCGTCAGATAGACATTCGCGGCATGGGACCGGAGAATACCCTGATTCTGATTGACGGTGTTCCGGTAACCTCCCGCAACTCGGTACGCTACAGCTGGCGCGGCGAGCGCGATAGCCGCGGTGATACGAACTGGGTACCGCCAGAAATGGTCGAGCGCATTGAGGTGCTTCGTGGGCCTGCAGCCGCCCGCTATGGTTCGGGCGCTGCCGGGGGCGTCGTCAACATTATTACTAAACGCCCGACCACAGACTGGCACGGCTCGCTCTCCCTTTACACCAATCAGCCCGAAAATGACAAAGAGGGGGCGACCAGGCGCGCAAATTTTGATATCAACGGGCCGTTAGCAGGCGATGCGCTGACCATGCGCCTGTACGGGAACATCAATAAAACCGACGCGGACGCTCAGGATATCAACACGGCACAAAATGGCTCCTATGCCGCCGGGCGCGAAGGCGTACGCAATAAAGACATCAACGCCCTGCTCTCCTGGAAACTCACACCGCTGCAGATTATCGATTTTGATTACGGCTACAGCCGCCAGGGCAACATCTATGCAGGCGATACCCAGTACAGCAACGGCAACCTTAGCCCCAATGGCGTCGTCTCGTCCCTGTATGGGCACGAAACCAACCGCATGTACCGCCAGAGCTATGGCCTGACCCACAACGGGATCTGGGACTGGGGCCAGTCAAAGGTCGGCGTCTATTATGAGAAGACCAATAATACCCGCCTGGAGGAAGGCTCAACGGGCAAAGTTGAGGGGATGATCAATAGCGACAAGTACAACACCAGCCGGCTCGAGTCATACCGTACAACCGGAGAGCTGAACATTCCGCTGTTCTGGCTGGTTGAACAGACTCTGACGGTCGGAGCAGAGTGGAACCGCGATGAGCTTAATGACCCTGCCTCCATGCAGGCGACAAACGTCTCCGGGGAAGTGATTAACGGCGTTCCAGGCACGGCGTCCGAGCGCAACAGCAAAAACAGCGCTGACCTCACCGGCATCTATCTTGAGGACAATATTGAAGCGCGCCAGGGCACCAACCTCATTCCCGGGATCCGCTTTGATTATCACAACGCATTCGGCAGCAACTGGAGCCCCAGCCTGAACGTTTCCCAGGATCTCGGCGAAATGTTCAAGGTTAAGGCGGGCATCGCCCGGGTGTTTAAAGCGCCTAACCTTTACCAGTCAAGCGAAGGGTATTTACTTTCGACCCGCGGCAACGGCTGTCCGACGAACGTTAGCGAGGGAAGCTGTTACCTGCTAGGTAATCCGGATTTGGATCCTGAAATCAGCGTTAACAAAGAGATTGGCCTGGCCTTTGCGCTGGAAGGATACGAGGCAGGCATCACCTGGTTCCGAAATGATTACAAGAACAAGATCGTTTCAGGCACTGACGTACTGGGCCAGACGAGCAGCGGCGTGAATATTCTCCAGTGGGAGAATGGCGGAAAAGCCGTGGTTGAGGGGCTGGAAGGGAATCTGACCGTACCGGTTATCCGCGACGCGCTTACCTGGCGTACCAATGCGACATATATGATCCAGTCTGAAAATAAAGACACCGGCAACCCGCTGTCGATTATCCCCAAATATACCGTCAACACGATGCTCGACTGGGAGGTTAACAGCAAGCTTTCAGCGAACGTCAGCTGGACAATGTACGGACGCCAGAAGCCGCGTGAAAATGCTGAAATTCGCAATGAGAAAGGCGCCATGTCAGATAAAGAGATCGGCGCGTATTCCATCGTCGGGATTGGCAGCCAATATCAGCTCACTAAAAAACTGCGCCTGAACGCCGGGATTAGCAACCTGTTTGATAAGCAGATCTACCGAGAAAATGACGGCGCATCGACCTACAACGAACCCGGCCGCGCATACTATGCAGGCGTAACCCTTTCCTTCTAACCCTCAAGCGCCCGCTGTGCGGGCGCTATACCCTATTCTCTATAGCCACGATTCATAGTAGCATCCCGCCTGAAGTCTTCAGTTACGAGTTAAAAACAATGACAATAAACGACGCCCCTCAGGGCGAACTGGTTTTACGCACGCTGGCAATGCCTGCGGATACGAATGCCAACGGCGATATTTTTGGCGGCTGGTTAATGTCGCAAATGGATATGGGAGGCGCAATCCTGGCAAAAGAGATTGCGCACGGGAGAGTGGTGACGGTCCGGGTAGACGGTATGACCTTCCTGCGTCCGGTGGCCGTGGGTGATGTGGTGTGCTGCTATGCGCGATGCGTTAAACGCGGCAACACGTCAATCTCCATCAATATCGAAGTGTGGGTGAAGAAGGTTTCATCCGAACCGATTGGACAGCGTTACAAAGCTACAGAAGCGCTGTTTATTTACGTGGCGGTCGACAACGAGGGTAAACCTCGGCAGTTCCCTAAAGCCTGATCGTCAGGCAAAAAAAAGCCTCCTTTCGGAGGCTTTTTTTATTCCATCTGTGCCCCGCCGTTCAGGCGGAAGACAATGTTCACAATCAATCCGCGACCGGGCTTTCCGGGTTCATAACGCCATTTGCGCATCGCCGATTTCACGTCGCGCTCAAACATATTAGAAGGCTGGGCAGACAGAATTTCAACGTTCTCAACGCGACCGTCCGACGTAACGTCAAACTTCACACGTACTCGTCCTTCAATACGCAGTGCCTGGGCTCGTGACGGATACTGCGGCTGGTTACGACTCAGAGCGCGCGGACCGGCAGGAGCCGTAACCGTCGGCTTAGCGGCCGTCGGAGAATTATTCATTACCGGACGTGATGGCGCAGCATTCTCGACAGGCTGCGTCGCGCGAGGCTCTACCGGACGTTCTTCACGTTTCGGGCGTTCCTCGACCTTCTTCACCGGTTTTGGCTTCGGCTTAGGTTTTGGCTTCGGCTCCGGTTTGTGGATCACTACCGGGGCTTCTTTAGGTGGCTCCGGAATCGGTTCTGGCTCTGGCTCGGGTTCAGCAACCGGCTCTGGCGGTGGAGGCGTAACCTGCGGCGGTTCAAGATCTGCGGGCGATACCATGGTCACAGAAATTGGCTGCGCGGGCGCTGGCATTTCAATAACCTGATGAACCGAAGTATAGAGCAGACCTGCCACGACAGCACCGTGAATAACGACTGACAGCAGTGTCGGCCATGGAAAGCGGCGAGGTAAATCCAGGGTCATCGAAGTCATAATCATCAACGTTAAAAAACCGAACTGTGATTTTAAATGCAAATAGCAATCATATTCAATAAGACACTTTGTTCTGACGCAATTTAAGCGCAAGAGAGGCTAAAAAAGGCGCATCCAGATCAGGGTATTAACATTGTTTCTATCTTTACATTGCAGACATTTCAGCTTTCACATAACGTAAACGACACTTTTAACGGTTAAGGAGCTTCACCGTGCTTTACGTGATTTATTCCGAAGATGTCGCTGATTCCCTGGAAAAACGTCTCTCCGTGCGCCCTGCCCACCTGGCGCGCCTGCAGCTTTTGCAGGATGAAGGCAGATTGGTTACCGCAGGTCCGATGCCTGCCGTCGACAGCAACGATCCCGGCGCTGCGGGTTTTGCAGGATCAACGGTGATTGCCGAGTTCGAGTCTCTCGAAGCCGCCAACGCCTGGGCAGAAGCCGACCCCTATGTTGCCGCCGGCGTTTACGCAAAGGTAACGGTACGACCTTATAAGAAAGTGTTCTGATATTAAAAAAGGCTCCCTCAGGAGCCTTTAACAAAATCAATGCAGCGACGCCAGCCTTGCCGCAAACCCCACGAACAGCAGGCCAATCAGCCCGTTCCCCAGCTTTGCCAGTTTCTTTTTCGTTTTAAGGTAACGAGTGACAAATGCCCCGGAGAAGATCAGGAAGCTCATATACATAAAGCTAATCAATTCCAGCGTGGTGGCAAGGATCAGGAATGAGGTGCCGGTGTTTTCCGCGCGTACATCAATAAACTGCACGAAGAACGAAACGTAAAAGAGAATCGCCTTTGGATTCGTCAGGCTCAACACCAGCGAGCGTTTCATGATCATGCTTGCCGGTTCGGTACCGCCCTCGTGCGCGTTGCTCTTATGAGTAATTACCGACCACAGCATTTTCCCGCCGAGCCACAGAAGATAGAACGCGCCAAGGTAGCGAACAATATTGAACAGAACGGGTGTGGTCTGGATCAGTGCGGCGACGCCAGCCCAGGCCAGAAACATCAGAACGGCATCGCCGATGAACACACCGGTAGCCGCGAGGTAACCTTTTTTAACCCCATGACCAATCCCTGTTTTCAGCACAAACAGGGTATTCGGACCGGGAACCAGCACGATGAAAAACGCGCCGACGACATAGGTCCAGAAATTCAGTACTCCAAACTCCGTAAACACTTCTCCCTCCTTTTGCTAAAAAACAACGAGAATACCGCTGCAAAACGGTATCCCCAAAATCAGTCGCGCTATTGTACGCCGTTATAGCCGTCAAGATAAGTCGCGGCTAGTTCGTTCCCAAAGAGAATGGCATCCTTCATATCCATATCCGAAGACCATTTATCATTCGCATTGCCTGAGAAGGACTGCTGAGATTTCGCATTTTCCTTCAGCTGGTCACGAATGCTTTGTGCGTATTCGTTAGCTTCCGCCAGCGTGCGTCCTTCAGCACGGTCAGCTTTTCCCCGTGCATTAAGCTCGCGGAACTGCGGAACGTTCAGCCGGTAATTTTCAGGCACGCTAGAGGTAAAATTACCGCCAGTGAAGCTGGTTTTGTGCGAGACAAAATAATACGCGTGCCTTTCTGGTGAAGTTTTTGTACCGGCACAGCCACTTAATACCGCAATCCCAAGGATTACAGCGATCGCTTTTCCCTTCATCCCTTGTTCCTTTTAGTTAAGCGACTGTATCACCCAGGCAAAAATAGACTCAGCCAGAGAGAGAAGTGACGACAGCCCTAAATTTTCCCTGAGCGCGTCCAGCGCTAAAAGCACAATAAATACCCAGAGATATGGATTCATTTTATAATTTCATGGTGTAAGGCGAGCACATTATAGCGTGGAACGAGGCGGGAAAAGAGTGCGAAAATTGATAGTCCCTGTATAAACAGTGGGCACCTTGACGGTGCCCTCTTGGTTCTCAGATATCCTGAACTGCAAACAGCAACGCGTTACGGTGTCTGCTCAGCCCACATTTTCTGATGGCGTGTATACGCATATTGCGGCGGGATTGTGCTTCCAGCCAACGAGCCTTACGACGGCTCACCTGTCGCAACATGCGCCAGCGCCCTACTTCTGTTCTACTGCGCTTCATGTCTACAACTCTTCCTCTAACAGAAACGTCATTATAAACCCAACCCTGCAGCAAACCAGCGTTTTATCTGCCGTTTTTATTTGCCAGATGAATCCTGATGCGTACACTCATAACAATACGCTTTCAAAAGGATTTTTTACCTATGACAACCTTCTACACCGTGGTGAGTTGGCTGGTCATTTTGGGATACTGGCTAATAATCGCGGGGGTGACGTTACGCATCCTGATGAAGCGCCGGGCCGTCCCTTCTGCCATGGCCTGGCTTCTGATTATCTACATTCTGCCGCTGGTGGGCATTATTGCCTATCTCTCGTTTGGCGAGCTCCACCTGGGCAAACGCCGCGCCGAACGTGCCCGCGCCATGTGGCCCTCGACGGCAAAATGGCTTAACGATCTCAAAGCCTGCAAGCACATCTTTGCTGAAGAGAACAGCAGCGTTGCCTCATCGCTATTTAAACTCTGCGAACGTCGCCAGGGCATTGCGGGCGTTAAAGGCAATCAGCTGCAGTTAATGACCTCTTCTGATGACGTTATGCAGGCGCTAATACGGGATATACAGCTTGCTCGCCACAATATCGAGATGGTGTTTTATATCTGGCAACCGGGCGGCATGGCGGATCAGGTAGCGGAATCGCTGATGGCCGCCGCGCGACGGGGCATCCATTGCCGCCTGATGCTGGATTCCGCGGGCAGCGTTGCGTTTTTCCGCAGCCCGTGGGCAAGCATGATGCGTAATGCCGGGATTGAAGTAGTCGAGGCGCTAAAGGTGAACCTGCTGCGCGTTTTCCTGCGCCGTATGGACCTGCGCCAGCACCGCAAGATGATCCTGATCGATAACTATATTGCCTACACCGGCAGCATGAACATGGTTGACCCTCGCTTCTTCAAGCAGGACTCCGGTGTCGGACAGTGGATCGACCTCATGGCGCGCATGGAGGGACCCGTCGCAACATCAATGGGGATCGTTTATTCCTGCGACTGGGAAATCGAAACCGGAAAACGCATTTTGCCTCCGCCGCCCGACGGCAATATCATGCCGTTTGAAGAGGCCAGCGGGCATACCATTCACACTATCGCTTCCGGGCCGGGATTCCCCGAAGACCTGATCCATCAGGCGTTGCTTACCGCGGCCTACTCCGCGCGTGAGTACCTGATCATGACAACGCCCTACTTCGTGCCGAGCGACGATCTGCTGCACGCCATCTGTACCGCCGCGCAGCGCGGGGTCGATGTGAGCATTATTATGCCGCGCAAAAACGATTCGCTGCTGGTGGGGTGGGCAAGCCGGGCGTTCTTCAGCGAGCTGCTTGCTGCCGGGGTGAAAATCTACCAGTTTGAAGGTGGCCTGCTGCACACTAAGAGCGTGCTGGTCGACGGTGAACTGAGCCTGGTGGGTACCGTTAACCTGGATATGCGCAGCCTGTGGCTGAACTTTGAAATAACCCTGGTGATCGATGACGCCGGCTTCGGCGGCGATCTGGCGGCGGTTCAGGACGACTATATCTCCCGCTCCCGTCTGCTGGATGCAAGACTGTGGGTGAAACGTCCGCTGTGGCAGAGAATTGCCGAACGACTGTTTTACTTCTTCAGCCCGTTGCTGTAAAACGTGCCCAACGATGTTAAACAGGTAGTCATCATGGAAATGGATCTGAACAATCGCCTGACCGAAGACGAAACGCTCGAGCAGGCCTATGACATTTTTCTCGAACTGGCGGTTGATAACCTCGATCCCGCAGACGTCATTCTCTTCAACCTTCAGTTTGAAGAGCGCGGCGGCGCCGAGCTGTTTGATCCAGCGGAAGACTGGGCTGAACATGTAGATTTCGACCTCAACCCTGACTTCTTTGCTGAGGTTGTCATCGGCCTGGCGGATGAAGACGGCGGCGAAATTAACGATATATTCGCGCGCGTCCTGCTCTGTCGTGAAAAAGACCACAAGCTGTGCCATATACTCTGGCGCGAATAATAAAAAAGGCTGCGTTTGCAGCCTTTTTTATTTAATCCGGTAATTCACTTCCGCAGCGGTTACAAAACCTCGCGCTATGCTCATGTTCCCCCTGCCGACAGTTCGGACATTTACGCTGCTGCTTTCGGCTCTGAAAGGCACTGCTCATATGGGTAGTAATTAACCCCGTAGGGATAGCAATCACCGAATAACCAATCAGAATCAATACCGATGCCACAATGCGCCCAAGCGGCGTATGGGGCGTGATATCGCCGTAGCCTACTGTCGTGACCGTCACGATGGCCCAGTAAACGGACGCATTCAGCGTTGAAAAACCGTATTTCGGCCCCTCTATCAGGTACATCAGCGCGCCGAAAACCACCATCACAATGGCGATGAACGAGTAGAAAAGGATCAGCTGATGACGGGCGCTGACTATAGCGCTCCAGAATACCCGCAGCGAGGGCATGAATCGCAGCAGTTTGAGAATACGCAGCACGCGAATAACGCGCATTGCCCGCCAGGCAAAAACATAACTCAGGCTGATTTCCGGCCATAGCCACATGACGTATAGCGGCAGGATAGTGGCTAAATCAATTAGCCCCCAAAAGCTGAAGACATATTTCGCCGGATTCGGCCAGCTGACAACCCTCAGCACGTATTCTAGAGTAAAGACCAGGGTGACAAACAGCTCCAGCCAGACAAAGACGTGCCATTCATCAAACGTCAGATGGTACTGCGTCCCGGCTCCCGACTCGACGAAGATGATAATCACGCTCAGCAGCGCGAATAACCCGCAAACCCCTTCGAAGCGACGCCCGGAGACCGTTTTTGGATCGAATAAAATGTGATAAAGCCGCTGACGGGCCGACGTAAACAATCGCGACACCTTAACCTCGCAAAAAAATAGGGCTGACATCATGTCAGCCCTTGCGATTATAACGGGTCTACTTTCAGGCAGGAAACCGCATGGCGGAAACTGCCTTCCAGAACCGGCCGCGTTTGCGCGCATTCTGGCCCGGCCATCGGGCATCGCGTGCGGAATACGCAGCCCGAAGGCGGATTTATCGGCGAAGGCAATTCACCCTCCAGAAGCTGGATAGTTTTATTCTTTTCCAGATCCGGGTCCGGGACCGGAACCGCAGACATCAGCGCTTTGGTGTAAGGATGTAGCGGATTGTGATACACCTCATCGTAGGTGCCCAGCTCTACCGCATGGCCAAGGTACATCACCAGCACGCGGTCAGAGATGTGCTTCACCACCGCCAGGTCGTGCGCGATGAAGATTAACGACAGCCCCATTTCGCGCTGCAGTTTTTGCAGCAGGTTGACCACCTGCGCCTGAATTGACACGTCCAGCGCGGAAACCGGTTCATCACAGATGATCAGCTTCGGCTCCAGGATCAGCGCGCGCGCAATACCGATACGCTGGCACTGGCCGCCGGAGAACTCGTGAGGGTAGCGGTTGATGAGGTTGGGTAAAAGCCCCACTTTCATCATCATTGCCTTTACGCGGTCCCGCACTTCCTGACGCGCCATTTTAGGATGATAGGTGCGCAGCGGCTCGGCAATAATCTCGCCGATGGTCATACGCGGGTTCAGGGACGCCAGCGGATCCTGGAAAATCATCTGAATATCGCTGCGTACTGCTCGCCATTCGTCCTGTTTCATACCCAGCAGGTCTTTGCCGAGCCAGGCCACTTTACCGTCGGTCGCTTTCACCAGGCCGATAATCGCACGGGCAAACGTCGACTTACCGCAGCCAGACTCGCCTACTACGCCCAGGGTTTCACCTTCGTACAGGCGAAGCGTGACGCCATCGACCGCTTTAAGGGTTTTAGCCGGCTGCCAGAACCACTGTTTGCCGTCTTTAATGTCGAAATGTACTTTCAGATCGGCGATTTCAAGCAGCACATTTCTTTTTTGATCGAGTGCGTTCATACCAGCTCCTCATACGGCTTAAAGCAGGCGCGCAGGCGGCCTGGTGCAAACGCCTCCAGCGGCGGAGCGCTATTGCAGATTTCCATCGCATGTGGACAGCGTGGCTGGAACGGACAGCCTTTTGGCAAACGCAGCAGGTTCGGCGGGTTACCCGGGATCGTCAGAAGAGATTCCCCTTCGGCATCCAGACGCGGTACGGCATTCAGCAGACCAATGGAATACGGGTGGGCAGGCTGATAGAACACATCGCGCGCCTGACCATATTCCATGGTGCGTCCGGCATACATCACCAGCACTTTGTCACAGATGCCTGCAACCACGCCCAGGTCGTGGGTGATCATGATTATCGCCGTATTGAATTCACGCTTAAGCTCATTCAACAGCGTCATGATCTGCGCCTGGACCGTCACGTCCAGCGCGGTCGTCGGTTCATCAGCAATCAGCAGCTTTGGCCTGCAGAGCAGCGCCATCGCAATCATTACGCGCTGGCGCATACCGCCGGAGAACTCGTGCGGATACATGCGCATGCGCTTACGCGCTTCCGGCATTTTTACCGCATCCAGCATTTTAACGGACTCTTCAAAGGCTTCAGCCTTGCCCAGCCCTTTATGCAGCATCAGCACTTCCATCAGCTGTTCGCCCACACGCATGTACGGGTTCAGCGACGTCATCGGATCCTGGAAGATCATCGAGATTTGCTCGGCGCGCAGTTTGTTCAGCTCGTTCTCGGGCAGGTTGAGGATTTCACGACCGTTAAATGTCGCAGACCCTCCGATAACACCGTTAGACGCCAGCAGCCCCATCAGCGCGAACGCCGTTTGCGATTTCCCGGAGCCAGATTCCCCTACGATCCCCAGCGTTTCGCCTGCGCGCAGGTTAAAATTGAGATCGTTAACGGCGGTCACATCCCCGTCTGGCGTTTTGAACGTTACGCGGAGGTCTTTAACGTCCAGCAGAAGCGAGCTCTGCTGCTGCGCCTGTGGCGCTGTGGCCGTTTCAATAATTGTCATGACGGCGCTCCTTAACGGTCTTTCGGGTCGAGGGCATCACGCAGGCCATCGCCGATAAAGTTGAAACAAAACAGGGTCACAACCAGGAAACCCGCCGGGTATAGCAGCAGCCACGGTGACACTTCCATGGAGTTTGCGCCATCACTCAGCAGCGCGCCCCAGCTGCTCAGCGGCTCTTGCGTGCCAAGGCCTAAGAAGCTCAGGAAAGATTCAAACAGGATCATGCTTGGTACCAGCAGTGAGGCATACACCACGACCACGCCCAGCACGTTAGGGACAATATGGCGAACCACGATATTGCCGGTGGAAACACCCCCAACCTGTGCGGCTTCGATGAACTCTTTGCGTTTAAGGCTCAGCGTCTGGCCACGTACGATACGCGCCATATCCAGCCAGGACACCATCCCGATGGCCACGAAGATCAGCAGGATGTTCTGACCAAAGAAGGTCACCAGCAGGATCACGAAAAACATGAACGGGAAGGAGTTCAGGATCTCCAGCAGACGCATCATCACCGAGTCCACTTTTCCGCCTAAATAGCCGGAAAGCGAGCCGTAAAGCGTGCCGAGGATCACGGCCACCAGCGCGGCGGCAATTCCGACCATCAACGAGATACGGCCACCAATCGCCACGCGGACCAGCAGGTCACGTCCCGAGGAATCGGTACCAAAATAGTGACCGGACTCCATATCTGGCGCGCTGGACATCATGCCCCAGTCGGTATCGAAATAGGTGAATTGTGACAGCATCGGCGCCAGGGTCACAAACAGTGCAATGATCACCAGAACAACCAGGCTGGCGACGGCGGCACGGTTATGCATAAAACGACGACGGGCGTCCTGCCAGAGGCTGCGACCTTCTACTTCCAGTTTTTCACTGAAGTTTTCCAGCGCCTCGCTGTTTTTCTTACTCAACATCATGGCGTGCTCCAGTTAGTAACGGATTTTCGGGTCGATAACGGCATACAGCACATCGACAACGGCATTAAAGAGAATAGTCAGCGCACCCACGAGGATCGTGAGGCTCAGCACCAGCGAATAGTCACGGTTAAGCGCACCGTTAACAAACAGCTGACCAATACCCGGCAGGCCATAGATGGTTTCAATAACCATTGAACCCGTAATAATACCGACGAAAGCAGGCCCCATGTATGAGAGCACAGGCAGCAGTGCAGGCTTGAGCGCATGGCGGAAAATGATCCGACGCATCGGCAGCCCTTTTGCGCGCGCGGTGCGGATGAAGTTAGAGTGCAGCACTTCAATCATCGAACCACGGGTGATACGCGCGATGCTGGCAATGTACGCCAGTGATAATGCCACCATCGGCAAAATCATGAACTTCAGCGCCCCCCCGTTCCAGCCGCCTCCGGGCAGCCATTTAAGGGTAATGGCAAATATCATGACCAGTAACGGCGCGACAACGAAACTGGGGATGACGACCCCGGTCATTGCGACCCCCATTACGGCGTAATCCCATTTGGTATTTTGTTTTAGCGCGGCGATAACGCCCGCTGTGACCCCGAGAACAACGGCCAGGATAAATGCAGCAGCACCTAATTTTGCCGATACCGGGAAGCTTGATGCTACCAGGTCGTTAACGGAATAGTCTTTATATTTGAATGACGGTCCGAAATCACCGTGCGCCAGCTGCTTCAGATAATTGAAGTACTGCGTGGAGATAGGATCGTTTAAATGATATTTCGCTTCAATGTTGGCCATGACTTCTGGCGGCAACGTACGTTCACCGGTAAATGGACTTCCCGGTGCAAGACGCATCATAAAGAAGGAAATCGTAATTAGAATAAATAGCGTTGGAATCGCTTCAAGACAGCGACGTAGGATAAATTTCAACATTGCCCGTACCTTCTGGCGTGTGCCTATATTATGTGACGTTGGTTAGACACCGTGGGGCGAGCAACCTCGCCCCACTCATTGCCATTAATGCTTGATAATATACAAGTTTTTAACGTAGATATTATCCATCGGGTCTTTACCGGTATAACCACCCACCCACGGTTTCACCAGACGGGCGTTAACGTAGTAGTAAACCGGAACGATCGCGGAATCTTTATCCAGCTGCTGCTCAGCTTTGGAGTACAGCTCAGTACGCTGCGCTTCGTCAGTCGCTTTCAGCGTGTCGCCAATCAGCTTGTCAAACGCCGGGCTCTTATAGTGCGCGGTGTTGTTTGAGCTGTCGCTCAGCATGGTGTTCAGGAAGGAAGTCGGTTCGTTGTAATCCGCACACCAGCCCGCACGCGCCACATCAAAGGTGCCCTGATGGCGGCTGTCCAGGAAGGTTTTCCACTCCTGGTTTTCCAACTTAACGTTCGCACCCAGGTTCTTTTTCCAGATCGAGGAGACGGCAATAGCCAGCTTCTTGTGCAGATCGGACGTGTTGTAAAGCAGGCTGAAGGTCAGCGGCTTGTCAGCGGTATAACCCGCTTCGGCCAGCAGCTTTTTCGCTTCTGCGTTACGCTGTTCCTGCGTCATTTTGAACCACTCTGGCTCGGTCAGTTTCGCGCCATCGGTGTACGGAGGAGTGTAGCTATAGGCAGGCAGGTCACCCTGGTTCTTCACTTTATTCACGATGATATCGCGATCCAGTGCCAGCTTCAGTGCAGTACGCACGCGCACGTCGGTGAACGGCGCTTTCTGGTTGTTGATTTCGTAATAGTAAGTACACAGGTACGGATCAACGTGTACTTCTTTAGGGATCTCTTTTTTCAGCTTCTGGAACAGTTCAATCGGCATGTTGTTGTAGGTCATGTCGATTTCACCGCTGCGGTAGCGGTTAACGTCAGTCACTTCAGAGGCGATTGGCAGGTAGGTCACCTGGTTAATCACGGTTTTTGCGTTGTCCCAGTACTGGGTATTACGCTCGAGATCGATACGTTCGTTAACCACCCATGCTTTCAGCTTATACGCACCGTTGGTAACGATATTGGCAGGCTGGGTCCATTTCTCGCCAAATTTCTCCACGGCCGCTTTCGGAACCGGAGATACGGACGGGTGTACTAACAGCTTATAGAAGTACGGAACGGGTTCGCTCAACGTCACTTCAAAGGTATTAGCGTCGATGGCTTTTACGCCCAGGTCGGTAACAGGTTTTTTGCCGGTAATGATGTCATCGATATTGGCAATGTGACCGTACTGCAGATAGCTCGCGTAGGGAGAGGCGGTATTTGGATTCGCCAGGCGCTGCCAGCTATACACGAAATCTTCGGCGGTGACCGGAGTACCGTCGGACCATTTTGCATCTTTACGCAGATGGAAGGTCCAGACTTTGAAATCTTTATTTTCCCATTTTTCTGCCACACCCGGAGCCGGGTGGCCGTCTACGTCGGTGACCAGCAGGCCTTCGAACAGGTCGCGGTTGACGTTAGACTCGGGAACACCTTCAATTTTGTGCGGGTCAAGTGACTGAACTTCCGCACCGTTGTTACGTACCAGCGTTTGTTTCTCAGCCAGTTGGACACCTGCAGGAACGTCCGCAGCCATTGCAGCGTTTCCCGCGATTAGCGCAGTTAAAATCCCCGCCGCTACCAAACTTTTTTTTGTGATGATGGACATTGTGTTGATACTCCACTCATTATAATTACTGGCCTTCGCCAGCTGTGTAATCCCCTGTTGGGGCCTGTACAGCGCAGGAGTTTTTTTTGCTGCTGTCAGGTTCTTTTTTTACTTCTTGCTATCACCGACTTTCTTTATTACTGACCGCTCGTATGGCCGTCTTGCGTCGATTCATAACACCTCTACCCTGTCCGTGAGGTGCGCTGGATACGTGAGAAGAGGACTATATGAAAATAATTCTCATCTACTTGTTTAACGGTGCAAAATATAAGGCCGGAAAGTACCAAATGGCGTCAACTCTCGCCAATACATTTTGCAAATTTGTTAAGCAATTCTCTTTTACGGTGATTACCGTTTCTTCGGGGGCAGCCCTGCCAGACATCAAACACCAGGGAATCGCCCTGTTATTCAATACGATAGAGGGAATTCCCTCTATGAGCGCGTCGCTGCGCTATCATCGAATGGTTTTGTACGAAAATTTAACAACTGGTTATTATTTAGCACATTCCTCTAAGGGAGCGTTGAAATTACTAATATCATTTCGGTTATCGCTCAGCAAGCCCCAGAGTATCATGTGAGTAAAATAACAGAGCGTTCGAAGGATTTCTGCGCAGGCGGAAGGGTGCGGAATAATTAACTCATTGAAATATCAGTAAAGACTATTATTAGTAGAATTTATTATGGCATGTGCCCATTTCAACTTTATTTATATGATTTGCTGATAATCACGTAAAAAAAACGGAGCCGCTGGCTCCGTTCTTTCACATGAAGGATTAGTGCAGTAATCCGGGGAAAATGCTCTTCAGGCCGGTAACGATAAATTCAATACCGAGCGCCATTAACAGCAGACCCATGATACGCGTAATGACGTTAATGCCGGTCTGCCCCAGCAACCTTACCAGCCAGGGTGCTATGCGGAATACGCCCCAGCAGCAGAGTGCAAAAAGTGCGATGGCGATGGAGAAACCAATAAGATGCATCAGGCTGTGGTAGCGCGTCCCCCACACGATAGTCGAACTGATTGCCCCCGGGCCAGCCATAAGCGGTAATGCCAACGGCACGACGCCAATACTTTCCCGGACCGCCGTTTCTGATTTTTCCTGCTTGTTTTGTTTATCTTCTCCCAGCTTGCCGCTGATCATCGACATTGCGATGGTAACCACCAGAATCCCGCCGGCTATACGAAATGAGTCAATAGAGATGCCAAAAACCTGAAGTATTCCGTCGCCGAGGAAAAGCGAGGTCAGCAAAATGATGGCAACAGACATGTTGGCCGTCAGGTTAGTTTTGTTTCTGGCCGCTGCCGTCTGGTAGCTGGTCATACTAATGAAGACAGGAATGATCCCTACCGGGTTGACCAGCGCAAACAGGCCAATAAAAAACTTAAAATATGTAGGGAAATCAAAAAGCGTTTGAATCACATGTAGCTCCGCGAATGAGCAGGGTCAGGGACAGTTATTTCATTAAGGTAAATCCGCGCAGAAGATACGCTTTTTATCAGCACACTTCACCAGAAATCTGTGGCAAATTGGTATCAATTCATCATGTTAAATATTTGTATAATCAATGATAGCGCCACTTCCAATAGTTACGTAATTAATTAACAGTGGAAAATTAATGGCAAAATAACCCTGCTGAAAGGTATCAGCTTAGGGGAAAATTGACGTAGATCATGATTTTCGTACTCAGAAGTGAGTAATCTTGATTACACCCTGGAGGAGGAACCTATCAAAAAAGGATGATGCTTAAGTAAGGCTCTTTTAGTAAATTAGTGCGCAGGAGCGGTAAGTAACCCGTTGTTTTATTGTGTGTTACGCAAGTACTAGTGGCTCTGACTATACTGATTCTCGTATCGAGCGCTGGTTTACTAATAGAGTTTAAACATTATCAGGAGAGCATTATGGCTGTTACTAATATCGCTGAACTGAACGCACTCGTCGAGCGCGTGAAAAAGGCCCAGCGTGAATATGCCAATTTCACTCAAGAACAGGTTGATAAAATCTTCCGCGCCGCCGCTCTGGCTGCTGCAGATGCTCGAATCCCTCTCGCTAAAATGGCCGTTGCTGAATCCGGCATGGGTATCGTTGAAGATAAAGTGATCAAAAACCACTTCGCTTCTGAGTATATCTACAACGCCTATAAAGATGAGAAAACCTGTGGCGTGCTGTCTGAAGACGACACTTTCGGTACCATCACTATTGCTGAACCTATCGGCATCATCTGCGGTATCGTGCCAACCACCAACCCAACGTCTACTGCCATCTTCAAATCGCTCATCAGCCTGAAGACCCGTAACGCCATCATCTTCTCCCCGCACCCACGTGCGAAAGACGCTACCAACAAAGCAGCAGATATCGTTCTGCAGGCTGCAATCGCCGCTGGTGCGCCAAAAGATTTGATCGGCTGGATCGACCAACCTTCCGTTGAACTGTCCAACGCGCTTATGCACCACCCGGACATTAACCTGATCCTCGCGACCGGTGGTCCTGGTATGGTTAAAGCTGCATACAGCTCCGGTAAACCAGCCATCGGTGTAGGCGCAGGTAACACCCCTGTTGTTATCGATGAAACTGCAGATATCAAACGCGCAGTTGCCTCTGTACTGATGTCTAAAACCTTCGACAACGGCGTTATCTGTGCGTCCGAGCAGTCTGTTGTGGTTGTTGACTCCGTATACGATGCCGTTCGTGAACGTTTCGCCAGCCACGGCGGCTACCTGCTGCAGGGTAAAGAGCTGAAAGCCGTTCAGGACATCATCCTGAAAAATGGCGCGCTGAACGCTGCTATCGTAGGTCAGCCAGCATACAAAATTGCTGAACTCGCTGGTTTCACCGTACCTGCAACGACCAAAATCCTGATCGGTGAAGTCAACATTGTTGACGAAAGCGAACCGTTTGCTCACGAAAAACTGTCTCCAACGCTGGCAATGTACCGTGCGAAAGATTTCGACGACGCGGTACAAAAAGCGGAGAAACTGGTAGCCATGGGCGGTATCGGTCACACCTCTTGCCTGTATACCGACCAGGATAACCAGCCAGAACGCGTCGCGCACTTCGGTCAGATGATGAAAACGGCCCGTATCCTGATCAACACCCCGGCATCTCAGGGTGGTATCGGTGACCTGTACAACTTTAAACTCGCACCTTCCCTGACTCTGGGTTGTGGTTCCTGGGGTGGTAACTCCATCTCTGAAAACGTTGGTCCTAAGCATCTGATCAACAAGAAAACCGTTGCTAAGCGAGCTGAAAACATGTTGTGGCATAAACTTCCTAAGTCTATCTACTTCCGCCGTGGCTCTCTGCCAATCGCGCTGGATGAAGTGATTACTGATGGCCACAAACGTGCGCTCATCGTGACTGACCGTTTCCTGTTCAACAACGGTTACGCAGACCAGATCACCTCTGTGCTGAAAGCCTCTGGCGTTGAAACTGAAGTCTTCTTTGAAGTTGAAGCAGACCCAACCCTGAGCGTTGTTCGTAAAGGTGCTGAACTGGCAAACTCCTTCAAACCAGATGTGATTATCGCACTGGGTGGCGGTTCCCCAATGGACGCCGCGAAAATCATGTGGGTCATGTATGAGCATCCGGAAACCCACTTCGAAGAGCTGGCGCTGCGCTTTATGGATATCCGTAAACGTATCTACAAGTTCCCGAAAATGGGCGTGAAAGCGAAAATGATCGCCGTCACCACCACTTCCGGTACCGGTTCAGAAGTGACGCCGTTTGCGGTTGTAACTGATGATGCAACAGGTCAGAAATACCCGCTGGCTGACTACGCGCTGACGCCGGATATGGCTATCGTTGATGCCAACCTGGTGATGGACATGCCGAAATCACTGTGTGCATTCGGTGGTCTGGATGCGGTGACTCACGCCCTGGAAGCTTATGTTTCCGTACTGGCTTCTGAGTTCTCTGACGGTCAGGCGCTGCAGGCTCTTAAACTGCTGAAAGAAAACCTGCCAGCGTCTTACAACGAAGGGTCTAAAAACCCGGTTGCGCGTGAGCGTGTACACAGTGCTGCAACCATCGCCGGTATCGCGTTTGCGAACGCCTTCCTGGGTGTTTGTCACTCAATGGCGCACAAGCTGGGTTCTCAGTTCCACATTCCTCACGGTCTGGCGAACGCCCTGTTGATCAGCAACGTTATCCGTTATAACGCCAACGACAACCCAACCAAGCAGACTGCATTCAGCCAGTATGACCGCCCACAAGCGCGTCGTCGTTATGCAGAAATCGCTGACCACCTGGGTCTGAGCGCACCGGGCGACCGTACTGCTGCGAAGATTGAGAAGCTGCTGGCATGGCTGGACAGCATCAAAGCTGAACTGGGTATTCCTAAATCTATCCGTGAAGCAGGCGTTCAGGAAGCTGACTTCCTCGCTCACGTGGATAAGCTGTCTGAAGATGCCTTCGATGACCAGTGTACCGGTGCGAACCCGCGCTACCCGCTGATCTCCGAGCTGAAACAGATCCTGCTGGATACCTACTACGGTCGCGAGTTTAGCGAAGGCGGCGTTGCTGCAGCAAAGATTGAAGTACCCGTCGTGAAAGCTGACAAGAAAGCGAAGAAAAGCGCTTAACTGACAGCCAAATAAAAAACCCGCCAGTGGCGGGTTTTTTTATGCCTGTTCATCAGGGCCATTAGCTTTGAGCATTACTTCCGGTTATCAGTCTGAATAGCCGTCAGCGAGCCGACAGCAAGTGCCTCTTTATAATGCTTGCGGCAGACAGAGACATAGCGTTCATTGCCCCCTATCACCACCTGCTCGCCATCGGCGTAGGGTTTACCCGACTGATCGAGACGAAGCACCATACTGGCTTTACGGCCGCAAAAACAGATGGTTTTAAGTTCAACAAGCTTATCTGACCACGCGAGTAAGTACTGGCTGCCTGGAAATAGCTCGCCACGGAAGTCTGTACGCAGACCATAGCAAAGAACGGGTATATCAAGCTCGTCAACGACCTCAGAAAGCGCATGAACCTGTTCACGCGTCAGAAACTGGCTTTCGTCTACTAACACACAGTGGATGGGCTTCAACGCATGCTCGGCACGGATATCTTCCAGCAGGTCAGTTGTCGGGTTATACAGCCGCGCTGGCGACGAGAGCCCTATTCTCGAACTTACCTTCCCTGCACCAAACCGATCGTCGATTTCTGCAGTGTATACAAGGCTGCGCATGCCTCGTTCCTGATAATTGTATGAGGATTGCAGTAACGCCGTCGATTTCCCTGCATTCATTGCCGAATAGTAGAAATAAAGTTGTGCCATTGGCCGAAGAACCCTAATCAATGTGTAATATTCCCGATGAATCATTGTACCATATTTTGTCTTGCCATCAGCGATACACCGCACAGACTATGCGGCCTGGTATGCTATAAGCCATCGGGAGATAGAGAAAATAATCCGTTAAAACAGAGAGTAACCCTTCACTACGCGGTGAATAACCAAACTGGCCAGCCAAACTTAACACTTCTTTTTATACTGGTATCGGCAATCATTAAAATTCACTATTTATTAACTATTTTTGCTCTGGTCGCCCGCTCACCGGGTAATACAAAAGGCTGATATTTATCAGGCGCAACTATAATTCCTGGGGGAAATGTCACAAAAACAAACATGCGTTGCGCAGGCTTTTGCCGTTTGAGGTGATATCTTACTGGCCAGACAAGCATCGAAATTTAAGTTAGCGTAATTAATAATAGTCGCGATTATTTAGTATTTTTTGAATTCCTTACATTCCCAGCTATTGCACATCTGAATTTATCGCTCTATTATTAGGACAACAAACCACCCCCCATTATAAGTTTGAGATTACTACAATGAGCGAAGCACTTAAAATTCTGAACAACATCCGTACTCTTCGTGCGCAGGCAAGAGAATGTACCCTTGAAACGCTTGAAGAAATGCTGGAAAAATTAGAAGTTGTAGTTAATGAGCGTCGTGAAGAAGAAAGCGCTGCTGCTGCTGAAATCGAAGAACGCACTCGTAAACTGCAGCAATACCGTGAAATGCTGATTGCAGATGGTATCGATCCAAACGAATTGCTGAACAGCATGGCTGCTGCTAAAACCGGCACCAAAGCAAAACGCGCTGCGCGTCCGGCTAAATATAGCTATATCGATGAGAATGGCGAAGAGAAAACCTGGACCGGCCAGGGCCGTACTCCTGCTGTTATCAAAAAAGCGATGGATGAAGAAGGTAAACAGCTGGATGACTTCCTGATTAAGGATTAATCTGGATACATTCTGAAAAATCCCGCTAAATGCGGGATTTTTTATGTCCGCAATTTGCGCGGTACAACCTTTTACAGTCTGTCATATGCGATAACAGACTCTTTTACGTCCCTTACAATCGTGCCTCAGACTTCAAGCCAGCCGTTATGGGCATAAAAAAAACCGGTGGGCATCGCCACACCGGTTTTGTTCAGCCGAATATCAGACTATTTCTTAATACCCACGCTATCTTTAAGCCAGGCTTTAAATTCTTCGCCCAGGGTATTATGGCGAATACCATATTCAACAAACGCCTGCATATAACCGAGTTTATTACCGCAGTCGTGGCTCTTACCTTTCATATGGTAGGCTTCTACGGTCTCTTTTTCGATCAGCATATCGATGCCGTCGGTTAACTGGATTTCATCCCCGGCTCCCGGAGGCGTTTTCGCCAACAGTGGCCAAATTTCGGCGCTCAGTACGTAGCGGCCAACAACCGCAAGGTTGGATGGCGCAACGTCAGCTTTCGGTTTTTCAACAACACCGACCATAGGAACACTCTCACCCGGCTGTAGGGCAACACCCTTGCAATCCACGACGCCATAAGCGGTAACGTCTTCTACAGGCTCAACCATAATCTGGCTGCTGCCGGTTTCGTCGAAGCGTTTAATCATCTCTGCCAGGTTGTCCTGAGAAAGATCGGATTCGAATTCATCCAGAATAACGTCTGGCAAAATAACCGCCACAGGCTCATTACCGACAACAGGATGCGCACACAGCACCGCATGGCCCAGGCCTTTAGCCAGGCCCTGACGAACCTGCATAATCGTAACGTGTGGAGGACAAATAGACTGAACTTCCGCTAACAGCTGACGCTTAACGCGTTTTTCCAGCATTGCTTCAAGTTCAAAACTTGTATCGAAGTGGTTTTCGATAGAGTTTTTAGATGAGTGCGTCACCAGCACAATTTCAGTAATGCCTGCTGCGATACATTCATTAACGACATACTGGATTAATGGCTTATCAACCAAAGGCAGCATCTCTTTAGGGATTGCCTTTGTTGCTGGTAACATCCTGGTCCCCAATCCCGCTACCGGGATGACGGCCTTTCTGACTTTCGAATTTAGGGCAGCCATTGAATTCTCCTGAGCTGTTCAAGTTTTGAACTTTTATGCATTAAATAACGCGTTGAGTATATCAGCCTCCCCCATGAGCGCGGGTCTGAAAACAACGCGTTGCCGATCAATTAGGATAAATACGAATGAATCTGGCCGTGATAGTAGCACCGCCAACAAACCTCAGGTAAAGCAATCTGAGGAATAAATCTCAACTGCTTATTCCGTGGACAACATTAAGCGTAACCGCCCGCCTGCCCCCCAAATTTGGCACTGCCAGGAGGAACAGCGATGGCTAATTTGATTGAGATAAGCCGTTCCCATTGTTCCCAGCGGAACACCATTGCTCACCTGAATCTGGTGCTCCCCCGTATTCAGAGAGGCGTTTAAACCCGCAGAGACAAGAATGAGGTTTTTCAATCCGCTGTGATAATAACCAACCAGAAGAGGAAACTGCCCGGGTAAATTGGCCTGGCGGAAAAGTTGGTTAACTTGTTTTAGCAAACTGCCTAACTCAGGCAGCCGTTGTCCCTGATGCGACAACTGTTCCTGCAATAAACCATTAAATAGCGCACGAAGTAGCAACGCCGCTAATACACCGTTGTCCCCTGCCCGGGTGACGTCCAGGCAATAAAACGCCAGGTCGGAATCGGATAGGGGCGCAATATCCAGCACCAGGCCTGGCTGATCGGCGGCCACCAGCTGTCGATAATTTACCCGACAATGGGAAATATTTTGCTGCACAGGAGGCTGGAGTTCCTGCAACAATTTTGCGGCGGCTAGCGGATTACTGACGAGGGCGTCCCAGTCCTGAAACAGGCGTTCTTCTTCCTCAACCCGGGAATTAAACATGTTGGGATACAGACAGGCCAGAACGGTCTCACGCAGGCGGTTTAAATCCTTAACGGGCTTGAGCAGAATATCCTGCACCCCCAAACGCAATGCCTTGGCAATATCGGCCATATTTTCCGTCGCCGAGATCACCAGAATCGGCGTCTGGTTACCTTCATTACGCAGGTGTTCAACCAGCTTAAGCCCATTCATGCGCGGCATCTCAAGGTCGCAGATCATCAGATCGGGAATGACCGTGACCATTTTCTCCAGCGCGTCGATACCATCTTCAGCAAGGGACGTCAGTGCCCCTAGCGAAGATAACCACGAATCCAGCAGTGAGCGGAAAACGGGCTCGTCTTCAACAATCAAAATGTGTTTTCCGGCCAATGGCTGCGTCATGGTTCCTCCCCTGGCTGACAGTAACTCAATAGTGGCATGCTATTGGTACTATCGCCTGTCAGATTTTGCTGAAGTAATCAAATAAGATGCTTAAAGTGCTGTTCGCACAAACGGTAACAGTTCATCTATTTTTTTTTCGACGGCTAAGGCACCTGCGGCAATGGCGGCCTCAGCCCGATGGAAATCAAGGGTTGAGATTTGAGGACAATAGGGTTGAATCAGAATATCGGGAGGATCACCGGCCATGCGATTTCGCTTAAGGCGGTTCTCAAGCACCTGAATCGACGTCGTCATGATTTCCATAGCGGTTGGAGCCGCTACCGCACGACGAGCCGCCATGCGCCCAATTCGACCTCGTAAACGCTCATGCCAGGCGAGCTTTTCACCTTCAGCATCTTCGTTTTGAAGATTCACAGGCATCAGATCTTGCTGCATAAGGTGGGCATCGTGCTGCAAATCCACGGCGATGACAATATCTGCGCCCATTGCCCGCGTCAGGGAGATGGGCACAGGGTTGACCACACCGCCATCGACCAGCCAGTAGCCATTATGCGGCACGGGCGCCATTAGCCCAGGCATACTGCAGGATGCACGCACGGCAAGATGAAGATCGCCTTCGGTAAGCCAAAGCTCTCGTCCCGTGCTGAGGTTCGTGGCGACGGCACCAAACGGCAGCTGACAATGACTAAAGTCATCAAGGGGCATGATCTGACGGAACTGGTTAAAGACGCGTTCACCGCGCAGCAAGCCGCCACGCTGCCAGGACAGGTCCATCAGGCGCAGCACGTCCCAGTAGCTAAAGGCGCGAACCCAGCCTTCGAGCTCCGGAAGCTTACCGCAGGCATAGGCGGACCCGACCAGCGAACCAATTGAACACCCTGCTACGATATCAACGTCAATACCCATCTTGTTCAAGGCATTGATAACGCCAATATGTGACCAGCCCCGGGCTGCACCTGAGCCCAACGCCAGTCCAATTTTTACTTTTCTCATTAGCCCTGTTTTACTTCCCCTGGATCCCCAACATAGCGTCAACGCATCTGCTCAGTTAACATGGTGCTACCTTAAGCGTTTAACGCCCTTATTTTTTGTTCCAGGAAGAGAATCGTGTCTCAACTCTGCCCCTGTGGTAGCGCTCTGGAGTATAGCCTATGTTGCCAGCGATATCTTACTGGCGAGCAGGTTGCACCAGACCCGTCACACCTAATGCGTTCGCGGTATACTGCTTTTGTGATCAAAGACGCAGACTATTTAATCAAGACCTGGCATCCGTCCTGCCATGCTGTCGATTTCCGGCATGACATTGAAGCCGGGTTCGCCAACACCGTCTGGCTTGGACTGACCGTCTTTGAGGCTGCACCTGGACGCGATGACAACGAAGGTTACGTGAGTTTCGCCGCCCGGTTTACCGAACACAACAAGCCTGGCGCTATTATCGAACGTTCCCGGTTCTTAAAGGAAGGCGGGCGATGGTATTATATTGACGGAACGCGCCCTCAGTTCGGTCGTAACGATCCCTGCCCTTGTGGTTCAGGTAAAAAATTTAAAAAGTGTTGCGGGCAGTAGTGCCTGACAACCCAGACTTCGCAAATACAAACAGGATTTCCCGGCAATGCAATCACTACAACGTAAAGTGCTGCGCACCATCTGTCCCGATCAAAAAGGGCTGATCGCACGAATTACCAACATTTGTTACAAGCATGAACTGAATATCGTGCAGAACAACGAGTTCGTTGACCACCGTACCGGTCGTTTCTTCATGCGCACCGAGCTGGAAGGCATTTTCAACGACACGACCCTGCTTGCGGACCTGGATAGCGCCCTGCCGGAGGGTTCCGTCCGTGAGCTGACGCCTGCGGGCCGTCGCCGCATCGTGATTCTGGTGACCAAAGAGGCGCATTGCCTGGGTGACCTGCTGATGAAAGCGAACTATGGTGGCCTGGATGTCGACATCGCCGCCGTCATCGGCAACCACGAGACGCTGAGAACGCTGGTTGAGCGTTTTGATATACCCTTCGAGCTGGTGAGCCACGAAGGCCACACGCGTGAAGAACACGACGACCTGATGGCCCAGGCCATTGAAGCGCATAATCCAGACTACGTGGTGCTGGCGAAATATATGCGCGTACTGACCCCTTCTTTCGTGTCGCGCTTCCCGAACAAGATCATCAATATCCACCACTCGTTCCTGCCGGCATTCATTGGCGCGCGTCCTTACCACCAGGCCTACGAGCGCGGCGTAAAAATCATCGGCGCAACGGCGCACTACGTGAATGATAATCTGGACGAAGGTCCCATCATCATGCAGGACGTGATCCACGTGGATCATACCTACACGGCAGAAGACATGATGCGCGCCGGACGTGACGTTGAGAAAAATGTGTTAAGCCGTGCGCTGTATCAGGTGCTGGCCCAGCGCGTCTTCGTTTACGGTAACAGAACGATCATTCTTTAATCCTTCGGAAAATGAATTGATTAGCTTTGCACCTTTACGGATAAAAAGCAGGCAAACAACTGCATTTACCTAAAGGAATGCTTTACAGGGGCGTCTCATTTGATATGATGCGCCCCGCTTCCAGCAGGAAGCAGGCCAGTAAAAAGCATTACCCCGTGGTGGGGTTCCCGAGCGGCCAAAGGGAGCAGACTGTAAATCTGCCGTCATCGACTTCGAAGGTTCGAATCCTTCCCCCACCACCATCTCTCAGCGTTACCTCAAAATATGAATACCCCTGGTGGGGTTCCCGAGCGGCCAAAGGGAGCAGACTGTAAATCTGCCGTCATCGACTTCGAAGGTTCGAATCCTTCCCCCACCACCATCACTTTCAAAAATCATCACAAAATCGAACCGAGTCCACCTTCGTAGGCCGGGTAAGGCGCAGCCGTCACCCGGCGACAGAGGGCTACATCGGCGGCAAACGACGCCTCACCGGCGAACTCTTCACGATCGATGTATTACACTGTGCATGCTCTGCCAGGCCGTCCAGCAATACATCCAGTTGCTCTATCGAGCGCACCACCAGCCGAATCACAAAGCAATCTTCTCCGGTCACCTTGTCACTCTCAATGCACTCTGGCATCGCCTGAATATATTTATCCACCTTATGTAGTAACCCAGGCAAAGGCCGCACGCGCACCAGCGCCTGCAGCGTATATCCCAACGCCGCCAGATTCACCCGCGCACCATATCCCTGAATCACTCCTCGCTCTTCCAGCCGCTTAAGACGCTCTGCCGTACTGGGCGAGGTCAGCCCCACACGACCACTCAGCACCTTCAGCGACACTCGCGCATCCTCTACCAGACAAGCCAATATTTGCCGATCGATATCATCAAGCAGGCATTCCATCACTTTCACCTAATTTTAAAAAGCCATTAACCTGTTTCACCTTATATCAGCCCTGTAAAACCCGACAGCGATTTTCGACAATAGGGTCATTAATCAGGAGGTGGATGATGCGTGATATACAGAAAGGCGTCTGGCAAATGAGCCTGGCGATGTTAATTTCCGGCTCAATCGGAGCCTTTGTGCTCCTCTCAGGCCTGCCGGTAACAGAGGTTGTTTTCTGGCGATGCTTGATTGGCGCCATCACGCTGTTTGTTTTCATCCGGATAAGCAAAAAACCGTTCAGCCCCCTCACCCGCACCACGCTGCTGCTGGCTATTCTCGGTGGCGTAGCGCTCGTGGTGAACTGGCTGCTGCTGTTTGCGGCCTACGAGCGTATTTCGATCGGCCTTTCGACCGTGGTTTATAACACTCAGCCGTTTATGCTGGTGATAATGGGGATCGTCTTAGGCGAACGCGTCAGCCTGGTGAAATGGGGCTGGCTGCTCCTGGCATTCGGTGGTGTCGTCATTCTGCTTTCCAGCGAGCTGACTAACGCTCATGGCAGCGAATGGCTCGCGGGTATCGGGCTGGCGTTGGGTGCGGCGTTCTTCTATGCGCTGACGGCTATCATTGCACGCAAACTAAAATCCATCGCACCGCAGCATATTGCCTTTATTCAGGTGGTGACGGGCGTAGTGATGCTTCTGCCGCTGGCGCAATTGCCCACTTTCGGCGCGGAATTCCCATGGCCGATTTTGCTGACGCTGGGTATCGTGCACACGGGGATCATGTACCAGCTGCTTTATAGCGCCATTCAGAAACTGCCAACCCCCATCACCGGCTCGCTATCGTTTATCTATCCGGTAGTCGCAATTGTTGTCGATAACCTGGTGTTCGGGCACTCGCTCAACCTCACGCAGCTGGCGGGCGGCGCGTTAATTTTGTTTGCTGCCGCGGGCAACAATCTGGGCTGGGGCGAAAAAAAACCCCGCGAGTGCGGGGTTGAGGTCAAAACGGTCAATTAGCGACGAGCGCGCACAATCTGGTATTTGCGCGTCAGGTATTCCACCGGCACGCTCCAGATGTGTACCAGACGAGAGAACGGGAACAGCACAAACAGGGTCATGCCGAGCACCAGGTGCATGCGGAAAATAAACGCCACGCCGTCCAGGTGTTCAGACGCACCGCCGTGGAAGGTCACGACGGACTGCGCCCAGCCGACCAGCTTCATCATCTCGCTGCCGTCCATATGCTGCGCAGAGAATGGGATGGTCAGCAGACCCAGCGCACACTGGATAACCAGTACCGACATCACCAGAATATCTGCTGCGGTTGTCGTAGCGCGAATGCGAGGACTGAAGAGGCGGCGTTTGAGTAGCAACAGGCCGCCAACCAGACACATAAGACCCGCCGCACCGCCACCGAACATTGCCATCTTCTGTTTCACTTCCAGCGGCAACCACGCTTCATACATCCAATGCGGCGTCAACATTCCGAATGCATGGCCTGCAATCACGCCCAGGATCCCGATGTGGAACAGGTTAGACGCCAGGTTCATTCCTTTACGATCCAGCATCTGGCTGGAGGCGGCGCGCCAGGTGTACTGGCCATAGTCATAACGCAGCCAGCTTCCCACCAGGAACACGGTGCCCGCGATATACGGGTAGATGTCAAAGAAGAACATATTCAGGAAGTGCATTATTGCCGTCCTCCGTTAGAGATATTCAAATATTGCGGAGCAACGGCCCCGGCAAAACGACGCTGGTGAGCAGAGATTTCAGACTCGCCGCAGTTCTTGTCAGCAAAGAATTTCACCTGCTCTTCTTCCCAGACCGCATCCAGCGCCTGGGGAGTATCGTCGCGGGCTTCGTCCGCTATTTTCTCCGCCACTTTCTCACTGTCGACCGAGGCGTTTGCCAGCTTCACCAGCAGGTCGAACAGCACGGCGTAGCGGCTTTCGCGCTGCTGAAGACGCGCGCTAAGCAACGCCAGAATCGGTGCGATGTCCTGCAAACCGCCAAGCGCCTCTTCTTTAGGCAGCTGCGCAAGATATTCCAGATACAGCGGCAGGTGGTCAGGCAGCTCTCGGCTGTCGAGCTGCAGGCCGTGCTGCTCGTACTGGGACATCAGGTCCACCATCGCCTGGCCGCGGTCGCGGGACTCACCGTGAACGTGTTCAAACAGCAGCAGCGAGGTGGCGCGACCGCGGTCAAACAGCTGGCTGTAGTCCGCCTGGGCGTCCAGCAGATCGCGTGCTAACAGGTCGCGCAGGAAAACGCCCAGGGTCTGGGCATCCTCTTTGTCCAGGTTTTCAGATGACGCGAGTGCATCAAAGAGTTCCTGCTGATGCTGCGCAAGCGCAGCATCCGGGTACTCGAGCAGACGCGAAACAATGACGAGTTCAATCATTGGTGCGGCTCCGTTTTGCTGGTCACATCCATCGCGTCGATGCGGCGGCTGTTGAACAGGTTGAATTTAGTGTCTGAACCGTGGCAACCGTCACCGAAGGTAAAGCCACATCCGCTTTTTTCCGGGAAGGCTTCGCGAGCCTGCTCGCGGTGGCTGCTCGGCACCACGAAGCGGTCTTCGTAGTTAGCAATCGCCAGGTAGCGGTACATCTCCTGCGCCTGCGCTTCGGTCAGACCCACCTCCTCCAGCGCACGGGTGTCGATCACGCCGTCTACGGTTTCGGTACGTTTGAAGTGGCGCATCGCCAGCATACGCTTCAGCGCCAGCAGGACCGGCTGGGTGTCGCCTGCGGTGAGCAGGTTCGCCAGATACTGAACCGGGATACGCAGGCTTTCTACGTCCGGCAGAATGCCGTTGCTGCCCAGTTCACCCGCGTCAGCGGCAGACTGAATCGGTGACAGAGGCGGCACATACCAGACCATCGGCAGCGTGCGGTATTCCGGATGCAGCGGCAGAGCCAGCTTCCAGTCCATCGCCATTTTGTAGACCGGAGACTGCTGCGCGGCGTCGATCACGCTCTGCGGCACGCCGTCCTTCAGCGCCTGTTCGATCACTTTCGGATCGTTCGGATCGAGGAACACGTCGAGCTGACGCTGATAGAGGTCTTTCTCGTGCTCGGTGCTCGCTGCGCTTTCAATCGCGTCCGCGTCATACAGCAGCACGCCGAGGTAACGGATACGGCCCACGCAGCTTTCAGAACAGACGGTCGGCATGCCTGCTTCAATGCGCGGATAGCAGAAGATGCACTTCTCTGACTTGCCGCTCTTCCAGTTGAAGTAGATTTTTTTGTACGGGCAGCCGGTGATGCACATACGCCAGCCGCGGCACTTGTCCTGGTCGATCAGGACGATGCCGTCTTCTTCACGCTTGTAGATGGCGCCGCTCGGGCAGGTCGCCACGCACGCCGGGTTGAGGCAGTGCTCGCACAGGCGCGGCAGGTACATCATGAAGGTGTTTTCGAACTGGCCGTACATCGCCTTCTGCATGTTCTCGAAGTTTTTGTCTTTCGACAGCTTCTCAAACTCGCCGCCCAGATCGTCTTCCCAGTTCGGGCCTTTCTCGATCTTGTTCATGCGCTGACCGGTGATCAGCGAGCGAGGACGGGCAATCGGCTGATGTTTCCCTTCCGCTGCGTTATGCAGGTTCTGGTAGTCAAAATCGAACGGCTCGTAGTAATCATCAATGCCCGGCAGGTGCGGGTTAGCGAAGATTTTACCCAGCAGCATCGCGCGGTTACCCATGCGCGGCTGAATTTTACCGTTAATTTTGCGGATCCAGCCGCCCTTGTATTTCTCCTGATCTTCCCAGTTGGTCGGGAAGCCGGTGCCCGGCTTGGTTTCAACGTTGTTGAACCACGCGTACTCGGTACCTTCGCGGCTGGTCCAGACGTTTTTACAGGTGACTGAGCAGGTATGACAGCCGATGCATTTATCCAGATTCAGCACCATGCCGACTTGTGAACGAATTTTCATTTTACGCTCTCCTGTACCTGGTCATTACCTTCGCCGTCTAACCAGTTAATATTCTTCATCTTACGTACCACCACGAACTCATCGCGGTTAGATCCTACGGTGCCGTAGTAGTTAAAGCCGTAGGCCAGCTGCGCATAGCCGCCAATCATGTGGGTCGGCTTCGGCGTAATACGGGTGACAGAGTTATGAATACCGCCGCGCTGCTCGGTGATTTCTGAGCCAGGAATGTTCACTATACGTTCCTGCGCGTGGTACATCATGGTCATCCCCGCCGGCACGCGCTGGCTCACTACCGCACGCGCGGTTAACGAACCGTTGGTGTTGAACACTTCAATCCAGTCGTTGTCCACAATGCCCAGATCTTTCGCATCCGCTTCGCTCATCCACACAATCGGACCACCGCGACCCAGCGTCAGCATCAGCAGGTTGTCGCTGTAGGTGGAGTGGATACCCCACTTCTGGTGTGGCGTCAGGAAGTTCAGCGCTTTCTCAGGGTTACCGTTGGACTTCTCGCCCATTACCGCTTTCACCGAACGGGTGTCGATCGGCGGACGATAGACCAGCAGGCTTTCACCGAAGTCACGCATCCACTGGTGATCCTGATAAAGAGACTGACGACCGGTCAGGGTGCGCCACGGGATCAGCTCGTGAACGTTGGTGTAGCCCGCGTTATAGGACACGTGCTCATCTTCAAGCCCTGACCAGGTCGGGCTGGAGATGATTTTGCGCGGCTGGGCCTGAATGTCGCGGAAGCGGATCTTCTCGTCTTCTTTATTCAGCGCCAGGTGCTTGTGGTCGCGCCCTGTGAATTCACTCAGCGCTGCCCAGGCCTTCACGGCTACCTGGCCGTTGGTTTCCGGTGCCAGGGTGAGGATCATCTCAGCGGCATCAATGGCGGTATTCAGCATCGGCTGGCCTTTGGCCGGGCCGTCTGCTTTGGTGTAATTGAGCTTACGCAGCAGGTCCATTTCGCTCTGGGTGTTCCAGGCAATCCCTTTACCGCCGTTACCGATTTTCTCCATCAGCGGGCCGATAGAGGTAAAGCGTTCGTAGGTTGCCGGGTAGTCGCGCTCAACCGGAATGATGTGCGGCGCGGTCACGCCTGGGATCAGGTCGCATTCACCTTTTTTCCAGTCCTTCACGTCCAGCGGCTGCGCCAGCTCGGCTGCGGAGTCGTGCTGGATTGGCAGCGTGACAACGTCGGTCTCTTTGCCCAGATGCCCTACGCAGACTTCGGAGAATTTCTCGGCGATGCCTTTGTAGATTTCCCAGTCGCTTTTCGATTCCCACGCCGGGTCAACGGCAGCAGAGAGCGGATGAATAAACGGATGCATATCCGAGGTATTCATATCGTCTTTTTCGTACCAGGTCGCCGTTGGCAGAACGATATCGGAATACAGGCAGGTGCTCGACAGACGGAAGTCCAGCGTCACCACCAGATCCAGCTTGCCGTCCAGGCCGTTGTCTTTCCATTCCACTTCTTCAGGCTTCACGCCGCCCTGCTTGCCAAGATCTTTACCCTGGATACCGTGGTCGGTCCCGAGCAGATACTTCAGCATGAACTCGTGGCCCTTACCGGAAGAACCGAGCAGGTTTGAACGCCAGATGAACAGGTTGCGCGGGTGGTTTTTACCGTTTTCAGGCTGTTCAGCCGCGAAGCGGATAGAACCTTCCTTAAGGGATTTAACGGTGTAATCCACCGGGGTCATGCCTGCTTTCTTCGCCTCTTCGGCAATGCGCAGCGGGTTGGTACCCAGCTGTGGTGCGGACGGCAGCCAGCCCATACGTTCAGCACGCACGTTGAAGTCAACCAGGTGTCCGCTGTAGCGGGATTTATCCGCCATCGGTGACAGCAATTCCTGCGCGGTAACCGTCTCGTAGCGCCACTGGCTGGAGTGGTTATAGAAGTAGGAGGTACTGTTCATGTGACGCGCCGGGCGCTGCCAGTCGAGGGCAAACGCCAGCGGCTGCCAGCCGGTCTGCGGACGCAGTTTTTCCTGGCCCACATAGTGCGCCCAGCCGCCGCCGCTCTGGCCGACGCAGCCACAGAAGATCAGCATGTTGATCAGGCCGCGATAGTTCATATCGAGGTGATACCAGTGGTTCAGACCGGCACCGACGATAATCATCGAACGACCGTGCGTTTTATCAGCGTTCTCTGCAAATTCACGCGCGATGCGGGTGATCTGCGCCGCCGGGACGCCGGTGATCTGCTCAGCCCATGCCGGGGTGTACGCTTTTACGTCGTCGTAGCCGGTTGCGCAGTTTTCATCGTTCAGACCGCGCTCCAGGCCGTAGTTGGCCATGGTCAGATCGTACACGGTGGTGACCAGCGCGGTAGAGCCGTCGGCCAGCTGCAGGCGTTTCACCGGCAGCTTATGCATCAGGACGTTTTGCAGCTCAACTTTATTGACGTGCTCGGTGCCTTCACCGCCGAAGTACGGGAAACCGACGTCGGCGATTTCGTCCTGGCTGCCCAGCATGCTGAGGCGCAGATCGGTCTCTTCACCGGACGTGCCGTCACGCTGTTCCAGGTTCCACTTGCCTTTTTCGCCCCAGCGGAAGCCGATAGAGCCGTTTGGCGCGATCAGTTCGCCGCTGCTGTTACAGGCAACGGTTTTCCACTGCGGGTTGTTTTCCTGACCGAGCGCATCCACCAGGTCAGCGGCGCGCAGCATACGGCCTGCGGCATAATAGCCGTCGCGCTCTTCCAGCATCACCAGCATCGGCATGTCGGTATAGCGACGCACGTAGTCGGTGAAGTATTGGCTTGGGTTATCAAGGTGGAACTCACGCAGCATTACGTGGCCCATCGCCAGCGCCATTGCCGCATCGGTACCCTGCTTCGGTGCCAGCCACAGGTCGCAGAGTTTGGCGATTTCGGCGTAGTCAGGGGTAATCGCAACGGTTTTGGTGCCCTTGTAGCGCACTTCGGTAAAGAAGTGGGCGTCCGGGGTACGGGTCTGCGGAACGTTGGAGCCCCATGCCAGGATGTAGCTGGAGTTATACCAGTCGGCGGATTCAGGCACGTCGGTCTGCTCGCCCCAGGTCTGCGGAGACGCAGGCGGCAGGTCACAGTACCAGTCGTAGAAGCTCAGGCAGGTACCGCCAATCAGGGAGAGGTAGCGCGCGCCGGAGGCATAAGAGACCATCGACATCGCCGGGATTGGCGAGAAGCCCGCTACGCGGTCAGGACCGTAGGTTTTTACGGTATAGACGTTAGAGGCGGCAATCAGCTCGTTGACTTCTTTCCAGGAGGAGCGGACAAAGCCACCGCGACCGCGCGCCTGCTTGAAGCTTTTCGCTTTGTCGGCGTCTTCGATAATGGATGCCCATGCCTCTACCGGATCGCTGTGCTGAACTTTAGCTTCACGCCACATTTTCATCAGGCGTTTGCGCATCAACGGGTATTTCAGGCGGTTAGCGCTGTAGAGATACCAGGAGTAGCTTGCGCCGCGCGGGCAGCCGCGAGGCTCATGATTTGGCAGGTCCGGGCGCGTGCGCGGATAGTCCGTCTGCTGCACTTCCCAGGTCACCAGGCCGTTTTTAACGAAAATCTTCCAGCTACATGAGCCAGTGCAGTTTACGCCGTGGGTAGAACGGACGACTTTGTCATGCTGCCAGCGCTGGCGGTAACCGTCTTCCCAGTCCCGGTTGGTCTCCAGAACCTGGCCGTGCCCATCGGCAAAAGTTTCACCCTTCTGTTTGAAGTAGCGAAACCGGTCCAAAAATTTGCTCATCGGGTATCTCCTGTATGGAGCCTGTGGCTCTCTAAATCGACATTGCTGATTTGCAGCGAAGGTAACGCTATGAAAGATGGTGAGAATTGATAACGATCAAGGCGAGCGGGGTCTGATGAGGGAGGTATTACATCGCATACCACCAAAGCGGTAGATTTTTTAATTTTTTATATTCATGATTTATATGGATATTTTTTATTTATCGTACAAAAAGCAGGGCTAAATTTAACATCTTAGGTATTAAGGGGTAGAAACCGCTGCAAAGCGATGGCGGTCACAGTGTTACGCGCTGCGACATGGCGCAGACATGATAAGTATGTTGTAACTAATGAAGTCATAAAAAAAGCGCGGCACTGAGGCCGCGCAAACGGATAATCAATCTTACTTATTTTTCTTGGTATTACGGCCATACACCAGCCACGTAATCACTACGCAGGCGATGTAGAAGACGAGGAACACTTTCATTGCCCCTGCCGGGGAGCCGGTCAGGTCCAGCGAGATCCCGAACGCTTTTGGGATAAAGAAGCCGCCAATGGCGCCGATAGCGGAGATAAAGCCCAGTGCCGCCGCGGTATCTGTCGCCGCTTCACGCATAGCCTGCTCTTCCGTTCCACCCTGCGCCTTTACGCGATCCATGGTCAGCTTGCGGAAAATAACGGAGATCATCTGGAAGGTAGAGGCACTGCCCAGCCCGGCCGTCAGGAACAGCACCATAAACACGCCGAAGAAGGCGAAGAAATTACCGCCCTGCCCGTCGACCGGCAGCGTCAGGAACAGCAGCGCGCAGAAGATAGCCATCACCACGAAGTTCACCAGGGTAACGCGGGTTCCGCCCAGACGGTCAGAAATCATCCCGCCCAGAGAACGCGCCAGCGCGCCGATAAACGGACCAAAGAACGCAAAGTGCAGGATCTGAATTTCCGGGAACTGGGTTTTCGACAGCATGGCAAAGCCTGCCGAGAAGCCGATGAACGAGCCGAAGGTTGCCAGATAGAGCAGCGCCATCACCCACAGGTGACCACGTTTAAGGACCGGAAGCTGCTCGCTCAGGGAGGCTTTAGACGCAGACAGGTCGTTCATAAAGAACCAGGACGCCAGCGTAAATATCACCAGGAACGGAACCCAAATCCAGGCCGCGTTCTGCAGGAACAGAGAGGAACCGTCCGGCTGCGTCACGCCACCGCCGCCAAAGGCAGCGAAGATGGATACAGAGATCGCCAGCGGTGCAATCAGCTGCATCACGCTCACGCCCATGTTGCCCAGGCCGCCGTTGATACCCAGCGCTCCGCCCTGCTTCGCTTTCGGGAAGAAGAAGCTGATGTTCGCCATGCTCGACGCAAAGTTTGCACCCGCAAAACCGCACAGCAGAGAGATAATCACGAACACGCTAAACGGCGTAGAGGTATCCTGCACCGCAAAACCTAACCAAACGCAAGGAACGATCATGATCCCGGTGCTGAACGCCGTCCAGCGGCGGCCGCCAAAGACCGGCACCATAAAGGCGTAAGGCACGCGCAAAAGCGCTCCCGACAATGACGGCAGCGCGGTCAGCATAAACAGCTGATCAGTGGTAAAGGTAAAGCCAACTTTTGGCAGATTTACCGCAACAGCACTAAACAACATCCATACGCAAAACGCTAACAGCAAACACGGGACGGAAATCCACAGGTTACGGCTGGCAACGCGATGGCCGCGCTGTTGCCAGAATGCCGGATCCTCCGGACGCCATTCTGTAATAACGGAACCACTTTCCTTTTCGGGAGCGGATGAGTGACTCATAGACACCTCTGATTCTTGAAAGATGCTGCAAACATTAGGGTTTTAGCGCGGCGGTAAGTTGATATAAATCAAAGGAAAAGTGGGAGGAATTGCGGTCAAAATAAAAGCATCACTCTAAATGAGTAGGTATTTCCGGCAAAAAAGATGTGGTTTATCACAGTGCTGAGGGTGACGTGCTACTCCCTCCCCCCAACCATTACCCCACTGGCAATTTAGAGGTAATCCTTTATTGGTATGGGTATACTCCAGGGTATGCACGAGAATAGCGCCATTCCTGCAACAGGTCACGTCAGGAGCCCGGCCCCCCTATGTTAAAAAGATGTCTTTCCCCGCTCACGCTGGTTAACCAGCTCGCGCTTATCGTTCTGCTGTCCACCGCTATCGGCGTGACCGGCATGGCTATTTCCGGCTGGCTGGTACAGGGCGTACAGGGTAATGCGCATGCCATTAACGAGGCAGGGTCGCTACGTATGCAGAGTTACCGCCTGCTGGCGGCAGTGCCGCTGACGCAGGACGACCAGCCGCTGATCGACGAAATGGAGCGTACCGCCTTCAGCCCGGAGCTGGAAAGAGCGGCTCACCGCGACGGTCAGGAATCCCAGCTTAAGGCGCTCCAGGGCTACTGGCACACGCAGCTTCAGCCGGGGTTAAAACAGGCGAAAAGCGCTGATACCGTTGCTCATGACGTTGCCGGCTTTGTTGCGCGCATTGATGCGCTGGTCTCCTCGTTCGACCAAACGACCGAAATGCGCATCGATCGCGTGGTGATGGTTCACCGGGCAATGGCGCTCTTTATGGGCCTGCTGCTGATCTTTACCATCATCTGGCTGCGCGCGCGGCTGCTGAATCCGTGGAAACAGCTGCTGGCAATGGCGCGGGCCGTTACGGACAGAGATTTCACCCAGCGCACGCACATCAGCGGGCGTAACGAGATGGCGATGCTGGGCCAGGCGCTCAACACCATGTCGGAAGAGCTTTCCGAAAGCTATGCGGTACTGGAACAACGCGTTCAGGAAAAAACCGCCGGGCTTGAGCAGAAAAACGAAATCCTCTCTTTCCTCTGGCAGGCTAACCGACGTCTGCATATGCAGGTTCCGCTGTGCGAGCGCCTCTCGCCGGTGCTGAACGGTCTGCAAAATCTTACGCTGCTGCACGATCTGGAGCTGCGCGTTTACGACGTTGAAGACGAAGAAAATCACCAGGAGTTCACCTGCCAGTCGGACATGTCCTGCGACGATAAAGGCTGTCACCTCTGCCCGCGCGGAATGCCACCTCTGACAACCGGCGGCACTACGCTGAAGTGGCGCCTGACGGACAGCCATACCCAGTACGGTATTTTGCTGGCGACGCTGCCTATCGGCCGTCATCTCAGCCATGACCAGCAGCAGCTGGTCGATACGCTGGTTGAGCAACTTACGGCCACGCTGGCGCTTGACCGGCATCAGGAGAAACAGCAGCAGCTGATCGTTATGGAGGAGCGCGCCACCATCGCCCGCGAACTTCACGACTCTATCGCGCAGTCCCTCTCCTGTATGAAAATGCAGGTGAGCTGCCTGCAGATGCAGGACGCGGGCATGCCGGAAAACAGCAAACAGCTGCTTAGCCAGATCCGCAACGAACTCAATACGTCCTGGATCCAGCTTCGCGAGCTGCTGACCACCTTCCGCCTGCAGCTGACCGAGCCGGGCCTGCGCCCAGCCCTGGAGTCCAGCTGCCATGAATTCAGTGCCCGGCTGGGGTTCCCGGTGAAGCTTGATTACCAGCTTCCGCCGCGTTTTGTTCCCTCCCATCAGGCCATTCATTTACTGCAAATCGCCCGTGAAGCCCTGAGCAACGTGCTCAAGCATTCCGGCGCGACGGCGGTAACCGTGACCGTAAGCGCCCACGATAATCAGGTGAAGCTCACGGTTCAGGATAACGGCTGCGGCGTGCCGGAAAATGCCGAAAGAACGAACCACTATGGTTTAATCATCATGCGAGATCGCGCGCAGAGCCTGCGCGGTGATTGCCAGGTTCGCCAGGGAGAGTCAGGTGGCACCGACGTCGTCGTCACCTTCATTCCCGAAAAGCCCCTTACAACTGCTCAAGGAGAAAACCATGACTAATCAGGAACCGGCATCCATCCTGTTGATCGATGACCATCCGATGCTGCGCACCGGCGTTAAGCAACTTGTCAGCATGGCGCCAGATATCACCGTCGTCGGTGAAGCCAGTAACGGCGAACAGGGTATTGAACTTGCCGAATCGCTCGATCCTGATTTAATTCTGCTCGATCTCAATATGCCGGGCATGAACGGCCTGGAGACGCTGGACAAGCTGCGCGAAAAATCCCTTTCCGGGCGCGTGGTGGTGTTTAGCGTTTCAAATCATGAGGAAGACGTGGTCACGGCGCTGAAACGCGGCGCGGACGGCTATCTGCTGAAAGATATGGAGCCAGAGGATCTGCTCAAGGCACTGCAGCAGGCCGCCGCCGGTGAGATGGTGCTAAGTGAAGCCTTAACGCCCGTACTGGCCGCCAGCCTGCGCGCAAACCGCGCAACCTCAGACCGTGACGTCAGCCAGCTGACCCCGCGTGAGCGCGATATTCTGAAGCTGATTGCCCAGGGCCTGCCCAATAAAATGATCGCCCGCCGTCTGGATATCACTGAAAGTACGGTGAAAGTGCATGTGAAACACATGCTGAAGAAAATGAAGTTAAAATCCCGCGTCGAAGCCGCCGTGTGGGTGCATCAGGACCGCATTTTTTAACTTACTCCTCCGGCAGCAACTTCCACCGTGGATCGTCGTTCGGCAATGCAACGAGCGGCTGCACCACGGTAAGCGTGATCTCATTGGAAGAGACACGCTGCCCATTCTCATCTTCCACCACTGCCGACAGGCGCCACTGGTTTTTCGCACCGTCACCGTCATTCCAGGCAGGCATGATCGCGCTCCAGCCCTCGCTGCTGTTGCTTTTCGCCGGTGACGTCAGGCTCAGTGCCTGCGTATCGCCCTGCCAGTGGATCTGACGGATGCCGTGCGTGCTGCGAATTTGCAGCTTCAGCATCACGGTCTCCCCGCCCTTCAGGTCCCACGGCGGCGTGGCAAGATAAACGGATAGCGTTTTGCGCTGACGAAACTCCATAACCGGAAGGTTATCCCGCTCTGGTGAATCATAGCGGCTGCCGCGCAGCGAGCGCGTTGCCGCCACCTCGCTGGCAGAGAGCTGTTTCGCCAGCGGAACGCCGAAGCGATAGTTTAGCTTCAGCCCCAGGTTATTCTGGCTGACGCCACTTTCGCCCTGTTTGTGCGCGGCAGAAAGCGTGACCAGCGGAACGGGCGTATAATCCAGCCCCAGGTTGACCGCCATCGGGTTGTGATACCCGGTCCCGCTGTTAAACAGATCGACGCTGTCGCCAAAATACTGCTCAAAGCTGACGCTGGTATTCAGATGATGGAACCAGGGCAGCCAGGCTTTGGCGGTGACATCGTATCCGCGGGCCATACGCTGCTCCTGAACGTCCGAGCTGTCTCGCCAGCTGGCAAACGGCTGGTAGTAGTTGGCAGAGAGGCGGAGATTTTCTCCCCACGCTTCGGCACCCAGCCCGGCACGCTGGAGGTTTTCATCCAGCAAATTGTCGTAAAACGTGTTGTAGCCCAGCAGCCAGCGTCCGGCGATCCAGCGCTGCCCTATTCCGGCATTACTGACCAGTCCGTCCTTTTGCTGGGTCAGGCCAAGCTGGCTCCAGCTCAGATAGCGATTATTATCACTCCATGGAATAAACCAGCTTCCGCTGCTGCCGTTGAATCTCCCCTCGTCATCCACCAGCAGATTCACGCTGGCCTTACCCAGCGGCGAGAGCCAGGATTCAATGCGATCGTTAACTTCCCCGCTCACCACGTCACGGACCTGACCAAACGCGAACTGACGTGCCTGCTCGCCCGTCGTCAGGCCGTTATCGGTCATACTGGCCTCGCCAAAGGCTTTTGCCATTTCGGCCAGGTGTTTCTCGCCTTCAGCTGTAGGTTTCGCCATGCCGAGATCCGGCAGGTTATCACCGTTATTATCAAACGGATTTTGCGCCTGCTGCATAAAGGAATTCGGCGCACCGTAAACGGCTCCAGCCGAAATAAGGGGGAGTAAGAACAGCGAACGAATGCGGGACCAAACAGCCATCAAGGTCGTAAATCTAAGCCTGTGTAAATGAATAAACTCTTATTATGTTAACGCCATCACGCGCGAATTGCAGTCTGATTGGAAATTTCAGGAATAACCTGAAAACTACTGTCGGGTGGCGGCTGCGCCTTACCCGACCTACGGGGTCGGCACGCTTATGCAGTTCGGGTAAGCGTGAGCGCCACCAGCTCTTTGCCCTGCATCAGGCTGTAAAGTGCAACAAAACGGCCCGCGATTTGCGGATCGTCAATGCTGTCGCTGAGCTGAGGGACGATACTGAGCATATGCACTAGCGCGCCGGGCGATTAGCCTGCCACTATCGTCATTTTATCTCCTCCGGATCGGTACAGTTCGGGGAGTTAAGCATTATCCGCGCCTTTTAACAGAACAGGAGTCATCATGCAGAAGATTGTCATCATCGCCAACGGCGCAGCCTACGGCAGCGAATCACTTTTTAACAGCCTGCGGCTGGCCATTGCCCTGCGCGATCGAGACAGTGCGCCCGAACTGCGCCTCTTTTTGATGTCTGACGCCGTCACGGCGGGACTGAAGGGGCAGAAACCGGCCGAGGGCTACAATATTCAGCAGATGCTCGAGATCCTGACGGCGCAGGATGTCCCGGTCAAACTGTGTAAAACCTGCACGGACGGGCGCGGCATTACCGCTCTTCCGCTGATTGAGGGCGTGGAAATTGGCACGCTTGTCGAGCTGGCAGAATGGACTCTTACCGCTGACAAAGTATTAACTTTCTAATAATAAACATATAAAAATATTATTTTCTTATGGACGCGGTTTCAGCATCAAGTTTACCTGCTCGCCTGCCGATAGGCATGGAAACAACACAGCAGGTATTTCACTTATGTTCAGGTCCATTCGTGCTCGCATCATCGCCGCGACGACAGGCTGTCTGGTCGTCGCCCTTCTTCTTAATACCGTCATTAACTTCCAGGTCACGCGTCAGGATAACCAGCAGTCACAGCGCGATATCCTGAACAGCACCAGCGCCAGCCACAACATGGCGATTGCCGACTGGGTAGGCAGCAAAATGGCGGTAATCGCCTCAGCCCAGCCCATTGCCCTGAGCGACGATCCGGTTCCCGTCTTTAAACAGCTTGCGCAGGCGGGCGGGTTCACTAACGTCTACGTGGGCTATGCCGGTAAAACGGCAAAATTCTCCGATCCTGCCGGCGTGCCTGCGGATTACGACCCAACCGTTCGCCCGTGGTATCAGCAGGCGGCCAGCGCCGGTGCGCCCGTCGTTACCGCGCCGTATGTCGATGCCGGTACCGGCAAGCTGGTGGTCACCTTCGCATTGCCGGTGAAAAAGAATGGCGAGCTGAAGGCGGTCGTCGCGGGGGATGTGGCGATGGACAGCGTGGTCGCTAACGTGCGCGGCATCCACCCGACACCGGCCAGCAGCGGCCTACTGATCGACAGCGATGGCACTATTATTGCCGCCAACGATCCGGTGCTCACGCTGAAGCCCTTTAGTGAAGCCATCAAGGGCGTCGACCTGGCGGCGCTGAAAAGCGGAAACCTGGTCGACGGCACGTTCAGCGGGGTGGAAAAAACCTTTGCCGCCACGGCGGTGCCGGGCACCACGTGGATGCTGATCGTCGCGCTCGATAACAACGACGCTACTTCCGGCATGCGTTCTTTACTGAAAGCCTCGGCCCTCTCGCTGGTGATCCTGGCCTTGCTGAGCGGCGCCATCGTTCATTTCCTGATTGCCCGCCTGCTGAAACGTCTGTCGGAAATCCGCGACGCCATGCATAGCATCGCCAACGGCACCAACGATCTGTCCCGGCGCCTGCCCGACAGCGGCGAGGATGAAGTGGCGCAGATCGCGCAGGCGTTTAACGCCTTCAGCGACAAGCTTGCGGTGGTCATGGTGCAGCTGCGCGACGCCAGCGACTCGGTGAAAAACGCGGCGCGGGAAATTGCGGCAGGTAATCAGGATCTCTCCGGGCGTACCGAGCAGGCGGCCTCCAGCCTTCGCGAAACCGCCAGCGCCGTTGAGGAAATTACCGCCTCGGTGACGCAGTCGAACGCGTCCGCGGCGCAGGCCAACGATCAGGCGGGCATTGCCTCCGCGGCCGCGTCGCGCGGCGGCGACGTGGTCTCACAGGCCATCAGCACCATGCAGTCGATTGAAGTGGCGTCAGCCAAAATCGGTGATATCACCAGCGTTATTGACGGTATTGCCTTCCAGACCAATATTCTGGCGCTGAACGCCTCGGTAGAAGCGGCGCGTGCCGGTGAACAGGGGCGCGGCTTTGCGGTGGTTGCCGGCGAAGTGCGTAACCTCGCCAGCCGGAGCGCCCAGGCGGCCAGGGAGATCAAGACGCTTATCGACTCCACGACCCACAGCGTGGCTACTGGTTCTCGCTACGTTCACCTGGCGGGCGAAAGCATGGATGAGATCCGCTCAAGCATCGTCAGCGTGACCGGCATCATGCGCGAAATCTCTATCGCCACCAGCGAGCAGATGAAAGGCATTCACGAAATCAACCATGCGGTAACGCACCTCGACCGCATGGTTCAGCAGAATGCCGAGCTGGTGGTGCAGTCCGCTGCGGCAGCCAGCGCCCTGCAGAGCCAGGCGGGCGACCTTGCTGAAACGGCCGGGCATTTCCGCATTTAATTTTCTTCCCGCGCGCGTTTCGCAGGCGAAACGCGCGTAAGCTGAATGCTTTCAGGGATTTTGTCATTTTTGTTTAAACGTTATGCCATTTTTTGATCAAAATCAGCATCCGTCAGCCTCCCCTTTGGTGTTATGCAGTGAGTAATTTGTGAACAACATCACGCTCAGAAAGCGCATTAACGACGGGGTAAAACATGGCACGGGTGAAAACAAGTTTGAAATTGTTTGGCGGGGATACGGTAGTGGTACGCTGCTCAGAGCGTTGCCGTATTCATCTGATGAGTTCAACGACGCAAACGCAGTCGCAGGCGGATATTCTGACGGTGCAGGATGACAAGGCGTGGCTGACCGTGCCCTATACCGGCACGTGGGACGTCCTGATTGACAGCCACAGCCAGTCGCTGGAGCATTCCGTCAGCTACGTTGCCGCATAAAAACAGACGCCCGGCCAGCCGGGCGTTTTTTCAGGCAAACCCCGGACGCAGCGGGTTATTCAGCGAGTTTCCTTCGAGCAGCGTTTTTACCTTCATCACCAGCTCATTCAGGCTGTCGTCCCTCATGCCGAGGCGAGTCAGCTCCTGATCGAGTGAGAAGAGATACTGCGCGTTGGTCCCCAGCGGCCCGCTGGCGGCGGCAATCAGCGGAGCAATCACCTGCGTGCGGGTATCCGCTTCATACAGCGGGTGGCGCGGGTCCATGATAAACACCAGCGCGTTGACGAGGCGACCGTCGTCAAGTTCCAGCCTGCACCAGCTCGGCATGTAGCAGCCGGTGATCATTTCACGCTTCCAGAGCAGCGTTAGCTCATCTTCAAGCGTCACATCCGGCAGGCGATAGGCGACGCCCGTGGTGCGCCCGCCCTCTTTCAGTGCAAGCATCCGTCCCGGCTGACATGCGCTGCCGCGTCCGGCCGTCAGGCGCAGACAGAATGCGCGATGCCAGCCCGGGAGCGTACCCGTTGCCGATTCGACAAACTCCAGAGCCGGGTTCCACATCAGTGAACCGTAGCCAAAAATCCATACCGGGCCGTCATCCGGACGGCACGACAGCGTCGCAGCAAGCGACGCCGCACGTTGTTCAGCCGACCAGAGAAGCGATTCCTCAATAGCACCAAATGCCGTCTTACAATCTGCCTTCATTAAGAAATCACGCGTTAACACTTTCCACCTCCGCCACTGCATGCTTCCTTGCGACATCTGTAATTCGCCTTCCCGGCATTAGTTGCTGTTCATTTTAACAGCAGTCCGTCAACGATAAGCAATTCACGGGCCAGTTGCAATACAGCGGAAGATGAACCGCCTGAAAAGTCAAAATGAAGGCAGCTTATTATTTCGCGGCTATTTCTTTTTATGCCATTTATCATCGTCACCTTTCTCATAGTCATGCTTTACGGCGGCCCATGCGACTTTGTGTGCGGTTTCTTCGCGGCTGGCGTCATCCCGTCGATCGTCCTTGTCTTTGTATCGATCCCAGGCGCTATTAAAGGCTTCTTTATAGATATCCTGCGCATGGGCGGGGAGCACGTGTTGTACGCTCTCGGGTAATTCACGTTTCGTTTTGTACGGCATCGCTAACCTCTCTTTTTGCTAAAGAGTTAAGTGTGGGCGACGATACCGCCAGGTGCCAGTGCAATTTAAATTATGCGTACATCACTGAACTAATCATCTGTTATATAATAGCTATTTAGCGATAACTCATTTTTATAAGCATCAGATTGTCTTTTTCCTATTAACAGTAAAAGTGAGTAAAAATTCAAGGGTATTTAACAGAGATCTGTTAGTTTAATGACCTCAAAAATCTATCTATAATTACAAGCACCTGCATTGATGGAGAAGCACATGACAGCAGCACACGAGGCGGTAAAGACCCGCCACAAGGAGACGTCTCTCATTTTCCCGGTTCTGGCACTGGCTGTGCTGGTCTTCTGGGGAAGCAGTCAGTCACTGCCAGTGGTGGTTGGTATCAATATTCTTGCGCTGGTGGGCATTTTAACCAGCGCCTTTAGCGTGGTGCGCCACGCGGATGTCTTAGCCCACCGTCTGGGCGAGCCGTACGGTTCATTAATCCTCAGCCTGTCCGTTGTGATCCTTGAAGTCAGTCTGATCTCTGCGCTGATGGCAACCGGCGACGCCGCGCCAACCCTGATGCGCGATACGCTCTATTCCATCATCATGATCGTCACCGGCGGTCTGGTCGGCTTTTCCCTGCTGCTGGGCGGTCGCAAATTCGCCACTCAGTATATGAACCTGTTTGGCATTAAGCAGTATCTCATCGCCCTTTTTCCGCTGGCGATTATCGTGCTGGTGTTCCCGATGGCGCTGCCGGGTGCAAACTTCACTACCGGCCAGGCGCTGCTGGTCGCGCTGATTTCTGCGGCCATGTACGGCGTATTCTTGCTGATTCAGACCAAAACGCACCAGAGCCTGTTTGTTTACGAGCATGAAGACGACGGCGACGACGACGACCCGCACCATGGCAAGCCCTCAGCGCACAGCAGCGCCTGGCATACCGTCTGGCTGATCGTGCATCTTATTGCGGTTATCGCCGTTACCAAGATGAACGCCAACCCGCTGGAGACCCTGTTAACCGAGCTAAACGCGCCGGTGGCGTTTACCGGCTTCCTGGTCGCGTTGCTTATCCTGTCACCTGAAGGCCTGGGCGCGCTGAAAGCGGTACTGAACAATCAGGTGCAGCGTGCGATGAACCTGTTCTTCGGCTCCGTGCTGGCGACCATATCCCTGACCGTTCCGGTAGTAACGCTGATTGCCTTTATGACCGGTAATGACCTGCATTTTGCGCTGGGTGCGCCTGAGATGATTGTGATGGTGGCGTCGCTGCTGCTGTGCCAGATTTCGTTCTCCACCGGACGCACGAATGTGCTGAACGGTGCGGCGCATATGGCCTTGTTTATTGCGTATTTGATGACGATCTTTGCGTGAAATTGATCCGGTGCGGCCTGATGCCCTCACCCCAACCCTCTCCCGGTGGGAGAGGGAGAAAACATAAAAAAACCCGCCGAAGCGGGTTTTTTTATTAGTTGCTGGTATCCAGCTCCTCGAAGTTCTTCACCAGATCGTCAATCGCTTTGATCTGCTTCAGGAACGGCTCCAGCTTGTCCAGCGGCAGCGCGGACGGGCCGTCGCATTTCGCGTTGGCCGGATCCGGGTGTGCTTCAATGAACAGGCCCGCCAGGCCGGTCGCCATGCCCGCACGCGCCAGCTCGGTCACCTGGGCGCGACGGCCGCCTGATGCCGCGCCAAACGGGTCGCGGCACTGCAGAGCGTGGGTCACGTCGAAGATCACCGGAGACTGGCCGGAGACGTTTTTCATCACGCTGAAGCCCAGCATGTCCACAACCAGGTTGTCGTAACCGAAGTTAGCGCCACGGTCGCACAGGATAATCTGGTCGTTGCCGCCTTCGATAAACTTATCGACGATATTGCCCATCTGGCCAGGGCTCACGAACTGCGGTTTTTTCACGTTGATCACGGCACCGGTTTTCGCCATCGCGGCAACCAGGTCGGTCTGGCGAGCCAGGAACGCAGGAAGCTGGATCACGTCAACCACGTCTGCTACCGGCTGCGCCTGAGACGCTTCGTGCACGTCGGTGATCACTTTCACGCCAAAGGTCTGCTTCAGCTCCTGGAAAATCTTCATCCCTTCTTCCAGGCCCGGGCCGCGGTAAGAGTTGATAGAGGAGCGGTTGGCTTTGTCAAAAGAGGCTTTGAACACGTAAGGGATGCCCAGCTTTTGGGTCACGGTCACGTAGTGCTCGCAGATGCGCATGGCGAGATCGCGGGATTCCAGCACGTTCATGCCGCCAAACAGCACGAACGGCAGGTCGTTTGCTACCTTGATGTCACCAATGCTAACCACTTTTTGTTTCATAGGATCGCCTTATTCAGGTGTGAATCGGAATTAAGATTAATGCAGTGTAATTTGTTTGTGCGAAATAGCGGTAATCTGCGCGCGGATCATTTCGCTGATCGGATCCTCCGGGCACTGCTCGACGAAATAGCTCAGGTCGTTCAGCGCCACGTGCTCGCAGTCCAGCTGCGCATAAATCAGGCCACGATCGCGAATTTCGTACGGATCTTCCGGGTTAAACTGCAGCAGCACTTCACTGGCACGTAAGGCCAGCTCCATCTGACGCTCTTCCATAAGCGCAGACTTCAGCGTATCCAGCAGCTTGCGGATCACTTCGGCGTTATCCGCTTCGTCGAGATCTTCGTTGAAGAGCTCGGCGACCGGGCTGATGTTGCCTTTCAGCCACACGTCAAGCGTGTGCTCGTCCAGCGTGTCGCCGTTAAACGGGTTGATTAACCACATCTCCCCGTCCAGCCACTCCGCGCGCAGGATCATCTGCGTCGGGAAGATGACCGGCACCAGCGGAATATCCAGACGGTGCGCGACCCACAGCAAAATAGACCCCAGCGCAACGGCGCTGCCCTGACGATTTTTTAAGACCTGGTCCAGCCATAATGCGTCAGACAGGCGATACACGCCACGCGTGTCGCAGAAACCCCATTCGCCGTAGAAAAGTTCAATTAACTTCTCTAACTGCCAGTCCTGCGGACGCGCCTGATTGATCTCTTCACGCGCCAGGCTGACCAGACTCTCCAGCTCGTCGTAGACGTACTGCGACGTAAAATCGTCGCGAATCATCTCAGAAATCAGGACCATGCCATCGCAGAGCGGCACTTTGTTAAATTCGAAATCGGCTAAGGACCTCATGACTTACCCCAGTAACGGTATTCTAGTGGTGGCGAGTTTAATGATGATGTACAGCACCACCAGACCCAGCATAAAGGCAATAAAGCCCGCCTGCTGGCTGCGCGGACGACGACGCCCAAGCGCGATAAAACCCAAAACGATGTAGATGATAACGCCAAACAGCTTTTCAGTCAGCCATGCGCCTTTATCAGTAAATGGCAGATAGCCGGTCTTCCACATTAAGCCTGCGCCTGAAAGGAACAGCACCGTATCTATACAGTGCGGCGCAATGCGCACCCAGCGGGCGTCAATCATGGGATTATTGCTGTAGCGCCAGCCGTAGCGGACGACAAAAAAGCCGATGGTGAGCGCAACGGCAATCAGGTGAACGGCGAGCAGCACGTTAAACAAACTCATGACCACTGGCCCAGCGTCAGGCGCTCATTGCCGCCATAGTCGCGACAGGTTTCCACTGCGGTGTAACCTGCAGTGGCGAACAGCGCGCGCACGGCTTCGCCCTGCGTCCAGCCATGTTCCACCAGCAGCCAGCCGCCGGGAAGCAAATGCTTTCGTGACGTTGTCACAATGTGATCAAGATCGGCCAAACCCGCGTTGGCTGCAACCAGCGCGGTGAGCGGCTCAAAACGCACATCGCCCTGCGCCAGGTGCGGGTCGCGTTCGTCGATGTAAGGCGGGTTGCTGACTATCATGTCAAACGCCCGATCGTCCAGCGCGGTAAACCAGCTGCTTTGCAGCACCGTCACGTTGCTGGCCTCAAGACGTTCCACGTTACGCCGCGCCAGCGCCACGGCGTCGGGCATCACGTCCACCGCCGTCACCGTGCAGTCGGGCCGCTCGCTGGCCAGCGCCAGCGCGATCGCGCCCGTGCCGGTACCGAGATCGAGAATCGAACAGCCCGCTGCGGGTAGACGCGCCAGCGCCTGCTCCACCAGGCACTCGGTGTCCGGACGCGGGATCAGGGTGGCGGCCGAGACATAAAGCGGCAGCGACCAGAACTCGCGCTCGCCAACCAGATGCGCCACCGGCTCGCCGATTTTACGGCGCGCAAGCAGCGCGTCAAGCTGCGACTGTTGTTCAGCTGTCAGCTCGGTTTCGCCGAAAGCCAGCAGATACGTGCGGGCTTTCCCCGTGACGTACTCCAGCAAAATTTCGGCGTCGCGCTTCGGGCTTTCACTTTCAGAAAGCGCACTGGCGGCATGGCGTAACCAGTGTTGAAAATCCATTATTCCTGCTCGGACAGCGCCGCCAGCTGGTCGGCCTGATATTCCTGCACGATAGGCTCAATCAGCATATCGAGCTTGCCTTCCATTGTTTCATCCAGACGGTACAGCGTCAGGTTGATACGGTGGTCCGTCACGCGGCCCTGCGGGAAGTTATAGGTACGGTTACGATCGCTGCGATCGCCGCTGCCCAGCAGGTTACGGCGGGTAGAGGCTTCCGCCTGCTGGCGCTTCGTCATTTCAGCGGCGCGGATACGTGAACCCAGAACGGACAAGGCTTTGGCTTTGTTTTTGTGCTGGGAACGCTCGTCCTGACACTCTACCACGATGCCGGTTGGCAGGTGGGTAATGCGGATGGCGGAGTCGGTGGTGTTAACGTGCTGACCGCCCGCCCCCGAGGAGCGGAAGGTATCGATGCGCAGGTCCGCAGGGTTAATATCCGGCAGTTCCGCTTCCGGCACCTCCGGCATGACCGCAACCGTGCAGGCGGAGGTATGAATTCGCCCCTGTGATTCGGTCGCCGGAACGCGCTGCACGCGGTGGCCGCCGGATTCAAACTTCAGGCGCCCATAAACGCCGTCACCGCTGATTTTCGCGATAACCTCTTTGTAACCGCCATGCTCGCCTTCGTTGGCGCTCATGATCTCCACGCGCCAGCGGCGCGCTTCGGCGTAGCGGCTGTACATGCGGAACAGGTCGCCGGCAAACAGCGCGGCTTCGTCACCGCCGGTCCCGGCGCGGACTTCAACAAACGCGTTGCGCTCGTCGTCAGGATCTTTAGGCAGCAGCAGGACCTGGAGCTGCTGCTCCATCTCTTCCGAACGCGCCTTCGCGTCCTGCAACTCTTCCTGCGCCATCTCGCGCATTTCAGGGTCGTCGAGCATCATCTGCGCGGTTTCAATGTCTTCCTGAACCTGTCGCCAGTCGGTAAAGCATTTTGAAACATCACTTAACTGCGCGTATTCACGCGACAGCGCGCGAAAACGTTCCTGGTCTGCAATAGTCCCGGCATCACCGAGCAGCGCCTGTACTTCTTCATGGCGCTCGTGCAGAGCTTCCAGTTTGGCGACGATAGAAGGCTTCATAGGCGTAAATGCACCTTGTAATAGAAAATGGGTATAGGGCGCTATTCCAGCCCGAGGCTGTTGCGCAGAATAGTCAGGCGTTCATCATCCCCGTTGCGGGCTGCCTGCTGGAGAGATTTGGTTGGTGCATGGATCAGGCGGTTGGTCAGTTTCCAGGCCAGATCCTGCATAATGGCGTTTGCGTCGCCGCCCTGTTGAAGGGCCGCCAGCGCTTTGGCAGTCAGTTCATCACGCACCTGCTCTGCCTGCCCGCGGTACTCGCGGATCGTCTCGCTGGCGCTTTGCGCGCGCAGCCAGGCCATAAACTCGCTGGTTTCCTGCTCGACAATGGTTTCCGCCTGAACCGCCGCCGCTTTACGCTGGGCAAGGTTGTGCGAAATGATGCTCTGCAGGTCATCCACGCTGTAAAGATAGGCGTTAGCCAGCTTGCCCACTTCCGGTTCGACATCGCGCGGAACGGCAATATCGACCAGCAGCATCGGCTGATTCCGGCGGGATTTAAGGGCGCGCTCCACCATTCCTTTACCGATAATCGGCAGCGGGCTGGCGGTTGAGCTAATAATAATGTCCGCCTCTTTCAGGCGTTCATCGATATCGCTTAGCGCAATCACTTCCGCGCCCACTTCGTCCGCCAGCACCTGCGCGCGCTCCCGGGTACGGTTAGCGATAACCATCTTTTTCACCTTGTGTTCGCGCAGATGGCGCGCCACAAGTTCGATGGTTTCGCCTGCGCCCACCAGCAGCACCGTGACGGTGGACAGGGATTCAAAGATTTGGCGTGCGAGGGTACAGGCTGCGAAAGCAACGGAAACCGCACTGGCACCAATGTCGGTTTCGGTTCGCACACGCTTCGCCACGGAGAACGACTTCTGGAACATACGCTCCAGCTCGCTGGCCTTCAGATGCCCTTTTTGCGAATCGGCAAACGCCTTTTTCACCTGCCCCAAAATCTGCGGCTCGCCGAGCACCAGCGAATCCAGACCGCTGGCCACGCGCATCAGATGGCTGACCGCATCGTTATCCTGATGCCAGTACAGGCTTTTGCGCAGCTCTTCTTCGTTGAGGTTGTGGTAGTCGCATAACCAGCGGATTAACGCTTCATGCAGGTTGTCCTGCTCTTCTACGCTGAGATAAAGCTCGGTACGGTTGCACGTCGAGAGCACCACCCCACCCTGCACCATGGGCTGTGCAAGCAGGCTGTCCAGCGCCAGGTCGAGCGTATCCGGCGAAAACGTAACGCGTTCTCGCAGCGAAACCGGGGCCGTTTTGTGGTTGATGCCGAGTGCTAATAAGGTCATGTTGAGCGGGAGTAGTACCAGCGTTAATAAGGTTAGCAGGACGCATCATACAGGATGCGCGAGATCAATAAAAGAGACTGCCCCCTTTCGGAGTAATAGCTTATACCCGTCATACTTCAAGCTGATACAACGCTTTGAGATAATTTGAACGTAGACGGTAGCACTGTGGGACGCTAGCATTAACAGTTATAACTGCAACGTATCTCAAGGATTTGTCATCATTATGACCCGACTGATTCGCCTGCTGCCTCTGGCGGCCCTGGTTCTGACCGCCTGTTCTGTTAATCAACCCAAGGGCCCGGGCAAAAGCCCTGACTCGCCGCAGTGGCGTCAACACCAGCAGGACGTGCGTAACCTGAGTCAGTACCAGACCCGCGGTGCCTTCGCCTATCTGTCTGACGAGCAAAAAGTGTATGCGCGTTTCTTCTGGCAGCAAACGGGGCAGGATAACTATCGCCTGCTGCTGCTGAACCCACTGGGCAGCACTGAACTGGAGCTTATTGCCAAACCGGGTGAAGCGCAGATCACCGACAATAAAGGCCAGCACTACACCGCGACCGATGCCGAAGAGATGATTGGCAAACTGACCGGGATGCCAATCCCGCTGAACAGCCTGCGCCAGTGGATCCTCGGCCTCCCGGGTGAGGCGACCGACTACACCCTCGACGATCAATACCGTCTGAGCCAGGTGAATTACACCCAGAACGGCAAAACCTGGAAGGTGGTCTACAGCGCCTATGACAGCAAAACGCAGCCTTCTCTGCCCTCCAACATGGAGCTGACCCAGGGCAGCCAGCGCATCAAGCTGAAGATGGACAACTGGATCGTTAAATGATGACCCACTGGCCTTCACCGGCAAAACTCAACCTGTTTTTATATATCACCGGACGGCGTGCTGATGGTTATCACACGCTGCAGACGCTGTTTCAGTTTATTGACTACGGCGACACACTCTCCATAACGCTGCGTCAGGACGGCCACATTGGCCTTCTGACTCCCGTGGAAGGCGTGGCGCAGGAAGATAACCTGATCGTGCGCGCTGCCCGGCTGTTGATGAAAGCGGCAGCAGAGTCCGGCCGGCTGCCCGCAGGAAGCGGTGCGGATATCAGCATTGAGAAACGTCTGCCCATGGGAGGCGGGCTGGGCGGAGGCTCATCGAATGCCGCCACCGTGCTGGTTGCGCTAAACTCTCTTTGGGGCTGCGGGCTGTCTACAGACGAACTGGCCCGCCTGGGGTTAACGCTGGGGGCTGATGTGCCGGTATTTGTTCGCGGTCATGCGGCGTTTGCCGAAGGCGTGGGGGAAATTCTCTCCCCGGTCGAACCGCCGGAAAAATGGTATCTCGTGGCTCACCCTGGCGTGAACGTTCCGACCCCGGTTATCTTTAACGATCCGGACCTGAAAAGAGATACCCCGGTGCGGTCAATAGAAACGTTATTAAATTGTGAATTCAGCAACGATTGCGAGGATATCGCAAGAAAACGTTTTCGCGAGGTTGATGCGGTGCTTTCCTGGCTGTTAGAATACGCGCCGTCGCGCCTGACTGGTACAGGGGCCTGTGTCTTTGCTGAATTTGACACCGAATCCGCCGCTCGTCAGGTGCTTGAGCAAGCGCCGGTTTGGCTGCATGGTTTTGTAGCACGCGGGATGAACACCTCCCCCCTACAGCAGACCATTCTGGCGCAGACTGAGTTTCGGTGACAACGTCACCCTGTTCCAGACGTTGCATCGCGCTCTTTAATACACCGCCTGGATAGCATTCGCCTGGCCCGCACAGTTTTTGGCGAAGGTTATCCACCACTGGACGCATGCCTGAGGTTCTTCTCGTGCCTGATATGAAGCTTTTTGCTGGTAACGCCACCCCGGAACTAGCACAACGTATTGCCAACCGCCTGTACACTTCCCTCGGCGACGCCGCTGTAGGTCGCTTTAGCGACGGCGAAGTCAGCGTACAAATTAACGAAAATGTACGCGGTGGTGATATTTTCATCATCCAGTCCACCTGTGCTCCAACGAACGACAACCTGATGGAATTGGTTGTTATGGTCGACGCCCTGCGCCGTGCTTCCGCAGGTCGTATTACTGCTGTAATCCCTTACTTTGGCTATGCCCGCCAGGACCGCCGCGTCCGTTCCGCGCGTGTGCCAATTACTGCCAAAGTTGTCGCTGACTTCCTGTCCAGCGTTGGCGTTGACCGCGTACTAACCGTTGACCTGCACGCAGAGCAGATCCAGGGCTTCTTCGACGTTCCGGTTGATAACGTATTCGGCAGCCCAATCCTGCTGGAAGACATGCTGCAGCTGAACCTGGACAACCCGATTGTGGTTTCTCCGGACATCGGCGGCGTGGTACGTGCCCGTGCTATCGCGAAGCTGCTGAACGATACCGACATGGCGATCATCGACAAACGTCGTCCGCGCGCTAACGTTTCTCAGGTGATGCACATCATCGGTGACGTTGCGGGCCGTGACTGCGTGCTGGTTGACGACATGATCGACACCGGCGGTACGCTGTGCAAAGCGGCTGAAGCGCTGAAAGAACGTGGTGCCAAGCGCGTGTTCGCTTACGCAACTCACCCAATCTTCTCCGGTAATGCCGTAAACAATCTCCGCAACTCCGTTATTGACGAAGTTGTGGTGTGCGATACCATCCCACTGAGCGACGAGATTAAAGCACTGCCAAACGTGCGTACGTTGACCCTGTCCGGGATGCTGGCCGAAGCGATTCGTCGTATCAGCAACGAAGAATCCATCTCAGCAATGTTCGAACACTGATCGAACACGGCCGATAAACCCGCTGCGGCGGGTTTTTTTATTTCTGATATTTATTTGTATGACTAATGCAATAATCACCTGCCATTCACATGACAGATGATGCGCACACGGATGATAGATAATTGTGAAAAACGTAACCTCCTCACATGTTCTGCCCTTTCGCGCCCTCATCGACGCCTGCTGGAAAGAGAAGTACACCTCGTCACGCTTTGTTCGTGACCTGATTGCCGGGATCACCGTCGGTATTATCGCTATCCCGCTGGCGATGGCGCTGGCGATTGGCAGCGGCGTTGCGCCGCAGTATGGCCTTTACACCTCGGCCGTTGCCGGTATTGTCATCGCCCTGACGGGGGGATCGCGCTTTAGCGTCTCCGGCCCGACCGCCGCCTTTGTGGTGATCCTCTACCCCGTTTCCCAGCAGTTTGGTCTGGCAGGGCTGCTGGTTGCCACCCTGATGTCCGGCGTCTTTTTGATTTTGTTCGGTCTGGCGCGCTTTGGCCGGCTGATCGAGTACATCCCCCTTTCCGTGACGCTGGGGTTCACATCCGGGATCGGTATTACCATCGGTACCATGCAGATCAAGGATTTCCTGGGCCTGCAGATGGCCCACGTCCCTGAACACTATCTGCAAAAAGTAGGGGCGCTGGCGATGGCGCTGCCAACCGCCAACCTGGGCGATGCGGCCATCGGAATTGTGACGCTTGGCACGCTGATCGTCTGGCCGCGGCTGGGCATTCGCCTGCCGGGCCACCTGCCTGCGCTGCTGCTGGGCTGCGCGGTAATGGCTATCGTCAACATGTTCGGTGGCCATGTCGCCACCATCGGCTCGCAGTTCCACTATGTTCTGGCGGACGGTTCTCAGGGCAGCGGTATTCCGCAACTGCTGCCGCAGCTGGTTCTGCCGTGGGATATGCCGGGTTCCAGCTTTACGCTTAGCTGGGATTCGCTGCGCGCCCTGCTTCCCGCCGCCTTCTCCATGGCCATGCTGGGGGCGATTGAATCCCTGCTTTGTGCCGTCGTGCTCGACGGCATGACCGGCACCAAGCACAAAGCGAACAGCGAGCTGGTCGGTCAGGGTCTTGGCAACATCATCGCCCCGTTCTTCGGCGGTATTACGGCAACGGCAGCCATCGCCCGTTCGGCGGCTAACGTGCGCGCCGGGGCAACGTCACCCGTCTCCGCGGTGATCCACTCCGTGCTGGTGATCCTTGCCCTGCTCATTCTTGCTCCGTGGCTCTCCTGGCTCCCGCTCTCGGCAATGGCGGCGCTGCTGCTGATGGTGGCCTGGAACATGAGTGAAGCGCACAAGGTGGTGAACCTGCTGCGCCGCGCGCCGAAGGACGACATCATCGTGATGCTGATCTGTATGTCGCTGACCGTACTGTTCGACATGGTTATCGCCATCAGCGTGGGTATTGTGCTGGCGTCGCTGCTGTTTATGCGCCGCATCGCGCAAATGACGCGCCTTTCCCCGGTTAACGTCGAGGTGCCTGACGATGTGCTGGTACTGCGCGTGATAGGTCCGCTGTTCTTTGCCGCTGCGGAGGGGCTGTTCAGCGACCTTGAGTCCCGCATCGCGGGCAAACGGATTGTGGTGCTGAAATGGGATGCCGTACCGGTACTTGATGCAGGCGGGCTGGATGCCTTCCAGCGCTTTGTTCAGCGTTTGCCGGAAGGCTGCGAGCTGCGGGTCAGTAACCTTGAATTCCAGCCTCTGCGCACCATGGCGCGTGCGGGCGTGCAGCCAATCCCTGGCCGCCTTGCCTTTTATCCTGACCGCGAAGCGGCGTTAGCGGATCTGTGAGCCGCCTGATGCAGAGAAACGTCTCTGCATCATCACTGCGATGGCCTGCTGGAGCCAGCCAAGCACGGCAGGCGTCATCCATGTTCCCTTCATCAGATGCGGTTCCTGCTGCATCGCCAGGCGAAACTTTTGCTGCGTTGCCGGGTCAGTGCCCGCATAGGACTGGAACAGCTCCAGCCAGTTTTCAGCCAGCGTCTGCGCGGCTTCGGACGAAGGCTCAAGCCGATCACGCTGCGCCTGATGCAGTTTCGCCACCAGCGGCGGCCACTCCATCATCCGGTCAAAATAGTGCGCCCGGGTAAAGGCCATCTCCTCAGACGAAAGATAGTCCTGCCAGATGATAAGCTTTGACTCCGCGAACGCCCGCGTAATGTAATCCGTTATCTCCGCGGTGATCCCCGTTTGTTCGCGCATCTGAGGCTCAACGCTGTGCATCTCATTCAGTCGGGCAAGAAATTCCGGCTTTCCTGCGGTATCTTGCTCAAGACGCACCATCCAGCGCGTGGCAAGTTCCATCGCGCGCGGATCGGTGACATCGATGTGTTGTTCCAGCAGCGTTTTTGCTTCTGTGACCAACGCTTGCCAGATGGCCTCCAGCGCCTCTTTCTGCACGGCAAACGGCAGCTGCTGTAACTCTTCTTTGCTAAACCAGCGATCGTACATGTTCATTAACTCCAGAGTCTGTAGCCAGGATTCCAGGTCAGGTGCCTCGTCAACGGCAAGCCCGGTACGCAACTCCACCAGTCGTTCACGCAGCGTATGAATGCTGCGTAGCTGCTTGTCCAGCAGGCTGATTTGCGCATCGAGAAGCTCCATTAGCGAAAGCGATTCCTGTTCGAGGAAACCTCGGATTTCAGCAAGTTCCAGCCCCGCTTTTGCCAGCGCCTGGATCATATGCAGACGCTGTACATCCGCCAGGTTATAAAGCCGGTAACCCGCCGCACTTCTGGCAGAAGGCAGCAGTAAGCCTGTTTGTTCGTAATGATGCAGCGTGCGCACGGTGATCCCGGCGCGTTTTGCCAGCTCCCCCACCTGAATCAACATAACTGCTCCTTTTCTTTGCCATCAGCGCTACTCTGGAGCCTTACGTTACGTGAGGGTCAACCCATCATGCAAAAAAAAACGACTCCGCAAAGAGTCGTTTCGGTGTTCGTTATATTCACACGCTAGCTGTGCTTGTGCTGGTCGCGGCGGCAGCGTTTATCGTAATGGCGCACCCACCAGTATCTGTCGCTGACCTGCTCATGGCCGCTCACACGCGCTCCGGCGAGCCACAGCACCGCACCGAGGAAGATGCTCAGCACCGCCCCATGCGCGAAGTATTGCGGGAGGTCAAGCTGCGGTAGCTGGTTTAAAATAGAATAACCCACACCGGCCACCATCACGAACAGTCCCAACCCCATCAGGACGTTACCGAGTAACGAAGCGTTTTTGCGTTTCATGTGTCACCTCCGGAACTTTGGGTTGTAGGGAATAAGTCCCTATTCCTTGTGTGTAAAGTATAGACAACACCGCTTATATGAGTTGCGTGAATGATCACATTTACGGATAACGCCCAGACAAAAGTTTACAAATAAGACGTTGAACAGCTTGAAATTCTAATGGTTCAAATGAGTAATTATTCGCTTTTTGACCTTGATGGCGCAGAATTTTGTCAAGCGGCGCGTCAGACAGTAAACTACGCGCCAGATCCGGAACCCATTAGGAAGTGAATCGTGACGATTAAACTGATTGTCGGCCTCGCCAACCCTGGCGCAGAGTATGCAGCCACCCGCCATAACGCCGGTGCCTGGTACGTTGATCTGCTGGCTGAACGGTTACGTGCCCCCCTGCGTGAAGAACCGAAATTCTACGGGTATACCTCACGTATCAACCTTGCCGGCGCGGACGTGCGTCTGCTTGTGCCAACGACCTTTATGAACCTCAGCGGCAAAGCTGTTGCCGCCATGGCGACGTTTTATCGCATTAATCCAGATGAAATTCTGGTTGCTCATGATGAGCTAGACCTGCCCCCGGGCGTCGCAAAATTCAAACTGGGCGGCGGCCATGGCGGCCACAACGGTCTGAAAGACATCATCAGCAAGCTGGGGAATAACCCGAATTTTCACCGTTTGCGCGTGGGAATCGGCCATCCGGGCGATAAAAACAAAGTTGTCGGTTTCGTGCTCGGTAAGCCGCCGGTTTCTGAGCAGAAATTAATAGATGAGGCTGTCGACGAAGCGGCGCGCTGTACCGAAATTTGGATCAAAGACGGCCTGACAAAAGCAACTAACCGCCTCCACGCCTTTAAGGCGCAATAATCGGCGTCATACGGCTTTTTTACCGCGCGGGATGCGGGTTACGTGTATAATAGGCGTAGTTATTTACTTTTCTTCAATCGGTTACCCCTAACTGGTTGATTATCAAGATATTAAGGTGATTTAGAGATGGGATTCAAATGCGGTATCGTCGGTTTGCCTAACGTTGGCAAATCCACCCTGTTCAACGCGCTCACCAAAGCCGGTATTGAAGCGGCAAACTTCCCGTTCTGTACCATTGAGCCGAACACCGGTGTTGTACCTATGCCCGATCCGCGTCTGGACCAGCTCGCGGAAATCGTGAAGCCGCAGCGCATTCTGCCAACCACCATGGAATTCGTGGACATTGCGGGTCTGGTAAAAGGCGCGTCTAAAGGTGAAGGTCTGGGTAACCAGTTCCTGACCAACATCCGTGAAACCGAAGCTATCGGTCACGTTGTGCGCTGCTTTGAAAACGACAACATTATCCACGTGAACAACAAAGTGGACCCGGCTGACGACATCGATGTTATCAACACCGAGCTGGCGCTGTCTGACCTGGACACCTGCGAGCGTGCGTTACACCGCGTGCAGAAGCGTGCCAAGGGTGGCGACAAAGACGCCAAAGCCGAGCAGGCGGCACTGGAAAAATGTCTGCCACAGCTTGAAAACGCGGGCATGCTGCGTGCGCTGAAAAACCTGACCGACGAAGACAAAGCGGCGATCAAATACCTGAGCTTCCTGACCCTGAAGCCAACCATGTACATCGCCAACGTTAACGAAGACGGTTTCGAAAACAACCCATACCTGGACAAAGTGCGTGAAATCGCCGCGGCGGAAGGTTCTGTGGTGGTGGCCGTGTGTGCGGCTGTCGAATCCGACATTGCCGAGCTGGACGATGCCGACCGCGAAGAATTTATGGCCGAGCTGGGTATCGAAGAGCCGGGCCTGAACCGCGTGATCCGCGCGGGCTACGAGCTGCTGAACCTGCAAACCTACTTCACCGCTGGCGTGAAGGAAGTGCGTGCATGGACCATCCCTGTTGGTGCAACCGCGCCACAGGCGGCCGGTAAGATCCATACCGACTTCGAGAAAGGCTTTATTCGTGCGCAAACTATCGCGTTCGAAGACTTCATCACCTACAAGGGTGAGCAGGGCGCGAAAGAAGCCGGCAAAATGCGTGCAGAAGGTAAAGATTACATCGTTAAAGATGGCGACGTGATGAACTTCTTGTTCAACGTCTGATTCGTCTTGAGTCAAAAAAATCCACGCCCTGGCGTGGATTTTTTTCTACAGAATAAGCTACCGCGTCAAAATGAATTAAAGCCGTTTATAACATCAAGGTTGAAAGGATAATTTCAAGACAGCGTTTGTTCGCCTCGAAGTGATAATAGCGATGGTTACGGCGTTTACCCACCAGTTACGCATAGCAGCAGAGTTTTACTGTACTGAAAATATAACTCTGGTCTGCAGCACGCATTTTTTCTTCAGCACTAACGATCTCTCCTCGGCAGGTCCAAAGCTTGTCACCCAAAGAGGCATTAAACACGTTAGGAATAGTGCTCAGCATTTAGGTGGGTCGCGCTTCATCGGCCACAGGTCCGGCTCCACCATCAGCTAATATACCACCCGTCAACTCAACGGAGCTGAACGGTAATTCGGTTGAGCATATCTTTATTCCACTATGGACGAATCTCAGTGCCAGAAGTTAACTCAGCTCAATATGCAAAGATGAAACGCCGTTGATGTGATAATGAGTAGCTGTAAGATTGCTTCGCTTGCCAATAAATAAAACTACTTTTCCTGTAGTTTCACTGAGATATTTTTAAGTTAATATCGTGCTTATTTAAGCCATAAACCTGAAAACATAAGGACGCAAGCCAGGGAAACTACGCTTTTAGCAACGATAAGCAAGCCAGGCCCAACGACGCGTGTTATAGACGATATTTTTTCATAATTTTCTGCATTGTATTTTTTATGCGCCCCTATGACCCCGTGAAAAATCGTGCAGAGCAGCACAACGGTAACCTTTAATCCCCATACACACAGGAAAGACATGGAAAAGATAATCGAATATTGTTTCGCCGTTGCGACGGAGAATAATGACATTGACAGAGCGATCCATTTCAACGTAAAGCCAATAATAACCGTAGTCACTAGCACCAGAACGAACATCAGCCCAGCCAGAAACCATTGTTTTTTTTTGCCGAAAAAATCTTTTCCATTCCAGATGTATGCTAAAGTGATAAGAATGAAAAACATACAACCAATCCATTTCATCTTTTCATTCTCCACTCATTTTTTATTCGTCGCCATGCAAACAGTAAAAATAAAACCAATCGGGGCTAGAATGTTCACAGTCTATCAGACATTAAAACAAAAAAACCTCAATCACTTGCGATATCTTTTTTGTCTTTTCAAATATTCCACATCTTGTTCATGAGGAAGAATGATCTTTAATCCTTGCCCCATCTGCGAAGCTATATAATTAGCATTAGATAAATGCTGGGCAAGCTCGGCATCTGTTGTATCAAATTCTTTGGACGCGAGCACTCCAAGATTCAATGCATGTAATTTACTTTTATCTTTTTCAGCACCTATTAAAATTGATTTGATATAATCCAACTGGCACTTCGCCATAACATACAGTGAAAAATCAGGCTTTGCTTCCAATCGTTGATTGATTATATCAAGGGCATCATTGATATAATTCAACTCGGTATAATTTTCTTTATTCATGAGCAATCTTACACATATCTTTTATATTGAAAATATACTGTAATCCTCCACCTAATGACTAGAAGAGATATTTTTTTACTGACCAAATATCAGGCACGGAAAAATAGCCGTGCCATAGGGATTATACAATTATAAAAAATTGTCCTCAGGTGCTCTATCGAATAACTCACCTGCCATTGTGGCGATACGTTCGTGTTGCACGAGTTTATTTTTCCAATCCTGCGGAATACCGGAATAACCATATAATGCTCCAGCTAATTGCCCCGCCGTCGCCGCAACGCTGTCAGCGTCATCGGCAAGATTGGCGGCCAGTAGAATTGCATCTCGGAAATTATCCGTATTCCATACCGACCACATCGCTGCCTCAAGCGTATCGATAACATAACCACTTGAACGAATCTGATCGCGAGTTTTTTGCTTATATTCACCCGCGTTGATAATCATTACGCGTGGCTGAAGCGGCATAACGTGCGGAGAAAAAACAAAATCTTTATTGCTACCGTTAATCATATGCACAAGCAAATAACTTAAATACTGTGTGCTATTTATTGCTTCCGCGGCACCGTGTGTTGCGATACTCTGTTTTTTAGCTTCATAAAACGCTTTGCTTAATGACTTTCTAAAAAAAATAGAGACAGGGGCTTGTCTGATAATAGAAGCATTACCTGCAGTTTCTGGCGCAGTATTTCCGCTCCATCCTGGGCCAATTGTTAAATATTGTTCTAAAGCAAATCGCGTTGTATTACCTATATCAAAACAGACGCCATTTGAACTGTTATAACCATGCTGATACCATGCCAAAAGCTTATTCCGGAAGCATATAGTATCCGCATCACCTTTCTCAAGAAGCGTTTCCGCAAGACATAATGCCATGGATGTATCATCCGTCCATTCGCCTGCGCGAAGTCGAAATGGCCCACCACCTGTCATATCTTTGACGTGTGCTTTGTCACGAGGTAAAAATTCGAGTGTCGTCCCTACAGCATCTCCAACAGCAAGACCAATAAGCGCACCAACAGCACGATCTCGCGATTCCGCTAGTGAGATGTTACATGACGGTGTTAAGTCCCATTGTTTTTGTGCATCACTATTCGACGATGATTCTAAGGGTTTATTATCATAAGTATACTGCATCCTCCGCTGAACCAAAGGACTGCTAACGGGTAAGTAGTGTCGATATTTGTCCACATACTTTAGTAACGTATTTAAATCAGTGTGCAGATCGATCATTATAATTCCTTATATGTAAGCGCGGTTTTACCACCAGAATCAACACGCTCAACAACTTCAAATTTGGTACCTGGTTTGAAAAGCACTTCCGTTTCAGTTCCTTTATATTCAGAAAGAAAATCAATAGGCTTACCTGTTTTACCATTAATTTTAATCGTGATATCTCCTGAAAAAGGAACTTTCTGATCGGTGCTCATAAATGCTGGATCAGAAACAACATTACCCACCTGGTTTTCCATTAGTACGTTTTCAGGTAACATCGCGCCTCGATATGTTATCCCCTTATAGGAAGGAAGCTTATCAAGCGCGTTAGTGGCGTGATCCGCAAAGGCTTGTATTTCTGGTGTAAGTTCAGCCTGACCTCTTAGCGCATTGTTAACCATCGGATAACCTTCATTCGTAGTATAACCATAAAGAGCCCCTACTTCATCATCAGTTAGCAGGGAGGAGAGTCGTTTATCCCCTTGTTCAGCAAGTTGTCTTCCCTTCGTTATCCATGTATTCGACAGGTCTTTACCTACAGCCTCGGATAAACTTATCTTCGGTTTATTTAAAGCTGTAGCGCCTAATGGGCTTGCTTCGACAGGTCTGACTGCCGGTATTTTACCAGCCCGCCACGCATCAAGCCTTGCCCCACCCTTGATGCCAGCTCCACCGCCGATAACGGAGCCGATCAGCATCCCCCATTTCTGACCGTCGCTGCCTTCGCCAAACAGCATTCCACCCGCGTAGCTACCCACAGTTCCACCGCCCATCGCACCGAGTGTACTCAGAAGTGCGATTGCCGGACTGGCCAGCACCGCCATGGCTCCGGCACCAACGGCGAGCATCGTCCAGTTCACCCATTCCGGTATTTCAGGACTTATTTCATCTGTCTGAACCCTGCTTCCACCGATAATAACATTTCGCGATCCCTGGCTAATCTCGGCGCTGCAAGTCAACTTATCGCCTGTGCGAGAGGCGGGAAAGTTGTTGATGTAAACTTTTATCGAACCTTCCGCAACCCGTTGCAGGCTACCGCTGTGCTCATCACACTCTCCGGCTGACAGATGAGCGCGGATAGCCTTTCGGCTGTTGATAAAGACATTGGGAGAACCTTCTTTTAGCGTACCGGTTGTATGGCGTGGAGCCCATGACATACTACCGAGGAGCTCACCCAACCCACCCGCAGCACATGCCCCAGCCGCAACGGCAGAAACAGCAACCAGCGCGGTCCCTCCGGTGACGACAACGGCAGCTGCGCCCAGAATTGCCCCACCAACCAATCCCGCGATCATCCAGCCTTTTGAGGCTGTATGAGCAATCTCATCATCTACGCGAGCGGCCAGACATTCAGACATGACTATTCGGCTCGCTGTGCCATCAGATACCCACGTATCCGATCGGGTGTATTAAGTTGGTCAGAACCAGAGACCTGGCGGCATACGGAAAGCTGTGAAAGCAAGTGATGTGATTTGTCTGAGGAAGTCGTCCAGAGCGCGTAACGAAGGGGTTGGCTGTCCGGAACGGGTGCAATACTGAGTGGTTTACCCCGCTTTTCAAAAAGCAAATACTGCCCCTCTTTCGCCCGCTGAAGCGAAAGGTGGCCATACAGTTCCTGAATGTTTTCAAAGACACTCAGTACCTTACTCTCACTATCAAGCGCAAAAAATGGCCCCTGGCTGTCGGCAGCGAGCATTTCTTGGGTTTCAGTCTCAGCAGGTTTGTGGAACTTAATACTGCGGATAATTTCCTGATATTGATTATGATAATAATCACTAAACTCGCCCGGACAAGTACCGATATAACACACCATCTTTTGGCCGCCAGGATGGTCACCGAGCAAAATAACGGTCTGCCTCTGGAAGATGATCGCATTATCATTTTTGAACTGATAAAAAAGCTCAACCGCCGGGTGACCATCAACAGAGGTCATCTGAGAGGATTCGAGACGAAAATCGGGCACCGTAATTTCCAGTTCACGTACCAGCCGTGTTGCCGCATCATGAACTTTATCTTCGTTTTTAGCACTCGCACGAGAAACAACAAAAGTAAACTCGCTGGCTCCGTTATCACTCAGGGTAAATAAATTCATGGTTCTGTCTTTAAACACATCAGGTAAGGCGAGGGATGCTTCCTGAAGAATATATTCAGCCATTCAGGTTACTCTTACTTATTGCCATTAATAACAAAAAAACTATCCACTTCCTGCTGGATTTCACCCTGATGGGATGCGCCAGGAGGATCGATGGCATTGCTTCCATCATCAGGGTTTAAATGCAGTTCGCCGGAAAGCGTGTTTATTTGCGCATTCTGCTTAGCGGTAAAGTTAAAGTTATTGCCAATGATATTAACGCTGCCATCTTTCGATAATTCAATGGCGCTTTCACCGCATTCCAGCCTCAGCGTATTACCCGCCGAAAGAATATAGTCGTTAACCACTTTATCACTGCGACTGTTACCCGTCAGGCAAATGACGTTCTCTTTAACCCCCGCGGTCTGATTTTTTGCTACCCGTAAGGTTTCATCTTCCCCAACAAACTGAGTACGATTTTTTTCAGTAGAATGCGACTCGTCGTTTTTGACGTTGATATCCAAGTTGCGCTCGGCCTGGATCCACACCTGCTCTGCGCCCGCTTTGTCCTCAAATCGCAGGGCATTCGCATTGTCCACGGAGCCGTCTTTCGAGCGGCTCATAAAGCCCATCTGCGTTGCCGCGGCCGGCAGCGCCCACGGCGGCATGCTGGCTTCGTTGTACACGCGGCCGGTAATAATCGGACGGTCCGGGTCGCCGTTAATAAAGTCCACCACAACCTCATCCCCGACGCGCGGGATCTGCACCCCGCCGTAGCCCTGGCCCGCCCAGGCGCTCGACACGCGCACCCAGCAGGAGCTGGTGTCATCACCTTTCGCCAGGCGGTCCCAGTGGAATTTCACCTTCACGCGGCCATATTTATCCGTCCAGATACTCTCCCCCTGCGGCCCCACGACTTTCGCCGTCTGCGGGCCGTAGGTGCGCGGCCACGCCGTGCTTTGCGCCGGGCGGTACGACACCGACGCCGGGATAACGCTGAAATCGGTACGGTGAATGGTTTCCCCCTCGCCGCTGGCGTAGCGGTTCTCTTCGAAGTGGTAGCCCGCCGCCGTCACCAGATATTCACCGTTGTCGCTGAAGAACGGCGCATTGGTCAGCGTAAAGGTGTGCCCGGGCGCGATCCCCGCCGCCGTGGCGGTGGCCTGAATCTGCTGATGCTCAACCTGCCAGCGCTCCTGCCGGATGCGGGCGTAGAACTCCGCGTGCCCCTGCTCCACAAAGCGCCCCGGCCAGTCGTACACGTCGATGCTGCCCGGCTTCGGCGACGCCGGGTTCTGCTGGGCCTGGAACAGCCACGCGTTCGGCTTGCGGAAGTCATAGTCGTCGAGGCTGTAAATCCCCGGCGTCACGCTGTCCTCCAGCGCCCACTGCCCGATCCCCTCTTCGTCCGTACTGCCGCCGGACGGCGTCTGATGGTAAGGGATGACTTCGTAGCCGCTGAACGGCTGGTGCTGGGTGGCGGCGTCGGTCAACACCAGGGTGTGTTTATCGTCCTCGTGGCTGAAGTAATAGGCAATCCCCTCCAGCTCCATCAGGCGGCTGATGAAGTCCAGGCTCGACTCCTGATACTGCACGCAGTAGTCCCACACCCGGTAGCTGCCGGTGAGTTTATCCTCCACGTTGACCTGATGCTCGCCCAGCAGGGTTTTCACTATCTGCGGCACCGTCTGCCCCTGGAAGATACGCAGGTTGCGGTCGCGCTTCATCGGCCACAGGTCCGGCTCCACCGTCAACTGGTACACCGCGTAGCGGGTGCCCGTCAGCTCAACGGCGCTCACCGCCACGCGCGTGACTTTGCCGTTGATATAGCGGGAGGAGAGCAGGTTCTGCGTCGGGATGGTCACCGTGACCGGTTGCCCGAGCAATTTGCTGCGGTCAATGCGCGCATCCGTGCCGAGCAGGGTCAGCGTCAGCGCAAACGACTCGGACATCGCCTCGCGGCCCGTCAGTTTCCAGAACAGAAGCCCCTCCACCGGGAGCTGAACGGTAATTCGGTTGAGCATAATCTTTATTCCACTATGGACGAATCTCAGTACCAGAAGTTAACTCATCTCAATATGCAAAGCGGAAACGCCCTTGATGTGATAATGAGTAACTGTAAGATTGACTTCGCTTGCCAAAAAATAAAACTACTTTTCCGTTTCGATATCAGAACGTTTACATTTAAATCGTTAATCAAACGTTGCTTATCACTTGCGATATCTTCTTTGCCTTTTCAAGTACTCCAGGTCTTGCTCATGGGGAAGAATAATCTTCAATCCTTGTAACATCTGCGAAGCTATATAATTAGCATTAGACAAATGCTGAGCAAGTTCGGCATCGGTAGTATGAAATTCTTTGGACGCAAGCACTCCAAGATTTAATGTGTGTAATTTACCTTTATCTTTTTCAATACCGACGAGAATAGATTTAATATAATCTAACTGATTCTTCGCCATAACATATAAAGAAAATATAGGGTTTTGTTCTAATCGATGATTAATTGCATCAATAGCATCATTGATATAATCCAGCGCAGTGTAATTTTCTTTACGCATGCTCCACCTTAAATATATCCTTTTCGCTTGAAAGCATCTGTGAAAGCTTGCTCTGGCATAATCCCTCCAGCGCGCCGTCAGACGGCTCATGAAGTCCAGCCTCGACTCCTGATCGTGACGGTTTAGGCTGGAGATGATATTAACAATGCAGGGAAATCGCCAAAGTCACCGATCATCTAAAAAAAAGAAAAGTTACGCTTACGCATGAATTTGTCCTCAATATCGAGTCAAAGATTAGACATTTTCTATATGGAATGTTGACAGGATGATTTCGAGGCAGCGCTTATTCGCCTCGAAGTGGTAATCAAGATAGTTACGGTGTCTGCCAATCAGTTCAGCATAGCACCAGACTTTGCCCACGCTAAAAATATAGCACTGGTAAACAGCGCGCATTTCTTCCTCTGCGCTGAACATTTCCCCCCGGCATGTCCACAGTGTTTTTCCCAGGGATGGATTAAACTCATTTGGAATAGTAGCAAGTGCTTCAGTCTTAAGCGTAACGGCAGGTTCTCGATCGTGAAACCGTTTAATCGAAACGCTAAAAACATCCTGCGCGGTAAACAACATCTCCTGCGAAAAAAAGCAAAGATTAATGACGCCGTAGTTAGTGCCATCAAACGAGTGCTCGACCACCAGACGCGTTTCTGTAAGGGGATTCACCTGCCAGGATTCCGGTACTTTAAATCCACTGCTGTTTTTAGCGCTGAGGCTCACGGTCTTAAGCAGTTCAGCCAGAGCCAGGTTACTACGATGCAGTAAATCCCAGTTCACTACAGTCAAGTAAATATCATTCGCCAGCGCAGGGTAGTCACGAGCGGCACAGGCCGCTTTAATCAGGAAATAATTCCCGCCACCTTCTTGCGGATTGTAATCTTTCTGTACGGTATAACGTGAAATGACCTCGTCGCCGGACGAGTGCGTTTTGAGAGTTAGCACATCTGCAAAAAGGCCACTACCGGAAGGATGCGCAATCAAGCGCTGGTTCAACACTTTCTCGCCCATCAGTTCCAGTTTATTAAACAGCCAATCCGAGGGATTCATCTCCCACTGACAGCGTTCATAAGCGGCCCAAACTTCCATATAGGGCTGAGCATCATCGCTGGCATAGCGACCCAAGTTCGTCAAGCCGACTTCAGGAAGGTGCTGCGGTGTTAGTTCAGCTGGTTTAACACGATTTGGCAAAATCACCCAGTACTGAAGCATTTTTTTATCAGCAGAGGTATACAGGCATTTCCAGTAGTTCGCCTTAATCTCTTCATTGCTTGCGGTTGAGACGACGGGAAAAGCATAATTATTATCAGTGTTCATAAAACCTCTTCAACTCAGACCGTGCTGCCAAACCAGATGCCATAGAACATTAAGATACAGCCTAACGATGCTAGACACTTTACTACCAGGCGTAATTTTGCCCCATACTTACCAGATAGCGATAATAACTTTGAATAGTTTGCTGCCGTGTTATAGCGCCTGTGGAATCGCATAATAATATCGAAAATATTATTCAACATCACGACAAAAAATTTCGATAGAAGCACTGCCATAAAAGAAGCAGGTATTATTACTGATAATGACCGTGCAGTTTCTCTGGTAAGCAACGGGATGAACTTAGAAAGGCCAACCAAAACAATGACCAATACAAATGCACCAATCAGTACTGAAATGAATTTTATTCCAAAACCGCGCCATTCTTGTTTTGTATACAGATCTTTTCCATTCCAGATATAGATCAAAGTGATTAAAATAAAAATCGTTAAGCCAGCCCATTTCATTATTTCATTGTCCTCTCACATCCTTTAATCGCCGATCAAAACAGTAACACACCCGGTAATAATTGTCCCATCCCCGCTTTCTGTCGTAACAGAGGTGACGGCTGGCTCATCCTCTTCGCCATACAAATAGTCAAAGAAATCCAGTATAGGCTTAAATGCCACTTTCAGACTTGCATCACCCTTAAGCCCAACGAGCCCTGCGGCCCCACCAGTCACCCTGACGTTAACGGAATAATCTTTAGTGTCCCAGAAAGCGCTTCCACCTCCCGCGAGACCAGCAGACCCTAAGCTACCGTCGATTTTTGCTTCTCCGGAAACGATGCCCAGAATATCAAGGTTACCCGAAACTTCGCCTTTCACCCCTTTCGCTTCCGCACCAGCGTCAGCCGTCAAACCATACTTCCCATCATTGCCGGTATAAACTTCTAATACGGCTTTTGCTTCTGCTGTACCGATAGTTACATCCCCTGATACTCCACCATACAACGTTCCTTCTTTACCCGCAGCTACCGAACCGCCGTATTGCTCACCTGTCGCAGCGGCATTCGCATTCAAGCCATAAATATTGTTGCCGCCACCATACAGAGACCCCGTCGCATTGGCGACGGCGAGTTTATTACGCATTTCTGCCCGCAGCAGATCCTTGCTTTTCATATTCCCAATGGTAATATCCGCCAACGCAAAACCAGCTGAAGCGGTATCAAAATCACCGTTGAGGTTTTTATCTTCGAGGCTGGCGTACGCACCCAGAACACGAGCATCATAATGTTTGCCGTGCATCATCCCATCTTCGCCGGCATTTTTCGCCAGCGTGCCCCCCCAATATTGAGGTGCTGCTGCTTTCAGTATGGCAGGCGTCGGTAAGCCGCTACCATCACACTTCGTCCTGTCTCCTTGACGTGCAAGCGGCATACCGTTAACGAAGACGGTACCGGCCCCCCCCACAATAATACCGCTGCCGTGTGTCGAGCAGGATAACGTATCCCCCTTTCGAGCGGCGGGAAAACCACCGACGATGACGTCCGGGCTTCCCGACTGTATTGGCCCCGAATGTCCGCTGACATCTATGGTCGCTCTGGCGGCAGGCTGTCCCATATTCAAAAATCCTTCTACATATTAGCTGTTTATTTTAACAACAGCGCCTTTAATATCTGTCAGGTTTGTACCATTGAGATTAAGAGTATCATTAGCTTTTATCTCGGTATTTATCCCACCGCCTAACTTCGTCAACTCCGTCCCTTTGAAGGATGCCTCAGTAATACTCTCAGCCTTGAGTGTGCCTTCGGAAACGATAATTTCAATTGTCGATGGCGTGATAAGAATGTAATTATCATTCACCTTTAACTTAATCGAGGTTGTCGCTTCCAGCAGAGCATTTCCCTCTTTATCCATAGTCAATACGGTTTGGTTTTTACCTACATTGAATTTGTGCTGATTACCCGTGTTGCTGGTTGAATTCGCCCCCACGTTGACGTCGCGGTTACGCTTAACAGTTACGTGCTCATCCCGGCCGATAATTTTTTTACGGTCTACCCCTACGTCATGTGTCTCGCAGTTCTCGATCTCGGTGTCCATGTTTTTTTCAGCATGAATCCAGATCTGCTCTTGCCCGGCCTTATCCTCGAATCGTAGGGCATTTGCATTATCTTTGTGGCCGTCCTTACTGCGGCTCATAAAGCCCATCTGCGTCGCCGCCGCCGGCAGCGCCCACGGCGGCATGCTCGCGTCGTTGTACACGCGACCGGTGATAATCGGCCGGTCCGGATCGCCGTTGATAAAGTCCACCACCACCTCATCGCCGACGCGCGGGATTTGCACCCCGCCGTAGCCCTGGCCCGCCCACGCGCTCGACACGCGCACCCAGCAGGAGCTGGTGTCGTCCCCCTTCGCCAGGCGGTCCCAGTGGAACTTCACCTTCACGCGGCCATATTTATCCGTCCAGATGCTCTCGCCGTTCGGCCCCACGACTTTCGCCGTCTGCGGGCCGTAGGTGCGCGGCCACGCCGTGGTCTGCGCCGGACGGTAGACCACCGCCGACGGAATCACCGTGAAATCGGTGCGGTGAATGGTATCCCCCTCGCCGCTGGCGTAGCGGTTCTCTTCGAAGTGGTAGCCCGCCGCCGTCACCAGATATTCACCGTTGTCGCTGAAGAACGGCGCATTGGTCAGCGTAAAGGTGTGCCCGGGCGCGATCCCCGCCGCCGTGGCGGTGGCCTGAATCTGCTGATGCTCAACCTGCCAGCGCTCCTGCCGGATGCGGGCGTAGAACTCCGCGTGCCCCTGCTCCACAAAGCGCCCCGGCCAGTCGTACACGTCGATGCTGCCCGGCTTCGGCGACGCCGGGTTCTGCTGGGCCTGGAACAGCCACGCGTTCGGCTTGCGGAAGTCATAGTCGTCGAGGCTGTAAATCCCCGGCGTCACGCTGTCCTCCAGCGCCCACTGGCTGATGCCCTCTTCGTCCGTACTGCCGCCTGACGGCGTCTGGTGGTAAGGAATAACCTCATAGCCGCTGAACGGCTGATGCTGCGTGGCGGCGTCGGTGAGCACCAGGGTGTGCTTGTCGGCCTCATGGCGGAAGTGATAGGCAATCCCCTCCAGCTCCATCAGGCGGCTGATGAAGTCCAGGCTCGACTCCTGATACTGCACGCAGTAGTCCCACACCCGGTAGCTGCCGGTGAGTTTATCCTCAACGTTAACCTGATGCTCGCCCAGCAGGGTTTTCACAATCTGCGGCACCGTCTGCCCCTGGAAGATCCGCAGGTTACGGTCGCGCTTCATCGGCCACAGGTCCGGCTCCACCGTCAGCTGGTACACCGCATAGCGGGTGCCCGTCAGCTCAACGGCGCTGACCGCCACGCGGGTAATCTTGCCGTTAACATAGCGGAACGTCAGCAGGCTCTGCGTCGGGATGGTCACCGTAACCGGCTGGCCCAGCAGCTTGCTGCGGTCGATGCGCGCGTCCGTGCCGAGCACGGTCAGCGTCAGCGCAAACGACTCGGACATCGCCTCGCGGCCCGTCAGTTTCCAGAACAGAAGCCCCTCCACCGGGAGCTGAACGGTAATTCGGTTGAGCATAATTGTTATTCCATATGGCTTATGCGGTACAAATGAGCGGAACGGTAAACCTGCGATGCAGAATGCTATTTAGATTCAGACGTGATATTCGTGGCTGGCTGTTTTTTTATGACATAAATCAGTGAGCCAATTTTTAATATTTCAGAAAAAACAAGAATGGAAATATTTATTGTTAACCCACTCCATCCGAATCCACTCACTATCATGGGGAGAAGAGGTAATGAGCATCGTAAGGCAATAATGCGAAAAATCTCCTGTGCCATGGCGAACTCGACGGCATAGTATTTTTTCTTGAAAAAGAACCAGGAAGAAAGAATCAGCGTAAGCGGTGTCAGCGTATAAATAAGATAATAAGTCCCTTTCAGCATCTCATCTACCCCGCCAAACATCGCCAGATAGAATATCATCCCCAGGTTAACCGTTGCTAAAACCCAATTCCCGCCAAGAAACTCCCATGAACCATAGGAGTAATAGACTGCTCCAACGGCATCCATCACTCCCCAGAAGTAAAAGACTTTTTCTTTCGCAGTCATATTTATCCTGACAAGAAACTCAACGCACGCTTTCTTTCTCTCTCATCAAAAAAAGTAGAGAATAGACTTTTAGACCCTCTGACAAAACAAACAAGCCTAAGTTCAGCCAGACATTTGATATACCAAACAAACTCAACGCTACTGGGAAAATCGAAACTGAACACCGGAACGAAATGAGACGAAACACTTCCTGAACAAGCGCAAATTTAATCGCAAAGGCTTTTCGCTTGAAGAAAAACCAGGCGGAAGCAAAGAGTGACAGGAGCAAGAGCAGGTCAAAAATAAAAAACACCATTACCAGGCCGCTGTAACCACCACCTGAAACCGTATTCGCAAGTCCGCTAAACGCCATGATATCTGAAATAAATGGGATCCTGTTCTGCAGGCCTGCGTTAACGCAGTAGAACAAAATCGCCAGGATATCCATCCCGCCCCAGAAATACCATAATTTACTTTTTAAATTCATAATCCTCTTCTCTGACTCCAGGTATCCATTGCCAGGATTTACCGCTTACAGCCCAGGCATCATCCCCTTCCTGATACTTTTGATAAATCGATCGCTCTTCCCCAAATCGCCTGATGACCGACTTTTCAGACAATAATGCGCGTGAATCACCATCCAAATCGCCGGGTAAAGGCGTCCAGTGTTGGATTTTGTCCCGCGAGGTATTCATATAATCTTTGCCATCAGAACCAAACACTCGCCCCTCATCCCCCATACTCGTCAGCCGGTTAATCGCCATAATTACGACATTTTTCGTGCCATGATAATCATTATCTACCGTCTTCCAGTATCCAGGACCATATTTAGCCGTGGAGGGGATAAAAGCATCTCTCGTTGGCGCGGGTTTTCCAAACAGAGCAACATTGTGTCGGTATCGTTCGAGGACAAAATTTACAAAAGCCGGACGGTACATAGCCTCATCTACACAAAATAACTCTCCAGACTCAGAGATATAGAAGGGGTAGATGGCTTTCGTTCGTTGGCGACGATCGATTAACACGACTTCGCCTGAATCAATCAAGCGTTCAATCTTATTAAGATTCTGCGCGTAAAGCGGATCAAACACCGCGTTAGGGTTAAATTCGAAGCGATGTCGTAACGTCAATCCATCGATGCTGTGAAACGGATTTGATGCTCCGCGCACAACAACAAATTCACGCCCAATATCGCTCCGTGCATAAACAGGAGCGACAATCTTTTCAAATTCTTTTGGCTGAAGCCTCTGGCTTCGAAGATCGTACACTTCCATAAGGATCCCTGTTTGTCGTATTTACGGATTCACCAGCCAGGTGCCAGGCTGGCCGATAGTCAACGTCTGGGAACGCGTTCTCCCATTTCCCTGCAGTTCAATCGTGGTTTCGCCCGCGGGCAGCTTAAGCGACGCATAGCCGTTATTCGCCGGACGCAGCGCTTTTGGCTCGCCATTAACCTTCAGCGTCTCGCCGTCCAGCATGTGGATATACACCAACGCGACCGGGCTGGCGTCAGCCACAGCGGCAGGTTTCGCAGCCTGCTCGCTCGCCTGCGCCGTTTCCGGCTTCACCTCCGGTGCCTGTGCGGCCGTTTCCACCGGGCGATTTTCGACAGGTGCTTGTGCCGTCTGCTCGGGCGCATCGTGGCTTCCCCCGCTAAAGAGCATTGCGCCCGCGACAACCCCAACCAGCACGCCTGCGGCGACCATTGCCGGTATTTTGTAGCGTCGCCAGTCCAGCGCCGTCGTTGCATCCTCTTCCACGGGGACCAGCATCGTGCCAGGCTTTTTGGCCGTCAGCACGTCACCAATGCCCGCAACCGGCATGTCGATAAGCGCCGCGAATTCTTCAATAGTCTGAGGACGATCTTCCATGTGCAGCGCCAGCGCACGGTCTATGGCCTGCAGCAGCGGGATGGAGTACCCCTGCGGCATGATCTCCACCAGCGGTTTGCAGGTATCCTGAATTGAACGCACCACGCTTACCGGCGGCGGCGAACCCACAATAAGGGTACGCAGCACGGCGCCGAGGGCATAAATGTCCGTCCACGGGCCCTGCTCGCTTTCGTTATCGTCGGTGTACTGCTCAATAGGCGCAAAGCCCGGACGCAGCATGGTTTCCGTTTCATCTGAGAGGTTGCCGATGGTGCGGCGCGCGGAGCCGAAATCAAGCAGGACCGGCAGGCCGTTGTCCTGGATCTGAATATTATCCAGCGAGATATCGCGGTGCAGATACCCTTCGTCGTGGATCGTTTTGACCGCGCCAAACAGCATCGGCAGCATGCGGCGTATCCAGGCCTCGTTGATCAGCTCCGGCTTTTCCTCCCGCAGACGGGAAAGCGTGGTGCCGCTGTAAAACAGCGTGCCCATATAGGCCGTATCGTTTTGCACCCAAAAGCGCAGCACGTGCAGCAGATTCGGGTGGTTGAAGCGCGCCAGCAGGCGCGCCTCCTGAATAAAGCTGTTCAGGCCTGCGGAAAAGGCTTTGCCGAAGCGCTCGCTGCGCAGCACCAGCGTCATATCGTCGCCGCGCACGGCGAGCGAAGAAGGCATAAACTCTTTGATAGCGATAGTGCGTTCGAGCTGGTGATCCCAGGCGCGATAGACGATGCCAAAACCGCCGCCGCCGATCACCTCTTTAATTTCAAACTCGTTGAAGCGGTACCCGACCGGGAGCGCGTTGGGGACAGTCCGATTGTTATCATTATCCGTCATCTTTTACAGTTCTCTTGATGATTATTACGCGGCAAACTGACAGTGAAACTCGCCCTGCTCGCAGGTGACGCGCAGACATCGATACTGCTCGTCGCCGCGGCTGGCGGTAAGTAAAATCTGGCTCATCTGAGGCAGTAAGGTGTTCGTCAGAATAGCGTCCACCATGCGGCCGCCGGACTCCACCTCGGTACAGCGCTGAACAATCTGTTCCACCACGCTGTCGTCAAACTCAGAAATAATGCTGTGATTCTCTTCCAGACGACGCTGAATGCGCTTGAGCTGCAGGCGAACAATCAGCCCCAGCATCTCGTCGCTGAGCGGGTAGTACGGCACCACCAGCAGGCGGCCCAGCAGCGCCGGCGGGAATACCTGGAGCAGCGGCTGACGCAGCGCGCCGCTAAGCGCGTCCGGGTCGGGCATCAGTTCCGGGTCAGCACACATGGCGCTAATCAGCTCGGTACCCACGTTAGAGGTCAAAATAATGATGGTGTTACGGAAATCAATATGACGCCCCTCGCCGTCCTCCATCCAGCCTTTGTCGAAGACCTGGAAGAATATCTCGTGAACGTCCGGGTGCGCTTTTTCAATTTCGTCCAGCAGCACCACGCTGTAAGGGCGACGACGCACGGCCTCGGTTAACACGCCGCCTTCACCATACCCTACGTACCCCGGAGGCGCACCTTTTAAGGTGGAAACGGTGTGCGCTTCCTGGAACTCGCTCATGTTGATGGTGATAACGTTCTGCTCGCCGCCGTACAGCGACTCCGCCAGCGCCAGCGCGGTTTCGGTTTTACCGACGCCGGACGGGCCGCACAGCATAAAGACGCCAACGGGTTTGTTGGGATCGTCGAGCTTCGCCCGCGAGGTTTTCACGCGGCGGGCGATAAGATCCAGACCGTGACGCTGGCCGATAACGCGCTGGTTCAGCGTGTCGGCGAGGTTGAGCACCGCGTCGATCTCGTTTTTCACCATCCGGCCCAGCGGGATCCCGGTCCAGTCTGAGACCACCGCGGCAACCACGTTTTCATCCACAGCCGCAAACAGCAGCGGTTCATCGCCCTGTAAGGCGTTCAGAGCCTGCTGCTGTTCCGTCAGCTGGCCGCGCAGCTCAGCGCTATCTTCATCGCTCGCCGCGAACAGCGCCGCGCGCAGGCGAATAATCTCCTGCACCAGGCTGCGCTCTTCTTCCCAGCGCTGGGCCAGGGCTTCGCGTTTTGTTTCATACGCGTCGCGTTCGACGCGTAACGTCGCTACGCGCTCAGCGTCACCTGCACCGACGCGCGCTTCGCGTTCAGCAATCTCAATTTCCACGTCCAGCGCGGCAAGATGGCGCAGGCAGTCTTCCAGCTGCGCAGGCGGCGCGCTCTGGCTGACCGCGACGCGGGCGCAGGCGGTATCCAGCAGCGCAACGGCTTTGTCCGGCAGCTGGCGCGCCGGGATATAGCGATGGGACAGCTTCACCGCTGCGCTGACCGCTTCGTCAAGCAGCAGGACCTGATGGTGCGTCTCCAGCGGCGAGACGGTGCTGCGCAGCATCAGGACGGCTTTAGCTTCGTCCGGCTCGTGCACCTGCACCGTCTGGAAGCGACGGGTCAGCGCCGGATCCTTCTCAATATACTTTTTGTATTCCGCCCAGGTGGTCGCGCCGATGGTTCGCAGCTGCCCGCGCGCCAGCGCGGGCTTTAGGAGGTTGGCGGCATCGCCGGTACCCTGCTGCCCACCCGCACCGATCAGGGTGTGGATCTCATCGATGAATAAAATTATCGGCGTCGCGCTGGACTGAACTTCATTGATTAACGCCTGCAGCCGGGCCTCGAACTCGCCCTTCATGCCTGCGCCAGCCTGCAGCATGCCGATATCCAGCAGCCACAGCTGAATATTTTGCAGCGGCTCCGGGACGTCGCCCTCAGCGATACGCAGCGCCAGTCCTTCAACAACCGCCGTTTTACCCACCCCGGCTTCCCCGGTCAGCAGCGGGTTATTCTGACGGCGGCGCATCAGAATATCGACCATCTGGCGGATCTCTTCATCGCGCCCGACGACCGGGTCAATCTTGCCTTCGCGGGCGCGGGCGGTCAGGTCCTGACCGTACTGGGCCAGCGTTCCCTGCGCAGCAGGTACCGTACCGGCGGGGGCATCCACGGTTGCCGCAGCCTGCTGCGTTTCTTTGCTCTGAGCGCAAATGACATCAAACTGTTCGATCAAGACTTCGACGTTAAGGCGGGTGAACTGCGCCGAAATGCCTTTCAGCACGTTCGCCAGATTCCAGGTTTTCAGGATACCAATCAGCAAATGCCCGCCGCGAATGCGGCTGACGCCAAACTTCAGCGAACCGAACACCCAGGCGCGCTCGACGGCGCTGTCGATATGTTCAGACAGGTCGGACACCGAGCTGGCCCCGCGCGGCAGAGCATCCAGGGCCGAAACCACGTCGCGCGTCAGCTGTTGTTCATCAAGGGCGAAATGTCGGATCACCTGCTGCAGATCGCCGTCCTGCTGCTGCATCAGCTGATGCAGCCAGTGCACCAGCTCAACGTAGGGGTTACCGCGCAGCTTGCAGAACGCCGTTGCGCTTTCAAGAGAGGTAAATAACAGCGTATCCAGTTTGCCGAAAAGCACGGCACGGCTAATTTCTGACATGTTCTGTTCCGTTAAAAACATTCGTTTGAAAATTATCGCTCTGTGCGATAAACCAGATCGCCACGAGGGGCGGGCTGAGGCTGAACGCCCAGCCAGGCGTTGTACCCGAGACGCGCCTCGCCGCCGAGCACGGCGCCCTGCACCGCGTCGGCGCGCAGGATCACCCGCGTATCCCACTCGAATTCAACCCCGACGTACTCGCGTACCCAGTCGCGCAGTTCGGTGACCCACGCTTCGCCAGGCAAAAAGCGGTTGTACTCTTGCTTACCCAGCGGGCCAATTTCGATGCGAAACTTGTGCTGCACATCGCGTACCGCTACGCCAAGAAACGCAGACTCGCCCATGCGCGGCAGGCGACGCCCTTCCCCCAGCTGCGCCTGTTCGCGCCGGGAGAGCGGCATCCACTGCGGCACGTTGCCGACGATGTTCACCGGGGCTTTAAAATAGTTGCGCAGGATCTTCCCCAACCCTTCCGGATCGCGTCCGTTACGGGTCAGGTGTCCGGCATGGGTAAAACGCGCATGCCCGCTGAGGCTGCCTTTGCTCATTTGACCGGGCTGTCCCATGCCGATAAGCGAGGCCAGATAGCCCTCAAAGCGTTTATCGTCGGCGCGATCGAGCGACACGGTGGGCTGCGCATCCGCCCAGGCGCGGTAGAACAGCAGCGTCAGGCGGTGGTGGAACAGGTCGGCAAACGCGCTGAGGCTGTAGTCCTGATGGTGATGAATGCGCTCCCGGGCGTATTCGGTCATGTGCACCGGCAGCGGGCCGTTTGGACCAAACAGGCCGAAGCTCAAAATCGACACGTCGTGCAGACCGTTCCCGTCGCGCTGGCGAGCGTCCGCCACCGTCGAAGGAGCAAACCCCATATAGGGCTGCTGGCCGATACGCAGCGGTTCAAACTTCGGCAAAGGTGCGCGTCCCAGCGGATAACGTTCGCCGCCCTGGGCATCAATGCGCCTTAACAGCTGAAACAGGTCGTAGCGCCACGGCGTCTCGCGCACGCCCTGCCAGAATGCATCCGGCAGAGGCGTCAGGCGGTGCACCCGCAGCGGTACGGTGGTGAGGTCACTCATATCAGCGCCCTTTTACCCATGCGCGGCGCCCAGTAGCCAATGTCGCCGCGCTGCTGACTTTTCAGCGTGAACTCTGTGAAGCTATTAATAGACACGAGGCGGGCAAAGAGGCGCTCCAGCACGCTGCCGAAAAGCCAGGGGCTGGCACCGGAGAACGCGCGTTCGTCCACCGTCAGGGTAATGCCTATCCCACGGGCGAAAACGACGGGTCCCGGCTCCGGCACGCGGCGGTGAACCGGCGCCAGCAGGCAGTGGCGAACGCCGTCCACCTGGCGCGCCACAGGCGTCTCCGCCAGGCTGGCATACAGCCCCAGGAGCTGACGCAGCGCCGCAGCGCCGTCCTCATTTTCGCTGTCCATCAGGCTGAGGTAATTCATCTGCAGCTGGCTAATGAGCCGCCAGGTGCTGAACCCTTCGGCCAGCGCCGGGCGCGGCGGCGTCGGGCCTTTACGCAGGGTCAGGGATTTTACCGGCATGGAGTCGGCCATAATGAACTGTCCGAGCTCCTGCTGCAGCATCAGCGGCAGGTCGCGGCTGGTGCACAGTACCTCAGCGGAGATATAGCGCAGGTTGTCCTGCCACGGCGCATGCTGCGCATCCACCAGGGAAACAAAAACTTCCGAACCGATGTAGCCGGTACGGGTGCCGTAGCGCAGGGCATGCTCAGACAGCACGCGCTGTTCACGGCGCAGCGAGAAATAGGCGCCATAGTTGCCGCTGTCGCCGCTCCAGGTGCTCCAGAAGGGACGAAACGTCCGGTCGTCACGCTGACCGTCGGCGCTGCCATGGATTTTATTGACCGCGTATATCTCGTAATCCAGCGGACGAATGTTATCGACCACCAGATGATATTCATGCTGCCCTTCATTCAGCTTCTGACGCGCCGCTACGCGGGGAAACAGATTGATCACCGGCGTGCAGTGCAGCGCCAGGTGGCTGGCATCGACCACGCGCTCAAGCTGCGTATCGGTTTTATCCAGCAGGATAAAGATATCAAACGCTTTTTCATTCTCACAGCGGCTGACAAGCTTGCCAAGGCCGCTCAGGCTAATGAAGCGAAAGCGTGCCGGGAAGGCGAAATATTCCTGCAGCAGACGGTAGCCGTCGAAGTTGCGCAAATCGTCGGGCAGCAGCGCCTGCTCTGGCTCAAAGCCCTCCTGACGCAGCGCGTCCGGCGTCAGCAGCTGGCGCTGCGGCTGCGGGCTGACGGTCTGGCAGACAATTCCGGCGTGGTTTTCCATCACCAGTTCCAGCAGCTTGAGCGCGTCGATATCCGGGCCGCTGAGGAAAAACTCCAGCCGATCAAAGTTCAAATGCCCGAGGTTTTGCGGGCCATCGCAGGCAATGCGGATCCGTAAGGCCGCGTTAATGCCGCGCTGGCTCAGGCCGAGCTGTGCCAGCGGCAAATCGGCGGGCACGCCGCCCAGCTCGACCTTTTCGATTTTCACCGGCAGCAGGTTGACCTCGTGCGCCGTAGAGTAGCTACAGGTGACGCCGGTTTTCTTTAGCGCCAGGCTGTCCATCATGGTGCCACGCGGCACCACGAAACCGTTGCTCAGGTCGCCGCGGCTGCTGTCAGGCTGGATCTCTGCAATCGCCATCGATGGCGTTGGGGCGAGGTAATTCGGCGCAATCATCTCCAGCATGCGCTGGGAGAAGCGCGGAAACTCGGCGTCCATTTTCATCTGCACGCGAGAGGTCAGAAAGGCGAAGCCTTCCATCAGGCGTTCGGTGTACGGATCCGCCACCTCGATGCCGCGCATACCCAGGCGCCCGGCCACCTTCGGGTAACGCTCGGCAAATTCGGCCCCCATCTCGCGCAGATAGGCCAGCTCGCGGTTGTAATAATCGAGCAGTTTACTTTCCATGATTACCCCGCATCTTTGAGTTCAAAATGGCCGTTTTCCAAATCGACATCCGTGCGGAACAGAAATTCCAGCGGGTACGGTACGCACCACAAACGCCCTTTAATCTCGATGGTCAGCACGTTATGCAGATCCAGCGAGGAGGTGTCCGACACGCAGCGAACCTGCAGCCCCTGGGGCAAAATGCGCGGTTCAAAATTAACGATTGCTTCGGTGAGCTTGCGCTGAATATCCTGCCATTCGATATCCGACATGCGTTTTCCCGCCAGGGGCGCCACGCCGAAGTTGATGACGGAACGGTTCACCTGCGGCAGCGCGCTGAGATCGCGGGAGGCATCATGGTTGATGGTATTAAAGAGCCACTGCAGGTCCCGCAGGACGCTTTGGCGCAGGGCGGCATGGGTAATCAGATTGCTGTTGGCCGACTCGCGTTTTTTTTCCGGATGGTTATCCGTAAGGCGATCCAGCAGCGAGGGCTGCATTTTGTCACGCGCCCCCACTTTCTCCTGCCTGCCGCGGGCCTGCCAGCCGCTGCGCAGCAGATCGCTTTCGCCTGCGGAATTACTCATTTTCCCCATCCGCTGCAAAAGTCACAAGGCTCAGGGACAGCAGCGGGCTTTCGCTTTGTTCGCTGAGCCAGGCCTTTTGCCCCATTCCTTCGTACAGCGCGCCGTCGACGTCGAGCGGCAGCCATTCCGTCGTGCGGGCAAGTCTGACCGCATCAGACGCGTCATCACCGAAAGGATAGCGCGCCGGGAGTTGGCAAACCTGCTCCGTCCCGTCAGTCAGACGCACCAGCGCGTGTCGCCAGACCAGATCGGTCACGCTGGCGGGAGCCTGAAAGCGGATCGCCTCAATGGCACAAAACGGCACCCAGAAATAGCGGCCGTTAACCAGGGTCTCACACACGGGCCCGAGCCGCGCATCGCCATCCATTAGCCATTCAAAAGCGCGCGTTTCATCGTTTTCAAAGAGAAGTTGACCGGGTGTTGCAGGCGCCTGATCCAGCGCCGTCAGGCGCAGCGCCCGTGCGCGCTCGCCGCTCGCGGTTAGCGCTTCCGCCAGCAGGGACATCCAGGGCCACTGCGCGTCCGGCATAGACGGTCGCGCCTGTCCCGCGAAGACCTGCGCGCGCTGCTGCTCGCCCTGGATGGCCTGTTCCAGCAGAGTCACGGTCGGTTTAGCCTGAGGCTTCAGCGCCAGCCAGCTTTTCAGCTGGGTCAGCGCCCGCGTCCAGTTGCCGCTGAGCGCTAAAAACTGTACAAACGCGGCGCGGAGGTCGGCATTCGCCGGCTGCGCTTTGATCCCGGCTTCAATGCGCTGTAACGCGTCACTGAGCGATTCACCCGCCAGCTGTTGATAAAGCGTATTCATAGCCATTCCTTAGTTTGCCGCGCGCCATGCACCCACGGCCGGATCACGCAGCTGCGGGCGAAGGGTATCAATCAGAACAATATTGAGCGAGGTACCCGGCGCCACCCAGGCGCTCCAGGTCTTTTTCACCGCTGCAATACGCGCCTGCAGTTTTGCGTCGTCGCTTGCGGTCTCCCGGGAGATCTCCACCGCGACCGTGCCGTTGCTTTTCCAGCCGCTGAGGCTGCTGTCGTAGGGCAGGATCATCCAGCTTTGATCGCTGTTCGGGGTGCTGAAGACCATGCGCTCTTTGTTGACGGAGGTGATCAGGGCGTTTTCCGGGTCGGCGCTTTTATTCAGACCCAGCACCGGGAAGCCGTGAATGTACGTGACGGGCATCTCTTTTTGCGTGCCGTTGCGGGTCTGGGAGATAACCGTATGGCCGCTCAGCCAGCTGCCGTTGCCGCAGCGGGTAGTGTCTGAATCCGGGATGAACAGCGCGGGCGCAGAGGAACCGCCTTCCCAGAAGGTGCGAAGGTGACAGCCATCCTGAAGGGTAAACTCCTGCCACGGCGTACGGTCGGCGGTAACCGTGTGGGTTTCAGGGTTCTGCTCCGGCGGCAGCAATGCGCCAGCAGGTGAGGCAGAGGTGGAAGCAGCGGCCGCCTCCTGTTGTTTCACCACCAGCGCCCAGTCCTGCGCTTTGCCTGCAGTGCCCTGTGCGAGCGTGACGCCCGCGGGATCGTTAAGCGTCCAGTTCAGCTTATTCAGCTTGCTGCACTGGTGCTCCAGCAGCGAGCCCAGACGCGGCACGAAGTTTTCGAGTACAGAGATGTCCTTATTACCGTTCGCGACGATACGCAGCGCGACGTCAGATTTACACCAGCTTTGCGGCGTGTTGTCTTTAATGCCGTCAATCCAGATATCCAGCTTCTGCGCAGGCGACTGCACGATGCGGAAATTTTCTGCCTGTGCGGTGGACGTCGCCGCCAGAAGAGCCAAACCCGATAGCCAAAGTTTCATATCAGTCCTTGTGTGTCTAATCAGTTCCGCAGGGAAGGAACTGCGCTGCGTCAGAGAGCGTATGCAGTAAAGTGGTATCCTGAGGGTTGCCCATCCACACCGCCACGGCGGTATAGTTATCCTGAGCATTCCCCTCCTTTTCGGCATTCTTTTGAATTATTTGGTGCATCAACGTCAGCCACTCTTGCGGGGTGTTGACCATGTGCAGCGACTGCTTCATCTGATCTTCACTGACGCCGTGCCAGAAACCATCGGTGCAGAGTAAAAAAGCATCGCCGTCTTCCACCTGCACCACGTCGCTGTAGCTTGCTTCCGGCCCGCCGTTCTGAATGCCCAGCGCAAGATAAAGCAGGTTGCTGTTCAGGTTATCGGTCTGGTGCCCGGCATCCTTCATCTGCTGCACCAGGCTGTGGTCGGTGGTGACATGCCACAGCCAGCCGCGACGAAAAAGGTACAGGCGGCTGTCCCCGGCGTGCGCCCAGTAGGCCAGACGGTAATCCCTGTCGATAAACAGGCTGACCAGCGTGGTGCCCATCCGGCGATAGTCCTGCACCGCCTGCTGCTCGCTGAGGATGGTGCGATTTGCCGTTTGCACGTAGTCGCGAATATGCTGCGCGTTGAGGTGTTTTTCCCCGTCGAAGCGGGAAATAATGCTGTTGCGGGCAAGTTCCGCAGCAACGTCTCCGCCAGGCAGCCCGGCAATGCCGTCGCAGACGACAAAGCAGGCCGAACGTTCCCCTATGGTTTCTCCCGTCTGATCCTGGTTGCTGGCGCGCGTCCCCTGGCGGGAGAGAGAAGCCGTTGCGATATTCATTTTTCTTCCGATCCGCTTTGTGAGTCTTTGTACTGATTAACCTCCATGTCGTAGGCATGAAGGAAGGCTTCGCCAAACAGGGTATGGAAGTCATCCTCAATCTCACCTGCCGTTTCGCCATAGCTGCGAACGAAGTAGTCCCACAGCGCGGCCTTTCGGCTGCCCGGCAGCGCCAGTCGCGAAGTCATGCCGTTTTGCTTCGCCTGCTCCTCCAGCTGTTCCGGATTAAAGGACTGCAGCATCGCCGCGATAATGGCGCGGATACCGGAGATCATCCCCAGCTGGTGCGCCTGCAGATCGATAAGCGCGTCGCGCACGGATTTTGTCGGCGGCATAAAGCCCGGCATCGGCGTGCCGAACATTTGGATCAAGACCGTTTTGCCGGTCGGCAACAGCTTGAACGGGTTGTTGGCGTCGTCGAGCACCATCGTCATATCGGCTTTAACGCCGCGCTTCAGAATGGAGCGTGAAGAGAGCAACGCCACGGTGCCCTGAGAGAACATCCCGAGGATTTGCCCCAGCTGGCGCATATTCTCGCGGTCAAACTGCGGGACCGGCTGCATTTCGCTCAGGCCCATGCCTTCGAGCAAGGCATCCAGCAGCTCGCCCTGAAGCACCTCGCCCTTCTCGGCGCTGTGCGCAGAGGATGTTGACGCGGCGTTTTGAACCGGATCGATCCGCAAACGGCCTTTTGGCGTTTGTGCATTGCTGCGGGCGACCGCCTGAGGGGTTGGCATGGTGAAACCTGCGTAGTCCGGACGCGCCGGTTGCTCTTCCTCCGCAGGGGCTTGTTCCTGCGGCTCAGGCGCAAACAGCGGAGACTCGGCAAGCACGTCCTCCTGCGGCGCGGGCTCCTGAGTTTCAGCAATCTTCTCATCAGGCGGCGTCAACGGCGCACCGCCCATCAGGCCGAGCGGGTCATCATTCCGTGCAGCCGGTGCGCTGGCCGAACCGCCAAACAGCGCCAGCGGATCGAGCTCATCCGACGCTTCGTCTTTTGGCTGGGACGGCGTGTGCTCATCAGGCGGCACCAGCGCGGACGGGGTGACGTCGTCAAAAATACTCTCTTTTTTGAACAGCGCCTCATCGGCAAACAGCGAGTCTGGGTCAACATTCTGACGATCGAGCTTTGGATCCGCGTCGTTAAACATCGCCAGGGGATCGTCGGTGTTACGTTCCGGCGCAGCGGGCTGTGAGAACGGATCGTATGACGCTGCGGGCTGCGGTTTTGCCCGGTTGCTGGAGATGCTGTCAGAGATCGAGAACTCCTGCATCAGGCTGTCCCAGATTTCCGTCGGCACGGCGGTCGATTCAGACTTCCCGCGCGGTGCGGTGCTGGCCGGCTTCGGCTCTGCGGCAGGTACCGCTGCAGGTGAAATAGCCGGTCGGGTCTGCTGCTGCATACTGGCAGCCATACGGCTCACCGGCTGCGTGTCGTGGATCAGTTCGCTGACTTCGATGCGGTAGTCATCGATACCGAGGATGTCGCCATCCTGCAGCTCTACCTGACGCCCCCGCTCGAGCGGAATGTCATTTAATACCACGCGGGTGACGCTGCCACGGTTGGTGATACGGCATTCGCCCTGGGCGTCAACGTGGACAATAGCCTGCAGACGAGAGATGGTGCGGTCATTATCCGGCAACACCAGATTGTTATCCGTACCGCGACCAATGGTGCCCCCGGGAGCATAAAAATCACAGCTGCTTTGCGGCGGCTGATGACCGGGTTTCGTAGAAATAATCGTGAATCGCATGGCGTATTCCTGCTGGTATGATTAGCGCTCAAACGCTGCCGCTCTCGGGACGAGAACGGCGGCGTTTGGGGTCACCCCAAAAAAAGCATTATTTAAATCTTTAATGTATAATTAAATTTCATTAACGCCTGCTAGTATTAAAAGCAGTACAAACAAAGCCGTGGCAACTTTAACCTTTCTGTTATATAAATTAATCCAGGATAATTCGAAGTTAGATAAAACATTGTTGCAAGATTGAGGTTCAAGCCAACGTGATTGAGTTAACTTTATACGCTTGCCCCGCACAAGCCTTGATAAAATTGTGGTGCGAAAACCAAATCCCCAAAACCCAAGATTTTTCCAGGTCTGATAATCCTCTTCCTTGAGAAAATTCTTCTGAATGAGCAACTCATAGATTTTATCAACCTGATCGGAATGTTTCCGGTAATCAACATAGAACGTTAGCACAAGAACTATAAAAACGGCAAAAACACAGATAATAAAAGCAGAGTAAAAATTATCAGTAATCACACTATTCTCCGCTAAATATTAAGTTATTCATTTGCTCTCCTACAAATCCTCCAACCTTTGTTCCCCCGGCGGCCCCCACTGCGCCGACGACAAGACCACAAACGAGGGTGCCTGTTCCCGCTGTTGGTACGCCTAATGCAAGACAAATAGGAGCAGCAAGTGAGGAGCCTAACGCTGCACCAGCAACACCGCCGCCAAATTTGCTATATTCGCTCACTGCAACCTTGCCACATTCATGTTCTCTACCAAGGGTGCATGCATGATAGACTTCGTTAGTCGTATTCGCAAAAGAAAAACCTAATGCAACCCATCCACCTGCTTTCATATAAACCGTAATTTTTGACGCCCGGTCGATATACGTTGAGTACCCTGGAATCGCACCAATACCAACCGTACTCCATTCATGAACAATTGATTTTGTGGAAAGTCCCAATGCTCTTTTAAGATCTGCATAATCTCTAAATTTGAGCTGTTTTTTCGTTAGTTTATTTAATAGCGGCTTGAGTTGTGCAAGAAGGGCATTACGTTCTGCATAAAACTGCTGCCCAATAAGAGCACCTTGCGTTCGATACTGATTTTGATATGTCTTTTCAATTTTAATCAAAATGCTTTCAATTTATTTAAAGTAAGACTCCCCCGCACTGCTTGCGTTTCCTACTAAGGTATCACCCCATGCAGTTATGGCAGCAATATTATCAAAATTATTCTTTAAAAATTCCGCCGCATCCCCATCAATCGTTGCAAGCGCGTTATTTACTTTCTTTTTGGCAATAGCCAAGTCATTAATTTGATGAGATTGATTAACGCTCTGCGGATCAGCAACAATTAATATCTGCCCAGGTTTAACCCAAGCTGTATCTTTATTCAGCTGCATAAAATATTCGGATTTTTCATTACGTGAATTCCCAAACAGTTGTCTTGCCTGTAAATCAAGCGTACTTGGTTGCTGTACCACACAGTAACCCGGAGCAACCTTTGACTGATTTGCCATGAAAAACTCCTTAAGTCTAATGCATAAATAAATGGTGAAATGCTACTTTAGGGAATTCAGCGGACGAATCGCGTCGCTAATGGCGATTAAGCTGCACTTCAATACCTGATAATGACCCGGTTCAGTACCGCCTACTTTCTCTTTCAGTAAAGAAACAATCACCTTGTCGGCTTTTTCAAAGTTCTCAGCAGGGAGATTACTTGCTTCGAGCCAGGCGGCGGCGCTGGCCTCTGCATCAGCTTTCAGGGCTTTGCTGTCCGCAATCTTACCGATACACCGGTTTTGCACCCAGTTTTCAAAAATTTGTTGCTGCGAAAAAGCGCTGATATCAGGCAGCGTTTGGGCATAAACCACAGAGGCATTTAATGGCAACACGAGCAGCAGTAAACGTTTCATTTCAGGCTCCAAAATGTTGCGTTGGTACGTGCCCGGTAAACAGTAGTCATCAATACCGAGAATATCGGCATCCGCCCGGGGCGTGAACCGCAGCATTTGGGGTTAACACATTCTATTCAGTCTGCGTAAGCTTAAACTGGCCTGAGGGACCTTCTTGTAAGGTGAAGCGGGCCGCATAGCGAATAGAATCATTTTTGCCTGACACCTTCAGGACAACATCATATTCTCCCGCTTTCCACGCAATCCCCTTCCACTGGTGACACTGTTGGGTCGTTAACGTCACCTCAGGGCTAAACGTTGACGGCGGCGATATCGCTTTCCATTCATTTCCCGCGCGTTTCATTATGGTGGGCGAATGGCTGGTGACAGGCGTGTCTAACCCGGAGTTAGCGGGAATAGCAAAGCAGGGGTCGTTGTTCTTTAGCGTAACCGTAAGCGACTGATATTGTGCAGGATGAGAGACACAGGCACTCACCGTTAATGCGATTGCTACAACACTGAGTAACTGTTTCATAACCATACCCGCCGGTCTTTAGGATTTTGAATAAACAACGATAATACCTGCAGATATTTATTCTTCAGGTCGGGCCCGATAATTCCCTCAAAACCTGCAATGTTTCGGAAATCACCCAGACCGTAATTTATCAGATAATAAAAATCTGAAATGATAGAAGCCTGCTGCTCCATACCAAAGTCCGATAATTTTTTTTCGGGGGGCAGAGAATAATTATAACTTGCTGCCCAACTGAATGCGCCTCGGGTTCGAACATTCATTCCAATCTGATGCTGCAGTACATGCACCATTTCGTGAATAAACCAGTGTTTATATCGCGGAACCTCTATTGAAAAGTCATTCCGATAATGCGGCTCGCGAAAATAGAGCTCACCATTGGGAGTCATCGCGACTTCTGTCGACTGCATATTAAACGGCAAATAGCTTTTATTATGGACTTTAACTTCAGAATACTTTATTGCGTCACCAAAAACCGAGCGCGCCAGCGCGATTTCGCCAATGGTGAGAGGACGGGCGACTCCTTCCTGCAAACTTGCCATGCTACCTTCCTTCCCGAATGATAAAGACCGGGGAAAATTCCCCGGCCACATATGCAATTATGCTTCTTTGTTTTCTTTGATGTTCCAGCCAGCGCTGCTTTCAGCACCTTTGCCACCGGCAGTAGTCTGCTCCCAGTACTGCTGTTTCACTTTCGCAGCCTGGAATGCGTAGGTTACACCCACGGTATCGCCGTTGTCGGCACCGGTGTACTGAACAGAGGTCACCAGTACGTCTTCCAGCGTGATGCGGGTGTATTCAACCTGCTGGCCGCCCGCTTTACACACGGACAGCTCAACTTTGGTGAGGTGTTTACCGCTTGCGCAGTGCTTCAGGATTGCTGTAGCAGATTTGTCGATCAGGGCATTAACGTGCAGATCGTTAAAGTTAACTTTACCGGCACCGCCGCCGCCGCCAACACTCATATTACCCGGCTGGGACGCGCCCCAGGAGAAGGAGGTAATGTCAGTCCAGCCGGTGTGGTTAGAATCTTTAGATTCGCCCGTAACACCCTCAACCTTCAGAAACATATCAATAGCCATAATATCTACTCTTCGTGGATGAACAATAATGCTTTCGAAAAAGCCCTTATATGGCAAACAGGAAAGCATGGGGCTGAATAAAACCGTCCATATTTTACCTCTGCCTCTAGCCTGACGAATTCGAACTTCGTACAGACTCTTCAGAGTGCCTGCAATTGCAACCACCCTAAATTTTGTTAGTCACACTTCATGGTAACTAAGCGCTAGACAATGATTCACTGTATCATCTAGAATATTTTCAATCGTCTATCATTCATCTAAGGCAACAGAACATGAAGAAAATATTGTTATTAATACTTACCATTGTATTTTTGATTATCGCAATTTTCACAACTATAGATCTTCTCCAATCAGCCTGGTATGTATTCTCATTAGAAAAAATCACTACAACTTCTGCAGGCTTACTTTTTGGGAAATTAGTTTTCCTGCTAGTCATCCTTTTGGCATTTTACTTCTCGCTTAAGTTCTTGCGTAAATCAAAGCCTTGACTTAATTTTTTCCGCAAAATAGTAAATAGCGATAGATGCAACTAAAAGAATGATTAACAGAGCTGCATTTATCGTTATTTCTATGGTAGATGCCGACCAATCATAAACAAAAATATAATAGCCAAGAGTTGAGAAAAAAAGCATAAATGAAACAATAAGCATGAGATAGACTATAACGTACTTTGATGCTTTTTCAAACACGAGTAACTCCTGCTAAAAATTGGCTAAAAATCTCTTTATCTATAGCACCATGACTCTGTTGGAAATTTATAGCTTCAATAAATGGCTTAACATTATCTTCAACGAGAAAATATAACAAATCTAAATCACCCGCCCCACGCAACTCAAAGTAAATATTTTTGTTTAATTTTAACAGATCGTATGAGGTATAAACTGAGCGAGAAATTGAAGCTCCCACGCTTAATACACCGGTAAGCCCTGCAGAAACAAGAAATCGCGGAACAATTTTTGAAACGAATAGCGTAATTAATTCATTCACGAAAACCATTTTAAAGGCTATACCACCTACTTGCGACCCACCTACTTTAAGGAGGAGTTCCTTAGATTGCTCTTCAGATAAACCAGACAGATAGCGTTTGACCACTGTATTGATTAACCGACGCACATCTTCTGATGTAAGCCCTTTTTTGATTAGCGTCAACAACCTAATTTTATCTGTTTCATTTCGCCACCGATGGTCTGTATCCAGAAAATCTTTGGTTAACATCCACAGGTCTTCTGGGATTGACATAAAACCATCGACCGCGCTGCGAGCGAAAATTTCTGGGCCACTCTGTTTACGCGTATCAAAAATCTTCAACATGCCATCTGCAATTTCTTTTGGTGAACGCGTTCCCAATGTTGATTCCTTCTGAAGTTAATGAATGTCGATGGTTTTCTGTATGAATTATGCCAATGTAGCTTACTTTGCCGACCCTCCTGGGTCGGCACTCGTCATCACGCGTCTTTCGTCTTCAGCGACGGCAGTTTAGAAACCAGACGCAGGGAAACGGTCAGACCTTCCAGCTGGTAGTGCGGGCGCAGGAAGAACTTCGCGGCGTAGTAGCCCGGGTTGTCTTCAATCTCCTGCACCTGCACTTCCGCAGCCGCCAGTGGTTTACGCGATTTGGTCTCCTGAGAGGAGTTAGCCGGATCGCCGTCCACGTAGTTCATGACCCAGTCGTTCAGCCAACGCTCCATCTCTTCACGCTCGCGGAAGGAGCCGATTTTGTCGCGCACGATGCACTTCAGGTAGTGGGCAAAGCGGCAGCAGGCGAACAGGTACGGCAGACGCGAGGCCAGACGGGCGTTGGCGGTCGCATCCGGATCGTGATACTCGGCCGGTTTTTGCAGAGACTGCGCGCCAATAAAGGCAGCGAAGTCGGAGTTTTTACGGTGAACGAGCGGCATAAAGCCGTTTTTCGCCAGCTCGGCTTCGCGACGGTCGCTGATAGCGATTTCGGTTGGGCATTTCATGTCCACGCCGCCGTCATCGCTCGGGAAGGTGTGGCACGGCAGGTTTTCCACCGCCCCGCCGGACTCTACGCCGCGAATTGAGGTACACCAGCCGAACTCTTTGAAGGAGCGGTTGATGTTTGCCGCCATCGCATAGGCGGCGTTCGCCCAGGAGTAGCTGTTGTGGTTCGCGCCGTCGGTCTGCTCTTCAAAATCGAAGCTGTCGACCGGGTTTGTCCGAATGCCGTACGGCAGGCGCGACAGGAAGCGCGGCATCACCAGGCCCAGATAGCGGGCATCTTCGGATTCACGCAGCGAGCGCCAGGCCGCATATTCCGTGTTCTGAAAGATTTTAGTCAGGTCGCGCGGGTTAGCCAGCTCCTGCCAGGACTCCATCTGCATCACGCCCGGTGCGGTACCGGTGATGAACGGGCAGTGCGCGGCAGAACCGATGCGCGCCATCTCCCCCAGCAGCTCAACGTCCTGCGGGCTGTGGTCGAAATAGTAGTCGCCCACGATGCAGCCAAACGGCTCGCCGCCGAACTGTCCGTACTCTTGTTCGTATACCTTCTTGAAGATTGGGCTCTGGTCCCAGCCCACGCCCTTATAGCGTTTCAGGGTACGTCCCAGCTCTTGTTTAGAGATGCTCATAAAGCGGATTTTCAGCATCTCGTCCGTTTCGGTGTTATTCACCAGATAGCTCAGGCCGCGCCATGCGCTTTCCAGCCTCTGGAACTCGTCATGGTGAATAATCTGATTTACCTGCTGCGAGAGCTGCTCGTCGATACCGGCGATCAGGTTCTGAATGGTGCGGTAGGTGTCGTTTGAGAAGGTGACGGTGTTTTCCAGCGCCTGCTGCGCCAGGGTTTTTACCGCGCTCTCAACGGCAGAACGCGCCTGATCGGTTTTCGGGCGAAACTCTTTATTCAGCAGCGCGCTGAATTCATCCTGGCTGAATGCCTGACCGGCCTGCTGCTCGTGTTGAGTCTGATTGCTCATGGATTATTCCTCGCTACCTTTCACGCTATCGTCATTTTGTGGCACCTGGCTCAGTGATTTGAGCAGCGTCGGATCCTGCAGAATTTTCGCAATCAGCTCTTCCGCACCGTTTTTGCCGTCCATGTAGGTCAGCAGGTTTGAAAGCTGAGTACGGGCCTCCAGCAGCTTGTTCAGCGGTTCAACCTTGCGCGCCACCGCATCCGGCAGGAAGTCGTCCATGCTGTCGAAGGTCAGGTCGACGTTGAGCTTCCCTTCGCCGGTTAGCGTGTTGTCCACATGGAACGCCACGCGCGGCTTCAGCGCTTTCATGCGTTCGTCAAAGTTATCAACGTCGATTTCGAGGAATTTACGTTCGTCGACGGCTGGCAGGTTTTCCACCGGCTTGCCGACCAGATCGGCCATAACGCCCATCACAAACGGCAGCTGGATCTTGCGTTCTGCACCGTAGATCTCTACGTCGTACTCGATCTGCACGCGGGGAGCACGGTTACGTGCGATGAATTTCTGTCCACTGTTACTCATTGCCATGATGTTCTCCATCAAAGATGCGCGTTGAAGATGAAACGGCAGGCTCCATGCCTGTCGTCATAATGCCAGGACGCGCTATTCGCGGCGTCCAAAGATGTTGTCCAGCTGGTTAACGCCGTCTGGCGCCAGGTCACGGATAATGTCCATAAAGTTCAGTTCAGACAGCCGCTGCACCCGTTCGATCATCAGCGGCGCGGGGTGGCTGGGTTCGTACTGCGCAAAGTATTGCTTTGCTTTTTCCAGCATGAGCTGCGCATCCGCGCGGCTGGTCACCTGCATGCTGCGCCAGTCAGCCACCGGCTGTACGGCCTGAGGGGCAGCGGCGGCAGGCGCGTCCGGCTGCCCGGCCTGCGTTTCGCGGTTTGGCAGTAGCTTGCTGATATCGGTGACCTCACAGGCGCTGGCAACCAGTGAGGTGGTCTTCAGCAGCTGCTCCATTTCCGGTACGCCGCTTTCACCGAGGTGGCCGATCAGCAGCGAGCGGATGGCCAACAGGCGCGCGTTGATCAACGGCACGGCTGCGGTGCCCGGCTGGTCGCCGCGGGCCAGCTCGTCGATCAGACGCGGGCGGCCGCCGGGATAATCCGGGCATTCGGTTTTGCTGCCGTCAAGCAGCGCCTGGGCGTCGCGCAGGGAAATCTCATCGCCGTTTGAACGCAGCAGCGAGGCGTTGCGCACCGCAAGCGTGAGGTCTGATTTATCACTCAGCCCGGCGAGCGCGTTGATACGGTAAAAAGGATCCGTTTCGCCATACTCTTCCAGCAGCGGGTAGAGCGTCTCCCAGTAGCGGGAAAGCGCCTCCTGCACGAGCAGCAGGCCGTCTGCGTAGCCGGGCAGCCCCCGGCGGCGCGTCCACGCGTGCGTTAATGCCAGCATGACGCGAAGATCTTTGGTGCGGCTCAGCAGGCTGGTGGCATGTTTTTCTACCGTGTTCCAGTCTGCGGGTTCCGCGGGGATAATGGTGTCGCCGAACTGCTGCTCGGCTTTGCCCTGGCTCGCCTGCCCCATGGCCTGGAAGTCAGCGTCATACTCCAGATTTTCACCACACGGGCGGTCGGTGCTTATCGGCGCGAGAAATTCTTCGATGTTCATGAAGTCCCTGCTTATTCAAACATGGGCGGATAAAGGCCATGACGGCCCGGTCGGGCGCCGCCTGCCGGATCGAACAGCAGCGTAAAGAGCTGCCCGGTGAAGTTGCCGCTGTGAACGTGGGTGTATAGCGGGTAACCGTCGCAGCGGTTTGTCCACCAGAAGCTGGTCTGTCGCAGCGGATCGAAACACTCTGCCGCCTGCGGCCAGCCGAGCGTCGTCTGACCATCCTCTTCGTAACCAATCACGTCCAGGATATCAGAGCGCTTCTGCGGCTCTACCGGCTGCGGTGCGGGGATCGCCATTAGCACCTCATCCAGCTGTGAAGCGGAAAAGCTGTTGCGCACCGCGTGTAAACCCACGCGTCCAAGCTGCTGATACCAGCCTTCAGCTTGACCCAGCAGGCAGGATGACCACTCAGCGGGCGTGAAGCTAAGCTGAATGCAAACAGGATAATGTCGGCCAACGCTGTCGCGTCCGGGCAACAGGCACCCCATCTGGATCATCTGGCTTCCCAGCATCGGCGGAACAACAAAATTCCACACGGGGGCTTTCGTAAACCGGCGTTCGCCGCTGCGCTGCTCTTCCTGCTGCCAGGCAAGCAGGCCGACCTGAAACCAGTGTGACCACTGGCGCTGTAAGGAGTCAGGAAAGCGACGCTGCAGAAAGTCACCGGCGCTGGGCAATTTGCCATACCAGCTGTAGCGGTTCATCGCAGGGGTATTCGTCATACGGCTGTCCTTGCGGTTATGGGCATGAGAAACGGGGAAGCTGGAACGGGTTGCGAATGCTGTTTGGCGCAAACTCCAGCGTGACCTGATGACCGTCAACGTTGAATGTCGCCTGACGGCTCAGGCTGCCCGCACCCGGGCTGGTGCGCGCTTTATCAAAGAAGCGGTTTAGCGCCCAGGCACCGTTGGTCACCAGCGTCGCCGTGCTGCCGTTGGCCAGCCCCAGCTGCATACGCACCTGATTCGTACCGCCCGGACCCGGCCAGTTCATAATCTGAACGGCTTGCGGGCCGTGGCTATAGCGCAACAGCTGCCCGTCAACGTCCAGCGTGAGGTTCAAAATGGTGTTATCCATCCGCACGGTACGTACCGTCACCTTAAAAGAAGGCGTGGTGGCACCGTTGGCAAAAAAGGCATCGCGGATAGACTGCGCCTGCTGGAACGGACGCAGCAGTCCTTCACTCCCCGGCAGGGTTTTACCGTCTATGCCCGGCATAAAGCGCCAGTTTGCCTGAGTGGTGTCAACCTTATTGGTCAGATTGTCGCGGAAGAAGGAGTCCATTAGCCCGGTGCCGGGGGCAAACATGCGGGCGAGGTCGTCTGGCGTTACCTCGGTACTTGCGCTGCGCACTAGCGGGTAGCGCCCGGCAATCGCCTGGCGGCAGAATCCCCCCACTTCCACGTTGATTCGCTTACGTACGTTTTCCAGATCCCGGCGCTGGGTATCGCTGCTGGCGCCTACGGCCATATTGCTGAACATCGTCTGCAACCCGCCCGGCAGACGCCCCGCGCTGGCCTGCAGGCGGCTAATTGCGTCGCCGCCCGGCGCAGGCATACCGCTGTTAGCAGCGTCCTGAACGGCCGTCAGGTAGCGATAGAGCTCATCAACCTGTTTGAGAAAATCGTCAAAAACGATGGTCTTACCGCCCTTCTCCAGCGGCTGCGCAAGCTCAATCATCGGCGCATAGTGGTCGGTTACCAGCTGCTCCGGTGCCTGAATCTCTACAGCGCCCTGCGCTGGCGCGCCATCGCTGTTGCTGAATAGCGCCTGCAGAGTACGCGTAGCGCGGTTGCTCTGCTCTTCCGCTTTATCTGCATCCGCTGGCGCTGGCGCTTCGCGCGACAGCGTCAGCACCTTGCTCAGGTTCTGCACCAGACGGCGCAGCGGCGAGTTTGTGCCCGAGAGCAAACGCGCGGTATTGATACGCTGGGAGAGATCGGCGCTGCTGTTGAGCTGAATGTCGGCAAGGAAGCGATCCCAGCTGGCGATAAAGTCGCGCATGTAGAGCTGGCGCACGGCGTTATCAATCTGCTGTTTGTCCTCATCGTCCGACGTTGCGCCCAATACCCAGGCGTCATCTTCATGCAGGGCGCTGGTTACGCTGTCAATCTGACCATTGAAGCTTTTCCAGTAGCCATCCGGGGTAAAGAGTCCCGGTACGCCTTCACTCACCGGCTTGCCGCTTTTACGGGAAAAAACCAGCTCACTTTGCGGGCCGCCGAGGTCAGAGAGGGATACCGGCTTCAGGTTTTCATCATGCTCAAGCAGACGTTTCAGGCGACCATATACGCGGGTTGAGAGCGGCTGCTGGTTGATGAGCGCCCTTTCCCGCGCGACCAGCTCCTCATCCAGCGCATAAGGGGAAGACTGAATTTGCGGCTCAAGCAGCTGCGTCAGATGCCATTCGAGCTGCTGGAGCTGTGCCTGAGTGACGTTTTGCGGCAGGTTACGCTGCAGGTTGAGCATTACCCACGAGTGCAGGAATTTGCCGTCATAGTGCTTCGGCTGATAGAGCATCTGGTAGGCCTTCAGCGCCTCGTAGCTGTACTCCACGTCGCTGCCGCTGTCGTTGCGTAGCCAGGTGGTGATGTGCATCGCCACGGCGGGTAGCAGCATCTGATCCAGCGCTTTCTGGTACAAAGACTGCGACGCATCGCTGACGTCATCTCCCCGGTAGAGCCCCATGCGGCGAGAAATCGGCGGATCGTTAACGTCAAATGCGTCGCTCTTCGGCAGATCCACCAGGCCGTTAAGCAGCGGCAGAAGTGCAAAAAGATCGCGCTGGGGCTGATTTTGCAGGGCCTTGCTCTGCTGTTCCAGCACCGGCACCTTCGCGTCAACCTCTTCCAGGTAGGCCTTGTTTTTGGCGTAGCTGGTCAGCCACAGTCCGCCAAGGATCACCAGCAGCGCCAGCAGCGCCGCGTAGCCAGACCAGATCGCCGCGCGGTTACGCAGCTCCCACCAGCGGTTTTCACCCGCGATACCCGCTTCCTGGAAAATGACGTTTTGCAGCAGGTTCTTGATAAAGAAGCTCTGTCCTTTTGCCCCGGGGATCGGCGCCTCTTTGCTGACCGAATCCCAGCGTACGCTCTCCTCGCCCTCCGGCAGTGACAGGGCGCGGTTCAGCTCCCCCATCACGCGGTCAAACGGCATGCCTTCCTGCGTACCGCTGGCGAAGTAGATCCCGCGCGGCGAGAACTCGGTTTCAAAGTTAGAGCGGGCAAACACCGTACTCAGATAATCGGCCAGTAGCGGACGCAGCGCGGCAAACTCCTGCGGAAAGAGATACGCCTCGGCGCGCGTTTTTGCATCGTGCTCTTTCAGCATGGTTTCCGGCAGACCGGCATCCAGACGCTGCTGCAGCAGGGAAAACTCCTGCTGGAAGTTACCCATCAGATCGTAATCCGCGTGGCGGGTTTGCTCCCACGGCAGCGTAAAGCCCCAAATCTGATCGCGCTGCGCTTTGTCGTATTCAGCAAACCAGGCGCGGAAACCCTTGAGCAGGTCGGCTTTTGTGACCATGACGTAGACCGGGAAGCGAATGCCCAGCTGCTCGTGCAGCTCGGAAAGCCGCTGGCGCAGGTTCACCGCCTGCTGGCGGGACGCTTCGGCAGACTGCGTAAGGAGGTCGGAAATACTGATGGTGATGATGACGCCGTTGATAGGCTGGCGACGGCGGTACTTGCGCAGCAACCCGATGAACTCCAGCCATTCGCCGGCATCCTGGACCTGCTCACTCTCCTGGGTGGTGTAGCGTCCTGCGGTATCCAGCAGTACGGCCTCGTTGGTGAACCACCAGTCGCAGTTTCGGGTCCCGCCAATGCCGCGCAGCGCGGTCTTGCCGAAACGATCGGCCAGCGGGAACTGCAGGCCAGAATTGGCGAGCGCGGTTGTTTTACCTGAACCCGGCGCGCCGATAATCACATACCACGGCAGCTGATATAAATACTGAGAGCTAAAGCGCTGCGTCCACTGCGCGCTGTTGCCCGCTTTGCTGAAGTGGGCCTTTTTTAACATCTGCGCGGCTTCATCAAAACGCCCGGCGAGGATCTGCTCCTCGCTGTTCAGACGTTTTTGCGGATCCGCCGCGTCCGGGTCAGCGGCGTTCTCGTTGAGCTTGTCCATCAGCTTACGGTTCAGCCAGGCGTTGTACAGCCGCGGCAGGATGTGGCTTTGGGCCCAGATAAGATACACCAACGCAATGCTGATAACGCGGTTCTGCTCAGATTCAAGCGGGCGGGTGTCCACAATGGACAACAGCGGGCCAATCATCCAGATCACCGCCGCGAACGCCGTGACGCCGAGGAAGCTCCACAGAATGCGATTGGTCAATATAGATAGAAGAGTAGTCAGCATTCCTTAGTTTCCTTGCGGCAATCCGTTCAGCTCAGCCTGGGTATTTTCAGGCGACACCAGCAGAGTAATTTCCACACGGCGGTTACGGGCGCGATTTTCAGGCGTATTGTTTGGTGCTACCGGGTTGATCTCGCCCCGCCCTTCGGCTTTCACGCGATCGGGCTGTGAGAGGCTACCCTGCAGCTGTTTTTGCACAGACCGGGCGCGCTCCAGCGAGAGCTCATAGTTAGAGGCAAAGCGCGCGCTGCGGATCGGCACGTTATCGCTGTACCCCACCACCAAAATTTTTCCGCTAACGTTGTTCATCGCCTGTGCAATACGGTTGATGACGGGCTGATAACGATCGCGTACCACGGTTGAAGCCGAAGCAAACAGCCCGTCGCCTTTGAGGATCACCACGCTACGATCGGCTTCATCCTTCACCGCCACCAGGCCGGCATCAATTTCCGGCTTCAGGAAGCCGCGCAGGTTCAGTACGGCAGGCAGCTGGCGGGCGGGCTGCTGAATAGTGGTTTCCGGCAGCTGCGACTGGTAAATTTTCGCCAGCACCGGGTTGGTATTGTCGCCAAGACGCCAGTTCAGAATGATGTAGAACAGGCAGGCAATAAACCCAACCAGCGCCACGCAGGCCCACAGAGGCACCATAGGGCGCCACAGCTTGCGCAGCACCGGGCTGTCTTCCGGGTGGGGTGAAAGCGGTGGCGGGTAGCTGCCGCGTACGCTGCGGATCATCTGCCACAGGCGCTGCTTAATGGTCTCAAGCTGGGTGCGGCCATTATCCAGCACCCGATAGCGTCCTTCGAAACCGAGCAGCAGGCAGTAGTTGATCATCTCCAGCAGCAGAATATGTTCACGCGGGTTTTGCGACAGGCGCGCCAACAGCTGGAAGAACTTCTCACCGCCCCAGGTTTCGTTGTGGAACGTGACCAGCAGGCCGTTGCTTGACCAGACGCCGCTGCTGCCCCAGGGGGTGAGCGCGGCGGCCTCATCGAGCGCCGTACACAGGCAGTAACGCGCCCCGACGATCACTTCGTAGGGCAGCCCCGCCTGCTGGCAGCGAACTTCAAAACGGCGAATCTCATCGATCAGACGCTGGCGTAACGCGACCTGGTCGTCATGGGATACCGAATGACGGATCTGCGGAATCGCATTGAGCAGCGGGCTGGCGGCCGCCACCAGATGGTTGTTGCTATTGGCTCCGGTAAAAGCGGCATCGCTGCCGGTGTCCTGTCGTTCCTGCATATTAAGCGCTCGCTTTATTATTCTGTCGGGCTACGGATGGCCCAGAACTCCATATCCAGCCCCGGAAACTCCCCTGCAAGATGCAGGGCGAAGGCACCGGACTTATCCATCTCGTGCCACAGCTCGCTGCCCTTCTCCAGTTCGAAGTAGCTGTAACCTGCATGCCAGGGGATCTGCGGCGGCGCAACGGGCATTGCGCGCAGCATAATGCCGGGCAGCTGAAGCTGAACCAGATCGCGGATTTTAGACACCGGTGCAACTTTCATTTGTGCAGGGAAATGGGTCTGCAGATGGTCGCCGGGGACGTTGGCTTTGACCGCCAGTACAAAACCAAACTCGCGCACCATGCTGGTTTCCGGCACGGTGGCGATATTAAGCCCGTGGGAACGCTCGTTAAGCGGCAGCTGAATAGCATGGTCTTCCATCACCAGCGACAGCCCCTGACGCAGCATCAGCATGAGCTTGCTGAAACAAACCGCAAGGTCATCATGGTCGTAGACCGGCAATACGCTTTCGGCACTGCGCTGGGAGGTCCAGGTGGCAAGCTCGGTGGCAAACGGCAGCCAGCTGCGCCAGAGCGATTCCGGGTGAAGCAGAGGCAGGGTTTTTAAATGCGAGACGTCACCCAGATGCCGGTTAACCAGAGAGAGCAATGTAAATTCAATCAGCTCGGAAGTGTTGAAGCGGCCAGGCTGGCGCAAACGACCGCCAATTTGCTGGCTTCGCTGCACCAGTAAGCCGTGAAGGTCGTTAACCATGCCGTACAGCTGCGGGCTGTTGTTTGCATTCAGCATCGGCGGGATGTAGCTGTTATCCAGCCGCACATGGTTGTCGTTGCGTTTTTCCGTGACGAACGCCACCCCTATCGCCGTCCATTCGGCGGTCAAATCTTTTTCCAGCATCAGCGTCAGGCGCAGGCGGCCAAACTGCACCGTTGCATCACCAACGGCTATAGCGTTATCGTCTTCGACCTCTTGTTCAAAGGTGATGAAACGCGCCAGCGACGCCTGTTCTTCACTAAAAATAACCTCTTCACGATCGCCCCGGCGAACCGGCAGCGCGAGCACCACCTTTTCATTGGTGAGATTATCGGGGATTTTCAGCGGCACCGGGCCGTTACGATCCTGGCGCACCTGGAAAAAGGTGCCGTCAGGCAGCAAACCGCTGCAGTAGCTCAGGGCAACACAGCCCTGGCGAAGCATCGCCTCATCCAGCTCAACGTCGAGAAAACCCCACAGGTAGGACCGCTGCAGCGCACCCCATTCCCGAACGTGGTTGAGCAGGTAGCTCTCTGTCCGCTGAAAATGGTGTGGACGCAGGAACATGCCTTCGGTCCAGACGACCTTCTCTGCTTTCGTCATGATGTTGTGATTCCTGTTATGAAGCGCGTTACTGGCTGATGACCCGAATACCATTTACGTCAAGAAAAACGTTGGCCTGGAGTTCATCTGCTGACCATTTCCAGAACTGGTAGAGATGGTTTTCGCCGGGAACAGGCAAAGGGAGTGAGACGCGCCATTTTTTTCCATCCAGCGCCTGATATTCCGCCATTACGCCGATGTAGCGCGCCTCAGGCGAACTTTGCCCGCTCAGCGTTTTCGAAAGCTGGCCCGGCATCAGGAAGAAAACATCGCTGTTGAGCAGGTTGGCGCCAAGCGTGGCTGACGCGTTGTTCTGCAGGGAATAGAAGTCGCTGGACATGAAATCCGCATCGGATTTAAGCAGCAGCACTCTCACTTTAAGCGGCGCAGAATCGTTGATTTGGGGGTGAGCCTGAAACTGCAGATTGTAGCGGGAGGGGTCGCTGTGTGAAGACGACGTACAACCACTGACCAGGGCGAAAATCACCGCGTAAAAGGCTAACCACAGCTTATGAAAATTTTTATTGTTCATAAAATATGCTCAGGAAACCCGTTAGTTCAGGATCCAGGTACCGTTAGCGCTGTCTTTGCAGGCTTTACTGTTACCATCCACATCGACACAGGTTGTTTTCTTGCGTGCTTTTGGACGTATGGCCTGTTTACGCACCGTGGCTTCATACTGATCGGCCTTGATGACGGCGCGCATCGGAACGTAACCAATCAGCTGTTCACTTCCCTCATCGGCAAGCGCCATCCAGAAATGCTCAACCTGGCCCAAAACCACGTAGGTTTTGCCGGTTTCAAGCGTGCGAATCACTTTTCCACCGTAGTCAGGGCGGCTCATCAGGGATGCAGGATACATGGCACGGTATGGCTCGTTCACCGGGGAAAACTCCGCGGGAGGAAGCACCGCGTGGCGGTGAGTTAACGTGACGCCATTGACCTGACTGGTCACGACAGTATCGTCGGTGATCGCAGGTTTCTGCGGCGCTTTACAGCCCGCCACTGCCATAACAAACAGAAGTGAAAACAGTACGCGCATTTTCATATGCTTTTCCGTAGCGATTTTGAGATGAATAAAGATAAGGGAGGTCAAATTTGACTTAAGTGCTATTGTTAAAATAATCAGGTTAATTTCACAGCGTAACTATTTTGAGGCATAGCTACCGCACGAACCTCTCAGAATAAGGCCCAACGCATTCCTGACATATTTTGACAAACGGTAAGCAAGTTTACATAAGCGTGTCATCAATTCAATATTTCGTTTTTCATAACGGATGTTAAATGACGCCGCCAGCTCATTATAGGATTAATCCTAGGTTAATTAGCCCTTAGGTGAAATCTTCTTATTCACACAGGTGCAAATCTCGCAACATCATGATTAATAAACAAAAAACACAAGAGAGAATCGCTATCAATAACGCAATTACGTTATTTCAACCACTACCATAATTAGTAGATTATCGATTTTCTGAGGTTTCTTTGAATATATCCTTCATGAATTTTTTGTTGCATCTGCAAAGTATGTTTTATTAATTTTTGGTTCTATCACTTTAATGAAATTTCTCAGGCGCCATGAGAAACGTTTATTTCACCCTGCAAAATAACCCCCACAATTTAATCCTTTTCATGCCCTCTTCTCTTTTCACTCATCAATTAACAATTAAGCCTGACTAAACCTTCAATACGCTTATGCCTGTTGTAAGACGCTCTCTTCCGCTACCAAACGTTAACCCCCCTATTCTCACGCAGTAGAAATGTTACTACTGCTACATAGTCACCTGAGTGCCAGAACCTTCAGGGAGGGCAACACAGATGATGAGACTTATTAAAAAAATGATAATAATTCGTTATAATTTTGGTCTGAACTGCGCATAGCCCGCTGTAAAAATAAGGTAAGTTGGTATGAACAAGAACAGACGCGCCGTCCCCGGAATCAGGCACTATGACGGGCCTGCTGGCGGCTGGGGTGCGCTGAAAGCCACGGCCATCGCCGTGCGTACGCAAATGGATACCCTTGACGCGCCCGCCACCCTGCTGCGCACCAACCAGCCGGACGGCTTCGACTGCCCGGGCTGCGCGTGGCCCGATAAAGAACATAAATCCACGTTCCAGTTCTGCGAGAACGGCGCGAAGGCCGTCACCTGGGAGGCCACCAGCAAACGCGTGACGCCGGAATTCCTGGCAAAAAACACCGTTACCTCGCTGCTGGCAAAATCAGACTTTGAACTGGAAGGCTACGGTCGACTCACGCGCCCGCTGCGCTATGACCGCGACAGCGACACGTTCCAGCCCGTGGAGTGGGATGACGCCTTTGAGCGCATCGGTGAAGTCCTGCGCGGGCTTGAGCCGGATAGCGTTGAATTCTACACATCCGGCCGCGCCTCTAACGAAGCGGCGTATCTGTTCCAGCTCTTCGCCCGCGAGTACGGGACCAATAACTTCCCGGACTGCTCCAACATGTGCCACGAAGCCACCAGCGTCGGCTTGCCGCGCTCGATTGGCATCGGCAAAGGAACCGTATCGCTGGATGATTTTGATAAAACGGAGCTGGTGATCTCAATTGGTCATAATCCCGGTACAAACCACCCGCGTATGATGGGGACCCTGCACGAGCTGGCCCGCCGCGGCGTGCCCATTATTGTCTTTAACCCGTTACGCGAGCGCGCGCTGGAACGCTTTGCCGATCCGCAAAGCGTTATCGAGATGGCGACCTACGGGTCGACGGATATCGCCTCAACCTATTTTCAGGTTAAGGCAGGGGGCGACGCGGCGGCGCTAAAAGGCATTGCCAAACATCTTCTGCAGATGGAAGCCGAGCGCGGCGACGTTCTCGATCGCGCGTTCATTGCCGAACACACCCACGGTTTTGATGATTTTGCGGCGGATATCACCCGGACAGCGTGGGAGGATATCGAACGTGAGTCCGGGCTGGCGCGGGCGGCGTTGAAAAGCGTCGCCGAAGCGTATGCCAAATCGAACGCCACCATCATCACCTACGGAATGGGCATCACGCAGCACAACAAGGGGACCGCGAACGTGCGGCTGATCGCCGACCTGCTGCTGATGCGCGGCAATATCGGTAAGCCCGGCGCGGGGATTTGTCCCCTGCGCGGCCACTCTAACGTGCAGGGCAACCGCACCGTTGGGATCACCGAGAAGCCCACCGCGCAATTTTTGGGCCGCCTTAAGGACGTATTCGGCTTTGAACCTCCTGCTCAGCACGGCCATGATGCGGTCGCCGCAACGCAGGCGATGATCGACGGGCGCTCGAAAGCGCTGCTCTGCCTCGGCGGCAATTTCGCGGTAGCGATGCCCGATCACGAGAGGGGTTTTCCGGCAATGAATACGCTGGATCTGAGCGTCCACGTTGGCACCAAGCTGAACCGTACCCACCTGCTGGTCGGCAAAGAGACCTATATTTTGCCGTGTCTGGGCCGCACCGAACTGGACCTTCAGGCGACCGGGCGTCAGTCGATTACTGTAGAAGACTCCATGTCGATGGTGCATGCCTCGTCCGGCAAGCTGAAGCCAGCCTCCCCGCAGCTGCGCGCCGAACCGGCCATCGTGGCCGGCATGGCGAAAGCCACCCTCAAAAATACCCGCGTAGACTGGTTCGAGCTGGTGGCGGATTACGATCGCATCCGTACCCTGATCGAACAGACGATCCCGGGCTTCGATCGCTATAACGAACGAATCCGTATCCCCGGCGGTTTTCGCATGCCGCTTCCGCCCACGCAGCGCGTCTGGCCGACGGCGACGGGCAAGGCGATGTTCTCCGTGTTTGACGGCGTGGACGAAAACGTCAGCGGTGAAGGCGATAACGTCCTGCGCCTGATTACGCTGCGCAGCCACGATCAGTACAACACCACCATCTATGCTCTCGATGACCGCTACCGCGGCGTCTTTGGCCGCCGGGATGTGCTGTTTATGAACGAAGGGGATATGGCACTGCTGGGGCTTGAGCACGGCGACCGGGTGGACATCGAAACCGCGCTGCCGGGTAAGCTTCAGCGTCTGAACGACATAACGCTGGTGGCGTATAACATTGCTTCCGGCACCGTCGGAGCTTACTATCCTGAGGCGAACGTGCTGGTACCGCTTGATTATCTTGATAAAGAGAGTGGTACACCCTCCTATAAGTCGGTGCCGGTGAACATCAGGTTGCGTTCAAAAGACATTCGACAGCTGTAACCCTGGAGCATGGATGTTAATGAAAACCGGAGCCTCCCATAAGACGGAGGCCAGAGCAGAATTCAGGGCAGGAATTACCGCCTGCCTGCCCACCATTCCCGGATACTGGAGCATTGGCTTTGCCGCCGGTGCGATCGGCACCCTTTCCGGCTTTACGACGGTACAAACCGCGCTGCTGGCAAGCGTGCTTTATACCGGGTCGGCGCAGTTTCTCTTTTATTCGCTCTGGGCTGCCGGGGCGGAAGTTGCCTCGGTCGTGTTCAGCGTCTTCCTGGTCAATTTACGCTACCTGCTGATGAGCTCGGCCATGAGCGTCTTCTTCCGCGAACAGAGCACCGCGCACAAACTTATCAGTGGCCTGCTGCTCACCGATGAAACCTTTGGCGTTGCCGTGCAGCGAGGCAGCCAGCACGGTCACGTTCCCTACGCCTGGATGCTTGGGCTGAACCTTGCGGCATGGCTGAACTGGATCCTCGCCTGCGTCGTGGGCGCGGTGCTGGCTTCTGCCCTTCCAGCGTCATTAATGGAGGGGTTGAGCTTCAGCCTGGTCTCCATGTTTATCGGCCTGGTGCTGTCTATCTGGTTTGCCAGCCGGAAAAAAGCCCTTGAATCGTTCAGTATTGCTGCCGCGGTGGTGATTACCGTGCTGAGCACCCCGCACATGGATACCAGCGTGGTGGTGATCGTTGCCGCCTCCGTTTCGGCCACGCTGGCTACGCTGGGGCTACGTTTCTTCCCGAAAGGAGGCAAACAGGATGGAGCGTAATATTCTGCTCGCGATTTTCATTTCAGCCCTGATCACCGCGCTGATGCGTACGGTACCCATTCTGCTGCTGTCGCGCTTCCGGCTGGCTCCGGTTGTACAGCAATGGCTGAGCTTTATTCCGGCGGCCATCATGGCGGCAATCGTCACCGCAGAGCTGCTGGGCAAACCGGCGCTGACGCCATCCGGAGTAAGTATTTCGCTTCTGGCCGCCGCAATCGCGGCTTTCGCGGGCATCGTGTCCCGCAGCCTCTTCGCAACCGTCATTGCGGGCATGGTGGCCTTTTCCGGCCTGAGCTATTTTTTGATGTAGCGTGCTCCCTCTCTCCGCCGGTGAGAGGGGCCTACCCTGCGCCTCCGGCAAAGACAATTAGCGGCAATATAAATGCAAATATCATATTTGCCGCCCTCCCTTCGCCTCTGTAATTTGTGCTTTATGTCACTGCAATAATCCCAGGGCGCAATTGTTTCCCATGATCAAACTTGAAAACATAAACAAAACGTACCCTGGCAGTACGCATGCCGCTATTCGTAATTTAAATATCGACATCAGCGACGGCGAGTTTTGCACTTTCGTTGGGCCAAGCGGCTGCGGAAAAACGACGCTGTTACGGATGATCAACCAGCTGGATATTCCCGACGCGGGCTCGGTTTACGTGCAGGGAATTAAAATCGCCGAGGCTGACATTATTCAGGTGCGCCGTAAAATAGGTTTTGTGATGCAAAGTGCGGCCTTATTTCCGCACCGTAGCGTTGCGCAAAATATTGCTACCGTACCGCGTTTGCTGGGCTGGAATAAAAAGCATATTCAGCAGCGTATAGAAGAACTGGTTGAGGTGATGTCCCTCGACCCGAGCTTGCTTTCTCGCTTTCCACATCAGCTGTCCGGCGGACAGCAGGGGCGCGTAGCGATTGCCAGAGCCCTGGCTGCCGATCCCCCGATCTTGCTGATGGACGAGCCTTTCGCAGCGATCGACCCGGTCGTTCGCGAAAAGCTGCAGGACGAGCTGCTGGCGCTGCAGCAGCGCCTGCACAAAACCATTGTCCTGGTGACGCACGACATCAACGAGGCCATTCGTCTCGGCGATAAAATCGCGATTTTCCAGGAAGGCGGCGTGCTGGTCCAGTTCGATACGCCCGATCGTATCCTGGCGCATCCGGCCAACGATTTTGTGGCGCGCTTCATCGGGCCTGAGCCAAACCTGAAGCGCCTCGGCAGGCTGCAGGTTGGCCAACTTCCGCGCCACGATGTGACCCTCGTCGATGAGGCGCTCACGCCGATTTCCAGCCAACATCCGACGGTGGTAAGCCCGCTACGGCTGGTGCTCGATAAACATCAGCGCCCGCTGTACTGGCTCGATCCCGAGCGCCGCGTAACGCTGCCGGTGTCCCTGACGCTGAAGGCGCTGCACACCCTGCGTTTTGCCTACAGCGCGCTGCTTGATGCCCCGGGAGGCGTGCTGGTCCGCGTCGATGGCGACGGGCAGTACCAGGGCAGCGTCTCTCATACGTTGCTCCAGCGCGTGCTGGACGGGCACGTGGACATTCACCGCTATGATTGACTGGCAATGGATAGTGGATAACCAGATGCCGATTGCCGCTCTGCTCTGGCAACATACGCAGCTGGTGGTGGTGTCGCTGTTCTTCGGCACCCTCCTGACCGGCATGCTCATCGGTATCACGCTGCGCTGGCCCGCTGCGGCCCCGCCGCTTCTCTACCTGTGCGGCATGTTATTCACGATCCCCTCGCTGGCGCTGTTTATCCTGCTGATCCCCTTCACGGGGCTGTCGATGACCACCTCGATCATCGGATTGACGCTCTACTCCCTGCTGATCCTGCTGCGCAACGTTGTGGCTGGGATTGAAAAACTGCCCGTCGACGTTCTGGAATCGGCCCGGGCGCTGGGCTACACGCGCTGGCATCGTTTTGTTGACGTGGAGCTGCATTTGATTGCGCCGTCCCTGTTTGCCGGGCTGCGCATTGCGTCGGTCACGCTGGTAGGGCTGGTCACCGTTACAGCGCTGATTGGCCAGGGCGGTCTGGGGCAGCTGCTGCTCTCGGGCTTTAACCAGGATTTTCTGACGCCTATTGTCGTCAGCGTGGCGCTGAGCCTGATGCTGTCGTTTATTTTTGACTCTCTGATAGCGCGCCTCGGCTATTGGATTACCCCCTGGACACGATGATGGAGATCATAACGGCCACCTTCAGCTGGTTCATGCTGCCGGAACACTGGTTCGGCACAGCCGGCATACTTATACGGCTGCGCGAACACCTGTGGTATGTCCTGATCAGCATGGCGATAGCCGCACTTATCGCGCTGCCGCTGGGCGTGGCGCTGGGCTACTGGCGCAAGGGGGCATTCATCGTCATCAACCTGTTCAATATTGGCCGGGCGATCCCGTCCCTGGGCCTGATTTTACTCTGCATCATTCTTTTCGGGTTCAACGATATCCCCGTTTTCCTTGCCCTGGTCGCCCTGTCGATCCCCCCGATTCTGACTAACACCTGGGTCGGGATTTATCATGCCGACCGAACACTGTGCGATGCCGCCACGGCGCTGGGTATGACGCCGTTACAGAGCCTGTGGCAAGTGCGCATCCCGCTGGCGATCCCGTTGATTTTTGCCGGGGTTCGTACCGCACTGCTTCAACTTATCGCAACCGCGGTTGTTGCGGCCTACGCCGGACTGGGCGGGCTCGGACGCTTTCTGATAGACGGCCTCGGCCAGCGCGATATGCCGCAGGTCATCGCGGGCTCTCTCGTCGTGACGCTGCTGGCCGTCGCCTGTGAGCTGTTATTTTCCCTTATCAATAAACGGTTATTTCAACCTCAGGCCGTGCCTGCGGTGAATTAACGCCAATAAACACCACCTGCAATAATAAGAGGCAATATGAAGCAAACATTCTGGCACGCATTTCACCGCCGTGGATTTAAACTCTCCCTTCTGGCGGCGGGATTATTCAGCTTAAGCTTTTCTACCTTAGCGGAAACGGTCACTGTCGGCGGCGCGAATTTTACCGAAAGCTCTATTCTCGCCAATATTTATGCCAGCGCCCTGAAGAAAAATAATATTGATGTCAAAACCCGTCTTAACCTTGGCAACCGCGAAATTATTATTCCGGCTTTGCAGAGCGGCGAGATCGATATCGTCCCGGAATACATCGGCGCGCTGCTTAACTACTATGACGGCAAAACCCTGGCGACGACCCAGAGCGACGTTAGCGCTGAACTCGCTAAGGTCTTACCCGGCGACTTTACCCTCCTGACCCCCTCCTCAGCCAGCTCCGTGACGGCCTGGGCAGTGCGTGCCGAGACGGCGAAAAAATACGGGTTGACCAAACTCTCCGATCTCACCCCCATTGCCCATGAGCTGGTCATCGGCGGTCCACCGGAGCTGCCGGTGCGCGCGCTGGGCCTGCCGGGGCTGAAGCGCGTCTACGGTCTGGAGTTTAAAGAGGTGAAGTCGCTGGATATGGGCGGACCACTCTCTCGTCTGGCGCTGAACGCGGGAAAAATCGACGTCGCGACCGTGGTGTCAACCCAGGGTTCGCTGGCGAAAGAAGACTGGGTAGTTCTGCAGGATGACAAACACGAGCAGCCAAGCCAGAACGTTGTCCCGCTGGTGCGCAAAGCCGCGCTCACGCCGAAGATCGACGCCGTTCTTAACGACGTGTCCCGCAGGCTCGACAACACGGCGCTGGTAGAGCTCAACAAGCAGGTTGACCTTCAGCACAAAGATCCCACCGCCGTAGCGGAGAGCTGGGTCAACAGCAACCTGACAACACAGTAAGATGAGAAGGCCAGGGAGCGGCCGTAACCTGAAGCGGGCCCAACATGTCGCACAACACCATGATCCTGAATCTGTTCTTCTTCAATCCCCAGGGCGATTACCGGTTTTCCTGGCGCCATCCCGATGCGCCAGAACGTGAAGTTTTTACCCTGAAATACTATGCCGACCTGGCCCGTAAGGCCGAGGCCGCCACCCTTGACGCCATTTTTATCGCCGACCATACGGGCATCTGGGACAGCGGTTTATCCCATTATGCCAACGCGCGCCTTGAACCCCTGACGCTGCTCTCAGCCCTCGCTGCCGTCACGGAAAACATCGGCCTGATGGCGACGGCGTCCACCTCATATACCGAGCCGTATAATCTGGCTCGCTACTTCGCCTCGCTCGACTTTCTCAGCAGCGGGCGCGCCAGCTGGAACATTGTGACCTCATGGCTGGAAGAAGAAGCGGCGAACTACGGCCTGGAGCAGATCCCCCAGCACGACGCTCGCTATCAGCGCGCCGGGGAGTTTATCGACGTCGTGACCCGGCTGTGGGACTCGTGGGACGATGACGCCCTGCGCTTTGATAAACGCGCCGGCCTGTTTGCGGACAAAAACCGCGTACATCATCTGGCGCACTGGGGTGATTTTTTCAGGGTTCGCGGTCCCTTAAACGTGCCGCGTCCACCGCAGGGCCATCCCGTTCTGGTTCAGGCGGGTTCGTCTGAGGCGGGAAAACGGCTGGCGACAGCCTGGGCAGATATGCACTTCGTATTTATAAAATCTGTCGAACAGGGGCTGGCGTATCGCCAGGAGATCGACCAGCGGCTTGCGGCACTGGGCCGCCGTCCGGAGCACTTCAAAATCATTGCCGGGGTGCTCCCCGTAGTGGTGGATTCAGACGAGGAAAAAGCGGAACGTCAGCGGCTGAACGAACGGCTGATGAGTGACCAGATGGCCATCGATCTGCTCTCGGCCTACCTTAAACTGGATCTCAGCCCCTACCCGAGCGACAGGCCGCTGCCGCCGCTGCCTGATGAAGCCACGTTTGACGGCATCCGCACAACGCTGTCGTTAATTCGGGACTACGACCCTTCCCTGAGCATTCTTGAACTGGGGCGGCTGCTGCTGCAAAGTTCAGACAGCTGGCTGGTCATCGGCACGGCTCAGGAGGTCGCCGACACGCTGGCCGATATCTATCTTTCTGGCGCAGCGGACGGGTTTAACCTGATGTTCCCTCTGCTGCCGGGCGATTTTGACCGTTTTGCTGACCGGGTCGTCCCACTGCTGAAGGCCAAAGGGGTCATGAAAAGCGAATATGCGCCGGGCACGCTGCGCGAGAAGCTGGGGCTGCCGGCTGCGAAAAATCGCTTCTCCTCGTCGTCAGAGCCCCAGCAGTCCTGACCTTTCGGCTTCGTCGCGCCAGTCGAGCAACAGGCTGTACGTCTGGCGCGATGCCTCGCTAAACCCACCTATCAGCGTTGCGGCACAGACCGCACGGTATTCTGGCGCAGTGACCAGCGCGTTGAGCGCCTCGCGTAGGGCGCGGAGGGTGGCTGGCGTGGTTCCCGGGGAGGTTATCAGCGGCAACCCCGGCGCCAGCGGGCTGCGGTCTATCACCGCCAGCCCGTCGAGCAGCTGCGGTTCATGGCGGAGCAGCAGGGCGTGGGTTACGCAGTCAATCGCTGCGATATCCCCCACGCCGCGCCTGACGTCAATCAGCGACTGCCGATGGCTGCCGCTCACGTGCGCATGGGCAAAAAAACGGCCGTTAACCGCAAGCGGCGTCACCATTTTTCGCAGCACGTTGTAGCCGGACTGAGAGTCCAGCGAATTGCACACCGCCCGCCGCCCGCGGAAATCAGCCAGCGTCCGATGTTTATCCTCCTCGCGCGCCACAAGAAAGCTGCGGTAATGAATCCCGTCACACCCCGGCGCGACGTAGTGAAAACAGCCGACCACCTGCACGTCCGGCAGCAACGTCACCAGCGGGTAGCCGCAGGTCTGGCTGAGGATCACGTCGGGTTCTTGCCAGTGCGCCAGCAGGTCAGTCTCTGACGATGGGCCTGCGGACACGCCGCGCGCCAGCAGCAGGCTCTGGACCGCCTGCCAGAGCGCCTCGTTATCGGCGCGATTGACGGCGTACATTGGAAACGCCAGCGTATTACTCATGCCCCTCCCCCTGTTTACCCTGCGGATGTACGGTGACGTCTACCGCCTTGCGCCAGAACTGGCGCAGCCATTCGCCGTAGCCTTTTACCAGAAAACCGTGGTTGCGCTGCTGATACGCTTCCCTGTTTTGCAGGTAGACCGCCTTGAGCCCGTACCAGGGCACGCCCGGCAAATCATGATGCACTGAATGGTAGTTGAGATTCAAAAACAGTACCCGCCAGAACGGCCCGGCCTCGTTAATCACCGAGCGCGCCAGCGGGTCGTCCGCCGCGCGGTGTTCCAGGAACGAGCGTACTTTCGTGAGCGCCAGTGCAGGATAGCTCACGGCCAGCACAAACCAGACGGGCGAGAAACCGATGCGCACCATCCACGCAAATAACCCCGCCAGCAGTAAACCGTGCACCAGCCACATCACCATTGCCCGCACGTTCAGGTCACAAAAGGCCGCGACGGCTCTACCCAGCGTCTGCACAATATCCAGCAGCGGAGCCAGCAACAGCCGGCCAACGAAGGTATTGCGCAGATGAATGATGCGCTTCTGCCAGGGGCTAAAGCGCGCCCAGCTCTCGTGGGTAAAATAGTAGGATTCCGGATCGTCTACCGGTACGGTCAGATGGTGGTGGCGATGATGCGCGAGGTGGGAATCACGGTACAGGCCATACGGATACCAGACCGCCAGCGGCAGGGTGCCGAAAAGCTGGTTCAGCCAGGCGACGCGGGTTGGATGCCCGTGGATCAGCTCATGCTGGAGCGACATATACCAGGCGGTAAACCAGATAAGCAACAGCGTGGCGGGCAGCAGGCCGAGGGTTTGCCAGAGCGCCAGGCTGGTAAACCAGCCGCCATAAATCGTGATGATTAAAAGCCAGGTGGGCAGCTCGCTTCGCCACAGGAAACCCGCGGCGAGGCGGCGAATATGGTTTCGCTGCTGCTCGTGTAAATAGAGGGAGTGCCGTTTACCCATGCCTTCAGACGCCGTTTCCGTCGGTGATAATATGCTCTGACAATCCGGGATAACGCCTGAAATAACAAAGAAGTTAAATCGCTTTGCTTTGCCAAAAAAGCGGGTAACGGCTGTCCGCCACCGCGGGTTGGATCGTCAAGGGCGTCGCCGCCATCCCGATGAAAAAGGTCAGCTCCCCGGAGGTCGCCCCTTCACCGGCCGCTTGACTTATTTTGCGATGAAGGTACTTTTCAGGACATGAAGAAAATCCTGATTATCGTACCCGACGGCGGCATGCTGTTTGAAGCCGCCGGTATCGCAGACATTCTGATGCAGGCCAACCGTCTGCACCCGGAAGGCCTCGCTCAGCCCTGCTACCGCATTATTATCGCCACCACGCAGCCCCATCAGGTTATCCACGGCCAGTCCGGCTTAAACCTGCTCGCGGACTATCGCCTGCCGGAGCTGGATCCGCGTGAACCTCTGGATACCATCATTATTACCGGGCGCGGCATGAACGAGCTTGAGAGCACCGCGGTGGTCGACTGGCTGCATCTGGCCGCGCCGCATGCCCGACGGATCGCCTCCATCTGCGGCGGCGCGATGCTGCTGGCGCAGACCGGGCTGCTCGACGGGCGGCGTGCGACCACCCACTGGCGGCTGCTTGACGCCATGCAGGCAGCCTACCCGTCCATCCGGGTAGAAGGTGGCCCGCTCTATATTCAGGACGGCCCCGTCTGGACCTCCGGCGGCGTAAGCTCCGGGTTTGACCTGACGCTGGCGCTGGTGGAAGACGACTATGGTTTTTCCCTCGCCCGCGACGTGGCGCAGGATATGGTGATGTATCTGCGCCGCCCCGGCGGCCAGCTGCAGTTCAGCCGCTATAGCCTGCAGCCGTCCGGCGCAAGCGGCCCCATCAGCGAGCTGCAAGGCTGGATCCTGCAAAACCTGACCGCCGACCTCAGCGTAGAAAAGCTGGCAGAAAAAGCCGCCATGAGCCCGCGCAATTTCACCCGCGTTTTTACCCGCGATACCGCCGCCTCTCCGGCCCGGTACGTATCAGAGGCTCGCCTCGCTGCCGCCCGACAGCTTCTCGAGCAGACCCACGATTCGCTTGAGACGGTTGCTGAAAAAAGCGGATTTGGCACCAGCATCAACCTGCGTCGCGTGTTTGAGAAACAGCTACACCTTACGCCGGGCGAGTATCGCCAGCGCTTCCACTGCCGCAAGATGGCGTAATATGATCCTTTTTTGTCGTTTACGCCATTTGACCTGAAGCCTAGAGTGACTCCAGACAACACAGATAAGGAGTGCATCATGGTTAAGGTCGGTATTAACGGTTTCGGCCGTATTGGACGTAACGTTCTGCGCGCGGCGCTGGGCAACCCGGAGCTTCAGATTGTGGCCATTAACGATCTGACGGACAGCAAAACTCTCGCCCATCTCCTCAAATATGACTCTCTCCTCGGCACCCTGCCCGCGCCCGTTGAAGCCGCAGACGGCGCGCTGCAGGTGGACGGCCAGCGCATCACCGTGTTTAGCGAACGTGACCCGGCGAACATTCCGTGGCGCGACGCGGGTGTTGACGTGGTAATTGAAGCGACCGGTTTCTTCACCGAACGAGAAAAAGCGGCGGTGCATATTACGAGCGGCGGCGCCAGGCGCGTCATCATCTCCGCACCGGGTAAGAACGACGACCTGACGGTAGTGATGGGCGTGAACCACGAGCTGTACGACCCTGCGCAGCACTATGTGGTCAGTAACGGGAGCTGCACCACTAACGGGCTGGCTCCGGCGGCGCAGGTGCTGCATCAGCAGTTTGGTATAGAGCACGGGCTGATGAACACCACGCACGCCTACACCAACAGCCAGGCGCTGCACGACCAGCCGGAGAAAGATTTGCGCGGAGCCCGCGCTGCGGCCCTGTCGATTGTGCCCTACTCCAGCGGCGCGGCGAAGGCGCTGGGGAAAGTGATCCCGTCGTTAGAGGGTAAGCTGACCGGGTATTCTTTACGCGTGCCGGTTCCCGTAGTGTCGATTGTGGATTTGACCGTGACGCTGAGCCGGGAGGTGACCGCCGACGAGGTTAATAACGCTTTCCGCCAGGCCGCGTCCAGCGGCCCGTTGAAAGGTATACTGGGCTACAGCGATGAACCGCTGGTCTCGAGCGATTATCAGGGCGATCCTCGCTCCTCGATTATCGACGGGCTCTCCACGCTGGTGATTGGCGGAAACATGGTTAAAATCCTGGCCTGGTATGACAACGAGTGGGCATTCTCAAACCGCCTGGTTGATCTGGCGGTGCTGATGGAGAATAAAGGATTGTAAACCGGAGCCGGGTGGCGCTTGCGCTTACCCGGCCTGCATTAAACATGGTTACCTGATAAATGAAAATAACGTAGTAAGCCCCTAATTCATACCGTCAATTGTAATATCCATCTCATTAACTAAAAGAATAAATAATTATTTCTCACCTGTTAGTTTTACTAAATGAGAGAAAGATCACTTTTCTTATTCACTAGCATAGCCATCATTATTTCTCTATAAAACAGGGAAATGTTATGTATTACAGTAAATCAATCATAGAACGAATAGGTTCCGATAAAGAACTGGCTTTAAGGCTCGATCGCGCCGTGTCAGGAGTAAAGGATGGCGTTAGTGATTATGTAAACAATCTGGGAGATGCCGCTACACGCTTGCTTTATTATACATCGTGCCTTACTGATAATTATCAGGATGAGTGTAAACGATTGGCTTCAGAAGATAAGAGGTTTCTATTTGGGATTGAAGAATTAATTAAGCATAAAGATATTGTATTCCGCATGGTTAAGATATACATAGAAACCTTGCTTAAAAATAAAAGTGAAAACGATAAAAAAAGCATCCTCGAAAAGGTCATCCCCTTTACGACAAATTATTCAATCAAGCAAGCCTCAAAATTCAGCCTAATCTATGCAGTTGCAAAATATATCTGCTATGGCAATAAGATGAATGCCGCAGTACAGAGTGCATTCATGAAAAAAAATGCTGGTAGAGTGGGTGGGGGAATTTTAGCGCTAAATGCCTATGCAATGGTTCAACACGCGGCTGACAGTGCAAACAACCTCAAAAACCTTCTACCTCTCTTTTATAATGCACTCTATATGGAGCAAATTGAAATGATGTACTTCCTTATTGAGCCAGTCGTAACGAAAGCCGGACACATAAATGTTTCCACAGCATCCAATAATGATATATCCAATGCATTGATGAAAATGGCAAAATAATGCGAAAATTTTTTAGAGGAATTTTTAATCTCATACTGGAAGACATGAGGAATGATATAAAAGCATGCGCGATGGTTTTCATCATTCTGCTTCTATCAACGATACCTGCAACCTTTATTGAAAATCCTAAAACAGCAATGTCGGTCGTCGGATTGATTGTTTTAGCCGTTATTTATATTACCTATTTCTATAAATGGAACGAATAAGGAAATGTCTATACCCGCACACATATGGTTCACCGATGAAAATAATAGCCCTATTCTGGGGGGGGGTGTTTAATTCCCACCAGATTGGGGTCTACTGAACTAAAATCACTTAACCACTCGGTCTGGATACCGACAAGCCCTAACACCGGGAAACTCACGGCAACGCGTCTTCATGTACCTATAACCTTTGAGAAAGAAATAGATCGCATCACACCCTACTTATTTCGCGCTGTCTGCACGGGGAGAACATTTAAATCAGCACTAATTAAGATGTACAAAATTGATGATGCCGGAATCGAACGTGAATACTTCAACGTGATCCTTGAAAACGTAATAATCACCAGAATCTCTCCAGTACTACACCCGCTGGGTATCGCAAGTACACATATGGAAGAAGTCGAGCTACGTTATGAATCTATTGAATGGAAATATTGCGACGGAAACATAACGTTCAAAGATACCTGGAATGAAAGAGCAATTGCATGAATATACAGAGTCCCTCTCCCACAGGAGAGGGACAGCCATCAGTCCGCCTTCACCTTCACGCCCATCAGCACAATCACCATCGCGCTCACCAGCAGTAGACCGCTTCCGGCAAATACGCCGCTCGCACCGTTAAGGTCAAACACCGCCCCGCCGCCTGCCGCTCCCGCACCGATTGCGAACTGAATTGATGCCACCAGTAGACCGCCTGCGCTTTCCGCTTCATCCGGAACGGTGGTGGCAAGCCACGTTGACCAACCCACCGGCACCAGGCCAAAGGCAAAGCCCCACAGCGCGACCAGCAGTCCGTCGAGCATTGCCAGATGACCAAACGCCACCATGGTCAGCGCCAGCACGCCCATCACGAACGGCACCAGCGCCAGCGTCAGGCGCAGATTGCGGGCCAGCAGATGCCCGGCAATAGAGGTGCCGACAAAGTTAGCCAGGCCAAAACCGAGCAGGATCAGCGAAATACTCTCCACGCTCGCCTGTCCTACCGTTTCAAGGAACGGGCGCAGATAGGTAAAGAAGGCAAAATGGCCGCTGAAGATCAGGATAGTCGCCAGCATTCCGCCGATCATTCCCGGACGACGGAGCACGCGGAACAGCGTGCCGAGGCTGCCGTTGCTTTCCGGCTTCATCGACGGCAGTACCCACAGCTGCCACAGCAGCGCCAGCACGCTCGGCAGGATGCAGAGAATAAAGACGTTACGCCAGCCGATCAAACTGCCGAGATAGCTCCCCAGCGGCGCGGCCACTACCGTCGCAATAGACACGCTGGAGAAGATCACCGCCAGCGCTTTTGGCACTTTGTCCGCAGGGACCAGACGCATCGCCGTGGCGGTCGACATCGCCCAGAAACCGCCGATGGCGATGCCCAACAGCAAACGCCCCATCAGCAGAACGTGGAGCGTGGGCGCAAAGGCCACCAGCAGGCTGGAGATGATTTGCAGCACCGAGAAAAACATCAGTACCCAGCGGCGGTCGATACTTTTCGTCGCAGAGGTAATCAGCAGCCCGGTAACCAGCGCCACCAGCGCCGTTGCGGTCACCGCTTGCCCGGCCATTCCCTCCGTTACGCCAAGACTCGCGGCCATAGGGGTGAGCAAACTGGCGGGCAGGAACTCCGCCGTGATTAAACCAAAAACGCCCAGCCCCAGTGAATAGACCGCTCGCCAGGCGGGTTTTGCAGGGGCGACTGCCTCTCTCGCCGCAACGCATGCATTCATCTGTTGTACTCCCGTTATAAAAATGTGACTAATGTCGCAGAAGCATAGTGTGTTCACCCTGGACGATCTATGACATATAATCTCCACTTATTGATTATTCGTCCGGAGTTGCGCCATGACCGTTCAGTCACCCGATTTAATCAGCGAACTATTGCGCGGCATGCGCCTGTCCGGCGTGAAATACCGGCGGATTGAAGCCAGCGCCCCGTTTGGCGTGGCCTTTCATCAGGCCCCGGGCAAGGCGCAATTCCACTTTGTTAGCCACGGTACTGCCCTGCTGCGCATGGAGAGCGGCGCGACGTTCGAACTGAACGGCGGCGACGCGCTGTTTATCCCAAACGGCAACGCCCATGCCCTGCTCTCGGACGAACACGCCGACATTACCCCGGTCAGCGCCTTCCCAAGCGAGCCAATCTGCAGTTCTGTTTGTGCCATCACCTGTGAGCCGTGTCCGGAGAAGGAGCACACCGTTATCTTCAGCGGATGCATGGATTTTGAGTTGGGTGGAATGCAGCCCCTGATCAAAGCGATGCCGGAAGTGATGATGGTAAGCCGGCTAATGTCGACCTGGCCGGAAATCCACCCGCTGCTGGCGGCGATGGAACGGGAGTCAATGACGCGTCAGGTCGGGTTCGCCGGGATCCTGGCTCGCCTCGCGGACGTGGTTGCCGCGTTGATTGTGCGCGGCTGGGTCGAAGCGGGGTGTGGGAAAGCGACCGGCTGGGTGCAGGTGCTGCGCGATCCGCGACTCAGCCGGGCGATTTACGCAATGCACCAGCAGCCGGGCGTGAACTGGAGCGTGGCGGACCTGGCGAAAGAGGCCGGAACATCACGCTCCGTCTTCGCCGAACGGTTTTTATCGGCCACCGGCACCACGCCGGCAAAATATCTCAGCGAGCTGAGGATGCGCCTGGCGATTCAGTACATTCGCTACGAAAACCAGCCCATCGAAACGGTGGCGCTCCGCCTGGGATACGGTTCGCTGGCGGCCTTTAGCCGGGCATTTAAGCGTATCGTCGGGCATGCGCCAGGATCCTTGCGGGAAGCCGGCCAGACCCAGGAAGCGATCTAACCCTTTTCCAGAAGCGAACAGATATCTCACGCGCGGGCGAATTGTCTGGTTATGCGAAAAATGGGATATTCGACACGCGAAGTGAAGGATATTCGTCTAAGGTTTTCAGGTAATTGACCACAGCGGTCACGCTGCTCAGTGAAGACAGGAGACGAACCGATGATAAGACCTCGTACACTACGCCCCGCCTTTTTGCCCCTTGCGTTAGGCGGCGCGCTGCTCGGTGTTGCCGCTTTGGGTTATGCTGAGGAACAGCCAGCGAGCCAGAAAACTCCCCCTGACATTTTGCTCGGCCCCCTTTTTAACGACGTTCAGAGCGCCAAACTTTATCCCGATCAAAAAACCTTTGCCGATGCGGTGCCCAAAAGCGACCCGCTGATGATCCTGGCGGACTACCGGATGCAGCACACCCAGTCCGGCTTTGACCTGCGGCACTTTGTTGAAATGAACTTTACCCTGCCCGCGGAAGGTGAAAAATACGTCCCGCCCGCTGGCCAAACGTTACGCGCGCACATCGACGATCTTTGGCCAGTGCTGACGCGCACTACGGACAAAGCCGCCAAATGGGACTCGCTCCTCCCCTTGCCGAAGCCGTACGTTGTACCCGGCGGCCGTTTCCGCGAGGTCTACTACTGGGACAGCTATTTCACCATGCTGGGCTTAGCCGAGAGCGGCCACTGGGACAAAATCAGCGATATGGTAGACAACTTCGCCTACGAGCTGGACACCTTTGGCCACATTCCTAACGGCAACCGCAGCTACTATCTTAGCCGCTCGCAGCCGCCGTTCTTCTCCCTGATGGTGGAACTGCTGGCTACGCACGACAGCGACGCGCTGAAAAAATACCGTCCGCAGATGGAAAAAGAGTATGCCTACTGGATGGAGGGTGCCGATGCCCTGCAGCCGGGCCAGGCCAATAAACGCGTCGTGAAGCTGGACGACGGGGCAATTCTTAACCGCTACTGGGACGATCGCGATACGCCACGCCCGGAATCCTGGCTGGATGACGTCACGACGGCCAAAAATAACCCTAACCGTCCGGCAACGGAGATCTACCGCGATTTGCGTTCAGCCGCCGCCTCCGGCTGGGACTTCAGCTCCCGCTGGATGGACGACCCGCAGAAACTCGGCACGATCCGCACCACCAGCATTGTGCCCGTAGATCTCAACGCCCTGATGTTTAAGATGGAAAAACTGCTGGCTCGCGCAGGCCAGGAGGATGGCGATGCCGCAGCCGCCAGCAGGTACGAGGCGCTGGCAGCCGCGCGCCAGAAGGGGATTGAAGACAACCTGTGGAATGCTAAAGAGGGCTGGTACGCGGATTACGATCTGAAAAGCAAAAAGGTGCGTAATCAGCTGACCGCCGCCGCCCTTTTCCCGCTTTACGTGAAAGCCGCCTCGCAGGACCGCGCGGATAAAGTGGCAGCGGCGACCGCCTCACGGCTGCTGAAGCCGGGCGGCATTTCCACCACCACCATCAACAGCGGCCAGCAGTGGGATGCGCCAAACGGCTGGGCACCGCTGCAGTGGGTCGCAGCGGAAGGGCTGCAGAACTACGGGCAGAAAAAGGTGGCGATGGACGTGACCTGGCGCTTCCTGAAAAACGTTCAGCATACCTACGACCGCGAGCAGAAGCTGGTGGAGAAATATGACGTCTCGACCACCGGTACGGGCGGCGGCGGCGGCGAGTATCCCCTGCAGGACGGCTTTGGCTGGAGCAACGGCGTGACGCTGAAAATGCTCGATCTGGTGTGTCCGAAAGAGAAACCCTGTGACGTAGTGCCGGAAAATCAGCCTGCGGCGAATGACGATGTGGCGCCAGCAAAGAGTGCGGCGCAGTAATTCCCCTCCTCATCACTCTCTTCCCGTACGGGGAGAGAGTTCCCCAGTATTTTTTTAAACTGGAAGCGATTAGTGAACGGAATGACCACCTGAGTCGTATGTTCCCCCCTCACCCCAGCCCTCTCCCACAAGGGAGAGGCGGTCGTCCGTGCAGACATTATTTGGGGGGAGAGGGAAAAGGTCATCAGAAGCTGTAGCTCGCCCCAACCTGCAACGTCCTGTCACGCCCAATCCAGCAGTTGGTTACGTCGTAGCAGGTCAGCGTCTCTTTGTTAGTAATGTTCTGCGCGCTCGCCTTGAGCGTTAACCCTGCCAGCGACGGCACGATTTCACCCATGCGATAAGAGGCCGCCAGGTCGTACTGGGTTGTGCCGCCCAGTTTACCCGCGTCGTTGCTCTGCGAGATTTCCATCGGGCCGGTGTAGCGTGCCCCCGCGCCCAGCGTCAGCCCTTTAAACGGCGTGCCGTCGAAGGTGTAGTCTCCCCACAGGTTAAAGGCATTTTCAGGCACCTGCGTCGGGCGCTTGCCCTGGTACTTGTCATCTTCCGTATTGATGGCATGCGTGTAGGCATAATTGGCAATCAGCGTCAGATTATCCGTCGGACGGCTGACAGCGGAGAGTTCGGCACCTTTGGACTCCACCTCCCCGGTCTGGCGATAGTTCAGGAAGCCCGGGTCGCTCGTGACCACGTTTTTCTGGCGGATGTTAAACACCGACGCGGTAAAGGTCGTGGCGTACTCTTCAAGAAGATATTTCACCCCGCCTTCAACCTGCCTGCTGGTCGTTGGCTTGACGTCTTTTGCCGTCAGCGTCCCCTGAGGCGACACCGGTGCGAAACCTTCTGAATAGCTGATGAACGGCGAGAGCCCGTTCTCGAAGGCGTAGAGCGCCCCGAGACGTTTGGTCACGCGATCCTGGGATACCCAGGCCTTATCGCCGCTTTGCAGATAGTCGGTGGTGACGGAGCGGTAATCATCATAACGCAGGCTCCCCAGGAGATTTAACCCGCCGAACTCCACCTGATCCTGCAGGTAATAACCGTTCTGCTGATAGCTGAGTCGGTTTTTCTGTGCCGTATACAGCCCCAGCGCCCCGTTATCAATCTGGGAGTAGTCAGGATGACGCATGTCGATTCCCGGGGTTGCCGAGGCGTAGCGATAGTGGAAGTGGGAGTTCAGCTTCTGGTAGTCAAACCCGGCCAGCAGATGGTGTTTCCATTCCCCCAGGGCGACCGTTTTGGTCACCTGGTTGTCAATATTAAAACTTTGCAGGTCTTCATCCGTGGTGTAGGCAAAACGGTTCAGCTGATAAACCTCTGCGCCTGTCCCCGTTGAATAGACGCTGCGCTGATGCGTGTCCACGTCAAAGTAACGCGCTTTTTGCGTAAAGCCCCAGCCGCTATCAAATTCATGCTCAAAGCTGTAGCCCAGCATCCACTGGCGCTGCTTAAAGCCGCTCCACTCGTCGCCGGCGTAGTCGCGGCGATCGGCATATTTCGAGCGCAGGTACGTGAGCGGCAGAGGGTTAGACGGTGACAGGCTCGGGGTGTTTTGCGCCAGCGCATCGAGAGTGAGGCGCGTTTTGCTGTCCGGTTGCCAGGTAACAGAGGGGGCAACCAGATAGTTTTCGTAACGCGTGGTGTGTGGCTGATCGTCGCCTTCCGTCGCTTTCCCCAGCAGGCGGTAATTCCAGTCGCTGTCTGCAATCTGTCCGGTTGAGTCGAGATAGCCCTCTTTGAGATTGCGCGTCCCGGTGGTGAAGCCCAGCTCGGTTTTGGCCTCTTTTTGCGGCTTTTTACTCTGGATGTTGACCAGCCCGCCCGGCGACCCGCCACCGTACAGCACTGACGATGGCCCTTTCAGAATATCCACGCTCTCAATCAAAAGCGGATCGATACGCGCTTTGGTGTTCCCGGTGACGTTATAGGGTAACTGAAGCCCGTTATAAAACTCCTGATCGACGGTGAAGCCACGGATTTTATATTCACTCATATATGAGGTGTTACCGCGCACTTCGGTTGAAACCCCGGGCGCATAGCGCAGAATTTCATTCACGGAATTCGCGTGGCGCTGCGCAATCTCCTGAGCAGAGAGGGTGTTAATGACCTGCGGTGTTTTACTTTCCGCAACAGCGGATTTGGTCGCGCTGTTCGTCCAGGAAGGAAGCTCACTTCCCTGCTCTGCTCCTGTGACCACGATGGTAGATTCTTCGGCGAAAGCCTGTGCCTGCAATGCCAGCGCCACGGCTCCTGCCAACGCACATAACGCAAAACGTGAGGTGTTCATATTGTCATCTTGTTATGAGAACAAACTGGGAACGACAATTATTATCATTTCGATTAGCAAATCAATACGCGCACCAAAAAAAACGGCCCTCCGTGAGGGCCGCCTTTACGCATTTTATTTATGCCCGTCTGAGGAGCCTGAATATGCCGAGGACGACTATTGCGCCCACCACGGCCACCAGGAAGCTGTGCAGATCGAACCCGCTGATGCTGCCTCCCATTCCAAACATGGTCGCCAGCCATCCGCCAACAACCGCACCAACAACCCCAAGAACGCAGGTCAAAATGAAGCCGCCACCGTCATTCCCCGGCATGATAAGTTTAGCGATGGTGCCGGCGATAAGACCAAAGATAATCCAGGCGATGATACCCATAGCGATGCCCTCTTACAGGTTTAACGCATACGCAGAAAACCTTCTGCGCAAGTGACTTAAGTATAGGCGATCGGCAGAAAATCATTTTCATCTCACCGACTTAAAATAGCGTCGTAATAAAAAAAACTCACCGGTTTGTATTAAGTTTCAATTCAGTCTGCCGATAATTCTCAGACAGTCTGTCACACATCGAGGAGCCATCTGGCGTGAGTAATTACAGTGAGCAATTCCTGAAACAAAATCCGCTGGCTGTATTAGGGGTATTGCGCGATCTGAAAAAAGGTGAAGTGCCGCTGCGCATGAGCTGGACGACCAATCAGTTCATCAGCAGGATCCTGGACGCCTCGTCGGATCGCCTTGTCATCGACCTGGGTAGTCAGGAATATGAGAACCGCGCCGTGCTGCGGGCGGAAAAAATCTCGGTGATGGCTGAAACCCAGGGCGCAAAAGTGGAGTTCGTTCTGCCGCAGCTGACGCTGAGCGAGTATGAGGGGCTACCCGCGTTTGTGACACCGCTTCCCACGAACCTCTGGTTTGTACAGCGCCGCGAGTATTTTCGCATCAGCGCCCCGCTCCAGCCGGCCTATTTTTGCAAAGCCAAAATGCCGGACAAAAAAGAGTTTCGCTTTCGCCTCTTCGATCTCTCGCTCGGTGGGATGGGCGCTCTGATGGACACGCCAAAGCCCGACGGGCTGATCGAAGGAATGCGCTTCTCGCAGATTGAACTGGATATGGGAGGCTGGGGACGGTTTTACTTTGACGCCCAGCTGATTGCCATCAGCGAGCGTAAGGTCGTGGACAGCAAAAACGAAACCATTTCCACGCCACGCCTGAGCTTCCGCTTCCTGAACGTGGGGCCGGGAGCTGAACGCGAGCTGCAGCGCATTATCTTTTCGCTGGAACGAGAAGCGCGGGAGCGTGCGAATAAGGTGTTGTGAAGAGCGTCGGGCAGCGTGCCGCCGCCCGACGGCGGCATTACATGGCATCCATCGCTTTCTGAACTTTCCAGATATAACGGGGTGCCTGCGGTGACGGATGGTTCTTCACCACGTGCTCAAAGAACTCATCTTTGTCCATGTCGTTGATCTCTTCAATCGCCTCTTTGCGATCCGAAGAGAAGGTTCTGAGCAGCGCTCCGGCGCCGTTAACGTACGACACCACCAGCGCATATTGCATCACCTCAGGGTCGTCAATGCCCTTCAGAATACCGTGCTCCAGAATACTCAGATACGCGGTTCCCATTGAGATATTGCGCTCCGGGTTTTTCAGCTCGCTGGTCGACGGTTGCCCGCTCCAGCCCATATAGCGATACACTTCTTTCCCGGCCGTTGAGGCCTTAAGCTGCATCAGTCCCACCGCGTTTGATTTACTCACAAGCGTAGGATTGCCGCCAGATTCCACCGCAATGATCGCCGTCACCAGCCGCGGGCTGACGCCCCAGGCCTTGCCGGCTTGTTCGCTGATTGGCATCCACTGCATGGCCCGTTTCACAGGCACTTCAGGGTTCCAGGGCGGATTTTGATAGTTCTGTTTTGAACTACAGCCTGCAAGCAACACAATCAAAAAAGCAAACCATCTCAATTTCACGTCATCTATCCTTATAGCCGGTCATCGCGGTACGCCCCCCTTGAAGCAGGCAGCGTATACGCGGCATGATATAGACAATTAGATTCTCATTCAGCAAGGAATTGCCATGTCTCAGTTTCATCTCATCGCACCGTCGGGCTACTGCATCAACCAGGACGCGGCGCAGCGGGGCGTTCAGCGTTTGCTTGATTCCGGGCATCGGGTAGAAAATCAGACCATTATACCCCGCCGCCAGCAGCGTTTTGCCGGTACCGAGGCGCAGAGGCTGAGTGATATCAACGACCTGGTAAACCTGAAGGGTGAGAACACCGTCGTCCTCGCCGTACGCGGCGGCTACGGGGCGAGCCGGCTGCTGGAGAGCATCGACTGGCAGGGTCTGGCGGCGCGCCAGCAGCAGGATCCGCTGCTGATATGCGGACACAGCGATTTCACCGCCGTTCAGCTTGGGCTTCTGGCCCTGCATAACGTCATTACCTTCAGCGGCCCGATGCTGGCCGGTAACTTCGGCGCGCCGGAACTGGATGCATTCACCTATGAACATTTCTGGCGCGCCCTGCAAAACCCAACCTTCAGCGTGGAGTGGCAGGGTAACGGGCCGCACTGGGAGTGTGAAGGCCAGCTGTGGGGCGGCAACCTGGCAATGCTGGTGTCGCTGACAGGCACGCCGTGGCTACCGCAGATTGAAGACGGCATTCTGGTGCTGGAGGATATTAACGAGCACCCGTTCCGCGTCGAGCGCATGCTGCTGCAGCTTTACCACGCGGGCATTCTTGCGCGTCAGTCCGCCATCGTGCTGGGCAGTTTTAGCGGCGCACAGCCCAATGATTACGATGCCGGATATTCTCTTGAGACGATGGTCGATTTCATCCGCTCCCGGCTGGATATTCCCGTCATCACCGGGCTGGCTTTTGGCCATGAGCAGCAAACCGTTACCCTGCCGCTGGGCGCTCGGGCGACCCTGAAACACGACGATGCGGGCAGTCGGCTCACAATCAGCGGCCATCCGGTCTTAAAGGCATAAAAAAGCCGTCTTTCCGCCTCAATAAAACGCTGTTTCTGTCGTTAATATGTTAGGGTTTTAATAACAGCATTAACATTGAGGTGGGAGTAAGACAACATTGGATGCCGCAGCGATTATCAGTCTTTTCATTCTGGGTTCTGTGCTTGTAACCTGTAGTATTTTATTAAGTTCATTTTCATCGCGTCTCGGCATACCTATTCTTGTCATTTTTCTTGCCATCGGCATGCTGGCCGGCATTGATGGTATCGGCGGTATCCCATTCGATAACTACCCTTTCGCTTACATGGTGAGTAACCTCGCGCTGGCGGTGATCCTGCTGGACGGCGGGATGCGCACCCAGGCGAGCTCCTTTCGCGTTGCCTTAGGCCCGGCGCTGTCGCTGGCGACCGTCGGCGTGCTTATCACCTCCGGACTGACCGGCATGATGGCGGCGTGGCTGTTTAAGCTGGATATGATGGAAGGCCTGCTGATTGGCGCCATTGTCGGCTCCACCGACGCGGCGGCGGTCTTCTCGTTGCTCGGCGGCAAAGGACTGAACGAACGCGTGGGCTCCACGCTTGAAATTGAATCCGGCAGCAACGACCCGATGGCGGTGTTTCTCACCATTACGCTGATTGAGATGATCCAGCAGCACGAAACCGGATTAAGCTGGATGTTTGCCTGGCATATCCTTCAGCAGTTTGGCCTGGGGATTATCATCGGCCTTTCCGGCGGCTATCTTCTGCAGCAGATGATCAACCGCATTTCTCTGCCTGCCGGGCTATACCCCTTGCTGGCCCTGAGCGGCGGGATTTTGATATTTGCCGTGACCACGGCGCTGGACGGCAGCGGCATTCTTGCCGTTTACCTGTGCGGCTTCCTGCTGGGTAACCGCCCGATTCGCAACCGCCACGCCATTTTGCAGAACTTCGACGGCCTGGCCTGGCTGGCGCAGATTGGCATGTTCCTCGTGCTCGGCCTGCTGGTCACCCCTTCCGATCTCCTGCCGATCGCCGTTCCGGCGCTGCTGCTGTCGGCCTGGATGATTTTCTTTGCGCGACCGCTGTCGGTGTTTGCGGGTCTGCTGCCGTTTCGCGGCTTCAACCTGCGCGAGCGCATCTTTATCAGCTGGGTGGGGCTTCGCGGCGCGGTGCCGATCATCCTCGCTGTCTTCCCGATGATGGCCGGTCTGGATAACGCCCGCCTGTTCTTCAACGTCGCGTTCTTCGTGGTGCTGATATCACTCCTGTTCCAGGGAACATCGCTGGGCTGGGCGGCTAAAAAAGCCAAAGTGGTGGTGCCGCCCGTCGGCTGGCCGGTTTCGCGCGTGGGGCTGGATATTCACCCGGAGAACCCGTGGGAGCAGTTTGTCTATCAGCTGAGCGCTGATAAGTGGTGCGTGGGAGCCTCGCTGCGCGACCTGCACATGCCCACCGAAACGCGCATTGCCGCCCTGTTCCGCGATAACGTCCTGCTGCATCCAACCGGCAGCACCCGCCTGCGCGAAGGCGATATTCTCTGCGTGATTGGCCGCGAGCGCGATCTGCCCGCGCTCGGCAAGCTGTTCAGCCAGTCTCCGCCCGTTGCGCTGGATCAGCGTTTCTTCGGCGATTTTATTCTGGAAGCCAGCGCGAAATTTGCCGACGTAGCGTTGATTTACGGCCTGGACGAAGGTATGGAAAACCGCGATAAGCAGCAAACGCTGGGCGAAATTATTCAGCAGCTGCTGGGCGCTGCGCCGGTAGTCGGCGACCAGGTTGAGTTTGCCGGGATGATCTGGACGGTTGCGGAGAAAGAAGATAACGCGGTTCGCAAGGTCGGCGTCAGGCCGATGGAAGAGGAAACCGAGTAGTTGTTTTTTTGCCGGGTGGCGGCTTCGCCTTACCCGGCCTACAAAACCCTCGAACGTAGGCCGGGTAAGCGTTAGCGCCACCCGGCGAACAAAGGTTACACCGTCACAACCGGCACTCTCGGGGCCAGCGCGCACATCAATTCATACCCCACCGTCCCCGCCGCGGCCGCCACGTCATCGATTTTGACTTCGTTGCCCCACAGCTCAACCGTTGTGCCGATACCGGCCTGCGGGCAGGGGGTTAAATCAATCGCCATCATATCCATCGATATCGTGCCGACGGTCCCCGTGCGAACGCCATCCACCCACACGGGCGTGCCGGTTGGGGCGATGCGCGGATAACCATCGGCATACCCTCCGGCGACAATCCCGATGCGCTGTTCGCCCGAGGCCCGATAGCGGCTGCCGTAGCCAACCGCATCACCGGCCTTCAGCGTCTGCACGCCAATAATCTCGCTGCGTAACGTCATCACCGGCTTCAGACCGCTGTTGGCGATATCCTGCCACTGCCCGGAAGGCGATGCGCCGTACAGGATAATTCCGGGGCGCACCCAGCTGTAATGGGCCTGCGGATGCCACAGCGTGGCCGCCGAGTTCGACAGCGAGCGCGGGCAGTCCAGCCCTTCTGCCGCCTGCTCGACCCGCACCATCGCATCGGCAATGCCGTCAGGCCTTTCGGCGTCGGCGAAGTGCGCCATCAGCGTCATTTCACCCACGTTTTTCAGACCGCGCAGCTGCTGCCAGACCGTATGCACGCGCTCAGGCTGGAAGCCCAGGCGGTTCATGCCGCTGTTCACCTTGAGGTAGATATCCAGCGGGGCGTGCAGCTTCGCATCCTGCAGGGCTTTAATTTGCCAGTTGCTGTGAATGCTGGTGGTCAGACGATATTTATCGAGCAATGGCAGGTCGTCAGCGTGGAAAAAGCCTTCCAGCAGCAAAATTGGCCCTTTCCAGCCGCGCTCGCGCAGCAAAATAGCCTCTTCCAGATTCAGCAGCGCAAAACCGTCTGTGCCGCTCAGGGTACTCCAGATGCGATCGATACCGTGGCCGTAGGCGTTCGCTTTGACCACCGACCAGACGCGTGAACCTGGCGCAGCACGGCGAACAATCTGCAGGTTATCCTTCAGGGCCTGCAGATCCAGCTGAGCCAGAATAGGACGGGACATGACGACTCCTTAATTATGCGCGCCGTGCAGGTGCTGCGGGCGCGATGGGGTGAACCCTGATTGATAGCGGGCGGCGCTTAAATCGTCAAACGGAATTGCCGGGGTTCGCCCGGACAGCAGGTCGCTCAACAGCTGACCCGACCCGCAGGCCATTGTCCAGCCGAGCGTGCCGTGCCCGGTATTGGTCCACAGGTTTTTAAACGGCGTGCGCCCCACGATCGGCGTGCCGTCTGGGGTCATCGGGCGCAGACCCGTCCAGAACGTGGCCTGTTCAATGACTCCCCCGCGCGGGAAGAGATCGCCAACCACCATTTCCAGCGTTTCGCGGCGCGGCTGCAGCAGTTCGGTATTGAAGCCAACGATCTCCGCCATGCCGCCGACGCGAATGCGGTTATCGAAGCGGGTGATGGCGATTTTGTAGGTTTCATCCAGAATGGTCGATACCGGTGCGCCGTTCTCTTCTTTCACCGGAATGGTCAGGGAATACCCCTTCAGCGGGTACACCGGGATATCAAGAATGCCTTTCAGCATCGCCGTGGAGTAAGACCCAAACGCCATCACGTACGCATCGGCTTTGATCACCTCTTCCCCGCACTTAACGCCGTAAATTTTTTCGCCTTCTGACAGCAGCTTGTCGACCGGGGTGTTAAAGCGGAACTTTACCCCGGCCTGCTCGCACATCTGCGCCAGACGCTGGGTGAAGAGCTGGCAATCTCCGGTTTCATCGTTCGGCAGACGCAGGCCGCCCGTCAGCTTGTGCGCCACTTCGGCCAGCGCGGGCTCTACCTGCCCCAGCTGGCTGGACTCCAGCAGCTGGTACGGCACGCCCGCATCTTCAAGCACGGCGATGTCGCGGGTCGCGTTTTCATACTGCTGTTCGGTGCGGAAAAGCTGCAGCGTACCGCCCTGGCGGCCTTCGTACTCAATGCCGGTCGAGGCGCGCAGTGCCTTAAGGCAGTCACGGCTGTATTCCGCCAGACGCACCATGCGTCCCTTGTTTTCCATGTAATGACGGGTATCGCAGTTGCGCAGCATCTGCCACATCCATTTAAGCTGGAACGGCGTGCCGTCAAGGCTGATGGCCAGCGGCGCATGGCGCTGGAACATCCACTTGATGGCTTTCAGTGGAACACCGGGGGCTGCCCACGGCGCGGCATAACCCGGCGAGATTTGTCCGGCGTTCGCCGCACTGGTTTCAAGCGCAGGGCCGGGTTCACGATCGATGACGGTAACCTCATGTCCTGCCTGGCTTAAATACCAGGCGCTGGTTACGCCAACCACACCACTTCCCAGTATGACAACACGCATAGCCACTCCATTATGTGCAAAAGAACAATCTTCTAATTACAGATTGATAACCTAGTTGAAAATATTATTCAACATACGACTTTTTTATGGTGACTTATCTCACATCTCCCCCCGTATCAGGGGATAGCATGAATTTGGGATCTCCTGCTGCGCGTTATTTTTAGCCAGTATAAAATTCTGTGATGCCCGCTTTTTTTGCCGTTTCAAAAACGGGAAATCGCAAAGAAAAAATTTCTGCTCCAGCACGCTTTTTAACGCGTTGATCTATGCTTGAAAGGAGGCTCTCCAGACAGAGAGAGCACCCACAACGAGGGCGCGCTAATGGCTACAATTGATTCCATATCCAAGGACAACACACGTCTGAGCGATGGACCCGACTGGACCTTCGAGCTGCTGGATGTCTACCTGGCCGAGATCGACCGGGTAGCAAAACTGTATCGCCTGGACACCTATCCACATCAGATTGAAGTCATTACCTCCGAACAGATGATGGACGCCTACTCCAGCGTCGGGATGCCCATTAACTATCCGCACTGGTCGTTTGGTAAAAAATTCATTGAGACGGAACGCCTGTACAAGCACGGACAGCAGGGCCTGGCGTATGAAATCGTCATCAACTCCAACCCGTGTATTGCTTATCTGATGGAAGAGAACACCATTACCATGCAGGCGCTGGTGATGGCGCACGCCTGCTACGGCCACAACTCCTTTTTCAAGAATAACTACCTGTTCCGCAGCTGGACCGACGCCAGCTCCATCGTCGATTACCTCATCTTCGCCCGTAAATACATTACCGACTGCGAAGAGCGCTACGGCGTGGACGAAGTGGAAAAGCTGCTCGACTCCTGCCACGCGCTGATGAACTACGGCGTTGACCGCTACAAACGCCCGCAGAAAATCTCCCTGCAGGAGGAGAAAGCCCGGCAGAAAAGCCGTGAAGAGTATCTGCAAAGCCAGGTGAATATGCTGTGGCGTACCCTGCCGAAGCGCGAGGAGGAGAAAACGGTTGCCGAAGCGCGTCGCTATCCGTCCGAGCCGCAGGAAAACCTGCTCTACTTTATGGAGAAGAACGCGCCGCTGCTTGAGCCGTGGCAGCGCGAGATCCTGCGCATCGTGCGCAAGGTAAGCCAGTATTTTTATCCGCAAAAACAGACGCAGGTGATGAACGAAGGCTGGGCAACGTTCTGGCACTACACCATTCTTAACCACCTGTATGACGAAGGAAAAGTGACCGAACGGTTTATGATGGAGTTTTTGCACAGCCATACCAACGTGGTATTCCAGCCGGCGTATAACAGCCCGTGGTACAGCGGCATCAACCCGTACGCCCTTGGCTTCGCCATGTTCCAGGACATTAAGCGCATCTGCCAGTCGCCAACGGAAGAGGACAAATACTGGTTCCCGGATATTGCCGGCTCTGACTGGCTGGAAACGCTGCATTTTGCGATGCGCGACTTTAAGGACGAGAGTTTTATCAGCCAGTTTATGTCGCCGAAAATCATGCGAGATTTTCGCTTCTTCACCGTGCTGGACGATGACCGGAATAACTTCCTGGAGATATCCGCCATCCACAACGAAGAGGGATACCGCGAGATCCGCTCTCGCCTCTCTTCTCAGTACAACCTGAGCAATCTTGAGCCTAATATTCAGGTCTGGAACGTGGATTTACGCGGCGACCGCTCCCTGACCTTGCGCTACGTCCCGCATAACCGCGCGCCGCTGGACAAGGGGCGCAAGGAAGTGCTGAAGCATGTGCATCGCCTGTGGGGGTTTGACGTATTGCTGGAGCAGCAGAATGAGGATGGCAGCGTAGAGCTGCTGGAACGCACCCCGCCGCGAATGAATACGCTGTAGTTTTTTTGCCGGTTGGCGGCTACGCCTTACCCGGCCTACGGGTTTTGCAGGCCCGGTAAACGAAGCGCCACCGGGCGAAAAAAAACCTCTCGTACGAGAGGTTTTTTCTTTTAGCGGCCCTGTATGGCTAAATCGCCCGGCAGATTTTTCTGCATGCGGTGCCAGATTTCGCCGGAATCGTGGCCGTAGCGGCGCACGGTTTCATAGACCTGGTCGTGCAGGCCTTCGGTGCAGAGCTTGCTCAGCTTGTGGTAGAAGCCCAGCGCGAGGCTGCGGGCTTCCGGGTTAGCGAAGTAGTGGCGACCAATGCGGGTGTACAGCCCTTTCATGCCGTTCAGGATCAGGCCATAAATCGGGTTGCCGGAGGCAAACGCCAGGCCACGGAAGATGTTGTAATCGAGGGTGGCAAACGCATCGGCGTGGTCCTCGATTTCGTTCGCGCTGGCCAGAACCGCAAGCGCGTCTTCAGGATGCTGACGAAACGCGGTACGGATAAAGATCGTGGAGATGTTGGTGCGCACGGAGAGCAGGTTATCAATCAGCTGCGGCACGCTTTCGTGGTCGAGACGCGCGAGCGTTTCAAGAATATTCAGCCCGGACGTTTCCCAGAAGTTGTTCACTTTAGTGGGTTTGCCGTGCTGAATCGTCAACCAGCCATCGCGAGCCAGACGCTGTAACACTTCGCGTAACGTAGTGCGGGTGACGCCAATCAGTTCAGAGAGTTCGCGTTCAGCCGGAAGAATGGATCCTGCAGGGAAACGATTATTCCAGATGCTTTCAATGATGTACTCTTCCGCGAAACCCGCCGGGCTCTGCGCCTTAATGACCATAGTGAGATTTCCATTACACAGCTTTAGCAAATTGGACTCATCATACCAGAGGCTCGCAGACGCAGGTAGCGCAGCAAAGAGAGAAAAGAGGGATCGCCGTTTCATTTTCATGAAATTTACAAAATGGCGTTGTGCCCCTCTCGAGCGGCTTTTTTGCGTATACTGATGTTTTGATTCATCTGACGGGGAAGGACGTCTGTCGTGGAAATTTCATTTGGCCGCGCGCTGTGGCGCAATTTTTTAGGCCAGTCGCCTGACTGGTACAAACTGACACTTCTGGTATTCCTGGTCGTTAATCCCATCCTGTTTTTCGTGAACCCCTTTATCGCCGGGTGGATGCTGGTCGCTGAGTTTATCTTTACCCTGGCGATGGCGCTGAAGTGCTACCCGCTGCTGCCCGGAGGGCTGCTGGCGTTTGAAGCGGTGGCCATCGGCATGACCAGCGCCGAACATGTCAAAGAAGAGCTGGCATCAAACCTCGAGGTGCTTTTGCTGCTGATGTTCATGGTGGCGGGTATCTACTTTATGAAACAGCTCCTGCTGTTTATCTTCACCCGCCTGCTGCTGAGCATTCCCTCGAAAACGATCCTGTCGCTGGCTTTTTGTGTTGCAGCCGCGTTCCTGTCTGCATTCCTGGATGCGCTGACGGTTGTTGCGGTCGTGATCAGCGTTGCCGTCGGGTTCTACGGTATTTATCACCGCGTGGCCTCTTCGCGTCCGGGGGAGGACCTGCAGGACGACAGCCATGTAGACGCGCACAACCGTGAGGTGCTGGAGCAGTTCCGCGCGTTTTTGCGAAGCCTGATGATGCATGCAGGCGTAGGTACGGCGCTCGGCGGCGTCATGACCATGGTAGGTGAACCGCAAAACCTGATCATCGCCAAAGCCGCGGGCTGGCACTTCGGCGAGTTCTTCCTGCGCATGGCACCGGTGAGCGTGCCGGTGCTGATTTGCGGGTTAATCACCTGTCTTCTGGTAGAGAAATTCAGGGTGTTTGGCTACGGCGCACTGCTGCCCAATCCCGTGCGTCAGGAGCTGCATAAATTCGACCAGCAGAGCCGAAGCCAGCGCACCCGGCAAGATACGCTGCGTCTTATCGCACAGGGAATTATTGGCGTCTGGCTTATCGCTGCGCTGGCGTTCCATCTTGCTGAAGTGGGTTTAATTGGCCTCTCCGTTATTATTCTGGCCACCACCTTTACCGGCGTGACGGATGAACATGCTATCGGCAAAGCCTTTACCGAGGCCCTGCCGTTTACTGCCCTGCTGGCGGTATTTTTCGCAGTCGTGGCGGTTATCATCGACCAGCAGCTGTTCTCGCCGATTATTGCCTTCGTGCTGCAGGCAGACGCCGACGCGCAGCTGACGCTCTTTTATCTGTTTAACGGCCTGCTGTCGTCTATTTCAGATAACGTTTTTGTCGGTACGGTGTATATCAATGAGGCTAAAGCGGCCATGGAGCACGGTGCCGTAAGCGCGGGCCAGTTTGAGCTGCTGGCGGTCGCAATCAACACCGGGACCAACCTGCCTTCGGTGGCAACGCCAAACGGTCAGGCCGCCTTCCTGTTCCTGCTCACCTCTGCCCTCGCGCCGCTCATACGGCTTTCTTATGGAAAAATGGTGTGGATGGCGCTGCCCTATACGCTGGTGCTGACAATCGTGGGCTTGCTGTGCGTCAAATTTACCCTCATTCCTTATACGCAATGGTTAATACAAGCAGGTATACTTGCGGCGCAATAAAACAGGTCTCTCGGGCAGTTCGCTGCTCGTTTGCCTTTTCGCGTGATAAACATCCGATTACGTTTTATTTCGTCAGGTTCCGGTGGCGCATAAAACGAATTCGTTTACACTGCGCTTTCTAAGCATGTTCCAGGGAAATGATTATGTTGAGATTTTTGAACCAGTGCTCCCGCGGTCGCGGAGCGTGGTTGTTAATGGCCCTGACCGCCTTCGCGCTGGAAATGGTCGCGCTGTGGTTCCAGCACGTGATGGGGCTGAAACCCTGCGTACTGTGTATCTATGAACGTTGTGCGCTGTTCGGCATTATGGGCGCGGGCCTGGTCGGTGCGATTGCCCCTAAGTCGCCGCTTCGCTACGTGGGGATCGCCATCTGGCTGTACAGCGCGTGGAAAGGTATTGAGTTGTCCTGGCAGCACACCATGATGCAGCTGCATCCGTCACCGTTTATGACCTGCGATTTCGCCGCCCGCTTCCCGAGCTGGCTGCCGCTGGACAAATGGCTGCCGCAGGTGTTTGTCGCCTCCGGCGACTGCTCCGTTCGCCAGTGGGAATTCCTGACGCTGGAGATGCCGCAGTGGCTGGTCGGCATTTTTGTGGCCTACTTCGCTGTGGCGCTGCTGGTGCTGATTGCCCAGCCGTTTAAGCCGAAGAAGCGCGATTTGTTCGGAAGGTAAAAACAAAACGGCAACCTCGGTTGCCGTTTTTAGTGTTTCCGCCCTCTCCCGTGGGAGAGGGTTGGGGTGAGGGCATCAGGCCGCACAAACACAATAAACAACCCGCCTCGGCGGGTTTTTTATTATCAACGGTTGGGATGATTCATAATATGATCTTCCCAGTCCCGCACCTCTGACTCTTTCACCGCAATATGGCGCACGGAAATCCGCTCGCCGTGCATCGCGGCTTTTGAGCCGGTCAACAGCGGGTGCCATTTCGGCAAATCCTTCCCTTCAGCCAGCAGGCGATACGCGCAGGTGTGCGGCAGCCATTCAAACGTCGGCAGGTTTTCGCGGGTGAGTTTGATGCAGTCCGGCTCATACTCGAAGCGGCGTTCGTAGTTGCGGCACTGGCAGGTTTTGATGTTCAGCTGCTTGCAGGCGACGTTGGTGAAATAGATTTCGTCGGAATCTTCATCCATCAGCTTGTGCAGACAGCACTGTCCACAGCCGTCGCACAACGACTCCCACTCCACGTCGGTCATTTCGTCGAGCGTTTTGCTTTGCCAGAAAGGGATGTCGTTCATCAGGATGTCCACACGTCAAAAGAAAGCGCACCTTATAACGAGTCTGGCACGATGATGCAAGTTTTGCCGCCCATTAAGGGCGGCAAAATGATTTTACAGCACGCGAGTTTTCAGCGACAGGCCGTTAAAACTGACGTCCAGCTCATCTCCGCCGCTGAGCGGGCCAACGCCTTCAGGCGTACCGGTGAGGATCACATCGCCCGGTTTAAGGGTGAAAAAGCGGCTCATGTAGGCAATAAGCGGAACGATTTTGTGGATCATATCCGCCGTTGAGCCCTGCTGGCGGATCTCGCCGTTTACGGTGAGGCTAAGCGTCGTGTTCTGCGGATCGCCGGTAAATTCGGCAACAGGAACGAAACCGGAAATCGGGCATGAATTGTCAAAGCCCTTGGCTTTTTCCCACGGCTGCCCCGCTTTCTTCATCTTACCCTGAACATCACGCAGGGTAAGATCCAGCGCAACGCCATAGCCGGCAATCGCCTTTTGCACATGCTCTTCAGAGGCCTGGCGCAGCGTGGCGCCAATCAAGACCGCAAGCTCAACTTCGTGATGAACCGAGCCCAGCCCTTGCGGCAGCGCCAGCGGCTGGCGAATATCGCAAAGTGCGGTTTCCGGCTTAATGAACAGCACCGGCTCTTCTGGCGTCGCGCTGCCCATTTCCTGAATGTGTTTTGCATAGTTGCTGCCTACGCAGACCACTTTGCTGACGGGATAATCCAGTAATGCACCTTGCCAGTTATGATGTTGATACATGGTCGACCCCTAAACGGTTGATGTGTTGTTCCCGGACTTGTCCGGATTATTTCTTTCCGTTCACCTCAAGATGCTGTTTTAATAAATTCTCGGGTGGTGGTGGAAGCTGTAAATAATAGCCCTGATCGGTTAATGCCTTTTTCACTTTTTCCAGATCGGCACCCACCAGTTTTTTACGCCCGTCCAGCGGCAGCAGCATCGCCAGCTGAGGACGACCAAAGTTTTTCATTAATTCTTCGGGTACGCGGGAAAAATCGTCTTTCTTTTCGACATAAAGATAGGTCTGGTCACGGCTTGTACTTCTGTAGATCACACAAAACATGTTTTTACTCTGAATTAATGGGTGGTTGCTTGCCTCAATATACTCCTGACTATAACATGCCTGATACTCTTCGGAATATCGCATCGACTTGTTGCGGTTAATAGCAAATTGAGTAAGGCCAGGATGTCAAACACGCCCATCGAGCTTAAAGGCAGTAGCTTCACCTTATCAGTGGTTCATTTGCATGATGCAAAACCCGAGGTTATTCGTCAGGCGTTAGAAGACAAAATCGCGCAGGCACCCGCCTTTCTGAAACATGCCCCTGTTGTCGTCAACGTCAGCGGCCTGGAAGCACCGGTAAACTGGAAACTTCTTCAGAAAGCCGTCTCTTCTACCGGGCTGCGCATTGTGGGTATCAGCGGCTGTAAAGATGCTGAATTGAAAGCAGAAATCGATCGGGCAGGCCTGCCGATTCTGACTGAGGGCAAAGAAAAAGCCCCGCGTCAGGCGCCTGCGGCCGCTCAAACGCCCCCGCCTCCGGCGCAAAACGTTATACCTGTCACAAAAACGCGATTGATTGACGTGCCGGTTCGTTCCGGTCAGCGTATTTATGCGCCAAACTGTGATCTGATTGTTACAAACCACGTCAGCGCGGGTGCGGAACTGATTGCGGACGGTAATATTCACGTCTACGGTATGATGCGTGGGCGCGCGCTTGCTGGGGCAAGTGGCGACAGGGATGCACAAATTTTTTGTTCTCACCTGACGGCGGAACTGGTGTCCATCGCAGGGGAATATTGGCTGAGCGACAAGATCCCAGCCGAATTTTATGGCAAAGCGGCACGCCTGCGACTGGCAGACGACGCTTTGACTGTTCAACCGTTGAATTGATCCCTTTTTAACAAGGAATTTCTATGGCACGCATTATTGTTGTGACTTCGGGTAAAGGAGGCGTTGGCAAGACCACCTCCAGCGCGGCCATCGCTACTGGTTTGGCCCAGAAGGGAAAGAAAACCGTCGTTATTGATTTCGATATCGGCCTGCGTAACCTGGACCTGATTATGGGTTGTGAACGTCGCGTTGTGTATGACTTCGTGAACGTCATTCAGGGCGACGCCACGCTGAATCAGGCGCTGATTAAAGACAAGCGCACCGAGAATCTCTACATTCTCCCGGCCTCTCAGACCCGTGATAAAGATGCCCTGACCCGTGAAGGCGTGGAAAAGGTCCTCGACGATCTGAAAAAGATGGAGTTCGACTTCGTCGTCTGCGACTCCCCTGCCGGGATCGAAACCGGGGCACTGATGGCGCTCTACTTCGCTGATGAAGCCATTATCACCACCAACCCTGAAGTCTCATCCGTTCGTGACTCGGACCGTATTCTGGGTATCCTGGCATCCAAATCCCGCCGTGCGGAAAATGGTCAGGAACCGATTAAAGAGCACCTGCTGCTGACCCGCTACAACCCGGGCCGCGTGAACAAAGGTGACATGCTGAGCATGGAAGACGTGCTGGAGATCCTGCGCATCAAACTGGTTGGCGTTATCCCGGAAGATCAGTCCGTGTTACGCGCCTCTAACCAGGGTGAGCCGGTTATTCTGGATACGATGGCAGATGCAGGTAAAGCTTACGCCGATACCGTTGACCGTCTGCTGGGAGAAGAACGTCCTTTCCGCTTCATTGAAGAAGAGAAGAAAGGTTTCCTCAAACGCCTGTTCGGAGGATAAGTTATGGCATTACTGGACTTTTTTCTCTCGCGGAAAAAAAGCACCGCCAACATCGCAAAAGAACGTCTGCAAATCATTGTCGCGGAGCGTCGTCGTAGCGACGCCGAGCCGCACTATCTGCCGCAGCTGCGCAAAGACATTCTGGAAGTGATCTGTAAGTACGTGCAGATTGACCCGGAAATGGTCACAGTACAGCTGGAGCAAAAAGACGGGGATATTTCGATTCTGGAGCTGAACGTCACGCTGCCAGAGGCGGAAGAGTCGCGTCCGTAGGTTTGTGATTTCGTAGCCCCGGTAAGCGCAGCGCCACCGGGGGAATATGCCGGGTATATCGCCCGGCATATTTTTTATCGCGGATACCCTTCCAGCAGCGTATTCAGACGATCGGCCATCAGATCGCCGCGCCACCCCGCCACCATCTCCGGTAACCCATTCTGTGGCTTCAGTTTCCAGTGCCAGTTCAGCAGCTGATTAATCTGACGACGTGACGCCAGTAGCTCCGCGCTCAGCTTACTTTCAGCCGCCACCTCCTGCACCAGCGCTTTGATGTCCTTGAATGCCTTGCGATAGCCCGGCATATCCATCAGGTTCAGCAGCGGTTCCGGCAGGTCTTCGTCGGCCGTTTGCTGCGCTTTTGCCACCAGTGCGAGCAGCGTTTTGCCGTGGAAGCGGATTTCGCTACCCGAGAGACCGATGCTGTCCAGCTCGCCCATGCTGCCCGGCATGTAACGCGCGACGGCCCACAGATGCTCTTCTCGCACCACAAAATTCACCGCCAGGTCGCGCTCGCGGGCTTTACGCAGCCGCCAGTCGGCCAGCAGCTGCAGGCAGGCCAGCTGGCGGGTGCGCAGCTGCCAGGCATTGGTGATATCGCGCCAGGCGTCTTTCGGATCGACCACTTCCTGACGGCGCTGCTGCGTCATACGGCACTCGTCCAGCGCGGCGGACAGCCAGCCGGACGCTTCTGCCTCTTTCATCAGCTGTCCGGCAATCGGCAGCAGATAGAAGACGTCGGCGGCCGCATAGTCGAGCTGACGCTCGGTCAGCGGACGGGCCAGCCAGTCGGTGCGAGATTCGCTTTTGTCCAGCGCCAGGCCCGTGTACTCCTCCACCATGGCGGCAAAGCCCCAGGAGAGCGGGCGTCCGCTGAACGCGGCGAGGATCTGGGTATCAATCAGCGGCTGCGGCATAATGCCAAAGGTATTGAGGAACACTTCCAAATCTTCACTGCCCGCGTGCAGGTATTTCGTTACGGCAGTATCCAGCAGCAGGTCGCGCATCGGAGACCAGTCGGTGATGCCGAGGGGATCGATCAGCGAGACATGTTTGCCGTCATACATCTGAATCAGACCCAGCTGCGGGTAGTACGTCCGGGTACGGACAAATTCCGTATCCAGGGCGATGGCGGGATACTCACGCGTCACCTCGCACAGCGAAGCCAGCTCGTCGTTGGTAGTGATCATCTGGTAATTCAAATCATATTCTCTTTTGTTTGCGCCCATAAAAAACGCCGGCTTAACCGGCGTCTGGGCGATTAACGTGAAGCTCAGGCCTTATTGTCTACTTTGGCACGGGCTTCGTCACGTAATTCTCGTCGTAATATCTTTCCGACGTTGGATTTTGGCAGTTCATCGCGGAATTCCACCAGCTTCGGCACCTTATAGCCCGTCAGCTGACGGCGACAGAAGGTTATCAGCTCCTCCTCGTTCAGCGAAGGCTCTTTCTTGACCACAAAAATCTTCACCGCTTCACCGCTGCTGCCGGACGGCACGCCCACCGCCGCGACTTCGAGCACGCCGCTGTGCTGCATGACCACGTCCTCGATTTCATTCGGATAGACGTTAAAGCCGGACACCAGAATCATGTCCTTCTTGCGGTCAACGATGCGCAGGAAGCCTTCGTCATCCATCACGGCGATATCACCGGTGTGCAGCCAGCCGTCTTTGATAATCTCGTCGGTTGCATCCGGACGCTGCCAGTAGCCGAGCATCACCTGCGGCCCTTTGACGCACAGCTCGCCAGGCTCACCCGGCGCGACCTCGTTATCGTCATCATCGACCAGCTTCGCCTCCGTTGACGGCACCGGGAGGCCGATGCTGCCGCTGTGGTAGTCGATGTCATGCGGGTTAACGCTGACCAGCGGAGCACACTCCGTCAGGCCGTAGCCCTCGAGCAGATACTGGCCGGTCAGCTTAACCCAACGCTCGGCTACCGCCTGCTGAACGGGCATGCCGCCGCCCGCGGAGAGATGCAGCGAGGAAAAATCAAGCTGCTGGAACTCTTTGTTGTTGAGCAGCGCATTAAACAGGGTATTCACCCCCGTCATGGCAGTGAACGGGTATTTTGCCAGCTCTTTGACCAGACCCGGGATATCACGCGGGTTGGTGATCAGGATGTTCTGGCCGCCAAGCTCGATAAACAGCAGGCAGTTCATGGTCAGCGCGAAAATGTGATACAGCGGAAGCGCGGTAATCACCACCTCTTTTCCCGGATGCAGCAGCGGGCCGTACGTCGCGTTTACCTGCTCAAGGTTGGCGAGCATGTTGCGGTGGGTAAGCATGGCGCCTTTGGCGACGCCCGTCGTCCCGCCGGTGTACTGCAGGAACGCCAGATCCTCTGATACCACTTCCGGTTTGACGTACTGCATACGGTATCCCGCATGCAGCGCGCGGCGAAAGGAAATGGCATCCGGCAGGTGATACTTAGGCACCAGACGCTTAACGTATTTCACGACGAAGTTCACCAGCGTGCCTTTGGCCGTGGAGAGCTGGTCGCCCATGCGCGTCAGGATAACGTGCTTAACCTGGGTTTTGTCGACGACTTTTTCCAGCGTGTGGGCAAAGTTCGAAACGATGACAATGGCGGCCGCCCCGCTGTCGTTGAGCTGGTGCTCAAGCTCACGCGGCGTATAAAGCGGGTTAACGTTGACAACGATCATGCCCGCTCGCAGGATGCCAAACAGCGCGACCGGGTATTGCAGCAGGTTCGGCATCATCAGCGCGACGCGGTCCCCTTTTTGCAGCCCCAGCCCTTCCTGTAGATAAGCAGCAAACGCCCGGCTGCGCTCTTCCAGCTTACGGAAGGTCATGACCTCACCCATGTTCACGAATGCGGGCTGGTCAGCATAGCGCCGAACCGAGTGTTCAAATAATTCAACCAGGGATTGATAACGGTCAGGATTGATCTCCGCAGGCACATCTGCGGGATAACGGTTGAGCCAAACCTTCTTCAATGCATCACCTCTGAAATGAGTGTTCGTCGTCATCACAGCCCCGATAATAAACAGTTTGTTAACATTATATTAACTCAGCGTACCAGTTTATTAATTGTTCAGATTACAGGTTGCGAAGCGCGTCACTCTTTTTTTTCGTTCTATCCGTAAAAAAACAGAGACAGCGGCTGAGCCGCTGTCTCTTTCCTAACAATAACAGTAAGTTACTCAGTTACGATTGTTTGAACCTGTGCAGGACCTGGGTTATACCAGCCCCAGCCGGGATAGCCGGAACGATAGGGATGAGGGCCCCACATCCACGGATCGATAGGCTGCGGTGGCATCACAATCTGCTGTGCTATCCGCCAGCGCTTGTAGCCGTTCACCTGCATGGTCATAAATTTATACGGCGTATTGCCAATTTTGCCCGGCACCGTTCCGGTAATGGGTCCGACGACGGTCACCAGCTGCCCGCGGAAATCGACCGGGTCAAGGAAACCGCTCACGTCCGCATAAATGCGCCCACGGGAGGCTTCACCCAGTACGGGACGCGCGCCGCTGTCCAGCGGCACTGTCGCAATCTCCAGGCGGGTTTTCCCCTGCTGGTTTTGTACATCGAGTACCTTACCGCCAAAGCGCGCTTCCTGACCCACGTACAGCTCAGGCGCATTCATTACGCGCACCAGATCCTGCTGTGGCGTAGGGCTGCTGCCCTGAATCGCATCAGGAACGGTAACGCACCCGCTCAGTGCTATGGCAACGGCGCCTGCCAATAAAAGGCGTACAACTTTAGTCTGAACCGCCATGATGCGACTCCTTTTTCTCAGTTCCTGTTACTGAGATTCACTCGCGGCCCGGAAGTTTCTTCCAGGCAACCGTGTTTCGCAAATAAACTGGCTCAGCCTGTTCAACCACCACGGTTTTTCCCGCCGCAAGCAGCTGACACGCTATCGGGAGCATATCTTCCGCAGCGGGCAAAAGCATGTTGCCGTCTGTCAGCGTGACGCCCGTGTCGTTCGCCATATCCGGCCACGCCGGCCAGCCTGTGCCTACCGTCGCCCACTCGCCCGAAAGCTGCTTCAGGCGTTCGGTGACCGCTTCGGGCTTGAGCACGGCTTCGGTCTCTTCGCCGTGCCAGACGCCGTTTTCATCACGGGTATATTCCGCCCAGTAAACTTCTCCCATGCGCGCATCGATAGCCGCCAGCACGCGGGTCGCCCCGGTCATGCGCCAGGCACCCTGCGCCATGGTCGCCAGCGTAGAGACGCCGATCATCGGCAGCGCTGCGCCGAGGGCCAGCCCCTGCGCAATGCCGATCCCGATACGGACGCCGGTAAAGCTGCCGGGGCCGCGGCCATAGGCCAGCGCGTAAAGGTCGGTTAAGGCGGTGCCGCCCTCGGTCAGGATAGATTTCACCAGGGGCAGAATACGCTGGGTGTGTTCCCGTGGGCACTCTTCGAAATGAGCAGAGATAGCACCGTCGTTCCACAGGGCTACGGAACAGGCCTCTGTAGCGGTATCAATAGCCAGAATTCGCATCAGTCGTCGCGCTCTCGCAATGGTCAGTCACAAAATGGCGCGCATCTTAGCACACTCCGGGGCAAATTACTCCGCCGTTGGGTTCGCCAGGAAACGCACCGCGCGTTTAATGTCCCGCGTGCGCGGGGCGGGCGGCAGGCTTGCCAGGAAGGTGGCGCCGTAGGGGCGCATGACCAGCCTGTTGTCGCAGATCACCAGCACGCCGCGATCGGTGACGTCACGGATCAAGCGCCCTACCCCTTGCTTAAGGGTAATGACCGCATCCGGCAGCTGGACCTCGTCGAACGGATCGCCGCCGCGCAGACGGCAGTCTTCCATCCGCGCCTTCAGCAGCGGATCTTCAGGCGAGGTGAACGGCAGTTTATCGATGATCACCAGGGAGAGCGCATCCCCCCGCACGTCTACGCCTTCCCAGAAGCTGCTGGTTGCGACTAACAGGGCATTTCCGGCGGTGACAAACTGCTGTAGCAGCTGGCCCTTGCTCGTTTCCCCCTGCAGCAGTACCGGCAGCGTCATGGTGGCGCGGAACTGTTCGGCCAGGTCGCGCATCATGGCGTGCGAGGTGCAGAGCATAAAGCAGCGGCCATTGTTGGCCTCGATCATCGGTTTTAGCATCGCCGCCAGATGGCGGGCCGCGCCGGGCTGATTCGGCAACGGCAGGTTGCGCGGAACGCAGAGGAGCGCCTGCTTTTCATAATCAAACGGGCTTGGCAGAAGCAGCGACTCCGCCTGCTCAATGCCCAGACGTTCGGTAAAGTGGTGCAGATCGTCATTCACCGACAGCGTGGCGGAGGTGAAAACCCAGCTGCCCGGCTTTTGCGCCATCACCTCTTTAAATTTATCCGCCACCGTCAGCGGCGTCAGGGCCAGCGTGAAGTGGCGCGAGGTGCATTCATACCAGTAGCTGAAGCCCGGCTGGTTAATTTCTTTCAGCCGCTTGAGGCGCCCGCGATAGAGCGTGGCGCGCTCGAAGGCGGCATCCAGCAGCGCGGAGCGTCCGAGCGACAGCTTCGCCACGTCGTAACAAAGCTCGAGCGCATCATCGAGAAGCAGCAGCGCGCGCTGGATATTTTTGTCCGCCAGCAGCTCGCGCAGGTTGCCGCGATAGCCCGGCTCGCCGAGCTGCAGGCGAAAATCCTGCGCGCTTTGCGCCAGACGGTCAGCGCACTTCTGCAGCTGCTGGGTATCTTTGAGTTCGGTGCGATAGGCAATGGTGAAATCTTTCGCCAGATCCTGCAGCTGGCGGCTGGAAAGCGACTGGCCGAAATACTGGCTGGCAATATCCGGGAGCTGGTGCGCTTCATCGAAGATCATCACGTCAGCTTCGGGGATGAGTTCACCAAAGCCGCTGTCTTTAACCACCATGTCGGCGAGGAAAAGATGGTGGTTCACTACCACCACGTCCGCATCCATGGCGGTTTTACGCGCTTTCACCACAAAACAGTCTTTATACAGCGGGCAGTCGCTGCCGAGGCAGTTGTCGTTGGTGCTGGTGACCAGCGGCCAGGCGGGCGAGTCTTCCGCCACGCTCGCACAGGTACTGATATCACCCTCTACGGTCTGGTTCGCCCATGACCGAAGGATAATGACGTCGCTCAGGGTTTGCACCGGCAGGTCGCCGCCCGCCAGCGCCTGCTGCTCAAGACGCTCAAGGCAGAGATAGTTAGAGCGCCCCTTCAGTAGCGCCAGACGGCCCTTGTATTTCAGCGCCTTCGCCACCGTGGGTAAATCACGGCTGTAGAGCTGGTCCTGCAGCGCTTTCGACCCGGTCGAGATGATCACCTTCTTCTTTGCACGCAGCGCCGGGGCCAGGTAAGCATAGGTTTTACCCGTGCCGGTTCCGGCCTCAACCACCAGCGGCTGAGCCTTGTCGATGGCGCGGGCAACGGCGTGCGCCATCTGTCGCTGAGGCTCACGCGGCTTAAAGCCGGGGATCGCCTTTGCTAATTGACCTTCAGGGGAAAAATCGTCTGCCACTGTGCTCTCTCACTGTATTTTTGCACAGGGATTATGTCAGTCCATCACGTCCTGTGCCACCCCAAATAGTGACGACGGCAGCACAATATGGCAGTCTTGCCGCCTGAGATAAAAAATAACGAGGAAAGGTTTATGACAATTGTGCGCATTGATGCCGAAGCCCGCTGGTCTGACGTAGTGATCCACAACCAGACGCTCTACTACACCGGCGTGCCGGAAAACCTGGATGCAGACGCTTTCGAGCAAACCGCAAACACCCTGGCGCAGATTGACGCGGTACTCGTCAAGCAAGGCAGCGATAAATCCCGCATTCTGGATGCGACGATTTTCCTGGCCAATAAAGAAGATTTTGCGGCGATGAACAAAGCCTGGGATGCGTGGGTCGTTGCGGGACACGCGCCTGTACGCTGTACCGTACAGGCCACGCTGATGAAACCGGAATACAAGGTCGAGATTAAGATTATCGCGGCGGTCTAAGTCCGCTTATTCCTCTTCATCTTCATCTTCGAATCGCGCCACAATCCGCTCCCCGGTATGGCTGGCGCGAATTTCCTGAGCGACAACGGTGATCGCTTCTCCGCTGCTCATCCCCTGGCTCATCAGCTCCTGGATCCGCTCTACCGCTTTTTGCTGCTGCTCGTGGCTAAGAGAAGGTAAACCTGCAAACATCGTCAACTCCTGCTAAATTATTCGCGCTAATTATTTCACGCTCCCGGTAGTATGCCACACATGAACATGCGCTTCCCCACTGTTATTACCTTGCCCTGGCGTACTGACGCCGCGGAGTTCTGGTTTGCTCGCCTGAGCCACCTGCCTTTTGCGATGCTTCTGCACTCGGGCCACGCTGACCATCCCTACAGCCGCTTTGATATTCTGGTGGCCGATCCGGTACAAACCCTGACGACTGACGGCCTGGCCTTAGCGGACGATCCGCTGATGCTGCTTCAGCAAGCGATTGACGCGCTGGGCTTAACGGCGACGCCGGATCCGGATCTGCCTTTTCAGGGTGGCGCGCTGGGCCTGTTTGGTTACGATCTCGGTCGCCGTTTCGAAACCCTGCCGACCCTGGCGAAAGCGGATATCCCGCTGCCCGATATGGCGGTGGGGCTGTACGACTGGGCTATCATCGTTGACCACCACAAGCAGGTCGTTTCCCTGCTTAGCCATGGGGACGTTAATGCGCGTCTGGACTGGCTGCACGCGCAGCAGCCTGTATCGGCGAAAGATTTCAAGCTGAACTCCGGCTGGCGTTCGAACATGACGGCGCAGGCGTATGCCGAAAAGTTCTCCCGCGTTCAGGCCTATCTGCAAAGCGGCGATTGTTACCAGGTCAATCTCGCCCAGCGTTTCCAGGCAACCTATCAGGGAGATGAATGGCAGGCATTCACTCGCCTCAACGCCAGCAACCGTGCCCCGTTTAGCGCGTTTTTGCGCCTGCAGCAGGGTGCCATTCTGAGCCTGTCACCGGAGCGTTTTATCCATCTTGCTGACCGCACCATTCAGACACGCCCCATAAAAGGCACGCTGCCGCGCCTGGCGGATCCGCTTGCTGACCGTCAGCAGGCCGAAAAGCTGGCTGCATCACCGAAAGATCGCGCCGAGAACCTGATGATTGTCGATTTGATGCGTAATGATATTGGCCGCGTTGCTGAGCCAGGAAGCGTGCGCGTTCCCGAACTGTTCGTGGTGGAACCCTTCCCGGCCGTTCACCATCTGGTGAGCACCATTACCGCACGCCTTCCGGCATCGCGCACCGCCTGCGATCTGCTGCGCGCCGCGTTCCCGGGCGGGTCCATTACGGGCGCGCCAAAAGTACGGGCGATGGAGATCATCGATGAGCTGGAGCCGCACCGCCGTAACGCCTGGTGCGGGAGCATCGGCTACGTGAGCCTGTGCGGCACCATGGATACCAGCATCACCATCCGCACCCTGACGGCCTGTAACGGCAGCCTGTACTGCTCCGCAGGCGGCGGCATTGTTGCCGACAGTCAGGTTGACGCGGAATATCAGGAAACTTTTGATAAAGTAAACCGTATCCTTCAACAGCTGGAGACATAACGGGTGGAGAAAGAGAACCTGACGCTGGATAATTTTCTGTCGCGCTTTCAGCTACTGCGCCCCCAGGTCAACCGTGAGGCGTTGAATCAGCGCCAGGCGGCAGTGCTGATCCCGGTGGTGCGCCGCGAACAGCCGGGCCTGCTGCTCACGCAGCGCTCGCCGCATATGCGTAAACACGCGGGTCAGGTCGCCTTTCCGGGCGGCGCGGTGGACAGTACCGACGCCTCGCTGATTGCAGCCGCACTGCGCGAAGCGCATGAAGAGGTGGCCATTCCGCCTGAGTCCGTTGAGATCGTTGGCGTACTCCCTCCGGTCGACAGCGTTACCGGTTTTCAGGTGACGCCGGTGGTGGGGATCATTCCGCCAAACCTTCATTATCACGCCAGCGTTGACGAAGTCTCAGCGGTGTTTGAAATGCCGCTGGAAGAGGCGCTGCGCCTGAGCCGTTATCACCCGTTGGATATTCACCGGCGCGGACACGATCATCGGGTCTGGCTGTCGTGGTATCAGCATTATTTTGTCTGGGGCATGACTGCTGGCATCATTCGTGAGCTGGCGCTGCAAATCGGCCTGAAACCTTGACTATACTTTACATTCCGCGCTTTTTAATCAGGTTTGCGATCGCTGTCGCGCTATTAGCAAAACCATCGTTAACCATTAGTTTAATTCATGTGAATAGTTAAGCCGCGGTGGGTGTTCCCTCTTACACTATGCGCAGTTATAACATCGTTACTGGAACCCCGGTAACCCTGTCAGGAGTGTAAAAGTGATTAGTATATTCGACATGTTCAAAGTGGGGATTGGTCCTTCTTCTTCCCACACTGTAGGGCCGATGAAGGCCGGTAAACAGTTCGTCGATGATCTGGTCGAAAAAGGATTACTGGAAAGCGTTACCCGTGTTGCCGTGGACGTCTACGGCTCGCTGTCATTAACGGGTAAAGGCCACCACACCGATATCGCCATAATTATGGGTCTGGCAGGAAACATGCCGGACACTGTTGATATTGATGCCATTCCGGCATTCATCCGTGACGTGGAAACGCGCGGTCGCCTGCTGCTGGCTAACGGCCAGCGCGAAGTGGATTTCCCGCAGGATGACGGCATGCGTTTTCGCAGTGACAACCTGCCGCTGCATGAAAACGGCATGACCATCCACGCCTGGAACGGCGAAAAAGAGATTTACAGCAAAACCTACTACTCCATCGGCGGCGGTTTTATCGTTGACGAAGAGCATTTTGGCAAAGAGAGCGTCGGTGATGTCAGCGTGCCGTATCCCTTCAAGTTCGCCTCTGAGATGCTGGCCTATTGCAAGGAGACCGGCCTGTCGCTGTCCGGCATGGTGATGCAGAACGAACTGGCGCTGCACAGTAAAAAAGAGATTGAAGACTATTTTGCGAACGTATGGCAAACCATGCAGGCCTGTATCGATCGCGGAATGAACACCGAAGGCGTGCTGCCTGGCCCACTGCGCGTTCCGCGTCGTGCCTCCGCGCTGCGCCGTATGCTGGTGACAACGGATAAGTTCTCCAACGACCCGATGAACGTGGTCGACTGGGTGAACATGTTCGCGCTGGCCGTGAATGAAGAAAACGCAGCCGGTGGGCGCGTCGTTACGGCACCAACCAACGGCGCATGCGGGATTGTTCCTGCCGTTCTGGCCTATTATGACCACTTTATCGAGCCTGTAACGCCGGATATTTATATTCGTTACTTCCTGGCCGCGGGTGCGATCGGTGCGCTGTATAAAATGAACGCCTCCATCTCCGGCGCAGAAGTAGGCTGTCAGGGTGAAGTGGGCGTGGCCTGTTCGATGGCGGCGGCTGGCCTGGCGGAACTGCTGGGTGCAAGCCCTGAGCAGGTGTGCGTGGCCGCGGAAATTGGCATGGAGCATAACCTCGGCCTTACCTGCGACCCGGTTGCGGGCCAGGTGCAGGTGCCGTGCATTGAGCGTAACGCGATTGCCTCCGTGAAAGCGATCAACGCCTCTCGTATGGCCATGCGTCGTACCAGCGAACCTCGCGTCTCGCTGGATAAGGTTATCGAGACCATGTACGAAACCGGCAAGGACATGAACGCGAAGTACCGTGAAACCTCGCGCGGCGGCCTGGCCATTAAGGTGCAGTGCGACTAATACTTCTTTTCGCCCATCTGCAACGGATGGGCGATTTTCCCCTCACGTCTCGTCTCATTACGCATTCCCCACTACACTTTCTCTGTTGCGTCCGGCTTTTGGGGCCGGTAGCTTACCGAGCGACCGTTCATGCAAAATGCACAAACGATCATCAAAGACTATCGCCGAAAACGCGTTATCGTCTGTGTGACGGTTGCGCTCGTCACGCTCGTCCTGACGTTGGGTATTCGCTTTATTTCACAACGTAATTTAAATCAGGAAAGGATCCTCGACTTTACTAACCACACCGTACGTTCGCTTGATAAGATTCTCCTTTCGCTGGAAAATCGCCTTGACGTTCTGCAGCCGCTCGTCGGACAACCCTGCCAACAATCCCATCTCCTGCTGCGTAAGCAGGCGGCGATCCTGCAAACCGTCCGCTCCATTGCTCTGGTCAAAGACGGTATCCTTTTCTGTTCGAGCATCTTCGGCAGCCGCGATGTTCCAGTCAAAAATTTACAGCCACATCTCCCCGCCGCAGAACCTAAGCTGCTCTTGTCCACCGATCACTCTCTGCTTAAAGGCAGCCCAATCCTCATCCAGTGGTATCCCGTATCGCCAGACGGCGAGGATGGGGTGATGGAGATCGTCAATATCGACCTCATCACCAAAATGATTCTTGAGCCGCAGCGGCCGCTGATCGCCGATGTCGTACTGACCGTGGGGGATAATTTCCTGCGATACGGCCAACAGGTGACGGATATCATGACCTTCGATGACGGCGATTCACGTCTTCACCAGGCCTCAACGCATTACCCTTTCAGCATTACGGTGAGCGGGCCCGGCCCCGGCAGGATGGCGTTAAAGAATTTGCCCACGCAGCTGCCGCTGGCACTGATGCTGAGCTTACTGCTGGGCTATATTGCCTGGCTTGCGACCGCCCGGCGAATGAGCTTTACGTGGGAAATCAACATGGGGCTCGCGGCAGGTGAGTTTGAGCTTTTTTGTCAGCCGCTGATGAACGCCCGCTCCCAGGACTGCGTCGGCGTCGAGATCCTGCTGCGCTGGAATAATCCTCGCCAGGGCTGGATTTCGCCAGACGTGTTTATTCCGCTGGCGGAGGAACATAACCTGATCGTCCCGCTCACCCGCTATGTCATCAGCGAAACCGTACGCCAGATAGGCTATTTTCCCGCTAGCTCCAGCTTTCACATCGGTATCAACGTTGCCGCCAGCCACTTCCGTCGCGCCACACTGATACAGGATCTTAATCGCGCGTGGTTTAGCGCCAGCCCTGTACAGCAGCTGATCGTTGAACTGACAGAGCGTGATGCCCTGCTGGACGTGGATTACCGGGTTGTTCGCGAGCTGCACCGCAAAGGGGTTAAGCTCGCCATTGACGACTTTGGCACCGGAAACAGCTCGCTTTCATGGCTCGAGAAGCTCCACCCGGACGTGCTGAAAATCGATAAATCCTTCACCACCGCCATTGGTACGGATGCGGTTAACTCAACGGTGACGGATATCATTATCGCGCTGGGTCAGCGGCTGAATATCGAACTGGTTGCGGAAGGGGTTGAAACAGAGGAGCAGTCACTGTATTTGCGCCGACACGGCGTGTCCATACTGCAGGGATTTTTCTTTGCGCGGCCCATGCCGCTGCGGGACTTTCCAGTATGGCTGGCGGGGAGCTCTCCCCCGCCAGCGCATCACAACGGACACATTGTGCCCTTAATGCCGCTGCGTTAAGACGATTTACTCATCTTCGTCGTGCACTGATTGCTCTTTAACAATACGCACCATGTCCACGCGATAGTCGTTGGCTTCAACAATCGTAATGTGCAGCGGCGGCAGTTCGATAACGTCCCCGACGCGCGGGATTTGACCGTTGACCGAAATCACCAGACCGGCAACGGTGGCAATGTCTTCTTCATCGTTAATGACGTTTTCCAGCCCCAGCGTATGGGAAAGCGCATGCAAATCGGTCGCCCCCTTCACCAGCCATCCGTCACCGTCGGCAACGATTTCCGGGGTTTCATCCGCATCCGGGAACTCACCGGCGATCGCTTCCAGCACGTCCAGCGGCGTCACAAGGCCTTGCACCACGCCAAACTCGTTGGTGACGATAACGAAGCTTCCGCGTGCGCGGCGCAAGACGCCAAGCAGGTTGATAGCATCCAGCGTTTCCGGTACCACGATAGCAGGCGAAGCGGCGGCGATGGCTTCAACGTTGACGCCCTCTTCCAGCGCCACCAGCATCTCTTTCGCGCGCACCACGCCGATGATCTCATCCAGCTCGCCGCGACATACCGGGAACAGGCTGTGTGGCGAAGAGAGCAGCTGCTGACGAATTTCATCGACGCTCAGGTTGGCATCCACCCAGCTGATTTCACCGCGCGGGGTCATAATTCCGCGCAGGGAGCGGGAGGCCAGCGAGAGCACGCCGTTAATCATGTAGCGCTCTTCTTCAACGAACGCGCCTTCAGGCACCGGAACCGGGTTACGATTTTCGCTATCCGACTGCACGTTAACCTGACGGCGGCCGCCCATCAGACGCAAAATAGCATCTGCGGTACGGGCGCGCAGCGGCTGATTCGACTGCTGCTTGATAAAGTTACGACGCGCAATCTGGTTGAACAGCTCGATCAGAATCGAGAAGCCAATCGCGGCGTACAGGTAGCCTTTCGGAATATGGAAGCCAAAGCCTTCTGCAACCAGGCTCAGACCAATCATCAACAGGAAGCTCAGACACAGCACAACGACCGTCGGATGTTGGTTTACGAAACGCGTCAGCGGTTTCGAGGCCAGCAGCATGACCGCCATGGCAATGACAACAGCCGCCATCATCACCGGCAGGTGGTTCACCATACCTACAGCAGTAATGACCGCATCCAGCGAGAAGACCGCATCAAGCACTACAATCTGCAGGACAACAACCCAGAAGCTGGCGTAGCCCTTACCGTGACCATCATCGTGCTGACGGTTCTCAAGCCGTTCGTGTAGCTCCGTTGTCGCTTTGAAGAGCAGGAATATACCCCCGATAAGCATGATTAAATCACGCCCGGAGAAGGTGTAGTCCATAACGGAGAACAGCGGCTTGGTCAGCGTGACCATCCACGAGATAACGGAGAGCAGCCCGAGTCGCATAATCAGCGCCAGCGAGAGGCCAATCAAACGTGCTTTATCACGTTGTTTTGGCGGCAGCTTATCCGCAAGGATGGCGATAAACACCAGGTTATCAATACCGAGAACGATCTCAAGTACGACCAGCGTGAGCAATCCTACCCAGATTGACGGGTCCATTAAGAATTCCATGACAAGCTCCTGCTAAAGGAATGACGAAACGGTGCCGCAAGCAAATTGGGCAAATCAAAGGATGACAGAGTCGATGCGTGGCGTGGATAGCCGGTGAAAGTGGCGCGAAATGGCCTTGTAGATGACTGACGTCGGTGACGGTCCATATAGTGGGCTGTAGCCCTATACTCCTGATCGATTAAACGGAGGCTAAACATATCAGAGACAACAGGTTTTTAGCAAAGATTTACGTTCCTTTGCAAACTTCTGTAACACATGTGTTTTACATTACAGAAAATTCTGCAATGCGTAGCTAAATTACGGATCTTCATCACATAAATTATTTTTTCACTATCTAAAATAAATCGCGGAAGTCTTAGTTTATTGAACTCTAACCCTTATCTGAATCGATTCGGTACGCCAATACGATTCTCAGTACGACTGCCTGGCAGGCGTATAAATGATAATAAAAGGAGGTAGCAAGTGACCATTGCTATTGTCATAGGCACACATGGTTGGGCTGCAGAGCAGTTACTCAAAACGGCAGAGATGCTGTTGGGCGAGCAGGAAAACGTCGGCTGGATCGATTTCGTTCCCGGTGAAAATGCCGAGACGCTGATAGAAAAATACAACGCTCAGCTTGAGAAGCTGGATACCAGCAAAGGCGTGCTGTTTCTCGTTGATACGTGGGGTGGCAGTCCGTTCAATGCTGCCAGCCGCATTGTCGTCGATAAAGAGCATTACGAAGTTGTCGCAGGGGTAAATATCCCGATGCTGGTGGAAACCTTCATGGCGCGCGACGACAACCCAGGTTTCGATGAGCTGGTCGCGCTGGCGGTCGAAACCGGTCGCGAAGGCGTGAAAGCGCTGAAAGCACAGCCGGTTGAGAAGCCTGCACCGGCCGCTGCCGCGCCAAAAGCCGCCGCGCCAGCGAAACCAATGGGGCCAAATGATTACATGGTTATTGGCCTCGCGCGTATTGATGACCGTCTGATCCACGGCCAGGTGGCAACACGCTGGACCAAAGAGACCAACGTTAAGCGCATTATCGTGGTCAGCGACGACGTCGCCGCCGACAAGGTGCGCAGTACCCTTCTGACTCAGGTGGCACCGCCGGGCGTGACCGCGCACGTGGTGGACGTCGCCAAGATGATCCGCGTTTATAACAACCCGAAATATGCGGGTGAGCGCGTGATGCTCCTGTTCACAAACCCGACAGACGTCGAGCGCATTGTTGAGGGCGGCGTGAAAATCACCTCCGTTAACATCGGCGGGATGGCTTTCCGTCAGGGCAAGACGCAGGTCAACAATGCGATTTCAGTCGATGCGAAAGATATCGAGGCATTCAACAAGCTGAATGCGCGCGGTATTGAGCTGGAAGCCCGTAAGGTTTCCACGGATCAGAGACTGAAAATGATGGATTTGATCGGCAAGGTGGGGAAATAAGTCCGCGCCGGTTTTTCACATAAAGCTTATGTAATAGGAGAAGTACAATGGAGATTACCACTCTTCAGATTGTGCTGGTGTTCGTCGTCGCATGTATTGCGGGTATGGAATCCGTACTTGATGAATTTCAGTTCCACCGCCCTCTGGTGGCCTGTACGTTGATCGGTGCCGTTCTCGGTGATATGAAAACCGGTATCATCATCGGTGGTACTTTGGAAATGATCGCCCTTGGCTGGATGAACATCGGTGCGGCCGTTGCGCCTGATGCCGCGCTGGCGTCCATTATTTCGACCGTTCTGGTTATTGCGGGTCACCAAAGCATCGGCGCCGGTATTGCCCTTGCTATTCCACTGGCAGCCGCAGGCCAGGTACTGACCATCATCGTTCGTACCATCACCGTTGCCTTCCAGCACGCGGCAGATAAGGCGGCCGAAAACGGCAACCTCACGGCCCTGTCTTGGATACACGTATCGTCCCTGTTCCTTCAGGCGATGCGTATCGCAATCCCGGCGGTTATCGTTGCTATCTCTGTCGGTACCAGTGAAGTACAGAGCATGCTGAACGCCATTCCAGAAGTGGTTACCGGCGGTCTGAACATCGCGGGCGGTATGATCGTGGTGGTAGGTTATGCAATGGTCATCAACATGATGCGTGCAGGCTACCTGATGCCGTTCTTCTACCTCGGCTTCGTTACCGCTGCTTTCACTGAGTTCAACCTGGTTGCGCTGGGTGTGATTGGCGCGGTAATGGCAGTTCTCTACATCCAGCTGAGCCCGAAATATAACCGCGTCGCGGGTGCTCCAGCGCAGGCAGCTGGTAAAAACGATCTCGATAACGAACTGGACTAGCAGGTGAGCGAAATGGTTGATATGACAAAAACTACCACTGAGAAGAAACTCACTCCGGGTGATATTCGTGGCGTGTTCATTCGTTCTAACCTGTTCCAGGGTTCATGGAACTTTGAACGTATGCAGGCGCTGGGCTTCTGCTTCTCCATGGTACCGGCGATCAAACGCCTGTATCCGGAAAACAACGAAGCGCGTCGTCAGGCGATTAAGCGTCACCTGGAATTCTTTAACACCCATCCTTACGTAGCCGCTCCGGTTCTGGGCGTTACGCTGGCGATGGAAGAGCAGCGCGCTAACGGCGCAGAGATCGACGATGGCGCCATCAACGGTATCAAAGTCGGTCTGATGGGCCCATTGGCGGGCGTTGGTGACCCGATCTTCTGGGGAACCGTGCGTCCGGTCTTCGCGGCGCTGGGCGCGGGTATCGCCATGAGCGGCAGCCTGCTCGGCCCTCTGCTGTTCTTCATCCTGTTCAATGCGGTGCGTCTGCTGACCCGTTATTACGGCGTGGCGTACGGGTACAAAAAAGGTGTTGATATCGTTCAGGATATGGGCGGCGGCTTCCTGCAGAAACTGACCGAGGGGGCGTCAATCCTCGGCCTGTTTGTCATGGGGGCACTGGTGAACAAGTGGACACACGTGAACATCCCGCTGGTGGTGTCAACCATCACCGGTCAGGATGGACAAACGCGCGTGACCACCGTGCAGACCATCCTGGACCAGCTGATGCCTGGCCTGGTGCCACTGCTGCTGACCTTCGCCTGCATGTGGCTGCTGCGTAAGAAAGTGAACGCGCTGTGGATCATCGTTGGCTTCTTCGTCATCGGTATCGTTGGCTACGCAATCGGCCTGCTGGGCCTGTAATACATCAGTACTGTACCGGGGGCTTGCCCCCGGTTTTTTTTATCTGGAGGATGAATGACTGTCACGGACATCGTACTAATTTTATTTGTTGTTGCCCTTCTGGCTTACGCGATCTATGACGAGTTCATCATGCCCCGCCGCCACGGCGAGACGCTACTCTCTCTCCCCCTCCTGCGCCGAGGACGCGTGGATGCGTTTATCTTTGCGGGCCTTGTCGCCATCCTTATTTACAACAACGTGACCGGCCACGGTGCAATATTAACCACATGGTTATTATGTGCGCTGGCATTAATGGCCATTTACCTGTTCTGGATCCGTACCCCGAAAATCATCTTTAAACAGCGTGGGTTTTTCTTCGCCAATGTATGGATAGAATATAACCGCATTAAAGAGATGAATTTATCGGAAGATGGCGTCCTGGTGATGCAATTAGAACAACGCCGCCTTCTCATCCGGGTCAAGAATATTGAAGATCTGGAAAGCATATACAAACTACTCGTTAAAGTTCAGTGAGTTAGATATATAGCACTGGCTATATTGTGTAATATTGTCATGGAAACAATATAGCCAAAGCTATATCCGCTTTAATTTTTCACTTATATTTATTAACGATATCTTTACGCTTAAACCTAAATGAAAATCGTTATCAACAAGTTAATAAATTAATACGCCCCTGTTGTTGTTTTATATTCTCAAAATATGTTAAGGTTGCGCCCGTCGTTGGGGAGTAGCCGATTTCCTGTTTTCAGGAAATGTACGTGTCAACATACTCGTTGAAAAACGTGGCACGTACGGATCGCTTTCAGCACATTCAGTGTGCATCGTGATCAGGCGAGACCATAGATACATCAACTGCTGTTTACTGGGGGCAGTGATGTGTCATATGGATATCCCCGGTCTGGACGCTGTTATGAATATCTCCGCTACGATCCTTCTCGCTTTTGGCATGTCCATGGACGCATTTGCTGCCTCCATCGGAAAAGGCGCCACGCTCCACAAACCTAAATTTTCTGAAGCACTCCGCACTGGCCTCATTTTTGGCGCTATCGAAACGCTGACGCCGCTTCTCGGTTGGGGTCTTGGCATGCTTGCCAGCCAGTTTGTTCTTGAATGGAACCACTGGATTGCGTTCGTACTGCTGGTGTTCCTCGGCGGGCGAATGGTGATAGAAGGTTTTCGCGGTAATAGCGATGAAGAAGAAGCGCCGTTGCACCGTCACGGCTTCTGGCTGCTGGTCACTACGGCGATTGCCACCAGCCTTGACGCAATGGCGGTCGGGGTCGGTCTGGCATTTTTGCAGGTCAATATCATTGCCACCGCGCTGGCGATTGGCTGCGCGACGCTGATTATGTCAACGCTGGGAATGATGGTCGGTCGGTTTATCGGCCCGCTGTTGGGTAAGCGAGCCGAAATCCTGGGCGGTATTGTGCTGATCGGCATTGGTGCCCAAATCCTCTGGGCACACTTCGCCGGTTAATCCTCGCGCTGCCAGCAGTGGATACTAAAATCCGTCTGGCAGCGAAATTCTGACTGCGCCGCTAGCGTTTCCCACACCTCTGGTTTTGCTCGCCATGCAAACGGCGTCATTTGCAGAAGCGCCACGGCCTCATCCCCTTTAAGCCTCATCTCATACGCCACCGACTGCTCCTGCTTCAGCGTAAAACCCGCCAGCTGCTCCGAGTGTGGCGCATGCAGACGCACGTCGTCGTAGATCAGTCCTTTTAGCTCCATCAGATGACGCGGACCTGGCGTGACGGTGATGACCCATCCCCCCGGTTTCACCACCCGAGCCAGCTCGTCGGCCTTGCAGGGCGCATAAATGCGCACCACGGCATCCATGCTGGCATCGTCAAACGGTAGCCTGTGGCTGGACGCTACGCAGAACGTAACCGAGGAATAGCGTTTTGCCGCCGCGCGTATCGCCACTTTCGACACATCCAGGCCAAAGGTTTCTGCTCCCTTCTCGCGGGCAATTTCGGCAAAGGTTGCGGTGTAGTAACCTTCTCCGCAGCCAATATCAAGCATACCCGTAGCGTTGTCCGTGAGTTTTTCACCCAGAACCGCCGCGACGGTATCTCTCAAGGGCTGATAATGTCCGGCGTCCAGAAACGCGCGGCGTGCCTGCATCATTTCCGCGCTGTCCCCCGGATCGCGGGAGCGCTTGTGCTGCACGGGAAGCAGATTCACATACCCTTCTTTCGCCATATCAAACTGATGTCCCTGCGGACAGATAAAGCTTTTATCAGAGCGCGTTAAGCGCGCGTGGCAAAGAGGACAGCTGAAGGACATGGCGACTCCGGGGCATAAACCAAAGTGCGAAGTGTAACGCTATTCGCACGGGTTATAAACGCCTGGCTTATCGCATCACGATCAGGTGGTCAGAATCTGCCGCCAGGCCGTCAGGCTTCACGTTTTCAAGACGCAGTACGTTACCCATAATCTCGCTAAATACGGGCGCAGAGACAGCGCCGCCGTAATACGCGCCGTTTTGCGGCTCGTTGATGACCACCACCAGCGCAAAACGCGGATCGCTGGCGGGTGCGACACCTGCGGTATAGGCGACATATTTATCGACGTATTGTCCCTTATCATCGATTTTTTTAGCCGTTCCGGTTTTTACCGCCACGCGATAATCACGCACGGCGGCCTTAACGCCCCCGCCTCCAGGTAACGCCACGCTCTCCATCATGTGCTCCACCTCGTGGGCAATCTCCTCTGGCATGACACGTTTGCCAATGACCGGGGGGTCAATGCGCGTGATCGACAGAGGACGCTCCAGCCCGTAGCTGCCTATGGTGGCGTAGACATGCGCCAGCTGTAATGGCGTCACCATCAGGCCGTAACCGAAGGCAAAGGTCGCGCGGTCGAGCTGGCTCCAGAATTTACGCTGTGGCAGTAGCCCGGCGCTCTCGCCCGTTAGTCCAAGCCCGGTGCTGGTCCCGAAGCCGAAGTTCTTATAGGTGTCCAGCAGGCGCTGAATGGGCATTGCCAGCGACAGGCGGGACACGCCCGTATCGCTGGATTTTTGCAGGATCCCGGTCATGGTGAGCTCCGGGTAGTAGCCTACGTCGCGGATCCGGTGCCCGTCCAACGTGTAGGGATGGGTGTCAATGACGCTGTCCGGCTGGACCAGCCCCTGCTGAAGGGCGGTCATCAGTACCAGGGGTTTTACGGTAGACCCCGGCTCGAAGGTGTCGCTAATGGCGCGATTGCGGAAATCATTCAGCGTTGCCCCTTCCCGGTTGTTGGGGTTGAAGTCAGGGAAATTCGCCATCGCCAGAATTTCGCCCGTTTGAATGTTAATCAGCACAGACGCACCCGACTCGGCTTTGTTCCAGGCCACCGCGTTATCAAGCGCATCTTCGGTAATGGTCTGCAGGCGCTCGTCGATGCTGAGCTGAATGTTATGCGCAGGCACCGGTGCCACTTCGGTCAGATTTTCGACCACGTGCCCATAGCGATCCTCACGCACCTGCCTTACCCCTGACTTGCCCGTCAGCTGGCTATTGAAGCTTTTCTCAACGCCCTCTATGCCCTGGCCGTCAATGTTGGTAAAGCCAATCAGGTTTGCGGCTACGTGCCCGGCCGGATAAAAGCGCCTGGACTCATCGCGAAGGTTAATCCCCGGCAAATTGAGTTTGTCGATCCACTGCGCCTGCGCGGGGTCCACCTGGCGCGCCAGATAGATGAACCGTCCCTGAGGATTGCCGTTAATTCGCGACGCAAGCGTGCCGAGGGAAATATGCAGCGCGTTCGCCAGCGCCTGCCAGCGATCGTCAAACCCTACTCCGCCTTTCGCCAGTACCGTTTTAGGATCGGCCCAGACGGCGCGAACGGGGACGCTGACGGCAAGCGGCCTGCCCTGCCTGTCAACAATCATGCCGCGCGGGGCGTCAATAGCCACTTCCCGCAGGGAGCGCATATCCTCCTGCTTAACCAGATTGTCGGGCTTGATGATTTGCAGCCAGGCAACGCGACCAAGCAGGAAAGCGAGACTACAAAAGATGGCAAGACACAGCAGAGCAAAACGTGCCGGAGTAAAGTTTCCGGTGGTCATTATCGTTTTCTTTTTCACCTGAACCCCAGGACAGTTAAACAACGCCCTGATTTAACGGGAAAAGCCGACAGCCTGGTGGAAAAACAATGCTAATAACCTCGTAGCTTTGCAACAAGTTACTAACAAGAGGATGATTGGTAATAATTTGAAAGATAAGAGAATAAAAAAGCCCCGCATGTGCGAGGCTTTATATCTGAGATCGAAGTGCAAAGCACTTCAGTCAGCAGTGGTTCGATCAGATAGCAGTTACGTTAACTGCAGCTGGGCCTTTCTGGCCGTCCTGAATTTCGAACTCAACGTTCTGGCCTTCAGCCAGAGTTTTGAAGCCGTTACCCTGGATTGCAGAGAAGTGTACGAACACGTCTTTGCTGCCGTCAGCAGGAGTAATGAAACCAAAACCTTTAGACTCGTTGAACCACTTAACTTGACCTTTAATCTTTGCCATTTGCAAAATTCCTTAGAGTGTTTTCTTAGCCCGCAGGCTTGACTGAGATAAAACTGAGACATTACTGCATGAGGCACTAATATAAGGTTCGGCAGAGAAGCGGTATTCAACGACAACGTGTTTACTCAGGACTTCTTTACTGAAAATGCCACACATAAACAGAACTGTACCTCGTTTGACCCAAACCGTGTTATCACATACAACGTTTAATATGGCAAGCCATTTTTAAACGTGTCTCGATCCGCCGCACACATTCTGTCGCTACCTCGCGGCACTGTGCAAAAATATGCGTGCCGCTAAAGGAAACAATACAAGTTGTCGCAGCCGGAGGTCGTCTCCACACCCCCTGTAATCTAAGACATTTTTACCATAGCTCAATCATTTCAAAGCGTCCACTCACAAAGTAAAGATTCTTGAATACAATGATTGAGTTAGAACAAATTGTGAAAACTTATGCTGAAATCATTGCAACGCAACGGTATCCCACAATGTAAATATGCCGCCAAAACGCCCGCTGCAAACTGTATTAAAATTCACCGTTTAATAAACACCACTCTGCACTAAAATAATGAAATTTTTATGACTTCGCTTCAAAAGAAGGCAAGCAAAACGTTTCGATAAAAATAAAACGCGCGTTAACGGGTTTAAATACAGAATATATGCAACAAAACGGTGCGGTGTTTAAAGGATAAATATTCACCAGTTTTCAGTGAGCTGAATGAATGATTAACTGATGCTAAATTATTTAGCACGTGCGTTAGCGCCTGAACGGGCTTAACGAAAGGTTCGCCCCCCGACTCTCCCACCTTAATGAGAAGCCAGAGGGCGTGATAACCGCCATCAAAAATCTGGGTGGACTAGCGCTCTGCCACCAGGCGAATGAAATCGTCTTCGTCTTCTTTGTTTTCAACGACCGGTTCTTTTGGCGTTACTTTCTCTTCCGGCTCGTTGGCCTCGCACAGACGGCGCAGGAGCGCATTCTGACGTTTCTGCTGGTCCAGCAGCGCCTCCAACAGTTCGATCTGTTCATTAGTACGGGAACTGGCGCGATTAACAAAGAACCACAACACCAAACCGACGACCAGGATAACCAACGAGACCACCAGGGATGCCATGCTAAGCAGCCCCGAATTAACTAACTCACCCATTTCACCACCTCAATAAAAACGCTATTTTACCACTGGTGCGCGAGAAGGGCATCACCCCGGAGGAAAATGCGTTCTACCAGGGGATAAACTTATTGATTGCACAAATGCCGCTAAAGAACTGTACATCCTGATCGCACATCACATTGATCGTCTGCGTCCACAGCGCCACGCATGCTATCAGTACGATAACCAGAAGTACCCAGCGTATTTTTTTCACTCCACACTCCGCCTTTTGACCTGATGCAACCAGGTTATCACGGTTATCTTAAACAGGGGCTAACTGTACCCTCATCCAGTTCTTTTCGGAATCGTGCACTTGTTTCACAGGGTAAACCCGTTACGCTTACCCCATGACAACAAAGAGAAAGAGGCAATGATGCATTACGTCATTCGAACTATTATTGCGCTGGCCATTATTTGGATTGGCCTGCTGTTAACCGGCTATGGCGTGCTTGTGGGAAGCACGCAAAACGCTGCAGGATTAGGCATTCAGTGTAAGTACCTCACTGCCCAGGGCATGAGTACCGCCCAGTATCTGCATTCAGACAGCGGGATTATCGGGTTAACCAACTGTCCGGTGCTGCGTAAGACATCCGTTGTGATTGATAACGGATAATCACCCGCTAAACCCGTTCGCAAAAAAACGCCGCAATCATTGCGGCGTTTTTTATTCTAAACAGTGTTTAAAAGGGATACTCGTTATAGCCCATCTGCTCGGAGATTTTACGCGCTGCGGTATGCAGGATCGCGACGTACTCGTGTAAACGCTCTTCCGAGAAGCGCAGCGTCGGGAACGAGATGCTCAGGCCTGCAATGACAACGCCGAAGCGGTCAAATACCGGTACGCCGATGCAGCGCAGGCCCTCTTCCTGCTCTTCATTATCTTCACCGTAACCCTGCTCACGCACGGTATCCAGCACGGTTAATAATTCTTCTGTGCTGGTGATGGTACGGTCGGTACTGCGTTTATATTCAACGCCTTCGAGGATCTGCTTCACCTCTTCGCGGTCACGCCAGGCCAGCAGTACTTTACCAATAGCGGTACTGTACAGCGGGTTGCGACGACCAATGCGCGAATACATGCGCAGATTGTACATGGAGTCAATTTTGTGAATATAAACAATGCTGTCTTCATCCAGCGCGCCCAGGTGCACCGTCTCTTTCGTCAGGCGAGAGAGTTCACGCATCTGAATATCCGCACTGCGGATAAGGTCGACGTTCTGCAGCGCGCGGGCGCCCAGTTCGAACAGTTTTAGCGTCAGCGAGTACTTTTCAGACTCGCCTTCCTGAGCGACATACCCCAACGACTTCATGGTTTGCAAAAAGCGATAAACGGTGCTTTTCGACATCATCACGCGCTGAGACAACTCTGTAATACCAATTTCACGCTCTTCTCCGAGCGCCTGCAAGATGCCAAACACCTTCAGCACGGAAGAAACAGAATCTGGCTGCTTATCCAAATCTGCAATTGCCATTTATCACCTCATGGAGAGTGTTTTATAAAAATCAGAACTGGTTTTTATTATAAATTCGAGTCATGTTCCCTGCAATCGTTCTGCGTTTACTTCGTTACAAATCTGCGACATAAAACCGAATTAACGATGCTAAAATAGTTACTCTGAGAATAATTTCACGTTGAGCCTTTCATCTCCCATGGAAAAAAAACCTTCTGATGGCTTGCCCTTACCGCAGCGGTACGGGGCAATCGCCACCATTATCATCGGTATTTCGATGGCAGTGCTTGATGGCGCTATCGCCAACGTCGCCCTTCCGACCATCGCCAGCGACCTCCACGCCTCCCCGGCCAGTTCAATCTGGATCGTTAATGCCTATCAGATTGCCATTGTGGTTTCACTGCTCTCGTTTTCCTTTCTTGGGGATATGTTTGGCTACCGTCGGGTCTACCAGTGCGGCCTGGCGGTCTTTACGCTGACGTCCCTCTTCTGCGCCCTTTCCGATTCATTGCATACCCTGACGCTGGCGCGTATCGCGCAAGGTTTTGGCGGCGCAGCGCTGATGAGCGTGAATACGGCCCTGATTCGGCTCATCTACCCGCAGCGCCACCTTGGGCGCGGCATGGGGATTAACTCGTTTATCGTCGCGGTTTCATCGGCCGCCGGGCCGACGATTGCCGCGGCGATTTTATCCGTCGCGTCATGGCAATGGCTGTTTGCGATTAACGTACCGCTGGGCGTCGTGGCCCTCCTTTTCGCGCTACGCTATCTGCCGGCGAATGGTCCCAAAAGCACCATGCCACGTTTCGATCTGCCAAGCGCCGTGATGAATGCCCTGACGTTTGGCCTGCTTATCACCGCGCTGAGCGGCTTTGCGCAGGGGCAGTCGATAACGTTAATTGCTGCCGAAGTCGTCGCAATGCTGGCGATCGGCTTTTTCTTCGTGCGACGCCAGCTGGCCCTGCCAGTGCCGCTGCTGCCGGTTGATCTGTTACGCATCCCGTTGTTCTCGCTTTCAATCTGTACCTCAATCTGCTCTTTTTGCGCCCAGATGCTGGCGCTGGTTTCTCTTCCCTTCTTTTTACAGAGCGTGATTGGTCGTACCGAGGTGGAAACCGGGCTGCTGCTCACGCCCTGGCCGCTGGCCACAATGGTGATGGCGCCGCTGGCAGGGTATCTGATTGAGCGTGTGCATGCCGGACTGCTGGGGGGCATTGGGCTGGTGGTAATGGCTATCGGGCTATTCGCGCTGGCATTGCTTCCCGCCTCGCCAGGCGACGTGGACATTATCTGGCGAATGATTTTGTGCGGCGCTGGCTTCGGTTTGTTCCAGTCCCCCAACAACCACACCATTATTACCTCGGCGCCGCGCCATCGCAGCGGCGGGGCCAGCGGCATGCTGGGTACCGCCCGGCTGTTAGGACAAAGCACCGGTGCCGCACTGGTGGCATTGATGTTTAACCTTGCGGGGCAGAATGCAACCCATGTCGCGCTATTTACCGCTGGAGCCCTGGCCACCGTCGCGGCCATCATCAGCGGGCTTCGCGTGACGCAGCCCCGCGTTCAGGCATAAAAAAACCGGGCGGTGAGTTTCTCCGCCCGGCTTCATTTGACGCATACGCGTTACTTCAGGTATTCACCGTTACGCAGCGCTTCAATACGCTTATCCAGCGGCGGGTGCGACATAAACAGCTCGCTCAGCGATTTCGACTTACCGTTGATGCAGAATGCCATCATGCTGGATGCTTCCTGCGGCTCGTAGCTGGTTTTCAGACGCTGCAGCGCAGCGATCATCTTCTCACGGCCTACAAGCTTCGCGGAGCCCGCGTCGGCGTGGAATTCACGGTGACGGGAGAACCACATGGTGATGATGCTTGCCAGGATGCCGAACACCAGTTCCAGCACCATTGACACCGCAAAATAGATCAGCGGGTTGCCGTTGCTCTCTTCGCCTTCATCACGGTTGCCGCCCATAAAGCCAGCCGCAATCTGCGCCAGGATACGGGAAATGAAGATCACGAAGGTGTTAACTACGCCCTGGATCAGGGTCATGGTGACCATATCACCGTTGGCGATGTGGCTGATTTCGTGAGCAATTACCGCTTCGGCTTCATCACGGCTCATGTTCTGCAGCAACCCGGTGCTGACCGCAACCAGCGATGCGTCACGGCGTGCGCCTGTTGCGAAAGCGTTGATATCCGGCGCATGATAGATAGCAACCTGCGGCATAGCGATCCCGGCCTGCTGAGATTGCTGAGCAACCGTATTCATCAGCCAGCGTTCCATATCATTACGCGGCTGTTCAATAACCTCTCCGCCGACTGATTTCAGTGCCATCCATTTGGACATCAGCAGAGAGATGAATGAGCCGCCAAAACCAAACAGCAGCGCCATAATCAACAGACCCTGAACGCTGCTCGACTGAATTCCCGTCAGGCTTAGCACCAGCCCGAAAACCACCATAACCGCCAGGTTGGTGAGCAGGAAGAGCGCGATTCGCATCATAATTTTCTTTTAACCTCAGTTTAACAAAACGCACTATGCGATTACCCACATCGTATGGGTATTGCGGTTATTTTCAAGGATTCGACGTGCGTAAGTCACCAGAAAGACACAACTTTACACAATTGAAATTCAGATTGACGAGAGGATGCAGAACTAAAAAAAACAGGCACAATTTCTTGTGCCTGTCAGGGGTTTATTTCGCCGGTGCGGGCTGCACGGCTGGCTTATCTTTTTCGAGCGTTGCCAGGTCGAGAGCGATATGCACCGTCTCGTCCAGGTACGGATCGGGCTCCTGGTAATCTTTCGGCAGATCGTCCAGTTTTTTGAGCAGAGGCTTGCCTTCACGCTTGAAGCGATCGTTGATACGCGCCAGACGCGTTGCGTCGTCTTCGTTGTTCTCTTTCTCACGCTGAGCGTAGTTAAGAGAAACAATACTCCGTTTTTCCTTCAGGGCATTGAAACGCGCAATGTCCTTCACGATGTACTGGAATTCAGGATCCTTCGCGATACGCTCGTTATGCTTTTTCAGCAAATCAGGGCCGAACTGCGTCATGTCGCCAGACTTCACAAACGTCGCGGCATTGATGCTATCCCACGGCAGCGCGTTATCCTCAAACTTCTCGCCCGTTTCCGTCTCTTCAGTGCCCGTCGGCATCATGATATCCGGCGTGACGCCCTTACGCTGCGTACTGCCACCGTTCACGCGATAGAACTTCTGAATGGTGTACTGTACGGAGCCCAGAGCAGGCCATTCCGGACGCAGCATCTGGTCGTAAATCCGGTTCAGCGAACGGTACTGCTGAACGGTGCCTTTACCAAAGGTCGGTTCACCGACGATCAGCGCACGGCCATAATCCTGCATTGCGGCAGCAAAGATTTCAGATGCTGAAGCACTGAAGCGATCGACCAGCACCACCAGCGGGCCTTTGTAATAAACCACGCCATCGGTATCGGCATCTTCACGCACTTTGCCGTTGTTATCACGGACCTGTACGACCGGGCCAGACGGGATAAACAGGCCAGACAGGGAAACCGCTTCGGTAAGCGCCCCACCGCCATTGCTGCGCAGATCGATGATCACGCTGCTGACGTTCTGCTTCTCAAGCTTCTGCAGCTGGACTTTTACATCATCCGTCAGGCCAACGTAGAAGCCAGGGATATCCAGCACACCCACCTTCTCTTTACCCACGGTTTTCACCGACATTTTCACCGCGCGGTCTTCCAGACGGATGCGTTCGCGGGTCAGGGTAATGATGCGGGTTTTGGTGCCTTTACCGGCAGGCAGGATTTCCAGTCGAACCTTGCTGCCTTTCGGCCCTTTGATCAGCGCAACGACGTCATCGAGACGCCAGCCGATCACATCCACCATGTTCTGTCCGGTTTGACCCACGCCCACAATGCGATCGCCAACGCTAATCGCTTTGCTTTTGGATGCAGGACCACCGGCAACCATGGAGTTGATCACGGTATAATCATCGTCCATCTGCAGCACCGCGCCGATACCTTCCAGAGACAGGCTCATTTCAGTATTGAACTGCTCGGTATTGCGCGGAGAGAGATAGTTAGTATGTGGGTCAATTTCGTGGGCGAACGCGGTCATTGCCAGTGAGAAGACATCTTCACTGTTGGTCTGCGCCAGGCGACGGATAGCGAATTTGTAACGACGGTTCAACGTCTCACGAATTTCTTTCTCGTCTTTGCCGGTGAGCTTGAGGCTCAGTTCGTCGTATTTGACCTTTCCGTCCCACAGAGCATTCAGCTCGGCTTCATCTTTCGGCCAGGGCGCTTTGCTGCGGTCCAGATTAAAGGTGTCGTTGCCGGTGAAGTCCATAGGACGTTCCAGCACTTTCAGCGCGTATTGATAACGTTCAAAACGACGCTTTTGCGATAAATTGTACAGATCGTAGAACAGATCCAGCTTGCCGGAACGCAACTCGTCGCCTACGTCGGATTTGCGTTTTGCGAACTGCTCGACATCGCTGGCGAGCAGTACGTTATGGCTGTAATCCAGCAAGTTCAGATAGCGGTCAAAGATTTTGGCCGAAAAGGCCTGATCGAGATCGAACTGACGATAGTGCGAACGGGTGAAACGTGACGTCACACGTTCACTCACCGTCGCGTGCTGCGTCTCTTCCTTAAGTACCGGAATTTGATCAACACGCGTGATATCGTCCACTGCGAAAGCGTGGCCTGTTATAGCAAACAGACCCGCCAGCGCGGTGAGCTTAAAAAAAGTGTTCATGCCAGGCTTGGCCTCCGTTTCAGAACAACAAGTGTTCTGCGCGTACAATCATTGACATACCAGAAGTCAGCTGTACACGAACGCCATCTTTGGTGATTTCCAGTACGGTGGCGTCCATCGCGTTGTTGCCCGCTTTAACCTTCAGCGCCTGACCTACGCTCAGCGCGTTGATATCAGAAACAGGGGTATGGCGCTGCTCTTCACGCGGCGCACGCGGGGCTTTCGCTGCGGGTTTGTCAGCACGCGGTTTGCGGTCGTTATTTTCATTACGACGCGGTGCAGGACGCGGTTTACGCTCGCGACGAGGCGCGTCTTCCTGACCGTTTGCCGCTGCGGCTTCGCGTTTTTTCGCCTGCTGCTCAGCACGCTGTGCCTGAACGCGCGCTTTGGCTTCTTCAAGCTGCTTGCGGGCGTGCTCTACGTGCTGCTCATCCAGCTCACCGCAAGGGTTGCCGTCAAGATCGACACGGGTTGCGCCTGCTTTGATACCGTACAGGTAACGCCAGCTTGAGGTATAAAGACGTAAGGCGGAGCGAAGTTGAGTTTTGCTGAGGTTCATCTCACCTTCAACACGCGCGACCAAATCCTGAAAGATACCGACCTTCAGGGGGCGAGCTTCACCTTCAGCGCTGAAGCACTGTGGGAAACGCTCGGCCAGAAATGCGATAACTTCTTTACTGCTATTCAACTTAGGTTGATTTTCCATGAAATTTCCTGATTACAACGGACGTTGCCAACAAGCGCAGGCATGAACAGGCGACATTATAATGACGCTATCAGTAAATGCTACGTTATCCGTTGATTATCCTGCGACGCTCGCAAAGAATTTGTGATAATCGGTTGCTGCCAGTACCTTTTCCAGGTTCGCAACCAGTTCGCGCAGCCCCTGCTCGTCCTCGGTTGTAAAGCGGCTGAAGACCGTACTGTCGATGTCCAGCACGCCAATAATCTGATTTTTCACCACCAGCGGCAGTACGATTTCAGAATTGCTGGACGCATCGCAGGCAATGTGACCATCAAAGGCGTGGACATCTTCTACGCGCTGAACCTCACGCGTGGCGACCGCCGTGCCGCACACGCCGCGTCCGACGGGAATACGCACACAGGCAATTTTGCCCTGGAATGGCCCGAGCACCAGCGTTTCACCTTCAAGAAGGTAAAAACCGGCCCAGTTCACACCGGACAGACGTTCAAACAGTAACGCACTTGTATTTGCCAGAGTGGCTAAGAAGCTGGTCTCACCCGCTATCAATGCCTTAAAATCGCGGTTAAGATCCGCGTAGAATTCTGTTTTGTTCATTATTCAATCACTTAGTTGTCTTACACATTGACTGCTTAGCCTATTAAAATAAGCATTAAATGCGCTCATGCTCAAGATGAATCCATTCATGAGTTAATATAACTTCTAACTATACTTTTTCGTGCGCAGCCGATGGCCTTAAAAACACACAAGATTACGCCGACAAAAAAGATCACCGTCCATACGGTGAGCGACGCATTGCCTCGTGCACATTATCAGCGTTGCCCGCAGTGCGATACGCTTTTTATGTTGCCGAAGATGAAATCGCACCAAAGCGCCTTTTGCCCTCGCTGCAACGCCAAAATCCGTGACGGACGCGACTGGTCTTTAACGCGCCTTGCGGCCATGGCGGTGACCATGCTGCTGCTCATGCCCTTTGCATGGAGCGAGCCGCTGCTGAAACTCTATCTTCTTGGCGTCCGTATCGATGCTAACGTGCTGCAGGGTATCTGGCAGATGACGCGTCAGGGCGATCCGCTCACCGCGGCCATGGTCCTTTTCTGCACCGTCGGCGCGCCGCTGGTGCTGGTCGCGGCGATTGCCTATTTATGGTTTGGCAATATCCTCGGGATGAACCTGCGCCCCGTTCTGCTGATGCTGGACAAGCTGAAAGAGTGGGTGATGCTGGACATCTATCTGGTTGGCGTGGGGGTCGCGTCAATCAAAGTCCAGGACTATGCTTTTTTACAGCCCGGCATTGGCCTTTTTGCCTTTATCTCTCTGGTGCTGCTGAGCATCCTGACCCTAATTCATCTCAATGTGGAACAGCTCTGGGAGCGGTTTTACCCGCAGCGCCCGGCGACGCGGCCGGATGAAAACCTGCGCGTCTGCCTGGGGTGCCACTACACCGGGCTGCCCGACGCGCGCGGACGCTGCCCGCGCTGCCATATTCCGTTGAGGTTTCGACGCAACAACAGCATGCAAAAGTGTTGGTCCGCGCTGATTGCCTCTTTGGTATTTCTGATCCCGGCTAACCTGCTGCCGATTTCGGTGATATACGTGAACGGCGCTCGCCAGGAAGATACTATCCTTTCCGGAATTATCTCCCTCGCCCACAGCAACGTTGGGGTGGCGGCAATTGTCTTCATCGCCAGTATCCTGGTGCCGTTCACCAAGGTGGTGGTGATGTTTACGCTGCTCATCAGCATTCACTTCAAATGCGAACAGGGGCTACGCACCCGTATCCTGCTCCTGCGCTTTGTGACCTGGATTGGCCGCTGGTCGATGTTGGATTTGTTCGTGATTTCGTTGATGATGTCGCTCATTAACCGCGATCAGTTACTTGCTTTTACAATGGGACCCGCAGCTTTTTATTTCGGCTCTGCGGTGATATTGACTATTCTTGCAGTGGAATGGCTGGACAGCCGCTTACTTTGGGACGCACATGAGTCAGGAAACGCCCGCTTCGCCGACTGAAGCGAGAATTAAAACTAAACGCCGCATTTCGCCATTCTGGCTGCTGCCTGTTATCGCATTATTGATTGCAGGATGGCTTATCTGGACGAGCTATGAGGATCGCGGAAGTACCGTCACCATTGATTTCCAGACCGCCGACGGCATCGTCGCCGGGCGGACCCCCGTTCGCTTCCAGGGGGTCGAAGTCGGCACGGTTCAGGACATCTCGCTGGGAAAAGGTCTGAACAAAATTCAGGTGCGCGTCAGCATAAAATCTGACATGCAGGACGCCTTACGCAGCGAAACGCAGTTCTGGCTGGTTACGCCTAAAGCCTCGCTGGCAGGTGTTTCCGGGCTGGACGCGCTGGTGGGCGGTAACTATATCGGCATGATGCCGGGCAAGGGTGAGCCACAGGATCACTTTGTCGCGCTGGATACGCAGCCCAAATACCGCCTCAATAACGGGGATTTGATGATCCATCTTCAGGCACCGGACCTCGGCTCCCTGAACAGCGGTTCGCTCGTCTACTTCCGTAAAATTCCGGTAGGCCGGGTATACGATTACGCGATTAACCCGAATAAACAGGGCGTCACCATCGACGTGCTGATTGAGCGCCGCTTTACCAACCTGGTGAAAAAAGGCAGCCGCTTCTGGAACGTGTCCGGCGTGGATGCTGACGTGAGTCTGAGCGGCGCCAAAGTGAAGCTGGAAAGCCTGGCGGCGCTGGTCAACGGCGCTATTGCCTTCGACTCTCCGGAAGGGTCAAATCCCGCTACCGCTGACGACACCTTTGGGCTGTATGCAGACCTGGCCCACAGCCAGCGCGGCGTGATCGTGAAGCTGGCGCTGCCCAGCGCTCAAGGCCTGAAAGCGGGTTCGACGCCGTTGATGTACCAGGGCTTAGAGGTGGGACAGCTCACGAAAATGACGCTCAACCCGGGTGGGTCGGTTACCGGTGAAATGACCGTTGACCCGAGCGTCGTCGATCTGCTGCGCGAGAAAACGCGCATTGAGATGCGCAACCCGAAACTTTCCCTGAGCGACGCCAGCATCAGCAGCCTGCTGACCGGCAGTACCTTTGAGCTGATTCCGGGCGAAGGCCAGCCGAGCAATAATTTTGTCATTGCCCCGGCGGACAAAGCGCTTCTGCAAAAGCCTGGCGTGTTGACGGTCACCCTCACCGCCCCGGAAAGTTACGGCATTGACGCCGGACAGCCGCTCATCCTGCACGGGGTACAGGTTGGACAGGTGCTTGAGCGTAAGCTCTCGGAGAAAGGGGTCTCCTTCTCTGCGGCCATCGATCCGCAGTACAGCGATTTGGTGCACGGCGACAGCAAGTTTGTCGTCAACAGCCGCGTCGACGTTAAGGTCGGTCTGGACGGTGTCGAATTCCTCGGGGCCAGCGCCAGCGAATGGGTCAACGGCGGGATCCGCATTCTGCCGGGCGACAAAGGCCCGCTGCGCGACAGCTATCCGCTGTATGCCAATCTGGACAAGGCGATTGAAAATAGCCTGAGCGACATGCCTACCACAACGCTGACGCTGAGCGCCGAAACGCTGCCGGATGTGCAGGCGGGCTCCGTCGTGCTTTACCGCAAGTTTGAGGTGGGCGAAGTCATCACCGTGCGCCCTCGCGCGGACGCCTTTGATATTGAACTGCATATCAAGCCGGAATACCGCAAGCTGCTGACCCCAAACAGCGTATTCTGGGCGGAAGGCGGTGCGAAGGTTCAGCTTAACGGCAGCGGATTAACCGTCCAGGCTTCCCCGCTCTCCCGCGCGCTGCGTGGCGCGATTAGCTTCGATAACCTGACGGGTGCAGGCGGCAATATGCGTAAGGGTGACAAGCGCATCCTCTTCCCTTCCGAAACCGCAGCGCGCGCCGTGGGCGGACAGATTACGCTGCATGCCTTTGATGCCGGTAAGCTGGCGGAAGGTATGCCGATCCGCTATCTCGGAATTGATATCGGGCAGATCCAGAAGCTGACGCTGATCACCGCGCGGAATGAAGTCCAGGCTACCGCCGTGCTCTACCCGGAGTACGTGCAGACGTTTGCCCGTACGGGCTCGCGCTTCTCCGTGGTCACGCCGCAGATCTCCGCCGCAGGCGTTGAGCATCTTGATACCATTCTGCAGCCGTACATTAACGTTGAGCCGGGCCGCGGCAGCGCGCGTCGCGAATTTGAACTGCAGGAAGCCACCATTACCGATTCACGCTATCTGGACGGTCTGAGCATTGTGGTGGAAGTGCCTGAAGCGGGCGGTCTTGCCATCGGTACCCCGGTGCTGTTCCGCGGTATCGAAGTGGGTACGGTGACGGGCCTGACGCTGGGCACGCTGTCTGACCGCGTGATGGTCGGCCTGCGCATCAGCGAGCGATACCAGCACCTGGTTCGTAACAACTCGGTGTTCTGGCTCGCCTCCGGCTATTCGCTGGACTTTGGTCTTACGGGCGGCGTGGTGAAAACCGGTACCTTCAACCAGTTCATTCGCGGCGGTATCGCCTTTGCGACGCCGCCGGGCACGCCGCTGGCGCCAAAAGCGCAGCCGGGGAAACACTTCCTTCTGCTCGAAAGCGAACCGAAAGAGTGGCGCGAGTGGGGAACCGCCCTGCCGCGCTAATCTCAACGGCTCCGGTGTCAACGCACCGGAGCCTTTATGTTACACTGCGCGCCTGAATGTTTCCCTGTGGTGTGCCCGTGGCTCAAAACTCCGTTTTTCTTCCTGAACTTTTCCTGGCGCAAATGCGCGAGGCCCTTCCTGCTCATCTGTCCTTCGATGATTTCGTCGCTGCCTGCCAGCGTCCTCTGCGTCGCAGCATCCGCGTCAATACGCTTAAAATCAGCGTGACCGAATTTCTTGCTCTGGTGTCGCCCTACCGCTGGCAGCTTACGCCGGTGCCATGGTGCGAAGAAGGGTTCTGGATCGAGCGAGATGACGAAGATTCCCTGCCGCTGGGCAGTACTGCAGAACACTTGAGCGGACTTTTTTACATTCAGGAGGCCAGCTCCATGCTGCCCGTTGCGGCGCTGTTTGCGGATGACAACGCGCCAGAGCGCGTGATGGACGTCGCCGCCGCGCCGGGTTCAAAAACCACGCAGATTGCCGCACGCATGGGCAATCGCGGGGCCATTCTCGCCAACGAGTTTTCGGCAAGCCGCGTTAAAGTGCTGCACGCCAACGTCAGCCGGTGCGGGATCCATAACGTCGCCCTGACGCACTTCGACGGTCGCGTGTTCGGTGCGGCCCTGCCGGAAGCGTTTGATGCCATCCTGCTCGATGCGCCGTGTTCGGGTGAAGGCGTGGTGCGTAAAGATCCGGATGCATTAAAAAACTGGTCGGTTGACAGTAATCTGGAGATTGCGGGAACCCAGCGTGAACTGATCGACAGCGCGTTCCATGCCCTGCGCCCCGGCGGCACGCTGGTCTACTCCACCTGCACGTTAAACCGCGATGAAAACGAAGACGTTTGTCTTTGGCTGAAGGCGCGCTATCCAGAGGCCGTCGAGTTCCTGCCGCTGGGTGATTTATTCACCTCAGCAAAGGAGGCCGTCACGCCTGAAGGTTTCCTGCACGTATTCCCGCAGATTTATGATTGTGAAGGTTTCTTTGTGGCGCGTCTGCGTAAAACCCGCGCCGTCGATCCCCTGCCCGCGCCGAAGTTTAAAGTCGGCAATTTCCCATTCTCGCCTCTTAAAGGCCGCGAGGCTGCCCTGGCCGAAGCCGCTGCCCGCAACGTGGGGCTGGCGTGGGACGAGAGCCTGCACCTGTGGATCCGCGACAAAGAGATTTGGCTTTTCCCTGCCAATATCGAGCCGCTAATTGGTAAAGTTCGCTTTTCGCGTCTCGGTATCCGCCTCGCGGAGATCCACAACAAAGGCTATCGCTGGCAGCACGAGGCCGTCATCGCGCTGGCCGCGAGCGACAACACCTTTGCTCTGACGCATCAGGAGGCCGAAGAGTGGTATCGTGGCCGCGACGTCTATCCGGAAAACGCGCCGTCGCAGGATGAAGTCATCGTAACGTATCAGGGGTATCCGCTGGGGCTGGCGAAAAAAATTGGCTCTCGGTTGAAGAATAGCTACCCGCGCGAACTGGTCCGCGACGGCCGCCTGTTTACCGGTAACGATCGCGCTGACTGAAAAAAGCGCATTTTTTTACTGGCGGTTTTGCTCTCCTTGTCTACGATCAAAAATGGATGACTGTACTGGTCATACCAGATTTCGCAACGAACCCGGAGAGCATTATGACGAAAACCAACGTGCGTATTGGCGCTTTTGAAATCGACGACGCAGAGCTGCGCGGCGAAGCGCAAGGTGACCGAACGTTAAGTATTCCCTGCAAATCCGACCCGGATTTGTGCATGCAGCTTGATGCCTGGGATGCTGATACCAGCGTCCCGGCGATCCTTGATGGGGAGCATTCAGTCCTTTACCGCGAGCATTACGACAGTAAAACCGATGCCTGGGTCCTGCGCCTTGCCTGACCTAAAGAGAACCCGCCCGAAGGCGGGTTATTAATTACTGGAGCTGTGCAAACGTCAGCACGCCCCCAAACACCGCACCGGTATCGATATAGTGCAGGTTGTTAAAATCGTACCGTTTATCAACAGGCGTATGGCCGAACCAGAAGTGGTCGGCTCCCTTGATGCCCTGCCCTTTACCGACCATAAACCCCATCAGACGGTCGCGATCCCAGAGTACGCGCTGGGCACTCACCGGCTTATTCCATTTATACGAATTAGCCGGATAATCCGCATGCGCCACCACGTTCAGGCCGTTAGCGCAGGTTATTTCAATAATATGCGGTAAGCCCTGACATTTTTCGAGTAACGTCAGCGCCCTTTTTTGCCGATCGGGGTCAAGCTTCGTAAACCAAATACCGCCATTCATCGTCCAGAGCGCAACGTCATTATATTTAACCGCATCAAGTGCCATTTGCTCGTGGTTTCCGCGTACGGCCCGAAACCATTTTTCATGTAACAGTTCTAAACATTTCAGGCTGTCCGGCCCGCGGTCGATAATATCCCCGACGGAGATCAGCAGATCGTCGTAAGGGTTAAAATGGCGGCGCTTGAGTTCGTCCATAAGCCACTGGTAGCAGCCGTGTATGTCGCTGACAACCCAGACGTGGCGCCAGTGTCCACCTTCTATTCGCTGATACATAACGCCTCCTTTAAGGAGTATAGCTGCAGCCGAAAATGGCATCCAACGATGCCGGGAATTCACAAAGCCAAACAAACGGTAAACCAAACGGAAATAAAGATAGCCGCGCTATTACTCCCTTTTTAGCGGCCCCTTAGAATAGATGCTAAATAAAAAGAGAGGTCTTCACGTGTCAAACATCCACCTGCAAAACGATGTGTTATATCCACATCGTACAAATATCATTTCCGAGCTGGTGAAAGGAAAACTCGTTCCGGGCCCAATCTGGCAAAAACGCGACTATCGGCTGAAGTTTTTAATCCGCTCGCTTCTCTTCTGGTCCTCCACGCACCGCATGCTGGATGCACTTTCCGGTCGTGATGATTTTGACCGGCTGCTGGCCTCTCAAATTACCCTGCCAAGCAAAACCCATCGCCAGTATTTGATGCGGGGCCTGAACGCGAGCGATCGTGCAGACGCCATCATCAGCCATTATCACTGGATCGACGGTCTGAAGGACGCCGCGCTGGCGAATGCGCTCACCAGCCCGCAAGAAAAGCTTGTTGTGCAGTTTCAGGCCAAAAACGATGCCCTTTACACCGTCAACGCCTCGTCTGCCTGCAAGGCTGAACGTGAAGGGGAAAGTACGCTGTGGCTGCGCGACAGTGATGACACCGTGCTTGCAAGCCTGACCTTCAGCGTCGCGTGCAGCCATGGTCAGCGAGTGTTAGTGATTGGCGGCCTTCAGGGCCCACGCCGCAACGTTTCACGCGAGGTGATTAAGCAAGCCACGCGCGCCTGCCACGGCCTGTTCCCCAAACGCGTGCTGATGGAGGTGATTTTCCAGCTGGCCGCGCGCTCGAACATCAAAGCGCTGTTTGCCGTCAGCGACGAGGGGCACGTTTTCCGCGCGCTGCGCTACCGCCTGAGCAAAGGTCGTCATTTCCACGCCAGCTACGATGAATTCTGGGACTCGCTCAACGGTAAAAAACTCTCCCCCTTCTGCTGGCAGCTGCCGCTTGAAATGGAGCGTAAATCGCTGGACGAGATTGCCAGTAAAAAACGGGCCGAATATCGCCGCCGTTTCGAGCTGTTAGATACCCTTGCGGCGTCGATCACGTCCCGCTTTTAGCGGCTATACGGTCTTTCGCCAGCTACACACAAGAATTTAACAAAACAGTCAAAAAGGGCTGGACTTTCGCCTGCCGTGTTGTGGTATGGTTGAAGCACGTGCACAGGAAGTGTGCCTGCACAGAAGGTCGATAACCGGACTTTATCGTTTACTTTCCTGCAGATAAAAAGAGACCGAATACGATTCCTGTATTCGGTCCAGGGAAATGGCTCTTGGGAGAGAGCCGTGCGCTAAAAGTTGGCATTAATGCAGGCTAAAATCGCCTTGCCCTTTAAGAATAGATGACGACGCCAGGTTTTCCAGTCCACGGTAAAAGTGGCCTGAAAAAAAGCGTCAGAACATCATTAAACGAAAAAAAACCGCAGAGCTTTCACAAGCTACTGCGGTTTTTTATTGGAAACCAAAGGCTAGCAGAGGGTGTCGGCTCGCTCGATAAACGGTGCCAGGCTCATCTTCTGCCCCGGGTTGGACGGGTCATCAATCTGGATCACGCTAATAGGCTGACCGTTACTCTTGCCGCTGGCAACCTGCTGCTGTGCGACGTCGTTTAACGGATACTGCACCAGCGTGCTCGGGTTAATGGCGTACAGCGCGTGGCCGGGACGACAGGTCAGCATCACCTCTTCGCGGTTAAATGCCCATTTATCTTTACCCACTTCGAAACGGCTTACGGTAATGACCTGCGGTGCCGCCAGCGCGCTTCCGGTACAGGCCAGCAGTAAAAGAGAGAGTAGTGTCTTTTTCATATGTTATTTAACCTTGTCAAAAGGGCTCCCAGGTCGCAAACAGACTGACCGTTGCCAGTACCAACGCGCCCAGCACCACTTCTGCCTGCGTCATCCTGATAAAAATCTGTTGTTCCCGCCCGGCCTCCGGGCGAAAACGTGGCACCAGAAAATACCGATTCGCCAGCGCAATTACCACCATCATTGCCACCAGCGCACATTTGAACAACAGAAGTTGTCCGTAATCTGTCTGCCAGGGAAGCCTGAAGCCGAGAATGAAAAGCGAGTTCAGAACCCCGGTGAGCAGTACGCCTGCCACCGCATAATGCCCCACGCGGGAAAAACGCATCATGGTGTAGATAGCTGCCGTTTGCCAGCGCCCCTTTGCCAGCTGCATGCAAAACAGTAACGGCAGCAGGCCGCCCAGCCAGGCCGCAGCGCACAGCAGGTGAAGCGCATGATTCAGACGCTGGAGCGCCCCCGGCGCGCCATCGTTCATCGCCGCGTGCCCAACGCCCGCCAGCAGTACAAACTGCCCCATCGCCAGCAGCAGCAGACGCGCCCCTTTCTGTGGTGTCAGCCATGCAGCCCCCGCCGTGAGCGTCGCCAGAATAATTTGCCACAGCCAGACGCTGCCAAACTGCGTGCCCAGCACGCTGTGCCAGACGGCCGGACGCAGCGCGTCGCCCCAGCCATTCCCCATCAGCCCACTCTGTACGCCAAACATGAGGAGCGCAGCCATCAAGCTTATGAGCGCGGCAACCTGCTGCCGGGACTGAAACCGTCGCGACATCAGGCGCTGCAGTGACGTCGGTGCAAACCAGACGCTGTAGAGCGCGTTGCCAAAAATCAGCATCAGCGCGCCAAAATGAATAAAGCGCAGCACCACATACAAAAGCGCCAGCATGTTATTTCACGCTGAAGTGATAGCTGCCTTTGGTTTTGTGGCCGTCTACCGAGACCACGTGCCAGTCGACCCGGTAGGTACCCGCCGTCAACGGTTGTGCAAGGGGAACAATGAGCCGCGCCTTGTCTTTATCATCACGCTTCGCCGCACCGGTTTCGATCGTCCGCTGCTGTGCATCGGTGACCACTACGCCGCTAAACCCCGGTTCGATGCCTTCAGAAAAATTCAGCGTCAGGGTCTCCGGAGCCGCCACGGTGGAATCAGCCGCGGGTGATTGCTGCTGAAGATGAGCATGCGCCAGGGCGGCGGGCGCCATAGCCGACGAGAGCAGAAAAGCCAGTGCGCATACCGCGCGGGAAGAGGATAAACCCATCGCAATCATTCCTTTTTGTTATGCCTGTTTGGTAAAGAATAACTCTGTATAATAACCGAGTCGAGGATCATCCTGCGCCCGCTTGTCATCGTCATATAATCGCGGTAACGTTGCCGCCGCACAAAAAGGAGAAGGAAATGAAGATTAATCTGGCCGCCCTTCCTCAGGACGAGATGGACAAAGTGAATGTTGATCTCGCTGCCGCTGGCGTCGCCTTCAAAGAGCGCTACAACATGCCCATCGTGGCGGAAGTCGTCGAGCGTGAGCAGCCTGCCCACCTGCGGGACTGGTTCCGCGAACGGCTGATTGCGCATCGCCTCGCCTCGGTGAACCTGTCCCGGTTACCGTACGAGCCTAAAGTTAAATAAGCTTAATATCTCGTTACACTTCCTTACGCTGATTATGGCAGGATAAGAAAACCCTGATTAACTTAGGTGTATTCTTAAATCCCAGCGACTCAGTGTAAAAGGAAGTCACGATGTCACGATGGAATATAGCGGCTGCCCAGTACGCCCGGCAGCAAATCAGCGTTGAAGATCATGTCGAACACCACCTCCGCTTTATCGAGGAAGCCGCCAGGCTGCAGTGTGAGCTACTGGTGTTTCCTGAACTCTCATTAACAGGACCGGGCGAGGCTATCCTGCCTGCCCCACCGGACGATCTTCAGCTCTCCCCTCTTCTTCACGCCGCACATACTTACCGCATCACGGTTATCGCGGGGCTGACGCTGGAGGAGCGCGGCCAGCGTCATAAAGGGATCGCGCTTTTCTCGCCAAACCGTGAGGCAATACTGCGTTATCCTCAAGGAAGCGGGGCAAGCGTAATCCCCGGGGATAAGCAGCTAACCATCATCGATAGCCAGGCTGACGCCTGCAGCCTTGATCCGCAGGCAACGCTATTTACCAGCTGCCAGGCGGTGGGAGAGAACCGATGGCGGCAGTCCATCAGTACGTTGCAGCGCTTCGCGCACAGATACGCCATCGCGGTGCTTATGGCCAATGCCCGCAGCGGCAGCGCATTATGGGACGAGAAAGGACAGCTCATCGTTCGTGCCGATAAAGGGGAGCTCCTGTTGACCGGTTCTCTTGGTCGCCAGGGTTGGCAAGGCGATATCATTCCTTTAGGCTAAGCGTTTTATGGTCAGGAGCGATCAATGCTGCGCGTCATCGATACCGAAACCTGCGATCTGCAGGGCGGAATAGTAGAAGTGGCCTCTGTGGACGTGGTGGACGGAAAAATAGTCAACCCGATGAGTCATCTGGTGCGGCCCGATCGTCCCATCAGCCCGCAGGCGATGGCCATCCACCGCATTACGGAATCGATGGTGGTGGACAAACCCTGGATCGAAGAGGTCATTCCGCACTATTACGGCAGCCCGTGGTACGTGGCGCATAATGCCAGCTTTGACCGACGCGTCCTGCCGGAAATGCCCGGTGAGTGGATTTGCACCATGAAGCTGGCGCGTCGTCTGTGGCCGGGCATCAAATACAGCAATATGGCGCTGTATAAATCCCGTAAGCTCAGCGTCCGGACGCCGGAGGGGCTGCATCATCACCGCGCGCTATATGACTGCTATATCACCGCCGCGCTGCTGATTGATATCATGAATACCTCCGGCTGGACGCCAGACGACATGGCGACCATCACCGGACGCCCTGCATTGCTGACGACCTTTACCTTCGGCAAATATCGTGGAAAACCGGTATCTGAAGTCGCCGATAAAGATCCGGGCTACCTGCGCTGGCTGTATAACAACCTCGACAGAATGAGCCCGGAACTGCGCCTGACGCTGAAGCACTACCTCGGTGACGCTTAACGCGCCGCCTGGCCTGGCAGCGTATCCTGCGCCAGGCCAATCAGAAACGCGTATTCCAGGGCGACACCTTCATAGGATTTAAAGCGGCCCGATTTGCCGCCGTGCCCGGAATCCATATCGGTACAGAGCAGCAGCAGATTATCGTCGGTTTTGAGCTCGCGCAGCTTCGCCACCCACTTCGCCGGTTCCCAGTACTGCACCTGCGAATCATGCAGGCCGGTCGTCACCAGCATATGCGGGTACGCTTTAGCTTCCACGTTATCGTAGGGGCTGTACTCTTTCATGTAGCGGTAGTAGGTCTCATCCTGAGGATTCCCCCACTCCTCAAACTCCCCGGTCGTTAACGGAATAGATTCGTCCAGCATGGTGGTGACCACATCTACAAACGGCACCTGCGCTACCACGCCTTTAAAACGGTCCGGACGTTGATTGATCGCAGCGCCCATCAGCATGCCGCCCGCGCTTCCCCCCATGCCGAAGCAGAGTTCAGGGTTGCCATAACCTTGATCGATGAGCGCATCACACACGTCGAGGTAGTCGTGGAAGGTATTTTTCTTTCTCAGGAATTTACCGTCTTCATACCACTGCTGGCCCAGCTCGCCCCCGCCCCGGATATGGGCGATGGCGTAAACGAAGCCGCGATCGAGAAGACTCAGCCTGCTGCCGCTGAAGTCGGCATCCATGCTGGACCCGTATGAGCCGTAGCCATACACCAGAAGCGGGTTCTTACCCTTATTGAAATACGCTTTGTGATAGACCAGCGATACCGGCACTTCGGTACCGTCCCGGGCGGCAACCCACAGGTGTTCGCTGCGGTAGTTATCGGACTCAAACCCTTTCACTTCCGCCTGCTTAATAACCTGACGCTGCCCGGTATCCATATCCAGCTCAAACAGGGTGTCCGGCGTGGTCATGGACGAATAACCGTAGCGCAGACGGGACGACTCGGGCTCAGGGTTAAACCCAATCCACGTCACGTACGCCGGGTCATCGAACGCAATCCCCACCACCTCCCGCGTTTTGCGGTTGATTTGCCGAATACTGGTTAACCCTCGCTGGCGCTCTTCCACCACCAGCCAGTCGGTAAACAGCGTAAAGCCTTCCAGCATCACCTGCTCCCTGGCGGGAATGAGCACTTCCCATTTGCGCTCATCGCGCACTTTGGTTTTGTACAGACCAAAGTTTTTACCTTCCCGGTTAGAGCGCAGGTAGAAGCTGTGCTGGAAGTGATCCAGGCTGTACTCGTGATCTTTGCGGCGCGGCAGGAAGCACAGCGGCTGCGCATCGGGCAGCTCTGCATCCAGCAGCATAACTTCTGACGTGGTTGCGCTGGCGAGGTGGATAATCACATAGTGGCGTGATGACGTTTTGTGCAGGCTGACGTAAAACGTCTCGTCCTTCTCTTCATAAACCAGTTCATCGTCGGCCGATGCTGTACCCACCGTATGCCGCCAGACCTGATACGGCAGCAGCGTGGAGGCGTGCTTTTTGACGTAGTAAACCGTTTCGGAATCATTTGCCCAGACAAAGTCCGGAGAAACATTCTCCAGCATCTCCGGATACCAGTTCCCCGTGTCCAGATTGCGGAAACGCAGGCCGTACTGGCGACGTGAGAGATAATCTTCCGCCAGCGCCATAATGGCGTTGTCCGGGGCGATGGACATTCCGCCGAGCGTATAAAACTCGCTGTGGGCAGCACGCTGGTTGGCATCAAGCAGAACATCCCAGTCATCCCATTCGGCGCTTAGCACCGACTGTCGCTGATAGACAGGATATTCATTGCCTGGTTCATAGATATGGCGATAGCGGTAACCATTTTTGGTCCAGGGCGCGGAGACATCGCGCTGGGGAACACGCTGTACCATCTCGTTCAGCAGCCGATCCTGCAGCGCCTGCTGGCTGGACATGACCTTACGACCATAGTCGTTTTCCTGGTTCAGATAGTCGAGCACGTCTGGCCGGGAACGAGAATCGTCCCGCAGCCAGTAATAGTTGTCTATACGCGTATCGCCATGCGTGGTGATCGCATAAGGAGTACGTCGGGCTTTCGGTGGCATGTCACTTTTCTTTTGAGTTTTACACCCTATAAGGTTGGCAAAACCCACGCATGATGCAAGCGAAACGTGGCAACCCGGCGTAATTACACGCCCTGTAACGTCTGTTTTTGCTGCTGAATATCCTTTTCAATGCCCTCCCGGACATCCTGAGGAATTTTCAGCGCATCGCCCAGCGCGTTGAGGTAGCTGCGCTCCATAAAGTGATCGACATCAACGGCGGCACAGCTCAGGAAGTAGAGCTCAAGCGCCTCCTCCTCGTTCTTGACGCTGAGCGCCAGACGCTGGGGATCGAGCGGCTGCTCGATAGCCTGCGCAACCAGCGTTCTGCCCTGCGCTTCCACACCCGCTTCGCGCAGCTGCTGTTCAATTGCCGACCGCTCTTTATCGTCGATATGACCATCGCTTTTCGCGGCAAACACCAGCGCCAGAATAAGCCGCTCCGTGCGGATATCCAGCGGCGAGACGTGCTGTCCATACTGGGGTTCATCCTGATGCGCGGTGCGCACTTTGTCCTTATATTTGTTCCACAGAACCGTACCCGCAATGGCCCCTCCGCCCGCCAGCAGCGCGCCGGTACCGTATTTTGCCAGCAGCTTCCGGGATGATTTATTCGCTACCAGCAGGCCTGCCAGCCCGCCGAGCGCGCCCGGCACCAGCAGCTTGCTCAGGCCTTGTTCGCCTGTCGAACCGGCTTTCTGGCCCAGCATGGATTGCAATTGATTCAACCAACCTGACATGATTTCCCTCACTTAACAGTGCGTATGCTTCACAGCCTAAGCGAGCGGACGTCAGGAAATGTCTGGCTGCACTAAAGAAGCGCAAATTTCTTGCCGGTCTCCTTCTCCCGTGGCAAGACAGACGCAAACGTTTTCGTTTATACTGCGCGCAACTTTTTCAGGGGGATTGTTATGACTCGTTTAGGAACCGCGCTGCGACCTGCAGCGACGCGCGTAATGCTGTTGGGATCGGGAGAGCTGGGAAAAGAGGTCGCCATTGAGTGCCAGCGTTTAGGCGTTGAGGTTATTGCCGTTGACCGGTATCCCGATGCCCCTGCAATGCACGTTGCCCATCGTTCTTATGTGATAAACATGCTGGACGGTGAGGCGCTGCGCGCGCTTGTCGCGAAAGAAAAACCGGATTTCGTGGTGCCCGAAATTGAAGCCATAGCAACAGATACGCTGCTTGCTCTTGAGCAGGAAGGCCAGCGCGTGGTGCCCTGCGCCAACGCCGCAAAGCTGACGATGAACCGGGAGGGGATACGTCGTCTGGCAGCGGAAGAGCTGCAGCTCCCGACGTCCAGCTACCGTTTTGCGGGCGATAAAGGCGAGTTCCTGAAGGCCGTCGAGGAGATTGGCTACCCGTGCATCATTAAGCCGGTGATGAGCTCTTCCGGTAAAGGACAGAGCTTTATTCGCGACGGCAGCGCGCTGGACAAGGCCTGGGACTACGCCCAGCAGGGCGGTCGCGCCGGTGCCGGACGGGTTATCGTCGAAGGGGTAGTGAAGTTTGATTTTGAAATTACCCTGCTGACCGTCAGCGCGGTGGACGGCGTCCACTTCTGCGACGCTATTGGTCACCGTCAGGAGGATGGCGACTACCGTGAATCGTGGCAGCCGCAGCAGATGAGCGCCCTGGCGCTTGAGCGTGCTCGGGAAATCGCCCGCAAAACTGTTCTGGCGCTGGGCGGCTATGGCCTGTTCGGCGTGGAGCTGTTCGTTTGCGGTGATGAGGTGATTTTCAGCGAAGTCTCCCCTCGCCCGCACGATACCGGCATGGTCACGCTGATTTCCCAGGATCTCTCAGAGTTCGCGCTGCACGTTCGCGCCTTCCTCGGCCTGCCGGTTGGCGGCATTCGCCAGTATGGCCCGGCGGCATCGGCGGTGATCCTGCCCCAGCTGACCAGCCAGAATGTGACGTTTGATAATGTGGAAGGTGCCGCAGGCGCAGGCCTGCAGGTCCGTCTGTTCGGCAAGCCGGAGATTGACGGCACGCGCCGCCTGGGCGTGGCATTAGCAACCGGCGATTCGGTCGACGATGCCGTTGCACGAGCAAAAACCGCCGCTGCGAGCGTTAAGGTAGCAGGATAAAAAAAACGGGCCAGATGGCCCGTTTTTCACACTGCGAATAGCTTACTGTTTCGCACCTTCAACCGCTTCGCGAGCCAGTTTGGTGATGCGATCCCAGTCGCCTGCTTCCAGCGCATCCGCCGGAACCAGCCATGAGCCACCGATGCACAGCACGCTTTTCAGCGCCAGGTAGTCACGGTAGTTCGCCGGGGAGATCCCGCCGGTTGGGCAGAAACGCACCTGAGAGAACGGGCCTGCGATCGCCTGCAGCGCTTTGGTGCCGCCGTTCGCTTCGGCCGGGAAGAATTTGAACTCTTTCAGACCGTAGTCCATGCCCAGCATCAGTTCTGATACGGTGCTGATACCCGGGATCAGAGGAATAGAGCCTTCGGTCGCGGCTTTCAGCAGCGGCTCAGTCAGGCCTGGGCTGATCGCGAACTGCGCGCCGGCTTCGGTTACTTCAGCCAGCTGCTGTGCATTCAGAACGGTACCTGCACCGATAATGGCGTCCGGCACTTCTTTGGCGATAGCGCGGATTGCGTCCATCGCACACGCGGTACGCAGCGTCACTTCCAGTACACGTACACCACCTGCAACCAGCGCTTTCGCCATCGGTACGGCGTGCTCCAGTTTATTCACCACGATAACCGGCACGACGGGGCCCGTTGTCAGGATTGCTTCTGCACTTGTTTTCCAGTTTTTCATCAGAGTTTTCTCTCGCCAGATCGTTAAAATCAAGTCGTCTTAAAACGTAATACAGGTTGCGCCCTGCTCCGCGCCGGACAGTTTCTCACGCAGCGCACCAAACATTTCACGGCCGGTACCCACGCGCGACGCGCTCAGGTCAGGAATATGGGGCTTACGTGCCGCCAGCTCTGCTTCATCGACCAGCAGGGTGAGCTCACCGGTTTGACCGTTTACGCGAATCATGTCGCCGTCGCGGACTTTCGCCAGCAAGCCGCCATCGTAGGCTTCCGGGGTCACGTGAATAGCAGAAGGCACTTTACCCGATGCGCCAGAGAGGCGTCCATCGGTCACTAGCGCAATTTTGAAACGGCGGTCCAATAATACACCAAGTGGTGGCATAAGTTTATGTAATTCTGGCATCCCGTTGGCTTTTGGCCCCTGATGGCGGACAACCACCACGCAGTCTTTGTCGAGAAGACCGGCGTCGAAGGCAGGCAGAACGTCGTGCTGGCTCTCAAATACTACGGCCGGCGCTTCGATAACCTGGTTCTCTTCCGGAACGGCTGAGGTTTTCATGACCGCACGGCCAAGGTTGCCGCTCAGCACCTTCGTGCCGCCGTGCTGAGAGAACGGTTTATCGATGGTCGCAATCACCTGCGCATCCAGAGAAGCGCTCGCGCCGTCGCGCCAGTCCAGCTCGCCGTTGTTCAGCCATGGCTCCAGGGTGTAGCGCTGCAGACCAAAGCCCGCCACCGTGTTGACGTCCTCATGCAGCAGGCCGCCTTTCAGCAGTTCGCGCATCAGCACCGGTACGCCGCCCGCCGCCTGGAAGTGGTTGATATCGGCCGGACCGTTCGGATACAGGCGCGCCATCAGCGGCACCACGGAAGAGATGTCGGAGAAGTCATCCCAGTTGATCAAAATACCCGCCGCGCGCGCCATCGCCACCAGGTGCATGGTGTGGTTGGTTGAGCCCCCCGTTGCCAGCAGCGCGACAATGCCGTTGACCACGACCTTCTCGTCAACCATTTTGCCCATCGGCATCCACTCGTTGCCGTTTCCGGTCAGGCGGGTGACCTGACGAGCCGCGGCTTCGGTCAACGCCTGACGCAGCGGCGCATCCGGCTGGATAAAGGAGGAGCCAGGAAGCTGCATCCCCATAAACTCCACCACCATCTGGTTGGTGTTGGCCGTACCGTAGAAGGTACAGGTGCCTGGCGCATGGTAGGACGCGGCTTCTGCTTCCAGCAGTGCCTGACGGTCAGCTTTGCCTTCCGCATACAGCTGGCGAATACGCACTTTTTCTTTATTTGGCAGGCCGCTTGCCATCGGACCCGACGGGACAAAGATCGCCGGCAGATGACCAAACGACAGCGCCGCCATCACCAGGCCCGGGACGATCTTGTCGCACACGCCGAGATAAAGCGCACCATCGAACATGTTATGCGACAGGCCGACCGCCGCAGACATCGCAATCACTTCGCGGCTCAGGAGCGACAGCTCCATGCCATCCTGACCCTGAGTCACACCGTCACACATCGCCGGTACGCCGCCTGCAACCTGCCCCACCGCGTTTACGCTGTGCAGTGCTTTACGGATGATGTTCGGGTAGACCTCGTACGGCTGGTGCGCGGAGAGCATGTCGTTATAGGAGGTGATGATGGCGATATTGTTACGCAGCATGCTTTTCAGCGAGTCTTTATCGCCAGGCTGACAGGCGGCGAAGCCGTGAGCCAGGTTACCACAGGCCAGCTGGGAGCGATGGACCGTCTCACTCTTCGCTTGTTCGATACGGGCGAGGTAGGCAGAACGGGTCTCTTTCGAGCGCTCTGCAATGCGTTGTGTTACGCGTAACAATGTCGGATTCATAAAAGCTCCTCTAATTTATCTGTCCGGGCTCGGGAGTTTACAAAGTCGCTGGCAGTTGTTAACAACGCTGAAACGCTTGGTGTCCGGAGCTCAGGGGCAAAATCGCTTCCGGCAGTGTAATAAAAAAAGCTCCGCGGGTGAATCCACGCGGAGCTTAAAAGATTAAAAAAGTGTCACTTACTGAGTTAGATCATGTTACCGGTAAAATAACACCTTCGGGCTAGAGGAATGCCCTACTCGAACTCGTTCCAGGAGCGACCGTCGCGGGTGATCATCGCCACGGAGGCGACAGGTCCCCAGGTGCCTGCCTGATACGGTTTAGGCGCATCCTGATCGGCTGCCCAGGCCTCGGTGATGGAGTCGACCCATTTCCACGCCTCTTCCACTTCGTCGCGGCGGACGAACAGCGCCTGGATACCGCGCATGGTTTCCAGCAGCAGACGCTCGTAAGCATCCGCCAGGTGCGTTTCGTTGAAGGTTTCGGAGTAGCTCAGATCCAGCTTAGTGGTTTGCAGGTTGTGCTTGTGATCCAGCCCCGGCACTTTGTTCAGGATCTGGATATCCACGCCCTCGTCCGGCTGCAGACGAATGGTCAGCTTGTTCTGCGGCAGCTCCTGCCATGACTCTTTGAACAGGTTCAGCTCTGGGTTTTTGAAGTAGACAACCACTTCGGAGCATTTTGCTGGCAGACGTTTGCCGGTGCGCAGGTAGAACGGAACGCCCGCCCAGCGCCAGTCGTCGATATCAACACGGATCGCCACAAAGGTCTCGGTGTTGCTGGCCTTGTTCGCGCCCTCTTCTTCCAGGTAGCCAGGGACTTTTTTACCCTGAGCAAACCCGGCGGTGTACTGGCCGCGAACGGTCTTCTCACGCACGTTAGAACGGTCGATACGACGCAGTGATTTCAATACCTTCACTTTTGCGTCACGAATGCTGTCCGCCGTCAGGTCTGACGGTGGTGACATCGCAATCATGCACAGAATTTGCAGCAGGTGGTTCTGGATCATGTCGCGCATCTGGCCGGCCTGGTCAAAGTAACCCCAGCGACCCTCAATACCCACCTCTTCGGCCACGGTGATTTCTACGTGATCGATGGTGCGGTTATCCCAGTTGTTCACGAACAGGGAGTTAGCAAAGCGCAGCGCCAGCAGGTTCAGCACCGTCTCTTTACCGAGATAGTGGTCGATACGGTAAACCTGGCACTCTTCGAAGTACTCGCCCACCTGGTCATTGATTTCACGTGAGGTCGCAAGCGAGGTGCCCAACGGTTTCTCCATGACCACGCGTGCGGGTTTGGCATTCAGCTTCGCTTCGCCAAGCCCTTTACAGATGGCGCCGAAGGTGCTTGGCGGCATCGCGAAATAGTTAATAGTGACGCGGTTTTTTTGATCCAGCATCTCGCCCAAACGGGAGAACGCACTCACGTCGTTCACGTCCAGGTTGCAGAAATCCAGGCGTCCGCTCAGCGTGTCCCACAAACTTTCATCAATTTTCTCTTTCATGAAAGTTTCGAGCGCCTCGCGCACGACTTTTGTATACGCGTCCTTGTCCCAGTCGGCGCGCCCTACACCCAGGATACGGGTATCCGGATGAAGCTGGCCCGCTTTCTCCAGTTGATACAGGGAAGGCAGCAATTTACGGCGTGCAAGATCGCCTTTCGCGCCGAAAATGACCAGGTCACATGCCTGGGCTGTTTGCGTTACCGCCATGTCATTCTCCTCAGTTGGATCACCTGGTGCTTCTGCCAGGTATCGTTGTAATTTTATTACAATGCACTGTACTGCTTTTACGTCATTCCTGAAACCATTAGCGCTTAACGTCGCGTGCGATACCGCGGTTTTTCAGGCTTCAAGCCTGTGCGCATCAGCAATGACGTAAAAACCGCTGATTCTTTGTTCTGTTGGGCCACTGTAAAACCCGACATCGATCAAGTAATGAAAAAAAACAACAGCTTTTCATGTCGACTGTTACCCTTTAGGAAAACACAGGGGTAATATCGGCTAAATCGAATCAAGATTTCATCTATAAATGAAATCGTTTCTTCCCCCATGAGCGCCTTGTTAACAATGAACATGCTGGAAAAAATCCAGTTTCAACTGGAACACCTTAGCAAATCCGAGCGAAAAGTGGCTGAAGTTATTCTCGCCTCTCCCGCTCAGGCGATTCATTCAAGCATCGCCGCTCTGGCTCAGGAATCGGGCGTCAGCGAACCGACGGTTAATCGGTTCTGCAGAAGCCTTGAAACGCGCGGCTTCCCTGATTTTAAACTGCATCTTGCCCAAAGTCTGGCAAACGGCACGCCCTATGTTAATCGCAATGTCGATGAAGACGACAGCGTTGATGCCTACACGGCGAAAATATTTGAGTCCGCCATGGCGACCCTCGACCATGTCCGCCAGTCTCTGGATATGAGTTCGGTGAATCGCGCCGTGGATTTGCTGACGCAGGCCAAACGAATCGCCTTCTTTGGCCTTGGCTCCTCCGCCGCCGTTGCGCATGATGCCATGAACAAATTTTTCCGCTTTAACGTTCCCGTTATCTATTCCGATGACATCGTGCTGCAACGCATGAGCTGTATGAACTGCAGTGAAGATGATGTGGTGGTCCTGATCTCGCACACCGGGCGCACGAAAAGCCAGGTTGAACTGGCGCAGCTGGCGCGTGAAAATGATGCCATGGTGATCGCCCTGACCACGGCAGGTACGCCGCTGGCGCGAGAGGCGACCCTCGCCATCACGCTCGACGTGCCGGAAGACACCGACATGTATATGCCCATGGTGTCGCGTCTGGCGCAGCTCACGGTGATTGACGTGCTGGCGACCGGCTTTACCCTGCGTCGGGGTGCAAAATTCAGGGATAACTTGAAGCGGGTCAAGGAAGCGCTGAAGGAATCGCGTTTTGATAAAGAATTGCTTATAAAGAGCGATGTTCCCTAATAACTAAGTTGTAACGATTTACGGCATTCGGTCCCCTCCCTGCTGCCTTGTAGCAGAAGACGGCCGATTCATTGTTCACGCAACACCAAAGTTGTTTCAGTCAACGGAGTATTACATGTCCAGAAGGCTTCGCAGAACCAAGATCGTAACCACCTTAGGCCCGGCAACCGATCGCGATAATAATCTTGAAAAGATTATCGCCGCAGGCGCCAACGTGGTGCGTATGAACTTCTCTCACGGTACACCAGAAGACCATAAACTACGTGCAGACAAGGTACGTGAGATCGCGGCTAAACTGGGCCGCCATGTTGCCATCCTCGGGGATCTCCAGGGTCCAAAAATCCGTGTTTCGACCTTCAAAGAGGGAAAAGTTTTCCTCAATATCGGTGATAAATTCCTGCTCGACGCCAACCTGAGCAAAGGCGAAGGCGATAAAGAGAAAGTCGGGATCGACTATAAAGGCCTGCCTGCGGACGTAGTGCCAGGCGATATCCTGCTGCTCGACGACGGTCGCGTTCAGCTGAAAGTGCTGGAAGTTCAGGGGATGAAGGTGTTCACCGAAGTGACCGTCGGCGGCCCGCTCTCCAACAATAAAGGTATCAACAAGCTCGGCGGTGGCCTCTCTGCAGAAGCGCTGACCGAAAAAGACAAAGCGGACATCGTGACCGCGGCGCAAATTGGCGTGGACTATCTGGCCGTCTCCTTCCCGCGCTGCGGCGAAGATCTGAACTATGCTCGCCGCCTGGCACGCGATGCCGGCTGCGATGCGAAGATCGTCGCAAAAGTGGAGCGTGCTGAAGCCGTGTGCGACCAGGACGCCATGGACGACGTGATTCTGGCCTCTGACGTGGTGATGGTTGCCCGCGGTGACCTGGGCGTGGAAATTGGCGACCCGGAACTGGTCGGCATCCAGAAGGCACTGATTCGCCGCGCGCGCCAGCTGAACCGTTCGGTGATCACTGCGACCCAGATGATGGAGTCGATGATCACTAACCCAATGCCAACCCGTGCAGAAGTGATGGACGTGGCGAACGCCGTACTGGATGGTACCGATGCGGTTATGCTGTCAGCTGAAACGGCTGCGGGCCAGTACCCTGCCGAAACCGTCGCGGCAATGGCGCGCGTTTGCCTGGGCGCTGAGAAGATCCCAAGCATCAACGTGTCTAAACACCGTCTGGATATTCAGTTCGATAACGTGGAAGAAGCGATCGCGATGTCTGCGATGTACGCCGCCAACCACCTGAAGGGCGTTACCGCGATCATCACCATGACCGAATCCGGTCGTACCGCGCTGATGACCTCGCGTATCAGCTCCGGCCTGCCAATTTTCGCGATGTCTCGCCACGAGCGTACGCTGAACCTGACGGCGCTGTATCGCGGCGTGACGCCGGTTTACTTCGACAGCACCAGCGACGGCGTTGCCGCAGCGCACGATGCGGTGAACCTGCTGCGCGACAAAGGCTATCTGGTGTCCGGTGATATTGTCATCGTGACGCAGGGTGATGTGATGAGCACCATCGGCTCAACCAATACCACCCGCGTACTGACCGTAGAGTAAGATCCGATCCCCTCTTCCCTAAGGGGAGAGGGGAATTTATTATTTCCTCGGGAAAAGCTCTTTACGCTTGTACGGCTCTGTTTCACCCGGTTTACGCGTTTTCAGCAGCTTCAGTATCCACGTGTACTGTTCGGTATGCGGCCCCACCAGCAGTTCCACCTCTTCATTCATACGACGGGCGATGGTGTTGTCGTCTGCAGTCAGCAAATCATCCATCGGCGGACGCACCTCGATGCTCAGGCGATGCGTTTTGCCATCGTAGGCCGGAAACAGCGGGATCACGCGAGCACGGCAAACCTTCATCAGGCGACCAATCGCAGGCAGCGTGGCTTTGTAGGTGGCAAAGAAATCGACGAATTCACTGTGCTCCGGGCCATGATCCTGATCCGGCAAATAATATCCCCAGTACCCCTGACGTACCGATTGGATAAACGGTTTGATGCCGTCGTTACGCGCATGCAGGCGTCCGCCAAAACGACGGCGCACGGTGTTCCAGACAAAATCATAGATCTTGTTACCCTGGTTATGGAACATCGCTGCCATTTTCTGTCCCTGAGAAGCCATGAGCATCGCCGGAATATCCACACCCCAGCCGTGAGGCACCAGGAAAATCACCTTCTCATCATTGCGACGCATTTCTTCAATGATTTCCAGCCCTTTCCAGTCAACGCGCTTGACGATTTTCTCCGGACCTTTTAGCGCCAGCTCGGCCATCATCGCCATCGCCTGAGGCGCAGTGGTATACATGGCATCAATGATCGCCTCACGCTCGGCGTCGCTTTTTTCGGGGAAGCAGTAATAGAGGTTAATCTGCGCACGACGGCGCGCACTTTTACCCAGACGCCCGGCGAGGCGGCCGATTTTGCCCAGTACCGGATCGCGCACGGTGGCGGGCAACATCGCAATCCCTGCAAACGCGTAAACGCCAAGCCAGGCGCCCCAGTTACGCGGGTGGCGGAAAGATTTTTCAAACTCAGGAATGTATTCAATATTGTTTTTTTTGGTTTCCATGCGGGTTCCAGGGTCTGGTGACGCAAAAATTTATTCAGATAGTGTAGCGATGCAGCCGCTCGCACACAAAAGAAAAAGCCGGCGCAAAAGGGCGCCGGCTTTTTAATAAAACGTGATGGCTTAGTCGAAGCGTAACTGCGGCATCACTTCTTTGACCTGTGCCAGGTAATCAGTACGATCTTTACCGGTCAGCCCCTCGGTGCGCGGAAGCTTCGCCGTCAGCGGATTCACCGCCTGCTGGTTGATCCACACTTCATAGTGCAGGTGTGGACCCGTTGAGCGCCCGGTATTACCGGAAAGCGCAATGCGGTCACCGCGTTTCACTTTCTGACCCGGTTTAACCAGCAGCTTACGCAGGTGCATATAGCGGGTGGTGTAAGTGCGACCATGACGAATGGCAACGTAATACCCTGCAGCACCGCTGCGTTTTGCCATGACCACTTCACCATCCCCGACCGACAGCACAGGCGTGCCCTGCGGCATAGCGAAGTCAACGCCACGGTGCGGCGCTACGCGCCCGGTCACCGGGTTCAGACGGCGCGGGTTGAAGTTGGAGGAGACGCGGAACTGTTTCGCCGTTGGGAAGCGCAGGAAGCCTTTCGCAAGCCCTGTACCGCTGCGGTCATAGAACTTGCCGTCTTCCGCACGAATGGCGTAATAATCTTTGCCGTCGGAACGCAGGCGTACGCCGACCAGCTGGCTTTGCTCACGTTTTCCGTCCAGCATTTCGCGGGACATCAGCACGGAGAATTCATCGCCTTTTTTCAACTTACGGAAATCCATCTGCCACTGCATGGCCTTGATAACCGAGCTGATTTCAGCGCTGGTCAGGCCCGCGTCACGCGCGCTGGATACAAAGCTTGCGCCAACGGTACCGTTCATCACGCTGTTCACCCAGTCGCCCTGCTGCATTTCGCTGGTCATCTTAAAACCGTTAGCAGTGCGATCGTAGGTGCGGGTTTCGCGACGGGACATCTCCCACGTCAGGCGCTGTAAATCACCGTCAGCGGTCAAGGTCCAGGAGAGCTGTTGACCAATTTTCAGGTTACGCAGCTCTTTGTCCGAGGCTGCAAGCTGGCTGATATTTCCCATATCAATGCCGTACTGGTTAAGAACGCTGCTCAGCGTATCGCCAGTGGAGACGACATATTCATGGATCCCCGCTTCATTCTGAATTTTGTCATCCAGCTCATCCTGAGGGATGGCTTCATCTTCCTGCGCGGCCTGGTCGATAGGTTCACTGGCCTCGGGCAGCAGCGAACGAATCTCGCTTTTCTCAAGCTCGATGGTTTTGATGATAGGGGCAGAACTCGGGTGGTAAACATAGGGCCGCCAAACGGCGACCGCTAAGGTGAGAACTGTAAGCGACCCCAGCATAACGCGATGGGGTCGAGGCAGATTGTTAAATGCCAGGGCGACAGAGCGGGCTATCTGTTGCACGTATTCACTTCCTCGTTAATCTCCTTTCAGGCAGCTCGCATACTGATTCGCCAGTTGACTGAGAAACTGCGAATAGCTCGCTTTGCTCAACTGGATGTTCGTACCAAGCGGGTCAAGGGTTCCCATGCGCACGGACGTTCCCCTGGCCACGGCTTCTACGACCGCTGGCCTGAACTGTGGCTCAGCAAAAACGCATGTCGCTTTTTGCTCAACCAGCTGTGTTCTGATTTCATGTAAACGCTGCGCACCAGGCTGGATTTCAGGGTTGACGGTAAAGTGCCCCAGCGGGGTCAGGCCGTAGTGTTTTTCGTAATAGCCATAGGCGTCATGAAAAACGAAATACCCTTTTCCTTTTAGCGGTGCGAGCTCGGTACCCACCTGCTTGTCGGTTGCCGCTAATTGAGCTTCAAACGCTTTCAGGTTGGCGTCGAGTTGGACTCGACTTTGCGGCATAAGTTCCACTAATTTGTCATGGATTGCAACCGCTGACAGCCGCGCTATCTCTGGGGAGAGCCAGAGGTGCATGTTGTACTCGCCATGATGGTGATGTGCATCACCTTTTTCGTCCTCTGCATGATGATGACCCTCTTCGTCACCGTCATCATCAGACCCTTTCATGAGCAAGGGTTTTACGCCCGACAGTTCGGCAATCGTGACCTGTTTTTCTGCCGGGATCTGCTTAGCTGACTTTTGCATGAAGGCTTCCATCTCTGGGCCAATCCAAACCACTAAGTCTGCGTTTTGTAAGCGTTTTACATCCGAAGGACGCAATGAATAATCATGCTCGGATGCACCATCAGGGAGCAATACCTGGGTATCAGTCACCCCGTCTGCGATGGCAGAAGCAATGAATCCAATCGGTTTTAGCGAAGCGACAACGGCGGCGTTAACATCTTGTGCTGTCGAACCCCAAAGGGCAGCGGATAATGCTGCGAAAAGAAGCGTATTTTTATGTAACATAATGCGACTAATCATCGTAATGAATGAGTGGAATGTGATATTATAACATTCGATGACTTCTGCAAGCTTAAATTGATATGACGACTTTGGTTTCTCTCGAAAATATTTCGGTCTCCTTTGGCCAGCGCCGCGTCCTTTCTGATGTTTCGCTGGATCTGAAGCCCGGTAAGATTCTGACGCTGCTTGGCCCTAATGGTGCCGGCAAATCTACCTTGGTGCGCGTGGTGCTCGGCCTGGTAGCACCTGATAAAGGAGTGATCAAACGCGAAGACAAGCTGCGTATTGGCTATGTGCCGCAGAAATTACACCTGGACGCCACGCTGCCGCTGACGGTTAGCCGCTTTCTGCGGTTGCGTCCCGGCACGCATAAAGCGGACATCCTCCCTGCGCTGAAGCGCGTGCAGGCGGGCCACCTCGTTGACGCTCCCCTGCAAAAACTCTCCGGGGGCGAAACCCAGCGAGTGCTGCTTGCCCGCGCGCTGCTCAGTAGCCCACAGCTGCTGGTACTGGATGAACCCACGCAGGGTGTGGACGTCAACGGTCAGGTTGCGCTGTATGACCTGATCGATCAGCTCCGCCGCGAGCTCGACTGTGCCGTGCTTATGGTCTCCCACGACCTGCATCTGGTCATGGCGAAAACCGATGAAGTGCTGTGCCTGAACCACCACATCTGCTGTTCCGGAACGCCGGAAGTGGTGTCGATGCACCCTGAATTTATCTCCATGTTTGGCCACCGGGGCGCAGAGCAGCTTGGCATTTATCGCCATAATCACAATCACCGCCATGATTTACAGGGACGAATTGTCCTGCGCCGGGGAAATGGACACTCATGATTGAACTGTTACTGCCCGGCTGGCTGGCCGGGATTATGCTTGCCTGCGCCGCGGGCCCGCTTGGCTCGTTTGTGGTATGGCGCAGAATGTCCTATTTCGGCGATACCCTTGCTCACGCCTCTCTGCTGGGCGTTGCCTTTGGCCTGCTGCTGGATGTGAATCCGTTTTACGCCGTTATCGTCGTGACGCTGCTGCTTGCCGCCGGTCTGGTCTGGCTGGAAAAACGCCCTCACCTTGCCATTGATACGCTGCTTGGCATTATGGCGCACAGCGCATTGTCGCTGGGTCTGGTGGTGGTGAGCCTGATGTCGAACATCCGCGTTGACCTGATGGCCTACCTGTTTGGCGATCTTCTCGCCGTTACGCCGGAGGATCTGATCTCTATCGCCATCGGGGTCGTGTTGGTGCTGGGTATTTTGCTGTGGCAATGGCGGAATTTGCTGGCGATGACCGTCAGCCCGGATCTGGCGTTTGTCGACGGAGTGAAGCTTCAGCGCGTGAAGCTGCTGCTGATGCTGGTGACGGCGTTAACCATCGGCGTGGCGATGAAGTTTGTCGGGGCGCTGATTATCACCTCTTTGCTGATCATTCCTGCGGCAACGGCGCGACGCTTTGCCCGTACGCCGGAGCAGATGGCGGGTGTGGCAGTGGTTATCGGAATGATTGCGGTAACGGGCGGGTTAACCTTCTCGGCGTTTTACGACACGCCAGCGGGACCGTCGGTGGTGCTGTGCGCGGCGGTGCTGTTTATTTTCAGTATGATGAAGAAAGCCGCGGTTTGATATTTTGCCCGGCGGCGCTTCGCTTACCGGGCCTACAAAACCGTTCCGCAGGCCGGGTAAGGCGTAGCCGCCACCCGGCATTTTTTATGGCATTGCGGGCGGAGTAATTCCAAAATGATTCCAAGCCCGCACCGTTGCCATACGTCCACGCGGGGTACGCTGTAAAAAGCCCTGCTGGATCAGATACGGCTCCAGCACGTCCTCAATCGTCTCACGCTCTTCCCCAATGGCTGCCGCCAGGTTGTCCAGCCCGACCGGGCCGCCGAAGAACTTGTCCAGCACGGCCAGCAGCAGCTTGCGGTCCATATAGTCGAAGCCTTCCGCATCGACGTTGAGCATATCCAGCGCCTGGGCGGCAATATCAACGGAAATCGTGCCGTCGTGCTTCACTTCGGCAAAGTCACGCACGCGGCGCAAGAGACGGTTAGCAATACGCGGCGTACCGCGAGAGCGTTTCGCCACTTCAAACGCCCCTTCCTCGCTCATCTCCAGCCCCATGTAGCGCGCGCTGCGGCCAACGATATGCTGAAGATCTGCAACCTGATAAAACTCCAGGCGCTGCACAATACCAAAGCGGTCGCGCAGCGGAGAGGTCAACGACCCGGCACGCGTCGTCGCGCCAATCAGGGTGAACGGCGGCAGATCGATTTTGATGGAGCGAGCAGCCGGACCTTCGCCGATCATGATATCCAGCTGATAGTCTTCCATCGCCGGGTAGAGCACCTCTTCCACCACCGGTGACAGGCGGTGGATCTCATCGATAAACAGCACGTCGTGAGGTTCAAGGTTGGTCAGCATCGCCGCCAGATCGCCCGCTTTCTCCAGCACCGGACCGGAGGTGGTGCGCAGGTTCACGCCCATTTCATTGGCAACGATATTTGCCAGCGTGGTTTTGCCTAGGCCAGGAGGGCCGAAAATCAGCAGGTGATCGAGCGCGTCGCCGCGCAGCTTAGCCGCCTGGATGAAAATCTCCATCTGGGAACGGACCTGTGGCTGGCCAATATACTCATCCAGCAGCTTCGGGCGGATCGCGCGATCCACCACGTCCTCTGCCTGAAGGGTGCCTGCCGATACCAGACGGTCTGCTTCAATCATCCTTTACCTCACAATGCAGCGCGCAGCGCTTCACGAATCAGGGTTTCACTGCTGGCATCCGGTTTAGCAACTTTGCTCACCATACGGCTGGCCTCCTGAGGTTTATAGCCCAGCGCCACAAGTGCAGCAACCGCTTCCTGCTCGGCGTCATCCGCTGCTGGCGCACCAGGAGAGGTTAGCACCAGATCGGTTGCAGGCGTAAAGAGGTCGCCATGCAGGCCTTTGAAGCGGTCTTTCATTTCGACAATCAGACGCTCGGCGGTTTTCTTACCAATGCCCGGAAGCTTAATCAGCGCCGCGGGATCTTCGCGCTCAACCGCATTCACAAACTGCGGTGCAGACATACCAGAGAGGATAGCAAGCGCCAGCTTTGGCCCCACGCCGTTGGTTTTAATCAGCTCGCGGAACAGGGTACGCTCCTGCTTGTTGTTAAAGCCGTAAAGCAGCTGGGCATCTTCACGCACCACAAACTGGGTAAAGACAGTTGCCTCTTTGCCCGCGTCAGGCAGCTCGTAGAAGCAGGTCATCGGCATATGGACTTCATAGCCCACGCCACCCACTTCCAGCAGCACTAACGGGGGTTGTTTTTCAATGATGATGCCTCTGAGTCTGCCTATCACGTGACGCTCCTGCGTTCTGGAATAAATTATCTGCCGACATAATAAAAAAAGGCTGGATAAACATCCAGCCTGATTTTTCACTATCGTAACCTGCCTCGCGCCAGATTGAGCCGCGACTCGCTCATTTGCATCGCGTTCTGGCTGACGTGGCAGTGGGTAATCGCAATCGCCAGCGCATCGGCGGCGTCGGCCTGCGGGTTCGCGGGGAGCTTCAGCAAAGTACGCACCATGTGCTGCACCTGGCTCTTCTCCGCGCTACCAATGCCCACTACCGTCTGCTTCACCTGCCTTGCCGCGTATTCAAATACGGGCAAATCCTGGTTCACGGCAGCGACGATGGCGACACCGCGCGCTTGCCCGAGCTTTAACGCCGAATCGGCATTTTTCGCCATAAAGACCTGCTCAATGGCGAAGTAGTCAGGCTGAAACTGGGTGATGATCTCCGACACGCCCGCATAAATGAGCTTCAGGCGCGACGGCAGATCGTCAACTTTGGTGCGTATACAGCCACTGCCCAGGTAGGTTAGCTGGCGTCCAACCTGACGGATAACGCCATAACCGGTGATGCGTGAGCCTGGGTCAATCCCGAGAATAATCGACATCACGCGTCTCCCGTAACGGATTTATACGCTCTCATTAGAGAGTCGCTGCAACCTCATCAGAGATTTCACCGTTGTGATACACTTCCTGAACGTCGTCGCAGTCTTCGAGCATGTCGATCAGACGCAGCAGCTTAGGCGCGGTTTCCGCATCCATATCGGCTTTGGTTGACGGGATCATGGACACTTCAGCGTTATCCGCCTTCAGGCCAGCCGCTTCCAGCGCGTCGCGCACGGCACCCATCTCTTCCCACGCGGTGTAGACGTCGATAGCACCGTCGTCGAAGGTCACCACGTCTTCCGCACCGGCTTCCAGCGCCGCTTCCATGATCGCATCTTCGTCGCCTTTCTCGAAGGAGATGACGCCTTTTTTGCTGAACAGGTAAGCCACGGAGCCGTCAGTGCCCAGGTTGCCACCGGTTTTGGTGAACGCGTGGCGCACTTCTGCAACGGTACGGTTACGGTTGTCAGACAGACATTCAACCATGACCGCAGTACCGCCAGGGCCGTAACCTTCATAAATGATGGTTTCCATGTTCGCGTCTTCATCACCGCCCACGCCGCGTGCGATTGCACGGTTCAGGGTGTCACGCGTCATGTTATTAGACAGTGCTTTATCAATAGCCGCGCGCAGACGTGGGTTGGAACCCGCATCGCCGCCGCCCAGACGCGCTGCTGTTACCAGCTCACGAATGATTTTGGTAAAGATTTTACCGCGCTTGGCATCCTGTGCCGCTTTGCGGTGTTTGGTGTTGGCCCACTTACTATGACCTGCCATAAAAAGTTCTCCAAAAATCGCGCCTTCTCAGGCTGCGTTAATTACAAATTCTTCAATCGCCTGCCGGTTGCTCCACGACTTGGTCAGTGCGGCGGCGTCCGCCGCATTCACCCAGCGGTAGGTCAGGTGTTCGGTAAACACGATCTCCCGTTCATGGGGGAGCGCGAGACAGAACCACGACTCCGTATTGCGCTCGGTACCCGGCGCATAGCGATGACGTAAATGGCTAAAAATTTCAAACTCCACCGTGCGCTGACAGTCCTTCAGGGTCAGCTGCTCGCAGGCAACGTCAATGGTGACCTCTTCCTTTACTTCACGCGCGGCGGCCTGCGGCGCGGTCTCCCCCTCTTCCAGGCTGCCGGTAACCGACTGCCAGAAATCAGGATCGTCGCGCCGCTGCAACATCAGCACCCGCTTCGTGTCTTCTGCATAAATGACCACCAGGACCGAAACGGGAAGCTTGTATGTCATATCAGTTCTTCTCTTCCTTCTTCACCACGTCAATGCCCAGCTCGGCCAGAGAGGCCGGGTTGGCAAAGCTTGGCGCTTCGGTCATCAGACACGCCGCGGCAGTGGTTTTCGGGAAGGCGATAACGTCACGGATGTTATCGGTGCCGGTCAGCAGCATGGTCAGACGGTCAAGACCGAATGCCAGACCCGCGTGCGGAGGCGTACCGTACTTCAGGGCATCCAGCAGGAAGCCAAACTTCTCGCGCTGCTCTTGCTCATTAATGCCGAGAATGCCAAACACGGTCTGCTGCATTTCGCCGCTGTGAATACGCACGGAACCGCCGCCCACTTCGTAGCCGTTGATGACCATATCGTAAGCGTTCGCGACCGCGTCTTCCGGTGCCGCTTTCAGCTCCGCCGCGCTCATGTCTTTTGGCGAGGTGAACGGGTGGTGCATTGCGGTCAGACCGCCTTCACCGTCTTCTTCAAACATTGGGAAGTCGATAACCCACAGCGGCGCCCATTTGTTTTCATCGGTCAGGTTCAGGTCTTTGCCGAGCTTCAGACGCAGCGCGCCCATCGCATCCGCAACCACTTTCTTGTTGTCCGCGCCGAAGAAGATCATGTCGCCATCCTGCGCGCCGGTGCGCTCAAGAATTGCTTCTACGATATCTGCGTTCAGGAACTTAGCGACCGGGCTGGTGATACCTTCCAGGCCTTTCGCACGCTCGGTCACCTTAATATAGGCCAGACCTTTCGCGCCGTAGATTTTAATGAAGTTACCGTAGTCGTCGATCTGCTTACGGCTCAGGGCAGCACCGCCCGGAACGCGCAGGGCCGCTACGCGACCTTTGGCATCGTTAGCCGGGCCAGCAAATACCGCGAACTCGACGGATTTCACCAGGTCTGCAACGTCCACCAGCTCCATAGGGTTACGCAGGTCCGGTTTGTCAGAACCGTAGCGACGCTCGGCTTCGGCGAAGGTCATGATTGGGAAGTCGCCCAGCGCAACGCCTTTCACGTCATTCCACAGGCCGCGCACCAGGGCTTCCATCACTTCACGCACCTGTTCGGCGGTCATGAAGGAGGTTTCCACGTCGATCTGGGTAAATTCAGGCTGACGGTCAGCGCGCAGGTCTTCGTCGCGGAAGCATTTGACGATCTGATAGTAGCGGTCGAAGCCCGACATCATCAGCAGCTGTTTGAACAGCTGAGGAGACTGCGGCAGCGCGTAGAATTTGCCTTTATGCACGCGGGACGGGACCAGATAATCGCGCGCGCCTTCCGGCGTGGCTTTGGTCAGCATCGGGGTTTCGATATCGAGGAAACCGTGGTCATCCATAAAGCGGCGCACCAGGCTGGTGATTTTCGCACGGGTTTTCAGGCGCTGGGCCATCTCCGGGCGACGCAGATCCAGGTAACGATACTTAAGACGCGCTTCTTCGGTGTTGACGTGGTTGGAGTCCAGCGGCAGCGCTTCAGCACGATTGATAATAACCAGATCGGACGCCAGCACTTCGATTGCACCGGTCGCCATGTCTGCGTTTACGTTTTTCTCGTCACGCGCACGCACGGTGCCGGTGACCTGAATGCAGAACTCATTACGCAGTTCAGAAGCCAGCTTCAACGCCTCTGCGCGATCCGGATCGAAGAACACCTGAACGATACCTTCGCGGTCGCGCATATCGATGAAGATAAGGCTACCAAGATCACGACGACGGTTGACCCAACCACACAGGGTAACCTGCTGCCCGACGTGGGACTGACGCAGCTGCCCGCAATATTCTGTACGCATGAGATATCCCTTAATTAGCCGCCGGCTAAACGTTGCCTGATGTGCAGGCTACTATGTCGCAGCTTTCTGTATGTCACAACTGGATGAAAAAAGGCGGCTATTATACTGGAAATTCCGCCTGACGATAAGAGAGAAGCGTGGCCTGACGCTCGTTTGCTGCACTCTTATTGTCTATTCTCACAAAAATTAACAAAATTATCCGACCGATAACAGGCCATCACGTCGTAAGGTGTACCGGAAGCGATTAATTTAACTGGAGTTACTATGTTGACACTCGATGCCACCAAAACCGCCCTTGTGGTGATTGATTTGCAGGAAGGGATCCTTCCTTTCGCCGGTGGCCCGCACGCCGCTGATGATGTGGTCAGCCGCGCCGCCCGTCTGGCGGAAAAATGCCGTGCCGGCGGTGCGCCCGTTGTCATGGTACGCGTCGGCTGGTCCGCAGATTTTGCCGAAGCATTAAAACAGCCGGTAGATGCGCAGGCCGCGGCGCATGCGCTACCCGAAAACTGGTGGACGTATCCGGTATCGCTGGGCAAACGCGACAGCGACATCGAAGTGACCAAACGCCAGTGGGGCGCCTTTTACGGCACCGATCTGGAGCTGCAGCTGCGCCGTCGCGGTATCGACACCATCATCCTGTGCGGGATCTCCACCAACATCGGCGTGGAGTCTACCGCCCGCAACGCCTGGGAGCTGGGCTTTAACCTGGTGGTTGCCGAGGATGCGTGCAGCGCGGCCTCTGCGGATCAGCATCAGGGCAGCATGACCCATATCTTCCCGCGCATTGGTCGCGTGCGCAGCACGGACGAGATTTTAAGCGCCCTATGATGTACGTGGGCCTGCCCCAGTGGTCGCACCCGAAATGGGTGCGCCTTGGCATCACAAGCCTGGAAGAGTATGCCCGACACTTCAACTGCGTCGAGGGTAATACCACGCTGTACGCGCTTCCCCGGGCAGAGATTGTCGCGCACTGGCGGGAACAAACGACCGACGATTTTCGCTTCTGCTTTAAGTTCCCGGCGACTATTTCGCACAACGCCGCGCTGCAAAACTGTGGTGATTTAACCGAAGAGTTCTTCACGCGGATGTCTCCGCTGGCTAACCGCATCGGCCAGTACTGGCTGCAGCTTCCCGCGACCTTTGGCCCACGTGATTTGCCCGCGCTGTGGCAGTTCCTGGATGCCCTGCCCCGGGAATTTACCTACGGCGTTGAAGTCCGACATCAGGACTTCTTTGCGAAAGGCGAAGCAGAAAAAGCGCTTAACCGCGGGCTGCTCGATCGCTCCATTAACCGCGTCATCCTCGACAGCCGTCCGGTGCACAGCGCAGTCCCCCATAATGAGGCCATCGTTGACGCTCAGCGTAAAAAACCGAAAGTGCCGGTCCACGCCATCGTGACGGCGAAAAACCCTATGGTCAGGTTTATCGGTAGCGACAATATGCAGCAAAATCAGGACATGTTCGCCGTCTGGCTGCAAACGCTGGCGAAATGGGAGCAAAGCACCACGCCCTATCTCTTTTTACACACCCCTGACATCGCTCAGGCCCCCCAACTGGTCGATGCTCTTTGGCAGGCCTTGCAGGCTGCGGTGCCGTCGGTAGGCAGCGCTCCCGCTATCCCACAACAATCTTCTCTTTTCTGACTTCACCCCCTATCATAGAGATGTGCCATCTGCCAAATAACAGGGAGTTTGTATGGTCAGCGCGCTGTATGCAGTGTTAGGTGCATTACTGCTGATTAAGTTTTCATTCGACGTTGTGCGCCTGAGAATGCAATACCGCGTCTCCTACGGTGACGGCGGTTTCTCCGAACTGCAGAGCGCCATCCGCGTTCACGGTAACGCGGTCGAGTACATTCCCGTTGCGCTGATCCTGCTGCTGTTTATGGAAATGAACGGGGCAGAAACCTGGATGGTACACGTCTGCGGCCTGCTGCTGATTGCGGGTCGGTTAATGCATTATTACGGCTTTCACCATCGCTTATTCCGCTGGCGTCGCTCCGGCATGAGCGCCACATGGTGTTCGCTTGTGCTGATGGTGCTGGCTAACCTGTGGTATATGCCGTGGGAGTTGGTTTTCTCCTTCCGTTAGCGCACAATACGCCCCTTTATTTTTCCCGGATTTTTACGTTATGTCAGATCGCGACACGCTTTTTTCCGCGCCTATCGCCAGCCTGGGCGACTGGACCTTTGATGAACGGGTAGCCGAAGTCTTCCCGGATATGATCCAGCGCTCTGTTCCCGGTTATTCCAACATCATTTCTATGATCGGCATGCTGGCTGAGCGCTTCGTTCAGCCCGGCACGCAGGTCTACGACCTGGGCTGCTCGCTCGGCGCGGCAACGCTGTCGATCCGTCGTAACGTACGTCAGGATGGCTGCAAGATCGTTGCCGTCGACAACTCCCCTGCGATGGTTGAACGCTGCCGCCGCCACATTGACGCCTACAAAGCGCCTACGCCGGTGGACGTGGTGGAAGGCGATATTCGCGACATCGAAATCAAAAACGCCTCGATGGTGGTTCTGAATTTTACCCTGCAGTTCCTGGTGCCTGAAGACCGTCAGCTGTTGCTGGACAAAATTTATAAAGGCCTCAACCCGGGCGGCGCGCTGGTGCTCTCCGAGAAGTTCAGCTTCGAAGACGCAGACGTGGGCGAACTGCTGTTCAACATGCACCATGATTTCAAACGTGCGAACGGCTACAGCGAGCTGGAGATTAGCCAGAAACGCAGCATGCTGGAAAACGTGATGCTGACGGACTCCGTTGAAGCGCATAAAGCGCGCCTGCGTAAAGCTGGATTCGAACACAGCGAGCTGTGGTTCCAGTGCTTTAACTTTGGCTCTCTGGTGGCGCTGAAAGCTGAGGATGCAGCATGATCGAGTTCAGCAACTTTTATCAGCTGATTGCAAAAAATCACCTCTCCCACTGGCTGGAAACCCTGCCCGCGCAAATCGCCGCCTGGCAGCGCGATCAGCAGCATGGCCTGTTAAAGCAGTGGTCGAACGCGGTGGAGTTTCTGCCGGAGCTGACGCCTCACCGTCTTGATTTGCTGCACAGCGTAACCGCAGAAAGCGAAGCGCCGCTTTCAGAAGGCCAAACCAACCGCATAGAGACGTTGATGCGCAACCTCATGCCGTGGCGCAAAGGGCCGTTTTCGCTTTACGGCGTGAACATCAATACCGAATGGCGTTCAGACTGGAAATGGGATCGCGTTCTGCCCCACCTGTCCGACCTGAGCGGCCGCACCATTCTGGACGTGGGCTGCGGCAGCGGCTACCACATGTGGCGCATGATTGGCGCGGGCGCGCATCTGGCGGTCGGTATCGATCCGATGCAGCTGTTCCTGTGCCAGTTTGAAGCGGTGCGAAAGCTGCTCGGCAACGACCAGCGCGCGCATTTGCTGCCGCTGGGCATCGAACAGCTCCCCGCCCTAAAAGCGTTTGATACCGTGTTCTCAATGGGCGTGCTGTACCACCGCCGTTCCCCGCTTGAACATCTCTGGCAGCTGAAAGACCAGCTGGTCAGCGGCGGCGAACTGGTGCTGGAAACGCTGGTGATTGAAGGTGATGAACATGCGGTTCTGGTGCCGGGCGATCGCTACGCGCAGATGCGCAACGTCTACTTCATTCCTTCCGCGCTGGCGCTGAAAAACTGGCTGGAGAAGTGCGGGTTTGTCGATGTGCGGATTGCCGATGTTAGCGTCACCTCTATTGAAGAACAGCGCCGCACCGACTGGATGATCACCGAATCGCTTGAGCAGTTCCTCGACCCAGCCGACCACAGCAAAACCATCGAAGGCTACCCGGCCCCGATGCGTGCGGTGCTGATTGCGACCAAGCCGTAGCCTTTTAGCCGGGTGGCGGCTACGCCTTACCCGGCCTACGCATCGCACGTTTTCTCCAAAATAGTTGAAGTTGCAGCAAGGCGGCAACGCAGCGAATCCCCGGAGCTTACATCAGTAAGTGACCGGGGTGAGCGAGGCGGCCAACGCGGCTGTGGCTTGAAATATGAAGGAGAAAAAAAGGCCCCTGTTGAAATTGCAGGGGCCTGGTACAAGCAAGCATCATATTGGGCGACATGATGCGCGGTAAAAATCGGTACGTTGCTACACGTGATGGCGCTCAATCATCGATTTCATTACCGCAACCGACTCTCCATCTACACCGTAGCGTGAGTACTCATCCGCTTCAGCATCCGTCGACATAGACAACCCTGTATTGCGATAGCGCATGGGTGACGGTATCCATTTACCCGCTGAGCTATGAAGCTCTTCAACCCCTGCGTTTAAAAACAGTTCCAGATTGCTGGCGCGTACTCCTGCGCCCGCCATGATTATTGGAACACCGGAATGTGCTTTTAGTTCCGTAATTAATTGCAGTCCTTTTTCAGCGGACGACTTTTGGCCTGATGTGAGGATACGCGCTACGCCAAGTTCTCCAAGCGCATCAAACGCTTGAAGCGGATCTTTACACATATCAAAGGCGCGATGAAAAGTGACGGCCATTCCCTTCGCAGCGGTCATAATCTGGCGCATGCGCGGCAGATCGACGGCACCGTCTTCGTTCAGCAGGCCAGTCACCAGCCCCGGGAAGCCCAGATCGCGAACGAGCGCGATATCATCAAGCATGGCACTGAATTCACCCGCCGTGTAACAAAAATCACCGCCGCGCGGGCGAATGATTGGGTGTACAGGCACAGCGACAGCCTGACGAGCAGACTTTAGTACGCCGTAGGATGGCGTCAGGCCCCCCTCTTTCGGTGCCGCGCATAGCTCAATGCGGTCAGCCCCCTGATTTTGCGCGGTGACGGCACACTCCACGCTGTAACAACAAATCTCCAGCAGCGCCATTCCATCCTCCTTAAATTCCACTCAACGAATCATCATGACACGCCGTCCGCTTCCGGTCCCGGCGTGAACTCACATCTCTTACGCTTCACTGGCGACGATCTGCTCGATCGTCCACGGGTGAAACTTCACCGTCACCTGCCCGTCCGTTACGGCGAGCGTGGGGTTAGGTAAACGCTCACGCTCGCCCTTTGGAGAGCTGGTCTTAACAAAGATGCCCGGCTGGCTTAACCCCTCGTCAGAAAGCAGCGCCAGCGCACGGGCATTGAGCGTTTCCGGCTCGCCCGGCAGCACAATTTCGATATGCTCCCAGCCCTCATGCGGATAACGTTTCTCGCCCGGCCACGGCAGCTCTACCACGGTGAACTGCCAGTGCGCGACGCAAACCGGCTCATACAGCTTGAACAGGCAAATGGGACGACCGTTGATGATGTTCTCGGAAAGCAGTTCACCGCACTGTTCAAACCCACGGCGCCAGCGCTCGGCCGTCGCATTCTGATGGCAGCGCAGGGAGATGTGATCGGCTTCAAGCGGCGCGATATCCAGACCGAGACGGGTGGCAAGTTCTGTGAACGCCTGGGTGAAACGCGGTAAATCTGCGGAAATATCATGCAGTTCGTCAATGGAGTGCCAGTTCGCCATAAGTCAGTCTCTTATCGTGTCGCAAAGCCGCTAATTTACTCTGTTCCCCTCTTTCGACCAACCGCAGAATCCTGGAATCTATTACTGCATGATTATGCACTCCTTCTTAGCCTGGATTCTGAGCAATCTTCAGCCCGCGCGGTGCTGACGCAAGAGGGCATTTGCAGTATACTCCCGCCCTAAATTCTTTAACTGCTGCGGGGCGTTGTTCACCCGCAGCAAAAACGTAAGGTATCCAGGTGAATATTCAGGCTCTTCTCTCAGAAAAAGTCAGTCAGGCACTGATTGCCGCAGGTGCGCCTGCGGATTGCGAACCGCAGGTTCGTCAGTCAGCAAAAGTACAGTTTGGCGACTATCAGGCTAACGGCGTGATGGCAGTGGCTAAAAAACTGGGCATGCCGCCGCGACAGCTCGCTGAGCAGGTACTGACGCATCTGGATCTCACCGGTATCGCCAGCAAAACGGAAATTGCCGGTCCGGGCTTTATCAACATTTTCCTCGAGCCCGCTTTCCTGGCAAGCAGCGTTGACGCAGCGCTGAAGTCCGATCGTCTGGGCGTCACCCAGCCGAAAGCACAGACGATTGTGATTGACTACTCTGCGCCAAACGTGGCGAAAGAAATGCACGTTGGTCACCTGCGCTCCACCATTATCGGCGACGCCTCCGTACGTACCAATGAATTCCTCGGCCATAAGGTGATCCGCGCGAACCACGTGGGCGACTGGGGCACTCAGTTCGGTATGCTGATCGCGTATCTTGAAAAACAGCAGCAGGAAAACGCGGGCGAAATGGCGCTGGCTGACCTGGAAGGCTTCTACCGCGAAGCTAAAAAGCACTACGACGAAGACGAAGCCTTCGCCGAGCGCGCGCGCAGCTACGTGGTTAAACTGCAGGGCGGCGACCCGTACTTCCTGGAAATGTGGCGCAAGCTGGTCGACATCACCATGTCTCAGAACCAGCTGACCTATAACCGCCTGAACGTTACGCTGACGCGTGACGACGTGATGGGTGAAAGTCTCTACAACCCAATGCTGCCCGGCATTGTGGCGGACCTGAAAGCTAAAGGTCTGGCCGTGGAGAGCGAAGGCGCAACGGTTGTGTTCCTTGATGAGTACAAAAACAAGGAAGGCGAACCGATGGGCGTCATCATCCAGAAAAAGGATGGCGGCTACCTGTATACCACCACCGATATCGCCTGTGCGAAATATCGCTATGAAACCCTGCACGCTGACCGCGTGCTGTATTACATCGACTCGCGCCAGCACCAGCACCTGATGCAGGCGTGGACTATCGTGCGTAAAGCCGGTTACGTGCCGGATTCAGTTCCGCTGGAACACCACATGTTCGGCATGATGCTGGGTAAAGACGGCAAGCCGTTCAAAACCCGCGCGGGCGGCACCGTGAAGCTCTCCGACCTGCTGGACGAAGCGCTGGAACGCGCCCGCCGTCTGGTCGCGGAGAAGAACCCGGACATGCCTGCCGACGAGCTGGAAAAACTGGCGAACGCCGTCGGTATCGGCGCGGTGAAATACGCGGATCTTTCCAAGAACCGCACCACCGACTATATCTTCGACTGGGACAACATGCTGGCGTTTGAAGGCAATACGGCACCGTACATGCAGTATGCCTACACCCGCGTGCTCTCCGTGTTCCGTAAAGCGGATATCGACGAAAGCGTGCTGGCAAATGCCGCAGTGACCATCACTGAAGATCGCGAAGCGCAGCTGGCCGCGCGCCTGCTGCAGTTCGAAGAAACGCTGACGGTTGTCGCGCGTGACGGTACGCCGCACGTGATGTGTGCTTACCTGTACGATCTGGCGGGCCTGTTCTCCGGCTTCTACGAGCACTGCCCTATTCTCTCCGCCGAGAGCGAAGCGGTACGTAACAGCCGCCTTAAGCTGGCGCAGCTCACGGCGAAGACCCTGAAGCTGGGTCTGGATACCCTGGGTATCGAAACCGTAGATCGTATGTAATACAAAAAACCCGGCAAGCGCCGGGTTTTTTATTGTCAAAAATACTTCCGCAAATACTCCGTCAAACAGAGAATCGCCATCGCCTGCCCATACGGCATGGAGGTGAGTGGGATCTGACGGTAAAACTCCAGATCGCTTCCCATTCCCGTACCGAACGACGTTTGCAGGAGCTCCCCTTCCGGCGAGATGTTTTTCACAATGCCGCGAATCGCTTTTTCAGCAACGTCGGCATACTCAGGACCAACATAGCGCTTGCGGACCGCCTTCAGGATCCCGTAAGCAAACCCTGCCGTAGCTGACGCCTCAAGATAAGAGTCTGGATCGTCCAGCAGCGTATGCCATAGCCCGCTCTCGTCCTGACATTTCGCCAGCGCATCTATCTGCGCATTCAGCACCTGAACCAGATAACGACGCACGGCGTTATTTTCCGGTAGATCCACCAGTTCGAGGAAATCCGGGATGACGATGGTGAGCCAGCTGTTGCCGCGCGCCCAGCGGGCGTTAGCGAAGTTATGGTTGCCGTCGTAGTTCCAGCCGTGAAACCACAGGCCGGTCTCCCGATCCATCAGGTTCTGCACGTGCAGCAGGAACTGGTAGACCGCCTCTTCCACGTACTCCGGCTTATTGAGCAGCTTGCCGATTTTCGCCAGCGGCAGGACCGTCATCATCAGCGTGTCGTCCCACATCTGCTGGTGGTTCTCTTCCGCCAGGGTGATGTGCTGCATGCCGCCGTGCTCGGTGCGCGGCATCTCGTTCATCGCCCATTCCGCCCAGCTTTCCAGCCACGGCAGCCAGGCGGGATTTTTAGTCTCTTCATAGCGGTAGGCCAGCGTCAGGAACGGCGACATGGTGTTGACGTTTTTGGTGGTGGCACCTTCCGCAAAACGGTTGGCAAACCAGCCGTCAATAATGTCGCGCATACCTTCATCGCCGGTCTGACAGTAGTACTGCCAGATACCGTACAGACCGACGCCATGCGTCCACTCCCATCCTTCCCAGCCTTTGGTGTCGATCACGCGCCCGTCGTCCAGCCGCAGCAAAAATTGCCCCGTTTTGTCATGGATATTGACCAGGTTATGCGTCACCTTTTCAATCAGCGACTTCAGCTCATCCCTGGCGATAAAACGCTCGGGCTGACGCAGTAGCGGGCTATGTTTGACAGGCCAAACTTTCATCATCTTAACCTCTGTTGTATGTCGAATTCAGTACCGCGCGGTCCTTTAGCGAAGGGGCCGCCGGCTTATTACGATTCAGATAACCAATGTTGTTATTGCCCCACAGGCAGTTGTACGGCATACCGGCCAGCATCTCGACGGTGGCACGGGCCTGCGGCGTTGCGGTTTCCACAACCGCATGGCCCGACTCACGCATTTTGGCCGTTTCTTCGCGCAGCGTGCTGTGGGTCTGCAAATTGAGCTTGAAGCGCAGGGAAACCAGGAAGCCGCAGAACAGTACCAGAATGGTACCCACGCTCAGGATCATCAGAATGGTGTGGCTCACCTCCGCAGGCTGAACCTTCTGGCCGCTGACAAAGCCGGACATCTGCATCACGATCCCAACCAGCATCACGGCACCCGCCTGAGAGGCTTTACGGGTCAGGGTCATAATGCCCGCGAAGATCCCTTCACGACGCTGGCCGGTGATGACTTCATCGACGTCAGCAATGTAGGTGTAGGTGTTCCAGGGTACATAGTTGATACCGCCGCGGCCCAGCCCGGCAATGGCAGAAACCAGCAGCAGCAAGGCGTAAACATCGCTCAGCCCCGCGTAATAGAGCACGGCGTAAGAGACCGACGCCAGACCAAACAGCACCACGACCATGCGATAGGACGGCGCAGGCCCGAAGCGAATGCACAGCGGGATCATCCCGATTACGGCCAGGAACTGGAAGATAGCCATCGTACCCAGCAGGTTAGAGGCCATTGAGGCTTCCTGCATCAGCACGAACACCACGTAATAGGTGAAGACGGCGTTAAAGACGTCCTGGGCAATATAGCCCCCGAGGTACATGCCAAGATGCTGACGGAAAATCTTAATGCGCAGCGTCGAGCTTAACTCCACAAACAGGCGGTTGAGGCTTTGGCCCAGCGTCAGCTTTTTCTTCTCTTCTTCAGCACGCAGCGCCGCTTCGGTCCACTCTTCACGCGGGCGTTCCCAGGTAAAGAACCACACGAAGGTCAGCATCAGGGCGCACAGCACGGAGAAGACCAGGCTCGCATAGAAGAAGGAAATTGCGTTGTCTTTACCAAAGTGGGTCAGCAGGATCCCCGGCAGGAATGAGGCCAGAATGGCGGACATCTGCGCCATAGAGATGCGCGCGCCGGAGAACTTGGTTTTCTGCTTAAAGTCGTCGGTCATTTCCGGTACCAGCGTTTCGTACGGCACCAGAATCATGGTGTAGACGATATCAAACACCAGATAGGTCAGCAGGTAGTACCAGAAGCTCATGTCCCCCACCCACATCAGCGAGTAGCTGAACACGCACGGGATCCCCAGCAGGATAAAGAACTTTCGGCGACCAAAACGCTTACCGAGCCAGGTCGTACCAAAGTTATCCGTTAAAAAGCCCATCAGCGGGCTGACTACCGCATCCAGCACCCTTGCCGCGGCAAAGATAAAGGTTGCTTCAATAGGGGAAAGTCCACAGAAGGTTGTATAAAAATACAAAAGCCAGGCGGCCGTCAGCGCGGTGGTCCCCGCGCCGAGGAAATCGCCTGACCCATATGCAAGATAATTTGCGAGTCCAATTTTACGTGTTTTCATTGCCGTCAACCCTAATCAGTTTTGGGAGACTCCCTGTAAGCAAACCTCATCCGGGAGTTTTTACACGGCTACAGTAGAATTATCGACCTGCTGATACCTTTCTGTTTCTGCCACCACGCTGAGGGGGATGGCAAAAATGCAAAGAGTGTCGTTACGCGTGTCACTGATTTATAAAACAGCGTTTCTATTGCATCAAAAGGCGAGGTCATTTTTGCGATCCAGCCATCAGAATCGCCTGATGGCTGGCTAAAAGGCGGGCAGCTAGCGGTAGTTAACGATGACGGCGTTGCTCTGAACCTTCAGCGCCGGGATCATGCGCCCTCCGCCCGGCACTTCCCAGATGAAGCGTAAAGGCTCAACCGCAGGGACCCCGTTCAGCCCCCGGGTGGTGCCGTTTTCGCCATCGATTTCCGTGCAGCGGGTCTGGGAGCAGAGCCGCACCCGCAGCCCGGCAGGCGTTGGGCCAATCAGCCTGTAGTTCCAGACCACCAGCGTCATCAGGCCTGAGACCGGCTCAGGCGGCGACAGCGGACGCGAAGACATTGCCACCCCGCGATTGCTGAGCGTGACGCCCATGCTGCTGGCCTGCCACGTTCCCTCTCCGGCGGCCTGCGCCATCAGCGGGAAAAAGAGTATCCAGAACCACCTGCGCATTATTTCCCTCCAATGGTTGCCGTCATACGAATATGGCGGTTATCCGACAGCTCCATATTCGACAGCACCACCAGCTGGTTCAGGCTACGGCGCAGGAAGCGAGACAGCAGCGGACGCAGGGCGTGGTTGACCAGCAGCACCGGCGGCGCGCCCAGCATCTCCTGGCGCGCCAGCGCCTCCTGCGTTTGCGCCAGCAGGCGGTCTGCCAGCCCCGGCTCAAGGCCGCCACCGCCCTGCAGCGCCTGAAGCAGCAGGCGCTCAAGCGGCGTATCCAGCCCAATGACCTGCACTTCGCCCGTACCCGGGAACCACTGCTGGGTAATCGCACGGCCCAGCGCCACGCGCACGACCGCCGTCAGCTCGTGCGGATCGCTTTGCAGCGGTGCATGCTCGGCCAGCGTTTCCAGAATGGTGCGCATATCGCGGATGGGGACTTTTTCGTCGAGCAGGTTTTGCAGAACCTTATGCAGTGTAGTCAGCGTCACCACGCCCGGCACCAGATCCTCCGTCAGCTTCGGCATCTCCTGCGTGACGCGGTCAAGAAGCTGCTGCGCCTCCTGACGGCCAAACAGCTCGGCGGAGAACTGACCAATCAGATGGTTAAGATGCGTCGCCACCACGGTACTGGCTTCGACTACGGTATATCCCTGAATCTGCGCCTGCTCTTTCAGGGCGCTTTCAATCCAGATTGCCGCCAGGCCAAAGGCCGGGTCGATAGTTTGTTCACCCGGCAGCGTGCCCGCCGCCGTGCCGGGGTTAATCGCCAGCCAGCGGCCCGGGTAAGCGTCACCGCTGCCAATCTCCACGCCTTTCATCAGAATGCGGTAACGGGCGGGCGGGAGATCCATGTTGTCACGGATGTGAACCACCGGCGGCAGGAAGCCCATATCCTGGGCGAATTTTTTGCGGATACTGCGGATACGGCCAAGCAGTTCACCGTCCTGCTGGAAGTCCACCATGGGGATCAGGCGATACCCTACTTCCATCCCCAGAGAATCCTCCAGCTGAACGTCGTTCCAGGTGGCCTCCACGGCCTGGGTATTTTCCGGCATTTTCACCGGCACCGGCTCTGCCGCCGGTTTCATTTCGCGTCCGCGCATCCACCAGGCGAGTCCGAGCAGCGCAGCGGTGAACAGCAGGAACACCAGATTTGGCATCCCCGGCACCAGCCCGAGCAGGCCCAACACCGCCGCCGACAGCAGCATCACGCGGGGGTTGCTGAACAGCTGCCCCACCATCTGCTCGCCGACATCCTGGTCGGTACTTACGCGCGTCACGATAACGCCCGCTGCGGTTGAGATAACCAGCGCCGGGATCTGGGCGACCAGACCGTCACCGATGGTCAGCAGCGTATAGCTTTCCGCCGCGTGGCCCATGTCCATACCGTGCTGCAGGACGCCCACCAGCAGGCCGCCGACCACGTTGATTACCATGATGAGAATACCGGCGATGGCATCGCCGCGAACAAACTTACTCGCACCGTCCATTGAGCCGTAGAAGTCCGCTTCCTGCGTCACTTCCGAGCGGCGTTTTTTCGCTTCATCTTCCGCAATCAGCCCGGCGTTCAGGTCGGCGTCGATTGCCATCTGCTTACCCGGCATCCCGTCCAGCACGAAGCGCGCGCCTACTTCGGCAATACGCCCCGCACCTTTGGTGATAACCATAAAGTTGATGATAACGAGAATAACGAACACCACGATACCGATGGCAAAGTTGCCGCCCACCAGGAAGTGGCCGAAGGCCTCTACTACTTTACCCGCCGCCGCGCCGCCGGTATGGCCCTCCATCAGGATGATACGCGTTGACGCCACGTTCAGCGCCAGCCGCAGCAGGGTCGTAAACAGCAGAATGGTCGGGAACGCGGCGAACTCCAGGGTTCGCTGGGTGAACATTGCCACCAGCAGCACCATGATGGACAGCGCAATGTTGAAGGTAAAAAGCAGATCGAGGATGAACGCCGGGAGCGGCAGCACCATCATCGACAGAATTAGCAGGATCAGAATCGGTCCGGCAAGGATCTGCCATTGGGTCGATTTCAGGTTGCCGGGCAGGCGCAACATTGCCACCAGATTAGCCATCAGTGTCCTTCTCGTTCAAAAAATCCAGCGCGTCAGGCACCGGAAGGTTTTCAGGTTTCACAGGTCGTTGTCCGCCTGCTAAACGCCAGCGCTTCAGCTGCCATACCCAGGCCAACACTTCCGCCACGGCGGCGTAGAGTTGTCCCGGGATCTGTTGTCCGATTTCAGCGTGACGGTATAACGCACGCGCCAGCGGCGGTGCTTCAAGAATAGGTACGCGGTTTTCAGTCGCCACTTCACGAATACGCAGCGCGATAAGCCCAGCCCCCTTCGCCACCACTTTTGGCGCGCTCATTTTGTTCTCGTCGTACTGCAGCGCAACGGAGTAATGGGTCGGGTTGGTGACGATAACGTCGGCTTTCGGCACGTCTTCCATCATGCGTCGACGCGCGGCGGCGCGCTGCATCTGGCGAATACGCCCTTTCACATGCGGGTCACCTTCCATCTGCTTATACTCATCGCGAATATCCTGACGCGACATGCGCAGCTTCTTGATGTGGGAATAAATCTGGAAGATAACGTCGAAACCCACCATCGGGATAATGCTCAGCACCACCAGCAGCGAGCACAGCCCAATAAGGTTCATGGCATTACTCATGGCGCTGAGCGGCGATTCGCTGATAAGGCGCATCATTTCAGGCCAGTTGTGCCACAGGTAAAACCCGGCAGCGCTGCCCATCAGGGTAGATTTGAGGATCGCTTTAACCAGTTCCGCGCCGGTTTGGGCAGAGAACATCTTTGCAATACCGGGGAACGGGTTGAGTTTGGAAAATTTTGGCTGCAGCGATTTGCCGCTAAACACCAGACCGCCCAGCATGATGGGCGAGATAATGGCCACCAGTACCACGCCGACGATCAGCGGCAGCAGGGCAAGCATCGCGCCTTTAATCAGAATAATGATTTGCCCGAGTATGAGGTTTGGATCGTTGACCATGCTGTGGTCAAAACGCAACCCGGAAGAGAGCATTCCCGCCAGTTTGCGGGCGAGCGACTCCCCACCCAGCCAGATAATGCACACGCCTACGACAAGGATCAGTAGGGATGTCAGTTCTCGGGATCGGGGGATTTGCCCGTCCTCACGCGCTTTTTCAAGTCGGTGGGGTGTGGGGGCTTCTGTTTTGTCGTCGCTCTCTTCTGACACGGTACGCTCGCAGCCCATTAAGTCAGGGGTATCATGCCAGCATGCCGCCTCATCAATGGGTTGAAAAAAACGTATAACCGGGCCTTTTTAGCCAGTTTAAACGCGTCGCGTATCCGTTGGGCGGGATTAGGCGTTCAAATAATGACTGAAGGAGGAATGTCCAGCGCTTTTTTGCGTGGTTTATATTACAAAATGAATTAAGCGTGACTGTAAGCGTAGCGCCACGCGGAAGTAATTATCGCCATAAATTAACAATAATCGTGAACTTACCTCCCTTTATTTTGCAGGAATGATCTAAATATGTAACCTCCAATAATTATCGGTAATCCAAACGCTCACATTCATCAACCCCAAAATAATAATAAGCGAGATACACTTTATAACATGAGTCCTGAACATCCCTTACCTGAGGAAATTTAAACGCTATACTTCGGCGCGGCATCATTTGTTTTTCGGAAGAAAGCAAACGACATGCCAAATAATTTTCACATTAAGGAGGATTTTAGATGGACTTCAAAAAGAATATTATTGCTGGCCTGGCGTTCGCCACCGCGTCGATGGGCGCCTTCGCTGCCGAAATGAATGCGGGGACTATTCACTTCACGGGTGAAATTATTGAACCAAGCTGTACGATTGAGGGTAACAATGGTACAGATAGCACGATCCCTCTGGGTACCTATCCTAAATCAGTCTTTACTGATGTGGGTTCTGAAACCACGCTGATGCCGTTTTCGATTACGCTGATAAACTGCCCGTTAAAAAGCGACGGGCTTCCGGCCGTACAGCTCACGTTCAACGGCCCAACAACGCTGACCAATACCTCTACGCTGCTTGACGTCAGTAAAATTACTACCGCGGGCGACACCGCAGCCACCGGTATCGGCGTAGCCGTCAGTCCTGCAGGCAAGAATAACCAGTTAATCACCATGGACGGTGCTGAAGGGCAGATCTATATCGAACTGGCCACAAGAGCCTCTGATACCATTAAGGCTGATTTTAATGCCCGCTACAAGTCATTTGCCAGTGAGGTTACTGCCGGTCCTGCTGATGCAGATATGACGGTAAATATTCTCTATCGCTAATAAACGTCCTCTTGATATTCAGCATATATATATTTTTAAGCGCCATGACGTTTAAGGAGTCATGCTCAGATAATAGTTCGGGTCCGGTTCCGGACTATTATCTCCTTCACCTCAACCTCCTTTAATAAGGGTTTCTCCATGCGCAAAACCACTAAAGCCTTATTATGCCTTCCCGTTATTGTGAGCACGCTATGTCACGCGACGGGAATACAGATCGGCCGTACACGCATAATCTACGATGCCACGAAAAAGGAAGTTGCCCTGCCCTTGCAAAATAATGATAAAGAACTGCCCTGGCTGATTCAGTCCTGGACGGATACGGGTGATGGCAAAACCCGCGGGCCGTTTATCGTGACCCCGCCGCTCTTTCGTCTCGACCCGCAAAAAGAGCAAAGTCTGCGAATTACCTGGAACGGTGCGGCGTTACCCGGCGATAAAGAGTCGCTGTTCTATATGAACGTGCGAACCGTCCCCGCCACGGCAACGGATGATGCCAATAAAAACGTGCTGCGTCTTATCTATAAAACGCGCCTGAAAATGTTCTGGCGCCCTGCCGGTCTAGACGGTTCGCCATCGGAGTCCTGCAAAAATCTGCGCTTCGTACGTCACGATCGGCAGCTTACCGCCCTCAATGCCGGGGCATTTTACAGCGTGTTTGACTCGCTAACCCTGGGGGAAACAAAGATAGAGAAAGCCGATATGGTCAGCCCCAAATCCAGCGTCGACATTCCTCTCCCCGAGAGCGTAAAGGGGACGAGCGTCAGCTGGCGCTGTATCACCGATTACGGCAATGCTTCTGAAAAATACACTTCAACCCTGACGCAGGATTAACGTTTATAATGATTACAGGACGTAATTATTTGTCATGCGAGCGGTTTTTTAAGCTGAACCCGCTGCTTCGCTGCCTTGGCAGCATCTTAATCATGGCGAACTGCGCTGCGCATGCCAGGGAGTACCGTTTCTCCCCCTCCTCGCTGGAAGGGGACATGTTGACCCAACAGGATATCGATCTCTCACTGTTTTCAAAATCCAATGCGCAGCTTCCCGGTACTTATCCATCAAGCGTAGTAGTTAATGGCCGTCGCCTTAACGACGCCGTTATCGCCTACGTCAGCGCGCCTGACGGAGCACTGATGCCCCAGCTGACGCCAGATATGCTGCGTGCCTGGGGAATTAATGTCGATCGCTATCCCCAACTGCTGAAAATCCCTGCCCGTTCCACATTACCCGACACGTTAGGCAGCTATATACCTCAGGCATCTGCCCGGCTTGAGTTTTCGACGATGACGCTAACGCTCAGCATACCCCAGGCTGCGATAAGCGGAACCGGTCGAGACTATATCGATCCGTCACGCTGGGACGATGGCGTACCCGTCTTGTTCAGTGACTATGCTTTTTCAGGTTCGCAAAACAACGATAGCGGTAACAACAGCACCACAAACCAGTACCTGAATTTGCGTACCGGCGCGAATATTGGCGGCTGGCGGATGCGCAACTACTCAACGTGGAGCAACTCGGATAACGAAAACCGGTGGGAGACGATCAACACCTTCCTGCAACACGACGTAGACGTCCTGAAGGCACAATTTACCGCCGGTGAGAGTAATACCCGCGGTGAAGTATTTGATAGCCTGCAGTATCGCGGGGTTAATCTCGCCTCCGATGAAGAGATGCTGCCCTACAGCCAGCGCGGCTATGCCCCCGTCATTCGCGGTATCGCCAGCTCGAATGCCGAAGTCTCCGTGCGCCAGAACGGATATCTCATCTATCAGCAGAACGTCGCGCCAGGTGCGTTTGAGATCGATGACCTCTACTCCACCACCAATAGCGGGGATCTGGAGGTCACGGTCAAAGAGGCTGACGGCACAGAGCACCACTTTACACAGCCCTACTCCAGCATCGCGGTTATGCAGCGCCCGGGCCATATCAAGTATGAAATGACGGCGGGCCGTTATCGTGCTGACAGCGGCAGCGAGCAAAAAGAACCCGACTTTCTACAGGGAAGCATGATTTACGGTTTAAACAACCTGCTTACCTGGTTTGGCGGGCTGACGCTGTCTAAAGACTATAGCGCTGCCAATACGGGTTTTGGCGTGGCGCTGGGGCCACTGGGTTCATTATCGGCGGACGTGACCCTTGCCGATGCGAGACTTGACGATGACAGCCAGCATACCGGCCAGTCCTGGCGTCTGCTCTATACGGGCAAACTTGATTCGACCAACACCAACTTCAGCCTGGGCAGCTATCGCTATTCCAGCCGCGGTTACTACAGTTTTGCCGATGCCAATCAAAAGCTGGATGGACACGAAGAAGACTTACTGTTCCATTACAATAAGCGCAACCGCATTCAGGCCAGCGTCAGCCAGGCCATTGGCGGCTTGAGCCTTTACCTCAACGGCTATCAGCAGGATTACTGGGGGACCTCGAATAAAGAGCGCAGCCTGTCGGTTGGATTTAACACCGTTTATGCCGGTGTGAGCTACCACATGGCCTACAGCTACAGCAGAACGAACGGTGAAGAGTCGGACCGGATGGTCTCCTTCGGCCTGAGCGTTCCGCTTTCCAGATGGCTACCCCGCGCCTGGAGCAGCTATAACATCAGTAACACTAAACAGGGGTACACGCGCCAAAACGTCGGACTAAGCGGCACGCTGCTGGACGATGAACGCCTGAGCTACTCGCTGCAGCAGAGCCATACAAACCACGACGGAGAAGATACCAGCAGCGTGTACGGCAGCTACCGTTCGCAATACGCCAATCTGAACGCCGGGTATTACGCCTCCTCCAATGATTCCAGACGGCTCAACTACGGTATCAGCGGCGGTATCGTTGCGCATCCACAGGGCGTCACGCTGGCTCAGCCTTTAGGCAATCAGTTTGCCATCGTGAACGCCAACGACGCCTCTGGCGTCCGTTTCCAGAACCAGCGCGGCGTTCAGACTGACTGGCAGGGCAACGCCGTCATTCCTTCGCTAACCCCGTATCAGGAAAATCACATTCGCATCGACACCTCAAGCCTCCCGGAAAACGTGGACAGCAGCGACACGTCTGCCACCGTCATCCCTTCTCGCAACGCGGCGGTAATGGCGCGTTTTGATGCTCACACGGGTTATCGCCTGTTAATCACGCTGAAGCGTACAAACGGCCAGCTCGTCCCGTTTGGGGCTATAGCGACCAGCGACGCACCGGTTATGAGCGGCATTGTCGATGATACCGGCACCGTCTATCTGGCAGGCATTGGAGAAACCGCGCGGCTCACGGTGAAATGGGGGAATACTTCTGACCAGCAGTGCAGCGCCCGCATTGCACAACCAGCCGATGGAGAAAATGAAAGCCCTAACGGTATTCGCTCCGTTAGCGCGCTATGTCACCAGGAACAACCGCATGTTAATTAAACTCAAGAAACACGCCACGACGGCCTCATTGATTTGCGCTCTGGGCCTGGTCTCTGCCCGCCCAGGCTGGGCTGGCGTCACGATACTGCATAACTGCTTCGGTGCCCCGCAAACTTACGCGACCGTATTCGACCACGAATTCACGTCAGGCGATAACATCGTCAATCATGATTATGAAGTGCCCGACCATCTGGTCGGCAGCGGTGCCGACATGGTGGCCAACTGCACGTGTCCGGGAAACCTGTTTTCATCGAGCATGATCTATGAAAAAACCCTGGCGGGCAGTCCGCTTACGGCAGGTACAAACGGCTATGGCTATTTGACCGATAAGATCGACGCCGGTATCACAGCCTATGCCGATGCTGTCAACTCACCGGACGGTAAATCCCTGACGCCCGTGCCTGTCAATGAATACCCTACCCCGCTGGGTAGCATGAATAGCGTGATAGAAAATTCACTCGCGAAAACCGAGGGCGATGCCAGCGTCTGCAGCAATGAGACCAAACCCACGGGCGCCGCTGAGATAAAGCGTAATTTCCGCTGGAACGTCATTGCGGTCATGCTGCGCGTTAAAAAACCCATTTTGGGAGAGGAAGCGATCCCGCCGACAATCGTCGCCCAGAACTATGCCTGTCTCTATATTGGTACCGGTGCAAGCTGCGATCCCGCAGAGGCGGAACACGTATCAGATATCTGGTTTAGCGGCACGCTATCGGCCCCGCTAAGCTGCACGATTAACGCGGGCAGCACCATTGAGGTTGAATTTGGCAGTATCGTCAGCAAGCAATTCGTCAGTAAAGGGCAGCCACCGCAAGGTTATGCCCTCAAAAACGTGGATATTGCCTACCACTGTGATGATAACGCGGTGGGAAATACTGACCGGATAAAACTCACGCTGTCTGCCGATCAGGGCGTGGTGGATAGCAGTACGCCGTATATTGCAAAGCTGCTTGAAAGAGACGATCTCGGCGTGCGGGTGTACGATGAAAACAGCCGGGACGTTGCGTTGGACGGTACCTATGCGTTTCCGGTGACGATGGACGAGCAGGGAAATGGCGTCATCAAAATTCAGGCCGTCCCGGTGAGTACCACAGACGCTCACCCCGTGCCGGGCCGTTTCGAAGGTAACGTCACGGTGAAAATGGACCTTCGCTAATGGAAATACCCTCAGGTTGAAACCACAACCTGAGGGTCATCAGCACAATCAGAACCCAAGGCTGTCCAGCAGGTCGTCCACCTGATCCTGGCTTGCCACAACGCCCGCTTTGGTGGCGTCGAGCTGTGGGCCATTGAGCAGGCTTTCGTTCTCGCGTTTTGGACGGGCGGCCGGTTCAGGGATGTTTTCCAGCAGCACCATCAGCAGCTGGCGCTCAATCTCCTGGATCACATCCATCATGCGTTTGATCACCTGACCGGTCAGGTCCTGGAAATCCTGCGCCATCATGATGTCCAGCAGCTGGGCGTTGGTGAAGCTGGTGTGGCCCGGTACATCGCCCAGGAACTGGCGGGTATCGGTTACCAGCTCGCGCGCATCGGCCAGCTCGATAGGGTTTTCAAACCACTCATCCCAGCGCGTGGTCAGCGCTTTCGCGCCCTTCTCCATCGCATCCTGGTGCGGCTGTGAGGCTTCAACGCTGTTTAGCGCGCGCTCGGCCGCCTGTGCGGTCATCTGCACAACGTAGTCCAGACGGTCACGCGCATCCGGAATTGCTTCCGCTGCTTCGGCGATGGCCTGGTCCAGCCCCAGCTCGCGCAGGCTGTCACGCAGCATGCGCGTCAGGCTGCCAATGCGGGCAATAATGTCGCTGGGTGAATGTTCTTCAACGGGTTTCATAGCAGGTTGCAACATATCCATCACCTCACATGCCGAGTTTCTCGAAGATCTTGCCGAGCTTCTCTTCCAGGGTCGCGGCCGTAAACGGCTTCACCACGTAGCCGCTTGCGCCCGCCTGTGCTGCTGCAATGATGTTCTCTTTCTTCGCTTCCGCCGTCACCATCAGCACCGGCAGGGAGGCCATACCGGCATCTGCACGAATGGTTTTCAGCAGTTCCAGACCATCCATGTTCGGCATGTTCCAGTCGGAAATCACAAAACCAAAGCCGCCTGCCTGCAGTTTGTTCAGCGCATCCACGCCGTCTTCTGCTTCTTCAACGTTGTTGAAGCCCAGCTCTTTCAGCAGGTTGCGCACGATGCGACGCATGGTGGAAAAGTCATCCACAACCAAAAATCTGAGCTCTTTGTCCGCCATAAAACTACACTCCTCTTTAAATACGTATTGCCTGTCCGGCACTGATTTTCGCCAGCATCTGCTGGCTTACCTGGCTAAGATCGACCACTTCGCTCACGCCACCCATATTGATGGCCTCGCGCGGCATGCCGAACACCACACAACTTGCTTCATTCTGCGCAATCGTCCAGGCGCCAGCCTGGTGCATTGCAAGCATTCCGGCGGCACCATCGTTGCCCATCCCCGTCAGGATCACCCCAACGGCGTTGCGCCCCGCATGTTTCGCCACCGAATGAAACAGCACATCCACCGACGGACGGTGCCGGTTAACCGGCGGCCCGTCATGAATTTTGATTTGATAGTTCGCGCCGCTGCGCGACAGTTCCATATGCTTGTCGCCCGGCGCGATATACGCATGGCCCGGGAGCACGCGCTCGCCGTCTTCCGCCTCTTTTACGCTGATCTGACACAGTTTGTTCAGACGCTCGGCGAAGGAGCGGGTAAAGCCTGGCGGCATATGCTGGGTAATAAGAATACCGGGGCTTGAGAGCGGCAATGGCTGGAGTACATGGCGAATTGCCTCTGTTCCCCCGGTTGATGCACCAATCACCAGCAGTTTTTCCGAGCTGAGTAACGGGCCGGCCTTCAGGGTCGCCGGCGCGGCCATCGGCTTGTGCGCCGCCAGCTTCGCGCGCGACGCGGTGCGGATCTTCTCGGCGATCATCTCGCTGTATGCCAGCATCCCTTCGCGAATGCCCAGCTGAGGCTTAGTGACAAAATCCACCGCCCCCAGCTCAAGCGCGCGCAGGGTAATTTCCGAACCTTTACCGGTCAGGGAGGAGACCATCACCACCGGCATCGGACGCAGACGCATTAATTTTTCCAGGAAATCGATGCCGTCCATGCGCGGCATTTCAACATCCAGCGTCAGCACGTCGGGGTTATATTTTTTGATTAAATCCCGCGCTACCAGGGGATCGGGCGCTGTCGCAACCATCTCCATATCGCTGTGGCTATTGATAATTTCAGTCATGATCTGGCGCATCAGCGCCGAATCATCGACAGACAATACCCTGATTTTACTCATGCTTTTTCCTTACTCAGCGCATAAACCGTTTGCCCACGCAGGCTAAACTCACGCGCGAGGTTGCTGAAGTTTTCCGAGTGCCCGGCAAACAGTAAACCGTCAGGCTTGAGCAACGGAACAAAGCGACGCAGGATGTCCTGTTGCGTCGTTTTATCAAAATAGATCATCACGTTACGACAAAAGATCGCGTCAAATGGCCCAGGCACGTTGTACTGCTTGTCCAGCAGGTTGACCGGGGCGAATTCAACGCAGTTCGCCAGCTCCTGGCGTACGCGCACCAGCCCTTCATGTGGCCCTGTTCCGCGCATGAAATAGCGCTGAAGCTGCTGAGGCGACAGCGTTTTTAGCTCGTCCTGGCGGTAAACGCCGTTGCGGGCTTTTTCCAGCACCTCGGTGTCGATATCGCTGGCGTACACTTTCCAGCGGCCCGGCGTCATCCCCAGCGTGTCGGCGAGGGTAATCGCCAGCGAGTACGGCTCCTCCCCGGTTGAAGCCGCCGCGCTCCAGACGCGATACTCCCCCCCGGTGCGGCGGCGCGCGTGATCCGCCAGTACCGGGAAGTGGTGCGCCTCACGGAAAAAGGCCGTCAGGTTAGTGGTCAATGAGTTGATAAAAGCCTGCCATTCGGCGCTGTTCTGGTTCGCTTCGAGCATGCTCAGATAGCGGCCAAAATCATCCAGCCCCAGCGTGCGCAAGCGACGCACCAGACGGTTGTAGACCATGTCTCGCTTATGATCCGCAAGCACGATCCCCGCACGCTGGTAGATTAACTGACATATCCGACGAAAATGCGCGTCGGACAGCGCGAGGCGCTGTGTCATCTGTAACAATAATGACGTTTGCCCTGTGGGCGTGGGTGATGTCATAGCGCCTTCTTAATCACATTCAGGATACAACTGGCACGGCCTGCGACCGCCCGACTTCTGTTACTGCTTCAACGTGCTCTTTGACATTAAACACCGCCACCAGCCCGGTGAGATGGTCAGCCTGGTTTGCCAGCTGATCGGTTGCCGCCGCCGCTTCTTCCACGAGCGAGGCATTCTGCTGCGTCACCTGATCCATCTGGCTGACCGCCTGAGCCACCTGCTCGATCCCACGGCGCTGTTCATCGGACGCCGAGGCGATTTCGCCCATGATGTCGTTAACGCGCGTCACTGACGTCACGATCTCGGTCATGGTTTTTGCCGCCGTATCCACCAGGGCAGATCCCTGCTGGACGCGGGAAACCGACTCTTCAATCAGCCCTTTAATCTCTTTCGCTGCGTTAGCGCTGCGGCTCGCCAGGTTACGCACCTCCCCCGCCACAACCGCAAAACCACGCCCCTGCTCGCCTGCTCGCGCCGCTTCGACGGCGGCGTTGAGTGCCAGAATGTTGGTCTGGAACGCTATGCCGTCAATCACGCTAATAATGTCGCCAATTTTCTGTGAGCTGGCGGCAATGTCCTGCATGGTGCTGGCAACGTGGGAAGCCTGATCGCCCCCTTTCTTCGCCGTCAGGGCGGCCTGCTTTGACAGGTCCGACGCCTGGCGCGCGTTGTCGGCGTTCTGGCTCACCGTCGCCGTCAGCTGCTCCATGCTGGCCGCCGTCTGCGCCAGCGAGGCCGCCTGCTGCTCGGTTCGCGATGAGAGATCGTTATTGCCCGCCGCAATCTCCGAAATCCCGGTGTGCATGGCGTAGCTGCCCTGGCGCACGTCGGTCACCGTTTCCCGCAGCGATCCCTGCATTGCCTTCAGGCTGGCAAAAATCGCCGAAATTTCGTTCTTGCCGTACACCGCCACCGGACGCGCCAGGTTGCCCTTCGCAATGCTGTCGAAGTGGCTGCTGATGATGGCCAGCGGCTGCACAATCATCCTGCGCGACCAGAACAGTGCCCCGCCCGTGAGCAGCGCCGCCAGGATCACCATCGTGGCAAAAATCACCCCGGACATGTGGTAGCTGGTTCGGCTGTCCGCCCCTGCACGTTCAACGAACTGATTAATATCCTGCTGCCAGGCGTTAAAGCTGCCATCGAACGCCGCCTGAGAGTCTTGTACCGGCGCGGTCAGGAAGTCAGAGAGCTGGTTGTTCTCAAGCCAGGTGGCCTGGTGATCCAGATCGCTGTACCACACGTCGAAGTTTTTCTTCATGGCGACCTTCAGCGCCTTTCCTTTCTCACTCACCGCGTCCTGCGAGATAAAGGCTTTAAACTGCGCGTCGGCCTGCTTCAGGCTGCCGCGCGCCACCGCCATTAACGCTTTGATATCATCCGGCGGATAGCTCAGCGCGGTCAGCGTTCCTGCTTTGTTCAGCGCGGTGCTTGCCTGCAACAGCACGGCACGCGTCTGTGCCAGTGCGGAGCGCTGTTGATTACTCGTCTCGACTTCCTGCAAATTCTGATAGCCATCGCGAAACGCCCAAAAAGACAACCCGTTACTGCCAACCTGCAACACACCACACAGGATCAGAATCAAAAACAGTGTGGTCGAGATACGAATACGATTTAACATCCACGCTCCCAATAAGCGGCAAGCAGCCGCGGTTTAAATATCAGTCAAAATGTTTCCCAGTTTTCATCTTGTCCGGTCACCGCTGCGCGCGTGCGTGATGCCCCAGGCGCGGCGATTGTCTCAGCGTACGAGGCACGCGAGCTGACCGTATTTGTAGGTTTGGAAGTAAGACGAAACGCCGAGACGGCCATCTTCAGACGGCTCGCCTGGTCCTCCAGCGCAGCGGCCGCCGCGGCGGACTCCTGCACCAGCGCGGCGTTTTGCTGCGTCACACGATCCATTTCCGATACCGCCAGGGCGACCTGGTCAATACCACGACTCTGCTCATCCGATGCAGAAGCGATTTCACCCATGATGTCCGTCACGCGCGTGACGGCATTCACGATGTCATTCATGGTTTCACCCGCACTTTCCACCAGCACCGAGCCGGTATCCACGCGTGAAACGGAGTCTTCAATCAGGGCTTTGATCTCTTTCGCCGCATTGGCGCTGCGGCTCGCCAGGTTACGCACTTCACCGGCCACCACGGCAAACCCACGCCCCTGTTCACCGGCACGCGCCGCTTCAACGGCGGCGTTGAGCGCCAGGATATTGGTCTGGAAGGCGATGCCGTCGATGACGCTGATAATGTCGGCAATTTTCTTCGAGCTGTCGGCAATGTCGTGCATGGTTTTGACCACCCCGTCCACCACGCGTCCCCCGCGCTGCGCCGTCTCAGAGGCGCTTTCAGCCAGCTTCGACGCCTGACGGGCGTTATCGGCGTTTTGCTTCACGGTGGCGGTCAGCTGTTCCATGCTGGCGGCAGTCTCCTCCAGCGCAGAAGCCTGCTGTTCGGTGCGGGACGAGAGATCGTTGTTACCCATCGCGATTTCGCTGGTGCCGGTGTAAATCGCATCCGAGCCGTTGCGCACGTTGGTGACGGTATCCATCAGCGAGCGCTGCATATGGTCCACGCTGTTTGCCAGCTCGGTGATCTCATTACGCCCGGAAACCGTCAGCGTTTTGGTGAGGTCGCCGCTGGCGATATCGCGGATGTGCGCAATAACGCGCCCAAGCGGGTTAAGAAGGATATGGCGAATGCCGTACCACACGGCCATCAGCACGATGACCAGCGCCAGCGCGAGGATCGCCATCTGCCATTTGGCAAAGCGGTAGTCGTTCTGGCTTTCCGTAAAGGCCGAATGGTACAAATCGCTGCTGGCCCTGGCGTACTCGCCCAGCGCCGCGCCGAGCGCGTTTTGCATACCCTGCGTCGGCTGTGCGAAATAGGCATCCATGTTGCCGCCTTCAAGGAACTGAATAAGCTCCGTCAGGCCTGCAAAGTAGGCGTTGAATTTTTCATCGATGCTGGCGCTCGCCTGCTCCATTGCAGGCTGCGGGGCAATCTTTTTGAAGGCGTCGTAATGTTTTGCCGCGTCCGCAAGCGTCGCGCGCGCGTTTTTCAGCAGATCCGTTTTCGCACTGCTCTGCTGATTGTTCGGATCCATCATCATGCGGGCGGAGGAGCGGCTCAGGTTGATGCGCGTTTGCAGCATCAGATCCCACGTTGTGGTGAGTTCACTCTGCTGCACGCGCAGGTCGTTCGAGGCCGCGAAGCTGTCCTGGTTTTGTTTTAACGACGAGAAAAAGAGGCCACCGGAAATAAGCTGAAGAAGTGCGAAAATGACCAGCACCATCATGAGCATTGTGACAACGCGGATACGGTTCAACATACAACACCTTCTCATAGATTTATTAACGGTGTTATCGGCACAGGCCACAGGAACTTTACATTTGCGAAAGGGAAAAGCGTGGGTCAGAACGTGACGTCGACGATCAGCGTGTCGGTATAGGTTCCGGCGGGGGGCGTTGCCTGGCTGGTGAGGACTTTGGCGGTGTAGTTATAGGTACGCAGTAAACCGTCGGCGCTCAGCTGCGACGAGGCCGAACTGGCCCAGCGTTCGGTACCGCTGCCGCCCCAGCGGTTACCGCTTGCTTCTTTATAGATGTCGTAACTCATATAGTTGGTGCCGCTAACCATACGACGTACGTTGTTTAGCGCGTTGGCACCATTGTTAATACCGATGGTGTAGGTGCTGCCCTTGGTGCAGGTGACGGCGATAGCCTGTGACACGGTGGGGAAATTTTGCACCAGCGGCGCGCTGTTGAAGTTCACGTCAGGCGTGGTCATCGCGCTGCAGTCGTTGGTGACGTTCATGTCCACCGTAATGCTGGTGTTGGTGGTTCCGGTTTGTTGCCCTGACAGGCAGAGGTTGAGCACCCCTGTGGAGCAGACGCTGTAGGTGATGCTAAAGTTGAGCGTCACCTGATACGGCCCCGCCGTGACATTCTGGCCTGCAACGGTGCGGAAATAGAGTGGAATATTATATTGTTTGCCGCCAATCAGATTTAACAGCGTGCTGCCGCCCCAGGTATAGCTTTTCGTGGTCTGCACTTCGCTACTGCTCGCGCAGCCAGACTGCCCGCACAGGCGGATCGGGACTACGTCGGTGATGGTTGCGTTGTCGGTACGCTTCATGGTCGCCCGACCGTTGGCTGAAACCGACGCCGAGATGAAGTTAAGCGTCACCGAATCGCTGGTGAGCAGGTTCAAAATCGCATCGCAGGCCACAACCAGCGTGCCGGTGGTTGCCACCTCCCCGGTGCCGCTGAGCGCGAACGAGGTGACGCTGCCAAACGAGGCATTCACCGTACTCACGTTACAGGCCGCCCAGCTGCCGCCGGAGAACAGCAGCAGGAGCATCAGCAGCAGACGTTTCACCGTCCCCCCCGGCAGGTCAGCGGGCCGTAGGTTTGCAGCTTATGCTCCGGGTTTGCGCCAATGGTCAGCGACGCCGTGCAGCGTTTTCCCGCGGGCGTCGTCACGTCCAGTAGATTCACATCGCTGAGATTTTCCAGCCAGGCAATACCGTCATAGCCCACCACGGCGGTGCTCTGCGAGGCGCGCCTCACCTGGCTTCCTACCGGGATCGCCTGCCCCTGCGCATCATGGAGGATCACGCTGGCCACCCGCTCCTGCTCCATCGGAAAATCCACCAGATAACCGCTGTTGCGGCGGATCGCCACGCGCCGCTCCGTCTCCTTCAGCCGGGTATCGGCAGGCAGATTCAGGGTATTAATGCTGTAGCTTGCCGGATAATAGGCCGACACGCCGCTCACCAGCAGATAGCCGTTACGATTGGTTTTACCGACGGGCTGGTTTTCGTAGCTGACGGGCACGTCCGGGTGACCGTCGGTGCTGATCACCACAAACGCGTCGTTGATTTTATTCGCCGCGAACAGTTCGCCGTCCATCAGCACAATTGAGCCCATCGCCTCGCCCCACCACGTCATCATGTCCTGCTCGCCGTACCCGCCGCCCTGCAGTTCAATATTGCTGTTGCGCCAGCCCAGCGTGCCCTGCTGGTAGTTTTTGCGCTGCGACTGGTTCGCCCACGCCATGTTCCAGCTCAGGCCACCGTCGGACGGCATCGAGTGGTTATAGTTGATGCGCTGCGTGCTGCCTGCATCCGGGGTGTTTTCAAAGGTGACGGCGGCACTGTCACGTTCCCCCAGCGGCACCTGCAGCGACATCGCGACCGTCCAGTCGCCCCGCTGCTGGTCACGGCTGGCCGCCAGGTAAATGCTGCTGGAGCCCCACAGGTTGCGGCTCCAGGAGAGGTTAAGCAGCTCCGTTTTCTGGCTGTCGAAGCTTTCGACGCCAATCCAGGCCGCGCCGATGCTGCCGTACTGTCCGAGGTTGAAGGTCAGAGAGTACTGATCGGTATTGCGGCTAAAGCTGGCAATAGGCCTGTCGTTTTCATCGTACACCGTCGGCTGGTCGTACAGCGCCAGGTTGCCAAAGTCGCGGTTGCGCCGGGTATGCTGGGTCGCGAGGCTGAATTCACTGGTGCTGTACTGGTATCCCCAGTTGATTTGCCCGCCGTCGTCGCCGCGCATTCGGCTGTGGCTGTAAGAGGAGTTCACGACGCCAAAGCGGCCAAGCTTCACCACCGTTCCCGCGCCGCCGAGGGCCAGCTCTTCCGCACCCTCAGCGTGGCCTTCAAGCGTTAGCCAGTCCGTCAGGCCATACCGATACGATCCGCTGCCTGCCGCCGGGCCATAGTCGAAATTCTTAATACCATAGTTGCGCCGCAGGCTCCCCAGGGTGACGGCGCCGTCGCTCAATCCTTGCTTGAGCAAATCGCTGGTGACATAGAACGGCAGCGTCGTGCTCACCTGGCGTCCCAGGGCATCGGTGGTGACCAGCACCGCGTCCCCGGCGCCGTTGATGTAGGGCAGATTGGTAAGCGTGAAGGGGCCGGGCTGAAGCTGTGTGGAACCCGAACGGTAGCCGTTGATAAAGAGATCGACAGACGTCGGCACCGCCGCTTCACCCGAGAACGCCGGCAGCGGCCAGGTCACCAGATCCGGGCGCAGGGAAAAATCACGGCCGTAGCTAATCCCGCCCATACGCACGCTGCTGCTCCAGCTCAGGGCATCGCTGATAACGTCACCGGCGGTCCAGGTGGTGGCGTCATCTTCATTCGTCATCAGCAGGGTAGTGTCATAGCGCACATAGCCTTCCTGCTGCCCGCTGCTGCCGCTGAAGTTTTCTCGGGCATAGCCGGTAGAGGAAAACGAGCCGTTGTCGTTGAAATAGCGGAACTCATGCCAGAGCGACGCCTGCCCGCCAGCGTGCTCGGTACGGTTGGTATAAAAATCGTAATTGAGCAGCGCCCCGCGGCCATAGTGGGGTTTGCTCTGCGCCGTCTGTCCGCTGAAGGAGGTGACGCGGGATGAAACCCAGTCGCGGGGCACGGTCATCAGCAGGCGCTGTGCGGCGCTGTCATACTCCACGCGCACCTGCGCAAGCGTGGACAGATTGACCTCTCCGTTCGGCACGCGCTCAGGCGGCAGCCCGGCGCGAAGAAGATCGGCGCTGGAGATAAAGTAAGCGCCGCTGCGTTGCGTCACCGGCACCACGAGACCAGTATCATAGTGGTTCAGCACGAGGGCGAGCTGGAAAATCGCCTCATCGTTCACCGACCGGGCCTCCGGGGGCGGCGGCAGGCTGTCATCGCCGGGCTCGGCCCAGGTGCTGGTACTGACGCAGAGCAGGATTATCATCGCCGGTTTCAGTTGACGGGGGTCGACTGCCATTGCGTATCCCTGGCATTAATCTGCGCACTCATCCGGCTGGGCTGGCGAATTCCTGTCGGTATCGGCCAGCTGCGGGTGCTGTTGGGCAGGACATAGCCCAGCAGTCCGTCGGCAACCGTGCGTTTCTGCCCTCCCTGCTCCAGCGCCACCTGGCTGAGCCTGACGTGTACATCCCCCTTGTTACGCACCTCGAGCGCCGGGTGACCGCCTTCCTGCGTCACCCGCCAGCTCAGGTTTCTCGTCTCAACAAAGGCATGGTGCGCGCCCTCGGGTATTGTCGGAATGCCTTGTCCGTAGACAAAGAGCGGAATGGAATAGCGCATCTGCAGCTTGAGGCCGATGGTGGGGTCGGCTTTAGCGTCGGGCTGGGGGATCTCATCCACGATGATGCGGTACGCTTGCTCAACGCCCATCGGGATGGAGCCCTGCTTAATCAGGCGAATAAGCTGCTTGCTGCCCTTTCCGATGGTGACAATCGGCGGGCTGGCGACCACATCCTGCTGTGCGGTATAGCGTTCATATCCCCCCTCCTGCTTCCAGCGTACAATGCGCACCTGCATTGTCGTGGCGCTGTTTCCCTGATTTTGGATCCATAGCTCCGTCGCTTTGGCATCGGCCGAGAGCCACGGATCGATAGGCCATAGCAAAATGGTCGCCGCCGCACGCGCCTCGCTCGCGGCAACGGCCGTTACGCCCAACAGACTGACCAGGCAAAACCGCCTGAATAATGGCTTCATCGATGCTCTCCCTTTATCACCATGACAAGGTCACGGTGAGCTGATCTGAATACGAACCTGCCGGGCTGAATCCGGTCAGAAGCGCCACGCCAAACAGTGGCAGCGCAATGTTGTTGCTGTTGGTATAGGTCACCGGAATGGCCTGGTTAACCCCAATCTCGCTGTTCGCCGCCAGCGAACTGCTGCTGTAGAGGCGGTAGCCCACCGCGTCGGCTGCGCCTGAGCGCGTCATTCGCCGAACGGAGGCGTAGTTCTGCCCCCCGTTTATGCTCATGCTCAGCGCCACCCCCGGCGTACAGGCGATGGACAGCGCGCCGTTGGGGACAAAACTGGTGCTAACCGGAGCGCTTTCTACCCCGGTATGGGTGCCAAAATCCAGGGTGCCGTAAACCCCGCCGGTGCCGGTGGTTATTGAGCAGCCCGGCACCACGGTAGCGCTGACCCTGAAGGACTGTGACGTCACCGCCCCGGCGATGGGGGCTAACATCAGCCCCACCGCCAGCGCAAAAAAAGGGTGCAGGGATCCCTCTGCGCTTTTGCGCAGACGTAAAAATGCCTTCATGGCTGGAGCTAGTAGGTTACGCTGACGTTGATGGTGTCGGTGTAGGTTCCCGGTACAACCGTGACGCTGTTACCCCCTCCGGTTATACGCCCGTACAGGGTGTAGCTATTCACCCCTCCCGCCGTTGAGGCGATGGGCAGCGCCGCGTTGTTGGCGATGATGTTGTTAAATCCGCTGTCGCTATAGAGGCTATAGGCCACGCCCTGGGCCGCATTCGCGGTATTGATCAAATAGCGCGCGGGCGTGCCTGGCGTACCGACGACGGTGCCGGGGGCCGTGGCGTTGGTGTTCCCGGTGATCGCTACCGTATAGCTGGCGGTTGTACATTGAATGGTGAAAGTGTTCCCTCCGCTGGCCCCGGTCAGCTGGGTGGTCAGCGTGGAAAACGTTGCAGGATGGGTCCCGAAATCCAGCGTCCCGAAGTTGATACCGTTTTGGGTAGGCGATCCGTTGATCAGACAGCCGTTGGTCAACGTCAGCGTCGCACCAATCGTGCCGCTGCTGGTTACCGCCAGCGCCTGATGGACTGTCGAAGCCGTCAGCAGAGCACCTGCACATATCAAAAGGCGTTTTGTTTTCATTTACCACCCTCCAGAAGATGTTTCCGGTCAATTGCCATATTTTATTTATACAGCTCAATATGTTAGCCCCGCTAAACATTCCTCAGAGGGGGGTTACTCAGAATTTAGTTTATGGTTACCGCTTCAACCACTTTCCGCTTCGCCCCTAAACCTTTTGCGTTATTGACATAATATTTATTTAAAAAACAATAGATTATTCGTAAAAAGGGAGGTTATAAATTCTTTGCATTGAGGATATATCCACTAAAGTGTGATAAGCATCACAATATATCGTTGCGGCAACTACAACAAAACTAATAAAAATTAAAAAGGAGTTGTATCCCAACGCGCTTTACTTCAATTTATGTGCCGAATGAATTTCCGCGTTGCAATTAAAAATTTATATGTATCAGCGCGGAATAAACGTAAGCGCATAGAGGGTCTTTTTTCGTGGCAAGTGCAAACAAACTCACACTCTTCATCGTGATATTCATGCTGGCGGGTATTCTTTCAGGGGCGGCCATACACGAGTATGCCTCGGCGGAGGCCATCAAAAGCTGGGCAGATAACATTACCCTTCTGACCGACATTTTCCTGAGGCTGATTAAGATGGTGATTGCGCCACTGGTGTTCAGCACTCTCACGGTCGGCATTATGAAAATGGGCGAGACGTCCACGATTGGTCGCGTCGGCGGCAAGGCGATGGTCTGGTTTATCAGCTCGTCCGTGCTCTCAATTCTGGTGGGGCTGTTTATCGTCACCCTGGAACAGCCCGGCAGCGGTTTGAACCTGACCATACCGACCGAAGCCGTTGATACCGGGCTGGCCGTTGGCGGAATGACGCTCAAAGCGTTCCTGTCTCATACCATTCCAACCAGCATCGCCGGGGCGATGGCGGACAATGAAATTCTGCAGATTGTGGTGTTCTCGATGTTCTTCGGGATCGGCGGCGCATCGCTGGGGCAGAAATTCAACGCCCCCCTGGTGGCGGCGCTGGACGTGGTTTCCCACATCATGCTGAAGGTAACGGGTTACGTGATGTACGTCGCGCCGCTGGCTATTTTCGCCGCCATTTCGTCCGTTATCGCCACCCAAGGGCTCGGCATTCTTTTGAACTATGCGTCCTTTATTGGCGGCTACTACGTGGCGATCCTGCTGACCTGTCTGGTGCTGCTGGCGGTGGGCTATATGGTGCTAAAAAAAGAGGTGTTCCGCCTGGTCAGCATGCTGAAAGATCCGGTGCTGGTTGCGTTTACCACCAGCAGTTCTGAAGCGGCCTATCCAAAAACGCTTGAGCAGCTGGAGCGCTTTGGCTGCTCGCGCAGCATCGCCTCGTTCGTTCTGCCGATTGGCTACTCCTTCAACCTGGTGGGCTCGATGGTGTACTGCTCCTTCGCCTCCATGTTTATCGCCCAGGCGTATAACATTCACCTTAGCTTCACAGAAGTGACGGTATTGATGCTGACGCTGATGCTGGCGTCAAAAGGCATTGCGGGCGTGCCGCGCTCTTCGCTGGTGGTGCTGGCGGCAACGATTCCGAGCTTTAACATTCCGGTAGCGGGCATTCTGCTGCTGATGGGGATCGACCACTTCCTGGATATGGGCCGCTCGGCGATTAACGTGCTGGGGAATGGCATTGCAACGGCGATGCTGTCGCAGAATGAAGAGGCGCGTGAAGCGGAAGCTGAGCTGGTAGAGCGGGAAGCGTAATGGCAGGGTGAGGCCTGATGCCCTCACCCCAGCCCTCTCCCACAGGGAGAGGGTGCAAATACTAAAAACGGCAACACAGTTGCCGTTTTGCATTTACCTACGCCACGTGACTCGCCGCGATATCCAGCAGCGCCATCTCGTCGCTGTTCAGCAGCTTCTCGATGTTCACCAGAATCAGCATGCGGTCGCCGAGCGCGCCCAGACCGGTCAGGTATTCGGTAGACAGCGTTACCGCAAACTCCGGCGCAGGACGAATTTGGTCGGACGTCAGCGACAGGACATCCGATACGCCGTCCACCACAATACCCACCACGCGCTGCCCCAGATTCAGGACGATCACCACGGTGTTGTCGTTATACTCCACGTCGCCCTGGCTGAACTTCACGCGCAGGTCGACGATAGGCACAATCACGCCGCGCAGGTTTGTGACGCCCTTGATAAAGGACGGCGTGTTCGCAATGCGCGTTACCTGATCGTAACCACGAATTTCCTGCACTTTGAGGATGTCGATACCGTACTCTTCGTCACCTAAAGTGAAAACCAGGAACTCCTGCCCTGATGGCTCGCCCGCCAGTTTCGTTACATTACTCATACCGGTCATGTTTTTACCTTCTACTTAATCAGGCGGCTGTGTACGCCACACGTTGTTCACGATTTAATCCCTGAAGCGCCGACACATCGACGATCAGCGCGACGCTACCATCACCCAGGATGGTGGCTGCAGAAATGCCAGGCACTTTGCGATAGTTGCTTTCGAGGTTCTTCACCACCACCTGGTGCTGACCAATCAGCTGGTCGACCAGCAGCGCATAGCGGCGCCCGGCACTTTGCAGGATCACCACGATGCCCTGCGTCGCTTCGGTTTTCGCACCGTCCACTTCGAACACTTTCCACAGCTCCACCAGCGGCAGGTACTCGCCGCGCACTTCAAGCACGCGCTCGCCGCCCGCCAGCGGGTGCAGATCTTCCTCACGCGGCTGCAGTGACTCCATCACCGCGTTCAGCGGCAGGATAAAGACTTCGTTTGCCACCTTCACGGACATGCCGTCGAGGATCGCCAGCGTCAGCGGCAGCAGGATACGAATGGTGGTGCCTGAGCCTTGCTTCGACTTGATCTCAACGTGGCCGCCCATCTCCTGGATGTTACGTTTCACCACGTCCATGCCCACGCCGCGCCCGGAAACGTCCGTCACCTGCTCGGCAGTCGAGAAGCCCGGCGCAAAGATCAGCATGCCCACTTCTTCGTCAGTCATGTTTTCGTTGACGTTCATGCCCTGCGATATCGCTTTCGCCAGAATGCGGTCGCGGTTCAGTCCCGCACCGTCATCGGTCACTTCGATACAGATATTGCCGCCCTGGTGTTCGGCAGACAGGATCAGGTTCCCGACCGGGGATTTACCGGCCTCAATGCGCTTCTCCGGGGACTCGATGCCGTGGTCGAGGCTGTTGCGCACAAGGTGCGTTAACGGGTCGATAATGCGCTCAATCAGGCTCTTATCCAGCTCGGTTGAGCTGCCTAGCTGCGTTAGCTCAATCTGTTTATTCAGTTTACCGGCGAGATCGCGCACCAGACGCGGGAAGCGGCTGAAGACATATTCCATCGGCATCATACGGATGGACATCACCGATTCCTGCAGATCGCGGGCGTTACGTTGTAACTGACCCATGCTGGTAATCAGATCGCCGTGGGTCACCGGGTCCAGTTCGTTTGAACGCTGGGCCAGCATCGACTGGGTGATCACCAGTTCGCCGACCAGGTTAATCAGCTGGTCTACCTTTTCAACCGCCACGCGGATGCTGGTGGATTCACTGGAACGGGCAGCCGGTTTTTCACCGCGGGCTGGAGCGGCAGATTCATTTGGTACGGCTTTCAGCACCGGGGCTGCGGGTACCGCGGCAGGCGCCGCAACGACAGCAACCTCTTCCACCTCTGCGGGCACTTCAACCGCTGCGGCTTCCGTTTCAAACGTAATTTGATCGGCTTCGATAACAAAGCACAGCACCGCCACGATATCGTCCTGGCCAATGCCGTCGTCAAGCGTCGCGGCCAGGCTGTCTTTGCCCTTGACCACGTTGCTCAGCGTCGCCAGGTTGCCCAGCTCTTCTTCCAGCAGATTAACTTCACTCTCTTTCAGACGAGACAGCACAACGCGCAGCTTGGCGGGCTGAGCGTCTTGTGCGGCAACCGCATCAACTACGCTCAGTTTGGCCGCCGGTTCAGCGACTACGGCGACTTCACCTTTGGCTTCCAGCGCCAGCTGGCGCAGCGCATTGCAGATGTATTCAAAGCTGGCGGCATCAGGCTCTGCCGAGCTTTTGTAGGCGTCGAGCTGTTCCTGCATAATATCTTTGGTTTCCAAAAACAGGTTGATAATGTCGGTATTGAGCTGCATCTCACCGCGTCGTGCTTCATCAAGCAGGTTTTCCATCAGGTGCGTGGTTTCCTGCAAAATGGTAAAACCAAAGGTTCCGGCACCGCCTTTAATGGAATGCGCCGCGCGGAAGATGGCATTAAGCTGCTCTGAATCCGGTGCTTCGGGCACCAGGTCCAGCAGGTGTTGCTCCATATCAGCCAACAGTTCGTCGGCTTCATCAAAGAAGGTCTGGTAAAAATCGCTAATATCCATGCTCACGCTATCACCTCGGATTCGCTGGTGGCGATGTTGGAACGGCAGCCGAAGGTACGGCCCCAGGCTGTTTTAAATCGTCCAGTGACTCATTCTGACTTTCGGCGTTTTCATGCAGGATGGCCTGCTCCGCCTGCTGGTTCAGCACTAAAAGACTGATACGACGGTTGATGGCGTCATCCGGCCCGCGGTCGGTGAGGCGCATGGTTGCTGCCATGCCGACCACGCGCAGTACCTTGCCATCATCAAGCCCACCCACCACAAGCTCGCGACGCGAGGCGTTGGCACGATCGGCAGAAAGCTCCCAGTTGCTGTATCCCTTCTCACCGCTGGCATACGGGAAATCATCCGTGTGTCCCGACAGGCTGACCCGGTTGGGAATACCGTTCAGCACCGGGGCGATGGCGCGTAAAATGTCGCGCATGTACGGCTCGACTTCCGCGCTCCCGGTTTTAAACATTGGGCGGTTCTGGCTATCAATAATCTGGATACGCAGCCCTTCCTGCACCAGATCGATCTTCAGATGCGGGCGCAGCGCGCGCAGTTTGGGATCGGCCTCAATCAGCTGATCCAGGTCACCGCGCAGTTTTTTCAGGCGCGCCTGCTCCATCCGTCTTTTCAGTTCGTCGATGTTCGGCTCTTTTTTTACCTCACCCTTCTGCTGGGTGTAATCATCGCCACCGCCAGGAATGGGGCTGTCGCTGTTAGAGATACGCGGCCCACCTGACACCGCCGTTGCCAGCGGCGTTCTGAAATATTCCGCAATCTGGATCAGCTCTTTTGGGCTGGAGATGGAGATCAGCCACATCACCAGGAAGAACGCCATCATGGCGGTCATAAAGTCAGCGTAAGCAATTTTCCAGGAGCCGTGAGAGCCGTGCCCATGCCCCTTATGCTTGCGCTTTTTTACGATGACGATCGGATGGGACTGGTTTTTCATGCGTCCTCAGCCGTCGTCTGTTGGTTTGGGTTTTTCACCGCACGCACGTGTTCTTCCAGCTCGATAAACGATGGGCGCTCGCTGGAATAGAGCGTTTTACGTCCGAATTCAACGGCGATAGGCGGGGCGTAACCGTTCAGGTTAGAGAGCAGCGTGATCTTCACGCACTGCATCATCTTGGTGGTTTCTGCGCTCTTTTGACGCAGAACGCTCGCCAGCGGGGAGATAAATCCGTATGCCAGCAAAATACCGAGGAAGGTACCGACCATCGCGTGGGCAATCAGCGCGCCCAGCTCCGCCGCCGGACGATCCGCAGACGCCAGGGCGTGAACTACCCCCATTACGGCGGCAACGATACCAAAGGCCGGAAGCGAGTCGCCCACCAGCGCCAGGCTGTTTGCCGGCACTTCGGATTCGCTCTCGTGGGTTTCGATCTCTTCGTCCATCAGCGCTTCAATTTCGAAGGTGTTCATGTTGCCGCTGATGATGAGGCGCAGGTAATCCACGATGAAGTCAAGCATCATCGCGTCCGCCAGAATGCGCGGATAGCTGGCGAAAATTTCGCTCTCTTTCGGATTTTCGATGTCACGCTCCAGCGAGAACATACCCTGCTGGCGTGACTTCGCCATCAGGCGATAGAGCAGCGCCAGCAGATCCATGTACATGCTTTTGGTGTACTTCGAACGGCGGAACAGCAGTGGAATAGCTTTCAGCGTACCCTTGATCGATTTACCGTTGTTGCCAACGATAAAAGCCCCTACCCCTGCGCCGCCGATGATAATAAGTTCAGCCGGTTGATAGAGTGCTCCAAGGTGCCCGCCGGTCATCATGTAACCGCCGAAAACTGTACCGAGAACTACCAGGTAACCTAATAAGATAAGCACGACATCATCCTTCCGCTAGTGACTATGGCAGGACGTTCATTTCGAGCGCGTAACCGGAATGCGGGGTAAAAAAAAGCAGCGGTAATGGCTTACCGCTGCTGGAATCTTGCCCACACGTTCGGGTTAAACAGCTTGTTCGATCTGTTCATCCAGCAGTTGTGGAATAATATCGGCAGCATCCCGGGAAAGTTTACGTCTTTTTACTGCGCGGGATGGCGGCTGGCATAAACTGCAGGCGAAGCTGCCAGCAGGCTGGTGTGCATGGGTGATAAAGTTACCGTCACAGCAGTTGCAGCGTGACAGTTCAAGCATTCCGCTTTCAACAAAACGCACCAGCGTCCATGCGCGGGTCAGCGCCAGCAGGGGACCCTCTTCCTGCTGTGGGCATTGCTCAAGGTAAAGTTTATAGGCTTTGATCACGGCATCGACGCCGCTGCACAGCCCCGTCTTCAGCAGGTACTGCCATGCGTTACAGAACATCGAGGCGTGAATGTTCTGCTCCCATGTCATAAACCAGTCTGTTGAAAACGGCAGCATACCTTTCGGTGGTGGGCTACCCCGTAATTCTTTATACAGCTTAATAAGGCGACCACGGCTCAGCTGCGTCTCGCTTTCCAGCATTTGTAAACGCGCACCGAGCGTAATGAGTTCCATTGCCAGCTGTATGTCACGAGCTTCCTGAACAATGCTTTTCTCGCTCATTTTCAAGCCCTTTTCTTGCGGGCTGCGTCATCAGGCTGGCTGATTTCGTTGAGCAGACGCGTGGAGAGAAGAATACCGGTATGGATCTGCTGAAGATCGTCAACGCGAGATTCCTGGGTAAGACGCGTGATGGTCTGCGGGCTGTCGAAACGGAACTGGCAAACGAGTTGATTCGTTTCAGCAAGTTTCACCATTTCAGGGAGCGTTATTCCGCCCAACATGGTTGCCATTTCTTCGCTAACGCCCAGACGGAACATTGCGGACGCCTTATCCTGACTAATTAAACGCTGCGCGAGCAGTAAATACGACAAATTGATGTCATAGATATGTTTTAGCAACTCGGATGTATGCATTTTTCCCATCCCGAATAACCAACTATTATTTTTATGCGGAAAGACCGCACCCCGTGATGTCGCCGGGAAATCACCCGGTATAAAAAAGAAAAGGCCAAATGCATAGTTGAATTAAGGTTTGTATGCCGTAAAACATGCAACAACCATACAACGCGGTAGCGTCGTTACACCTTTTATCATTTCTTACAAATAACTAAGATTTTTCCTAATTCGACGCAAACTCTACTCGTCAGTTTTGACACATACAATGCAGCCCGCCCCAAAATTTAAAAAAAATGTGATCTGCGTCACAAAATTTAAGCGAATATATCCTATAAATCCATCAGCACGACTTGTAAATTGTCCATTTTTCCACCAATCGGCACTCGTTTATATTCTTAATGAACGAATACCCATGCAGATGAATGAAGTGAAAGGCGCCAGGTTTTGCTTTTCCCTCTGGCTTTAGCAGGGCCAGGCAACAGGGGCTTGACCGGCTTTTGGGACGTACTTATTTTCAGATGCAAAACAAGAAGTTAGCACGCAGGGGCAAAGATTAAGTTTCGCAGGGTTATCATCTCGTTTGCGTTAATAACCCGTTAAAACGATTTAATGATGCAGAATAGAAAATGTGTGATTTACGTTAAGTTGTTAATTTTTTTCATTTGGACACATTTTTCGATTATTCTTCTTATAAGAATAATTAATGAATAATTATGATAAGCTTCACACTAATGCCGTATTCCCCTCTTGCAGTAGGTGTCAATTCGCGGTAATGCTGGGGAAATCCTGCAGTTCAGGCATCAAAGGAGTGTGCAATGAGTTATAGACATCTTCTTGTTTCTGTTGCTGTTTCACCGGAAAGCCATCAACTCGTGGCCAGGGCCGTCTCCATCGCAAAACCGCACAATGCCCGCATCAGCTTAATCACCCTGGCAGCCGAGCCTGAAATGTATAATCAGCTGGCAGCGCCCATGCTGGAAGATATTCGTGAGGTACTTCAGGAAGAAACTCAGCAGTTTCTGCGGGAGCTAGTGGAAAAGGCACACTACCCTGTTCATCAGACCGTTATCGCAACGGGTGAATTAAATGAACATATTCTTAGCATGTGCCAGAAGCAGAATATCGATTTGGTAATATGCGGTAATCATAACCAGAGCTTTTTTTCCCGCGCGGCCTGTTCGGCAAAATCCATTGTTGCCTCAAGCCAGGTAGACGTACTGCTCGTGCCTCTCGGGGGCCGGTAGGCCCCCCGAGGAATATCACGCCAGTTTAGGGAAGGTCGCGATCTTTTTTTGCAGGTGGCCCTCATGACTCTGCGGTTCAATTTCGCGTAAATCGTCGATGAAACGCGCCTGCCAGTGGTTGATATCGTTGTTACGAATCGTCTCCATCATCTCTGAATGACGTGAAATACGTTCCGCCAGCGGCATCGTCAACGCGCGATTAAGGGCGTTTGCGACGTCATCGCGATCGTAAGGGTTAACGATCAGCGCAGAGGTGAGCTCATTCGCCGCGCCGGCAAATTGTGACAGCACCAGCACGCCCGGGTCTGCAGGATCTTGTGCTGCGACATACTCTTTCGCCACCAGATTCATCCCGTCTCGCAGCGGCGTGACCAGGCCCACATCCGCATAGCGGAAGACTTTCATCAGGATCTTGCGGTCAAAGTGTTGATTCAGATAGAAAAGTGGCGTCCAGCCAAGCTGACCGTAGCGGCCGTTTATCCGCCCCGCCTCGGTTTCCAGCTGATGGCGAATATCCTGATAAGCCTGCACTTCCCCGCGCGAAGTAGGCGCTATCTGCGTATAGCGAATTTTACCGTGGTGCTGAGAGTATTTATCCAGCAGCGTCTCATACGCCAGAAAACGCTCCGGCAGCCCTTTCGAGTAGTCCAGCCGTTCAACCGAAAAGATGTTTTTGACGTCCTTCAGCTCATTCTTAAGCTGCGCCAGCTTTGGCGGCAGCGGCCCTGCGGCCTCTTCGGCAATCTCGTCGGGCTCGATGCCGATTGGATACACCTCGGTATGAAACGCTTTGCCCCACGCCGTATGGGATTTTCCGCCGTGCGTAACCAGCCGCGTTTTGCTCGACACGCTGTCCAGGAATGCCAGCCTGTCGTTTTCCGTCTGGAACCCCAGCAGGTCATAATCAGCCAGCGCCTCCAGCAGCTCTTCGTGCGGCGGGAGCGCGTTGAAAATCTCCGGGGTCGGGAACGGAATGTGCAGGAAGAAGCCGATGCGATTATTAACGCCACGCTTTCTAAGCTCCCTTGCGAACGGCAGCAGATGATAGTCGTGGATCCATAAAATATCGTCTTCCTCGATCAAAGGCAGCAGTTTATCCGCCAGCAGCGCGTTGACGCGCATATAGCCTTCGAAGGACTCACGCTGGAATTTAACCAGGTCGAGGCGGTAGTGAAACGCAGGCCACAGCACCGCGTTGGAAAACTCGGAATAGTATTCGTCGTAATCTTTCTCACTGAGCGCGAAGGAGGCCCAGGTAATGTTGCCCTGGGTCACTTTATTGAGCGGCTGTTCATCCTCACGGATATCTCCGCTCCAGCCAAACCACAGCCCTCCGGCGGCTTTCAAGGCACCTAATACCCCCACCGCCAGGCCGCCCGCGCTGGCTTTTTTATCATCCGGCGGTGCAATGCGATTAGAGACGACGATTAAGCGACCCATAATGATTTCTCCCGTTGTGTTGCGCTATTTGTTGTTGTTGCTGGTTAGCGACGTCAGATATCCATTGCCAGACGCTGGCGACGCTTCCAAGCCGCCATTTGGCAATCGTTTCTCCAGGCCCGACTTTTACAGAAATGCCGCCAGCCTGATTAACTACTGTGAACCCGGCCTCATCGGTCAGGTCATCCCCAAAAAATACCGGCGTCCGCCCGGTGAACGGCGGTTCTGCCATAAACGCCGCAATAGCCGCGCCTTTGTTGATCCCGTCGGGTTTTATCTCAACGACGCATTTCCCCGGCTGTAGCGCAAGCTGCGGGTGCGAATCCGCGAGGTGTCGGGCAATGGCAAAGATCGCCGCTTCGTGATGCGGTGCCCGACGATAGTGCAGCGCAAAGGCCATACCTTTGGCTTCCAGCTCGGTACCCGGCAGCGACGCCAGGGCAGAAGTGAGATAAGAATGTAGCGACTGAATTAATGTTTCTGGAAGTGAAACAACATGCAGTTGATCATGGATATCGCGGCGCTCCGCTCCGTGTACACCGGCTAGCGGAAAGTGGTAAGGACTGGCGAGCACGTCGAGCTCGGCCATTGAGCGCCCTGAAATCAATGCCAGTGCTCTCTCACTCATGCGTGAGAGCTGCTGCAAATTTTCTAACACCGTATCCGGTATAACGACTTCGTCAGGATGCGGTTTTATCCCGGCGAGCGTCCCGTCGAGGTCAAAAAAGAAAGCATAATTTCCGGACAGTACAGGCGGTGCGGTTAACGAGTCAGCCACCCTATTCCTCCTTACAGTTAATAAAACAGCCATGTAAGTATAGACAGTGTGACGGTGCTCGCCATTTGACAAGCGCCCCGCCGGTAAAACTGGCGGGGCGGCTAAGGGCTCGACTATGGTTATTAGTTGAGCAATAAAAAGTGAGGAAAGCGTTAAACGGCACGCTTCGCTTTTTGCTTGTAACGGTCGAAAATCACGGCTGCCAGCAGGATCAGGCCGCGAACCACGTACTGAGAGAATGGCGAAATATTCAGCAGGTTCATGGCGTTCTCAACCGTCCCCAAAATCAGTATCCCGGCCACCACATATGAGATTTTTCCGATGCCGCCCTTCAACGAAACACCGCCCAAAACGCAGGCTGAGATAACAATTAGCTCATAGCCTATGGAGGTCATCGGCTGGCCGCTGGTCATTCGTGACGCCAGAATAATCCCCGCGGCGGCAGAGACCAGGCCGGAAAGCACAAAGATGATGATCTTGGTGCGAACCACCGGAACGCCCGCGAGGCGAGCCGCCTCTTCGTTGCCGCCAATCGCCAGCGTATTTCGGCCAAACGTGGTGCGGTTAAGCAGAAAACCGAACAGGATCAGGCACCCTACCGTCAGCCAGATTGGCGCAGGGAGGCCCAGCCAGTTGGCGTAGCCCAGGGTAAAGAAGCGCTCGTCTTCAATCCCGACCGCTTTACCATCAGAGATGATATAGGCCAGACCGCGCACGATTTGCATCGTCGCAAGCGTCGTGATCAGGGCGTTAATCTTCAGGCGGGCAATCACAAAGCCGTTCACCAGGCCGCTCAGCACGCCGAGCATCAGCCCCGCGAAAACGCCGATCCACAGGCTTTCGGTCATGTTGATGACGACCGCGGTCGTCACCCCCGCGCAGGCAATCACCGACGCCACGGACAGGTCAAAATCACCTGAGGCGAGGCAGAACAACATGCCGCAGGCCACCATGCCGGACATCGATATCGCCAGCCCCAGCCCCTTCATATTAATAAAGGAGGCAAAGTTGGGTACAAAAATCGCGCAGGCGAGGAATAGCACGGCAAACACAACCAGCATACCGTACTGGTCCCAGATGCGGCCAAAACTGAAAGCCGACTTCGGCGCTCCGGATGTAGTAACAGAGGACATCATTGACTCCTTACTCAGGCGACAGCCTGGCTAACTTTAGGCATGGCGAGACTCAACGCCTGTTGCTCATTCGCCTGTTCATGCAGCAATTCACCGGCAACTTCACCTTCACGCATCACAACGATACGGTCAGCGACGCCCAGCACCTCGGGCAGATCGCTTGAGGCGAATAACACCGCCACGCCGCGTTTTGCCAGTTCATAAATCACGTTATAGATTTCGTGTTTTGCCCCAACGTCGATACCGCGCGTAGGCTCATCCAGCAAAATGACCTTCATGTCTTCCGACAGCCAGCGGCCCAAAATCGCCTTCTGCTGGTTACCGCCGGAAAGGTTCATGATCAGCTGTTCAGCGCCGGGGGTTTTTATGTTCAGCGAACGAATGTGATGGTCCGCGTTGCTCGATTCCCAGCCGTCGTTGATCAGGCAACCTGCGCGAATGTACTTACGTCGGGCAGAAATATTGATGTTGTCACGCACGGAGTGAACCGGAATTATCCCCTCCGCTTTCCGGTCTTCCGGGCAGAGCATCATCCCCGCGCTGATGGCATGAGCCGGTTTTTGGATATCGACGTTTTGCCCGTCGATAGCGATCTGCCCCTGGGTGATACGCGTGCCGCCAAACAGCCCCTTCATCAGCTCGCTGCGCCCTGCGCCCACCAGGCCGAACAGCCCGACGATTTCACCGCTGCGCACCGAGAGCGAAATCGGCGTTCGCACGCCCGGCGCCTTAACGTTGTCCAGACGCAGACGCTCAGGGCCATACTCGCGGGGTTTCCAGTGGTAAATATCCCCCAGATCGCGCCCGACCATTGCCTGCACAAGCTGGTCATGATCAACCTGGGCCATGTCGGTGAAGGTTCGCACGTAGCGACCATCTTTAAACACGGTGATGGCATCGCTTAGGGCGAATATCTCTTCCATACGGTGTGAAACGTACAAAATAATGCGGCCTTCTTTACGCAGCTCGCGGATCACGCGGAACAGATTTTCGATTTCACGAGCGGAGAGCGAGCTGGTCGGCTCGTCAAAAGCGATGACCTTGGCGTTTCGCGCCAGCGCCTTGGCAATTTCAACCATCTGCCACTGGCCGATAGAGAGGTACTTCAGCGGCGTTTGCGGATCAACGTCCAGCCCAAGGTGTTTTAGCTGCAGCCCCGCTTCGTAGTTGAGCAGCGAGCGATTAACGACGCCGCTTTTGTGCGGGAGCTGCCCAAGATAGATATTTTCCGCCACCGTCATCTCGGGGATGAGGTGCAGTTCCTGATAGATAATGGCCACCCCGGCGTTCAATGCCGCCGTGGTATCCGCAAAAGCAACCTCTTCGCCGCGAAGAGCCAGCGTCCCGGTCGTGGGCGCGTAGTTCCCGCTGAGAATTTTCAACAGCGTGGATTTTCCCGCGCCGTTCTCACCCATCAGGGCGTGAACCTGGCCGGCATAGCAGTCGAAGCTAATATCGGTCAGCGCGTTTACACCGGGGAAGGTTTTACCGATGCTGCGGAAAGAGAGATACGGTAAGGAGTGTTGCATAATGACTCCGTGATTCCAGTAGTGTGTACGTCTGGCCCCTCGCGGCGAGCGAGGGGCGCAATCACAGCGTATTACTTACCGCCCAGCCCTTTTTTCGCCAGCTCCTCTTTGAAGTTATCGCGGGTGATCAGCACCACGTCGGTCACTTCGGTGAATTTCGGCGGCTCAGCCCCTTTGGTCACCCAGTTGTAGAGCATTTCGCTGGATTTGTAGCCATGTACGTCCGGGCTCGGCAGCAGAGAGCCGTAGAAGCCGGTCGCCTGTGCTTTGGACAGTTCGCTCACGGCGTCCACGCCGTTGATGCCGATACCGATAACGTCAGGCGCCTTGAAGCCCTGCCCTTCTGTTGCACGCACCCCGCCCAGCACGGTGTTGTCGTTCATACCGACCACCAGCCAGTGTTTCACTTCCGGATGCTGTACCAGCATGGAGTTTGCCGCATCAAAGGCCCCCGGGATGTCGTTCGATTTGGTTGGCACTTTGTAGATCTGTTTTTCCGGGAAGCCGGCGGCCTTCAGCGCATCCATTGAGCCGGAGGTACGGCGGCGCGCCGTATCCAGCTCGTCTGCGGTGATCGCCATAACGCCGGTCTCTTTGACATCCCAGCCGCGTTTTTGCATCTCTTTATAGAGTTCCTGACCCTGACGTTCGCCGATCTTCGTGGCTGCCATCATGACCAGCGGTACGGTGTCCATCGGCTTGCCTTTGGCATTGACGAACTGATCGTCAACCGCAATCACCTTCATGTCGTACCCGCGCGCCTTCGCGGCAATGGCCGAGCCCAGTTTTGGGTCCGGCGTACAAATGACAAAGCCCTTCGCGCCGCTGGCGGCAAGGCTGTCGATGGCGTTCAGCGTTTTCTCGCCGTCCGGCACCGCGATTTTAATCACCTCAAAACCTAAATCTTTTCCGGCTTTATCGGCGAACTTCCACTCCGTCTGGAACCAGGGCTCTTCAGGCTGTTTGACCAAAAAACCGAGTTTTAAATTTTCTGCGATAGCGGATTGTGACATAACGGCAGCCAGGCCGACGGCCGCCAGCGCTTTAGTAAATTTGTGCATGGTTAACTCCAGCTTTAGCATTCTTTTCTGTAGGGAATAATTGCGTGCTTCTTATTTAATCGGACGTAAAACAAGACATTAGCGGTTAGCGCATCAAAAGCGTTAGTGCTGGTGATAGTTTTAGCGGGAAATTAATCATCCATAAGAGAGCGCCATCACACCGCAGAATTACAGTAATTGCGTACATAAATTCAGCGAAAAATGACATAAAAAGGACAGGATTTGTCAGACAAATAAGAGAGGGTTAAGCAGAATTATCCATAAGATTAGCTAACTAATCCCTGACAGCCGGACGCCGCAGCGCCCGGTCTAAACATTACCAGCGGTAATAGATGTGGTCGGCGTGATCGCGAACGGGCGCGTCGTCACCCAGAAGGCGAGCAGAAAGGGTCAGCGCAAAATCAAAAGCGTGGCCCAGACCTTTGCCGCTGATCAGGTTTTGATCTTCAACAACCGGCGCATCAACATATTCCCCGTCGGTGACCGTTTCCCATAACTCTCCCGAGCAGACGTAGCGGCGCCCCTTCAGCAGGCCGTTGCCGCCCAACACGCGCGCTGCCGCGGAGCAGATGGGACAAATCAGCTTTCCGCTCTCGTCATGCGCCGTCACAAATCTTATCGCATCGCGGCTAGCCGCCAGGTTCACGCTCCCCTGCGGCCCACCGGGCAATACCACGGCGTCATACAGGGTATCGATGCGCTCTGCTAACGTACTGTCTGCCACCATTGGAATGTTATGGTAACTCACCACCGCGCGGGACTCCGCGCAGGCCAGGGTTTCCACCTCAATCTGCAAACGGCGCAGGATATCGATAATGATAATTGCCTCAGCCTCTTCGAAACCAGGTGCCAGAAGCACCGCCACTTTTGCCATCGTTGACCTCATGATAAACAGTTATAAAACATCGTTTCATTTTTACAAAGCAACAGGCTACAGTCTTCCGTAGCGATCACAAAAATGGGTATTTAGCAGAAATTGATTTGGCGCAATTTCAGAGAAAGAAAATATATCTTAGATAATTAATCCTGTTTTAGCGCATTCGCAGAATATCCTGCCGCCTAATAATTCACGACCGTAAATTAGTTAACCTAAACAGCAGAAAGACAATAACATCAATTAGTTATAAAAATATCTTTTCATGTCCACGCATTTGATTTTATGTACTATATTAATTTTTGTAATGTATGGTAAACACAGCCTTATTAAGAGTTTTCTTAGACCACAGACAAGGGTATGCTTATTTATATCGAACACAGGAAGTGAATATTCGGTCGACTTTATTCAGCGCAGAAATGAAATTTCTGCCAATCAATCGTAGTACCTGCCGGGTCAGGTTAAGCAGCGGACCACGCGTCCCACAGTTAATAAGGATATTTGTATGGCTACCCAAACGATGATGCAAAAACTTAATGCCCAGTTGAACCTGGAGTTCTATGCCTCAAATCTGCACCTTCATTTGAGCGCATGGTGTTCTGAAAACAGCCTCAACGGTACGGCCACCTTTTTTCGCTCACAGGCGCAAAGCAACGTCACGCATATGATGCGCGTTTTCAACTTTATGAAAGCGGCCGGGGCGAATCCCACCGTTAAAGAACTGGCTACCATCAACGATGACTACTCTTCTCTGGAAGAACTGTTCCAGAAAACCCTTGAAGAGTACGAGCAACGCTGCAGTACGCTCAGCAAGCTGGCCGATGAAGCCCAGGCACAGCATGACAGCAAAACGCTGAAATTCTTACGGGATATGGACAAAGAGCAACAGCAGGACGGCATGCTGCTCAAGGCGCTGGCCGATGAGATCCGCAACGCCAGGCGCGCGGGTCTGTGCCCTGAGCAGACCGATCGTCATCTGCTCGACATCGCCACGGTGCAACACCACTAAGCCCTTAGCGCCTGCTTCCGCCGGGAGCAGGCCACCAACCCCCTGCTTTTCCTGATATTTAACAAATCAGATCTCGCTCCCAATGAATAACCTTGCAACGTGTAATGATTTGAATAATTACATTATCGTTGACGAGGGAGCATCATGATCACCATTGAGTTTATTGTCATTATTGCCTGTCTGCTAGTAGGAACACGCTTTGGCGGAATGGGGCTGGGGTTAATTAGCGGGATCGGCCTGTTTATTTTGAGTTTTGTTTTTGGCCTGCAGCCCGGTAAACCGCCGGTGGACGTGATGCTCACTATCCTCGCGGTCATTGGCTGCGCGGCAACCCTGCAGACCGCCGGCGGGCTGAACGTGATGATGCAGTTCGCAGAGCGTCTGCTGCGAAAACATCCCCAGCACATTACCCTTCTCGCCCCCTTCACGACCTGGATGCTGACTTTTCTGTGCGGGACGGGGCACGTTGTCTACACCATGTTCCCCATTATTGCGGATATCGCGCTGAAAAAAGGGATCCGCCCGGAACGCCCGATGGCCGTGGCGTCAATCGCCTCGCAGATGGCAATCACCGCCTCCCCGGTTTCCGTTGCGGTCGTATCGCTGGTCTCTATTCTCGGCGCACAGCACGGAATTGGCCACGCATGGGGGATCCTCGAAATTCTTGCCGTGTCCGTTCCGGCGTCGCTGTTCGGCGTTGCCGTGGCGGCGGTGTGGAGTTTGCGTCGCGGGAAAGAGTTGGCCGATGACGTGGAGTTCCAGGAGAAGCTGAAGGATCCGAAGCAGCGCGAGTTTATCTACGGCGGGACAGAAACGTTAATGGATCAGCGTTTTCCCAAACAGGCCTACTGGTCAACGTGGATCTTCTTCGCCGGGATCGCCGTTGTGGTGCTGCTGGGGGCACTGCCTGATCTGCGTCCGGCTTTTGACGTGAAAGGTAAATTGACCGCGCTGTCGATGAACCTGGTCATTCAGATGATGATGCTTATTGCGGGTGCGGTAATGCTGATGGCCTGTAAGGTAAAAGCCTCAGCCATTTCCAACGGTGCGGTATTCAAAGCGGGAATGGTGGCGATCTTCTCGGTATTTGGGGTAGCGTGGATGAGCGATACCTTTTTCCAGGCGCACCTCGACGAGCTCAAAATGGCGCTGGAAGGGGTGGTGAAAAGCCATCCGTGGACCTATGCGATTGTGCTTTTCCTGGTATCAAAGCTGGTGAACAGCCAGGCTGCCGCGTTAACGGCCGTCGCGCCGATGGGGCTCATGCTGGGAATTGAACCGAAAATGCTGATCGCGTTCTTCCCGGCCTCTTACGGATACTTTGTGCTGCCGACCTACCCGAGCGATCTGGCCTGCATCGGCTTTGACCGTTCAGGCACCACCCGCATCGGCAAATTTATCATCAACCACAGCTTTATTCTGCCAGGGCTGATTGGCGTGAGCTGCGCGTGCGCCGCGAGCTACCTGCTGGTGCAAACCTTCTTCTGAAGGGTCAGGGGCGACAGGCGCTGTCGCCCTTCGACGTTTTCTCAGAAAAGTGTTTCTAAATTCAAAACATCGGTTTATTTTAGTGAGACTCACCCTGCGGCGTGAATCTCAGTTCAATCAGCGCGATAGCTTTCTGGATCGCGCGGAGCGTAACCGGGTCAGCCGCAGCAGGATGGCTGGTGAAATCGATATTTTTCAGTTGGGTAGACATTTTTTCGCGCACTTCAACGGGCGCGATAACGTCAATCACATCAAGGATTTGTTTGATAACCAACTGGCATGCGACGACGTCAGACACCAGCTCCTGATCGGCGCTCAGGTTTTGTGACATGGGTTTCTCCTTATTCAAAGGCGGCCATAGTAGCAAAACGCACGCCCTTTCATCTCCCTCTCGTCGCCCGCAGGCATAAAAAAACCTGCCGAAGCAGGTTTTTATCAGAACATCGCACCCGGTGGGACGTCTTTAAACGTGTTGCAGTAGTTTGCCCACATGCTTTTCAGGATTTTGCGCAATTTCATTTGATGCTCCAGTAACGTGTTATGCAGGTGTTATTGTTAATGCGCTTATAATATGACCACCGTCACAAAAATCAATGTTTTTGTGATACACATCACGGTTATAAATCCATCAGTGCTGCCGGAATGTTACGAAAAATGACGATAAATCCGTAAGTTATCATCTTATAAGTTCCAGTAAATTTTTATACTTTTTTTTGATACGACAGGATGAAGATGAGTGAGAACATCACCGGCAAAGAGAGCCGGGGCCTATCGGCCGCAGCGCTGCTGGTTGCCGGGGCATTCTTTATGGAGTTTCTCGACGGCACGGTCATTGCCACCGCCCTGCCCGACATGGCAAAAAGCTTCGGCGTGCAGGCGGTGGATCTTAACATCGGGATCAGTGCCTATTTGATCACCCTTGCGGTCCTGATCCCCGCCAGCGGCTGGATAGCAGACCGCTTCGGCGCGCGGAAGGTGTTTGCCCTTGCTCTGGCTATTTTCACGCTGGCCTCCGTATTCTGCGGCCTCTCCACCACCGTCGATCAGTTCGTCGCGATGCGCGTGCTTCAGGGGATGGGCGGCGCGCTGATGGTGCCCGTCGGTCGACTGGCCGTTTTGCGCACCACGCCCAAGCATCAGCTGATTACCGCCATCGCCACGCTGACCTGGCCTGCTCTGGTCGCGCCCATCATTGGCCCGCCGCTCGGCGGCTTTATTACAAGCTACGCCGACTGGCGCTGGATCTTCTTTATTAACGTGCCGCTGGGGATCGTCGCCATTATTCTGGCCCTGCGCATCATCCCGAACCTGCACGAGGATGCGCGACGCCCGTTTGATTTACCCGGCTTTGTCGCCACCACCCTTGCAATGGTCTGCCTGGTTTACGCCATGGAGTCGATGGGCGGGCAGCACGTTCAGGCGGGATTAACGGCTTTTCTGTTTTGCGTCGGCGCGGCGGCCCTGGCCTACGCCCTGCGACATTTCCGGCGAACAGAGTGGCCAATGATCCGGCTGGACGCAATGCAGGTTCCAACGTTTCGCGTCACGATGTACGGCGGTTCGTTGTTCCGCGCCTCCATCAGCGCCGTTCCCTTTCTGCTACCGCTTATGTTTCAGGTGGGGTTTGGCATGGATGCATTCCACTCCGGCCTGCTGGTGCTGGCCGTGTTCGTCGGGAACCTCACCATCAAACCCGCCACCACGCCCCTCATTCGCACCTTAGGCTTTAAGCGTCTGCTGCTGATCAACGGCGCGCTGAACGTGCTGGCACTGCTGGCATGCGCCTTCCTCACCCCTGACACCCCCGTATGGCTGATTATGCTCATCCTCTATCTGGGCGGCGTTTTCCGTTCGATTCAGTTTACGGCGGTCAGTACCCTCGCTTTTGCCGACGTGCCGTCGGCGCAGATGAGCTATGCCAACACGCTTTTTTCAACCGCAACGCAGCTGGCCGTGGGGCTCGGGATTACGCTGGGCGCGATTGGCATTCGTATCGGGGAGAAGATTGGTGAAGCGGCGGGACTCGCCGCGCTGCCGGGTATGAGCTTCCGACTGGCGTTTGTGGTGATTGCGCTGATTTGCCTGGTGGGGATGTTTGACACCTTACATCTGACGAAAAATGCCGGCAGTGCGGTCTCGGAGAAAAAGTCATGAGCAGGCCGGGCGCGCGCTGCGCCGCCCGGCCTGGAGCCTGTTAGCCTGTTAGCCTGTTAGCCTACAATTGCGCGAACGAAGGCTTCGATCTCTTTGTCCTGGCAGTTTTCAAAGAAGCACTGCTGGAAGCGCTGACCAGAAACGGCGGTTTTCACCAGCTCAGGATCGATCGCGCGCAGCGTGTCCAGGTAGTTCTCTTTCACCACGGCCGCTTTGACCTGGTTGAGAATACCGGCGTTACGCACCTGCGGCTCTTTACGCTCGGGCGGATACCCTTCGCCGTTGCGGCCAGTGAAGGCTTTCTCAAAGATAAAGCGCACGTTAAGCTCGGCACCCCAGCCAAAGCCTTTGGCGAACGGCAGAGACAGTGCGTTACCGTTGTTGATCTGCGCAAACAGGAACGCGTCTGCGGGATCGATGCAGTAGCCACAGATAACGCCCGGGTGGATGTTAAGAGACATCAAGGCGCCCTGCCCGGTACCACAGCCGGTAACGACAAAATCAACGGCTCTGGAGTTCAGCAGAATGCTCGCCATAATACCCAGATGGATATAGGTGAGATGGTGATCCTTCTCATCGCTCATGCCGACGTTATAGACCGGGAAACCTTTCTCATCGGCAACGGTTTTTAACTCATTAAGGATGATGGCATTTTTAGCTGCCTGGCTGTTTTCCATCATCAGTGCAATTTTCATCGTGTCTCTCCTGAATGCGTGGCGGGAGATCCCGCTGTGGATACCTTATCACCTTCACCTTACTATCAAATAAACATGCTTTCAAATTAAGTGAAAACTTGTTTTAAAAAACAAAGATGCGCTCACAGTTTCGCAAACCGCCTCTTCGTTTTCAGACGAATTTCGACAGCCTCGCGTATGCGAAAAGCCCGTTGCAAAGAGAAAGGGTAGATCCTCCGGCTATTCCAGGCATTGCGCCGGACGCCTGCGGGTACGATAGCCTATTTCCTCCCACTCAGAGCGTACAATGAAAAGAGTCTTCGTTGCCGGAACGATCCTGCTGCTCGCGGGGTGCAGCATCAACCGCCAGGCGGAAGTCAGTAGCCTTGACGCAACAAACGGGATAGTCCGCCTCGACTACGGCCAGGCGTGGCTGCAAAACGCCCGTTCCGATGCGTATGTGAATAACGGCACCGCGGCGAAAGCCTGCCAGAGTATGGGGTACGCCACGGCGTCCGCATTTGGCCAGCCGATCAAAACCTGCACCCTTATCAGCGGCTCGCTGTGCCTGAATGAAACGGTCACCATCCAGTATAAGTGTATGGGTTACGCCGTTACCCCTAGCGCAAATAATCCATGGTATTAATGAAGACTGCCGGCGATGGCTGGCGGTCTGTTTAATTAAGAACAAAAACAATTCGCATTATTAAATATTAGTAGCGCCAATGCGTTTTATTCCCATTCGTATTTTTAAATAAACAAATATTTATTTTACTTTTTGCATATATTTAAATAACAAATTATAGTGACGCTCATCGTGAACCAGAAATAATAAACCGGAGCATCACCATGCTGAAAACTGAAATGATCGACAAGCTCAATGCGCAAATGAACCTAGAGCTTTTTTCATCCCTGCTTTACCAGCAGATGAGCGCATGGTGCAGCTACCATAGCTTTGAAGGGGCAGCCGCGTTTCTGCGTCGTCACGCTCAGGAAGAGATGACCCACATGCAGCGTCTGTTTGATTATCTGACGGATACCGGCAGCCTGCCGCGCATCGATACCGTTGCGTCTCCGGTCGCCGAGTACGGTTCGCTTGATGAACTGTTCCGTGCAACGTACGAGCACGAACAGCTTATTACCCAGAAAATTAACGAACTGGTGCATGCGGCCATGGTTGGTCAGGATTATCCAACCTTTAATTTCCTGCAGTGGTATGTTGCTGAGCAACACGAAGAAGAGAAGCTGTTTAAATCCGTGCTGGATAAATTATCGCTGGTCGGTAAATCAGGTGAAGGCCTGTACTTTATCGATAAAGAACTGGCTACCCTTGATACGCAGAATTAATCCCGAAACGGTGCTGTTACTACAGCACCGTTTTATTTTAGTGGCGGCAAATTTTACTTTCATGCGTGGAAAACCCCTCAGACACCGGAATAAATTTCCCGCGTGCCGCCAGAAATTTCACCAGCTCTGCCGCCGACATATCCTCAGCTGAGCAGGTATGAAATCGCGCCGTTTCGCCAAAACGCCTGTGAATCGCCTCGACCAGGCTCTGTTCCGAATAGTGCTCACCTGACTCAATCATCATATTGAGTACGTCGTGTCCGTGAATTGACATTATTTTCCCCTCTTCATCAGAAAGCGTCAGATTAACTGCTCGCCGCTGGCCATGCTTTGCGCTGGCGCAGGTTCATTTCGCCCACCGCTGTAAATTTATAGTTACACCTGTTGTAACGGTGATTTGACGAGATAACCCTTTTCCCTTACTCTGCGCCGCAGATTTGGTTGCGATTAAGAGTCGTTATAGAGGAAAGCGTGAAAAACAGAACCCTGGGAAGTATTTTTATCGTCGCCGGTACGACGATTGGCGCAGGAATGCTGGCCATGCCGTTGGCGGCCGCAGGCGTCGGTTTTAGCGTGACGCTGATGCTGTTGGGCGGACTTTGGGCCCTGATGTGTTATACCGCTCTGCTGTTACTGGAGGTTTACCAGCACGTTCCCGCCGATACCGGCTTAGGTTCGCTTGCTGCACGCTACCTGGGACGCTACGGCCAGTGGATCACCGGCTTTAGCATGATGTTCCTGATGTACGCCCTGACGGCAGCCTACATCAGCGGAGCCGGGGAGCTGATCGCCTCAAGCGTCAATGATGGGTTCGCATCCAACATATCCCCTGCGACCGGCGCTATCTTCTTTGCGCTCATCGGCGGCGGCGTGGTCTGCGTGGGGACATCTCTGGTCGATCTGTTTAACCGCTTTCTGTTCAGCGCCAAAATTCTCTTTTTGGTGGTGATGCTGGTTCTGCTGGCACCGCATGTTCACAAGGTAAACCTGCTGACGCTGCCGCTGGAAAAAGGGCTGGCGCTTTCCGCCATCCCGGTGATTTTCACCTCGTTCGGTTTCCACGGCAGCGTGCCGAGTATCGTCAGCTATATGAACGGCGATACCCGCAAGCTGCGCCGGATCTTTATCATCGGCAGCGCCATTCCGCTGATCGCCTATATTTTCTGGCAGCTGGTGACGCTGGGCAGCATCGATTCTTCAACCTTTATCGGCTTGATGGCCGCGCACTCCGGCCTGAACGGTTTCCTGATGGCGCTGCGTGAGGTGGTGACTTCTCCACACGTCGAACTGGCTGTGCATCTGTTCGCCGACCTGGCGCTGGCCACCTCGTTCCTCGGCGTGGCGCTCGGTCTGTTTGATTATCTCGCCGATCTGTTCCAGCGCCGCAATAGCGTAGCCGGGCGTTTACAGACGGGAGCCATCACCTTCCTGCCGCCGCTGGCTTTTGCGCTGTTTTATCCACGCGGCTTTGTGATGGCGCTGGGGTATGCGGGCGTGGCGTTATCCGTTCTTGCTCTGCTGTTGCCGTCCCTGCTGGCCTGGAAGAGCCGTCAACAGCACCCTCATCAAGGGTATCGCGTGGCGGGCGGAAAACCGCTGCTGTGTCTCGTCTTTGCCTGTGGGGTGGTGATTATTGTGGTGCAGTTCCTCATCGCAGCAGGGCTGCTGCCGGAAGTGGGGTAACAAAAAGGGGCTACGATTAGCCCCTTTCTTTATTAATGCAGGCAGCAGCTCTTGAACTTCTTCCCGCTGCCGCACGGGCAAGGATCGTTACGCCCGACCTTCGTGCCGTTTATTATCGGCTTTTGCGCTTCCAGCTGCTGCGGATTGGCAACCCAATAGTTATACAGACGCAGCGCCGCAGGCTGAATGCTCTCGATGCTGGCGGTGTATTCCTCTTCGGTCAGTTCATCCAGCTTCCCGCTGTTCTCTTCTGAGCCGTGCAGGGCAATCACGTCCAGATCCGCCTTCAGCGATTCCGGCAGCGTTGACCAGTCTGTCAGCGCCACGCCGCGCATGTAGCCATAGCACCACTCTTCAACCACGGTGAAACTTTGGCCGTCAACGTCGTTAAAGCCAAACATCGGCTCAAACTGATCCGGGTACTCGCTCAGGCGTTCAGCAATGTCGTTCATATGCTTAAAGCAGAGATCGATAAAACGGTTCATTTCACGATCGTTTTTCCAGCGCGGAATGTACTTCTCGCCGCCCCAAATCGCTACCAGCCAGGCGTCGGGTTCGACAACCCTCGGGCCGGAAAGCACTGCGGTAAGCATGCCGTCCAGTTCTGACACGTCAATCACGGACGCATCGTCATGACCGTAAGACATTAACGTCTCTTCCAGCCACTCCATTTCGCTTTCATTTAATGGGCCTTCAGTCATTGCTGACACTCCTGATAAAAAAGGAAAAGATCCTGGCATATATCGCCCCCCGTGCCTACCTGAAGTTTAAGCCTTTATTGCTGCGAAAACGTGCAAATCGTGACCGTTGCACAACTTATGGGCATTGGTGTTAACAAGATGTGATCTCCGCTGTAATTTCGCTGCGTCCCGCAAGGCGGCGTAAAACGGCACTCTATACTCATACAGACCGCAACCCGTTCACCGGGTTTACCATTCTGGCAACCATTTTGCTTACTTTTCTGCGCGCCTTACGGCGTCTGGAAACCTCGCCGTAATAAGCAGGACGTTGTCTGGCTCTCGTGCGTTTCGTGCATTTTGTTCTCGCTCTTGTTTTTGGATTGCCAATGCCATCAGGCGTTCGGGTATTTACCTGGTGCAAAAACCTCTTTGCTAAGGAACATAATAATGTCGCTGAAATTTATCAGAAGTCCCCTTTCTCTTGTGTTAGCAGGCTGCCTGGTGACGGCCTTTTCCGCCCAGGCCGATATAACGATCGGCGTCGCCGGGCCGTTCACCGGCCCGAATGCCACCTATGGCGATCAATACTGGCACGGGGCAACGCAGGCCGCCGAAGACATTAACGCCGCAGGCGGCATCAACGGTGAAAAAATCAAGCTGGTACAGGGTGACGATGCGTGTGAGCCCAAACAGGCCGTGGCCGTCGCTAACCGCCTGGTCGACCAGGACAAGGTGAAAGCCGTGGTCGGCCATTTCTGCTCCTCTTCCACCATGCCCGCCTCAGAGGTCTATAGCGATGCCGGGATCATTGCCATCACCCCCGGTTCAACCAACCCGCTCATCACCGAACGCGGCATGAGCGACATATTCCGCATGTGCGGCCGTGACGATCAGCAGGGCCAGGTCGCCAGCGATTTTATTATCGACAAGCTGAAAGCCAAACGCGTGGCGATCATCCACGATAAAGACACCTACGGACAGGGGCTGGCTGACGCCACCAAAGCCGCGCTGGCTAAACGCGGCGTTCAGGACGTGATGTACGAAGGGTTATCGCGCGGGGAGAAAGACTTTAACGCGCTGGTGACCAAAATTGGGGCGCAAAAACCGGACGTCGTCTTCTTCGGGGGCTGTCACCCTGAAGCGGGCCCGCTGGTCCGTCAGATGCGCGAGCAGGGCTTACAGGCGAAATTCTTCTCCGGTGACTGCATCGTCAACGAAGAGATGGTTACCGCCGCCGGGGGACCGCAGTACACCAAGGGTATTTACATGACCTTCGGGAAAGACCCGCGCCTGATCCCGGATGGCAAAGCCGTTATCGAAAAATTCCGCGCCGGTAAGTTCGAACCGGAAGGCTATACCCTGTACTCCTACGCCTCCGTTCAGGCCATTGCCGCAGCCTTCAAGGCCACAGGCGGTTCAGACTCTACCAAAGCCAGCGAGTGGCTGAAAGCCAATTCCGTGGATACGGTTATGGGTAAAAAAGCCTGGGACAGCAAGGGCGACCTGAAAGTCTCTGACTACGTGGTGTATCAGTGGGATGACAAAGGGAAATACAAGGAAGTGCAGTAACGGGAGGGAGTCACGCTCAACGTCGGCAGGTTTGCCTGCCGACGCCTGATATACATCAGGCTGCACGCAACGTGCGGCCCATAACACGAGCGCGCGATGATGAGCACATTCTTCCTGCAACAGTTAATCAACGGATTAACGCTGGGTTCGGTCTACGGATTAATCGCCATCGGCTACACCATGGTGTATGGCATCATTGGCATGATTAACTTCGCCCACGGCGAGGTGTATATGATTTCCGCCTATCTCTGCGCTATCGGGTTGGCGCTGCTGTCGTTCTTCGGCCTGGAGTCTTTTCCCCTGCTTATTCTCGGCACCCTGGCGTTCACCATTGTGGTGACGGGGGTTTACGGCTGGACCATCGAGCGCATCGCCTACAAACCGTTACGCAACTCCACGCGCCTGGCGCCGCTGATCTCGGCCATCGGCATGTCGCTTATCCTGCAAAACTACGCCCAGCTCAGCCAGGGACCGCGGCAGCAGGGTGTCCCCACCATGCTGGACGGCGTGCTCCGCTTTCACCTGGGTGATGGGTTTGTCCAGATCACCTACACCAAGGTATTCATCCTGATCGCCTCGTTCGCGGGCATGCTGTTGCTCACCTGGGTAATCAGCCACACCCGGCTGGGGCGCATGTGTCGCGCCGTGCAGCAGGATCGCAAAATGGCCTCCATTTTGGGGATCAACACCGACAGGATTATCTCACTGGTGTTTGTCATCGGCGCTGCCATGGCGGGGCTGGCGGGCGTACTGATCACCATGAACTACGGCACCTTTGATTTTTACGTCGGGTTTGTGATTGGCATCAAGGCCTTTACGGCGGCGGTGCTCGGCGGCATCGGCTCTCTGCCCGGCGCGATGCTCGGCGGGCTGATCCTGGGCGTCGCCGAGGCGCAATTTTCCGGCATGGTGAACTCCGACTATAAGGATGTGTTCTCGTTTGGGTTACTGGTCATGATCCTGATTTTTCGTCCTCAGGGGCTGCTGGGCCGCCCTGTCGTGGCTAAAGTGTGAAGGTGCAGACGATGACATCAGATGGTTTTTCCCTTAAGCGCTGCCTGCTGGATGCGCTGTTCTTCGGACTGGTGGCCCTGATTATTTTCGGCCCCATCGCGGGCGTGGTGCTGGACGGCTACAGCTTCAACTTTGAAGGCCAGCGGCTGGCGTGGCTTGTCGGCACCGTTATGCTGGGGCGTTTTCTGCTGAGCGCATTCCTAAGCACCGCGACCGGCGCGCGATTGCAGGCACGGTTTGACGCCGACAGCGCGGGCGTATACGTCCGGCCCCCGGAATACAAAAGCCGCATGCGCTGGATTATTCCCCTGATTATTGCGCTGGCGATCTGCTTCCCCTTCGTGGCCACAAAGTACGTGCTGACGGTCGCGATCCTTGGCCTGATCTACGTCCTGCTTGGTCTTGGGCTCAATATCGTGGTGGGGCTGGCAGGCCTGCTGGATCTCGGCTACGTCGCCTTCTATGCCATTGGTGCCTATGGCCTGGCGCTGGGGTATCAGTACCTGGGGCTGGGATTCTGGAGCATGCTGCCGCTGGCGGCTATTCTGGCCGCCGCCGCCGGTGCCCTGCTCGGCTTCCCGGTGCTGCGCATGCACGGGGATTACCTGGCGATTGTGACACTTGGGTTTGGGGAGATTATCCGCCTGGTGCTGAACAACTGGCTGTCGTTTACCGGCGGACCAAACGGCGTGTCTGCCCCACCGCCTACCTTCTTCGGGCTCGAGTTTGGCAGACGGGCAAAAGAAGGCGGCGTGCCTTTTCACGAGTTTTTCGGCCTGACCTACAACCCGAATATGAAATTCATCTTCATCTACGCGGTGCTGTTTCTGGTGGTGATGCTGGTGCTGTACATCAAACACCGGCTGACGAGAATGCCGATAGGCCGCGCGTGGGAAGCCCTGCGCGAAGATGAGATTGCCTGTCGCTCAATGGGTTTAAACCACGTGCTGGTTAAGCTCTCGGCATTTACTCTGGGCGCGTCCACGGCGGGCATTGCCGGGGTGTTTTTTGCCACCTATCAGGGTTTTGTGAACCCAACCTCGTTCACCTTTTTCGAATCCGCTCTGATTCTGGCCATTGTGGTGCTGGGCGGAATGGGCTCCACGCTGGGCGTGGTGCTGGCCGCCTTCGTGCTCACCGTAACGCCGGAACTTCTGCGCAGCTTTGCCGAGTACCGCGTGCTGCTGTTTGGCGTGCTGATGGTGGTGATGATGATCTGGCGCCCGCGCGGTTTGATCCGCATTAACCGCAGCGGGTTTGCCGTGCGTAAAGGAGTGGCGCCATGAGCGAAATAATACTCAGCGTTGAGCACCTGATGATGCATTTCGGCGGAATTAAAGCGCTCAATGACGTCAACCTTGACGTGCAGCGCGGAACCATTACCGCCCTGATTGGCCCCAACGGCGCCGGGAAAACGACCGTCTTCAACTGCCTGACCGGTTTCTACCGGGCGTCCGGTGGCACTATTTTATTTACTACGCGCAGTAAAACCACCAACGTCATTCAGGTGCTGGGGCAAAAATTCCAGCCGGGAGACTGGATCAATCCGGCTCAGTTCGGGCAGCGTCTGTTCTATAAAATGTTTGGTGGAACGCACCTGGTGAACCGCGCGGGTCTTGCGCGCACCTTCCAGAACATCCGCCTGTTTCGGGAGATGTCGGTGGTGGAGAACCTGCTGGTTGCGCAGCATATGCGCGTCAACCGCAATCTGCTTGCCGGGGTTCTGAACACGCCGGCCTATCGTCGGGCAGAAAGCGATGCGCTGGACAGGGCTTTCTACTGGCTGGAAGTGGTTGATTTGGTAGATTGCGCCAACCGTCTGGCGGGCGAGATGTCCTACGGACAGCAGCGGCGTCTGGAAATTGCCCGCGCGATGTGTACCGGCCCGGAGATGATCTGCCTTGATGAGCCCGCCGCCGGGCTGAACCCGGTTGAAACGCACAAGCTGAGCGGCATCATTCGCTTTCTGCGCGACCATCACGACATCACTGTGCTGCTGATTGAACACGATATGGGAATGGTAATGGAAATTTCAGACAACATTATTGTGCTCGACCACGGTGACGTTATCGCCAGGGGAAAACCGGAACAGATCCAGCATGACGAAAAGGTGATTGCTGCCTATCTGGGCACCGAAGAGAGCGAGGTTGGCCTATGAGCGAACCCCTGCTGGAGTTTCGGGAGGTGGACCTATTTTATGGCGCGATCCAGGCGCTGAAGCAGGTCTCTTTGCAGGTCAATAAGGGTGAAACCGTGGCGCTGATTGGGGCCAACGGCGCGGGCAAATCCACGCTTTTGATGTCCATCTTCGGTCAGCCCCGCATTCGACACGGGCAAATCCTCTTTTGCGGAGAGGACATCAGCCATAAATCCACCCACTACGTCGCCTCCGGCGGCATTGCGCAGGCACCCGAAGGGCGGCGGATCTTCCCGGACATGACGGTAGAAGAGAATCTGCTGATGGGCACGATCCCGATTGGCAACCGGTTCGCTGCAGACGATCTGCAAACCATGTTTGACCTCTTCCCGCGCCTTAAAGAGCGCCGCAAGCAGCGTGCCATGACCATGTCCGGCGGAGAGCAGCAGATGCTCGCGATTGCGCGAGCGTTAATGAGCCGCCCTAAGCTGCTGCTTCTGGACGAGCCTAGCCTGGGGCTGGCGCCGATTGTGGTGAAACAGATTTTTCAGACCCTGCGCGAGCTGGCCCGCAACGGCATGACAATTTTCCTGGTGGAGCAGAATGCGCATCATGCCCTGAAGCTCTCCGACCGCGGATACGTGATGGTTAATGGACAGATCCGCCTGAGCGGCAGCGGCGATGAGCTGCTGGGCGATCCTGAGGTCAGGAAGGCCTATTTGGGTGGGGTGTGAAGCTGCAAAAAGGAGAACCGCCCGAAGGCGGTTCGCAGAAGAGTATCGATTTAGTGATGGGTTAGCTGCCCATCGCTATGATGCGGGCCGATGCGCCCCGCTTCTTTAAGGATTTCCTCGATAAGTTCTTCAAGGCACTCTTTGCCATGATGATCGCAAACGAGGTGTACCTGACGGGAAATCTCTTCTGTCTCCATACCGTCGCACAGCGCGGCCTTCAGCATGACGGAGGCCCAGCGTTTCGCTTCAGAGTGATTTAGCATAACCCCTCCTGATGATGTTGCCCTTCTAAGCGTAGCTTAAAGCCCCGCTTAAAGCCGGATAATCTGTAAGGGTGAATTTCAGGCACAAAAAAACCACCTTTCGGTGGTTTCACGACACTGCTTATCATTGATTTTATTCTTTGTTTCCCATGGTAGCCGGAGTGGGACTTGAACCCACACAGCGCGAACGCCGAGGGATTTTAAATCCCTTGTGTCTACCGATTCCACCATCCGGCCAGGGAAGAAAGTGGAGGCGCGTTCCGGAGTCGAACCGGACTAGACGGATTTGCAATCCGCTACATAACCGCTTTGCTAACGCGCCTTAAATCTGTTGTCTTTCGACATACACCCGCAATTGCCGATGCATTTAATTTGGAGCGGGAAACGAGACTCGAACTCGCGACCCCGACCTTGGCAAGGTCGTGCTCTACCAACTGAGCTATTCCCGCATGTCATCAAGTTAACTTCTAACCACTTGATTTCATTATCGTCCGGCTAACTGTGCCGCCGTTCGATGCGTTGCATTCTACTGATATGACGTTATGAGTCAACGTTATTTTTTGCTTCCCAGGATCGTTTGCTGAAATTTACGGCGAAACGATCACTGTTCAAGCAAATCTCCGCGTGCAGCGTTTAAATACTGCAGCATTGACCACAGCGTCAGCACCGCCGCGACCCACAGCAGGCCGATCCCAGCCCATTCAACCCATGCGTTGGGGCGCCACAGCATCCAGACCAGCGACGCCATCTGCGCGGTGGTTTTTACTTTACCGATCCAGGAGACCGCCACGCTGCTGCGTTTACCCAGCTCCGCCATCCACTCGCGCAGGGCTGAAATAATGATTTCGCGACCGATCATCGTTGCGGCAGGCAGCGTAACCCACCAGGTGTGATAGTGCTCAGCCACCAGCACCATCGCGATCGCGACCATCACTTTATCCGCCACGGGATCGAGGAATGCACCAAAGCGCGTGCTCTGGTTCCAGCGGCGGGCAAGGTAGCCATCAAACCAGTCCGTTACGGCGGCGATCAGAAAAATCAGCGCACAGGCGAAGGGAGCCCAGACGACCGGCAGGTAAAATGCCAGTACAAAGAACGGGATAAGCACGACGCGAAAAAGAGTGAGCAACGTAGGGATATTAAATCGCATAATGACGGTAACTGTCTGTTGTCAGTAAAATTTAGCTCTATGTTGCTACAGAGCCCTCAATGTTTCAACGAGTAGTAGATCTTTTCTGCCAGCCCTTGCGAAATACCCGGCACTTTTGCAATTTCCTCCATGCTGGCATTGAGTAATCCTTGCAATCCGCCCATATACTTCAGCAGCATCTGACGTCGCTTTGGCCCAACGCCATCGATGGTCTCAAGCGTACTGGTGTTTTTGACCTTCGCCCGTTTTTTGCGGTGGCCGCCAATAGCATGATCGTGCGATTCATCGCGGATGTGCTGAATCACATGCAGCGCGGGGGAATCTGGCGGCAGGCTAAAGCCCTCCCCTTCGGGTTCGAAGAACAGCGTTTCCAGGCCTGCCTTGCGATCCGTACCTTTCGCTACACCTAACAACAGCGGGTGCCGTTTGTCCCACTCGACCTCGAGGGAGTCAAATACCGCCTTGGCCTGACCGAGCTGCCCTTTCCCGCCGTCGATGACGATGACGTCCGGGATTTTACTCTCTTCAATGGCCTTACCGTAGCGGCGGCGGAGAACCTGATTCATTGCCGCGTAGTCATCTCCCGGCGTGATGCCGGCAATGTTGTAGCGACGATACTCCGCGCGCACGGGACCATTGGCATCAAACACCACGCAGGAGGCAACGGTCTGCTCCCCCATCGTATGGCTGATGTCGAAACACTCCATACGTTTGACTTCAGGCAGCTTCAACAGCGTCGCCAGCGCGGCTAAACGCTGGTTAACGGTTGAGTGCTGGGAAAGTTTCGTCGTGAGCGCCGTCGCGGCATTGGTACGCGCCAGCTTCAGATAGCGCGCGCGATCGCCACGCGGTTTGGTCTGCACGTTAACCCGACGCCCCGCCAGCTCGGAAAGGGAGTCCGCCAGCAGCGTTTTATCGTCAAGATTAAAATCAAGCAGGATCTCAGACGGCAGCGTGCGCATCTGGCTTCCCTGTAGATAGAACTGGCCAACAAACGTCTCGACCACTTCGCCCAGCTCCGTGCCGCCCGGCACCTTGGGGAAGTAGCTGCGGCTGCCCAGCACTTTACCCTGGCGTATAAACAGCACGTGAACACAGGCAAGCCCGTTGTCGAAAGCAACGCCGATCACGTCCAGATCGTCACCGGTATTGGAGACAAACTGTTTCTCGGTCACGCGGCGCACGGCCTGGATTTGATCGCGGATACGCGCGGCCTCTTCAAATTCCAGCGCGCCGCTGGCTTTTTCCATCCGCGCGATAAGCTGCGTGAGAACCTGATCGTCCTTTCCGGCCAGGAACAGGCGAACATATTCCACCTGCTGGGCGTACTCATCTTCACTCACCAGACCGGCAACGCACGGCCCCAGACAGCGGCCAATCTGGTACTGCAGGCACGGGCGCGAGCGGTTACGGTAGACGCTGTTTTCGCACTGGCGAATCGGGAAGATTTTCTGCAGCAGCGCCAGCGTTTCTCGTACGGCATAGCCGTTAGGAAATGGGCCGAAATATTCACCTTTCGCATGCTTTGCGCCACGGTGCATCGCAAGGCGCGGGTGGGTATCGCCACTCAGGAAGATAAACGGATAGGACTTATCGTCGCGCAGCAGCACGTTATAGCGTGGCTGATACAGCTTGATGTAGTTATGTTCAAGCAGCAGCGCTTCCGTCTCCGTGTGGGTGACGGTGACATCAATATTCTGAATGAGTCCGACCAGTGCTTCGGTCTTACGGGAGGCAAGGTTGCTGCGAAAATAGCTGGAAAGGCGTTTTTTGAGATCCTTCGCCTTACCGACGTAGATAACCGTACCGCCAGCGTCATACATGCGATAGACGCCGGGCTGGCTGGTGACGGTTTTTAGAAATGCTTTTGAATCGAACGCTTCACTCACTGACTTATCAACGACTCCGCATTACACAGACCATGACGAATGGCCAGGTGAGTCAGTTCGACGTCACCGTGAATGTTTAGTTTACTGAACATACGATAGCGGTAGCTGTTCACCGTTTTCGGGCTGAGATTCAGCTGCTCAGAAATTTCATTCACCTTCTGGCCTTTAGTAATCATCAGCATAATCTGCAATTCGCGCTCGGACAAACTCGCAAACGGCGACTCGGCTTTGTCCGGTTCGATCTGGCTCAACGCCATCTGCTGGGCAATGTCCGATGCGATGTAGCGCTGTCCGGAGTACACAGAGCGGATAGCGTTGACAACTTCCTGCGGCGCGGCACCTTTACTGAGGTATCCGGCAGCGCCCGCCTGCATCACTTTGGCCGGCAGCGGATTTTCGGTATGAACGGTAAGCATGATGACTTTGGTATCAACAAAGGTACGGGCGATTTTACGCGTGGCTTCAAGCCCACCGATACCGGGCATGTTCATGTCCATCAGCACCACGTCTGCCGAGTTGGTACGACACCATTTAACGGCATCTTCACCACAGCACGCCTCACCGGCAACTTTAATACCCTTTATATCTTCAAGTATGCGACGTATCCCTGCGCGCACCAGTTCGTGGTCATCAACAAGAAGGACGTTGATCAAAGGAAATGTCTCCAGAATAGGGATAACGCTACTGACTGCTAATTTAGTTTATATTAACGGTTTTCCCCGCAAGTTTAAAACGTTAAAAAACCAGCTATTCGATTTCGGTCCCGTTTTTGGAAATTAGGCTGTACAGCACGTGGAAAGAAAACCTGCGTGGTTTGGGCATTTACGCCTATTTTTAAGCATCTGTATTCAAAAGGTTACAAAAACAGCGTGAGCCACATCCGCAAAAAACAGTTATTAACTTTTTGTAACAACGATTAACGATAAGCGAACCGGCGGTAAACATTTAATTGCTGATAGCGCGCTGAGAAGATTACTCAGGCCGGGTGTTTACGTAAATAAACACGATAAGGAAAAGTACAAAAAACAACCACTGCATTTTTTGCCGCAGCTTGTGGTATACTCCGCGGCCTTACTTTGACCGTCGCGCTCCAGCGCCGTTTTATAATGAGGAAAATAAATGAGCTCACCTGAATTCGCCACTGCGGAAAATAATCAAGAACTGGCGCAGGAAGTAAACTGCCTGAAGGCGCTGCTGACGCTCATGCTGCAGGCGATGGGCCAGGCCGATGCGGGTCGTGTGATCCTTAAAATGGAAAAACAAATCGCACAGATGGAAGATCGGGCTGAATCGGAAGTATTTGCCAATACGGTTAAGCAAATTAAACAAGCGTACCGTCAATAAAAAAAACGGCTGGATGCAGTGCATTCAGCCGTTGTCTTGTCTGGCACGCAGAACGTATTTGCAATCAGATAAGCCCTGTCGCTGCCGCATAGCACGCTATCTGCGTTTTGTTTGGCGCATTAAATTTTTTCTGCATATTCTTCTGATGGAAGTTAACCGTATTCTCCGATATCGAGAGAATGATGGCTATTTCGGCCGATGTTTTGCCTTCCGCGGTCCACTTCAGAATTTCCCGCTCACGCTTGCTGAATTTCATTTCTGGCGGCATCACCATGTCATGTTCAAAACGAAGCAGAGACATCAGCGCCATTTGTACCAGTATTTGCAGGCGCAGCTCAATTTCTTCGCTGCTTAATACGTTAACCCGCGCGCTAGTACGTGATACGGAAAGGAAGCCATGCGCATGATTAGGGAGCATCAGGCACTGCGTAATACCCGTACGCAAACCATGATCCCGCGCGCCGTCCCATAATTCCTGCGCTTCGGCGAATAAAGCGTCTGTCCAGGGCAAATGGCCCTGATTGAAATTCTCCGGTTTCAGCACGGGATCAATCGCGAAATAATTCTGTGACTGATATTGTGCCATCCACTCATGCGGATAAGTGGAATGCACGGAAGTCCTGGGCCGCGTAAAAGGCACAGGGTGACGCACGCACAGCGAGAAATAATCAAATTCGAGTGTCTGCGTCTGTCGCTGAAGTTCTTGATATACCTCGTCGGCGCAGGTCAATTCCTGAAACCGGAGGACGCATTCCCGTCGCCAGGTGAAAAAGTCTGAATCCCTCATACTTACTGAATGAAGCCCCTGATAAAGATAATCATTATTATGGTGAATATAACCTAACACATAAATCTTATTTATTAATACAAAATATCGGCAGGAGGGGGCTTATCTTTAGTTTTAATACGGTTAATCCGAGCGGTGCGGAATAAAAGAACAGTACAAAAGGCTGTGGGGGAGAATAATTTGCTCCAGAGGGAAAATCTGGAGCAAATTTAGAGCAAAAATGCTACTGCGTGAGGAATTTTTCGAGGAACTGGCGAGTACGCGGCTGCTGCGGGTGAGCAAACAGGCTCTTCGCTGGCCCCTGCTCCACTATTCGCCCCTGATCCATAAATATCGCGCGGTCAGCGACATCGCGCGCGAAGCTCATTTCGTGCGTCACAATGACCATCGTGCGCTTTTCCTGGGCCAGCTGACGAATGGTGTTCAGCACCTCGCCCACCAGCTCGGGATCGAGGGCCGAGGTCGGCTCATCGAACAGGATCACGTCCGGGCGCATCGCCAGCGCGCGGGCAATCGCCACGCGCTGCTGCTGCCCGCCCGACAGGCGACGCGGATAGCTGGTCTCCTTGCCCGCCAGCCCGACCTTCGCCAGCAGCTCGCGCGCGCGGGCTGTGGCCTCATCTTTTGGCTCACCCTTAACGATGACCGGTCCTTCAATAATGTTCTCCAGCACCGTGCGGTGTGGGAAAAGGTTGAAACTCTGGAAAACAAAACCCACGTGCTGGCGCAGACGGCGGATTAGCCCTTTCTGCTGACTCATGGATTTTCCGGTATCAATGGTGATATCCCCTACCCGGATCGTCCCGCCTTCAGGCTGTTCAAGCAGGTTGATACTGCGCAGAAGCGTGGTTTTCCCCGAACCGCTCGGCCCGATGATGGCCACCACCTCCCCCTGCTCCACCTCAAGATCGATCCCATGCAGTACCGTTTGACCGTGGAATTTTTTCACCAGGTTTTTGACGTCGATTGCACTCATTTCGGATCACGCTCCTGGCGGTTAAGCTGGTTTTCAAAGTAGTTTTGCAGCGCAGACAGCACCGTTGCCATGACCCAGTAAATAAGCGACGCCGCCAGATACATGGTAAAGACTTCAAGCGTACGCGAGGTGATGAGCTGCGCCTGGCGGAACAGCTCCGGCACCTGAATGGTCGCGGCGAGCGAGGTGTCTTTCACCAGGCTGATAAAACTGTTGCTGAGCGGCGGGAGCGCCACCCGCGCGGCCTGGGGAAGGATAGCCCGACGCAGAGTTTGCCACGGCGTCATGCCGATGCTTGCAGCGGCTTCCCACTGCCCCTTATCGATGGAGGAGATCGCCGCGCGCAGCGTTTCGGAGGTATATGCCGCCGTATTGAGCGAAAGGCCAATCATCGCCGCCGGGATCGGGTCCAGCTCGATGCCGAACTGCGGCAGGCCGTAGTAGATCATAAAGAGCTGCGCAATAAGCGGCGTACCGCGGAACACGGAAATGTAAAACCGCGCCAGCCAGCGTACCGGCAGCAGCGGCGACATGCGCATCAGGGCCAGCACAAACCCGAGCACCAGGCCGAAGAACATCCCGCCGATACTGAGCTGTAGCGTAAACACCGCCCCCTTCAGCAGGAAGGGCAGCGAATCAATAACCAGTTGAATACTCTCTTGCATTATTATTTTTCGACCTGATTTTTAGACGTGAGGATGATAGGCAAACAGCGCGGGTGCCCCACCGGTGTGAACGAACAGAATCGGCCCTTCATCCTTAAAGCGCTTTTGCGCGATACCGTCGATAAGCCCCGCCATCGCCTTTCCGGTGTAGACCGGATCCAGCAGGATCCCTTCCAGGCGCGCCAGCAGTTTCACCGCTTCCATCCCCTCATCGTTGGGGGTGCCGTAGCCCGGCGCAAAGTAATCATCCCAAAGCACAATTTCCGCCTTCGCCTGCAGTTCCAGCTGCTCCGCCACGGCCTGCTGTAACGTTACGACCTTTGGCTTTTGATCCGCGACGCTTCGGGAGACCGTTACGCCAATCAGTTCGGCTTCTGGCATCAGCTGTTCCAGACCCACCGCCAGCCCGGCATGGGTTCCGGCGCTCCCGGAGGCAACGACCACAGAAGAGAGATTCACCGCCCCTTCGCACTGCTGGGCGATTTCCAGCGCGCTTTCCACATAGCCCAGCGCGCCGAGGGCGTTAGATCCGCCAACCGGAATAACGTACGGACGAAAACCCTGCGCTTCAAGACGCGTGGCCAGCTCGCCGAGCTGAGCGGCCGGGTCGGTCAGGGCATCGACCATCTCGACCTGCACGTTGAAGAGGTCCAGCAGCAGGCGGTTACCGTTCGTCAGGTAGTTTTCAGCGCGCGTTCCGATAGGGTTCTCCAGCAGCGCAACGCAGTGCAGCCCCAGCTTAGCCGCTACCGCCGCCGTCTGGCGGACGTGGTTGGACTGAATTGCCCCTGCGGTGATCAGCGTATCCGCCCCCTCGCGCAGGGCATCGGCCGCCAGAAACGCCAGCTTGCGCAGCTTGTTTCCGCCCATTGCCATTGGCGTCACGTCGTCACGCTTAATAAAGATATCGCGCCCTACATAGTCCGAAAAGCGTGGCAGATACTCCAGCGGCGTGGGGGCGCCGATAAACTCGAGGCGGGGAAAGCGCGTTAAATTTTGCAGTGGCATGGGATCTCCGGTAACTCATACTCGTTTGATATTTTTCATTATGCACGCAGACGCGTAAGAAATAAAAAAGGCGCTTTTAAAAGCGCCTTTTTTTGTCAGTCAGAGACTTATTTGGTGACGTCTGCCCCGAACCACTTCTCGGAAAGCGCCTTCAGGCTACCGTCTTTCTGCATGTCCGCAATGGCCGCGTCGATGGCTTTCACCAGGTCTTCGTTGCCTTTACGTACCGCCACGCCAGCTTCCTGACGGGAGAACGCATCACCCGCTACGGCCAGGGTGTCGTTGGTTTTCTTCACCAGATCCAGCGCCGCCAGACGGTCAACCAGGATAGCGTCGATACGGCCCACGCGCAGATCCTGATATTTGGTCGGGTCGTCGTCATAGGTACGGATGTCCACGCCCTGAACGTTCTGGCGCAGCCACTCTTCATAGTTGGTGCCCAGACCCACGCCGACTTTCTTGCCTTTCAGATCGGCAGCGGTTTTGATGGTGCCTTCGTTGCCTTTCTTCACCAGGGCCTGAATGCCGGACACGGTGTACGGCGTGGAGAAGTCATACTTCTTCTTACGCTCGTCAGAAATGGTCACCTGGTTGATCACCACGTCGATACGTTTGGAGTCCAGCGACGCCAGCATACCGTCCCATTTGGTAGGCTTGAGAGAGGCTTTCACGCCGAGGTGTTTTGCCAGCTCTTCAGCAAACTCAACTTCAAACCCGGTCAGTTTACCGTCATCGCCCTGGAAGCTGAACGGAGGATAAGTCCCTTCCAGCCCCACCAGCAGCGTGCCGCGCTCTTTGACTTTATTCAGCAGGTTTTCTGCCGCGAACGTTTTCACGCTCATGCCCGCAACTAGCGCAACGGCCATTACACCCATCAGCGCCTGACGACCCAGAAGTGCTAATTTCATAAATACCCCGATACAGTGGAATTTTTGAGTAGTGTAGAGAAATCGTCTGCAACGTCAAAGGCGACTGCGCTACATCTTATTCATTTTTAATATATATCAGAAGTTGTCTCGGCGTGGACTTTCTGCTTCATCGCGCCGGGCATTTGTACCTTGTATTGCGCATACTTGCGCAGGGCAATACGGTAGTTGTTGGTGCTGGTGGCGGGCAGCCACGGCTCCAGATTCTCATCCAGATAGCCGGTCTTGAGCAGATCGCGAGAAATGTTGTTCACGGTCAGGTGCTGGCCCAGGCGACGCAGGCGCACCACGTACTCGCGCACGGTACCGTGGCTCATCTCGGTCTGCTCAAACAGGAACTGCTTGAAGCCGATAATGTCGAAGAAGTCGCTTTGCTCTTTGCAATGGAGATCGCCACAGAAACGGCAAAGCGCCACCCACTCTTTTTGCTCTTCGGACCATGCTGATTCATCCATCAAGGTATCGAGGCGGGATATCGCAATCTTATTCACGATTTCACCGCGACGAACCAGCGTGATGCGGTCGAGTAATTTATTACAGTGGGCGCAATGCGTCTGGCTGTGTTTAAAGTCTTTCAGGTAGCGGCTTAAAGGCCGTCTTTTAGATTGCTGCACCGTCATGATAACTCCTGGTTGTCAATACGTTGTGCGGCATTTTTCAGGTGAATCAATCACCTATAACTTACCCAGCTTGGTTCGTAAGCGTTTGATGGCCTGGCTGTGCAGCTGGCTAACCCGCGACTCCCCCACTTCCAGCACGGCGCCAATCTCTTTGAGATTGAGTTCTTCCTGGTAATAGAGGGTCAACACCAGCTGTTCGCGTTCTGGTAAAGCTTCAATCGCTTCCATTACGCGCTGGCGTAAATTACCTTCCAGTAAATGGTGTAACGGGTTTTCCTGCTGGTGCTCATCCGTCACCAGCTCGATGCTATCGCCATGCTCTTCGCGCCACTCGTCATAAGAGAAGAGTTGGCTATTATTGGTATCGAGCAACATCTGGCGATACTCTTCAACAGCGATACCAAGACGTTCCGCCACTTCTGTTTCCGTCGCGTTGCGTCCCAGCTCCTGTTCCAGCTGCCCCATCGCATGCGCCACTTCGCGCGCGTTGCGGCGAACACTGCGCGGAACCCAGTCCCGGCTGCGCAGCTCGTCCAGCATCGCCCCACGAATACGCTGAACTGCGTAAGTCGTAAATGCCGTTCCTTGCAGAGCGTCGTATCGGTCAACTGCATTTAATAACCCGATACCGCCCGCCTGTAGCAGATCGTCCAGTTCCACGCTCGCCGGCAGCCGCACCTGGAGGCGCAATGCTTCGTGACGCACCAGCGGGACATAACGCTGCCACAGCGAGTGTTTATCCATTACACCATCAGCGGTATAGAGTGAATTCACGATAAACAGCCCTGCGTTAATTGAGTTATCGGCATGATTATCCGATTCTGGAGGGCATTCAATTGGGTGAATAGTGGGTGAAATGAGGGGTTATTTGGGGGGTTATGCAAATAGCGCTAAATAAAAACCCCGCCGAAGCGGGGTTTAAGCATTGTCAGGCGATTAGCCCTGCAGCAGAGACAGAACCTGCTGAGGAACCTGGTTAGCTTTGGACAGCACGGAGTTACCGGCCTGCTGGATGATCTGCGCTTTAGACATATTTGACACTTCGGTCGCATAGTCGGCGTCCTGAATACGGGACTGCGCTTCAGACAGGTTGGTGGTGGTGTTGTTCAGGTTGGTTACAGCAGAGCTCAGACGGTTCTGAACCGCACCCAGAGAAGAACGGAATTTATCAACAGATGCGATAGCTTTGTCCAGCAGAGCCAGTGGATCTGCAGTAGACACGCCTTTGAACTCGCCAGCTGCGTTCAGGGTTACAGTCTGTGCGTCGTTCAGAGTACCGCCAGCGCCGCCATCAGCGATAGCAGTGCCAGCCAGGGAGTAGTTTTTACCCTGTACTTCAGCATAACCAGCTGCAGCGCCAGCAGCGTCCGCACCAACTTTAACGGCAACGCCAGTCAGAGTACCGGTACCACCGTTAGCATCGGTGTAGGTAATATCTGCGGTGTTCAGTTTGATGGAGCCAGTCGCATCATCGACAGACACAGCGTAGTTGTCAGAACCAGAAGAAACTACGTAGTTAGCGGTAGATCCGCCCGCTGGAGTCTGCACGTTATGCAGAGTCAGGCTCTTCGCGTCAACGCCCAGAGTCGTTGCAACTGCGCTCAGGTCAACGTCTTTCAGTGCACCGCTCGCGCCAACCTGAGTGATAGAGTCGCTCAGTTTCAGTGCGTTGTTAGAAACAGAGAAGCCGTTCAGACCCAGAGTAGAAGAGTCGATCTGCTGCAGGTCGATGGAGATGGTCTGGCCGTCGTTTGCGCCAACCTGAATCTTCATGGAACCGTCTTTCGCCAGCACGTTCACGCCGTTGAACTGAGTCTGACCAGATACGCGGTCAATTTCAGACAGACGGGATTTGATTTCGTCCTGGATTGAAGACAGGTCAGAATCGGAGTTAGTACCGGTAGTTGCCTGAACGGTCAGTTCACGAACACGCTGCAGGTTGTTGTTGATTTCAGACAGTGCGCCTTCAGTGGTCTGCGCCAGAGAGATACCGTCGTTTGCGTTACGTGCAGCCTGAGTCAGACCTTTGATGTTAGAGGTGAAGCGGTTAGCGATAGCCTGGCCCGCAGCGTCATCTTTAGCGCTGTTGATACGCAGACCGGAAGACAGACGCTCGATAGAAGAAGACAGAGCAGACTGGTTCTTGTTGATGTTGTTCTGAGTGATCAGCGAGAGGCTGTTGGTATTAATGACTTGTGCCATGATTTCGTTTCCTGTTGTTCATCAAATCTGTTTGGTTAGATTTGGGTTTCCACCCTTCGGCTTCATCGCCGTCAAAGGTGTTATCGTCTGGTCCAAAACAACCTTTAGATTTTTTTTCAGGATCTCGATTATTTTTTTACCCACGGAAATACTCTTCTCTATTAGCCTTATTCCCGCCATTAAAAAAAAGAAATTAACCGTAAACTTTCCCCCATCAAAGCCGATAACCCCAGTATTCGTTCTACGTGTCGATAGATTAAGGAATAAACATGGCAAGTATTTCATCATTGGGGATCGGTTCGGGTCTTAAATTAGCAGACATTCTGGACAGTCTGACGACCGCCGAAAAAGCGCAGCTGACGCCGATCACCAAACAACAGACATCTTATACCGCCAAGCTTAGCGCTTACGGCACGTTGAAGAGTTCGCTGGAAGCGTTTCAGACCGCCAACACCGCGCTGAACAAAGCCGACCTGTTTACCTCAACCAGCACGGCAAGCACCACCACCGCGTTTAGCGCCACCACTACCGGCAGCGCGATTGCAGGTAAATACACCATTAGCGTGTCTCAGCTGGCGCAGGCGCAGACGCTGACCACCAAAAATAGCCAGCCGGATAGCAAAACCGCTATCGCGACGTCTGACAGCAAAATCACCTTTACCGCAGGCAACGGTAAAGATCCGGTGACGGTGGATATCAGCGCGGCAAACTCTTCGCTGACCGGCATTCGCGACGCAATTAACAAAGCCGATGCCGGCGTGACCGCCAGTATTATTAACGTCGGCAACGGTCAGTATCGTCTGTCCGTGACCTCCACCGAGACCGGTGCGGATAACGCGGTAAGCATCAGCGTCAGCGGTGACAGCGCCCTGCAATCCTTCATGGGTTACAACGGCACCAGCACCGATGCCAGCAACGGCATGACCCAGAGCGTGAACGCGCAGAACGCCATGCTGAAGGTGAACAACGTTGATATCGAAAACAGCAGCAACACCATCAGCGACGCGCTGGAAGATATCACGCTGAACCTGAACGACGTCACCTCCGGCAACCAGACGCTGACGATCACTAAAGATACGTCAAAAGCTGAAACGGCAATGAAAGCCTGGGTGGATGCCTACAACACCCTGCAGGACAGCTTTGCAACGCTGACCAAATATACGGCGGTGGATGCAGGTACAGACGCACAGGACTCCAGCAACGGCGCCCTGCTCGGCGACAGCACGCTGCGTACCATCCAGACTCAGCTGAAAACCATGCTGAGCAACACCGTCGGCGGAACCGCGTACAAAACGCTGTCGCAGATCGGTATCACGACCGATCCAAGCTCCGGCAAGCTTGAGCTGGACAGCACTAAATTAGAAAAAGCGCTGGCCGATAACTCCGCTGCCGTGAAGGATTTAGTGGTAGGCGACGGTAAAACTACCGGCATCACCACCTCCATGGCCACTAACCTGACCGACTGGCTGTCCAGCAAAGGCATCATTCAGGCGGCCAAAGATGGCGTCAGCAAAACGCTGAACAACCTGACGGATCAGTACAACGCCACAAGCGAGCGTATCGACGCACGCGTCGCACAGTACAAAGCCCAGTTTACCCAGCTGGACGTGCTGATGACCTCGCTGAACAACACCAGCAGCTACCTGACGCAGCAGTTCGAAAACACTTCGTCCAGCAGCAAATAGTAAACCCTAATCAGACCCGAGGGGGATAACATGTACGGCGCAAAAGGCACGCAGGCCTACGCAAAAATAGAAGTTGAAAGCGCGGTGATGAGCGCCAGCCAGCAGCAGCTGGTTATCATGCTATTTGATGGAGCCCTCAGCGCGCTGGTACGCGCGCGTCTGTTCCTGGGGGACGGCAATATTCCCGCGAAGGGGCTGGCGCTGTCAAAAGCCATCAACATTATTGAGAACGGGCTGAAGGTTGGCCTGGTGGAAGATAATAATGACGAGCTTACGCAAAACCTGATTGCCCTTTATGCCTATATGGTACGTCGACTCCTGCACGCCAACGTGAATAACGACGCCAGCGCCATCGAAGAGGTGGAGAACTTGCTGCGCAATATCGCTGACGGGTGGAAGGAGGTTGCCGGTACGCCACAACTGATGCAGGACGCCGTCTAATGAGTAATGCACCGCAGCTCTATACCCTCTATCACCAGCTTCTTGAGCAGAGCCAGTTGATGTTGCGACTGGCTCACCAGGGCTTATGGGACGATCTCATCACCTGTGAAACCGATTATGTCAACGCGGTGCACTCGCTGGCTCGTCTTACGCAGGAGTCGGAACCCTCTGCACAAATGCAGGAACAGCTTCGACCCACACTGCGTGTGATACTCGATAATGAAAGTCAGGTGAAAGTCCTGCTGCAGGCCAGAATGAATGAGCTGGCCAAAATGGTGGGACAGTCCTCCATCCAGAAAACCGTTCTTTCCACCTACAGCAACCAGGGTGGTCATGTCCTGGTTCCGCAAAGTAATAGCGACATCAATTAGCCACTTAGCTGGCGAACGAGCGATTCCCGCTTCGTTCGCCAGGCATTTCTGCAAAACCTGCTCCATACTTGAGTTTCGCGACCTCATGGAGATGGTGCATGCGCAATCCAACCTTACTGCAGTGCTTTCACTGGTATTACCCGACTGGCGGTGAATTATGGCAAGAAGTCACGGCCCTAGCCCCCAACCTGAATGAAATCGGCATCAATATGGTCTGGCTGCCGCCGGCCTACAAAGGGGCGTCGGGCGGTTATTCGGTCGGGTACGACTCTTACGACCTGTTCGATCTCGGTGAATTCGATCAAAAAGGCAGCGTCGCCACGAAATACGGGGATAAGGCTCAGCTGCTGGAAGCCATCGACGCGTTAAAAAGCAACCAAATCGCGGTGCTGCTCGACGTGGTGGTTAACCACAAAATGGGGGCAGATGAGAAAGAGCCCGTCCGCGTGCAGCGCGTCAACGAGCAGGACCGAACGCAAATTGATGATGAGATCATCGAGTGTGAAGCCTGGACCCGCTACACCTTCCCCGCTCGCGCGGGACAGTATTCGCAGTTCATCTGGGATTACAAATGCTTCAGCGGGATCGACCACATCGAAAATCCCGACGAGGACAGCATCTTTAAAATCGTCAACGACTACACCGGCGAAGGCTGGAACGACCAGGTCGATGATGAAATGGGCAATTTTGATTACCTGATGGGCGAGAATATCGACTTTCGCAACCATGCGGTGACGGAAGAGATCAAATACTGGGCGCGCTGGGTGATGGAACAAACGCGGTGCGACGGTTTTCGTCTGGATGCGGTAAAACACATTCCGGCATGGTTTTACAAGGAGTGGATTGAACACGTGCAGGAAGTGGCAGAACAGCCGCTGTTTGTCGTAGCAGAGTACTGGTCGCACGAAGTGGATAAACTGCAAAACTACATCGATCAGGTCGAGGGCAAAACCATGCTCTTCGATGCACCGCTGCAGATGAAATTCCATGAAGCCTCGCGTCAGGGCCGCGACTACGACATGAGCCAGATTTTCACCGGCACGCTGGTGGAGGCGGATCCGTTCCATGCGGTGACGCTGGTGGCGAACCATGACACTCAGCCCCTGCAGGCGCTTGAAGCCCCGGTGGAAGCCTGGTTTAAACCGCTCGCCTATGCGTTAATTCTGCTGCGCGAAAACGGCGTGCCGAGCGTCTTTTATCCCGACCTCTTCGGCGCCAGCTACGATGATACCGGCGGCGACGGCGAGACCTACCATATCGATATGCCCGTTATCGAACAGCTCCACGAGCTGATACTGGCCCGCCAGCGCTTCGCCCACGGCGTACAGACGCTCTTCTTCGACCATCCGAACTGCATTGCGTTTAGCCGCAGCGGTACCGATGAAGCGCCCGGCTGCGTCGTGGTGCTGTCGAACGGTGACGCCGGGGAGAAAGTGATTTGTCTTGGCCAGAACTACGGCAATAAAACCTGGCGTGATTTCCTGGGAAACCGCGAGGAGACGGTCACCACGGCGGCGGACGGTGAAGGGACCTTCTTCTGCAACGGAGGGAGCGTGAGCGTGTGGGTGATTGAAGACGTGCTTTAAAGAGATGCCGGGTGGCGGCTTCGCCTTACCCGGCCTACGAGAGTGTAGCCGTTTGTAGGCCGGGTAAGGCGAAGCCGCCACCCGGCAACGCGTCAAGGCGCCTTGCTCTCCAGCGGATTCTTGTTCAGGTAGTCCGCGCACTCCACCGTTGGACGGTCAACCTTCTGCAGCTCCATCCCATCGTACTCAAGCGTCATCCCGTCGCGTTCAAGCGGGTAGACATCCAGCTTGCGGGTCACGTTATAGTAATCATCCGAACGCAGCATGATCTTACCCGGCACCGCCACCACGCGCTGCCACTGACGGCAATCCAGGGTGTCGCCCTCTTCCGTCACCACCAGCGTGGCAATCGCTTCCGGGCTCACCATTTTGCTTTGCGGCCCTTTTGACTGCCAGTAGCCTGCCAGGTGCGATGGCACAGGATGCTTGATGACGTCCTGATAATTATCGACCTGAACACATCCGGTTAACGCCAGCAGCGCACCCACAATTGCTATCTTTTTCATCATCTTTCCTGCATGCGAAGAAAAAAATATTGTGGCATTAAAGCGCTGAGGCTGCCAGAGGAAGATGAGACGGTTTTACACCTGCATGCCCATCACTTCCTGATAAGCAGACACCAGCTTGTTACGCACCTGAAGCCCCATCTGCAAAGACACTGACGCTTTTTGCAGATCGGCCATCACATCGTTCAGCGCCACGCCCGGTTCACCGAGGGTGAATTTTTCTGCCTGGGTACGCGCGGCGGTTTGTTTATCGCTAATACGGTCAAGAGCGGCGTTCAGCTGCCCTGCAAAGCTGATGCTCGGCTGCTCGTCCATCACGTTCTGATTACGGGCCGTCATCGCGGTTGCCTGCAACTGACTGATTACCCCTTCAATGCCCTGTATAGCCATGACTTTCCCCTGGATGGTTTTTTACGCGGTCAAGACTAACAGCTTGTCAATAAGATAAAGGCGGTAAATAGCGTTAAAAAACCAGGTTATTTGACGCATAGAAAATCCCGAATCATCAAATAATGGCTGGGCCATACGTATGGAACTTTTGTCGTGTTTGCCGACCCGGGAGTCAGTTTTGTTTCTCTACACGAATAACGTAAATCACCAGGATTTAAGAGGTGCGCAATGAGTGCGACAGCAGCATCGACAGCGCCACAGAATAAATCACTCGAGTGGATGAACCGCCTTCGCGCGAACCCTAAAATCCCGTTGATCGTGGCAGGCGCTGCCGCCATTGCGATCCTGGTTGCGATGGTCCTGTGGGCAAAAAGCCCTGATTACCGCACGCTTTACAGCAATCTCTCCGATCAGGATGGCGGCGCCATCGTCACCCAGCTTACCCAGATGAACATCCCCTATCGCTTTGCCGATAACGGCGGCGCGCTTGAAGTACCGGCAGATAAAGTGCATGAGCTGCGCCTGCGTCTGGCTCAGCAGGGGCTGCCGAAAGGGGGTGCCGTCGGGTTTGAACTGCTGGACCAGGAAAAATTCGGCATCAGCCAGTTCAGCGAGCAGGTGAACTACCAGCGCGCGCTGGAAGGTGAACTGGCCCGTACGATTGAAACCTTAGGCCCGGTGAAGAGTGCGCGCGTGCACCTTGCCATGCCTAAACCGTCGCTGTTCGTTCGTGAACAAAAATCCCCGTCTGCGTCCGTCACCGTCAACCTCGAGCCGGGCCGCGCGCTGGACGAAGGGCAAATCAGCGCCGTGACGCATCTGGTCTCCAGCGCCGTAGCGGGTTTACCGCCGGGTAACGTGACGTTAGTCGATCAGAGCGGGCATCTGCTGACGCAAAACAACAGCGCCGGTCGCGACCTTAACGACGCGCAGCTGAAATACGCCGCCGATGTCGAAGGCCGCCTGCAGCGCCGTATCGAAGCAATCCTCGGCCCGGTAGTGGGCAACAGCAACGTCCACGCGCAGGTCACCGCGCAGATCGACTTCGCCAATAAAGAGCAGACCGAAGAGCAGTACAGCCCGAACGGCAACCCGGCCCAGGCCGTGATGCGTTCTCGTCAGATTAATGAAAACGAGCAGGTTGGCGGCCCTTACCCCGGCGGCGTGCCGGGCGCGCTCTCGAACCAGCCGGCGCCGGCCAACGCCGCGCCGATTACCACGCCTGCGGCTAACCAGAACCCGCAGAATGGTCAGCAAAACGCTCAGCAGACCACCTCGACGGCGAACAGCGCGGGTCCACGGACCAGCAGCCGTAACGAGACGACTAACTTCGAAGTCGACCGCACCATTCGCCACACCAAACTCAACGTGGGCGACGTTCAGCGCCTGTCCGTTGCCGTAGTGGTCAACTACAAAACGCTGCCGGACGGCAAGCCTCTGCCGCTGACCGCCGAGCAGATGAAGCAGATTGAAGACCTGACCCGCGAAGCGATGGGTTATTCAGAAAAACGTGGCGATACCCTCAACGTGGTGAACTCTCCGTTCAACTCGGTTGACGAAACGGGCGGTGAGCTGCCGTTCTGGCAACAGCAGGCGTTTATCGATCAGCTGATGTCCGCGGGCCGCTGGCTGCTGGTGCTGATTGTCGCATGGCTGCTATGGCGCAAAGGCGTTCGCCCTCAGCTTCAGCGTCGTGCTGCCGCCGAGAAAGCCGCGCTGGAACAGATGAACAACCGTCAGGAAGTGGAAGAAGCGGTAGAAGTCCGCCTCAGCAAAGACGAACAGATGCAGCAGCGCCGTGCTAACCAGCGCATGGGCGCCGAGGTGATGAGCCAGCGTATTCGCGAAATGTCAGATAACGATCCGCGCGTCGTCGCGCTGGTCATCCGCGGTTGGATGGGTAACGAACATGAGTAACGAGCTTTCAGGTACCGATAAGAGCGTCATCCTGCTGATGACCATTGGTGAAGACCGCGCGGCGGAGGTGTTTAAACACCTCTCGCAGCGAGAAGTACAAATTCTCTCTGCGGCCATGGCCAACGTGCGTCAGATCTCCAACAAGCAGCTGACCGAAGTGCTGGCGGAGTTTGAGCAGGAGGCCGAACAGTTTGCCGCGCTCAACGTCAACGCCAACGAATACCTGCGCTCCGTGCTGGTCAAGGCGCTGGGCGAAGAGCGTGCCGCCAGCCTGCTGGAAGACATTCTGGAAACGCGCGATACCGCCAGCGGGATCGAGACGCTCAACTTTATGGAGCCGCAGAGTGCCGCCGACCTTATTCGCGACGAGCACCCGCAGATCATCGCCACCATCCTGGTGCACCTCAAGCGCGGCCAGGCGGCCGATATTCTGGCGCTGTTCGAAGAGCGCCTGCGCCACGATGTGATGCTGCGTATCGCCACCTTTGGCGGCGTCCAGCCAGCCGCGCTGGCGGAGCTGACCGAAGTGCTGAACAACCTGCTCGACGGCCAGAACCTCAAGCGCAGCAAAATGGGCGGCGTGAGAACGGCGGCAGAGATCATCAACCTGATGAAAACGCAGCAGGAAGAAGCGGTTATTACGGCCGTTCGCGAGTTCGACGGCGAGCTGGCGCAGAAAATTATCGACGAGATGTTCCTGTTCGAAAACCTGGTCGAAGTGGACGACCGCAGCATCCAGCGCCTGCTCCAGGAAGTGGATTCCGAATCGCTGCTTATCGCCCTCAAAGGCGCCGAACAGCCGCTGCGCGAGAAGTTCCTGCGCAACATGTCCCAGCGTGCGGCAGATATCCTGCGCGACGACCTGGCCAACCGCGGCCCTGTCCGCCTGTCTCAGGTGGAAAACGAACAGAAGGCGATCCTGCTTATCGTTCGTCGTCTGGCGGAAACCGGCGAGATGGTGATTGGCAGCGGAGACGACACCTATGTCTGATGAGCTGTCGTGGAAGCGCTGGACGCCCGACGACCTGGCCCCTCCTCTCTCGGAGTTCACCCCTGCCATGCTGTCGCCCGACGAGGGCGACGAGGACGCCGCTCCCCCTTCGCTGAGCGAAGAGGAACAGCGCGCCCAGATGCTGGCACAGCTGCAGATGCAGGCGCACGAACAGGGCTTTACCGCGGGGATGAATGAGGGCCGACAGAAAGGACAGGAACAAGGTTACCAGGAAGGCCTCGCAAAAGGTTTAGAGCAGGGCATTGAGCAGGCGCGCCAGCAGCAGGCGCCGCTGCACGCCCGCATGCAGCAGCTGGTGAGCGAATTTCAGCACACCCTCGATGCGCTCGACAGCGTGATCGCCTCGCGCCTGATGCAGATGGCGCTGGAGGCGGCGCGTCAGGTTATCGGCCAGACGCCAGCCGTCGATAACACGGCGCTGATTAAACAGATCCAGGGCCTGCTTCAGCAGGAGCCGCTGTTCAGCGGCAAACCGCAGCTGCGCGTGCATCCCGATGATTTACAGCGCGTTGAAGAGAGCCTGGGCGCAACGTTAAGCCTGCACGGCTGGCGGCTGCGCGGCGACCCGTCGCTGCATCACGGAGGCTGTAAAGTCTCCGCCGATGAAGGCGATCTTGACGCCAGCGTGGCCACCCGCTGGCAGGAACTGTGCCGCCTGGCGGCGCCGGGAGTCGTCTGATGACCGCACGCCTTACGCGCTGGCTCAACACCCTTGATAACTTTGAAACGAAGATGGCGCAGCTGCCGTCCGTTCGTCGTTATGGACGACTGACCCGCGCGACCGGCCTGGTGCTGGAAGCCACGGGCCTGCAGCTTCCGCTCGGTGCGACATGCGTCATCGAACGTCAGGACGGGCTGGAAATGCGCGAGGTGGAAAGCGAGGTCGTCGGTTTTAACGGCCAGCGCCTGTTCCTGATGCCGCTCGAAGAGGTCGAAGGGGTTTTGCCCGGCGCGCGCGTCTACGCTAAAAACAGCTCAGGCGACGGCCTGCAGAGCGGCAAACAGCTGCCGCTTGGCCCGGCGCTGCTCGGGCGCGTGCTGGACGGGAGCGGTAAACCGCTCGACGGCCTGCCCGCGCCGGACACCACGGAAACCGGCGCGCTGATCACCCAGCCGTTTAACCCCCTGCAGCGTACCCCCATCGAGCACGTGCTCGATACCGGCGTGCGCCCGATTAACGCCCTCCTCACCGTTGGGCGCGGGCAGCGTATGGGCCTGTTTGCCGGCTCCGGCGTCGGGAAATCCGTTCTGCTCGGCATGATGGCGCGCTATACGCAGGCCGACGTGATCGTCGTGGGTCTGATTGGCGAACGTGGCCGTGAGGTCAAAGACTTCATCGAAAACATTCTGGGCGCGGAAGGCCGCGCCCGCTCGGTGGTCATCGCCGCTCCCGCGGACGTGTCGCCGCTGCTGCGCATGCAGGGTGCCGCCTACGCAACCCGCATCGCCGAAGATTTCCGCGACCGCGGCCAGCACGTGCTGCTGATCATGGACTCACTCACCCGTTACGCAATGGCGCAGCGCGAAATCGCGCTCGCTATCGGCGAGCCGCCGGCGACCAAAGGGTATCCGCCTTCGGTCTTTGCCAAGCTCCCTGCCCTGGTGGAGCGCGCGGGGAACGGCATCAGCGGCGGCGGCTCCGTCACCGCATTCTATACGGTCCTGACCGAGGGCGATGACCAGCAGGACCCGATTGCCGACTCCGCGCGTGCGATCCTCGACGGTCACATCGTGCTCTCGCGACGCCTGGCCGAAGCCGGGCACTACCCGGCTATCGACATTGAAGCCTCAATCAGCCGCGCGATGACGGCGCTGATTACCGAGAAGCACTACGCCCGCGTGCGTAACTTCAAACAACTGCTCTCCAGCTTCCAGCGCAACCGCGATTTGGTGAGCGTTGGGGCGTATGCCAAAGGCAGCGACCCGATGCTCGACAAGGCGATTACCCTGTGGCCGCAGCTGGAAGCGTTTTTGCAACAAGGTATTTTTGAACGCGCCGACTGGGAAGACTCAATCCAGGCTCTGGATCTGATTTTCCCGCAGGTGTAACACAGGTGGAGGGCGACGGTCATGGCGCAAAACAGCGCGTTATCAACGCTGAAAGATCTGGCAGAAAAAGAAGTTGATGATGCCGCACTGCAGCTTGGCGCAATGCGACGCGGGTGCCAGCAGGCTGAGGAGCAGTTGAGGATGTTAATCGACTATCAGCATGAATATCGCACCAACCTGAATACCGATATGACGCAGGGCATTGGCAGCCAGCGCTGGATCAACTATCAGCAGTTTATTCAGACGCTGGAAAAGGCGATTGAACAGCACCGCCAGCAGCTAAACCAGTGGACCCAGAAAGTCGATACCGCGCTCAATTTCTGGCGCGAGAAAAAGCAGCGGCTGCAGGCCTGGCAAACCCTACAGGACAGACAGATAGCCGCGACAACCCTGGCGGAAAACCGTCTGGATCAGAAAAAAATGGATGAGTTTGCCCAGCGCGCATCAATGAGGAAACCGGAATGATCACACTGCAACAACTGCTGACCACCGACAGCGACCTGTCCGGCACCACGCTGACGGGAAAAGGCGCTGAAGACGGTGCGCAGGACTTTCTCTCCCTGCTGGCGGGTGCGCTAACGGATGCCACCGGGCAGGGCACCGATGCGCCGCTGACCCTCGCCGATCTCAAAGCCGCGGGCAGCAAGCTGGCAAAAGTGGCACCGCAGGACGATAGCAAAACCGCGCTGCAGGCCAAAATTGCCGATTTGCTCTCACTTAAGGATACGGCGCCTGCCGACGACGCGGCGCCAGCCAGCGTCCTTCAAACGCTGGTATCCGGGCTGATGCCTGCCGCCCACGGCGACGCGCTGAAGACGCTGACCAACGCCGCAGCGAAAGAGGACGGTAAAACCGACCTGAGCGAAGAAGAGCTCGCGGGGCTGAGCGCGCTGATGGCCATGCTACCGCACCAGCAAACCGCGACGGCTGCCGCACCGGAGGCGACTGGCACCGAAGGGATTACCGCCCGGGCCCCCCTCACCTCGGCGCTCCCGTCGTCCGGCAGCGGCCAACAGGCGCTGGCAGGGCAGGAAAAAGCACCGGCGCAATCGGGTTATCAGCCCGTGGCGCAACCCGCTGACAATTCATTGCCAGCCGGTGCGGCCGTCGCGCCAGCCGTAGCGGCGTCCGCTGAAAAGCAGGATATCGCGAGCAGCGCGTCGTCCACCTCGTCCACCTCGCCCACCGCGACGATAGCCCCGGTCGTAGGCAGCCATGTTGCCTCACAGCCTGCGGCGACGGTTGCTACCGCGCCGGTGTTAAGCCAGCCGCTGGGAACCAGCGAATGGCAACAAACGTTAAGCCAGCACATCACGCTGTTTACCCGACAGGGCCAGCAGACCGCTGAACTGCGTCTGCACCCGGAAGATCTGGGTCAGGTACAAATTTCGCTTAAGCTTGATGATAACCAGGCCCAGCTGCAGATGGTTTCTGCGCACAGCCATGTGCGTGCGGCTCTCGAAGCCGCGCTCCCTATGCTGCGCACCTCACTTGCGGAAAACGGTATTCAGCTTTCGCAGAGCAGCGTAAGCAGCGAGAGCTTTGCCGGGCAGCAGCAGTCGTCTTCTCAGCAGCAGCACCAGGCTTCGCGTTCCGGTCAAAACGGCACGTTTAATGAAGAGAGCGATGAATTACTGCCGACGCCTGCTGCACTGCAATCCTCCGCGCGCGGGAACGGTGCGGTAGACATCTTTGCCTAACGCCCGAGGTAGCGTGATTATCCCCGTCTTTTCCACGCTTTGAGATAAGGCGGACACGGGATAATCACCGTATTAAGCTGTACCGAAACAGGAAGCTCGTATCAGATGACTGACTCCGCTATCACCAAAAAAAGTAAGCGTTCCATCTGGATCCCGCTGCTGGTGTTGATCACGCTCGCCGCCTGCGCTACCGCGGGCTATAGTTACTGGCGCATGCAGCAGGAACCTTCCGGCGCTGCGGCCAAAGCCGAAGCACCGCCCCCGCCGGCACCGGTATTTTTCCCACTGGATACCTTCACCGTTAACCTGGGCGATGCGGACCGTGTGCTGTACGTGGGTATTACGCTGCGTCTGAAGGACGAAGCGACCCGCGCCCGTCTGAACGATTACCTTCCTGAAGTGCGTAGCCGTCTTCTGCTGCTGTTCTCGCGTCAGGACGCTTCGACGCTTGCCACCGACGACGGTAAGCAAAAACTGGTCGACGCAATTAAGCAAACGCTGGCGACCCCGCTGGTAAACGGCCAACCTAAGCAGGAAGTCACCGACGTTCTGTATACAGCCTTCATACTGCGGTAACGACATGGGCGACAGTATTCTTTCTCAGGCAGAAATCGATGCGCTGCTTAACGGCGACAGCGATAAAAGTGACGATCCGAAACCGGGGCTGAGCGGCGACGATAATATTCGTCCCTATGACCCGAATACCCAGCGTCGCGTGGTACGCGAACGTCTGCAGGCGCTGGAGATCATCAACGAACGTTTTGCGCGTCAGTTCCGTATGGGGCTGTTTAACCTGCTGCGCCGCAGCCCGGACATCACCGTCGGTGCGATCCGCATTCAGCCGTACCACGAGTTTGCCCGCAACCTGCCGGTGCCAACCAACCTTAACCTTATTCACCTGAAGCCGCTGCGCGGCACGGGGCTGGTGGTGTTTTCGCCAAGCCTGGTATTTATCGCGGTGGATAACCTGTTCGGGGGCGATGGCCGCTTCCCCACCAAAGTGGAAGGGCGCGAATTTACCCACACCGAGCAGCGCGTGATTAACCGCATGCTGAAGCTGGCGCTGGACTCCTATAGCGACGCGTGGAAAGCGATTAATCCGCTGGAAGTGGAGTACGTGCGTTCTGAGATGCAGGTGAAATTTACGAATATCACCACCTCGCCGAACGATATCGTGGTCAACACGCCGTTCCACGTGGAGATCGGCAACCTGACCGGCGAGTTCAATATCTGCCTGCCGTTCAGCATGATTGAACCCCTGCGCGAGCTGCTGGTGAACCCGCCGCTGGAGAACTCGCGCAACGAGGATCAAAACTGGCGCGAAAACCTGGTGCGCCAGGTGCAGCACTCGCAGCTGGAGCTGGTGGCCAACTTTGCCGACATCTCCATGCGGCTATCCCAGATCCTGAAATTACAACCCGGCGACGTTCTGCCGATAGACAAACCCGACCGCATCATTGCCCACGTAGATGGCGTACCCGTGCTGACAAGCCAGTACGGCACCATAAACGGCCAGTATGCGTTACGCGTTGAGCACTTGATCAACCCGATATTGAATTCGCTGAATGAGGAACAGCCCAAATGAGTGACATGAACAATCCGTCCGATGAAAACAGCGGAGCACTGGACGATCTGTGGGCTGACGCGTTAAACGAGCAAAAAGCACCGGCAGGCAAAAGCGCGGCGGACGCGGTATTCCAGCAGCTGGGCGGCGGTGACGTCAGCGGCACGCTGCAGGACATCGACCTGATTATGGATATCCCGGTGAAGCTGACCGTGGAGCTGGGCCGTACCCGCATGACCATCAAAGAGCTGCTGCGCCTGACCCAGGGTTCCGTGGTCGCGCTTGACGGCCTGGCCGGCGAGCCGCTGGATATCCTGATCAACGGCTATCTGATTGCCCAGGGTGAAGTGGTCGTCGTCGCCGATAAATACGGCGTGCGTATTACCGACATCATTACCCCGTCTGAACGCATGCGTCGTCTGAGCCGTTAAGAATGAAAACCCAGGCAACAATATCACAACCCTCCGCGGTACCGGGTTCACCGCTGCTCCAGGTGAGCGGCGCCCTGTTCGGTATTATTGCCTTCATTCTCATTGCCGCCTGGCTGGCAAAACGTTTTGGCCTGGCGGGTAAAACCGCCGCTGCGCGTGGCCTGAAGGTCAGCGCCAGCACGTCGCTGGGGCCACGCGAGCGCGTGGTCATTGTCGACGTGGAGGATACGCGCCTGGTCCTGGGCATTACCGCGTCAAACATCAGCGTATTACATAAACTGCCGCCTGCACCCGTTCCGGTTGATGAGAGCGCAGAAGCCCCTGCGGATTTTCAGTCCGTCATGAAGAGTTTGCTTAAGCGTTCCGGGAGATCCTGATGCGCCGTTTGTTATCCCTTACGCTTGCGGGCCTGGCCCTGTTTGCGCCCGCCGTGCACGCGCAGCTGCCAGGCCTGGTCTCTACCCCCCTTGCCGGGGGTGCACAAAGCTGGTCGCTCTCCGTTCAGACCCTGGTTTTCATCACCTCGCTGACGTTTATCCCCGCCATTCTGCTGATGATGACCAGCTTCACGCGCATCATCATCGTGTTTGGCCTGCTGCGAAACGCGCTGGGTACGCCGTCCGCACCGCCGAACCAGGTGCTGCTCGGCCTATCCCTGTTTTTGACCTTTTTCATTATGTCGCCGGTGATCGACAAGATTTACACCGACGCCTACCAGCCGTTCAGCGAAGACAAAATTTCCATGCAGGTTGCGCTGGAGAAAGGCGCGCAGCCGCTGCGTGAGTTTATGCTGCGCCAGACCCGTGAAGCCGATTTAGCCCTGTTTGCCCGCCTGGCCAACACCGGCGAACTTCAGGGCCCTGAAGCCGTGCCGATGCGCATTTTGCTGCCCGCCTACGTGACCAGCGAGCTGAAAACGGCGTTCCAGATAGGCTTCACCATCTTCATTCCGTTCCTGATTATCGACCTGGTGATCGCCAGCGTGCTGATGGCGTTGGGGATGATGATGGTTCCGCCTGCGACCATCGCCCTGCCCTTTAAAATCATGCTTTTTGTGCTGGTTGACGGCTGGCAGCTTCTTGTCAGCTCGCTGGCACAGAGCTTTTACAGCTAAGGGGCCGCAATGACGCCAGAATCGGTCATGATGATGGGCACGGAAGCGATGAAAGTCGCGATTGCCGTTGCCGCCCCCCTGCTGCTCGTTGCGCTGGTGACCGGCCTTATCATCAGCATACTGCAGGCCGCCACGCAGATTAACGAAATGACGCTGTCGTTCATCCCCAAAATTATCGCCGTCTTCGTGGCGATTATCGTTGCCGGGCCGTGGATGCTGAACCTGCTGCTGGACTACATGCGCAACCTGTTTACCAATCTGCCGTATATCATCGGCTGACGCGACGATGCTGCATTTCACCAGCGATCAAATGGTTCAGTGGCTTGGCGTCTATTTCTGGCCCATGCTGCGCATCATGGCGCTTATCTCTACCGCCCCCATTCTGAGCGAAAAATCGATACCCAAGCGGGTCAAAGTGGGTCTGGGCATGATAATCACGGTTATCGTCGCACCGACCCTGCCGCCGGTTGAGATCCCCATTTTTTCCGCCAACGCGGCGTGGGTGGCCCTGCAGCAGGTCATGATTGGCGTTGCCGTCGGGTTTACCATGCAGCTCGCCTTTGCCGCCGTGCGAACGGCCGGCGAGCTGATCGGCCTGCAGATGGGTCTCTCCTTTGCGACCTTTGTCGACCCCGGCAGCCATCTCAACATGCCGGTGATTGCGCGTATAATCGACCTGCTGGCGATGCTGCTGTTCCTCTCGTTCAACGGCCACCTGTGGCTGATCTCAATGCTGGTGGATACGTTCCACACGCTGCCGATTGGCGAAAATCCGGTGAACAGCAATGCCTTCCTGGCTCTCGTTCGCGCGGCCGGTCTGATTTTCCTCAACGGGCTCATGCTGGCGCTGCCGATCATCACCCTGCTGCTGACGGTCAACCTTTCATTAGGTTTGTTGAACAGAATGGCCCCGCAGCTATCCGTATTTGTCATCGGTTTCCCGGTTACGTTGACGGTGGGTCTTTTATTAATGTCATTGCTGATGCCGCTTATCGCCCCGTTCTGTGAACATTTATTCAGCGAGATATTTAATCTGCTGGCCGATATTGTCAGCGAATTGCCACGAAAATAATAAACCTTAATGTTTGCAGTGTCTTCCTGAGGATATTCCTAAAATAAAACATGAAAAACATCTTCCAGGATATATCTGACGCGGTTTAATTGTTTCTAACCACCTCACAATACTTAATATTTACTTTACTTTAAGATGATTCCTGGCAAATTATACGTAACTTTACGGGATAGTGAGTTCGCCTGAAAGTCTTTGTCATGCTCACAGGTTTTATTACGTTTTTCCATCCCGTATGGCTGTTTATGAGCTCTCAGGCAGATGGTGAATTATCGTTACGCATTGAGTGAGGGTATGCCATGTCAACGATCATTATGGATTTATGCAGCTACACCCGGCTAGGGTTAACCGGGTACCTGGCAAGCAGAGGGGTAAGAAAGAGAGACATCAACGATGCACACACCGTTGACGAACTCGAAGCCGCTTGTGATGAACACAAGCCCGGCGTGGTGTTTATTAATGAGGACTGTTTTATTCACGATCCAGCCAACAGTCAGCACATTAAGCAAATCATTAATCAGCATCCTAAGACATTGTTTATTGTTTTTATGGCGATCGCAAATATCCATTTTGATGAATATTTGTTGGTCCGTAAAAATTTACTGATCAGTTCGAAATCAATTAAGCCCGAGTCGCTGGATGACATTTTGGGTGATTATTTGAATAAAGAAGTTAAGAATGTAGGAGCGGTTAACTTACCCACTCTATCATTAAGCAGAACTGAATCAAGCATGCTAAAAATGTGGATGGCTGGACAAGGGACAATTCAGATTTCTGACCAGATGAATATTAAGGCAAAAACGGTTTCGTCACACAAAGGCAATATTAAAAGGAAGATTAAAACGCATAATAAGCAAGTGATCTATCATGTCGTCCGTCTGACGGATAATGTCACCAACGGAATTTTCGTCAATATGCGCTAGTCCGCCCAACACCTTCTGTACCCTACACGATCTCTGGCCTGGCCAGAGATTTTTGCATTTCACCGCTTCAGACGCCGGGGACGCGAACGCCACCCGACGCTCTGCTACTCTGCCGTTTCCACAAAGATGCCGTCCGGATGGCCCTGTTCATTAAAGAACCAGATGCCGAGCGGGTAGTCTTCCAGCGACACCAGATACATGGTGCCTTCATTAAACGCTTCTACAGCCAGCACCACGCCCGGCCGGCGCGGCCCGCCGTCCGTTTTGACAGTTACCCGATCGTTAACCTTCATACTTTCCTCCTGTGGTTTTGAGCCAGTGTAGAACAAAACGCAGTAACTGGCATCGACGCCTGGCGTGAATGGCGTTTTTGTGTGCGGTCTATACTTAAAAATGGACACGGTGAATGAGGAGCCCGGAATGAAGACCGAGAAAGAGTACAGCGACACCATCAAGCGTGAGGTGGAAGTGGATGTCGATGCCCTGCTTGCCGCTATCAATGAGGTCAGCGAGGCTGAAGTGCGTCGCACGGACGATGACTCAGACAGAGTGATTGTGAACGGGAGGGACTATCACACTTACCGCGAACTGGCCGAAGCGTTCGAGCTGGATATTCATGACTTCAGCGTGTCTGAAGCGAATCGGTAAGGTGAAAAAAATCCCGGTCATGGGGATGACCGGGATCAAACTTGCTTATGCAAGAAGCACTTGTAAATTCGTTACACCAGGAAATCTGATGTACGGGAAACACTATCCTTAACGAATTTGTCTTACAAGGATATATTCTTATGATTAATATCCTATTTCATATGTACGCGTTTTCGTTATGAGCAATAACCCCCACGGCGAGTGGGTTTGACGGGATCGGTTCCAGAACGAACGGTCGTTGCTGATAATTTTTTTAGGAATATTCTTAGAAAGCACTTATTCACATCAGGAGCCCTTATGCCTTCGCTGCAGGATCCACTATTGATTTTCACTGACCTGGACGGAACGCTGCTGGATATCCATACATACGACTGGCAGCCTGCGGCATCCTGGCTTGAAAGGCTTCAGGATGAGCAGATCCCCGTCATTCTTTGCAGCAGCAAAACGGCGGCGGAGATTGACGATATCCAGCAGGAACTGGGCCTGGCGGGTCTGCCTTTCATCGCAGAAAACGGCGCGGTCATACAGCCTGACGTTCGCTGGGAACCGGCGACACGCGTCGTTGGACGCCTGGCGCATGACGACATCTCTCACGCTCTCGCACAGATCCGCCAGCACGCGTCCTTTAAATTCACCTCTTTTGATGATGTTGACGAAGGGGTAATTGCCGAATGGACGGGGCTAAACCGCGTTCGGTCGCAGCTGGCGCGCCGCCATGAGGCGTCCGCGACGTTAATCTGGCGGGACAGCGATGAACAGCTGGCGCGCTTTGAAGAGGCGCTGGCCGCGCAGGGCTTAAAGATTGTGCAGGGAGCGCGCTTCTGGCACGTGCTGGACGCGCGGTGCGGCAAAGACGTGGCGGTTAACTGGCTGGTGGAGCAGTATCGCCTCCATGAAGGGCTTGAACCGATAACGCTGGGCCTGGGCGATGGGCCAAATGATGCCCCGCTGCTGGACAGCGTCAACGTTGCCGTCGTTGTCAAAGGCATTAACCGGCACGGCATCACGCTGAAGGATGACAGCCCCGCGCGGGTATATCACTCTCAGCGCCCCGGCCCCGCAGGCTGGCGCGAGGGGCTGGATCACTTCCTGTCGTGATCGCGCCAGACGACGCGGTTGCGCCCACCCTGCTTCGCCTCATACAGACGCACGTCGGCAATGGACTGCAGCTGTTCAAAATTATAATTCTCTTTTTCCTGCGCGCTGCTCACGCCCAGTGATGCGCTGACCCTCAGGGTGGTGCTCTTCTTAACCAGAATCTCCTTGCTGTCGATTCGTGAGCGGATCCGCTCTGCGACTTTGGCCGCCTCCTCCAGACCCAGCCCCGGCAGGACGACGCAAAACTCCTCTCCCCCCACTCTACCGGCGACGTCGTTAGTACGCAGCGCGCTGGCAATCAGACCCGCAGCATGAGACAGGACTTTATCACCGGTCTGATGGCCATAGCGGTCGTTAATGCTTTTGAAGTGGTCGAGGTCTATCTGGATAACCGAGAACGGCAGAGACTGCAGCCGGCACTCTCTTGCGAGGATTTTTGCCCGCTCAAACAACGCGCCACGATTATTCAGGCGGGTGAGCGGATCGTGCCAGGCCTGCCACTGGAGTGAATGCTGCAGCGCATACATGTTGCTGACCATGCGTCGAATCACCAGCCAGGAGATCAGCAGCATTGCCGTAAACAGCGCCCACAGCAGCGCCAGCACAATGCTGATGCTGCCAAAATCACCGCGAACGCCCTCGTGGAGGGTGTGCACGCGCAGGACAACGCCATCAAAGTGATCGAGGCGCGCCCAGCTGACGAAGCGGCTTCCCAGGCGAATGCCGCCCTGAGTATCGCTCTCTAAGGCATGTGCAATCTGCGCCATGTCGCGCTCGTCGAAGTGATTTATCTCACTTGTGGCAGAACCCGACGTGGCGATCGGATTGAGCCGGGTATCGTAAAGCTGATATTCCCCCTCGACGTGATCGTCCATTGCATCCACCAGCAGCCGCTTCATGGTGGCGAAGCTGAAGTCCATCGCCACCACGCCGTACCAGAAATGGTCATAGTAAATCGGCACGCTGGCCGTGATCAGGGGTTGGTTACCGGTAAAAATGGACGCGGGTGAAATAAACCAGCGGACGGCGCGGGCGCGGTTACTGCGCTCAGACTGCTGCGTAAACCAGGGCTGGACGACCAGCTGATAGTAGCGCGGGGAAATGTCCTGCTTGTGTAGCGGCGTGTCGGTAGCGAGAAAGAATCCGGCACGGGAGACATAAATTATGCGCTCCTCTTTTCGGGTATTTGATGACGCCAGGCGCAGCAGGTACCCCACTTCCAGCGCGGCAGAGAGCTCGTTTGGCAGACGCTCATCATCGCGGTTGAGCAGCGTTGTTTTTTCGACAAAGGCATCCGATACGCCGTTGAGGGGCAAGGTGCGGTCTTTATCCACCGCGATCTGCCAGTTCGAGGTGGCGCGCAGGGCCGCGAAGCGCCGGGCCGCATCGTGCAGCACACCGAATGCAAGAGGCGTTTGTAGCGCATCGCCCATGCTGTTGCGGAAGAAAAGCATCTTATCGACGCTAAACTGCAGCTGCCTGTCCAGCGAATTTGCAACCGTTTCCAGATGGTTACGCTGGCTGGAAATATAGGCATCCTCCAGCACCACGACTTCGCGCCAGGTCAGGAGGGTTGAGAAGACCAGCACCACGATAAAACAGAGATTGACAACCAGGCCGGGATTGCTACGTTTATGCAGCCATTGCTGAAAAGATCGTTTTACAACATAGGTATCGCGCTGCACACACACTCCCTGGTTGCCACGTAAAAACGCCCGGCGAACCGGGCGTTAAGTGATTAAGCCTTATCGCGATGTTGCCGTCCGTCACCCGGCTGAAGCTCGTCTTCACGAAATGCTTCCCGCTTGATGCCATAGCCATCATGCCACCGACACTCCACCATTCCGCTGGAATAGCCGGTGACGATCATGCGTGGACCGCCGCTCTTAGGCTTAACTTCATCACTGACCAAAAAGACCATACCCGCCTCCCGTATCAGGGTGAAACTGTTTCAATTTAGACGAGAAATAACCTTTTTGCATACCGGATAAGGTAACAATTAGTGCGAGGTTCCACGCATTTTTTCAACCCCTTTCACGGCGGCGACCACAATCGCACCAATGATAAAGCCAATCACCAGATTAAGCAGCGTAGGCAAAATGGCGGCCACTATCGGGCCGTTTGCCGCAGCAAAATGCTCAATCGCATGGTGGAGCGGCGCGATGCCGTGCACCACGATCCCGCCCCCCACGAGGAACATCGCCAGCGTGCCGACGACCGACAAACTCTTCATCAGCCAGGGGGCAAGTACCAGCAGGCCCTTACCGATGCCGCGCGCGACGGCGCTCGATTTTTCTTCCAGCCAGTAGCCAATATCATCCAGCTTAACGATCAGCCCCACCAGACCGTATACGCCCACGGTAACGAGAATGGCGATCCCGGACAGGATCAGGACCTGGTTCATCAGCGGCGCCTCGGAGACAATCCCCAGCGTGATAGCCACAATTTCGGCGGAGAGGATAAAGTCGGTGCGAATGGCGCCTTTCACCTTGTCACGCTCAAAGCTTTTCGGATCCTGGGCGGCCAGCGCTTCAAGACGCTGCTGACGCACCTCTGGGGTATCGCTCTCTTTGCGCGCGGCAAACGTGTGAAGCACTTTCTCCACGCCCTCAAAGCACAGGAACGCGCCGCCAATCATCAGCAGCGGCGTAATAGCCCAGGGAATAAATGCGCTGATTAGGAGCGCCAGCGGCACGAGGATCACCTTGTTGATAAAGGACCCTTTCGCCACGCCCCACACCACCGGCAGCTCCCGATTCGCCCGTACGCCACTGACCTGCTGCGCGTTCAGCGACAAATCATCCCCCAGTACGCCGGCGGTCTTTTTTGCCGCCAGTTTTCCCATGACCGAAATGTCATCCAGCAAGGTGGCAATATCGTCCAGCAATGTTAATAAGCTACTTCCCGCCAAAATCTCTATCCTTCTTTTTTTGCTAATTAAGTGAATAGTATGGAACAAAAGCGTAAGCCCGGAAACTGGCACATCACGTCAACAATAATTTCACATCAATTACACAACTAAAGGGCTCGCCAGCCCGATAGTTTTGGCGTTTACTATGAGCGAACTTTTTATTTCGTCGTGAGGGACTATGCGTTTCCGGCATTTATTACCGCTCATTGGAGCACTTTTTTCGCTGTATATCATCTGGGGATCCACCTATTTCGTCATTCGCATTGGCGTGGAAAGCTGGCCCCCGCTGATGATGGCCGGTATTCGCTTCCTCTCTGCAGGCGTGCTGCTTATGGCGTTCTTGCTGCTGCGCGGCCACAGGCTGCCCCCGCTGCGCCCTCTGCTCAACGCGGCCCTGATTGGGCTGCTGCTGTTGGCGGTCGGGAATGGCTTCGTCACCGTTGCCGAGCACCAGAACGTACCGTCAGGAATTGCTGCCGTGGTCGTTGCCACCGTGCCGCTGTTTACGCTCTGCTTTAGCCGTCTTTTCGGCATTCGTACCCGCAAGCTGGAATGGCTTGGGATCGGCATTGGGCTGGCAGGCATCATCATGCTCAACAGCGGCGGCAACCTGAGCGGGAACCCGTGGGGTGCGCTGCTTATTCTGATTGGCTCCATGAGCTGGGCGTTTGGCTCCGTGTACGGCTCGCGGATCGAGCTGCCGTCCGGCATGATGGCGGGCGCCGTTGAGATGCTTGCTGCGGGTATCGTACTGCTGATTGCGTCGACCCTGACGGGTGAAAAATTGACGGCTATGCCCGGTCTGTCGGGCTTCCTGGCGGTTGGGTATCTGGCGCTGTTTGGCTCAATTATCGCCATCAATGCGTATATGTTCCTGATCCGCAACGTCTCCCCTGCCGTCGCCACCAGCTACGCCTACGTCAATCCCGTTGTTGCCGTGCTGCTGGGCACCAGCTTTGCAGGTGAAACCCTGTCACCGATTGAATGGCTGGCGCTGGGCGTGATTGTCTTTGCCGTGGTGCTGGTGACGCTGGGTAAATATTTGCTGCCTGCAAAACCGACCGTCACGCCGTGCGGGGCGGAGAAGCCTTAATCCCCTGGGTATCGATCTGCGCGGCCTGCGCGCCGCCGCAGATCCACTCTTCCAGCCGCTCCGTCAGCTGTGCGTCACTGAGTTTCAGCCTGCCGCGCAGCGCGCACTCCCAGACGACCAGCACCCGCCACCCCTGTGCGATAAGCGCGGCAATATCGCGTTCGTCACGCGCGACGTTTTTGCCAATTTTATCCAGCCAGAAGTCGGTGCGCGTCGCGGGGACTTTAAACAGATAGCAGTCGTGATGGTGCCAGAAACAGCCGTGGGTGAAGATGATGCACTGCCAGGCGTCGACCACGAAGTCAGGGCGCCCGGGGAGCGCGGCGTCCTGCACGCGAAAATCAACCCCGGCTGCAGCCAGCAGCACGGCCAGCCGTTTTTCTATCGCGGTATCACGCGTGCCGATGGCACGCATGTTTTTACTTCGCGTGGCCTTATTGTGCACGTCCGTCATTGACGGCCTCACTCTGGCGCAGCGCTACGGCCTGTTTAATGCGGGAGGCCAGCAGTTTTGCCACCGCCGCAAACGCGGGCACCACGACCGAGTTGCCAAACTGGCGATAGGCCTGGGTATCCGAGACCGGAATGCGGAAACCGTAGCCCTGCGGCGTCTCAAAGCCCATCAGTCGGGCGCACTCACGCGGGGTTAAGCGGCGCGGGCGATGCTGCTGGTTCTGCGGGTCGTCAAAGTCTTTCTCGCCCAGCGCTCTGTCCCAGCCTCTGTCGATCAGGATCTCCGCGCCGTCTTTGTAATAACGCGCAGACAGCGTGCGCGTCACCACGTCGGGATTGTTCGGATTGACCATACCAAAGCCAAAACCGTTGCCTTTGGCCTGATGCTTTTTGGCATAGCGATAGAGGTATTTCCACAGCACCGGCGTCAGGATAAATTTCGCGTCGACAACCGGCTCCAGAAGATCGGCAAGCGACGGGCGACGGGCCGGATAGAGCCCGGGAATGTCCCGCAGGGTAAAATCCCCCTTCAGGTTGAGATCGCGGCGGAAGCCCACCAGCACGATACGCTCGCGGTGTTGTGGCAGGAAGTGTTTGCCATCAATAATCTTGGGATCGTCCGCGCCCATGTCCTGTGCGTCAGCCACGTCATAGCCCAGCTCGTCCAGCGTTTGCATGATGATGCGGAAGGTTTTCCCTCCGTCATGGCTTTTTAAATTCTTGACGTTTTCCAGCACAAATATCGGCGGACGGCGGGCATCAATAATGCGCACAACGTCGAAAAACAGCGTTCCCTGCGTGTCGCAGGCAAAACCGTGCGCGCGCCCCAGCGCATTCTTTTTCGATACGCCGGCAAGCGAGAAAGGCTGACACGGGAAACCCGCCAGCAGCACATCGTGCGCGGGGATGGCGTTGCGAATATGCCGTGCAGCCTCTTCATCGCTGACGCCGGTTTTGTGGCTCAGGGTCACATCGCGAATATCCGCGTTGAAGTGGTGCTGCTGCGGATCGCAATACCAGTTGGCCTTATAAGTGCGAACCGCGTGTTTATTCCACTCGCTGGTAAACACGCACTGGCCGCCTATGGCTTCGAAGCCGTGGCGGATCCCGCCGATACCGGCAAAAAGATCGACAAAACGGAAGGCATAGTTCGGATGCGCAGCGGACGGGCGCGGCAGCAGGTTTTGCAGATAACGAAATTCGCTTTCGCTCATGCGCATCCCTGCCCGATCGCTGATGAGCAGCCTCTTGAGTATTGCCGGGCTCCAGTGACTCTCTCCGTGGGCCTCAAGCTGGTTAGCCAGAGTTTTAGCATCATAGATATCCAGCAGCTGGCGCAGTAATGCCTGCACGGCCGCCGTTGATTTCTCAACCCGCTCAGGTGCGGGCTGCGTCACTGATCGATTTTCCTGCATTCTTTTAACCGGAGAATAAAGACTGAAGACAGATTACCACAGTTCAGGCGCGCAAACTGCGACGGAAACGGCTCTGTACCTGACCGTCAACGCCCACGCAGTCGCCCTGCAGCTCGGCGCTGAGTTTCGCCATAAACTGGATCAGAAAATCGGCATTGTGCCGCGCCAGCTCGCGCCCCGTTTCGGTTTGCATGGTGTCCGGCAGGCGCAGCAGTTTGGTCTGGAAGTGGTCGAGCGCAAAGGCTCTGTCATCCAACGTTCGTCTGTCGGCAAACGGGTCTTCTGGATCAAACAACGCCACGCCTAGCGCGCCCGATACGGCAAAAACGCGCGCCAGACCAATGGCACCTAAGGCTTCCAGCCGGTCCGCGTCCTGAACAATTTTGGCCTCGAGGCTTTGCGGCGTAATCCCCGCGCTAAAGCTGTGCGCCTCGATGGCGTGTTCAACGGCTGGATAGCGTTCGGGTGGGAAATCTGGAAAATCGCGGCTTAGGATATCACGCGTTTTACGAGCGGCCAGCCGCGACGACCGGCTGCGTTCGGGGTGGTTTTTGGGCAGGCTAACAACGTCATGAAAATAACAGGCGGTCAGCACCACCAGCGGGTCCACCGTCAGTTCTTCCATCATTTTTCGGGCCGACAACCAGACGCGGCGGAAATGCGAAATATCATGCGCCGCATCCTCGGTGCAATGATGCTCGTCTAACCAACGTTCAAACTGCTGCTGCCACTGCGCAAGTTCCATTGTTCTGCCCTGCTGCTTAAAAGGACGTTTAATATAACACACCTGAATTGATAGCATTAATAAATAGAATTCAGAAATAATTAACAATAATTACCGATAATGTTTTCAATGAATTAATTCACGCGAAAAATAAAGAGACGCATTGAAATATTTAGTAATATTTATATTGATTGAATTACATTTATTTTTGAACCAAAATAACAATCCATAGAATAGTATCGACGATGTAATTACGGAGTGTGATTACATATATTCATATAAATTATCTTTAAAGGGAATATATAATGAAAAGAAAAGTTCTGGCAATTTTGGTACCCGCTTTATTAATGGCTGGCGCAGCAAATGCGGCTGAAATGTACAACAAAAATGGCAACAAGGTTGACCTGTACGGCAAAGTTGATGCCCGTCATACTTTTTCTGACAACGCTGGCGACGACGGTGATGAAACCTACGTACAGATTGGTTTCAAAGGCGAAACGCAGATTACGAGCGATCTGATCGGCTACGGCCAGTGGGAATATAAAACCTACGCAAATGATACAGAAAACGCGGGTGACACCTCTTTTAACCGTCTGGCATTCGCTGGCCTGAAATATGGTGAATACGGTTCTTTTGATTACGGCCGTAATTACGGCGTCGTGTATGACGTTGAAGCCTGGACCGATATGCTGCCAGTATTCGGTGGCGATTCTTACACTTGGACCGACAACTTTATGAACGGCCGTGCGAACGGTCTGGCAACCTACCGTAATTCAGATTTCTTTGGTCTGGTTGAAGGTTTGAACTTCGCGCTGCAGTATCAGGGTAATAACGAAGGTGGCCCACACGAAGATCAAAACGGCAATATTGTTGATGTTCAGGAAGGCACCAAAAACGGTCATGATGATGTTCGTTTCCAGAATGGCGACGGCTTCGGGATGTCTACCTCTTATGACTTCGACTTCGGTCTGAGCCTGGGTGCAGCATACTCGTCTTCTGACCGTACTAATGAGCAGGTTGCTTATGGCGCAGGAAGCTACAACCGCTTCAGCAAATATGCAGGCGGCGAACGTGCAGAAGCCTGGACCGTTGGCGCGAAATACGATGCTCAGGGTTATTACCTGGCAATGATGTACGCGGAAACCCGCAACATGACCCCATACGGTAACGACGGCATCGCCAATAAAACCCAAAACTTTGAAGCCGTAGCGCAGTACCAGTTCGAATTCGGCCTGCGTCCGTCACTGGCATGGGTTTACTCCAAAGGCGTGGATCTGGGCGGTAACGACTATCACCCAGGCAATGGCTATGACTATGTGGATCAGGACCTGGTTAACTACATTGACCTGGGTATGACCTACAGCTTCAACAAGAACTTCTCCACCTATGTTGATTATAAAATCAACCTGCTGGACGGAGACGACGCCTTCTACAAGGACAACGGTATCTCCACCGACGACATCGTTGGCGTAGGCATGACCTACCAGTTCTAATCCCCAGAAACATCAAAGCCCGCATTGCGGGCTTTTTTTCTCTCTACCGCCAAATACTAGGGCGCTTCCTGCAACGCCACGCGAATAAAGCCGTTATTTTGCGCCAGCAGCTCATGCGCTTTCCACGCGTCCAGACCCGTCAGCACCATTAGCACCGCCGTTTTGCAGCTGTGGTTACAGCTTTCGAGCGCGGTTTTAGCCACTGCGCGAGTACAGCCTCCTGCCTCCATTACAATGGCGATCTGCCGCTCGGCCCATTTGGTACTGCTTGCTTCAATATCTACGCGCAGGTTGCTGTACACGCGCCCGGTCCTCACAGCCAGCCCGGTCGTAAGCATATTGAGGATCATTTTCTGGGCGATGCCCGCTTTGGCATTGGCGTACCCCGCAACGACGTCCGCGCCCAGCTCAGGCGCAATAATCATGCTTGCCAGCTGTGCCGCTTCGCTCTGCGCATCGGTAGTGATCGCGGCAACCGGTGAACCCAGCGACCAGGCGTGGCGCATCGCACCCCAGACCCACGGCGTTTTTCCGCTGACGGTTAATGCCAGCATCATGTCGTGCTCGCCAAACTTTATGGCCTGAAGGTCCGCAACCCCACGCTCGTAACTTCCGGCGTCTTGGTCCGTGACAATGGCGATAACGGGATGTTTACCCGGTGCAAACTCCTCTGCCGCCTGGATTGCCATGCGCCCGGAAGTTCCAGCGCCAACGATAATTAACCGCCCGCCGTGGCTTAGGGTCGCCGCAGCGTTATCGACCACGCGGGCAATCGTCGTTAAGCATGGGGTAATGGCTTCAGAAATGTGTGCATCATCCTGGTGAATGACTTTCAGCATATCCAGCGTAGACAATCTGTCGATATTCATCGTGCTGGCGTGCCGTCTTTCCTTGACTGAACCGGTAAGCATAATGCTCATAAACAACCTCCTTATTATGAGTACCCGCACACTATAAAGTGTTTTATATAGGTGGCCTGAGAGCAGGGTCACGAAAAGCGGCGCGAATGCATAGCTTTATGAAAAGCCTGTCATAAGCGATAATCAGGCCTTTCTTGAACATCGCGGAGCGTTAATGAGCGATTTGCAGCCCTTCCCCCTCTCGCGCAAGCGCCCTATAAAGCTGAACACGCTGGTCACGCTCATGGTGTGCGCCATTATCGGCTCTGTACTGCTGATGGTGTTTGCGCTCTATTCGGTGCAAATCACCCGGGCAACCCGTGACGATGTCAAAGACACCGCGCTCGGCATTGCCCGAACCTTTGCCGACAGCCCGGAAGTGAAGCGCGGGCTGATGCAGGCGCCGCAGGCGGATATCATTCAGCCCATCGCTCAGGCGGTGACGAAGCGCAACGATCTGCTGTTTACCGTGGTCACCGATATGCGCGGGATCCGCTACTCACACCCAAACGAAGCGCTGCTGGGGCTGCACTTTATTGGTGATGATTTGTCACCCGCGCTGGAAGGCAAGGAGAATGTCTCCGTCAACCGGGGTGCGCTTGCGGAAGCGCTGCGTGTCTTCACCCCCGTCTATGATGCACAACACGAACAAATCGGCGTCGTCGTGGTGGGTATTTCTCTCTATAAAGTTGAAGAGCAAATCGCGCGCGGGCGGCTCAACGCCGTCTGGACCATTTTATTCAGCATCCTGATGAGTTCGCTGGCGATATGGGGCCTGGTCAGGGTCCTGAAGCGCATCCTCTTCGGACTGGAACCGTATGAGATCTCCGCCCTGTTTGAACAGCGCCAGGCGATGCTGCAGTCGCTTCGCGAAGGGGTGCTGGCGGTGGATATCCACGGTCGCGTGACCATGATTAACCACACGGCCAGAGAAATACTGCTCCTGACATCGGGCAAGCAGACGGAAAACGCCAGCGAACCGCTGCTGGCGAGCCTGCGGGACGTGTCGAAGACCGGCGTCGCGCGTCAGGATCAGGAGATCAGCTGCAACGGACGCCTGCTGCTGTGCAACATGGTGCCGGTGAAAAGTCAGAATCAGGTGATAGGCGCGATCAGCACCTTCCGCGATAAAACCGAAATCAGCCAGCTGATGCAGCGCATCGACGGCATGGTCAACTATGTCGACGTCCTGCGATCGCACACGCACGAGTTTATGAACAAACTCCACGTGATCCTCGGCCTGCTGCACATGAAGCGTTACGACAAGCTGGAAGAGTACATCATCCAGACCGCGCAGAATTACCAGACGGACATTGGCGCAATCCAGCGCAAGGTGAAATCACCCGTGATTGCAGGCTTCCTGCTGGGTAAAATCAACCGGGCCAAAGAGGCGGGGTTCACCCTGACGCTGGCGGAGGAGTGCCAGCTCCCGGATACCGCCAATGAAGAACAGGTGGCGGTGCTGATCACCGTGCTGGGGAACCTGATTGAGAACGCGCTGGACGCGATGGAAGGCCAGCCGGAAGGCGAGATCGGCCTCCTGCTACACTACCAGAATGGCTGGCTCAGCTGCGAAGTGAGCGACGACGGCCCCGGGATTGATCCCGCGCGGCTGGACGCTATTTTTACCAAGGGCTACTCAACGAAAGGTGAAAACCGCGGCGTTGGGCTGTTCCTTGCGCGTCAGCAGATCCAGAACCTGGGCGGTGATATCACCGTCGAGTCGGAGCCTGGCGTATTTACCCAATTTTTTGTTCAGATCCCCTGGGATAGCGAGAGGAATATCGCGTGATAAATGTATTAATTGTCGATGATGACGCTATGGTAGCCGACCTCAACCGTCTGTATGTGAACCGTGTTGAAGGGTTTAGCTGCTGCGGCATCGCCTCTACGCTTAACCAGGCGGAGGCGGTTATCGCTAACCCTGCTCAGCCGGTCGACCTGGTGCTGCTGGATGTCTATATGCAACAGGATAACGGGCTGGATCTGCTGCCGATCATTCGCGCATCAGGCCGGCCGATCGACGTGATTATGATTTCCTCTGCCTCTGACGCCGCGACGATCCAGACCTCCATGCACTACGGCGTGGTGGACTATCTGATCAAACCCTTCCAGTTCCCGCGTTTTGAAGAGGCGCTGAACGGCTGGAAGGCGAAACACAGCCTGATGGGTTCGCACCAGTACTATGAGCAGGCGGACGTGGACAGGCTTATCCACGGCGGCGCGCCGGAGCTGGCGGACAGCAAGAAATTACCGAAAGGGTTAACGCCGCAAACGCTGCGCACCATCTGCCAGTGGATCGACAGCCATCCGGAGATGGAATTTTCGACCGACGATCTGGCGAACGCGGTCAATATTTCGCGCGTGTCCTGCCGCAAATACCTGATCTGGCTGGCGCAGATTAATATTCTGTTTACCAGCATCCACTACGGCGCCACCGGACGTCCGGTGTATCGCTACCGGCTCCAGCCGGAACAAACCGGCCTGCTCAAGCAGTACTGCCAGTAATGCGGTAGCCGTTATCCAGCAGCGTAAAGCGGAAGTGGTGCATCGATGAGATCGCCACTTCTTTTGCTTTGGTCACAAAGATAGCCTCGATATCGGGACGCGCGCGCAGCATGGCGCAGCCCTTCTCAACGCCCATGCCGAACATCAGCGTGGTCCAGATATCGCCGTCGATGGAATCTTTCGACACGATGGTGACGCTATCCAGCTCGTTGTCCAGCGGGTACCCGGTGCGCGGGTCGAGAATGTGGTGATAGCGTTTGCCGTTTTGCTCAAAGTAGCGCTCGTAGGTTCCCGAGGTAACGACGGACCTGTTCTCCACCGTCATGGCGCCAATCAGCTCGTCCCCGGCGAAGGGTTTTTTCAGCCCCACGCTCCAGCCGCCTTCGGGCGAGCCTAAGGTCTGAATATTGCCGCCAAGGTTGATCAGCCCCAGCTCGGCGCCCTCTTTATGAAGGTAATCCCGCACCCTGTCCGCAATGTAGCCTTTGGCAATGGCGCCCAGATCGATCTCCATTCCCGCGCGGGTCAGGAATACGCTGCTGTTGGCCTCATCAAGCAGCACCTCGTCGGGATGCGTTATCGCCAGCAGCGCTGCGATCTCATCGGCCGGCGGCACGCTGTCGCCACTGAAGCCGATTTTCCAGCGCTTCACCAGCGGGCCAATGGCAAGGTTAAAGGCGCTGTCTTTGAGCATGCTTGCTGCCTTCGCGCAGCGAATAAGCTCGAACACGGGGCGGCTGACGGAAACCGGATGCTGACCGGCGGCGTGGTTGATATCCATTACCTGGGAATGCGCGCGGTTGACGGTGAGGAGGTCTTCGTACTGTTTAATCAGGCGAAACACGCGGGAGGCGAGCGCTTCGTCATGGGAAAAAAGCTTCAGGAGGATGGGTGAGCCCATCAGGACGGCGGAGTAGCTGTAAACGCGGTTGTCATCAGGCATGGCGTGATTCCTCAAATGTAGCCCCGGCAGGCACCGCGCCGCCGGGGAAAATGCCGGACAGCGCTGCGCGTATCCGGCCTACAGAACGGGAGCCTTATGCCTTTTTCGAACGCATCGCCGCCTGATGTCCGGCAAGAGTACCAAAAATAATGATATCTGCCACTGCGTTACCGCCGATACGGTTCCCGCCGTGGATCCCGCCGACAACTTCACCGGCAGCATACGCGCCCGGCAACACGTTGTGGTTGTTATCCAGCACGCAGGTGTCGGTGTTGATGGTCACGCCGCCCATGGTGTGGTGCACGCCCGGTGCAATCTGAATGGCGTAGAACGGCCCTTCGTTGATTGGCGCTCGCAGCGCGGTGGTGCGGCCGAAATCATCGTCGTGCTGTTTTTCCACAAAGCCGTTGTAGCGCTCAAGCGTTGCGAGGAAGGCGTGAGGATCCATACCCAGCGCTTCCGCCAGTGCTTTTGGCGAGCTGGCGCTGGTGACAAACCCTTTCGCGATATACTCATCCGCCGCTTTGTTTTTGGTACGAACATGCTCATCGAAAACGATGTAGGCGTATTTCTCAGGCAGGGCGATGATCTGCGCAGAGACTTTATCGCGGGTCGACATTTCGTTGTAGAAGCGGTTCCCTTTCTGATTGACCAGAATCGCCCCGCCGCCGCGGATGGACTCGGAAATCAGATACGAGGTTTTCTGCTCAACGGTTGGGTGGATCTGAATTTCGCCCATATCCACCGTGCCCGCGCCGATGCGCTCCAGCAGCGCGATGCCGCCGCCGGTCGCCCCTTTGTGGTTGGTCGTGACAAACCCTTCCAGATCCGGACGATATTTCACCACCATCTGGCTGTTGGCGCTGAAGCCACCCGTTGCCACTATCACGCTTTTCGCTGCCACGGTGACGGTCTCGTTCTCTTCGGTAGTCAGGCGCACGCCGGTCACTTCACCGTTTTCGAAGAGGATGTCGCTGACGGAGGTATCCAGCATCACGTCGATGTTGCGTTTGGTCACGTTACGGACCAGGCCGCTGATCAGATAGCCGCCGACTGCCGAACCGTCTTTTGGACGGTGGGTACGGTCAATGCTCATCCCGCCGGTGGTGGTGATATCGTTCAGCATAATGCCGCGCGTGGCCAGCCACTCGATGGCCTCCGGCGCGTTCTCCACGAAGCGACGCAGCAGCTCAGGGTTGTTCTTGTTTCCACCGCCTTTCAGGCTTTCCTGATAGAACAGCTCTTTGCTGTCCTGAATGCCCTTCACGCGCTGGAAGCGGGTTTCCGCAGCGTTCATCCCGGCAGAGGCTTTAATGGTGTTACCGCCGATGGTAGGCATTTTCTCAACAATCAGCACGCTCGCGCCTTCGTCGTGGGCCTGAATGGCCGCCGCCAGGCCTGCACCGCCGCTGCCGATGACCACAACGTCCACCGATTTAGGCTCGTTCGGGTCAACGCCCTCTTCTGCCGCCAGCGCTTTGCTGGATTTCAGCATCGCTTTCGACACGGCTTTTTTCACCGCTTCGCTCTGGCTGGTCGCGCCGGTGATGGCGTCAACGTGCGGGGTATTCGCATCCAGAATACGGTTGCGGATCTCTTCAAAGCTGGTGACAAACTCCACGTCCTCGCTCGGGCCCGCGGCCAGCTCGATGTCGGCAATGCGGTCGGTTTCGAGGCTGACGTTAATTACCAGCTCGTTGGCATCGTCCTGGACTTTCTCAACAAACGTGCCCGGTTTGAATTTGGATTCGCCCATGCTCATGTCGCGGATCATCGCTTCCACCAGCGAGAAGCGCCACAGCGGTTCAGGGATGCTCAGCGCTTCCCGTTGCGTGCTGTCCATAAACAGCTCAAGGCTTTCACCGGCCGCGATGCGGTCAGTCCAGTCCGGGTAGGCAATGGTTGCGCGGCCTACGGCAATCAGATCGTAGCCGTGGTCCAGGGCTTCATTCACATCAGCGGCATTCACCACGCCGCCGACGCCCATTACCGGCACCTTCGCCAGGGTTTCGGAGCGCATCGCGCGGTATTTTTCGATCAGCGGCGTTGGGTCCTGCGTGTCGACAATGGACGGACGCAGGGTGGCACCGACGGAGAAGTGCAGGTAATCCACGCCGCGCGCGGCCAGTTTTTCCAGCAGGTACATGGTGTCGTCAAAGCGGATGCCCGGCACTTCCATCTCTTCCGGCGAGAAGCGGTAGCCAATAATGAAGGCATCATCAGCGTACTGGCGCACCATTTTGTGGGTGATGTCCAGTACCGCCAGCGGGAACTTAGCGCGGTTATCGCGGCTGCCGCCCCACTCGTCGTCGCGCTGGTTTGAGTTTGGCGAATAGAACTGCTGGATCAGATAGGTATTTGCCCCGTGGATTTCAACGCCGTCAAAACCGGCCTGAATCGCACGGCGTACGGCTTCACCAAACTTGCCGATCATGGCGTCCACTTCTTCGGTGGTCAGCGCTACTGGGGTAGCGGCACCGTCACGCGGCGCGGCAACGGCGCTTGGACCAACCGGCGTGCGCCCGCCGATCAGTTTCGGGTCGACCATGCGGCCGCCGTGGTAAATCTGCAGGAGAGCTTTAGAACCTTTGGATTTGATCGCCTCAGCAATTTTCGCCAGCCCGGCGATTTTTTCATCGCTATCAATACCAATGGCGCCAGGGAATGCGAGGCCAAGATCGTCGACAAAACAGCACTCAACGATAATGGTGCCGATGCTGCCGGAACGCGCCCGATAGTACTCCACCAGCTCGCTGGTGACCGTGCCATCATAATAGCCAGTACAGGTGGTCATTGGCGCCATTAACAAACGGTTTTTCAGTTCAGTGCCATTCGGTAATGTGAAGGGACTTAAAATACGTTCGTTAGTGCTCATAATAGAAACTCCAAGCTTTTAAAATTAAGAATTCGTTATCGGACTCAGTTTTATTTCGATTTTTTATGCCGATGTCATGATAGTAATATAATACTTTTTTTAGTTTCTAAAGCCATTACGTTAGTTAAAAAACTATTTAATCCCTTCGATAACATTAATAATACATTGGTGTTAGTCATTATCATTTCTTCATTCACAATAATTTAAAATGCGTTAAAACAAAAATGGTTAGACCAATTAATCACTACAAGCAAATAGATATATAAATCATATACTTACAATCAAACCAAGAGTGAAAATGTTATCAAAATGATAAAAAAATCACATAAAACCCATAATAACCCTATACGCCAGAGTGGTTATTTAAAAAAGAAGAAATATACTCCACTAATTCTATTTTTTTGATCGCGATCAACAGATCTGGCATCCAAAGGCGCAATATATAAACATCATGATTTTTAATTTACCGCATACAAAAATGCGTTAAATCGCTATTACTGAAAATACAAAAACGCACCTTTAATAACTAAAAAAAGCAAAGAAATTAAAGAAACCGAATTTGTCTTTTCACCGTACGAAGAATTCTTGACAACTTAAGACGTGAAACTATGAATACAAAAACTGCTGTAACGCCTCCTGCGGCGAGTAAAGCATCAGACGGAAATGCGAAACGTCTGCTCATGATGGCGCTGCCGATTATCGTCGCCGTGCTGCTGCTGTTTGTTCCGGTACCGGAAGGGCTGCCGCCTTATGCGTGGCACTACTTCGCTATCTTTGTCGGCGTGATCGTCGGGCTGATCTTCGAACCTCTGCCGGGCGCGGTTATCGGCCTGACGGGCGTCGTCGCGATTGCCCTCTGCAGCCAGTGGGTGCTGTTTAGCCCGGAACAGCTGGCCGACCCAAAATTCAAGCTGGCGGGCGCCTCCTTTAAATGGGCGGTGAGCGGGTTTGGTAACTCCACCGTCTGGCTGATCTTCGGCGCCTTTATGTTCGCTGCCGGGTATGACAAAACCCGCTTCGGCCGTCGCCTGGCGCTGATTCTGGTGAAATACCTTGGCCGCCGCAGCCTGACGCTCGGCTATGCAATCACCTTTGCAGACCTGCTGCTGGCACCGTTTACGCCGTCCAACACCGCGCGCAGCGGCGGGACAATCTACCCGATTATCGCTAACCTGCCGCCGCTGTACGGTTCAAAACCTAACGATCCAAGCGCACGCCGCATGGGTTCCTATCTGATGTGGGTGGCGATCACCGCAGCCTGTATCACCAGCTCAATGTTCCTGTCGGCTCTTGCGCCGAACCTGCTGGCGCTGGCGCTGGTGAAAAGCATCGTCGGGATTAACATCTCCTGGGGTACCTGGTTTATCGCCTTCCTGCCGCTGGGCGTGCTGCTGATTTTGACCATGCCGCTGCTGGCCTACTGGTTCTACCCGCCAGAAGTGAAGGTGAACGACGAAGTGCCGCTGTGGGCGAGCCGCGAGCTGGAAAAACTGGGCAAGCTTTCACGCAATGAAATCCTGCTGCTGGTGTTCGTGTGCTGTGCGCTGCTGATGTGGATCTTCGCCGCCGCGTGGATTGAACCGGCAATGGCTGCCCTGCTGATCGTCGGCCTGATGCTGTGGACCGGCGTGCTGGAGTGGAACGACATCACCGGTAACAAAGCGGCCTGGAACACCTTCGTCTGGTTTGCCACCCTGGTTGCGCTGGCGGACGGCCTCTCCTCCACCGGCTTCATTGCCTGGTTGGGTAAAGAAGGCGGCCAACTGATGGCCGGCATTTCTCCGGGTGTGGCAACTGTCATCCTGCTGGTGGCGTTCTACCTGCTGCACTATCTGTTTGCCAGCACTACCGCGCACACCACGGCGCTGCTGCCCGCGATGCTGACTATCGCGGCCACCATTCCAGGCATGAATATGGAAGTGTTCGTTCTGCTGATGGTGACCTCGCTGGGTATCATGGGGATTATCACGCCATACGGTACTGGCCCAAGCCCTATTTACTACGGTAGCGGCTACCTGCCAACCAAAGACTACTGGCGTCTGGGCACCATCTTTGGTGCCATCTTCCTGGCGGCGCTGCTGCTGATTGGTTATCCGTGGATGTCCATGATGTTCTGATTTCTGACCGCCGGGCTTACCTCCGGCGGTTTTATTTTTATGGAGCGATACGCTATGTCGAATAAACCGTACTTCTACCAGAACCCCTTCCCGCTCGAACATGACGACACCGAATACTATCTGCTGACCAAAGAGCACGTCTCCGTTGCTGAGTTCAACGGTCAGGAAGTGCTCAACGTGGAGCCAGAAGCCCTGACTCTGCTGGCGCAGCAGGCCTTCCACGATGCCGCGTTTATGCTGCGTCCTTCGCACCAGAAGCAGGTTGCCGCCATTCTGAGCGACCCGCAAGCCAGCGAGAATGATAAATACGTTGCCCTGCAGTTCCTGCGCAACTCTGAAATCGCGGCCAAAGGCGTGCTGCCAACCTGCCAGGATACCGGCACCGCCATCATCATGGGCAAAAAAGGCCAGCGCGTCTGGACCGGCGGCGGTGACGAAGCGGCCCTGAGCCAGGGCGTGTACAACACCTACATTGAAGACAACCTGCGCTACTCTCAGAACGCCGCGCTGGATATGTATAAAGAGGTCAATACCGGCACCAACCTGCCTGCGCAGATTGACCTCTACAGCGTTGACGGCGACGAGTATAAATTCCTGTGCATGGCCAAAGGCGGCGGTTCAGCGAATAAAACCTACCTCTATCAGGAAACCAAAGCGCTGATTACCCCGGCGAAGCTGAAAAACTACCTGGTTGAAAAGATGCGTACGCTGGGGACGGCGGCCTGCCCGCCGTACCATATCGCGTTTGTGATCGGCGGGACGTCCGCTGAAGCCACGCTGAAAACCGTGAAGCTCGCCTCTGCCCGCTACTACGACGCTCTGCCCACCGAAGGCAACGAGCACGGCCAGGCGTTCCGCGACGTTCAGCTTGAGCAGGAACTGCTTCAGGAAGCGCAGAACCTTGGACTCGGCGCGCAGTTCGGCGGTAAATATTTCGCCCACGATATCCGCGTGATCCGCCTGCCGCGCCACGGCGCATCGTGCCCAATCGGCATGGGCGTCTCCTGCTCTGCCGACCGCAACATCAAAGCGAAAATCAACCGCGACGGTATCTGGATCGAGAAGCTGGAGCACAATCCGGGCCAGTACATTCCTGAATCCCTGCGCCAGCAGGGTGAAGGCGAGGTGGTCAGTATTAATCTCGACAAGCCGATGAGTGAGATCCTGGCGCAGCTCTCTGCGCACCCGGTTTCTACTCGCCTGTCGCTGAACGGCACCATCATCGTGGCGCGCGATATCGCCCACGCGAAGCTGAAAGAACTCCTCGACAGCGGTGAACCCCTGCCGCAGTACGTAAAAGATCATCCGATCTACTACGCAGGGCCGGCCAAAACGCCGGAAGGCTATGCCTCCGGCTCCTTAGGCCCAACCACGGCGGGCCGTATGGACTCCTATGTGGATTTACTGCAGTCCCACGGCGCGAGCATGATCATGCTGGCGAAAGGCAACCGCAGCCAGCAGGTGACGGATGCCTGCCACAAGCACGGCGGCTTCTACCTCGGCAGCATCGGCGGCCCGGCGGCGGTGCTGGCGCAAAACAGCATCAAGAGCCTGGAGTGCGTGGCGTATCCGGAGCTGGGTATGGAAGCGATCTGGAAAATTGAGGTGGAGAACTTCCCGGCGTTTATCCTGGTGGATGACAAAGGTAACGATTTCTTCCAGCAAATCCAGAACCAGCAGTGTAAAGGCTGTTCACAGCGCTAAGCGTGATGCCGGGTGGCGCTGTGCCTGCCCGGCCTACGCCATGCTGTTCTGCCAAAGAGTCGGCAGTTTCGACAGCACGTCATCGATCGTCTCGCGCTTGTCGCTGCCCGGCTTCCAGATGGTCACCATCGTCTGACTAATCCCCTGGCTGCCCACTTCGGTGCGCAGCCTTTTTACGTTTTTCCACCGTTGCGCATGAAGATGCGTAGGCAAAAAGCCCCATCCGCAGCCCTGCTCCATCAGCCCGCGCACCATCTCCAGCTCGTTGGTAAAAATCGTGTGCCCTGAGATCTGCAAACGACGCGCCACCGGTTCGTCAGAGGCCGCATGCATAATCACCTGCGGAACCAGAGAGAGATCGAGCAGCGACAGCGGCGAAGCAGTCTCCGTAAAAAGCATTGCTGAGGCATAGAAATCCATATCGATTGCCCCCAGCGCCCGCCACTCCATTTCGCTGCCTACGCTGCGGTTGCGCGCCTGACAAATTCCCAGGTCGGCGTGGCCGCCCGCAAGCCAGCCTTCTGCTTCATCCCGGGACGCACAGGTCAAACTCAGGCGAACCTTACGTTTTGCCATTTCGGCAATCAGCGTCTGTAAAAATGCCCGGGGGGTAAAGGGGTCGTACACGAGGGAAATATCCTGCGTTGCGCTGAAAGGCACCTCTCTGGCAAAGGCTTCAAAGGCCCTGACCTGCCGCATCAGCAGATGCGCCTGGCGCTGAAGCTGCTCCCCTTCCGGAGTTAACCGCAGGGCGCGCCCTTCGCGAAGGAACAGCCTATACCCTAATCCATCCTCAAGAAAATCAATCAAATCGCGCAGCGTGGTGCGGTCTTTTTTTAGCTTCACCGCCGCCTGGCTCAGGCTGCCCTGCTCGGCCACCGCCGTAAATGCCTCCAGCTGGGCAAAGGAATACATCAACGTTGCCACACCTCTCTCCCCCTCAACTTTTCGGGGGTTTTTCCCCCATAACACGCTTTTTATTATAGGCCGCGGGTTCTTAAACTGAAGCCCTTCCTGAGCCATACGAGATAAACATGAAAAACAAATCGTTAAACCTCACCCTGCTGGCGGGCCTGGTCGTCAGCAGTTTGTTATCCCCTGCGGCCATGGCCGCCTGCGAAGGCACGGACCTGAGCGCCTGCCCTGCACCTTTTGACAGCAAACTCCCGGACGCGCACAGCATGCTCACCTGGAGCCAGGCCGATCGCGTGGTCGGTTTTCGCAACGACTACCGCAACTACGCCGGGGATGTCTTCCGCCACGGCAACGCCACGCCGCTGCTGGCGGCAGAAAAACCGCTGAAGGATGCCCGCTACCGGGTGAACGGTAAGACCTATGACCTTCAGGATTACCTCAAGCGGCAGAACGTCAGCGGCATGCTGGTGTTAAAAGACGGCAAGATCGCCTTTAAATATCTCGGTGAAGGCAACACCGACTCCACGCTCTGGACGTCGCGCTCGGTGGGTAAATCGGTGGTGTCGGCGCTGGTCGGCGTGGCGATAAAAGAGGGCAAAATCCACTCGCTTGACGACCTTATCACCCGGTACGAACCGGATTTAAAAGGCACCGCCTGGGACGGCGTGACGCTGAAACAGCTCATCACCCACACCTCGGGCGTGGCGTGGGATGAGGATTACACCAACCCGAAATCAGACTTCGCCCGGCTCACCGAGTGTGAAGCCCAACCGGGCGCGTACGACTGCGTACGTAAGCTGGTTTCAGGCTTACACCGTGAACACCCGGCCGGAGAACGCTGGTCTTACTCCTCTGGCGGCGCGTGGCTGCTGGGCGACGTGCTGGAACGCGCCACAGGCATGACGCTCGCGGCCTGGCTGGAGCAAAGCATCTGGCAGCCGTACGGCATGGCGAGCGACGGCGTGTGGCACGCCTACAGCAAAGGCCAGCACGACGTGGGCGCCCACGGGTTTAACGCCACGCTGGAGGACTGGGGCCGCTTTGGCGAGTTTATCCGGCATAACGGTACGCTGCCGAACGGCAGACAGATCCTGCCGGAAAACTGGGTGGCAGAATCCTCAGCCTGGACGCACGCCGCGGGCTCAGTGTCTGCGGCCCATCCGAACGGACTGTACGGCTACCAGTGGTGGAACAACGAGGTTCCCGTCAACGCCGCCCGCGTTGAGCCTGCTCCACAGGCCTCTCTGAAGGGTTCCCTCTGGGCGCTGGGGATCTTTGGACAGATGATTATGGTCAATCCGGCGGAAAATCTGACCATCGTCCAGTGGTCAACCTGGCCGCAGGCCGAGCCGTCCTTCAGCGCCCAGCCGCTTGAGGCATCGCTGATGTTTAGCGCCATAGCAAACGCGCTGCGCTAAATTCCCCCGGCCAGGCAACGCAGCGTTTGCCTGGCCTCTCCCTGCATCTCGTCTGCGCCACTTCACAAAATCGTACTATCAGCCACTTAGCATTATCAGGAGAATGAAAGCGCGGCCAATTGTTAAGTTATTGTTACTTATGTAACTCCCTGTCAACGTAGTGTCATTGATGCACGTTATGCATCAGCCGATGTGCTAATTGCGCTTATCTATTTGCCATTCCTGATCCAGTTTTCAAAAACAGACGAGCAAAACGTCAATAATAAACTGGAGATAAACATGGTTTCCGTAACCTCACCTGCAACCGTACGTTCCAGGGCGGGCGCGATACTTCGCGTCACGTCAGGCAACTTCCTTGAGCAATTCGATTTCTTCCTTTTTGGATTTTACGCCACCTACATTGCGCATACCTTTTTCCCGGCAAGCAGTGAGTTTGCGTCACTGATGATGACCTTTGCCGTCTTCGGCGCGGGATTTTTGATGCGTCCGATCGGGGCAATCGTGCTCGGTGCCTATATCGACAAAGTAGGACGCCGCAAGGGGCTGATCGTCACGCTGTCCATCATGGCGGCCGGAACCTTCCTGATCGTGCTGATCCCGTCCTATCAGAGCATTGGCCTGTGGGCGCCGCTGCTGGTTCTGATGGGGCGTTTACTGCAGGGATTCTCCGCCGGGGCCGAGCTCGGCGGCGTGTCTGTTTATCTGGCTGAGATCGCCACGCCGGGTCGCAAGGGCTTTTACACCAGCTGGCAGTCCGGAAGCCAGCAGGTGGCGATTATGATTGCGGCTGCAATGGGCTTTGCGCTTAACGCCCTGATGGAGGAGAGCGCCATTCGGGACTGGGGCTGGCGTATCCCCTTCCTGTTTGGCTGCCTGATTGTGCCCTTTATCTTTTTCCTCCGCCGCAGGCTGGAAGAAACCGAAGTATTTACCGCCCGTCGCCGCCATCTGGCCATGGGTCAGGTGTTCAAAACGCTGCTCGCTAACTGGCAGGTTGTCATCGCCGGCATGCTGATGGTGGCAATGACCACGACAGCGTTTTATCTCATCACCGTATACGCACCGACGTTTGGCAAAAAAGTGCTGATGCTGAGCGCATCGGACAGCCTGCTGGTGACGCTGCTTGTAGCCGTATCAAACTTTATCTGGCTGCCGGTGGGCGGCGCGCTGTCTGACCGGTTTGGACGAAAACCGGTCCTGATTGCCATGACTCTCCTTGCGCTGGCGACGACCTACCCTGCGCTGACGCTGCTGGCAAATGCCCCCAGCTTCTCCATGATGCTGAGCGTCCTGCTGTGGCTCTCTTTCCTTTACGGCCTGTACAACGGCGCGATGATCCCTGCCCTGACGGAAATCATGCCCGCAGAAGTGCGCGTGGCGGGCTTCTCTCTGGCCTACAGCCTGGCAACGGCCGTCTTCGGCGGTTTTACGCCGGTGGTGTCTACCGCATTAATCGAATACACCGGCGACAAAGCCTCTCCGGGCTACTGGATGAGCTTCGCGGCCATCTGCGCCCTGCTGGCGACGCTCTATCTTTATCGCCGCCGCACGTTAGTTTTGCATAACGCGGTAGAGGAGTAGACCGTCATGCTGAACCTCAGAAAATGCGTTGCCCTGCTGGTATGCTCCGCCGTGAGCACCGCCGCTCTCGCTCAGGACGTGACCGTGATGATCTCAGGCGGCTTCAGGGCCGCGCTGGAGAAACTCGCGCCGCAGTATGAAGCAAAAAGCGGCGACAGAATCGTTTTAATATCAGGCCCTTCGATGGGGAAAACCCCGCAGGCCATCCCCGCTCGCCTTGCGAGAGGCGAAAAAGCAGACGTGGTGATTATGGTTGGCGATGCCCTCAGCGCCCTTGACCAGCAGGGCAAGGTTGCGGCGGGCTCCCGCGTTGAGCTTGCAGATTCTCCGATAGGCATGGTCGTCAAAAAAGGCGAGCCCGTACCGGATATCTCCACGACGTCTGCGCTGCGCAAAACGTTGCTGAACGCGTCCTCCGTGGCCTATTCCGACAGCGCAAGCGGCAGGTACGTTGAAAGCCAGCTTTTCCTCAAGCTCGGCATTGAAAATCAGCTGAAGGATAAGGCCCACAGGGTTGAACGTATCCCCGTGGCCTCGGAAGTGTCGAAAGGGAAATACGCGCTGGGCTTTCAGCAGGTCAGCGAACTTCTGCCGGTATCGGGCATTACCTTTGTGGGCGCCTTACCCGGTGAACTGCAGTACATCACGCGCTTTGCCGGCGCGGTCATCGAGGGCGCCGATCGCCCCGAGAAGGGAAAAGCGCTGCTTAGCTTTCTCTCATCGCCCGCCGCCCGCGGGGTCATCACCTCAACGGGCCTGATAGCCGCTACGCCGACACGCGAAACTGGTCTGTGATCAGCGTTTCGAGCTCAACGGCAAGGTAGGACTGAATGCGACCGCTGCGGCGAATCAGCCCAACGGTACGCCTGACCTCAGGGTCGGTGAGGGGGATCGACGTCAGCACAGACTGTTCGGAGCGCGGCATGGACATGGCGGGAACGGCAGCCATGCCGATCCCGGCCTCTACCATCCCCAGCATGGTGGTGACATGGCGCGTTTCACAGATGCTCGGCCGCTCGGGGTGAATATGCCCGAGCCGCTGATCGAGCAGATTGCGGTTGCCTGAGGTTTTATCGAGGCTGATATAATCCTGCTGATAAAAAGCCTGCCAGCTCAGGCTTTTTCTTTTTGCCATCTCGCTATCCCGGCGGCAGGCGGCGACGTAGACATCCTCAATCAGCGGAACAAACTCAAGGTCCGGCTGGAGGCTGCGGGCAAAGCAGATGCCGAAATCCGCCTGCCCGCTGACTACCGCCTCAATAACGTTACCGGCGCTGCTGTCTATCATCTTGATGCGGACGCGGGGGTAGCGCGACCGGAAGCGGCGGATGACATCCGGCATAAAATAGTAGGCTGCCGAGGGAACGGTCGCCACGGTTATCAGCCCCGTGCGTTCCTCACTGACCTTATCAATATCGGCAAGCATCACCTCCACATCCTGAAGAAGCTGCCCGCAGCGCTCGGCAAAGGTTTGGCCATACAGCGTGAGCGTGACGCGCCGGGTCGTTCTGTCGAAAAGCCTGGCTCCGATTGCCGCCTCCAGCTTTTCAATGCGCCGGCTCAGCGCGGACTGCGAAAGGCAAATTGACTCGGCGGCGATACGGAAATTGCCATATTCCAACAGCGCCCGGAAAGCGTAGAGATCGTTAAGGTCAAAATTTACGGGCATAGAATTTACAAGGTCCTTTATGCGCAGGTTAGCCATACGAGCTTTATCATAGCCGCTCGCGTTAAAAACGGAGCAATTCAGCCTCAGGCACGTTTCTGGAACGACATACTTCACAAATTGAAGGAGATACCCGTAAACCTCTATCCACCTGCACGGACATGGTGGTAGTTTATGCGGGCTGGATTCCTCTGAAACAGGCTGTGAATGTCCAAACTTCAGAATACGGATGTCATACTAAAACAGACAGTGAGCTGGCATTTCAACAGACCTGACCTTTCAATTTTGTTCATGTGACGAGTTTGCGAGCAAAGCGATGATTAAGTGGCCCTGGAAATCGAATGAAGCTGGTCGAAATATGGCACTGCCGTGGGAAGAGGCGTTGGCGATCCCCGTGCTGGCCAATCTCCCGCCGGACGATCGGTCAAAACTGATTCAGCTGGCCGATCGCTTCCTGCTGCAAAAACGCCTGGTCCCGCTGCAGGGCTTCGAGCTTGACCCGCTCAAAAACACGCGCATCGCCCTGCTCTTCTGTTTACCCGTGCTTGAACTGGGCCTCGAATGGCTGGACGGCTTCCATGAGGTGCTTATCTACCCGGCTCCGTTCATCGTCGATGACGAATGGGAAGACGATATTGGTCTTGTGCATAGCCAGCGCGTGGTTCAGTCCGGGCAAAGCTGGCAGCAGGGTCCCATCATCCTCAACTGGCTGGATATTCAGGATTCGTTCGATGCGTCAGGTTTTAACCTGATTATTCACGAAGTGGCGCATAAGCTGGACACCCGCAACGGCGACCGCGCCAGCGGCGTACCGCTGATCCCGCTGCGTGAGGTAGCTGGCTGGGAACATGACCTGCATGCCGCGATGGATAACATTCAGGATGAGATTGACCTGGTGGGCGAAAGCGCAGCCAGTATTGATGCCTATGCGGCGACTGACCCCGCCGAGTGTTTCGCGGTGCTGTCGGAGTATTTCTTCAGCGCCCCCGAGCTTTTTGCCCCTCGCTTCCCGGCGCTGTGGCAACGATTTTGCCACTTTTACCAGCAGGACCCGCTGCAGCGTTTACGTAAAAATGGCGAGCACGACGATAATTTATCCGCTCAAGTTCACTAAAACAGCAGTTTGCAGCTTAATTAATCATTTGAATCAGCACGTTAATTTTAGTGTTGACACAAATTAGCGAGGCCATTAACATGCGCCTCGTTCACACGATTCCTCTGTAGTTCAGTCGGTAGAACGGCGGACTGTTAATCCGTATGTCACTGGTTCGAGTCCAGTCAGAGGAGCCAAATTTAAGAAGCCTGCTCAGGAAACTGAGCGGGCTTTTTGCTTTTTGATGTTACAGAACAAATTCGTAGTGAGAACCATCCGGCAGCTCAACATCCATACGCAGCTTTCCCCCCGCAGCCTCAACATAGCGCTTGAGTGAGGAAAGCTTCAGGTCACGTCCCGGCTTTTCCATGACGGCAACGGTCGGCTGCCTGATACCCAGGGCCGCTGCCATTTCTACCTGCGTTTTTTGTACTTTTTCACGCAGCTCTGCAAGATGAATATTAAGCAGAATATCCGCCGCTATTACCTGAGCATCAGCGACGACGTCGGGTTTTTCATCCGCAATAAGCTGTTCCAGCGTTCTGCCCATCGCGTTACTCCTTCTTTGAGAATGCGTTAAGCCAGGCGGCAAATTCCCGGTCTGCAACCTCAAGCATCTCGTCATAAAAACGTCTTTCATTCCCCGCTTTGTTACCGGCACAAAGCACGATGCCGGTACGATTTGGGTCAAAAGCGAAAAATGCCCGCAGGGGTTCGCCCCGGCTTTGAATGCGCAACTCTTTCATGTTGTGAAAACGGGATCCTTTAAGCGTATCGGCAAAGGGCCTGGGCAAGCCCGGCCCTTTCTCCCGCAACACCATAAGCGCACCGAGCACGCTGGCGCGGTCGATATCATTGAGTGAAGTGAACCAGCGATCGAACCTGTCCGTTGTAATAATCGCCCACACGGGACCTCCTTGTGAAATATAGATCAGAAACTATATAGATGTAAAGCTATGGGGGGATTATGCAGACAGGCTATAGGGAGAGCATGTTAAATCATTGAAAAGCTGAAGACGCCTTCAGAAAATTGAGCACGATTCGCAGGCCGGGTCAGGCGAAGCCGCCGCCCGGCACACCGCCGCGGTCAAATCTGATAATCAATCGCCACTTCTTCCGGCTCCATCACCTGACGCTTGATTTCGTCAACTGAGAGCCCCGCGTTGCACAGCTCGATAAAACGCCACACGTAATTGCGCTGCAGCTGACCGCGTTTTAACCCCAGCCATACGGTATTGGCATCGAACAGGTGTCGGGTATCGAGCCGGACGAGATCGCCTACCTCGCGCTCGCCGCCGGACTGCTCGGCCACGAGGCCAATGCCCAGCCCTAGCTCAACGTAGGTTTTGATCACATCGGAGTCCTGCGCACTCAGCACGATATCAGGCGTGAGCCCTTTGCGGTTAAACGCTTCGTCAATGCGTGAACGCCCGGTAATGCCCTGCCGATAGGTAATCAGCGGCCATTTGACGATCTCTTCCAGCGTCAGTGGAGAGACCTGATTCAGCGGGTGATCGACGGGAAGGAGCAAGCTGTGGTGCCAGCGGAACCACGGGAACGCCACCAGCAGGGGGTCGTTGCTCAGGCGCTCGCTGGCGATGCCGATATCTGCCCCACCGTTTTGCAGCAGCACCTCGATCTCCTGCGGCGTCCCCTGGATGAGCTCCAGACGCACTTCCGGGAACAGCTCGCGAAATGCTTTGATCACCGGCGGCAGGCTATAGCGCGCCTGGGTATGGGTGGTGGCGATGGTCAGCACGCCTGACGCATCATTGGTAAAGAGATCCGCCAGACGACGAACGTTGCTGGCCTCGTTGAGGATCCGCTCAGCGATGGTCAGCAGCGCTTTGCCCGGCTCCGTCATGCCAAGCAGGCGCTTGCCGCGACGGATGAAAATCTCAATGCCAAGCTCTTCTTCCAGCTCGCGGATATGGCGGCTGACGCCCGACTGGGAGGTGTAAAGCATGTTGGCGACTTCGGTCAGGTTGTAGTCCCGCCTGGCCGCCTCACGGATAATTTTAAGTTGCTGGAAATTCACGATTCACTCCGGCGCATCTGATATGTCTCTATTGTTAGAGTCAGCAGAGCTGTAGAACAAATAATAAAAACCAGCATCTTATGCTTTTATGGAATATTAACTTACGAGCAGCAGCTCGCGGTTTTCCAGCGACGGCTTGCTCACCAGAGACATCAGAATCTCTTTTACGGCCTGTGCCTGAGGCGACAGCGACCCGCGTGCAGACATGTTAAGCGAGAGCGGCAGGCTCATTGACGGCGTCGTGATGCGGGCCATCCAGCCGTTTGCTGCGCTGCACAGCGAGCGTGCGGCGGATTCAGGCAGCACGGTAACGCCCATTCCGCTGGCGATGGCCGCCGTCAGCGTAGAGATGGAGTCGATTTCACCAATGATTTTGGCCGTCAGGCGGCGCAGGGAGAATGCTTCATCCACGCGCACGCGCACGGCGCTGTAATCACGCGGCAGGAAAAGGTTCATCTCCGCTACGGCGGTGAGGTCAACGCTCTGGCCCGGGCAATCGCGCGTGCCGACCAGATAGAGATCTTCTTTCAGCAGCGGCTGGCTGGTGATCCCGGCAACCGGGGAGCGATCGTAAAGCACCGCCATATCGAGTTGCCCGCTGAGCAATTTGTCATTCAGCACGGAGCCGCTGTTCTCATGCAGATATACCAGCACTTCCGGCAGCTCGGCGCGCACCGCCTGCAGCAGCGGCATGGTAATAGACGATGCTGCCGTTCCCGGCGCCAGGCCGATGGAGACATGCCCGCTCAGCGTCTGCCCCACGTTGTTCACCGCCAGCTGCGCCTGTTCGCACTGGCGAAGGATGGTCCGGGCGTGGGTGTACAAAATTTTGCCTGCTTCGGTCGGCGTTACGCCGCGCTTGGTGCGGATCAGCAGCTGCTGATCCATTTCGCCTTCCAGAGTAGCCACCTGCTGGCTCAGCGCTGGCTGCGCAATATGCAGCACTTCCGCTGCTTGAGTCAGGCTGCCGATATCGACGATTTTTACGAAGTATTTCAGTCGTCTTAAGTTCATTTTGCCCCCTGTTCGAAATGCTGTGCCGGTACTGGCTGTAATTGTTAACAGAGTTTTTGCAATATGAATGCCAGTTTTTCGAAGAGGTCTGATTTGTCTGCTAAGCGCCTGAAAATAAGGAAACCTAATCACGGAAGGGGGTTTTATGAGTGAAACAGCGGTTTATGATCTGCCCCATAAGGGGTATGCCTGCACAATAACGGTGCAATCCGTTGCCAAAAACGCCAGTTTGTTGATTTTGTCAGCAAACGAGCAAAAGGTGTTGATCCACCCTTTGACAAGGCGAACGCAGGTCGATAATATGCGCCCCGTTCACACGATTCCTCTGTAGTTCAGTCGGTAGAACGGCGGACTGTTAATCCGTATGTCACTGGTTCGAGTCCAGTCAGAGGAGCCATATTTAGAAAAGCCTGCTTAAGGAAACTTAAGCAGGCTTTTTGCTTTCCTGCGCAAGGTAAATGCAAAACGGCAACCTTGTTGCCGTTTTTAGTGTTTGCCCCCTCTCCCGTGGGAGAGGGCCGGGGTGAGGGCATCAGCCCTCACATGCCGATCTTAACCGGCATCCCCGACCGACGTTCCAGTTCAGCGCCCGCCCCTTCGTTTATCAGCTGCGTCCGCTGGGTGGCCGAAATGGGCAGCGGTACTTTCTTCGTTGACTCAAACTCCGCGCGGTTACGCGACAGCGGTTCATGGACCTCAAGCCAGCGGCTGCCGTCCGGCTCGGTGGTTGATTTAACCGGCCGATCGATAAGCTGCACGCGCGTCCCGACCGGCACAGTATCAAACAAGTATTTGATATCGTCATTACGCAAACGAATGCAGCCCTGGCTTACGCGCAAACCAATGCCGAAATTCGAGTTAGTGCCATGAATGGCATACAGCCTGCCAATATAGATTGCGTATAGCCCCATCGGGTTGTCCGGCCCGGCAGGCACAAACGCGGGAAGCGTTTTGCCCTCGGCGGCATACGCACGGCGCGTGTTCGCCGTTGGCGACCAGGTTGGCCCTACCTGCTTGCGTTCCACCGCCGTCACCCAGTTGCGCGGCGTTTCGCGCCCGGCCTGACCTATGCCGATAGGCAGAACCTCAACGGTATTGCTACCAGGCGGATAATAGTAAAGGCGCATTTCTGCCACGTTTACGACAATCCCCTCGCGAACCGTGTCTGGCAAAATCAGCTGCTGCGGGATCACAAGCTGGGTACCCGATTTGGGTAAAAAGGGATCCACCCCCGGATTGGCCTCAAGCATATTACTCAGCCCCAGCCCGTACTTAGCGGCAAAAGCCTCGAGCGGCAGCGTATTGCCTTCTGGAACAGTAAAGGTCGTTGGCACGCCCACCAGGCGGCTTCCGTCAGGGGGCAGCGGATATGTTACCGCCAGTGCACTGTGGGTGAATGCGGCAAGGGCCAGCGCGAGCAAAGGTAGACGAAGCATAATTTCCCTATCATTGAGCAGAAGATATACAGGGTAACTATAACCTACCTTCAGAAAAGTCCCACAAAGAGAAAAGCCTGCGGTTAAGCAGGCTTTTTCATTTAAACGCTGTTACGCGTCGGTTTTACGCCATCTGCGCGTCAGCACTTTTTCCACCTCGACGATCAGGAACATCACGAACCCCACCAGCAGGGTGATGATCCAGTAGCGGAACGGCAGCGCTTCGGTGCCAAACAGCATCTGCATGAACGGTGCGTAGATGATCAGAAGCTGCAATACCAGCAGCACGCCGCTCACCACCCAGATCCCTTTATTCGCCAGCAGCCCTCTGCTCAGGGAGAAACCGTCGGTCACGCGGCAGTTGAGCATATAGAACCACTGCGCCGTTACCAGGGTTTGCAGCAGCACGGTGCGAATAAACTCCGGCGAGTAGCCGCGCGGCTGTAGCCAGGCCTCCAGCACAAAGGCGCTGATGGCAATCATCAGGCCGACGAACGCAACGCGCCAGATGGCGTATCCGTCCATCACGTGCAGATTCGCCTTACGCGGCGGCCTGTTCATGATGTTCTTCTCACCTGCCTCAAACGCCAGCCCAAACGACAGCGTTGCCGATGTCGCCATGTTCATCCACAGGATGAGCACCGGCGTTAAGGGGATCAGGTTACCCGCCAGCAGCGCAATGATGATCAGTAAAGCCTGAGCGATGTTGCTCGGGATAACGAACAAAATGGTCTTTTTCAGGTTGTCATAAACCCGACGCCCTTCGTGTACCGCGCTGGCAATGGTGGCGAAGTTGTCATCCGTTAGCACCATATCGGCGGCTTCCTTGGTGACCTCGGTACCCTTTATCCCCATGGCGATGCCGACATCCGCCCGCTTGAGCGCCGGGGCATCGTTCACGCCGTCGCCGGTCATTCCCACCACTTCCTGCCGGCTTTGCAGCGCCTGCACCAGGCGGAATTTATCTTCCGGGCTGGTTCGCGCAAAGATATCGTATTTTTGCGCCGCCTCGCTCAGCTGATGGTCGTCCATCGCCTCCAGCTCGCGGCCGGTGATGGCGCTGGCGGCATTGCCAATCCCCAGCATCTGTCCAATACTCATGGCCGTTTGCGGGTGGTCGCCGGTGATCATCTTCACGCGAATACCGGCCTGCAGGCAGTCGGCAATGGCGGTGATGGCTTCCGGACGCGGAGGATCCATCATGCCGGCAATCCCGAGCAGAATGACGCCATCCTGCAGGTCCGGATGATCCAGCTCGCGCTGCCCGTCATAGGCCGGTTTCCAGGCCGCCGCCACCATGCGCAGCCCCTCTCGGGCGTACTCTTCAATCTTGCTTTCCCAGTAGGGCTGATCGAAGGGCTGCAGCCCTGCATTCGTCTGCTGGAACTGGCAGAGGCGGAACAGAACGTCCGGCGCGCCGGTAATGAGAATCACCTCTTCGTCGCCAAGACGGTACAGCGTAGACATATATTTGTATTGCGAATCGAACGGGATCTTACTGCGCATCTCTGCATTGACCGCAGGCAGCGGAATTTTTGCCGCTAGCACCTTCAGCGCCCCTTCCGTCGGCCCGCCGGTAATTTTCCACAGCCCCTGATCGTCTTTCATCAGCTGGCTGTCGTTACAGAGGTCAATGGTGCGCAGGTAGCGCTCCAGCACCGATCCGTGGGTGACGGTGACGGGCGTTGGGTCATCAATAGGGTGAATATTCCCCACCGGCTCGTAGCTGTCTCCCTCCACGCGGTAGGTGGTGTCTGCGGTAATCACCGCCTTGACCGTCATTTCGTTCATGGTCAGGGTGCCGGTTTTATCCGAGCAGATTACCGTCATTGCGCCCAGGGTTTCCACGGTGGGAAGCTTGCGGATAATGGCCTTCCGACGCGCCATGGCCTGCACGCCAAGCGAGAGGATAATAGAGATAATAGCCGGGAGCCCTTCCGGTACCGCGGCCACCGCAAGGCTTATCAGCGACAGCACCAGCTCAGACACCGGCATGTCGCGGAAGATGAGGCTGAAGACAAACAGCGCCACCATCATCACCATAATGGTGATAAAGATCGTTTTGCCGAGCTTGTCCATCTGCACCATCAGCGGCGTGCGGTGCTTTTCGATGTCCGACATCATCTGGTTAATATGGCCAAGCTCCGTGTCGCCACCGGTGGCCACCACCAGCCCTTTCCCGCCCCCGGAGCTGACCGTCGTCCCCGAGTAGAGAAGGTTATAACGGTCGCCCAGGGGCAATTCACCGTTCAGGGCGTCGGTATTTTTCTCAACAACGGTCGATTCCCCGGTGAGGATGGCCTCTTCAACGCGGAGGTTATGCGCTTCAATCACGCGCAGATCTGCAGGAATGCGGTCCCCGGCGCGGATCACCACAACATCGCCCGGCACCAGGGCCGTGGTAGGCACCGTTTCATGGCTGCCTTGTCGCACCACCACCGCCTCGCTCGAGAGCATATTGCGAATGCTTTGCAGCGATTTCTCCGCATTGCTCTCCTGAATGTGACCAATCAGGGCGTTGATGACGGCCACGCCGAGGATCACGAACATATCGATCCAGTGGCCCATGATCAGCTTGAGCAGCGCGGCGGCCAGCAGAACGTAAATCAGCACATCGTTAAAATGGGCCAAAAAGCGCAGCCAGGCGGGCTTGCCCGGCTTTTGCGGTAATGCGTTTTCACCATATTGCTGCAGCCGGGCCGATGCCTCAGCGCTGCTCAGTCCGTCCACGGTGGAATGAATATTTTCCAGGGTTTCATCAACGGTCTGCTGATAATACGGACGGTCAGGTTTTTCTGTTTTCATCGTTCCTTCCTCAGGTTCTTTTCAGAAATCACCTTGCTTTCATGCAATTAACGAATAACGAAAACAGGAACATGCGCGTAACGAACGATACTCGCCGCCTCTGAGCCTAATAAATGGGTTTGAATATTCGGGTTTCGTGAACCGACAATAATCGCCCCGGCAGCAAGCTCATCCGCCAGCTTAATCACCTCATCGCGGATGTTGCCGCTGCGAACGTGCAGATGAACATGCTCTTCCGGCAGGTTTAGCTTTTTAACGAGGGCGGCGAGTTTTTCTTTCGAATTATTAATCATATATTCATCCATCTTTCGCGCATCTGAAATAAAACCCCGCGTCAGTTCGGCTGAAAATTTTGGCATAACGTGCAGCAGATGAATCTCACCCGACGCGCTTTGCGCGAGGAACTGCGCGTGCTGCAGCGCTTTGTCAGCCAGACTTGGCTCGTAGACATCCACCGGAACGAGAATATTTTTATACATATCGAGCATCCTTTTTATAACCAATTTGATTGTGAGCGGAGCAAAAAATGCCTTAAATGCAGGGGTTTGCCCTTAATGCCAGTGACGGAAAAAAGAGATGAATGATATTAAACGTAGCACAGGAAAATCAGGATTAGCGCTTCCCCACTGATTATGGCTATTTAACATTTATCTTTTCTCCAACTATGCTCATAGTCAGACACCGATTACGGCTCATGGAGGAATGTATGTATGGTTTAAGCCTGATCCGACTGGCTATGTTTATTGCGCTTGCCATTATCGCCAGCACGGCGATTGGTCTATTTACCTATATGGTCGTCACTGTTCTGGCAGAATAGCATCACCCCTGCCATCGTTATGGAATAAATAAAACGGTTATTTATTAGGGGAATACAGTGAACCGCTACCTCTCTCTTTTGCCCTTGGTTATTTTGACACTCACAGCGTGTGACCCGAAACCGGAGCAAAACGCCCCCCAGCCGCGAATGGTTAAAGTGGCGGAGGTGACTGCACCCGGCAATGCACAGCAGCGCGTTTTCCCCGCACGTATTGAATCAGGTGATGCCACCGACCTCGCGTTTAAGCGCGCCGGGCAGATTGAAGCGCTCGATATCCGCCAGGGTGTCGCCATCAGGCAGGGGCAGCAGCTGGCCAGGCTGAACGCCCGCGAGGCCCAGCAGCGGGTTAACGACAGACAGACGGCCGCAACGTTGGCGCAACGGCAGTTCGATCGCTTCCAGACGCTCGCGGGCCGTCAGGCCATTTCAAAAGCCGAGATGGACGTTCAGCGGGCGACCCGCGACTCGGCGAATGCGGCGCTGCAAATTGCCCGTGAAGAGTTGAACCAGATGACGCTCGTCGCCCCTTTTAGCGGGACGGCGGCCAGCGTGCACGTGCGCAACCATCAGGTTGTTTCCGCCGGTCAGCCGATTGCGACTCTGACCCGCACCGACCTGCTGGACGTGGTGTTCAACATTCCAGAGAACCTGTTTAAAACCCTCGATATCCGCAACGCGCAGTATCGCCCTGTCGTGAGGATTAACGCCTTTCCGGACCGCGAGTTTACCGCCGTCTACAAGGAGCATTCGGGCAGCAGCGACAGCAACACGCTGACCTGGCAGGTGATCCTCACTATGCCGCGGCCGGATGACTTTCCCGCCGTGGGCGGCGTCAGCGGCACGGTAACCATCAACCTGACGAACCTTCCCGCCGGTGCCGGCAGCCAGGCGCTGGTAGTGCCGGTCGAGGCCGTTTTCAATCCGAATAACAGCCCGCGCAATGAGCCGCACGTCTGGGTGGTCGTGGGCGAAGGCGATGCGCTTCACCTGGAAGATCGCAAGGTCAGCGTGGGGCAAGTGAGCACCGAGGGCGTGGTGATCGCCAGCGGCCTGAAGGCAGGGGAACGCGTCGTGGCGGCGGGCGTTGGCGAGCTTCACGCCAACCAGCCGGTGCGCATCTGGACGCGCGAGCGGGGACTGTAATGGACATCTCTCGCCAGTTTATTAATAACCCCATTCGCGTCTGGCTGACCATTCTGCTGCTCGGCGTCGGCGGCATATTTGCGCTGCTGAATATTGGCAGGCTGGAAGATCCGGCCTTTACCATCAAAACCGCGGTGGTCATAACCCATTATCCCGGCGCGTCGGCGCAGCAGGTTGAGGAAGAGGTCACGCTGCCGCTGGAGAATGCGCTACAGCAGCTTCCCTATCTGGATAACGTCAGCTCAATCTCCTCCAACGGCCTGTCGCAAATCACCGTGAATATTGCCTCACGCTATCATTCGAACGAGCTGCCGCAAATTTGGGATGAGCTGCGCCGACGGGTTGGCGATGCCTCGCGTCAGTTCCCGCCCGGCGTCGTTACGCCCTTCGTGAATGACGATTTTGGCGACGTGTTCGGCTTTTTCTTCGCCATTTCCGGGGACGAATTCAGCAACCCTGAACTGGTGAGATACGCCGAGCAGCTGCGCCGCGAGCTGGTCCTGGTGCCCGGCGTGGGCAAAGTGGCTATCGGTGGCGCCATTACCCAGCAGATAAACATCGATATTTCGCTGACCAAGATGGCCGCGCGCGGCATTACGCTGAACCAGCTTTCCGCCCTGCTCAGCAGGCTGAACGTGGTCTCCAGCGCGGGAGAAATTACCTCCGGGACCGAGTCTATCCGCCTGCACCCGACGGGCGAGTTTGAGAACATCGACGAGCTGGCGGATCTGATTATCACGCCGTCCGGCACCGGGGCGGCGACGCGGCTGCGCGACATCGCGACCCTCTCGCGTGGGCTAAACGAATCCCCTGCCAGTATCTACCACGCCAACGGCAGGAAAGCCGTCACCATGGGCGTCTCGTTTATTCCCGGCGTCAACGTTATCGACGTGGGCCACGCGCTGGAGGCGAAGCTAAGCCAGATGTCAGCGGAGAAACCGGCGGGGATTCATATCGATCTGTTTTACGATCAGGCCGCCGAAGTGGGCCACTCCGTTAACGGTTTTATCATTAACTTCCTGATGGCGCTGGCCATCGTCATCGGCGTGCTGCTGATCTTCATGGGCGTGCGCAGCGGGATCATCATCGCGTTCTCCCTCGCGCTCAACGTGCTGGGTACGCTGCTGATTATGTATCTGTGGGGCATTGAGCTGCAGCGCATCTCGCTCGGGGCGCTGATTATCGCCCTCAGCATGCTGGTGGACAACGCCATCGTGATTGTCGAAGGGGTGCTGATTGCCCGCCAGCAGGGCTCTCCGCTGTTAACCGCCGTTAACTACATCATCCGCCGCTCCGCCCTGCCGCTGCTGGGGGCGACGGTGATTGCGATCCTGGCGTTTGCGCCTATCGGGCTGTCCCAGGATTCCACCGGCGAGTACTGTAAATCGCTGTTCCAGGTGCTGCTGATTTCCCTGATGCTAAGCTGGTTCTCCGCGCTCACCATCACCCCGGTGCTGATCAAGTGGTGGCTGTTTAAAAACGACGACGAGCCCGAGAAAACCGCCGAGTCAGATCCCTACGACAAACGGCTCTATCGCCTCTACCAGCACCTGCTTAATACCCTGCTGCGCCGTAAAGCGCCGACGCTAGTTGTGATGGCGGCGCTGCTGGCGGCGGCCATCTGGGGCTTTGGCTCCGTACGGCAAAACTTCTTCCCCTCGTCCAACACGCCAATTTTCTTTGTCGACCTCTGGTTACCCTACGGTACCGATATTAAATGGACCGAGAAGATGACCAGCGATATCGAAAAGACCCTCAACGGCCGGCCGGGCGTTGAAACCACCGTCTCGACCATAGGCCAGGGGAGCATGCGGTTTATTCTGACCTACAGCGGGCAGCGCCAGTACAGCAACTACGCGCAAATCATGGTGAGGATGGACGACCAGCGCAACATTTCGGCCCTGGCGCGCCACGTGGATGAGTACATTGCGCGCAACTACCCGCAGGTCAATGCCAGCACTAAACGCGTCATGTTTGGCCCGTCCGGAGATAGCGCCATTGAGGTACGCATTAAGGGACCGGACCCCGATCGACTGCGCCTGATTGCCAGCCAGGTCGACGATATCCTGAGCCGCGACCCGGCCACCGACAGCGTCAGAAACGACTGGCAGAACCGCAGCAAAGTTATCCGCCCGCAGTACGTGACTGCACTTGGACGCGAGCTTGGGGTGGATAAACAGGATGTCGATAACGCGCTGGAGATGAACTTCTCCGGCAGCCGGGCGGGGCTGTACCGGGAAGGGAGCGACCTGCTGCCCGTGGTGGTGCGCCCGCCGGAAAGCGAGCGTCTTGACGCTAACCATCTTAATAACGTGCTGGTCTGGAGCCAGACGCGCCAGCAGTACATTCCGCTCAGCAACGTGGTGAGCCGCTTCTCGCTGGAGTGGGAGGATCCGCTTATTCTGCGCCGCGACCGCTCGCGGGTGCTGACCGTGCAGTCCGATCCCGACCCGCTGAGCCAGCAAACGTCTGGCGATATTCTCGCCCGCGTGAAGCCGCAAATTGACGCCCTCACCCTGCCCCACGGCTATAGCATTGAGTGGGGAGGCGATGCTGAGAGCTCCAGCGAAGCGCAGCAGGGGGTATTCAGCACGCTGCCGATTGGCTATCTGGTGATGTTCGTGATTACGGTGCTGATGTTCAGCTCGGTGAAAAACGCCGTCGCCATCTGGCTGACCGTGCCGCTGGCGCTGATCGGCGTCACGCCCGGCTTTTTACTCACCGGGATCCCGTTTGGCTTTATGGCGTTGATTGGTCTGCTGAGCCTGAGCGGAATGCTAATCCGTAACGGTATCGTGCTGGTGGAGGAGATCGAACAGCAAAAAGTGCACAAAGATCAGCATGAGGCGATTATCTACGCGGCCACCTCGCGCCTGCGCCCTATCCTGCTCACCGCGTTCACCACCGTACTGGGTCTCGCCCCCCTCCTGCTGGATGTTTTCTTCCAGAGCATGGCCGTTGTGATTATGTTTGGACTTGGGTTTGCTACAATCCTGACGCTGCTGGTACTTCCCGTGATATATGCGTGCTTCCATCGTAAGGACAAAGCGGAACAACAATGAATGCGACAGGACTGAACATCATCAAGACGCTGGGCTGTATGACGGCGGTTACCTTCTTCACCATCTACAACACCTGGGATCGCTATGATTATGACTATCACTGGATCCTGGGGTTTTTAACCTTTATATCGACCATCGCCACGCCGCTGTTTTTTGTGGTCTCAGGCTATCTTGACGGGCAGTCCCGGCACGGCACCCGCTGGCAGCTGGGCAAAATCAAAAGCCTGATCATCGTCTTTCTGTTCTGGGTTACGATTTACTACCTGTGGGAGCCGTATCAGCGCGGGTATTTGATCCAGCCATGGTTCGTGTTCGCCTTTATCGTAATTTATACCTTCCACCCGGCGGTGGAATGGCTCAGCCAGCGGCGCACCCTGTTCTGCGGCGCGATCGCCGCCCTGCTGCTGTTCTCATACGGGTACGATCTGCTCTCAGCGATCTATCCTGAGACCCACGTGCTGTCGCTTTCGCCGCAGTATCGCCTGTGGACGTGGCTGCTGTTTTACCTGACGGGGCAGCTGTTCTGCGATCCCAAAATCGCGGAGTGGATAAGCCGCAAAAATGTGGTCAGGGCGGCGGTTGTCGCCATCCCGTTTATCTATCTCTTCACCTGGTTCTACGAGCGCCACTTCTTTTTCGCCCTGTTCAAGGCGGACAGAAACGCCTTTATCCTCACCGGCTCGCAGATCTACATTCTGATTATTGCGCTGGTGATTGCGGCAAACGGCGTGCGCTTTCGCCGCAACGCCGAGTTCAAAGAGTCCATCCTGGCGGCCATCAGCAAAACGATGACCGGCGTTTATATTGTGCACTACTCGGTTTTTCACCTGCTGACGGCGCTGATTCCGGTGACCTCTCTCGGCGTAAAGCTAACGCTGATCGTGCTCACCTTCATCACTTCCGTGCTGTTCTCCCTGCTCGTGCTGTCTAACGCGGTGGCCAAAAAGGTGATAACCCTTTAGAAGCCCAGGCGCAGCCAGGCGAAGAGCACGTTGCCGTTGTTATAGGTGCCGGGAATATAGGTGAACTGGACGGTGACGCGCTTATACCCGGCAGAGAACAGCGGGAAGATAAACGGCAGCGGCACGTAGTTTGCGAAGTCGTCGCGCGCCGTGATGCCCGCTGCGGCTCCCAGCCCCAGGCGGAAGTCTTTGGCGTTATCCAGGTACCAGCCTTTCTCCCAGCCGTAGCCCATCGCCGGCTGCCATTCATTGTGCGAATCTTTAAACATCATGGCGAAGAGCGCGCTCCAGTTCCCCTCTTCGTTATAGCGGGATACGCCCAGCCCGCCGCCCCACGGCATTTCGTTGTATTTGTCGGTTTTCTCTTTGTCATACATAAAGCGGGCGTGCCAGCTCAGGAACGGCAGGTACAGATCGTAACGTTCCGGCTGCTCCCAGGTTTGCGAAATATCGTCCGTCAGGCTGTCCCACCAGCGGCTTATACGCTGTTCGCCATAGACTTTGGGCTCCGCATGAAGCGGTGCGACGAATAAAAACAGGACAATCCAGAATGATGAAAAGGCGCGTTGCATAGTTATTCCCTCAGCTTAAGTCACGCAGCGGTCACTATTACTGTAAACCATTCAGCACTAACCGGAGCCAAACAAACATAATTATATCGGTGCAGGTGGAGATGAAATTTTTTTATTAAGCGCCTTCCGGAAAGATAAAAACGTTTTCTCCGGCGTTCTGTCGCGGTAGTCTCATACGTTCCGTTTATATGACGGACGCAATGTGAGTGACCTTTTCTTATACCAATAATTAAAAATCAGTACAGACAGGACAACTATGGACTCCACCCTCATCTCCGATCGTCCCAACGAGGAGACACCTTCACTCAGTCGTGCCCGCCGTGCAGCGCTCGGCAGCTTCGCCGGTGCCGTCGTCGACTGGTATGATTTTCTGCTCTACGGCATTACCGCCGCGCTGGTGTTTAACCGCGAATTCTTCCCCCAGATCAGCCCGGCAATGGGCACCCTCGCCGCGTTTGCCACCTTCGGCGTCGGCTTTCTGTTCCGCCCGCTGGGCGGCGTGATATTCGGCCACTTCGGCGACCGCCTCGGCCGCAAGCGCATGCTGATGCTCACCGTCTGGATGATGGGCATCGCCACTGCGCTTATCGGCATTTTGCCCTCGTTTGCCTCTATCGGCTGGTGGGCACCGGTGCTGCTGGTGACGCTGCGCGCAATTCAGGGCTTTGCCGTCGGCGGTGAATGGGGCGGCGCGGCGCTGCTCTCCGTTGAGAGCGCGCCAAAAAACAAGAAAGCCTTCTACAGCAGCGGCGTACAGGTGGGCTATGGCGTGGGCCTGCTGCTCTCTACCGGCCTGGTGTCGCTGATAAGCCAGCTCACCACCGACGAGCAGTTTCTGAGCTGGGGCTGGCGTATTCCGTTTATCTTTAGCATCGTGCTGGTCATCGCCGCGCTGTGGATCCGCAACGGCATGGAAGAGTCCGCTGAATTCGAAAAACAGCAGCAGGAAAAACCGGTAGTCAAAAAGCGGCTTCCGGTGATGGAAGCGCTTTCAACACACCCTGGCGCTTTTCTGAAAATCATTGCCCTGCGCCTGTGCGAGCTGCTGACCATGTATATCGTCACCGCCTTTGCCCTGAACTATTCCACGCAGAATCTCGGGCTGCCGCGCGAGCTGTTCCTGAATATCGGCCTGCTGGTCGGCGGGATAAGCTGCCTGACCATACCCTGCTTCGCCTGGCTGGCCGATCGGTTTGGCCGCCGCCGCGTTTACATCACCGGCGCACTGATCGGCACGCTCAGCGCCTGGCCGTTCTTTATGGCCCTGGAGGCGCAGTCAATCTTCTGGATCGTCTTCTTCGCGATCATGCTGGCGAACATCGCCCACGACATGGTGGTGTGCGTGCAGCAGCCGATGTTTACCGAGCTGTTCGGCGCCAGCTATCGCTACAGCGGCGCGGGCGTGGGGTATCAGGTCGCCAGCGTGGTTGGCGGCGGGTTTACGCCGTTTATCGCCGCCGCGCTGGTCACCTTCTCCGGCGGAAACTGGCACAGCGTGGCGATTTATCTGCTGGCCGGTTGCCTGCTCTCTGCCGCCACGGCGCTGTTTATGAAAGAGACCGCCCACCCCTGATCTCCTCACTTTTGTTTCACAGGCGAGTGACATACTATCGGGTAGAGTCACACACCTGTGGAACAAGGAGACAGAGATGAATAATAAGGGCTCCAGCCTGACCCCGGCTCAGGCGCTGGAAAAACTGGACGCGCTGTACGAACAGTCCGTCAACGCGCTGCGCAGCGCCATCAGTGAGTACATCGAAACGGGGAAACTTCCCGACGAAAAGGCCAGGAGTCACGGCCTTTTTGTTTATCCATCGCTCTCCGTCACCTGGGACGGCAGCGCCAGCACCACGCCGAAAACCCGCGCCTACGCGCGCTTTACCCACTCAGGCTGTTACAGCACCACCGTCACCCGCCCTGCGCTGTTCCGCCCGTACCTCGAAGAACAGCTGACCCTGCTGTATCAGGACTACGGCGCGCACATCGCCGTTGAGCCGTCGCTGCATGAGATCCCTTATCCGTACGTGATTGACGGTTCAGCGCTGACGCTTGACCGCTCCATGAGCGCAGGGCTGACGCGCCACTTCCCGACCACCGAACTCTCGCAGATTGGCGATGAGACGGCGGACGGGATTTATCATCCGGCGGAATTCTCGCCGCTGTCGCATTTCGACGCCCGCCGCGTGGATTTCTCGCTGGCGCGCCTGCGTCACTACACCGGTACGCCCGCAGAGCACTTTCAGCCGTTTGTGCTGTTCACCAACTACACCCGCTACGTGGACGAATTTGTCCGCTGGGGCTGCAGCCAGATTCTCGATCCGGACAGTCCGTACATCGCCCTCTCCTGCGCGGGCGGGATCTGGATCACCGCCGAAACTGAAGCGCCGGAGCAGGCTATTTCCGACCTGGCGTGGAAGAAGCACCAGATGCCCGCCTGGCACCTGATCACCGCCGACGGCCAGGGGATTACGCTTATCAACATTGGCGTGGGTCCGTCAAACGCCAAAACCATCTGCGACCACCTGGCCGTGCTGCGCCCGGACGTCTGGCTGATGATTGGCCACTGCGGCGGCCTGCGCGAAAGCCAGCTGATCGGGGATTACGTGCTGGCCCACGCCTACCTGCGCGACGACCATGTGCTCGACGCGGTACTGCCGCCGGATATTCCTATTCCAAGCATTGCCGAAGTGCAGCGCGCGCTGTACGACGCCACCAAAGAGGTGAGCGGCATGCCGGGGGAAGAGGTTAAGCAGCGCCTGCGCACCGGCACCGTCGTCACTACCGATGACCGCAACTGGGAGCTGCGCTACTCCGCCTCGGCCCTGCGCTTCAACCTGAGCCGCGCGGTGGCTATCGATATGGAGAGCGCCACCATCGCCGCCCAGGGCTATCGCTTCCGCGTCCCTTACGGCACGCTGCTGTGCGTATCCGACAAGCCGCTGCACGGCGAAATTAAGCTTCCCGGTCAGGCCAACCGGTTCTACGAAGGGGCGATATCCGAGCATCTGCAGATCGGCATTCGCGCCATCGATCTGCTGCGGGCCGAGGGCGACAAGCTGCACTCCCGCAAGCTGCGCACCTTTAACGAGCCGCCGTTCCGCTAAAAATAAAAAGGACAAACCATGTACACCTCATCACCGTTAACCGCCCTGCGCCAGTGGCTGGAAGCCAACCGTCTCGACGGAACGATCGTCCCGCGCGCGGATGCCTGGCAGAGCGAGTACTGCGCGCCGTATGACGAAAAGCTGGCCTGGCTGACGGGCTTTGACGGATCGGCTGGCCTCGCGCTGGTGCTGAAGGATAAAGCCCTGCTCTTCGTTGACGGACGCTACCAGGTTCAGGCCCGCGTTCAGGTCAATATGGACGAGATTGCGATCCATCACCTGCACAACGAACCGCTGGCGGAGTGGCTTGAGCAAAACGTTGAGCCGGGAACCCGCATCGGGTTTGACCCGCTGCTGATGACCAATGCGGAGTTTACGCAGCTGTCGGCGACGCCGTGCGAGCTGGTGCCGCTGAGTCCTTCTCCGTTCGACAGCCTTTGGACCGATCGACCAGCCCCTCCGGCCGGGCTTATTCGGGAAATGCCGGTAGAAATCAGCGGAGAAAGCAGCGCCGACAAGCGTCAGCGCGTTGCTGCAGTACTGGCAGAAAACAATGCCGATTATCTTGCCGTCACGCTGCCGGACAACATCGCATGGCTACTGAACGTGCGCGGCGCCGACATCCCTACCAGCCCGGTTCCGCTGTCGTTTGCATTGTTGAGCCGCGACGGCTCCGTTGAGTGGTTCGTTAACGATAACAAGCTCGGCACGCTGCCGGACAGGGTACGCAACGCCTTCACCATTTCCCCGCAGGACGCATTTATCGAACGCTGCCAGCAGCTTTCACGCGGTAAGCGGGTCATGGTGGATAACGATTCCGCGCCCGTCGCGCTGCGTTTTGCCATCGAGCCGCAGGGAGAGATTATCTGGCTGACCGACCCGATTACCCTGATGAAGGCCAATAAAAACCCGGTTGAGCTGGCAGGTTACCGCGAATGTCATCATCAGGACGGCGCGGCGTGGGTGAATTTCCTCGCCTGGCTGAGCCGTGAGGTCCCCCTGCGTGCCGCCGCAGGAGAGCCGCTGACGGAGCTGGAGGTGCAGGCAAAACAGCTCGCCTTCCGCGAGCAGCAGCCCGGGTTCATTGAGCAAAGTTTTGCGACCATTTCCGCCTCGTCCAGCAACGCGGCCATGTGCCACTATCATTCGAGCGAAGCCAGCAACAAGCCTCTCGGCCATGACCATTTTTATCTTAATGACTCCGGCGGTCAGTACCACAACGGCACCACCGACGCCACGCGCACGCTGGCCTGGGGCAAGGTCGACCCGCAGCAGCGCCTGCACTACACCGCCGTGCTGAGGGGCTTCCTGTCGCTGATTACGCTGCAGTTCCCGTCCGGCAGCCAGGGACATCAGCTGGACGCTTTTGCGCGTCGTCCGCTGTGGGAGATGGGGCTGGATTACGATCACGGCACCGGGCACGGCGTAGGACACCAGCTGTTGATCCACGAAAACCCGCATCGCATCGCCAAAAAGGTGAATCCGTGGCCGCTGGTGGCGGGAAATATCATGACGATTGAGCCGGGGTACTACCTGGGCGGCAGCCACGGGATTCGTATTGAAAACCAGGTTGAGATTGTGGAAAGCCGTCCCGGGTTCTGCGCGTTTGCTTCGCTGACGCTGATCCCGATTGATTTAAGCCAGGCGGAACTGCACCTGCTGAGCGAGCAGGAGAAACAGTGGCTGGATGCGTATCACCAACAGGTGCGCGAGGCGCTGTTACCGCGGGTGGATAGCGATGCACGACAGTGGCTGGAGGAGGCAACGGCGCCGATACGTGTGAACGGATAGTGCGGCTTTTGCCGGGTGGTGGCTTCGCCTTACCCGGCAATCTTACAGAATGCAGAAAAGCAAAAAGCCCGCTTTAAAAGCAGGCTTCTTAAATGTGGCTCCTCTGACTGGACTCGAACCAGTGACATACGGATTAACAGTCCGCCGTTCTACCGACTGAACTACAGAGGAATCGTGTGAACGGGGCGCATATTATCGATGCTCCCCAAGGATGTCAAAGGCAGAATGCAGTTTTTCGATCGTTTGCCGATTTATTCTCCACTTCGCGCATTTGTCAGGCATTCTGTCGATTCCCCTGCGACGGGCTCTGGCTTTTTCCGCGGATATTTCCACAGCCAGCGTCCGCTAACCATGCGCCAGTAGAACAGCGCGCCGCGCACCGCCCAGTCGAGGAACATCCCCAACCAGACGCCCACGACGCCCATTCCCAGCATGATCCCCAGCGTATAGCCCGCTACGACGCGACAGCCCCACATGCCAAGCATTGACACCCACATCGCAAACCGGGCATCGCGGGCGCCTTTCAGACCGGCGGGAAGCACCCAGGACGCTGCCCAAATCGGCATGAACGCGGCGTTAAGCCAGATGAGGATCTTCACCACCTCTTTTACGTCGTCTTCATGGGTATAGAAGGCGGCCATCAGCCCGGCAAACGGCGCAGTGCCCCAGGCAATCGCCGTCAGGCCAATAGTTGAGAGCCAGAAGACATGCCTAAGCTGGCGCTCCGCCTGGGCTATCTGCCCTTTCCCGAGGCGTTTACCGGTGATGATCGTCGATGCCGACCCGAGGGCGTTGCCCGGCAGGTTGATGAGTGACGCGATAGAAAACGCGATAAAGTTACCGGCAATAACGTCTGTACCCATTCCGGCCACAAACATTTGCGTCAGCAGCTTACCGCCGTTGAACAGCACCGATTCAATGCTGGCCGGGATCCCTATCCCCATAACTTCCCAGATGATGGCGAAGTTAAAGGGGCGGAAATAGCTTTTCAGCGTCAGGCGCAGAGAAGGCGTGATGCCGGTCATCAGCACCCCAATAATCGCCGCGGCACCAATGTAGCGAGAGATGGTCAGCCCAAGCCCTGCCCCGACGAAACCCAGCCCGTCCCAGGAAAATGCACCGTAAATCAGGACGCTGCTGATGATAATGTTGAGGATGTTCATCCCGCCGTTAATCAGCAACGGAATTTTGGTATTACCCGCCCCGCGCAGCGCGCCGCTGCCAATCAGCGCGATAGCCGCCGCCGGATAGCTAAGCACCGTCATCTCCAGATAGGTCAGCGCCAGGTCCTTAACCTCGGGCGTCGCTTCACCCGCGACGATATCAATAATTTCTTTGCCGTAGTAATGGATGACCGCAGCAAGGATTATCGAAAACACGGTCATGATCATCAGCGACTGGCGTGCCGCCTCGCGGGCGCGTTTGGGGTCGAGCTTGCCGAGGCTGAAGGCCACCACCACCGTTGTACCCAGATCGATGGCGGCAAAGAAGGACATCACCACCATGTTAAAGCTGTCCGCAAGCCCGACGCCGGCCATCGCCTCTTTACCGAGCCAGCTCACCAGGAAGGTACTCAACACCCCCATCAGCAGGACGCAGGTGTTCTCCAGAAAAATAGGCACAGCTAGGGGGGTGATTTCACGCCAGAACAGAACACGATAGCTTTTGCGTTTTGCATACCAGGGCGTGCGCATGATCGCCTGGCGTAAGGGGGCGGTGACGTTCAAAATGGACCTTAGCGAGAAAGTTGAAACTCCATTTCAAATGATGGGGTAGAAATGCTCATCCTGCAAAGTATTTTCCATAAAAATATGTTTGGATTTACAACAAACTGACGACAGAATCAGCAATCAATCGCTTTTCCCTAAGATCAGGTTTGACAAAACTTTTTTCGCCGTTAATATGAGCCTCCACACCGATTCCTCTGTAGTTCAGTCGGTAGAACGGCGGACTGTTAATCCGTATGTCACTGGTTCGAGTCCAGTCAGAGGAGCCAAATTTAAAAAGCCTGCTTTTAAAGCGGGCTTTTTGCTTTTCTGCATTCTGTAAGATTGTCGGGTGGCGACTGCGTCTTACCCGACCTGCAAAAACCCTCGAACCCTGTACTCCCGGAAATAAAAAAGGCCCTCTGTCACCAGAGAGCCTTGTTTGCAATCGCTGCGATTACTCGCCTTTTGCTTCAGCGTTTTTGATTTCGCCCATCACTTTCAGCTTTTTGGAGATCTCACGACGCTCTTTGGAGATCTCAGCGTTTTTGATGATGTAGTCATCAACGCGGTCTTCGTAATCGCTTTTCATGCTGGCAATGATGCCCTGAATAGCTTCAACGCTCATGCCTGGCTTAATGTAGTCGCTCAGGTTGTCCAGCAGGAGAACGCGTTTCTGGTTGTCACGGATCTTCTTCTCCACGTCCTGGATTTCACGCTGCAGCTTGTTTTTGCGGCGGAACAGGCGGACGAACTCCAGAACATCCTGGAACGAAGGCTTGGTAGTTTCCATTTTTACACCCCTGATAATGTGAGATTCGGATTCGTTAAAGCAACCGTTGTAACAATAACCTTACTGACAGCGGTCGCGAATGACAATGAGTATATCGTTTGACGCTATCATAACCCCAATTGCTGCTGAATCGAAGCAGCAGCCGTCACATAAGGAGATGGCTGCTTTTTATTTGCGCAGCGCGCGGCAAATAAGGTGCGACAACAGCTCTAGCTGCCGCGCCAGCTCCATACTTAGCCAGACGTAACCGTGGATCGGCGTTTCCGCCACGTTATCGCCCTGCCGCTCGTTCATCAGCTGTTTCAGCTCCGCGACAATCTCCGTCAGACGTTCGCTGTTCGCCAGTATAGGCTGCGGGTTACCCTCATACAGCGCGTGGGCGATGGTCAGCAGCGTTTGCTGCGTCATCTGCTGCGTCTCTTTCAGCGTGTGCGCGTTAAGCATCAGCAGATGGCTGGGGCGAGACGCCCAGTGGGCATTAATCTGCAGCTCAAGCATGCAAACAAGATTTCGGCTCACCGTCTGAATGGCTTCAAAAATCGATTTCTGGATATGGGTCTCTTTGCTGGCTGGCGTAATCAGGCCGCGCATTTTGACGACGTCATTAAGGATTTTCTGCAGATGCTTTTCCAGCCGCGGGCGTTCAACCAGGTTAGGAGAAAATCCGGCCTGGTAGACCCGGTTAAACGCGGTAACGTAGTTCGCCATCTGAATGCGCCAGTGCAGAAACGCGCGCTGCGGCCAGATACCGGTGAAGAGCATTGCCAGCAATGAGCCAAGAATGACATCACCGCTTCGCCACAGCGCGGTCGTCATGTCGCCCGCCGGGGCGCCGACCACCACCGCGAGCGTGATGCCAATCAGCAGCGCCTGATACGGCTTTTTCCCCAGCGCCAGCCAGCCGCAGAGGAACATAGCCGCAGCGCACCACAGCAGCATCACCGGGAAGGAGATCAGCTCCAGCTTCAGGGCAATCAGGCCTAATGCAGAGCCCAAAACCGTGCCGCCAATACGCTCGAAGGCGCGCGGCACAACGTTACCCCAGAACGAAATCGGCCCCATGATGACCACCAGCGTGATCAGCGGCCACGTCCCTTCAGGGATTTCCAGCAGGCGCACCAGGATAAACGTCAGAATAAAGGCCAGCGCAATGCGGCACCCGTGCACCACGCGGTAATGTTTATACAGCCGAATTTCAAACGGCGTTAATGATTTGTCGGGACGCACACCCGCTCTCCAGCTACACGGCAAACCACAATTGTACTGTGTTTTCAGCCGGGTGGATCGTTCCCGGCTGAAAAACCTACCATTAACAGGGTTAACCCGCTTTGTGCTCTACCGCGATATACATTTCAATATCCCAGTAGCCCTCCGCGTTGCCATCGTTGAGATAGCGCTCGAAGCAGGGTTTGGGGGCCATCTGGTATTTGTTGTCCTGCAGGAGGGAGTTGAAGAACTGGTACCACGGCGTGGCAAAGTCATGATTTTCGACGCGCGCTGTCGCTACGGCATAATCACCGGCGGCAATTTCGGTCATCATCACCCCTTCGCTATTGTCGGGGATGATAAAATCATCAGGAACGGTGACTGCCGTATCGCAGCGCAATTTCTCCGCCGGGACTTCATCCGGGTTATCGTAGTAGACCGCCACCCATTCCAGCGGCTGAATGTGACGTCCATCGACCCACATGACCAGCTGTTCAAAACCCTGCTTAACCGTTTTTTCCCACGGCCCCACGAGGTGAAAGCCAGCGATTTTACGTTTCTGTTGCTGCTTGATGCTGTAGTCCATGCTGCCTCCGTTTATTACTGTGTATTTATACACTATAAAGTGGATTGCATATTATCAGCAAACGAGGAGTGTTTATTATGTGAGCAGACTCGCAGCCCCGCCAGTCTGCCCCAAAAGGTTAGAGTTTATGGTGCAGATAATCACCGAGTCGGGAGAAAAGGCCGCCCTTATCAACGCTTTCAAGGGTAACCAGCGGCCAGTGGGCCACCACCTTGTCGCGGTCATACAGCTGAATTTCGCCTACCCGCTGGTGGGCAGCAATCGGCGCTTCCAGCTCTTTTTTATCCAGCACGTATTTGGCCTTAATGTTCGGCACTTCTGCTTTTGGTAAGGCCAGCCAGAAGTCCTGATCCGTTCCTAATTCGATCTGCTCTTTATCGCCGTACCAGATACGTTCGGTTCCCACTTTTTTACCGTTGTGAAGGATCTGCACCGTATCGAAGTTTTGCTGTCCCCAGTGCAGCAGCTTGCGGGCCTGATCTTCACGCCCTTTCGGGCTATCGGCTCCCATCACTACCGCAATCAGCCGACGCTGGCCGTCCACCGCGGAGGCAATCAGGTTAAAGCCCGCCCCGGAGGTGTGCCCCGTTTTAAGCCCGTCCACGTTCATGGTTTTATCCCACAGCAGGCCGTTACGGTTTTGCTGGGTGATTCCGTTCCACGTCAGGCTTTTCTCACTGTACATATGGTAGAACTCAGGCTCGCCGTGAATGATGGCACGGGAAAGCACGGCCAGATCGTAGGCGGAGCTGTGTTGTCCCGGCGCATCCAGCCCGTGCACCGTTTCGAAGTGGGTATCGCGCAGGTGCAATTTTTGCACGTAGTCATTCATCATATTCACGAACTGCGGCTGACCGCCCGCAACGTGATCGGCCAGCGCTACGCAGGCGTCGTTGCCGGAGTCAACAATCAGGCCGCGGCTCAGGTCTCGCACAGAGACGCGATCGCCCGCCTTCAGGAACATCAGGGAAGATCCGTCAAAAACCGGGTTGCCTTTGGCCCACGCGTCGCGGCCTACGGTAACGATGTCATCGGGCGTAATTCGGTGGCTGTCGATGGCGCGGTCAACCACGTAGCCCGTCATCAGCTTGGTGAGGCTCGCCGGATTGCGCTGTTGATGTTCGTTGCCCGCCGTTAAGATCTGACCCGTGGTGTAATCCATTAGCACCCAGGAGCCCGCCTGGATGGCCGGCGGCTGCGGGGAAAAATCCAACGGGTCAGCAGCCAGCGCGGATGAAATACTCGAAGCGAGTAAAGAAACAGCAATAAACAGACGGCGTTTCAACGGTATATCCTCAGGTCATTAAAAATCGTTGACCTTTTTACGGGAGTTCTGATGTCGTTACCTGCCTTAATTGCAAAAAAATGTGACAGCGCGCCGGTTTTTCTCTGAATGCGCCTCGCAAATTTCATCCCTCCCGGCGCTTTTTATTCGGCCTGCCCCTCACGATCGTTTACCATAGAGACGTCATTTTTTAACAGGATGGTATTACTGGTGTCTGATTCTGCCGCGCGTCCCACATTTTTATTCCACGATTACGAAACCTTTGGCACCCACCCGGCGCTGGACCGACCGGCGCAGTTCGCCGCCATCCGTACCGATGAAGACTTCAACATCATTGGCGAACCGGAGGTGTTTTACTGCAAACCCGCCGATGACTATCTGCCGCAGCCCGTCGCGGTGATGGTAACGGGCATTACCCCTCAGGAAGCGCGGGACAAAGGGGTTAACGAGGCAGAGTTCGCCCGCCGTATCCACGATCTCTTCACCGTTCCCAATACCTGCGTGGTGGGTTACAACAACATCCGTTTTGACGATGAAGTGACGCGTAATATCTTCTACCGCAACTTCTACGATCCCTATGCCTGGAGCTGGCAGAACCGTAACTCGCGCTGGGATTTACTCGACATCATGCGCGCCTGCTATGCGCTGCGCCCTGAGGGCATTAGCTGGCCGGAAAATGAGGAAGGGCTGACGAGCTTCAGGCTGGAACACCTGACGCGCGCAAACGGCATCGAACACAGCAATGCCCACGACGCAATGGCGGACGTCTACGCCACTATCGCCATGGCGAAGCTGGTCAAAACGGCGCAGCCGCGCCTGTTTGAGTACCTGCTGGGCCACCGCAGCAAGCAGAAGCTGACGACCCTGATCGACGTGCCGCAGATGAAACCGCTGGTGCATATCTCCGGCATGTTCGGCGCATGGCGCGGCAATACCAGCTGGGTCGCCCCGCTCGCCTGGCATCCCGATAACCGTAACGCGGTGATTATGGTCGATCTCGCCGGTGATATATCGCCGCTGCTGGAGCTCGACAGCGATACGCTGCGCGAGCGGCTCTATACCCCAAAAAATGAACTCGGTGACCTGCCCGCCGTGCCGGTCAAACTGGTGCATATCAACAAATGCCCGGTGCTGGCGCAGGCCAACACGCTGCGTCCTGAAGATGCCGACAGGCTCGGCATTAACCGACAGCACTGTCTGGATAATCTGAAGGTGCTGCGCGACCACCCGCAGGTGCGCGAGAAAGTCGTGGCTATCTTTGCCGAAGCCGAGCCGTTTGTGCCGTCTGAAAATGTCGATGCGCAGCTCTATAACGGCTTTTTCAGCGATGCCGACCGCGCGGCCATGAACATCGTTCTTCAAACCGAGCCGCGTAACCTGCCGGCGCTGGATATCACCTTCGTGGATAAACGCATCGACAAATTGATATTTAACTATCGTGCGCGAAACTATCCCGGCACGCTGGACGAAGCAGAGCAGGAGCGCTGGCTGCAGCATCGTCGTAACGTCTTTACGCCAGAGTTCCTTAGCAGCTATGCCCAGGAGCTGGAAATGCTCTACGGCCAGTATGAAGGGAATGCTGAGAAACAGGCGCTGTTGAAATCCCTGTTCCAGTACGCGCAAGAAATTGTCTGAGTGATGGGTACAAAAAAGCCGGAGGCGATGTCTCCGGCTTTTTTTTGCCCGCAGGCGCGGGCTTACGGGTTTTGTAGGTCGGGTAAGGCGTAGCCGCCACCCGACTTGATATTACGCGACGTCTTCGTACTGAGGAACCGGGTTGCGGAAGCTTTTGGTTACGCAAGCCAGGTAAATCAGACCGATAGCACCCCAGATCAGACCCAGAACCATAGAGCTCTCTTCCAGGTTAATCCACAGCGCGCCCACCGTCAGGGCACCGCACACTGGCAGCACCAGATAGTTGAAGTGGTCTTTCAGCGTCTTGTTGCGCTTCTCGCGGATCCAGAACTGAGAGATCACCGAGAGGTTAACGAAGGTAAACGCCACCAGCGCACCGAAGTTAATCAGCGCGGTTGCCGTTACCAGGTCGAATTTAATCGCCAGCAGCGCAATGGCGCCTACCAGCAGCACGTTCCACGCCGGAGTACGCCATTTCGGATGAACGTAGCCGAAGAAGCGGGTCGGGAACACGCCGTCACGGCCCATCACGTACATCAGGCGAGAAACGCCCGCGTGCGCCGCCATGCCGGAAGCCAGAACGGTCACGCTGGAGAAGATCAGCACGCCCCACTGGAAGGTTTTACCCGCAACGTACAGCATGATTTCAGGCTGAGACGCGTCCGGATCTTTAAAGCGAGAGATGTCCGGGAAGTACAGCTGCAGGAAGTAGGAGGCACCGATAAAGATCAGGCCGCCAATCAGCGCGGTCAGGAAAATCGCTTTCGGGATCACGCGCTCGGCGTCTTTGGTCTCTTCAGACAGAGAAGAGATGCCGTCGAAGCCCAGGAACGAGAAGCACAGGATAGTCGCACCGGTGATCATCGGCACAACGTGCGCGCCTTCGGACCAGAACGGACGGGTGCTGGTCAGCGTACCCGCGCCTTCACCGTGCATCACGCCGTAAATGATCAGGCCAACAATAACGGAAACAATACCCATCTGCAGGATAACAATCAGGGTGTTGAAGTTAGCAACCGTCTTGATGCTGCGCAGGTTAGAGATGGTCATAAAGGCCACCAGCGCCACAACAAAGATCCACGATGGTACAGAAGGCACCAGCGCTTCGAAGTAAATTTTTGCCAGCAGAATGTTGATCATCGGCATGAACAGGTAGTCCAGCAGAGATGACCAGCCCACCATAAAGCCAACCGCAGGGCTAATAGATTTCTGAGCATAGGTGTAGGCAGAGCCTGCAGACGGGAAACGACGAACCAGTTTACCGTAGCTCAGCGCTGTAAAGAGGATAGCGACCAGCGCAAAGGCGTACGCCGTTGCAACGTGACCGTCAGTGAGGCCTGATACGATACCGAATGTATCGAACAGCGTCATCGGTTGCATATAGGCCAGGCCCATCATGACAACCGGAATCAACGTAAGCGTTTTACGTAATTCCACGCGAGAGGTTTTTGGAGTTGCGTTATGCGACATGGTTAATCTCCTTTACGGTGATAACCGCCACGTAAGCGAAATATTGCCCCATTTTCAGTCTTCCTCAGCGACAACAACTGTCGGATTTTAGTAAATATCTATCCGGTACGAAGCCCGGCCTCTTGGATTTTTAGTTTCGTTTCGTACATGCAAAAAAAAATAACCGACGCCTTTTATATCGTCGATTATTCATTTGTTTGCAGCGGCGGCATTTTGCCCTATTCCTGATACAAAAGGCAATAGATTGAGAAAGCCATCAATAAATTAATTTCACTAACCGGTTGATTTACCGACATCCGCCTGAGTGTAAACAGCGGCGATAGCACTATTTGCTAAAATTTCATCCCGCCACCACGCGCTGGCAAGCCCGGCGGTTTGTTCGTTCCAGCCAACCCATACCGGTTCATTACAGTTTTGTGACATTACCTGCTTCTCAACCAGCGCGCCGCTTTCAATAAAACGCTGGGCTAAATAGCGGGGAAGATAACCGCATCCCAGCCCGCTGATTTGCAGCTCCAGCTTGGTTTTAAAATCAAAAACGGTGATTGCTTCCTGTTCATCGAGCAGCTGCGAAGAGACGGCGCATTCCGGACGGGAGCTGTCTCCGACGACAATGGCGCGGTGCCCTTTTATCACCCGTCGATTTAAAGGCTCCGGCTCGTTTGCCAGCGGATGATGCGGCGCGACGGCAAAAACCTGTTCCAGCACGCCCAGGCGCGCGAAACCGTAATCACTGAGCTGGGGCGGCTCATGCAGCGCCCCGACAATAATGTCCGCCCTGCCCTGCGTCAGAGCATCCCACGACCCACCCAGCACGCCGTTGATAAAAATCAGCCGCGTCACGCTGTGGCGCTGATAAAACGACTCTATAAGGGGGGCCAGCAGCGAAAAGGGAAAGGTATCATCCACCCCAATAATCAGCTCGTTTTCCCATCCCTGATGAAGTTTTACGGCCTGCTTCTCAAGTTCGCGAACGGTGTGAAGCACCTCACGCCCTTTTTCCAGCAGCATCTGCCCGGTGCGGGTGAAGCGCGCGCGGTGGCCGGAACGATCGAGAAGCTGAATGTTGAGATCGCTCTCCAGCTTGTGAACGGTATAGCTGAGCGCAGAAGGCGTTTTGTAGAGCTTCGCGGAGGCCGCGGCGAAGCTCCCCTCTTTTTCCAGCGCGTCCAGGATAATCAGAACATCCAGCAGCGGTTTCATCTTCGCCCCCTCGCAGTGCGCGATCGTGTCCGCTGATGGCGTTAATCCATGGGCATGACCAGCGGGTCGGGATACTGATACTCAAATCCCAGTTCATGGCAAATGCGATTGCCATCAATGATTTTGCCTTTGCCTGCCCCCTGAGCATCAGCGAATACCGGCGGAGCCAGGCCGAGCTGGCGCGCCATCAACGGATAGAAGACATTTCGCGACGGATGGGAAGGCGCACATATATTATAGATGTGCCCTCCCTTCGGAGCCTGCAGCAGCAGCTCAATTGCGCTAACAACATCATCCAGATGGACAAGATTGACGCCATGTTGGCCATCCGGGGCAGATTTCCCGGCAAAGAAACGTCCGGGGTGACGCCCCGGCCCAACCAGCCCGGCCAGACGCACAATATCCACCTGAGTGCCCGGCAGGTTGTGCAGCCAGTCCTCCAGATCTTTCAGCACCCGGCCGCTGGCGGTGACCGGAAGGCGTTCGCTGTTTTCCTTTACCGTCCCGTCCACGTTGCCGTAGACCGAGGTCGAGCTGGTGAAAATAATCCGCGGGATATGGTGTGCCAGCGCGCTGTCGACAATCTCCTGCATGGCCTGCAGGTAAAACGTCTCGCCCGGTCCACTGCGGCGCGCGGGTAAGGTAATCACCAGGGCATCAACGTCCATTAGCGCATCGAGGTCGTCAGCATCGCACACCAGCTCAGGTTCGAGGCGCAGCTCAACGCCCTCAATCCCGCACATGCGCGCCGCTTCCACTCCGTCCACCGTGGTTTTGCTCCCGGTCACCTGCCAGCCTTTCGCGGCTAATGACATCGCCAGCGGCATTCCTAACCATCCTAAACCGACAATCGCGACCTTTTTCATGCACATTCTCCTGACTCTTACTCGTCTGTATTAAGGCTACGCCAGCCCGACAGAACACACAATTCATAGCATGAATATGAAATGAATTAATGATCACAAAAAGCCCTTGCAATCTGTTGTGTAAGTGGTTTAGGTTAAAAGACATCAGATGCATAAGCATTCAACGAGAATTTATATGACACGCGTTCCATTTAAAAACCACCATCATCACCATCATCCTGACTAGTCTTTCAGGCGATGTGTGCTGGAAGACGTTTGGATCTTCCAGTGGTGCGAGAACGCAAGAGAAAGCCCCCGGAAGATCATCTTCCGGGGGCTTTTTTTTGGACCGCATTCAGACAGATTAAAACAGGTTAACGAGGAACACAGAATGTTAGATAACTCACGTTTACGCATAGCTATTCAAAAATCAGGCCGTTTGAGTGACGATTCACGCGAACTGCTCGCCCGCTGCGGGATTAAAATCAACCTGCACACCCAGCGCCTGATCGCCCTGGCTGAAAATATGCCTATCGATATTCTGCGCGTACGTGATGACGATATTCCGGGCCTGGTGATGGACGGCGTCGTTGACCTTGGCATCATCGGCGAAAACGTACTGGAAGAAGAGCTGCTGACCCGTCGTGCTCAGGGCGAAGACCCGCGCTACTTTACCCTGCGTCGCCTGGACTTCGGCGGCTGCCGCCTGTCGCTGGCCACCCCTGCAGACGAAGCCTGGGACGGCCCGGCGGCGCTGAATGGCAAGCGCATTGCCACCTCCTACCCTCACCTGTTGAAACGTTACCTCGATCAAAAGGGCGTGCAGTTTAAATCCTGCCTGCTGAACGGCTCTGTTGAAGTGGCCCCGCGCGCGGGTCTGGCTGACGCTATCTGTGACCTCGTCTCCACCGGCGCGACGCTGGAAGCGAACGGCCTGCGCGAAGTGGAAGTGATTTACCGCTCTAAAGCGTGCCTCATCCAGCGCGATGGCGACATGGACGATGCTAAACAGCAGCTCATCGACAGACTGCTGACCCGTATTCAGGGCGTTATTCAGGCGCGCGAATCCAAATACATCATGATGCACGCCCCTACCGAGCGTCTGGATGAAGTCATTGCCCTGCTGCCCGGCGCCGAGCGCCCGACTATTCTGCCGCTGGCAGGCGATCAGCAGCGCGTGGCGATGCACATGGTGAGCAGCGAAACCCTGTTCTGGGAAACCATGGAAAAACTGAAGGCGCTGGGTGCAAGCTCCATTCTGGTGCTGCCAATTGAGAAGATGATGGAGTAACGGCCATGAGCTTTAACACAATCATCAACTGGAATACCTGTAATGACGCGCAGCAGCGTGAGCTGCTGATGCGCCCGGCAATTTCCGCCTCAGAGAGCATCACCCGCACCGTGGCTGAGATCCTCAATAACGTCAAAGCTCGCGGCGACGACGCGCTGCGCGAGTACAGCGCGAAGTTTGATAAAACCGAGGTTGGCGCGTTAAGGGTCACCGAAGAGGAAATCGCGGCAGCGGAAAACCGTCTCGGCGATGAGATCAAGCAGGCGATGGCCGTCGCGGTGAAAAACATTGATACCTTCCACACCGCGCAGACGTTGCAAACGGTCGATGTGGAAACGCTGCCCGGCGTGCGCTGCCAGCAGGTGACGCGCCCGGTGGCTTCCGTCGGCCTCTATATCCCCGGCGGTTCTGCCCCGCTGTTCTCCACGGTTCTGATGCTGGCGACCCCGGCGCGCATCGCCGGCTGCCGGAAAGTGGTGCTGTGCTCCCCGCCGCCGATTGCCGATGAAATTCTGTATGCGGCAAAACTCTGCGGCGTGCAGGAGGTGTACAACGTGGGCGGCGCGCAGGCGATTTCCGCCCTGGCGTTTGGCACCGAATCCATCCCTAAGGTCGACAAAATTTTCGGCCCGGGCAATGCGTACGTGACCGAAGCCAAACGTCAGGTTAGCCAGCGTCTGGACGGCGCGGCCATCGATATGCCCGCCGGGCCGTCAGAAGTGCTGGTGATCGCAGACAGCGGCGCAACGCCGGACTTTGTGGCCTCCGACCTGCTATCTCAGGCCGAACACGGGCCGGACTCACAGGTGATTTTGCTGACGCCGGACGCGGAGATGGCGAAGCGCGTAGGCGAAGCGGTCGAGCGCCAGCTTGCCGACCTGCCGCGTGCCGAAACCGCACGCCAGGCGCTGTCCGCCAGCCGCCTGATTGTGGCGCGCGACCTGGAGCAGTGTATTGCAATCTCCAACCAGTACGGGCCGGAGCACCTGATTATTCAGACCCGCAGCGCGCGTGACCTGGTGGACAGCATCACCAGCGCAGGCTCGGTGTTTCTGGGCGACTGGTCCCCGGAGTCCGCGGGCGATTACGCGTCAGGCACTAACCACGTTCTGCCGACCTATGGCTACACCTCTACCTGTTCAAGCCTCGGGCTGGCCGACTTCCAGAAGCGCATGACCGTGCAGGAACTCTCCCGCGAAGGGTTTGCCTCACTGGCGTCCACCATTGAAACCCTGGCCGCCGCGGAACGTCTGACCGCCCACAAAAACGCCGTTACGCTGCGCGTTGCAGCCCTGAAGGAGCAAGCATGAGCATTGAAGAACTGGCCCGTGAAAATGTCCGTCGCCTGACGCCCTATCAGTCCGCGCGCCGTCTTGGCGGCAACGGTGACGTCTGGCTGAACGCCAACGAGTTTCCGACAGCCGTCCAGTTTGAGCTGTCGCAGCAGACGCTGAACCGCTATCCGGAGTGCCAGCCTAAAGCGGTAATCGAAAATTACGCCCGGTACGCGGGCGTGAAGACAGAGCAGGTGCTGGTCAGCCGTGGAGCAGATGAAGGCATTGAGCTGCTGATCCGCGCCTTCTGCGAGCCGGGTAAAGACGCGGTAATGTACTGCCAGCCCACCTACGGCATGTACAGCGTCAGCGCGGAAACTTTCGGCGTGGCATGCCGCAACGTGCAGGCGCTGGAAGACTGGCAGCTGGATCTGCAGGGCATCGCCGACAACCTCGACGGCGTAAAGGTGGTGTTTGTCTGCAGCCCGAATAACCCAACCGGACAGATTATCAACCCGCAGGACATTCGTACGCTGCTGGAGCTGACGCGCGGCAAGGCGCTGGTCGTCGCTGATGAAGCCTACATTGAGTTCTGCCCGCAGGCGACGCTTGCCGGCTGGCTTGAAGAGTATCCGCACCTTGTCGTGCTGCGCACGCTGTCAAAAGCCTTCGCCCTTGCAGGCCTGCGCTGCGGCTTTACGCTGGCGAATAAAGAGGTGATAGACCTGCTGCTGAAAGTGATCGCCCCGTATCCGCTCTCAACCCCGGTCGCGGACATTGCCGCTCAGGCGCTGGCCCCGCTGGGCATCAATGCGATGCGCGAGCGCGTGGCGCAGATCCTCGAAGAGCGTCAGTATCTGTTCACCGCCCTGAAGGATATCGCCTGCGTGGAGCAGGTATTTGACTCTGAAACCAACTACATTCTGGTGCGTTTCACCGCATCAAGCGCTGTATTTAAATCTTTATGGGATCAGGGCATTATCTTACGTGACCAAAACAAACAACCATCCTTAAGCGGCTGCCTGCGCATTACCATTGGCACCCGTGCAGAGAGCCAGCGCGTCATTGACGCCCTGAAAGCGGAGAAAGTATGAGCCAGAAGTACCTCTTTATCGATCGTGACGGCACCATCATTTCGGAGCCACCCTCCGATTATCAGGTCGATCGTTTCGACAAGCTGGCTTTTGAACCCGACGTGATCCCGGTGCTGCTCAAGCTGCAGAACGCGGGCTTTAAGCTGGTAATGATCACCAACCAGGACGGTCTGGGCACCAGCAGCTTCCCGCAGGCAGACTTTGACGGCCCGCATAACCTGATGATGCAGATCCTCACCTCGCAGGGCGTGACGTTTGATGAGGTGTTGATTTGCCCGCACCTGCCGGCCGACGAGTGCGACTGCCGTAAACCTAAGGTGAAGCTGGTCGAACGCTATCTGGCGGAAGAAGCGCTGGATAAAGCCAACAGCTACGTCATTGGCGACCGCGCCACCGACATCACCCTCGCCGAAAACATGGGCATCGCGGGCCTGCGCTACAGCAGCAGCGACCTCAGCTGGGCGAAGATTGGCGAGCAGCTGACCAGACGCGACCGTTATTCGCACGTCGAGCGCAACACCAAAGAGACGCAGATTGACGTGAAGGTCTGGCTGGACCGCGAAGGCAGCAGCAAGATCCACACCGGCGTGGGCTTCTTCGACCACATGCTTGACCAGATCTCCACGCACGGCGGGTTCCGCATGGAAATCGCGGTGAAAGGCGACCTTTATATTGACGATCACCACACCGTAGAAGATACCGGCCTGGCGCTGGGTGAAGCGCTGAAGCTGGCGCTCGGCGACAAGCGCGGCATCAACCGCTTTGGCTTTGTGCTGCCGATGGACGAGTGCCTGGCGCGCTGCGCGCTGGACATCTCCGGTCGTCCACACCTGGAATATAAAGCCGACTTCACCTACCAGCGCGTAGGGGATCTCAGCACCGAAATGGTGGAGCACTTCTTCCGTTCGCTTTCCTACACCATGGGCCTGACGCTGCACCTGAAAACCAAAGGCAAAAACGACCACCACCGCGTGGAGAGCCTGTTTAAAGCCTTTGGCCGCACCCTGCGCCAGGCGATCCGCGTTGAAGGCGACGCGCTGCCCTCGTCGAAAGGAGTGCTGTGATGAACGTGGTGATTCTGGATACCGGATGCGCCAACCTGAACTCCGTGAAATCGGCGATTGCCCGCCACGGCTACGAGCCGTTGGTCAGCCGTGACCCGGACGTGGTGCTGCGCGCAGACAAACTGTTCCTGCCGGGCGTGGGAACCGCGCAGGCCGCGATGGATCAGATTCGCGAACGCGAGCTGGTCGATCTGATCAAAGCCTGTACCCAGCCGGTACTGGGCATTTGCCTTGGCATGCAGATCCTGGGCCGCCGCAGCGAGGAGAGCAACGGCGTTGACCTGCTGGGCATTATTGGCGAAGACGTGCCGAAAATGATCGACCACGGCCTGCCCCTTCCGCACATGGGCTGGAACCGCGTCTACCCCAAGGCGGGCAACAGGCTGTTCCAGGGAATCGAGGACGGCGCGTACTTTTACTTCGTGCACAGCTACGCCATGCCGGTAAATGCCGACACGATTGCCCAGTGCAACTACGGCGAGGCGTTTACCGCGGCTGTACAGAAAGATAACTTCTACGGCGTGCAGTTTCACCCGGAACGCTCCGGCGCTGCAGGCGCACAGCTGCTGAAAAACTTCCTGGAGATGTGATGATTATTCCCGCATTAGATTTAATTGACGGTACGGTTGTTCGTCTCCATCAGGGCGATTACGGACAGCAGCGCGACTACGGTAACGACCCGCTGCCGCGCCTGCAGGACTACGCGGCGCAGGGCGCTGAGGTGCTGCACCTGGTCGACCTGACCGGCGCGAAAGATCCGGCAAAACGACAGATACCGCTGCTCAAAAAGCTGGTCGCGGGCGTGGATGTACCCGTGCAGGTTGGCGGCGGCGTGCGTACGGAAGATGACGTTGCGGCCCTGCTGGACGCGGGCGTGGCGCGCGTGGTGGTCGGCTCTACCGCCGTGAAAGATCCCGATATGGTCAAAGGCTGGTTCCGCCGCTTCGGCGCAGATGCACTGGTGCTTGCGCTGGACGTGCGCATCGACGAGCAGGGTAACAAGCAGGTTGCCGTCAGCGGCTGGCAGGAAAACTCCGGCGTGACGCTGGAAGCGCTGGTCGATATTTATCTCCCCGTTGGGCTGAAGCACGTGCTGTGTACGGACATCTCACGCGACGGTACGCTGGCTGGCTCTAACGTTTCGCTGTATGACGAGGTCTGCGCGCGTTATCCGCAGGTGGCCTTCCAGTCATCAGGCGGCATAGGCGATCTGGACGACGTTGCCGCGCTGTGCGGTACGGGCGTTCAGGGTGTGATTGTGGGGCGGGCCCTGCTGGAAGGAAAATTTACTGTGACGGAGGCGATTCAATGCTGGCAAAACGGATAATCCCTTGCCTGGACGTACGTGACGGCCAGGTGGTGAAAGGCGTGCAGTTCCGCAACCATGAGATCATTGGCGACATCGTCCCGCTGGCAAAACGCTATGCCGAGGAAGGCGCCGACGAGCTGGTGTTTTATGATATCACCGCCTCCAGCGATGGACGCGTGGTCGACAAAAGCTGGGTCGCACGCGTGGCAGAAGTGATCGATATTCCGTTCTGCGTGGCGGGTGGAATCAAATCCGCGGACGACGCGGCCAAAATCCTCTCCTTCGGTGCCGACAAAATTTCCATCAACTCCCCTGCTCTTGCAGAACCCGAGCTGATTACCCGGCTGGCTGACCGTTTCGGCGTCCAGTGTATTGTGGTCGGCATCGACACCTGGTTTGACGAGGCAACGGGCAAGTACCACGTTAACCAGTACACCGGCAACGAAAGCCGCACCCGCGTGACCCAGTGGGAGACGCTGGACTGGGTGCAGGAAGTGCAGAAGCGCGGTGCGGGTGAAATTGTGTTGAACATGATGAACCAGGACGGCGTGCGTAACGGCTACGACCTGGAGCAGCTGAAGAGAGTACGCGCGGTGTGCAACGTGCCGCTGATTGCATCCGGCGGTGCGGGCACCATGGAGCACTTCCTGGAAGCCTTCCGCGAGGCGAACGTGGATGGCGCGCTGGCGGCCTCCGTGTTTCACAAGCAGATTATCAATATTGGCGAGTTAAAAACGTACCTGGCAGACCAGGGCGTGGAGATAAGGGTATGTTAACAGAGCAACAACAGGCGCAGCTGGACTGGGAAAAAACTGACGGATTACTGCCGGTAGTTGTACAACATGCCGTTTCCGGCGAAGTGCTGATGCTGGGGTATATGAACCAGGACGCGCTGGCGAAAACGCTCGACAGCGGCAAGGTCACCTTTTTCTCGCGCACCAAACGGCGCCTGTGGACCAAAGGCGAAACCTCGGGTCATTTCCTGAACGTGGTCAGCATTACGCCGGACTGTGATAACGATACCCTGCTGGTGCTGGCCAACCCGATAGGCCCAACCTGCCATAGGGGCACCAGCAGCTGCTTTGGCGAAGCGAGCCACCAGTGGCTGTTCCTTTACCAGCTTGAGCAACTTCTGGCTGAACGAAAAACGGCTGACCCGGAAAGTTCGTATACCGCTAAGCTGTACGCCAGCGGAACCAAGCGCATTGCGCAGAAGGTGGGTGAAGAAGGCGTTGAGACGGCGCTGGCCGCAACGGTACATGACCGGGACGAGCTGACTAACGAGGCGTCTGACCTGATGTACCACCTGCTGGTGCTGCTGCAGGATCAGGAACTGGATTTAACGGCGGTGATTGAGAATTTACGTAAGCGCCATAAATAAAAAAAGACCGGGGTAACCCGGTCTTTTTTTGTCTGCGAATCAGGCTTTTGGCTTGTAGTTGCGCAGCGCGTTACGGCCCAGTACCACACCGGAACCGATAATCCCGCCCAGCAGTACGGCAAGAATCAGCGTAATGGCTTTTTTCGGGCTATCGCGACGGATTGGAAGATCAGGTTTCATCACGTAACGGTAAACGTGAACGGTATCCGGGTTCACGTTCAGGTTCTGGATGTCCAGCAGGTTTTGTTTCGTCTGGTAGTAAGCGCCAGAGAAAACCAGCGGACGAGACGCTTCGTTATCAATCATTGATTTCAGCGCTTCGCTGCCCAGCAGGAACATGGTTTCCTGCGTCACATCCTGGGTTTGCTGAATCTGAGGCGTGGTGATTTTTGCCGCCTCAGCGTTTTTAAGCGCCTCAGTAATCTGTTTGATGCGCAGATCTTTTTGCTCCTGAGAGACCTTCTCCTGGTTTTCCAGGGAGTCGTTCAGGGTGGTGATCTGCTGCTTGATGTTGTCTCTGAGATCGAGGGTCAACTCTTTTGCGGTTTGCTCGTCAACCTGCTGGATGTACTGTGCGAGCTGCTTTTGTGCGGCTTCGGCAGATTCGCCTTGATAAGTTACGGACAGGGGTAATGATTGTCCTTTAACAGCAGGCTCTATGGTCAATTTTTCAGGATCTTCCTGATTTTCAAGCGCCTGGGCTAGCGCCGAAAAAGATGAATTAAAACGACCAATCACGCGAGTTTGAATGTCGAGCATAGATGGCGCAGCCCCTCCATAGAGGATATTGAGCGCGTTGGAGTAAGTTGCGATTTGCGCTGCGTCAGGTTGGGCAATGATCGCCGAGGACGTCCATTTCTCTTTGGCAACCGTGATATATATGCCAGCTAATACGATAAAAATAGCAACAAACGCCCCTATTACCCACTTCCCACGCCACAGCTGCAGCACTAAATCAAGTAAATCAATTTGCTCCGGGTCATTGCTTCGAGTGACCAGGTCATTGTTGTTCTGCGTCATACAATCCCTAACAGAAATAAAGGGCAAAAAAAATGATGTTTGCATAGTGTATCTGTTGCTGCAGATTTTTCTATAGGAATCCGATGAGTTATATCGTAAAGATGGGTTATGTAACTTCTGCCCGCCGCGCTATCATAGGCACCATTGTGATGCAAAGTGCATAAATGTGAATGGCGTATGAGGGAAGTTATGAAATTTCTGGTTACGGGCGCAGCGGGATTTATCGGCGCACATGTCAGCAAGCGGTTACTGGATGCAGGATACTCTGTTGTCGGCATCGATAATCTGAACGACTACTATGACGTTAGCCTTAAACAAGCGCGCCTCGACCTCCTGTCATCCAGCAATTTTACCTTCCATAAGCTGGACCTGGCCGATCGCACCGGCATGGCGGAGCTGTTTGCCAAAGAGAAATTTGATCGCGTCATTCATCTTGCCGCACAGGCAGGCGTACGTTACTCGCTGGACAATCCGCACGCCTATGCGGAAGCTAACCTTATCGGGCATCTCAACGTGCTGGAAGGCTGCCGTCATAACAAGGTTCAGCACCTGCTGTATGCCTCCTCCAGCTCGGTGTACGGTCTTAACCGCAAGATGCCGTTCTCTACTGACGACTCCGTAGACCATCCGGTATCACTGTATGCGGCGACCAAAAAAGCCAATGAGCTGATGTCGCACACGTACTCACATCTCTACAATCTGCCTACAACCGGCCTGCGCTTCTTTACGGTATACGGTCCGTGGGGACGCCCGGACATGGCGCTGTTCAAGTTCACCAAGGCCATGATTGAAGGCAAGAGCATCGACGTCTACAACTACGGCAAGATGAAGCGTGACTTCACCTATATCGATGATATCGCTGAGGCAATCATTCGCCTTCAGGATGTTATTCCTCAGGCCGATGCGGACTGGACCGTTGAGACAGGCTCACCTGCCACCAGCTCCGCGCCGTATCGCGTTTACAACATCGGTAACAGTTCCCCTGTAGAACTGATGGATTACATTACCGCTCTGGAAGAGGCGCTCGGGAAAGAGGCAGAGAAAAACATGATGCCTATCCAGCCGGGCGATGTGCTGGAAACCAGCGCAGATACCCAAGCGCTTTATGACGTCATCGGATTCAAACCTCAGACCTCAGTCAAAGACGGGGTCAAGAACTTTGTAGACTGGTACCGCAATTTCTATAAGGTTTAAAACAAAAAACCCGGCAACTCGCCGGGTTTTTTATTGACGCTCATTTGAGAATCAGTCGCTACCAAACAGATCGCGGGTATAGACTTTAGCCTCAACGTCCGCCAGCTCTTCGGCCATACGGTTCGAGATAATCACATCCGCTTCTTTCTTGAAGGCATCCAGATCGCGAACGACGCGAGAGTGGAAGAACTCGTCTTCCTGCATTGCCGGTTCATAGATAATGACCTGCACGCCTTTAGCCTTAATACGCTTCATGATCCCCTGAATGGAAGAGGCGCGGAAGTTATCAGACCCGCTCTTCATGATCAGACGATAGACACCCACCACCTTCGGCTGACGCGCCAGAATGGAATCTGAGATGAAGTCTTTACGCGTGCGGTTGGCATCCACAATCGCCGAAATCAGGTTGTTTGGCACGGCCTGATAGTTTGCCAGCAGCTGCTTGGTATCTTTTGGCAGGCAATAGCCGCCGTAGCCAAACGACGGATTGTTGTAATGGTTGCCGATACGCGGATCGAGGCATACGCCTTCGATGATCTGGCGGGTGTTCAGGCCCAGACTCTCTGCATAGCTGTCCAGCTCGTTGAAATAGGCAACGCGCATTGCAAGATAGGTATTGGCGAAAAGCTTAATGGCCTCCGCTTCAGTGGAGTCAGTAAACAGCACCGGGATATCTTTCTTGATTGCGCCTTCCTGAAGAAGCGCGGCAAAACGTTCGGCACGTTCAGAACGCTCACCAATAACGATACGGGACGGGTGCAGGTTATCGTATAACGCCCTGCCCTCGCGCAGGAACTCCGGCGAGAAGAAGACATTATCAATACCCAACTCTTCTTTGATGGATTTGGTGAAACCGACCGGAATGGTCGACTTGATGATCATTACCGCATTAGGGTTAATTGCAACAACGTCTTTGATCACCGCTTCTACGGTTGAGGTGTTGAAGTAGTTGGTTTTAGGGTCGTAATCAGTAGGGGTGGCGATGATAACGAAATCTGCATCACGATAGGCATCTTCTTTATCAGTCGTCGCGCGGAAGTTCAGAGGCTTGTTAGACAGATACTCTTCGATCTCTTTATCAGCGATTGGAGATTGCTTCTGGTTAAGCATGTCTACTTTTGACTGAACGATATCCAGTGCAACCACTTCATGGTTTTGCGCAATCAGGATACCGTTTGACAGGCCTACGTAGCCTGTTCCGGAGATTGTTATTTTCATTCGTTCAACTTCTACAAGTTTAGGTTTCTGGAGGCGTATACACACCACCGCAATAAACAACTGTTGAGGTTTTTACCTCTTAAGTTGAGCGGCTGTCAAGGCGAATGCCTGGCTGCGGAATCGAGTTAATGCAGTGGTTTATGCGGTGTTGAATGGCACTCACTGGACAAAGCAAGTCCAGATGGGCTTATACGTGATAAAAAAAGCCCGGTGAGCATCACCGGGCTTTAATATCTGGCTGAGTTAAATCAGATTAATCCAGCCATTCGGTGTGGAACACACCCTCTTTATCAGTACGCTTGTAGGTATGCGCGCCGAAGTAGTCACGCTGCGCCTGAATCAGGTTTGCAGGCAGAACGGCAGCACGGTAGCTGTCGTAGTACGCTACTGCAGCAGAGAAGGTAGGAACCGGAATACCGTTCTGAACAGCGTAGGCCACTACGTCACGCAGCGCCTGCTGGTACTCGTCCGCAATTTTCTTGAAGTACGGCGCAAGCAGCAGGTTAGCGATGCCAGCATTTTCAGCGTAGGCATCGGTGATTTTTTGCAGGAACTGGGCGCGAATGATGCAGCCAGCACGGAAGATCTTCGCGATTTCGCCGTAGTTCAGATCCCAGTTATTTTCGTCTGAAGCGGCACGCAGCTGTGAGAAGCCCTGTGCGTAAGAGACGATTTTACCCAGGTACAGAGCACGACGAACTTTCTCAACGAATTCAGCCTTATCGCCGGCTGGTTTGGCCTGAGGACCGGACAGCACTTTCGAAGCGGCAACGCGCTGCTCTTTCAGAGAGGAGATATAACGTGCGAATACGGATTCAGTGATCAGAGACAGCGGCTCACCCAGATCCAGAGAGCTCTGGCTGGTCCATTTACCGGTGCCCTTGTTCGCCGCTTCATCAAGAATCACATCAACCAGGTATTTACCGTCTTCATCTTTCTTGGTGAAGATATCTTTGGTGATGTCGATCAGGTAGCTGTTCAGCTCGCCTTTATTCCACTCGGTGAAGGTCTCAGCAAGCTCTTCGTTGGAGAGGTTCAGGCCGCCTTTCAGCAGGGAGTAGGCTTCGGCAATCAGCTGCATATCGCCGTATTCGATGCCGTTGTGAACCATCTTCACATAGTGGCCCGCACCATCTGCACCGATATAGGTCACGCACGGCTCGCCGTCTTCAGCAACGGCTGCAATTTTAGTCAGGATAGGAGCGACCAGTTCGTACGCTTCTTTCTGGCCGCCAGGCATGATAGAAGGACCTTTCAGTGCACCCTCTTCACCACCGGATACGCCGGTACCGATGAAGTTAAAGCCTTCAGCAGACAGTTCACGGTTACGACGAATGGTGTCGTGATAGAAGGTGTTACCACCATCAATGATAATGTCGCCTTTATCGAGATAAGGCTTCAGGGAGTCGATGGCTGCATCGGTACCTGCGCCCGCTTTCACCATTAACAGGATACGACGAGGCGTTTCCAGGGACTCAACAAACTCTTGAACCGTATAGAAAGGAACCAGTTTCTTGCCTGGGTTCTCGGCAATCACTTCTTCGGTTTTTTCACGGGAACGGTTGAAAACGGAGACGGTATAACCGCGGCTTTCGATGTTGAGCGCCAGGTTGCGCCCCATCACTGCCATACCGACAACGCCGATCTGTTGCTTGGACATTACATACTCCTGTCAGGTGTGGTCACCGCGGCTAATGCGCGGCTTGATATGTTTTTCTGATGTTAACTCAGGATCGGAGGATATGAATAGCTTTTGCTGCTCTATGTCACACCTATTGCATACTCATGCTACATTCATGTCTCGCAAAAATGCCGACGTAGACTATCACTTTCTAAGCAGATCAAGGATTTCCTGAGTCTTTTCTTGCATCAGCGCGGTATCGGCGCGGGATTCCACGTTCAGGCGCACCACCGGCTCGGTATTGGAGGAGCGCAGGTTAAAGCGCCACTGTGGGAACGACATGCTGATGCCGTCCGTGCGGTCGATTTCCAGGGCGTGGATCGCGAAGTGATGCTCCACGCGGGCAATGGCCTCGGCAGGCTGCGCCAGCTTGCTGTTAATCTCCCCGCTCGCCGGGAAGGCCGCCATGCGGTCGCGCACCAGCTCACCCAGCGTCTGGCCTTTCAGGCACAGCAGCTCGGTCACCAGCAGCCACGGGATCATCCCGCTGTCGCAGTAGGCAAAGTCGCGGAAGTAGTGGTGGGCGCTCATCTCGCCGCCGTAGATGGCGTCTTCTTCGCGCATACGCTCTTTAATAAACGCGTGACCGGTTTTAGACATCACCGGCTCGCCGCCCGCGGCGCTGACCACGTCAACGGTGTTCCAGGAGAGACGCGGGTCGTGAATGATCTTCGCGCCGGGGTTCTTCTCAAGGAACGCTTCCGCCAGCAGGCCGACGATGTAGTAGCCTTCGATGAACTGGCCTTTCTCGTCGAACAGGAAGCAGCGGTCGAAATCGCCGTCAAAGGCGATGCCCATATCCGCACCGTGCGCGATCACCGCGTTGCGGGTGTCGTCGCGGCACTCCGGCAGCAGCGGGTTTGGAATACCGTTCGGGAAGTTACCGTCCGGGGTGTTATGCACCTTGATGAAGGAGACCGGCACGTTCAGCGCCTTAAAGCGGGCTTCCAGCGCATCCACCACCGGGCCCGCCGCGCCGTTGCCAGAGTTGATCACCAGCTTCAGCGGCTTCAGGTTCGCCACGTTGATGTAGCCCAGCAGGTGGTCGATGTACTCTTTCTGCAGGTCGATCTGCTTATAGCTGCCGCGCGTCGCCTCGTTCACCGGCGGGAAGTCGTTGGCTTCCGCCAGGCGCTGCACGTCGCGCAGGCCGGTATCGCCGCTGATAGGACGCGCGCCCTTGCGCACCAGCTTCATGCCGTTGTAGTCCATCGGGTTATGGCTGGCGGTCACTTCGATACCGCCGTCCACGCCCAGGTGGAAGGTGGCAAAATAGATCTCTTCGGTGCCGGAAAGGCCGATGTCCAGCACGTCCACGCCCGCGTCCTGCAGCCCTTTTGCCAGGGCCAGCTTCAGGGACTCGCTGGTCAGACGCACGTCGCCGCCCAGCACGATGGTTTTTGGCTTCAGATACTCGCCGTACGCGCGGCCAATGCGCCACGCAATGTCTTCATTCAGCTCTTCGCCCAGCTTGCCGCGAATATCGTAGGCTTTAAAACAGGTTAACTTTTGCATTATGAAAATCAATTCCTATAAATATCGTCGTCTGCTAGGTATGGACCCGTTTGTACTTCTATAATTTCCAAATCAATCTTTCCTGGATTGGAAAAATTATGTTTCATTCCTGCTGGAATGAAAGTGGATTCATTTTCTTTGACTGTTTTAACATCCTCACCACACTTTACAAGAGCTGTCCCGGAAAGTACGATCCAATGTTCTGCCCTATTATAATGAATTTGTTCCGAACTACTGTGGCCGGGCTTAATAACAACGCGCTTAATATTATATTTACTGCCAGAACTCACAAGTTCGTGACTGCCCCAGGGGCGAAATTGTTCATTATGATTTTGATATTCAGTCCTATTGTTAATCACAAGATGATTAACAATATCCTTCACCTTTTGTACTTTAGACTTTGAAACAATTAATAAAGCATCCGGTGTATCTACCGCGATAATGTCATCCACACCTACACAAGCAACAAATTTATTCTTAGCGTAGATTAAACTATTTGAGGTTTCATTTAGATAGACATCACCATTCGAGACATTATTATTCTCATCTTTATTGCTAACATCCCACAGTGCACTCCAAGAACCGACGTCACTCCACCCAATATCGACAGGAATGACAAGACCTTTAGTTGTTAATTCCATTACCGCAAAATCAATAGAATCAGAGGGGCAATTAGTAAAACTATTTGGCTCAACTCTTAAAAAACCAAGGTCCGTAGAGGCTAGACTAACGGATTCCAAACAAGAATCATAGATTTGTGGTCGGAATGCTTTTAATTCCTCAAGAAATGTGGAAGCTTTGAAAAGAAAAATACCACTATTCCAACTATAATCATTATCGGAAATATATTCTATAGCTTTATCGAGGCTAGGCTTTTCAACAAATCGCTCTATTTCGTAGACACCTTCACCAACACTACCACTAGATTTTATATATCCATATCCGGTTTCTGGAGTTGTGGGTTTGATACCAAAGGTAACTAAATAACCCTGTTCAGCATACAAACGTGCCTTTTGGATCATTTCTGAAAATTGTATCTCATTTTTAATAAGATGATCTGAAGGCATTATGAGTAAAAGAGGATCCTCTCCATTTCTCATAGCACTGAATGCCGAGATTGCTATTGCAGGCGCAGTATTTCTTGCGACCGGCTCTAAGATAATCAGTGAGTTTGAGTATTTAGTATGCTTTATTTGTTCTTGCACCAAAAAACGGTATTCATCATTTGTAATAATAATTGGACGACCATAATCATGATTTTTTAACCGATTAAGTGTATTCTGAATCAAACTACCTTGTGAAAACAGGTTAAGAAACTGCTTTGGGAAAAGTGAACGAGATAAAGGCCACAGACGAGTTCCACTACCTCCAGCCATTATTACTGGTATAATCATTTCTGCACCTTGTTGTTATATCTAAATAATAGAAACTTGATAATACTAGTCACATGCCAGAGAAAATGCTTCGAGAAAATACTTCTGTTAGCGTGTTTTGCAAAATGAATAGCTTTAACATCCGGATAATATCTCACAGGAATCTTATACAGATGTGAGCGATAGCAGATATCAATATCTTCACAGTACATAAAATATCTGTCAGAGAAACCATTTAGCAATGCATAGTGACTAACTTTGAATGCTAAAAAAGAGCCTGCAGCCCAATCAACATCCGTAGGGAGAAGTATTTGGTTTTTATTATACAAAACATTATTTTTTTTGAACATGAAGGATGACAAGAAATCAATAAAACCAGGAAACTTCCTTACCGAATTATCATAAATTGTCATGTCAGAGTTTTTGAATAAATTAATAGCGGCTAATTTATTATTTTCATCGACCATCCACTTGATCAATTTATGTATAGCATTTATCTCAATTTTAACATCTGGGTTCAGAACAATAAAAAAGTCGTCATTATTCATATTCAGTTTGGTTCGACAATATTCAAAGACATAGTTATTGTTTTTGCCGAACCCCAGACCAAAATCATCATTGATGATATACATATTTTTGCTATTTGCATAATCAGCAAGTGCTTCAGCATCACCAGCTTTATTGCATTTAATTACGACTGTAAAAATCGTTGAAAGGGAAGCTAAGCAATCTAGCTCTTTAATTATAGCGGCGTGTCCATGTGAAACAACACTAATAAAAACATTCATATAAAGCCTTAACTTTCTAAATTGTTTAAGAGTTCCAACCATTTTTGTGAAATATTTTTCATATTATACTTTTGGCTTTTATGAAGTGCACGAGCTGAAATCTCTCTATAAAATTCATTATCCAGATGAAATTGATTAAACGTTTTTAATGTAACATCTACAAAGGCATTTTCTTCACAAAGGATACCATCAATGTTTTCATCAATGATTTCTTCAGGCCCTATATGATTGGAGGCTATTACAACACATCCTTGACTCATGGCTTCAACAATCACTAAGCCAAACAACTCTTCCCAGCCTTTTATTTTTTTGGAGGGCAGTAAAAAAAACTGGGATTGTCTCATAAGGTCCCTAAGTTTCTCTCGAGAATTGATATAACCTGCATAATATAACTCTGGAATATTTCTACTAGCGTCAACCACTTCACTCACAAGATTTCCCTTACCTGCAATTGTGATATGAAAATCTTTAAGGGGCGACGTTTGCATTTTATCTGAAAGAGCTATTATGTCTTTAATGCCTTTTTCAGCGGTTAATCTACCTACGAATAACGCTTCAATTTTATTTGTATTCCACTTATTATCTAAATCAGACTTAGAAATTGGTTCAATATCAACAACGTGCGGAACAACATCAACATTTAATGACAGTGGATACGAAAAATCCAAAATAGACTTCTTAGTTGCTGCGGTTACAGCAATTATCTTATCAAAACGGCGAAGATAAAAATGCCAAATTTTTTTTAAAAAATTATTTACAAACTCTACATATGAAAATGGTGTTTTCCCCATCCATAGATGCCAAGAAGAATGTAAGAGAACTTTATTGCGATGACAAAGTAAACCATAGATGAATAATCTAAAATTAAAAGGTGCCATACCCAAAATTATAATTTTATCTTTATGAAAGGGTAAGAAAAGTAAAAATAATAGTGAGTCAACTGTATCTTTGGTGATTCTCCTTTTTTTAATAATATCACGTAAAAGGAATCTAATCGGTCTACTATTGACAAATTTGCAACGGAAGTTTTTTTCAAGTGCTTTAAAATACGGTCTTCCATCGAAATCATGAACGATAATCAAATCTTTCATATAAGATCACCAAAAATATTATCTAAATTTTTATAAGTCTGCGGCCAACTATATTTCTTAATTATTTTCTGGGCCTCAGCATCATCAAACTTATGATCACAGGAAAATAATTCAATTAATTTCTCCTTATCTTTTAATTTGAAATAACTTATATTATTGTTTGAAAACTCCCGGAAGGCAGCTATATCCGATGCTATGACTGGGCATCTATTATCTAATGCCTCCAATATAGGCAAACCAAAACCTTCATATTTAGATGGGAAAACAAATGCTTTTGCATTTTTATACAAGCCAACGATTTCCTCATCCGACAATATCCCGGTGTAGATTATATCATTTTTACTTTGACCTGCATGGCCTACTAATACTAACTTTGTATCATTGTTATATAAAGCTTTGTATTCTTGAAAACAACTTTTCAGAAAATCAATGTTTTTATGTGGCCTATTATTTCCTATGTACAGGAAATAATCTTTCGAAACTAAGTTATGTTTAGCTAAAATATTAGCATCACATTCAGCCTGAAGAAAAACCCCCTCCCCGCTTATTTTTGATTTGAATTTGTACAGCCGCAATATATCATCGTGAGTCGTTTCAGAAACACTTATTGTTAAATTTGAGTTCTTAATGCTTTGTTTAACAATTATGCGATAATATATTTTACCAACAAGCTTTTTCAGAGTGGTATTGAAAAAATTAGGCACTAACTCAAACATAAGATCGTGCACTGTAATTACAGACTTGGTACTTTTTAGAGAGTATGCCAAACCTGAATAATGAAAACTGATTATCCAACTGTAACTTTGTTTTTTTAACCACAATGGGAAAATTAACCAATGCGCAAAATTAAATGGTTTTAGTCTAGTAATGATTTGTTTGCATTGTATTTTATCACTATATTCATTAACTAGTGCGCAGATATTTTCAACACCATATTTCTCAATATAATAGCCCAACATTTTCTCTGTGTATCTTGAAATACCAGTGGGACGGTTGCTGATTAATCTGCAGTCAAGAAGAATTTTCATATTTAATTTCTACTATTAATTAACTTCATAAATTCATTTGAATTCTCGAACGGATCGAACATATCTTGAAATTGTGCTTGTATTTCCGGTACTAGATTTTCTAATTTTGTCGGTTCTTCTTTTAAATGAGAGATAACCCTTAACGAATCACTTATTTCATTCGCATTAAATAGCCATTCTTTGGGTAAATATTCTTTCATCCCATCAACGTCACTTGCTATGACAACTTTTCCTAATTTTACGGCTTCAATCATAACAAGCGGTACACCTTCAAATTTGGAAGGTATGATTACAGCTTTGGACTGAGACATATGTTTGGCAACATCATCAGACGATAACCATCCACAGAAAACAACATTATGTTTCCCTCGGAATTTATCCCTAATGGCTTGAGATGCTGCATCATTTCCATCTCCAATTATATGAACTTCAAAAGAGTTTGATAAACTGCTATTCACAAAACAATCGAGAAAAAGATCTTGTCTTTTTTGATTGAGATCGATCCTTCCGATTATTAATAAAATATTAGTTTTATGATGGTTAAACTCTGAAATTGTGTCGGATGGTGTATCAATGAAATTCTTAACGACCTGAATCTTGAATTTATCTACCGCAAAATTATTTATTAATTCATTTTTATTAAATTCAGAAATAGTAATAATTTGATGTGGCAAGCGATAATAAAGCAGCTTATTAATAAAATCTCTGAAACCTCCTAACATAACTCCAATGTGTTTGCTTTTTTTCGTTATAGGAAGATATGTAGAGGTGTATATCCCTGCGACTCTTGCAGCAAAAAGAGATAACCCACCGATTTCTATTGTTCCTTGGATTATAACTATTTTAACTGGTTTAATTCGTTTTATTTGTTTGAATAGCCAATAGAAGTCGCTTATGCAAAAAAAATTAGTTACCGGTCTAAGCGGCAACCCTAAAAAATGGTGTTGAATCAATTCGAGGCCAATGTTTTTACTTTTCCCAGCTAAAATCTTAACCTCATCTATGAGACGCTTGTTTCTGTCATTAACAATCAAGATTATCTTAAGATAATTGCTTTTAGATACTTCCCTGAGGTGCCGCAAGAACATCTCTTCATGTCCGCCATAAACTGGCGACTCATTTATGAATAGTATTTTCTCAAACATAAGAATCTCGTCCCCTAAATAATGATGCTCCAATCAGATAAAATTCTAATGCCATAAGATTAAAAAATCCATCGAATGCCAAATCCTGCATGAAGGCAATGTTTATTATAATAAAAAGTATAAGGTATGATTTATTTTTATTTTTAATTAAAAAATAGGTAGTAATACTGAGGATAAACATCCATAAAAACATTACATAAAAACCGGACACACGAACTATGTCTAATAACATATTATGGAACCATATGCCGGTATAACCGTCTGCATGTACCTTCAGTCCACCAACTGGATAATCTAAAAAATGCGATACACCGTAGATGAACATACTGAACCTTGGGCTATCTAGACCCCGTTCAGAAAAACCACCAAAGTTAAATGAGCCGGTGAAGTCGTAGTTACTTATTAAGATAATAATTATTGGCGAAATGATGAATACAACCAATAACATAGGTAGTACGTTTTTTTTCTTGAAAATAAATTTCAAGGCCCAAAAAATTACTAAGAGAAAAAAGGCTGCTCTAGAGCCAAGATAAAATACACTAAAAATGGTTGCAACAACCGTTAATATTATATTGAATAACCTACTCTTTCTTGACCAATTAAAATTGACATAAGCAATAGTAAAAAGTACTAATTGAAGTGCATATAATGGTGAATTTTCTTCACTCCGATTAATTGGGTCGTAAACAAGATTGTATCCTGGATAGCCTTTCGACATACTATAAACACAGACGATTAAGACATAACTAATACTACAAAGTGAAAAATAGTTTAACCATTTAATTTTATCTTCACTTCTTTCTTTATAACCCAAGATGAAGAAAAATATAAAAGATAACAATATTAGAGAAAATGCATTAGTAAATTTTTCTGGCCCTCTCTCATAATGAGCCAAACCTAAAAAATAATAGGAAAATAAAAATAGCAATACTAAACCAATTATAGCGAAGGTTTTTAGTGGTGCTTTTAAAGTCAACAACATCCATAATGCACTTATGGCTAATAAAACAACAGCAACAATTAGTATACGGAAAGAAGTAGCAAAAATGCATAACCCAAAAATAAAATTTATTATAAGCTCGTTTGTGGATTTTAAATTAGTGGCTCTTTGCACATGTACTCTCTCATCTCTAATAATGTGATTTTGATAAGTTTTGCTCATATTTTTTAGATTTCCATAATACAAACAATGATAAAGAAAAATAACATAAGGCATTTATTATTGAATATATAATCATCGCATAAATGCTATAGCCAAATACGTATACTCCAACAATTAATCCTATAAACCGTAGGGCAAGTGAACATATTTCATATATTAGAAATTCGCGTTGAATCTTCAATGCGGGAATAGCATCTATAGCTGGTCGAGCGGAAAGCCAGAAAATACAATATAGAGCCATCCAACGTCCATAATCCCCTCCAGCCTCCCATTTACTACCAAATATAAATGAGAACAATTGCGGACCAAATAGCATAACAACTAAATATATCAATGTTGATAAAATAAGAAGCCCTAAGAATGATTTTTTGATTAATGGACTTATTAGCTCTTTATCATTAATTTTCTGTGTGATTTTAGGAAACAACACATTACTTAGCGCACCGGTAAGTAACGTCACTGGAGCACCCAGAATAGTCTGAGCTAAACTAAAGTAACCCACTTCAGCTGAACCGAAATAAAATCCAATCACAAAAATCGGTAAGCTTTGTGAAAGAGCATTAATCAAAACTTGTGGAGTTCTATAAATTGGGAAGTCAGAATATACTCGCCCTACCCTTGTCAAATTTCTTAAATAGTGCCCGTTTGATATATTTAATCCATTTTTTTTCGCGTTGTGTAAAAACTGTAGTGCCTGAAGCCAATATCCTAATGCCGTTATAATTACTAAGGTCTTCACACCATGTAATGGTACACCGATGGATATTTTAAGTGTGTTTACTATAACTGATTGAATGACTGACACTTTAGCTATAGCGCGGTACTGTTTTTTTCTTATTAGCCACTGCTGCCCACTTTGCTGAAGTGGAAGGATAAGCATAGTTAATGGGATTACAACTATATACCAAAGTTGTAAATTGGAGTTATCAGTAATAAGTGAATACAAAATCAAACCAATTAGAACCACACTGGATGTGGCAATACCAAGTGTCAAACTCAATCGTACAATTGTATTAGAAACGTTATCTTTTCTTGGTAAAACCACAGCAATTGGGTAGCTCAACGCAGAAAGGGGAATTAAAATATTAATAATCGACATAAAACTCCCCATCATTCCATACGCTTCTGGACCGTAAAGACGTGTAATGATGGGAATAGCAGCAAGATTAATAATCTGCGCCAGTGCAGTTCCGGAAGCAACTATGGCTACACTTTTTAAAAATTTATTATTTAAAATTAAATTTGGCATTATATGATTACATTAAATTCATGCAACTAGTGAAGGATGAAGCTTTTTTATCTTTTTCCGAAATCTTTATATTTGTTTTATCAGGCCAAGAAATATTTAAACTTTCATCCTCCCAATGTATACTCCCCTCACTTTCGGGATGGTAATAATTTGTTGTTTTATAGCAGAATTCCGCTGATTCACTTAACACCAGAAAACCATGAGCAAACCCTTCAGGGATCCACAACTGGCGTTTATTCTCAGCAGAAAGATTTACTCCAACCCACTTACCAAAAGTCGGAGAGGATTTGCGAATATCAACCGCAACATCAAATACTTCTCCGGCGACACAGCGCACCAGTTTGCCCTGCGCATACGGGTCCAGTTGATAATGTAAACCGCGAAGCACGCCCTTGCAGGATTTAGAGTGGTTATCCTGCACAAACTCAACTTTACGCCCTACCGCCTCTTCGAATACTTTCTGGCTGAAACTCTCAAAGAAAAAACCACGTTCGTCACCAAAAACTTTTGGCTCAAAAATAAGTACATCCGGGATATCTGTTTTAATAACGTTCATGACTTAGTAACCTTTAATCATCTTCAGCAGGTATTGCCCGTAGGCATTTTTCTTCAACGGTTCAGCCAGCTTCTTCACCTGCTCTGCATTAATAAACCCTTTGCGATACGCAATCTCTTCCGGACAGGAAACCTTTAGCCCCTGACGCTCTTCAATAGTCGCAATGAAGTTACTTGCCTCGATCAGGCTCTGGTGTGTACCGGTATCCAGCCAGGCATAGCCGCGCCCCATCATGGCAACCGACAGGCGTCCCTGCTCCAGGTAGATACGGTTGATGTCCGTAATCTCCAGCTCACCGCGAGCAGAAGGCTTGAGGTTTTTAGCCATTTCGACAACATCGTTATCGTAGAAATAGAGGCCCGTAACCGCATAGTTGCTCTTAGCCTCCAGCGGCTTTTCTTCCAGGCTGATGGCCGTACCGTTTTTATCGAATTCCACAACGCCATAGCGCTCCGGGTCGTTAACGTGATAGGCAAATACCGTTGCACCATCATCTTTATTCAGGGCTGCTTCGAGCTGTTTAGGCAAATCATGACCATAGAAAATGTTATCGCCCAAAACCAGCGCGCAGCTATCATCACCAATGAACTCTTCACCAATAATAAAGGCCTGTGCCAGACCGTCCGGGCTTGGCTGCACTTTATACTGGAGGTTCAGGCCCCACTGGCTACCGTCACCGAGCAGTTGTTCAAAACGCGGCGTGTCCTGCGGGGTACTAATGATGAGAATATCTTTGATGCCCGCCAACATCAGCGTTGACAGCGGATAGTAAATCATTGGTTTATCGTAAATAGGCAGCAGCTGTTTACTCACTGCCATAGTCACAGGGTACAGACGAGTGCCGGATCCACCAGCAAGAATAATACCTTTACGCGTAGCCATTATAATTTCTCTATAAACACGAAATGCCCTAATCCGGGCATTTCTATAAAATTTAAATTGATTGAGCGGTGAAAAGCTCAGCAAGCATGCGCTTAACGCCAACATCCCAGGCCGGCAGCACCAGACCAAAGTTATGCTGGAATTTCTCAGTGTTTAAGCGCGAATTCTGCGGACGACGCGCAGGTGTAGGATAAGCGGTTGTCGGCACGGCATTGAGCTTTTCAATTGCCAGTTCCATTCCCGCCTTTCTGGCTTCATCGAATACCAGCGCAGCATAGTCGTACCACGTCGTCGTGTCAGACGCGACCAAATGATAAAGACCGGCCACTTCGGGTTTAACCATCGCAACACGAATTGCATGCGCGGTACAGTCTGCGAGTAATTCGGCCCCCGTTGGCGCACCCACCTGGTCATTAATCACGGAGAGTTCTTTACGCTCTTTCGCCAGGCGAAGCATCGTTTTCGCAAAGTTATTGCCCTTGCCGGCGTATACCCAGCTGGTACGGAAAATCAGATGCTTAGCACAATGATTCTGGAGCGCTTTTTCACCGTCGAGCTTGGTCCGTCCATACACGTTGAGAGGTGCGGTCGCATCCGTTTCGCGCCATGGCGTTTCGCCATCGCCGGGAAACACGTAGTCAGTCGAGTAGTGAACAACCCAGGCACCGATTTTCGCCGCTTCTTTCGCAATGGCCTCTACGCTGGTAGCGTTGAGCAGCTGCGCGAATTCCTGCTCTGATTCAGCTTTATCGACCGCAGTATGCGCAGCGGCGTTGACGATCACGTCTGGCTTAATCGCCCGTACCGTCTCAGCCACGCCTTCCGGGTTGCTGAAATCACCGCAGTACTCTTTCGAGTGCACATCGAGTGCAATCAGGTTTCCTAAGGGTGCGAGTGCTCGCTGGAGTTCCCAACCGACCTGCCCTGTTTTGCCGAACAGAAGAATGTTCATTATTGACGCTCTCCGTAGTTCTGCTCGATCCAGGTTTTATAGGCACCGCTTTTAACGTTATTAACCCAATCCTGATTGCTCAGATACCACTCAACCGTTTTGCGGATCCCGCTTTCAAACGTCTCTTCCGGCTTCCAGCCCAGCTCAACGCCAATTTTATGCGCATCAATCGCATAGCGACGATCGTGCCCCGGGCGGTCAGCAACGTAGGTAATCTGATCGCGATAGGAGCCTTCTTTCGGCACGATTTCATCCAGCAGATCGCAAATGGTGTGCACCACGTCCAGATTCTGCTTCTCGTTATGGCCGCCGATGTTGTAAGTCTCACCCAGTTGCCCCTGGGTCACCACGGTGTACAGCGCACGAGCATGGTCTTCGACGTACAGCCAGTCGCGGATCTGGTCGCCTTTACCGTAAATTGGCAGCGCTTTGCCGTCCAGCGCGTTCAGAATCACCAGCGGGATCAGCTTCTCCGGGAAGTGATACGGGCCATAGTTATTTGAGCAGTTGGTGACGATCGTTGGGAACCCGTAGGTACGCAGCCATGCGCGTACGAGGTGATCGCTGGACGCTTTAGACGCAGAGTACGGGCTGCTCGGCGCATAGGCCGTGGTTTCGGTAAACAGCGGCAGCTCAGCAGCGGCAGGCTGTTCATCAGGATGAGGTAAATCACCGTACACTTCGTCAGTAGAGATGTGGTGGAAGCGAAATGCGCTTTTCGCAGCGTCATCCAGCGTTGACCAGTAGGCTCGTGCGGCTTCCAGCAGCACGTAGGTGCCGACAATGTTAGTTTCAATAAACGCTGCGGGGCCGGTAATAGAACGGTCAACGTGGCTTTCTGCCGCAAGGTGCATCACCGCATCCGGTTTGTGCTCGGCGAAAATGCGATCCATGGCCGCTTTATCACAAATATCGGCATGTTCAAAGACATAGCGATCGCTATCATTGACGTCGGTCAGTGACTCCAGGTTACCTGCGTACGTCAGTTTATCCACATTGACGACCGCATCCTGGGTATTTTTAATAATATGTCGCACCACCGCTGAGCCGATAAAACCGGCACCGCCCGTCACAAGAATTTTCACGTTAGCTATTCCATCTGTTGGGTATATCGAGATATTGATGCTCTGAAACCCGATTAATAATAACGGTTTCAGAAATTTTGCACGCTACCGCCCCTGGCTTAACAGCTACCAGTGCACTGAGCGAAAGTTGGAAAATGGATTGTGGGGTCTGATTACAGACAAAAAACTGGCGTTAATTGTCGTCCTAAATGGACCTGGAAACAAGCACAAATCGTTACAAATCAGTCCACTTTTGAATCAGATAACTCCATGTTATCGCTAGAATTAATAACAAAAAACGGCAGCTACCATTTTGGTTATGTTCACCATAACCAAATGATAACTGCCGCTTAATCAAAGAGACAGAGGGAAATCAGTCGTTAGCCAGCAGCTTCTCAATGCGGCTTCTGAACTTCGCCCCTTCCTTCAGGTTGCGCAGCCCATAGTTCACAAACGCCTGCATATACCCCAGCTTTTTACCACAGTCATAGCTGTCACCGGTCATCAGCATGGCATCAACGGACTGTTTTTTCGCCAGCTCGGCGATAGCATCGGTCAGCTGAATACGTTCCCAGGCGCCCGGCTCGGTTTTTTCCAGCTCGGCCCAAATATCCGCGTTCAGGACATAGCGGCCCACCGCCATCAGATCGGAATCCAGCGTTTGTGGCTGATCGGGTTTTTCGATGAACTCGACAATACGGCTCACCTGCCCTTCCGTCTCCAGCGCCTCTTTGGTCTGGATAACGGAGTACTCGGACAGATCGCCATCCATACGTTTCGCCAGCACCTGGCTGCGGCCCGTTTCATTAAAGCGAGCAACCATTGCCGCCAGGTTGTAGCGCAGCGGATCCGCAGACGCGGTATCAATGATGATGTCCGGCAGAACGACGATGAACGGGTTGTCGCCCACTACCGGGCGAGCGCACAGAATGGAGTGGCCCAGACCCAGCGGCTGCGCCTGACGCACGTTCATGATGGTTACGCCTGGAGGACAGATGGACTGCACCTCAGCCAGCAGCTGGCGTTTAACGCGCTGCTCAAGCAACGCTTCGAGTTCATAAGAGGTGTCGAAGTGGTTCTCTACCGCATTCTTGGACGAGTGCGTGACCAGAACGATTTCTTTGATCCCTGCAGCAACAATCTCGTCGACGATGTACTGAATCATCGGCTTGTCGACAATCGGCAGCATCTCTTTTGGAATTGCCTTTGTGGCTGGCAGCATATGCATGCCCAGACCCGCTACCGGAATGACTGCTTTCAAATTAATCATTATATCTTCCACCTTAAAATGGTTGACGAATTATAGCTTTTAAACCTGTTTTCGCCAGCATGATTTGCCGTAATTCTGGATCCATGTTACGCCCAGGCACCACAAATTACAGTAGTTGTAATCTGAATAGATCACGTTATTCAACCAGGAATCGTCGCAAAATTGGCAGCCGATGATTATCTTTGCGGCAGCGCAAAATTCAGCCGCTCCGTATTCACAACGTGCTGATCCACCCGGTCAATATCCACCGAGCTTTGCCCTTTTTCATTGACCGCCTTGATGTTTGCCAGCGACAGCAGCGTCTCGTTTTTCGCCATAAACTTGCCCCGCACGTCCTTTCGCAAGTCGAAGTTCATTTTCAGCGCCGGCCCCACGGACGACTCCTGCATCACGTTGATATTGCGCATAAAAAGATGCTGAGGCTTGTTGTGCAGTTCCAGCGTCGCGCGCTGCATATCGAGGTTTGTGATGGCGACAAACGACGTGGCATTACCCGAGGAAATCTGTATTCCGCGCAGCTTATAGGCAAGCTGTCGGTTATCCAGGCGAATATCGTTGAGCCTGAAGTTCTGTGGTATCGACAGATAATCACCTTTAATCACGCCGTAACCGATTAACATTCCGGCACTATTGACCATATCGACATTATCAATAACGAAATTATCACAGCCATAAATTGCTACCGTGGCGTTGTCTATTCCCGCCTTCTTGCTGAAATCGGGTGTAATATTCTTAGCTTTTATATTCCGGATAATAAAGTGTTTGCCGTTTTCAACGTGGACCAGCTGGCGACAGTTGCTGCCGGTGATATTTGCCACCACGAAATTCTTCACGGTCTGCTTTTCCGGGTAGTCATTGTCGTAGGTGCTTCCCGCAAGGCCAATGCCAATGCCCCAGTTGATTTTGCCGTTGGTGCAGTTGATGTTGTCGATGACGTGGTCAGAAATCAGGATATTGCGGTCGTTGATGGCCACGTTCCACTCGATGGCATCTCCCTGCAGGTGGCTGAACCTGCTGTTGGTGATACGCGCCCCGTCGACCTGGTTATGAAAGCCCTGACGCAGAATGGCGTAGTTGGCCTGGCTAACGTTGATGTTATCAATGACCAGGTTGCGCATCACTCTCGGCTTTTTCCCACCGATATAGATCTGCGTGACGGGGCCGAAGCCGCTCATCGCCAGCCCTTTAATCACGCAGTCAGATCCGCGCACGTCGAGAGTGATATTGTGGGTGCGCCCTGCCCCCTCTCCGACGACTTTACTCCCTTCCTGAAGCACAAACCGGCCTCGCCCGTTGCCTTTGAGCCCGCCGCGTATCAGAAGCGTTTTACCGTCGGGGATAAAAATCCCGGTATTGATGTTTTCACAGACGACGCCGGCGGGGACAATAACGGTGTCGGCCTCGGTAAACGCCTGCTTGAAGGCGGCGATCCAGTCGTTGTTGTTGTACTGATTAATGGAGACGGTCTTCCCGGCTCCCGCCCGCGCAGCGCGGGACGACAGCAGCGGCATAGCGGCCAGGACGGAGAGTGAAGAGACAAAGCGGCGTCGGGTAATCTTTTTAAGCATACAACCTCGGCGTTACAGCGTGTGCAGCAGGCTCGCTAACTGGCGATTGATCACCTGCTGGTTAAAATCGGCTTCGACTTTTTGTCGGGCATTTTGCAGCACGGGCACAAGCTCGTGCTGGTCGATGTCGCTAAAGGCGGCCAGGCGGTCCGCGAGGGCTAACGCATTGTTTTCAGGTACCAGCCAGCCGGAATGTTCCGATCTTATCAGCTCCGGTATGCCGCTGTGTAGCGTAGACACCACGGGAATACCCACCGCCATCGCCTCCATCAGCGCAACCGGGATACCTTCCATATCGCCATCGGACCCGGTCACAGACGGCAGCAGAAAAACGTCCGCCTCGTCGAGCATCGCTTTCACTTCGTGGCTCGGCTTAAAGCCGGGCATCTCCACGCAGCCTTCCAGCTGATACTGTTCAATCAGCGTGCGCAGGCGTCGCTCCCACGGGCCGATACCTAAAATGCGATAGTGAAAATCTACGCCGCGCTCTTTTAGCTGGCGGCAGGCTTCGATAGCCACGTGCAGCCCTTTTTTCTCGGTCAGGCGGGCGACGGAGATAATCTGCAGCGGCTGACCCGGCACCTTCACCGGACGCTGGGTAAAGCGCTCCATATCAACGCCCATCCGCGAAACGGTAATTTTTTCGCTCGGGCAGCCCATGGTTTTCAGGCGCCCGGCCCAGAGCTCGCTGATGGGCAGCATCATGTCGCCGCGTCGGAAGAGCTGCTGATATTCCGGCGTATAGTGGTTCAGCACTTCCCGGCTGGAGATGTCGATGCCGTGGAAGATGGTCGCAATCTTGCCGTCAATAACGCCCAGCTCGCGCAGCTTTGCCGCCGTGACGCCCGCCGGGCCAAAGTGGGCGATAAACACGTCGGCACGATACGGCTGCGACGTTTGGCCGCAAATTGCCGACAGGATCAGGTTGCGTGATTCCGCGCCGTAGCGGGAGACGTTCAGCGCCCGCCACGTCGAGGCGCGGTGGATCCCGCGCAGGGTCTGGCTGGCGCGGTAGCGCAGCTTGTTCATACGCCCGCCCGGCTCGTCCTGCAGCCAGCGGGTTTTCGCTTCAAGCCCGTATTGGGTATACGCCGCGTGGGTGTTCTGCGTATCGCCCTTTTGCAGGGCGATAATCTCCACGTCGTATCCCATATCGATAAACGCGGTGATTTGGTTCAGCACGAAGGTTTCTGACGACAGCGGAAATTTGAGTAAGAAGAAACCAACCTTCATTTCCCCTCCCCGACGCGGTCGAGTACGGATTTCACCATCCCAATCCCTTTTTCGCGCTCGGCTTTCACCGCCACGGCCAGGCGCTCGTTAATCGCAGGCAGCTGTCCCAGCGTGTCGCCGACCATAGCGCCAAGCGATCCGTCCAGCAGATGACGGATATCCACCGCCATTTCCGGCATGCCGAGCTGCTGCATGATGCCGGCAGATTTGTGCTCGTAGTTGATGGCGATGGCCGGCGTGCCGAAGTTCATGGAGATAATGGCCGAGTGCAGGCGGGTGCCGACGGTCAGGTCGCAGGCAGAAAGCAGCTTGCCCATTTCCAGGTCGTTAAGTTCATCCATCACCACGTGGTAGCGCGACGGGTCGTTGACCAGGTGGCGCAGATTGAGCGCCACCATGCGGTCATCCTTGTTGTAGCTGTCAATACCGGTACAGGTAGAGAGCGCCAGCACCTGGTAGCCGCTGTCCAGCACGCGGTTTACCACGTCGGCGAAGGCCTTCTCGTAGGCCGCCTGAGTGGTGCCGAGGCGCTTGTCGAACGGCGCAAGCTCGCGCAGGGTGATGGCGACCGTTTTCTCTTTCGCCGCCACGTCCAGCCAGTGCTGCACCGCGTAGCTCGCCTGGAAACGATCGTCCTGATGATCCACCAGCCAGGCCGTGTCCACCCCGTGCTCAACTTTTGAGGTATCAATATCGCTGCGCTTCATGAGATCGAGGCTCACGGACTCGCGCAGGATCAGCGCATCACAGTGGCCGAATACGTAGTTCGCCAGCTGGTTAAACTGCGGATCCTGGAATGGCCCAACGCTGTGCCCAATCATGAACAGCGGCTTTTTCGCCATAAAGGTGCAGAGCGCGTGCTCGAACTGCGGCACGCCGTAGAGATCGACAAAGAACGAGCCGCCGACCTGAATGATGGCGTCATAGCCCGACAGCAGGCGCACGAAATCGGTAAAGCCCTGCGCAATCGCGATGTTACGCAGCTTGCCGGTATCGGTCACGCGCGAGAGCAGCACCTGGTGCTGGTAGCGACGGCGCAGCACCTTCTTCACGCGGCCCATCACGCCCGCAGCGTTGTTATGCTGTTTCATCTGGCCGTAGAGCGGGTCGCCCATCACCGGGCGGTTCAGTAACCAGGATGAGCTGACCGGGTAGCGGCTCATTACATCCACTTCTGTCTCAGGCTCAAGCGTGTTAATTGCATCCAATAAACCGCGCAGAATGGCGCTGTCGCCACGGTTGCCGCAGGTATGGTTGCCAAGGATAAGTAATTTCATAATGGCCTCTTAAAGAGTTAGCCTGCGCGAAGCAGCGTTTTCATTTTTTCGTTACGGCAAAACTGGCGCTTCATCTCGACCACCAGCGCGTTGCGCGACAGCACAATCATCACGCCGAACGCCAGCGCGCCCGCGGCCACCTGCACCGCCAGCAGCGCCGCCAGCGGCAGGTGGCCGCCGAGCACGACGCCCAGGCCGTAGCTCACGGCAAGCGTCGGTAAAGAGAGATAAAACGGCAGCCACAGGCTCAGGATGTACTGACGGTAGCTGGAGCCCAGCACCGGCTTGATCATCACAAAATAGCTCAGCACGGTGTTGACGATCTGCACCAGCAGGAAGCCGAGGGTGACGCCAATTGCGCCCGCCATATGCCCGCCCACGAGGATCGCCGGGATAAACAGAAAGGTTTTAAAGACGTTGAACTTAAAGCTGATATCGACGCGGGCTTTTGCCATCAGCAGGGAACCAATCGGGTTCCCCACGGAGCGCAGCAGCCCCACCACGCACAGCAGCTGCAGGATCGGCACGATGCTGTTCCACTTTTCGCCAAACACCAGCGGCACGAAGTTGCTGGAGACCACCATCAGCCCCAGCAGCACCGGGAAGTTGATGATCCCCACGACGGAAAGCAGCTTGTAGAAGTTGACGCGCAGCTTCTCGGTGTCGTCCTGAATCTTGGCGAACGCCGGGAACAGCACGCGGGTAATAATCGGGTTCAGCTTCATCGGCGGGACAACCGCGACGTTGTAGGCCAGGTTGTAGCCCCCCGCCACGCTTGCGCCGAGAATACGCGCCAGCACCAGCGTGGAGAGGTTGGTGTTAACGTAGTTGATGATGCTGTCGGCGGTCAGCCACGCGCCAAAACGCAGGTTGGTTGACACGGAGGCCAGCGAGAAATGCAGCCCCGGACGGTAAATTTTGCGGCCAAAGTAGCCGAAGAGCAGCGTGCGCACGGCAGAGTTCACCAGGTAACCGAGAATGGCGGTCATCGCCAGCGGCCAAAAGTGGGCGCTGACCACGGTGAAGGTAAAGCCCGCCAGCACGGCGCTGGTCTCGATCATGCCGATCTTGTTGAACTCCAGCTCCTTTTGCATCAGCGCGCGGAACTGCTGGCCGTGCGGGATCACCACGAAGGCAAACGACAGCGTGCGCATCAGCGGCGCCAGATCCGGGTTGTGCAGCACGCGGGCAATGGTATCGCTCAGCAGGAACACCAGCACGAACACGAAGACCCCTAACCCGACGTTCAGCCAGTAGAGCGTGGTCAGCTCAAGATGGCCGATCTCTTTGCGCTGGATAATCGAGTTGGCGATACCAAAATCAGACAGCGTATCGGCCAGCGCGATAATCACCAGCGAAACGGTCAGCAGGCCGAACTGGTGGTTATCGATAATGCGCGCCAGCACGGTCATCTGCACCAGGCCCAGGCCAATGATGACGATGGTGGCCATGGCAGACCACTTCGCGCCGCTGATGGTTTTTTCACGTAAGCTCATCTTAGTACGCCGCTTTGTTCACGAAGCCTTTGAAGACGGTCAGAAAAACAATTTTGATATCGAACCAGAGGCTCCATTCACGGATGTACTCCAGGTCGAACTCGATACGTTTTTCCATTTTTTCCAGGGTGTCGGTCTCGCCGCGCCAGCCGTTAATCTGCGCCCAGCCGGTAATGCCCGGCTTCACCTTGTGGCGAAGCATGTAGCCTTCAATCAGCGCGCGATACTGTTCGTTATGGGCGACGGCGTGCGGACGCGGTCCGACAATCGACATCCCGCCGGTAAATACGTTGATGAACTGCGGCAGCTCGTCCAGGGAGGTACGGCGCAGGAAGTTGCCTACGCGGGTCACGCGCGGATCGTTCTGCGTGGCCTGGGTCACCACCTTGTCGTTTTCCATCACCTTCATGGAGCGGAATTTCCACACCATAATCGGCTTGCCGTCCATGCCGTAGCGGGTCTGGCGGAAAATGACCGGGCCAGGCGAGGTGATTTTTACCGCCAGCGCAATGCAGCACAGCACCGGGGAGATAAGCAGCAGGATCAGCGTGGAGAGCACGATATCTTCCACGCGCTTCAGCACGCGGTTGAAGCCGGACAGCGGCGTATCGTAAAGCGGAACGACAGGAACCCCGTTCACCTCTTCGATACGCGAATGGAGGATGTTGAAGGTAAAAACGTCCGGGATGAGGATCACCGAGCAGGTGGTATCCGCCAGCTCGCGCATCAGTTTCTTAATCCGGGATTCGTCTTTCATCTGCATGGCGATGTAGACGTTGTGAATTTTTCCGGCCTTCGCGTCGTCGATAAGCTGTTCGTAGTTTCCCGCCCACTCGGCAGGCACGCCACCCGGCTTGGCATCGTGATAAACCCCGACCACCTCAAAGCCTAACCATGGCTCTTTGCGGAAGCTATCAAGCAGCACCAGGCCTACCGGCAAATCCCCGGCAACGGCCACGTAGCGGGTGTTGTAGCCCCGGTTGCGAAGCCAGCCGGCACCGAAGCGGATCAAAGAACGGCAGACCACCATCCCGACGCTGGTCAACAGATACCAGCACAGATAGGTCACCAGGCGGTTATCAAAATCATGGCTAAACGCCACCAGCCCGGCGCTGAAAATCAGGGCCAGGGTCCAGTTCTGCAGCAGCAGCATCAGCTCGGTGGTAATTTTTACGCCGCGCCACGAACGATAGAAGTCGGTCATTCCGCCGATCATCTGAAACACAACCAGCGCGATTAACGCCATCAGCAGGTGCATGTAGAGGAAGGCTTGTCCGCTTACCCAGCACACCGCCCACAATCCGCCGACCATGATGGTGATATCAGAAAATCGCTGCACCATAGAGATTAACGATGCATTCGTTCTCGCTCGGTCGCGCTTTTTTAGATTCGTCATCGTTGTTCCTTTAGTTCAAAACCTTACCCCTCGCCCCTCACCCCGGCCCTCTCCCCAAAGGGGAGAGGGTGTTCAAGTTCCCTCTCCCCTCTGGGGAGAGGGTTAGGGTGAGGGGTAAGGTTTTCGTATTACTGATTCAACAGCGCCAGAATGTCCTTCGTTCGGGCTTCCATCAGCGCGGTATCGGCGCGGGATTCCACGTTCAGGCGCACCACCGGCTCGGTATTGGAGGAGCGCAGGTTAAAGCGCCACTGCGGGAACGACATGCTGATGCCGTCCGTGCGGTCGATTTCCAGGGCGTGGATCGCGAAGTGATGCTCCACGCGGGCAATGGCCTCGGCAGGCTGCGCCAGCTTGCTGTTAATCTCCCCGCTCGCCGGGAAGGCCGCCATGCGGTCGCGCACCAGTTCGCCCAGCGTCTGGCCTTTCAGGCACAGCAGCTCGGTCACCAGCAGCCACGGGATCATCCCGCTGTCGCAGTAGGCAAAGTCGCGGAAGTAGTGGTGGGCGCTCATCTCGCCGCCGTAGATGGCGTCTTCTTCGCGCATACGCTCTTTAATAAACGCGTGTCCGGTTTTGGACATCACCGGCTCGCCGCCCGCGGCGCTGACCACATCAACGGTGTTCCATGAGAGACGCGGGTCGTGAATGATCTTCGCGCCGGGGTTCTTCTCAAGGAACGCTTCCGCCAGCAGGCCGACGATGTAGTAGCCTTCGATGAACTGGCCTTTCTCGTCGAACAGGAAGCAGCGGTCGAAATCGCCGTCAAAGGCGATGCCCATATCCGCACCGTGCGCGATCACCGCGTTGCGGGTGTCGTCGCGGCACTCCGGCAGCAGCGGGTTTGGAATACCGTTCGGGAAGTTACCGTCCGGGGTGTTATGCACCTTGATGAAGGAGACCGGCACGTTCAGCGCCTTAAAGCGGGCTTCCAGCGCATCCACCACCGGGCCCGCCGCGCCGTTGCCAGAGTTGATCACCAGCTTCAGCGGCTTCAGGTTCGCCACGTTGATGTAGCCCAGCAGGTGGTCGATGTACTCTTTCTGCAGGTCGATCTGCTTATAGCTGCCGCGCGTCGCCTCGTTCACCGGCGGGAAGTCGTTGGCTTCCGCCAGGCGCTGCACGTCGCGCAGGCCGGTATCGCCGCTGATCGGACGCGCGCCCTTGCGCACCAGCTTCATGCCGTTGTAGTCCATCGGGTTATGGCTGGCGGTCACTTCGATACCGCCGTCCACGCCCAGGTGGAAGGTGGCAAAATAGATCTCTTCGGTGCCGGAAAGGCCGATGTCCAGCACGTCCACGCCCGCGTCCTGCAGCCCTTTTGCCAGGGCCAGCTTCAGGGACTCGCTGGTCAGACGCACGTCGCCGCCAAGCACGATGGTTTTTGGCTTCAGATACTCGCCGTACGCGCGGCCAATGCGCCACGCGATGTCTTCATTCAGCTCTTCGCCCAGCTTGCCGCGAATATCGTAGGCTTTGAAACAGGTTAACTTTTCCATGATGACCCCTTTTTCAGGCAACAGTTGGCCCGCCCGATTAACAGGCAAAATTGTTTTTATTCATTCGTAGGCCGGATAAGCGAAGCGTCATCCGGCGTTAAAGATGGCGCTAGACCCGCCCGTAGCGGTCCTGGAAGCGAACGATATCGTCCTCCTCCAGATACGAGCCGGAGCGCACCTCAATTAAGTCGAGCGGAATTTTCCCCGGGTTTTCCAGGCAGTGCGTCGCCCCGAGCGGAATATAGATTGACTCGTTTTCACCCAGCAGTTTGATTTCACCGTCGATGGTGACTTTTGCGGTGCCCGCCACCACAACCCAGTGCTCGGCGCGGTGATGGTGCATCTGCACGGAGAGCCCTTCACCCGGCTTCACGGTAATGCGTTTTACCTGATAGCGATCGCCGGAGTCGATGGAGTCATATTTGCCCCACGGACGGTACACCTCGCGGTGAATATGGTGCTCGTGACGGCCGTCGGCCTTGATCTGCTCCACCACTTTTTTAACGTCCTGCACGGCGTTACGGTCGGCAATCAGCACGGCATCCTTGGTCTGGACGACCACCAGATCCTTCACGCCCACCGTGGTGACCAGACCGGACTCGGCGTAAACGTAGCTGTTTTCCGTTTTGTGGCTAATCACATCACCGTGGTGGACGTTACCCTCCGGGGTGTGAGCGCTGATCTCCCACAGGGATGACCATGAGCCCACGTCGCTCCAGCCCGCGTCCATCGGTACCACCACGGCGTCCGCCGTGCGTTCCATGACCGCATAGTCAATGGACTCTTCCGGGCAGGCGAGGAAGGATTTCTCGTCAACGCGGATAAAATCGAGATCCGGGTCCACCACCGCCATCGCTTTCTCACAGGCGCTGAGAATGTCGGGGCGATATTTTTCCAGCTCTTCAAGATAACGACCGGCGCGGAACAGGAACATGCCGCTGTTCCAGTAATACTCGCCGCTGCCCACATAGGCCTGGGCGGTTTCCAGGTTCGGCTTCTCGACGAACTGCGCGACGTCAAAGGCCACGCTATCGCCCGCGCCCGGCGTCACTGCGCCACGGCGAATATAGCCGTAGCCGGTTTCCGGCAGGTCCGGCACGATGCCGAAGGTCACCAGCTTGCCGCTGTCGGCGTAAGGGATCGCCGCGCGCACCGCGTCACGGAAGGCATCTTCCTGCTGAATCACGTGGTCTGCGGCCAGCACCAGCATCAGGGGGTCGCAGTCCGGGCTGCTGCGTTTTGCCGCCAGCGCCGCGAGGGCGATAGCGGGCGCGGTATTACGTCCGGCAGGCTCCAGAATGATATTTTCTGTCAGTTTGTTCAGCTGGCGCAGCTGCTCGGCAACGATAAAGCGGTGTTGTTCGTTACAAATCACCACCGGGCTTTCACACTCCACGCCCTGCAGACGGTTGACCGTCGTTTGCAGCATGGTGAGCTCCCCTTTCAGGCAGAGGAACTGTTTTGGATAGAGCACGCGGGACAGCGGCCATAACCGGCTACCAGAGCCACCTGCCATCACAACCGGATACAACGTGGTATGACTCATGATTTATCCCCGTATATCTGCAATAAATTGGCTCAGCACGTTCTCTTTCTCGAGGGTGCGTTCGGCATATTCACGTGCCACCGTGTTCTCTTTTGGCATGGCGAGTGCCTGCTCAATTCCGGCCACCAGCGCAGAGACCGATTCCGGCTCCACGCATACGGCGATCCCCGGATAGCTGTTGCACAGCTGGCCTAATTCGGTTTCGGCTTCCGCCGTAATCACCGCGTTCCCGCCCACCGCCAGAATGTTGGTCAGCTTGGAGGGCAGCACCGCGTCCGCCGCGCCGCGCTTTTGCACCACCAGATGGCAGTCGCCCATCTTCAGCAGCGCCGGCAGCGCCTCGTAAGACTGCAGCGGGAAGAACTTCACGTTTGTCAGGCCGCGTTCGCGCGCCAGCTTCTCCAGCCGCGCTTTGCCGCCGCCCTGCCCGACAATCACAAACGTCCAGGCATGTTTGCTGAGCTGGTGCGCGGCTTCAATCACGCTCTCCAGCCCCTGTTTTTCGCCGATGTTGCCCGAGTAAAGAATGATTTTATGGTCATCGGGCAAACCGAGCTGGGCGCGCAGCGCCTGAGCGTCTTGCTCAGCCACGTCGCGAAAGCGCGCCACTTCGGACCAGTTCGGGAAGAAGATCACCTTCCTGGCCGGTACGCCCTTCTCCTGGGCCTTATTCATCATCGAGCGCGAAATCGTCGAGACGTAATCCACGTTGTGTAGCCCGCTGCGCTCAAAGGCGCTGGCGAGCTTCGCCACCCTGCCGCCCTTGCCCTTGCCTGCCATCCCCAGGCCGAGCATGGCGTCGACTTCATAATCCTGAATGTGCAGCAGGGTGCGCGCGCCGGAGAGTTTGCCCAGCAGGCGCATGCCCGGCGTGCAAAACAGCGTCGGCACCACGCCGATAATGCGGTCCGGCTTCCAGCGACGCTGCGCCATCAGCGGGAAAAAGCTGCTCAGGGCAAAGCTGCCCAGGTGAAGTAAACGCTTCAGCGTCGAAGGCTGCTTCGGCACGTAGAGCGGGCAGCGCCACACGGTCGCCGCGCCCTCTTCGCGGCGATAGCGCCAGCTTGAGTAGCGCTCGCCCACCTTCCACTCCGGGTAGTACGGCGGCGCGGTAATGACCCGCACGTCATGTCCCTGGCTCGCCATCCACTCGACCATCTCGCCGGTGTATTTCCCGATACCGGTCAGCTCCGGCGAGTAGTTAATTCCATAGACGAGGATCTTCATAGGCCCGGCACCTCGGCCTGACGCTCAGCGAGGAAATACGCTCTACTGTTGTCGTGGACGTTGTCGCTTGCCAGCAGCGCCTCTGGCGTCAGCCAGCGGTAGTCGTCATGCTGAGAATCAGGCAGACGCAGGTCTGCCTCACTCACCTTCAGGCGGAACCCCAGCACGATGTAGTGCGTGGAGAACCCGGTGCCTGAAAAGTTGTCGTCATAGAAGTGCTGCCAGACCCCGTAAAACTGGCCCGCCGCCATCGGCAGCTGCAGGCCCAGTTCCGCCAGAGTGAGGCGCTCAAAGGCATTTGCCAGCGCCTCATCCTTTTGCACGCGCCCGCCGGGCACGAACCAGTAGCCCTGAGCAGGGCGGTTGGTTCGTTTCCCCAGCAAGAACTCGCCGCGTTCGTTCTCCACGATCAAATCAATTGAGATCAGCGGAGTGGAACGCACTACCGTGGCAAAATCTTCCTGACTTAAAAACATCATTACCCCCGGAAGCGGTGCTGATTTTCGAGGAACCACTGGTAGGTGCTGGCCAGCCCCTGCTCCAGTGATACCTCGTGATACCAGCCCAGCTGATGCAGGCGGGTGACGTCCAGCAGCTTGCGCGGCGTACCGTCCGGCTTGGTGGCGTCAAACACCACGCGGCCCTTGTAGCCCACCACCTGGGCGATGGTCTGCGCCAGCTCGCGGATGGTGCAGTCCACGCCGGTACCGACGTTGATGTGCGACAGCATCGGCTCGGTGTTTTCCTGCCACACCTCGCGATCCAGCTCCATCACGTGAATGCTGGCGGCTGCCATATCGTCCACGTGCAGGAACTCGCGCATCGGCGTACCGCTGCCCCACACCACCACGTCCGGCGCGTTCTCGGCGGTTGCCTCGTGGAAGCGGCGCAGCAGCGCCGGGATCACATGCGAGTTGCTCGGGTGGAAGTTATCGTGCGGCCCGTACAGGTTGGTCGGCATCACCGAGCGATAGTCGCGGCCGTACTGACGGTTGTAGGACTCGCACAGCTTGATCCCGGCAATCTTGGCAATCGCGTACGGCTCGTTGGTCGCTTCCAGCGTGCCCTGCAGCAGCTCGCTTTCGGCGATCGGCTGCTTCGCCATTTTCGGGTAGATACAGGATGAGCCGAGGAACAGCAGCTTATTCACGTTGTGCAGATGCGCCGCGTGAATGATGTTGCTCTCGATCATCATGTTCTCGTAGATGAAATCCGCCGGGTAGGTGTTGTTAGCGACAATGCCGCCCACCTTCGCCGCCGCCAGATACACCTGGTCAATACGTTCGTTGGCAAAGAAGTCCTGCACCGCGCCGCTGTCGAGCAGGTTCAGCTCGTCGCGGGTGCGGACAATCACCTCTACGTCACCGCGCTGCTCCAGCTGGCGTGCAATCGCGGAACCCACCATTCCGCGATGACCGGCAACAAAAATACGTTGTTTTGTCATTCTCAGGACTCCAGCGCGATGGCAACCTCGTAGCCATGAGACTTGAGCAGGGAGTGTTTTTTCGCTGCTTCAAGATCTTTAGCTACCATCTCAGAGACCATCTCCTGCAGCGTGGTTTCTGGCTTCCAGCCCAGGGTTTCGTGCGCTTTGGTTGGGTCGCCCAGCAGGGTTTCCACTTCAGCAGGACGGAAGTAGCGCGGGTCAACCTGAACGATAACGTCGCCCGGCTTCACGCCCGGTGCGTCGTGGCCGGTCACGGAAACAACGATGCCCTTCTCTTCCACGCCGGTGCCTTCAAAGCGCAGTTTGATGCCCAGCTGCGCGGCGGCCATCTCAACGAACTGACGCACGGAGTACTGCACGCCGGTTGCAATCACGAAGTCTTCCGGCTTGTCCTGCTGCAGCATCATCCACTGCATTTTCACGTAGTCTTTCGCATGGCCCCAGTCGCGCAGGGAGTCCATGTTGCCGAGGTGCAGGCAAGATTCCAGACCCTGTGCAATGTTGGCGATCGCGCGGGTGATTTTGCGGGTCACGAAGGTTTCGCCGCGGCGCGGGGATTCGTGGTTGAACAGAATGCCGTTACAGGCGTACATACCGTAGGATTCACGGTAGTTTACGGTGATCCAGTAGGCGTACAGTTTGGCGACCGCATACGGAGAGCGCGGGTAGAACGGCGTGGTCTCTTTCTGTGGGATTTCCTGCACCAGGCCGTACAGCTCGGAGGTGGACGCCTGGTAGAAACGGGTTTTCTTCTCAAGGCCGAGGAAGCGAATGGCTTCCAGCAGACGCAGGGTGCCCATGGCATCAACGTCAGCGGTGTATTCCGGGGATTCGAAGGAGACCGCAACGTGGCTCATCGCGCCCAGGTTGTACACTTCATCCGGCTGAACTTCCTGCAGAATACGGGTCAGGTTCGAGGAATCCGTCAGATCGCCGTAATGCAGATGGAATTTCGGGTTCGCGGAGTGAGGGTCCTGATAGATATGGTCAACGCGCTCGGTGTTGAACGAAGAAGCACGACGCTTAATACCGTGTACTTCATACCCTTTTTCCAGCAGCAATTCTGCCAGGTAAGAACCATCCTGTCCGGTAACGCCGGTGATGAGAGCGACTTTAGACATGTTTATATTCCTCTGTACTTATCAAAGTTTTTCAGTTTCAACGCGTTCGCGTATCACCACTGCGGGGTTGCCCCGGCAAATTTTATTTGCCGGAAGCGATTTAAAAACGCTGCTGCGGGCACCAATAACCGTGCCGTCGCCAACGGTGACGCCCGGTGCAACAAACACATCGGTTGCCAGCCAGCATTTCTCGCCAATCACTATGGGCGTGGCGGTAATATCGAAATGCGGGCTCATAAAATCGTGGCTGCCGGTGCACAAATAACACTTTTGTGAAACCACCGAATTTGCGCCAATCGTAATCTCGCCAAGGGTATATAATACCGCGTCATCCCCAACCCAGGCATAATCCCCGAGCGTTAATTTCCAGGGATAGGTAATTTTTACCGAGGGGCGAATGACTACGTTTTTTCCTATTTTTGCGCCAAACAGACGCAATAAAAATGCTCGCCAGCGGTACAGTATTTGCGGCGACCAGGCAAATAACGTTGCCTGAACGGCCCACCACAGCTGCACCTTAATACCGTTGCCACCGCGAAAGCCTTTCGGCACGGTGAATCCTTTGAGTTCCTGCATTACGTTTCCTTATATTTCAGGCTTTGTTATATAAGGCTTTCGCTTTACCCGTGGTTTTAATACGCAAGAAATAAGACAATTCTGCCCAGAAGCCCGGCACGCGTAATATTTTACGCTGCACTTTTTTTGCGTCCTGGCATAATTCCAGATTATTCGAGGTTGACACGCCGCCCATGGAAAATTCGGATACCAGCCCTTTAATTCGACGGAACGGATAGCCTGACTTGTACAAACTGGCGGTCAACGCATAATCTGAAGAGACTTTATACTGCAAATCGTAGGGCTGTTTTTTCAGGCCGCTCACCGGGAAGAAAATCGCCTGATGGCTGGCCGGCAGGCTGTGGTAAATATACCAGCCCGGCTTTGCGCTACGCAGCACCTTATTTCCGTCGCCAAAATCGAGCAGCGCATCGCCAATAAACATTGCCTCTTCTTTCTGGCGAGACAGCTGGCGGGCAAACAGCGCCACGTCATCATGGAATACGTCACCGGAATTCAGGAAGATGGCATAGCGCCCCTGCGCCATGGCAATGCCTTTATTCATCGCATCGTAGATGCCTTTATCTTTCTCGCTGATGAAACGTAAGTTGAACTCACCGTTGAGTTTTTCCAGAAACTCAGCCGTACCGTCGTCCGAGCCGCCGTCGACCACAATCCACTCAAAGGTGAGGCTTGGGTCGCGCGCCAGGTTGCGCAGCGAGCGCCAGGTTTTTACCACCCCTTCGTAGTTACGAAAGGCGACAGTAATGACGCTAAGAAACATAAATCACCTCATTTCGTCATACGCGCGTAATATTGAGCGCCTTGCGCAAAATAAACGGACATACAATTAAGAATGCATATTCCGGGCTAAATATTGACCCGGTAAAAAACAGCGACACGGGCGTAAAAAGATAAAGCTGCACGCGAAAGTTTTGGTTATCACCAAACGCGTTAATCATCATTTTGAAAACTTTAAACAGGTACCACAGCGTCAACAGTACGGCGAACCACGAAAAGTAGATAATTAACAGATACAGACCATTGTCTATGGTTTTACCGACATCCGCACCGTTAAAGATTCCGAATGATGCAACATATTCGTAAAGTGAGCCAAATCTTACTACGCCATCAATATGGGTTAAGGAATAACCCACCATCACCAGCGGACCAATGATGCGATAATAAGATGATGAGCCTTCGGTTCCCAGATCGCCCAAACGTTCAGAGATGTATGGGAAAGCAAATACTATGCCCACCATAAATACCGTCAGGGAGATAATCGCCAGCGGCATCTTTTTCTTTATGGCATCTTTGTTCAGATACTGGAACGCCCACTCAAGCAGGTAAAACAGGATAAACGTCATTACCCCTGAGAACGATCCTGACAGAACAATTCCTGCAAGAATCATAGCATCGGTCTTGGGGGTTTTGATACCAAACTGTTTGATGCTGAGCCAAATTGAGATTAACGCCAGAGCAAAGAAAGCCGGTTCAAAATAGAGCGCGGTGGTACGTTTTCCGCCAAACTTAATGAAGTTCAGAACATAGCTGTTACTGTAAATGAGATATTTCGAAATTATTTCCATCAGGCTGCTGCCGCCGGTCAGAATAATTTGCGCCATCTCCATCGCGGCAAGCATAACGATGATCCCGACCACAATATAAAAGAACCTAAGGATTTTCCTATAATTGTGCGGGGAAATAGTTTTAAAGCGAATACTCCAGACCATGCCGATAATAATGACGATATAAACAAACAGCATGGTCGAGGTGACGTATTTGCTGGCGTCCAGAGACTGACCAAAGATGTAGTTAAATGCCGTCAGGCCAACCCCCATACCCAGCGCAATCATCAGCTTCTTAAGACTAATCTTCTCAACGAAGAGCAAAAGCAGCACGGGCAAGAAGGTGACGATGGTGATCGGGAAGCTTTCTCCCAGCTGGGCAATCTTAACGTTGACCAGCAGGTAGATCAGCGGGAGCAGCAGATAACTACAGATTCTGATAGAACGAGACATACTCCTCCAGCATCTGTTGTCCACTGTAGGCCTTGCGGCTTCGGTTGCGGAACGATTCCAGGTCAGTGCCAAAAACTGCCTGCGCGATATCCGCCTTCGGCATTTGCACCAGCGGCAGCACCTCCTGCTCGGCAAAGGTTTTTCCGCCGGACTTTTCCAGCACTTCGCGCGCGGCGTCGCTGTGGGTGGCAATCACCGGCACGCCGATGGAGAGCGCTTCACACAGGATCAGCGGATAGTTGTCCACGCGGGAGCTGAAGACCAGCGCATCCATTCCGTTCAGGGCGCTCATCAGCTTGCGCTTGTCGGTTTCGAACCCGTGGTTCACCACGTTTACCCCTTCGAACGGGGAAAATTTACCAAAGGTGTGAAGCTCGATCTTTTCGCCCAGCGCCATGATGTCGCGCACCAGCTGCTGGTTGGTTTTGCCGTCGTAGCGCAGGTCGTGCGCAACAATGGCAATCTTCGGTTTGCCCGGCGTTTCGGCGACCGGCGTCAGTTCCGCCAGAATCTCTTCCGTCGCCACGTCGATACCGTTATTGATGATCTTGCAGCGCCCTGCCCCGTACAGGCTGTTGAAGGCATCCGCCACGTGCTGGCTTGGGGAAATAAAGGTGCAGCCGAGCGAGAGCATGTCTCGGAACAGCTGGCGTTTGCCCTCAACCAGCTGATGCGCACGGTCCACTTTTACCGGCGGATAATTGTTTAGCGTCGGGCATTTCTGGCAGTTATCTTTCCAGCCTTCGCAGCCGTCCGTAAAGGCGCAGCGTCCGGTCACGCTCCAGTGATCGTGCAGCGTCCAGACGAATCGGGTATCCGGCTTATGCGCCTTTACCTTCTCACAAAACGCCACCACCTCTTCCAGATTCAGCCAGTAGCTGTGCAGCACGTGAAAATGCAGCACCACCGGACCGGGGGTGCGCGTCACGGTGCGGTACAGGCTGTTCAGGTTGCCAAACAGATCGCGGTTGAACAGGCGAAACAGCGCGATGTTGGCAATGGAGGTCAGTCGCGGGGTCTGCTTAAGCACCTGCGGGTAGTTATCATGGCTGACGCTTTTCTTGCCGCCTTTGCCGTAGCCGTAAACAAAGCGCGACTGTAGCCCTTTTTGCAGCGCGCGCTGGTGCAGATCCAGCGCCACGCCTGCCGCGCCGCCCTCTGCGAGGCGCACGTTAAATTGCAGAATGTTCATTTAATCACCTTCACGCGGGCTTTTTCACCCACCACCAGCGCGTTATCCGGAATGCTGTCCAGCACCACGCTGCCTGCGCCAATCGTCACGTTGTTACCGACGGTGATATCGCCAATCATCACCACGTTCGCGCCCAGCTCGACGTTATTGCCTATCACCGGGCAGGCCAGGCTCTCCGGCCCGCGGTTGCCAATAGTGACGGCATGGCGAATGGTAAAATCATCGCCCGCGACGACGAACTTGTTGATGACCACGGCGTAGCCGTGGTGAATGGTGAAGCGGCGGCCAATGGTGGCAGCGGCCTGAATTTCATAGCCAAAAAAGCATTCGGTGATGATGCGGTACAGCACCAGCACCGGTGCAGCCCACAGGTTGTTAAGCACGTTTTTCTTGCGCCACACCGAGCAGAAATGCGCGATGCGGTACGCCAGAACCATACAGCACGGGCGCAGGCTCCAGCCGTTTGCGCGGCAATCTTCCAGAAACATTATTTCCCCCGAAGCCCGTCGGCCAGACGCTTGCCGTTACGTACCGAAAGCAGCGTAAACAGCGTGCGCCAGTTCATGCGCTTGTTGCGGATCTGATAGAGGGTAAAGAGCTGATACTTACGGCTGGCACGGTCGAACTTGTCCTTGTGCTTGCGGTAAAAGTGGAAGTAGCCGGAGAATTTTTTCGGCGAGGAGGTGATTTGCATCTCCCCGTGGTTGATGTGCAGGATCTGCGTCGCCTCTTCCACCTTCCACGGTTCGCCGTACTCCACCACCATCCGCAGGAAAATGTCGTAATCCTGCGCGGCCTTCAGCTCGGTATCGAACAGACACTCTTTGAATCGCCACGCCCAGGTAAAGACCTGGTTGCCGATAATGTTGCGCTTGTAAAACAGGCGGCGGGAGTAAGGTGATTTCGGATACAGCGGCAGGCTGGCCGGCTGCGAGTACACTTCGCCCTGGCAGACATAGTCGTTGGCGTAGAGAAACGCGTGCGTCACCAGCTGCGCTTTGTGCGACAGGAAAATCGACAGCCGGTTTGGCGTCCATTCGTCATCGTCGTCAATGCCGGTCAGATACTGCCCTTTCGCCTGCATAATCGCCTGGTTGCGTACCGCGCACGCCCCGGAATTGATCGGGTTATGGGTGTACACCACGCGCGGGTCGTTAAGGTCGTCAACGAATGCCTGCAGCTGTTCAAAAGAGGAGGAGCAGTCATCCACGACGATCAGCTCCCAGTTGTCGTAATCCTGACGCAGGACCGATTTAATCGCGCGGATCGCCAGCTGCTGACGATTCCATGTCGGCATATAGATAGAAATCAAAGGGCGTTGTGTGGTCATATTTTCCCCTCACCCCTCACCCCGGCCCTCTCCCCCGAAGGGAGAGGGTGAGGGGTGAGAGATCTTTTTTATTTAGAGTCAGATTTGTATTCGTACTCGTAGTAACCGTAATCCTGGTACCCGGTCGCGCGGCGGAAGATGGAGTTCAGAATGACCCCCTTCACCTCAATACCGTTCTGCTCGAAGCGGCTCAGGCTGGTTTCCACCTCTTTCAGCGTGTTCACCGCATAGCGCGCGACCATCAGGGTAGTGCCCGCATGGCGGCCCACTACGGCGGCGTCGGTCACGGCCAGAATCGGTGGCGTATCGATCAGCACCAGGTCATAGGTTTTGCTCGCCCATTCAATCAGCTGGCTGAAGCGTTCGCTCATCAGCAGCTCAGACGGGTTCGGCGGCACCTGGCCACGCGGGATCAGGTCAAATTTCGGAATCGAGGTCGGCTTCGCGCTTTCTTCGATCGCCCCTTTGCCGAGCAGAATTTCCGAAAGACCGTTGACGTTGTTGGTGCCCAGCAGCTCGTGGGTATAGCCCTTACGCATGTCACAGTCGATCAGCAGCACGCGCTTGTTGGTCTGGCTCACCACCGCCGCCAGGTTGGCGCAGACGAACGTTTTACCGATAGACGGGCTGACGCCGGTCATCATCAGAACGTTGTTTTTGGCCTGCATCATGGCGAAGTGGAGGCTGGTGCGCAGGCTGCGCACCGCTTCAATCGCGAGATCGGTCGGGTTACCGACGGCCAGCAGCTGGCTCTGCTTGTAGCGCTTGACGCCCTTAACGGTTTTAACGCTGTCACGCGACTTCTGCCATTCGGAAAGCGGGATGCTGGCATAGACGCTGATGCCGTTCTCTTCCAGCACATGCGGGCTTTCGATACCCCGGTTGAACAGGGAGCGCAGCAGTACGCCAACGATGGAGAGCATCAGGCCGAGAATAATGCTGCCGAGAATAATCAGCGCTTTCTTCGGCTTCAGCACGCCAGGCTGCGTAATCGCCGGGTCAACGATACGCACGTCGCCTACGGTGCTCGCCTCGGTGATTTTCAGCTCCTGCTGTTTGTTCAGCAGCTGCATATAAACCTGCTGGCCGGACTCCACGTCGCGCGTCAGGCGCACAATTTCCTGCTGCGTCTTCGGCATGGCCGTAACGCGGTTATTCAGCTTCGCCTTCTCTTCTTCCAGCGTCTGACGTTTTTCCAGCAGGGTTCGGTACGCCGGGTGACGTTTGGTGTACAGCTTGGAAATTTCCGCCTCTTTAAAGGTCAGCTCGTTCAGCTGGGCGTCGATGTTTACCATCGAGTCGAGAACCGATTTCGCCTCCAGCGGCAGGTCGACGGAATCTTTATCCTGACGATAGGCGTTCAGCTTGTTCTCTGCGTCATCAAGATGGGCGCGCACTTCCGGGAGCTGTTTCGCGAGGAAGGCCAGGCTTTTTGCCGCTTCCGCTGATTTGCGCTCAACGTTCTGCTCAAGGTAGTTGCGGGTGATGCTGTTCAGGATATCGCGGATTTTGTCCTTATCTTCACCGGTGAACGTCATGCTGAGGACGCCAGTGTCCTTGCCGTTTTCGGTGACGGTCAGGTTGTTCTGCAGGTTGTTAATCATCCCCAGCGTGGAGAATTTGGTGACCGTAAAATCACCGCCTTCCTGCGCATTGATCGCGCTAACCATCATGCTGACGCCGTCTTTGGTCAGCATCTGCCCCACTTCACCGCGCGCGCTAAAGCCCGCATCGCTGGTCAGCTGATACTGTTTCGGGCCAAGCACGGTAAGGGTAAAGGTCTGCTCCGCACCGCCTTTTGGCAGCACGAAATCCGTCACTTTCACGGTGTCATTGCTGCGGCCCATCAGGCGGTCCCAGCCGGCACCAAACACCGGGAAGGTATTTTTGGTAACCGAGATATCCAGCCCTAAATCGTGAACCGTTTTGCCCAGCACCAGTCTCGACTGGATGAGCTGGATTTCAGCGTCGGAGGCGGGCGGCTTGTTCGCCAGGGCAGAGCCGATGTCCTGTACCAGCGAGTTACCGGAGTTCTGCTCTATCTGCACCAGCGCATCGGCGCTGTAGATCGGCGTCGCAAACAGCGTATAGACGACGGCCGCAGCGGCGAACACGGCGGTGATCCCAAGCACCCACCACTTTGCCTCTACCACGGTGCCGACCAGGCGACCAATGTCGATTTCATCACTGCCCGAAATCGGGGCGGCAGAAGGTTTTGTTTTTTCTGTCATTGTTATCCCTGCTGAGCTTTCAGTGCCTGCGCCCACTGTCGGGCAGACTGGTCAAGTAAGGTGTATACCGCCTCAAATGCCTCACGGCTCTTGCGATACGGATCGGGAATTTCGCGCTCATTGTCCCAGTGACCAAACAGCATCACCTTGCCGCGCATTTCCGGAGCAATCTCGCACAGCGCGTGAATGTGGCGTTTTTCCATCGTCAGGATCAGGTCGTACTCGCGGCACATCCGGCCGGAAATCTGACGGGCGATGTGCCCGTCGAGAGAAAGGTCGTGATCTTGCGCCACGCTTGCGGCGCGCTCGTCGGCGCCTTTGCCCACCAGCGCCCCAAGCCCCGCGGAGTCGACCGTTAAGCCAGGCTGGTAATGGCGAAGCAGCCGTTCAGCCGTGGGGGAACGGCAAATGTTCCCCACGCATACCACCAATATTTTGTTAAACATCGCGGATTACCAGGTATGAATGTCGCGCGCCGTATCCGTCATGTAGCGAACGCCACTGATGGTTGGCAGCAACTGGTTGATCAGGCGGTTCCAACGGGCAACCGGCGCGGTAGTGACATACACCACATCGTATGGCTGGAGGCGGAACTCCGTGGCCATGACCAGCGACGTCGCATCGGACATATCGAGCTGGTAGATGTTGGCAATTTTGCCTTTCGCGCTGCCCTCGCCTTTCAGCGGACGGATCACGAAGATGCCGCTGGCGTTCGAGGAGGTCAGATCGATACCTTCCGCATTGCCCAGCGCTTCGGTCAGGGTCATCCCGCTGAAGTCCATCTTCAGGGTGCTCTGTTTCTTCACTTCACCCATCACGAACACTTTCAGATCGTCGTTACGCGGCACGTACAGGATGTCGCCCGGATAGAGCAGGCGGTTCTGCGTCAGGTCGCCGTTTTGCATCAGCGCCTGCAGGGAAATGCGCTGCTCTTTGCCTTCGTGGGTCAGAACGACGTTACGCCAGTCGGCACCGTCGGTTAAGCCGCCTGCGGCATTAATGGCATCGAGAACGGTCAGCGGAACGTTGGTGATCGCCTGCTGGCCCGATTTGTTTACCTGGCCGGAGATATAGGCTTTTTGCGAACGGAATGCGGCGATATTAACGTCCACCTGCGGGTCAGCGATGTACTGCGCTAAGCGGCCGGTAATATCACTACGGATCTCAGCCAGCGTTTTGCCAACCACGTGCACTTTGCCGATGTACGGATAGAACATCGTGCCGTCGGACTGCACCCAGTTACCGGTGTCGCTTGAGCTGCGGTACTGGCCCGCAGGAGTTGTTAGTTCAGGATGGTCCCAGACGGTCACGTTGATAACGTCACCTGGCCCTACGCGATACTGGTAGGCGGCAATTTCCTGGTCCAGAGACATATTCGGCTGGGCAACATTCGGACGCGGACGTAATTGTTCTACCAGACGTGGCGTCAATGGATAAACATTCACCATTTTGTCGAGATCAAAATCAGCATCTTGCTGTTTGATCACATCCTTGCCCATTGTTGACATATTGCTGCCGGGAAAGACCGTGCAACCACTCATCAAGGTCACAGACACCAATAATGGCATCAATTTCATTTTGGATTTCATCATTGATTATTTATCACTTTGGCAGAGTAATTATCCTGTGCAATTTAAATAAGCGCGGGTCGTTTTGGCATTCAGAATGCAGTTAATCAATTCGAAATATAACTGGCATCAGTCCTAAAAAAAGCTTATTCATCCATTGGCTATTGACAGAATAATCGAGGCTGATTCACACGCTTTCAGGCACGCTACCGCCCTTGGCTTTCAGTTACCAATCCACTGTCTAAACAATATGTTATGGATATACACCCTCATGGATAAGGTCTTTTTGGAAATATATCAGCAGCTTCAGCAAGCATGCTGATAAAGCGTTACCGTGACTAAAGACCGAAACAATAATAGCAACAAGGAAATTTAACATTTGATGCTGGGAGAATTGTTGCAGCTAACCTAATAGCAGGCAAGGAGACAACTGTCCTAATAACGGTTTTTAAGATTAATATTAAGCGCAAAATTTTCACGTTTTAGGATTTTCTTTATATTGACAAAATATCAATTCAAACCATTTATTGCGATATATCCTAAATACACCTCAGCGTAATAAAATATACGTCATTAGCTTATTTACACCGTTGGCGAATTGCGCTGATTTTTTAGAAGGCTATTAAGAGAAATCTCATCCCGGCATTGCATTTTCGGTCAGCTTTATCCATGATCGAAGTGTGACATTGGTCATATAACAGAAGGTATTGCTATTACTATGGAATGGATTGCCGATCCATCAATCTGGGCCGGGCTGGTTACGCTGGTCGTTATCGAATTAGTTCTCGGTATTGATAATCTGGTCTTTATCGCCATCCTTGCCGAAAAATTGCCCCCATCGCAGCGCGACCGCGCGCGCGTGACGGGTCTGCTGCTGGCGATGGTTATGCGCCTGCTGCTGCTGGCCTCGATTTCCTGGCTGGTCACCCTCACGACTCCCCTTTTCTCCGTTCGCGGCTTCAGCTTCAGCGCCCGCGACCTGATCATGCTCGTTGGCGGGCTATTCCTGCTCTTCAAAGCCACGGTGGAACTGAACGAGCGGCTCGAAGGGAAGGACAGCGACAACCCCACCCAGCGACGCGGGGCGAAATTCTGGCCGGTCGTCGCGCAGATTGTGGTGCTGGACGCCGTCTTCTCGCTGGATTCGGTGATCACCGCCGTCGGGATGGTCGACCATCTGGCCGTGATGATGGCCGCCGTGATCATCGCCATCACGCTGATGGTGATGGCAAGTAAAGCCCTTACGCGGTTTGTGAACAGCCACCCGACCATCGTGATCCTCTGTCTGAGCTTCCTGCTGATGATTGGCTTTAGCCTGGTCGCCGACGGCTTTGGCTTCCACATCCCGAAAGGCTACCTGTACGCAGCGATTGGCTTCTCGGTCATGATTGAGTCGCTGAACCAGCTTGCTATATTCAATCGTCGCCGCTTCCTTTCGGCGAACCAGACCCTGCGTCAGCGCACTGCCGATACCGTGATGCGCCTGCTCAGCGGGCGGAAAGAGGATGCAGAGCTGGACGCAGAATCCGCGTCGATGCTTGCCGATCACAGCGACGGGCAGATTTTCAACCCGCAGGAGCGCAGGATGATTGAGCGGGTGCTCAACCTGAACCAGCGCTCGGTCAGCAGCATCATGACCTCGCGCCATGACATTGAGCATATCGACCTGACGGCCCCGGAAGAGCAGATCCTCGCCCTTCTGGATAAAAACCAGCACACCCGCGTAGTGGTGACAGGCGGTGAAGAAGAGGAAGAGCTGCTGGGCGTGGTGCATGTGATCGATCTGCTGCAGCAGCAGCTGCACGGTGAACCGCTTAACCTGCGCGCGCTGGTGCGCCAGCCCCTGGTGTTCCCTGAAGCCCTGCCGCTGCTCTCCGCGCTTGAACAGTTCCGCAATGCGCGCACGCACTTTGCCTTTGTGGTCGACGAGTTCGGCTCTGTCGAAGGCCTGGTGACGCTCAGCGACGTGATGGAAACCATCGCGGGTAATCTGCCTAACGAGGTGGATGAGATCGATGCGCGCCATGACATTCAGAAGAATGCCGACGGAAGCTGGACCGCAAACGGCCATATGCCGCTGGAGGACCTGGTGCAGTTTGTACCGCTGCCGCTGGACGACAAGCGCGAATACCACACCATAGCGGGACTGTTAATGGAGTATCTGCAGCGGATCCCGCAGCCGGGAGAAGAGGTTCAGGTGGGGGATTTCATGCTCAAAACGCTGCAGGTTGAAAGCCATCGCGTGCAGAAGGTGCAGCTAATACCGCTGCGAAGCGAGGATGAGATAGATTTTGAGGTGTAGATAAAAGCAAAACGGCAACCTCGTTGCCGTTTTTAGTGTTTGCGCCCTCTCCACGTGGGAGAGGGTCGGGGTGAGGGCATCAGGCCGCACATGCCACCCGGCGCGTCAGCTTTTGTAGGCCGGGTAAGGCGTAGCCGCCACCCGGCACCACCGACATCAAAGCTTATCTAACAGCTTCTTCACGTCCTTGCCGTTTTGTGAATCTTTATTGCGTTCCGCCCAGTCACTCAGCCGACGTTTAGCTTCATCCTGCAGATGCTTGCGCAGGATTTGATCAACCTGCAGGCTGTAGTTCAGCTCCTGCCATTTGCCGTAAACATTCAGCGGGACCGGGGTCTCCTTCAGGAAGTCGATAAGCTCGCCTTCCCCTTCCCAGCCAGAAAGGACCCGGACGTTAAAGCGGGTATCGGCCGTCTCTTTCACCAGATCCAACGAGCCTTCACCCGTTAAGGAGAGCAGGGATGACGTTCCTTCCATGTTATCCATTGAGAGCTGCCCGTTTGCGAGCGACAGTTCGGTAGTGAAAGTGTCGAGGCGGGTAGCGCTGTCGTAATTCTCATTGGCCTTCACGTTGCTGCTGCGCTCAACCGCCTGCTGCACCAGCTGCTGGAAGTTCAGCCCTTCCATGCGCGTATCTTTCAGCTCAACGTGCGCCTGGCCCTGCCAGCTGTGACGAAACGCCTCGGCATCTATCCTGGTGCCGGAGAAATCCCCCGCCATCGTCAGCTGCCCGGTCATGGCGATGGGGTAATTAAAGGCTTTAAGGATTGTACCAATCTCAACATTCTCAAGCCGCGGCTGGAACTCGGCGCGGGAGACATCTTTTCGAACGTCCAGCGTACCCGGCAGCGATATATGCCCTGCCCCCATTCTGCCGCTAAGCTCAGAGATGGCCAGCTGCCCGTTATGGTTGAACATTTGGCTGCTGACGTCGGTAAAATCAATGCCACGCCAGCGTACGGCGTTGGCTTTCAACAGAATGTCGGCGGTAAACCCGCGCAGGCTGTTGTAGTCGGGCTGATCGAGATTGGAGGAGATCACCGGGCGAGATTTCGCAAGCTGGCTTTGGCCCGTCTGAACGGCGTCGCCGTCCGTCGCGCTCGCCGGCTGCGGCGGAAGCAGGTTCTCCAGATTAAGCTTATCGAACTGCAGGTCGAGAACCCATTTCGGCTCTTCAGCCAGCGTGACGCTCGCCTGCCCTTTCAGGCTGCTGTCATTGGCCTGCAGGTTAAGGTTTTTCAGCTCAAGCTGCTTCAGCTCTTCACGCCAGACGGCCTGCAGCGTCCCCTGGCCGGTAATGCCTTTGAGCGGCAGATCCGCGCCCGTCAGCTGCCAGCTGAGCTGCTGGATATCCGCGGTGAGCTGATGGGGATAGTCCGACGCGTCAACGTTGGCATTCATGGAGAGGTTCAGATCGCGCTGGTCACGGTTGACGCGCCCGGAGAACTCCACGGTAGCGACGTGCAGTTCGTCCTGCTCCATCTTCAGGTTGATATTGCGAACGGTAACCTGTTCGTCACCCTCATGCTGGAAAACCAGCACGCTGTCCGCCACTTTCAGTTTGCCGATATCGAATGACCAGCCGGTATCTGAGGGGACATCAGGTAAGGTATTTTCGCGCGGAGCCACCGGCGCATCCGCCTCACGGACCGCCTCCGATTGAGGCGTGAGCTGGATCACCGCCCCTTTCAGCATCACCTGGTCCACCTGGAGCTGATGCGAGAAAAGCGGGATAAGCGCCACGTCAAGACGCATATTATCCGCCGAGACCAGCGGCTGCGTCGCCCCGGGAGCGGTTAACGACATGCGTCCAGAGAGAATGCTGAGCTGCGGCCAGACGTGCCAGCGGAGCGGGCCGTCCAGCTTGAGTTCATACCCGCTGCGTGCTTCGACCTGCCGCACCATATAGGTACGGAAATCGTTGGGGTTAACCAGCAGCACCAACGCGGAAAGGCCAGCAACCAGCACCACCAGCAAAATCATCAGCGTTGTCAGAACTCTTCTCATGGCATCCTCAGTGGTCTAACAATCAGTCTTTATCAATACGACTGGCAACCGCACCCTGCTGGTCGCGATATTTTGCGTCCTGGCGGCGGTTATAAGGACGATCGGCCGGGCCCGTCAGCGGCTCAAAGCTCAACGCACCGATCATCATGCCAGGGCGCAGGGCCAGCGGCAGCTTGCCGGCGTTGAAGAACTCCAGCACGATACGGCCAGACCAGCCGGGATCGATACGGTGCGCGGTCACGTGAACCATCAGGCCCAGACGCGCCAGTGAGGAACGGCCATCCAGCCACCCCACCAGATCCGCAGGCAGCGTAACGGATTCATACGTCACCGCCAGCGCCAGCTCACCCGGATGCAGATAGAAAGCGTCACCCTCGTCGAGAACGATTTCATCGCTCATCACGCGATCCAGCGCCGCGCTGACTTCGTCTTTCGGCCCGCTGAGGTCGATAAACGGGGCGGTATGGCCGCTGAAGGTGCGGAATTTATTCCCCAGACGCACATCAACGGTCACGCCGTTAATCCGCTCTACCGGCGGGCGCGGGGTGATAGACAGGCGGCCCTCATCCAGCCAGGCTTCTATATCACGGTCACAAAGACGCATGGCACTTTCTCCTTTCGTGCATCGCGCCCTGAGGCTTTTCAGGCTCAGGGCAAAACCAGGTTATCTCTGAACGGTACACAATTCGCGCGGCTTATTCAAAAAACTGGCTGATTTTCGCTTTCAAGATATCAATGGCAATACGGTTTTTACCGCCGCGAGGCACGATAATATCGGCGTATTGCTTAGATGGCTCGATAAATTGCAGGAACATTGGGCGGACGGTTTTCTGATATTGCGCCATGACCGAGTCCATGGAGCGGCCACGTTCGTTCACGTCGCGCTTAATGCGGCGCATCAGGCAGATATCCAGCGGGGTGTCGACGAAAATCGAGAAGTTCATCGACTCACGCAGGCGGGCGTCGGTCAGCAGCAGAATACCTTCGAGGATAATCACCTTCTTCGGCTCAATGCGGACAGTTTCCTGGGTGCGGGTATGTTCTACATAGCTATAAACCGGCAGCTCAATGGCCGTGCCGTTTTTAAGTGACTGAAGATGCTGGAATAACAAGCTGTGATCCATCGCGCTCGGATGGTCATAGTTGGTTTTAACGCGCTCTTCCATCGAAAGATGGGATTGATCTTTGTAATAGCTATCTTCGGGAATGACGCCGATGTGCTCATCACCAACTTGTTCACGCAGTTCGCGGTAAAGCGTACTGGCAATAAGACTTTTACCTGAAGCTGATGCGCCGGCGATGCCTATGATGACGCACTGATGAGACTTATCAGTCATAAATTTAGCGACCTGATTAACCTGGATGTTAAGGAAGGACGACGCCGGAGCGTCAAACGCGGCAATTATAGGGATTTCGCGGGCATGATACCAGTCGAATGCGCAGGTTATGCGAGACGGGCTGTAAAGTCGCTTTTCGCGCCCTGAGCTAAATTTTAACGAGCACTTTTTCGGCGTTTAACGTGAATTTTTAGCAGAGTAACTATTTAATAAGTCTATGATGTCAAATTATGAGCAGTCGGCATATAAATTGTAAATTGTTTGTACTAGCATAAACCAAATTATTAATTTCGCGCGTCCGGACCTCGCTCCTGACAGCATGGCGTCCCTGGATAAAGCGGTAATGAATAAACAATACCAGCGGGTTTTGGTTACGACCCCACATCCTTTACTGCGGCTTGTCTGTCTGGGTCTGGTCACGTTCATCTTCACCTTATTCTCCCTTGAGCTGACCCGCTTCGGTACGCTGCTGGCCCCGCTCTGGTTCCCGACCTCCATTATGATGGTGGCGTTTTACCGCCACGCGGGAAAAATGTGGCCCGGCATCGCGCTTGCCTGCTCGTTCGGGAACGTGCTGGCCTCGTGGATGCTGTTTTCGTGGGACTCCGTCAGCCTTACCTATCCCGTTGTAAACATCATCGAGGCCAGCATTGGTGCGATACTGCTGCGCAAGCTGCTCCCCTGGTACAACCCGCTGCAAAACCTGAACGACTGGGTCCGCCTGGCTATCGGTAGCGCCCTCATCCCCCCTCTCATCGGCGGGGTGCTGGTCCATTTTCTGGTGCCGAGCGCAGAGCCGCTGCGTACCTTCCTCGTCTGGGTCTTGTCAGAATCCATCGGCGCGCTGGCGCTGGTCCCGCTCGGATTGCTGTTTAAACCGCACTATCTGCTGCGTCATCGTAACCCCAGGCTGCTGCTGGAAACGCTGGTCACGCTGGCCGTAACGCTGGTTCTGAGCTGGGCGGCGATTTCCTGGCTGCCCTGGCCGTTTACCTGCGTCATCGTTCTGCTGATGTGGAGCGCCGTGCGCCTGCCGCGCATGGAAGCCTTCCTGGTCTTTCTAGTCACCGTGATGATGGTTTCGCTGATGATGGCGCGAGACCCGATCGTGATATCGCCGCAAACCACCGTCGTCATGTTCAACGCCCCCTGGCTGCCGTTCCTGATGCTGCTTTTGCCCGCTAACGTGATGACGATGGTGATGTATGCGTTTCGCGCCGAGCGTAAACACATCACCGAGAGCGAAGAGCGTTTTCGCAATGCGATGGAATATTCCGCGATTGGTATGGCGCTGGTCGGCATTGAAGGCCAGTGGCTGCAGGCTAACAAAGCGCTGTGCAATTTCCTCGGCTACAGCCAGACGGAGCTCCAGTCCCTCACCTTTCAGCAGCTCACCTGGCCGGAGGATTTGAACACCGACCTGGAACAGCTGGAACAGCTGGTCAACGGGGAAATCAACACTTACTCCCTGGAAAAACGCTACTACACCCGCAGCGGAGAGGTTGTCTGGGCCCTGCTCGCCGTCTCCGTTGTGCGCCATGCCGACGGCACCCCGCTCTACTTTATCGCTCAGATTGAAGACATTAACGATCTCAAGCAGACCGAATGGGTTAACAAACGCCTGATGGAGCGGATTACGCTCGCCAACGAAGCCGGCGGTATCGGCATCTGGGAGTGGGATCTTGAGCCGGACGTTATCAGCTGGGATAAGCGGATGTTCGAGCTTTACGAAATTCCGCCGCACATCAAGCCAACCTGGCAGCTCTGGCACGAGGCGATGGTGCCTGAAGATCGCGAACATGCCGAACAGGTGCTCCGCGATTCGCTGATGGCGAGGCTGCCGTTTAAGCTGGAATTCCGCATTCGGGTGAAGGAAGGCGTTCGCCACATTCGTTCTCTCGCCAATCGGGTGCTGAACAAGCAGGGTGAGGTGGAGCGCCTGCTCGGGATCAATATGGACATGACCGAGGTTAAAGCGCTTAACGAGGCGCTGTTCCAGGAAAAAGAGCGGCTGCACATCACGCTTGATTCCATCGGCGAAGCCGTGCTCTGTACCGATATCGACATGAACGTCACCTTTATGAACCCGGTCGCGGAGGAGATGAGCGGCTGGCCGCAGGCGGAGGCCATTGGGCAGCCGATCCTGAAAGTGCTGCATATTACCTTTGGCGAAAATGGCCCGCTGATGGAGAACATCCACAGCGGCGATATGTCTCGCTCCGACATCGAACAGGACGTGGTGCTCAACTGCCGCACCGGCGGGAGCTTCGATATTCACTACAGCATCACCCCGCTGAGTACGCTTGACGGGCAAAACATCGGCTCCGTGCTGGTGATTCAGGACGTTACCGAGTCGCGCAAAATGCTGCGCCAGCTGAGCTACAGCGCTTCCCACGACGCCCTCACCCACCTGGCTAACCGCGTCAGCTTTGAGAGCCACCTCAAGCGCCTGCTGCAGACGGTGCAGGAGACGCGTCAGCGCCATGCGCTGGTGTTTATCGATCTCGACCGCTTCAAAGCGGTGAACGATACCGCCGGCCACGCGGCGGGCGATGCCCTGCTGCGCGAGCTGTCGTCGTTAATGCTGACCCTGCTGCGCTCCAGCGATGTGCTGGCGCGTCTGGGCGGGGATGAGTTTGGGCTGCTGCTGCCGGACTGCAATGTCGAAAGCGCCCGGTACATTGCCGGGCGCCTGATCCACGCCATCAACAACTATCACTTTATGTGGGAAGGCCGCCTGCATCGGATCGGCGCCAGCGCGGGGATCGCGCTGATAGACGACGGTAATCACCAGGCGGCGGAAGTGATGTCGCAGGCCGATATTGCCTGCTACGCCTCGAAAAACAGCGGCCGTGGCGTGGTGACGGTGTACGAACCGCAGCAGGATCGGATCCACAGCCACCGAAGCATGATGTCGCTGGACGAGCAGTGGCACATGATCAAAGACAACCACCTGCTGATGATTGCCCGCAGCGTCGCCTCACCGCGTATTCCGGAAAGCTGTAACTTCTGGCTGATCTCGCTCCGCCTGTGGACCAGCCAGGGAGAAGTGCAGGAAGAGCATGCGTTCCGCTCCGGGCTGGCAGAGCCCGAGCTGCTCCACGCGCTCGACAGGCGGATCTTCAGCGAATTCTTCCGGGCGTATGCCGCACCGGTGGCAGCAAAAGGCATGGGCGTTGCCCTCCCGCTCTCACTGGCCGGCCTGGCCAGCGTCACGCTGGTGGATGAACTGCTCGAGCTGCTTGAGAAAAGCCCGCTGCCGGGCCGTCTGCTGCATCTGACGATCGCCGTTGAGGTGCTGCACAGCCCGGACGAAAACGTGCATCAGAGCCTGCAAAAACTTCGTCATGCGGGCTGTCGGGTGGTGCTAAGCCAGGTGGGACGCGATATGGACGTCTTTAATCACCTCAGCCCCAATATGGCGGACTATCTGATGCTGGATACCGAAGTGGTGAGCAACGTGCACGGCAATCTGATGGACGAGATGATGGTGACCATTATTCAGGGGCACGCCCAGCGTCTGGGGATGAAAACCCTTGCCGGACCGTGCAACCAGCCGATCATGATGGACACGCTCTCCGGCATTGGCATTGATTTTATCTACGGCGATACCATTGCCGAACCGCAGCCGCTGGAGCTACTCCTGAACACCAGCTACTTCGCCATCAATTAACGGTGACCAGCCGTCGGTATACCAGATGTGTAAAAGCGCATAAGAGCGCCACGGCTGCCAGCGCTCAGCGTAGCGGCGGATCTGCGCGGGGGTCATGCCGCTGAACCGCTGTTTAATCAGGTAGTCATCCGGCAGGAAGACATCCTTCGCCTGCCAGCCGCGCAGCGCCAGATAATTGGCCGTCCAGCGCCCGATCCCCGGACGCTGCTGAAGCGCCTTCATCCCGGCCTCAATATCCTCAGGCGGAAAAAGCGGGAATTCCCCCTCCACCACCGACTGCGCAAGATGAATCAACGACTCCGCACGCTTAACCGGCATGCCCAGCGCCTTCAGCGCCAGCGGGTCGGCTGCCGCCAGCGCCAGCGGCGTGGGGAAACAGGTATAGGCCGGAGCGTCCTTCACCGGCTCACCGCACAGCGCCACCACCCGCGAAGCCAGTTTCGCCGCCATCGCCACGCTCACCAGCTGCCCGAGAATGGCCCGCACGCCCTGCTCGTAGGCATCCATGGCTCCCGGTAAACGTAAGCCAGGCCGCGCGGCGCCAAGCTCGCCCAGCGCGTCCGCGATTTGCTTTGGATCGCAGGCGAGATCGAACAGGCGTTCAATACGTTCAAGACAGCGCGGCGCCACCGGCTCCAGGCCCGGGCTAAGCGCCACCGTCAGCGTATTGCGTTGGGTATCCGGCGTAACGCGAAATATCCCCTGATGCCCTTCGCAGGCAAAGCTGCGCTCGTAATAGCGTTCCGTGACGGTTTCCACGCCCGTCACCGCACGCGCGCCGAGAAAGCCAAACATCCACTGCCAGTCGTAAGGGGGTTGCCAGTTCAGGGTGTACATCGCGTCTCCTTTTCAGTTCTCTCCAGCATAAACCGATTGCGCGCGCGACGCCTTGCTTTCATATTCCAGTTGTCGCCGCGCGGACATTTCGCTAAAGTCTCGCCCCTTCTCACCGGCATGGGGACTCCTGCGTGTTTATTGGATTTGACTACGGTACCGCAAACTGTTCGGTTGCGATTATGCAAAACGGACAACCACAGCTCCTGAAAATGGAGAACGAGAGCACGCTGCTGCCCTCGATGCTCTGCGCCCCAACCCGTGAAGCGGTGAGTGAATGGCTGTTCCGCCATCATCAGGTTTCCGCCACGGCGGCGGAATCCCAGGCGCTGCTGCGCCGCGCGGTCAGCTTTAACCGTGAAGAAGACATCGACGTTACGCCGTCCAGCGTGCAGTTCGGCCTCTCTTCTCTCGGGCACTATATAGAGGACCCGGAGGAGGTTTACTTCGTTAAATCGCCAAAATCATTCCTCGGTGCGAGCGGCCTGAAGCCGCAGCAGGTGGCGATGTTTGAAGACCTGGTGTGCGCCATGATGCTGCATATCCGCAATCAGGCGCAGGCCCAGGTGCCGGACGCCATCACTCAGGCGGTCATTGGCCGCCCGATCAACTTCCAGGGGCTGGGCGGTGATGACGCGAACCAGCAGGCACAGGGGATCCTGGAGCGTGCTGCGCACCGTGCGGGCTTCCGCGACGTGGTGTTCCAGTATGAGCCGGTTGCGGCAGGACTGGATTTCGAAGCCACCCTGACGGAAGAAAAGCGCGTGCTGGTGGTGGATATCGGCGGGGGTACCACAGACTGCTCGCTGCTGCTGATGGGCCCGGAGTGGCATAATCGTCGCGATCGTGAAAACAGCCTGCTGGGGCACAGCGGCTGCCGCGTGGGCGGTAACGATCTGGATATCGCCCTGGCCTTCAAGAGCCTGATGCCGCTGCTCGGCATGGGCGGGCAAACCGAAAAAGGGATCGCCCTGCCGATCCTGCCGTGGTGGAACGCGATCGCCATTAACGACGTTCCCGCACAGAGTGATTTTTACAGCACCGCTAACGGTCGTTTCCTCAACGACCTGGTGCGCGACGCGCAGGACGCCGAGAAGGTCGCACTGCTGTATAAGGTGTGGCGTCAGCGCCTTAGCTACCGCGTGGTACGCACCGCCGAAGAGAGCAAAATTGCGCTCTCGGATCGCGCGGAACACGCCGTTTCGCTGCCGTTCATCAGCAACGATCTCGCCACGGCGATTTCCCAGGATGGCCTCGAAACCGCGCTCGCCCAGCCGCTGCAGCGCATTCTGGAGCAGGTGCAGCTGGCGCTGGAAAACGGCAACGAGAAGCCGGACGTAATTTACCTGACGGGCGGTAGCGCCCGCTCGCCGCTGATCAAGAAAGCGCTGGCGGAACAGCTGCCGGGCATTCCGATTGCCGGGGGCGATGATTTTGGATCCGTGACCGCAGGGTTAGCGCGCTGGGCGCAGGTGATGTTTAGTTAAAACTACGCTCGCCCCTTATACGGGGCGAGCGAATTCAGGGTGCGGTAAGGCGGGGATTGTCCTGCTTTTCCTGCCCTGGGGACTTCTTTTCCCGGACGGGCCTCGCGATATTTTCACACCGCTTCATGAAGCCTTTAAACTCCGCCAGCGCCACCGGGGGCATAAAAAAGTACCCCTGCTGGTAGTCGACCTGATTATCCACAAGCCAGTCGCGCTGGTAGTCATACTCCACCCCCTCAGCCACGGTTTGCAGCCCCAGAATGGCGGCGAGGTTTATTATCGACTCCAGCATCGGCAGCGACTGCTCATGCGCGTGGATGCCGTTGATAAAGGTCTTGTCGATTTTGATCACATCGAGTTCAAGCTCGTTCAGATAGCAAAGATTCGCATACCCCGTGCCAAAATCATCCAGGGCAAACAGTACCCCACGATTGCGCAGGGAGCGGATCAGCTCCTTTATTGCCGGAGTGACCACCAGCGTCTGGTTCTCGGTTATTTCGATCATCAGCCTTATCGGTAACGATTCCGTTAACTCTAAAAAGTTGAGGCACTCCCAGTAAAAGACGGGATTGCTCAGGCTTGAAGGGCTTACGTTAAAGGCGACAAAAAAAGACTGTCCGTGCCGGTGAATGCTGTGATTCAAGTCGCTGGCCACCTTATTCATCAAATAGCTGGTCAGCTCATTAATCAGCCCGCTTTTTTCCGCGAGCGGAATAAACTCACGCTGGGAGATAGCGTAATTATGACCCAACGGCCAGCGCGCCAGCACCTCTACCCCGCTCAGCTCTCCACTGCTGCCCATAATAGGTTGATAATATGGAATAATCTCCTCATTTTTCAGCGCCAGGCTCAATCGATCGGTCTCGTTATTATCACAGACATAGCGCGGCGGTTTTTCATTTCCACTTATTCTCTCTGCCAGCAGGCCGTTGCGGGAAAGGAAAATAATAGACTCGTTGAAATTATCAAATTCCAGACGATGGGTTATTTTATCCCGATAGCGATAAAGCGATTTCACCGCCAGCGAATTCGCCCGGCAAAATTCCTCCTGGCCGGTTCGGGTGAATGAGGCATTGAGCATCTCCTGTTCAAAATCGCTCAGGCGGAATTCATCCACAAGGCCTATTCTGGCGGGCGCACCGTTTTCAGTGTTCGCCATCAAAATCTGCTTCAGCGAATCAATGATGTCATCAGCGTCCAGTTTGGCATCGATACACTCCGCGTATTCAAAGCCTCGGTTAATACATTTATTTTCACTCAGCCTAATAACCACACTCTTGATATTAATAAACTGGCTGCTGTTTCTTTGCAGCCACCGTTTCACCAGGCCAAATGGCATTCGGCTATCAATAATTAACAGGCAGGTTTTGTACTGGGGCGTGGAGATATCAGAATCGTTGATGTAGGTTCCGGTATCCACCAGTATCAGATTAGGTAAAAATGACCTAATCCCTGAGAAAAGATAAATGTCATAACTCAGCAGGAAGACCTTTTTCGTGTTCATAATCATCACCATCATGGTTTTAATTGCAAAGGCTACCCCTCCCTCAAATAGAGAGAACATTCACAATTGATTCTGTTTCCAACGACATACATGTCAGATAATTAATATTATCAATGCAAAGCTAAGGAAAGCTTTTTATATCCCCCGGGCTACGGTTGCGGTCAGAGTTAAAATGATAAGAATATTCCCATCAGCAGAACAGGGAATTTTCTTAGCTGCGGCAAGTACAAACAAATGCCCTTACATTCACAACCGGACAAACCAAAATCCCATAAATAAACCAACAAACAGAACATAACACCTGTAAATCAGTGTAAAGCAGAGAATCACTTCGCACGGCAGACCATCAGCGTGCGGCGCAAGTCCCTGATACCATACACATTATCGTCGATATGGATAACCTTGTAATAAAACATCTTCTGCTTTGACATCAGCAGATCCGTTATCGCGTCGGGCAGATCGTCATTATCGTTCTTGACTATTGCCAGGCGCTCTGTACGCAGATATCCGTCGCTATCCTTTTCTAAAAAACGCAGCGACGTTGTGCGATTCACGGTGTACTGTTTATCATTTACGTCCAGTACGCCCACCTGTGACAGCATCCCGTCTTTTTCCGAAGAGATCCTGAATACCTGGAGCACCTCTCCCTTTATTTTTATTCCGTTTTTTTGCGTGTTCAGATCGAGATGATATTTAGAGGTACAGACCAGCGCCGCTGGGATTGCCCCGCGGTGAAGTATAATGAAGAACAGCGCGACCAGCGCGGCCATGATGCTAATAAAAATAATTTTGGCACTCATACGCCACCCTTTTTTCACCCATCATACAAACACTGAAAAAATGTTCTTTCAGTTTATTTCCCTTAGACAGGCTGTTATCGTCATAAAATATAATGGCTTTCTTCGTGCCATTACAAATGGCATTAAAATCTTTCCATCTATTCGAATGCAGAAACTTAAAAATTTTCTCCGACGAATTATCATCCATCGTATATACTTCGCAGACTCCGGTATTTGAAACATGCACCACGCCGTCGTTGCTGCGAAACATTACGGTGAGAAAAATACCCACACCGCCCACTAAAACCAGGAAAAAAACAAACCAGACAAAAAATGTTTTGTTCCAGGGAAACGTCACTGCATGATTAACATTCGTTACGTCTTCCTCAGTAGCATCCAATATATCTTCGCGGTTATCGTCGATCTGCGCCTGAAAAATAAAGCCTTCTCGCGGAATGGTAATGATAACACCTTCAATCCCCAGCGCAGAAAACCCCTTGCGTAACAAACTAATGCTTTTATTAAGACTATGTCCGGAGGGATTCATGCCATACTTAGCCCAGACTTCTTCAATGATCAGTTCGCGACTTAATTGGCGAGCATTGTTTGTAATAAAAAAATCCAGTAACCTCGCCACCGAAGCGGAAAGAACAAGTTGTTGATCTTTTACGTTCAATTCTCGTTTCTCAGAGTCGTACAAAACCCGACCATTAATTATCTTTCTCATCCAGACAAACTCTTAAATTTTCTTTCATTGTACAAGCAAGCTATACAGAGTATATTTACCTTATACAGGTTAGCAATATATGAATATTTTTATTTAGATTTTATGAGTCGGGTTTAAAACACGCGTTGCCAATAGGGATATACTTGTGTAAAGCGACAATGAATTTTTTATTTTGTTTTTTTAACCCGCTGCTTCGATACGTTTCTCCGGGGAGAACGTAACGGATAGTGGCCTCATCATCCGTTGAATTGCACCCCAGCTGCACAATGATTTTAAAAAAGGTGTTCCCGGTATTTTTAAGCACCCCGGCCTGCTCATCCAGGGTATAGCGCAGGTCGATTTTTCTCGGGCGCACCACCAGTATCGTATCCAGGGCGATAGCCGGTATCGCTTCGCTACTTTTCCCGCCGTTGCGCTCCGGAAACATCGTGACGGGCAGCTCCGTGAACTGCACCCGGTAATAGCGCTCCTTATCATCCTGCGGGCCGCGGTAGAAAATCTTAAAAAACTCCCCGGTATCCGGCGCCAGCGAGAACGTCAGCGGCGCAAAAATCAGCTCCCCTTCTTCTATATCCTGGCGCTTCTCCCCGCCCGGCCCGGGCTTATCAATTTTCACCGCAGAAATGCGATACACATTCTGCTTTTTGCTGTCGTTAAAAATGCGTTTGCTGATGAATGACTTGTCCGCAGGCATCTCGTAAATCGTTGAGTCGAGATACAGGGCGTGCGCCGAAAAGCTCAGAAGCGCCGCACTGATGATTGCCGCATACCAGCGCTTCATTTGGTGACACCCAGCCAGTTCGCGGTGACTTTGATTTCGCCGCTGGCGCTAACCACGCCTTCCCAGTCGGAGCCGGCAACCGTCAGCGCCGAGCGGGAGTCATTCATCGGGAACAGCAGCGATAAGCCGGTGCTAAAGTAGCTTCCGTCGTCGGTGTTATTCGCATCCCACGGCGTTTGCTGCCACAGCGCATCGTTGAGGCTGATGGGCGCGTCGCCGCAGCTGTTGCGCACCTGCGTCATGCTGCCCGACTGGTTGCTGTACTGCAGATACGCCGGGATAGGCACGCTGATCCCGCCCTGCGCGGAGGTAAACAGGCAGTACGGCGTATTGTTAATGGTCGTGGTGTCCCCCGTGACCTGGGCGGTAATACTGTCCGCCTGACGCGGGCCGGAAACGGTGACGACATAGTCCATGCCAATCGGGGTATCATCGCCGATGGTGCCGCTGCCGCTTGCCGACGTGGTGTTATTCGACGAGACAATGCTGATTCCATACTCCTTCGGAATAATGTTCAGCTGCAACGATGGCGTGAACTCGTAATGCCCCGACTCCGGCGTTAAGCTATTGCGGAAGGCAAAGGTAAAAGGCTGGCTGTTGGTAATGCTGTAGCCCGAGTCGACAAGGTTTTTAAGAAACGTCTTCGACAAAAAGAGATAAACGTAGTGGCCGTCCGTTGAGAAGACATTGTAATAGGCCGTCGTCGCGCTGAAGTTATACCAGTTCGAGCCGTTGCCGGAATAACGCACCGTTGACGCCGCCGGGGTAAAGCCCAGCGCGGTGGAATCGATATAGGCCCTGAAGGTGAGCGAGGCGGTCAGGTTCGCGGTCTGCTGAAGGCTGTAGCTGACCATTTTGCAGATCACGCCGCTTACGTTTCCGACAACCCCCAACTCGCAGGCGCCGGAGTCATTGGTAATGCTTGGCGTCCCGTCGCTGGCGATCCACAGCTCCTGGAAAGCGCTGGTAGATTCCAGCGCCAGATGGCCGCGCTTGGTTAAGGTGTAGTTCACGTAGTTCCAGCGCCCGGTGCTTTGATCCTTACAGCGTTCGCCCCCCGCGTAATCATAGTTAACCGAGGTATAGCAGCGGTTAAAGACATACGTTTCGCTGCTGCCGGTCGGCATCGCGCGGAAATATTCGTAGGCCGAATCACTCAGCGACGCGAAGCCGTACGCCCCGCCCACCACGCCCGCGACCGAGCCGACCTGAGCGTGGTAGAAACCGTTGCTGTCCCGGCCCTGGCCCGAGATATAGCCGGACGTTGGGCATTGCGTGCCACTATAACAGCGGATGCCGCTAAACGGCCCGTCAATCGGCGAATTATCGATCCACATATCCTGATAGTTATTCGCCGGAGCCGTCCAGCCCACGTAGCCGAGATAGCCGAGGCTCACCTGCGAGGTGCCGTATTTCACCCACGTGTTGGATCCGCTAAAGCGAGGATCGAGCGCGGAGGGAGTAATGAAATACTCACCGTCCACGGCGTTTTCAATAAACAGAAAGTTATTGCTGACCGAGCCGGACGAGGACGCGGTCAACGCTTTCGCTGCCGGCGGCGTTAATGCGCCCGCAACGAGTAACGGAAGAATAAGGTTAATATTTTTCATAGCATTATCTCTGCGCCATAGTCGATTGCAGTGCGCATTGCACGTCCCCGACCCACGCTGCGCCGCGGGCTTTTTCCAGATCTAAATCGGCTTCGCAGATGTTGCCATTCGCCGAAACAAGGGTAATGACGGGGAATGTCTTATCGATATCAATAGCGAACTCACCTTTCGCATCGGTGCGCGTTTTACCGATGTGGTTATGAATATCGGTATTGGCCGCGAGCTGTCCGTTCGGATAGCGCACGCGCCCGAAGACGGTCACCATGCTTTTCACTTCCGGCGCCACCACACCAACGTTGCCCGGGTAGAGGTTCAGCGACTGCTTACGCCCGGAGACGATATCGAAGCTGTCCTCGGAGTTGCGGTCGTTCATGATCTCCAGCTTGTACTGGGCATACGGCGGCAGCGCGATAAAGCTCGATTTGCCGCTCAGGACGTAGTGGCGGTTATTGATTTTTGCCGCCAGCTTGCCGTCACCTGCCAGCCCGGTTTTCACGATGATGCCGGAACGCTGGCGCTCTTTACTGAGGCCGAAATCGCCCCCCGCCCAGGCAACCGACCCCTGGGATGAGAAGTTCAGGTTGGTGGCGTTATCCGCCGATCGGGTAACGGAGACCGTCCCGGCGTTGTATTTGGTGGCGTAACTCATGTTGCCGTTCACGGAATAATCGTTGCCGTAGTTCTGCTCGCCGCTCAGGCGGGTGGAGGCCGCGATCCCCGCCGAGGTAATTGGCCCGTCTTCAAACTGCTTGCGGGCGCTGATGTTGCCCTGCGTTGCACCGTAACGATCCCGCGATGCCCCGACGCTCAGCCAGGAGGCCAGCGGCAGCGAGAAGTCGAGGCTGACGTAACGCTCCTGACGACCGTCGTCATTCCGGTTGTTGTAGTAATAGCGCTGCACCCCGGCGCGCAGGCCGACGGTGGCGTAACGCCCGGCGTACAGCGTGGTGCTGTAATCCAGGTTGCGATATTTGTTGCCCGAGTAGCGGTTTTCCGTCTGGCTCACCGTCAGCGATCCCCCGTGCGGAATAAAGCGTCCGAGGTTAATCGTGCCGCCAATGGAGTAGTTATCGCGCTCCTGCACCGGCAAACGGTCGCCAATTTTGCTGTCCTCGCGTGACGCCCACACCGAGCCAAACCCGCCGGAAGCGTTGAGGCTCACGCTGCTGACGTTGCGCCAGGTGCCGTCGTTTGCCACCAGCGTTTGGGTGGCCACACTCACGTATTCATTGACGTTTAAGGTCAGGTCGGTTTCGTTCACGGCGTTGGAATCAAAGCCGTACAGCGTAGACTTCACGTTCAGGCCGGAGAGGATCGCCAGCGTCAGAGAGGCCGCACCGCCGGCAATCCAGGTCTGCTCGCTGCCGGCATTGTGGTAGTGATTGCGCTTGTAGCTTACGCGATCGTAATCCAGCGATCCCCCGAACACCTGCCATGAGAGCTGGTCCAGCCCGGCGGCCTGCTGGCGCGCGAAGATTTTATTCACGCGGCTGACGCGGGTGTTCACCGTGCGACCATTCACCACGATATCCACCGTCACGTCGTAAACCCCGTAGGGAAAACGGCTGGTGTCTATCTCGTAGCTGCCCATGCTGAAGTTCTGCACGCTCAGCAAGCGCCCGTCGCGGAAGACGTGGACTTCCCCGGCGGCAGGAAGAAAGACCGTAATGGGGGTCAGCGACAGCGCGGTATTTTCCACCACTGTGCTGCCTTTATTGCCGTAGCTGGCGCCGTAGATTTTTCCGCCGTTCAGCGCGTTCAGGCTAGCAATGGACTGCACGTTCCACGTATCCAGCATCCCCAGCGCCAGGCGATAGCCCTCGTAGTCGCGCTCGTACATCGCCCGATACACCTTGCTCGAACCGTTGCTCTCGCCAATACCGTATACCGAACCGTTAATATTGAAGTGATGCTCCCGAAGCGACAGGGTGTTATCCAGCGTTAAATAGCTGCGCGAGCTGCTGCCATTCTGATAGTCGTTGTAATAGGTGCCGAAATTGTAATTAAGCACGTTAGAGAGCCTGTCCACGCTGGACGGGCCTAATAGGGTGCTGCGCGCCACGACCGCCTCGGTTAGCGCGTCCCGGCTGACGATCATCTCCAGGTGAAACGACGAAACGTTCAGCTGCAGGCGGGCTTCCGGCGACAGGGCAATCGCGGTGTTATCGACAAACTTAGCGTCAGCGATTTTTTCTACCATGGCGCGGGTTTTATCCGACAGCACGGCGTTATTTGGCAGGTCGGAAACCCTAATCGACTTCACGGTAATATTTCCGTCGACCAGAGAGATCACCGCATCCGCAATTTTCTGCTGACTCTTTTCGTCCGTTTCCTGATAGCGGATAAATACCGGAACCGTCATTCCCTGCTCCAGCGAACGGGCAAACGCGCCAGGAATTACGTATTTCCCGATTTTCACGGGCGCAGAATGGGCAAAGCCCGGTGTTAACGCTAGCGAAAGAAATACACTTCCCCCAACGAGATATTTAAATGACATACGCATCCTTACACATCGGCATTTTAATTTTTGATACCGGTAATGGCGTTATGCTTTTACTTCACTGTAATAAATTGCTTGCCGTGCCAGATGCCAATACGCGTACGGCTATTCGACACATCGCTTTTTTGCAGCCTTATTTTTGTGCCCGGCATGACGTAGTAACGCTCGCGGCAGCCCCTGCCCTGATCCTGCGCCTTGTCCTTGCAGGCGCCGTAGGCGATCACGCGAAATGAGACGTTGCCGGTATTGGTAATCAGGTCGCCCTGACGGCTGTAGTCGAAGCGCTCCCTGCGCGGGGCAACCACCAGAATGGTGCCAATCTCCGCCGAGGCCGTGGCCGTCGCGGCCTTACCGGCTTTGGTTGTTGCGCTTTCACTGACAGGCTCGTCTATCCACTGCAGGCGGTAATAGCGCTCTTTGTCATCCTGCGGACCTTTATAGAAAAAACGGAACACATCTTTCGCTTCGCCAGGAAGAATAAGACTGGCGGGTGTCGATAATAATTCACCGGGATTAACGTTCAGCTCGACGCCGCCGGGCAGCGGAGAGGAGAGTTGTTTTACCGTCACACTCACGTAGCGCGCAGAATCCGTCGTGTTGATTATTTCTTTCGATAATGAACTCTCTTCGGACGTCATTATCGATGTAATATCACCCACATTAATTGCCCAGCTGGAAAAGGATGTAGCAATCCCTACCAACATGGCTATTGGCACATATTTCGTCATTACTTATTTCCTGAGAAAATTCGGGAGAGTGACTCTCCCGAATTTTATTCATTACGCTGGCGTGGTCCAGGTCGCGTTGAACTGTACTTTCACATCGCCAGTCCAGTAGCCGTCAGGCAGCGCTGAGTAATCTGTTACCGGAGTCGTACCGTCAGAGGTAGCAGAGGAAATGGAGAACTTGAAGCTGGACTGATCGCTTACGCGCTCAGCACCGTTATAAGCACCATCCGCCATCAGGCTCTCGAGGCCAGAGGTTGAAGAGGCGTTAACCAGTACGGTTTCAGACGCGCTGGAAAGCGCGTTGCCGTTCCATGCCACACCCACGTCCAGCGTAGACGCATCGCCGCTTGCGTTGGTCAGAGTATTGCTGATGACCTGGGCAGTCAGCTCGAAATCTGTCGCACTTTCTTGTCCCTGAATGGTTACGTCAAAAGCGCCGTCCTGAGTGTTAAACCCTTTCAGGCCTTCCGCATACTGGAAAGTCAGAGAGTTCAGCGGAGTAACAACCAGCATGCTGGTTGTATCTTTTGTAGCCGTTGCATCCCATGACGCTGTAGCAGATGCAGTTACATCAGCCATTGCATTTGCTGCTGCGAACACAGAAACCAGAGAGGCCACCAGTAATAATTTTTTCATTTTTTTCTCCTGAGAACAAACGCGCAACCAGGCACTCTTTATAAGAACCAGGATGCTCCATTTAATTGCGAGCGAGATTTGCCGCGCCAAAAAATTATTATTCGAAATAACCTTCCTCACAACAGCATAAAATAAGAAAAAACTTAACATTTATAAGAATTTTCTTATCAATAATAGGTTATCAACACCCAACGGCAACATTAAACTCTGACAAACAATTAATTAATAGCTTTTAATGCCACGTTAAACGCAAATTAAGGATTTTAAATCTATTGTGAATTTTTGATACAAATCAAAATAGAAAAAGAATGCGAAAAAGCTAAAAAACATTATGAATCAATTAACTATTGAACTCGATGTAAAATAAAAATGTTTGTTAAATTTTTGCTAAAAATATGCATCAATTTAGTAAGAAGTGGAAAAATCCTAGACAATATTAATAATGACAGGAATATTCTTAAACTGTTAATTAATAATAAACACCGAGCAGCGGGTTATATGATTTATCGAAGCGGAGTGACTTCGGAATATTCCACGATTAAAGAAATATTCCTGGATTAAACAGAATCCGCGAAGCGCCACGCAACGAAGCCGCGCCGGCACCATTCGGACCATTCCTGACAGTCTTCCATATTTCCTCCATTTTTCTGCCGCGTTGCCTGACTAAACTAGTATCATTCCCCGAAGAATTTCAGGATGAGAACGTATAACGATGAAAGGCAGTAACAAATCCCGCTGGGCCATCGCCGCTGGCATCATTGTGGTGGCCCTTGCCGCCGCGTGGTACTGGCACAGCCAATCCGCTAACGCCCCGGCACCCGACGGTGCCAGGAGCGCGTCGCAGGGCCAGGCCGCCGGAGGCCGTCGCGGTATGCGCGGCGGTGCGCTGGCACCGGTTCAGGCGGCAACGGCGGTGAACAAGGCCGTTCCTCGCTATCTGACCGGCCTCGGGACCATTACCGCCGCCAACACTGCGACGGTACGCAGCCGCGTGGACGGCCAATTACTGGCCATTCACTTCCAGGAAGGCCAGCAGGTCAAGGCCGGGGATTTACTGGCAGAAATTGACCCAAGCCAGTTTAAAGTGGCACTTGCGCAGGCGCAGGGTCAGCTTGCCAAAGATAAAGCCACGCTCGCCAACGCCCAGCGCGATTTAGCCCGCTATCAGCAGCTGGTGAAAACTAACCTCGTTTCGCGCCAGGAGCTGGATACCCAGCAGTCGCTGGTCAGCGAATCACTGGGCACAATTAAAGCCGACGAAGCCGCCGTCGCCAGCGCGCAGCTGCAGTTGGACTGGAGCCGCATTACGGCACCGATTGACGGGCGAGTCGGGCTGAAGCAGGTGGATATTGGCAACCAGATCTCAAGCGGCGATACCACGGGCATTGTGGTCATCACCCAGACTCACCCTATCGACTTAGTCTTTACCCTGCCGGAGAGCGATATCGCGACCGTCGTGCAGGCGCAGAAAGCCGGAAACGGGCTGGTAGTTGAAGCCTGGGACAGGACCAACAAACAAAAGCTCAGCCAGGGCTCGCTGCTGAGCCTGGATAACCAGATTGACACCACCACCGGCACCATCAAGCTGAAGGCGCGCTTTAACAACCAGGACGACGCCCTGTTCCCGAACCAGTTTGTGAATGCGCGAATGTTAGTTTCTACCGAAGAGAACGCGGTGGTGATCCCAACGGCCGCGCTGCAGATGGGTAACGAAGGTAATTTCGTCTGGGTGCTGAACAGCGACAATAAAGTCAGCAAGCATCTGGTGAAAACCGGCATTCAGGACAGCCAGACGGTAGCCATCAGCGCAGGGCTTTCCGCGGGCGACCGCGTGGTCACGGACGGCATCGATCGCCTGACCGAAGGCGCGAAGGTCGAAGTGGTTGAAGCCCACGACGGCACGGCGAGCAATGAAGCCCCCGCAAAACGTGAGCATGCGAAACAGGGAGCGAAAGCCTGATGCAGGTCATGCCGCCGGGCTCCACGGGGGGGCCGTCACGCCTGTTTATCCTGCGCCCCGTTGCCACCACGCTGTTGATGGTGGCGATCCTGCTGGCCGGGATCATCGGCTACCGCTTCCTGCCCGTCTCGGCGCTGCCGGAAGTGGACTACCCAACCATTCAGGTTGTCACCCTCTATCCCGGCGCCAGCCCGGACGTGGTGACGTCCGCCATCACCGCGCCGCTGGAGCGCCAGTTTGGCCAGATGTCGGGACTAAAACAGATGTCCTCCCAGAGTTCCGGCGGGGCATCGGTGGTCACGCTGCAGTTCCAGCTCACGCTGTCGCTGGACGTCGCCGAGCAGGAGGTGCAGGCCGCGATTAACGCCGCCACCAACCTGCTGCCGTCCGACCTGCCTAACCCGCCGGTTTACAGCAAGGTGAACCCGGCGGATCCGCCGATCATGACCCTCGCCGTCACCTCCTCCGCCCTGCCGATGACGCAGGTTGAGGATATGGTCGAAACCCGCGTGGCGCAGAAAATTTCACAGGTCTCCGGCGTGGGCCTCGTTACCCTGGCAGGCGGCCAGCGCCCGGCCGTGCGCGTGAAGCTGAACGCGCAGGCGATTGCCGCACTGGGCCTGACCAGCGAAACCATCCGCACCGCCATCAGCAGCGCTAACGTCAACTCGGCGAAAGGCTCTCTGGACGGCCCCACCCGCGCGGTCACGCTCTCCGCGAACGATCAGATGCAGTCTGCCGACGAATACCGCCAGCTGATTGTGGCCTACCAGAACGGTGCGCCAATACGACTCGGCGACGTGGCAACCGTCGAACAGGGGGCTGAAAACAGCTGGCTGGGCGCCTGGGCCAACAGGCAGCAGGCGATCGTGATGAACGTTCAGCGCCAGCCGGGCGCAAACATCATCGACACCGCCGACAGCATCCGCTCCATGCTGCCGCAGCTGATTGAGAGCCTGCCGAAGTCGGTGAACGTCAAAGTGCTTTCTGACCGCACCACCAACATCCGCGCCTCGGTGACCGACACCCAGTTCGAGCTGATGCTGGCGATTGCGCTGGTGGTGATGATCATCTACCTGTTCCTGCGCAACGTTCCGGCGACCATTATCCCCGCCGTCGCCGTGCCGCTCTCGCTGGTCGGCACCTTTGCGGTAATGGTGTTCCTCGATTTCTCGATCAATAACCTCACGCTGATGGCGCTGACCATCGCCACCGGTTTCGTGGTGGATGACGCCATCGTCGTTATCGAGAACATCTCGCGCTATATCGAGAAAGGTGAAAAACCCTTAGCCGCCGCGCTCAAGGGTGCGGGCGAGATCGGCTTTACCATCATCTCCCTGACCTTCTCGCTGATTGCGGTACTGATCCCGCTGTTGTTTATGGGCGATATCGTCGGGCGGCTGTTCCGCGAGTTCGCCGTCACGCTGGCAGTCGCTATTTTAATCTCCGCCGTGGTCTCGCTGACGCTGACGCCGATGATGTGCGCCCGCATGCTGAGCGTTGAGTCCCTGCGCAAGCAAAACCGCTTCTCCCGCGCCTCAGAGCGGATGTTCGAACGCATCATCGCCGGGTATGGCCACCTGCTGGCGAAAGTGCTGAACCATCCGTGGGCCACCCTCGGCGTGGCGCTGGGGACGCTGGCCCTGAGCGTGATGCTGTGGATTTTCATTCCGAAAGGCTTCTTCCCGATCCAGGACAACGGCATTATTCAGGGCACGCTTCAGGCGCCGCAGTCGGTTTCCTTCGCGAACATGGCGCAGCGCCAGCAGCAGGTCTCTGAAATTATTATGAAAGACCCGGCGGTGGAGAGCCTGACCTCCTACGTCGGCGTGGACGGCACCAACCCGTCGCTAAACAGCGCGCGCCTGCAGATCAACCTCAAGCCGCTGGATGACCGCGACGACCGCGTTAACACCGTCATCGAGCGTCTGCAGAGCGCCGTCGCGCGCGTGCCGGGCATTGAGCTGTACCTGCAGCCGATACAGGATTTGACCATTGATACCCAGGTGAGCCGCACGCAGTATCAGTTCACGCTTCAGGCCACCACGCTTGAAGCGCTGAGCACCTGGGTACCGCAGCTGGTGGATAAGCTGAAAGCCCTGCCGCAGCTTTCCGACGTCAGCAGCGACTGGCAGGACAAGGGGCTGGCGGCCTACGTGAACGTCAACCGCGACACCGCCAGCCGCCTGGGCATTACCATGTCCGACGTGGACAACGCGCTGTACAACGCCTTTGGTCAGCGCCTGATCTCCACCATTTACACCCAGGCGAACCAGTATCGCGTGGTGCTGGAGCACGATACTGAAAACACCCCGGGGCTTGCCGCGCTGGATTCGGTGCGCCTGACCAGCAAGGACGGCGGAATTGTGCCGTTAAGCGCCATCGCCAACGTGGAAGAGCGCTATACCCCGCTCTCCATCAACCATCTGGATCAGTTCCCGTCCACCACGATTTCGTTCAACGTGCCGGACGGCTATTCGCTGGGCGAAGCGGTTGAGGCCATTCTGACAGCGGAAAAAGAGCTGAGCTTCCCGTCCGATATTCAGACCCAGTTCCAGGGGAGCACGCTGGCGTTCCAGGCCGCGCTGGGCAACACCGTCTGGCTGATTGTGGCCGCGGTGGTGGCGATGTATATCGTGCTCGGCGTGCTGTATGAAAGCTTTATCCACCCGATCACCATCCTTTCTACCCTGCCAACGGCGGGTGTGGGAGCGCTGCTGGCGCTGATGCTGGCAGGCAGCGAGCTGGACGTCATCGCGATCATCGGCATCATCCTGCTTATCGGCATCGTGAAGAAAAACGCCATCATGATGATCGACTTCGCCCTTGCCGCCGAGCGCGAGCAGGGCATGTCGCCGCGCGATGCCATCTTCCAGGCCTGCCTGCTGCGTTTTCGTCCGATCCTGATGACCACGCTGGCGGCGCTGTTGGGCGCGCTGCCGCTGATGCTGAGCACCGGCGTCGGCGCGGAGCTGCGCCGCCCGCTGGGGATTGGCATGGTCGGCGGCCTGCTGGTCAGCCAGGTGCTGACGCTCTTTACCACGCCGGTTATCTACCTGCTGTTTGACCGTCTGGCCCTGTGGACGAAAAGCCGCTTCCCGAAACGTGAAGAGGAGGCGTAAGTGAAGTTTTTCGCCCTCTTCATTTATCGCCCGGTGGCGACGATCCTCCTCTCCGTCGCCATCACCCTGTGCGGCGTGCTGGGCTTCCGGCTGCTGCCGGTGGCGCCGCTGCCGCAGGTGGATTTCCCGGTGATCATGATCAGCGCCTCGCTCCCGGGCGCGTCGCCGGAAACCATGGCCTCGTCGGTTGCTACCCCGCTGGAGCGCTCGCTCGGGCGGATTGCTGGCGTCAACGAAATGACCTCCAGCAGCTCGCTGGGCAGCACGCGCATCATTCTGGAATTCAACTTCGACCGGGACATCAACGGCGCGGCGCGTGACGTTCAGGCGGCGATCAACGCCGCGCAAAGCCTGCTGCCGAGCGGAATGCCGAGCCGTCCAACCTACCGCAAGGCCAACCCGTCCGATGCGCCCGTCATGATCCTGACGCTCACCTCGGACACCTACTCGCAGGGTCAACTGTACGACTTCGCCTCCACGCAGCTGGCGCAGACCATAGCCCAGATCGACGGCGTGGGCGACGTGAGCGTTGGCGGCAGCTCCCTGCCCGCCGTGCGCGTGGGCCTGAACCCGCAGGCGCTCTTTAACCAGGGCGTGTCGCTGGACGACGTGCGCACCGCCATCAGTAACGCCAACGTGCGCAGGCCGCAGGGGGCCATTGAGGACGGCAGCCATCGCTGGCAGATCCAGGCCAACGACGAGCTCAAAACCGCCGCCGAATACCAGCCGCTGATTATTCACTACAATAACGGCGCGGCGGTGCGCCTGAGCGACGTGGCCAGCGTCACCGACTCGGTGCAGGACGTGCGTAACGCCGGGATGACCAACGCTAAGCCGGCCATCCTGCTGATGATCCGCAAGCTGCCGGAAGCCAACATCATTCAGACGGTAAACAGCATCCGCGAGCGTTTGCCGGAGCTGCAGGAGACTATTCCCGCGGCAATAGACCTGCAAATTGCGCAGGACCGCTCCCCGACCATTCGCGCCTCGCTTGAGGAGGTCGAGCAAACGCTGATTATCTCCGTGGCGCTGGTGATCCTGGTGGTGTTCCTGTTCCTGCGCTCCGGCCGCGCGACGCTGATCCCTGCCGTTGCCGTGCCGGTGTCGCTGATCGGCACCTTTGCCGCCATGTACCTGTGCGGCTTTAGCCTGAACAACCTGTCGCTGATGGCGTTAACCATCGCCACCGGCTTTGTGGTGGACGATGCCATCGTGGTGCTGGAGAACATCTCCCGCCACCTGGAAGCGGGCATGAAGCCGCTGCAGGCGGCGCTGCAGGGGACGCGCGAGGTCGGTTTTACCGTGCTCTCCATGAGCCTGTCGCTGGTGGCAGTGTTCCTGCCGCTGCTGCTGATGGGCGGGCTGCCGGGCAGATTGCTGCGCGAGTTTGCCGTCACGCTCTCCGTGGCGATAGGCATCTCGCTGGTTATCTCGCTCACGCTCACGCCGATGATGTGCGGCTGGATGCTCAAGCGCAGCAAGCCCCATTCGCAGCCGCGGCGTAAAGGCTTCGGTCGCTTCCTGATGGCGATGCAGGAAGGCTACGGCAAATCGCTGAAGTGGGTGCTGAACCACACGCGTATCGTTGGTCTGGTGCTGATTGGCACCATCGTGCTCAACGTCTGGATGTACATCACCATCCCGAAAACCTTCTTCCCGGAGCAGGACACTGGCGTGCTGATGGGCGGCATTCAGGCGGATCAGAGCATTTCGTTCCAGGCGATGCGCGGCAAGCTGCAGGACTTTATGAAGATCATTCGTGAAGACCCTGCGGTGGATAACGTGACCGGCTTTACCGGCGGCTCGCGCGTTAACAGCGGGATGATGTTTATCACCCTCAAATCGCGCGGCGAGCGTGAAGAAACCGCGCAGCAGGTGATCGATCGCCTGCGCGTGAAGCTCGCAAAAGAGCCGGGGGCAAACCTGTTCCTGATGGCCGTTCAGGATATCCGCGTCGGCGGACGCCAGTCCAACGCCAGCTACCAGTACACCCTGCTCTCTGACGACCTGGCCGCCCTGCGCGAGTGGGAGCCGAAGATCCGCAAAGCGCTGGCGGCCCTGCCAGAGCTGGCGGACGTCAACTCCGATCAGCAGGACAACGGCGCGGAGATGGCGTTGACCTACGATCGTGAAACCATGTCGCGGCTGGGCATTGACGTAGCAGCGGCCAACAGCCTGCTAAACAACGCCTTCGGCCAGCGCGAAATTTCCACCATCTACCAGCCGATGAACCAGTACAAGGTGGTGATGGAGGTCGACCCGCGCTACACCCAGGACATCAGCGCGCTGGACAAGATGTTTGTGATTAACAGCGACGGCAAGGCAATCCCGCTGTCGTACTTCGCCAGCTGGCAGCCGTCGAACGCGCCGCTGTCGGTGAACCATCAGGGGCTTTCCGCGGCCTCCACCGTCTCCTTTAACCTGCCGACCGGCTCGTCCCTTTCTGAAGCCAGCGATGCGATCAACCGCGCCATGACCCAGCTGGGCGTGCCGTCCACCGTGCGCGGCAGCTTTGCCGGCACGGCGCAGGTCTTCCAGGACACGATGAACTCGCAGATCATTTTGATTCTGGCGGCGATCGCGACGGTCTACATCGTGCTCGGCGTGCTGTATGAAAGCTACGTTCACCCGCTGACGATCCTCTCTACCCTGCCGTCGGCGGGCGTAGGCGCGCTGCTGGCGCTGGAGCTGTTCGGCGCCCCGTTCAGCCTCATCGCGCTCATCGGGATCATGCTGTTGATAGGTATTGTGAAGAAAAACGCGATCATGATGGTGGACTTCGCCCTGGACGCCCAGCGCAACGGCAGCCTGACGCCGGAAGAGGCGATATTTCAGGCCTGCCTGCTGCGCTTCCGCCCGATTATGATGACCACGCTGGCGGCGCTGTTTGGCGCGCTGCCGCTGGTGATCTCGGGTGGAGACGGCTCTGAGCTGCGCCAGCCGCTGGGGATCACCATCGTCGGCGGGCTGGTAATGAGCCAGCTGCTGACGCTGTACACCACGCCGGTGGTCTATCTGTTCTTTGACCGCCTGAGGCTGCGTTTTTCCCGTAAAAACAGAACCACGGTGACCGAGTAAATGACCGACCTACCCGCTAACGTTCGCTGGCAGCTGTGGATAGTCGCCTTCGGCTTCTTTATGCAGTCGCTGGATACGACTATCGTCAACACCGCCCTCCCCTCCATGGCGAAAAGCCTGGGGGAAAGCCCGCTGCACATGCATATGGTAATCGTCTCCTACGTGCTGACGGTGGCGGTGATGCTGCCCGCCAGCGGCTGGCTGGCGGACAAAGTGGGCGTGCGGAATATCTTCTTCACCGCCATCGTGCTGTTTACCACGGGGTCGCTGTTCTGCGCCCAGGCCAACACGCTCGACCAGCTGGTGATGGCGCGGGTGCTGCAGGGCATCGGCGGCGCGATGATGGTGCCCGTCGGGCGGCTAACGGTGATGAAGATTGTGCCGCGCGAGCAGTATATGGCGGCGATGACCTTCGTGACGCTGCCCGGGCAGGTTGGCCCGCTGCTCGGCCCCGCGCTGGGCGGGGTTCTGGTGGAGTACGCCTCCTGGCACTGGATTTTCCTCATCAACCTGCCCGTCGGCATCATCGGCGCCATCGCCACCCTGACGCTAATGCCGAACTACAAAATGCAGACGCGGCGCTTTGATTTCTTCGGTTTTATCCTGCTGGCGGCCGGTATGGCGACGCTTACGCTGGCGCTAGACGGGCAAAAGGGGCTGGGGATTTCCCCTCTGACGCTGGGCATTCTGGTTGCCCTCGGTGTTACTGCGCTTCTCTGGTACCTGTGGCATGCGAGAGGAAATGAGAAAGCGCTGTTTAGCCTGAATCTGTTTAAAAATTCCACCTATCGCCTTGGCCTGTTCGGCAGCTTTGCCGGGCGCATCGGCAGCGGCATGCTGCCCTTTATGACCCCCGTATTTTTACAGATCGGCATGGGCTTCTCGCCGTTCCACGCGGGGTTGATGATGATCCCGATGGTCCTCGGCAGCATGGGAATGAAGCGCATTGTGGTGCAGGTGGTGAACCGCTTTGGCTACCGTCACGTGCTGGTCGCCGCCACGCTGGGTCTCGCGGTAATAAGCCTGCTGTTTATGGCCGTGGCGCTGATGGGCTGGTACTACGTCCTGCCGCTGGTGCTGTTCTGCCAGGGCATCATCAACTCCATGCGCTTCTCGTCGATGAACACCCTGACGCTGAAAGACCTCCCGGACGAGCTCGCGAGCAGCGGCAACAGCCTGCTGTCGATGATCATGCAGCTCTCCATGAGCGTCGGCGTCACGGTCGCCGGCCTGCTGCTCGGCATGTACGGCCAGCATCACCTCAGCGTGGACACGCCCGTTGCGCACCAGGTCTTTTTATATACCTATCTCAGCATGGCGGTGATTATCGCCCTGCCCGCTTTCATCTTCGCCAGAGTGCCGGATGATACCAGTAAGAACGTCGTCATCCGGCGCGGCAAAAGGAGTGCACCATGAAATTCTGGCGTCCGGGCATCACCGGAAAACTCTTCGTGGCGATTTTTGCCACCTGTATCGTCCTGCTGATCACCATGCACTGGGCGGTGCGGGTCAGCTTTGAGCGCGGGTTTATTGACTACATCAAGCACGGCAACGAGCAGCGGCTGCAGGGCCTGAGCGATGCGCTTGGCGAACAGTACGGGCTGCACGGCAACTGGCGGTTTTTGCGCAATAACGATCGCTTCGTCTTTCAAATTCTGCGCTCGCTGGAGCACGACAACGACGACGATCGTCCGGGCCCGGGTATGCCACCGCACGGCTGGCGCACCCAGTTCTGGGTGATCGATCAGGATATGCGCGTACTGGTTGGCCCACGCGCGCCGGTGCCGCCGGACGGCACGAAGCGCGCCATCACCTCCAACGGCGCGACGGTGGGCTGGGTGATCGCCTCGCCGGTCGAGCGGCTGACGCGCAACACCGATATCAACTTTGACCGCCAGCAGCGCCAGACCAGCTGGCTGATTGTCGCCCTCTCCACCCTGCTCGCCGCGCTCGCCACCTTCCCGCTGGCGCGCGGCCTGCTGGCACCGGTTAAGCGCTTAGTGGAAGGCACGCACAGGCTGGCCGCCGGGGACTTCACCACCCGCGTCGACACCCGCAGCCAGGACGAGCTGGGCAAGCTGGCGCAGGACTTCAACCAGCTCGCCAGCACGCTGGAGAAAAACCAGCAGATGCGCCGCGACTTTATGGCCGATATTTCCCACGAGCTGCGTACCCCGCTGGCGGTGCTTCGCGGCGAGCTGGAAGCCATCCAGGACGGCGTGCGCCAGTTCACCCCCGAGTCCGTGGCCTCGCTGCAGGCTGAAGTGGGCACGCTCACCAAGCTGGTGGACGACCTGCATCAGCTCTCCATGTCCGACGAAGGGGCGCTCGCCTACCAGAAAGCGCCGGTAGACGTCATCAACATTCTGGAAGTGATCAGCGGCGCCTTCCGCGAGCGCTTCGCCAGCCGCAACCTGAAAATTGAGCTCTCCCTGCCGGACAGCGCCGTGGTGTTTGGCGATAAAGACAGGCTGATGCAGCTGTTCAACAACCTGCTGGAGAACAGCCTGCGCTACACCGACAGCGGCGGCGGGCTGCATATTTCGGGCAGGCAGGAAAACGGGCGCTTCGCCCTCACCTTTGCGGACTCCGCCCCCGGCGTGCAGGACGCGCAGCTGGAGAGACTGTTTGAGCGTTTCTACCGCACCGAAGGGTCACGCAATCGCGCCAGCGGCGGCTCCGGGCTTGGGCTGGCGATCTGCTTTAACATCGTCGAAGCCCACAACGGCACCCTTCGCGCCGCCCATTCGCCTTTTGGCGGGGTTAGCATTACAGTAGAGTTACCTCTGGAACGGGATTTATCGAGAGAAGTATGACCGAGTTACCGATTGACGAAAACACACCGCGCATTTTGATTGTGGAAGACGAGCCTAAGCTTGGGCAGCTGCTGATCGACTATTTACGCGCGGCCAGCTATGCCCCGTCGCTTATCAGCCATGGCGATCAGGTATTAGCGTACGTGCGCCAGACGCCGCCGGATCTGATCCTGCTGGATTTGATGCTGCCGGGCACCGACGGCCTGACCCTGTGCCGCGAGATCCGACGCTTCTCGGACGTCCCCATCGTGATGGTGACCGCCAAAATCGAAGAGATCGACCGCCTGCTGGGCCTCGAAATTGGCGCAGACGACTACATCTGCAAGCCGTACAGCCCGCGCGAAGTGGTTGCGCGCGTGAAGACCATTCTGCGCCGCTGCAGGCCGCAGCGCGAACTGCAGGTGCTGGACGCGGAAAGCCCGCTGATTGTCGACGAAAGCCGCTTCCAGGCGAGCTGGCGCAGCAAGCTTCTGGACCTCACTCCCGCCGAGTTCCGCCTGCTTAAAACGCTCTCCCACGAGCCGGGAAAAGTGTTCTCCCGCGAACAGCTGCTGAACCACCTGTACGACGATTACCGCGTGGTGACCGACCGCACCATCGACAGCCATATCAAAAACCTGCGCCGCAAGCTGGAGGCGCTCGACACCGACCAGTCGTTTATTCGCGCGGTGTACGGCGTGGGGTATCGCTGGGAAGCGGATGCGTGCAGGATTGCCTGACAAAATTCTCCCCTCACCCTAACCCTCTCCCCAAAGGGGTGAGGGGACTAAAACACCCTCTCCCCTTTGGGGAGAGGGCAGGGTGAGGGGTAAGGACGCTTTACCTCCCCGCCCCGCAGCGCTACAATGCCCGCCCTTAAAGTGGGGGATCTCCCCTTACCGCTGCACCAGGTGCACGCGGATCTGACCTGTCATCAGAACGAGAACAATCATGTTTAAACCGGAACTCCTTTCCCCGGCGGGAACGCTGCAAAATATGCGTTACGCTTTCGCCTATGGTGCCGATGCGGTGTACGCGGGCCAGCCGCGCTACTCGCTGCGCGTGCGCAACAACGAATTCAATCACGAGAACCTGCAGCTCGGCATCAACGAAGCGCATGCCCTGGGCAAAAAATTCTACGTGGTGGTGAACATCGCGCCGCACAACGCCAAGCTGAAAACGTTCATCCGTGACCTGAAGCCCGTCGTGGATATGGGGCCGGACGCGCTGATCATGTCGGACCCGGGTTTAATCATGCTGGTTCGGGAGAACTTCCCGGAGATGGACATTCACCTCTCCGTGCAGGCCAACGCCGTCAACTGGGCAACGGTGAAGTTCTGGAAGCAGATGGGGCTGACCCGCGTGATTCTCTCTCGCGAACTGTCTCTGGAAGAGATCGAAGAGATCCGCACCCAGGTGCCGGAGATGGAAATCGAGATCTTCGTTCACGGCGCGCTGTGCATGGCCTACTCCGGCCGCTGCCTGCTCTCCGGCTACATCAACAAACGCGACCCGAACCAGGGCACCTGCACCAACGCCTGCCGCTGGGAATATAACGTCCAGGAAGGCAAAGAGGACGACATTGGCAACATCGTGCACAAGCACGAGCCGATCCCGGTCACCAACGTCGAGCCTACGCTGGGCGTGGGCGCGCCAACCGACAGCGTGTTTATGATTGAAGAAGCCAAACGTCCGGGCGAGTACATGACCGCCTTTGAAGACGAGCACGGCACCTACATCATGAACTCGAAAGACCTGCGCGCCATCGCGCACGTCGAGCGTCTGACGCAAATGGGCGTGCACTCCCTGAAAATCGAAGGCCGCACCAAGTCTTACTACTACTGCGCCCGTACCGCGCAGGTGTACCGCAAGGCCATCGACGATGCCGCCGCCGGTAAACCGTTCGATACCACCCTGCTGGAAACCCTCGAAGGCCTGGCGCATCGCGGCTATACCGAAGGCTTCCTGCGCCGCCACACGCATGACGACTACCAGAACTACGAGCACGGCTACTCGATTTCTGAACGCCAGCAGTTTGTCGGCGATTTCACCGGCGAGCGCAAAGGCCCGCTGGCCGCCGTGGCGGTAAAAAACAAGTTCACCAAAGGTGACAGCCTGGAGCTGATGACCCCGCAGGGCAACATGAACTTCCGTCTGGAGCACCTGGAAAACAAAAAGGGTGAGGCGATTGACGTCGCGCCGGGCGACGGCCACGTGGTCTGGCTGCCGGTTCCGGAAGAAGTCGAGCTGGAGTTTGCGCTGCTGATGCGCAATTTTGAAGGCGAAAACACCCGTAATCCGCACGCAAAGTAGTTAATCACGGGTATTTTTTCGTGGCGGGATAATTCTTAGAATCGGATCACATACCGCTTCGTTCAATATGGGTATTATCCCACGCTGAAAAACATAACCCATAAATGCTAGCTGTACCAGGAACCACCTCCTTAGCCTGCGTAATCTCCCTTACGCGGGCTTATTTTTTTCATTTAACACAATGAAATAAAAGGATTTATTTCAAACTACGTCCACATAGTGACCACATCGTTAATAAAAAACCCCGCATCAGCGGGGTTTGATCTGTGTTGAAGCATCTTTGCCATTGAGGCGTCCTGACGATGAACTGCGTTAGCGTGTCTCGATTTCGCAACTAAGCAATAACGATTCTTACAAATTCAGTTCGTAATCATCTCCGTTTATGACCTTTTTCATTAATTCAAGGGCCAATGGAGAATATTTATGAAAGCCTGTTTTCCCTGTCATTATTGTTATGTGGTAATTATTATCACTCGATTTTATATCAAAATGTTTTTCTTCTTCAATTTTATCAATTATATTTTGCACTGCATGCCATGACTGCCGACCTAATAGTTTTGCTACTTCAGACATTGTATAAGGGTAGTTTGCATTCAATGCCTGCCCATTATTAAGCTCAGCGATTCCATACAGCTTAGGCAGAGTACTATCTTCTTCAGCAATTTGTCTAAGCATTTCGAAATCATACGCTAATTCTTGTTTAACTAATGATTGGGATGCAAAAGTGTATGTCCTAGCTAAGAGAGCTCTGATTAGTTTAGGGTTAACACTAATCTCTGGAGAGTTCGATGAAAGTGCGTCATATACCCAACTAAAATCATTAGCGTAGATTACTTTTATTCTTATTGATTTATTCTCCCCAACACCTATAAGTATTTCTTTTTGATGTGAACCAGTTTTTTCACAATCCTTATCAAAGGATACCAAGTAAATATTAGGTATTAGAGCATTGTTTGGGGAAATAATCTCATCTATATCAGATAGTATAGATTTTATATTTTCGTCATTTACACTATACCCAAAGAAGAACAGTGGATGCTCAGCGAAATAAGTTAACAATTTCGCACTAATATATTTCCGTCTATTATAAAAATGGATGTAGTCATCATTCGTTATTATCAAACTCTCAGGTTCCGTACTACTCCCGTGTATTTTCATGATTTCGCCGTAGGAAGTATAATTAACCGTAACTACATCATGACCAACTATTGGTTGATAGTTTTCAAAAATCCTTTCCAGAACATCATCATAATTTGTTGTTATGACTGCATGCGGTCGTATCTTTATGAGTTTTTGTATTTCTTCTCTATGCTCATGGGTGTCAAAATCTACCCCAGCCGATAAAGAATTTAAGTGGTTTGATATCACATGCTTGATATAGATATCTTTTGAATTATTTTCCGTAAAATATTTTTCAGGGAAATTATCTTTTCCTGCATCCCATGCCCATTCAGCATATAATTCAGAGAAATCACTAGCAATCATTGGCTTATTGCCATTATGCATCTGGTTATAATATCCGTAAGGGCGTGTTATCAGCGGGCATAAATCTGCCAGATACTTTAGTAACTCCTCCCAACAAGGAGAGTTCATATAACGTTGAGAAATACCTGCCCCCATAAATAAAATGGGTTGAACCTGAAGACCTTCCAGACAAGATTTTATATCTTTAATTACTTCAGCTTGATATTCGTTGAATTCCATAATGATATCTCAACCTCTATAAGCAGATTAAAATTGCCCATAAATGTGCTTGCTCAGTACATGCTTTTGAGAAGCGTTATGTTGTCCTTGCCAAGCGGGTTAGGTTCTCCGCCTAACAACTACACCCTTTTCGTGGGATCCTATCTCCATAGGATATCATTGAATTCAGTACATTTACGAAAATTCTAGCGACACATGGTAGCACTCTATTTAGTGCCATCCGAATTTTCAAAAAGTCTCGTCTTACTCACTTAATTTCTAAGTGGGGCATCGGAAAACCGTCACAACCATCACACACTTGAAAAAACCTATTATCCTATTGATTTATCTCGATAAATATTGTGACACTCAAACCATCACAAAACGTAACACAAACCGTCACACTCAATAAATTCAGTGACATATAAAACAGAGTTGTGATGTTTTAAGACCATCACACTGTGATGCTCTTGTGATGTTTTTGTGATGGTACAGTAATGTCTATTTATTATTAAATTTCATATAGATAGAGGATAAATTTTAATCTTGTGACGTTTGTGACGTTTTTCCGATGCCCCCCTTCAATTTTTGGAAATATCCAGATTGGTCAGAAATCACCCTGATTTGATGGTGAGTTTGTATCTCTCTCTGTTACTGATTTGGTCACTGATAGCGGCATGTGTGCGCTGGGATGGGCGCGGACGGATCTGTGCAAATTATTTCAGTTGCGCCAGTTCGCACCATTCCCCGCAAACCCGCGCCAGCTGTGGCTTTCTGTCTTTTGGCAGTTAGAAGATTTCGCTCCGCTCCTTACGTAAAAAGTTACGTAATCACACCTGACACCGCATGGTGCAAGCCTTTCCCTTCTGCACCGACCTGCTGGCCATTGTCCTAAAACTGAAATCTTTGAAATCTGTTTCACACATTTCAGTTGGAGATCGGACTCTAAAGCCCCAGCGCTGGCGCAGTCTGGCTGGTTGTTTTGTCCCCCCGGAAAAACTGAAATCTTTTTCAACACGAAAACCGCAGGCGGGTGCGGTGTAGCGCCGTTTTCGTTACTTCCGTCGTTATTTCGTCGCGCTCAGGATTCGCTGGCGCAGGCGTGCGCCGCTGCGCTGAATAAAGGAGTGTCTTTGTCTGTATGTAAGGGTGCGCTGCGCTGTGGGCGTTCTGTGCCGTTTGAGGGGGGTACAAAAAACCCGCTACGGTGAGCGGGTGGGACGCGGATTACTTGCCGATTACGGGGGAGTATTTACCGTTCAAGGTGTCAGCCTTTGCGCCGGTGCTGCGGATATCGCCGGCGTTCGTCGGCGTGCCGGTATTGCTGTGCGTGTGGCTGGCCGTCAGTTCTGCCAGCTGCCTGACCACATCAAGCGTATCCAGCATCAGCTGCGCCACGTTAATGCTGCCGGAACCGATCCATACCACTGGCGCGATAATCTGCTGCTGTACGGCCGCAACGCTTTTCCGGATCTGGCCAATCTGCTCCGTCAGGTTCATGCCGATCGTAACGGTGGCGTTTTCGGCTACGGCCAGTTCATCATTTCCGCCGACCGTGGCCAGCCGGCTACCCTGAATCGCCTGGCTAAATTTACCGGTGCTGACCTGCTGAATGGCTCCGGCCATCAACGTGGACGTACCGATAACGCTGGTCTTATCCGTGGCTTTAATGGTCGTTTCCCGGCTCACCAGCTCCCGACTTTCCGTATCTGCCTTAACCGTTCTGGCCATCGATGTTTCGCTGATTGTCTGGTCAGTCTGCCGTACCCAGTCTCCGGCCTGCGTCACGCGCTGGGAGACTTCCGCCCGCTGCTGCTGGAGCTGCTCGCCGGGTTTGATATCCGGCAGGCTGGTACCATCCGGCACAGTCTGGCGGATAAATGGTTTATCCGGCCGGCCGTCAGTAAAGGCAACTTCTACCAGCGTACCTTCAGGCGGGAACTGGTACATGCCGGAATCATTACCGGCCATCGGTACCGGGAGTGGAACAGCAGAATAAACGGGCGTTTGCGCGTCGGGTTTTCCGTCTGCGTCAAGCAGCTGCACGTCCACGGCGTAGCGCGGACGGAACGGATCCGAAAAATTGCCGCTCTTAACTGCTTCTGTCGGCGCGATGACCCTGGCGAACTTCGGCAGGTGTAGCCCGGACGCCAGCTCAGGGAAATGGCTTTCAATCTGCCGCTGTACCGGTGATTTTTGCAATGGCTTGCCGGTGGCGCGGTTACGCGGTGTCCAGGTAACGGCCATCGTATCGTTAGTCAGATGTACCTTTGTGACGCGCTCGCCGTTCATTTCAACCCCCGGCCGCAGGCTCTGAACAACGGGTAACGTCATGGTGTTACCGCCAGCAGCCCCCTGGCTGAACCCGGCCGGGATATCCACCGGCTTACCGGCAAAGAGTGACTTTTCCGCGCCTCCCACATACAGCCCGCCATCCGGTAGCTGGTACCAGATGTAATCCGTTATGCCAAAGGCTTTACCCAGATTATTCAACAACTGATACCCGCTGCCGCTGTGGGTAAAGTGGGGGATCGGTTTATCGGTGTAGTCAGCATCAGGAACCATCACCGTAATGCCGCTGTTCTCTTCCAGCCAGCCCGCAATACTGCGCAGCGTGGGGTGCTGAAGTGAGCATGGCCACAGGCGTTCAAACACGCCGACCAGCTCACGAACAAAAAGCCGCTGAAAACCGTTATCAGCCGGCTGCGATCGTTCAACATACCCGGTAAACCACCGCAAAAGCAGGTCTGTATAGCCCACATTAAGACGCACCAGCTTGCCGGTATAATCCTGGTCAGTTTCGGCCGTGATAAATCCCCGGCCGCAGCTGTTCAGCTCCAGCACCAGACTGGCATCAGCGAGATGTACCTCATCGGTTGACAGGTACAGACGTTTTATCGGTTTCATCCTTACCCCAGCGCATCGTTGACGGGCTTCAGGACTTTTCGCTCAAACCACGTCATTTTCTCATCATCTTCGTCAGCAGACTGGCCTGCGCTTCCCGCCGCGCCTCCCTGCTTTTTCGCCGTCGTTTTACTGCTCGCCCTTGCCTCTTTCTTCTCCTGGACGCTGATATGCTCGGTCAGCGTAAATGTCACCAGCCAGGACATTTTCCCGTCCTGCTGCGGGGCATCCAGCGTGCCGGTAAAGGTGGCTTCACGAAAATTAACAGCCCGCGCCTGCTCATGCGCCACGCGGTATTTCTGCCGCTTTCCGCTGGCATCGGTGGCGCTGGCCAGCTCAAAGATGCGGCGCAAAATAGCCTTATTTTTAAAGGGAACTTCACCGGATACGCGCAGCTCCTTTCCCTTCGCCCCCTGTTCGGATTTGGTCGTAGCGCTGGTCTGGCCGGACTGGTCTTTATCCTGAAACTGCTGCGTTATGGTTACACGCATGTTTTTCAGCTGGATCGCTTCTCCGTTAAGCGCCAGCGTCGGGTTCGAGGTCATGTATCATTCCTTTTATGCCGTCGAGATTATCGCCGGTCAGCATCATCGCCGCAGAGTAAACCGCCGATTGCAGCGGGATGCCCTTGACCAGCTCCAGCAACGTGGTAGCCAAATCACCACTACCAGTAAATACCCATGCTCTGGCGCTTTTACCCTGCAATTCCTCCAGACTGCCGGAGATGTCGCCCAGCAGGTTATCGCGCAGCCGGCTAAAGTCGTCCAGCTGCTGCTTCAGCGCGCCAATATCCACCGCTGCGGCAGCTTCTTCCTGCGCTTTTTTTACTGCCGCTGCTGCCAGTGCTGCCCTGCTGGTCGGAATTGACAGCGGAATAACATCAGCAACGCCAGCGGTATACTTCGCTGGGATTTGCATTCTTTCTAAGGCCAGCTCTGCGGTGGATTGCGCCAGACGCTTTACCTGCGTGAAAGCCGGCGACGGAAAAACGTCTACCAGCTGGTTGAGACTGTTCATAAAGCTGTCATGCGTCTGGCCAGCGACCATCATAATCACCACTTCCGCATTACCGCCTGTCCCGGCCAGCTTCTCAGCCAGGTATGAAATCGCATTAACGGGGCTGAGATACGCCCCGTTCTCTGTCTGCTGTCCCAGACCATAAACCCAGGGGTGCGCGGGAATAACGGAACAGCTCACCGACGCGATGGCATCAGAAAATGCGATCTTTGCTTCACGCCACATTATTCTGGTGCCTCCGGAAAACTGACGGGCATTACGGAAATATCAACGGCTTCCAGAGCGTCCATATAATCAAGCCAGGCGTTTAACTCATTGAGCTGTGCTTCGGTCAGCGTTCTCCCCGCCATCAATTTGGTCTGAGGAACAACAATCTTTTCCCTTGCCTCACTCAGTAAGCGATCGCGCTGGTCTTTGGCCTGCTGCTGTAGTTCTTCCTGTGAATAAGCAAACGGGATGATTTTTTTGCCATCAAATACCCAGCGCTTACCCGGTTCGAAAAAATCAGCCGGCACGCTGGCCTTTCGGACTTCCGAAACCGACAAATTTTCTGGCGCCAGCATGGATACATCCCATGATGCGGCAACGATATTGCCTTTTTCATCAAACATGAATTTCAGACTGGTAGCCGAAAATTTACCCTGCGATTCATACCAGTCGTTGCCGTCCTCATCGGTAAACACCATGATTGAAATGTCATCAAGCTGTTTTGTCGTTGCGCTAAAATTTTTCATTAGCATCATAATCATTTCCTTATGAATAGGCCGCAGTAACCCAGGAGCCGCCGTTAATCTGATACTGGAGCGGACGAAGACGGATCCAGTAATTTGAACTTCCCCGGTCAGCAAATGACGTCATCACACCGCCAGTCATACGCTCACTATTTCCGCGCTCCTGGTATTCTGCCGACGCCCCAAAACGAACGCCGGTAACATAATTCCCCTTTGCCTGATAGCCCGCGTCGGACTGAGCTTTGGTGTAATAGCGCGAATCGGAAAGCGTTTTGGTGTAATAACGTGCATCAAAGTTTGCGTAGTTAGCAGGAGTGACTTGCCCCGGGCAGGCGTAATTGCCGCTGGTGTCCCACTTGTGGTTATATTCCTGCCCGGCGCTGCCCCGGATATGTAAATGCCAGCTCAATACTGTTCCACTAATCAGGGCACCCATTGAAAACACCCATGCATTACTACTCAGTCGTGCGCGTTGCTTAATAAGTGGGTGATATTCGCTGGTTCCAGCAGAGCTAAAATCCTGATAGTAAGCGGCTGTAGTGTTGTACTGCTGATCCCATGCATACGCCCCGACATATCCCGCTGAAATGCCTTTTGTGGCGTTGACCCCCTCCCCGAAAACTACATTTCCTGTGCTCAGGTTCACCTGTAGAGGACGCAAGCTGTTATAGCTCCCAAGAGGTGCGCCGCTATCTGTCAGCATCAGATACAGATTGTTGCCATCATTGCGCCAGAAAGAACCATAGCTGCCGTATGCAATGCGGAAGTTATTAGCGGTTTTACCAATGATTTCACCGTCGAAGGTACCGTCCGGGTTGAAAATAACCGTTTTCCCGTTTGCCCTTAAACTGATACGGCCATTTACATCAATTTCAATGCCGCTATTTGACTGATAGTTCCACAGCATCAGGGATTCGCTGTTAGCGTTAGCTTTCCCTACATACCATGAGTTAGAACCATCTTTTTTATACGACATGATGTACTGGCGCGTATCGTCCCCTGTACTCCTCAGCGCAATATTGGGCGCATTCATGGCAATCGCCAGTGAACCAGACAACGTACCGCCGTTAGTACTGAAGAACTCAAGCCAGTCAGTCCAGGGACCATTGCCATTAAAAACACCGGTCAAAGCCCGGACAAAAATACGGCTGCTGTAAGAAACATACATTTGCTGGCAGCCGTACGCAGACGGTGTAACAAAAAGCGTACCCGCTGCATTAACGGGATAATGGTTAGCCGTTGTGGCTGACGCATTTTGCTGTTGCGGATAAATGCCTGCATCTGTCGCTTTACCCAGCGTATTCAAATCCACGCTGAGGTTATTGTTTGCAACGATCAAACGATTATTCGCGTTATCGTTAGCAGCCTTAACCGCTTTCGGCGTTGCCGCCAGCGTTTCACTGTCGCTGTTCGTCGCGCTACTGAGTTGCACAAACCCTTTTTCGCCGGTCGTTGCATCCGGATGATTACGTGATTTTTCGTGCGCTTTCAGCGCATCGCTCGCAGCCTGGTCATTAAGCGAACCTTTCGGGCGCAGGTCGGTAATATTCCCGTTCGCGTCAATGCTCGCCAGCGCAAACACGTAATGCTGTACGCCATTCTGTACATAATCCGCAAGATTAGCGGCAACCGTAACCTTGCTCTGCACCGCCCAGACGCTGGTTAACGCCCCTGTCCAGCACACGTCCAGCCAGACTTTAACTGGCTTTGTGGTGACGGTGATATTTTGATTCGCAGCCAGTCCGGCACGCAGGCCAGCCACGTAGCCCGCACCTTTGGACACAAAATATTGATTGCCCGATTTACCGACCAGCCAGCCGTCACCAAAAAACGCCGCCGTACCATAAATATCAATATTTTCCAGACGCTGACGTTCATCCATCCCCGCCATACGGGCAGTGAAATCAATCTGCCAGGTCTCTGCCGGCGTGTTAATGGCCGTTTCGGTCTGTGCGCCGGTGAACTCCATCAGGAAAGAACGGGTCAGGACGTTGCCCTGCTGGCCATCCTTCGTTTTCAGCTTCTGCTGCTCAGGTGCATGGACAATCATCGCCAGCGTGCCGCTGGCCTTGTTCATCAGCCCGATCCAGTTAAAGGAGAAGTCCCCCACATCAGCGCCCAGAACCGCCGAATGCACCACCGAATTTTCATTCACGACCCCCTTACGGGCGACGGGTGCGCGGTAAACAATCTGCGCGGCCGGTGGCAACGCTTCACTGCGATCGACGGGCAAGGCCGGGTCTAGCCCCGGAACCATCGCAAAAACGAACTCATCCAGCAGGACAGGCTCGCCCGTCGCAGCCTGCTGCGCTTTCCACTGCTCAAACACCAGCGTGATAGCGGTCTGTGACATAAAAACTACTCTCCCTGTAAGCGTGCGCTGAATGTCGCGCTGCTGGTTTCCGTGCCGGCAATCCTCGCCGGATAAACAACATATTCACCCTGATCCCACCCTGCCCGGATGGATAAGGTTTCAGAGGTAATCACCTCAAACTGGTAGCGCCGGCACGTGCGGCCGTACTGGCGAATAATCTGAATCATCAGCTGCGTGTTGGCGGATATCTGGCTGTCAGTGACGCGAACCAGTATCACGTCCCAGTCAATATCCGGCTGACGCTCCAGCAGCTCCACATAGCCAATTCCCAGCCGGTCAAAGATTTTAATAAAGCCGGCAACGGAACCGGCATCTGCCGCATTCACAAAGGCGTAAGCGACGCGCCGGCGAAAGAGGTTCAGCGGTTCGCCGTTAAAACGGCTGATATCCCTGTCCCATGCAATGAGACCCAGTATCGTTTCGTTGCAGGTCAGCGGGTCAAACTGACGCAGCGGCCACGTTATCCAGCTGTATACCTCCGCCCAAAAGGTCTGCGCCGCTTTAAGGAGCTTTTGCGGCTCCCCCTGGTTCATCCATGACGGCAGAACCATGCTGGCCAGCTTTTTAAGAAAATCATTCATTCTGTAAATCCACCCTTAGAGAGTTCAGGCGCGGCACGCTGAGTTCACTGGTAATATCTTTCAGCGAAAATTCCAGCGAATCCGTATCCGGGAACGTCTTGTGGATCTCCCGCCCCAGCTGCGAGAAGGAAAAACGCGAGTATGGCCACGTCTTCTTCACGTCATAGTCGGTATTCTCCCGAAAGGCGCAGCGGATAAGGTTTTCAACCCCTTTTTTGAGGTTGTTCTGCTGCTCCTGCTCCAGGTTGCTCAGGTTTTTAACCCAGACCGTGGCAACCAGATCGTGACGGGTTTCCGGCATGGCAAAACACTGCATATCATCGCCGTGGCCATGATGCCCCTGCGTGTTGATATAGTCGTTGACGGCCTCTATAAACGGGTCTGACGCCACACCGCTGTCCAGCAACAGATAGGCATTGGCGGTACCGGGTCCGCGTGGCGCATCATGCTCAAAGAAGATCCGGTCAATACTCAGACCCGCAACGCCGGCAATCATCGAACGATATACCGCGTCGGTATGGTAATTCCCGACCAGATTAAACTGATTACGGCAGCGTTCGCGCAGCTCGTCGTCGCTCTCCTCGTCCGCCCCCGGTACCGTCAGCCAGTTTTCTTCACTGGCGACGTGGCTTATACCATCCACGGCCACCGGCAGAATGCGGAAATAGCCCGGCGCAAGGTTGTACGCTCCGCCTGTTCCCGTCGCTTTTACCGCCAGCAGTGCGCTGGCCGTACCGGAGGGGATCGTGACATCAGCGACGGTGGATACGGCATACACCTTTCCATTGATACGCTCGGTCTGTATCACCGTGCCGGCTTTGACCGTCACCGCCTGTTTTACATCATCCTTGAAAAAGCGGATCACACCCTCGGCCGCGCTGGCCGGTTTTGGCGTGACGTTCACCGCCCAGGCAAGCAGGCGCAGCATCTGACCGGTGGCAGTGGCCACAAACATACCGGGCATGACCACCGCTACCAGCGCGTCTTTCAGCCACATCACCGGCGCGGTAACAATCGCCGTAATAAGCCGCCAGAATGGCGACATACGTGACGTGTTGGTAATCAGCCCTTCATCGGCCACAACGGCATCGAAACGGGTACGTACCTCATCTTCCGTGGTCGGCATCCCGCTGGCTTTCACCACCTCTTCAAAATCGACCTGTGGCTTTTCCGTCATAGGTTCACCTGATAAGTAATGCTGCCAAAATCATAGGTACCGGCAGTCACCCACAGCCGCTTCGCGCTCTCATCGCGGATTTCCACCGTACCCGGCACAATGCGATCGTCACTTTCAACCAGCAGTTCCAGCTGAGTAAAAATATCTGCGCGTAATGTCGGGCTGCGCTCGGCAATTAACTGCGTGGCCAGCCCGCTTTCGATAATCGAGTGCACAACATCCTGCCCGATACTTTTGCGGTTATTGCACAGTTCCGGCTCACTGCCGGTATTAAGTACAAAGTTTCGCCCCTCAATAAGCAGGTCGATATAAAGCACATCACTCATTAATTAAGCTCCTGCCATTCCATTAGCTGAGCGGGTGAAAGCGCTTCTTTTGTATGGAAATGCACTTCACCAATCGTCTTGCTGTTGTCCGTTACGGCTTTTGAATTTTTACTGATAGTGCTGCTGATTCCGCCCCGGTCGACGCCTTTTAGTTGCCCCCCGGTTGAGAGCGTATTGGCTGTCAGCGACTGCTGAATATTGCCGGCGTAATTATTCTGCATAACGGGCGGCATCACTCCGCCCGCAACTTCAGGACTTACGGGATTAACAACAGGAGACAGCTTAATATCCACGCCGGGGATTTTGTTCAGTTTGCCGACAATCCAGTTCCAGGACTTCAGGAACCCGCCTTTGATGGTCTGCCAGATATTGTCAAACAGCGACACGATGCCGCTTAACGCCTTTGACGGAGAAAAGCCGGTGAGCAGCGCAATGAAGCTGTTCCAGCCGGCGACGATCGAATCCCATGCGGAGCCGAACACACCCGCCAGCCACTTCACTACATCAGCCGCAGCCTTAAAGGCGGCGCTGTCCATGACGGCGGCTTTAATGGTATCCCAGTGCTTAACCAGCAGATAACAGCCCACGACCAGCGCCGCAATCGCTGCGATGACCAGAAGCACCGGCCAGCTCATCAGATTGAAACTGATTCCCGCCAGCATCGCAGCCATACGCACCGCCAGCAGCACGCCGCGCAGGGTTTTCAGCACAATATTCCAGGCTAAAACTGCTTTCTGCGCCAGCCAGACAACCACGGTGTACGACTTCACGACCGCAACCAGCAGACGCCATACACCGGTCAGCCCCATGATGATGAATTTAGAGACTCCCATCACAATATTGGCGCTCGCCCCCACGGCAGCAAAACCCAGTAATGCCAGCGTGGCATACCCGATTACGCGCGCGATGTTGGGGAACATCTGCATCCAGCGGGCAAAGGTCTGCCCCATATCGGCCAGGCGGTTCAGTACCGGATACAGCACGGGGATCAACGTCAGGCCAATCACCGTCTGAATAGATTTCAGGATTTGCACAAAGCGATCCCACGGCTTGACCATCTTTTGCGCCATTTCCTGCGTGCGCTTCAGTCCGTCAGCCCCGCCCAGCTCGGTGATATTGCGTTGAAGTAACGCAACATTGCCATACAGCTGTTTCACTACTGCTGAACTGTCACCAAAGGCCGCATCCAGCTCCGCCTGCGCTTTCAGGTTGCCATCCAGGCTTTTACCGTACTTGTTCTGTAGCTTCGCCAGCATGTCAGGCATGGACAGCATTTTGCCGTTCACATCGGTAAACGACAGCCCGAGCTTTTTGGCACCATCAATGGCACCCGTCATAAAGCCCTCGTACGCGCTGCTGGCCTCCGTTCCGAGTGTGCGTTGCAGTTGTCCCAGCACCGCCAGCTGTTCATCCATCCCGACGCCGTAGTTCGTCCCGACGCCGCGCGCACCTTCCATCAGGTCTTTGATGGTTCCCATCTCGGTACCGAAGGTTTTGCGCATGTACACCATCTTGCCCGCCAGCTGTTCGGCAAACGGGACTTTACCCAGCCTCGCCGCCTCAGCGGAAAAGTTGCCGAACATCTGTCCCATGAATTCCGTGGTTTCGGCAGCGGTGGATTTCATGGCAAACGCCAGGGTATTGGCGACTTTCGTCACCTTCGGCAGCTCGGTAGTGCTCAGGCCGGCGATGGAGGCGTTAATGTCTTCCGTTGACTTCACGAACTCCACCGCACTGGCACCGTAGGTCATGCTGAAGCGCAGCGCATCACGCTGCACGGTTTTCAGCGAAGTATCATCAATCCCTTTTGCGGCGGCATCGTTCAGCGCGTCATACATCTCAATCGCCGGCGACAATGCCCCCTGAATGGCCTGAGCAACGCCCCACATGGCCAGCGAACCGGCACCAACCTGCTTAAAGGCATTTTTTGATTTTTCCGCAAAGCCGGATACGCTGGCCTGCGCCTGTTTTAACGGGCGGGTCAGTTTATCAATCAGGCTTAATGTAAAATCTAATTGTTTCATTCCGTGCCTTTAAATGCCGTGCTAATTCCGTTAGCCACCGCAACGCGCATATTCTCCCAGTGGCGATTATCCAGCCATATGGCAGCGGAAATATCATCCACGGTATCTTCCCCGTGCGGGAGATAATAACGGCGCAATATCAGGTATTGTTCGAGTCCATTTTCTTCAATAGTCTGGACTCGTCTGGTTAGTTTTTTACTTCAATTTCCAGTTCTGGCGCATAAATCTCGTTAACCTTGCCCGCGAGCTGAAGCGCAGCTCCGGGACGTTTTAAAATATCGGCCAGTGCTTCTTTGCTTTCCGCAGCCACAATACGCGTCAGATAACTGTGCGCCGGCACGACTTTATTATCCATCGCCATTTCATTAATGAATTTGTTATAAGCCGTCTGGTTAGGTTCAAAGGTAATATCCTGACCACAAACAGTAAGATTAATCTTTTCCATAAATAACACTCTCTCTTAAATTAATTTCATCAACAAGCTGGTTATGTCGGGCAGCACACTGCCCGTATAAGTCCAGATAAAGGGTTAATAACTCAGCTGCATCACGCCCCGTCGTTCCGGCCAGACGCGGCAGCTGCGCGGTACATTTAGTTTTCAGGTTTTCCTGAAAGCGCACGTTCGGTACCGGCTGCGGCTTCGTTGTACATGCTGACAAAATCATCAGACAGGCAGCGATTGGTAAAGACCGGCTTAACCACTTCGGTACGAATTTCGCGCGGTTGTGCATTTTTTAAAGCCTCCAGCTGCTCCTCCAGTTTTCGCCCCGACGCGCTGGCCGCGTCTGCCAGCTGCTTACCGGTAGCGGTGGCCGCCTGGCTTATCGCAAGGTCAATACTGTCCCGCTGCCACCCTGCCACCGTCCAGCCGCTACAGAACGTCAGGACAACCAGAAGAATTCTCACCACAGGATGTTCCATCAACGAACCCCGTTGTGTTCCAGGCTGAAGTGATTGCCGTCCGGACGGGATTTAAAGCGCCCGCCCCACGTACCGCCAAGCGTCTCCCAGTACTCGCCCAGCGGCAGGTACGCCGCGCTGTCGGTCTGGTACTGGCCGTTAATGAACAGATTGAAGTCCACGGCCAGACGCTGGGTATGCAGGCTGTTGGTGATACCGCTGCCTTTTTTCGCATTCAGTGCGGCCTGCTCAGGCGTGCGGTACGCTTCACCGAACGTCAGGCGATAGCCGTGTTCTTCCGCCCACTGGATCAGATTTGCCACCATTACGGTGAAAAGCTGCTGTTTTTCGCTCAGAGTCATTTCCCTGCCCCTTCATTCAAAAAACCGCCGATCCCTTTTTTACGCAGCCAGGCTTCCACACCGTTCAGACCCAGAATCCCCAGCCCCGAACCAATGCCGACCAGCGCCAGCGGATGAATATCCGGTACCACATACAGCGCCACGCCGGCCAGCAGTGACAGCGCACTGCCAACAATCAGGCGACCGGCCAGTAAACGGACGGTGATAGGCTCACCGCTGTTCAGCATTTTTCCCAGCGCAATCATGGCGCCCATGATGGCCAGCGCAATAAATCCCTTTTCGTAATCCTGCATCCCTGCCTCTTATCCAATCAGGTTTTCCGTGGCTTCCGCTTCCAGATACGGAATGCCGTCAATGTTGATAAATTTAGGGCTTGTCACGAGAAACTTAATTTTTCGCGTGGAAAGCGCCCCGCCTTTGGGGTCGAGATCCAGAAGATTGTTCAGCAGCAGCTTGCAGCCGAACGCCTCCACCTTGGTTTCTTCGTTGCCGGCTTTGGCATAGAAAAGAAAATCCAGCTCAGGAATGCCGCGCCACGACCCGGCAGACTGCGCGCGGGCTTTGATGGCGATCAGTGCCTTTGTAGCCAGCTCCAGCTCACCTTCGGCGGACACGTCACCATCCACCCAGCCATCCGGCACGCCGCGCGTCTGCGCTGCTGCCGTGTTGTCGGTGATATCGAGAGAGATTTTCTCCGCATGTACCAGCTCGCCATCCATATAGAAGTCGAAGGACATGCCCGAAATACGTCTGGTCATGAGTTTGTCTCCAGGCTGGCATCCAGCAACAGGCTGATCGTGATTTGCAGCGGTACCTCATACGTCCGCACCACAATGTAAATATCGACGGCCTTTTTGTTCTTCCAGACGATCGTGATATCGCCATCCTGCGGCGGCTTCACTTCGCCGGGGAAGGACACGCCGTTAATGTTTGCGGCCGTGGACATTTCGCGCAGCGGACGGGCAAACAGCGTCTGGTGTGCGGCAATACTGCCCGGCGTGCTGTTAAGCGCACGGTCGGCAATTTTGCCAATAGCCAGCAAACGCACGCGACGCGCGGCTTTATCCACAATACGCAGCGTTTCAATGGACTGATAATCGCCGCCCTCGACGTCCAGCGTGCGACCGTCAGACCAGTAATAACCGTCATAGTCCGGATACCACATCGGCACGCTGTAGCGCTGTGCCTCCAGTGCCTGAAGCGTGGCCAGCTCCAGCACCGCACCGGTACCGTCTTTCGGCAGCTCATCGCTCCCCATGCTCAGCAGCGCCCCGGTCTTCACCCGCGCGGGGCTGTCGGCAATGGTGACAGCACGATTGCACAGTCGGCCGGCAAGCACGCCCGGCTCGTTACCCCAGAGGCGGGGAACCAGCTGTACAGCTTTCTCGGCAATGCCATCCTGAAGCGTGGACAGGCGGGTCAGATAATCGGCCTGCGCCTCCTCATCCTGCATCCCCTGCACCGCCAGAATGAACCAGACCCAGCGGCCATATTTCGCCGTCAGTTCCGATCGCAGCGTTGCCGCCTGGTTAATGGTCGCTTTTGCGGTAACATCATCCGACAGCACCACACCTTCAACCGAACAGGACACCTGCGCGGCTTTAACCGCTGCCACCCACGCATCCGGCTCGCTGTCTTCTGCCAGCACATGGACAAATCCCCACCAGTTCTGGCCGGCGTTAGCCAGTGCGGCCAGCACATCGTTCTTTAACGGGCTGTCTCCGTCACCCAGCAGCGTGTCAAAATCGCTCTGCGCGTTGACGGTCAGCGTCTTCCCTACATTTGTTGAACCGTTACCGATAAACAGCAGCGTGCGCTCCACCTCATTGGTTTCGCCCAACAGCTGGTTTACCTGATTCACGGTTACAATTGGCCAGGTCATGTTCTCCCCCTGATATCCTGCGCGTTAACATCCAGACCGAACCCGACAGCCTGAAGCTGTCGCGCCAGCGCTTTGTTAAAATCTTCCTGACCAATCCCCAGAAACGCCCTGGCAGGTAAATCAATCTGCCAGGAGGTTTTGACCGGCTTATCCTCCAGTTTCCGGATAAGCAGACCAGCCTGACGAGCGGTCATTTTTTCCTGTATTTCCTTATAACCGGGTTTACGCCAGCGCTTACCGCGCCTGACTTTGTACCCGGCTTTGCGCAGGCGCTTCGCCTGTCGCAGTGAGGCAGGCTTATCCCCCTGCTCACGGCCTGCCACCTGCTTACGGTTGACGGTGACGCTCATCCCGTTTTGCTGGATATACCCCACGACGCCGGCAGAGAGTTTCCCCTTAGCGTTGCGGTAATGACCGCCGGCAAGATAGAGCCTGACGGACTCGGTTTCCGGCATCTCCCGGATGCGGATAAGTTTTGGCATGTTGCTCAGCATCTTGCCTTTGCGCCGCGTCTGCCTTGCCGCCCACTTATCCCCTTCCGGAGACTGCTGATTACGCACATTTCGCTTAGCCGCTGCCTCCACGCCGTATTTGGCCATACGCCACAGCAGGCGGCGGCGCTTCGGTGGCGGTAACTCCAGGCTGGCCAGCGCCGCCTGAAGCTGCCGGAACTGCTCCTGATTCAGCTCTCCCTGAATCATTTTTGCCCCTCAGTAAGCGGGATAATGGTCATTTCCTCCGCCGTCCAGACCTCTGGCTCATCAAGCCGCCAGCGCTGGCCATCGAAGGGGATCTCACCTTTGGGATCGGGAACCATGTTGAGTTCTTCCGCCATAGGGAGCGTCACCACCATGATGGCCGTCTCCTGGTCGATGGTTTCGATATCGAATTCCGGCAGCTCGCTGTCAATGCCGGTTTCCTCCAGCAGCCCCCGCTCATCCTGCGTCAGCCAGGACATAAACAGCGCCATCAGGATTTTGGGATCGTACTCACGGTAAGGATAACGCTCCCACGTCAGGACGGCGTTATAGCGGATAATGGCAAGGCGATACTGCCCCAGCCCGTTATCCCGCTGCGCCGGAATGAACATGATTTCGTCCATCTGGCTGTCAAATCCCTGCATTGCCCGCTTTGGCATGTTCGCAATGAGAAAGTCAGTCAGTTGCTTAAGCTGGCTCATACCATGGCCACCGTAATACGTTTCAGCCCCTTGATACGCCGTACCGTCAGCGTGGATTCGGCAATCAGGCTTGAACGCGTTTCGTCGCTCTCCTGCCCTGGATGGCTCTCACGCCGTCCAATGGATGCAAACTCCCCCATAAGGTCAGCTTTGGCGCGGGCATATACCGCTTTGCGGTAGCGGGCGCACAGCAGATTTTCGCCGTCGATCTCCACTCCCGGCACGGCCTCTGCGCGGGTATGGCCATCACCCTGATATTTAGCGGCGACCTTAACGAGATCGTCATTGATTTCGCCGGCTGCGGTCAGCAGCGCCTGGCGAATGGTGGCCGCGTCGATATCGGCCGGAATGGTGCGCTGGGACTGGAAATCCTTCACGCTCAGGTCTGGCCAGAAGCCATCATTCGTCAAAATGGCATCATCAAAATCAATCGAGGTTCCGCTGAACATCCTGTTTCTCCGGATAAAAAGCGGGCAGACCGGTTTCCACGGGCGATACGCTTATGCGATCCCCTCCACCGCGCCCGCTTTCGGGTCGGTAGCCTTTTACTTATCAAGTACCCGCAGACGTGCAGCGATACGCTGCAACATCGTGCCAACACCACATTTAGGGTCGAATCCCTTCGCCTGCTCCAGCAGTTCCTTCGCCCTGAGCAATACGTCCCTGTCTTCCGTTGCCGCTGCGCGTGGCTCTCCGTTTTCATCGCGCAGCAGGTGCAGACCGGCAAACTTCAGGTATTTGGCCTTGATGACCTCATACACATTCCAGTGCTGCATCACGTTCTCCAGCGTGCGGCCGAAATACGGTTCTACATCATGTCCCTCAACGGCTTCCGCTTCCGCCCAGGACAACACCGTATCCGCCACAAACACCGGGAACGTACTGCCGAACGCGGCAGGGGTTTCCTGCCCCAGTGCTACGGCCACGTCCGCCCAGTCCAGCGCCTGGTCAAACTGGCCGGTATCAAACAGCCAGACGACACACCAGGCAAAAACGGGATTCTGATTCGCACCGTCACCGTCAAGCCACTCCTGCGCCGTTGGCATCCAGCGCGGCAGCAGTACATCCCGCTTGAACGCCATACGTTCGGCGCGGCTCTCGATGGACGCGGCTGCGGCAACATCTTTTTCGAGCGCCACGAGCTGAACATGCAGGCTGGTTTCCGTGTCCAGCGCCTGCTGCCGTCGAAGTAACCGCTCTGCTTCAATTCGTGCGCTGTGGCGCTGTGCTGGTGACAGTTGCATTCAGATCCCCTTATTCCCCTGCCGGTGGCACGACCGGTGCCCCGATAGTTACCGCACTTTCATCAAACGCGGCGTACAGTTCCGGATACTCAACCGCATAACCTTCATTACGCAGGTATTTGTTTTCGTACTGTTTACGGTCTTCTACAAACTCAGCGTTACGCTGGCGCGTGCCGCGCTGGGTGTAGATATGCAGGTTAGGCAGTGTGGTGACGATCATACGTTTACCCGGCATAAACGGCGGGACGTAAGCCGTGCGACCGGCGATACTGTCAGACAGCAGCTGCGCGGCGATCTTCTCGGTCGGTTTATCCGCTTTCTGGTACAGGCGGAAAGATTCAGCCGCCACCAGGTCAGCGCCAACCAGCACCACCAGACGCGGGTCATTACGGTACTGTGCCGGGATTTTGGCGTTGATAAGGTCGGATGCCATTGCATCGAGCGAGACATAATCGCCTTTACCGTCGCCATCGAGCACAACCGCATCGGTGATAATCTGCTGGCCATCCTTCCACTCTTTAACGATTTGGTGCCAGCCCTTGTTCACATCTTCGCCGTTCGGGTTCTTCTCGGCGTCTGTGGTTTCGGCAATGGTTTTACCGTTAAAGCCAATACGCAACATATCCAGCGCAAAGGACAGATTGGTAAATTCCTGGACGCGCTGGAAGAACTCACCTTCATCGCCGGCATTCGCCCAGACAGACAGCAGTTGCCAGGTCAGCGCCGCACATGAATCGGTTTCGACCAGCTTGTAGTCGTTACCGCTCACGCCCACTTTTTTGCGAAAACGCCCATCCTGCACGCGACCGGTATACAGGCCAGAACTACCAACCGGCACAACCTGCCCCTGTAACTGGTCAACATCTGCAACGGTGATCAGATTCAGAAAGTCAGACTGTTCCATCAGCGCATTGCGCAGCTGGGTCTCTTTCGGGTCGGTCAGCGCAAACCAGCGGTCATCTTCATTAGCGCCGTAGGATTCACGCAGCCCGGTGTGGTACTGACGCAGAAACTGACGGGCTTTTGCATTCAATTGCATATTCTTTTTCCTTAAAGAAAACCAGCATCATCCCTTACAGGAACTTGAAGCCTTTTTTGTCCTTGCTGAACTTTTTGTTAGGCAACTGAGTGACCTTCTCATTCAGCTTGCTGAAGCCCTTCACCAGCTCCGGCAGGTTGCCGACCAGACGAGCGAAATCTTCGGTATCCACCACCTCTTTCACGGTATCCACATCGTCCTGCACATCGGTCATAGCGGATTCAATCGCGCTTACGCGGTCTTCCAGTGCGGCCAGCGCATCCGCCAGCGCCTGCAAGACATCGGACGGTGCCGGATCCGGGTCAGGCGTCTGTTCCGGTTCTTCGATACTGAAAAAATGACGCCAGCCTTTTTTCGCTGTTTTTGACATTCCCTTTTCCTTTTTAAATTCCCTGACTTCATCAAACGCCAGCGGCTTATATGGCCCCACGCGTTTTCCTTTTGTGCGGCTGAAACGTAGCCGTGTGGTGTTTACCCCGGCCGGACTGTCAGTAACAGCCAGCCCTTCCAGATAGGTTTTCCCTGTACTTCTGAAATTGCCGTCCGGTGTAAACTCCGGTGATAAAAATAAAAGCTGACCTTTCGCATTTGCCTGAAGCAATGCAATTGCCGGACAGAGACGGGCATATAAACGAAGAATACCTTCATCATCCCGCTCGGTTTTTACTTCCAGCACTTCACCCATATTTCCGAAGTTTCGGGTATGTTCCGGCCATAACAGCGCGGTATATACATTGGGGTCATATAATTCAGCTGCATCAAGTAACCACTGTTCTTCAATGGCTCGCTTATCAACCGTTTCACCCGCAGTGGCGATACAAATCCAGTTTGTTGCCAGTTGTGAACCTGACATATTGCCTCCGTTCATGCTGCGAGTTTCAGTATCACCAATAAAAGACGTTCACGCACTCCAGTTATTTCGGAGAAATTCGGATATGCCTGTTAACCGAATTAAGAAGAATTAATTTTCGAAATTTGCGGCTGAATTGCTGAATAATTCGCTTATTAACTAAGGCAAAAATAAAGGCAAGGAAGCCGATGGCGAAATACAGCGAAGAACTAAAAGGAGTGGCAAGGGCGCTATATCTGAAACGCTATACCCCGCAGGAAATAGCCAGCGAACTTAATTTACCAAACCGGCGAATCGTTTATTACTGGGCGGAGAAATATGCCTGGGCGGAGCTGCTCAGTCATGAGTCTACGGAAGACGCGCTCAATCGCCGCGTGCAGTCGCTGACGCTGCGTGAGGGTAAATCGGAGCTGGAGCTGCGCGAGCTGGACAGTCTTGTGGCGCATCTGGTGAAACTCCGTGCGCAGCATAATAAGCATCAGGAAAAGCTGGCCGAAATTAAGCACAGCGAAGGTGACGCAGCTGCATCGCGCCAGTCTGGTGACGGGGACAAATCGCGTAAGCGCGGAAAATACAAAAAGAACGATATCAGCAAGCTCACCCAGGAGGACTTTGACCGGTTCGCGCAGGAGACCCTTTTTGGGTACCAGAAGCACCTGCGTGCCAATCTTCATCAGCAAATCAGGAACATCCTCAAGAGCCGTCAGATTGGCGCGACCTGGTATTTTGCAATAGAAGCGTTCGAAAATGCGGTGATGACGGGCGATCCGCAAATCTTTCTCTCGGCATCCAAAGCCCAGGCGGAAGTCTTCCGCAGCTACATCGTGAACATCGCAGAGAAGTATTTTGGTGTGGAACTCAGCGGCAACCCCATCCGCCTGTCCAACGGCGCGGAGCTGCGTTTTCTTTCCACCAACAAGAATACCGCCCAGTCCTACAGCGGCCACCTGTACTGTGATGAATATTTCTGGGTGCCGAACTTCGCCAAACTTAACGAAGTGGCCAGTGCGATGGCCACACACGACAAATGGCGCACCACCTACTTTTCCACGCCCAGTAGCAAAACCCACCAGGCGTACCCGTTCTGGACGGGGGAAGAATGGAAGCGCGGCGACAAAAAACGCGCCCGGGTCGAATTTCCGACAGAGAAGCAGCTGCGTGACGGCGGGCGACTCTGCCCTGACGGCCAGTGGCGCTATATCATCACGATGGAAGACGCGATCGCAGGCGGTTTTCACCTGGCCAGCATCGAGAAACTACGCAATCGCTACAACCGCGATACGTTCAACATGCTTTACATGTGCGTGTTTGTGGACAGTAAGGACAGCGTATTTTCGTTTTCCCACGTTGAGCGCTGCTGTGTGGATCCTGCCACCTGGGAAGACCATGACGAAAACCTGCCCCGGCCGTTCGGCAACCGCGAGGTGTGGGCGGGCTACGACCCGGCACGCAGCGGCGACACGTCCACCTTTGTGATTGTCGCGCCTCCCGTACTGGCCGTCGAAAACTTCCGCGTACTTCGGGTCTTTCACTGGCAGGGAATGAACTGGAAGTGGCAGGCGGCGCAGATTAAGAAGCTGTTTGGCCAGTACAACATGACCTATATCGGCATTGATATCACCGGGCTGGGTAGCGGTGTCTTTGAAGACGTTCAGCACTTTGCCATGCGTCAGACTGTCGCTATCCGTTACGGTGTCGAAACCAAAAACCGCCTGGTGATGAAGATGATCGACGTTATCGAAGATGGACGCGTGGAATGGGACAAGGAGCAGACGGAAATCGCCGCCAGCTTTATGACCATTCGCCGCACGTCCACGGCCAGCGGCAACGCTATGACGTTCGTTGCTGATCGCACAGCAGAGACTGGCCACGCAGACAGTTTCTGGGCTATCGCCCACGCTATCGACAATGAACCACTTAATTACGGAAACCAGCGCAAATCCCGCTGGGGAAACTTAGGGAAAGCAGCATGAAGAAACGCAAATTCCGGGAGCGCCGCAGCGCCCCAAAACCTCGTCATATGAGCCTTATCAGCCTGGGTAAACCAGAACCCATTTTGACCACCGGCACAAACTATACCGATGTCTGGTACGACAACGAGGCAGAACACTGGACGCTGCCGATTGACCGGCTGGCGCTGGCGCAGCTGGTTAACCTGAATGCACAGCACGGCGGTGTACTGTATGCCCGCCGTAACATGGTGACGGCTAACTATGAGAATGGCGGGCTGACGCATGAGCAGCTCGGCGCTGCCGTATTCGACTGGCTCACGTTCGGTGATGTGGCTATTCTGAAAGTGCGTAACGGATGGGGGGATGTGGTGGCGCTGTATCCGCTGCCGGCGCTGTATACCCGCCAGCGTAAAACAGGCGAATTCGTCGTACTGCAACAGGCTGAACCGATGATTTACCCGGAGGAGGATATTATTTTCCTGAAACAGTACGATCCGCAGCAGGCAATCTATGGCCTGCCGGACTACATCAGCGGGATTCACTCCGCCCTGCTGAACGGTGAGGCAACAATCTTCCGCCGCCGCTATTACCACAACGGTGGCCATACGGGCGGTATGATTTATTGTAACGACCCGAACATGACCGACGAGGTGGAAGAAGAAATTATCAGCAAGCTGGAACAGTCGAAGGGGATCGGGAACTTCAGCACCATGTTCGTGAATATCCCCAAAGGGGATCCGGATGGCATCAAATTTATCCCGATTGGCGATATCAGTGCCAAAGATGAGTTTCAGAATATCAAGAGCATCAGCGCCCAGGATGTTCTCACCGCGCACCGCTTCCCGGCCGGGCTGGCGGGGATTATCCCGACGAACGGTGCAGTAATGGGAGATATTGAGAAAGCGGCTAAAACCTACCGTAAGGCTGAAATTTTACCCATTCAGCGCATGTTTGCGGCGGCTGTCGCTAATCAGCCAGAAATTCCACAGCATTTGTACCTGAATTTCCTGAAGGACAGCGAGCTGGAAGGTGATTAATGCGCCCAAAAAGGCTAAAATATAGGCGTTTTCAGGGTCATGGAGCGCAGAATATGCGGGTACTAAAAGTAAAATGTCCGGAGTGCGGGGCAAAGGCGATCATCAAAAAGACGAATCCCAAGCACCCCCATATCTCAGATATCTACTGCGCGTGTTCAGATGTGGAATGCGGCCATACCTTCGTGCTTAACCTGACGTTCTCGCACACGTTAAGCCCCAGTGCCAAAACCGGGGACTTGATGGTGCAGACGATCCTTAATTCTTTCTCGCCAGAACAGAAGCAAATGACGCTGGATTTATTGAAGGCCGGTCTGGCCGCATAGAAAAAGGCACCATCCTGGTGCCTTCTCTATAAATAATTAATTATTCTTGTCATTCTTGCCGGGATTTTTAGCAGCTAATTTAGCTTGTTTGTTAGGCTCGGCTTTAGTGTGGGCTGGTTTCAAATCTGTGGCATTCAAAGCTTTAGCAGCTAAAGAAAGTTTAACAGCATCATTACTTAGGCCATTTGCATTATTAAGCTTCAGAGAATCCAAACCACTTAAGCCTAAACCACTTAAACTACTTATACCATTCCCATCAACTAAGTTAGCGATATTACCTAAAGTTGTAAAAGGTAGAGTGTTCTTTGATATCTCGTTTTTTATACCATCAAGTTTCTTTTGATTGGAGATAATTTTTGAATTTAGTTCAACCAACTCCTTCCCTTTTAAGTCCAGCTCTCCCCTTATCATTAACAAAGAGTCAGATGCCTGGGTATAAGAAACATTTTGAGCTTTAATTTGTTGTTCCTTTTCTTTTATGGAAATATTTAAATCCCTAACCCTTACACTCATATCGTTATATTTTTCCTCGAGAGCTGTCGTGCTATATTCAATAGTCTTATTCGCATTCTCAGCATTCAATCGTGCTTTTGCGTCAGCATACTCATACTCAACATTTTTATTGATCTCATTTATCTTTAAATCCAGAACGTCCTTTTTTCTTTGACTGTCATTCGTGTTTTTTTTCGTGAGCACTTCATTTTGAATGATATCGACAATATATGAAAGAAACGGAGTGCCAACCACAAATATAACAGTGATAATAAATGGATACCAAAACGTATGAGCATGAGGAAGACTAACTCCCCAAAAAACGCTATTTGACGGCAATGCTTTTACTTTCTCAATACGTTGTTCCATGCCCAAGCTAAACGAGAAACAGAGTAGTAGTACGCGATCCCAATTACATATTATCCAGGATGATATAAAACACAGAAAAAAAGGATTTGACAACCTCTGATTTATAACCTTCATTACTGGTTCTGTTGTAACTGCTTTTGCCGCATCCAAAACTTTATCTATGGTTTCACTCATTTTATGTTTACCAACCATTATTTATATAAGCAGAGTTATTGATAAGCGGATAATATCATACAGTTCGAAAGCTGTGACATAACATCTTCCATCATTATGTCACAGTTTTTAAATGCAAGTAAAAGACACAACGCAGTTAGTTTCGTTTAAAAATCCAGCACCGGAAGGTTTCCGGCATTCGTTGCATTTCACCTTTGCCACGGTTGTGGCGTTCACTCAACGCGCTACGCGTGGTTTTGGTGTCGATAAAACGGCGCTCATTGCCGTTTTTAAGCAGCTTTTTGATCTCAGTTAACGTGAACGGAATGCGCTGACGGTGAGCGGCAGCGACTTCTTCCAGATGGTTGAAGTTGACGGCAATCTCCCCTTCATCTGATGAATGGTTAATGCCGTGCGGTGCCAGCTCGTCGAGGTAATCAAACAGCTCCCAGAACCCCTGTACCAGAGGGTGATCCTTTTTAAGTGCCTGACAGCGTTCCACGGCCAGTGCCGTGATGGCCTCGCGTGTCTTCTCAATGCGTTCCAGCGGTACCGGCACAACCAGCGCCAGCGCCTCCAGCAAACCGACCAGCTGAGCGTGGTTCTTGGCAATACGGATATGGCGAATATTGGTGTTGGACTCCAGTTCACTACGGGCGCGTTCGTAGCCCTGGCCATACACTTTCATAATTTCTCTTTCGCGCATGGTGGCCAGCAGCGTAAAACCAGATACGTGGCCAACAGGTATTTGCTCGAGGCGTTCGGCGGCATAGCGGGTCTGAATGGACTGGCCGCGCTTGTCGGTATAAATGTGGATGATACGCTCCAGGAACGCCTTGCTGCCGTCTGTGTCGGCGTTCTGCGCTATCACTATGCTGCCTCTGAATGGTGGCTCGTAGGTCTCGTTATTGTTCGATTTGATACCCACGGCGCGGGAAGCACGACCGTTGTACAGTGATTTCAGCTCGTCCCAGTCAAAAGCGCGTTGTTTGGCGTTATCTGTGGTGCGGTCGCCCTCAATCAGTACGACCGGCAAATTGCCGACCTGAGCGAAGTTACGGCCGCGCGCGGCAGCGGTCGATTTGGACGGGTCAAACCCTTCATACTCTTCACGGCCGGCAAGTTTCCACAGGAATTCAATCAGCGTGGATTTACCTGTGCCGGGTTCGCCCACGATTTCAAGGAACGGGAAAGACTTGTCACGCTCACGGATTTGCTCAGCGAACAGCGACCCCAGCCAGAACGCCAGCGCCACATACCCTTTTTCACCAAACGCCGTCCAGATATCGTCAACCCAGCCCGTGGTGAATTCGTTCAGTTTCGGATTCAGATCCAGCGCCGGCGTGATGCTCAGGCTTTTAACGCTGGCGCTGTTAATTTCGAAATAATCCTCGTCGTTCATCTCATACAGCCGACCATCGCAAACGGCCACGCGGTTAAACAACCAGGCGGCATAATCTTTGTTATAACCGATGAAATTCTGCGTCTTAACTTCTTTGATTTCAGGCAGACGCATCTGGATGAACTTATCCAGCTGTTTGGTACTGCCGGTGTATACTGCCCCTTTGGCGATGTGCAGCAGACGCTTTTTGAACTCGGCGGAGCTGGTGAGCTGGTTAGCCGTGAAGGTGTCTTTCACGGCTGGCCGGTTCGGCATATTGACCTTCACGTAATACCAGGACTCGTCCGTAGGTTCAGAACGCTGGAAGTAAAGCGGTGTCAGCCAGCAGTTGGCGATTTCGGTCACGCCGCCTGACTCTTTAACCGCCCGTTCTTTGGCCTCCCACTCCATCACCACTTCGGTACCGGTGTTGGTGATACGCTCATAGGCTCGCATGTACCTGTCCAGATCCAGCTCAAACCAGTACATACGGGAGTTATGCTCAAAGTAGAAAGAGTGCCACTCGTTATGCTGATGCATGAGCAGCGCTTTCTCTGTCGGGTTTTTCGCCAGCAGGATATCGCCATAGTAGCGATAATTTTTGATGTCCGATTTGCTGAACCGGCCACGTAACAGCAGGTCATTCCAGTCCAGACTGGAGGATGATTTCACCGGCTGCGCTGCGCGAACCTTCCAGCCGGCTTCCTCGCTACGGGCAGCAAAGGCCAGCGTGTGTTTAGTGCCGGCTTTGTCGCCATCAAACGCCCATATCAGGCGTGGGCGGGGTTTCTCGCCCAGCTCTTTAGCGAGAGTATCCAGCGCCGCCAGCGGGTAGTTGTTACTGCTCAGCGTGGCCACGGCGGGTAAACCCGCCTGGCACAGACTCAGCGCGTTGAAGATACCCTCTGTGATCCAGATTTCGTTCACTTCCAGCAGGTTCACAGACGGCGGCACCCACCAGTGGCCAACATAGCTTCCTCTGATGTTCGCTTTCTGCTTACCGAAGCGCTGAGGCTGGTCAATGATGCGCTCCCACGTCGCACCACACGCCAGCTTAAATGTGACCGTTGCCGACCCCATGTTGTCTTTGGCGAATGCCCCCTGGGTAAAGCAACCCTTAAGCGGTTCAGTATCCAGTCCCCGCGCCTCACGCAAATACGCCTCAGCTGCGGCGTGAGGGGTTTCAGGCGTGGCCTGATAGCGCTTTGACCAGTCTTCAAAGATTTCTGGATACTGCTCTTTAACAACGACCTGATGGCCGCAGTTGTTTTCGCGGCCACACTTCAGGATCCAGGGCTTTTCTATGCTGGTGAATAATTCGCGTTTATGGCATTTGGGACATACGCCCTGCTGCAAATATTTATCCCGTTCCTTGAATTCAAAATCCTGAACGAGCCGGCGCACAACGTCCTGCTGTATTGTGGCATTCATAATTAATCCAGATTTAAAAAGGTGTTAAAGGCAAAAACTATATTCGGTATTGTTTGTTATATCGTTCATGCGTCATTAACTCCCAGTGCCGCCCCTTATCTTTGCTCAGTAATCGCCACCGATAAGAGACATGCACAGAAAAATAATGATGCGGTTTTATTACCTGATATACCTTTTTGCCACTGTAGTATTCTGACAGCACTGAAAATGCCTTGTTAATGACACTTTCACTTGCATGAGAGGTCACTGTGATCATAGTTATTTCACACTGGCTATTTTAACGAGATACATCCAGACGTAAGAAACAATTTTCGCCTGATGAATGGCATCATATAAGGCGTGGTGTTTAACACCCTCAAACTGAATAATGTTATGGACGTTCAGCCCAAGATTTTTAGACAACTCCACAATTGTTCTGACATCCCTGTCATTCCAGAAGAACCATAATGGTTCACTAAACCCGCATTTTTCCGCCGCATTGCGGAGGATAACGTTGTCGAACGCTGCACCGTTGCCCCACACCTGCACTTTAGACGGGTCGGAGTGCTCCGTTACAAAAGCTTCGAGATTCGCCAATGACAATGATAAATCCATGCAATCTTCATTTAGAATTTCGCTGCGCGCCGCCGCGTCCTGACGCATCCACCAACGCACGGTACTTGCCCCCATGGTCAGGCCATGCTCTACGCAGCTGTCCAGACTTACACGCTGATAAAACTGCTCGCCCATTTCTCCAGTTTCCGGATTAAAAAAAACAGCACCGATAGAAGTAATCGCCGCAGTTGGTTTGATATCCATAGTTTCAAGGTCAATCATTAAATGTTTCATGTCGGTTCCTTAACGTTGTGAGGCTGCAACAGATTTAAGATGCGAGTTATTACTTTTCAATGCGGAAGTCGCCAGTGACATAAGGCAAGAAATATTATTTTCAGTTGGTATATTTCCACCAAAGACCATAAGCGTGATTTTGTGAAGCTCTTCAAAATCATCACTATCATTATTAAAACGAGCAGTCGAGGTTATTCCCTCAAGACATTTCGCCAGCTGAATATTCAATTCCATTTGCTGTAATCCGTCGCTGTGGACAGAGAATGTTTCTTTATCAATTGCTTTTGCCTGTGCATGATAATTTTGCAACAGGCTACGAATGAGAGTGGCGTATTTTGTTTTCATCGAGGTTCTCCCAAACCTAACCACATCAGCCATCCATCACGGATTTCTTTTGGTCGGCTCTCGTACGCCAGTTGCATACCTTTGTTCCAGGCTGGTAGGTAAATCCAATATTCGCCTGCACGTCCTGATGTTGATTGAGGATCGGTCATTTCAACGACAGGTAACTTCCCTTTTTCAATCATTCCTTTAACTGCTGCCGGTGTCTTACCGATGAGTTTAGCGAACTCCTGGTAAGGAACGGCGTCAGTTGCGCTTACAAGCTGTCTACTCATCTGATACATTCTCCTATCGTGCAATTAATTGCTCTTAATGGGCCTTAATTGCTCTTAGTGGATAACCGCATGGGAGTCAATTCAACCCCATACGGATAATGTTCTTAGATGGGAGTAACTATGTCAACCCCGATATTTGAAAAGATAAAGCTCATTCGCGAGTCAGAGAGACTAAACAAGAGGCAATTCAGTGAGTTGACAGGCATTGCCTACAGCACATTGGGAGGCTACGAATCTGGAGTAAAAAGCCCAGGCGTGGAATCAATTATGAAAATCCTTCAGCACCCCCAATTTATGAAATACACGTTATGGTTTATGACGGAGCAGATTGCACCTGAAGCCGGTCAGATAGCACCGGCCCTCGCACACTTTGGGCAAGCTGTAACAACCTCGCAGCACTCCGACCAAAAGACTGGTTAACAATTCACCGTGAGTTTATTTATTACAAAAGTTGTTTACTTGTAAGGAAATATAACTTCCCTTCTTATCAGGAAGTTAAACGGAAAAGCCGGAAGCATTCAGGCAATTCAGTAAAAGCCAAAACCACCATTCGGAGGGTTTCATGAGTATCAAGAAACTCGATGATGGTCGATATGAAGTGGACATCAGACCAACGGGGCGCAACGGAAAGCGCATCCGTAGGAAGTTCGACAAGAAAAGCGAGGCTGTAGCTTTTGAAAAACACACTCAGTACAACCACCATAACAAGGAATGGCTTTCAAAGCCGACAGACAAGCGGCGTCTGTCAGAACTAACGGCGATATGGTGGGATTTGAAAGGAAAGCATGAGGAACATGGTAAATCTAATCTTGGGAAAATTGAGATATTTACCCGGATAACCGACGACCCTTGCGCGTTCCAGATTACGAAAGCACTAATTAGCCAGTACAGTGCGGCACGCAGAAGCCAGGGGATCAAGCCATCAAGCATCAACCGCGATTTGACCTGCATTAGTGGCATGTTCACTGCCTTAATTGAGGCTGAATTGTTCTTTGGTGAGCATCCGATCCGGGGTACGAAAAGGCTGAAAGAGCAAAAGCCCGAAACCGGCTACCTGACTCAGGATGAAATCGCCGTGTTGCTTTCGCAGCTTGACGGGGACAATAAGAAGATTGCGATTCTCTGTCTCAGTACCGGCGCAAGGTGGGGTGAAGCCGCTAGGCTGAAAGCGGAGAACGTCATCCATAACCGCTGTACGTTCGTAAAAACTAAGACGAACAAACCGCGCACTGTTCCAATTTCTGATGAGGTGGCCATCATTATCGCCAGCAATAAGAGAGGGTTTCTTTTCCCGGATGCAAATTATCCAGCATTCAGACGGTTAATGAAGGAACTGAAACCGGATTTGCCACCTGGACAGGCAACACATGCATTACGCCACAGTTTCGCCACGCATTTTATGATTAACGGGGGGAGCATCATCACGCTGCAACGTATCCTCGGCCATTCAAGAATCGAGCAAACAATGGTGTACGCACATTTTGCCCCAGAATATTTGCAGGACGCGATCGCCCTCAATCCGCTACGTGGTGGAATTGAGGTTCAGAGTGTCCACACAGTGTCCACAGACGGGTAACTGAACATGGCTTTCAATGGTCTTGTGTGCCGCGCAAACCCGCATTGCACCGTTGAAAGCCTCTACTGTAAGGGTGCATAAACGCCCTTACGCGGGCTTATTTTTTGCCTTTCATCCTGTTCTTACCCGCTTTTTTCCTCCCTGAGATACACTCTTGTTATACCTAAAAAAGGGAGCAGCGCGGATGGCAACCTATCCAGACAGTTTATTGATCCTCAACGGCAAAAGCGCGGGCAACGATATCCTGCGCCAGGCCATTACCGATTTACGGGAAGACGGTGCGCGCATTCACGTGCGAGTAACGTTTGAGAAAGGCGACGCGGCGCGGTATATCGATGAAGGTATACGCCTGGGCGTCGGGACCATTATTTCCGGCGGCGGCGACGGAACCATCAACGAAATCGCGGGCGCGCTTATCGATCTGCAGCCAGCCGCTCGTCCGGTAATGGGCATTTTACCGCTCGGTACGGCGAATGATTTCGCCACCAGCGCCGGCATTCCTGAAGATTTGAACAAAGCCCTGCAGCTGGCAATCCTGGGTAAGGCCACTGCGGTTGATATCGCTCAGGTGAATGACCAAACCTGCTTTATCAACATGGCGACGGGCGGCTTCGGTACGCGCATCACCAGCGAAACGCCGGAAAAGCTGAAGGCGGCGCTGGGCGGCGTCTCGTATCTGATCCATGGCCTGATGCGCATGGACACCCTTAAGCCCGACCGCTGCGAAATCAACGGCGAAAACTTTCACTGGCAGGGCGACGCGCTGGTGATTGGTATCGGCAACGGGCGTCAGGCGGGCGGTGGTCAGCAGCTTTGCCCTGAGGCGTTAATCAACGACGGTCAACTGCAGCTGCGTATTTTTACCGGTGATGGCCTGCTGCCCGCGCTGTTCACGACGCTGACGCAGCCCGAGGAAAGCCCAAATATTATTGCCGGGAAATCCGCGTGGTTTGAGGTGATCGCCCCGCACGGCATGACGTTTAACCTTGATGGCGAACCGCTGAGCGGAGAGAAATTCCGCATCGAAGTTGTTCCCGGCGCGCTGCAGTGCAGGCTGCCGCCGGACTGTCAGCTCTTGCGCTGAGGTTTTGTCGGGTGGTGGCTACGTTTTTCTCCCTCTCCCTGTGGGAGAGGGCCGGGGTGAGGGCACCAAACCGCACACACCTAATACACCGCCACCTCTCGCGCCATCTCGCGGGAATACTGCTGGCTGGCATTGACCAGCATCCGCGTATAGTCGGTTTTGGCCTGCCCGGCGACCAGCTCGTCCACGGTCAGGCTTTCAAGAATTTTGCCGTACTGCATCACCGCCACCTTCTGGCACAGGTGGGCAATCACGCCCAGATCGTGCGTCACCATCAGGTAGGTCAGATTTGATTCGCGCTGAAGCTCCGCCAGCAGGTTGAGGATTTCCGCCTGTACCGAGACGTCCAGCGCCGACGTTGGCTCATCCAGCAGCAGCACCTGCGGCTCCAGAATTAACGCTCTGGCAATCGCCACGCGCTGGCGCTGGCCGCCGGAAAGCTGGTGCGGATAGCGGTCGCGAAACGCCCGGTTCAGCCCCACCTTGTCCAGCAAGGTATAAATGCGCCGCTCCCGATCGCTGATGCCGTGGATCTGCAGCGGCTCTTCCAGAATATCGCCGATAGTGTGGCGCGGATGCAGCGAGCCGTACGGGTCCTGAAACACCATCTGCACCCGACGGCACCGTTCCCGGCTAATGCGCTTTTCCAGCGGCCTGCCGTCAATCGCCAGCTCGCCGTCCCAGTGGGTAAACAGCCCGGCCAGGCATTTGAGCACCGTGGTTTTTCCCGAACCGGACTCCCCTACCAGGCCATAAATCTCGCCCTCCTTCACGCTGATGTTTACGTCATCCAGCACCTGGTTGCGCTTCTCGCCCTCGCCGAACGCCAGGTTGAGGTGTGTAATCTCGATCATCTCTGCTCCTTAGTCGGTGAGCCAGCTGGCCTGACGCTGTAATACCGGCAGCGTCGGGCGGCGATGGTTGATTTCCGGCAGCGCGCTGATTAACCCCTGCGTGTAGGGATGCTTCGCGTTGTGCAGGTCTTTCGCGGCAATGGACTCCACCACGCGCCCGGCGTACATCACCAGCACCCGGTCGCAGAAGCTGCGCACCAGGTTGATGTCGTGGCTGATAAAGATCAGCCCGAGCCCGCGGGACTGCACGAGGTCGTCGAGCAGGCCGAGCACCTGTAAACGCACCGACACGTCCAGCGCCGAGGTCGGTTCGTCGGCAATCACCAGCTCCGGGTCGGCGATCAGCATCATCGCAATCATGATGCGCTGCCCCTGCCCGCCGGAAATCTCGTGCGGATAGAGGCGATACACCCGCTCGGGCTGGCGAATGCGCACGACGTCCAGCATCTCCAGCACTTTGGCTTTGGCTTCGGCCCTGCGCCCCGGGTGATGGGTCAGCCAGGCTTCAGCAATCTGATCGCCCACGCAGACCACCGGGTTCAGCGAGTATTTCGGGTCCTGCATGATCATCGAGATACGCTTGCCGCGAATGCCGCGCATCTGCGCCTCGCTGACGGCCTGTAAATCGACGTCGCCAAACTGCATTCGCGCGGCGCTGATTTGCGCTTTGGCCGGATGCAGGCGCAGCAGCGCCCGCCCGACGGTAGATTTGCCGGAGCCGGACTCGCCGACAATCGCCAGCTTTTCACGTCCGAGCTGGAAAGAGACGCCGCGCACCGCGTGGGTGACCGCGCCGCCGTTGATGAAGTCGACGTGGAGATCGCGCACGTCGAGCAAAGGGTTATTCGCTGCGAGGATCGAGGATGTCACGTAGGCCATCTCCTAAGAAGTTGAACGCCAGGCTGTTGATCAGGATCGCCAGCCCCGGAATAGTTACCACCCACCAGCACTCCATCATGTAGGTGCGACCGCTTGAGATCATCGCGCCCCACTCCGGCTCCGGCGGCTGGGCGCCGAGGCCGAGAAAGCCCAGCCCGGCGGCGGTCAAAATAATCCCCGCCATGTTCATGGTGATGCGGATAATCACCGACGGCAGGCACAGCGGCACGATGTGGCGCCACAGCACGCGGGCCGATGACGCGCCCTGCAGACGCACGGCGGAGATAAAATCGGCCTGACGCAGAGAGAGCGTTTCGGCGCGCGCCAGACGGGCAATCGGCGGCCAGGCGGTAAGCGTAATCGCGATAACTACGTGCTCCAGCCCGGGACCGAGCGCCGCCACAAACGCCAGCGCCAGCACCAGGCTCGGGAAGGAGATAAAGATATCGGTGACGCGCATCAGCACCGCGTCCACCCTGCCGCCAAAATAGCCTGCGGTGACGCCCAGCAGCAGCCCCAGGGGGCCGACGGTCACGGAGACCAGCAGCACGATATAGAGCGTAATGCGCGAGCCGTACACCAGGCGGCTGAAGATGTCGCGGCCAAACTCGTCGGTGCCGAACCAGTTCTGCGCGTTCGGGGCGGCGAGCGCGTTATTAAGGTCCTGAACCAGCGGATTGTACGGGGCAATCAGCGGCGCAAAGGCCGCCACGATCAGCAGCAGCAGGATAATCCCGCCGCCAATCGCGGTGAGCGGGTTGCGCGCCATCTTGCCGACAAAACCGGCGGCGCGGCCCAGCGTGCGCCTGAAACGCTGGCGGCTTTCGGACGGCCCTGCCCCCAGCGGCGTATCCAGAGAAACGGTCATGATTTCGTCCTCGGGTCAAAGAGTTGATACAGCATGTCGGAGAGCAGGTTGAGCATCACGAAGATAACCCCCACCAGCAGCACGCAGCCCATGACCGCGTTCATATCCCCGAGCAGCAGGCTGCCGGTGAGATACGAACCGAAGCCAGGCCAGGAGAAGACGGTCTCAATCAGCACAGCCCCTTCCAGCAGCGAGCCGTAGGCCAGCGCCACCACCGTCAGCAGCTGAACGAGGATGTTGCGAAACGCGTGGTTCCAGATCACCTGACGTTCGGTCAGGCCTTTCACCCGCGCGGTGATGATGAACTCCTGCGACAGCTGCGCCAGCATAAAGCTGCGGGTCATGCGGCTGATGTAGGCCAGCGAGTGGAAGCCGAGCAGGGAAGCGGGCAGTACCAGGTGATTAATGGCGTTCCAGAATACCGCACCGTTTCCGGCCAGCAGCGCATCCACCGTCATGAGCCCGGTGCGGCGCGGGACTAATCCCTCCAGCCCAAGATCCAGACGCCCTGCGCCTCCCACCCAGCCAAGCCAGGCGTAGAACAGCAGCAGCCCCATCATCCCGACCCAGAAAATAGGCGTCGAGTAGCCCGCCAGGCTGATAATGCGCACCACGTAGTCGGAAACGCTGTTACGCCGCGCCGCCGCCAGTACCCCCAGCGGAATGCCCAGGCCCGCGCCGACGATAATCGCCATCGTCGCCAGCTCCAGCGTCGCCGGGAAGACGCGCAGGATATCGGCGGTCACCGGTTTGCCCGTCAGCAGCGCGTTGCCCAGATCGCCGTGCAGAAGGTTGCTGAGGTAAATGCCGAACTGCGTCAGCAGAGATTTATCGAACCCCAGCTGGTGATAGACCTGCTGGTAGGTGCTGTGGTCAGCATCCGGACCAACGATCGCCAGCACCGGGTCGACGGGCATCACGCGGCCGATGAAAAAGGTCAGCAGCAGCAGGCCGAACAGCGTCACCAGCACCTGCGTGAGCCGCTTTGAGAAGCGCCGGGTCCGGGAGCCGGGAGAGAGGATCGCCACGCTCATTTATCACCTCCGGTTTTGTAGACGTCACGCAGGAAAGTGGTGGCCGACGGGTGCGACTGGAAGTTCTTCACCTCATTACGCACCACTACCGAATCGACCATCTGCGACAGCGGAACCATCGCCGGGATCAGTTCGTCGTAACGCACCTGGATCTGCTGGTAGTCGGCAATCTGTTTTTTCGGATCGCGCTCCAGCAGGGCCTTGTCGATCATTTCGTTAAGCGGCTTATCGTAAAAGCTGGTGCGCCAGCCCTGAAAGTTGGTTAGACGCGCTTCGTCGCTGTTGTCCGGGTTGTAGACCAGCGCGCGCAGGCTGGAGTGCGGGTGCGGCTCGACACCGCTGCCGCCTCGCCCGACCAGCATATCGAACCTGCGCTCGCGCATTGCGCCGTAGATCTGGTTCCCGGTGCCGGTGATGATTTTGGCGTTAATGCCCGCCTGCATCAGCGTTGACTGCACGGCGATGGCGATATTGAGGAACGGCTGATCCGCCAGCACACGCAGGGTGGTGTCAAACCCGTCCGGGTAGCCCGCCTCCGCCAGCAGCTTTTTGGCGCGCGGGATATCGAGCCTATAGCCCGGGTCCGGCAGCGTGGACGGCATTCCGGCCTTGATGGGGCGCTGGTGCAGCACGCCGTAGCCCGGCATCAGCGCGCTGTTGATGCCCTGATAGTCAATCAGATAGCGCACCGCTTCGCGCACCTTCGGGTTAGCGAAATGCGGCTCTTTCATGCTCATCGCCACGTAGTAGACCGTGCCCTTTTGCACGGCTTCGACGGTAAGCTGCGGGTCCTTTCGCAGGGCGTTGATGTCCGCCACCGCCATGTTGTTGGCAACGTCGAGGTCGCCTTTTTCAATCATCAGGCGCAGAGTTTGCGACTCCTGGAAATGGCGCAGCACCACGCGGCTCATCTTCGATGCTTCACGCCAGTAATGCGGATTACGCTGCATGCGCAGCACGTCCTTCGCCTGCCAGGTTTCCAGCATAAACGGGCCGGAACCGGCTTCGTTAGTGGTCAGCCAGCGGTTGCCCCAGTCGTTGTTGACCGCGTGCTGCTGCACCGTTTTGCTGTCGAGCACGCCGAGGTTGCCGAGCGCGCCGAGGGAGTAAATCACCAGCTGCGGGTCGTTGGCTTTTGGCAGGACAATCTGCACGGTGTATGCATCCGGGGCGCTGATTTGGTTATCAATGTTCTTTTTAGAAAATCCGTAGGATTTCCACACCGAAGCCTGGGCCAGGTTGAGGTGCAGCAGGCGGCGCATTGACCAGACCACGTCCTCCGCCGTCAGCGGATTACCGGAGTGGAACGTTACGTCGTCGCGCAGGTGAAAGGTCAGCGTTTTGCCGTCCGGGGCAATATCCCAGGACGTCGCCAGCGCGGGCCGGACGTTGGTGAGCGCGTTCGGGTCCAGCTCCACCAGCGAATCGTAGAGATTGACCACTATGCCGACCACTTCGTTACCGGTCATCGCCGCCGGGTCGAGTGTCAGGAGGTTGTTCATATTCATGCCGATGATGAGCTGGTCGGGCGGCGTTTTTGCATATGCCGCACCGCTCCCCATCATCAGCGAGAGCGCGAGCAGGCACGCCCCGGCTAAGGGAGATCGTTTCATGTATATATCGCCTGTAGGGTACGTTTTTATCTGTCAGTCGTGGCTGACGGTATTGGCTTCGATATATGCAAAATTAATGTCTTCGCCCAGCCCCGGGCGGGTCGGCAGGCTGACCATGCCGTCCTCGTCCATCGGATCGACCAGGCTGTTGAGGTACGCCGCCGGTTCGTCGTAGTCGAGGAACGGGTGCAGCAGGCCGCGCTCGTACCAGCGGCAGTTTTTGATGGCGCCAATCACCGCCAGGCTCGCCGCGCCGTTGCCGTGAACTTCGCAGTCCATCCCGAAGGCTTCCGCAAGGTTCGCCACCTTCAGCGTCGGAGAGATGCCGCCCACGCCGTTTGACCCCGCGCGCAGGATGTCGCACGCTCCGGCTTTGATCCAGTCTGCGCGGCTGTGGTGCTTTCCGCCCAGGCTTTCCGGCCCGATAATCGGGATCGACAGATTTTCCGCCAGCCAGGCGTAGGAGGCCATGCTCTCTTCTTCCATCGGTTCTTCGAACCAGGCGAAGTTGAGTTTCTCAAGCTCTTTACCGATGTACAGCGCCTCGGTGCGGCTGTACCAGTGGTAGCCGTCGATCATGAGATCGATATCCGGCCCCACCGCTTCACGCACGGCGGCGCAGGCTTTGACGTCCATCTTAGGGTTGGGCGCAAAGGAGACCGGCGGCATCCAGGTGTGCAGCTTGATGGCCTTGTACCCGCGCGCCACCAGCGTCTCGGCAAAGCTGGCATACTCCTCCGGCGTGGATAATCCGCCCGGCAGGTCGTCACCGCACATGGTGCTGCCGTAGGCCGGGACCTTGTCGCGATAGCCGCCCAGCAGCTTCCAGACCGGCATATTGAGCTTGCGGCCAATCAGATCCCATAGCGCCTGCTCGGCGAAGCCCAGCGCGCGCTCGGTCAGCTGATGCGCGCTTCCCCGCTGCCAGTGCGCCAGATCCTGCCAGATGCGCTCGCGGTTGAACGCGTCCTGGCCGACCAGCACTTTGCGAAAGAAGGTGTTGACCACAAAGGGGCGCACCACTTCCGGCGGCGCGAAGGAATATCCGCGGGTGCCATCCTCTGCCGTGATGGTCAGCATCGCCATTTTGGCCATGCTTTCCGGCCCAGGGTGCGAGTGCCCGGCGGCGTCAGAAACCCGACGCGTCGGGTACTGGAAAACGGTGACGTTTACAGATTCAATTTTCATTATCGGTCCTTAAGTTCGGCGAAAAGCCCAGAAGCAGAAAATGGCAAAGGGGTTTTATGATTTTAAAAATGCGTTTCAATATCTAATTTAAGCATAAAAAATCAGCACGTCCTCGGACAAAACGCGTTAAGGAGAGGCTATTTTTTGGGCATCTGCACGGTCGGACGTGACAATTTTCACAAAAGCGCGGGGAAATGTGAGGTGGATCGGGAAAGGTTTTCTGAAGGTAAGCGCAGAAGCAGGAATGTGCTGACCGGCAACAACCCGCAGGAACTTCTGCGCTTACGAATCAGTCAGTTAACCCGCTTCCGGGGCTGGAACGGCAAGCGTTTCGAGCAGCGCATGCATACACGCATACCGGCCAATGGCATCTTTAAAGCTGGCGTGATGACACGCTGGCGAAACGACGAGGGTTTTTAGCCCCGCGCTCAGGGCAGCACGGTAGCCGCTCAGGCTGTCCTCAACCACTATGCACTGTGAGGCCGCCAGGCCTAATTTTCGCAGCGCAGAGAGATAGACCGCAGGATGCGGTTTACCGTAGCGTTCATCGTCGGCGCTGCAAATGACCTCAAAATAGTGGCCGATACTGAGTTTCTCTAGCACAGCATGCACGATTTCATACGACGAAGAGGTGGCAAGTGCAATCCGGTAGCCTGCCTCACGGAAGTATGTCATCACGTCGTAGATGCCCTCTATCGCTTTGCCTTCCCGGCCAATCAGTTCGATGATGCGCAGACGGATGGCCGCTTCAATCAGTGCAGGATCGGCCTCAAGCCTACAGTGTTCGCACCAGGTCCGGGCAATCTCATCCAGCCGCTTGCCTTTTGTCAGTAACTCACACTCTTCGTCGCTGACCTCAGCACGCCAGCCTGCCAGGGCTTCTTTTTGCGCCTGGCGCCACAGCCCTTCGGAGTCAATGATGACGCCATCCATGTCAAAAATTACCGCCTTAGCACCCATCATACGCCTCCGTGAATGGCCTGACGCTGCCGTCAGGCCTGAATAAATTACGAAATTCCGACCGTTTCACCCTTACAGGCTTCCTGACGAACAAACCCAGGCTGTTCAACCCGAATAAACGGACACAGGATGAAGGCCACGACATACAGCACCGTATAGGCGATGACCACGCCGAGCGTGCTGAACCAGGGCAGCAGCACCACGGCAATCGCCGGGGCAAGGAAGTTAGACAGACCGGCCGAAAGGTTATATACCGAAATCGCCGCCCCTTTGTGCCGCGGCTCCAGCGCCGGGAACACCGCCGCCATCGGTACAAAGGCCGCCACGAAAATCCCCAGCGCGATGGCCGGCACCAGCGCCATGGCAAAGTTATGTCCGAAGTGCTGCGGAATGTAGTAAAACGCCAGGCTCGAGAGTGCCATCCCGATGCAGCCAAACCAGCGCACCACCCGCATCCAGCCCATTTTTTCCGCCACCACGCCCCAGAACACGTTCGAGAAGATGGTGGTGAAGAAGAATACCGCCCAGACCTGCAGCCACTCGGAGGTGGTGAAGCCCAGCTCGTCAACAAACATCATCGGCATGATGACGGCAAACCCGAACAGGGAGAGGGTGTTGATGATACGCACCATGCTGGAGAGCAGAATGCTGCGGTTGGTGTAGAGCAGCGTCGCCGCACGGCCCAGCTCGGCGAATTTTTCCCGGGTGGAAAGGGTCTGCATATGACGTGGCGTTTCCACCTTACGCAGAGAGACCAGCGCAATGATCCCGCCGGTTACGCAGAATGCCAGCGCCAGCCAGAGGGTGCCCATCTCCCCGATGTGCGGAATGGTGAAGCTCGGGATATAGCTGCCGAACACGCCGATGCCGATAGAGTAGACCGCCCAAAACCAGCCCAGCGCCGCGCTGGTACTGTCGCTGCGAACGTTATGCACAATCGCGACGATAAAGGCATAGAGGAACAGCGGATAGGCCAGGCCGCGGATCCCGTAAAACAGCAGAATTAATCCATAATTTGCCTGACCCAGACCAAAAACGAGAAACAGGACGTGGAAAACGCACCACAGGACGAAGCCAATCAGCATGGTTTTTTGCGGGGTGATGATTTCAGCGACCACGCCGGAGATCCAGGCGGAGAGCGCCGCCGCGAGACCGTAGAGCGTAAAGGCGAAAGAGGCCTCTGCAGGCGTGAAGCCCAGCGCCTTAATGTAGTGCGACAGAAATGCCAGCTCGAAACCGTCGCCCGTCATAAAGACCGCGATAGCGATATACCCCCAGACCAGACTCAGGGGTAATCCCAGCCATTGTTTATTATTTAACGACATATTGACCTCGTTTTTAGGGTACAGGGAACCGCTCCGGCAGCATCGCCGGAGGGTCTTTGCCACAGAAATTATGGGTTTCGGTAGTTCAGGTCGTTTTGGTAAAGCGAGTTAAACTGCCGGTAACGCGTCATCAGCGCACGGTGGCGCGCCGGATCGCTGCGCCAGGTTTTATAGACTTCAGGTTTTTCGCACACGGAAGCCAGCGGCTTACCGGCGGCGAGGCAGGCCAGCCGTGCAGCCCCCAGCGCGCCGCCGGTTTCACCGCCCTTATGCGTCACCACCGGCATCGCCAGGATATCGGCCAGCAGCTGGGCCCAGAAAGGGCTACGCGCCCCGCCGCCGACGAGAGAACACTGTTCAATCTGCGTGCCGCTCTCCTGCAACACGCGAAGGCCATCGGCAATCCCGAAGCTAACGCCTTCCAGCACCGCATACCCCATCAGCGCACGCTGGCTGGAGTGCGTTAGCCCCCAGAACATGCCCCGGGCATTGGGATCGTTATGCGGCGTACGTTCCCCGGACAGGTACGGCAGGAACATCGGCGCGCTCGCTTTCTCCGCATCGCTTAGCTGGGCGATCTCCTCAAGCAGCTCCAGCTCCGTGACGCCCACCAGACGGCAAAACCACTGAAGACAGCTGGCGGCGCTTAACATCACGCTCATCTGGTGCCACAGGTTTGGCAGCACCTGACAGAACGCGTGCACGGCGGACTGCGGCGCCGGACGATAGGCATCCGTGACAACAAACAGCACGCCGGAGGTGCCGAGCGAAATAAACGCATCGCCCGGTGAAACGGCCCCTACCCCTATCGCGCTAACGGCGTTATCTCCCCCGCCGCCGGCAACGATAACCGAGGGGTTCAGACCCCACCGCCGCGCCACCGCAGGTTCGAGTACCGCCGAGACCTCACACCCTTCGACCAGCGCAGGCATGGCAGCACGCGACAGACCGCATTTTCCCAGCAGCGCATCAGACCAGTCCCGTTTTCCCACATCCAGCCACAGCGTCCCGGCCGAGTCCGACATATCAGAGATCTTTTTACCGGTCATTTTGAAGCGCAGATAATCCTTCGGCAGCAGCACGGTGGCGAGACGGCTGAAGTTCTGCGGCTCATGCCGGCGCACCCAGAGCAGCTTGGGCGCCGTAAACCCCGGCATTGCCAGGTTCCCCGCCACCTGGTGCAGCTCGGGCGCCATCTCTTCCAGCTCTGCGCACTCCTGCGCGCAGCGGGTGTCATTCCACAGGATGGCCGGACGCAGGGGTTCACCCGCGGCATCAAGCAGTACCGCACCGTGCATCTGCCCGGAAAGGCCAATAGCTTTTATCGCCTGCCAGCGGTGGCCGCACTTCTCCCGGAGGGTTGCAATCAGGTATTCGGTTGCCTCCCACCAGGCTTCCGGCGATTGTTCAGACCAGTGCGGCTTCGGACGCTGTATCGTCAGCGGCGCACTATGGGTGGCGACAACGCCGTTATTTTCGTCAATGACCAGCGCCTTTACTTCTGATGTGCCAAGATCGATGCCCAGATACATACCCACCTCTCAGTTAATCAGCGCGTAAACGTCAGCGATTTTTTCACGCAGAAGCGCGGCAAAGTCCTCGCGGCCGGCCAGATCGCCAAACAGGGCGGTATCGCTGGCATACCGGGCTATCGGATCGTCCGATTCGAACATCGCATGTACCGCAGAGGCGTTGAGGATACCGTCCTGATATTCGTACGGCAGCTTGCCGTGATGCCACTGCTCCATATAGACGTAGAACAGCGCAGGCAACATTGCGGTAGCCTCAGGCCGTGCGCCGCGCTGGTAACATTCACGCAGCGTTGGGGCGATCATGGCCGGGATCTTCGAGAACCCGTCGGCCGCCACGCGCTGGTTGGTGTCCTGAATCCAGGGGTTGGTAAAACGCTTAAGCACCACGTCGCGGTAGGCTGGCAGATCGATGCCATTATCCCCCAGGCAGGGAATGACATCTTCCGTTACGTAGCGGTCGGCAATCTTGTAGATAAATTCTGTCAGCGTGCTTTCGTGGATATACTGCTGCCCCACCAGAGTCCCCGCCCAGGCGATACAGCTATGGGAGGCATTGAGGATGCGGATCTTCGCCTCTTCATAGGGGATGACGGATCCCACCAGTTCTACGCCCACCGTTTCCAGCGCCGGACGAACGTCGCGGAAATTGTCTTCAACCACCCACTGAATAAAGCGTTCACCCATAACCGGGGCGTTATCGTCTATGCCCGTCCGGGCCTTAATGCGCGCCGGGAGGTCGGCTGCCGGACGCGGTGTGATGCGATCCACCATGGTATTCGGACAGGTCGCGTTAGCGCTCAGCCAGTCGATGACGCTCTGTTTGCCGCTGAGGGTTAAGAATTCAACCAGCCCGTCGTGGAAGCGCTCGCCGTTATGCCGCACGTTGTCACAGTTAAGCAGGGTTACCGGACCCGCTCCGTTCGCCATACGCGCTTCGAGCATCCGGGCAATTGTCCCGTAGATGGTTTTACAGCCGCCCTGTATATCGCTCGTCAGATCGGCATTGGCCACGTCCAGCCTGTGGCTGGTGTCCAGATAGTAGCCCCCCTCCGTCACGGTAAACGCAATGACCCGAGTCTGCGGGTTCGCCCCTTCGGCAATCAGCGGCTGCAAATCCGCCTGCCACGGGATCAGCGTCTGAATCGAGGCGATCTCTTCATAGTCTCTCTCACCTTCTGGGCTGACGGTCTCCAGTACATATCGCCCCTTCTGCGCGGCCAGCGCCTGCACTACATGTTCGGCATCGTTGCGTATATTGCCGGCAGCGATGTGCCAGCGCGTATCGCCGCCGGCAATCAGGCGGTGCAGATACCACGCCTGATGCGCACGATGAAAAGACCCAAGCCCAATATGTAGCCATGTGTATTTCTCGGTCATTGTTCTGTTCTCCAGTGAGGTTATAGCTGAACTGTAGAGGATCATTTGTTTAAAATAAGAGCCGTAGATCACAAAAGAGCAAATGACCAATGAAATTACAAATGACCAGAAAGGAGCAAACCGCTTGCCTCAACTCGTAGCTCCCGCCAGAATGACAGACAATTGTTGTGGGCGTTGACCGCCCTCAACCCCACTCTTGAGGCAGGGAAACGTGAGCAAAGAAGATGACATCAGGCTCGATCAAAAGGTGCGGGCGGCATGGATGTATTACATCGCCGGGCTTAATCAAAGCGAAATTGCCAGCGAGCTCGGCACCTCAAGACCGGTGGTGCAGCGGCTGATTGCCGCCGCGAAAGAGGAAGGCATTGTCTCGATTGGGCTTCATCACCCTGTCGCTAACTGCCTTGATTATGCGCAGCTTCTCGCGGAAAAGTATCAACTTACCCACTGCAACATTGTGCCCGTCTACCGCAATGAAAGCGCGCTGGATAGCGTGACGTTTGGCTGTTATCAGCTGATGGCCCGCTACCTGCAGGGTGATAAACCCACGGTGGTCGGAATTGGCTCCGGACTGACGCTAAAAAAAACCATCAAGCGTATCGATTTTGACAGCCACAACACCCGCTGTGTCGCCCTGATCAGCGCCATGAACGAGCACGGGCAATGTAACTATTACGATGATGTGCCTTTGCTGCTGGCGCGTAAAATTCAGGGCAAATATTACCAGTGGCCGGCGCCGCGCTATGCTCAGTCCAGCGAGGAACATGAAATGTGGTGCTCAAACCGCCTGTTCCGTAACGTCGGCGCCGTTGCGGATGCGGCAGATGTGATTTTTGTCGGCATCGGGGCGCTGGGCAGGCAGAGCCCTATCTTCAAAGACGGTTTTATCGATGAGGCACAGCTGGAAGAGTTGACCCTGCGCGGTGGCGTAGGCGAAATACTCGGACGCTTTATCGATGCCGACGGCAACGTCATCGACAGCCAGATTAATCGCTTGATTACCAGCTACGATATTCGTCAGGGCCAGTGCCCACGCATTGCGGCCGCCTGCGGCGAAGATAAACGCCCGGCGATCCTTGCCGCCCTCAAAGGCGGCTGGGTAAACGGGCTGGTGACGGATGAGCAGACCGCGCGCTGGCTGCTGACGCGTCAGGGCTAGCCCGTGACGCTCTGGCTGCCAATCAGCTCCGGTGGGATCTCAATTCGCCTGACCGAGGCATCACCGGAATCGAGAATTTCAAATACCTTTTCCAGCATCGCTGAGACGTCCTGTCGCACCATGTCGATGTCATGTCCCAGCAGAGAGACAAACGGGTCCCAGTCAAAACAGCCCATCGGTGGCTGGTTTAGGCCAGTCTGCCCGTTTTGGGCCAGCCAACGTACCACCCCCTCCAGCGAAATAGTCGAATTGACAAACAGCCCTTTTAGCGTCGTCGATGGCGACGGGAAAGTAGCTCTGAGCTGCTCCTCCACGCGTGATGACGAGTACCCGGTGACCAGCAGCTGCGGTTCCGGAACGGTCAGCCCGTGGGCCCGATGGGCATCGAGGAACCCGCGCAGGCGCTCGGCGGTGTTGTTATCACTCCGGCGTCCGCCCACGAAGGTCAGCGGTGCCAGCGAACCAAAGCGTTTAAAGCTGCTGGCGAGGATCCGCTCTGTCAGCATCTTTGCGCCGCCGTAGTTATCCGAAATGATGGAGGGCGCCAGGGTACCCGGCAGATCAAGATTTAGCGTAGGCACGCCCGCCTGATGACAGAGTTCAGCAATTTTGTCCGGGTGTGTCGCCCCCGTGGCAATGACCCAGTCAACCTGCCAGGAGAGCATGGCACGGGCGGCGTCCAGTTCAAGCTCCGGCTGACGGCGTGTGCAGGTAATAATCGGCAACAGCCCTCTGGCACGCGCCATCTCTTCAAATTTTTCCGCTATAGAGCCGAAATAGCGGTTGTCATATTTCGGCACGATCATGCCGATAACGTTCGATCTCTTACTGCGGAGCAGGCTTGCCTGACGGTTAATCGCGTAGCCCTGCTCCTCCGCAATGCGGGTCACCTTTTCCGCCAGACCGGCGCTGATGCGACGTTTCTTCCAGTTGCCATTCAAAATAGCACTCACCGCGCTGGCGGAAACGCCGGTGAGTTCCGCCAGATCGTAGATGGTCGTTTTCTTCGTTTTCTCAACGCGCGTCACAAAATCGCCTCTTCATTTTGAATGTCTCTTGCTGGAGAAATAAGCAAGTGCTAGATCTGCTTCATCGATTGAGCAGTTTGCTTCACGCGTCAGTCAGAACCCCCGTTCTTCACGCGAAAGCAGACGCACCCTAAAAATCATCTCTGCTTAAAGGATTATAAAATGAATCACTCTGTCCCCTCCATGAATACTTCCCTACAGGGTAAAGTCGCTGCTATCACCGGCGCCGCCTCAGGCATTGGCCTGGAGTGTGCAAAAACGCTGCTCGGCGCTGGCGCAAAGGTGGTGTTAATCGACCGTGAAGGCGAGAAGCTTCAGCGCATTGTCGCCGAGCTGGGCGAGAACGCGTTTGCCCTGCAAATCGATCTGTTCAAGCCCGAGCAAGTCGACGCTATGCTGAGCGACATTGTCGGCCTCGCCGGCGGCCTCGATATTTTTCACGCCAACGCAGGCGCGTACATCGGTGGGCCGGTTGCTGAAGGCGACCCGGACGTCTGGGATCGCGTGCTGAACCTGAATATCAACGCGGCCTTCCGCTGCGTTCGCGCCGTACTGCCGCATATGATTGCCCAGAAGTCAGGCGATATTATCTTCACCAGCTCCATTGCCGGCGTGGTGCCTGTTATCTGGGAGCCGATCTACACCGCGTCCAAATTTGCCGTTCAGGCGTTCGTGCATACCACCCGTCGTCAGGTCGCGGAACATGGCGTACGCGTGGGGGCCGTCCTGCCTGGGCCGGTAGTGACGGCTCTGCTCGACGACTGGCCGCAGGCCAAAATGGATGAAGCGCTGGCAAACGGTAGCCTGATGCAGCCGATTGAGGTCGCAGAATCGGTGTTGTTCATGGTGACCCGTTCGAAGAACGTTACCGTCCGGGACCTGGTGATTCTGCCTAACAGCGTCGATCTTTAAGGACAATGAGGATGAAGAGTACACCAGAAACCGTTATCGGCGTAGACGTCGGCTCCGGCAGCGTTCGCGCAGGCATTTTCGATCTCAGCGGCAGGCTGCTGTCCCACGCGACGCAGAAAATTGCCACCGTGCACCGCAGCGGAAGCCGCGTGGAGCAGTCCAGCTCCGAGATCTGGCAGGCCGTTTGCCACTGCATCCGCGAGGCGCTGGCGCGCTCCGGAACGGCCCCGCAGAGCGTTGCCGGCATCGGGTTTGACGCCACCTGCTCGCTGGTGGTGTTGGACGAAGACGGCGAACCGCTGGCGGTCAGCCCCGACGGTGAAGCAGAAAACAATATCATCGTCTGGATGGATCATCGTGCGACAGACCAGGCGGAGCGCATCAACGCCACCCATCATCCGGTGCTGGACTACGTTGGCGGGAAAATATCGCCCGAAATGGAGACGCCGAAGCTGCTGTGGCTGAAAGAAAACCATCGTGAGGTCTACGATCGCGCCTGGCAATTTTTCGATTTGGCCGATTTCCTGACCTGGCGCGCGACCGGCGATGTCACCCGTTCCATCTGTACCCTGACCTGTAAATGGACGTGGCTGGCCCATGAGAACCGCTGGGACCCGGACTATTTCCGCACCGTTGGCCTGGACGAGCTGGCCGGAGAAGATTTTGTCCGCATCGGCCAGCATATTGCCGCCCCCGGCACCCCTTGCGGCGAGGGCTTAACGGAGCAGGCCGCGCGTGAGATGGGCTTGCTGCCAGGCACGCCGGTAGCGGTAGGGTTAATTGATGCCCATGCCGGCGGTATAGGGACCGTGGGCGCTGGCGGCGGCGCGCTGAATAACCTCGCGTATGTCTTTGGCACTTCATCGTGCACCATGACCAGCGCCGCGAGCGCCGTTTTTGTGCCCGGCGTCTGGGGGCCTTACTTTAGCGCCATGGTACCTGGACTGTGGCTGATTGAGGGCGGACAAAGCGCCGCGGGTGCCGCTATCGATCGGTTGTTAAGTTTCCATCCTGCCGCGCTGGAAGCGCGCCAGCTGGCACAGGAGTCAGGCCTGCCGCTGCCGGTGTACCTGGCAGACAGGCTTTTACAAACCTTCGCCACCGCCTCAGAGGCGGTGACCCTGGCAGCCGGACTGCACGTGGTGCCCGAATTTCTGGGTAACCGCGCGCCCTTTGCCGATCCCCACGCGCGGGCTACGATCTGCGGGCTGGGCATGGAGAACGACGTCGATAACCTGATGGCGCTATATGTGGCCGGCCTGTGCGGTATCGGTTACGGCTTGCGGCAAATCATTGACGCCCAGCGTGAATGCGGCGTACGGACCGAAAATATCGTCATCAGCGGCGGCGCGGGCCAGCACCCTTTCGTCCGCCAGCTGCTGGCAGATACCTGCGGGCTGCCGGTGTTAGCGACCCGGTGCAGCGAGCCGGTATTACTGGGTTCGGCCATCCTCGGGGCTGTGGCGGGAAATATTGCCCCTTCGGTGACCGATGCCATGAAGCAATTTACCCACGTGGATAAATATTATTATCCGCAAGCGAACTATCATTCCCTTCATCTGCGTCGATACGAGGCTTATAAGCAGCTACAACGGACTGCGACAATAATCAGAGAATAAATACGCTTCATTATATTTAGATAAAAAGACAATAAAAAAACTCACGCCGGAATATTTCCGGTGTGGGCTCACCTGTACGCTACAAAAGAGGTCAATATGTCCGAAATAAATAAACAGTGGCTGGGATTGCCGCTGAACCTGCTATGGGGATATCTGGCAATCGCGGTCTTTATGACGGGTGACGGTTTCGAGCTGGCATTCCTGTCGCACTATATTAAATCGCTGGGCTTTACGCCTGCAGAGGCCTCTTTCGCCTTTACGCTCTACGGTCTCGCGGCGGCGCTCTCCGCCTGGATCTCCGGCGTGGTCGCTGAAATCATCACCCCGCAAAAAACCATGCTGATTGGCTTCGTCCTGTGGTGCGTTTTCCACGTCCTGTTTCTCGTTTTTGGTCTGGGTCAGGCAAATTACGGATTAATTCTGCTGTTTTACGGGATCCGCGGCCTGGCCTATCCGTTATTTCTGTACGCCTTCATCGTGGTTATTATTCATAATGTGCGTAGCGATAAATCCAGCTCGGCGCTGGGCTGGTACTGGGCGGTTTATTCCGTGGGTATTGGCGTGGCGGGCAGCTATATTCCGAGCTTCACCATTCCGCACATCGGGGAGATGGGTACCCTGTGGCTGGCGCTGGCGTTTTGCCTGGCGGGGGGAATCATCGCCATGGTATCCCTGCGCAACGTCAAAACCCCAACTCACATGCATCATCTCTCGACCCGGGAAAAATTCGCCGAGCTGGGCCGTGCGGCGACGCTGCTCTACACCAACCGCAGCATTCTGCTCTCCAGCATGGTGCGTATCATCAACACCCTCTCCCTGTTCGGGTTTGCCGTCATCATGCCGATGATGTTTGTTGACGAGCTGGGCTTCACCACCTCCGAGTGGCTGCAGATCTGGGCGGTATTCTTCTTCACCACCATCTTCTCGAACGTGTTCTGGGGCGTGGTGGCGGAAAAAATGGGCTGGATGCGGGTGGTGCGCTGGTTTGGCTGCATCGGGATGGCGCTCTCCAGCCTGGCGTTTTACTACATTCCGCAGCACTTCGGACATAACTTTGCCATGGCGCTGGTGCCGGCCTTCGCGCTGGGGATTTTCGTGGCGGCCTTTGTACCGATGGCGGCGGTGTTCCCGGCGCTGGAGCCGCGGCACAAGGGGGCGGCGATATCGGTATATAACCTTTCGGCCGGTCTGTCTAACTTCCTTGCCCCGGCGATTGCCGTGGTGCTGCTGCCCTGGTTCAGCACGCTCGGCGTGGTCATCGCCTACACGGTGCTGTATCTGCTTGCATTTGTTCTGTGCGCCTTTATCAGCGTCACGCAGCCGGGATTAGAAGAAGCAAAGAGCAGCAGGAGAGGAACCGCGGGTCTGCTGAGTACTCCTCATCCTGAAACGCTTAAGGAGTAAGCCAAAGAATTTTCCTGCCGGGTCACGCTTATCCCGGCAGGAAGATGCGTGCGATTAGGCAATCGTCACTTTACTGTCCAGATACACATCCTGAACCGCATTGATCAGCTTCACGCCGTCAGCCATGGTTTTCTTGAACGCCTTACGGCCCAGAATCAGCCCCATGCCGCCCGCGCGTTTGTTGATCACCGCCGTACGCACCGCGTCCGTCAGGTCAGTATCACCGCCCGCCGCGCCGCCGGAGTTGATCAGGCCCGCGCGCCCCATGTAGCAGTTCGCCAGCTGGTAGCGCACCAGATCGATAGGATTGTCGCTGGTCAGCTTGCTGTAAACGCGATCGTCGGTGTAGCCAAAGTTCACCGCCTTGTAGCCGCCGTTGTTTTCGGCCATTTTCTGCTTCACGATATCCGCGCCAATGGTCGCCGCCAGATGGTTCGCCTGGCCGGTCAGATCGGCTGACACGTGGTAATCCACGCCGTCTTTCTTGAACGCGTTGTTTCGCAGATAGGCCCACAGTACGGTCACCATCCCCAGCTCGTGCGCGCGCTCGAACGCCGCAGAGATCTCCTCAATCTGCCGACGCGACTGCTCGGAGCCGAAATAGATGGTCGCCCCCACCGCCACCGCGCCCATGTTAAACGCCTGCTCGACGCTGGCGTAGAGGGTCTGGTCATATTCGGTTGGGTAGCTCAGGGTTTCGTTGTGGTTCAGCTTAACGAGGAACGGTATGCGGTGGGCATAGCGGCGGGAAACGGAGGCCAGCACGCCGTAGGTGGATGCCACACAGTTACAGCCCGCCTCAATCGCCAGCTCAACAATGTTCTTCGGATCGAAATAGAGCGGGTTGGCCGCGAAGGATGCGCCAGCAGAGTGCTCAACGCCCTGGTCAACCGGCAGAATGGAGAGGTAACCGGTGCCGGCCAGACGTCCGGTATTGTAGAGCGTCTGCATGTTTCGCAGCACGGCAGGCGGACGGTTGTTATCCATCATCACGCGGTCTACGTAGTCGTGGCCGGGCAGGTAGAGCTGGTCGGCTGGAATGGTCATACAACGATGCTGTAAAAGGCCGTCGGCGTCTTTGCCAAGCAGCTGCGCAATATCAGTCATAGTGATGCTCCCGTAAGTCCGACGAGAAGTCGGAGCGTGTAATCCAAACCCACATTTTTGCAGGCAGACTAAGCCTGGTACCGACTTAACAGATTTTCCACCGTCTGCAACTTTTTTAAGCACAATCTGCTGGCTCGTTTCATGTACAACAATTTTGTTACACTGATCAAACAATCGCCTTAAAGGTATTTAAAAGGTATCATCAAATGGTATGTTAAAGGCGTACCCTCTCTGACATGCAGGATTAAACAATGAAAACGAAAGTCCAACTGTCATTCATGATGTTTGTTGAATGGTTTATCTGGGGCGCGTGGTTCGTGCCGCTGTGGCTGTGGCTGAGCAAAAGCGGCTTTACCGCCGGGGAAATTGGCTGGTCTTATGCCTGTACCGCGATTGCCGCGATCCTCTCACCTATTCTTGTCGGCTCGCTGACCGACCGCTTCTTCGCCGCGCAGAAAGTGCTGGCGGTGCTGATGTTCGCCGGCGCCATTCTGATGTATTTCGCCGCGCAGCAAACCGAGTTCAGCGCCTTCTTCCCGCTGCTGCTGGCCTACTCGCTCACCTATATGCCGACCATCGCGCTGACCAACAGCATTGCCTTCGCCAACGTGGACGACGTTGAGGCTGATTTCCCGCGCATCCGCGTGATGGGGACCATCGGCTGGATCGCCTCGGGCCTGGCGTGCGGGTTCCTGCCGCAGATGATGGGCTATAGCGATATCTCCGACACCAACATCCCGCTGCTGATGACCGCCGCCAGCTCCGCGCTGCTGAGCGTGTTCGCCCTTTTCCTGCCGAATACTCCGCCAAAGAGCACCGGCAAGCTGGACGTCAAGGTAATGCTGGGGCTGGACGCGCTGATCCTGCTGCGCGACAAAAACTTCCTGGTATTCTTCTTCTGCTCGTTCCTGTTCGCGATGCCGCTGGCGTTTTACTACATCTTCGCCAACGGCTACCTGACCGAAGTGGGGATGAAAAACGCCACCGGCTGGATGACCCTCGGCCAGTTCTCCGAAATCTTCTTTATGCTGGCGCTGCCGTTCTTCACCAAACGCTTTGGTATTAAGAAGGTCTTACTCCTGGGGCTTATCACCGCCGCCATCCGCTACGGTTTCTTCGTTTACGGCGGCGCGGATCAGTACTTCACCTACGCCCTGCTGTTCCTCGGCATTCTGCTGCACGGCGTGAGCTATGACTTCTATTACGTGACCGCGTACATCTACGTGGACAAAAAGGCGCCGGCGCACATGCGTACCGCGGCGCAGGGCTTGATTACGCTGTGCTGTCAGGGCTTTGGTAGCCTGCTGGGATACCGCCTGGGCGGCGTGATGATGGAGAAAATGTTCGCATACAAAGAGCCGGTGAATGGGCTGACCTTCAACTGGGCCGGAATGTGGACGTTTGGTGCAATCATGATTGCGGTGATTGCCGTGCTGTTTATGCTGTTTTTCCGCGAATCGGATAAAGAGATCACCGCAATTGAGGTGGTTGATGGCGATACCGCGCTGACACAAGGGGAAGTTAAATGAAACAAGAACGTATTCTCGGTGCTCTTTACGGGCAGGCGTTAGGGGATGCGATGGGCATGCCGTCGGAACTGTGGCCGAGAACGCGCGTCAAGGCGCACTTCGGCTGGATTGACCGTTTCTTACCCGGCCCGGCGGAGAATAACGCGGCATGCTATTTCAACCAGGCCGAGTTCACCGACGATACCTCGATGGCGCTCTGTCTGGCGGATGCGATTATCGAGTGCGACGGGCAGATTAACGCGGACGTTATCGGCAAGCATATTCTTCGCTGGGCGCTGGATTTCGACGCGTTTAATAAGAACGTGCTTGGGCCAACCTCGAAAATTGCCCTGAACGCCATTCGCGACGGCAAGCCGGTGAGTGAACTGGAGAACAACGGCGTCACCAACGGGGCGGCGATGCGCGCGTCCCCGCTGGGCTGCCTGCTCCCAGCCACCCGTCTGGCGCATTTTGTTGAGCAGGTGGCGCTGGCCTCCAGCCCGACGCATAAATCCGATCTCGCCATTGCCGGTGCGGCTGTTATCGCGTGGGCAATTTCACGCGCCATCGACGGCGAACGCTGGCAGAACATCGTCGATGCGCTGCCCGGTATCGCCCGCTATGCGCAGGAAGCGAAAACCACCACCTTCAGCGCATCGCTTGCGGCACGTATTGAGCTGGCACTGAAAACCGTACGAGAAGCCAACGGGACAGAATCCGCCAGCGAGCAGGTGTATCAGCTGATCGGCGCAGGCACCAGCACCATTGAGTCCGTACCGGCTGCCATCGCGATGGTCGAGCTGGCGGGAACCGACCCGAACCGCTGCGCCATTTTATGCGCCAACCTGGGCGGCGATACCGACACCATTGGCGCGATGGCAACGGCCATCTGCGGCGCGCTGCACGGCGTGCAGTCGATTGATCCGGCCCTGAAAGCCGAGCTCGACGCCGTTAATCGGCTCGACTTTGGCCACTATTGCGAAAAGCTCCTGCACTATCGGGAGCAAAGGGAGGGCGTATGAGTTCGTTTGCCCAACGCCTTGAAACGCTGCACGCCACGCGCCCGGTGACGGTGCTGGGCGCGGCGGTAATTGACGTTATCGCCGACGCCTACGCCCTGCCATGGCGCGGGTGCGATATCGAGCTCAAGCAGCAGGGTGTAAATATTGGCGGCTGCGCGCTGAATATCGCCATCGCCCTGAAACGGCTGGGGATTTCGGCGCAAAACGCGCTTCCCGTCGGCCACGGCGTGTGGGCGGATATTATCCGCAACGCGATGGCGAAGCAGGATCTGCACAGCGCCGTGGAGGCCGAAGCCGGGGATAACGGCTGGTGTCTGGCGCTGGTGGAGCCTGACGGCGAGCGAACCTTTATGTCCTTTAGCGGCGTGGAGAACCAGTGGCAGCAGAGCTGGCTTGACGGGCTTAACGTGCCGCGAAACAGCCTGGTCTCTTTGTCCGGCTATCAGCTGGCCTCACCCTCCGGTGAGCTGCTGACGGGCTGGCTGGAAGGACTACAGGACGTGACGGCCTTTATCGATTTCGGCCCCCGCATCGCGGACATTCCCGACGCGCTGATGGCGCGGATTATGGCCTGCAGGCCCATCGTGTCGCTTAATCGTCAGGAAGCGGAAATAGCGGCTGAAAAACTGGGTGTAAAGGCTGAGAACCTGGGCGCGAAGTGGCAGCAGCGTTTCGGCGCGGCGCTGATTGTGCGTCATGATAAAGACGGTGCCGCCTGGTACGACGGCGATGCCTCGGGCGTTGTGCCGGCGTTTCCCGCCACGGTTGTGGATACCATTGGCGCAGGCGACAGCCATGCGGGCGGTACGCTTGCCGGGCTGGCGGCGGGATGGTCGCTGGCAGATGCCGTGCTTCTGGGGAATGCGGTAGCCGCCTGGGTGGTCAGCCACCGCGGCGGCGACTGTGCGCCCGAGCGGGAGGACTTACTCCTCGCACACAAAGACGTATAGGTCGCTACGGCAGTAGCTGATGCTGTACTCAATCGGCCGGTGCTGTTGGTCAAGCGCAACCTGCTTGATCACCAGCACCGGTATTTTTTCGTCCATCTTAATGTGCGCCTGGAACTCGCTGTCCGGCATGCGCGCACTGACGCGCGAGCGTGTGCGCTGCGGGAAAATGTTCTGGCTGCGGAAGTAGTCGTACAGCGAGACGCCAATCGCATCGGGGTCGGGGATTAACCCGGTCGGCACCCAGGACTCTTCAATAGAGACCGCGTCATCATCAACGTAACGAATGCGCTTGAGCAAAAAAACCTCGCTCTCCGGCGCAATCGACAGGTGGTTAGCCACCTCTTCGGGGCATTTCACCACCCGCTTGTTGACCCACAGGGTGTTGGGCTTCTGGCCCCGCAGCACCACCTGCTGAGAAAACCCGCGCGCCTCTTTTAACGAATACTCGAAGATATTGTTGATCTGCGTTCCGTAACCCCGGGCGCGCGTCACCACGCCCTCTTCTTCCAGCGCCTGCATCGCTTTGCGCACGGTAATGCGCGACACGCCGGTTAGCTGGCTCAGATCGCGCTCGCCGGGCAGAATATTGCCGTGTTCCAGCATGCCGCTGCGTACCGCATTTTTTACCGTTTCGGCAAACTTCAGGTACAGCGGGGTGTTATCTGCTGCCGAAATCCGTTCATTCAGCTGAGCGATTAGCCGGGTATGCGCTTGTTCCATCTCTGTTTTTCTCAGGCGTGGTGTTTACTGCCATTATACTGAGTTACCACCATGCATGAAAATGGTGAACCGGTCCAATACCGTGACCGACCTCCAGAGTATCGGCTTTTGCCAGCGCCGCCGAGAGCCAGATCTTGGCTTCCTGCACCGTCTCTCCCCAGCCGCTGTGTCGCGGGCGCAGCGCCGCCAGCGCGGCAGAGAGCGTACAGCCCGTGCCGTGGGTGTTTTTAGTCTGCACGCGCGGGGCGGTAAAGCGCTCTTCACCGTCGCGGGTGAAGAGCCAGTCAGGGCTTTCCGCATCATCAAGATGACCGCCCTTCATCAGCACCGCGCCGCAACCCATCGCCAGAAGCGCCCGCCCCTGCTCTTTCATTTCGCGTTCGGTTTGCGCATGAGGAGCGTCCAGCAGCGCGGCGGCCTCAGGCAGGTTTGGGGTGATCATCGCCACCTGCGGCAGCAGCTTTTTACGCAGCGTCTCAACGGCAGAGGCGGAAAGCAGCGGGTCGCCGCTTTTTGCCAGCATTACGGTATCGAGCACCACGTTTTGCACCTGATAGCGTTTAAGACGCTCGGCCACCGCGTCGACGATATCCGCCTCCGCCAGCATGCCGATTTTGGTGCTATCAATGCGCACGTCGCTGAACACAGAATCCAGCTGCGCGGTGACAAAATCCGGCTCAATGCGGTAGACCGACTGCACGCCGCGGGTGTTTTGCGCCACCAGCGCGGTAATCACCGAGCAGCCATAGGCCCCAAGCGCGGAGAAGGTTTTCAGATCGGCCTGGATACCGGCGCCGCCGCTGGGGTCCGTACCGGCTATAGTGAGGGCGTTAATCCGCTTCATGCCTGCTCCTCCAGCGTATAAAGCGCGTCCAGAAACGCGCTGGCGAAGCTGCCGGGACCGCGGGAGTGCGCCACGGCGACCGTACCGGCACGCTTTATCCATCCGCAGGCGGCGGCGATATTATCCAGCCGGTCGCCGGGCAGCGAACAGCAGGCCGCAACGACGGCGGAGAGCGCGCAGCCTGTGCCGACAACGCGGGTCATTATCGGATCGCCCCCCGATACGGTGCGGGTTCTCTGCCCGTCGGTGATGTAATCCACCTCGCCGGTTACCACCACAATGGCGTTGATCTGGCGCGCCAGTGCCTGGGCGGCAGGCAGCGCGCTGGCCGCCGTATCGGTTGTATCTACGCCGCGACCGCCCGCGCTCATCCCTGCAAGGGCGAGAATTTCCGAGGCGTTACCACGAATTGCGGCAGGCTTAAGGGAGAGAATTTGATGACAAAAGCGGGTGCGAAAGGCGAGCGCGCCAACGGCAACCGGATCGAGCGTCCAGGGTTTGCCTGCCGCCACCGCACTTTCTATTGCCCGACGCATCGACTGGGCGCGCGGTGCGGTCAGCGTACCGACGTTGATCAGCAGCGCATCGGCAAGCGTCGCAAACTGTTCGGCTTCTTCGGCTTCAATCACCATCGCCGGCGAGGCGCCAAGTGCGAGCAGGACATTGGCGGTAAAGGTTTGTACGACATTGTTAGTCATACAGTGGGTAAGCGGGGAACGGGTTCGGAACTGATGTAAAACGTGTAGATCGAGCAGGTCAGGCTGCATGGTTCGCTCCTGCCTTGCGTGAAGAAGCGATGACCGGGAAGGCATCTGACTTCCCTACGCTGGCATTATCCAGATCAGGTGGTACGGGTATTTCTCAGCCTTCACGTAGAAGGGCACCCCGAGTCAAATAACAATGAAATCACTTTACTGTAAATAACTTCATTTAGAGAGCGAGTCTACCCGCGACTGAAGCCCGGATGCAAGCGGTATCTTAGGTTCAAATTTGAGAGCATTTCGTCAGGATCTGTGAATTAAAATACTGGCTACTCACTCCTGAAAATAAGGGGAAATCAAACAACCAATGTTTACATTAATGAGCCTTGATGAAGGGCCATTATAAGGTTGATTTTATTCACCTCTTTATAGCAGCCTTTCAGATGGAAGGCATAAGTAAATGTTTACATTGATTTTTTATCGATTAACCATTCTGTAAACAGAAGTTTTAAGTGATCGCGATCAAGGATTAAAAAGTCACCTTACTGGATAGTTTACCGCAGTTACCTTTGTCAGTAGCTATTTCATGAATGGTTTGTATTAACATGACTTTTTATTAACCAGCGCAAGAACTGATTAAATTAATAACGATGATAGCCAAAAGCATGTCCAAATATATATTTATCTCAGCGGCCCTATATCTGATGCTTATCTCTATCGGGATTTGGATCGGCGTAATGTACGTTTCATATTATCTGTGTGTTTTATAAGGCAATAACATGAAGAAGTTAATGATGATTGCGGTTATCGCCGCGCTGCTCGCGGGCTGCGTTTCTCCCGAGCAGCGAATCGCCAATTGCACCGCAAAAGGGGTGAGCTACGATACGTGCTACCTTTCAGAACAGCAAAGACAACAGGGCGTTAATAACGCGTCCCTGTCTGCGGCATATGCTAACGCCGCGCGAGCGACAGATACCTCCCATAAACACCATCACCATAATTAAGGTTTTGCGATGAAAACGAAATTAGCCCTGGTTGCCCTGCTGTTCACCGTAGCAGCGGCTCCGGCGCATGCCATTAGCGCGCACTATCGCGCGCAGCTGGAACGTTCCGGATGTACTCAGATTAGCGATGGCGACGGCTCGTGCGATATTACGAAAACCAAGGCTGAAAACGCGGCGGGTCATAACCAGGCGGCAGCTGTCCATGACCCAATGCGTGAAGCGTCATTCACTTCTGATGAGCTTAATGCCACGATTTCAAACGGCTTTTTTAGCGCCACCGTTAATGGCAAAAAAGCCACGGTGAAACGCCTGAATGCTAACTTTTATGAAATTCATGGTAACGGATTTGTTATATCCATTAGCCTTGATGAAAACGGTATTACGGATGCCTCCTGGAATAAAACCAAAGGCCGTGAACACGGCATTTTGCAGGTAACGCAGAAATAACGATCGCCAGGAGGCATTCCGCCTCCTTTTTCTTAAGGAAAAGGCACGATTTGTAACACTCTAACCCTCACTTTTACAGTCCAGATTAGGTGTACATAACGCGCTGAATTCATTGCCGAAAAAATGCTTTTTACGACGCAGGAAACGGGATATTGCCCCCCTCGTGTGGCGTGTAACAAAACAGTAAACAAATTAACCATTGAGCCCCACGGAAAAAGGCTCTATATTGGCGGCGTTTTTTAGACACCCCCATCTGTTTTTTAACTTTTTATTCAATCGTGGCGCATAACGAAGCCGCGGTTGTAGGAGTGATATGATGACGGATAAAGTCCGTATTGACACCGTAGATGCCCATAAAAGCAACGAAACCTATCTGGCCCGTCAGGCCGAGTTTGAATCTAACGTCAGGAGTTATCCGCGCAAGCTGCCTTTAGCGATCACTAAAGCAGAAGGCGTGTGGATCACCGATGCAGATAATAAAGAATACCTTGACTGTTTAGCCGGCGCTGGCACCCTCGCGCTGGGTCACAATCATCCTGATGTGCTGAAAAGCATCCAAAATGTCATTACCAGCGGCTTGCCGTTACATACATTGGATCTGACGACGCCGTTGAAAGACGCGTTTTCTGAATACCTGCTCTCTCTGCTGCCTGGTCAGGGCAAAGAGTACTGCCTGCAGTTCACCGGTCCTTCCGGTGCAGACGCCGTTGAAGCGGCGCTGAAGCTGGCGAAAAAAGTGACCGGTCGTAGCGGTATCATCAGCTTCTCTGGTGGTTACCACGGTATGACCCACGGTGCGCTGTCCGTGACCGGCAACCTGTCTCCGAAAGAAGCGGTTGACGGTATGATGCCAGAAGTCCAGTTCATGCCTTACCCTCACGAGTACCGCTGCCCGCTGGGTATCGGCGGTGAAGCAGGCGTGAAAGCGCTGACCTACTATTTCGATAACCTGATCAACGACGTTGAAAGCGGCGTGCGTAAACCTGCAGCCGTCATTCTGGAAGCGGTTCAGGGTGAAGGCGGCGTGAACCCGGCTCCGGCCGAGTGGCTGCAGCGCATCCGTAAAGTGACTCAGGAACACGGCATTCTGCTGATCCTCGACGAAGTCCAGGCGGGCTTTGCCCGTACCGGTAAATTCTTCGCCTTCGAACACGCTGGCATCGAGCCAGACATCATCGTGATGTCTAAAGCTGTCGGTGGCGGTCTGCCGCTGGCCGTGCTCGGTATCAAAAAGCAGTTCGATGCATGGGCCCCAGGCCACCACACCGGCACCTTCCGCGGCAACCAGCTGGCGATGGCAACCGGTCTGACGACGCTGAAAATCCTGAAAGACCAGAACATCGCGGGCAAAGTGGCTGCACAAGGCGAATGGCTGAAAGGCCAGCTGAAAGAGATGGCGAAACGCTACCCGGTGATTGGTCACGTTCGCGGTCTGGGCATGATGATCGGTATTGAGATCGTTAAGCCAAACGAAGCCGCTGACCACATGGGCTGCTTCCCGGGCGACGGCGAGCTGTCTGCGCTGATTCAGAAGAAGTGCTTCGAAGCCGGTCTGATTCTGGAGCGCGGCGGTCGTAACGGTATCGTTCTGCGTCTGCTGCCGTCTCTGCTTATCAGCGATGAAGAGCTGAAGATCTTCCTGGATAAATTTGAGCAGGCGCTGCTTGCTGCGGGCGTTCGCCCGGCGTAACCGGAGTTGTTGATTACGATGTCTGATTCAAACCCAATTTTGTTCTCCTCTGCACAGAGCATTGAAGCTTACCAGCAGGCGATTGAACAAAGCACTCAGGCTGTGATGCAGTGGCTGAAACAGCCTGAGATGTATCAGGGCAAAACGGTCGCGGAACTGCGCGACCGTATTAAGCTGGATTTCAACCCGAAAGGGCTGGGCAACGAAGCGGCGATTGAACGCGCCGTGGAGTTCTTCCTGAAAGACAGCCTGTCCGTTCATCACCCGCAGTGCGTGGCGCACCTGCACTGCCCAAGCCTGGTCGTAAGCCAGGCGGCGGAAGTGCTGATCAACGCCACTAACCAGAGCATGGACTCCTGGGATCAAAGCCCGTCCGCAACCATTATCGAGATCAAACTGATCGAGTGGCTGCGTACCCGCGTGGGTTATCAGGCCGGCGACGCCGGTGTCTTCACCAGCGGCGGTACCCAGAGCAACCTGATGGGCCTGATGCTGGCGCGCGATGCGTTCTTTGCGCGTCTGGGCCACTCCGTTCAGCAGGACGGTCTGGTCGGCGATCTGCGCAAAATTCGCGTGCTGTGCTCCGAAAATGCGCACTTCTCCGTGCAGAAAAACATGGCGCTGATGGGCCTGGGCTACCAGTCCGTGGTGCAGGTGAAAACGGACGAATTCTCCCGTATGGATCTCACCGATCTGGCGGCGAAAATTGAGCAGTGCAACGCGAACGGCGAGCAGATCCTGGCCATCGTTGCGACGGCAGGTACCACCGATGCCGGTGCTATCGACCCGCTGCGTGCCATTGCAGAACTGGCGGCGAAGCAGAACATCTGGGTACACGTTGACGCGGCCTGGGGCGGCGCGCTGCTGATGTCCGAGCAGTATCGTCACTACCTGGACGGTATTGAACTGGTGGATTCCATTACCCTGGACTTCCACAAGCAGTTCTTCCAGACCATCAGCTGCGGCGCGTTCCTGCTGAAAGAAGCGCGTCACTATGAACTGATGCGCTATCAGGCGGCCTACCTGAACTCTGAGTTTGACGAAGAGGCGGGCGTGCCTAACCTGGTGTCCAAATCTCTGCAGACCACCCGCCGCTTCGACGCGCTGAAGCTGTGGATGAGCCTGGAAGCGCTGGGTCAGGAGCAGTACGCGGCGATCATCGATTGCGGCGTGACGCTGGCACAGCAGGTTGCAAGCTATGTGAAAGAGCAGCCTGCGCTTGAGCTGGTTATGCAGCCGCAGCTGGCAAGCGTGCTGTTCCGCTTCCGCGGACAGGTACAGATGGATGACGCGGGCATCGCCCTGCTGAACCAGAAAATTGGCGATGCGCTGCTGGAATCCGGCCGTGCCAACGTCGGTGTGACCGAGCATAACGGTATCACCTGCCTGAAGCTGACGCTGCTGAACCCAACCGTGACGCTGGAAGACGTTAAAGTCCTGCTGTCCCTGGTTGAGCGCACCGCGCAGGAAGTTCTGGCGAAGTAATGCTTATCCCTCTCCCGTTCGGGAGAGGGTATTTTCCCCTGCCCTATCCCCTCAGCGTGTCCTCAAGGTTTCAACCATCAGCGTAAAGCAAGATTCAATCAGCGGCGGCAGCGCCTGCGGCGCACGCATAAGCGCAACCGTCCGGTAGAGCGCCGGCTGCTGAAGCTGAACGACCCTGAGCTGCGAGTCCTGCAGATGCGTGGTGTAGAGCTGGGGCAAGATTGCCACGGCGAGCTTTGAACGCACCAGGCCGTACAGCGTTTCAATATAGTCCACCTGATAACGCGCCTGCAGCGACAGGCGATGGCTGTCGGCTAATGCCCCCACCAGACGCTGAATGTTGCCCTTTGAGAACACCGCGATATCGCGGCCCACCAGCTGCTTCCAGGGTAAATGCGCCGACGCGGCCAGCGGGTCGTTGCAGTGAATCACCGCGACGAAAGGATCCTCCTGCAGCGGGAAGACGTCCAGCCGTTCCGGAACCGAACTGTCCAGCGCGCCGATACCAAAATCAATCTGCCCTTTCAGCAGCTGAGCCACCAGCGCATCGTTAGTTTGATCGTGAAATTCCACCCTGAGGCGCGGAAAAGCCTGGGCCAGCGTCTGTGGCAGAAGCGGGAACAGCAGTGAACTTACGGAAGGCACCAGGCCGATACGGACCGTGCCGTCGCCGCCCGCCTGCACAATCTGCTGCATATCGTCAAACGCGCGCTGAGCCACGCTGAGCACGCGCTGCGCGTGCGGCAGGATGGCATTGCCCAGCTCCGTCAGCGTTACGGCAGAGGCGGTGCGGTTCACCAGCTTACCGCCGAGTACCGTTTCGATCTGGCGCAGCGCGCTGCTGAGCGCAGGCTGGCTGATCGCCAGCCTGCTGGCAGTGTCGGTAAAATGACGCAGCTGCGCCAGGGTAACAAAATACTGTAGCTGTCGCAGAGAAAGCGCGGGCAAGCGCTGCCAGGGTTCCGTCGTCATTTTCGTCTACACGCGTCGCAGAATAAGCTGGGGTTATTGGATGATAAATTTTATCAGCTGGGCAAACGTTTGCCGGATGCATAGAGTAGCGTCATTGTTTTAATGCTGGAACTGTTTATTGCATGACTGCCGAAACCCGACGCCGCGCCGTGCAGGCCGCACGGGGTGAACTCCCCTTTGACCTGCTGCTCACACATACCCGCATTGTTGATATGGCGACCGGAGAGATCCGCGAAGCGGATGTCGGCATTGTCGGCAATCTGATTGCCAGCGTCCACCCGCGCGGCAGCCGTAGCGACGCGCGTGAGACGCACGACCTCAACAACCAGTATCTCTCTCCCGGGCTGATGGATACGCATGTGCACCTCGAAAGCTCGCATCTGCTGCCCGCCCGCTACGCGGAAATTGTGCTCACGCAGGGCACCACCGCGGTTTTCTGGGATCCCCACGAGCTCGCAAACGTCCTGGGCATCGACGGCGTGCGTTTAGCCATTGAAGCCAGCCGCGGCCTGCCCCTGCAGGTGATGGTCGCCGCGCCGTCGAGCGTGCCGTCAACGCCTGGCCTGGAGATGTCCGGCGCAGACTTCGCAGGGAAAGAGATGAATACCCTGCTCGGCTGGCCTGAAGTACGCGGCGTAGCGGAAGTAATGGATATGCACGGCGTGCTCAACGGCAGCCCGCGGATGCTGGAAATTATGCAGGCCGGGCTGGAGAGCGGAAAGCTGATTGAAGGCCACGCGCGCGGGCTCAGCGGCGCTGATTTGCAGGCCTATCTGGCCGCTGGCGTCACCTCAGATCACGAGCTGACCTCCGCCGACGACGCCCTGGAGAAGCTGCGCGCCGGGCTGACCCTGGAGATACGGGGTTCGCATCCTTATCTGCTGCCTGATATTGTGAGTGCCCTGAAAACCCTGCCCCACCTTTCGTCGCAAATCACCGTGTGTACCGATGACGTACCGCCGGACATGCTGATGGAAAAAGGCGGAATTATCGCACTGCTGAACCTGCTGATTGAACACGGCCTGCCGGCTACGGACGCGCTGCGTTTTGCCACGCTTAACGCGGCCATTCGCCTGCAGCGCAATGACCTGGGGCTGATTGCCGCCGGGCGTCGCGCAGACCTGGTGGTCTTTGATTCCCTGGAAAAATTAACGGCCCGAAGTGTATTTGTGGCTGGAAAATTGATTGCCCAGGACGGGGCGATGCTCGAGACGATTTTTGATAAACCCATCGCGCTCCCACGCGGTACCGTGCGCCTGTCTGCGCTGACCGCCAAAGATTTCAGCATGAAAATTGACGGTGCAAACCACGGTATTGCGCGCCTGCGCCATATCAGCGGCGCGCGTTTTACCCGCTGGGGCGAAACGGATGTCCAGGTGCGTAACGGCGCGGTAGAGATCCCCGATGGCTTTAGCCTGATTTGGGTTCAGCACCGTCACGCGCGCCATGCGGCAACGCCGCAGATCGCCCTGCTTGAAGGGTGGGGAGAACTCCGCGGAGCGATTGCCACCAGCTATTCGCATGATTCACATAATCTGGTGGTGCTGGGGCGCGACCCAGACGACATGGCGCTGGCCGCTAACGCGCTAATCCAGAGCGGCGGCGGCATGGCGCTGGTGCAAAACGGCGAGATTATCGCCCATGTTGCCATGCCGATAGCGGGCATGCTCTCTGACCTGCCGCCTGCCGAGCTCGCTCGCCAGTTTAAATCGCTGCGCGATCGCAGCAGTTTGATTGCCGACTGGGAACCGCCGTATCGGGTGTTTAAGGCCATTGAAGGCACCTGCCTTGCCTGTAACGCCGGGCCGCATTTGACCGATCTTGGGCTGACAGATGGCAGCACCCGCCAGATTGTCGACCCGCTGATCTCTTACCGGGAAACCCCGGACAACACACAATAAAGCTAAAGGAGAGCCGGATAATGGCCGACAACACCGTAAATTCGCCAGCACCAGGGAGCTGGCTCGAACGCCGATTCGCGCTGCGCGCGCGCGGCAGCACCGTTCGCACCGAATGCCTGGCGGGTATTACCGGCTTTCTCGCCGCCGCCTATTTGCTGGTAGTGATCCCTGGCCTGCTGGCCATCGGGGGCATGGATAAGGGTGCTGCAACCACGGGCACGATTCTGGTTTTTGTCGCCGGCACGCTGCTGATGGCCTTTTACGCAAACCTGCCGTTTATCGTTGGGCCGGGCATCGGCGGCTCGGTGCTGGTGGGGGTTACGCTCGCAGGCAGTGAGGGGATTGGCTGGCAAATTGGTTTAGGCATTGCCTGCTGGTCGGGGATTTTATTCTTCCTGCTGACCCGATTTGGCCTGCGCGAGGTGGTAACCCGTTCGGTTCCGCAGTCCATCAAGCTGGGGCTCACGGCCTCCATCGGGCTGTTTGTTGCCGTACTGGGCTTCCGTAATGCCGGGCTGGTGCTGGCAAACGCCAAAACCAATGCGCTGATGCTGGGCGATTTTCTTTCCCCCGGCGCGCTGGTGGCGTTAGCGGGGCTGTTTCTGGCTATCGCCCTGCAGGCTCGCCGCATACCGGGCGCCATTCTGTGGGCGATTCTGTTCGCCACCCTCGTCGGCATCCCGATGGGCGTGACAAAGCTGCCCTCCAGCTTTATCGACGTCCCCCACTCGCTCACGCCGGTGTTAGGCCATATCGATATGCTCGGCGCGCTCAATATTGCCTTCCTGCCGTTCCTGTTTGTCTTCTTCGCTTCCGAATTTTTCTCCACCATGGGCACCACGCTGGCCGTTGGGGGCGAAGCGGGTTTGCTGGATGAAGAAGGGAATATGCCGAACATCAATCGTCCGTTTATGGTGGACTCCATTGCCGCGGCGATAGGCCCGTGGGTCGGTATCCCGGCCGCTACCGCGCTGATTGAGTCATCCGCTGCCGCTGAAGCGGGCGGTAAAACGGGGATGACGGCGCTGGCCGCCGCCGTGATGTTCCTGCTGATGCTGCTGTTCACGCCTGTTGCACTGATGATCCCAAAAGAAGCCACTGCGCCTGCCCTTATCCTGATCGGGCTGAATATGTTCAGCGGCTTGCGTAAGGTCGACCTGGCAAACTTCACCGACGGGCTGCCGGTGCTGATGATGGTCATGATTACGCTGATTGCCAACAGCTTTGGGACAGGTATCGCGGGCGGGCTGCTGTTCTACATCGTCATTAAAGCGATTGCCGGGAAATGGCGCGAAATTCCGGCTGGACTTTGGATCCTCGCCATTCCCCTGGTTTACTACTTCGCCACGCTGGTAAAGCATTAACGCTAACGTCCCTTTTATTCTCGGGTATAGCCGTAGTCATAATGGCTGTATCCCGAGTCATAATAGAGCGCGGCGGACTTCACGATATCATTGAGAATGGTGCCGTTCACCTGAACGCCCATTTGCTGCAAACGCTTAATACAGTTCTCAAGCTCTTTCACGCTGGTTTTCTCATATCGGGCAACCAGCAGGGTTGTCGCCGCGACTCGCGCGACCAGTGCGGCATCCGTGACGGCAAGAACCGGCGGGGTATCAACAATCACGATGTCATACTGTTCGTTTATCCACGACATTACCGTCTGGAAGCGTTCGCTCATGAGCAGCTCCGACGGGCGCTGGGGCTGCGGACCACAGGTCAATACGTCAATGCCCGCTTTTTCACTGTGCTGAATAGCGTCCGGCCACTCCACGTGACCGTCAAGCACGCTGGATAATCCGCAGGCGTTGTTAAGCCCCAGCACGTTATGAACGTATCCCTTTCGCATATCCGCATCTATAAACAGCACGCGCTGCCCGGCCTGCGCAGCAATGGCTGCCAGCGTCATGCTGACCAACGTTTTTCCGCAGTCCTGTGTAGGACCCGACAGCATCACAATCCGATTAGCCGCCTCCATCATGGTGAAGTGCAGGCTGGTTCGCAGCCCGCGCACCGCTTCGACAAACATATCCGCGGGCCTCTCTTTAGGCAGGAAAGGGACATCCGTCGTTTTATGTCTCCAGTGACAGGTGAACGGGTTCATCTTGCGCAGGTGCGTTTGCTTCCATAGCCAAACTGAGCGGGGCAGCGTAGCCAGAACCGGCATCCCCTGCAGTTCCATTTGCTCCGATGAGGTGATACCTCTTTTAAAAGCGGAGCGAACCAGCACCCAGCCCACGGAAAATAGCCCGCCGAGCAGTACACCAAGCGCAATAATGATGGCTTTTCGCGGCCGTATGGGTTCAGGTTGCGTCACCGCGGGGTCAATGATCCGTACGTTCCCAATCGCACTGGAGCGAGAGATATTGAGCTCCTGCTGACGCGTCAACAGCTGCAGATAAATGGTCCGCCCGGATTCAACGTCCCGACTCAAACGCAATATTTCCTGCTGCGTAGAGGGCATGGATGAGACGCGACTATTCAGACGCTCGCGCTCCTTCTCGAGCGTTTGCCGTTTCTCCCGAAGCGCGCGGTAGGTTGGGTGATCCTTTTTGAAAAGCTGGGAGATTTCCGCCTCACGGAACGTCAGCTCATTAAGCTGATTCTCCACGTTGACCACCTGATCCAGAACCGACTTCGCCTCCAGGGATAAGTCCACGGAATCTCGCTGCTCGCGATAGCTGTTTAACCGCGCTTCGGCCTCATCAAGCTCGCTGCTGATTTTCGGCAACTGATGCTGCAAAAATGCCAGGCTGCGGGAGTCCTGCGCCTCCTGGCGCGCGATATTTTGCTGAAGATAATTTTCTGTAATCGTATCGAGCACCCGCGCAATCTTGCCCGGATCGCTGCCCGTCAGCGTTAGCGTAATAATGCCGCTCTGCTTCGCCGATTCCGCAACAGATAACCTTTTCTGCAGATCGTTGATCGCCTCAAGCCTGGTGAAAGTGTTCAGGGTATATTGGGTTCCGGGCGCGGCGCTAAGCGAGGCGACCAGCAGAGAAACCCCGCCTTTCTTCAGCCTTTTTCCAACCACGCCATCAGTCTCGAAGGCCTCACCGGCAATGCGATACCGCCCCTGCTCCAGCACGGTCAGTATTAAGGGTTGTGCTTTGCCTTCCCGGGTGGGAAGAGTGAGTTCTTCAACCTTAATGCTGCCAGGCTCACTGCCGTGCAGACGCTCCCACAGCCGCCCCACAACGGGGAAGACGCGCCGCTTAACCTGATAGGTCAGGCCCAGCCGATCGACGGTTTCACCCAGGATCATACGTGATTTCAGCAGCAAAAGTTCTGGCGCCACATCAGGCGAAAGATCGGGCCCCAGCGGACCTAAGCTTTTAAGTAGCGAGTTATCCTGTTTCCCCTCTATCTGCACCAGCGCATCGGCCTGGTAGACCGGTGTGGTAGAAAACGCATAGATGCCCGCGACCAGGGTGAACAGCAGCGTCACGCACAGTATCATCACGCGACGATCGATGATCGTCGCGAAGAGATGAAGAAGATCAATTTCACTGTTTTGGGACGTACCAGATACATAGTTGTCTGATTTGTAAGACATTACCGCTTTATCCCTTGTTGAACCAAACGACGAGCCCATTCATGACTGGCTTTCCCCAACTGCTGGAAAACAAACTCGAAAGCTTCACGACTTTTTCGGTAGGGGTCAGGAATGTCTTTCGTCTCCAGCCATTGTCCAAAAAGCAGGGATTTTCCCCGGTTTTCCGGGGCCATCGCGGCAATAAAATGAAGGTGCTCGGGTTCCATGACCAGAATCAGATCGGAACTCTGCAGCAGGCTGGGCGTCACCCTGCGCGCCACATGCCCCTCGAGCGAAACCCCATGACGCAAGGCCACTTCACGTGCCCCGCCGTCGGCAGGCATTCCTTCCAGCCCATGAATACCCGCCGACGTCACCAGCCTGTCGGGCAAATGCTGGCGCAGCAGCCGCTCTCCAATCGGGGAGCGACAAATATTGCCGGTGCATACCACCAGGATAGAATTGAACATTATTGCGGCCACGATCGGATATAACGAACCGTTTCGGTCAGGTCGTGTACGCCGCTGATGGTAGGGACCAGCTGCGAGATCACGCGATTCCAGCGCGACACCGGTGCCGTAGTGACGTAAACAATATCGTATGGCTGAAGCTGGAATTCCGTGCCCAGCACCATCGCTGACGCATCTTTTGCATTGAGCTGATAAATATTGGCAATTTTATCCGTCTTGCCTTTCCCAATGACCGAACGGATAACAAAAATCCCGGTTGCATCGGCCATGCTCTGATCCATTCCACCCGCGTTCCCCAGCGCTTCCGCCAGCGTCATGCCGCTTCGATCCATCTTCAGCGTGCTCTGCTTGATGACTTCACCCATCACGAACACTTTCAGCGCATCGTTGCGCGGAACAAAAAGAATGTCGCCAGGATGTAGCAGCTTGTTTTGCGTCAGATCGCCATGCTGCATCAGGGCGTACAGTGAAATTCGAGTATCCTGACCGTTGTGGGTGAGCACCACATTACGCCAGTCAGCGTCCGCAGAAAGCCCCCCGGCGGCATTGACGGCATCCATGACCGTTAAGGGAATATTGGTAATGGCCTGCTGGCCCGATTTCGCCACCTCGCCGGTCACGTAGGCTTTTTGCGAACGGAAGGAGGCAATGCTGACGTCCACCTGCGGGCTTTCAATAACGCTATCCAGCCGCGCGGTGATCTCCTCGCGCACCTCGGATACCGTTTTTCCCGCCACGTGCAGCTTACCCACGTAAGGATAGAAGAGCGTGCCATCGGCATTGACCCAGTTGCCCGTGTCGCTTGCGCTACGGTACTGCCCGGCGGGCGTCGTTAGCTCGGGGTGATCCCAGACGGTAACGGTGAGAATGTCGCCGGCACCAATTCGGTATTCCCAGTTTTTGACCTGCTCATCCAGACTAGGATTTGACTGAGATTTGGCTGTGAGAGGACGCAGTTTTTCAATTAGCGAGGGGGTTAAAGGATATATATCCACTTGATTATCTAAGCGCGTATTTTGATCCGCAGAGACGATTATTTTTTTCCCGGCAGTACTTAACGTTTGCCCGGGTGAAATAACGCACCCAGTCAACTGACTTATTACTAAGAATATTACAGGAAATGCCGTTGTGCTTTTCATTTATCTAAATTTATTATCCCTGCTCGAGGCAAACGCCTGCCGGGCTCAAAACCCACGTTTACCAGTCCCTATAACCACTTTATTTTCAATTCATTGCATTCAGAACATTGTTAATCAACGGTGAAGTTAATCCTTCACTGCAGAAGCCAGGACATACGATGAATTAAAAAGATTCACTTTCGGAAAATATTAAATCCTTGCTCCATAAAATGCACGCAAAAAGGGGTCTAAAACTATACCGACAATGTATTTTCAGAATTAGTGAAGAAAAACTATAGTTCATAGGAATTATTCCTAGGCAAACACATTCACGTAAGAAATAGTCTTCATCTTTCGTACTACACAAAACCGTTCACTTTTGTTACATTTTTTTTCGAACATACTCTGCTACGGCACTTAAAATGGGTTCTTCGTCACGCTGTCAACGAAACAGCAGGCTGAGAGTATCAGTAACGGTATAACTGGAGAAAAAATGGCTAAGCGTAAATGGCTGCTTCTGGGTGTCGTAATGTCTCTGGCGGGTGCGGCCTCTGCGGCTCCGCAAACGGCGTCAGCACCTTCCGGCATCAAGGCCTATGAAGAGCAAGAGTTCATTGCCGACTTCACGAAGTTCAAGATTGGCGACACGGCTCCCGCGCAGTACCAAACCCCTGAGTACACCATCAAACAGTACCAGCTGCGTAACCTTCCGGCTCCGGACGCGGGCACTCACTGGACCTATATGGGCGAGAACTACGTTCTGATTGGCGATGCGGATGGCAAAATCCATAAAGCCTACAACGGAGATATCTTCTATCACCGCTGATGCGATCCTGATCCGCCCGTGGCAGGAGAGCGATCGTCCTTTCCTGCGCACGCTTTATCTGCACGCCCGGCGCGACGCCTGGCCCTGGCTGAACGGCGCTGACTGGCAGCTTGAGGATTTTGACGCGGCAACGCGTGACGAACAGATTTGGGTGGCGGTTCAGAACGGCCATCGGCTTGGATTCGCCTCAGTCTGGACGAACGATAATTTTCTGCACAATCTGTTTGTCGATCCGCGCTATCAGAGTCTGGGCGTGGGACGGTTGTTACTGGAGCAGGTGCAGAAGACGTTTACCAGCACGGGGGCGCTGAAGTGTCTGGTGAAGAATGAACGGGCTGTCGCGTTTTACCAGCGCCACGGCTGGCACATTGAAGCATCGGGAGATTCTCCGGACGGAGAGTACTATCTGATGCATTATCGGCTTGGGTAAAGTCAGGTGGCGCTTCGCTTACCTGACCTACAAACCGTATTTCGTTGGCCGGGTAAGGCGAAGCCGCCACCCGGCACTAACGCGCTGGGGCATTACACCGCGCGGAACGCAATCTCGCTCGGAATGACTTCACCCTGCCAGTAGAGCTGCGCCGCAACGCGCCCCGCCAGCTGGCGATACATATCCGCAAATTCGCTGTCCGGACGGCTCACCACCGTTGGCTTCCCGCTGTCCAGATCCTCACGCAGCGTGATGTGCAGCGGCATCTGACCCAGCAGCTGGGTGTGATACTGCGCGGCCAGTTTTTCTGCCCCGCCGGTACCGAAGATAGGCTCATGGTGACCACAGTTGCTGCAGATATGCATGCTCATATTTTCAACAATACCGAGCACCGGCACTTCCACCTTCTCGAACATAACGATGCCCTTTTTGGCGTCGATCAGCGCGATGTCCTGCGGCGTGGTGACGACGACCGCGCCCGTTACCGGAATGTTCTGCGCCAGCGTCAGCTGAATGTCGCCGGTGCCCGGCGGCATATCCAGCACCAGATAATCCAGATCCGGCCACATGGTTTCCTGTAGCATCTGCATCAGCGCTTTGCTGGCCATCGGGCCGCGCCAGACCATCGCGTTATCGTCCGTAACCAGATAACCAATCGAGTTGGTCGCCAGACCGTGCGCCACGATCGGCGCCATGTGGGTACCGTCCGGCGAGGTTGGGCGCTGGTTTTCCGCGCCCAGCATGTTTGGAATAGACGGGCCGTAGATATCGGCATCCAGGATACCGACTTTCGCCCCTTCGGCTGCCAGCGCCAGCGCCAGGTTGACCGCGGTGGACGATTTCCCCACCCCGCCCTTACCTGAACTCACGGCGATAATGTTTTTCACGCCGTTAACGCCCGCCTGGTTTTTCACGCGTTTCAGCGTCGCGATGCTGTGGCTCAGCTTCCAGTCGATCGCTTTCGCACCGGTAATGCGCAGCAGCTCAGAGCTGGTCTGCTCTTTCAGTGCGTCAAAGGCGCTGGTCCAGACGAACGGCATCTGCAGCTCAATATGCAGCGTATCGTCCAGCCATGCGACGTGGTGAAGCGCTTTCAGCGTCGTGAGATTGTGCTTCAGGGTTGGATGCTGAAAATTAGCCAGCGTCCCGGCGACCATTGCTCGTAAGGCTTCCGGTGATTTGGCCTGGGATTGAGAACTCATCCCGACTCCTTTGTTCTTGTGAATAAGACCTTAGGTGAACAAGTTTACCTGAAAGGCCGTGGTTTGTGCTTACTTAATAATGCCCCTTTTGGTAATATCAAAAACCCTTTTCACAGTTAAAAGAAGTAATGCCTACTATGACTCAAGTCGCGAAAAAAATTCTGGTAACGTGCGCACTGCCGTACGCCAACGGCTCAATCCACCTCGGCCACATGCTGGAGCATATCCAGGCTGATGTCTGGGTCCGTTACCAGCGAATGCGCGGCCACGAGGTTAACTTCATCTGTGCGGACGATGCCCACGGCACGCCGATCATGCTGAAAGCGCAGCAGCTGGGGATTTCCCCGGAGCAGATGATTGCCGAAATGAGTCAGGAGCATCAGACTGATTTTGCTGGCTTTGACATCAGCTATGACAACTATCACTCCACGCACAGCGACGAAAACCGCGAGCTGTCGGAGCTGATCTACGGCCGCCTGAAAGAGAACGGTTTCATTAAAAACCGCACCATCTCTCAGCTGTACGATCCGGAAAAAGGCATGTTCCTGCCGGACCGCTTCGTCAAGGGCACCTGTCCGAAGTGTAAATCCCCGGATCAGTACGGCGATAACTGCGAAGTGTGCGGCGCGACCTACAGCCCGACCGAGCTTATCGAGCCGAAATCCGTGGTCTCCGGCGCAACGCCCGTCATGCGTGACTCCGAGCACTTCTTCTTCGACCTGCCGTCGTTTAGCGAAATGCTGCAGGCGTGGACCCGCAGCGGCGCGCTGCAGGAGCAGGTGGCGAACAAAATGCAGGAGTGGTTTGAATCCGGCCTGCAGCAGTGGGATATCTCCCGCGATGCGCCGTACTTCGGCTTTGAAATCCCGAACGCGCCGGGTAAGTACTTTTACGTCTGGCTGGATGCGCCAATCGGCTACATGGGTTCCTTCAAGAACCTGTGCGACAAGCGCGGCGACACCACCAGCTTCGACGAGTACTGGAAGAAAGATTCCGACGCCGAGCTGTACCACTTCATCGGTAAAGACATCGTTTACTTCCACAGCCTGTTCTGGCCGGCGATGCTGGAAGGCAGCAACTTCCGCAAGCCAACCAACCTGTTCGTGCACGGCTACGTGACGGTGAACGGCGCGAAGATGTCTAAGTCCCGCGGGACGTTCATCAAAGCCAGCACCTGGCTGAACCACTTTGACGCCGACAGCCTGCGCTACTATTACACCGCGAAGCTCTCTTCCCGCATCGACGATATCGACCTGAACCTGGAAGATTTCGTGCAGCGCGTGAACGCAGACATCGTGAACAAGGTGGTGAACCTGGCGTCCCGTAACGCAGGCTTTATCGCCAAGCGTTTTGACGGCGTGATGGCGGCTGAACTGGCTGACCCTGCGCTGTACAAAACCTTTACCGACGCGGCGGCCACCATTGGCGAAGCGTGGGAAGCGCGCGAGTTCGGTAAAGCGGTGCGTGAAATTATGGCGCTGGCTGACCTGGCAAACCGCTACGTAGACGAGCAGGCACCGTGGGTTGTCGCTAAACAGGAAGGTCGCGATGCGGACCTGCAGGCTATCTGCTCCATGGGCATCAACCTGTTCCGCGTGCTGATGACGTACCTGAAGCCGGTTCTGCCACAGCTTTCCGGGCGCGCTGAAGCCTTCCTGAACACTGAACTGACCTGGGACGCGATCCAACAGCCGCTGCTCGGCCACAAGGTGAACACCTTCAAGGCGCTGTATAACCGCATCGAGATGAAGCAGGTTGAAGCCCTGGTGGAAGCATCCAAAGAGGAAGTGAAGGCGGCTGCGGCACCGGTCACCGGCCCGCTGGCAGACGATCCGATTCAGGAAACCATCACCTTTGATGATTTCGCGAAAGTCGACCTGCGCGTGGCGCTGATCGAGAACGCGGAATTTGTAGAAGGCTCTGACAAGCTGCTGCGCCTGACGCTGGATCTGGGCGGCGAGAAGCGTAACGTCTTCTCCGGCATCCGCTCCGCGTATCCGGACCCGCAGGTGCTGATTGGTCGTCAGACCGTGATGGTGGCAAACCTGGCGCCGCGCAAAATGCGCTTCGGCATCTCGGAAGGGATGGTGATGGCTGCAGGCCCAGGCGGGAAGGATATCTTCCTGTTAAGCCCAGACGAAGGCGCGAAGCCGGGTCAGCAGGTGAAATAACAAAAAAGCCGGAGATTATCTCCGGCTTTTTTTATGGCATTTTGTTTTCTCCCTCTCCCCGTGGGAGAGGGTCGGGGTGAGAGCATCAGGCCGCACCCTACCGCCTTTACGCCTTCGGGTGGTGCACCCGGTGGGTCAGCCCGCGCAGGAAATTACGCAAAAACTGGTCGCCGCACTCGCGGTAGTTTTTATGGTCCGGCGCGCGCATCATGGCGGTCACTTCCGGCACCGATACGCGGTATTTTTGCTCGGTCATGATCGCCACGATATCGTCCGTTTTCAGCGAAAACGCGATGCGCAGTTTTTTCAGCACGGTATTGTTGTTTACCCGACGCTCAAGCGCCAGCTCCGGCGCAGACTCATCTTTGCCGCGCTTATCGTAGATAAGGCCATTCAGGAAGCCCGAAAGAATAATGTCCGGGCAACGCACAAACCCCTCTTCATCCTCTTTGGTCATCCAGGTATCGAAACCTGCCGACGTGGCTTCCATATCGGACAGCGCAAGAATGCGCACCATGTCGTTATTGTTTGCTTTCAGGGTGTAGCGCAGGCTACGAAGAATGTCATTACTAATCATGAGTGCCTTTAACTGTCGATGTTGCAATGCCGCGCAGTGTACCAGTTTTACAGGCCAATCGCCTCTTTCAAACTCTTCAGATAGCGGCGGCTGACCGGCACCGTTTGTCCGGCGCGCAGCACCAGCTCTGCCTGGCCGTTCTCTTCCAGACGGATCTCCTTCAGGTGCGCCATGTTCACCAGATACTGGCGATGGCAGCGGATCAGCGGCGTGCGGCTCTCCAGCGTGCGCAGGGTCAGCTCGGTAAACCCTTCGTTACCTTCCGCGCTGGTCACGTATACCCCGCTGAGCCGGCTGCTGACAAACGCCACGTCATCCATCTGTAAAAGGTAGATCCGGCTGTGCCCGGTGCAGGGAATAAATTTTAAAGGCGGCTGATGCTCCGTCAGCAGCGTGACGTCCTGAACGGTACGCTCCTGACGTAATCGGGTGAGCGTTTTATCAAGGCGCTTCTCTTCTATCGGCTTCAGCAGGTAGTCAAAGGCGTGTTCTTCAAACGCCTTGACGGCATATTCATCAAACGCCGTCAGAAACACGATATAGGGACGATGCTCCGGGTCAAGCATACCGACCATCTCCAGCCCGCTGATGCGCGGCATCTGGATATCGAGGAACAGCACGTCCGGGTGCAGTTTGTGAACGGCACCTATGGCCTCAATGGCATTTGCACACTCCCCCACCACTTCGATATCGCTATGCTCCTGCAGCAGCACGCGCAGGTTTTCCCGTGCTAACGGCTCATCATCCACAATCAGCACTCTCAGCATGCGTTTTCCTCCAGCGGCAGTCGTAAGGTAATTCGGGTAAATCGGTCTGGCTCACAGGCGACGGTGATCCCACAGTTGTCGCCAAAGTGCGCGCGCAGGCGTTTATCGACCAGGCTCATCCCTAACCCGCCCGAGGCGGAAGAGACGTAAAGCCCGGCGTTGTCTTCGATATCCAGCACCAGATGATGGTTAAACTGGCTGGCGGAAATGGTGATCTCCCCCGTTCCCAGAAGCTGGGAAGTCCCGTGTTTGATGGCGTTTTCCACAATAGGCTGCAGGGTAAAGGCCGGAAGATGCTGATACGCCAGCTCGTCCGGAACGGATAACGACACCTGTAAACGCGACTGAAAACGGGCCTGCTCGATCTGCAGATAGGCGTTAACGTGCTCAATCTCATCGGCCAGGGTAACAATTTCCGACGGTCGCTTGAGGTTCTTGCGGAAAAAGGTCGACAGAAACTGCACCAGCTGCGCGGCCTGATCGCTGTCGCGGCGGATGACGGCTTTAAGCGTGTTGAGCGCGTTAAACAGGAAATGCGGATTGACCTGGGCATGCAGAAGCTTGATCTCTGACTGCGTCAGCAGCGCTTTCTGGCGCTCGTATTGCCCTGCCAGAATCTGAGCGGAGAGCAGCTGGGCAATCCCCTCCCCCAGCGTGCGGTTGATCGAGCTGAACAGGCGATTTTTAGCTTCGTAGAGTTTGATGGTGCCCATCACCCGCTGGTTTTCACCGCGCAGGGGGATCACCAGCGTTGAGCCAAGCTTACACTGCGGGTGCAGCGAGCAGCGGTAAGGCACTTCATTCCCGTCCGCATAGACCACTTCGCCGGTTTCAATGGCGCGCAGCGTATAGGCAGAGGAGATTGGTTTGCCCGGCAGATGGTGGTCATCACCGGTGCCGGTAAAGGCCAGCAGCCGCTCACGGTCGGTGATGGCGACCGCACCAATATCCAGCTCTTTGTAGAGCACCTGCGCCACCTTCATGCTGTTCTCTTCGTTAAAGCCCTGGCGCAGGATCCCCTCTGTCGAGGCGGCAACCTTTAGCGCCGTCGCGGAAAAGGCCGAGGTGTACTTCTCAAACATGGCGCGTTTGTCGAGCAGAATGCGCATAAACAGCGCCGCGCCAACGGTGTTGGTGACCATCATCGGGGCGGCAATACTGCCCACCAGGTGCAGCGCGTCGTCGAACGGGCGGGCAATCAGCAGGATTATCGCCATCTGCGCCATCTCCGCCACAAAGGTTATTGCGCCTGCGGTCAGCGGGCTAAAGACCTTATCCGGACGGCCGCGTTTGACCATGTAGCTGTGGACAAGGCCACCGAGCAGCCCTTCGACGATGGTAGAAATCATGCAGCTGAGCGCGGTCATCCCGCCCATCGAGTAACGGTGCAGGCCGCCGGTTAGCCCGACAAGACCGCCGACGACGGGGCCACCCAGCAGCCCGCCCATCACCGCACCGATGGCGCGCGTGTTGGCAATGGAATCTTCAATATGAAGTCCAAAGTAGGTGCCGAGAATGCAGAAAATCGAAAAAGTTACGTAGCAGAGCAGTTTGTGCGGCAGGCGTACGGTGACCTGCATCAGCGGAATAAACAGGCGCGTTTTACTCATCAACCAGGCGATGACAAGAAACACACACATCTGCTGAAGCAGCAGCAGCACCAGATTAAACTCGTACATACTCAGAAACCGCACGTTCTAAAAACGCGTAACATACACTGATGGGGATTAACTTTCTTTGAAGCCGTCCAAAAAAGCTGTAAATCGTGTCCGCCATCACACCTTTTGCCGAACGCAACGCATGCTTCGCATTTATTGTTCAAAAAACAATCAAAATTTCCTGGTTCGACAAACTGGGTCTACAGTTAACCTGGGGACGCGCAAGCCAGGGGGCGAATATGGCGCTTTACACGATAGGTGAAGTGGCACTCCTTTGTGATATCAATCCCGTAACCCTACGGGCGTGGCAGCGAAGATACGAATTACTTAAACCGCAGAGAACGGACGGTGGGCATCGTCTTTTTAACGATGCGGACATCGACAGGATCCGCGAGATCAAAAGCTGGATCGACAACGGCGTTCAGGTCGGAAAAGTGAAATCGTTGCTAAGCCAGGAGGACCCGGACACCCAGCAAGCCTGGCGCGAGCAGCAGGAAACCCTGCTGCGGCTTTTGCAGGCCGGTAATTTGCAGCGTTTACGCGGCTGGATTAAAGACCAGGGGCGAGACTACCCCGCACAAACGCTGATCGCCCACCTTTTTATCCCGCTCCGTCGGCGCCTTCAGTGCCAGCAGTCGACCCTGCAGGCGCTGCTCAGCATGCTCGACGGCGTGCTGATTAACTATATTTCGGTTTGTCTTGCCTCGGCGAGAAACAAGAGCGGCAAGGATGCTCTGGTGGTGGGCTGGAACGTCCACGATACCACCCGCCTGTGGCTTGAAGCCTGGATAGCCACGCAGCAGGGCTGGCGGGTAGATGTGCTGGCGCACTCTCTGGCTCAGCTACGGCCCGAGTTCTTCGACGGCCAGACGCTCCTCGTCTGGTGTGGGGAGGTGCCATCCGCCTCGCAGCAGCAGCTGCTGACGGAATGGCGTGAACATGGTTATCCCGTCTACACGCTTGGTCCAAATGAGCCGTAACGACATTTAATGGTTCATTAACAGCTGCGCTTCACCGTATAATTGTTCCGTTAACAACAGGAGCACATGATGAAGGCAACCAAACTGGCCGTAATTACCCTTTTTGTTCTGATGGCCGTAAGCGGAATCGGCGGCGTGATGCTGGCAGGTTACTCGTTTATCGTTCGTGGCGGTGTCGGCTGAGCCAGAGCGCCAGGCGCTCGAACAGCCGGTCGACGACGATCGCCGCCAGCGCCACCAGTAGTGCCCCCTGAACAATGTAGGCCGTGTTAAAACCGCTTAAGCCGATAATAATCGGCGTCCCCAGCGTATTGGCACCTACCGTCGAGGCGATAGTTGCCGTGCCGATATTGATAATCACCGACGTTCGGATCCCCGCAAGGATAACGGGTGCTGCCAGCGGCAGTTCGACCTTGCGAAGCCTTTGCCCGGCGCTCATGCCCATCCCCTCAGCCACGCTCGTCACGGACGCGGGTACTGCCGCCATGCCCGCCAGCGTTCCCTGAAGAATGGGCAACACGCCGTATAAAATCAGCGCAATAATGGCTGGCTCCTGACCAAACCCAATCACCGGCACGGCGATGGCCAGCACGGCGACGGGGGGAAACGTCTGGCCGATTGCGGCGATGGTCTCCACCAGCGGGCGAAACTCCCGGCCCCATGGCCGCGTCACCGCAATACCTGCCCCCACGCCGATGACAATGGCTATTACGCTTGAGACCGCCACCAGCCAGAAGTGCGCCAGCGTCAGATTAATAAAGCTCTCCTGCTGATAGACCGGGCGCGGCAGTCCAGGAAACAGGGCGTTAAACAGCCCGCCGCTGTGCGGCATCAGCAAGAGTAAAGCAATAAAGAGCGCTACCAGCCAAAGTAGCGGATCACGCATGTACCTCACGCGTCACCTCCCCGGCCAGCAGATCGCGAAAATGAAGAGTGCCGCACGGTGCGCCCTGAGCGTCCGAAACGGGCAGCACCTCGCACTGTCGGGCGACAAACGCAGAGAGCGCATCGCGCAGGTTCATCTGTTCATGCAGCGGTTCGCCGCTCACCAGCGCTCCCTGCGGGCGCATGTAGTCGCCCACGGTTCGCAGGGAAAGCAGCCTGACGCCCAGCTCGCTGCGTCCAAAAAACTCGCGTACAAAATCATTAGCCGGATGGGTCAACAGCTCAAGCGGCGTCCCCTGCTGCACCACCTCCCCATGGTCCATCAGCACCAGACGATCGGCCAGGCGCAGCGCCTCATCGATATCGTGGGTCACGAGAATAATCGTGCGCCCGAGAATGCGGTGAATGCGGGTCATTTCCGCCTGAAGCGCCCCTCGGGTGACGGGATCCAGCGCGCCGAAAGGCTCATCCATCAGCAGCACCTGAGGATTCGCCGCCAGCGCGCGCGCCACGCCCACCCGCTGCTGCTGCCCGCCGGATAGCTGGTGCGGATAGCGCTCGCGGAGCGTCGGCTCCAGGCCGAGCAGCGCCATCAGCTCGTCGACCCGCTCCGCTATTTTTGCCCGCGACCATTTCTCCAGCTGCAGCACGGTGGCGATATTCTGCGCCACCGTCCAGTGAGGAAACAGGCCGATGGACTGAATGGCGTACCCCATTCGACGGCGCAACTCCAGAACCGGCAGGCTGCGGATCTCCTCTCCGTCGAAGCGAATCAGACCGCTGTCGTGCTCCACCAGCCGGTTAATCATCTTCAGGGTGGTGGATTTTCCCGACCCGGAGGTGCCAATCAATACCGAGAACGCCCCCTGTGCAAAATGCAGATTCAGGTGGCTCGCCGCCGGGCGACCTGCAAAGGTTTTACTCACATCGTGAAATTCAATCATTGGCTCTTCTCCCGAGCAGCGCGAGCCACAGGGCAAACAACGCGTCCAGCACCACCGCCAGCGCAATGGTAGGAACGACACCTAAAAGCACCAAATCCAGCGCGCTGCTGAGCAGCCCCTGGAACACCAGTGCGCCAAAGCCTCCCGCGCCAATCAACGCGGCTATCACCGCCATCCCCACCGTTTGTACCGTCACCACCCGCAGGCTGCGGACCAGCAGCGGCAGCGCCAGCGGAAGCTGGATTTTCCAGAAACACTGCCGCGCGCTCATCCCCATCGCATGGGCGCTTTCCAGCGCGTCCTGCGGCACCTGGCTTAATCCCGCCACCACGCCGCGCACCAGCGGCAGCAGCGCATACAGCACCAGCGCAATCAGCGCGGGCGTTAACCCGGTTCCGGCGATCCCGAAAGAGGACAGCGTGGGGAATGACTTCACTAACCCCGCGAGCGGGGCAATGAGCAGGCCAAACAAGGCCACGGAAGGGATGGTCTGGATAACATTAAGAACGGCGAAGACGCTCCCCTGCCGGGCGGGATGGCGATAGCACCATATCCCCAGCGGCACGCCCAGCAGCAGGGCCGGGAAGAGCGTGCCGAGCAGAATCGTCAGATGCTGCACCAGCGCACCGTCAAACACCTCCTGACGGTTAGCGTACTCTTTTAACAGCGAAAGATTATTCAGCTCGCCGCTGAAGAGCAGCCACAGCGGGATACACCAAAGCTGTGCGTTCAGTAACCAGCGCCAGACTGGCCTTGCGGTCAGGCGACGAATGACGTCGCTACAGGCCAGCAGGCACAGGGCCAGCCACAGCCATAAGCCGCTGCCAATTGACGTTCTCGCAAGGGGGCTTTCGACAGAAACCATCTGCGCCGCCGCCAGCCCCGCGCTCCAGAAAAGCACAATAAAAAGGGCTTCGCAGAGAAAAAGCGTTAGCCAATGGGCCGTACGCTTCCCCCAGAACGATAATGCAATCACGGCGGCGAGCGTAAGCCCCAGCAGGGCTGGCGCAAAGGGCCAGACCTGCCAGAGCGCGCGGGCCTCCCCCGACACCAGACGGTTAGGGGCGACATTGATAAAGGGTAACGCGACCGCCGCGATGGCCATGCAGGCCAACAGCAGCAGCACGCGGTTATAGCATTTTATTGGCACAGCCCTGTCCCGTTACTTCACAAGCCCTTGTTGCTTCAGGAAATCGGCAGCCACTTTTTTGGCATCCAGTCCCTCAACCGCAATGCTGGCGTTCAGCTGCTGCAGCGTTTTTTCATCCAGCTTCTCAAACACCGGCTTGAGCCAGTCGCCAATCTCCGGGTAGGCTTTCAGCACCGCTTCGCGCACCACCGGGGTTGGGGCATAAATTGGCTGAACGCCTTTCGGGTCGGTCAGGGTTTGCAGACCCAGCGCCGCAACCGGTCCGTCGGTGCCGTAGGCCATGGCCGCGTTAACGCCGGAGGTTTGCTGCGCCGCCGCTTTGATGGTCACCGCCGTATCACCGCCGGCCAGAGAGAGCAGCTGCGCCTGGTCGAGCTTGAAATCGTAGGCTTTTTCGAAGGCAGGCAGGGCATCCGCGCGTTCGATAAATTCAGCCGACGCCGCAAGCTTGAAGTCGCCCTTCTCTTTCAGATAGCGGCTGAGGTCCTCAAGGGAGGTCAACTTCCCCTTCTCCGCAATATCTTTGCGTACCGCGATGGTCCAGGTATTGTTGGCTGGCGCAGGCGTGAGCCAGACCAGCTTGTTCTTCTCTGCGTCCAGCTTTTTGACTTTTTCATAGCCCGCTTTGGCGTTTTTCCACGCAGGATCGTTTTCTTCTTTAAAGAAGAAGGCACCGTTGCCGGTATATTCCGGGTAGATATCCAGCTCGCCGGAGGTAATAGCGCCGCGCACCACCGGAGTGGTCCCGAGCTGGACTTTATTTACCGTTTTAACCCCGTGGCTCTCAAGCACCTGCAAAATGATATTGCCGAGCAGCGCCCCTTCGGTATCAATCTTGGACCCAACCTTCACCGGCTCAGCTGCCTGAAGCGGCAGGCTCAGCGCTGCCAGCAGGACCGCGGAGCCCATCATCCCCTTTGTAATCGTCATTCTGCATTCCTCATTATTTTGCCGCCTTTTTCAGAGGCTTGAGAGAAAAGCGTAGCTTAAAACGGCGTGTTTACCCGTCAAAATGACTTTTTAGCATAAGGTATGACGCATCCCCCGCCTCGCGGGGGATGCTGAGGAGGGAAAGATTACTGCAGCTCGAACTCGCCTTGGTTGACGCGGGCAGAGTCCACGCCGATGAAGACGTTGAACTTGCCCGGCTCCGCGTCGTATTTCATCTGCTGGTTCCAGAATTTCAGCGCGTCTACGTCAATCGGGAAGCTGACGGTTTGGGTTTCACCCGGCTTGAGGCTGACCTTTTCAAAGCCGCGCAGCTGCTTCACCGGACGGCTCATGGATGCGGTGACGTCCTGAACGTACATCTGGATAACCGTGGCCCCTTCACGCTTGCCGGTATTGGTCACGTCCACGCTGGCGGTGACCTTGCCGTCGCGCTTCATCGTTGGCGCTGACATTTTCACGTCAGAGACCTTAAAGGTGGTGTAGCTCAGGCCATAGCCGAACGGATACAGCGGGCCGTTCGCTTCGTCGAAGTAGCGTGACGTGTATTTGTTCGGCTTGTCGGCGTTGTAAGGACGTCCGGTATTCAGGTGGCTGTAGTAAACCGGAATTTGCCCCACGGAGCGCGGGAAGGACATCGGCAGCTTGCCCGACGGGTTGTAATCGCCAAACAGCACGTCGGCGATAGCGTTACCGCCTTCGGTACCGGCGAACCAGGTTTCCAGAATCGCATCCGCCTGCTGGTCTTCTTTCACCAGCGCCAGCGGACGACCGTTCATCAGCACCAGCACCAGCGGCTTGCCCGTCGCCTTCAGGGCGGCGATCAGGTCGCGCTGGCTCTGCGGGATGGTGATGTCGGTACGGCTGGAGGCTTCGTGCGCCATACCCTGCGCTTCGCCCACGACCGCAACAACGACGTCAGACCGTTTGGCGGCATCCACCGCTTCGTCAATCATCTCTTTCGGCGTGCGCGGATCCACCTTCACCGCTTCCTCGTACTGGTTGAGGAAGGTAACGATGTCTTTATCGTCGGTCACGTTCGCGCCCTTGGCGTACACCACCTTCGCGTTTTCACCGACGGCATTTTTAATGCCGGTCAGCACGGTGACGGACTGATCCGCCACGCCAGCTGCAGACCAGCTTCCCATCACGTCGCGCTTGCTGTCGGCCAGCGGGCCCACCACGGCGATGTTGCCGGATTTTTTCAGCGGCAGCGTGTCGAGGCGGTTTTTCAGCAGCACCAGGCTTTCGCGCGCGACTTCACGCGCGTCTTTGCGGTGCAGGCGGCTTTCAGCGTTGGTGTCCGCCGGGTCAGAATCTTTTGGTCCGAGGTGGCTGTACGGATCGTTAAACAGCCCCATGTCATATTTCACGTTCAGCACGTGGCGCGCGGCATCGTCCAGCTCCGCCATCGTTACCTTGCCGCTCTTCACCAGCCCCGGCAGGTATTTGCTGTAGTACTCGTCGCTCATGCTCATATTAATGCCGGACTTGAGCGCCACGCGCACCGCGTCTTCAGGGTCAGACGCCGTGCCGTGCTTGATCAGCTCTTTAATCGCGCCGTGATCGGAAACGGTGATGCCCTTAAAGCCCCACTGGTCGCGCAGCACGTCTTTCAGCAGCCAGGAATCAGAGGTCGCAGGCGTGCCGTTCAGGGAGTTCAGCGCCACCATCACCGCGCCGCTGCCCGCATCGAGCCCTGCCTTGTAAGGCGGCATGTAGTCGTTGAACAGGCGCTGCGGGCTCATGTCCACGGTGTTGTACTCTTTCCCGCCTTCAACCGCGCCGTATGCGGCGAAGTGCTTGACGCTGGTCATCACCGAGTAGCGATCCGCCGGGCTTTTTCCCTGCATCGCTTCCACCATGGTTTTACCCATTGTGGCCGTTAAATACGTATCTTCACCAAAGCCTTCCGACGCGCGGCCCCAGCGCGGATCGCGGGAGACGTCCACCATAGGCGCCCAGGTCATGTTCAGGCCATCGTCTGCCGCTTCATAGGCGGACACGCGCCCGACGGTCTTCACCGCGTCGAGGTTAAAGGAGGAGGCTAGCCCGAGGCTAATCGGGAAGACGGTACGCTGGCCGTGCAGCACGTCATAGGCAAAGAAGAGAGGGATCTTCAGGCGGCTGAGCTCCATCGCCTGATCCTGCATTTTGCGGATATCCTGACGGGTGACGGTGTTAAAAATCGCCCCCACCTGGCTCTCTTTGATCATCTCACGGATGGCCTCTTTCGGATTATCCGGGCCGACGCTGATAAGACGCAGCTGGCCGATCTTCTCATCGACCGTCATCTTCTTGAGCAACTCCGTGACAAACGCGTCGCGGGCTTCAGGCGTGAGCGGATGATTGCCAAACAAATCCTCTGCCAGCGCAGGCTGCAGCGCCAGGCTGACGGCGACACCTACAGAACATAGCCATTTCATGTCGTTTTACTCTCTCATCAATAACCGCCGGACGATCTCGGCCATACCGTGCGAAAAGCGCAGTGTGCCACAAACCCTCCGAACGGTGCAGGGTTATTCTCTGATTTTTCTCGTGAATACTAGACCGCTTAACAGTTAATCGCGCTATGCTTTACAGCGAGAAATTTGCCCCACCACAAGGAGTGGAAGATGTCTTCTGTTCGAACTGACGATAACAATACTTTTATTAACGAACTGTCGCGCCTGGTTGGTCACTCTCACCTGCTTACCGACCCGGCCAAAACGGCGCGCTACCGCAAAGGCTTCCGTTCCGGCCAGGGCGACGCGCTGGCGGTGGTCTTCCCCGGCACGCTGCTGGAACTGTGGCGCGTGCTGAGCGCCTGCGTTGCCGCCGACAAAATTATTCTGATGCAGGCTGCCAATACCGGCCTGACCGAGGGCTCCACGCCGAACGGCAACGATTACGATCGCGACATCGTCATCGTCAGCACCCTGCGTCTCGACAAGCTGCACCTGCTGGACAAAGGTGAACAGGTGCTTGCCTTCCCGGGCACCACGCTCTACACGCTGGAGAAAGCGCTCAAGCCGCTGGGGCGCGAGCCGCATTCCGTGATCGGCTCGTCCTGTATTGGCGCCTCGGTGATCGGCGGGATCTGCAATAACTCCGGCGGCTCGCTGGTGCAGCGCGGCCCGGCCTACACCGAGATGTCGCTGTTTGCGCGGATCGATGAAAACGGCAAGCTGACGCTGGTGAACCATCTGGGCATCGATCTCGGCGTGACGCCAGAGCAGATCCTCAGCAAGCTTGACGATGACCGCGTGAAGGACGAGGACGTTCAGCACGACGGCCGCCACGCGCACGATCACGACTACGTCACCCGCGTGCGCGATATCGACGCCGACACCCCGGCGCGCTATAACGCTGACCCGGACCGCCTGTTCGAATCTTCCGGCTGCGCGGGAAAACTCGCGGTCTTTGCGGTGCGCCTGGATACCTTCCCGGCAGAGAAAAAACAGCAGGTGTTTTACATCGGCACCAATCAGCCCGAGGTCCTGACCGAGATCCGCCGCCATATTCTGGGCGAGTTTACCCATCTGCCGGTGGCGGGCGAGTATATGCATCGGGACATTTACGATATTGCCGAGCGCTACGGCAAAGACACCTTCCTGATGATCGACAAGCTCGGCACCGACAAAATGCCGTTCTTCTTCACCATGAAGGGCCGCACCGACGCAATGCTCGACAAAGTGTCGCTGTTTAAGCCGCACTTTACCGACCGCTTTATGCAGAAGCTGGGCAACGTTTTTCCCGCGCACTTACCGGAGCGGATGAAAACCTGGCGCGATAGGTATGAACACCACCTGCTGCTGAAGATGGCCGGAGACGGGATTGCTGAAGCACAAAGCTGGCTGACCGAATTTTTCAAGAACGCCGACGGGGATTTCTTTGCCTGTACGCCTGAGGAGGGCAGCAAGGCCTTCCTGCACCGCTTCGCCGCGGCCGGTGCCGCCATTCGCTATCAGGCCGTTCATTCTGAAGAGGTGGAGGACATTCTGGCGCTGGACATTGCCCTGCGCCGTAACGATACCGAATGGTTTGAACACCTGCCGCCGGAGATTGACAGCAAGCTGGTGCACAAGCTCTATTACGGACACTTTATGTGCTACGTCTTCCACCAGGATTACATCGTCAAGAAAGGCGTTGACCCGCACGCGCTGAAAGAGCAGATGCTGGCCCTGCTCAGCGAGCGCGGTGCGCAATACCCGGCGGAACATAACGTGGGCCATCTCTATAAGGCACCGGAAACGCTTAAGCGGTTTTATCGGGAGAATGACCCTACAAACAGTATGAATCCCGGCATTGGTAAGACAACGCGGAAGAAATACTGGAAAGAGAGCGAGGAATCGGAGCAGCACAATACGCAAGCTGCTGATTAATTCCTATAGCCAAATTTAAGAGATTGTTAAGCACGCCTCAAACGTACTAGATTAGGTGCCTGTCGCCGGAGAAACGTTTCTTCGGCATTCCATGACGAGGAGCAGGCACATCATGTCGGCTGTTGATGTTTTATCCGAAACCGAAGTGGAAGTGCGCGATGCCCTTCCCGACGATGCGCATGCCATCTCGGCTATTTATGCCTGGCACGTGCTTCACGGACGTGCCTCGTTCGAGGAAGTTCCCCCAACCGTCGATGAAATGCGTGAGCGGATGAAAAGCGTTGCTGAGCACGGCTTGCCGTGGCTGGTGGCGCTGTACCGGGGGATTGTCGTCGGGTACTGCTACGCCACGCCCTATCGTCCACGCCATGCCTATCGCTACACCCTTGAAGAGTCAATTTACGTAGATGCCAGCACCACCGGGCGCGGATTTGGCTCCACGTTAATGGATGCCCTGATCGCGCGATGCGAGCAAGGTCAATGGCGGCAGATCATTGCCGTGGTGGGTGATGGCAATAACAATGCAGGCTCGCTGCGGCTACATAAAAAGCACGGATTTGAAGTCGTGGGTCAGCTACGAAGCGTGGGCTACAAGAAAGGTGACTGGCGAGATACGTTGATAATGCAGCGCCCGCTCAACGACGGTGACTGGACGCTGCCGGAATAGAAGCAAAACGGTAACCTGGGTTACCGTTTTTAGTGTTTACTCCCTCTCCCTGTGGGAGAGGGCCGGGGTGAGGGCATCAGCGCGCTAACGGCTCAGTCGTTCTGCGCCGTCGCCATCTGTTCCGCTTTCTGCTTTTTATAGGTCAACGCCGCGGCCGGAACCGGCTGCACTTTTCCCGTCTCAATCCAGGTGCGCAGGCGGCTGGCATCCGCGAAGTGGGTGTATTTGCCGAAGGCATCCATCACCACCAGCGCCACCGGCTTACCGTTAAACACGGTGCGCATCACCAGGCAGTGGCCCGCCGCATTGGTGAAGCCCGTTTTGGTTAACTGGATATTCCAGTTCTCGCGATACACCAGATGGTTAGTATTGCGGAACGGCAGCGTGTACGCAGGATTAGAGAAGGTCGCCATGTCCTCACGCGTGGTGCTGAGCTGGCCGAGCAGCGGATACTGCTTGCTGGCAATCAGCATCTTCGTCAGGTCGCGCGCCGTTGAGACGTTATGAATCGACAGCCCGGTCGGCTCTACGTAGCGGGTATTGGTCATCCCCAGCGATTTGGCCTTGGCGTTCATGGCGCGAATAAAGGCGTCATAGCCGCCCGGGTAATGGTGCGCCAGGCTTGCCGCCGCGCGGTTCTCTGACGACATCAGCGCCAGCAGCAGCATATCCTTACGGCTGATTTCACTGTTCAGGCGCACGCGAGAGTATATCCCCTTCATCTCCGGCGTATGGCTGATGTCCACCTTCAGCTTTTCATCCAGCGGCAGCCGTGCATCAAGCACCACCATCGCGGTCATTAATTTGGTAATAGAGGCAATCGGGCGCACCAGATCCGGGTGGCTGGCGTAGATCACCTTGTTGGTGTTCAGATCGACAATCATCGCGCTGCCGGACGCAATCTGCGGCTGCGCGGCGGCGGTAGTCACGGCTGGCGTTTTGGCGAACGCTGGAGCGGCAGCGGATGCCCCCAGGATAAGCGCCAGGCTAAGTAATGAAACTCGGAATTTCAGCATGGTGAGACTTCTGATAATTATTCACGCACGTTATACGTACACCGCCTGCGTCGACGGAAAACGCAGGCTGGCTTCGGCATCATAGCGGTCACCGTGCGTTGTCGCCAGCGGAGAATCGTGAACAGATGCTGCATTGCTGGCATTTGCGCCAGCAATGCAGTGAGCTTAGAAAAGACGGTATCCATAACCCCAAAGAATAACCGTCAGCGCCAGTAGCGCCTCCAGGACCAGCACGCCAATGGCGAGCGTCGAGCTGGAGAAGCTCAGGCCCTCTTCTTTATTGATATTCAGGAAGGTGGGAACGCCCAGATACAGCAGATATCCGGTGTAAAAGAGCGCCACGGTACCGATCAGCGCGCACAGCCAGACCAGTGGATAAAGCGCGACAATGCCGCTTAAAAACAGCGGGGTCGCGACGTATCCGGCAAAAATCATACAGTGGGCGAGCGACGGGCGCTGCGGGTAGTTGCGCGCCATCCAGTAGATAACCCGCCCCATCACCGCCACCCCGGCGAGCATCACGCCGTAAAACAGAATGGCAAGGTATAGCCCCGTAAACCAGGAGAGCTGAATTACGGTGCCATCACCAAAGTTCCAGCCGATTTGTGTTGTACCGATAAACGCGCAGATGACCGGCACCGCTGCCATCAGCAGCACATGGTGCGTGTAGTGATGCGCGACCGTTTCGTTCTCGCTTCTGATTACGTGCATTTCACGATCGGGATGGGAGAAGAGTCCCCAGACATGGTTCATAGCGCCCCCTTGTTGTCGGCCCGTCAGCGATACCCTAAGTATAATGCAGGCTGTAGATTATTTTCTGTACAGTGGGAAATTTCCGTTGATTGTCCTGTTATTGATTCATGGGGTATATGATTAAAGGAGACACGCTGAGGGAGACAACGCAGACGTAATGGATATCAACGGACTTATTGAACAATATGGATACGCCGCGCTGGTGATTGGCAGCGTGGCAGAAGGCGAAACGATCACGCTGCTGGGTGGCGTCGCGGCGCATCAGGGACTGCTGAAATTCCCCCTGGTGGTGGCCGCCGTCGCGCTGGGCGGCATGATTGGCGATCAGCTGCTCTACTTTCTCGGGCTACGCTTTGGGCCAACGCTGCTCAAGCGTTTCGCTAAGCATCAGAAGAAAATCAATCGCGCTCAGCGGCTTATCCAGCGCCATCCCTATCTGTTCGTCATAGGCACCCGCTTTATGTACGGCTTTCGCATTATCGGGCCGATTCTGATCGGCGCCAGCCGCCTGCCGCCCAAAATCTTCCTGCCGCTGAATATTATCGGCGCGATCGCCTGGGCGCTGATCTTTACAACCCTCGGCTACGTGGGCGGCGAGGTGATTGGCCCGTGGATGCATAATCTGGATCAGCATATCAAGCACTGGGCGTGGCTGATTCTGGTGGTCGTGGCGGTGATTGGGGTGCGGCTGTGGATGCGGCACAGAGAGAAGAGACGGGATGAGGAGTGAGTGCGGCCTGATGCCCTCACCCCGGCCCTCTCCCACAGGGAGAGGGGGTTTTTAGTTCCCTATCCCTCCGGCTTAAACTGCGGATTCGCCAGCATAAACCCTCCGTCGACGATAAACGACTGCCCGGTCGTATAGCTGGCATCGCTGTCGCACAGCCAGGCCACCAGGCTGGCGATCTCTTTGGTGTGCCCCGGCCTTGCTAACGGGATTGACGGCATCGAGCCTTCTTTCACTTCACTGTCATCCATATCGTTCATCGGCGTGGCGATGGCCCCAGGCGCAACGGCGTTCACCAGAATCTTGTGCTTAACCAGCTCCAGCGCCATGGATTTGGTCAACCCTCCGAGCGCATGCTTCGCCGCAGTGTAGGCGCTGGCGTCCGGCAGCGGCGTATGCTCGTGCACCGACGTGATATTGATAATCCGTCCCCCCTCCCCCTGCTTCACCATCTGCCGGGCGGCAATTTGTGAACAGAGAAAGGCACCGTCAACGTCAACGGTAAAAATGCTTCGCCATTCGTCAAACGGCATATCGAGAAATGACGCTTTGGTCATCGCGCCCGCATTATTGACCAGCACGTCCAGCCGACCAAACCGCGCAACCAGCGTTTCAATGGCGTTGGCGCCGTCCGGCAGGGTGCTCAAATCAAGCTGGATAGCCTCTGCGCGCTGCCCCCGTGCTTCAACCTCGCGGCAGGTTTCCAGCGCGCCTTTCTCATCAGAATGCCAGGTTACGCCGATATCAAACCCGCGTTCAGCCAGCATCAGCGCCGTGGTTTTGCCGATCCCGGAATCCGATGCAGTTACGATTGCCACTCGAGCCATACTCACCTCCTGAAAATGTGCAAAGAGGTAAGTATAGATAATGCCCGCTTTTAGCCGTGATGATAGCCGCCACCCAGCGCGGACGTCAGCTGCAGCGAGGCATCGACGTACTGCCCCTGCAGCATCACCCCGGCAATACGCTCCTTAAGCGCCGGAATGTTGGCTTCACTGACGCGGGAGCCTGCAATGATCCCGGCGCGTAAGCGTGCCTGTGCCAGCGCCACCACGCGCGCTGCGTCTTTTTCGACCTTCTGCTGCTGCTGGCTTTTTGCCGTCAGGGTTTCCACTTCACTGGCCGCACGCGCCACCTGGTTAACGGCATCGACCACCGCTTTGTTGTAGTTCGCCACAGAAAGATTGCTCTGCGCCTGGGCAATATCCAGGTTGGCGTTTAGCCTGCCGCTGTCGAAAATCGGCAGCGTCAGTCCGGCAGTTACGCCCATTTGCTGCGCGGAAGATCGAAACAGGTCGCTCAGGTGCAGGGCATCCTGCTGGAGGAACGCCATCAGGTTCACATCGGGGTAGAAGGCGGCTTTAGCGGCATCCACCTCGCTCATGGAGGCTTCAATATACCAGTGCGCTTCCTGCAGATCGGGGCGGCGAGCCAGCAGTTCGTAGCCCAGCGCGGACGGCAATGCCGCTTCCACTGTCGGTAACGCGCGGCGCGTAAGCTTCATTGAAGGGCTGTTGGTCAAGGCCTCCAGACGCGCCTCGACGGCTTTCATTTTGCCTTTCACTTCAGCCAGCTGCTCTTCCGTTTTGCTGGCATTGATGTCAGTTTCAACGCCTTCAACCGAGGAGGTGATCCCGTGCTGATACAGCTCGCGGTCGGCACCGATAATATTCTCCTGCTCGCGTTTAATCTCCACGAGGATATCCCCCACGGCGGCCTGGGTCTGCCACTCCCAGTAAAGCCGCGCGACGCTGCTGGCAAGCAGCTGGCGGGTCTGCTCCAGCTCCGCTTTTTGCGCGTTAACCTTGCCAATACGGGCTTCTACCTGCGCCCGGTTTTTGCCCCAAAGATCGAGATCCCAGCCCGCGGTCAGGCCAAAGGTGCCGTTGGTGTACCACGGCCCGGTGGTGCCGGCTGCCGGATCGGTAATCGCAAAGGGCCCCATCAGCCCCTCTGCCGACATTTTCTGCCGCTCGGCATCGGCGGAAAAATCGATCTGCGGGCCGTCAGCCGCCATGATGGCCTTTGCCTGCGCTTCGGCCAGCGTAATGCGCTGCCGGGCAATTTGCATATCTGGCGCATCGCTCAACGCTTTCGCTATCAGCGAATTAAGCTCGGGATCGCTGTAGTCTTTCCACCACTCGTTTTTCGGCCAGTCCGTTCGGCTTAGCCGCGTATTTACCGACGCCGCCGTGGGTTGGGTTTTAATGGATGTGACAGTGGAATGTTCCGGCGCGCAGGCGGCCAGAATAAAGACGAGGGGAGCACTCAGAGATAAAAGAAAAGAACGTTTCATTACGCCATAAACTCAAAAAAATAAAGGCGCAAATTACGCTTGATGCCGTTCTATTTTTTAGTAACGCGTGGCAATCCGCAAATTGTCATACATTTTTATAATCAGAAAATTATTCCCAATGATAATGAATGAATTCAATGCATTCACACCAATTATAAATCCGCTGCTACACTTATTCAGGACATACATGAGAAGGAGAAAGGAATGAAAATATTACTGTGGATCATTTTGATTATATTTTTGATAGGGCTGTTGGTGGTGACCGGCGTGTTCAAGATGATTTTCTGATTTATTTGCCCGGCTCTGCGCCGGGCAGCGTCCCTTATCAGGCTTTCAGCGATGCCCCCTTCGTGGCAATCACCTCTTTATACCAGTGGAAACTTTTCTTGCGGCTGCGGGCTAGCGTGCCTTTTCCGCTGTCGTCACGGTCGACATAAATAAAGCCGTAGCGCTTGGACAGTTCCGCTTTAGAGGCGCTGACAAGGTCGATCGGCCCCCAGCTGGTGTACCCCATCACCTCAACGCCGTCGTCAATCGCCTCACGCACCTGCACCAGATGGTCGTTAAGGTAGCTGATGCGGTAATCATCCTGCACCACGCCGTCCGCGTCCGGTTTGTCCTTCGCGCCCAGGCCGTTTTCGACGATAAACAGCGGCTTCTGATAGCGATCCCAGAGCACGTTCAGCAGGGTACGCAGGCCAACAGGATCAATCTGCCATCCCCACTCGGAGCTTGCCAGATGCGGGTTGGGCACCATGCTCAGGATGTTGCCGCGCGCCTGCTGGTTCAGTTCTTCATCGGTCGTTACGCAGCCGGTCATGTAGTAGCTGAACGAGATAAAATCGACGGTGGATTTTAGCGCCTCGCGGTCGGCGTCGGTGATATCAATCTCAATCCCGCCGTCGCGGAAGAAGCGCAGCATATAGCCCGGGTACGCGCCGCGGCACTGCACGTCGCCGAAGAACTGCCAGGCGCGGTTCTCCTGCAGCGCTTCCAGCACGTCATCCGGCTTGCAGGTGAGCGGGTACATCAGGCCGCCCAGCAGCATGTTGCCGATTCTGGCATCGGGGATAATCTCATGGCAGGCTTTCACCGCCAGCGCGCTGGCCACCAGCTGGTGGTGGATAGCCTGATAAACTTCGCCCTTGCTGCTGGTTTCCGGCAGGCCCACGCCGGTCATCGGCGCGTGCAGGGACATGTTGATTTCGTTGAAGGTCAGCCACAGCTTCACCTTCTCCCTGTAGCGCGTAAAGACGGTGCGGGCGTAGCGCTCAAAGAAGCCGATAGTCTGACGACTGCCCCAGCCGCCGTACTGCTTCACCAGCCCCCACGGCATCTCATAGTGCGAAAGCGTCACGAGCGGCGTGATGTCGTGCGCGGCCAGCTCGTCAAACAGCTTATCGTAAAACGCCAGGCCCGCCTCGTTTGGCGCCTGCTCGTCGCCGTTCGGGAAGATACGCGTCCAGGCAATGGAGACGCGCAGGCAGCTAAAGCCCATCTCGGCAAAGAGCCTGATGTCTTCCGGGTAGCGATGATAGAAATCGATGGCCACATCCTTGATGCCGCTGTCCCCCGGGACGCGCTCCACCACCGGGCCGAAGACCCCCTGCGGCTGGACGTCAGACGTGGACAGCCCTTTGCCATCCTCCAGATAAGCGCCTTCTACCTGGTTCGCTGCAACCGCGCCGCCCCATAAAAAATCATCCGGGAAAGTTTTCATCACGTTCTCCTGTTATTAATGGCTTACGCTGAGTAACGGTGCACCGGCGGTCACGGACGTTGCCGCCACGGTCGCCACCTCGCGATACTCGTCGCTGTTACTGATAATAATCGGGGTCGCCAGGTCGTATCCGGCATCGATAATCGCCTGACGGTCAAACTCCAGCAGCAGATCGCCCGGCTGCACCTTGTCGCCCACTTTGACATGGGCGGTAAACGGCCTGCCGTCGAGCTTCACGGTGTCGATGCCCACGTGAATTAACACTTCAATTCCGCTGTCGCTGAGCAGGCCGATGGCGTGCTTGGTCTGGAACAAAGAAGCGACTTCACCGGCAAACGGCGCAATCACCCTGTTATCGGATGGAATGATGGCGGCACCGCTGCCGAGCAGGCCGCTGGCGAAAGTGGTGTCCGGCACCTGGTCAAGCGCCAGCACCGTGCCTGTCATCGGGGAGAGCACGTCATTTTCGCCCACGGCCATCGCCGTCTCCGGCGCGGTCGGCCCCGGCATCCCCGCCACCAGCGTCAGGCCGCAGCTCAGCACCAGCGCCACCACGGTGCCGATAATGCCGCCCCACAGCGTGGCGTCTACGCCGCCCGGCGGGATCATCTGGGCGATGGTGAAGATATTGGCGAAGCCGAAAGAGTAGACGTGGGTATCGCTGAAGCCGACAATCGCGCCGCCGACGGCGCCCGCCACGCAGCCAAAGATAAACGGACGGCGCAGCGGCAGGTTAACGCCGTACACCGCCGGTTCGGTGATGCCGAAAATACCCGCCGTCACGGACGAGCCGGCCAGCATTTTCTGACGCGCGTCGCGGGTGCGCAGGAAGATCCCCAGCGCCGCGCCGACCTGGCCAAATACCGCGGGCAGCAGCATCGGCAGCATCGAGTCATGGCCCAGCACCGCCAGGTTGTTAATCATCAGCGGCACCAGCCCCCAGTGCAGGCCGAAGATGACGCACACCTGCCACAGCGCGCCCATCGCCGCCCCCGCCAGCCACGGTGCCAGGACGTAAATCCACTGGTAGCCGTTGGCCAGCAGCTGGCTGAGCCAGGTCGCCAGCGGGCCAATCACTAGGAAGGTCAGCGGCACGGTTAATCCTAAGCAGATCAGCGGCGCGAAGAAGTTTTTCATTGAGGACGGCAGCAGCCTGGTGCTCTGCTTTTCCAGCCAGCAGCTTACCCACGCGGCGAGAATGATCGGGATCACCGACGAGCTGTAGTTGAACCAGGTCACCGGTATGCCGAGAAACGCCTCGGAAACCGCCCCCGGCTGCTGGCTGGCGTTAAAGGCGGCGATCATCATCGGGTGGGTGAGCGCCCCGCCGATCACCATGGTAATAAACGGGTTGCCGCCAAATTTTTTCCCGGCGGTATAGCCCAGCACCAGCGGGAAGAAGAAGAACAGCGCGTCGCTCGCGGCGAACCAGATTTTATAGGTGCCGCTTTCAGGAGTGAGCCAGCCGCAGACTACCGCCAGCGCCAGCAGACCTTTCAGGATCCCGGAGGCCGCCAGAATGCCGATAAACGGAGTGAAAATCCCTGAAACGATGTCGATCAGGCGGCCCAGCAGGTTACCCTTTTCGCCCTTCTCTTCCACCACCGGCGCGTCGTCGGTGAGCCCGGCCTCTTTACGTACCGCCTGCCAGACGTCGTGTACGTGGTTACCAATCACCACCTGGAACTGGCCGCCGCTTTCGACCACCATAATCACGCCCGGGTTTTTCTTCAGCCCTTCGGCGTCCGCTTTCTGGTTCTCTTTCAGTTTGAAGCGAAGCCGGGTCGCGCAGTGCACGAGGCTAACAATGTTCTCTTTTCCGCCAACGTGGCCGAGAATATCCTTCGCTAAAGCCTGGTATTCCATCTCGATTTCCTTACATCCGATGCCCGCAGGCACCTGTTGACTGAGTATAAAAATAAAAAAACCCGAGGGCGTCCTCCTTTCGAAGGCCGCGCTCAGGTTTTGCCTGCGTTATGCAGTAACAATCCAGATTTGAGGCTTAACGCCCCTCTTTTCTCACCCGTTCAATATGAATGGCGAGGAACATAATTTCTTCGGTTGTCAGCTCACGCTGATAGCTTTTGTTCAGGTGCAGGGCGATTTTCTCGGCGCATTTCCACGCCTTCGCGTAGTTGTCTTTTACCGCCGTATGCAGCGAGACATCGTCATCTTCCACCACGGTGCGGGTCAGCATCCGCTGGGCAAAAAACTTCAGATGTGTCACAAAACGCTGGTAGCTTAGCGACTCTTCGTCGTACTCCAGCTGCAGCTGATACTTCACCAGCTGCAGGATCTCCTGCATGACGCGCGTCACGTGCATCACTTCCGGCATTTCGCTGTTCAGCTGCGCGGTGACCAGATGCAGCGCGATAAACCCCGCTTCGTCCTCTGCCAGCTCGACGTTCAGGCGTCTGGCGATAATGGCCCTCGCCTCCTGCCCCAGCTCAAACTCCTTCGGATAGAGACGTTTGATATCCCACAGCAGCACGTTTTTGATTGCCAGCCCTTTCTTCTGGCGTTCAATCGCAAAGTAGCAGTGGTCGGTTAAGGTGATATACAAACTGTCCTGCAGCTTGCCCAGCCGCTGCGCCGCCAGCCCGATAATGCGGTCGCAGGTGGTCATTACCTCCAGCGGGATCTGGCTCAGCAGCTCTCCCAGTCGACGCACCAGCTCGTCGCTTTGAAGCGCGAACACCTTTTCAATCAGCGCGGTGTCCAGCGCGTCATTCACGCGCTTCTGAAAGGCCAGCCCGCGGCCCATCACCACCTGTTCGCGCCCGCGCTCGTCCAGAACAACCACCACATTATTATTAAGAATTTTGGCGATTTTCATCGGAACTCCAGAAACAAAAAAACCTGACCTCCGGCAGAAGCCAGAAAATCAGGTTTTGCCTGCCGAAGCAGTAACAATCCAGTTATGGCACTCTATCAGTTTCATTCGTAGCCTCAATGCACCACGAGTAAAAACGTGACGCAGATCGTACTTGCTAGAAGGTGACGACGGTTTTCAGCTCCGTAACCCAGGCATCCTGAGTGCGGGATACGCCGCCCGGATGGTGCCAGTACTGAATGCCCGGCTGCAGCTCCAGCCACGACACAGGACGAAAGCGATAGTAAAACTCCCCGTTCAGGGAATGGCCCGGCACCGGGTGATACGCCGGATCGTTATAGTCCGACACGCCGCTCAGGCTGTTCATATAGCGCTGGCTGCGGGCGTACTGGCTGCTCATATCAATCCAGGTCAGCCCGAAGCCAATCCAGTCTTCCGGGCGCGCGTCAAACAGCCCGCGATAGCGCAGCGAGGCGGCGTAAACCTGGTGCATGTAGTTAGTGCTCTGATCCGCAAGGCTCATGCTGAAAGAGGTGCTCAACCCGCGATTCGGATCGTCCTCGTGCTGCGTGATCTGCTGGTTCAGCCCGGCATACATGAACCACGTGCGGTTATGTTTTTCAAATCCGTCCGGATCGCTCGCCCCAGCCCCGCCGGATTTTCCGCGGTAGAGATCGGTTTGCGGCGCGTTGGTGAACACCACGCCCAGGTTATACGCACCCGGCAGGCCGTTAACCAGCGGCCGCGCTTCGATTTCAACCGGGAGCAATACCCCTTTGCTGCCCTTCGTCGACCAGCTCCAGGCGTGGCTACGGCTGGAGGCCTCCGGGTTTTGCTCCATCACCCCGCCTTTTAAGGTGACGGTAGGCGTTACCTTATACTCCAGCGTGGTGCCCCAGGTGTGAACGTTCCAGTTGTTCCAGGTGAGCGAGTTGGCCGATTTTCCGCCGCACTGGGTGAGCAGCTGGAAGTCGCACGGGATGATCTGGTCGAAGGTCTGCACCTTGTTCATCATCCCAATGCGCCAGGTGAGGCGCCGGTCGTCAAAGCTGCGGGCAAACGTCAGCCAGCCCAGACGGGTAATGGACTGCCCGCCCCAGCTCTCCTGGGTCAGGTCGTTAAAATTCACGCGCGGATCCTGCACCCGTTTGGTGGTGAGATCGTCATTGTGGTTACGGTTGACGATGTTCCCCTCAATACGCGCATCGGGGATGCCCGTCCAGCGCTCGAGATCCTGATTGAAGGTCAGCGCAAACTGATCGATATAGGCCACGTGGGAATCGTGGTTGTAACCGCCGCCGCCGTTCCAGCCGATCTCATTCAGGTAGCCGAGATTGTAGGTAAAACCGTTATCGTTAAGGATTTTACGAATGCCGAGCATCTCGCCTAAAATCGGATCCGGCGGGGCTTCAAAACCTAATACCGTTCCGTTCCAGTCCTGCGCCATCGAAAAAGGCGATATCGCCAATAAGGCAAGCGCACAGAGATTATTTTTATTTGTCATAATAGCAACCTGTAACTGAGTATTTAGTGCGTAACCGGTCGCGGGAAATTTTTCTATTTCCCGTCGTGTTTTGATTATTCATTCCAGCAAATAGCGTTAGGCCAAATGTCTCTCCTGCATAAATGACAGGCAAAAAAAAACCTAAGCGCTCCACAGCGGTTAATGCTGTGAAACGCTTAGGTTTTGCCTGTTAGCCAGTAACAATCCTGCGTTGAAAACAGTGGCACCTTACCACCGTCACGCCACCTTGAAAACATGCATCGTTTTCTATTTTAAAAAAGTGTGAGCAAATTAACGCTTATTATTTTGACTGGATCACCCGCGCAATATCCGCGGACGTCTGCAGCGTGCGGATCTCCTGGAATAATCCTAGCGCTTCGCTATATTCCTTTCGCAAATAGCTGAGCCACTGCTTAATACGCGCAACATGATATAAACCGGTGTCGCCCTGCTTTTCCAGACGGCTGTATTTTTGCAGCAGCGTTACCACGTCAGCCCACGGCATGCGCGGTTCGTTATATTTCACCACCCGGCTGAGGTTTGGCACGTTCAGCGCGCCGCGACCAATCATCACCGCATCGCACCCGGTCTCTTTCATGCAGGCCTGCGCGCTGTCGTAATCCCAGATTTCGCCGTTGGCGATAACCGGAATGGTGAGCCGCTTGCGGATCTCGCCGATTGCCTGCCAGTTGATACGCTCGGCTTTATAGCCGTCTTCCTTAGTACGTCCGTGCACCACCAGCTCGGTGGCGCCGGCCTGCTGCACCGCATCGGCAATTTCAAACTGCCGCGCGTCGCTGTCCCAGCCCAGGCGCACTTTGACCGTGACCGGCAGATGCGGCGGTACGGCTTCACGCATCGCCTTCGCGCCGCGGTAGATAAGTTCCGGATCTTTCAGCAGCGTTGCCCCGCCGCCGCTGCCGTTCACCATTTTCGACGGGCAGCCGCAGTTGAGATCGACGCCGTAAGAACCCAGCTCAACGGCGCGGGCGGCGTTTTCCGCCAGCCATTCAGGGTACTGGCCCAGCAGCTGGATGCGCACCAGCGTGCCGGAGGAGGTTCGGCTCTGGTTATGCAGCTCCGGGCAGAGCCTGTAAAACGATTTTACCGGCAACAGCATATCGACCACGCGCAAAAACTCCGTCACGCAGAGATCGTAGTCGTTTACCTCGGTCAGAAGCTCGCGCACGAGGGAGTCGAGCACGCCTTCCATTGGGGCCAGTAAAACACGCATTCAGAGTACCTGTGAAAAAAGACGCGCTATAGTAGCCGCTCTCCAGGTAGGTTGAAAGCCCGGCGGTTAATTCGGCAGCGTCTCGTCCGGGCGCAGCGTCAGGACTTCGTAGCCGTCGGCGGTGACGGCGATAGTATGCTCCCACTGCGCGGACAGTTTTTTATCGCGGGTGACCACCGTCCAGCCGTCTTTTTTAGTTTTGATGCGGCTGTCGCCCTGGTTGACCATCGGCTCAATGGTAAACACCATGCCTTCCTTCAGTACCGCACCTTCGCCGGGCCTACCGTAGTGCAGCACCTGCGGCTCCTCGTGCATCTCTTTGCCCACGCCGTGGCCGCAATACTCGCGCACCACGCTGTAGCCGTTGCTTTCAACATGTGACTGAATGGCGTGGCCGATGTCTCCCAGCGTCGCGCCGGGCTTCACCGCCTCGATCCCTTTCCACATGGCTTCGTAGGTTTTCTTCACCAGCCTGCGCGCCAGCGGCGAGACGTCGCCAATGAGATACATTTTACTGGAATCGGCTATCAGGCCGTCTTTCTCAAGGGTGATATCCACGTTCACGATGGAACCGGACTTCAGGTGCTCCGACTCTTTGGGAATGCCGTGGCACACCACCTCGTTGACGGAGGTATTCAGCACGTACGGAAAATCATATTGTCCTTTGCTGGCCGGGCGGGAACGCAGCGTATTGACGATAAAATCCTCCACACGGTTGTTAATCGCCATGGTGGTGACCCCGGGGGCAATAAATCCGTCTAACATGGTAAAGACGGAGGCTAACAGCTCGCCGGCATGGCGTTGTCTGGCCAGCTCGTCGGCGGTTTTAATGATGATAGACGGCATGAGGCGCTCCTGCGTCGAGATGCATAATCAATTGATTCATATATAAAACAAATACTGGCATGTAAAACGAAGCCTGTCCATTTGGGGAAATGCCCAACGTTCCATTCAGGAATGTCTGGTATGCTCAAAATTCATGATGTGATCCGTGGCACATTTCTGGGTTTAATTGTATGATGAATGCGTTTCATCAAGGACTTTCACCATGAGCAAATCACTAAACACCGTCTGGCAATATCTGCGCGCATTCGTCCTGATTTACGCCTGCCTGTACGCCGGGATCTTTATCGCCTCGCTGCTGCCGATCGTCATTCCCGGCAGCATTATCGGCATGCTGATCCTGTTCGTGCTGCTGGCGCTGCAGGTTCTGCCCGCGAAGTGGGTCAACCCCGGCTGCTTCGTCCTTATCCGCTATATGGCGCTGCTGTTCGTGCCCATCGGCGTCGGGGTCATGCAGTACTACGACGTGCTCAAAGCGCAGTTCGGCCCGATCGTTGTCTCCTGCGCGGTCAGTACGCTGGTGGTTTTCCTGGTGGTGAGCTGGAGTTCGCATATTGTGCATGGCGAACGCAAAGTGGTCGGGGAGAAAACAAAAAAATGATGGCCAATATCTGGTGGTCGCTGCCGTTAACCCTGGTGGTGTTCTTTGCCGCGCGTAAACTCGCAATTCGTTTCAAAATGCCGTTGCTCAACCCGCTGCTGGTGGCGATGGTGGTGATTATTCCTTTCCTGCTCCTTACCGGCATTCCCTACGAACGCTATTTCGCCGGGAGCAAAATTTTAAACGACCTGCTGCAGCCTGCCGTTGTGGCGCTGGCGTTTCCTTTATATGAACAGCTGCACCAGATCCGCGCCCGCTGGAAGTCCATCATTACCATTTGCTTTATCGGTAGCCTGGTGGCGATGGTTACCGGAACCTCGGTGGCGCTGCTGATGGGCGCGTCGCCGCAAATTGCGGCGTCTATCCTGCCGAAGTCCGTTACCACGCCTATCGCAATGGCCGTGGGCGGCAGCATCGGCGGTATTCCGGCCATCAGCGCCATGTGCGTGATCTTCGTCGGTATCCTGGGCGCGGTATTTGGCCATACCCTGCTGAATCTGATGAAGATCCGCACCAAAGCCGCACGCGGTCTGGCCATGGGCACGGCATCACACGCGCTGGGCACCGCGCGCTGCGCAGAGGTGGATTATCAGGAAGGGGCGTTTAGCTCGCTGGCGCTGGTGATCTGCGGGATTATCACCTCCCTGATCGCGCCGTTTGTGTTCCCGATTATTCTGGCGGTGATGGGCTAAAATTTGCGATGCGTCGCGCAAATTTCATTTTGTTTTCATAAGTTGCATACATAATGAGAAGTGGATCACATATAAAGCCCCATCGGCTCCGTACACTACCGATCCATTAACCTTTATGAGGCACACGCCATGCATCCACGTTTTCAAACTGCTTTCGCCCAGCTCGCAGAGAATTTGCAATCAGCCCTGGCTCCGGTTCTGGCGGATGCACATTTCCCCGCCCTGCTGACGGCGGAGCAGGTCGCGACGCTTAAACAGGCAGCGGGACTGGACGAAGACGCGCTGGCTTTCGCACTCCTGCCGCTGGCCGCCTCCTGCGCCCGCGCAGATCTCTCCCACTTTAACGTCGGTGCGATTGCACGCGGCGTAAGCGGAACCTGGTACTTCGGTGGAAACATGGAGTTCCTGGGTGCGACGATGCAGCAAACCGTCCACGCCGAGCAGAGCGCCATCAGCCACGCCTGGCTGCGCGGTGAAAAAGCGCTGAGCGCCATCACCGTTAACTACACCCCGTGCGGCCACTGCCGCCAGTTTATGAACGAGCTGAACAGCGGCCTGCAGCTGCGCATCAATCTGCCGGGCCGCGAGCCGCACACGCTGGGCGACTATCTGCCGGATGCCTTCGGCCCGAAAGATCTTGAGATCAAAACGCTGCTGATGGACGCGCAGGACCACGGTTTCGCCCTGTCCGGCGATGACCTGAGCCAGGCCGCTATCACCGCCGCCAACCAGAGCCACACGCCGTACAGCAAATCACCGAGCGGCGTGGCGCTGCAGTGCCGCGATGGCCGCATCTTCACCGGCAGCTATGCGGAGAACGCCGCGTTCAACCCGACGCTCCCGCCGCTGCAGGGCGCACTCAACCTGCTGAGCCTGAACGGCTACGACTATCCTGATATCCAACGCGCAATTTTGGCCGAAAAAGCCGATGCACCGCTGATCCAGTGGGACGCTACCGCCGCCACGCTGAAAGCGCTGGGCTGCACGACAATTGACCGCGTGCTGCTTGCCTGACCTTCCGGCGGGCAGAAATGCCCGCCCGTTTGCTGAAAAAGCCCTCAGTTGATTCACCGTTTCTTGCGCTAACCAGGCGGGTACAGTAGCCTGAGTGAACTTTCATCCACGAACGAGCCATCTCCATGTTAAAGCGCGTTTTTTACAGCCTGTCTGTCCTGGTCGGCATACTGCTGTTGATCGTGCTGGGCCTCGACCGCTGGATGAGCTGGAAAACGGCACCCTATATTTTTGATGACCTCCAGGATCTCCCCTACCGTCAGGTTGGCGTGGTGCTCGGCACCGCCAAGTATTACCGCACCGGCGTTATCAATCAGTATTACCGCTACCGCATTCAGGGCGCGCTGAACGCCTACAACAGCGGCAAGGTGAACTACCTGCTGCTGAGCGGCGATAACGCGCTGCAGAGCTATAACGAACCGGTGACCATGCGGAAAGATTTGATTGCCGCTGGCGTCGATCCGGCGGATATCGTGCTTGACTATGCCGGGTTCCGCACGCTGGACTCCATCGTGCGCACCCGTAAAGTATTCGACACTAACGACTTCATCATCATCACCCAGCGCTTCCACTGCGAGCGCGCGCTGTTCATCGCCCTGCACATGGGGATTCAGGCCCAGTGCTACGCCGTGCCGTCACCAAAAGACATGCTGAGCGTGCGCGTGCGCGAGTTTGGCGCCCGCTTTGGCGCCCTGGCCGATCTCTATCTCTTCAAACGCGAACCGCGTTTTTTAGGCCCGCTGGTCCCGATTCCAACGATGCACGAGGTGCCGGAAGATGCGCAGGGTTATCCGGCGGTAACGCCGGAGCAGCTGCTGGAAATACAGAAGAAGAAATAGAACTGTTTACTCCGGTGCGGGGTCCTGCCCGGTGGCGCTGCGCTTACCAGGCCTACGGGGCGGATTTTCGTGTAGGTCGGGTAAGGCGAAGCCGCCACCCGACTTTGGACGCCACCGGGCAAAAAAAAGCCCGCTACGTGAGCGGGCCTTTTCATTCTTAATGAGCTTACTTCTTACGCGCGTACTTCAGTGAATCCAGCGCAACCGCGAAGATGATGATGGCGCCCTTAATGATGTACTGCCAGTAAGGGTTCACGCCGATGTAGGTCAGGCCGTAGTTGATAACGGTGAAGATGATCACACCGGTTACCACGCCGAGCACGGTACCCACGCCGCCGCTGAAGGAGACACCGCCCACCACGCAGGCCGCAATCGCATCCAGTTCGTACATAAAGCCGAGGTTGTTGGTGGCGGAGCCGATACGGCCCGCTTCCAGCATCCCGCCGAAGGCGTAGAACACACCGGAGAGCGCGTAAATCATCAGCAGGTTCAGGGCAACGTTAACGCCGGAGACTTTTGCCGCTTCCGGGTTACCGCCGATAGCAAAGATGTTTTTGCCGAAGCGGGTTTTGTTCCACAGCACCCAGACGAAGGCCACCGCAATCAGCGCATAGAAGGTGATGTACGACAGGCGGAAGCTGCCCATCGCAATAAACCCTTGCGTGAACGTCGAGAAGCCGCTGTCGAAGCCCGAAATAGGCGACGCGCCTACGAAGTCGTAGTACAGGGAGTTGATACCGTAAACGATGATCATCGTACCCAGCGTGGTGATGAATGGCGTCACGTTCAGGTAAGCAATGATGATGCCGTTAATCAGGCCAATGACGGCACCGATGGCGCAGACGATCAGGATCACCACGAAAATCGGCATCGTTGCCATTTCCGGGAACACCTTGTTGGCGTTTTCCATCGACTGCAGCATGGTCGCGGCGATAACCGCCGCCAGACCCACCTGACGCCCTGCGGACAGGTCAGTACCCTGGGTGACGATAAGGCCCGCCACGCCGAGCGCGATGATAATACGTACGGAGGACTGCGTAAGAATGTTACTCAAGTTCAGCAGACTTAAGAACGTAGGGTCCTGGAAAATAATAATGGCCAGTAACACTAAAAGAACAACGTAAATACCGCCTTCTTTCAGATAAGTGAGAAAACTTTTTTTATTTAACGCACTCATGAGGAGCCCCTGATCTTAAAGGTGCAAAGACGCAAGACGCAAAATTTCGTTTTGCGTAGTCGTTTTGGTGTCAACAATACCGGCAACGAGACCATTGCTCATAACCAGAATACGGTCTGTGATCCCTAACAATTCCGGCATTTCGGAAGAAATAATAATGATCCCTTTATTCTTTTTGGCCAGCTCGGCAATCAGCTGGTATATCTCAAATTTTGCACCTACATCGATACCACGCGTCGGTTCATCCAACATCAGAATTTCAGGCTGGGTTAACAACCAGCGGCCGATAATCACTTTTTGCTGGTTACCGCCCGAGAGCGAACCGATCTGCGTACGGTGACCCGGCGTTTTCACGCGCATGGAGTCAATCACCCACTGGGTATCGCTCTTCATGCGGGAATTATCCAGCAGGCCAATTTTGCTTTTGTAGTTACGGATATTCGAAATTAACGAGTTAAAGTTAATGTCCAGATAGGCGTAAATACCCGTCGAGCGACGCTCTTCCGTCACCAGCGCAAAACCGTGATTAATGGCTTCGTTGGCGTTGTGGTTATTAATTTTCTTTCCGTGCAGGGTGATGGTGCCGCCCGATTTTTCACGGATCCCAAACAGGGTTTCCACGATATCGGTACGTTTCGCGCCGACCAGCCCTGCTATCCCCAGAATTTCACCTTTGTGCAGGTCGAAGGAGACGTCGCGAATGGACGGCTGGCGCAGCGACGTGAGGTTCCGCACCTCAAGGATCACTTCACCCGGTTTGTTCTCACGGTCAGGGAAACGCTGATTCAGGGAGCGGCCAACCATCATGGCGATGATCTTGTCCATGTCCAGCCCTTCCAGCGGCTGAGTGGCAATCCACTGGCCGTCGCGCAGGATGGTGATTTCATCGCACAGCTGGAAGATCTCTTCCATCTTATGCGAGATGTAGACAATACCGCAGCCGCGATCTTTCAGCTTACGAATAATGGTAAAAAGGTGGTTAACCTCTTTTTCCGTTAAGGATGAGGTCGGTTCATCCATGATGACGATCTTGGCGTCGTAGGAGAACGCTTTGGCAATTTCGATCATCTGCATCTGGGATACGGATAATGTTCCCACGCGGGCGCGCGGATCGATATCAATATCCAGCTCGTCGAAGATGGCCTTGGTGTCGCGATACATTTTCTCCTGATCGACAAAGACACCTTTGGTTGGATAACGTCCCAACCACATATTATCCATAACCGAGCGCTGCAGTACCAGGTTCAGTTCCTGGTGAACCATTGAGATACCGTTTTCCAGCGCTTCTTTCGCTGAATGGAAATCGATCTCTTTCCCCTGAAAAAGGATGCTGCCAGAATCTTTTTGATAGATCCCAAAAAGACATTTTAATAATGTTGATTTACCCGCACCGTTCTCCCCCATCAGGGCATGAATAGAGTGAGGACGCACTTTTAAATTAACATTATCGAGTGCCTTAACGCCGGGGAAAGACTTATTGACACCGGTCATTTCCAACAAGTATTCACCAGACGACTGAGTATTTGTGCTGACCATAATTATACCTTGTTGGCCTCGCATATCGCGTTATAAAAGGGCGCAACGAATTGCGCCCAGTGGAGACAGTACGACGAACTTATTTACCGATAAACTCAGCCAGGTTGGACTGGTCTACGCCCACGTAAGGTACGCGAACGATTTTGTTTTCGATTTTCCAGCTGGTGCCGTCAGCAGCACCTTTACCGTCGGCCAGGTTTTTCGCCAGATCGAAGGTGGCTTTCGCCTGGTTGTTGGCATCGTTCAGAACGGTACCGGCCATCGCACCAGATTTAACCAGCGCCAGGGCTTCCGGCAGCGCATCCACGCCGAAGACAGGAATGGACGATTTGTTGTGTGCTTTCAGCGCTTCTACTGCACCCATTGCCATCGCATCGTTGTTGGCGATAACCACTTCGATTTTGTTCGCGTTCGGGCCGGACAGCCACGCGTCCATCTTATCTTTCGCCTGAGCGGTGTCCCACATGGCGGTATCTAACGCCAGCTGCTGGGTTTTCAGGCCCTTGTCGTTCAGCTCTTTGATAACGTAAGTGGTACGTGCTTCAGCATCCGGGTGGCCAGGTTCGCCTTTCAGCAGAACGAACTGAATCTGACCGTCTTTGTTCAGGTCCCAGTTCGGGTTCGCCGCCCAGTGTTTGGCAATCAGGTCGCCCTGGATAATGCCGGATTCTTTGGAGTCAGTACCCACGTAGAACGCTTTGTCGTAGCTATCCAGCGCCTTACGAGAAGGTTCTTTGTTGAAGAAGACGATTGGCACGTTCTGGCCACGCGCTTTCTCAATGACGGTGCCTGCTGCTGCCGGGTCAACCAGGTTGATGGCCAGTGCCTTCACGCCTTTTGCCAGCAGAACGTCAATCTGGTCGTTCTGTTTGGACTGGTCGTTTTGGGAGTCATTCATCAGCAGCTGCACGTCTGGCGCTGATTTACCGTCTTTCTCGATAGCTTTACGCACAACAGACATGAAGTTGTCGTCGTATTTATAGATTGTCACACCAATACGGGTATCCGCAGCGTGCGCTGCTGCACCAAAAAGCATGCTTGCCATTACAGCAGACAGAGTCAACACCTTCTTATTCATGGTATCTCCGGTTTTTTTTATGCAGGGTAGTTCTTGTGAATAACGGTCGGCGGGCAGGTGTTAATAAAACGTTACTGATCGCCGAAGTTCACTTATAAAATTTCTATCTTCCGTGTTCGGTAACGCTCCAGAAATGCGTTTTATTCGTTGTTTGCGGCACGTTGGCTATAGTGAAAGTGAATAATCACCGTTACATAGCGTTTCATCCCCTAAAACGCTGACATCATAGTCAGCGCATTGTTAAGATACTGTGAATTTACTCACAGATTGAAAACGGTTACATCACACCATGTAATCAGTTAGTGATCGGAGCCACAATTTGCCGAACGGCGACCGAATGACGACGCACTAAAGTCGGCATGAAACAGTGTGTTGCATCCGGATCTAACAGCCCAGCCGCCCCCTGTAGCGCCAGCTCCGTCGCCAGTTTTGCCATGGACGCTATCGGGTAACGCACCGTGGTGAGCTGCGGGTCGGTGTAACGGGCAATAGGGATATCATCGAAGCCAATCAGCGATAAATGCTGCGGCACCGCAATACCGTTGTCTTTCAGTGCGGTAAGCGCACCGGCCGCCATGCTATCGTTGTAGGTAAATACCGCGGATAGCTGCAGGTTACGGCCCAGCAGCTCAACCATTGCCGCCTCCCCGCCCTGCATATCGGGCGTTCCGGTTCCTACCCAGCTCTCAGGCGGCACAATGCCGTGCTCTTTCAACGCATTCTGCCACCCTTCACGACGCATCTCGTCGTCTTCAATCGAGTGGCTGGAGGCCAGAAAACCGATACGCTGATGGCCATTGTTGATGAGCATCCGCGTCGCCATCATTGCGCCGCTGACGTTATCAAGCCCTACGCAGCGGTGCGCGTAGCCCGGCACAATCCGGTTGATCAACACCATGCCGGGGATCTGTTCCATAAACCCGGCCAGCTCTTCATCGCTCAAGGCTTTTGAGTGGACAATCAGGGCGTTACAGCGCTGGCGGATCAGCACTTCAATGGCATGACGCTCTTTTTCCGCCTCGTGATAGCTGTTGCCGATCAGCACGTATTTATTGTGCTGCTGGGCGACAACGTCCACCGCCTTAACCAGCGCGCCGAAGAACGCATCTGAAACATCCATCACCACCACGCCGATGGTATCGCTGACCTGCGTGGCCAGCGCCTGCGCATTGGCATTTGGCCGGTACCCCAGCTGGGTCACGGCTTTCATTACGGTTTCACGGGTTTCAGGGCTGACCAGCGCGCTGTTGTTCAGCACGCGAGAGACGGTAGCAACAGAAACGCCCGCCTGGCGGGCGACGTCACGAATGGTGATCATATTCACCATCCTTCAAAGGATTGCAGCAACTCACAGACACCCCCTGTGTTTAGCAAGGTGGCTATTTTGGCAGCGAGAGAGGGGGGACTACGTGAAGAAGCTCACACGGATGAAAACGTTTACATCCATTTTGTTAATGATTGTGATCCAGATCGTTATCTGGATGTTCTAGACAATGATACACCCGAAGCATGTGCGGTTAATTTTCTCCATACCCATTCCAGCGGGCCCTGGCGGAAGAAACGGAGCCAGATAACGGAAAACGCCAGGTTAACAATCCAGACCGGAATAACAAACGCCAGCAGCGTCAGACGGTCGAATTTCATAAACAGGCCAAATCGATAGAAAAGCGTGGTGCAAATCAGCGTCTGCAAAATGTAATTGCTTAACGCCATACGCCCAACGCAGGCAACTGCACTGACGATCCACAGGCGGGAGAGCTGCGGCCAGAAGCCATACATCAACGCCGCATAGCCAATGGTCTGGAACGGTGCGCTCAGCTCGCGCGGCAGCTGCAGCAGGAAAGCGCACCAGCGGTAATCCCAGTGGAGATGCCACTGCGCAACCACCGCCGGGAGGTTAATCAGCACGCCGAGCAATACCAGTAACGCCCCGGTTCGGCGATAGTGACGCAGGCTGAATTCGCCTTTTAGCCAGCCGGTGCGCATCAACGATGCGCCCATTAGCATCATTCCCGCCAGCTGCCAGCCGTACTGCGCGCCCAGCGCGATCAGGTTATCGCCCAGCATATCCGCGCGATTGCTGATAGCTTCGGTGCCCCCTTTCAGTTTCCAGAACTGCTCATACTGGAGGTTCGCGGCATCGGGGATCCAGGAGCGGTTTGTCGATTCACCGGAAATCAGGCCCAGCAGCAGCAGTACGGCAAGCCCCATGACATAAAGCATCACGCCGGTGTTGAACAGGCTTTTTACGCCGGGCGCATCGCGGATAAGACGCCAGCAAATCAGCCCGACTAGCCCATAGGCCAGAAGAATATCGCCGTCCCAGAACAGCAGGCAATGAATAAAGCCCAGGATCGCCAGCAGCGTTAAACGCGACTGGATCCAGCGCGTGCCGCGCTTGAGTAATAGCTGAAGTCCTGCGCCGAAAAGCAGCGCGAAGAGGGTCAGGAATTTAACCTGCGCAAAGAGATCGAGGATCGCCCACGTCCACGCGTCACGTTGAGTGATATCACCGTACCAGGCGGGATTGAGGTAAGCAGCCTTCGGCAGACCGAAGGCGCTGATATTCAGCAGGAGAATACCGAGGATCGCGACGCCGCGTACAAAATCGAGCGTGACGTTTCGCTCCATGGTTCCTGCCCTGTTTGACTAGTTGTGGTGACGCACCGCGCGCAGGAATTCCTGGCGGGTGTTCTGGCTCGACTTAAACAGACCGCCCAGCGACGTGGTGGTGGTTGCACTGGTCGCATCACGAACGCCGCGCGCTTTCACGCAGTAGTGTACCGCGTCGATGGAAACCGCCACGTTGTTGGTCCCCAGCAGGGTCTGGAGCGCGATCAGGATCTGCTGCGTCAGACGTTCCTGTACCTGCGGACGCTGAGAGAAGAAACGCACGATGCGGTTGATCTTGGAGAGCCCAATCACCGTATCTTTCGGAATATAGGCCACCGTCGCCTTACCATCGATAGTCACGAAGTGATGCTCGCAGGTGCTGGTCAGCGTGATATCGCGTACCGTCACCATTTCATCGACCTTCATCTTGTTTTCGATGACGGTGATTTTCGGGAAGTTCGCGTAATCGAGGCCAGAGAAAATCTCATCGACGTACATTTTCGCGATGCGATGTGGCGTCTCCATCAGACTGTCATCGCTCAGATCGAGATTCAGCAGTTGCATGATTTCGGTCATATGCCCGGAAATCAGATTCTTACGGGTTTCATTATCCAACTCCTGAACCGGTGGACGCAGTGGCGTTTCAAGACCATGCGCAACCAGAGCTTCGTGGACCAGGGCAGCTTCTTTACTGAGTGATGGCATTATTTTCTCCTGCAGGTGTGGCGTCTTCTGCCCTCGTTGTGGCAAAAGTGTGCGCTCATTGTGCGTGAGGCGGCGCACATAATCCAGTATTCACGACGATAATTATTGCAATTGCTATTGCCTTTCAGCCTGACGGTTCCAGACCAGCGCCCCGCCGACGAACAGCGCGACGCCCGCCAGCCCCAGCGCAGGCTCCAGCCGGTGCGTAAGCCACGTGGATAGCGCCGAGGTGACCGGGCCAACCAGCTGGCCGATGGCATATCCCGTGGTAAGCAGTCCCGCCATATAGCGCGTGTGGTTTGGCGCCAGCTCGCGTCCGTACAAAAGAGAAAGCTGCACGGCGCACAGGAACCCGCCGCCCACCAGCAGCCCACCGATCAGCAGGCCGCCAATACCCGGCAGCAGCCAGGCCGCCAGCACGCCAGCACCCTGCAGCCACAGCACAATAGCCAGCCTGCGATGGGACGTTGAGGTATGGCGAAGAAGGATGCTGAGCGCAATACCCACGACGGAAGCAATCCCGAACAGTGGCCAGACAAACTGGGCAAACAGGCTGCCGGGAAAACGCACGGCCGCCATCTGCGATAAAAAGGTCGCCGGAAGGATATAGCCAAACCCCGCCAGGCTATAGCTCCAGACCAGACGCTTTACATCCGCCGTCAGCACCAGCGGCTCCGGCGCGGTGCCTGGCCGGTGAAGCTGGCCCGAACGCGGCAGATATCTCGCTACCAGCGCAATAAGCACCAGCGCCAGCACGCCGTAGATTTGCCAGGCGGCTCCGGCAGAGAGTGACCTCGCCTGAATATAGACGGCGAGCAGTCCGCTGAGGGCGATACCTGCGCCCGGCCCGGCAAAGACCGCCGCGCTGAGCCCCGGTTTACCCAGCTGCCCCAGCCGCTCGTTGGTCCAGGCGGCAATCAGTACCATAGACCAGCCGCTCATGCAGCCGATAACAAAGCGCAGCAGGCCGTGAACGACGGCGTTATCCGCCGCCGCAGAGAGTAATGTCAGCGCCACGGCGCCTGAGATGCCCAGCCAGAGACGTGTTTCCACGAAGCGGTGCGCGCGCATGGCATCCCAGGCCCCCACCAGGTAGCCCAGATAGTTCATCGCCGCCACCAGACCCGCGCTGGTCAGCGTCAGTTGCCCGGCGGCAATCATCAGCGGCACCTGGGGCGTGAAGGCAAAGCGCCCTATCCCCATTGCCACCCCCAGAACCACAAATCCGCTGAGCGCGATACGCAGCGCCATGATCGCTCCAATTGTTAAAGAAAAGTAAATTTATGATGCAGCATCTGGCCGCGAGGGGAAAGTGAAAGTTGCTCACAGGTCAATGAAAACTCTGTATTATGGATTTTATGAATATGTATCCTCATTAAGGAGCCCTGCATGGAACTGCTCGAAGAGCATCGTTGTTTTGAAGGTCGACAGCAGCGCTGGCGGCACAACTCCACCGCACTGAACTGTTCCATGACGTTCAGCATTTTCCTGCCGCCAACCGAGGCGGGCGTTAAGCCGCCGGTACTGTTCTGGCTGTCTGGATTGACCTGCAGCGACGAGAACTTCACCACCAAAGCAGGCGCGCAGCGCATTGCAGCCGCGCTCGGCATTGCGCTGGTGATGCCCGACACCAGCCCGCGCGGTGACGATGTGGCTGACGATGCCGGATACGATCTGGGCAAAGGCGCAGGGTTTTATCTCAACGCCACCGAGCAGCCGTGGGCGAGCCACTACCGCATGTATGACTATATCCGCGACGAGATGCCTGCGCTGATTCAGGCGGAGTTTGCGGTGAGCGACCGCTGCGCCATCAGCGGACACTCCATGGGCGGACATGGCGCATTAATCATGGCGCTGAAAAACCCAGGGAAATATACCAGCGTGTCGGCGTTTGCGCCGATTGTGAACCCGACGCAGGTGCCGTGGGGCCAGAAAGCCTTTACCCATTACCTGGGTGAAGACGTTGAAAAATGGCAGGAATGGGACAGCTGCGCGCTGCTGCTGGCAAGCCGCGCGGGGGAGGCGATCCCTACGCTTATCGATCAGGGTGATGCGGATCAGTTCCTTGCCGGGCAGCTACAGCCCGCGGTGTTTGCGGAAGCCGCGCGCCAGAAGGACTGGCCGCTGACGCTGCGCATTCAGCCGGGATATGACCACAGCTATTACCTTATGGCGTCCTTTATTGAGGATCATCTCCGCTTCCATGCGGAGCATTTGTTCACATAAGCTCCTTTTTGTCCGGCAGCATCACGCCTGCCGGGCTTATCCCCTTCCCTGATTTACATAATCCTATCCTCTTGAATCCAGAATATTTTCCTTACGCTTTAATCAAACACAAATGATTTCAATTATCATTTGTGTTTACAATTCTACATTCTTTTGTACAATTCCAGGCTCTTCTCCATCACAAAGAGTTCTTACAAGACAAATACATACAGTTCTCAGGGTTATCCCGATGGAGTTTTTTCATTTTTATACGGAATGTACAAATGACTATACCTCGCGTTAAGGCTCTCGCGATCGCCGTTGGCGTCGCCACTCTCCCCCCGCTTGCTTACGCAGCCGATCAGGACACCGTTGTCGTCACCGCAACGGGTTTTGAACAAAAAATTCAGAATGCCCCCGCCTCCATCTCTGTGATTTCAAAACAGCAGATTGAAGATAAGGCGTACCGTGACGTCACCGATGCCCTAAAAGATGTGCCAGGCGTCGTCGTCACCGGCGGCGGAAGTAGCAGTGATATCAGCATTCGCGGCATGGCCTCTCAGTACACGCTGTTCCTGGTGAACGGCAAGCGCGTCAGTACGCGAAGCACGCGCCCAAACAGCGATAACTCGGGCATTGAACAAGGCTGGCTGCCGCCGCTGGAGTCCATTGAGCGCATTGAGGTCATCCGCGGCCCGATGTCCTCACTTTACGGCTCTGATGCAATGGGTGGCGTCATCAACGTCATTACCAAAAAAGTTTCGAACACCAAAGCCTGGACCGGTTCTTTGCATGGCGATGCAACCTTCCAGGAAAATAATGATTCCGGCGATATCTTCCAGACCAACGCCTACGCTTCTGGCCCCCTGATCGACGGGCTGCTTGGCGCAAAAGTGACGGGGCTTTTGTCGCGCCGCGCTGAAGATAAAATTGTGAACGGCTATAACGAGCAGAAAATGCGGAACGGCGGTATTACGCTGAACTTCACGCCGGACGAGAAAAATGATTTCGACCTCGACTTTGCCCGCGAGCTTCAGGACAGGAACAGCACCCCTGGGATGTCGAAAGCCGCTGAAACCTGCCGCGGAAGTACCTGTACGCCGAACGCTAAAAGCGACACGCGCTATGAGCATACGACCTACTCGTTGACACACAGCGGTTATTACAGCGACTTCAATACCACCAGCTATATTCAGCAGGAAGAGACGAATAACCCGGATCGTGAAATGCGATCCTATAACACCACCTTCAACAACCAGAACCAGATCTTCCTCGGCGATCATACGTTGACCCTCGGCGGGCAGTATCGCTATGAGAAACTGCGCGACAACGGCAATCAGCTTGAAGCGGCTGACGGCCTGAACAAACTGACGCGCTGGAGCTGGGCACTGTTTGCCGAAGATGAATGGTCAATGACGGAAAGCTTTACGTTGACCGGCGGCCTGCGTATGGATAAAGACCAAAACTACGGTACCAACTGGACGCCGCGCGGTTACGGCGTGTGGCACCTGGCCGATGAGTGGACGTTGAAAGGCGGAGTTTCTGCGGGCTATCGTGCGCCGGATCTGCGTCAGTCTTCTGCCAACTGGGGTCAGGTAACCGGTGGCGGGCGCCTCGACGGTATCATCGTGGGCAACCCGGACCTGAAACCAGAGAAGAGCCTGAGCGAAGAGATCGCCCTGCTCTGGGATAATAACGACAATCTTAATGCCGGCGTGACGCTGTTTAATACCGACTTCAAAGACAAAATTACTGAAGTTCGCCGCTGTAACAGCAGCGCCGATCCCGCCTGTACGATTGGCGATCACAGCTATGATTTCGTGAGCGATCGCGTCAACGTGGACAAAGCCAACATGCGCGGCGTGGAGTCCTCCTTCGGCTGGAAAATCACGCGCGATGTGAACTGGACCGCAAACTACACCTATACGGAATCCGAGCAGAAGAGCGGCCAGTTCTCCGGCAAGCCGCTGAATAAAATGCCGAAACACATGTTCAACACCACTCTGGACTGGCAGGCGACAGCCGACGTCGGCTTCTGGAGCCGTCTGAACCTGCGTGGAAAAACCTCTGAGTACCTGAGCCGTACGTCAATGTCCCAGGGCACGCCGTCCTACACCCAGGTTGATGTAGGCCTGCGCTACAACGCGAACAAAAACCTGCTGGTTACCGCCGGTGTGTATAACGTGCTGGATAAGCAGATTGATTACGATACGTACGACACCGTGCTGGATGGCCGACGCTATACCGTTGGCATGACCTACAGCTTCTAACCGGCCCATAAAAAAGCCCGCTCGAGTGAGCGGGCTAAACGAGAGGAAGTGCGGTTATTGTTTGAATCGTTCCGGGAAGTCCATTTCGCTATAGGGAACGAAGCGGGTTCCTTTCGTCAGTTTGTAACCAAACCAGATGATGAGGAACAGCGGAATACCAATGTAGGTGGCCGTCACTGCGCCCCAGTCAATGGAATCCGCGAGGAAAGCTTCATAGTTCTGCCCCAGGGTAATAATCAGGCACAGAATGAAGGCGAAAATCGGCCCCAGCGGGAAGAAACCTGAGCGGTACGGCAGGTTGTTCAGGTCATGACCCTGCATCACGTAGCCGCGACGGAAGCGGTAGTGGCTGATGGCAATGCCCAGCCAGGCGATGAAGCCCGTCATACCGGAGGTGTTGAGCAGCCACAGGTAAACCGTCTGGTTGCCGAACATAGAGGTCAGGAAGCACAGACCCGCAATCACCGTGGTCGCGTACAGCGCGTTACGCGGCACGCCGCCACGAGACAGTTTGGCGAATATGCGCGGCGCTTTTCCGTCGCAGGCCAGGGTGTAAAGCATACGGGTTGAGGCGTACATGCCGGAGTTACCCGCAGACAGCACCGCCGTCAGGATCACGGCATTCATCACCGCCGCCGCAGAGAGCAGGCCAGCGTGCTGGAAGACCAGCGTGAACGGGCTGACGCTGATGTCTTTCACATCGTTACGCAGCAGGCTCGGATCGGTATACGGAATGATCAGGCTGATAATCAGGATCGCGAACACGTAGAACAGCAGGATACGCCAGAACACCTGACGCACCGCGCGCGGGATGTTCTTCTCCGGGTTTTCGGACTCGCCGGCAGCAATACCGATAAGCTCGGTCCCCTGGAAGGAGAAGCCAACGATCATCGCCACGCCAATCATCGCCGAGAATCCACCGGCAAACGGCGCATCGCCTATCGTCCAGTTACTCCACCCGGCAGGTTCAGCCCCTTTGAAAATACCAACGATCATCGCCACACCGACGACGATAAAGATGATGACGGTTGCCACTTTTATCAAAGAGAACCAGTATTCCGCTTCGCCAAAACCGCGCACGGAGATGTAGTTCAGGAGGAAGATGACGGCCAGGAACAAGGCGCTCCAGATCCAGCCTGGGGTATCCGGGAACCACCAGTTCATCACCAGCTGCGCGGCGACCAGGTCAACGGCGATAGTGACCGCCCAGTTGTACCAGTAGTTCCAGCCCAGCGCGAAGCCGAAGCCTTCTTCAACGTATTTTTGACCGTAGGTGGAGAACGAACCGGAAACCGGCATGTATGCAGCCAGTTCACCCAGGCTGGTCATCAGGAAGTACACCATCAGGCCAATCAGGATATATGAGAAGAGCGCCCCGCCCGGGCCTGCTGCCGAAATCGTTGCGCCAGAGGCAACGAAAAGACCTGTACCGATTGAACCGCCAATCGCGATCATCGTCAGGTGACGCGCCTTGAGTTCGCGACGTAGCGCGGGCGCTTCTGTGGTTTTAGTTTCTGAAACCATGTGAAAATGCTGTCCATTTATTAAATGAGGCGCGATTGTAGCAGACGATCTGCGTTCCTTCCGGCAGAAATACCCAGTTATAAGAGAGCTTCATGACTCGGCCAGGATTATAAGTAAAGCAGAAATAGGGTCGTCCCCTCTCCCCTTTGGGGAGAGGGTCAGGGTGAGGGGAAGGTTACATCTCGCAATAGCGCAGAAAACGCTGCAGAGAACTGGAAAGATGCTTCTGCCGATGGTGAATGCACCACAGCGTGCGTATCAGCTTAGGCAGCGGAATCGGAATTTCGACCAATGACCCCGTCTCAAGCTGTTCGGCAATGACGCGCCGCGAAAGACAGCTGATCCCGAGACCGTGACGCACCGCGTGCTTGATGGCCTCTGAGTTTCCCAGCTCCATGCCCAGCTGGAACTGCGGCAGATGCGACAGCAGCAGGTAATCAACAATTTCACGGGTGCCGGAACCTTGCTCGCGCAGGATCCACTGCGCCTGAGCCAGCCGATCCAGCGTCACCTGCCCCTGTAATAAAGAAGAAGCCGGTGAGGCAAACACCACCAGCTCATCCTCAAGCCAGGGTTCAGCAATGATATCCACGTTGTGGCATGGCCCTTCAATCAGGCCGATATCCACGCGGAAATCGATCACCGCGTTAATAACGTCCTGGCTGTTGCCCACGCTCATCTCCAGCGGCAGGGTCGGGAAATCCCGGCGGTAGCGAGCGATGACCTCAGGCAGAATATAGTTGCCAATGGTGCTGCTGGCGTACACCCGGATCGCGCCGTTGTCTTCGCGGAACAGTTGTTCAATTTCAACGGCCTGTTCCAGCAGCGCCAGCGCACGGGGGTACAGAAGACGGCCATGTTCATTGACGACAAGACGCTTCCCTACCCTGTCGAAAAGCTGTACGCCCAGCTGACCTTCGAGATCGGTTAACGCGGCGCTGACCGCCGACTGAGAGAGAGACAGCATCTGCGAGGCCTGGGTTGTGGACCCGCTTTTCAGCACTTCGGCAAAGACTTCCAGCTGACGCAACGTAATGTGCATGGTTGTTTACCACTTATATAGATTAATTATAAATATATAATCAATTTTATTTTTAAGCCAGCACGCCGTAACCTTTAGCCAGACAAAGGAGAAGGTTATGTCAGAACTCACCTTACAACATCATCGTACAGTGTGGCACTTCGTGCCGGGTCTTGCGCTTAGCGCCGTGATTACCGGCGTGGCGTTATGGGGCGGCAGCATTCCGGCCGTCGCGGGCGCAGGTTTTAGTGCATTAACGCTGGCTATTCTGCTCGGCATGGTAGTGGGTAATACCGTTTATCCCCATATATGGAAATCCTGCGACGGCGGCGTGATCTTCGCCAAGCAGCATCTGCTGCGCCTGGGGATTATTCTTTACGGCTTTCGTCTCACCTTTTCGCAGATTGCGGATGTCGGGGTCAGCGGGATCGCCATCGACGTCCTGACGCTGACCAGCACCTTTTTACTGGCGTGCTTTATCGGCCAGAAGGTATTTGGTCTCGATAAGCACACCAGCTGGCTCATCGGCGCGGGGAGCAGCATCTGCGGTGCAGCAGCGGTGCTGGCAACAGAACCGGTGGTCAAAGCAGAAGCCAGCAAAGTGACCGTGGCGGTGGCGACGGTAGTGATCTTCGGTACGCTGGCCATTTTCCTCTACCCGGCTATGTATCCGCTGGTTGCTCACTGGTTTAGTCCGGAAACCTACGGCATTTATATCGGTTCGACCATGCATGAAGTCGCGCAGGTTGTCGCGGCGGGCCACGCCATCAACCCGGAAGCGGAAAACGCAGCGGTGATTGCCAAAATGCTGCGCGTCATGATGCTGGCCCCGTTCCTGATTTTCCTGGCCGCGCGTGTCAAACAGCTGGCGCCTGCTGGCGGCAATGAGAAGAGCAAAATCACCATTCCGTGGTTTGCGATCCTGTTTATCGTGGTGGCGATTTTCAACTCCTTCCACCTGCTGCCGAAAGCCGTTGTGGACATGCTGGTGACGCTGGATACCGTCCTGCTGGCGATGGCGATGGCAGCTCTGGGCGTGACCACTCACGTCAGCGCGCTGAAAAAAGCCGGTGCCAAACCGCTGCTGATGGCGCTGGTCTTGTTCATCTGGCTGATTGTGGGCGGCGGCGCGATCAACCTCGCGGTTCACAGCCTGATGGCATAAACCACTACATCCTTCTCCTGTTAACCCGCTATCATAAGCGTTTCGGGTTAACAGGAGTCCCTTTATGAAATATGTTGGAGCGCACGTTAGCGCTGCAGGTGGCCTTGCGAATGCCGCCGTTCGCGCCGCCGAAATCGAGGCGACCGCTTTCGCCCTGTTCACCAAAAACCAGCGCCAGTGGCGCGCCGCAGCGCTCACCGCTGAGGTGATTGATGACTTCAAAGCCGCCTGTGAGAAATACCGCTACGGGCCTGGCCAAATCCTTCCCCACGACAGCTACCTGATCAACCTCGGTCACCCGGTTGCAGAGGCGCTGGAAAAATCCCGCGACGCTTTCCTTGATGAAGTTCAGCGCTGTGAACAGCTGGGGCTGACGCTGCTGAACTTCCATCCCGGCAGCCATCTGATGCAGATTGACGAAGACGCCTGCCTGGCGCGCATTGCGGAGTCCATCAATATTACGCTGGATAAAACCAAAGGCGTCACCGCGGTGATTGAGAACACCGCCGGTCAGGGCAGCAACCTCGGCTTTAAGTTCGAACATCTGGCGGCGATTATTGACGGCGTGGAAGACAAATCTCGCGTGGGGGTGTGCATTGATACCTGTCACGCCTTTGCCGCCGGCTATGACCTGCGCACAACCGAGGCCACCAAAAATACCTTCGATGAGTTCGAGCGTATCGTAGGCTTTCAGTACCTGCGCGGCATGCACCTGAACGATGCGAAAAGCGCCTTCGGCAGCCGCGTGGACCGCCACCACAGCCTGGGTGAAGGCAATATTGGCCACGATGCGTTCCGCTTTATTATGCAGGACGCCCGTTTCGACGGTATTCCGATGGTGCTGGAAACCATCAACCCGGATATCTGGGCGGAAGAGATTGCCTGGCTGAAGGCACAGCAAACCGCTGAACAGGCGGCATAAAAAAAGCCGGGTGCATAATGCAACCCGGCTTTTTTTGTCGGTCGGGTAAGGCGAAGCCGCCACCCGATACCTTTATTACGCTGCTTTTGCCACGACTTCCGCTTCCGGACGCTTCAGCACCGCGTAAGACAAGCCTGCCACCAGCGTACCGGCAACGATCGCCAGCAGATAGCCCAGCACCGGCGTGATTGCGCCAGGGATCAGCAGGACAAACAGACCGCCGTGCGGCGCCATCAGCTTCGCGCCAACCGCCATCGAGATAGCACCGGTTACCGCGCCACCCACGATACAGCACGGCAGAACGCGCATTGGATCGCGCGCGGCGAACGGTATCGCACCTTCGGTGATGAAGCACAGACCCAGAACCAGCGCCGCTTTGCCGCCTTCCTGCTGCGCCTTATCAAACTTACGACGGGCAATAATGGTCGCCAGGCCCAGCGCCAGCGGTGGCACCATACCTGCTGCCATGATCGCCGCCATCGGCGCGTAGGTTTGGGTACTCAGCAGGCCAACGCCAAAGGCGTACGCCGCTTTGTTCACCGGACCGCCCATGTCGGTACACATCATGCCGCCGAGGATCGCCCCCAGCAGAACCGCGTTAGCGGTGCCCATGGTTTGCAGCCAGTGGGTCAGACCCGCCAGGATGCCCGCAACCGGCTTACCAATCAGGTAAATCATCGCCAGACCGACCACCAGGCTGGAGATCAGCGGGATGATCAGAATCGGTTTCAGCGCTTCCATACTCTGCGGCAGCTTCAGCTTCGAGCTAATCAACTTCGCGACGTAACCCGCCAGGAAACCGGCAATAATACCGCCGATAAAGCCGGAACCGGTGCTCACCGCCAGCATACCGCCGATAAGACCCGGCGTCAGGCCAGGACGGTCAGCGATAGAGAAGGCAATAAAGCCCGCCAGCACCGGCACCATCAGCGCGAACGCTGAACCACCGCCGATCTGCATCAGCGCAGCCGCCAGGGTGCCTTCTTCTTTAAACGCGGTAATACCGAACGCAAAGGAGAGCGCGATGCACAGACCGCCCGCCACCACCATCGGCAGCATGTAGGAAACGCCGGTCAGCAGGTGACGATACGCGCCCGCAGACTCTTTTTTCCCTTCGGTAGCTGTTTTCGCTGCACCGGTCGCCTGATACGGTTTGGCTTCAGCCAGCGCTTTATCAAACTCCTGAGCCGTCTTCTTCAGCGCCAGACCGGTAGAGGTGCGGTACATCGGCTTACCGGCAAACTTCGCCAGATCTACCTCGATGTCCGCCGCAACGATAACCAGATCGGCTTCCGCCACTTCTTCAGGCGTGATCGCATTGCCTGCGCCAACCGAGCCGCGCGTTTCAACTTTTACCCACCAGCCGCGTTTTTTCGCTTCGGTTTCAATGGCTTCAGCCGCCATAAAGGTATGGGCAACGCCGGTCGGGCAGGCGGTAATCGCCACAATGCGTTTTGGACCCGCAGCCGCAGCCGGGGCCGCCGCGACAGGGGCACTGTAGACCGTGGCGTGACCTTTCGCTTCGCTCAGGAACAGCTCGGGATGGGCTACCGCGCGATTAATATCGCCCAGCCACACCTTTTTGCCGTTCAGCGCGCTGTCCGCCGGAATGCTATCGCCCAGCACAATCGCCAGTTCGGCATCGCCCGGGTTATCGATAATGTCCAGATGTGCTTTGTTCGCCGCCGCTCCCAGCAGGGTCTTCGCCATATAGGCACGAGCCTGTCCGAGACCGGAGTCAATAATCAGCAGCGTTTTCATTATTCCTCTCCTGCTGTTAGTTAAAAGGTTTTAAGTCAACGCGCGCCATCATCGCGGCCAACTGGGTACGATCGGTAATGCCGACATTGCTCTGGCTCACGGCCAGGGCTGCAACGGCGGTGGCAAGACGTAAGGTATGCTCACTGGATTCGCGCATCAGCAGGCCGTAAATCAGGCCGCCAACCATCGAATCCCCGGCGCCTACGGTGCTAACAACTTCAACCGACGGCGGTTTGGCGATCCATTCGCCAGACGCGTTAACCCACAGCGCCCCTTCAGCCCCCAGGGAAATCACTACGTGAGCAATACCCTGCTCGCGAAGCGCATGGGCAGCTTCTATCACATCTTTTAATTCTGGCAGCTTACGGCCAGCCCAGATCTCCAGTTCGCGACGATTTGGCTTCACCAGCCACGGCGCGGCTTTGAGACCGGCAACCAGCGCATCACGGCTGCTGTCGAAAATAATGCACGGACACTGGCTGCGCAGGCGCGTCATCCAGTCGGTGAACGCTTCCGGGCTAACGCCGGACGGCAGGCTGCCGCTGACGCACACCATGTCGAACTGGCCCAGCCAGGTGAGGGAATCGTTAACAAAACGCTCCCAGTCAGACGGCGTCACTTCAAAGCCAGAGAAGTTGAGGTCGGTCACTTCGCCGTCTTTCTCCGTCAGCTTAACGTTGATACGGGTACGGCCCTGAACCACCTGGAAGCGGTTAGCAATCCCCAGCTCGCTGAACAGCTGCTGGAAACCGTCCTGGTTATCTTTACCGAGGAACCCGCCGACGGTGACGTCAATACCGAGATCCTTCAGCACCTTCGCGACGTTAATCCCTTTACCCGCAGCGTGCAGGCCGGTGGTACGTACGAGGTTCACTTCGCCGCGCTCGATTTCCGGGCAAAAGCCCACCAGATCATAGGCCGGGTTCAGCGTAATTGTGGCAACACGTCTGCTCATTATGCGCCCTCCCCCAGACCAGCAGCGATGGCGTCGCCAATCGCTTTCAGCGCCTGTTCAGCATCTGCACCCTGCGCGGTGAAACGCAGGCGGTGGCCTTTCTTCACGCCCAGCGCGACAACTTTCATCAGGCTGCGGCCGTTAGCCGGCTTGCCTGAGCCATCCAGGTTGGTCACGGTAATCTCACTTTCGAATTGTTTAATGGTGTTCACCAGCATGGTGCCAGGACGGGCGTGCAGGCCGTGTTCGTTACGCACAACGTACTCGGCGCTCAGCACGTCATCGGTCAGCGCATCGTCGCTGGTCAGCAGCGCCAGCACGGTGGCGGCATCGGCGTTCAGCAATTTTTCAGCTTTGTTGTTCAGCAGGAGATCGCTCAGACGCTTCAGTACCGCAACCGGCTGGTCGTCGTTCATTGCGACGGTGACCAGCATCGCAGCGCGATCGCCGTCAACGTCGAAGGCGTTTGCCGCACGGCTCACCGCAACAGCGCTGCGCAGGTTGCCCTCAGCGCTGTCGTTCAGCCAGATGCCCTGGCCAAGGTTCAGCGGCTTATCATTAATCACGCGCGTTACGAAGGTCGCGTCTGCCGCACCGGCCTCTTTCAGACGGCCCGCGTTCAGCGCCTGCAGCGTCACGAGATCCGAGGCAACGACGTCCAGCGTCAGCGTGTCATTATCCAGCTTCAGCGCCTCACTCTGTTTTTCACCCATCAGCAGGGCGCGCAGCTCTTCCGCCGTGGTGGCGGATTTCAGCTGTTCAGCCACGGAGTCATCGCTCAGCACGTGCGTCAGCTGGCGCAGCAAACCTAAGTGTTCGTCGCTGCTGGCCGCGATACCAATCGCCACGTAGGCCACCTGACCGTCACCCCAGAGTACGCCCTGCGGGAACTGGTAAACCTGGACGCCGGTTTTCAGCACCTGGTCGCGGGTGTCCGTCGTTCCGTGGGGAATGGCGATGCCGTTACCCAGGAAGGTTGAGGTCTGCTGCTCGCGGGCCAGCATGCCGTTGACGTAGCCGTCCGCCACGTTGCCTGCCTGCACGAGCGCGGCGGCAACCTGGCGAATAGCCTCTTCTTTATTCCCGGCCTGTGCGCCCGGGTGGATATCCTGAACAGATAACTGGAACATGGTTCTCCTCTCCTGCTGAAATTGAATCGTTTCAGCCTTAATGAGAAAAAATGCGCTAACCTGCTCCGTTAGTAAAAACAAGATAGCGCTGAAACGTTTCAAGAAGTCTTGCCCTTTCTGCAAAGCGTTGCAAGAAAAGTTACATTTCTTGTTTCAGAAGTTAGATGTTCAGCACATTTCTTCTTCGTCCTGCTGAACCCTGCTGACGTTCAGCAAATGAGTTTCAGCTAAGGTCAGCTGCTCTCTGAAAGTGAAATGCTATTTTGATTTTTCGTGGCGAAATTGACCGCACCCACTGTTTATTTAATGACTCACGTCGTACACTCCGCGTCTTTCAATATTCGCTGACTGTGAAACATGCATAACCCCCCCGCCGCCGCCTCACCAAAGCCCTTTGATTTAACGTCATCGGCGTTTTTGATTGTCGCTTTCCTGACCGGTATCGCCGGTGCGCTACAAACCCCCACGCTCAGCCTGTTTCTGACGAATGAAGTCCACGCTCGTCCGGCCATGGTAGGTTTCTTTTTTACCGGCAGCGCCATCATCGGCATTCTGGTCAGCCAGTTTCTGGCGGGCCGTTCAGACAGAAAAGGCGACCGTAAAAGCCTGATCGTCTTTTGCTGCCTGCTTGGCGTGTTTGCCTGCGTGCTGTTTGCCTGGAACCGTAACTACTTTGTTCTGCTGTTTATTGGCGTGTTCCTGAGCAGCTTTGGCTCCACGGCGAACCCGCAGATGTTCGCCCTCGCGCGTGAGCATGCCGACCGCACCGGACGTGAAGCGGTAATGTTCAGCTCTATTCTTCGTGCCCAGGTGTCGCTGGCGTGGGTCATCGGGCCGCCGCTGGCCTACGCGCTGGCAATGGGGTTTGGTTTTACGGTGATGTACCTGAGCGCGGCCGTCGCCTTCGTGGTGTGCGGAGCAATGGTGTGGTTCTTTTTGCCGTCGATGCGCAAAGAGCCGAAACTGGCGACGGGCACGCTGGAAGCGCCGCGTCGTAACCGCCGTGATGCGCTGCTGCTCTTTATTGTCTGTACGCTGATGTGGGGCACTAACAGCCTTTATATCATCAATATGCCGCTGTTTATTATTGACGAGCTGCACCTGCCGGAGAAGCTGGCGGGCATCATGATGGGCACCGCGGCGGGTCTGGAAATACCGACCATGCTGATTGCGGGCTATTACGCGAAGCGCTTTGGGAAACGTTTTCTGATGCGCATCGCGGCGGTCGCCGGGCTGCTGTTCTATGTCGGTATGCTGACGGTACATACGCCGGGGCTGCTGCTGGCCTTACAGCTGCTGAACGCTATCTATATCGGCATCCTGGCAGGGATTGGCATGCTTTACTTCCAGGATCTCATGCCGGGCCAGGCGGGCGCAGCCACCACCCTTTATACTAATACCACCCGCGTGGGCTGGATTATTGCAGGCTCTATGGCCGGTGTGGTTGCGGAGATTTGGAGCTATCACACGGTATTCTGGATTGCGCTGGCGATGTGCGTCCTGACAATAAGCTGCCTGACGCGGATCAAAGACGTCTAAGGCGCGGTGAGCGCTTCCAGCTCAAGAAGATACGTCATCGCCTGCCCTCGCGTGCTGCCGCACATGTCGGCAGCGGGCTGAAGCCCGGAGCACACCTTCGGGCGCAGCGGCGAACCAAAGATCATGCACAGATTGGTGTCAGAGAGCTGAACGCAGCGGGTGTTGGCAGGCTTGCCCTCCGGCATTCCTGGAATGGGGCTGGAAATGGACGGTGCAGTACAGCACGCGCCACAGTCTGGACGACAATCCATAAATGCTCTCTTCGATGGCAAACGCCCGCGCAGTCGGGCATCGCGCGCACAGTAACACCTTTTGCGTATTGATAGCAAAAGCCACGAATTCCGCTTGCCTGAAAGGCCGCGCGCGAGTAATTTGGCGCGATATTTTTTACCTTATGTAGACAGGATTAGAGCAATGCCAAGAGCGAACGAAATTAAGAAAGGTATGGTGCTGAATTACAACGGCAAACTGCTGATTGTGAAAGACATCGACATTCAGGCTCCGAGCGCCCGTGGTGCAGCAACGCTGTACAAAATGCGTTTCGCTGATGTGCGTACCGGCCTGAAAGTTGAAGAACGTTTTAAAGGTGACGATATCGTCGATACCGTGACCCTGACCCGCCGCTATGTCGACTTCTCTTACATCGACGGCAACGAATACGTGTTCATGGATAAAGAAGATTACACCCCGTACATCTTCACCAAAGACCAGATTGAAGAAGAGCTGCTGTTCATTCCTGAAGGCGGAATGCCAGATATGCAGGTTCTGACTTGGGACGGCGTGCTGCTGGCGCTGGAACTGCCGCAGACCGTCGATCTGGAAATCGTGGATACGGCGCCGGGCATCAAAGGTGCGTCTGCGAGTGCGCGCAACAAACCGGCTACCCTGACCACCGGTCTGGTTGTGCAGGTGCCTGAATACCTGTCTGCTGGCGAGAAAATCCGTATCCATATCGAAGAAAAACGCTATATGGGTCGCGCTGACTGATCGCAGTATTTGTCGGGTGGCGGCTTCGCCTTACCCGACCTACAAAAACACAAAAACCGGCTCTCAGGCCGGTTTTTTTATTGTAGGCCCGGTAAGCGCAGCGCCACCGGGCAGCAAACCTTACAGCAGTTCAGGATACTTCGTCATCTTCAGCGCCAGCTCAACGCCGCGCACTTCAGCCATCCCTTTCAGACGGCCAATCGCCGAATAGCCCGGGTTGGTTTTCTTGCGCAGATCGTCCAGCATCTGATGTCCGTGATCCGGACGGAATGGGATTGGACGCACGTCGCCCGCCTGCTTACGACGCACCTCTTCCGCCAGAATGGCATCCACCACCGCAACCATATTCACGTCGCCGCCCAGGTGCGCTGCTTCGTGGAAAGTTTTTGGGTTGTCTTCACGACAGGTCGCCCGCAGGTGCGTAAAGTGAATGCGATCGCCAAAGGTTTCAATCATCTGCACCAGATCATTATCCGCACGCACGCCGTATGAACCCGTACACATGGTAAAACCGTTATAGATGCTATCCACCGTCTCTTTCAGCCACTGCATATCTTCAATTGTAGAAACAATACGCGGCAGGCCGAGGATTGGACGCGGAGGATCGTCAGGATGCACGGCCAGCCGCACGCCCGCTTCTTCCGCAACCGGCACAATAGCGCGCAGGAAGTGCGCCATATTTTCGCGCAGCTGGTTCTTGTCGATATTGCCGTATTCCGCCAGACGCGCGCGGAACTGGTCCAGCGTGTAGCCCTCTTCTGCACCCGGCAGGCCCGCGATAATATTGCGCGTCAGCTTTTCTACGTCGGCTTCGCTTGCTGCATCAAACCATGCGAGCGCCTGCTGCTGCTCTTCTGCGGTGTAATCCGCTTCAGCGCCCGGACGCTTCAAAATGTGCAGTTCAAAGGCGGCAAAAGCAATTTGATCGAAACGCAGCGCTTTTGAACCATCCGCCATCTGGTACTCGAGATCGGTACGCGTCCAGTCCAGAATCGGCATGAAGTTATAGCAAACGGTATCAATACCGCAGGCCGCCAGGTTACGAATGCTCTGCTGGTAATTGGCAATCCAGGTCTGATATTCACCGGAATGGGTTTTGATCTCCTCGTGAACCGGAATACTCTCCACGACTGACCAGGTCAGGCCCTTTTCCGCCAGCACCGCCTGACGCTTCTGAATTTCCTCTACCGGCCACACCTGACCGTTAGGAATGTGATGCAGCGCCGTGACGACACCCGTTGCGCCAGCCTGACGCACATCATCAAGAGAAACCGGATCGTTCGGTCCGTACCAACGCCAGGTTTGTTCCATAGCCCCACCCTCTCAAGTTGTTATACCAAATATATGACTGCGATGACGACTACCATACATGCTTAATGAAAGGGGTCAATACGGCACCGCACATTGATTGATCAAACTCACAGAACGGCGATATTTACGGCTTACCAATTCAATTTGTTGTCATATAACTTTACACTGCCATTGTTAATTAATGGTTAATCAGGTGTATATTTCATGAAGACTCTTGCCTCCGCCACGCTTCCTGCCCACGTTCAGCAACCTTCCTACGATCGTACGCAGCTACGCTCGCGTATCGTTCACTTCGGGTTTGGTGCGTTTCATCGCGCACATCAGGCGTTGTTAACAAACCGGGTGCTGAATGCAAAAGGGGGCGACTGGGGGATTTGTGAGATCAGCCTCTTCAGCGGTGATGTGCTGATGAGCCAGCTGCGCGCGCAGGATCACCTGTTCACCGTTCTGGAGAAAGGAGCGGAAGGGAATCAGCCGATTATCGTTGGCGCGGTGAATGAATGCCTGAATGCAAAACTCGACTCGCTGGCGGCCATTATCGAGAAATTCTGCGAGCCGCAGGTGGCGATAGTTTCGCTTACCATTACCGAAAAAGGCTATTGCATCGACCCGGCCACGGGCAAACTGGATATGCAAAATGCCAGAATCATTCACGATCTCGAAAACCCCGCCGAACCACACTCCGCGCCGGGGATCCTGGTTGAGGCTCTCCACCGCCGCCGCGAGCGCGGACTGCCCGCTTTTACCGTCCTTTCCTGCGATAACATTCCTGACAACGGTCACGTGGTGAAAAACGCGGTGCTCGGCATGGCTCAGAAACGCTCGCCGGAGCTGGCAGCGTGGATTGATGAACAGGTGAGCTTTCCGGGGACGATGGTGGACAGGATTGTCCCGGCGGCGACAGACGCCTCACTGGCGGAAATTACGCAGGCGCTGGGCGTTGAAGATCCCTGCGCCATCAGCTGTGAACCCTTTATTCAGTGGGTAGTCGAAGATAACTTTGTCGCTGGACGCCCGGAATGGGAGGTCGCGGGCGTGCAGATGGTGCATGACGTCTTACCCTGGGAACAGATGAAGCTGCGGATGCTCAACGGCAGCCACTCCTTCCTGGCTTATCTCGGTTACCTGGCCGGCTACGCGCATATCAATGAATGCATGGAGGATGCGAGCTTCCGCGCTGCCGCTCGCCGGCTGATGCTGGACGAACAGGCTCCTACCCTGCGCATCACCGATGTGGATCTGACCGCCTATGCCGACAGCCTGATTGACCGTTTTGCCAACCCGGCGCTACAGCATCGCACCTGGCAAATAGCGATGGACGGCAGCCAGAAGCTGCCTCAGCGCATGCTGGAGGGGATCCGCGTACATCTGGAACGTGGCAGCGCGTGGCCGCTGCTGGCACTGGGCGTTGCGGGATGGATCCGCTACGTCAGCGGCACGGATGAGCGTGGCGACGCCATTGACGTTCGCGACCCGCTTAGCGATAAAATTCGCACGGCCGTAGAGGCCAGCAGCGACGCTGACCGCGTGAACGCCCTCGTCGCTCTGAGCGAAGTCTTTGGTGACGCGCTTGCGCAAAACGCCGTCTTTGTTGAAGCCGTTAATCAGGCATACCAGCGTATCGTCCGTCGCGGCGCGCGTCAGGCTGTTATAGAAACGTTAAATCTTTAGCGATTATTGCGGTTAAGGCGGACGGAAAACAACGCCGTCCCCCCTCCCCTTTTCATTACGCTCTTTTTTCGTCAGGATGATGGATAATTGTTATAGCATCACAATTATCTTTCGGAATCGGAGCGCACGTGACCAAAACCAACCTCATAACCGGTTTTCTCGGAAGTGGTAAAACCACGTCCATTCTGCATCTGCTGGCGAACAAAGATCCGGCTGAAAAATGGGCCGTTCTGGTCAATGAATTTGGTGAAGTCGGTATTGATGGCGCGCTGCTGGCAGACAGCGGTGCGATGATTAAGGAAATCCCTGGCGGCTGTATGTGCTGCGTGAATGGCTTGCCGATGCAGGTCGGGCTGAACACGCTGTTGCGCCAGGGGAAACCGGATCGCCTGTTGATTGAACCCACCGGCCTTGGCCACCCAAAGCAAATACTCGACTTACTAACCGCACCGGTATATGAACCCTGGATCGACCTGCGCGCCACGCTGTGTCTTATAGATCCGCGCCAGCTACTGGACGAGAAAGCCGCGGCTAATGAGAACTTCCGCGATCAGCTCGCCTCGGCGGATATCATCGTGGCGAATAAAACCGATCGCGCCACGCCTGAAAGCCAGGCCGCATTTGATGCCTGGTGGCAGCAGTTCGGCGGCGGGCGCCAGCGTATCCAGACCACGCAGGGCAACATTGACCCCGCCCTGCTCGATCATCCTCGCCTGAACACCGCCGCGCTGCCTTCCAGCGCGGAGCATTCGCACGGCCACAGCGTGAAGCAGGGGCTGGCCGCGTTGAGCCTTCCCGAACACCAGCGCTGGCGTCGTAATCTGAATGCGGGCCAGGGATACCAGGCCTGCGGATGGATTTTCGATGCCGATACGGTTTTCGACACCATTGGCATACTGGAGTGGGCAAGGCTGGCCCCGGTCGACCGCGTAAAAGGGATTATGCGCACCCAGGACGGGCTGGTGCGGATAAACCGTCAGGGAGAGGATTTCTTTATCGAAACCCAGAACGTTGCCCCCCCGGACAGCCGAATAGAGCTAATTAGTGCGGTTAACGCCGACTGGAACGCCCTCCAGTCAAGCTTGTTGAAGCTTCGTTTAAGTTCGGGCGGCTAACGTTGCCCCTGTTTTAACTGTATGTTGAATGATATGACGACACGAATCCCCCTGATATTGCTACTCAACGCGGCTGGCCTGGCGCTTTTTTTATCCTGGTATATGCCGGTTAACCACGGTTTCTGGTTCCCACTGGATGCCGGGCTTTTCCATTTCTTCAACCAGGCGCTGGCGAAAAGCCAGGCGTTTCTGTGGGTTGTTGCTATTACCAACAACCGCGCCTTCGACGGCTGTTCTCTGCTGGCGATGGGCTGCCTGATGCTCTCCTTCTGGCTGAAAGAGGACCAAACCGGGCGTCGTCGCATTGTGATTATCGGCCTGGTGATGCTGCTGGCTGCCGTGGTCATCAACCAGCTGGCGCAGCACCTGATGCCGGTTAAACGCGCCAGCCCGTCGCTCTATTTCCCGAATATTAACCGCGTGAGCGAGCTGCTGCATATTTCCACTAAAGACGCGTCGAAGGACAGTTTCCCTGGCGATCACGGAATGATGCTGCTGATTTTTTCAGCATTTATGCTGCGTTATTTCGGTAAAAAAGCCTTCGCAATTGCCCTGATTATTGTTGTCGTGTTTGCATTCCCACGCGTCATGATTGGCGCCCACTGGCTGACCGATATTGCTGTGGGTTCACTTTCTGCCGTGCTGATTGGCATTCCATGGTGCCTGATGACACCAATGAGCGATCGATTAATTGACCTTTTCGATCGTTATCTGCCCGGCAAAAAGCAACAAAACAGAAACAAATAACCAACCTAAATTAACACTATCCATCAGAGATCATTTTCGATCCCTGATGGATTTCTCTTCTTGCCGCCCCTTTTCTGTCATCATTTCGTCATGGTATTCATGTTGTAAATGAATGCGTTGCACGGTTTTTAACCCGTATTGACGCCATTTTGCCCATTTCCGGTTATTCACTTTCTGTATCACTTTTTCTTATAAAAAATCGGATTTTTTTGCTCGCAATGCCCCCTGCAATCGGTTAATCTCGAACTCGTTTTGCCCCACTGAGATAATTATTATCCTGGTAAATAAATTTGTGCGCTGCGCCACAAATCTGACCAGAAAGAATTGTCTCAATGTGAACAGATAATTAGTCTCGTCACGGTTGGCATTTTTATAACGATATTTATCGTTAAGGACTTCAAGGGAAAATAAACAAAATGGTCAAATCTCAACCGTTTTTGAGATATATCTTGCGGGGGATCCCGGCGATTGCAGTGGCGGTACTGCTTTCAGCATGTAGCACGACGAATACCGCAAAGAATATGCATCCTGAGACGCGTGTTGTGGGAATGGAAGATTCCTCGTCACTGCAAGCCTCTCAGGATGAATTTGAAAATATGGTACGTAATCTGGACGTGAAGTCCCGCATTATGGACCAGTATGCTGACTGGAAAGGCGTGCGCTATCGTCTTGGCGGCAGCACCAAAAAAGGTATCGATTGTTCCGGTTTCGTACAGCGTACTTTCCGTGAGCAATTTGGTTTAGACCTGCCACGTTCAACTTATGAACAGCAGGAGATGGGCAAATCCATTTCTCGCACCAAGCTGCGGACGGGCGACCTGGTCCTGTTTAAAGCCGGTTCTACAGGCCGACACGTTGGTATCTATATTGGTAACGACCAGTTTGTTCATGCTTCCACCAGCAGCGGTGTGACCATTTCCAGCATGAATGAGCCATACTGGAAGAAGCGTTACAACGAAGCACGCCGCGTACTGTCTCGCAGCTAATATGTTTGTCGTGTCGTGGGTTATCCCTTGGCTGACGATACGATAAAAAAAAGCACTGCTTCGGCGGTGTTTTTTTTTGCCCGTTACACTGAATACATTGAGCGGCAAATCAGGAAGCCCAACGTTTATGTTCACCCGCTACTTCTCCAGCAATCGCAAGATTCTGCTCATCAGCATTCTCTCAGGCCTTTTTTTCGCCCTGCTCCTCGGCTCGCTACAGTTTTTCTGGAGCTACCACAAGCGCGAGCTCAGGTTCGATACCCTGATAAAAGACGTTAACGTCTACATGCAGAGCTATTTTGACGAGCTGAAAACCTCTATCGATGTGCTGCAGCCGCTAACGCTGAGCAGTTGCCATGACGTCAACGCCGAACTGACCTCCCGCGCGGCGTTTAGCCTTAACGTGCGCGCGTTCCTGCTGGTCAGAGATAAAATGGCCTTTTGCTCATCTGCCACCGGCCCGATGAATGTGTCGATGGAAGCGCTTATCCCCGAGCTTCACATCGGCAAACAGATTGACATGGCGCTGCTGCCCGGTACGCCGATGCTGCCCAATAAACCGGCCATTGCCATCTGGTACCGTAACCCCCTTGTGAAGGACGGTGGCGTGTTTACCTCGGTAAATCTCAATCTGACGCCGTACCTGCTCTATACCGCGCGCCAGGACGAGTTTGCCGGCATTGCCATCATTATTGGCGGCCATGCGTTAACGACAATGTCGAGCAGCCTGGTCAACGCGAACGACCTGCAAGAAGTCCCTGCCCGTACCGCCACGTTAAAAGACGTCCCGCTGACCATTAATCTTTACGCCGATGCCTGGACAAGCGATGAAATACTTTACGCCCTCTTCTTCGGGCTGGTATGCGGTATTGCCGCCGGATCGTTCAATTACTATATTCTCAGCATACGGCTCAACCCCGGAAAAGAAATATTAAGCGCCATTAAGCGCGGTCAGTTTTATGTGGTGTATCAGCCCGTCGTCGATGCCACATCGCTGAGGATGACCGGGCTTGAAGTGCTGATGCGCTGGAAACATCCTACGATGGGTGAGATCCCCCCTGATGCCTTTATCAATTTTGCCGAAGCGCAAAAGCTGATTGTTCCGCTAACGCTGCATCTCTTCGACCTGATCGTTGAGGATGCGCCGGTTCTGGAGGGCCTGCTACCGCCTGGCGCCAAGGTGGGCATTAATATTGCGCCGGGGCATTTGCATGCGGACAGTTTTAAAGATGATATGCAGACCTTTAAGTCCCTGCTGCCGCGGGATCATTTCCAGATAGTGCTGGAAATCACCGAGCGCGACATGCTTAATCATCGGGAAGCCAACAGCCTGTTCGAATGGCTGCACGACGAGGGTTTTGAAATCGCGATTGATGATTTTGGCACCGGCCATAGCGCATTGATTTACCTTGAGCGCTTTACCATGGATTACCTTAAAATCGACCGGGGTTTCGTCAACGCGATTGGCACAGAAACCGTCACCTCGCCGGTGCTGGATGCCGTGCTGACCCTGGCAAGACGGCTTAACATGCTGACCGTGGCTGAAGGGGTGGAAACGCCTGAACAGGCCGCCTGGCTGCGCGAACACGGGGTAAATTATCTGCAGGGTTACTGGATAAGCCGCCCCATGCCGCTGGAACAGTTCAAAAAATGGCAGCCTGATATGCCGTCTGCCCTTGAATAATTTCACATTAGCGGTGGTGTCACTTATTATCAGCCTAACTGAGGACAAGGGAACCGCCGCGAAATGTTTATGCGCTTCTTGCTGATGCTGTTGGTATGTGTGAGCCTGTCCAGCCAGGCGCAGGCCATTAAAGAGAACACCGCGTTCGCCGTGATTGGCGAACCGAAGTACGCGGTTAACTTTACCCACTTCGATTACGTCAACCCGGCGGCCCCTAAAGGCGGTAACGTCACGCTCTCTGCCACCGGTACCTTTGATAACTTCAACCGTTTCGCCCTGAGGGGCGTGGCGGCGGCGCGAACGGAATCCCTTTACGATACGCTCTTTGTGACCTCAGACGACGAGCCCGGCAGCTACTATCCACTGGTCGCCGATAACGTACGTTACGCAGATAACTTTGCCTGGGCCGAGATATCGATCAATCCGCAGGCGCGTTTTCATGACGGTACGCCGGTGAAAGCCAGCGACATTGCGTTCACGTTTCATAAGTTTATGACCGAAGGCGTACCGCAGTTCCGTCTGGTCTACAAAGGCACGACCGTTAAGGCTATCGCCCCGTTAACCGTACGTATCGAACAGAGCGAGCCGAATAAAGAGAATATGCTGAGCCTGTTCTCCCTGCCCGTGATGCCGGAATCGTTCTGGAAAAATCACAGGCTGAGCGATCCCCTCTCCACGCCGCCGCTGGCGGGCGGCCCCTATCGCATAACCGACTGGCGCATGGGGCAGTACGTTATCTACTCCCGGGTGAAAGATTATTGGGCCGCCAGTCTTCCGGTAAACCGGGGGCGCTGGAATTTTGACACCCTTCGCTATGATTACTACCTCGACGACAACGTAGCGTTTGAGGCGTTTAAAGCGGGCGCGTTTGATTTGCGCGTTGAAAGCAGCGCCAAAAACTGGGCAACACGCTATATCGGCAAAAACTTCACCAACGGTTATATCGTTAAAGACGAACACAAAAATGAGTCCGCGCAGGACACGCGCTGGCTGGCGTTTAATATTCAGCGTCCGGTATTTTCAGACCGTCGCGTGCGGGAAGCTATTACCCTGGCATTTGATTTTGAATGGATGAACAAGGCGCTGTTTTACGGCGCCTACAGCCGTGCCAACAGCTATTTCCAGAACACCGAATATTCCGCACGTAATTATCCCAACGCCGACGAGCTGGTGCTGCTGGCCCCGATGAAAGCAGACCTTCCGCCGGAGGTCTTTACGCAGGTGTTCGAGCCGCCAAAATCCGACGGTAACGGGTTCGACCGCGTTAATCTGCTGAAAGCCGGTAAACTGCTGGATGACGCCGGTTGGGTGCTGAAAAACCAAAAGCGGGTGAATACGCAAACGGGTAAGCCGCTGAGCTTTGAGCTTCTTCTTGCCTCTGGAGCAAACGATCAGTGGGTGCTGCCGTTTAAGCAGAACCTCGCCCGTCTGGGGATCGCCGTGAATATCCGCCAGGTGGATATTGCTCAGCTCACCAACCGCAAGCGCAGCCGGGATTACGACATGATGCAGAGCCTGTGGGCCGCGCAGCCGTGGCCAAGCTCCGACCTGCAAATCTCATGGGCATCCAGCTACATCGACTCCTCTTACAATGCTCCGGGCGTTAAGAGCCCGATAATCGATGCGCTGATTGCGAAAATCGTCGCCGCCCAGGGCGATAAGGCAAAGCTTCTGCCGCTTGGCCGCGCGCTCGACCGGGTGTTAACCTGGAACTATTACATGCTGCCGATGTGGTACATGGGCGAAGATCGCCTTGCCCGCTGGGATAAATTTTCCCAACCCGACGTGCGTCCCGTTTACACGCTGGGCTTTGATACCTGGTGGTATGACGTAAATAAAGCCTCCAGACTGCCCGCCGAGCGGCGTTAAGGAATCACGATGGGTGCTTACCTGCTTCGCCGTTTGCTGCTGATTATCCCAACGCTGTGGGCCATCATCACCATTAACTTTTTTATCGTCCAGATTGCCCCTGGCGGTCCGGTCGATCAGGCTATCGCTGCCGTTGAGTTTGGCCACAGCGGAGGAATGCCGGGCGGTGGCGCTGAAGGAATGGGGGCCAGCCATGCCAGAACCGGTGTCGGTAATATTAGCGAAAGCCACTATCGCGGCGGGCGCGGGTTGGATCCGGAGGTGATCGCCGAGATCACCCACCGCTACGGCTTTGATAAACCGCTCCACGAGCGTTATTTGAACATGCTCTGGAATTACGTCCGGTTTGATTTTGGCGACAGCCTGTTTCGCAGCGCGTCCGTTCTGACGTTAATTAAGCAAAGCCTGCCGGTTTCCGTGACGCTCGGGCTGTGGGGAACGCTGATAATTTATCTGGTTTCCATTCCGCTTGGGATCCGCAAAGCGGTCCACAACGGCAGCCGTTTTGATATCTGGAGCAGCACGCTCATCATCATCGGGTACGCCATTCCGGCATTTCTGTTCGCGGTTCTGCTGATCGTATTTTTTGCCGGAGGGAGTTATTTCGATATCTTCCCGCTGCGGGGGTTAGTGTCAGCGGATTTCAGCACCCTGCCGTGGTACAAAAAAATCACCGACTATTTCTGGCATATCACGCTGCCGGTTCTCGCGACCGTGATCGGGGGATTTGCCGCCCTGACCATGCTGACCAAAAATGCGTTCCTCGATGAAATCCGCAAGCAGTACGTTGTTACCGCGCGGGCAAAAGGCGTGGGCGAAAAGCAGATCATGTGGAAGCACGTTTTCCGCAACGCGATGCTGCTGGTCATCGCCGGATTTCCCGCCACGTTCATCAGCATGTTTTTTACCGGCTCGCTGCTGATCGAGGTGATGTTCTCGCTGAACGGTCTGGGGCTGCTGGGCTATGAAGCGACCGTCTCGCGCGATTATCCGGTGATGTTTGGCACGCTTTACATATTCACTCTGATCGGCCTGCTGCTGAATATTATCAGCGATATCAGCTATACGCTGGTCGATCCCCGTATTGATTTCGAGGGCCGATGATGCCGCATTTAAGCCCCGTCAATCAGGCCCGCTGGGCCCGATTTCGCCATAATCGTCGCGGCTACTGGTCGCTGTGGATTTTTGCCGTGCTGTTCGTCCTCAGCATGTGCGCTGAGCTAATTGCTAACGATAAGCCGCTGCTGGTGCACCTTAACGACCGCTGGTATGTTCCGGTTCTCACCACCTACAGTGAGAGCGACTTTGGCGGCCCGTTTGCGACGCCAGCGGTTTATCAGGATCCGTGGCTTCGCGAGCAAATCGACAGGCACGGCTGGGCGCTCTGGGCACCGATTCGGTTTGGCGCCAACAGCATTAACTTTGCCACCACGGCCCCCTTCCCTTCACCGCCTTCCAGTCAAAACTGGCTGGGAACGGATGCCAACGGCGGCGACGTGCTGGCGCGTATTCTTTACGGCACCCGCATTTCTCTCCTGTTCGGGCTGATGCTGACGCTCTTTTCCAGCGTGATGGGCGTAGTGGCAGGGGCCGTTCAGGGCTATTACGGCGGAAAAATCGACCTCTGGGGGCAGCGCGTGATTGAGGTGTGGTCCGGAATGCCGACGCTTTTCCTGATTATCCTGCTCTCCAGCGTAGTGCAGCCCGGCTTCTGGTGGCTGCTGGGGATCACCGTCCTGTTCGGCTGGATGGCGCTGGTTGGCGTTGTCCGCGCGGAGTTCCTGCGCACGCGCAATTTCGATTACATCCGGGCTGCACAGGCGCTGGGGGTGAGCGACAGCGGGATCATCTTCCGTCACATGCTGCCCAATGCCGTGGTGGCGACGCTGACGTTCCTGCCGTTTATTTTATGCAGCTCAATAACCACGCTGACCTCGCTCGATTTTCTGGGCTTCGGGCTACCGCTCGGCTCCCCGTCTCTCGGTGAGCTACTGCTGCAGGGCAAGAACAACCTGCAGGCGCCGTGGCTCGGCATTACCGCCTTCCTTTCCGTGGCAGTCCTGCTTTCGCTGCTGATCTTTATTGGCGAAGCCGTGCGCGATGCCTTCGATCCCGACAAGGCGGTATAAGATGACGCAGCCTCTTCTGAGTATTGAAAATCTGTCGATTGCGTTTACGAAGCAGGGTGAGACCCGCACGGTCGTGAATGATTTGTCGCTGCAGATCCAGCGCGGCGAAACGCTGGCGCTGGTGGGCGAATCGGGTTCCGGCAAGAGCGTTTCCGCCCTCTCCGTGCTTCGTCTGCTCCCCTCCCCGCCGGTAAGCTATCCGCAGGGCGATATTCTGTTCCACGGCAGTTCGCTGCTGCACGCCGACGAACAGACGCTGCGCGGGATCCGCGGGAATAAAATTGCGATGATCTTCCAGGAACCGATGGTTTCGCTCAATCCGCTGCACACGCTGGAAAAGCAGCTCTATGAGGTGCTTTCGCTTCATCGGGGAATGCGCAAAGAGGCGGCGCGCGGCGAGATCCTCGACTGTCTTGACCGCACGGGCATACGAAATGCAGCCAAACGGCTGACGGATTTTCCGCACCAGCTGTCCGGCGGGGAGCGCCAGCGCGTGATGATCGCGATGGCCCTTCTGACGCGCCCTGAACTGTTGATTGCCGACGAACCCACCACGGCGCTGGACGTGACGGTGCAGGCGCAAATTCTTCAGCTCCTGCGTGAGCTACGCGCTGAGCTCAATATGAGCCTCCTGTTTATCACGCATAACCTGAGTATTGTGAGAAAGCTGGCAGACAGCGTGGCGGTAATGCAAAACGGACGGTGCGTGGAGCAGAATGCGGCAACGACTCTCCTGAGCGCCCCGCAGCACCCCTACACGCAGCGTCTGCTCGATAGCGAACCGTCCGGAGACCCCGTTCCGCTGGTGGAGAACAGCGCGCCGCTGCTGTGCGTTAACGATCTGTCCGTCTCGTTTCCGATCCGCAAAGGCATCCTGCGCCGCATCGTTGACCAGAACCCGGTGCTGAAAAATATCCGTTTTTACCTGCGCCCTGGAGAGTCACTCGGGCTGGTTGGCGAGTCGGGCTCGGGTAAAAGCACCACCGGGCTGGCGCTGCTGCGCCTGATTGCCTCACAGGGCGAAATTCTCTTTGACGGGATGCCGCTGCACACCCGGAACCGTCGTCAGATGCTGCCCGTCCGTCCGCGTATGCAGGTGGTGTTTCAGGATCCGAACTCCTCGCTTAACCCGCGCCTGAGCGTATTGCAGATTGTCGAAGAGGGTTTACGCGTGCACCGTCCTGAACTGACGACGCAGCAGCGAGAAGAAGAGGTCATGCGGGTAATGGTCGAGGTGGGTTTAGATCCCGACGCGCGTCATCGCTATCCTGCCGAATTCTCGGGCGGGCAGCGCCAGCGTATCGCCATTGCCCGCGCGCTGATCCTTAAGCCTGAGTTGATTATCCTGGATGAACCGACATCGTCGCTGGACAGAACCGTGCAGTCGCAGATTCTGGCATTGCTCAAGGGATTACAGGAAAAGCACAGGCTGGCCTATATCTTCATCAGCCACGATCTACAGGTGGTGCGGGCGTTATGCCATCAGGTGATTGTGTTACGGCAGGGAGAAGTGGTGGAGCAGGGAGAGTGCCAGCGCGTATTCGCTGCGCCAACGCAGAGCTACACGCGCCAGCTTTTATCGGCGGACTAGCACTCAGAAAGGATATTGGCCGGAAAACGGCTCGGCAATCGCCACGCCAAAGTTTTTCAGACGGCAGGTGGCGGCAAATTCATCCTGGCTGTTCACAAACAGGCACGGCTCGCCTTCGCACTCGACCACCGAGCTATCCACTTCGATATCCGTCAGCGCCTGGCTAAGACGCTCCATCACCGGCCATGCACTTTCGTCGCTCGGGCTCAGCAGTTTGAGCGCAACCAGACAGTTTTCGCACCCTGGCGTACTTTGCGGAATCGGTTCAACTTTCGAACCTGCAAAACCCGCCGACCAGCGATAGCTCTGGGGCAAGCGATGGACAATGGAGAGTTGTAATGTATTCACGTTAGTTCCCCGGAAGCAAAATTTACTTCACAATTTATTTACATTTATAGTAACACATCATCGCGAGCCTGCACTCTTTAGCGGTTTTTATAGGCACTGCAGGCTGGCGTCGGCGCTATATGTACCCGTTTCTGCGATCTAACTCAACCTTTTTGAATACAATGATGTGACTTTTTACATAAATACATTTTACATAAAAGAAACAAACACAGGGTAAACGAACGACGGTTTGGTTGATATGCGTCAACAAAAAGGCCCGAAACGGGCCTTTTACGATCGTTAGCGCGCGGTTTTACGCGGCCGGCTGGCGTAGAGATAGAAGAGAATGGAGCTGGTTGCACAAAATGCGATTGCCCACAGCATCGGCCAGGCCGTATTGAAAGTCGCCATCGACAGCAGTGCGCCCACAATGGCGCCGATGCCGAAGCGGAACGTTCCGGCAAGCGATGAAGCCGTCCCCGCCATATGCGGAAACTCGTCGAGGATCACCGCCATCGCATTGGAGGAGATCATCGATACGCAGCCGACGAAGGCCGCGACCCCGACCACCATCGCCCAGAACCCCACGCCGAGAAAGGCACTCACCACCAGCCATATTGCCATCACAAACTGGATCCACAGCCCCGCGCGGAACATGTTGATCGCCCCGACTCTGCGAACAAAGCGGCTGTTAATGATGGTCATGACAAACAGGAACACGATATTCAGCGCGAAGTAATAGCCAAAGTGCTGCGGCGAAACGTGGTTCAGCTCGATATAGACAAACGGCCCGGCGCTCAGGAAGGAGAACATCCCGGCAAAGCTGAAGCCGCTCGCCAGCATGTAGCTCAGGACGCGCTTGTGGCGAAACAATGAGGCAAAATTCCCTATCGTGGTACGGATGTGGAATTTCTGTCGCCGCTCAACGGGCAAGGTTTCATCTATAAAGAAGAAGATCATTGCCGAGGCCAGCAGTGCCGCAATCGCCAGGATCCAGAAGATAGCATGCCAGCTGAACCACACCAGCACGGCCCCGCCGACCATTGGCGCCACCAGCGGCGCAATGGTGGTGACCAGCATGACGAACGACATCATGCGGGAGAACTCTTCTTTCGGATAAACGTCGCGCATCAGGGCGTTAATCACCACGCTTGCCGCAGCTGCCGCCAGTCCGTGGAAGAAGCGCATGACGATCAGCTGATCGATACTCTGCGCCAGCGCACAGGCGACGGCCGCGCCCGCAAAGATCAGCGTTCCGCCCAGGATAACAGGCTTACGTCCAAGGCTGTCGGCCATCGGTCCATAAAGCAGCTGACCAATAGCGAAGCCGAGAATGTAGGTGCTGAGCGTCATCTGCGCGCTGCCCGCCGGTACGCCAAACTGCGCGGAAATCACCGGCAGCGCAGGCAGATACATATCGATGGACAGCGGCATCAGCATGGCCAGCAGGCCAAGAATGAACACGATTTTGAAAGACGAGTGTGGCCTGGTGGTCACAGGGTTCTCCTGAAATTAATGCGAAGGCAGACCGACGCTGGCGATCTCGTCATCCGTAAGCGGGCGGTATTCGCCTGGCTCCAGATCCGGGTCGAGTTCAATCGCACCAATACGTTCACGATGCAGGCCCACAACGCGGTTGCCCACTGCGGCAAACATACGCTTCACCTGGTGATAGCGCCCTTCGCTGATGGTCAGGCGCACTTCCGTTGGGGTAATCACTTCAAGCACCGCCGGTTTGGTGAGATCTTTTTCATTATGCAGCTGAACGCCATTGGCAAATTGCTCTGCCGTGTCGTCCGATACCGGGGACTCGAGCATTACCAGATAGGTTTTCTCGCAGTGGTGGCGCGGCGAGGTAATGCGATGCGACCATTGACCGTCATCGGTCATCAGCACCAGACCCGTGGTGTCGATATCCAGACGCCCGGCAGCGTGCAGCTTGTGCGCCACAGGTTCGTCGAGAAAGTACAGCACCGTTGGGTGATCCGGATCGTCCGTTGAACAGACGTAGCCTTCCGGCTTGTTGAGCATGAAGTAGCGCGGACCGTGCTGCTGGGTCAGCGGATTGCCGTCATACTCGACCTGGTGCTCAGGCTGTAGTTTGAAAGCAGTGTCTTTCACAATGTCGCCATCCACGGTAACGCGGCTGGCGCGAATTTCGCGCCCGGCAATAGCGCGGCTTACGCCGAGTTGCTGAGCGATAAACTTATCAAGTCGCATGAAATCTTTTTAGCCTTAATGGTGCTGAGAGTCGGACAACGCGTCCGAAAAAGAAGCAGTCAAGAACGGTTCAGTATAATGGTCTGGTTGCGCCACTCAAGGGAAAAAGTTTCGTGGCATACTATCTATACCCTAAATAATTCGAGTTGCATGAAGGCGGCAAAGGAGTGAATCCCCGGGAGCTTACATAAGTAAGTGACCGGGGTGAACGAGTGCAGCCAACGCACAGGCAACTTGAAGTATGACGGGTATATGTGCGGAATAACGAAACCGAGACCCTATGACTTTTACACTTCGTCCCTATCAGCAGGAAGCCGTCGACGCTACCCTCGCCTGGTTCCGGAAGCACCGGGAACCGGCCGCTATCGTACTTCCCACCGGTGCAGGTAAAAGCCTGGTCATCGCCGAACTGGCGCGTCTGGCCCGTGGCCGCGTGCTGGTGCTGGCGCACGTTAAGGAGCTGGTGGCGCAAAACCACGCGAAATACTGTGCGCTTGGGCTTGAGGCCGATATCTTCGCAGCCGGTTTAAAACGTAAAGAGAGCCACGGCAAGGTGGTGTTTGGCAGCGTGCAGTCGGTTGCCCGAAACCTGGACCTGTTTCGCAGCGAATTTTCACTTCTGATTGTCGACGAATGCCACCGCATTAGCGATGACGACGACAGTCAGTATCAGCAAATCCTTTCGCACCTGAAGGAAGTGAATCCTCACATTCGCCTGCTCGGCCTGACGGCCACGCCGTTTCGTCTGGGAAAAGGCTGGATTTATCACTTCCATTATCACGGCATGGTGCGTGGCGACGCGAAAGCGCTGTTCAGCGACTGCATTTACGAGCTTCCCCTACGCTATATGATTAAACACGGCTACCTGACGCCGCCCGAGCGGCTGGATATGCCCGTCGTTCAGTACGATTTCAGCCGCCTGCAGGCGCAAAGCAACGGCCTGTTCAGCGAAGCGGACCTCAATCAGGAGCTGAAAAAGCAAAAGCGCATTACGCCGCACATCGTCAGCCAGATTGAGGAGTTCGCGCAGACCCGCAAAGGGGTGATGATTTTTGCCGCTACCGTCGAGCATGCCCGCGAAATTACGGGGCTGTTGCCCGCTAATGACGCCGCGCTGATCACCGGTGAGACGCCCGGCCCGGAGCGCGACAGCCTGATTGAAGCCTTTAAGGCACAGCAGTTTCGCTATCTGGTGAACGTCTCCGTATTAACCACCGGGTTTGACGCCCCGCACGTCGACCTGATTGCGATTTTGCGCCCCACCGAATCCGTCAGCCTGTATCAGCAAATTGTCGGGCGCGGCCTGCGCCTGTCGCCGGGAAAAACCGACTGCCTGATTCTGGATTACGCGGGCAATCCGCACGATCTCTACTCCCCTGAAGTGGGCACGCCGAAAGGGAAAAGTGACAACGTGCCTGTACAGGTCTTCTGCCCCGCCTGCGGGTTTGCCAACACCTTCTGGGGTAAAACGACCGCCGACGGCACGCTGATTGAGCATTTCGGCCGTCGCTGTCAGGGCTGGTTTGAAGACGATGACGGTCATCGCGAGCAGTGCGATTTCCGTTTCCGCTTTAAAAACTGCCCACAGTGCAACGCCGAAAACGACATTGCCGCCCGACGCTGCCGCGAATGCGACACTATTCTGGTCGACCCTGACGATATGCTGAAAGCGGCGCTGAAGCTGAAAGACGCGCTGGTACTGCGCTGTTCCGGCATGGCGCTGCAGCCCGGCGCGGATGAAAAAGGCGAGTGGCTGAAAATCACCTACTACGATGAAGACGGCGCGGACGTCAGCGAGCGCTTCCGGGTACACACGCCGGCTCAACGAACGGCCTTTGAACAGCTTTTTATTCGTCCACATACCCGCACGCCAGGCGTGCCGCTGCGCTGGATCACCGTTGCCGATATCGTCCATCAGCAGGTACTGCTGCGCCACCCTGATTTCGTTGTCGCCCGCAAAAAAGGCCAGTTCTGGCAGGTGCGTGAGAAGGTCTTTGACTACGAAGGGCGCTTTCGCCGGGCAAATGAATTGCGCGGTTAGCAGGACTTTTCATTGATGTGAGGGGCATTTGAGTATAAAATGCCGCCCGCTTCACATCCGTGATGCAGAACACTCACCTGCTGCTGGGTCGCCTGTAGTAGGGTTTTAAATACAGAGAGAAATCAATGTTTACTATCGAAGTAGAAGTACGTAGCGTTCAGGGTAAGGGTGCGAGCCGCCGCCTGCGTAACGCCAACAAGTTCCCAGCTATCATTTACGGTGGCGAAGCTGCTCCAGTTGCAATCGAACTGGACCACGACAAAGTGTGGAACCTGCAGACCAAAGACGGTTTTTACAGCGAAGTTCTGACTCTCGTTGTTGGCGGGAAAGAAGAAAAAGTGAAGGTTCAGGCTGTTCAGCGTCACCCGTTCAAGCCAAAACTGTCTCACATCGACTTCGTTCGCGCGTAATCGCAAACTCGTCGAATAAAAACCCCGCTTCTGCGGGGTTTTTTTATGGCCGTTATTTACTGCCGGACGTTCGGCGCTGCAGCTGATCGCGCAGATTAGGCGGCGTGCCTTTGATGGTCAGCGTGTCAGTGGCCGGATCCCAGAAAATACGTTCCCCAAGCAGCATGGCATCAAAGTTGATGGTTAACCCACCGCCGCTACCGGCAAGCTTGGTAAGTTGGCGCAGCGTGCTGCGATCGGCTGGGAAGCTCTCTTCCAGTTCATAGCCTTTATCAGCGGTGAATTCCTGGAAGCTGACTTCGCTCACGCCCGCTAGCTCTTTAGAAAGCGACTCCAGCTCAATTTCTTCCCCCGCCTGCAGCTGTTCGTTGCAGTAGCTGTAAACCTGCTGACGCACGGTCTGGCGTTCGGATTTATCGAGCTGCGCTTCTGCCGTAAAGTCATCAACGGCCTGCAGCAAACCTTTGTTCTGCGCTTTGGCATTCAGGCCTTCGCTGGCGCCGAGGAAATCCATAAAGAAATCCGCGACTTTGCGCCCCACGCGCCCTTTCAGGAAGGTCAGGTAACGGGTTGATTCCGGGTTAGTTTCCCACTCGGTCAAATCGATACGCGCCACGATATCCGCATGGTTGATGTCGAGATAGTGCGTAGAGCTGATATCCAGCTGCTCGTTCACGCGCATGCTGCTCAAATTGTTCAGCACGGTCACCAGCAGGTATTCCACTGCCAGGTATCGGTAATGGCAGAACAGGACGATGCCGCCATCGGCAAAGGGATACTTCGCCAGCTCGTCGCGCAGACGCCCGGTTGCGGCGCGGCTGAATGCCAGGAAATCCTCTTCACCCTGACGCTGAAGACGCAGGCTATCAGCCAGTTCGCTCTCTTCGCTAAACAGACCGTAGGCTTTATTTTTAGCACTGTAGACGCGGTGTAACTCCGCCATCATTTCCACAACGGTAGCCGTGGGTTCAAGTAACGAATCGCGAAGCACCACTTCAAGGGTTTGCTCATCGCGCTTGATAAGCTGGTGCAAGGCAATCTGGTTGATTTCCAGACTCATGATAAACTCTCCTTTTAGACCGGGCGGTATTCAACCACCACCAGCGCATGTGTGCAACAGAAGATAAAAAAGGGGAAAAAAAGCTGTTGCTACGGTAATATGTCGCCCTTCTCTCAACAAACTGATTTTGATTTATGCCACAACATTCCCGCTACAGTGACGAACACGTTGAACAACTGCTCAGTGAGCTGGTCAACGTACTGGAAAAACATAAAACGCCGACCGATCTTTCCCTGATGGTGTTGGGAAATATGGTTACCAACCTTATCAATACCAGCGTTGCTCCGGCTCAGCGTCAGGCGATCGCCAAATCTTTCGCCCAGGCACTGCAGTCCTCCGTTAGCGACGACCAGGCACACTAAGGGAAACGAACAACAGTTTATGGTGACGAATCGTCAGCGCTACCGTGAAAAAGTCTCCCAGATGGTCAGCTGGGGGCACTGGTTTGCCCTGTTCAACATTCTGTTGGCGATGGTGATCGGCTGCCGTTATCTGTTTGTGGCAGACTGGCCCACTACGCTAATCGGGCGTATTTACTCCTGGATGAGCGTTGTCGGTCACTTTAGCTTTCTGGTGTTCGCCACCTATCTGCTTATCCTGTTCCCTCTGACGTTTATCGTCATGTCGCAGCGCCTGATGCGATTCTTGTCCGCGATCCTCGCGACCGCGGGCATGACGCTTCTGCTCATCGACAGCGAAGTCTTCACCCGGTTCCACCTGCACCTCAACCCTATCGTCTGGGAGCTGGTGATTAACCCCGATCAGAACGAGACCGCGCGTGACTGGCAGCTGATGTTTATCAGCGTGCCGATCATCCTTCTGATTGAGATGCTGTTCGCCACGTGGAGCTGGCAAAAGCTGCGCAGTTTGACCCGGCGTCGCCATTATGCGAAGCCTGTCGCAGCACTCTTCTTTATCTCATTTATTGGTTCGCACCTGATGTATATCTGGGCGGATGCGAACTTCTATCGCCCGATTACCATGCAGCGCGCTAACCTGCCGCTCTCCTATCCAATGACGGCGCGTCGCTTCCTTGAGAAGCACGGGCTGCTGGATGCGCAGGAGTATCAACGCCGCCTGATTGAGCAAGGTAATCCGGAAGCGGTCAGCGTGCAGTATCCCCTGAGCGAACTGCGCTACCGTGACATGGGCCGGGGTCAAAACGTCCTGCTGATCACCGTGGATGGTCTGAACTATTCGCGCTACGAGAAGCAGATGCCGGCGCTTGCCGAATTCGCGGATAAAAACATCGCGTTCACGCAGCATATGAGCTCCGGTAACTCGACCGACGCGGGCATTTTCGGCCTGTTTTATGGTATCTCGTCTGGATATATGGACGGCGTACTGTCTGCGCGTATTCCTGCCGCACTGATTACCGGACTCAATCAGCAGGGCTATCAGTTAGGGCTGTTCTCTTCGGATGGCTTCAACAGCTCGCTGTATCGTCAGGCGCTGCTCTCTGATTTCTCACTGCCGACAGCGCAGAGTCAGTCAGACAGCCAGACCGCTAACCAGTGGATAAACTGGCTGCAACGCTACGCACAGGAAGATAACCGCTGGTTCTCCTGGGTTGCATTTAACGGCACAACGCTTGATGACAGCAACCAAAAAGGGTTCGCGCGCCGTTACAGCCGCGCGGCGGGCGATGTCGATGCGCAGATTGGCCGCGTGCTGGACGCCCTGCGCGAATCCGGCAAACTGGACAATACCGTGGTGATCGTTACTGCCGGCCACGGCGTGCCGCTGGGCGACGAGAAAAAGGGTATGGACTGGTCACGTCCAAACCTGCACGTTCCGCTGGTGATCCACTGGCCGGGCACGCCGGCGCAGCGCATCAATATGCTTACCGATCATAAAGATGTCATGACCACGTTGATGCAGCGACTGCTGCATGTCAGCACCCCAGCGAACGAATACTCGCAGGGACAGGATCTCTTTAGCGCCACGCGACGTCACAACTGGGTAACTGCAGCCGGTGGCAATACGCTGGCGGTAACAACGCCGCAGCTCACGCTGGTGTTGAACAGCAACGGGAAGTACGAGACGTATAGCCTGGAGGGTGAAAAGCTGAAGGACCAGAAACCACAGCTCAGCCTACTCTTGCAGGTTCTGACGGATGAGAAGCGCTTCATCGCTAACTGATTAATTATAAACCAGTTAGCATCGCCTTCCCCTTGCATTCGAAATGGAATCGAGTAGTATTCTTTAAATGCGTCGGCACGTAGCGCAGCCTGGTAGCGCACCGTCATGGGGTGTCGGGGGTCGGAGGTTCAAATCCTCTCGTGCCGACCAAATACACATTTAAAACCAGCCATTAGGCTGGTTTTTTTATTGCACCTCGTACGGCGTTTTGCGCAAATACACCAGCGTAACCAGGCAAATCACCGCCCCGGCGTAAAACGTATATTCAGCGCCGACGGTTTCCCAGAGGACGCCTGCCCCGACGCTGGCGATGAGCAAGCCAACGCCACTTACCATACTGAAAATACCGAAAGCGGTGCCGCGCAAATCCGCTGGCGCCGTTTTCGCAATCATTGCCGCAAGAAGCCCCTGGGTCATGCCCATATGTAAGCCCCACAGCGCAACGCCTAAAATAATCCCGAGCCAATGGGTGCTGAGTGCCAGAACAACGTCTGCACCGATCAATACCACCAGCCCCCACTGCAGCAGCCGGACGTGGCTCATCGCGTCAGAAAGCTTGCCAAAAGGATAAGCAGAGAAAAAATAGAGCAGATTCATGGCAACCATAACCAGCGGGATCAGCGCAAGCGGGACGCCCGACTGCTGTGCGCGAAGTACCAGAAAGGCTTCACTGAAACGCGCAAGCGTGAAAACAGCGCCTAATCCAATTACCCACCAGCAGCCTTTGCCCAACCGCTTCAGGTTCTCTTTTTTAATCGGATTCGTACGTTTGTGCTCAACAGGGGTTTTGGGTTCGTGAAGACCAAAGAAAAGTAACGCAACGGCGAGTACACCAGGGATCACCGCAATCCAGAAAATAGTGCGGAAATCATCGTTCCACAGCAGCATCAGGCCAACCGCCAGCAGCGGCCCGAGAAATGCGCCGACGGTGTCCATGGACTGGCGCAGACCGAACGCCGCGCCGCGCAATTCGGGCGGCGTTACGTCAGCGACCAGCGCGTCCCGCGGTGCACCGCGAATCCCCTTGCCTACCCGGTCGATTAAACGTGCGCCCAGAATCATGCCGGAGGACGACGCAATCGCGAAAAGGGGTTTGCTCAGTGCGCCAAGGCCATAGCCCAGCACAGCAAGCCCTTTGCGTTTACCCAGATAGTCACTGATCGCCCCCGAGAAAACTTTGATAAACAGCGCGGTGGCTTCAGCCAGGCCTTCAATCAGACCAATTAGGATCACGCTGGCACCGAGTGTGGTCACCATAAACAGCGGCAAAAGGCTATGAACGATCTCCGATGAGATATCCATCAACATGCTGACGCCACCCACTACCCAGACTCCTTTCGGGATCCGGCTGAGGGTTGCAAACCGGGATAACATTGCGCATCTCCTGAACTTAACGAACCTTCCTCGTGTTCAAAACAGAATATCCTGGAAATGCGAATAAATATCGTTAATAAAAATAAAGGCATAAAAAAAGCCAACCCGCAGGCTGGCTTAATATACGTAAGCGCTTACTTAATGCTTTTCGCGATCGCCCAGGAAGTAAATCCCCAGCGGAATGGCAAGCAGAACGGTGAATACCAGGCTGTATACGCAGATCATCGCGGATTGCAGAACGTACATGCTGGTTGTCCACTGTGAAAGCGGGATGTTGTACTGTTCAATCACGCCGACAATCGTTGCCCGTCCGACACAGGCGACTGCAATCATAAACACAACCATCAGCGCCAGCAGGAACTTGCGGCCTTCAGCTGTTTTCAATTTCGCGCGAACCATCACTCTTCCCTTTACAGATGAATAACATTACTAGTACTTAAAATAACACGATCTTCCATGGGACTCCATATCAGCACGATCAACCACAAAGACAGCGAAAAGCTAGTTTATTCCACCACCCATATTGCAAATGTAAGTAAATCAATCCATTCATTCACTAGCGTTATGCTAATCTTGTCATGACCGTTTTGACATAAAGGAATAACTGTGAAAAACGCACCAAAATTTGCCTTCGCCATCGTCGCCGCTGCCTGCATGAGTGCCAGCGCTTTCGCGAACGAAACCCCTGAACAGCAGCCACTGGAAAAAGTAGCCCCGTACCCGCAAGCGGAAAAAGGGATGAAGCGCCAGGTGATTCAACTGCCCGTTCAGCAGGATGAAGCGAACTTCAAAGTCGAGCTATTAATCGGCCAGACTCTGGAAGTAGACTGCAACCAGCATCGCCTCGGCGGCCAGATGGAAAGAAAAACTCTGGAAGGCTGGGGCTATGACTATTACGTCTTCGACAAAGTAACGTCGCCGGTCTCCACCATGATGGCCTGCCCGGACGGCAAAAAAGAGAAGAAATTCATCACCGCGTATTTGGGTGACAACAGCCTGATCCGTTACAACAGCAAGCTGCCAATCGTGGTGTTTACGCCTGATAACGTAGATGTGAAGTATCGCGTATGGAAGGCGGACGAGAACGTCGGACAGGCGGTAGTACGTTAAAACCGGGTCGGGTGAAGGCTTCGCCTCACCCGACCCGGAAAGGGTGCGTTCTGGTGCCCTCACCCCAACCCTCTCCCACCGGGAGAGGGAGAAATCACTACAGCGCGATATCCGCAACCGGCTTGTTTTCCGCCTGTGGCTTCAGCTCCGCTTTTGGCGCAGCATCCGCAGCCTGCGGCTTAACGTATTGCAGCTGCAGCACACGGCTGGTGTATTCCAGCTCCTGCTCCGTCGCGTCCACGTTACCGTTCAGCATCGTACCGTAGGATGGAATAATCGTTTTCAGTTTCGCCTGCCATTCCGGGCTCGCGACTTTATCTTTAAACACTTTTTCCATCAGGTGCAGCATGATTGGCGCAGCGGTTGACGCGCCCGGTGACGCACCCAGCAGTGCAGCGACGGTTCCTTCCTTATCGCTCACCACTTCAGTACCCAGACGCAGTACGCCGCCCTCTTTCGGATCGCGCTTGATGATCTGTACGCGCTGACCCGCCTGCCACAAACGCCAGTCCTCTTTCTTCGCCTGCGGGTAGTACTCTTTCAACGCCTCGAAACGGTCGTCGTCAGAGAGCATCACCTGGCTAATCAGGTATTTCACCAGATCGAAGTTGTCCAGCCCCACATCGACCATTGGCTTAAAGTTGGAGGTCGTGGTCGCGCTGAGCAGGTCCAGCAGGGAACCATTTTTCAGGAACTTGGTGGAGAAGGTCGCGAATGGCCCGAACAGCACCACACGTTTTCCGTCCAGCATACGGGTATCGATATGCGGTACAGACATCGGTGGCGCGCCCACGGAAGCCTGGCCATACACTTTCGCCAGATGGCGGTTTACCACTTCCGGGTTTTCCGACACCAGGAACTGGCCGCCTACCGGGAAGCCCGCGTAGTCATCTGCTTCAGGAATACCGGTCTCCTGCAGCAGCTTCAGCGCCGCGCCGCCCGCACCGATAAAGACAAACTTCGCCTTGATAACGTGCTCGGCGTCGTTGTTTTTCAGATCGGCTACCGTCACGCTCCAGCTGTTATCCGCATTGCGCTTGAAGCCACGCACTTCGGTGCTGAGCTGCAGGTTGAAGTTCTCTTTTTTCTTCAGAGACGCGACCAGCTGACGGGTAATTTCACCGTAGTTAACGTCGGTACCAATTTCGGTACGGGTCGCCGCCACTTTCTGGTTCGGGTCACGACCTTCCATGACCAGCGGTGCCCACTCCTTGATCTGCGCGTGATCTTCCGAGTATTTCATGCCGCGGAACAGGGTGCTCTGCTGCAGCGCAGCGTAGCGCGCGCGCAGGAAGTTCACGTTCTGATCGCCCCACACAAAGCTCATGTGCGGTACGGTGTTAATGAAGGAGTGCGGATCGTGCATCACGCCGCCGTTGACCTGGTGGGACCAGAACTGACGGGAGATCTGGAACGCTTCGTTGATCTCAACCGCCTTTTCGATACTAATGGAACCGTCCTTTTTCTGCGGCGTATAGTTCAGTTCCATGAGTGCCGAATGCCCTGTACCGGCATTATTCCAGCCGTTGGAGCTCTCCTGCGCCACGCCATCGAGGCGCTCGACCATGGTCATCGACCAGTCCGGCTGCAGTTCTTGAAGATAGGTTCCCAGCGTGGCGCTCATGATACCGCCGCCAATTAAAAGGACGTCCGTTTCCTGCTCTTTGGGCGCGTCTGCTTTCGCCGCCATAGGGACGGTGTTCAGCACGACGGCCAGAGAAAAGAGCATGGCAGTCATTTTTTTCATAATTAATGCCTTAGTGTAATAGTGCTTGATGCGTGGAAAGTGCAGGTGAAAAAAGCTGCGGGGGGAACGGTAGCAACTTTTAAATATTGTTTAAAGGTTACGAAATTATTGTAATTGTGAAATTTAATGATGGATTGTTTGTAGGGATTAGGGGCACAGCTGGCAAAACGGGCTTTTTCTGGCTACTATGCTGCACTTTGTGATCGCACGCACGGAAGCCTGCCCTAACCTGCGAAATGTTATGTCTCTACCCCATTCAGCTCTACCCCATGAAGACCACGTCACTACGGTCTTACGTTCGCCTAAACACCTGATGCGTGAAACGCTGGCGGGCGTGATTACCGCTCTGGCGCTAATCCCTGAAGTGATCTCATTTTCGGTGGTTGCAGGCGTTGATCCGAAGGTCAGCCTGATCGCCTCCGTGGTGCTCTGCCTCGCGCTGTCTGTCCTCGGCGGGCGTCCCGCAATGGTTACCGCGGCCGCAGGTTCCGTGGCGCTGGTGATTGGACCCATGGTGCATCAGCATGGCGTACAGTACATTCTGCCCGCCGTGCTGATGGCCGGCGTGATTCAAATCCTGTTTGGCGTACTGGGCATGGCGCGGCTAATGCGCTTTATCCCCCAGTCGGTGATGACCGGCTTTGTGAATGCCCTCGGCATTTTGATATTTTTTGCCCAGGTTCCCCATTTCTGGAGCCGAAGCCCCCTGATTGTAGGCCTGTTCGTGCTCACGCTGCTCATTGTGCTGTGGGTGCCACGCTACGTCAAAAGTATCCCCTCGCCGCTGATTGCGATTGTGCTGTTAACCCTGTTCACCGTCACCACCGGGCAAATCCTGCCGACGGTCGGGGATGAAGGCTCGATGAGCGGCGGGCTGCCGGGGTTCACGGAACTGCTGGTGCCGCTTAACGTACAAACGCTGAGCATTATCTGGCCGTGCGCGCTGAGTATCGCCTTCGTTGGCCTGCTGGAATCTCTGCTGACGGCAAAGCTGGTGGATGAACTGACCGCAACGCCGTCGAGCAAACGCCGCGAAAGCATCGGGCTGGGCGTGGGTAACATCCTGTCAGGTTTTTACGGTGGGATTGCGGGCTGCGCGATGATTGGCCAAACCATCGTCAACGTGGAGATGGGGAAAGGCAGGAGCCGCATTTCCACCGTCGCTGCGGGCCTTGTGCTGCTGGTGCTGGTGACGGCGCTCAGCGAAGTGATGGCTAAAATCCCGATGGCCGTGCTGGCGGGGATCATGGCGATTGTCGCCATTAAAACCTTCAGCTGGCATAGCCTTCAGCCTGCGACGATCAAAAATGCCCCCGTCGCAGAAACGGTGGTCATGCTGGTTACCGTGGCCGCAACGGTCTCAACCGGCAATCTGGCCATTGGCGTGCTGGGCGGGATTGTGGTGATGGTGCTGCTTCCCGCCCGCATCAAGCGCCGGCTTAAAGAAGAAAAATCGTCGCCAGCCCAAGGAAAATAAAGAAACCGCCGGTATCGGTGATGGCGGTGATCATCACGCTCGACCCCACCGCGGGGTCGCGCCCCAGTTTGGTCATCGTCAGCGGAATAATCACCCCCATCATCGACGCCACCAGCAGGTTCAGCACCATCGCCAGCATCATCACGCCGCCCAGCGCCATGTCGTCGTATAGCCACCAGGTGATGCCCCCCATAATCCCGCCCCACACCAGGCCGTTAATCAGCGCGACGCCCATCTCTCTAAAAATGAGCCACGAAAAGTTACCGGGCTGAATATTTTCCAGCGCCAGCGCGCGGACGATCATGGTGATGGTCTGGTTTCCAGTATTACCGCCAATCCCCGCCACGATAGGCATCAGGGAAGCCAGCGCGACCAGCTGCGAAATGGTGTGTTCAAAGCCATCAATCACGCGTGAGGCGATAAACGCGGTGCACAGGTTAACGGCGAGCCAGGCCCAGCGGGTTTTGACCGCCTTTCCCACCGAGGCATGCACGTCATCTTCCGCGCTGATCCCGCCCAAAGCACGCAGGTCGTTATCGGTTTCTTCGTAGACCACATCAACAATCTCATCGATGGTCAGACGGCCCATCAGTTTTCCAACCGAATCCACGACCGCTGCACTCACAAGGTCATCACGTTCGAAGGTACGCGCCGCTTTCTCCGCGTCGTCTTCCGGCGAGAAGACCATCGGCTCGGTTTCCATCACCTCACTCACCCGCCGCTGCGTACTGTTCAGCAGGATTGTTTTCAGCTCCAGCTCGCCGAGCAGGGTTTTATCCCGCGAGGTGACAAACAGCTTATCGGTGTTGTCAGGCATACTGCCCAGGCGACGCAGATAGCGCTGCACCGTGCCGAGCGTAACGTCCGGGCGCACCGTAATAACGCCGAACTCCATGATCGCGCCGACGGTGTTTTTTTCGTAATGCATCACCTGGCGCACGCGCGCCCTTTCTTCGGCCGGCAGCGATGCCAGCAGGCGTCCGGTCAGGTTTCGCGGCAGGTGCTGAACCAGGTAAATCTGCTCGTCGATATCCAGCGTTTGCAGGGCATCGAGAATATCCCGGTCGCTCATCTCATCAATGAGGTCATCCCAGACGTTTTCGGAGGCTTCAAGCAGAACCTGTCCACGCTCGTGATCCTGCACCAGGCGCCAGAGGGCGTGACGCTCTTCCGAGGGGAGTGCTTCCAGCGTATCCGCCAGGTCGGGCGGGGGGAGATGAGCAACCAGCGCACCTACCTCAGCAATATCGTCGGCCAGGGTGCCGACATCATATTGCTCAGCCAGGGTGAGTTTGCCTAATAGCGTTGACGTGACCGCTTTATCGGTCGTGAGCAGCCAGATGAGTCGCGCACGCTCCTGGTCACGCTGCCTTGCGCTGTTTTTCTTTAATACCGACATCAATCATAAATCCATTAAATGAGTTGGCGTTAAGCATAGCGCGGGGATATGTAAATAAGAATAAACAACGGGGCGGGATGGAGAAAAAATCGCCACTACGGCCACGATCTATCCCCTCTCCCTGTGGGAGAGGGTCAGGGTGAGGGCATCAGGCCGTACGCGCCACCGCGTCACGCGACGCCGCATCGCGTTCTTCGCCGGTCAGCTCGCTCAGCCTGCCGTCGCGCATCTCCAGCAGACGGTCAGCGTGGATAAAGTAGTGATCGTCATGGCTGATGGCGAAAATGGTTTTGCCCATCTCCTGCATAAGCGGCAGCAGCACCTGGTAGAACTCGCGGCGGAAGTGCGGATCCTGATCTGCCGCCCATTCATCCAGCAGGATGATGTCACGCTCTTCCGCCAGCGCCAGCAGCAGCGCCACGCGCTTCTTTTGCCCTTTAGACAGCTTGAGGTTCAGGATCTTGCCATCCTGCATCTCCAGCTTGTGCGACATCTGCAGGTGCGCGAGCCATTTTTCCACCAGCGCCGGATTGGCCTGCTGACCTTCCGGACCAAGCAGTTGCTCAAACAGCCAGACGTCGGTAAATACCGCCGAGAAAAGCTTGCGGTAATCTTCCGGTTTTTCCGCGCTGAGCGCCTTGCCGTCCAGCAGAATTTCGCCTGACTGAGGCTGGTAGAGCCCGGTCAGCAGCATTGCCAGCGTCGATTTCCCGCTACCGTTACCCCCTATCAGGAACAGCAGCTCGCCGCGGTGGATGGTCAGATTCACCGGCCCGACGGAAAAGGCATTATCCTGGTAACGGAAGGTTACGTTACGCAGCTCCAGCGTTTGCCAGTTCGGGAAGGCCTGCGGGCGAGGGAATTGAGCCTTAAACGGCGCAAGATCGAATTTCTTCAGCTTGTTAAATGCCACCTGCGCGCTCAGCAGCGTTGGCAGTGCGCCAACCGCAGAAAGCAGCGGCGTGCGTAAAAAGAGCAGCGTCAGGGAGTAGGTCGCCGCAACGTTAGTATCGGCCCAGCCCAGGCTGTTTGCCATCCAGAATACCAGGCCGATGGCGCCCAGCATCATAATGTTCGACCAGTTCACCGCGCTCAGGTGGAAGGTATCGGCACGGATTATATGATGACGATATTCACGGGCATCCGGCGTATAGAGGTTGTTAAAGATATGCTCGGCGCGCTCGCGGTTCAGGGTCAGCTCTTTGCGCCCTTCCAGCACCGTCTGGTAATCGTTATAGAGCTTGTCTTCGGTTTCACGCAGCACCGCCATGTGCTTATAGACCCGCGATACCAGCATGAACCCGCCCCAGATGGTGATGACAATCCACAGCGCGGTCACCGCCAGCATTTTTGTGGAGAGCCAGGCGAGATAGGCCGCCGATCCAAAGGTCAGGATAATGCCCTGCACCAGCTCCGGCAGGCGGACAAACGCAATGGTAATGGCGCGTACGTCGCTGGTCAGGCCCGCCAGCAGGGAAGCGCTGCCAAGCTGCTCCACGCGCTCAACGTGCGTGTCGAGGATGCGCTTGATAAATTCGCTGCGCAGGCGGAAGACGAAGTGGTGGCCGAGCACGGTCAGGGCCAGCTGTGAGCCCAGCGTGACCGCCATTAACAGCAGCAGCAAACCCAGAAATTCCGGCAGAACGGACAATGAGGTATCGACCATTTCAATCAGGCGCACGTTAATGAACGCAATCAAACCTATGCCCAACGCGGCGCTGGCAAGGCTTAACGCCATCACCGCAATGAAAGGCCAGCGATACTGACGCCAGACGAGAAGAAGTAGTTGCATGCAGAGCAATCCGGACAAGAAAAAACAGCCAGCAGTGTAAACTGCCTTTCGTACACATCAAGAATAATTCTTATTTTTATTCTCTATGCGCGGCCTGCCGAAACGTGAGGTTATAGCGAAACGCTCCCGTTAGCGGGTGAATGCCCGGCTTTAGCGGTTGAATGCCATGATAATAGAGTCGGGACTCCCGCCCCCACACCACCACGTCACCGTGCTCCAGCATCAGGCGTTTAAGCGGGTCGCTGCGCTGCAGCCCGCCAAACTGAAAGACCGCGGGCAGCCCCAGAGAAACTGAAACGATCGGCGCGCGCAAGTCCGGCTCGTCCTTATCCTGATGTAGGGAGAGTTTTGCCCCCTCGGCATAACGGTTGATCAGGCAGGCATCCGGCACGAAATCGTCATAGCCTGCTGCAACGGCGGCGGCGTGGCAGAGCGCCTGAAACACCTCGGGCATGGGCGGCCACGGGCTGCCGGTCTGGGGATCGTGATGAGCGTACACATAGCCCCGCGCGTTCGTTGCCCACCCGAGCCGGCCGCAGTTGGTCATCGCGACTGACATGGTATAGCCACCCGGCGTCACCATGTGGCGAAACGGTGAACGCGCCGCCACGCGGTCGATACCGTCGAAGAGCGCTGGCGCGCGGGCAAGCGCGAAGCGGCGGAGGATCACCGCCCCGGGTGCCAGCGGTTCCTGCCAGGGTTCGGCATCCGCAAAAAGATCGAGCATCATCCCTCCTGGTTTTGCGTCTCACGCTCTAAAAGTAGCGCCTTGCGAGCTGTCCCCCAGCGATAGCCTGAGAGCGCCCCGTCGTTGCGCACCACGCGGTGGCAAGGAATAACAATCGCCAGCCTGTTGGCCGCACAGGCTCCCGCCACGGCGCGAACGGCGTTCGGTTTGCCAATCGCCTTTGCGACCTGCTGATAGCTGGCCGTTTCACCGCAGGGTATAGCGCGCAGCGCCTGCCACACCTGCTGCTGAAACGCCGTCCCTCGAATATCTAAGGGAAGTGACAGCGGTACGGCCCGGCTGTCGATACTGGTCAGGACCTGATGTATACGCTGTGCAAACGCGCCTTCAAGCGGTTCACGCTCTGCCCTCGGAAACAGGGTCAGCAGCTCTTCGGTGAGCATCCTGTCGTCGTCGCCAAGCAGTATTGCGCAGATCCCGCGCTCGCTCTCCCCCACCAGACAGCGGCCCAGTGAACAGCTATCGATGGCATAACGCACCGCGACGTCCCCTTTCCGGTACTGCTTCGCCGTCATCCCCAGCGCCTCATCGGCCTTGCGGTAATAGCTGCTGCTGTCCGGGAACCCTGCCGCCAGGACGGCCTCGGTAATGTTATCGCCCTGCGCCAGCGCATTACGCAGGCGCTGCCCCCGCGCGGCCTGCTGCCAGGCTTTCGGCGTCATCCCGGTCACGGATTTAAACAGGCGGTGGAAATGAAAAGGACTCATGGCGACCTGCCGTGCCAGCGCTTCCAGCGTTAATACGGAATCTTGTTCCAGCAGGCGACAGGCCTGTTCAACCTTCGCAAGCCGCTGTTCCCGGGGATCGCTGACGTCCGGCCTGCAGCGTTTGCAGGGACGGAACCCGTCCCGCGCGGCATGGAGAGCGTCAGGATAAAAGCGAACGTTTTTGCGCAGCGCGCGGCGGACGCGGCAGGACGGACGGCAAAAGATACCGGTCGTCTGCACGGCGAAGACAAACTGATTATCAGCGTGAGGGTCGCGGGCCTGTACGGCCTGCCAGCGATCCTCATCGGTCATAAAGGCTGGTTTTTTCATCATCGGCTCCTCTTACAAGCATACTCATACCTTGCCCGAGTGCCACAAAACAAAAACCCGCAACCTTGCTTTTTAATTTTTTTCGCTCACCAGGAAGCTATTAAACTGCGGCGAGCTCCAGGTTTTGAACCCATCCGCCTCTTTGGTGATCATATAGACCGCGAGCTCTTCCTGCCGCACGACCTCTTTGGCTTTTTCCGGGCCCAGCACCATCAGCCCGGTATCCCAGGCATCGGCTTCCAGCGCCGTCGGGGCGATCACCGTTACGGAAACCAGCTTATGCTCAATCGGCCGGCCGGTTTGCGGATCGATAACGTGTGAAATGCGTTTGCCGTCCAGCTCGTAATAATTACGATAACTGCCCGACGTGCTAATACCGTGCCCGTTAATATCGACAATCGCCTGCACCGCGTTTTGCTGGTCGGTCGGCTTTTGAATAGCCACCCGCCACGGTTTGCCACTGGCATTCATCCCCCGGCTAACGAGCGCGCCGCCCACGGAAACGAGGTAGCGCGAGATGCCTTCCCGGGCCATCAGTGCCGCCAGATGATCCGCCGCGTAGCCTTCCCCCACCGTCGAGAGATCGACAAACAGATCGGGAATATCTTTCTGCAAATACTGCTGGCCGTACTGATTGATTACCGTCAGGTGTTGCAGGCCGGTGCGGGCGCGGGCGTCATCAATGGCCGCCTGTTCGGGCGTCACCACCGGCTGTTTGTTCGGGCCAAACCCCCAGAGGTTCACCAGCGGCCCGACGGTGATATCCATCGCGCCGTTGGTTTTATAACCCACGCGCAAGGATTCCGTCACGATGTCGGCCATCGCTTCGCTCACTGGCCAGAGGGAAGTGCTTTTGGAAAGGTTAAAGCGCATTAGCGCTGAGTCGTTTTTATAGGTCGAGAGCAGCTGGTCGTCGGCATCCAGCTGCGACTGAATTTTACCGCGAAGTTCGTCCCCGCGCGTTTTGTCGATATTCATTACGCTGACGCGCCAGAAGGTGCCCATAGTCTTGCCTTCCAGTACCGTCGCCGCTGGCGCGTCGGTCTCTGTGGTGGGCGTAGACGTGTCACATGCCGTCAGGAAAAAAAGGGTAGCCAGAACGCTGGCGCGTAAAAAAATCATGTCCATTCGTTATTATCCTCATGCCAGGGCGGCAAGAGTACACCAAAAAAGGGGGTTTGTAAGACCCTAAAAAAGGCATGAAAAAGGGGCCAATTGGCCCCTAAGCTACACCGTTAAGCGATTAGAACTGATAAACCAGACCCAGCGCGACGATGTCGTCGGTGCTGACACCTGCCTGGCGAGTGAATTCTTTGTCATCCAGCAGGTTGATTTTGTAGTCGACGTAGGTAGACATGTTTTTGTTGAAGTAGTAAGTCGCGCCCACATCAACATATTTCAGCAGATCCTGATCGCCGTAACCTTCGATGTCTTTACCTTTGGACTGCAGGTAAGCCACGGATGGACGCAGACCGAAGTCGAACTGGTACTGAGCAACCACTTCAAAGTTCTGCGCTTTGTTCGCAAAACCGTAGATGTCGCTGGTGCTCTGAGAGTTACCGAAACGGGTTGCGTTATAGGTCTGAGAGTACTGCGCGGCCAGGTAGATGTTGTTGGCGTCATATTTCAGACCACCAGAGTAAACTTCTGCACGATCGCCTTCACCCAGTGCTGCGGTGTTGTTCTGATCGGAAGTACGTTTGGAAGAAGACATCGCACCACCGATGCTGAAGCCTTCACCCAGATTGTAGGTCAGGGATGCGCCATAACCGTCACCGTTCTGTTTCAGGGTGCTACGACCAGAGTCGTTTTCACCGCTTACGCTGCCGTTTTTACCCTGATACTGCAGTGCAAAGTTCAGGCCATCAACCAGGCCGAAGAAGTCCTGGTTACGGTAGGTCGCTACGCCGTTAGCACGAGATTGCAGGAAGTTGTCTGCACCGTAGGTGTCGCCGCCGAATTCTGGCAGCACGTCGGTCCAGGAGGTTACGTCGTAGATCACGCCGTAGTTACGACCGTAATCGAAAGAGCCCGCATCCGCAAATTTCAGACCCGCGAACGCTACACGCGTCCAGGACTGGTTGCTGCTGCTCTCTGTGTCATTCGCCTGAACGTTATATTCCCACTGACCATAGCCGGTCAGCTGATCGTTAACCTGAGTTTCGCCTTTGAAGCCAAGACGCATGTAGGTCTGGTCGCCATCAACGCTGTCGTCATCAGAGAAATAGTGCAGACCATCAACTTTGCCGTACAGATCTAATTTGTTGCCGTCTTTGTTATAAATTTCAGCCGCATTTGCTGCGCCCGCTACCAGCAGTGCTGGTACCAGGAGGGACAGTACTTTAACTTTCATTTTATTAACCCTCTGTTATATGCCTTATTATTACCACTGCTTACTGATTAACCCTCTTAACCAGTCGGCAACTTCATTCTCCTCAAAAATACAGAATAATCCAACGGGAATATGATACGAAAACTTTGAAGGTGTTTCATTTTGCGCACAATATGTTTCATTTTGTGAATGAGAGGGAACTTTTGCGAAGCACAGAGAGCTTAAAAATATAGCACTAATAATCAAATTAAGTATATATTACATTTAAATCAGCTAGTTAACACAATATTCGTTACCGCACTGAATGACAAAACAAATGACGCCGATCTCTCTAAAATATCTCTTGCTATCATCATTAACTTTATTTATTACCGTCATTCAGCTTTGAATGTCTGTTTATCCCTAATTGAACCGGATGCCGAGCATTCGGTTTTTTTTTACCTTTCTTTACGTTCCTCCCTATTTTTTGTGCTACCACACGGAAACAATAACGACTATTAACTAAATCCTGTTATTGCTGTCCGTATGCTTAATTTTTTTCTGTGAAACTTAATTTCTTGTTAATTCGTGCTATTTCCCTGAGCATAACGCCGATTATTTGTACATCTTACCGCCGGGTGTACACCTTTAGCGCAGGCGCAGCGACCGTTCATCAACAATGAAAAAGTCCCCTCTTCCGGGATGGCGGCGCTGGAAATTCACTTATTACCCTTTATACTGCGCTATCCCCTTAAAACACGGCCACCACGGGTTAACCTTATCAATGAGTCAGACTGAAACTACCGCTCCGGGCAAATTCTCCCTCCTTCCAGGGAGCATCACCCGTTTCTTTCTTCTATTGATTGTTGTGCTGCTGGTCACGATGGGGGTCATGGTTCAAAGTGCGGTGAATGCCTGGCTTAAGGACAAGAGCTATCAAATCGTTGATATCACGCATGCCGTTCACAAGCGGGTCGACACCTGGCGTTACGCCACCTGGCAGATTTACGACAATATTGCCGCCGCGCCCGCAGCCTCCACTGGAGAAGGTCTGCAGGAGACGCGTCTTAAGCAGGACGTTTACTACCTGGAAAAACCCCAGCGCAAAACCGAAGCGCTGATCTTCGGCTCACACGACAGTGCGACGCTTGAAATGACGCAGCGTATGTCTACCTATCTTGATACCCTGTGGGGTGCTGAGACGGTGCCGTGGTCGATGTATTATCTGAACGGTCAGGACAACAGCATGATCCTGATCTCTACCCTGCCGTTAAAAGACCTCTCATCCGGATTTAAAGAGACGACCGTCGGCAGTATTGTCGATTCTCGCCGGGCAGAAATGCTGCAGCAAGCTAACGCGCTTGACGAGCGCGAAAGCTTCTCTTCGTTGCGCCGTCTGGCCTGGCAAAACGGGCACTACTTTACGCTGCGCACCACGTTTAATCAGCCCGGACATCTGGCGACCGTCGTTGCCTTCGACCTGCCAATCAACGACCTGATCCCACCGGATATGCCGCTGGACAGCTTCCGCCTGGAGCCAGACAACAATACGCAAAACATGCGCACGCCGCCGGATAAAGAGGGCGCCGAGAGCGTATCCATCTCCTTTAACGGTTCGAAGATTGAGATTGCCTCATCGCTAAACTCAACCGGTATGCGTCTGGTGTGGCAGGTGCCGTTTGGGACCCTGCTGCTTGATACGTTGCAAAATATCCTGCTGCCGCTGCTGCTGAATATTGGCCTGCTGGCGCTGGCGCTGTTTGGTTACAGTACGTTTCGTTTCCAGCCGGGACGCCAGAGCGATGCCGCTGCGGTATCGACGGGTAACAGTAAAGAGCTGCGCATGCTGCGCGCGTTGAACGAAGAGATCGTTTCCGTCCTGCCGCTCGGGGTGCTGGTTCACGATCAGGAAGCCAACCGCACGGTGATGAGCAACAAGATTGCCGATCACCTGTTGCCGCACCTCAACCTGCAAAATATCACCAGCATGGCGGACCAGCATCAGGGGGTCATTCAGGCCACCATAAACAATGAACTGTATGAGATCCGCCAGTTCCGCAGCCAGGTCGCTTCGCGCACGCAAATCTTCGTGATTCGCGATCAGGACCGTGAAGTGCTGGTGAATAAAAAGCTTAAGCAGGCGCAAAGGCTCTACGAAAAAAATCAGCAGGGTCGCGCGGCATTTATGCAGAATATTGGCGATGCTTTTAAAAAGCCGCTACAAAAACTGGCCGCACAGACCGCAAACCTGAACACGCCAGAAAGCCAGCTGGTGGCCAGTCAGGCCGATTCGCTGGTGCGTCTGGTTGATGAAATCCAGCTGGCGAACATGCTGGAAAATGACCTCTGGAAAAGCACTCCGACACTCTTCTCCATCCAGGACCTCATCGATGAAGTGGTTCCGGAGGTACTGCCTGTCATCAAACGCAAAGGCTTACAGCTGCTGATCAACAACAATCTGCCGGCAAACGACGAGCGTCATGGCGATCGCGAAGCCCTGCGTCGGATCCTGCTGATGCTTATTCAGTATTCGGTGACGACCACGCAGATTGGGAAGATCACCCTTGAAGTCGGAACCGATGAGTCCACTGAGGATCGCCTGACGTTCCGCATTCTGGACACCGGTGAAGGTGTTACGGTCAGTGAGATTGATAACCTGCACTTCCCGTTCCTGAACGATACCCAGAGCGACTACTATGGTAAGGCGAACGCCCTCACCTTCTGGCTCTGCGACCAGCTGGCGCGCAAGCTGGGCGGTCATCTGAACATCAAGGCGCGTGAATCACTCGGCACCCGTTACTCGCTGCACGTGAAAATGGCCGCGAACCCGCAGGAAGAGGATGAAGAACGCCTGCTGGATGATGTCGTGGTGATGGTGGACGTTACTTCGAATGAGATCCGCAATATCGTGGTTCGCCAGTTAGAAAACTGGGGCGCGGCATGCATCACCCCGGACGAAAGGCTTGCGAGTCAAGAATTTGATCTGTTTTTAACTGATAATCCGTCTAATCTTACTGCCTCCGGCTTGCTTTTAAGCGATGATGAGTCAGGCGTGCGAAAAATCGGCCTAGGCCAGTTGCGCGTCAACTTTAATATGAGCAATGCGATGCAGGAAGCTGTACTACAACTTATAGAAGAGCAGCTGGCAGAGGAAGAGATACCGGAGTCACCGTTAGGCGGCAACGAAAATGCCGAGCTCCAGGCCAGCGGCTACTATTCACTCTTTGTTGATACAGTTCCAGATGATGTTAAGCGGTTGTATACTGAGTCCGCTGCGAATGATTTTGCGGCGCTGGCACAGACAGCACACCGGCTTAAAGGGGTGTTTGCCATGCTTAATCTGGTTCCCGGCAAGCAGTTATGTGAAACGCTGGAACATCTAATTCGTGAGAAAGATGCCTCTGGCATTGAAAAATACATCAGCGACATTGACGCTTACGTCAAGAGCTTGCTGTAGCAAGGTAGCCTTATACATGAACAATATGAACGTAATTATTGCCGATGACCATCCGATTGTACTGTTCGGTATTCGCAAATCACTTGAGCAGATCGAGTGGGTGAATGTAGTCGGTGAATTTGAAGACTCTACAGCGCTTATTAATAACCTCCCAAAACTTGATGCACATGTGCTCATTACCGACCTCTCCATGCCTGGAGACAAGTACGGTGATGGGATCACGCTCATCAAGTACATTAAACGCCACTTCCCGGACATCTCGATCATTGTTCTGACCATGAACAACAACCCCGCCATCCTGAGCGCGGTTCTGGATCTTGATATCGAAGGTATTGTGCTGAAACAAGGTGCGCCGACCGACCTGCCAAAAGCGCTGGCAGCGCTGCAGAAAGGCAAGAAATTCACGCCTGAAAGCGTCTCTCGCCTGCTGGAAAAAATCAGTGCGGGTGGCTACGGTGACAAACGCCTGTCGCCAAAAGAGAGTGAAGTTCTGCGTCTGTTCGCCGAAGGTTTCCTGGTAACCGAAATTGCCAAGAAGCTGAACCGCAGTATTAAAACCATCAGTAGCCAGAAAAAATCAGCGATGATGAAACTGGGTGTGGATAACGATATTGCTCTGCTGAACTATCTCTCCTCCGTTACGCTGAGCGCAACGGACAAGGATTGATTCCGAACGGGTGTGCGGCCTGATGCCCTCACCCCGCCCCTCTCACACTGGGAGAGGGAGAAAAGCGTAAAAGGCCCTTGCGGGCCTTTTTTATATTCTGGTTTTTCTCACGCGATCCGCGTAAATAGATAATGTCTGCCTGAGAACGTCCAGCGTCACCGGTTTCGAAAGACAGCTGTCCATACCCGACTCCAGACAACGCTGTTTCTCTTCCGCCAGGGCATTTGCCGTCACGCCAACAACCGGCAGCGTCAGCCCCAGCTGGCGAATACGCTGCGTCAGGCGGTAGCCGTCCATGTTTGGCATATTCACGTCGCTGAGGACAATATCAATGTGGTTTTTACTCAGCACGTTCAGGGCATCCACGCCGTCGTTGGCCGTTTTACACTGATAGCCGAGCGAGCCAAGCTGGTCGGCAAGAAGTCGACGGTTAATCGGATGGTCGTCCACCACCAGAATCATCATATCGTCGTTCAATGACGCCAGCGCATCCGGAGACGGCAACGCAGCGGCACCCTCGCCCTCTTCCAGCGGTACGCTGTAGATTCGCGCCAGCAGCCCTAACAGCTCATGCGGCGTCGCGACGCTGTGTACCCATTCACCCGGCGCGCGCTCAAGCGGGATCCCGATATGACGACGGCAGAACGTCACCACGCCCCTGCCGGTCCACGCCTGTTCCAGCTCGCCATCGGTAATCAGCATATCGTCAGCACCCGGCGTCTGGCCGCTATAGCGAGACACCCGCAGGCCGCTGTTCGTCAGTAATGACGTCAGGAAATCCTGCAAGGAGGCATTCTGAACCGCCAGCCAGCAGCGCTTGTCGCTCAGCCCATCGACGATCGTTTTCGCCGGATAGTGTGCCGAATAGAGCGGAATTCGGATGGTAAACTGGCTGCCCATGCCGGGTTCAGTATCAACGGAAATATCCCCGTCCATCATGCTGATGAGTTTTTCGCAAATCGCCAGACCCAGCCCGGTACCCTGGAAATTACGCTGCACACCGGTCCCAACCTGGAAGAACGGGTCAAACAGGCGCACCACTTCCTTCGCAGGAATACCCACGCCGGTATCACGCACGCGAATGCTCAGGTAGTCCCCTGCCCGACAGACGTGCAGCACAATGCAGCCGATATCGGTGAATTTGATGGCGTTGCTGAGCAGGTTAGAGATGACCTGCTGCAGGCGCATCGGGTCGCCCTGCAGCGTCAGCGGCACATCCGGCTCGATAAAGCAGTACAGCCCCAGCTGTTTACGCACGACCAGCGGCATGTAGTTGGCGCTGATGTGGTTCATCACCTCGCGCGGAGAGAACTCGCGCGGCTCGATTTTCAGCTGCTCGGACTCAATTTTAGAGAAGTCGAGAATATCGCTGATGATTTTCAGCAGCAGGCTTGAAGAGTTGTTCATCGCCGTCACCAGACGATCGACCCCTTTCGGCAGCTCTTTGGTCTGCAGCAGATCGAGGTTCCCGATGATCCCATAAAGCGGCGTACGCAGCTCATGGCTCACGGTCGCAAGGAACATGGATTTCGACTGGCTGGCCTGTTCGGCGGCCTGCGCCATCTCCTGTAAGGACTCTTCCATCTTCACGCGCGCGGAGACGTCAACCAGTACGCAAATCGCTACGTTTTCATTGCGATAGCGCGAATGCACAAAGCTTATCTGCAGGTTGGTGTGGGTGCTGGTCAGCACGTCGACAAAGTTAACCTGCTGCCCGCAGATAATCTGCGTGAGCCGCTGGCGGTCCTCATGCGTCAGCATGTTCAGATAGTTGTGCGCCAGCTCGTTGCTGAGGATATTGGTGCCGTCCTGGGTGCGCAGGATACAGATCCCCACCGGCGCTGAGGCAACAATTTTGCGGTTAAACTGCTCGTGCTCTTCCAGCCTTTGGGCATCCGCCTCCGCAGGGATAAATATCCGCCGCTCATACATCCGCGCCAGCATAAACAGCACAACGCCTACCGCGATATTCAGCAAAATTGCGTTGAGGATCAGGATGCGAATGCGTTCCAGCACCACGTCCACCGGCAGGGAGTAGACAATACTCAGAGACGATGGCGGTAAGCTTTTCTTTAGCACCAGCTCGCGGAAGCCCGAGGTATAGCCAAACCATGAACGCTCCTGCATCCAGTGCGGATCAACCTTCAGCCGGTTTTCCGGGCCGGTAAGAGAAATGAGCGTATGGCCGTTTTCATCGAGGATAGTCACGCCCATCGGCAGGCTGCCCGGCGTGAAGAAGTTCTCCATGCGGATAGTCTGTTCAATTCCCAGCAGCGCCTGCAGGCGATTGCCCAGATAGACCGGCGTGAGTGCATAGAAGTAACCGACGCCCATGCGCGGCCCCTGGCTTATCCAGAAAATGTTATTGCCGCGCTCGTCCTGCGGAGCATTACGGTACTTCACAATGCGCTCGTGCAGGCTTTTCAGCGCGTCATCACGTTCGATGGGCATATCACGCAGGCCGAAATCGGCCATGCAGAGGTTTTCACTGCCAATAAGGTAGACGCGGTTCAGGTCATAGGCGGCGGAGAAGTTGTCACGCCAGTAGCGCATGAACCACGCCAGCGATTCCAGCGAGCCGCGCCAGGTGTTGCCCATCGCCGAGCAGTCAGAATCCGGGAACAGCGGCTCAAAATCGGGCACTTCCGTTTTATCATTGCGCCCGCGGATGGCAAGAATGCCGTTCTCCGCGGTCAGCCGGTTTTCGGCAATGTACTTCAGCTCCTTCATTACGTCAGACGTTCGCTGAATATAGCGCTGGGCCTGATCGGAGCTGAGGTTAAATTCCTGACGGATCTCCGCTTCTTTCTGGTGTAACGCGTTGACGATGTAAAACACCGAGAACAGAGCGACCAGTAACCAGAGCAGGAGCGCCAGCGCCCGAAACAGATAGCGAGAGACTTTCAGCGTGGTACGAAAGGAGACGAGGTATTTCAAGGGGGCGAGGCTCCGCCGTCGGGGGTAAAAAGAATGTGGTTAAGGTAGCGGTAAACGCGCCAGGTCGCAACGTTCATGTATCTGCATCTGCAAAAGAAAAGGGCCGGAAACCGGCCCTTTTTGCATCAGGAGATATTACTCGTCAGCGTCATCCGCTGCTTCGTCGTCGGTGTCCGCTTCCGGCGCGATCTCATCATCGCCTTCCGCTACGCTACCGTCTATAGAGTCGAGTTCTTCATCATCCACCGGCTCAGCAACGCGCTGCAGACCCACAACGTTTTCATCTTCCGCGGTACGGATGAGGATAACGCCCTGGGTGTTACGGCCAACCACGCTGATCTCAGACACGCGCGTACGCACCAGCGTACCGGCATCGGTGATCATCATGATCTGGTCAGCATCGTCTACCTGAACCGCGCCCACAACGGAGCCGTTGCGCTCGGTCACTTTGATAGAGATAACGCCCTGGGTGCCGCGAGACTTGGTCGGATACTCGCTTTCTGCCGTACGTTTACCGTAGCCATTCTGCGTAACGGTCAGGATTGCACCTTCACCGCGCGGAACGATCAGGGAGACAACGGCGTCTTCACCCGCCAGCTTGATGCCGCGAACGCCGGTCGCCGTACGGCCCATTGCGCGCACTGCATTCTCTTTAAAGCGCACCACCTTACCGGCGGCAGAGAACAGCATCACTTCGTCCGAACCGGAGGTCAGATCGACGCCAATCAGCTCGTCGCCTTCGTTCAGGTTAACAGCGATAATACCGGCCGAACGCGGACGGCTGAACTCGGTCAGCGCGGTTTTCTTCACGGTACCGCTGGCGGTCGCCATAAAGACGTTCACGCCCTCTTCGTACTCGCGTACCGGCAGGATGGCGGTGATACGTTCGTTCGCTTCCAGCGGCAGCAGGTTAACGATCGGACGACCACGCGCGCCACGGCTCGCTTCCGGCAGCTGGTAGACCTTCATCCAGTACAGACGGCCGCGGCTTGAGAAGCAGAGGATCGTGTCATGGGTGTTTGCCACCAGCAGGCGGTCAATAAAGTCTTCTTCTTTGATACGTGCTGCAGATTTGCCTTTACCGCCACGGCGCTGTGCTTCGTAGTCGGTCAGCGGCTGATACTTCACATAGCCCTGGTGAGACAGGGTAACCACCACGTCTTCACGGTTGATCAGGTCTTCAATGTTGATATCAGAGCTGTTTGCGGTGATTTCGGTGCGACGCTCGTCACCGAACTGATCGCGGACCAGTTCCAGCTCTTCGCGGATCACTTCCATCAGACGCTCTGCGCTACCCAGGATATGCAGCAGCTCAGCAATCTGTTCCAGCAGCTCTTTGTATTCGTCGAGCAGTTTTTCGTGCTCAAGGCCGGTCAGCTTCTGCAGACGCAGATCCAGAATCGCCTGGGCCTGCTGTTCCGTCAGGTAGTACTGACCGTCGCGCACGCCGAATTCAGGTTCCAGCCACTCAGGACGCGCGGCATCATCGCCCGCACGTTCGAGCATCGCAGAAACGTTACCCAGCGCCCAAGGACGCGCCACTAACCCGGCCTTCGCTTCCGCAGGGGTCGGTGCACGGCGAATCAGCTCGATAATCGGGTCGATGTTTGCCAGCGCAACGGCCAGTGCTTCAAGGATGTGCGCACGGTCGCGCGCTTTGCGCAGTTCGAAAATAGTACGACGGGTCACCACTTCACGGCGGTGACGCACGAACGCGCTCAGGATCTCTTTCAGGTTCATGATCTTCGGCTGGCCATGGTGCAGCGCAACCATGTTGATGCCGAAGGAGACCTGAAGCTGAGTCTGGGAGTACAGGTTGTTCAGCACAACCTCGCCCACCGCGTCGCGTTTGATTTCAATCACGATGCGCATGCCGTCTTTGTCAGACTCGTCGCGCAGCGCGCTGATACCCTCAACACGTTTTTCTTTTACCAGCTCGGCGATTTTTTCAATCAGTCGAGCCTTGTTCACCTGATACGGGATCTCGTGAACAATAATGGTCTCGCGGCCGGTTTTGGCGTCCGCTTCCACTTCCGCGCGGGCACGGATATAAATCTTGCCGCGACCGGTGCGGTACGCTTCTTCAATACCACGACGACCGTTGATGATCGCCGCCGTTGGGAAGTCCGGACCCGGGATGTGTTCCATCAGCCCTTCAATGCTGATCTCTTCATCGTCGATATAGGCCAGGCAGCCGTTGATCACTTCGGTGATGTTGTGCGGCGGAATGTTGGTTGCCATACCTACCGCGATACCGGACGAACCGTTGACTAACAGGTTCGGGATCTTGGTTGGCATAACATCAGGGATTCGCTCGGTGCCGTCGTAGTTATCGACGAAATCAACGGTCTCTTTTTCCAGGTCGGCCATCAGCTCATGAGCGATTTTCGACATACGGATTTCCGTATAACGCATCGCCGCCGCGGAGTCGCCGTCAACAGAACCAAAGTTACCCTGACCATCTACCAGCATGTAACGCAAGGAGAATGGCTGTGCCATACGGACGATGGTGTCGTACACGGCGGTATCACCATGCGGGTGATATTTACCGATGACGTCACCCACGACGCGGGCAGATTTTTTATAGGCTTTATTCCAGTCATTGCCCAATACGTTCATGGCGTATAGTACGCGACGGTGTACCGGCTTAAGGCCATCGCGGACGTCCGGCAGCGCACGGCCAACAATGACCGACATCGCATAGTCCAGATAGGAGCTCTTCAGCTCTTCCTCGATGTTAACCGGTGTAATTTCTCTCGCAAGGTCGCTCATCTAACCGCTATCCCTCTACTGTATCCCGGATTCAAAGGTCGCAAATTATAACACAGCCGCGGTGATTGAGGTAAACCAATAAGCTTTATTCACCCGCGCGGGCTGATATACTCCGAAGTCTTGCTAAATAAGGAGTAAAAGCGCTCATGAATGCCGAAAAATCCCCGGTGGCTCACAACGTTGACCATGAAGAGATTGCCAAATTTGAAGCGGTGGCGTCCCGCTGGTGGGATCTCGAAGGCGAGTTCAAACCGCTGCACCGCATTAACCCGCTGCGTCTGGGCTATATCGCGGAGCGCTCCGGCGGTCTGTTCGGTAAGAAAGTGCTCGACGTCGGCTGCGGCGGCGGCATCCTGGCCGAGAGTATGGCCCGCGAAGGGGCAACGGTCACCGGGTTGGATATGGGCTTTGAACCTTTGCAGGTTGCGCAGCTACATGCTCTGGAATCCGGCGTGCAGGTGGAGTACGTGCAGGAAACCGTAGAAGAGCACGCGGCGAAATTCGCCCATCAGTATGATGTGGTGACCTGCATGGAGATGCTGGAACACGTTCCCGACCCGCAGTCCGTGGTCAATGCCTGTGCAAAACTGGTGAAACCGGGCGGCCAGGTCTTCTTCTCGACCATCAACCGCAACGGCAAAGCCTGGCTGATGGCGGTCGTAGGCGCGGAGTATGTCCTGCGCATGGTGCCGAAAGGCACGCACGACGTGAAGAAATTCATCAAGCCTGCCGAGCTGTTAGGCTGGGTTGACCAGACGTGGCTCAAGGAGCAGCACATCACCGGTCTGCACTACAATCCCTTGACGGATAAATTCAAGCTCGCCCCGGGCGTTGATGTTAACTATATGTTGCACACAACCGCCAAAAACGACTAACGTCATTCGTTATTCTTATAAAGATTGCGCGGCATCATGTTGCGCAATTTTGACCTCTCGTTGAAGAAATCAGCACTCGATCAAATTTTAGATTTTTTTTCTAAATTATTGACATGTCGTCCAGGCCTTACGATACGAGGACTTAGGCTTTTTTACCCTTTCACAACCTCAATTTAACGTCAAAATCAACTCTTGTACTGAAATGATTCGATACTAGAATACTCACCATCTTGCGTTAATCTTATCGTAAAACCCCTATATGTAGTATTTATCCACAGAGCCTGTGGATAAACGGGGGATATTTTTTTATTTCACGGACAGGTAAAAACCCACATGAATCAGAGTCTGCTGGTGACAAAGCGCGACGGTACTACCGAGCGTATCAATCTGGACAAAATCCATCGAGTTCTCGACTGGGCAGCAGAAGGACTGAACAACGTATCTATCTCCCAGGTTGAGCTGCGATCCCACATCCAGTTCTACGACGGCATTAAAACGTCTGATATCCACGAAACGATCATTAAAGCAGCGGCGGACCTTATCTCCCGCGAAGCACCGGATTATCAGTACCTCGCCGCACGTCTGGCCATCTTCCACCTGCGTAAAAAAGCCTACGGCCAGTTTGAGCCGCCGAAGCTGCACGATCACGTGGTGAAAATGGTTGAGCTGGGCAAATACGACACGCATCTGCTGGAAGACTATACGGAAGAAGAGTTCGAGCAGATGAACGGGTTTATCGATCACTGGCGCGACATGAACTTCTCCTACGCGGCGGTGAAGCAGCTCGAAGGCAAATATCTGGTTCAGAACCGCGTGACGGGCGAAATCTACGAGAGCGCTCAGTTCCTCTATATTCTGGTGGCCGCCTGCCTGTTCTCTAACTATCCGCGTGAAACCCGTCTGGAATACGTGAAGCGTTTCTATGATGCGGTCTCGACGTTCAAAATTTCGCTGCCGACGCCAATCATGTCCGGCGTGCGTACCCCAACCCGTCAGTTCAGCTCCTGCGTGCTGATCGAGTGCGGCGACAGCCTGGACTCGATCAACGCCACCTCCAGCGCGATTGTGAAATACGTTTCCCAGCGTGCCGGTATCGGCATCAACGCCGGCCGCATCCGTGCGCTGGGCAGCCCGATTCGCGGCGGTGAAGCGTTCCACACCGGCTGTATCCCGTTCTACAAGCACTTCCAGACGGCAGTAAAATCCTGCTCTCAGGGCGGCGTGCGCGGCGGTGCTGCGACCCTGTTCTACCCGATGTGGCACCTGGAAGTGGAAAGCCTGCTGGTCCTGAAAAACAACCGCGGCGTGGAAGGCAACCGCGTGCGTCACATGGACTACGGCGTACAGATCAACAAGCTTATGTACACCCGTCTGCTGAAAGGGGAAGATATCACCCTGTTCAGCCCGTCCGACGTCCCGGGCCTGTACGACGCGTTCTTTGCCGATCAGGACGAGTTCGAACGTCTGTACACCAAATACGAAAAAGACGACAGCATCCGCAAGCAGCGCGTGAAGGCGGTAGACCTGTTCTCCCTGATGATGCAGGAACGTGCCTCTACCGGCCGTATCTACATCCAGAACGTGGACCACTGCAACACCCACAGCCCGTTTGATCCGGTTGTTGCGCCAGTGCGCCAGTCTAACCTGTGCCTCGAGATCGCCCTGCCGACCAAACCGCTGGACGACGTAAACGACGAAAACGGCGAAATCGCCCTGTGTACGCTGTCCGCGTTCAACCTTGGCGCGATCAAGAGCCTGGACGAGCTGGAAGAGCTGGCGGTGCTGGCGGTTCGCGCACTGGATGCCCTGCTGGACTACCAGGATTACCCAATCCCGGCGGCAAAACGCGGCGCAATGGGCCGTCGTACCCTGGGTATCGGCGTGATCAACTTCGCGTACTGGCTGGCGAAAAACGGCAAGCGTTACTCTGACGGCAGCGCCAACAACCTGACCCACCAGACGTTCGAAGCGATTCAGTACTACCTGATGAAAGCCTCCAACGAGCTGGCGAAAGAGCAAGGCGCGTGCCCGTGGTTCAACGAAACCACCTACGCGAAAGGCATTCTGCCGATCGACACCTACAAGAAAGACCTGGATGCGATCGTCAACGAGCCGCTGCACCTCGACTGGGAAGGCCTGCGTGAGTCCATCAAGACCCACGGCCTGCGTAACTCCACGCTCTCTGCCCTGATGCCGTCCGAGACCTCTTCGCAGATCTCCAACGCCACCAACGGTATCGAGCCACCGCGCGGCCACGTCAGCATCAAAGCGTCGAAAGACGGCGTGCTGCGCCAGGTCGTACCGGATTACGAAACCCTGGGCAACAACTACGAGCTGCTGTGGGAAATGCCAAACAACGACGGCTACCTGCAGCTGGTGGGTATCATGCAGAAGTTTATCGACCAGTCGATCTCTGCCAATACCAACTACGACCCGACGCGCTTCCCGTCCGGCAAGGTACCGATGCAGCAGCTGCTGAAAGACCTGCTCACCGCCTATAAGTTTGGCGTGAAAACGCTGTACTATCACAACACCCGTGACGGTGCGGAAGACGCGCAGGACGACATGGTGCCGTCAATTCAGGACGATGGCTGCGAAAGCGGCGCATGTAAGATCTAATGTAAATGCCGGGTGGCGCTACGCTTACCCGGCCTACGATTTTGTTTGCCCGACTGACAAAATCTCTCACAGGACACACTCATGGCATACACCACCTTTTCACAGACGAAAAACGACCAGCTCAAAGAGCCGATGTTCTTCGGCCAGCCGGTCAACGTGGCACGCTACGATCAGCAAAAATATGACATCTTCGAAAAGCTGATTGAAAAGCAACTCTCCTTCTTCTGGCGCCCCGAAGAAGTGGACGTTTCCCGCGACCGCATCGATTTTCAGGCCCTGCCGGATCATGAAAAGCATATCTTCCTCAGCAACCTGAAGTACCAGACGCTGCTGGACTCCATTCAGGGCCGCAGCCCGAACGTGGCGCTGCTGCCGCTGATTTCAATTCCTGAGCTGGAAACCTGGGTTGAAACCTGGGCGTTTTCTGAAACGATCCACTCCCGCTCTTACACCCACATCATCCGCAATATCGTGAACGATCCGGCGGTGGTGTTTGACGATATCGTCACCAACGAGCAGATCCAGAAGCGCGCGGAAGGCATTGCCCACTACTACGACGAGCTGATCGAGATGACCAGCTACTGGCATCTGCTGGGTGAAGGCACGCACAACGTGAACGGCAAAAGCGTTACCGTGAACCTGCGCGCGCTGAAAAAGCAGCTGTACCTGTGCCTGATGAGCGTGAACGCGCTGGAAGCGATCCGCTTCTACGTGAGTTTCGCCTGCTCCTTCGCCTTTGCCGAGCGCAAGCTGATGGAAGGTAACGCCAAAATCATTCGCCTGATCGCCCGTGACGAAGCCCTGCACCTGACCGGGACTCAGCACATGCTGAACCTGCTGCGCAGCGGTACGGACGACCCGGAGATGGCGGTAATCGCCGAAGAGTGCAAGCAGGAGTGCTACGACCTGTTCGTGCTGGCGGCTCAGCAGGAGAAAGAGTGGGCAGACTACCTGTTCCGCGACGGCTCCATGATTGGCCTGAACAAAGACATTCTGTGCCAGTACGTGGAGTACATTACCAACATCCGCATGCAAGCGGTCGGCCTCGACCTGCCGTTCCAGACGCGCTCTAACCCTATTCCGTGGATCAACACCTGGCTGGTGTCCGATAACGTACAGGTGGCGCCGCAGGAAGTGGAAGTGAGTTCTTACCTGGTGGGTCAGATTGATTCTGAAGTCAACACTGACGACCTGAGCGACTTCCAGCTCTGATGTCACGCGTGACGCTACGCCTTTCCGGCACTGAGGTACTGTGTCGGGAAGAGCACCCTTCTCTGCTGGTGGCGCTTGAGGCGCATCAGGTAGAGGTTGAGTACCAGTGTCGTTCAGGCTATTGCGGCTCATGCCGCTGCCGTCTGGTTGCAGGCCAGGTAGACTGGCTGACCGAGCCGCTGGCCTTTATCAACGACGGGGAAATTTTGCCCTGCTGCTGCCGGGCAAAAGGCGATATAGAGATCGAGATGTGATGTTGTCCTTATCCCCTCTCCCGGTGGGAGAGGGTTAGGGTGAGGGCACCAGGCCGCAGAGCCTGATTGTCGGGTGGCGGCTTCGCCTTACCCGACCTACCAAACCTACTTCCGGTGAATGAATTCTACCGCTTTATCCGGGAAGTCCGTAAACAACCCGTCCACGCCCGCCTGGTTATACAGCACGTCGTAAAGCTGGTTCACGTCCGTCGCATACTCCGGCAGCTGGTCTGCACGCACCGTGTACGGATGCACCTGCATCTTGCTGGCATGCGCCTCTTTCACCATCGCCGTCAGCTTCACGTGGCCCGGCGTTGAGCCTTCCGCCACCAGCATATGGTAATCCGGCCCGATGCCGTCCGCGTACTGCGCGATCTGCTTCATCGCGCCCGGCTTAAACATCCAGTCGTAGCTGTAGTTAACCCACTTCCCGTCCGGCTGCTTCTCCTGGGTTTCATTCCAGTCGGTATAAGCGATCAGCTGCACCAGATTGAGGTTCATCCCCATCTTCGGCTCCAGCTCGGTTTTAATGCGCTTCAGCTCGGCGGCGTCAAAGCACTGCAGATAAACCTTGTCCTGCTTGCTGGTGTAGCCGTACTGTTTCAGCACGTCCAGGGTTTTCGCCGCGATGTCCTTCCCTTCCTGATGGTGGAACCACGGCGCTTTGATTTCCGGATAGATACCGATATTTTTACCGGTCGAGTGGTTCAGCCCCTGAACAAACTCAATCTCCTCTTCAAAGGTGTGAATGCGGAAGTCGGACTTGCCCATCGGGAAACGCCCCGGATAGACCTGCACCTTCTTGCCGTTTTCAATCTCGAAGCCTTCGGTAAACTTCAGGGAGCGGATCTCCGCCAGCGTGAAGTCGATGGCGTAGTAGCGGCCATCCTTGCGGGCGCGGTCGGGGAAACGTTCCGCCACGTCCGTTACGCGGTCAAGATAGTGGTCATGCAGGACGACCAGCCGATCGTCCTTCGTCATCACCAGATCCTGCTCCAGATAATCCGCCCCCTGCGCATAGGCCATCGCTTTTGCCGGAAGCGTGTGCTCCGGCAGATAGCCGCTGGCGCCGCGGTGGGCAATAACGATTTTATCCGCCGCCAGCGCGGAGCCGGTCATCAAGCCGGCCAGCAGCAGGCCGGTCGCTAATTGAGTCAGTTTCATCGTAAAGCTCCTTATTGACGACGCGCCTGAATTTCCGCGTGATGGCGTTTTTCACCGATCATAACGACAATCAGCAGCAGCACCGCCAGCACGCTGCCGCCAATCATCACCATAAAGCCGCCGTCCCAGCCGAAGAAGTCGACGGTATAGCCCACGATGGCGCTTGCTGCGACCGAACCGCCGAGATAGCCGAACAGACCGGTAAAGCCCGCCGCCGTCCCTGCCGCTTTTTTCGGTGCCAGCTCCAGCGCGTGCAGGCCGATCAGCATCACCGGACCGTAGATCAGGAAGCCGATAACGATCATACAGGCCATGTCCACACCCGGGTTACCCGGCGGGTTGAGCCAGTAAACGACGGTGGCAATGGTCACCAGCGTCATAAAGAACACGCCCGTCGCACCGCGGTTGCCCCTGAACACCTTGTCCGACATCCAGCCGCAGAGCAGCGTGCCGGGAATACCCGCATATTCGTACAGGAAGTACGCCCAGGAGGATTTATCCAGCGCGAAGTGCTTGACCTCTTTCAGGTAGGTTGGTGACCAGTCGAGGATGCCGTAGCGCAGCAGGTAAACGAACACGTTCGCCACCGCGATGTACCACAGCAGCTTGTTCGGCAGGACGTACTTCATGAAGATCTGTTTTGCCGTCAGCTCTTCTTCGTGCTCCTGGCTGTAATCATCCGGATAGTCGTTTTTATACTCTTCAATCGGCGGCAGGCCGCACGACTGCGGGGTATCGCGCATCAGCGCGAAAGCGATAATTGCCACGACGATGGCGCCGAAGGCAGGCATATAGAGTGCGGCCTTCCAGTCGTTAAACCAGGCCATACCCAGCAGGAACAGCAGAGGTGGAATACCGCCGCCGACGTTATGGGCGCAGTTCCACACCGACACAATGCCGCCACGCTCTTTCTGTGACCACCAGTGCACCATGGTGCGTCCGCACGGCGGCCATCCCATCCCCTGGAACCAGCCGCAGAGGAACAGCAGCACGAACATGATCGCAATACTGGAGGTCGCCCACGGCACAAAGCCCATGAACAGCATCACCGCTGCCGCCAGGATCAAACCGGCAGGCAGGAACACGCGCGGATTCGAACGGTCCGACACCGAGCCCATAATGAATTTGGAAAAACCGTAGGCGATAGAGATCCCCGACAGCGCAAAGCCCAGATCGCCGCGGGAGAAGCCCTGCTCCACCAGGTACGGCATGGCGAGAGCAAAGTTTTTACGTACCAGATAGTAAGCCGCGTACCCGAAGAAAATCCCCAGGAAGATTTGCCAACGCAGACGGCGGTAAAGCGGATCTACTTCTGCCTCAGGCAGACGCGCCCTGTGCGGCGCAGGTTTAAAGATACTGAGCATAACAGCCTCCGTGGCCTTGTATTGAGTGGGCAGGTGGCTCGCACCTGAATTCCAGAGGCGGCGATGTTAAGAAATCATGACGATTGTTACTGTGAATCAACGCACAGATTGTTACAGAAATATGACAGAATGCGCAAAAAAGCGCATGAAATCACGTTTCACTTTCGAATTGCGCGCGTTTATGTTCGAAATCAAACAAACCACACTTTTGCTGTGGCTAAATGATAAAAAACGAACATAGAGGGTAAACAATGACCCATCACGATCCTCGTTACAGCGATGTGATAATCATTGGCGGTGGTGCCACCGGCGCCGGGATCGCGCGTGACTGTGCCCTGAGGGGCTTAAGCGTCACGCTGCTGGAGCGCCATGATATTGCGACGGGTGCTACCGGGCGCAATCACGGCCTGCTACACAGCGGCGCGCGCTATGCGGTCACCGACGGCGAATCCGCACGCGAATGTATTGCCGAAAATCAGATCCTCAAGCGCATCGCCCGCCACTGCGTTGAGCCGACCGACGGCCTGTTCATTACCCTCCCCGAGGACGATCTGTCGTTTCAGTCGACCTTTATCACCGCCTGTACCGCAGCCGGTATTCAGGCTGAGGCCATTGACCCTGCCCAGGCGCGTCGGATTGAATCTTCCGTTAACCCAGCCCTGACGGGCGCGGTGAAAGTCCCGGATGGCACCGTCGACCCCTTCCGCCTGACCGCCGCCAATATGCTGGACGCCCGCGAGCACGGCGCGCGCATACTGACCGGACATGAGGTCACCGGGCTTATTCGCGAAGGCAGCACAGTCCGGGGCGTACGGGTCTTTGATACGCAGTACAACGAACACAGCGAGCTGTTTGCCGCCGTCGTCATTAACGCCGCCGGCATTTGGGGGCAGCGCATCGCGGAATACGCTGACTTATCCATTCGCATGTTCCCGGCCAAAGGCTCGCTGCTGATCCTCGACCACCGCATCAATAATCACGTGATCAACCGCTGCCGCAAACCGTCCGACGCCGACATTCTGGTGCCGGGCGATACCATTTCGCTCATCGGCACCACCTCTACCCACGTCGACTACAGCGAGATTGACCAAAACCGGGTCACGGCAGAAGAGGTCGACATCCTGCTGCGCGAAGGGGAAAAGCTGGCGCCGATAATGGCGCAGACCCGCATTCTTCGCGCCTACGCTGGCGTACGTCCGCTGGTTGCCAGCGACAACGATCCGAGCGGGCGCAACGTCAGCCGGGGGATCGTGCTGCTTGACCACGCCGAGCGCGACGGCATGGACGGGTTTATCACCATCACCGGCGGAAAGCTGATGACCTACCGCCTGATGGCACAGTGGGCGACCGATGCCGCGTGCCGCAAGCTGGGGAATACCGAACGCTGCGTGACGGCGGAACAGCCGCTGCCCGGCTCGCGGCAGTCCACCGAGAAGACGCTGCAAAAAATCATCTCGCTCCCCGCGCCTTTGCGCGGCTCCGCCATCTACCGCCACGGCGACAGAACGCCGCAGTGGCTCGGCGAAGGGCGACTGAGCCGCAGCCTGGTGTGTGAATGCGAAGCCGTGACCGCCGGTGAGGTGCAATACGCCGTGGAAAATCTGACGGTGAATAACCTGCTCGATCTCCGTCGACGCACGCGCGTCGGCATGGGGACCTGCCAGGGCGAGCTGTGCGCCTGCCGTGCTGCCGGGCTATTGCAGCGTTTTCACGCCACGACCTCTACCCAGTCGCTTGCTCAGCTCAGCGATTTTCTGAATGAACGCTGGAAAGGTATTCAGCCCGTCGCCTGGGGCGATGCCCTGCGAGAAAGCGAGTTCACCCGTTGGGTTTACCAGGGGCTTTGCGGCCTGGACAAGGAGACAGATCATGAAATTTGATACCGTCATTATCGGCGGCGGGCTGGCGGGGTTGCTCTGCGGTATCCGGCTCACGAAGCAGGGGCTGCGCTGCGCCATTGTCACCCGGGGCCAAAGCGCCCTGCACTTCTCGTCCGGTTCACTGGATCTGCTGGGCACCTCGCGCCCGGAAGATCTCCCCGCAGACCATCCCTACAGCCTGCTGGGCATCAAAAACGTCACCCGCTTCGCCTTAGAAACCGAAAATTTGCTGGCCGACTGTGGCGCGAGGATGCAGGGCCACGCCCGGCAAAACCACCAGCGCGTTACGCCGCTGGGTACCCTGCGCGCGGCGTGGCTCAGCCCGGAAGAGGTACCCGTAGCCCCCTTCAACGCCAGCCGCGTGCGGGTAGTGGGGATCGCCGGTTTCCTCGATTTTCAGCCGCATCTGGCTGCCGCCTCGCTGCGCCAGCAGGGGGTTGAGGTCGATACGGCAGAGATAGAGCTTCCCGAACTGGACGTGCTGCGGGAAAACCCCAGCGAGTTTCGTGCGGTGAACATCGCTCGCCTGCTGGATAACGCGGAAAAATGGCCGCTGCTGTACGAGGCGCTTAAGCCGCTCAGCGAGACCTGCGACGCCCTGTTTATGCCCGCCTGCTTTGGCCTGACGGACAACCGCCTCTGGCGCTGGCTGTCGGATCGCCTGCCCTGCACGCTCGGCCTGCTCCCCACGCTTCCTCCGTCCGTGCCGGGCATTCGTCTTCATACCCAGCTCCAGCGCCAGTTTGTAGCTCAGGGCGGCGTGTGGATGGCGGGTGACGAGGTAAAAAAAATCACGCTGAACGGCGGAGAAGCCAGTGAGGTGTGGACGCGAAACCACGGCGACATTCCCCTTCGGGCACGCTATACGGTGCTGGCCAGCGGCAGCTTCTTCAGCAACGGGTTGCTCAGCAGCCGCGAAGGCATTCGGGAGGCGGTCCTCGGGCTGGACGTCCGGCAAAGCGCCTCGCGCGCGGACTGGTATCAGAGTGATTTCTTCACCCCGCAGCCCTGGCAGCAGTTCGGCGTTATCGTCGATAACCTTCTGCACCCGCGGCTCGCAGGAACCAGGGTCGACAATCTCTACGCCATCGGCTCGATTCTGGGCGGCTACGATCCCATCGCGCAGGGCTGCGGCGGCGGCGTTTGCGCGGTGACGGCGCTCCACGTGGCAGAGCAGATTATCCAGCGCACGGAGGCACAACAGTGAACGATACCCGTTTTGAAAGCTGCATCAAATGCACGGTCTGCACCACCGTCTGCCCGGTTAGCGGCGTGAACCCGCGCTACCCTGGCCCGAAACAGGCGGGGCCGGACGGTGAGCGCCTGCGTCTGAAGGACGGCAAGCTGTACGACGAGGCGCTGAAGTACTGCATCAACTGCAAACGCTGCGAAGTGGCCTGCCCGTCGGATGTTAAAATCGGCGATATCATCCAGCGCGCCCGCGCGCGCTACGGCACGCAGAAACCCTCATTGCGCGATGCGATCCTGAGCCATACCGACCTAATGGGCAGCGTCTCAACGCCGTTTGCCCCGCTGGTGAATGCCGCAACGTCACTCAAGCCGGTGCGCCGGCTGCTGGATGCCGCGCTTAAAATCGACCATCACCGCAGCCTGCCGAAATATTCCCACGGCACCTTCCGCCGCTGGTATAAATCCGTGGCGACGGAACAGGCGCAGTTTGCCGATCGGGTGGCCTTCTTCCACGGCTGCTACGTAAACTACAACCATCCGCAGCTGGGCAAAGACCTGCTGAAGGTGCTGAACGCGATGGGCACGGGCGTACAGCTGCTCAGCAAGGAGAAGTGCTGCGGCGTGCCGCTGATTGCCAACGGATTTACCGAGAAAGCGCGTAAGCAGGCGAAAACTAACGTCTCGTCGCTGCGCGAGGCCATCGTCGACAGGGGGATACCGGTACTGGCCACCTCATCCACCTGCACCTTTACGCTGCGCGATGAATATCCGCACCTGCTGGACGTGGATAACACCGGCCTGCGCGAACATATCGAGCTGGCGACGCGCTTCCTGTGGCGCAGGCTGGACGGCGGAAAAACGTTACCGCTGAAGGCGTTACCGCTTAAAGTGGTCTATCACACGCCGTGCCACATGGAAAAGATGGGCTGGTCGCTCTATACGCTGGAGCTGCTGCGGCTTATTCCGGGGCTGGAGCTGACGGTGCTGGACTCGCGCTGCTGCGGCATTGCGGGCACCTACGGCTTCAAGAGGGAAAACTACGAAACCTCGCAGGCGATTGGCGCACCGCTGTTCAGGCAGATTGAGGAGAGCGGCGCGGATATCGTGGTGACCGACTGTGAAACCTGCAAATGGCAGATTGAGATGTCCACCAGCAAGCGCTGCGAACACCCGATAACGCTGCTGGCGAAGGCGCTGGGCTAAAGGTTGCCGGGGCGACCGCCCCGGCAAACGGATCACTCAACGAACAATGATTCCACCACGTTAATCCAGCCGTGCTCGCTGGCGACCTCTTTACCGTTCAGCCAGCGGCGCAGCATGTTGAGCGCCATCATCGCACACACTTCCTGGCGCACCGCCACGCTGTGGCGGGTGATACTCATCTTCACCCGCAGCGCATGCGTGCCTTCCGGCGTCGCAAGGGCAAAATTAAGGTGTTCATCATCCACGCCGCCAACGGCCAGCGCCAGCCCGGCGAAATGCTTCACTCTGCGCTCGGACGCCCAGCGCGCGGTCTGCGCCAGCGTCTCCTGCTGGAACGGCACCACTTCGCTGGCCAGCAGCGGCGCGCCGGCACGCGAAAGCTGCAGCGCCAGCAGGCCGCCGGTGAACTGTTCGCTTAAGGTGACGCTCAGCTGACGCGACTGAAGGCGCTGCGCGATCTGCGCGGGCAGTCCTTCCGTTCCTTCGAAAATCAGGCTCTCGCCCGCCACGCGCTGGACTTCCGGCCACAGCGCCAGCATGGCGGCTTTCTGCGTCGCCGGGCCGGTCAGCTTGAGCTCGATAATCGGCATGGAGGAGCGATAGCCCATCGAAACGCCCGGCGGCAGCGGGAGGTGATCCAGGCTCTGGGCCAGATCGCTTTCCGAGCGGCCAAAGGTGGTCAGACGCAGGCACAGCGGCGGTTCAGGCAGCGTAAAGCGCTGGCGAAGGCGCGGCAGGATCTGCTGCTCAACCATCACCTTAAATTCAGACGGCACGCCCGGCGTGAAGAACATCAGGCAGCGGTTCAGCTGGACGGCAAAGCCGCAGGCGGTGCCGACAGGGTTGTCGATAAGCTCGGCGCTGGCAGGTATTTCGGCCTGCTTGCGGTTGCTCGGCGCCATCACCCGGCCGCGCCCGGAGAAGAAGCGCTCCATCTGCGCCAGCCACTCCTCATGGAGCACCAGCCCTTCGCCTTTGGCGGTGGCGGCGGCCAGGGCGCTCAAATCATCGCTGGTCGGGCCAAGCCCGCCGTTCACAATCAGCACGTCGCAGTGCTCGCTGCGCTCGCGAAGAATGTTCACCAGTGATTCAAGATTGTCGCCCACGGTGTTGCGGCGCGTTAAGGGTAATCCTTGCTCAAAGAATAGATCGGCCAGCCAGGCGGCATTGGTGTCAATAATTTGCCCATGCAGCACTTCGTCGCCAGTGGATAGCATTTCCACGTTTATCATTGTGTTCTCCCACTTCTATGGTCAAAACACTATAACGCATATGGAACAAGGGAGAAGAGAAACAGGCGCGACGGAACGCCGCGCCGGAGAGATTAGAAGCCTGCGCTCACGCCCACGTACGGGCCGTCGGCCAGCGCGTTGTCGCGGTTGCCGTCTTTACCGGCAAGGTTCAGGTAACGATAGCCCGCTTCAATGGTGATTGGACGCATGATGGTCCAGCGCGCACCGGCGTTGGCTTCTTCATAGCTTTCGATGCCGCTGGAGAGCGAATCCGGAGAGTAGTAGTACTCGCCGAACAGGCCGAAGCTGTCGCCGATTTTCCACTGCAGGCCGCCGCCCACTGCCGCCGCGTAGCCTTCATCGCCGTCGTTCGGGTTGGTGTAAATGCCTTTACCGCCAACGGTCGCCAGGAACGGGCCCAGCGGAACGTTCAGACCGAGGCCAAGGCTAGCCGCATCGCCGTCGTCATCGTTATGCGTCCAGCCGCCGGTCATTGCCAGGCCGGAGGTTTCCGTACCCAGGCCAAAGCCCAGGTGGGTGTAATCCTGACCCGCCGAGCCGTTAAAGCTGATGGCGTTAGCCGCCGAAGAGATAACCATCAGGCCTAAGCCCATTAATGCCACTTTTTTCATTGTCGTGATCCCGCACAATTTATTTAGAGATGTCCCAAAACCGCGAGATTTTAACCTGCCTCACTGCGGGATCAAGCACTCTGCGTGCGTCAGACAATAAGTTTGTAACTTTTTGAAACTGCTGTTATCTCTTTAGCGACGCATTCACCCACTGCTTCAGCGCCTGGCGGGAGATTTTAATCCCACCATTTTTTAGCTCTGCGGGCAGCACCAGCCAGTGTACCGGCTGTTCAAAACGCGCCAGCCTGCCCTGGATCCAGTCAGGGAACTGCGCGATATCGGTTCCCGGTTGACATTCCACCACCGCCACCGGACGTTGACCGAACTCGGCGTCGTCCAGCGGGACGATGAACGCCTGGCTTATCTGCGGGTGCGTGGCAATCGTACGCTCAACGGCTTCCGGCTGGATCCCCTCTCCTCCGCTGAAAAAGAGATTGTCCATACGGCCTAAAATGGTCAGGCGTCCGTTATGCCACTCCCCGCAGTCGCGGGTGGCAAACCAGCCCTGCGCATTCGTGATGGGAAGTAGCGCACCGTCACGCCAGTAGCCCGAAGCCATGCTGCGCGCCCTGATCCAGACTTCACCGTCGACAACCTGCACCTCTCTGCCCGGCAGCGCGCTGCCGACGTCCGGCGCACCGTCCGCCTCCTTCGCGCAGACGGTTGAGGCAAACTCCGTCAGGCCATAGCCGCAGAAGGTGCGAATACCCTGCTCTCGCGCCTTCTCCGTCAGCTCAACGGGAATGGCTGCCCCGCCAAGAAGAACGGCCTTCAGCGCAACCTGATGCTCCGCGTTGAGCAGACGCCAGAGCTGCGTCGGCACCAGAGAAGCGTGGGAACAGCCCTGCAGCGCCTGCTCAAGCGGCTGTTTTTCGCGCACGGTTAACCGCGCGCCCGCCTGAAGCCAGCGCCACAAAATTCCCTGACCGGAAACATGAAACAGCGGCAGCGACAGCAGCCAGTCGTCCTCGTCGCTGTAGGGCATCAGCGCCAGCACGCCCTGCGCGCTGGCAAGATGCGCCGCGCAGGTGTGAACGGCCGCCTTCGGCAAGCCTGTCGAACCGGAGGTCAGCGTCATGGAAGCCAGACGTTCCGGCGCCCATGACGACGAATACTCCCCGGGCAGCCCGGACAGGCTAAGCGAAGAGAGGCCGTCATACGCGCCGTCCAGCACCAGGGCATGGCGCAGCGTCATCTGCGGCATCAGCACGTCCAGCAGCGGTCCCGGCAGCTGAGGGTTGACCGGCAGAATGCGCGCGCCGCACTGGAGCAGCGCGAGCCACGCCAGCAGCGTCTGAGGGTGATTATGGGCAAGCAGCATAACGCCGTCGCCTTCCTGCACGCCCTGACGATGGAACCCGGCGGCAAGGCTATCTATACGCGCACAGAGCCGTTGCCAGGTGAGAACCTCGTCGTTCAGCCGCAGTGCGGGCTTATCGGGCCACTGCGCGCGCCAGTGCCGCCACGGCCAGTCGGTAAAACTCATAGCAGCGGCTCCAGCGCCTCAACGTCGAGGCACGGCAATGTGCTGTCCGGCCACTGACGAATAAGCTGCGTTTGCATCAGGCTTAACGTGTCAAGGCCGGGGAGGGTGTCTGGCGTTAACCATGCCGCGATGCGCGCCAGCTGCGTCAGCCCGAGGCTGGACTCTATGGACGAACTGATCACCGCCGTCAGGCCTAAGGCGTGGGCAGCATCGACCTGCTCGCGTACCTTCGCCAGGCTGCCGGTCAGCGTCGGTTTAATCACGACCGCACTCACGCCGGGCTCGGCGACGAACGCAAAATCGGCTTCGCGCAGGCTTTCATCCCAGGCAATCGCAATACCCGTTTCACGAGCAAAGGCGCGGGAGTCATCCCGCGTTTTGCACGGCTCTTCCAGAAACGCGATGCGGTTGCGGTACGCCGGATTAACGTACTTCGCAAACTGCTGCGCCTTGAGCGGCGTCCAGGCGCGGTTAGCGTCCAGACGCAGGTGCAGATCCGGTATCGCTTCCAGCAGGAGATTCGCCACCATCCCGTCGCGTACCGCTTCGTACAGGCCGACTTTGATTTTCGCCACCTTCTCGCCGGGCATGGCGGAGAGCAGCGCGAAGAGTTCGTCCGGATCGCCCGTACAGAGCGGTGCGGCGCGGTAGTTGGCTTCCTGAGGCAAGCTGCCGTCAAGCTCCGCCAGCGCGCAGCTGATGCCGAAGGCGGCGGAAGGCGTGTCCGGCAGCGCCGGAGCGGCCCCTTCGCGCCACTCGCGTACCCAGGCCACCAGCGCCGCCTGCGCGTCATCCAGCGATTCCAGGCTAAAGCCCGGCAGAGGTGAAACCTCACCCCAGCCTTCACGCTCGCCCTGCTGCAAATGAATGAAAAGTCCGTCACGGGTTTTTAACCGCCGCTCGCGCAGCACCACGCCCGCGTCCATCGGTATCTGCCAGCGGTAAACCTGCGCGCGACGCATTACGGGTTCCGTTTGTATTTGCTGAAGTCCGGCTGGCGTTTTTCGTTAAACGCGTTGCGTCCTTCCTGACCCTCTTCGGTCATGTAGAACAGCATGGTGGCATTACCCGCCAGCTCCTGCAGACCCGCCTGACCGTCGCAGTCAGCGTTGAGGGCCGCCTTCAGGCAGCGCAGCGCCATCGGGCTGTTTTGCAGCATCTCGCGGCACCAGCGCACGGTCTCTTTTTCGAGATCGGCAATTGGCACCACGGTATTCACAAGCCCCATATCCAGCGCTTCCTGCGCGTTGTACTGACGGCACAGGAACCAGATTTCACGTGCTTTTTTCTGCCCGACGATGCGTGCCATATAGGACGCGCCCCAGCCGCCGTCGAAGGATCCGACTTTCGGGCCGGTCTGGCCGAAGATGGCGTTCTCTGCAGCAATGGTCAGGTCACACATCATGTGCAGCACGTGGCCGCCGCCGATAGAGTAGCCCGCCACCATCGCGACAACCGGTTTTGGACAGGTGCGGATCTGGCGCTGGAAATCCAGCACGTTCAGATGATGCGTACCCGCATCGTCCTGGTATCCGCCGTAGTCGCCGCGCACTTTCTGATCGCCGCCGGAGCAGAACGCTTTATCCCCTTCACCGGTCAGAACGATGACGCCAATATTGTCGTCATAGCGCGCATCGGCCAGGGCCTGGATCATCTCTTTGACGGTCAGCGGACGGAACGCGTTGCGCACCTGCGGACGGTTGATGGTGATTTTGGCAATGCCGTCGGCGGACTTGTGGTAACGAATGTCGGTATAACCTTCGGAGCAGTCCTGCCATTCAACCGGCGCGTAAAGCATGTGTTCATCAGGATAGATCATAGAGTGTCCTTAGTTCGAAGACGCAGTATCTGCACCAGGCTCGACGCGACCGCACCGGGATTTTCCCGATGGGCGTTGTGCCCGGCATGAGGAATAACGTGGCGCGTGGCGTTCAGCTCAGCGGCAATAGCCGCGAACTTCTCATCACGTTCGCCGTACAGGTAGTGAAAAGGAACAGAGAGCGCATTCAGCGCTGCGCGCAAATCTGGCTGTACGGCAAGCGAGGTGGCCTCGAGCATTGCCGCCAGACCGGCGCCGTTATTCTGACTGCGCAGAGTTATCAGGCCCCGGCGCTGTGCGTCGGATAGTGAAGCGAAGACGGGCTGCTGGTACCAGTCGGTAAAGACGTTATTCAGCGGCCCGGCGCGAAAGCGCGCCGCCCAGCGGCGATCGGAGGCCAGCCGCGCTTCTCGCGTATCCGCGTCCCGTAGCCCAGGATGGCCGCCTTCAACGACAATTCCGCTCAGCCCTTTTGCCTGCTGGCAGGCATGAAACATCGCAATGCGGCCGCCGAGGGAGTACCCCACCAGCCAGTAGTTCAGTATGTTGTAACTAATAAGGGTTCGGGTAAGCAACGCATTCATCGCGTCGAATCCCGCCACGCTGATATCCGCTGAAGCGCCGTGCCCCGGCAGATTAAGGTACAGCCGGGGATAATCCTCTAATGACTCCCCAACCGGCTGCCACTCGCGGCTATCGCCGGAAAAACCGTGCAGAAAGACCAGCCAGGGATAGCCTGGCTTTCCGGCTCGCTGCGTGCCTGCGAGGTTCACAGGTGGCTCACCTGCGCCAGCAGGTTTTGCAGCTTCTGCGCGCCGTCAGAATCGTTTACCACCAGCTCGACCAGCGTTGTGCCAGGCTGTTTCCACGCGGTGCTCATCGCCGCGTCCAGCTGCTCCCAGCTTTCCGGGCGATGGTACCGGAGGCTGAACATCGCCGCCGCGTGCTCGAACTGCACGTTTTGCGGCATCAGATAAAAGCGCTCGCGCTCGCTCTGCGGCGTGGGCAGCAGGGAGAAGATCTGCCCGCCGTTATTGTTGACCACAATCAGCACCAGGGGTGCTGAAACCTGACGCAGGAGCGCCAGCGCGTTGAGGTCATAGAGCGCCGAGAGGTCCCCCACTATTGCCAGCGTCGATTTCGCGCTGGCACGCTGCACGCCAGCCGCCGTCGAGATCAGCCCGTCGATGCCGCTGGCACCGCGGTTGCTGTAAACCGGATACCCCGCGGGAAGCTGAGAGAGCGCGTCAATCAGGCGCACCACCAGGCTGTTACCGACAAACAGCTGCCCCTGCTCGGGCAGATACTGACGTATACGGTGAGCCAGCTCGGCTTCACCGAAGCCCCCGCACTGCGCTTCGGCGAGCGCCCACGCCTGACTCGACAGTTCCGGGATCTCTACCGCCCATGGCTTACGTTTTTCAGCCGGATGCAGCTCAAGCCAGCTGTCAATCCCGCTGACCAGACGACGCCCGCGGTGGTGCGCCGGGTCGAGCCGCCCTTCCAGCGGGTCAACGAGCCAATACTCTTCCGGCGTGCAGGTCGCCTGCCACTGCAGGAGACGTTTACCGGTGAGGCTGGAGCCTATCTGCACCACAATCTGCGCCTTCGCCAGCTCGGTTGTCGCCTTCGCGTTACCCAGCCAGAGGTCGGCACACGGCAGCGGCTGGCCGGTCTGGGAAAGCACATCGCCTATCAACGGCCAGCCGAGGGTTTGCGCCCACTCTGCAACCCGCTTCCCTTCGGCGGCGCTCATGCGCCCGGCAACCACCACGCCGCGCTTTTGCCGCCAGAAGAACCAGTCGCGCTGTTTGGCGCTTTCAACGTGGATCTGCTCGCTAAGCCAGGGCTTTTCGCTCTCCCACCAGTCGCCAAGCTGCTGCTGCCAGGCGAGGCTAGTTTCGTTCATTTCGCCATACAGCGGCTCGGCAAACGGACAGTTCACGTGCAGGGCACCGCTGCGCAGCGATGCCATCGCATGATCAAGCGTGGAGACCAGCCAACTTGCCGGAATGTCCTGGGTTGGACGCGGCAGCGAGACCGTTTCTGAAGGATGAGATGAAAAAATGCCCGGCTGGCGAATGGCCTGATTGGCACCGCAGTCGATTAACTCAGGCGGACGGTCCGCGGTCAGCACAATCAGTTTTTCGCCGGTCAGCCCGGCTTCGATGATTGCCGGATAGAGGTTCGCCACCGCCGTACCGGACGTGACAATCACCGCCACCGGCGCTTTGCTGACTTTTGCCAGCCCCAGCGCGAGATGGCCCAGACCGCGCTCGTCAAAATGGGTGTGGTGAATGAAAGCCCGATTTTCCGCCGCGGCCAGCGTCAGCGGCGTGGAGCGAGAGCCCGGTGCAATACACACGTGCCTGACGCCGTGGCGGGTCAGGGCTTCAAGGATCACCGCCGCCCAGCGCCGGTTAAAAGAACTTACTGACATGAGATTGTCCGGTATCAATAATGCGACACAGTATAAATAATAGAAAAATTTAGAATTTTGATATGAATCGGGAATGCGCGAATCAGTATTAATCCCTTAGGAGGAGAGAGCGCAGCCCTGCGGCTTTATTTTCGATCTCCTGCCACTCCTGCTCCGGGTCAGATCCGCTGACGATCCCCGCCCCGGCATAGAGCCGAAGCATGGCCTCGTGGACGCGCGCGGAGCGTAGCGCCACGCAGAACTCGCTTTGTTCGCGTGACAGATACCCGGCGGAACCGGCGTACCACTCGCGGTCGAATGGCTCAACCTTCTGGATAAACTCCCGCGCGGCCTGCCGCGGCAGGCCCGCAACGGCAGCCGTCGGCTGCAGCGCGTTCAGGCACTGCTCGTCGCTGGCGTGTTTAAGCGCGGTCCAGATGCAGCGGCGCAGATGCTGCACTTTGCGTAAACGCACCACCTGCGCCGGTAAGACCTCCAGCGTCTGGGTATGATGCTGCAGCCGCTGGCAAATATCCTCTACCACCAGCATATTCTCACGCTGGTTTTTATCGTCATTCATCAGCCACTCGCCGAGGCGCTGAGCCTGTTTATCGTCCGAATGGCTGGCAACCGTTCCTGCCAGGGCTTCGGTGCGCAGCAGCGTGCCGCGACGCCGCCACAAACGCTCAGGCGTGGAGCCGAGAAACGCGTTACCGGCATCGAATACCATGCAGAAATGGTAGCAATTGACATTGAGGGCGCGGCTGGCGGCCATCAACGCAACGGCATTAACCGGTTGTTTGAACTGCAGATCGGTAGCGCGGGCAAGCACCACTTTTTCAACGTCACCGCGCGCGATGGCGTCCGTTGCCTGACGGATAAGACGCAGCCACTCCGGCTTTTGCGGCTGGTGCGTCTCACGCTCAACCTGAACGGAGAGCGGGCGGATCGGCCCCGCCGCGTTCAGCTGGTCCAGGAATCTCCGCGCAGCAGGGGCATCATCCGCAAGCGAGGTATCACTCCACAGCTGCAGGCGCAGCGTGGCCACTCCGGCAGAGCGTCGCCACAGCAAACGCGGCAAAAACAGGCTGCTCTTCTCGGGGTTAAACGCGTTAAGCCCGCAAATGAGGGTATCGTTTTGCGCATCGTGGGTTTGTAGAAACTGAGAGGCAAAAGCCAGAGAGTCAAAGTGAGCGACACTTCCCAGCGCGGCAAGTTCTTCATCGCCGTTTCGCTGCTGCCAGTAGAATTGGGGATAGATACGCTGTGCGCCCAGCCAGGCCAGAGGATCGAAGGCGTCGTTTAACGGGAATGAGACGTCAACGTGATGCAGACCGGGTGTAGCAGGCAGCGCTTGCGCAAGCTGAGTGCGCAGACGTTCCAGCGCGAGGAAAATCGAATGCACGCGAACCTCTCCCTGTTAAAACCTCATATTATACGGGGTACTGCCCACAAATTGCAGTACCCACGTATAGGGAGTGGTTGACCGTTTAAAAAGCTGTTAGCGACGAGCCAGAAGCAGCCCCAGCACCAGCCCTACGGCCGCACCGACACCAATACCTTGCCACGGTTTTTCATGCACGTAATCATCGGCACGGTACACCGCTTTTTTGGCGCGATAGTAGTAATTGTCAGACGCATGGCTGACGCGGTTCTTCACTTCATGCAGCGCCTGTTCAGCGCGCGCTTTCAGCTCGATATACTTCTGATCGGCAGGGTCGCCCGACGAACGCAGTACCTCTTCCAGCGTTTCGCTCAGCAGGGCCAGGTCGTCGTCGATACGGGTATCCCAGGATTGAAATGACATAGTTTTCTCCATGTTAGTACACCAGTCCGCTAACTATAGCCAACGACTGCCGATTACGCCTGCTTCGCTTCCCGCGCCATGCCAACGTGCGGAATGCCATCTTCGTCATACACGTCGGTCACCGGCGCAAAGCCGAAGTGGGCGTAGAAGGACTGCAGGTGAGCCTGCGCTCCGAGGTATAACGCCCTGTCTGGCCACTGTTTTTCACAGGATGTCAGCGTTTTCTCCATGAGCTGATAGCCCAGTTTTTCACCGCGCGCGCGTGCGCTAATGATGACGCGGCCGATGACGACGGGCTCAAAATCATCGGCGCTTTTCAGAATCCTCGCATACGCCACCAGCTCGCCCTCTTTCCAGCCGAGGATATGGCGGTTTTCACCGACCAGGTCATCCCCGTCGATGTCCTGATACGGGCAGGCTTGCTCTACAACAAACACTTCACAGCGGAGTTTAAGCAGCGCATAAAGTGACGGTACGGTGAGTTCGCTATGGTGTACATCTTGCCACTGGATCATGTCTTTCTCCTTCCTGGGGTTCATCACGTTATACTAAACCCCTTCCCGTTCGGCAAAGGGCTGATTGCATTATGGAACTGATTTTTCTGGGCACGTCCGCTGGCGTACCAACCCGTACGCGAAATGTGACGGCAATCCTGCTGGATCTGCAGCACCCAACCCGCGGCGGGCTGTGGCTGTTTGACTGTGGTGAAGGGACTCAGCACCAGCTGCTGCGCACCGTGTACAATCCGGGCAAGCTGGATAAGATCTTTATTACCCACCTGCACGGAGACCATATCTTTGGCCTGCCCGGCCTGCTGTGCAGCCGCTCGATGGCCGGCATTGCGCATCCGCTGACGATTTATGGGCCGAAGGGCATTGCCGAGTTTGTTGAAACCACGCTGCGCCTGAGCGGCTCGTGGACGGACTACCCGCTGGAGGTCATTGAAATTGCAGAGGGTCAGGTTTTTGATGACGGGGTTTATACCGTCTCCGCCTGGCCGCTTAATCATCCGGTTGAGTGCTACGGCTACCGTATCGAAGAGCATGACAAACCCGGCGCGCTAAACGCCGCCGCGCTGATGGCAGACGGCGTGAAGCCGGGGCCGATGTTCCAGCGCCTGAAGCTGGGTGAGACCATCACGCTGGACGACGGGCGCGTGGTGAACGGGCAGGACTATCTTTCTGCGCCACAGCCGGGGAAAAAGCTGGCAATCTTTGGCGATACCGGGCCGTGCCCTTCCGCCCTTTTGCTTGCGCAGGGCGTAGATGTGATGGTGCATGAAGCGACGCTTGAAACGGCCATGGAAGAGAAAGCCAACGGCCGCGGCCACAGCTCCACGCGCCAGGCCGCGCGGCTGGCCCGTGAGGCGGGCGTCGGGAAGCTGATCGTCACTCACGTGAGCTCACGCTACGACGCGCGGGGATGCGAAAGCCTGCTGGCAGAGTGCCGCGAGGTATTCTCTGCGTGTGAGCTGGCGGAAGATTTCACTCAGGTCAGCGTTTAGTCCTTCATTTTTCCCTCAGGGTGCCGATAACGATTAAAAGGTCAGCATTTCTCTTGAGGGTAGAATGGATAATTTCCAGAAAGATATTGATGACAGGGCGAATCTTACCCTGTCGAACCGCTTTGAACTGTTGCTGTTCCGTCTTGGCACCTCTTTGAACGAAGACAAATCCGAGCTGTTTGGAATTAACGTCTTTAAGCTGCGCGAAATTGTGCCGATGCCGGCGTTCACCAAACCCGCAGGGATGAAGTCGCCGCTGATGGGGATGGTAAACATTCGCGATCAGGTGATCCCGGTCATTGACCTCGCGGCCGTCGCGGGCTGCAGGCCCACTACTGGGCTGAACATTCTGCTGATCACCGAATACGCCCGCAGCGTGCAGGCGTTTGCCGTGGAATCCGTTGAGAACATCATGCGTCTGGACTGGAAGCAGGTTCACGCCGCGGAGACCGCCGTCAGCGGACGCTACATCACCAGCATTGCCTGCCTCGACGAAAAGACCGATACCAACGATCTGGCGATGGTGCTGGACGTCGAGCAGATCCTGTATGACATCACCCCGGCGAACCACGATCTGCACGCCACCAACCTGAAGACCACCAAATTCAACATCAAGCCGGGCTCAGTCGCGATTGTCGCGGAAGATTCCAAAGTGGCGCGCTCGATGCTGGAGAAAGGCCTGCAGGCGATGGAAATCCCTGCCCAGCTGCACATCACCGGGAAAGACGCGTGGGAGAAAATTGGCGTGCTGGCCGCTCAGGCTCAGGCCGAGGGCGTGCCGATCACCGATAAAATCGCGCTGGTGCTGACCGACCTCGAAATGCCGGAGATGGACGGCTTTACGCTGACGCGCAAAATCAAGACCGATCCGTTCCTGAAGGATATTCCGGTGGTGATCCACTCGTCCCTGTCCGGCAACGCCAACGAAGACCATATTCGCAAGGTGAAGGCCGACGGCTACGTGGCGAAGTTTGAACTGAACGAGCTGTCGTCGGTGATTGAGGAAGTGCTGGACCGCTCGATGAAGAAGATTGACGGGCCGTTGATTAGCCGCAAGCAGCTGGCCTAGTCGGGTAAGCGAAGCGCCGCTGGGCATGTTTTACTCTGTGCGGGCTGGTGCCCTCACCCCGTCCCTCTCCCACGGGGAGAGGGAGAAAACAATAAAAAAGGCAACTTTCGTTGCCTTTTTGCTTTTACCTTACATCAGCGGCATCGCTCGCTGGACGATATCAATCAGCGGCTGCGGATAGATACCGAAGATCAGCACCAGCAGCGCGGAGATGAGCACCACAATGCCCCCGGCGCTGTACTGCCAGTTCGACGGCGCATCGCGGTTGAGCTGCTGAGGCGCGCTCAGGTACAGGCTCACGGCAACGCGCAGGTAGTAGTAGAGACCAATCGCGGAGCCGATAACGACCCCTGCAGTCAGCCACCACAGACCCGCATGAACACCGACGGCCAGCACGTAGAACTTACCGATAAAGCCCAGCGTCATCGGAATACCCGCCAGAGAGAGCATCATCACCGTCATCACCGCGGACAGAATCGGACGGTGCCAGAATAGACCACGGTAGGAGAACAGTGAATCGGCATCCGGGCCACGGTACGGGCTGGACATCAGGCTCACCACGCCGAACGCGCCGAGGCTGCTGAACAGGTAACCCGCCAGATACACGCCCACGGCTTCCATCGACATCTCGCCGCTCTGCAGCGCAATCAGCGCCACCAGCAGGTAGCCCAGGTGGGAGATAGACGAGTAGCCCAGCAGACGCTTGATGTTGGTCTGGCTCAGCGCCATCAGGTTACCGAAGATGATGGAAACGAAGGCGATAATGCCCAGCACCACGCGAACCGCTTCGCTATCACCCACCGGTGCGTACAGGAACAGACGCATCACCACACCGAAGATAGCAATTTTGCTTGCCGTCGCCAGGAAGGTTGATACCGGCGCCGGAGCACCCTGGTACACGTCTGGCGTCCACAGGTGGAACGGAACCAGAGAGAGCTTGAAGCCGAGGCCAACAATCATCATGCCCAGACCTGCCAGCATCAGCGGCTCGTGCAGCATGCCGTCGCCGAGGCTCTTGCCGATGGCCACGAAGGAGAGATTACCCGTCTGTGCGTACAGCAGCGCGATACCGAACAGCAGGAACGACGAGGCAGCAGCGGACAAGATAGTGTACTTGATCGCCGCTTCCAGAGAGCGTTTCTGGCGGAAGGCGTAACCAATCAGGCCGAACAGCGGGAGTGAGATTAGCTCAATACCGAGGAACAGCGCGGCCAGGTGGTTCGCGTTCGCCAGCAGAATGCCGCCCAGTGCGGCAATCAGTACCAGCAGGTAAAACTCTTCTTTGTTGTCGTTGTAGCCTTCGAGCCACGGGTACGCAAAGGTGCAGGTTGCCAGGCTCGCCAGCAGAACCAGACCGGTGTACAGCATGGCATAGCCGTCAACGCGCATCATCGGCGTGACGTCCATCGCCCCCGCCTGGCCAACAAACCAGAGGGAGACTAACGCAGCGTTCAGACCCAAAACGGACAGGGTCGCATTCAGGAAGTGATTGCGTCGCCACGCAATGGAGAGCATCACAACCACCACCGTCAATCCGACGATCAGCAGCGGTAGCAGCGCGATCAGTTGTTGTGGAGTTATTGTCATGGCGAATTACGGCCTTGTAGTAGAAGCAGAATTAACAAACCACTGCTGGATATTGCCCATCGCGCTATGCGAGGTATCCAGAATCGGCTGCGGATAGAAGCCCAGCAGCACCAGCAGTACGACCAGCAGCAGGATGATGAACAGCTCGCGCAGCGACATCCCCGGCAGTTCTTTAGCAACAATTTCGCTCTTCGCTTTACCGAAGTAGGCGCGATGCAGCATCGCCAGCGAGTACACGGAAGCGAACACCAGACCAAAGGTGGAGATGACGGTAATCATCGGAACCACTTTGAAGCTGCCGAACAGAATCATAAATTCGCCGACGAAGTTACCGGTGCCCGGCATACCCAGCGTCGCAACCGCAAAGAACATGGAGAGCGCTGGCAGCCATTTCATTTTGCCCCACAGGCCGCCCATCATGCGCATGTCGCGGGTGTGCAGACGTTCGTACAGCTGACCGCACAGAATGAACAGACCGGCTGCGGAGAGACCGTGCGCAATCATCTGGATCACCGCGCCCTGGTACGCCAGCTGGCTGCCGGTGTAGATGGCAATCAGCACGAAGCCCATGTGGGAAACGGAGGTATAGGCGATAAGACGCTTGATGTCGTACTGCGTGAAGGCCATCCACGCGCCGTAGAAGATGCCGATCACGCCGAGCCACATGGCAATTGGCGCGAACTCTGCGGACGCGTTCGGGAACAGCGGCAGTGCGAAACGCAGCAGGCCGTAGGCCGCGGTTTTCAGCAAGATGCCCGCCAGGTCAACGGAACCCGCCGTTGGCGCCTGGGAGTGCGCGTCTGGCAGCCAGCCGTGCAGCGGAACTACCGGCATTTTCACCGCGAAGGCGATGAAGAAGCCCAGCATCAGCAGGTATTCCACGCCGTGAGACATCGGGGTCTTCAGCAGATCTTCGTAGTTGAAGGTCCAGACGCCGGTTGCGTTGTAATGCACGAACACCAGCGCCAGGATAGCAATCAGCATCACCAGACCGCTCGCCTGGGTATAGATGAAGAATTTGGTTGCCGCCGTGATGCGCGTTTTACCGTCGGATGCCTTATGGCCCCACAGCGCGATCAGGAAGTACATCGGCACCAGCATCATCTCCCAGAAGAAGAAGAACAGGAACATGTCGATGGCAAGGAACACGCCGATAACGCCGCCCAGGATCCACATCAGGTTCAGGTGGAAGAAGCCCTGGTATTTTTCGATTTCTCGCCAGGAGCAGAGTACCGCCAGAACGCCGAGCAGACCGGTCAGCACCACCATCAGCAGCGACAGACCGTCAATCGCCAGATGGATCGTAATGCCGAAACGTGGGATCCACGGCAGGATAAACTCAGACTGCCACTGCGGAAGACCCGCAGACTGGGTCAGTGAGTAGCCACCCTGCAACCACAGTTGCAGGCCAAGCGCGAGCGTCAATCCCATGGTGATCAGCGCGATCCAGCGCGGCATCTTCACGCCAAAGCGTTCAGTCTGCCAGCACAGGAAGCCGCCGATGAAGGGAATTAATATTAGCCAGGGTAGTAACATGGCGATTTTTATTCCTTGTTAAAGTCCCTCAGGGACCGATTTTCAACAAATTCGACAAAATTCACGCGTTAGTGCGGTTTGTGGTGTCGGGTGGCGCTCACGCTTCCCGACCTACGGTCTCGTAGGCCCGGTAAGCGCAGCGCCACCGGGCAAATACCACTATCGCAACACCATCAGCAGCGCCAGTACGACGACCGCACCGATGCTCATGGACGCCACATACCAGCGCAGGTAACCGTTCTCGCTGTACAGCAGGCCTTTACCTGCAAAGCGGGAGAGGATCGCCGGGATATTCATCAGGCTGTTCAGAGGGTCGCGCTTCAGCAGCCACGCAATGCCCAGGAACGGCTTAACGAAGATCATGTCGTACAGCCAGTCGAAGCCCCACGCGTTGTACCACCAGGTGCCCAGCAGGCGGCCCGGCGCGCTGTTGGCAACGGCAGTGACCAGCGTACGTTTACCCAGCCACAGCCATGCCGCAATCAGGATGCCCGCAATAGCGACCACGCCGGAGGTGATTTCAAGCGTCAGAACGCGACCGTGCTCAAGCTCGGTTGTTGCCGGCAGTACGCCCTGCAGCGGTGGCACAATCATCGCGCCAACGAAGGTAGACAGTACCAGCAGCACAATCAGCGGCAGGTGGTGGGTAATCCCCTTCCCTGCGTGAGCGTGAATTTGTTCTTTACCGTGGAATACGATGAAAATCATACGGAAGGTATACAGGGAGGTCATGAACGCACCGACCAGACCCGCCACCATCAGATTGATATGACCATTCGCCATGGCACCCGCAAGGATTTCGTCCTTACTGAAGAAGCCCGCGGTAATCAGCGGCAGCGCCGACAGCGCCGCGCCTCCCACCAGGAAGCAGACATACACCAGCGGGATAGACTTACGCAGTCCGCCCATCTTGAAGATGTTCTGCTCGTGGTGGCAGGCCAGGATCACGGAACCGGATGAGAGGAACAGCAGCGCCTTAAAGAACGCGTGCGTCATCAGGTGGAAAATCGCCGCGTCCCACGCCTGTACGCCCAGCGCCAGGAACATGTAGCCAATCTGGCTCATGGTGGAGTAGGCGAGAACGCGTTTGATGTCGGTCTGCACCAGCGCGGCAAAGCCTGCCAGCACCAGCGTGACCGCACCCACGATGCCCACCAGATGCAGAATTTCCGGGGTCATCAGGAACAGGCCATGGGTACGCGCTATCAGGTAGACACCGGCAGTTACCATGGTCGCGGCGTGGATCAGCGCGGAGACAGGGGTTGGACCCGCCATCGCGTCGGCCAGCCACGTCTGCAGCGGCAGCTGTGCGGATTTACCCACGGCGCCACCCAGCAGCATCAGCGTTGCCCACCACAGCATGTTGTTGCCCGCTTCGAAGTGAGCCGGCGCCAGTTCCACCATTTCGCGGAAGTTCAGCGTGCCCAGTTCGTTGTAGAGAATGAACAGCGCGAAAGCGAGGAACACGTCACCCACGCGGGTCACGACGAACGCTTTCATGGCCGCTGCGCCATTCTTCGGATCGGTGTAGTAGAAGCCGATCAGCAGGTAAGAACAGAGACCCACGCCTTCCCAGCCCAGGTACATCAACAGCAGGTTATCGGCCAGCACCAGAACAACCATGCTGGCGATAAACAGGTTGGTGTAGGCGAAGAAGCGGGAGTAACCCTCTTCACCGCGCATATACCAGGAGGCAAACATGTGGATCAGGAAGCCCACGCCGGTCACCACGGAGAGCATGGTCAGAGACAGACCATCCAGCACCAGGTTAAAACCGATGTTGAAATCACCGACCGACATCCAGGTCCACAGCGGTACGCTGAAAGGCTGGCGTCCGCTATTTAAGAAGTCGATACCCGCATACGCCGTGACCAGCGCAGCCAGACCGATTGAGCCAATGCCCACGGTCGCAGACAGATTCTCAGACCAGCGGCCGCGAGAAAACGCCAGCAGCACGAAGCCAATCAGCGGAAAAATAATGGTTAAGGCAAGCATGTTCATCCACGCAACTCACTTACTGAATCGATGTTCAGGTTCTGGCGGCGACGATGGAGCTGCAGCAACAGCGCCAGGCCAATACTCGCTTCGGCAGCCGCAAGGCTGATGGCGAGAATGTACATCACCTGACCGTCGGCCTGGCCCCAGTAGCTTCCGGCGACCACGAAGGCCAGCGCGGAGGCGTTAATCATGATTTCCAGACCGATCAGCATAAACAGCAGATTGCGGCGGATAACCAGACCGGTTAAGCCCAGAACGAACAAAATCGCAGCGAGGATCAGTCCATGTGTTAAGGGGATCATGCGCGCTCCTCCGTTTTTCTTTTCGCGCGGTCATCAGTGCGGTTGCTCAGCACCTCACCAATACGCTCTTCGCGGCCCACGTGGAAGGCAACAACCAGGCCCGCCAGCAGCAGCATAGAGGCCAGTTCAACCGCCAGAACGTATGGACCGAACAGCGCAATACCAACAGCCTTGGCGCTGATTGGCGTGCCGTCGATGCCCTGATCGTTCACGCCCAGAATGGCGTAAACAATCACCGCCAGCATGATGGCCGACAATATTGCCGGGCCAATCCACACCTGCGGCTTGAGCCACTGACGTTCCTGCTCAATTTCAGAGCCGCCCAGGTTCAGCATCATCACCACGAACACGAACAGCACCATAATGGCCCCGGCGTAGACGATGATTTCCAGCGCACCGGCGAAGTGCGCGCCCAGCGCAAAGAACACCCCGGAAATGGCCAGCAGCGAGATGATTAAGTACAGCAGCGCATGCACCGGGTTGGTGTGCGTGATCACTCGCAGCGTAGCCAGGATGGCGATAAGGCCACAGATATAAAAAGCGAATTCCATTGCCCTCTCCTTACGGTAACAGGCTCTTGACGTCGATAGGCTTGGCTTCGTTCTCTGCTTCGCCCTTATCTTTGCCGTCGATTGCCATACCCGCCATCCGGTAGAAGTTATATTCCGGGTATTTGCCCGGACCGGAAATCAGCAGATCCTCTTTCTCGTACACCAGGTCCTGACGCTTGTACTCACCCAGCTCGAAGTCTGGAGTCAGCTGAATCGCCGTGGTTGGGCACGCTTCTTCACACAGACCGCAGAAAATGCAGCGTGAGAAGTTGATGCGGAAGAACTCAGGATACCAGCGGCCGTCTACCGTCTCTGCTTTCTGCAGAGAGATACAGCCCACCGGGCACGCTACCGCACACAGGTTACAGGCCACGCAGCGCTCGGAACCGTCCGGGTCGCGCGTCAGCACGATACGGCCACGGTAGCGCGGCGGCAGATATACCGGCTCTTCCGGGTACATCTGGGTTTCGCGTTTGGCAAACGCGTGCAGGCCGATCATCCAGATACTGCGTACCTGGGTGCCGAAACCTACCAGTATTTCTTTTAAGGTCATGGTCTAAAGCCCCTTATGGCTGCTGCCAGAGAATGACAGCCGCCGTTACCAACAAGTTGACGAGCGTCAGCGGCAGGCACACTTTCCAGCCGAAGGACATTACCTGGTCATAACGCGGACGCGGTAAGGACGCACGAATCAAAATGAACATCATCATGAAGAACGCGGTTTTCAGCGCGAACCAGATGAACGGCGGTAAGAACGGGCCATGCCAGCCACCAAAGAACAGCGTTACCATCAACGCGGAAATGGTGACGATACCGATGTACTCGCCCACAAAGAACAGACCGAACTTCATGCCGGAATATTCAATGTGGTAACCGTCGGCCAGTTCCTGTTCGGCTTCTGGCTGGTCAAACGGGTGACGGTGACACACCGCCACGCCCGCGATAGCAAAGGTAACAAAACCAAAGAACTGCGGGATAACGTTCCAGATGTCGGCCTGGTTGTTGACGATGTCGGTCATGTTGAATGAACCGGCCTGCGCCACCACGCCCATCAGGGAAAGCCCCAGGAACACTTCGTAGCTCAGCGTCTGCGCGGAAGCACGCATCGCACCCAGCAGGGAGTATTTGTTGTTACTGGACCAGCCTGCGAACAGGACCGCGTAAACCGCGAGGCCTGCCATCATCAGGAAGAACAGAATGCCGATGTTCAGGTCAGCCACCACCCAGGTCGGGCTGACGGGAACGATAGCAAACGCCAGCAGCAGCGAGGTAAAGGCGATCATCGGAGCCAGGGTAAAGATCACGCGGTCCGAGAAGCGCGGGATCCAGTCCTCTTTAAAGAACATCTTGATCATGTCCGCGACCAGCTGGAGTGAACCACCCCAGCCCACGCGGTTCGGTCCGTAACGGTTCTGGAACAGACCGAGCAGACGACGTTCACCAAAGCTCATGAACGCGCCGCAGGTGACCACCACCAGCAGAATGACAACCGCTTTCAGAATGCTCAGCAGGATGTCGATAAGATCCGGCGTTAACCAACTCATGCTTTTGCCTCCTGCAGGTTATCAAGACGCGCACCCGCCAGTACCGGCGCGATGCCAGGCATGCCCATCGGCAGACCTACCTGCCCCGCTGTCAGACCTTCGGAGATAATCAGCGGCAGGCTGATTGTCTGGCCGTCGTAGCTGAAGGCAATGTTCGCACCCGCGTTAACGCCAAGCTTCGCGGCATCCGCCGGGTTGAGCTTGATGTACGGCTGCGGCATGCGGGTCTGGAAGACCGGAGAGCGCTGGGACATTTCGTCGCTACCGAACAGATGGTAGTACGGCGCGATACGCCAGTTACCGTCCTGAGCCTCGAAGCTCGCCGGAACGCTGGTGAAGAAGTCCAGACCGGTTTCGGAGGCTTCAATCAGACGCACGCCCGGGTCGCCGTGGCGCAGAGAGCCGCCCACTTCAGCCTGGAACTTGTTCCATGCCTGCGGGGAGTTCCAGCCCGGTGCCCATGCAAACGGAACCTGAGAGCGCGGCGCAGACGGCTGGTTGTTCCCTTCCATAGAGAAGGCAAACATGGTGTCTTTGTCCTGCGGCTGACGAGGTTCGTGCACGCTGATGTTGGCACGCATCGCGGTACGACCGCTGTAGCGGTGCGGTTCACGCGCCAGTTTCTGGCCGCGAATGCGGAAGCTTGCGTCAGGTGCAGCATCTTTGATGCCGGCCAGCTGAGGCAGTTTTTCCACCACCGCGTCGATAACGTGGTCGAGCTGCGTCCAGTCCACTTCACGGCTCTGCACGGTGCTGTGCAGGGAGTGCAGCCAGCGCCAGCTTTCCAGCATCACGGTGTTGCTGTCGTAGTAAGACGGGTCGTAAACCTGGAAGAAGCGCTGCGCGCGGCCTTCATTATTGATAACGGTACCGTCGCTTTCTGCGAAGCTTGCCGCAGAGAGCACCAGGTGGGCTTTGTCCATGATCGCGGTGCGCTGATGGTCGATAACCATCACCAGCGGCGCTTTGGAGAGCGCGGCGTCAACGCGAGCGGCGGAGGCGTGGCGATGAAGGTCGTTTTCCAGCACCACAACGGCGTCAGCAGAGCCGGATTCCAGTTCGCTTAACGCCTCTTCCAGCGAGCCGCCGCCAATCATACCCAGACCGATGCTGTTCACCGCGCGGGCAATCATGGTCACACCAACGTCAGCACCGCGGCCTTTCAGGGCTTTGGCCACGTTGGCCGCCGCCTGAACGATCTCCGCGCTGCCGGCGTTGGTACCGGAAATAATCAGCGGTTTCTTCGCACCCGCCAGGGCCTGAACAATCACGTCGACCTTGTTCTGCAGGTCGCGATCCAGCTCAACGGCCGGGGAGTTGTTGTCCAGCGCGTGGGCAATCGCAAAGCCAAGACGCGCCTGATCTTCAACCGGCGCGCAGTAGGTCCACGCCGCGATATCGTCCAGACGGGTGCTGTCGACGTTGGTCACAAACAGAGGATGCTTCGCGCGCTGACCGATGTTCAGGATTGCCGCAATCTGCCAGTCAGCCACTTTCTGCGCCGCTGCCATTTCACGTGCTTTACCCTTCACCGCCTGGCGAACCGCCAGAGCCGCGCGTGCGCCGGTCTGCGTCAGGTCTTCACCCAGCACCAGAACCGCATCGTAAGATTCAATTTCGCGCAGCGCAGGGGTATGAACACCGCCTTCACGCAGCACTTTCAGTACCAGCTGCAGACGTTCCTGCTCGCCCTGGGCGATGCCGGTATAGAAGTTTTCCGCTCCAACCAGCTCGCGCAGCGCGAAGTTGCTTTCGATGCTGGCGCGCGGGGAGCCGATACCGATCACTTTCTTCGACTGGCGCAGAATATCCGCCGCGCCCTGCATCGCCTGCTCGGCGTTCAGGGTAATGAAGTCGTCTCCACGGCGCTGAACCGGCTGACGCGGACGGTCTTTCAGGTTCACATAGCCATAGCCGAAACGACCGCGGTCGCAGAGGAAGTAGTGGTTAACGGTACCGTTGTAACGGTTTTCGATACGACGCAGTTCGCCGTAGCGCTCGCCCGGGCTGGTGTTACAGCCAAGGGAACACTGCTGGCAGATGCTAGGTGCAAACTGCATGTCCCATTTACGGTTGTAGCGTTCGGAGTGCGTTTTATCCGTGAATACGCCGGTCGGGCAGATTTCTACCAGGTTACCGGAGAATTCGCTTTCCAGCGTACCGTCTTCCGGACGACCGAAGTAGACGTTGTCATGCGCGCCATACACGCCCAGATCCTGACCGTCCGCGTAGTCTTTGTAGTAACGCACGCAGCGGTAGCAGGCGATGCAGCGGTTCATTTCGTGAGAGATGAACGGCCCCAGATCCTGGTTACGGTGGGTACGCTTGGTAAAGCGATAGCGACGGAAGCTGTGACCGGTCATAACGGTCATATCCTGAAGGTGGCAGTTACCGCCCTCTTCACAGACCGGACAGTCGTGCGGGTGGTTGGTCATCAACCATTCCACCACGCTTTCGCGGAACTGTTTGGCTTCTTCGTCATCAATCGAAATAAAGGTGCCTTCGGTGGCTGGCGTCATACAGGACATCACCAGGCGACCACGCGTGTCTTCCGCGTTTTGATATTGCTTCACCGCACACTGGCGGCAAGCACCGACGCTGCCCAGCGCCGGATGCCAGCAAAAGTACGGAATATCGAGGCCAAGAGACAGACAAGCTTCTAGCAGGTTGTCCGCCCCGTTAACTTCGTATTCTTTGCCGTCTACATGAATCGTAGCCATTAGCATGCTTCCAGTTGTCTCGGTCGAAACCGAGCGTTAATCAAAATTCTGTTTTTACCAGCGCGCTTTCAGCAGGTTCGGCTGAATACCATTAATTGAATGGGTATTGCTGAACGGCTGCTTGATGCCTGCTTCGAATTCGTCGCGGAAATATTTAATCGCGCTCTGCAGCGGCTCGACGGCACCCGGTGCGTGGGCGCAGAAGGTTTTACCCGGGCCTAAGAATCGACACAGTTGCTCAAGTGTCTCGATATCGCCAGGCTGGCCTTCGCCACGTTCAATAGCACGCAGGATCTTCACGCTCCACGGCAGACCGTCACGGCACGGTGTACACCAGCCGCAGGACTCGCGAGCGAAGAACTCTTCCAGGTTACGCACCAGCGAGACCATGCCGATCTCGTGATCGACGGCCATCGCCAGCGCCGTACCCAGACGGCTGCCCGCTTTACCGATGCTTTCGAATTCCATCGGCAGGTCAAGGTGGGCTTCGGTCAGGAAGTCAGTCCCTGCCCCGCCCGGCTGCCAGGCTTTGAATTTCAGGCCATCGCGCATGCCGCCCGCGTAGTCTTCGAGAATTTCACGCGCGGTGGTACCGAACGGCAGTTCCCAGACGCCAGGATTCTTCACGCGGCCGGAGAAGCCCATCAGCTTGGTACCGGCATCTTTGCTTGAAGAGATACCCTGATACCACTCCACGCCGTTCGCGAGGATCGCCGGAACGTTACACAGGGTTTCGACGTTGTTTACGCAGGTCGGTTTACCCCACACGCCGGAGCTTGCCGGGAACGGTGGCTTGGAACGCGGGTTCGCGCGGCGGCCTTCCAGGGAGTTAATCAGCGCGGTTTCTTCGCCGCAGATGTAACGCCCTGCACCGGTGTGCACGAACAGTTCGAAGTCAAAGCCGGTGCCCAGGATGTTTTTCCCAAGCAGGCCCGCTTCGGTTGCTTCCGCAATCGCGCGACGCAGGTTTTCCGCCGCTTCGATGTACTCACCGCGCAGGAAGATGTAGCCACGGTAGGCTTTCAGCGCAAACGCGGAGATCAGCATGCCTTCCACCAGCAGGTGCGGCAGCTGTTCCATCAGCAGGCGGTCTTTATAGGTGCCCGGCTCCATTTCATCGGCGTTACACAGCAGGTAACGGATGTTCATGGATTCATCTTTCGGCATCAGGCTCCACTTCAGACCGGTGGAGAAGCCCGCACCGCCGCGCCCTTTCAGGCCGGAGTCTTTTACCGCATTAACGATGTCATCCGGCGCCATGCCGCCCAGGGCTTTACGCGCGCCGGCATAGCCGTTTTTGCTTTCGTATTCTTCAAGCCATACCGGCTGTTTGTCATCGCGCAGACGCCAGGTCAGCGGATGCGTCTCAGCAGTACGAATTACCGTTTTCATTTGTACTGCTCCAGCAGGTCAGGAATCGCTTCCGGCGTCAGATGGCTGTGAGTGTCCTCATCAATCATCATGGTCGGCCCCTTGTCGCAGTTACCCAGGCAGCAGGTTGGCAGCAGGGTAAAGCGTCCATCGAACGTGGTCTGGCCCGGCTTGATATTGAGCTTCTGCTCAATCGCTGCCTGAATGCCCTGGTAACCGGTGATGTGACAAACAACGCTGTCACAGTAGCGGATCACGTGGCGGCCAACCGGCTGACGGAAGATCTGGCTGTAGAACGTGGCTACGCCTTCTACGTCACTCGCCGGAATACCCAGCACTTTTGCGATCTCATAGATCGCCCCATCCGGCACCCAGCCACGCTGTTTCTGTACGATTTTCAGCGCTTCAATGGACGCCGCACGCGGGTCTTCGTAGTGGTGCATCTCGTGCTCAATCGCGGCACGTTCTGCTTCACTCAGCTCAAAAGCCTCGGTCTGTGGTTGTTGATTCTCGTGCATAATTAGCGGTCCACATCTGACATAACAAAATCGATACTACCCAGATACACAATCAGGTCGGAGACCAGACTGCCGCGAATGGCGGCTGGGATCTGCTGCAGGTGCGCGAAGCTTGGCGTACGCACACGGGTACGGTAGCTCATGGTGCTGCCGTCGCTGGTCAGGTAGTAACTGTTGATACCCTTGGTCGCTTCAATCATCTGGAAGGATTCTTGCGCCGGCATGACCGGACCCCAGGAAACCTGCAGGAAGTGGGTGATCAGGGTTTCGATATGTTGCAGCGTGCGCTCTTTCGGCGGCGGCGTCGTCAGCGGGTGATCCGCTTTGAACGGGCCTTCCGGCATGTTATTGAGGCACTGCTCAAGGATGCGCAGACTCTGGCGCAGCTCTTCCACTTTCAGCATCACGCGGGTATAGCAGTCGGAAACACCGCCGCCAACCGGGACTTCAAAGTCGAAGTTCTCGTAGCCAGAATAAGGACGGGCTTTACGCACGTCGAAATCAATACCGGTTGCACGCAGGCCAGCACCCGTTGTCCCCCACTCCAGCGCCTCTTTCGCACCGTAGGCAGCAACGCCTTTGGAACGGCCAATCAGGATGGTGTTGCGCAGGGCGGCTTTCTCGTAAGAGGCCAGACGTTTCGGCATCCAGTCGAGGAATTCACGCAGCAGGCGGTCCCAGCCGCGCGGCAGATCGTGCGCCACGCCGCCGATACGGAACCAGGCCGGGTGCATACGGAAACCGGTAATCGCTTCCACCAGATCGTAGATTTTCTGTCGGTCGGTAAAGGCGAAGAAGACCGGCGTCATCGCGCCGACGTCCTGAATGAACGTGGAGATATAGAGCAGGTGGCTGTTAATACGGAACAGCTCGGAGAGCATCACGCGGATCACGTTGACGCGATCCGGCGTGGTGATGCCCGCCAGTTTCTCAACGGCCAGCACGTATGGCATTTCGTTTACGCAGCCGCCGAGGTACTCGATACGGTCGGTATACGGAATGTAGCTGTGCCAGGACTGACGCTCGCCCATCTTCTCCGCACCACGGTGGTGGTAGCCGATGTCAGGTACGCAGTCGACAATCTCTTCGCCGTCAAGCTGAAGAATGATACGGAATGCACCGTGCGCAGACGGGTGGTTCGGACCGAGGTTGAGGAACATGAAGTCCTCGTTTTCAGTACCGCGCTTCATGCCCCAGTCTTCCGGCTTGAAGGTCAGCGCTTCCATCTCCAGATCCTGCTTGGCTTTGGTCAGCTCAAACGGGTCAAATTCGGTAGCACGTGCCGGGTAGTCTTTACGCAGCGGGTGGCCGGTCCAGGTCTGCGGCATCATGATGCGCGTCAGGTGCGGGTGGCCGTCAAAGGTCATGCCGAACATTTCCCAGGTTTCACGCTCGTACCAGTTCGCGTTCGGGAAAAGTTTGGTAATCGTCGGCAGATGCATGTCGTTTTCAGACAATGCCACCTTGAGCATGATATCCGTGTTGCGGTCTATTGAGATCAGGTGGTAGAAAACGGAAAAATCCGCAGCAGGGAGACCCTGGCGGTGCGTACGCAGACGTTCGTCCATGCCGTGTAAGTCAAACAGCATGACGTAAGGTTTTGGCAATTTCTTAAGGAAATCGACCACTTCCAGTAATTGTTCACGCTTCACCCAAACAACGGGTACCCCGGTGCGGGTGGCCTGAACAGTAAAGGCATCCGGCCCAAAACGGTTGCGCAGTTCGCCAACGACTGGGTCATCGAGATGATCCCGGGTCTGCCAGGCGGCTTCTTGCGCGGTTAAGTCGGTCATATTGTTCACCATTGCAAATGGTCCGTGGTGACTGTTAAGCCTGGCTTCGCGCTATTTGAGTAGTGATATGCGAAGGTAGTCTCCAGGCCCACAGGCGCAAATTAAATTTCGTCAGGCGTACGCAGGTTGGTGACGGCAATACGTTCACCGCGTTTACGCTCGCGCTCGGACTGCATGTTCGCGCGATACACACCCTGATCGCCAACAACCCATGAAAGCGGGCGGCGTTCTTTACCGATAGACTCCTGCAGCAGCATCAGCGCCTGCATGTAAGCTTCCGGACGCGGCGGGCAGCCCGGGATGTACACATCCACCGGGATGAACTTATCTACGCCCTGCACGACAGAGTAAATGTCGTACATACCGCCAGAGTTTGCACATGCGCCCATGGAGATTACCCATTTAGGCTCCAGCATCTGGTCATAAAGACGCTGAATAACCGGTGCCATCTTGGTAAAGCACGTACCGGCCACCACCATCAGGTCAGCCTGACGTGGGGAAGCACGGAGTACCTCTGCCCCAAAACGCGCAACGTCATGCACCGCAGTGAATGACGTCACCATTTCAACGTAGCAGCAAGAAAGCCCAAAGTTGTACGGCCAGATGGAGTTCTTACGACCCCAGTTGACCATATCGTGCATGGCATGCTCGAGCTTGCCCATGTACACGCTTTTGTTGACTTCTTGCTCCAGGGGGTCGGTTACGATCTCCTGTTTTTGCAGGGGGTAACGGTCATTCTCACCGTTAGGATCTATGCGGGTGAGCGTATAATCCATCTTATTGCCTCGCTGTTACTGCTGACGATTAGAGATACTGTTTTCCGGGTTGGTCTGTTCACGGCGTGAACGCACAGGTGTCCAGTCCAGCGCGCCGATACGCACCAGATAAACCAGACCGGCCAGTAACACTAAAATGAAAATTGCGGCCTCGACAAAGCCCACCCAACCACTTTCGCGAATGGACGTTGACCATGCGAAGAGGTAAAGCGCTTCCACGTCAAAGATGACGAAGAACATGGCTACCAGGTAGAACTTGGCAGACAGGCGTAAGCGAGCGGTACCTACGGAATCAATACCTGATTCGAAAGGTGTGTTTTTGTGCCTTGCGCGGGCGCGACCGCCCAGGAACCAGCCGCCGACTAACATCAGGCAGCACAGGCCAATGGCTACAATAAGAAAGATTGCGAATGCCCAGTGATGAGCGATGACTTCTGTGGATGTTGACATACTCATTGCTTACTCATCAAAAGTGATACCGACGACACTGCTCTTGCTGGCAGATAGGCATCACATCGATTCATGGGGAGGAACAAAATAACCTTACACTAACTGTCAGAAATGAGACATAGACAGCAAAATGATGGGGTTTTTTACTCCTTTCTATAACCTTTTGTCAACTTTAACAAAGGTTTCTTCACATTAAATGACATCGAGCGATTCTCATTAACATTTCATGCCCTTTAACCCTGGTGGGTACCTGACTTCACGTCAAATGCATGTTGTTGAATCGTGTCCGTTTTGGAAGTAAAAAAAATAACCCTCCTATTTTGACAGGATTTGCCAACGATTCCTCCCCCCAAATAGGAGTATTTTCTTGATCTGAGACACGCTTTTGTTAATTCAATCAAAAAAACGGCAACATATTTCCTGTTTTTTTAACATGAGGGGGGCGGGAAGGAAGTGAGGACGGCATTAGCTCACGAAATAACCAAATGCATTCATTCGATTGATAAATATAGCCTATTTGACATTACCACCCTCTGCACAGGGTTATTTATCGCAAAAAAAAACCACTCCACGCGAAAATCGCGCGAGTGGCTCTTTTTTACACTTACAATTTGTTACGAGAATTTTGAGGGATTGATCACTCAAAGTCCCCTTCAACAAGCAGCGAGTCATCCCCCCCTTCGGGAGTAACATGCTCGTATTGCCATGGATTATGGTAGTTTTCCATCGCCTCGAACACCACTTTCGCCAGCTCGTTATTGCTGGATGCGTTGTGGCACAGCAGGTATTCCGTATCCGGAAGCACAGGAAGACCATCACTTTTCCCCAGCACGCGCAGATCCGGACTCATCATCTCCACCGGGCGAGCCGTTACGCCCAGGCCGGCTTTGACTGCAGCTCGTACCGCAGGCAGCGTCGAGGCCACGTACGCCAGACGCCATGGGATGCTGGCCTCGTTGAGCGCCGACAGCACCATATCGCGGAACGGGCTGGGATCGTCAAGCAAGACCAGTGGAATCGGCTCACCTTTTTGCAGCACGTATTCCGCGGCGCAGTACCAGTGCGTTGGCGAGGTACGCAGCGTCAGGCAGTTAAATTGCCCGGGACGATGCGTCGTGACCACAAGGTCAACCTCGTTATTTTTCAGCATCTCAACCATAAAAGCATTCCGTTTTACGCTAACGTCCAGCGCAAGCTTCGGATAAACCGAACTAACCCGGTTGAGAAGGAAAGGTAATATGGTATCCGCTGATTCATCAGACGCCCCTAAGGTTAGCACCCCCTGAAGGTTGCTAAACATTAATGACATACATGCTTCATCATTAAAGCGAAGTATCTTTCTGGCATAACCCAGAAGCTGGATACCGTGTTCAGTTAATAACTTATTGCGCCCATGGCGCGCAAATAGCTCTTTACCGACCAGTTGCTCCAGCCGCTGCATTTGTTGGCTAACGGCGGACTGGGTACGGCAAACGGCGGCAGCAGCTGCTGCAAAAGTGTTGAGATCGGCGACCGCAACAAACGTTCTCAGCAGATCGAGGTCGAGATTCATTATCGGACGATTTGCATTTATCATATCTTTTCACTTTCAGGTTGCTCGTGCGGAGCTGCCCGGGTTGAAGCTGTGTGTAACAGTTAAGCAATTCCTTCTGAAGGTTTCCCTCGCATCCCGGCCCGGCAGACTGCCTGACAGATAGTTATTGTGCCGCGGTATATCAACAGTCAGAAAGCACGTTTCATGACGTTATTTTTATTCTCTTAAACGTTCAGGATATTTAGATGTTTGCAGGTTTATGTAAATTCCATTAAAGGAAAAAACGTCATCTGCCATCTTGATCGCAGCGCTGTCAACGTAGCAAGAGAGGACCCTCACATTCCAGACAGAGATAATTCTAACAATAACAACCAATTAAATCAGAAAGGCACGTTAAGATATACAAAAAAAGCGTATCTCACATCTGCTTTCCTGAAAGACATCTTAACCCAAATCCACTTTATTTATAAGTCTTATTGCAATATTGAGGATTTAACGACGTTGATAAGCCGCCTAACTCCTTTTATTAAAATTAACGAAAGTTGCATTTTCGTCGTTAATAATAAATAAACTTTAATTTAGATTAAGGACATTCATTAATAACACTTAACATTATTTTCACATGAGTAACTTTTAACCCAGGTTTGCTATTAGGGCAACCTCTCGCTCAGCATTCAGATTTTACGAAAAGTCACTTATCGCAACTTCCAGCCCGTCATGCTCGATGTAAAGCGCGTTTTTTATTTTTACCAGAATAAAATTCAATTAAAATCACAAAAAACAGTATAACGCGCTAATAACCGCAATCTCTCTACTGCTTTCGGCCAGTAAATTAATACTCAGGCAGCAAAATAGATTACACAGGAATTATCATGATGAACAAAATCTTCCTCTGCACGCCCTTCAAAACGAAGCGAGGTGGGAGTACATTGTTCCGTGCTGACTTCCACGGCAGGGAGTGGCACTCATAGCAAAAAGGTTAAAGGTTCATGTCCCCTATCGAAAAATCCAGCAAGTTAGACAACGTCTGTTACGACATCCGTGGCCCGGTTCTGAAAGAGGCAAAGCGTCTTGAAGAAGAAGGCAACAAGGTTCTGAAACTTAACATTGGTAACCCCGCGCCGTTTGGTTTTGAAGCGCCGGATGAGATCCTGGTCGACGTGATCCGCAACCTGCCTACCGCGCAGGGATATTGTGACTCCAAAGGCCTCTACTCCGCACGTAAAGCCATCATGCAGCACTACCAGGCGCGCGGGATGCGCGATGTTACCGTTGAAGATATCTATATCGGTAACGGCGTTTCTGAACTGATCGTCCAGGCGATGCAGGCCCTGCTGAACAGCGGCGACGAAATGCTGGTTCCGGCACCTGACTACCCGCTGTGGACGGCGGCCGTGTCGCTTTCCAGCGGAAAAGCCGTGCACTATCTTTGCGACGAGTCCGCTGACTGGTTCCCGGATTTAGACGATATCCGCGCTAAAATCACGCCGCGCACGCGCGGGATCGTGATCATCAACCCGAACAACCCAACGGGTGCGGTCTACTCTAAAGAACTGTTGATGGAGATCGTGGAGCTTGCTCGTCAGCATAACCTGATCATTTTTGCCGACGAAATTTACGACAAGATCCTGTACGACGCCGCGCAGCACCACTCGATCGCCGCGCTGGCGCCGGACCTGCTGACCGTGACCTTTAACGGGTTATCAAAAACCTACCGCGTAGCCGGTTTCCGCCAGGGCTGGATGGTGCTGAACGGTCCGAAGAAACATGCGAAAGGCTACATTGAAGGGCTCGAGATGCTGGCGTCGATGCGTCTGTGCGCCAACGTTCCCGCCCAGCATGCGATTCAAACGGCGCTCGGCGGCTACCAGAGCATTAGCGAGTTCATCGTTCCCGGTGGTCGTCTGTACGAACAGCGCAACCGCGCGTGGGAATTGATCAACGATATTCCGGGCGTCTCCTGCGTGAAGCCGAACGGCGCGCTGTATATGTTCCCGAAAATCGACGCGAAGCGCTTCAATATTCACGACGACCAAAAAATGGTGCTTGATTTCCTGCTGCAGGAAAAAGTGCTGCTGGTTCAGGGTACGGCGTTTAACTGGCCGTGGCCGGATCACGTGCGTATCGTTACCCTGCCGCGCGAAGACGACCTCGAAATGGCCATCAGCCGCTTCGGTCGCTTCCTTTCCGGTTATCATCAGTAAAGCTGCCTTTCTGCCGGGTGGCGCTGCGCTTACCCGGCCTGCAACATCTTCAGATTTGCATCTTCCCTCCCCTCCCCGCACAATGAACGCCTGTCGCAGTAAAGACAAAAGGTAACCTATGAGTCAGAGTCATTTCTTTGCCCACCTCTCCCGCCTGAAGCTCATTAACCGCTGGCCGCTGATGCGCAATGTCCGCACGGAAAATGTGTCAGAGCACAGTCTGCAGGTTGCGATGGTCGCTCACGCGCTGGCCGCCATTAAAAACCGCAAATTCAACGGTCAGGTCAACCCAGAGCGCATTGCCCTGCTTGCGATGTACCACGATGCGTCAGAAGTGCTCACCGGCGACCTACCTACGCCGGTGAAATATTTCAACTCGCAGATTGCGCAGGAATATAAGGCCATCGAGAAGATTGCCCAGCAGAAGCTGATTGACATGGTGCCGGACGAGCTGCGCGATATCTTTGAGCCGCTCATCGACGAGCATCAGTACACCGAAGAAGAGAAGCTGCTGGTTAAGCAGGCCGACGCGCTGTGCGCCTACCTGAAGTGTCTGGAAGAGCTGTCCGCGGGGAACAACGAATTTTTACTGGCAAAAACGCGTCTGGAAAAAACGCTGGAATCCCGCCGCAGCGACGAGATGGACTACTTTATGCAGGTGTTTGTGCCGAGCTTCCATTTATCGCTGGACGAAATTAGCCAGGATTCACCGTTGTAATCTGTTTGCCCAGCGGCGCTGCGCTTGCAGGGCCTACGGGTTGTAGGCCGGGTAAGGCGCAGCCGCCACCCGGCAAAATGCTCAGAACGGGAACAGGACCGGTATCAGCACCACGCATACCAGCATCACCAGCACGGTGAACGGCACGCCAATCTTCACAAAGTCGCTGAACCTATAATTCCCGGGCCCCAGCACCAGCGTATTCACCGGTGAAGAAACTGGCGTCATAAATGCCGCCGAGGCGGCCATGGCCACCATCATTGCAAAAGGATACGGCGACACGCCCATGGATTTGGCCATCGCCAGCGCAATCGGCGCCATCAGTACCGCCGTCGCGGTATTGGAGATAAAGAGCCCGATCGAGGCGCACATAACAAACAGACACACCATCATCATGTACGGGCCGTATCCCCCGCCAACGTCCATCAGCCCTTTAACGATCAAATCCACCCCGCCCGTTTTTTGCAGGGCAAGGGCAAAGGGCATCATCCCGACGATAAGAATAATGCTCGGCCAGTGAATGGCTTTATACGCGCTTTCGGCGTCAATACAGCGGAATTTGCCCATCAGCAGGCAGGCGATAATCGCCGCAACCGGGTTAGGGATTTCGTCGGTCAGCATCAGCGCCACCATCAGCACCAGGCAAAAAATAGCGTGCGGGGCCTGGCTGTGCGCCGGTGACGCGTCGCTCTCTTCGACGGGCATATTCAGCACCACGAAATCCCGGCCCTTCTGGCCAAGCTGGCTGATGAGCTTCCAGTTGCCAACAACGAGGAAAATATCGCCCAGCAGGAGCGGCTCATCGACCACTGCCCCTTCCAGCGCCACGCCGTCGCGCTTCAAGCCGACCACGTTCAGGCCATAGCGGGTGCGAAACGCGATTTCCCGCACCGTCTTACCCAGCAGCTCTGATTCCGGGATCAGCGACACCTCGGCCATGCCAACGTCCAGCGCCTGGTCTGAGAAATATTCGCCGCGAAGCACCATCGGCTCCAGCAGCTGTTCGGTGCAAAACTCGCGCAGATCCACCTCAGCCGTGGACATATCAATCAGCAGGACGTCACGCGCGCGAAACTCTGACACGCCGTTTACGTTCACGATCACCCGACGAAACCGGCGCCAGCGCTCCACGCCGATCACGTTCGCGCCGTAGCGTTCACGCAGTTTTAAATCATCCAGACGCTGGCCTATCAGCGGCGAGCCCGGGTGGATAGCCAGCCGGCGGGCGCGGCCGGTCAGGCGGTATTCTTTAATGAGATCGCGAAACGTGCGGCGCTTCCAGCCGTCTTTGTTTTTATCCTGCTTTTCGCCCTTCAGCGCGAAGCGGGTGAACAGCATATAAATTACGCCCATCACCAGAATCACCAGCCCAAGCGGCGTCACGCTGAAAAAGCTAAACCCCTCAAGCCCTTCACGGAGCAGCTCGCTGTTGACCACGAGGTTCGGCGGCGTGGCCACCAGCGTCATCATCCCGCTGATAAGCCCGGCAAAGCTCAACGGCATCATCAGGCGCGAGGGTGAAATCTGCATTCGCATGGAGACGCTCAGCACCACCGGAATAAAGATCGCCACAACCCCCGTTGAGCTCATGAAAGCGCCCAGCCCGGCAACCGTCACCATCAGGTAAACCAGCATTTTGGTTTCACTGCTGCCCGCCACCTTCACCAGCCAGGTCCCCATGATGGTCGCGACGCCGGTGCGCACCAGGCCGTCGCCAATGATAAACAGGGCGGCAATCAGAATGACGTTGGGGTCGCTAAACCCGGAGAAGGCCTCCGGCAGCGTGAGCGTACCGCTCAGCACAAACGCGACGATAACAAACAGGGCGACGGCATCCATGCGCACCTTGCCGGTAGCAAAGAGAATGATGGCGATTAACAGCAGGCTCAGGACCCAAATCAGTTCACCGTTCACAACCTATCCTTGTCAGTGGAGGAGTTGGAATTCTGCCATAAAAAAGCCCCAACAATGTGGGGCTAAATCATAGGATTACATTTTTAGCGAGACGGTTACAACTCCGTCGGGTGCCTTCGAGACGTTAATCGCGGTCAGGGTGGTTAGCACAAAATCCGCTTCGTTCAGACGGGGGGAATCTGCCGGTACGTTAACCGCGATTACGTGGCTTCCGGCGTTCAGCCCGGCCAGCACGCCCGCCGCGGCATCTTCCACCACCACGCAGTCAGCCGGAGCCAGGCCCAGCAGCTCCGCGCCGAGCAGAAATGCATCCGGCTCCGGCTTACCGCGCTTGACGCGCTCCGCGGTGATAAACACCTCTGGCTTCGGTAAACCGGCAGCCTTATGGCGCGCATGGGCGACGGGAATCGAGCCGGAGGTGACGATCGCCCACGGGATCTGCGCTTCGTTCAGATGCTCAAGCAGTTCCCGCGCGCCGGGCAGCGCGGTGATGCCGTCCGTATCGCTGGCTTCAATCTGCTCCAGGTAGGTGAACTCCGCCTGAATCTCTTCCTCAGAACGCCCCGCTAAAAAGTGCCGTAATGAGGTAATGGCCTGTTTGCCATGGATGAAATTCAGTACGTCCTGATGGTCAATGCCATGCCTGTCGGCCCAGTGACACCACGAGCGCTCCACTACCGGCAGCGAATCCACCAGCGTACCGTCCAGATCAAACAGAAAACCTTTACACTGCACACGCACCTCCGTCAGGCATTAATGATTTGTTGAATTTCGTTACTGCTTAAATGGTACTGGCGCGGGCAGGCGTGCCATGCGCTCAGCATGCGCTGGTATTTTTCCCACATTGGGGTCTGCGCATTAAAACCGTGGGTGCCTGCATCGAAGTGGGTATAACGCCCTTCGGTGTTCACCATAAAGCGGACATAGCTGAGATAGCGCGCTTCGGTTGCGGCATCAAAGCCCAAGAAGGTCACGCGGCGCTCGTCAATAGACTGTCGATCTTTTAGATTGGTCCAGGACACATGCAGCGCGTGGTACATCTCCATGATATCGATTACGGTGCGGCAGGTTTCTTCTTTCAGCTCGCCAAACTCGCGGTCCAGTTCGCGCATCTGCAAACCAAATCCGCGCTCGACGATGGTCTGCAGGCGGCTGTAGCGCGCAGCGTTATCGGGATCAAGCATAGTCATCATCTTGTACTGGTTAGACAAAATCAGACGTTGAGCATGGGTCATTTCCATCTTTCGACTCCTGTAGCGCATTGCACTTTAAAAAAAAGACACGGTAACTGTTTGTTACTGTGCCTTCTTTTAGCGAGCGTTTCGATGATCAATCACAAGTCATCAAGGAATGTTTTATCAAGTTGCTTAAAAGCGCGCTTGAGCGTGTCGGCCAGCGCCTGGTAGTCCGGCTTCCCTTCAACGGGTGCCAGCGCCTGCCCGGCCTCCTCAAGTTTTCCACGGACTTCATAAAACCAGTGTAAAATGGTAGGCGGTAGCGGGGTAATCGAACGCTTCCCCAACCACCACAGCCCCTGCATCGGAAGGCTCAACGCAAACAGCGCCGTGGCGACGGCGGGGCCAAGCTGGCCGCCGAGGGCAATTTGCCAGCACAGGGTAAAGATAGCAACGGGCGGCATGAAACGAATCGCATAGCGCGTGGCGCGAATGACGCGGTTCTCAATAAACATCGGCGCAAGGCGCTTTTCCATTGGCCACGTCTTTGCGTAATGCTGCCCCCGGCGAAACAGACTGAAGAAGTTCACGGATGGGATTTCGGGTGTCGACATGGCTGTACCTCAACTTCACATATAAAAATTAAAATTTTTGTGCAAAACCACAACAGGCTATGACAACGTTCAAAATATTTTGTCATCGCTACCCCGTATCGGGTATTCTGTGCCAGCCTGATTGGGCTGTAGACGAGAATTGTTAACTCGTCAAATTAATGCCTATTATGCCATTGTCTGAAAAATGTTCAAAATGGCATAAAATCATAAGTATTCCTTTCATCATGCCACAATGTTCGTTCGGCATGATGTTAATCATAAATGTCTGGGTCAGCATGCGTTACGCTTTTAGACTCACTGACGTTTTTTTAGCCACGTATCAATTATAGGTACTTCCATGTCGAGTAAGTTAGTACTGGTTCTGAACTGCGGTAGCTCTTCCCTGAAATTCGCCATCATTGATGCGCTGAACGGTGAAGAATACCTCTCTGGTTTGTCCGAATGTTTCCATCTGCCTGAAGCACGTATCAAGTGGAAGATGGACGGCAGCAAACAAGAAGCGGCTTTAGGTGCAGGCGCCGCTCACAGTGAAGCGCTGAACTTTATCGTTAACACTATTCTGGCACAAAAACCAGAACTGTCTGCTCAGCTGACTGCGATCGGTCACCGTATCGTCCACGGCGGCGAAAAATACACCAGCTCCGTCCTGATCGACGACTCTGTGATTCAGGGCATCAAAGACTCTGCATCCTTTGCACCGCTGCATAACCCGGCTCACCTGATCGGTATCGCTGAAGCGCTGAAATCCTTCCCTAACCTGAAAGACAAAAACGTGGCCGTGTTCGACACCGCGTTCCATCAGACCATGCCGGAAGAGTCTTACCTGTATGCCCTGCCGTACAGCCTGTACAAAGAGCACGGCGTACGTCGCTACGGCGCGCACGGCACCAGCCACTTCTATGTGACTCAGGAAGCCGCAAAAGTTCTGAACAAGCCGGTTGAAGAAGTGAACATCATCACCTGCCACCTGGGCAACGGTGGTTCTGTTTCTGCTATCCGCAACGGTAAATGCGTTGATACCTCCATGGGTCTGACCCCGCTGGAAGGCCTGGTGATGGGTACCCGTTCCGGTGACATCGACCCGGCGATTATCTTCCACCTGCACGACACCCTGGGCATGAGCGTTGACGACATCAACAAAATGCTGACTAAAGAGTCTGGCCTGCTGGGTCTGACCGAAGTCACCAGCGACTGCCGCTACGTTGAAGACAACTACGCAGAGAAAGAAGACGCTAAACGTGCAATGGACGTTTACTGCCACCGTCTGGCGAAATACATCGGTTCTTACACTGCACTGATGGACGGTCGTCTGGACGCGGTTATCTTCACCGGTGGTATCGGTGAGAACGCGGCAATGGTGCGTGAACTGTCCCTGGGCAAACTGGGCGTTCTGGGCTTCGAAGTTGATCATGAGCGTAACCTGGCTGCCCGCTTTGGCAAGTCTGGCTTCATCAACAAAGAAGGCACCCGCCCTGCGATCGTTATTCCAACTAACGAAGAGCTGGTCATCGCGCAAGACGCGCACCGCCTGACTGCCTGATTCCACACCGCCAGCAATGCTGGCGGTGCTGTTTTGTAACCCGCCCACTTTGCGGCGGTAACGAAAGAGGATAAACCGTGTCCCGTACTATTATGCTGATCCCTACCGGAACCAGCGTCGGCCTGACCAGCGTCAGCCTTGGCGTTATCCGTGCTATGGAACGCAAAGGCGTTCGTCTGAGCGTCTTTAAGCCTATTGCCCAGCCGCGTGCCGGTGGCGATGCGCCAGACCAGACCACCTCCATTGTTCGTAAGAACTCCAATCTGCCAGCGGCTGAACCGCTGAAGATGAGCCACGTTGAGTCTCTGCTGTCCAGCAACCAGAAAGACGTGCTGATGGAAGAGATCATCGCCAACTACCACGCGAATGCGCAGGACGCAGAAGTGGTGCTGGTTGAAGGTCTGGTTCCAACGCGTAAACACCAGTTCGCGCAGTCACTGAACTTCGAAATCGCGAAAACGCTGAACGCTGAAATCGTGTTCGTGATGTCCCAGGGTACAGATACCCAGGAACAGCTCAAAGAGCGTATTGAACTGACCCGCAGCAGCTTCGGCGGCGCGAAAAACTCTAACATCACCGGCGTTATCGTTAACAAACTGAACGCACCGGTTGATGAGCAGGGCCGTACTCGCCCTGACCTGTCCGAGATCTTCGACGACTCTTCCAAAGCGAAAGTGGTTAAAGTTGATCCGGCTAAGCTGCAGGACGCCAGCCCGCTGCCAGTACTGGGCGCGGTGCCGTGGAGCTTCGATCTGATTGCCACCCGTGCAATTGATATGGCGCGTCACCTGAACGCCACCGTGGTTAACGAAGGCGACATCAACACCCGCCGCGTGAAGTCCGTGACCTTCTGTGCGCGCAGCATTCCGCACATGCTGGAACACTTCCGCGCAGGTTCCCTGCTGGTGACCTCCGCTGACCGTCCGGACGTGCTGGTTGCAGCCTGTCTGGCCGCGATGAACGGCGTTGAGATCGGCGCTATCCTGCTGACCGGTGCCTACGAGATGGACCCACGCGTCAGCAAGCTGTGCGAACGCGCATTTGCGACGGGCCTGCCGGTCTTCATGGTGAACACCAACACCTGGCAGACCTCCCTGAGCCTGCAGAGCTTCAACCTGGAAGTGCCGGTTGATGACCACGAGCGTATCGAGAAAGTTCAAGAATACGTTGCGGGCTACATCAACGCCGACTGGATCGAATCCCTGACCGCGACCTCCGAGCGCAGCCGTCGTCTGTCCCCGCCAGCCTTCCGCTATCAGCTGACCGAGCTGGCGCGTAAAGCGGGCAAACGCGTTGTTCTGCCAGAAGGCGACGAACCGCGTACCGTTAAAGCGGCTGCTATCTGTGCAGAGCGCGGCATCGCGACCTGCGTGCTGCTGGGTAACCCGGATGAGATCACCCGCGTGGCGGCGTCTCAGGGCGTTGAGCTGGGCGCTGGTATCGAAATCGTTGACCCGGAAGTGGTTCGCGAAAGCTACGTTGCGCGTCTGGTTGAGCTGCGTAAGAGCAAAGGCATGACCGAAGCCGTTGCGCGCGAACAGCTGGAAGACAACGTGGTGCTGGGTACGCTGATGCTGGAGCAGGACGAAGTTGACGGTCTGGTTTCCGGTGCGGTTCACACCACGGCGAACACCATCCGTCCACCGCTGCAGCTGATCAAAACGGCACCGGGCAGCTCTCTGGTCTCTTCCGTGTTCTTCATGCTGCTGCCTGAACAGGTTTACGTTTACGGCGACTGCGCGATCAACCCGGATCCAACCGCAGAACAGCTGGCGGAAATCGCTATCCAGTCTGCTGACTCCGCGATTGCCTTCGGTATCGAACCGCGCGTAGCGATGCTCTCCTACTCCACCGGCACCTCCGGTGCAGGTAGCGACGTAGAGAAAGTGCGTGAAGCAACGCGTCTGGCGCAGGAAAAACGTCCTGACCTGATGATCGACGGCCCGCTGCAGTATGATGCCGCGGTAATGGCCGACGTTGCGAAATCCAAAGCGCCGAACTCGCCGGTTGCAGGTCGCGCTACCGTGTTCATCTTCCCGGATCTGAACACCGGTAACACCACCTACAAAGCGGTACAGCGTTCAGCAGACCTGATCTCCATCGGGCCTATGCTGCAAGGCATGCGCAAACCTGTGAATGACCTGTCCCGTGGCGCGCTGGTTGACGATATCGTCTACACCATCGCACTGACAGCGATCCAGTCTTCACAGCAGCAGCAGTAATTTTAAGGTCTTGTCGGATGGCGTTAGCGCCACCGGGCAACAAAAAGGCGACCAGAAATGGTCGCCTTTTTTATTTACAGCAGCTCTCTCGCCGCCGACACTATATCGTGCGCCGTCAGGCCATACTCCTTCTGCAGGAAGTCCTGCGTCCCCACCTGGCCGTAACGCTCCTTGACACCCACCCGCCGCATCGGCACCGGACAGGTTTCCACCAGCACTTCCGCCACCGCCGATCCCAGGCCGTTGTGAATGCTGTGGTTTTCACAGGTCACGATGCGCCCGGTTTTCTCGGCGTAGTTTTTCACCAGCATCCGGTCGATGGGCTTCAGGGTAAACATGTCGATTACCGCCGCGCTTACGCCCTCCTGCTCCAGCTGGCGCGCAGCCTCAAGCGCTTCCGCCACCATGATGCCGTTGGCAATGAGGGTGATATCGGTTCCCTCGCGCAGCACGTTGCCTTTGCCAATGGTGAAGGTTGAGCCCGGCGCATACACGCTCGGCGCCTGCTTACGGATGGTGCGCACCCAGTAGAAGCCTTCCAGGTCGATAAGCTGGCGCAGCACGTCCTCAAACATCACCGCGTCGGTCACCTCCAGCACCACCGAATGCGCAAGACCGCGCACGATGCCCATATCCTCAAACGACATGTGCGTGCCGCCGTTGTGGCAGGCCGTCACGCCCGCGTCCGACGCAATCACCTTCACGTTGTTGCGCTGGTAGTCCAGGGACATAAACAGCTGGTCGAAGCAGCGGCGGCTGGCAAAGGCGGTAAAGGTGTGCACGAACGGCTTGCGTCCGGTAAGCGACAGCCCCGCCGCGGTGCCGATAACGTTGGCCTCCATAATCCCGCAGTTGATCACGTGCTGCGGGTAATCACGCGCCACGCCGTCCATCGCCATTGAGCTCATCAAATCCGCTTCCAGGGCGATAATTTCGCTTCCGGCCTCGATCTGTTTTGCCACAAAGCCCGCGTAGACCTTGCGCATCTCGACGGCATCTTTCTGTCCTGCAGGTGCAACCTTAATCATGTGAAGCCTCCAGTTGGCGAATCGTCTCGTTGAGCGCCGCTTTGCTCTCCTCGGTCAGACGCAGGTGGTGCGAATTGCTGAGCTGCTCAAGGTACGGCACCCCCTGCCCCTTGATGCTGTCGAGAATGACGACCAGCGGACGCGCATCGGCCTCGGGTATCAGGGAGGTCACCTCCAGCAGCGCCGGAATGTCGTCGCCTTTCACCGTCACCACGTCATAGCCAAAGGCGCGGAATTTTCCTTCCAGGTCGAACGCGCTGATGATCTCGTCCAGCTCGCCGTCGAGCTGCTGCTTGTTCCAGTCCACAAATATCGTCAGGTTGTTTAGACGATGGTGGGCAATAAACTGGAACGCTTCCCAGCACTGCCCTTCGTTCAGCTCGCCGTCACCGACGATGCAAAACACCCGGTTCGGCCTTCCCGCCAGCCTGTGCGAGAGCGCCATGCCGCCCGCAATGGAGATCCCCTGCCCCAGTGAACCGGTGGTGGCATCCACGCCGCGCGTTTTCAGGCGGTCCGGGTGGCTTGGCAGGCGCGTGCCGTTCTGGTTCAGCGTGCTCAGCTCTTCAACCGGGAAGTAGCCCTTGATCGCCAGCGTGCTGTAGAGCGCCGGGCCAGCATGCCCCTTCGACAGGACAAAGTAGTCGCGCTCGGGCCAGTCGGGGTCGGCCGGGTCAATTTTCATTACCGCGCCGTACAGTACGGCAAGGGTTTCGACCACCGACATGCTGCCGCCGTAGTGCCCAAAGCCCAGCTGCGTCAGGGATTTCAGCGTCTCAAGACGGATCTGACGCGCCAGATGGGTTATCTCATTCTCATTCATGATTTGGCTCCGGTGTTTTCCTGCGCGCTACCGCCGGCAGGTTTGTTTTTAGCGAACACGTTGTACGCCACCAGCAGCGCGAACAACGCAACGACAAGTCCGGTAATCGCAAGCGGCGACAGGAAGCGGGCCAGGTTGCCCAGCAAAATCCCGACGGCGCCGAAGTCGGCGTCGGAGAAGGTGGTATTGGCAAAGCCAATCGCACCGAGTACGGGCAGCAGCAGAACCGGCAGGAAGGTGATCAGCAGGCCGTTAGCAAAGGCGCCAATCATTGCCCCGCGGCGTCCGCCGGTGGCGTTACCGAACACGCCCGCCGTTGCGCCGGTAAAGAAGTGCGGCACCACGCCCGGCAGGATAAGCACCCAGTTGAACTGGCCGCAGATCAACAACCCCACAATTCCGCCGAGGAAGCTGAACAGGAAGCCAATCAGCACCGCGTTGGGGGCATACGGATAGACCACCGGGCAGTCCAGAGCAGGACGCGCGTTTGGCACCAGTTTTTCGGAGAAGCCGGTAAAGGCCGGGACGATTTCCGCCAGAATCAGGCGCACGCCCTGCAGGATGATAAACACGCCTGCCGCGAAGGTGATCGCCATGATAATGGCGTAGACCAGGTAGTTCTGACCGCCGCTGAAGGTGGCCTCTACGTACTCACGCCCGGCGCTCACCGCCATGATCAGGTAGATAATCATCATGGTCAGGGAGATGGAGATCGAGCTGTCGCGCAGGAAGCTCAGGTTCTTCGGCAGGTTCATCTCTTCGGTTGAGCGTGAGCCTGTGCCGACCTTACTGCCAATCCAGCCGGACAGCACGTAGCCCAGCGTGCCGAAGTGGCCGAAGGCAATCTCGTCGTTGCCGGTAATGCGCTTCATGTAGCGCTGCGCAATCGCCGGGAAGAAGGCCATGATCAGGCCGAGGATCAGCGAGCCGGTAAAGACCAGGCCCACGCCTTCAAAGCCCGCCACCGTCAGGATCACGCCAATCATGCACGCCATGTAGAAGGTGTGGTGACCTGTCAGGAAGATGTACTTCAGGCGGGTAAAGCGCGCGACGATAATATTCGCCACCATCCCGAAGGCCATAATCAGCGCGGTAGAGGCGCCGTATTTTTCCAGCGCAATCGACACAATGGCTTCATTGTTTGGAATAATGCCCTGAATATTAAAGGCGTGCTCAAACATGCCGCCCAGCGGATTTAATGACCCCACCAGCACCGTGGCGCCACCGCCCAGGACAATAAAGCCAAGAATGGTTTTAATGGTGCCTTTCACCACGTCTGAAAAGGCTTTTTTCTGCGCGACAAGACCAATTAACGCAATTAAGCCGACCAGCACCGAAGGTACTTTTAATATATCAACAACGAAATTCAGCGTTTCAAGGATAAACATATCCACCTCGCCTAAACAGGGTTATTGTCTTTCGAACCAGGCGCGCAGCTGCGCTTCAAGCTCGTTGATGTCAATGATGTTGTTAATCACTACCAGCTGGCTCTCCGGCACGCTCGCGCTGGCCGCGATGTCTTTTGCCATCACGAAAAGATCGGCCGCACCGGGGGTGGCGGAGGAGAGATCGGAATGTTCAACCTCGGCCTCAATCTCCAGCTTTTTGAGTACCTTTTTAATATTCATTTCGACCATAAAACTACTGCCCAGGCCAGAACCGCAAATAGCCATTATTTTCATTGTTATCCCCTTTTTTGAGTAGAGTACGCCCCATCACGCTAATGCGTAACGTTGAGAAGAATCGAATTAACCCGGTAAATCAGAAGCGGTCGATGATTGTTTTTATCTCCTCCAGCGAATTCGCCCGATGTAATTCCGCCATATCCTCGTCGCTGGAAAATAATTCTGCGAGTGTGGAGATCATTTCGATATGGCTATGTTTATCCGGTGCCGCCAGCATTACGATCGTATCGACGGGGTCAAACTCACCGGCACCAAAAGAGACGCCCTGTTTCAGTTTTAATAATGAGAGGCCAAGTCCTTTCGCGCCTTCTTCCGGCCGCGCATGCGGCATCGCCAGCCCTGGTGCCAGCACGTAATAAGGTCCTAACGCGCGGTGCTGCTCGATGATGGCCGTGATGTAAGCCGGTGCAATCACCTGTAAATCCAGCAGCGGCTTCGCGCACAGCTCCAGCGCCTGCGGCCAGTCCTCTACGCTGTCCTGCAGCGTGATGGTTGTATCATATATCCACTTTTTGAGCACTTTACCCTCCGGCCACAACGCAAAAGATGAGCAAACTTTATTCAACACATCACTCATTGACTGCGATCGGGATCACAAAGATAGCGCTACCAATGACTAACATTCAGAAGTGTGATAGCGCTATCAAATTGCCATCATGGTGTGAAATCACAGCAAAAAAAGGGATTTAAGGCGTATACTGCCTTTCACGTGAAGCGAAGGATGAAATTTGTCGCGTCCTGTCAGCAGGAAGATGTATGTCTCTAACCCGAAAACGACGCAGTACCGGCAAAGTGACGCTCGCCGATGTGGCACAGCTTGCCGGGGTCGGCACAATGACCGTGTCCCGTGCACTCCGCACGCCTGAACAGGTTTCCGATAAGCTGCGAGAAAAAATTGAAGCCGCCGTGCAGGAGCTGGGATACATGCCCAACCTCGCCGCCAGCGCGCTGGCATCGGCGTCGTCCTGGACGATTGCAATGGTGGTTCCTAACCTCTCCGAATCCGGCTGCTCGGAGATGTTTGCCGGGCTACAGCAGGTGCTGCAGCCTGCCGGGTATCAGATCATGCTGGCGGAATCTCAGCACCGGCTTGAGCAGGAAGAGAAGCTGCTTGAAACGCTGCTGGCATCGAACATCGCCGCCGCCATTTTGCTCAGCGTTGAGCATACGGACACCGTGCGCCACTGGCTGAAAAACGCCTCCATTCCGGTAATGGAGATGGGCGCGATGCGCGCCGATCCGATTGATATGAATATCGGGATCGATAACGTTGCCGCCATGTATGAACTGACGGAAATGCTGATCCAGCGCGGCTACCAGAATATCGGCCTGCTGTGCGCCAACCAGGAACAGTGGATATTCCAGCAGCATCTGCAGGGCTGGTATAAAGCCATGCTTCGCCACCACATGTCGCCAAACCGGGTCATCAACGCCGCCATGCCGCCGAGCTTTTCCACGGGCGCGGCGCAGCTGCCAGAATTCCTGCTGGCGTGGCCGGAGCTGGATGCGCTGGTGTGCGTCTCGGACGAACTGGCCTGCGGGGCGCTGTACGAATGCCAGCGTCGACGCATTAAAGTGCCGGACGATCTTGCCGTAGTGGGCTTTGGCGACAGCGACGTGAGCCGCGTCTGTCAGCCGCCGCTGACAACCATGGCGGTGCCGCATCGTAAGATTGGGATGGAAGCAGGAAAAGCGCTGCTGGAACGTCTGAATGATGGAGACTGGCGCGACCATAAGCCTATCGCGTCCAGCCTCTGCCTGCGGGAGAGTTGCTAAGGCTTACTCGGCCTCTTCCTCTTTTTCCGCTTTATTTTCCGGTTTCGCGGATTCGTTTTTGGCGTTGCGGGTCATCCACAGCGCCAGCGCCTTCAGCGAATCAGGCGTGAACTCGTCACAGCGCGCGGTGATTTCTTCCGGCGTCATCCAGCTCACTTCGCTCACCTCTTCTTCCTGCAGCGCGAACGGCCCGTGGGAAACGCAGCTAAACAGCCCGCCCCAGACGCGACAGTTTTCGTCTTCGAAATAGAACTGACCGTGTTCGGCAAACGGCACACCGGCAATGCCTAACTCTTCTTCTGCTTCGCGACGCGCGGAATCCAGCAGCACTTCATCTGCCTGCACGACGCCGCCCGCAGTGGCATCCAGCATACCGGGGAGAAAATCTTTGGTATCCGTACGGCGCTGGACCAGAATTTTGCCCATACCGTCATGCACAACGATGTACGTTGCACGGTGGCGCAGACGCTCCGCGCGCATTTGCTCGCGGCTGGCCTGCGCGATCACTTCATTCTCTTCGCTGACAATGTCAACCCACTCTGTACTTGCCAAATGACTCTGCTCCACCATCGGGAAACCTTCTCGTCTAAGCGCTCTTTCGGCGCGTTTGCAGTTGAGGTGTAACTTACGGATTAATCGCTACCTGCGCAATAACTTGCTGATCATTAAGTGCGATAACGCTTAACGTATTCTCGGCAAGCATGCCATAGCTTGCCGCGTATCCGCCTTTCGGGATACTGACGGAACCGGGATTAAAGTGATAGATCTCGCCGCGTTTTTCTGCCACCGGAATATGAGTATGACCGTAAACCAGGACATCGCCAGCGGCGAGCGCGGGGAGATTGTCCGGGCCAAAAAGATGACCGTGAGTCAAAAAAAGACGGCTTCTTTCCAGTAAAACCTGCTGCCACGGCGCGACGATGGGAAAGTGCAGCAGCATCTGGTCCACTTCGCTGTCGCAGTTGCCGCGCACGGCAATAATGCGCGAAGCATATTGATTCAGTTTTTCAGCCACCTGCGCCGGGGCATAGCCTTCCGGCAGGGCATTTCGTGGGCCATGGTTTAACACATCGCCCAGAACCACCAGCCACTGCGCCCCGCTTTGGGCAAACAGAGAAAGAACGCGTTCGGTAGCGGGCAGCGATCCATGGATATCCGACGCAAACATCAGTTTCATCAGTCACTCCTCGGGAAAACAGACTGTCCCTATCATACCTGAAGCGCCAGGGCTTATCAGCCAGCACGCTTAGCGGAGAGTGCCACATAGCGCTGCACCGAGGCGCGCTGCCACTGGAATGCGGCATAATCCACCAGCAGCGGTGGAACCTCATCGCCGTTGAGGATCAGGCGGTTCAGCATCAGCGCCAGGTCGGTATCGGCAATGCACCACTCGCCAAACAGATTTGGGTTGCCGTGGGCCAGCAGCGAGGAGGCGGTTTCAATCAGCTTTTGCGCACTGGCAAGGCCTTCTGCACTCAGCGCGGGCTTTATCACCCCGGCAAAAACGACGTCAGTGGAACGTTCAACGCGGATCGGCACCAGATCGCTGCGCAGCCACGCCTGGATCTGCCGCGCGCGGGCGCGCTTTTGCAGATCGTGAGGATAGATACGCTCCCACTCCGGCGGCGCAAAGCGATCTTCAAGGTATTCATCGATCGCGGATGATTCACTCAGCTCAAAGCCGTCGATTTCCAGCACCGGCACGCGTCGGGTTAGCGCGTAGCCCTGCCACTGCGGTTTCAGGTGCTCACCGCTGTCAAGATCGACGGTTTTGAGGCTAAAAGAGAGCCCTTTCTCGGCCAGCGCGACGTAGGCGCTCAGGACATAGGGTGAAAAATAGCTGGAGTCGGACCACAGGGTAATCGCAGGCTGGTTCATAACATCCTCATCGTCTGATCGGTTTTTATTCAACATATAATCTCTTTACGCCGCTGTCACTTGATGAAAACTCACGATTTACAACAAGCACCTATACTCATTTGTCATGGCATCACTATTCGCACTGACAGGAGTTGAGCATGATCGACCTTTACTATGCCCCTACCCCAAACGGCCATAAGATCACCCTCTTTCTTGAAGAAGCCGAGCTGGACTACCGGATCGTTCGCGTCGATATCAGCAAAGGCGATCAGTTCCGGCCCGTGTTTCTGGCGATATCGCCCAACAATAAAATTCCTGCCATTATCGATAACCTGCCCGCCGACGGCGGCAAACCGCTAAGCCTGTTTGAATCCGGCGAAATCTTGCTCTACCTGGCGGAGAAAACCGGCAAGCTGCTGAGCGGGGAGCTGCGCGAGCGCCACCATACGCTGCAGTGGCTTTTCTGGCAGTCGAGCGGTCTGGGGCCCATGCTGGGACAGAACCATCACTTTACCGCCTACGCGCCGCAGCCGATCCCCTACGCTATCGAGCGCTATCAGGTTGAAACCCAGCGGTTATATGGCGTATTAAACCGCCGGCTGGAGAAAACGCCGTGGCTGGGAGGCGATAGCTACAGCATTGCCGATATTGCCTGCTGGCCGTGGGTAAATACGCATGAAAAACACCGTATTGACCTCGCGTCTTATCCCGCCGTGAATAACTGGTTTGAACGCATTCGCAATCGCCCGGCTACCGAACGCGCCCTGCAAAAAATCCATCAGATTTGAGCCTGCACCCCGTTGGGTACAGGTATCGCTCTCATGTATTATGGTGAGTAAATACTGACACGGAGAACACCTGCAATGTCGCAGCATGACGCTATTATTCGAATAAAAAACTTACGCTTACGCACGTTCATCGGTATCAAAGAGGAAGAGATCGCAAACCGACAGGATATCGTTGTCAACGTGACGATTCACTACCCGGCAGACAAGGCGCGCGCCAGTGAAGATATCAATGACGCGCTGAACTACCGCACCATTACCAAAAGCATCATCCAGTACGTTGAAAACAACCGTTTCTTCCTGCTGGAAAAATTAACTCAGGATGTGCTCGATATCGCACGCGAACATCACTGGGTCACTTATGCTGAAGTAGAGATCGATAAACTTCACGCCCTGCGTTACGCCGACTCCGTCTCCATGACGTTAAGCTGGCAGCGCCAGGCGTAAATCTGGAGGTGATATGAAGATTCTGCTGACCGGTGGTACGGGCCTGATTGGTCGCCATCTCATTCCCCGCCTGCAGGCGTTGCATCATGACGTCACCGTGGTCACGCGCAGCCCTGAGAAGGCGCGTCAGGTGTTGGGAACGGGTATCGACATCTGGAAAGGTCTGGCTGAAAAGGAGAATCTGGACGGTTTTGACGCCGTCATTAACCTCGCGGGCGAGCCCATCGCCGACAAGCGCTGGACCGAAGAGCAAAAACAGCGGCTGTGCAGCAGCCGCTGGAATATCACCGAGAAGCTGGTTGAGCTGATTCGCAACAGCCAGACGCCGCCGTCGGTGCTGATTTCGGGTTCTGCGTCCGGCTATTACGGCGATCTCGGCGAAGTGGTGGTCACCGAAGAGGAGCCGCCGCACAACGAATTTACCTATAAGCTCTGCGCCCAGTGGGAGCGTATCGCCAGCGCCGCGCAGAGCGATAATACCCGCGTCTGCCTGCTGCGTACCGGCGTGGTGCTTGCGCCGAAAGGCGGCATTCTGGGCAAAATGCTTCCCCCCTTTAAGCTGGGGCTCGGCGGGCCAATCGGCAGCGGGCGTCAGTATCTGGCCTGGATCCATATCGACGATATGGTGAACGGCATCCTCTGGCTGCTGGATAACGACCTGCGCGGGCCGTTTAATATGGTGTCGCCGTATCCGGTGCGTAATGAGCAGTTCGCCCATGCGCTGGGGCATGCCCTGCATCGCCCGGCGGTGCTGCGTGTGCCTGCCGCGGCGATTCGCCTGTTGATGGGGGAATCTTCGGTGCTGGTGCTGGGCGGACAGCGCGCGCTGCCAAAAAGATTAGAAGCCTCAGGTTTTGCGTTTCGGTGGTATGACCTTGAAGAGGCGCTGGGGGATGTGGTGCGGTGAATATGCTACAGTCATACGCCATGTTCCGATGATATGGCGTAACAATGGCAACCATCACCACTTCCCGGCTTCATCTCACTCCTTTCGAACCCTCTGACTGGGCTTTTTTTCGCACGCTGCGCGAAAACCGCGACATCATGCGCTACATGGCCGCTATTGCCCCGGAAAAAGAGACCCGACGCGTGTTTGCCGCACGCCTGATGGCGGAGCATGTATTCGTGATCCGTTTTAAGGATGACGATACGCCGCTGGGCGATATTGGCCTGCAGATCGGCTCAGAGAACCGTGAAGAGGCGGATATCGGCTACACGGTTGTGCCTGCCGCACAGGGAAAAGGCATTGCCAGCGAGGCGCTGCGGGCAGTGTGCGAGTATGCGTTCAACCAGACGGGCGTGAAGGCGATTAACGCATACGTGCTGGCGGACAACGGTGGGTCGGTGCGCGTGCTGGAGAAAGCCGGGTTTGTGCGTACGCAGGTGCTGGAGAAGGCGTATGAGATTGACGGAGTACGGTATGACGACTGGGCGTATCGGCTCGAGCGTGCCGGACGGCAACGGAATTTGTAGGCCCGGTAAGCGAAGCGCCACCGGGCGATTGGGCTGCACTGCGGCCTGATGCCCTCACCCCGACCCTCTCCCACAGGGAGAGGGAGAAAGGCAAAACCTACTTCAACGATCCCTTCAGGAACTGCTGTAAACGCGGGCTTTGCGGGTTCGCTAACACCTCGTCAGGATGCCCCTGCTCTTCAATTTTTCCCTGATGCAGGAAGATAACGTGATTTGAGACGTTACGGGCGAAGCCCATCTCATGCGTCACCACCACCATTGTTTTTCCCTCTTCGGCCAGCTTCTGCATGATGCGCAGCACTTCGCCAACGAGCTCCGGGTCCAGCGCGGAGGTCGGTTCGTCAAACAGCAGCACCTCCGGCTCCATCGCCAAAGCGCGGGCGATAGAAACACGCTGCTGCTGACCGCCTGAGAGATGCACCGGATACTTCATCTGCTGGCGCTCGTCGATACCCACTTTGGCAAGGTACTTCACCGCGCGCTCGCGGGCTTCCTGCTTGCTCAGGCCCAGCACCTGAACCGGCGCTTCCATCACGTTCTCCAGCACCGTCATGTGGCTCCAGAGGTTGAAGTGCTGGAAGACCATCGTCAGGCGCGTGCGCAGCAGACGCAGCTGATTTTTATCCGCCACCTTCAGCTGGCCGTCTTTATCGCGCACCAGATTAATGTTCTGCCCGCTCACGACAATCGAGCCTTCGCTCGGTTTTTCGAGGAAGTTGATGCAGCGCAGGAAGGTGCTCTTTCCTGAACCGGATGAGCCGATAATACTGATTACGTCGCCCGCGTTCGCCTGCAGCGACACCCCTTTCAGCACTTCATGTTCGCCGTAGCGTTTGTGCAAATCAATTACGTTTAATTTGTTCTCAGCCATCATCTTTCTCAGTGCGTCGAAGGTTTTATATGCTGCAACCAGCGTTTTTCAGCCTTGCGGAACAGGCTAATCAGGACGTAGGAAATAATTAAATAGAGCACCGCCGCAATGCCAAACGCGGTAAACGGCTGGTAAGTTGCAGAGTTGATGTCTCGCGCAATCTTCAACAGGTCCGGCACCGTCGCCGTAAAGGCCAGCGCGGTGGAGTGCAGCATCAAAATCACTTCGTTACTGTAGGCCGGCAGCGCGATGCGCAGCGCCGAGGGCAGAATAATGCAGCGATAAAGCTTCACCGATGAGAAACCGTATGCGCGCGCCGCTTCAATCTCACCGTAAGGTACGGAGCGGATGGCGCCTGCGAAAATCTCGGTGGTATAAGCGCAGGTGTTGAGCGTGAGCGCCAGCACCGTACAGTTGAGGCCGCTGCGGAAGAAGGCGTTCAGCATCTCGGTGCCTTTCACAATCTCCAGCGTGTACATCCCCGAATAGAATACCAGCAGCTGTACGTACAGCGGCGTACCGCGGAACACGTAGGTGAATAGCCAGATCGGGAAGCGGATATACTTGTTGTTCGACACGCGGCCGATGGCGAGAAACACGGCCAGAATACCGCCCATCACGACGGAAGAAATCAGCAGCCACAGCGTAATGGCCACGCCTGTGAAGCGGTAGCCATCGGTCCACAGCAGCGATTTCCAGTACTCCTGAATAATCTCAATCACAGGTCAGCCCTCTTCACACCCACGGAGTAGCGACGTTCGAGCAGAAGCAGCACACCATTGGAGACGGTCGTAAAGACCAGATAAATCACGCCACACACCACCGCAAAATAGAACGGCTCCCAGGTGCTTTTTCCCGCCAGCTGGGTCGCTTTCACGACGTCTTCCAGACCCAGCAGAGAGACCAGCGCCGTTGCCTTGAGGATAACCTGCCAGTTGTTACCGATGCCCGGAAGCGCGTAGCGCATCATGGCCGGGAACATGATCCGGCGAAACGTTTGTGAGGAGGTAAAACCGAATGCGGTCGCCGCTTCAATATGCCCTCTCGGCACCGCCATATAGGCGCCGCGGAAGGTTTCCGTGAAGTACGCGCCGTAGATAAAACCAAGGGTAATAATACCGGCCACCATCGGGTCGATATCAATTTGATCCATGCCGACGGCATCCGTCACGCTGTTGAGCGCAATTTGCAGACCGTAAAAAATCAGCAGCATCAGCACCAGGTCCGGGACGCCGCGAATCAGCGTGGTGTAGCCTTCGAAAATCATCGCCAGCGGTTTATTTGCCGACAGCTTCGCGCCCGCGCCCGCCAGGCCTATCAGCACCGCCAGGATCACGGAGCTGATAGCCAACTCAAGGGTGACAAGCGCGCCTTGTAGAATAACGCCAGAAAATCCGTACAGCATACCGCGTGCCCTGTCGTGTCGTGAGTGGTGGAACCGTGTCTATTCCCCTCCCGCAGCGGGAGGGGCCGCACGTTATTTGCCGGGGCGATTAGCCGCCGTAAACATTAAAATCGAAGTATTTTTTCGCCAGCCTGTCGTAGGTGCCGTCTGCACGTATTTCGGCAAAGGCTTTATTCAGCGCTTCGCGCAGTTCGTTGTCTTCTTTACGCAGCCCCATACCGGTACCTACGCCAAAGAGCTTCTCGTCCTTGATGGACGGGCCGCCGAACTTGTAATCTTTCCCCACAGGCTGCTTAAGGAAGCCTTCGCTCGCCGCGACTTCATCCTGGAAAGCGGCATCAATACGGCCCGCCGTCAGGTCAGCGTAGATATTTTCCTGGCCCTGATAGGAGACGATTTCAATCCCTTTCGGCGCCCAGTGTTCATTGCCGTAGGTTTCCTGGGTAGTGCCCTGCAACACGCCGACGCGTTTGCCCTTCAGCGACTCAAGGGTAGGCTGAATGTCTGAAGACTTAGCCACCACCAGACGAGAATCCGCTGCGTAGAGTTTGTCGGTGAAGGCAATCTCCTGCTGGCGTTTTTCAGTGATGGAAAGGGAAGACATGATCACGTCGATTTTTTTTGCTTTCAGCGATGGGATCAGCGCATCCAGCGGGTTCTCAACGTAGGTACATTGCGCTTTGATGCGTTTGCATAGCTCATTGGCGATATCAATGTCAAAACCAACCAGTTCACCCTTCGCATTCTTCGATTCGAACGGGGCATAGGTTGGGTCAGTACCAATACGAATTTTTTGCGGAATGGCAGCGAATGCCGCGGTGGCGCTGGAAAGTGCCAGTACCAGTGAAAGTGACAATGCTAGCTTTTTCATATCTATCCTCAACAAACTGTCTTCATACGCGTTTTACGACGACGGGGTGCTGTTAATGTGCCATCAATTCACGCTTTCAGGCAAAGAATAATGGCTGAGAGGCGGGAATTTTTGCATTTTAAATGCTTAAGTATGCACACAGCGATCCAATACGGTGCACCCTTTGCACCATATTGGATCATGAGCACCAGCAATGCACCACATCAGTGCATTGCCGTTACGCATTAGTCACCGTAGACGTTGAAATCGAAGTATTTCTTCGCCAGCTTGTCGTAGGTACCGTCTTTACGCAGCTCGGTAAACGCTTTGTCGAAGGCGGCTTTCAGCTCGGTATCGTCCTTACGCAGGCCGATACCGGTACCATCACCAAAGTATTTTTTGTCTTTGACAGACGGGCCAGCAAAAGCAAACTCTTTGCCTGCCGGCTGTTTCAGGAAGCCTTCGCTCGCGGCGACTTCATCCTGGAACGCCGCATCAAGACGGCCTGCGGCCAGGTCAGAGTAAATCAGATCCTGGTTCTGGTAGGCCACCACGTCTACGCCCTTCTCACGCCAGTTGGCGTTTGCAAAGCCTTCCTGGGTAGACCCCTGAAGCACGCCCACGTGCTTGCCTTTCAGCGAGTCAATGGTCGGCTGAATCGGAGAGCCTTTTGCGGCAATCAGACGGGAATCCGCTGCGTAGAGTTTGTCGGAGAAGGCAATCTCCTGCTGACGTTTTTCGGTGATGGAGAGGGAGGAGATAATGGCGTCAATTTTCTTGGCTTTCAGCGACGGGATCAGCGCGTCGAAGTCGCTGCCCACCCATGTGCATTTCACCTCCATGCGTTTGCACATCTCATTTCCCAGATCGATATCAAAACCAACGAACTCGCCTTTCGCATCCTTGGAGGAGAATGGCGCATAGGTTGCGTCTGTACCGATACGTACCGTTTGTGGCAGTGCCGCGTAGCTACCTGCTGCTGCACTTAACCCCACGAGCAAAGACAGAGCCAGAACCGTCTTCTTCATACATTTACCCTCAAGTACCGTGATTTTATTATGTATTGTGTTGTGTGTTGTATAGCAGGCTTCTCTTGCAGGTCTTATGCCACATTGCCGTCTGGTCAAAAATTCGACGTTAAATATGTTAATAAAACGTTGCGATATTGCCTTAATGAGGAAAGATAGCAGGTCTGCCGAACGAACCGGAAAGAGAAAAAGGGAAAAAAGGAATTAAATGTTGAGGATATGATCGCGGTTGCAGTTTTGCCCTGAAACAGGGCAAGTTGTCTTTTCATGCACCTTGCGGGTGCACAACTTTACGCGCCCTGCCAGCGGGTGAAAAGTTCGTCGGGCAGTTCAATATCAAACTGATCCAGCACGCGGTTAACGGTCTGGTTAATGATGTCATCCAGCGTTTGCGGGCGATGGTAAAACGCCGGCACCGGCGGCATGATGACGGCCCCAAGCTCTGCCGCCTGGGTCATTAGACGCAGATGCCCCAGATGCAGCGGCGTTTCCCGCACGCAGAGTACCAGCGGACGGCGCTCTTTCAGCACCACGTCAGCCGCACGCGTCACCAGCGTGTCCGTATAGCTGTTAACAATGCCGGAGAGCGTTTTAATTGAACAGGGCAGGATAACCATGCCCGCCGTTTTAAACGAGCCTGATGAGATACTGGCTGCGATATCACGCGCGTCGTGTACCACATCCGCCAGAGACTGAACGTCACGCAGGGAGTAATCGGTTTCAAGCGAGAGGGTCTGACGCGCCGCCTGGCTCATGACCAGATGGGTTTCAACCTCTTTTACGTCGCGCAGCACCTGCAGCAGGCGTACGCCGTAAATGGCACCACTGGCACCGCTAAGCCCAACAATAAGTCGTTTCATGATATTCGCCCCGGCTGATTTCAGGGCTGACTGTGCAGGATTTTATGAGGAGTTGCAAGTGAGGGCGGCTGCCCTCACCTGCAGAAGCATCAACCTTCGTTGTGCATCTCTAAGCTTTCGAGATCGTTCTGCAGCTGGACGGCTTTTGCGTCGTCGTTACGCAGCGAATCAAGGTAGTCGAGATACTGCTGGTCAACGTCTTTAGTCACATACACACCGTTGAACACTGAACACTCGAACTGCTGAATGTCCGGGTTCTCGGCACGTACCGCGTCGATCAGATCGTTCAGATCCTGGAAAATCAGGCCGTCGGCGCCGATAATCTGGCGAATCTCGTCCACTTCACGACCGTGAGCAATCAGCTCCGTCGCGGTAGGCATATCGATGCCGTACACGTTCGGGAAGCGGATTTCAGGGGCCGCTGAGGCCAGATACACTTTCTTCGCACCGGCTTCGCGCGCCATCTCGATAATTTGCTCAGAGGTGGTACCACGCACAATGGAGTCATCCACCAGCAGGACGTTCTTGTCGCGGAACTCTGCGCGGTTGGCGTTCAGCTTGCGGCGCACGGACTTACGGCGCAGCTGCTGGCCCGGCATGATAAAGGTGCGGCCAACGTAGCGGTTCTTCACGAAGCCCTGACGGTACGGTTTATCCAGAATACGGGCGATTTCCAGCGCGATATCGCAGGAAGTTTCCGGGATTGGGATCACCACGTCGATGTCCAGGTCGTCCCACTCGCGGGCAATTTTCTCGCCCAGCTTCGTCCCCATGTTCACGCGCGCGCTGTAAACGGAGATTTTGTCGATGAACGAATCCGGACGGGCGAAGTATACGTATTCGAACAGGCACGGATTGCTGACCGGGTTGTCTGCACACTGGCGGGTAAACAGCTGGCCCTTCTCGGTGATGTAGACCGCTTCACCCGGCGCGACGTCGCGCAGGAATTCAAAGCCCAGCGTATCCAGCGCCACGCTTTCGGAGGCGACCATATACTCGGTACGGCCATCGCCCAGGTCACGCTTGCCGAGCACCAGAGGACGGATACCGTTTGGATCGCGGAAGGCGACCATGCCGTGGCCGATAATCATTGCAACGCAGGCATACGCGCCGCGGATCAGGCGGTTAGTCGCGGCAACGGCGGCAAAAATGTTATCAGCTTCCAGCGGGTAGTGACGGAAGTTATCCAGCTCGCTGGCAAAAATATTGAGCAGGATTTCTGAATCAGAGGTGGTGTTAATGTGGCGACGTTTCTCTTCAAACAGCTTTTTACGCAGCTCATGGGCGTTCGTCAGGTTGCCATTGTGGGCAAGCGTGATGCCATAAGGAGAGTTGACGTAGAAAGGCTGAGCCTCAGAGGCGCTGGAGCTGCCAGCGGTAGGATAACGAACGTGACCAATCCCCATATTACCCTGCAGGCGCTGCATATGGCGGGCTTCAAACACATCGTTTACCAGGCCGTTTGCTTTACGTAAACGGAAGCAGTTGTGTGCATCAATGGTGATGATGCCCGCAGCGTCCTGTCCACGGTGCTGAAGCACCGATAATGCGTCATAAATAGACTGGTTAACCGGCATGAAACCGGCGATACCGACAATACCGCACATTCGTCTTTTCCTCGTTAAGCCACATCTCAGGGTTTATGCCCTGGGCAAGAAACTCGACGAGCTTTGCAGATAGTCAAAGAACCATCTGATGATGAAGCTGAACTCTGGAATGAGCTGCGATTTCTGCCAGTCTTCGCTTTTCGAGAACCCGGTGAAGGTATCCAGGAAGAACAGTATCGCGGCCACAATGAGCACGCCTCGCAACGCCCCGAAACAGATCCCGAGCACCCTGTCCGTCCCTGACAGACCGGTTTTCTCGACCAGCTGACCTATCACGTAATTGACGATAGCGCCGACAATCAGCGTCGCGATAAACAGCACCGCGATGGCGATTCCGTTTCGGACCAGTTCATCTTCAAAGCCCGTGAACCAGACAGACAGGTAAGTGTAGTAATGACTGGCAACAAAGAAAGCACAACCCCAGGTTACCAGCGATAACGCTTCACGAACAAAGCCACGGATCAGGCTAACCAGACAGGAAAAACCAATCACCGCAATGATGGCGTAATCAATCCAGACCATATGTGTCCCACGATTAAACGCCCTGTCATCCAGTTCGGGGCGAATTCTAACAGAAAAAGAAAACGTTTGCGTAGGGATTTCCTTCCCGCGCGTAAATAAAAAAGGCGCTGAAAAAATGCTCAACGCCCCCGTCCTTTTGACGTCTCTTTGAACGTCTGCTCTCCCTCACTCCGCCCCTCGCCCCTTTGGGAAGAGAGCCGGGGTGAGGGGTAGATCTAATCAGTTCGCGCTGTAGTTCATCACCACGCCGCTCAGACCGGAGATCTGCTTCAGCTCGCCCAGCGAACCCTTCAGCTTATCTTTCGAAGCATCCGGACCAACGAGAATGCGGGTAATTTTACCCTGCACCGGCGTGGTCGGTGAAGTGTAAACGCGGTATCCCGCGCCGCGCAGTTTACTCACCACCTCGTTGACTTTATCCGCATTTTTTAACGCACCGAGCTGAACAACGTAGGCTTTTCCGGTCGGCGCCGCGTCCTGTTTTGCCGGCGGTGGCGTTTCTGAGGCAGCAGCCAGCTGCTCGGCAGCTTTATCCCGCTGCGGTTTCGGCTGCGGCTTCTCTACCGGTTTCGGTTTTTCTACAGGCTTAGGCTGCTCTACCGGCACCGGATCAATCTCGATGTTACTGTTCGCGGCCAGACGCGACGGATCGAGCGACGGCGCGGCAGCATCCCCTGCACGTACCTCTTCAGCCGCGCCTTCCGGCGGCTGAGCGGGCAACGCCTGAGTTGCGGCCGGCAGCATGTCCGGCTCATCACGATCGCCCGCCTTCGGGACTAATGGAATGGCTGCAAACTCATCCTGATAATGCTTCTTCTGCCCGTCGAGCAGCCCTGGGAGGATAATCACCCCGAGCGCGACCAGCACAATAGTTCCTGTTAAACGGTTCTGAAACTTACTCGCCACCGGTTCTCCCCGCGTCCATCACTTCCATGACATGTGCCACGGTGTGGAACGACCCACACACCAGCACGGTATCTTCTGGTTTAGCCTCCGCCATCGCGGCATGCCAGGCCTGCGCCACGCTGCCGTAAATTTCGCCCTTGCCGAGATGTTCCATCAGCTGTTCAGCAGTGGCGCCGCGTGGCCCTTCCAGAGGAGCACAATACCAGCTATCGACCACAGTCTCCATGCAGGCCAGCGTGCCGCCGATATCTTTATCATGAAGCATACCGATAACCGCCAGCACGCGCCCGGTTTTTGGTAACGATTTGAGACGTCCTGCGAGATACGCCGCCGCATGAGGGTTGTGCGCCACATCCAGAATCAGACGCGGCGATTCGCTGACAATCTGAAAACGCCCCGGGAGGATCGCGTTCTGAATACCGTCGCGGATCGCCTGTTCGCTCACCTTCAACCCGCTGACGCGCAGTGCTGCAAGCGCGGTTGCAGCGTTAGGCTGTGGAACCTGCGGCAGCGGCAGGTTATCCAGCGTGCCCTGAGCATCGCTGAAACGCCAGCTGTTATCCTGTACCTCATACTGCCAGTCAACGCCGCGACGCAGCAGCCGAGCGCCCTTCTCATTGGCCACGTCTGCAATAGTGTGCGGCATATCGGGCTCACCGACGACCGCAGGCTTACCTGCGCGGAAAATACCGGCCTTCTCGCGCCCAATGCTTTCACGGTCTGGCCCCAGCCAGTCCGTGTGATCGAGCGCAATACTGGTGACAACAGAGACGTCGGCATCGACCATGTTGGTTGCATCAAGCCGCCCGCCCAGGCCAACTTCCAGAATCACCACGTCCAGCTGCGCCTGCTTAAACAGCCACAGCGCGGAAAGCGTACCGTATTCAAAATAGGTTAATGAGGTCTCGCCGCGCGCGGCTTCAATAGCGGCGAACGACGCCGTATGGGCCGACTCCGACAGCTCGGTATTCTGCACGCGCACGCGCTCGGTATAGCGCACCAGGTGGGGAGAGCTGTAAACGCCAACCTTATAGCCCGCCGCCATCAGCACCGATTCCAGCGTACGGCAGGTGGTGCCTTTACCGTTCGTTCCGGCGACGGTAAACACAAACGGTGCGGGCTTTAGTACATCGAGACGCGCGGCAACCTGGCTTACGCGCTCAAGCCCCATATCGATGGTTTTACTGTGCAGGTTTTCCAGATAAGAAAGCCACGCGGCCAGGGGCGACGTGGCTTGAGGAATGCTTTTATTTTCCATGATGCCCGGTTGTCTTTAACAGTTTAGAAAGCAAAAGGGCAGCGCCAACCGGCCCTGCCCTTTTCAGTTATCAGGCCTCGGGTTCCTGATCCGGTACGACCACGCCTTCGCGCGGCTCATCCGGGTTAGGCGCCGGCAGATTCATCAGCTTCGCCAGGACGCTTGCCAGTTTCAGGCGCATTTCCGGGCGGCGAACGATCATGTCGATAGCGCCTTTCTCGATGAGGAACTCGCTGCGCTGGAATCCCGGCGGCAGCTTTTCACGTACGGTCTGTTCAATAACGCGCGGGCCGGCAAAGCCGATCAGCGCTTTTGGTTCAGCAATGTTCAGGTCGCCCAGCATTGCGAAGCTCGCGGAAACGCCGCCCATGGTTGGGTCGGTCAGCACGGAGATGTACGGCAGACCGCGTTCCTGCATTTTCGCCAGCGCGGCAGAGGTTTTCGCCATCTGCATCAGAGACATCAGCGCTTCCTGCATACGTGCACCACCAGAGGCGGAGAAGCAGATCAGCGGACAGTTGTCCTCCAGCGCCTGCTCAACGGCACGCACGAAACGCGCGCCGACCACAGAACCCATTGAGCCGCCCATGAAAGCGAACTCGAAGGCTGCGGCAACAACCGGCATCTCGTGCAGGGTGCCCTTCATAACGATCAGCGCGTCTTTCTCGCCGGTCTCTTTCTGAGCAGAGGCCAGACGATCTTTGTATTTTTTGGAATCGCGGAACTTCAGCACGTCTTTTGGCTCAAGTTCGCTACCCAGCTCTACCAGAGAGCCTTCGTCCAGCAGGCTATGCAGGCGGTTGCGCGCCGACATACGCATGTGGTGGTCACATTTCGGACACACTTCAAGATTGCGTTCCAGCTCTGCGCGATACAGAACCTGGCCGCAGCTATCACACTTCGTCCATACCCCTTCAGGAATGCTCGCTTTACGCGTTGGGGTAATGTTGCTTTTAATTCGTTCAATCCAGCTCATTGATAACCTTTCTGCCTGAACCTGGTCGTTTGCCAGTTTTGCTGTAAGAGGCGAATAATGCCATTTTTGCCTCCAACAGACCATGAATGTTGCACATTAAAACATAACAGCCCGAAACTTTGGATAAAAAAGTGGTCGAACCGCCAGAGTGCATTTACTTCGCTTGTTTTGCTGCCGCACGCCTGTGGCGAATAATTTCAATGACGCCAGGCAGAACGGAAAGCACAATAATCGCTACAATCAGCAACTTAAGGTTTTCCTGAACTACGGGCAGATCGCCAAACAGGTAGCCCGCGTAGGTAAATAGCAGTACCCACAGCAGCGCGCCGACGACGTTATACATCGCAAAATGACGATAGGACATATGTCCCATTCCCGCCACAAACGGAGCAAAGGTGCGTACAATCGGCACAAAGCGCGCAAGGATAATGGTCTTACCGCCGTGGCGCTCGTAAAACGCATGCGTTTTATCTAAATAGCTGCGGCGGAAAATTTTAGAATTCGGATTACTGAACAGCCGCTCTCCGAACACTCGCCCGATGGTATAGTTAACCGCATCGCCAATAATCGCGGCGATAATCATTAATGCCACCATCAAATGCACATTCAGGTCATTGGTAGGCAACGCAGATAATGCGCCCGCCACAAACAGCAGTGAATCACCCGGCAGGAACGGGGTCACAACCAGACCGGTTTCACAGAACAGAATGAGGAACAGAATGGCATACACCCAGACGCCATACTGCGCGACCAGCTCAGCCAGGTGAACATCAATATGCAAAATAAAATCAATCAGAAAACGTATTACGTCCATATTGTCTAAACCTTAATTGCACCTTTGTTTAGTCCGCTAAAAACAGCGGGCCCATTGGCGGTTTTGGCAGGTCAAACCGATCCGGATAATCTACCGCGACCAGATACAGCCCTTCCGCTTTCGCCGTTGCTGCCGCAAGCGTTCTGTCCTTCGCTGCCAGCAGTTCTGCAATCCAGCTCTCCGGCTGGTGTCCGGCGCCCACTTCCATCAGGCTGCCTACAATATTCCGCACCATATGATGTACAAAGGCATTCGCTTTGATATCGACCACCACATACGCGCCAAAACGACTGACGTTAATGTGCATGACGTTACGCCACGGCGTGCGGGACTGACACTGCACCGCACGGAACGACGTAAAATCATTTTCGCCTAACAAATACTGCGCCGCTCGATGCATACGTTCTGCATCCAGAGGTTCATAATAATGCGTCACGCCCTGGCCTAACACCGCCGGACGCAGGCGCTGGTTGTAGATGACGTAGCGGTAGCGACGCGCGGTGGCGCTGAAGCGGGCATGAAAATCATCCGGCACAGCTTTCACCCAACGCACCGCAATGTCTCCAGGTAAATTCGCATTTACACCCAGCGTCCACGCGGCGTCTTTACGCACCGCGGTGGTTTCAAAGTGAACCACCTGCCCTGTTCCATGAACACCGGCGTCGGTTCGGCCTGCGCACAGGACGTTAATCGGCTCGTTTGCCACCTGAGACAGCGCTTTCTCCAGCTTCTCCTGGACGCTACGCACCTCATTCTGACGCTGCCAGCCATAGTATTTACTGCCGTCGTACTCAATCCCGAGGGCAATTCTATGTACTGGCTTTTGTTCCACTTCTGACATCAGTACAGGTACTCCTGCACCAGTTTTTCTGCGATCTTGACCGCCATCAGCGCGCCGCCAAAGCGCACGTTATCGGCAACTGACCAGAACTGAACCTGCTCCGGCATACCGTAGTCATTACGCACGCAGCCGACGGAGAGATGCGCGCTACCGCTGGCATCGCCCACCTGCGTCGGGAACTCGCGCTCTTCTGACAGCACGATATCCTCGCCGCGGCCAAACGCATCGCGCGCCTCTTCTGCCGCCAGCGGACGCATCGCTTCAAAGCCCACCATCTGCGCGTGGCCGTAGAAAACGGGCGACTGCACGCAGCTGGCGGAGATCATCAGACCTTCATCCTGCAAAATTTTGCGGGTTTCATCGACGATGCGGCGCTCTTCACGCACGGAACCTTCGCGATCGGGCAGCAGCGGCAGCATGTTGAACGCCAGCTGACGACCGAAGAAATCATCTTCATCAATCGGGATGCCGTTCAGCAGCTTCGCACTCTGTCCCGCCAGGGCGTCAACGGCCTTTTTACCGTGCGCGGACGCGGACAACAGGCTGGTCACGGTGATACGCGACAGGCCACCGTCGTCGATCAGCGGCTTCAGCGCGGTCAGCAGCTGGCTGGTCAGGCTGTCTGGTACCGCAATGATGTTGCGGTTACGGTAATCTGCCAGCACAAACGGGTTCACATCCGGCACCACCAGCGGCACGTCCGGCTCCAGAGCGAACAGGCCGCTCAGGTCAATCACCAGACAGCCCGCGTTGGTGGCTTCTTCAATGTAGGTGGCGGTCGCTTCGGCACCCGCAGCAAAAAAGGCCAGCTGCGACTGGGTCCAGTCGAACTCTGCCGCATCCTGCACCCTAACGGATTTACCGTTAAAGCGCTGATGTTCTCCCGCGCTTTCGGCACGTGCCAGGGCGTAAATCTCTCCCACCGGGAACTGACGCTCAGCAAGGGTTTCAAGCAGTGCTTCGCCCACGGCGCCAGTGGCACCCAAAATGGCAATGTTCCAGCCTTCAGACATGGTGGTTTACTCCAGAAATAAACAAGCGTCCCTGCCAGAGTATCCGGCAGGGAGCATTAAGAAGACATTAACGTGCCGGGTGGTGAACGGCGTTAAACCCCAGTTTCTGCAGCAGCGTCGCCGCCATTGCGTCGTCACAAATAACGTACAGGGAAGACCACTCGCGGCGCTCGACATAGTTCTTGCGCAGCTTATCAAACTCACCCGGAATACCCGCTACTTTACGCAGCAGCGCGTCATCGCGGCGCACATCATACACCAAATGCACCAGCCTTTTCAGCGTTGCCTGATCGAGCGGGCCATGAAGGGTGATACGGCCAAATTCAGGCGCAGGCAGTAACGTATCCAGGGCGACCTGCTGCGGTTGGCCGATAAAGGCGCTGTACGCTTCAAAGACCTGGGTTGTGCCGCGTGCTTTGCCTTCGAGGGTATAGCCCGCAATGTGCGCGGTCGCTACGTCCACTTTCTCAAGCAGAGAGACGTTCAGATCCGGCTCCGGCTCCCAGACGTCCAGCACCACGCTGAGGTCCTGGCCTTCATCCAGACATTTCAGCAGCGCCGCGTTATCCACCACCGGGCCACGACAGGCGTTTATCAGAATAGTGCCAGCCTTCAGACGGCGAATCAGGGCCTCGTCGGCAAGGTGCAGCGACTTATATGGCCCCTCTTTAAACAGCGGCGTGTGGAAAGTCAGCACGTCGCACTGTTCGACCAGCTCATCCAACGAGCGGAAATCGCCCTCATCGCCGCTGTCTTTACGCGGCGGGTCGCAGAGAAGCGTGCGAATACCTAACGCTTCAAGACGCTTTTGCAGGCGTCCCCCCACGTTGCCCACGCCGACAATCCCCACGGTGCGATCTTTCAGCGCAAATCCGTCGCGCTCGGCCAGCATCAGCAGAGAGGAGAAGACATATTCTACAACGGCAATCGCGTTACAGCCCGGGGCGGCAGAAAAGCCGACTCCCGCCTGTTTGAGCCATTGTTCGTCCACATGATCGGTCCCTGCCGTGGCAGTCCCGACAAACTTAACCGCTTTGCCAGCGAGCAGCGCCTCATTTACTTTGGTCACCGAGCGCACCATCAGGGCGTCGGCATCATCCAGTTCAGCGACCGGGATTGGGCGACCAGGGACAGCCTTAACGTTACCCAGGCGGCTAAACAGCTCGCGGGCATAAGGCATATTTTCGTCAACGAGGATTTTCACGTCTGAGTACCTGTTTGAGAGGAAGAAAACCTGCCAAGTGTGCCATAATCTCGCCGCCGGGCATATATGTATGCCGGGTTTACGCAGAGTTTTGACTTTAAGGATTTTTGACGATGCAGCCCATCTCAGGTACGCCGCCGCGCCCTCCGGGTGATGGCCCCGTAGCGCCCAACGTCGCAGGCGAACAGCCCCTTTCCACGCAACAGCGCACCGTGCTGGAGCGCCTGATCACGCGCCTGATAGCGTTAACCTCGCAGCAGAATGCCGAGGTGTGGGCAGGAGTAAAGCATGATTTAGGGGTCAGGAATGACGCGCCGCTACAGTCGCGCCACTTTCCCGCCGCCGAGCAAAACCTGAGCCAGCGCATCAACGCCGCGCAGCAAAATCACACCGCGCGCCAGACTGTCTCGCAGCTGACCGAACTGTTGGGTCAGGGAAATAATCGCCAGGCGGTGAGTGATTTCATTCGCCAGCAGTATGGTCATACCGCCCTGAGCCAGCTTGCGCCGGACCAGCTGAAAGCGGTGCTTACGCTGCTGCAGAGCAACCAGCTTTCTATTCCACAGCCGCAGCAGCGCCCTGCAACCGAGCGCCCTATGCTGCCTGCAGAACATAATACGCTTAAGCAGATGGTTACGAAGCTGGCGGCGGCTACCGGCGAGCCGACAAAGCTCATCTGGCAATCAATGCTGGAACTGTCCGGCGTGAAGACCGGTGAGCTCATCCCGGCGAAGCAGTTTACGCATCTGGTGACCTGGCTGCAGGCGCGCCAGACCCTGAGTACCCAGAGCGCCCCAACGCTGCATACGCTCCAGGCGGCGCTTAAGCAGCCGCTGGAGCCGCGCGATTTTGAGGCTATTCGGGATTATGCCCAGCAGACCTGGCAGGCCACGCCGCAAACGGTGCTGACCACCGCGCAGGTGCAGGATATTCTGAATCAGATCGTTGTTCGCCGCAGCGAACGGGAGGGCGGTATACCGGAAGCGCGGAACGTTCAGCCCATCTACAGCCCGCTGTTTGCGCCCGTCGTGGAAACCTTCAAAACGCTGTCCGCCCGTCCGGGAATGATGTTCATTGCGTTAATGATTGCGCTGGCAATTTTCTGGCTGGTTGCCTGACCTTTTGCCCGGTGGCGCTCCGCGTACCGGGCCTACAAAACCACGAATCGTAGGCCGGGTCAGGCGCAGCCGCCACCCGGCAACAACGGCTCAAGTTCTGCGAAACGCCACCAGCGTCACCACAATCCCCACCACCGCCGAAACGGCCCCGGCAAGAAATACTGACGGATAGCCAAAGGATGTGGCCAGCAGGCCCGCGAGCGGCGCGGTGACGCCGTAGGAGATATCCTGAAAGGCCGCATACCCGCCCAGCGCCGTACCGCGCACCTGCGGGGCCACGCGTTTCACCACCTCAACGCCAAGCGCCGGGAAAATCAGCGAACAGCCGCAGCCGGTCAGCGCCGCACCCAGCAGCGCAACAGACGCGGTCGGTGCCTGCCAGAGCAGCACCAGACCGAGGGTCTCAATCACCAGCGACGCCACCGCCACCTTCACGCCGCCAAAGCGATCCGGCATCCAGCCAAACAGCACGCGCATCAGTACAAACGCGCCGCCAAACGCGGTCAGCGTAAATCCAGCCATCGCCCAGCCGCGGCTCATAAAGTACAGGGAGACGAAGGTCCCTATCACCGCGAAGCCTACGCCCTGCAGCGCCAGCCCCAGACCCGGCTGCCAGATCTGCCCCACCACGCTCCACAGGGAGGGACGCTCGCCTTTGTGGGCCGGCACTTTTCGCACCGTACCGTTAAACGCCCATGCCAGCAGCGGCAGCACCATGGTGGTAGCGGCCAACACCGCAAAGCCAAACGTGCTGTGGATCAGCAGGCCCAGCGGCGCGCCAGCCGCCAGCGCGCCGTAGATGGCCATTCCGTTCCAGGACATCACCTTGCCCGAACGCGCAGGCCCCACCAGCCCCATTCCCCAGGTCAGCGTTCCGGTCAGCAGTTGGCTCTCACCGAAACCGAGGATTAAGCGCCCCACCACCAGCAGGGCGAATTTATACATCGGCTCCACCGGCAGCAGGGCAGCCAGTAGCCATGCGGCGCCCGCCAGCCCGCAGGCGAACATCCCCTGCAACGCCGAGCGTTTTGCTCCGTGCTGATCGGCCAGGCGTCCGGCATAGCCGCGGGTTAATACCGTAGCTAAAAACTGAATGCCGACAGCAATGCCGACCATGGTATTGCCATAGCCCAGTTCCTGATGAACAAACAGCGGGATCACCGGCAGCGGCAGGCCAACGGTCATATAGGTAAGGAATACCGCAAAAGCGATGCGGAACAGCGAGGTGTTTCCGGACGTGGCGTTTTTTTCTGAGGTTACGGCCGTCATGCATAACTCCAAGTTCAGGCATAAAAAAAGGGAGCCATCAGGCTCCCTTCTACTATACATTCAAACGCTTATGCTTTCAGCTTACGCATGACCAGCGTGGCGTTCGTTCCGCCGAAACCGAAGCTGTTAGACATTACGGTGTTCAGCGTCGCCTCTGTTGGTTTGGTCACGATGTTCAGGCCGGCAGCCTGCTCGTCCAGCGCTTCCACGTTGATGCTTGGCGCGATGAAGCCGTGTTCCAGCATCAGCAGAGAGTAGATCGCTTCCTGCACGCCAGCGGCACCCAGAGAGTGACCTGTCATCGCTTTGGTCGCGGAGATGGCCGGGCTCTTATCAGCGAACACTTCGCGGATCGCACCCAGCTCTTTCACGTCGCCTACCGGAGTGGAGGTGCCGTGGGAGTTCAGGTAGTCGATTGGCGTATCAACGCCGTGCATCGCCATCTTCATGCAGCGCACAGCGCCTTCGCCGGATGGAGCAACCATGTCAGCGCCGTCGGACGTTGCGCCGTAGCCAACAATTTCAGCGTAGATGTGTGCACCACGTGCCAGAGCGTGTTCCAGCTCTTCAACGACAACCATACCGCCGCCGCCCGCGATAACGAAACCGTCGCGATGTGCATCATAGGTACGGGACGCTTTTTCTGGCGTTTCGTTATATTTGGTGGAGAGTGCGCCCATCGCGTCGAACTCACAGGCCATTTCCCAGCCCAGCTCTTCGCCGCCGCCAGCAAACACGATGTCCTGTTTGCCCAGCTGGATTTGCTCTACCGCGTTACCGATACAGTGTGCGGAAGTCGCACATGCAGAGCTGATGGAGTAGTTCACGCCGTGAATTTTGAACGGGGTCGCCAGGCAAGCGGAAACCGCTGAGCCCATGGCTTTGGTCACTACGTACGGACCAACCGCTTTCAGGCCACGCGGGCTGCGCATTGCATCAGCACCGAATACCTGCGCTTTAGACGAACCGCCGGAACCGGCAATCAGGCCCACGCGCGGGTTGTTCTGATAAACTTCTTCACTCAGGCCAGCATCAGCGATAGCTTCCTGCATGGAGAGGTAGGCATAGATAGAGGCATCGTTCATGAAACGAACCACTTTACGGTCGATCAAACCGGTGGTGTCCAGTTTGACGTTACCCCATACGTGGCTACGCATGCCAGAATCTTTAAACTCTTCAGAGAAAGTGATCCCGGAGCGTCCTTCACGCAGAGATGCCAGGACTTCCTGCTGGTTATTACCGATGCTGGAAACGATGCCCAGGCCAGTAATCACTGCACGTTTCATTCAATACCTCTGTAAGTCGCACTATAAAAAGTTTCGAATCGCACAATAGCGTACACTTGTACGCCGAACAAGTCCGATCAGCCAATTTCTGAGGAAATTTGCACCATTGGACTCACATCGCTAAGATCGTGCCACTGCCTGTCAGACGAGTAACTTACGTGAAACAAAACGCTATACAACCCGCCAACCTTGAATTCAACGCTGAGGGTACACCTGTTTCCCGAGATTTTGATGACGTCTATTTTTCTAATGATAACGGACTGGAAGAAACCCGTTATGTTTTCCTCGACGGAAACGATCTCAGCACCCGCTTTCCTACTCATCCGCGCAGCCTTTTTGTGGTGGCGGAAAGCGGGTTTGGCACCGGGCTAAACTTTTTGACCCTCTGGCAGGCGTTTGACCAGTTTCACGCTGCCCACCAAGAGGCTACGCTCCAAAGATTACATTTCGTCAGTTTTGAAAAATATCCGCTCACCGCCCACGACCTGCGGCTTGCCCATCAGCACTGGCCTGAACTTGCCCCCTGGGCAGAACAGCTCCAGGCGCAGTGGCCACCGGCCATTGGCGGCTGCCATCGTCTGCTGCTGAACGGCGGGCGCGTAACGCTGGACCTGTGGCTGGGCGATATTAACGAACTGACCGATAAACTCGACGACGCGATGAACCAGAAGGTTGACGCCTGGTTCCTCGACGGTTTTGCGCCTGCCAAAAACCCGGACATGTGGAGCCCGCATCTCTTTGCCGCGATGGCGCGCCTGGCACGCCCTGGGGCAACGCTCGCCACCTTCACCTCTGCAGGCTTTGTCCGCCGCGGGCTGCAGGAGGCAGGTTTCACCATGAAAAAGACCAAAGGTTTTGGCCGCAAGCGCGACATGCTGGTCGGGGTGATGGAGCAGGAGCTGACTATCCCCGCTCGTGCGCCCTGGTATGCCCGCCGCGCCAGCGGCTCTCGTGAAGTTGCCATCATCGGCGGTGGAATTGCCAGCGCCCTGCTCTCGCTCGCGCTTCTGCATCGCGGCTGGCAGGTGACGCTCTACTGCGCCGATGACGCACCGGCTACGGGCGCATCGGGCAATCGTCAGGGTGCACTCTACCCCCTGCTGAGCGCGCATGACCCCGCGCTGTTCCAGTTTTTCCCGGCCGCGTTCACCTTCGCCCGCCGCCTGTATGACATGCTGCCTGTCGATTTTGACCATGACTGGTGCGGCGTGACGCAGCTCGGCTGGGATGAAAAAAGCCGGCAGAAAATTGCGCAGATGCTCTCCCTGGGCCTGCCTGACGCGATCGCCCATGCGGTCACCGCACGGCAGGTTTCTGACACCGCTGGCGTCGACACCGGCTGCGACGGTATTCACTATCCGCTCGGCGGCTGGCTGTGCCCTGCTGAACTGACGGCTGCGGCAATTGCCCTTGCGCAGTCTCGCGGGCTGTCGGTTCACTATGCCCATAACCTTGAGTCTCTCAGCAGGGCTGGCGGCTGGACGCTGCGTTTTGCCGAGGGTAACGAGGCGCAGCACGCCAGCGTTGTGCTCGCCAACGGGCACAGCATCAGCCAGTTCGCCCAGACGGAAAAGTTGCCGGTTTATCCGGTCGGCGGGCAGGTAAGCCATATTCCAACCGCGCCAGCGCTGGAGAAACTGCGTCAGGTGCTCTGTTACGACGGGTATCTCACTCCTCCAAACCCGTCTAACGGGCACCACTGCATTGGGGCCAGCTACCGTCGCGGCGAAACGGATACGCGCTACAGCGAGGAAGATCAGCAGCAAAACCGTCAGCGCCTGGTTGACTGCTTCCCACAGGCTGACTGGGCGCAGGCCGTTGACGTCAGCGCGGGTGAGGCACGCTGCGGCGTACGCTGTGCAACGCGCGATCATTTGCCGATGGCGGGAAACGTGCCGGACTACGAGGCGACGCTTGAGGCCTATAAGGGCCTTGCTGAAAACCGGGATGCGGCAGCGAGCGCGCCGGTTTATCCGGAACTGTATATGCTGGGTGGGTTAGGGTCGCGAGGCTTGTGCTCCGCGCCGCTGCTGGCTGAAGCGTTAGCCGCGCAAATGAGCGACGAGCCGATCCCGCTGGACAGAACCACGCTGGCGGGGCTGAACCCGAATCGATTGTGGGTACGGAAACTGCTGAAGGGGAAAAGCGTTAAGTAGGGTGCGGTCTGCTGCCCTCACCCCGCCCCTCTCCCACAGGGAGAGGGAGGTGAAACACTTACTTCGCTTTCGCCTGCTGGAACAGATTGTCCCACATGCCCAGCACCAGAGACTGGTCGCGCGGAGAGAGTTCCCCGGCCAGTATCGCTTTTTCCAGGCTGCGGGTGACTTCAGCGTGAACGGCGTCGGCAGAGTGATCGTCACCTGCTTCCAGCTCGGCTACCGCGAGCGTCAGGTGACCACGCAGATAACCGCTGGCGAACAGCTCATCATCACTGGCGTGTTCCACCATGTCATCAATTAACGCCAGAATGCGTGATTCAAATTCTGCGATCATCTTCTTTCCTCTGTTAAATATCTTCCGGCCACGGGAAGCATTCCGCCGTGATCTCCGGCGTGTGGTAATAATTCTGTAAGGCCTTGATAAAGCGCGCCGGACGTTCCGGGATGCCCTTCTCAAGATACTCCATCACCTGCGCGTGGACGCGGCGCTGGAAGACAATACGGTCTGGCTCGAAATCACCTTCGAGGTTGTCACAGCTCACGTTGAACGGATAACCCGCCGCCACGCAGAACAGCCAGTCGAACGCCTGGGGTTTTACCTCCACGTCCTCGAACTGGCCCTGGGTTGCGGCATTACGCCCGTCCGGGCAGTACCAGTAACCAAAGTCCACCTGCTCGCGGCGTGCTTTTCCGGCAATGCACCAGTGCGAAATCTCGTGTAGCCCGCTGGCATAAAATCCGTGCGCGAACACGATGCGGTTATACGGAACCTCGGCATCAGCAGGAAGATAGATCGGTTCGTCGTCGCCTTTAATCAGACGGGTATTAAAATCATCAGCAAAACAGCCGTCGAAGATCTCAATCAGCTGTTCGTAGTTATGCGTACTGTTCATTAGCTCATCCCCAACCAGTGGAGGATCTCCTGTCCGTGGCTGTCATAAAGTAGCTTGGCACTCATCACCGCCGAGACGACAACAATCATCGGGCGGATCAGCGTTTGCCCCTTGCTCAATACCAGACGCGAGCCCACGCGCGCGCCTAAAAACTGTCCTGCCATCATTACAAAACCGGTTGCCCAGATAACCTTGCCACCGATGATAAACAGCAGCAGGCCGCCGACGTTAGACGTCGCGTTGAGTACCTTTGCATGGGCGGTTGATTTTGCGAGGTTAAAGCCTGCCAGCGTCACGAAGGCTAACGCGTAGAACGAGCCAGCGCCGGGGCCAAAGAACCCATCGTAGAACCCCACACAGCCGCCCGCGATAAGCGCAAACGGCAGGCCGAGCAGACGACGCTGGCGGTCCTCTTCACCGAGCTTTGGCATCAGCAAAAAGTAGAGGCCAATGCAGATAACCAGAATCGGCAGGATCTGACGCAAAATATCAGACTGCACGTGCTGAACCAGCAGCGCACCTGAGGTCGAGCCGATAAAGGTCATCAGAATATTCAGCTTCTGATCGGCAAGGTTTACCACTTTACGGCGGATAAAGTAGAGCGAGGCGGAGAGCGACCCGCCGCAGGCCTGAAGTTTGTTGGTGGCGAGCGCCTGGGCAGGGCTCATCCCCACCGCCAGCAGTGCCGGAACGGTCAGTAAACCGCCCCCACCCGCCAGCGCATCGATAAACCCGGCAAACATCGCAACAAAAAACAGTGCCGCCAGCATCCACGGCGACACCATAAACAGATCGACGAAATTATCCATTAAAGTACATGCTCATCCAGTAGCGCCTGGCAGGAAGGCGGCAGCGGAGGCGGTGTCTTCTTCTCAGGCTTTGAGGTTCCGGGCTTAGCCGGTTCAAACCAGCTTTGCAGTTCTGCGCCACAGCCATCGCCTGGCGGCGGTAGCGGCTGATCTTCGCACTCGAGGCTATTGGCCGGGCAGCGCAGACGAACGTGCATGTGCGCACGATGCTGGAACCACGGGCGCACTTTGCGCAGCCAGTCGCGATCGGTTCCCGCATCCAGGCAGAGCTGTTGCTTAATTGCCGGGTTCACGAAAATCCGCGTGACGTCGTTATCTTCCGCCGCCAGCTTGATCATGCTGGAGACATCACGCGTCCAGAGCGACGGCACCACGTTTTTACCGTCGCGCGCCACCAGATCCAGCGCCTGCGGTTTCAGCAGCTGTGCTGAACTCCAGCGCGCTTTCGGCAGCTGCAGGAAGATATCTACATCCAGTCCTGACTGGTGGCTGGCGTGTCCGCCGTTGAAGCGGCCGCCGGCAGGCATGCCCATGTCGCCAATCAGCATCGTGCCCAGCCCCAGGTTATGCACCTGATTCCCAAGGCGCTGAATAAACAGCACCAGGTCAGGGTGGCCGAAGTAGCGGCGCTGGTCGGTGCGCATCACCTGATAGGTATCCGACTGCAGCGGAAGCGCTTGCGCGCCCACGATACAGCCGTTCGAGAACGCGCCGATGGACTGCGCGCTTCCCGCCACAGGATGGGTGATTTTCTGCCACGGCGTGGCGGCCAGGCTGGCTCCACTGGCGAGCAGCGCCAGCAGAGCAATTGCGGTTTTTTTCATGTTTACCAGCGTGGAATGGTGGTCGTCACATCCGCATTCTGCGCGCGCTGGCGCAGGAAGTGATCCATCAGCACGATCGCCAGCATCGCCTCGGCGATCGGCACCGCGCGGATCCCCACGCACGGATCGTGACGTCCTTTGGTGATCATCTCAACTTCGTCGCCAGAGCGGTTGATCGTGTGGCCCGGCACGGTAATGCTGGAGGTCGGCTTCAGCGCAATATTGGCAATAATCTGCTGCCCGCTGCTGATACCGCCGAGAATGCCGCCCGCGTGATTGCTCTGGAAACCCTGTGCAGTAATTTCGTCACGGTTCTGGCTGCCGCGAAGCTGAACCACGTCAAAACCGTCGCCAATCTCCACGCCCTTCACCGCGTTGATGCTCATCAGCGCGTGGGCGATGTCTGCATCGAGACGGTCGAATACCGGCTCGCCCCAGCCAGGCGGTACGCCGTCAGCCACCACGGTCACTTTGGCCCCGATAGAGTCGCCCTCTTTTTTCAGACCGCGCATCAGTTCATCCAGCGCGACAATTTTGTCGGCGTCAGCGCAGAAGAACGGGTTTTGCTCCACCAGATCCCAGTCTTTGATCGCCAGCGGAATATCGCCCATTTGGGTCAGGCAGCCGCGGATAACGATGCCAAATTTCTGCTGCAGGTATTTCTTGGCAATCGCCCCTGCCGCCACGCGCATCGCGGTTTCACGCGCGGACGAACGCCCGCCGCCGCGATAGTCGCGGAAGCCGTACTTTTGCTCGTAGGTGTAGTCGGCATGGCCGGGACGGAAGACGTCTTTAATGGCGCCGTAGTCCTGGGAACGCTGATCGGTGTTTTCAATCAGCAGGCCAATGCTGGTTCCGGTGGTGCGGCCTTCAAAGACGCCGGAAAGAATTTTGACCTGGTCCGGCTCGCGACGCTGCGTGGTGTAGCGAGAGGTACCCGGGCGACGACGGTCAAGGTCGTGCTGTAAATCAGCTTCGGTCAGTTCGATGCCTGGCGGTACACCATCAACGATACATCCCAGCGCCAGCCCGTGCGACTCCCCGAAGGTGGTCACGCGGAATAATTGTCCAATACTGTTTCCTGCCATCACGGCTCCGATGTTGTTGTTTGTGTTTGAGCGTTGTGAAACGGGCCGAAGCCCGCTGGATTAATCTTTGTAGATGCTGAAGTATTCGCGCGCGTCGAGAAGCTGCGCTTTGGTCAGCATAAAGACGCCGTCACCGCCGTTGTCAAACTCAAGCCAGGTGAACGGCACGTCCGGGTACTGCTCTATCAGATGTACCATGCTGTTGCCCACTTCACAAATCAGAACGCCGTCGTCGGCCAGGTAATCCGGCGCGCAGGCCAGAATACGGCGGGTCAGTTTCAGACCGTCGGAACCCGACGCCAGGCCCAGTTCCGGCTCGTGGCGATACTCGTTTGGCAGATCGGACATGTCTTCCGCATCGACGTACGGCGGGTTAGTCACGATCAGATCGTACTGCAGCATTGGCAGGTCGCGGAACAGATCCGAGCGGATTGGCGTGACGTGATGGATCAGCCCGTGCTCTTCAATATTGTGTTCGGTGACGGCCAGCGCGTCGGTGGAGATATCCACCGCGTCCACTTCGGCCTCCGGGAAGGCATAGGCGCAGGCAATCGCGATGCAGCCGCTGCCGGTGCACATATCAAGGATGTGCTGAGGCTGACGGTTAATGATTCCGTCGAACTGGCTGTTGATCAGCTCACCAATCGGCGAGCGCGGCACCAGCACGCGTTCATCAACATAGAACTCGTGGCCGCAGAACCAGGCTTTATTGGTCAGGTAGGCTACCGGGATACGCTCGTTCACGCGGCGGATCACGCGCTCAACGATGCGGTGCTTCTCGCTGGAGGTCAGGCGCGCGGTACGCATGTCTTCCGGAATATCCAGCGGCAGGTAGAGGGACGGCAGCACCAGCTGAACGGCCTCATCCCACGGGTTATCGGTGCCGTGGCCGTACCAGATATTGGCGGCGCTGAAGCGGCTAACCGACCAGCGCAACATGTCCTGTATGGTATGCAGCTCGTTTACTGCTTCATCGACAAAAATTTTATCCACTCTTTCCTCCAGGGCACGCTCGCATAATTTTCGGCGGCTAGTTTGCCATGAAGACGGCGATAAATCAGCAATGACGCGTGCCGCTTGAGGTTAAAAAATGCGTTTAGTCAGGTACACTGGGGGAAATAAGAGATGAGACAGAAGAATGAAAAAGAAAACATCGCTCAGCGAGGAGGATCAGACGCTCTTCCGACAGCTTATGACCGGGACGCGTCAAATCAGGCAGGACACCATCGTCCACCGTCCCCAGCGCAAAAAAATCACTGAAGTACCGGTCAAACGGCTTCTGCAAGAACAGGCGGACAACAGCCACTATTTTTCAGATGAATTTCAGCCGCTGCTTAACACGCAGGGAGCCGTGAAGTACGTGCGCGAAGACGTCAGCCACTTTGAACTGAAAAAATTACGCCGCGGCGATTACTCGCCGGAGCTGTTTCTCGATTTGCACGGGTTAACCCAGATGCAGGCGAAGCAGGAGCTGGGTGCGTTGATAGCCGCCTGCCGCCGCGAGCATGTGTTTTGCGCCTGCGTGATGCACGGCCACGGTAAGCATATTCTCAAGCAACAAACGCCGCTGTGGCTGGCTCAGCATCCACACGTGATGGCGTTTCATCAGGCACCCAAGGAGTACGGCGGAGATGCCGCATTGCTGGTGTTGATTGAAGTTGAGGAGTGGCAACCACCGGAGCTGCCCTGACAGGAAGGCGGGAAGCACGCTGCACCCCGCCTTATCGCACGTCACGTCAGATAGCTTTAGCCATCTTTAGATTGCACGGACTCATTTGCCAGTTAAAGACCCCTTTGCCCGTTTCGTCGAGGGTGACGTTGGCAATGGCGGAAGTCGTGAACATCGGCGGCGTTTCGCCAGGGCAGAGCTCAGATACCAGATAGCCGACCAGCGGCAGGTGGGAAATGACCAGTGCGGAAGCGACACCTTCATTGCACAGCGCCTGCAGGTAGGCACTCACAAGACCGACATCACCACACGGCGTGAGTTCAGGGAGAACATCCACACCGGATGGCAGGTTCATACACTCCCCTACCACATCCAGCGTCTGTTCTGCACGCAGGAAAGGACTCACCAGAACGCGTTCAATGTCCACTTTTTGACCTTTAAGCCAGGTAGCCATCTGACGGGATTCGTCACAGCCACAGACGGTCAAAGGACGTACTGAGTCACTGGCGGCATCGAGTGCCGCGTCGCCGTGACGCATGATAAAAACTTGCATATTGCACCGCTTTTGTTAACCAGAATCACCGGCGTTGACTACCCGCGATAAACATCTTCAAGGTAGAAAACCCGATGGCCGGGCATTGTGCCTGATCCATTCGGTGAATGAAACGCTGTTTTTTACCTCAATGGCGTAAGTATAGTCAATCTCTGTTTACAAAATCGCCAATACAGGTTCATTCACCTCGGGATTTACCCTTCTTTGACCTCAGCTTACAAGGACAGTTTCCCTTGCTGGCCAAAATGTCTGGCCCCGCTCCGCCCTCTGCAATAATTCGTCACAAGGCGTAAAGCGCGAACCATACTGCGTGGCCAGACGTTGCAGGATCGCAACCACTTCACTCGCTCCGAGAGTGTCCATGTAACGGAACGGGCCGCCAAGAAACGGCGGGAAACCTATACCAAAAACAGCACCGATGTCGCCATCCCGCGCGTTTTTGATCGCCTGCTCACCGAAGCAGCGAGCCGCCTCGTTAAGCATCATCATGACGCAGCGCTCAGCACACTGTACCGCTGAGAGTTTTGCCTGTCCGGTAACGGAAATAAGCCCATAAACCGAAGGGTCGACCTGTCTCTTGCTTTTACGCCCTTTTGCAGAGTAAAGATAGAAACCGCGTTCATTTTTTCTGCCTTTGCGATCGTCCTTCAAAATTGCAGAAACAATGTTTGCAGGCGGGCTGAAACGATCGCCATAAGCCGCTTCCAGCACAGGTATAATTTTAGTGCCGGTATCTATTCCTACCTCATCCAAAAGTTGGATTGGACCAACAGGGAAGCCAAACTTTACCAACGCCTCATCGACGTGTTCAATCTTCTCGCCTTCCGTCAGCAGCCGCAGGGCTTCATTGATATACGGGGCCAAAATACGGTTGACGTAGAAGCCGGCTTTGTCCGCCACCACGATGGGTGTTTTGCCCTGTTTTTTCGCCAGCTTTACTACGGTAGCCACGGTTTGCGGGCTGGTCGAAGCGTGAGGAATAACCTCTACCAGCGGCATTTTTTCTACCGGGCTAAAGTAATGCAGGCCAATTACCCGTTCTGGCCGTGCGGCTTTCGCCGCGATATCGCCAATCGGTAATGACGACGTATTCGAGGCAAAAATGGTGTGCGGCGCGCAATGCTCTTCAACGTCGGCCACCATCTGCTGCTTGAGCGCCAGATCTTCAAATACGGCTTCAATCACCACATCGCGATGGGTAAAACCGCTGTAGTCGGTCGTGCCGGTGATCGCGGCCAGCGTCCTGTCGCGCTCGCTGGCTTTGATATGGCGGCGCTTCACCTTCCGATCAAGGTTTTGCCAGCTGTACTGCAGCGCGTGGTTGATTCCCTTAGGATTAATGTCTTTGATACGTACGGGCAAATTGCCTTTGCTGGCGGTCACAAAGGCAATACCGCCGCCCATCAGCCCGCCGCCCAGTACGCCAACAGCATGCAGCGGCGCGGGTTCGGCCTCGCTTCCCGGATCTTTCTTCACCTCGGTACTGGCAAAGAAGATGCTTCGCAGCGCCTGAGACTGCGGCGTCATTGCCAGCTCGCCAAAGGCTTTTGCCTCTGCGGCGTAGCCGCTGCTGCTGCCCTGCGACAGCCCGATCTCGATGACGTCAAGGATCCGCTTCGCCGCCGGATAGTTACCTTTGGTTTTTTGTTCGGTCTTTTTACCTGCCATGCTGAACAACAGGGTGCGCCCCAGCGGCCCTGCCAGAACGCGCTCGCGCACCGGGAGAGGACGACTTGCCTGACGGCCCTTCAGCGCGCGTTCAACCGCAGCCTCAAGCAGTATTGAATGCGGGACAACTTCATCAACCAGCCCGACCTTCAGCGCCTGGCGCGCGCGCAGCTGCTTACCGGTTAAAATCATCTCCAGCGCCGTGCTCACGCCCACCAGGCGCGGAAGGCGCTGCGTGCCACCGGAGCCCGGGAGGAGGCCTAACTGCACCTCAGGCAGACCCAGCACGGTTTTCGCATCATCGGTACAGATGCGGCTATGGCATGCCAGCGCCAGCTCTAAGCCGCCGCCCAGACAGGCACCGTGAATGGCGGCGACAACCGGGATCGACAGCGCATGGATCTCGGCCATCACCTGCTGCCCCTGACGCGCCAGATCTTCGGCTTCCTGCGCGCTTTGCGCGCGGGCGATCATATTGATATCCGCCCCGGCAATAAAGTTGTCCGGCTTGGCCGAAATAAATACCAGGCCGCGAACCGCTTTGTTCTCGCGGATCTGCTTTAACATCGCGCGTACCTGAACGCCAAACTCCGCCTTCAGGGTATTCATCTTTTCATCAGGCACGTCAATGGTGATAACGGCGACGTTATCGAGGCGAACCGTCAGATTAAATGCTGAAATCATGTCCATTATTCCGCCTCCAGTACCATCGCCGCGCCCAGACCGCCCGCCGCACAGGCGGTGACCAGACCAAACCCGCCGCCACGGCGGCGCAGTTCACGTAACGTTTGGGTAATCATACGCGCGCCCGTTGCCGCAAACGGATGGCCGTAGGCGATAGAGCCGCCGAGCACGTTAAACTTGCTTTGGTCCACTTCCCCGGTGGCATGAGCGCGGCCAAGAACATCCCGGGCAAAGCGCTCGCTGGCCAGCAGCTGCACGTTCGCCAGGGTTTGCGCGGCGAAGGCTTCATGCATATCGATCAGGGTTAAGTCTGCGAGCGTAATCCCCGCGCGATCCAGCGCCAGCGGTGTGGACCAGGCGGGCCCTAACAGCATGTCCTGGTGGACGTCGATCGCCGTGAACGCATAGCTGCGCAGATAGCCCAGCGGTTTGATGCCCAACTCTCTGGCACGGGATTCCGTCATCAGGATCACGGCGGCGGCTCCGTCCGTCAGAGGAGTACTGTTAGCCGCCGTGACGGTACCGTGCCTGCGGTCAAACGCCGGGCGCAGCTTTGCGTAATCCGCCAGCGTCGAGGTGCCGCGAATATTGTTATCTTCCGCAAGCGGTTCGCGGTAAGGGGGAACGTAGGCGGTCATGACCTCGTCGGCCAGCTTGCCTTCCGACCAGGCCTTAGCGGCGAGCTGATGCGAGCGATGCGCCAGGGCGTCCTGCTGTTCGCGGGTGATGCCGTAGGTTTTTGCCATCTGCTCGGCGGTATCGCCCATGCGCAGCCCGGTGGAATATTCAGCCACGGCGGGGGGAACGGGCATGAGATCGCGCAGGCGCAGCCGCGAGAAGAGTTTAAGTTTTTGGCCGGTGGTGCGGGCCTTGTTGGCGTCCACCAAGATACGCGCCAGCTTTTTGCTTACCCCAATCGGCAGCACGGAGGAGGAATCAGCGCCGCCGGCAATTCCGGCGCGGATAGTGCCCGCCATCAGGCTTTCCGCCACGTTCGCCACCGCCTGGAAACTGGTCGCGCACGCGCGGCTAACGCTGTAGGCATCGGTGTGCACGCTCATTCCCGTGCCCAATACGATTTCACGCGCAATGTTGGGGGCCTCCGGCATCTGGACGACCTGGCCGAAGACCAGTTGCTCAATGACTTCAGGCGGAATTTCGCTGCGAGCCAGCATTTCCCCCACAACCATTTTCCCCAGATCGACGGCCGGTATACCGTGGAACGCCGTCGCCTGACGTGCAAACGGCGTACGCAGTCCGCTGACAATGGCAATGCGGTCACCTTGTCGGGTGATTAGCGGTAATGCCTGACTCATAACCTTCCCCTGTGAAAAATTTTACATGAATATAAAGTGGTCTGACCTGATAACAGTCTTAACCATTTTTTTACATTCAGCCAATCAGGGAAGCATAAAAATGCGAGCTAAAACACAGAGAAGAAAAAGAAAATGCCCCGAGTTAAAAGCAAAACGGTAACCCTGAGGTTACCGTTTTTTGATGTTTGCACCCTCTCCCGTGGAAGAGGGTTGGGGTGAGGGCACCAGACCGCTGGGATTAACGCAGGCCCAGCTGGAAAATCAGCGTTTCTGCTTCACAGGCAAACACAAAGTCGATATCCAGCTTCACGCCGCCTTCCACTTCCGTGAAGGTGGATTTGATTTCGCACGGATCGGACTCAACGTCACGCGCACGCTTGCTCAGCGCACTCAGCGTCTCTTCCGCTTCGGCGCGGTTCGTGAACACACGGCTGTAAGAGGCGGTGCAATCGGTGTTGTCCATGATGGTGCCAACATCCATACAGCAGCAAACCGGGGTTTCATCAGCACTGCATTTACTCATAGCTCAATTTCCTCTGTATTCGCGCTGCGCGCGAGATAAACACGATGCTGATATTTTACGCCCCGGCGCAGGCTCTCTCCAGCCGTTAATGACGTAAACGGGGATAAGTGACCAATATCACACTAAAAAATGATCTAAAACAAAATTCACCCTTTCGGATGAATCGCTATTGTCACAATTTTGCCAACCAGATCCCGTTTCAAGAAACATGTTTGAAAATATTAATAAACATACTTGCAACATTCCAGCTGGTCAGACCTATACTCTCGCCACTGGTCTGATTTGTATGTGATACCTCAGACCCTACACTTCGCGCTCCTGTTACGGTATGTAACAATTATTGAATAAAAATAACTCAATGAGGTTATGGTCATGAGCCAGAAAACCCTGTTCAAAAAGACTGCGCTGGCAGTCGCAGTGGCAATCGTCTCAACGTCCGCCTGGTCAGCGGGCTTCCAGTTAAACGAATTTTCTTCCTCTGGCCTTGGCCGTGCATATTCCGGGGAAGGCGCAATTGCCGATGACGCAGGCAACGCAAGCCGTAACCCTGCGCTGATCATGATGTTCGATCGCCCAACGTTCTCCGCGGGTGCGATTTTTGTGGACCCGGGTGTTGATATCACCGGCCGTTCACCTACCGGTGCCAGCCTGAATTCGGATAACATTGCGCCAACGGCATGGGTTCCTAACCTGCACTTCGTTGCGCCAATCAACGACCAGTTTGGTTGGGGGGCATCCGTGACCTCTAACTATGGTCTGGCCACGGAGTTTAGCAACAGCTACGCTGCCGGCGCTTACGGCGGCACCACCGATCTCGAAACGCTGAACCTGAACCTGAGCGGCGCTTATCGTCTGAATAACCACTGGAGCTTCGGCCTTGGCTTTGATGCCGTTTACGCAAAAGCGAAGATTGAACGCTACGCGGGCGACCTGGGCCAGATCGTTGCGGGTTCAGGCGCACTGCCGGCAGTTCCTGGCCTGGCGCAGCAGGTTGCAGGCATCCCTGCCAATACCCAGATCGCTTATCTGAAGGGTGACGAGTGGGGCTTCGGCTGGAACGCAGGTATTCTTTATGAAATTGATAAGAACAACCGCTACGGCTTGACCTATCGTTCTGAAGTGAAAATCGACTTTGACGGCGATTATAAGAGCAGCCTGCCTTCAGCGTATAACCAGATCCTCGGAAGCTTCGGCCTGCCGATGGGCACCGACGGCCGCACAACCGGCGGTTCTCTGAGCCTTCACCTGCCTGAGATGTGGGAATTGTCCGGTTATAACAAAGTGGCGCCGCAGTGGGCCGTTCACTATAGCCTGACCTACACCAGCTGGAGCCAGTTCCAGGAGCTCAAAGCGACAAACAGCAACGGCGACACCCTCTTCTATAAAGATGAAAGCTTCCGTGACGCTTACCGCATCGCGCTGGGGACCACCTACTACATGGATGACAACTGGACGTTCCGTACCGGTATTGCATTCGATGACAGCCCGGTTCCGGCAGATAAACGCTCCATCTCTATTCCGGATCAGGACCGCTTCTGGCTGAGTGCCGGTGCGACCTATGCATTCAACAAAGATGCCTCAATTGATGCGGGCGTCTCTTATATGCACGGTCAGAAAGTGACCTTCCAGGAAGGCCCGTATGAATTCTCTTCCGAAGGGAAAGCCTGGCTGTACGGCATGAACTTCAACTACGCGTTCTAATCGCGCAGGGATCAAAAAAGGTGAGCATTGCTCACCTTTTTTATTTATTCCGAATCGATATCCTGCAATTCGTTTTCGATGGCTTTCGCGTTCGGATTATCTTCCGGCTTCAGCTTGCCGCCGTTGGCGATGAAGTCATGGTTCTGGAAGTAAGCTTCACGCACCATGATGTACGGATCGGAAGACTGACGCAGCAGGCCGTCGGAATCGAGCAGCTGCGCGCGGGTTTCTATGCCTTCCACCGTCCATTTACCAATCGACAACGGCCAGGTCAGCCAGGAGAGCACCGGATACAGCGTATCCGCCATGTCGCCGCCATCATCACGTACGGTGAAACTGCCGTAGAACGGCAGGTGCACATACGGACCATAGCCCACGCCATAATGCCCCAGCGTGCTGCCGAAACGGTGCGGCTGTTCACGCTGCAGCTTCTGGTTAGCCATACCGGCCACATCTATGAAACCACCCATACCCAAAATGGTATTCAGGAAGAAGCGGGTAAAGTGCACCATCCCCTGATACGGGTCACCTTGCAGGAAGAAGTTCACCATCACCGCAGGCTCTTCCAGGTTACTGGTGAAGTTGCTTAGCCCATTACGCGCAGGTTGTGGAACATAGTCGCGCCATGCCACGGCTACCGGGCGAACCAGGTAGGGATCGAGCACGTTGTAGTTAAAGCTATACATTGAGCGGTTAAATCCTTCGAGAGGATCGGAGCGTCCCGTTTGCTCCCCAGAGCTGGCGCACCCCACAAGCATCGTTGTGCCCAGCGCAAGCGCCGACAGCCGAAGTTTCATCATTATCTCCCTGTTCAGTATGGCTATCGTTGATTGCCATCCGTAACGAAGCGTCTGGCGCTCCGTCTGAAAACGTGCAAGTGATTGTAACAGCACGTTTCCCGATGTCTATGAGCACAATTACGGGCGGTAACCACCGTCACTCTGATCTCAGCATAGCCTGGCTTTTGGAATTCGTTTCGCCGGCAATTTTATAATGTCTTTGAATGAGATGTATCACCTTTGTTGCCATTACTTTCAATTTAAGAGCATCCCCACGGGGATTCCAGTAAAAGCCGCTACGCTTAAATGCGGGCCCCTCACTCTGGAGATGTTATGAAGGAAATTAATGAAGAAAAAATTGGTGAAGAAAGAGAGATTGAAAGTGAGGAAAAAGACCGTGGGGAGGAGATAGAGGTTGATGAGGATCGCCTCCCCTCGCGGGCAATGGCGATTCACGAGCACATCCGTCAGGATGGCGAAAAAGAGATGGAACGCGACGCCATGGCGTTATTCTGGTCGGCCATCGCGGCCGGGCTGTCAATGGGCGCATCGCTGCTGGCCAAAGGGATATTTCATGTCCAGCTTGAGGGCATACCGGGGGGCTTTTTGCTGGAGAATCTCGGCTACACCTTTGGCTTCATTATCGTCATCATGGCGCGCCAGCAGCTGTTTACTGAAAACACCGTTACCGCCGTGCTGCCCGTAATGCAAAACCCTACCCTCGGTAACTTCGGTTTACTGATGCGGCTCTGGAGCGTGGTGCTGCTGGGGAATATCGTCGGAACCGGCGTCGCGGCGTGGGCTTTCGAGTATATGCCAATTTTTGACGAACCCACGCGGGATGCCTTCGTCAAAATCGGTATGGACGTAATGAAAAACACGCCGTTAGAAATGTTCTCAAATGCAATCATTTCCGGGTGGATCATCGCCACTATGGTCTGGATGTTCCCTTCCGCAGGCAGCGCAAAAATTGTGGTGATTATCCTGATGACCTGGCTCATCGCGCTTGCTGATACCACCCACATTGTGGTCGGGAGCGTTGAAATACTGTATCTGGTTTTCAACGGCACGCTGCACTGGAGCGATTTTATCTGGCCGTTCGCACTGCCAACGCTGGCAGGCAACATCTGCGGCGGAACCTTTATTTTTTCCCTGTTAAGCCATGCGCAAATCCGTAACGACATGTCTAACAAGCGTAAAGCAGAGCTAAAGGCGCAGGACGATAATGCTAAAGCGGTAAAAAAATCAGCCTGAATGGTGACTCTTTGAGCAGTCAGGCGGCGATGAGCTTAACGCAAAGTGTAAATAACGCTATACTCGTGCCGCTTCGTCCCCTTAGTTAAATGGATATAACGAGCCCCTCCTAAGGGCTAGTTGCAGGTTCGATTCCTGCAGGGGACACCATTTCACCTCTCCTCACGTCTACCGAACTCACTACTCCCCCTGACAATCAGCAATTAACCCTTTATTCTGGCTATGCGACGTCTCTGCTGCAATTCAGCCAGCACGCAGTGAAGCCTATTGGCCCGCAGTCACCGTTGAGTAGCTCGTGATAAGCTGCTTCAGATGCTGCTCTGTCTGGATTTTTTGCGCTGACGGGACCACTCCTGAGTTTTCCCTAATGCTCATCTGCCGCAGCTGTTCTTCAACTGGCACGGTTTTATTGAATGCCTGGATAGCAGCAAAGACCTGTGATTTCAGTTCGCTGACGGTAATATACTTACCTTTCTGCCCATCCAGGGTATTGAGCTGTGTCGTCAGCTCCTGCAGTTTCAGCATTCCCTCATGCCAGCCATTCATTGCATCAGCAGGTAGCGCTGAGGCACTTATCTGTCGCTGCCACTGTTGTATTAGAGGCTTAGCCTGTTCCGGCCACAGCGCCTGAGCCTGTTCTGTAAGTTTTCTGGCGTAAGTGATGTTCCAGTCAGGAGGGTATTTATCCAGTCGGGCAAGCTGCTGTTGTGTTTGACCAATAAGATCGTTCGGCAACGGAGCTTGCTGACGTAGCATATCCAGCTGTTCAGGGACGAGAGGTGCAGGTAAAGGAGCCAGTGAGGCTGCAAGCTGAGACTGTAGCGGGTCGGGTCGGTGAAGATAATGCCAGCTCCACGCTGCAGCAGCGCTTATTATCAGCATGGTACACATCCCGGCGCTGAAAGATTTCCACTTTTTGACCGGAGTGGGCATTGCCGCCAGTACTTCCACATTCAAATTGTGTTCGGGCTGCGCAACATACACCCACTTCGCGGCACCGTCAGGCTTACCTTCAGGCGGACTATCAGCAAGGTCCGCCTTGACTGCTGCCGCATCATTCATCACGGAAGAAGGCAACACTATACCAGGCTGACTGTTTGGCCCCGAGCTGGTTACGCCATCACTGTTTTCCAGCCGGACAGCACTGTTATGCATCAGGGTTCGCAACGTATCAAGCTGGCTCAGATGCTTAAGCTCCAGACGCTGCAAAACTTCCCCCAGACCGGTAAGCAGCTTCTCCGCCCGGTATAACTGGCTGAGGTCGCTGTAATTCAGAGGGAGCGAGCGCATCCGCTGTTGCAAACGTTGGCTCAGGCTGCTGAGGATTTCCATTCGGGCATGGACAGGCTGCGGCCACAGCGCCCCCCACTGATGGCTTATCAGCGCCTCGAGTATCGCCAGCCCTTCATTGAGCCCGAATAAGCCGGCCAGTTGCGTACGCGCAAGCGTGTACCAGGCTGCCGTCTGCAGCTCCACTCCGTTCTGCTCAAACAGTGAGAGGCAAAGCTTCTCGACATACCGCCAGTTTACGTCCGGACGCGCCGGATGTTTCAGCTTACTTAGCTCATCGCGCAGGGAGGCATAATCCGGTAACGCCCTTGGGTCACCGCCTGTTTTAATTTTACATGGGGTAATGTCATTCATGACCAGTTGTCCATTTGACGTATAAGGAGCTATTGAAAGTCATTGCTTATGCGGCTTCGCTTTCTGCATATTCGAGATTCTGCAGATACTGTAGCGCCACCGGGTCAGCGATATATTCAACCTGCCCATGATGACGCTCAACCTCATCGATAATTTTACTGAGTTCAACCCGGAAAAACTCCTTACGCAGATTAACCCGGTTAATCCGGTAGCTTTCCAGATGGTCATGCAGTGTCTTTTCAAGCGCAGGAGCATCATCGCAGGAAATCATGGCGTGGACGTCAAAATCAAACGGCACGGCTGCCCCGCTCAGTTCTTTTACACGCTCCATAGGCTCCAGCCGTCGGGTCATACCGATTTTGAAGACGTTTTCACCGAAGGAACCGATATTCGAAATCACATACACGTGTCCCTGTTTCGTGAGCTGGGCCATAGATTTGGCGCGCTCATACTGTTGATGCACATCCTGGATTTTGTGCTCCAGCTCCAGGCGCTGTCGTTCCAGCTCTTCCCTGTGAGCCCCCTCAGCGGCGAACAGGGCTTCTTCCAGTAAACGCTGCTGCTCAGCAAGGCGTTGTTCCTCTTCTTCCGCTTCGCGCTGCTGCTGCTCCAGTTCGTCCTGTCGCTGTTTTTCTTCCCGCATCTGACGCTTGAGCTCAGCCTGATATTCTTTTTCTTCCTGCGCTTTTTCCAGCATGGCGACCTTATCCAGAAACTGCTGCTTTACGCCTTCCCAGTCGGCATTATCTTCAAGTTCCAGAAAGGTGATTCTCTCGCTTATAGCAGCATAAGCGTCTCTCTCTTTTCTGAGCTGGTCGTACTTACTTTGCCAGTTATTCACCGTGGTGCCAGAAAGCAGGGTTTTGACTTTGAATTTATACGCAGAGTCCACAATACGCTGCATTGCCCGGGAGGCTTTATTTCTGGCATTGTGAAAGTTATCCCACTGGCCGGAAAGCTGTTTCTTTTCCTGATACAGGCCACGAGCCACTTCAGTACTTACAGTTTCTTCAAAGGCTTTCTCTTTCTGTGCCTGGTCCGACATGGCTTGTTCAAGCTCCGCAGCTTTCTTCCGGAAGCCCCGGTAAATGAAAAACCGGATTATTAACGCAACGGCTATCAGTAAGCCAAAGAACAAACCGATGACACCTGCCGGATTCGACACCGTTTCAATAAATCGCTCATTAAGATTAATTAATGCTCTTACCGCGACATAAATACCCCAGGCAATGACACCAATAATAATCAGAATAATACCCGTAGCATTGTCATCTTTTTTTCTTCGTGCCATGTTTTACTTCTTTCCTTTCTTATGTTTATCCAGACAATTTAATCTGAATAATGGGAATAGAATCTTTTCCATAGCAAATCAATACTGATTCCCTGAGCAAATTGGTAAATGAGTGTATCCGGGCTTGTTGGCCATATAGAGAGGAGCGCATGTGGGCTGTCGGGGTTGGGTACTGACCGGTTCGTCGTTTTGTGCAACACTTTGCGGCTCCTGTTTTTTTGCAGTTGTCACTTTTTCCGGCTTAGCTTTGCGAGTGGAAGTGGACTGTTTTACCGGATTGCTGGCTGCTGAGGAACCATACCCGGAACAGAATCGTTTCGACTGACTCAGACTCCCGTCATTACAGACAAAGCGGCCATCCGATGTGCAGTGCGCTATACCGCCTTTTGAACCTGAGCAGGGCTGCCTTCCACGCGCAGCATCGGCTTGTGCCGTAAACAGTATCCCTGAGACCAGAAAAAAGATTAACTTTCTCATTTCCATATCCTTGATTTATTTCGTTATTTTGTGAATCTGTTCTCCGTCAGCCATTAACTGTTTCGCCAGGTAATTATGCAATGACAGACAGGCAAACAAACTATTACTCATTCCGGCTCTGCTATGGAAGCAGCGCCAGAATCAAACCAAAAAATGTGCTCTCATCAAAACCCTGCCCGGAGGGGGATAAAGCACCAGGCGGAACAAAGGTCCAGTTGTTCACCGTGCCTGACCGCATAAATAATCGCCCCAGTGGCGTCACGAGCCCTCCATTATGGAAGGTCGCCTCCACGCACCCGGTTACACCCTGACCATAAAGGAATGCCGGCACAAATTTTACAGATCGGTCGTCGATACGCAGAACGAGGGAGACAATATCAAATTTCCCCCCCTCAACCAGCAGGTCCGTAACGGGTGTATTGAGCGTCTCGACATTCAGTCCGGTACTCACCAGCCACGCGTCCATCTGCTCCTGAAGCTGTGCCATTCGCAGGCGAAACTCTGCAATATCGGCCTGACTCTTACTGACAGATGAAACCGGAGCAGACTGTCTGGTCTGCAATTTTTCGAGAAACTGTGATTTTACTGACATGGTGTTAACTGGCCTTACAGACGGGTTGTGGTGTCAAGATAGTGCTGTTGTTTAAAATGCCGCAGGAGAACACGTCCCTCGGGCATAAACTCTGTTCCGTAACGCACGAGGCCAATGCCCTTAAGCTCGGCATCAATGGCGTAACGCAGTTCACCGGGAACGTTCTGCTCCAGCAGGACAACGGTTATTTTTTTCAGACGTGGCTCATATTTGAGCAGAACAGCCGAAAGGGTGCCCATCAGCTCATGGGCGGTACCCGGCATGCCCTGCAGGATTTTTGTCATATCTGGTAGCCCAAAATCCGGCAGGTGTGCCAGCGTGCCGGCGCGGCAGTTGAGGATGCGCTGCATGTTATCGAGTACTGATAAAATCACCTGATTCTTCTCGCTGACCTGGCTAAGGCTCAGCCCGCCGGTGAAATTGCCGCTCAGCATTTCATAAAGCGATGGCGTATTGTGTCCCTGTGGCATCAGTCATCCTTCAGTGGCTGTAACGTCAGATGGTTGTTACCGGCCTCCAGAATGCGCGGCTTATCCGGATCAAGCTCTTCGCGCCCTATCACCAGCTTCCAGGTGTTGTTAACCATATCCGGGTGACGGAACAGACCCACCACCGCCACAAACTGTGCATCAGCTTCCATCGGCATATTCAGGCTCGCATCACCGCCCGGCTTAACCACCACATCACGGCTTGCCAGCATGTCAGCTTTCAAAATGGTCTCCCCATCTTTCAGCAACTGCTGGTAGACCGTTTTGTCGAAGATTTTGCGGTCTTTCAGCTGGTAGACACGGATAATCACCGGCTCAGACAGCGAATTACTCTCGCGAGAATCGGTGTTAAGCGCTTCACGGGCGGTGAAATCCAGGTGCAGCACCTTAATTTTTTTGTAGAACACGGCGTTAAATGCTGATTTGCTGCCATCGGTGATGCTCTGCGTCACTCCGCAGCCTGCCAGGCTGAACGCCAGCAGGGGTAACAGCCAGCGCGTTGTTTTAGTTAAATTTGTACTTAACACGTCGGTTTCCTTGTTGTGGTGTCGCGGGCTCCAGCCCGGTGTAGTAACCCAATTCGGTCGTAAAAGTGTGTGGAATATCCTCCGGGAGCTCTTCGTCTTCTGCGCCCAGCACGCCGTTCATGCCGAGCCAGAAGGGACCTTCACCGAGCGGTGGAGCGACCAGCAGCCGGGTGCGGGTGGTCAGGGTAATTTTGGCCTTGAATCGCCAGCCGAGGTACACCCGCAGCATCACCAGGAAGTCCTGGTACAGCAGACCATCCGGCTTCCAGCCCTGTGACTCCTGCTCGTTATCGGTGGTAAGCGCAATCAGCAGCTGGCTGCTGGCATCCATCGCCTCGTCACCCAGCGGCGTGTTGCCGTCCAGCAGAAAATCCTCATTGGCGTAAAAACCTAGTGGCTGACTGATTTCCACCGACCGCAGGCAATACGGACTCACCTGTACGGTGGTATCCGGTGCCAGCAGGCTCAACAGCGCCTGCATCCCCTCCTGGGTTTTTCCCGGCTGGCGAAGTACGCCAAGCAGCGCCAGAAAGCGCGACACCGGCGTAGCAATATGGTTTGCCGTGCCGGGAATACCTAGCCCTACCAGGCCAAGCAGCGACTGCGAAATGCTATCGGTGCCGCCGGGCTCGAATGTGGCCGGATAAGAGTATTTTCGCCAGATGCGGTAAAACTGCGTCAGGATGCGGTGGCTGAAGATATCGAGGAAACCCTGCATCGCTTCATGACCTTCCCGGCGCTGGGTGATGTCGTCGAGATAGGCGGTCGGCAGCGGCGAATCCACGCCATACATCCCCATAAAGGTGGTGCGTACCACCGGTGGCTTGCCGTCATCCTCTTCGTCATACTCCACCGCTTTCAGCTCGCTCGCCGGGAAACCCATTCCGGGGTGCGGCGCAAAGCGCACCGGGTCGTCAGAAGGATGGTTAGTTGAGCCCATCAGCGGCTTGCCCGGGTTCTGTTTCTCCAGCAGCTGGCAGAAACGGTAAAAATTAATCCGGTTAAGATCGGCCTCCAGCCGTGGGGTCAGCCGGGAATGCGGCGGTTGTGCTTCTCTTCCCATTCCAGGCGCTCTCCGGTCGGTTGCAGGATGATAATCAGGCGGTTAAACAGATAGATATCGGTATACAGCGCGAAGAAGCGGCTAAGCATCTCACCAAACAGACAGATGTCACCGCGTCCGGCAAAGCCGTGGCTGTCCAGCGTCACTTCAATCTGCACGCCGCGCACCAGGTAGCCCTGCTCGAAACGCTCGGTTTCACTGTGCTTCACGTCAATAATCGCTTCCAGTCGGCGGCGGTTCATCTCGCTGTCGGTCCATTCGTACAGCGCCAGGGTGCCACGCAGCACGTCGGCGTTATCCATCATTGACAGGAAACCGCTACCGAGGTGGCTCAGAACACGCCAGTGGAAACGATCCTGCGCCGGTGGATAACAGGGAAGCGTCGGCGCACACAGGTTACGCACGGCGATGCTGGCCGAGGTGGTTTTCATCACCGTATCGAGCACAGTGCTCTGCAGCGCGCGGCGCGGCAGCTGGCCGTTGGTACCGGTGAGCGTCAGAGACAGGCTTTCGTCTTCCGGAACGGTATGATTATCAAAGGCTTCGCCGCCAAGGATAAGCCATGTGTTATGCAGGCCCGACGGGCCGCGGCGCACGCGGGTGTGGTAGTAATATTCCGGAGCTTCATGACGCATCATTCCGCCTTTGTGGCGGAAGCTCGAAAACGGAACGTAGGTATGCTGGCTCGATGACACCACCGAATCCACCGTGTAGATCTCGGTATGACCATCCTGCACGCGCATCGGGCGCAGCATGTATTCAGTCTGCAGGGAATTGAGCGTCAGCGGGTCGGATTCCAGCGGGAACAGGTTAATCACCGGCACACAGTTCAGGCGCAGATGCTTTTCAGTAAAGCTGAAGTCATGCTCCCAGCGCTCCGCCAGCACAACGTCTATTTCAAACCAGGGTAGCTCAGCCGGAAAGACCACCGTTTCCAGGCCACGCAGGCCCGTGAACATGAACTTCTCGCGGAAGGTGAAATACTCCAGCAGCAGCTGATAGCCGCTAAAGCTGCTGCTTCCCTTCGGCCACAGGTCGTCGTCGTCGCCAAAACCCAGCGCGGTGAAATACCCGTCGAGTGGTCTTCTGTCAATGTCACCCGGCATCCGCAACCAGAGGCGCGCCGTGTTCATGGTAAAGGCTTCATGCATGGCGCAGGCTAGCGGTGCGTCTGCGTTGAAGTAGAACGGGAGCTGGCTGAGATCGATACGGCTCCAGTCGGCGAGATGGCTGCAGTTAAAGCGCAGACTGATGACCGAACGCCCTTCAGGGTCAGTCGACAGGCGGGCGTGCTCCAGCGACAACGGCTGAAGGGCAATCTCTTGAGTGGTGGTGTACCGGCAACGCGTGCCTTTCTCACCGATCGGCCGCGAGTTCACCTCAAAGCCTTTGACGATGCGCATCTGTTCTTTCATCTCACGCCAGTCAGGGGTGAACTCCACCACAGACATTGACGGAATGGTGCGCAGGTAATGCGGCCACAGCAGGCTGACCAGCCCTTCGGTCAGTTCAGGCAGATCGTCATCAAGCTTCTCACGCAGCCGGCCCATCAGGAAGGCAAAGCCCTCGAACAGCCGCTCCACGTAAGGGTCGCGCGCCCCCGCTTTATCGAGATTGAGCATTGCCGCCTGCTCAGGGTGAGCGCGGGCAAACTCTTCACCGGCTTCCAGCAGATAGCGCATTTCAGCGTCGTAATAACGCAGGGTTAAGTCATCCATAAGAACCTGATTATTGTTGTTTTAGGGTGGGGGCATTATTCGCACAGTACCGCGCTGCTTGCCGGGTCGAGCGCAATCAGACCGGACAGAAGCAGGGTCATCTCCGGCTGGAGTCGTGATTTATCGGTTTCACTACGTGCAGCCTTCATGCGCAGCAGCCTGAGGCGGCGTGATTTCACTTCAAACAGCAGTGCCGGTGTCCACTGCGTGAGCGTGATTGACTGTGCTGCACTATCAAGATCGCCCAACAGATGCAGCGCCAGTTCATTCTTGCCCTTTTGCTCGGCCACGCGGGCCATCAGCAGGCGCAGCAGCCACTTGTCTTTCGTGGCGTCCATGCCCGGACGAGTTTGCAGCCAGTGAAGCGCGGCATCCAGACCATCGGTGTCTGCCCTCTCCAGTGCTTCCGGTTCGAGCGCGAGAACGTCGTTCTCAGCCAGGCTGACGGCGCCGACCGGCTCATCCTGCCAGCCGGGCATGTCGTCCAGTACGCTTTGATTAATCCAGTTTAGCGTGACCTCATCGGCAAACGGCGTACCGTCATTAAAAGCCAGGGTTTCCAGCCCCGTCAGGCGACGCAGCAGCCCTTTCAGGTCTGCAGTGATGATATCGGCCAGCACATCCTGCCCCGACTTCACCAGGGCCTGATGGATATACCACTGTAAATCCAGCCAGAGGTGGTTGGCTCCCCGTGAGAAGGTGCTGTCCGCCTGCTCCAGTATCTCCAGCCAGCTCTGCTGCAGATACAGGCGTTTGAGCATCGCTCGCTGATCGCCCCGAGGGGGCTCGATGCGCGTTTTTCCTTCGGCATCCGGCGCCGGAATGGCATTCAGCGTGTCGTGGCGCAGGCTTTTCATCAGCCGATGTGCGGGCAGCCAGCCATTGGGCTGCTCTCGCAGATACCCTGTGAGGATACGCGCCTGAGACAACAAATCCTGGCCGGAGGTAATACGGCTCAGGGCCGGTGCGTCATACTCTGTCGTGTACGATGGGGGCTGTGGCTTATTACCCGCGTTCTGCGGTACAACGGCATCTACGCCACCGGCCTTCATCAGGCGGGATTCCAGCGCACTGTACAAGGTGTTCAGTTCCGGCCGCGAGACTTCCAGCTCTGTCTCCAGACTGTCGAGGATCAGCAGCAGCGCACCGGCAGTGCGTAGTGCATCGTCGCGCACGACTTCCGGCCAGAGTGACAGACTGTCAAGAACACGAGAGCCTGCAAGCCACTCCAGCGCCGGTTTACGGCTCCGCTCACGCTGTGGATGAAGTTGCGCTCCGTAGCGCTGCAGCATTCCCGCCAGTAGTTCAAGCCCTTCAGCAAAGCCTGCTTCTCCATCCTGGTGCAGGCGCGCCCAGCAGTAATAGGTAGCAATCCTGATATCTTTGGCAGTGTTGGTCAGCAGTTTTTCGGCAAGCGTGCAAATCAGCACGGTATCAATACCAGAAAGTTTATTGACCTCTTCCCGGATACGCTGGAAATCATCGTCATATCCAGGGTCTTCACCTGTCGGGCTGGCATCGCTGATCGGGACAAACCAGGACCGCCAGTTTTCTATACGGGCCTGTGCCTGCTGTCGTAATTGAGTTTCATCCGCCTGACAGGCGGCAACCAGATTAATCAAAGTGCTCATTACTCGATTCCGTCCATATCACTGCTTCCTGTGTTGGCCATCAGCGCCTGAGCCGCTGCCGCGCTGTCGACGCTGAATATCTGTTCCGGCAACGTAAAGCCACGCAGTGCCAGTAACGCCAGAGGACCGCTGCCCAGCTGTGAGCGCAGTACCCACTGCAGGGTGCGCCCGTCCGGCGCGGTGAAGTTCATCATCCACTGGCTGCGGTCAAGCTGCTGACGCTTGCCCTGATCCAGCCAGCGGATAAAGCCCCAGGTCCCGCTGTAGTCCCCGAACAGGCGGGCCCCGGCATTAACCGTGGTCCAGGTCAGCATGGTCCCCGGCTTAAAGGTATCACCGGGCCAGCGGAAGCTCTGCCAGTCGGCCATCTGGTTAAAGTAGTGCAGCTGTTGCCCGTCAATCTTCAGCTGTGTTTCCACTACCTGCGGTACGGGACGCGCCTGCAGTTCAAAGCTGATTCCCTGGGTGCCATCGGTAAATAGAATGTCCGATAGCTGGCTCAGCTGATTGATGGCGCGAAGGAAGGCAGGGTTAAATGTCAGGCCCTGGCTGTTGACCTTATCCGGCACCCACTGGCTGCCCTCTTTATGCAGTACGCCGCTGAGCTCGCTCGCCAGGAAACGCTCAATACGCCCGCTGTCCTTGCGAACAAACTCAGCCAGCATTGGCAAGGAAGCATCACTTTTGCTGACTGCAAACGGGAAACGTCCGTCAAATGCCGTGTGCCAGTTAGCTACCACCGAGCGGCTCCATTTGTCATTTAGGCTCGCCGCCGAAGGCTGGAGCACGGTCTCCCAGGCCTGGGTCAAAGGCTGGACAAACATCGTGCTGCCAAAGCCACTCCACTCTTCACCGAGGCTTGCCGAAATCAGACTGCCGTACTGCTGGGTGTCGGTCAGGTCCACGCTTTTTCCCTGGAATACGGTCTGCGCCAGGGTCTGCATCATTTCCTGCGGATCAGAGGCGTTGGCTACCTGCTGCAGGCGCAGACGCACGCGGGTGATGCGGGTCAGATACGTTTGCAGGCTCAGCGAGCTGTCAGCCGACATGACGTTGCTGCCTGTGTTTTTGCCCAGAAGCTGAAGCAACGGGCCAAAGGTATCATCCAGCGGCCCCTGCGGGCCTGAAGCAGACTGGTCAATAACGGGCTTATCTTTTCCACCCACCAGGTCTTTAGCCGATTTGATGATGGAATCCGAAAGACCTTCGCTTTGCTGGCCGGTCTGCCCCTGCCAGGCGATGGTATTCATCAGTGCAATCAATGGGGACTGGCGTATATCACTCATCAGCGTCAGCTGATCGGTAACATCCGCAATATTGTTTGCTGGGTTAAGCCGAAGGCTGTTGAGGAAGCTCAGCCAGCTGCCGGCAAAGTCGGTAAAATAACGCTCTGTCAGACGCGCTTTAAGTGCTTCCGGCGCCAGGTCAGCGGATACAGCCTTATGGGAATCACTTAGCACCCAGTCGATTTCATCCCGGCGGGAGTTAGCAGCCTTATCAATGGCCTGCTGAACGCCCCCTTCCCATGCCTGGCGGGTGAACATGCCCGGCACCACTTCATCTGTGGTGAACAGACGGCGGGCATCAGTACCACTAGTCATGTCTTCCAGAGACACATCGGCAAAGTTACGGCGCACGGATTTGAGCATGTTTTCATACAGCGTGCTTTCTGCGTTTCGGCGGCCTATCTGCTGCAACAGCACCTGACGGCTCTGGCTGACCAGCTGCGCATCCGGCACGATTTTCCACTGTGGCTGCGCTGGCAGTTCAGATATATAGAAAGCCCACAAATCCGGTGACAGGCTTTGCCACAGGCCGGCTGAGATACCCACTCGCGTCGGCTGCACGGTTCTCATGGTCTGCGCGTAAAACGCGCCGTCGGCTTTATCCGGACGGGCCATCATCAGCCAGGCTTTCAGCTGGTCATAGCCCGATTTCGCCAGCTGCGCGCGCCGATCGCTATTTGGCTCTGAGTTTGCCAGGGCGATGAGCTTCTGCGTCAGGGCGGTATTTGCCGGGTCGCGTATCAGGCGGTTGTTCGCCACGCCGTACCATGGCAGGATCGCCTCAAGCAGCTGCTGGCTATGGTCCAGGCCAAAGCGTTGATACCAGGGCGCGCCGTTCTGAATACGGTGCTGCAGGCGGCCGGCGTCATTACGCAAGGTATGCAGGGCCATAAGCTGGTAATCCGATACCGAAGGGTGCTCCACCAGGGCATGAGCCTGCTCAGATACGGAGACTATCTGCGACCGGTTAAGCGCAAACGACAGCAGCGTCCCTGCCCCCCAGACACAGATAATGGTCATCAGCGTCCAGGCGAGGGTCTGTTCCCATGCCATACCCACGCGACGACCACGGACACGGGTACAGTCGTCAACGATTCCTTGCCAGGTCTGCGGCAGAGTCAGGGCATGGCGCTGTAATTCAGGGGCGCTGGCTGCGTCCTCTGACGCATCAACGGCTTCGTTCTTTGGCAGGCTGAACATCAGACCACGCAGCGGAACGCGCTGCTGGGAGGTGTACAGCCAGGGCACCAGCTTCTGCGCCCAGCGGGCGATCCCCCCGTCTTTAAGGTGCTGACTTAGGCGCAGCAGGAAGTCGTGGCTGTTATTTTCAGCGATCTGGCACATCCCCTGCGTTTGCAGGGACGGCAGCATCAGCTTAAGCTGCTTGATAATATCGTCTTTTTTTGCGCGCACTGGGAAGCTTGCTCCAACCGCCTGCTCGGGGCGTTTTACCTGCGACCAGCTGCTGTCGCACAGCTGCCACAGCCAGACCGGAGCAGAATAGCGCAGAAGCTCGCTGATTTTTTCCAGGCCGCGTAGATCGTTGTCGCTGATTTGCGGGGTCAGGTACTGACCTGCGCTCATTACACGAATAATTCCATCTATCGGACGCCTGCGTCGCAATTTACGCAATGTGGAGTATTTCCCAGCTTCAAAATCCGAAGAGAGGGTCCCGCCGTAAATCAATACGGTGCTGTGGCCTTCTAACCACTGACTGCGCTGTAAACCAGGAATCAGTTGCTCAATAGCATCCTCTTCACCAGTAACCAGCAAAAGACGAACTTTTTTTCGCCAAAAAGTACCATAGCGACGGTATAAATGAGCTCTTATAGGCTCCTTCTTAATGGATTTTTTAAGGTTGTTCAGAAAATTAGTCGCGCCGCCCGTGTTGCCATTATTATTCTGAAAGAGTGACTCTCTTTTGTGAAACCACACACCAAAATTTACTAAGATCAGGAATATAGAAAATAAAAACATGCATAAGAACCAAAGGTTCACTTTTTCTTTAATAGTAATCCAACCTAAGAAAGCTCCATAGTAGTAACATACCATAAAAGCCAGCATGCCAAATATAATGAGACATGAGACAAGTCCAGTGACTCTCCACTTTGTTGAGGTACCCAATTTAATGCTCCCTGCAATCAAACTGTTTGAACACATTAAAGACATAATCATCGCCAACGCTGGCGACCATCAAAACTGGTTTATTGTTTTTTTCAGATATAAAAAGAGACAAGGTAAATACTAACCAAAAACTTGCATCTCCTAATTTCCCCAAGAACAAATCTAAATGTTGCGTTTCATATTCCCATCCAGCATCGCTGGATAAGTATGACCCTATTATTATTTCCGAAAGACTTAGAGCTTCGTTAACACTCATATTGCTTAAAAGTACCTTTATCGTTCTAAGTACATCCGGCTGGTAGGTCACCATATGAATGAACTCTTGCTTAGCTAAATTCTTTTCACATTTCAACGTACGCAGCGCCGCACTATAGTTTTTATTTTTCGGTAATTGTTCTTGATGTGTCACCAGCAAAATTGAAGCAAATTCTGTAGAGTTAGGACAGTAGCCATCAATACCCTCTACGTTTGCAGAAATGATTACCGCCACTCGGTTAAGATCAATGCCAGATAACGCATCAAATGTTTCTTCGAAAGAATCATTCCAATAATAATAATTGTTTAAATATTTATCAGAGAAACCGACCGCATTCCAACACTCTTTAAACATCGAATACGAAACACTACTACTACCATACGTGAATATAATATCGAAAACACATAATTTCTGCAGCCTTATCAGTTCCCCCCTGACAGACGCTAATAGTTCATAAATCAGTTGTTCTTCTGTATAAGCATCATTATTATAGCCAAAAAGCTTTAATTTTTGTTCTTTTAATATTTCCACAGGTTGAGATGAAGCTATTTTCAATAATGAAATTTCAGATGGCAAAAATAAAGCATAAGCAAAAACATTAAACTTATCGCTGGCCCATTCAGTCCATTTTCCTCTGGTTATCTCTTTGTTTTTTTCTCTTAATTCAAACTCCGACAAACACACACCATAATAATACACCCTAACCGAAAGCGCCAGAATATAAGCAAAAAAAAATAAAAAGGAAAGTAAAGATAACAAATTTATGAGATTATTATCAGCAGTGCCAATAATGTTAATTATAATCCAAGCCATAACTAGAATAATAAAAAAACACAAGAAAGGAAAAAACCATCTTTTCCATTTTAACTCAGGGATCTTATCACCAGGAGGAATTATTTTTACAGGCCAGACCATACAGCACTCCATGATTGTTTATAGCACGTCACCCTTCAATTAAAAACAGTCAACTACTGCTTTCTGCTAAATACTTGGATTTAACATCAGAATAATAAATAATTTTTTGATTACACTTTCTTGAAACAAATTTTTCAAACATCTCATCCAAGTAAAAAGGCCTTTTTGCGCAGATAACATCAAGCCCAAATTCAGTAACATCTACCTCGGAAGAAGCGAATAAAGAATAAAAATATCTTAGCGCAGGGAATAAAAGCATGACTGCATCTCTCTCATTTATTTTATTGGAAAGATTCATTTTGCGATAAATACGCAGGATTTTATTGATAACTACTAACCAGTTCATTTCGGATTTATTTAACTCCGTCAATCCAAGTGAGTAGTTTAATTTTTTCTTACACTCGCCACCACCATTCATTATCTGGGCGACACCATCACCATCAATAAAAGACCAGGTATTAATATTGCTTAATAATTGTTGTTTTTGCCAATTATCTAGCACTGGCATTAACAGGCCAAACACAGAGGGATCAAAATAGCGCATTAATATTTCCTCACCTGATGTAACCGATTGCACAGCGGATAAGGCAATCTCTTCAGCGAGGTGTTCTCCTGTTAATTCTGTCGAGATCCAACCACATACGCTACGTCCCTCTCCTGAATCAAGATTCTTAGTTTTTATCTCATTTAATGCATGGTAAATACTTTTATCCAATAATCCATTATCTATAACATTACTCACACTGAGAGGGAAAAGCGAAAGTTGTAATGCATCATTAAGTTCTGGATGATTAAAATAAACCTTATAAGATTTGAAATTTTTTAATGTATCGTACAATATATTATTTGACTGATATTGTTTCAGGCTTGCATCTATCAGAAGGAAACACTTATCATTTTTTACAAAAGCAGCATTAGAGATTATTCTTTTAATATCATCAAATAGTTTTTTATCCATAACTTAACCTTAAAATCTACCTGCAAAATTATTACCATGAATAATGATAAACCCATTAACTTGAGGAAAAACATCAGACTTAGCCCATTCATTTTATGGAAACAAATCATGCCAACATAAAACCAACACACGGGAAATAAATAAAACCCGGGCTACAACAGGAATTTTATTTCCATCGACCAAATCATTCTATTTCCTCTTCTCTCTTAACTTCTTGCTCGCGCCTAATATTATTTAATTGAAAGTGAATATTGTAAAATAAGTATAACCAGAAAATGAAATATCTTCCCAGTCAGTTTTTAGCATATTGGCGGACAGGTTTTAAAAGCCACAGCGCAATTAACCAAGAAACATCTACCAATATCGCAAGCAATAAATACTTTGAACTTTGGCGTTAGGGCTAGTAATCAGAATGCCCTCCATCTTTTGAGAATTCACGATGCATGCATATACCAATAAAATTTATCATTGCGGTAAGAGTAAACATAACTAAATCCGTCATAGCATATGCTCAATATGCCCCATGTCATATTCGGGCATACAGAAACCATTCGCTCTTCCGGTAGCGCAATGGCATAGACCTCATAATGGTCATGCTGCTACCTGGCTATCACTTCTACGTAATCTCCATCCTTAAGTCGGGTTACCCCGGCCCAGCCGCGAAATAGTCTGCCATTAATTTTTCCCTGCATACATTCTGTCATATCATTTGATGATATGATTCGGCAATAATTACTCTTTCTGCACTTGGACTCCCAGCAACATCGCTGCAGCTGCAGCTGTGCCGCGTTTCCCGTCTGATATCTCCGGAAGAGTGCTGGTTCGATAGGCTTTGGGACCAAAATACTCTCTGAATCTCTCATAGTGAAAAGACTCCAGCTGCCCTGATATTTTCTCCAGAAGACTACAGGGCGGTAATACCGGAGGAGGAGGAAGCTCACGCGTCCACGGCCTGCCGTTCATCACCTCAATTTCCTGCTTTGTAGGCAGGTCTGCTAATTTGTCTAGTTCAACGAAACGGGAGCACATCTGCTGCTCTTCTGAATTCATAAGATATCCTTTATTGCGGCTTCCAGGGTTTTATTCTGGTCTGCCACACTGCGGTTGAACGGTTTTGTTCCAAACACACATTTCCTGCACCATATATGAAGTCAGTCATCCGTTATCCAGGTCGCAATTACCTGTAGCAGAGCGAACTTCATAAAATCTTCCTTAATTATGTGAACTGTCTGCAAATCTACATCTGAATCTCTGGCAACCTTACCGGCCACAACTTTATCAATGTCTTACCGATAAGGACAATAAAAAGCACTGCCATCTTTTAATCAATAGAAATACCAGTATTCAAACGAGTAGCCAAATTTACGCGTTGGCTGTGGACGATAAGTGCGGCTTGATGGCTCATGCCATTCCCCCTTTTCTTTCTGATGCATTTCTTTTTTCTTAGTGATTTTTTTTAGATTCACACAGGAAACGTTCTTCATTCCCAATAAATGAAAAATTTCTTCAGCCAGTTTGCAACAGGTGGAGGAATAGGCTTTATAAGCTGCGATTGCAATCGCTCCAGTAAAAAGAAAAGCCAACCCTAACATCATCATGAGAAAAACAAAATATTCTTTCCAAAAATCCAACTGTTCCCAACCCACCTCATTCATAGACTTAACAAGGCAAACACATGCAAACATAAACATGATTATAGCTGTTAGAATAAACATATTTTTAATCCGCCACAGCATATGCGCAATATGCCCCATATCACATTCCGGACATACAGAAACTATTCGCTCTTCCGGTAGCGCTATGGCATAGACCTCATAATGGTCATGCTGCCATTCCGCAATGATATCTACACAATCGCCAGCCCGACACCGGGTTACTCCCACCCATCCCCGAAACGGCTTCCCGTTAATGATGCCCTGTACATATTCCGCAGAACTGTTCGACGAGTCACTCTCGGCCATAATTGTCACCCCGACACCAGGGCTTCCTGCAGCAATGGCTGCAGCTGCAGCTGTGCCGCGTTTCCCGTCTGATATCTCCGGAAGAGTGCTGGTTCGATAGGCTTTGGGGCCAAAATACTCTCTGAATCTCTCATAGTGAAAAGACTCCAACTGCCCTGATATTTTCTCCAGAGGACCATAGGGCGGTAATACCGGAGGAGGAGGAAGCTCACGCGTCCACGGCCTGCCGTTCATCACCTCAATTTCCTGCTTTGTACGCAGGTCTGCTAATTTCTCTGGCTCAACAAAACGGGAGCATATCTGCTGATTTTCAACTGAATTCATGAAATATCCTTTATCGCCCCTTCCAGGGCTTTATTCTGGTCTGTCAGACTGCGGTTGAAAGGTGCTGTACCGAACACGCATTTTTTACACCATATCTGAAGCTCATCGTCCGATATCCAGGTCACAACCACCTGTATCAAAGTTACCGCTACCATCACTTCCCAGGTCATCAGTACTGCAAGTATCCGAATGCCTAAAAATTCAACTGCCAGACCACGGGCGATTAAATCAGCCCCATCTTTTGCAAGAGGTTTGCCAATAAGCTCCAGCAAAAGACCGACTGATTTTGTGACAGCCAGGACATCAATTGTTGTTTTAATAAGCAATACAGAGGAAAGTAAAAAACGGTTGTTTTGCAACTCTTCGTAAGTACTTGCACCATCAGCAAACACCGAAATCAAAGACGCAGTTCCACCCGCTGCCGCCCCTCCCCCTTGACCCAGGACACAGTCAAATGACGGGCTTCCAGCCCCTTTTCTACTGCCGGTAAAATAACCGACGTGCCCTGGTTCACCATCGCCAGACCGCTCGCCATCAGGCTCGACAGCGGCTTTTTCTCATCCCTGACCTGTCCGCACAGGTAGATAAAATCCATCGCGTTCAGTACCAGCAGCAGGCTGTTTATCCCTGCCAGACGGTATTCCGCCTTGCCCTTCTCTTTTGCAAAGTGCGCCTCCAGCCTAATTAGTTTTTAGCTAGTAATAAAACCACCATTCCGCTGAGTAAATAAATTTAGCACTAGGGGAGGCAGATCTTTTTTCATCACCCGGACTGGGCCACTCCCCACTCTCTATTAAATGTTGTTCTCTATCTTTAGTTGTTTTATTGAGATTGACCGTTTTAACGTTTTTCACCCCCAGCAAATTAAAGATTTCCTCAGCCAGTTTACAGCATGTTGGCGCGTAGGCTTTATATGCAAAAAATGCAATTAACCCTGACACTCCCCCCCCTCCCAGCAATGCTATAAAATATAACCAATAGTATGTAGTTATAAATGACTCAAGACTCTTCCAGGTGCCATCAATCACTTCACTAAGAACCCCCGAAAAAAGCACCATAAAAAAAAGAATCCCCGTGAGGATAAACATATTTTTAATCCGCCATAGCATATGGGCAATATGCCCCATATCACATCTCGGGCATATCGAAACTATACGCTCTTCCGGCAACGCTATCGCATAGACCTCATAATGGTCATGCTGCCACTCGGCAATCATCTCCACGTTATCTCCCGCTTTAAGTCGGGTTACCCCGACCCAGCCGCGAAATGGCTTACCATTAATTATTCCCTGCACATATTCTGCCGAACTGTTTGAAGATTCGCTTTCGGCCATGATAGTAGCACCGACGCCAGGGCTCCCTACAGCAATAGCAGCAGCTGCAGCTGTGCCGCGTTTCCCGTCTGATATCTCCGGAAGAGTGCTGGTTCGATAGGCTTTGGGGCCAAAATACTCTCTGAATCTCTCATAGTGAAAAGACTCCAACTGCCCTGATATTTTCTCCAGAGGACCATAGGGCGGTAATACCGGAGGAGGAGGAAGCTCACGCGTCCACGGCCTGCCGTTCATCACCTCAATTTCCTGCTTATTCCGTAAGTCAGCCAGCTTTTCAGGTTTGATAAATCGGGAACTTAATTGCTGCTCTTCTGAATTCATACAATATCCTTTATTGCCCCTTCCAGAGCTTTATTCTGGTCTGCCACACTGCGGTTGAACGGTGCTGCGCCAAACACACATTTCTGACACCATACCTGAAGCTCATCGTCCGATATCCAGGTCACAATCACCTGCAACAGGGTTATTGCCACCATGGCTTCCCAGGTCAGCAATACCGCAAGCACCCGAATGCCTAAAAATTCTACGCTCAGAAAAAGGCTTATTTTCTCAGAAGCTTTTACGGCTAATGGTCTATCAACAACCTCCAGCAGAAGACCAAGTGATTTTGTGACAGCCAGCCCATCCACAAATGTTTTCAGTCCCAGAACACTCATCAGGCAAAAACGATTATTCTGAAATTCGTCCTTCGTTAATGTCCAGTCCGCATACAACGAAAACAGCGAAGCCACTCCACCCGCAGCAGCCCCGACTCCCTTGAGCCATGAAACTGTCAGCTCACGCGCTTCCAGCCCCTTTTCTACTGCCGGTAAAATAACCGACGTGCCCTGGCTCACCATTGCCAGCCCGCTCGCCATCAGGCTCGACATCGGCTTCTTCTCATCCCTGACCTGTCCGCACAGGTAGATAAAATCCATCGCGTTCAGTACTAACAAGAGGCTGTTTATTCCTGCCAGACGGTATTCACCCCTGCCCTTCTCTGTTGCAAAGTGCTCCTCCAGCCTGCGGCTCAGCGTCTGCTTTATCGCGGTCACTTCAGTCTGGCTCGCCATAAAGCGCCTGCTGCTGCGTATACCTGCCAGCACCGTCTGACGCAGCGCCGGCGCATCCTTCAGATAGTCATTCACTAACCCGTGAACGGTCTCTGACGGGATACCCGCCCTGACCATAAATATCAGCCTGAAGGCCGTGGTCGCCAGCTTCTCCCCGGCCTTATCCACCCGCAGAATGCGGCTTACCCTGTCACCCACCGTGACGATAAACGCGTCCGTGTTGAAGAGCTGTACTTCCAGTTTACTGGCATTTTCCCGCAGCCCCTTAACCACGGTGGACATTGATTTCTGGTAGTATCCCTCCAGTTTTTTCATACTGCTGACCTGCTGCATCAGGGCTGCCGTCACCGCAGTCGCCGTCAGCGGCGTCACGTCTTCGTCTTTTCTCCCTTTCACCGTCCCCAGAAACGGCTCCAGCTCATTGATTAACTGCGGATTATTGGCCGTCACGTGCCGCCAAAGCAGATTCTCCCGGTTTTTAGCGCTGTACGCATTCCACCAGCCGTCTATCTTCGCCGCACCTGCCGGACAGCTGTTAACCCCGTTCAGGGCCATCCCCACCGCTGACTGGTAAAACAGCCCTGCACGCTGCGCCACGCAGTGGAAATCATCCAGCGCTGCCAGCAGCAGCGGCGCGCTGAGCCAGTTCACCACGCTGACTATCCGCGCCTGAAAGAGCGCATTAACCGTGTTAACCAGGCCCGAATAGCAGGTATCAAAATTCGCCTGTCGGGTTGTGTTCAGCTTCTTCTCATAGGGCGCCCAGCTTTCCGCCCGCACGCCGCTGAAGTCCTGCGAAGGAGCAGGCAGATTTAACGCCAGCTCCTCATCCACCTGCGCCTGTATCGCGGCAACCCGTCGCTGGTGAGCGGCCAGCGGCTCGGGCGGACTCATCAGCACGCCTTCGGGGTACGATGCCGTCACGTTCTGCGCATGCCAGCGCCTGACTAATCTGTCATCCGCCCTGATTTGCGCCAGTACGTCCGGCCTGTCCTGATACCGTTTTTCCAGCGCCTGCAGACGCGTATCCAGATAGTCATCAGCCAGCATGGGACTGTCCGTTCTTCGCCTCCGCATCGCGTCTTCAAGCGCCTGGGCATTGCTTTCCAGAAGCGTTCTGACGGCGTCGAGGTTCGTTTTGGTCGTGAACTCCAGCTCCCGCTCCTGCAGAAACTGCGCCTGACGCCCCAGCACGTCCTGGCTCCAGCCGTTTAGCTCATGCACTATCCCCACCGGATCCCAAAGCGGAAGCAGCAGCGGCGTCATCCCCTCGCTTCGGGCTTGCATGGCCGCGACCGTCGCGGCTGCCCTGCCGCTGCGGTTTTTTGCCCAAGGATACAGGCTGGACTGCAGTTTCAGCACGTCGTTATTCACCCGCCACGGGTCATCCACCGCCGGATCCCAGAGTGACGATGCCCGGCTGACGCTCACCACCTTCACATCATCCGGGCCGGGCAGCAGGCCGGAAACCGAAGGCACCTGATAGTCCAGCACCTGGTTCAGGCTCGCCCCGCTGACATCCGTTCCTGCTTTCGTGCGCTGCCCTCCCGACACCGAAGGCATCACTTTCTGCATTCTCTCACTGCGGTCTTCCGGCGTTGTGCGATACCGGTCGAGCGTTTCCTGCTCCCACGGATACTGGCTGAACGCAAACCACACGTTGCCGCATTGCTCCGGGGATTCAATGCTCATGAACTCGACGTTTTGCGCAATATGCCCGCCCGTTTCGCACAGCGCCTTATCCACCGGTGCCGGGTTAGACGCCACCTGCTGCAGCCACAGCGAGCCGTCCGGCGCCACGCTGTAGCACTGCCAGTAATTCGTGCCCTGCTTTCCTTTTTCATAAAAAACGTAAAGGTAGCCCTGGCGAAGGGCACGGAGGGTATATTTTTCGTTATTCGCAAGCGTTATGCCGGTGACAAGCGGATCATTTGCCCACCCTGGTAAACCGGTATTGATATTCTCCGGCACAACGGCATACCGTACGGGCAGTACGGTCAGGCCCTTCGTTGTGCATAACCCCTGGCATGCCATATTCACGTCCTTTTGTTAATTAATCCTGTAGATGAAAAAGGGCTTAGTTAGCCGGTGAAATAATGTGAGCCTGCGAACACCTTATGGCTGGCACACAGGCAGAGCACACGATCCTGATCCTGTACCAGAAGCATTCCATTACTGACGATACCCACGGCACTGGCCTGGATAGGAAATGTGCCTTTACAGACAGTACAGGTGGCTTTATCGTTATTTTGTGCAACCTGCTTTCCTTCACTGAAAAAATTCGCCGTTGCTGACACTATTTTCCCGTTGCTTGTTCTGTCTCCCAGGACAGCCAATTTTCTGGTCATTCTTTTTCTCCCTAATATTAGCCAAGTGTCACCACAGCACCCTGTTGTTGAGCAGCAGAAATAACCCCGGGTTTACAACCAGAAGGTAATGCAAGAGACGAATCTAACGCTGCAGCAGACTGTTGCTGAACGGCAATACATTTCAAAGTGACGTTTTTGCCAGTACCTACTTCAACCCCCGCATCACTTAAACGGATAAAGGAACCACCACAAACTAAAAGAAGTTCTTTCTTCGCTGAGATCACAACGCTGCTGTCTGAACTGGCAATGGAAAGCTGTTTTTTTGCAAATAAATTCAGTTCGTCTGACTGTGCTTGAATATCAACCTTCCCCTCAGCGGCGAACATTTTTATCCCCAGCTTGTGTGCAAATAAGCTCAAAATATCACCCACCGCCAGAGTGAATTTTTTTGCAATACTAAGGTCTGCATTTTGACCTGCAGTAATGATTAGATTTTCTCCTGCAGAAACTTGTACGCTCGCTGGAGTGACTTGTGCAATTCCCGAAGGGGCTGACAAAAGTAGCGCTTGCTGCTTAAGGTCATTAAGCGTTTGGTTCATCAAGACCGTTTGTTTCTCAATATCAGCTAATTCTGCTTGAGCTGCTTGGGCTGCATGACAAAGTCCTGAAGTCACCTCTCGTGCAGCGTTTAGTTCCTGGAGTGCTGCCTGCATTTCACGCTGTAGTCCCTGCGCTTTCGCCTGCCCGTCCGCGCTGATGAACAGCCCCTTCTGCGCCCGTATCGCGCCCCAGCTGTCGGTCCTGAGCTCAAAGCCCTCCCCGCGCTGCTGCTTCTCCGCATCCACTAAATGTCCGAGATTCAGCTGGCTTTTGCCGCCGTACTCGGTGCTGACCTTGATATGCTCTTTCCCGCGTTCGTCGTCGAGGCGGATTTTGTTGTTCGCCGGCGTCCGCAGGACGTTACGTTTGTAGTTGCGAATGGTGACGTGGTCGCCGTGCGCCGAGTCGTGAAGTACGCCAGAGATGTACGGCCGGTCCGGGTTACCGTCCTCGAAACTAATTGCCACTTCGGTGCCCGCCAGCAGCGGCAGGTGCAGACCGTAGGTGTCACCGGCATACGGGCGGGACTGGCGCACCCACAGGCTCTCGAATCCGGTCTCCCAGCCGTCACGGTCAAACAGCATGCTGACGCGATAGCGCCCGTCTTTATCAATGTGCCCGTAGGTGTCATTCTCGGTGGTGCTCGTAACGCGGGCCGGTAGGGTGCCCGCCATCACCGGGCGTTTGCCGGGCTCCGGACGGAAACTGAAATCCGTGCTGTCCGGGATGCCGTCAAACCTGACGCCAAAGTCCTCATCACGCCGCGCGTGGCTGTGCATTGCCGTGACAACCACGCCCTGAGCAAAGACCTCTGCCACTTCGTATCCACCGGTAACTTTCAGCACCTGGCCCGGAGAGAGCGTCGGACAGCTGGTGATGGCCCGGGTCAGCGTCTGGCCATTCAGGTAGCGCTCATGTCGAATGCGGGCATAAAACGCACCGGACTCCGGGGCCGGGCTGCGGTCATACGCGCTGCCCTGCGTCAGGTAGTTGTCGGCGTAGTGATAGGCATCGCCGTATGTGGTGCTGTCGCCCCGGGTCGCGTCCACCCGGGCGTTCATATCTTCCGTGGCCTGGCGGTAGTTGTAGTCACGGGTGCTGACCTGCTTCTGCACCACGCTGTGGCGACTCTCCATCTCCCACACCGAGTCCACGCCCTGCGAATGCTGGCCGGACGGCGGCACCGACGGCAGCGTGAGGCCTTTCTCATACCCCTGCTGGCTGTCGTAAAACTCCACCACGTCGATGTTCAGACGCGTGTCGGTGGTAAAGCGGAACCAGATGCCGACCTCGCCCAGCAGGCGGGTGATGAATCGCAGGTCGTCCTCGCCGTACTGCATCACCTGCTCGCGGCGCGGGTACTCTTTTGCAAGCGAGAACAGAAAATCCTGGCCGCGCATGCCGTGACGCTCGCGCAGGATTTTTTCCACAATTTGCGGGACCGACATGTCCTGATAAATCGCGTTCTGGTGCGAACGGTCAAGCAGCGCCAGGCGTGGCTGAAGCGTCAGGGCATAACGGGTTTCATCTGCCGAGGTGCCAAGGCGTTCGAAGCCGCTCACCACCCCCTGAAGGGTGCGCACGGCCTGCTGCATTTTGATGCCGTAACCCTGGTCAACCGGGGCCTGCAGCGTCAGGGAGGCCGCTCTCATCAGCATCATCTCTTTGCTGATGGCATGGTCAGAACTGGTGAACTCAATGCGGTAGCTGAACGGCGTGCTGAGGGCTTCATCGCCTTCAAACGCCAGCACATCGAGCTCTGCGTCACATCCCTTCACCGACAGCTGGTGATGGTTGTGGCTGAATCTGATCGGGGGATTACTGCTCATGCGTGCACTCCTTGTGTACGGTCAAACTCCAGCCCGATCCCCTCTTCCTCGCTCCAGCTAAGGCATAACGACTGTGGTTTCTGTTTGGCGGCCATGTGGGTCAGCAGCTGCTGGCTCAGCACAGGCAGAATTTGTTGGTTGAGCAGGCTATCGACGTTGCGCGCCCCTGTATCCGGCAGCAGGCAGGCGGCGGTCAGCGCGTCATAGAGACTCTCATCAATCTGCGTGGTCAGGCCGTAGTGACGATGCAAGCTCTTGCTGACCTGTGACAACTTCATTTCTACGATGGTACGCATGGCCGCTTCGGCCAGAGGGCGATAAATCACCGTCTGGAAGCGGGCCAGCAGCGCGGGCTGGAAGTGGTCGCGTAAAATCGGGCGTAGCATTTCCTGCAAATCACCTTCAGTTGCTGTCGGATTTTCTTCAAGAAGTTGCATCAGATGATCGCTGCCGAGGTTCGAGGTCATCAGAATAACGGTATTGCGGAAGTCGATTTCACGCCCTTCGCCGTCGCGCATAAAGCCACGGTCGAACACCTGATAGAACAGGTTTATCACATCGCGGTGCGCCTTTTCTACTTCATCCAGCAGCACCACGCTGTACGGGCGCTTGCGCACCGCTTCAGTGAGGATGCCGCCCTGACCGTAGCCAACGTAGCCCGGTGGGGAGCCTTTCAGCTGGGAAACGGTGTGCGGTTCCTGATATTCCGAGAGGTTGATGGTAATCAGGGATTTCTCGCCGCCATACAGCACATCCGCCAGCGCCAGCGCGGTTTCGGTCTTACCTACACCACTCGGACCGACAAGCAGGAACACACCCTGCGGCCCGTTTTCGGAAGTGAGGCCGGTTTTCGCCGCGCGAAGACGCTGAGCGATAGCGTTAAGGGAAACATCCTGGCCGACCACGCGTTTACCGATTTCGTTTTCCAGAGTCAGTAGTTCGGTCTGCTCGTCTTTCATCAGGGAAGAGAGCGGCACGCCTGTCCAGTCGGCAATCACGTTCGCGACCGTACGGGTGTCCACATCTACCTGAACCAGCACGTCGCCCTGTTGGGCCTGTTCGAGCTGCTGTTGCAGGTCGGAAATCTCAGCCTGCTGGCTGATGTCCTGGCGACTGGCCATCAGCTGCTGTGCCAGCACCTTTTCGTGGCTGAAACGCGCCTCCTGCTCCCCGATACGCGCTTCCAGTTCAGTCCGCAGCTGCTCAATGGCACCCAGGCGGTCACCATGACGGTTGCTGCCGGCGGCGATATCCTCCAGCAGCGCCTGCTCTTCCAGTTCCAGCGCCGTCAGCTGCGCTTTCAGATGCACAATTTGTTCAGGCACCGTATCGAGGCTCATACGCACACGCGCCGCGGCGGTATCCAGCAGGTCAACGGCCTTGTCCGGCAGCTGGCGACCGGTCAGGTAACGGCGCGACAGCGTGACCGCGGCGCGCACCGCATCGTCGGTGATGTGCACGTTATGGTGCTCGGCATAGCGGGATTTGAGACCGCGCAGCATCAGGCAGGCGGTCTCGTCGTCCGGCTCGTCGACCTTCACCATCTGGAAGCGACGTTCCAGCGCGGCATCGCGTTCGAAGTACTGCTTATATTCAGACCAGGTGGTCGCGGCAATGGTCCGCAATTCGCCACGGGCCAGAGCGGGTTTGAGCAGGTTGGCCGCATCCGCGCCGCCCGCCTGATTGCCGGCACCGATAATAGTGTGGGCTTCGTCGATAAACAGCAAAATCGGCACCGGTGACTGCTGCACGGCGTCGATGACGTTTTTCAGGCGCTGCTCAAATTCACCTTTCACGCCTGCGCCCGCCTGCAACAGGCCGAGGTCAAGCGTGCGCAGGATCACCGGCTTGAGAGATTCCGGGACGTTGCCCTCGGCAATTCGCAGCGCCAGACCTTCGACCAGCGCCGTTTTACCGACGCCCGGTTCGCCAACCAGGATCGGGTTGTTCTTGCGACGGCGCGAGAGAATATCCACCATCTGGCGGATTTCGGTGTCACGCCCGAACACCGGGTCAATCTTGCCCTCTATCGCTTTGGCGGTGACGTCGAGGGTGAATTTATCCAGCGCATTTTGCAGCGCCGGGTTCAGTTCACCCTCTTTCAGCTCAGCACCAACCGGGCGGCCAACAAACTCTACCTCACCGCCATGCTCCTGGGCCAGTTCGGCCTCAAACTGCAGCTCCGGGCGTTCATCAGACTGTGCATCCAGCAGCGGGCGCAGTCGGGAAAGCTGACTCATCCCGAGCGTCAGCAGTGGCCACAGACCGTCGCAGTGAGCAAGTCGTGGGTTTTCCGTGAGCGCCATCAGCAGGTGCACGCTGCGGATACTTTCTTCTCCGGCAAGTGAGGCCTGCATCCAGGCTTCCTGCATCAGTTTCTGAATATCGGCGGATAGCTGCGGACGGTTGCGTACCGAGCGCGGTTGATTATCCAGCCAGCCGAGCAACTCCTGCCACAGTGCATCCATGTCCCACTCGTAGCGACGTGCCAGCACCGTCAGGTCACCTTCCCCCTGCTCGAGCAGCTTCAGCAGCCAGTGCTCCGGCAAAATTTCCGCATGGGTACGGGTCTGGCAGAGCGACGCCGCGCCTTCCATCGCACGGGCACAGTAAGGGTTCAGACGTCGCAACAGGATGGCTGGATTTTCCATGAGTCTCTCTCTTTGTCGGTTCCTGGACACGCTACCGCCCCTCGCTGTCACCAAAGCGCATAAGGTCAGGCAGGCAGATTGTATTTTTCTTTGCTGAGTGCCTGCCTCTCAGGCACTCAGCAAAAAACTGCGGACAGGAAGCCCTGTCCGCATCGGGCTTACGCGGTGGCGCGTTCGTTCCAGGAATCGGAATGAATGATGTTGCCGTCTTTGTAAGTCCAGGTGATTTTTTCGTAACGCAGTTCAATGCGCTCAAGGTGGTTGTGCTTCTCTTTAGATGGATCCTTGATGTCATACATTTCAGGATTCACTTTCACCACTTTCACGTTTTCCAGTTTGGTGTTGAAGTACTCCACTTCCTGGCCCGCGTCGTTGATTTTGTACCACTTGAATTCCGCAGACTTGAGGGTCTGACCGGTGGTCACAGCCTTGTAGAGGTACGGGCTGGAGGAGTCGATTTCCTTGGTGAACAGGAACGGGGTGTGGATACGGGTACCGGTCAGCTTGCCGGTGTTGTTGTCGGTCGGGATGTACAGGTTATGCTGCTGTGCAACCACTTCGATGCTGCCTTCACGATCCTGAACGTCTACAGAACCTTTAATGTCCGCGCCGCCGTCGTCTTTCAGCCAAAGATAAACAGGAATTGCCATCGGATTTACTCCATTAATGTTGAGAAACGTCATCATCCTGCGATGACGCTGGGGTTTTGTCGGGTATCTGACAGGCATTGGCCTGCGGTACCAGACTGATTTCGACACGACGGTTGAGCGCACGCCCTTCCGGGGTGTCGTTAGTTGCGACCGGACGGCTTTCGCCATAGCCCTGCACCGCAAAACAGCTTTCCGGTACATCACCGGTATCACGCATCCAGTCGCGCACCGCTTCGGCACGCCTGAGTGACAGCGTCTGGTTCAGTTGCGGATTACCGGTGTTATCGGTATGCCCGGACACGACAATCAGCCAGCCCGGCTTCGCTTTGATACCGACCAGTGAATTCACCAGCATTTTGGTCGAACCCGCTTTCAGCACGGATTTGCCAGAATCGAACAGCGACATGCTGTCGAGGCGGACAATTTTCGGTACAGGTTTCGGCTGCGGTTCAGGCGGCGGTGGTGGCGGCACATACGAGCGGATTGCATCCAGCACCGGCATGCGCAGACGCTCGCCCTGATACAGACCGAGACCTAACCTGGCCGGTACGCCATTGCGCGCCCAGCCATCCAACTGCGCTGCATCGTCGCGCAGGACGGCAACGGCGTCGGCTTTGGGGCCGAAATCATGCATCGGGATACGGTCATAGCGGGCAATATCGAAACTCACACGCTGCAGCAGCTGGCGATTGTTCCAGCCACTGCTGAGCAGCGCTGCAATCGCCGCCAGCGTGAAAATCCCGAGCGCACAGCGGAAGGCTCGCCCACGCGGCGTCAGGCCTCGCCCTTCGGGCAGCAGCGGCAGGATAAAATCCGGGAAGGGCGAGATAACCGTACTGTCCGTTCCCACCGGCTGCCAGCCCGTCACCCGCTGCATCGCAGTGTGACGGGAAAGCCACACCGTCCAGGCCGATGTGGCCAGACTTCCGGCAAGGATCGGTCCCAATCCCCACAGCACAGCGCCAGGTGCAATCACAGGAACGTCGGGGTTCTCATCCATAAAGACAGCTTTGACGTGCTGATGGAACCAGCTCATCAGGCTGTTCATCAGCACCTGCTGTTGCATCGCAGGGGTCCCACCGGTTGTCACCCATGCAGCGATTGAACTCGGCGCTGAAGACTCACGCCACACCCTCACGCCTTCCCCCGGGATAGCCGCCTGCCAGAGCAGATCGTTCGTCATCGCGCTGCCAACCTGACCATTCAGAATCAGCGGCACAGAATGACCGCTTTCTTTACGCAGTTTGCTGATTTGCCAGCGCAGAGCCAGCAGGCGGCTGGTCAGGGCTTCGCTGTCGGCGTGTTTTTGCGGACAGATGCTGACCATCACCGACAGCTGGCGACCCCAGTCAGGTCTTAACCACAGTACCTGGCGGGCTACCTGCTCCAGATCCTGATGATCCTCAACGCGGATCCAGCATCCCTGCGTGACAGTGAGCACCGGAGACCGCTGCATACATGCCAGCGGCAGATCGCCACAGACCAGCACCACGGGATGCCGGTAAGTGGCTTCGGGGAGATCGTCCAGACACAGGGTGACGTCATGCCCCGTACGACGACTGGCAACAATCCAGAACGCCAGAATAAGCCCCAGCACCACCAGCAGAGTGAGCACAGAAACCAGGCGGGCACCCGGCAGGAACCCCAGGCAGACCACTGCACTCAGCAGGGCGGCCCACAGCGCAAGCCCGCGCTGTTGTGCAGGACTCATTTCACAGCTCCCGGCAGCAGGCTCAACAGCGTCTGATCCAGCCAGTGATCCAGTCCCCACCAGAGTGCAGCGACTACCACCAGGCTCAGGCCGATACGCACGGGCCATGACGCCAGCCATCCCCCCATTCCCCGTCCGGCTCTGCTTTCTGCAAGGATCGGGTGGGTTTGTGGATAGCTGAACGGCGTGACATGTTCTCCGAGCGCGTTGACGAGTTTCTGGCGCTCCGGATCGTTTAGCGAGCGGAAACTGCCGAGGAACCCCAGCATCATGATCCGCTGGAAGCAGGTCACGACAGCATGGTCAGGCGCCGGTTCACGCAGCACATCGCGCATCCGATCGCACAGCGTATCACCGGCATCCATGGTGCCGAGGAAGTGTCCCTGCAGGGGTATGTCATACCACTGCACGCAGGCATCATCCTCCACACCGCGACCTTTGACGGCTTCGTCAAGCAGCGCGCACTGTGCAGTGAGAATATGCTGACAGCTGGCCTCATCGAGTTCGCTCGCTTTCAGCTCACGCTGCACACGCTCAACATCAGCAATGCAGCGCTCCCACAACGTGCGCCCTTCTCCATCCTGAAATGCTGGACCGTGACGCAGGCTGATTACCTGCAGCCAGGTGTCCTGCAGCAGGGCATCAATATCAATCGACGCAGCATTACTGCGTTTAGGCTCACTCATGTTCTCAGTACCGCAAAGAGTTCAAGTTCAGGCTCGCCGAGCATGCCCGGAACGTAAAACATACAGGTGCCGCCCTGAAGCATTTCGCTGGCCAGAGGATGAGAGACATCGAGGCTGAAATACTGGTTTTCCAGACGCAGTGGAATGGCGGCCGGCACGTGACGCAGCGGCGTCAGCGGCACACCCACCCGTGAAGAATTGACGATACTCCTGACATGATCGGGGCTGCCGACCTTGCACTGGCGCGGGAACTGCTCCTGCAGCTGTGCCACCGGCATCGGTGAACGTACGGAGAGGTAGTAATCCACCCCTTCGCGCAGACGTGGGTCATGCAGACGGGCCTGCCAGAAGTGAAGCCGGGCATCATGCTCAAGCTCAATCGCCACCACCCGCGACGGCAGGCTGGCTTCCAGCAGGTCGCCCAGTAGGTCAAAGAGCGGCGGGAAGACGTTATTCAACTGCTCATGCTGCCAGACAGGAATGGCACTCACCTGGTGTTCCAGCGAGAAGGTCAGCAGGCTACCCGCAAGGCGTGCCAGTTCTGGATACAGACGCTCAGGTGGACTTTGCGGGTGACGCTGAAACTGTCCTAGCACGGGTTCTGCGCTGTTCAGGGCATTGAGCAGCCAGAACAGAGACACATCTGCCACGGCAAAATCGGCCATGCGCTCGTTACTTTCACGACGCATGTCCATCAGGCGACTCAGACGGGCCCGCAGCTGCGTCATCAGCTGTTCCAGCTGAGTTACCAGCCAGCGGCTGCCCTGGATGGTAAGGAGCGGGGGGAGAAATGTTTCATCCAGTAACCACACCCCCTGCGAATCCTGCTGCAGGCGGGCGACCGGGCAGGTCAGGTAATCGCTGTTTTTCTGATGTGCAAACCGCAGCGTCAGCTCCGGGCGCATCACCGCAATCTGGCGGGTATCTTCCCCGAAGGTGTTGCGGACATCCCGCCAGCGCTGGCGATAACGCACAGGGCGCTCGGCTACCTCATCAGGTTTAAGGCAGTTGCCGCCGTTCGCCCTCAGCAGCGGAAGCGCCAGAACCACCACCACTTCCTGTGACACGCCCTCAAGCGCCAGCACCGGCGGCAGGTCGTCAGCATTATCCGTGTCGATAAGCGTGCCATCGGGGAAACGGATGTGCAGACGACGGGCCTGCAGGCGGCCCAGTTTCAGTGCATCCGGTTCGAAAGCAGCCTCAATCATTCCCCAGGGATGGGAGAGACCCAGTCGGGCGATGCATTCCGCAGACCAGGCCGCATATGCGGCCTGTTGCTGGAAGTGCTGGGGAGAGACCATAACGCCCCTGCCCCATAACGGTTGTTCCGTTTTCATTGGCTTCCTGCCTTAGCTTACGATTTCGCCTTCGGCATCTGGGAAACCAGCGACAGGTTGACGTCCATCCCTTCCACCTGGAAATGCGGGATCGCATACAGCTTCACGCGGAAGAAGCCCGGGTTATCCTCAATGTCTTCCACTACCACTTTCGCGTCACGCAGCGGGTGCGAAGCCTGCAGCTCGTCGCCCGGGTCGGTCATTTCGGTGACCAGACTGCGCACCCAGGTGTTGAGCTCCAGCTCCAGCAGACGACGGTCTTTCGTCGTACCGATATTCTCGCGCTGGATAAGCTTCAGGTAGTGCGCAATGCGGGACAGCAGGAAGATGTATGGCAGACGCGCATTGATACGGCTGTTGGCCGTCGCATCGGCGGTGTCATACAGGGCCGGTTTCTGCGTGGAGTTCGCCGAGAAGAAACAGCTGTAATCGCGATTTTTGTAGTAGGACAGCGGAATGAAACCGAGGTTGGCGAACTCAAATTCGCGTGTTTCCGGGATCATCACTTCTGACGGGATCTTCACCTGATTGCCGGTGCCCAGATCGTACAGATGAATAGGCAGGTCCTGAACGGCACCACCGGCCTGCGGGCCACGGATTTGCACACACCAGCCGTTGTTGATGAAGCTGCGCACCATGTTAGAGGCGAACGCAAACGAGGCGTTCGTCCACAGGTATTTGTCGTGATCAGGGCCTTTTACTTCTTCAACGTAGTTAAAGCTGCGCACCGGCACGGTGTCCGGACCATAAGGCAGGCGACCCAGCACGCGCGGCATCACCAGACCGATATAGCGGGAATCGTCCGTCTCGCGGAAGGATTTCCACTTGATGTATTCAGCGCGATCGAAATAGTTACCGATATCCTTGATGGCCGCCACTTCTTCCATGCTGTCTTTCAGGAAGAATTTCGGTCCCGCGGAGCCGATAAACGGCATGTGGGCAGCAGCAGAGACCTTTGAAATGTTGCGCAGGAGCGCGATATCCTGCGCAGAGGCATTAAATTCGTAGGCGGAAATCAGCGCAGCAATCGGCTCTCCACCCGGGGTATCATACTCATCAATATAGGTATGTTTATACAGCCCGCTCTGGATGATTTCCGGGCTGTCTTCGAAGTCCTGACGCAGGTCATCTTTGGACATATCCAGCAGTTCAACCTTCACGTTCTGCCGGAAATCGGTTTTGTCGACCAGGGATTTCACACCGCGCCACAGGCTTTCTACCGCCTGGAATTCTTCGCTGTGCATGACAGCATCAAGCTGACGGCTAATCTGGTAGTCCAGCTCTGCGATATGATGGTCAATCAGGTTTTTGTCGAGTTTTTCAACCTTTGAGCCCGATTTAGTCAGGCACTCCAGGAACACCTGCATGCCGGCCGTTAAACGTTCATCCGCAGTCGCATCCGACATCGCCTGCGCGTCCTGCCAGATATCCAGCGCGCTCAACTCAGATACCGGGTTCAGGTTGATTTTTTCAAACAGGGAGGCATAAACCCCGCCCGCAGCAGGACGTTCCAGCACCACGCTTTCGCCACCTACGGCATTCTCATTTTTTACAGACATCAACATCTTCCTTATTAATCCGTTAAATCATCGTGACCGTTATGGCTGTTTCGGGGCCAGGGCAGACAGCTCTGAGCGAAGTTCTGCGCTTAATGCCGGGTCGAGCAGAATTTTTTCCAGCTCTTTGCGGAAAGCCTGGTTGTCCAGCAGGTTTGCCTTTAAATCGCGAAGCAGGTTGCGCATGGAAAGCATCGCCTTCAGCTGGGGGATTTGCCGGGAAACCTGCTCCGGAGTGAAATCCTTCATGCTCTGGAAAGTCAGGCTTATATTGTCTTCGCTGCCGTCATCAGCCAGCGTGTTTTTAACGGTGAGATTTACTTTTGGGGAATATTCGGAAAGCACGGAGTCAAAGTTATTTTTATTCAGATTAACTTTTTTGCGTTCAGACAGTGGTGCAGCCTCCTGACCATTACTGAAGTCGCCCGCTACCAGTAATTTCAGGGGGAGCTCAGTTTTCTTGCTCGCGCCCCCCGTATGCAGGTCAAGTTTTAGATTAATACGTGCCTTTGGCACTTCATTTTGGAAACTATCAGCCATTTCATCATCCCTCGGTTTATCGCTGTGCACACTTTCAGACAAGAACTATTTACAGCAGATAATAGAACAATGATCGACTCAAGATCAAATTCACCGATCATTCATCGGCCATAAGAAATTTCTTAAGAATTTTCCACTAAATGTTAATAGAGAATTGCACTGCCATGTCAGTAAAATGAACTACCACCAATACACAAAACAAACATTTATGCCGCAGCAGTTAAAATGGACGGAGAATTGTTAATAAAATGATCTTAAATTGATTTAGATCAATATCAGGAAAGTGAAAACATCCATGCATTTTCAAAGATAGGGTTTTAGATCAGAAAGAGATTAAAGGGGAAGAAAGTAACTGTTTATGCGAAGGATAAGGAAAAATTACGCGCAGACACACTCCCGGCCTTACGCTGCCAGGGTTTAGTATGGGAACGCAGATTCAGTGAGCGCTATTTTGCATGACAGGATAATTGCAGAGGACACCCGAGCCCTACCCCATTCACTCCAGTACAGACTGGTAAACCGGAATACGGCGGTTCGTGCCGGTCAAATTCTCATAAACATCGATTTCTGACGTCGTTATCTTCATGCCTGTTTTTCTGAGCCTTTGCACATCGGCAGCAATACGCTGAATGCCAAACCAAAAAAGCCCGTCCAGTGCTGTGACGGCCAGCCCGCTGTCAAGCGCCAGCTTCAGGCGCTCCCGCGGGGGTTTAACCTGCTGAGCAATTTGCCGGAAAGGCGCTTCGGTTGCCCCGGCCTCTTCAATTCGACGGATGCGCGTTGTAAGCCGGTAGTGATACTCATCAGGTATGGCGCTTAAATCGCTCTTCAGGCTCCATACGCAGCCAAAGCGTTTGCCGTTAAAAATGACGTTCTTCTGGCCGATCTGCAGTTCCTCCCGTAAACCGGCAATCAGCTGCGGCGTGCGGGTGAGCAGCAGCCTGAAGGGGAGTTCAAAACTGGTAATATAGTCCACGTTCAGTAACGCTATACGCAGCCGTTCTTCTGCGCCCGCTCTGTTCTCCTGACATTCAACAAGCACATCGGCCCACTGGCGGCTCAGCCGTGCGGATTCGCTCGCTTCCGTGAAGCTGTACTTTTCAATCTGGTATTCAACGCGTCCGGCCACCTGCAGTCCCTTACGGTTATATCTCAGTTTCGGTTGCTCACTTTACCAGCGAGCGTTCTCTTTCGAAAGACCGTTACAAGGTTGCTTTCCACAGTTCAACACAGTTACGTCCACGCCGTTTCGCGCCGTACAGCGCTTCATCTGCTGCCTGAATCAGCCGTTCGTAGTCAGGATGTCCATTGAACATCGCCACGCCAATAGAAAGAGAGAGGGGTATAAGGTCGCCATCCGGGGAGGTAACCTTAATTTTTTCTACGCGCCGCCGGATCCGCTCCGCGATACGCAGCGAATCTGCCTCGTTGAGCTCCGTCAGCACGATGAGGAACTCATCGCCGCCGTAACGAAATACGTAATCGCAGGTGCGAACATGGTCATAAAAGACACCGGAGACTTTTCGCAGAATATCATCCCCGGTATTGTGCCCCCAGGTGTCGTTTATCTGCTTGAACTTATCGACATCAATAAGCAACGTCGAAAGCGACGTTCCGGCTCGCGTGGCGTGGATAATCTCGCGTTTAAAGATGGTTGGCAGAAAGCGTCGGTTAAGCAGACGAGTCAGTACATCCATTCCCACTTCGTGTCGGGAGACTTCGTCGAACAGTTCGCGCAACAGCGTTACGATCTGCGACAGCGTGTTCCGGGTTTGCTGGAGAAACTTGACCCGAAGTGGCTTATTGCCAATTCCCTGGTCAGAAAGGCGGATGGCATTAAACGCGTCGTCAAACTCCTGAATCAGGCGCGAGATGTGTCCGGCTTCAGCAATGCCGCTGAAGTAGTGACGCCCTTTATGGCTAAACCACAGTCCGAAATCAGACTGACCCAGCGGCAAACTGTTACCGATGCTGGAGTTCAGCATCACTTTATAGAGGAGCGTCATTTCCCATGAAAGCAGCGCGGCCGTCTGTCGCTCCTTCTCCTCTTCGGCATTTTCCATCAGCGAAAAGATTCGGTAGTTTTCATCCTCCTTCGCCGCATTATTCTCGCTGAAGACATATGCACGCGACATCACCTCCATAGCAAGGTCGATACTGTTAACAGCGTAATGGTACAGTTTCAGCTTCACTTCAGAGGAATGAGGGATCCCGGTGATGAGCGGCAGCAGCAGTTTCTTCAGCACCCGAAAACCCATTTCCACCAGGTCGACCGAGATACCAATACGGGCGTGAACATCCGCAGCGCGCTGCTGGGCGCGCATCTGCTCTTCAACCTGATCCGTGCTGCAGGAAAGGACGTCCACCAGCCAGCGGCAGAGCGCTTCTCTTAGCTGGCGTTCAACCTGCTCAGTAGTTAAAAATTCAGCGACGTTGGGATCGGCAAGTACGACACGGTAAAACTCACCGATCAGCGCCGGCGCGTGAACCTGCGCAAGTTCAGCCGCAATCTGATGAACATGGGGATCGGTTTCAGTGATGAGCTGCATCCACTCATCTTTTACCGTTTTTAAGTAGGTTTCCACTAAAGGCTCTCTTCAGGGGGGAGTGTTACCTTTATTATAAAAACAAGAAAATCAATTGCCTCTTGAAATGCCGCTTTTTTAATCAAAAACGGCTGATGACACATATCGTATAAGGGTGTTACATTATACTGCCCGCCCAATGTCAGTAATGGCCAGGTAACGCCGTAAAGTTCGGTAAAGCCTGCAACCATGACCTTGTCTTACGGTCTAATTGAAACGTGGTATCGCTTTCATCGCGATACTTTCACAGGCTTTACATAGGTTCACTAATTTGTCTCAATCCACTTTCAAACGCGCGTTTTTGCACCCGCGTTACTGGTTTACATGGTTTGGTCTCGGCGTCCTTTGGCTTCTGGTCCAGCTGCCTTACCCGGTAATTCGTATACTGGGTTCGAAGCTGGGCAGTACATCACGTCACTTCCTTAAACGTCGTGAATCTATCGCCCGTAAAAATCTTGAGCTTTGCTTCCCTCATTACAATGCGGCACAGCGCGAAAAGCTGATCGCAGAAAACTTCAAATCCATCGGCATGGCATTGCTCGAAACCGGCATGGCGTGGTTCTGGCCTGATGAACGCGTCCGTAAATGGTTTGATGTTGAAGGTCTGGATAACCTGAAACGCGCTCAGGCGCAAAACCGCGGCGTCATGGTTGTTGGGGTGCACTTTATGTCCCTTGAACTCGGCGGCCGTGTGATGGGCCTTTGCCAGCCGATGATGGCAACCTACCGCCCGCACAACAGCCAGGTCATGGAGTGGGTGCAGACGCGCGGACGGATGCGTTCCAATAAGGCCATGATCAGCCGCAACAACCTGCGCGGCATGGTAAGCGCCCTGAAGAAAGGCGAAGCCGTCTGGTTTGCGCCAGATCAGGATTACGGACGTAAAGGCAGCAGCTTTGCTCCCTTCTTTGCGGTTAAAAACGTCGCTACGACTAACGGCACGTTTGTGATTTCACGCCTGTCGGGTGCGGCCATGTTAACCGTGACGATGGTGAGAAAGGCGGACAGGTCAGGCTACCGTCTGCACATCTCTCCGGAGATGGCTAACTATCCGGAAAACGAGTGCGAAGCCGCGGCGTTTATTAATAAAGTCATCGAAATGGAAATTATGCGTGCGCCCGAGCAGTATCTGTGGATGCACCGCCGCTTCAAAACCCGCCCGCTTGGCGAATCCTCTCTCTATATCTAATTCTGTGAAAGGTTAGTTTCGCTAAGAAACTAACCTTTTCAACCACCTGTAATCACTCTGCGTTACCGCCTTTTTCCTTCGTCGCTCAAAGTGAATTTATTGCGTTCTGAAATCAAACTGTCGCCGTTCCACGACACCCGTAAGTGTAGGAAATTATTTAAAAAAAGGGATCTTGCCACCCCTCATATTTAGGCGTACATTAGCGCCGTCTGGCAATGGGATAGCACAGAATTCTGAGCTGGAGTCTGAGGTACTGCGGGATAATTCTCATTTCCCTCTTAACCCGATTTCAGCTCTCTATAATCAGGTGGACTCTGTTTTTCAATGCGTACCAAAAGATACGCGGAGCGATGAAACGTGAAATATTTCTTTATGGGCATTTCGGTGATTGTATTGGTCTGGGCCGGAACTTTTGCCCTGATGATTTAGTAAAAACATGCAGTCAAAAAAACAGGCGCCTTTGGCGCCTGTTTTTGTATGTGGGTTACGGTTCGTGATGTTCTGCAACGCTTTTCGACGAGAGAAGCCCGTCGGCCCGGAACATGCTTTTTATTCCCCTCACCGCCTGGCGGATTCGGTCGCTGTTCTCGATCAGCGCGAATCGGACGTGCGTGTCACCATAATCACCAAAACCGATCCCCGGAGAGACGCACACTTTAGCGTCCTGCAGCAGCTTCTTGGCAAACTCCAGCGAACCCATTGCCGCGTAGGGCTCAGGTATTTTCGCCCAGACGTACATCGACGCTTTCGGCATTTCGACCATCCATCCAGCCTCGTGCAGGCCTTTCACCAGCACGTCGCGACGGCGTTTATACTGGGCGGCAATATCATGCACGCACTGCTGATCGCCTTCCAGCGCGGCAATTGCGGCCACCTGCAGCGGGGTAAATGTCCCGTAGTCGTGATAACTCTTAATGCGCGCCAGTGCATTCACCAGCGTTTTGTTACCGACCATGAAACCAATGCGCCAGCCCGCCATGTTGTAGCTTTTGGACAGCGTGAAAAATTCGACCGCCACGTCGCGGGCTCCCGGCACCTGCATAATGGAAGGTGCCTTCCAGCCGTCGTAGACAATATCGGCATAGGCAAGATCGTGAACCACCAGCACGTCATACCGTTTAGCCAGGGCGACCACCTTTTCGAAGAATTCGAGCTCTACGCACTGTGCGGTTGGGTTTGACGGAAAACCAAGGATCATCATCTTGGGTTTTGGGTAGCTTTCACGGATCGCACGTTCCAGCTCGTTGAAGAAATCAACGCCTTCCACCAGCGGCACAGAACGCACCTGCGCCCCGGCGATTACCGCACCATAGATATGAATGGGGTAGCTCGGGTTTGGCACCAGCACGGTATCGCCGTGATCCAGGGTTGCCAGCATCAGGTGTGCCAGCCCCTCTTTTGAACCAATGGTGACAATCGCTTCGCTCTCAGGGTCGATATCCACCTGATAGCGATCCTGATACCAGCGCGAAATAGCCCGACGCAGACGAGGAATGCCGCGGGACGTCGAGTAGCCATGCGTATCGGGACGCTGGGCAACCGTACAGAGTTTCTCTACGATATGCGGCGGCGTAGGGCCGTCAGGGTTACCCATGCTGAAGTCGATAATATCTTCGCCGCGCCGACGCGCAGCCATTTTCAGTTCAGCAGTGATGTTGAAAACATAAGGAGGGAGACGATCGATACGCGTGAAGCGGCGTTCAGGACTGAATTCAGCCATAGATTCCTCAGATTACGTTAGCGCCCGGACCGTCCGAGCGACGCTGCCACGCATGTGGCATGCTTAGAAAATAACCTGAATAAAATCCCGCTGTCGAGAGGGTGAGCAAAAAAAAAGATTTGGCCCTAAAACGGGAAAGCCCCTGGCGATAAAACCGGAAGCAGTCTGGCGAAAAACAAATTTTAATATCAGTTGCTTAACATGATGTTATCAAGATTATTACCTCTCAGCCCTTCACGCTTCGCACTGCGGGGCTAGTCAGGCACACACCGACTATCCCCTTTGGAAATTATGGTTTTCCCCATTTGATAAACAGGACTGATAGCTGGTTATTACGCGCCAGGTTTTTTATCATAGTTTTTTCCCGTTTTCCCAGGTTCACTCGTGCACGAAATCTTCGATATGCTCCTCGCGGTATTTGACCGTGCGGCATTAATGCTGATCTGCCTGTTCTTCCTCATTCGCATCCGCCTGTTTCGCGAGCTTCTGCACAAGTCTGCGCACTCGCCAAAGGAGCTGCTGGCAGTAACGGCCATTTTTTCCCTGTTCGCCCTGTTCAGCACCTGGTCCGGCGTTCCGGTAGAAGGTTCACTGGTTAACGTGCGAATCATCGCCGTGATGTCCGGCGGGATTTTGTTCGGCCCGTGGGTCGGGATTATCACCGGTATTATCGCCGGCACGCACCGTTACCTGATTGATATTGGCGGCGTGACGGCCATTCCGTGCTTCATTACCAGCATTATTGCCGGGATACTTTCCGGCTGGATTAACCGCAAAATCCCGAAAAAGCAGCGCTGGCGGGCGGGGATCATCGCGGGCATGGTGTGTGAAACGTTGACCATGATTCTGGTGGTCGTCTGGGCGCCAACCACCGCGCTGGGCCTGGATATCGTCTCAAAAATCGGCATTCCGATGATCCTCGGCAGCGTCTGCATCGGCTTTATCGTGCTGCTGGTGCAAAGCGTTGAAGGGGAAAAAGAGGCCAGCGCCGCCCGTCAGGCCAAGCTGGCGCTGGACATTGCCAACAAAACGCTGCCGCTTTTCCGCCACGTTAACGCCGAATCGCTGCGTCAGGTTTGCGATATCATCCGCCGGGATATCCACGCCGATGCCGTCGCCATCACCAATATCGACCACGTGCTGGCCTACGTCGGTGTGGGCGAACATAACTATCAGGACAACGACGATACCATTAGCCCAACGACCAGACAGTCGATCAACTACGGTAAAATCATCATTAAAAACAATGATGAAGCCCACAGAACCCCGGAAATTCACTCCATGCTGGTGATCCCCCTTTGGGAAAAAGGCGTAGTGACCGGCACGCTGAAGATTTATTACTGCCACGCCCACCAGATCACCTCTTCGCTTCAGGAGATGGCGATTGGCCTGTCGCAGATTATTTCTACCCAGCTTGAGGTTTCACGCGCCGAGCAGCTGCGCGAGATGGCAAATAAGGCAGAGCTGCGCGCGCTGCAGAGCAAAATAAATCCCCATTTTCTGTTTAACGCGCTGAACGCCATCTCCTCGTCCATTCGGCTAAATCCGGACACCGCGCGCCAGCTTATTTTTAATCTGTCACGCTATCTGCGCTACAACATTGAGCTGAAGGACGACGAGCAGATCGACATCAAAAAAGAGCTGTACCAGATTAAAGATTACATCGCGATTGAGCAGGCCCGCTTCGGCGACAAACTCACCGTCATTTACGATATTGATGAAGAGGTCAACTGCGTGATCCCAAGCCTGCTGATCCAGCCGCTGGTTGAGAACGCCATTGTCCATGGTATCCAGCCCTGCAAAGGGAAAGGCGTGGTGACGATCGGCGTGACGGAAAGCGGCAACCGAGTCCGTATTGCGGTACGCGATACCGGCCACGGCATCGACCCGAAAGTCGTTGAGCGCGTAGAATCTAACGAAATGCCTGGCAACAAGATTGGTTTGTTGAACGTCCATCATCGGGTCAAGCTGCTGTATGGCGAAGGTCTACATATTCGCCGTCTTGAGCCCGGCACAGAGATCGCTTTTTACGTCCCGCATGACCGCACCGCCGTTCATGCACCGATATCCTTGTTGCCGTAGGCCGGAGTAACACATGAAAGTCATCATCGTAGAAGATGAAATTCTGGCTCAACAGGAGCTGAGCTGGCTGATTAAAACGCACAGCCAGATGGAGATTGTAGGCACCTTTGACGACGGTCTGGACGTGCTGAAGTTTTTACAGCACAACCGGGTTGACGCCATTTTTCTCGACATCAATATTCCGTCGCTGGACGGCGTGCTGCTGGCGCAAAACATTAATCAGTTTGCCCATAAGCCGTTTATTGTGTTCGTCACCGCCTGGAAAGAACATGCGGTAGAGGCGTTCGAACTGGAGGCGTTTGACTACATTCTTAAGCCTTACCAGGAGTCGCGGATTGTCAGCATGCTGCAGAAGCTCGAAGCAGCATGGCAACAGCAGGCAACCCCCCTTAGCGCAGGCCCGGCCGTGCGTGAAAATGACACCATCAATCTGGTAAAAGATGAGCGCATCATCGTCACGCCAATCGACGATATCTATTACGCCGAAGCCCATGAAAAGATGACGTTTGTCTACACGCGGCGCGAATCGTACGTGATGGCGATGAACATTACGGAGTTTTGCAGCAAGCTGCCGGCAGCGCACTTCTTCCGCTGCCACCGCTCATTCTGCGTCAATTTGAACAAAATTCGCGAGATCGAGCCCTGGTTTAATAACACCTACATTTTACGTTTGAAAGATCTCGATTTTCAGGTGCCGGTAAGCCGCAGCAAGGTGAAAGAGTTTCGCCAGCTGATGCACCTTTAAGGCCTACCCTCTCCCGCGGGAGAGGGTAAAAACATCAGAGGATCTGGCCCAGGACCTGACGCAGGTGCGCGCCGGAGCCCAGCAGGCCCGGGTTATCGTGCACAATCAGATAGACAGGAATGTCCTGCACATAGCTTCGGAAACGCCCTTTATCCTCAAAGCCGCCGCGGAAACCGGAGGCTTTAAAGAAGTCGAGGAAGCGCGGCACGATCCCACCCGCAATATAGACGCCGCCAAAGGTGCTAAGATTCAGCGCCAGGTTACCGCCAAAACGTCCCATGATGACGCAGAACAGCGACAGGGCGCGACGACAGTCGATACAGCTGTCCGCCAGCGCGCGCTCGGTGACGTCTTTCGGCTGCAGGTTTTCAGGCAAACGCCCGTCTGATTTTACAATCGCACGGTACAGGTTTACCAGGCCCGGGCCGGAAAGCACGCGCTCGGCAGAAACGTGGCCAATTTCAGCCCGCAGCTCTTCGAGAATAATGCCCTCTTCCTCGCTGTTCGGCGCAAAGTCCACGTGGCCGCCTTCACCCGGCAGGCTGACCCAGCGCTTATCGACATGCACCAGATGCGACACGCCCAGACCGGTGCCGGCACCGTATACGGCGATCGGTTTGCCTTCCACCGGCGCAGTGCCGCCAAACTGGATCAAATGCTCTGGCTTGAGCATCGGGATCGCCATCGAAACGGCAGTGAAATCATTAATGATCTCAAGATGGGAAAATCCGAGATTTTTCTGCATCTCGGCAATGGAAAACGCCCACGTATGGTTGGTCATCGCTACCCAGTCGCCGGTGATCGGGCAGGCAATCGCTATACACCCGTCTTCCACGCTCACCTTGTGTTCGTCCAGATAGACGCGAACCACGGCTTCCAGGCTCGGGTAGTCCAGCCCTGAATAGGTTTTGGCCTGAGAAATTTCGCCGCTATTCACATCGCATAGCGCAAGGCGCGCGTTGGTGCCGCCCACGTCACCTACCAAAGCATACTTTGTCATTCTTCTACTGCTCCGCTAAAGTCAGAATAAATCTTTGGGACACTGTAAATTCAAGGCGTGATAACAACAACGACCAGAAGGTGACTGCCCCCACGATTATCGATCTTCGTCACAGAATAACTTTACCGTTTCAGCACCTTTTGCACTATTGCCATAAGGCTGATTGTGCAAAGTAACGAAATACCGTTTTCTACAAGGAAATCATCATGCTCCACCCGCGAGCCAGAACCATGCTGGTGTTGGCAATCCCGGCCTTGATTATTGGCGTTGCCTCAAGCCTGGTGCTCATCGTCGTCATGAAAATTGCGTCGGTTCTCCAGACGATGTTGTGGACAGCACTCCCGGCCACCCTGGGCGTCAGTATGGATTCTCCCGCATGGATTATTTTCATGCTGACGCTGACCGGTATCGCGGTGGGTCTGGTGATTCGCTTTAGCCCCGGCCACGCGGGGCCTGACCCGGCACAGGAACCCTTGATCGGTGCGCCTGTTTCGCCTTCGGCGCTGCCGGGGCTGATCATCGCGCTGATTATCGGCCTCGCGGGCGGCGTTAGCCTCGGGCCAGAGCACCCCATCATGTCCGTTAACATCGCGCTGGCGGTTTTTCTCGGCGCGCGCGTTTTTCCTCGCGTGGGCGCGCTGGACTGGACCATTCTGGCATCAGCAGGCACCATCGGCGCGCTGTTTGGTACCCCCGTGGCTGCTGCGCTGATTTTTTCTCAGACGCTCAGCAGCAATAACGACGTCCCGCTCTGGGACAAACTGTTTGCGCCACTGATGGCCGCCGCCGCGGGTGCGCTTACCACCAGCATGTTCTTCCATCCCCATTTCTCGCTCTCCCTCCCCCATTATGGTCAGATGCAGATCGCCGATATTTTCAGCGGTGCGATCGTGGTTGCCATCGCCATTGCGCTGGGGATGGTGGCGGTCTGGTGCCTTCCCCGCCTGCATCGGCTGATGCACAGACTGAAGCATCCTGTGCTCATTCTGGGCGTCGGCGGCTTTGTGCTGGGCACGCTGGGGGCGATCGGCGGAACGGTAACTCTCTTTAAGGGTCTGGACGAGATGCAGCAGCTGGCCTTCAGCCAGGTCTTTAGCGTCTCTGATTATCTGCTGTTTGCGGTGATAAAACTGGCGGCGCTGGTGGTGGCAGCAGCCTGCGGTTTTCGCGGCGGGCGCATCTTCCCGGCGGTATTTGTCGGCGTTGCGCTGGGGCTGATGCTGCACGAGCATGTTGATGCCGTACCGGCGGCGATCACCGTTTCGTGCTCCATTCTGGGGCTGGTGCTGGTGGTAACGCGTGATGCGTGGCTGAGCCTGTTTATGGCCGCCGTGGTCGTTCCTGACACCACGCTGCTCCCGCTGTTGTGTATTGTGATGTTGCCCGCCTGGCTCCTGCTGGCGGGCAAACCGATGATGATGGCCTGGCGTAACGACAAATGATCAGGCGTTATTTCGCGCTTCCAGCGCCCTGGTGATGGCGCCCAGCAGCGGCGGGATGTCCGCTTTCGGCAACATCACTTCGATCAGTGATAGCCGCTCGTGGTGCGCGACTTTTTCCAGCACGTCCGCGAGCTGCTCCGCTTCACTGACTCGATAACACTCGGCCTGAGGATCCAGGCTGAGCGCCTGCGGGATCTGCGTCCAGTTCCACAGCGCAATATCGTTATACCGCTGCTCCGGCCCGTGGATTGCCCTCTCAACCGTATACCCCTCGTTGTTCAGCACCAGAATAACCGGGCGCTGCTTATCGCGCAGCATGGAGCCCATCTCCTGAATGGTCAGCTGCGCCGCGCCGTCTCCCGTCAACACAATGACGCGTCGGTTTGGGCACGCCGTTTGCGCGCCAAAGGCCGCAGCAAGCGTGTAGCCAATCGATCCCCACAGCGGCTGAACGATGAAATTCACCTCCGCCGGCAGGCGAAGGTCGATTGCGCCGAAGGCAGAGGTGCCCTGATCGGCCAGAATAATGTCGCCGGGGCGAATGAAGGTTTGTAGCGTGCTCCAGAAGCTCTCCTGTGTAAGCGAGCCGCCCTCAGTCGGCCACGCGATATCGTTGTTGACGAATGGCGCGGGGCTGTCGTGCACATGCTCTTTGCACAGCTCTGCCAGGGTCTCAATGGCCTGGATCATCGGGATACCCGTGAACCAGACGTCGCCCACGCGGGAAGCGTGAGGCTGCACTTCTATCGTCTGCGCCGCGGTGAGCTGGTGCGTAAACCCGGCGGTTAGCGTATCGGTAAAACGCGTCCCGATGCACAGCACCGTGTCGGCCCCTTCAATCGCCTCTTTAACCGGTGCAGCACTCGCGGAGCCGCTGTACGTCCCGTAAAAGCCGGCCTGACGCTCGTCAAAAATCCCTTTGCCCATCAGCATGGTGGCGTGCGCCATCGGCACTTCTTTCACCCATTTCTGCAGCGCGGGCTTCAGCCCGTGGCGCAGCACCAGGAAATCAGCAAGCAGCGCCGTTCGTTGAGCCATCGCAAGGCGGACCCGGGCGGCGTCACGAAACGCCTTCAGGCAGGCGTTATCCGCGTCAGCAGGCTGCAGCGTGAGAGCGTTTACAGGCGGCGTGGCGGCTTTTTTTGCCACGTCAGCAGGCACCATCAGGTAGCCTGGACGACGTTCCCGCAGCATGGTGGTGAGCACCCGATCGATTTCATAGCAGGCATTTTGCTCGGTCAATATTGCCTGTGCCGCGGTGATCGGCTCACTCATATGGTAAAAATGACGGAACTCGCCGTCGCCAAGCGTATGGTGAAGTAACTCCCCTCGCTGCTGTGACGCCATGCCCGGCGCGCCCACAATATGTAACACCGGAACGTGCTCTGCAAAGCTCCCCGCGATGCCGTTCATGGCGCTGAGTTCACCCACGCCAAATGTGGTCAGCAGCGCGGCAAAGCCCTTGCAGCGGGCGTAACCGTCAGCGGCGTAAGACGCGTTTAGCTCGTTGGCACAGCCGACCCAGCAGATATCCGGGCTGTCTATCACGTGATCGAGAAACTGCAGGTTATAGTCGCCCGGCACGCCAAACAGGTGGTCTGCACCACAATCGGTAAGGCGGTCCAGCAGGTAATCGGCGACGCAGTATGGGGTACGCATTACAGGTATCCTTCTTATGTTGATCTCACCTTGAGTATTAAAGAAGCGTGATGGCTGTCCAGAAACGGCGCTAAGAAGGGTCTGGAAAGAATGCTTTACGAAATAGCGTGCGCTATTCTCCTTTTCATTGCGTGAGTGTAAACGTATACACTCATTTTTCCTTTCAGCGCCAGAGGTCTCAAGAATGGGTTATCAGCCTGACAAAAATCGTTATCAGACAATGCAGTACCGTCGCTGTGGTGAGAGCGGCCTCAAATTACCTGCCATCTCTCTTGGGCTATGGCATAACTTCGGCGACGCCACGCTTATTGAAAATAGCCGTCAACTTTTACAGCGCGCGTTCGATGTGGGCATTACGCATTTCGACCTTGCCAATAACTACGGTCCGCCTCCGGGCTCTGCCGAACGCAATTTTGGCCGTATTTTGCAGGAGGATTTTCTGCCCTGGCGCGATGAGCTGATTATCTCCACCAAGGCGGGGTACACCATGTGGGACGGTCCGTACGGAGATTGGGGTTCGCGTAAATTTCTGATATCAAGTCTGGATCAGAGCCTGAAGCGTATGGGACTGGAGTATGTGGACATTTTCTATCATCACCGTCCAGACCCGGAAACCCCGCTGCTGGAGACGATGAAAGCGCTTGACCACGCGGTACGTCAGGGTAAGGCCCTTTACGTTGGGTTATCCAACTACCCTGCTGAGATGGCGCGTGCGGCGATTGAGATCCTTAACGACCTCGGTACGCCATGCCTGATCCACCAGCCGAAGTATTCCATGTTCGAGCGTGCGCCCGAAGAGGGTTTGCTGGACGTGCTGCACCAGACGGGCGTGGGGTGTATTCCCTTCTCGCCTCTCGCCGGTGGCCAGCTGACTAACCGTTACCTGAACGGCATTCCTGCGGATTCCCGCGCGGCCAGCGGCAGCAAGTTCCTGAATCCCGATCAGCTCACGGAAGAGAAGCTCGAAAAAGTGCGCAGGCTGAACGCCCTGGCAGAGCGCCGTGGTCAGAAACTGTCGCAGATGGCGCTGGCCTGGATTTTACGCCACGATACCGTCACCTCGGTGCTGATTGGTGCCAGTAAAACTGCGCAAATTGATGACGCCGTGGGCATGCTGGCGAATTGCCATTTCAATAATGACGAACTGGCAACGATCGAAAGTATTCTGTCTGGCTCAAATTAAAATCACTTTTAGCAAAAAATGCTCTCCTTCATGATTTCGGAGTTGAGGCGATGAAACGAATGTTTACCAAATCGTAAAATTGCGTTAACAGGTCGCACAGCGGCCCCGATCGTGAAGGAGAAGAGTATGTTCAGGTCACTGATTCTTGCAGCGGTATTACTGGCTTCGGCCCCGCTGGTCGCCAATGCTGGCGAAATCACCCTGTTGCCATCGATAAAATTACAAATTGGCGATCGCGACAATTACGGTAACTACTGGGACGGCGGCGGCTGGCGCGACCGTGACTACTGGCACCGCAACTACGAGTGGCGTAAAAACCGCTGGTGGAAGCATGACAACGGCTATCACCGTGGCTGGGATAAGCGTAAAGCTTATGAACGCGGCTACCGCGAGGGCTGGAACGATCGTGACGACCGCCGTGGCGGCTGGGGTCACGGACACGGTAAAGGCCGCGGACACGGCCATCACCACTAACAACAAGAAAGGAGCCTCCCGGCTCCTTTCTTTTTTATAATCCCATGGCCGTACCTATCAATAACCACAGGTTTAAGGCGACGACCACCACCACAATCGCCCATCCCGCGCGCTTCACCAGCGTCGAGTTAACGAGATCGCCCATCAACGATTTGTTGCTGGTGAATACCAGCAGCGGCACCAGCGCAAGCGCAATACCGAAACTCAGCAGCACCTGGCTCATGACCAGAATGCGCGTTGGGTCCAGCCCCATCAGAATCACGATGAACGACGGCAGCATGGTGACGGAGCGACGCACCCAGAGCGGAATATGGAAACGTACGAATCCCTGCATCACGACCTGCCCTGCCAGCGTCCCGACAACGGTGGAAGAAAGACCCGCTGCCACCAGGCTCAGGCCGAATATCGTGGCAGCGGCATGGCTGAGCAGGGGTTCGAGCGTCAGGTAGGCCTGGTCAAGATCGGCAATGCCCGTGTGTCCGTTAAAGTGGAAAGCGGCGGCGGCGGTCGCCATCATCGCCAGGTTCACAAACCCGGCAATCGTCATCGCGATGCCGACATCCCATTTCGTGGCTGAATACCGCTCTTTCCGCGATCCGCCGTGCAAATGCTGGGTTAACGAAGAGTGCAGGTAAATAACGTGCGGCATAATGGTTGCACCCAGCACCCCGGCGGCGAGGAATACCGCTTCGGATGTTGGCAGGCTTGGGATCGCCATACCTTTACCGAGCTGCACCAGGTTCGGCTGGGAGAAAATCAGCTCAACAATATAGGCGGCGGCGACAAACAGCAGCAGGCCACCGATAACTCTTTCCAGCGGCTTTTGCCCGCGGCGCTGCAGCATCAGGATCAGGAAGGTGGCAATCCCGGTCAACACCGCGCCCTGCAATAAGGACACGCCGAGGATCAGCTTAAACCCAATCGCCGCGCCGATAAATTCCGCGAGATCGGTCGCCATCGCAATAATTTCGGCCTGCACCCAGTACAGCCAGACAGCCGGGCGAGGATAGTGATCGCGGATTTGCTCGGCCAGGTTTTTCCCCGTGGCAATCCCCAGCTTGGCAGAAAGCATTTGGATCAGCATCGCCATCAGGTTAGCCCAGACGACTACCCACAGCAGCTTATAGCCGAAGCTGGCCCCGGCCTGAATATTGGTCGCAAAATTACCCGGATCGATATAGCCAATGGCAGCAATGAACGCAGGTCCCATTAATGCGAACCGCAGCTTGCGCGCTGCTCTGCCACTGCTACCCTCTACGCGACTGTTTGTCATTATCTGCCTCTGGAAATATAGCCTTTGCTATGTTTAATGCTATCAAAATGAGAATGATTATCAAGATCATTTAGATGGTTTACGGTGATTTCTCTGATAGCTACGAACAATAGGTGGGCAGGGGGTGCGACATCACAGAATGTGAAAATGCGCAGTCATTTGTGAAGCGTAGCACACAAACTTAACTTTTCACTCATTTACCTAACATAACAAAAATGTATTGTTGATCACTATTTTTGAGACTCGTCACAGGATGTAACTATAGTGTGGCCTTGATCTCGTTTTCTTTGCGCTTGTTACATAGAATGTGCACGGAAATTAAACCTGCCTCATATTTGGAGCAAATATGGACCGCGTCCTTCATTTTGTCCTGGCACTTGTTGTCGTTACTGCACTTGCACTGTTGGTCAGCACAGACCGCAAAAAAATTCGTATTCGCTATGTTGTTCAACTGCTGGTCATTGAAGTTTTACTTGCGTGGTTCTTCCTGAACTCCAACGTAGGCCTTGGCTTCGTGAAAGGCTTTTCCGAGATGTTCGAGAAACTGCTCGGGTTCGCTAACGAAGGCACAAACTTCGTCTTTGGCAGCATGAACGATCAGGGCCTGGCCTTCTTCTTCCTGAAAGTGCTTTGCCCTATCGTCTTCATCTCTGCGCTGATCGGTATTCTCCAGCACATCCGCGTCCTGCCGGTGGTTATCCGCGCAATCGGCTTCCTGCTGTCTAAAGTCAACGGCATGGGCAAACTGGAATCTTTCAACGCCGTGAGCTCCCTGATCCTGGGTCAGTCTGAGAACTTCATCGCGTACAAAGATATCCTCGGAAAAATGTCCCGTAACCGCATGTACACCATGGCGGCAACCGCAATGTCGACCGTTTCCATGTCTATTGTGGGCGCGTACATGACCATGCTGGAACCGAAATTTGTTGTTGCGGCACTGGTTCTGAACATGTTCAGCACCTTTATCGTCCTGTCGATTATCAACCCTTACCGCGTTGACGCCAGCGAAGAGAACATTCAGATGTCAAACCTGCACGAAGGACAGAGCTTCTTCGAAATGCTGGGCGAGTACATTCTGGCGGGCTTCAAGGTTGCCATCATTGTTGCCGCCATGCTGATTGGTTTTATCGCGCTGATCGCCGCACTGAACGCCCTGTTCGCAGCCGTTCTGGGCATCTCCTTCCAGGGTATTCTGGGCTACATCTTCTACCCAATTGCTTGGGTGATGGGTGTTCCGGCTCACGAAGCGCTGCAGGTTGGCAGTATTATGGCGACCAAACTGGTGTCTAACGAATTCGTGGCGATGATGGATCTGCAGAAGATTGCCAGCACGCTCTCTCCGCGCGCGGAAGGCATCCTGTCCGTGTTCCTGGTCTCCTTCGCGAACTTCTCGTCCATCGGTATTATCGCCGGTGCGATTAAAGGTCTGAACGAAGAACAGGGTAACGTGGTTTCTCGCTTCGGCCTGAAGCTGGTATACGGCTCTACGCTGGTGAGCGTACTGTCTGCTTCTATCGCAGCACTGGTACTGTAATCCGAACGGTGAAATGAAAACCGGAAGCCTCGGCTTCCGGTTTTTTTATGCCCGTAATTCCGCTAACGGCGTGGGTTTGCCTATCAAATAGCCTTGCAGATAGTCGACACCGAAACGCAGCAGCATGTCGCGCTGCTCGGGGGTTTCCACAAATTCAGCCACCACCGAGAGTGACTTTGTTTTTGCCAGGTTGCAAATCGACTGCACTATCATCGCGTCCATGCTGTCGGTACAAATATCCTTCACGAAGCAACCATCAATCTTGATGATGTCTGCCTCCAGGCGCTTGAGGCGCTCGTAATTCGCGTACCCTGTACCAAAGTCATCAATGGCAATGCGGAAACCGTAGTCTCTCAGCTGCTGGATATTGTTGATGCTGCTCCCGGAGTTAGAAAACGCCTGTTCCTCGGTCACTTCAATCACCACTGTCTGCGGCGCAACGCCATAACGCTCGAAAAGCGCGACGATCTCCGCGGCAACGTCATTTTGCATTAAGGTCATCGGCATCAGATTGACGGAAAAACGGGTGCCATCCTGTGTGGCAGGATGCGCGCGTAGCCACATCAAGAGATTCTCGACCACCTGCAGGTCAAAGCGGTGGCTCATGTTGAACTGGGCAATCAGCGGAATGAAGCGATCGGGCGTAATAATCTCTCCATCACTTTCCATGCGCGCGAGAATTTCATAATACCCTTTACCCTGCGCATTCCGGATAGGCTGGGCATACAGATGTAGCCCCCCCTCATCTAGCGCACGTTTAATACGTGCCAGCATGAGTACTCTGTCCGTTGTTTGCCCGGAGACATCCTCAACGCTGTTGGTCAAGGCCAGGACATTATGCGCCGCACACGACTGCTCAGACAGCCAGCTGAGCTGCCCCAGCATGTGGTGTAGATTTTCACCGCTCCCCATTTCGCCCCAGGATGCGCCGAATTCAATATCCAGCCCGGTGTTGTTCCAGTAAATTTTACGGCTATTGAGCCGATCAACCATATGCTGCAAGCGCTCCGCCGTTCCCGGCCCCAGCAGCACCAGCACCAGTTCACTCCCTGGCAGCTGGAAGAGGGTCTCATCTTTTTGCAATAACGGCTGCAGTGAGGCCGTAATAATCCGCTTGCAGTGCACCCTCATCAGAATGCCGTAATGGCGGCTCAGGAACTCCAGGTTGTCCATCCGCAAACAGCATATTTTGGCGTCGGGATGATTCAGCAGAAAATCTTCCAGGGCACGAATATTAGGTAATCCCGTCAGAGGATCCGTGAGTGCAATCTCCTGCCAGCCCCGCTTCATACGCTCGCTTCGCTGGTAGATCCGCGACATGTAAAGCAGGCAGATTGCGAAGGAGATCAGTACGGACAGGATAAAGGAGAGCGAATGTCCCGACTCGACGCCGTTGAGAAAGTTATAGTTATAGTTCAACAGCAGGAGTGCGGAAGCCGCCCACAGCAAGGAAATGAGAGCGTAGCTCAGGCGACTGATGCCCAGTGTAAAAAGAATAAAAATAACCGGCATCAGATATCCGGCAATTATAGGTGATTCGAGTGGCGTACATAAGATTGCGATAATTGACACTAAAAGCATTAGCCAGATGACTATAAATAATGACTTTTTGTGGAAAAATATGGGCTTTACGCTCCGCCGCCAGAAGGTCCTGGCATAGCGGGGATTAATAATCATTCTTAATGGATAATAGAACATCATGGTGAAAATCAACGCCGCGCAGATCAGGCTTTGAATATCGACGACGTTGTAAATCGCCGTTCCTTCACCGAAGAAGTTAGAAATAGTGACAGGAAAGTGGAATAAATATCCTGCGAGGTACATGGATATTTTGATGCCGACAGGCACCATGAAACCAAGCCAGAAAATCCTAATCCCGATGTACCTGTTGGGCACGCCGTAGCGCCAGCGCTTGCCAAGCATCAGACGGACTGCGCCACATGCGGCGAAGACAGAAAACGTCTGACAAAATAAGAGAACCGCATATTGTAGTGGAGCTAAATCAATGAGGAATATATTAGTAATGGTAAAACTTAACAGTACGGGAATAATTGCCTTACGACCGAACAACAAAATGACCGCTAACATAACGCTTAACGGTAACCATGCTAAATATACTTCATGGCCATTTACGATAGCGCGCGGAGAGAGGTAACGGGAAAAAGGCACCGCTATCAGGCAAAGCGCCAGCGCAATCATAAATATCTTTACGTTATTGTAAGTTTTTCTTTTCATTAAGCTGAAGAATCTATTTTACCATCCTAATCATTGACCGGATGGATAATAGGTTTATTAATTGCACGAATCAAGTTCAAGTCTATTTATAGACTCGTTTATTGATTTGGGTTGAGGTGGGGTATAGAAAATACCCTTTGTTGCAACAAAAACCGTTGAAGTGATTTACAAAGGCATAAAAAAACCCCCGTCTTTCGACGAGGGTTTAAATTTTGGTGGAGCTAAGCGGGATCGAACCGCTGACCTCCTGCATGCCATGCAGGCGCTCTCCCAGCTGAGCTATAGCCCCACATGATACTTTACTACCGCACTCTGTTGGGTTCAGAGTTTGGTGGAGCTAAGCGGGATCGAACCGCTGACCTCCTGCATGCCATGCAGGCGCTCTCCCAGCTGAGCTATAGCCCCATCGTAAAGCTGTCATGTTGACGGGCGGCATAATATGAATTCCGCCGCTGAGTGTCAACGGCAAAATCAACCCTGGCCACTCAACCGTCGAAAAATCATGCAAATGAATCGCTTTGCGAGCCTGCTCGCAGTCAGGAGTTAAGCTTGTCACGTTTTCGAGTAAAACGGTGCTATAAGATGAACCACTAATTAACCACACAGACACTCAGGAAATTGCATGATCAAGGAACGAATGACGCCAGAAGAGCTCGCCCTGCTCACTGGCTATAGCCGACAGACCATCAATAAATGGGTACGTAAAGAAGGCTGGATTACGTCGCCAAAACCAGGGGTTCAGGGTGGTAAGGCGCGTCTGGTACATGTGAACGAGAAAGTGCGAGAGTTTATTCGTAGCGCGTGCCGGGCATCGGAGACGGCAGAAATGCCAGAACGTGCCTGCCATGACGGCTCACTGCATACTTTACTTCTGACGCTGGCCAACGAAATGACGCCGGAAGAGCAAAAGCAGATGACTTCGCTGTTACTGCGGGAAGGGATTACCGGATTATTGCAACGTTTAGGGATTCGCGATCAGAACTGATATGAAAAGATTACGCAGCAAAATGACCACGGAAGAGCTGGCTGACAGTCTGGGCGTCGCCAGGCAAACCGTAAATCGCTGGATACGCCAGAAGGGATGGAAAACGGAAGGTATCAACGGCGTTAAGGGCGGAAGAGCCCGGGTGATCCATATTGATGCACGCGTGAAGGAACATATTATTAGCCTTCCCGCCATTCGTCATCGACAGGCGATTTACCAGGTGGCAGAAACGCCCTCTCTCTATGAGGTACCGGCATCCTCTACCCTCCTCCCTCAGATAATCGACTCGCTGGAAAACATGACGCAGGTTGAGCAGGAGCGCCTTCACATCTTGCTGAAGCGCGAGGGTATACAAGGTTTTCTGACGCGTCTCGGCATTGCAGAATGATGCGCATAAAAAACGGCAGGTTACCCTGCCGTTTTTATTCGTTGCCGTTTAATTATTGCTGGCTTTCACGCGCGGCAATAAAATCCAGCGCCTTGTTGATACGCGCCACGCTACGTGATTTACCGATAGCATGAACGGTAACATCCAGCCCCGGGGACTGGCCGGCACCGGTAACCGCGACGCGCAGCGGCATACCCACTTTGCCCATGCCGACTTCCAGCTCATCGGCTGTCGCCTGAATCGCATGATGCACGTTCTCTGCGGTCCAGTCGGTCAGAGCTGCAAGCTTGTCACGCACCACTTCCAGCGGCTGGCGCGCAACCGGACGCAGGTGTTTTTTGGCTGCGTCAGCGTCGAATTCGTCAAACTCTTCATAGAAGTAGCGGCAATTTTCAGCGATCTCTTTCAGCGTTTTGCAACGCTCGCCGAGCAGTTTTACCAGTTCCGCCAGCTCAGGTCCGGTACGAGTATCAATGTTTGCCTGCTCGATATGCCACTGCAGGTAGGTCGCCACATACTCCGGCTGCATGGTGTTGATGTAGTGATGGTTCAACCACAGCAGTTTGTCGGTATTGAACGCGCTGGCTGATTTGCTCACAGAGCTGAGCGCGAACAGGTCGATCATCTCTTCGCGGCTGAAGATCTCCTGGTCACCGTGGGCCCAGCCCAGACGCACCAGATAGTTCAGCAGCGCTTCCGGCAGGTAGCCGTCGTCACGGTACTGCATAACGCTCACCGCGCCATGACGTTTAGACAGTTTTTTACCGTCATCACCGTTGATCATGGAAACGTGCGCATAGACCGGCACCGGCGCGTTCAGCGCTTTCAGGATGTTGATTTGACGCGGGGTGTTGTTGATATGGTCTTCACCACGAATAACGTGAGTGATTTCCATATCCCAGTCGTCAACCACAACGCAGAAGTTATAGGTTGGGGAACCGTCGGTACGGCGGATGATCAGATCGTCCAGCTCCTGGTTGCTGAATTCGATCGGGCCGCGGATCTGGTCGTCGAAGATAACAGAGCCATCCTGCGGGTTAGCAAAACGGACAACGCAAGGTTCATCGGCGGCGTGCTCGCTGTGGTCATGGCGGCAACGGCCGTCGTAACGCGGCTTTTCACCGTTTGCCATCTGCTCTTCGCGCAGCGCATCCAGACGCTCTTTAGAGCAATAGCATTTATAGGCCGTACCCGCGACCAGCATTTCATCGATCACGGCGTTATAGCGGTCAAAACGTTTAGTCTGGAAGTACGGGCCTTCGTCCCACTCCAGGTTCAGCCAGTTCATACCATCCATAATGGCTTCGATTGCTTCCGGCGTGGAGCGCTCAAGATCGGTGTCTTCAATACGCAGCACGAACTCACCTTTGTTGTGGCGTGCAAAAAGCCAGGAATAGAGAGCAGTACGTGCACCACCGACGTGCAAATAGCCTGTCGGGCTCGGCGCGAAGCGAGTTTTGATTTTCATGAAATGGCCTTACGTTATAAAGATGCCGGCAATCGGCAAATCCTGGGGGAAAAACAATGGGCAATATTCTATCACTGTGAGGCGATTCCTCAATGTTGTTCCCTGAATCGGGCCAGAGTTTACGGTTTTTGTTTAGAAATCATGCGTCACCGCCCGTTTCGCGATCGTTTTGTCTAATTTTACGACGAACGGATAAAAACTTTAGAAAAGGCGTTGACTCATTTTCAACTCTCCCTATAATGCGACTCCACACAGCGGGGGTGATTAGCTCAGTTGGTAGAGCATCTCCTTTACACGGAGGGGGTCGGCGGTTCGAGCCCGTCATCACCCACCATCTACTTCGGTAGACTCGCAGTGTAGATAAGAATTGAGAATGGGCGATTAGCTCAGTTGGTAGAGCATCTCCTTTACACGGAGGGGGTCGGCGGTTCGAGCCCGTCATCGCCCACCATTCTCACCTTATCGCAGCAGTTCCGAAATGGGCGATTAGCTCAGTTGGTAGAGCATCTCCTTTACACGGAGGGGGTCGGCGGTTCGAGCCCGTCATCGCCCACCATTTCGGGTCGTTAGCTCAGTTGGTAGAGCAGTTGACTTTTAATCAATTGGTCGCAGGTTCGAATCCTGCACGACCCACCAATGTAAAAAAGCGCCCTAAAGGCGCTTTTTTGCTATCTGTTGTTCTTCAGCCTAAAACGGATTGCCTGATGGCGCTGCGCTCACCAGGCCGACAAAACCTCACCCTCCCACTAACGTGTTCACCTATTTTTTCACTGCCGGCGTCGCCTGCTTCTGGTCGAACACCACGTACAAATGTGCCGGTACACGCTCCTGTAGCGGACGGAATACCACGCCCGGCCACTGCATCTGTGCGTAGCTGTTTGCTGCCAGCATAATGCCCATCCCCATGCAGACCATCGCCAGCACTGTCTGCAGCTCACAGCCCAGCAGTTTGAAGGTACGAATGGCATCGGTCATGACGTTCATTCCACGGCCTTCATAGAAGTGACCGCGCCCTTTCATGCACACTACAGGCACACCGGCAAGATGGCCCAGGATCAGCTCACCCGCGTGGCCATTGGAGCGGGCGGGTGACCTCCAATACACTTTTCCCGGCCGGGCGATACACGTTGACTATTGATGGAGCCTGAGCCCACTCAAGCTATCCTTTTTCATGCCGATATCTGTTATTTATGGCGAAAAAGGAACGCAATATGACGACCCTCAAACCGGTGTCGATGTTAGCAATGGAAATTGGCAGCGCTGATAACAGCTCTGGCGGCAATGACATCGCTTCCCGGATCAACCAGCTGACCAGACAGATAACCAAAGTCACCGAGCAGTTAAAAGAGGTGGCGACCGGCGATGGCTCGCCAGAAGAGATACAAAAGCAGGAGGAGCTACTCCAGTCACAGCTGGCGATGCTGCAGGCACAGCTGGCTCAGCTACAGCGCCAGCAGGCAGAAGAAGCCATGCCGGTGCAGGGAAACGCGCAGGCCGTGCAAGAAGGCGTCAACAAGCCGTCAGCCGATCATCAGATTGATGTTTATATCTGATTGTCTGCCGCGCTAAACAGCGGATCGCGCGTGCGGGCCTCCATTAACCGGTGCGCCTGCATGCGCACCACCTCCCAGCAGGCATTTGCTGCCCCGGAAAGCGAGCGGTTTTTACGCCGAACCAGCATCAGCTGGCGCTCAATACAGGGAACAAAACGCTTCACCGTTAAGCGGCTTCCCTGCGGCAGAGGTAACGCCAGCGCCGGGAGCACGCTGATACCAATGCCCGCTTGAACCATGGGAAACAGCGTCGCCGGGTGTCCAATCTCCTGCACAATCGTCGCCCGAACCCCCATCTCGATCAGGGCTGCGTCAATCAACGGACGGCTACCTGAGGCGTAGTCCTGCAGCACCAGGTTTGCCCCCTCAAGAGCGTGCCAGTCCACCTGCGGAAGCATTGCCAGCGGATCGTCATCGCGACAAAGCAGCAGAAACGGCTCTGAAAGCACAACCTCGCACTCAAGATCGCTCACTGGACCGGGATCGATAACGATCCCAAAATCCACATCCCCCTGACGGATACTCTCCAGCACCCACTGCTGGGGCCTGTCATGCAGGACAAAATCAATATCCGGGTAGCGTTGATTGCTCTCGGCAATGCACTGCGGGATAAGATGCGCGGAGATCGTCTGGCTCGCCGCCACCCGTACGGTACCGGAAAGCTGTTGCCCGAGTCGCCCCACGTCCCTGAGCGTGCTGTTTAGCTCATCAAGAAGCCTCTCTAGACGCGTCGCCAGCTGCTGCCCCGCCTCGGTAAGAACCACTTCGCGGGTAGTCCGGTCGAGCAGTTTTACCCCCGTTTGGGTTTCGAGCTCCTTAACGCTGTGACTCACAGCGGACTGGCTCAGGCCGATCCGCTCCCCTGCCCGGCTAAAGCTGCGGACCTGTGCGACGGTGACAAATACGCGAAGCTGACGTAGGGAATAATTCATCTGTTTAATTCATCAATGGATGCAATAAATCGATTTTATTTCTCAAAGGGAAAAAAGCACAATAGCGATATCTGATTTCAGGAGTCACTATGAAACTCTTCCGTATCCTCGATCCGTTTACGCTTACCCTTATTGTTACCGTTTTACTGGCCTCCTTTTTCCCCGCGCGCGGTGGTTTTGTTCCGTTCTTTGAAGGGCTGACTACGGCGGCCATCGCCCTGCTGTTCTTTATGCACGGGGCCAAACTCTCCCGTGAGGCAATTATTGCGGGGGGCGGTCACTGGCGTCTGCATCTCTGGGTAATGTGCAGCACCTTCATTCTGTTCCCGATACTCGGCGTGCTGTTTGCCTGGTGGGCACCGGTCAACGTCGACCCGGCGCTGTATACCGGCTTCCTCTATCTGTGCATTCTGCCAGCCACCGTTCAGTCTGCGATTGCCTTTACCTCGCTGGCGGGCGGTAACGTTGCCGCCGCCGTCTGTTCGGCTTCAGCCTCCAGCCTGCTGGGGATATTTGTTTCGCCGCTGCTGGTTGGCCTGCTGATGAACATGCACGGTGCAGAAGGCAATCTTGAGCAGGTCGGTCGCATCTGTCTGCAGCTGCTGCTGCCGTTTGTCCTTGGGCACCTGTCCAGACCATGGACCGGCGCATTCGTGGCGAAGCACAAGAAGTGGATCTCGAAAACCGACCAGACGTCCATTTTGCTGGTGGTCTATTCCGCCTTCAGCGAAGCGGTAGTGAATGGGATCTGGCACAAGGTGGGCGCAGGCTCGCTGCTGTTTATCGTGGTGGTCAGCATTGTCCTGCTGGCGATTGTGATTGCGGTGAACGTGTTTGTGGCCCGCAGGTGCGGTTTCAATAAAGCGGATGAGATAACCATTGTCTTCTGCGGGTCGAAAAAGAGCCTGGCGAACGGCATACCAATGGCCAACATATTGTTCCCGACTTCAGTGATTGGGATGATGGTGCTGCCGCTGATGATATTCCATCAAATCCAGCTGATGGTCTGCGCCGTGCTGGCGCGTCGTTACAAGGCCCAGACGGAGAAGCTGGCGCAGGAAGAAGCCCGCGCCGCGAAGGCTTAAGGCCGCTTAAGGGGCTGAACCAGCTGGGTCAGCCCCTCGGTTTTAATCAGCAGCGTGATGGCCATCAGCTCGCCCAGCCGCCCGGCCGGAAATTCATCCTTACGGGCAAACCACAGCAGATACTCCTCCGGTAAATCAATCAGCCTGCGGCCCTTGTACTTACCGAACGGCATTTCCGTATTGGCGATCTCAACGAGCTGTTCTTTTTCCACGTTACTCTCCTAACAGGCGCAGCATTTCCGCTTCGTCGATAACGTCGATACCCAGCTCCTGGGCTTTTGCCAGCTTCGAACCGGCGGCTTCCCCGGCGATCACCAGATCGGTTTTCTTCGACACGCTGCTCGCTACTTTTGCCCCTAATGCCACCAGGCGCGCCTTCGCGTCATCGCGGGAAAGCTGGCTCAGGCTACCGGTCAGCACCACCGTTTTCCCGGCAAACGGGCTGTCAATCTCTTCGGCGTTGACCACCACCGGCGCGGGCCATTTGATGCCCTCTTCCAGCAGCTTACCGATCACCTCACGGTTGCTCTCTTCCGCAAAAAAGTTAAAAACGTGCGTGGCAACCACGATGCCGACGTCAGGCACTTTCTGCAGGTCTTCAATGCTGGCTTTCTCCAGCGCGTCCAGCGTGCCAAAGTACGCCGCCAGCCCGGCGGCCGTGGCTTCACCTACTTCACGGATCCCCAGCGCATAGAGGAAGCGGGCAAAGGTAGTTTCTTTCGCCGCTTCCAGGGCGTTAACCACGTTCTGCGCCGATTTCGGCCCCATACGGTCAAGCCCGGTCAGCTTGCCCGCCGTCAGCCTGAACAGATCCGCAGGCGTATGGACATACTCTTTCTCAACCAGCTGGTCGATAATCTTGTCGCCCATGCCGTCGACGTCCATCGCGCGACGGGATACAAAGTGCTTCAGCGCTTCTTTACGCTGCGCGCCGCAGATTAACCCGCCCGTACAGCGCGTCACTGCCTCGCCTTCTACGCGCTCAACGTCTGAACCGCAAACCGGGCAGTGCGTCGGGAATTCAATAGCGCGCGTCTCTTCGGGCCGCTCTGACTCAACGACGTTCACCACCTGAGGGATCACGTCTCCCGCGCGGCGAATCACCACTTTGTCACCAATGCGCAGGCCTAGGCGTTCAATTTCATCGGCATTGTGCAGCGTGGCGTTGCTCACCAGCACCCCGGCGACCTGAACCGGCTCCAGGCGGGCAACCGGGGTAATGGCCCCGGTACGGCCAACCTGGAACTCCACGTCGCGAACAAAGGTCTTCTGCTCCTGCGCCGGGAACTTAAAGGCCACCGCCCAGCGCGGCGCGCGCGCCACAAAGCCGAGCTGTTCCTGTAAGGCAAGGGAGTTGACCTTGATCACCACGCCGTCGATATCGAAGCCGAGTGTAGGCCGGTCTTCTTCAACCTTGTGGTAGAACGCCAGCACATCCTCCGGGGAATCGCAAAGCCGCACGCGGTTGCTTACCGGTAACCCCCACTCTTTAAACTGCAGCAGGCGCCCAAGGTGCGTATCAGGCAGCTCGCCGCCCTCCAGAATACCAACGCCGTAGCAGAAGAAAGTAAGCGGTCGCTTCGCGGTAATGCGCGGGTCGAGCTGGCGCAATGAACCTGCCGCCGCGTTACGCGGGTTAGCAAACACTTTCCCGCCGGTGCGTCGCGCTTCTTCATTAATTTTTTCAAAGCCCGCCTGCGGCAGGAACACTTCACCACGCACTTCCAGACGCGCTGGAATGTTCTCACCGCGCAATTTGAGCGGGATAGCGCGGATGGTCCGCACGTTGGTGGTAATGTCTTCACCCGTGGTGCCATCACCGCGCGTGGCGGCACGCACCAGCACGCCGTTTTCATAAAGGATGCTCACCGCCAGACCGTCCAGCTTCAGCTCGCAGCACCAGCTAAGGCTATCGCTGCTCTTCAGACGATCCTGCACGCGCTTGTTGAACGCGAGGAAACTCTCTTCATCAAAAACGTTATCCAGCGACAGCATCGGCACTTCGTGGCGCACCTGGCTGAAGGCCCCCAAAGGCTCTGCACCGACGCGCTGGGTTGGAGAATCAGGCGTTACCAACTCCGGGTGCTGCGCCTCTAATTCGCGCAGCTCGCGCATCAGGCGGTCATACTCCGCATCCGGTACTTCCGGGGCGTCCATAACATGATAGAGATATTCATGATGGCGAAGCGTGGTTCGCAGTTCAGTGAGTTGTTGTTCGATTGAGTCCATATCGCACCATCAATGAGAAAAAACCCCCGACATGCGGGGGTTCAGGAGGAGATGAAGTAAACGCGACGATTACGCGTTGGCTTCCTTAACTTCGCGGATGCGGTCCTGATACTCGCGCAGCTTCTGCGGCGTCATCATACGACGCTGATCGTCGAGTACCACGCCGCCGACTTCGTCGGCGATGTGCTGAGCGGACTGCAGCATCAGCTTGAAGTTTTGCAGTTCGTCTCCGTAGGACGGCACCTGCATAAAGATTGTCACGCCCGGCGTCACGAAATCACCGGTCATTTCCGGATCGAACGTGCCGGGGTTAACCATGTTCGCCAGGCTAAACAGAGCCGGGCCGCTACCGTCCGGGCTGAGATGACGATGGAAAATATTCATGTCGCCAAACTTAAAGCCTGCCTGTTCAATACTGTTAAGCAGCACGTCACCGTTCAGATGGCTGCCATGATGCGCACCCACGTTCATGATGATCACCGTTTCTTTGCGCTGTGGTTTTTCCACAACGGGCGCTGGCTCGACAACCGGCTCAGGCTCAACGAGTGGCGCGGGCTGTGGCGCAGGCTCAGGCTGCACATGAACAGGCTGTTGAACCGGCTGCGGAGGCTGCTGCACGGGCTGCTGTTGTACCGGCTGTTGTATCGGCTGCGGCGCAGCAGGCTGCTGATGCACAGGCTGTTGCGGCGGCTGACGCACCGGCTCTTCCACAGGCTGCGGCGCGGGCTGGCGCGGCTGTGCAGAAGCGTACGGCGGTTGATACTGGTGCTGCGGAGCGCGGGGGGCGTCATGCTCCCCATGAGCTGCGCCGGGCGCAGTATTGACCCGATGAACACGCACTTCACCCACGCCGTCGTCTTCGCTGCCGACGATGTCGTCTTCTACGTCATCGTCACCACGACTGGACTTCATGCGCTTCAGTGGGCGATCGCGAAACATAGAAGAGCGCTCTTTACGACTGGTCCAGAAACCATGCACCAGTAAAGCGATTATGGCGATCGCGCCAACAATGATTAATATCAGACGCAAATCCTGCATCATTATATTCTCTGTTGTTCTAACACCTTGCCACCACGGCAAACATTTACTCACTAAGAGTATTTGCCGTTTACGTCAAGTGCAAGTGCGTGCAGAGCATTCACAGCATAAAGATGCGCTAAAACGTGCTTTTTGCTGTTTTTTCGAACATTTCCGAACTGGTCATTGGTTCGTAACTGGATAATATAGGCGAGCAATTCCACTGGTTGTGTAAAAAGGAGTACAGCCTGGCTATGGTTTCATCATCTTCTTCATCTCCGCGCAGCGGCGTCTGGTATTTTTCTCAGGGCTGGAAACTTGTCTCTCTACCGGGCATTCGACGCTTCGTCATCCTCCCTTTGTTGATCAACATCGTTCTGATGGGCGGTGCCTTCTGGTGGCTGTTTACCAAACTGGAAAGCTGGGTGCCCGCCATCATGAGCCATGTGCCGGACTGGCTGCAGTGGCTGAGCTATCTGCTGTGGCCGATCGTGGTTATCTCCGTGCTGCTGGTCTTTGGCTATTTCTTCTCGACAATCGCAAACTGGATAGCCGCGCCGTTTAACGGCCTGCTGGCCGAACAGCTTGAAGCACGCCTGACCGGCGCCACGCCGCCCGATACGGGCATTCTTGGGATCATGAAAGACCTCCCGCGCATCATGAAGCGTGAATGGCAAAAATTTGCCTGGTACCTTCCCCGGGCGATTGTGCTGCTGATCCTCTATTTCGTCCCGGGCATTGGCCAGACGGTCGCCCCTGTGCTGTGGTTCCTGTTCAGCGCGTGGATGCTCGCCATTCAGTACTGCGACTATCCGTTCGATAACCACAAGGTCCCGTTCAAAGAGATGCGCACCGCCCTGCGCACGCAGAAAGTGGCGAATATGCAGTTTGGCGCGCTGACCAGCCTGTTCACCATGATCCCGTTCCTGAATCTGTTCATCATGCCGGTCGCCGTATGCGGTGCGACGGCGATGTGGGTGGACTGCTACCGTGCTAAGCACGCGTTATGGAAGTAATGCAAAAATGTGTAAAACAGGGGTGGCTTATGCCGCCCCTTATTCCATACTGATCCCCATTATTTCCTTGCAGCATATAGATATGCGAATTCCTTACTTCCCCATACTTATTCAACAGGTATGCTGGGTCGGTATCCCAATTTCATACAGTTAAGGACAGGCCATGAGTAAGATTTATGAAGACAACTCGCTGACTATCGGTCATACGCCCCTGGTTCGACTGAACCGTATCGGTAATGGACGCATCCTGGCGAAGGTCGAATCACGTAACCCGAGCTTCAGCGTGAAATGCCGTATCGGTGCAAACATGATTTGGGATGCTGAAAAACGTGGCGTTCTGAAGCCGGGCGTTGAGCTGGTTGAGCCAACCAGCGGTAACACCGGTATTGCGCTGGCCTACGTTGCGGCGGCCCGCGGCTACAAGCTGACGCTAACCATGCCTGAGACCATGAGCATCGAGCGCCGCAAGCTGCTGAAGGCGCTCGGCGCGAATCTGGTCCTGACCGAAGGCGCGAAGGGTATGAAAGGTGCCATTCAGAAAGCCGAGGAAATTGTAGCCAGCGATCCGGCAAAATATCTGCTGCTTCAGCAGTTCAGCAACCCGGCTAACCCGGAAATTCACGAAAAGACCACCGGCCCGGAAATCTGGGAAGATACTGACGGCCAGGTTGACGTGTTTATCTCCGGCGTAGGTACCGGCGGTACGCTGACCGGCGTGTCTCGCTATATTAAAGGCACAAAAGGCAAAAAAGAGTTGATTACCGTAGCCGTTGAGCCAACTGACTCACCGGTTATCGCGCAGGCGCTGGCGGGTGAAGAACTGAAGCCAGGCCCGCACAAAATTCAGGGCATCGGCGCGGGCTTCATCCCGGGAAACCTGGATCTCAAGCTGATTGATAAGGTTGTTGCCATCACCAACGAAGAAGCCATCTCTACCGCCCGTCGCCTGATGGACGAAGAGGGTATTCTGGCAGGTATCTCTTCCGGTGCTGCCGTTGCGGCCGCGCTCAAACTTCAGGAAGATGAAACCTTTACCAATAAGAATATTGTGGTTATCCTGCCTTCCTCGGGTGAGCGTTACTTAAGCACGGCGCTGTTTGCGGATCTCTTTACTGAGAAAGAACTGCAACAGTAATGCCAGCATGTTAAAAACGCGTAAAAAAGCACCTTTTTGGGTGCTTTTTTGTGGCCTGCTTCAAAGTTTTACCCCTCCTGCCATTGATTCACCCCGTTGGGTCTGGTATTTAAACCAGCAATTATTTTGAAGCGTGAAATTAATCAGTGAACGAAATTGCCTTGCTGAATCGATTTTATGATTTGGTTCAAGTCTTGCTTTCGCTGCATAATGTTTAATGACGATTGAAACGTCAGCGCTAACAATACAGGCTAAAGTGAAGCCGCCAGGCTAGACTTTAGTTCCACAACACTAAACCTATAAGTTGGGGAAATACAATGTTCCAGCAAGAAGTTACCATTACCGCTCCGAACGGTCTGCACACCCGCCCTGCTGCTCAGTTTGTTAAAGAAGCGAAAGGCTTCACTTCTGAAATCACTGTAACTTCCAACGGCAAAAGCGCTAGCGCTAAGAGCCTGTTCAAACTGCAGACTCTGGGCCTGACTCAGGGCACCGTAGTCACCATCTCTGCGGAAGGTGAAGACGAGCAGAAAGCAGTTGAGCATCTGGTTAAGCTGATGGCTGAGCTCGAGTAAGTTTCCGGGTTCTTTTCAATATCAGTCACAAGTAAGGTAGGGTTATGATTTCAGGCATTTTAGCATCCCCGGGTATCGCTTTCGGCAAAGCACTGCTGCTGAAAGAAGACGAGATCGTCATCGACCGGAAAAAAATTTCTGCCGACAAGGTTGATCAGGAAGTTGAACGTTTTCTGAGCGGTCGTGCCAAGGCATCTGCGCAACTGGAAACCATCAAGACTAAAGCTGGCGAAACTTTCGGTGAAGAAAAAGAAGCCATCTTCGAAGGGCATATCATGCTGCTTGAAGATGAGGAGCTGGAGCAGGAAATCATAGCCCTGATTAAAGATAAAGGCATGACGGCCGACGCGGCTGCGCATGAAGTTATCGAAGGTCAGGCAACTGCCCTGGAAGAACTGGATGACGAATACCTGAAAGAGCGTGCGGCTGACGTACGTGACATCGGTAAGCGCCTGCTGCGCAACATCCTGGGTCTGGCCATCATCGACCTGAGCTCCATTCAGGACGAAGTAATCCTGGTTGCCGCCGACCTGACCCCGTCCGAAACCGCACAGCTGAACCTGAACAAGGTGCTGGGTTTCATCACTGATGCAGGTGGCCGTACTTCCCACACCTCAATCATGGCGCGTTCTCTTGAACTGCCTGCCATTGTGGGTACCGGTAGTGTGACCTCTCAGGTGAAAAACGACGACTATCTGATTCTGGATGCCGTAAACAACCTGGTTTACGTCAACCCAACTAACGAAGAGATCGAGCAGCTGCGCGCCGTTCAGGAGCAGGTTGCCACCGAGAAAGCGGAACTCGCTAAACTGAAAGACCTGCCAGCTATCACGCTGGACGGCCATCAGGTAGAAGTGTGCGCGAACATCGGTACCGTACGTGACGTTGACGGCGCTGAGCGCAACGGTGCGGAAGGTGTGGGTCTGTATCGTACTGAATTCCTGTTCATGGACCGTGACGCCCTGCCAACTGAAGAAGAGCAGTTCGCTGCGTACAAAGCCGTGGCTGAAGCCTGTGGCTCTCAGGCAGTTATCGTCCGTACCATGGACATCGGCGGCGACAAAGAGCTGCCGTACATGAACTTCCCGAAAGAAGAGAACCCGTTCCTGGGCTGGCGTGCAGTGCGTATCGCTATGGATCGCAAAGAGATCCTGCGTGACCAGGTTCGCGCTATTCTGCGTGCCTCCGCTTTCGGTAAGCTGCGCATCATGTTCCCGATGATCATCTCTGTTGAAGAAGTGCGTGCACTGAAGAAAGAGATCGAAATCTACAAACAGGAACTGCGCGACGAAGGTAAAGCGTTTGACGAGTCAATCGAAGTGGGCGTGATGGTGGAAACACCGGCAGCCGCGACCATTGCGCGTCATTTAGCCAAAGAAGTTGATTTCTTTAGTATCGGCACCAATGATTTAACGCAGTACACCCTGGCAGTTGACCGTGGTAATGATATGATTTCACATCTCTACCAGCCGATGTCACCGTCCGTACTGACGCTTATTAAGCAAGTTATTGATGCTTCTCATGCAGAAGGTAAATGGACTGGCATGTGCGGTGAGCTTGCAGGCGACGAACGTGCTACACTTCTGTTGCTGGGTATGGGTCTGGACGAATTCTCTATGAGCGCCATTTCCATCCCGCGCATCAAGAAGATTATCCGTAACACGAACTTCGAAGATGCGAAGGTATTAGCAGAGCAGGCTCTTGCTCAACCGACAACGGACGAGTTAATGACGCTGGTTAACAAGTTCATTGAAGAAAAAACAATCTGCTAATCCACGAGATGCGGCCCAATTTACTGCTTAGGAGAAGATCATGGGTTTGTTCGATAAACTGAAATCTCTGGTTTCTGATGATAAAAAAGACTCCGGAACTATTGAGATTGTTGCTCCGCTCTCTGGCGAGATCGTCAACATTGAAGACGTGCCGGATGTAGTGTTTGCTGAGAAAATCGTTGGTGATGGCATTGCTATCAAACCAACTGGCAACAAAATGGTTGCTCCAGTTGACGGCACCATCGGTAAAATTTTTGAAACCAACCATGCGTTCTCTATCGAATCTGATAGCGGTATCGAGCTGTTCGTTCACTTCGGTATCGACACCGTTGAACTGAAAGGCGAAGGCTTCAAGCGTATCGCGGAAGAAGGCCAGCGCGTTAAAGTTGGCGACCCGGTGATTGAATTCGATCTGCCACTGCTGGAAGAAAAAGCGAAGTCTACCCTGACTCCGGTTGTTATCTCCAACATGGACGAAATCAAAGAACTGATCAAACTGTCCGGCAGCGTGACCGTGGGTGAAACCCCGGTTATCCGCATCAAGAAGTAATTCTTGCCGCACAAAGAAATGGCGCCTTCGGGCGCCATTTTTGTTTATGCCGGCAGGATAAGCTCGTCGTAGCCTTTTTCATGCGTGTAGACCATCACCTCGGTGACGCGGTCCCCCGCAAGACGAATGGCATCCGCAACGATTTTCCCTTCGACAATACCGCTTACCAGCTCCGAGCAGAAGAGATCGCCCGTCCCCTTCAGATCCGTCTCTACGCGCGGGTGCGCACTTACCGTAATACCCTCTTTGGTGACCAGCACCACGTGAATATTTTCCGGGTCATCGGCTACCGGTGCGCTGGTGATCGCAACCCACTTCAGCGAGTCAGAGAGCAGCCCCTGCGCGGCGGCGATGGCGCTTTCCGGCGTTCGGCACGCTTTCCCGCTTAACACCTCAAGCTCAAATACGTTCGGCGTAATGCCCTGCGCCAGCGGCAGCAGATGCTCCCGATACGCTTCGGGGATCTCGGGCTTAACGTACATCCCGCTGTCGATATCGCCCATCACCGGGTCGACCAGCACCGGCAGGTCAGGATGCTGCATTTTAATGGCCTTAAGCCACATTGCCAGGAGTTCAATCTGGCTCGCGCTGCCCATATAGCCGGTCGTGACCGCCTTTAGTTCGCGTAAAATCTCACGTTCTTCAAGCGCCTTCAGATAGCCGCTGAACCACTCGTCGGGGATCACCCCGCCGTAGAAGGTGTCATAGTGCGGCGTGTTGCTGAACAGTACCGTCGGCACCGCCGTGACGTTCAGCTGATGGGTGCGAATATTCGGCACCGCGATGCTGTTCCCCACGCTGCCGTACACCACCTGCGACTGCACCGCGACAATATCGGTTTGCTGCGCCCGGGTTTTATCCCGGAATAAAATCATCTCCATGACGCTTAAATCCCCGCCCCCTGCGAATAACTCTCTTCACCAAACACGCCGGTAGACAGGTAGCGATCGCCGCGATCGCAGATAATCGCCACCACCACCGCACCCGGGCTTGCGTTAGCTACCCGAATTGCCCCCGCTACCGCGCCGCCAGAACTGACGCCGCAGAAGATGCCCTCACGCACGGCCAGTTCACGCATGGTATTTTCCGCCTCGCGCTGGTGAAGATCCAGCACCTGATCCACAAGCTGGGCATTAAAAATGCCCGGCATGTACTCTGCGGGCCAGCGGCGAATGCCGGGAATGCTGCTCCCCTCTTCCGGCTGCAGGCCGACAATGGTGACGGCTTTTTCCTGCTCGCGCAGAAAACGCGATACGCCGGTAATGGTGCCGGTCGTCCCCATGCTGGAGACAAAGTGGGTGATACGCCCGCCTGTCTGCTGCCAGATTTCCGGGCCGGTCGTGGTGTAGTGGGCGTACGGGTTATCCGGATTGTTGAACTGGTCCAGCAGCTTACCTTCGCCGTACTGAGACATGGACAACGCCAGGTCGCGCGCGCCCTCCATTCCCTGCTCTTTGGTCACCAGAATCAGCTCTGCGCCGTAGGCGCGCATCGCTGCCCGACGCTCCTGGCTCATGTTGTCCGGCATCAGGAGCTTCATGCGGTAGCCTTTCAGCGCGGCAATCATCGCCAGCGCAATACCGGTGTTGCCGCTTGTCGCCTCAATCAGCACGTCGCCAGGCTTTATCTCGCCGCGTTTTTCGGCCTGGACAATCATCGACAGCGCCGCACGGTCTTTCACCGACCCCGCCGGGTTGTTGCCTTCAAGTTTGACCCAGATTTCGCTACCGTTGTCTGGCCCCATGCGCTGAAGCTTGACCAGAGGCGTGTTGCCGATGGTGTGTTCGAGTGTATTCACGATTTTTACTCAATAAAAAAGCCGGGTGGCGCTTCGCTTACCCGGCCTACAAGACGCAGTTTTAGCTGTAGGCCCGGTCAGCGCAGCGCCACCGGGCGATAAACATCCTAATAACCTATCAGGCTGACTCCGCCAGAGCAATATCCTCGCGCATCTCGATACGCTCGTTGCCGTGATAAATACGGGCATGCTGCAGCCCAACAAACAGGCGCTCGCCCCGGTGCGGCGGCACGTCGTCGCGCATGACCACGGTCAGCGGCTCGGTATACCAGCCCAGCGGCTGTACCACCAATTGGGTGTAATGCCCTTTAGGGCTAGCTTCCAGCACCTGCACCGGCAGCGGAGAATCCAGGCTGGTACGGCGGCTTACGTCCACTTCCCACGGGCGCAGGAACAGATCGACCGGCCCCTGATACGCAGCGGTATAGCCCAGCGGCCAGCGGTGTGCCCCCACGTGGAACTGACCGCCGCGAATGGTGCCCTGCATACGGTTCACTTCCCCCATAAACTCGAGCACGAAGCGGGTGGCCGGTTCACGCCAGAGCTGCTCAGGCTCGTCCACCTGTTCGATGTTGCCCTGGCTCATCACCACCACGCGGTCAGCGACCTCCATCGCCTCTTCCTGATCGTGGGTTACGAAGACGCTGGTGAACTTCAGCTCCTCGTGCAGCTGGCGCAGCCAGCGGCGCAGCTCTTTACGCACCTGGGCATCCAGCGCGCCGAAGGGTTCATCCAGCAGCAGAATTTGCGGCTCAACGGCCAGGGCGCGGGCAAGCGCTACGCGCTGCTTCTGCCCGCCGGAAAGCTGAGCCGGGAAGCGATCCGCCAGATGGGCAAGCTGCACCATCTCCAGCAGTTTGGTCACTTTCGCCTTGATGGCGGCCGCGTTTGGCCGCTCGCGCTTAGGCAATACGGTCAGGCCAAACGCGATGTTGTCGAACACGGTCATGTGGCGGAACAGCGCGTAGTGCTGGAACACAAAGCCGACCTTACGATCACGGGCATGCAGGCGGCTCACGTCGGTACCGTGAAAGCGGATATGCCCGCTGGTCTGATGCTCAAGCCCGGCGATAATACGCAGCAGCGTGGTTTTGCCCGAACCAGACGGCCCCAGCAGCGCTACCATTTGTCCGGAAGGGATATCCAGCGAGATATCATTCAGCACCTGGGTGCGACCAAAAGACTTCTTAATATTGGCAATCTCAATGCTCATGATTTCCCTCCTGATGCTGACGTTTTTCCTGATTCTCTAAACGCCACTGCACCACACTCTTTAAAAACAGGGTCAAAATCGCCATCAGCGTCAGCAACGCTGCGGCAGTAAAGGAACCGACGCTATTGTAGTCCTGTTCCAGTAGTTCAATCTGCAGCGGCAGCGACAGGGTTTCGCCGCGAATGGAGCCGGATACCACCGACACGGCGCCAAACTCACCAATCGCGCGGGCGTTGGTCAGCACCACGCCGTAGAGCAGCGCCCAGCGAATGTTCGGCAGCGTGACGCGGCGGAACATCTGCCAGCCGGAAGCGCCCAGCAGTACGGCCGCTTCATCTTCATGGCTGCCCTGGCTTAGCATGACCGGCACCAGCTCGCGCACCACAAACGGACAGGTTACGAAGACGGTCACCAGAACCATGCCCGGCCAGGCGAACATAATTTGCAGATTGTGCTCGTCCAGCCAGCCGCCAAGCGGGCCATTCGAACCGTAAAAGAGCAGGTAAACCAGACCGGCCACCACCGGCGATACCGCAAACGGAATATCCAGCAGGGTCAACAGCAGCTGGCGGCCCGGGAAGTCAAAGCGCGTCACCAGCCAGGCCAGCAGCACGCCAAAGACCAGATTCACCGGTACGGTAATCAGTGCAATCATCACCGTCAGCCAGATGGCGTGCAGCATGTCCGGGTCGGCCAGGTTTTGCAGCGCGGGCATGATCCCTTTGCTGAAGGCCTGAACAAAGATGTACACCATCGGCACCACGAGAATGAACGCCGATACCAGCACCCCCGTGCCAATCAGAAACCATTTTCCCCAGTTGATACGGGGTGCGTCATAGCGCTTCAATTGAGTCACTTCCGCCATTAATGACCTACCACGCGTCGACCAAATCGACTTTGCAGAGTGTTGATTGAGAACAGCAGCAGCAGCGACGCGGCAAGGATCACCGAGGCAATCGCGCTCGCCGCCGGATAATCAAACTCCTGCAAACGGACGAAAATCATCAGCGAGGTCACTTCTGTTTTCCACGCGATGTTCCCGGCGATAAAGATCACCGCGCCAAACTCGCCGAGGCTGCGGGTGAAAGAGAGCGCCACGCCCGCGAGCAGTGCCGGAGAGAGCTCCGGCAGGACAACCTTACGGAAGCTCTGCCAGCGCGTAGCGCCCAGCGTTTCCGCCGCTTCTTCATATTCCGGACCTAGCTCTTCCAGCACCGGCTGAACGGTACGCACCACAAAGGGGATGCTGGTAAAGGCCATCGCCACCGCGATACCGAGCCAGGTGTAGGTCACTTTGATATCAAACTTCGCCAGCCACTCGCCGTAAAAACCGTTCACGGAGAAGAGCGACGCCAGGGTTAAGCCGGCCACCGCCGTCGGCAGCGCAAACGGCAGATCCATTAACGCGTCGAGCAGCGTGCGGCCCGGAAAGCGATAGCGGGTTAAAATCCACGCCATCAGCAGGCCGAACACGCCGTTGAAGATCGAGGCCACAAACGCCGACAGCAGCGTGACCTTATAGGCCGCCACCACCTGTGGGTTGGTTACCACGTCCCAGTACTGCGCCCAGCTCATTTCAGAGATCTGGACCACCAGCGCGCTGAGCGGTAACAGCAAAATCAGACAGACGAACAGCAGGCTGGTCCCGAGGCTTAAGGTAAAGCCCGGCAGCACGCGTCTGGAGGACACTGCAAACATTACTTACGCCCCGCCGCCAGCAGTTTGTCCAGCTCACCGCCGCTGGCAAAATGCGTTTTCATCACCTCAGGCCAAGCGCCAAAATGATCTTCCACGCGGAACAGGTCGGTCTGCGGGAATTTGTCCTTCAGCTTGTCCATCACGGCCGGGTTGTTGACGCGGTAGTAGTAATCGGTGATCACGGTCTGCGCCTGCGGGCTATAGAGATAGTTCAGGTAGGCTTTTGCCGCCTTCTCCGTGCCGTTGGCTTCGACGTTTTTATCCACCCATGCGACCGGGAACTCGGCCAGGATGTTGGTTTTCGGGATTACCACCTCAAAGCCCTGCGCTTCATACTGTTTACGAATATTGTTCACTTCGGATTCAAAGCTGATCAGCACGTCGCCCAGGCCGCGCTCGGCAAAGGTTGTCGTCGCCCCACGGCCGCCGGTATCAAACACTTCGACGTTTTTCAGGAACTGGGTCATGAACTGCTCGGTCTTCGCTTTATCGTTACCGTCAGCTTTATCCGCCGCGCCCCACGCCGCCAGATAGGTGTAGCGCGCGTTGCCGGAGGTTTTTGGATTCGGGAAAATCAGCTTCACGTCAGAACGCACCAGGTCGTTCCAGTCGTGGATATTCTTCGGGTTGCCCTTACGCACCAGGAAGCCCATGGTGGAGTAGAACGGCGAGCTGTTGTTCGGCAGTCGGCTCTGCCAGTCCGCCGGTATAAGCTTGCCTTTGTCATGCAGGATCTGCACGTCGGTTACCTGGTTATAGGTCACCACATCCGCCTTCAGCCCCTGCAGGATCGCCAGCGCCTGCTTGGATGAACCCGCGTGAGACTGTTTGATGGTGAGCTTGTCGCCGTTATTGTCTTTCGCCCACTGCTGTTCAAACTGCGGATTAAGGGCGGCAAACAGCTCGCGGGATACATCATAGGAACTGTTGAGCAGCTCGGTTGCCTGCGCCTGCGCCACCAGCAGTAAACCCGCCAGCGCCAGAGATCCTTTTTTCAGTACAGTAACGGCCATTGCGCACCCTTATAAATGTGATGACTATCTTATGGTCATAATATTTATAACGAGTACCAAAGGAGTAACGGTTTTATATACCGTTTGGTGATTTACAAGCAGAAAAGGGAATAAGGCATTAATCCCCTCTCCCCTTTGGGGAGAGGGTGAGGGTGAGGGGTGTTAAAGCGCCAGCAGGCGCTCAACGGACGGTGCGAAGTAGTAGCCGCCGGTCACCGGTTTGGTGAAGCGCAGCATGGCGTCGCGCTTGCCGTCGGTATCGCCGAACATGCTCAGCAGCTGCTGCTCAATGTTGTAGAGGCGCGCGCAGTAGGCGCAGAAGTAGAGGCCGTGCGTGCCGCTTGCCGTACCGTACGGCAGGCTCTGGCGGACAATCTTCAGCCCTTTGCCGTCTTCCTTAAGGTCTACGCGGGTCAGGTGAGAGGTGACAGGACGGTCGTCGCCGTCAATCTCTTCATTGGCCTCTTTAGTGCGGCCAATCATCATCTCCTGATCGTGCACGCTCATGCGGTTAAGCTGCTTGAGGTTGTGCTCCCAGCGCTGAACGAATACGTAGCTGCCGCCCGCGTCCACGCCGTCTTTGATGACCGCTACGTCGCGGCGGATCTCTTCACCCGCCGGGTTTTCAGTCCCGTCGACGAAGCCGCTCAGATCGCGCTCTTCTACCCAGCGGAAACCGTGGACTTCTTCCTGCACGTCGATGCTGTCGCCAAAGGCTTCCATCGCCGCCTGCGCAACCGAGAAGTTCACGTCGTGACGCAGGGAGAGAATATGGATCAGCACGTCGTACTGGGTGGCTGGCGCAAGGCCCTTGCCGTAGGGAATGAAGTCCTTCAGCTCTTCCGCCCCTTCACCGCCGCTCAGCTGGCGCCAGACGTTGTTGCCAAAGGCAACCACCGCGCCCAGGTGGGCATCAGGGAATTTGGCCTGGAAGGTGGCCAGTTTATCCACGAAAACCTTGCTGGCCGCACGCAGGGCATCCACATCCCCTTTCACATTGGCTTCAATCCAAATCGCCGCGCGGCAATGTTCTGGCAAAATGCCACTCTGAACCTGAGACATCGCTCCTCCTGAAATAAAGATGCCACGACAGCGTGGCATTGATGGCGGCTATTATACCCGGATTTCAGCGAGGCGGTTTGTTCAGGCGCAAATTACTGCTTCCAGATAATTTGGCTCACTTTCCAGCTTTTCAGCGTGTCGTCGGAAGGCATTAACCCTTCCGGGCCGCTCCACTCTCCGGTGAACAGATAGGTGATGTGCTGGCTGCCCTCAGCCTTACATTCCACTGCCACCTTGTCGTCAGACGGCGCGCTGGTGCAGTTGCCGAAAGCCTGTTTATAAAGATCGCCAAACGGCGTTCCCACTTTCACCCCGCCCGACGTCGGAATGTCTTCATCCATCACCGCAATGCGGTTTACCGTACCTTTATCACCGTTAATCACCAGCGCCAGCCTGTCGCCCTTAAGCGCTTCGAAGTAACGCACGATGTTGCCATTTTCCGTTTTCATGCCGCTACGCAGGCGGTAGTCGCTGCTCAGGGCATCCTGAATGGCGTCCTGATCGAGCGCGGTTGACGCGGTAATTTTTCCTACGCCCTGCTCGGTCACTTCGGTGGAAGAACCGAACCAGTTCCACGGATACGCTGCAGACCAGTTAATGGAGGAGAGCGTCGAACAGCCGGTTAACGCCAGCGGAAGAGCGCATAAAAGTAAACGCAGCGATTTCATTGAAACGTCCTTTCTTGTTAATTCAACGCTTGTTGGAGTACAGCATCGGCAAAAAGTGCCGCTTAATCTTTCTCTTGCGCAAAACAGGCGCGCAGACGCGGGTTGGTGAGCAGCCACAGCAGCGCCACAATATCCGCAACCACCAGCGCAATGCCTATACCTGAGAGGGGCTCACCGTACAGCCAGAGCACCGGCTGCCAGCACAGCAGCGCAAGTTGAGCGACGATTAGCAGCCAGCGAAGCGCGGCCCACAGGCGTGGAATGAGGTGGCGTCTACCGCTGCAGAGAAATGCCAGAACCGCCGGCACGCCGGGCAGTAGCCCCAGCCAGAACGCGTCGTGGTCAGGGTAGAAAAGGCTCAGCAGCGTGTCGCCCTGCCCGCGCGACGCCCCGGCCATCACGAAGAGCACCCAGGTTCGCGCCTGCAACAGCAGAACGCACCAGAACATAAAAGGCAGGCGCAGACGGCCGTTGCCATCGTAGTCGCCAGGGTAAAACTCAATACTCTTCATCTTCGATCAAACGCTTACCCAGCGTCAGCACGTCAGAATGCTCGTAGCCCAGGCGTTCATACATGCCCAGCACCACGTCGTTATCTTCCCGCACCATGATCTGAATTTTCGGGCAGCCGCGGGCAATGAGTTTCTTTTCCAGACGATTAAGCAGCGCGTTGGCAATGCCACGGGCACGGTATTCGGGGTGAACGCCCAGGTAGTAGGCCGAGCCGCGGTGGCCGTCATAGCCGCCCATCACCGTACCGACCACCTCACCGTTCACTTCCGCGACCAGAAACAGACTCACGTCGTGATTCAGCTTACGCTCGATGTCCATCTCCGGATCGTTCCACGGACGCAGCAGATCGCAGCGCTCCCAAAGGGTGATCACCTCTTCGAAATCTTCCTGGCGAAAAACGCGTATCTCCATGGTATTAACCGCCTTTTCAGGTTTAAAAACAGTGATTATGGCCCGAACACCGCCGTTAGCCAATATGCGGAGAAAATCTCACCAAAATTTGGCATAATGTCACTTTGTCACGTATTGAAATGAAAAGTAAAACAATTATCAATAAGGACTGTCGTAACGGTATTCACGATACGATATAACACCAGGATCGCAATTTTTACTATTCAGGCCGCATGAGCACATTCAAACCATTAAAAGCACTCACATCGCGTCGTCAGGTTCTCAAAGCGGGGCTGGCGGCCTTAACGTTAACAGGCATCGCAAAGCAGGCTCAGGCAAAAGACGAGAGCACGCTTAAAACCAGTAATGGACACAGTAAACCGAAAGCCAAAAAATCAGGCGCAAAGCGCATGGTGATGCTCGATCCGGGCCACGGTGGTATTGATACCGGCGCTATCGGCAAAAACGGTTCGAAAGAAAAACACGTCGTGCTGGCGATTGCAAAAAACGTGCGCGCAATTTTACGCAGCAACGGCATTGACGCCCGCCTGACGCGCTCTGGCGACACCTTCATTCCGCTGTACGACCGCGTGGAGATTGCCCACAAGCACGGCGCCGATCTGTTTATGTCGATCCACGCCGACGGCTTTACGAACCCTTCTGCGGCGGGCGCGTCGGTGTTTGCGCTTTCAAACCGCGGCGCCAGTAGCGCCATGGCAAAATACCTCTCCGACCGTGAAAACCGCGCGGATGAGGTTGCCGGAAAGAAAGCCACCGACAAAGACCATCTGCTGCAGCAGGTACTGTTTGACCTCGTGCAGACGGACACCATCAAGAACAGCCTGACGCTCGGCTCGCACATTCTGAAAAAGATTAAGCCGGTGCACCGTCTGCACAGCAAAGGCACGGAACAGGCGGCGTTTGTGGTACTGAAATCGCCTTCCATTCCGTCCGTGCTGGTGGAAACGTCCTTTATTACCAACCCGGAAGAAGAGCGGCTGCTCGGCACCACCGCGTTTCGCCAGAAGATCGCCAACGCGATTGCCTCCGGCATTATCAGCTACTTCAACTGGTTCGATAACCAGAAAGCGCACTCCAGGAAACGTTGATGAAACCTAATGCACAGCTGGTTAAAGCCTTCCTGCTGCAGCTGCAGGACGAGATTTGCCAGAAACTGACCGCCGCAGACGGCGGTGAATTCCAGGAAGATAGCTGGCAGCGGGAAGCGGGCGGAGGCGGCCGCAGCCGCGTGCTGCGCAATGGCGGCATCTTTGAACAGGCGGGCGTCAACTTCTCCCACGTTCACGGAGATGCGATGCCAGCGTCTGCCACCGCGCACCGCCCTGAGCTGGCGGGCCGCAGCTTCGAAGCAATGGGCGTCTCGCTGGTGGTGCATCCTCATAATCCGTTTGTGCCGACCAGCCACGCCAACGTGCGCTTTTTCATTGCGGAAAAGCCGGGCGCCGATCCGGTCTGGTGGTTTGGCGGCGGTTTCGACCTTACCCCTTTCTACGGCTTTGACGAGGATGCGGTCCACTGGCACAGCACCGCCCGCGACCTTTGCCTGCCGTTCGGAGAAGACGTCTACCCGAAATACAAAAAGTGGTGCGACGACTACTTCTACCTGAAGCACCGGGACGAGCAGCGCGGCATCGGCGGGCTGTTCTTTGACGATCTCAACACGCCAGATTTTGACACCGCGTTCGGCTTTATGCAGGCGGTAGGCAAAGGTTTCACCGACGCGTATCTGCCCATCGTTGAGCGACGCAAAAACACCGGTTACGGCGTGCGCGAGCGTGAGTTCCAGCTTTACCGCCGCGGTCGCTACGTGGAGTTCAACCTGGTGTGGGATCGCGGGACGCTGTTCGGCCTGCAGACCGGCGGGCGCACGGAGTCGATTTTAATGTCGATGCCGCCGCTGGTGCGCTGGGAGTACAGTTTTGAGCCAAAAGAAGGCAGCCCGGAGGCTGCCTTGAGGGAGTTTATTGAGGTTCGGGACTGGGTGTAACCCTTACCCCTCACCCCGGCCCTCTCCCAAAGGGAGAGGGAGTACAAATCCCCTCTCCCCTCAGGGGAGAGGGTTAGGGTGAGGGGTAGGGTTAATTACAGAGGCTGCGTCTGCGCCTCAACCACCGCCAGCGCCACCATGTTCACGATACGGCGCACCGAGGCAATCGGCGTTAGCACATGCACCGGTTTTGATACCCCCATCAGCACCGGCCCAACGGTTACCCCTTCAGAGCTGGAGACGCGCAGCAGGTTATAGCTGATACGCGCCGCCTCCACGTTTGGCATAATCAGCACGTTCGCCGAGCCTTTCAGCGGGCTGTCCGGCATGCGTTCGTTACGAATGCTCTCCACCAGCGCGGCGTCGCCGTGCATCTCACCGTCAATCATTAGCTCCGGCGCGCGCTCGCGCACCAGCTCCAGCGTCTGGCGCATTTTGCAGGCCGCCGCGGATTTCGATGAACCAAAGTTAGAGTGCGACAGCAGCGCCACCTTCGGCTCGATGCCGAAGCGACGCACGGTTTCCGCCGCCATGACGGTGATCTCCGCCAGCTCATCCGGCGTAGGATCGTCGTTGACGTAGGTATCGGCAATAAAGGTGTTGCCGCTCGGCAGCAGCAGTGCGTTCATCGCCCCGGCGGTATGGACGCCGTCGCGATAGCCGAAGATCTCCTGCACCACGCTGAAGTGCTCGTGGTAATCGCCGATAGTGCCGCAGATCAGCGCATCCGCCTCGCCGCGATGAACCATGATCGCGCCGATCACCGTGGTATTGCTGATGACCGCTTTCTGCGCCTGCTCCTGGGTGATCCCGCGACGCTTCATGATCGCGTAGTACTCGTTCCAGTACTCTTTGAAGCGCGGATCGGATTCGTTGTTGACGATCTCAAAGTCGACGCCCGGCTTGATCTGCAGCCCCAGCTTCTGAATGCGCATCTCGATGACGCTCGGACGGCCAATCAGGATCGGCTTCGCCAGGCCTAAGGTGATCAGCTCCTGCGTGGCGTGCAGCACGCGCACCTCTTCCCCTTCTGCCAGCACCACGCGTTTTGCGTCGGCGCGCGCCTGAGAGAAGATCGGCTTCATGAACAGATTAGTTTTGTAGACAAACTCGGTGAGCTTATCCACGTAGGCATCGAAGTCCTGAATCGGACGCGTCGCCACGCCGGAGTCCATCGCCGCTTTGGCCACGGCTGGCGCAATTTTGACGATCAGGCGCGGGTCGAACGGTTTCGGAATGATGTAGTCCGGTCCGAAGCTCAGATCCTGATCGCCGTACGCGGACGCCACCACTTCGCTCTGCTCGGCGTGGGCCAGCTCGGCAATCGCGTGAACGGCAGCGAGCTTCATCTCTTCGTTGATTGCCGTTGCGCCGACGTCCAGCGCGCCGCGGAAGATGAACGGGAAGCAGAGCACGTTGTTAACCTGGTTCGGGTAGTCCGAACGTCCGGTACAGATAATGGCGTCTTCACGCACCGCTTTCGCCAGCGGCGGCAGAATTTCCGGCTCCGGGTTGGCCAGCGCCAGAATCAGTGGCGCGCGCGCCATCTTCTGCACCATCTCCTGGGTCAGCACTTTCGGGCCTGAACAGCCGAGGAAGATATCCGCGCCGTCGATCACGTCGTCCAGCGTGCGTTTACCGTCGTCATCTACCGCATACGCCGCCTTGGTTTCCGCCATGTTCGGCTCGCGGTCTTTATAGATAACCCCTTTGGAGTCGCAGACCACAATGTTGTGCTTCTGCATGCCCAGCGCCACCAGCAGGTTCATACAGGCAATCGCCGCTGCCCCCGCGCCGGACACCACCATGCGCACGTCGGAGAGGTTCTTCTCCACCACGCGCAGGCCGTTAAGAATGGCGGCGGTGCTGATGATCGCCGTGCCGTGCTGGTCATCATGGAACACGGGAATGTTCATACGCTCGCGCAGCTTCTGCTCGATGTAGAAACATTCCGGCGCTTTAATGTCTTCCAGGTTAATACCGCCGAAGGTCGGCTCCAGCGCGGCCACCACGTTGATGAATTTGTCAGGATCCAGCTCGTCCACTTCAATATCAAACACGTCGATACCGGCGAATTTCTTGAACAGAACCCCCTTCCCTTCCATCACCGGCTTACCGGCCAGCGCGCCAATATTGCCCAGCCCCAGCACCGCCGTGCCGTTAGAGATAACCGCCACGAGGTTGCCGCGCGCGGTGTATTTATAGGCGGCGAGCGGGTCTTTTTCGATCTCAAGACACGGAGCTGCCACGCCCGGCGAGTAGGCCAGCGCCAGATCGCGCTGGGTCGCCAGGGGTTTGGTTGGGGAGACCTGAATTTTGCCTGGGACAGGGAACTCGTGAAAATCGAGGGCACTTTGTTTTAACTGATCATCCATCTTGTTATTCCTTTCACGTTTCGGTCAAAAAGGGTGATGTTGACGTTCCTATGCACACCCCGGAGTGCCGCATAGTATCGCCGCAGGCGGCCGTCTAAACTTTGAAGGTTGCCAAACTCTCACCATTGCAGAGCAAAAATTGTTATCAATTTATAACAACCATGTTACCCGTCTCAGAAAGCAATGCCTCCCCCGTCTGCTATGCTTTTTTGTTAAGTCCATCATGATTTTCGCAGAAGTGTGAACTAACGCACTCGACTAACTCTTTTATTTCCAAGGAGTAATTATTTATGAACCAGCTAGACGGCATCAAACAATTCACCACCGTGGTCGCCGACAGCGGCGATATCGAGTCCATTCGGCACTATCAGCCCGAGGATGCGACCACTAACCCGTCGCTGCTGCTGAAAGCGGCCGGGCTAGATCATTTCAGCCACCTGATCGATGACGCCATTGCCTATGGCAAACAGCGCGGCAGGACTCAGGAGCAGCAGGTTGCCGAGGCCAGCGACAAACTGGCGGTAAATATCGGTGCGGAAATTCTGAAAAGCATCCCGGGGCGGGTCTCAACCGAAGTCGATGCCCGCCTGTCATTCGATCGGGAAAAGAGCATTAACAAGGCTCGCCGCCTGGTCGAACTTTACCAGGAGCAGGGGATCGACAAATCCCGTATTTTGATCAAGCTGGCGTCCACCTGGGAAGGCATACGCGCCGCCGAGGTGCTGGAAAAAGAGGGGATCCACTGCAACCTGACGCTGCTGTTCTCGTTTGCCCAGGCGCGCGCCTGCGCCGAAGCGGGCGTGTTCCTCGTATCGCCTTTCGTCGGGCGCATCTACGACTGGTATCAGGCGAAGCAGCCGATGGACCCGTACGTGGTGGACGAAGACCCGGGCGTGAAATCGGTTCGTAATATCTACGACTACTATAAGCAGCATCGCTACGAAACCATCGTGATGGGGGCGAGCTTCCGCCGCACCGAGCAGATCCTGGCGCTCGCGGGCTGCGACCGCCTGACCATCTCCCCTGACCTGCTGAAAAAGCTGCAGGACAGCGACGAAACGGTGGTCCGCAAGCTGGTGCCCACCTCAACCGTATTGCCAAAACCCAAAGCCATGACGGAAGCGGAGTTCCGCTGGGAGCATAATCAGGACGCAATGGCCGTCGACAAGCTCGCGGACGGCATCCGCCAGTTCGCCGTCGATCAGCGCAAACTTGAAGACCTTCTTGCCGCCAAACTTTAACCTTGCCATGGAGTGAACTATGTCCCGTAAAGAGCTCGCCAATGCCATTCGCGCCCTCAGCATGGATGCCGTGCAAAAAGCCAATTCCGGCCACCCTGGCGCCCCCATGGGCATGGCAGACATTGCCGAAGTGCTGTGGAACGACTTCCTGAAGCATAACCCGACCGATCCCACCTGGTATGACCGAGACCGCTTCATTCTCTCTAACGGCCACGCCTCAATGCTGCTCTACAGCCTGCTGCATCTTTCAGGCTACGATCTGCCGCTTGAAGAGCTGAAAAACTTCCGCCAGCTGCACTCTAAAACGCCGGGTCACCCGGAGCTTGGCTATACGCCGGGCGTGGAAACTACCACCGGCCCGCTGGGCCAGGGTCTGGCGAATGCCGTCGGGCTGGCGATTGCCGAACGCACGCTGGCCGCGCAGTTCAACCAGCCGGAACACGAAATTGTTGACCACTACACCTATGTATTTATGGGTGACGGCTGTCTGATGGAAGGGATCTCTCACGAGGTCTGCTCGCTGGCGGGCACGCTGGGGCTGGGCAAGCTGATCGGCTTCTACGATCACAACGGCATTTCCATCGACGGCGAAACCGAAGGCTGGTTTACCGACGACACGGCGAAACGCTTCGAGGCCTACCACTGGCACGTGGTGCATGAAATTGACGGGCACGATCCTGAGGCGGTGAAAAAAGCGATACAGGAAGCGCAGAGCGTGAAGGATAAACCCTCCCTGATTATCTGCCGTACCACCATCGGCTTCGGCTCGCCGAACAAAGCGGGTAAAGAAGAGGCGCACGGCGCGGCGCTGGGCGAAGAGGAAGTGGCGCTGACCCGGCAGAAGCTGGGCTGGAAGCACCCGCCGTTCGAGATCCCGAAAGAGATCTATAAAGCCTGGGACGCCCGCGAAACGGGTGAAAAAGCGCAGCAGTCATGGAACGAGAAGTTTTCCGCCTACAAAAAAGCGCACCCGGACCTGGCCGCCGAGTTTACCCGCCGCATGAGCGGCGGACTGCCGGAAGACTGGGAGGATAAAACCCAGGCGCTGATTGAAAACCTGCAGTCCAACCCGGCGAAAATCGCTACCCGCAAGGCGTCGCAAAATACCCTGAACGCGATTGGCCCTATCCTGCCCGAGCTGCTGGGCGGCTCGGCGGATCTGGCCCCGAGCAACCTGACCATCTGGTCCGGCTCGAAATCGCTTAAAGAGGATATCGCCGGGAACTACATCCACTACGGCGTACGCGAGTTCGGTATGACCGCGATTGCCAACGGTATCGCCCACCACGGCGGCTTTGTACCGTACACCGCCACCTTCCTGATGTTTGTCGAGTACGCCCGTAACGCGGCGCGCATGGCGGCGCTGATGAAGGCGCGGCAGATTATGGTCTACACCCACGACTCCATCGGGCTGGGCGAAGATGGACCTACGCACCAGGCGGTTGAACAGCTGGCAAGCCTGCGCCTGACGCCAAACTTCAGCACCTGGCGCCCGTGCGATCAGGTAGAAGCGGCGGTCGGCTGGAAGCTGGCGGTGGAACGGCATACCGGCCCAACTGCGCTGATCCTGTCGCGTCAGAATCTGGCGCAGATTGAGCGCACGCCGGAGCAGGTTAAAAATATCGCCCGCGGCGGGTATATCCTGAAGGACAGCGGCGGCAAGCCGGACGTTATCCTGATTGCGACCGGTTCCGAAATTGAGATCACCGTAAAGGCGGCAGAGAAGCTGACTGCCGAAGGACACGCCGTGCGCGTGGTTTCCCTGCCCTCAACGGACATCTTCGACGCGCAGGACGAGGCGTATCGGGAATCGGTTCTGCCTTCTAACGTCGCGGCGCGCGTGGCGGTGGAAGCGGGTATTGCCGACTACTGGTACAAATATGTCGGGCTGAAAGGGGCGATTGTCGGCATGCGCGGTTACGGTGAATCGGCTCCTGCCGACAAGCTGTTCCCGTACTTCGGCTTCACCGTTGAGAACGTGGTGGAGAAGGCGCTGAGCGTGATCTAGTCCGGCCAGCGTGCCCGGTGGCGCTACGCTTACCGGGCCTACATGGTCCGAAACGTAGGCCGGGTAAGGCGTAGCCGCCACCCGGCAAAACTACCGCGTGATCCACAGCGTGGGCCAGGCATCTGGCCCATTCCAGCCATCGCAGCTTGGCTCTTCTGCGTAACGCACCAGACGGAAGCGCTGGCCGTCAAAACGCCAGCGCGTCTGGATGCCGCAGTCGCCAATCCCGCGCCCTAATGCAAGGGTGGTCAGCTCCCGCGCTTTCTCGTCGAATTTGGCGTTCATCAGCTCCATGTCGCTGCTTTCACTGGATGGGGTAAACGGCAGGCGCAGCCTGACGCTGCGGGCAGCAAACGCTTTTTTGCGCGACACTATCCATGCCAGATCAACGGTGTTATACGCGCCCGCTTCACAGCTGACGATCAGCAGCGCCTTGTCGTCGGTTAACGCGGTGACGCGCACTTCGCGCCGGCTCGGGTCCAGCGAGCACTGGCTGTTGTTCATGCGCCAGGTGCCGTAATCCAGCAGGTCATTCAGCTCATCGTGCGTCAGCGGCGTCGGCGTCGGATTGACCACCGCCACCTCTTTCAGTGGGGGAGCTGGCGGCACGCTCAGCGGCGGGCTGTCCCCCTTCTTAATCCAGGCGGTTTCACTTCCGACGCGTTTTTGCTGAGCATCGATAAACAACAGGGCAGCCTTCAGGCCGTCCAGCGAGATAATCTGTTTTCCATCGCGCAGGGTCAGCGCGTTACCTTCCTGGATGTTTTTCAAAAACGCGGTGATGGTAGCGGCATCGTCGGTCTTCAGGTGCCAGGGGGTTAACTGCCAGCGGTGTGGCTCCAGTTTTATCGGCACGTTGTCCAGCAGCAGCCGGGGGGCGATGTCCGGCTCTTTCACCGGAGGGGCGTCCAGCCCTCCCAGCTCGATGCGCAGCGTGGCATCCGTTTTCGCCCCGGCGCTGCGGCTCAGGCTCATGACCAGGCCAAGGTGTTCCCCGGTATTGCGCGCAACGCAAAAATTCTGGTTATTGCAGGTAACCTGCCAGTCAGAGAATGACTGCTGGGCGGGTGCTGCCCACGCCAGCGGCGCGGGTAACGCACAAAACAGGAGGAGAATAAAAACGCACTGGCGCATGAATGGCACAATCCCGGAAGCGAAAACGTCAAACTGGGCAGTATCTTCGTGTTACAACCGGGCTTGCTCAATCGGATTTATCGGATAGATTTATCCGAAATATAAACTACTGCCGTTCGAAGGCGGTATTCATCAGGCCGGTTGTTTGTAAGTACTGCAGCAATATCACTGCTTTACCGTCCCTGATCTCCCCACTTTTCACCATCGCAAGCGCCTGAGTGAATGGGATTTCCAGCACGTCGATATCTTCATCCTCAACCCCGCCGCCCCGGTGAGTTCGCTGCGCCTCGTTGTACTCCGCAATGAAGAAGTGAACGAGTTCCGTCACGCCGCCCGGCGACATATACAGCTCGAACACTTTTTTAACTTCACCCACTTCAAAGCCCGTCTCTTCCACGGCCTCTTTGCGGATACAGACTTCGGGCTCATCGTCGTCGAGCAGCCCCGCACAGGTTTCGATCAGCCGTCCGTCAGGGTTGCCGTTTACCCACGTTGCGACGCGGAACTGGCGAATCAGCACCACGCTTTGCTTTTCGCGGCTATACAGCAGAATGGTTGCCCCGTTGCCCCGGTCATAGACCTCGCGCCTGTGGCGGATCACTTCCCCGTTTCTTCGCGTTAAATCATAGGTAATGTTACGCAGGACAAAGTAATTTTCGGAGAGAATTTTGTCTTTGATCACGTCAATTTTCAGGGTCATACGGGCTCCACGGCAAAATGAGTCTGCTTATACTACGCCGTGAAACCCGCTTTGTCGCCCGCCGACGCTAGTGTGGTTTTGCCGGTTTAACGCCAAGCCAGTCAATAATACCCTGCGCGGCGTGGCGCCCTTCTGCCATGGCGGTCACCACCAGATCGGCCCCGCGCACCGCGTCCCCCCCGGCGAAGATTTGCGGGTTGGAGGTCTGGTAACGATAGCGCCCCTCCACGGAGGCGATAATGCGCCCCCAGTCATCTGTTCTCACTCCCTGAGCCTCCAGCCACGGCATCGCATGGGGGTTAAAACCAAACGCCATAATGACCGCATCGGCGGGCATCACAAACTCGCTGCCGGCGACAGGAACAGGACGACGACGCCCCTGCGCGTCCGGTTCGCCCAGTTCGGTACGCAGCATTCGGATACCGTTGACCTGCCCGTTGGCATCTAGCGTCAGCTCGACCGGCTGGACGTTGAATTCAAACTCAGCGCCCTCGTCCTTCGCGTTCTTCACCTCTTTCTTCGAGCCGGGCATATTGGCCTCATCCCGTCGATAGGCGCAGGTCACCTTCGCGGCACCGTGTCGCAAAGCGGTTCGCACGCAGTCCATTGCCGTATCGCCTCCGCCGAGCACCACCACGTTCAGCCCCCGGGTGTCAATAAACGGCTCGGCCTCCGTCGGCTCAAGCCCCATGACGTTCCGCGTGTTCGCCACCATGAACGGCAGCGCGTCATAGACGCCGGGCGCATCTTCATGCGGAATGCCGGCCTTCATGGAGCGGTAGGTGCCCACGCCGATAAAGAGCGCGTCATGTTCACTTTGCAGCTGCGCCATCGTGACGTCCTTACCCACCTCACAGTTCAGCCTGAAGCGGATCCCCATGGCGGTAAAAATCTCTCTGCGCCGCGCGAGCAGTGATTTATCAAGCTTGAACGCCGGAATGCCAAACGTCAGCAAGCCGCCGATTTCCGGATGGCGGTCATAGACCGTGACGCTCACCCCACTGCGCACCAGCACGTCCGCGCAGGCCAGCCCTGCCGGTCCTGCGCCAATAATCGCCACCTGCTTATTCACCGGAGAAACGCCGCTCAAATCCGGCCTCCAGCCCATCGCCAGCGCCTGGTCAGAGATATAGCGCTCAATGTTGCCAATGGTCACCGAGCCGAGCTCATCGCGCAGCGTGCAGGCGCCTTCACATAAACGATCCTGCGGGCAGACGCGGCCGGTAATTTCCGGTAAACAGTTGGTTTGATGAGAAAGTTCGACCGCACCGGCGATATCGCCCTCCTTGATGCGCGCGATCCACTGGGGAATGTGGTTATGCAGCGGGCAGGTCCACTCGCAGATGCTGTGCTCGCCGCATGTGAGACAGCGGGACGCCTCGCGTTGGGCCTGTTCCGCGCGAAACGGCAGGTAAATCTCATTGAAATGGCAGGCGCGTTCTTGCGCAGCGAGTTTGTCCGGCTCGCCGCGCGCTGGCGTACTATGCATCTGCTGCAGCCTGGTTTGCGGGTGTTCCTGCTGCACCGCGTCGCTGTGCCAGGGCTGCGCTTCCAGCCGTGCGGTGCGGCGTCGGCGGGCTTTTGAAAGAGAGTCTAGCGCGGCGGGCGTGGCAAGCGTGAGCACCCCGGCCGGGCAGTTTTCGATGCAGGCCGGGCCCTGTGGGCGCCCCAGGCAGAGGTCGCACTTGTGCGCCGAGGCCTTCGCGCTGCCGTCATCCAGCGGCGTAACGACAATCTCCATGGTGCCGAACGGACAGGCCACCACGCAGGCTTTGCAACCAATGCATTTTTGCTGATTCACCTGTACGCTGTCGCTGTGCCTGCTGATGGCACCATTCGGGCAGCTTCGCGCGCAGGGCGCATCCTCACAGTGATGGCAGGTGACGGGGCTATTTTTTCTGCCTGATTTGAGGACCGTAATGCGGGGGGTAAACTGGTGCTCGCTCAGGACATGCTGTTCGCCGTTGTGCGCCATTACACACGCGACCTCGCAGGCACGACATCCAATACACTGCTGGCTGTTGGCCATAATAAAACGATTCATAACGACACCTGTTTTTGGTTCAATAACCTTATTCTTTCTATAAGTACTGTATTTACCCACGGTGGCGTTGTCAGGCAATGTTCAAATGCCCAGAAAGCCAAACTATCTCCAGTGAACCTGTGGCAGATCAATTTTATTCAGGAAGCTGTTTTGTGACCGTTAAACGACCCGTTTCCACAAGCCTGGCTCGGGCTTTCTTTTCCATCATCGTGCTGTCCGCGTTGACCAGCACCCTTGCGCTATTGACGCTTGCCAGCAGCCAGCGCGACGCCGAGGCGATCAACATCGCGGGCTCGCTGCGCATGCAGAGCTACCGTCTTGGCTATGAAATGGAGCGCGCCAGCCCGTCGCTCGCCGAGCACCGCGAGACATGGCAGCAGACGCTGAGCGCGCCCGCCCTGCAGAAACTGAGCCGCTGGTATGTGCCGGATGACGTCAAAGCGCGCTATCAGCAGCTTCATCTTGCCTGGCAGGAGATGGACAGGCGCGTCGCCAGCGGCGACATCCTGTGGTACCAGAACCACATTGAGGATTTTGTTGGCCGCATTGACGCATTCGTTCTGGCCCTTCAGCACTATACCGAGCGTAAAATTCAGCGGGTTATTTTGATGTCGCTGGCGGGCGGGCTCGGTATTCTTCTGCTGGCTGCCATGACGCTGCGGCGGATCCGACGCCAGGTGGTTTTGCCCCTCAACAACCTGGTGGCGGCCAGCGAGCGTATTGAACAGGGCCAGTTTTCGACGCCAGCCCCTGACACTTTGCTGCCGAACGAGCTGGGCCAGCTCTCCCGCGCGTTTAACCATATGTCAGCGGAGCTGCATACGCTTTATCGCTCGCTGGAACAATCCGTAGCGGAAAAGACGCAGCATCTGAATGAAGCCCATCAGCAGCTCGAAATGCTCTTCACCTGTTCTCAGGCGCTGAATACCGGGCAGATAGACAGCCACTGCTTCAGGCATATTTTGCAGATTGTGCATGAGTATACGCAGATGAATTATCTGGAGCTGCGCACCAGTGACGACTGGCAGCTCTGCGAAGGGGTTGAATCGCCCGGCGCAACGCTGCACAGTTTACCGGTGCTGATGCAGGATACGCTCTACGGCGAGCTGCGCTGGCAAAGCGAAACCGGCAGCGTATCGCTTCCCCTGATGAAAAGCGTGGCGACGATGCTGGGGCGCGGGCTCTACTTCAACCAGGGGCAGAAACACTATCAACAGCTGCTGCTGATGGAGGAGCGCGCCACCATTGCCCGCGAGCTGCATGATTCTCTGGCGCAGGTCTTATCGTACCTGCGCATTCAGCTCACGCTGCTAAAACATGCGGTGCCGCAAGAGAATGGCCCGGCGCAAACCATCATCGCGGACTTTTCCCGCGAGTTAAACAATGCCTGGCATCAGCTGCGCGAGCTGCTCACCACCTTCCGCCTGACGCTCAATCACGCCAACCTTCCTGCCGCGCTGCAGGAGTCGCTCGACGGATTGCAAAACCAGACGAAGGCGAAACTGATCCTCGACTGTCGGCTTTCGTCGCTCGCGCTGGACGCGCAAAAGCAGGTCCACCTGCTGCAGATTGTGCGTGAAGCGGTGCTGAATGCTATTAAGCATGCCGAGGCGAGCGAGATTACCGTCAGCTGCATCACCTCGGCGGACGGCACGCACACCGTCAACATCCGCGATAACGGCATTGGCATTGGCGACGCGAGCGAGCCGCCGGGACATTACGGGCTGAATATTATGCGCGAGCGCGCGGGAAGGCTCGGCGGAACGCTGCAGTTTTCACAGCCTCAGAACGGCGGGACGCAGGTCAGCGTCACGTTCCGCACGCCTGCAGGGCTGACGGGGAACTGACAATAAAGGAGAAAGCGCATGATAATTTACATTATCTCCTTTATTTCTCCACGTTTGCCCCCCGCCTAACCGCTAAAGTTAGGCGGCTAATCAACAACAACGACGTGCTGCAAAACGAGGTCACATTTTCATGGCGAATTTTTTCATCGATCGCCCCATTTTTGCCTGGGTGCTTGCCATCCTGTTATGCCTGACGGGCGTCCTGGCAATTACATCACTTCCCGTTGAGCAATACCCCGATCTCGCACCGCCGAACGTGCGCGTCACGGCAAACTATCCCGGCGCATCAGCCCAGACGCTGGAGAATACCGTTACCCAGGTGATTGAGCAGAACATGACGGGGCTCGATAACCTGATGTATATGTCCTCGCAGAGCAGCGCTACGGGGCAGGCCACGGTCACCCTGAGCTTCACCGCGGGTACGGATCCGGACGAAGCGGTGCAGCAGGTGCAAAACCAGCTGCAGTCTGCCCTGCGTAAGCTGCCGCAGGCCGTGCAGAACCAGGGCGTCACGGTGCGTAAAACCGGTGATACCAATATTCTGACCATCGCGTTCGTCTCCACCGATGGCTCAATGGATAAACAGGATATTGCCGACTACGTGGCGAGTAATATCCAGGATCCGCTCAGCCGTATTAACGGCGTGGGGGATATCGATGCCTACGGCTCTCAGTACTCCATGCGCATCTGGCTGGATCCCGACAAGCTGAACAGCGTGCAGATGACGGCCAAAGACGTCACCGACGCTATCGAATCGCAGAATGCCCAGATTGCGGTAGGCCAGCTGGGCGGTACGCCGTCCGTGGATAACCAGGCGCTGAATGCCACGATTAACTCGCAGTCGCTCCTCCAGACGCCCGAGCAGTTCCGCGATATCACGCTGCGCGTCAATCAGGACGGCTCTGAAGTGCGCCTGGGCGATGTCGCCACCGTGGAAATGGGTGCAGAAAAATATGACTACCTGAGCCGTTTTAACGGTAATCAGGCTTCTGGCTTAGGGGTCAAACTGGCCTCCGGCGCGAACGAAATGGCTACCGCGCAGCTGGTGATCGACCGCCTCGACGAGCTGTCGCACTTTTTCCCGCACGGGCTTGAGTACAAAGTCGCCTACGAAACCACCTCCTTCGTGAAAGCCTCGATAGAAGACGTGGTGAAAACCCTGCTTGAAGCGATCGCGCTGGTGTTCCTGGTGATGTATCTGTTCCTGCAGAACTTCCGCGCCACGCTTATCCCCACCATTGCCGTACCGGTGGTCCTCCTCGGCACCTTCGCGGTGCTGTACACCTTTGGCTACAGCATCAATACCCTGACCATGTTTGCGATGGTGCTGGCAATAGGTCTGCTGGTGGACGATGCCATCGTGGTGGTGGAAAACGTCGAACGTATCATGAGCGAGGAAGGGCTATCGCCGCGTGAGGCAACGCGAAAATCGATGGGGCAAATTCAGGGCGCCCTGGTCGGTATCGCAATGGTACTCTCGGCGGTATTTATTCCGATGGCCTTCTTTGGCGGCACAACCGGCGCGATCTATCGCCAGTTCTCCATCACCATCGTCTCTGCGATGGTGCTCTCGGTGCTGGTGGCAATGATCCTGACTCCGGCCCTCTGCGCGACCCTCCTCAAGCCGCTGCATAAGGGCGAACACCACGGCCAGAAAGGCTTCTTCGGCTGGTTTAACCGCATGTTTAACCGCAATGCGGCGCGCTATGAAGCGGGCGTAGGGAAAATCCTGCACCGCAGCGCGCGCTGGATGGTGGTCTACGTTCTGCTCCTCGGCGGCATGGTCTTCCTGTTCCTGCGTCTGCCAACCTCCTTCCTGCCGCTTGAAGACCGCGGCATGTTTATCACCTCCGTTCAGCTGCCGAGCGGCTCGACGCAGCAGCAGACGCTAAAGGTGGTGCAGAAGATTGAAAACTACTTCCAGACCAAAGAGAAAGATAACGTTGTCTCGGTCTTTTCCACCGTCGGCTCCGGCCCGGGCGGTAACGGGCAGAACGTGGCGCGTATGTTCGTGCGCCTGAAAGACTGGGACCAGCGCGACAGCGAGACGGGCTCCTCGTTTGCCATTATCGAACGCGCGACCAAAGCCTTCAGCCATATTAAAGAAGCGCGCGTATTTGCCAGCAGCCCACCGGCCATCAGCGGCCTCGGCAGCTCGGCAGGGTTTGATATGGAGCTGCAGGATCACGCAGGCGCCGGGCACGATGCGCTTATGGCGGCGCGCGATAAGCTGCTCGACCTGGCGGGAAAAGATCCGCAGTTGACCCGCGTGCGCCACAACGGCCTGGACGACAGCCCGCAGCTGCAGGTGGATATCGATCAGCGTAAGGCGCAGGCGCTCGGCGTCTCTATCGATGATATCAACGACACGCTGCAAACCGCGTGGGGCTCCAGCTATGTGAACGACTTTATGGATCGCGGCCGCGTGAAGAAAGTCTACGTTCAGTCTGCCGCCAAATACCGCATGCTCCCGGACGACATTAACCGCTGGTACGTACGCAATAACGCGGGCGGCATGGTGCCGTTCTCCGCCTTTGCCACCTCGCGCTGGGAAACCGGCTCGCCGCGCCTGGAGCGCTATAACGGCTATTCCGCGCTGGAAATTGTGGGTGAAGCCGCGCCGGGCGTCAGTACCGGTACGGCGATGGATATCATGGAACAGCTGGTGCAGCAGCTGCCGACCGGGTTTGGCCTGGAGTGGACGGCGATGTCCTACCAGGAGCGCCTCTCCGGTGCGCAGGCCCCTGCCCTGTATGCCCTCTCATTGCTGGTGGTCTTCCTTTGCCTCGCCGCGCTGTATGAGAGCTGGTCCGTGCCGTTCTCGGTGATGCTGGTGGTGCCGCTGGGCGTGATCGGCGCGCTGCTGGCAACCTGGATGCGGGGGCTGGAAAACGATGTCTACTTCCAGGTGGGGTTACTCACCGTCATCGGCCTGTCGGCGAAAAACGCCATTCTGATCGTCGAGTTTGCCAATGAGATGAATGCGAAAGGCCACGACCTGATGGAGGCGACGCTGTACGCCTGCCGTCAGCGCTTGCGCCCGATCCTGATGACCTCTCTGGCGTTTGTCTTTGGCGTTTTGCCGATGGCAACCAGCTCTGGCGCAGGCTCAAGCAGCCAGCATGCGGTCGGTACGGGGGTGATGGGCGGCATGATTTCAGCCACGATTCTGGCTATCTATTTCGTGCCGCTGTTCTTTGTGCTGGTGCGTCGCCGCTTCCCGCTGAAGGAGCGCCCGGAATAACGGCGTGAAATAAAAAAGGCGGCACTGAGGGCCGCCTTTTTATTGTGTGATTAATTCACACTATGGTTATTTTACTTATTTTAGTGCTTTTGCATTCTTACTGAATGTCATTTACGAAGCATACCTTCGATAAAATCTTTCCAGTTCCCCAGTTCACGTTCAATCATAACTACCTCTCTTATTATTATGCGCATTCTACGAAAACGTATCATCATTGTGAAGCCGAACTGACCAATTGCTGTGATTGTACCCCGCTGCCGTCAGGGATTTATGATAAATATGAACGCGACAGGTTAAATTTTGTGTGACGGATAGCAATAATTTGAAATAACCCTACGAGCAGCTGAAATTTAATTTACCCCCTGAGTTCATTAGAATTTTAAACCCGGTGGACATCTATGCTTAAATGATGAAAGAATATTCAGCGTACAGATGTGCGTTGAATTAAGGAGAATCGTAAATCAAGAGAATTCCTGAATGTGTTATATTGCACTTAAGGATATTTCTTCGAATTAATTGAACATTATCTCTTCATAAGAACAAAAGGATTCACCATGGTTGTGATGTACGGCATTAAAAATTGCGACACCATCAAAAAAGCCCGCCGCTGGCTGGAGGCAAACAGCGTGGAGTATCGCTTCCACGATTACCGTGCCGACGGGCTTGATGCAGAATTTCTGCATACCGCGATCGGTGAGCTTGGCTGGCAAGCGCTGCTGAATACCCGCGGCACCACCTGGCGCAAGCTGGATGAATCTCTGCGCGCCAGCATCACTGACGCCGACAGCGCGGCAAAACTGATGCTTGAAATGCCGGCAATCATCAAACGCCCATTGCTCTGCAGGCCAGGGCAGCCTATGCTGCTGGGTTTCAGTGAAACCCTTTATTCAGACTTTTTCGTTGAGGTGTAGTCTATGTCATGCCCGGTCATTGAGCTGACTCAGCAGCTTATTCGCCGTCCTTCCCTTAGCCCGGACGACGCAGGTTGTCAGGCATTAATGATTGAGCGCCTGCGTGCCATCGGTTTTACCGTTGAGCACATGGACTTTGGCGATACGCAGAACTTCTGGGCATGGCGCGGTCAGGGAGAGACGCTGGCGTTTGCCGGACATACCGATGTGGTTCCCGCCGGCGATGCGGACCGCTGGATAAACCCACCGTTTGAACCGACCATCCGCGACGGCATGCTGTTCGGCCGCGGTGCGGCAGACATGAAAGGCTCGCTGGCGGCAATGGTTGTGGCCGCTGAGCGCTTCGTTGCTCAGCATCCGAATCATAAAAATCGCCTCGCGTTTTTAATCACCTCCGATGAAGAAGCCAGCGCGCACAACGGTACCGTAAAAGTCGTTGAAGCGCTGATGGCGCGCAACGAACGCCTGGACTACTGCCTGGTTGGCGAGCCCTCCAGCACCGAAGTAGTGGGTGATGTGGTGAAGAACGGCCGTCGCGGGTCGATGACCTGCAATCTGACCATTCACGGCGTTCAGGGGCACGTAGCCTACCCACACCTGGCCGACAACCCGGTGCACCGCGCGGCGCCCATGCTGAACGAACTGGTGGGCATTGAGTGGGATAAAGGCAATGCGTTCTTCCCGCCAACCAGCATGCAGATTGCGAACCTGAAGGCGGGCACCGGCAGCAACAACGTCATTCCCGGCGATTTTTTCGTCCAGTTCAACTTCCGCTTCAGCACCGAACTGACCGACGAGATGATCAAAGCCCGCGTTCTGGCGCTGCTGGAAAAGTACGAGCTGCGCTATACCGTGGAGTGGTGGGTTTCCGGCCAGCCGTTCCTGACGCAGCGTGGCAAGCTGGTGGATGCAGTCGTTAACGCCATCGCGCACTATAATGAAATTAAGCCACAGCTGCTGACGACGGGCGGCACCTCTGACGGACGCTTTATCGCCCGCATGGGTGCGCAGGTTGTCGAACTGGGTCCGGTAAACGCGACGATCCACAAAATCAATGAGTGTGTGAACGCGGCTGATTTACAACTGCTGGCCCGCATGTATCAACGTATTATGGAGCAGCTCGTCGCCTGACGACTGCTTAAAGAGGATTAGCGAATGGATTGGCTTTCAAAGTACTGGTGGATTCTGGTGCTGGTGTTTCTGGTCGGCGTGCTGCTCAACGTGATAAAAGATCTTAAGCGCGTTGACCACAAAAAGTTCCTCGCCAACAAACCGGATCTTCCACCGCATCGTGATTTTAACGACAAGTGGGACGATGAGGACGACTGGCCGAAAAAGGACCAGAAGAAGTAATCGATCTGTTTCCCCTCTCCCTGGGAGAGGGGAAACCTCACATAAACTCTACAATATCATCATCGTTCGGCTTACCGCCGCTCAGCGCTTCATCGAAGTAGTGCTTCGGCACGGTATAACGCAAATGGTCGAGCGCAAACTGCATGCTGCGGTCGTCAATGGCGTGCCCCAGATCGTCAACGATATCCAGCGTTACGTCCCCACCAGCGCGGATAAGCGATTCCTGCGCGGCTACCGCATGCGAAAGCTCGATCACCCGGTCTTCGCCGCCGTGAATCAGATGAATTGTGGTCTGCGTCGTCGCGCTATCCGGCAGCGTCGCAAAACGGCCGTTAAAGGCAATAACGCGGGATACCAGACCAGGCTGCGCCTTCACGCTTTCCAGCGACATGATTGACCCCTGCGAGAAGCCAATTAATGCGGTCGCATCAGCGCCCACGCCGCTCTGCTGCTGCCAGTAGCGCACGGTGTCGATAAAGGCCGGCATGATGGTATCAATGCGTTCCTGACGGTTTTCTTCCGTCACGCCCTGCACGGAGAACCATTGACGGCCGTCAGGGCCACACGGCTCAACGCCACCGATGCTGACGATTAGCGCATCGGGGAATATTGGCGCAAACCAGCTGCCAATCTGCCCCATATTGACGGCATTATCGCCCACGCCATGAAACAGCAGCAGTAACTGTTTAGCCGGAGCTTCAGGGCTTTGAACAACAAAATGGTCATGTTTCATGGCGGTCTCCTTAATTGATGTGCAGGATTTTACGCCTCTGCGGGGTAATGACCATGCCACTTTACTGAAGAAGTCATTGAAAAATTTGCCATTGCAAAATGGTGTCTTTCAACTGCCGGGCGCGCGCGCGGTCAAGGCTTTCAAGGGCCCGTGCTGCGTCATTACGAAGCTTTTGCAGCTGCGCTTTTCGTCCCGCGCTGTCCGCTTCCCCTGCCATTTTTCCGCGCAGCGCGGGGAGCGGCATGTCTACGTTCATTAGCAGGCGCGTTAATGCGGCAGCGGAGGTCGAAAATGCCCGGTGCGCAAAGGCAAAGCCCGCCAGCTCCAGCCAGTCGTCATCATTAAGGGTAGCGTCCCAGCGATCGACAACAGGGATCTTTTCACCGTTCCAGGCCGATAGCACCCGCGCATCCCGACACAGCCGCTGGTGCGCCTGTTCACATAGCCGATGGCCCGCCTCACTCTGCGGCAGCAGCGCCATCGCGGTGTAGCAGCCGCTGCTCGCCTCGCGATGGCTGCCCATCCGCACCAGCACGAAGCCGCACCGCCGCCAGAAATGCCACAGCTCGTCAGTATAGCCGAAGCTCACCGAAAGGTAATCCTCGCCACGCGCATCGCGGATCAGCGCCTGCCCGATACCTTCCCGCTGGCGATGCGGATGCACCGCAATGCGGCTGACCCGACGCCCTTTCAGCGTTGCCGCCAGTGGCGATCCGCCGTGTGCCGCCAGCGACTGCGCCACCAGGTTGCCGCGTGGTCGCCTGAAGCCCGCCCAGACGGCCTGGCTGAGCGCGGAGCTTAATCCGCCCTCGTCCACCAGCCAGAGCGCCCCTGCGATATCCGGGCCTGCCAGCGCAACGGAGAAGTGCTGACCGGGCGCGTCCATCATGCGACGCAGATCGAGTGGCGACGTACGGTAGTGCGCGGCGCACAACAGCTCATATACGCTCGCCACGCGTGTCGGATCGCTTTCCCATGCCGGCGGCTCAAGAGACGTTAAATGCACGTCCCCTTCGGGCTTATTATCGATAAGCGTATCGTCGAAAAGAAGGGCATTTGCCACTACCCGCTCAAGCGGACACCCGGCAGCCCAGCGAATGGGGGTTGATAAGGTAAACCGCTGCAGTTCCGAAAACCGGGCGCAGAATTTCAGCAGAAATCCACGGCCCGTTCCTTCGTAGCCCTGAACGGTGGTCGTCAACAGCACGCGTGGAAAACGCTGTACCAGCTTCTCCAGAAGCGGCCCCGGGATGGCCGCCGCCTCATCGACAATGAGCCAGCCAGCCTGCTGCGTTGATGCCAGCAGCGCGTCCGGGGCCATAAACCGGAAATGCTCCCCGGCAAAACGGGCGATGACCTCCGTTGCCCCTTTCGCAGGCGCGGTGACGATGGCGTCTCCTCCCGTCGCGCGGATCAACATGCCGGCCAGGGCGGACTTTCCGCGCCCGCGCGGTGCCGTCACGGCGGCCACGCCGTGCTTCATCGAAAGCAGAGCATTCAGAACGGCGGCCTGCTCGCGCTGCGGTATACCGCTGGCCGGCTGCCAGTCAGGCGCGTCCAGCAACGGCGGGAGGGCGAGAGGAACGGATTGCTGCCAGACGATCGCATCAGGATCGGCGGCAAGCGTCCGGCAAAAATGGTGAACAAAGTGCGGGGTGGCGATCGGTTCTGGAGCATCGCTCCAGCGCAGGGAATCGCGGTCGGGCTTTTCCGCCCAATCAGCGAGGGGAGGAACCCGCAGCACCAGCAGGCTCCCGGCGCGCAGCGTTCCGCTTAACGCGGCAAAAGCCGCAACGTCAAAACCATTCTGCGCATCAAAAATAGCGTGCAGAAACTCGCGCCCCAGCAGGCCGCTGATGGCCTTCGAGGGGTTATCCTCCAGCCACAGCCAGTCGCCGGGCAGTGCGTCTCGCAGAGCCGAGGCCTGCGCAGCGGTCCACTGCGCATCGCCGCTGAGCACCACCAGCCTACGCTGCCCTTTGCGCGTAAGCTGGTCGGTCAGATTAACAAACGATACCATTACATGGCTTTGCCGAAGGTATTACACTGCGCCGGATCGCCGCTGTCGAAGCCTCGCTTGAACCAGCTGTAGCGCTGTTCAGAGGTACCGTGCGTGAAGCTGTCCGGCACCACGCGGCCCTGGCTCTGCTGCTGAAGACGATCGTCACCGATAGCCTGCGCGGCGTTTAGCGCCTCTTCCAGGTCACCCGTTTCGAGCACGCCCTGCTGCTGCATACTGTGTCCCCAGACGCCAGCGAAGCAGTCAGCCTGCAGCTCCATCCGCACGGACAAACGGTTTATCTCCGCCTGAGACGCATTCTGCTGCAGCTGACGCACCTTAGGCTCAATGCCCAGCAGCTTTTGCACGTGGTGACCCACTTCATGCGCGATCACATAGCCCTGGGCAAAATCGCCGTCGGCGCCCAGCTTGCTTTTCATGTCGTCATAGAAGGAGAGATCGATATAAACGGTGCTGTCCGCAGGGCAATAGAATGGCCCCATAACCGATTGCCCGGTGCCGCAGCCGGTGCGCGTGGCGCCACGGTACATCACCAGTTTCGGCTGCTGATAGGTACGCCCCATTTTCTCGAACTGCTGACTCCAGGTGTCTTCAGTCGTTGCGAGGATCACGGAGGTAAACTTAGCGGCTTCATCGTCATTCGGGCTGATGGAGCGCTGAGACTGCTGCTCTTGTTGCAGAGGTTCCCCGGTCATTAAACCGGTAAGATCGACGCCGTAGTAGCCCGCAACCAGCACCACGATCAGCAGAATAATACCGCCCTTTCCGCTGGGTAACCGGAAGCCGGGGCCGCCCATTGAAGGACCGCCACCGCCACTGCTGCGCCTGTCTTCTACATTGTCACTTTCACGACGCCCTTGCCAGCGCATAACCACCTCGAACTATTCCATTAATAATAGCTATGATCGTAGGCGGTTAACGGCAAGATTACCATAGGAAACAACGGGCAGACGCCAAAGGATGCGAACATCCTTTGGCAATTGAGGAGATTAGTCGAGCTTAACGCCCAAACGGTGCGCAACGGCTTCGTACGCTTCAATCAGGCCACCCAGGCTCTGACGGAAACGGTCTTTGTCCATTTTATCCAGGGTTTCTTTATCCCACAGGCGGCTGCCGTCCGGGGAGAACTCATCGCCGAGCACCACTTCGCCTTTGAACAGGCCGAACTCCAGCTTGAAGTCGACGAGGATCAGGCCCGCGTCATCAAACAGTTTTTTCAGCACGTCGTTCGCTTTGTAGGTCAGCTCCTGCATGCGCGCCAGGTTCTCTTTGCTCACCCAGCCGAAGGTTTCGCAGTAGGATTCATTGACCATTGGATCATGCATCGCGTCGTTTTTCAGGAACAGGTCGAACAGAGGCGGGTTTAGCTCGATACCTTCTTCAATGCCCAGACGCTTCACCAGGGAGCCCGCGGCACGGTTACGCACAACGCACTCAACCGGAACCATATCCAGCTTTTTCACCAGACATTCCGTATCGGACAGCAATGCTTCCATTTGAGTCGGGATACCCGCTTCGGCCAGTTTGGTCATAATGAAGTGGTTGAACTTGTTGTTCACCATGCCTTTACGATCGAACTGCTCAATGCGTGCGCCATCCCCTGCTGACGTATCATTGCGGAACTCGAGCACCAACAGATCCGGGTTTTCGGTGCTGTATACGGTCTTCGCTTTGCCACGATACAACTCAGCTTGCTTCTGCATCTTCATTACTCCTGGTGTGATGATTTGTATTCAAAACTGGGGATATTATGCCACGCACACGTTTGCGTAGCACGAAAATAAAAAGGGCTGGATTAACCAGCCCTAGTATTTATTTGCTGAATGCCGCCTGGAAGACGGCGACCAGCGCATCGTTCTGCGCCTGAGTCAGCGTATGACCTTTCGGATCGATAAACTGCAGGCTACTGCGGTTATCGAGGTCACCTACCTGAATTTTGTAGTCACCGGAAGCCAGCTGTGGATCGCTTGCGCCCAGTTCCTGCCACGCGCTGTCAGACAGCGGCTTATAGGTGGCGGTGATGCTTCCCGTTGAACGCGTGCTGTCGGACACTTTCATGCCCACTTTTTCCAGCGTCGCCGGCAGGCGCTGCCAGGTCTGGTTAAACGGTGCACGCACCACCAGCATTGGCAAACCGGTGTCATCCGCGGCGCTCTGCACGTCGAAGGATGAGCCGCTGCGGTTCTGCGCAGCGTTAGCGGCGTCAGTGGCGTTCTTATCCAGGCCTGCTGCAATGACGTTCAGCAGCTCGGTGCTGTAACGCTGCATTGACGCGGCATCCGCAACCGGTTTACCCGCCTGCTCCAGGTTCAACAGCTTAACGGTAACCGCCTGCTGATAACCCTGTGGTTTAACGGAGACTTGATAACGACCACGGTACTGCTGATCTTCATCCAGACGGTTCCACTCGATCCAGTCCGTGGTTAAGGTCTGGCTGGCATCGTCGCGCTTATCAATCGTGTAGTTCTTCGACTGAATAACGCTCACCACCTGTGGCCACAGCGTGCTGTTACGCCCGTTTTCAACCATCAGAGACGCGGTATCGCCTGTAAACTGGGTACGCGCCCCGCTCACCAGCGCCAGCGGCTGAGCCGGTGGACGAATATCGAGCGCCTTCCCGACCAGGCCGCTGCCATTCGTGACGGGGATATTATAATCGCCGTTCTGAATCGGCAGGATCATGCCTGCGGGTGCGTGAAGTTCAGCAAGCGGTGTGGCATCCAGATAGGATTCATCACCGCTCACCTGGCGCTTGTAGCGCGAGTCTGAACTACAGGCAGCGAGCAGCATAACAAGCGAAACACTCGCAACCTTCGCCAGGCGCGACTTCTGTACTGAATAAGCCATCAAATCTCCCTAAACTCTACAGCAAACCGGCATGCTTCAGCGCGCCAGCAACGATGTCACGACCGTGGTCGGTAATCGGTGTCATTGGCAGGCGCAGCGTATCGGTCGCTACAAGTCCCAATTCCTTACAGGCCCATTTCACTGGGATCGGATTGGGTTCGACAAATAATTTATTGTGCAACGGCATCAGACGCTGATTAATCACGCGAGCGTCATCAAAGTGACCGGCCGCCGCCAGCTTGCACATTTCCGCCATATCGCGAGCCGCAACGTTCGCCGTTACGGAAATCACGCCATGACCACCGAGCTGCATAAAGTCCAGCGCGGTCGCGTCATCGCCACTCAGCAAGATAAAGTCGTCTGAAACCAGCTCTTTGATCTGATGAACGCGGCTTAAGTTCCCCGTTGCCTCTTTAATCGCGATAATATTTTTTACTTTCGAGAGACGGCCAACGGTTTCCGGCAGCATATCGCAACCGGTACGGGACGGCACATTATACAGAATTTGTGGCAAGTCAGTATGTTCAGCGATAGCTTTGAAATGCTGGAACAAACCTTCCTGAGTAGGACGGTTGTAATAAGGCGTGACCGTCAGACAGCCAACAATGCCGCTGTCGTTAAAACGTTGAGTGAGACTGATAGCTTCTGCGGTGGCGTTAGCGCCCGTTCCTGCGATGACCGGGATACGCCCGTCAGCCAGTTCAAGGGTCAGCATAACCACGTCGCCATGCTCTTCGTGGCTCAGCGTTGCAGATTCACCGGTAGTCCCTACCGAAACGATCGCCGAGGTTCCATTGGCGACATGGTAATCAATCAGCTTTTTCATGCTGGACCGGCAGACGTTACCTTTTTCATCCATCGGTGTAACAAGCGCGACAATACTTCCCGTGAACATGGGCCATCCTCTGTGCGAACAAGAGCCTCAATGTTACGTTTGGAACTGTAATAAAAGCAAGCGACCTGAGGCTCTCAGGCGGTTGTATGCATGTTTTTTTTATGCTTTCCTTAGGAAGACTTAACCAAGCAAAGGAAGAACAGGTTTGACAACCTCATCACAACATTACCTGGTTATCACAGCGCTGGGTGCTGACAGGCCGGGTATCGTGAACACCATCACCCGCCACGTAAGCAGCTGCGGCTGTAATATTGAAGACAGCCGTCTGGCTATGCTTGGCGATGAGTTCACGTTTATTATGCTGCTTTCCGGGACATGGAATGCCATTACGCTTATCGAATCTACCCTGCCGCTGAAGGGCGCGGAGCTGGATTTGTTGATTGTGATGAAGCGCACCATCGCGCGTCCGCGTCCGGCACTGCCTTCCACCGTCTGGGTACAGGTTGAAGTGCCTGACTCCCCTCATCTGATTGAGCGGTTTACCGCGCTTTTTGACATGCATCAGATGAACATTGCTGAACTGGTTTCCCGTACGCAGCCGGGTGATGAGAGCGCAAACCCTACGCTGTTTATTCAGATCACCGCACACAGCCCTGCCTCGCAGGATGCATCAAAAATCGAGCAAGCGTTCAAAGCCCTCTGTACAGAATTACACGCGCAGGGCAGTATAAGCGTCGTCAATTATTCGCAGCACGAACAGGATGGAGTTGAGTAATGAACCCACTGAAAGCCGGTGACATCGCACCGAAATTTAGCTTACCGGATCAAGACGGCGAGCAAGTAAATTTGACCGACTTCCAGGGACAGCGTGTTCTGGTCTATTTCTACCCGAAAGCCATGACCCCAGGCTGTACCGTACAGGCCTGCGGTTTACGCGACAACATGGATGAGTTGAAAAAAGTCGGCGTTGAAGTGCTGGGTATCAGCACCGACAAGCCAGAAAAACTGTCACGTTTTGCCGAAAAAGAGATCCTGAACTTCACGCTGCTTTCCGACGAAGACCACCAGGTCTGCGAGCAGTTTGGCGTCTGGGGCGAGAAGACCTTTATGGGCAAAACCTACGACGGTATTCACCGCATCAGCTTCCTGATTGATGCTGACGGTAAAGTTGAGCACGTGTTTGATGATTTCAAAACCAGCAATCACCACGACGTGGTGTTGAAGTGGTTGAAAGAGAGTGCCTGATAAACAGCAAAGCGGCAACCCAGGTTGCCGCTTTTAGTGTTTTCCCCCTCTCCCCGTGGGAGAGGGCCGGGGTGAGGGCATCAGCCCGCGCTAAACCTACTTCTCTTCCACGGCTGGCACATCCGGCCATGCGTGCACCACCGCTTTAATCAGCGTCGCCAGCGGAATGGCAAAAAACACGCCCCAGAACCCCCAGAGCCCGCCAAAAATCACCACCGACAGGATAATGACCAGCGGATGCAGGTTCACCGCCTCCGAGAACAGCACCGGCACCAGCAGGTTACCGTCGAGCCCCTGAATGATCAGGTACACCGCGAAGCAGCTCCAGAACTCTGTCCCCAGCCCAAACTGGAACAGCGCGACGCCAACGACCGGGATGGTCACCACAAACGCGCCGATGTACGGAATAAGAACGGAGAATCCCACCAGCACCGCCAGCAGCAGCGAGTAGTTCAGGCCGAAGATGACGAAGCCAATCCACGTTGCTACGCCCACGACGATCATCTCAAGCACTTTGCCGCGAATGTAGTTGGTGATTTGCTGGTTCATCTCCTGCCAGACCTGCCCTGCCAGACCGCGGTTACGCGGCAGAATACGCCTGACGGCGTTCAGCATCTGATCTTTATCTTTGACCAGGAAGAACACCATTAGCGGCACGAGCACAAGATAGACCGCCAGCGTCAGCAGACCGACCAGCGAGGCCAGGGAGTATTTCACCACCGAGTCGCCCATCGTCATGATGCGGGCGCGCATATTTTCCGCCATTGCGTCAATGATCCCGGCGTCCATCAGGGCAGGATAACGACGCGGCAGCGTGGCGGCAAAATCAGAGAGCTTGTTCAGCATGCCCGGCATATCGCGGATCAGGTAGATCCCCTGCTGCCAGGCGACAGGCATCACCACAAAGGACATCAGCAGCAAAATACCGACAAACAGCACCAGCACGATGCTGGTTGCCCAGCGGCGGGAACAGCCTATATTTTCCAGGCGCGCCGTCGGCCACTCCAGCAGGTACGCCAGCACAATCGCCACCAGCAGCGGAGCCAGCAGGCCGCTAAAGAAGAACAGAATACCGAACCCGGCAACCAGAATGACCAACAAAGCAATGGCCTCAGGGTCGCTAAAACGACGCCGATACCACTGCATTAACATTTCGAGCATACAACCCTTCCCTGAATCGGTTGGCGGGAGTGAGACTGCGAATTGTATCGAACTGTCACAAAAAAGACTTTCCTTTTTGTATCACTGTAACGATTCGCAAAACCCTGATGAATGGGATTTTCTTCATGCCTTAACACGGCTACACTCGCAGGTCAGTGGAGATGAACGATATGCGGGTTCATCGGTCAAAATGACACATCCAAAATACAGGACAGTGGTTATGTTCAGGCAGTTGAGAAAAACGCTGGTTGCGACACTTATCGCCGCACTGACTGTCGGTCAGGCTGCACCCGTCTTCGCTGACTCGTCCGATACGTTGCCGGATATGGGTACCACAGCAGGAAGCACGCTCTCCATCGGTCAGGAGATGCAAATGGGTGATTACTACGTTCGCCAGCTGCGCGGCAGCGCGCCGCTGATTAACGACCCGCTGCTGGTGCAGTACATCAACGGCCTGGGAATGCGGCTGGTCGCGCACGCCGATTCGGTGAAAACCCCCTTCCACTTTTACCTAATCAATAACGACGAAATCAACGCCTTCGCCTTCTTCGGCGGTAACGTGGTGCTGCATTCGGCGCTGTTCCGCTATTCCGATAACGAAAGCCAGCTGGCGTCGGTGATGGCGCACGAAATTTCGCACGTCACCCAGCGCCACCTGGCACGCGCAATGGAAGACCAGAAGCGTAACGCGCCGCTCACGTGGGTGGGCGCGCTGGGCTCCATCCTGCTGGCGATGGCCAGCCCGCAGGCTGGGATGGCGGCACTGACCGGTACGCTGGCGGGAACCCGCCAGGGGATGATCAGCTTTACTCAGCAAAACGAGCAGGAAGCGGATCGCATCGGGATACAGGTGCTGCAGCGCTCGGGCTTCGACCCGCAGGCCATGCCGAGCTTCCTGGAAAAACTGCTGGACCAGGCGCGCTACTCCTCGCGTCCGCCTGAAATTCTGCTGACTCACCCGCTGCCTGAAAGCCGCCTGTCAGACGCGCGCAACCGCGCCAACCAGATGCGTCCGGTGGTGGTGCAGTCCTCACAGGATTTCTACATGGCGAAGGTCAGAACGCTGGGTATGTACAACTCCGGGCGCAACCAGCTCACCAGCGACCTGCTGGACTCGCTGTCCAAAGGCAACGTGCGTGAGAAAAATGCGGCCCAGTACGGTCAGGCGCTGCAGGCAATGGAAGCCAGCAAATATGACGAGGCGCGCAGGGCGATCCAGCCCCTGCTGGCGGCCGATCCGAACAACGCGTGGTACCTCGATCTCTCAACCGATATCGATCTGGGTCAGAAAAAAACGACCGATGCCATTAACCGCCTGAAAGGGGCGAAAGATGTGCGAAATAACCCGGTGCTTCAGCTCAACCTGGCGAATGCTTACCTGCAGGGCGGGCAGCCGAAAGAAGCGGCAACCATCCTGAATCGCTACACCTTTAATAATAAAGACGATCAAAACGGCTGGGATCTGCTGGCGCAGACGGAAGCACAGCTCGGCAACCGCGATCAGGAGCTGGCGGCGCGAGCCGAAGGCTTTGCGCTGGTGGGCCGGCTCGATCAGGCTATTTCCCTCCTGAGCAGCGCCAGCTCGCAGGTCAAACTCGGCAGCCTGCAACAGGCGCGCTACGATGCGCGCATCGATCAGCTGCGCGGCCTGCAGCAGCGCTTTAAGCCGTACGAGAAGATGTGATAAGGAGAAGTCATGACAGACGCAGTAAAAATCTACCACAACCCTCGCTGTTCCAAGAGCCGCGATACCCTTAGCCTGCTGAAGTCTAACGGCGTGGATCCGGACGTGGTGCTGTACCTGGAAACGCCGCCGGATGCCCAGACCCTGCGCCAGCTTCTGCACATGCTGGGGATGGGAAGCGCGCGCGAGCTGATGCGCCAGAAAGAAGATCTCTATAAATCGCTCGCGCTGAATGACGCGCACCTGACGGAAGATGAGTTGATTCAGGCGATGGTCGAAAATCCAAAGCTGATCGAACGCCCGATTGTCGTCGCCAACGGCAAGGCGCGGATTGGTCGTCCGCCGGAAGACGTGCTCGAAATCCTCTAATCCCTTCGCCGCAGCGCCTCCAGAAAGGCCTGCGGCGTACTTTCCCCAAGCTTTTTCTGCGTCCTCCCCCGGTTGTAATATTCGCAAAGCTGAACCAGCAGCTCTGCGACGGGCTCGGTTTTCACGCGCGGGATAATGGCATGCAAGGGTACGGCGACCTGCACCGCGTTCTGTTTTTGTGAATGCATTTTCACGGCGATATCTCGCTCCGCCAGCACTACCTCAACACCAAAAGTCTCAACAGATTGGATATGCGCCGGGCACGCGTCGAGCAACTCCTGGGCCCAGAGGGTCACCCGCTGAGGCGAAAGCCCCGCATAAAGCCGGGCATAGCACCAGCCGCTCACCGGCTCACGCGCCCAGAGCAGGTGCTGCTCCCCGCCGTCGTCCATATGCAGTGACAAAGGCTGATGATGGAGCGTCAGCTGACGCGGCACAATACCGGCCTTGAGCGCCTTTTTTCCCTGCAATGAAGTCCCCTTCCGTTTCGCTGAGGCGGGTTTAAGGTAGCGGTTCAGCGTAGCCCGGGAAACGGCGATCCCCAGCACCTCATTCACCAGAAGCAGCAGCTCGTCCAGGGGGGCGCCCAGCGCTTCGCGCAGCGCATTGACCAGGGTTATCTGCTCTTGTCTCATCGCTTTGTGTATCACCTTCGGCGTCGTCTGGTTATCAGAAACCTGTTCACGATTGCGCCAGCGCCTGACGGTAGTCACCGAGATCCCAAGCTCAACGGCCAACTCCCTGTCGCTTTTATCAGACTGCTGAAGGTAGCGACGGATACGTGGCGTGGTGGTGGCATTGGCGTGCAGCTTAATTTCCATCGCAAGGCTCTCCGAAACCAATCTAGTGAGATTTATATAACATCAGCGAATGCTTTGTGACCGATTTCACCTTTCGCCCGCCACGCTTCACTGATAATCCTCAGACATAACATAAACAACACCACTCAATCTTGTACGGAGTTCACAATGAACAATGTTCTGGGATTTCTTGAAGCAAAACTGATGCCGCTGGCGGCCAAAACGGCCCAGCAGCGTCATCTGGGTGCCATTCGGGGCGCCTACGTTTCATTCATGCCGTTTATCATCGTCGGCTCTATTCTGCTGGTGATCTCGTCGTTCCCGAATCAGGCCTATCAGCAGTTTATGTCTCAGGCCTTTGGTGAAAGCTGGAGCGCCATTATCGAAATTCCGTTTAACGCGGTCTTCTCGACCATGTCGTTGTTCATCAGTTTCCTGGTGGCGTTCCGCCTGGCGGAGCACTACGGGGAAGACCGCATCTCCTGCGGCATTCTTTCGCTGGTCGCCTTTTTAATCCTCACGCCGTTTATTAAGGTGGCGGAAAACGGCGGCATTACCGTAATGCCGGTGGAGTGGATTGGCAGCAAAGGGCTGTTCGTGGCGATGATTGGTTCCCTGCTGTGGACGGAGCTGTTCTGCTGGCTCAAGCGCAAAAAGCTGGTAATCAAAATGCCGGACGGCGTGCCGCCGGCGGTGCAGGAGTCGTTCGCCGCGCTGATCCCGGCCCTGCTGGTGATGATTCTGGTGCTGGGGATCCGCATCGTGTTTGAAAACACCCACTACAGCACCATCCACCAGTTTATTTACGAAGTGGTCGCCACGCCGGTGCGCCACTACGGCACCTCATACTTTGGCTCGCTGATGACGGTATTCAGCATCACCATTCTGTGGTCAGTGGGCATTAACTCCGGCTCAATGATTAACGGCATTATTCGTCCGCTGTGGATGGAAAACCAGACCGACAACATCGCCGCCATTCAGGCCGGGACGACGCCGCCGCATATTATCACCGAACAGTTTTTTGACATGATCTGGATGGGCGGCGCGGGGGCCACGCTGTCGCTGGTGATTGCGATGCTGATTTTCGCCCGCAGTAAAAACATGCGCGAAGTGGCGCGCCTCGGCGCGGGCGCGTCGGTGTTCAACATCAACGAGCCGATTCTGTTTGGCCTGCCGGTGATCATGAACCCGATCATGCTCATTCCGTTCAACCTGGTGCCGCTGGTGCTGGTCACCGTGCAGTACGCGGCGATGAAAATTGGCGCGGTTGCCGTCACCACCGGCGTGTTCATTCCGTGGACGCTGCCGCCGGTGATCAGCGGCTTTATCGTCACCGGACACCTGAGCGGCAGCGTCATGCAGCTTCTCAACCTGCTGATCGGCGCCATGCTGTACCTGCCTTTCATGCGTATCCTGGACAAACAGTACCGCGCGGCGGAGATGGCCAGCGTTACGCAAACCGACACCACCCTTGCAAAACAGGAGTAAAGCATGTGGGGAATTATCGCAACCTGGCGAATGGCGCTTGAAGGCGTAACGGAGTCTGCGTCCGCGCTGGCTGCGGGAAAACCGGTCGCGGCCGCGGTGGTAGATGCCGTAGCCAACGTCGAGGACTTTCCGTTCTATAAGTCCGTAGGCTACGGCGGGCTACCCACTGAAAACGGTGAGGTGGAGCTGGACGCGGCCTACATGGATGGCGACACGCTGGCCTTTGGCGCCGTGGGCAATCTGGTGGATATCGCCAACCCGGTACGCGTGGCGCATGCGCTCAGCCGCCAGCGCTACAACAGCCTGCTGGTAGGCCAGGGCGCGCGCGAGTGGGCGCTGAGCCAGGGCTTTGCCGAGAAAACCATGCTCACCGACCGCGCGATGCAGCACTATCGAAAACGCTGCCGGGAGACGCTGGATAAGGGCTTAAGCCCGTACGACGGGCACGATACCGTTGGGATTATCGGCCTTGATAAACAGGGGTCGATGAGCGTCGCCACCTCCACCAGCGGCCTGTTTATGAAAAAGCGCGGCCGCCTGGGTGATTCACCCATTATTGGGTCAGGATATTACTGCGACAGTGAGACCGGCGCCGCCACCGCCACGGGCGTCGGTGAAGACCTGATGAAGGGCTGCACCAGCTACGAAATCGTTCGCCGGATGGCGCAGGGCATGACGCCGCAGCAGGCGGCAGACTCCGTGGTGTTCGAACTGGAGGACAAGCTGATGTCGCGCTTCGGCCGCGTGGGCGATCTCTCCGTGGTGTGCATGAACAACAGGGGCGAGTTCGGCGCGGCAACCAACATTAAAACCTTCTCGTTCGTGGTCGCAACGGCCCGACAGCCGCTTACCGTTTTCCGCACCGAGCGCCAGCATGAGAAGACGCATTATCAGGCGGTGGACGATGAATGGATGCAGGCCTACGCCGCGCGGATCCGCGCGCCGATTGAGGAACAGTGATGATTACCTTTCAGTTTATTACCACACTTTCAGAGGCGGATCCGCAGAGTCATTTAATCGCACGTGCCGCCTGCGCTCTGCTGCCGGATTCGGCGCTTATCGCCGAAATGCGTGACGAGAAAAACGTTGCGGACACCCGCTTCGGCTGCGCGCCTTTTGCCCGCATCACGCTGCTGCCGGATGCGCTCTGGCAGGATAGCCTGACCGAAGGGCTGGTCACGGCGCTGCGTCCGCTTCTGGCCTCCCCCGTCAGCGCTGAGGTGGTGCTGGACGTGACTGATATCGACGATGTGGTGCTGGCGCAGGTGCTGCGTTTTCTCTTTAATCAGGCGCACCGGCTGAGCGATTTGCAGTTGAAGAAAACCAGTGACACGGTCCGTCTTGAGCGCATCACCGCGCTCTGCCAGCCCGAACAGCAGGACAGGCTGACAGCGCTCTTCCGCCAGCAGCAGGCCATCGCCCGGGGTATGGTCGCCGCGCGACGCCTGGCCGATACGCCGTCGGATCGCTGCACGCCGCAGTTCGTGGTGGAAGAAGCGCAAAAACTGTGTGCCGCCCTCCCTGCCCTGCGGTGTGAAGCGCTGGATGAAAAGCAGATCGTTGAGCAAGGCCTGGGGCTGCTGCACGCCGTCGGCAAAGGGGCGACCTGCCCGCCGCGTCTGCTGGCTATCCACTATGACGGCGTTTCTGACGGCCCGGTGCGCTGCTACGTCGGCAAAGGTATTACGTTCGATACCGGCGGCCTGTGGCTGAAGGAAGGCGCGGGCATGTACACCATGAAATATGACATGTGCGGCGCGGCAAACGTGCTGGGGCTGATGCTGACCGTGGCAGAACTGGGGCTTCCCGTTCGCATCATGGGCGTGCTGGCGCTGGCAGAAAACGCCATCGGGCCGGACGCCATGCAGCCCGGCACGGTGGCCACGGCCTGCAACGGCACCACGGTTGAAATCAACAACACCGATGCCGAAGGCCGGCTGGTGCTTGCAGACGCTCTCGCCTGGGCAAGCCAGCGCCACCCGCAGGCGCGCTATATCATTGATATGGCCACGTTAACCGGTGCGGTGGTGAAAGCGCTGGGGTATGAGCTGAGCGGGTTGATGACCCAGGATGAACCGCTGCGCGCGGCGCTGACGCTGGCGGGTAAGCAGAGTGGCGACGAGGTGTGGTCCCTGCCGCTGGATGCCCGTCTGAAGAAGCAGACCGACAGCGCCATTGCCGATCTGTGCAACACGCCGACGAACAATGCGGCAATTAGCGCCTCGGCGGCATGGCTGCTGCATCACTTCTGCCCGCCAACCATTCCGTGGGCGCATCTGGACATTAGCGGGACGGCACTGTGGCGTGAAAGCGGGCGAAGCGTGGCGTCGGGAAGGCCGATTCCGCTTTTGGTTGAGCATCTGATGGAAGATTGTTAAGCCCGGTGGCGCTGCGCTTACCGGGCCTACAAAGCGTGACGGGTTTTCGTAGGCCGGGTAAGGCGCAGCCGCCACCCGGCAAAACTAGAGCTTGAGAATGTCTTTCACAAACGGAATGGTTAGCTTGCGCTGCGCGGTAATAGACGCGCGATCGAGCTGATCGAGCGTGTCAAACAGCGTGCGCATTTCCCTGTCCAGGCGTTTAAGCAGGAACCGCCCCACGTCCTCCGGCAGCTCAAACCCACGCTGCTTAGCGCGCAGCTGAAGCGCCTGAAGTTTGTCTTCATCGGAGAGCGGCTGGAGCTTGTAGATTTGCCCCCAGTCGAGGCGTGAAGCCAAATCCGGCAACCCGAGGTTAAGCTGTCGCGGTGGGCGATCGCCGGTGATCAGCAACCGGGTTTTTCCCGATTCCAGAATGCGGTTATAGAGGTTAAAGATCGCCATTTCCCACGGCTCATCACCCGCCACGCATTCGATATTGTCGATGCAGACCAGCGAGAGATGTTCCATTCCCTCCAGCACTTCCGGTACAAACCAGGTACGTTTATCCAGCGGCACATAGCCTACCGCATCGCCCCGCGCTGAGAGTTCAGCACAGGCAGCATGCAGAAGATGGCTGCGTCCCGCACCTTCGCGTGACCAGATATAGATGTATCCGCTGTGATCCTGGCGCAGCACGTTTTGCAGTGCAGCCAGTAAAGAGGGGTTATCACCCGGCCAGAAACTCGCGAAAGTTTCGTCGTCAGGGAGATAGAGTGGCAGAGAGAGCTGTGCCGGTCCGTTCAGAAATACCTCAACCAGATATTACATAAAATCGGCAACGAGTTTAGCACGGAACCGGAAGGAGAGAAACGGGCGGATCATCCGCCCGTTATGAGGATCAATGCGACGCTTTTTCGCTGTCGTCAGCGTCCAGAATGTCTTCTTCAGGACGCAGAACGGAAATCAGCTTAAAGATCAGGCTCAGGCCTACACCGACGATGGTCGCCAGCGCCATGCCCTTCAGCTCTGCGGCACCGATGTGCACCTTCGCACCGCTCACGCCGATGATCAGGATTACGGAGGTCAGGATCAGGTTCTGCGCCTTGCTGTAATCCACTTTGGATTCGATCAGCACGCGAATACCGGAGGCACCGATCACCCCGTACAGCAGCAGAGATACGCCGCCCATCACCGGAACCGGGATGATCTGGATCGCCGCCGCCAGCTTGCCGACGCAGGAGAGCAGGATGGCAATGATGGCCGCCCCGCCGATAACCCAGGTGCTGTAGACGCGGGTGATGGCCATTACGCCGATGTTCTCACCGTAGGTGGTGTTTGGCGTGGAGCCGAAGAAGCCGGAGATAATAGTCGATAAGCCGTTGGCAAACATGGAGCGGTGCAGGCCCGGGTCGCGGATCAGGTCACGCTTAACGATATTCGCCGTGACCACCAGGTGGCCGACGTGTTCAGCAATTACCACCAGCGCGGCAGGCAGAATGGTGAAGATGGCAAACCACTCGAAGCGCGGGGTGTAGAAGGTTGGCAGCGCGAACCAGTGCGCTTCGGCAATCGGCGTGGTATCCACAACGCCCATGACGAAGGAGAGCGCGTAGCCCGCCAGCACGCCGATCAGGATCGGGATAATGGCCATGAAGCCGCGGAACAGCACGGAACCAAACACCGTCACGCCCAGCGTCACCAGCGAGATGATGATGGTTTTGGAGTCCGGTGACTGGCCTTCAGCCGGAAGCAGCCCGGCCATGTTCGCCGCAACGCCCGCCAGCTCCAGGCCGATAACGGCAACGATTGCGCCCATCGCCGCGGGCGGGAACATCACGTCCAGCCAGCCCGTACCGGCTTTTTTCACAATGAAGGAGACCAGGCAGAACAGCACGCCGCACATGATAAAGCCGCCGAGCGCGACCTCATAACCCAGCGGCAGCAGCAGCAGAACCGGCGAGATAAAGGCGAAGCTGGAACCCAGATACGCCGGGATTTTACCTTTACAGATGAACAGGTAAAGCAGCGTGCCGACCCCGTTGAACAGCAATACGGTAGCCGGGTTAATGTGAAACAGGATTGGCACCAGCACGGTTGCGCCAAACATGGCAAACAGGTGCTGCAAACTAAGCGGGATAGTCTGTAAAAGCGGCGGTCTTTCACTCACCCCGATAGCACGGCGCGTCATAGTGTTTTCCTTCAAGTTGGTGGTGGGTTGTGTTTTTATTCAAAAAAAAGCCGACTATCAAAGTCGGCTTCTTTATCGTTATTCGATTACTTCGTACCAAAAATCTTGTCGCCGGCATCGCCCAGCCCCGGGATGATGTACCCGTGCTCGTTCAGCCCCTGGTCAACAGACGCGGTATAGAGTTCAACGTCCGGGTGCGCTTTCTCCAGCGCAGCAATCCCTTCAGGAGCAGCAACCAGCACCAGCACTTTAATGCTGTTGCAGCCCGCGTTTTTCAGCAGGTCGATAGTGGCGATCATAGAGCCGCCGGTTGCCAGCATTGGGTCAACCACCAGCGCCATACGCTCGTCGATGTTAGAAACAAGCTTCTGGAAGTACGGGACCGGCTCGAGGGTCTCTTCGTTACGGTAGATACCGACCACGCTGATGCGCGCGCTTGGCACGTGCTCCAGCACGCCTTCCATCATGCCCAGACCCGCACGCAGGATTGGTACAACGGTAATTTTCTTACCTTTAATCTGCTCAACCTGCACCGGGCCGTTCCAGCCTTCGATGGTAACTTTTTCGGTTTCGAGGTCAGAGGTCGCTTCGTAGGTCAGCAGGCTGCCCACTTCAGAAGCCAGTTCGCGAAAACGTTTCGTGCTGATGTCATGCTCACGCATCAGGCCCAGCTTGTGTTTAACGAGTGGGTGTTTCACTTCCACAATCTTCATTCTCTTTCTCCTCTGAGGTGGCATCCGCAAAAAAATCGCGGGATTATACCGCTTTTTTCATATTAGGCCATACCCATGTTGCTTGACGTGCATCAATCAAAAATGAAAAAGCCGGAGGCTGGGCTCCGGCTTGGGTGCGGGATTCTGCCGGGTGGCGCTAACGCTTACCCGGCCTACGGGACGTGTAGGCCCGGTAAGCGCAGCGCCAGCGGGCAATTATAGCTGCTCTCCGTTGCTGGCAATCACCTTCTGATACCACTCAAACGATTTCTTTTTGCTGCGGTTCAGCGTGCCGTTCCCCTCGTTGTCTTTATCGACAAAGATAAAGCCGTAGCGTTTTTTCATCTCGCCGGTTCCGGCGGACACCAGGTCGATACAGCCCCACGGGGTATAGCCCATCAGGTCAACGCCGTCTTCCACCACCGCTTTTTTCATCTCGCTGATGTGCGCGGCGAGGTAATCAATACGGTACTGGTCATTCACCGTGCCGTCGCTCTCCTGCACGTCGATGGCGCCGAAGCCGTTCTCAACGATGAACAGCGGCAGCTGATAGTGATCCCAGAACCAGTTGAGGGAGTAGCGCAGCCCCACCGGGTCAATCTGCCAGCCCCAGTCGGATTTCTGCACGTATGGATTCGACACCAGGCTCTTGCTTTCGTCGTAGTCCAGCTGCGGGTTGTCCGGCGTCGCTTTGGTGACGAAGGACATGTAATAGCTGAAGCCGATGTAATCCACGCAGCCCTGCGCCAGCGCCGCTTTATCTTCTTCGGTGATATCCAGCGCGAACCCACGACGTTCAAAGTAGTTGAGCAGGTGCTGCGGGTACTTACCGCGCACGTGCACGTCGGTGAACCAGTAGCGACGGTGCATGGCGTTCATTGCCATCATCATGTCGTCCGGCGCGCAGGTCAGCGGATAGATTGGGCACATGGCAATCATGCAGCCGATATGCAGAGACGGGTTAATCTCGCGCCCCGCCTTCACCGCCAGGGCGCTGGCCACCAGCTCATAGTGCGCCGCCTGGAACATCACCGGCTCGCGGTCTTCACCCGGCTCGTACTTCAGCCCGGAGTTAGTAAAGGGCGCGAAGTCTTCGTGGAAGTTGGCCTGGTTGTTGATCTCGTTGAAGGTCATCCAGTACTTCACTTTATGCTGATAGCGCTGGAAAACCACTTTTGAGAAGCGGACGAAGAAGTCGATCAGCTTACGGTTGCGCCAGCCGCCGTATTCCGTGACCAGGTGGAAAGGCATCTCGAAGTGAGAAAGCGTAATCACCGGCTCGATGCCGTACTTCAGGCACTCGTCGAACAGGTCATCGTAAAATTTAAGGCCAGCCTCGTTCGGCTCCAGCTCGTCCCCTTTCGGGAAAATACGCGTCCAGGCGATAGAGGTCCTGAAGCATTTGAACCCCATCTCGGCAAAGAGTCGGATGTCTTCTTTATAGCGATGGTAGAAGTCGATGGCCTCATGGTTCGGGTAGTTTTTGCCCTGCAGCACGCCGTTGGTGATTTCACGCGGCACGCCGTGCGCGCCGGCAGTCATCACGTCGGCAACGCTAACGCCCTTTCCGCCCTCTTTCCAGCCGCCTTCGAGCTGGTGCGCCGCAACAGCACCGCCCCACAGAAAACCTTCTTTGAATCCTGACATTCGCTTTCCCCCATTCTGCGTTATTTTCTGCAAAAACAATTACAGAAACCGGTTTCATTACGATGATGTGCAAAGGGGCCGAGCGTTGCAAGCAGATCGCCGAAACCGGTTTCATTTTCGTGAACGGAGTCAAGTTTGGCGGCTTTCATCTACCACGACGAAAAAAAGATCCCCGCGCCGAGAATAGGCTCGCAAACGTTTGCCTGGACTGTTAGAATTGCGCCGATTTTTCTTACTAGCTATGCAATCGCGTGGGGATTTAAGCCGTGACCAACAAAACTTCTCTCAGCTACAAAGATGCCGGTGTTGATATTGACGCAGGTAATGCGCTGGTTGACCGAATCAAAGGTGTGGTGAAAAAAACCCGCCGCCCGGAAGTGATGGGTGGTCTGGGTGGCTTCGGCGCACTGTGCGCGCTGCCGCAAAAATATCGTGAACCTGTTCTGGTCTCGGGTACTGACGGTGTAGGCACCAAACTGCGCCTGGCGATGGATCTTAAGCGTCACGACACGATCGGTATCGATCTGGTGGCGATGTGCGTGAATGACCTGGTGGTCCAGGGCGCAGAGCCGCTGTTCTTCCTCGACTACTACGCGACCGGCAAGCTGGACGTGGACACTGCAGCCAGCGTGATCAACGGTATCGCCGAAGGCTGCCTGCAGTCCGGCTGTGCGCTGGTGGGCGGCGAAACCGCTGAAATGCCGGGCATGTACCACGGTGAAGATTATGACGTCGCAGGCTTCTGCGTCGGCGTGGTAGAAAAATCAGAAATTATCGACGGCAGCAAAGTGGCTGACGGCGATGTGCTGGTTGCGCTGGCCTCCAGCGGCCCGCACTCCAACGGCTACTCACTGGTGCGTAAAATCCTCGAAGTGAGCGGCTGTGATCCGCAGACCACTGAGCTGGACGGCAAACCGCTGGCCGATCACCTGCTGGCACCTACCCGCATCTACGTGAAAAACATTCTGGAGCTGATCGAGAACGTTGACGTTCACGCTATTGCCCACCTGACCGGCGGCGGCTTCTGGGAAAATATCCCGCGCGTGCTGCCGGACAACACCCAGGCGGTGATCGACGAATCTTCATGGCAGTGGCCGTCCGTCTTTAACTGGCTGCAGACCGCCGGGAACGTGAGCTCTCATGAAATGTACCGCACCTTTAACTGCGGCGTGGGCATGCTGATTGCGCTGCCAGCAGACGAAGCGGACAAAGCAGTTAAGTTCCTGAATGAAAAAGGTGAAAACGCGTGGAAAATCGGTACGATTAAAGCATCCGATTCCGAAGAGCGTGTGGTCATCGAATGAAAAACATCGTGGTGCTCATTTCCGGCAGCGGAAGCAATTTGCAGGCAATCATAGACGCCTGCGAACAGAAGAAAATCAGCGGCACCATTCGGGCAGTATTCAGCAACAAGGCCGACGCGTTCGGCCTTGAGCGTGCGCGGGAAGCGAATATCCCCGCGCACGCGCTGGAAGCCAGCCAGTTCGCAGGGCGTGAAGCCTTTGACCGCGAGCTGGTGCAGGAGATTGATGCCTACGCGCCTGACGTTGTGGTGCTGGCGGGCTATATGCGTATTCTGAGCCCTGCCTTTGTGGAGCACTACGCCGGACGTCTGCTGAACATCCACCCTTCTCTTCTGCCAAAATACCCCGGCCTGCACACCCACCGTCAGGTGCTGGAAAACGGCGATGAAGAGCACGGCACCTCCGTGCATTTCGTTACCGACGAGCTCGACGGCGGTCCGGTTATTCTGCAGGCCAAAGTTCCGGTCTTTCACGGCGATAGCGAAGATGACGTAACCGAACGCGTGCAGGCCCAGGAACACGCCATTTACCCGCTGGTAGTCAGCTGGTTCGTCGACGGTCGCCTGGAAATGCGCGACGGCGCTGCCTGGCTGGACGGCGTTCAGCTTCCACCTCAGGGCTATGCGGCTGACGAGTAGTTTGTTTGAATTGCCCGGCGGCGCTTCGCTTGCGCGGGCCTACGGTTCCGTAGGTCGTGGTAAGCGCAGCGCCACCCGACAATCCCTTCTCCAACCCTCTAAAATCCCCAACAAAAAAAATAACTGTCATACTTTTCTGGCACTGTTGGACATATCGTGGAAATGCTCGCCATAATAAGGACGAGACGGATTTACCACGTCCTGTGATTGAACTGGAGTGTGAGCTGTAATGGGTCAGGAAAAGTTATATATCGAGAAAGAGCTAAGCTGGTTAGCATTCAACGAGCGTGTACTTCAGGAAGCGGCAGATAAAAGTAACCCGCTGATTGAGCGTATGCGTTTTTTAGGTATTTATTCTAATAACCTGGATGAGTTCTATAAGGTTCGCTTTGCCGAGCTGAAGCGGCGAATCATCATCAGCGAAGAGCAGGGTTTAAATTCCCACTCGCGCCATCTTCTGGGCAAAATACAGGCCCGCGTGATGAAGGCCGATCAGGAGTTCGATGGTCTGTATAACGAGCTGCTGCTGGAAATGGCCCGCAACCAAATCTTCCTGATTAACGAACGTCAGCTCTCCGTCAACCAGCAGACCTGGCTTCGCCACTACTTCAAACACTACCTGCGCCAGCACATCACCCCCATTCTGATCAACCGCGAAACCGATCTGGTACAGTTCCTGAAGGATGACTATACCTATCTGGCGGTTGAAATCATTCGCGGTGAAAACATCAGCTATGCGCTGCTGGAAATCCCATCGGATAAGGTTCCGCGCTTTGTGAACCTGCCGCCGGAAACCCCGCGCCGCCGCAAACCGATGATCCTGCTGGATAACATTCTGCGCTACTGCCTGGACGATATATTCAAAGGCTTCTTCGACTACGACGCGTTAAACGCCTACTCGATGAAGATGACCCGTGACGCCGAATATGACCTGGTGCACGAGATGGAAGCCAGCATGATGGAGCTGATGTCGTCCAGCCTTAAGCAGCGACTGACGGCAGAGCCGGTGCGTTTCGTCTATCAGCGCGATATGCCCGATGCAATGGTCGAAATGCTGCGCGATAAGCTCACTATCTCCCGCTACGACTCCATCATTCCGGGCGGTCGATATCACAACTTTAAAGACTTTATTGGCTTCCCGAACGTCGGCAAAGCCAATCTGGTGAACAAACCGCTGCCGCGCCTGCGTCACATCTGGTTCGATAAGTTCCGCAACGGATTCGACGCCATCCGCGAGCGCGACGTCCTGCTCTACTATCCGTACCACACCTTTGAACACGTGCTGGAGTTGCTGCGCCAGGCGTCATTCGACCCGAACGTGCTGGCGATCAAAATCAACATCTACCGCGTGGCAAAAGATTCACGCATCATTGATGCGATGATCCACGCGGCGCACAACGGCAAGAAAGTCACCGTCGTGGTTGAGCTGCAGGCGCGTTTCGACGAAGAGGCGAACATTCACTGGGCGCGCCGTCTGACGGAAGCGGGCGTACACGTTATCTTCTCCGCGCCGGGGCTGAAAATTCACGCCAAGCTGTTCCTGATCTCCCGTAAAGAGGGTGAAGACGTGGTGCGTTATGCCCACATCGGTACCGGTAACTTCAACGAGAAGACGGCGCGGATTTATACAGACTATTCGCTGCTCACGGCCGATGCGCGTATCACCAACGAAGTGCGTCGGGTGTTTAACTTTATCGAGAACCCGTACCGTCCGGTGAGCTTTGACTATCTGCTGGTGTCGCCGCAGAACTCGCGCCGCCTGCTGTACAAGATGATCGACAAAGAGATTGCCAACGCGCAGCAAGGTTTGTCGTCCGGAATCACCCTGAAACTCAACAACCTGGTCGACAAAGGCCTGGTGGACAGGCTGTATGCCGCCTCCAGCTCGGGCGTTCCGGTTAACCTGCTGATCCGCGGTATGTGTTCGCTGATCCCGGAACTGGAAGGCATTAGTGAAAATATTCGCGTGATCAGCATCGTTGACCGCTACCTGGAGCACGATCGGGTCTATATTTTCGATAATGCCGGCGATAAGCAGGTTTATCTTTCGTCCGCTGACTGGATGACGCGCAATATTGATTACCGAATTGAAGTAGCCACACCGCTGCTGGATCCACGTCTGAAGCAGCAGATCCTCGACATTATCGAGATATTGTTTAGCGATACGGTGAAGGCTCGCCATATCGACAAAGAACTCAGTAACCGCTACGTGCCGCGCGGCAACCGCCGTAAAGTCCGGTCACAGCTGGCGATTTACGACTATATCAAATCACTCGAGCAACCCGATTAACCTATGCCGATAAATGATAAGACCCCACGACCGCAGGAGTTCGCTGCGGTCGATCTTGGTTCTAACAGTTTCCACATGGTCATCGCCCGTGAGGTGGATGGCGCGATGCAGATCATCGGTCGTCTGAAGCAGCGCGTGCACCTGGCCGATGGCCTGGATGCGCGGAGCATGCTCAGCGAAGAGGCGATGGAGCGCGGCTTAAACTGCCTGTCGCTGTTTGCTGAGCGCCTGCAGGGCTTTTCGCCCTCCAGCGTGTGCATCGTTGGCACGCATACGCTTCGCCAGGCGCTGAACGCGCCGGAATTCCTCAAGCGCGCGGAGAAGGTGATCCCCTACCCGATTGAGATCATCTCCGGTAATGAAGAAGCGCGTCTGATTTTTATGGGCGTGGAACATACGCAGCCGGAAAAGGGCCGCAAGCTGGTGATCGACATCGGCGGCGGCTCAACGGAGCTGGTCATCGGCGAGGACTTCGAGCCGCGTCTGGTGGAGAGCCGCCGAATGGGCTGCGTCAGCTTCGCGCAGATGTACTTCCCCGGTGGGACGATAACCCGCGAAAACTTCCAGCGCGCCCGTATGGCCGCCATCCAAAAACTGGAAAACCTGGCCTGGCAGTACCGAATTCAGGGCTGGAACGTGGCGTTAGGCGCGTCCGGCTCCATTAAGGCCGCGCATGAAGTGCTGCTGGCGATGGGCGAAAAAGACGGGATTATCACCCCTGAGCGTCTGGTCCTGCTCACCGACGAGGTGCTTAAGCATAAGAGCTTCGACGCCCTGAGCCTGCCGGGCCTGTCCGATGAGCGTAAATCGGTATTCGTACCGGGGCTTGCGATCCTCTGCGGCGTGTTTGATGCCCTGGCGATTAAGGAGCTGCGCCTCTCCGACGGTGCCCTGCGTGAGGGCGTGCTGTATGAGATGGAGGGCCGCTTCCGCCATCAGGACATTCGCAGCCGCACCGCGCAAAGCCTGGCAAACCAGTACAACATCGACCGCGAGCAGGCAAAGCGCGTGCTGGAGACCACGGTTCAGATATACGAACAGTGGCAGGAGCAGAACCCTAAGCTGGATCACCCGCAGCTCGCCGCCCTGCTGAAATGGGCCGCCATGCTGCATGAGGTGGGGCTGAACATTAACCACAGCGGGATGCACCGCCACTCGGCCTATATCCTGCAAAACAGCGACCTGCCCGGCTTCAACCAGGAGCAGCAAACCATGATGGCCACGCTGGTTCGCTACCACCGTAAAGCCATCAAGCTCGACGATCTGCCGCGCTTTACGCTGTTCAAGAAAAAGCAGTTTCTGCCGCTGATCCAGCTGCTGCGCCTCGGGGTGCTGCTGAATAATCAACGTCAGGCAACCACAACGCCCCCGACGCTAAAACTGAAAACAGACGACCATCACTGGACGCTGAGCTTCCCGCACGACTGGTTTAGCCAGAATGCACTGGTGCTGCTGGATCTTGAGAAAGAGCAGCAGTACTGGGAAGCCGTCACCGGCTGGCTGCTGAAGATCGAAGAAGAGAGTTCAGACGTCGCTGCGTAACGGGTCAGGCGCTCACCGCGGGCGCCTCGCCTTCCAGCAGCGTTTCCATCTCCACCGGCATGCCGACAAGATACCCCTGAATATAATCGATGCCCAGCGCGTGAACCGCGCTGCGTATCTCTTCCGTCTCGACGTACTCTGCCACCACCAGCATTTTCTTCATCCGCGCCAGATGGCAAATGGAAGCCACAATCTGATAATCCAGGCTGTTGCTGACGATATTACGAATAAAGCTGCCGTCGATTTTGAGAATGTCAGCATCCACGCTCTTCAGGCGCGCATAGCTGGCGTAGCCTGTGCCGAAATCATCAATCGCAATACGCACGCCCATTTTCTGCAATTGTCTGAGCGTCTGTACCGCCAGCTCCGCATTGCCAAAGGTCGTGCTTTCAGTAACTTCAAATATCAGCTGCCAGGCCTCAATGCCGTATTTGGTCAACAGGCGGCTCACGTCGAGCGGGAGCTGCGCCCGGCATACCGTAGATGGCGCAAGATTGATTGCAAAACGCTGGCCCGGCAGCCGCTGGCGGTGTTCGGCCAGGAAGCTCAGCGTGCGTTCAATTACCCATAAATCGACGCGGGAAGAGAGCCCAAACTCCTGGGCAACCGGCAGAAACTGGTCCGGGGAGATCAAAACGCCGCTCATATCGGGCATCCGCAGCAGCACTTCGTGGTAGCTGTCGCCCCGCAGCCCCCTGACCGGCTGAATCATCAGAGTAAATGCATTCTGCTCAAGCGCGGTTTGCAGACGGCTCATCATCGCGACCTTATCTTTCAGGCTTCGCTGCAGATGGACCGCGCCCCGCTGCTGCAGGTTTTCCGGATGGTTGGTCGATAGCGAGAGATCGGCAATCACCCCCAGCTCACCTAACACCAGGTAGAGATGGTTAACCGGGGAGCGGACATAGCAGTAGCTTAAACCGACCTGTGGCTGCAGCGGCATGCCATCCCAGACGAAGCGAAACTGCTTGATATGCTCGTCCAGGGTATCGATTCGCTGCTGGTGCGACTCGGCGTTAAGCCGAACCGCCAGGTCATAGCCGGTCAGGTGATAGACCCTCTCGTTGGGCTGAAGCGTGCCGTTGATCCACTGCGCCAGCTGCTGTTTATACTGAATGCGCAGCAGTACGCCGTAATTACGCCCCAGAACTTCCAGCTCGGGAATGCGCAGCAGGCAGAGCGCCGACCACGGATTTTTTGCAAGGTCACGCGACAGCGCGCGAAGGTTCGGCATGTGGACGACTGGGTCGAGAAGCGCCAGCCTGCGGGAACGAATATTCACCGCGCGCTGGCGCGTCGCCAGCATCGACAGGTAAATCACCACGAACGAAAAGACCAGATAGCTGGATGAGGTAATCGCAAGCTGGATGTCATAGCCCTGATTAACGGGAATATAGCGGTAGAAATAGTGAATCGACACCAGCAGCACCGGCGTCCAGATAATCGACATCAGCTTATAGCCAAAGCGCATGGCTCCCCAGAGCATCACCGGCATCAGCAGCGATAACGTGTAGTTGGTGCTGAAAATTGAGCTGTTTTCGTTCATCGGGAGCAGCAGCAAAGAGAGCATCCCACCAAGGGCAATGAACCACACCAGAAACTCGACGGCGCTCACTTTTTTATCAACCTGCGCACGGATCTGCGAAATGAGGCTTCGGATATACCGCGGATGGCGGACGACGCGAATCAGCAGATAGCTCAGAGGAACGCCCGTCAGCCCGCTCACCAGCAGCGCCTGATAGTTGATGAGCGTGCGAATATTCATCGGGTTTAGCCCTGCAAGGCTCTGGCGGCTCTCATAGACGCCAAGGTAAACCGCGAACTGAAACAGCACCAGAAACAGCGTTGCGGGGCAGAAAGCCTGCCAGAAGATCCGTTGCCCCATCAGGCGGATATCCCCGTACGCCGTCATGTTTCGTCGGGGGGCAAACACCCGGTAACCGCCCCAGCTGAGCACCAGCGGGATGATAAAATGCATGATCCCGGCCACGGTCTCAAACATCCCCACTGACGGGTAGTAACGGAAAAACAGCGACAGCACAATCCCGGGAAGAGCCTCCACGCCGAAGAACATCATCAGGGAAAGCAGGAAAGAGAGTGGCAGATAGTACAGTGCGGCAATCCCATCGCCCAGCAGCGTTAAGGTATTCGCAAGGCTGATAACGGGAAGCAAAGCGACGGGTAAAATAAGCGGTAGCGCCCACCAGCGATCTTTATTGCGCGTCAGGATGTGGAGAATGTTCATAGATGCCCGGTTAAAACCCTTTCGCTCCAGAGGGTACGTGAAGACAGGCATCCAACCTGACGTATATGTCGCCCGAAATATACGGAACGCACATAGTGGAGGGTGGATTTTAATTATCGACACCGAAAATCCGTTGACTTAAATCAAACTAATTTATCCCAATGCAATTTTATTACGACTTTTTGGATTGTTTTTCTTGTAGTTATCAACGCAGTAAATATTTGAATCATTTTCAATAACAATAGTTAATGTAAACGCTGACCGTAATTTACACTTCGCAGAATTGACCCTGTCTTCCCGCTGTGCCTTAATATCCGTATCGCCCAAAAGGGTATGCCCAGGAAAAGCACAGTGAGTCAGGCAACGCGTATGCACAAACGACATCGATTTAACACTCGGATGACCCGCATCATACTGCTCATCAGCTTCCTGTTCTTTTTTGGCCGCTTTGTTTATTCCTCTATCGGTGCCTGGTATCACCACCAGGACAAGATCCAGTCGCAGCAATCCAGCCTGTCGGTCGAAACGCCCGAGCGCTAACGCGCAGACGGTTTTTGTAACAGCCGAATAATGCCCGCAATGCCTTTGCTAAGGATTTTATCCTGACGCATCACCACTGCCAGCTGCCGTTGTAGCACAGGCATCAGCGACCTGACGCACAGCCCCTCCCGGTCTGCTGCATCCTCTACCGCCATTCGCGGCACGATACTGTACCCCAGCCCCGCGCGCACCATGCGTTTGATGGCCTCAATACTGCCGAGCTGCATAACGGGTGCGATAGATAAACCGCTGGCCTCGAACCAGCCGTCTATCAAGGCCCGGGTGCCGCTTCCCGACTCGAACGCAATCAGCGGTTCCGCGTGCAGCCGTTCGGGTGTGATGTCGTTAAACAACGCCTGTTGCTCCCGCGCGGCAATAAACACAAACTCCTCATCCATTACCGTCATCACGTCAAGCGCCCTTCCGCTTGCGGGCAGCGTCACCAGCCCCATATCAAGGCGGTTTTCCTCAACGGCACGAACGATATCCAGCGTATTGCCTGTCGTTACGCCCACTCTGAGCAGCGGATGGTCGCTGCGCAGCTGCTGTAATAACGGCGGCAGCAGATGAATACAGGCCGTCGCCCCCGTCCCCAGCGTAACCGTACCGCTGACAGCCTGGCTGAACTCGCTTATGGATCGCACGGCCTCGTCCACGGCCAGCTCAATCCGCTCGCCGTGTTCCAGCAGAGCCTGCCCGGCCGCTGTTGCTTTAATACCGCGCCCGGTGCGTTCTACCAGCCGCGTTTGCAGAAACTGCTCCAGCTGACGTATTTGCAGGCTAACGGCAGGCTGGGAAATGCCCAGCACATCCGCCGCGGCAGAAAAACTGCCGCGCTGGAGCACCAGACGGAGCGTGGCGAGATGTGCCAGATTGAGCGTTGTCATTCAAAGTTTCTCTTATACGGCGCATAAGGTTGCAGACCTCCCGGCACAATAGCGCGCCCGCTATGCTGAGGACAACTGCATAACGGAATGAAAAATAATGGAAACACCTGCCCTACCCCGCCGTCTCGCCCTTACCGCCGGGTGCAATCAGCTCATCAACTGGGGGATTTCATTTTATATGCCGGGCACGTTTGCTCACGCCATCTCAGTAGACAGGGGCTGGTCTTCACCGCAAATTTACCTCGGCCTGACGCTGGCGATGCTGGTCATGGCGGCAGTCTCACCCTTTGTCGCCCGCCTGCTGGCGCGTTTTGGCGGAAAGCGGGTGGTCATGGGCGGCACACTCCTGATCGCCATAAGCTGCGTGATGATGGCCTACGCCACCTCTCTTGCGGGCTGGTACTGCGCCTGGCTGGTGACCGGCGTCGGGATGCGTTTGTCGCTGTATGATGCCCTGTTTGCCGCGCTGGTGAACCTGTATGGACAGCAGGCGCGAAGAACGATTTCGCGCATCACCCTGGCGGGTGGACTGGCATCAGCCGTCTTTTGGCCGCTGGGGGATGCGCTGGTCAACGTTATGAGCTGGCAGAACGCGCTGCTAATCTACGCGCTTTTTGGCCTGCTGAGCGCGATGCTTATCAGTCATCTTCCCCACCAGCGGCTCGTGGCTCGCGCGAAATCAGCGGCCAAAGCAGCGAACAGCGAGCGTCGCGACGGCTGGCTCTATGCGACCTTTATCGCGCTTATCACCTTCGTCTCCAACGGCACCTCGACGCATCTGCCGGAGTTTATCGTCAGTTTTGGCCTGCCGGTCGCCATCGGCATGCTGTGGGGGTTCGGTCAGACCGGCGCACGGCTGATGGAAGTCCTGGCAGGCGCCCGCTTAACGCCGCTCAGGTTGACGCTCTTTACGGCCCTTGCCATGCCGCTCTGCTTTCTCGTCGGGTTGAGCAGCGCGTTTTTCGTCTGGAGCGTCGCCGGGTTTGTGCTGGGCTATGGCGCCATTAACGGGCTGGTGACCATCGTCAAAGCGACGCTGCCGCTGGAGCTGTTTAGCGCGGAAAGCTACGCCAGCCGCACCGGTTTATTGCTCATACCCGGGCAGCTGACGGCGGCAGCCTCGCCGTTTGCCTATGCCTGGCTGAATAGGTCGCTGGGCATTACCGGCGGGATGTGGGTTTCGGCGGGACTGACGCTGGTCATTGCCGGGCTGGCCGTCGCGCTCGTACGCTCCCGCGGCAGAAATACGGTATCGTACTGTATCCCGGGCGCGACGCTGACAAACCGGTACAAAACCCCTTCCAAAGCAAACATTCCCGATACATAAAAATGGTCTTCTGTGTCTGTCGTCACGATTAACCGATTAGGAGACACAAATGATGCATCGATATTTCCTGCTGCCGTTCCTTGCCCTGACGTCGGCAGCGTGCGCCTGGGCGGAGCCGCTGGACGGGCTCAGCGCCAAAGAGGTCAACGGTCCTGCTGCCGTTGCGCCGCTTGAGCAGGCGCAGCCGGCGGCGAAACTGATTGTCGATCCCCCGTTAGCCGGCCCGCTGAGCAAGGGGGCGGTCTTTATTCAATACCGCACCGAGAACCTGCGTATTGAGCCCGTGTTCGGGACTGAGGCGCTAAAGATTACCCCGCGTATCGGCCATATCCACGTCGTGGTGGATGATGCCCCCTGGCACTGGGCCGACACCAGCGGCGAGCCCGTTATCCTGGTCGGGCTGCCGGCCGGAAAGCACAAGGTGACGATTATCCTCGCCGACCCTACCCATAAGCCTGTCGATCATAAAACCGTTGAATTCACCGTGCCGCCGCATGCGGCTGTCCATCACTTTTAAGGAGTCAGAAGATGAAAGCAGTCTTTATCGCAGCGGCCAGTCTGCTGGCCCTCTCCGCTGGCGCGTTCGCTGAAGAGCAAACCAGCGTAGTGCTGGTCCATGGCGCGTTTGCCGACGGCAGCAGCTGGAATAAGGTCATTACCCGGCTGCAAAAAAACCATACGGAAGTCATTGCCGTACAGCTGCCGCTCACCTCGCTTAAGGATGACGTTGCCGCCACGCAGCGTGCCATCGCCCGGGCGCAGGGTAGCGTGGTGCTGGTCGGCCACTCCTGGGGCGGCACGGTGATAAGCGAGGCGGGTAACGATGCACGCGTGAAGTCGCTGGTTTACGTCGCGGCGTTTGCGCCAGATTCCGGCCAGTCTACGGCAGACCTGGCGGGAAGTTATCCGGCCCCGCCGGGAAGTGCGGGCATCGCGAAAACGGCAGACGGCTATTTATATCTGCCAGCGAAGGCGGTCAGTACGGATTTTGCGCCCGATGCGACAACCGATGAGCAGCAAACCATCGCGGCAACGCAGGGGCCGATTAAGGCCGACGCGTTTGGAGAGAAAGTGGCGCATGCAGCCTGGCACGATAAGCCGAGCTGGTTTGTGGTCAGCAGGAACGACAGGATGATCAATCCTGAGCTTGAGCGGGCGATGGCGAAGAGGATCAATGCAAAAACCACGGAGGTGTCGGCAAGCCATGTGTCGATGGTGAGCCAGCCGGACGCCGTTACCCGCACGATTGAACAGGCGGTCAGGCAATAGTTAGCCGGTTAAACGGCGGCGGATCGCTTTACTTTTTGTACTTCAGTATCAGCCGCCGTCAGCACCGTGCCGTCATGCCCTGCCGGAGCCATAAGGGGTACCGGTTTGCCGGTATGCCTGTCGATTAACAGCGAATGGCGTTCCCCGCGCGCAAACAGGTGCTGCTCACCCCACTGCCGCAGGGCCACGACGATGGGGAACAGGCTCTCTCCTTTAGCCGTCAGGACATACTCCTGATACGCCGTACCATCTGAAGCCCCCTTGAGTTCAAGGATACCCGCCTCAACCAGCTTTCGCAGACGGTCCGAGAGAATGTTGCGCGCGACGCCAAGGCCACGTTGAAAATCCCCGAAGCGGCTCGTGCCGTCAAACGCATTGCGCACGATGAGAAGCGACCAGCGATCCCCAATCAGGTCGACGCTGCGGGCAACGGGGCAATATTCATCATTCGTAGTCTTACGTGGCGACACGGCTCCTCCGGCTTAATTCTGAACGCAATAACTGGTTGCATTTTAAAACTACCCGACCTAGCATTCAACCAGTTTCTTTTTGCAACCAGCCTGGACAATCCGAGGATTTCGAATATGTCGCTCACCTCACCGATACCCAACGATGCCGCCGACATGCCACGCAGCCTGGTCTGGCTTTTCGCCATAGCCAGCGGCCTGAGCGTGGCGAACGTCTATTACGCGCAGCCCCTGCTGGATGTGCTGGCACGCGACTTCGCCATCAGCCACTCGGCCGTGGGCGGCGTGGTGACCGCCACGCAAGCTGGCTGCGCTCTGGCCCTGCTTTTCGTGGTTCCCTTAGGTGACAAGGTGGATCGTCGTCGCCTGATGGCAATCCAGCTCTTTGCTCTTGTCGCGGCGCTGCTCTGCGTGGGCATGGCGCAAGGCGCTTACTCGCTGCTGGCGGGGATGCTCGCAACCGGCATGCTCGGTACGGCCATGACGCAAGGGCTGATCGCCTATGCAGCCAGTGCCGCTTCGCCGCATGAGCAAGGGCGGGTCGTGGGTGCGGCCCAGGGCGGCGTGTTCATTGGCCTGCTGCTGGCCAGGGTGTTTTCCGGTAGCATCAGCGACGTCGCGGGCTGGCGCGGAGTGTATCTTTGCGCCGCCGCGCTGATGGTCGTTATTGCGTTTCCGCTCTGGTGGAGGCTGCCCGCTCTGCCAGCCGCACCCAGCGTGATGCGCTACCCGCAACTGATTGGCTCAATGCTGACGCTACTGCGCCAGGAAAAAGTGCTGCAGGTGCGCGGCGTGCTGGCGCTGCTGATGTTTGCTGCATTCAATATTTTCTGGAGCGCGCTGGTGCTCCCACTGAGCGCCCCGCCCTACAATTTCTCACACACCGCAATCGGCGCGTTTGGTCTGGCTGGCGCGGTGGGCGCGCTCGCCGCCGGCTGCGCAGGGCGCTGGGCCGATCGCGGTTACGCCCACTACACCAGTGCGGCGGCGCTGGCGATACTCCTTCTGGCGTGGTGGCCGCTGTCGCTTATGGACCGCTCGCTCGGCATCCTGATTATCGGCATCGTGCTGCTGGATTTGGGCGGACAGGCGCTGCACGTCACCAACCAGAGCCTGATCTTCCGCACCCGCCCCGAGGCCCATAGCCGGCTGGTCGGGCTGTATATGCTTTTCTATGCGGTTGGCAGCGGTCTGGGCGCCATTGGCACCACGATGGCGTTTGCCGCAGCGGGCTGGCAGGGCGTGTGTCTGCTTGGAGGGACGGTCAGCCTGGGGGCGTTAATGTTCTGGTGGATAACCCGGAAATATCAATAAAAAAGCCCGCAGCATGGCGGGCTTGATTTACCTATGAACTACGCAGTAAGCGGGATTATTCCCACTCAATGGTCGCCGGCGGCTTGCCGCTGATGTCATAAACCACGCGGGAAATACCGTTTACTTCGTTGATGATGCGGTTAGACACGCGCCCTAAGAAGTCGTACGGCAGGTGCGCCCAGTGCGCGGTCATAAAGTCGATGGTTTCGACCGCACGCAGGGAGACAACCCAGTCGTACTTACGGCCATCGCCCATTACGCCGACGGAGCGAACCGGCAGGAACACGGTGAACGCCTGGCTCACTTTGTTGTACAGGTCAGCCTTGTGCAGCTCTTCAATGAAGATAGCGTCCGCGCGACGCAGCAGGTCGCAGTACTCTTTCTTCACTTCACCCAGCACGCGCACGCCCAGACCCGGACCCGGGAACGGGTGGCGGTAGAGCATGTCGTACGGCAGGCCCAGTTCCAGACCGATCTTACGCACTTCATCTTTGAACAGCTCGCGCAGCGGTTCAACCAGACCCATCTTCATCTCTTTCGGCAGGCCGCCCACGTTGTGGTGAGATTTGATAACGTGCGCTTTACCGGTTGCGGATGCCGCAGACTCGATCACGTCAGGGTAGATGGTACCCTGCGCCAGCCATTTCACATCCTCAAGACGCAGTGCTTGCTCATCGAACACTTCAACGAACACGCGGCCGATGATTTTGCGCTTGGCTTCTGGATCGTTTTCGCCTTTCAGCGCGTCCAGGAAGCGCTGCTCGCCTTCCACGTGAACGATGTTCAGACCAAAGTGGTCGCCGAACATGTCCATGACCTGCTGGGCTTCGTTCAGACGCAGCAGACCATTGTCCACGAAGACGCAGGTCAGGTTTTTGCCGATGGCGCGATGCAGCAGCATGGCGGTCACGGAAGAGTCAACGCCGCCGGAGAGGCCGAGGATCACCTTGTCATCGCCAACCTGCTGGCGGATACGCTCAACGGCGTCGTCGATGATTTTGGCCGGGGTCCACAGGGCTTCACACTGGCAGATGTCGCGCACGAAGCGCTCCAGCATGCGCATACCCTGGCGGGTGTGGGTCACTTCCGGGTGGAACTGCACGCCGTAGAAGCGTTTTTCTTCGTTCGCCATGATGGCAAACGGGCAGCTCTCGGTGCTGGCAACGGTCACGAAGTCGGACGGGATAGCGGTGACTTTATCACCGTGGCTCATCCACACGTCCAGCAGCGGTTTGCCTTCTGCGGTCAGGGAGTCTTCAATACCGCGCACCAGCGCGCTATCGGTGACGACTTCTACCTGCGCATAGCCAAACTCGCGCTCGTTAGAACCTTCTACGTGGCCGCCCAGCTGCATTGCCATGGTCTGCATACCGTAGCAGACGCCGAACACCGGCACGCCAGCTTCGAACACGTACTGCGGCGCGCGCGGGCTGTTCTCTTCGGTGGTGCTTTCCGGGCCGCCGGACAGGATGATGCCGCTTGGGTTGAATTCGCGAATCTGTGCTTCCGTGACATCCCACGCCCACAGCTCACAGTAAACGCCCAGTTCACGTACGCGACGCGCCACCAGCTGAGTGTACTGAGAACCGAAGTCCAGGATGAGAATGCGATGTTTATGAATGTTTTCCGTCATTGACGCTAATTCCGAGGCAAGTGAAACAAAAACAGAGCGCCCGGCTGAAGCCGGGCGCGGAAACTTATCAGGAGCCCAGACGGTAGTTCGGGGACTCTTTGGTGATCGTCACGTCGTGAACGTGGCTCTCCTGGATACCCGCACCGCTGATGCGCACGAATTCCGCTTTGGTACGCAGCAGGTCGATGGTACCACAGCCGGTCAGGCCCATACAGGAGCGCAGGCCGCCCATCTGCTGGTGAATGATCTCTTTCAGACGGCCTTTATAGGCAACGCGACCTTCGATACCCTCCGGTACCAGCTTGTCAGCGGCGTTATCGGTCTGGAAGTAACGGTCAGAGGAGCCTTTGGACATCGCGCCCAGTGAGCCCATGCCGCGGTAAGATTTGTAAGAACGGCCCTGGAAGAGTTCGATTTCGCCCGGGGATTCTTCAGTACCGGCCAGCATGGAGCCAACCATCACGGCAGCGGCGCCCGCGGCGATAGCTTTAGCGATGTCGCCAGAGAAGCGGATACCGCCGTCAGCGATGACCGGCACACCGGTGCCTTCCAGCGCTTCAACCGCGTCAGAAACCGCGGTGATCTGCGGAACGCCCACGCCGGTAACGATACGGGTGGTACAGATGGAGCCAGGGCCGATACCCACTTTCACCGCGCTACAGCCAGCTTCAGCCAGGGCGCGAGCGCCTGCGCCCGTTGCCACGTTGCCGCCGATGATCTGCAGATCAGGGTATTTCGCACGGGTATCACGAATGCGTTGCAGAACGCCTTCGGAGTGGCCGTGGGAGGAGTCAATCAGCAGCACGTCAACGCCTGCCGCAACCAGCGCGTCTACGCGCTCTTCGTTGCCTGCACCCGCGCCAACCGCAGCGCCAACGCGCAGACGTCCATGCTCGTCTTTACAGGCGTTTGGTTTACGTTCTGCTTTCTGGAAATCTTTCACGGTGATCATGCCGAGCAGGTGGAAGCTGCTGTCGACAACCAGCGCTTTCTCAACGCGTTTTTCGTGCATTTTGGCCAGCACCACGTCGCGGGTTTCACCTTCACGTACGGTAACCAGACGCTCTTTCGGGGTCATATAGACGCTGACTGGCTGGTTCAGATCGGTCACGAAACGCACGTCACGGCCGGTGATGATACCGACCAGCTCGTTCTCTTCGGTCACAACCGGGTAGCCGGCAAAGCCGTTACGCTCGGTCAGGGCTTTCACTTCGTGCAGGGTGGTGGTTGGCAGAACGGTCTGTGGGTCAGACACGATGCCGGATTCATGTTTCTTCACGCGGCGAACTTCTTCAGCCTGGCGTTCAATGGACATGTTTTTGTGGATAAAGCCAATGCCACCTTCCTGTGCCAGGGCGATAGCCAGGCGCGCTTCGGTCACGGTGTCCATTGCCGCAGAGAGCATAGGAATGTTCAGGCGAATGGTTTTCGTCAACTGCGTGCTGAGATCGGCAGTATTCGGCAGAACGGTGGAGTGAGCGGGAACGAGGAGGACGTCGTCAAACGTCAGTGCTTCTTTAGCGATACGTAGCATGGGCAATATCTCTGACCTGGGTGGTTAAATATTGCCGTGGCATTATACAGAGCGTAACCGATTGCATCTACACTTTTTTGAAAAAAATGCTTGCGATCGCTCCTCAGCAGGTTACTATCGACTGAATAACTTGCTGATTTAGAATTTGATCCCGCTCACATGTTATCCTCTCAATCCCCCTCAATTTATACTGTCAGCCGCCTTAATCAGACGGTGCGTTTGCTGCTTGAGCAGGAAATGGGGCAGGTCTGGATCAGCGGTGAAATTTCAAACTTCACGCAGCCGTCCTCAGGACACTGGTATTTTACGCTGAAAGACGATACCGCTCAGGTGCGCTGCGCGATGTTCCGCAACAGCAACCGACGCGTGACGTTCCGCCCTCAGCACGGCCAGCAGGTTCTGGTTCGCGCCAATATCACCCTGTACGAGCCGCGCGGCGATTATCAAATCATCGTCGAAAGCATGCAGCCTGCGGGTGAAGGTTTGCTGCAGCAAAAATACGAACAGCTAAAAGCCAAACTCTCTGCCGAGAAACTGTTCGATCAGCAGTTCAAGAAACCGCTGCCCTCTCCTGCCCACTGCGTTGGGGTGATCACCTCGAAAACCGGTGCAGCGCTGCACGATATTCTGCACGTGCTCAAGCGTCGTGACCCTTCCCTGCCCGTCATCATCTATCCGACCGCCGTTCAGGGTGACGATGCACCGGGCCAGATTGTGCGCGCCATTGAGCTGGCGAACGCGCGCCGGGAGTGCGACGTGTTAATTGTCGGGCGAGGCGGCGGCTCGCTGGAAGATCTGTGGAGCTTTAACGACGAGCGCGTGGCGCGGGCGATTTTCGCAAGCCTTATCCCCGTAGTGAGCGCTGTCGGGCATGAAACGGATGTGACGATCGCTGATTTTGTTGCCGATCTGCGAGCGCCTACGCCATCCGCAGCGGCGGAAGTGGTCAGCCGCAATCAGCTGGAGCTGCTGCGTCAAATTCAAAACGGCCAGCAGCGTCTTGAGATGGCGATGGACTACTTCCTCGCGAATCGCACACGCCGCTTCACCCAAATCCATCATCGCCTGCAGCAGCAGCACCCCCAGCTGCGCCTTGCACGCCAGCAAACCGTGCTGGAGCGTCTGCGTCAGCGCATGAACGTTGCGCTGGATAACCAGCTTAAGCGCGCGGTAACGCGCCAGCAGCGCGCGGCTCAGCGCCTCAACCAGCAGAACCCGCAGCCGAAGATTTATCGTGCGCAAACGCGCATCCAGCAGCTTGAGTATCGTCTGGCCGACAATATCCGCGCCCGGCTGAGCACCACCCGCGAACGCTTTGGCAACGCGGTGACCCATCTCGAAGCAGTCAGCCCACTCTCCACCCTGGCGCGCGGCTACAGCGTCACCACCGCGACGGATGGTAAAGTGCTGAAGCAGGCCAAACAGGTGAAAACCGGTGATGTGCTGACGACGCGTCTGTCAGACGGCTGGGTTGAGAGCGAAGTGAAAGCCGTTAAGCCGGTGAAAAAGACGCGTCAGCGAAAAACCGGATAATACTTCGCCGGTTAATTACTATACTGCTGCTATTCCCTTTTTTAATAAGGAGAGCAGCATGCCCCATCTTCATAGCGTTATACCCCCTTATATTCTTCGTCGTATTATCGAAAGCGGTTCCGAGCCGCAGCAGCGCTGCGCGCGCCAGACTCTAACCCATGTACAAACGCTGATGGCGCATATGCCGGGCAAACCTGCCGCCCCGCACGTCAATAAAGCCGGGCAGCTTGAGCGCGATATTTATGACGCGAAGCAGACCCAGGAGCTGCCGGGAACACAGGTGCGTTACGAAGGCCAGCCGTCGAACGGCGATGTGGCGGTGGATGAAGCCTACGATTATCTGGGTATCACCCATGATTTCTTCTGGAAAGAATATCAGCGTGATTCGCTCGATAATAAAGGGCTTATTTTAACCGGCACCGTTCACTACGGTCGGGAATATCAGAACGCCTTCTGGAACGGTCAGCAGATGGTCTTTGGCGACGGTGACGGGGAAATCTTCAACCGCTTTACCATCGCCATCGACGTGGTGGCGCACGAGCTGAGCCACGGCGTGACCGAAACCGAGGCCGGGCTTATCTATTTTGAACAGTCGGGCGCGCTAAATGAATCTCTCTCAGACGTATTTGGCTCGCTGGTGAAGCAATACCATCTGAAGCAAACCGCCGATAAAGCAGACTGGCTCATTGGCGAAGGGCTGCTGGCGAAAGGGATCAACGGCAAAGGGCTGCGCTCGATGTCTGAGCCGGGCACCGCCTATGACGATCCGCTGCTCGGCAAAGATCCGCAGCCCGCGCACATGAAAGATTTTATTAAAACGCGCGAGGATAACGGCGGCGTGCATCTGAACTCCGGCATCCCCAACCGGGCGTTTTACCTGGCGGCGACGGCAATCGGCGGCTACGCATGGGAAAAAGCGGGTTATGCCTGGTACGACACGGTTTGCGATCGCAATCTGGCGCAGGATGCGGATTTTGAGGCCTTCGCAAAACTGACGATAGCGCACGGAGAGAAACGATCCGGCAGCGGCGTTGGGGCGGCCATAAAACAAGCCTGGGAACAGGTGGGAGTGCTGTAAATGCAGGTTCCGGAACTGACGGATGACGCCGTGGTTGAGCTGGCCCGGGAAGGCGGCGTCGCTTTTATTCCTAAGCTGAGCGGGCAGCGCACCATCGCGCTCTCCTCGCTCAATGAGGCCCAGCGCCAGCGCCTGGTGAGCATCCTGGAGCAGGCCTTTCCGCGCGGCCAGCCGCCGGGGCAGGCCTCGTCACCCGGCAGCGGTGACCAGCGCTATTTCCGCATCCAGATTATCTGGACCGGGCAAAATCAGGCGCACTACGCCGATATCATCGTGCTGGTACCGGAGCAGGAAGCGCCCGAGTCGCTGGTCGAGCTGTGGAAGAAAGGCGAAGGCTGCGTGTGTGATTAGCCTTCGGCCCGAACAAACTCCACGCGTTTTTTAGAGATAAGACCGTGGCCGTTCTGGCAGAAATAGTCCACCGCCCCGCAGGCTTTTAATACCTGGAGTGGCTGATGACACTCCGGGCAGCGGGCCTCGAGCGCAATATCCTTATTACAGCTTTCGCAGTGCGCTACCCCATTCTGAGGATCAAGCGGTGCCTGGCATTCCGGGCAGGTAATCGTCATGGTGACTCCTTCAAAGCGTTGAGGTCTGCGATTATTTTACCACGTCACGTTCAGTGCGGGCCACGCAGCTGTTGCTGTAACGCCAGCAGCAGTTCCACTTCCGCTATCCTGCGGCGCGTCGTGCGGCTCACCTCTTGCGGATCCCGCTCAAACAGGCTTTTGGCGCCCAGGATCTGCTCCGCAAGGCAGTGCGCGTAGATCGTGCCGGGAATTGTCCAGCAGTGACGCGTGTCGCCATCGATCAGCTCCAGCACATCTTCAGCGCCGCGCCGGTTATGGCTGATGATGCGCCCGTCGCGCAGGCAGAAGCGTAACCCCTTTTGCCCGCCGGCCGGTCCTGCGTATTTGTTAAGCCAGATATCCACCGGCACGCCGCTGATATGTCCCTGAAGATGCGCCTCACCTTCCGCCGTGGTCATGTCGCCTTTTGCTATAGGGCATCCCAGGCGGTCTTTAGCCGTGACGACCTGCAGGGTCATATCGTCATTCCCGCCCAGATAACGCACCGTTTCACGCAGCATCGCCAGCACGTGCGTACCGATATCAAGAATTACGCCATCAGGGTGGCGAAGCGTTCGGGTATCCGGCTCGCCGGTGGCAAAGTTAAGCGCGATGGGTTCTCCTGCTGCGTTATATCCGCTCGGCTCCTGCAAAAAGCCGTCGATTTTGACGATGTCAGAGACATTGCCAACCAGCGACCGCTTCACCGTTTCGATGCGCGCCATCCAGTGGTCGAGCGCCAGCACGCGGGGCGCCACATCGGGCATGGCCAGTAGCGCGTTGAGCTTTTCGATTTGAGAAAGCGTGGCGACAATCGGTTTTTCAACCACAATGCGCGGCACGGGCGAGGCAATGGCCTGCTCCAGCACCTCAAGATGGTGCAGCGATGCGGTGGTGATAAACAGGGTATCGAGCGGTACGGCAAGAAGCTCTGCAAGCGACGCGCAGCGCGTGATGCCTTCAGGGTGTTTTGTGGGGAGAACATCGAACCCGAAACAGCGAACCGGGTGACCCAAAAGGGTACGCAACGCGGGCAGATACGCGGTTTCCACTACCGCGCCCAGACCAACAAATCCTAACTGCATAGTTTTACCTCAGGGAATACGGTGCCGGGGCGTAACGCCTGCCCCGGCACGCTGAGGTTTATGAGGCGTTAGCAGCCGGCTTAGTTTGCGCATTTTCCAGCATGCGGCGCACCGGAACAATGAGGACGATCAGAACCGCGGCGCAAATCAGCAGCGCGATGGAGCAGCGCGCGAAGAGATCCGGCAGCATATCCAGCTGATCGGCCTTCACGTGACCACCGATCAGGCCAGCCGCCAGGTTACCCAGCGCGCTCGCACAGAACCACAGTCCCATCATCTGGCCGCGCATTCTTTCCGGCGCCAGCAGCGTCATGGTCGCCAGACCAATCGGGCTCAGGCACAGCTCGCCGAGGGTCAGCATCAGGATACTGCCTACCAGCCAGAACGGAGAAACGCCTGCCCCACCGTTGCTCAGCACGTTCTGGGCGGCGAGCATCATCAGGCCAAAACCTGCTGCGGCACAGAGAATACCGATAACAAACTTGGTGATGCTGCTCGGGCGAATATTTTTGCTGGCAAGCTTCGGCCATGCCCAGCTAAACACCGGCGCCAGCAGAATGATGAACAGAGCATTGATCGACTGGAACCACACCGCCGGAATTTCAAAATCTCCAATCATGCGGTTAGTGTAGTCGTTGGCAAACAGGTTGAACGACGTTGGCTTCTGCTCAAACGCAGACCAGAAGAACGCGGCAGAGACCAGCAGAATAAAGCAGACCAGCAGTCGGGCGCGCTCTTTACGGTTTAGGCCCGCGAAAATGAACAGATAGATAAAGTAGAGCGCAACAGAAGCGGCAATCACGTAGACCAGCACGCTGGCAACCGCCACCGGGTTGATGACAATCACGCCCTGCGCTATCAGGGTCACAATGATGATGACGCCCACTGCCAGCGCCAGCAGCCACGCCCCTACGCCGTTGCGCTTCACTACCGGGCTGTTCCAGGTGGAGTCCAGGCCAACTTCGCTGTCATAGCGCTTCATCGCCGGAACGGCAAACACGCGGAAGATAATAAGCGCCACCAGCATCCCGATGCCGCCGATGCCAAAGCCCCAGTGCCAGCCGTGCGTTTTGATCAGCCAGCCGGAAATCAATGGCGCAATGAATGAGCCCATGTTGATGCCCATGTAGAACAGCGAGAAACCTCCGTCACGGCGCGCATCGCCTTTTTTATACAGGGTACCGACCATAACCGAAATACAGGTCTTGAACAGGCCAGAACCGAGCACAATGAACATCAGGCCGATGAAGAACAGGTTGTCGCCCATAATGGCGGACAGCGCAATTGACAGATGGCCGAGCGCAATCAGAATTGAACCGTACCAGACGGCTCTCTGCTGACCGAGCCAGTTATCCGCCAGCCAGCCGCCCGGCAGCGCCGCCAGGTACATGGTTCCCGCGAAGATACCCACAATCGCCGAGGCGTTTTCACGCGCCAGCCCCATTCCGCCGTCATAGACGGTCGCAGCCATAAACAGGATCAGTAGCGGGCGAATGCCGTAAAACGAGAAACGTTCCCACATCTCGGTGAAGAACAGCGAACCGAGCGGATACGGATGGCCGAAGAACGTTCGGCTTTCTTTTTGATTAACAGAGGATTGCATAATTCTCCCGAAAAGGTATGTGTCGTGCTTGTAAGCACCATCCTGTACGCCGGCCAGTTACGTATCTGACCGATTTTTTACAGGCGGCGAAAATTTAGTTAACCATTTGATAACCAGGCGCTAGTTTTGTCTAGTACCGGACCCTGGACTTTAAGATGAAAATTCGATGATTGTCTAGTTTCTTAGATTTAAACATGGTTAAAAATGAATAGTGATTGACATCACACAGGGATAACAGGTGCTTTGAAAGGATGAAAAAAAACCCGCGACGGGCGCGGGTTTTCGTAAGATCGGCAGTGATTACTTGCTTTTCTTAATATGCTTGATCAAACGCTTACGCTTACGCATCTGGTTTGGCGTCAGCGTATTGCGTTTATTCGCGAACGGGTTTTCCCCTTCCTTGAACTGAATACGGATCGGCGTTCCCATTACGTCCAGTGATTTACGGAAGTAGTTCATCAGGTAGCGCTTGTAGGAATCCGGCAGGTCTTTCACCTGGTTGCCGTGAATCACCACGATTGGCGGGTTATATCCCCCGGCGTGGGCGTATTTCAGCTTCACGCGACGGCCACGCACCAGCGGCGGCTGGTGGTCTTCTGCCGCCATGGTCATGATTCGGGTCAGCATTGCCGTGCTCTGGCGACGGGTGGAGCTGTCGTAGGCTTCACGAACGGATTCGAACAGGTTGCCTACACCGCTGCCGTGCAGGGCAGAGATGAAGTGCACGCGAGCAAAATCGATAAAGCCCAGACGGAAGTCCAGGGTCTCTTTTACCTGCTCTCTTACTTCGTTGCTCAGGCCATCCCACTTGTTGACCACAATCACCAGTGAGCGCCCACTATTCAGGATAAACCCGAGCAGAGAGAGATCCTGATCGGAGATACCTTCGCGCGCGTCGATAACCAGCAGCACCACGTTAGCGTCTTCAATCGCCTGCAGGGTTTTGATAACGGAGAATTTTTCCACCACATCGGTGATTTTCCCACGCTTACGCACGCCCGCGGTGTCGATGAGGACAAACTCGCGCTCATCGCGCTGCATTGGGATGTAGATACTGTCACGCGTAGTGCCCGGCATGTCGTAGACCACCACACGTTCTTCACCGAGAATACGGTTAGTAAGCGTAGACTTACCTACGTTTGGACGCCCGACGATAGCCAGTTTGATCGGCAGATCCTGCGGGTTGAAGGTCTCTTCAGGCTCTTCTTCGCCCTCTTCAGCGTCTTCAGCGTCTTCAAACTGCGCCCAGTATTCAGCGTCTTCGTCCACTTCTTCCGGCGGGTTTACTTCGTCAACCCACGGCAGAAGAACGGTTTCCAGCAGGCTGGTGACGCCGCGGCCGTGAGATGCCGCGATAGGGTAAATATCACCCAGGCCTAAAGACCAGAAATCCGCGACGGCCTGATCGGCATCGATGCCGTCAGTTTTGTTCGCCACCAGGAAGGTTGGCTTTTCACGCGCGCGCAGATGTTTTGCAATAGCGGAGTCTGCAGGCATCAGGCCCGCACGGGCATCCACCATGAACAGCACCACGTCCGCTTCTTCAATCGCCAGCAGAGACTGTTCCGCCATGCGGGTTTCAACGCCGTCTTCCGTACCGTCAATACCACCGGTATCGATACAGATGAACTCGCGTCCTTCCACCTCTGCACGACCGTACTTACGGTCACGCGTCAGCCCCGGGAAATCCGCAACCAGCGCATCACGGGTGCGTGTTAAACGGTTAAAAAGAGTGGATTTTCCAACGTTAGGGCGCCCGACAAGCGCGACCACAGGTACCATGTTTGAAGCCTCATAAAATTCAAATAAACGTCGCTTTTGCGGCGTTTTTAAAAATGTCAAAACGGCTCCTGAGTGAACAGGAGCCGTTTAGTATACTACAACCGCTGGGTAATTAACGCGTGATCGCGTACAGCGTGCCGTCTTTTGCCTGAATCAGCAGCTTGCCGTCAGCCACAACCGGATCCGTCAGGAAGCCGGAGCTGTCGACTTTTTGCTGCGCCGTGAAGCGGCCCGTTTCCGGGTCAACCCAGTGCATGTAACCTTCGCTATCACCCACAACCAGGCTACCGTTATACAGTACCGGTGCGGTCAGCAAGCGGTGCAGCAGATCGCTCTGCGTCCACAGGGTTACGCCGCCTTCGGTGTTCAACGCCAGCAGACGATCGTTCTGATCGACCATATAAATACGGTTACCCTCAACCACGAAATCGTTCACCGAGCCCAGCTCACGTTTCCACATGATCTGGCCACTGCGCAGATCCAGTGCGGTCAGGTTACCGTTGTAGGCCAGCGCATAAACAACGCCGTCAACAATGACAGGGGTAGTGTCTACATCGCTCAGACGGTCAATTTCAGTTGAACCCGTCGCCTGAGAGATACGCTGCTGCCAAATCAGCTGGCCCTGCTGCATCAGAACCGCGCTCACGCGGCCATTGTCACCGCCGACGATAGCAGCACCAAATGCAACTGCCGGGGCTGATTCACCACGCAGAGACAGCGCTGGCATGTCCAGGTTGACCGTCCATTTCACCAGACCATCCGCTTCGTTGAGCGCCTGCAGCTGCCCGTTGCTGGTGTGGATCAGCACCAGGCCGTCGCTCACTACCGGACGAGACAGAGATTCACCGGCAACCGAGGTTTGCCAGGCAACAGAACCATCGCTGGCGTTCAGCGCATAAACCTGCGCTTTTTCGCTACCCACATACACGTGACCACCGGCAACCGTCAGGCCGCCAGAGAGCAGTGCTGATTTGCGGGAAAACCAGCCGTCTTTTTCCGCCAGGTTAACGGACCAGACTTCCTTCCCGTCATCACTGTTCAGCGCTTTGACGGTGCCTTTGCGGTCTGCCGCATAGACAACGCCGTCGGCAAATGCCGGATGCAGGTTGGAATAGAAATCGCCAATACCATCACCCACGGAGGTGTTCCATGCGGTGGATGGGGTAAACTGGTTTTCAACCGTCGGCAGCGGGGACATTTTTACAATATCTTCTTCGCCACTGAACAGTGAACAACCACTCAATAACGTAACAGAAAGCAGTCCTGACAGAAGTAATTTACGCAATTGCATTGGGTCCCTCTCAGACGGACAAATTATTTATTTTCATCTGCATCATTTCGCTCAGCGCAGGTGAAGCTTTGCTATCTACGCCAGCTTGCCACGCTTTACGCGCGCCCGCTTTGTCACCTTTACTCAGCAGTGCTTCACCGCGAAGATCGGCAACAATGGCAGCAAAACCTTCGCCTTTGATGGTTTCGAGCGTTTTTAACGCGTCATCGGCTTTTTTCTGCTGAACCTGAATACGTGCCAGGCGCAGGTTGATAACCGCTTTCAGATTTTCATCGCTTGCAGCCGCCAGACCCTGCGACAGCTGTGCGGCCGCTTTGTCCAGCTCGTTCTTGTCAACGTACTGCTGAGCCACTTCCAGCGCGGCCAACGCACCGTAGGTGTTTTTATTGTCAGCGGCAAATTTTTCGGCTGCAGCCAGCGTTTGCGGCTGATCGGCACGAATGGCGCTAACGGTGTTTTCGTAGCTCAGAGACGAGCCGCGAGCGGAATCAGCCTGGTGGCTGTTCCAGTAACGCCAGCCAATCAGTGCACCCACACCTAAAATAACTCCAACAACCAATGCTTTGCCGTTTTCAGCAAAGAAGCGTTTAATCGCGTCGACCTGGTCGTGTTCGTTCTCGTACATTTCCACGCAGTCTTTCTCCTTAGCCCAATAGAGTGCGCAAGTGCGCCGCAACGCCGTCCTGCGTTACCGTTGTTTGCTCACCAGAGCGCAGGTCTTTCACTACCACTTCGCCGTTAGCCACTTCGGACTCGCCCAGCACCAGTGCAATACTTGCGCCCCACTTATCGGCACGAGCAAACTGTTTTTTGAAGTTGCCGCCGCCATGGTTGGTCATCAGCTTAACGCCCGGCATTTCATCACGAATGCGTTCGGCAAGCTGCATCGCCGCAGGCTGCGTATCCGCACCTGAGGCCACCAGGTATATATCGACAACGGAATCTGCTTTAAATTCCGGATTAACTGCCTGAACCAGCAAAACAAGTCGCTCAAGGCCCATCGCGAAACCAACAGCCGGTGCTGCACGACCGCCAAGCTGCTCAACCAGACCGTCATAACGACCGCCTGCACAGACCGTTCCCTGGGAACCCAGACTCGAGGTGACCCACTCAAATACGGTACGGTTGTAGTAGTCCAGACCGCGCACCAGGCGCTGGTTAACGGTATAGGCAATGCCTGCGGCTTCCAGCAGCTTGCACAGACCGGCAAAGTGCTCGCGCGACTCTTCGTCCAGGTAATCACCCAGCGCTGGCGCATCGTTTAGCAGCGCCTGCACCTCAGCGTTTTTGGAATCGAGAACGCGCAGCGGGTTGCTGTACATACGGCGTTTGCAGTCTTCGTCGAGCTTGTCTTTATGCTGTTCCAGGAACGCCACCAGCGCATCGCGGTAGTTAGCGCGTGCTTCCAGAGAACCGATAGAGTTCAGCTCCAGAGAAACATGCTCAGATATACCCAGCGCGCGCCACCAGCGTGCAGTCAGCATGATCAGCTCAGCGTCGATGTCCGGCCCCTGCAGGCCAAAGACTTCCACACCCAGCTGGTTAAACTGGCGATAGCGACCTTTTTGCGGACGTTCGTGGCGGAACATCGGGCCGATATACCACAGGCGCTGCTCCTGATTGTACAGGAGACCATGTTCGATGCCGGCGCGTACGCAGCCCGCCGTACCTTCCGGACGCAGCGTCAGGCTATCGCCGTTGCGGTCCTCAAAGGTATACATCTCTTTTTCAACCACGTCGGTCACTTCGCCGATCGCGCGTTTGAATAACGGGGTCTGCTCTACAATCGGCAAACGGATTTCGCTGTAACCGTAGCTGCCGAGCACCTGTTTCAGTGTGCCTTCAATGCGCTGCCAGATGGCGGTTTCGCCAGGCAGATAATCGTTCATGCCGCGGATGGCTTGAATGTTTTTTGCCACGTTTATTCTCTTTCTATATACAAAAAAAACCCAAAGAATGGGTTCAATCATACATGGGAAGCGAGTCGCTTCCCATCACGTTATTTTTCAACCTGCTGAACGCTGATGCGCTGCGTCTCATCCAGCATCGTCGCTTTGGCACGAATGCGCGCTTCAAGCTGGTCGATCATGTCGTTATTATCCAGACGATCTTTGCGGACGCCATCTTCATAAAGACCACTTTTCTTGTTGCCGCCGGTCACGCCCAGGGTTGACACCAGCGCTTCACCCGGACCATTCACCACGCAACCGATGATGGACACATCCATTGGGGTGATAATGTCTTCCAGACGTTGCTCAAGGGCATTCACCGTCCCGATCACATCAAACTCCTGACGCGAGCAGGTTGGGCAGGCAATAAAGTTGATCCCACGCGCGCGAATGCGCAGTGATTTCAGGATATCGAAACCGACCTTGATCTCTTCTACCGGATCGGCCGCCAGCGAAACGCGCAGCGTATCGCCAATGCCTTCCGAGAGCAGCAGACCCAGACCAATCGCTGATTTCACGGAGCCGCTGCGCAGCCCCCCCGCTTCGGTGATCCCGAGGTGCAGCGGCTGATCGATCTGTTTTGCCAGCAGGCGATAAGACTCTACCGCCAGGAACACGTCTGACGCTTTAACGCTGACTTTAAACTGGTCGAAGTTGAGACGATCGAGGTGATCCACATGGCGCATGGCGGATTCGAGCAGCGCCTGCGGCGTTGGCTCACCGTATTTTTCCTGCAGATCTTTTTCCAGAGAACCGGCATTCACGCCGATACGGATTGGAATATTTTTGTCGCGCGCGCAGTCCACAACGGTCCGAATACGCTCTTCGCTACCGATATTGCCCGGGTTAATGCGCAGGCAATCCACGCCGTATTCGGCGACTTTCAGTGCGATGCGGTAGTCGAAGTGGATATCCGCAACCAGCGGAACGCTGACCTGCTGTTTGATCAGCTTGAAGGCTTCAGCAGCATCCATGGTTGGAACGGAAACGCGAACGATGTCCGCGCCCACACGTTCTAATGCTTTGATTTGATTGACCGTCGCTTCCACGTCCGTGGTGCGCGTATTGGTCATCGACTGGACGGCGATGGGTGCGCCGTCACCGACTGGCACATTCCCAACGTAAATCCGTTTCGATTTTCTACGTTGAATCGGAGCCTGGTTATGCATGAAAAATCTCCCGCGTTGCCTGTCTGTTACTGTGCTGCTGATTGTTCGGCATTAACGGTAAGACGTGCAACCTGGTTAGTTCTGATAAAGCGGCTCAGGTCGACAGGTTTTCCTTGATACTGGATCTGTACCGCTGCCGGAGCGCCGATTTTAAGTTTATACGGTGCCTGACCGGTTAGGTTTAACGTGCCGTCTTTACGCTGCAGGCCGCTAAACAGCTTTTTGCCGGTTGCGTCAGTCACTTCAAGCCAGCAGTCAGCGCTAAAGTTCATCACCAGCGCGTTAGGATCGGCGGCTGGCGCGGCGGTGCCGGCCGGGTCAGTTGGCAGTGAAGCAGCAGCGTTGTCCGCCGTTGCCGTTGCTGCAGGCGCGGTATCAACGTTAGCCTGGGACGGCGAAACCACCGCGTTCGGGTCCTGGGCCGGAGCCGCAGGGCTGGCGTTAGCCGTAGCTTCTGGCGTCTGTGCTGGCTGGGTTACCGGCGCGTCGGTCGTCGGCGTCTGCGATTCAGGGGATGTCGCCGCACTGTCCGTATTCAACGGCACGCTTTGTGCGTTGTCATTTCCGGATTGATTAAGCTCAGCCGAAGACTGATCGGCCATCGTGGTGATCTCTTCCTGCTGCGCCTTGTGGTTTTGCCACCACCATGCGCCCGTCAGGCCAACCACCACAAACAGCACCAGCCAGGTAAAGCTCATCAGCCAGCCGTCACGTTTTTTACGGCGTTTTCCCAGAGAGAAGGTCTGCATCGGCGCAACTTTTGCTGCACGGACCGGGGCCTGCTTCTCCATCATCGGCAGTAATTCTTCTTCGGGGATATGCACCAGTTTTGCGTAAGAGCGGATATAACCGCGCAGAAATGTTGAAGCCAGATCGGCAGGTGCCTTATCTTCTTCAATATCGCGAACCGTGGAAACCTTCAGGCACAAGCGTTCCGCAACGGCTTGCTGGCTGAGTCCGAGTTGTTCACGGGCGTTGCGAAGACGAACGCCAGTGGAGAGTGCTTCATTTTGGTCGTGAGTGGCTTCAGTATTCATTCGCTACAACTACTGGTACGTGAAAAATAAGGGTTCAGGTGCCGGTGAGTCACAATGCTACCCGCACCGCGAAACTTCTGGTCAGTTAAGCTTGAACAGAGAGTATAAGACTGTCAGCCCGGAGATGACAGTGCAGCTCTGCCCGCGTGGCTAAACTGTTGTTACGTCGTTACATACTGCCCGAAAGTCATATGAAACGCACCGTAATTATTAATCAAACATCACGAATCTGACTGATTATTCAGTCAGATTATGCTTCACGGCGCAGATAATGCGCCGTGACTGCATAATAATCAAACAGCTTTGACCGCGATGGTCTCACCCTGCATACGTTTACGCAGCGTACGCTTGGTTCGGTCAATCACGTCGCCCGCCAGCTGTCCGCATGCAGCATCGATATCATCACCGCGCGTTTTACGCACGATAGTGGTGAAACCGTACTCCATCAGCACTTTCGAGAAGCGATCGATACGGCTGTTCGAGCTACGGCCATACGGCGCGCCCGGGAACGGGTTCCATGGGATCAGGTTGATCTTACACGGCGTATCTTTCAGCAGCTCTGCCAGCTCGTGCGCGTGCTCGGTGCCGTCGTTGACGTGATCCAGCATCACGTATTCGATGGTCACGCGGCCCTGGTTCGCATTGGATTTTTCCAGGTAACGGCGAACACCGGAGAGGAAGGTTTCGATATTGTACTTTTTGTTGATCGGTACAATTTCGTCACGGATGGCATCGTTCGGGGCATGCAGTGAGATGGCCAGCGCCACGTCAATCATGTCGCCCAGCTTATCCAGCGCAGGCACTACGCCAGAGGTAGAGAGCGTTACGCGACGCTTGGACAAACCAAAGCCGAAGTCGTCGAGCATGATTTCCATCGCCGGAACCACGTTGGTCAGGTTCAGCAGCGGCTCGCCCATCCCCATCATCACCACGTTGGTAATTGGGCGGGTGCCGGTCACTTTTGCCGCACCGACGATTTTCGCGGCGCGCCACACCTGGCCGATAATTTCGGACACGCGCAGGTTGCGGTTAAAACCTTGCTGAGCAGTCGAGCAGAATTTGCACTCCAGCGCACAGCCCACCTGGGATGATACGCACAGCGTGGCGCGGTCATCTTCCGGGATGTAGACGGTTTCAACGCGCTGGTCGCCAACCGCAATCGCCCACTTGATGGTGCCGTCGGAAGAGCGCTGTTCTTCCACGACCTCAGGGGCGCGGATTTCAGCCACTTCTTTGAGCTTGTTGCGCAGCACTTTATTGATGTCAGTCATGTCATCAAAGTTGTCGCTGCAGTAGTGATACATCCATTTCATGACCTGATCGGCACGGAACGGTTTCTCACCCATATCTTTGAAGAACTCGCGCATCTGCTGACGGTTCAGATCCAGCAGGTTGATTTTTCCATTTTTATTTGGAACCGCAGGAGTGGCGACTTCGGAGGTATTCACTAATTCAGACATAATTTTTTCCGGCCTCGTTGTTACACGTTATGGCCCGTGGAGGGTTGAAAAGAAACGCCCCGGTAAGCAGTCTGCTCGTCCGGGGCGTTGCATTGTACAAAGTCTGGCGCAGGGATGCCACGTTTGCACGCGGCATTTACGAAATTAATGTGTCAACGAAACCGTTAAATTAACGGGTACGTGGACACACTTCGCCTTCAGCGAAGAAGAAGGCGATTTCGCGCGCAGCAGATTCCACGGAGTCAGAGCCGTGGGTGCCGTTCTCGGTGAAGCTGTCCGCGTAGTCAGCGCGCAGAGTGCCTGCCAGCGCGTTGTCCGGGTTGGTTGCACCCAGCAGGTCGCGATGACGCTGAACGGCGTTTTCGCCTTCCAGCACGGATACCACGATTGGGCCAGAGGTCATGAACTCAACCAGGCCGTCGAAGAATGGACGACCTTCGTGTTCAGCGTAGAAGCCGCGCGCCTGCTCAACGGTCAGGTGCAGCATTTTGGTGCCAACGATCTTAAACCCTGCTGATTCAAAGCGAGAGAAGATGCTGCCAATAACGTTTTTTGCCACCGCGTTTGGCTTGATGATGGAAAAAGTACGTTCAATAGCCATGATAACCTCTGTCAAATGTTCTGTTGTTTTGCATACCGGAGTATGGTGTGGCGCGGATTATAATGAGCAATAGCGCCATTGCCTATGGTTCCACATAACATTTTTTTAAAATGAGACGAAGATTAGCAACAGTCCGGGTTTCTCATGCCGTGCGGGTGGTGTAGGCAAAGCGCGCACTGCTTCTGCTCAGGATGAAATGACCAGAACGGACGGTGACACGCGGTACAGGTGGCCGCCAACGCCGGGTGCGTTGTTATCGTTGCCTGTGCTTCTTTGTTAGCGACCGTAAGCGAGCCGTGCTGACATACCGCCTCGCAGGCACCGCAGCCGGTACAGCGTGCGGCCTCGATGACCAGCGTGTTCTGCTCAAAGCGAATCGCGTTTTCAGTACAGCTTCGCCAGCAGGCCCCGCACAGCGCGCATTTTCCCGCATCGACGACGATGTCTGATTCACTTATTCCCGGGAAAGCCTTGCGCTGCATCCGCTTACCCTGCGGCACGGCGCAGGCCGTAACCTCCTCTTGCGGAATATGAATAAGCGCCCGACGCGCGGCGTTAACCTCACATTTCTGCCGGGACCTGAAGCCCCAGACGGCTTCACCGCGACGACGCAGCGCCAGGTTGAGCCCTGCTAGCGCCATCATCCAGCCAGGATACTGCTCCGCTTCGAGGCTGATACAGCGAACGCCGAATACGGCGTGCCAGAGCAGCAGTTCATCTATCGTCGGCGCTCGCGCGGTGAATGGCCCAACGAGCGTATCGCCCAGGCGAAAGCGTTTTCGCGGCGCGATGCCGGTAATCGCCTCTGTCGGGCAGACAAACAGGCAGTCACCGCATTCTATGCAAAAGCTTTCCTCTATCAGGACGCCGGTATCCGAAAACGAGAAGACCTGCGCGGGACAAACGTCCGCACAGGCACGACAGGAGGCGTGGCGAAAGCGGCGACGGACGCATTCCTGCGTCACGTCCATCGCCGGGCCAAAGCTCAGAGCCACCATCAGCCGATACTGAAGAAAACGAAGCGCAGCATCAGCTCACCGACAATCAGCAGCGCGCTCCCGATCAGCATCGTACCGCGCGCGGACTTCAGCCCACCCACAGCGAAGCAGAGCATGCCGAGAACGGAGACGCACCAGCTCAGCAGATGCACAGCGCGAAGCTGTTCTAGCATCAGCAAGGGAGTGTGCGGGAACGTCACGACGCTGCTGTCAGCGGCGTAAATGTCGGCCAGCCAGACGGGTTGCATAAGCAGACGTACAAGGACCAGCAGAACGACAATCGCGACCGCAGCGCGGTAATTTTTTGCGCTTGCAGCCATACAGGCCGAGCCCACAATCCCTACCGATCCCATAAACAGCACCAGCGTATTCAGATGCTGCCACGTCACGACGGAAGCGTGCATGTAGATTTGCGCCATGCAGAACACATCCACCAGCCCAATAATACCCGCAGCAACCAATAGCAGCCTCCAGCTGGGCTTATCCGCAAACAAGAGCAGAACTGCAAGGCCCAGCGCCGCCAGATAGAGGCTGGCAAAAATGATTTCACGGCTCAGCCAGGAGCTGGAAACATGGCGCAGCGCGTTAAGGGCATTGAGCGGGTAACCCATATGCAGCGCCGAGGCGAGAAGCCCAAGGCTGGCGAGCACAAACGCCCCCGCGGCGGCGAACATCACGCTGCGCGGCGAAGAGTTCACGCTGCCAAACGCCAGCCAGAGCGTAACGCCAACCGATCCCTGCAGGAACAGCGTAAAAATCAGCAGCGGTAACTCATGCATGGCGTTTATCCTCTTTCTCAGCGCCCTGATGCGCGTTGATGACCAGGTTCGGCTGGGTTATTGATGATTCAGGCAGGCCTTTCACATCGCAGAGCGCACCGTACTTCGCCCGCAGCTCATCTATTGGACCGAATTTGATCGCCTCCAGCGGACAGGTTGCCACGCATACCGGCTGTTCCCCCTTAGCCTGCAGATCCACGCAGAAATCGCATTTCGACATCTGCCCGGTCTGCTCGTTGAGCTGCGGCGCGCCGTAAGGGCATGACCAGGCACAGTAGCCGCAGCCGACGCACTTGTCCGTATCAACGCGCACGATGCCATCCCCCGGCCGCTTGTGCATGGCTGTGGTTGGACAGTTTTTGGTGCAGATGGGATCCGCGCAGTGGTTGCAGGAAATAGAGAGCGTATAGGCAAAAACGTTATTGCTTACCCCGCCCTGCCCGGTCGGAATGAAGCTTCCGCCGTGAACCTCATACACGCGGCGAAAACGACGCCCGACTTCAAGGTTGTTTTTGTCCTTGCAGGCCACCTGGCAGGCCTTGCACCCTGAGCAGCGTGACGAGTCAATATAAAAGCCCAGCTGTTTGTCGCTGACCGGCGCATAGTGTTTGAACTGACTCATGCTTTTGCTACCTCCACCAGCATGGTTTGATGTGAATTCCCTTTCGCCAGCGCGGTAATGCGGGCGGAGCTGAGCACGTTCGCGCAGCCGCCTTTATCCACGCCCTGCTCGTCCGGCTGCCACCAGGCACCCGCCTGCATCGCTACCACGCCCGGAATAATGCGCGGCGTCACCTCTGCGGGGATCTCGCATACGCCGCGGGCGTTATGGATACGCACGGCGTCGCCCTGTGCTATACCGCGCTGTTGTGCATCCTGCGGGTTAATCCACAGCTTCTGCTGCTGCGCCTCAATCAGCCACGGGTTGGCATACTGCGTCGAATTGGCGCGGTTTTTCCCTTTCCAGGTAATCAGCTGCAGCGGGAAGGTTTTCCCCAGCGCATCTTCCGGCCCCTCATGGGCAGGCACGTAGTGCGACAGCGCCGGGATCTCCGGATGGTGCATGTCGTACAGACGCTTCGAGAAGATCTCAATTTTTCCGGACGGCGTCGGGAACGGGTGATTTTGCGGATCGCGAATATTGTCCTCAAAGGCGACGTACGGCGCGCTTTTGAACAGATGCTGACGCATCTTTTGCAGCGTTGCGAAGTCGGGAAGATTTTCGTCCGGCATTGCCAGCCGCGTCTGCTCCCAGATGTGCTCAATCCAGCCCTTCTCGTCCCGACCCTCGCTGAATGCCTGCTCGACGCCCAGCTTAGCGGCAACGTCGCGCAGCCAGTCGTAGTCCGAACGGCGTTCAAATTCGGGTTCGATCAGTTTTTCTGAAAGGATGAGATAGCTTGCCGTGCCCCAGGTTTCCCCAATGTTCCAGCGCTCCATAAAGCTGGTTTCCGGCAGCAGCAGATCGGCATATTTCGCGCTTGGCGTCATGAACAGATCGCTTGCGACGATAAACTGAATTTTCGACTCGTCTTCCAGAACGCGCGTGGCCTGGTGAAGATCGGGGTTCTGGTTCGCCAGGTAGTTGCCCGCCAGCGAGAAAAGAATACGAATATTGCTGTTGAGCTTTTCCGCATCCTTCAGGCCGACATCCGGCGTCACCTTTGACGCATCATCAGCGGCCTGTACCCAGTTCATCACCGATATTTTGGCTTTCACCGGGTTATCAGGCATCTCGGGGCCCGCCGCAAATTTCCGGTTAGCGCAACCGCCATAGCCCGCCGCCCAGCCCCCCTTCACCCCGACGTTACCGGTCAGCGTCGCCAGCAGAGTAGAGCCGCGAGCGGTACGCTCACCGCAGTTGTGGCGCTGCGGTCCCCAGCCCTGAATCAGGGCGGCAGGTTTCGCGGTGGCGTAGTCGCGCGCCAGCTGGCGGATAGTCTGCGCGGGAACATGGGTGATTTTCTCAGCCCACTCCGGCGTCTTCGCCACGCCGTCTTTGGCGCCGCTCAGGTACGCAAACAGGGATTCATTGGCCGGTACGCCTTCAGGCATGGAGGATTCGTCAAAGCCGAGGGTATAGCGTTCGATAAACTCGCTATCGTGCAGATTTTCCGTGACGATGGTGTACATCATCGCATCCATCAGCGCGTTATCGGTCGTCGGCAACAGCGGTACCCACTGATCGGCCAGGGATGAAACGGTATCGGAATAGCGGGGATCGACCACAATAAAGCGGGTGCCGTTTTGCTTCATTTTCTGGAAGAAATAGTTGCTGTGGCCGAAGATGGTCTCCGTGGGGTTATGTCCCCATAGGATGACCAGTTTGGTGTCCAACAACGTATCCAGAGAATTGCCGCTGGCGGCGGTACCGTAGGTATAAGGCGTGGCGGCTGCGGTATTTCCCATACTGACTGAATGATAACTTTCGAGATAGCCGCCGGTTAAATTAAGCAGACGACGTACCATTTTATCACCGGAAAAGGTGCCGCCGGAAACAGCGGTTCCCACATGAACATAGCGTGACGCCGCGCCATATTTCTGCGTAATAATTCTTATTTGATTTGCAATAAGCGTGGTGGCTTCGTCCCAGGAAATACGTTCGAACTTTCCTTCGCCGCGTTTTCCCACGCGCTTCATCGGATATTTCAGGCGATCGGGATGGTAAACAAATTTTCGGTATGCGCGGCCACGAACGCAGGCGCGCATAACGGGCATTTGAGGATCTAATTCATTATCCGGACGCGTAGAAATACGGGTAACGACGCCGTCGCTAACGTGAGCGCGAATATCGCATTTACCGCCACAGTCAAACGTACTGCACGTCTGAACCACTTTTTCTTCTGCCACACGCTCTGCTGCAGCCGGAACCTTTGCCTGGGCTTTTCCTGCCGTCACAACAAACGGAAGGGTCGCCAGCGCCGACCCTGCCTGAATAAAATGACGACGAGAAATTCCGGGGGATAAGTCTTCTTCCTGACTTTTATCTTTATTCATTGCTCGTTCCTTCAAATAAAAACGCATTCTCGTGTTTTTAACGGAACGAGCATTTGATAATAATCAAGATAACTCTTCTGGAGTAACTCTTAGCGATTTAACTCAAAATTAACCGTGGCCGTCTGGCCAGATTCATCCAATACAACTAATTGATAATTACCCGGCAAATATAATTTCAATGAATAGTTTTTTTGACGCCCCTCCAGAGGTTCGCCGTTTAAAAACCACCAGCGCTGCCCTTCTCCTCCCGTAGTCGTAAGAGAAAGGGTCATATTTTCTTCGCCTGGAAGACGTTTAATGACCGCCCCCTCTCTGACGCCCGAAATCATCAGCGGCGCAGCGTTGCTGCTGTCCTGAGGCGGACAATCCGTTGATGAAGCAGGGAGACGCGCCGCCCTTTTTTCCCCTGCGGGCAACCACGGCTCAAGCGGCAGCGGCCAGACATCGAGCATTTTTTCGGTGGCATCCGGGCAATCTGCCGCCACGCGCTTGCCTGCTTTATCCAGCCAGACGGGGAAGCGGATCCCACGAATGCCCTCCTGCTCCGGCAGCAACAGCGTTGGGGGCTCGCTGCCGTCCAGCAGCCAGGTGGACAGGCGACGACGACAGTTTTCACTGCCTTCCGGCAGCGACTGACCGCCCGGCCAGCAGATCACCCCCCGCCCTACGCTGTCCGGGCGAGGATCGCGCGGCAGGCGCGCCTCATCAACCGTCGAGCGAGACTGAAGCAGGTTATTGACCTGGTTCATCAGCGGCACCGCACTCGCAAAACCAAACTGACCCGCCACCGGTGTCCCATCTGGTCGCCCCGTCCAGATGCCAATGACGTAACGGGCATTCAACCCGACGGCCCACGCGTCGCGGTAGCCATAGCTGGTGCCGGTTTTCCATGCCAGAGGCGCTATCTGCGGCAGCGCGCCATCCGGTAGCGGCTGAGCCTCATTAGCCAGAATACGGCGAATGATCCACGCCGAGCCAGGCGAGAGCAGCGGACGTTCGAGCAGCGGATCGCCCGGCTGGACGCGCAGTCGCCCCGCCTTTCCGTGTCGGGCAAAGGCGCTGTACGCCGCGGTGATATCCGACAGGCGCGCGCCTGCGCCGCCCAAAATCAGCGATAAATTCGGCTGCGCGCCTGAAGGCAGTATGAGCGGCAAGCCTGCGTTGCTGAGCATCCCCGCAAAACGTTTTGGTCCGAACGCTTCGAGCACCTGGACGGCCGGGAGGTTCAGCGAACGCACCAGCGCCTCGCTCATGCTGACGGGGCCGTGAAATCCGCTGTCAAAATTACCCGGCCGGTAATCTCCGGTTTTTCGCGGAACGTCCTGAAGCAGCGATGCGGGGTGGATCAGGCCGTCGTCCAGCGCCATACCGTAGATAAAGGGCTTGAGCACCGATCCCGGGGATCGGATCGCGTTGACCATATCCACGTGGCTAAAACGCGTGTCGTCGCTGATATCAACCGATCCCACCCAGCCGCGCACCTTCATATCCGTATGATCTACCACGATCATCGCCAGCGAGCTTCGTTCTGCCAGGCGTGATTTCCAGTTAAGCGCCAGTTCTTCAAGCTGCCGCTGCAGGGCCGCATCGAGCGTAGTAACAATTTTGGTGTCGCGGCTTTTACCGAGCATCATGCGTGAAAAGAGGGGCGCGAGCTGTGGCATCTGCCGCGGTGCCAGCCATACCGGTTCTTCGCGGGATTCCTGGACCTGTTTTGCAGACCAGACGCCCTGCGTCACCATCCGATCGAGTACTTTATTCCGCGCCGCTTCCGCGCGTTCCGGCCAGCGGTCCGGGCGTAGCCGGCTGGGTGCCTGCGGCAATACCGCCAGCAGCGCGGCCTCAGAATAGCTCAGCTGCGACGGCGGCTTGCCGAGATAGGTCCAGCTTGCGGCCCCTACGCCCTGCAGCGTGCCGCCAAAGGGCGCGCGGTTGAGATAGAGCGTGAGGATGTCGCGCTTGGAGAGGTGCCACTCCAGCTGCATCGCCCGCCAGAGCTGTCGAACTTTGCCGCCGAAGGTGCGCGGATGCGGATCCAGCAGGCGCGCCACCTGCATGGTGAGCGTGCTTCCCCCAGACACCACCTTCCCGGAAGAGAGATCCTGCCAGGCGGCGCGCAGCACCGAGAACGGGTTAACGCCCGGGTGATCCCAGAACCAGCGGTCTTCGTACTGGATCAGGGCATCCAGGTAGCGGGGGGAGACCTCTTCAATGGTGACCGGATAACGCCAGATGCCATCGCTGTCCGCAAAGCGCCAGAGCGGCGTTCCCTTTTCATCCACGACTACGCGCGCCGGGTTAACCTCTTTCAGAGGCAGCGGCCACAGGCGGTCGGCGGCAACGATCAGCCCCCATAAAACGAGAAGCGCTCCCGCCAGCCAAAGCCAGCGGGAGCGTATCAGACGTGCTATCCGCATATTACGGAACAACAATCAGCGGGCCGCTGGCCGCACCCGTTGCCCGCCACTGCGGAACGTACATTGATTCCACCATTGGCACCGGCACCTGATAGGTTCCCGGCGTTACGGCGCGCGCCAGATAGACCAGCGTGACCGGCTGGCCTTCGTTAACAGGCACTGCCGCCACGAAGCGGTCATCGCGGAATTCCATATGCTGAATGTCCGCCTGCTGCATCTGGCTGAGCAGATTTTGCACTTCGCTGCCGCTGTCCTGCAGGCTGGCGCTGCTGCTGGCCAGATTCTGGTTTTCCAGCTCCAGGCCCGCAGGGAGGAGATCCACCACCAGCGCATCCGGCACGTTCTGGCTGGCTTTCACTTCGAGCCACACCAGCACCAGCTCACCGCTCTTCAGGGAAGAGAGTGACCTGCTGCTGCCGTCGGTTGCGAGGATATGACGCTCAACCTGCAGCACGTTAGAGGCTGGCTGAGGCGCATATTCCGGGTAACCGGTGCTGTCGAGGCGTACCCACAGCGGCGCTGTACCGGTGTTAGTCACCTGCAGCGCGCCAAGCTGGTCACCGTTAACGTTTTGCACCTGCGATTTATCGCCGCTCAGCGCCTGTTCTGAGAGGCTGGTCGTTGCCTGCCACGCGCCCGATAAGCTTTGCAGAGAACGTCCGGCCAGGAACAGCGCGTTGCTCTCCTGCGTTGACAGCCAGCGCTGGCTGAATGCCTCTTCAGACAGGGCGTTCAGCAGCGCGTTTTGCGCGTCCGGCAGCAGTTTGTACTCTTCCAGCAGGGAGAGCATCAGCGCGTTGTCGCGAAGCGTGCTGCCGTAATCGGCCATCCAGTTTTTGCTGTCGCTGCGCGGCGTTTTAAGCGCCAGATCCAGCGCCTGCTGGCTGCGCGGGGCGTCGCCCATCAGTTTCAGCGCCATGCCCAGCTGCATCAATGGCAGACCGGACGCCGCCTGACCGTGGCGATCCCAGATTTCACGCAGCGCGCCCAGCGGTGCTTTCTGCTGGCGCGCCAGCACCAGTGAAGCATAGGCCTGCACCGCAAACTTGCTGGCCTGGGTGTCGTCGCTGTAGCGGATGGACATCATGCCCGGGTCCTGCAGATAGCGCAGCAGACGGCTGTTGGCGTTGTTCACCGCGTCGGCGGGAACGCTGTAGCCCTGCTCGCCCGCGCGCACCAGGAAATCGGTCACGTAGGCGGTGAGCCAGTACTCTTCCGGGCCGTTTTTATCCCACAGGGCGAAACCGCCGTCGTCACGCTGCATTTGCAGCAGACGAGAGATACCGATATCAATGGCCGCACGGCGTTTATCATCCGTGTCACCTTTGATGCCCAGCGCCGTCAGCTGCGCCGCGTTGGTGTAGAGCGACGGGAACAGGCCGCTGGTCGTCTGCTCAAGACAGCCGTAAGGATAGGCCTGCAGTTCACGAATGTAGCGCGCCAGGTTCAACGGCGGTTTGCCGCTCAGCAGCAGCTGTCCCTGCAGCGTGGCAGGTGAGAAACCGTTGCTATGCTGTACCGGTGCGGTCCAGGATTCGCCCGGGTTCAGCATGGCGCCGGTGTTTACCGTTTGTGCCGGGAATGCCGGACGTACGCCAATCTTCCAGCTCTTCTGCTGCGGAGTGAACGTCTCGCCCGGAAGCTGAAGACCCGTCACCTGCGCGGTCACTTCACCGTCGCCATAACCTTCAAGGGCTCGCACCGGAATGAACATCGTGCTGCGTGCGCCCGGCGGGAGCTGTACGGGCTGCGGCTGTGCGCCTTCCAGCGACAGTTTTCCGCTCGTGGTGAGGGCCACGTTCAGCGTTTGCGGCTGGTCGGTCAGGTTGGTTAGATCCAGCGTCAGCCTGGAGGTATCGCCGCTTGCCAGGAAGCGCGGCGTGTTGAGTTCGGCAATCACCGGTGCGGCGACAACCACCTTGCTCTCGCTGCTGCCGAAATCATCCTCCGTCCACGCCTGCGCCATCAGACGCAGCTCGCCGTTGAAGTCGCCAATCGGCAACGTGATGGTGCCTTCACCGTTGGCGTCGAGCGCTACCGGCTGGGCCTGCTGTGCAATAATGGTGACATGGTTTACCGGCGGCTTACCGCCACGCTTCAGCTCATCACCGTCGCCCCCAAAGCGCAGCGCGGCCATTCGTCCCTGCCCTTCAATCACCTGGCCGTAGATATCATAGATATCCGCGCCGTAACGTTTCTGGCCAAAGAAGGCCTGCCAAGGATCGGGCGTGACGTAATCGGTAATGTTCAGCACGCCGCTGTCCACCGCCGAAACCAGCACGTTCACCTTCTGCGGCACCGCGCCTTCTTTGACGCTGGCTTTTACCTTCACGGACAACGTCTGATTCGGACGCATTTTCTGTGGGGTATCCAGCGCGATGTTCAGACGACGATTTTCATCACCCATCGGCAGATGCAGCAGACCGACCGCGCGCTTCGGCGTGGCGGATTTCGATTTGTCGCCAGGACGAACCACCAGGGTGCTGAGATACAAATCGTGTCGCTTCCAGGCTTTATCCACCGGAATGGAAAGATCCAGGCCGTTTGCCGGCACGTCGATCTCTTTCCACCACAGCGGGCCTTCGCTGGATTCGATCATCGCATAGCCTTTGCCCGCAGCCGGGGCAGCGATATGCAGCTGAATGGTATCGCCCGGCTGGTATGACGGTTTATCGATTTTAAGCGTTACGCGGTCAGGGCGCGCCGCGCCGGTGCCGTCGCTGTTATCCTGCCAGCTGTAGCCGGCCCAGAAGCGTACGCTGCTGACTATCTCATCAGGCGCTTTAACTTCCAGACGGTATGAGCCCCATTCAACCGGGAAGGTCACTTTGCCGGTTTCATCGGCTTTAAGGTTAAGCTCTTGCTCACCTTCAACCAGATCTTTTTGGTCAAACTGCGACTGCCATCCGTCGCTTTCAGACCAGTTCCAGAAGTAGTCGCGGCGCTCGCGGATCAGGCGAACCTGCAGCCCGGAAACGGCTTTTTTCGCCCCGCTGGCATCGGCATACACGATATCGAAGCTGGCGTTGCCGTTCTCGTCGACAATTGGCTGATTGACGGTAGTGTCGGTGCGGTAATCGTAAACGGCTTTACTGGCGAACTGAGGACGGATACCCGGCAGCTCTGCCGCTGGCCAGATGGCCTGCTCGGCACGACGCGTGACCGGACGGCCGCCGGACTCCAGCAGGCTGGCCTGCAGGATCAGCTGCAGCGGTGAGTGCACCTCTTTCCACTGGCTTTCGGTGGTAACCTGTCCGCGCCCCTGCTCGTCGAGGGTTAGCTGCACTTCATCCAGGCTGCGGCTCAGGTTCTCTTCGGCGATATCACCAAACTGGAAGCCCGGCAGCGCAGTGACCGCTTCACGAAGCGGGCGCAGGAAGAGCTGGCCCTGCAGAGAATTGCCGTTCGCCGGGGCGCCGTACAGGTAGTACCCCACCACGTTAAAGTCGACCTCATCCTGCGGTGAAACCGGCGCTTTTTGTCCGGTCAGGTTGAGCGCCATACGCTCCGGCATAAAATCTTCGACGTGGAAGTCCCACAGACGCTGCAGGTTATCGCCGGTATTGGCGCGGACATGCCACATGCCGGTCTGCGCGCCGCTATCTAGCGGATAGTTAAAGCGATAGAGACCATTTTCAGGCTGAACCACGAGGGTACGCGCCACCTGCCCGTCCGGGCGCAGCACGTCAAGCTTCACGGGCTGATCGGGAAGTGGCTTACCGTCGCTGTCGCGCAGCAGACCGTTAAGGATCACCGTTTCTCCCGGGCGATAGAGATCGCGTGGGCCAAACATAAAGAACTGTTTGCTGTAGCCAGGGCTGCCGGCAATATCGAACTCCGCCAGGTCAAGAGCCGGTAGCTTGAGGTCAAGCAGCGTGGTCTGGCCATCTTTGCTGGCCAGAATCAGCGCCGCTTCTTTGTCGGTCTCAAGCTTTGCATGGCCGTCCGCATCGCTGTTCGCCTCGGCAAGGGTCTGGCCTTTGTCATTCAGCAGCGTTACGGTCACGCCGGACTGTGCTGCACCGTTTTCCAGGCTCTGGGTGAAGATGTCCAGGCGGTTATGATAGCGGTGAGCGGAGAGCCCGATATCGCTCAGGGTAAAGAGCGTTGCGGCGTTACTGTAGCTGTAGTGCCCGGCCTGGTTCATGACCGCGATATAAACGCCGGACTGCTGGAGCGGTTTAATATCCTTCAGGGGCAACAGCAATTTTTCACGCGTGTTGCGCGCCGGATTGAGGTCGAAACGGCCGGTGTAAACCAGTTCCGCCATCTTCAGCAGGTTGTCTGACTCCCAGTTAGTCAGCGCATTACGGTATTCCCACTGGCTGACAAACGAGGCCAGCGACTCCGGCTTCACGCGGTAGAAATTCACGTCCACGTTGTTGACGTTGAGCGCCATCACCGGCAGGCCTTCCACCACCTTGCCCGGCAGCAGCGAACCGCGGCTGGCGAAGCCGACCATGGGTTCAACGTCCCGGGTGGTCAGGGCTTTTTCATAATCAATGCCGAAGGTCGCTTTGTTCAGCGCCTGCAGGCCACGATCAACGGTGACGACCAGATTACGGTTTGGCTCCAGATGGCGCAGGCGCAGCTCTTTGAGGTTGGGCGCAAGTTCCCATGCCCCGTCCACTTTGCCGTTTTTCTTATCCACCACGTGCACCGTCTTCGCGAAATCCTGATCGGGATTGAGCGGAACAGAGAATGTCAGCACCAGCGTTGCGGCGCCGTCAAGCTGCACTTCCGAGGTGTCCAGCAGTGTCAGCTCTTTGCCCTGGCTCTGGGCTGCCAGTTTAGCCAGCTTCTCTGCGTCGGGTTTTACCGGCGTTTTCTGCTCTGCTGCGGTCGATGCCGCAGGAGCGGCGGCCTGAGGCTTGTCGTCGCTGTTATCACAGCCGGCAAGCGTAAACGTGGTAAGTAGCGCGAGAGAGAGCGCGGCTAAGCGAAACGGTTTCATCCTTTGTCCCTGGCCCGTGGAGCCTGTTGGTCGTCGTCCGGATAAGTATTATCCGCAAGTTTCATTAATACAAAAAGTCCAATTTGAGAATCTGGAAGAGTTCTCGCAAATCCTGACGTGCGGGATTGAGCGCCATGTTACACCGATCACACCCTCAAAGGTTACATGTTACCTTTCACGTCATTTGTTTTTAAAACAAGAAGATAGATGGATAAACTCGCCTGCCGCCTGCTAATTTTAAGCCTGAGACGCACCCCGAGTGCGCGGTTCACAAAGAGAGAAAACCATGAAACGAGCCGTGAACGCCCTACAAAATTTCGGAAAATCATTGTACGGACCGGTACTTATCTTACCGATCGTCGGTCTGTTTATCGCCTTTGGTAACGTGCTGGGTAACGGCAACCTGGCCGAGTACCTGCCGTTTCTTGGGCATCCCCTTATTCAGAATATCGGCCAGCTGATTGCCAAATCTGCCGTGTCGGTGCTGGTTAATCTGGCGCTGGTGTTTGCCGTCGGCATTCCGATTGGCCTGGCCACGCGGGATAAAGGCTACGCGGCGCTGATCGGTCTGGTGACCTTCGTGGTGTTTATCAACGCCATGAACGTGACGCTGCAGCTGCAGGGCGCGCTGGCGCCTGCGGACCAGATGAAGGCAGCCGGGCAAAGCATGGTGCTGGGCGTGCAGGTGCTGGAGATGGGCGTGTTCGCCGGGATCCTCACCGGGGCGCTGTCCGGGTATCTCTATAACAAATACTCCGGCGTACAGTTTAACGGCGCGATGGCGATTTACTCCGGCCACTGCTTTGTCGCCATCGTCATGCTCCCCGTCTCTATGCTGCTCGGCGTGGTGATGAGCGAACTCTGGCCATTCGCGCAGCACGGTATCAGTACCTTAGCGCTGGCGATAAAAGGTTCCGGACCCTTTGGCGTGGCGATCTACGGTTTCCTGGAACGCATTCTGGTCCCCACCGGCCTTCACCATCTGGTTTATACGCCGTTCCTCTATACCGAGCTGGGCGGCACGCAGGAGGTGTGTGGGGCGACCTATCAGGGCGCGCGCAACATCTACTTCGCCGAGATGGCCTGCCCGGACGTGAAGCAGCTCAGCAGCACCGTGGTGTGGGACGCCCGCGGCATCAGCAAAATGTTCGGCCTGCCTGCGGCGGCGCTGGCGATGTATATGACCGCAAAGCCGGAGCGTAAAGCCATTGCGAAAGCCATTCTGATCCCGGCGGCGCTGACCTCGCTGCTGGTCGGCGTGACCGAACCGATTGAGTTTTCCTTCCTGTTCGTCGCCCCGCTGCTCTTCGTGGTGCACGCGGTGCTGACCGGCATCGGCATGATGCTGTTCTCGCTGCTTGGCGTGCACGCCATCGGCGCCAACGGGATTATCGACTTCATCCTCTACAACCTGCCGCTCGGCACGGAGAAGTCCAACTGGCCGATGTACATCGTGGTCGGGCTGATCATGTTTGCCCTCTACTTCGTGGTGTTCCGCTTCCTGATCCTGCGCTTCAACATGAAGACGCCAGGCCGTGAAGATGACGATAAGGAGACGCGCCTCTACAGCAAGCAGGAGTACCAGGCCAAAGGCAATAACGACGGGCTGGGCGAATCCATCGTCGTGGGCCTGGGCGGGCGGGAGAACATTGAGGTGGTGGATAACTGCTACACCCGCTTACGCGTCACGGTAAAAGACGTCGCCATCATCGACGAGCCGCGGCTGAAGGCGACCGGCGCGAAAGGGATTATCAAACAAGGTAACAACGTTCAGGTGGTCTACGGGCTGCACGTCAAAAAAATGCGAGAAGCCGTTGAGACGTTTCTCTGAAAGGAGCTAAAGATGTTTACACCACCATTCATTCTGTCGATTGCCGGCGGCGGTAGCACCTACACGCCCGGTATTGTGAAAAGCCTGATGGTGCGCCTGCAGGATTTCCCGCTGGCCGAAATCCGCCTCTATGACATCGACGAGGCGCGTCAGAACACCATTGCGCCAGTGGTTGAGAAAGTTATTCGCGACCATAGCCAGAGTATTAAATTTACCGTCACCAGCGACCCGGAGGTGGCCTTCAGCGGCGCACACTTCGTCTTCGCCCAGATGCGCGTCGGCCAGTACAGGATGCGCGAGCAGGACGAGAAGATCCCGCTGCGTCACGGCGTGGTCGGCCAGGAAACCTGCGGGCCCGGCGGGCTGGCGTACGGCCTGCGCACGATCCTGCCGATGGTGGAGCTTATCGATCTGGTGGATCGCTACGCGCACGAGAAGGCCTGGATTGTGAACTACTCCAACCCGGCGGCGATCGTCGCGGAGGGCGTGCGCCGCCTGCGGCCGAATGCGCGGGTGCTGAACATCTGCGATATGCCGGTGGCCGCCATGCGTAATATGGGGGCGATTCTGGGCGTCGATCGCCGCAAACTGGAGGTGGACTACTTCGGTCTGAACCACTTCGGCTGGTTTACCCGCGTACTGGTGGACGGCGAAGACAAGCTGCCCGAGCTGCGTAAGCATATCGCGAAGTTTGGCCTGCTGACGGAAGACGCCGCCAAAACCGACCCTCAGCACTCGGATCCTTCGTGGGTAAAAACCTGGCGCAACATCAAGCCGATTATGGATAACTTTCCGGAGTATCTGCCGAACCCGTATCTGCAGTATTACCTGATGCCGAACCAGATTGTGGAGCATCAGAACCCGGACTATACCCGCGCCAACGAAGTGATGAACGGGCGTGAGAAAAAGCTCTTTGCGGCCGCCGAAGAGTACAAGCGCACCGGGATATTACCGGATGCCTTCCACGTTGGCGTGCACGGCGAATTTATCGTCGACGTGGCCTGCTCGCTGGCGTTCAACCTGCGGAGCCGCCATCTGGTGATGGTGGAAAACCGCGGCGCGATTACCAACCTGCCGTACGATGCGGTGGTGGAAGTGCCCGCTTATATCACCTCCGAAGGCCCAGAACCGATCCGCGTCGGTCAGGTGCCGCTGTTCCATCAGACCCTTTTGCAACAGCAGCTCGCCTCTGAACAGCTGCTGGTGGAAGCAACTATCGAGGGCAGCTATGAGAAAGCGCTGCAGGCTTTCACCCTCAACCGCACCGTGCCGACCATGGAACATGCAAAAGCGATTCTGGATGAGATGATTGAAGCCAACAGCGACTACTGGCCTGCGCTGCAAAAAGCCTGGCAGAACGGCGAAGCGGTGAAAAAATAAGGGGTTGCTCGCGAGTTGAACGTGGTTTGCTTGTCGGTGTCAGAAAAAACACCGACAATCCTTTTTTACGGAAAAGAACGGAGGCAACCCATGTCCACCTCATATTTTGTCGCCGCCGACTGGCTGATTGAGCACAGCGACGACCCGGAAGTTCAGATTATTGACGCGCGCATGGCCCCGCCGGGGCAAGAGCATCGCGACGTTCCCGGTGAATACCGCGCAGGGCACCTGCCTGGCGCGGTATTTTTTGATATTGAAGCCCTCTCCGATCATACCTCTCCCCTGCCGCACATGCTGCCGCGCCCGGAAGCGTTTTCCGTGGCGATGCGCGAGCTTGGCGTGAGCCAGGACAAACACCTTGTTGTTTACGATGAAGGTAACCTCTTCTCCGCGCCGCGCGCCTGGTGGATGCTCAAAAACTTCGGCGTGGAAAAAGTCTCGATTCTTGCAGGCGGCCTCGCGGGCTGGAAGCGCGATGAGCTGCCGCTCCAGCAGGGCGACGTCACGCTGCCGGAAGGCGAATTCGACGCCACGTTTGACGCGGATATCGTCAAACGTCTGACCGACGTGCTGGTGGTGAGCCACGAAAAAACGGCACAAATTGTCGATGCGCGTCCGGCTCCACGCTTTAATGCCGAAGCGGACGAGCCGCGTCCGGGGCTGAAGCGCGGGCATATCCCGGGCGCGCTGAACGTGCCGTGGGGCGATCTGGTGTTTGAAGGCGAGCTGAAAACCACCGACGAGCTGCGCGTCATTTTCGATCGCGCCGGTGTTGACCTGCATCGCCCGATCGTTGCCAGCTGCGGCTCCGGCGTGACGGCCTGCGTGGTGATTCTGGCGCTGGCGACGCTTGGCGCGAAAGACGTGACGCTGTATGACGGCGCATGGAGCGAATGGGGCGCGCGTGACGATCTGCCGGTTGAACCGGCTAAATAATGGATAACCGCCTGGCCACGCTGTTAACGCGCGGGGCGTCATTGACCCGCGCAGAATATCGCGTCCTCGCCCACCTCACGGAGCATCCGCTGCTGGTGGGCAACATCACGGTGCGAGAGCTGGCGCAGGCGACGTTTGTTTCTACCGCCACCATCATGCGGCTGTGCCAGAAGCTGGGCTTCAGCGGCTTTAGCGAGTTTATCTGGCACTGCAAGCAGCTGCTCTCCGACACGCCGCATATTGCCGCTCAGGGGCAGTCGCGACCTGAACTCCCCGCGCTTTTCAATCAGTTTATTGCCAACTATCAGCAGACCTTCCAGTGGGTCACGCAGGAGAAGCGCCAGCAGTTTGCCGACCTGCTGCGTCAGAAAGAGAGCTTCTTTCTCTACGGCGCCGGGTTTTCCTATCTGTTTGCGGAGTACCTGACCAAGAAGCTGCAGGTGCTGGGTAAAACGGCGTTCATCTCCGGGCCGGGCGACAGCCGGAATATTTTTCTCAGCAACGCCGCGCGGTATCAGGTGTTTATTGCCGTCTCCCGCAGCGGCGAGACGGAGCAGGTGCTGGATAAAGCGCGAATCGCCAAAAACGTCGGCATGACGGTGGTGGCCTTTACCCGCGCCTCGGCCAATACGTTGGCAGGCATGGCGGATCTGCATTTCGCGCTGTATGACGAAGCGGTGCACTTTGCCGCCGAAGCCGCCGGGGTGACGTCGTTTGAGTCGAACCTGGTGCTGCTGATGGATTTACTGCTGCTGGAAGCCACGGGGTGAAGACTCACCCCGCGGTCATCAGATAATGCGGGTCGTTTTGAGATCGCGCAGGAAGCCGCCCCAGCGACGCTCGTAGAACGGGGTGATGTGCTCGGTGATAAAGTGGCTGATGCCCTTCTCGCCTTTTTTCACCTGACAGATATCAATCGGCTCGTCGCCCGGCAGCGTGTCGGTCGCCACGCTTCCTGCCGCCTGGACGATCTCGTCGATATCGCCGTCCGCCTCAATGCCAATCAGCAGAACCGGCTGCTCGTCCGCATGCTCCTTAATGGAGCAGAGGAACGCGCGCTTCACCGGCTTGATGGTTTTAAACAGCGTCGTCAGGGAGTCAATCATCTGCGCGGGCGGCTCGGCCACTTCAGACAGCAGCAGCGTTTCGCCCCCCTCCAGCACTTCCTGGGTGCTGAGCGGGTTGCCCTCTTCACCCAACAGGTGTCTGATTTCACGCGGGGTAAACTCTTTTCCGGTCGGCAATTTAGCGTTGAGGAACAGCGTCTGGCCCAGCGTCATTTCGAACAGGGTACGAACAGGCATCACTACGAACGCCTGTTCGTCTTCTACCGCTTCCTGCAGGGCTTCGAGGGAGGTAAAGAACGGGATCACCGAGGTGCCGTCGTCTTTCTCCCAGTGCAGCAGATCCAGCGCGCTGTCTTCGACAACCTGCTCACCTTCCGCCGCGGTGCCCGGCACCCAGACGGTGGATTCCAGCAGCGTGCGGAAAAATGCCGGACGGTGGGCGGGCTCGGTCGCCGCCTGCTCCAGCAGGGTTTCTAATTCGTTTTTGGTTTCTGACATAGTTTGGCTACTTCACAATTGCCCGGCGGCGCTTCGCTTGCACGGGCCTACGGGTTTTGTAGGCCGGGTAAGCGCAGCGCCACCCGGCGAAAAAGATTACTCAGCCGTCAGCAGGTTCGCCACGGTACGCACGCCCAGACCGGTTGCGCCCGCGGACCACTGCTCGACCGCCGCTTTACGGTAGGTAGCGGAACAGTCGATGTGCAGCCAGCCTTCGTGATAATTCTCAACGAAGTGGGACAGGAAGCCTGCTGCGGTGCTTGCACCCGCCGGGTAAGCCGCGCTTGCGGTGTTGTTCAGCTCGGCAAAGTTAGACGGCAGCTGGCTGCGGTGGAACTCGGCCAGCGGCAGACGCCAGAACGGCTCGTTTTCCGCGGCCGCGCTTGCCAGCAGGCGAGCGGCCAGCTTGTCGTCGAAGCTGAACAGCGCGTGGTAGTCATTACCCAGGGCGGTTTTCGCCGCGCCGGTCAGGGTCGCCATGTCGATAATCAGCTCTGGCTTCTGCGCAGACGCGTCGATCAGGCCATCGGCCAGCACCAGGCGGCCTTCGGCGTCGGTGTTCATCACCTCAACGTTTTTACCGTTGCGGTAGCGAATGATGTCGCCCAGCTTGAAGGCGTTACCGCTGACCATGTTGTCGGCGCAGCACAGGTACAGCTTCACGCGCTTGTTCAGGCCGCGGGTAATCGCGAACGCCAGCGCGCCGGTGATGGTTGCCGCGCCGCCCATGTCGGACTTCATGGAGTCCATGAACGCGCTCTGCTTGAGGCTGTAGCCGCCGGTGTCGAAGGTAATGCCTTTGCCCACCAGGCAGGCAAAGACCGGCGCCTCTTTATCCCCGGTTGGGTTGTAATCCAGCGCCAGCAGGACCGGAGGGCGCTCTGAACCACGGCCCACGGTGTGGATACCCATGTAGTTCTGCTCGCGCAGATCTTCACCTTTGGTGATGCGGTAAGACATTTTCTCGCCCGCTACGCCGCACAGCAGGTCTACGGCGCGCTGCGCCAGCTGCTCTGGGCCTAACTCTTCCGCCGGGGCGTTGATGGTGTCGCGCACCCAGTCGATGATTTTCAGGCGGCTTTCCAGCTCTTTCTGACCCGCTTCATCAAGGTTCGCCCACTCAATTTTGCGGGTGCCTTTCGGGCCTTTGTAGCCTGACCAGAACGCCCAGCTGCGGTCGGTGTCCCAGCCTTCGCCTGCCAGAGTCACATGCTTAATGCCCAGACCGTCAATTTTGCGGGCGGCGCGCTGAATCAGGCCGGTATCGTCTTTGCCCGTCAGGTGCAGGGTAATGCCGTCGTTGTTGATGCTGTAGGTGGCTTTTTCGCCCCAGCGTGCGTCAGCAGGCTGTGTGGAGAGCGTAATCTTCATCGCTTCGGTCATTTTATTTATCCTTATTAGCAACTAGCAAACGGGCCGCCTGAAGGCAGCCCGTTTATGTTATCTATTCTGCTTCATCTAACCAGACTAACAGAATCGCCTCCAGAATTTTTTCATTGGATGCGCTTGGATCGTCGTCGAAATCCTCTAAATCGCAGATCCACTGGTGCATGTCGGTGAATCGTACGGTCTTCGGATCGAGATCCGGGTTCGCGTCGTAGAGCGCTTCGCCGATTTCACGGCTGTCTGTCCACTTCAGTCCCATATCAATGCTCGCGTGCGTGGTTGATGGTGTAGCGTGGGAATTCCACGACCAGATCTTCATCGGTCACCAGCGCCTGGCAGCTTAAACGGCTGTCTGGCTCCAGACCCCATGCTTTATCGAGCATGTCGTCTTCGTCTTCGGTGCTCTCGGCAAGAGAGTCGAAACCTTCACGCACAACGCAGTGGCAGGTGGTGCAGGCACAGGATTTCTCACAGGCGTGTTCCACTTCGATACCTGCACGCAGGGCTACATCGAGAATGGTTTCACCGGTCTTCGCTTCCAGAACAGCGCCATCCGGACAGAGGTCCGCATGAGGCAAAATAACAATCTTTGGCATATTAAACCTCGTCCACGGACTGGCCTTTCAGCGCGACGCGGACAGATTTGTCCATGCGGCGAGCAGCAAAGTCCTGGGTTTGTTTATCAACGTTTTTAATGGCTTCTTCTATTGCGTCAGCGTCATTGCCTTCGGCCACTACGCTTAAGCGCGCGGCAGCCTCGTCAATCACCTGGCGCTCAGCGGCGCTTAACAGCGCGGCATCGGCAGTGAGTGCACCGGTCAGGCTCTCCAGCACGCGTGCGGCTTCAACTTTCTGTTCGGCCAGCATACGCGCCTTCACATCCTGCTCGGCGTAGCTCATTGAATCCTGAATCATGGAGGCGATTTCGCCATCGGTAAGGCCGTAGGACGGCTTCACCTGAATAGACGATTCCACGCCGGTCGATTTTTCCATCGCCGTCACGCTGAGCAGACCGTCCGCATCCACCTGGAAGGTGACGCGAATATGCGCCCCGCCCGCAGGCAGCGCCGGAATACCGCGCAGCGCAAAGCGCGCCAGCGAGCGGCAGTCCTGCACCAGCTCGCGCTCGCCCTGCATCACGTGGATGGACATCGCGGTCTGGCCGTCTTTAAAGGTGGTAAACTCCTGCGCGCGCGCCACCGGGATCGTGGTGTTACGCGGGATCACTTTCTCCACCAGGCCGCCCATGGTTTCTAAACCAAGGGACAGCGGGATGACGTCCAGCAGCAGCATTTCACTGTCCGGCTTGTTGCCGACCAGGATATCGGCCTGGATAGCGGCGCCCACGGCAACCACTTTGTCCGGATCGATGGAGGTCAGCGGCGTGCGGCCAAAGAATTCGCCCACGCGCTCGCGCACCAGCGGTACGCGCGTGGAACCGCCCACCATGACCGCTTCCAGCACCTCGTTCGCCTCCACGCCCGCATCTTTCAATGCGCGACGGCAGGCCAGCAGAGTACGTTTCACCAGCGGGGCAATCAGGTCGTTGAACCGATCGCGGGTAATGTCACCCTGCCAGCCCGCAACGTTAACCGTGACCGACTGCGCGTCACTCAGGGCGATTTTGGCATCGATGGCCGCATCCAGCAGTTCACGCTGTACGCGCGCATCGCTGCGATCGCTGATGCCCGCCTGCTCGCGGATGTAGTCCGCCAGCAGATGGTCGAAGTCATCGCCGCCGAGCGCGGAATCACCGCCGGTCGCCAGCACTTCAAACACCCCGCGGCTCAGGCGCAGGATGGAGATATCAAAGGTGCCGCCGCCGAGATCGTAAACCGCAATCACCCCTTCCTGACCGGAGTCGAGGCCGTAGGCAATGGCAGCAGCCGTGGGTTCGTTCAGCAGGCGCAGCACGTGCAGGCCCGCCAGACGCGCGGCGTCTTTGGTGCCCTGACGCTGTGCGTCGTCGAAGTAGGCTGGAACGGTAATGACTACGCCGTCCAGATCGCCGCCGAGCGTCGCCGTCGCGCGCGCCGCCAGCGCTTTGAGGATGTCAGCAGACACGCGGATTGGGTTCAGCAGACCGGCCGCGGTTGCAATCATCGGCAGGCCGTTTTCACTGGCCTGCAGCTGATATGGCATGTGCGGGTAGCGGGTCTGAATATCGGTCAGCGAGCGGCCCATCATGCGCTTTACGGAGCTGATGGTGTTGGCCGGATCGCGCGCGGCGTTAGCGCGTGCGTCATAGCCGACCGCGTGGCCCTGCTCTTGATAATGGACCACGGAAGGCAGCAGATGACGGCCCTGCTCGTCGGCCAGCGTTTCCGCCTGGCCGCTGCGCACGGTCGCCACGAGGGAATTGGTGGTGCCGAGATCAATACCCACCGCCAGACGACGCTGGTGCGGTGCGGCACTTAAGCCAGGCTCACTAATTTGTAATAAGGCCATAATTGCTTCCGAAATTAAAAATCGAGCAGCTTTTCTTCGAGTTGTTCAGCACTGCTTCGTAGTTTATCGAGAAAACGGAGTTTGCGCACAGTGTCTGCCGCCACGTCCCAGGTCTCGTTGTTCAGTTGCTCCACCATCTGCTGATGGCGGTTATCGAACATGCCCTTCACGCGCTTGATGAAGCTTTCCAGACGCGCTTCGTCTTTGGCCTGTTCGATCTCATCCAGCTCTTCGCGAAGCTCGAGCTGTTCCATCAGAAACGCGGTGTCGCGTACGGTATGCTGTTCGCTCGCCAGATCGAAACCGTGCAGTGAAAGCAGATACTCGGCACGGCTCAGCGGATGACGCAGCGTCTGCCAGGCCTGGTTGATGGTCGCAGAGTGGGAAACCGCAGCCAGTTGCTCTGACTGAGTACCGCTCGCGAATTTATCCGGGTGGTACTGCCGCTGCAGATCCTGAAAGCGGATCGTCAGCGCCTGCAGATCGATCGGGTATTGAGCGGGTAGTCCGAAGAGAGTGAAGTAATCCATAACAATCTCAGGGGTAGCCTGTTAGAACAAACCCCACACACAGAGATCCTGCGGTGGGGTTTCGGATGACGCGCGGTTAAACGTGGAAGCTTTCGCCGCAACCACACTCGTCTTTGACGTTCGGGTTCGTGAATTTGAACCCTTCGTTCAGGCCTTCTTTAACGAAGTCCAGCTGAGTGCCGTTGAGGAATTGCAGGCTTTTGCCATCGACCACCACCTTCACGCCCTTGTCTTCGAACACGGTGTCGTCAGACGCCGGTTCATCAACAAACTCCAGTACGTAAGCCATACCAGAACAGCCGGAGGTACGTACGCCCAGTCGCAGGCCGAAGCCTTTACCACGGTTCGCCAGAAAAGAGCTTACTCGCGCGGCAGCGCTGTCGCTAAGGGTAATCGACATACTCAAACCTCAATTATTTTGCTTCACGTTTGCTTTTGTAATCCGCAATGGCGGCTTTGATCGCGTCTTCTGCCAGAATTGAACAGTGAATTTTCACCGGCGGCAGTTCGAGTTCTTCAGCAATATCGGTGTTCTTGATAGCCTGTGCTTCGTCCAGAGACTTGCCCTTCACCCATTCGGTCACCAGGGAGCTGGAGGCGATAGCTGAACCACAGCCGTAGGTCTTGAAGCGCGCGTCCTCAATGATACCTTCATTGTTGACTTTAATCTGCAACTTCATCACGTCGCCACACGCCGGTGCGCCGACCATGCCGCTGCCTACGGATTCATCGCTGTTGTCAAAAGAGCCAACGTTGCGCGGGTTCTCGTAATGATCGATGACTTTTTCGCTGTATGCCATGATTGAATTCTCCTTATGTACCGATTAGTGATGTGACCATTCAATGCTGTTCAGATCCACGCCCTGCTTGAACATTTCCCACAGTGGAGAAAGGTCGCGCAGACGGCCGATGGAGTTACGAACCAGCTTGATGGTGTAGTCAATCTCTTCTTCGGTAGTGAATCGACCTAAAGAGAAACGGATAGAGCTGTGTGCCAGCTCGTCGGTCATGCCCAGCGCGCGCAGCACGTAGGATGGCTCGAGGCTTGCAGACGTACAGGCAGAACCGGAAGAGACGGCCAGATCTTTCAGGGCCATGATCAGCGATTCGCCTTCAACATAGTTGAAGCTGACGTTGAGGATGTTCGGTGCGCCCTGCTCAAGATCGCCGTTCAGATACACTTCTTCCATATCTTTCACGCCGTCCCACAGACGGTTACGCAGCGTGCGCAGGCGCGCCATCTCGGTTTCCATCTCTTCTTTTGCAATGCGGTACGCTTCGCCCATGCCCACGATCTGGTGAACAGGCAGCGTACCGGAACGCATGCCGCGCTCGTGACCGCCGCCGTGCATCTGTGCTTCGATGCGAATACGTGGCTTACGACGAACGTACAGCGCGCCGATACCTTTCGGGCCATAGATTTTGTGGCCGGAGAAGGACATCAGGTCCACTTTCAGCTGGCTCAGGTCGATAGGCAGTTTGCCCACGCTCTGGGTCGCGTCCACGTGGTAGATGATGCCGCGCGCGCGGCACATTTCGCCGATGGTCGCGATATCCTGCACGACGCCGATTTCGTTGTTCACGTGCATGATGGAGACCAGAATGGTGTCATCACGCATGGCCGCTTCGAGCTCTTTGAGGTCGATGATCCCGTTGCTCTGCGGTGCGAGATAGGTCACTTCAAACCCTTCACGCTCCAGCTGACGACAGGTGTCCAGCACGGCTTTGTGTTCGGTTTTGCTGGTGATAATGTGCTTGCCTTTTTTCTGATAAAAGTTGGCAGCACCTTTGATCGCCAGGTTGTCGGATTCGGTCGCGCCGGAGGTGAAAACAATTTCACGCGGATCGGCACCAACCAGGTCAGCAATCTGATTACGGGCGATATCAACCGCCTCTTCAGCATGCCAGCCAAAACGGTGAGAACGGGAAGCTGGGTTACCAAAGTTTCCGTCCAGGGTCAGACACTGCATCATCTTCTCGGCAACACGCGGGTCCACCGGCGTGGTTGCGGAGTAGTCGAGATAAATCGGTAATTTCATTGCTCTATAAACTCCGTACATCGCTTCAATGCAAGGAATCAGGCAACCGGCTGGATGTACGACCGAGTACACGGGGCGAGCTAACGCCCCGGCCTGATTCTGAAATACTTATCTTTTTATTACGCGCGCAGTTTAACGTCGATTGCGTCTTGCGCGCGGGTGCTGCGTTGTGATTCATGGCTTTGCTGACGACCCGACACGTCCAGAACTTCCTGGTTATTCACCAGTTCACCCAGGGTGATGTTGTTCAGGAAGCCGGTCAGACGGTCGCTCAGATCGCGCCACAGCGCGTGGGTCAGGCACTTATCGCCGCCCTGGCAGCCGCCTTTACCCTGGCAACGGGTCGCGTCGACGGATTCGTCAACGGCGCTAATCACTTCGCCAACCGCAATACTGCCCGCGTCTTTACCCAGCAGATAGCCGCCGCCTGGGCCACGAACGCTGGAAACAAGTCCATTTTTACGCAGTCTGGAGAACAGCTGTTCCAGATAAGAGAGGGAGATCCCCTGTCGTTCAGAAATATCAGCCAACGGAACCGGGCCCGCTTCGGAGTTGAGCGCAACGTCCAGCATCGCGGTCACGGCATAACGCCCTTTAGATGTTAGTCTCATGTCTTACTTAACCTCAAACTCGCCCCTGCCCGGGGTTTTTTATTGTAAAATGGGGGTATTGCATAGCAGGGCCAAGTCTGACATTCCTGACTAAAATGGTCAACTATTTACTTGACTGTTTTAGTCAGGTATTTAACCTTCTGTGCCTTCATAATATAGGTGCGGCCTGATGCCCTCACCCCAGCCCTCTCCCACGGGGAGAGGGAGAAAACAAACCGGCACTATTCTTTATTCTTCTGCTCAATCGACGCCAGAATCCCGCGCAGGATGTTCAGTTCCTGGCTTTCCGGACGTGCGCGGGTGAACATACGGCGCAGCTTGTTCATCACCTGGCCCGGGTGGCCTTCACGGATAAAGCCGGTTGAGAGCAGCGTCTGCTCCAGGTGGCCGTAGAAGCGCTCGAGGTCGTCCACCAGCGGGTAGGCCGTCTCTTCTTTAGGTTCGACCGGTTTCTCCTGCGTCGCCAGCCATGCCATACGCACTTCGTAGGCAATCACCTGCACCGCCATCGCCAGGTTCAGCGAGCTGTACTCCGGGTTCGCCGCGATGGCGACGTGATAGTGGCACTTCTGCAGTTCGTCGTTGGTCAGGCCAACGCGCTCGCGGCCAAACACCAGCGCAACCGGCGCCTGCTCCGCTTCGGAGACGCTTTTCAGGCCGCATTCGCGCGGGTCCAGCATTGGCCACGGCAGCGTGCGGGAGCGCGCGCTGGTGCCAACCACCAGGCTACAGCCCGCCAGGGCTTCGTCCAGGGTATCGACGATTTGAGCATTGCCAATCACGTCGCTGGCACCGGCCGCCAGAGCGATGGCCTGCGAGTCAGGCTTTACGAGTGGATTAACCAGCCAGAGGTTTGTTAAGCCCATGGTTTTCATAGCGCGGGCCACGGAGCCCATGTTGCCGGTGTGCGATGTTTCGACCAGCACGATTCGAATGTTTTGCAGCATAATTTTTAGGTATCTGAATTCAGTGTCTGAAGAATATTCCGGCATATTACCATAAACGGGAGACATAATCCGATCCCGCTGCTATACTCTGCGCCGATTTTCCTGTTCTTTAACATCCAGTGAGAGAGACCGATGCATCCGATGCTGACCATCGCCGTGCGCGCAGCGCGCAAGGCGGGTAATGTAATTGCCAAACACTACGAAACCCCAGACTCCGTAGAAACCAGCCAGAAAGGCAGCAATGATTTCGTGACTAACGTCGATAAAGCCGCAGAAGCGATTATTATCGAAACAATCCGCAAATCTTACCCGCAGCACACCATCATCACCGAAGAAAGCGGTGAACATGAAGGTACCGATCAGGATGTTCAATGGGTTATCGATCCACTGGATGGCACCACCAACTTCATCAAACGCCTGCCACACTTCTCTGTGTCTATCGCAGTACGCATTAAAGGCCGTACTGAAGTCGCCGTTGTCTACGATCCAATGCGTAACGAGCTTTTCACCGCTACCCGCGGTCAGGGCGCACAGCTGAACGGCTATCGTCTGCGCTGCAGCAATGCACGCGATCTGGACGGCACCATTCTGGCGACCGGCTTCCCGTTCAAGGCGAAACAGCACGCGACTACCTATATGAATATCCTGGGCAAACTGTTTACCGAATGCGCAGATTTCCGTCGCACCGGTTCTGCTGCACTGGATCTGGCCTATGTTGCGACCGGCCGCGTTGACGGTTACTTCGAGCTGTCGCTGAAGCCGTGGGACTTTGCGGCGGGCGAGCTGATCGCACGTGAAGCAGGCGCAATTGTTTGCGACTTCACCGGCGGCCATAACTACATGACCACCGGCAACATCGTTGCAGGTAACCCACGCGTTGTTAAAGCCATGCTGGCAAACATGCGTGAAGAGCTGAGCGATGCGCTGAAGCGCTAATTCAGCATATTATGCCCGGTGGCGCTACGCTTACCGGGCATAAAAAATCCCTCAGATACGGCTAAAACGGCCTTAATCCCCTTCCCACCGGCACCGCGCTCATCCACATCGTCACCGCCGCCACCAGCAAAATCACTCCGCCCGCCAGCGCGAGCGTAGTCCACCCTACCTGTCGCCACAGCACCGGCGTTTTATTGCCGCTGAGTTTTCCCGCCAGCTGACGGAAGCTGTGAACCAGCAAAGCCAAAGACGAAATGGTGAGAGACGTTCCCGCTGCCATCGCCATCGCCGAGATCATTCCCCAGCCGAACACGCCGATTACCTTACTGAACAGCAGCACCATGATCGCCCCCGAACACGGACGCATGCCCATTGAGAGAACGATCGTCAGCCGCGCGCGCCAGTCATCGCCATTTTCCAGCTGTTCCTGCGTGGGCAGATGCTGATGCCCGCACCCGCAGTTCTCATCATGAACGTGATGCGGCGCGAAGGTTTTAAACTTCGGCTTTTGCAGCAGGGCGCGCAATTTTTTCAGCGCCCTCCAGGTGAGGATGATGCCCAGCACGCCCACCAGCGCATAGCTTCCCTTCTCAAGCCAGAAGCTGCTCATGTGCAGCTGACGGGCGGGAAGCTGTAACAGCGAAAGCACGACCACCACGAGCGCAATCGCCACGCCGCCCTGAAGCAGCGAGGAGGCCAGCGTCAGGCCAATGCTCGATCTCAACTTCGACGGATGGGTCGCAAGCCAGGTGGTGATGACAATTTTTCCGTGGCCCGGCCCCAGCGCGTGCAGCACGCCATAGATAAAGCTGAACGCCAGCAGGGAACCGCCCGCTTTGGCCGGGTTCTCCGCCACCGCCTTCAGCAGTCCGCTCATCTGCTGATTGACCTCACGCTGCCAGATGATGCTTTTCATCATGACCTGCGGCCAGGCCTGCCACAGCCAGAGCCCACCGACAACAGCGAGCAGGAGAAAGAGCGCCAGCGGCCAGAGATGAAGCCAGCGGCGCGGCTTTTGGTGCGAAGAGGCGATCACTGACATTTCAACGTTACCTCCTGCGCAAACTGTTTACCCAACTCCATGTCCTCCGGCGGCGCATCTTCTTTATCGAGTGAGATCGCAAAGTTAAGCGTTTCGTCGCTTGGCTTCGGCGTGTGAACGGCAAGTGAGCAGCTTTTTTGCAACGATGCGGGCAACTGCACGTCGCCGTCCTCGGCGTAGCTCATATCGACGTAGTAGGTGGGGTCGAAGGTGGAAAAGGTGTACGTCTGCCCTGCCAGCGGCTGAGGGTGCGCCAGCGGGAGAATAAACGTCAGCACCGCCTGATGTCCGTCGCGCGACATACCGTACTCGGTCGGACGATTGAGAAACTTCACCTTTTGTCCGTTATGCCAGAACTCGGTGAAGTAGTGCTGACCCAGCACGTTGGCCATCACCTCTGCCGCCAGCTTCTTCCAGATCTCGTCGCCGGGCTTCGCGTTTCCCGCATCATACAGCAGGTCTGCCGAGGTGATTTCATCCATCGTCCAGCGCATTTTCAGGCCGCTAAGCTGCGTGCCGTCCGTCACCAGCTCGGTTTTCAGGCTGATGAAGCTGTGAGGATGCGCGCTGGCGGAGAAAGTCAAAACCGCCAAAAATAACGCCATCGCGCTTTGTTTAACTATTTGCATCAATTCCTCACGTCAAAAATTCTGTGATGTTCGCCCGCAATCCTGAGTGAAAGGCCTGCCGGTGCGCTTTTCAGCGTCCATCCTTTAGCTATTCTTATCAAACATTCATACTGGATACCCGACAGATGATGACGACGCTTGAAATTCCATCTGTGCTTTCCAGTTCGCAGCGCCGCTGCCAGGTGCTTTTGATGCTTTACCTGCCCGATGCTGTCGTCAACGCACAGAGCATTATCGCTGCCAACGGCGTGGACGACGTCATTGTCCGGCAAGATATAGCCGAGACGCGCGATGAAATCCAGCGCTATCACCGGCTTGATATCGTGACGCACCCTGACGGCGGCTACCGAATTGAAGGCTCTGCCCTTAATCAACGCTTATGCCTGCTGCACTGGCTGCGCAGGTCGCTCCGGCTTTGCCCGCAGTTTGTTTCGCTCCAGTTTACCCCGGCGTTAAAAACCGCACTTAAACAGCACGGCATTGCCCGCCCGCTATATGACGATGCGAACCTTCGGGCGCTCATCAACTTCTGCTCGCGCAAGCTTCAGCGCCAGTTCGAATGCCGCGACGTCCAGTTTTTACAGATCTATTTGCAGTACTGTCTGATACAGCATCATCAGGGCAATACGCCGCACTTTTCCCCGGTTCAGCGCAGCTGGACGCAGTCGAGGGGGGAATATTTTACGGCCCAGGAGATCGTCCGTCACTGGAAACGACGCGTTCCGCAGGGTACGCACAGCGATGAACAGCTGTTTCTGGCGCTGCTTTTTATGATGCTGCGCACGCCCGATCCGGCGCTGGATAAACATCAGCAGGATCAGCGTCTGCGTCGGGCAATTGTGCGCATGGTCGCCCGCTTCCGGGCGCAAACGGGAATGAACTTTAGCGACGAACAGGGGCTGACCGATCAGCTTTATATCCACCTCGCTCAGGCGCTGGATCGTTCGCTGTTTGAAATCGGCATTGATAACAGCCTGCCGGAAGAGATCCACCGGCTTTATCCGCGGCTGCTGCGCACCACCAAAGACGCGCTTTTTGAGCTGGAGGCGGAATTTGGGCTGCGGTTCTCCGGGGAAGAGATGGCCCTGGTGGCGGTGATTTTTGGTGCCTGGCTGATGCAGGAAACCGACCTGCATGAGAAGCAGGTGGTGCTGCTGACGGGAGAAGATAAGGATTGTGAAGCGTTGATTGAACAGCAGCTGCGCGAACTGACGCTGCTGCCGCTTAATATTCGCTACCTCACGCTGCAGGCTTTTCAGAAAGAAGGGGCACCGCGCGAAGCGTCGCTGGTGATCACCCCCTACCCAACCGTCCTGCCGCTGTTCTCGCCGCCGCTGATCCACGCCGTTGAGGCGCTGAACGCGCAGCAGCAGGAACATATTCGCGTCATGCTGGAATCGTAGCTAGGCTCACGCGGCCACTTTAGGGCGAACGATCGTCGCCGGCAGCGCGACCAGGGCCATCACCCAGAACACGCCGTGGCCGAGGTGCTGGTACAGGAAGCCCGCAAAGACCGTCATGATCGCGATACTGCCGCCCATCGCCACCGCAGAATAGACCGCCTGCAGGCGAATAACGTCCCCGCCCTCGCGCGCAGAGATATAGCGCATCGCCGCCAGGTGGCAGACGGTGAAGGTGCCGCAGTGCAGGATCTGCGCCACAATCAGCCAGGGCAGCTCGGTGGTCCAGCCCATGATCCCCCAGCGCACCACGCCGCAGACGGCGGAAAGCAGCAGCAGGTCGCGCGCGCCAAAGCGGCGGAAGAGCTTTTTACTCAGCGCGAAGATGATGACTTCCGCAACCACTCCGAGCGACCACAGGTAGCCCACCGCGGAGGCAGAATATCCCGCCCCCTGCCAGTAAATAGCGCTGAAGCCATAGTAGGCAGCATGCGCCCCCTGAAGCAGGCAAACGCAGGCCAGGAAGCGCCAGCTCTGGGCAACCAGGCTTCGCCAGGCAGGCCAGCCCGCGCTCTCCTGCTGGCGGCTCTCCCCTTTCGGCATCACCGACGGGCGCAGTAACATGCCCAGCAGCATGGAGGCAATACCGACGCTCAGGAGGGCAAGGATCGCATGATAATCGTAGAGGCTGACCAGCTTACCGACCAGCGCGGAGCCGATCACAAAGGCAATCGATCCCCACAGGCGCACGCGGCCGTAGTCCATCGTGATCTGCTTTTGCCAGGTATTCGCGAGGGCATCCGTCAGCGGCACCAGCGGCGAGAAGAACAGGTTGAAGCCAACCATCACCACCATCAGCCAGGCAAACTGCTGGCTTACCCAGAAGCAGGCGACAAAGACCAGCGTGAGCAGCGCCAGAATACGCACGGCCCTAATCAGTAAGGAGGGATCGCTGACCCGCGGCGCAATCAGCAGGCTGCCCAGGAAACGCGCCACCAGGCCTGCGCCCAGCAGGACGCCGATGGTTTCTGGCGTAAGGCCAATCCCTTTGAGCCAGACGCTCCAGAAGGGCAGAAAAATACCGTAGCTAAAGAAATAGGTGAAATAGCTGAGCGCCAGCCAGCGCGTGGAATGCAAGACCATGAATCCCTCCCGAAATGGAGGCGATAGTCTGGCGTTAATCCCTGACTTTAGCAAGCCGTTAGCGTGCTATAAATTAACGATAAATTAACATGATGGACAGGCGGTCGGCGTATGGCGAGAGCGGGAAAATTGTATTACGTTTAAAGGACATCGCCTGATGAGGTCGTTTGCCATGAACAGCTTACGTTATTTTGATTTCGGCTCCTCACGTTCTTTCCTGCTTTTGATTGCCCGTATCGCCATCGTTGTTCTGTTTATTATTTTTGGTTATCCAAAACTGACGGGATTTAGCGGCACCGTACAGTACATGACGTCGCTTGGGGCACCTGCGCCGATGCTGGCAGCCATCATTGCGGTCGTGATGGAGGTCCCCGCTGCAATCCTGATTGTGCTGGGCTTTTTTACCCGCCCCATCGCGGTGCTCTTTATCTTCTATACCCTGGGAACGGCGGTGATTGGCCACCATTACTGGGATATGACCGGGGATGCGGTTGTGCCTAATATGATTAACTTCTACAAGAACGTCAGTATCGCCGGCGCGTTTATTTTGCTGGCGATTACCGGGCCGGGAGCCATCTCCCTTGACCGACGGTAAAGCATAAAAAAAGGCCGCAAGAGCGGCCTTTTTTATTTCTGCAGGGCAGAAGGATTATGCGTAAACCGGGAAGCGTGCGCAGATATCCAGAACTTTACCTTTAACGCGCTCGATAACCGCTTCGTCATTGATGTTGTCCAGAACGTCACACATCCAGCCCGCCAGCTCTTTCACTTCCGCTTCTTTGAAGCCGCGGCGAGTCACGGCCGGAGAACCGATACGGATACCGGAGGTCACGAACGGGCTCTTCGGATCGTTAGGCACGCTGTTTTTGTTCACGGTGATGTTGGCGCGGCCCAGGGCAGCGTCAGCTTCTTTACCGGTCAGGTTCTTATCAACCAGATCCAGCAGGAACAGGTGGTTTTCAGTACCACCAGACACCACTTTATAGCCGCGGCTCAGGAACACTTCCACCATCGCTTTAGCGTTCTTAGCAACCTGCTGCTGGTAAACTTTGAACTCTGGCTCCATCGCTTCTTTCAGCGCTACCGCTTTCGCGGCGATAACGTGCATCAGCGGGCCGCCCTGCGCGCTTGGGAACACGGCAGAGTTCAGTTTCTTATACAGATCTTCGTCACCGCCCTTCGCCAGGATCAGGCCACCGCGTGGACCCGCAAGGGTTTTATGGGTGGTGGTGGTCACAACGTGAGCGTGTGGAACCGGGTTCGGGTAAACGCCCGCAGCAATCAGGCCCGCAACGTGCGCCATATCAACGAACAGGTAAGCACCGATGCTGTCTGCGATTTCGCGCATTTTTGCCCAGTCAACCACGCCGGAGTAGGCGGAGAAGCCGCCGATGATCATTTTCGGCTTGTGCTCTTTGGCCTGCTTCGCCATGTCTTCGTAGTCAATTTTACCGGACTCATCAATACCGTAAGGGATGATGTTGTACAGTTTGCCGGAGAAGTTAACCGGGGAGCCGTGAGTCAGGTGGCCGCCCTGCGCCAGGTTCATACCCAGCACGGTATCGCCCGGCTGCAGCAGCGCGGTGTAAACCGCGAAGTTAGCCTGGGAGCCGGAGTGCGGCTGTACGTTAGCGTAGTCTGCGCCAAACAGCTCTTTGGCACGGTCAATCGCCAGCTGCTCAACGATATCAACATACTCGCAGCCGCCGTAGTAGCGCTTGCCCGGGTAACCTTCAGCATATTTGTTGGTCAGCTGAGAACCCTGCGCCTGCATGACGCGCGGGCTGGTGTAGTTCTCGGAGGCGATCAGTTCGATGTGCTCTTCCTGACGTACTTTTTCCTGCTCCATAGCCTGCCACAGTTCGGCATCATAATCGGCAATGTTCATTTCACGCTTTAACATCCGCATCTCCTGACTCAGCTAACAAGTAAATTTTGGCCTGAAAAGGCAGTCCTGTTGGACGACGGGCAACAGTATAACTGAATAGTTGTGTGATAACAGGTCTTGACAAACGATTTTACGCAAACGTTTTCCTTGGCGCCACGCAAGGGTTTGAGCGATAAAGCCCTCGCCGTTTTCAACGGATTTCTTTTCAGGTTTGTGATGCACATATTTCATGATGCAAAGAACCATTTACATTGCAGGGGTATTTTTATAAGATGCATTTAAAATACATCATTAAAGTAACATTTGAAGGAAGCTGCTATGTTAGACGCTCAAACCATCGCTACCGTTAAATCGACTATTCCCCTGCTGGTTGAAACCGGCCCTAAGCTGACCGCCCATTTTTACGATCGCATGTTTACGCACAATCCGGAGCTCAAGGAGATTTTCAACATGAGCAACCAGCGTAACGGCGATCAGCGTGAAGCCCTGTTTAATGCCATTGCGGCCTACGCCAGTAATCTTGAAAACCTGGCGGCCCTGCTGCCTGCGGTAGAAAAAATCGCGCAGAAACATACCAGCTTCCAGATCCAGCCTGAGCAGTACAACATCGTGGGCAGCCACCTGCTGGCGACGCTTGACGAAATGTTCAGCCCGGGCCAGGAGGTGCTGGATGCCTGGGGCAAGGCATACGGCGTGCTGGCGAACGTATTTATTAACCGTGAAGCGCAGATCTACAGCGAAAACGCCAGCAAGAGCGGCGGCTGGGAGGGCACCCGCGCGTTCCGCATCGTTGAGAAAACCCCGCGTAGCGCGCTGATCACCAGCTTCGAATTTGAGCCGGTTGACGGCAAGCCGGTGGCGGATTACCAGCCGGGCCAGTATCTGGGCGTATGGCTGAAGCCAGAAGGTTTCCCACATCAGGAGATTCGCCAGTACTCGCTCACCCGTACGCCAAACGGTAAAGGCTACCGCATTGCGGTGAAACGTGAAGACGGCGGTCAGGTTTCTACCTGGCTGCACAACGACGCCAGCGTGGGCGATGTGGTTCACCTGGCAGCGCCAGCGGGCGATTTCTTTATGGCCGTTGAAGCCAATACCCCGGTGACGCTGATCTCTGCAGGAGTAGGTCAAACGCCGATGCTCGCCATGCTGGATACGCTGGCAAGATCCAGCCACGGCGCGCAGGTCAACTGGTTCCACGCCGCGGAGAACGGCGACGTGCACGCGTTTGCGGATGAAGTGAGCGCGCTGGCGGCAGGCCTGCCGCACTTTACCGCCCACACCTGGTATCGCCTGCCGACGGACGCTGACCGCGCTGCAGCACGTTTCGACAGCGAAGGTCTGATGAATTTAAGCCAGATGGAAGGAGCGTTTAGCGCGCCGAATATGCAGTTTTACGTCTGCGGGCCGGTGGCGTTTATGCAGTATGCCGCGAAGCAGCTGGTTGAGCTGGGCGTGAATAAAGACAACATTCATTATGAGTGCTTCGGGCCGCATAAGGTGCTGTAACGCAAAAAGCCCCTCGTTCGAGGGGCTTTTTTTTGCCGGATGGCGGCTGCGCCTTACCCGGCCTTCAACACCGTTGGCAATGTTAGATTGCCGCGTCGTCTTCTTCACCGGTACGGATACGGATCACGCGGGCTACGTCGAAGACGAAGATTTTGCCGTCGCCAATCTTACCCGTCTGCGCCGTGCGGATAATGGTATCGACACAGGTATCCACGATATCGTCGCTGACCACGATTTCAATTTTCACTTTCGGCAGAAAGTCGACCATGTACTCTGCGCCACGATAAAGCTCGGTGTGGCCCTTCTGACGACCAAAACCTTTCACTTCCGTTACTGTCATCCCGGTGATGCCGACTTCCGCCAGCGCTTCACGCACATCATCCAGTTTGAAAGGTTTAATAATCGCATCAATCTTTTTCATGGTGGGTCCTTAAACTCTTGCCTGTAAGCTGCCTCGTAATCGATTGCTCACAGTACCATACGGCACTACTCTTTAAAATCGTTTGCTTCCAGCTCGTGGCGCGACAGCAGCTTGTAGAACTCGGTACGGTTGCGCCCGGCCATTCGCGCCGCGTGGGTCACGTTGCCTTTGGTTATCTGCAGCAGCTTGCGCAGATAGTTAAGCTCAAACTGATTACGCGCTTCGGCAAACGTAGGTAGGGCAGTGTTTTCCCCTTCCAGCGCCTGCTCCACCAGCGCGTCGCTGATCACCGGCGACGACGTCAGCGCAACGCACTGCTCAATCACGTTAACCAGCTGGCGCACGTTGCCCGGCCAGCCTGCGGTCATCAGCCGCTTCATCGCATCGGTGGAGAACGCGCGAACGAAGGGCTTGTGGCGATCGGCGGACTGGCGCAACAGGTGGTTCGCCAGCAGGGGAATGTCTTCCGCCCGCTCGGCCAGCGCCGGGATCTTCAGGTTCACCACGTTCAGGCGATAGTAGAGATCTTCGCGGAATTCGTTGCGCGCCATCACTTTGGGTAAATCCCGGTGGGTGGCGGAGATAATGCGCACGTTAATATCGATATCGCGGTTGCTGCCAAGCGGGCGAACCTTGCGCTCCTGCAGCACGCGCAGCAGCTTAACCTGCAGCGGCGCAGGCATATCGCCAATCTCGTCGAGGAACAGCGTGCCGCCCTCCGCCGCCTGGAACAGCCCTTCACGGCTGCTCACCGCCCCGGTAAAGGCGCCGCGCGCGTGACCAAACAGCTCAGACTCGAGCAGTTGCTCCGGCAGAGCGCCGCAGTTAATGGCGATAAAGGCATTTTTAGCGCGCGGGCTGGCGTTGTGGATCGCCTGCGCGAGGATCTCTTTCCCCGTTCCGCTCTGGCCGTTAATCAGCACGCTGACGTCAGATTGCGCCACCATCCGCGCCTGTTCGAGCAGGCGCAGCATGATGGGGCTGCGCGTGACAATGGACTCTCGCCAGGCTTCATCGTTCGAGGGCGCGGCATGCTCGAGGGCGCTGTCGATGGCCTTGTAGAGCGCGTCTTTGTCCACCGGCTTGGTCAGGAAGCTAAAGACGCCCTGCTGCGTCGCGGCAACCGCATCCGGGATCGAGCCGTGTGCCGTCAGGATGATCACCGGCATGCCTGGCTGCTGCTTCTGGATCTCAGTGAATAGCTGCATGCCGTCCATTTCGTCCATCCGCAGGTCGCTGATCACCAGGTCGATCTTCTCGCGGCTGAGCACCTTCAGCCCCTCCTGCCCGCTTTCGGCGGTGACAACGCTGTAGCCTTCACTGACCAGGCGCATCCCCAGCAGCTTTAACAGCCCGGGATCGTCATCGACCAGTAACAGATGGGCAGGTTTACGGCTCGTCATGCTTCACATCCTCTTGTTTCTGCGTGTCGCTGTCCGGCACCGCAGATGAGCTACCGGGCTGATATTTACGCGACGAAAGCTGTCGTTCGATATCGGTCAGGTTTTCAAGCTTGCGCGTGGTGGTATCAAGCTGGGTGCGCAGCGAGTCCTGCTGCTGGCGCAGCGTATCCAGCTCGCCATCCGTTGACTGTTGAAGCCTGCTGTAACGCGAACGCTCTTCAGATAATTGCAGCTGCAGCGTCTGGCCGTCCCGCCAGAGTTGATAAACCGGACGCACCTGCGTGGGAATATTCATCACGAACGTATCGAGACGGGTAATATTAGCGCGACGTTCAACGGGGGTAATTTTGGCATCCGCCAGCACGATCCCGCGCTTGAACGCATCCTGCCAGGTATTGTCCGCCAGCATCGCCGCTTGCGCACGGGCTTCAACCGGCGCCAGACGCTGGGCACAGTCAATGCCACGCAGCCAGAACAGCGGATTGGATTCGACGTCGTGTCCCGACAGATGCCAGATATCCTCACAGCGGGTGGACAGGAAATCGGCCAGCTGATTTTCTGGCCATTTATCCTCTTGTTTATCGCTAATCGCGCTCTGCGGAGGATGGGAAACACATCCCGCCAGAAGTAAACCAGGCAGGCTCAGGCGTAACGTTTTGCTGGAAAACACCGCGCGTATGGCGCGGAAAAAGACGTGTGACATACTCACCAGACATAGATTCATTTCATTGATTTTTCCGGCTCAAGAGGCAGTTCGATACGAAAACACACATCTGAACGTTCGTCCGTGGCGATGTTGAGTTCACCGTGCATGCGTCGTATGCAGTCGCGGGCAATACTGAGCCCCAGACCACTTCCTTTTACCGCACCTTTTCGCTGATGACTTCCCTGGAAAAAGGGCTCGAAAATCATCGTTTTTTCATCATCCGGGATCGGGGTGCCGGTATTAGCAACCTCAATAAACACCCGCGGCCCCTGCAAATAGCTTCTGATATAAATGTTACCGGATTCAGTACCATAGTGCACCGCATTGGAATAAAGATTATCCAGTACGCTCATTAACAGCATGGGCTCAGCAAGGCAGGCAGGCTCGTTGAGATCCACATGGGTATGCATCATTTTAGCTCGTGCTGGCAGGCTGTGGGCGGAGATCACCATATCCACGAGGGGTTCGATCTCCACGTTTTCCAGCTCCACCGCGCCGTCCGCCAGCTTGCGGTTGTAGTCCAGCAGCTGCTCAATCAGCTTTTGCAAATTGCGGCTGCTGGCGTCCAGAATATCAACAATCTCTTTTTGCTCAGAGGTCAGCGGCCCCGCCACCTCGTCGGCCAGCAGCTCCGTGCCTTCGCGCATGCTGGCAAGCGGCGTTTTAAGCTCATGTGAAATATGGCGTAAGAACTGATGGCGCTGTGTTTCCAGCCACGCCAGACGCTCTGAAAGCCAGATGATACGCTGGCCTACCGAACGCAGCTCGCGCGGACCTTTGAAAACAACCGTATCCCCAAGGGACTTTCCCTCCCCCAGGCGGTTAATCATCCGCTGGATGCCTTTTACCGGGCCGATAATCATACGGGTAAAGAGCAGCACCAGCCCGAGGCTGACCAGGAATAGCACCAGCGCCTGCCAGCCAAAGAACTGGCCGCGCTCGGCAATCTCCTGCTGGAGCTGCTGTCCGCGAGAGAAGATCACCGTGCGCGTCGACTGAACCATTTCCGTATTGGCATTCGCAAAGGCTTCCAGGCGTGCGGCAGCGGCGGCGTCCGGACCGCTGTTTTTACACTGCAGCTGCGCCAGATCGTTCAAATCCTGACGCAGCGCCTGGTAGAGTTTGTCATCCGGCAGAACGCCTGCATGCGCATCCAGCATTTCGCTGTAGCGTTTACGCTGATTTTGATAGACCTTCTCAAGCGTGCGGTCATCCAGCACGCAATACTGGCGATAGCTGCGCTCCATCTCCAGCGCGGCGTTGGTCATCGCTTCGCTGCGCCTGGCGTCGATGAGCGTGGTGCGGTTCGTTAACGCTGCCTGCGCGCTCAGTGCATTCAGGCTTTGCCAGGCCTGCCACGCCAGAACCAGCAGGGGCAGCAGAATCAGCAGAAACGCCATCATAACGAGCTGACGCAGGGAGCGGGGGAAAGCGGGCCAGCGTTTCAACACATGACTCTCTAAATGTGGGTTTGGTGAGAGCGTAACTGAGTCTGCCCTGCAGATACAACAAAGCCGGGTAAAAACCCGGCTTTGTTGTGAAATGAGGCGGTGCCTTACTCGACGTTTCGCCCTGGCCTGATAAAGCATCGCTATGATCAGTAGTTGGACGGCAGGCACCTTTTTGTGCGTCATTCGAAGTTTATGTAGCGCGTCCCGAAGGGGCTGACATAAGAGGGTGAATGAGCCACTGGTTAATATTATGCAACAGCCGTGCCAGAATGCAAAACAAATTATTAACACATTGAAATATATGATTTTTAGCCATTTAACCTGTTAATTATCTGCTGAATGATTTCCAGGCTAAGTGTCGCTATTAAGCAACACCTTAACGGGAACCTGTCCTGTTATATATAAATCAATGGGTTAAATGTCTCCATTTAGAGACAGTCGTATACCCTCTTTGTCGCAGTTTTGCGACACGCATAAAAAAGCCCGGTGGCGCTTACGCTTACCGGGCCTACAGGGTTAGGGTGCTAAAACTTAACCCAGCTGTTTACGCGCGTTGCGGAAGATACGCATCCACGGGCTGTCCTCGCCCCAGTTTTCCGGGTGCCATGAGTTGCTCACGGTGCGGAACACGCGTTCCGGGTGCGGCATCATGATGGTCGCACGGCCGCTTTCGCTGGTCACCGCCGTGATACCGTTGGCCGAGCCGTTCGGGTTTGCCGGGTAGGTTTCTGTCACCTTGCCAAAGTTATCGACAAAGCGCAGCGCCACCAGGCCTTTGCTCTCCAGCTGAGCCAGATGCGCAGCATCACGCACTTCTACCTGACCTTCGCCGTGGGAAACGGCGATTGGCATCTGTGAACCGACCATTCCCTGCAGCAGCAGAGACGGGCTTTGGGTCACTTCCACCAGGCTGAAGCGCGCTTCGAAGCGGTCAGACTGATTGCGCACGAAGCGCGGCCAGGCTTCGCTGCCGGGGATCAGCTCGCGCAGGTTAGACATCATCTGACAGCCGTTACACACGCCCAGCGCCAGCGTCTGCGGACGGTGGAAGAAGGTTTCGAACTCGTCGCGCACGCGGCTGTTGAACAGGATGGACTTCGCCCAGCCCTCGCCCGCGCCCAGCACGTCGCCGTAGGAGAAGCCGCCGCACGCCACCAGCGCCTGGAAATCTTCCAGACCGGTACGCCCGGCCAGCAGGTCGCTCATGTGGACGTCGATAGCGTCAAAGCCCGCGCGGTGGAAGGCAGCCGCCATCTCAACGTGGGAGTTAACGCCCTGCTCGCGCAGCACCGCCACCTTCGGACGCGCGCCGGTCGCAATGTACGGCGCAGCGATATCGTCGCTGATGTCGAAGGAGAGCTTCACGTTCAGGCCAGGATCGTTGTCGTTGGCCTTCGCGTTATGCTCCTGATCGGCGCATTCCGGGTTGTCACGCAGGCGCTGCATCTGCCAGGTGGTTTCCGCCCACCACATGCGCAGCGTGGTGCGGCTTTCGCTAAACACCGCGTGGCCGTCTGCTTCAATGACGAAGCGGTCGCCCTGAACGGCTTTACCCAGATAGTGCACGCAGTCTGCCAGGCCGTGCTTCGCCAGGAGGGCTTCCACCGCGTTGCGATCTTCGGCGCGTACCTGAATGACGGCACCCAGCTCTTCGTTAAACAGCGCAGCCAGACGGTCATCGCCAAGGGTAGCAATGTTCGCTTCCACGCCGCAGTGGCCGGTGAAGGCCATCTCTGCCAGCGTCACCAGCAGGCCGCCGTCGGAACGGTCGTGGTAGGCCAGCAGCTTACGCTGCGCCACCAGCGCCTGGATGGCATCGTAGAAGCCTTTCAGCTGGGCAACGTCGCGCACGTCGGCCGGCTTGTCGCCGAGCTGGCGGTAAACCTGCGCCAGCGCGGTGGCGCCCAGCGCGTTGTGGCCTTTACCCAGGTCAATCAGCAGCAGGGCATTATCTGCGGTCGAAAGCTGCGGCGTAACGGTGTGACGCACATCTTCCACGCGGGCAAATGCGGTGATCACCAGCGACAGCGGAGAGGTCATCTCGCGCTGCTCGCTGCCTTCCTGCCAGCGGGTTTTCATCGACATAGAGTCTTTACCCACCGGAATGGTCAGGCCGAGGGCTGGACACAGCTCCTCGCCCACCGCTTTCACGGCTTCATACAGGCCAGCATCTTCGCCAGGGTGACCGGCTGCGGCCATCCAGTTTGCGGAAAGCTTGATACGCTTGATGTCGCCAATCTGCGTCGCGGCGATGTTGGTCAGCGCTTCACCCACTGCCAGACGGGCAGAGGCGGCGAAGTCTAGCAGCGCCACCGGGGTGCGTTCGCCCAGCGCCATCGCTTCGCCGTAGTAGCTGTCGAGGCTGGCGGTGGTCACGGCGCAGTTAGCCACCGGGATCTGCCACGGGCCGACCATCTGGTCGCGCGATACCATACCGGTCACGGTGCGGTCGCCGATGGTCACAAGGAAGGTTTTCTCCGCCACGGCGGGCAGGTGCAGCACGCGGTTAACCGCGTCGGCAACGGTAATGCCCTGACGATCCAGCGCTTTGCCCGCCGCTTTACGGGTTGTAACGTCGCGGGTCATCTTCGGCGTTTTGCCGAGCAGGACGTCCAGCGGCAGGTCGATAGGCTGGTTGTCGAAATGGGTGTCGCTTAAGGAGAGGTGCAGCTCTTCGGTCGCTTCACCGATGACGGCGTACGGCGCGCGCTCGCGGCGGCACAGCTCGTCAAACAGCGGCAGCTGGTCGGCCGCAACCGCCATCACATAACGTTCCTGGGATTCGTTACACCAGATTTCCAGCGGGCTCATGCCTGGCTCATCGTTCAGGATGTCGCGCAGGTTGAAGCGACCGCCGCGACCGCCGTCGCTCACCAGCTCCGGCATGGCGTTAGACAGGCCGCCCGCGCCCACGTCGTGGATGAACAGGATCGGGTTGGCATCGCCCAGCTGCCAGCAGCGGTCGATGACTTCCTGACAGCGGCGTTCCATCTCCGGGTTATCGCGCTGTACGGAGGCGAAGTCCAGATCGGCATCAGACTGGCCGGAGGCCATTGAAGATGCCGCCCCGCCGCCCAGGCCGATGTTCATCGCCGGGCCGCCGAGCACGATCAGCTTCGCGCCCACGACGATCTCGCCTTTCTGCACGTGATCGGCGCGGATATTGCCGATCCCGCCCGCCAGCATGATCGGCTTGTGGTAGCCACGCAGCTCTTCGCCGTTGTGGCTGTCCACTTTCTCTTCGTAGGTACGGAAGTAACCGTTCAGCGCCGGACGACCAAATTCGTTGTTGAAGGCCGCGCCTCCCAAAGGCCCGTCGGTCATGATATCCAGCGCGGTCACAATGCGTTCTGGCTTGCCGAAGTCTTCTTCCCACGGCTGTTCAAAGCCCGGAATACGCAGGTTGGAAACGGAGAAGCCGACCAGACCCGCTTTCGGCTTAGCACCACGACCGGTTGCACCTTCGTCGCGGATTTCACCGCCGGAGCCGGTCGCCGCACCCGGCCACGGGGAGATCGCCGTCGGGTGGTTATGGGTTTCGACTTTCATCAGGATATGCGCAGGCTCCTGATGGAAGTCATAGCGCCCTGCTTCGCGATCGGCGAAGAAGCGGCCCACCTCGGAACCTTCCATCACCGCGGCGTTGTCTTTATAGGCGGACAACACGTGGTCAGGGGTTTTCTCCATGGTGTTTTTAATCATTTTGAACAGCGACTTCGGCTGCTGTTCCCCGTCGATGACCCAGTCGGCATTGAAAATCTTATGGCGGCAGTGCTCGGAGTTGGCCTGCGCGAACATGTAGAGTTCGATGTCGTTCGGGTTGCGGTTCAGCTTAACGAACGCGTCCTGCAGGTAGTCAATTTCGTCATCCGCCAGCGCCAGGCCGAGACGCTGGTTGGCGTCAATCAGCGCCTGACGGCCCTGCCCCAGCAGGTCAACGCTCTGTACCGGTGCAGGCTGATGGTGAGAGAAAAGCTTCTGCGCGTCGTCGAGAGAGGCAAACACGCTCTCCATCATGCGGTCGTGCAGCTCGGCGGCAACCGCCTGCCACTGCGCGTCGCTCAGGGTAGAGGCTTCAACGTAGTACGCTACGCCGCGTTCCAGACGGTTAATCTGGCTCAGACCGCAGTTGTGGGCGATGTCGGTGGCTTTAGAAGACCAGGGGGAGATGGTGCCCGGACGCGGCGTCGCCAGGATCAGTTTACCGGTTGGCGTGTGGCTGCTCAGGCTTGGGCCGTACTTGAGCAGGCGTTCCAGCTGTTCGCGCTCCTCTGCATTCAGGGGGGCATTCAGGTCAGCAAAATGGACATACTCAGCGTAAATATTGCTTACCGGAAGGTCGGCTGCCTGAAAACGTGCCAGCAGTTTGTTAATACGGAAGGCAGACAGTGCAGGCGAACCACGCAGAATTTCCATCATAAGTCTCTCGTCTTCGAAGCGCCGGGGCGCTTACAGTGTGCGCAAGGGGGGAAAACGGGCGTCATTATAGTGAATCCTGAGCGCCGACGAAACCGTTTGCGTCGAAATAAAATCAGTACGGACGTTTAACAATAGATGTGACCTGTCTCTCTAATTGGTTGCCAACTGGCGCAAGTTTGCGCAAAATGCCGCTCAATCAATGGCAAACCTTATTCTTAACATGGCTACAGCATACTGAGGCATCCGGCGTCGCAGAGAATTAACTAATTGAAAAAATTAAAGATTAATTATCTGCTCATCGGCATTGTTACGTTGCTGCTGGCAGTGGCCCTCTGGCCTTCTATCCCCTGGTTCGGCAAAGCCGAAAACCGTATCGCCGCCATTCAGGAGCGGGGGGAGCTGCGCGTCAGTACGCTCTCCTCTCCGCTGATTTACAGCGATATCAACGGCAAAACTATTGGTCTGGATTATGAACTGGCCCAGCAGTTTGCGGACTACCTTGGCGTAAAGCTGAAAGTCACGGTACGGCAAAACATCAGCCAGCTGTTTGATGACCTGGACAACGACGACGCTGATATCCTGGCAGCCGGGCTGGTCTACAACAGCGAACGCAGCAAGAACTATCAGCCGGGCCCAACCTACTATTCCGTTTCGCAACAGCTGGTGTACCGCGTCGGCAGCCTGCGCCCGCGCTCGCTTGCCACCCTTAACGATCGGCAGTTGACGATTGCTCCCGGTCACGTCGTCATTGACGACCTGCGCGCCCTTAAAGAGAAAAAGTATCCCGACCTCAGCTGGAAAGTCGATGCAAAGCTGGGCACCACCGAGCTGCTGGAGCAGGTAAAAGACAAAAAACTGCCCTATACCATTGCCGATTCGGTGGCGATCAGCCTGTTTCAGCGCGTTCATCCTGAAATTGCCGTGGCGCTGGACGTCACGGACGAACAGCCGGTGACCTGGTTTACCCAGCTCGACAACGATCAAACCCTTTCTGCAGCCATGCTCGACTTCTATAACACCATCAATGAAGACGGCACGCTGGCGCGTCTTGAAGAGAAATACCTCGGACACGGGGATGATTTTGATTACGTCGATACCCGCACCTTCCTGCGCGCCGTGGACAGCGTGCTGCCGGACCTGCAGCCGTTATTCGAAAAGTACGCCCAGGAGATTGACTGGAAGCTGCTGGCGGCCATTTCGTATCAGGAGTCGCACTGGGACGCACAGGCCACCTCTCCGACCGGCGTACGTGGCTTGATGATGCTGACCAAGAATACCGCGCTGAGCCTGGGCGTTAACGACCGTACCGATGCGGAACAGAGCATCAGCGGCGGCGCGCAGTATTTGCAGGATATGATGGCGAAGGTGCCGGAAACGGTGCCGGAAGAAGAGCGGATCTGGTTTGCGCTGGCGGCTTACAACATGGGCTATGCACACATGCTGGATGCGCGCGCGCTGACGGCCAAAACCAAAGGCAACCCGGACAGCTGGTCTGACGTTAAACAGCGCCTGCCGCTGCTGAGCCAGAAGCCGTGGTACAACAAGCTGACCTACGGCTATGCGCGCGGGCATGAGGCCTACGCCTACGTGGAAAACATTCGTAAATACCAGATTAGCCTGGTGGGCTATCTGCGTGAGAAGGAAAAAGAGGCGGCAGAGGCGCAACAGCTTGCGCAGAGCTATCCGGCGGTTGCTCCGGACGAACTTAATCGCCCGGCTGGTTCAATACTGCCTTTTGTTGCTTTTTCTGCTGCCGGCGCATTCGAAAGAAGTCACTCAGCAGACCCGAACACTCTGGTGCAAGTACCCCACCGATAGTCTGCACCTGATGGTTCATGCCCGGATGGCCGAGCACGTCCATCAGCGAACCCGCCGCGCCGGTTTTTTCATCCCGCGCGCCAAAAACCAGGGTTCCGATTCGGCTGTGTACCATCGCCCCCGAACACATCACGCAGGGCTCCAGCGTGACGTACAGGGTGGTATCGAGCAGGCGATAGTTTTGCAGCACCAGTCCCCCCTGGCGAAGCGCCATAATTTCGGCGTGCGCGGTAGGATCGTGGCGGCCAATCGGACGGTTCCAGCCTTCCCCAATCACCTGATTGTTATAAACCAGCACGGCACCTACGGGCACTTCGCCCTCATCCCAGGCGCGCTGGGCCAGCGTTAGCGCGTGGCGCATCCAGTATTCGTGATTGTGTTCAGGGTTGGACAACGATTTATACTCCAGTCGAAAGCGGGCGGCATTATACACACCCGCTATAGATAAGACTATTCGAGTTGCTGAAGTTCGCCCGATGGCGTGACGCGCCAGCGGTGCTGGCAAAAGTAGAGCAGCGGGTTGTCCTGCTTGCTGTCGCTGTAGCCGCTGTACAGGCGCAGCGGCGTACCGATGCGTTTCTCCAGCTGGACGACCTTTTCATGACCCAGGCAGCGCATGGTCAGCACCCAGCCGCCGTAGCCGCGCGCGATTTGCGTGGCGATGAGATTGACGCGCGGTAGCCATGGCGTATCAAAGTAGACCTGCTCCACCAGCGTCTGCGGCGAGCCGGTAATTAGCCAGATGTCGGCATCGTTAGCATCAAGGTAGTTTGTGAGGCGGTTTTGAACCACGGGAAACGCGGCAACGTGGCCGCGGAACCAGCGCGCAAAATCCTGTTCGAGCTGTTTGAGCCGCGCTTCGCTGTGGCCAAAGGTACATCCCCACAGCAGCAGGCTCATGGGCCAGCGCGCTGCCCGGCCTTTGACCAGCAGCGCGATGCCAATTACGGGTAAAAGCGGTAAGACGAGCAGCGCATTCAGAGGCTGGCGCCGCAGCAGGTAGCGCATAAAGGTGCCGAACATATCCTGCTGATGCAGCGTTCCATCCAGGTCGAAAAAAACAACGCGACGCTCGTGATTTGCCAAACCTTACTCCTCTGGGTCGTTGAATCCTAACAGCCAGGTAAACAGGAACCCGGCGATCACCGCTACTAAATAGCCTAACAGATAGAGCATGACTTTTCCGGTCACGATGGTTAATGCCAGCGGTAAACCGGAAATACCAAAGGTGATGACGGTTGCCACTTTCCAGTAGCTGACCAGCGCCCCGCCCACGGCGCCCCCGAGACAAGCGGCGAGAAAAGGTTTACCTAAAGGCAGCGTAACGCCAAAAATCAGCGGCTCGCCAATTCCGAGCAATCCGACAGGCAGCGCCCCTTTGATGACCTTTTTGAGGCGCGCGTTGCGTGTTTTCATCAGCACGGCGATAGCCGCACCGACCTGCCCCACGCCCGCCATCGACAGGATCGGCAGAAGCGCGTTATAGCCGTGCGCCTGCACCAGCTCGACGTGGATGGGAACCAGCCCCTGATGCAGACCCGTCAGCACTAACGGCAGGAAGGTGCCGGAGAGCACAGCGCCCACTAACAGGCCGCCGCGGTCGATAGCCAGAGATGCACCGTGCGCTATTGCCTCAGAGATCCAACCGCCCAGCGGCTGCAGCGCCACAATGGCTACGCTGCCGGTAATCAGCGTGGTCAGCAGCGGGTTAAGGATTAACTCGATCGACCCGGGCAGGACTGCGCGAAGCCGTTTTTCAATCCAGCACATCAGGATGACCACCAGCAGCACCGCAATCACCCCGCCCCGGCCGGGCTGTAGCGCCTCGCCAAACAGCGTAATCTGCGCCAGCTGCGGGCTGGACAGGATCCCCGCCATAACGCCGCCCATGGCCAGCGATCCGCCAAACACCTTCGCGGTGTTCACCCCGACCAGAATGTTCATGATGGCGAACACCGCGCTGCCGAAGATCCCGAGAATACCCAGCAGGTTCGGATAGTGGGTGGCAAAGTCCCCGACAATATCCGGGCGCTTGAGGATGTTGATAATCCCGGTTATCAGCCCCGAGGCAATAAACGCCGGGATCAGCGGAATAAAGACGTTCGCCAGCTGCCGCAGCGCGTCGCTCATCGGGGCTTTGTATTTGGCTTTTGCCTGGGCTTTAGTGCGCTCGGCATCGTCAAAGGAGGCCGTTGCGTCTCCTCCCACCATCAGCGCGCGCATAGCGTCGACGACCTTCGCCGCTTTACCGGGCCCAACAATCAGCTGATGCTGCTGCCCCTGCTTTACGTAGCCGCTCACGCCGGGGAGTTGCTTAAGCCGCGCCAGATCGAGCCGTTCGTCGTCATGCACCTCGACGCGCACGCGCGTCATGCAGTTTTCCAGACGCTGAATATTTTGTTCTCCGCCGATCCCCTGCAGGATGCCGCTGGCGAGCGCTGCTGTTTTTTCCATACACGCCTCTGTTAGTTTTCTAATGCAGCCCGTAAGAATCCATGATGCGCATCGAGTTTTGCTCTCGCCGCCGCCGCGTCCAGACCGCTTAAAATCATCAGAATGGCTGGCTTAACCTCATGGTCGGTTTGTTTAAGAGCGGCTTCGGCCTCTTCACGGCTTGCCCCCGTCGCTTCCACCACCATGCGGCAGGCTCGGTCCACCAGCTTGACGTTGGTGGCCTGCATATCCACCATCAGGTTCTGATAAACCTTGCCGAACTTCACCATCGCCCCGGTGGAGATCATATTGAGCACCAGCTTCTGTGCCGTCCCAGATTTGAGACGCGTGGAGCCGGTGAGCGCTTCTGGACCGACGACGGGAGAGATGGCAATGTCCGCCACCTGCGCAATCGGCGAGCCGGGGTTACAGGAGATGGCCACGGTGGTGCAGCCCGTCCGGTTGGCATATTCCAGGCCGCCAATCACGTACGGCGTGCGCCCGGATGCGGCCAGCCCGACCACCAGATCCTGCGCGGTCAGGCTCAGGGCGTTTAGATCATCTTCGCCGAGCTGCCTGTTGTCTTCCGCCCCCTCAACCGCTTTCAGCAGCGCGCCTGGGCCCCCGGCTATTAACCCCACCACCAGACCGTGCGGCACGCCGAAGGTCGGTGGGCATTCTGAGGCATCAAGCACCCCGAGGCGCCCGCTGGTGCCGGCCCCCATATAAATAATGCGTCCACCGGCCTTCAGCGCGGCCGCTGCCGCATCGACGGCCTTCGCAACCTCAGGCAATGTCTCTTTCACTGCCTGCGCGACCAGCGTATCCTGTTGATTAAAACGGTTAACCAACTCCAGCGTGGAGAGCGCGTCAAGATCCATCGTCTGCGGGTTGCGCGTTTCTGAAACAAGTGAGCCAAGATTCATCTTTTGTACCTCAAGAATTTTTAATTCATAATAATCACACTATAATGGAATATAAAATTCATTCAGGCGAGCAAAATCCGTATTTGCGCAGGTAATCACATTTTCGCCAGGAGATCCTATGAACTGTTTAATTCGCATTCGCCAGCGTTACGCAGGCTTTGCCCAAAGCGACAAGAAGCTGGCGGATTTTCTGCTTTCGCAGCCTGACCGCGCGCGCCACCTCAGTTCACAGCAGCTGGCAAGTGAAGCCGGCGTGAGCCAGTCAAGCGTGGTGAAATTCGCCCAAAAGATTGGCTTTAAGGGCTTTCCAGCTTTGAAGCTGGCACTCAGTGAAGCGCTGGCGAGTAACCCTAATCCTCAGTCGATGCCGGTCCACAACCAGATTCGCGGCGATGACCCGATGCGCCTGGTGGGCGAAAAACTCATTAAAGAGAACGTGGCGGCGATGCATGCCACGCTGGACGTGAATACCGAGGAGAAGCTGCTGGAGAGCGTAGCGATGCTGCGCGGGGCGCGGCGTATCATTTTGACCGGGATAGGTGCGTCCGGATTAGTGGCGCGTAACTTCGGCTGGAAGCTGACAAAAATTGGCTATAACGCGATTTCCGAGCACGACATGCATGCCCTGCTCGCGACCGTACAGGCGATGGATCCTGACGATTTGCTGCTGCCTATCTCCTATTCGGGCGAACGTCGCGAAATCAACATGGCCACTGATGAAGCCCTGCGCGTCGGCGGCAAGATTCTGGCGATCACCGGTTTCACCCCCAATGCCCTGCAGCAGCGGGCAACGCGCTGTTTGTATACGATCGCAGAAGAGCAGGCCACGCGCAGCGCGGCTATCTCGTCAACCAGCGCGCAGATGATGCTGACGGACCTGCTGTTTATGGCGCTGGTGCAGCAGGATCTTGAACGCGCGCCGGAACGTATCCGCCACAGCGAAGAGCTGGTAAAAAAATTGGTTTGAGTAGGGAATGCGCATATAATGCCCGCCCTGTTTGTGTTGGTTCTGAGAATTTCCTGATGGCGCTGTTAATCACCAAAAAATGCATCAATTGCGATATGTGCGAACCCGAATGCCCTAACCAGGCGATTTCGATGGGTGACAGCATTTATGAGATTAACAGCGACCGCTGCACCGAATGCATCGGCCACTATGAAACGCCGACCTGCCAGAAGGTGTGCCCAATCCCTAATACAATCCTTAAGGATCCGGCACACGTCGAGAACGAAGAGCAGCTGTGGGATAAGTTTGTGCTGATGCATCACGCAGACAAACTTTAACTTTCGATAATCACCGTGGCGCTGGCATAGCGGCGCTCATCCGCTATCGTCACGTGCATGTGATTCACACCCATCTTCTCTGCCAGCTTTTGCGCCTCGCCCCATAAGCGCAGGCGCGGTTTCCCCAGCTCATCGTTAAACACTTCAAACTGGTTAAACGCCAGGCCGTTACGGATCCCCGTACCGAAGGCTTTGGCTGCCGCCTCTTTAACCGCAAAACGCTTTGCCAGAAAACGGACCGGCTGCTGGTGCGCTTCCCAGATGGCCCACTCGTTATCGCTCAGCACGCGTCTTGCGAGACGATCGCCGCTACGGGCGATCGCCGCTTCAATACGGGCTATTTCGACGATATCGGTGCCTAAGCCCAGTATGGCCATTACTGACGCGCTTCCTGCATCAGGCGTTTCATCTCTGATACCGCCTCTTTCAGTCCGCTCATCACCGCACGGCCAATAATGGCGTGGCCGATGTTCAGCTCGTGCATTTCCGGCAGCGCGGCGATGGCCTTGACGTTGTGGTAGGTCAGGCCGTGACCGGCGTTAACCTTCAGACCCAGACCTGCTGCATACGTAGCCGCTTTAGCGATACGCTCCAGCTCTTTCGCCTGCTCGGCGTCATTTTTGGCATCGGCATAACAGCCGGTGTGAATTTCGATATAGGGTGCGCCGACGTCCGCAGCCGCTTTGATCTGATCAAAATCGGCATCGATAAACAGCGAGACCAGGATGCCGGCATCGGCCAGGCGCTGGCATGCATCGCGCATTTTGTCGCGCTGCCCCGCCACGTCCAGGCCCCCTTCGGTCGTCACTTCCTGACGCTTTTCCGGCACCAGGCAGCAGAAGTGCGGCTTCGTCTCGCAGGCGATGGCCAGCATCTCTTCGGTAACCGCCATTTCGAGATTCATGCGGGTATCCAGGGTCTGGCGCAGGATACGGACGTCGCGATCGGTGATATGGCGACGGTCTTCACGCAGGTGGACGGTAATGCCGTCGGCGCCAGCCTGCTCGGCAATAAACGCTGCCTGAACCGGATCGGGGTACGCCGTACCGCGCGCATTGCGCAGGGTAGCGATGTGATCGATGTTGATGCCTAACAGTAATTCAGCCATGACAATCCTCGGTATTTTGGTTCATTTCTCTTCCCCCTCTCCCTCCGGGAGAGGGCTGTAGTGAGGGGTAAAAGGTTAACGTTTTGGCACAAACTGCCTGAATAATTCGCGGCTCTTTAAGGGCTTGCCACCAAGATACGGCTTGAGCGCAATGCGGGTAAAGCGCTTTGCCGCACGTAAAGTATCAGCATCAGGAAACTCTCGCTCGTATAACGCCCTCAGGTGCCGTCCGGTAAAGGTGCTGTTATCCACCACGATACTCGCAATAAAGCCTTTCTCTTCGCGATAGCGGTAGGTCATTGAGTCTTCAACCTCGTCGCCGCTCCCCGCGCAGTGCAGAAAATCAACGCCGTAACCCAGGTGCCCCAGCAGCGCCAGTTCAAAGCGGCGCAGCGCGGGTTCGGGCGTGCCGGTTGCGCCAGCAAGAGCCTGGATACAGTGCAGATAATCGAAGAAAAGTTCCGAGAAGCGGGTCTCATGTTCAAGAACGCGGGAGATAAGCTCGTTGACATACAGACCGCTGTAGAGCGTGATGCCAGAAAGAGGAAGCGCCAGAGAGACGGCTTCAGCGCTGCGCAGGGTTTTGACTTCCCCTCGCCCGCCAAAGCGTACCAGCAGCGGCGTGAAAGGCTGTAAGGCACCTTTCAGGTTAGAACGTTTGGAACGTGCGCCTTTCGCAACAAGGCGCACGCGGCCCGACTCTTCCGTGAAGACGTCCAGCATCAGGCTGGTTTCGCTCCAGGGACGACTATGGAGAACGAAGGCACGCTGCCAACCTTCCATTATACTCGTCGTCTTGAGTTACTGATCTTCGCCGTAACCGAGGCTGCGCAGAGCACGCTCATCGTCGGCCCAGCCAGATTTCACTTTCACCCACAGTTCGAGGTGAACCGGCGCTTCAAACATGTCCATCATGTCTTTACGGGCTTCAATACCGATGGTTTTGATCTTGGCGCCTTTGTTGCCAATGACCATCTTCTTCTGCCCTTCACGCTCAACGAGGATCAGGCCGTTGATGTCGTAGCCACCGCGCTCGTTGGTCTGGAAGCGCTCGATCTCCACCGTTACGGAGTACGGCAGCTCGGCGCCCAGGAAACGCATCAGCTTTTCACGGATGATTTCAGACGCCATAAAGCGCTGGGAACGATCGGTGATGTAGTCTTCCGGGAAGTGATGAATGGCTTCCGGCAGATGCTTGCGCACGATACCCGCGATGGTATCCACGTTCAGTCCGGTCTCTGCGGACAGCGGAACGATATCGAGGAAGTTCATCTGGCTACCCAGCCACTGCAGGTGCGGCAGCAGGTCAGCTTTTTCCTGCACGTTGTCAACTTTGTTGACCGCGAGGATTACCGGCGTTTTGCCGTCACGCAGCTTGTTCAGCACCATTTCGTCGTCCGGCGTCCAGCGGGTGCCTTCCACGACGAAAATCACCAGCTCTACGTCGCCAATCGAACTGCTCGCCGCTTTGTTCATCAGGCGGTTGATGGCACGCTTCTCTTCCATGTGCAGGCCCGGGGTATCGACGTAGATCGCCTGATACGCGCCTTCAGTATGGATACCGACGATGCGGTGACGCGTGGTCTGCGCCTTACGAGAGGTGATGGAAATTTTCTGCCCAAGCAGATTATTCAGCAGGGTGGATTTGCCAACGTTCGGGCGTCCGACGATGGCAATAAATCCGCAATAGGTTTTTTCTTCGCTCATTCCAGCTCCAGCATTTTTAACGCCTGTTCGGCGGCAGCCTGTTCCGCCTTGCGACGGCTAGAACCTGTGCCCACCACCGGTTCACTCAGGCCACTGACCTGGCAATGGATGGTAAATTCCTGATCGTGCGCTTCGCCACGCACCTGCACCACCAGATAGGATGGCAGCGGCAGATGACGGCCCTGCAGATATTCCTGCAGACGCGTTTTAGGATCTTTTTGTTTATCTCCCGGACTGATTTCGTCCAGGCGGCTCTGATACCAGTTCAGGATCAGTTTTTCTACAGTCTGGATATCGCTGTCCAGGAACACGCCACCGATTAATGCTTCGACCGTGTCGGCAAGAATAGATTCACGACGGAAGCCGCCGCTTTTCAGCTCACCCGGCCCCAGACGCAGGCATTCGCCCAGTTCAAATTCGCGTGCGATTTCCGCCAGGGTGTTACCCCTTACCAGCGTGGCGCGCATGCGGCTCATATCACCTTCGTCCACGCGTGGGAAACGATGATAAAGCGCATTCGCAATCACAAAACTTAAAATAGAGTCGCCTAAAAATTCGAGGCGCTCATTGTGCTTGCTGCTGGCACTGCGGTGGGTTAATGCTTGCTGCAATAACTCCTGATGTTGAAAAGTGTAGCCCAGCTTCCGTTGAAGCCGATTAATTACGATGGGGTTCATGCGATACCAATAAATGAATGCGTCAAAAATGCAGCACACGAAACCGACCTGAGAAAACCAACGCGGTTTCGTGTGCCGTGGCACCCTTGCAGGGCCAACCTTAAACTTCGGGGAAATATTCTATACACAACGGCAGGGGATGTCGTTAGTTCGAAGAGATTTATCGCTGAAATAATTCACGTAGCCGCTAAATAAAGCGGCTACGCGTTCATTTAGCGAGAATTAATGGATCCCACCAATACGATTCAGACGTACACCGGTCGGCCATTCGCCTTCCTGCTTCTCAAAACTCATCCAAATCGCGGTCGCTTTACCCACCAGATTCGCTTCCGGCACAAAGCCCCAGTAACGGCTGTCCGCGGAATTATCGCGGTTATCCCCCATCATGAAGTAATGTCCCGGCGGAACAATCCAGGTCGCAAGCTGCTGCCCCGGCTGCTGGTAATACATCCCGACCTGATCCTGAGCAATAGGCACCGTCAAAATACGGTGGGTCACATCGCCCAGCGTCTCTTTACGCTCAACCAGACGAATGCCGTTCTCTTTGGTCTCACTTTTCGGAACCTGGAAGAAACCGCTGGTGGCTTCACCGCCGTTACGACGGGCGAAGGTCTGCACAAAATCACTCGGCTCAACGTTCGAGTAAGTGATTGCCAGCGCGTTTTCACATGCCGTGCCCGAGCTGCAGCCCGGCTGGACGGTCACTTCTTTGGATACCGGATCGTAGGTGACTTTATCTCCCGGCAGACCCACCGCGCGCTTGATGTAGTCCAGGCGCGGATCTTCCGGATATTTGAACACCACGATGTCGCCACGTTTCGGATGGCCCGTTTCGATCAGCGTTTTCTGGTAGATAGGATCTTTAATGCCGTAGGCAAACTTTTCTACCAGAATAAAATCGCCAATCAGCAGCGTTGGCATCATTGAGCCTGATGGGATCTGGAACGGTTCGTAGATAAACGAACGCACCACCAGCACGATCGCCAGCACCGGGAACACCGATGCACCCGTCTCCAGCCAGCCCGGTTTCGGGCCGACTTTCTTCAGGGTTTTCGCATCCAGCCCATCGCCAGTGGCTGCCTGGGCGGCAGCCTGACGCTCACGGCGTTTCGGGGCGAAGATAAACTTATCCAGACACCACAGCAGACCTGTTACCAGGGTGGCGATGACCAGGATCAGGGCAAACATGTTCGCCATGCCAACTCCTTAAGGGTTATTTGCCGTCTTTGCCAACGTGCAGAATGGCAAGGAATGCTTCCTGCGGCAGCTCAACGTTACCGACCTGCTTCATACGCTTCTTACCGTCTTTCTGCTTCTGGAGCAGCTTTTTCTTACGGCTGACGTCGCCGCCATAGCATTTCGCCAGAACGTTTTTACGCAGCTGTTTCACGGTAGAACGCGCGATGATGTGGTTGCCAATGGCCGCCTGGATCGCGATGTCAAACTGCTGACGCGGGATCAGCTCTTTCATCTTCTCAACCAGCTCACGACCGCGGTAAGGCGCATTGTCGTTGTGGGTGATCAGCGCCAGGGCATCAACGCGCTCGCTGTTGATCAGCACGTCAACGCGCACCATGTTGGACGCCTGGAAGCGTTTGAAGTTGTAATCCAGTGACGCATAGCCACGAGAGGTAGACTTCAGACGGTCGAAGAAGTCGAGCACCACTTCCGCCATCGGGATTTCATAGGTCAGCGCCACCTGGTTACCGTGGTAAACCATGTTGGTCTGGACGCCACGTTTTTCGATACACAGGGTGATAACGTTGCCCAGGAACTCCTGTGGCAGCAGCATGTGACACTCTGCGATCGGCTCGCGCAGCTCGTGAATATTGTTCAGCGGCGGAAGCTTGGACGGGCTATCGACGTAGATAACCTCTTTCGAGGTGGTTTCCACTTCGTAGACTACGGTCGGTGCCGTGGTGATCAGATCCAGATCGTATTCACGCTCCAGACGTTCCTGAATGATCTCCATGTGCAGCAGGCCGAGGAAGCCGCAGCGGAAGCCGAAGCCCAGCGCCGTTGAGCTTTCCGGCTCATAGAACAGGGACGCATCGTTGAGGCTCAGCTTGCCGAGCGCATCGCGGAAGTTCTCGTAGTCGTCGGAGCTGACCGGGAACAGGCCTGCATATACCTGTGGCTTCACCTTTTTGAAGCCTGGCAGCGCTTTGTCCGCTGGATTACGCGCCAGCGTCAGGGTATCGCCCACCGGTGCGCCGAGGATATCTTTAATGGCGCAGACCAGCCAGCCTACCTCGCCGCATTTCAGCTCGGTACGGTCAACCTGTTTTGGCGTGAAGATGCCCAGGCGGTCAGCGTTGTAAACCTGACCGGTACTCATCACCTTAATTTTGTCGCCTTTGCGCATGGTGCCGTTTTTAATACGCACCAGCGAGACAACGCCGAGATAGTTATCAAACCAGGAGTCGATGATCAGCGCCTGCAGCGGTGCATCAGGGTCACCTTCCGGTGGCGGGATGTCTCGCACCAGACGTTCCAGCACATCAGGAACCCCCACGCCGGTTTTCGCAGAGCAGCGCACCGCGTCGGTCGCATCAATGCCAACGATGTCTTCAATCTCTTCCGCTACGCGCTCCGGGTCGGCGGCAGGCAGGTCGATTTTGTTCAGAACTGGCACGACCTCGAGATCCATTTCCATCGCGGTGTAGCAGTTCGCCAAGGTTTGGGCTTCAACGCCCTGCCCGGCATCCACCACCAGCAGCGCGCCTTCACAGGCCGCCAGCGATCGTGAAACTTCATAGGAGAAGTCAACGTGGCCTGGGGTGTCGATAAAGTTCAGTTGGTAGGTTTCACCATCAGCCGCTTTATAGTCGAGCGTCACGCTCTGCGCTTTGATGGTAATACCGCGTTCGCGTTCCAGGTCCATGGAGTCCAGAACCTGGGCTGCCATTTCACGATCAGACAGGCCACCGCAAATCTGGATAATACGGTCAGACAGCGTCGACTTACCGTGGTCAATGTGAGCAATGATCGAAAAGTTACGTATGTTCTTCATATAGTTAAATAATTATGCCTTACGAATTCCTGGAGGCCGCTGTTCTTAGCCTGACGTTTTTCAGTGCGAAAACGCAGCATTCTACACTACATCCCCGTAACCTGGAAATGCACTTAGCGCCAAGCATAGCGCGAAGGAACGGCGTTTTCTTTTTTGAGATGTAAATAATAATAAAGCCCGGTAGATCACCGGGCCTCAGAAGAGAGCGTTTCCACACGAAGCTGGTCTGGACCGAGCGCAACGCTAAGGATGACGGGTTGCCATTCCTCTCGAGCAGCCAGCCTGGGGGATAAGCCCTTTGCAAGCCAAAATCCGCCAACGCCACCCAGAGCAGCACCACACATTGCCGCCGCGTCGGTATTGAACAACATCTGGAAAATGCCGCCCATGACAAACAGCCCCACCAGCGGAGAGAGATAAACCAGCACCGCGGAGGTCAGCAGGCTGCCTTCGGCAATACCCAGCTCGACCTTCTGCCCAGCCACCAGCGGCTGTTCGCTCGGAACAGCGATGGTATGTGAGGTTTGCGGCCCCAGCTTGTTCAGCACGCGGCTGCCGCAGCCGGCTCTGGAAGCACAGCTATTGCATGATGCTTTAACGTCACAACTGACCAGGGCAACGCCATCCTGCCAGGAGACCACCGTGGCCCACTCTTTAATCATTGTGCAGCCTTAAATTTAATGCTGTCAGAAATACGTTTCGCCGTTTGCGGCGGTAACTCTCCGACAATAGTGATCTCAGCGTTATCGCGTACCGTGGTGCTCACCGTCCGGCGGCCAGTACGAAGCATTTGCTCGGCGCTGTTTGCCGTCGCGCGGTTGATGTTCACCGAGAAGCTGAACAAACCATCTGAATAGAGGCGTGATTCAACCGGCGTTTCAATGGTCGGAAGCTGTCGTCGGCTGCTGGAGACTTCGCTAAACCCTTGCGGGATCCAGGAAGGTACCCAGTTGAAGTTTACTGAATCACCGGCAGGAACAGAAAGCAGCGGCGGCAGGCTGGCTTTGGCCAGATTCTGCATACTGTTGCCGACCTGGCTGTTAACGCTAAAGGAGATGACGCGGAACTGCTCCAGCGTTTCACCGTCACGGTCCAGCAGGTCAACGCGCATAGGCAGCTTGGTTTCTGCATCAATCCAGACGATGTAGCTATAGCGCGTGCCGTCGCGCGCGACAACGCGGATGACTTCACACAGTCTGTCGGCGATGCGCGTTTTCCCTACCGAGATAAAATCGTAGTAAGGTGCAAGACGCTTGAAATCGGTATAGATAAGCGACGGCAGGGAATCAACGATGTAATCGCCATTCAGCGTGAAAGGCTCAAGGCCAGGCTCGAAATAGCTGATTTCGTTCCCACGCTGGACGACTTCCCGACGCGGGCCATCCATCTGTAAAAGCTGGGCGAGCGGCTGGTTATCAAGACGGGCATGGCGATAGCGTAACGACTCGACGCCCTGCTTATTAATGCTGATAAATGCCAACTCGTAATTGAGTGACTGGCTGGCCAGATTCATTTGCTGCAACAACGCCCCGGATGAAACATCAGCCGAGGCGTTGGCAGAGAAGAACAGGCTACCCGCCATCAGAGACATGGCGAACCAAAGTTGCTTCATTACTGCGATTGCGTTCCTAAAGTTTGGTTTCCGGGCACTTGAACGGCAGCCTGCTGGGTTTGTGCCTGCTCAAACTGAAGCTGTTCAGAGTGCAGACGACGCTGCAACTCGTAATCCTGCAACATCGCATTGATACGACGGCGCTGCTCCTGTACCTGCTGTTGCTGACCGCCGCTTGCGGAAGCATCTGCCGGTACGCCCAGGCTAACCGGGCTGGCTTTGCCCATCATCGGCAGTGTGTTGAACACTGGCGCTTCAGGCTGCTGATTGACTTCAGACTGAGTGTTATAGTGCTGGACGCCAACAATAACTGCAAGCGATACGCACGCAGCCACGCCCATTTGGGTAAGCTGGCTGGCCCACGGACGCACTTTTTGCCAGAAGGGCATTTTCTGCCACTGGTGAGGTGCGGGCTGAGCTTCAGGAATCAGCGGGGTGGTCTGATGAACAGGCTCGTTCTCAATGGCCGCCATGACGCGTGCTGAGATATCGAAATGGAGAAACTCACCGGTATCACCGCGCAGGGTGTCACGGATGAGATGATAGCTCTCCCAGGTCTCTTGCATTTCAGGAGATTGAGACAGCTCGTTGAGCAGCTCACTATCCAGCGTTTCACCATCCATTAAAGCGGAAAGTTTTTCTTTCTGCATGCCTAATACCTTTTCCAGTATCCCGCTATCGTCAACGCCTGATAAGCGGTTGAACTTTATTATCAATGGCTTCTCGCGCACGGAAAATTCGAGAACGTACCGTGCCGACCGGACAATCCATGATAGCCGCTATCTCTTCATAGCTTAGACCATCAAGCTCCCGCAACGTAATTGCCATGCGTAAATCTTCCGGGAGCGACTCGATCGTGCGAAAAACAATTTGTCTCAGTTCTTCTGACAACATTAAGTTCTCAGGGTTCGAAATTTCTTTCAACGCGCCGCCGCTTTCAAAGTTTTCGGCGTCGATTGCGTCCACATCACTAGAAGGTGGACGACGGCCCTGAGCAACCAGATAATTCTTAGCTGTATTGACTGCAATACGATACAGCCAGGTGTAAAAAGCACTATCTCCCCGGAAAGAATCCAGCGCGCGATAGGCCTTTATGAAAGACTCTTGTACTACATCAGGAACGTCTCCTGACGGTACATATCGAGAAACCAGACTCGCCACCTTATGCTGGTAGCGCACCACCAGTAGGTTAAAAGCTTTCTGATCTCCCTTCTGGACCCGTTCAACCAGGACCTGGTCCGTTAACTGCTCGCTCATCCGAGGTAATGTCTCCCCAAACCTAAATTCCACGCGTTGTCGAAACGCCACTCTATAAGCACTGCACTTTGAGCAAGCACCGAGTTAGAGCGTCTGTTCTTCAATAAGTTCCGTCACGCCTTTGTTTTTGTTCATCGCGCCGCAGACCGTTCATTTTCTCTCATTATAAGTCTGTTCACGATACGTACCCACTTTCTGACAAGAAACATCAACTTTACTGTCAGAAGAGTAACGCAACACGGGCTTTATTTCACCACAAAATCTGACGCTAACGATCTGCTTCGCAAAATATTTTCGTTGATTTACCTCTTTTTAATCCCGCGCTAACCGTTTAGCCATTGTAACGCTGGTTAAAAAAAACGTGCGATATCTCGCATTCAGGTGCTATTCTCGCCAGACCGTGTTTAGTAAATTAAACAAGCCAATATGAACACAACTACAGAACTCCATTGTGATGTACTGATCATCGGCAGCGGTGCTGCCGGGCTCTCGCTGGCGCTGCGGCTGGCCGAACACCAAAAGGTTATCGTGCTGAGTAAAGGGCCGATGAGCGAGGGTTCAACCTATTACGCGCAAGGCGGTATTGCCGCCGTGTTTGATGAAACGGACAGCATTGCTTCGCACGTCGAAGACACCCTCATCGCCGGTGCCGGGATTGTGGATGCGCACGCCGCGGAGTTTGTCGCCAGCAACGCCCGGCACTGCGTTCAGTGGCTTATCGACCAGGGTGTACTGTTTGATACGCAGACTCAGCCAAACGGTGAAGAGAGCTATCATCTGACGCGTGAAGGTGGCCACAGCCATCGCCGGATCCTGCATGCGGCAGATGCGACCGGGAGAGAAGTTGAAACCACCCTGGTCAGCAAGGCGCTGAGCCATCCCAATATTCAGGTACTGGAGCGCAGCAATGCGGTTGACCTGATTATCTCCGATAAAATTGGCCTGCCCGGCACGCGTCGTGTAGTCGGTGCATGGGTCTGGAATCGTAATAAAGAAAAGGTGGAAACCTGTCGGGCAAAAGCCGTCGTGCTGGCCACAGGCGGTGCCTCCAAGGTTTACCAATACACCACCAACCCGGACATTGCCTCCGGCGACGGGATCGCCATGGCATGGCGTGCCGGTTGCCGCGTGGCGAACCTCGAATTCAATCAGTTCCATCCAACGGCCCTGTTCCATCCGCAGGCGCGTAACTTCCTGCTGACGGAAGCCCTGCGGGGAGAAGGTGCTTACCTGAAGCGTCCTGACGGCTCCCGCTTTATGCCTGACTTTGATGCCAGGGGCGAACTGGCCCCGCGCGATATCGTCGCTCGCGCCATCGACCATGAGATGAAACGTCTGGGCGTGGATTGCATGTATCTGGATATCAGCCATCAGCCCGCTGAATTTATTCGTCAGCATTTCCCGATGATTTATGAAAAGCTGCTGGGTCTGGGTATCGATCTGACGCGCGATCCGGTGCCGATAGTGCCTGCCGCCCACTATACCTGCGGTGGCGTAATGGTGGATGACCACGGGCGCACCGACGTGGATGGGCTTTATGCCATCGGCGAGGTGAGTTATACCGGCCTACACGGTGCGAACCGCATGGCGTCCAATTCACTGCTGGAATGCCTGGTCTACGGCTGGTCAGCGGCGGAAGACATTACCAAACGCATGCCTTACGCCCGTCAGTCTGAATGTCTGCCGGGCTGGGATGAAAGCCGCGTTGAGAACCCGGATGAGCTGGTCGTCATTCAACACAACTGGCATGAGCTTCGGTTGTTCATGTGGGACTACGTAGGAATTGTGCGAACCACCAGGCGCCTTGAGCGCGCCCTGCGGCGCATTACGATGCTGCAGCAAGAGATTGATGAATATTACGCCAACTTTCGCGTGTCCAATAATCTGCTGGAGCTGCGTAACCTGGTGCAGGTTGCTGAGCTTATCGTGCGCTGCGCGATGATGCGTAAAGAGAGCCGAGGCCTGCACTATACGCTGGACTACCCCGACCAGCTGGCTGAATCCGGCCCGTCGGTGTTGTCCCCGCAGGCTTACATAAACAGATAAAATGCCTGGGTCAGAGCGGTGTAATCTTCGGAGTAACGCTGGTCTGGCCCACGGATCACCATCCTGTCGTTAAAGCACTCCCCTTCTTTTGGCGAGAGCGCCAATAGCACGCGGTGCGGCAAGCGCCCTTCGGTATCTGAAATATCGGTACGCAGACGTAAGCTCCAGCCGATGTTCCGGGCAATCTCGATAAACGTATTGCCGGTACTTTCTGGCAGCACCACGCAGAAATATCCCTCTTCTGAGATCAACTCTGCCGCACTGGTTAACAGCGACTTGTGGTCCAGCGAGCGGGTATAGCGAGCCTGTTCACGTTCTGGCGTGCCGCACTCAACGCCGGGCTCGTAGTACGGTGGGTTGCTGACGATCAGGTCGTAACGTGCGGTTTGATCGGGCGCCCAGGCCAGCACATCCGCACATTCAATTTTGATACGGGCCGCCCACGGAGATTCTGCTGCATTTTCACTGGCCTGATCGGCCGCCTGCGCATCCAGCTCAACCGCATCAAGGGTGACGCTATCATCCGTGCGCTGCGCCAGCATTAATGCCAACAGTCCGCTTCCGGTGCCAATGTCCAGAATACGCTTAACGCCTGCGACAGGTGCCCAGGCTCCCAGTAAAATACCGTCGGTACCGACTTTCATCGCACAGCGATCGTGAGCCACAAAAAATTGTTTAAACGTAAAGCCATCGCGGCGCAGCTGCGCTTTGAGTTGAGACATGTCGGGGCAACCTTCTAAGTGAAACTGGAGTAGCATAGGGGAAAGCGAAGTGGTCGAAAAGCGATATCCATACAAACAGATGAAGATTACAGCCGTAACGTCTATAATCAGCGCCCCACACAGAGGTAGAACATGACTGTAACGACTTTTTCCGAACTTGAACTCGATGAAAGCCTGCTCAAAGCACTAGAGAGCAAAGGCTTTACACGCCCGACCGCCATTCAGGCCGCGGCCATTTCGCCTGCGCTTGAGGGCCGCGATGTGCTCGGTTCTGCGCCAACCGGCACGGGGAAAACAGCAGCCTACTTGCTGCCTGTCTTGCAGCATCTGCTCGACTTCCCACGTAAAAAATCAGGCCCGCCGCGCGTTTTGATCCTTACGCCGACGCGCGAGCTGGCGATGCAGGTTGCCGAACACGCACGTGAGCTTGCGGCGAATACCCATCTGGATATCGCCACCATCACGGGCGGTGTTGCGTACATGAACCACGCCGAAGTGTTCAGCGAAAACCAGGACATCGTCGTTGCAACGACGGGTCGTCTGCTGCAGTACATTAAAGAAGAAAACTTCGACTGCCGCGCGGTTGAAACGCTGATCCTCGACGAAGCCGACCGTATGCTCGACATGGGCTTTGCGCAGGATATCGAGCACATCGCGGGTGAAACGCGCTGGCGTAACCAGACGATGCTGTTCTCTGCAACCCTGGAAGGGGATGCGATTAAAGATTTCGCAGAACGTCTGCTGGAAGATCCGGTCGAAGTGTCTGCCACGCCATCCACGCGTGAGCGCAAGAAGATCCACCAGTGGTATTACCGCGCAGATAACCTTGAGCACAAGGTTGAGATACTGAAACACCTGCTGCAGCAGGAAGACGCGACCCGCACCATCGTATTTGTGCGTAAGCGTGAGCGCGTGCATGAGCTGGCGGGATTGCTGCGTTCTGCGGGGATCAATAACTGTTATCTCGAAGGCGAGATGGCTCAGGCTAAGCGTACCGAAGGCATTAAGCGTCTGACCGATGGTCGCGTGAACGTGCTGGTCGCGACCGACGTCGCGGCGCGCGGGATCGACATCCCTGACGTAAGCCACGTCATTAACTTCGATATGCCGCGCAGCGGTGATACCTATCTGCACCGTATTGGCCGTACCGGTCGCGCGGGTCGTAAGGGTATTGCGATTTCTCTCGTCGAGGCCCATGACTATCTGCTGCTGCAGAAAATTGGTCGCTACGTTGATGAGCCGCTGAAGGCTCGCGTCATTGATGAGCTTCGCCCGACCACCCGTGCGCCGAGTGAAAAAATGACGGGCAAGCCGTCCAAGAAAGCGCTCGCGAAACGTGCAGAGAGAAAAGAGAAAGAAAAAGAGAAGCCGCGCGTTAAGCAACGCCACCGCGACACCAAAAACGTTGGTAAGCGCCGTAAGCCGAGTACTTCTACGCCTGACTCGCAAACAGAAGAGTAAAAAAAAGCCGGGGAATTCCCCGGCTTTTTTATGCCACCCCCGTGGCGATAACCCTTACAGGCTTTCAGTAAAGGTACGCGCGATAACATCACGCTGCTGTTCTGGGGTCAGCGAGTTGAAACGCACCGCATAGCCTGAAACACGAATGGTCAGCTGCGGATATTTTTCTGGATGTTCAACGGCATCCATCAGGGTTTCGCGGCGCAGAACGTTAACGTTCAGGTGCTGACCACCTTCCACGCGGACTTCCGGCTGCACTTCCATTGGAACTTCACGGTACTCGATTTCGCCCAGTTTATTTACCGGAACGATTTCATCTTCAGCAAAACCCGCTTTTGCTACTACACAGCGCGCTTCGCCTTTCTCGCTGTCCAGCAGCCAGAAAGAGTTGAGCAGATCGTCATTTGCAGCTTTAGTAATCTGGATACCCGTAATCATGTTATGCCTCCCTTAGGCTACATTAACTGGTGTCGGCCTCATGCGGCCAATTGGTAAAACCATTGTTTCTTGCATGTATATATATCACCCAGCCACCCATGATTTATTGATTTAAATCAACAAAAACACCAACCACATAAAGAGTGTGGTTTGATTTTATTGTTTTAGATCAATTCCAGCCTTTCCTTATTTCAACCCAATCTGCACATTATCAAATAAAATTTAAGGGCTTAGCGGAAATTTCCGCAGGGAATTTTGCCGCCCGGGGTTTAGCGGTTAAGCTAGAGGCAGATTGAGATTCGCAGGAGAGCGAGATGACGACCCCCTTAACGTGGCATGATGTGCTGGCAGAAGAGAAACAGCAGCCTTACTTTATTAATACTCTTACAACGGTGGCGGCCGAACGGCAATCTGGCCAGACGATTTATCCGCCGCAGAAAGATGTGTTCAACGCTTTTCGCTACACCGAACTCAACGATGTAAAAGTGGTCATTCTCGGCCAGGATCCCTACCACGGGCCGGGCCAGGCGCATGGTCTGGCGTTTTCCGTGCTTCCGGGCATCGCCATCCCCCCTTCTCTGCTGAACATGTATAAAGAGCTGGAGGGCACCCTTCCAGGATTCACGCGCCCTAAGCACGGTTATCTGGAAAGCTGGGCTCGTCAGGGGGTGCTGTTACTCAACACCGTGTTGACCGTACGCGCCGGCCAGGCACATTCCCATGCCAGCCTCGGCTGGGAAACCTTCACGGACAAAGTCATCAGCCTGATCAACGAGCATCGCGAAGGCGTCGTGTTTTTGCTCTGGGGATCGCACGCGCAGAAGAAAGGCGCGATTATCGACCGGCAGCGTCACCACGTGCTGAAAGCACCGCACCCGTCGCCGCTGTCTGCTCATCGCGGGTTCTTTGGCAGTAATCACTTCGTTCTGGCAAATGAATGGCTGGAAAAGCGTGGCGAAACGCCAATTGACTGGATGCCAGTGTTACCGGCAGAGAGCGAGTAGGATGTGAATGTGCCGGGTCAGGCCCGGCACATAAAAGGCTTACGCCTTATTCTGACGCCACCATTCGGCCAGCAGCACGCCGGTTGCAACGGAAACGTTCAGACTTTCTACATTGCCTGTGCCGTCGATAGAGACGCTCAGATCGGCGCTGGACAGCGCAGCATCAGACAGACCATCACGCTCCTGGCCCAGTACCAGCACCATTTTACGTGGCAGCGTCGCTTTAAACAGCGGCGTACCAGCATGGCTGGAGGTGGTCACAATGGAGTAGCCCGCTTTACGGAACTGCTCGATGGCATCCAGAACGCTATCGCCGGTGATCGGCTGAACATGCTCAGCTCCGCCTTCAGCAGTACGGATAGCCGCACCGGATTCCAGCAGTGCAGCATCCTGCAACAGTACGCCTTTCACGCCAAAGTGCGCGCAGCTGCGCATCATTGCGCCCAGGTTATGCGGGTTGCCCACGTCTTCCAGCGCCAGCACGCAGTCATCGGCTTCCGCCTGGCTTACCCACTGCTGAACGGTGGTGCCGTTACGTTTTTTGATCAGGAAGCAGACGCCGCCGTGGTGTTCAGTACCGGAGGCTTTCGTCAGCTCGGCATCATCCACCACATGGTAGGCTTTACGGTTAGCGGCCATCCAGCGCAGTGCTTCTTTGAAGCGTGGGGTCACGCTCTGGATAAACCAGGCGCGGACGATGCACTCTGGTCGGCTCAGGAACAGGGCCTGGCAGGCGTTCTCACCGTAAACACGCGTCTCTTCAGCACGCTGACGGCGCAACACTTCCGGATCGATAAAGCTTTTACCGCTGATACCGCCGTGATCGGCCTTTTCAGGTGCCTCTTCGCCAGGGGCGCGAGAAACGGTACGCCACGGTGAGGCGTTATCACGTGAGAAGTCATCCCGCGGACGATCGTCGCGTGGACGGTCACTACGTGGGCGATCGGAACGCGGACGGTCATCGCGTTTGCGATCGTCACGCTTGCGGTCATCACCGCGGAAATTTTTGTCATCGCGGGCGGGGCGACGGCCACCGTCTGCACGAGAAGACGCCGGACGCCCGCCACCTTTTCCGGTACGCGGATTTTGGGTGCGTTTATCAGAGTCATCATCACTGCGGACATACATCACTTTGACCTTGCCGCTTTTGTTTTTCATTTCGTCGTTCATGCTTTTCTCCACCAGCGCTGCGCGAAGCGCGCAGATTACCCGATGTGCCAGCGCATAGCCATAATTTCGTACAAAAGCCTGTGACTATTGTTCTCATTGAATAAAACGCATTGTCGTTTCAAACAGGCTCATTGATAATATGTAACATATTAGAAACATTACCGGCGTTCTGCCGCTGTCCCACGGCTCTATCAGAGGTTAGTTATGAATACCGTATGTGCCAACTGTCAGGCTCTCAATCGCATTCCGGACGATCGGATTGATGAGGGCGCGAAATGCGGGCGTTGTGGTCACGAACTATTTGAAGGCGATGTGATTAACGCAACCGGTGCTACGCTGGACAAACTCCTCAAGGACGATCTTCCTGTGGTGGTCGATTTCTGGGCACCGTGGTGTGGCCCATGCCGCAGCTTTGCGCCAATTTTTGAAGATGTGGCGGAAGAGCGCAGCGGTAAGATGCGCTTCGTGAAGGTGAACACCGAGGCCGAGCGCGAACTCAGCGCGCGTTTTCGCATTCGCAGCATCCCAACCATCATGATTTTCAAGAACGGTGAGGTCATCGACATGCTCAACGGTGCAGTCCCGAAAGCACCTTTTGATAGCTGGTTAAACGAATCGCTGTAACATTCACGGGCCGCATCTTGTGCCCCGTTCTCGCCTCTGCGAAAATAGGGTTTTTCCTGCACTTCGCCCATGACTGATAACGCTGTACTTCAATTACGCGCCGAACGCCTTGCGCGCGCGACCCGCCCGTTCCTCGCCCGTGGCAACCGTATCCGCCGCTGCCAGCGCTGCCTGCTGCCGCTGAAAGTTTGCCTGTGCGAGACGCTGACGCCGAGCACTGCGGAAAGCCGCTTTTGTCTGGTCATGTTTGACACCGAACCGATGAAGCCGAGCAATACGGGGCGTCTTATCGCTGATATTCTGCCCGACACCGCCGCGTTTCAGTGGTCGCGGACCGAGCCGCCGCAAGCGCTGCTCGACCTGGTTGCAAACCCGGACTATCAGCCCATGGTCGTTTTCCCCGCCTCCTACGCCGGGGAGCAGCGTCAGGTCCTCTCCACTCCGCCATCCGGCAAGCCGCCGCTGTTTATTATGCTTGACGGCACCTGGACCGAAGCGCGAAAAATGTTCCGTAAAAGTCCTTATCTCGATGCCCTACCCGTCATTTCCGTTGATTTATCGCGCGTTTCGGCCTATCGACTGCGCGAAGCCCACGCTGACGGCCAATATTGCACGGCCGAAGTGGCGATTGCGCTTCTGGATTTGGCGGGAGACACCGTTGCTGCCAGCGCTCTTGGTAACCATTTCACCTGTTTTCGCGAGCGCTACCTGGCGGGAAAAACCGTTCATAAGGCCAGCGTCACAGCAACGGAAGCAGAAAGCGTTTAAAATCATCAGGTCGCTTGCATTCACAGGAGGCCTGCATGAGCCAGCGAGGGTTAGAAGCGCTACTACGTCCAAAATCTATTGCCGTTATTGGCGCATCAATGAAACCCGATCGCGCCGGTTATTTGATGATGCGCAACCTGCTGGCCGGCGGATTTAATGGCCCTGTCATGCCCGTTACCCCGGCTTATAAAGCCGTTCAGGGGGTGCTTGCGTGGCCGGATGTTCAGAGTCTGCCTTTCGTTCCCGACCTTGCCGTGCTTTGTACGCATGCGAAACGGAATCTTGAACTGCTTGGTTCGCTTGGCGAGAAGGGGTGTAAAACCTGCATAATCCTCTCGTCGCCGCCTGAACAGCAGCCCGAGCTGCTCGCGTGTGCCAGCCGTTATCAAATGCGCATTCTTGGCCCGAACAGCCTGGGCCTCCTCGCCCCCTGGCAGGGACTGAATGCCAGTTTTTCTCCCGTTCCTATCCGTAAGGGCAAGCTGGCGTTTATTTCTCAGTCTGCAGCCGTATCGAACACTATCCTCGACTGGGCCCAGCAGCGAGAAATGGGTTTCTCCTACTTCATCGCCCTGGGCGACAGCCTGGATATCGACGTTGATGAACTGCTGGATTTCCTCGCAAGAGACAGCAAAACCAGTGCCATCCTTCTTTATCTTGAGCATATAAGCGATGCCCGCCGCTTTGTGTCGGCTGCGCGCAGCGCATCCCGCAATAAACCCATTCTGGTGATCAAAAGTGGGCGAAGCCCTGCGGCACAGCGTTTGCTGCATTCACATTCTGGGATGGACCCCGCCTGGGACGCTGCGATCCAGCGTGCGGGCCTGCTGCGGGTACAGGATACACACGAGCTTTTTTCCGCCGTCGAGACGCTAAGCCATATGCGGCCGCTACGCGGTGAGAAGTTAATGATTGTCAGCAACGGGGCCGCGCCTGCCGCGCTGGCGCTGGATGAGCTGTGGCTACGCAATGGCAAGCTGGCAACGCTGGGCGAAGAGACGCTCCAGCGCCTGCACGATGCTTTGCCAGACAGCGTGTCGCCGGGTAATCCACTCGATTTACGCGACGATGCCAGCAGCGATCGCTACATTAAGGCCATTACTATTTTACTGGACAGCCAGGATTTCGATGCGCTGATGATCATTCACTCGCCGAGCGCGGTGGCACCGGGCAGTGAAAGTGCGCGAGACCTTATCGAAGCAGTGAAAAGCCATCCGCGCGGAAAATACGTCACGCTCTTAACCAACTGGTGCGGCGAGTATTCCTCTCTGGAGGCTCGTCGCCTGTTTAGCGAAGCGGGTCTGCCAACGTATCGCACTCCTGAGGGCACAATTACTGCCTTTATGCATATGGTGGAGTATCGCCGTAATCAGAAGCAGCTTCGTGAGACACCGGCCCTGCCGGGTAACTTGACCGCCAATTCAGCAGATGTTCACAGGCTATTGCAGCAGGCTATCAATGAAGGCGCGACGTCGCTGGATACTCATGAAGTGCAACCCATTCTTGGCAGCTACGGGATGCAAACCCTGCCCACCTGGATTGCCAGCGACAGCGCCGAGGCGGTGCATATCGCCGAGCAAATCGGCTATCCGGTTGCGCTGAAGCTTCGCTCTCCGGATATCCCACATAAGTCAGACGTACAGGGCGTGATGCTGTATCTACGTACCGCGACGGAAGTCCAGCAAGCAGCTGATGCCATTATCGATCGCGTTAAAATGACCTGGCCACAGGCAAGGATCCACGGGCTGCAGGTACAAAGCATGGCTAATCGTGCAGGCGCGCAGGAGCTGCGGGTGGTGGTTGAACATGACCCGGTCTTTGGCCCGCTCATCATGCTTGGAGAAGGCGGTGTGGAATGGCGCCCTGAGGAGCAGGCCGTTGTCGCGTTGCCTCCGCTGAACATGAACCTGGCACGCTATCTGGTTATCCAGGCGATTAAGAGTAAGAAAATTCGTGGCCGAAGCGCGTTGCGCCCGCTTGATATTGCCGGATTAAGCCAGTTCCTGGTCCAGGTGTCTAACCTGATTGTTGATTGCGCTGAGATCCAGCGGCTGGATATTCATCCCCTGCTCGCCTCCGGCAATGAGTTCACCGCTCTGGACGTGACGATGGATATTGCGTCATTCGAAGGGGACAGGGAGAGCCGCCTCGCGATACGTCCATACCCTCTTCAGCTTGAAGAGTGGGTCGAGATGAAGAACGGTGAGCGGGCGCTTTTTCGCCCAATATTGCCTGAAGATGAACCTCAGCTGCGGCAGTTTATCTCCCTGGTCACCAAAGAAGATCTCTATTATCGCTACTTTAGCGAAATCAACGAATTTACCCATGATGATTTAGCCAATATGACCCAGATCGACTACGATCGAGAAATGGCGTTTGTTGCCGTGCGTCATACCGTCCAGGGTGATGAGATCCTCGGGGTGACGCGTGCTATTTCCGATCCGGATAACGTGGACGCAGAGTTTGCCGTGCTGGTGCGTTCCGATTTGAAGGGGCTGGGCCTTGGCCGGCGATTGCTGGAAAAACTCATCAGCTATACGCGCGATCACGGATTGTTACGCCTGAATGGCATTACTATGCCCAATAATCGAGGCATGGTAACACTGGCGCGAAAGCTTGGTTTTGACGTTGATATCCAGCTGGATGAAGGGATTGTTTCCCTGTCTCTCAGCCTGATATCAACCGATAAGCAAGAGTAAGCTACTGGAAATGTTACCCACTTTGCTCAGCACTGGGTTATCATTGTCCGCTTATGTTGTTTGCATAGTACAGACAACCCTTCAATGAACAGAGAAGAAACGCACTGTGATGTTGTCAAAATTTAAGCGCAATAAACATCAACAACACCTTGCTCAACTACCGAAGATTTCTCAGTCAGTTGATGATGTAGAGTTCTTTTACGCTCCCGATCATTTTCGGGAAACGCTTCTGGAAAAGATTGCCAGCGCCACGCGACGCATCTGCATTGTGGCACTCTATCTCGAACAAGATGAAGGTGGGCGCGGGATCCTGAACGCGCTCTATGAAGCCAAACGTCTTCGTCCCGAGCTGGATGTTCGCGTGCTGGTTGACTGGCACCGCGGCCAGCGCGGCCGCATTGGCGCAGCAGCATCTAATACAAACGCAGACTGGTACTGCCGCACGGCGCAGGAAAACCCTGGCGTTGACGTGCCTGTTTATGGCGTACCGGTTAATACGCGGGAAGCACTCGGTGTACTGCACTTTAAAGGCTTCATCATCGATGACAGCGTCCTGTACAGCGGCGCGAGCCTGAATGACGTTTACCTGCATCAGCTCGATAAGTATCGCTATGACCGCTACCATCTGATTCGTAATCCGCAGATGGCAGACATTATGTTTAACTGGGTCGATAAGAACCTGGTTCACGGTCGTGGTGTAAACCGTCTTGACGATCCAAATCGCCCCAAAAGTCCTGAAATCAAAAACGACGTTCGCTCTTTCCGTCAGGAACTGCGCGACGCGGTCTATTATTTCCAGGGCGATGCCAATAACGAAGAATTATCCGTTACCCCGCTGGTCGGTTTAGGTAAATCGAGTCTGCTTAATAAAACCATCTACCATCTTATGCCCTGCGCAGAGCAGAAGCTCACGATTTGCACTCCTTACTTCAACCTGCCCGCCGTGCTGGTGCGTAACATCATCCAGCTGCTGCGTGACGGCAAGAAGGTGGAAATCATCGTAGGGGATAAAACGGCAAACGACTTTTTCATCCCGGAAGACCAGCCTTTCAAGATCATCGGCGCACTCCCTTATCTTTATGAGATCAACCTGCGCCGCTTCCTGAGTCGTTTACAGTACTACGTGAACACCGACCAGCTGGTCGTGCGTCTGTGGAAAGATGAAGACAACACCTACCATCTCAAAGGTATGTGGGTTGATGATGAATGGATGCTGCTGACCGGTAATAACCTGAACCCGCGGGCCTGGCGCCTGGATCTGGAAAACGCCATTTTGATCCACGATCCGCAGCATGAACTGGCCGCAAAACGCGATCGCGAGCTGGAACTCATCCGCACGCATACGACGGTGGTTCGTCATTACCGCGATCTGCAAAGCATTGCCGATTATCCGGTTAAGGTCCGCAAGCTCATTCGTCGTTTACGTCGGATCCGTATTGACCGCCTTATCAGTCGTATTCTGTAATGCACAGGCCCTGTCATCGACGGGGCTTTTTTTATGGAGCCCTTCGATGCGCATCCCTCTCCTCCTCACCACGCTTGCCCTCACCGGCTGCAGCCATATGGCAAACGATAGCTGGTCAGGTCAGGATAAAGCCCAGCATTTTCTCGCTTCAGCCATGTTGTCCGCTGCGGGTAATGAGTATGCGCAGCATCAGGGATACAGTCGGGATCGAAGCGCGGCTATCGGCCTGATGTTCTCAGTAAGCCTGGGGGCATCTAAAGAATTGTGGGACAGCCGCTCTGCGGGAAGCGGCTGGAGCTGGAAGGATTTTGCATGGGATGTAGCCGGCGCAACGACCGGCTATGCCGTGTGGCAGATGGCGCATTATTAAAGACGAATGCCCTTTCCTTTGCGATGCAGCATCAGAGACACAACAAATGCCAGCGCCCCCATCACGGTGACGTACCAGAAGAACGTGTTCTCACTTCCCCAGGATTTAAGGGACAACGCAACGTATTCCGCAGAACCGCCGAAAAGCGCATTAGCCACCGCATACGAGAGCCCAACCCCCAGAGCGCGGACCTGAGCCGGGAACATCTCCGCTTTTAAAATACCGCTGATCGCCGTGTAAAAGCTGATTATAACAAGTGCCACCATGATTAAGCCGAAGGCAGCATAAGGCGAGGTGGTATGCTGCAGCGCGGTTAACAGCGGAACGGTACCCAGAGTGAGCAAACCACCAAAAATCAGCATCGAGTTGCGGCGACCAATTTTGTCCGACAGAGCACCGATGATGGGCTGAATCAGCATAAACACCAGCAGAGCAACCGTCATGACCACGCTTGCAACATTGGCGTGCATCCCGGTCGTATTAACCAGATACTTTTGCATATAGGTGGTGAAGGTATAAAAGCTCAGCGACCCCGCAGCGGTAAAACCTAAAACCATCATAAAAGCTTTACGGTTTCGCCAAAGCCCTTTCATGGAGCCCGCTTCCTTCAGCGACCTGACCTCCTGTTGGGACGTTTCATCTAGCTGGCGACGCAGCCACAGAGCCACAACAGCCAGAGCAGCGCCCATTGCAAACGGGATACGCCAGCCCCAGGCGCGTAAATCTTCATCGCTAAGAATTTGTTGCAGGATCACGACAACCAGCAAAGCAAGCAGTTGCCCGCCAATAAGCGTTACATACTGGAATGATGCATAAAAGCCTTTTCGCCCCTCAACCGCCACTTCACTCATGTATGTGGCGCTGGTGCCGTACTCGCCGCCAACGGAGAGGCCCTGGAACAGACGAGCCAGCAATAGCAGCGCCGGTGCCCATGTTCCGATTACGTCATACCCCGGCAAGCAGGCGATCACCAGCGAGCCAACGCACATCATGCAAACGGATATGAGCATTGAGGTCTTGCGCCCTCTTCTGTCAGCGATTCTGCCGAACAGCCAACCTCCAATAGGGCGCATCAGGAATCCGGCGGCAAATACGCCTGCGGTTTGCAGAAGCTGTGTTGTGGTATTGCCGGATGGGAAAAAGATATGCGCAAAATAGAGCGAACAGAATGAATAGACGTAAAAATCAAACCACTCTACAAGGTTCCCCGATGATGCCCCAACGATTGCCCAAACTCTTCGACGAGTGTCCTTGCCTGTTAAGTTTGTGTTTTCCGTATCTGTACTTGCTACGGTTTCTGTCATTTTAAATCCCCTGTCTCACATTGCGGGCCATTGCCCTCCCACAGTAAAACCGGATTTAAAACGGATCGTTAGGTAAATAAAATGTTTCCAATGTGTTTCATTTCGTTTTGTGAAGTCGATCGGGTATTGAATTATAAGCGGGCATATTAATTAACCCCACTCGCGCTGATGCGCTTTTTTTCTACGCAGATAATCATTATCCGCGCGGATTTTATCCCACCACTCTTTAAATACCGCAGCAGCTTCTGCTTTTACAGGATCGCGTTCAAGAGGTTTGACCTTACGATCCCGGTCGTACTTTTTCCCACTTTTATGATTGGCGTATCGTCGAGCACGCGTATATCCCATCTGTATGAACTTCCTTGCCATATCCATGCCTACAAAGTCGTTTTGCTGCCGATATTCTTCAAACAGGGCATATATCTCTTTTGCCGAGCGCGCTGCAGCGTCTGCATTTTTGAAGCGCCAGTGCGGAAGGATTTCACTTTTATAAGGCTCAACAATCAGTACACCTTGTTCTCCTCGCCCAACCTGGTAGAGCTCAGGATGGTCACGGAAGTTGATGCTGGCAAAATCTTGTTGATAATCAAATGGACGTGTCAAAGCGGCACCGTTGTTAAAATGGTTTTAACAATTGTAGGCCCGCCAGGATGAAGCTGCCAGCCGGTATGTTTCACGCGTACAAAGCAAAAAACCCCGCACCTTACGGTACGGGGTTCTTCTAATTGATGCCTGGCAGTTCCCTACTCTCACATGGGGAGACCCCACACTACCATCGGCGCTACGGCGTTTCACTTCTGAGTTCGGCATGGGGTCAGGTGGGACCACCGCGCTAAAGCCGCCAGGCAAATTCTGTTAAATCTGTATCAAGGCTGAAATTTGATTGTCTGTCTCTCGTCCGCCGAAACAGCTTCGGCGTTGTAAGGTTAAGCCTCACGGTTCATTAGTATCGGTTAGCTCAACGCATCGCTGCGCTTACACACCCGACCTATCAACGTCGTAGTCTTCAACGTTCCTTCAGGACCCTTAAAGGGTCAGGGAGAACTCATCTCGGGGCAAGTTTCGTGCTTAGATGCTTTCAGCACTTATCTTTTCCGCATTTAGCTACCGGGCAATGCCATTGGCATGACAACCCGAACACCAGTGATGCGTCCACTCCGGTCCTCTCGTACTAGGAGCAGCCCCCCTCAATTCTCCAGCGCCCACGGCAGATAGGGACCGAACTGTCTCACGACGTTCTAAACCCAGCTCGCGTACCACTTTAAATGGCGAACAGCCATACCCTTGGGACCTACTTCAGCCCCAGGATGTGATGAGCCGACATCGAGGTGCCAAACACCGCCGTCGATATGAACTCTTGGGCGGTATCAGCCTGTTATCCCCGGAGTACCTTTTATCCGTTGAGCGATGGCCCTTCCATTCAGAACCACCGGATCACTATGACCTGCTTTCGCACCTGCTCGAGCCGTCACTCTCGCAGTCAAGCTAGCTTATGCCATTGCACTAACCTCCTGATGTCCGACCAGGATTAGCTAACCTTCGTGCTCCTCCGTTACTCTTTGGGAGGAGACCGCCCCAGTCAAACTACCCACCAGACACTGTCCGCAACCCGGATCACGGGTCTACGTTAGAACACCAGCCATTAAAGGGTGGTATTTCAAGGTTGGCTCCACGCAGACTGGCGTCCACGCTTCAAAGCCTCCCACCTATCCTACACATCAAGGACCAGTGTTCAGTGTCAAGCTATAGTAAAGGTTCACGGGGTCTTTCCGTCTTGCCGCGGGTACACTGCATCTTCACAGCGAGTTCAATTTCACTGAGTCTCGGGTGGAGACAGCCTGGCCATCATTACGCCATTCGTGCAGGTCGGAACTTACCCGACAAGGAATTTCGCTACCTTAGGACCGTTATAGTTACGGCCGCCGTTTACCGGGGCTTCGATCAAGAGCTTCGCGTTGCCGCTAACCCCATCAATTAACCTTCCGGCACCGGGCAGGCGTCACACCGTATACGTCCACTTTCGTGTTTGCACAGTGCTGTGTTTTTAATAAACAGTTGCAGCCAGCTGGTATCTTCGACTGATTTCAGCTCCATCCGCAGGGACTTCACCTACACATCAGCGTGCCTTCTCCCGAAGTTACGGCACCATTTTGCCTAGTTCCTTCACCCGAGTTCTCTCAAGCGCCTTGGTATTCTCTACCTGACCACCTGTGTCGGTTTGGGGTACGATTTTGTGTTACCTGATGCTTAGAGGCTTTTCCTGGAAGCAGGGCATTTGTTACTTCAGCACCGTAGTGCCTCGTCATCACACCTCAGCGTTAGAAGAGTTCCGGATTTACCTAAAACTCCCGCCTACATGCTTAAACCGGGACAACCGTCGCCCGGCTAACATAGCCTTCTCCGTCCCCCCTTCGCAGTAACACCAAGTACAGGAATATTAACCTGTTTCCCATCGACTACGCCTTTCGGCCTCGCCTTAGGGGTCGACTCACCCTGCCCCGATTAACGTTGGACAGGAACCCTTGGTCTTCCGGCGTGCGGGCTTTTCACCCGCATTATCGTTACTTATGTCAGCATTCGCACTTCTGATACCTCCAGCACCCCTCACAGGACACCTTCAACGGCTTACAGAACGCTCCCCTACCCAACAACGCATAAGCGTCGCTGCCGCAGCTTCGGTGCATGGTTTAGCCCCGTTACATCTTCCGCGCAGGCCGACTCGACCAGTGAGCTATTACGCTTTCTTTAAATGATGGCTGCTTCTAAGCCAACATCCTGGCTGTCTGTGCCTTCCCACATCGTTTCCCACTTAACCATGACTTTGGGACCTTAGCTGGCGGTCTGGGTTGTTTCCCTCTTCACGACGGACGTTAGCACCCGCCGTGTGTCTCCCGTGATAACATTCTTCGGTATTCGTAGTTTGCATCGGGTTGGTAAGCCGGGATGGCCCCCTAGCCGAAACAGTGCTCTACCCCCGAAGATGAGTTCACGAGGCGCTACCTAAATAGCTTTCGGGGAGAACCAGCTATCTCCCGGTTTGATTGGCCTTTCACCCCCAGCCACAAGTCATCCGCTAATTTTTCAACATTAGTCGGTTCGGTCCTCCAGTTAGTGTTACCCAACCTTCAACCTGCCCATGGCTAGATCACCGGGTTTCGGGTCTATACCCTGCAACTTAACGCCCAGTTAAGACTCGGTTTCCCTTCGGCTCCCCTATACGGTTAACCTTGCTACAGAATATAAGTCGCTGACCCATTATACAAAAGGTACGCAGTCACCTAACAAGTAGGCTCCCACTGCTTGTACGTACACGGTTTCAGGTTCTTTTTCACTCCCCTCGCCGGGGTTCTTTTCGCCTTTCCCTCACGGTACTGGTTCACTATCGGTCAGTCAGGAGTATTTAGCCTTGGAGGATGGTCCCCCCATATTCAGACAGGATACCACGTGTCCCGCCCTACTCTTCGAGTTCACAGCATGTGTGCTTTCGTGTACGGGACTATCACCCTGTACCGTGCGACTTTCCAGACGCTTCCACTAACACACAAGCTGATTCAGACTCTGGGCTGCTCCCCGTTCGCTCGCCGCTACTGGGGGAATCTCGGTTGATTTCTTTTCCTCGGGGTACTTAGATGTTTCAGTTCCCCCGGTTCGCTTCGTTAAGCTATGTATTCACTTAACGATAGTGTGTCGGAACACACTGGGTTTCCCCATTCGGAAATCGCCGGGTCAAAGGTTCATATCACCTCGCCGGCGCTTATCGCAGATTAGCACGTCCTTCATCGCCTCTGACTGCCAGGGCATCCACCGTGTACGCTTAGTCGCTTAACCTCACAACCCGAAGATGTCTCTTTCGACACATCATCGACTTGCGAAAATTTGAGAGACTCGAACACACCCTTAAAGATGTGTCGTTTCAATTTTCAGCTTGATCCAGATTTTTAAAGAGCAAATATCTCAAACGTAACTCACTGAGTTAGTTTTGAGATATCGGTTGGCTGTGTCTTTCACTCACACCCAGCAAGTGGCGTCCCCTAGGGGATTCGAACCCCTGTTGCCGCCGTGAAAGGGCGGAGTCCTAACCGCTAGACGAAGGGGACACGGAGTGTCTCGACTTCGCAGCCGTCTTGCTTCTCTACATTCATCAGACAATCTGTGTGAGCACTACAAAGGCAGGTTCTTTAAGGTAAGGAGGTGATCCAACCGCAGGTTCCCCTACGGTTACCTTGTTACGACTTCACCCCAGTCATGAATCACAAAGTGGTAAGCGCCCTCCCGAAGGTTAAGCTACCTACTTCTTTTGCAACCCACTCCCATGGTGTGACGGGCGGTGTGTACAAGGCCCGGGAACGTATTCACCGTAGCATTCTGATCTACGATTACTAGCGATTCCGACTTCATGGAGTCGAGTTGCAGACTCCAATCCGGACTACGACGCACTTTATGAGGTCCGCTTGCTCTCGCGAGGTCGCTTCTCTTTGTATGCGCCATTGTAGCACGTGTGTAGCCCTACTCGTAAGGGCCATGATGACTTGACGTCATCCCCACCTTCCTCCAGTTTATCACTGGCAGTCTCCTTTGAGTTCCCGGCCGGACCGCTGGCAACAAAGGATAAGGGTTGCGCTCGTTGCGGGACTTAACCCAACATTTCACAACACGAGCTGACGACAGCCATGCAGCACCTGTCTCAGAGTTCCCGAAGGCACCAAAGCATCTCTGCTAAGTTCTCTGGATGTCAAGAGTAGGTAAGGTTCTTCGCGTTGCATCGAATTAAACCACATGCTCCACCGCTTGTGCGGGCCCCCGTCAATTCATTTGAGTTTTAACCTTGCGGCCGTACTCCCCAGGCGGTCGACTTAACGCGTTAGCTCCGGAAGCCACTCCTCAAGGGAACAACCTCCAAGTCGACATCGTTTACGGCGTGGACTACCAGGGTATCTAATCCTGTTTGCTCCCCACGCTTTCGCACCTGAGCGTCAGTCTTTGTCCAGGGGGCCGCCTTCGCCACCGGTATTCCTCCAGATCTCTACGCATTTCACCGCTACACCTGGAATTCTACCCCCCTCTACAAGACTCTAGCCTGCCAGTTTCGAATGCAGTTCCCAGGTTGAGCCCGGGGATTTCACATCCGACTTGACAGACCGCCTGCGTGCGCTTTACGCCCAGTAATTCCGATTAACGCTTGCACCCTCCGTATTACCGCGGCTGCTGGCACGGAGTTAGCCGGTGCTTCTTCTGCGGGTAACGTCAATCGACAAGGTTATTAACCTTATCGCCTTCCTCCCCGCTGAAAGTACTTTACAACCCGAAGGCCTTCTTCATACACGCGGCATGGCTGCATCAGGCTTGCGCCCATTGTGCAATATTCCCCACTGCTGCCTCCCGTAGGAGTCTGGACCGTGTCTCAGTTCCAGTGTGGCTGGTCATCCTCTCAGACCAGCTAGGGATCGTCGCCTAGGTGAGCCGTTACCCCACCTACTAGCTAATCCCATCTGGGCACATCTGATGGCAAGAGGCCCGAAGGTCCCCCTCTTTGGTCTTGCGACGTTATGCGGTATTAGCTACCGTTTCCAGTAGTTATCCCCCTCCATCAGGCAGTTTCCCAGACATTACTCACCCGTCCGCCGCTCGTCACCCAGGAGCAAGCTCCCTGTGCTACCGCTCGACTTGCATGTGTTAGGCCTGCCGCCAGCGTTCAATCTGAGCCATGATCAAACTCTTCAATTTAAGTTTGATGCTCGTGAATTAAACTTCGTAATGAATTACGTATGTTCACTCAGAGACTTGGTATTCATTTATTGTCCGAAGACATTAAGAATCCATGTCACTTTGAGTGCCCACACAGATTGTCTGATAAATTGTTAAAGAGCAGTGCCGCTTCGCTTTTTCTCAGCGGCGCGGGGTGTGCATATTACGCTTCCCCGCTACAGAGTCAAGCGATAATTTTCGCTATTCTCTGCTGACCCGGCGGCGTGTATGCCGTTGTTCCGTGTCAGTGGAGGCGCATTATAGGGAGTAATTACGAAGCCGCAAGTATAAAGTGAAAATTATTTACTGACCGCTCAATTTCCAGGCAAATCTCGCCCCAGACCTCAATTTTCGCCTGGTTTTTAAACAAAAACGAGCCGCAGGCGGCTCGTTTTTGTGTTTTGTGACTTACTGCACTGCCACAATGCGATCGTTGTTGGCTTCCAGGCGGATAACTTTGCCCGGAATCAACTCCCCGGAGAGAATTTGTTGCGCCAGCGGGTTTTCGATCTGCTGCTGGATAGCTCGTTTCAGTGGACGAGCCCCGTAAACCGGATCGTAACCATTCTCGCTCAGCAGTTTCAGCGCATCGTCAGAGATGTGGATTTCATATCCCCGATCTTCAAGACGTTTATACAGACGCTGCAGCTGGATCTGCGCAATCGATGCAATATGTTTCTCACCCAGAGGATGGAATACCACCACTTCATCAATACGGTTAATGAACTCGGGACGGAAGCTCTGGCTAACCACGCCAAGCACCAGATCTTTCATATGACCATAATCCAGTTCCCCGAAACGTTCCTGAATCAAATCGGAACCCAGGTTCGAGGTCATGATCACCACCGTGTTACGGAAATCGACCGTTCTTCCCTGCCCGTCGGTCAGACGACCATCATCCAGTACCTGCAGCAGAATGTTGAACACATCCGGATGCGCTTTTTCCACTTCATCCAGCAGGATGACGGAATAAGGACGACGGCGCACCGCTTCAGTCAGATAACCCCCTTCCTCATAGCCGACGTATCCCGGAGGCGCACCGACCAGACGCGAGACGGAGTGTTTCTCCATAAACTCGGACATATCGATACGCACCATGGCGTCATCACTGTCGAACATAAAGTTAGCCAGCGCTTTACACAGCTCGGTTTTACCGACACCGGTTGGCCCCAGGAACAGGAACGAACCAATTGGGCGATTCGGGTCAGAGAGCCCTGCACGGCTACGACGGATAGCGTTGGAAACCGCTTCAACCGCCTCGTTCTGGCCAATTACGCGGTTGTGCAGGTCCTGTTCCATACGCAGCAGTTTTTCGCGTTCGCCTTCGAGCATGCGTGCCACCGGAATACCGGTCCAGCGAGCCAGCACCTCAGCAATTTCTGCATCCGTCACTTTATTACGTAGCAGACGCATCGTTTTGCCTTCGGACTGCGTCGCAATCTCAAGCTGTTTCTCCAGCTCAGGAATTTTGCCGTACTGCAGTTCAGACATACGCGCCAGATCGCCAACGCGTCGCGCCTGCTCAATAGCGATTTTGGCCTGTTCCAGTTCTGCTTTGATCGTCTGGGTGCCAGAAAGGGAAGCTTTCTCCGCTTTCCACTCTTCTTCTAACTCAGAGTACTGACGCTCTTTGTCGTCCAGCTCTTCGTTCAGCATATCAAGGCGTTTCTTACTGGCTTCATCAGACTCTTTCTTCAGCGCCTGCTGTTCCAGCTTGAGCTGAATGATGCGTCGGTCCAGACGGTCCAGCTCTTCCGGTTTTGAGTCAATCTGCATACGAATGCTGGATGCGGCTTCATCAATCAGGTCGATGGCTTTATCCGGCAGCTGACGATCCGCGATATAACGATGCGAAAGCGTCGCGGCCGCAACGATGGCCGGGTCAGTGATCTGCACATGATGGTGCAGTTCATAGCGTTCTTTCAGGCCACGCAGGATCGCGATGGTATCTTCAACGCTTGGCTCAGCAACAAACACTTTCTGGAAACGACGTTCCAGCGCAGCATCTTTCTCAATGTACTGACGGTACTCATCCAGCGTAGTGGCACCGACGCAGTGAAGTTCACCGCGCGCCAGCGCAGGTTTCAGCATGTTCCCGGCATCCATCGCGCCGTCCGCTTTACCGGCTCCGACCATGGTGTGCAGTTCGTCGATAAACAGGATAACGTTGCCTTCCTGTTTCGCCAGGTCGTTCAGCACGCCTTTCAGTCGCTCTTCGAACTCACCGCGGTATTTTGCACCCGCCACCAGCGCACCCATATCCAGCGCCAGCACGCGGCGGCCTTTCAGACCTTCCGGCACTTCGCCGTTCACAATACGCTGCGCCAGGCCTTCAACGATGGCGGTTTTACCGACACCGGGTTCACCAATCAGCACAGGGTTATTTTTGGTACGGCGCTGCAGTACCTGGATGGTACGACGAATCTCTTCATCACGGCCGATAACCGGGTCAAGTTTGCCCTGCTCAGCACGCTCGGTCAGATCGACCGTAAATTTCTTCAAAGCCTGACGTTGGTCTTCGGCTCCCTGATCGTTCACGCTTTCACCTCCGCGCATTTTCTCAATCGCCTGAGTCACATTGGCAGTGGTTGCGCCGGCAGTTTTTAGCAGGTCGGTCAAGGTACCGCGTGATTCAAGCGCCGCCAGAACAAACAGCTCTGACGAAATAAAGTTGTCCCCACGTTTTTGCGCCAGCTTGTCGCAAAGGTTAAGCACGCGCACCAGATCCTGAGACGGCTGAACGTCGCCGCCGGTACCTTCTACCTGCGGTAAACGGCTCAGAGCCTGATCGATGGCGGTGCGTAACTGGCCAGCATTAATGCCGGCAGACGTTAATAACGGACGTACCGATCCCCCTTCCTGATTCAGCAAGGCGCTCATTAAATGAAGAGGTTCGATAAATTGGTTGTCGTGCCCCAGTGCGAGAGACTGGGCATCGGCGAGAGCAAGCTGGAATTTATTAGTAAGACGATCCAGACGCATAACTCCTCCCATAACAGGTCAAATTTGCTACTGGAGATTAAATGAGGTCATCCCTCAATTATTCAAGGTTAATGACCTGAATTATGTGAAAAGAAAACGGCACGTGCCGGATCGTCTTGATTCTTTAGGTTATATCAGCCAAATGAAACTTGCCATACGACCCGTCGTCTTGTCGCGGCGATAGGAGAAAAAATCACCCTTTTCGGTGAATGTACAGCGATCGCCGCCGAAGATCTGCGTCACGCCAGCATTATTCAGGCGCTGGCGGGCAAGCCGGTAAATATCGGCCAGATATTTTTCCCCAACAGGTACGAAGGCACTCACCGCGTGAGGATCTTTTACCATGAAGGCTTCGCGCACCTCAGCCCCGACTTCAAACGCCTGAGGGCCAATGGCCGGGCCAAGCCAGGCGATAATGTTAGCCGGGGAATCGTTGAAGCAGGCGACGGTCTCTTCGAGCACGCCTTCACACAGACCACGCCAGCCCGCGTGGGCGGCGGCCACCTCTGTCCCCGCCTGATTGCAAAACAGCACCGGCAGGCAATCGGCTGTCATTACGGCGCAAACTGTTCCGGGAGTATTGCTATAAGAGGCATCGGCACGTTTAGAGGCGTAGGGTTCCCCCGCCAACGTCAGCACATCTTTGCCGTGTACCTGCTCAAGCCAGACCGGTTTCGACGGCAAGTTCCCCGCAGCATAAAGACGCTTGCGGTTCTCCTCGACGTGATCCAGGCTATCGCCACAATGCGCGCCCAGATTCAGGGATTCCCATGCACCCTGGCTCACGCCGCCGATACGGGTCGAGCTACAGGCCACCACGCCTTCAGGCAGCGGCCACTCCGGAACAATCAGTTTGGTCATAACCAGTCCACGCGATCCTTATGTTCTTCAAAATCAGCGCGCATTGCGTCGATAAGTTCAACCATATCCTCAGGGATTGGCGCATGCCATTCCATCTGAATGCCGGTAATTGGATGATACAGACGCAGCATCGTGGCGTGCAGCGCCTGGCGATCGAATTTACGCAGTACGCCGATGAACTCCTCCGATGCACCTTTTGGCGGACGCGGACGGCCACCGTACACCTGGTCACCCACCAGCGGATGGGTAATGTGCGCCATGTGGACGCGGATCTGGTGCGTACGTCCGGTTTCCAGACGCAACCGCAGACGCGTATGTATACGGAAGTGCTCCATGATGCGATAGTGCGTCACCGCCGGTTTGCCCATCGGGTGCACCGACATATGAGTACGCTTGGTTGGGTGACGGCTGATCGGCTCTTCAACCGTGCCGCCAGAGGTCATATGACCAATCGCCACCGCTTCGTACTCACGCGTGATTTCGCGCAGCTGCAGAGATTCCACCAGACGCGTCTGGGCAGGAACGGTTTTTGCCACCACCATCAGACCGGTAGTGTCTTTATCCAGACGGTGAACGATACCGGCGCGCGGCACGTCAACAATCGGCGGATAATAATGGAGAAGTGCGTTAAGCACGGTGCCATCAGGATTACCCGCACCAGGGTGAACAACCAGACCCCGTGGCTTGTTGATGACCAGAATGTCGTCATCTTCATAAACGATATTCAGTGGGATATCCTGCGGCTCGAAGCGCACTTCCTCTTCGATTTCAGCATTGATGGCGACAGCTTCCCCACCTAACACTTTCTCTTTTGGTTTGTCCCAGACTTTGCCGTTAACCTGAACCTGCTGGTCCAGGATCCATTCTTTTATGCGTGAACGCGAATAATCAGGGAACAATTCGGCCAAAGCTTGATCTAAGCGTTGACCGAGCTGATTTTCGGAGACTGTTGCGGTGAGTTCTACTCGTTGTGCCATAAACTGCTTCTTCGTTTAACGTTGGGTTTTACGGCTTCGCCGTATAATATAGTGTGCTATTGTAGCTGGTCTTAATCGGGAGCAGGAAAGAGATTCTCCCGGACAAACATTTGAGGAAAGTCAAAACGTCATGACGCGCATGAAATATCTGGTGGCAGCGGCCACGTTGAGCCTGGCTTTGGTGGGCTGCTCCGGTTCGAATGAACAGGTCCCTGACAATCCGCCGAATGAAATCTATGCGACTGCACAACAAAAACTGCAGGACGGTAACTGGAAACAGGCGATAACGCAACTGGAAGCGCTGGATAATCGCTATCCATTTGGCCCCTATTCGCAGCAGGTACAGTTAGATCTCATCTACGCCTACTATAAAAATGCTGATTTACCGCTGGCTCAGGCTACCATCGATCGCTTTATCCGTCTGAACCCGACTCATCCTAACATCGATTATGTCATGTATATGCGCGGCCTGACCAATATGGCGTTGGATGACAGTGCACTTCAGGGCTTCTTCGGCGTGGATCGTTCTGACCGTGACCCACAGCATGCACGTGATGCCTTCAACGACTTCTCCAAACTGGTACGCGGCTACCCGAACAGCCAGTACATCACCGATGCCACCAAGCGTCTGGTGTTCCTGAAAGATCGTCTGGCGAAATACGAATACTCCGTAGCGGAATATTATACCCGCCGTGGCGCATGGGTCGCTGTGGTTAACCGTGTAGAAGGCATGCTGCGTGACTACCCGGATACTCAGGCAACGCGTGACGGCCTGAAGCTGATGGAAAATGCATACCGTAAAATGCAGATGGATGCGCAGGCAGAAAAAGTGGCGAAAATCATCGCCGCGAATAGCAGCAACACCTGATATCTCTTCCAATGCAAAACGGCAGCATCGGGGGCTGCCGTTTTTTTATTCGTTTCTGTCGCTCGCTGAAGCGGTTTAGCCTCAGCACATCCTATCAACTATGACCGCAATTTTAGACTTCGACAAGGTAAAAATCCCCTCTTCCTGCCCTGCCTCACAAAAAAGATTCCCTGACAAAAACCGACAAAATAACGTGATTTAAATCACACATTTTGACATTGGGTGGGGTATGCTGGAATCACCAAGACGGAAAGACAAGAGGTAAAATTTATGACAATGAACATTACCAGTAAACAAATGGAAATTACTCCGGCAATTCGCCAGCACGTCGCAGACCGTCTCGCCAAACTGGATAAATGGCAAACTCATTTGATTAACCCGCATATCATTCTGTCTAAGGAGCCGCAAGGTTTCATCGCTGACGCAACTATCAATACTCCAAACGGCCATCTGGTCGCCAGCGCAAAACATGAAGATATGTATACGGCTATTAACGATTTGATCAACAAGCTGGAACGGCAGCTCAATAAAGTGCAACACAAAGGTGAAGCTCGTCGCGCCACAACATCGGTGAAAGACGCCAGCTTCGCGGAAGAAGTTGAAGAAGAGTAATCCTTTAAATTGAGTGTACCGCCAACGCGCCTTCGGGCGCGTTTTTTATTGACAGGGTGAAAACAGTACGGGTACTTTAACGGTATCAATCTCAGGATGACTTTATGAAACTTACGCCGTTCTTCTTCGCATTCTTTTTTACCTTCCCCTGACTGGGAGGCGTTTCGTCGTGTGATAAAGAATGCGAAGACGAACAACAAGGCCTCCCACACCGGGGGGCCTTTTTTATTGATAACGATAAAACGAGACAGACAACACTATGACACCGGAAAACCCGTTACTGGATCTGCGAGTAAAAATCAGCGCACTCGATGAAAAACTGCTGGCGCTACTGGCAGAACGCCGCACGCTTGCCGTTGAGGTGGGTAAAGCCAAGCTGGACTCCCACCGCCCCGTTCGCGACATCGACCGCGAGCGTGATTTGCTGGAGCGTCTGATCCAACTCGGCAAAGCCCATCACCTGGATGCCCATTACATTACCCGTCTGTTCCAGCTCATCATCGAAGACTCCGTACTGACTCAGCAAGCCCTGCTGCAACAACACCTGAACAAGACTAACCCGCACTCCGCCCGGGTCGCCTTCCTGGGTCCAAAAGGCTCTTATTCTCACCTCGCGGCACGTCAGTACGCCGCTCGCCATTTCGAAGAGTTCATCGAGAGCGGCTGCGCGAAGTTTGCCGATATTTTCAATCAGGTAGAAACCGGCCAGGCTGATTATGCCGTGGTGCCAATTGAGAACACCAGTTCAGGCGCCATTAACGACGTGTACGATCTGCTGCAGCACACCAGCCTGTCGCTGGTTGGTGAGCTGACGATCCCGATCGACCACTGCGTGCTGGTCTCTGGCTCAACCGACTTGAGCAAAATTGAAACGGTCTACAGCCACCCGCAGCCGTTCCAGCAGTGCAGCCAGTTCCTGAACCGCTATCCGCACTGGAAAATTGAGTACACCGAGAGCACCTCTGCTGCGATGGAGAAAGTGGCGCAGGCGAATTCCCCAACGGTTGCTGCACTCGGCAGCGAAGCGGGTGGTGCACTGTACAGCCTGCAGGTGCTGGAGCGTAATCTGGCCAACCAGACGCAGAACATCACCCGTTTCGTGGTGCTGGCGCGTAAAGCCATTGACGTCTCGGATCAGGTTCCGGCTAAAACCACGCTGCTGATGGCCACCGGCCAGCAGGCAGGCGCCCTGGTTGAAGCGCTACTGGTACTGCGTAACCACAACCTGATCATGACGAAGCTGGAATCCCGTCCGATTAACGGCAATCCGTGGGAAGAGATGTTCTATCTCGACATCCAGGCCAACCTGGAATCTGTATCCATGCAGAAAGCCCTGCGCGAACTCGGCGAGATCACCCGCTCCATGAAAGTGCTGGGCTGCTATCCGAGCGAGAACGTGGTCCCGGTTGACCCGGCGTAACGTTCGATAAAGCGGCTTTTCTTCATCCCTGCCACGCTCACGGGCAGGGTGAAGATAGCGCCTGAGAGCGGGTATTTTGCCACTTCATCCGCCTCCATATTTTCCCGCGTGGTCGTGATAAACAGCGTTTTCATATCGTCGCCGCCGAAGCAGACCATCGTCGGGCAACGCACCGGTAAGCGATACTCTTCCAGCTGCTCACCCTGCGATGAAAAGCGCGCAATGCGCCAGCCGTCAAACAGTGCGCTCCAGTAACAGCCCTCTATATCCATTGCCGCACCGTCAGGTATCCCTTCGCCCTCTTTAAACCGGCGAAATACCTCGCGTTTACCGGGTTCACCCTGCTCATCAAGCGGCGTTCGGTAAATGACCCCATTCGGCGTATCGGATGTGAACATCCAGTGTTGATCCGGGCTAAAGGCTAACCCGTTGTGCCCGTGAATATCGCACTGGATCACTTTCGGCGTCAGATCGTTATCGATCCGCATCAGCATCGCGCCGTTATAATCTCCCGGCCCCCAGAACGTCCCGGCGTAGAAACGCCCCTGACAATCGGTGCCCCCATCGTTAAACCGCGCAAGCTGCGGATTAGACGGGTTATCACACACCTTACTCCGGAGAAGGCCGTGTTTATCGGTAAGCCAGATGCCCGTCCGCATCGCTACAATAAACCCGCCGCGCTCACGCAGCGCAAAACAGCCCACCTCTTCGTGGAATGAAAGAACCGTGTGTTCTGCCGTGGGCAGATGGTAGCGGTGGATCTCGCCTTCCAGGATATCCGCCCAGTAGAGTGCGTTCTCTTCTGCGCTCCACGTCGGGCACTCCGGCAGATGCCCCGTGTAATTCAACAGCAGCTGTGGTTCAGCCATGACAGTTCCCCAAAATGAAAAAAGCCAGCATTGCTGGCTTTTAGTATATACATCATTGCATTACTGGCGACTGTCATTTGCCTGACGCAACAGCGTGCGGCTCTCGCTCTGGAAACGCGTCGCGTAGTCACCAAACCAGTGTTCAACCTTGCGGAAGCTGTCGATAAACGCCTGTTTATCGCCGTGCTCCAGCAGAGTAATCGCTTCACCAAAGCGCTGGTAGTAGCGTTTGATCAGCGCGAGGTTGTTCTCGGACGACATAATGATATCGGCGTAAAGCTGCGGATCCTGCGCAAACAGACGCCCAACCATTGCAAGCTCCAGGCGATAGATTGGCGAGGAGAGCGCCAGCAGCTGTTCAAGCTGTACATTCTCTTCCGCAAGATGTAGCCCATATGCAAAGGTCGCAAAGTGGCGCAGAGCCTGAATAAACGCCATGTTCTGGTCGTGCTCAACGGCGCTGATGCGGTGCAAACGTGCGCCCCATACCTGAATCTGTTCCAGGAACCACTGGTACGCTTCAGGCTGGCGGCCGTCACAGTAGACGACAACCTGCTTCGCCAGGCTGCCGCTGTCAGGGCCAAACATCGGATGCAGGCCGAGCACCGGGCCGGTATGCGCCGCCAGCATGGCCTGCAGAGGGCCGTTTTTCACCGAGGCCAGGTCGACAAGAATACAGTCTTCCGGTAGCGCCGGGAGTTTCCCGATAATCTGCTCGGTCACGTGGATCGGCACGCTGACGATAACCATCCCCGCATCGCGCATGAGTTCGGGAGCGTGCGCCCAGTCCTCTTTTTCAAGAATGCGCACCTGGTAGCCAGAAAGCGTCAGCATTTTTTCAAACAGACGCCCCATCTGGCCACCGCCGCCCACAATCACCACCGGGCGCAGCGACGGACACAGGGTTTTAAAGCCTTTGTCATTTTCGCTGGAGTAAGATTCGCGCATCACACGGCGCAGCACATCTTCAATTAAATCCGGCGAGACGCCCAGCGCCTGCGCTTCTTTACGTCGTGAGGCGAGCATTGAGGCTTCGCGTTCCGGAACGTAAATCGGCAGGCCGTATTTGCTTTTAACCTCACCTACCTCGGCAACCAGTGCCATACGGCGCGCCAGCAGGTCCAGCAGCGCCTTATCCACTTCATCAATTTGATCGCGTAGTGCGGTCAATTCAGCAACCATAGCTAACCTCTTAAGCCAGACGTGACGACAGCTGGCCGTTTAAATCTTTATGGATCTCACGCAGCAGCGCGTCGGTGGTTTCCCAGCTTATGCAGGCATCCGTAACGGACACGCCGTGCTTCATCGCGCTACGCGGTTGTTCAGATGACTGATTGCCTTCATGGATATTGCTCTCAATCATCAGTCCGATAATAGAACGGTTGCCATCTTTAATCTGTGCAACCACAGATTCCGCAACCGCAGGCTGACGACGGTAATCTTTATTCGAGTTACCATGGCTGCAATCTACCATCAGCGCCGGGCGCAGTCCCGCCTGTTCCATCTCTTTTTCACACTGCGTTACGTCCGCCGGGCTGTAGTTTGGCGCTTTACCGCCGCGCAGGATCACGTGACCATCCGGGTTGCCCTGTGTTTGCAGAAGACAAACCTGGCCCGCCTGATTGATACCAACAAAACGGTGCGGCATCGCCGCGGCGCGCATGGCGTTAATTGCCGTTGCCAGGCTGCCATCAGTGCCATTTTTGAAACCGACCGGCATCGAGAGACCAGACGCCATCTCGCGGTGGGTTTGTGATTCGGTGGTACGCGCACCAATCGCGGACCAGCTAAACAGATCGCCCAGGTACTGCGGGCTGTTCGGATCCAGCGCTTCGGTTGCCAGCGGTAGCCCCATGCTAACCAGTTCAACCAGCAGGCGACGCGCAATCTTCAGGCCTGCTTCCACATCAAACGAGCCATCCATGTGCGGATCGTTAATCAACCCTTTCCAGCCAACGGTAGTGCGTGGCTTTTCAAAATAGACGCGCATCACCAGATAGAGGCTATCGCTGACCTCCTCCGCTAATGCTTTAAATCGACGAGCGTACTCAATGGCGGCTTCAGGATCGTGAATAGAGCAAGGACCGCATACCACCAGCAGGCGCGGATCGCGGCCAGCGATGATGTCAGAGATAGTCTGGCGAGAGTGCTCAATTTGAGCTTCCTGCGCAACGCTCAGCGGGAATTCTGCTTTCAGCTGATCCGGGGTAATTAAAACCTGTTCATCGGTGATATGTACGTTGTTCAGCGCGTCTTTTTGCATGATTGCGATCCTGTAAAACTCGTTTGCGATAGTGGGTTTCCTCAAAGAGGTGGAACAACGATACCACAACAAGTAAAGATTTCAATCCAAAATACGTACACATTACTTTACACAAACCAATTTAATGCAAAAAACAGCGCGGATATATGTAAACTTAAAATTACACACCAAGTTTGAATGGCCAGGCTATGCTGAAGAAAAAGGAGAATGGCTATGCGTTTACTCGCTCTGTTGCTGTTGTCGCTGTTTTTATCGAGCTGCAAGATTAATCCTTACACTTTCCAGCCAGACTGGACGAGCCCTGACTGGTTTGGCGCGGGGAAAGAAGATGCAATGAACGGCGCTCCCGTTAAAGATAATCGAGCACTGGCCGATAATTTTAACGATCCCAATGTCGATCGCAGCGAATATCTCCGTGGCTATGCGGACGGTCAGAAGAAAGTGTGTGAAGAAGGCTTTATTCATGCTTGGGGATTAGCAGGCAAATCATTTCCCGCCAGCTGCGATGCCACCGAAAATGCGGCAAAATTGCACGCGGCCTGGCAGCAAGGGATAGACGAAAGCATGAAGGCCAGCAGGCTTAATTGATTTAATCTTTAACCATCAGAATATATACAACTGTAAGATTTAACCTAAGTCAACCCGGTTGCATTGCTGACATAATGACGGCTTTGATAAACAATGGTATTCTGCCAACAACTCTTAAGGACATCTATTTCCAGAGCGACATGGCAGATTCTGGTGAGAATTTCATTCTTGATCCCTTTTTTCCGACTCACTCTGGTGCTCATACTGCTCCTTACGGCTGGTTCAGCGGTTGCGAATACCCTCGCAGAAACCGATAAGTCAGTGCGTACTATAGTCTCAGGTATCGTTAGCTATACCCGATGGCCGTCGCTTTCCGGGCAGCCCAGGCTCTGTGTTTATGCCTCATCTCGCTATACTCGGGCGCTTAGCAGTGAAGAGGGACAAAGCGAGTTGCCTTATACCCCCGTCATTGTGCATAACGATCGGGAAGCGCTGGCAGCAATGTGTGACGCTATTTATTTCGGGAATGAAACTCCTGCACAACAACTTGATTTAATTAGCCAGTATCAGGGCAGAGCGTTGCTATTAATCTCAGAGCAGAATCCGGAATGTGTTATTGGCAGTGCATTTTGCCTGATAATTGAAGATAACCGGGTTAGGTTTTCCGTCAATCTTGATGCGCTGTCTCGCAGCGGCGTAAGAGTCAATCCGGATGTATTAATGCTTGCACGGAATAAGAAGCATGAATAAGGATTTCACTTCAACATCGCGTCCAACGTTTAAAAGAACGTTGCGGCGCATCAGCATGCTAAGCGTCACAATAACAATGACGTTTATATGGTTGTTGCTGTGTTTTGCTTCCGTGGTGACATTAAAGCAATACGCGCAAAAAAATCTCGAATTAACCGGCGCAACCATGAGCCACAGCCTTGAAGCCTCTCTGGTTTTCAACGATCCGCTGGCGGCTAACGAAACGCTTGCGACCCTTGGCAAGCAAGGACAATTTGCCGAAGCAGAAGTCCTCAACGTTCGTAAAAAACGCTTTGCCCACTGGTCATGGAACCCGGACGAAAACACGGACACGCTGGGCGCGCTGGTCAGCCGCTGGCTGTTCCCGCTCCCTGTCTCCCAGCCCATCATACATAACGGTAACATGATTGGTGAGATTCGCCTGACGGCGCGTGACAGCCTCATCAGCCATTTTATCTGGATGTCGTTTGCCGTCCTCACCGGATGTATTCTTCTTGCCTCTGCCGTGGCAATCACGCTTACACGTTCGCTTCACCACGGTATGGTCACGGCGATGCAGAACATTACCGATGTCGTCCATGACGTACGCACCAACCGCAACTTCTCCCGCCGGGTAAAGGCTGGACGTATTGAAGAGTTCCACCAGTTTGGCGAAGACTTCAACAGCCTGCTGGATGAAATGGAAGAGTGGCAGCTTAAGCTTCAGGCCAAGAATGCCCAGCTCATGCGCACGGCCATGCACGATCCGCTGACGGGTCTTGCGAACCGTGCGGCATTCCGTAACAGCATCGCGGCACTCATGAACGACACTTCAGCAAAAACAAACTCCGCCCTGCTCTTCCTCGACGGCGATAATTTTAAGTTCATCAACGATACCTGGGGGCACGCGGCAGGCGATTGCGTATTGATTGAAGTCGCCAGCCGAATGGTGGAATTCGGTGATAAGCGACATCAGTCATACCGCCTTGGCGGCGATGAGTTCGCGATGGTGCTGTATGGCGTCCACTCTGAATCTGATGTTCAACACATTTGTGCTGCGCTTTCGCAGCAGTTTATCCGTCCGTTTGACCTGCATAACGGGCACACTGCATCAATGTCACTCAGCATTGGCTTTGCTCTGGCGTGGGAAAATGCCTCTCTGGAAGCATTACTGGAGCAAGCCGACCGCAATATGTACCAGGTTAAAAACCAGCGAACAAAAACAATATCTTAGAAAGGAATACGATATGTTAAAGCGACACTTCACGCCGTTATTACTGGCATCCCTGTTTCTCGCAGGTTGCCAGACGCCGCCTGAAGGCAAATTCTCACCCGAGCAAATTGCGGCAATGAAGTCCTACGGCTTTAACGAACTGAACGGCGACTGGTCGCTTGGGCTGTCGGACAAAATCTTGTTTGATAAAAATGACGCCAGACTGCGTCCGGACAGTGAAACGCAGATCGGAACGATGGCTTCACGCCTGGCCGCAACCGGCTTAAACCATGCTCGCATGGATGGCCACACGGATAACTACGGTGAAGAGAGTTACAATGAAGCGCTCTCGCTAAAGCGCGCAAATGTCGTTGCAGACGCATGGGCGAAAGGCGCTGACATTCCGCGTAGCAATCTGACTACCCGGGGGTTAGGCAAAAAATACCCTGTGGCCAGCAACAGCACCGCGCAAGGGCGCGCTGAAAACCGCCGCGTTGCGGTGGTCATCAGCACGCCGTAAGTTTATTTAGCGGACGATTCGGCGAGCGACACGCCTGATGCCGCTCGCCAGCGCAGCCAGTCAATGATAATAAACACCGCCAGGCTAACGCCCATTACCGGCAGCGCCAGCCCCAGCAGTACGCCTGGTACCAGCGTCGCCCCCCTTCCCCAACGCGGCAACGCCAGCCAGCTTTGGCAGAGCGTCTGCACGGGACTGATTGCTGACTTTTTAGGGCGCCGCATCCACCACATCCGATATCCCCATATAATCAGCACGCACAGGGCAGTACCAAACGCGATGAGTACCAGCTGATTAACCAGGCCAAACAAGATCCCCATATGGAAATCCACGCCCCAGCGGGTGAGTTTTGCCATTAACGGAAAATCATCAAACCGGGTTCTGTCGGCTACCAGCATGGTGTTCGGATCAACCGCAACGGCATCCACCTGCGTAGGCCAGCTACGATCGATTTCCGTTACCGTCCAGGCCTGACCAGGCATTCTTGCCGGGCGGATCTCAAGCCTGCTGGCCTCGATCCCTGCATAACGGGCGGCGCGCAATACGCCGTCAAACTTCGCCAGCTCTGTCGTCATCTCGGGCATTTCCATCCCACCGTGGTGACCGCGATGTTCGGCGTGTTCGTCCATCACCGCCGGCGCACCGGAGAGCGTCGTATTCACCTGCGGCGTCAGCCAGTTCATCCCGGCGCGCAGTTTATCAACGTTCCCCCCTGCCCACTGGGACCATGTCAGCCCGGTTGCGGAAAATAACAGCATTCCCCCCAGCAGGCTCCAGCCCAGGATGACGTGCAGACGACGGCGATGCTGAAAGCGATTGTTCATCCGGCGCTTTGGTCGGGTATAGAACCACAGGCCAATCCCCCCCAGGGCGGAAACCCACATCCAGGAGGCAGCCAGTTCACTGTAGAGCCGCCCGGCATCGCCCATCATTAACGAATTGTGCAAGTAATCAATTTTCTGGCGAAGGGGCAGGATCCCGCTGGTGCCGTAAACCGTCATGTCTCCACGCACCGCAAGGCTTACCGGATCGACAAAAACGGCACGATGTTCAGACGGCCCTAGCGCCGGGTCAGCAAACATCACCCGGGTGGTTTCGCCATTCGTCAGGCCCGGGCGGACGGCATGTAAACGGAGATCGTCACCCACCGTTTTTTCCGCCACGGCAATTTGCTCTGCCAGCGGCTGCCGCTCACCCACGGCGTCCGAGTGAAGCGCCTGACGATAAACCGCATTTTCCAGCTGCGGCGTCGCCACATACAGCGTACCGGTCAGTGCGGCAAAGAAGATAAACGGGCCGACAAACAGCCCGACATAGAAATGGAGTCGACGCAGCAGGTTTCCCCATGCCGCGCGCGGAGTGCAGGTAGTCATACTTTTCCTTTTTAAGGCAAAAAGTTATCGATTTTATTTTTAAAGGGAAAAAGCAAACCTATGCGGCGGGGCGCGGGTATCGGGATAGAGCCAAGGGAAAAAGTGCCAGTGGCTGACCGTCTGGCGAGGCGGCTTAACGCAGAGCCTTTGCAATACTATGCTCAGCAGGACGATCAGCGCCAGCATCATGCCCGGCACATGGGCGAGCAGCACGCAGTAGCCGCAGGCCTCCGCGTGGTCAACGGGCATGGAATGCTGCATGTCGCCATGATGTTCATCCATCGACATCATGCTCATATCATGATGCATACCCGGCATGACGCTCATGGGATCTTTTTGCAGCGAGACGGAGATAAGCGGGGCTATCACGATCAGCAGGATCGCAAACAGCGCGGTCAATGCCGCTGCGCGTTTCCAGCCGTGCTGATGCAGTACGTTATCCACTTATCCTCCACAAAAGAGGCAAGCATTGTAAATGATTTATGTCGAAAGGGTTAATGCGAGAGGTGCGGTGGAATAAAAAAAGGGCCAACCTTCTCGGCCAGCCCTTTTTAACAGGATGTTGCTTAAGCGAATCTTAGTTCAGACGCTCTTTGATACGAGCTGACTTACCAGTACGCTCACGCAGGTAGTACAGTTTAGCTTTACGTACAGCACCACGACGTTTAACAGCAATGCTGTCAACTACCGGAGAGTGAGTCTGGAAGACACGCTCAACGCCTTCGCCGTTGGAAATTTTACGAACAGTGAATGCAGAGTGCAGACCGCGGTTACGAATAGCGATAACCACGCCCTCGAATGCCTGCAGACGTTTTTTGGAACCTTCAACAACCCATACTTTCACTTCCACGGTGTCACCTGGACGGAAGGAAGGTACGTCCTGCTTCATCTGCTCTTGTTCAATTTGCTTAATGATGTTGCTCATAATTTAATCTCTTATCCTGGGTAAACTGATATTCGGGAGCGTATTACGCATTCCCTTCATGTTCATGCTGCTGGTGCGCGTGTTCAGTTTTGAACTCGGCCAGCAACTTTGCTTGCTCTTCAGTCAGAGCCAGGTTTTCCAGAAGTTCAGGTCTTCTAAGCCAGGTTCGGCCCAGCGACTGCTTCAAGCGCCAGCGACGTATCTCGGCATGGTTTCCAGACAGTAACACTGCCGGGACGTCCATCCCTTCTAACACTTCAGGTCGAGTATAGTGTGGACAGTCCAGCAATCCATCGGCAAACGAATCTTCTGTTGCCGAAGCTTCATGTCCCAGTACACCCGGAATAAACCGGGCAACAGAGTCAATCAGCGTCATTGCGGGTAACTCACCACCGCTGAGAACGTAATCGCCGATAGACCATTCTTCGTCAATCTCGGTTTGTATTACGCGCTCATCTATCCCTTCATAGCGTCCACAGACCAGAATCAGCTTTTGATTCGTCGCCAGTTCGCTCACGCCCGCTTGATCAAGCTTGCGTCCCTGAGGTGACAGATAAATCACCTTTGCGCCTTCACCTGCCGCGGCTTTTGCTGTGTGAATGGCGTCCCGTAAGGGTTGCACCATCATTAACATCCCCGGTCCGCCGCCGTAAGGACGATCGTCCACGGTACGGTGCCGGTCATGAGTAAAGTCACGAGGACTCCAGCTCTGGATGTTCAGCAGGCCATTTTTTACTGCCCGGCCAGTTACCCCGTAATCGGTAATCGCGCGGAACATTTCAGGAAACAGGCTAATTATGCCAATCCACATAGCGCCGTCTTTTACCGTTTATCCGGAGAATTTAAAAACCAGGATCCCAATCTACTTCAATCGTTTGAGTAGTGAGATCGACATTCTTGATAACCTGTCCATCGAGGAACGGAACCAACCGCTCCTTGATGCCAAATGCATCTTTCAGGTTTGCCTTAATGACGAGAACGTCATTTGACCCGGTTTCCATCATATCAATGACTTTTCCCAGGCTGTAGCCGTCGGTAGTGACCACCTGGCAACCCATAAGGTCTTTCCAGTAGTAGTCACCCGCTTCCAGCTGCGGCAACTGCGACGAATCCACGACAATTTCACAATTAGTCAGCGCATTCGCGGCATCACGATCGTCAACGCCTTTCAGCTTGATGACGATATCCTGATTGTGGTGACGCCAGCTTTCCAGCTCGACCTCTTCCCACTTACCGGCCTTCTGGATAAACCAGGGCTGGTAATTAAAAATGCTTTCAGCGTCTTCAGTGGAGGAAAACACTCTGAGCCAACCACGGATACCGTAGCAAGAACCCATTTTTCCCAATACGATCGGTTCAACAGGTGCTTTATTGCTCATCATGACCACCGTGACAGATTAAGCTGCTTTGTTTGCTGCTTTGATCAGCGTAGCAACGCGATCGGAAACAGTAGCGCCCTGGCCAACCCAGTGAGCGATACGATCCAGATCCAGACGAGTTTCTTCTTCTGCGCCAGAGGCCAGTGGGTTGAAGAAACCAACGCGCTCGATGAAGCGGCCGTTGCGTGCATTACGGCTGTCAGTTACAACAACCTGGTAGAACGGACGCTTTTTAGCGCCGTGACGAGCTAAACGAATAGTAACCATAACATCCTCTTGTGTGAATAAAACAACCGGGCCCCATCGAGGAACGGAGCCCGGGTGTCATATTAAAAGCCCGAAAATTTTACTCATTTTCGGGCAAAAAGCAATCTCAAAAGCGATTATCGCCCAGGAAAACCGGGTGGCATCATGCCCTTCATGCCGCGCATCATCTTCGCCATGCCGCCTTTCTTCATTTTCTTCATCATGCGCTGCATGTCGTCGAACTGCTTCAGAAGGCGGTTTACGTCCTGTACCTGCATGCCGCAACCCGCCGCGATACGGCGCTTGCGGGAACCTTTGATGATCTCTGGCTTCGCACGCTCTTTCAGCGTCATCGAGTTGATGATGGCCTCCATGCGCACCAGCACCTTGTCATCCATCTGCGATTTCACGTTATCAGGAATTTGGCCCATGCCCGGCAGTTTGCCCATCAGGCTTGCCATGCCGCCCATGTTTTTCATCTGACGCAGCTGTTCCAGGAAGTCGGTCAGATCGAATCCGTCACCTTTTTTCAGCTTGCTGGCGAGCTTTTCCGCCTGGGCGCGGTCAACCTTGCTCTCGATATCTTCAATCAGCGACAGCACGTCGCCCATGCCGAGGATACGGGAGGCAATACGATCCGGATGGAACGGCTCCAGCGCTTCGGTTTTCTCACCGACGCCGAGGAACTTGATCGGCTTACCGGTGATATGACGAATGGAGAGCGCCGCACCGCCGCGGGCATCGCCGTCCACTTTAGTCAATACGACACCGGTTAACGGCAGCGCTTCGTTAAACGCTTTTGCGGTATTGGCCGCATCCTGACCGGTCATGGCATCAACAACAAACAGGGTTTCTACCGGGTTGATAGAAGCATGCACCTGCTTGATTTCGTCCATCATCGCTTCGTCAACGTGCAGACGACCGGCGGTATCCACCAGCAGCACATCGTAGAATTTCAGCTTCGCTTCTTTCAGCGCGGCATTAACGATGTCGACAGGTTTCTGAGCAACGTCGGACGGGAAGAAATCTACGCCCACCTGCTCAGCCAGGGTTTCCAGCTGTTTAATCGCCGCCGGGCGATACACGTCGGCAGATACCACCAGCACTTTTTTCTTGTGCTTCTCGCGCAGGAATTTACCCAGCTTACCGACGCTGGTCGTTTTACCCGCACCCTGCAGGCCCGCCATCAGCACAACAGCCGGAGGCTGAGCGGCCAGGTTCAATACCTGGTTTTCTTCGCCCATCGCCGCAACCAGTTCCTGGCGAACGATTTTGACGAATTCCTGGCCCGGGGTCAGGCTTTTGTTAACTTCATGACCAACCGCTTTCTCTTTAACGCGGCTGATAAAATCACGCACGACCGGCAGCGCCACGTCGGCTTCGAGCAGCGCCATGCGAACTTCGCGCAGCGTCTCTTTAACATTTTCTTCGGTAAGGCGTCCGCGGCCGCTGATGTTGCGCAGCGTGCGCGACAAACGATCGGTTAAATTATCAAACATTGTCTCTCGCCTGGGGTAGAAACGTTGGGTCGCATGAGCGACACATACACAGAATTTTGCCGGAGTATAACATGAAGGCGCCTTTGTTGTTATGCAACGGTTGGAGCACGCGTCACGTAACGTTATACTGCTTCTCTTTCTTATTAAGACAACTGTCGACGCCTATATGCCTGTTTTCGCACTGATCGCCCTTGTTGCCTACTCTGTCAGCCTCGCGCTGATCATTCCTGGCCTGCTGCAAAAAAACAGCGGCTGGCGGCGCATGGCTATTCTTTCGGCGGTGATCGCACTGATAAGCCATGCTTTTGCGCTGGAATCGCGCATCATTCCTGGCGACGGCAGCGTGCAAAACCTGAGCGTATTGAACGTGGGCTCGCTGGTCAGCCTGATGATCTGTACGGTAATGACCATTGTCGCCTCCAAGAACCGAGGCTGGCTGCTGCTGCCGATCATATACGCCTTTGCGCTGATCAACCTCGCCTTAGCCACCTTCATGCCTAATGAATTCATTACGCATCTGGAAGCCACGCCGGGAATGTTAGTGCATATTGGCCTGTCGCTGTTCTCATACGCGACGCTGATCATTGCCGCGCTCTACGCCATGCAGCTTGCCTGGATTGACTACCAGTTGAAGAACAAAAAGCTGGCCTTTAATCATGAGATGCCGCCGCTGATGGTGATAGAGCGTAAGATGTTCCACATCACTCAGGTGGGTGTGGTTCTGCTGACGTTAACGCTCTGCACTGGACTGTTTTATATGAAGAACCTGTTCAGCGTGGAGAATATCGATAAAGCGGTCCTCTCCATCATCGCGTGGTTTGTCTATATTGTCCTGTTATGGGGCCATTATCATGAAGGCTGGCGCGGTCGTCGCGTGGTCTGGTTCAACGTAGCGGGCGCAGGCATTCTTACTCTTGCCTATTTTGGCAGCCGCTTCATACAGCAATTTGCTGGCTAAGTAACAAAGGAGTTCCCCCTGGAACACATCTCTACCACCACGCTGATCGTTACGCTGATCGTCATGGTGGTCATCTCCGCCTATTTCTCCGGCTCGGAAACCGGCATGATGACGCTGAACCGCTATCGGTTACGTCACCGCGCTAAGCAGGGTAACCGCGCCGCACGTCGTGTTGAAAAGCTGCTGCGCAAGCCAGACCGCCTGATTAGCCTGGTGCTTATCGGGAACAACCTCGTGAACATACTCGCCTCTGCGCTGGGCACCATCGTCGGGATGCGCCTGTACGGCAACGCCGGCGTCGCCATTGCGACCGGGGTACTGACGTTTGTGGTTCTGGTGTTTGCTGAGGTCCTGCCAAAAACCGTCGCCGCGCTTTATCCGGAGAAGGTTGCCTATCCGAGCAGCTTCCTGCTGGCGCCGCTGTTAATTCTGATGATGCCGCTGGTCTGGCTGCTGAATATGGTCACTCGCCTGCTGATGCGCATGGTCGGTATCAAAGCGGACGTCACCATCAGCAGCGCGCTCAGCAAAGACGAGCTGCGCACCATCGTGAATGAATCCCGCTCGCAGATCTCCCGTCGCAACCAGGATATGCTCCTGTCGGTGCTGGATCTGGAAAAGGTGAGCGTTGACGACATCATGGTGCCCCGTAACGAAATCGTCGGGATTGATATCAACGACGACTGGAAGGCCATTGTTCGTCAGCTGACGCACTCACCGCACGGACGCATTGTGCTTTACCGCGACTCGCTGGATGACGCCATCAGCATGCTGCGCGTGCGTGAAGCCTATCGCCTGATGACTGAGAAAAACGAGTTCACCAAAGAGGTCATGCTCCGCGCCGCTGACGAGATTTATTACGTGCCGGAAGGCACTCCCCTCAGCACGCAGCTGGTGAAGTTTCAGCGCAATAAGAAGAAAGTCGGCCTGGTGGTCGATGAGTACGGCGATATTCAGGGGCTGGTAACGGTCGAAGATATTCTGGAAGAGATTGTCGGTGACTTCACGACCTCAATGTCCCCTTCCCTTGCAGAAGAAGTGACGCCGCAAAACGATGGCTCTGTGCTGATTGACGGCAGCGCGAACATCCGTGAACTGAACAAAGCCTTTAACTGGCATCTGCCGGAAGATGAAGCACGGACGATGAACGGCATGATTCTGGAAGCGCTGGAAGAGATCCCGGCGGCAGGTACGCGGGTTCGAATTGAGCAATACGATATTGATATCCTGGACGTACAGGACAACATGATTAAGCAGGTGAAGGTCCTGCCCGTTAAACCGCTACGCGAAAGTATCGCCGAGTAATGTTGTAGGCCGGGTAAGGCGAAGACGCCACCCGGCACTACGGGCAGGCAAATTACGCTTTCGCTTTCGCCACCGTCACCATCGCGGCGCGAATAGTACGGCCGTTCAGGGTATAACCTTTCTGCATCACGCCCAGCACTTTACCGGCTTCAACGTCTTCTGACTCCACCATCGCAATCGCCTGGTGAACGTTTGGATCCAGCGGTACGTTGGTATCGGCAATCACTTCCACGCCAAACTTACCTACAACATCAAGCATGGATTTCAGCGTCAGTTCAATACCTTCGATCATGGCCGCGTTGTCAGGATTCGCTTTATCCGCCACTTCCAGCGCGCGATCCAGGCTATCGATCACCGGCAGCAGTTCGTTGACGAATTTCTCCAGCGCAAATTTATGCGCTTTTTCTACGTCCAGTTCAGTACGGCGACGCAGGTTTTCCATTTCCGCTTTGATGCGCAGCACGCCATCGCGTTCACGATTTTGCGCTTCTACCAGCTGAGCTTCCAGATTGGCAATTTTTTCATCACGCGGGTCCACCTGCTCAGCAGACGCGTCTGACTCTACGGCCTCAACGTTATCGTGCTGTTCCGTGATAATTTCTTCAGGGGCTTGCCCCTCAGGCGTTTTCTGTTCTTTACTACTCATGAATTTCTCCGCGTTTTTCTGCATTCATCTCGCTAACTTCGCTTATTATGGGGATCAGTTTCCGGGATTCAAGGGAACAAGACAGATTGTCATCATTCATCAGGCACAAGGACCTCCAGAAAATGAATAATCATTTCAGGTGTATTGGGATCGTCGGGCATCCGCGTCACCCTACCGCATTGACGACACATGAAATGTTGTATCGCTGGCTGTGTGGCAAAGGCTATGAAGTGATGGTTGAGCAACAAATTGCCCAGGAGCTGCAGCTTAAGGGCGTCAAAACCGGCACGCTGGCGGAAATCGGCCAACAGGCGGATCTCGCCGTGGTGGTCGGCGGCGACGGCAATATGCTGGGTGCGGCCAGGACCCTGGCTCGCTACGACATTAAGGTTATCGGCATCAACCGCGGCAATCTCGGTTTCCTGACCGACCTCGACCCGGATAACGCCCAACAGCAGCTTGCCGACGTGCTGGAAGGCCACTATATTAGTGAAAAACGTTTTCTGCTTGAAGCGCAGGTCTGCCAGCAGGACTGCCCGAAGCGCATCAGCACCGCTATTAACGAAGTGGTTCTCCACCCCGGTAAAGTGGCGCACATGATTGAGTTCGAAGTTTATATCGACGAAATCTTTGCCTTCTCGCAGCGCTCGGACGGGCTGATCATCTCGACGCCGACGGGCTCTACCGCCTACTCGCTCTCCGCCGGGGGGCCAATCCTGACGCCGTCGCTTGATGCCATCACTCTGGTGCCGATGTTCCCGCACACGCTCTCCGCCCGACCGCTGGTGATTAACGGTGACAGCACGATACGCCTGCGCTTCTCGCATCGCCGTAATGATCTTGAGATCAGCTGCGACAGCCAAATCGCACTGCCCATCCAGGAAGGGGAAGACGTGCTCATCCGCCGCTGTGATTACCACCTGAATCTTATCCACCCGAAAGATTACAGTTATTTCAACACATTAAGCTCCAAGCTTGGCTGGTCAAAAAAATTGTTCTGATTTTGCATCCAGCACTTTACTGTATAAAAAACCAGTTTATACTGTATGTAAACACAGTTATGGTTTTTCATACAGGAAAACAATTATGCTGGCACAACTGACCATCAGCAACTTTGCCATTGTTCGTGAGCTTGAAATCGACTTCCACAGCGGCATGACGGCGATTACCGGGGAAACCGGCGCAGGTAAATCCATTGCCATTGATGCCCTCGGCTTGTGCCTTGGCGGCCGCGCAGAGGGTGACATGGTGCGCCGGGGCGCAACCCGTGCAGACCTCTGCGCCCGCTTCTCCCTGAAAGACACCCCAGCAGCGCTGCGCTGGCTGGAAGCGAACCAGCTTGAAGACGGGCGTGAGTGTTTACTTCGCCGCGTGATCAGCAGCGACGGACGGTCCCGTGGCTTTATCAACGGTACAGCGGTCCCTCTTTCACAGCTCCGCGAGCTCGGCCAGCTGCTTATCCAGATCCACGGTCAGCACGCGCACCAGCAGCTCATCAAGCCCGAGCAGCAGAAAGCCCTGCTTGATGGCTATGCAGGTGAGCACGCACTTACTCAGCTGATGGCGGAGCACTATCGCCAGTGGCACCTGAGCTGCCGTGAACTCGCGCAGCATCAGCAGCAGAGCCAGGAGCGGACTGCCCGCGCGGAGCTGTTGGAATATCAATTAAAAGAGCTAAACGAATTTGCCCCGCAGGCGGGTGAGTTTGAGCAGATCGACGAAGAATACAAACGTCTGGCCAACAGCGGCCACCTGCTCTCAACCAGCCAGACCGCGCTGAACCTGCTGGCCGATGGCGAAGACGTCAATCTTCAAAGCCAGCTTTATAACGTGCGCCAGCTGATGACTGAACTGGCAGGAATGGACAGCAAACTTTCTGGCGTACTGGACATGCTTGAAGAGGCTGCGATTCAAATCTCTGAAGCCGGTGACGAGCTGCGCCACTACTGTGAACGTCTGGATCTCGACCCGAACCGTTTGTTCGAACTTGAGCAGCGTATTTCCCGTCAGATTTCGCTGGCGCGTAAGCACCACATTACGCCGGAAGAGCTCCCCGTCTTCTATCAGTCTCTGCTTGATGAGCAACAGCAGCTCGACGATCAGGCTGACTCACAGGAAACGCTATCTCTGGCGGTGAACCTGCACCACCAGCAGGCACTGGCCACGGCGAAACAGCTGCATGATATACGCCTGCACTATGCGCAGGAATTAAGCCAGCACATCACCGAAAGCATGCACGCGCTGGCCATGCCGCACGGCGTGTTCACTATCGATGTCCGCTTCGAAGAGAATCACCTGACGGCGGAAGGTGCAGATCGCATCGAATTCCGCGTAACCACGAACCCGGGACAGCCTTTACAGGCGATTTCTAAAGTCGCCTCGGGCGGCGAGCTGTCGCGTATCGCCCTGGCGATTCAGGTAATTACCGCACGTAAGATGGAAACTCCGGCGCTGATTTTCGATGAAGTAGACGTAGGGATCAGCGGTCCGACGGCTGCCGTGGTGGGTAAACTGTTACGTCAGCTGGGTGAATCAACGCAAGTCATGTGCGTTACCCACCTGCCGCAGGTTGCGGGCTGTGGTCATCATCACTTTATCGTTAGCAAAGAAACGGATGGCGAAATGACCGAAACGCACATGAAACCGCTGGATAAACGCTCCCGCTTGCAGGAGCTGGCACGCCTGCTTGGTGGTAGCGAAGTCACCCGTAACACCCTCGCAAACGCGAAAGAACTGCTGGCGGCATAAACTTTTTCGGGATCTCAGGGTCATAGAGAACAACAAAAACGCCGCCAGACCGGTTTCAAAGTGGGGCAAGGTCTATTATCATCGGCATATTACATATGAGCCGCGTTCTGCTCGGGCCCGAAAAGGAATCAAATCACTATGCGTTGTAAAATGCTGACCGCTGCCGCAGCGGTTCTTCTGATGTTGACCGCAGGCTGTTCCACTCTGGAGAAAGTGGTTTACCGTCCTGACATCAACCAGGGGAACTACCTTACCCCTAACGATGTGTCCAAAATCCGTGTGGGGATGACACAACAGCAGGTCGCTTATGCACTGGGAACCCCGATGATGTCCGATCCATTCGGCACAAATACCTGGTTCTATGTATTCCGTCAGCAGCCAGGCCATGAAGACGTGACCCAGCAGACCCTGACGCTGACTTTCAGCAGCGCCGGTGTGTTGACCAACATCGACAACAAGCCTGCCCTGACCAAATAATCCATCGTCAGAAACGCAAAAAGGTGCTCAATGAGCACCTTTTTTGTATCTGAATTCTTACGCAGAATCGTAGCCCCGGTAAGCGAAGCGCCACCGGGGGAGAAAGCGTTACTTACCCGATTTTTCCGCTCGCTGACGGCGCAGCTCTTTCGGATCAGCAATCAGCGGACGATAAATCTCAACCCGATCGCCATCCTTCAGCGCATCAGCAAGCTTTACCGGACGGCTATAAATCCCGACTTTATTCTTCGCCAGGTCAATGTCGCTACGCAGTTCCAGTATGCCGGAAGCACGAATAGCTGCCTCAACGGTCGCCCCCTCTTCCAGGGTTACGCGCTGCAGGTATTGCTTCTCCGGTAGCGCGTACACCACTTCCACGGCAATCTTATGCGACACTGTAAACCTCTTTGGCGCGGGTGGTGAATGCCTGAACCATATTGGAAGCCAGCTCTTTAAAGATGCGGCCGAATGCCAGCTCAATCAGCTTATTGGTAAACTCAAAATCCAGATGGAATTCGATCCGGCAGGCATCCGCGCTCAGAGGCGTAAACTTCCAGCCGCCCATCAACTTTTTAAACGGGCCATCCACCAGATGCATCAAAATACTCTGATTATCGGTCAGCGTATTGCGGGTGGTGAACGTCTTGCTGATCCCCGCTTTGGAGACATCGACTGCCGCAGTCATCTGAGTCGGGCCAGATTCCAGCACCCGGCTGCCGGTACATCCCGGAATAAACTGCGGATAAGCGTTAACATCGTTCACTAACTGATACATTTGTTCCGCGCTGTAAGGGACAAGCGCAGTACGGCTAATCTGAGGCATAGCATTTTCCATGGTCACACAACCGACAAATTATAACATTTATCACCTGTTAAAAAAACGCTAAGCCTCATCTCGTGCTAATATAGCGCGTTAGACCTCACAGGACGCGATGAGGTGACTTTTTGAAATCAGATTACCGACGGCTTTACGACAACTATGACGAAGAAAAAAGCACATAAACCAGGCTCGGCGACCATTGCGCAAAACAAGCGTGCTCGTCACGAGTATTTCATCGAAGAAGAATTCGAAGCTGGCCTTGCGTTACAGGGCTGGGAAGTGAAATCGCTGCGTGCCGGGAAGGCAAACATTGGCGATAGCTACGTGATCCTGAAAGATGGCGAAGCCTTCCTGTTCGGCGCGAACTTTACGCCGCTGACCGTCGCCTCTTCACACTACGTGTGCGATCCAACGCGCACCCGTAAACTGCTGCTGAACAAGCGTGAACTGGAATCCCTCTACGGACGTATCAACCGTGAAGGCTTTACCGTGGTTGCGCTCTCTATGTACTGGAAAAATGCCTGGTGCAAAGTGAAAATCGGCGTTGCAAAAGGTAAGAAACAGCACGACAAGCGTACTGATCTGAAAGAACGTGAGTGGCAGCTCGACAAAGCACGTATCATGAAAAACGCAGGACGTTGATTCTGCGCACTTATTGTACTATTCAATAAGTTAGCGTTTCGGGCTGGTAACCAGGAAGTGAAATCTGGTATACTCAGTTCAACACTATTGGGGCTGATTCTGGATTCGACGGGATTTGCGAAACCCAAGGTGCATGCCGAGGGGCGGTTTGCCTCGTAAAAAGCCGCAAAAAAATAGTCGCAAACGACGAAAACTACGCTTTAGCAGCTTAATAACCTGCTAAGAGCCCTCTCTCCCTAGCTTCCGCTCTTAAGACGGGGATCAAGAGAGGTCAAACCCAAAAGAGATCGCGCGGATGCCCTGCCTGGGGTTGAAGTGCTAAAACTAATCAGGCTAGTTCGTTAGTGGCGTGTCTGTCCGCAGCTGGCGTGCGAATGTAAAGACAAACTAAGCATGTAGTACCGAGGATGTAGAAATTTCGGACGCGGGTTCAACTCCCGCCAGCTCCACCAATCATGATTGGACAGTGATAGGACGTCACTGGCAATAACAGGAAGTTAGTAGTCTCAGCAGGACACCGACCAGACGGTGAGGGGACAAAAAAGGATACGCAAAGGAGCCGCGGCTCCCGAGTGACATGAAAGCCCGCTTATGCGGGTTTTTTTGCATAGAGGTTCAAAATGTCTTCGTCAATCAAACAACAAATCAAAGATCGTGAAGAAAGCGTTGCCTCTATACATAAATGTTTCGCTAATGCATTACATTGCTATGTAATCCATTATTCATGCGAATCTTTTTATGATGTTCATGGCGGAAAGTCGACTAGGATAACATCGATAGCTGTGCGTAACTTAGGCAATGCACAAACAGACCACTGGGCGCTAAATCGGTCAGCTGAGCTACTGAAGCTCGACATATCAAATCCGGCTAATCTTGATATTCTCGAGAAGGACCTTCTTGATAATTTCTTCGCCTTTTTAAAGCGTTACGGCAACTGCACTTTCCTTCATTGGAACATGCGTGATAATAACTATGGTTTTCAGGCCTTGCAGCATAGATATGCAGTGCTTGGCGGAGAACCATTTGTGCTGACAGACGATAGAAAGTTGGATCTTGCAAGAGCAACAACTTCAATTTACGGACGTAACTATATAGATCATACAGCAAAAAACGGCAGGGCCGGAAGATTGATGGCACTTGTTGAAAAGAATAATATTGCTGATAAAGACGTTATGACAGGCCAAGAAGAAGCTGATGCATATGTTAATGGTGAGTATAGAAAACTAGAAATGTCCACTCTCCGCAAAGTGGATATCTTATGCAACATAGCCGAACGAATTAATGACAAAAGCCTCGAAACAAATTCTCGTTGGTATAAGCCAAGAAGCTTCCATCCATATTGGCTATTGACTAGAGCAAAAGAACACCCACTCATCATTGGTGCCGCTGTAATCAGTATCATCATCGGAGTAGTAAATCGAGGATACGAGTTCTATTCCAATATTCATCACTGACATGGGGTGTCGGGGGTCGGAGGTTCAAATCCTCTCGTGCCGACCAAAAACACATTTAAAACCAGCCTTTTACGGCTGGTTTTTTCTTGTCTAAATTTCGCACGGGGAAGTATTGGGGAAAAATGGGGGAATTATTCACGTCATTTTGCACTACATGACCGGGCAATCATCTTGTTGTGTACGGTGTATAAAAAACGTTACCCGCCCTAAGACCCCAACCTCTTCCAGAGCGGTTCCCTCTATCGCCTCCCCATCATCAGTGATGAGTGCCTTCCCCATCAATTTTGCGAATTGCGTATGCCCGTCACAGAGGATCAACAACACATCACCCTGTGTCTTCTTCGTAACAGGCTCAATGACTGCGTACCCAACTTCAGTTTCAAGCACCCTGCTATCAGGTCCTATACTGCAGAGAACGACAGGTGATAATCGTTGCTCAACGTAATCCATGGCCGGCGAGGGAAATCCCATTAGAAAACCCTCCCCATGTTGCGCAGGATCCAGTAACGGTTATCACTGCCGTCGGTGGTCTTGTCGGCGAAGTCAGGCTGGTAACGCTCAATCCATGCGTTTGCATCGGCACGGCTAAAGTGCCAGCTGAACTCCCTCAATTTCCCGATGAAGCTGTCAGTGCTCAGGTAGCGGTAGCCCTTTGGATTAAGCTGTATAGCCGATTGAAATGCTGTCTGTATATCTGCTGTGCGTGGCATATTCACCCCACAAAATACTGTACATAAACACAGTATCATATTGACAGCTCTATTGGTCAATACAGGTATTAGCTATCAATTTCCCTCCGTGTGCAAGTTGCTGCACAGGGCTTAACCTAAGCTGACAGTCCGCTCTGTGCCATAAGCGGACTTTGGTTGAAACCAGTCTGCAGAAATGATTTTTTCCCTTTAGGTTAACTTAATGTGCCGTGCTGCTTGCGTGAAAACGATGAGTGCGCAAAAATGAATGAGCGTTCATTCAATTATGGGTGGTGACTCACTCAAATCAGTCCGTTGTTAAAACAAGCGAAGGTAAATTATGACTAGTAAAACGCTCAGACTTTTATTTCCACAATGGCAGGGTGGTAATAATCCCCCCTATCATCTTGGGTCGCTTCTTCTCTCGTATCTTTCCCCCGAATCGGATGGCCCCGTTGAGTCAGTTCCTGTAGATGAGCCCACAGCGGAGCCGCTTGATAAAGTGGATGGCATCACTGCTAAGCCTCAAATTGTCAGGCAGCAAAGCGATGCAGCCGCTCTGATTAAGAAACATGATCCCGATTCAATTGTCGTTTTTGGTGGCGATTGCCTGGTGTCACTGGCTCCTTTTGCCCATCTCCTCAATAAATACGGTGATAAACTGGGTGTGCTCTGGATTGACTCTCATCCTGACGTGCAGACTGCAAGACAATATCCGAACGCCCATGCCCATGTTCTTGGAGCGCTAATTGGAACCGGTGATAAGGATTTAGTTGCTCATGTATCAACCAGACTTAACCCTACAAAAATAATGATTGCAGGTATCCACGATCCACTGCCTTATGAATCTGAATACCTTGCCAATCATGGCATTGAGACGATAGGTCCTGAAAAGGTTAAAAACGACGCTAAAGACGTCACTGAATGGATCAAGAGAGAAAATATTGAACATCTGGCAATACACATAGATCTGGACGTTCTCGATCCGTCACTGTTCCGTTCGGTTCTTTTCGCCATGCCCGGCAGAGGAGTACATGACTTTGGTGATGTTGCAGAAGGTAAACTATCCATTGACGATGTTCTGAATCTGATAGCTCAGGCAACCTCAAAAGCGGAACCTGTCGGCCTTACACTTGCTGAACATTTACCCTGGGATATGCTGAATCTGAAGAATATGCTCAGTGCGTTACCGCTTATGAAGTAATATCTGATTCTGGGGTCAGAGTTCAACACTGGCTCCAGAAAAAAACGCGTTTACGCCGGTGCCCTGGATTAAAAAATAGTAGTCAACATGTTAAAGAAAACCGAAACCTACCATAAGCTGATTACCGCTGCCGCAGCCTGCTTTGCAGAAAAAGGCTTTAGTGCGACAAGCGTACGTGAAATTTCTACCCGGGCAGGGATCAGCCAGGGAGCGATGTACACGTACTTCAAAAGCAAGGATGACCTTATCAAGGCAATCGTTCTTGAAGAGCAAAATTCTGCTTTGACCGCTCATAGTGCTCCGTCTAACGGCACTTACTACGAGCGCCTTTGCGCGCAGGTTACTTCGTGCATAAGCGATGTAGGCTATCCGGTTACCCATCAGCTGTGGGTTGAAATCATGGCGGAGTCTGCGCGGAACCCTGAATTGCAGAAAACGTATATCTCCAGTGATACCGTCATGCGGCAAAGTATTGCGGGAATTATCGCGGACGGTATTGCGGCGGGAGAGTTTCGCAAGGATATTCACCTTGAGGAAGTCACGATAATCCTTTTTGCCTTTATTGATGGTTTAATCGCGCGCAAGGCTATTAACGCATCCTTCTCTTTCACTCGCGATTTGCCTACGTTTTTTGAGCTAATGTCAAAATTATTGAAATAATGCTACACCGGTTCAGTCAAAACGATTGCGCTCTAATCACAAAGGTCCGCTTTTCGCTCAAAACTGCCTGTCATGCTTGCTTAAAAAACAGGCTTAACGTAGGCTATTTTCCGTTTTCCAAGCGGACCCCATAAGTGGCGCATTAGGCACAAGTGGTTGAGGGGATGGGAAGCCATAACGTCAAATGATTTTGACAGTGACAACGCAGTTTTCAGTTATGCATATGGCCACTTTTTAAAAAGTGATTTTTCAAAAAATAGAAATACATAACAAATTTTCTAATGGTGCCAAATGGAAAGTATCGCGCTATACAACTGGGCTACAAGTGTTTTGTCTTCTATTACTGAAGATTTGAATGATCATTACTATAAAGAAATTAATGGCAGTCTCGCTTTACAATTTGAAACTACAGATATTGTGAACGCAAGAGCTTTAGTTTACTCAGAGCGTGATGAACCACCAAGGCATGCTATATCAATCACATATAAATTAATCCGATCATTATATGATGATGCTGCTGCTTTTGTAGATTATGTTCACTCGGGTAAAGATGACGAAGCTTATGATATGTGGTTTAACGGGCAAACCAACTTTACCACATTAAGAGATGAGTGGGATAAAACTAATTTCACTAAAAACATTTTTCTAGCAGGTTTGACATGGGTTTTTTTTCATGAGTTAGGACACTTAACTCAGGGTCATTTATTTATAAGGAACAGGTATAGCTCCGATATTAATGTAATGTCTGAAATTCACTTAAATAATTTATCATCAGACAATAACGATGCATCTGCCATTTGGCACGCAACTGAACTTGCAGCCGATTATTTTTCCACATACATGTGTGTAGTAGAAATTGTTCGACAACTTGCCATTAATGAAAATTGCGAATTGGCAATTTGCTTTTTGACATGTGGTATATCATTAATGTTACACCGTTTTCAAGGCGAAAAATTTTATGAGGTTCAAACAGAACCAGTTGGTACACATCCTAGGCCATTCGTAAGGCTTGAAATGATCGTGCCTTTAATTTTTGAAATACTTTCTATTACAAACACAGATCAACGTCGTAGTTATGTGCTTGCAGGTGTTGAATCGGCCAACAGGGTTGGACTGTTCTGGATAAGAAAGACTGGAATAATGGAGGGTATTCCTGAACATTATCTTATCGAAGGTACATTGAACCGGCCTGGAGTTGTTGAGTATTTGAGGCATATCATTTTTATTTGGGATAGCATTTCATCTGAAATCTCTGAGATGTTCACTTTTGGCACAAAAAAAATGCTTCTCAACTTCACGAATGTACTTCGGACTGCACCAGATTTGAATGATGATACACAGGAAAAATAATGCTGCTCAGTGTTAATTAACAATTCGCATAATATAGGGGTTCTTTGCAGGAACCGCCGAAATTACTGGCGCAGTGAATTAGTCGAATTTTGAAGCATGTTTTGCATGTGCTGACGTGTACGTTTATGGTGCCGTGAGTGAGAATTTATCCCTACCAGCTATGTGAGACGCTGCGGTCAGTGATTTTTCGTTCCAAACGGCCATTTCTTTACTGTCCGGTTGACGGCGGTCTTACGTACAGGCAGACAACCGCAAAAATTATTCGTCACGGAATTTTCGGCGGTTCCGGCGTACAACCCCAAATTAACATCCGCTCATCGCTCAAAGCAGACTGTCAGATTTGATAGTCTGCTGCCAGATAAAACTGTCAGGTCAAGTCTGAGCTAATACACTATATCGCGGATCGGGCTTTGAGTCCGGCAAGCTCACTCTCTATGCTTTTTACCCGGTTGGCCAGCTCCTTCATGGCCTCAACATACAGTGCGCTCATTGCGCTGTAGTCCACGGTTTTGAGATCGTTAATCTCTTCTCCGGTCGGAGTAATGCCGTTTGCGCCAGAACTCACAGCAACGGGCAACACTTTTTCTAAATCCTGAGCGATAATGCCTGCGCTGTGCACCGATTCCGATTCAGTCAGTTGGATGCCGAACGTATAACCCGTCAGGGAACAAATCTTATCAAGAGCGTTACTGATGGGCTCTTTATCGAATTTTACTCGCTCATCCGAGGTCTGATTCATCGTGACACAGGTAAACTTACCATCGGCTCCAAATGCAAACGAGTAACCGTTAGAGCCGCCATTATCATTGTTGTCAGGTCGGATCTGAATAATTCCTGTTTGGCTGGAATAAATTACCCCCCTGGATGCCCCTCCGGTACCATAAAACCACAGGTGGGCATTTTGATTGTCAGCTGAAGCTAAAACAGCAATTTTAGTTTTGCACTCCATATCAGAAGTGGTCGCAATTTTTGCAGAGGCGCTAATGCTGTTCTGACAGGTAATAGGGTTACGAAATTCGAAGCTGTCGCCAATGAAAACGTATTTTCCGCCGTAGAATGTGAAGTCTCCTTTCCCTATCGCACCATTAGAGTTGCCGCCGCACAGGATGCGCGCGTCATAGTCATTAGTGCCCAAGAAATGGAAATCAACGTAGCTGGCAGTAGAGGCTTTTTTGGCACCAATTTCGAGGCTTGCGAAGTTCGCTGTATTGGTATCTCCTAAACCGAGGTTTGTGCGAGCGTCTTCTGCCTTCGTTGCCCCGGTCCCGCCGTCGGCGATTGCAAGCGCACCATTGCTCCCTTTCTGCGCAAGTTTACCGATTCCGGGGATCGTTACAGGGCTGCCGTTGATAGTAACGGTGATGCTCTGGTTCGCCGAGGTGGTGGCGAACGTCTCCCACGCGCCAATATTCTCGTCGTACTCTTTGATGAGCTGTGACATGGCCTGCGCAAGGCCGTCGACCGAGATATTGTCTGACACAAGGATTCCATACTTCTGGCCGCTCAGCGCCGGGGAAGCGCTAGGCGTAACTGTCATTGACGTGGCGCTGTTCACGGTTGAAATCTGGAACAGCTGTACCGGGTTAGACATCACGATAATCGTCTGGCCAGCGCGGACCTGGCTGGCTGGTGCTGTCCAGTTCGTGCCGGTGCCAGTTGCAGTATTTCCGTTAATGGCTATAGTTCCAGTGTTATAAAGCATATTTTCTCCAGACAATAAAAAACCCGCCAAATAGCGGGTTTGAGAACAGTAAATTCATTATCGTAATTACAACTGTGTAAACGAACCGGTGCCTCGCATAATTAACATCGCAGGCGATTTAATTGATACGCCACCACCTTCAGCCCTCGCAACAATAGAGCAATCAACTACTCTGGCTGATGTTCTTACAGAAAATATAATTGCTGAGCAATCTGTTGTGCTGTATGCAGAAACCCCTTGATTACTTAACTGAACGACAAACTGTTTAGATGCACCTGCGATAGTGACCGTTACTCTCGCAGTGCCTGCTGTAGCTGGACGATATGAATCAATCATACACATAACGAGTACTTGTTTGTCCAGGGAGCCTGTAGTGCTGTCAGTATATCTGAACGACCTTTTTGTATCGGTATTTCCCGCAGTCATTTCCGTATCTGCAAACACATAACCGTTAGCTACGTCGCCAATGAAACTTGTTGCCTCAACCGTGCCTTTGAATTTTCCACTCGTTGCATTTATCTCTCCGGTAAAACTCCCATTGGTTGCATACACAGTTCCACGGATGGTCACATTATTGAATGTTGCATAACCGGATTTGTTGATATGCCAGCCAACGTTCCCTGTCCCGTCCCAGGTTGTCGACTGGATGTAGCTGCCGATTTTTAGGTTGCTGATTGTCCCATCACCAATGACTGTGTCCCGGATTATCGTTTGCCCGTTCTGAATAACGAACGGAAGCGTAACGGTCGCTCCGGCCTGGTGAGTCACCGCGAAACGGTCAGCCAGGAAGATAACCTGCGACTGCATGCCGGATGGCGTATTCTCAACGCCGATCCCCATCCCCGCGGCGTAATACTGCCCGTTGCTGGAGACGCCAACCTTGATGTTGTACATCGCGCTCAGGTCGCCATTTACGTTCGCTATCGCCTGAGCGTTAGTTGTAATGGCTGAGGTATGCCCGTTCACCGTCGCCGTTATGCCGTTTATCTGCGTGGCCGTAGCCTGCTGATAGTCGGAGAACGTCTGATTCAGGCTGTTGATGGATGCCTTGTTACCGTTGACGTCCGTCTGCAGGCTCAGCAGCGAGCGCGCCGTTGCCTCCTTCTCGTTAACGATTACCTCATCAATACGATCCAGCTGCGCACTGTTACCGGCGACCGTTGCGGATAGCCTTTTACGCGTGGCCACCTGCGCCAGCCCGTTCTGGATAATGGCAATGGCTGAGTTCTTCACCCCGCCCGTCATGCCGTCCATAGAGACAGAAATTTCATCAATCTTAACTTCGGCCTGGGCCAGCCCGTCAGCATTTTCTTTGATGGCCAGCGCCTGCAGCTCAAGTTCATCGTTGGCCTGTTTGATGTCGTCAGCCATGCCAGCAATTTTTTCATTGCTGTCCACCGCGTTCTCGATCAGGTCTTTGAACGTATCGGAGTCTTTAATTTCCTCCAGGATCACATCTGTGATGTCGGAAACATCGATGCTGGCCTGTCCTCGCACCCATTCTGTGTACCCTGATTCGTTGCCGCTGCGGTCCACCAGCTGCGCGCGGTACCAGAAAATCTGCCCAGCCTTAAGGCCCATCTGCTGATATTTGCGCTGCGGATAAGGCACATCGGCCAGCAGCATCGCATCGTCCTCGGTACCGGTCAGGCTGTACTGAATTTCCGTCTTCAGCGTGTCGTCGGTATTAGCCGGGAATCCCCAGTTCAGCTCGATACCGAATACCACGTTTTCAGAAGCGATGAAGCCAACCGGCTTCGGTGGGTTGCCCACTTTCCCCGTCAGCGTTTTCTCTTCTGAATAGCCCCATCCGGACGAGATTTCTGCGGCATTGATTGCGCGCACGCGCACCAGGTAGCGCCCTGCATAAATCCCGGGGACGTCGAATGACGTGGTGGAGCTGCGCGGCACGTTAACCCAGTTTCCGTCGTTGCGGCGCCATTGCGCTTCATAGGCGATAGCGTTCTGCGCCTGGTCCCAGCTCACGCGCATCGTTTCGACGCTGATATTTTGCTGCACCACAGAAAACGAGCTGATCACGATGTTCGCAGGCGGCGACTGGTTGCCCGGCGGGATCACGCTCACCGGCCGCTGGTCAATGATGGCTCCGGTATCGATACGGGCATATTTATCCGGGTCGTGCGACGCGCCGGTGATTGAGAAAGTACCATCCCCGTTATCAGAGACGCTGACAACACGATACTGCTGCGCATAGAGCTCGTCCGAGTCAACCACCCAAACAGCTTCGGTTTGTGGCGTTTCACTGTATGCCGTGGTGACTGTGACTGATTCCCCGTTCACAGCCTGAATGGTCCTGCTCTGCGACGCTCCGGAGGGTAGGTTGAGAATAAGGCGGTCACCCGCTGCTGCATCTGCCACGCGGTCAAGTTTGATAACGCGACCGTTAACGGCGCTGATGCGGCCGCCCATAACCTTTCCGGAAAGCAGCTCGTCTGCCACGGCAATGATGTAGCCCGGCTGCGGAATGTTTCCGTCAAGCCCAACATCAAACGAAACCACGCGATCCTTATTGTTTGTCAGAATCCCCCAGCGCCCTTTCCTGTTCGCCTCCGACTGTCGGGTACAACCGATGGCTGTCATTTCGAGCTGGTTAAACCCTCGGTAACGCGCCACAAGTGCCTGCTCAAAAACTGGCTCCATCGCATCTGCATAGGCATTGTCCGGATCGGACCATGATACAAGCGCAGATGTATATCGTGTTTTTGACGTGCTGCTCGCATAATTAAACCGCCCATCAATAACGTTCGCACGTGTGTAGCTGAAGTCCACATCGCGGGGCATATCCGCCAGTGCTACAATCTGATCTCCGCCCCAGTACGTCATCCCCCTGAATATGGCAGCAAAGTCCCTCAGCACTGTATAGGCGTCGTTTCTTTCCTGAACGTATACATTACAGATATAGCGCGGCTCTGTGCCGCTACCGCCTTTACCGTCGGGCACCTGCTGATCACAATATTGCGCCACTTGATAAAGCGTCCATTTATCAATATTCGCAGCAGTAAGACGATCACCCAGTCCGAAACGGTCGGTGACAACCAGATCGTAAAAAATCCAGGCTGGATTATCTGTCCACGCCCACTTGAACGCCCCGGTCCATGTACCACTATAGGTGCGGGTTTCGGGGTCGTAAGTATCAGGAACGCGGATAACGCGGCCGCGTGGTTCGCAGGATATCTGCGGGATTGAGCCGTTAAACTGGCTGGAATCGAATTCGATGTAGAGTAGCGCTGTGTTGGGATAGCGTAACTTGGCGTCAACCACCTCAGTGAAGCTCTGCAGCGTCATCGTGTCGCCGATCTTCGCGCTGTTGGCATCAGAAGTAATCTTACGCAGTCTGATTGTCCAGGTGCTGCCAGCCTGCGGTAAATCGATACGGTGGCTGCGCTCGTAACCAGACGTCGTTTTTCCGGTCACACTTGTATTGAGTACCGTCTGCCATGCGCCGCCGTCAGTCTGCAGGTCAATCGCATAATTAACAGAGTAACCGACCAGATCGCCGTCGTCCTCCTGCTTGAAAAGCGAGGACCATTTCAGGCGCAGGCGAATTGCTGAAAGCTGCGTATTGGTAAACGTGCGCGTCCAGGCTGTGGAACTTGACACCTCAGTTCCCACGCTGATTTCGTTTTCGGTACCGGGAATACCCTGAATGTACTTCTGGGCCTGAGTCCCTGCGCGAAATTCCCACGAAACGCCACTGAAGTTTTGGGAGCCGTCAGCATTCTCCAGCGCCGTTCCGTCCAGGTAGATATCTTTGTCGGTTAGCTGTCCTGCAAACTCCCCTTCCCCAAGCGCAATGAGGATTTTTGCCTTCGCTACAGATTGCAGATCATCAGGCTGTTCGGTAGGGGTTCGTGAACTGGAGCTGCCGCCCTTGCGGCCTTTTAACACTTTATCTGTAGCCATATTGCGCCCATAAAAAAGCCACCCGAAGGTGGCCTGAAAAAAGTTAATTATCTACTGCTGATCTTCGACATAAATTCCGGCAGAAATAATCGCTCCGCCTATTCGCCGGCGGCCATAAAGGAGCGGTACCGGGTACCCCTGCGCGGCGGTGTTTGTCACACCGCCGAACGCATACGATGCACGGTTATCTGCGCTTTGTTTGCTAGCTAACCCTGTAGGCTGAGGCGATAGCATTTGAACAACTCCACCAGCGATCATGGCTCCCCCGGCAATCATTACGTTAACCCCCCAGGTTTGGGCGAACCCGAAAGTTGCAATAGCCCCCACTGCCACAATAACAGCTCCTAATATCGTTTGAAGTAGCCCTGCTTTTTTACTTCCAATGATTACTGGTACAATTCTTATCACTTCACCAGTGACAGGAAATCCCAAATCATCTATACCTATGTTTTTCTTTCCTTTAAAAACTGCAAAAGTTAACCCTCGGCGCTGACTATTGATCATATAGCTTTCAAACCCAGGAATTGTTTTCGCTAGAGCCGTCCCGGCTTCCGATACCTTATTGATTAACCGCTGATGAGTTTTACCGAATATTTTACCCGGTGCACCACCAAGTTCAATTCGAGTCATTATTTCAGACATTCTTACCTCTCATAATAAAAAACCCCGCCGTAGCGAGGTTTTAAATGTTTATTTTAATTAAAAAGCTGTGGGGTATATACCAAAATCACCATTAGTTCCGTATCCAATCCTGAACATAAGCACATTGTCTTCGGTCACCTTACCTGACTGCTCACTCATGCCTCCGCCACACATCCCTTTAGGCCAAGCGCTAAAGATATGATCTCCAACTTTTGGATAGAGAGTTACCTTTTGAGCAGTGTCTAAGTCCGCGATTTCCTTTCCATCAACATAAACTCTTGTCATGCATGCACTGCCCATAAAACCAGAGTCACGTTTGATAATTACCTTTCCTGCGCCTTCTTTCTTAACTAATAGTGTATTATTGATGACCTGTTTTGCTGGAACATCTTGTGCTTGCTCATTTGTTACCGGCTTAGTAGCGCAACCAGCAACCATGAATATGGTGGCTAAAATTAATATTCTTTTCATATCCCTATCCCCTCTGGTTTTTACAAAAGGTTATCACAGAGATTTGTAACGGAGAATCTTCATCGTTCTTTCCTGCCAGTAGCCACCATACGGCACGCGCTGGCTCAGATGTCCGTACAGATGGTGCAGCAGCATATTGCCCTCCAGAAGAATTCCCGCGTGATTCCACTTATCAGCCTGGACCTGCATGATCACCATATCGCCGGGTTTCGGTGGCCCGTCGAATTCACGGAATCCGCACTCATACCAGCAATCCTGATAAAAGTTGTCAGAATAGTCGCTTTCCCACCAGGGATAATCCACCCGATAATCATGGAGCTCGATACCATGCGTTTGCCGGAAATAGCTCATTATCAGCCCCCAGCAGTCGAAGTGGCCAAGCAAAAACGGACGCTCCAGCAGCGGCAATTCTCCGCGCGGCTGGATGGTGCGTAAATCCCCCTCCGGCCAGCTTACGATGTGCCAGGGTAAAAGCGTTGCATCGCATTGCGCTTTATCCAGTTCGCTTGGTTGCGTCGTAGCGTCAGGGTGGCTGTGTGCGATGGCGATCACCGTTCCCCAGTCCTCAGCAGCTGCATAGTCTTCGGGGCAAAGGGCAAAATTGTCCTCCGGCGCCGCGGCAAGATTCCGGCACGGGAAATAACGTTCAACGCGGCTTTTCTGCGCCACCACGCCGCAACACTCACGAGGATATTCAGCGGCAGCATGTGCCATAATCGCATCGATGGTTTTCTGACGCATATCAACTCCTGATCAAAGACGTGCCCGGGAAGCCACCAAACGGCAGTTCGTTAGCATCTCCATGTCGAAGTTTGCAGGCAGACAGCGTTCCGTTGCATTCATCCTTCGAAGGATCGTCAACCGGATTATTGTGCTTATCGAAATAGCGCGTTCCGACATAATCACAGCCGTCGCCGGTTCGATATTTGTTCCGGATGCACCAGGTACACAGAGAATGCAGCTGGCGTGTTGGAATCATCAGCTCCTGCAAGTCCATCGGGCTGGAAAGCGTAAATTCCACAATCTCGTTCGTCTCACTGCTTTTGGCATCGATGTAGAACACCTTAAGCTTTTCCTGCGTAGGGTCTGCCGTAGCATTGCCGTCTGGAAAGTTCTGCGTATCAAGGTATTTTGCCAGCGTGTCATGGATCGTCACCTTAGCCTGCAGCAGGTCATCATAGGCAAGACATAATGCGGTGATCGAACTATCCAGGTTGGCAACTGAAAGCTTCGGCTGGGCTGAGTTGCCATCCGTTGACGTCTCTATACCTTCAATCTGGCACGGCCAGGCCGAGTACTCTTCCCCCTGCCACCAGATACTTTTGGCAGGAAGTTTGGTTTCATCTCCGCCTGCTGCGAGAATCTCCTGTTCAGTATGAGGAATGTTGTAGGCGTGGAATCGTAAAATCTCACCCACCCCAAAAGCACTTCCGTCCACTTCAAAGAGCCTTACCTCACTGCCGGGCTCCAGCTTTTGATAATCTGCGTTTAAGCTCATGGTTTGAATGCCTGTTCGAAAGTTGCAGTAACGGTTTCAACTTTTTTATTCAGTGTGACTCGCTGCAGGCTGTCTGCCTCTACGCGCCACAACGTCAACTCACCGCCTGGCGGAGTGAACGAGAACGATGTTGTTTTATGTCTCCGGAGGAAGGCATGAATCTCCCTGGCTGTAACCGGATCGCCGGTAAAAGAGAAGGCATAATTCAACACCTCATCGTTCAGACCCGACCCGCTCACCTGTTTATACCCATCGCCAAACTGTGCCGTTCTGATGGTGTCTTTACTGCTCAGCGTCGGCTGACTGGCGGCCTGAATGCGCCAGCCAAAATGCTCTATGGCCATTAGTTACCTCTGTTTATTAGCATTCCAGATAATCCCACCAGGTCTTATTTCACGGGCTATCCCATCCCGCACAGAGCGATCGACCACTTTCTGGTAAGCCTGAGCGAGTGCACCACCATTTTGTTGCTGCTTCTGGTCGCTGGATTGTCCGGTTGTAACTGAAACAGGAGCGTAAACACTCACGCCCCCCATACCAGCAGCTGCATTACCCCCCCCTACCAGACCGCCCGTGGCGTACCCACGCATAAGCCGATAAAGGTTGCTTACACCAATACGGCTGGTTGACTCTTTGGTGAAGACGAACTCTCCCCGGTGGACAACACCGGCAGGCTCATACTTTCCACCATGCCCTGTGTAACCACCCACGTCGTAGCCAGGGGGCCGGAAAGACGGTACCGCGAATGACTGTCCTGCAGAGGCCGTATTAGTTCCGCTACTTATCCAGCCCATTGCACTCTGGATGGCATAAGCCACCAGAAGCTGGTTAATAACGTTTACTATCATTTTGAGGATCGAGGTGGTGAAGTCCCTGAAGCTGGCTTTGCCGGTTGTCACAAGGCTGGTGAGCTGGCCCGCCAGCCCGGTGAATGTGGCCTGAGAAATTTGCTGTACCGAGCTGAAAACGTTTGTTGCTGAATCCTGATATTCAGCCCAGCCCTGCTTAGCTCCGGCCAGCCAGTTCGCGCGAAGGGCATCTTCATCCGCAAAAGTTGCCCTTTGATCTTCAAGCACCTTTTTCTGCGCTGCCGGATTGTAGGCATAGGTTTCGCTGAGACGCTCTAAGGTTGATTCTCTCCCGGCCTGTCGGCTGGAAACACCCTCAGACTGAGCCTTCAAACCCGCCCTCGCGGCTTTTTGTTGCTGCTCAAACTTCACGGCCTGATCGGCCAGCTGATTGAGCTTCTGCTGGCTGGCAACCTTATCGCCCAGGTCGGCCAGCTGCCGCTTGTACTCGAGCGTTTCTTCCTTGTGCGCCAGCAGGGATTTTTCCTGCGCCGTAAGCTGACGACGCCCCGCGGCCTCCTGCAGAACGGTGAACTGATTTTCAGTCTGCCAGAGATCCTGACGCTGTTTGCTTATGACGTCGTTCACGCTGGTATGCTGCTCAAGCGTTTTAAGCTGGGCCTGAAGGGTAAGAAGTTCGGCCTGCGCCTTTTCCTCGGCTTTGTCCCCGGCGGGCGTTGAGTAGCTTTTGCCTTTCGGCGTTTTGGGATCCTTCCACTGCTTTTCAATCCCGGCGCGAGCTGCGGCAATGTCCTTTTCAGTCCACAGCGTGGCGACACCGTCTTTCGCATCCTGGCGGTTTTTCTCAATAAGCTGACTGAGCTTTTTCTCTGCTGAAGCACGCTTTTCTGCCGCCGTCGCGCCGGACTCCACCAGCTGGTTGAACTGCTGCTGGCTGCGGATTGCCTGAGCCTGCTGGTCCGTTCGCATTTTTTCCCGCGCGGCTGCCAGCCCTTCCTGGGCGTATTGCTGATCGGCAAGATCGTAAGCCTGTTTTTTCAGCTCCACCTGCTGGCGCGCGTTTCTCAGTCTTTCCGCATCAGCTTTTTGCAGAACGTTGTTACCGGCATAATCCGGGTCGACCTTAAGATTGCTGGAAAGCGCGCGGTACTCTTTCTCTGCTGCCTGCCATTCAGCAAAAGAGTCCTGGCGCTTCATCGCGGTGTCAGGATTACGCCCAACGCCCAGCATTGCATCCCACGCACCGGAGGCGGCACTTTTCACCCAGTTCCAGGCTTTTTCGAGGGTTCCGAGATTATCCTCGACCGCACCGGCACGCTGAATGACCGCGTCGGAATATGCCCTCATGGCCAGCTCGGCGGCCTTTTGCGAATCCCCCAGCGCCTGAGCAGAGGCAATCTGTTCATACTGGGTGGCCGTCAGAAAGTGCAGGGAATCATTGAGCGTCGCGACCGCGTTAACCGGATCATCCTTCAGGCGTTTAAACTGATTTATGGTTTCGTCAACGGCCTGCCCGGTAGCCTGCTGCAGCCTGGCGGCAACATTGCTGACCATGCTGACGTCATTACCGCTGAACGCGCCGCTGCCAACGACCTGCGCCAGCACGCCTGCAGCGGCATGCTGCGTGATGCCATTACCTGCCAGCGAGCGCGCCAGCGCCTGCAGCTGCCCTGACGTTTTCCCCGCGTAGTTCCCGGTCAGGATCAGCTGCCTGTTAAATTCCTCAGACTCTTTGCTGCCGTCATACCAGGCTTTACCAAGCCCGAATACCGCCGCGGCAATCCCTCCGACCATGCCGGCGATCCCAAGACCGCGCAGCGACAGAAGCTGGTCTATCCACCCTGCCCGGTTGGCCAGCGTGATCCCGGATCCGCGCAGCGCGCCAAAGTTACCGCGCATGACCTCGCCGATCAGTATCCCCAGCTCCTGCCGTGCGGCAGCACTTTGCAGCCCCAGGCCGTGCGTGGCAACTTTGGCAGCTTCGAGCTTGCGGATATAGACTTCAGCCGCATCGCTGGCACCAACCTGCGCCGCCTTCATGCGCAGCAGCTCGGTACCGGAGAGTTTTTGCTCTGCAACCTGTTGCTTCAACTGGCTGAGGAATCGCGTACGCGCGGCGGCCGATTTTTCCTCCACGATCTGAAGTTCTTTTTGCCGGGCCGTGGTGCGGGAAATAAGGGCAAGATAATCCTGCTGGGTGATATTGCCCTGCGCCCTGGCTGCGCGAAAGCGCGCCTGCACGTTCGCAAGCGACTGTGTTTCACCATTGAGCTGGCGAACGCCGTCAATCTGGCGGAAAAATGATGCCGCCAGTTCATCCTGTCGGCGGGCAAGCGCTGCGGACTGCCCGTCATTTTCACGCATGCGCTGATTAAGCTCGGTCACGCGGCGGTGAGTTTCATCAACGGACTTAGAAACGTTCTGCCAGTCTTTGGTCAGCCCTTCTGTTGCGGCCGACTGGCGGGATTTCATATCTGCGGCAGCCGCCGCGCCAGCGTCGCCCACGGTTTTAAACGCAGCCGCCTGCCGCTCGGAAGCGCGCTGCATTCGCGTTTGGGCTTTTTCAGAGTCCTCAGCCATCCCGGTTAGCTGGCCCTTTATGCGGGCAACCTGCTCACTAAACGTGGCGCTGTCGACGTCAAGGTTGATGACCAGATCGCTAATCTGCTGGGCCATATCGGATACCTCCTGTTATCCCCTCAGCTGCGGCCATCAGCGAATCATCATCCGGCTCATCATTGTTTATGACGATACCGGAAGGAGACAGCAGGCTGAAATGTGCGGGGGTAAGTTCCGGATCGCGGAAGAAAAGAGTGGAGATGGAATAAAGCAGCTCTGAGAAATGCGCATCGAGCTGCGCGTCCTGAAAATAATGCTCCCGGTAGAACTGGTGCCAGTCGCCCAGCTCACTGGAAGTCATTCCAGCCAGCATGGCGCGCCAGTCGGGTCGCCCGAACTCGCGCGCCAGATTCAGGACAAACTTCAGCTCGCTGGCAAGGGCTTTTCCGCCGTAACGGGTTCAGCGCTTTCGGCCTCCGCAGAGGCATCTGAATCGGCAACGCTGTCATCATCAACCGGAACGAGCATGCCGGAGAGCAGCTTTATTTGCATTTCTGCTTTACCGATCGCCTCCGGCGGCCAGCCGCTAAGGACCTGCTGATAAAGCGTTTCCACATCCGTGCCAGCCGGATCGTTATGCCACAAAGACATCGCGATCAAACGCGCACCGCAGCGAATATTTGAGCCAATCAGCCTGGCCGTCATTTGCTGATCGCTGATGCCATCGCTGTCAGCGCTGACGGCTTTTTCCTCTGCGGCCATAAACGTGATGTACTCAATACGCTGAAGCGCCGACAGCTCGAAGATGGTCAGGGATTCTGTTTGCCAGGTGAACTTCTCTTTTTTCAGAAACATGCGTCCTTCCTTACGCTGCAGTTACGGTGACTTTGCAGACCGCAACGAAATTACCGTCGCTGGTCATAACAATGATGTCAGCAGTACCGGCCGCCACCCCCGTCACGGTGATCGTAGTTCCGCTAACGGTAACGGTCGCTTTAGCCCCATCAGAGGTTGCCACGCGGAACGAGGCATCAGAGGCGCTGACAGGATTAACCGTCACATTGAGCGTTGTGGTCATTCCGGCGGCCACGCTGGCCGTGGCTTTATCAAGGGTCACGCCAGTAACAGAAATATTCGGCGCACCGCTTTCTTCAGCCAGTTCCGGCTTGCCGGTATTGGTGATTTTCGCTGTACGGGTAATGACCTCTTTTGCCGGAATGGCTTTACCCAGGCTGCTGCACCAGCCGCGGAAAACGTCGACGGTACCGTTCGGGTATTTGATTTTGTAATAGCGTACCGAGCCATCAATAAACCATGCGACCAGGTCTTTTTGCCCTTCTTCGCCCGGCTTCCAGGCGAGGGTGAACGAGGTATCGCCAGCAGATTTTGCCCCCTGAGCCGTCGCGTTCCAGTCGGCATCCTCGTCGTCGAGGTAAGTGTCGTCATACGATTCGGCGGTCATTTCGCCCGGCGTCAGCTCTTTAATTTTCGCCAGGCGGTTCCAGTCGATATCCGAGAGTGGGTTAGCGAAAGCGTTGCCCGTTCCGGTGTATAGCCAGAGTGTGGTACCGGCACCTTTCACGGGGGCCAGCGGGTTTGGAGTAGGCATAAGTACCTCTTAAATTAAATAGGTGATTAAGTACGTGAAATCGACTGAACCCCAGGTGGCCATTTCATCATCCCGCTGATAGTCATAACCCTGCGGGGTGAACGTCTCGACCAGTTCGGTCAGGTCCGGGATGAAGGCCATTGCCGGATACACCCTCTCTTCCATCCAGGAATCAAGCGCGCTGTCGGGGCTGGAGGCTTTAAGGAATACCTCGATGTGAACAACCGCCTGCCACGAATCTTCGTCAAGCGAATCGCCGGTGTACTCCGCGTCAGAAAGGTATACAGCCACGGCAGGAAGATCCTGCTCTTCAAGAAAAACAGGGCGCCCGTCAAACCAGGTGACCGTGTCGGTGATCTCGGCTTTCAGTTTTGCCAGAATGGCTGCACGAATTGCGCTGTGTCTGTTCATCGCTTCAGGTGGATCCTCAGTTGGTTTTTCAGGGCTGTGGAAAATTCTTTGGGCATATCGCTTTCAATAAGGCGTTTTGAAATAGCGGTGAAGGCCACGGTGAGGGGTGTCTCAAGAGGAACTTTGACCACATCAATCGGATAACGGGCCTGACCTACGCGCCGCATGACCTGCCAGCGCCCGTTCGCAAGCTGTTGGATAAAAGCGTTACGAAAGGTATAGGGCCCGATTTTAAGGACGCTGCCCGCTCCGTTTTTTGCCCCTTTTTTACGCGAGAGCCGGACGCTCGCCGTGCCGAGCTTTATCGCAGGAAGATTACCTCGGTTAATTTTTATCGACGCGACCGGGCGATCGTGACGGGCCTTGCGCAGACGGGAACGCTGGCGGACCAGACGAACCGGGAGCCCCTTTTTCCGGTTATCATCAACTGTTGCTTCTTTCGCTACAGCTTTGCTCCCCTGGCTTATCGTTCTGCTGGCCACCCGGTTAAGTGCTTTTGCGGTTGCCTCAGGAACGATTAACCGGCTGAGGCTGTTCAGGTTCTGAATAGCCCTTTCCAGTCCTTTCACAGACATAGCGCCTCCTCATTCGAGATGGATGCGGGGTTTTCCGTTGAACATGTCATAGCGGGTAACGATCAGGTTCTTACCGTCGTAGTCGACACTGTCATTTCGGCGTGGCTGGTAAAGCTCAGAGAAAACCACCAGCGAAGTACCTGTTCCCGACAATGGCCCCATCTCCTCGAGCTGCTCGGCGGGAACAACGTCATAGCTGCTGCCATTGATGATCGCTGTCTTTCCCATCTTTTTTATGGTGGCCGCGTCCATGCGCGCCGCCATCCGGTCAAAGGGGTTAGGCATTGATCTTAACTTCAATAACGGTGGTGTTTGCCCCTGCATCTTCCCAGGCGATGCCCGCGGCATCGGCGTCCGTCTCTTCGAACGTGATTTTGCCGTCCTTCAGATACACCTGCGCCCCGGCAGTAACCGCATCTGCGGATACTTTTGGCAGGAGGAAAACACCCTCAGTAAAACCGTCCCCGATATCGCCAGCCGGGATATCGGTAATTGCCACCGCGATAAGTTTTCCAACAACAACCGGGTCGCCGCTGTGAACATCGGTTGCACCACTGTTTACCAGAGGGATCGTTTTCCCGTCCTGCGCATAGTTCTTAGCCATAACTTCTCCATTCAGCCCCTTGCGGGGCTGGTTTCAGGTATAAAAAAAGCCCTTACGGGCGTCTGTTTGTCAGGACTGTTTTTTTACTGACCAGTGGATTTGGTCATGCCGCGATGGTCCAGCGGCGCCACACCGGCATCAATACGCACTTTCGTGGCGATACCATCAGTGGTAAAGCCTTCCTGCTGATCGATGTAAGGTGTATCAACGCCGTTCAGATAGGCCACTTCGATGGTGTCAGTTCCGCGAGCAGCTGCCAGATACCAGGCTTTTTCGTCAGCAGCATCCAGGCGAGGTTCAGCGATGACTTCAGCAAAATTGCGGATCGGGTTATCGATACCGGAATTGATATCGGCCCCTTTCACGCTGGCCGATTTAATGGTCTGGTTAGCAAGTGTTTCCAGACCAATAGGAACCAGCACATAGGCAGGACGAATGTTCAACGCTCGTTCGCCCTCTTTTTGCAGGCGCATCAATTTGCGCGCGTCATCGAGCGCAGCCACCGAAATCGCACCAGAAGAGAGGTTTTTATGGTCGGCATGGAACAACGCTTTCCCGTCTGAAAGTTTCGGGTTTTTGGTAAGGATGTCGTATACCAGATCGCCAATAGTGCCTTTGGCGGCGCGACCCATTTTCATCGGTACATCGGTTAGCTGGCTGAGATCATCGTTAATGATGGCCTGCCGGGTTATCGAAAAGATTTCGCCGTAGGTTGCCAGCGCGATGGTTTCGCCTTTGTCCCCTGTGGTGACATATTTGTATTCCGCACCTTCACGCACCTTGCGCAGCGAAGAGAAACCACCCAGGTTAACACGATGAGCGGTCTTAAAATCAGATAGTTGTCCTTTTTTAGTCCACTCCTGGAAGGTTTCTTCCGCCTCATCCCAGCCCTGCAACAGAGATTTGTTCGCCACATCCAGCAGGATATTGCCAAAGTCTGAAGTGCTGTGCGTTAGTGCCAGGCCAACCATTTGCATCGGGTTATAACTGGATACGCCAATACCGCGCTCAGTCAGCGCCATACGGGCATATTCACGAAGGGTCATGCCGTTATAAACGTTATCCCGTTCCTGATTTTCATACCCGCAGCGCGCCATCAGCGCCTGGCGAATACCGTCACCCGTGAAATTGCCGTTCCCGGCGTAAATATGCGCATCAGTAGTTTTGTTGGATGGCGTGGCTGATTTACCCAATTCGGTCAGCAGCAAATCTTTTGCCTGCGCAACAGAGCATTCAGGATCGGCAATACACTTGTTCTGTAACTCAATATGTTTGTTGCCGAACATAGCGAAGAGATCGCCAATACCATTTACACGGGCTTTCTGTTCAGCCAGCACCTGCGCGCGGATCGCATTTTCATCCGGTGCCGGGTCTGTTTTTGCCTGCGGTGCCTGAGGCTGGGTAATAACCGGGTCACGCTGGGTAGTGTTGCGCGGCGGGGTGATCATGTTGCGAATGCTTTTTGGCATTTTTTCAAATTCCTCAATACGTTTTGAATGAATACAGGCCATAGCCTGAAGGGATGGTGTCACCTGGTCGGCAAAACCCAGTTCAAGGCACTCGCTGCCGTTCATCCAGGTTTCGTCCTCCAGCATTGCCGCAATTTCTTCGGTGGATTTTCCGGTTTTCTGCGCATAAGCCGGGATAAGAACGGATTCAACCTTGTCGAGAAGATCCGCATAGTCGCGCATATCGCTCGCGTCACCACCAGCAAACCCCCAGGGCTTATGGATCATCATCATCGTGTTTTCAGGCATGATGACCGGATTGCCTACCATCGCAATCACCGAGGCCATGGAGGCCGCCAGACCGTCGATATGCACGGTAATCGCCGCGCCGTGGTGCTTCAGCGCGTTATAGATAGCAATACCGTCGAAGACATCACCACCGGGCGAGTTGATATAAAGGTTGATATGGGTGACGTCCCCAAGTGCCCGGAGATCATTGACGAACTGTTTCGCCGTTACGCCCCAGTACCCGATTTCGTCATAAATAAAAATGTCGGCCTCGCTGTTATTGCTGGCCTGCATGCGGAACCACGAATTACTTTTTGCGCTGGCTTTCGGACGGTGGCGCGCCCGGTTCTTTGGCTTCGGCACTGGTGCCTCCTTTATCATTGGCGGGGTCGGTGTCAAACACCAGGCCCTGTTCACGGTTCTCGTCAACCTCCGCTTTACGGCGTGACTTAACATCATCCGGGTTGCGACCGCTGGCACGTATCCAGTCGGATTCAGTAGCAGCACCGCCGCGGATCTGCGTTTTCCAGGCATTCGCCTCTTTAACGGGGTCAATCCACGGCATAACGGGCCCCGAATAAACCGCGTTATAAAGCGAGTCCATATCGATGCCTCTCGGCAGCTTGATTTCTCCGGCAGCAATAGCCATCTTCAGCCAGGCTCGGTACATGGGCCGGGTCACTGAACCGATGAACCAGTCCTGAAGAATCAGATATCCGTCGGTTGACTCGACAAGCTCCTGCCGCTGGGCACTGTACGTGCCGTTGTAGTTTCTGGATGTGCTGGAAAAGCTGAGGCGACTGCCGGCGGACACGGCACGCAGCTGTCCGTTACGAAACGACTCGAGGTTAGGGTTCGGGCGATCGGATTTAATCATCCCGATTTCTTCCCCGGCCTGCAGCTCGTCATAGAGCATACCGGGCTGAATCATTAGCTCGCGGTCATCGCTGCTGGAATCAGACTCGAAGCTCTGTCCGTCGCCTTTTTTGATATACATGCCGAGTGCGGCAGCAATTCTGGCAGCGGTAAGCTCCGAGTCCTCGTACTCTTTCAGCGCGCTCAGACGCATCAGAACACCTGACAAAAGAGACGTTCCGCGGGTCTGGTGCAGGCGTCGTGTGAATTTGAGATGAAGCATGTTTTCTGCATCTATCTCTTTGGTATCGAACTGACGCCCGGATACTGGCAGGCTTTTATAGACCTGATATTTTTTCGGGCGCCCCCAGTTATCGACAAAAACGCCCTGATTGAGCTGGGTGGCGGCATCACTGTTCATCGGCACGAAGTCCGGCTCCAGCGCTTCCAACCAGAACGGCACGCCAGCAACCGGCTGAAGACCATTTCCGGTACCGCGAACCAGCTGAGCAAATACCTCACCGTCCCGGAGCCACGTTCGCAGCATCAGCCGCTCCAGCATGGGGCGGGTAAACTGGGTTGTAACATCGGGTCTTACGGACCATTCGCCCCACTTTCTGCGGATATCAGTGGCCAGCTTTTTAGCTATCTTCCCGTTAGTCAGCATCGGATGCGGTTCAACAATGATGCCCTTCGCACCAACCACCCTTTCTTCCAGCTTGTCGAAAACGCCAATCACCAGATCGTGGTTGTTGTCCAGCCAGCGCGCCTGCTGCCTCAGTGAAACCGCCCCCATCTGGCTGAGCTGATCGGCTGAACGATTTTCCTTCTGGGCTTTGTGGGTACGCGTTTGCTTTACCGCCTCATACGCCTTAATAACTGCGCGGGCACGCAGGCGTGAGGCTTTCCAGCCTGGTGAAAACAGGCCAATTGCATCATCTAAAAAACTCATCCAAACCTCGCCAGCCTGTAGCCGGGTCGCCCGCGGCGTTTGTTATTGAGCGTTGCCAGTCGTCGCTCCCATTCCTGACGGCCTTTTCTGATTTCCGACAGGTTTTCGAGCGTCATCTGCTGCCCGTTGAAAGTGATTGATTTCCCCTCCAGAACAGACAGCTCGGCTGCAGCGTAGCGGTCGATCATGTTTTGAATATCTGCTGGATTCACACCCAACCTCCTGACGATGACCAAGGATTAGCCTGCTCGGTTACGGGCTTCTCACGTTTTGGTTTTGATTTAGATTTCGGCGCAGGCGGCGGGGATGGCATTTCGCCAGCTTCCGTCTGCGTGTCCTCGATCCACGTTTCCCGCCGTGCCCACTCAGGAGCAGACGGCCATTTGATTTTTTCGTAACCACTAAGAATGGCGAGCGCGTCGGCATAAACGAGCAGGTCAAATGCTTCGTTTGCGCCCCGGCCGGGCTTACTCCATTTCCCTTCATTAGAGCGTTCCTCATACGTCAGTTCGTCATAGAACCAGCTGCCCAGCCAGGCGGGGAAATGCACATAGCCAGGGCCGGGTGAATCACGCCACAGCGCATTATTCACCCGGTCTTTAAGGGCATCGGTCTGGAGAAGATAAAGAGGCACATCACCCGTCGCCTGTGCGCGGCGCGTTGATCTGCCCGTGTTGTCGGGAAACGTTCGCTGGATAAGTTTGCTACGCCTGACGCTGTCCCCCTTGAAGAGATAGATACGCTTACCCAGCCCTTCACGGCGACATCTGCGCCAGAACTTGTAGGCATTATCCGTCACGCCATCTTCGCCCCCTGAGTCCACGGCCATCGACATCAGCCGCATGCCCTTTGACGGGTCAGTTGTGAGTGGCCACGTTTTATCAAAGACGTCGGTGAGTAAAAGATCCCAGTCCTCCGGATAGCTCGCCGGGTCCACCTGAATGCTTTCCCCGTTGCCGTCGCAGCGCAGCGAATGCCGGATGTTGTAACGGTCAACTATCCAGCGCTCACCCATACTTCCATAACCCGTAATCTGCACAACAAAGCGCCGGTTGCGCCCGGCCTGCACGTCCACGGTCGCAGTGAGAAACTGCACGCCGTCCGGTACCGAACGTTTTGGGACTTCTTCGGCACGCTGCTCGAGCAATTCACTTTTACGCTGCTCCATGCTGGCCCGCGGCAAATAGGGCCTGCCGAAATCGGTGTTGATCACCGTCTTCAGGGTTTCTTCGCTGCGCGTGGATTCATATTCCTGCTCGGCGGTCAGGAACTTATAAATAAGCTGCGCCCAGGTCTGGTAAGCGGCTGCCGGACCTTCCATCCAGAAGGAGGCAATACGGGAACGACGGCCATCACCGCTAACCTGGCCTTTCCTGTCGATGGTTTGCCCGTCCCGGAGCCAGACACATTTCATGTTAAGCGCACGCTTCATGTCCGGTGTGATCCTGCCTTTACAGGCCGGGCACTGTAGAAAAGCCGCTTCGCTGGCAAGCACAGGATCGCTGCTGTCGCGGTACCCGGTCATATTGTCCATTTCCGGCTGGAAATATTCGCCGCAATGCGGGCATGGCCAGTACAGACGACGGCGGTCACCACGGTTATAGAGCGATAAAATTCCGGTGGTCGGAGGGGCTTCATGGGGCGTGGAGCGCCGCCATTTTGTGTCTCTGATATCCCTCCCGGGCGAGCTTTCAACCAGCGTCATCCCGGAGGACATGAATGTCGTGGTACGCTTCGATGCCAGTGAAAAAGCATCCCCCTCCCCGTCGATATCTTCCGGAAAGCGGTCATAATCCGTCAGCGCCACACTTTTATAGTCCGAGGACGACATGATATTGACGGATGGCCAGCCCAGCTTCAGATAGTTACCGGCGCGAAATGTTCGGTCGTAGACGTTGTTATCGTTACGTCTTGGGCTTAGCCGGGTTTTAACTTCAGGGCTACAGCGAAAAGTACGGTCCAGGCGTTTTTTGGAATGCTCGCGCGCTTTTTCCTCAGAAACCTGAATCACAAGCATATCTGCCGGATCGCAGACAACGTTATAAACAATCCAGCCGTCAATCAGCCCGATGGTTTTACCCGTTCGCGCCGGGCCCACAAACACCACCGCATCGTATTCACGCGATGCCAGGCAGTTCATCGGCTCAATCACATAGGGTGCCAGATCCGGATCCCATGGAACTGAGTTTCCCGCCCCCATTGGCACGCGCATATAAGTACTGACCGCATCGGCCACCGGCATACGACGCGGGGCTCGTAGAATACCGGAAACATCGCGGCGGATGTCCCTGGCGGATGCCCGCTTTGCCATCAGTCCTCCTCAGGCTCTTCCTCCTCTTTTTCAGCGTCCTGCACCCTCTCCGCCATCTGGTCGCGCAGATCATCGATAACGCTTTGCACACGAACTACCGCAGCAGGCGTTAAAGCACAGTCGCGTTCGAGCACATCCGGGAGGGTTTCAAGTACCATGACGACGGCTTTCGCCATCAATGAGAATTCTCGCGCCACTTCATCTGCAGGTATTAACTGACCCGTATCCTGTTCGAACTTCAGCCTCTCGTTCTCTGCTTTCCAGTGCGACAACCTGTCAGAGGGGGGCATATCATTGATATTGGCCGAAACGGTAGGGATCATCAGTTCTGTCAGAATGTCAGTCACCAGATAAAGCTTTAATTTGCTGTTGCTGCCAGGCGCGGGTTCGACATTTTTCAGTCTCGCGGCAACCGTCTGACGGTGTACGCCGGTTATCCCTGCCAGCTGGTTGATATTGAGTTTTAAAGTGGCAATTTCCTGGTCCATGATGGTGAACACTTTTTGAACGATTCGACATCTTGCGAAAATGGCCTCTAATTAAATCAAAGACCTGCACACATGATGATGATGACCCTGGATCCGAAAAACTAGCCGTTTCCCGCGAGCCAGCCGCCCCGTGGTAGGCCTCTTCTTCGGGAGGACCCGTACAAACGACAATTGTTAACACATGCCGTATTTTTACCATTAATGATGAAAAGAAAAAAACCGCCAGAAAGCGGTTTAATTAGACATTAATATTTTATTTATCAAGCACTTGCTGTATTGCATCTGCTGCTTCATCTACTTCATTTTTGAGAGCAGATATGATTACGTGGGTTGGCGAGTGTCCTGCAGAAACTTTAATTATTTCAAGTACTGCAGCTACAGCAATCTCGCGCTTAATTTCTTTTTTTTGCTGAAAGCCATTCTTATCAAAATAATAATTATCAAGCATAATAATCCCCTTAATACCCTACCGACACGGAGGGCTAAAGAAATTATGCGTTTATATCCCCGTAATTTTCAAGGCCATCATTGATAGGTCAGGTAATTTTTAATCTCTTTATCCCCTTGTAGGGATAGTCACTTTCATATCCTCATAAGGGGATAAGTTTTATTTGCGTTTTTGTTCTATTTGCCGGATACCTTCAAAGTTCACGTTCGCCTTTTCAATCACCGCCAACAGCGGCTTAATCCAGAGAACGGCCTGGCAGTATGTTATTGAGTTGGAGGAAGAGGAACGATCATCGGTTGTATCAGTTCTGCTGGTATCGGCGTGCATTGCGCTGGAACGTAAACGGTACGCGTATTCGAGCAGCCCACCAGCAATGTCAGCAGGAACAGGCAGATCACAGGTTTTTTCACGGCGGAGAATCTCCCGGTATTCGATTACGGTTTCTTCGGTGCTGGTGTCGATCAGGGAGTTAAGCCTGTTAGCATTTTCTGCAACCTGATTGAATCGATTGAAGTTGAATGCCTGGGTGGCAATAACCTGCCCCTGCAAAGAGTTGTCACTTCGCAAAACGTCGTTATCGCTCTGAAGGCTACTGGCGTCGGAGCAACTCTTAACAAGAGCGACCGAAAGGCCAGCAATAACGACAACGCCGATAAGACCCGGATTAATTCTCATTGGTCCAGCCCCCAGCACGTCAGCGCACTTTCCTGATCGCGCCGCTCGACCTGCCCATAACAGCCATTCTTCTGGCCTTTAGTCAGACGGCAATCTCGTCCACCGTCCTTAATCCACCAGCGAATTGCCTCGCATGCACCTATGCGGTCACCTGCATTGATGCGCCGATAGAATGTCGAAGGGAAGCATTTACCGGGACCGATGTTGTACGGGCAGAAGGAGGCGATACCCACCTTCTGTGGCTCTGTCAGAGGAACTTTGATATTGCGATCAACCCAGGCTAATGCCTTTTCGCGTTCAGTAGCGTTAACCTTCCGGCATTGTTCCTCAGTGGCCGTCATGCCTTTAACAACACCCCTGCCATCGATAACGGTCACGCCGTGACATATAGACCAGACCCCACCCGGATCAACAACGGCCACCAGCGCATTGCCTTCTTTCTCGCTGATGAATTGATCGAAAATGAGTGGTGCAGATGCACCTGACGCGATAAGCGCCAGCACTGCTGCGCTGAGCTTTGCTTTGTTCGACATCATTCACCCCGTGCAGCTTTGCGGCGATCCGCTTTGATTTGGAAATAGAGGTTGGTAAGAAAGGTAAGCAAACCGAACAGTAAACTACCGATCACACCTATCGCTGCCCACTGTTCAGGTGTGTAGCCGTCGAGAAGCCTTCTAACCCAGTAAATGGCACTACCTCCCGAGGCGCCGTAGGAAATGCCAGTAGTTATTTTGTCCATTTGAGACATGCTCTCACCTCGCTGCATGCGGGTGTTTTTTGATGAATTTCAATCGCCAAAAAAGTCATGACAAGGATGACTGATGTGACTACATCATTTAGAATGATTATCATTAACCTAAATACCTGATAACACATCTAGTTCACTGAGGTTCAGTAATGAGAAAAAAATATTTTGCGTTACTAAGTTTTATGGCACTCTTTCAAAACAGTGCACATGCAACTGCCCCTTTAAATCAACTTATTGAAAATATTGACATTTCAACTTTTAGGAATTCTCTTTCCCCTCGTTCTCCTCAGAAAGGCGAGACATTACCTGCTATGGGATTCGACATTCCTGTAAAATATGAAGACCAGACTATTTATGGGTTGACCAATAAAGAAAATTCTTGGACTTTTTCAGTATCAAATCTGAAAGTTAACGGAAGTAAATTAAGTGCTTGTTTCTACGACTATGCAAACCCAACTAAAGCAAGTTATAAATCAGTCACACTATTAACACTTGTAAAAAATAAAACTGGGAAATATTCAGTAATTTCCGAGTCACCTGACAGTACTCAATGCAAATAAATAAAGGAGGGAACCCCTCCTTTTTCATTATTTTAACTTCCCGGCAGTAATATCAGCCTGGATAAGTGCAGCCTCTGATTGCCTACGAGTTGGGAAGTTATCTTTAAAGTTATTAAGATTTTTTACGGCATCTGCCCACCTACCTGAAGTGACTTGCTTCCAGAATTCAGGGGTTGCAGCTGCCAAATTCTGCCCGTATTGGTAACTCACACTGACAATCGCAGTCCGAGTTCCCAGCGGTAACTTTGAGAAATTGCTTCCAGTTGCTGTCTGATATTTACTAGCTACTCCAGAAGAAAATCTATTGATATAGTTTTTAGACAAATCCATTGCCTGAGTTTCAGTAATAACAAGTGGTGATTTTGTCAATTTATCTTGGGCTGCCTTACCTTTGAGACCAAGATAAGGTTCTAGCAGCTTAACAAACTCTTTTGATACTCCATCATTCAGCATTGAATCTTTTGTTTTGCCGCCTAAATCAACACCAATTCCAATCGTAACACCTGAATTTACATCGGGTTGTTTTGCGGCGTTTTTAGGGACATAGCCCGTGGCAGAAAATCCTTCTTTTGCTCTGATAAATGTCTCATTGGCAATACGATTTGAATTATTAATAAAGTCAATCATTTGACCAACATCTTTGAATTTTAGACGATCACCGTTACCAACGATCAGGTACATTGAACCTTTTTTCCAGACAGTGCCCAGTTTTTTTAACTCCTCTAGGGCAGCCGTCATTTTTACTTCAACAATGAGAACTCGCTGATCCCCACGTTCGATGGACACAATATCATCATACGCAATTTCACCCGTTACTGGATCAATCTTACTATCCTTACGAGGAGTTGTATCGAAAATATCCGTACCGATCGACACTACGTTAAAATTACTATGATGACCAATGTTAGAAACATGCGGAACAGGTAGGCTCCAAGTGGGTATAGATACTCCACCAGGATATGAACTTCCTGTCCAGCCCGGTGTTACAGGATAAGCGTTAACAACCATAGTATCTTCAGACATAAAACATCCTTAATATTCAAAATGAAATTTATAAATCACAAAAACAAAAAACCCCGCCAAAGGCAGGGTATGTTTGAACAGTGGAAATAACCACTACAGACACATTAAAACTGTTTTTGGAATTCCACAACTATTTTTTTAATGCCTTTCACACCACTTCTTTCTGACATTCGTTTTCTATCTCAAGTCTTTCGCCAAGGCCATATAGACATCCATCAACAAAACCTTCTGCAGCTTGTAGCCTTTTCAGAACATGTGTATGAGAAACACCTAATTTTGTGCCTATACTTCTTACAGGTATACAAAGTATGTAATACCACTCAATTAACATGCATAAATGAGGATCATGTTTTTTTAAATGAGACATGGCAGTATTAATGATAAGACCATCATTATCACAACATGAAGGTCTACTTTTCTTTGTGGATGGAAGTAAACCTTTAAATCCAGCAGCAATAGATGAATAGTAAATTTCATTCCCCGCACTTGAAGCCCAAGAACCATAGCGTTCAAGCACCACCTGAATATCACGCATAAATTTTCTCCATACACTAGCCTTTTCTTATTATGCCGATTCCCAGCGCTCGATTAATAAACCGGAACAACAACTCCAACTGAGTACCGTGTTTTTTCTCAAACGCTGTTAAATCGGCATGTAGTTTGTCGTGACACTCTCTGCACAGAGGGATCACGAACAAATCATGTGCTTTTGTAGCGGTACCGCCCATACCGTGACCAACAACATGATGTGGATCATCAGCTGGCCGCCGGCAACTTTCACAGGGCTGGGTTTTAACCCACCGGGTATAGTCCTCATTCATCCACCTGCGGTGTTTTGGGCGCAACATGAATGATTCAGGGGATTCAGGATCCGCATGCAGAGCCAGAACCTGTGGCTGGTCATAGGCCACTTCCTGATTTGTTCCATGCTTTAATTGCGCAGCCGTTACCGCAGGGGTGACATTCTTCTGCAAAATGTTTTTTGTCGGTGGCATCGGCACAATGTCACTTTCGCGATAAACGGATAATAACGGCTCATCCGGTAAGCGAAGCGCATGCTGGGCCATCCTTTCCGTGATTGCATCAGCAATGCCTGAATAAACGGCCCACCAGCACAATTCACCGAGGGATAGTTCACGCTCGTTGTTGTAGCCAAGCGAAGACAGGATAGAACTGATCAGCCAGTTAATGAGATTACGCCGGGCCAGTTCTGCCAGCGCCGCGGTGGTTTGCTCGCGCAGCTGGTTATCGCAATGCCAACAGAGCAACATTGATCCAGGGGGATGTCGCATCGTTACCAGCTCATGATGGTGATAATCAGTGTGCGGGTACTGGCATTCCTTCACGTTACGCTCTAACCAAGTTTCCAACCCGGACAAACCGCCTGCTGCACGGATAACTCTCTCGTCGGTGAAGAATTCCTCGAGGGACTTATCTTCTGCCAGCGGCTGCCTGGCATCAGGGACGAGCCCCGATGGAAGCCCAGCCATGCTTTTTGGCTGAGGCTCCACCAGCACACGCCCCTGTTGAAACAGAGACATCAGTTCGCTACCAGGCTTTAACACCACAAGCCCCAGGCGCGGAACAGTCTCGGCTGTAAACAGTCCTCTCACGCGGCATGCCCCTTAGCGATGTGTGCCGTCCATAAGCCGCCGATCCACTCGATGCCTTTGGGTGTAAAACGTGCCTGGCTAAAGGCGTAGTTTGTTTCGCTCGTAGTGCCAGTTTTCATTTCAAACCGCCCGGTAGCAATATGCTGGTGCCGCGGTGTCAGCACTCCACTAAGCCGGTACAAAATGCCGCTCTCAATGAGGAACAAGCGGAAATCGGTCTCTTTGGCCTGCAACAGCTTTGCCACCTGGCGGAAAGACATTGAGCCTTTAGCAGTACAATATCGATCGACAAACTCAACTTTCGGCGCGGCAGCGGCTAACTGCTGGCTGAGTTGTTCTTTCTGCTCTGCCAGATCCGCGGCGAGACGTAATGCCTCCGGCAATGTTTGCGGGACACTTACGGCCTGACTGTTCTCCAGTTCTTGCCAGCGATCGACAACAGCGGCGGTAAATTCTGGCGATAGCCTGGCGACGATCACCAGAGAATCACGTTTGTTGAACCAATACTCCTCGTATGTTTGTCCGTTTTGCGGGTGTGTGTAGGGGGTGTGCGCCAACGGCGCGGTTAAAATACCAGCAGATGCAAGGCGCTCAGCTGAGCGCTTCACATCACCATGTTTGCTCTGCACCAGCCTGGCAATTTCACGGCTGGACATTGTCACAACACCCTTTGCGGTTAACTGATTCATGCTATTTCTCCATATTAGGCGGCTGCACCCGCCTTTTGATTTGCACATAATTCAGAAGATTTGCCCCTACCTGTGCCACCAGAAAAGTTATCAACGATAATTTCACGCATTGACGGCCCCCTGCATGCTGTTGAAGAGACCACCAGCGGTCGTGATAATTTCACTCGTCGGCATACGTTCGAGCCACAGCTGGTTGATATTGGCTTTCAGCTTGTTCTGTTGTGAAACAGGTAGAGCTTCAGCCCCTTCAATCTGGTTAAACACCAGTCCAACCTCAAGAGGCCAAACGCGCGATTCGTTTAACGCCTTGTCCTTTGATTCCTGCGTCTCACGGACATGGGCGCGGATCCACCGAATATTTGACCATTTGGCTTTATCCAGGCTTTCCATGGTCGCGATGAATTCACTGTGGTTAATGCCGTATTCTTTCGCAGACTCAACGGCAACCGTGCGTAACCGCTCTGACATGTCTTGTTTCACGTCATCGCTATCAAAGGGCAATGTTTCCAGCCATGCATTAACACCTACCAGGATGCTCTCGCTGATCAGCTTTTTCGCTCTGTCGATCGTCAGCGGTGAAACATTGGTAAATTCAGGGTTTTCCAGAGAGTCGGCAGCCCAGGTATGACCAAACTTTGACTCGCTGAAGGTGTACTCATCTTTCTCGCCGAACGCCGCGACAACACAGGCCCAAGCCTCTACACCACTGGTTTCCAGAATGGCTTTTTGGGTTAATGGCAGTTCTGCCTCTGATTTCTCCGGCTTAACCTCAGCTTCCAGCTCCGGTACCGCATCAGTTTGCGTTCTTCCCACTGCAAATTGGGCCAGCGACATCGAAGCACGGCCTTTGGCCTCCAGATCGGTGCGGTTGATGTAACTGAAACGCTCTCCCCGCCATGTCTTGTCGAAGACCACAATAGCGCCAGCAAAAAATGCGCTGGTGGGCTGCTGCTTTTCGTCTTTCGGCACGAACCATTGAGGAAGATCGAAACCAATTCGGCCACGGATGAATGTGACGTGATCTGCCTCTTCCGGCCACCACGTCTCACTGGTCGCAGACTTAATGAGAAAAACGTACCGACCCCCCTTTTCTCGCATTGCCATAGCGTGGTTAATGATGTGGGTCATTCCGGTAACCGCCTGCTTGGCGTGGTAGTGAGAGCGGCTGTAAGGCGGGTTGCCAAACCCGGCACCACCGAGTTCTGCCAGCCGCTCTGACCAATCCTGCGTCAGGGCATTATCTTCAGCCGTGTACCATGCTGGGCACTTCGCGTTGCTGTCGTCGGCAAAAAGGTCCAACACCAGAGGGCCGAACATCGCATTGATCCCCCAAAACAACAGATCCGGAGTGCGCCATTGATCACCGACCTCTTTCAGCTCGTGTGCTGGTTTTGAACGGAGTTCAGCCAGTGCACGGCAGTATTTATTTTCCATCATCCTCTGAACCCCTCTGGAATCTTGCTATCAACCGGACCGAACTTCATCGGGTCATGTTTCTTTTCGCCCCAGCTGTCACGCGGTGGCCGCCCCTTCTTGTCCCAGCGGATCCCGCTTTGCAGATAACCTTCAAATTTTTTCGGACCGAAGAGCGTTTCAGGACGCATGTACTGGTACTGCACGTCATTGCCGTTCCAGTGCTCATGCTTAAGGTCGATCACCAGCTGTAAGTCGCTAACGGTGTAACCTTCACGCAAACGAGCACGGATGTTTTCCAGAGAAGTTTTTGATTTTTGGTATCGTGAGCCACTAACCAGGTTCAGATGATTCAGAACCAGGATGGCATTATCGGTGATCATCACTTCAGGGTCTGGTTGCGGCGCAACCGGACAAGAAGGTTTTTTAACTGATGGATCAGAAATTGTATTTACTGACGGATCCCCCCCAGATTCTGACGGGTGAAAACCGCCTTTTTCATCGTTTTTTGATGCCTCAGATTTTGACGCGTCGGTTTTTGAGGCATCAGATTTTGATGCGTCAGAATCTGACAGGTGAGAAAAGGCAGCAGCCTGCAATTTCGCAACATTGAGCTGGTAAACGTTCGATGCATTACGGTTGCCTTTACGGCGCTGCTGGCGGGTTAGCCAACCGTCTTTTTCCAGCTGAGATATGGCTGTGCGAACCGTGCTCTCACCAGCACCAATCTGGCGCGCGATGGTAGCGATGGAAGGCCAGCTAACCCCTTCATCACTGCTGAAGTCTGCCAGACGCGCCATGATGGCAACGCTGGACAGCTTCATGCCAGAAGCGGCACAAGCGTCCCAAACGTAACCCGTTAATTTAGTGCTCATGGTCGTCCTTTAACTCTGTAAACTTGCGCTTGAATTGTTCGAGCGGGCTGAAACATTCGTGGTTATAACCATCCCGCAGGTAGATAACTCGTTGAGTCTCTGGCTCCCACCTGATAACCCGAACGGGGATCCCTCTGTGGTCTTTGAACCTTCGGTTAACTTCGCGCATAAGCGTTTCGCCTTCCTGTAGTAAACCCCCACAATTGAGACCGCCCGACTGTGGTTACATGGCACCCAGCGGTTTGCTATTCTGCGTTCATACCGAAACAACGGAGCGCCCGGTACCGGGATCATCCTGAGTTGCGGTAAACGGTTAAAAGCCGTTAAACTGGTCATGCGGATTACTTCTCCATACAAGATTTGTCTGCCACGACGCCCGGAGCTGCACACTCGCGGGCGTCACCTTTTTCCGGCGCACAAAACACACGGAAAAGCAGCGTCAAATGTTCCTGCCACTTAGCCATCACCTGATAGCTGTTCTCTTCAATCTGGGCGCGTTCTTGAGCATCAATAACGCCGTCAGCGGTAGCTTTACGAACGTATTGCGAATGCCTGCCGATCCACTCCACTGACTCCATAAGACGCTGGTTGATATCACCGTTCTCTATTTCTTCAACGTCAACCAATGGCACAAAAACACCGTTCGAGTGACGTGCAATAGCGTTTGCTATGTGGTTTGAACCACCAGCACGTTGAAGCACCATCGCCCAACCGAGCGGGAAGATCTGATCGCCATCGGTACGCAGTCGGTTAAACAACGCGTTCTCGGTCACACCCAACCACTCAGCAGCTTCGGAATAACCGCCCGGAAGCTCGGTGATCGTTTTTTTGATTGCGGCCACCAGCCAGGCTGGCTGCTTATCTACTTTCCATTCAGGTTCTTTACCCACGGCATTCCCCTTTTTCCTGTGGTACCGATGCTGCCCCAGTTTCTGTAGCCTGCGTATAACGGTGCGGGTACAAGATTTGGAGCTCATCAATTTGGCCCGAATAAAACTTCACAAGCCTTTCAGCTACATCCAGTGATGCGATTTGTTGGCCCCTTTCAATTCGGCTTAGGTTGGCTGGATCAATGTCCACCATGTTTGCCACATGAGAGAGAGTTAAACCTTGCGACTTTCGCAAATTCCTTAACGGTGATTGCATAATGCCCCCTGTAATTGCGCATTACGCATATTAATGTGTAGTTACGACTTGCGCAAGTTGCTTTGCATATCACGCAAAAAAAAACTGTAATGGACGCATGAACATAGGAAACCGCATCAGAGAATTACGCCTCGAAAAGGGCATGAAAATTTCAGATCTTGCTGAAGCTGTAGGTATTGACGGTGCGAACGTCTCACGGGTTGAGACAGGAAAACAAAAGTCATTTACTGAACAATCGCTTAGCAAATATGCTACGGCACTTGGTGTTAGCGTGGCAGAACTCTTTACACCGTCTCCAAATGAAACTACTGTATGTAAATCCAGTGGTAAAAATCCAGCTTATGGAGAGGGTGACCCTGTGTTTAGAGTCGAGTTGCTCGATGTCAGCGCCAGTGCTGGCATGGGCCATATACAAGGTAGTGATGTCGTCGATGTCATCAGGTCCATTGAGTACAACAATGAAAGAGCCGCCGCGTTATTTGGCGGGAGAACACCAGATACGGTCAAAGTGATTAACGTTCGTGGTGACAGTATGGCTGATACCATTGAACCAGGTGATTTGATATTCGTTGATATTTCGATCAATGAGTTTGATAGTGATGGGATTTATGTCTTTGGTTTTGATGATAAAATTTACGTCAAAAGATTACAGATGATCCCAGATAAAATTCTTGTCATTTCCGATAACCCTAAATATCGTGAGTGGTCAGTGGATAAGTCCAATGAAGACAGATTTTACGTTTTCGGCAAGGTAATGATCAGCCAGTCGCAGTCAGTTAAACGGCACGGATAACATCCCTTAAGAACAAATAACCGCCTACACGGCGGTTTTTTTACGCCCTTCAAATTGCGTTTTACGCATTTTATTTCTTGCGCATTTCGCAAATATCTTTTATCTTCATTTTCATCAACAGCGAACAGGCAGGAAGCCCACGAAGTAGCCGCCGGTGGCGTATGAATGACCGGATGATTCGCAAATGGCTTACCACCGCGCCTGATGTGGTTAAAAGCAGGCCAAAGCAATAAGAAGTGATCCCTGTTCTGGCTGCTCACTTTCCCCTTGAGGGTGACAGCCAGCTTTTTAAGGGCACAACGTGAAAGCGCACTCCTTCTCTCTTTCACTGCGGGGGCAGGTTTGTTACCAAAAGAGTGCGCTTCCAGTTGTGGTAATGCGGCTCTGCGCACGTGACGAGGCCAACAAGTTTTTATTTCAACTTTTGAAATGAATACGTTTCTTGTGGTGTAGCGTCGCCGGTTCTGGCCGGTCCGGCAGGTGGAGGCACCACCGCCACAACAACTTCTTTGCTGTGTGTAGTCTTTGCCCATCACATCGGTGGGCACCTTTTTTACACAAGAGACAAGGGCATCACCGGGCGACGGGCTCATTCCCCAATCCACCCGGGCGCTATGGAAATGGACCTCCTACCCATAGCCGAAGCGCAGGTGCCCTTTTCTGTTGTGTATGGAGAAGTTCCACTGGCGGTGGCAGCCGCCTCACAGAGGGTTAAACCATGAGTAGTGACCGCATGACCGTAGTGCCCGATTTCCTGGGCGAACTGGATGCCGGCGTGTTCATGAACAAGATCGCGGCAGCTTTAAACACTACCGCGCTTGGCGTTCTGAATAACGGTACCAAAGGCAAAGTAGTCCTCACCTTTGATATTGAGCGTATGGGTAACTCCGTCGAAGAGAAGCGCGTCAAGATCAAGCACAAGCTGAACTACGTCACCCCAACCCCGCGCGGTAAAGCCTCCGAAGAAGACACCACCGAAACACCAATGTGGGTTAACAAAGGCGGCAAGCTGACCATCCTGCAGGAAGATCAGGGGCAGCTGTTCGGGATCAACGGCGGCGTTGACGGAAAGCTTAAAGCGGCACAGTGATCCGCAGCAGACAAATCACTGACATCCCTATGACCACATATTAAGGAAATTTTATGTCCCAGATTTTAGACGGCAATGCCCTGCAGCAGGTGAAAGACCTTGTTCTTTCCGGTTATCACCTTACTGCAGTTAAAGAAACAGCATGCCCTACTGCCCTGCTCCCTGATGGCGTAAACGTAGAGAGCCTTGAGCGTTTCGATCTGGAGCGTTTTCGTTTCCGCGGTGCCATGACCACAACCAGCATTCCTGACTTTGTGCGTTATGCAACTGGCTATGCCAACGAAGCCGAACCAGCGCGATGCTTTATCGATGCTGACAACATGACCGCACGCTCCGTCTTCAATATCGGTACTCTGACTAACCCTGGCCATGCTGATAACGTCGCATCTATCACCCTCAAAAAGACAGCGCCATTCCGAGCTCTACTTCAGGTAAATGGCGATCGACTGGGCCAGAAGGAAATTGCTGAATGGCTGGAGGACTGGGCCGACTTCCTGAGCGCATTTGATGCCGACGGGAATGTGTTGTCCATCGCGCAGGCAGCTGGTGCCGTTCGTCGCGTCAATATCAAACAAGTCACGGAAGCAGCTCATGAAGACGAAGATTTTGGCGGCAGAAAGTCCCTGATGCAGAGTGTTGAAGCCAGCAGTAAAGACGTCATGCCTGTAGCCTTTGAGTTCAAATGCGTCCCATATGAAGGCTTGGGCGAACGCCGCTTTAGCCTGCGTAACAGCCTGCTTAAAAGCGGGGAACCGGTGTTTGTACTCCGCATCGTTCAACTGGAAGCCCAGGAAGAAGCTATCGCCAACGAGTTCCGTGACCTGCTGATCGAGAAGTTCACCGACAAGCCGGTTGAAACCTTTATCGGTAACTTTAAAGCGTAATTTCTCTGCATTAAATCCCCGGCGCCGCGGGGATTTATTGAAGCGTAATTCCCTTTATTAATCGCCAATGGCGAGGGATTCGTACAACCAAAAACTGGCGCAGGTGCAGCTGCCAAATATGGAGAAGAAAAGACGATGAGTTTTATCCAGACACTTTCAGGTAAGAAGTTCGATTACCTCAATTCAACCGCTGACGATGTAGAGATCGAGGATATTGCGACCGCGCTTTCCCATATCTGCCGCTTCAGTGGCCATCTGCCGGAATTTTACAGCGTGGCCCAGCACTCTGTGCTGTGCAGCCAGCTCGTTCCGCCAGAGTTCGCCTTTGAAGCCCTGATGCATGATGCAGCAGAAGCGTATTGCCAGGACATCCCTGCCCCCCTGAAGGTATTGCTTCCAGATTACCGTCGCATTGAAGAGCGGGTAGAGCAACTGATCCGGGCCAAATTCGGCATCACCCCTTATATGTCAGCGGTAGTGAAATACGCCGATCTGGTGATGCTTGCCACGGAACGCCGCGATCTGGATATCGACGACGGTTCAATCTGGCCTTGCCTTGAAGGTATACCGGCCAGCGACATAATCCAGATCGTCCCTCTTCGCCCAGGCCAGGCATATGGCTTGTTCATTAATCGTTTCAAAGAGCTTACGGAATCACGCGCATGCCTCGCATGAAGATAAAAGAACTGGTCGCCGCAGCCCATGCTGCGGCGGGGAAACTGCCACCAGCAGAAGCCTCCCTGATGCGTGAAGTGGCCACTCGCCTGGACGTTACATTTGCCGCCTTGACGGAATCGATGGACCAGCGAATGAGCCTTGACGCCGAAATTAACCATCTTCGTCAGGAGTCCATCCAATGACCGCCAACAAATATGCGTCTCTGCGCGGCACAATCGCCAGAGCCAAACGCCACGACTGTCAGAAGGTAGTGATGCGTGTGACGTTAGCTGAAGAACTTCTCGTTCAGTTTTCAAAAGCAGAGGAGCGGATCGCGGAGCTGGAAGCAGTATTGGCATGTGATAGGTGCGGGAAAATTTGTACTCGTCCTGACGGAGCTCATTCTTGCCACGTCAGCGACAAAGCCGACTCGCGCTACAGCCCCCCAGTGAATCAAAAGATAAGAATTAACAATGGAGAAAGCAATTGAACGACTTAATGATTGACCTCGAATCAATGGGAAAAAAACCAAACGCGCCGATCGTTTCAATTGGTGCTGTATTTTTTAACCCTCAAACAGGCGAGCTTGGTCAAGAATTCTATACAGCCGTCTCGCTTGAAAGCGCAATGGATCAAGGCGCGGTACCTGACGGAGATACTATTCTCTGGTGGCTCAATCAAAGCCCGGAAGCGCGCTCAGCTATTTCTGTTGATGATGCGCTGCCTATCACTGATGCACTATCGGAACTGAGCCATTTCATTCACCGGCACGCAGATAATCCAAAATACATGAAAGTTTGGGGTAACGGTGCCACTTTTGACAATGTAATTCTGCGTGGAGCTTACGAACGCGCCGGCCACATTTGCCCTTGGGCCTTTTGGAACGATCATGATGTGCGCACTATTGTTACGCTCGGTCGCAGTGTTGGTTTCGATCCGAAGCGTGACATGCCGTTCATTGGGGATGAGCACAATGCCCTAGCTGATGCGCGACATCAGGCAAAATATGTGTCAGCAATTTGGCAAAAACTGATCACTACAACCAGCGACAAATAATTACTCGGGTGCAGCCGGGTTAATGGAGAAGTATATGCTGAGCCTCGATTGTGTTCCCATCTCAACTTATTGCAAAGAGACTGGCGAAACCCCTGATGCAATCAATAAGCGTGTACAGCGCGGTGTTTGGCGTGAAGGGGTGCAGGTGCTTAAAGTTGAAGGCGTTAAGGAGAGATGGATAGATCTTAGTGAGGTTGCAAAATGGGCACGAAAGAATCGCCTAAACTCCCACGCGGCGTAACCATCAGGAAGCACAGTAGTGGTGAAACCATCAATATAACGTTCACATACAAGGGGGTGAAATGCAGAGAACCCCTTTCAAATCTAGAAGTGAACAACAAAAACCTTAAATATGCCGAGCGTACGCTCGGCGAAATCCACAACAAAATCGAGCGTGGAACATTTATCTACGCTGAGTATTTCCCTCGTTCGGTGAGGTTAAAAATTTTCGGTAATGCTGCGACCGGGAAAACAGTGAAAATGTATCTCGATGAATACCTGAAGATCTGCGAAACGAGGAATCTTTCCCCCTCCACCATTGGCGGGTATAAAAAATGCCGTAGCGCACTGTCTGAACTTCACATTTTCCCGGCCAGTGAGTTAACGCCGGCAGCATTAAAAACATGGATCCAGAATCAGAAAACAACATTGAAGACGATACGTAACCAGTTATCGTTTCTGCGCTCCTCACTTGATGAAGCTATAACTGATGGAGTTTTACAAATAAACCCTGTATCTCTGGTCACAGCTTCACGATACCGGAGCAAAGAGACTGAGACAGAAAATGATTACATTGTTGACCCACTAACACCTGCTGAAGTAGATGCCCTTTTAACATCAGCTGGCAATAAGCAGTGGGAAAACCTGTTCAGATTTGCGATCCATACAGGAATGCGCAGCTCAGAGCTATGCGCACTTCGATGGAAAGATATTGATTTTATCCAAAAGACAGCTCACGTTCAAAGCGCCAGCGTTGCTGGTATAACCAAGGGTACAAAAACCAAGGCTGGCACTAGAAAGATAGAGTTAACGAACGAAGCGATGCTTGCCTTGTCAAGCCAGAAGCCGTTCTCGTTCATGAAAGATGCGACAGTGTTTGAGGATCCTAAAACAGGAAAAGCTTGGGCAAGTGCAGATGCTATCAGGAAGAAAGCATGGGTTCCGACTCTACGTAAAGCAGGGATTAGATATCGTAACCCTTATCAGACCCGACATACTTTTGCCACGCGGCATATTAGCCAGGGGGCTAACCTATTCTGGCTTGCGACCCAAATGGGGCACAAAGGACCAGAAATGTTATTCCGACACTATGGATCGTACCTAGCTGAATATGACGGTAACACAAGTATCGAAAAAAAAGGTCCGTAAGGACCTTTACTTTAGACTGTTATGCCAGTCGTCCATCTCAGAATATCTTCGAGTTATCGATTGCCAGAAAGTCTCTCGTTTCGCCGGAGGGTGGTAAAACTGGAACGTTTCATATAGTGCGTGAATAACTTGCATACATGCACTAACAATCTCTTGAGATCGTATGGTACGTAAACCAGAGTCCAGTTGATAAGCGGTCTCGCAGTCCAGGGTTGTTTTTTCCATAACTATTGAGAGCAAATTATCAGGGATGGTAAGCCCGCGAAGGGCTAAAACTTCAGAAAGTTTAGAAATCTGCTGTGCTTTAGCTAAAACATTGAATAAGTAGCTAGATGACTGATTAGCTTTAGCCAGGCGTTCTGTATCTTGTTGTTCAGACCCGACGTTTGTATCTATAGGAGAAGATTTGTTAAGCCAAAAATCTATCGAAAGATCAGATATTTCAATAACCAGCTTCGATACTGAATCAATAATGGACTTTGACTCTGAGCGAGTGGCAAGCCTTATCGAGTTTTGGTAAGCAACTCGCCACCCAAACAGAGCGATGCAAAGACCAACTAAGGTGATGCACCAAGAATACTGTCCGATTTGAGCAATAATTGACACGGGCGGTTCAGAATGCGGGGCAAGTTGAACTAAAATCAATTCAGGTGATGCAGTGTTCAACTATTGCCCTTATGCTCGTTCCGGTTGAGCCAAATCGATAAATTTGTCTATCTGCTCTTTATAAAAGGGAACGTCACTTTTAATTACGAGCCGCGCTTTGATGTTAGCTTTTGGTAAGCCTTCTTTTCGGATAAGTCCACCGAATGCCTCTTCCAAGAAAGAGGAACCTACGCCCAAAGCTATACCTCGGAAGTCAACTACAACTTCCTTCTCCTCACCTCTCAACGCTGGAACCAGAAAGTCCCTACGGAAGCGTTCAGCACTGTTAGGACTATCAGTTGTGTAGCGTCCGAATGGTGTTCGGGAGAACTCCTTCGCAATGACGATGTTTCTCATAAATTCATCTCCTGGGAACCAGCGACCACTGTAGTAAAGTTCCTGGTATGTATTCAGTAAGTCTCTCACACCGAGGACAACTGTCATTAGAATTATAGTTGTAGCGAGCACGTCCTGTTAGGATTAGCAGTGTTTCATCATCTTCACATCCGACACCAATCGGGCGTTTGATATCTTCTGAACCATTGCCACGGCCTGCACCAACAAACCGAGACTCTCCTACTAGCATAGCCCTTTCTACAGAAGATACTTCGTTTTGAATGCTAAGACCATCGTCTTCAGGCATGAAACTCTTAAAAATCCCTAAACCGAGGTCACAAACTATGAAAACTACCCGGTTCTCTTCAGGGTTGAACCAAGCACACTGCCACCAGCGCTTTCCTTTAAGAAGAACCAGATCCCCTTTAAAGGCCACATCTTCATAAGCATGGTGTGAAACATTGAGCAACGCTTCGCTGATCGCCGTAAGTAGCAAACCAAGCTGATCATCATTTAAGACAGCTTTTTTTTGCAGCATTACTACAGTATCAACAATATGCTCAAAAGGTTCGACAGCTGATTGGAAGTAACGTTCCTCACGAGTAAGTGCCTTAAGCTTTTCGTCGGTACCGGCAAGTAAAGCTCGAGCAAGGCCTGTACTGACTATCCAGCGATGCCCCTCTGGATTCTCGTCTTTTTTGGGCCAAACGAAACGTATGAAATTCGGATCTTTCGTAAGAAACTGAGCTCTGTTAACAATGGCAAAAAAGAGAACAGATGCAGCAGCAGAAGCAAATTTAACCTTGCTGAGATCTACAGTGACTTTGCCTTTGTTCTTGACACCAATCGACTCGATAGAGTTGATGAACTTAAGAGTTCCTGCCCTTGAATCATCTGAATAGATGCAAAACTTTGTTGGCGGCACCAATGTTGTCATACAGGATTCATTTATAAGCATAAAGGATTGAGAATTATCCACTATTTTTAAAGTTTTTTGTAGTTCTCAACACCCATCTTATAAAACTGGTAACGAGATACAGAACAGCAGTAAGACCAACCAAGGACAGGAATATGCACGTAAAGTATACGCACATATCCTTCAAGATAAATTATAGTTTACTTTCAATTAGATATGAATTAAATGACGCGGGTTCAACTCCCGCCAGCTCCACCAAAATTCTCCATCGGTGATTACCAGAGTCATCCAATGAAGTCCTAAGAGCCCGCACGGCGCAAGCCCTGCGGGCTTTTTTGTGCCCTCAATTTGTCCCGCGAAGTCCGAAGGCAACAAAAACTGAGCCACTCACTGGTAAGGAAATCAAAGCCGCCAAAGCTAAGATGACAGCCTGTTCTGTGCCAGTTGTGGACGTTGCCAGTCCCTCGCCACAATAAGTAGCGGGATGCTGCATAATCACTAAAGCTGTTAATAAAAACATGTTAAAAAAAACAGTATTGACCTTGAATCTCAAATATGTAAATTGGTACTCAACAGCACAATGAAAGTAGTAAGTAACGTAGTGAATTGATAGAAGTTCTGGGTAAAGCCATTTTGCTTCACAGGCCACGAAGTTTGTAGTTTGGGATGTAGTTCGCTTTCAGGCCTCGTAGTGATTGTGCTGGTTCGCAAAATGGTAGTGTTAGCGCGACGATGTAAGGCCTTGTTTTTTTTAGTTAATGCTGACGGATTCGTTTTTGATGGTAACCGTATCAGCAGCAGGCAACGCATCAAAGAGTATATGTCGCGATGGGTGATGTGCTTGTTTAAGTTGCCACGCTTAGGTTATCAAAGCGCAGGCGGTGTTTAACGAGATAAATAGAGGGAGGCTTTTAGTATTAATGCCCAATATTATCTGTAATGAACGGGTACATTTAAAAGTAGTATAAATAGCTGTATCACCTAATTAAGTCCATTAATGTTAAATCTGAAGTGTGTAGTACCTTAAAAGCCCTGGCTGCAATGGTCAGGGCTTTTAAGACTACTCCCCCTCTTTTTCAATTGTAAATTTCCCCAACAGATTACTGACAAAATTACCCTTGCTTATCAACTCACATGAGTCCACTATGCGTCATCGGTTTGGCATACAGACCTTATGAAAGCAGTTTTAGTAAAGCAGTCCTCATTTCAAGCGTTATCCTCAGATACTCTTCTTCATGAGCCTCCTCCTAAGTGCCCAGTAAGTCCTCATCTGCAAGCAGGCCATGTTCGCCACAACATGTGGCTCAAGAAAATTAAAGGAAGTATCTATGTCTAATAAAATGACTGGTTTAGTAAAATGGTTTAACTCTGACAAAGGTTTCGGCTTCATTTCGCCGGCTGACGGCAGCAAAGATGTTTTTGTTCATTTCTCTGCCATTCAGAGCAACGATTATAAAACGCTCGACGAAGGCCAGAAGGTTGAGTTCTCGATTGAGAATGGTGCCAAAGGTCCGGCTGCCGCAAACGTCGTCGCGCTTTAATTGCCGATAACGACACGGACGCTTACGACAGCGATGACGGCACTGGCCTGAGCAGATAAGTGAACGTGTTAAAAAAAACGCCCCTGGCCTTAACTGGTCGGGGGCGTTTTTTTATGGCTGCAATACCTTTCTTCGAAGGCTTCTCGGAGAAATCCTAACAAACCGCATTGATTCAATTACAGTTTTTTCCTAAAGCCTTCCCGCTTCGCCTGTGCCATGCTGAATCACGCTCATAACCGATAACGTTAAATGAGGACATTATGAAAAAAACAATTATCGCATTATCTGCTGTTCTACTGGCTTCCCCAGTGTTTGCTGCGACCACACATGCAACCGATGACACCGTCGCTGCGGCTAAGGCTAACGCCAACGAGGCGAAGCAAAAACTGCACGAAGAGCAGCATAAAGGTGAACAGCTGAAGCTCAAGAAAGAGCATGCCGCTGAAGGGAAAAGCGAAAGCTTTGGTAGCAAGGTGAGCGAAGATTCGCAGAAAGCCTGGCACAAAACCAAAGAAGGTACCGAGAAAGGGTGGGATGCCACCAAAGAAGGCACTGAAAAAGGCTGGAATAAAACCAAGCAGGGTGCCAGTGAGTTAGAAAAGAAAGTCACTGAATAACCCCTCCGAAAGGTCGCGCAAGCGGCCTTTTTTATTTCTCCGAATAAAAACAGCGCGTCATGCGTTAACACTGAGCGCGCTTAACGGAGAACCCCCATGCCTCGCCTGCTGGCCTTTTTTGCTTGTTTGCTGTTATCCCCCTGCCTGTATGCGGCGCCACAGCGCTACGTCATCGACACCGATAACACGGCGATTCGGCTATCATGGCATGCCTTCGGCGGTATCCTCTCCTGGGCCAGGCTCAGCGGCGTGACGGGCGACGTAACCCTCAATCCGGAAAATGATTTTGACGACCATATTCACGTTACCATACCCTTGAAGACGCTGGTTGCGTCAAATAGCCTGCTCACCTGGCAGCTGAAAAGCGACATGTTCTTTGACTCTGCGCGGTACCCCACCATCGAGTTTACCAGCACACGCGTGGTCTCAAGAGGAAACGGGCAGTACAGGGTATTCGGGACATTGACCGTCAGGGCCCTGTCCCGCCCGGTGATCCTGGAGGCGGTGGTGAAGGACCCGCACGCGCAGCCCCTCATACTGGATGCCAAAACGGCGATTTCACGTGCGGCCTACGGCATGGATAAATTCGCCATGGTGGTCGATGACCGAATTGCCATCTCAATAGCGATTCAGGCTAACGCATCATAAAGCTGCTGCGCGCTTCCCTTTAACGCTGGCAGCGGATTACGGCCAATCAGGACAAACTGATACCCCGCGTGATGCCACCAGACCAGGTTCATACCGTGCCGCTGCTCCTGATGAAGGGCGGTTGTCGCCCCCTGCTCCGTCGGTGAGACACACAATGCCATCGGGCCGTAGTCGGCACTTAACCAGGCGATCTGCGCAATCGAAATGGAGTCGTACCGCAGCATTCTCGCCATTTTAAGCTCGGCTCCGCGCAGCCTAAGCTGTGACGCCAGCAGCGGGAGGCCAAGATCCTCTGATGCCCGAGCCAGCCCTCGCTGGATAACAGGCGTGGCGCTGTCCATATCCACCAGCGTTTCCGCGCTATACAGCGACATGTACTGCGCTTCCAGGTCACGAATGTGGGCATGCTCATCAGCCTCCGCGGAAGACGGCCGGAACAGATATCCCGCAGTGGAGCCCAGCGCCAGAAAACTGACCGATGCAGCAATCAATGCCCGTCGGCTTACGCCCTGCGCCGAGGCTGCAGGCTGTGCCGAAAGCGTACCCAGCCGGGCGTGCATTCGCGCCAGCGGAGCCTCATCCAGTACGGCGGCAAACGCCCCCTGATAATCCTGATTACTCTTCATCAACTCTGCCGTACGCCCTGACAACAGCTCATCGCTTCTGAGCCTTGCTTCAAAGGACTCGGCATCGGCACGGCACATCTCGCCATCTATCCAGGCCACGATCGCCTCGTCGCTGTACGGCGGCGTAAAACGTTGCGCTTTCACGAGCGTCTCTCCTTTATCGGAGGGGGGAGAACGACCGATTTTGCCAGCGTCGCGCGCGCCGTCGCCAGCCGGCTCATCACCGTGCCAATCGGCACGGATAAGGTCTCAGCCGCCTCCTGATAGGTAAATCCTTCGACATAGACTAAAAAAACCGCGTTGCGCTGCGCTTCCGGGAGCGCGTTAACCCGCTGCATGATCCTGTGGTAGTGCAGGCGCGTCTCATCCTGTTCACGCGTATCCGGGGCCAGCAGCTCGTCGCTGGGCACAAACCCCTGCCCCAGCCGGACGTGCCGCGCCCGAAGCTCGGATATCCAGATGGAGTGAAGAATGGTGAAAAGCCACCTGTCGATACGCGTGCCAGGCGCGTACTGGCTGCTTTTTTCAAGCGCACGCACGCAGGTGGACTGCACCAGCTCTTCGGCGATATCCCTGTTTCGCGACAACACCAGCCCGTAGCGCCACAGGCGTGAAAGATGTGCCGCTAACTGTTGGCGAACGTCACTGGTAGCGATTTGCATTCCCTCCGCGTGGACCTCACGATTCCGGGTGGCCGTTAATCGCGGCCTGCAAATCCCGGTACTCTTCGCATGTTTCTCCGCAGATCCCGGCAATGGCCTTCAGCTGCGCTTTCGCCAGGTCTGGCCGCCCTTTGACCATCCACGCTTCGCCAAGGTACTCTCTGGCTTTGGCATACTGAGGTTCAATGGCCAGCGAGCGCTGGTAGTAACCTATCCCCTCATCCGTACGGCCGAGCTTACGGGTGGCATAGCCCCGGTAATTCCACGCTTCTGCGGTGTTGCCGTCTTTCAGCGAATCAAGCAGGTTCAGCGCCGCCTGATATTCACCTTTCTTCGCCAGATGGTAGGCATAGTTGGTTTTGTCTACATCGCTCAGTCGGCTGGATTTCTCCGGCACGCACTGTTTGCTGGTGCTGTCGTACACCTGCCCGGCCGGGCAGTCGGGGGTTTTACTGTTAGTATCATTATTGCCCATCGCCAGCGCGTGTGTCGTTTGCAGGCATAAAATCAATGCGGGGATCGCAAGATAACTCGACGTCTTCATTTTTTACTCCAGAGTGAGTGTGGCAGGACGTGAGTTAACGCCTGAACCTCACGTTTTATTCATTGTTATTATGAGCATTCCCCAAAAGTCATACCAACGTCGTATCCTCAGCGAGGATAATTGCGGTTATTTTTTAATTACCTGCTAACGGCAGATTATTAATTCTGGCTGTATAGCAGAACATCAAACACCCGCGGAAATATATTTTAACGCTGATCATAAATATAATATATTCTGCATCAAAGATTTCACCCTAACTTAAATACAAATTAAGCACCAATAAACTTATCTAAAATTCACAATAAAACATTTAAAGAAAATGATTATTACCGCTTCGATTAACTTGCCTGCTGCGGATTGCGGAAACGCCCTACAGCCCAGTCTGGCGCGGCTTTCCGCGTCAAATCAGATATAATCATTAAATGAATTAATTCCCTCTACAATGAAACGCACCGGGTTTACAGAAGCTTAATTTGCATATTCAGACATTTATAGCTATATCATTTTTATACCGAATTACTTTAATTCCTACATAAATCACAGGGATTTAAATATCACAACAAATTAAAAGACGTTATTTTTCGTCGTAAATAATGCGTTTCAATCTGATGTTGCCACTCTTGATGCTGGCGGGCATCGGTCGCCCCAAAAAAAGTTACGGTGAGTGCTGCTTAAATAACAGCGACTCCGCCGGGGCCCGCTTTACCCTCCGCATAGAGATGGCCATGTCCTGCACGCCGTCCATGACAACTCTGCTGGAGTAATAACTATATGAGCCAAATCTCTGTTATCTCGAAACTCACTGGCGTGGAAACCACCACGGATGGCACACAGGTCACTCTGAGTCATTCCTCCATCGTTGAGCTTCATGTTGAGCGATCTGATATCGCCCAATACGCCCGCAGTGGGAACGATCTGGTCATAACGCTCAACTCCGGCGAGGTGATCACGCTCAAGAATTTTTACGTCACTGATGCAGAGGGCGCGAGCCAGCTGGTGCTCGCCGAAAGCGATGGCGCACTGTGGTGGATTGCGGACCCTACCGGCGCTGCGACGTACGAATCTATCGCCTCCACCGACGTCTTACTGGCAGCATCAGGCAGCGATGCCGGTGGCGCAGCCGTCTGGCCATGGGTATTAGGTGGTTTAGCCGTCGCAGGCGGGATTGCCGTCGCGGCAGGCAGCGGTGGTGGTGGCGGTGGTGGCGGCGATGACGACAACAACGTTAACCCTGGCAATCCAGGGAACCCTGGGAACCCAAACACCCCAGATACGACACCACCAGATGCCCCTACCAGTTTGCAAATTTCAGGCGATGGAAAAACCGTCACCGGCAGGGCGGAACCGGGCAGTACCATCACACTGAAAGACAGTGAAGGTAACGTGATAGGTAGCGGTAAAGCGGGCAGTGACGGCTCGTTCACGATAGACCTCGGTACCCCGCTGACGAACGGCCAGGAGATTAGTGCAACCGCCACTGACGCCTCAGGGAATATCAGTAAAGAGGCGCACGCCACCGCACCTGATATCACCGCACCCGACGCGCCAGATATTGTTCTGGTGAATGATAATGTCGGCACGCTGACCGGCCCCGTCGGCAACGGCCAGGCTACCAATGATTCAAAACCCACGATGAGCGGCACCGGCGAACCTGGCGCCACGATTACCCTTTACGACAATGGTAAAGCGATTGGCACTACAAAGGTTGACGCCGAAGGCAAATGGACCTTCACGCCGCCAAGTGCTTTGGCAGAGGGGTCTCATGCCCTCACGGCAACGGCAACGGATGCGGCAGGAAATACCAGCCCGGCCTCCGGCGCGGTCTCGGTTGTTGTGGATACCCTTGCGCCTCAGGCACCTGTTATAACCAGCGTCACTGACGACGTTAACCCCACTACTGGCACCGTTGGTAACGGCGGCAGTACCAACGACGCACGCCCTACCCTCACCGGAACCGCGGAAGCGAACTCAACTGTCACCCTGTACGATAAAGGCGTTTACATTGGAACCGTAAAAGCCGATGCCACGGGGAAATGGACGTTTACACCTGAGGGTAATCTCGGCGAAGGCAGTCATCAGTTCACCGCAAAAGCTACCGATGCTGCTGGAAATACCGGTGCCGCCTCCGGCGGATACAACGTTATTGTCGACACGTCTGCGCCAGTGGAGCCGAGCTTGAGCGGCGTGACGGATGACGTCGGAACGATCAAAGGCCCCCTGACTAACGGTCAGGTCACTGACGACACTCGTCCTACATTCAGTGGATTAGGTGAGGCAGGGACGGTTATTTCCGTCTATGACAAAGGGGTGTTGATAGGTAAAACAACCGTTTCCGCTAACGGGACCTGGGCCTTTACGCCAACGACAGATCTCGCGGAAGGTACCCATCAGATAACGCTGACGTCAACGGACGCGGCGGGTAACACGACGTCGGCAAATGGAAGTTTTAGCTTTACCGTGGATATTACGCCACCCGCGACCCCCGCGGTCGTCATTGTCGATGACGCCAAAGGCACGATTGTGGGGGCCGTACAGAATGGTGAAAGAACGGATGACGCCCGCCCTGGCCTGAGCGGGCAAGGTACGCCCGGTGATAAAATCACCATCTATGATAACGGCCAGCCGGTTGCAACCGTCACCGTGGGTTCAAACGGTTTGTGGAACTACGCGCCAACTACGCCGCTGGCTGATGGACCACACTCCATCACCGTTCGCGAAACCGATCCGGCAGGCAATCAGAGCTCGCCTTCCGAACCGATCAACTTCATTGTCGACACCACGCCACCGGCGCCGCCTCAGGTCGACCCGATGGCGGATACCGGTATTTTTGTCACCGGTCAGGCAGAGGCAGGCAGCACCGTCTCAATTTATGACGGTACCACCTTAATCGGACAGGGGATCGCTGGAGCGGATGGCCATTTTTCCGTGCGTGTTTCACCAGCACAGACTGACGGAAAAGCGCTTACTGCTGTTGCAGAAGATGCGGCTGGGAACGTCGGAAATTCAACGCAGTTTAATGCCAGCAACTCGGGCTTCCCGGATACGCCGATCATCATCCGCGTGGACAATGACAACGGCGCCGATCCCGTTTCCATCGGTTTTGGCCAGGCAACCAATGATAACACCCCGCTGATCAGCGGGACCTCCGTCGCGAATGCCACCATTACCATCTATGACAACGGCAACCTCATCGGCACCGTCGTGGCGGATGCCAGCGGGGCGTGGAGTTTCCCTTCAACCGTACTGCTTGATGCCACACACATTATCACCGCGACGGCGACCACCCCAGCGGGCACCAGCGGGGATTCAATCTCGTTTAACATTATCGTCGATACCGTTTCGCCTCCGGCACCGGACGACGTCGCGGTCTCTGCCAACGGCACGCAGGTAACGGGAACCGCGGAGGCGGGCAGCACCGTTACGGTTAAAGATGCGAACGGCATCACCCTTGGTACCGCCGTTGCCGGGAACGACGGCAGCTTTACGGTGACGCTGAACACCCCGCAGAAAAATGGTGAAACCCTGACCGTCACGGCAACCGACAAAGCGGGTAACGGCAGCACCGGTACCGATGCCGACGCCCCGGACATCACGGCGCCGAACGCACCAACCAACGTTGTGATTGCTCCCGACGGCACCAGCATCTCCGGGAATGCTGAACCAGGAAGCACGGTTACCATCAAATATCCGGACGGCACCACGGTCGCCTCAGGCCCGGTGGATACGGACGGCACATTCACCATTCCATTAAGCCCTGCGCAAAACAACGGCCAGCTGCTGGACGTCACCGCGAAAGATGACGCGGGCAATACCAGCCCGAACGCGGAAATCACGGCGCCGGACACCACGGCGCCCGATGCCCCAACCGGGCTGGTCGTTAGCCCGGATGGCACCACGCTGACCGGGAGCGCAGAGCCTGGCACCACGGTCACCGTTAAACAAGGCACCACCACCCTCGGCACGGGCAGCGTCGATGATAGCGGCAACTTCACGGTGACCCTCACGCCGCCGCAGAAAAATGGCGAGACCCTGGACGTCAGCGCCAAAGATCCTGCGGGCAATATCGGGGATTCCGCGCCGGTTAACGCCCCTGATGTCACCCCGCCGTCCCTGCCGGTGATTATTTCGCTGGAAGATAACGTCGAAGCTAACACCGGGCTGCTTGCCAATAATGCCATCACCAATGACACGACTCCGCTGATCCGCGGAACCGGTGAGGCAGGTTCCATCATCTCCATCTTCGACAATGGCAGGCTGGTGGACACCGTCCAGGTCGACGGAAGCGGTAACTGGAGCTTTACGCCGCCTGCGCTGGGCCAGGGCGGACATACCTTTACCACCTCCGCCGCCGATGCCGCCGGAAATAGCACCGGGCTCTCCAATAGCTGGAGCATTACCGTCGACACGCTGGCTCCTAACGCGCCGGTCGTCAGTAGCGTGGTAGATGATGTAGCAGGCGTGACCGGAGCCATTACCAGCGGACAGTTGACGAACGATAACCGCCCTACGCTTAACGGCTCTGGTGAACCCGGATCGACGATCACCATTCTTCTTGACGGAAACCCTCTCGGTACCGTCGTTGTTGGGCAGAACGGAGCCTGGACCTTCACGCCAACGGCTGTTATTCCTGACGGTAATTATACGCTGACGACGACCGCCACCGATGCCGCAGGAAACAAGAGTTCTCCTTCCGCAGACTTTGCGCTGAACATTTTCACCGAAGCACCGTCTGCACCTGCGATTGGAAGTATTACCGATGACGTTGGCCCTATTCAGGGGGCGGTGAACAACGGCGATTTAACCGATGACGCCTTGCCTCTCATAACAGGAACCACCGATCCGGGGACGACCATTACCGTCTTTGACGGAGCCAACGCGATCGGCACCGCCACGGTGGATGGTGCCGGGAACTGGACCTTCACGCCAACCTCGCCGCTGACGGATGGCACGCATACGCTGACCGTGGTTGCCACCAACAGCGCGGGGACAACGACGACGTCCGACCCGATTATTATCAGAGTCGACACGCTGGCGCCGGACACGCCGGACACGCCGGCCGTTGTCGTGAATCCGGATGGAACAGACGTTACGCTTGGCTCGGGCGACATCACGCGTGATACCAACCCAACGCTGAGCGGAACGGGCACCGCGGGCGACACCATTACCATTTATAACGGGGATGACATACTGGGCACCGTGGTGATCCCGCCGGGCGGCACCTGGACCTGGACGCCGCCGGGCGGCCTGGACGACGGTACCTACAACCTGACGCTGACCGTCACCGCGAAGGACGGCGCCGGTAACGAAAGTGCACCATCGCAGCCGATTCAGATCACCATCGATACCGAAGCGCCGGATACCCCAGCCGCGCCGACCATCACCGACAACGTCGATCAGATCACGGGGGCAATCGCGCCCGGCACGACGACCAACGATGACCGTCCGGTATTTAACGGCACGGGCACGCCTGGCGACGTCATCACTATTTACGATAGCGTTAACGGTGATACTGCCGTACAGATTGGCCAGGTAACCGTTGGCGCGGACGGTAAATGGACGTGGCGACCAGACGCGGACTCTCCTCTTGACGAAGCCGGCCACGCTATTACCACTACCGCAACGGATGAAGCGGGTAACGTTTCCGATCCGTCCACTGGGCTCGCATTCAGCGTGGATACCACGCCATCCGCGACGCCGGACATCACGGCAGCTGGCGGTGTCGCGTCAGGCGGCACAACCAATAATAATTTGCCACTCATCGCCGGTACCGGAACGAGCGGTGACCAGATCATTCTTTATAACAACGGCGTAGAAATCGACCGCGTCACCGTTGTAGGCGGCGTATGGTCATATGTACCAGACAGTACCTTGCCGGATGGAAAACTGACGCTGACCGCCTCTTCCGTGGATGCGGCCGGTAACGTGAGCGGCACCAGCGGGGTTTACACCGTCACCATTGATACCGTGCCACCGACCACACCTCTGGTGACGGAGGTCACTGGCAATCTTGTTGATGGCACTCACTATACTCAGGAGACCCGGCCAACGCTGAGCGGCACCGGCGAACCCGGCACGACCATCGTCGTCAGCGTTGACGGTACGCCTTCTGCAGTAACCGCCGTTGTCCAGACGGACGGCACCTGGACATGGAGACCAGACCCGGCCCTGGCTGACAATAGCGACCATGTCCTTGTCGTCACCTCCCAGGATGCGGCAGGCAACACCTCATCCTCGACCACGGTTGACGTGACAGTGGACAATCAGGCGCCGGGCGCGCCAACCGCTCTGGCCCTTTCTGAACAAGGCACGCCTCTCACCGGTACGGCTGAAGCCGGTACAACGATCGTCGTACGCAATGGCAGCACCATTATCGGTACAGGCGTTGCAGAGGCTGACGGCACCTTCTCTATCGCCCTGACGCCTGCGCAAACCAACGCTGTCACGCTGCAGGTCACCGCGACCGATGCTGCCGGAAACAGCAGCCCAGACGCGCCGTTTACCGTCGTTGATACCCCAGAGCTGCCCGCGGTTCCGGTTATCACCACCATTATTGATGACGTCGGCAGCCTTACTGGTGACGTTAAAGGTAAAACGTCCGATGACGACGCTCCGACGCTTAACGGCACCGCCGAGACAGGAAGTACCGTCAACATTTATCTGGATGGCGTCCTCCTGGATACGGTCGTCGCAACCAACGGCACCTGGAGCTATACCCCGGCTAGCTCGCTCACTGAGGGATTACACCGCTTTGAGGTTAGCGCAACGCTAGGAGGGCAAACCAGCGGTCTCTCCCCTGCGGCAACCGTCACGATCGATACAACCGCGCCGCTGGCACCGACCATTGGCGCCGTCACGGATGATGTCGGCCCCGGCACGGGCCCGCTGGCTAACGGGCAGTCAACCAACGACGATCGGCCAACGCTGAGCGGCACAGCGACGCCGGGAGACACCATTTCCGTTTACGATAACGGTAATCTGCTTGGCACCGCACTGGTGGGCCCAACGGGCGCATGGAGCTTTACGCCTTCGACGGCGCTCAGCAACGATACCCATAGCCTCACTATCCGCGCGACCGATCCCGCCGGTAACCAGGGCCCTGCCTCCCCGCCGTTTGCCATCGTCGTCGATACGGTGTCGACCACGCCGGTGATTACAGGCGCAGAGGATAACGTGGGCACGGTTGTCAACGTGCCGAACGGTGGGACAACCAACGATGCCACCCCGATGCTGTCCGGCACGGCGGAGGCCAACAGCACCATTGCCATTTTCGAAGGGGCTATCCAGATTGGCACCGTGCAGGCCAACGCATCGGGCGCCTGGACCTTCACGCCGGCCTCGCCGCTGGCTGAAGGTAGCCACACCTTCAGCGTTATCGCTACCGACCCGCTGGGTAACGTCAGCACCTCATCCAATTCGTACAACGTTATTGTTGATACCGTCGCGCCGACGACGCCGGTCCTGAACACCGTGACGGATAATGTCCCGGGCGGCGTAAACGGTACGCTGACGTCGGGCCAGGTCACCAATGACAACACCCCAACCCTTGCCGGTACGGGCACGGCGGGCTCCACTATCCATATCCTGGATGGCGGCAATGAAATCGCCACCGTCACCGTAAACGGCGACGGTACCTGGACGTGGACGCCGACCACCGTGCTAACGGAAGGCCCGCACAGCCTCCGCATTAACGCCAGCGATGCGGCAGGCAACGTCTCCGCCAACTCCCCGGTCTTCAATCTTACCGTTGATACCGTCGGCCCGACCGCGCCGGTTATCACCAGCGTGGTTGACGATATCGGCCCGGTCACCGGGGCGTTAACGACCGGTTCGGCAACCAATGACGCCTTGCCAACCCTCAACGGCACAGGGGAAATTGGCTCCACTGTTCATATCTTTGATAACAGCGTGGAGATAGGTACCGCAGTGGTGAATGCTTCGGGTACCTGGACATTCACGCCGACTACCGAGCTGGCAGATGGACCGCATTCACTGACTCTCACGGCGACAGACGCGGCGGGGAATACCAGCACCGGCTCCGCGCTGTTCGATCTGACCGTCGATACCAGCATCCCGAACCCGCCGGTGATTATCACCGTCACCGACGATCAGCAGCCGTCGACCGGGACGCTGACCAACGGTCAGTCGACCAATGATACGCAGCCTGCCCTGGCGGGGACGGCAGAAGCCAACGCCGCGATCCGTATCTACGACAACGGGGTGCTAATAGCCCAGACGACGGCTGATGGCTCAGGAAACTGGACCTTTACGCCAACAACTCCTCTGGCCAACGGCAGCCATACGCTGACGATGACGGCGACCGATGCGGCAGGTAACCTCAGCCAGCCGTCGGCTGGGTTCACGGTGGTGGTGGATAACGTCGCCCCCGTCGCGCCAATCATTAGCCAGGGCGTTGACGATCAGGGCACGATTACCGGCTCGTTCGGCAGCGGTCAGGTCACCGACGATACGCTGCCGACGATCAACGGCACCAGCGAGGCCAACGCCGTCGTGCGTCTGTTTGAGAACGGCACGCAGATTGGTCAGGCCACGGCGGGCGCGGACGGTAAATGGTCCATTCAGCTCACCACGCCGCTGGCAAACGGTAACCATACCCTCACCGCAACGGCAACCGATGCGGCGGGTAACGTGAGCACCTCGTCCGGTAACTTCGTGGTGAATGTGGATACCACACCGCCCGCCGTACCGGTTCTCACTTCCGTTGTCGATGATGTCGGCGCAACCGTCAATCTGACCAACGGTCAGTTGACCAACGATGCCTTGCCTACCCTCAACGGCACCGCAGAAGCCGGTTCTACGGTAAATATCTACGATGGCACCACCCTGATTGGCAGCGTGGTCGCCACCGGCGGCACCTGGAGCTTCACCCCAACCACCGCCCTGGCGGACGGCCCACACACGCTGACCGTCAGAGCAACCGACGCGGCGGGCAACGTCAGCGCGCCGACGACGGGCTTTGCGATCGTTGTTGACGCAACGGTGCCGAACGCGCCGGTTATCAGTTCGATTGTCGATGATGTGGGCACCGTCACCGGGCCGATTACCGGCAATAACCCGACGAACGATACGCGTCCAACGCTTAACGGCACGGCAGAAGCTAACGCTACCGTGCGCATTTACGACGGCACCACGCTCGTGGGTACCGTAACCGCCGACGCCAGCGGCAGCTGGACGCTGCCGCAGACCAGCATCGCGCTGACGGAAGGACAGCATAACTTCACCGCCACCGCGACCGATGCGGCGGGCAACACCAGCCCGGCGTCGTCAATTAGCTCGATTACCGTGGATGTGACGCCGCCTGCGCTGCCGCTGGCGCTCGCCGTCATCACCAACGGGACGCACGTCACCGGTACGGCCGAAGCGGGCAGCACGGTGACCATCACCAGCAGCACCGGGACGGTTCTGGGGACGGCAACGGCAGACGGCAGCGGCAGCTTTAACGTCACCATCAGCCCGGCGCAGACCGGAGGTGAAACGCTGCTGGCCTTCGCCACTGATAAAGCGGGTAACGCCGGTTCCAGCGCCTCGGTCACGGCCCCCTTCACTACCCTGCCGAACGCGCCGGTTATCGCCACCATCAACGATAACGCTGGCACCATCACCGGGAATCTGACCAACGGTAAGACCACCGATGACACAACTCCAACCCTGAGCGGCACGGCGCAGCCGAATTCCACCGTCACGCTGTATAACAACGGCGTGTCGATGGGTACGGTCGTGGCGGACGGGTCGGGCAACTGGACCTTCACCACGCCGGCGTTGAGTGAAGGCTCGCACGCCTTTACCGCCTCGGCGGCTAACGGTACGGGAACCGGGCCGATCTCCACGGCCACGACGGTGATTGTTGACATCACGGCCCCCAACACCCCTACCGGCGTATTTAACGCCGACGGTAGCGTGCTGACGGGGAATGCCGAAGCGGGCAGTACCGTTTCGATTCGCCTGGCGGATGGCTCCACGGTCACCACCACGGCGGGGAGCAACGGCACCTACAGCTATACCTTCCTCAACAAGCAGACCGAAGGCCAGACGCTGCAAATCACCGCAACGGATGCCGCGGGCAACCCCTCCCTGCCGGGATCGGTCCTCGCGCCAGTGGTTCCCCTGTCGGCCAGCAGCAACGTCGAGGAGCTGGATATCAGCACCACGGCAACCGTCACTAACTCGCAGTACAGCGACTACGGCTTCCTGCTGGTGGGTGCGCTCGGCAACGTGCTGACCCTGCTCGGCAACGATACCGCACAGGTCGGCTTCACGGTGGGTAGCGGCGGCAACGCGGATATCGCGGTCAATGCCAACGCCACCGGCGCGGTGCTGTCCCTGCTCAACACCCTTGAGCTGGTGGTGCAGCGTTTCGATAGCGTGAACGGGACCTGGACCACGGTGGTGGATACCGGCCAGCCGCAGTTCGCAGACCTGCTCACCCTGGGGGCAACCGGCGTCTCCCTGAACCTGAACGGCCTTGCCAGCGGTCAGTATCGCGTGTTGAGCTACAACACCAACCTGCTGGCAACCGGCTCTTACACCAGCATTGATGTAGGGGTAAAAGAGACCAGTGCAGGTACTGTGACAGGCGATACCAGCCTCGGCGGGAACGTTATTCTCGACGTTGACCCAACTACCGGCAGCGATAACGCCCCGGCGGGCACCACGGTGACTGCGGTGACCAATGCCCTGGGCGTGACCACCAGCGTGACTGCGGACGGCACGGTGATTCAGGGGCAGTACGGCACCCTGACCATTAACCTGGACGGCAGCTACACCTATAGCCTGACCAATACCAGCGCCTCGGTGGTTGGCCGCACGGAGAGCTTCACCTACACCATTACCCACAACGGCACCAGCGCGTCGGCAAACCTGGTGCTGTCTCTGGGCGCAGGCACCACCGCTAACAGCGTTGTGGCGGTGGACAACACGGCGTCGCTGACCTTTGACACTACCGTGCATGAAATCAATAACGGGACCTCCTCGCAGGGCGGCTTCACCGTCGTGGGCGTCAATCTTGGCAGTACGCTGGGGCTGAACCTGCTGGATGACCTGAGCAACCCGATCATCTACAGCGTGGAGGAAGGTACCACCCGCACCATGACCATCCAGGCCTCCGTCGGCGGCGTGGCCCTGGCGTCGGTGTTTGACCTGTACGTGTATAAGTTCAACGACGCCACCCAGACCTTTGAGCAGATGCGCGTCCAGCCGGGCTGGCTGCGCGCGCCGCTGCTGGGCGGAACCTCGTCAACGCTGACGCTGAACCTGCCGTCCGGAGAGTATCTGTTCCTGCTTAACACCGCCGCGGGCATCACCGCCCTGACGGGCTATACGCTGAACGTGCTGGAAGATCACGTCTACAGCGTGTCGAGCGTCAGCGCAAGTACCACCGGTGACGTGCTGGCGGACGACATTGCGCCATCCGGCACCGTCGTTTCGGAAGTGAACGGCGTGGCGGTCAACAACAGCGGCTTGACGACCATCGTCGGGGAATACGGTACGCTGACCATCAACTCGTCAGGGCAATATACCTATACCCTGAAGTCCGGCGTCGGTGCCGATCACATCAGCACGCCGGATACCTTCGTCTATACCATTAAAGCGCCAAACGGAGCGAAGGACACCGCATCGCTGAACATCACCCCAACCGCGCGGGCGATGGATGCGGTGAACGATATCAGCCATGTTCTCGACGTTACCTCGGTGCACCACACCGCGGGCTACTCGGATACCAGCGTGGGAAGTGCGAGCTGGAACGCTGCACTGCTGTCCTCCACCTCGGGTAGCGGCAGCGGTACCTTTGTCGTGGATGCCAACACTGCCCTGCACGACATTGTACTGCACTTTAACGTGGCATCACTTCTGACGCTGGGCGGGCTGACGGTCAACTGGACGATTTCGCAGGGTGGAACCACCCTCAAAACGGGGTCGTTCGGAGGCGGTCTGCTGCTGGGGGGCAATGCGGATATCGCCGTAACCGGTCTGGATCTTAACGCGGGCACCTATACGCTGAGCTACACGGGTAGCTTACCTGCACTCGGCGCAGGCCCGGTTACTATCACCCCGAGCGTCACCGGCACCAGCTACTCGCTGTCCCAGTTTGATTCCACCAGCGGCCACACCGTCAACGGCAACATCTTTGACGGCACCGACTCCGCCGGGGCGATGGATCAGCTGCACTCGGTGGATACCCGCCTGAGCGTAACCGGCTACAACGGCGTGACCACCACGCTGGATCCGTACACCGGCAGCGCCACCGTCAATATCGTCGGCCATTACGGCACGCTGGCGATTGGCGCAGACGGCCACTACACCTACACCCTGAACAGCGGCGTTTCGCTCGCCACCATCACCTCGAAGGAGGTCTTTAACTACACCCTGACCGATGCGGCGGGCAAAACGGACACCGCCTCGCTGACCATTAACATGGCGCCGCAGTTCATCAGCTCTGAGCATAACGACGTGATCACCGGCACGGCCTACGCGGACACGTTGATTTACCAGGTACTGAACAACGCGGCAGGCAACGCCACGGCGGGCAACGTTAGCAGCACGGTGGGCGATCACTGGACCAACTTCTCACTGGCACAGGGAGACAAAATCGACATCGGCGATCTGCTGGTGGGCTGGAACGGTAGCGCCTCGACGCTGGGCAACTATGTCTCTGTTTCGCAAAGCGGTGGCAATACTGTGATCTCTATCGACCGTGACGGCACGGGGGCCGCCTACACTAAATCTGCACTCGTTACGCTTGATGGCGTTCAGACCACCTACGACGAGCTTGTTAACCAGCAGCACATCATTACCTGATAGCAAACCAAATGACCCGGGCGCAGCAGCGCCCGGGCATAAACAATAAAGCTGTACTCTTTTATTAGGGATAAGACATGGGAAAGAAGATGCCTTACTGGTGGCTCTCGTGCTGCCTGATATCTGTGCCCGCAACGGCCGCCAACCCGGCGGCAATGATCAATACCGGACAACTGAGCGAAACCCAGGAACTCCCTTCACTTAATGGTCGCGTGGCCCCCGTGCCGGGCAACGCCGCTCCCGGCACGCTCCAGCTTGGCGAAGCGGTTAACCGCGCCGTGACCTGGCACCCCGCCATCAGTGAAGCGGTGGGAAAGCTTTACCAGCAGAGCGAAAACGTCGACGTCGCCAAATCGAAATACTATCCGCAGGTTAACGCCGGGATGGAGAATGGCTACACCCACGACGGCAGCGATAACGGTTTTACCCCTTCTCTGGTGCTTTCCCTCTCACAGATGCTTTACGACTTCGGCAAAGTGGCCAGCCAGGTGCGCGCCGAAAGCGCGGGCGTCGCCCAGCAGCAGGCCAACGTGCTGGTGAGCATCGATACCATCGCCCACGATACCGCCATCGCCATGGTGCAGGTGCAGACCTGGCAGCAGATGGTCGACACCGCCAAAGAGCAGCTGGAGGCCCTCTCCGCCATCGGGAAACTGACGAAACTGCGCAATGACGAAGGGGCAACCTCGCTTTCTGACGTGGTGCAGACCGATGCCCGTATCGAAGGCGCACGCGCGCAGCTGATGCAGTATCAGGCAAGCCTCGACAGCTCCCGCGCCACGCTGATGAGCTTTCTCGGCTGGAACAACCTGAACGACGTCAGCAACGACGTCCCGAAAGGCCTTGCCCGCAGCTGCGACATCGCCGAGCCGGACGATCGCCTGGTCCCTGCCGTATTAGCGGCCTGGGCGCAGGCGAACGTCGCTCAGGCCAACCTCGACTATGCCAACGCGCAAATGACCCCTACCGTCTCGCTGGAGCCGGAGGTGCGCCACTACCTGAACGACCGCTATTCCGGCAACGACACGCGGGATCGCACCCAGTACTCGGCGTGGGTGAAAGTGCAGATGCCGCTCTACCAGGGCGGCGGCCTGACGGCACGCCGTAACGCCGCCGGACACGCGGTGGAGTCAGCCCAATCCACCATCCAGCGCACGCGCCTCGACGTGCGGCAAAAGCTGCTGGAAGCGCGCAGCCAGGTCATGAGCCTGATGAGCACGCTGCAAATTCAGGGCCGCCAGGAGGCGCTCAGCGCCCGCACCCGCGAGCTGTATCAGCAGCAGTATCTCGACCTCGGCTCCCGCCCGCTGCTTGACGTCCTCAACGCCGAGCAGGAGGTCTATCAGGCCCGCTTCACCCAGCAGCAAACCGCCGGGCAGCTGCACCAGCTTCAGCTGAACTGCCTGTACAACACCGGGCGTCTGCGTCACGCGTTCGATCTTGAAAACCGCACCATCCAGACCGTGGAGATCCAGCCATGAAGCAACGCGATATCCCGCAGGGTGAAAACATGACGGATGAGGCTCTTGAGCAGTGGGCGCAGGCGTTCGGCTACGTCGCCACGCGCTATCGCGTCGCCTGCTCGCCCGGCGCGCTGATGGCCGGCGCGCCGTGGCTGAAAGGCAAGCCGATGGTGCCCGCCCTCACCCAGCTTGCCCGCGAGGCGGGGCTCTCCTTTCAGCTGCTGACGGCGGATCAGCAGTCCATCAACAGCTGGCGCTTACCCGTCGTTGTGGAGCTGAGTGAAGGCAAAATCGGCGTCATTGAACATTTTGACGGCGAGGACACCCTTGAGGTCAGCTTTTTCGACGACAAAACGCACTCCAACCGCCTGTCGATGAGCGCGATGCTGCCCGCCATCCGCCACGTGATCGCCCTGCGCCCGCTGGCGGCGCTGAAGGACAGCCGCGTGGACGCCTACATCTCGAAGTACCGCCCGGACTGGCTCTACCGTCTGGTGATGCGCGACCTGCGCCCCTACAGCTGGGTGATGCTCGCCGCGCTGTTTATCAACGTACTGTCGCTCTCCGGCATTGTCTTTTCCATGCAGGTGTATGACCGGGTGATCCCCGCCCAGTCTTACCCGACGCTCTACGTCCTGACCATCGGGGTGCTGATTGCCACGCTGTTCGGCTTCGTGCTGCGCGTGGCGCGCGGGCACATTATGGATCTGCTGGGCAAACGCTCGGATCTGCGCGTGTCGGATCGCGTCTTCGGCCACGCCCTGCGCCTGCGCAACAGCGCGATCCCCCGCTCTACCGGCAGCTTTATCTCCCAGCTGCGCGAGCTGGAGCAGATCCGCGAGATGGTCACCTCCTCGACCATTTCAACGATCGTCGATCTGCCGTTCTTTCTCCTGTTCGTGGTGGTACTGGCGATCATCGCTCCGCAGCTGGCGTGGATCGCCCCGGTCGCGGCGGTGATCATGGTGCTGCCCGGCCTGCTGCTGCAAAAGAAGCTGGCCGAGCTGGCGAAGCAGTCAGCGCATGAATCCACCCTGCGCAACGCGGTGCTGGTGGAGAGCGTGCAGGGGCTGGAGGACATCAAGCTGATGCAGGCGGAAAACCGCTTTTTACAGCAGTGGAACAGCTACATTCAGATCACCGCCGAGTCCGGCCTGCGCACCCGCGAGCTCACGCAGAACCTGATCAGCTGGGGGATGACCATCCAGAGCCTCGTCTATGCCGGCGTCATCGTGGTCGGTGCGCCGATGGTGATAGAGGGCACCTTAACCACCGGTTCCGTCGTAGCCGCCTCGATGCTGGCCTCGCGGATGATCGCCCCGATGGCGACCCTGTGCGGCGTGCTCGCCCGCTGGCAGCAGGTGAAAGCGGCGAAGGAAGGGCTGGACAGCATCATGCAGCTGCCCACCGAGAACCAGCGCGAAGAGACGCCGATCCGCCAGGACGTGCTGCGCGGGCATTACCTGTTCGAGCAGGCGCAGTTCCGCTATCACCCGGACGATCCGCGCATGGCGCTGCGCATCAACCGTCTGGAGATCAAACCGGGCGAGAAGGTGGCGATCCTCGGGCGCAACGGCGCGGGCAAATCAACCCTGCTGCAGGCGATGGCGGGCGGGATGGATCTGGCGGGTGGCGAACTGCGGCTCGACAACTTCAGCCTGCCGCACCTGGACGTGGCGGACGTGCGGCGTAACGTCGGCTTTATGACCCAGAACGCGCGGCTGTTTTACGGCACCCTGCGAGAGAACATCACCCTCGGCATGCCGCGCGCCACCGACGAAGAGATTTTCGAGGTGCTGGAGATGTGCGGCTCGTCGGGCTTTGTGCAAAAGCTGCCGAAGGGGCTGGACTACCCGATTATGGAGAACGGCGTGGGGCTTTCGGGCGGACAGCGACAGTCCATTCTGCTGGCGCGTATGCTGCTGCGCGACCCCAATATCGTGCTGATGGATGAACCCACCGCCTCGCTGGATGAACACACCGAACGGGAATTTATCCAGCGTCTGGGGGCCTGGCTTGGCAACCGCACGCTGGTCGTCGCCACGCACCGCGTGCCGGTACTGGAGCTGGTCGAGCGCGTGGTGGTACTGAAAGAGGGCATGCTGGTGATGGACGCACCGAAGGCACAGGCGCTGAGCAACAGCCGCATGCAGCAACAGCAGCAGGCAACCGGACGGGAGTGGAAAAATGAAAATCAGTCAGCGTGACGTTGCGGCAATGGAAGACCTGGACAACGCTCTCGAATCTGAAAGCGGCTACACCGGTGCGCGGCGGATTGTTTTTTTCTCTTTGTTGATGTTTGTTGCCGTTGGCATTTGGGCGTGGTTTGGCGTGCTGGATGAGGTCTCAACCGGAACCGGCAAAGTGGTCCCCAGCTCGCGCGAGCAGGTTTTACAGTCTCTTGACGGCGGGATCCTCACCGAGCTTAACGTTCATGAAGGCGATCAGGTGCAGGCCGGACAGGTTCTGGCGCGGCTCGATCCGACCCGCTCCGAATCGAACGTGGGTGAAAGCGCCGCGCGCTACCGGGCATCGCTGGCCTCCAGCGCGCGTCTTTATGCCGAAGTGAACGATCTGCCGCTGAAGTTTCCGCCCTCGCTGGCGAAATGGACGGATTTGACGGGCACCGAAACCCGGCTCTACAACTCTCGCCGCGCGCAGCTTGAGGACACCCAGCGCGAGCTGCGCTCGGCGTTAGATCTTGCCAATAAAGAGCTGGCGATCACCCAGCGGCTGGTGAAAACCGGCGCCGCCAGCCACGTGGAAGTGCTGCGCCTGCAGCGGCAGAAGAGCGATCTGGAACTTAAGCTTACCGACGTCCGCTCGCAGTATTACGTCCAGGCGCGCGAGGCGTTATCCAAAGCCAACGCGGAAGTGGATATGGTTTCGGCTATTCTCAAGGGGCGGGAAGATTCGGTGACCCGCCTGACGGTAAAATCCCCGGTGCGCGGCATCGTGAAAAATATCAAAGTCACCACCATCGGCGGCGTCATCCCGCCCAACGGTGAGCTGATGGAGATTGTGCCGGTGGACGATCACCTGCTGATTGAAACCCGCCTGTCCCCGCGCGATATCGCCTTTATCCATCCAAACCAGGAAGCGCTGGTCAAAATCACCGCCTACGATTACGCCATCTACGGCGGGCTGCACGGCGTGGTGGAAACCATCTCGCCGGACACCATTCAGGACGAAGCCAAGCCGGAGGTGTTCTATTACCGGGTGTTTATCCGTACCGGTCAGGATTACCTGGTGAACAAAGCGGGACGGCATTTTTCGATTGTGCCGGGGATGATCGCGACGGTGGATATCAAGACCGGGGAAAAAACGGTGCTGGATTATATGATCAAGCCGTTTAACCGGGCGAAAGAGGCGTTGCGTGAGCGGTGATACATTGCCGGCCTACGGTTTTCTCCCTCTCTCTGTGGGAGAGGGCCGGGGTGAGGGCATTAGGCCGCATCAATATCATAAAATATCAAGAGGCATCGCGTTTTCCAGCGTTGAATGCTGGCTGAATCTACAACAAAACCTTGTCGCCCAGGAGGCTTAAATATGACGCTGCCTAACACACCCAGCACCCCGCATCTGATAAAGTAGCCCAAACTCATTTTCAGGAAGAAACCATGCGCCAACGTACCATTGTCTGCCCCATCATTCAGAACGACGGGGCCTATCTGCTGTGCAAAATGGCCGACGATCGCGGCGTGTTCCCCGGCCAGTGGGCGCTGTCCGGTGGAGGAATGGAGCCAGGCGAAACGATGGAGCAGGCGCTGCGCCGGGAAATCCGCGAGGAGCTGGGCGAGGCGCTGGAGATTACCGACGTGAAGCCGTGGGCGTTTCGCGATGATATTCGAGTGAAAACTTACGCCGACGGCACTACGGAAGAGATATATATGATTTACCTGATCTTCGACTGCATCAGCGCCAACCGTGAGGTGACGTTTAACGAAGAGTTTCAGGAAGTTGCATGGGTTCGCCCGGCGTCATTACACGATTTGGATCTGAATGAAGCCACTCGTCTGACATTTGCACAGAAAGGGCTGCTGTAAGGAAGGTCTGCGCATAACGACACCGTCGCCGTTATGCGCAGTTCGTTTACAGCGAGATTTTCAGGCGTCTCACTGCCTCTATCAGCTGCTCATCCGTTGGCGTCACAAACGACATACGCAGCGTCGTGTGGTCCGGCTCGTTGCAGTAGAAGAACTCGCCCGGCACGAATACCACACCGTTGCTCAACGTTTTTTCCAGCCATTTCGTGGTGTTGATGCCGTTGTTCATTTTCGCCCACAGGAACATGCCGCCCTTTGGCTTGTGGAACGACATCACATCGCCCAGCTCGGCTTCCAGCTCATTCGCAAACGTCTGGTATTTCTGGCGATACGCTTCGCGGATCATCGTAATTTGCCCGGCCAGACGCCCCGTTTTCAGGTACTCATAGGTCATCATCTGCGACAGCGTGCTGGTGTGCAGATCGGTGGTTTGCTTCAGGTTAACCACCGCGCGTTTCAGCCACTCGGGGACCAGCACCCAGCCCACGCGGGTGCCCGGCGCGAGGATTTTCGAGAAGGTGGAGGTGTAAACCACGTTATCTTCATTGCCGATATCTTTGGCGTGGGCAATTAACGGGCGGAACACTTCCTCGGTATAATTAATTTCGCTGTAGGGATCGTCTTCAATAATAACGAAATCATAGCGCTTTGATAATTCCACCAGCTGTTTACGGCGCGCTTCAGAAAGCGTAACCCCGCCCGGGTTACCAAACGTCGGAACAATATAGACCGCTTTAATCGGCTTATTTGCCACCAGCGCTTCAAGTTCATCCACTTTCATTCCGTCGCCGTCGGTGCCAACGGATTCAAAATTCGCCTGCGCCAGGCCAAATACCTGTAATGCGGCGAGATAGGTAGGGCGCTCAACAACAACGGTATCGCCTGGGTTGATTAATGCACGCGCCAGCACGTCGAGAGACTGCTGCGAACCGGAGGTCACCACCACATCATCCGCCTTGCAGCGGATCCCGCGCCCTTCGCAGATGCGCTGAATCTCTTCCCGCAGTCCCGGTACGCCTTCGGTCAGGCCGTACTGGAACGCCTCGCCAAAATGCTGTGATAAGACGGCATCGGCAGCAATTTTAAGCCCTTCGTGGTCGAACAGATCGGGATTAGGGATACCCCCGCCCAGCGAAATCACCCCTGCCATTTTGCTATGTTTTAATAATTCACGGATGGCAGATGATTGCAGGCCCTGCGCGCTGCTGGCGAGTTTGTTTGCAGACATTCTTTGATTACCTTCTTTTTTTATATTGTGCCCAATCTTAGCAGAATATGGGCGATAAATTCCGTAAGCTTAGGCAGTTGACGTAAATCCTGACGCCACAATAAATGCACCGGCCTCGGCGCGGGCGTGTACTGCTCCAGCACCCGCACCAGCCTGCCGCTTGCCAGCTCTTCCGCCACCAGCACTTCCGGTTGTAGCAACAGCCCCGCCCCCGCTCGCGCCGCCATGCGTAAACCGTAGCCGTCGTTACATCTTAAGATCGCATCCCGCTTCCAGCGCACCTCCCCTTCCACGCCCGGCAGCCGCCACTCGTTACGTGCCGTCCACACCGTGTGTGAAAGACACAGGTGATCCACCAGATCGTCGGGCGTTTGCGGCGTGCCGTGGCGCGCTAGATAGTCCGGCGCGGCACAGATCACCATGTTGTAGGGGCAGAGGTATTTCGCCACCAGATCGTCATTGCGAACGTCGCCGATGCGGATCGCCAAATCGACGCCTTCATCCACCAGATCCACCATTCGGTTGGTGAGGTCCAGCTCCACGCGGACGTCCGGGTAGCGCTGTAAAAACGTAGCGGTGAGAGGCGCAATCACGCAGCTGCCAAAGGAGGTGGGCGCCGTCACGCGCAGCGTCCCGGCGGGTGCGGCACGCAGCCGCTCGACTGCATTTTCAGCAATGGAGACCTGCTCAAGCACCCGCTTCGCCTCGTCGAAATAGACCCGTCCGGCATCCGTCAGGCTCTGACGGCGCGTGTTGCGCTCCAGCAGGCGCGTGCCGAGCCGGGATTCCAGCAGCGCAACGTACTTTCCCACCATCACCGCCGACATCTCCAGCCGTGCCGCCGCCGCGGTGAAGCTGCCGCTTTCCACCACCGCGATAAACGTCTCCATGCTGCGAAGCTTATCCATATTCCAAACTCCTGGTTAGCAATCATCTAACTTTAGCCCAGTTTATCCGACATTTAATTTATTAAAGAATGAAGGCTCACAACATGAGGAGTCGGCTATGAAAATCGTCATTATTGGTGCCAGCGGTACGGTCGGTCGTGCAGTCACAGAGGCGTTAGGTCGTCGCCACGAGGTCATCCGCGTCGGGCGTACGCAGGGAGATTATCAGGTGGATATCACCTCGCAGGCGAGCGTCCAGGCGCTGTTTGAAAAGATCGGCCCGGTGGATGCGATTGTCTCCGCCAGCGGCGGCCTGCACTTTGGCCCGCTCGCGACCATGAAGGACAGCGACTTCAACCAGGGTCTTCAGGATAAGCTCCTGGGGCAGGTTCGCCTGGCGCTGACCGGGCAGCACTACCTGAACGAAGGCGGCTCAATTACGCTCATCAGCGGGATTGTGGCACATGAGCCGATCGCACAGGGCGTGAATGCCACCACGGTAAATGCGGCGCTGGAAGGGTTTGTGCGCGCCGCGGCCTGCGAGCTGCCGCGCGGTATTCGCATCAACCTGATCAGCCCGACGGTGCTGACCGAATCCGCCGAGGCGTACGACGGTTTCTTTCCGGGCTTTGAAAGCGTGCCCGCCGCCACCGTTGCGCTGGCCTATCGCCGCAGCGTGGAAGGCGTGCAGAGCGGGCGGGTTTACAAGGTGGGTTACTGAGCCTTACGGGCGGCGATGAGCACCAGCATCGGGCGTTCAGCCTCTTCGGCCAGCGCGGGCCAGGCGTCAATCTGCGCCTGCGCTGGGCCCCATTCGTTGACCTCATCGATCGTCAGTCCGGCCTTGATTAGCGCGTTGAGCGTGGTGCCCAGCGTGCGGTGATATTTAATCACCCCGTCCGCCAGCCAGTTGCTGACGCGCTGGCCTTCGTCCTGATAATGGTTCACGCCCCAAAACCGCTCGCCGCTGTCGTCGGTCAACCAGCCCTGACGGGTGGCGCAGGTGTAAATCGGGTGCTCCATGGAAAAGACCAGGCTGCCGCCCGGCCTGAGCGCACGCTGAACCTTCGCGAACAGGGTATCCAGCTCCGGCAGGTAGTGCAGCGCCAGCGAACTGTAGACCAGATCGAGGCTGTTCTCGGTGAGACTGAGAGATTCCAGGTCGCTACGCTGATAGTGAATCTGTGGGTCATCGGTCAGTTCAGCCGCGCGGGCGAGCATCTTTTCTGAGATATCAACGCCCGTGACGTCAGAAGCGCCCAGCGCGCGCGCCGCGCGGCAGAACCAGCCGTAGCCGCAGCCGAGATCGACAACCGATTTGCCGGTTAAACCCGGCAGCATGTTTTTCAGCGCGGGCCACTCCGGCGCGCCGTCCAGCCCCTGCACGGAGCGCGGCAGCCGGGCGTAGCCCTCGAAAAAGGCCGGGTTGTCGTAGATATTTTGTGCCATAGCAGATCCCTCTTTGATGAATATGCAGAGCAGTATACGGCATTGTCGGGTGGCGGCTCGCTTTTAGCTCACGGTGCCCCAGACCAGATTTCCCTTGTGGAACGTCGCGGTGCGCGGGGAAATACGCGCCACGGCCTCGGCGGAGCAGGAGGCGTCTACCAGCACAAAGCTGGCGTCGTCCTGCGCTTTTGGCCACACGCGTTCGCCTTTGTCGTTCAGCGGCAGCACGTCGCCGGTGGCGATGCCGAGCGCGCGGGAAAGCGTCTGCTCGTTCGGGCGGATATAGAGCTGCGCATAGAGGTTAGCTTTTTCCAGCATGTCCCCCAGGCCGTACGGCGACCAGTGGTCGATTACGCTGTCGGTTCCCGTCATGACAAACACGCCCTTCTCGCGAAGCTGCTTCAGCGGCATGTGCAGGGTGCCAATCGGCACGGTGGAAGCAATCGTCACCTGCTGCGCCGCCATGCGGGTGGCAATCTCATCCACCTGCTGCTCGTTGAGCGTGGCCAGCGCAAAGGCGTGGCTGATGGTGAGTTTCCCCTTCAGCGCCGGCGTTTTTTCCACGGTTTCCACCATGTAGTTTACCGCCGCCACGCCCGCCGGGCTGGTTTCGTGCAGGTGAATATCCACCCCTTTGTCGTAGTCCAGCGCAATCTGGAACATGGTGTCGAGGGATTTCTCCATCGCGCCGTCGACGTTGGTCGGGTCCAGCCCGCCCACGTAGTGCGCCCCGGCCTGCATCGCCTCGCGCATCAGCTTTTCAGAGTTTGACAGCAGCAGGCCGTGCTGCGGGAAGGCGACGATTTCGCAGTCAAAACCCGCTTTGCGGCGAGCCAGCACCGCCTGCAAATTTTCCAGGTTTTTCAGGCCAGAAACCGGCTCAATGTTGCAGTGGCTGCGGGCGATGGAGGAACCTTTCGACTGGATCAGATCGATAAGCTTTTCCGCACGCTCCTGGGTGTAGGGCTGCAGCTCAGGCAGCAGCTTCTGCTCCAGGCGGATCATATCCTGAATGGTCGTTCCCACCGGACGGTTCAGCGAGCGCCACGGGCCGCCGTAAAAGGTTTTATCCAGATGGATGTGCATGTCGCGCATCGCCGGAAGCATCAGCTTTTTACCCGCATCATAGTGCGGCAGCGTGGCGTCGGCGTGGCTGTTATTGTCGCGCAGGGCGACGATCTTCCCGTCTTTAATCTCCAGCGTTTTCAGCTCGGTGCGGGTGCCTGTCGCTACGCCGCCGTCGACGTTAAATCCGGCCTCCAGCAGCACGTTGTCGAGGTAATAGTGTGGTGCGGTGACGTTCATTGGTTTGCCGGTCTCGCAGGTTGCCTTCGTGGAATCAGCAGCATACGCGACGGATCCGGTGGCGCCAAACAGCGCGCAGGCGGTAACCATTTTGCCGCTCTGGCTGATAAACTCACGGCGGCTTTTATTTTCAGTCATCTTATCTTCCTTCATTAACGATGTGGGTACCGGTTTCTCCGCGCAGCGCCGCGGGCAGGCAGTCCGGCGAGGTGATAATCACGCGCCTGCCGCCGTGTTTTAAAAATTCCAGCGAGGCGACGATTTTGGGCAGCATGCTGCCTGCCGGGAAGTGGCCCTCATCCATGTAGCGCGTCATCTGCGCCACGCTGACCGTATCCAGCGCCTGCTGGTTCGGCTTGCCGAAGTTAACGCACACTTTCTCGACGCCTGTGGTGATCGCCAGCACGTCGGCGCGGATTTCGCGCGCCAGCAGCGCGGTGGAGAGATCTTTATCAATCACCGCGTCGACGCTCTGATAATCTCCCTGCTCGCTGCGAACCACAGGAATACCGCCACCGCCCGCGCCGATCACCACAAAGCCTTTCTGCGTCAGCGCCTTGATGGCGTCCGCTTCGACAATCCGCAGCGGCTGCGGGGAAGCCACCACGCGGCGGTAGCCCCGACCGGAATCCTCAACAAAATGCCAGTCCGGGTGCGCGAGCTGTAGCGCATCGCGCTGCGCCTCGCTGAAGAACGCGCCGATAGGCTTCGTCGGGTGCGTGAAGCCGGGATCGTTTTTATCCACCTCAACCTGAGTAACGACCGTGACCGCCTTCTGCTCGCCGCGCGCGGCCAGGCGGTTGTTCAGCGCCTGCTGGATCAGGTAGCCGATGCCGCCCTGGGTATCCGCCACGCAGTTGGCCAGCGGCGTCAGCGGCAGCCCTTCCCGCTCGTGGGCGATTTCGGCGCGGCGCAGATCCAGCCCAACCTGAGGGCCGTTGCCGTGGGTGAGCACAATGTCATAGTCGGAGGCCAGCATTTCGAGCACCGACTCAGCCACCGCTTTCACCGCCTGCACCTGATGTTCAACCGACTGGCTGACGTTGTCTTTGATAATGCTGTTGCCGCCGATGGCGACGACCATGAGTTCTTTCATTTTGTTTCCTTTAGAAGGTGCGTTCTGGTGCCCTCACCCCGGCCCTCTCCCACAGGGAGAGGGGGATTAACGTTCCCTCTCCCTGTGGGAGAGGGTTAGGGTGAGGGCATCAGGCATTATCAGGACTCAGAAACCGGTGCCGCAGCGCTCGCCGCTTCCCGGCTATCGAGGAAATGCTTCACCACGAACATGCCGCCCATCATCAGGTAGGCCGTAACGAACATCAGGGAACTGCCTTCGGCAAAGCCCACCACCGGGGCGTGGATGACGCCGAAAAGCGCCAGCAGCGCGCCGACGGCTGCCGCAACGGCACCGCGCAGCGGCTTATTGATGATGGAGAAGATGGCGATGCAGCCCCACAGCATGCTGGCGAGCGGTGCGCCGTTGCCGAGATGCATCAGCCCTTCGTAGTAGATCCCCTTGCTGTGCAGCACATCGGTACCGATTTTCGCCGCGCTGGTGCCTGCCGCCCCCATCACGCTGTTCATCATGGTCAGCGCCCAGTTGGCGATCCACGGGAACAGGCAGATGAAGATCACCGGCACCTCTACCTTGGGGGTTTCCCTGACCACCTGGTTGGCCGTCACGACGCCGATAAACACCAGTATCGGCACGATGGCGGTCATCGGAATGATGGCGAGCATAAACGCCCCCAGACCGAACAGCGGCACGATGAACATGGTCACGCCCGAGGCCAGCGTGTAGCCGATGCTGGCCCCCATCGCTTTCCAGCCGGGATGACCAACGTAGACCGTCACCGGGAACGGGTTGCCCATCAGGCAGCCGAGCATGGAGGCCAGGCCGTTCGCCAGCATCACCTTACGGGTTGGGTAGGGATCGCCCGCCGCGTGGGCGCTTTCGATGTTTTCAAGGTCAAAGATGTAGTTCGCCAGCCCCAGCGGGACGGCAGAGGCCAGGTACGGCAAGGCGTGCGGCAGGCCCTGCAGGAAACCTTCCACGTGCACCTGCGGCGGGTTAAAGCCGAACGACGACATCGAGGCTTTGATCGCCTCCGGGCTTTGCAGGCCGGAAATCCACGCCAGCGCCGTACCGGCAATTAGCAGCAGCAGGCCGGTCGGGATTTTGGCGAAGATCGGCTTTTTGCCAAACCAGTTGATGAAGATCAGCAGCAGCACGATAAACGACACGGTCGGCGCTTCGAACGCCTGCAGCATAGGGTTCATCGCCAGCAGCAGCAGGCCTAAACCGGACAGGCACGACAGCAGCACGGTACGCGGGATCATCTTGCGGATGGTTTCCCCCAGGAACGAACCGCCCGCCAGGATCATCGCTTCAACAAAACACCACACCAGGCCGATTTGGATAGCAAAATCCGCATCGCCCGTTTGCTGATAAACGGGCATCAGCACCAGGAAGGTCACGGTAAAAATCGACGGCGCGCTCGGGCCGGACGGTAGCGCGGTAACGTCCGTTCGTCCGGTGGCGCGCGCCATCTGCAGGCCGAACCATGCGTAGCAAATACTCGCGACCAGCACCGCCAGCCCGAAGGCGGGCGCGATGCGTCCATAAACAATCTCCTTCGGGATGCCGACGACAAAAATGAGCAGCCCCATCATGGTCAGCAAATTGGTCAGGTTGTTGGTCATCAACCCGAAATAGGCCGCCCAGTCACCTCTTTTCCACTCCAGTTTCATGTTTTTCATGGATGCTTGCCTTATAAAAAGTAGCGATCGCGGAAGGTCAACAGCGCCTTTTCAAAACAGCTAAACGGCGGGTGAACGATGCCCGCCCCAATCATGCCGATGCCCGCGTCTTTGTGGGCAATGGCGGTGTTGATCACCGGCAGAATGCCGCTGCCCGCCACTTTGGTGACGTCGATGGCGGTAGGGATGCCCATAAAGGAGAGCAGCGGAATGGTGACGTTCGGGTTTTCGCCAAGCGTGATTTCGCGCATCTGGCGGGAGAAATCGATGGCTTCATCCACCGTGCCGCCCACCAGCGCAACGATTGCCGGGGCCGTCGCCATGGCAAAGCCGCCGATGCCGTAGGTTTCGGTGATGGCGCTGTCGCCAATGTCCAGCCCGGAGTCTTCCGGCCTGTAGCCCGCGAACATGGGGCCGATCACCTGCTGCGCCGGGCCGGTGAACCACTGTCCGGGAAGGCCCGAAATGCGCAGGCCAAACTCGTAGCCGTTGCGCGCCATGGTGGTGACGACGGTGCTGTACTCAATGCCGTGCGCGGCGTCCAGCGCGGCCTTACACATCGCCATCCACGTCGGGCCGGAGAAGTAGTCGCTGCTGGCGACAAACTCGAATACCTCGCGCTGCTGCTCCACCGGATAGCCCGCCTGAATCAGCCCCGGCGTCAGCGCCTGGATCAGCAGCGTGGTGCCGGCGTTGTTGCGGTTGTGGCACTCGTCGCCCATGTGCAGCGCCTGGGTCAGCATCAGGCGCAGGTCAATTTCGCCGATAATCTTCATTGCGTCGCGCAGCATCGGGCCGAGCACGTCGCGCATCCAGTTCAGACGGTCGATCACGCTCTGGTCGTTGGCCCCCATGCGCAGGATCTTCGCCATCTGCTCGCTGAGGTTGGTGAAGGCGCGGTTGCCGTAGGTTTTGTTTTCAACGATGTGCATAAACATCGACGCGGAGGTGACGCCCGCCATCGAGCCCACGCAGTCATGCTCGTGGCACGGCGAGAAGGTAATATCGCCTGAAGCTGCCAGCCTTGCCGCGTCGTCCAGATCCGTCGCCAGCCCTTCGAACACCAGCGCCCCGGTGACCGCGCCCTTCATCGCCCCGCACATCTTTTCCCATGAGACGGGCGGACCGGCGTGCAGAATGGTGGTGCGGGTCATGCCCGGCACAACGTTAATGGCCTGGTCGTAGCCCACCAGCACCGGATGGGACTGAATAATGCGCTCAAGGGCGATTTGGTTAGCGGCGGCGATCTTCTCCGCCAGCGGTTTTTCCGCCAGCTGGTCGAGCGCCTCAACGACCTGCATATTGCCCTGCCCCGGCGGCGTCCAGTCGAGCTGGGTCACGGGAACATGCTGTTTTTTGAGGTCATCGCTGAACATTGCGATGCCGACGTTAATGACGTTCAGCGGCTGGTTGAATAAGGTGGTCATTATGCTTTCTCCCCTTTGCAGACAAATTCGCGCGCCAGTAATCCGGTATTGGTGCTGCTGCTGGCCCAGATAACGCCAGCGTCGGTCAGCAGCTGACACTGCTGCGCCAGCGATTGCGGATCCTGGTCAGTGCCGAGCACGTAGCCAAGGATCTCCAGAGGGCGGTTATCGGCCTTCGCAATCGCCTGCGCCTCCTTAATGGCGTCGAGCATCACGCCGACCGGATCCTCGTGCGCGCCGAAGCCCAGCACGAAGTCCATGACGATGACGCCCACCTCCGGATCGCGCGCCTCCTGCAGCAGGCGGCTGATGCGGTTGGTCGGGTCGATCATTGGGTGCGGTTTGCCGTTGGTGAAGTCGTCGTCGCCAAAGTCGAGGAAGGTGTGGGCTTTACTGACGCTGATGTCGCTCAGGCGCTTAGACGGATCCGGCTGGATGTTGCTGTAGACGTCGTCGAATTTCGCAAGCGCCGCGAACATCGCCTCGTCGCACAGCGTTCCGCCGCAGAACAGGCCGCGTATGTACTTTTGCTGCGGGGTCAGGCGGGCGCGCACTTCTTCAATCAGCGGCCAGTTGAGCGGGTGTAGATCGAGGGATTCTTTTTTGATGCCGTTAAGCAGGACCGCCTTCAGCGCGGCCTCTTTGGTGCCGCGCGCAAACTGCAGGCCGTCTTCATCGGCTGGCGGTTCGTTGCGCCCAAGGAAGCAGACGACCACGGGCTTGCGGCAGGCGCGCGCGCGGTCCAGCACTTTCTCCGCCACGGCTGGCGCGGGCGGCTTGGAGATCAGCGCAATCACCTGCGTGGCGTCGTCGGCCTCCAGCATCTCGATGGCGTCGAGCATCATCAGGCCGCCGATTTTTTCGCTCAGATCGCGGCCGCCGGTGCCGATCAGCTGCGATACGCCGCCGCCGAATTCGTGAATGCGCACGCTCAGCTCCTGGCTGCCGGTGCCGGATGCGCCGACGATGCCAATCGAGCCGCGGCGCACCGCGTTAGCAAAGCATAGTCCCGCGCCGTTGATGATGGCGGTGCCGCAGTCCGGCCCCATCATCAGCAGCCCTTTCTCATGCGCCAGCTGCTTCAGCGCCAGCTCGTCGTCGAGCGATACGTTGTCGGAAAACAGCATCACGTTGAGGTCGTTTTCCAGCGCCTGGCGCGCTTCGCGTGCGGCGAAGGTGCCGTTTACCGATATCACCGCCAGGTTTGCCTCAGGGCGATGGGTTTTGGCGCTGGCAGTCGTCGCGTAGCGCGCCTCATGGGAGCCCGCGCTCTCTTTACGAATGAATAAGGCTTCAATGGCCGCCAGCGTTTCATCATTCGCCGCGTCGCCTTTAATTACGATCATCAGATCGCCGTTTTTGGCTTCCGCTAATTCCGGCGTTAATAGCCCGAGATTTTTTAGGACGCCTTTATTCATTTCCGTCGCCATTGCCACAAATGCCTGTTCAACGCCCGGCAGCTTATTGGCTTTGGTGGAAACGGACATCAATGACACCGAATCAAAATAGGTGTTCTTTTTTATAACGATTTTGGTTGGCATTATTTTCTCCAGAATGCGGATAAAAGGGGGCCGCCGTCGTGCAAAATGCACGTCGGTAAAAATGCGTTTTTGATTAACGGCCAGCCGGAAAAAGCTGGCCGGAGACGTTATGCGCCTGCCGCCAGCAGCAGGTCAGCGATCGCGTCGAAGCCTTTTTCCCGCGCCAGTTCGAGCGGGGTTTTACCGTATTTATCGGTCATGTGCGGGTTTGCGCCGTTGTCCAGCAGCAGCTTGACGATCTCCTGCTGCTTCGCGCCGCCGTCGTTGAGTACGATGGCTTCCAGCAGCGGCGTCCAGCCGACAAAGTTGGTATGGTTGACGTTGATATCGGTTTTTTCCAGCAGCTCGCGCACAATCTCAACGTGCCCCTTTTCGCTGGCAGGCGTGATGCCCACGCCGCCGAAACGCGTCAGGCGATCGAGATCCGGTTTAGCCGTAAGGACAAGGCGCAGCAGGGTGAGATCGTTGGTCAGGCAGCTAATCAGGAAAGGGTTGAAGCAGGTGTGGTCCTGCCGATCGATATCCGCGCCGGCAGAAATTAAAAACTCAACGCTGGAATACTGTTTTTTGAGGCTGGCAATAATAATGGCGGTTCTTTTCTGGCGGTTGGTGGCATTAATATCCACACCTTTATCCAGGCAGGCTTTTAGGGCATCAACGTTGCCCTGCTCTGCCGACAGCAGAAATTCAGTAACGAGTTCATTTTCAGACATATTCAGACTCCCGATGATTCACTTCTGATGACCTGAGAATAGCAACAGCCTGGTCAGAAAAGAATCCGCTTAAAAAGGATTCATCGACAGCCAATTCATTGTTGAGGTAAATTCAACAGTCAGGTCAAAATGTGCGTCCGTGCAACCTTTTTCTTATGTTTGACCGCGTTTTAGCGTTTCAGACTGCATTATGCTTATGCCTGATAAAGCCTTATATGGCGCGGCTTTCATGAAATAGTCAGAACTGTGATCGGCTTCAAATGCGGTGTAACAGTGTTGTTAAAATATGTTCAAAACTGATGGCGACACGGAGCCGTAATATGAATTCCATCTTTACCGAAGAGAACCTGCTGGCCTTCACCACCGCAGCGCGCTTTGGCAGCTTCAGCAAGGCCGCCGCCGAGCTGGGCGTCACCACCTCGGCCATCAGCTACACCATTAAGCGTATGGAGACCGGGCTGGACGTAGTGCTGTTTGTGCGTAACACGCGCAGCATCGAGCTGACCGAGTCTGGCTTTTACTTCTACCGCAAAGCCACCGACCTGCTGAATGACTTCCACGCCATCAAGCGCGGGATAGATACCATTTCCCAGGGGATCGAAACGCGGGTGCGCATCTGTATCAACCAGCTTTTATATACGCCACGCCATACCGCCCGGCTGCTGCAGGTGTTGAAAAAACAGTTCCCCACCTGCCAGATCACGGTAACGACCGAGGTGTACAACGGCGTCTGGGATTCGATCATTAATAACCAGGCCAATATCGCCATTGGCGCGCCGGATACGCTGCTCGACGGCGGCGGCATTGACTACACCGAGATTGGCGCCATACGCTGGGTCTTTGCGATTGCCCCGTCGCATCCGCTGGCGTTTACGCCGGAGCCAATAGCGGAAAGCCAGCTCCGCCTTTATCCGAATATCATGGTGGAAGATACTGCTCACACCATCAATAAGAAGGTCGGCTGGCTTCTTCACGGGCAGGAGGCCATTCTGGTGCCGGATTTCAACACCAAATGCCAGTGTCAGATCCTGGGGGAAGGCATTGGTTTTTTACCGGAATATATGGTGCGAGAGGCGGTGGAGGACGGTCTGCTGATTGCGCGGCGTATCAATAACCCGCGTCAGGACTCGCGCATGCTGCTTGCCACACAGCATGCGGCGACCGGCCAGGTCACGCGCTGGATCAAACAGCAGTTTGGGCCTGAAGGGGTGCTGACCGGGATCTACAGCGATTTACTCTGGCGCGCCTAGCTTTTGGTCTGAACCCAAAAAGCGTGAATAAGACCGGGAATATACCCCAGCAGGGTCAGAAGGATATTCAGGAGGAATGCCCAGCCGAAACCTTTGCCAAGCAGCACGCCCAGCGGCGGCAGAACGATCGTGAAAACAATACGCCAAAAACCCATAACAACTCCGTGCAAGCTAACCAATTGAAAATAAAAAAGAGTACATACTCTAAGCGTAGCCAGTGTATCGGCAACTGTCATCTCACTCGCGACCTTTTACCCGCTTTTACCCTCTTTACACTGGCTGAAGATGGGCTTTAAATGCTGTACTTGTCAGACCTATCCCGACCTGCCTGCCTGGCGCAGGCGGCATCGCCGGCACAGGCATACGTGGTTGAGGGCGGAATTCAGGGCTGGAAACAGGCCGGGCTGCCGACGGTTGAAGACAGATCGCAGCCGCTTCCCCTGATGCGTCAGGTGCATGTGGGGGCAGGCCTGCTGTTTGCCGGGGTGACCGGTTTTTGCGGTATGGCCAGGCTGTTGAAAGTGATGCCGTGGAACCGGCGTACCTCATAAGCAGTACCTGAAAGATTAACGCTGTACCCTGCGCCGGACGTGGGCTAAGGTGAAGATCGCTTAACGAGAGGAGGTGTTATGTTTTCTGTTGGTGATTATGTACAGCCGCGTCAGGGCGGCCCAAAACTGAAGGTTCTTGAAGTGAATGGTGAAAGCATTGTGGCGGTACAGGCCAGCAATGAACAAGGCGAGACGTACACCCTGAAAGCAGCAGACGTGACGCTGTACACCGAATCGGGTGATTTCGGCGTTTGCTGATCTGACAACCGGGCGGATATTCCGCCCGGCCTACGGATTAGATCAAGAAATCATCCAGTGATTTACCGTTTGCCAGCGCGCTCGCGATTGGCTTCGGCGTACGGCCCTGACCGGTCCAGGTTTTCTCTTCACCGTTCACGTCAATAAAGCGATATTTAGCTTCACGCGCTTTGCGTTTTTTCGCTGGTTGACCGGCCTGCGCCAGGTCTGTGCCCAGCAGATCGCTCGGGGAAATACCGTCAGCTTTCATTCGCTCCAGCAGGGCGTTAATTTTATCCTGCTGCTCAGCACGCTGCTGCTCGAACTCCGCCTGCTCGCTGCGTTTTTCTTCCGCGACAATCCTGACTTTTTCCAGCACTTCTTCCAGAACGTCCATGGATAATTCACGCGCCAGCGCACGAAGCGTGCGGATATTATTAAGATTCTGTAACGTCAGAGACATATATATTGAAAACCTTTTCATTGTGGATAAATCGAAAAATCAACAAACAGAATAATTGATTTCTCCTCTGATATCCACCCATTGGCCCTTTTTGCCATTAATGTAAATATTTTAAAGAGTAAATTTAAATATCAGAGAATCGGCATACATAAATCAGTAAGAATAAATCACCCCACCAATATAAAAGGTCGCTTTTAAACCAAATCAAAGAACGCCGTGCTGCGCCCCTCTCTTCGCTACACACGCCCAGGATTTAAAATTTCAATACACTGATTTGTATAGATAAAATCATACATAAGAGACAAAATAACGAAACGAGCAAAAAACAACCATCTTTAGAGATTTTTGTTGAAAAAATGCGCACAAATAAAAATTAATCACTAGTTGTTAGTTTAAAGCCAGAGAGATACGCTATACACGTCAAACAAACCAACCTAAACCACTAAGATTAACGGGTTAAACGTCACCTTTTGCGCTTTTCAAGGAGTTCAGACATGTTCTCACCGCAGTCCCGCCTGCGCCATGCGGTAGCGGATACTTTCGCGATGGTTGTCTACTGTTCCGTCGTGAACATGCTGATTGAAATATTCCTCTCCGGAATGTCCTTCGAGCAGTCGCTTTCTTCTCGTCTGGTGGCGATCCCGGTCAACATCGTTATTGCATGGCCTTACGGTTTATACCGTGATGCGGTGATGCGTCTTGCCCGACGCCTTAGCCCGGCGGGTTGGGTGAAAAACCTGGCAGACGTGCTGGCATACGTGACGTTCCAGTCGCCGGTTTACGTCGCTATTCTGCTGGTCGTCGGTGCAGACTGGCATCAAATCGCTGCAGCGGTCAGCTCAAACATTGTGATTTCGATGTTGATGGGTGCGGTATACGGCTATTTTCTCGACTACTGTCGCCGCCTGTTTAAAGTCAGCCAGTACAGCCAGGCGAAGGCGTGATGTGAAGCGACTGGCGAATGCCAGTCGCAGAGTTATTGAACGTCGCCAAACAGTCCCTTCAGAAACCGCTCCAGCGCCATTCGCGAGCTGAAACCGTGCGGAATACCATAATGCTCATGCCTTTCACCGCCTAAATAGAGCGGAAATTGCTGATAATGATCGCAGGTTTTAATATCCGAGGCAGGCTCAGCAAATGACTGACTTCTGTCTTTCAGCGTCGGGTGAATAATGAGAGCGGTGCGCCCCATTCTTGCTTCACGGTTCACATAAACGTAATTCTCGCCACGGCGATATCCATACGCTTTTGATGTTACCTCATCCATGGTGAATCCCGCTTTTTCAAGAACGCGCGCCACCTCATCGGGTCGTAAATACATATCTCTTCCTCATTATCATTCCTGCCCGGCAACCTTACAGTATTCAGCATTAGCAGGGCTTTCAGAATATTCCATAAACGCCCCGATAAGGCGTGACAGGCTTCAGATATTAAATTTCTGGACTAAACTAAACGGGAACACAAATTATGGAGGATCGTATGTTTAACAGACCGAACCGAAACGAAATTAACGACGACGCTCAGGATATTCGTAATGATGTCAGCCAATTAGCGGACACGCTGGAAGACGTGCTGAAGTCCTGGGGCTCTGATGCGAAGGACGAAGCAGATGCCGCGAAACGTAAGGCTCAGTCTCTGCTGCGTGAGACGCGTGCCAAAATGAATGGCCGCTCGCGCACCACCCAGGCGGCCTGCGACATGGCCAGCTGTGCGACGACCTTCGTACGTGAAAAACCACTTTGTACGCTGGGAACCGTAGCCGCCGTCGGTATTTTTGTCGGCGCGCTGCTTAGCCTGCGTAAGTAAGCGCAGTCAGTCAGCCCCGGCAGCCTCTGGCGCCGGGGCTTTTCTTTGCCCGCTCGCCTGAAAAACCCGCACAGCCTGCCCTGCCCCGCTGTGCTCATCACCGGGGCATCATCAATCTAAATTTCCCATATCTTGTATGGTTGAAACTTATCACAACTACATCTAGTATTCCCTTTAGCAAGATACACACAACCTGACGCGACAAATCGCGCCAGCCCTTCATTCTAAATGGAAATACGAATCATGAGCATTATTATTTACACTCGTAACGATTGTGTTCAGTGCCACGCCACCAAACGCGCAATGGAAAGCCGCGGCGTAGCGTTTGAAATGGTGAATATCGACCTGGTCCCGGACGCTGCCGATACCCTGCGCGCGCAAGGCTTTCGCCAGCTTCCCGTTGTCGTTGCGGGGGAAACCAGCTGGTCCGGCTTCCGACCGGACATGATTAACCGTCTTGCCGCTCAGGCCGTCAGTGCATGAGTGGGCTGGTCTACTTCTCCAGCAGCTCGGAAAACACGCTCCGCTTTATCGAGCGCGTCGGGCTGCCCGCCATTCGCATTCCGCTTAACGAGCGCGAGCGCATACGGGTAGACGAACCTTACATTTTAATCGTGCCCAGCTATGGCGGTGGCGGAACGGCGGGAGCAGTGCCTCGTCAGGTTATCCGCTTTCTTAACGATCCCCATAACCGGGAGCGTATCCGCGGCGTGATTGCGGCGGGCAATCGCAACTTTGGCGACGCCTTTGGCCGCGCCGGGGATGTCATCTCTCAAAAATGCGGCGTGCCGTATCTCTATCGTTTTGAACTGATGGGAACACAGCAGGACGTAGAGAACGTGCGTAAAGGAGTAAACGAATTTTGGCAACGACAACCGCAGAACGCGTAATTCAGGCGACGCCGGATTACCACGCATTAAACGCGATGCTTAACCTCTATGACCGCGAGGGGCGCATCCAGTTTGGCAAGGACCATGACGCGGTGGACGCCTTTTTTGCCGCCCACGTCCGCCCGAATACCGTGACGTTTGGCAGCCAGCGTGAACGTCTTGAATATTTGGTCCAGGAAGGCTACTACGACGAGCGCGTCCTCGCCCGCTACGATCGCGGCTTTGTGGTGACGCTGTTTGAGCAGGCCCATACCAGCGGTTTTCGTTTCCAGACGTTTCTTGGCGCATGGAAGTATTACACCAGCTATACGCTGAAAACCTTCGACGGCAAACGCTACCTCGAAAGCTTTGAGGACCGTACCGTGATGGTGGCGCTGACGCTGGCGCAGGGCGATGAGACGCTGGCGCGACGTTTGACCGATGAGATCCTGTCAGGGCGTTTCCAGCCGGCCACCCCCACCTTCCTCAACTGCGGTAAAGCCCAGCGCGGCGAGCTGGTCTCCTGCTTCCTGCTGCGCATTGAAGATAATATGGAGTCGATCGGTCGCGCGGTGAACTCGGCGCTGCAGCTATCTAAACGCGGCGGCGGCGTGGCGTTTCTGCTCTCGAACCTGCGCGAAGCGGGCGCGCCGATTAAGCGCATCGAAAACCAGTCCTCCGGGGTGATCCCGGTGATGAAGATGCTGGAAGATGCTTTCTCTTATGCCAACCAGCTTGGCGCACGTCAGGGCGCGGGCGCGGTCTACCTCCACGCGCACCACCCGGATATCCTGCGCTTCCTGGATACCAAGCGTGAAAACGCCGATGAGAAGATCCGCATCAAAACCCTGTCGCTGGGCGTGACGATCCCGGATGTCACCTTTAGACTCGCCAAAGAGAATGCCGAGATGGCGCTCTTCTCGCCGTATGACATCGAGCGTATTTACGGCAAAGCCTTTGGCGACGTGGCGATAAACGACCTGTACGACGAGCTGGTTGCCGACGATCGCATTCGCAAGACCTACATCAACGCCCGTGATTTCTTCCAGACGCTGGCAGAAATTCAGTTTGAGTCCGGCTATCCCTACATCATGTTTGAGGATACGGTGAACCGCGCGAACCCGATTGCCGGGCGCATCAACATGAGTAATCTCTGCTCGGAGATTTTGCAGGTCAACAGTGCCTCAACCTATGACGAAAACCTGGACTACGCGGAGATCGGCAAAGATATCTCCTGCAACCTCGGCTCGCTGAATATTGCCCACACCATGGACTCGCCCGATTTTGGCCGCACGGTTGAGACCGCCATTCGCGGGCTGACGGCGGTATCGGACATGAGCCAGATCCGCAGCGTGCCGTCTGTTGCCGCGGGCAATGCCGCCTCACACGCCATCGGCCTTGGGCAGATGAACCTGCACGGTTATCTGGCGCGCGAGGGCATCGCCTACGGCAGCCCCGAAGGGCTGGATTTCACCAATCTCTATTTCTACACCATCACCTGGCACGCGCTGCATACCTCAATGATGCTGGCGCGCGAGCGTAACCAGCGGTTCGCGGGGTTCGAGCAGTCGCGCTACGCCAGCGGGACCTATTTCACCCAGTACCTTGAAGGCAGCTGGCAGCCAAAAACCGAAAAAGTGCGCGAACTGTTTGACCGCGCGGGGGTTGCCCTTCCGACCCGCGAGATGTGGCAGCAGCTGCGTGACGACGTAATGCGCTACGGCATCTATAACCAGAACCTGCAGGCGGTGCCGCCGACCGGATCGATTTCCTATATCAACCACGCCACGTCGAGCATCCATCCGATCGTGTCAAAAATCGAAATCCGTAAGGAAGGTAAAACCGGCCGCGTTTATTACCCTGCCCCGTTTATGACCAACGAGAACCTGGCGCTGTATCAGGATGCGTACGAGATCGGCCCGGAAAAGATCATCGACACCTACGCCGAGGCAACGAAGCACGTGGATCAGGGGCTGTCGCTGACGCTGTTCTTCCCGGATACCGCCACCACGCGGGATATCAACAGGGCGCAGATCTACGCCTGGAAGAAAGGCATCAAGACGCTCTACTACATTCGCCTGCGCCAGCTCGCGCTGGAAGGCACCGAAATTGAAGGCTGCGTGTCCTGCGCGCTGTAAGGAGAAAGGATGAAACTGTCACGCGTGAGTGCCGTTAACTGGAACAAAATTCAGGACGATAAAGACCTGGAGGTGTGGAACCGCCTGACCAGCAACTTCTGGCTACCGGAGAAGATGCCGCTTTCAAACGATATTCCGGCCTGGCAAACGCTGAGTCACGCCGAACAGCAGCTGACGATCCGCGTTTTTACCGGCCTGACGCTGCTGGATACTATTCAAAACACGGTCGGCGCCCCCGCGCTGATGCATGACGCGCTGACGCCGCACGAAGAGGCGGTGATGTCGAATATCAGCTTTATGGAGGCGGTGCATGCCCGCTCCTACAGCTCGATTTTCTCGACGCTGTGCCAGACCAAAGACGTGGATGCGGCCTACACCTGGAGCGAAGAGAGCGCGTCGCTGCAGCGAAAGGCAGACCTTGTGCTGGAATACTATCGGGCCGACGAGCCGCTGAAGAAAAAGATCGCCAGCGTGTTTCTGGAATCTTTCCTCTTCTATTCCGGCTTCTGGCTGCCCATGTACTGGTCCAGCCGGGGCAAGCTCACCAATACCGCCGACTTGATTCGTCTCATCATCAAGGATGAAGCAGTGCACGGGTATTACATCGGCTATAAGTACCAGAAAGGGCTGGAGAAAGTCAGCGAGGCGAAGCGTGAAGAACTGAAAGGCTTCGCCCTCGATTTGCTGATGGATCTGTACGACAACGAGCTGCGCTATACCGAGGAACTTTACGCCGGCAGCGGCTGGGAAGAGGACGTGAAGGCTTTCCTCTGCTACAACGCCAACAAGGCGCTGATGAACCTTGGCTATGAGGCGCTGTTCCCGCCTGAAATGGCGGAGGTAAATCCGGCCATTCTGGCGGCGCTGTCGCCGAATGCCGACGAAAATCATGACTTCTTCTCGGGGTCTGGCTCGTCCTACGTGATGGGTAAAGCGGTGGAGACGGAAGATGAGGACTGGGATTTTTAATGAACGGGTTAACGTTCATTAATTTAATATAAATCCATTATTTCCTCCCTAATATCTCTACGCCATCTACACTGTAATTTCCGCTTCATATTCACCTGAATCACGCCGATTCAGGTGATATTTCCCGATGCTGCAGTAAAAATTTCAGAAAAATTCAAACCGCCCTCAGCCCTTTACTCATGGGAAATTCAGCCGTTTCGCTTGCGGCAAAATTCATGCCATCGGCGGGGTCAGGGTTGTCTCAGATTCTCAGTATGTTAGGGTAATGCCAGTTAACTATTTACCATGGTAATCATATCGACATAAACAAATAACAGGACACTCTCTATTGCATGGCAATTAAATTAGAAGTGAAAAATCTTTATAAAGTATTTGGCGAGCATCCACAGCGCGCGTTCAAATATATCGAAAAAGGACTTTCGAAAGAGCAAATTCTGGAAAAAACAGGGCTATCGCTTGGCGTTAAAGACGCCAGTCTGGCCATTGAAGAAGGCGAGATTTTCGTCATCATGGGGTTATCCGGCTCGGGTAAATCCACTATGGTTCGCCTTCTCAATCGCCTGATTGAACCCACCCGCGGACAGGTGCTGATTGACGGCGTGGATATCGCCAAAATATCAGACGCAGAGCTTCGCGAGGTGCGCAGAAAGAAGATTGCGATGGTGTTCCAGTCATTCGCACTGATGCCGCACATGACGGTGCTGGATAATACCGCCTTTGGTATGGAATTAGCGGGCGTGCCTGCTCAGGAACGTCATGAAAAAGCGCTCGACGCGCTGCGTCAGGTTGGGCTTGAAAATTACGCCCACGGTTATCCGGATGAACTTTCTGGCGGCATGCGTCAGCGCGTGGGATTAGCCCGCGCATTAGCGATTAACCCGGACATTTTATTAATGGATGAAGCCTTCTCGGCCCTCGATCCGTTAATTCGCACAGAGATGCAGGATGAGCTGGTAAAATTACAGGCCAAACATCAGCGCACCGTTGTCTTTATTTCCCACGATCTGGATGAAGCCATGCGCATTGGCGACCGTATTGCCATTATGCAAAATGGTGAAGTGGTGCAGGTCGGGACGCCGGATGAAATATTGAATAATCCGGCGAATGATTATGTCCGCACCTTCTTCCGCGGCGTGGATATTAGCCAGGTCTTTAGCGCCAAGGATATTGCCCGTCGAACCCCGAACGGCATTATCCGTAAAACGCCAGGCTTCGGCCCGCGCTCCGCGCTTAAGCTGCTGCAGGATGAAGACCGCGAATACGGTTATCTGGTTGAACGCGGCAATAAATTTGTTGGCATTGTCTCCATCGACTCCCTGAAAACCGCCCTTGGCGAGAACCAGGGCATCGATGCGGCGTTAATCGACGCTCCGCTTGCCGTGGACGCCGAAACGCCGCTCAGCGAGTTGCTTTCTCACGTGGGCCAGGCACCCTGTGCCGTGCCGGTAGTCGGTGAAGAACAACAATATGTCGGCATCATCTCAAAACGGATGCTGCTGCAGGCTTTAGATCGCGAGGGGGCAAACAATGACCGATCAATCTAACCCATGGGGCACCGCTGAAGCAGCGGACAGCGCGGCACAATCTGCCGATGCGTGGGGTTCCACGCCCGCCCCTGCCGATGGCGGCGGTACGGCAGACTGGCTCAACAGCGCACCTGCACCTGCGCCAGAACACTTCAATATTATGGATCCGTTTCACAAAACGCTGATCCCATTGGACAGCTGGGTCACGGAAGGGATCGACTGGGTGGTCACCCACTTCCGTCCGGTCTTCCAGGGGATCCGCGTGCCGGTGGATTACATCCTCAACGGCTTCCAGCAGCTGATGCTGGGCATGCCTGCGCCCGTCGCCATTATCCTGTTCTCCCTGATTGCCTGGCAGTTTGGTAGCGCAGGGATGGGGATCGCCACGCTGATCTCGCTGATTGCCATTGGCGCGATTGGCGCGTGGTCTCAGGCGATGATCACCCTGGCGCTGGTGCTGACCGCCCTGCTCTTCTGCGTGGTGATTGGCCTGCCGATGGGGATCTGGCTGGCGCGCAGCCCGAGGGCGGCGAAGATTATTCGCCCGCTGCTGGATGCGATGCAGACCACCCCGGCGTTCGTTTATCTGGTACCTATCGTAATGCTGTTCGGCATCGGCAACGTGCCGGGCGTGGTGGTGACCATTATCTTCGCCCTGCCGCCGATTATTCGTCTGACCATCCTGGGGATTAACCAGGTGCCTGCGGATCTGATTGAAGCGTCACGCTCGTTCGGCGCCAGCCCGCGCCAGATGCTGTTTAAGGTTCAGCTCCCGCTGGCGATGCCAACCATTATGGCCGGCGTTAACCAGACGCTGATGCTGGCCCTGTCGATGGTGGTGATCGCCTCGATGATCGCCGTTGGCGGTCTGGGTCAGATGGTGCTTCGCGGTATTGGCCGCCTCGATATGGGGCTGGCAACCGTCGGCGGCGTCGGCATTGTGATCCTCGCCATCATTCTTGACCGCCTCACCCAGGCTGTCGGTCGTGATTCACGCAGTCGCGGCAACCGTCGCTGGTATACCACTGGCCCTGTCGGGTTATTCACCCGCCCTTTCACGAAATCAAAATAAGGAACAACGATGCGACATAACGTACTTTTTGCCACAGCGTTTGCGACCCTTGTCTCCACCAGCGCATTTGCAGCTGACCTGCCTGGCAAAGGCATTACCGTGCAGCCGGTTCAGAGCACTATTTCGGAAGAGTCCTTCCAGACCCAGATTGTCAGCCGCGCGCTGGAAAAGCTGGGCTATACGGTGAATACCGCCAGCGAAGTGGATTACAACGTCGGCTATACCTCGATTGCCTCCGGCGATGCCACCTTTACCGCCGTGAACTGGCAGCCGCTGCATGACGATATGTACGCCGCCGCCGGTGGCGACAAGAAATTCTATCGCGAAGGCACTTTCGTAACCGGCGCGGCGCAGGGTTATCTGATCGACAAGAAAACCGCCGATAAGTACCACATCACCAATATTGAGCAGCTGAAAGATCCGAAGATCGCCAAACTGTTCGATACCAACGGTGACGGCAAAGCCGACATGATGGGCTGCTCGCCGGGCTGGGGCTGTGAAGCGGTGATTAACCACCAGAACAAAGCGTTCGATCTGGCCAAGACCGTGGACGTGAGCCACGGCAACTACTCCGCGATGATGGCCGATACCATTGCCCGCTTTAAAGAAGGAAAACCGGTTATCTACTACACCTGGACCCCATACTGGGTGAGCGACGTGCTGAAGCCGGGTAAAGACGTGGTGTGGCTGCAGGTGCCGTTCTCCTCCCTTCCGGGCGAGCAGAAAGATATCGACACCAAACTGCCGAACGGCATGAACTACGGCTTCCCGGTGAACACCATGCATATCGTAGCCAACAAGGCGTGGGCGGAGAAAAACCCGGCGGCAGCGAAGCTGTTCTCGGTAATGAAGCTTCCGCTGGCGGATATCAACGCTCAGAACGCCATGATGCATGACGGCAAGTCGTCTGAAGCGGATGTGAAAGGCCACGTCGACGGCTGGATCAAGGCCCACCAGCAGCAGTTTGACGGCTGGGTGAAAGAGGCGCTTGCGGCGCAGAAGTAAAACATTTTCCCTCACCCTAACCCTCTCCCAGGGGGAGAGGGAACGATGACCACCCTCTCCCCCTGGGAGAGGGCCGGGGTGAGGGGATCAAACCGCACCCAACCTAAACCGCACAATCCAGCACGTAACAATCCCCCAACATTCACCATCATTGGTTATTATGGTTTCCGGAAATATAATCACTCAACTAACGATTCCTGAAACTAATGACAAAAACAACTCAAGGGCTTAGCCCCGCACTCATCCTTTTAATGTCCGTGGCAACGGGTCTGGCGGTCGCCAGCAACTATTACGCGCAACCTCTGCTCGATACCATCGCTCGCGCCTTTAACCTTTCCGCCAGCTCGGCCGGCTTTATCGTCACGGCGGCGCAGCTGGGCTATGCCGCGGGGCTGCTGTTCCTCGTCCCGCTCGGCGATATGTTTGAACGCCGGATGCTGATTGTCTCTATGACGCTTCTTGCAGCGGGCGGCATGCTGATCACCGCCAGCAGCCAGTCGCTGACGATGATGATTATTGGCACCGCGCTGACGGGGCTGTTCTCGGTCGTCGCGCAAATCCTGGTGCCGCTGGCCGCCACGCTCGCCTCACCGGAAAAACGCGGCAAAGTGGTCGGCACTATTATGAGCGGACTTTTGCTCGGGATTTTGCTGGCGCGAACCGTTGCCGGGCTGCTGGCAAGCCTGGGCGGCTGGCGTACCGTTTACTGGGTGGCAAGCGTGCTGATGGCGGTAATGGCGCTGGCGCTGTGGCGCGGGCTGCCAAAAGTGAAGCCAGAAAATAACCTGAACTACCCGCAGCTTCTGGCCTCCGTGTTCAGCCTCTTCACGCAGGACAAGCTGCTGCGCACCCGCGCGCTGCTTGGCTGTTTCACCTTCGCCAACTTCAGCATCTTATGGACGTCGATGGCCTTTCTGCTGGCCTCACCGCCGTTTAACTATTCCGAAGGGGTCATTGGCCTGTTTGGTCTGGCGGGTGCCGCAGGCGCGCTGGGCGCGCGTCCGGCCGGCGGGCTGGCTGATAAAGGCAAGTCGCATATGACCACCTCTGCCGGTCTGGTGCTGCTGCTGCTCTCCTGGGCGGCTATCTGGTACGGGCACGTCTCGGTGCTGGCGCTGATCGTCGGGATTCTGGTGCTCGACCTCACCGTTCAGGGCGTGCACATCACCAACCAGACGGTTATCTACCGCGTGAAGCCGGACGCGCGTAACCGTCTTACCGCCGGGTACATGACCAGCTACTTCATCGGCGGGGCGGCGGGCTCATTAATTTCGGCGGCGGCATGGCAGCATGCGGGCTGGACAGGCGTGTGTACGATTGGAGCCGTCGTCGCCGCGCTGAACCTGCTTGTATGGTGGCGCGGGTATCATCGTCAGGAAGCGATTAACTAAGTTTTACATTGCTTTGGGCCTCTTAGGGTGTAAAGGGGCCCTGCATCTGTTAATGTAAACGCAATCATTTATCCCAGTAATTTTAATGTGGGTGACATATTTACTACCGGCATGAATAGTTCAGACCCCAGTCCTCACATCCTCTCCTCTTCGGGTTCACACCCTACGCTTTCTGTGCCTACCGGGTCACGGACTTACCCGGCGCTTTCTGATGGTGACATACGTTTGGCGGATATAACCGCACAAATAATTCATTTACATTATTTGTCACTATCGTTACTATATCGGCTGTAATTAATGAGGTTATGCCCAAATGGATAGTTCGTTTACGCCCATTGAACAAATGCTTAAATTCCGCGCCAGTCGTCATGAGGAGTTCCCGTACCAGGAAATCCTGCTGACCCGCCTGTGCATGCACATGCAGGGTAAGCTGCTGGATAATCGTAATAAAATGCTGAAAGCTCAAGGGATTAACGAGACGTTGTTTATGGCGTTAATTACGCTGGAGTCTCAGGAAAATCACAGCATTCAGCCGTCTGAGCTGAGCTGCGCGCTGGGTTCATCCCGCACCAACGCAACCCGCATTGCTGACGAGCTGGAAAAGCGCGGCTGGATTGAACGCCGTGAAAGCGACAACGATCGCCGTTGCCTGCATCTGCAGCTGACCGACAAAGGTCACGAATTCCTGCGTGAGGTGCTTCCACCTCAGCACAATTGTCTGCACCAACTCTGGTCTGCCCTCAGCACCGCCGAGCGCGACCAGCTTGAGCACATCACTCGCAAGCTGCTCACCCGTCTGGATCAGATGGATGAAGACGGTGCCGTTCTTGAGGCGCTGCGCTAACGCGAAGACACGCTCGACAATCCAGATTTAAAAAAGAAACTGACAGGCCAGCACGTCACACTGCTGGCCTTTCTGACAACAGGTCGGCTCAGCCGATGTGAAAATAAAAAGATCGTGGAGAACAACAATGAGCGCAAATGCGGAGAACACTACCCCGCAGCAACCGGTCAATAAGAAAGGCAAACGCAAGAGCGCCCTTCTTGTCCTGACCTTGCTCTTTATTATTATTGCCGTGGCATATGGGATCTATTGGTTTTTAGTACTGCGTCATGTTGAAGAGACAGACGACGCATACGTGGCAGGGAACCAGGTACAAATTATGGCGCAGGTGTCGGGCAGCGTGACGAAAGTCTGGGCTGACAATACCGACTTTGTGCAAAAAGGCGATGTGCTGGTCACGCTCGATCCGACCGACGCCCAACAGGCGTTTGAAAAAGCACAGACGGAGCTGGCGTCCAGCGTTCGTCAGACCCGCCAGCTGATGATCAACAGCAAGCAGCTTCAGGCCAGCATCGACGTGCAGAAAACCGCACTGGCGCAGGCGCAGAGCGACCTCAATCGCCGTGTTCCTCTCGGCACCGCCAACCTGATCGGCCGTGAAGAGCTGCAGCACGCCCGCGATGCCGTTGCCAGCGCGCAGGCTCAGCTGGACGTGGCGATCCAGCAGTACAACGCTAACCAGGCGATGGTGCTGGGCACCAGCCTGGAAAACCAGCCAGCGGTGAAACAGGCGGCGACCGAAGTGCGAAACGCCTGGCTTGCCCTGCAGCGTACCAAAATCGTCAGCCCGATGACCGGCTACGTCTCCCGCCGTTCCGTTCAGCCTGGCGCGCAGATTAGCACCACGACGCCGCTGATGGCGGTCGTTCCGGCGAACAATCTGTGGGTGGATGCGAACTTCAAAGAGACGCAGCTTGCCCATATGCGCATTGGCCAGACCGCGACCGTGGTCAGCGACATCTACGGTGATGACGTCAAGTACACCGGTAAAGTCGTCGGCCTGGACATGGGGACCGGCAGCGCCTTCTCCCTGCTGCCTGCGCAGAACGCCACCGGCAACTGGATCAAAGTGGTTCAGCGCCTGCCCGTGCGTATCGAGCTGGATGCAAAACAGCTGGCGGACCATCCGCTGCGTATTGGCCTTTCCACGCTGGTGACGGTGGATACCGCCAACCGCGATGGACAGATCCTGGCAAGCCAGGTTCGCAGCACCCCGGCTTATGAAAGTAACGCCCGTGAAATTAGCCTCGATCCGGTCAACAAGCTGATCGATGACATCGTGAAGGCAAACGCCGGTTAATCCGAAGGTGAGCGTTATGCAACAGCAAAAGCCGCAAAAACCGCTGGAAGGCGCGCAGCTGGTCATCATGACCATTGCGCTGTCGCTGGCGACATTCATGCAGGTGCTGGACTCTACCATCGCAAACGTGGCGATCCCCACGATCGCCGGGAACCTTGGCTCGTCATTGAGCCAGGGGACCTGGGTCATTACCTCGTTCGGGGTGGCAAACGCCATCTCCATTCCGATCACCGGCTGGCTGGCGAAGCGCGTCGGTGAGGTGAAGCTGTTCCTGTGGTCAACGATCTTATTCGTTATCGCCTCCTGGGCGTGCGGCATGTCCAACAGCCTGACGATGCTGATTTTCTTCCGCGTCATTCAGGGGATCGTTGCCGGGCCGCTGATCCCGCTGTCGCAGAGTTTACTCCTGAACAACTACCCGCCCGCCAAGCGCTCCATCGCGCTGGCGCTGTGGTCAATGACCGTGATTGTCGCGCCGATTTGCGGGCCGATCCTCGGCGGGTATATCAGCGATAACTACCACTGGGGCTGGATCTTCTTCATCAACGTCCCCATTGGCGCCATCGTGGTAATGATGACGCTGCAGTCGCTGCGTGGCCGGGAAACGCGAACGGAACAGCGGCGTATCGACGCCATTGGTCTGGCGCTGCTGGTTGTCGGCATCGGTAGCCTGCAGGTAATGCTCGACCAGGGTAAAGAGCTGGACTGGTTCAACTCCCGGGAGATTATCATCCTGACCATCGTCGCGGTGGTGTCGCTTAGCTTCCTGATTGTCTGGGAGCTGACGGACGATAACCCGATAGTCGACCTCTCGCTCTTCAAGTCGCGAAACTTCACCATCGGCTGCCTGTGTATCAGCCTCGCCTACATGCTCTACTTCGGCGCGATCGTTCTGCTGCCGCAGCTGTTGCAGGAGGTATACGGCTATACCGCAACCTGGGCTGGTTTGGCCTCTGCGCCAGTGGGATTGATCCCGGTCCTGCTGTCGCCGATTATCGGCCGCTTCGCCCACAAGCTCGACATGCGCAGGCTGGTGACGTTCAGCTTCATCATGTACGCCGTGTGCTTCTACTGGCGCGCGTACACGTTCGAACCGGGGATGGACTTTGGTGCCTCCGCGTGGCCGCAGTTTATTCAGGGCTTTGCCGTGGCGTGCTTCTTTATGCCGCTCACCACCATCACGCTTTCGGGACTACCGCCTGAGCGCATGGCGGCGGCATCGAGCCTGTCGAACTTTACGCGAACGCTGGCGGGCTCGATTGGCACGTCCATCACCACGACGCTGTGGACCAACCGCGAATCACTGCACCATGCGCAGCTGACCGAAGCGGTGAACCCGTTCAACCCAAACTCTCAGCAGATGTATAGCCAGCTGCAGGGAATGGGCATGACGGAGCAGCAGGCGTCAGGGTGGATAGCCCAGCAGATCACCAACCAGGGGCTGATTATCTCTGCCAACGAGATTTTCTGGATATCCGCAGGGATCTTTATCGTCCTGCTGGGGCTGGTGTGGTTTGCTAAACCGCCGTTTGGTGCCGGTAGCGGAGGTGGAGGCGCGCACTAGTCCTGTGCGCCGGTTGCCGGGTGGCGGCTACGCCTTACCCGGCCTACGATAACCGGGCCATCATCCCGGTTGTCCAGAACGCGACAGCGATTGTCAGTTCCGATAAAGCAGCGCTCCTGAAATCCCTTCACGATAGTGAAAAGACAACAGGAGCGCATCATGCTGAACACACCCGCCGACAAATACCAACCTTACCCCGCCGTTTTCCTTCCCGACCGTCGCTGGCCGGAGCAACGCATCACCCGTGCCCCGCGGTGGCTCTCGACCGACCTGCGCGACGGCAATCAGGCGCTTGCCGAACCGATGGACAGCGTGCGCAAACTGCAGTTCTGGGATCTGCTGCTGAGCTGCGGGTTTAAAGAAATTGAGGTTGCGTTCCCGTCAGCGTCACAGACGGACTTCAACTTTGTCCGCCTGCTGATTGAAGAGAACCGAATCCCGGATGACGTCACCATACAGGTGCTGACCCAGGCGCGGGAAGATCTTATTATCCGCACCTTTGCGTCCCTGCGCGGCGCGAAACAGGCCACCGTGCACCTGTACAACGCGACCGCCCCGCTGTTCCGCCGCCTGGTGTTTGGCATGGAAAAAGCGCAAATTGTTGAGCTGGCGGCGCGCTCCACGCGCCTCATCCGCACGCTGTGCGAAGAGAACCCGGACACCCGCTGGCAGTACGAGTACTCCCCGGAAACCTTCTGCTTTACCGAACCGGAATTTGCGCTGGAGATTTGTGAAGCGGTGGCAGAAATCTGGCAGCCGTGCGCCGAACGCCCGATGGTGATCAACCTGCCCGCCACCGTCGAAGTGAGCACGCCGAACGTATATGCAGACCAGATTGAGTACTTTTGCCGCCGCTTCAGCCGCCGCAGCGATGTCTGTATTAGCGTGCACCCGCATAACGATCGCGGTACCGGCGTGGCTAGCGCGGAGCTGGCGGTGATGGCAGGCGCCGACCGCGTCGAAGGCTGCCTGTTTGGCAACGGCGAGCGCACGGGCAACGTCTGCCTTGTGACGCTGGCAATGAATCTCTACAGTCAGGGCGTTAGCCCGAATCTGGACTTTAGCGATATGAACCGGGTGGTGGAGGTGGTGGAAGCCTGCAACCAGCTGCCGGTGCACCCGCGCCATCCGTGGGCGGGCCGGCTGGCCTATACCGCCTTCTCCGGCTCGCACCAGGACGCTATCAAAAAAGGCTTTGATGCCCGTCAGCCCGGCGCGCGCTGGGAAATGCCTTATCTCCCGGTCGATCCGCAGGATATTGGCTGTACTTACGAAGCGGTGATCCGCGTGAACAGCCAGTCGGGCAAAAGCGGCAGCGCGTGGCTCATCGAACAGAACCATGGCCTGAAACTGCCCCGCGCCCTGCAGCAGGACTTTAGCCAGCACGTGCAGCAGGAAACCGACAGCCACGGGAAAGAGATGACGCAAACTAGACTCTGGCAGCTGTTCCGCAGCCGCTACGGCCTGGTAGCCACGCCGCACTTTGCGCTGCAATCGTATCGCAGCGACAGCCAGCAGGACGGCCAGCTGCGTTTGACCGCCAGCGTCGCCACGCAGGGGGGAATGCGCCAGCTCGAAGGCCAGGGTAACGGGCTGTTATCCGCCGCGGCTCAGGGTTTGAGCCGCTGGATGAACGCGCCGTTTGTGATTAAGGATTATCACGAACATACGCTGGGTGAGCGCAGCGACAGCCGTTCAGTCGCCTATATCTGCTGCCTGTTCCAGGACGGCAGCAGCCGCTGGGGCGTGGGGATTGACAGCGACGTGGCGCGCGCGTCGATTCAGGCGCTCTTTAACGCCGTCAGTCGTTCTTAAAATAGTCGCTGGGTGAGATACCCATCACCCGGCGGAACATCGCTGTGAACGCGCTGTGGCTACCGTAGCCCAGATCCAGCGCCACGCGCAGCACCGGCTGGCCCTGCGCCAGCCGAACTAATGCTTCCAGCAGTCGCGCCCTTCGTACCCACTCGCTGTAGCGTAATCCGGTCTGCTGCTGAAAATGGCGGTTCAGCGTGCGCTCGCTCATGCCCATCATGCTCGCGGCCTGCAGACTGCTCCAGCTTTCCCCCGAGGCTTGCCGTATCTGCTGGCAAAGGTGGCGTAACGGCTCGCTTTCCGGCTCCGGCAGGTGAAACGGGAGCACAGGCATAGTGCGGATCTCATCGAGGATCAGCTCATAGACCCGTTCATCGCGACTGCCGGGCGAGTACGATTCAGGAAGCGAAAGGGAGGCGAGGATCAGCTCGCGTAGCAACGGGGAGATTTGCACGATCTGACAGGTTGCCGGGAGATCGGCGCGCGCAAGCGGATCGATAAACAGCGTTCGGGTGGCAACGTTACCGCTGATTCGAAGCGCGTGCCGTGTGCCGGCAGGCAGCCAGACGCCGCGACCGGGCGGAACGACCCAACTGCCAGAGGCGGTATCCACCCTCACGACACCGCTCAGGCTGTGCAGGAGCTGCGCGCAGTCGTGCTGGTGCCAGGGCTCGCTGTCGCCATGAACGTAATCATGTGCGAACGGAACAAGCGGTCGATGGGTAAAGGAGAAGGTTGAGGTTGTGGTCACGGGCTAAATAACCCTCACCCTACCCTCTCCCTGAGGGAGAGGGAAAAGGTGCACTAGATGTGCAGTTCCTGCAGCTTTTCTTTCGGCAGCGCCAGCTCGTCGTTGCTGTTCACGCGAACGTCACGTTCGATGATATGGCGGGCGATCTCCTGCGCTTCTTCCAGAGAGTGCATCTGGTACGTACCGCACTGGTAAACGTTCAGCTCGGGGATCTGGTTCTGCTCTTTCACCTTCAGCACGTCCTGCATCGCCGCTTTCCACGCATCTGCAACGCGCGTCTCGTCAGGCACGCCAATCAGGCTCATGTAGAAGCCGGTACGGCAGCCCATCGGAGAGATATCGATGATCTCAACGCCGTTGCCGTTCAGGTGATCGCGCATGAAACCGGCGAACAGGTGTTCCAGGGTATGAATGCCTTTCTCAGGCATCACTTCCTTGTTCGGCACGCAGAAGCGCAGATCGAAAACGGTGATCGTGTCGCCGTGCGGGGTATGCATGGTCTTCGCCACGCGGACTGCAGGTGCTTCCATACGGGTATGGTCGACAGTAAAGCTATCTAATAACGGCATACGTCACCTCCGATAGTGATTTTTTTTAAAATAAACTGAACTCTTCTACAGAATGCGCGTCTGAGTATATGAAAGACGCGCATTTGTTATCATCATCCCTGAATTCAGAGATGTATATTTTGGCCACAGCGATGTGGCCTTTTTCTTTTTCAGCTCAAGCCTGCTTCGCCAGAAACGCCTCAAACGACTCCGTATCCGCCGCTTCGACCTCTTTCTGACGTACGACGGACGCATCGCGTTCCGCCACAAAATCCGCTTCGCTTAAGACTTCCAACGGCTCCTGCATCAGCATCTCACGGTATTCTGCCGCGAGCGCACGTCCGGTTCCGCCAATACCCTGATCGATCATCGAACGCAGAATGCGCGCCGAGAACGTCAGCTCAGGGTTATCAAAAGATTCAACCAGCTGGTCGCAAACCTCTTGATACGCTTTACCACCGTAGACATCGTCCATCGTCTTAGCAACGCGCTTCAGGTCACGGAACAGATCTTTACCGACTTTAGCCAGCGGGAACTGAGCCGTTTCACAGCCAATACCCAGCGTCAGGCCCGGCTTGCGACCTTCCAGAATCACGCGGTTCCAGTTGGTGCGCGTGCAGAGCAGTTCATCCGCACTCATTTCCGGCGCATCTGCCAGTACGCACCAGACCATAAACAAGTCCAGGAAACGCACCTGCTGTTCATCAACGCCAATCGGTGAGAACGGGTTGATATCCAGCGAACGCACTTCGATGTACTCAATGCCACCGCGCTGAAGCGCATCCGACGGCGTTTCGCCGCTGCGGGTCACGCGTTTCGGACGAATCGGCGCGTAAAGCTCATTTTCAATCTGCAGCACGTTGCTGTTGATTTGCAGGCGTTTGCCGTCTTTTTCGAGGCCGATTTTCTCGTACTCTTCTGACGGGGTTTTGATCGCCCGCTTCAATCCTGCCACATATTCGTGCAATTCGTTAAACGTAATACCGAGATTGCTTTGCGATTTATTGGTATAGCCAAGATCGCTCAGGCGCAGGGAAGTCGCGTACGGCAGATAGTACATCCCGCACTCGGTCTTCTCGAACGGCAGCGTTGTCGGTTTTCCCTGCAGGAAAGATGAACAGATCGCCGGGGACGCGCCGAACAGATAAGGAATAACCCAGCCGAAACGGTAGTAGTTGCGGATCAGGCGGAAATAGCCCGCGGAGATGGCTTCTTTATCCGTTTCACCGCATTTCGCCTGCCAGAATGCCAGAGGCAGGGAGAAATTGTAATGCACCCCAGAAATGGTCTGCATTAACGCGCCATAGCGGTTTTTTAGCCCCTCACGGTAAAGCGTTTTCAGCTGACCGATATTCGAGGTGCCGTATTGCGCCAGCTCAATCTCCTGACCCTGCTCGATGTAGCACGGCATGCTCAGCGGCCACATACGCTCGTCGCCCAGATTACGGGCGGTGAAGCGATGGACGTCGCGTAACAGCGTCAGCATATGATCGACATCACCATCCACCGGCGTAATAAACTCCAGCAGCGCTTCGGCGAAATCCGTTGTGATCCATTTATGTGTCAACGCCGAGCCTAACGCCTTCGGATGACCCGTTGTCGCTAAGCTGCCATCCGCGTTAACGCGCAGCGTTTCGCGCTCAAGACCTCGCTGAATACCCTTCAGAGCCTGAGGGTGGTTTTCCAGCCAGGCCAGCGCCTGTGATACGTCCGGGATCAATTTGACCTCCCGCCTGTCAAAAAATTGTCACTCAGCATAATTGTAATGGTTGACGATTGAAGGTCGCGAATTCATTCCACCAATTAGTGCCACCACGTCATACCCTGTAGCGTTACCCACGCCAACAAAACATAGCGTAACGCCTTGCCAAGGCACAAAAAAAAGAGCACCGGTCCCCAGGAGATGCGCATCCATCCCGCCAGCAGACACAGCAAATCACCTATTACAGGCATCCAGCTTAATAACAGCGTGGCAGCGCCATAGCGTTTTAGCCAGCCGACTGCCTTTTCCTGCCAGCGCGATTTTTCGCGTAGCGGAAAGAAACGCCCAAGAATAACGTTAGTCAGCCCTCCAAGGCTATTACCCATTGTTGCTATTAATACCAGCAACCAGGGCTGACTCACGCCGGACAACAGCATCGCCACCAGCACCACTTCCGAATTTCCCGGCAAGAGCGTAGCGCTTAAGAAACTGCTGGCGAATAATGAGGCAAGTGACAGCGCGTCACTCACAGTAAGCGAACGTCCACCGCCGCCATCCCGGCATCGTGCGCGGCCTGAATGCCAAAATCGGCATCTTCAAACACCACGCACTTCGCCGCGGGGACACCCATTAACTCTGCGCAGAGCAGGAAGGTGTCCGGAGCGGGCTTGTGATGTTTAACATGATCGGCGGCAACCACGGCAGAAAAATAGTGACGCAGGCCAAGGTGATTAAGCAGTGCTTCTGCAATCGCGCTTTCGCTGCCCGTTCCCACCGACATGGGACGTCTGCCGTGCCACTCTTTTACCACATCAATAAGTGGCAATGGACGCACGGTATCTAAAAGCATTGCTTTTACCGCATCGGTTTTTTCACGTGCGAGCAGGTGCGGGTCGAGATCGGCCTGATTGAGTTCAATCACGGCCTGCGCGATGCGCCAGGTTGGGGATCCGTTGAGGGCAATCATCGCCTGAAGGTCGAAACGCATGCCGTAACGCCCGAGGACATCAGTCCAGGCTTTACGATGCGTAGGTTCGGTATCAAGGATGGTGCCATCCATATCGAAGATCAAACCGTCATACTGTGCGTACATCGTGCTCTCGCTAAACGATTAACAAAACATTACTTTATCGTAAACGGGGATTTTTGTCGCTGACAGAGAGTGTGATTGCTGACGGAACGTCGAAGGAATAAACAAAGGGGGAGAATATGGTGCATCCGGGAGGATTACTCGGCTTACGCCTCGCCCTGCGGGCCGTTGCTAAAGCAACGTTATCCTCCCTGGTGCTTGCGATTAACTCGCAGACCTTAAAACAACAGCATCGCTGTTATCCTGGAGAATATGGTGCATCCGGGAGGATTCGAACCTCCGACCGCTCGGTTCGTAGCCGAGTACTCTATCCAGCTGAGCTACGGATGCATCGGGATTTACTACTGTTACTGCTGATACTCGGTATCACTTCAAAAGCAACACAAAGTAAAAGATGGTGCATCCGGGAGGATTCGAACCTCCGACCGCTCGGTTCGTAGCCGAGTACTCTATCCAGCTGAGCTACGGATGCATCAGGGTACTGCTCTCAGAAATAGTAAATGGTGCATCCGGGAGGATTCGAACCTCCGACCGCTCGGTTCGTAGCCGAGTACTCTATCCAGCTGAGCTACGGATGCATCGGGATTTACTACTGTACTACACGATACTCATATCACTTCGAAAGCAATATGAAGTAATAGATGGTGCATCCGGGAGGATTCGAACCTCCGACCGCTCGGTTCGTAGCCGAGTACTCTATCCAGCTGAGCTACGGATGCAAAATGGCGGTGAGGCGGGGATTCGAACCCCGGATGCAGCTTTTGACCGCATACTCCCTTAGCAGGGGAGCGCCTTCAGCCTCTCGGCCACCTCACCACACAACGCCTCTTTCGAGTGCTTCGAGTAACTCGTTAAGAGCTTCTCGTCGCTGCGTGGCGCATATATTACTTTCTGGGACTTATAAGTCAAACAATTTTCCACAACCTTTTTCCGTTTGCACAAATCACACGCAATTCGCATGTAAAAGCCGCAAAGAGGGTGTTTTATAAGCGGATTTTGCAGACATCTTCACAGTAAACTCTTACAGGAAGGTGGGAGTTTGGACGAGATAAGGTTTAAAGAGTGGTTAAAAACGCATCGATTGAAATCGAATGGTAACTTTAGAGAGGAAAAATGCAGGAGAGGTTGCGTCTCGCCCGACAGCGAGACGCGATAATATCAGTAACTGGACTGCTGGGATTTTTCAGCCTGGATACGCTGGTAGATCTCTTCACGGTGGACAGATACTTCTTTAGGGGCGTTCACACCAATACGTACCTGGTTACCCTTTACCCCTAAAACTGTCACGGTGACCTCATCCCCAATCATGAGGGTCTCACCAACTCGACGAGTCAGAATCAGCATTCTTTGCTCCTTGAAAGATTAAAAGAGTCGGGTCTCTTGTATCCCGGCATTATCCATCATATAACGCCAAAAAGTAAGCGATGACAAACACGTAAAGTGTAAGCAGTCACGGCATCACATTCTGTTAAACGTAAGTTTAGCCGATATACACAAACTCAACCTGACTTTATCGTTATCGATAGCGCAGTGAACAAGACGCCATAACGTTACCGCTATGGCGTCTGCTTGTGCTTTGTAGTTATTACAGTTTCGCGCTTACCCAGCTTTCAACGCTGGCCAATGCCGCGGGAAGTGCCGCCGCATCCGTACCACCGGCTTGCGCCATGTCCGGACGACCGCCACCTTTGCCGCCCACCTGCTGGGCGACCATACCAATCAGCTCCCCTGCTTTCACACGGTCGGTCACATCCTTAGAGACGCCCGCAATCAGAGAAACCTTACCTTCTGCTACCGTCGCCAGCACGATAACTGTGGAACCGAGCTGGTTCTTCAGATCGTCGACCATAGTACGCAGCATCTTAGGCTCAACGCCGGCCAAATCGCTGACCAGCAGTTTGACGCCCTTAATATCTACCGCTTTGCTGGAGAGGCTTGCGCTCTCCTGCGCTGCAGCCTGTTCTTTCAGCTGCTGAAGCTCTTTTTCCAGCTGACGTGTACGATCCAGCGCAACGCGCACTTTCTCGCCCAGGTTCTGGCTATCGCCTTTCAGCAGCTGCGCGATATCGTGCAGCTGATCGCTCTGCGCGTGCAGGCTGGCAATGGCACCTTCACCGGTTACCGCTTCAATACGGCGAACACCTGCCGCCGTACCTGATTCAGATACGATGCGGAACAGGCCGATGTCACCGGTGCGCGATGCGTGGGTACCGCCGCACAGTTCGGTAGAGAAGTCGCCCATGCTCAATACGCGAACACGTTCGTCATATTTCTCACCAAACAGCGCCATTGCACCTTTTTTCTTCGCGTCCTCGAGCTCCATGATGTGGGTCTCGATTGGCAGGTTGCGGCGGATCTGCGCGTTCACCAGATCTTCCACTGCACGGATTTCAGAAGGCTTCATCGCTTCGAAATGAGAGAAGTCGAAACGCAGCACTTTGTCGTTTACCAGAGACCCTTTCTGAGCAACGTGCGTACCCAGCACGTCGCGCAGGGCGGCGTGCATCAGGTGCGTTGCAGAGTGGTTCAGGCGAATGCGCGCGCGGCGAGCTTCATCAACGTTAGCCTGAACGCCCTCGCCCACTTTCAGAGAACCGGAAACCAGCTTGCCCTGGTGGCCAATGGCCTGACCGTATTTTTGGGTATCGCTAACGCTGAAGCTAAAGCCGTTGCCTTTCAGTTCGCCTTTATCGCCAACCTGACCGCCAGATTCCGCATAGAACGGGGTTTTATCCAGAATCACAACCGCATCCTGACCCGCGCTGATGCTGTCTACCGCTTTACCGTCAACAAACAGGGCGGTCACTTTGCCGGTCAGCTCCAGTGCTTCATAGCCTTTGAATTCAGACGCACCGTCAACGCGGATCATCGCGTTGTAGTCGGCACCAAAACCGCTGGATTCACGCGCACGACGACGCTGCTCTTCCATCGCGGCTTCAAAGCCCGCTTCGTCAACTTTAATGTTGCGCTCGCGGCAAACGTCAGCCGTCAGGTCAACCGGGAAGCCGTAGGTGTCGTACAGGCGGAAAGCGGTTTCGCCATCCAGCGTGTCGCCCTTGAGCTTAGACAGTTCGTCGTCCAGCAGCGCCAGTCCGCGCTCCAGGGTACGAGCAAACTGTTCTTCTTCAGTTTTCAGAACCTGTTCAACCTGCGCCTGCTGGCGTTTCAGCTCATCACCGGCAGCACCCATCACGCCAATCAGTGGCCCAACGAGTTTATAGAAGAAGGTGTCCTTCGCGCCCAGCATGTTGCCGTGACGAATTGCGCGACGAATGATACGACGCAGCACATAGCCACGGTTTTCATTCGACGGGATCACGCCGTCGGCGATCAGGAACGCACAGGAACGGATGTGGTCTGCGATAACGCGCAGCGATTTGTTGCTGAGATCGGTCGCACCGGTCACTTCCGCGACGGACTTGATCAGCGTGCTGAACAGGTCGATGTCGTAGTTGGAGTTAACGTGCTGCAGAACCGCCGCAATACGCTCCAGACCCATACCGGTATCAACGGACGGCTTCGGAAGTGGCTCCATGGTACCGTCAGCCTGACGGTTGAACTGCATGAAGACGATGTTCCAGATCTCAATGTAGCGATCGCCATCTTCTTCAGCGGTTCCCGGAGGGCCGCCCCAGATGTGGTCGCCGTGATCGTAGAAGATTTCGGTGCACGGGCCGCAAGGGCCGGTGTCACCCATCTGCCAGAAGTTGTCAGACGCGTAAGGTGCGCCTTTGTTATCGCCGATGCGGATAATACGCTCGCGCGGGATACCAACCTCTTTTTCCCAAATTTCGAACGCTTCATCATCGGTTTCATAAACCGTAACCCACAGACGCTCTTTCGGCAGGTTGAACCAGTTTTCACCGGTCAGCAGTTCCCACGCGTATTGAATAGCATCGTGTTTGAAGTAGTCGCCGAAGCTGAAGTTACCCAGCATTTCGAAGAAAGTATGGTGGCGCGCGGTGTAACCGACGTTTTCCAGGTCGTTGTGTTTACCGCCCGCACGCACGCAACGCTGTGAGGTTGTGGCGCGGGAATAATTACGCTTGTCGAGACCAAGGAAAACATCCTTGAACTGGTTCATCCCGGCGTTGGTAAACAGCAGAGTCGGATCATTGTTCGGTACCAGGGAGCTGCTGGCAACAACCTGGTGTCCCTTACTATGGAAAAAGTCGAGAAACGCCTGACGGATCTCAGCGGTGCTCTTGCTCATAATTATCCTGAAATCAAACTAACGAAATGTCGCAGCAGGTCTGTATCTGTAAACAGTTGGACGGACCAGCTACTGGAAAAAGTGGGAATAAGATAAGTTTTCTTTAGTGGGAAGTAAAATCCCTCATGCGCTCAATCGACAAAATTACGCCAGATATCCTGAATATCTTCCATCAGAAAGCCGCGGTAGAGCAAAAACCGCTGGATTTTGACTTTTTCTGAAAATTCACGCGGCAGCGGTTCACCGTATTTCCGAATCGCCTGTTCTTTTGCCAGCTCGCACCAGTCGGTATCGCATTCGCGCATCGCCTTTTCAATGGATTCGCGGGCAACGCCTTTCTGATTTAGCTCCTGACGGATACGCGCGGGGCCATATCCTTTACGGCCACGGCTGGCGAGAAAACGAGAGGCAAAACGCTCATCATCCAGATAGCTGTGCTCATAGCACCAGGCAATCACACGATCGTAATCTTCTGCCGTGGCATCAATCTCCTCCGGCCCATTTTTGCTCATCACGGGGGCGGACAGTTTTCGCCGCAGCTCCTGTTCGCTGTGGTCACGCACGGCAAGAATGCGCACGGCGCGATCCAGCAAGCGGGCATAGGCGGGTCGACGTGCTGTGGATTCACTCATAAAAAACCTGCTGATTCAGAAATGCAAAAAGGGCCGCATGAGCAGCCCTTCATTTTTAAACGAAAGATTTAAAAGTCTTCGTTGGTTTCTTCAGCATCCGCGGCATCAACCACGAAATCAGGTTTGGAGTCCTGGTTGTTCAGCAGAAGTTCACGCACTTTCTTCTCAATTTCTTTCGCTGCAGCCGGGTTATCTTTCAGCCAGGAGATTGCATTCGCTTTACCCTGACCAATCTTATCGCCGTTGTAGCTGTACCAGGCGCCCGCTTTTTCAATCAGCTTCTCTTTCACGCCCAGGTCAACCAGCTCGCCGAGGAAGTTGATACCTTCGCCGTAGAGGATCTGGAATTCAGCCTGTTTAAACGGTGCTGCAATTTTGTTCTTCACGACCTTCACGCGGGTTTCACTACCCACCACGTTGTCGCCATCTTTCACCGCACCAATACGGCGGATATCCAGACGGACAGAGGCGTAGAATTTCAGCGCGTTACCACCGGTAGTGGTTTCCGGGTTACCGAACATCACGCCAATTTTCATACGGATCTGGTTGATGAAGATCAGCAGCGTGTTGGACTGTTTCAGGTTACCGGCCAGCTTACGCATCGCCTGGCTCATCATACGTGCCGCGAGGCCCATGTGAGAGTCACCGATTTCACCTTCGATTTCCGCTTTAGGCGTCAGTGCAGCAACGGAGTCGACTACAAGGACGTCAACCGCACCGGAGCGTGCCAGCGCATCACAGATTTCCAGTGCCTGCTCGCCGGTATCCGGCTGGGAGCACAGCAGGTTGTCGATATCGACACCCAGTTTGCGGGCATACACTGGATCCAGCGCGTGCTCGGCATCGATAAACGCACAGGTTTTACCTTCGCGCTGTGCCGCAGCAATAACCTGCAGAGTCAGGGTAGTTTTACCTGAGGATTCCGGCCCGTAGATTTCTACGATACGGCCCATTGGCAAACCGCCCGCGCCCAGTGCGATATCAAGAGAAAGCGAACCGGTGGAGATGGTTTCCACGTCCATGGAACGGTCTTCACCCAGGCGCATGATGGAGCCTTTACCGAATTGCTTTTCGATCTGGCCCAGTGCTGCCGCCAACGCTTTCTGTTTGTTCTCGTCGATAGCCATTATTACTCCTGTCATGCCGGGAGAAGCAACTGCGCTTCACCGTGGATTTCTGTTCTGTTGGTGCAATTATACTGTATGGTCATACAGTATCAAGTATTTTGTAGAAATTGTTGCCAGAGCGTTTTTAACGCATAAACGGTGGCCTGACGACGCACGCTTTCGCGGTCGCCGCTGAAGCACTCCCGGCGGGTGATCCCCTCACCTTTTGCGGTCGCGAAGCCAAACCAGACGGTGCCGACGGGCTTAACGTCGCTGCCGCCGTCCGGCCCTGCGATGCCGCTAATGGAAACGGCGTAATCTGCTCTCGCCTCTTTGAGTGCCCCAATGGCCATCTCAATCACCACCGGTTCGCTGACCGCACCATGCTGTTCCAGCGTCGCTTCTCGTACGCCAATCATTTGTGCTTTAGCTTCGTTACTGTAGGTCACAAAACCGCGTTCAAACCAGGCGGAACTGCCCGCAATGTCCGTGATCGCTTTGGCGACCCAGCCACCGGTACAGGATTCAGCCGTCGTGATGGTCGCCCCACGCTGCTTAAGCGCCAGCCCTACCACTTCGCTAAGCTGCATCAATTCATGGTCAGTCATACTCGCTCCAGGCATCGGAAAAACGTGCTGCACAAGATAGCACTTTCTCTTCAGATGTGGGGATGCGCTTCAGGTTTTACGAGGGGGCTTCAGAAAAAAGCCGATGCGGGCGCACCGGCTCTGGCTTTTTATTTCATGCCGTTCGCTATCGTAACCACATTATGGCGGAACGCCTTAACGTAGCTGTCCGCCACGCCGCCTTTAGCCGACAGCGCTTCCGGGTAAAGTTCGCCACCCGGCTGCGCGCCCGTGGCGCTGGCTATCTGTTTCACCAGTCGCGGGTCGAGCTGGTTTTCCATAAACCAGGTTTTCACGCCGTCGGCTTTAATCTGATTAATGATCTCCGCTACCTGCGCCGCGCTGGCTTCACTTTCAGACGACAGCCCCTGCGGCGCCATAAAGGTCACGCCGTAGGCGCGGCTGAAATAGCCAAACGCATCATGGCTGGTCAGTACTTTTCGTTTCGCCTGCGGGATTTCGCTGAAGCGCGTTTTGGCCCAGCCGTCCAGTTCGGTGAGCTGCGTAATATACGGTTTACCGGAAGCCTCAAGCGCCGCTTTATCTTCAGGGTCAGCCTTTACCAGCCCCGAAAGAATATTCTGCGCGTACAGCGCCCCGTTCGCCGCGCTGTTCCACGCATGCGGGTCGGTGACGGTTTTGCCATCCTCCTCCAGTGTGTGCGTCTTCACGCCGGTCGAGGCCACGACCAGCTGGCCTTTAAACCCGGACGCTTTCACCAGACGGTCGAGCCAGCCCTCAAGCCCCAGGCCGTTGACTACTACCACGTCAGCCTTGCTGAGCGCCGCGCTATCTTTCGGAGACGGCTCAAAGGTGTGCGGATCGCCGTCCGGGCCGACCAGCGTCGTCACCCTAACGTGGTCACCCCCCACCTCCTGCGTGATATCCCCGAGAATCGAAAAGCTCGTCACCACATTGATTGTTTTCGCCATCACTCCCTGCGACATCATCCCAAGCGCGAGCGCCACGGCTAACCCTGTACGTTTCATCATTTCCCCTTGCGTTAAAAAAGCGCACGCAGGCTGCCAGCAAGCTGGCTTCGCGTGCCACATAAAATAGAGATAAAGAACAGACCGCTGGCGGTCAGCACGATGGACGGTCCTGCAGGTAAACTCACCGCCCAGGAGAGGCTCAGCCCCAGCCACGCGCAGAAAATGCCGCTGATACCCGCCATCAGAAGCAATGCCGGCAGCGTGCGCACCCAGCAGCGCGCCGCCACGGCCGGCAGCATCATCAGCCCGACGGCCATTAGCGTGCCGAGCACCTGAAAACCGGCCACAAGGTTTAGCACCAGCAGCGCCAGAAACAGCCCGTGCAGCGCGCCGGGCAACCAGCGAGCGTTAACCTGCAGCCAGGCAGTATCAAAAGCCTCGGTCACCAGCCCGCGATAAAAAATCGCCAGCGTGATTAGCGTAAACATGCACACGCCCACCACAAACAGCGCGGCGTCGTTATCCACGGCGAGGATAGAACCAAAGAGAAGGTGCAGCAGGTCAACGTTCGAACCGCGCAGTGACACCAGCGTAACGCCCAGCGCCAGCGATCCAAGATAAAGCCCGGCAAAGCTGGCATCTTCTTTAAGCGGCGTGCGGCGGCTGACCAGCCCCGCCACCAGCGCAACCATAATTCCGGCAACAAAGCCGCCGATGCTCATTGCCAGCAGCGACATGCCGCTCAGCAGATACCCCACCGCAACGCCGGGTAAAATAGCGTGCGAGAGCGCATCGCCCATCAGGCTCATCCGGCGCAGCTGAAGAAATACGCCCAGCGCGGTCGTGCTCACGGAAAGCGCCAGGCAAACCGCCAGCGCGCGGCGCATAAAGCCGTACTCAATGAACGGCTGAAAAAAGAGATGCCAGATCATGCCACCCTCACCCGCTCGGTTTTCCATTGAGGAATATCAGCGTCCAGCCGTAACGTCTGCGGGAAGTGGCGCGACACGCGCTCGCTGTCGTGCAGAACCGCCAGCAGGGTCTGCCCCTGCATATACATCTCCAGCATCAAGTCCATTAACACGTTACAGGTGGCTTCATCGACGCCGGTAAAGGGCTCATCGAGCATCACCAGCGGCGCCTGCTGCACCAGTACGCGGGCAAAGAGCATGCGCTGAAACTGTCCGCCCGAGAGTTCATCAATGGTGGATAACGCCATGGATTCCAGCCCGACGCGCTCAAGCGCGCAGGCAATCCGCAGCCGCGTCTCGCGACGAAAACCGGAAAAAAGCGATATGCGCGGCCAGCAGCCCATGCTGACTACGTCCTGCACCGTCAGCGGAAACTGCGCCTCCAGCGCGTGGCGCTGCGCCAGCCAGCCAATCACCGGACGCTTACCCTGCCAGCGGAAACGGCCGCTGACGGGCGGGATAAACCCGGCAAGCGTTTTGAGCAGCGTGGATTTACCGCAGCCGTTGGCGCCGATAATCGCGGTCATACTCCCGCGCTCAATTACGCCAGACAGAGGATGCGTTACGGGCTCGCGGTCATAACCCGCGACCAGTTCGTTCATCACGATCATGGCAGCGCCACCGCCCAGCGCACGGCCAGCCCGAGAAACAGAATGAGTACCAGCGCAAGCAGCAGCCGAGCGGGGGATGAGAGAGAAAACAGCGACATGTGCACCTTGATTTTATAAAACGTTATAACATAACAATAATGAAAGACAATGAAGATGTAAACGACAGGAGTGAAATGGGAGTATGGCGAAATGTTTCTGCGGGAAGAAGGGTGCGCGCGGGTGCCCTCACCCCAGCCCTCTCCCACAGGGAGAGGGGGAATAAAGTGACTTACTGACTAAACGGTGACGCCGCCGGCACGCGCGCCTGCGCAACCGCCAGCCCCAGCTGCCATACGGCCATTGCGTAGTGGGTGCTGTGGTTATAGCGGGTAATGGTGTAGAAGTTCGGCATACCGAACCAGTACTGATACCCGGTTCCCACGTCCAGACGCAGCAGGCTCACCTGGTCGACATTGCCCAGCGGCTGGGTCGGCGTTAAGCCAGCCGCCGTAAGCTGCGCAACGCTGTATTTGGTTTTAAAACCGTTTTCCAGACCAAACGCCTCGCCGTTCGCCTGCACGGCAACCTGGCCGCCCGGCGTCCAGCCGTGGGCTTTGAAGTAGTTCGCCACGCTGCCGATGGCATCAACCGGATCCCACAGGTTGATGTGCCCGTCGCCGTTAAAGTCGACCGCATACTGCTTATAGGAAGACGGCATAAACTGGCCGTAGCCCATCGCCCCGGCAAACGACCCTTTCAGGTCGAGCGGATCGTCCTGCTCGCTACGCGCCATCAGCAGGAAGGTCTCCAGCTCGGAGGAGAAATATTCAGCGCGACGCGGGTAGTTGAAGGAGAGCGTCGCCAGCGCGTCGAGGATGCGGGTTTTGCCCATCACGCGGCCCCAGCGGGTTTCCACACCGATGATCCCGACGATGATTTCCGGCGGCACGCCGTAGGTCTGCCACGCGCGGTTGAGCGCATCTTCATACTGATTCCAGAACACCACGCCGTTTTGCACGTTGTCCGGGGTAATAAACTGTTTACGATAGCGCAGCCACGCGCCGTTTGGCCCGGTCGGCACCTGTGCCGTCGGTGCCTGGCGGTCCATCAGGCGCAGCACGTAGTCGAGACGCTTCGCCTGAGAGAGAATTTCATGCAGCTGCTGGCGGTCAAAGCCGTGCTTGCTCACCATTTTGTCGATGAACTGCTCGGCCGCCGGGTTGTTTGCGAAGTCGCCGCCCATCTGCATCATATTGTGCTGCGGCTCCAGCAGGAATCCTCCGGATGGCGCGCCAGCCGTTTGCTGAACAGCTTCGGTCTTAGGTTTGCTACTACAGGCGGACAGCAGAATAAGCGCAGGCAACAGCGCTGCGTAACGACGCTTGAACATGGGACATCCATTTAACGAGTTCGGTAAGAACCCATTATGGTAAAGCATCCCCGTCTCCTCAAGGAAGCGGTACTCATCTTCTCCGCCAAATCTTTACGTCCCCCAACGCAAATCTGCATTTTTTTCAACCAAAATTGATTCACCCCATCAATTAACTTTCAAAATAATCCATTTTTCTTTCATTGTGAGATCTATTTAACACTTTAAAACCTTTCAAAGTGATTATTATTAGCGCCAGCCAGACAATAACAATACGTCCTGAGGAGAGAAGAATGATAGAAACCATCACCCACGGCGCCGAGTGGTTCATCGGGCTGTTTCAGAAAGGCGGAGAGGTGTTCACCGGCATGGTGACCGGGATCCTGCCCCTGCTGATCAGCCTGCTGGTGATCATGAACGCCCTGATTAACTTTATCGGCCAGCAGCGCATTGAACGCTTCGCCCAGCGCTGTGCCGGGAACCCGGTATCACGCTACCTCGTCCTGCCCTTTATCGGCACCTTCGTTTTCTGTAACCCGATGACCTTAAGCCTCGGCCGCTTTATGCCGGAAAAGTACAAGCCGAGTTACTACGCAGCCGCCTCCTACAGCTGCCACTCGATGAACGGCCTGTTCCCGCACATCAACCCCGGCGAGCTGTTTGTCTATCTCGGCATTGCCAGCGGTCTGACTACGCTTGGCCTGCCGCTCGGCCCGCTGGCGGTAAGCTATCTGCTCGTCGGCCTGGTCACCAACTTCTTCCGCGGCTGGGTAACGGACCTCACCACCGCCATTTTCGAGAAAAAAATGGGCATCCAGCTTGAACAGAAAGTCCAACTTTCAGGAGCCACAGCATGAGCCGGATCCGCATTGAGAAAGGCACGGGCGGCTGGGGCGGCCCGCTGGAGTTCGACGCCACCGAAGGCAAAAAGATCGTTTACATCACCGCGGGCACGCGCCCGGCGATCGTCGATAAGCTGCGCGAGCTGAGCGGCTGGGAAGCGGTTGACGGCTTCAAAGAAGGCGAACCGCCGGAAGCGGAAATCGGCGTGGCGGTGATCGACTGCGGCGGCACCCTGCGCTGCGGCATCTATCCGAAGCGGCGCATTCCGACGGTGAATATTCACGCCACCGGTAAGTCAGGCCCGCTGGCGCAGTACATCCTTGAAGACATTTACGTCTCAGGCGTGAGGGAGGACAACATCACGCTGGTGAATGGGACTCCCGCGCCGCAAAAAGCGGCTCCGCGCGAGTACGACACCAGCAAGAAAATCACCGAACAGAGCGACGGCCTGCTGGCGAAGGTCGGGATGGGGATGGGTTCCGCCGTGGCGGTGCTGTTCCAGTCCGGGCGCGACACCATCGACACGGTGCTGAAAACCATACTGCCGTTTATGGCGTTCGTCTCGGCGCTGATCGGCATCATCATGGCGTCCGGCCTGGGCGACTGGATTGCCCACGGCCTCGCCCCGCTCGCCAGCCACCCGCTCGGGCTGGTGACGCTGGCGCTGATCTGCTCCTTCCCGCTGCTGTCGCCGTTCCTCGGCCCGGGCGCGGTAATTGCCCAGGTCATCGGCGTGCTGATTGGGGTGCAGATTGGTCTGGGAAACATTCCTCCACACCTCGCCCTGCCCGCTCTGTTTGCCATTAACGCCCAGGCGGCGTGCGACTTCATCCCCGTTGGGCTGTCGCTGGCGGAAGCGCGGCAGGACACCGTGCGCGTGGGCGTACCCTCCGTGCTGGTGAGCCGCTTCCTGACGGGCGCGCCAACGGTGCTGATTGCCTGGTTTGTCTCCGGCTTTATTTATCAATAAGAGGTTCCTGCGATGACCGTGATTTACCAGACCACCATTACCCGCATCGGCCAGAGCGCGGCCGATGCCTTAAGCGACCAGATGCTGATCACCTTCCGTGAAGGCGCCCCGGCGGATATCGAAGAGTTTTGTTTTATCCACTGCCACGGCGAGCTGAGCGGTGAGCTGAAGGCCGGCAGCCAGCTGGAGCTGGGCGAGGCGCGCTATGCCGTCACCGCCGTCGGCGACGTAGCCGAACAAAACCTGCGCGAGCTGGGGCATATCACCCTGCGTTTTGACGGCCAGCCGCGGGCGGAGTACCCCGGTACGGTTCACGTCGATGGCCCCGTTCCGCAGGCCGTTACCCCAGGCTGCACGTTAAAATTTGTTGCGTAATTAAGGAGAATCACATGAGTCAGGTTGCCGTTGTCATTGGTGGAGGACAAACCTTAGGCGAGTTCCTCAGCCGTGGGCTTGCCGCAGAGGGTTACCGCGTAGCGGTAGTGGACATTCAAAGTGAAAAAGCCGCCCGCGTGGCGGACACCATCAACACCGAGTTTGGTGAAGGGAGGGCCTACGGATTTGGGGCCGACGCCACCAGCGAGCAGAGCGTGATGGCGCTCGCCCGCGGCGTGGACGAAATCTTCGGGCGTACCGACCTGCTGGTCTACAGCGCGGGGATTGCGAAAGCGGCGTTTATCAGCGACTTCGCGCTGGGGGATTTTGACCGCTCGCTGCAGGTGAACCTGGTGGGCTATTTCCTCTGCGCACGCGAGTTTTCGCGCCTGATGATCCGCGACGGCGTTCAGGGCCGCATCATTCAGATCAACTCGAAATCGGGCAAAGTGGGCAGCAAGCATAACTCCGGCTACAGCGCGGCGAAGTTTGGCGGCGTGGGGCTGACGCAGTCTCTGGCGCTGGATCTGGCCGAGTACGGCATTACCGTGCATTCGCTGATGCTCGGCAACCTGCTCAAATCGCCGATGTTCCAGTCCCTGCTGCCGCAGTATGCCACCAAGCTCGGCATTAGCGCCGACGAGGTGGAGCAGTATTACATCGATAAAGTGCCGCTGAAGCGCGGGTGCGACTATCAGGACGTGCTGAACATGCTGCTGTTTTACGCCAGCCCGAAGGCGTCTTACTGCACCGGGCAGTCGATCAACGTGACCGGCGGGCAGGTCATGTTCTAATCGAGCGGCCTGATGCCCTCACCCTAACCCTCTCCCTGTGGGAGAGGGAACAAAACAAGGAGTCAATATGGTTACCGCACTCATCACCGTCGCCGCCCTCGCCTGGCTGTGCCAGATGGCGTTTGGCGGCTGGCAGATCCACCAGTTTAACCGCGCGTTTGACGCCCTGTGCCAGAAAGGCCGCGTAGGCGTCGGGCGTTCCGGCGGCCGCTTTAAGCCGCGCGTAGTGGTGGCGATTGCGCTGGATGAAAACAACCGCGTCTGCGATTCGCTCGTCATGCGCGGGATAACCGTCTTCGCCCGCCCGGTGAAAATCCAGGCGATCAACGGCATTTCGCTGCAGGAATTGCAGCCTGATGTGATCTTTCCCCATGATTCGCTCTGTCAGAATGCACTATCATTAGCGCTTAATCTGAAACATGGATAATTTCGTTGTGAAAGCTATATGCTTGCGAAATTATCATTTCGCAACGTAAGGAACGAAGCGCCTATGAAACCACGTCAGCGGCAGGCGGCCATTATTGAGCATCTGCAAAAGCAGGGAAAATGTTCGGTAGAGGATCTGGCCCACTACTTTGACACCACCGGCACGACAATACGCAAGGACCTGGTATTGCTCGAAAACTCTGGCGCAGTCATTCGAACCTACGGCGGCGTTGTGCTGAATAAAGACGAAGCCGATCCGCCAATCGACCACAAAACGCTGATCAATACGCACCAGAAAGCGCTGATTGCGGAAGCCGCCGTCACGTTAATCCACGACGGTGACTCCATTATTCTTGATGCGGGCAGCACCGTCCTGCAGATGATCCCGATGCTCAGCCGCTTTAACAACATCACGGTGATGACCAACAGCCTGCATATCGTCAATGCCCTGTCCGAGTTCGACAGCGAGCAAACCATCCTGATGCCCGGCGGCACCTTCCGTAAAAAATCGGCGTCATTTCACGGCCAGCTGGCGGAGAACGCCTTTGACCACTTCAGTTTTGATAAACTCTTTATGGGCACCGACGGCATCGACCTGAACGCGGGCGTCACCACCTTCAACGAGGTGTTCAGCGTCAGTAAAGCGATGTGTAACGCCGCGCGGGAAGTGATATTGATGGCTGACTCGTCAAAATTTGGCCGCAAAAGCCCTAATATCGTCTGTAGCCTTGAAAGCGTCGATAAGCTGATCACCGACGCGGGCATCGACCCGGCGTTCAAAAAAGCGCTGGAAGAGAAAGGAATCGACGTGATCGTAACCGGAGAGAGAGATGAGTGATTTTCTGTTAGAAACGGGCCGCCATACCTTAATGCTGGAACTGCAGGAGGCCAGCCGCCTGCCGGAACGTCTGGGCGACGATTTTGTCCGCGCGGCAAACACCATTATTCAGTGCGAAGGCAAAGTGATCGTCGCGGGGATTGGTAAATCCGGCCATATCGGCAAGAAGATTGCCGCAACGCTTGCTAGCACCGGCACCCCGGCCTTCTTCGTCCATCCTGCCGAAGCGCTGCACGGCGATCTGGGAATGATCGAAAGCCGCGACGTGATGCTGTTTATCTCCTATTCCGGTGCGGCCAAAGAGTTAGATCTCATCATTCCGCGCCTGCAGGAGAAGTCCGTTGCCCTGCTGGCGATGACCGGCAAATCCCGCTCGCCGCTGGCATTGGCAGCGAAGGCCACGCTGGATATTTCCGTTGAGCGTGAAGCCTGCCCGATGCATCTCGCCCCGACCTCCAGCACCGTCAACACGCTGATGATGGGCGACGCGCTGGCAATGGCTGTAATGCAGGCGCGCGGCTTTAACGAAGAAGATTTCGCCCGCTCGCATCCGGCGGGCGCGCTCGGCGCACGCCTGCTCAACAAGGTTCACCACCTGATGCGCACCGACGATGCCATTCCGCAGGTCAAACTCGACACCAGCGTCATGGACGCGATGCTGGAGCTGAGCCGCACCGGGCTGGGGCTGGTCGCGGTGTGCGATGAGAACGGGCACGTCAACGGCGTCTTTACCGACGGCGACCTCCGCCGCTGGCTGGTAGGTGGCGGCAAGCTGGAAACCCGGGTTTCTGAAGCGATGACCAAAGGCGGGCTGACGCTGAACGCAGAAAGCCGCGCCATTGAGGCCAAAGAGGTGCTGATGAAACGCAAAATCGCCGCCGCTCCGGTCGTGGATGAAAGCGGCAGGCTGTGCGGGGCCATCAACCTGCAGGACTTCTACCAGGCCGGGATTATTTAACCCTTCAGCCCCAGACGCTTCGCCAGCCTGTGCAGGTTGGCGACGTCCATTTCCAGCGCCCGCGCGCACGCCGCCCAGCTGCGGTTGTTCAGTTCCAGCGCGCGGGTAATCATCTGACGCTGAAACGCCTCTGTTGCTTCACGCAGATTCTCATTGGCAATTTCCGGTACAGCCGGAGCAACCGCCTGTACGCTCTCATCATGCAGGGCAAAATGTTGCGCGTGGATCACCACTTCATCGCCCGAGCGCGTCGCCCGCGCCAGTACCACCGCGCGGTGAATCGCATGCTCAAGCTCGCGCACGTTGCCCGGCCAGCCGTAGCTCAGCAAGTGCGTTCTCGCCCCCGGGCTTAACACCACGCGAGAAAGTCCCATTTTGAGCCGACACTGCTCGCAAAAAAATCCGGCCAGCAGAACCACGTCCTCACCACGCTCGCGCAGCGGCGGAACGGAGAGCGGGAACACGCTCAGGCGGTGGAACAGGTCGGCACGGAAATTGCCCGCCAGCACCTCTTCCCGCAGGTCGCGGTTGGTTGCTGCCAGCACGCGTACGTCTACTCTCAGGCTGCGGTCATCTCCCACGCGCTGGATATCGCCGTACTGCAGCACGCGCAGCAGCTTGGCCTGCAGCGAGAGCGACAGCTCGCCGATTTCATCAAGAAACAGCGTGCCGTTATCGGCCATTTCGAACTTGCCGCTGCGGTTGCTGATGGCCCCGGTAAACGCCCCCTTAACGTGGCCGAACAGCTCGCTTTCCGCCACGCTTTCGGGCAGCGCCGCGCAGTTGAGGTACACCAGCGGGTTGACCGCGCGCGGCGAGGCTTCGTGAATCGATTTCGCCACCAGCTCTTTACCGGTGCCGGTTTCCCCGAAAATCAGCACGTTTAAATCGGAGGCGGCGACAATCTCAATCTCCTTTTTGAGCTGCGCCATGCCCGGCGAAAGACCGATCATCTCGGTGTGCGCGACCTGCTCAAACGCCGCCGGGCTGCCGGGCAGGATGTTCTGGCTCTCCAGCTGTTCAATAAGCAGGGCATTGTTCAGCGCCCCGGCGGCCAGCGCCGCAATCAGGCGCAGCTCTTCGTCGCTGAATGTATCAAACTGGTCCGGCGACATGCCGTCGAGCGTTAGCGCGCCAATCAGGTTTTGGCCGGCAAACAGCGGCAGCCCGATACAGGCGTGCACCTTCAGGCTCTCCTGCCCCGGGATCAGGCCGTCGTACGGGTCGGGCAGATCGCTGTCCGCCGGGAAACGCACCACGTCCCCCGCGCGGGCGATGGTTTCCAGACGCGGGTGGCCTTCGAGGGTAAAGCGCCGCCCCAGCACGTCCTGCGCCAGCCCGTCGATGGCCAGCGGAATAAACTGTCGCCCTTCATAGCGCAGCAGGGCCGATGCATCACACTCAAGCACGTGGCGCAGCGTGGAGATCAGCCGCTGAAAGCGGTCCTGATGGCCGATACCGGTTTGCAGCTCAATGGCGATCTTCGCCAGCACGTCTACGGAAAAGCTCATCTGCACCTCATAGTCTTTTTGACAATTCATAATGTCATAATGACCATTATTAAGATAGTCATAATGACTACCCATAAAGAATGATAAACTTAAAAACTGTTTAAAATCATATAAATAAAAAGTTGGCACGCAACTTGATATAGCTAAACCATCTTATTTGAACACACCGTATTAAACTGAGGTTGCTATGTCTATTCTGGTTAAAAATAACATTCATTGGGTTGGTCAACGTGACTGGGAAGTGCGTGATTTTCACGGGACGGAATACAAAACCCTGCGCGGCAGCAGCTACAACAGCTATCTCATTCGTGAAGGTAAAAACGTGCTGATCGATACGGTCGATCACAAGTTCAGCCGCGAGTTCGTGCAGAACCTGCGCAGCGAAATCGACCTGGACGCTATCGACTACATCATCATCAACCACGCGGAAGAGGACCACGCCGGCGCGCTGACCGAGCTGATGTCCTACATTCCGAACACCCCAATTTACTGCACCACTAACGCCATCGACTCCATCAACGGCCACCACCACCATCCGGAGTGGAATTTCCACACCGTGAAAACCGGCGACTCGCTGGATATCGGCAACGGCAAACAGCTGATCTTCGTTGAAACGCCGATGCTGCACTGGCCGGACAGCATGATGACCTACATGACAGGCGACGCGGTGCTGTTCAGCAACGACGCCTTCGGCCAGCACTACTGCGACGAGCGCCTGTTCAATGACGAAGTGGACCAGACCGAACTCTTCGAGCAGTGCCAGCGCTACTACGCCAACATCCTGACGCCGTTCAGCCGCCTGGTGACGCCAAAAATCACCGAGATCCTCGGCTTCAACCTGCCGGTAGACATGATTGCCACCTCCCACGGCGTGGTATGGCGTGAGAACCCAACCCAGATTGTCGAGCTGTACCTGAAGTGGGCGGCGGACTATCAGGAAGACCGCATCACAATCTTCTACGACACCATGTCCAACAATACCCGCATGATGGCGGACGCTATTGCCCAGGGCATCAACGAAGTTGACCCGAACGTGGCGGTAAAAATCTTCAACGTGGCGCGCAGCGATAAGAATGAGGTATTGACCAACGTCTTCCGCTCCAAGGGCGTGCTGGTGGGCACCTCCACCATGAACAACGTAATGATGCCGAAAATTGCCGGCCTGGTAGAAGAGATGACCGGCCTGCGCTTTCGCAACAAGCGCGCCAGCGCGTTTGGCTCCCACGGCTGGAGCGGCGGCGCGGTAGACCGTCTGTCTACCCGTCTGCAGGATGCCGGTTTTGAAATGTCCCTGAGCCTGAAGGCGAAATGGCGTCCGGATATCGACGCGCTGGAAATCTGCCGCCAGCACGGCCGCGACATTGCACGTCAGTGGGCGCTCGCTCCGCTGCCGGAAGCGGCTGCTAAACCCACCGAACAGCAGGAAGCCTGCGCCTGTGCCGCCGCGGCAGCCGCGGACCTCGGCCCACGCATGCAGTGCAGCGTCTGCCAGTGGATTTACGACCCGGAACTGGGCGAGCCGCTGCAGGATGTTGCCCCGGGGACACCGTGGAGCGACGTGCCGGACAACTTCCTCTGCCCGGAATGTTCACTCGGTAAAGACGTCTTTGACGAACTGGGTACGGAGGCAAAATGAGCAACGGTATCGTCATCATCGGCTCGGGCTTTGCCGCCCGCCAGCTGGTGAAAAATATCCGCAAACAGGACGCCAGCGTGCCGTTGACGGTGATTGCCGCCGACAGCATGGACGAGTACAACAAGCCGGATTTAAGCCACGTGATGAGCCAGAATCAGCGCGCCGAAGACCTCACCCGCCAGACGGCGGGGGAGTTCGCGGAACAGTTTAACCTGCGCCTGTTCCCGTACACCTGGGTCACCGATATCGACGCCGCTGCACGCGTGGTGAAAGCGAAAGATAAATCCTGGCAGTACGACAGGCTGGTGCTGGCGACGGGGGCTTCCGCCTTTGTGCCGCCTGTTGAGGGCCGTGAGCTGATGATCACGCTGAACAGCCAGCAGGAGTATCAGGCCAGCGAAACGGGGCTTCGTGACGCGCAGCGGGTAATGATTGTCGGCGGCGGTTTAATTGGCACCGAACTGGCGATGGATTTCTGCCGTGCGGGTAAATCCGTTACCCTGGTCGATCATGCTGCCAGCATCCTGTCGGCGCTGATGCCCGCAGAAGTGAGCAGCCGCTTACAGCATCGTCTGACCGACATGGGCGTGCATCTGCTGCTGAAATCTCAGCTACAGGGTCTGACGAAAACCGGGAGCGGTATTCGCGCTACGCTCGACCGCAACCGCAGCGTTGACGCAGACGTGGTTATCGCGGCGACGGGCCTGCGCCCGGAAATTGCGCTGGCGCATCGTGCAGGGGCAGAAACAAACCGTGGCGTGAAGGTGGACAGCTACCTGCAAACCACGCAGCCCGATATTTACGCGCTGGGCGACTGCGCCGAGATTAACGGTCAGGTGCTGCCGTTCCTGCAGCCGATTCAATTAAGCGCCATGTATCTGGCTAAAAATCTGCTCGGCGGCAGCGCGCCGCTGAAATTACCCGCCATGCTGGTGAAGGTTAAAACGCCGGAGTTACCGCTCCACCTTGCCGGTGAAACGCAGCGTCAGGATCTGAACTGGAATATCGCCATTGAGCCGCAGGGCATGGTGGCGCGCGGTGCAGATAATGAGGGTCAACTACGCGCTTTTGTCGTCAGTGAAGATCGGATGAAAGAAGCTTTCGCGCTGCTGAAATTGATACCTGCTTAACCCTCGCTTTGCCGGGTGGCGCTTCGCTTACCCGGCCTACAGCACGGCCACGCTTACTTAACCTTTGGATTTTATTGTTCGCCGCCCCGATGTCCCGGGGCTTTTTTTTTTGCGCGCCCTATTCATGAGATAAATACAAATTAGATAAATCATCGCTATCAATCCTTTATTTATTATTTCCATCAATATATAAATGCGGAACAGCTTAAAAACATCACCCTGTTTTATTATTTGCACCCGGCTTACCCTGAAAGGGAATTAATCAGCCGGAGGCAAATCATGGCGACTTTTAATAAAGAACTCAATTATCTTTCTCGTTATTTCAAAGAAGCGAAGCCTGCTGAACATATTTTATTTCGCTGGCTTTATTTGAGCCCGGAGGCGCGCATTGAGCGCCTGCGTGAGCTGATGATGCCGGTCAGTAAACATGAGCGATAATCGCCGTGTGGCGCTACGCTTACCCAGCCTACAAAGCCCGTAGGCCCGCGCAAGCGCAGCGCCGCCGGGCAAAACCGGAACACTTTACGTAAACCAGCACTTTTTCTTCCGCAAAAAAATCCTACACTCTCAGCATCCCTTTTTTACCGGTATGCCGCTATGCGCCAGCTTCAGAAAATCCGTCAGTATCAACGGCTTTATCAGCACTACGGATCCGAGCCCAGGCCGACGACCATTGCGGAAGTCGCCGAGGTTGCGCTGTGCAGCGAACGTCATGCCCGCACGCTTCTACGCCAGCTTGCGCAGAGCGGGTGGTTAACCTGGCGCGCGCAGCCGGGGCGCGGACACCGTGCTACGCTGCACTGCCTTGCTACCACCAGCGAGCTGAGCATACCGCTGATGCACGCCTGCCTGGAGAAGGGGGATTATCAGAGCGCGCTGCAGCTGGCCGACGGCGATCCGGCGAGCCTGCATCATATCATCACCCCGTTTTTAGGCGGCAAATGGCTTAAGCACCAGCCGACGCTGCGCATTCCGTGGTATCGCCCGCTTTCCTCGCTGCACCCCGCCCTTCACCGTCGACGCGCGGAACAGCATATTATCTGCGCGGTTCACGCGGGGCTGACGCGCTATACGCCCGGCCATCCGCAGCCCGAGCCCGATTTAGCCCACCACTGGGAAGCCAGCGAAGATAGGCTCACCTGGCGCTTTTACCTGCGCAGCGGGGCGCACTGGCATAACGGGCAGGCCATCAGCGATGAAGATATTCTCAGCGCAATTGAGCAGATGCTGGCCGATCCGGCGCGCGGCGCGGGGCTGGCGCACGTTCAAACGGTGTCGCTTGTCGCCCCCTGGTGTCTGGAGATCGCGCTTAACGCGCCCGATGCCATGCTGGCGCACCGTCTCGCGCATCACGCCTGTCGCCTGCCGCATCCGCAGCAGCCGACTATCGGCGCGGGCCCCTTTGCTATTGCCCATCACCACTCGCACTACCTGCGCCTTGAGCGTCAGCCGTGGTACTTTGCGGCGCACCCGCTGCTGCAGGCGATAGAGTTCTGGCGAACCCGTAGCGAGGCGGAAAAACCCGCGTGGATCACCGTGGGCAAAGGTGAAAATGCCCGGGAGTCCGTCACCTCCACCAGCGGCGGGTTTGCCTGGCTGATGCTGAACGCCGGGCTGCCGCAGCCGCTGGCCGCCTGGCTGCGTCAGGAAATTCAGCATATTAATCAACAGCACCTCCGTCGGGAGGATGTCGATACCCGCACGGAAATTCTGCCCGGCATCGCGACGCCCGCCTTTCCCGATGCGTGCGAAGTGACGCTGCCAGCCACCCTTTCGCTTGTCTGTTATGACACGCCGGGGCTGAGCGATTTGGCCAGCATGCTGCAAACGCGCCTGAAAAAGCGCGGCTGCGACGTCGCTGTCCGCTGGAAAGACCGTGAAGAGTGGCACGCGCCCGACGCGCTGGCGCAGGGGGATATTTTACTGGGGGACTATCTGGCAGGTGAGGTGCCGGAGTTTGCGCTGGCAGAGTGGTTTACCGAAGAGCCCGCCTGGGCCACCGCGCTGGGGCAGACCGCCTGGCAAAAAGCAAAGCAGACGCTGATGGCCTACTGCGAAAGCGAGGAAACGCTGAGAACACGCCTTCCCGCCTTCTTTCAACGTCTGCTGGAAAGCGGCGCCTGCACGCCGCTGTTCCACTATCGCTATCGCATCAACACCCTTGAAAACGTACAGGGGATCGTGCTGACGGCCAGCGGCTGGCTTGATTTCACCCGCGCCTGGCTGCCGCCCGCTCAGGAACGCACGACCAGCGCGTCGTAGCCGCGCCAGCGGTAGTTGACCATAGAGACCAGCCAGCAGGCAACGAACAGCCCGACCACCACGAATCCGGCGTTGCCCAGGTTGTCATTGACCGCGCCGATCAGATCCCAGACGCCGCCGCTGAGGGAGAATTTATCCATCAGCAGGCCCAGCGCTTCGAGCCCGCCGATAAACAGCGCCACCACCACGGAGGTCCCGGTGATGGTCATGTTGTAGTAGAGCTTGCGCTGCGGTTTATTGAAAGCCCAGCCGTAGGCGCCCACCATCAGCAGATTATCGAGGGTATCCACCAGCGCCATCCCGCTGGCAAAGAGCGCCGGGAAGATCATGATTGCCCATACCGACATCCCGCTGGAGGCGCTGGCGGCAGAGATCCCGAGCACGCCAATTTCCGTGGCGGTATCGAACCCCAGCCCGAACAGGAAGCCGACCAGGTACATCTGCCAGCTTTTATTCACCAGGCGGAAGGTTTTGCCAAACAGCCAGTTCATGACGCCGCCCTGGGCAGGGAGCGTGATGTCGCCCTGCACAGGCCTGCCGTGTTTCAGCGCCTGAAAACTGCGCCAGACGCCGCGCAGGATCACCATGTTCACCAGCGCCATCGCCAGCAGGAAGGTGGCGGAAACGGCGGTGCCAATCAGGCTGCCCGTTTCGTGGAACCATGCCATGTTTTTCTGAAACGCCGTCGCGGTAGCGGCGATGGCGATGGAGGCCAGCACCACGATGGTGGAGTGCCCCAGCGAGAACCACGCCCCCACGCCGGACGGGCGTTTGCCCTGCTGCATCATCTTACGCGTAACGGTATCAATCGCGGCGATGTGGTCCGCATCTACCGCATGGCGCAGCCCGTAGCACCACGCCAGCAGGCTCGCCGCCATCAGCGCCGTGCTGCCGCTGAACGTGCGCCACGCCCATCCCCAGGCGAGCAGATTAGCCATTACCAGTCCCAGCAGCAGGAGCGCTGCGCGAGGTTCATTGCGTAAGAGTCGTAACATTTTAAATCCCTTGTGAACATGACCGGGCAGCGGCAACCACCGCCTGCCCGAAGGAGATCGCCCCGTCACCTGCGGGCAGATGATGGGGAAAAAGGAGGGTAAAATCCGCCAAATACTCGCGCAGGCGCGCGCGCAGCAGGCGGTTGTGTACTACGCCGCCGCTGAAGCAGATTGTCGACAGCGACAAGCGTCGGGCATGGGACGCGGCGAGCTCCGCCAGCCCTTTTGCCAGCGCATCGTGAAACGCCCACGCGCGCTCGCAGGGCTCTGCCTGCCAGGCCAGCCACTGCTGCCAGAAAAGCGCGAGGTTATCCGCGTCCAGCGTCACCGGATGGTCGACGCCCGCGCACCGCGAGGCCAGCGCTTCCAGCCTGCACGCCGCTTCGCCTTCGTAGCGCTGCGCGTCGATGCCCAGCGCGCAGGCGACCGCATCAAACAGCCGGCCGCACGACGAGGCCAGCGGCGCATTAACACCGCGCTGAATCGCCGTCGCCAGCAGCGGCCAGTTTTGTGATTGCACGCCGCCTGTTTCCGGGCAGCGCTGCCAGTCAGGGACAAACGCCAGGCAGTGGGCGAGCAAATTTCGCCACGGCTGCCGCGCCGCCAGGTCGCCACCGGGCAGCGCAACGGCAGGCAGCCCGCCCAGGCGCTCGCACTCAAGGTAGTTGACCCGCAGACACTCCCCGCCCCACAGCGCGCCGCTTTCCCCCATGCCAATTCCGTCCAGCGTCAGCGCGATGACGTCGCCCCCGCCGCGCGGCCAGCCGTTTTCCGCCAGGCACGCCGCGGCGTGAGCGTGATGGTGCAGCACGGTTTCGACCGGCAGCGCCTGCGCCTGCGCCCACCGGCGCGCGCGATACCCAGGATGGGCGTCGCACACCACCTTCTCGGGCAGGAAGGCGTAGATGTCCTGCATCGTCGAGAGCGCGCCGCGCCACTGCGCTTCGACCCCCTCGTCGCCGAGGTCGCCAAAATGCTGGCTCAGCACCGCCTGGTTGCCACGCACCAGGCAGAAGGTGTTTTTCATCTCCGCGCCGGTGCATAGCATGGCGGGTATATTCTCGAAACCCGCAGGCAGCATGATGGCATCCGGCACAAAACCGCGCGCGCGGCGCAGCATCGCGCCGTCCCGATCCATCACCGAATCATCCATTCGCTGCAGAATGTCGCGGTTGTGCAGCAGGAAGCCGTCCGCGATGTCGCTGAGCTCATCCATCGCCTGCTCGTTGCTGATGGCCGGCGGCCTGCCGCTAAGGTTGCCGGAGGTCATTACCAGCGGTCGCCGGGAATCCATCATCAGAAGATGCTGCAGCGGGTTCGCGGGAAGCATCACCCCGATCGCGTTCAGTCCCGGCGCAATCTCCTCGGGGAACGCGGAAAGAGAGGCTTTTGGCGTCAGCACAATCGGCGCAGCGGAGGAGCGTAACAGCGTCTGGATAGACGCCGGCAGGCCGTCCGCATCCGGGATCATCACCGCCAGCGGCTTCGTCGGGCGCTGCTTGCGTGATCGCAGTTTCAGTATCGCCTGTGGGTTTTGCGCATCACAGACGAGATGAAAACCGCCCAGCCCTTTGACCGCAACGATGCCGCCGTTTTTCAGCATCGCCACCGCCGCCTGCAGCGCAGCGTCTCGGGTGCTCAGGGTGTCGCCCGCACGCCACTCCAGCGCTGGCCCGCAGTCCGGGCAGGCCACCGGCTGGGCGTGAAAGCGTCGGTCAGCCGGGTTACGGTATTCCGTCTCGCACGGCACGCAGAGGGGAAATGCGGCCATCGACGTGGCCGGACGGTCATAGGGCATGGCGCGAATAATGGTAAACCGCGGGCCGCAGTGGGTGCAGTTGATAAACGGGTAGCGATAGCGGCGCTCGCGGGGGTCGCGCATTTCAGACAGACACGCCGGACAGGTGGCGGCATCCGGCACTATCTGGGTGTCCATCGCCCCGCCCGCGCTGTGGCGGATAACGAACGCGTCCGGCACTTGCGCCCAGGTGAACGGCTGCGTTTCAACGCGATCAATGCGCGCCAGCGGCGGGCACTCCTGATGCAGCCTCGCGGTAAAGGCCCCCCCATTACCCGCGAGGCGCACCAGCACGCCCTCTCCGTCGTTGCAGACATCGCCCGTTAGCTCAAGCTGGCGCGCAAGCTGCCAGACGAAGGGCCGAAACCCCACGCCCTGCACCTTGCCGCGCACCCGCAGCTGTACGCCGTTACCGCTCATCGCAGGTTAAAACAGCAGTGACGACGAGGTGTCGAATGCCGCACGTCGACGCTTTTCGGCACTCATCTGTTCGAGCTTGTCGCGATCCACGCACACCAGCGCGTGCGTCGGGCAGGCTTCCATACAGGCCGGACCCGCCTCGCGGTGGTAGCAGAGGTCGCATTTGTTGGCTTCGGCTTTCTCTGCGCGCACGCTCAGCCCCATGCCGCTGTTGCGCACAACCGGGCGTACCACCACCTCCATCGCGCCGTACGGGCAGGCGACAACGCAGGTTTTACACCCGATGCAGCGCTCCTGCATCACGTGCACAAAGCCTTTCTCGCGCTTAATTGCCCCGTTCGGGCAGACGTTGGCGCACGGCGCGTCTTCGCACTGACGGCAAATCGCGGCGGTTGAGATATTCACGCCCTTAATGACGTGAATACGCGGCAGGAAAGCGTCCGGAGTCAGGGAGGCACAATCCTGATCCGGCTGATGGGAAACAACACAGGCGACTTCACAGGTCCGGCAGCCAATACACTTACTGGCATCGGCCATCATAAAACGGTTCATCTGCTTCTCCAGCATAACAGTCATGCGCGGAGCTATTCATAAACCGTGCCAGTTTTTAAACTATTGAAATAATTAGATTTACAGAAAAGGCAGAGGTGCCGTCATCGTCACTTATGACGATGACGGCTGTCGACGTCAGCGGTGCGGGCCGTCAATCACGGAGTCGCGCAGGACAAGCTCACCGGAGAAGGTTTGCTGAAATGTAAAATCGCCGCCGTCGAGCATGAAGATCAGGCGGCTGATGGTCTCTTTGATCATCTCCGTCACCGGAATGCGCACGCTGGAGAGCGACGGCACCGTATACGGCGCGATGGCCACGTCGTCAAAGCCAACCACCGATACCGCCTGCGGCGTGGCGATGCCGCTATCGTGGAGCTGCTTTATGGCACCGATTGCCATGTCGTCGTTGCTCGCCACCAGCGCCGTAAAGCGTTCGCCGCGAGCGAGCAGTTCAGACACCGCCGCCGCGCCGCTGGCCGGGTTCCACTTCCCCTGCGCAACCAGCCCCTCGCGCAGCGGAATACCGTGCTGTGCCAGTGCGTCCCTGTAGCCGGAAAGGCGCTCAACCCCGGTCGGGGAATCGAGCGAGCCGGTGATAAACGCAATATCCCGGTGCCCTTTCGCAATCAGCTGCGCTACCGCCTCCTGGCTGGAGGCTTTATGATCGGACCAGACGCTGTGGCTGCTGTGTTTCCGCAGGCGGCGGTTGAGCACCATAATCGGCTGCTCGCACTTCTCGACGATCTCGTCCATCTCCTCCACGCTCAAAAAGCGCGGATAGATGATCACCGCATCGCAGCGCATATCCAGCAGATACTGAATGGCCTCGCGCTCCTCTTCGGCGCTGTGCTTGCCGTCCGCAAGGATCAGCTGGCGCCCCTTCTCTTCGGTCATCCGCGCGGCGTGGAACAGCAGTTCGCTAAAGTAGACGCCGTGATAGAGGGTGTTGGTCACCACCAGACCCAGCGTCTGGGTACGCCTGGTCGCCAGGTTTCGCGCCAGCAAATTGGGGCGATAGCCGCTCTCTTCGATGGCCTGAAACACCCGGTCTTTGGTCTCCTGGCTGACGTAGCCATTCCCGGACAGCACCCTGGAGACCGTCGCTTTCGAAACGCCTGCCCGCTTCGCCACTTCCAGCATCGTGGTCATGTTGTTATTCCGTTTGTAACTGATGGGCGCAGTGTACTGCACTGCAAAAAAATTGTCGCAGCGGCGAAATCACGCTTTCAATGCCTCATTGCGATCTTCATCACGAAACGAAAAAATGGTCAAAAAGCGATCTTGTTTCGTTCAAAGAAACTCATGATGATTATGTGGAACCGGTTTCCTACATTTCTCACAACGATAACAGGATCACATCCGATGGCCAAAAATTACGCCGCGCTGGCGAACGACGTTGTCAGCGCGCTGGGCGGCAAAGAGAACATTGTCGCCGTCACCCACTGCATGACGCGTCTGCGCTTCGTTCTGAAGGACGAAAGCCTCACCGACGCCGCGCGCCTCAAAAGCATCAGCGGCGTGCTCGGCGTGGTGCGCAACGATAACCAGTGCCAGGTGATCGTTGGCAACACCGTCTCTCAGGCCTACCGCGAAGTCGTGAGTCTGCTGCCAACCAGCCTGCAGCCTGCCGTACCGGAAGGGCCGCAGAAAATGACATTACGCCGGATTGGCGCCGGGATCCTCGACGCGCTGATCGGCACCATGTCCCCGCTGATCCCAGCGATTATCGGCGGCTCGATGGTCAAGCTGCTGGCGATGATCCTCGAGATGACCGGCGTGCTGCCAAAAGGCGCGCCGACGCTCACCATTCTGACCGTCATCGGCGACGGCGCGTTCTTCTTCCTGCCGCTGATGGTGGCGGCCTCGGCGGCGGTGAAGTTCAAAACCAACATGTCGCTGGCGATCGCCATCGCGGGCGTGCTGGTGCACCCGAGCTTTATCGAGCTGATGGCGAAAGCCGCGCAGGGCGAGCACGTGGAGTTCGCCTTTATCCCGGTGACTGCGGTGAAGTACACCTATACCGTCATTCCGGCACTGGTGATGACCTGGTGCCTGTCGTATATCGAGCGCTGGGTGGATCGCATCACCCCGGCGGTGACGAAAAACTTCCTCAAGCCGATGCTGATCGTGCTGATTGCCGCCCCGCTCGCCATCGTGCTGATTGGCCCGCTGGGGATCTGGATCGGTAGCGCCATCTCCGCGCTGGTCTACACCATTCACGGCTATCTGGGCTGGCTCTCCGTCGCCATTATGGGCGCGCTGTGGCCGCTGCTGGTGATGACCGGGATGCACCGCGTGTTTACGCCGACTATCATTCAAACCATTGCCGAAACGGGCAAAGAGGGGATGGTCATGCCGTCGGAAATCGGCGCCAACCTGTCGCTCGGCGGCTCATCGCTGGCGGTAGCGTGGAAAACCAAAAACCCGGAGCTGCGCCAGACGGCGCTGGCGGCGGCGGCCTCCGCCATCATGGCGGGGATCTCTGAACCGGCGCTGTACGGCGTGGCGGTACGCCTGAAACGTCCGCTGATTGCGAGCCTGATCAGCGGCTTTATCTGCGGCGCGGTAGCGGGCATGGCCGGTCTTGCCAGCCACTCAATGGCGGCACCGGGGCTGTTCACCAGCGTGCAGTTCTTCGACCCGGCCAACCCAATGACCATCGTCTGGGTGTTTGGCGTGATGGGGCTGGCGGTGGTGCTGTCATTCGTTCTGACCCTGATACTCGGCTTTGAGGATATTCCGGTCGAAGACGACGCCGAAAAAGCGCGCGCCCTGCAGACCGCACCGGTTCAGGCCAAAGCGGCACAAGCATAAATTGAAAGCGAGGTAAGAATGTCTGTTTTTCCACAAGGATTTTTATGGGGCGGCGCGCTTGCCGCTAACCAGAGTGAAGGGGCTTACCGTGAAGGCGGCAAAGGGCTGACGACGGTCGATATGATCCCCCACGGCGCGAATCGCCTGGCGGTGAAGGTCGGTAAGGAAAAGCATTTTTCGCTGCGTGAGGACGAGTTTTACCCAAGCCACGAGGCGATTGATTTTTACCATCGCTACAAAGAAGACATCGCCCTGATGGCGGAGATGGGCTTTACGGTGTTCCGCACCTCGATTGCCTGGAGCCGCCTCTACCCGAACGGCGACGAGCCGCTGCCGAACAAAGAGGGTATTGCCTTCTACCGCGCGGTGTTTGAGGAGTGCAAAAAATACAACATCGAGCCGCTGGTGACGCTCTGCCACTTCGACGTGCCGATGCACCTGGTGACGGAGTACGGCTCGTGGCGCAACCGCAGGATGGTTGATTTTTTCGCCCGCTACGCCCGCACCTGCTTCGAGGAGTTCAACGGGCTGGTGAAATACTGGCTGACCTTCAACGAAATCAACATCATGCTGCACAGCCCGTTCTCCGGCGCGGGGCTGGTGTTTGAGGAAGGCGAAAACGAAGATCAGGTGAAATACCAGGCCGCGCACCACGAGCTGGTGGCGAGCGCGCTGGCGACCAAAATTGCCCACGAGGTGAACCCGGAAAACCTGGTCGGCTGCATGCTGGCGGGCGGGAACTTCTACCCGTACTCCTGCAAGCCGGAAGACGTGTGGATGGCGCTGGAGAAAGACCGTGAGAACCTGTTCTTTATCGACGTGCAGGCGCGCGGCAGTTATCCAGCCTACTCTGCCCGCGTGTTCCGCGAGAAAGGCGTGGTGATTGTGAAAGATCCCGGCGACGACGAACTGTTAAAAAACACCGTCGACTTTGTCTCGTTCAGCTATTACGCCTCGCGCTGCGCGTCGGCGGACATGAACGCGGGCAACACCAGCGCCGCGAACATCGTCAAGTCCCTGCGCAACCCGCACATTCAGGTGAGCGAATGGGGCTGGGGCATCGACCCGCTCGGCCTGCGCATCACCATGAACATGATGTACGACCGCTACCAGAAGCCGCTGTTCCTGGTGGAAAACGGGCTGGGCGCGAAAGACGAAATTGACGCCAACGGCGAGATTAACGACGACTACCGCATCAGCTACCTGCGCGAGCATATCCGCGCGATGGGCGACGCCATTGAGGACGGCGTGCCGCTGATGGGCTACACCACCTGGGGCTGCATTGACCTGGTATCGGCCTCAACGGGCGAGATGAGCAAGCGCTACGGGTTTGTGTACGTTGACCGCGACGACGCGGGGAACGGCACGCTGGACCGCAGGCGCAAGAAATCGTTCGGGTGGTATAAGAAGGTGATTGCGAGTAACGGGGGGGATCTGGAGTAGCCTGTTGCCCTCACCCCAGCCCTCTCCCACAGGGAGAGGGAGATGGGTTTGGTAGGCCGGGTAAGGCGAAGCCGCCACCCGGCACTGCTCAGAGCTGAGAAAAACCTCCGTCCCCAACCCACTCCGCTAGCCGTGAATAGACCACTTCCACCGCCTCTTTCACCGGCGGCGTCATCGGATAATAGAACCCGACAATGTCCGGCTGAATCCCTAAAAACAGCACCTCGCCCACGTCGTCTTTAATCTGATCGACCAGGTAGTTCAGCGGCATATTGTGCGTCGTCATCATAAACATCTCGGCGATGTCGTCCGGGTCAATCAGGCGGATCTCGCCGGGGTTGAGCCCCATATCGGTGGCATCGACGATTAACAGCCTCTCCGGGCGCAGTTCGCGAATGGCGACCACGTCGTTTTCCGGCGCGCTGCCGCCGTCGATAACCACCCAGCTGCCCTGCGGGTTCGCGGCGCACATCTCTGCCAGCAGTGGGCCCGCGCTGTCGTCGCCCATCATGCTGTTGCCGACACACAGTAAAACGTCAGTCACGTAATCTCCTCACCATCAGGTAGATGGCGCTCTCGTGATGAATATCATGCAGCATGCTGAGCAGCGTTTTGCTCCACGCCTGCTGCTCGGGGGTTTGCCTGACGAGCGCGGCGTCAAAAGCGTTGGCGAGCATCACAATGTGGTTGGCATCGATGACGATCTCGCCGTATTTCGGCACGCCCTCCATTTTGCGCCGCGCCGTGCTGCCCTCCTCCAGCGTGGCGATCCACGCCAGGTACTCGGGCCACGGGCAGCTAAGCGCGGCCTCCAGGCAGTCGATCACCCCGAGGTGGTGCCCAATCGCCAGGCTGTAATAGACCACCTGCTGCGCCGCATCCGGCGTGGCATCGTTCTCATCAATAAACTTACGGCTCAGCTGGCTGAACACCACCGTTTCACTCATCGGATACGCGCCTCATCGACGATGCTGTTCAGGTTTGCCACGATCTCATTGAGGCGCGGATCGTTTTCCGCCTCCAGCCAGCGCGCCACCTGATGGTCGCCCTGGCTCAGCAGGCGCAGATAGTCGTCGGCAATCTGACGGCCGTAGCGATAGCCCGCCAGCCTGCGCGCCGTGCGGTCAACCTTCACCCGCAGCGGCTGCACCATGTCCGGGTGCAGAATGACCGCGGGCTGGCTGTCCAGCTCGCCCGGCTCGCGCGCGTGGATTTTCTGCTCCAGCAGGCCGAGCGCCATCGCAAAGCCGTACAGCGTCGCGGCAGGCGTCGGCGGGCAGCCCGGGATGTAGACGTCCACCGGCACGATTTTGTCGGTGCCGCCCCAGACGCAGTAAAGGTCGTGGAAGATGCCGCCGCTGTTGCCGCAGGCCCCGTAGGAGATGCAGATTTTCGGGTCCGGCGCGGACTGCCAGGCGCGCAGCGCGGGCGAGCGCATGGCGCGGGTGACGGCCCCGGTAAACAGCAGAATGTCCGCATGGCGCGGGGACGGCACCACCTTGATGCCGAAGCGCTCGGCGTCAAACAGCGGTGACAGGGTGGCGAAGATCTCAATCTCGCAGCCGTTGCAGCCGCCGCAGTCCACGCGGTAGACGTAGGCCGAGCGTTTGATTTTTTTCAGCAGCGACGCCTTCATGCTGGCGATGGATTCGTCCACCGTCATCGGCACCGGAATGCCGTTTGCGTCGCGCGGGCCCAGTAGGTTTTCCATCAGCTGGCCTCTCTCATATGGCGGGTGATATCAATACGGTCGGACGGCAGCAGGCACTTCTGACGCTTGCACTCCGGGCAGGTTTCAAAGCTTTCCCGGTGATGCTCCGCGCGGGCGTCGACGTTGTGCTGCAGCAGCGCGATGGCGTAGTCGATCTCTTTCTGCACGGCGAACGGGCGCTGGCAGACGCGGCAGCTGCACAGCTCAAAGCGCGACTGCTGCAGAAAATCCGCTTTCTTCCACACCGCCAGCTCGTACTCCTGCGACAGGCGAATGGCCACCGTCGGGCAGACCTCCTCGCAGCGGCCGCAGAAGATGCAGCGCCCGAGGTTGAACTGCCAGGCCAGCTCGCCGGTTTTGAGATCCGTTTCCACCGTTAAGGCGTTCGACGGGCAGGCGTTGACGCAGGCCGCGCAGCCGATGCACTGCTGCGGATTGTGCTCCGGCTTGCCGCGAAAGTTTTTATCCACCGGCATCGGCTCCAGCGGGTAACTGCTGGTCTGCGTGCCGGTTTTGATCACTTTTTTGATAAAGGTAAACATGGCGAGTCCTTATTTCAGCGGCGAGTTTTTACGCTCGATGCTGTAGCGCTCAAGCTCTTTGTACGGCACCACCTGGCTTTTCTTCTTGCGCACGTCCACGACGGTCATGCGGTCGGTGCAGGAGTAGCACGGGTCGAGGCTGCCGATGATCAGCGGCGCGTCGGACACCGTGTTGCCGCGCAGCATGTAGCGCAGCGTCGGCCAGTTGGCGTAGGTGGCCGCGCGGCAGCGCCAGCGGTAGAGCTTCTGGTTGTCGCCGGTCATGCTCCAGTGGATATCGTCCCCGCGCGGCGCTTCGGCAAAGCCGAGGGCAAAGCGGTTCGGGATGTAGGTGAAGCCTTCCACCATCAGCGGGCCGCCCGGCAGGTTATCCAGACCGTAGTCGATCATGTTCAGGGCGGTGAACACCTCGTTGATGCGCACCTTGAGGCGCGAAATGACGTCGCAGCCCTGCTCGCTGTGCACGGTCATCGGCAGCAGGCCGTAGCCGACGAACGGGTGATCGGCACGCGTGTCGCGCGCGTGGCCGCTGGCGCGCACCATCGGGCCGACGTTGCTGAAGTCGCGGGCGATTTCCGGGTCAAGACGGCCGATGCCGACGGTGCGCTGCTCGATGTTTGGCGTGCTGAGCAGCATGTCCACCAGCTCCTGCACGTCGCGGCGCATCTGCTGCGCCAGCAGGCGGGTCTGGATCATGTCGTCCTTCAGCAGGTCCCGGCGGATCCCGCCGATCAGGTTCAGGCCGTAGGTTTTGCGCGCCCCGGTGAGGATCTCCGCCATCTTCATCGACGCTTCGCGCACGCGGAAGAACTGCATAAACCCGGAGTCAAAGCCGACGAAGTGGCAGGCCAGGCCGAGGTTGAGCAGGTGCGAGTGCAGGCGCTCCACCTCCAGCAGAATGGCGCGGATCATCTGCGCGCGCTCCGGCACCACGATCCCCATGCCGTTCTCCACCGAGGTGGTGTAGGCGGTGCTGTGGGCGAAGCCGCAGATGCCGCACACGCGGTCAGAGAGGAACGTCACTTCGTTGTAGCCCATTCGGGTTTCCGCCAGCTTTTCCATGCCGCGGTGGACGTAGAACAGGCGGTAGTCGGCGTCGATGATGTTTTCACCGTCAACGAACAGGCGGAAGTGGCCCGGTTCATCGGAGGTGACGTGCAGCGGGCCGATCGGCACCACGTTGTTCTTCTTGCTGCCCAGCTCGTTGATGAACTCGTAGGTTTCGCTGTCGGTGGTCGGCGCCGGGCGCTGGCGGTAGTCCATGCTGTCTTTGCGCAGCGGGTAGAGTTCGTCCGGCCAGTCGTCCGGCAGCACCAGGCGGCGCTCGTCCGGCAGGCCGACCGGCACCAGGCCGTACATATCGCGCACTTCGCGCTCGCCCCAGACGGCGGCGGGCACGCGCGGCGTGACGGACGGGTATTCCGGCTTGTTCGGGTCGACTTCGACGCGTACGGTAAGCCAGCACTTCTCGCCCTGCTCCATCGACATCACGTAGTACACCGCATAGTTGCCGCACAGCTGGCGCTCGTCGTTGCCGAACAGCACCGACAGCCAGCCGCCCTGCTGGTAGTAGAGAAACTCCACCACTTCCGGCAGATAGTTCACCTTTACGGTGACGGTTATCTGGTCTTTGGTTTGCCAGGACTCCTCCAGCACCACGCCGGGGAAAGCCTGATGCAACGCGGCGAGATACTGCTGACCTTTCTTTTCTTCAGACATAAAAATTCTCTTTAATCACGCCACCAGCAAGGAGACGAACGCTAAAAATGCAAAACCAAAACCGGCCCAGGTGATGCGTGACGTTTCCACAAAACGCAGGCGCGCCATGCTGTTTTCAAACAGGGCAATCACCAGCACGCCGACCAGCAGCTTGAGGGCGGCAACAACAACCGCCAGCACCAGGCCGCCCGCGGAGAAGTGGGTCATCTGCCCCCACGGGAAGAAGACGCCGACAAACATCTGCAGCACCACCAGCTGCTTGAGGCTGATGCCCCACTTCAGCACCGCAAAGCCGTAGCCGCTGTATTCGGTAAGCGGCCCTTCCTGCAGCTCTTGCTCCGCTTCCGCCAGATCGAACGGCAGTTTGCCCATCTCAATAAAGGTGGCAAACGCGCAGGCACAGAGCGCCAGCACCAGCGGGATCGAGCGCGCCACAGGCCAGTGGTAAACGGTGTCGGTGATAAAGCTGATATGGGTGGAACCTGCGACCTGCGCGGCAACCCACAGCCCCAGCAGGAGAATCGGCTCCACCAGCACGCCGAGCATCGCCTCGCGGCTGGCGCCGATGCCGGTAAACGGGCTACCGGTATCCAGGCCCGCAATCGCAAAGAAGAAGCGGGCGATGGCGAAGAGGTAGATTAGCGTAATCAAATCGCCAAGCGCCGGCAGCGGCGAGCCCACCGTCACAACCGGCAGCGCGGTGGCGATGGTCAGCATCACGCCGACCATCACGAACGGCGTCAGGCGAAAGACCCAGCCTGCGGCGTCGGGTGCCACGCTCTGCCGAGAAAGCAGCTTGAAGAGATCGCGGTACTCCTGGAGCACGCCGGGCCCGCGACGGTTGTGCATTCGGGCGCGCGCCACGCGCGTGATGCCCGACAGCAGCGGCGCAGCGGCGAACAGCACCAGCGCCTGAAGTATTGCCAGTAACAGACTCATGTCAGGCTCCTCGTGAAATCACAATGACCACCAGCACCGCCAGCTCGATCAGCGCCAGACGGCGGAACAGCGCGGGCGCGGCGGCGCTCTGCCAGCCGGGTACCCAATCCACCGGATTTAGCCAGTGGCGCAGCTTCAGCACGGCGGCGAAATTCTCCTTCACCGGCATGGCGAAGCCGTGGGCGGTAATGACCATCGACTGCTCGTGTTCGTAGCCGCAGGCCCACGCCGCGCCGCGCGAGCGGGAGGCGAGACGGTCACGCCTGAAGAACAGCATCAGCACGAACGGCAGGAGCGGCGCGGCGACCAGCAGCAGCGCCACCATCGGCTGAGAAACGACGGTATGCGCCGTGGTCAGCGGCAGAGGAATGGCGTTGCCCAGCAGCGGAAGCAGCCACGGCGCGGCGACCCCGCCCGCGATGCAGCACAGCGCCAGCGCGACCACGCTCACGCCCATCAGTACCGGCGCGCAGCAGGCGTTTTCAGCTTCACGGGTGCGCGGCGCACCGAGGAAGGTGACGCCGTAAACTTTGGCCATACACATCACCGCCAGCGCGCCGGTAATCGCCAGGCCGACCGCCAGCAGCGGGCCGAGCAGGCGTGCGATAAAGACATCGCTCTGACCGAGCGCGAAGAAGGACTGATAAATCACCCACTCCCCGGCAAAGCCGTTCAGCGGCGGCAGCGCGGCCATCGCCATTAGCCCTACCAGCATCGCGAGTGAAATGACCGGCATCTTTTTGCCAATCCCGCCCAGCTTTTCAATATCGCGATGGCCGGTGCGGAACCAGACGCTGCCCGCGCCGAGGAACAGCGTGCTCTTAAACAGGCTGTGGTTGATGAGGTGATACAGACCGCCGATAAACCCGGCGGCAATCAGCGCCGGCTGGTTAAGCGCCAGCCCGGTCACGCCCGCGCCCATTCCGAGCAGGATAATGCCGATGTTTTCCAGGGTGTGGTACGCCAGCAGGCGCTGGATGTTGTGCTCCATCAGCGCGTACAGCCCGCCGACAAACGCGGTGACCATACCTGCCAGCAGCAGCACGATGCCCCACCACAGCGGAGGCTGTCCGCCGGCCAGCGTGATGCTCAGAATACCGAACAGCCCTACCTTCATGACGACGGTGGAGAACAGGGCAGCGGCCGGTGCAGAGGCGTTCGCATGCGCCTGGGGTACCCAGCCGTGCAGCGGGATAATCCCGGCCAGCAGGCCAAAACCGACGATGCCGAGAACCCAGACGTCATTGCCCAGCGCCTGGCCGTGAAGCGCGGCAAAGTCCAGCGTGCCGAAGCGCTGCCACACCAGCCAGCAGGCCAGCGCCAGCAGCAGGGTGCCAAGGCGCCCGAGCGCAAACCACAGCTTGCCGGAGGCGCTACAGCCCGTGAGGAACACGCCGCACAGGGCCATAATCTCGGCCATCACCACCAGCGCGCCGAGGTTGCCGGCAATAACGGAGCAGACCGCCGTCGCCATCAGCAGGTTGACCAGCAGGCCGTTGGCGAAGACGTGCTGATGGCGGTGCCAGTCGATGTTGAACAGGCTGATAAACAGCCCGCACAGGCCAAAGGTTACCAGCCAGATGGCGTTCAGCGGCGTAATCGCCACGGTGTGGCGGATCAGCGGCATGAGTGTGGCAACGGGTTGCCCGCCGAGCAGGACGATGCCGCCCGCCGCCAGCGTCATCAGGCTTCCGATCGCGCCGCCGATACCGGCGACCCAGCCGCTCAGGGTTTTATGAAAAGAGCAGATCAGCGCCAGCACGGCGGCAGCGGCAAAGTACGCCACGGCGCTGTTAATCATGGTGATGGCGTTCATTTCGCCCCCTCGTTAAGCGCCTGCAGAAGCGAAAGATCGCCGACGTCGGTATTAATGGTCAGCTCGCGCTTGCGCCTGCTGGTGCGGGCGATATCGCGAATGGTGACCAGAATCAGCGCTTTGGTCGGGCAGGTACGTACGCAGGCCGGGCCTTGCTCATCAAAGCTGCACAGGTCGCACTTCACCGCCACGGCGCGGATGCCGGGCACCCAGTCCAGCAGCGTGCTCACCTTCGCCGGAGCGGGTGGCGCAGGCGGCGCTTTCGGGGAGTTGGCATTCGCCGGGATATGCAGCGGGCGGCTGCCGGAAAATTCAATGGCGCCGAACGGGCAGGCGATGCCGCACAGCTTGCAGCTGACGCACAGGCTTTCATTCAGCTGGACGGCGCCGTCAACGCGGGTGATGGCGTTAACCGGGCAAACGCCCGCGCAGGGCGCATCTTCACAGTGGTGGCAGAGCTGCGGGGCAGACTCTTTCTCATTACGCATGACGCGCAGGCGCGGCATGGACTGTAGCCCGTGCAGGCGGTGCGTTTCCGAACACGCCGCCTCACAGGTTCGACAGCCAATACAGACCGTCGAGTCAGCAATTACAAAACGGTTCACCGGGCAATCCTCTGGTGATGGTCATTTTTGACGAAAAACTGTCGTATCGACACGTCTCGTCACTCGATACTCAGGCCACGTGCGCCGAGGATTTTCCGTCCATCAGCTGCTTCAGATTGACCGGTAAATCATGCTCAACCGCGGTGTAGAGAACGTTATAAACCGGCGCGATTTTCTCCAGATAGTGCTCAAGCACCTGCTGGCGATCGCGGTTGCTGACATGTCCGTCCACCATGCCGTCGGCCATCAGCTGCGCCTTCGCAATACACTGTTTTTCCCCCTCTTTTGTTTCGAGGTAGTACTCAATGGTGTGGCTGTTAAAGCTCTCTGCCAGGGTGACGTTAATCGTAAAGTGACCAAATAACACAAAGCGCATATCCCCCTGCGATGCACAGCTCATGGCGTGGTGCAGGCGGGCTTTCGACAGGGTGATCCCCTGAACCAGAGAGTTGCAGTAGTGGTGCCACTGATCCTGCAGCTGCTGGTGACGCTGCGCGATGTAATCCGCTTTTTCGCTAATTTCCCAAATAGTCATAGAAGGTATCCGCTGAATGGAGATAGCCGCTGTTAAGCAGATTCCGTGCCAGTTTTTAACGCATTGAATTTCAAATGGTTTAGTAATACTGGCGCTGTCATTACCGGCGTGTCGACGTGTCATTTCGACAGCGTTGACATCGTCACGCCCTGACAAAAACCAAGCTGGCACCGTTATTGCATTCAATGGCGCAAATCATTGAGGAGGCGTCATGCACGAAATCACCCTCTGCCAGCGGGCCCTGGAACTTATCGAACAGCAGGCAGTGCAAAACCGCGCGAAGCGCGTCACCGGCGTCTGGCTAAAGGTCGGCGCGTTTTCCTGCGTCGAAATCAGCGCCCTCACCTTCTGCTTTGAGCTGGTGTGCCGCGGCACGCTGGCGGAGGGCTGCGAGCTGCATATCGACGAGCAGCAGGCGGAGTGCTGGTGCGAGCAGTGTCAGCAGTACGTCACGCTGCTGTCATCGAAGGTTCAGCGCTGTCCGCAGTGCCAGAGCGCCGGGCTGCGCATCGTGGCGGACGACGGCATGCAGATCCAACGCCTCGAAATCGAGAAGGAGTAAAGTATGTGTAGCACCTGCGGTTGCGCCGAAGGCAACCTGTATATAGAAGGGGATGAACACCGTCCTCACTCCGCGTTTCGCTCCGCGCCCTTTTCGCCTGCCCCGCGTCCCGCTGCGGCGTTGACCGGTATTACCTTCGCCCCGCAGCAATCCGCCGCAGGCGATCTGCACTACGGCCACGGCGAGGCGGGAACCCACGCGCCGGGCATGAGCCAGCGCCAGATGCTGGAGGTGGAGATCAACGTGCTGGACAAAAATAACCGGCTCGCCGCCCGCAACCGCGCCCGCTTTGCCGCTCGCAATCAGCTGGTGCTAAACCTGGTCTCCAGCCCCGGCTCCGGCAAAACCACGCTGCTGACGGAAACGCTCAGGCGCCTGAACGCGCATACGCCATGCGCGGTGATCGAAGGCGATCAGCAGACGGTAAACGACGCCGCGCGCATCCGCGAAACCGGCACTCCGGCGATTCAGGTCAACACCGGCAAGGGCTGCCACCTGGACGCGCAGATGATAGCCGATGCCGCATCGCGCCTGCCGCTGGCGGATAAGGGCATCCTGTTTATTGAAAACGTCGGCAACCTGGTCTGCCCGGCGAGCTTCGATCTTGGCGAACGACACAAGGTGGCGGTGCTCTCCGTGACGGAAGGTGAAGACAAGCCGCTGAAATATCCGCATATGTTCGCCGCGGCCTCCATCATGCTGCTCAACAAAGTCGACCTGCTGCCGTACCTGACCTTTGACGTGGATAAGTGCATGGCCTACGCCCGGGAGGTGAACCCGGACATTGAGATCCTGCTGGTCTCCGCCACGCGCGGAGACGGCATGGACGCCTGGCTGAACTGGCTGGAGAGTGAACGATGTGCATAGGCGTACCGGGACAAATCCATTCCATTGACGGGAATCAGGCCAAAGTGGAGGTCTGCGGCATCCTGCGCGATGTCGATCTGACGCTGGTGGGCAGCACCGATGAAACCGGCGCATCGCGCCTCGGCCAGTGGGTGCTGGTGCACGTGGGGTTTGCCATGAGCGTGATTAACGAAGCGGAAGCCCGCGACACGCTCGACGCCCTGCAAAACATGTTCGACGTAGAGCCCGACGTCGGCGCGCTGTTATTTGGCGAGGAGCGTTAACCCATGCGCTACGTTGATGAATACCGCGCGCCGGAGCAGGTGATGCAGCTTATCGGGCACCTGAAAACGCGCGCGGCGCTGCTGAGCTACACGAAAGAAAAACCGCTTAGGATCATGGAGGTGTGCGGCGGGCATACCCACGCCATCTTCAAGTTTGGCCTCGACCAGCTGCTGCCGGAGAACATCGAGTTTATCCACGGCCCCGGCTGCCCGGTGTGCGTTCTGCCGATGGGCCGCATCGACAGCTGCATTGAGATAGCCAGCCAGCCGGACGTCATCTTCTGCACCTTCGGCGACGCGATGCGCGTGCCCGGGAAAAAGGGATCGCTGCTGCAGGCGAAGGCGCGCGGCGCGGACGTACGTATTGTTTACTCGCCGATGGACGCGCTGACGCTGGCAGCGGACAACCCCGCGCGCAGGGTTGTGTTTTTCGGCCTCGGCTTCGAAACCACCATGCCCGCCACCGCCATCACGCTCCAGCAGGCAAAAGCGCGTAAGCTCGACAACTTTTTCTTTTTCTGCCAGCACATCACGCTCATCCCGACGCTGCGCAGCCTGCTGGAGGAGCCGGGCAACGGTATTGACGCCTTTCTGGCACCGGGGCACGTCAGCATGGTTATCGGTACAAAAGCCTACGGTTTTATTACCGAACAGTACGATCGCCCATTAGTTGTCGCTGGATTCGAACCGCTTGATCTACTGCAAGGCGTGACCATGCTGGTTGAGCAGAAAATAGCGGCCACGAGCACGGTGGAAAATCAGTATCGCCGCGTGGTGCCTGATGTGGGCAATGCGCTCGCACAGCAGGCGATAGCCGACGTATTTCGCGTTGAAGGCGACAGCGAGTGGCGCGGCCTGGGGCTGATTGCCGAATCCGGCGTGCGCCTTACGCCCGCGTATCACGCGTTCGATGCTGAAGCGCATTTCCGCCCGCAGCCTCAGCAGGTGTGCGACGATCCGCGCGCCCGGTGCGGTGAGGTGCTCACCGGCAAATGCAAACCTCATCACTGCCCGTTATTTGGCAACACCTGTAACCCGCAAACCGCGTTTGGCGCGCTGATGGTCTCCTCCGAAGGGGCGTGCGCCGCGTGGTATCAGTATCGCAATCAGGAGTGTGAAGCATGAACACGGTTGAAATGGCGCACGGGAGCGGCGGTCAGGCGATGCAGCAGCTGATCAATCAGCTGTTCATGGAGGCATTCAACAACCCCTGGCTGGCCGAACAGGAAGATCAGGCACGCATTGACCTCGCCACGCTGACCGCGCAGGGCGACCGGCTGGCGTTCTCCACCGACAGCTACGTGATCGATCCGCTGTTCTTCCCGGGCGGGGATATCGGCAAGCTCGCCGTCTGCGGCACGGCGAACGACGTAGCCGTTAGCGGCGCACTCCCGCGCTACCTCTCCTGCGGGTTTATCCTCGAGGAGGGGCTGCCGATGGAGACGCTCGCGGCGGTGGTGAACAGCATGGCGCACACCGCGCGCGAGGCGGGGATCGCTATCGTCACCGGTGATACCAAGGTGGTGCAGCGCGGCGCGGCGGATAAGCTGTTCATCAACACCGCCGGAATGGGGGCAATACCTGCCGACATTCACTGGGGCGCGCAGCAGCTTGCCGCGGGCGACGTGCTGATCGTCAGCGGAACGCTCGGGTGCCACGGGGCGACCATTCTGAACCTGCGCGAAGGTCTGGGGCTGGACGGTGAACTGCGCAGCGACTGCGCGGTGCTTACTCCGCTCATTCAGCCACTGCGCGCCATTCCGGGGGTAAAAGCCCTGCGCGACGCGACGCGAGGCGGCGTCAACGCCGTGGTGCACGAGTTCGCCGCTAGCTGCGGGTACGGGATCGAACTGACCGAGCGCGGTCTGCCGGTTAAACCTGCCGTCCGCGGGCTGTGCGAGCTATTGGGCCTTGACCCGCTAAACTTTGCTAACGAAGGCAAGCTGGTGATTGGCGTTGAACGCTCGGCAGCGGAGGCCGTTCTTGAACAGCTGCGCGCGCATCCCTCAGGGAAAGACGCGGCAATCATCGGCGAGGTGGTTGAGCGCAAAGGGGTGCGCCTGGCCGGACTGTATGGCGTTAAGCGTACGCTGGATCTTCCGCACGCTGAGCCGTTACCCCGTATCTGCTAGAGCCGCACCATAAGCGGCCAGCACTGAATTTATCTTTTCGCCAGTTTCTATTGGAAAGCAATAATGCCGTATACACCGATGAGCGATCTTGGACAGCAGGGCCTGTTTGATATCACGCGCACACTTTTACAGCAGCCCGATCTCGGTTCGCTGAGCGATGCCCTGACGCGTCTGGTCAGGCAATCCGCGCTGGCGGACAGCGCCGCCATCGTGCTCTGGCATAGCGGAACCCATCGGGCGAGCTATTATTCAACGCGCGACAACGGCAAAGCCTTCGAATACGAAGACGAAACCTATCTGGCGCACGGTCCGGTGCGCCGCATCCTCTCTCGCCCGGAAGTGCTGCACTGCAGCTTCAATGAGTTCCGGCAGGCATGGCCGATGCTGGTCGAGGGCAGCCTTTACCAGCCCTTTGGCCATTACTGCATGCTGCCTCTGGCGGCGGAAGGCCACATCTTTGGCGGCTGCGAATTTATCCGCAACACGGACCAGCCCTGGACCGAGGCGGAATACGAGCGCCTGCACACCTTCACCCAGATTGTGGCCGTGGTGGCAGAGCAGATCCAAAGCCGCGTCACTAACAACGTGGATTACGACCTGCTGAGCCGCGAGCGTGACAACTTCCGCATTCTGGTCGCCATCACCAACGCCGTGCTCTCCCGCCTCGACATGGACGAGCTGGTCAGCGAAGTGTCGAAAGAGATCCACCACTATTTCAAAATCGACGCCATCAGCATTGCCCTGCGCGGCCACCGCAAGGGCAAGCTGAATATCTACTCCACGCACTACCTCGATGAGGCCAACCCGGCCCACGAGCAGAGCGAAGTCGATGAGGCGGGTACGCTCTCCGAACGGGTGTTTAAAAGCAAGGAGATCCTGCTGCTTAACCTCAGCGAGCAGGATCCGGTGGCGCCCTACGAGCGGATGCTGTTTAACACCTGGGGCAATAAAATTCAGACCCTGTGCCTGCTGCCGCTGATGTCCGGCAACACCATGCTGGGCGTGCTTAAGCTGGCGCAGTGTGAGGAAGGCGTATTCACCACCGCCAACCTCAAGCTGCTGCGCCAGATTGCCGAGCGTATTTCTATCGCCCTGGATAACGCCCTCGCCTATCAGGAGATCCACCGCCTGAAGGAGCGGCTGGTGGACGAAAACCTGGCCCTGACCGAGCAGCTTAACAACGTCGACAGCGAGTTTGGCGAAATCATCGGGCGCAGCGACGCCATGTACAGCGTGCTCAAGCAGGTTGAGATGGTGGCGCAAAGCGACAGTACCGTGCTGATTCTGGGTGAAACCGGCACCGGCAAGGAGCTGATCGCCCGCGCCATCCACAACCTGAGCAACCGCAACAGCCGCCGGATGGTGAAGATGAACTGCGCGGCAATGCCCGCGGGCCTGCTGGAAAGCGACCTGTTCGGCCACGAGCGCGGAGCCTTTACCGGGGCCAGCAGCCAGCGGCTGGGGCGTTTCGAACTGGCGGACAAAAGCTCCTTGTTCCTCGACGAGGTGGGCGACATGCCGCTTGAGCTGCAGCCTAAGCTGCTTCGCGTCCTGCAGGAGCAGGAGTTTGAGCGTCTCGGCAGCAACAAGCTGATTCAAACCGACGTGCGTTTGATTGCCGCCACCAACCGCGACCTGAAAAAAATGGTCGCCGACCGCGAGTTTCGTAGCGATCTCTACTATCGCCTTAACGTCTTCCCAATCTGCCTGCCGCCGCTGCGCGAGCGCCCGGAGGATATCCCCCTGCTGGTGAAAGCCTTCACCGCCAAGATTGCGCGTCGGATGGGACGCAATATCGACAGTATTCCTGCCGAGACGCTGCGCATCCTCTCCTCTATGGAGTGGCCGGGCAACGTACGCGAGCTGGAGAACGTCATTGAGCGCGCGGTGCTCCTGACGCGGGGCAGCGTGCTGCAGCTGTCGCTGCCTGAGGTCTCGCTGCCAGAGGAGCCCCCCGTCGCGGCAGAAGTGGCGCAGGAAGGCGAAGATGAGTATCAGCTGATTATGCGCGTGCTCAAGGAGACCAACGGCGTGGTGGCCGGGCCGAAGGGGGCAGCCCAACGCCTCGGGCTGAAGCGCACCACCCTGCTCTCACGCATGAAACGCCTCGGGATTGATAAAGAGAGCCTGGTTTAACCTTCGGTACAGAAACGTTACTTTTTCGGACGGTATTTTTCCGGTAATTCCGGTACCGGGCGGCGATCGTCGATGAGATGGCGGATGGTCAGGATCGGGTGACGCCATAACATACGCGGACCGGCCCAGCGCATAACCTGCTTCATCTCTTCACGTCTGGCAGGCTGGTAGCAGTGTACCGGACACTGCTTGCAGGCAGGCTTGTCCTCACCGAAAACACACTTATCCAGGCGCTTATCGGCATACGCGTTGAGCGCCTGATAATGCCCTTCCTCCTGAGATGCCTGCGGGCACTGCTTTTCATACAACGCGATCATTTTCGCGATGGTCTCTTTTTCTCGTGAGATGCGTTTACCGGACATAACGGATTACCGAATAATAAAGTGTATTAATAATACATCTTTCACCACCGGATTTCAGCGGTTGCATTTCATTTCCTGACGCCTGATTCCAGTTTTAGCTCTGCACAGACCGATAATCACTGGTATTTTATACAGGCATCAGAAATGACCTTTGTCCGTGTTGTCTGGAGACCCTATGCATGAGTTCACGATCGGCAAACCCTATCGCCATTTAACAGTAGGATATTTTAGAAAGCGCCATGAAGACCGCAAAACCAAGATACCGAAGCGCTACAGCGTGCATGCGGCGCTGAGCTTAAAAGGAGACTGGCTTGAAGAGGCGGGGTTTACGACCCATTCCAGAGTCAGAGTGGGCGTAGAGCATGGAAAAATTGTTATCGAATTAATGTCGGAAGGCGGCTCGTAAAGCCACGACATTTTTCTGCGCCGTACCTTTTTTTCATGCGACAATAGAAGGAACAAACGGCCACTGAGCCGATCAAAACGGTTTATTTTCAAAGAAATGGACATCATAACTCCATGAGCACAATCGACAATTTCGACGCACATACGCCGATGATGCATTGGTGTTTTATTATTGAATAATATAGATATTTATTTATATATTATTTAAACCTACAATTCTACCTATAGAATATGTGAGCAGTGAATATCAGATGCTCATAGTTGCTGGAATTTTTGTTCAGCACGCTTAGCCATATACTTCAAAGCCCTGCAGGCCCCCCTCCCACTTCATTAATCCTACCCACTATTAGTTGACACGCGACTAAGTGAGTAAACTCTCGACCAGAGGTCGATTACTCATGACAAAACCAGCATCAACCAGCAAAACAGCAAAACAGCCAGTAAATAGTACACACCCGAATTCCGCGATGAGGCACTGAAACTGGCTGAGCGTATTGGTGTCGCTGCCGCCGCCCGTGAAGTCAGCCTGTATGAATCACAGCTCTACAACTGGCGCAGTAAACAACAGCAGCAAATGACATCCTCAGAACAGGAGAACAAACTGACTGCTGAAAATGCCCGCCTCAAACGCTAACTGGCTGAGCAGGCAGAGGAGCTGGCCATTCTCCAAAAGGCCGCGACAGACTTCGCGAAGCGCCTTAAATGAAGTATGTCTTCATCGAAAAGCATCAGGCTGAGTTCAGCGTCAAAGCCGTGTGTCGCGTGCTCCGGATTGCCCGAAGCGGTTTGTATGCGCGGCTCAAACGTCGCCATCAAGCCAGCCCAAACCACCAGTTCCGGCTCGTTGACACTCATCTGTGATATTGCTGTCAGTCAGGCATTCACTGGGGCATAGCAGCGTTATGGTGTGCCTCGTCTCGCCGAAGAACTGCCTGAATACAATTTCAAAACCATCGCCGCCAAACTGCGCAGTCAGGAACTGCGGGCGAAAGCCAGCCAGAAGTTCAGCCCAGTCAGTTATCGTTCATACAAGCCGTGGTGACCAGTACTGAACAGCGGATTATCAGGTATTGCTGAAGCGGCATAGCCTGCACAGCTGCATGAGCGCAAAAGGTTTCTGCTACGATAATGCGTGTGCGAAAAGCTTCTTTCATTCGCTGAAAGTAGAGTGTATCCACGAGGAACGCTTTATCAGCCGGGAAATAATGCGGACGACGGTGTTTAATTATATCGAGTGTGATTACAATCGGTGGCGTCGTCACAGTGCCTGTGACGGTCTCAGCCCGGTACAATTTGAAAACGAAAATCTCGCTTAGGGCTGTGTCCACATTACATGGGTGGGATCACATACCTTTCCAAAAAGCTTTCGGTGTACAGCATGTAAGTTCTACGAACGTCTGCTGAGTGCCAGAAGTGGGCATCGTGAAGATGCCTAGAATAATAACTACTTAGAGTCGATTCAGTACGATATCTCCACACCTAATGACTAATATGCTGTGATGTTGGCAACTTGCCCTAATATCATCTAATAACGTAAAGTGAGCACAAACAGACGAAAATTACCTCTTGCAGGTCATAATAGGTATCTTGGATGATCAAAAGCCATCTTTCTAGGTTGATGGGGGAGCGGAGACTCAAAATTTCAGATGTTTCGCGAGACACTGGGATAAACAGGGGGACCCTGACGAGGATGTATCACGAGACCCTGGTGAGGATTGATTTAGAAACGATTAATACTCTCTGTGAGTATCTCTCCGTTTCTGTAGGCGAGCTGCTCGAATATCAAAAAGGCGAGAACAATACATGAGTAGTAAGCAGGCAAAAACCATGATTTCCTTGTTTAGCGGAGCCGGAGGCTTAGACTTAGGGCTGAGCGCAGCCGGATTTACTAACAAGCTCTGCGTAGAAATTGATCCCATTGCACAGCAAACTCTCGCTTTAAACCACCCCAAGTGGAAACTTGCCTCACCGGGTGACATTCATGCATTGGCTCCCAGTGAATTGTTAAGACAGTCAGGACTAAAGCCCAAAGAGTTGACCCTGCTTGCCGGTGGGCCGCCCTGCCAGCCATTTTCCAAGTCTGGATATTGGGTTACAGGCGATACTGATCGACTAACCGACCCGAGAGCTAAAACCCTGAAGGCCTATCTCGATATCGTCCGCGAAGCACAGCCGGAAGTGATATTGCTTGAGAACGTCAAAGGCATTGCTTATTCCGACAAGGATGAAGGGTTACAACTGTTGGTAAATGAGCTGAACAAGATCAATCGAGCGAAAAAAACTAATTACCATCCACATGTAATATCTCTAAACGCAGCTGACTATGGTGTTCCTCAGTCACGAGAACGTGTATTTATCGTTGCCAACAGAGATGGAAAGCATTTTAAACTGCCTGCGCCAACGCATTTCGATCCTGATAAACTAAATGGTCATGGGCAACCTCATTTAACTACGTGGGATTCGATTGGCGATTTGGATGTCGATATTTGGTTGGATGAGGTTAAACCTTCAGGCAAATGGGCGGAGCTTTTACCAACAATTCCTGAAGGCCAAAACTACCTCTGGCATACCGAGAAAATGGGTGGGCTTCCCTTATTCGGTTGGAGAACTCGCTTTTGGTCATTTCTTTTAAAGCTCGCGAAAGACAAACCAAGTTGGACGATTCAAGCTCAGCCAGGCCCAGCAACAGGACCTTTCCACTGGAAAGGCAGACTACTTTCGATTCGTGAACTAGCCCGCCTACAAACTTTTCCTGATAATTTTCAGTTTTCCGGAGATCGACGTGCGGCGCACATGCAAATTGGAAATGCGGTTCCGCCGGCAATTGGCGAATTTTTTGGCTTGGAAATTCGGCGCCAGTTCTTTGGTGAGCGTGTTCGTAAAAAGCTGAATTTGATTCCTAAAAGACGTAACGATTGCCCACCACCGGAAAAGCCTAAAGCAGTACCGAAAAAATACCTGTCTTTAAGTGGCACTCACGATGCCCACCCAGGAACAGGAAAAGGTCCAAGAGCACAAAAACGCGAACAAAAGGAACAAGCCAATGCCTGATAGCAGCAAACGAGAGTCGCGCTCACGAATTCTAGAAGCTCTCGAGCGGGAATTAATGGGGCCAACAACAGCTGACGAGTCAATCAATGAATTTCCGACAACCCGATATATCATAGGTCGTTTGGCGCCCCTCAAGTCTGAAATTCCCGACTATGAAAAAGATGAACTAGCTGCGGGCAATGACGATGATGAGGGTGGAGGGTACGAATCACAACCTCCGCTCATTGTAGGCTTTAGCCCTTCATCTATGGGACTGTCCTTTCTGGTTTCGCTGGAAACAAAAACCATCCATGCCAATGCTTTCTGGGGCGACTATCGCCGCGAAAAACATTCATCTGAAGACCGCACCTATTGGAAACGCTATCAGCGATCCGTTTTAGTAGAGGGCATACCGGTTGATAAAATTGGCAAACTGAGTCCGATTCCCTTATCAAAATCCAATGCGCCCGCGTCAGTCACTGTTACTCCAGATGGCTTTAGACATCAAGGAGAAGATGGCGACGGTGATGGTCAGGTTTTTCTGGAGGGTGTTGTTCACCATATTGATGGCGCCAAGGCGGTCAGTTTATTTCTGGTAAATCGCCGACCTAAAGGTGACGATTCTGACAAAGCAAAAGATCAACAATGGTTAATGCAACCAAAACTACAGGTGTTTGGGGCTGACAAATACCCGATCTTCATCGCCAAAGATTTCGATAAAGACATATCTAAAGATCCTGAAATTGCGGCAGCCAATATGCTCTATCGTGATGCCAAAGAATTCGCCACAGGGCACGGGGTCGCTGCAGGATGGGATGGCCTAAACGTCACCCGTGACCGCGCCAGCCTATTATTCACGGATTTTATTCCGAACTTCGAAGTGCCAAGCCTGATAGCCCAAAGTGGAGCGATTTCCGGTCTTAACTTGGATATGTGGGAGCTAAGCCAATGCGCAACGCCCAATGATTTGTTCCAAGCTATCGAACCGCTCGTACTGACCTACGAGAAATGGGTGGCCGATAGAAAAGCGGAAACGCAGAGAGTGCCCTTTAACTCGACGCCTGAAAATATTGATACGTCTAAGGTGCTTATTGAGTGCTGCAAAGATGCTGCCCGAAGAATGCGTGAAGGACTGGAGCTAATCAGAGACGAGAATAATGCGTTTGAGGCATTTTTATTTTCCAATCACGTTATGTGGGATCAGCGCATTCACGCCATTTGGGCAGGCCGCACAAAAGATAGTGCTGATGGAAAAACAGTTGGATCGCCTTTCGACGAAGATATTAATAATTCGGGCAACCGTACTTGGCGTCCGTTCCAGATGGGCTTCATCTTGCTCAACATCGCCAGTATGGTGAATAAACCCAAATCCGGAGAGAAAGTTGCAGCAGACCGCAAACTCGTTGACCTACTTTGGTTCCCAACGGGTGGTGGTAAGACGGAGGCCTATCTCGGGCTCGCGGCATTTACACTAGCCTATCGGCGCTTGCGCGGCGATGTTAATGGCCTAGACTCCAGCGCTGGCGTTTCCATCATCATGCGCTATACCTTGCGCCTACTTACGGTCCAGCAGTTTCAACGAGCCACGGCACTAATCTGCGCCTGTGAATTAGTGCGTAAGAGCAATTCTGAAAAGTGGGGACAGGAGCCCTTTAAAATTGGCCTTTGGGTGGGTAAAGCAACTACGCCAAACGATGCCAAAGCATCTGGAAAGGCGTTGGAAGATTTAGACGAAGGCAAAAAACCACGAGATGGTAGTCCGGTTCAGTTGGTGTCGTGCCCTCGCTGCGGCACCTCACTGGTAACCCAGCAAGGCAAACCTGAAAATCAAACTTACGATTTTGATAATGTGCGGCTAAGAACACTTGTTCGGTGCCCCAATCCAAAGTGCGAATTCTGTGCACGTAAGTCAAATGATCAAGGTTTACCAGTTGTTGTTGTCGATGACGAAATCTACCGCGAGTGTCCTTCACTGGTTATTGCTACAGTGGACAAATTTGCTCGCATGCCCTTCAAGGGCGAAACTCAGGCACTCTTCGGCCTGCGCGACAGATATAGCCCAACCTACGGGCATCTAACGCCAGGGCATGGTGAAAAGCCAAACCAGCGTGTCGTCAAAGACGCTCAGCGAGCACGTCGGTTGGTGCCACCAGAATTGATTATTCAAGACGAATTGCACCTGATCTCTGGCCCACTGGGTACCATGGTCGGCCTATACGAGACTGCAGTAGATTTTCTCACCCGGGTGGAAGTCGAAACTGGTGTTTCGATACCGGCTAAGATTATTGCCTCTACTGCGACCATTCGCCGAGCTCGCGAGCAAATTCGTCAGCTCTACAACCGCGACCTATCGATCTTTCCTCCTAGCGGTTTGTCATCTAAAGATTCCTTCTTTGCCAAAGAGCAGGAAATTAAAGAGGATGACGACAAAACTGCCGGCCGCCTCTATGTCGGATTGAACGCCCCTGGCTCCAGTACCAAAACCTTGTTGGTGCGTGTTTATGCAGCGCTGTTGGCAGCGGGTGAAGCCGAAATTACGCGAGACCATGAAGCCGCAGACCCTTATGCAACAGTTGTTGGCTACTTCAACAGTCTGCGCGCATTGGGCGGCGCTCGTCGTCTGGTTGAAGACGACATTAAGAAGCGTCTTCGCTATTTATCCCAGCAGCGAGGATTCCCGCAACGCTATATCAATGATCCTGATGAGCTGACCAGTCGACTGGATTCCTGGCGTATCCCTGGTCTGTTAAAACGTCTTGATAACAGATTTCCACGCGAGCAGGGTAAGCAGCACCCAGTTGATGTCTTGCTGGCCACCAATATGATTTCAGTTGGTGTAGACATTGACCGCTTAGGTCTCATGGTCGTAACTGGCCAGCCTAAAAGCACCGCTGAATACATTCAGGCAACCAGCCGCGTAGGTCGCAAACACCCAGGATTGGTCATTACCATGTATAACTGGCTGGGTGCGCGTGATCTTTCACATTACGAACACTTCCGAGGCTACCATGCAGCGCTTTACCGGTATGTGGAAGCCATCAGTGTCACGCCTTTTTCTTCTCGCGCATTAGATCGTGGTTTGCGTGGCGCCTTCGCTGCGATGCAGCGTTTGGGTGGCCAAAATATGGCGAGAGAAGTGCAGGCCCAGAATTTTGATCCTGCAGTGCCTGGAACAGATTTGATGATCACCGACATTACCTTGCGCGCAGCTGACTTGGTCGGCAAGAAAAACGCCAAACTGGTTAACGAACGCCTGATGTCCAGCCGAGATGATTGGGCACACTATGCAGATGACCTGCTGCGCTATTCTTGGCTGAAAAGTGGCGAGCGCCCACCAAACAATGCCCGGGTTTTGCTGAAAACGTCGGGTACTGATAACGAAGGCCAATGGTATACCCCCGGATCACTGCGGGAAGTTGAGCCAACAGCGGCATTTTATCTGAGCGATGAGGAGTAACACGGATGTCGAGTAAAAGAGCGATTGGCGACGTTCGTCCCAGTCAGGTAATCACCACATTTGGCCCCGGTGCGATTGTCGATCTACAAACTTTGTCGGTCATCGTCTCTGGCATAGATACCTGGCGACCTCAGGAGGAGTTGGTGGTTCGGGAGCCTCGATTAGAGCGAGCCCTTAGAGTAAGCCGATTCTTTCAAGCTGAGCCTGTAAGTAGTGGGTTTGGATATAAAAAAGGAACCGTCCCTGTTAGTGTTTTTCCAAGGTATCAAGTATGTAGCAACCCGAATTGCGCAACTTTGTCTGAGTATAAAGGTTTGAAATATGGATACCCCTCTTCGGAGAACAGAACCGAAAAACTGAAAAAGGAATATGGCGGAGATCCTAATTTCAATCACCTATGCCGTTACAACGACATCACGCAAGAAATTGAGTGTAAAGCTCCAAACTGTTCGGGACGTGGTAAAGGTAAGCGGGCGCCTACTGTACCTGCGCCATTCGTTGTGGCTTGCCCGAGTGGGCATATAGATGATTTCCCATGGCATGCTTACGTGCATCGTGATGCTGGTGATCCGTGCAGGCAGCGCATGCAGTTGGTTTATTCTGGTACGACCGGCTCGGTTTCAGATATATGGGTCTATTGTGCTTGTGGAAAGAAACGAAGCGTAAGTGATGCGTTTGGCGAAAACCGCAGTCTTGCCTTGGGTGAATGTACCCGCAAGCGTCCTTGGCTGGGGATAAAAAACAAAGATCCGCATGAGTGTAAACACACTGGTCAGCTACGGGCGATTCAACGCGGTGCCACAAACGGATGGTTCCCCTTGGTGCGCAGCGCCTTATCAATTAAAGAGGCAGCCAGCCCGATTGGCCAGGCATTGAAGAAATGTCCGCAACATCAGGTTGAAAAGATCGATTCACAGGAAAAACTGCAAACACTGCTGGATATGGAAATGTTTCCAGCGCTAACAGAGTTCAAAGCCGAAGATATTTGGCAAACCCTGTTGAAAGAGCGTGGCGAAATAGAAACTGATGAGATTGATTTGCGTCTGCCGGAGTGGAACGCCTTCCGCAATATCGAAGGCAGCAACCAAGGCGATCAATCCGACTTTTTTCTCGAAGCCGGCGAAGTGCCCGATTTCCTCGCTGATAAAGTTGATCGCATCGTTCTGGCCCGCAAACTTCTGGAAGTGCGCGCACTCACCAGCTTTACCCGCATCGATTACGCTTCGGGCATGGATGACGACGGTATGGGAGCCTCGCGTGCGCCCATCTATAAAGAGCGGCAGGATTGGTTGCCAGCCGTCGAGGTACGTGGTGAAGGTATCTTCTTGGAGTTAAAAGAAGAAGCATTAACTGCTTGGGAAAAGGAGCCTGCCGTACAAAAGCGCGCTGCCGCCATCGAGCAAAAATACAAAGAATGGGCCGCTGAGCGGGGTGTGGATGCAGATGACTTCCCCGGCGCGCGTTATGTGTTGCTGCACAGTCTGGCCCATGTACTGATGCGCCAATTGGCGTTGGATTGCGGCTATTCCGAATCGTCGGTTCGTGAGCGTATCTACAGCAGTACCGATCCCGAGCGCAAAATGGCCGGAATACTGTTGTACACCGCCAGCGCGGATTCCGAAGGCAGCTTAGGTGGTCTGGTGGATCTTGGCACTAAAGAACGTTTCCCGAATTTAATACACAACGCATTGGAAAATGCTAAACGCTGCTCATCAGACCCTCTGTGTGCAGACCACCAACCCGATGTACATGCCACCATTAACGGGGCTGCTTGCCATGCCTGCGTGCTGGCACCAGAGACTTCTTGTGAGGCATTTAACCGCTTTTTGGATCGCAACTTCCTGGTGCCCACCATGGCATACAGCAATATGGCCTACTTCAAATAACGGGGAGTAGCCATGTCTGCTATCAGAGATAAATCTGCCTATGTTTTAGCGCAGGCAGTACGCCAGTTGATAAATGCAGGTGCCTTTGGCGAGGTGCTCTCTGGGGTGGAGAGGTGTGTACTAAGCGCACAGTCGGGCTCCGCCACCATCGCCAAACTTGCATCTGGGCGTGGTGCAGTGCAAAGCGCACTTTCAAATGTGATCGCCATTTGGGCTAATGAATGTTCGGCACTCACTAATGGTGCCTTTGCCCTGCAGTTGGCTGCGCTGAAAGAGGCTGTGCTGCTAACAGAAGGCGAAGCTACGCAAACCGAAGTGGTCTGGACCGGCCCCAAAGTGGAAGGTTCGTACCTGCGCGCCACCCGTCAGGTGGTACAGGATATTATCTCTGCCTCGGAGTCAGAACTTTTGGTTGTGGGCTATTGGTTGGCGGGAAAGGAGGATTACGAAGGCATCATCAATGACATCATCGAGTTGATAGCTCATGCCGTCGCGCGAGGTGTAAAGGTCACCATGGTGCTGGACGAGGGCGAAAAAGGCTACGGCAAAAACAACCGCGATACCCTGATTGCCTTGTGGCCGAATGGTGTGGCGCTTCCCAAACTGCTCACCTGGAAAATCCCTGCTGACGATAAGTACCTTAAACTACACGCCAAGGTGCTAGTTGCAGATCGTCACGATGCGTTAGTCACTTCGGCTAACCTCACCATGTATGCGCTGGATCGCAATATGGAAATGGGCGTTCGGGCACAGGGTCAACCCAGTGAACGGATTGCGGAGCATTTTGAATTGTTAAGGCACAAGGATGTCCTTGTGCCTTATAATGCTTAGCTTTGTTCTAGCTGATATCTTTCTTTGTTAAGTGAAAGTAGGCGGGAAAGAACTTGTTCACGAGTTTCGTCTGGCCAGCGATATCGCCAAGGCTTCTTTTTCCCCTCTGGAACTTCATATTCCTCAAAAAAATCAAACTCTGGTTGAATATCATTCCAGCCATATGCGTCAAAAACGCATCTATCAACTTCGTGAACGAGATTTCTGAGGCTTAGAATTTCTTTTGATGTATTCTCAGGTGAATGAATTCGATTGTAGAATTCTGTAAGACCAATCGAATTGCTCACCATATATTGTTTTCGTCGCTCTTCAAGTTCTGATCCAATTTTTAATAAGGCTGAGTTTTCTTTCCAGCTTGCTGGGAAGGGGAAAGTCTCAAGGCAATCCTCAACACTATACCTTAGGTCATCTTTCATCGATGAGCTAAAGAATCTGCTCCACAGGTTGTGTATGTTTGATTGAAGTACAGCAAATGAAGCGTGGTCTTCTAGTGTTATAACGACAACGGCTTCCGAATAGATCGGTGCTGTAGAAACTAACGCCATAGCCCCCCAAGGACTAACCCTTGATAACGCAATTATGCGATCTTGATTTGCAATTTTGTCTCTAAGTTTTTTCCTTGGTCGCCAAAATCTCCACCAATCCCATTCGGCTAATTCTTTACTTTTTGATTCCCTTTCGGGCTTAACCTTTTCTTCGACAACTTTTAACAAATCAGGCCATTCTTTGGCCTCTTGTAAAGTCATCTCTCCAAAGAAAATTACTTTACGAGCAGGGGTATGATCAGCGGTGTCATTAATTTCCTCTCCACTCATATAGTCGAAAATACACTCGCCATTCTTTGGGTTTCGAATAATCAACTCATCGGCCAGACCTCTCCGCGAAGAAAGTGGATCCTTGTCGTCAAAAAGAAATCCTTGTCCTTTGATATCGCAGCCAACATATCCCAATTCAGAGTTTGAATTTAGTTTGTGTGGATCATCCGAACTTCCTTCATGAAATAGAAATGCCGTGATTTGTTCAACTGGATTACCGTTGAGGTATACCTTGGAGAAAAACTCTTTTGTAATACAGATTAGGCTTACAATCACCGCTGCCTTTCCTGGCCATTTAACCCTCTTGTCCGCGTAGTAAATTCTACCACCATTTTTGCAAATCCAACGAAGGCCGCCTCGCCGCGTGTCTCCTTGAGCAATGGTGTTTGTTGATATAAAGCCAAGAGATCCAGTTTTGTTGATTAGCTCAAATCCTTTTCTAAAAAACCGAGCTGCTAAATCAGCGTTGCCATTCATTTCTTCAAAACTAGACGTCCAAGTTGCGAAATCTTTGCCAAGCTCAGTGCTTATTCTTTTCCCTCCTAGAAATGGAGGATTGCCTATTACGCAATCAAACCCACAGTTGTCACGATGGAAGACCTCTGGAAACTCCACCTCCCAGAAAAATGGAATAATGGCCTTTTCACCGGTCGTCAGCCCGCGAACAATCGTCTCTATTTCGACTGACGCCTTTTCGTCTTTACCCAAACGCTCTAGCCAGTAGCGATATTCTATTAACTTAGCTTCACGTTGTTTGGTACTAGCGCCATCAAAAAACGCTGCGATCGCCAAGGCCGCCCTTAGGCGAATACTAGCAAGGGCTTCTTCGGCTATACTGTTTTCCTTTTCTTTGCTGACGAAATCTTGATCGGCAATGTGATGAATCGCTTTACGGTGTTGCTCTGCCTTTTTGACTTCTTGCTCAGGCTTATTCGCAAACAGCGGGCCGAACTTATTACTAACCTGCTTCCAAGTGAATTCACTAATCTGCGCCGGAGTAAGACCAACTAGAGAGTTCCCATGTTTGAGTGAATGATCTAGAAAAGTAAAAGGGCGATCATTGGATAACGTTGTTAACCAAAGCGATAGCTTAGCCATTTCAACTGCGAGCTTGTTGATATCAACACCGTAGATACAATACTCCGCCACATAACGACGAGCGAATACAACACGTTCCTCACGAGATTCCGGCATCAGGTTTTCGCTGGCCTCCCCCTGCGAAAGGGTACCAAAGGGCATGGTTAAAATGCTGTCTGGCTGTGCGGCTGCTATGCGCTCCCAAGCATCCACAAGTCGCTCAGCCAAATAACGGGTGGCTTGCACCAAAAATGCACCGGAGCCCATGGCTGGGTCACAGACCTTAAGGGCCAGAATCTCCTGCGGGTTTTTAATTAACCTTGGTTCAACCAATAAACCGGGTTTTTCTTCCACGTTCACATAGACCTGATGTTCTAAAGTGCGGCGTACCACCGGCTCGGTCAGAGTTGGCGGCGTATAGTGAGCCCCGCTGGACCGGCGTTCTTGGCCGTGGGTGACATATAGGCCACCGGGCCGCACTATGCCCAGAGGTTGTAGAAAGCGTTCAACCGGTTTTGCTTGCGCTAGCAACTCAGCATCATCGGTGCCGAGGTTCACCAATGTTTGTCGCTCTTCGTTGCGTTCCAATACCTTCTTAATAGTGCCTGCCGTTTTACTGGTGAACTGGGCTATGGCTTTGATCAGCGCAGCTTCGTTAAGCCCGACAAACTCGCTTGCATTCACGGGGGCGGGTTCGTCGATCTTCGGGCCTCCTTGCAACAGCAGCAGAGTTTGGTTGATGGGTGCTCTGGCCACGCGGCGATCAAGCAAGCCTTCATACATATGGCCAATTTGCTCGACGGCCAGCGTACGATAACTCACCAGTTGGCGCACACCATCGGCTTTGGCATATTTCAGGCTGCGCAGAATATCGCGGATGGCCGCATCTCTGACCTTAGGCGGTTCCGGCACCTCTGTTAGCCATTTACCATTCTTCGCCCGGCCCTCCAACAATGGTGAACGGTCAGAGTCAAACAATTGGCCGCCGTGAGCGGCAATGCGGATATCCGGGTCTACACTGCCATCATGTAATATACGCGCGCTAGCTAACAGGCGTGCATAGGCAGCATAGGAATGTTTTAGTTTTTCTGGCGCCAGACGGCTAGTTTCCTCAAGCTCAGTGAGTAGGTGCAATACGCCATAGGCCCAGTCGTAAGTGACATTACCATGGGGCAGCAAACCATTTTCTTCGGCATAGAGGGTAAACAGCAAGCGCATGATAAAGGCAACGCTAGACTCAAATACTTCCGCTTCGCTGTATCCCTCCAGAAATTGGCCGCCCAACTCGGCATCAGTTCTATCCAGTTCATGCACCAGAATTTGTAGGGCTTCGCGTACTTGATTACCCAACTGATCTGCCACATCCAACTGGCGCTGACGGCTTTTTTTAATCAGTTCAAGAATGACCTGATCGCGCGGCCCTGCAAAGAAACGTGATTCACCTAATAAATCCTTAAACGCCGCTAGAGTATTTGTGTCGTCATTCCAGGTTTGAACTGTCCAGGTCATCCATGAGGTGGTTTCTGAAGGTGACGCCACCAACAAGCGCCAGGCTTCGCCATTGGTAAGCAAGCCGAGTTCAGCACCTGTTTCACGCAATAAGCGTTCGAATTTGGTGGTGGGCGATGCCTTCCAGCGGCCTTTGTCTTGCAGCCAAGGCTTATCCAGTGATTGCTCGCGTGGCACTTCCAGCACCAACATCACCATGTTGCCTTCATCGAGCAATACGCGAGTTGGGCGTAGAACTTCCTGCTGTTCGTGCAGGTTAACCACCCTGTCAGCTGGAATTGCCGCCCCTACCTGCCAGTAGTCTTTGTCTTTGAGACCGAGAAAGTCTTCGAGGATAAAGTTAATCCAGGCGGGCTGGCCATTTCCTGCCACCATACCCTTAGGCAGATTCCAGATTTCCCGCTGCTTTCTGAATACTGCAATTTCTGCCTTATCGAGCGAGCGAAAATTGCCTACATCAGCGAGAACGGGTTCGCTTAATACGACACCGGTAATTTCAACACTGGAAAGCCAGCGGTGCTGCCGGTTTGCGATACGTTTATTGATTGCCATCAGTAAATCCCCTTAGGCAAAATTACCTCTAGTGCAACCGGATACATTTTTTTGTTTGTAACCTTATACAAATTTCTTAGGCGTTTTGGCTCAGCTTCTCGTTCTTGTTCAAGCTGTTCAAGTCTGTATTGTAGGGCAATTAAATCCTGCTCTCGCTGATCTTGCTCTTCGTCATCAAACACAAACTGTAACTGCATCTCCAAAGAGCGACTCTGCCAATCTTTGATAGCCTTACGAATTGCCATAACTCGTTCTGTCGATAGGCTTTGTGCATGTTTACGGGCCACCTCGCCACGCTCATTTAGAGTAGTGATTAATACTTTAGTTTCTTCTGTGGCAGCGTTCGAAAGCTGTTGCGTAATAGCTTCAATAAGCGGTGCAATAAGTGCCTTTACGCTCTCTAGATAGCCCGTAAAATAAATCGCATCATCCGGTCGAGCAACTGCTTGCGGGACAAGAGTGTTCTCCTGAATTAAGAGCGAACAGCGGACTAATCCTTCGTGGAGTCGATTATTTTCTGGCCCCAGCAATACTAAACGTCCCCAGGCAATGATGACAGGTACAATAATCTTGGAGGATTCTGTGATGGTTACACGGTTTAACTGGTTTTTGGTTGATTGAACTCCCCACATCTGCACTCGAAAGGTAGAAATTGCCCGTCGCATGAGTGGATGATCAAGGTGAACAATACCCACTGCATCATCTGCACGAGCTTTGTCTCGATTAAATGAAAAACGCTTTTGTAGGTAGTCTGTGCTGACGTAGGCTTTACATTCTGTCCAAGCCGTTGGCACGTGTATTAATGAAAACTCGCCATCACCCAAATCCATGATTGCTTCAGTACAGCCTTCCAGACTCAACGCTTGGCATAGCAGGTCAAGCTGATTACTTTCAGAGATATCAAGTGCACTGCGAGCTCGGTTCAAAGCATCGACCATTTGCGTGACGCTTTCATTATCCCGAGCTTCTAGCGCCATTTCTTCTCGTGCAAGCCGTCTGCGAGCGTCATCATCAATGGCAGCAAGGTTAACAGCTTGTCCCAGCGCTTTCTTTCTTACGTTATCTGCTATTAAAGCACCAACGCTGCCTAGATCATTTCTTATAGTTTCGACTTTATCGACGATAAGTTTAAGAAACTCGGAGTCCTCTTGGTTTTTAAACACAAAGTGATGAATGCGAACTTCGTCTGCTTTTTGCCCGTGACGGTCTACACGGCCGTTACGCTGCTCAAGTCGGGTCGGGTTCCAGGGGATTTCATAATGAATCAGATTCCGGCAGTGCTTCTGAAAATCGGCGCCTTCAGAGGCAGCATCCGTAGCGAGTAAGATACGGATATTAGTTTCGTTGTTTGGTGATTGAAATTCATCGTTGATCTTTTGCCGATCAGAGTCTTTCATGCCGCCAATGATGGTTCTGGTGAAATCAAGGAATCCATGCTTTTCAAGAATCCGTTCTAAATAATTGAGCGTGTGCTTATATTCTGTGAAGATAATGACACGTTCGCCATTCCATTGATCGCCATCGCGAAGACTTCTATTGATCCACCCGATTAGCGCTGCCGCCTTGCTATCTTCCTGAATTGAAAAATGTGATACCTGCGTATCAACAATTTCAAACATACGCTGAAGCATTTCCTTCTCATCTGCTGACAGCTCTAAAATCAATTTGGAGGCGGCTCTTGTCGCAGCCTCTAGGTTGTCCTCTTTATCTTCATCATCGCTCCAGTCTTCCAATTCTTTTTGCTCGAAGCTGTTAAACAATGATTCGCCAATACCAAGCTCACCCCTAATGCCAGCATTTTCTGTGTGTACGATAAGGCTCTCGCGTAGCGCCAATGGTGAAGATAAAGCTCGTTTTTTCAGCAACGTTAGGATGAACTGTAGAGGGCGTTCAGAACGTTTGTCGACAGAGGTCAATCGGCTTTCAGTGTAAGTATTTAGAAGATTGAATAGACGTTGTTCTTCATGGTCTAGTGTGACATACAGCTGTGGGTCTATTATTTCATCTCTAGGCATGATTACACGCTTTGGAAAGCGCAGTGAGCCGTCTGGGTTGGTGATGTCTTCTTTCAGACGTCGAATCGTAACGGCTGAAAGCTGCGTCTTATCAATGCCAGTGCCACGAGAAAAACGAAGATTGTCCAGAATCTCCAGCAGGCCTGTAAAACTCTCACGATAACCATTATGGGGTGTAGCGGTGAGAAACATCTTGTGTTCGAATTGTTCAGAAATCGAACGCAACAGCGATGTGCGCTCAGAGTCTCGGACATATTGTTTTTTGCCAGACGGTGCTGCGTTATGAGCCTCGTCGAGGATCAGCAAATCCCAGGGCCTGTTGTTAGGACTTTCTTCTAGTCTTCGCCGAATAAACTCATCAAACAAACGGCGAGGGTGCTCTGTCTTGAGATAATCAATTGAGGTCACAAGACGAGGAAAGCTGGCCCAAGGGTTAATACTAGGTCCGTACTCCTTCCGCATTTTTAGAACGGAATCTCGATCGATGATATTGAACTCGAGGCCGAACTTTTCAGCCATCTCATCAACCCATTTAATTCGTAAGTGCGCCGGACAAACAATGAGTACACGACTTGCTCGATGGCTATGGATCAGTTCTTGAGTGACTAAGCCCGCTTCAATGGTTTTACCCAGACCAACATCATCTGCCAGCAAAAGTCGAACCCTGGGCATATTATTCGCGCGGATAACAGGCGCCAACTGATACTCTTCCATCTGTACACCACCACGGAAGGGGGCTTGCAGAATATCGCCAACAGCCAACGAGCTTGCGCTCCACTGAAGAGAACGAATAAATGCATCAAAGAGGATCGGATCGTCGTGACCTGTGATACAAGGCAAAGAGGTTGATTCGACAACTGCAGGAGCGATTTCTCGTTCCCAAATCACCTGGATATTTTCGCCAAGCGCATCATCACTCAAACATTCCAGAGAGAGCCTATGTATCAAATGTTTTGTTTGAGCTTTGGTGATATTTACTGCGGTTACTGCCCATATCTTGTGGCGTAGTTTGACGATTTGGCCCTGCTCGGGCGCTGCGCCGATCTCTGACATAATTTTTATCTGTTCTGTTCAAGATGAAAATAGATTGACTAAGCTTCAATCCGAGATAAGTGCTGCGATAGTACAGTAATTTCTGTTTTCATTCACCTTGGCTTCTCCGTTCATATTGTTGTGGCTTACTGAATTCTGCGCCCCAGTTCAATTCTGATACAGTAGCCCTTTACTCCTTTTCTTTCATTGTGAAACCATGCCAGTCCGGCAGTGAAAGCGCGCCCGTTGCCACTACCCCATCGTGATCGAGCATGCAGACACGACCAGGGTTCAGACTGACTACCTCACGGATATACGCCTGCTCCACACCACAGATCATAAACGCCAACAGTGCCTTATTTCGCGCATATTGCTGATGGTGAGTCTTTTCACGCTGATACTCCTCACTATTCAGATCCAGTATTAATCCGACTTCATTGGCGTACCTGTGATAGTTACGCGGTGATGAACAACTTTTGCGGTGTGCGTCATGCACACGCTCCAGCAATGACTCGAGTGAGCATCTCAACGGGCTGACATACTGGTTCCACCAACGCAGGATCTTCAGTGCCTTTTTCCTCCTATTACCGCACCACTGATACACTTTTGCCCCAAGGCCATCATTAACACCAATAGTCACACGCCCAATTCTGTAGGTGGTGGTATGGACCATCTGTTTGCATTGTTTACGGCTCAGCCCGGTATGTTCCATCATGGTTTTATATATCGATGACTTCACACGATAATCGACGTCATACTGTCTGAACAGATGGTTCAGACAGGCCAGATTACAGGCTTCGATGTCATAGTTGAGTAACCCGGTCCGAAATTTAGCTTTAAACTCATTGGGCAGATTCTGGAAAGCTTGATCGTAATACCGCCCTCCAAACGTCAGACGATAATGATGGTCATAAGTGACATATTGTCCCTCAATCCTGCCATTGTAGAGATGGTTAAGGCTGCGTATTCCTGCATGGTAATAGGAATCAGGCTCCCGGCCACGTAATTCCTTCACCAAGTTGATGTGCATGCGCCCCCGCGTAACCTTGCCCAGGAACGCCTTTTCCCTTTGTTTTAGGTCAGTCTGACGCTTCTCAACATCTATCGCATGCCTAGGAGCTTTCCCGTTCGCCTTAAGCAGATCTTTGAAACTGACAGACTCACCGGTTTCAAGGTCAACCAAATTTAGCTTGCCCAATTGAGCCTCATCACACATAGTCCACTTGGGATTGAACCGCCATGCACTGGCTCTACGCTTTTCCGGGTCTTTGCTCGCTTTCCCTGCACGAAGTTCAATATCCGACAGTGTCGGCAGGAAATCAGTTAGCGTGGACATAAAGCACTCCCCCTGGTAATTGATCTCACATTCACTTAGAAGGCTGGCGTAGCTGCTACGGATATCTCGGACAGTGCATATAGTCCAGCCATCATCGTCTGTTTCCAGCCATATGTGGGCCAGGAACCACCGTAATGTCTGCCGCCGGGTGACCGCCCATTGCGTATCCCCCACGACATAATCCGTTATTTCAGTAATACGGTCATAAACCCACTTAGGGATCTTCACTGGATAATCCTTTTCTGTATTCACGGCCCCGTCTCAGCATGGTGTTGTTGCATCAGCTATTACATTGAACATTACGCGGACTCTTACGCAGACCATTTCACCAGTTTTTAAGTCAGGCAATTTGAAAGTCAAAACCCCAGTCGCGAGGATGGGCTCCGCCCATGATTTGCTCCACTCCGGTCGCAAATCTCTCCCCCTAGTCAGGCTGACGCCTTCCCTCACTCGCTGCGCTCGCTCGCCGTGTCGTTTTATAACAGTGGAAGGGGATGAGACCTCCGTAGTGCTACATTTCCCCAGGCTCTCCGTTGCGCTCAATGGCAATGGTGCTCGCTGACCGCTCCCCCCATTGTGTGTAGAATATTCACTGGCAGAAACGCAAAAAGCCCTCGTAGATGCGCTAACTCGTCAGTTGATGGCAAGGATCGGGTGCGCAGAGGCATCCGTAAGACCCTTAATAAAACATACGGTTACGTTAAAATCGGAACAGTTGGAATTTAAAAGTGCATCAACACCATCAAAATCACTGGCCAGTGCTGCAGTTTTACAACAACAATATTGCAGTGGTCGCCGCTGTTATTCGTCGTTCCACTGCAATTTAATCAACCGCAGAACTGCATTGCAGTTGCTGCATTACCGGTAAATCAGTGCACTTTCCCTGGCGGTTGCCCAAACGAAAAAGAAACGGCACCTGTTCCGAGTGAGTCCAGGGTAAGCAGGCTTTTTAACAGTGTCCGGCCTTTCAGTGGCTCAATTCTTGACTTAACAAGAGCGCCTTTATCAGTCAGTGTGTAATCTGCTTTGTGCCAGACTGGATTCAGGGCGCATGAAAGCAGCCTTGCGGGGTCTTTATACCTGAGCCCAATCACCGGCGTGTTGACAGTCGACGAATCAATGAATGCCCCACCACTTCGCGACATATGCGCTTTTAGCCCCTTAATCAACGTACTGTCATTGGGCAGGAATAAACACAACTGTGGAACCCAGAAAATACGCGCTTCTGGGCCATCAGGCATATGGCGCATCATACTAAAGGTGCCTGTGGCCGGACCGGCGTACCCCAGGCGGTTAAGTACCCGGCTTATCCTCTGCTTGTAACGACCGATTTGCGCCCTGAGCGCATCGGTGTTCTTCCATGGCGGCGGAGTTTGCGTATCCTTGTTGAAAAACAGGACCACTCCCACGTATTCTGCTGAATTCCCCGGCGGGACGGACAACATCGCCAGTTGCGCCAGAATGCGTTCCCGCTGGCAATGCGGGCATATAAGACTGTTGCATGGAGATCCGTTTCTGCACTGCCTGAGTTTTTGGGCAATGACATCACAGCCGGGCACCCTGTCGTTCAGGGTATCCAGCAAATGAATAAGACGCTGCCGTTCATGCTCACTTTCCTGCTGCGTAACAACAGCGGGAAAGGCTTTACTTACCCTCTCAAGGTGTGAGGGGGCGTGGCGGATCTGATCCGGATCAGACGTTCTGAAATAATAAGCGTCGTTCATTGAGTATTCCTGGCGGTATAGCTCACCCTGCTGCCAGCGTAAAGCAGCAGGGTGACTGGTCAGTTTGTATTCAGACAACATCGTGGGGTCTGTTGCGTATTAACAACCATCCTCATGCCGTGTCACTAAGTCAGTAGCAGTCCAGCCAGAAAAATAATACTCATTCGTCGGCGTTAAATACGCTAAATGTAACGTCGTATGACCCGGTACACTGCTCCCCACTGAGACGCCCTGATAATGCAATTGTTTCGCCGCGGTACATTGCGCACAGGCCGCGCTCCCGCATGGAATGTATTGACACCTGTCAAGCATGCACGCGAGTTTACCGTATATGTTGTACTTCTCCCCCCACCCCGGATCTGCTTCCTTGATGGCATCAGACAAAATCTGTGCAGATCGCCGGTTAAGTTTGCGTATCCGCGCCTGTTGTTCCCTGACGATGGCCGCAATGATACGTTCAGATAACCCAACCTGCCTCCCCATGGTTTCGAACCAGGGAACTGAGTTTTTTTTCGCCGCGCGTTTTTTTGATTTTATCTCTTTCATTTTATTCTCCCGCCGACATACGGCTGTTAACCCAGTTATTGATATCGCTTTCCAGCCAGCCCACCGCCCGACCACTGTCGCCCGTTAGCTTCTTTGACAAAGGAAAGAATCCTTTCGAGATGAGTCGGTATAACGTCGCTGACGAGATCCCCGTCAGATGAAGTACCTCTTTTTTACGCAAAATACGGTTGGTATTCATGCTTGTGCTCCTTTGAGCTGTTTCAGGAGCGGGGTTATTTACAACCACCAAAAAAGGTAAGGATTCACTCAACGATGCCATCGTTGAGCACGTTCAGGGCATCTTTCATATGAATGTCATTCGAGAGCACTTATTTCTGTCTCCGAAACGGTCACATAAAGAAGCCATTTACCACTGAGGCTCAATGATGATATTTTGCACAAAAAATTATCATGGAGGTGACCTGTGATTGGTAACCCAAGTAACAAGGCTGACGCTAAATGCCACCGGGAACGGAAAAGCAGTAACGAGGTCTTTGAATTTCTGGAGAAGAAGCTCTATCTGGGGCGGGATACACGGCAAAAGCTGGCGCTGATTGCCCGGAAGCTGACGGGAGCGGGTTTTAGCCCGGATAAATTCGATGCAGAGAAAGCGGCGGATGTGCTGAGCGCATGCGTGAATCACATGTTTAATGACCTGCTCAATGAGGGAGAGCTAAACGGGATTTATGGGCTGGAGGAGTACCCCATGATAGTTCCAGCCAGGTCCCCTAAGGCATTGGAAATCTATACTGTTTACCAGCTTGTAAAAGGTCGTTTTGACAAGCTTCATACGGGGGAGTCAGATCGTGAGAAATATGCTTCGGTAGCAAAAAAACTTAATGAGTATGGAATATGGAAACCCCGGTTAAAACGTCTCTCTGACGGTAAAGAATGGGCGCGTGAGGATGTTGCGTGGATGCTTCAGCCTGAAAATATCAATGCACTGATTAAAGTCCAGAATCAAAAGTATGCGCGGTTAAGTGCTGAAGATAAAAATGAAGCCGAGTCTGGCAACGGCTCAACAGCTAAAAACACCTGATGAGTTTACTGGCGCTGATTTTCATGCTCTCACCACGACAGTCATAGCGGGTTGTCGTGGATATGTCGCTGTGACCTGCCAGTTGGCGGACGGTGTTGATATCCACACCCTGCTCCAGTAAGCGGGTAATGAAGGTCCGCCGCATATCATGCGGGGTGAAACGTGCTATACCTGCCGTTTGCTGTAACTCAGCCAGGATACCCGTTAACCCGGTCGTAGTCAGCGGTTGGCTGGCGACTTTCCCGTTGCGCTGAATTCGCCTAAACAACGCACTGTCAGCCTCGTCTGCACCAACTTTCAGCCACGCGCGAATAGCCTTATCCACTGCATCCGCCACGTGGATTTCACGGTATTTACGCCCCTTTCCCTGTCTGACTGTCAGGATGCCATTGTCATAGTCCCGGCGCTCAAGTTTGACCAGTTCCCCGGCCCGCAGCCCCGTTCCACAAAGCGTCAGCACAATGGCGGTATCACGACAGCGCCGTACATGCTGCGGATGCTGTTTAGCGGCCTGAATCAGCGCACGGATTTCCTGCCTGTCTAATGCCCTTCCTTTACGCTGGATATCGCCGCTCACGCGCTTAACTGACCGGATACGTGCGAGCGTTTCGGCATCCATATAATTGAGGTTAAAGGCTGTCTGCGCCACGCCCCGGAGTGCTGACAGTGCCATGTTCACCGACGACACGGCGTAACCGTCATCCAGCAGTGCCGCACGTACTTTAGCGACGGCGGCGTAGTTAAGTTGTTCCCACGGATAACCAACTGCATCCGCACCGTGTTTAAGTATGCTGGCGCTGCGGTTTAACAGACTGGTGATACCTCGCCGCCCCGATGGTGCCAGACCGCCAATATACGCATCAAACACGGTTGTTTGTACCACCGAAACGACCTGACGTAACGCTGTCCTGTTCATGCGCCTAACCCGTAATAACGTACATTAAACCAGGTAACTTTCAGCATCACACGAGCCCCCGCTCAGCCATCGACACCGTTTCAGTCCCCGCCACGATAAAGTGGTCAAGTAACCGTACATCCAGCATTTCCAGCAACTCCTGTAGTTTTTTAGTCAACTTGATATCGCAACGGCTGGGTTCAGGCTCGCCGCTGGGGTGGTTGTGGACAAGGATGGCTGCGGCGGCGTTATGTTTCAGTACGCGTTTGATAACTTCACGGGGGTGAACGCTGACCGAGTTTAACGTCCCCCTGAACAGGATTTCACGGTGCAGCAGCTGATTCTGATTATCGAGCAGGATGATGCCAAACTCTTCATGTTCAAGCGGTGCCAGCTCAACCATTACGCACCGTCGAACATCATCAGGGGAACAGAGCTGAACGCCACGCTGGTAGTACCGGCTGATAATATCACGCGCCTGGTCAAGGATACGGGTTTCACGCTGGGTAAACATGGTCATTTCAGAACTCCCGTTCAATGAAGTAAATAGCGTCGGGAAACAGCTGGCGGCGGGTTACGCCAGTACGCAGGGAGAAAGCTTTACGGGGCATGGTGGTTCGCCCGTTACTGTCGAAGAAGCAGAGCGTTTCTTCATCCATTTTGATCAGAAGGGACCAGTGAAACTGGTCGCTGAGCATGATAAGACGGGAATGATCATTGACGTTCAGAAACCGCTGCATTTCACTGAAAAGTCGTCCGTCTGACAGACCCCGCTTTCCTTCGAAGGGTTTAGTGATTTCAACCGGGAAATGGCGGTGATAGTGTCCCTTCTCCAACACCTGCTTAATTAGCAAGTCGAGTCGGTTTTCATCAATTCCTTCAGTAAGCCATTCATGCAATGGCCATCGTTGTTGATATGCCTGGAGAAGTCGGTTTATAAGTGCTTTTCGCTTCACCCTGCCGTCATAAAGCCAGCTCAGCATATTAACCAGACTGTACGCGCCACACAGACAATCGAGTTCCCCTTGTACAGACGCACGTATCCCTCTGTTTGCAGTCACAGATAATATCTCCGTTGTAATAATGATCAATCAGTGCGGTGAGATTAGCTTTCCCACATAACGTTGAGGGTGTAGGTATTCAGAAAGTGATAGTGAATAAAGTTACGCTGCCATAACGCGAAAATGTCGCGTCCTTCTCCTAGTGGTAAATCACCAACATAAGAAAGGAATACATAACGCTGGCTCCAGCTAAAATCAATATCTTTTTCAAGTTCAGAATACAGCCCCATATACTTGAAGTCAGTGATGTAATCGAAATACCACTCATCATTTCTGGAAGTCAGTCTGAACTCTACAGGGTGAAAACCACCGTTTTCAGCACTATAACTGACATCTTTGAATGATAAAATAACGGCACGAACATTCAGGCTGACGGGAGGTTTTCTGGATATCTCAGCGAATATAAGATTAATGAACTCCTGATTTACGGGCATAGAAATCCCTTCCTGACGGATAATATTAATCATATTTATTCCAAAGTATATTTTAGGTTAATCACACCATCGCTAATTTCCCATAATGGACACTTAGATAACAAGTGCCCTCCCGACAGAGGGGATATAGAATGAAGTTAGCACATAGGTTATTAATTTGGTGTATTAGCAACTGAATGACATGACACTATCCAGTAATGACATTTTACCAAAAATATACATTGAATGCAAATAGTTTCACTTAGGGACTAGTTTTACTTTGTGAATTCATCCAGGAACAGAATCAAACTTTTCTTTTTATCATGATCAAGTTTTATCCAAATCTGATCTAGTCGTTGCTTCAGTTCTGTATCAAGCCCAGCCACATACTTAGGTTGCATGTTATCAAAGTTGAAATCATCCATACAGTCAATAAAGAACCAACTTATCGGCGTCTTTAAAGCAACAGCAATCTTAACCAAATGAGCAATATTGATCTTATTGGTTCCACGTTCATAACGGGAAAGCTGTTGCTGAGAAATATCAATCGTTTCCGCTAGGTCAGCTGCGGTTAACCCAGCTTCCTTACGCCTAGTCTGAATACGCTGCCCTACCAGCTTATCCGCTGAATCTGCCACGAGCTTAGCCATCACATGATCTCCAGTAAGTCCATAAAAGGAAGTCTGGGGCCTTTTTACTCTTGCATGAACATCACTAATGGACATAAAATCACTTAAATAATCACTTATAGACAGCAAACATTAAACGAGTTGGCTGAGCTGGTCCGAACCATGGCCCGGCACGCTCTTAAATCAACGGTGGCTGGATAGGGAGAAAATCGTGGCAACCACCATTAATGAGATAACGGAATGCTTTGCATACTTTTTTAGTTCCCTCTACCGCCCTGAGTTTGTTAAGACTCTGCGCCTGAATGAATGCAGCGAACGTGAGTTGCTACCACTGGTTCGCTGCTATCTACTGGGTTGGTTTGCCGACAATGTGTCCCCGGAAGTGAAAAGCAAGCTACCCGGTAGCGTCTCAGGGCATGGTTATATTGATTTTGTTATTGACGGCGTGGCTGTTGAGTTTGCTGTTCGTAAACCAACGGCAGCACGTTCCAATGTCTCCTCGACTGTCAACAGCACAGAAGTTAAGAAACTGATGAAGCATGATGGCAAAGCCCTGCTTGTGCTGTTCGACTTCTCAGACACACCCTATTCAGAAGAACAGATTGAATCCTTCCGTAACTGGCCTTCGCTTGGTAGGGGGAATCATCGTAAATCAGCTTTCAACGTGGTCTATTTCTTTGTAGAGAAGCGCAGACCGCTGACTCTCGGAAAAATCGCCAAAAATATCCGTATCACTTAACAGAGAATTAAATAATGAACAGAAAATTAATGGCCTTATTGATGCTTGCTACGACGCTTCCTGCTGCGGCTACGCAGTACGTAAAGCCCGGAGCAGTGCTTACTCTGAATCCGGGACAAGGTAACGCTCAATTTAACATTAATGCCTCAACAGGGGATGGTTCGGGCGTGTGCGATATGGAAGGTGCTGCTCAGCAAATAGCAGCCGGAGAAAATCAGAAGCGTCGCTGGGTGTGGAATGATAATACCAGCCAGTGTGTTGCGGTAATCAGTGAACTGAATAATGGCAAGACTAGCGTTATAACTCGTGGCTGCGAAGGATACTGCGGGGCTTCTGCGACAGGCGTAATGGATGGCCTATTTAATAAGAAGTAAAAGTATCGTTAATCAACGAAGGAACTACAGATGAAAAAAGCAATGCTTCTGTCTTTAATTGCAGCTGGTTTACTGGCTGGCTGTGGCGAGAAAACACCGAAATGCAGTAGTGATGATGCTAAAAATCTGGTCGTAGATATTGCAAGAAAGACAATCGAGAAAGGTATGACACTGGATAAGGATGTGCGGATTACAGTAGAAAATATCAGAACAACTAGCCATGAATCGGGTCTGGATGTTTATCAGTGTGCGGCTGATTTAACGTTTACAAAACCAAATCTGAAAGACTCACTGCCAATAACTTACCGTATTCAGAAAACAGATAATGGTAAAGGCCAGTTCTATATAAATGTATCGGGTTTATAGTAATCTTAGCTAACATAAGAAATATTTTGTGGAGATAATGACCGAGCTTATCCATAATTCGGTGTAACTACCCACGTATTAAAGGTGATCGTTCTGGCGGTCACCGAACTCGATAAAGTTTTTTCACGGTCACTCGGTATGAATCCGTTCAATCTCGCCGTCATCATAGAGAGGGGTTTTAGAAGAACCATTACGTTTGTTCTATCCCGGTTTTATAGCATATTTCTCAGGCCCGAGGTAGCCAGTCATTTCAGCATTGAGCGCCGTTTCGGCGATTGATTTCGTTAGCCAGTGTGAAAACCGATTGAGATCGGCTTAGATTTTAAGACCTTAAGACAGTTCAGCCACAAAGGCCCTGATTTTCTTTTGCCCATAATTTGCCTGTCTCCGTTGTTGGAGTGAAGATATAAAAAACAGACAAATACAAAATTTTAATTACAGGACTTGCTATTCAGCTCGGAATCAAGAATTTAAAATTTCTTGCAACTGATATTATTTTTTTTAAAAACTTAACCCGACCATCTAGAGACAACTTTGACTCCGCATATATATGCATACTAGTCCCCTCTTGAGAATTCTCAGGAAAAACACCTTCTACTATACCCGTGTATTCATCTATTAATTTTTTTACTTCATTAAACATTCCTTCAACACTACTTTCTTCAATCAAGGTTTTCCTAAATATAATAGATTTATCCTCATCAAAATGGAAAAATACGAAGTGTGCATCTTTTGTGTTATTTATTTCAAATAATTCCAACAACTCCTTATTTTCCCTTGGTTCCTTCCAAACTGGAACCATCATTCCCATTGAACCTCGCGGCATTGGCGGAAATTCATCTTTACCCTTTGAAGCCTTCAGACAATATATATTCCACTTCTCTCCTGACCTATCATGTAATGCGTCCCAATAATGTTCATCTTCAATAAGCTTTCTCATCAATGCGTTGGCATTAGTATATATAATAACCCCAAATGCATTATGAAACAACTTGCTTTCATAGTCTTTTTCTGCTATCTCTGTGAGCCAGTTTGCTGTCATACTATAGTTTCCTTTCTGGTTGTTAGTGAAGACAATTTTAGGTTCATAAGAGCATCTAATGGTAAAAAATATCACTTCCGCTTACTACATCCCTTCTAGATACACAATTTTCTCTTATTCTTCAACAGAAATAAGAAAAAATATCGACTTTGATGATGCCACTCTTTTTCATGAGTTTCTCCATTTCATACAGGATATCACCCTCCCATACCTTATAAGGCAATCAACTTTTTCAAGCCTTGAGAGATACTACTTTTCAATATCAGCAATTAAAGCCAAACAAATAACCGTTCCTTTTTATAATTGGCCGGATGATTATCACACTTTATCTCAACAATATGATTTCACTTGGGGAGAACAACAAGCCATTAAAAATTTTGGCACTGTAATCAGTCATAATAAAGTATCGGAACCTTCGATTAATGACATTAACGTACATAAGTATATTTTAAAATCATCGACCGACATGGAATGCACCCTTAGTGCAAAAGATTTAATAGAATTCATTACTCGTAAGATTGAAAATAAAAGATGGCCTGAAAAAAACTACTACGACATACCCTATAAAATAGTCGATCTTGTATTGGATTATCTTGGCCTTGGTGAGTTATCCGACTCAACAAAAATATTACTAGTTGAGTTTTGCTTATATAATGACAACCCTGTGAATCAGTTATTTTTTATTTCAAAAGACTTTAAAAATAAAATAATATATTCTGACATTCATAATAGTGCTTACGATTTATTTAAATCTTATCAATGGAATTCAAAGGGTAACTTTTCTGAAAATGCATCATCTAAATTATCACGAAGAAAAGAAAGTCACCTAGAATACTTTAGTGAGTGTTATAAAGGAGATCAATTCCTCACTATTCGGGAATGGATTTATTATGTTTTTAACTATAATTTTAAAGATGGGAATAACTTTTTCATCTTCCACTTTTTATTTAATCTCGACCCTATGACACTTAAATTCAAAATGGAAGAATATTTTAGTGAAATTGGAATGCCTGTATTAATAAATGAAACGGGTGAACATAGATCTGCTGTCCCAGACAGATTCAGATCCAATAATTTCATTTATCTATATGTTGAAAGCTTACTAATTCAATCATTGAGAAATGGAGATTGGATGTGTCCATTGTTAAAATACAAAATGTGCAATGGCATTGGAAATAATAATATATGGTGCAAAAATGACTTTCTTAATGTCATAGCAAGGAAGCAGCCGTGTTTGATGACCGAAGCATTAGATAAAATGAATTTATCTCACCTGCCCATTATAAGAATTAACTTTGTTAATTCTTATAATGCATAAAACATCATCATTTTATATAACCCAATCAATATACCCGATACGATTTTTGTTATCCGCACATGTAGTAACATACATATAGAAATTCCCTTGCACTCATTGCTTATAGAGCATAATTCCTTAAGATAAATCCAATTTTATATTTTTATGATTAATCTCTATCGCTCTAACATAGATAAAAAAGCATAACATACCAAATTAGCAATACATATAAGATTAAAGTAAAATCAATTATAGATCCACTTTATTGTAAAATATAAGTATTAACTAAAGCGCTCATACAATTAGCTTATCTAAATAATCAGCCCACACCTGTAACCACTTCCTACACTCAGCATCATACTTATACAAGTTATAAATCCCTTCAACGCCGCCACGTGTATGCCCCAATACGGCCTCTGCTACCTCATTTGGACACTGCAAACGAGATAAGCCTGTTCGCACTGTACGACGTAGATCGTGGGGTGTCCAATGAGGTATATCAAGCATTTGGCCGCTTTCACGTAAACGCCATGAGTTTTCAGTTAAATACTTCTGCTGAATTGGCTTCTTAGTGGCTTGCGAAGGAAACAGATATTTGTCGGAGGTAAGCCGTAGTACTTTGAGAAAGTCGATTGCCTGATCAGATAACTGTACGTAGCGCTCTACTCCTGTTTTGGTTTCTCGCAGATGGATAGTACCTTTTTCAAGATCAACATCCTTCCATGCCATATTGCAGACCTCACCGGTACGACACCCAGTCCAGAGAGTCAGACGTAACACGTTTTTGATCGTTGGCGTATAAGCCGAACCCGGAAGCCATTTAAGGAATTTTGCAAGCTCGTCCTCACTCAGTACTCGTGTTCCACGTCCATTTGTGAGCTTGATTCTTGTCTGTCGTAAGCTGGATTTTGCTAACAACGCTGGATTCGCAAAACTGTCATCAAAGCGCCCGAGGCCAATTGCAAATTCATATGCAAGTGAAAGCTCCCTCAGTACATTCCCTGCCTGTACGGTTGCCCCTCGAGCTACAATGCCATTGATTAAATTAATGACATCCTGGCGCGTAATCTCAGCAGCATTCCGGGTTCCTAAGCTTTTAACAGCGTCACCATAGAGAGTACGACGAACCTCAGCCTGCCCTTTCGGCTTTCTGGCACCGGGTATGATCTTTCCGTCCTTCGTTTTACGATCCTCAATACGTTCAGTAAGATACAGTTCAACTAATCCCTGTACGGTCAATTCAGGGATCTTAGCTTGTTCAGATTCAATCGCACGCTGGAGCTTATCTTTTTTGAGTTCAGTCGCAGGGCACCGACCTTCCTGTCGGAGGAGCTTTAATTCGTGGAGTTTAAGACGTGCAGCGGCGAGAGAAGTCTGCGGGAAGTTACCAATTTTAACCTGAGCAAGCTTGCCAGTCAGAGGACTTGTGTAACGGTAGAAAAAAGACTTAACCCCAGTTGCACCGCAGGAGACACGTAAGCCACGATTTTCGCCTATATCAGCCTTATCTTTGTCGCCAGGCTTCATCATTTCTACCGCTTTAAACGAAAGTGGCTTTGCCTCTTGTTTTCCTGCCATAAAGACTCCGTTATCATGCTCCCTACGCATTTATGAAACGAAATGTAGGTTGTGCTGTATGTAGCCATATTCTACCAGGCTATAGGTTGGCAAGCTACACTTTAACCTACATTTAAATGTAGGATTTCCTGAGATCCAATGAGACAAAGTGAAACTCAATGAGAACAACAAACATCACTAACTCATTAAAATTTAAGAAAATGGATATCATAAACTGATGAGTACACTAGAGAATTTCGACGCCCACACCCCCATGATGCAGCAGTATCTGAAGCTGAAAGCACAACATCCGGAAATTCTGCTGTTTTACCGTATGGGCGATTTTTACGAGCTGTTTTATGACGATGCTAAGCGCGCATCGCAGCTGCTCGACATCTCGCTGACCAAACGTGGCGCATCGGCAGGCGAACCCATCCCTATGGCAGGTATCCCGCATCACGCGGTAGAAAACTATCTGGCGAAACTGGTGAACCAGGGTGAATCCGTCGCTATTTGCGAACAGATCGGCGACCCGGCCACCTCAAAAGGCCCGGTTGAGCGCAAAGTCGTGCGCATCGTCACGCCCGGCACCATCAGCGATGAAGCCTTGCTGCAGGAGCGTCAGGATAACCTGCTGGCTGCGCTGTGGCAGGATGGCAAAGGGTTTGGCTACGCAACGCTGGATATCAGCTCCGGGCGTTTTCGCCTGAGCGAACCGGCTGACCGTGAAACCATGGCCGCAGAGCTCCAGCGTACCAATCCGGCTGAACTGCTTTACGCCGAAGACTTCGCCGAGACCGCGCTTATTGAGGGACGCCGCGGTTTGCGCCGTCGTCCGCTGTGGGAATTTGAGATTGAGACCGCACGCCAGCAGCTGAACCTGCAGTTTGGCACGCGAGACCTGATTGGCTTTGGCGTAGAAAACGCGCCACGCGGGCTCTGCGCAGCGGGCTGCCTGCTGCAGTATGTGAAGGATACCCAGCGTACTTCTCTGCCGCATATTCGCTCTATCACCATGGAGCGTCAGCAGGACAGCATCATCATGGATGCGGCCACGCGCCGTAACCTGGAGATCACGCAGAACCTGGCGGGTGGCGTAGAAAATACGCTCGCGTCGGTCCTCGACAGTACGGTGACGCCGATGGGTAGCCGCATGCTGAAACGCTGGCTGCATATGCCGGTTCGCGATACCGCTACGCTTATGGGGCGCCAGCAAACCATTGCCGCCTTGCAGGATAGCTATACCGAACTGCAGCCGGTGCTGCGTCAGGTCGGCGATCTTGAGCGTATTCTTGCCCGCCTGGCACTGCGCACAGCCCGCCCACGCGATCTTGCGCGCATGCGTCATGCGTTCCAGCAGTTACCGGAGCTGCGTGCCCAGCTGCGTGACGTCGATAGCGCGCCGGTACAGAAACTTCGCGAGACGATGGGCGAGTTCACCGAACTGCGTGAATTACTGGAGCGCGCCATCATTGACGCGCCGCCGGTCTTAGTGCGCGATGGCGGCGTGATTGCTCCCGGCTACAACGAAGAGCTGGACGAATGGCGCGCGCTGGCCGACGGCGCAACGGACTACCTGGATAAGCTGGAAATCCGCGAGCGCGAACGTCTGGGCCTCGACACCCTCAAGGTGGGATATAACGCGGTACATGGCTACTACATCCAGATCAGCCGCGGGCAGAGCCATATGGCGCCTATCCACTACGTGCGTCGTCAGACGCTGAAAAACGCTGAACGCTACATTATTCCAGAGCTGAAAGAGTACGAGGACAAGGTTCTCACCTCGAAAGGCAAAGCCCTGGCGCTGGAAAAACAGCTGTATGACGAGCTGTTTGACATGCTGATGCCGCACCTGGCAGATCTGCAGCTAAGCGCCGGCGCGCTGGCAGAACTGGACGTGCTGGTAAACCTGGCCGAGCGTGCTGAAACGCTGAACTATACCTGCCCGACCTTTACCGATAAGCCCGGCATTCGCATTACCGAAGGTCGCCATCCGGTAGTGGAACAGGTGCTCCACGAGCCGTTCATCGCTAACCCCCTGAGCCTCGCGCCTCAGCGAAGAATGCTGATCATTACCGGTCCGAATATGGGCGGTAAAAGTACCTATATGCGCCAGACGGCGCTAATCGCCCTCCTCGCGTACATCGGCAGTTACGTTCCCGCGCAAAGCGTGGAGATTGGGCCAATCGACCGTATCTTTACCCGCGTGGGTGCGGCGGACGATCTGGCAAGCGGACGCTCAACCTTTATGGTTGAGATGACTGAAACGGCCAACATCCTGCATAACGCGACGGAACACAGCCTGGTGCTGATGGACGAAGTCGGACGCGGTACGTCGACCTATGACGGCCTGTCGCTGGCGTGGGCCTGCGCTGAGAGCCTGGCCAATAAAATCAAAGCAATGACCCTGTTCGCCACGCACTATTTCGAACTGACGCAGCTGCCAGAGAAAATGGAGGGCGTAGCCAACGTCCACCTCGACGCGCTGGAACACGGAGACACGATCGCCTTTATGCACACGGTGCAGGATGGCGCAGCGAGCAAAAGCTATGGTCTGGCCGTTGCGGCACTGGCGGGTGTACCAAAAGACGTGATCAAACGCGCGCGTCAGAAACTGCGTGAACTGGAAAGCCTGTCGCCAAATGCGGCGGCCACGCAGGTTGATGGCACGCAGATGTCGCTGCTGGCGCCTGCGGAAGAGACGTCGCCTGCCGTCGAAGCGCTGGAGAACCTCGACCCGGATTCGCTGACGCCGCGTCAGGCACTGGAGTGGATTTATCGGTTGAAGAGTCTGGTTTAGTTTTCTGCGGTCTGTTTTGTCGGGTGGCGGCTTCGCCTTACCCGACCTACAAAACCGTAGGCCCGGTAAGCGCAGCGCCACCGGGCTTTTTTTTACAACAGCGGCGGGATCGTCGGCACCTGCGGCGCCTCGTCAATATCTTTCTGCGTCATGCGGAACGCTTCCGGATAGTGCTCTCGGCTGGTACGGCGCAAGGGTTCGGTATCACGCCAGGTATACAGACAGTGCTGGCACTGGTAGACGGTCCAGACACCTTTCACCGGTGACGTCGCCATCACTTCAATATGCTCATCGGCACAACGTGGACAAATCATCATTTCCTCCTTATTGGCGTGCTGCCAGCATCGCGGTCAATTTTTCAGCCCAGGCTTTGGTTTCAGGGAGATCCTGTACCGGCTGGCTATAGTGACCACGGTTGTCCGGCGCCACAGGCGTGGTGGCATCAATAATCAGCTTGTCGGTTATACCTGCCGGGCTGGAGCCTGGGTCAAGTTCCAGCACCGACATGTTCGGTAGCTGCACCAAATCCCCCGCCGGGTTCACCTTCGACGACAGCGCCCACATCACCTGCGGGAGGTTGAACGGGTCGACGTCCTCATCCACCATGATCACCATCTTCACGTAGCCCAGACCGTGAGGCGTGGTCATGGCGCGTAGCCCAACGGCACGGGCAAAGCCGCCATAGCGTTTTTTGGTGGAGATAATGGCCAGCAGGCCGTGGGTGTACATGGCATTTACCGCCTGCACTTCCGGGAATTCAGCTTTCAGCTGCTGGTAGAGCGGCACGCAGGTTGCCGGGCCCATCAGGTAGTCGATCTCGGTCCACGGCATGCCCAGGTAAAGGGATTCAAAAATCGGCTTCGTGCGGTAAGAGACTTTATCGATACGCACAACCGTCATATTACGGCCACCGGAATAGTGTCCGGTAAATTCACCAAACGGCCCTTCAATTTCCCGTTTACGCCCCTCAATCACCCCTTCCAGGATCACTTCAGAACCCCACGGCACATCGAACCCGGTCAGCGGCGCGGTCGCAATCGGATACGGACTTTCGCGCAGCGCGCCGGCCATTTCGTACTCGGACTGATCGTACTTCAGCGGCGTTGCACCCATCAGCGTAATGATCGGGTCGTTGCCCAGGGTAATGGCAATCGGCAGATCTTCACCACGCTCTTCCGCTTTATGCAGATGCAGCGCAATATCGTGCATCGGCACCGGCTGCAGGCCGAGCTTACGCTTGCCCTTCACCTCCATGCGATAGATCCCGACGTTCTGCTTGCCGAAGTGATCCGGGTCAAGCGGATCGCGCGAGACGACGCACGCTTTATCGAGATAGAAACCCCCGTCGCCGTCGTTCAGGCGGAACAGCGGCAGAATATCGAACAGGTTGATGTCTTCACCGTCTACGGTATTCTGCGCCCACGCCGGGTTAGCGCGACGCTCTGGCGCAATCGGAAATTTATCCCAGCGGCGAATGAACTCGTCAATCTGCTTTTTCACCGGCGTATTCGCGGGCAGCCCCATCGAAATAGCGTGGTTCTGCCAGGAGCCGATGGTGTTCATCACCACGCGGGCATCGGTGAAGCCACGAATATTGTCGAACCACAGCGCGGGCGCGCCGTCGCCAATGCGGCCAGTGGCGTTAGCGGCCGCCGCCAGATCCGGCTCAGCGTTAACCTCTTCCTCTATTCTCAGCAGCTGCCCTTGCTCTTCGAGCGCCTGCAGGAAGCTTCTCAAATCATCAAATGCCATCTTTTGTCTCCTGTGAAAAATGTTTAGCCGCCCGCAGGCCGTTCCATCGACGCGCTTTTTTATGCTCCAGACCAAACTGATCGAGCACGCGGGTCACGATATGCTGGGTAATATCATCGGCGGTTTGCGGGTGGTTGTAGTACGCGGGCATAGGGGGCACCATCGCCACGCCCATGCGCGAAAGGGCAAGCATGTTCTCAAGATGGATAGTGCTGAGCGGCGTCTCACGGGGAACCAGCACCAGCTTGCGCCCCTCTTTCAGGACGACATCAGCCGCGCGCCCCACCAGCCCTTCGGCATAGCCCGAACGGATACCCGCCAGCGTTTTCATGCTGCACGGAATGACGATCATGCCCTCGGTACGAAACGAGCCGGATGAGATTGTGGCAGCCTGATCGGCCGGGCTGTGGACAACATCCGCCAGCGCGGCAACGTCCTGTGCCGTATAGGGCGTTTCCAGTTCAATGGTGGTCTTCGCCCACTTAGACATCACCAGATGGGTCTCCACCTCTGGCATTTCGCGCAGCGCCTCAAGCAGCGCCACGCCCAGCGGCGCCCCCGTTGCGCCGGTCATTCCCACTATCAATCTCATTCAACACCTCAATTCATTTGTTCGCATACGAACATTATGAGTAAACTACTCCCGGATCGGTCTTCTGACAAGATCGTTCGTATGCGATCACACGAATTGCTAAAAACTCCCGCGTTAAAATCCCGGGCGATAGCGGCTATCATAGAGGAAGTTATTTTTCGTCGGAGTGTTCATGGAGCTTAGACAAGAAGCGTTTCACCTGTTACGCCAGCTTTTTCAACAGCATACCGCCCACTGGCAACATGCTTTGCCAGAGCTTACCAAGCCGCAATACGCGGTAATGCGGTCTATTGCGGAAAATCCTGGCATTGAGCAGGTCGCACTGACGGAAGTCGCAGTTAGCACCAAGGCGACGCTGGCAGAAATGCTCAGCCGCATGGAGGCGCGCGGCCTGGTCAAGCGCGAGCACGACCCTGCCGATAAGCGTCGCCGGTTTATCTTCCTGACGGCTGATGGAAAAGCCTTGCTTGAGCGCTGTAAGCCGATTGGGAACGAGGTCGATGAGGCGTTTTTAGGGCGCCTCAGCGGGGCTGAACGGGAGCAATTTGCAGCGCTTATTAAAAAGATGATGCCTGATTAATTAACCCTGGCGCGCATAAAATCGATAAAGGTTCGTACTTTCGCGGGCACATGCCGGGCATCGGGATAGACGGCATAGATACCCTGCTGAGCAAACGTATATTCCGGTAAGAGCGATACCAGATCTCCCGCATCCAGGGCGTTTCGCACCAGCCACTCAGGCAGCAGCGCTACTCCACCGCCCGCCAGGGCGAAAGCCATCAGCACCTGCGCGCTGTCTGCATACAGGCGCGGTGCGTGCTTAATCTCAAAGGAAACCGGTCTTTCATCGGCGTCCTTTACCTGCCAGCGCAGCGGCGAAGCCAGGCGCTCGTGAATAATCCAGTCGGCTTCTGCCAGCTGTTCCAGCGACGCCACCCGATGATTTACCAGCCAACCCGGCGTCGCCACGGGCACTATATTAAAGGTGGTAATCAATGCGGCGCGGTAGCGCGAATCTGCGAGCGTTCCCAGCCGGATGGCGACGTCAAAGCGCTCTGAGATAAGGTCAGCATGCAAAGAGGACGAGACGTGACGCACGCGAAGGTCTGGGTGCTGCTGACTGAATTCAGCCAGCAAAGGAACGACGACCTGCGTGCCATACTCGGGCGTAGTGGTGATCCGAAAATCCCCCGTCAGACCGGTATGGTTGGCGCGTACGTCATCCTGCAGTTGCTCAGCCTCCCTTAAAAGCCTCACGCTTCGCTGATGAAACAGCCTTCCCGCCTCGGTCAACGTCAGGCGTCGGGTGGACCTCAGCAGCAGCGTAACCCCCAGCTCCTCTTCAAGCTGACGAATATTGAAACTGACGACCGCTTTTGTCAGCCCCATCGCCTCCGCCGCAGTGGTGAAGCTACCGGTGTCCGCTACGGCGATGAACATCGCCGTACGGTGTAAATTGAGCATAGTTTTCCTTGCTTACTGTCAAAATATTTTTGACAGTATATCGTGCTTTGTCGCGTTTATCCGCGGCGTGCGGGCCGATACGATACGCCACCTCACCGGAGGATCCACCATGACGTATCGCAGCAAAATTGCCTTGGTCTTTCTGCTTGGCTTGTTCCTTGATTTGATTAACATGTTTATCGCCAGCGTCGCCTTTCCGGCAATGGCTCACGCGTTTAACGCCACCCCTTCCGCGCTTGCATGGGTGAGTAACGGGTACACTGCCGGCCTGACGCTCGTCATCCCTTTCAGCAGCATCCTGACGCGCCGCCTCGGGCCGAAGCGCATCATTCTTCTCTCCCTGGTCCTCTTCAGCGCGGCCTCAGCGGCGGCGGGACTGTCCTCTTCGCTGGAAAGTCTGATTGCCTGGCGCGCGCTGCAGGGCGTCGGTGGCGGGTTGCTGATCCCGGTCGGACAGGCGCTGACCTGGCAACAGTTCAAGCCTCACGAACGCGCCAGACTCTCCTCGGCGGTGATGCTGGTCGCACTGCTTGCCCCTGCCTGTTCCCCGGCGGTGGGCGGTGCGCTGGTTCAAGCTTTTAGCTGGCGCTGGATATTTTTTGCCACGCTACCCGTCGCTATCGTTACTTTCGCGTTGGCCTGCGCGTGGCTCAAAACTGAAGCGCCGCCGGTTAAAACAGCCAGGCTACTGAACCTCTCTTTGCTGGCGAACCCGCTGATGCGCTTTTCCATGCTGATCTATTTGTGCGTACCCGGCATCTTTATTGGCGTAAACGTAACGGGAATGTATTACCTTCAGAGCGAAGCGGGCATGACGCCCAGCGCAACGGGCATGCTTATGCTGCCCTGGTCGGTGGCATCTTTTATCGCCATTACGGCGACGGGACGCTATTTCAACCGTATCGGCCCCCGGCCTCTGGTCGTCATTGGCTGCCTTTTGCAGGCGACGGGCATTCTGCTTTTGATTAACGTCAGTTCAGCCACGCTGCTGCCCGTCGTTGCGTTTACGCTGATGGGCGCAGGAGGAAGCCTGTGCAGCAGCACGGCTCAGAGCAGCGCCTTTCTGACAACGCGACAAGAGGATATGCCTGATGCCAGCGCGCTGTGGAACCTTAATCGCCAGCTGAGCTTTTTTGCCGGCGCCCTGCTGCTGGCCCAGGTGCTGAGCACCATGCAGGCTTGTCTTGCTCCGCTCGCCGCCTGGCACGGGATGTTTATCTTTGCCGCAGCCATGACCTTACTGCCGGTACTTTACGTTTTCCGTCTTAACAACGCGCAGGTGCTTACGCAGCTGCATCAGGAGAAACCATGACGCATTTCGAACATGAAATTATCGACATCCACGTCGCACTTGAGAACTGGTTAGGTGCAGGAAAAGGTGATGTAGCCGCCCTGGCCGCCCGTTTCCGCCCGGACTTTCTGATGGTTCCACCGAGCGGTGCCCACTTAGACCACAGCGCCCTGGTCAGCTTCCTTGACGCGCAGCGCGCGAGCCGACCTGGCCTGAAAATTACCATCGATGCGTTAACGACGCTGCAAGCATGGGATAACGGCGCGGTACTTCACTATCGCGAAACGCAAACCCGGCCGGATCAGCCCGTCAACGTGCGCTGGTCAACCGCGGTGCTTAATCAGGAAGGAAACAACATTACCTGGCGTTTGCTGCATGAAACGGCGCAGCCGTAGCGCAAAAGAAAAAGGCCCGTCTCACGACGGGCCTTTTTTGACGAATGGTTGCTTATTCGCGGAACAGCGCTTCGATGTTCAGCCCTTGCCCCTGCAGGATTTCACGCAGGCGACGCAGACCTTCAACCTGAATCTGACGAACACGTTCGCGGGTCAGGCCAATTTCACGGCCGACGTCTTCCAGTGTCGCAGCTTCGTACCCCAGTAAACCGAAACGACGTGCCAGCACTTCACGCTGTTTGGCGTTCAGTTCGAACAGCCATTTGACGATGCTCTGTTTCATGTCATCGTCCTGCGTGGTGTCTTCCGGGCCGTTGTCTTTTTCATCGGCCAGAATATCCAGCAGCGCTTTTTCGGAGTCGCCACCCAACGGGGTGTCAACTGAGGTAATGCGCTCGTTGAGACGCAGCATACGGCTTACGTCATCAACCGGTTTATCAAGCTGCTCGGCGATCTCTTCCGCACTTGGCTCGTGGTCCAGCTTATGGGACAACTCGCGCGCGGTACGCAGATAGACGTTCAGCTCTTTGACGATGTGGATCGGCAGTCGAATCGTACGGGTTTGGTTCATAATTGCCCGTTCGATGGTCTGACGAATCCACCAGGTCGCGTAGGTTGAGAAACGGAACCCGCGTTCCGGGTCAAACTTCTCAACTGCGCGGATGAGACCTAAGTTGCCCTCTTCAATCAGGTCCAGCAGAGCCAGACCACGATTGCCGTAACGGCGGGCAATTTTCACGACCAGACGCAAGTTACTTTCAATCATGCGGCGGCGCGAGGCAACATCTCCACGCAAAGCACGACGTGCAAAATAGACTTCTTCTTCGGCCGTTAACAGTGGGGAGTAACCAATCTCCCCAAGGTAAAGCTGAGTCGCGTCCAGTACACGCTGTGTGGCGCCCTGCGATAACAGCTCTTCTTCAGCCAAATCGTTATCACTGGGTTCCTCTTCTACTAAGGCTTTTTCGTCAAAAGCCTCTGCTCCGTTCTCATCAAATTCCGCATCTTCATTTAGATCATGAACTTTCAGCGTATTCTGACTCATAAAGGTGGCTCCTACCCGTGATCCCTGAACGAGACATCCTGGCTGGCATGCCCCGTCAAATTATCGCTGCGGCAAATACTGCAGCGGGTTTACGGATTTCCCCTTGTAACGAATTTCAAAATGCAAGCGTGTAGAACTGGTGCCGGTGCTACCCATGGTAGCGATTTTCTGCCCCGCCTTGATTTCTTGTTGCTCCCGGACCAGCATTGTATCGTTATGGGCGTAGGCACTCAGGTAATCATCGTTATGTTTTATGATAATAAGATTACCGTAACCGCGCAGAGCGTTACCGGCATACACAACGCGTCCGTCTGCGGTCGCGATGATAGCCTGTCCCTTACTTCCTGCGATATCGATCCCTTTATTTCCCCCCTCGGAGGAAGAGAAGTTCTCGATAACCTTACCGTCAGTCGGCCAGCGCCAGGTGGAGATTGGCGAACTGGAACTCATACTGCTGGCAGTCGGCTCGGTAGAGCTAACCACAGGTGCCGTAACCGGTGCTGTGACAACCGTCGCAGTACCTTTATTATTCGGCAACATTTTGTTAGCACTCTGATCACCTGAATCCTCAGAATACGTAATTACAGGTTGCGAAGCAACTACCGTGGTGGTTTTTTGTGCAGGCTTAACGCTGTTATTTTGCGCCGTGACGTCGGCAGCAGAAACAGAGTTACCCGGCGTGAGCGGCGTACCCGTCGCGTTGCCAACCTGAAGCGTTTGTCCGACTTCCAGTCCATACGGGGCCTGCACGTTATTACGCTGTGCCAGGTCACGGAAATCGTTCCCGGTGATCCAGGCAATGTAGAAGAGCGTATCGCCGCGTTTCACCGTATAGGTACTGCCGCCCGTATAGCTTCCTTTCGGAATGTTCCCATACTTACGGTTATACACTATGCGGCCATTTTCGGTCTGAACAGGCTGTTGCACTGGCTGTATTTGTGTTGGCTGGGATACAGGCTGCTGAACAGGCTGGATCTGCGGAGTTTGCTGCGCCGTAGACGCGCCCATTTTAGGCGGAGGGGTGATCAACATTCCGCTGGACGTGTTACCCGATCCGCTGTTCCCGCCGACGGAGCTTACCGGCGCAGGCGCGTTATTCGAACTTGTACAGCCTGCCAGCCATAGAGAAACCAGTGATAATGCCGCAACACGGCTGATGGTGAATTTTGGGCTTCCCGCGCTCATTTATCCCCCAGGAATGTGTTAACTACCAGTGACTTAAAATAACCGTGATGGCACGAACCTTTTGCGCCACACCATACGCTGAATTTGCCTTAATAACCCTGGATAAATCCGAGTCTCAGGCCAACTCCCCCTTAACAAGGGGGACGAAGCGCACGGCTTCTACGGTATCGATAATAAACTCGCCGCCGCGCCGACGAACGCGCTTCAACAGCTGCTGTTCGTCCCCCACGGGCAAAACAAGAATGCCACCCTCGTCAAGCTGCGCCAGAAGCGCAGCGGGAATTTCAGGTGGCGCCGCCGTGACGATGATGGCGTCAAACGGGGCGCGAGCCTGCCAACCCTGCCATCCATCGCCGTGGCGTGTCGAAACATTATGTAAATCAAGTTGTTTCAGGCGACGGCGCGCCTGCCACTGTAACCCTTTGATACGCTCAACTGAGCATACATGGTGAACCAGATGCGCCAGGATCGCGGTTTGGTACCCCGAGCCGGTGCCAATTTCCAGCACGCGGGATTCCGGGGTTAGCTCCAGCAGCTCCGTCATGCGCGCCACCATGTAGGGCTGCGAAATGGTCTGGCCTTGCCCGATGGGCAGCGCCACGTTTTCCCACGCTTTGTGTTCAAACGCCTCGTCTACAAACTTCTCACGGGGAACCTGAGCAAGCGCATCCAGTACATGCTCGTTCGTGATCCCCTGAGCACGCAGTTGTTCCAGAAGCGCATGTACACGTTTACTTACCATTGCACGTTCACTCCGACCCGATCTAACCAGTCCGACACCACCTCATGCGCGCTATAAGCGGTTAAATCTACGTGCAGCGGCGTAACGGAAACGTACCCTTCATCCACAGCGGCAAAGTCAGTATCTGGCCCGGCATCGCATTTTTCACCCGGAGGACCGATCCAGTAAAGGGTGTTGCCGCGGGGATCCTGCTGCGGGATCACCTGATCGGCTGGATGACGGCTGCCGCAGCGCGTCACGCGGATCCCTTTGATCTCATCAAGGGGCAGGTCAGGCACGTTGATATTCAGGATACGACCGGTACGCAGGGGTTCGCGCCCCAGCCCACGGAGGAGAGAACAGGTCACCGCTGCCGCCGTGTCGTAGTGCTTGTGGCCGTTTAACGACACCGCCAGCGCCGGGAAACCCAAATGACGGCCTTCCATTGCTGCCGCCACGGTGCCCGAATAGATAACGTCATCACCAAGATTCGGTCCGGCATTAATACCCGAGACCACAATATCCGGACGCGGACGCATCAGCGCATTCACGCCGAGAAAGACGCAGTCCGTCGGCGTGCCCATCTGCACGGCGATATCGCCGTTATCAAAGGTAAAGGTGCGAAGCGACGACTCGAGCGTCAATGAGTTAGACGCCCCGCTGCGGTTACGATCGGGTGCCACAACCTGCACATCCGCAAATTCACGGAGGTGTTTCGCCAGCGTCTGAATGCCCGGCGCATGGATCCCGTCATCGTTACTCAGCAATATTCGCATAATCACCCGACGTGTTGATAAGTTCCCTGACAACACTGGTGGCAAAGCTACCTGCCGGCAGCCAGAAGCGTAACTCGACGGTCACGTCATCCCACCAGTTCCAGCTTAACTGCTGCGGGTAGAGCAGCATCGCACGGCGTGCCGCTTCGACTTTTTCCCGCACCAGCAATGATTGTAATTCTGGCGCATCCGCCACGGCGGCCTGCTCGGCGGCCAGCGCATCCCCCTGCGGCCCCCAGTCGCCCGTACCGGGCAACGCGGCGGTAATCATCAGGGTTTTGGCCTCCACGCGCGACTGGACATCGGCCATTTCCTCAGCCGTTGCCACAAACCAGCTTCCGCGTCCCGCTAATTGTAGCGCATCGCCGACAACAACTTGATTCGCGTCCGTTTTTTTCAGTCGTTCGCTCACAATCTGATTAAACAACGCGCTGCGTGCTGCCGACAACCAAAAACTGCGTTTATTCCTGTCGCGCACCGGGGCATCGCTTTGCGCCCAGCGCAGCGCGCCCTGCAGGTTACTGCCGCCAATGCCAAAGCGCTGTGCGCCAAAGTAGTTCGGTACGCCCTGTTCGTTAATCGCGTTTAAACGCTTCTCAACGTCATCGCGATTGGTTACTTCACGCAGCACCAGGGTAAAGGCGTTACCTTTCAACGCCCCCAGACGCAGCTTGCGCTTGTGGCGGGCGTACTCCAGCACTTTACAGCCTTCAAGCTCAAATTTGCTTAAATCAGGCATTACGTTGCCAGGCACGCGCGCGCAGAGCCACTGCTCGGTGACGGCGTGTTTGTCCTTCTGCCCGGCGAAGCTGACTTCACGGGCGTGAATTTTGAGGAATTTTGCCAGCGCGTCGGCCACAAACCGGGTGTTGCAGCCGTTTTTCAGAATACGCACCAGGAGATGTTCGCCTTCACCGTCCGGCTCAAAGCCTAAATCCTCCACCACCACAAAATCTTCCGGGCTGGCTTTCAGCAGGCCGCTTCCCTGTGGTTTACCGTGCAGATACGTCAGGTCGTCGAAGTCTGTCATTTTGCCGCCTTCACCAGCAGCGCAACGGCCTCACAGGCAATGCCTTCGCCGCGACCGGTAAAGCCCAGCTTCTCGGTGGTGGTGGCTTTGACGTTAACGTCATCCATGTGGCAGCCCAGATCTTCAGTGATAAACACGCGCATCTGCGGGATGTGCGGCAGCATTTTCGGTGCCTGCGCGATGATCGTTACGTCAACGTTACCCAGGGCGTAGCCTTTGGCCTGAATACGGCGCCAGGCTTCGCGCAGCAGCTCACGGCTGTCTGCCCCTTTGAACGCCGGGTCGGTGTCCGGGAACAGTTTGCCGATATCGCCGAGTGCCGCAGCACCGAGCAAGGCATCGGTTAAGGCGTGTAGCGCCACGTCGCCATCAGAATGCGCCAGCAGCCCTTTTTCGTAAGGGATACGTACGCCGCCAATGATAATTGGGCCTTCTCCGCCAAAGGCGTGTACATCAAAACCGTGTCCAATTCGCATTATGCCTTCTCCTGATGGGTCGAACGGGTAAGATAAAATTCCGCGAGCTGTAAATCTTCCGGGCGCGTCACTTTTATATTATCAGCGCGTCCTTCAACAAGCTCAGGGTGAAAACCGCAATACTCCAGCGCGGAGGCTTCGTCCGTGATGGTCGCGCCCTCTTTAAGCGCACGCGTTAAGCAGTCATGGAGGAGTTCGCGGGGGAAAAACTGTGGCGTCAGCGCGTGCCAGAGATCGACGCGCTCAACGGTATGGGCGATGGCCTGCCTGCCCGGCTCGGCGCGCTTCATGGTATCGCGCACCGGAGCGGCGAGAATGCCACCGACCCTGCTTGTTTCGCTGAGGGCCAGCAGACGCGCAAGATCGTCCTGATGCAGGCACGGGCGCGCGGCGTCATGGACCAGCACCCATTGCGCGTGACCCGCAGCCTGAATGCCCGCCAGCACGGAGTCGGCGCGTTCGGCGCCGCCGTCAACGACGGTAATTTGCGGGTGGTTTGCCAGCGGTAGCTGCGCGAAACGCGCATCGCCTGGGCTGATGGCGATCACGACGTGCGTCACCCGTGGATGCGCCAGCAGCGCCGCCACGGAGTGTTCGAGGATCGTTTTATCGCCAATCGAGAGGTACTGCTTGGGACATTCTGTCTGCATGCGCCGGCCAAAACCTGCGGCCGGCACCACGGCGCATACGTCCGAAAAAGTTACTGCCATGTCGTAATCCTGGGCCTGATTATCGATTGTTTTGTGCTGAGCCCTGATTGCGTTTAGACGCATCCGGAACCAGACGATAAAAGGTTTCGCCCGGCTTAGTCATACTGAGTTCATTGCGCGCGCGTTCCTCAATCGCCTCTTGCCCGCCATTGAGGTCATCAATTTCAGCAAAGAGTTGATCGTTACGCGCCTTAAGTTTAGCGTTTGTTGCCTGCTGGGCCGCGACGTCATCGCTCACCCGGCTATAGTCGTGCAGCCCGTTTTTACCGAACCACAGCGAATATTGCAGCCAGACCAGCAAAGCCAGCAACAGCAGCGTTAGTTTACCCATCCTGCCCCCTGAAAAACGGCATCCTCATCCCAAGACTTCCCCAGGACACTACGCCGGGGTAACAGAGATGCCGCAACATCGCGGGCAAATGTACCACATTTTTTCCGCAGAATCGCCCTGCACAATATCGTCACACAGTTGGTTACGGTTTGAATTATGGCTGAAGTTAGCCCATGAGCCACAAAAATAACAGACCAAACATCAGAACCACCGTCACAATCGTGACAACGGCGCTGTAAAGGAGTTTGCCATTGAGGAGAGAATGCAGCGCAATGCCGACGACAACCGCGACGGGCATCAGTGCCAGGAAGAAGGGCCAGGTGTAGAGGAAGAAGAAAAGCGTGTTCCCACCGTAGATGAGAAAAGGAATGCCCAGCGCCAGCAACCACGCGACGAAGCCGACGAAGGCCCCAGGAAAGGACCATGTCGTCTCGTCGTCGGGCGTTATCGGCTCCGACACTGTGGTAATAATGTAATTTTCACTGTTGCGCATAGCTAATCCTGTGACCGTGACTCATCGTTCGGGAAGACAGATCCCGAACGATACCGTCTCAGGATCTGATAATATCGTCCCGTCTGAGCAGGTCTAATAATTGGCTTACTAAATTTGTTACCAATTGTTGACCTTCCAGGTGAATCTCAGGGGATTCAGGCGCTTCGTATACCGCGTCAATTCCGGTGAAGTTGCGCAGTTCTCCGGCACGCGCTTTCTTGTACAGCCCTTTCGGGTCGCGCGCTTCGCAAATCTCCAGCGGCGTATCGACAAACACCTCGATAAAGCGATCCTGACCCACGCGTTCGCGCACCGTCTGGCGCTCCGCGCGGTGGGGCGAGATAAACGCGGTCAGCACCACCAGCCCGGCATCCGCCATCAGGCTGGCAACCTCACCAACCCGGCGAATGTTCTCTTTGCGGTCGTCGTCGCTAAAGCCTAAATCGCTGCACAGGCCGTGACGCACGTTGTCGCCGTCCAGCAGGTACGTGCTCACGCCCTGCTGATGCAACGCCTCTTCCAGCGCGCCTGCCACCGTGGATTTACCCGAACCAGACAGCCCGGTAAACCACAGCACAACCCCACGGTGACCGTGGAGCTGTTCGCGCTGGGCGACGGTGACCGGATGAGGATGCCAGACGACGTTCTCATCGTGGGCGGCCATTACTTGCCTCCCAGCAGATCGCGTGCGCCCCAGTGCGGGAAGTGCTTACGCACCAGCGCGTTCAGCTCCAGCTCAAAGGCGCTGAATTCAGACGCCACGGCCGCCTGCTCGTTTGGCTCGCGCACCATGCCGGCGCCAACGGTGACGTTGGTCAGCCTGTCGATAAAGATAAGCCCCCCGGTGACCGGGTTCTGCTGATACTGATCCAGCACCAGCGGCTCGTCGAAGGTCAGATCAACCAGGCCAATGCCGTTCAGCGGCAGCTCGCTCACGTCGCGTTGAGTCAGATTATTGATGTCCACCTGGAACTGAATGCCGTCCACCCGGGCACGCGTTTTCTTGCCCGCAATTTTAATGTCGTAGCTCTGGCCTGCCGTCAGCGGCTGCTCGGCCATCCACACCACGTCTACGGCAGCCCCCTGAACGGCTGCCAGCGATTCGCTCGCATCGACCAGCAGGTCGCCCCGGCTGATATCAATTTCGTCTTTCAGCACCAGCGTGACCGCTTCACCTGCCCCCGCTTCCGGCAGATCGCCATCAAAGGTGACAATGCGGGCGATGGACGATTCCACGCCTGACGGCAGCACTTTTACGCGCTGACCGACGTTCACCGAGCCAGAGGCAATGGTGCCGGAGAAACCGCGGAAATCGAGGTTCGGACGGTTAACGTACTGCACCGGGAAACGCATCGGCTGGGTGTCGACCACGCGCTGGATCTCAACGGTTTCCAGCACTTCCAGCAGCGTCGGGCCGCTGTACCAGGGCATGTTTGCGCTCTGGGACGCGACGTTATCCCCTTCAAGCGCAGAGAGCGGCACGAAGCGGATATCGAGATTGCCCGGCAGCTGCTCGGCAAAGGTCAGGTACTCTTCACGTATACGGTTGAAGGTCTCTTCGCTGTAGTCGACGAGATCCATTTTGTTCACCGCCACCACCAGGTGTTTGATTCCCAGCAGCGTGGAGATAAAGCTGTGACGACGGGTCTGATCCAGCACGCCTTTACGGGCGTCCATCAGCAGGATCGCCAGCTCGCAGGTGGAGGCACCGGTCGCCATGTTACGGGTGTACTGCTCATGCCCCGGCGTGTCGGCGATGATAAATTTGCGCTTCTCGGTGGAGAAGTAGCGATAGGCCACGTCAATGGTGATGCCCTGCTCGCGCTCCGCCTGCAGTCCGTCTACCAGCAGCGCCAGGTCGAGCTTTTCGCCCTGGGTACCGTGACGCTTGCTGTCGTTGTGCAGAGAAGAGAGCTGGTCTTCATAAATCTGGCGGGTGTCGTGCAGCAGGCGGCCAATCAGGGTGCTTTTCCCGTCATCCACGCTGCCGCAGGTCAGAAAGCGCAGCAGGCTTTTATGCTGTTGCGCGTGCAGATAGGCTTCTACGCCGCCTTCATCAGCGATTTGTTGAGCAATAGTGGTGTTCATGGCGGCTCCTTAGAAATAACCCTGACGTTTCTTCAGCTCCATGGAGCCTGCCTGGTCGCGGTCGATCACGCGGCCCTGTCGCTCGCTGGTGGTCGAGACCAGCATCTCTTCGATGATCTCCGGCAGCGTTTGCGCGCTGGATTCCACCGCGCCGGTCAGCGGCCAGCAGCCGAGGGTGCGGAAACGCACCATCTGTTGTTTAATCTCTTCACCCGGCTGCAGGTCGATGCGATCGTCGTCGATCATCATCAGCATGCCGTCGCGTTCCAGCACCGGGCGCTCTGCCGCCAGGTAAAGTGGAACGATCTCGATGTTTTCCAGGTAGATGTACTGCCAGATATCCAGCTCGGTCCAGTTAGAGAGCGGAAAGACGCGAATGCTTTCGCCTTTGTTAATCTGGCCGTTGTAGTTGTGCCACAGCTCAGGGCGCTGGTTTTTCGGGTCCCAGCGGTGGAAGCGATCGCGGAAAGAGTAGATACGCTCTTTGGCACGGGATTTTTCTTCATCACGGCGCGCGCCGCCGAAGGCCGCATCAAAACCGTATTTGTTCAGCGCCTGCTTCAGCCCTTCGGTTTTCATGATATCGGTGTGCTTGGCGCTACCGTGCACGAACGGGTTAATCCCCATCGCCACCCCTTCCGGGTTTTTATGCACCAGCAGCTCGCAGCCGTAGGCTTTTGCGGTACGGTCACGGAATTCGTACATCTCGCGGAATTTCCAGCCGGTATCCACGTGCAGCAGCGGGAACGGCAGCGTACCCGGGTAAAACGCTTTACGCGCCAGGTGCAGCATCACGCTGGAGTCTTTGCCGATGGAGTACATCATCACCGGGTTTGAGAATTCAGCAGCCACTTCGCGGATAATATGGATACTTTCCGCTTCGAGTTGCCGCAGGTGAGTCAGTCGTTTTTGGTCCATAACCGTTCCTTAAGCCAAATTTACGACAGAAGAACCAAAGCCTTCTGTGTCGGTTGTGTGTTGAAACCAGGCGAGCGTGCTGTGCAGCTGCACCACTTCACCCACCACGATCAGGGCGGGCATGGGGGCGTCTTTCGCCAGGGTTGCAAGATCGTGAAGCGTGCCGATAGCGACGTGCTGATCGACGCGCGTGCCGCGGGAGATCACGGCGACAGGCGTCGCTGCATCGCGACCGTGTCGAATAAGCTGCTCGCTGATGTCTGCGGCCTTCATCGTGCCCATGTAAATAGCCAGCGTTTGTCGGCTCTGGGCGAGGTGCGTCCAGTCGAGCGGCGCGCTGTCGGCCTTGTAGTGTCCGGTCACAAAGGTCACGCTCTGGGCGAAATCGCGATGCGTAAGCGGAATACCGGCGTAGGCCGTCACCGCTGACGCCGCCGTGATGCCGGGCACGACCTGGAACGGCACGCCCGCTTCGGCTGCGGCCTGCAGCTCTTCGCCGCCGCGACCAAAGATGAACGGATCGCCTCCTTTGAGGCGCACCACGGTTTTGCCCGCTTTCGCTGCGGCAATGAGCATCTGGTTGGTGTCATGCTGGGGTACGGAGTGTTCACCCGCGCGTTTCCCCACGCAGATTTGCTCCGCGTCGCGACGGATCAGCTCGCGCACGCCGTCGGTGACGAGATGGTCGTAGAACACGACGTCTGCGTCCTGCAGCACCTGCAGGCCGCGCAGCGTCAGCAGCCCGGCATCGCCCGGCCCTGCGCCGACCAGAATAATTTCCCCGCCGCTGCTGCCGGGGTTATCCAGTTCGTCTTCGAGAATTTTCTGCGCTGCGGTTTCATTCCCGGCATGCATCAGGCTGGCAAAACGGCCGCGGAACACGCGCTCCCAGAAGCGACGGCGTTCCGTCACGCTGGTCAGGCGGGTTTTCAGGTGATTACGCCAGTAGCTGGCTTTCTCTGCCATACGCCCGAGGCTTGTCGGCAGCAACGCTTCGATTTTTTCCCGCAGCACGCGCGCCAGCACCGGTGCGGTACCGCCGGATGAGATGGCGACCAGCAGCGGAGAGCGGTCAACGATCGACGGGAAGATAAACGAACATAAAGGCTGGTCATCCACCACGTTTACCAGCCGGTGGCGGGCCTGCGCCGCGTCAGAAACCCGGCGGTTGAGTTCGCGGTTTTCGGTTGCGGCAATTACCAGCACCACGCTGTCGATTTGTGACTCGTCGAAATCAGCCTCTTCAACAACCCGCACCTGCGCACCCGCACGATGCAGAAATGCGATTTTGCGATCGGCAATCTCACCCGTGCCAACCACCAGCACAGGCCTGTCTTTAATCGCAGCAAATAAGGGCAGATAGTCCACAGGCAACAACTCACTAACAACAAGCAATAGTGGGACTATAGGGGGCGGCTTAGAGCGAATGAAATTACGAATTGGAATGAGTAGTTACTCAATGGAATAACGCCATGGGAAAGCAAATATCAAAAAGTGCTTAACCCGCGAAATTTCGGGCATTTAAGAGCAATTCAAATTGTGTCTGCACGATCGCAGTTTCATACTAAGCGGGTTAAAATTTTGCTCAGTTTTTAAGGACTCACTATGTTTTCCGCAATGCGCCACCGTATTGCTGCCCTGGCGCTCGGCGTTTGCTTTATCCTTCCGGCTCAGGCAAAAAACCAACCGTACGGTGACATCGCCAATATGCAGGCGCGGCATATTGCTACGGTCTTTCCTGGACGAATGACCGGCACCCCTGCGGAGATGCTCTCTGCTGACTATATCCGCCAGCAGTTTGCCGACATGGGCTACCAGAGCGATATCCGCTCGTTTCACAGCCGCTACATCTATACCTCACGCAATAAAACGAAAAACTGGCACAACGTGACCGGCAGTACGGTTATCGCTGCGCACGAAGGGAAGGCGCCCGAACAGATCATTATTATGGCGCATCTGGACACCTTCGCCCCGATGAGCGATGCCGATACCGATAATAACCTCGGCGGGCTGACGCTGCAGGGAATGGACGATAACGCAGCGGGTTTGGGCGTAATGCTTGAGCTGGCTGAACGAATGAAAAATATTCCGACGCAGTACGGCATTCGCTTTATTGCAACCAGCGGTGAAGAAGAAGGAAAACTCGGCGCTGAGAATCTCCTTAAGCGCATGAGCAATGAAGAGAAGAAAAATACGCTGCTGGTGATTAATCTCGATAACTTAATTGTTGGCGACAGGCTTTATTTCAACAGCGGGCAAAGTACGCCAAGCAGCGTACGCAAACTCACCCGCGATCGGGCGCTGGCAATTGCGCGCAGCCATGGCGTTTATGCCACCACTAACCCTGGCGGAAATCCGGATTATCCAAAAGGGACAGGCTGCTGCAACGACGGGGAAGTCTTCGATAAAGCGGGCATTCCTGTGCTGTACGTCGAAGCGACCAACTGGGGCCTTGGCAAGAAAGATGGCTATCAGCAGCGCAGCAAAAGCAAAGCCTTCCCGGACGGGACAAGCTGGCACGACGTGAGGCTGGACAATCAGCAGCACATTGATCGCGCGCTGCCGCAGCGGATTGAACACCGCAGCCGCGACGTAGTGAAGGTCATGCTGCCGCTGGTGAAGGAGCTGGCAAAAGCGGGGAAAGCCTGAGGTAGTTAAGTCCGGTGGCGGCTACGCCTTACCGGGCCTACGTTTCGTACCTTTGTAGGCCCGGTAAGCGCAGCGCCACCGGGCGAACCGACATTATCCTTCGTGCAATCCGCACTCGCGCTTCAGCCCAAAGAATCGCGTCTCTTCTTCTGCCATTCCCGGTTCCCATTTGCGCGTGGTGTGGGTATCGCCCACCGACAGATAGCCCTGGTCCCACAGCGGATGGTACTTAAGCCCGTGTTTTTGCAGGTACTGATACACAGTGCGGTTATCCCAGTCGATAATCGGCAGCACTTTAAATACGCCGCGCTGAACCGCCAGCACCGGCAGCGTCGCCCGGCTGCCGGACTGCTCGCGGCGCAGGCCTGCAAACCAGGTTTGCGCGTTCAGATCTTTCAGCGCCCGGTTCATCGGCTCGACTTTGTTGATTTCATTGTACTTCTCAATGCCCTCAACGCCCTGCTCCCACAGTTTGCCGTAGCGCGCCTCCTGCCAGGCCGCGCTTTGCTCCGCGCGGTAGACTTTCAGATTCAGCTTGAGCTTGTCCGTCAGCTCGTCGATAAACTGGTAGGTTTCCGGGAACAGGTAGCCGGTATCGGTGAGGATCACCGGAATGTCCGGGCGGATCTGATTCACCAGATGCAGGCTGACCGCCGCCTGAATACCAAAGCTCGACGAGAGCACGTAGTCTCCCGGCAGGTTTTCCAGCGCCCACGCCACACGCCCTTCGGCATCCAGCTTTTCCAGCTGGGCGTTGGTTTCTGCCAGCGCCAGAATGCGTTCGACTTTTGGCAGGTCATTAAGGGCGTTTAGATCGAGTACGGACATAAGAACCTCGCTTGCCTGTTTTGCCGGGCGGCACTGCGTTTGCCCGGCCTACAACACCTGTAATACCGTCGGGATGTTACTCCCAGAAATCCCTCGCGGGATCGAGCACCGGGCGAATGATGCCCGCACGCACCGTAAAGTCGCCGAAGCCTTCACCCGCTTCGCGCTCTTTCGCCCAGCGCCCGACAAGCTCGTCAACGGAATCGAGAATTTCCGGTTCCGTGATATTTTCGCGATACATCCGCGGAATCCGCGTCCCGCTGCGGTTACCGCCAAGATGCACGTTGTAACGCCCTGGCGCTTTACCCACCAGGCCCAGCTCAGCCAGCATCGCACGGCCACAGCCGTTCGGGCAGCCGGTCACGCGCATCACAATATGCTCTTCGGGCACGCCGTGTTTTTCCAGAATCGCTTCCACTTTATCGGTGAACGACGGCAGGAAACGTTCTGCTTCCGCCATCGCCAGCGGGCAGGTCGGGAACGACACGCAGGCCATCGAGTTTTCGCGCTGCGGTTTGACCGCATTCATCAGCCCATGATCGCGCGCCAGCTTCTCGATCTTCGCCTTCTGGCTATCCGGCACGCCGGCAACGATCAGGTTCTGGTTGGCGGTGATGCGGAACTCGCCTTTATGGATCTTAGCAATTTCCAGCAGACCGGTTTTCAGCGGACGGCCCGGGTAGTCCAGAATTCGGCCGTTTTCGATAAACAGCGTCAGGTGCCATTTATTGTCGATGCCTTTTACCCAGCCAATGCGATCGCCGCGACCGGTAAATTCGTAAGGGCGGATCGGCTCAAATTTGATGCCCGCGCGACGCTCCACTTCTTCTTTAAACGTCTCAACGCCCACGCGCTCCAGGGTGTATTTGGTTTTCGCGTTTTTACGGTCGGTACGGTTACCCCAGTCGCGCTGGGTCGTCACTACCGCTTCCGCTACTGCCAGCGTGTGCTCCAGCGGCAGGTAGCCGAATTCGCTCGCGGTGCGGGCGTAGGTTTTCTTGTTACCGTGCTCAATGGACAGGCCGCCGCCCACCAGCAGGTTAAAGCCAATCAGCTTGCCGTTTTCGGCAATCGCCACGAAGTTCATGTCGTTGGCGTGCAGATCGATATCGTTCTGCGGCGGGATCACTACCGTGGTTTTGAACTTGCGCGGCAGGTAGGTCTGGCCGAGGATCGGCTCTTCGTCAGTGGTCGCCACTTTTTCCTGATCGAGCCAGATCTCCGCATAGGCGCGGGTGCGCGGCAGCAGGTGCTCAGAGATCTTCTTCGCCCACTCGTAGGCTTCGGCGTGCAGCTCTGACTCATACGGGTTCGAGGTGCAGAGCACGTTACGGTTCATGTCGTTGGCGGTCGCCAGCGCGTCCAGACCCACGGAATGCAGCATCTGGTGAACCGGCTTCACGTTCTTTTTCAGAATACCGTGGAACTGGAAGGTCTGACGGTTTGTCAGGCGGATGCTGCCGTAAATGGTGTTGTCATGGGCGAATTTATCAATCGCCTGCCACTGTTTGGTAGTGATGACGCCACCCGGCAGGCGGCAGCGCAGCAGCATCGCGTGACGCGGCTCCAGCTTCTGTTCAGCACGCTCGGCGCGGATATCGCGGTCGTCCTGCTGGTACATACCGTGGAAACGGATCAGCAGGAAGTTGTCGCCTTTGAAACCGCCGGTCAGACCGTCATTTAAATCTTCGGCAATGGTACCGCGCAGGTAGTTACTCTCTACCTTCATACGCTCGGCATCCGTCAGTTTGCCTTCGACCACCAGTGGGCCAGGATGTTTTTCGCTCATTAGTAGACATCTCGCTGATAACGGCGCTCAACGCGCAGCTCACTTAAAAATTCATCCGCCGTTTCGGCATCCATACCGCCGAATTCGGCAATCACTTCCAGCAAAGCCTGCTCAACGTCTTTCGCCATGCGATTGGCGTCGCCGCAGACATAAATATGGGCGCCGTCATTGATCCAGCGCCACAGCTCTGCGCCCTGTTCGCGCAGTTTGTCTTGTACGTATACTTTTTCTTTTTGGTCACGGGACCAGGCCAGATCGATGCGCGAGAGCACGCCTTCTTTAACGTAGCGCTGCCACTCAACCTGGTAGAGGAAATCTTCAGTGAAGTGCGGATTGCCGAAGAACAGCCAGTTTTTACCCGGCGCTTCGTCTGCCGCACGCTGCTGCATGAAGGAACGGAACGGCGCAATGCCGGTACCCGGGCCAATCATAATCACCGGGGTTTCCGGGTTGGCCGGCAGGCGGAAGTTGTCGTTGTGCTCGATAAAGACGCGTACTTCGCCCTCTTCTTCGACACGGTCTGACAGGAAGCTTGATGCCCCACCCGCGCGAGGGCGGCCCTCAACGTCATAACGCACTACGCCAACGGTAACGTGCACTTCGCTCTCCACTTCCGCCTGCGAAGAGGCGATAGAGTAGAGGCGCGGCGTCAGGGGGCGCAGCAGGCCAATCAGCGCGTCTGCATCCAGCTGAGCCGGAGAGAAACGCACCATATCGACAATTGGCGTCGTCGCGGCGTAATGCTGCAGCTTCGCTTTGTCGCCCACCAGCGGCAGCAGGGACTCGCTGCGGGTCAGGGTGGCGTAGTTTTCGACGATATTCGCGGTATTGACCGTCAGCTCGAAATGCCACTGCAGCGCTTCGGAAAGCGGCTGCGTTTTGCCTTCCACGGTGACGGGCTCGTCGCCCTTCAGCCACAGCAGCTCAACCAGCTCTTTCACCAGCGCCGGATCGTTTTGATACCAGACGCCCAGCGCATCGCCGGGCTGATAGCGCAGGCCGGAATCGCCCAGGTCGATTTCAATATGGCGCACGTCTTTTTCAGAATCACGGCCGGTGATTTTCTGGTTAACCGCCAGGCTTGCGGTTAGCGGGGCTTCTTTGGTGTACGGACTGGTGTGAATGTCATTCACGACACCGGTTGCGGTAACAGCAGCCTGCGCGGAGGTTTCTTTCGGCACGCGTGCTTTCAGCACCTCAACCACGCGTGCGCGCCATTCAGCGGCGGCAGGCTGGTAATCCACATCCGCATCCACGCGGTCCAGAAGGCGTTCACCGCCGAGCTCCGCCAGCTTGCTGTCAAAGTCTTTACCGGACTGGCAGAAAAACTCATACGAGGTATCGCCAAGGCCGAACACGGCAAAAGCGGTACCGTCCAGTTTGGGGGCTTTTTTCGAGAACAGGAACTTGTGCAGCGCCACCGCTTCTTCAGCGGGTTCACCTTCACCCTGCGTTGAGGCCACAACCACCAGCAGTTTTTCTGACGCGATTTGTTTGAATTTATAATCCCCGGCGTTCACCAGGTTCACGTTCAGTTTAGCGGCGAGCAAATCATCACGCAGCGCTTCTGCCACGCGGCGGGCGTTGCCGGTTTGCGAGGCGGAGATGAGCGTAATGGCAGGAATTTCAACCGCTGCGGCGGGAGCTGTTGCGACAGCACCCGGCTGCTGGTTGAGCATTCCCCAGAAATAGCCGGAGACCCAGGCAAGCTGAGTGGGTGAAAAATCAGTGGTGGCAGCCTGAAGGCGCGCCAGCTGCTCCGGGTTCAGGGGAAGCAGGTTTGAAGGTGGGGCCTGTGTTGTCATGCGTCGTTATGTTCCAGTAGCCAAGCGGACTTTAAGCGAGTAAATCCAAACTGAAGATAAGGTTAACGGCGAGGATAATAACAATTAAAGAAGGGATGGAAATAATAAATAACCAAATGGACTAACCTGTTTTAGTTATCGTTCTTAACGATAAAAACGATTATCTAATCCATTGAATAATAACCATAAAAACCAGTCATTTTCTTCGATTCGGTAGGCATGAAGGTAAAGGCCGTTTTAGTTAATGCTAAAAAATGTGCTTTCCGGTACTATGCGGCGGTTTTTTCCGCATTACTGAGAGCTATGATGTCCACCACACTGTTTAAAGATTTCATCTTCGAAGCCGCACACCATCTTCCACACGTCCCAGCCGGGCATAAATGTGGCCGTTTGCACGGACACTCGTTTATGGTGCGTCTTGAAATCACGGGTGAAGTCGATCCACATACCGGTTGGATCATCGACTTCGCTGAACTGAAAGCGGCCTTTAAGCCGACGTACGATCGTCTGGATCACTACTATCTGAATGATATTCCGGGTCTTGAAAACCCGACCAGCGAAGTGCTGGCGAAATGGATCTGGGACCAGATGAAACCGCTGATTCCGCTGCTGAGCGCGGTAACGATCAAAGAGACCTGCACCGCAGGCTGCGTGTATCGCGGAGAGTGATGCATGCCGGGGGGCGGCTTCGCCTTACCCGGCCTACAAAAGGCTGGATCGCAGGCCCGGAAAGCGCAAGCGCCTCCGGGTTTTTTTATGCAATATTCAGGTACTTGTGCGTCTGCATCGACAGGCGCCAGTTGCGCGCGATACAGGTTTCAATACACAAACGCGTCGCGTCGTCTTTCTGGCTGATCGGCTGTAGCGCAATAACGCGCTGTTTTTCATCCGTCAGCGTCCCCAGCAGTTCGTCCAGCGCTTCGATATCGCGCACGCGCCCTACCGGATGTTTTATCTCATCCGCGCGCTCCAGCGCCTGAGACAGCACGTCGTAGCCCCCGCGCATGTTCACTTTTGGTGAGACGGTTACCCAGGTCGCATGGGAGCAGCGAACCTCATGGGTTCCGCTGGTTTCGATCTGGCAGCTAAAGCCATTTTTTTCGAGCAACTCGGTCAGCGACGTCAGGTCATGAATGCAGGGTTCGCCGCCGGTGATGACCACATGGCGCGCCGTCCAGCCCTGACGACCGATAATGGCCAGCAGATCTTCTGCGCTTCCCGCGCCCCATTTATCGCTCTCTTTGGTTTTAGCCAGAATACTGAACAGCGACACTTCCCGATCTGCGAGTTTATCCCACGTGTGTTTGGTATCACACCAGGCACAGCCAACCGGGCATCCCTGTAAACGAATAAATATGGCGGGAACGCCGGTAAAATAACCCTCGCCTTGAAGGGTCTGGAACATCTCGTTAATCGGGTACTGCATAGTCAACTCTGTTAATGGGGTGAACGGTAATTATCGCAGATGTTGCCCTTAAGGTCATGTGCGAGAGCTGCTTTAGCTCAGACATAAAAAAACCCGCCGAAGCGGGTTTCTCAGAAGAACGAAAGTTCAGGCTTATGCCTGGCCTTTGATCTCTTTCAGGCCGTTGTATGGTGCTTTTTCGCCCAGCGCTTCTTCGATACGAATCAGCTGGTTGTATTTAGCAACACGGTCAGAACGGCTCATAGAACCGGTTTTGATCTGGCCTGCAGCGGTACCCACAGCCAGGTCGGCAATGGTAGCGTCTTCAGTTTCGCCAGAACGGTGAGAGATAACAGCGGTGTAGCCAGCGTCTTTCGCCATTTTGATCGCAGCCAGAGTTTCGGTCAGGGAACCGATCTGGTTGAATTTGATCAGGATGGAGTTAACGATGCCTTTCTCGATGCCTTCTTTCAGGATCTTGGTGTTGGTTACGAACAGATCGTCACCAACCAGCTGGATTTTGTCGCCCAGTACTTTGGTCTGGTATGCGAAACCATCCCAGTCAGACTCGTCCAGACCGTCTTCGATAGAAACGATTGGGTACTGTTTGGTCAGGTCTTCCAGGAAGTGAGTGAACTCTTCAGAGGTGAACGCTTTGTTGCCTTCGCCAGCCAGAACGTATTTACCGTCTTTGTAGAATTCAGACGCTGCACAGTCCATCGCCAGGGTGATGTCTTTGCCCAGCTCGTAGCCTGCTGCTTTAACCGCTTCAGCGATAACAGCCAGTGCTTCTGCGTTAGAACCCAGGTTTGGCGCGTAGCCACCTTCGTCACCCACAGCAGTGTTCATACCTTTAGCTTTCAGAACTTTAGCCAGGTTATGGAACACTTCAGAACCCATACGTACCGCTTCTTTCAGGGATTTCGCGCCAACTGGCTGAATCATGAATTCCTGAATATCAACGTTGTTATCCGCGTGCTCACCACCGTTGATGATGTTCATCATTGGTACTGGCATAGAGTATTTGCCTGGGGTGCCGTTCAGTTCAGCGATGTGCTCGAACAGTGGCTGGCCTTTCGCTGCTGCTGCTGCTTTGGCGTTCGCCAGGGAAACAGCCAGAATTGCGTTAGCACCGAAGTTAGATTTGTTTTCAGTACCGTCCAGATCGATCATGATCTTGTCGATGCCAGCCTGGTCTTTGGCGTCTTTGCCAAGGATTGCCTGAGCAATCGGACCATTTACAGCGCCAACCGCTTTCAGTACGCCTTTGCCCAGGAAGCGGGATTTGTCGCCATCGCGCAGTTCCAGCGCTTCGCGGGAACCAGTAGAAGCACCTGATGGAGCAGCAGCCATACCAACGAAACCACCTTCCAGGTGAACTTCGGCTTCAACGGTCGGGTTACCACGGGAGTCGATGATTTCACGACCGATGACTTTAACGATTTTGGACATTAGATTTTCCTCAGTACAAGTTAAACTAAAACTCCAGACAAACAACGCGTACCAAAGGTACGCGTTGCCGTTCTAACTTTTTTTACTTCGCCTGACGCTTCTGGTACTCGCTGGCGGCTTTCACGAAGCCTGCAAACAGCGGATGCCCGTCACGTGGGGTTGAAGTAAATTCCGGGTGGAATTGGCAGGCAACAAACCATGGATGGTTAGGCACCTCGATGATCTCGACTAACTGATCGTCCCCGGAACGGCCCGCAACACGCAGACCCGCAGCTTCAATTGGTTTCAACAACATGTTGTTGACTTCATAGCGGTGACGATGGCGCTCGGTGATGGTTGATTCGCCATACAGCTTGCGAACCACGCTATCGTCGGACAGCTGGCAGGCCTGTGCGCCAAGACGCATCGTGCCACCCAGATCGCTCTTCTCGGTACGGACTTCGACGTTACCTTCTTCGTCGCGCCATTCAGTGATAAGCGCCACTACAGGGTACTTACAGTCTGGCACAAATTCCGTAGAGTTCGCGTTTTCCATTCCCGCTACGTTGCGCGCAAATTCGATCAGCGCAACCTGCATACCCAGACAAATGCCGAGGTATGGAATATTGTTTTCACGCGCAAAGCGTGCGGTGGCAATCTTGCCTTCAACACCGCGGTAGCCGAAGCCGCCCGGGATGAGGATAGCGTCCAGATCTTTCAGAATTTCGACGCCACGCGTTTCAACATCCTGTGAATCAATCAGCTTGATGTTGACGGAGACGCGGTTCTTCAGACCACCGTGTTTCAGCGCTTCGATGACTGACTTATAGGCATCCGGCAGTTCAATGTACTTGCCGACCATACCGATAGTCACTTCACCTGCCGGATTGGCTTCTTCATAGATAACCTGTTCCCATTCAGACAGGTTAGCGTCCGGACAGTTCAAGCTGAATCGTTTACAAATATAATCGTCCAGGCCCTGTGATTTCAACAGGCCCGGGATTTTATAAATGGAATCGACATCTTTCATTGAAATAACGGCTTTTTCCGGCACGTTACAGAACAATGCAATTTTCGCACGTTCGTTCGCTGGAACCGCACGATCGGAGCGGCAAACCAGGATGTCAGGCTGAATACCGATGGAGAGCAGCTCTTTAACAGAGTGCTGAGTCGGCTTGGTTTTCACTTCACCTGCGGCTGCCATATACGGCACCAGCGTCAGGTGCATGAACAGCGCGTGTTCACGTCCAATATCTACCGCCAGCTGGCGAATCGCTTCGAGGAACGGCAGGGATTCGATGTCACCTACCGTACCGCCGATTTCAACCAGCACCACGTCGTGGCCTTCGCCACCGGCAACAATGCGTTCTTTAATGGCGTTAGTGATGTGTGGGATAACCTGAACGGTTGCGCCCAGATAGTCACCACGGCGCTCTTTACGCAGCACGTCGGAGTAAATACGACCGGTCGTAAAGTTATTGCGACGGGTCATTTTGGTACGAATGAAACGCTCGTAGTGGCCAAGATCCAGATCGGTTTCAGCGCCGTCTTCAGTAACGAACACTTCCCCGTGTTGGATTGGACTCATGGTGCCCGGATCGACGTTGATGTACGGATCCAGTTTCATCATGGTCACATTGAGGCCACGGGCTTCAAGAATGGCTGCGAGGGAGGCTGCGGCAATGCCTTTACCCAGAGAGGATACGACCCCGCCGGTCACAAAAATATAGTTCGTTGTCATGCTGAACCTGAGAAGTTAGGGTGAAACGATGGAATAACCAGGACGGGAAAGTAGTATACCCGAACACGGCGAGCGCCACAAACTTTCATTCTCCGTCTCCTTTCCAGGCAATGACAAACATAAGGAGTGAGAAAATAGCCCCTTTTGGGTAAATGTTTTTGACGCAAATCAAGCGCTTGTCATTTAAAAAATCACACAAATTGCGCTTGATCGCAAAATTCCGTTAGAGATCATGTTCCTGGCGTTTTACTTCCTGCCAGACTTCTTCCATCGCATTGAGGTCGATTCCCGTCATTTCCAGCCCGCGCGAGGCCACAATACGCTCAACCTCACGGAAGCGTCGCTCAAACTTAATGTTGGCTTTTTGCAGGGCAGTTTCCGCCTTTACCCCCAGGTGGCGCGAAAGATTGACGGTGGCAAAGAGCAGGTCGCCCATCTCCTCCTCCAGCTTTGCTTCATCCACGACGGCCTGCTGCGCTTCGTGCATCACTTCGTCGATCTCTTCATGCACTTTTTCAAGCACTGGGCCAAGGGAGTTCCAGTCAAAGCCAACTGCAGAGCAGCGTTTCTGGATTTTATGCGCGCGCATCAGCGCAGGCAGGTTCAGCGGGATGTCGTCCAGCGCGGAGTGCTGAGATTTTTCAGCGCGCTCGGCGCTTTTGATCTGCTCCCAGCGGGCCAGCACGTCGTCGCTGCTGCCAGCAGCGGCATCTGCGAAGATATGCGGATGGCGGCGCTCCAGCTTGTCGCTGATGGCGGCGCAAATATCGTTAAAATTAAAACGCCCCTCTTCCTGCGCCATCTGGGCATAGAACACAACCTGGAAAAGCAGGTCCCCAAGCTCGCCGCGCAGGTCTTCAAAATCCTCGCGTGAAATCGCATCCAGCACTTCATAGGTCTCTTCGAGGGTGTAAGGCGCGATGGTGGCGAAAGTCTGCTCTTTGTCCCACGGGCAGCCGTTTTCCGGGTCGCGCAGGCGTTTCATAATGCCGAGCAGGCGGTCGATTTGAGTCATAAATTTGTCCTGATAAAAAAATGCCGGGTGGCGGCGTCGCCTTACCCGGCCTACAGAAGAGTGTGCTTAACCGCCGTGCAGACGACGGGCGTCAATCACATCCGGCACCTGGTTCAGTTTGCCAAGCACGCGGCCCAGCACCTGCAGGTTATAGATTTCGATGGTCATATCGATGGTGGCAAGCTGTTCACGGGTATCGCTGCGGCTGGCCACCCCAAGCACGTTGACCTTCTCGTTAGCGAGAATGGTTGTGATATCACGCAGAAGCCCGCTACGGTCGTTTGCGGTGACGCGTACCACCAGCGAGTAGCCGGCAGAGTAGCTTTCGCCCCATACCGCATCCACCACACGTTCCGGCGCGTGGGACTGCAGTTCCGCAAGCTGATCGCAGTCTGAGCGGTGTATGGAGATCCCGCGCCCCTGGGTGATAAAGCCGACAATATCGTCACCCGGGATGGGCTGGCAGCAGCGCGCAATGTGGTGCATCAGGTTCCCGACACCTTCTACAACCACGCGGCCATTGTCTTTGCTGCGCTGCTGTGGGGCGTGGGTTTTCTGCTGAAGCTGCTTAAGCGCGGCGGCGTCCTGCTCTGCCGCACTTGGCTTATTGAACTGCGCCTGCAGGAAGTTCACCATCTGGTTGAGACGGATATCACCCCCGCCAATCGCCGCTAACAGTTCGTCAAGCTCGTTGAAGTTGTAGCGCGGCAGCAGGAACTTCTCTGCCTCTTTCAGGCTGATCCCGATATGCTCCAGCTCGTCGTCCAGGATTTGGCGACCGGCAAGGATATTTTTGTCACGATCCTGCTTGCGGAACCAGGCGTGAATTTTCGAGCGCCCGCGGCTGGTGGTGACGTAACCGAGGTTCGGGTTCAGCCAGTCGCGGCTTGGATTCGGCTGCTTCTGGGTAATGATTTCAATCTGATCGCCCATCTGCAGCTGGTAGGTGAACGGCACGATGCGTCCGCCGATTTTCGCACCGATGCAGCGGTGCCCCACATCGCTGTGGATGTGGTAGGCGAAGTCGAGCGGCGTTGAACCGGCTGGCAGATCGACAACATCGCCTTTCGGCGTAAAGACGTACACGCGGTCGTCAAAGACCTGGCTGCGCACTTCGTCGAGCATTTCGCCGGAGTCGGCCATCTCTTCCTGCCACGCAATCAGCTTACGCAGCCAGGCAATGCGGTCTTCGTGGCCGGAACGCGCGCCGCCCGAGGTACCCTCTTTGTATTTCCAGTGCGCGGCCACGCCCAGCTCGGCGTCTTCGTGCATCTGTTTCGTTCGGATCTGTATTTCAACCGTTTTGCCGCCAGGGCCAAGCACAACGGTGTGAATAGACTGGTAGCCGTTAGGTTTCGGGTTTGCGACATAGTCATCAAACTCGTCCGGCAGATGGCGGAAGTGAGTGTGCACTATCCCGAGCGCGGCGTAGCAGTCCTGCAGACGTTCCGCCACAATACGTACGGCGCGCACGTCAAACAGCTCGTCAAAGGCGAGGTGTTTTTTCTGCATTTTACGCCAGATGCTGTAGATGTGTTTTGGTCGACCATACACCTCGGCGCGCACGTTCTCTTCTTTCATCGACTGGCGCAGGCCGCCGACGAATTCGTCGATATAGTGCTCGCGGTCGATACGGCGTTCGTGCAGAAGCTTAGCAATGCGCTTGTATTCCGCCGGATGCAGATAGCGGAAGCAGTAATCCTCCAGCTCCCACTTCAGCTGACCGATACCTAAGCGGTTCGCCAGCGGTGCATAAATATTTGTACACTCTTTGGCCGCCAGCACGCGTTCGTCTTCTGGCGCATCCTTCACTTCCCGCAGGTGGGCAATGCGCTCAGCCAGCTTGATCACCACGCAGCGGAAGTCATCCACCATTGCCAGCAGCATCCGGCGGACGTTATCTACCTGCTCTGATGAGACGGAGTCGGTTTGCGCGGCTTTGAGCTGGCGGATAGCGGCCATATCCCGCACGCCGTGAATCAGCGAGACAACGGATTGACCGACGCTTTCTCGCAGCACGTCTTCCGAGACCACGTCCGCATCGGCCAGCGGGAACAGGAGCGCAGCCTGCAGCGTTTCGATATCCATGTTGAGCATGGATAAGATTTCGACCATTTCGATACCGCGCCACAGCAGCAGTTCAGCATCGGTGTGTCCCTGCGTGGTACGCAGACAGTAGGCCCAGGTTTCGGTTAAGCGTTCACACGACTGCTGGCTGGAAATTCCCAGACTTGCGATCCATTTTTGTGGGTCAAACTCACCAGCTTTATTAAGATGTGCACTTCTTACCGCAACCATTGTCCTCTCCTTTAGGGACCAGGGCCTGCCGAAGTCGGCAAGCCAAACAAATTAGATGTGCTCAAACAACGCCATCGATTCCAGATGTCCAGTGTGCGGGAACATGTCCAGCATTGCCAGACGCTGAATCTGGTAACCCGCACTGATTAATGCCTCGCTGTCTCGGGCAAGCGTCGCCGGGTTACAGGAAACATAGACCACACGCTTCGGCGCGAGCTTAATAATATGTGCCATTACGCCCGGGGCACCAGCACGTGCCGGGTCGAGCAAAATTTTATCAAACCCCTGTTTCGCCCACGGCTGCTGAGTGACATCATCCTCAAGGTTTTGATGAAAGAATGTCACATTTTGCAAACCGTTCTGTCGCGCGTTCTCCCGCCCTTTAGCCACCAGCGCCTCAACGCCTTCAACACCCACCACGCTGGCTGCTTTCTGCGCCAACGGCAGCGTGAAGTTACCCATCCCGCAGAACAGATCCAGCACCCGATCGCTCTTTTGTACATCCAGCCACGACAACGCTTGTTCAATCATCTGCTGATTCACGCCGTCGTTTACCTGAATGAAATCTCTTGGGCTGAACGTTAAGCGTAGCCCGTTTGACGCATACCAGGGGGCGTCTCCCGTAACCTGCTCAAGTATCTCGCTTTGTGGCGCAAGGAAAAGCGCCAGCTCGTGAGAATGCGAAAAGCGTTCCAGTTTTTCACGGTCTTTTTTCGTAAGAGGCGCAGTATGACGCACGACCATCAGCGGGCCATTGTTGGCCAGAACCAGCTCGACGTGCCCAAGATGGCGAACCCCTTCGAGCCCGGACAGACAGAAGTGCACGTCCGGGAGCAATGCCTCAAGTTGGGGCACCAAAATGGGGCACCGCTTTATCGTGACAATGTCGCTGGAGCCGGCTTTACGAAACCCCATATCCAGCCGCTCCGTCTTAGGCTGGTAGCTGAGGCTCAGACGAGCACGACGGCGGTAGCCCCAGGGCTGGTCGGCGATAATGGCGTTAACCTCGTGCTTAAGCTGACGCGCCAGCGCGCTGCTTTTACTTTTTTGCTGTAAATCTACGCTGGCGTGCTGTTGCTGACACCCTCCGCAGACGCCAAAATGGGGGCAGAGAGGGACCGCGCGTTCAGGGCTGTCGTTGAGTCGACGCTTCACCTGGCCGCGCGCATACTGGCGTTTATCTTCCGTCAGGGTAATTTCTGCTCGTTCTCCAGGCAGCAAACCTGTTATAAACAAGGCCTTGCCGTTGTGACGTGCAACCCCCTGACCAAAGGGGTCAAGGTCAGTGGCTTCAACAGTTATGATCTGACGCGTCGTCACGCGTCGCTTTGCAGAGTAGAATTGCGCCATCGCCGAGATATTTCTCACATATACATAATTATCTTAATTGTCCCATAACGGAACGCCATGACCAACTACAGCCTGCGCGCGCGCATGATGATTTTGATCCTCGCCCCCACCGTTCTCATCGGTTTGCTGCTGAGTATCTTCTTTGTGGTGCATCGCTATAACGATTTGCAGAGGCAGCTGGAAGACGCCGGAGCCAGCATTATCGAGCCGCTCGCCGTCTCCAGTGAGTATGGGATGAACCTGCAAAATCGCGAATCTATTGGTCAGTTAATCAGCGTGCTTCACCGCCGCCATTCGGACATCGTGCGCGCGATTTCCGTGTACGATGAGCATAACCGCCTGTTTGTTACCTCGAATTTTCAACTCGATCCTACGGCCCTGAAAATCCCGGACGGGACGCCGTTCCCGCGCCACCTCACGGTGCTGCGGCGCGGGGATATCATGATTTTGCGCACGCCAATCATCTCGGAAAGCTATTCGCCCGATGAATCAGCCCAGTCTGACGCCAAGACCAGCAGCAATATGCTGGGATATGTGGCGCTGGAGCTGGATCTCAAGTCAGTCCGACTGCAGCAGTACAAAGAAATTTTCATCTCCGGCATGATGATGCTGTTCTGCATCGGGATTGCGCTGATCTTCGGCTGGCGACTGATGCGCGATGTGACGGGACCCATACGCAACATGGTTAATACCGTTGACCGCATCCGCCGTGGGCAGCTCGACAGCCGCGTGGAAGGGTTTATGCTGGGCGAGCTGGATATGCTGAAAAACGGCATCAACTCGATGGCAATGTCGCTGGCTGCGTATCACGAAGAGATGCAGCACAACGTCGACCAGGCGACGTCCGACCTGCGCGAAACGCTGGAACAGATGGAGATCCAGAACGTTGAGCTGGATCTGGCAAAAAAACGCGCCCAGGAAGCGGCGCGTATTAAATCCGAATTCCTTGCAAATATGTCCCACGAGCTGCGCACGCCGCTGAATGGCGTGATTGGCTTTACCCGTCTGACGCTGAAAAGCGAGCTTAACCCGACGCAGCGCGATCACCTGCACACCATCGAGCGCTCGGCCAATAACCTGCTGGCCATCATTAATGACGTGCTGGACTTCTCCAAGCTGGAAGCGGGCAAGCTGATCCTGGAGAGCATTCCGTTCCCCCTGCGCAGCACGCTGGATGAAGTGGTAACGCTTCTTGCCCACTCGTCGCATGATAAGGGGCTGGAGCTGACGCTCAATATTAAGAACGACGTGCCGGATAACGTCATTGGTGACCCCCTGCGCCTGCAGCAGGTTATTACCAACCTGGTAGGTAACGCGATTAAGTTCACCGAAAGCGGGAATATCGACATTCTGGTCGAAAAACGGGCGCTCAGTAACAACAAAGTTCAGATTGAAGTCCAGATTCGGGACACGGGCATCGGTATACCGGAGCGCGACCAGTCGCGTCTGTTCCAGGCGTTCCGTCAGGCGGACGCCAGCATTTCCCGCCGCCACGGCGGTACCGGGCTTGGGCTGGTGATCACCCAAAAACTGGTGAAAGAGATGGGCGGGGATATCTCCTTCCATAGCCAGCCAAACCGCGGATCAACCTTCTGGTTCCATATCAATCTTGACCTCAACACGAATGTACTGGCCGATGGCCCGGTCACTGACTGCCTGAAAGGGATGCGCCTGGCCTACGTCGAGCCAAACGCCGCAGCGGCGCAGTGTACGCTGGACGTGCTCAGCACCACGCCGCTGGAGGTTGTCTACAGTTCTACCTTCTCTGCGCTGGCCATCGAGCATTACGATATCCTGCTGATGGGTATTCCGGTGACCTTTACGGGCGAGCTGACCATGCAGCAGGAGCGTCTGGCGAAAGCGGCATCGATGACTGATTACCTGCTGCTGGCGCTGCCGTGTCACGCGCAAATCAATGCGGAAGAGTTAAAAAACGATGGGGCGGCGGCCTGCCTGCTAAAACCCCTCACCGCGACGCGTCTTCTGCCTGCGCTGACAGAATACTGTCGTCTAACGCACCAGGCCCTGCCGCTGGTTCATGACGAACATAAGCTGCCGATGACCGTGATGGCGGTGGATGATAACCCGGCAAACCTGAAGCTGATTGGCGTGCTGCTTGAAGATCAGGTCCAGCACGTCGAGCTCTGCACCAGCGGGGCCGAGGCGGTAGAACACGCTAAACAGATGCAGTTCGATCTGATTCTGATGGATATTCAGATGCCGGGTATGGACGGCATTCGCGCCTGCGAGCTGATCCGCCAGCTTCCGCATCAGCAGCAAACGCCGGTGATTGCCGTCACCGCCCACGCGATGGCCGGCCAGAAAGAGAAGCTGTTGAGCGCGGGGATGAATGACTATCTGGCAAAACCCATTGACGAAGAAAAACTGAATAGCCTGCTGTTACGCTATAAGCCGGGGCACATCGGTGGGACCTACACGGTGTCCAGCGAACCGGTCGAGATAAGCGTTAACCACAACGCCACCTTTGACTGGCAGCTGGCGCTGCGCCAGGCGGCAGGTAAACCGGACCTGGCGCGCGACATGCTGCAAATGCTGGTCGCTTTCCTGCCGGAAATTCGTAATAAAGTCGAAGAGCAGCTGGTGGGCGAAAATCCTGAAGAACTGCTGGAGGCCATCCACAAGCTGCACGGCAGCTGCGGCTACAGCGGCGTGCCGCGCCTGAAAAATCTCTGTCAGCTGCTTGAACAGCAGCTCCGCGCCGGTACCCCAGAAACTGAGCTTGAGCCTGAGTTTCTGGAGCTGCTGGATGAAATGGATAACGTGACGCGGGAAGCGATGAAGGTGTTGGGGAACTGAGGTAAAAGCCCGGTGGCGCTATGCTTACCGGGCCTACAGGTGCGGGTGCGGCCTGATGCCCTCACCCCGCCCCTCTCCCACGGGGAGAGGGAGAACTACATTCCCTGCCCCGCTTTTAACGTTGCCGCGATATTCCTCGCGGCCATCTGCACATTCTTGCTGGCATTTTCAAGCGCGTCTTCCAGTGAGCAGATCGTGTAGATCACGCTAAACACCGCATCAATGCCGTGATCGTGTACCACACCAACGTCCGCCGTCAGGCTTCCTGCAATACCGATAACGGGTTTGTTAAAGCGTTTCGCCACTTTCGCCACGCCCACAGGGACTTTGCCGTGGATCGTCTGGCTGTCGATGCGACCTTCTCCCGTGATCACCAAATCCGCATCGGCCACCTGGTCGGCCAGGTGTAGCGCATCGGTCACGATCTCAATGCCCTGGCGCAGCTGCGCGCCGCAAAAGGCGTAAAGCGCCGCCCCCATGCCACCCGCCGCGCCGCCGCCATCGAGACTGACAACATCAATATCTAAATCCCGGGCGATCACCCTTGCGTAATGGGCCAGCGCCTTGTCCAGAGTAATAATCATCTCCGGCGTCGCCCCTTTCTGCGGGCCAAACACCGCAGAGGCGCCCTCTTCACCGAGTAGCGGGTTGGTGACATCGCACGCCACTTCAATGCGGCAGTCTGCCAGACGTTTATCTAACCCGCAGAGATCGATATGCTCAATACGCGCCAGCTCGCCGCCGCCCTGCCCGATAGGCTGTTTTTCGGCATCCAGAAGCTTTGCACCCAGCGCCTGCACCATGCCCGCGCCGCCGTCATTCGTCGCGCTACCGCCAATACCGATAATAATATGCTTAACGCCCGCATCCAGCGCATGGCGGATGAGCTCACCCGTTCCCCACGAGGTAGTGAGCAGCGGGTTACGCCTGGAAGGCGTGACAAGCTCCAGACCGCTTGCCGCCGCCATCTCAATAAACGCGCTCTGCTCGTCACCGGAAAGCCCGTAAAAACCGTCAACGCGCTCACCCAGCGGGCCGGTGACGGATACGGGGACAATACGCCCATGAGTGGCCGCGACCATGGCTTCCACGGTCCCTTCTCCACCATCCGCAACCGGAAGTTTGACGTACTCTGCCGTCGGAAAAATTTCGCGAAAACCGTTTTCAATCGCCGTCGCGACCTCAAGCGCGCTCAAACTTTCCTTATACGAGTCCGGTGCGATAACAATTTTCATAAGCCATCCTTACGCATGTTGATTACGTTAAGCATACACCACGTAAATGACCGCCCATGGGAGCGGTCCCAGTGCGTTTATCGTACCATGCATGGACGCTTGTTGTCGAATGTCCAGTCAGGGATCAGATACTGCATCGCCAGCGCATCGTCACGCGCGCCCAGCCCGTGTTTCTGATAGAGCTCATGCGCTTTCATCACCTGGTCCATATCCAGCTCAACGCCCAGCCCCGGCGTAGCAGGCACCTGCACCATACCGCCTTTGATCTCGAACGGTGTCCTGGTCAGGCGCTGGTTACCTTCCTGCCAGATCCAGTGGGTGTCGATAGCGGTGATTTTGCCCGGCGCAGCTGCCGCCACGTGGGTAAACATCGCCAGCGAGATATCGAAATGGTTATTCGAGTGCGAGCCCCAGGTCAGGCCGAACTCATGGCACATCTGCGCCACGCGAACCGAGCCTTGCATCGTCCAGAAGTGCGGGTCCGCCAGCGGAATATCGACAGACTGCAGGGAGAGCGTGTGGCCCATTTGACGCCAGTCGGTAGCTATCATATTGGTCGCGGTTGGCAGACCGGTGGCACGACGGAATTCCGCCATCACTTCACGACCGGAGAACCCCTGCTCGGCACCGCACGGATCTTCTGCGTAGGCCAGCACGCCTTTCAGCTGCTTGCCGATGGCGATCGCTTCATTGAGCGACCAGGCGCCGTTCGGATCCAGCGTGACGCGCGCCTGCGGGAAGCGTTTAGCCAGCGCGGTGATAGCTTGTGCCTCTTCCTCACCGGCCAGCACGCCGCCTTTCAGTTTGAAATCATTGAAGCCATATTTTTCGTAAGCGGCTTCGGCAAGACGCACCACCGCATCCGGGGTCATAGCTTCATCGTGGCGAACGCGATACCAGTCGCATTTCTCGTCCGGCTGGCTCTGGTACGGCAGCGGCGTCAGTTTGCGGTTGCCGACAAAGAACAGATAGCCGAGCATTTCCACTTCGCTGCGCTGCTGGCCGTCGCCCAGCAGAGAGGCAACGTTTACCCCCAGGTGCTGGCCTAGCAGATCCAGCATGGCGGCTTCGATGCCGGTGACCACATGGATAGTCGTGCGCAGGTCAAACGTTTGCAGACCGCGGCCGCCCGCATCGCGGTCGGCAAAGGTATTACGCACGCCGTTCAGAACGTTTTTGTATTCACCCAGCGTTTTGCCTACGACCAGCGGAATCGCGTCTTCCAGCGTTTTGCGGATCTTCTCGCCGCCCGGTATTTCCCCTACGCCCGTATGGCCGGAGTTATCCTTGATTATCACAATATTGCGGGTAAAGAACGGCGCGTGCGCACCGCTCAGGTTCATCAGCATGCTGTCATGGCCCGCAACCGGAACGATCTGCATGGAAGTGACTACAGGGGTAGAAAATGTGCTCATCGTGCAATCCTTTTATCAGTGACGTCCAAAAACAGGGCGCTTACGGTCAAATGTCCAGCCGGGAATAAGGTACTGCATCGGGCCCGCGTCGTTACGCGCGCCGCCCGGCAGCTTTTTATACGCCTCGTGGGCTTTGTGGATCTGATCCCAGTCAATCTCCACGCCCAGCCCCGGCGCATCCGGCACGGCAATTTTGCCATTTTTGATCTCGAGCGGATTTTTGGTCAGACGGGTTTCTCCCTCCTGCCAAATCCAGTGGGTATCGATGGCGGTTGGATTACCCGGCGCTGCCGCACCGACGTGGGTAAACATCGCCAGCGAAATGTCGAAATGGTTGTTGGAATGGCAGCCCCAGGTCAGACCCCAGTCGTCGCAGAGTTGCGCCACGCGCACGGCGCCAGAGAGCGTCCAGAAGTGCGGGTCCGCCAGCGGAATGTCCACCGCGTTCAGCATCACCGCGTGGCCCATTTCGCGCCAGTTGGTGGCAATCATATTGGTCGCTACCGGCAGGCCGGTTGCGCGGCGGAACTCCGCCATTACCTCGCGACCGGAAAAGCCCTGCTCGGCGCCGCACGGGTCTTCTGCATAGGTCAGTACATCGCCCAGGCCTTTGCAGAGCGTGATGGCCTCATCCAGCAGCCATGCGCCGTTCGGATCGACGGTGATCCGCGCGTCCGGGAAGCGCTTTTTCAGCGCGCGGGCACTCTCAATTTCCTGCTCGCCCGGCAGCACGCCGCCTTTCAGCTTGAAATCTTTAAAGCCGTAGCGATCCTGCGCGGCTTCCGCCAGGCGCACGACCGCCTCGCTGGAGAGCGCCTCCTGATGGCGCAGCCGATACCATTCGTGGCTGCCAGGAGAACGTTCCAGATAAGGAAGATCGGTTTTGGTGCGATCGCCAACGTAGAACAGATAGCCCAGCACCGTAACTGCATCACGCTGCTTACCCGGCCCGAGCAGTTCACAGACCGGAACATTCAGTGTCTTACCGAGTAAATCCAGCAGGGCCGCTTCCAGCGCGGCAACCGCGTTCACGCGCAGTTCAAACGTCCACGCGCCTTTGCCAAAGGTGTCAAAATCTGCCGACTGGTTGCCCTTATGGACGTGCTGAACCACCTTGTTCAGACGCGCGACTTCCTGCCCGACAACCTGCGGTATTGCGTCTACCAGCGTCTGGTAAATCACCTCTCCACCCGGCGCTTCGCCCACGCCGGTATTGCCCGCGCTGTCGGTCAGCACCACGATGTTGCGGGTAAACCAGGCGCTATGCGCGCCGCCGATGTTGAGCAGCATACTGTCCTGCCCCGCCACCGGAATGACCTTCATTTCCGTCACGACCGGGCTTGATTGCGTTGTCATCATCCGCGCTCCCCAACAGGTTTAAGTTCTACACGTTTGATATCGCCCACCAGCACCAGATAACTCAGTACCGCCACCAGAGCATGAACCCCTACGTAGATCAGCGCGCCGTTGAAGGAACCGGTCGTCCCGACGATGTAGCCGATAGCAATTGGGGTGATAATCCCGGAAATGTTACCGAACATGTTGAACAAGCCGCCGCTCAGGCCGCTGATCTCTTTTGGCGCGGTATCCGCCATCACCGCCCAGCCCAGCGCACCGATGCCTTTACCGAAGAATGCCATGGCCATAAAGCCGATAATCATCCACTCCGCGTTGACGTAGTTGCAGAACACCATGGTCATCGAGAGCAGCATGCCGAGCACGATAGGCGTTTTGCGCGCGATATTCAGTGAACCGGTACGGCGCATCAGCCAGTCGGAAATCACGCCCCCGAGCACCCCGCCCACGAAGCCGCAGACCGCCGGAACAGAGGCAACGAAGCCCGCTTTGAGGATCGTCATGCCCCGCGCCTGCACCAGGTAAACCGGGAACCAGGTGATAAAGAAGTAGGTCAGGGCGTTGATGCAGTACTGGCCCAGATAGATGCCGATCATCATGCGCGAGCCGACGAGCTGTTTGATCTGCGCCCATTTATGGCTGAACGGCACTTTCGCTTTGGCGCTCTTCTGATCCATATTGATCAGCGCCCCGCCTTCCGCAATGTACTCCAGCTCTTTCTTGTTCACGCCAGGGTGTTGGTTTGGCTCGTGGATCACTTTCAGCCACACGAAGCTAATGACGATCCCAAGTCCGCCCATGAAGAAGAAGACGTGTGACCAGCCCACCTCTTGCGTCAGCCAGCCCATGATCGGTGCGAAGATAACCGTCGCGAAGTACTGTGCGGAGTTAAAAATGGCTACCGCCGTTCCTCTCTCCTGCGCCGGGAACCAGGCCGCGACGATGCGGCTGTTGCCGGGGAAGGACGGCGCTTCCGCCAGGCCCACCAGGAAACGCAGGGTGAAGAGCGCAATGATAATGCCGAAGCCGCTGAAGATATCGACGAAGCCCTGCAGCAGGGTGAACATCGACCAGATAAAGATGGACCAGAAATAGACGCGCTTCGAGCCGAATCGGTCGAGCAGCCAGCCGCCGGGGATTTGGCCGATAACATAGGCCCATGAAAACGCAGAGAAAACGTAACCCATGCCAACCGGATCAAGCCCGATATCTTTTGCCATTTCTGAACCGGCAATCGACAGCGTGGCGCGGTCACCATAGTTGAAGGACGTGACGATAAACAGCATCACCACTATCCAGTAGCGTGCGTTAGTGCGCTTTTCCGCGCTGCTCGCAGCCTGGCTTAATGTACTCATAGTTGCACTCCTGAATCCTGGCTTTCGCCGGTTCATTCTGTACAGCACCTGTAGGGTAATCAGAATGAGAGGTTAGTATTGGGCAGTTTTGGTACGGCTTAATGCCGTTTTATAGGGAAGCACTGCCTTTTTTTGTAACTGACGGGGAAAGTATATGAAGGAGTGGCGCTCTGCCTCACCGTGCATCGACACAACATTGAAGGAGGCGTGAGACGTGGTTTGGGGCATAAGCCCAAAGCAGTGGAAGATGGTTCACGGAATTGAGGTTTTCGTGCGGTTTCGTTGCCGGGTGGCGGCTTCGCCTGACCCGGCCTACAAACCCATACGCCCGCGCAAGCGAAGCGCCGCCGGGCAGAGTGTTATTTGAGAAGCGTGGCCCAGTGCTCAACCCACGGGTTCGATACGCTTTCGGGCTCCGGGTGTTCGCCCGCATCAATCAGCAGCATCTCGCCGACGCGCTGGGCACTTTGCTCCTGAAGGAGCGCGTCGAACTGCTTGCCGCCGCCGCAGAAGTTGGCGTAGGAGCTGTCGCCCAGGGCAATGATGCCGTAGTGAACGTCAGGCTGATAGCCAAGCTGGTCTTTGATACCCTGAAACAGCGGCACGATGCTGTCCGGCAGATCGCCCTGCCCGGTCGTAGACGTGACGACGAGAGCGTATTTGTCTTTATACTTTTCCCAGTCTGCCAGCTCCGGATCTTCATAAACCGTGGCTTTGTGGCCCTGGTTGGCGAGGATCGCTTCGGCTTCTTCCGCTACCAGCAACGAATTGCCGTACATCGTGCCGACAAAAATGCCTACTTCAGCCATGCTTTACTCCCTTACTTAATGCGCGTGTTGTTCATCCTGAACGTTGCCCGGTGCAAACTCAACCCTTTCATTTTCGGGGAGTTGTCCCAGCCAGCCAAACTGTGACAGCGCCTGCATCCAGACGTAGTCCAGCCCCGCGCGGATAGTCAGCGGTTCGCCAGTGAACGGGTGCGTCAGGCTAAGCTCGCTTGCGTGCAGCATCAGACGGCCGCAGCCAAAGTGCTCGGCCGCACTGCGGTTCTGACGCAGGTCGCCGTGTTTGCTGTCGCCAATGATCGGGTGACGCAGGTGTGACAGATGGCGGCGAAGCTGGTGTTTACGTCCAGTTTTAGGCAAAAGCTCAACCAGGCTGTAGCGCGTGGTAGAAAATTTACCGGTGGCCACCGGCATTTCGGTTGTCGCCATGCCGCGATAATCGGTCACCGCAGGCTGAGGCTCTTTATCAGCCCGCGCAAATTTATCGGCAATTTTGTCCAGCTCCTCCACCAGCGGATAATCCAGCGTTGCGGCATCCGTCAGCCAGCCGCGCACAATGGCATGGTAGCGCTTTTGCATCTGGTGCTGTTCAAACTGCTGCGACAGCAGCCGCCCCGCTTCGCTGGACAGCCCCATCAGCAGCACGCCGGAGGTCGGGCGGTCCAGACGGTGGACGGTATACACATGCTGGCCAATCTGATCGCGTACGGTCTGCATGACCACGACTTTCTCGTCGCGATCCAGCCAGCTGCGGTGTACCAGCCAGCCCGACGGTTTATTCACCGCCACCAGCCACTCGTCCTGATAGAGGATCTCAATCGTCATGCATCGTTACCGGCAAACAGCGCATCCAGGCGCTCTAACTCAACCAGCGCGACAACGCGCGCCGGGTGCGTCGCATCCAGCGCCATTTCATAATAGGGCGCAACCGCAAAATTCTGCGGAAGCGGATGACGCCCATCCAGCAGAGCGTGCATGCGGGGGATCAACACCCACTGCAGCCACTCGAACGGCTCAAGGGTATCCAGGCAGAAAGGCTGGGTGCTTGCGAACGCTTCAGGCTGCGGCGCAGTCTCCTGCCACAGCTGATGTTGGCGCAAGAGTGCTTCGATGGCGTGCAACTGAGCACGAACGCTATCGTGTTGCGTCATGAAAAACCTCAACTGAAAAAATGATCGGCGCGCAGCATAGCATTGCAGAAGGCATAAATAAAAAAAGGGAGCACTGTAAAAACAGTGCTCCCGGTTCGTTTCGCAGCATTCCAGCTACAATTTGTGCTCCCTGCTCATCCGTGACAACTTTTCCTGATGCCCGAAGGCCTAGTCATCCGTCTACCGCTGCATCCTGCTCACATCGTCCTGACGTGTTTGTTTCATCCTGAAACATCCTGGCCTTCCTGACCCACCGACCATCCTGACCGGCTCACATTCTCCTTCCTGGAGGTGTCCCTTACGCATCCTGCGCGATCCGCTTCGCTTCATCCAGAAGCCTTCCTGCAACGCCATCCTGGCGGGTCCTTCGTGAGAAATGCCATCATCCTGATGTTCATCTCTCGTGTCGGCTTCCTGTCGACGGAGATAGAATCCGCTATTCCGCTTCGTCTTACAACCCACTCTCACAGCAGTGTAAGCAACACGTACCCTTCTCACACGGCACAATACCCAATTAACAATTTGAAAAATATGAATTTGTTTATTTTACACCGTTAAGATATTACTGAATGACTCAGCGATCTCTCACAAACCTTGTAAGAGATCTCTCACACGCGCTATAGCATGATGGATTACAGAAGCGGCTCAAGTCGGGTGAGGAAATCCGCAAGTGAGGGGGCGAGAACGTCGCGATTGCGGGTGCCGATGGTCTCTTTAATCACTTCGCCGGAAAGGTTACAGACGGAAATAACGTCCAGTTCACTGTCGAGCGTGGCAATAAAGAGAGTCGGTGAAAGCTTAAGGCGTTTTTGCGTGACCAGATGGCCAATCAGGTTTTCCTGAACGCGCTGGAGATCGTCTTCGCTCCAGGTTTGCAGCAATGTTAGCGATATGTCGGCAAAGCGCGCGGCCATATCCCCCGCAAACTGCGTGGTGTAAAACGCGTGAACCGGTGGTTGTACCACAAGGCCCATTGCCCGTTCAACTCCATTTACATTAGCCTCGCCCGTAAAGGCTTTAGGCTGCCAGAGCACGCTGTCATCAAGAGTTGAGATTATGCACGGTGATGGCACGCCATATAAATCAGCGCTTTGCGGCCACGTTTCCTGCTTCTCATGCCATGCGTCGCAGTAGCGGGTCGTGAAGCTCGTAAGGGCATTTGCAGTTTCGATATCCACGGATTTCTCTCTTCTTGTAAGACAGGATAAACTCAGCCCCTAAGTGTACCTGTAAAGTGGTTATGAAACATGTCTTACGAAAATCATCAGGCGTTAACGGGCTTAACGCTGGGTAAATCGACCGATTACCGCGACACCTACGATGCAAGCCTGTTGCAGGGTGTTCCGCGCAGCCTCAACCGCGATCCGCTGGGCCTGCACGCCGACGCGCTGCCGTTTGTCGGCGGCGATATCTGGACGCTGTACGAACTCTCCTGGCTTAACGCGCGCGGCCTGCCGCAGGTGGCCGTCGGCCACGTGGAGCTGGATTACGCCAGCGTTAACCTCGTCGAATCCAAAAGCTTCAAGCTGTATCTCAACAGCTTTAACCAGACCAAATTCGACAGCTGGGACGACGTACAGCGCACGCTGGAGCGGGATTTACGCGCCTGCGCGCAGGGCGACGTGGCGGTTTCGCTGTATCGTCTGAATGAGCTGGAAGGGCAGCCTGTCGCCCACTTCAACGGCGCCTGCATCGACGATCAGGATATCGAGGTGGATAGCTATGAATTCAGCACCGACTACCTCGAAAACGCAGCGTGCGGCAAGGTGATTGAAGAGACGCTGGTCAGCCATCTGCTCAAGTCTAACTGCCTGATCACCCATCAGCCTGACTGGGGCTCGGTGCAGATCCAGTATCGCGGCCCAAAAATCGACCGTGAAAAGCTGCTGCGCTATCTGGTGTCGTTCCGCCATCACAATGAATTCCACGAGCAGTGCGTGGAGCGCATCTTTAACGACGTTATGCGTTTCTGCCAGCCGGAAAAGCTGAGCGTTTATGCGCGCTACACCCGCCGCGGCGGTCTGGACATCAACCCGTGGCGCACCAATACCGATTTTGTGCCTGCCACCGGTCGGCTTGTCCGGCAGTAATATAAATATTTTCACAATATGCGCAGTCTATTCCGCGCTTTAGGTTGTGAAACGTCATAAGCCAGGGCTATTGTAATCAACAGGGAAAGACGATAAATGTCCCGTAAGGAGCTCACTTGATTACACACATTAGCCCGCTTGGCTCAATGGATATGTTGTCGCAGCTGGAAGTGGACATGCTTAAACGCACCGCCAGTAGCGACCTTTATCAACTGTTTCGTAACTGTTCACTTGCCGTTCTGAACTCCGGAAGCCTCACCGACAACAGTAAAGAGCTGCTGTCCCGCTTCGAAAGCTTCGACATCAACGTGCTGCGCCGCGAGCGCGGCGTGAAGCTTGAGGTCATCAACCCGCCGGAAGAGGCCTTTGTCGACGGGCGTATTATTCGCTCGCTGCAGGCCAACCTGTTTGCCGTGCTGCGCGACATCCTGTTCGTTAACGGCCAGATCAGCAACGCGGGGCGTTTCCAGCATCTTGACCTGGAAAGCTCGGTTCATATCACCAACCTGGTCTTCTCTATTTTGCGTAACGCCCGTGCGCTGCACGTTGGCGAAGCACCAAATATGGTCGTCTGCTGGGGTGGACACTCAATTAACGAAACCGAATATCTCTATGCCCGCCGCGTGGGTACTCAGCTTGGCCTGCGTGAGCTTAACATCTGTACCGGCTGTGGCCCCGGCGCGATGGAAGCACCGATGAAAGGCGCCGCCGTGGGACACGCGCAGCAGCGTTATAAAGAAGGGCGTTTTATCGGGATGACAGAGCCGTCCATCATCGCGGCTGAGCCACCTAACCCTCTGGTTAACGAGCTGATAATCATGCCGGATATCGAAAAACGTCTTGAGGCGTTTGTCCGTATTGCCCACGGCATCATCATCTTCCCAGGCGGCGTAGGCACGGCGGAAGAACTGCTTTATCTGCTGGGCATTCTGATGAACCCGGCCAACAAAAATCAGGTTCTGCCGCTGATCCTGACCGGTCCGAAAGAGAGCGCAGACTACTTCCGCGTGCTGGATGAGTTTATCGTGCATACCCTGGGCGAAGCCGCGCGCAGCCACTATCGCATCATCATTGACGACGCTGCGGAAGTGGCGCGCCTGATGAAGAAAGCGATGCCGCTGGTGAAAGAGAACCGCCGCGATACCGGAGATGCCTACAGCTTTAACTGGTCAATCCGCATCGCGCCAGACCTGCAGGTGCCGTTCGAGCCTTCTCACGAGAATATGGCCAACCTGAAACTCTACCCTGACCAGCCGGTGGAAGTGCTGGCCGCCGACCTGCGACGTGCCTTCTCGGGCATCGTGGCGGGCAACGTAAAAGAGGTGGGGATCCGCGCTATCGAGGAGTTCGGGCCGTATAAGATCCACGGAGACAGTGAGATGATGCGCCGCATGGATGACATGCTGCAGGGCTTTGTCGCCCAGCACCGCATGAAGCTGCCGGGCTCAGCCTACATTCCTTGCTACGAAATCATCAAATAACGCTCTTTCATGACCAGCACAAGCCGGATCGCATCACGTGCGATCCGGCTTTTTTATTACTGAACTCATTCATTGCGTTGTCTTATAAATTGAACAAACGTAGCGCCAACGCAAACGATTACTTCGATTTGAAGACCGTAATTTATCAGCCTTAATCTAAATTACCTGCGAGAAAATACTAAAAACCCATTTCTTTACAGCGTAACTCTCCTAACTTACTGCCCAGCCTTTCAGGCTACATGTCGTTAATGATAGCCTTCGCGCCCGTAAATTCTCTTTGATGTTTTTTTAACAGATAAATGGTCTAAACATGCCCACATAGAGAGTGGATTATTGCATTTGGGATCAGGATCACTGAAGGATTCATAACTAGAATGTATCTTTCCGCCCGCCAATAGTTACGGGCGAAAATTATTAAAAAACCGTCACTGAACGAATTTCATATTACCGTCAGGCACTTTTTCATCGGATTTGACTAAAAAGCCTGACAATTTGCTTCCTCCAGGAGATACAGATGGAAACCACTCAAACCAGCACCGTTGCTTCGATTGATTCCCGAAGCGGTTGGCGCAAAACGGATACCATGTGGATGCTTGGCCTTTACGGCACGGCAATCGGCGCTGGTGTACTGTTCCTTCCTATCAACGCAGGTGTCGGCGGTCTGATCCCGCTGATCATCATGGCCATCATCGCGTTCCCGATGACCTTCTTTGCACACCGCGGCTTAACCCGCTTCGTGCTGTCCGGTAAAAATCCGGGCGAAGACATCACTGAAGTGGTTGAAGAGCACTTCGGCGTCGGCGCAGGTAAACTGATTACCCTGCTCTACTTCTTCGCGATTTACCCGATTCTGCTGGTTTACAGCGTGGCAATCACCAATACCGTTGAAAGCTTCATGGCGCACCAGCTGCACATGACGCCGCCACCGCGCGCCATTCTGTCCCTGATCCTGATCGTGGGTATGATGACCATCGTGCGCTTCGGCGAGCAGATGATCGTTAAAGCGATGAGCATCCTGGTGTTCCCATTCGTTATTGCCCTGATGGTGCTGGCCTGCTACCTGATCCCACAGTGGAACGGCGCCGCGCTGGAAACCCTGTCTCTGAGCAGCGCATCCGCGACCGGTAACGGCCTGCTGTTGACCCTGTGGCTGGCAATCCCGGTAATGGTGTTCTCCTTTAACCATTCGCCGATCATCTCCTCCTTCGCGGTTGCGAAGCGCGAAGAGTACGGCAACGGTGCAGAGAAGAAGTGTTCCAGCATCCTGGCTCGCGCTCACGTCATGATGGTGCTGACCGTTATGTTCTTCGTGTTCAGCTGCGTGCTGAGCCTCTCCCCAGCGGACCTGGCTGCGGCGAAAGAGCAGAACATCTCCATTCTGTCCTACCTGGCAAACCACTTTAACGCACCGGTAATTGCGTGGATGGCACCTATCATCGCGATTATCGCGATTACCAAATCCTTCCTGGGCCACTACCTGGGCGCTCGCGAAGGCTTTAACGGTATGGTGATTAAATCTCTGCGCGGTAAAGGCAAGAGCATTGAAATCAACAAGCTGAACAAAATCACTGCGCTGTTCATGCTGCTCACCACCTGGGCGGTAGCGACCCTGAACCCAAGCATCCTGGGCATGATTGAAACCCTGGGCGGCCCGGTTATCGCGATGATTCTGTTCCTGATGCCGATGTACGCGATTCAGAAAGTGCCTGCGATGCGTAAATACAGCGGCCATATCAGCAACGTGTTCGTTGTGATTATGGGCCTGATTGCCATCTCCGCGATTTTCTACTCGCTGTTCAGCTAATACCTCCTGCGCCGTCCCCGGGCGGCGCACTCCTCCCCTCTGACTGATAGCAATGGACGCATCATGATTAGCGTATTCGATATTTTCAAAATCGGTATTGGTCCTTCCAGCTCTCACACTGTCGGACCAATGAAAGCCGGTAAACAATTCACGGATGACTTGATTGCACGCGGCATTTTGCACGACATCACCCGCGTGGTTGTCGATGTATACGGTTCCCTTTCCCTGACCGGTAAAGGCCACCATACCGATATCGCCATTATCATGGGCCTGGCGGGAAACCTGCCGGATACCGTTGATATTGATGCGATCCCTGGCTTCATCCAGGATGTGAACACCCACAGTCGTTTGCTGCTGGCGAACGGCGAGCATGAAGTTGAATTCCCGGTTGATCGCTGCATGAACTTCCATGCCGACAACCTGTCGCTGCACGAAAACGGCATGCGTATTACCGCACTGGCCGGCGACAAAGCGGTGTACAGCCAAACCTATTACTCTATCGGCGGCGGTTTTATCGTCGACGAAGACCACTTTGGTCAAACCAACAGTTCTGCTGTTGAAGTGCCTTATCCGTACAAAAATGCGGCGGATTTACAGCGCCACTGCCAGGAAACGGGGCTTTCCCTCTCCGGCCTGATGATGAAAAACGAGCTGGCGCTGCACAGTAAGGAAGAGCTGGAGCAGCACTTTGCGAACGTCTGGGACGTGATGCGCGGCGGTATCGAGCGCGGGATCACTACCGAAGGCGTGCTGCCGGGCAAACTGCGCGTTCCGCGCCGTGCGGCTGCGCTGCGCCGTATGCTGGTTAGCGCCGACAAAACGACGACCGACCCCATGGCCGTTGTCGACTGGATCAACATGTTCGCGCTGGCGGTGAACGAAGAGAACGCCGCGGGCGGCCGCGTCGTCACCGCGCCAACCAACGGCGCGTGCGGTATTGTTCCGGCCGTACTGGCTTACTACGACAAGTTCATCCGCGAAGTGAACGCAAACTCACTGGCGCGCTACCTGCTGGTCACCAGCGCGATTGGTTCACTGTACAAAATGAACGCCTCCATTTCCGGTGCGGAAGTGGGCTGTCAGGGTGAAGTCGGCGTGGCTTGCTCGATGGCGGCTGCGGGTCTGGCCGAGCTGCTGGGCGCAAGCCCGACTCAGGTGTGTATTGCGGCAGAAATCGGTATGGAACATAACCTGGGGCTGACCTGCGATCCGGTTGCCGGTCAGGTACAGGTGCCGTGCATCGAGCGTAACGCTATTGCTTCGGTAAAAGCGGTAAATGCGGCCCGTATGGCGCTGCGCCGCACTAGCGAACCGCGCGTGTGTCTCGATAAGGTTATCGAAACCATGTACGAAACGGGTAAAGACATGAACGCCAAATACCGCGAAACCTCTCGCGGCGGCCTGGCGATGAAAATCGTGACCTGCGATTAAGCCTCTCGGGAAGCCTCGTTTTGCGAGGCTTCTTCCCGTTTTCCCCACCATTCATAGTTTCATGCTGCGGTCAGTGTTACCCTTTATCCATTAGATAGAAGGGAGATTATCTGTGGCCGTTCATTTGCTTATCGTTGATGCGCTCAACCTAATCCGCCGTATCCATGCGGTGCAAGGCACCCCCTGTAAGGACACCTGCCTGCACGCGCTGGAGCAGCTTATTCGCCACAGTGAACCCACGCACGTCGTTGCCGTGTTTGACGACGAAGCGCGTAATACCGGCTGGCGACACCAGCGTTTACCCGACTACAAGGCCGGCCGCGCGCCGATGCCGGACGATCTACACGCTGAAATGCCCGCCCTGCGTGCAGCCTTTGAACAGCGCGGCGTCCCCTGCTGGGGTGCGCACGGTAATGAAGCGGACGATTTGGCGGCAACGCTGGCCGTCAAAGTCGCGAGCGCCGGTCACCAGGCGACCATCGTCTCTACCGATAAGGGCTACTGCCAGCTGCTCTCCCCGGATATTCGCATTCGCGACTACTTTCAAAAACGCTGGCTTGATGCCCCCTTTATCGCCGCTGAGTTCGGCGTCGCGCCCGGGCAACTCCCCGACTACTGGGGGCTGGCGGGGATCAGCAGTTCAAAAATTTCGGGTGTGGCAGGTATTGGGCCGAAGAGTGCCGCACAGCTGTTAACGGACTTTCAGAGTCTGGAAGGGATTTACGCCCGGCTGGATGAGGTGCCGGAAAAATGGCGCAAAAAGCTGGAGGCGCATAAAGAGATGGCGTTTATCTGCCGGGATGTGGCGACGCTACAGACTGATTTGCAGCTGGACGGGAATTTGCAGCAGTTAAGGTTAGAACGCAGTTAGTTCCCTCTCCCCTATGGGGAGAGGGTTAGGGTGAGGGGTCTATCGTTCGTCGCGACGCCCGCCCACTGCCGCCCACCAGCGACGAATATGTACCGTCACCTCTTCGCGGTCGTGATAAAGCTGGCGCGCCTGGATGACCACGTTAATGCCGTGCTCGTCCATCTGTTCCTGAATGTAGGCCAGGTTCTGAGACACTTCCTCGTAGCGTTTTTTCATCGGCAGCTTGAGGTTAAAGATCGTCTCACGGCACCAGCCGTTCACCAGCCATGACGCCATCAATGCAGCCACTTTCGCTGGTTTCTCAACCATATCGCACACCATCCATGAGATGTTGTTGCGCGTTGGGCGGTAGCGGAAACCGTCTTCTCGCAGCCAGGTGACCTGTCCGGTATCCATCAGGCTTTGCGCCATCGGGCCGTTATCGACAGACGAAACCCACATGTTGCGTTTCACTAGCTGATACGTCCAACCGCCCGGGCACGCGCCAAGGTCGACCGCGTACATGCCGTTCGCCAGGCGCTCATCCCACTCGTCCGCCGGAATAAAGACGTGGAACGCCTCTTCCAGCTTCAGCGTTGAACGGCTTGGCGCATCCGCCGGGAACCGTAAGCGCGGGATGCCCATAAAGAACGGAGAGTTATTTGTGGTGTAGGAGTAGCCGGTGTAACAGCAGCCCGGAGCAATAAAGAAGATATGCACCACCGGACGCTTCGGCGTTTCGTAGTTCGTTAGTACGCCCACTTCACGCAGCGCGGCGCGCAGCGGTACGGTGAACTTGCGGCAGAACTTCATCAGCTCTTTGCTTTCGTTGGTGTCTGCAACCTCAACGCGCAGATCGCCGCCCTTCTCCACCACGCCCTGCAGCATGCCCACAATCGGCGTGATGCGGTCTTCCGGCGGCAGATCTTTTAGCAACTCACCGGCCACAAACATCTGGCGAGCGAAGATCAGCGAGCTGAACGGCAGCTCGCGCGCCAGCTTGTCTGCATCTTCAGGCTGATAGCATTCGAATATCACATAGCCCGCGTTCTCTTTTACGCGGGCAAAACCGAAGACTTCACGCTTCGCGGCTTTGTCCGTAATTTCCGCGGCGCACTCTTTCTCAAACCCCGGGCGACAATATAAAACAACCTTATTCATGAACAACGCCCTTGCGTTTCAGACGGATAGCTCCGATAAACATTAATACCCATCCCGCCAGGAAGCAGACGCCGCCGACAGGAGTAACAAACGCCCACAGGCGCAAATGCGAGAGTGCAAGGCAGTACAGGCTACCGCTGAACAGCACGGTACCCAGCGCCAGAAATACGCTACTCCAGTAAAACCAGATGCTGATACGGCGCTGCATCGCAACCGCCAGCCCAAAAATTGCCAGGGTGTGGAACGCCTGGTATTCCAGACCGGTCTGGATCCAGCCCATCTCTACAACACCTAAAGACTTGCTTAGCACGTGCGCGCCGAAGGCGCCCAGTGCGACAAAAATAAAGCCACTCACCGCGGCAAAAATCAGCATGAATCGGCTGGTCATGTTTCGATCCTAAAGTGATGCGTGCTCGGCACACAAAAGTTATTGTTCATACCTGAAGCGGAATTTTTCTTGCTCATTTGCCGCTTTGGACAGTATCCACTGTCTGAAGGCGGCTATTTTACCCAGTTCTGCCTGACTGTCATGACAAACCAGATAAAATGCATTCTTGCTGACCAGAACATCATTAAATGGGCAAACCAGACGGCCTGCCTCAATTTCGGACTGCGCCATAACGTTATTTGCCAACGCCACGCCCTGTCCGTGAATAGCAGCCTGTAACACCATCGCACTGTGGCTGAAGATGGGTCCCTGCTGCACGTTTATATGACTCAGACCTAATTGCCGGGTATAAGTTTGCCAGTCGCGGCGAGAAGCATCATGTAAAAGCGTATGTTTCGCTAAATCGGCGGGAGTCTTCAGCGCTTTTTCGCCCGTCAGCAATAAAGGCGAACAGACCGGTAACAGATATTCTGCGTATAATTTCTCGACGCGCAAGCCCGGCCAGTTGCCGCGGCCATAAAAAATGGCGACATCCACATCGTCTGCCAGCTTGTCTTCCTGACGATCCACCGCCTGGATTCTGACGTCAATTCCCGGATAAGCTGAGTTAAAGCTTGTGAGTCTCGGCACCAGCCACTGAATCGCAAAACTGGGCAATAAACTTACGGTCAGTGCGCCTTTAGCGCTGCGCGCCTGCAGCTTGCGCGTGGCTTCAGTAAGCTGGGAAAAAATCTCTTTAATATCCTGAAAATAGCTTTGACCCTCTTCGGTCAGCAGCAACGAACGGTTGCGCCGACGGAACAGCTTAAGGCCCAGGAAATCCTCCAGAGACTTGATTTGGTGACTTACTGCGGCCTGTGTCACAAAAAGCTCATCGGCTGCGCGGGTGAAGCTCAGGTGACGTGCTGCTGCATCAAAAACACGTAATGCATTAAGGGGTGGCAATCGCTTCGACATGGGTATCAGGCTTAGATGTTAACGGGATTTAACATATAGGAAACAACGCTTAACCTATTAGTTTTTTTAATCTGAGCCATTATAATTTGTCCGTTGAGGAACTACCAGCAAATACCTATAGTGGCGGCACTTCCTGAGCCGGAACGAAAAGTTTTTTGGAATGCGTGTTCTGAAGGGCTTTTGGCTTACGGTTGTGATGTTGTGTTGTTGTGTTTGCAATTGGTCTGCGATTCAGACCACGGTAGCAACGCTACCAATTTTTCACTTCCTGTACATTTACCCTGTCTGTCCATAGTGATTAATGTAGCACCGCCAATTTGCGGTGCTTTTTTTTGCTTATCGATCTGTTAACGCTGGATTTCTTTCATCTCTTTCACGTCCGTGCGATTGATCTGCTGCTTGTTCCCGTTAGCATCCTTGTATGAAATCATTCCGGTATCATTATCGGTTGTCGGTTTCCCTTCCGAAACGATAGAACGACCATCATTTGTATGCATCACGTAGTTGTTACCAGAACAGGCGCTCAGGGCAAAAGTAAACGCACAGGCAGAAATGATTGCAGCTGTCTTATTCATGATTATTCTCCTTTAGCAATTAATGCTATTCAAACCTCGATTTATAACAGGCTAAAACATCCGCCTAACACTATTTAGCATAACCTGCTTTTCTGAGGTCGCCAGGATATGCAGACGAATCTGATAGATATCAACCTCCTTGCCCTGCCGTTCAAATTGCGCGACGATCTCTCTATCGACATGAGGAATTCCATGAACGCTTTCAGTCCCGCGCAGTTTCGCGCACAGTTTCCGGCGCTGGCCGATGCCGGCATCTACCTTGACAGCGCCGCCACGGCGTTAAAGCCACAGGCGGTTATCGAGGCAACAAACCAGTTTTACAGCCTGAGCGCAGGCAACGTACATCGCAGCCAGTTTGCCGAAGCGCAGCGCCTTACCGCGCGCTACGAGGCCGCACGCGATCAGGTTGCACGGTTGATAAACGCCGAAAGCGGAAAAAATATCGTCTGGACGCGCGGGACGACCGAGGCCATCAATATGGTGGCTCAATGCTATGCCCGCCCGATGCTGCAGCCGGGAGATGAAATTATCGTCAGCGAAGCCGAGCACCACGCAAACCTGGTCCCCTGGCTGATGGTTGCGGAGCAAACGGGTGCACGCGTCGTTAAGCTCCCGCTGGGTGCCGATTTTCTGCCGGACGTGGCGCGCTTACCTGAACTGATCACCTCCCGCAGCCGCATTCTGGCCCTGGGGCAGATGTCTAACGTCACCGGCGGCTGCCCGGATCTGGCTCAGGCTATTGAGATCGCCCACGCCAGCGGCATGGTGGTAATGGTGGATGGCGCGCAGGGGGTAGTGCATTTCCCGGCGGATGTTCAGGCGATGGATATCGATTTCTACGCCTTCTCAGCACATAAGCTCTACGGGCCAACCGGCATTGGGGCATTGTACGGCAAGCCTGACCTGCTGGCGAAAATGTCGCCGTGGCTCGGGGGCGGCAAGATGATAACCGAGGTAACCTTCGACGGCTTTAAAACCCAAGAGGTGCCTTATCGCCTGGAAGCCGGGACGCCGAACGTGGCCGGAGTCATCGGCCTCAGCGCGGCGCTGGAATGGCTGGCAGAGACTGACGTCGTTCAGGCTGAAAGCTGGAGCCGGGGGCTGGCAACCCTGGCAGAAGAAGAACTCAAAAAGCGTCCGGGGTTTCGCTCGTTCCGCGTGCAAGATTCAAGCCTGCTAGCCTTTGATTTCGCGGGCGTTCACCATAGCGATATGGTGACGCTGCTGGCCGGGTATGGCATCGCCCTGCGCGCAGGACAGCACTGTGCACAGCCGCTGCTGGCGGCCCTTGGCGTGAGCGGTACGCTGCGTGCGTCCTTCGCGCCGTACAATACAAAAAGTGATGTCGACGCGCTGGTTGCCGCCGTCGACCGCGCGCTTGAATTACTGGTGGATTAATGACTCGCTCAGCTCTGGCCGGACATCCGTTCGGCACCACAATCACCGAAGAGACCTTAAAACAGACCTTCGCTCCGCTCACGCAGTGGGAGGATAAATATCGACAGCTGATCCTGCTGGGTAAACAACTCCCCGCCCTGTCTGACGAGCTGAAAGCGCAGGCAAAAGAGATCCCGGGCTGCGAAAATCGCGTCTGGCTGGGGTTTAGCGTATCCGGTGACAAGATGCACTTCTTTGGGGACAGCGAAGGTCGCATCGTTCGCGGCCTGCTGGCGGTACTGCTGACCGCCGTGGAAGGCAAAAGCGCCGCCGATCTGTTGGCACGCGCTCCGCTGGCGTTATTCGACGAACTGGGTTTACGTGCGCAGCTGAGCGCCTCGCGCGATCAGGGCCTGATCGCGCTCAGCGACGCGGTACTCGACGCAGCGCGTCAGGCACAGGCCTGACGCTCCGCCTTCGCCATCATCTTCTTCAGGGCATGAGACACCGCCACAAAGCCGAACGTCGCGGTCACCATGGTGGCCGCGCCAAAACCGGAGGCGCAATCCATCCGCTTTGGCCCTTCCGCCGTGCTTTTCATGGCACACACTGAACCGTCCGCCTGCGGATAAACCAGCGCTTCGGTCGAAAACACACAGTCCACGCCCAGCTTGCCTTTGCTGTTCTTCACCACGCTGAAGTCGCTTTTCAGCCGCTCGCGCAGTTTGGCCGCCAGCGGATCCTGAATGGTTTTAGCCAGATCGGCGACCTGGATCTGCGTCGGATCGATCTGACCGCCCGCACCGCCGGTTGTCACCAACGGAACCTTATAGCGACGGCAGTATGCGATCAGGGCCGCTTTGGGACGAACGCTGTCGATGGCGTCAATCACGTAGCTGTAGCCTTTGCTCATGTACTCCGCAACGTTATCTGCCGTCACAAAGTCATCAATCACCGTCACGCGGCACTCCGGATTGATGAGACGAATGCGCTCCGCCATCACCTCCGATTTCGCCAGGCCTACGCTATCGCGCAGGGCGTGGATCTGACGGTTGGTGTTGGTGACGCAGACGTCATCCATATCAATCAGCGTGATTGCGCCTATTCCCGTTCTCGCCAGCGCTTCCGCCGCCCAGGAACCCACGCCGCCAATGCCGACAACGCAGACATTTGCATCAGCAAACAGCTGCAGGGCATTTTCACCATATAAACGTGCCGTGCCGCCGAAACGCTGACTCCAGGCATCGCTGATTACCACAGACATAAAACCTCAGATGTAAAAAGGGTGAGGTTTTCCTCACCCTGAATATGAATCCGTATTGCGCTCAGAATACCATAATCAGCCGCTGAATACGTTGCCACTCGTTGCTGCGGTTTTCAGCACCCAGACGCGTCCATAGTGGTTATACCAGCCTGCGCGATGGCCTGCGTCAGGGCCAATACCCTGATAAATATCGAAGTGCTGGCCTTTGATGGCACCGCCCACATCCAGCGCCACCATCAGGCGCAACTCGTACTGACCGCTGAATTTGCCGTTGTTATCCAGCACAGGGACTTCCGCAAGGAGCGTGGTGCCGGCGGGAATAATAGAACGATCGGAGGCCACAGACGCGCGGCCAATCAGCGGTACCGCACTTGCCCCTTTCACCGGCGCAAAGTTTTGCGGTTTAAAGAAGACGAACGACGGGTTTTGCTCCAGCAGCTCTCGCACTTCGGCTTCGCTGTGTTTTTCACCCCACTCGCGGATCGCCTGCATCGACATATCTTCTTTCTTCACTTCACCGCGGTCGATCAGCACCTTACCAATACTGCGGTAGGCATGGCCGTTTTTACCGGAGTAACTGAAGAAGTTAAGTGGCGAACCGTCACCGAAATCAATGTAGCCGCTACCCTGAACGTCCATGATGAAGTTATCCATCAGCGAGTTGCTGTAGGCCAGAATATAGTTGTCACTGAGCGCACCGGAATAGATCTCTGCGCGCGACGGCAGGCGGCCACGTTTTGGCGGCATACGGTAAATCGGGTACTGGAATTCACCCTGACGGGTATGGCGCGCCTGAATAACCGGCGTGTAGTAGCCCGTGAACTGGACGTTACCGTAGTTATCCGCCCCTTCCATCTGCCAGGCATCAATACCAAACTGGCGCATATTTCGCGTATCGCCGCCCGCACGTAGCCAGTCCTGTACGGCGCTATAAATGTTGTTCTGTGAGCCATACAGGCGCGGTGAGGCGTTGCGGATCTGATAGACCTGCTCGGAGAAGTCTCCGGCGTTGATCGGTGCGCCCACGGCGTCAGGCTGGTTAACTAAAGAGAAAGGCTGGGATAACTTCCCGTCTTTATACTGTTGACCGCGATCGGTCGGTTTAGAAGAGCAGGCCGCAAGAATAGCCACCATTGCGCCTGTCATTAGATACTTCGCCCAACGTCCTTTCATTATATCTCGTCTTTAAGTTGCCTTTATCCGCGTGATGAAGATAACAAACCGCCAGGGCTATTGAAATGCGATCGCATGCCCTTTGCCAAATTTTGCGCAAAAAATAGTCCAAACAGAGCCATGTCGTTCAATTTGCATACAAAATCATGATTAATGTGAAAAAGGGGTTGCATCACAAACCTATCCGAGTATAGTGCGCATCCACGGACGCGGGGTGGAGCAGCCTGGTAGCTCGTCGGGCTCATAACCCGAAGGTCGTCGGTTCAAATCCGGCCCCCGCAACCAATTAAAATTTGATGAAGTATCTTCTACGACTGTAGAAAGACGGACGCGGGGTGGAGCAGCCTGGTAGCTCGTCGGGCTCATAACCCGAAGGTCGTCGGTTCAAATCCGGCCCCCGCAACCAATCAAATTTGAAGAAGTAAGTTTCTACATGAGTAGAAAGACGGACGCGGGGTGGAGCAGCCTGGTAGCTCGTCGGGCTCATAACCCGAAGGTCGTCGGTTCAAATCCGGCCCCCGCAACCAATACTTCTAAAAACAATAAACACCCTAAATAAAGGGTGTTTTTTTGTATCTGTCGTTTGTGAATTTGCCGGGCGTTTACCCGGCTGCAAGATTTACCCGCGTCGCGCCAGCGTCGCCCCGTCAGAGAAATACGCCCGTATCCCCGCCAGAATCGACTCCGCAACTTCCTGCTGGAATTTTGCCGTCTTGAGCTTACGCTCCTCTTCAACGTTACTGATAAACGCGGTTTCTACCAGAATTGACGGGATATCCGGTGCCTTGAGTACCGCAAATCCGGCCTGTTCAACGCTGTTTTTGTGCAGCTTATTAACGCCGCCCAGCTTGCCCAGCACCGCTTTACCAAACTTCAGGCTGTCGTTAATGGTCAGCGACTGCACCATATCGAACATGGTGTGGTCGACGTAGCGGTCGCCGCTTTTACTCACGCCACCAATGAGGTCAGAGGCGTTCTGGCTGTCAGCCAGGAATCTTGCTGCGGTACTGGTCGCGCCTTTGGTGGAGAGCGCAAACACCGACGAGCCGCTCGGCTGGCGGCTGGTAAACGCATCCGCATGGATCGACACGAACAGATCCGCGCGCTGCTTCTGCGCTTTCGCCACCCGGACCTTCAGCGGAATAAAGACGTCTTCATTGCGCGTCATATAGGCGCGCATATTGCCTTCTTTATCAATCAACGCTTTCAGGCGACGGGCAATTTGCAGCACTACGTCTTTTTCACGCGTGCGATATTTCCCCACCGCGCCGGAGTCTTCGCCACCGTGGCCCGGATCGAGCATGATCACAATCGGGCGATCGCGCCCTGCTTTGCCCGGCTGCGGGCCGCTTTGCGCAGGAGGAACCTGACGCTGCAAATCGCCTTTATTGTAATCCTCCAGAAGCGCCAGCAGCGGATCCTGAATATCCGTGGCATTGGCCGGGTAGAGATCCATCACCAGACGCTCTTTGAAGGTCGCAACAGGCGCTAACGCGAAGAGCTGTGGCTTGACGTTCTGCTTCAGCTCAAACACCATGCGCACGGTCTGCGGATCGAACTGCCCGACGCGCGCTGATTTGATAAACGGATCGTCGCCGCGGATTTGCGCCGCCATGCCTTTCAGAACCGAATTCAGGTTAACGCCTTCGATATCCACGACAACACGCTCAGGGTTACTGAGGGCAAATTGCTTATATTTCAGTACCCGATTGGATTCTACCGTCACGCGCGTATAGGTCGACGATGGCCAGACGCGCACCGCCACCACCTGACTTGTCGCGGCAAGGCCCACCTGACTGACGCTAAGCAACCACATTGCCCCCGCCCCTTTTAACAAGCGGCGACGGCTTATTGCTGAATTGGATCCCGACATGCTTCTCCCGAGCAAGAAATCTAACAGATGTACAAAACGTCCAAATTGACCGAAAACTTTAACGAATGACGCATAAACTGTCATCTATAAAAGGGTAAACAATCATACGCTAACGCACAGATTACTTATTAGTTTCTGTGTGTCGCAGAAAATTTAGGCTTGCACACTCGGCCACAATCGAATAAAAATACAGAAATTACGAATAAACATTCATTAAGGGTTGTGTCATGGTGAAGGAACGTAGAACCGAACTGGTCGAGGGATTCCGCCATTCTGTTCCCTATATCAACGCCCATCGGGGAAAAACGTTTGTCATCATGCTCGGCGGTGAAGCCATTGAGCATGAAAACTTTTCCAGCATCGTCAATGACATTGGCCTGCTGCACAGCCTCGGGATCCGCCTGGTGGTGGTGTACGGCGCTCGCCCGCAGATTGATGCCAACCTTGCCGCGCACCACCATGAGCCGATTTACCATAAACATACCCGCGTAACCGATGCGAAAACCCTTGAGCTGGTTAAGCAGGCGGCGGGTCTGCTGCAGCTCGATATCACCGCTCGCCTGTCGATGAGCCTGAACAACACGCCGCTGCAGGGGGCGCATATTAATGTCGTGAGCGGCAACTTCATCATCGCTCAGCCGCTTGGCGTGGACGATGGCGTGGATTATTGCCACAGCGGCCGTATCCGTCGCATCGATGAGGAAGCCATTCATCGTCAGCTGGACAGCGGTGCCATCGTGCTGATGGGACCGGTTGCCGTTTCCGTGACGGGGGAAAGCTTTAACCTGACGTCTGAAGAGATCGCTACCCAGCTCGCCATCAAGCTGAAGGCGGAAAAAATGATTGGGTTTTGCTCCTCACAGGGCGTGGTAAATGATGAAGGGGTTATTGTGCCGGAACTCTTCCCGAATGAAGCCCAGGCCCGCGTGGAAGAGCTGGAAGCGCAAAGTGACTATCACTCCGGCACCGTGCGCTTTCTGCGCGGCGCGGTGAAGGCCTGCCGCAGCGGCGTGCGCCGTAGCCACCTGATCAGCTATCAGGAAGACGGTGCCCTGCTGCAGGAGCTGTTCTCCCGCGATGGTATCGGCACGCAGATTGTGATGGAGAGCGCCGAGCAGATCCGTCGCGCCACCATCAACGATATCGGCGGTATTCTGGAACTTATTCGCCCGCTGGAGCAGCAGGGCATCCTGGTTCGTCGCTCCCGCGAACAGCTGGAGATGGAGATCGACAAGTTCACCATTATTCAGCGCGATAACCTGACCATCGCCTGCGCCGCGCTCTATCCTTTCCCGGAGGAGAAAATTGGTGAAATGGCCTGCGTGGCCGTGCACCCTGACTACCGCAGCTCATCGCGCGGTGAAATGCTGCTGGAGCGCGTGGCGGCTCAGGCGCGACAAATCGGCCTGAGCAAGCTGTTCGTGCTCACCACGCGCAGCATCCACTGGTTCCAGGAACGCGGCTTTACGCCGGTAGATATTGATTCACTGCCGGAAAGTAAGAAAGAGATGTACAACTACCAGCGCCGTTCCAAGGTGCTGATGGCCGATCTGGGCTAACCCTCAGCCCTCGCCGTCCGGCGAGGGCATGTCCTTAACCGGCCTCGAAGAGGGCGCTCAGCCCGCTTCGCCGTTCCGTACGGGCGGCAATCGCCTGCACCAGTACGCGTTCATCGGTGTACAGCGACAAGCGCTGGCGCGCGCGGGTAATGGCGGTGTAAATCAGCTCACGGGTAATGACCGGCGAGAGCTGAGTCGGCAGGATCAACGCGGCATGGTTGAATTCTGATCCCTGAGATTTGTGTACCGTCATCGCCCAGGCCGTTTCGTGCTCAGGCAGACGGCTTGGCTGAACGGACTTCACGCTGCCGTCCGGCATCACGAACCAGACGCGAAGCCCGTTTCCGCGATCGAGTGCGATCCCGATATCCCCGTTAAACAGCCCGAGGGCACTGTCGTTTCTGGAGATCATCACCGGCCGCCCCTCATACCAGCGCGAGTGCGGTAAACGGGTGATTTTTCGCTTCTGGGCCAGGAGCTGTTCCAGCCTGTCATTGAGGCCACTGACGCCAAAGGGCCCTTCCCTCAACGCGCACAGCAGCTGGTACTCGCCAAACGCCGCAATAGCCTGCTCGGGCGAACGTTGCTCTTTCACGCACGTCAGGAAGTGCTGATACCCTTGCAGGGCATCGTTCAGCATCGTCTGATACTCTTCCCCGGTCTGCAGCGATTTTTTCTCAATATCGGTAAAGGTGCCGTCAAACACGGCGCGCGTGGCCTGACGATCGCCCCTGTTTACTGCCGCCGCCAGTTTACCAATTCCGGAGTCGCTGCCGAAACGGTAGCTTTTCTGCAGCAGGCACAGGCTGTCGCGCAGCGCACCCGCCAGCGGGCTGCTGTTGCCTTCAAGCTGACATCCCGTGAGCCGCGATAACTCCTCTGCTCGGCCAGCGGTGTAGCCCTGGCTGGCATAGGTACAAATATCCCCCAGCACCGCTCCGGCCTCAACGGAAGCAAGCTGGTCGCGATCGCCCAGGAAAATGACGCGGGCGTGCGCAGGCAGGGCATCAATCAACCGTGACATCATCGTCAGATCGATCATCGACGCTTCATCCACCACCAGCACGTCCAGGTGCAGCGGGTTTCCGGCATGATAGCGCAGACGCTGGCTACCCGGCTGCGCACCGAGTAAACGGTGGAGCGTGCTGGCCTCATTAGGCAATAACGCAATCTGAGCCTCGGTAAGCGGCAGCTTTTGCATTGCGCCGCCCAGCGATTCCGTCAGGCGAGCCGCAGCTTTTCCGGTAGGTGCCGCCAGGCGGATACGGCATTTTTGCTCCCCCGAGAGCTGAATCAGCGCGGCGAGCAGCTTTGCCACGGTGGTCGTTTTCCCCGTTCCCGGGCCTCCCGAAATCACCGAAATCCGCCGCGTTAACGCCACGGCGGCCGCCACTTTTTGCCAGTCGCTGGCTTCAGTTGACGTGAACAGGGCATCCAGCGTTTGCCGGAACTGCTTTTCCTCACACGGCAGTGAAACATTGGTCTCGCTGAAAAAGCGCGCGACCGTCAGCTCGTTGCGCCACATCCGGTTGAGGTATAAACGGCCGCCTGTGAGGATGACTGGCGTCTGAATGTCTCCACAGCTCACGGCGGGAGAACGCTGCAAAACGTCCTGCCAGTCCACCGTCTCACCGAGCAGGGCGAAACAGGATTGCAGAGCGGGGTGCGCCGTCTCGTCAACCGCAAGGCGCGAAAGCGGCAGACAGACGTGCCCCTCGCCCGCGTCTTTACTGAGCATTGCGGCGGCAAGCATCACGGCGGGCTGTTCATCTGCCACCATCATCGCAAACTGGACGTCCAGCTGGCGCAGCAAACGTTGCTCAACCGCATCCAGCAATAATTTTTGCATCGTCATGCGACCTCCTCCGTGGTTGCGGCAAACAGGCTATCCATCTTTTCAATCAGCGCCACTTCCGGACGAGTGCTGAAAATACCGGATCGCGGGTCAGCCGGGTCAATTCCGCGCAAGAAGAGATAGATGACGCCGCCAAAGTGTTCTTCATAACTATAATCGGCAATGCGATGACCTAAATAACGATGCAGCGCCAGGGTGTACAATTGGTACTGCAAATCATAGCGATGCATCTGCATAGCGGATGCCATGGCCTGCGGGGTATAGGCTTCGCTGTTTTCGCCCAGCCAGTTCGATTTGTAATCCAGCAGGTAGTAACGCCCTTCGTGACGGAAGACCAGGTCGATAAACCCTTTCAGCATTCCCTGAACCTGGCGGAAATTGAGCGGCGGGCAACCGGCCGACAGCGGGTCATGTTCGCGGATAAGCGCATCCAGCGCGTCGGCTTTCAGCGGGCTGGCGATAGGGAGATAAAACTCCATCTCCACCTGCTTGTCTTTTGCCGTTAACTGGCTCAGGGAGATACCCTGCTCGGTCAGCGGGGCGTGCAAAATGGCGCTTACCCAGTCGGTTAGAACCGGCTGCCACCGCGCGTCATAGCCTCCGCTCTGCAACATCTTCAGCACCCACTCCGCTGAAACAGGCTGGGTGAAATCCAGCTCTTCAAACAGGCTGTGCAAAAAGGTTCCCGGTGAGGCGCCGCGCGGAAATTGATGCGGCGTCAGCACGGGTTCGTCCTGCACGTCACCCACCCCTGCGGCATCTACGTCCAGTTTTGGCATCAGGTCCTGCGCGAGGCTTTGCCCGTGCTGCTGCAGGCCGGAATAGCTGGTGACCCGCCAGTCGTCAGCAAGGGTGCGAACAATCTGCCGGGCGTTCAGCTCGGTCTCGCGCTGCTCTGGCATCTGCCAGCGGCTGCTGTCGGGCGATGACGGGATATGCAGGGCAATATGGTCATTGCAAAGTGATTCGAGGCACAGGCGCAGCCCCGCCGCATCTTTTGGCTCGCCGAGCTGAATAAGCCGCCCCAGCGCGCTCAAATGGAAATCGGTCTCCCCCGCTTTTTCACCGCGACGGCGAAACAGCGGGGCAATTCCCAGGCTACAGTGCCAGACAGAGCGGGTTAACGCCACATAGAGCAGGCGTAAATCTTCCGCTAAACGTTCGGCCTCAGCGAGCTCCACGCTGGACTCTGCGTTACTGAGATCGAGTACCGCTTCAAAGGAGTCACGATCGTGGTAAAACGCCTGATCCTGCACCCGATAATTGGCGATAAACGGCAGCCAGACCAGCGGATATTCGAGACCTTTAGATTTGTGAATAGTGACGATTTGCACCAGATGCTTATCGCTCTCGAGGCGCATCTGCTGGCTGGAGGCGTTGCTGTTCGGATCGGCGATTTGCTGTGAAAGCCAGCGCACCAGGGCGTGTTCGCTCTCCAGCTGCGTGCCCGCTTCCTGCAGCAGCTCGCTGATGTGCAGGATATCGGTCAGACGACGTTCACCGCCGGCCGTGGCGAGCATGTTCTCCGCAATCTGGCGCTGGGCCATTAGCTCGCGCAGCATGGCCATCACGCCGCGTTTAAGCCAGCGTTCCCGATAGTGAACAAACTCTTCTACCACCGCATCCCAGGCGGCCTCGTTGTTGTTCAGGGCGTCGATATCCCGGGCATTCAGCCCCAGCATGGCGCTAGCCAGCGCGCTGCGAAGCGTACTTTCGCGCTCTGGCGTCAGTACCGCCTGAAGCAGCCACAGCATCTCCTGGGCCTCAAGGGTTTCAAACACGCTATCGCGGTTTGAGAGATACACGGAAGGAATATTCAGCAAGGTCAGCGCGTCGCGGATCAACGCGGCTTCCTGACGGCTGCGCACCAGCACGGTAATATCCGAGGCCTTAACGGGACGAGCCTGTTCGCCCCGCCACAGAACGGCCTCTCCGCGCGCACCCGCGCTTAGCCAGTCACGTATTTGCGCGGCACAGTGCTGCGCCATCGCATTTTGATAGTCCGCTACGCCGCAGCCCTCACCGTCGAGCAGCCAGAAATTCATCGCAGGCTGCGCTGTGCCTTTATATTCAAAGCGCAGTGAGGCATTCCTGGCGGCAAATTGTACGGGTAGGAAAGGGATTTCCTTAAACATGAAGGCCGCCTCCATCCGGCTGAACAGCGCGTTAACGCTTTCAACCATACCAGGAGCCGAACGCCAGTTTGTGTCCAGCGTATAGTGCGCCGCCACCTCGCTTCGTGCTTTCATGTAGGTGAAAATATCAGCGCCGCGGAAGGCGTAAATGGCCTGTTTTGGGTCACCAATCAGCAGCAGGGCAGTATCAGGCTGATGCTGCCAGATGCGGCGGAAAATACGGTACTGCTGAGGGTCGGTATCCTGAAATTCATCGATCATCGCCACCGGAAAACGGGTGCGAATTGCGGCGGCAAGGGCTTCACCGTTTTCGCTGCTCAGCGCGGCGTCCAGACGACTGAGCATATCGTCAAACCCGAGCTCACCCCGGCGGCGCTTTTCCCGCGCCACCGCTTCGCGGATTTCCGTCATCGCACGGGTGATCATCAGGTCGTTGAGCGTCAAAGGCTCAGCAAGGAGTGTTTCAATGGCTACAAACAGCGGATGCTCAGGGACGATGCCATCGGCTTTGGTCCGCTCAACCAAAAAACGCTGAGAGAATTTCTCCAGCGCATCCGGGAGCTGGTAGCCTCGCGTCTCTTCCTGCGCCCAGGCGCTAATCTTGTCGATCCACTTCCCCTGGTTTCCACGGTTAAACTTGCGCCTGTCTATGCCTGAATTTTCAATGATCGACTCAACTTCACCAACGGAGGCATTCCACTTTTGCTTTAAGGCAGCAATTTGCGCGACGATCTTTTCATGGCGGGAGGCCAGCGTTTCGTCCGCGGGCGGCGGAGATTTAATCACCGGCGCTTCACCCTGAAGATAGCGGTCAATAGCGCGCAGAAGCTCTTCCGGGCCTTTCCATAATGCATGAACCGCTTCGGCAATATCACGCTGAAGCGGATAGCAATGACGACGCCAGAAATCCGCGCAGGCCTGATAGCGCAGTAGAGACTCATCTTCGATTAGCTGCTGTTCAAACAGCATGCCGGATTCAAATGCATTCAGGCTCAGCATGCGCTGACAAAAACCGTGAATGGTGAACACCGAAGCTTCGTCCATCTGCCGCTCGGCAAGCAGAAGCCACTGTGCAGCCTGCTGCTTATCAGCAATCTCTTCCAGAAGACTCGCGTAGAGAGGGTTATCCGTGCTTTGTCGCAGGCAGGCGATACGCAGTTCATGAATGTTTGCGCGAATACGTCCGCGCAGCTCTGCCGTGGCCGCTTCGGTGAAGGTGACGACCAGCAGCTCTTCCACGCTTAGCGGGCGTGGGAAAGCCGCGTTACCGCCAAGACCCAGCAGCAGGCGCAGGTAGAGCGCGGCGATGGTAAAGGTTTTTCCCGTTCCCGCTGAGGCTTCAATCAACCTTTCACCCCGTAGAGGTAAACGTAAGGGATCAAGGGACTCAGCGGTATCGGTCATTCTTTCTTACTCCAGGGCATAGATTGCTGCAGCGCGCTGATGCTCTTCCAGACGGTCCAGCCTTTCGGGTCCACATACTCCGCTTTCCCGTTCTGGCTGCCGGAAACCTGTGAAAGAATGGCGATCCCCTGCGGCTTGACCACCGCCTGATGGAAGAAATCGGCAACCTTCTGAGGCGTCAGCTGTTTTATCTCTGCCACTACTTTATCACGTGAATCAAATTTCATATTACCGCGATCAAAATCTTTGCTCAGCTGTGACGCTTCCTCACCCAGCGTCTGCGGTGGCTGCATCACCTGCGCGATAACCGCCTGCTGGATCTGGGCAAACTCTTCCGGCTTCATGGCCCGCAGTTTTTCTTCTGCCTGCGGGAAGAAAGCCTTATAGCGCTGCCAGAGGTAGGCGGGCTGTTTATCGCTGCTTTGCAGCAGGAAGCCCAGCCCCCACTGACGGCCCACGTTCATTGAAAAGGCAAAGACCGCATAGCCAAGCTGCTCTTCTGTACGCAGCTGGTTGTAGAACCACGGCTGAATAATTTGTCCGAGCACGGCGCTTTGCGCTGTGCTGGTAAACTCGTCATAGCCCGTAGGTACAAAGACGGCGGCCAGCGCGGAATCGGTGCTGCTCCCCGCTTTTTCGAAAATGACATTCTGCTTTTTCTCAACCAGCACGTCCTGGTTACGACACCATTCGTCACCCTTTGAGCCCAGCTGAGTTCGCACATTTTGCGCCAGCGTTTTAGCCTGATCCTCGCTCATATTGCCAACTACGAGGAATTCCGGGCGAGTATTGGTTTTCAGCGCATCACGGTAAGCCAGCACATCTTTTAACGAGATGGATGGCAGCAGCGCCCGGCGATCTGCACGCTGGAAGTACGGAATTTGCGATACCATCTGCGCAGGCATGATGGCCTGATCGTAAGCTTTGCCCTTCTCAGCGGAATCCATCATCTGGGCATACCACGACTTGGCCTGCTCAAGCTGCTCTTGCGTTGGCGTATAGCTGAAATAGCCCTCAAGCAGGGCCTGGAAAAGCTGTGGTAAACGCTGGGTATAGCCGTTCGCATTCACCATCAAACCGTTGTTGGCATTGGTTGAAAAGCTAATGCCCCCCACTGCCGCCTGGTTGCTGAGCTGATCCAGCGCGATGCCGGCGAGGTAATCGTTGAGCGCAAACATCACCTGATTTTTTGCACTGTCCATCGCCTTCGGATTGCGCAGCACTACGCTGACGTCCGCCTTCGGCTCGCTGGCAAAATAGCGGCTTGGAGCGTACACCACGCGCAGCGTCGGCTCATCAACAATCAGCGCCGGATGCGGATACTCTTTCGCGGTTTTAATCAGCGAGAAATCATCCGGAATGTAAGGATTCAGCTCCGGCATCTGCAGCGCAATCTCGCCCGCCTTTTTCTGCCAGCCCGCGAAGGTCTGCTCACTGATCTTATCAACCTGGTAAGGCGCTTCAACGAAATACGCCGTTTTGTTATGCGGCTCGTTCGGGCTGATATACCAGACTCGGGCATTTTGCGGCGTCATCATCGCCAGACGCGCTTTTATCGCCTCTGCATCATACCGATCGGCAATATTGACGGCGTCCAGGGTATGCGCCACCGGTACGCGGATCATGGTATCTGCCAGCCACTCTACGTAATCCATATCACGGGTAATGGAGGGATAGCGGAAGTCGAGATCCAGCACGTGCGCCAGCTCGTCAAAGTAACGTTTATCAACGCCTTTATCACGCAGCAGAGAGAGGTAGCTGAAAATTGCTGCAACCACTTCGTCACGGTTTGCCAGGCCTTTATCCGTAAGGGTGGCGGAAATGGCCAGCACGCCGCTGTTACCGTTCACCACGGGATCGGAGTCGGCTCGAATGCCTTCAACCAGCCCCTGCTTTTGCAGCCAGTCAGACAGCGTGCCCGGGCTACGGTTGCCGATAAGATAGGTTACCAGCTCGTCGGTTTTACTGCGGAACTGGGCGGTGTTGTTATCGATACGAAACTCCACGCGCAATACTTTTCGCGGCAGGGCGGGAACGTAGTGGATCACGATCCCTTTTTGCGCGTCAGTCACGACCGGAACGTCAATCTTCGGCAGCGCGATGTTTTTATTCGGCACCCGACCAAAAGTCTGTGCCGCCATGCTGGCGAGCTCAGGTAAAGGCTTGCTGCTGTAGATGACCGCTTTCATCAGGTTGGCGGAGTAGTATTTATCACGAAATGCATGAAGCGCGTCGAGCACCGGGCTATTCGGTTTGTCGCTCAGCGTCTCAAGGTTACCGCCAGAGAAGCGCGAACCTGGGTGTGCCGGGTTAATGGTTTCGGCGCTCACCTGCGCCATGCGCATACCGTCTCGGGTACGAGCCATGGTCAGTTCGGCGTTGACGGCATTACGCTCGCGATCGGCGTACTTTTTGTCCAGCAGTGGCGCAGCGATAGCATCAGCCAGACGGTCAACCGCCCCTGCCAGCGCATCGTTTTCCACTTCGAGGTAAAACGCCGTACGGTACGGCGCCGTACTGGCGTTATGGCTGCCGCCATGCATTTTCAGGAATTCAGACAGGCTATCGGGCTGTGGGTATTTTTTCGACCCCATCAGCGTCATGTGTTCGAGGTAGTGCGCCAGCCCTGGGTGTGCTTCAGGATCTTCCAGCGAGCCGACGGGCACAACCAGCGCCGAAAGGGATTTTACCGCCTGCGGATCGGAAACCAACAGCACGGTCATCCCGTTATCAAGGCGGATCGCCTGATACTGGCGGGTATCTTTTTCGCTCTTACGGATAGTTTCCTGAACGGGTTGCCAACCGGAATCTGCCTGAGTGATGGGAGCCCAAAGGGCGACAAACAAAACAAACGCTTTAAACAAGGTGCTGCCTGGCATTACGACCTCTTTATCACGGCTACATCATTAACAAAGTGCGTGCTGGACGGGCCAGCATCTCTTTCTAGTGGTACATCAGTCCGTGATAAGAAATGCATCATAAATGAACACCCAAACCTGTGCAATTTTTATACAGCACTCAGGACTGATTAAATTTGAACAACGGTAACAGGTAGCGCTGCGCCTCTTCCGTGATAGCGTCATAGTATTCGGGCTCCAGCGTTCGCCATAAACGTTGATACCAGACATCCTCTCCTTCGCCGCGCACCATCATGTTTCCTTCATAGGCCTGTAAAAACTTACCGCGCGCTTTTTGCAGCGAAGCGTCATCCGTTAACATGGCATCATTCTGCGCGTCGTAACAGGCTTTTATCCATGCCCCCCCACTTTCGGGGAGGAGCAGCAGGGGTTTGTTCATTCCCTGACGATAGCCTTCAATGTACACCCCCAGCCATGCCGCTGCCTGCTCGGTATCCATTGGCGGGAAGCGCCATTCCCCGTCCTTACGCACAAATAACCTGCTTTCGCCCTGGTTACCGCAAGCACTGTAGACAAGATGTTCGAGCCAGAGTTGCAAACCGTGTGAAACGCTAAGCATTGATGGCCGCCAGCGCAGCAGCCCGTCAGGCTGGACCTGGGTCAACCAGCCCGTAAGCTGCACGCCGTTACAGGTAAGATCGATTTCGATGCTTTTGCCGGGCTGTCGGCACTCAATCACCCGGTCAGCCAGGGTTTTCATTTCCTGGCACTGCGCGTCCCAGACGATTTCCCCAAAAGCACCATAGGGTAGTAACCCGGAGGCCTTATAGCGGCGGAAGAGCTTAGCGGCATCTTCCTGATCGACTAACGCATTCAAAAGTTGAGCATTGAGCTTATACCGCTCCAGCCCATCAAGGACAAAGGGTTCAGAGTCAGGGATTTCGCTCTCTTCAGAGCGGAAGTTGACATGTAACCGCTGTTGGAAAAATGCCCGTACCGGATGCGCCCAAAACCGCTGGAGCTGTTCGAAGGTCAGGGTGTCAATTGGCCGCGCGTCAAGCTCCTGAATGAAATCGGCGTGCGCCCTTCCCTCCTGCTTCGCCGCCGGAAGCCACTCGCGCGCGTAGCTTTGATGTTCATTTGCAACATAGTTCACCGGGTCAAACGGCATACGGCTATGGCAACAGGTGATGTGCGCCTTCACCCGCCGTTCGCTTTCGTCGCAATTGCGTTCTTCATCGCCCGGCAAATAGTGGCTCTGCCCGATATAGTCCACCAGCTCTTGCACCAGTACCGAGGGGAGCCGTTCGCTGTTGTCCTGGATCGAGCGCCCAATGTAGCTGATATAGAGTTTATTCTGCGCGGAGATAAGCGCCTCAAGGAAAAGGTAACGGTCATCATCGCGACGGCTACGGTCGCCCCGCTTTGGCTGAGGGCTCATGAGATCAAAACCTAACGGTGCCAGCGCTCGCGGATAAACGCCGTCATTCATCCCCAGAAGACAGACGACCTTGAAGGGGATAGAGCGCATTGGCATCAGGGTGCAAATATTGATCGGCCCGGCAAGGAAGCGCTGGCTGATGCGCTCCTGATCGAGACGCTGCGTTAGTTCATCACGCAGGAGCGTTAAAGGAACCGCCTCAGCGTAGTGCGAGTTGACGCCCTCATCGACGATGGCCTGCCACTGCTTTTCAATAAGCGCCATTGCCGCTTCGGTTTCGCTGTCCGGCAAGAAGAAGTCGTTGAGCATTTCACGGCACACCGGCAGCCATGCCTCGAGCGGACGCGGCTGCATCAATTCTCGCCGCCAGTGGTTTAGCTGCATCAGCAGCGAGGATAAATGACCAACCAGCTCCGCGATTAATCCGCTGGATTCGTCATAGGGTAATACTTCATTCCACTCGCCCTGGCTGCTCTCCATGGCGTAGCCGAGCAGCATGCGCGTCAGGCCAAACCGCCAGGTGTGCTGACCCGTAGGCGGCAGCTCAAATTCCTGGACGTTATCGTCATCAATTCCCCAGCGAACGCCGGATTCATTGACCCACTGGCGAAGGTAGCGCAGCCCCTCTTCGTTGATGTCAAAACGTGCTGCCAGCACGGGGACATCCAACAACGCCAGCACATCTTCTGAGACAAAGCGGCTGTCCGGCAGTGACAGAAGAGAAACAAATGCCTGCAGTACCGGATGCGACTGGCGAGCACGGCGGTCAGAAATAGCGTAAGGCAGATAGCGATCGCCCGTGGCGCTTCCGAAAACGGCCTGGATAAACGGGCTATAGCTGTCGATATCCGCCACCATGACCACGATATCCCGCGGCGTCAGGGTGGGATCGTCCTGCAGCATTGCCAGCAAGCGGTCATGCAGGATTTCAACTTCACGCTGCGGGCTGTGGCAAACGTGAATGATGATGCTGCGGTCCTCTGGCTCCAGTTTTCGCTTCTTATCGCTACGGGCAAACTCCTCGGCGGTGACCCCGGCAATGGCGCGATTTTCCAGCTCCAGAATATCCAGCTGGATGTTATGCAGCAGGCTATCCGGCGTAATATCCACAAACGCATCCACATCACCCTCGCCTGAGGAGGTGATATCGGAGAGCATGTGGATGTAATCGCGCCCCAGCTTGCCCCAGGAGGCAAGCAGCGGATTCGGCAGGTTTTGAATACCCTCATCATCAAAAAGCTGTGCGGCGGTTTCACTGTCTTTGAACAGCGGAACCGAGCGTTCCTCGAAGAGCCGCTTTCTCTGGCGGGTAACCAGCCGCGAAAGCCAACGCGCATCCTGAATATCGCCCCAGTAGTGCCGGCACGGGTTGGTAAAGAGAATGTGAATATCAACGTGTTTACCCAGCGCTTCAAGCGCTTTCAGGTAGACAGGCGGCAGGGCAGAGATACCGCAGATAAACACGCGTGACGGCAGCCTTGCAGGGCGAACCGTCGCATTTTCGAGTATCGAGATGAACCGATCGTACAGGTTCGCACGGTGCCATTTAGGCTGTCCGAGTTTTTCCGTATGCTCCACCAGCGCTTTCCACAGCGGAGCCTGCCAGATTTGCGCCTCGGGTAGCCCGTCCACGAATTCCCCAGCTTCCCAGCGAATTAACCATTCGGAACGGTAAACCAGATACTGGTCATAGAGGTCGGCGGTACGCGACGCCAGCTGGAACAGCTTACGCTTGTCGCTATCGTCGTTGAGATAGTGGCGCAACATGGTGAACTCATCGCGCGTTAACATATCCGGGAGCAGTGCCATCAGCTTCCAGCTCATGCTTTGCTTGTTAAAGGCGCTCTGCTCAGGAATGTCGGGCAGCACGCGCACAAACATCTCCCAGATAAAGCTCGCGGGCAGAGGGAATTCAATGTTTGCCGCAATGCCAAATTTCTTCGAAAGCGACATCTGCAGCCACTGTGCCATGCCGGTGCTCTGCACCAGCACCATTTCTGGCTCAAAAGGATCGTCGAGACGCTCGCGTTCAACGATAAATTCCATCAGTGCTTCCAGCACATCCAGACGATTTGAGTGGTAGACCCTTAACATAGACGCTCCCGACTACTGGCTAACCGGGCAATGCAGACGCGTCATCTCGCCGCGTCGCCCCAGAGGAGAAATAAGTGTGACCGTGATGCTGACACATCTGGCGTGCGTTGTCTGCACCCGGCTGGCCTGCCAGCCTGCTGGCAGCGCGAATGTCGAGAGCTGGGACAAGCTCCATGCGTTGTGCCAGAGCTGTCGATATTGATTCAGCGTCGCAAATCGAGCCGCCAGCGCGCGGTGGTATCCGGACAATGCGGTCACCACCACCACCAGGAGCATCATCGCAAGCAGGACTTCAACCATGCTAAATCCTTTCTGTTTGTTCAGGGCAGCCGGCATAACGCACTTTCCTTAAGCGGGCAGAAGTCACTCCAGCCGTGGGGAGAAAACTGTACCTGTCCTTGCATGATTTCGCCTCCTCGCCACAGCCTCAGGTCATTATCTCCGGCTATCAGCAGTGCCCGCCCCTCGCTCAGTACCCGCAAACAGACCCGCAATGATTGCATCTGTTTGCACTGTTGCTCAGGCTGTATCAACCAGCGCTGAACGCGCCCCCACTCCAGCGCGGACTGTACGGCAGCCTGCTCTCGAAGGGAGACGCTCTCACCGTTTACCAGCGAGTGGAACGACGCCAGCTGCTGATTCAGGCCGGTGAGGCTCAACGTACCGAGCACCAGCAATAGCAGAACGAAAGCCAGCGATGACATTCCCCGTTGGCGATTCACAGATTGAACCCCGTCACGGTATAGCGGGCGGAATAAGGAGTGGGTTCGCCTTTGCGCACTGCCGATAATTCGATACTTAACTCTGGCGCGAAGCCCGGCTTAACCTCTTTGCTCACGAAAAACTGCTGGATCACGAGCCTGTCCGGATCGGTGAGTTTTTCCCAGCCCTTCCCTTCACAGGAGGCCGCACCCCGCTGCGTCTCCAGCGCGCCAGAATCGAGGCGGAACCCCACGCGGTCGTTTTCCGTGACCGAGCTGTCCCAGCTTCCGTTGCTGTTGGCATCCCATTGCGCTATCACGCACTGACCCTTCCGGCCGATGACCAGACCTTCCCCCTGGCATTGCCCTGCGCAGTAACCCGCTCTCTGAAGCTGCTTACCGATGGCGAACAGGCGCTGCCAGACCTCCTCTTCAAGCTCCTGTTGGCCGGATTGCAACAACACAGCGCGTTGCAAGCCGGGTAAAAAACGCGAAGTAGTGAGTAACAAGATGCTGCTTATCGCCATCGCAATAAGGACTTCCGTCAATGAGAAACCGTGCTGGTTCATCGACATGTTCCTTCTCCTGCGGTATTGCACATTCTGATCCGCCCTCCGTTTGAGACCATCACCAGCCATTCCCCCGCGCGGCTGTTCAGCCGTATCCGCCCGGCCCATGCGGTATCTCTTAATCCATAAAACCCCAACGACGGGGTGATCTCGCTAATCACAACCTCTGGCCAGAGCGGCTTAATCACAAAGGGGCTGCCACTCTCGCAGTCCGAAACGACAGAACTCGCTAAACACGCTGTTTTACCGTCCCGCAGAAGAGCAAGGGTGTGGTCACGGTTGTGGCGGTTCGCGTCGTTACGCAGAAAGACCAGGAAATCACGCACCTGGCTAGCGGTCTGCCAGAGCCGCTGCCGCTGTTGCCAGCTGTCCCAGCCATAGAGACCCGTTGCGCTCAGAATCACAGTCAGCGAGATGGCGACAAGGGTTTCGATTAACGTAAAGCCGTTCTCTTTTTTCATGGCGGGAGTGTGGCGAAATTTCGGTGAAGCGGCGAGGCGCAACTCAGGGCTTTACGAGCGGTTATCCAGAGAATGTCTCTCGTTGCAGCACGTTGCATTCTTTCTGGAAAACGGCTCGAAAAATAAAATGAGGGCGAAAAAAAACCGGCGCTAAAAAGAACCGGTTGTGTGAGTATTTTGCCGTATCAGATAGCAACAGGCGCTTTGATACCAGGGTGCGGGTCGTACCCTTCAATCTCGAAATCGTCAAAGCGATAGTCAAAGATTGATTCAGGTTTACGTTTGATGACCAGCTTCGGCAGCGCGCGCGGTTCGCGGGTCAGCTGAAGATGCGTCTGATCCATGTGGTTGCTGTAAAGGTGAGTATCACCACCGGTCCAGACAAAATCACCGACCTCAAGATCACACTGCTGCGCCATCATGTGCACCAGCAGCGCATAGCTGGCAATGTTAAACGGCAGGCCGAGGAACACGTCACAGGAGCGCTGATAGAGCTGGCAGGAGAGCTTGCCGTCAGCCACATAGAACTGGAAGAACGCGTGGCACGGTGCCAGCGCCATTTTGTCCAGCTCACCCACGTTCCAGGCAGAAACGATAATGCGGCGCGAGTCCGGATCGTTTTTCAGCTGGTTTAACACGGTGGTGATCTGGTCAATATGGCGGCCATCAGGCGTTGGCCAGGCGCGCCACTGCTTGCCGTAAACCGGGCCCAGATTGCCGTTTTCATCTGCCCATTCATCCCAGATGGAGACGTTGTTTTCATGCAGATAAGCAACGTTGGTATCGCCTTGCAGGAACCAGAGCAGTTCATGAATGATCGAGCGCAGGTGGCAGCGCTTTGTCGTCACCAGAGGAAAGCCTTCTTGCAGGTTGAAGCGCATCTGGTGGCCAAAAATAGAGAGCGTACCGGTGCCGGTGCGGTCGTTTTTCGGCGTGCCCTCATCGAGCACTTTTTTCATCAATTCAAGATACTGTTTCATGGTTCCTCAGGAAAGTTGTTGCTGTGGACGACGACGATACGCCCAAATCATCATAATGGCACCCGCGACAATCATCGGAATGGAGAGGATCTGCCCCATGCTGATGTACTGTACCCACTCGCCGGTAAACTGTGCATCCGGCTGGCGGAAGAACTCGACGATGATACGGAATGCGCCATAGCCAATCAGGAACAGGCCGGAGACAGCCCCCATCGGACGCGGCTTGCGGATAAAGAGATTCAGGATGATAAACAGCACCACGCCTTCCAGCGCCAGCTCATAAAGCTGAGACATATGGCGCGGCAGAACGCCGTAGGTGTCAAAAAGAGTCTGCCACTCAGGATGAGACGGCAGCAATGCCATGTCCTCGGCGCGAGAGCCCGGGAACAGCATGGTATAAGGCACGCTCGGATCGACGCGCCCCCACAGTTCGCCGTTGATAAAGTTGCCCAGACGACCTGCGCCCAGCCCAAATGGGATCAGCGGAGCAATAAAATCAGCGACCTGGAAGAAGTTGCGTTTGGTCCGTTTGGCGAAAATCACCATCACGAGGATCACACCGATCAGGCCGCCATGGAAGGACATGCCGCCGTCCCAGACGCGGAACAGGTAGAGCGGATCGTTCAGGAATACCGGGAAGTTATAGAACAGGACGTAGCCGATACGGCCACCCAGGAAAACGCCGAGGAAGCCGGCATAAAGCAGGTTCTCCACTTCGTTTTTCGTCCAGCCGCTTCCGGGACGACCGGCGCGACGGCCCGCGAGCCACATAGCAAAAATAAAGCCTACCAGGTACATCAAACCGTACCAGTGAAGCGCGACAGGTCCTACTGAGAAAATGACCGGATCAAATTCCGGAAAATGCAGATAGCCACTGTTCATCTGTCACCACAAGATGTTGTTATTCCGCTGAAAGTGGACAGCGGTAGAATTGCATTCCCGCCGTTGGCAGGTGCTCCAAGGTTGCGAATAATAGCATAAGGTGGTCGCGGAGGATGCGCCTGAGATGTAAAAGATGTGTATAGGGTATTGTGCGGCCTGATGCCCTCACCCCAACCCTTTCCCCAGGGAGAAGGAGAAAGGCAAATTAGCGGCCGCCGCGGATCAGGCCGCCCATGCCGCGACGCTCCATGAAGGCCGCCACCTGGTGTCGTACTTCGGTCGCTAACTGGGCTTCAAGGCTGCGTGCCGCTAATTCGCGGGCATCATCGAAGTCGATGTGACGCAGCAGATACTTCACGCGCGCGACTGAACGACCGTTCATGGACAGGTGACGGAACCCCAGGCCAATCAGGATCGCGACGCACATCGAATCCCCTGCCATTTCACCACACAGGCGCAGATCGAGATCGTACTGTTCCGCCTCACGGGCGATCATCGCTAATGCCCGAAGCATCGCCGGATGCAGACTGTCATATATACTGGCGACGCGAGTATTGTTTCGGTCAACGGCCAGAATGTACTGCGTCAAATCGTTGGTCCCGACGGAGATAAAATCTACGCGGCTTGCCAGCTGCTGAAGCATAAAGACCATTGACGGCACTTCGAGCATCACGCCAATACGCGGCTTAGGGATCGCATAGCCGATCATCTCCTCCACTTCCCGGCCTGCGCGCTCGATCAGGCGTTTTGCCTCATCGATCTCGTCAATGCTGGTGACCATCGGCAGTAAAATGCTGAGGTTGCCCGTCGCCGCGTTCGCGCGCAGCATGGCGCGAACCTGGATCAGGAAGATCTCCGGCTGATCGAGCGTAATGCGGATCCCGCGCCAGCCGAGGCACGGGTTCTCTTCGCTGATCGGCATGTAGGGCAGCTGTTTATCGGCCCCAACGTCCAGGGTACGAAGCGTGACCGGCTTGTCGTTAAACATCTGTAGCATGCCCTGATACTGCGCGACCTGCTCCTCCTCAGACGGGAAGCCGCTCTGCAGCATAAAGGGAATTTCGGTTCGGTAGAGTCCGATGCCGTCGATACGGCTGCCGAGCTTCTCTTCATGTTCAGGACTCAGGCCAGCGTTAAGCATCACCTTAACCCGCTCGCCGCTTTTAAGCTGCGCAGGCAGGTTGACGTCATCTTCCGCCAGCTTGCTTAATTCATTCTCTTCACTGATGAGACGCTGGTACTCCTGAAGGAGAACCGGCTCAGGATCGACCAACAGCTCGCCGCGGTACCCGTCCACCACCAGCGTGCGTCGGTGCAAAACCGACGGCTGGATATCTGCGCCCATCACCGTCGGGATGCCGAGCGCGCGGACCATAATGGCGGCATGAGAGTTAGCGGCGCCATCGCGAACGACGACCCCGGCAAGCCTGTCCTGCGGCAATTCAGCCAGGGTGGTTGCTGAGAGTTCATCGGCAACCAGCACAAAGCGTTTTGGCCAGGCATTCGCCCCTTGAATAGTATCATCGAGGTGGAACAGCAGACGCTGCCCCAGCGAACGCAAATCACCTGAACGCTCTTTGAGATAACCGTCGGTCAGAGCTGCAAACTGCTCGGCAAATTTCTCGATGACTTTTTTAACGGCCCACTCCGCCACCGAACCTTTATCCACCTCAGCAAACAGCTCGCGGCGCAGGCGCGCATCGGAGAGAAGGTGTGAATAGAGGTCAAATATGGCCGCCGTCTCTTTTTGCGCACCCGCGGCGAAACGCTTGCTGTAGCGACGAAACTCATTTGCCGCCTCTTCCAGCGCGGCGGTGAGGCGTTCACGCTCGAGGGCTTGATCAAGCGTAGAGGCTTCGTAAACCTGCTCCATCAGCGGCAGCGTGGCGTCCATCCAGCCTTCTGCAATCGCCACGCCCGGTGAGGCCGGAAGCGCGCGAATTCGCGTGTGGCGATACTGACCAAACAGGGCAGCCAGCTGAGACTGGGAGAGGATCGCGGCCATCTGCGTGGCAAGCGTGACGAGGAAGGACTCCTCGCTTTCGTCATACTGGCGAAGCTCACGCTGCTGAACAACGAGCACGCCCAGCAGCTGACGACGCTGAATAATAGGTACGCCAAGAAACGCGCGGAAACGCTCTTCTTTTACGGAGGGGATGTATTTGAAGCTGGGGTGCTTTTGCGCGTCGGCAAGGTTGATGGGTTCAGCAAGACGCCCAACCAGCCCAACAATACCTTCATCAAACGCAAGCGTAACCGTGCGGCCTCGCGGTTTTTTCAAACCACGGGTCGCCATCAGATAGTAGCAACGCCGGTCATGGTCGGCCAGATACACCGAACAGACTTCGGTTTCCATCGCAAGACAGATGTCTGTCACCAGAATATTCAGCGCCTCGTTCAGGCGAGGCGCACTGGCAACCTTCTCGACTATTTCTCGCAGGCGGGTGAGCATGATTTGCGTAGCTTAACCTCTTTTACGTCGCCAGGCAGGTGCGTTCTGCGGCTTAGGAGGAGCCTCCTGAAGCTGCATAACAACACTTGCGAACTCTTTCATCACCCTACGGTAAACGTCGCGTTTAAACGACACGACCTGACGAACAGGATACCAGTAGCTTACCCAGCGCCAGCCATCAAACTCCGGCGTACTGCTGGTTTGCATATTGATATCTGAATCGTTGCCCACCAACTGCAGCAGAAACCATTTTTGTTTCTGGCCGATACAAACCGGCTTTGTGTCCCAACGCACCAAACGTTTCGGTAACTTGTAACGCAACCAGTTGCGGGTCGAAGCCAGGATGCGAACATCTTTTCGGCTTAAACCAACCTCTTCAAACAGCTCCCGGTACATCGCTTGTTCTGGGGACTCTCCCGGGTTGATCCCACCTTGCGGGAACTGCCAGGAGTGCTGACCATATCGCCTTGCCCACATAACCTGGCCCTGGCGATTACAAATTACTATTCCTACGTTTGGGCGGTAGCCATCGTCATCAATCACCGGACTACCCCAAACTAAACCTTATATATGAATGATTGTTTCACACTACTGAGAGGCGGTAAACCACTCTCTTACAGGCCTGCAACCTAATAACATTTGAATAACTCACAAATAGGGGCCGAGTTATAAACAGATAAGCCGTAACGAAGCCAATTTTATTCACCTTTTCTGTGGATATAGTTGTGAAGAAGTATGGAATTACCGATGGACAACCTGATAAGGGTAAAAAAGGCCTTAGCGAAGGCCATTAAATAATAACTTATAATTCATGTAATTAAAGGCATTTACAGCCCCCAAAAGGCAAATAACGTGACGATCGTCACATCAGAGATCCTTGTACTGATGAAAGATCGAACAGCGTCGGTTTTATCCACAGATTGTGCCAATAAGTTAGGCACAAATTGTGTGAAAATTCGATTTTCGTCGCACGTCAAGGCTGTAAATCGAAACAGTAGTAGGGGTTATTCCCAGTTATCCCACTTTTCTGTGGATAACATGGTGTAAGATCCTGTTTATTGTCAGTGACCAGATTTGAAAAACCTGTTTTTTGTCGACTGCAAACTGAAATTAACATGATAAAATAACCTATAAATCATACACATGGCATGTTTACTCAGAAAAAGTTAAACTCTATCCACAGGGGATAGTTTTTCAGTACATTTTTTAATCAAAAGGTTAACATCATGCATTCTCTTGCGCCGCTGTTGTCTGCACCAGCCAGTGAAGCCCAGCTGTTACACCAGGCGCAGCGTCTGGCGGGCTTTTCACTTGGAGAACTGGCCGCAATGGCAAACTTGCCCATACCCCAGGATCTTAAGCGCGATAAAGGCTGGATTGGCATGCTGCTTGAGCTGTGGCTTGGCGCAAGCGCGGGCAGTAAACCGGAACAGGATTTTGCGGCCCTTGGCGTTGAGCTGAAAACGATACCTGTAGACAGCCAGGGACGACCGCTGGAGACCACGTTCGTGTGCGTTGCGCCGTTAACGGGCAATAGCGGTGTGACCTGGGAAACCAGCCACGTTCGCCATAAGCTAAAGCGGGTGCTGTGGGTGCCGGTAGAGGGAGACAGGCAGATCCCGCTCGCGGAACGTCGCGTCGGTGCCCCCCTGCTCTGGAGCCCCGATGAAGCGGAAGAGAGGCAGTTAAGTCAGGACTGGGAAGAACTGATGGATATGATCGTGTTGGGTCAGGTTGAACGTATCACCGCCCGCCACGGCGAAGTGTTACAGATCCGGCCTAAAGCGGCAAACAGCAAGGCGCTCACGGAGGCCGTAGGCTCGCGCGGTGAGCCGATACTCACCCTACCTCGCGGCTTTTATCTCAAAAAGAATTTCACGGGCGCACTGCTGGCTCGCCATTTCTTACTAAAAACGTAGTTTTTTAACGAAAATTGGGCTCTGTTTAACACAATCGCCTGGTTTTTAAGATTCTCCCCCTTCCTCCTGTCGAAATATCAGGTTATTACTACACTATGATTTGATACGAGCCAGGTGAGGATGATAACGATGAAAAAATGGGCAGTGTTAATTTCAGCAGTCGGTTTAGCGTTTGCGGTATCGGGTTGTAGCAGTGATTACGTCATGGCGACAAAAGATGGGCGTATGATCCTGACCGATGGCAAACCCGAAGTCGACGATGATACCGGTCTGGTGAGCTATCGCGATCAGTCAGGTAACAATATGCAGATTAATCGCGACGAAGTTTCACAAATCATCGAGCGATAAACAGATAAAGGTCAGCGGCTTGCTGGCCTGTAAGATTTTTTCCTTCCCCTTTTGCTTCCCCTCTGCCATGTTTATATTCCTTTGTCGGGAGGTTCCTGACGCTGTCTGAATTTTAATGAAGGAAGCCGGCTATGCATTATCACCGTATCCCCCACAGCGCTCTGGAGATCAGCCAACTGGGGTTGGGCACCATGACATTTGGTGAACAAAACAGCGAAGCCGATGCCCATGCACAACTCGATTACGCCGTCAGCCAGGGCATTAACCTGATTGACGTGGCAGAGATGTACCCTGTCCCCCCACGCCCGGAAACGCAGGGTCTCACCGAAACCTACGTGGGCAACTGGCTGGCAAAACGCGGCAACCGCGAGAAGCTGATTTTGGCTTCGAAGGTCAGCGGTCCCTCACGTAATAACGATGCCGGGATCCGCCCTAACCAGATCCTCGATCGTAAGAATATCCGCGCGGCGCTGGATGCCAGCCTGAAGCGGCTGCAAACTGACTATCTCGACCTTTACCAGGTGCACTGGCCGCAGCGCCCAACCAACTGCTTTGGCAAGCTCGGCTACACCTGGAACGAAAGCGCACCGGCCGTCAGCCTGCTGGAAACGCTGGAAGCCCTGACGGAGTGCCAGCGCGCGGGCAAAATCCGCTACATTGGCGTCTCGAACGAAACGGCGTTTGGCGTGATGCGTTACCTGCATCTTGCCGATAAACACGATCTGCCGCGCATCGTCACCATTCAAAACCCCTACAGCCTGCTGAACCGCAGCTATGAAGTAGGTCTGGCTGAAGTCTCGCAGTATGAAGAAGTAGAGCTCCTCGCCTATTCATGTCTGGGATTTGGTACGTTGACGGGTAAATACCTGAACGGCGCGAAGCCTGCAGGGGCGCGTAACACCCTGTTCAGCCGCTTTACCCGCTACAGCGGCGAGCAGACGCAGAAAGCCGTCGCGGCCTATGTGGATATCGCCAGACGTCACGGTCTCGATGCGGCGCAGATGGCGCTCGCCTTCGTGCGTCGTCAGCCGTTTGTGGCGAGTACGCTGCTGGGCGCAACGACGATGGAACAGTTGAAAACAAACGTTGAAAGTTTCCATCTGAACCTGAGCGAAGAAGTGTTAGCGGAGATTGAAGCGGTGCATCAGGTATATACTTATCCTGCACCGTGATAAAAGCAAAACGGCAACGCACGTTGCCGTTTTTAGGGTTTGCCCCCTCTCCCACAGGGAGAGGGCCGGGGTGAGGGCATCAGGCCGCACTTATCAACGACGACGCTGCCAGACCCAGAGCCCGGTAATCGCCAGCGCAAACAGCGCGCCAAACCCGACGCCAATGCCGACGACAGGCAGCCCCACCTTGACCGCCAGCGAGTAAAGCCCCAGCATCAGCAGCATCGCCATGTTTTCACCAAGGTTTTGCACGGCAATGGCATTTCCGGCCCCTACGGTCTGCTTGCCGCGCTCCTGTAGAAGCGCATTCAGCGGCACCACGAAGAAGCCGCCCAGAATACCGATCAGAATAAGCAGCACGTACGCTGGCAATAGCGCATGCTGGAGCGAGAAGAACAGCACGCCAACGCCGATCAAAATACCCGCCGGCATACAGCGCGCAACCGTTTCGAGCGTCACCAGCTTCGCCGCGGCCCCCGCTCCGACGACAATCCCGACGGCGACCATCGCATTCAGGTAGGTTGGCGTGGCGTTGTCCGTGATGCCCAGCGCCACCGGCACCCACAGCACCAGCAGGAAACGCAGCGTCACGCCCGCGCCCCAGAACATGCTGGTTCCCATCAGTGAGAAGCGCGTTTCACCGTTGCGCCACAGCACGCGACAGGCGTTGAAGAAGCTGCCGGTCATCGGTTTAAAACGCCAGGATTGCCCCGGACGCGCCACCGGCAGTGTGGGAATAAACAGGTTAGCGACGACCGCCCCGCCGTATACCACGGCGCAGACGCCCAGTGCGGCAAGCACGTGCCAGTCCGCCAGGACCCCGCCAGCGACAGAGCCAATCAGGATCGCGGCAATGGTAGAAGACTCCATCAGGCCATTGGCCTTCACCAGCTTATCGCCCGTCGTGAGCTCGCCCAGAATGCCGTACTTGGCTGGCGAGTAGGCGGCCGCGCCGATGCCCACCAGCGTGTAGCCAATAAACGGGTTGATACCGAAGCAGATACTCGCGGCCCCCAACAGCTTGAGACCGTTGGCAAACATCATTACCCGGCCTTTCGGGAAACTGTCTGCTACCTGCCCCACAAACGGCGCGAAGATAATGTAAGCACCCACAAACACCATCTGCAGGATCGGCTGGCTCCAGTCCGGGTAAAACTCGGCCTTCAGTAACGCCAGGGTGGCAAACAGCAGGGCGTTGTCACCAAAGGCAGAAAGAAACTGGGCGGCAATGACGGCCATCATGCCCTTCGACCAGATAGATGGGTTAGTGTGCACTGACTCACGCATTTTGCTGTTCCGCCTCTTCAACCATGCCTTTGAGGGTCACGAAATCGGGCTTGCCGCTGCCCAGTACCGGAAGCTGCTTGAGGTAGCGAATATCCCGCGGCACCGCCAGCTCAGGAATACCGTGCTCTCGCGCATGCTTAAGCAACTGGTCGCGCTTAAGCTCGCTGTCTGTCGTAAAGAGCACCAGCGCCTCGCCTTTACTGGCATCGCTCTTCACGACGGTCGCGTGTAGCTTATCAGCAGACACCGCGGTTGCCAGCAGCTCTACCATTTCAAGAGAAACCATTTCACCCGCAATTTTAGCGAAGCGTTTAGCGCGTCCCTGGATCTGCACAAAGCCCTGCTCGTCAAAGCGGACAATATCCCCGGTGTCGTACCAGCCGGTCTCGGTCTCACCATTGACGTTCTCCGCTGTTGGCGCTTCCAGAACGCCGGGGTTCTCCACGCGCAGATAGCCGTTCATCACGTTTGGCCCCTTCAGCTGCAGACGGCCGCCGTCCTCAATGCCCGGCACCGCCAGAAGACGCGCATCCATCCCCGGAAGAATACGGCCAACCGTGCCCGGCTTCGCCGCCATCGGCACGTTGATCGACACGACAGGCGCGCACTCGGTGACGCCATAGCCTTCCAGAATGCGCAGGCCAAACTTGTCCTGCCAAATCTGGCGCGTGCTGTCCTGCAGTTTTTCTGCCCCCGCAACCACATAGCGCACGCGGAAGAAGTCATACGGATTAGCGAAGCGCGCGTAGTTCCCCAGGAAAGTCGAGGTGCCGAACAGCACAGTACAGTTACGGTCATACACCAGCTCCGGCACGATGCGGTAGTGCAGCGGGCTCGGGTAGAGGAACACTTCAGCCCCGGTCAGCAGAGGCGTGAACAGGCCGACGGTCAGACCGAAGGAGTGGAACAGCGGCAGCGCCGACATGAAGCGGTCATTCGCGGTAAAGTCAGCGATCGTTTTGATCTGCTCGACGTTCGCCAGAATACTCTTGTGGCTGTGAACAACGCCTTTCGGGTTGCCCTCAGAGCCTGAGGTAAAGAGGATAATCGCGTCGTCTTCCGGCTTCTGCTTAACCTGCGCCAGACGCGGCGCGAGCAGGTGTGCAAAAATCCACAGCTTGTCGCCCGTGGTGACGTCGGCTTTCAAATCCTCAAGGAAGACCCAGCGCACCTGCGTCAGCTGTTCCGGCAGGTGCCACAGCTTGCCCTTATCAAGGAACTGGCGGGAGGTGAACACCGTGTTGATTTGCGCCGCAGTGATGGCGCTGGTCAGCCCTTTTACGCCTGCGGTGTAGTTCATCATCGCCGGAATGCGCCCGCGAGAAACGGCACCGAAAATCACGGCCGCGCTGATGCCCGCGTTGGGCAGCATCAGGCCTATTTTTTCGCCCCGCTTGCTGTACTTCTCCAGAATACGGCCCACAAACAGCGTCTTGGTCAGCAGCTTGCGGTAGGTATCCGGCGTGAAGTTGATGTCTTCAATGCAGTTTTTCTTTGCGCCATAGCGATACTGCGCCGACAGCAGCGATTCATACAGTGTTTCACGTGGACGTACCGCCATCCGCGCTTCCATCATAATCTGATGCAGCATTTCACCGGCGATTTTGCGGCGATCGCGCGCTCGCGGCGCCTCAGGCATCGGTAATGACGTCGGTGGCAAAATATGCAGAGTAATTTTTGGGAACATACGCTGCTTCACCAGCCCTTTCAGGCGGCTGAAGTGGGTCAATTCCGCCCCTTCAATACGCAGCGGTACGACAGTCGCTTTTGACTTCGCCGCCACAAACCCCGCGCCGTCGTAGATTTTCATCAGCGAGCCCGTCACCGAAATGCGCCCTTCCGGGAAGATGACCACCGGACGGCCCTGTTCAACCAGGCGCACCAGATGTTTGATCATCATCGGTTTTGTAGGGTCGAGCGGAACAAAGTCGATCAGCGGCGCCAGCCTGCGCATGTACCATTTTTCACTGATGGAGCTGTACACGGCGAATACGGGCCTCACGGGCAGAAACAGCGCCAGCAATATGCCATCAATAAAGGAAACGTGGTTTGGTGTGATGAGAACGCGCTCGCCAGACAGCGCCTGGGTATCGCCAGTGACGCGAATGCGAAAGAGGATACGAAACAGTGTACGGAAGAACCCAAAAAGCATTTCAACTCCCTTTGCCAGCCAGTGTGGAGGGTTATTCAATGGTGGCAGATTACACGAGAAGTCGGGAGGGAGCGACAGCAAAAATTGAGGCGAAAAAAAACCTGCGCATCCGCGCAGGCTGGTGCAAGAGATGAGTACGAAACCGTACTAAGAATTCTCACCAATCAATACCTCTGGGATCTTGATTGTGGCTTTTCACTACCGGCTTCGCCAGCGGGAAAACGCAAGGGAATGAGCCTAAGTGCAACCAGGTGTGAATATTATCGTTTGCTGTTACAGGTTGAACTTACAGACAAAAAAAACCTGCGTAAAAACGCAGGTTGGTGTAAATCGTGTTAATCAACCGGAGCTGATTCCACCTATCAATACCTCTGGGATCTCGACTCTATCAATCCCTTCGATATCTTAGCCATCGGACAATCGCAACAGCCTGAGGCAAAGTGTAACTAAAGGTTCGGATTGACATTATTTTGACACGACTGCCCGTGTAACGATTACACAAGCAGGGGGTGTTCTGCGTCACGTTTGTCAAGGGTGTTGTCCCGCTCCCCTTGAATGCGCGCCGCTTTTCCGCAACACTAGTTAGTGTGTAAACGCTTACCCCTAATAAGAAGGTATTAAATGGCGACAATTAAGGATGTGGCTCGTCTGGCAGGTGTTTCCGTCGCGACCGTCTCCCGCGTGATTAACCACTCCCCTAAAGCCAGTGACGCATCACGCCAGGCCGTTCAGGACGCCATGGAAAACCTGAACTATCACCCTAACGCCAACGCCCGCGCGCTGGCGCAGCAGTCTACCGAAACTATTGGTCTGGTGGTGGGCGATGTGTCTGACCCGTTTTTTGGTGCGATGGTAAAAGCCGTTGAACAGGTGTCGTACCAGACGGGCAATTTTTTACTGATCGGCAATGGCTACCACAACGAACAAAAAGAACGCCAGGCCATCGAGCAGCTGATCCGCCACCGGTGCGCCGCGCTGGTTGTGCATGCCAAGATGATCCCCGATGCCGAGCTGATCCATCTGATGAAGCAAATCCCCGGCATGGTGATCATCAACCGCATTATCCCCGGTTTTGAAAAACGCTGCGTGGCGCTCGACGACCGCTACGGCGCGTGGCTGGCAACCCGTCACCTGATCCAGCAGGGCCATACCCGCATTGGTTATCTCTGCTCTAACCACCCTATTTCGGATGCGGAAGATCGCCTTCAGGGCTATTACGACGCGCTGCGCGAAAACGGTTTGCCGTGCAACGACCGGCTGGTGGCCTACGGTGAGCCCGACGAAAGCGGTGGCGAACAGGCGATGACGGAACTGTTAGGGCGCGGGCGTAATTTTACCGCGGTGGCGAGCTATAACGACTCCATGGCCGCCGGTGCGATGGGGGTTATGAACGATAATGGCATCGAGGTGCCGGCAGAGATTTCCCTGATTGGCTTTGATGACGTGCTGATCTCGCGCTACGTGCGCCCTCGCCTGACGACCGTGCGTTATCCGATCGTTACCATGGCGACGCAGGCCGCAGAGCTGGCGCTGGCGCTAGCCGAACAGCGCCAGCCGCCGGACATCACCCATCTGTTTAGCCCGACGCTCGTGCGCCGTCACTCGGTTGTATCGCTTGCCGAGGCGCAGAGCGAATAACGATAAAGGTGAACCGTTGTGTTCGGGTATTCCAGCGCATCGCCGATGTACCGCCAGCCGTAGCGTTCATAGAAGTCGCGGCAGGCGGACCACAGATGCAGCTCGGTATACCCGGCCTGCGCGGCACAGGCGATGACATGCTCCTGAAGCTTCCCCGCCAGCCCTTTTCCTCGCGCCGCCTCATTCACATACAGGGCAGCCAGCCACGGATACAGATCCTGGCGCGTAATGAGATCGCAACGCCATAGCCCTACGGTACCGAGAAGCTGTTCGCCCTCAACGGCAATGAACGTTATCGGCAGTGCATCCGGCGTCTGGCTGTGATCGACAACGCTCTGGAAAAATTCACGCGGCAGCCCGTCGCCAAAGGCCTCCCAGATCCAGTCGATCACCTGTTCCGCAAACTGCGGCGCGGCGTGAAGCGGCAGAATGTTCACATCAGTTTTCCCTGAAACACAGGAACTGATTCAAATAGATAGCCGTCAAAATCTGGCGCATCTTCATCCGACAGCTCGAGCAGGCTCTTTTTCACGTTTTCCAGATGCTGGAACATCGCCTGCCAGGCGCCCATCACGTCACGACGGCGCAGCGCGGCGAGAATGGTTTGCCGGTCGCCCAGCCATTTGAGGCGATACGCCCGGCTGGCAATATGGACGTTGAACTGCTGCCACAGCGGGCTGCTGTCCATGTGATGCCAGACGCTCTCAACCGTTGCCAGCAGCATCTGGTTTTGCGTCGCCCCCGCCAGCACCAGGTGGAACATCTTGTTGTTATCCTGGCTGTTGTCGTCGGCGGCAATGGCCCGCTGCTCCTGCTCGACGATCCGGCGCAGGTTGTCGATATCCGCGCGCGTTGCCATTTTGGCAGCAAAGGCGGCGATGTTGCTTTCGAGGAGCTGGCGCGCCTGCAAAATCTCAAAAGGGCCTACGTCGCTGTTGAGGAAACGCTCTTCCTCGTTTTCGTGCTCTTCAGGAATACGCATCACGTAGACGCCGGAGCCCTGGCGAATATCCACCGTGCCCTGCAGCTCCAGCATCAGCAGTGCCTCTCGCACGATGGTGCGGCTGACGCCATAGGTCTCAGCAATGTTGCGCTCCGGCGGCAGGCGCGACCCAACGGGATAGTGCCCCTGGATAATCTGCGCCCGTAAATCCTCGCCAATTTCCTGGTACTGTTTTCTTTCCGGCAGGATGACAGCCTTATCCACGTTTTCACCTGTGTTTTTCAGTTAATGCGCAGGCCGGGCGTCCTCCCGGCCAGTTTGTGCGCTATTTTACCAGAAGGCTCACTTCCATTCATCGTCAACGCTGAGGGTTAGCACGCGCTCGTCGCGCAGCTGCCTGAACCAGGCGGCCGATTTTTTTGCCCGTCTGGCGCGGTTGTTATCGAGATCGATCTCAATTAATCCGTAGCGATTTTTAAAGGCGTTCATCGGGGAAACGTTATCCGTGAACGCCCAGAGCATATAGCCGTGGCAGTTTGCCCCTTCTTCACGCGCCAGCAGCGTGTAGTAGAGGTGCTCGCTGATAAAGTCGATGCGGTACGTATCGTCGATAATGCCGTCACGATTGCGGAACTGCGCCTCGTTTTCAACGCCCATCCCGCTTTCCGCCACGAACCAGTCGATGTTGCGGTAGTCATTTTTAATTCGCATCGCCATGTCGTAGATGATGCGCGGGGAGATCTCCCAGCCCCGGGAGGTGTTCATCCGCCGCCCCGGCAGCTCGAACGGCTCGTAGTAATAGGCCGGGTGGAACGGCGTGTCCGGATGCCAGGCGCGGGAAGGCGCTTTGACGCGGTGCGGGTAATAGAGGTTGATGCCCAGCTCGTCCACGGTATTTTCGGCGATCAGCGCCAGCTCGTCCGCCGTGTAGTCCCACTCAACCTGATGCTGCTCAAGCAGGGTGAAGAGTTCCGGCGGGTAGCGCCCGTGCACCAGCGGATCCAGGAACACGCGGTTATAGAACAGATCGTAGATCTCTGCCGCCCTGACGTCATGCGGCGCGCGGGAGCGCGGATAGGTCACTTCCGGGTTGAGAATACAGCCAACCGACCCGCCATACCCTCTGTCGCGGAACAGCTTCACAACCTTTGCCGTCGCCAGCACCTTATGGTGATTCCACTGCATCCATGTGGCGGTGTTTTGCTCATACGGCCAGCGCAGCGCGTCGAGATAGACGCGCGTCTGGACCACAATCGGCTCGTTGAAGCTGAACCAGCGGGTCACTTTTCCGTGGTAGCGGTCAAACACCTTTTCCGCATAGCGGACAAACAGCTCAACCACATGCTTCGACGCCCAGCCGCCATAGGTTTCCAGCAGTACGCCCGGCAGCTCGTAATGCTCAAGGCAGATCATCGGTTCGATGCCCTGACGGTGCATTTCGTCGAACAGCGCGTCGTAATATGCGGCGTACTCTTCATCCACCGTCACGTTTTCATAATCGGTGAGAAAGCGCGACCAGTTAATGGAGGTGCGGTAGTGCGTCAGCCCCGCCTGCTTCATCAGGGCCACGTCTTCGCGAAAGCGGTTGATAAAATCGGTCGCCACCGCCGGGCCATAGCCGTTATGCCAGACGTGACGATCGTTTTTGTACCAGAGATCGGGCCACGAATCCTGCCCCGGCTTTTTGCCGCTCCAGCCCTCGGTTTGCCAGGCCGAGGCGGCCGCGCCCAGAATGAAATCCTGCGGAATAGCTATCTGTTTTGTGCTCATCACATCCTCATGGGTTGTCGGTGGCGTGTTGCAGCGCGGCCTGCTCCGCACGGCGTGAGGCAATCTTCACAAACGGCAGATAAATTAGCACCGCCGTCACGATGCAGATCAGCTGGGTAATCACCGCCCCCATCGAGCCTGCGGTAGAAAGCCAGGCGTTAATCAGCGGCGGCGTGGTCCACGGCACCATCACCACGGCTTTGCCGGCAAAGCCGGTTACCGTCGCAAAGTAGCCTATCGAGCCTGTCACCAGCGGGGTGATGATGAATGGAATGGCGAGGATCGGGTTAAGCATGATTGGCATACCGAAGATAACCGGCTCGTTAATGTTAAACAGGCCCGGGCCGATGGAGAGCTTGGCGATCTCCTTCATCTCTTTGCGCTTCGTGGCAATCATCACTGCGATCAGCAGGCCGATGGTCAGGCCGGAACCGCCAATGCTCATGTACACATCCCAGAACGGCATGGTGATGATATTCGGCACCTCTTTGCCCTGCTCAAAGGCGCTCATGTTGACGGTGATTGCCCCCAGCAGCAGCGGCTCGCGGATTGGCTTGATCATCTGATTGCCATGAATACCAATCACCCAGAACAGCTGGGCGACAAACATCAGCAGCAGGATACCCGGCAAGCTTTGCACCACGCGCTCCAGCGGCTGTTGCACCACCTGGTACACCGCGTCGTAAAGATACATGCCGGTAAGCTGGTGGAAAACGAAGCCAAAGGTGGCAATCGCGGTGGTGGTGATAATCGCCGGGATCAGGGCTGAGAACGACGCCGCCACGTTAGGCGGAACCGTATCCGGCATCTTAATCTTCAGACCTTTGCGGTTTTCCAGCCAGCAGTAAACCTCAACGGAGAGAATGGCGATAAACATGCCGAGGAACAGGCTGCGGGTATCGGAGAACTGGCGCAGCAGCACGTCTTTCACCACGTGCATTTCGCCGTCCACCAGCATTTCTACCGTGGTCGGCGTGACGCAGATAAAGCAGATGACCGCCAGCAGGCCGGGAAACAGAGATTTGATCCCGTTAATGCGCCCCAGCTCCACGCCAATCAAAAACACCGCGCCGATGTTAAGGAAGTTAAGCGTGGCGTAGTTTAGCGCGCTGGTGATCGGCTTTAGCGCGGCGAGAAACGACAGCGACTGAAAGCTCGCCAGGCCGTTTTTCGGATCCAGGACCATGTTGGAGATCAGCACCGAGAATGCCCCAACGATGATGACCGGCATTAGGGTGATAAAGGCGGACTTGATCGCCATGATGTAGCGATAGCTGTTGAATTTGGTGGCAAAACTGCCCAGAGCGTCGATCAGTTTTTCCTGTAATGCCATAGGGTAATACCTCAGTAAAAGGGCTTTTATTGAATAAGGTGTACAGCCGGATACTATTGGCATACCAAAAATAGCTTTATGACGATAATTGTTCTGTGATTAAGCTCTCAACGCCGCCAGAGGTATTCCAGATTGCGATTTATGACCAATTTGGCATACCACTTTCAGCCATTTATTCCGCGCGGAAGGATCGTTACCGAAAAGCGTGATCCTCATGGGGTTTTGCCCGTCCCGCGTCGCTTATGCGCCGTAAGGTCTGTGTTAAACTGCAGAACATAACGTGGAAGCAGGAATTTCGAATGGCAACAATGCTGGATGTCTCACTGCGTGCGGGCGTGTCGAAGGCCACCGTCTCGCGCGTGCTGAACGGCACGGGTCAGGTTAAAGAGAGTACGCGAAAGCAGGTGTTTGCTGCGATGGAAGAGCTGGGCTATCGGCCTAACTTTCTCGCGCGTTCACTGGCTAACCAGACCAGCAACAGCATTGGTCTGGTGGTTTCAACGTTCGACGGTTTTTACTTTGGCCGCCTGCTGCAGCAGGCCTCGCGGCAGACGGAAACGCACGGTAAACAGCTGATCGTCACCGACGGCCACGATGCGCCGGAGCAGGAAGAACAGGCGGTGCAGATGCTGGCCGATCGCAAGTGCGACGCCATCGTGCTGTACACCCGCTACATGAGCGAAAAGGCGATCATGAAGCTGATCGACAGCGTGCAAACGCCGCTGGTGGTGATCAACCGTGAAGTCAGCCAGGCGGCGGATCGCTGCGTCTTCTTCGAACAGCAGGATGCCGCCTTCAAAGCGGTGGATTATCTGATAAGCCAGGGGCATCGCGAGATCGCCTGCATGACCGTGCCAATCCACACCCCGACCGGCAAAGCGCGCCTGATGGGCTACCGCAAAGCGCTGGAAAAGCACGGTATTCGTCTCGACGAGCGGCGGATTAAGTACGGCGATGCGGGAATGACGCGCGGCTACGAGCTGTGCAAGGAGCTTATCGACGAGAAGGTTTCGTTTAGCGCCCTGTTTGCCTGTAACGACGATATGGCGCTGGGCGCCTCCAAAGCATTACACCAGGCCGGGCTGAAGATCCCACAGGATATTTCGCTGTTTGGTTTCGATGATGCTCCCAGCGCGAAATGGCTGGAGCCCGCGCTATCGTCGGTCTACCTGCCGATAGACAGCATGATCGTGACCGCTATCGATCAGGCGATCCGGCTGGCGAAGAACCAGCCGGTCGAAGCGATCCCGCCGTTTACCGGCACGCTGGTCCTGCGCGACTCGGTGACAACGGGGCCGTACTTTACTCAGATGAGTTCTAAAGCCAGCAGCTCCTGAATGGTCTGGCGACGGCGGATAAGCCGCGCCACGCCGTTATCAAACAGCACTTCCGGCAGCAGCGGGCGGCTATTGTAGTTTGAGGACATAGACGCCCCGTACGCACCGGTATCATGCAGGACCAGGTAATCTCCCGGCTTCACCTCAGGCAGCGCGCGGGTTTCCACCTTGCCGCCTTCCTGCTGGGTAAACACATCCCCGGATTCACACAGCGGGCCGGCCACCACCGTCTCAACGCGCGGGGCGTTGATCAAGTCGCGACCGTCGGCGGCCAGGGCCGTAATATGGTGATAGCTGCCGTACATGGACGGACGCATCAGGTCATTGAAGCCTGCATCAATAAGCACAAAGTGACGGCTGCCCATCTCCTTCACGCTGCGCACCTGCGACACCAGCACGCCCGACTCTGCCACCAGGAAACGGCCCGGTTCAATTTCCAGCTTCACCGGATGACCCAGATGGGCGGCGATTTTGTCGCGCGCGTTGCTCCACAGGCCGTAATAGTGATCGGTGTCGATCGCCTCTTCACCTTCGCGGTAGGGAATAGACAGCCCGCCGCCGGCGGAGATCGCCTCCAGATCCTGGCCGAAGTCCACGACCTGGCGCACCATCGCCCCGCACACCTGCTCAAGGTGACCGTAATCCACGCCGGAGCCAATGTGCATGTGAATGCCCACCAGCTTGAGGCCGTAGCGCTGCAGCACCGCCAGCGCGGCAGGCAGATCGGCATACCAGATGCCGTGCTTGCTGTTTTCGCCACCGGTGTTGGTTTTCTGGCTGTGGCCGTGGCCAAACCCCGGGTTGACGCGCAGCCAGACGCGGTGGCCGGGCGAGACCTGCCCGAGCTGTTCCAGCATGTCTACAGATCCGGCGTTGACCGGGATCTGCAGCTCGTGGACGCGCGTAAGCGTAGCCTCGTCAATCAGGTCGGCGGTAAAGACAATGGCATCGCTGTCGGCTTTCGGGTCAAACCCGGCCGCCAGCGCGCGTTCGATTTCGCCCAGCGACACGGAGTCCACCTTCACCCCCTGCTCGCGCATCAGGCGCAGAATATGAATATTGGAGCAGGCCTTCTGGGCAAAACGCACCACGTCAAACTGATGTAAGGCGGCAATTTTTTCGCGAACTATCTGCGCGTCATACACCCACACCGGGCAGCCAAATTCAGCAGGCAGGCGCAGCAGGTTGTCGGCGTTCAAATCGGTATCAGTCTGGTTCAGCGGGCGTGGCATGGTCTTCTCCGGGCAATCACATTTTTTTATGATTACGCCACAGCCTGAAGAGAATAAAAAATATCGTTTTATCGTGAGTCTATGCAAAAATGATATGGATAACGTTCAGCCAACAGGTGCCTTATGCCCGCCGTTAACCTCCGCCATATCGAGATTTTTCACGCCGTGATGACCACCGGCAATCTCACCGAAGCCGCGCAGATGCTGCACACCTCGCAGCCGACGGTCAGCCGCGAGCTGGCGCGATTCGAAAAGGTGCTGGGGTTAACGTTATTTGAACGCGCGCGCGGCAGGCTGCATCCCACGGTTCAGGGGTTGCGGCTGTTTGAAGAGGTGCAGCGCTCGTGGTACGGGCTGGACAGAATTGTCAGCGCGGCAGAGAGCCTGCGCGAGTTTCGCCAGGGGGAGCTGTCCATCGTTTGCCTGCCCGTTTTTTCACAGTCGTTCCTGCCAGCGCTGCTGCAGCCTTTTCTGGCCCGCTACCCGGAGGTCAATCTCACCATCGTGCCGCAGGAGTCGCCGCTGCTGGAAGAGTGGCTGTCGGCCCAGCGCCACGATCTTGGGCTGACGGAAACCCTCGCCACGCCTGCCGGCACGGCGCGCACGGAGCTGCTTTCGTTAGACGAAGTCTGCGTCCTGCCCGCCGGCCATCCCCTCGCCTGCAAAGAGGTGCTTACCCCTGCGGATTTCCACGGCGAGAACTATATTAGCCTGTCGCAAACCGACAGCTACCGTCAGCTGCTGGACACGCTGTTTGCCGAGCATCAGGTGAAGCGGCGGATGGTGGTGGAAACGCACAGCGCGGCGTCAATTTGCGCCATGGTGCGCTCGGGCGTGGGCGTCGCGGTCGTCAATCCCCTCACGGCGCTGGACTATGCCGGAAGCGGGATCGTCATCCGCCGTTTTAGCGTTTCCGTTCCCTTCACCGTGAGCCTTATTCGCCCCCTGCACCGTCCGGCTTCGGCGCTGGTGGACGCGTTCACCGGGCATTTGACCGAGCACGCGCGTCGTGTGGCGCTTCGCTTACCTGACCTGCAAAACCCCCTATGACAGCATAAACTCGACGGCATCGGCGGCGTGGATAGCCGCGGTGTCAAATACCGGAATGGCGCTTCGCTCGGCCGGCACCAGCAGACCGATCTCCGTGCAGCCGAAGATCACCCCTTCCGCTCCCTGCTGCGCGAGCCTTTCGATAACGCTGACGTAGTACGCGCGGGACGTTTCGCTGAAGGTGCCGAGACAAAGCTCGTCGAAGATAATCTGATTGATGCGCGCCCGGTCCGCGTCATCCGGGATCAGGCTTTCAATGCCAAACTCGCTGTGCAACCGCCCGCGATAGAAGTCCTGCTCCATGGTGTAGCGTGTGCCCAGCAGCGCCACCCGTGACATTCCGGATGCGCGTATGGCGCGCCCGGTCGCATCCGCGATATGCAGGAACGGCAGCGCACAGCGCGATTCTATTTGTGACGCAACTTTGTGCATGGTATTGGTACACAGCAGGATGCCCTGCGCGCCCGCCCGCTCCAGCCCCTGCGCGGCGTCTGCCAGTATTTCTCCGGCTTTCTCCCAGTCGCCGCTGGACTGACAGGCTTCAATTTCATGAAAATCCACGCTGTGCAGCAGCAGGCTGGCTGAGTGCAGCCCGCCCAGGCGCTGCTTCACGCCTTCATTAATCAGGCGATAATAGGGGATGGTCGATTCCCAGCTCATCCCACCTAACAGGCCAATCGTTTTCATCATCCCTCCTTATATGTTTATCCCAGTGAAGCAAACTTGTGATCCTGTTTCCAGTTCTTTGTCGCATCGTTTCTTTTTAATGCAGGGTGATATAAATTAAATGAAACAATGTTTCAGTGAATAAAAGGCGAAGATATGTTTATTTTCCACAAAGAGACCACGCTGGACGATCTCGGCAACGGCGTGACGCGTCGTATTCTGGCGCATGACGGTAAGATGATGGCGGTTGAAGTCAACTTTGAGCAGGGAGCGATCGGCCCGATGCACAATCACCCGCACGAGCAATTAACCTATGTGCTCTCGGGCGAGTTCGAGTTCACCATCGGTGAAGAAAAACATGTCGTGACCGCCGGGGATACGCTCTACAAAGAGCCGCACGTTATGCACGGCTGCGTATGCCTGAAGCCGGGCACGCTGCTGGACACCTTTACGCCGGTTCGCGAAGACTTCCTCAAATAAACAAAAGGCGCTGTCATCAGCGCCTTATTTATCTGTCCCCGCGTTATTCCGTTACCGGCTCAGGCGCGATCGGCTCAGGAAGCGGGTTACGCGAGTGCATTGCCTCACGCAGCAGGACGCTCCCGCACGCAAACAGGCCGCCCAGAATTCCCGCCAGAATCACGATCAGCGCTTTACCCGGACCGTCTTTCCTCACCGGCATTGACGGTGAAAGCTGGTATTTAAACGGCTCAAGCGTCACGTCCTCAACGGACAATTTTTCCAGCTGAGTCAGATAGTATTCACGGTTCTGGAAATCGGCGTTCAGCTCTGCCACGTCCTTCAGGTTCTTTTCAATCTGCAGTTTCTGCGCAATGCCATCCGCACCCAGCGCGATGGAGTAGTCCGGATCGTCTTTCACGGCCTGGCCGTTGCTGTAAACCGGCTTCTTAATACCCGCTGCATTAGCCACTTCCAGGGAGTAATTCAGACGCTGAAGATTAGTATTATGGATATTGGTTAAACGCACGCGGTCCAGCTCCAGCTGCTCTTTTACCACTTTCGTTTTCAGGGTGATCTGGTTACGAATATTCACCATCGTCTCCTGCTCAACGATGCGGGAGATATAGTCGATGTAGCCAGTGAGCACGGTCTGCGCATCACCTGCCGTCGGCGCGGTAAAGCTCAGCGTCCAGGATACGTAGGGCGCTTTATCGGCGTCTTTTACCTGCACGTTATCTTTCGCTTTCATGTTCTCTGAAATATTCACCACGGCGCGGTGCAGATCCAGCGGGTCGATCTCCGTGCCGTCGAGCTGGGCCATCACGTAAGGCGAGCTCTTCATGTACTCTTCGAGCAATGACTGCGACTGGAATTTTTTGATAAACAGGTTAAAGACGTCCGGGCGGCTTACCTTCACGTCCACATCCAGCACCTGCAGCGCCACCAGCATCTGGCTCAGCGGGTTCCACTGCGTCTGCTCCGCCGGGGTAATCACGGCTTTGCTGGTCCATTTTTGCGGGATTAAAAACGCGATGGCCAGGCCCACAAGGGCGAACGCAAATGCAATGGCGACGATACGTTTTTTTGCCGCCAGCAGGATATCTAATAATCCCAGAAGGTCGATCTCTTTAGAACTGATTGCCGGGGAGGCATAACGGGGAAAATCGAGGTCCGTATTTTTTTTGAAGTCCATTGCTGACATAACCGTTCTTCTTTTTAGGATGCAGTAAATTTCTGCCGATGGGTTCGGGTGGCCTGATGATACAAGAAAGTAAGAATTATCTGAACGTGAGTTTGCCCTAACTGTGCACCGACTATCAGAATTAGTAGTTACCGTATTCACAATTTCATTGTTAATTATCCCCCTCTCATTTTTCTTCCCAACGCACCTGAAAGTTGACCGCGCCCTTCCCCTGAAAGTCAAAAATGCCACCTGCCTCACCTTATTGAAACAGCGTTTCGACCTTGATCACATTTCCATCATTAAGCGAATGACGTAGAAATAAATAGCAATAAAATAAAATAAAACGGCGTTTTAGTATTCAAGAACAGCGGTTCGTATGATTTGAAACCCATGCCGTACGCAGACAAGATATCTTAAAAAAACACTTATAAAACAAAGTTAAATGAAGTAAGTGCTGTGTGCACCACCCGGATTATTGTTTCTTATGCCGTGCTGTGCGGGCGTGAGACGTCGTAACAAATGCAGATTCCGTTTTAACCATCGATCGCCAGGTAGGTATGTATGAATGAAAACAAGCTGCTGGGGTTAGCGTGGATATCACCCTACATAATTGGGTTGATACTCTTTACGGCTTTCCCCTTCGTCTCATCGTTTTTCCTCAGCTTTACGGATTACGATTTGATGAGTCCGCCGGTCTTTAACGGCATCGAGAACTATCGCTACATGTTTACCGAGGACACTCTCTTCTGGAAATCCATGGGCGTTACCTTTGCCTACGTATTTTTGACCATCCCGCTTAAGCTCGCCTTCGCATTAGGGATTGCGTTTGTTCTGAACTTTAAATTACGCGGCATCGGTTTCTTCCGTACCGCCTACTATATTCCGTCAATCCTCGGCAGCTCCGTGGCAATTGCCGTACTGTGGCGCGCGCTGTTTGCCATCGATGGCCTGCTGAACAGCTTTATTGGCGTATTTGGTTTTGACCCGGTGAACTGGCTCGGCGAGCCGTCGCTGGCGCTGATGTCCGTCACCCTGCTGCGCGTCTGGCAGTTCGGTTCCGCGATGGTCATCTTCCTGGCCGCGCTGCAAAACGTTCCGCAGTCGCAGTATGAAGCGGCGATGATCGACGGTGCATCCAAATGGCAGATGTTCACAAAAGTGACCGTACCGCTGATTACGCCGGTGATCTTCTTCAACTTCATTATGCAGACCACCCAGGCGTTCCAGGAATTTACCGGGCCGTACGTGATTACCGGCGGCGGGCCAACCTATTCGACCTACCTGTTCTCGCTCTACATCTACGACACCGCGTTCAAATACTTCGATATGGGCTACGGCGCAGCGCTGGCGTGGGTTCTGTTCCTGGTGGTCGCCGTCTTTGCCGGTATCGCCTTTAAGTCTTCGAAATACTGGGTGTTCTACTCCGCCGATAAAGGAGGCAAAAATGGCTGATATCCAACAACTCTCCACGGCACGAAGCGTTGCCGAGCGCGAAGTCGCCCGCACGCTGCGCAGAGAGAAAATCAACGCCAGTATTCGCTACGTGATCCTGCTGCTTGTCGGCCTGCTGATGCTCTATCCGCTGGTGTGGATGTTCTCGGCGTCGTTCAAACCGAACCACGAGATCTTCACCACCCTGAGCCTCTGGCCTGCCCACGCGACCTGGGATGGCTTCGTGAACGGCTGGAAAACCGGGACCGAATACAACTTCGGCCACTACATGCTGAACACCTTTAAGTATGTGATCCCGAAAGTGATCCTGACCATTATCTCCTCCACCATCGTGGCGTACGGCTTTGCCCGCTTCGAGATCCCGTGGAAGAAATTCTGGTTCGCCACGCTCATCACCACGATGCTGCTGCCAAGCACCGTGCTGCTGATCCCGCAGTACCTGATGTTCCGTGAAATGGGCATGTTGAACAGCTATATGCCGCTGTACCTGCCGCTGGCCTTCGCTACGCAAGGGTTCTTCGTCTTCATGCTGATCCAGTTCCTGCGCGGCGTACCGCGTGACATGGAAGAAGCGGCGCAAATTGACGGCTGTAACTCCTTCCAGGTGCTGTGGTACGTGGTGGTGCCGATCCTGAAACCGGCCATTATCTCCGTCGCGCTGTTCCAGTTCATGTGGTCTATGAACGACTTCATCGGGCCGCTGATTTACGTCTACAGCGTGGACAAATACCCGATTGCACTGGCTCTGAAAATGTCCATCGACGTCACCGAAGGTGCGCCGTGGAACGAAATTCTGGCAATGGCGAGCATCTCCATTCTGCCATCCATCATTGTCTTCTTCCTGGCACAGCGCTACTTCGTACAGGGCGTCACCAGCAGCGGAATTAAAGGTTAAGAGGGAAATATCATGGCTGAAGTTATCTTCAACAAACTGGAAAAGGTTTACTCCAACGGCTTCAAAGCGGTACATGCTATCGACCTTAAGATCGCTGAAGGGGAATTCATGGTGATCGTCGGACCGTCCGGCTGCGCTAAATCCACCACCCTGCGCATGCTGGCCGGGCTGGAGACCATCAGCGGCGGCGAAGTGCGTATTGGCGAGAAGATTGTGAACAACCTCGCGCCGAAAGAGCGCGGGATTGCGATGGTGTTCCAGAACTACGCGCTCTATCCGCACATGACCGTGCGCGAAAACCTGGCCTTCGGTCTGAAGCTGAGCAAGCTGCCGAAAGATCAGATTGAAGCTCAGGTAAATGAAGCGGCCAAAATCCTTGAGCTGGATGAGCTGCTGGACCGTCTGCCGCGCCAGCTTTCCGGCGGCCAGGCGCAGCGCGTGGCCGTAGGCCGTGCGATTGTGAAAAAGCCGGACGTGTTCCTGTTTGACGAACCTTTGTCTAACCTGGACGCCAAGCTGCGCGCCTCAATGCGCATCCGTATCTCTGACCTCCACAAGCAGCTGAAGGCCTCTGGCAAACCGGCGACCACCGTTTACGTGACGCACGACCAGACCGAAGCGATGACCATGGGCGACCGCATCTGCGTGATGAAGCTGGGTCACATCATGCAGGTGGATACGCCAGATAACCTCTACCACAAGCCGAAGAACATGTTCGTGGCGGGCTTTATCGGCGCGCCGGAGATGAACATTCGCAAGTGTCAGCTGGTGGACAACGCGGGCCAGCTGCATATTGCCATCGGCAATGAAACCATGCCGCTAAACGCCGGGAAGCAGGAGATAGTGTCCGCCTGGGCCGGTCAGGAGGTCTTCTACGGCGTGCGCCCGGAATTCGTGTCGCTCTCTGACGAACCGTTCCAGGACGGCGGCTGCAGCGGCGAGATGGTGCGGGTCGAGAACATGGGCCACGAATTCTTCGTGTACCTGAAAGTCGCGGACTACGAGCTGACCGCCCGAATTCCTTCCGATGAAGCTAAGCCAATGATCGACAAAGGCCTTCACCGTAAGGTGTACTTCAAGTTTGATATGAATAAGTGTCATATTTTTGACGCAAAAACCGAGCAGAACATCTCTCTCTGATGGAGTTATAAAAATGAAAAAAGTGCTTTTAAGCGCAGCAATCTCCGCTACCCTGGGCCTTACCGCGCTGCCATCGATGGCGCAAGATGTTGATTTACGTATGTCCTGGTGGGGCGGCAACGGTCGTCACCAGGTCACGCTGAAAGCGTTGGAAGAGTTCCATAAGCAGAACCCGGACATCAACGTGAAGGCTGAATACACCGGCTGGGACGGCCATCTCTCCCGCCTGACCACCCAGATTGCGGGCGGCACCGAGCCGGACGTGATGCAGACCAACTGGAACTGGCTGCCGATCTTCTCCAAAACCGGCGACGGCTTTTACGATCTGAACAAGATGAAGGACGTCATTGACCTGACGCAGTTCGATCCGAAAGAGCTGCAGTCCACCACCGTGAACGGCAAGCTGAACGGCATTCCGATCTCGGTGACCGCGCGCGTGTTCTACTTCAACGACGAGACCTGGAAAAAAGCGGGCGTTGAATACCCGAAAACCTGGGACGAGCTGATGGCCGCGGGCAAGACGTTCGAGAGCAAGCTCGGCAAGCAGTACTATCCGGTGGTGCTGGAGCACCAGGACACGCTGGCGCTGCTGAACTCGTACATGATCCAGAAGTACAACATTCCCGCCGTGGACGAGAAAACCAAAAAATTCGCCTACAGCAAAGAGCAGTGGGTGGAGTTCTTCCAGACCTACAAAAAGCTGGTGGACAGCCACGTGATGCCGGATACCAAATACTATGCCTCGTTTGGCAAGAGCAACATGTATGAGATGAAGCCGTGGATCCAGGGCGAATGGGGCGGCACCTATATGTGGAACTCCACCATCAACAAATATTCCGACAACCTGAAGCCGCCGGCGAAGCTGGCGCTGGGCAGCTACCCAATGCTGCCGGGCGCAACCGATGCGGGCCTGTTCTTCAAACCGGCGCAGATGCTGTCGATCGGTAAATCGACCAAAAACCCAGAAGCGGCGGCGAAGCTGATTAACTTCCTGCTGAACAGCAAAGAGGGGGTGGATACGCTGGGCCTGGAGCGCGGCGTACCGCTGAGCAAAGCGGCGGTGCAGTTCCTGACCGAAGACGGCACCATCAAAGAGAGCGATCCGTCCGTTGCCGGCCTGCGTCTGGCGCAGTCTCTGCCCGCCAAACTCTCCGTGTCGCCTTACTTTGACGATCCGCAGATTGTGGCCCAGTTCGGCACCTCTCTGCAGTACATCGACTACGGCCAGAAAAGCGTGGAAGAGGCCGCCGCTGACTTCCAGCGTCAGGCTGAACGCATCCTGAAACGCGCGATGCGCTAAGCGTCTCCTCCCTGCTCGTCCTGCGCTTAGCAGGGCGACAAGCTGTGCCTCTCCGCGATCCGGAAAGGCACAGCGGTATCAGAGGTTACTCAAGCTGCCAGGCACCGGCTTCGGTTAAAACGGCCGAACCGCTCCAGGCGAATAACGCTAAATCCCGACGGTCAGCGTCCGGATAAATACGGCTGCTCAGGCAAGCCTCACCGTCGTTAACAAAAACTTCCACCGACGAACTGTCGAAGAACAGCCGCAGCGTCAGCGCCTTCCCTTCGGTTAAGGGCACGCTGCGCATGCCGCACAGGCCAAACTGCGGGTAGTGGCGCTCCAGCACCAGCCGCTGCATCTGCGCATCAACATAGACGCGCAGGCCATCACCGAAACGCAGTCCGTACTGCTCGGCGCTGCTGTTGGCACAGTCCCAGTGAAGGATGACTTCCAGCGCCCCGCCGTTTTCCATCATCACGCTCTGCTGGTTTTTCACCGTGGTGACCGGCCACGGGAACCAGGCACCGCGCATCCCCTCCACCTCTTTAGCTGGACGCATTTGCAGGCGGTTATCCGCGCTCAGGCTCAGCTCGCGCGGCAGCGAAAGCATGCCCGCCCACCCGTCCTGTTTCTCCGGCAGCGGCGACTCCCACATGTCCAGCCAGCCAATGACAATGCGCCGGCCATCTGGCGTCAGGAAACTTTGCGGGGCATAAAAGTCGTGGCCGTGGTCCATTTCAACAAAGCCGCCTTCGCGGACAAACGCCTGCCCTGGCTGCCACTCACCGAGCAGATACCCGCTCTGGAACAGATTGCGGTTCTGGTAGCCGTTTGCCGCAAGCCCCTGGGGAGAGAACATCAGAACGCGCTTGCCGTTGAGGGTGAAGAAATCCGGGCACTCCCACATATAGCCCATCTCTTTTTCGGCTTCATCAAGAACGCCCGCGTCGTGCCACTGGCGCAGATCGGCCGATCGATACAGCCGCACCTGCCCGGTATCACCGTCGCGAGCGCCAACGATCATGTACCAGGCATCCCCTTCGCGCCACACTTTCGGATCGCGGAAATGATGCATGCCTGCAGGTGTTTCCACCACAATACCCTGACGTTCAAAGTGAATACCGTCGCGACTGGTCGCCAGACACTGGACCTGATAAAGGTTGGCCTCATCACCGGGATCGCCATGAAATTTATGCCCGGTGTAAATCAGCGCCAGCGTATCGCCATCAACCACTGCCGAACCGGAGAAGCACCCGTCTTTGTCCTCCGGGCCTTCCGGGGCCAGCGCCACCGGCAAATGTTCCCAGTGCACCAGATCTTTACTGCGCGCATGCCCCCAGTGCATTGGGCCCCATTCTGTCGAATACGGGTGGTGTTGGTAAAACGCGTGGTACCAGCCGTCAAACCATACCAGCCCATTCGGGTCATTCATCCAGCCCGCACGGGCGGCCAGGTGGTAGCGCGGATACCATCTTACGTTCAGCGCCTCGCGTTTAGCCTGTAGTTCCTGTTCTGCGTTGGAAATGGTGTACATCATCGTTTTCACTCTTTTCGTTTCATATAGCGGAAGGTTGCGAGACCAGCGGATCGGAAGACGACCTGGCGGATCGCAGCAGGAAGATGGAGATAAAGGTGGTGCTGAACACCAGCAGTCCCATAATCAGATAGGACTGGGCGAAGCCGTACTTCTCGTAGCTGTAGCCCGCCAGCGGCGAAAGTACGGTGGCAATAACCGAGCTGGTGCACGCAAAGCCCACCAGGTACAGCGTGGATGAGAGACGTCTGTCGAAGTGCAGACTATTGTATTTAAAGATAGCGACCAGCAGGATCGGCAACTCTACCGCGTGCAACAGTTTGGTGATGGAGATAAGCAGCGGACCTTCCACCAGCCCGGAAGCAACCATGCGCGCCGCCATCACCATTCCGGCGAAAATAAGGCCGTTTTTCGCACCGATGCGGTTGACGAACCATGGCGCACAGAACATCCCCGCCGCCTCCAGAAAGACCTGGAACGAGTTCAGATAGCCGTACATGGCGTTCCCTTCCTGCAGCGTCGGAAACTGAGAAGAGAAGTAGACCGGAAATTGCTGATCGTAAACGCCGTAAATGCAGGTGCCGATCACGAAGAACACCAGCGCCCAAAAGCGCGGCAGTGTCAGCAGGCGCAGCGCGTCTTCCAGCGTCACCTTACCGCCCGCCACCGCTTCTTCCATCGCCTGCGAGGCAGAGAAAACCCGCAGCCGCGCCAGCAAAACGAAAAAGACCAGGCCAGATAGGCTTGCCACAGCAAAGTTGAGTTTTGGGTTGATGTTGAAGAGTAAACCCGCGAAGAACGTCGCCACCGCCCAGCCCAGCGAGCCCCACATCCGCGCCTTGCCAAACTCAAACTGGCTCTGTCGTGCCACACGCTCGGTATAGGACTCCAGAACACCGATGCCGCCGTTAAAGGTCAGGCCGATATAAATCCCGCCGAAAATGCTGCCCAGCAGCACGTTAATTTTAAGCAGGTAGCCAAACAGCAAATAGGCGGGGCCAGAGAGGATCAGCAGTACGGTGATATACCAGAGCAGATTTTTACGCAGGCCGAGCTTGTCCTGAATAAAACCGTAGCAGACCTGTGCAAACAGCGCGGAGACGGAGAGCACCGCATAGATAATGCCGGTATCCCCCGGCTTGAGCCCGACCTCCTGGTGCAGCCAGATAGAGAGCAGCGATCCGGAAGAGGACCAACAAACAAAGAAGAAAAACAGTAACGCACTTAATAAGGGATAGTTTTGAGAGTGATGCGTTTTCATCGTGGCATTCTCATGTTGGAGTAATGTCGCGAATGGTAACGTTAACAAACGACCTAACACATGTCATTTTGCTGAAATTCATGATGTTAATCACAAAAGTTAACGTTAACATTAAAGAGGTGCGATCGCGATCAACTATTTCTCTCCAGCACACCCGGTAGGTGTGCGATAGAATATCGAACGACCTTTTTAATCAGCAACGTAGTTCTAAGACGGCAATGGCGGAGTAATCAATATGGCATCGCTTAAGGATGTGGCAAAGCTGGCCAATGTGTCACTGATGACGGTTTCCCGCGCGCTGAACAGCCCGGAAAGGCTGAAACCGGAGACGCTGGCGAGGGTTCAGGCCGCTATCGAGCAGACCCATTACGTGCCCGACCTGTCGGCGAAAAAAATTCGCGGGGCTCACGCCATGCCGAACACCATTGGGGTGCTGGCGCTGGACACAGTAACGACGCCGTTTTCGGTAGACATTACGCTGTCGATTGAGGAAACCGCGCGGGCGCACGGCTGGAACAGCTTTGTGGTCAACATGTTTTCCGACGATAGCCCGGAAACTATTGTCGACCTTTTGCTCTCGCATCGCCCGGACGGAATAATCTATACGACCATGGGGCTGCGCAAGGTGCCGCTTCCCGCAAAGCTGTTGACCCTCCCCTGCGTGCTGGCAAACTGCGAGAGTTTGCACGATCCGGTGCCAAGCTATATCCCGGACGATCGGCAGGGCCAGTTTTCTGCGGTACAGGCTCTGCTGGCCGCGGGCTACCGCCGTCCGCTATGCCTGCACCTGCCGGCTAACCATCTGGCAACCCTCCGCCGTCGTGAGGGGCTGGAACTTGCCTGTCGGGAAGCGGGGATAGATCCGAACTCGCTGGATCACTGCTATATGGATTACGGCGATGAACACTATCGCGATATTCCTGCCATTGTTTTGGCGCATATTCAGCAGCGAAAACCGCTTTTCGACTCCGTGATTTGCGGCAACGACCGCATTGCGTTTATGGTCTATCAGACGCTGCTGGGACAGGGCTTGCGTATCCCACAGGATGTAGCAGTTGTGGGGTATGACAACATGGTGGGGATCGGCGATTTGTTCTTACCGCCGCTCTCAACGGTGCAGCTGCCGCATTATGAAATCGGGCGCCTGAGCGCCCTGCATATTATTAACGGCGACAGCCATCGTGAAACCGTGCGGGTCGCCAGCCCGTGGCTACCCCGCGAGTCGCTATAGCTAGATGCCGATGTTCCGCAATTTCTCCCCCGCCATCAGCTTGCGTTCAATATGCTCCAGCGTCACGCCTTTGGTTTCCGGGATCAGCCAGAACGTCACGCCGATAAACGCCACGTTCAGCACCGTGTAGAGCCAGAAGGTTCCGGCAGCGCCAATTGAATCGAGCAGCGTGAGGAAGGTCGCGCCGATGATCATGTTCGATACCCAGTTGGTGGTGGTCGAACAGGTGATGCCAAAATCACGGCATTTCAGCGGCTGGATCTCAGAGCAGAGGATCCACACCACCGGCGCGGCGCTCATCGCATAGCCGGCGATGCACATCATGGTCATGCCGACGGAGAGCCACGACAGCCCGCTTGACGCGGTGCCGTTATCAAACTGCATCAGGCAGTAGCCGAGGATCAGCGTGCCGATCGCCATCACGCTAAAACCGATTTTCAGCGCCGGTTTACGCCCGGCTTTGTCCACGGTGAATACCGCAATGAACGTGGCGAACATAAAGGTCAGCCCCACCACCAGCGTGGCAATCATCTGCTGCTCGGTGGTCGTGAACCCGGCCATTTTGAAGATGCGCGGCGCGTAATACATGATGATGTTCATCCCGGTAAACTGCTGCATCGCCTGCAGCAGCATACCGAGGAACACCGCACGGCGTACGTTGCGGTTAATCTTAAACAGCGCCCAGCCACCCTGCTTCAGCTTCAGGCTTTCGCGGATTTCGTTCAGCTCTTCGCGCGCTTTTTCCGAGGTGTCGCGCAGCATACGCAGCACCTCTTCCGCCTCCACGTGGCGCCCTTTTTGCGCCAGCCAGCGCGGGCTGTTCGGCAGGAAAATCACCAGCACAATCAGCAGCAGTGCAGGCAGCGCCAGCACGCCCAGCATCGCGCGCCAGTTGCCGCTGTAGCTGAAGTAGGTATCGGAGAGGAACGCCAGCACGATGCCGAGCGTCACCATCAGCTGATACATACTGATCATCTTGCCGCGCACGTTCTCGCTCGCCATCTCGGAGAGATACAGCGGCGCGGTGTAGGAGGCAATCCCCACCGCCACGCCGAGCAGCACGCGGGAAAGCAGCAGGACTTCAACATTGCTGGCAAACGCGGAGCCAATAGAGCCTGCCACAAACAAAATCGCCCCGACCATCAGGCTGTATTTGCGGCCAAGACGGAACGACAGCCAGCCGTTGAACAGCGCGCCTATGGCCGCGCCGAGCATCATGCTGCTGACCACCCACTCCTGCAGGCGGTTACTCAGCGTAAAGTGATCGGTAATAAACGGCAGCGCACCGGCAATCACGCCGATATCCAGGCCGAACAGCAAACCGGCCACGGCGGCCGCAATAGAGACAAACTGGTTCATGCGGCGGGTATCGCGTAGCGCAGCGGGCATTAAGGTAGAGTCATTTATAGAAGTCATAGTTTCCTGCCTGAACAGCGAAATTCGTTAAGTGAAATTACGAGAAAGCGAGGAAAAGTGTCAGGCCGGAACTCGCGAAGATATGGATTAATTCGCTACGCCACTGCGTTCTGTGATGGACATTACAATTTCAATGAATAATGAATATTCGCGCATTTTTACTAATTAACTAATATTTAAGCAATAAAAGTGTGATTACCGTCATTTATGATTTTTCAGTATGGATTTTTCGTCTTTATCGATATGGACTACCGTAATTTTTGAGCAAAAAAAACCTCCGCCATCAGGCAGAGGTTCTTATTACGGGCAGAATTAACGCGCCAGCCAGCCGCCGTCGACGGCCACGGTATAACCGTTGATGTAGTCCGATGCCGGGGATGCCAGGAACACAATCGGCCCCATCAGATCGCTCGGCAGACCCCAGCGTCCCGCAGGGATGCGCTCAAGGATCGCCGCGCTACGCTCTTCGTCAGCGCGCAGCTGCTGGGTATTGTTGGTCGCCATGTAGCCCGGCGCAATCGCGTTGACGTTGATGTTGTGCTGCGCCCACTCGTTTGCCAGCAGACGGGTTACGCCCATCACCGCGCTTTTCGATGCGGTGTAAGACGGCACGCGGATGCCGCCCTGGAAGGAGAGCATGGAAGCGATGTTGATGATCTTGCCGCCTTTACCCTGCGCGATGAAGTGCTTCGCCGCCGCCTGAGACATAAAGAACACGCTCTTGATGTTCAGGTTCATCACGTCGTCCCAGTCGCGCTCGCTGAAGTTAATCGCGTCTTCACGACGGATCAGGCCGGCGTTGTTCACCAGAATGTCGATATGGCCGAATTCCGCTACCGCACGATCCAGCAGCTCCGGAATAGCGTCGATTTTACGCAGGTCGGCCGTCAGGCTCAGGAAACGACGGCCCAGCGCGGTGACGCGCTCGATGGTTTCCGTTGGCTCAACGATGTTGATACCGACGATATCACAGCCCGCTTCCGCCAGACCTAACGCCATACCCTGGCCCAGACCGGTGTCACAACCGGAAACCACAGCCACTTTACCCTGCAGAGAAAATGCATCCAGAATCATGTTTGTTCCTTAATCTTTCAGCGCCTGTCACGAACAGGCAGGTTTATGCTTAACTGCCCGCGACTAGCGCAGATCTTTTACAGCGACGTGGTCCATGTCATCAAAGACCTGGTTCTCACCGACCATACCCCAGATAAAGGTGTAGGCCTTCGTTCCCACGCCTGAGTGAATAGACCAGCTTGGAGAAATCACCGCCTGCTCGTTGTGCATCACGATGTGGCGCGTTTCCTGCGGTTGTCCCATCATGTGGAACACGCAGGCGTCTTCATCCATGTTGAAGTAGAAATAGACTTCCATGCGGCGCTCGTGCGTGTGGCACGGCATGGTGTTCCAGAGGTTGCCCGGCGCAAGCTCGGTCAGCCCCATGCTGAGCTGGCAGGTTTCCAGCACATCCGGAACGAAATATTTGTTGATGGTGCGGCGGTTGCTGGTGAGGTTATCCCCGAGCGTGACCGGCGCTACGTCCGCTGGCGTCACTTTTTTCGTTGGGTAGGTGCTGTGTGCCGGGGCGCAGTTGTAGTAAAACTTCGCCGGTTTCGCGCTGTCGATGCTGGCAAAGACCACCTCTTTCGCCCCTTTTCCGACATACAGCGCGTCGCGATGGCCTATCTCATAGCATTGCCCGTCGACGGTGATGGTGCCCGGCCCGCCGATGTTAATTACGCCCAGCTCGCGGCGCTCCAGAAAGTAGCTCACGCCCAGCTGTTTGCCCACCTCACCGCCCACCGAGACGGTTTTTGCGACGGGCATAATCCCGCCCACAATGATGCGGTCGATATGGCTGTAGACCATGGTATACCTGTCAGCCTCAAACACCTGCTCAACTAAAAACTCGTCGCGCAGCCCCTGGGTATCCAGCGTTTTCGCATGCGCGCTGTGGATGCTTTGTCTGATGTCCACGGTAACCTCCAGAATTAGTCGTGCCCGTAGGCAAAGATAATTAACGAAACGACGTTCCGTTTTCTTGATGAGCACATAATATCCGCTGAAATTGGGCATTTCAATTACATTTAAAACAACGTTTCACTTTTTCTGCATCTTAATGCCGGAAATGGTGTTTCGATCACGATAATGCCAGGAGGATATAATTCGCATCAATGATTCTCGCGAATTGCGCCTTCAGTCACACATATTGAAACGATGTTTTGATAATTTAATACCAACTTTTTAACTCATCTTTTCTACAAAGGAGTGCACTATGGCTAAAGGTATGCGGGTCAAGCTGAACTACGAGGTCAGCCGCGATCCGGATACAGGCGTGGAAGTCACCCGCCTGACCCCCCCGGAAGTAACCTGTCATCGCAACTACTTTTACCAGAAGTGCTTCTTTAATGACGGTAGCCACCTGCTGTTCGCAGGCGAGTTCGACGGCCACTGGAACTACTACCTTCTGGATCTGAAGAACGCCGAGGCGCTACAGCTGACGGAAGGCGCGGGCGATAACACCTTCGGCGGCTTCCTCTCGCCCGATGACACCTCCTTCTACTACGTGAAAAACGATCGCACCCTGCTGGAAGTGAATTTGCAGACGCTGGTGGAGCGCGAAGTGTATCGCGTCTCTGATGAGTGGGTCGGTTACGGCACCTGGGTCGCCAACAGCGACTGCACCAAACTGGTCGGCATTGAGATCGCCAGAAGCGACTGGACGCCGCTCAATGACTGGAAAATTTTCCACGATTTCTTCCACAAAGGGCCGCACTGCCGCCTGCTGCGCGTGGATCTGAAAACTGGCGCAAGCTCCACCGTCCATGAAGAGAAGAACTGGCTGGGGCACCCGATCTATCGCCCGTTTGATGACAGTACGGTCGCGTTTTGTCATGAAGGCCCGCACGATCTGGTCGATGCCCGCATGTGGCTGGTCAACGAAGACGGCAGCAACGTGCGTAAGGTCAAAGAGCACGCCGAAGGTGAAAGCTGCACGCATGAATTCTGGGTGCCGAACGGTTCTGCGCTGGTGTACGTCTCCTATCTAAAAGGCCAACAGGGCCGCACTATTTCCAGCTTTAACCCGGACACCGGCGTGAACGAAGAAGTAATGCAGATGCCTGCCTGCTCACACCTGATGAGCAACTTCGACGGCACGCTGCTGGTGGGCGACGGTTCCGGCACACCGGTTGATGTGAAGGACACCGGCGGTTACACCATCGATAACGATCCGTACCTTTATGCTTTTGACGTGGCGAAGAAAGCCTATTTCCGCATCGCCCGTCACGATACCTCCTGGGCGACGGTGGCCAACAGCCGCCAGGTCACCCACCCGCATCCCTCCTTTACTCCGGATGATAAGGCGGTGCTGTACAGTTCCGATAAAGACGGCAAGCCGGCGCTCTATATCGCGAAACTCCCCGAGCAACCTGAAATGTTGCAAGCATGATTTGAGTTAGTGTTTCTGTAACTGGCCTTGCCCTCCTTTGTGGAGGGCTTTTTTTTGGGCCTGGTGCGCGCGTTTTGCCCGGTGGCGCTAACGCTTACCGGGCCTACAGAGTGAAATGGGAGGGATCAAAGCAGGCCGGGTCAGCGCAGCGCCACCCGGCGGTTTTTAGAAAAGGAGCAGGATTATTAGAAGGAGTACGCTACGCCTAAACGGAAACGGGTCTGGCGTTCGTCGGTCTCTTTCACGCCCACGTTACCCACTTCAACATACGGCGCCCAGTTCTTATCCCATTTGTACGCCAGCTTGGCGTTATATTCGTTCGAATAATCTTTGTTGTTATTACGAATCATACCCTCAGAGCTTTTCGCGTAAACATAGTTCAGCTCGGTACGCCAGTCGCCTAATACCCAACCTACCCAGGCATCGCCACGGTTCACTTTGTCATCTTCTTTATTGGCGCTAGATGGATAGCGGGTATATTCATAACGGTAACGTGCCGCCACGTAGAAGCCATTATCGAAGCTATATTGCAAATGGAGGTTCGGCTTATAGATAGTACGACTGTCATTACTTTCAATCGTGAACGCCGGCGTCAGCGCAATATTGTCAGTCGCTTTCCAGCGCCAGCTAATTTGGTCTTCATGGCCGTTACCCACTACGTCCGCAAACGGCTGGTCGGCCTTATCGCCGCCTGACTTCCACTTTGCTTCCACAGAAAAACCTAAGCCGTTTGCAAAGCGGTGCGAGACCGAGACGCGGTCCGCATTCGAGCCGCTGTCGATGTATTCATGACGCAGATCGACGGTAACAGCGTTAGCCGCGAAAGATGCACCAATAAGGGAAGCAAGAGCCAGAGATTTCTTAAACATGAAAAAACCCTCAATTAAAATAACGTTTCGTTTTTATGGAACTGCAGTTTATTTTTTATATAACGTTATTTTAGTGACCAGGATCGTAATTATTTGTTTCATTTTTTTTGGCAAAGATCGACGTGAGCCCCATCAACAAAAAGGGGAACTTAAGGGTAAATTTCCGGGGAGAGATCACAGTAAGCCGTTAACGAGGCAAATAATTAAGCGCGCGATTATTCAATTTATGCCTAAGAATGAACTGATAAGGGTAAATATCTCGTTCTGAATGTAAAAAAAAACCTCCCGGCGGGAGGTTCTCTTAAGCTGAACGAATACTACCGCTCGATGGCCAGCGCCACCCCTTGCCCACCGCCGATGCAGAGCGTGGCGATCCCCTTACGGGCGTTACGCTTTTTCATTTCGTGGACTAAGGACACCAGGATGCGGCAGCCGGATGCGCCAATCGGATGACCGAGCGCAATCGCTCCGCCGTTGACGTTGACCCGCAGCGGATCCCACTCCAGCATTTTGCCCACCGAGATGGCCTGGGCGGCAAAAGCTTCGTTGACTTCAATCAGATCCACCTCGGAAAGCTGCCAGCCGGCGCGTTCCAGACAGCGGCGCGTGGCATACACCGGCGCGATCCCCATGAAGGCAGGATCAACCCCCACGCTGGCGAAGGCTTTGATTCGCGCCAGCACGGGAAGATTAAGCTCGAGCGCTTTGCTTTCGCTCATCATCATCACGGCGGCGGCACCGTCATTGATGGAAGAGGCATTGCCCGCCGTGACCGAACCGAGCGTCTCAAACGCCGGGTTGAGCTTTGCCAGCCCTTCGGCACTGGTATCGGTGCGCGGCTGTTCATCGGTATCCACCACCAGGGTGTCACCGTTCTGACGCTGGGTGGTGACAGGAACGATCTCGTCACGAAAGCGCCCGGCGTCAATGGCGGCGCGGGCTTTTTGCTGCGAGCTGAGCGCCCAGGCGTCCTGAAGCTCACGGCTGATGCCGTATTCACGCGCCAGGTTTTCCGCCGTCACGCCCATATGATAATCGTTGAAGGCATCCCAGAGGCCGTCGTGCACCAGGCTGTCGAGCAGCTGGCTATTCCCCAGCTGGGCGCCGGTGCGGCTGTCGGTCAGCACGTGGGGAGCCCGGCTCATGTTCTCCTGCCCGCCGGCGATAACCACATCCGCCTCGCCGCACTGAATGGCCTGGGTAGCAAGGTGCAGCGCTTTTAGCCCGGAGCCACAGACGTCGTTGATGGTGATCGCGGAGACGGTATTGGGCAAGCCGCCCTTCAGCGCCGCCTGACGGGCAGGGTTTTGCCCCGCGCCGGCGGTCAGAACCTGGCCCAGGATCACCTCATCAATTTCATGTCCGGCAATCCCGCTGCGTTCCACCAGCGCTTTCACCACCACGCTGCCCAGATCGACGGCAGAGTGACGCGCCAGCGCTCCCTGAAAACAGCCGATAGCCGTACGCAACGCACCCACTATAACGACATCTTTCATCACGACCTCTGTGCTAAATGACAGGAGGATAGTAGAGGATTGTTATCAACAATTATCGTAATTGTTTAAAATTAGTGAGTTTAATCACAAGGATTAACGTGCGTCCTGCAAATACTGGCGCAGCCAGCTTCCGGCAACGCCGGGAGGCGATCGCTTGTTCCACAGCAGATCGATACCGATCGCGCGCGGCCAGCCGGGTACGTTCAGCTGCACCAGTGATTTCGCCGCCGCGAACTCCTCCACCAGCGCGCACGGCAACACGCACCAGCCGAATCCCTGTACGGCCATACTCAAGAGTAACAGGTAATTCGGCGCTGACCAGACCGGCCCGCGCGCGAGCGTCGCCTCGCGTTCGAGATAGGTACTCAGCCGCAGCTCGCGCCAGCCGTGAAGTTCATCGGCCTTGACCTCGTGCTGTCCGGCAAGGGGGTGCTCCGCCGATACGTAGATCGCCATCCGGGTCTGCAGGGGAAGCCGCGTCACGCCGATATCCGTTGGGTAGCCGTCGCGCGCTTCCGTCAGCCCAACCTGCGCCCGCTCCTTCTGCAGCAGGTCGATAACATCCTCTTCCTCACCAATCAGACATTCGAATTCCGTATGGGGAAAACGCCGGTCGAACTGCTTCATCAGATCTTCCAGCACGTCAGGGTTCAGCGTATCGGAAAGGACGAACGTCAGCCGCGCCTCCGTTTGCGCCGTTAATGAAACGGCGAGCTCGTCGAGACGCGCGCTGGCGGCGAGGATCGACTGTACATACCCCAGCACCTGCTCCCCCTGGGCGGTTAATACCGGCTGGCGCGCCGAGCGGTCAAACAGATCAAACCCCAGGTCGGCCTCAAGGTTAGCAATGGAGGTGCTGATGGTAGACTGGCTTTTACGCAGGCGACGCGCGGCGGCGGAAAAGGAACCGGCAGCAACCGTTTCAACAAAGGCGGTAAGGGCTTCGGGGGAGTAGCGCATGATGTATCTATTTTATCGATGGATACCATCTTTTATATATCATCTTTTGCGATAAAAATAGGCCGCATCAACGCCCATACCGGCGAATTAATGAGGTCACTATGCAACATCAGGATGCACTCCAACGAAAACTGCCGGAGCGGATCTTTCACGCCGTCTGCTTTGAAGGGATTGCCACCGCGATCCTCGCCCCGACGGCGGCGTGGTTAATGCAGCGTTCCGTGGTCGAAATGGGCGGGCTAACCATTATCCTGGCCACCACCGCGATGCTCTGGAACATTATCTATAACGTCGGCTTTGACCGCTTCTGGCCCGTTCAGCGCGTTCCGCGCACGGCGAAGGTGCGCGCCCTACACGCGTTAGGGTTCGAATGCGGCTTTATCGTGATTGGCGTGACCATCGTCGCTGCCGTACTGGGCGTGACGCTGCTCCAGGCATTCACGCTGGAAATCGGTTTCTTCCTGTTCTTCCTGCCGTATACCATGTTCTATAACTGGGCGTATGACACCCTGCGCGAGAAAGTAATCAAGCGCCGCCAGCAGCGGCGCGCCCTCGCAGGCTAACACCACGCTGGCCGGACACCCGTTCCGGCCACTCTCTTCACGAAGCAAACGCCCCCTCTCCGCATAATTATGGTAAATTGCACTCCTTTTTGTTCGTTTTATAGTTGATACGTTGCTCTAATGTCGAAAATTTGGTCTAAAGAAGAGACTCTCTGGAGTTTCGCCCTCTATGGCACGGCCGTGGGCGCAGGAACGCTATTCCTGCCCATTCAGCTCGGCTCCGCAGGCGCAATTGTCCTGCTTATTACCGCCCTTGTGGCGTATCCATTAACCTACTGGCCGCATAAAGCGCTGGCGCAATTTATCCTGTCGGCAAAGACGAAAGGCAGCGAAGGGATCACCGGAGCCGTTTCGCATTACTACGGTAAGAAGATCGGAAACCTGATCACCACGCTCTACTTCGTCGCCTTCTTCGTGGTGGTGCTGATTTATGCCGTGGCGATAACCAACTCCTTCACCGAGCAGCTGGCGAAACGGATGACGGTCGATACCGGCGTGCGCATGCTGGTGAGTTTTGGCGTGGTGCTGGTGCTGAACCTGATCTTCCTGATGGGGCGGCATATCACCATCAAGGTCATGGGCTTTCTGGTGTTCCCGCTGATTGCCTATTTCCTGTTTGTCTCGCTCTACCTGACCGGCAGCTGGCAGCCGTCGCTGCTTACCAGCCAGATGGCGTTCGACCAACATACGCTGCATCAGGTGTGGATTTCGATCCCGGTGATGGTTTTCGCTTTTAGCCATACCCCGATTATCTCGACGTTTGCCGTTGACCGTCGTGAGAAATACGGTGACGAGGCCATGGGTAAATGCAAAAAAATCATGAAGGTGGCGTACCTGATCATCTGCCTGAGCGTGCTGTTCTTCGTATTCAGCTGCCTGCTCTCCATTCCGCCGTCGTATATCGTGGCGGCGAAGGAGGAAGGGGTTACGATCCTGTCCGCACTGTCGATGATGCCCTCTTCTCCGGCCTGGCTGGGCATTTCGGGCATTATTGTGGCGATTATCGCGATGTCGAAATCGTTCCTCGGCACCTATTTTGGGGTGATTGAAGGGGCGACGGAGATTGTGAAATCCGGCCTTAACCAGGTGGGGGTGAAGAAGAGCCGCGCCTTTAACCGCGCCGTTTCGATTCTGGGCGTGTCGCTGATTACCTTTGTGGTCTGCTGCATTAACCCGAACGCGATCTCAATGATTTACGCCATCAGCGGACCGCTTATCGCCATGATCCTGTTTATCATGCCGACGCTGTCAACGTACCTGATCCCGTCGCTGAAACAGTATCGCTCCTTCGGCAACCTGCTGACGCTGATCGTCGGCGTGCTGTGCGTGTCGGTGATGTTTGTGGGGTGAATCCGCAGTGCCCGGCGCAACGCCGGGCATTTAATTCACGCGCGAATATCGTCATATTCCCGCGTGTTATCAAACTCGTGCTTAGCAAAGGGGCACAGCGGGATAATTTTACGGTTCTCACCGCGCATCTTCTCTACCACCTTCGCCACCAGCTGCTTGCCCACACCCTGCCCTTTCAGGCTCTCGTCTACGTCAGTGTGTTCGATAATGCTCAGGTGCTCGCCGGTCGGGACAAAAACGATCTCCGCAACCTGGTTGCCGTCTGCATCGTTTACGTAAAATTTGTTATGGCCTTCCAGAATATCCATGGTTCCTCGCTTATTTTTGGCGGTACTTCAGCGCGCCGCTCGGGCAGGTATCAATCACGCGTACGACTGTGTCTACATCCACTTCATCCGGAACGATCCACGGCTTGCGCTTCAGGTTAAAAAGCGCCGCGCTGCCGCGGACGCAGTTTCCCGAATGTTTGCAGATCCCCGTGTTGAAGTAGACGTCAATTTTTTCACCGGTATAGGCCCGGTAGCCCGCGTCCAGTAGCTCTTTATCCATGACATTGCCTCTGTTGTTATTATGTTGATGAATGGGTTATAGCACAGTAAAGGGAGCACCGGTAAGACCGTAAGCGGTGGCTCTCACGGCAAACATTATTCAGCCTGACTGAATAATGAGAAATACATTCCCACATTAACGCTGCGGAATAATCACGCCTTTTATTAAAAATAATAAAATTATTTTCATCGTAAATATTTAACGAATAGCGAAATAATATTTTCGCCGCAATGAATGTCATTTACTCACAAAGAAGTATCCAGTAGAAAATTCCTCCACTCGCAGCCATTTTAAGAAAAATCCCAATATTCCGGCCACGCTCAGACGGCGCTTTGTAAACTCATGTAATTAAAACTCACGTCTGGTTTAGGATTATAAACCCAGCGCTGAGCGGCAGTTTTTTAGAAATCAAAGGGGTAAGCGGAGGATATATCGATGCTTTATAAAGCATTTAGCCCAAAGCCAACGAAGCGGTATATTTCAGCGCTGCACGTGGGAGCACAAAAATAAAGCGAAACTGCAGTTTGACTCTTTCGATATAACGGCTAGTGTTAATACCTGAACGACAACTGATACGAAATAAAAATCGTATCTCCTGACATAAACGCAACAAGAGGGTTGATATATGGCAGAGCATCGTGGTGGTTCCGGTAATTTCGCAGAAGACCGAGATAAAGCATCAGAAGCTGGTAAGAAAGGTGGCCAGCATAGCGGCGGTAATTTCAAAAACGATCCGCAACGCGCGTCTGAAGCAGGTAAGAAAGGGGGACAGAATAGTCACGGCGGAGGCCGTAAATCTGATAATTCCTGATCTTATTTAAGTCTCAAATAAATAACCGAGAGCATGCTGCGGGCCTGGTGGCTCGCAGTACCCTTTACTTATTTAACGGGAACATAAATATGAACATGAAAAGTATCGAAGACGTCTTTATTCACCTCCTGTCGGATACCTACAGCGCTGAGAAGCAGCTGACTCGTGCCCTAAGCAAACTTTCCCGCGCCGCATCAAGCGAACAGCTTAGCGCCGCGTTTACGGCACACCTTGAAGAGACGCAGGGACAAATTGAGCGTATAGACCAAATTATTGAGCAGGAATCCGGTCTTAAATTAAAGCGCATGAAATGCGTGGCAATGGAAGGCCTGATTGAAGAAGCAAACGAAGTCATTGAGAGTACAGAGAAAAATGAAGTGCGCGATGCGGCATTAATCGCTGCGGCGCAAAAAGTCGAGCATTATGAAATAGCGAGCTACGGTACCCTGGCGACATTAGCAGAACAGCTTGGCTATAAAAAAGCCGTTAAACTTCTCGCCGAAACGCTGGAAGAAGAGAAAGAAACCGATCTTAAATTAACCGATCTGGCCGTTGGCAATATTAACCAAAAAGCCCAAAAAGGTTAACCCCTCCGGAAATAAATGAGCATCAGCATTTAATTAGATCAAATAACTCACAGGAGTTTATTATGAATCATGTAGAACACTACCATGATTGGCTGCGCGATGCCCATGCGATGGAAAAGCAAGCCGAATCGATGCTGGAATCAATGGCCAGCCGTATTGAAAATTATCCTGATTTACGTGCCCGCATTGAACAACATATTAATGAGACAAAACGCCAAATTACATTGCTGGAGGAAATTCTCGACCGCAATGATATTTCACGTTCGGTTTTAAAAGACTCAATGAGCAAAATGGCGGCACTGGGTCAGTCCATTGGCGGCATGTTCCCTTCCGATGAGATCGTAAAAGGCTCCATCAGCGGCTACGTCTTCGAGCAGTTCGAAATTGCCTGCTACACCTCCCTGCTGGCGGCGGCCAAAAAAGCGGGTGATACCGCCTCGGTCCCCGCCATTGAGACCATCCTTGCGGAAGAGCGCGAAATGGCCGACTGGCTGATTCGCCACATTCCACAGACGACGGAACAGTTCCTGCTGCGCTCTGATGCGGACGGCGTTGAAGCGAAAAAATAACAAGAGGGAGAATGTATGTTCCGACACGTAAAACAACTGCAGTATACGGTTCGCGTTGCCGAACCGAACCCGGGCCTGGCTAACCTTTTGCTGGAGCAGTTCGGCGGGCCGCAGGGCGAACTTGCCGCCGCCTGCCGCTACTTCACTCAGGGGCTGAGCGACGACGATCCTGGCCGTAAAGATATGCTGATGGATATTGCCACCGAAGAGTTAAGCCACCTTGAAATCATCGGCACCCTGGTCGGTATGCTTAACAAAGGGGCAAAAGGCGAGCTGGCCGAAGGCGTTGAAAGCGAAGCGGAACTGTATCGGTCCATGACCGAAAACGGCAACGACAGCCACATCACGTCGCTGCTTTACGGGGGCGGCACGCCGCTGACCAACTCCGCAGGCGTCCCCTGGACCGCGGCTTATATTGACACCATCGGTGAGCCAACCGCCGACCTGCGCTCTAACGTGGCGGCAGAGGCCAGAGCCAAGATCATCTATGAGCGGCTGATCAACGTGACGGACGATCCGGGCGTTAAGGATGCGCTGGCGTTTCTGATGACGCGTGAGGCGGCGCATCAGCTCTCTTTCGAGAAGGCGCTCCAGTCCATTCGTAATAATTTTCCGCCCGGCAAACTGCCGCCGATCCAGGAGTACACCAACAAGTACTACAATATGTCTGAAGGTGGAGAAGTTCGCGGAAGCTGGAACAGCGATAAGCACTTCGACTACGTGGAATCTCCCCAGCCAGCGGTCGACGGTGGTGACGGCAGTGCAAGCGTTACGCTGACGAAAGAGCAGGCTACGCTGGTAAAAGCGATGTCTGCACGCACGAAGTCCGATCCCAACGCCGATCCGCTAACCGGCGCCGAGCTTGGCGCAGGTAAGAAAAAACCGTAATCGGTTTTGCCAGGCAGCCCGCGCTGCCTGGCATTACTCGTTCGCCCTCTGTTCCCGAGGTACGGCCCATGTTCGAACTCGATGCGTTTCATCTTGCCAGAATACAGTTCGCCTTTACCGTCTCGTTTCATATTCTGTTTCCTGCGATCACCATCGGTCTCGCCAGCTATCTGGTGGTGCTCGAAGGCATGTGGCTGCGCACCAAAAACGACGTCTGGCGCTCGCTGTACCATTTCTGGCTAAAGATTTTTGCCGTTAACTTCGGCATGGGCGTGGTTTCCGGGCTGGTGATGGCTTACCAGTTCGGCACCAACTGGAGCGGGTTTTCCCAGTTTGCGGGCAGTATCACCGGCCCGCTGCTGACCTATGAAGTGCTCACCGCCTTCTTCCTTGAAGCCGGTTTCCTGGGCGTGATGCTGTTCGGCTGGAACAAGGTCGGCCCCGGGCTACACTTCTTCGCGACCTGCATGGTAGCGCTGGGCACCCTGATGTCCACCTTCTGGATCCTCGCCTCCAACAGCTGGATGCACACGCCGCAGGGCTTCAGTATTCAGAACGGGCAGGTGATCCCCGAGGACTGGCTGGCCATCATCTTTAACCCCTCCTTCCCGTACCGGCTGATTCATATGTCGATTGCCGCGTTCCTCAGCAGCGCGCTGTTCGTAGGCGCGTCAGGCGCGTGGCACCTGCTGCGCGGTAACGACACCCCCGCCGTGCGCAAAATGTTCTCAATGGCAATGTGGATGGCGCTGCTTGTCGCCCCCATCCAGGCCGTGGTGGGCGATATGCACGGTCTGAACACGCTGGAGCACCAGCCCGCCAAGATTGCGGCCATCGAGGGGCACTGGGAGAACCCGCCGGGTGAAGCCACGCCGCTGCTGCTGTTTGGCGTGCCTGACATGGACGAGGAGCGCACCAAATACGGGCTGGAGATCCCCGCGCTCGGCAGCCTGATCCTGACGCACAGCCTGGATAAACAGGTTCCCGCCCTGAAAGATTTTCCGAAAGAGGATCGCCCGAACTCCACGATTGTCTTCTGGTCATTCCGCGTTATGGTCGGGATGGGGCTGCTGATGATTGCGCTCGGCGCGCTCAGCGTCTGGCTGCGCTATCGACACCGGCTATACCACTCGCGCCCGTTCCACTGGTTTGCCCTGTGCATGGGGCCCGCCGGGCTGCTCGCGCTGCTGGCAGGCTGGGTGACCACCGAAGTCGGCCGTCAGCCGTGGGTGGTTTACGGCTACCTGCGCACGATAGACGCCGTATCGCTGCACAGCACGCTGCAGATGAGCATCAGCCTGCTGGCCTTCATCGTGGTCTACTGCTCGGTCTTCGGCGTGGGCTATGTCTATCTCGTCCGGCTAATTAAGAAAGGGCCGCAGCCTGTTGGCACGCTGACCTCTAACACCTCGGGCACCCCTGCCCGTCCGCTGTCTGCCGCTGAATCTGTTCCTGAAGAGGAGAGAAGCTGATGGGCGTTGATATCTCGGTTATCTGGTTTGCGATCATCGTCTTTGCCACGCTGATGTACATCGTTATGGATGGCTTTGACCTCGGGATTGGGATGCTCTTCAGCTTTGTCGGCGATGCCAAAGAGCGCGACGTGATGGTAAACAGCGTCGCGCCGGTCTGGGACGGAAACGAAACCTGGCTGGTGCTCGGTGGCGCGGGGTTATTCGGCGCCTTTCCGCTGGCCTATGCGGTGATTGTGGATGCACTGACCATTCCCCTTACCGCCATGCTGATTGGCCTGATCTTCCGCGGCGTGGCGTTTGAATTTCGCTTTAAGGCCACGCCGTCACACCGCAAATTCTGGGACTACTCCTTTGCGGGCGGATCGCTGCTCGCCACCTTCAGCCAGGGTATCGTCGTGGGCGCAATGATCAACGGCTTCGACGTGGAAGGCCGCCGCTTCGTGGGCTCATCGCTGGACTGGCTGACGCCGTTCAACCTGTTCTGCGGGCTGGGGCTGATCGTCGCCTATACCCTGCTGGCGACCACCTGGCTCATCATGAAAAGCGAAGGCGCGCTGCAAACCCGCATGCGCGAGCTGACCCGCCACGTGCTGCTGGCGCTGATGGTGGTCATCGCCGTGGTGAGCATCTGGACGCCGCTTGGCTGGCAGTACGTGGCCGACCGCTGGTTCACCCTGCCGAATTTCTTCTGGTTCCTGCCGGTCCCCATTCTGGTGGCGGTATTTAGCCTGCTGATCTGGCGGCTGACCCGCAATCCGAACAGCCATGCCCGCCCGTTCCTGCTGACGCTCGGGCTGATCTTCCTCGGCTTTAGCGGGCTGGGCATCAGCCTGTGGCCGCACATTATTCCGCCGCGCATTACCCTGTGGGAGGCCGCCGCACCGCCTGCCAGCCAGCTGTTTATGCTGGTCGGGACGCTGCTGATTATTCCGGTGATTCTGGTGTACACCGCCTGGAGCTACTACGTCTTCCGGGGCAAAGTGTCTGATACGGAAGGCTATCACTGAGGTGCGCTATGGCAGGCTGGCATACACGAGCCATTATCTACCAGATTGATACCGCCCTGTTTTACGACCTGAACGGCGATGGCTGCGGAGACATCGCCGGAATTGGGGCAAAGCTGCGCTACATTCGCCGGATGGGGGCAACGGTTATCTGGATCACCCCGTTTTATCTGACGCCGTTTCTGGATGAAGGCTACGACGTTAGCGACCACCTGCAGGTCGACCCGCGTTTTGGAAAACTGAAGGATATCATCGCGTTTATCGAGCAGGCCCGCGAGCTGGGCATGCAGGTGATTATCGAGCTGCTGATCCAGCACACCTCGGACGCGCATCCCTGGTTTCAACAGGCCCGCCGCAGCCCGCGGTCCCCCTTTCGCGACTATTACCTGTGGTCAGATAACGACGATGACGATACGCCGCCGATGTTCCCCGGCGTCGAGAAGAGCGTCTGGTCATGGGACGACGAGGCCGGGCAATACTACCGGCACATGTTCTATCGCCATGAGCCGGACCTCAATCTCGCCTCGCCTGCCGTGCTCAAAGAGATCGACAACATCATCCTCTTCTGGCTCAAGCTCGGCGTATCGGGCTTTCGCCTTGATGCGGCGTCTCACCTGACTAAGCAGGCCGGGCGTGGGGAGGAGAAAAAGGGGCTGTGGATCCTGGAGCACATGCGTCAGCTGATTGAGCAACATAACCCGGATGCGATCCTGCTTGGCGAAGTGGATGTCGAGGTAGAGGAATATAAAGACTACTTTGGCGATAACGATCGCCTTAACCTGGTGCTGAACTTCTGGCTTAACAAGTACTTCTACGTCAGCCTGGCCGAGAAGAGCGCCCGCCCGCTGCGCAACGCGGTGAAGAAAATGATCGTCCCTCCGGACTCCTGCTGCTTCGCTAACTGGCTGCGCAACCACGACGAGCTGGACCTTGAGGGCATTGGTCAAAAAGCCAAACAGATCGTGCTCGACACCTTCGCGCCGGATGAAAATATGAACGTGTATCAGCGCGGGATCCGCCGTCGTCTGGCACCGATGCTGAATGGCGATCGGAAGCGGCTGGCGTTCTGCCATGCGGTGTTGTTCTCTCTGCCCGGCGTGCCGGTCATGCGCTACGGGGATGAGATCGGCATGGGAGACGATCTGGCGCTGGAAGAGCGCTACGCCGTACGCACGCCGATGCAGTGGGCGGGCACGCAGGGCGGCGGATTTTCGGATGCCGATCCTGACGCATTTATCGCCCCCATCATCGATCGCGGCCCCTACCGCTATCACAAAGTCAACGTGGCGGATTCGCTTCTGCACCGCAGCTCGCTCCTGCACCGGATTATTGATATCGCTAACACGCGCTCGGAGTTTCCGGAAATCGCCGTTGCGCCGTTTCGGCTCATCAATGTGGATAACGATGCCGTACTGGGGATTTACTACGAGGCCGACGAACGCAGCATTCTGACCTTCGTAAACTTTAGCGACAAACCGGTTACGTTCGTCGCCAAAGGGATCCGGCACGCCGCCTGGACCGCCTGTCTGGCAGACAAACGTTACGATGATGCGCTACTCCCCGGCAAAGCGGTTGAGCTGAGCCTCAGCGGCTACGGCTACCGCTGGTTCTGGACCAACCGCACCGCGCTGCGCTGACTATTTTTTCCGGGTGGACAGCAGACGAGCCAGAACCACGCCCGCCACCGCGAGCGAACCGAGCACTACCTTCCCCGGCACGCCGGAGGTCATGGTTGCGGCGCGGTTCTTCGCTTCGTCTGTAAAACGCCCGTGGATTTTGTGCAGATCGTTGACCGGCCGGTCGAGGTAATCCTGACGATCTTCGGCGTTCAGCGTATCGGTCATCTGCCCTTCCCAGGCTTTCCTGACCATGAGCCGATCGAGAAAACTGGGGAACAGGAACTGCCCGACAATCGACTGGATGGTGCTGCTGCCGACCCAAAGCTCGCGCACCGGTTTTTGCGCCACCTTAAAAATGGCGCTGGCCGCCACTTCGGGCTGGAAGACGGGCGGAACGGGGCGCATCGCCCAGGCAAATTTATTCCTCGCCCACTCAAACTGCGGCGTGTTGAGCCCCGGCATCTGCACCATTGATATCGCCACCCGGCTATTTTCGTGCATCAGCTCGGTGCGCACGGCGTCGGTGAACCCCCGAATGGCCGCTTTCGCGCCGCAGTAGGCAGACTGCAGGGGAATGGAGCGGTAGGCCAGCGCGGAACCCACCTGAATAATGACGCCGCGATCCCGAGGCACCATCAGCTCCAGCGCGGCGCGGGTGCCGTTCACGTAGCCCAGATAGGTGACCTCCGTGACGCGGCGAAACTCGTCGGGCGTCATGGTACGAAACGGTGCCAGCACGGCGCCCATCGCGTTGTTGACCCACACCTCGATGGCGCCCAGGCGATACTCGATGTCGTTGGCCGCGTCGACCACGGCCTGGCTGTCCGCCACGTCGGCCTGAACGGCGTAGGCCTTGACGCCAAAACGGCGCAGCTCCTCCTGGGTAGAGTGCAGGCTCTCTGCGTCGCGGGCAATAATGCCCACGTCATACCCCGCTTTGGCAAAGTGCAGCGCCGTGGCTTTACCCACGCCTGCCGTCCCCCCGGTTATGACAATTACGGCCATATCCCCTCCGTCATGACGTCAAGCCCGAAAGCTTCCCGATCAGCTCCGTTAATGAATAGCGGACCGCTTTTTCCACCACGTCCTGACATTCTCCTGAAAAGAGCACGGTGCTAGTTTCCGTACGCCCCTGTAAATTCCAGGCGAAGCAGACGGTACCTGCTGCCGTACCGTCGTCGCCCCCTTCCGGTCCAGCGTACCCGCTGATGGCGATACTGATATCGGCCTCGGCAATCTCGCGAATTTTTGCGGCCATTTCGGTGACCGTCTGCTCACTGACGGCGGTGAAGCGCTCAAGGGTTTCGCGACGTACGCCCAGGATCCTCTCCTTGGCCTCATCGCTGAACACCACCATCCCGACATCATAGAACTCTGCCGTGTTCTCCTCAGCGCAGAGCGCGACCGCCAGATTGCCGCCGGTGCAGGATTCCGCCGTGGTTAAGCGAAGCCCTAAATCCGTCAGTTTCGTTGACAGCTTTTTGGTGAGCTCGCCCGTGGTCTGGTTTTTATCGTGATCCAGATTGCTCATAAGGGTGCCTCTTAATTTTCAAAAGGAATGATTGAAATATGACCATTCCTTTCAAGAATAGCGTATTTGATTTTAGCGAATTCGGTAATGCCGTTATTCTGGCGGGCTGACACAAGAATATCATCGCAGGAAACATCAACTTTCTTCAACTTATCTGCGAGCGGAACACCGTTTTCCACCAGAATAACCGGCGTACCGTCCAGAATATTTTCAACGGGTGAAAAATATTTCTTCATCAGGCCAAATATTATATCCACCACCACCAGCGTTGTTATTGTAATCATGGCTCCGGTGACCGAAAAATCCTCACCCAATAGCGCCTGCTGCGTCGCCTCGCTGATAATTAAGAGCAATATCAGGTCGAAACTCGTCATCTGCAGCAAGGCACGCCGCCCGGCAACCTTGAATACCACCACCAGAAACAGATAAATAGCCAGAGCACGAAAGACCATATCCATGTTCGTCTCCTAAGGATAAATAACCTGCCAGAAAGGTATTTCGGGCTCGTTGTTGACACGCAGCGTATTTGTCCACTTACCCGCTTTCGAGGGCGTTAAAAACAGCTGGATGGCGAATTTTTCATTCTTATCCAGGTTGTTATAGACCAGGACGAGCGTATTACCCCGGCTGTACATGCTGTCCGGCTGTGGCCAGATGCTGCCAGGTTCGTAAGCTTCCCGATCCTCGCGCGTCATAGCGATCGCGTACTTTCCCGGGGTCTTAACCGGAAACGCAATCTGTATCGGAAACTCCGTGTCACGCCGTCCGAAGCGCTCGTAGTTAATCGTCAGCGTTTTTGCCGAATTTGTTTTTTCGGTATCGCTTACGATTCCGCTCGAAAAAAAACCGAAAGTCGCGGCCGCAATAATACCTAACAACACGATAAAACCCGTCTGACGAAATGCATATTCGAACGTCAGCAAGCGATAACTTTCATTTATGCCGGGCAACTTTTCATTTTTACGATTCATCTGTGCCATCACCGTTTCGCTTATTTACTGAACGTTATGATTTCCATAGAAAAATGCTTTTAGGACTTATCACATTTGCCACATAAAGGAATAGCAATAATACTTAATAAGTCAAGACAGCCAAAATGAAGGATATCAAATGAAATTATCAGTCATTTCAGCCTTATTAATATTACTCGCCCCTGCCGCCTGGGCAGATAATAACGGTGGGTTACAAAAGGGCGAAGCCCCCCCGCCACCTCACGCGCTGGATGACGGTTATCGTGGTACAGACGACGCCCGTATCATGACCATTACGCAGGCAAAAGAGATGCATGACGGCGCATCGATTTCACTGCGCGGAAACCTGATTGACGGAAGCGGCGATAAGTATGTTTTCCAGGATAAAACAGGGAAAATCGACGTCGTTATCCCGAAAGCGGTATTTGACGACAGAACCGTCAAACCCGATCAGATGATCAGTATTAACGGTTCGCTTGATAAAAAGGCATCTCCTCCCGTGGTACGCGTCGATCGTCTGCAAAAGTAAATTCAGCGAAGCGTTAACGCTGTAACTATCCATCAAATCTCACCCCTTGGCCTGTAAGGAGTCAGCTATGAGTGATACAACACAACGTACGAACGCTTACCCAACCCCTCCGTTCCCCGAGCAGCCGCAAACGCCGCCGGGCCTGGCCTCTGAAATGGAGCCGGTGCCTGACCACGGGGAAACAAGCTATAAAGGGCATGGCCGACTCGCCGGCAAAAAGGCGCTCATTACCGGCGGCGACTCCGGTATTGGCCGCGCCGTGGCGATAGCCTACGCCCGCGAAGGCGCCGATGTGGCCATTAACTATCTGCCGGAAGAGGAAGACGACGCGGTCGAGGTGATCGCGCTGATTAAGGCAGAAGGACGGAACGCCGTTGCGCTTCCGGGGGACATTCGGGACGAGACGTTTTGCCAGAATCTGGTCGAAGAGGCCGTGTCTCAACTGGGCGGACTGGATATCCTGGTCAATAACGCCGGTCGCCAGCAGTATCGGGAATCACTGGAAGAACTCACGACCGAGGATTTCGATGCCACGTTTAAAACAAACGTTTACGCCCCTTTCTGGATAACAAAGGCGGCACTGCGCCACCTCAAAGCGCCAGGAACAATCATCAACACCTCCTCCGTACAGGCGGTGCAGCCGAGCGCCGTGCTGCTTGATTACGCGCAGACTAAAGCCTGTCTGGCGGTGTTTACCAAGGCCTTAGCGAAACAGCTGGGTCCAAAAGGGATACGCGTTAACGCGGTCGCACCGGGGCCGTACTGGACCGTGCTGCAGCCGAGCGGCGGGCAGCCGCAGGAAAAAGTGAAGCATTTTGGTGAGAGTTCTCCGCTGGGGCGCCCGGGACAGCCCGTTGAAATCGCGCCGCTGTACGTAACGTTAGCCTCTGATGAGTGTTCATTTACCTCCGGGCAGGTGTGGTGCTCGGACGGCGGCGACGGGACGATCTAAAACGAAAGGCTGCGCGAGCAGCCTTTTTTACGTCTACGGAGTGACGATATTGAACCAGAAATCAAAGCTGTCCATGTAGCTTAGCAGCTCATCCAGCTTCGCCTGATTGCCGGTAACCGTGACGTCGCCCTTCTCCTGCGCCTGCTTGAGCGTTGTCTGTTTAAGAATGATGTTGTTCAGCGTCTCGCGGCTGAGGGTAATAGACGCATCCGCCTCTTTCGCCACGGTATTCGCGCTGTGGTTCAGCACGCCGTTCTCCAGCTCCAGCTTGTACTGCCCACCATCCTTGCCGAGGTTTACGTTGAAGACGGCTTTTGCATTCGCCGCTTTCACGCCGTTGATATGTACGCCGAGGAAGTCAAAGAACATTTCCGGAGACATGGCGCGAACCGTGTCCGGGCTGGCCGTATTCGGCGTCGGCAATTTCTGAACGCCGTTGCGAAGCTCCTGCGCGCCGGTCAGGTAGAAGTTGCGCCACGGTCCAGACTCCGCCTGATATCCCAGCTGTTCGAGCGCGTCGGCTTCCAGATTACGCGCCGCTTTGTTGGTTGGCTCAGCAAACACCACTTTACTCACCACCTGCGCCACCCAGCGGTAGTTGCCCTGAGCGTAATCGGTTTTGGCTCTCTCCAGAATGGCGCTGGCACCGCCCATGTAATCGACGTATTTCTTCGCCGCATCCACCGGTGGCAGCTCGTCAAGCGTCGCCGGGTTACCGTTGAACCAGCCAAGATAGAACACGTAGGTAGCCTTCACGTCATGGCTTACCGAACCGTAATAGCCGCGGCTGGACCAGGACTTCGCCAGCCCGTCCGGCAGGGCAAAATTGGCCGCGATTTCGTCGCGCGTCAGGCCCTTGTTGGCCAGCCTCAGCGTCTGGTCGTTGATGTAACGGTACATATCACGCTGATTTTTCATCAGCTTCACCACGTTGTCGTTACCCCAGGTTGGCCAGTGGTGCTGCGCCATAATAATCTCGGCCTTATCACCCCAGCGTTCAATGGCGCTGTTGATGTATTTAGACCACGCCAGCGGATCGCGGATCTTCGCTCCGCGCAGCGAGTAGGTGTTGTGCAGCGTGTGGGTGACATCTTCTGCCGCTTCAATCATCTTCTTCTCTTCAACGTACCAGAGCATTTCGGATGGGGCCTCAGAGCCCGGCGCCATCATAAAGTCATAGGTCAGGCCGTCGATGACCTCTTTCTGCCCATCCTCGGTAATATAGTTCGTCGGCTCGATCAGCGTCACCGTACCGGCAGAGGTCGTTGTGCCCAGCCCGGCGCCGACCTGCCCTTTTGCATCAGGCTTCAGCAGGTTGCCGTACATATAGCTGGCGCGGCGGCTCATCGCATTCCCGGCCATGATGTTCTCGGAGACCGCTTCATTCATAAAGCCCGCCGGCGCATAGACCTTCACCTTACCGGCTTTCACATCGGCTTCGTCTACCACACCGCGCACGCCGCCGTAGTGGTCAACGTGGCTATGGGTATAAATCACCGCGACCACCGGACGCTTGCCGCGATTTTTATAATAGAGATCCATCCCCACTTTCGCGGTTTCGGCAGAGACCAGCGGATCGATAACCGTGATGCCCTCTTTTCCTTCCATGATGGTCATATTCGACAGATCAAGGTTACGGATCTGGTACACGCCGTCGGTAACTTCAAACAGACCGCTGATGTTAATCAGCTGCGCCTGACGCCACAGGCTTGGGTTAACCGTAGCGGGCGCTTTTTGCCCTTCTTTAATAAAAGCGTACTGCTGCGGGTTCCAGATAACATTCCCTTTTTCGCCTTTAATCACATCCTGCGGCAGGGCGGCAATAAAGCCCTTATGCGCATTACTAAAATCGGTTTTATCAAAAAAAGGCAGCTGACCGTACAGTGCTTCGTTGCTGTTTTTTGTGCTGGCGGTCGCCTCTTTCGCCATCTCTTGTGCCATGGCGGGGAAAGCCACCACCGATGTGGATAACAGACCGGCAACGGTCATTGCGCTTACGAGTGTATTAAGTTTCATATTTCCTCGACGGGTGAGAATAAATTCGATGAAACAAGGCTAACATTTGCGTATTTCCTCACCCACCGTTAATACGTTTAAAAATAAATGAAGCTGACCTGCAAAATAGCCATATTGTCCTTCAGCCTCTCCTTGCGGGCTAAATGTTAAAAAGCCCGGCTACTGACGCCGCCGGGCTTTTTATCAACGAGAATGCAAAGAATATTAATCGTGCTGACCGAAGCGGTAGGTCAACCCTGCCGAAACGGAGCTGATATCGCTGCTGACGCCAATTTGATTAGCATTCCCCACGTTGCTGACCCACTGGTATTCCAGACGGCCCGCCCAGTTTTTGTTGAACGCATACTCGGTTCCGACCGCAGCGAGCGGGCGCACACCGGTTTCAAAACGATTGTGACCACTCACATCAGATTCGGCACGATAGCCCATCGCACCGGCGCGACCATAGATATCCCAACCGTCCGTCACGGCGTAGCTGGCTTTAAGCGACATCTGCAGGCCCTGAGCTTTCATTTGCCCGCCCGCCCCCTGCTGCCCTTTTATCTGCATATTGCTTAAGTAATCATAGCCACCTTCAACGGCAAGCCATGGTGTAATTTGATAGCCGGTATAAACACCGCCACCGACATTATCGTGGTCAATATCAAAGTGAGTCGAGCCGTTATTACCGCCGACCGCTTTCTCGCCAGTATTGGTATCAAAATAGTGCGACCAGCCGAATTTCGCCCCGCTATACCAGGTGCCTGCATCTGCGGCGGCAAATACAGTGGTGGCGGTAAACGCATTGATAATAACTAAAGCGACAAGTGTCTTTTTCATGGAAATCCCGTTTGCTCTGTTGAATGTTTTCAGTAAGCAAACGATAAAGGCAAACGGGAGGAGCGTTAATTGATTATATGTTTAATTTTAAATTTACTTAAAAAGACTCTGGCAAATGTTCCACCGCCAGCAAATAACCACCGCGTTTAAAAGAGATGTATTTACCCTGCTTGAGCGCCGAGAGGACATTTAGAATACTGCTGCGAGACAATAGCGTGCGGTCCTGAATATAGTCAAGAATGGTTGTGCGCAACCGGGCTTCCTCGGGCAGTAATATCATCTCCTGAAGATGATTACGAATAACAGAATACGTTCGTTGTTGCACCACCTGCGCATCCCGGTAGATAAGATAGGCCGTGTGGTAGGATAATAGTGCAGCAACGTCCTCCCAAACCCCCTCTTCGCGAAAGCGTTTAGCAGCCTGCTCCGCATCCACCCGCAGAATAGTCGACGCCGTTTCCGCCCGAAGAATGTGGCCCTGCGTGGGCTGGATCATCTCCGCGATCCCGAACAGGTGCGGCTCGTAAACCGTAACCAACAGCAGCCCATCAGAAGCGCGGAGTAAAGAGAGTTCCCCCTCCAGAAACAGATACATCTGCTGGTGACCATTCCGGCTCCAGGTTATTCGCTTTCGCGGGACGAGCTTCACTTTCTCCGCAATCGGCTCAAGGATTGCGGTCAGTCGTGCAATAGACTGTTCAGGACGAACAGGCGGTAAAATATGCATGTCATGACCTTGTTGCGGCAGGTAACTGCCAGTATAGACCCTATAATTTAAACAGTTACCGAATTAAAACTGATAGCTATAGTTTACGCTGGCAAACCAAAGATGGGGACTACCGTAGCGTCCTTTAAATGCGGAGGGTGATTTCACCTGTGATGACTGCATATGAAGATATTCTACGGCCACACCGATATTGCTCGCGGGTGTAATTTGATACTGTGCCCCCGTACCGAATCGCCACTCATCCCCGGCAGGCAGCGTCAGCGCCACATCACTCTGGCTTCGATACGGCGAGCTGTCGAATGCCACGCCGGCGTTCAAACGCCACCGCTCCGTTGGGCGATACTGCACGCCTGCGGCACCGTGCCACGTATCTTTCATGCGGCTGGTATTGTTCAGCTTTTTTCCATCCACGGTGACCTGCGGTGCGCCGAACTGGCTCCAGTCCTGCCAGCCGAGGTCGCCCATTAGCGACCACTGATGATTAATATCATGCACGACGCTGAACATTAGCTGCTGCGGCGCACGCACCTGAGCCGAGACAGGAAGGTCATATGCGCCATTGGGCAAACGCGCTTTACCGTTAATATCGAAACCGTAATCCGTCTGGCTGTTCCAGGCGATGCCGACGCGCGTCTGGTCGGTAAGCTGCATCAATACACCGAGGCGGTAGCTCATTGCCCAGTCACGATCGTGCTGCTGACGATCGTCGTCGTTAACGTTGCGCGTGAGTGATAGAAAGCCGTAATTGATATTGGCGGATGCTCCTATCGAGAGACGATCGTTAAGTTTGTAGGCCATCGACGGGCTGAGCGTCATCGCCGCCATGGTGCTCTTTTTAATCAACCGGTCGCCCGCCCAGTTACCGTAATCAATCCCGAGGCCGTAATTACCGAACAGGCCGATTCCGGCATACAGTTTGTCCGTGACTTTTTGGCTATAAAAGGCGCTGGCGTTGGGCACCGTCTTCATGACATCGCCTGGGCTTTTCTGCGCATCATTCTTCAACTGATAGTCGATGGAGCCATCCATAACCTGTAACCCGCCGGTGACCATATGGTCGGGCAACCGCGTCATGCCCGCCGGGTTGGTCATTATCGTTGAGGCATCCTGAGCGCGTGCAGCCTGCCCCGCCCCTGCCAGCGCGGTGTCTTCTGTGCCGGTTTCATAAAAATAAAGCGCGCTGGCATGGGCGCATGAGGCGACCAATAAGCCAGCGCACAGGAGTATTCGAGTTTTCATCAGCAATCCTCGGGAAAAGAAATTTGCCGACAGGTATATCAGTGGGATCAATACACGTAAAAAGAAAGGGGGTTTAATTTTAAATTTGGGGGAGTTTGTCAGAACGACGTTATGCGAAAATCTGGAGCGGGCGAAGGGAATCGAACCCTCGTATAGAGCTTGGGAAGCTCTCGTTCTACCATTGAACTACGCCCGCTTTGAGGTGCGTAAAGCATTATAGACCTTACGCATCTCCATACAAGCCTCTTCACCACTAAGTGGCGATTAAATAATCACTTAGCACTTCGGTTTGCTGCCCTGCGCCGGAAGATAGCGCTGCGGATCGATGGCCGTCGCTTTATAACGGATCTGGAAATGCAGCTTCACCGAGTCCGTGCCGGTGCTGCCCATGGTCGCAATCTTCTGCCCCGCCTTCACGTTCTGCCCGTTATTGACCATCATCGTGTCGTTGTGGGCGTAGGCCGTAATATAGTCTTCACCGTGCTTTATCATGATGAGGTTGCCGTAGCCGCGAAGCTGGTTACCCACGTAGACCACCTTGCCGGCACCAGAAGCATAGACCGGCGTTCCGCGCGCGGCTGAGATATCAATGCCTTTATTGCCCCCCTCAGAGAGGGAGTACGGCGCCACCACTTTACCGCTGGCAGGCCAGATCCAGCAGCGCTGTCCGACAGGTGGCCAGGAGGATTTTGGCACCTGATAAGACGGCGTGACTTTGGCGGTTTTGCCTTTAGATGAGGACTTTTTACCCGAAGAGGAACTGCCGTTAACCTTCAGTTTCTGCCCTACCTCGATGGTATAGGGCGGCGAGATGCCGTTGAGGCGCGCCAGATCCTTCACGCTGGTCCCCGTTGCGCGCGAAATGCGGTACAGCGTATCCCCACGCTTAACGGTGTACACCGCACCGGAATAGCTACCCATGTCCGAGGATTTACTACCCGAGCACCCCGCAAGAAGCAGCGTCAACGTCAGGCAGAAAATAGCAGTGATGGGGTTTCTCGTCAGGCTTCCTGCAAACAAAACAGATCCTCGGTCAGCGTGAATGGCGCACCATGATACCAGCCCTGGCTGATATGGGTCAGCCCTTTTCCGCTCTGTGGGCCAAACCGTTCGTATAAGAATGCAGTATAATAATGACGCGAATGGCGTTGAACCGTTCAGCATTTTGGCACTGGAGCATCAATGAGTATTCAAGAACACGTTATTTTGGTAAATGACCAGGGAGGGGTGATTGGCACTCAGGAGAAGTACGCGGCACACACCTCCGAGACCCCGCTGCATCTGGCCTTCTCCTCCTGGCTATTTAACGCCAAAGGTGAATGTCTGATCACCCGACGCGCATTGAACAAAAAAGCCTGGCCGGGCGTCTGGACCAACTCCGTTTGCGGGCACCCGCAGTCAGGGGAAGCGCTTGAACAGGCGATTATCCGCCGCTGCCGCTTCGAAGTGGGTGCTGAGATTACGGCTATTACCGCCATTGCGCCTGAGTTTCGTTATCGTGAAACCGACCCTTCCGGAATTGTCGAAAATGAAATATGCCCGGTGTTTGCCGCTCGCATCACCGGCGAAATCACGATAAATGAAGAAGAAGTGATGGATCACCAGTGGGTTGAGCTGGAAGCGTTATTCCGCGCGCTGGATGCGACTCCGTGGGCCTTTAGCCCGTGGATGGTAATGGAAGCCACAACCGCGCGCGAAAAGCTTAAGTCTTTCGCGGCGCAATAAAAAAGCCCCTTTCGGGGCTTTTTTTTACGTCATTACGGATTACTTCACCGGACGCATCGCCGGGAACAGGATCACGTCACGAATGGTGTGGCTGTTGGTGAACAGCATAACCATACGGTCGATACCAATACCCAGGCCCGCAGTTGGCGGCAGGCCGTGCTCCAGCGCGGTCACGTAGTCTTCGTCGAAGAACATCGCTTCGTCATCGCCTGCCGCTTTCGCATCAACCTGATCCTGGAAGCGCTGCGCCTGATCTTCTGCATCGTTCAGCTCGCTAAAGCCGTTGCCGATTTCACGGCCGCCGATGAAGAACTCAAAGCGATCGGTGATTTCCGGGTTCTCGTCATTACGACGCGCCAGCGGAGACACTTCTGCCGGATATTCAGTGATGAAGGTCGGCTGAATCAGGTGTGCCTCGGCGACTTCTTCGAAGATCTCGGTCACGATGCGGCCCAGACCCCAGCTCTTCTCAACCTTGATACCGATGCTTTCCGCGATGGCTTTGGCAGAGTCGAAGTTATCCAGGTCAGCCATCTCGGTTTCCGGACGGTATTTCTTGATCGCTTCGCGCATGGTCAGCTTGACGAACGGCTTGCCGAAGTCGAAGACTTCTTCACCGTAAGGCACTTCAGTGGTGCCCAGAATGTCCTGCGCAAGAGTACGGAACAGGGATTCGGTCAGTTCGATCAGATCTTTGTAATCCGCATACGCCATATAGAGTTCCATCATGGTGAACTCTGGGTTATGACGAACGGAGATACCTTCGTTACGGAAGTTACGGTTGATTTCGAACACGCGGTCGAAGCCACCGACCACCAGACGCTTCAGGTACAGTTCCGGCGCGATGCGCAGGTACATGTCGAGGTCCAGGGCGTTGTGATGGGTGATGAACGGACGCGCAGACGCGCCGCCAGGGATCACCTGCATCATTGGGGTTTCCACTTCCATAAAGTCGCGGTTCACCATGAACTGGCGGATACCGGCCATGATCTGCGAGCGAATTTTGAAGGTCTTGCGGGAATCATCGTTAGAGATGAGGTCCAGATAGCGCTGGCGATAGCGCGCTTCCTGATCCTGCAGGCCGTGGAATTTGTCCGGCAGCGGGCGCAGGGCTTTGGTCAGCAGACGCAGCTCGGTGCAGTGGATAGAGAGTTCACCCGTTTTGGTTTTGAACAGCTTACCCTTCGCGCCCAGGATATCGCCCAGGTCCCACTTCTTGAACTGCTCGTTGTAGATGCCTTCCGGCAGGTCGTCACGGGAGACGTACAGCTGAATGCGGCCGCCAACGTCCTGTAAGGTCACGAAGGACGCTTTACCCATGATACGACGGGTCATCATGCGGCCAGCCACAGACACTTCAACGTTCAGCGCTTCCAGCTCTTCGTTCTCTTTACCGTCGAATTCTGCGTGCAGTTGGTCTGAGGTATGGTCACGACGAAAATCGTTCGGGAAAGGCACGCCCTGCTCGCGCAGCGCTGCCAGCTTCTCGCGGCGGGTTTTCAGTTCGTTATTAAGATCGACTACCGCGTCAGCGCCCTGTGCTTGTTGTTCAGACATGTTGGTTCCTCATAACCCTGCTTTCAAACTTGCTTCGATAAATTGGTCCAGGCTGCCGTCCAGCACCGCCTGCGTGTTACGGGTTTCAACCCCGGTACGCAGGTCTTTGATGCGGGAGTCATCAAGGACGTAAGAACGGATCTGGCTGCCCCAGCCGATGTCAGACTTGTTGTCTTCCATCGCCTGTTTCTCAGCATTTTTCTTCTGCATTTCCAGCTCATAAAGCTTCGCTTTCATCTGCTTCATGGCCTGGTCTTTGTTCTTATGCTGGGAACGGTCGTTCTGGCACTGCGTAACCGTGTTGGTTGGAAGGTGGGTAATACGCACCGCCGATTCCGTACGGTTAACGTGCTGACCACCCGCACCGGATGCGCGGTAAACGTCGATTCGCAGGTCGGCCGGGTTGATTTCGATATCGATATCGTCTTTCACTTCCGGGTAAACAAACGCGGAGCTGAAGGAGGTATGACGGCGGCCGCCGGAATCGAACGGGCTCTTACGTACCAGGCGATGAACGCCGGTTTCAGTACGCAGCCAGCCGTAGGCGTAATCACCAATAATCTTAATGGTGATGGATTTCAGACCCGCGACTTCACCTTCAGATTCTTCGATGATTTCGGTTTTGAAACCGCGCGCTTCTGCCCAACGCAAATACATACGCGCCAGCATGCTCGCCCAGTCCTGCGCTTCTGTACCGCCAGAACCGGCCTGAATATCGAGATAGCAGTCGGCGCTGTCGTATTCGCCGGAGAACATACGGCGGAATTCCAGCTGCGCCAGCTTCTCTTCCAGAACGTCGAGCTCTGCAACGGCTTCGTTAAAGGTTTCTTCGTCTTCAGCTTCGACAGCAAGCTCCAGCAGACCAGAAACATCTTCCAGACCCTGCGCCATTTGATCCAGCGTATCAACGATGGCCTCAAGGGAGGAACGCTCTTTACCCAGCGCCTGTGCGCGTTCAGGTTCGTTCCAGACGTCCGGCTGTTCCAGCTCGGCGTTTACTTCTTCCAGACGCTCTTTCTTGGCATCGTAGTCAAAGATACCCCCTAAGAACGTCAGAGCGCTCCGTGAGGTCCTGAATGCGGTTTTTTACCGGATTAATTTCAAACATGGTCTGTTTTCTTTTATGAGCTTGTCAAAATGCGGTGATAAGAGCGGGATTGTACCGAATCCACGCCCTTTTTTGTAGCTTTACTGACGCTAAATTGGCCAGATATTGTCGATGATGATCTGCAGGGAGCGGTTACCACGAAACTCGTTAATATCGAGCTTATAGGCCAGCTCAACTTCGCGCACGCCGTTGTCTGGCCAAACAGAGGTATCAACGTTGAAGGCGATACCGTCGAGCAGCGGGCCGCCGCCTACCGGCTCAACCATCACTTTGAGATGACGTTCACCTACAATACGCTGCTGCAGCAGGCGGAAACGCCCGTCGAACAGCGGTTCCGGGAACATCTGCCCCCACGGCCCGGCGTCACGCAGCATCTGCGCCACTTCCATGGTCATCTCAGCCGCGGATAACGGCCCGTCTGAGACCACCTCGCCCTGCAGGAGGGCCGGATCAATCCAGTCCGTCACCAGCTCGCCGAACAGACGCTGAAACTCGTCGAACTTCGCCTCTTCCAGCGACAGGCCTGCCGCCATTGCGTGGCCGCCGAACTTAATCATCAGGTTCGGGTACAGCGTGTCGAGACGCTCCAGCGCATCGCGCATGTGCAGTCCCTGAATCGAGCGACCCGAGCCTTTCAGCGTGCCGTCGCCAGCCGGTGCAAAGGCAATCACCGGGCGGTGGAAGCGCTCTTTGATGCGCGAGGCCAGAATACCGACGACGCCCTGATGCCACTCGGGATGGTACATCGCCAGACCGCCCGGCAGCGTGTCGCCGCTGCGTTCGAGCTTCTCGCACAGGGTTAGCGCTTCGGCCTGCATACCCTGCTCAATCTCTTTGCGGGTCTGGTTCAGCGCATCCAGCTCGTTGGCAAGCACGCGCGCTTCGCCGATGTTGTCGACCAGCAGGAGTGCGACACCGACGGACATATCGTCCAGCCTTCCGGCGGCGTTCAGACGCGGCCCGAGAGCAAAGCCCAAATCACTTGCCGCCAGCTTGAGCGGATCGCGATTGGCGATTTCGAGCAGAGCCTTAATGCCTGGACGACACTTGCCCGCACGGATACGGCTTAATCCCTGCCAGGTCAAAATACGGTTATTGGTGTCCAGCGGAACGACGTCCGCGACGGTGCCCAGCGCCACCAGGTCAAGGTATTCGGCCAGGTTCGGCACGGCAATACCGCGCGATTCGAACCAGCCTTTACCGTGCAGCAGCGTACGCAGCGCCAGCATCAGATAAAACGCCACGCCGACGCCCGCCAGCGATTTCGAAGGGAAATCACAGTCGCGCAGGTTCGGGTTAATGATGGCCTCAGCGGCTGGCAGGGTTTCCCCCGGCAGGTGGTGATCGGTCACCAGCACGGGGATCCCGAGCGCGTGCGCATGATCGACACCCGCGTGGGAGGAGATCCCGTTGTCCACGGTCAGGATCATCTGCGCACCACGCGCATGCGCCTGATCGACCACTTCCGGGCTCAGCCCGTAGCCGTCTTCGAAGCGGTTCGGCACCAGATAGGTGACGTTATCGCAGCCCAGCGCGCGCAGGCTGAGCACGCTCAGCGCGGTACTGGTTGCGCCGTCGGCGTCGAAATCCCCCACCACGACAATCCGCGTCCCTTCACGGAACGCGTCGTAGAGCATCTCTGTCGCTTTTTCGACGCCGCTCAGCTGCTGCCAGGGCAGCATGCCTTTGACGCTACGTTCGAGATCGCTGGCCGTTCGCACGCCGCGGCTGGCATAGAGCCGCCGCAGCAGGGGGGAAAGATCGGCTGGTAAATCGGCATCTTCAACCGCTTCGCGGCGACGCAATTTTATCGGGGCTTTCACGCGAATTATTTACCAGCAGTCTGTTTCTGATGCGCGTCGAGGAACTCTTTCATCTCTTTTGGCCCCTGATAGCCCGGCACCACATAGCCGTTGCTCAGCACGATAGCTGGCGTACCGGTGACGCCAAACTGCACGCCCAGCGCATAGTGGTTCGCAATATCGATATCACAGGACGCGGGCTTAACGCCTTTGCCGTTCATCGCATCGTCAAAGGCTTTGTTGCGGTCTTTCGCACACCAGATAGCCTTCATGTCTTGTTCTGGCTGGCTCTGCACGCCCGCGCGCGGGAAGGCCAGGTAGCGCACGGTGATGCCCAGCGCATTGTAGTCTTTCATCTCTTCATGCAGCTTGTGGCAGTAGCCGCAGGTGATGTCGGTGAAGACGGTAATGACGTGCTTTTCCTGCGCCGCTTTGTAGACAATCATCTCTTTTTCGAGCGCGTTCAGGTTTTTCATCAGCAGCTGGTTAGTTACGTTAACCGGCTGCGCGCCGCTTACGTCGTACATCGGCCCCTGAATGATGTGCTTCCCGTCTTCGGTCACGTACAGCACGCCGCTGTTGGTCAAGACGGTTTTCATTCCGGCGACGGGCGCGGGCTGAATGTCGCTGCTGGAGACGCCAAGTTTTGTCAGAGACTGTTTGATGGCTGCATCATCTGCATGGGCAAAACCGGTAAACGAAGCTGCCAGCAGGGTGAACAGCGCAAAAGACTTTTTCATATGTGATCCTGTTACAATTCGTCGGCACTCACGCGCGAGGGTGGTGCTGTTGGTGTAGCTGCCGCAGGCGTTCCGTCGCGACATGGGTGTAAATTTGCGTCGTTGATAGATCGCTGTGCCCCAGCAGCATCTGCACCACGCGTAAATCCGCGCCGTGGTTCAACAGATGCGTCGCGAAGGCGTGACGCAAAACGTGCGGCGACAGCTTTTCACTGTCTATTCCTGCCAGTGTGGCGTAATGCTTGATGCGATGCCAGAACGTTTGTCGTGTCATCTGCTGCGCGCGCTGGCTCGGGAACAGCACATCAATAGAGACGCCGTTCAGCAGCCACGGTCGGCCATGCTCCAGATACGTCTCCAGCCAGTACACCGCCTCTTCACCCAGCGGTACCAGCCGTTCTTTGTTCCCTTTCCCTATTACGCGCACCACGCCCTGACGCAGGCTAATGTCGCTCATCGTCAGGCCGACCAGTTCAGAAACACGTAAACCGGTAGCATACAATAGTTCAAGCATCGCTTTATCGCGTAACTCCAGCGGCACGTCAACAGCGGGCGACTGTAATAATCTCTCAACCTGTGCTTCGCTGAGATCTTTCGGCAGCCGCTGCGGGAGTTTAGGCGAGGCCAGCAGGGCGCTGGGATCGTCCGCACGGATCTTTTCGCGATAGAGGTGCTGGAACAGGCGACGCATTGCGCTCAAGAGGCGCGCGGAGCTGGTCGCCTTATAGCCGCCCTCCATCCGCTCACCCAGCAGGGCCTGCAGGTCGTCACGTTGGGCGCTCTCAAGCGTCAGTTCGCGGTGCGCCAGCCACTCCACCAGCATGGTGAGGTCACGTCGATAGGCACTGAGCGTGTTTTCGGCCAGGTTTTTCTCCAGCCACAGCGCGTCAAGAAACTGTTCGATGAGTGCGAGATCCTTTTCCACTTCAGCCCCTTTGGTTCTGCAATCCGGGCATTATGCCTGAATGCCATCGGTTTCTGGTACACTACGCGCAATGTCATAGCAAGAATTGAGAACGTTACGCGATGAATATTGGTCTTTTCTATGGTTCCAGCACCTGCTACACCGAAATGGCGGCGGAAAAAATTCGCGACATCATCGGCCCCGAGCTGGTGACGTTGCATAACCTGAAAGATGATGCGCTCACGCTGATGGAGCAGTACGACGTGCTTATCCTCGGCATCCCAACATGGGATTTTGGTGAGATTCAGGAAGACTGGGAAGCCATCTGGGATGGGCTCGATGCCCTCAACCTCGACGGCAAAATCATTGCGATGTACGGCATGGGCGACCAGCTAGGCTACGGCGAGTGGTTCCTGGACGCACTCGGCATGCTGCACGACAAACTGGCACCAAAGGGCGCGACGTTTATTGGCTACTGGCCTACGGAAGGCTATGAGTTTACGAGCAAAAAACCGATTATTGCTGACGGCCAGCTGTTTGTTGGGCTCGCGCTGGATGAAACCAACCAGTACGATCTCAGCGATGAGCGTCTGGAAAACTGGTGCGAGCAGATACTGGGCGAGATGGCAGAGAAGTTCAGCTGACGCGAACCTAGTCCTGCGTCGGTTGCTGCAATATCATCCGGCGCAGTTCACGCCATTCGGCCGCATCCATACTGTCGGCAGCCAGCCACAGGTGCTGGCGGCGGCCTCCCTCAAGCTGACGCAACCTTAGCATCATACCGGCGCTCAGCATCCACGGCGTGCCGATAATTTCCCACTCTTTTCCCTGCCAGCGCAAACGCGAATCCATCAGCAGTTTGATTTCACCCTGACGGGCATTGATCCGGCGCTGGCTGCGCACGCTGTCAAAGACCACAAACGACAGCAGCAGTAGCCACAGCGGCGTGTAGCTAAGCGGCCACGGCATCAGTAAAACAAAAGCCGCGACCAGGCCGTGGAGCAATAAAGACATCCACTGCGAGCGCCATGAGACGCGAAGATCAGATTGCCACAGGACCACGTTCCCGATTCCGTGTTTGAATTAATTGCACCATCCGTTGCAACTCGGTGTCGGCGGGCTTGCCGTGATTCATCAGCCAGTTGAATAAATCAGGATCGTCAGACTCTAGCAGGCGAACAAACAGACGCTTATCGTCATCGCTTAAGCTGTCATACTCATATTCGAAGAAAGGCATGATGGAGATATCAAGTTCACGCATGCCGCGACGGCACGCCCAGTGAATACGGGCCTTGTTGTTAATATCCATGTTCTGTTTCCTGCATTACGTTTGGCACAGTCGGTATCCCGTTCAGTGTTCTTTATTCTCTCGGGAACAGTAGCTAGTGTAACGTGTTTTTGACCGTTTCTTTACTGGAATATTGCGAACGTCGAGCAGGCTTCCAGAATAATCCCTACAAAGACAGAGGATACACATTTTTGCGTGGCGCTACGCAGAAGTTGCCTAAGGCACAAATGGCCTGCTGAAAGCGCTTGCAATGAATACAGTCTCTTTTACCATTAGGTATTATCAAAGCGTTAAGCAATTCAGGACATCACTATGGCTTTTACTCCATTTTCTCCTCGCCAGCCCGCCGCCTCTGCGCGTCTGCCGCTGACGCTGATTACTCTTGATGACTGGGCGCTGGCGACGCTCACCGGTGCCGATGCCGAAAAATACATTCAGGGTCAGGTGACGGCCGACGTCGCCCAGTTGACTGAACACCAGCATCTGCTGGCTGCCCACTGCGATCCAAAAGGTAAAATGTGGAGCAACCTGCGCGTGTTCCGCCGTCAGGACGGCTTTGCCTATATTGAACGCCGCAGCCTGCGTGACGCCCAGCTCGCTGAACTGAAAAAGTACGCGGTCTTCTCTAAGGTCACTATTGCCCCTGACGACGAACACGTTCTGCTGGGCGTCGCGGGCTTCCAGGCACGTGCTTCGCTGAAAAACCTCTTTGTCGAACTGCCGGATGCGGAAAAACAGGTCGTCAGTGAAGGCGCCACCTCGATTCTGTGGTTTGAACACCCGGCTGAGCGTTTCCTGCTGGTGACGGATGTGGCAACGGCTGAACGCGTCACCGAGGCGCTGCGCGGTGAAGCGCAGCTGAACAACAGCCAGCAGTGGCTGGCGCTGAACATTGAAGCGGGTTTACCGGTGATTGACGCGGCAAACAGTGCGCAGTTTATTCCTCAGGCCACGAACCTGCAGGCGCTGGGCGGTATCAGCTTCAAGAAAGGCTGCTACACCGGCCAGGAGATGGTCGCGCGTGCGAAATTCCGCGGTGCCAACAAGCGCGCCCTGTGGACGCTTGCAGGACACGCCAGCCGCGTACCGGAAGCGGGTGAAGATCTCGAGCTGAAGATGGGTGAAAACTGGCGTCGTACCGGCACCGTGCTAGCCGCCGTGCAGCTGGATGATGGTCGTGTTCTGGTTCAGGTGGTGATGAATAACGACATGGAAGCCGACAGCGTGTTCCGCGTGCGTGACGATGCCAATACGTTGAGCATCGAGCCGCTGCCGTATTCGCTGGAAGAATAAATGTGCTGCCTGTATCGCCCGGTGGCGCTGCGCTTACCGGGCGATGCAGGTTTGGTGTTCCCCCTCTCCCACAGGGAGAGGGCCGGGGTGAGGGCTTCAGCCCGCACGGTGGCAAAAAACTACACCTGCCCCACATACAAATAAATCGCCAAAAAGTGGCATACGCTGCCCCCCAGCACGAAGCCGTGCCAGATAGCATGGTTGTACGGAATACGCTTGCAGACGTAGAAAATCACGCCCAGCGAGTAGACCACGCCGCCCACCGCCAGAAGGGTTACGCCCCCCACCGCCAGCTTTATCGCCAGCTGATAAACGACAATCAGCGACAGCCAGCCCATCGTCAGATAGGTCACCAGCGACAGTATTTTGAACCGGTGCGCAATGGTCAGCTTAAACAGGATCCCCAGCAGCGCCAGGCTCCAGATCACGATCATCAGGCCACGGGACAGCGGCGAGTTTAATCCCACCAGCAAGAACGGGGTGTAGGTACCCGCGATCAGAAGATAGATCGCGCAGTGGTCGAATTTTTTGAGCCAGGTTTTGGCCCGTTGATGCGGGACCGCGTGATACAGCGTGGAGGCCAGGAACAACAGGATCATGCTCCCGCCGTACAGGCTGTAGCTGGTTATCGCCATCGCGCTGGCGTTGGTGTCCACCGCCTGAACCAGCAGCAATACTAAACCGACTATCCCAAAAACCAGGCCGATGCCGTGGCTGATGCTGTTGGCTACTTCCTCAGCCAGCGAATATCCCTGTGCGATTAATGGCTTGTTCACCATAGGTAACTCCGGGAAAACTAAAGATGATTATTCATCGTATGGCTATGCTAACTGAGAATGATTCCAGTGAACACCTGTTCGCTAAAATAAAATCAAATCTAACAACTCTAATTTACAATCAGATAGTTACAGTTTTATTTCAGCTAACACACGTTCTTTTTTTATTAAAGGCATTTAAAATCAATCACATAAAACTGGTTCTGATGAGGGTAGATTTCCGCAATCACGCTTTTGAGCGCCTCCAGGGTCATGTTTTCCTGCTCCGCGTGTTTTTCGGTGAGCGTATCCAGCGTAACGGTTGACGTGCCGGTCACTTCAATGGTGCAAAAGTAGCCGTCATCCTCATAACGCCCAACGCGCAGCACGTCGCCCTTCTTAAAATGGGATTCGCTTTCGTCGCGAATGGTGATGGTTTTACGCCCGGCCAGAATGTCATCCTGAAAGCGTTGAAAAAAAGTGATGTCGTTAGGCTGCATGTTATTATTCCCTGAAGAAAGTCTGATGAGTGAGTGTAGCCACAGTGAGCATGTTCTCCCATTCCGCCATTGCCGGTCTCAATAACCTTGAGATGATGGTCTACAACTATGTCATCAAGAACCGTGACAAAGTAACGTACATGACCATCCGCGAGCTGGCGGACGCGGCTGGCGTCTCAACCACCACGATCCTGCGCTTCTGCCGCAAGCTCAACTGCGAGGGCTACTCTGAATTTCGCGTGCGCTTCAAGCTCTATTTAGAGCAGAATGAACCCCAGCAGGCAAATTTCGGTGCCAGTGAAATTATCAGCTTTTTCAAAAGCGTCAACAATGAAGAGTTCGATGCGTTACTGGATGACGCTGTAAATATTATTTTATCCTCCGAGCGAATTATATTCGTCGGGGCGGGCACTTCCGGCTCGCTGGCGAAATATGGCGCACGCTTCTTTTCAAATATTGGTAAATTCAGCAACCATATTGACGATCCTTATTTCCCGGTCACCAATGATATGGCTAAAAATGCGCTGGCTATTGTACTTTCCGTTTCCGGGGAGACCGAAGAGATCTTACGCTTCGCCAGCCAGTTCAGCCTGCACCGCTGTAAAGTACTCTCCATCACCAGCCACGAGCACTCACGTCTGGCAAAGCTGGCCGACTTTAACCTCTCCTGGCACGTTCCCCAAACGCGTATCGGTGGCGTGTACGATATTACTACCCAAATCCCCGTCATTTATATTCTGGAATCATTGGGGCGTAAGCTGGCGAAGAAATTAACGGAATAAAACACCCTGTTTTTTTGATGTGACAAATCACATTTCGCGTTAATTGTTATATCGTGACATTTAAATACGCTTTGCTAGACTCGATTTCATTAAGCCATGACTTGAGAATAGCAAAGATGAAAAAACTCACCTTACCGAAAGATTTTTTATGGGGCGGCGCGGTTGCGGCTCACCAGGTTGAAGGCGGCTGGAACAAAGGCGGCAAAGGGCCAAGCATTTGCGACGTGCTGACCGGCGGCGCGCACGGCGTGCCGCGTGAAATCACCCAGGAAGTTATCGACGGGAAATACTACCCGAACCACGAAGCCGTCGACTTCCACGGCCGCTACAAAGAAGACATCAAGCTGTTTGCCGAGATGGGCTTCAAATGCTTCCGCACCTCCATTGCCTGGACGCGCATCTTCCCGAAAGGCGACGAAACCCAGCCGAACGAAGAAGGGCTGCAGTTCTACGACGACATGTTTGACGAGCTGCTGAAGTACAACATCGAGCCGGTGATCACCCTCTCCCACTTTGAAATGCCGCTGCACCTGGTGCAGGAATACGGCGGCTGGACCAACCGTAAGGTGGTCGATTTCTTTGTACGCTTCTCTGAAGTCGTGTTTGAGCGCTACAAAAGCAAGGTCAAATACTGGATGACCTTCAACGAGATTAACAACCAGCGTAACTGGCGCGCGCCGCTGTTCGGCTACTGCTGTTCCGGCGTGGTGTATACCGAGCACGACAACCCGGAAGAGACCATGTATCAGGTGCTGCACCACCAGTTCGTGGCCAGCGCGCTGGCGGTGAAAGCCGCACGCCGCATTAATCCGGAGATGAAAGTAGGCTGCATGCTGGCCATGGTTGCTCTCTATCCGTTCTCCTGCAAACCTGAAGACGTGATGTTCGCACAGGAATCCATGCGCGAGCGCTATGTCTTTACCGACGTCCAGCTGCGCGGCTACTACCCGTCCTACGTGCTGAACGAGTGGGAGCGCCGCGGTTTCTCCATCAGGATGGAAGCAGGCGATGAGCAGATCCTGCGTGATGGGACGTGCGACTACCTGGGCTTCAGCTACTACATGACCAACGCGGTTAAGGCGGAAGGCGGTACCGGGGACGCGATTTCCGGTTTCGAAGGCAGCGTGCCGAACCCGCACGTGAAGGCCTCCGACTGGGGCTGGCAGATTGACCCGGTGGGGCTGCGCTATGCCCTGTGTGAACTGTATGAGCGTTATCAAAAGCCGCTGTTTATCGTGGAGAACGGTTTCGGCGCTTACGATAAAGTGGAAGAGGACGGCAGCATCAACGATGACTACCGCATCGACTATCTGCGCGCCCACGTGGAAGAGATGATCAAAGCGGTGACCTACGACGGCGTTGACCTGATGGGCTACACCCCGTGGGGCTGTATCGACTGCGTCTCCTTCACCACCGGCCAGTACAGCAAGCGCTATGGTTTTATCTATGTGAACAAGCACGACGACGGTACGGGTGATATGTCCCGCTCCCGTAAAAAGAGCTTTAACTGGTACAAAACCGTGATAGCCAGCAACGGCGAAACCCTGTAATGCACCGCCCTCTCCTGCTCAGGAGAGGGCAAATTCCTTTCCTTCCAGACACTTCTTTACAGCTTTGGCGTTGCCAAAAAGCCTGTGCCCTATAAGATAAGCCTCGTGAATAATTGAGGCGAACATGATTAAGCGACAACGCAACGCTATCCTGCTGGTAGCCCTGGCCTGTCTGGTGGTGATGATATGCACCGCTCAGCGAATGGCCGGGATGCATGCGCTTGTCCTCAATCTCACCGCCACAAGCCAGTCCGTCCAGCAGGGCCAGGAGAGCGCAGAGGCGCCGGTTACGCCGTGCGAGCTTAGCGCCAAATCGCTGATGGCGGTTCCCCCGGTGCTGTTTGAAAGTGCACTCTTCGCCGTTACTCTGCTGCTGGCGCTGCTGGCTGCTAATCCGCCGCGCCGCGAACGGCTGTGGCCTCCCCGCGTGATATCCCCGCCCCGACTACGGGTGCATCTGCGACTCTGCGTCTTCCGTGAGTGAGTTTTTGCCTGATACACCAGGTTAATTCATCATTCATGGAGAAAATTTATGTTAACAGTATTCAGGCGACTGCTGGTCTGCCTGCTTTGGCTCTGGCTGCCCCTCAGCCAGGCCGCCGACAGCGGCTGGCTGCGCGCCGCCGATAATCAGCACGCCAGCGTCAGGCTGCGCGCGCAAACCGAAAACAGCGGCGAAACCCGCCTGCTGCTTGATGTCGCCCTGCAAAAAGGCTGGAAAACCTACTGGCGCTCGCCGGGAGAGGGTGGGATTGCGCCTGCCATTCGCTGGCATCAGCCGGTGGAGGCGACCTGGCGCTGGCCCACGCCCGAGCGTTTTGACGTAGCGGGTATCACCACGCAGGGATATCACGGCGACGTCAGTTTTCCGATTATCCTGCACGGCAAGGTCCCTGAACGTCTTGACGGCGTCCTGACGCTCTCTACCTGCAGCAACGTTTGCGTGCTGACCGACTACCCGTTCTCGCTGGATCTGACGTCCAGCACGGGCGGCGACTTTGATTACGCTTACAGCCGGGCGATGGGCACGCTGCCGCTCAGCAGCGGATTAACGTCATCGCTCAGCGCCCGCTACGCCGCCGGAAAGCTGACCGTTACCGCGCAGCGTGACGCGGGCTGGCAGGAACCGTCGCTGTTTATCGACGGCATGGACGACGTCGATTTTGGCAGACCCGCTTTTTCCGTGCGCGACGGATCGCTTGTTGCCACCGTGCCGGTAACGGACAGCTGGGGCGAAGCCGCGCCCAACCTCAGCGGAAAGCAGCTGTCGCTGGTCCTGGCGGATAGCGGCCAGGCGCAGGAGTCCAGCCTGACTATCGGGCAGAGCGCCCCCGCGCCCGCGTTCTCGTTAGGCTGGGTGCTGCTGATGGCGCTGGCGGGCGGCCTGATTCTCAACGTCATGCCCTGCGTGCTGCCCGTGCTGGCCATGAAGCTCGGCACGCTGATGCAAACCGAACGGCAGGCGCGCGGCCAGGTACGCCGGCAGTTCCTTGCGTCGGTATCAGGAATTGTTGCCTCATTCCTCGCGCTGGCGCTGATGATGACGGTGCTGCGTTTAGGCAATCAGGCGCTCGGCTGGGGGATCCAGTTCCAGAACCCGTGGTTTATTGGCGCGATGGCGCTGGTGATGGTGCTGTTCAGCGCCAGCCTGCTGGGGTTATTTGAGATCCGTCTCCCTTCCGGTACCAGCACGTTCCTCGCCACGCGCGGCGGCAACGGGCTTGCTGGCCATTTCTGGCAGGGCGCCTTTGCCACGCTGCTCGCGACGCCCTGCACCGCGCCGTTTCTCGGTACGGCCGTGTCGGTGGCGCTGGCAGCGCCGCTTCCTCTGCTGTGGGGCATCTTCTTTGCGATGGGTATCGGCATGAGCCTGCCGTGGCTGCTGGTTGCGGCCTGGCCGGGGCTGGCGCAGAAATTGCCGCGTCCGGGACGCTGGATGAACGTTGTGCGGGTCGCTCTCGGCCTGATGATGCTCGGCTCGTCCCTGTGGCTGTTGAGCCTGCTGGGGGTGCACATCGGTATCCTGCCCGTCATTACGCTGGTGGTGGTGCTAATCCTCGCTCTGCTGCTGGCCACCGCCTGGCGCTACCGCTGGCAAACCGCACTCCGCGCCGGAGCGTTAGCCTTTGTGGCGGCAGGCGCCGTCGCATTTGTTACCGCTTCCGGTGGGGATAACTCCCGTCACGATCGGGTGAACTGGCAGCCGCTCAGCGAGCAGGCCATTGCCCGCGCGCAGGCAGAAAACAAGCGGGTCTTCGTCGACGTCACCGCCGACTGGTGCGTGACCTGTAAAGCCAATAAATACAACGTGCTGCTGCGCGACGACGTACAGGACGCGCTTTCCGCTCCGGATGTCGTTGCCCTGCGCGGAGACTGGAGCCGCCCTTCAGCCAGCATTAGCCAGTTCTTAACCACGCGCGGCAGCGCCGCCGTGCCGTTTAACCAGATTTATGGACCGGGACTGCCGCAGGGCCACGTGCTGCCTGCGCTATTAAGCCGCGACGCGGTGTTAACCGCCCTGTCCGATGCGAAAGGAAAATAAAATGAGAGCCTTCGTTGCCTTACTTCTGCTGTCGTTATCAACGTTCAGCCTCGCTGCGCCGTCAGATCAATCTTCAAATGACCAGCTGGCAGAACTGCTGTTTAACGACCCCAACAGCCCGCGAACCGGCGCAAAAGCGCCGAAGCTGACCATAGTCTCCTTCACGGACTACAACTGCCCCTACTGCAAGCAGTTCGACCCGATGCTGGAGAAAATCGTGCAGGAGAACCCGGATGTGCAGCTCATCGTTAAGCTGCTGCCGTTCAAGGGGCAAAGCTCGGTAAATGCCGCCAAAGCGGCGCTCTCAACGTGGCGTCAGCAGCCCGATAAGTTCTGGCCGCTGCACCAGCGGCTGATGATGAAAAAAGGGTATCACGATGATGCCAGCATCGCGGCGGCGCAGGCGAAGACCGCTACGGACAGCATCAGGACGGATGAAAAAACCATGGACTCGCTGAAGATGAACCTGCTCCTGTCGCAGGTGCTGAATATTCAGGGCACCCCAGCGACCATCATTGGCGATCAAATGGTGGCGGGTGCCATTCCTTATGACGATCTGGAGGCGCTGGTGAAAGAGCAGCTGGCGCAAGCTCGTGGCAAATAAGGCGATGCGCCTGGCGCGCGAGCTGGCCCTGTGGCTGCTGATTGGCGTTGTCGTCAGCGTGGCGGTGGACTATTTCCGCCAGCCCGCGCTGCCGCAGAATTTCTCTGCGACATCGCTGCATACCCTGGACGGTCAGCCCGTCGATCTCACCGCCATGAGCAAGGAGCGTCCGCTGCTGGTCTACGTCTGGGCAACCTGGTGCGGCGTGTGTCGCTACACCACGCCCTCCGTGGCGGCGCTTGCCGCCGACGGCGGCAACGTGCTGTCGGTTGCGCTACGCTCGGGCGATGACGCCAAGCTGGAGAGATGGCTGGCGAAGAAGAAAATGGCGCTGCCGACGGTCAACGACGCCAGCGGCGATCTGGCGCGCCGGTGGGATGTGCAGGTCACGCCGACGCTGGTGACGATCTCTCACGGCGAGGTGAAGTCAATCACCACCGGCTGGACCAGCGCCTGGGGCATGCGCCTGCGGCTGTGGCTGGCGTCCTGGTAGTTACTTGCCGCCCGCAAGCTCGAGGAAGCTGCCGGTCACGTAGGAGGCTTTGTCGCTCAGCAGCCAGGCAATGGCCTGAGCGACCTCCTCCGGCTGGCCGCCACGCTGCATCGGCAGCATCGCCTTCACCCGATCCACGCGCCCCGGCTCGCCGCCGGAGGCGTGAATATCGGTATAAATCAGCCCGGGACGCACGCAGTTGACGCGAATGCCCTGGGCTGCCACTTCCAGCGCCAGGCCGGTCGTCAGCGAGTCCACCGCGCCTTTAGAGGCGGCGTAATCAACATACTCACCCGGAGCGCCCAGCCGTGACGCCGCCGAGGAGACATTTACGATGGCACCGCCCTTGCCTCCGTGCTTATGCGACATACGTTTTACCGCCTCGCGACAGCAGAGAAAATAGCCCGTGACGTTGGTCGCCAGCACGCGGTTGATGCGTTCGGCTGAAAGACTTTCGATGGTGGACTGTTCAAACAGAATGCCCGCGTTATTTACCAGCGCCTTCAGCGGCTCGCCTTCGCGATCGATGCTGTCGAACATCGCCATCACCTGCGCTTCATCGCTGATGTCCGCGCGCACGGCAAAGGCTTTACCGCCCGCCTCCACGATATGGTTGATAACCTCAGTCGCGGCCGTGATGTTGTGGTGAAAGTTTACCGCTACGGTGTAGCCTTCGCCTGCCAGCTGGAGCGCGGTTGCTTTACCGATGCCACGGCTGGCGCCGGTGACCAGTGCTATTGCCATTGTCTTCTCCCAATAAAAAAGCCGGGTGGCGGCTCCGCCTTACCCGGCCTACAACATACCCTATGACAGCGGATGATTACTGATATTCGCTCATCGGCACGCAGGAGCAGAACAGATTACGGTCGCCGTAGACGTCATCAAGACGCTTCACGGTCGGCCAGTATTTGTTTGCCACGCCTGCCGGGAACACCGCCAGCTCGCGGGAGTAACCGTGGTTCCACTCTGCCACCATCTCGTGCTGGGTGTGCGGGGCGTTAACCAGCGGGTTATCTTCCAGCGTCCACTCGCCGTCCTGCACGCGGTCGATCTCCATGCGGATCGCCAGCATCGCGTCGATAAAGCGGTCCAGCTCGGCTTTGCTCTCAGACTCCGTTGGCTCAACCATCAGCGTACCTGCTACCGGGAAGGACATGGTTGGCGCGTGGAAGCCGTAGTCGATCAGACGCTTGGCGATATCCAGCTCGCTGATGCCGGTCTGCTCCTTCAGCGGACGAATATCCAGAATGCACTCGTGCGCCACGCGACCGTCGCGGCCGGTATAGAGCACCGGGAAGGCGGACTTCAGGCGAGTCGCAATGTAGTTGGCGTTGAGGATCGCTACCTGGCTCGCCTGCTTCAGCCCTTCCGCGCCCATCATGCGGATGTACATCCAGCTGATTGGCAGGATAGAAGCGCTGCCGAACGGTGCCGCAGAGACCGCACCCTGACGGGTCAGCATGCCTTCAATCTGCACCACGCTGTGGCCCGGTACAAACGGGGCCAGGTGCGCTTTCACGCCGATTGGGCCCATGCCCGGGCCGCCGCCGCCGTGCGGAATGCAGAAGGTTTTATGCAGGTTCAGGTGCGACACGTCCGCGCCGATAAAGCCCGGAGAGGTAATACCCACCTGAGCGTTCATGTTCGCGCCGTCGAGGTAAACCTGACCGCCAAACTGGTGCACCACTTCGCACACTTCGCGGATGGTCTCTTCGTACACGCCGTGGGTTGACGGGTAGGTCACCATGATGCAGGAAAGCTTATCGCCCGCCTGCTCGGCTTTCGCACGCAGGTCGGCCAGATCGATGTTGCCGTTTTTATCGCAAGCAACCACCACCACTTCCATCCCCGCCATCTGGGCTGAAGCTGGGTTGGTGCCGTGGGCGGAGCTTGGGATCAGACAGATATCGCGGTGACCTTCACTGCGGCTTTCGTGATAGTGACGGATCGCCAGCAGGCCCGCGTATTCACCCTGCGCGCCGGAGTTCGGCTGCATACAGAGCGCGTCGTAGCCGGTCAGCTTCACCAGCCAGTCGGAGAGCTGGTTGATCATCATATGATACCCCTCCGCCTGCCCGGCCGGGCAGAACGGATGTAGCTCGGAGAACTCCGGCCAGGTGATGGGGATCATCTCTGCCGCGGCGTTCAGCTTCATGGTGCAGGATCCCAGCGGGATCATCGCCTGGTTCAGCGCCAGATCCTTGCGCTCCAGAGAGTGCATATAGCGCATCATCTCGGTTTCGCTGTGGTAGCGGTTGAAGACCGGGTGCGCCAGGATCGCATCGTCACGCAGCATGCCTGCCTGAATTGAACGGCTGTCGTGCGCCACGTCTTTGTCCAGCGTATCAATATCCAGACCGTGCGCGTCGCCCAGAAGGACGTTAAACAGGTTAACGATATCCTCACGGGTAGTGGATTCATCAAGGGTAATGCCCACGGCGTTATGGATGTCGCTGCGCAGGTTGATTTGCGCCGCGTCCGCACGCGCCAGCACGGCGGCTTTGTCCGCTACGTCTACGCACAGGGTGTCAAAATAGTGTTCATGGCGCAGCTTCAGGCCATTTTTCTGCAGGCCGCAGGCCAGAATATCCGCCAGACGGTGAATACGGTTGGCGATGCGCTTCAGGCCAGCCGGACCGTGGAACACGGCGTACAGGCTGGCAATGTTGGCCAGCAGCACCTGCGAGGTACAGATGTTGGAGTTCGCTTTCTCGCGGCGGATGTGCTGCTCGCGGGTCTGCATCGCCATGCGCAGCGCGGTGTTACCGGCGGCATCTTTCGAGACGCCGATAATACGGCCAGGCATGGAGCGTTTAAATTCATCTTTCGCGCCGAAGAACGCCGCGTGCGGGCCGCCGTAGCCCATCGGCACGCCAAAGCGCTGCGCAGAGCCGAAGACAATATCCGCACCCTGTTTGCCCGGTGCCGTCAGCAGCACCAGCGCCATAAAATCAGCGGCAACGCTAACGATGACCTTGCGGGACTTCAGCTCGCCAATCAGCGCGCCGTAGTCGTGCACTTCACCGGTGGTACCGACCTGCTGCAGCAGCACGCCGAAGACGTCCTGGTGATCCAGCACTTTGTCTGCGTCATCGACAATCACGTCGAAGCCGAAGGTTTCAGCGCGAGTGCGCACCACGTCCAGCGTCTGGGGATGCACGTCCGCCGCGACGAAGAAGCGGTTGGCATTTTTCAGCTTGCTCACGCGTTTGGCCATCGCCATCGCTTCGGCGGCGGCGGTCGCTTCATCCAGCAGCGAAGCGGAGGCAATATCCATCCCGGTCAGATCCAGCGTCACCTGCTGGAAGTTCAGCAGCGCTTCCAGGCGGCCCTGAGACACTTCTGGCTGATAAGGGGTGTAAGCGGTGTACCAGCCCGGGTTTTCCAGCATGTTGCGCAGGATAACCGGCGGCAGCTGCACGTTGGTGTAGCCCATGCCAATGTAAGACTTATAGCGCTTGTTGAGGCCGGCGATGGCCTTCAGCTCCGCCAGCGCGGCGAACTCCGTGGTGGCTTCACCTACCTGCGGCGGCGTATCAAGCTGGATGTCTTTTGGCACGATCTGGCCGATCAGTGCGTTTAATGAATCCGCGCCAACCGTTTTCAGCATCTCCTGCTGTTGCTGAGCATCCGGCCCAATGTGACGTTCAATAAAGGCGCCACGGTTTTCAAGCTGGCTTAAAGTCTGTGTCATGAGCGATGGTTCCTGAAACGTGCAGTGAATTTAAGTTCCCTCTCCCAAAGGGAGAGGGTTAGGTGAGGGGAAGATGGGCACCCTCACCCCTGCCCTCTCCCAAAGGGAGAGGGGGATTACTGATTACTCGTCTTCCAACAGCGCTTCGTACGCGGTCGCGTCCAGCAGCGCGGCAACCTGCGCCTCATCGCTGGCTTTGATCTTGAAGATCCAGCCGCCTTCATACGGCTCGCTGTTGACCAGCTCCGGTGAATCGCTCAGCGCGTCGTTCACGGCAACGATTTCGCCGCTTACCGGGGCGTAGATGTCAGAAGCCGCTTTTACGGACTCCGCCACGGCACAGTCGTCGCCTGCGCTGACGGTTGCGCCCACTTCAGGCAGGTCAACAAACACCATGTCGCCCAGCAGCTCCTGCGCGTGCTCGGTGATCCCTACGGTGTAAGTGCCGTCCGCCTCTTTGCGCAGCCACTCGTGTTCTTTGCTGTATTTCAGTTCTGCTGGCACATTGCTCATTGAAGTTCTCCTGATAAAAAGAATTAGGCGACCGGCTTACCGGCGCGAACAAAAATCGGTTTGGTCACGGTGACCGGCATTTCACGGTTGCGAATTTGCACCACCGCCGTTTCGCCAATGCCCGCCGGAACGCGTGCCAGGGCAATACTGTAGCCGAGCGTCGGGGAGAAGGTTCCGCTGGTGATCACACCTTCGCGATGGTTGCCGTCGGCATCGGTGAAGCGCACCGGCAGCTCGCCGCGCAGTACGCCTTTTTCCTTCATCACCAGGCCAACCAGCTGTTCAGTACCCTTCTCGCGCTGCATTTCCAGCGCTTCACGGCCAATAAAGTCGCGGTCAGCCGGTTCCCATGCGATGGTCCAGCCCATGTTGGCCGCCAGCGGGGAGACGCCTTCGTCCATCTCCTGACCGTAGAGGTTCATGCCCGCTTCCAGACGCAGCGTGTCGCGCGCGCCCAGACCCGCTGGCTTCACGCCCGCTTCTACGAGCGCGCGCCAGAAATCAGCGGCCTTCTCGTTCGGCATCGCAATTTCGTAGCCCGCCTCACCGGTATAGCCGGTGGTAGCGATAAACAGATCGCCCGCCTGCACGCCAAAGAACGGCTTCATGCCCTCGGTGGCTTTGCGCTGCTCGTCGTTAAACAGAGATGCGGCTTTCGCCTGCGCGTTTGGCCCCTGCACGGCGATCAGCGACAGATCGTCGCGGACGGTGATATCGATGGCGTAAGGTTCGGCGTGTTGGGTGATCCAGGAGAGGTCTTTTTCGCGGGTGGCGGAGTTTACAACGAGGCGGAAGAAATCTTCAGTGAAGTAATAGACGATAAGGTCATCAATCACGCCGCCCGAGGCATTGAGCATGCCGGTATAGAGCGCTTTTCCCGGCGTCTTCAGTTTGGCGACGTCATTTGCCAGCAGATAACGCAAAAACTCCCGGGTGCGGCTACCGCGCAGATCGACAATCGTCATGTGGGACACGTCGAACATACCGGCATCGGTGCGCACCGCGTGGTGCTCATCAATCTGCGACCCGTAGTGCAGCGGCATCAACCAGCCGTGGAAGTCCACCATGCGGGCGCCGCACAACACGTGTTGTTCGTACAAAGGAGTCTGTTGAGCCATCTTGTCCTCGTTGAAAAATTCACCGTGAAACCCGGTATCGGCCCCGTTTCCTGGCGCCGACGCAAACGTTCTCTTTTACCTGAACTTACCACCGAACCCGGCGGTTAACCATAAGGTAAAACGGGTCATCACATTAGCTTATGACCAAAAAACGCTGAAAAGCCTACAGAGTTATTCACTGGGAAAATGCGATTAAACCCGCATAAAATTAACAATGATCTAACAGGATTTAGCACATGGTGATATTTCGTGCGGAAAAATGGGCTGAATTTCCTCACGATAATAAACGCGACATTAGATTATCTAATGCGAAAAACAGCGTGGAATTAGAATATTTCAAACGAGGGAATTTACCCGGCGCAGAGGCCGGGAAATTATAGTGTGACGGGGGTCAATATTATTTAAGCCAGTCCGGCAGATCGTTAAGCCCCATCGCCTGACGGAGAAGCTGGGGTTTGACGCCGGGAAGGGTGTCGGCCAGCTTGAGGCCGATATCGCGCAGCAGCTTTTTGGCCGGATTTGCCCCGGCAAACAGCTCGCGGAAGCCCTGCATTCCCGCCAGCATCATTGCCGCGCTGTGCTTGCGGCTGCGCTCATAGCGACGCAGATACAGATGCTGACCAATGTCCTTACCTTCACGGTGCAGGCGGCGCAGCTCTTCGACCAGCTCCGCCGCGTCCATAAAGCCAAGGTTGACGCCCTGCCCGGCCAGCGGATGAATGGTATGCGCCGCATCGCCCACCAGCGCCAGACGGTGCGCCGCAAACTGACGCGCATAGCGCCCGGTTAGCGGGAACACCTGGCGCTCGCTTTCAAGCGTGCACAGCCCAAGGCGGTTATCAAACGCCACGCACAGCGCCTGGTTGAAGGCGTCCGGAGTAGCATCCTGCATCAGCTGCGCTTTCTCAGGCACTAAAGACCAGACGATGGAGCACAGATGCGGATCGCTCAGCGGCAGGAAGGCCAGGATGCCGTCGTTATGGAAAATCTGCCGCGCCACGCCGCCGTGCGGCTCTTCGGTGCGGATTGTCGCTACCATCGCGTGATGGCGGTAATCCCAGTACGTCAGCGGAATATCCGCCTTGCTGCGCAGCCATGAATTGGCGCCGTCTGCGCCGACGACCAGACGCGCGGTCAGCATATCGCCGCTTTGCAGAGTGATAAAGGCTTCGTTTTCGCCCCACGCGACCTGCTGCAGCTGCGCAGGCGCCACCAGCGTTACGTCGCTGCACTGCTGCGCTTTCCGCCACAGCGCGTGATGGATCACCGCATTCTCAATAATGTGGCCCAGATGACTGTAGCCCATGCTTTCGTCGTCAAAGGCAATGTGGCCGAAGCTGTCTTTGTCCCACACTTCCATTCCGTGATAGCAGCTGGCGCGCTGCGCAACGATATCGTCCCAGACGCCAATATGCGCCAGCAGTTTTTCGCTGGCGGCATTGATCGCCGACACGCGGAGTTCAGGCGGCGCATCGTGCGCGACGGGCTGTGGCTCTTTTTGCTCCAGCACGGCCACGCGCAGGCCGCTGCCCTGTAAACCACAGGCCAGCGCCAGCCCGACCATTCCGCCGCCAACAATGGCAACATCAACATTTTGCACGGTGATAACTCCTTAACGCGCGACCCAGCCAAGGGTCCGCTGCGCCAGCACGTCACGTGCCGGAATGAACAGTTCCATCGCCATCAGCCCGAGGTTGCGACCCGCAACCAGCGGTGCCCAGCGATTGGCAAACAGATGGACTAACCCATCGGTGACGCCGATTGTCGCCTCTTTATCGGTCTGGCGACGCTTCTGATAATGGCTTAATACGGTATACGCGCCGCAGTCTTTTTGCTCGCCCCATGCCTGCGCCAGCGACTCGGCGAGGCTCATCACGTCCCTCAGGCCAAGGTTGAAACCCTGTCCTGCAATCGGGTGCAGCGTCTGGGCGGCATTGCCCACCAGCGCGACGCGGTGGGATATTGACCGGGAGGCCGTGGTCAGCGACAGCGGATAAACCGAACGTTTTCCCGCATGGGTGATCCTACCCAGCCGCCAGCCGAAGGCTTTTTGCAGCTCCGTACAGAAGCGCTCGTCGGACCAGGACTTCACCTCATCGGCCCTGTCCTGGGCGTGACACCACACCAGCGAGCAGCGCCCGTCCGACATCGGCAGCATCGCCAGCGGGCCGTGCTGCGTGAAGCGCTCAAACGCCCTGCCGCGGTGTGCTCCTGCGGTGGAGACGTTCGCGATAACGGCGACCTGCCCGTAAGGCTGCTGTCGCCACTCAACGCCGCACCGGGTGCCAAGCGCAGAACGCGAACCGTCTGCCGCCACCAGAAGCTGGCCGTCAAGAACGGACCCGTTTTCCAGCGTCACGCTGACCGCGTCTTCGCTGCGGCTAAAGCTGGCCACGCGTGCCGGACAGTGCAGCGTTACGCCTGGCGCATCCTGTAACAAACGGAACAGGCGCAGGCCAACATCATGCAGCTCTACAACCTGCCCAAGCGCTTCAATACGGTAATCCTGCGCATCCAGCGTCACAAACCCGGCATGGCCGCGATCGCTGACGTGCACGGTGTTAATCGCCGTAGCGCAGTCGGCAATCGCCTGCCAGATACCAATGCGTGAAAGCTGCTGACAGGTGCCCTGCGCCAGGGCAATGGCGCGCGAGTCAAAACCGGGGTGGTTCGTCGCCTGCGGGGCAACGGCTTCCACAAGATGGACCGGGAGCTGGCCTTTCGTCAGATGCGAAATTGCCAGCGCCAGCGTGGCACCGGTCATCCCGCCGCCAACGATGATCGCGCTCATACGCGTGCCGCTGCCATCAGCGCCTCAATGTCGTCCGCTTTTTTCACCACGGTCGCGGTCAGGTTTTCGTTGCCGGTTTCGGTGATGACGATGTCGTCTTCAATGCGAATGCCAATGCCACGATAGGCTTCCGGCACGTCGGCATCCGGCGCGATGTACAGGCCCGGCTCAACGGTTAACACCATGCCCGGCTCCAGCACGCGCGAACGCTCGGGGCCATACGCGCCCACATCATGCACGTCCAGACCCAGCCAGTGGCTCAGGCCGTGCATAAAGTACGGGCGGTGGGCATTTTCGGTAATTAGCACGTCGACATCCCCTTTCAGGATGCCGAGTTTTACCAGGCCGGTAATCATGATGCGCACCACTTCGCCTGTCACGTCCTGAATGGAGGTGCCCGGGCGGAACAGCGTCAGCGCGGTTTCCAGAGAGTCGAGTACGATGTCGTAAACCTCACGCTGAGCGGGTGAGAATTTGCCGTTCACCGGGAACGTTCGGGTGATATCGCCCGCGTAGCCAAGATATTCGCAGCCCGCGTCTATCAGCACCAGGTCACCGTCGCGCAGCGCGCTTTCGTTCTCGGTGTAGTGCAGAATGCAGCCGTTTTCCCCGCCGCCGACAATGGTGTTGTAGGACGGGAAGCGCGCGCCGTGGCGGTTAAACTCATGCTGAATTTCGCCTTCCAGCTGATATTCGAACATGCCGGGACGGCATTTTTCCATCGCACGGGTATGTGCCAGGGCGCTGATTTCACCCGCACGACGCATCACCGCAAGCTCTTCTTCAGACTTGAACAGGCGCATCTCGTGCACCACCGGACGCCAGTCCGTCAGCGTGGCGGGTGCAGAGAGGTTCTGTCGCGAGCCTTTACGCAGCTTGTCCAGCGCGGTGAAGACAATCTCGTCCGCATAGGCATATTCGCCCTGGGCGTGATACAGCACGTCCAGACCGTTGAGCAGCTGGTAAAGCTGCTGGTTGATTTCGCTAAAGGCCAGCGCGCGGTCAACGCCCAGCTTTTCCGGTGCGGCCTCTTGCCCCAGGCGGCGGCCAAACCAGATTTCGGCCGTCAGATCGCGCACGCGGTTAAAAATCACGCTGTGGTTATGGGTGTCATTGCTCTTAATCAGCACCAGCACCGCTTCCGGCTCGTTAAAGCCGGTGAAGTACCAGAAATCGCTGCTTTGACGATAGGGGTATTCGCTGTCGGCGCTGCGCGTCACTTCGGGCGCGGCAAAAATCAGCGCGGCGCTTCCCGGCTGCATGCTGGCTAACAGCGCCTGACGACGGCGTGAATACTCTTGATTCGAGATAACCATGACACCCTCCTGTGCGTTATTTTTCTTAATGTAAGGTTGGTTTTCTGACTTCCGGCGCGGTTGGCTGCGAGCGCGTAAAGGTGTCGTGGCACAGCAGCGCCGCCACGCGCACGTACTCGATAATCTCTTCGAGAGACATTTCCAGCTCTTCCTGGTCTTCGTCTTCGTCGTAGCCAAGCTGCGCAATGTTGCGCAGGTCGTCGATCGCTTCACCCGCCTCGCCGGTCACTTTATCGAGCTTCGGCTGAGACACGCCCAGCCCCAGCAGATAGTGGTTTACCCAACCGGCGAGGGCGTCTGCGCGATCGAACACGCTGACGTCGTCGCCGTCAGGCAGATAAAGCTGAAAAAGGAAGCCATCGTCTTCCAGCGAATCGCTGGTCGTCGCGTGCATTTTACGCAGCGCTTCCGCCAGCTCGTGACCAAACGCCAGCCCTTCATTCGTGAGGTCGTGGATCAGCGGCTGCCAGGAGCTGTCGCTGTTTCCACCGCACAGCATGCCACTGATCAGACCGTGCATTTCAGCAGGGGTTAAACCCACGCCCTGCTGGTTCAGTAACTGGTTTAAATCCTTGTAACCAGGCATTTCGTTCTGTATAGACATGCGCATTCGTCATCGTTGAGGGAAGATTCATGATATGCTACCACTTTGGACCCTGGTGATACCAGAAAAGGGCTTGTATCTTCACATCAGGGTAGCTATAGTGTCGCCCCTTCGCAGCCCCCGGGGCCGTAAGCGAAGGTAGCGCAGTCAATCAGCAGGAAGGTGGCATGTCTGCACAACCCGTCGATCTCCAGATTTTTGGCCGTTCACTGCGAGTGAATTGTCCGCCTGAACAAAGGGATGCTTTGAATCAGGCCGCGGACGATTTGAATCAGCGGTTGCAAGATCTAAAAGAACGCACTAGAGTCACAAATACTGAGCAGCTGGTTTTCATCGCCGCGTTGAACATCAGCTATGAACTGACTCAGGAAAAAGCGAAGACCCGCGACTACGCGGCTAGCATGGAGCAGCGCATTAAAATGCTCCAGCAGACCATTGAACAGGCACTACTTGATCAAGGTCGCAATCCCGAAAGACCGGGACCAAAGTTTGAATAACACTTCCCAGTTGACTATGGTAGAGTAACTGGGAAGACAAAATTTCTCTGAGATGTTCGCAAGCGGGCCAGTCCCCTGAGCCGATATTTCATACCACAAGAATGTGGCGCTCCATGGTTGGTGAGCATGCTCGGTTCGTCCGAGAAGCCTTAAAACTATGACGACACATTCACCTTGAACCAAGGGTTCAAGGGTTACAGCCTGCGGCGGCATCTCGGAGATTCCCTCTCTTTTCTTCTACCGACTACCATGACCCAATTCCCTGAAGTTTCTGCTTCACGCCAGGACATCCGTCAGTTAATTCGCAAGCGTCGTCGTGCCTTAACGCCCGAGCAACAATCCGAATTCGCCCAGCAGGCCGCCGCGCGTATGATGGCCTATCCGCCCGTGCTGATGGCAAACACCGTGGCCCTGTTTCTCTCGTTTGACGGCGAGCTGGATACGCAGCCGCTCATAGAGCAGCTCTGGCGCGCCGGGAAGAAAGTTTATCTGCCGGTCCTTCATCCATTCAGCCCGGGAAACCTGCTGTTTCTGCACTACCATCCGCACAGCGAGCTGGTGGTGAACCGCCTGAAAATCACCGAACCTAAACTTGACGTACGCGACGTGCTGCCGCTCTCCGGGCTGGATGTGCTGATTACGCCGCTGGTAGCGTTTGATGAACAGGGTCAGCGCTTAGGGATGGGCGGCGGTTTTTACGACAGGACGCTGCAAAACTGGCAGCAGCATGGGTTACAGCCGGTGGGTTACGCGCATGATTGTCAGGGCGTGGAGGCATTACCGGTGGAGAAGTGGGATGTGCCGTTGCCGGCGGTGGTGACGCCCAGTAAAACGTGGCTTTGGTAGAATAAAGCCGGGTGGCGCTACGCCTTACCCGGCCTACATCATTCCTCGGACTCTGTAGGTCGGGTAAGGCGTAGCCGCCACCCGACACCACAGACCGCACAATCAGTAAAGCAGACGCGCGCGAATCGTCCCCGGAATCGCCTTCATGCCCTGCAGCGCTTTCTCGGCAACCTCTTCCGTCGCTTCGATATCAATCACCACGTAGCCCATCTGCGAGTTCGTCTGCAGATACTGTGCGGCAATGTTGACGCCCTGCTCTGCGAAGATCTGGTTGATGGCGGTCAGCACGCCAGGACGGTTTTCATGAATGTGCAGCAGACGACGGCCGCCGTGCAGCGGCAGAGACACTTCCGGGAAGTTAACCGCAGAGAGCGTCGAACCGTTGTCGGAGTATTTGCTCAGCTTACCCGCCACTTCCAGGCCGATATTCTCCTGGGCTTCCTGCGTGGAGCCGCCGATGTGCGGCGTCAGGATCACGTTGTCGAACTCGCACAGCGGAGAGGTGAACGGATCGCTGTTGGTGGCAGGCTCCGTCGGGAAGACGTCAATCGCCGCACCTGCCAGATGTTTACGCTTCAGGGCATCCGCCAGCGCGGGGATATCGACAACCGTACCGCGCGCGGCGTTGATCAGCAGAGAGCCCGGCTTCATCAGCGCCAGCTCTTCAGCTCCCATCATGTTTTTGGTTGAGGCATTTTCCGGAACGTGCAGGCTCACCACGTCGCTCATGTTAAGCAGGTCAGACAGATGTTGAACCTGAGTAGCGTTGCCCAGCGGCAGCTTGCTTTCAATGTCGTAGAAGAAGACATGCATGCCGAGAGATTCAGCCAGAATGCCGAGCTGGGTGCCGATGTGGCCATAGCCGATAATGCCAAGCTTCTTGCCGCGCGCTTCGAAAGAGCCGGACGCCAGCTTGTTCCACACGCCGCGGTGCGCCTTGGCGTTGGCTTCAGGAATGCCGCGCAGCAGCAGCAGCAGTTCGCCAATCACCAGCTCCGCCACGGAGCGGGTGTTGGAAAACGGGGCGTTGAAGACGGGAATACCGCGTTTAGCGGCAGCGTTCAGGTCAACCTGGTTGGTGCCGATGCAGAAACAGCCGATAGCCACCAGCTTTTCCGCCGCAGCAATAATGTCTTCAGTCAGGTGAGTGCGGGATCGCAGGCCAATGAAGTGGGCATCACGGATGGACGCTTTCAGCTCTTCGGTATCGAGCGCGCCTTTGTGAAATTCGATGTTGGTGTACCCTGCCGCACGAAGGCTATCGATTGCTTTTTGATGCACGCCCTCGACCAGCAGGAATTTAATCTTGTCTTTCTCCAGTGATACCTTTGCCATTTACCCGACCCTGTTTTTGTCTGAACTGATGTTGTGCTGGATTTGAATCCGCTATAGCCAACATATCAAAAAAAACTATTGCAGCAATATGAACGTTTGCGTCGGCACTCTGAAGAAAAGTCATACAGGGCAAAATGACAGAGGAAAATGCTGTGCAAATTTACGAAAGCGGCAGGATCGGCAAAAGAGGCGCAAAAACGTGACACAAGTCACCGAATTTAGCTTTTCAAAAATTTTTAAGCGGGGGGAGGACTCCCCCCGTCAGATCATTTTACGATGGTTTTCACGCCGTCAGCGGTGCCAATCAGCGCGACGTCCGCGCCACGGTTGGCGAATAACCCTACGGTGACTACGCCCGGAATGCCGTTAATGGCATTTTCCAGCGCTATCGCGTCGAGAATTTCCAGGCCGTGAACGTCAAGGATCACGTTACCGTTATCGGTAAGGACGCCCTGGCGGTATTCCGGACGGCCGCCCAGCTTCACCAGCTCGCGCGCGACCGCGCTGCGGGCCATCGGGATCACTTCAACCGGCAGCGGGAAGTTACCGAGGATATCTACCTGCTTGGAGGCATCCGCGATACAGATGAACTTGTCTGCAACAGACGCGATGATCTTTTCACGCGTCAGCGCCGCGCCGCCGCCCTTGATCATCTGCATATGGCCGTTTATCTCATCCGCGCCGTCCACGTAAATCCCCAGACGATCCACTTCATTCAAATCAAAAACGGTAATGCCGAGGCTTTTCAGCTTTTCCGTGGAAGCATCGGAGCTGGAAACAGCGCCCTCGATCTGCCCTTTCATCGTGCCCAATGCATCGATAAAGTGTGCCGCCGTTGACCCGGTGCCAACACCCACAATGGTGCCCGGCTGTACGTACTGGAGAGCGGCCCATCCTACTGCTTTTTTCAGTTCATCCTGCGTCATGATCGTTTTGCCTGTGGTGTGAAAACTTAGGGCGCATTATAGAACACGTGGGGTGGAATTCGTCTGTCACGAAGGGAAAATTGTGTCATAGTGCAGATTAAGCAAAATTAAGGAGTCAGCCAGAGCAATGAAACGTCCGGACTACAGAACACTACAGGCACTTGATGCGGTTATTCGTGAACGCGGTTTTGAGCGCGCGGCGCAGAAGCTGTGTATTACTCAGTCCGCCGTCTCACAGCGTATCAAACAGCTTGAAAACATGTTCGGGCAACCGCTGCTGGTGCGTACCGTTCCGCCGCGTCCAACGGAGCAAGGCCAAAAGCTGCTTGCCCTGCTGCGTCAGGTTGAGCTGCTGGAAGACGAGTGGCTGGGAGACGAACAGACCGGCTCTACGCCGCTGCTGCTCTCGCTGGCGGTGAACGCCGACAGTCTGGCAACCTGGCTGCTGCCTGCGCTTGCGCCGGTGCTGGCCGATTCTCCTATCCGACTGAATTTGCAGGTAGAAGATGAAACCCGCACTCAGGAGCGCCTGCGCCGCGGCGAAGTGGTTGGGGCCGTCAGTATCCAGCCTCAGGCGCTGCCAAGCTGTCTGGTGGATCAGCTGGGCGCGCTGGACTATCTGTTTGTCGGTTCAAAAGCCTTTGCCGATCGCTACTTCCCGAACGGCGTCACCCGCGCCGCGCTGCTGAAAGCGCCTGCCGTCGCCTTTGACCATCTGGACGACATGCATCAGGCCTTCCTGCAGCAAAACTTCGATCTGCCGCCGGGCAGCGTGCCGTGCCACATCGTGAACTCGTCTGAAGCCTTTGTGCAGCTCGCACGCCAGGGCACGACCTGCTGCATGATCCCACACCTGCAGATTGAGCGAGAGTTGAAAAGCGGCGAGCTGATTGACTTAACGCCGGGCCTGTATCAGCGCCGGATGCTGTACTGGCACCGTTTTGCGCCGGAAAGCCGCATGATGCGCAACGTCACTGACGCGCTGCTGGCGTTCGGGCATAAGGTATTGAGGCAGGATTAGAAAGAAAAGCCGGGTGGCGCTATCGCCTGCCCGGCCTGCAGATTATTGAGCGGGTTTCGGCTGCTCTGACGCAGCAGGCTCCAGCTGGAACACCACATCAACCTGATCGTCGAACTGAATGGTCGGCTGCTCGTAGGTTTCCTGAGCAGAAACCGGCGCGGCATCCGCCTTCATCATCCGCACCATCGGGCTTGGCTGATAGTTAGAGACGTGATAACGCACGCTATACACCGGGCCGAGCTTGCTCTTAAAGCCTGACGCCAGCTGCTGCGCCTGATGAACTGCATCATCAATTGCCGCTTTACGCGCTTCGTCTTTGTACTTCTCCGGTTGCGCAACGCCCAGTGACACGGAGCGAATTTCATTCAGACCCGCCTTCAGCGCGCCGTCCAGCAGGGAATTCAGCTTATCAAGCTGGCGCACGGTCACTTCCACTGTACGCACGGCACGGTAGCCTTTCAGAATGCTTTTGCCGTTCTGATAGTCATAATCCGGCTGGGTACGCAGGTTAGCGGAGCTGATATCTTTTTTACCTACGCCGTTTTGCTCAAGGAAAGAGAGATATTGCGCAACGCGATCGTCTGCCTGTTTCTTGGCGGTAGCAGCATCTTTTGCGGCCACGTTCACTTCAATTGCCAGGGTTGCAACATCCGGTACCGCGTCCACGCTTGCGGTGCCTGAGGTGACGATGTGCGGGCCGTTTGGCAGTTCATTCGCCTGCACCGACACCGCACCTAAACCAACCAATGCCGCCAGGGCCATCACTTTAAACTTCACTGTCATTCCTCCATGTTGCGAAGAGTGCCCTGATACCAGGGCGCATGCCAGCAAGCTTAGCGCGTCTTATGAAGATGTCCATAAGACAAACGCTTAGTTGAACAAACCCTGTACGTGATGAATCCCCTCTTTCGCCAGCTGGAAGGCGATAAACCACATAACCAGTCCCACCAGCGTGTTGATAATGCGCTGCGCTTTCGCGGTGCGCAGACGGGGGGCCAGCCACGCGGCCAGAATCGCAAGGCTAAAGAACCAGAGGAAAGAGGCGCTCACCGTGCCGAGCGCGAACCAGCGTTTTGGCTCAACGTCCAGCTGCCCACCCAGGCTGCCCAGCACCACGAAGGTATCAAGATAGACATGCGGGTTAAGCCAGGTAACAGCCAGCATGGTGACGATGATCTTCCAGCGCCCCTGCTTCATCACTTCCGCGCTTGCCAGTTCGAGGTTGCTGCTCATCGCCGTTTTCAGAGCGCCGAAACCGTACCACAGCAGGAATGCCACTCCGCCCCAGGTGACCAGCGCCAGCAGCCACGGCGACTGCATCAGCAGGGCGCTGCCGCCAAATATCCCGGCGCAAATTAGCAGTAAATCGCTGACCGCGCACAGCAGCGCAATCATCAGGTGATACTGACGGCGTATGCCCTGGTTCATCACAAACGCATTCTGCGGGCCGAGGGGAAGGATCATGGCCGCACCCAATGCAAGCCCTTGAAAATAGTAAGTTAACATTGATAACTCTCAGACAGTTTTCTCTACGTGCAGACTATACTGCGTGAACATCATTAGATAAAATTTAAAATTTTAATGATTAATTAGAATCACTAATAAAATACTGCTGTATGCACTATTAAGATTTTATAAAAGCAGTCCTCGCGAGACCCGGCGTATGCTGTATTGCTACAGGCCGAAAAAATCTCACAGGAAATCATATGAAACATCAAGGCGTTGCAACGGTCATCTCCGCCATTTTTGCGCTCTTAACGGCATTTCCGACCATAGCGAGTGCAGAAAAGATACTTCGTTACACGGACCACGAACCGTACGGCAATATGCGTACGCAATTTATAAAAAACGTTTTCTTTAGTGAGATTGAAAAAGAATCGCAAGGCCGCCTGAAAATTGAAGCCCACTGGGAAGGCGATATATCAAGTAGTTACAATGCGCTAAATACGCTTGGCCAGGGCACCAGAGCTGATATTGGCATCGTTGTCCCTGAATATACGGCTGAGCAACTGCCGCTTCATCAAATATTCAAAAGCTTTCCCCTGGGGCCTGAAAACGGCGAGGCTCAGGTGAGCTTCTTTCATCGCGTGTTCCAGCAACACCCTCAGTTTGCCCGCGAGCTTGGGCAGAATAACCTGGTGAATCTGCAGTTCTTCCTGGGGTATCCGGTCGGGTTCTTTACCCGTCAGCCAGACGTTGAGCTGAATCAGCTAGAGGGAACAAAATGGCGAACGGCCAGCTTCTGGCATCAGTCATTTTTGCGCAATGCGGGCGGAGTTACCCTGGCAATGCCCTGGAATGACAAGATTACCGACGCGTTGCGCGCGGGACAGTTGAATGGCCTTATGGTGAATCTCGATAGCGGAGATGACATACATGCGCAGCGCGCTGCGCCCTACATTCATTATTCTCCTGCGCTCTGGCTGGGGCATATCTATCTTCTGGTTATAAATAAGGACACCTTAAACGCACTGGACGAGCGGGATCGTCTTGCTATTCGTCGTGCAGCCGAAACCACAGAGAAACAACTCGGTGCGGCGTTGGACAGCGGGCTGGCTTCTCTCACCGCGCGTCTGGAAAACGAAGGCGCTAAGCTCCATCTTCTGAGCCGTGATGAGCAAATGGAATGGCAGAAAGCAACGCGATATCAAGAGGTTCAGGAAGAATGGGTACGACAACAGGAAAGTAAGGGTAATAGGGACGCAGGCAAATTGATGCACGAGCTACGCCTGCTGCTTGAGGCTAAACGCCCGCATGAAATGCGGGCGTTGTCTGAGCTGACGGACGTTAGTCAGCTTCTTTCACTTTTTTGAAGTTCACATCCATCTGCGGATACGGGAAGCTGATGCCGTTGGCGTCAAAGTCACGCTTGATGCGTTCCAGTACATCCCAGTAAACGTTCTGCAGATCGCCGCTTTTACTCCAGATGCGCACCACAAAATTAATGGATGACGCGCCCAGCTCGTTCAGGCGAACGGTCATTTCGCGATCTTTAAGAATGCGGTCATCTGATTCGATAATATCGGTAATCAGCTTTTTCACCAGCTCGGTATCGGAATCATAGCCAACCCCGATGAGGAGTTCATTACGGCGAACCGGCTCGCGTGAGAAGTTGGTGATGTTGCCATCAATGACCTTCTTGTTTGGCACGATAACAATTTTGCCATCCGCCGAGCGCAGCGTGGTGGAGAAAATTTGCACGTTCAGCACGGTACCCGCTGTACCGCCGAGATCGACATATTCCCCGGCGCGGAAAGGTCGGAACGTCACCAGCAGCACGCCAGCCGCAAGGTTTGCCAGCGAGCCCTGAAGTGCCAGACCCACGGCCAAACCGGCGGCACCCAGCACGGCAATGACCGAAGCGGTTTGTACGCCGACACGGCCCATTGCCGCAATCAGGGTGAAGGCGATGATCCCGTAACGCACCAGCGCAGAAAGAAAATCAGCAACGGTTGCGTCGATATGACGAGCCAGCATGACGCGGTTGACGCCTCTTGAAACCGTACGGGCAATTATCATCCCCACGACAATGATGGCAATCGCTGCCGCAATATTCACTGCATAGCTAATCAGGAGAGCCTGGTTGCGCACCAGCCAGGTTCCCGCGTTGTTGATGCCATCTACTACACCGAGATCTTCCATTCATCCATCCTTTTGCTAAACCAAATCACAAAAAACCATCCCATAGAGAGACAGGCAGGTCAGTAAAGGGTAAACAAAAAGCGACGATATTGCCAAACAGATCACAAAAACGGAGATATCAGGCTATTGAAAAGGCATAAAAAAAGGCCCGCGTTTGCGGACCTTTCTGAGGCGTTTAGCAGCTCAAATTACAGAACGTCAACCGCGTTCAGTTCTTTGAATGCCTGCTCCAGACGCGTGATCATTGAAGTCTGGGCAGCACGCAGCCATACGCGCGGATCGTAGTATTTCTTGTTCGGCTGGTCTTCGCCTTTCGGGTTGCCCAGCTGACCCTGCAGGTAAGCTTCGTTAGTTTTGTAGTAGCCCAGGATACCGTCCCATGTTGCCCACTGGGTATCGGTATCGATGTTCATTTTCACTACGCCGTAGCTTACGGAGTCTTTGATTTCCTGAGCAGAAGAACCGGAACCGCCGTGGAAGACGAAGTTCAGGCTGTTGTGCGGCAGGTTGTGTTTCTTGGACACGTATTCCTGAGAATCACGCAGGATGGTCGGGGTCAGAACCACGTTACCTGGTTTGTAAACGCCGTGCACGTTACCGAAGGACGCCGCAATGGTGAAGCGTGGGCTGATTTTGCTCAGCTCGGTGTACGCGTAGTCAACGTCTTCTGGCTGGGTGTACAGTGCAGAAGCGTCCATGTGGCTGTTGTCCACGCCGTCTTCTTCACCACCGGTGCAACCCAGTTCGATTTCCAGAGTCATGTCCATTTTGGCCATGCGCGCCAGGTATTTGGAGCAGATTTCGATGTTTTCGTGCAGAGACTCTTCAGACAGGTCGATCATGTGAGAAGAGAACAGTGGCTTACCGGTTGCCGCGAAGTGTTTTTCACCCGCGTCCAGCAGGCCGTCGATCCACGGCAGCAGTTTCTTCGCGCAGTGGTCAGTGTGCAGGATAACTGGAACACCGTAGTGTTCAGCCATCTGGTGTACGTGGTGCGCACCAGAGATAGCACCCAGGATTGCAGCGCCCTGAGGAACGTCAGTTTTCACGCCTTTACCTGCGATGAACGCAGCGCCACCGTTAGAGAACTGAACGATAACTGGAGCTTTAACTTTGGCTGCAGTTTCCAGTACGGCGTTGATGGAGTCGGTACCCACGCAGTTAACTGCTGGCAGAGCGAAGTTGTTTTCTTTAGCTACCTGGAACACTTTCTGTACGTCATCACCGGTGATAACGCCAGGTTTTACGAAATCAAAAATTTTAGACATGTTGCTTAGTCCTGTATCTTCGGCCGTTAGAAAAGATGCGTGCTCTTAAAAGCGCGCTGAAAATTGGGCAGGTTTCCCTGCCCTTGAATGGCTTACTTCTTAGCGCGCTCTTCGAGCATTGCTACTGCCGGCAGTACTTTGCCTTCCACGAACTCGAGGAATGCGCCGCCGCCAGTGGAGATGTAGGAGATCTTGTCTGAGATACCGAACAGGTCGATAGCTGCCAGGGTGTCACCGCCGCCTGCGATAGAGAACGCTTCGCTGTCTGCGATTGCGTTAGCAACGATTTCAGTACCTTTGCGGAAGTTCGGGAATTCGAACACGCCAACAGGACCGTTCCACAGGATAGTTTTTGCGTTTTTCAGGATATCAGCCAGTTTCTGTGCAGAAACGTCGCCCAGGTCCAGAATCTGCTCTTCATCTTTGATGTCGTTTACAGATTTCAGGGTCGCGGTAGCGGTTTCAGAGAACTCGGTCGCTACGCGTACGTCAGTTGGGACTGGGATATCACAGGTGGTCAGGAGGCGTTTCGCTTCGTCAACCAGGTCCGCTTCGTACAGGGACTTACCGACGTTGTGGCCTTGAGCGGCAACGAAGGTGTTCGCGATACCACCGCCAACGATCAGCTGGTCAGCGATTTTTGACAGGGAATCCAGAACGGTCAGTTTGGTAGAAACTTTAGAACCGCCAACGATAGCGACCATTGGACGCGCTGGTTCTTTCAGTGCTTTACCCAGTGCTTCCAGTTCGTCAGCCAGCAGAGGACCTGCGCAAGCAACGTCTGCGAATTTACCGATACCGTGGGTAGAAGCCTGCGCACGGTGAGCAGTACCGAATGCATCCATCACGAATACGTCGCACAGTGCAGCGTATTTTTTGGACAGCGCTTCGTCGTCTTTCTTTTCGCCTTTGTTGAAGCGAACGTTTTCCAGAACAACCAGTTCACCGGCAGCAACTTCAACGCCGTCCAGGTAATCTTTCACCAGGCGAACCGGGCTGGACAGTTTGTCTTTCAGGTAATTAACAACCGGCAGCAGAGAGAACTCTTCGTTGTACTCGCCTTCAGTTGGACGACCCAGGTGGGAGGTTACCATCACTTTAGCGCCCTGCTTCAGAGCCAGCTCGATGGTTGGCAGAGATGCACGAATACGCGCGTCGCTGGTCACTTTGCCATCTTTAACCGGTACGTTCAGATCGGCACGGATGAAAACGCGTTTACCTGCCAGATCCAGATCGGTCATCTTAATTACAGACATGGTGAATCCTCTCGTTGATTCTTAAAGTTTTGCAGACGCACGATGCGTCTTACCTGAAACCTTTCGCGGCCATTGCTAACGTGGTGTCGAGCATTCGGTTAGCAAAGCCCCATTCGTTATCACACCAGACCAGCGTCTTGATAAGGTGTGCGCCACTGACTCGCGTTTGCGTACCGTCAACAATGGCACTGTGCGGGTCGTGGTTAAAATCTACTGAGACCAACGGTAATTCCGTATAGTCAACTATACCATGAAATGCACCCTGTGCCGCTTTTTGCAGCAACAGGTTGACTTCGCAGGCTTTTACCGGTTTTTTTACCGTTACGCTGAGGTCGATTGCGGTGACGTTAATCGTTGGAACGCGCACGGCAATCGCTTCGAAACGGTCGTTAAACTGCGGGAAAATTCGGGTGATCCCTGCAGCCAGTTTAGTATCCACCGGAATGATTGACTGACTCGCCGCGCGAGTGCGTCGTAAGTCCGGATGATAGGCGTCGATAACCTGCTGATCGTGCATGGCGGAGTGAATCGTGGTTACGGTGCCGGATTCAATGCCATACGCATCGTCTAACAGTTTGATGACCGGAATAATGCAGTTGGTGGTACAGGAGGCGTTGGAGACAATGCGGTGTTCAGCTTCCAGCTCATGCTGGTTCACACCGAAGACGACGGTGGCGTCAAGATCGTGGCTGCCGGGATGGGAAAACAGGACTTTTTTCGCGCCCGCTTTCAGGTGCGCTTCGCCGTGTTCACGGCTGCCGTACACGCCGGTACAGTCCAGCACCACATCCACACCCAGTTCACGCCACGGTAGCCCTTCAATGCTGCTTTCATGCAGCACGCGGATCGCATCATCACCGACAAACAGCTGTTCTCTTTCCTGGCGAACGTCCCAGGCAAAGCGGCCGTGGCTGGTGTCATATTTCAACAAATGCGCCATGCCCGTAGCATCCGCCAGTTCATTGATTGCCACCACGGTGATTTCCGCACGACGCCCGGATTCATATAAAGCACGAACCACGTTACGCCCGATGCGACCGAAGCCATTAATCGCTACGCGTACGGTCATAGATCTCCTGCAAAGCTATCCCTGAGTTTGAGGTGGCTGAAAGAGTAATCCAGCGACGCCCGAAGGGGAATCCTTGCTATCACAAACTGCGATTGATTGGTCAATTGTCGAACATTTAATCGACTGAAACGCTTCAGCAAGAATAAGCGAATCGGGGAATAAAAGGAATGTCTGTCCAGATTAAGAGCGATTTTATCTGATCTCCATCACATTTTTCCGGAATAACCCCTATTCTTCCCGCCACGTGAAACGCGGCGGGTCGAGCGATGCCCCAGCGAAACGGCCCCCTGAGAGTCACACAGGATCAGACGAGACGGTATTCCCCGTTTGCCGACATGCTGAGCTCCACGCGGGCAGGTCGGCTATGACGCAGAACCCGTTCCACGTTTGGCCCATCGGTGCGGGCATAAAACGCTTCGGCATCGGTCAGAGAGAGCCCCCCGGCCAGCTTACGTCCCACCAGGCGCGTGCGTAATGCTTCGGCAGGCGCGCGAATAAACAATGAAAAATCACAGTATTCTATCAGCGCTCGCCATCGTTCATCATCGAGCAGTAACCAGTTACCCTCAACAATCACGATGGGTGCCGTTACCACGATCGCCCCTTCGACAGGGTCGTGCGTTTGCCGGTCATACTGCGGCCAGGTACCGTCGCCCTCTTTTATCTGCCGCAGATGTTGCGCCAGCCTGTCAACATCAAAGGTCTCCGGGGCGCCTTTGTACGCGCGCAGGTTATGCGCTTCCAGCCAGACGTTGTAGTGATGAAAACCATCCATTGGCAACGTCTGAATCGGAGCGAGCCCCTCCGTCTGATGAGAGAGGTATTCCCAGAAGGCGGTCAGCGTGGACTTGCCCGTACCGGGCGGGGCGCTGAGAAAAACAATCGTTCGTCTGCTGGGGCTGTCGAAATGCCGTTTCGCCAGCTGACGAAGCAAAGGCTTATGAACATTTTCAATTTCGTCATCAGGATAGTGTGCTTCTACGTGTAGCCCATTGACCTTTAGCCCAATTTTCACGGCGTCAGTTCCTTTAAAATTGTCGTTACCGCCAGGGTTAGCGCCGTTTTGATCATCGCGGTAAAGCGAACCTCAGACCATGCGGCAAAATCAGCAAATTTCATCGACTCCAGCGCGCCGTATAACGTCGCGTTACGGGTGATACAATTGACGTTACTGATAAAATCCCAGGTGATGTCATCGGCGAAGCCCGGGACCGCATCCTGTTCATTCAGATACTGATAAAACTGAGAAAAATGCGTAATGTCTGCGTAGAGCCATTTGTCCATTTTTCCCAGCGCATAAATTAAGCGTAGCGCCACGTCGATATCATCAAGCGGCCCACTCTGGGCGAGTAACGGCTTCACTGCATATTCCACGATCTCTTCATCGTTATCGACAAACAGCGACGGCAGAAAACATTTAATGCCCTGGAGTAAAAAAGACTGTGCCGTCGTCATAAATGCGAGGAGGTTATTCTGAGCATCCAGTTGCTCAAGCACATCGTCTTCTGTCAGCGTCGTCATTTGTATCTCGATAAATCACCATGAATGCAGAGAGTCTATTATATTACACGTTCGGTCTGCGCCGCCGATCAGTAAAGTTTGCGTGCGTACACCCTTCGCAGCCTGTTGAATACCTTTAACCAGATCGCCTCCCGTCACGCCCGTCGCGCTGAACAAAATGTCATTTCCCCCCACCAGTTCCTCCAGGGTATAGATACGATTGACCTCCACGCCCATCTCCGCGCAACGACGGTGCTCCTGCATAGCAACCCGATGGTTCTCAGGGCTCTCTCCTTTCGCTTCACAAAAGTCGATCAGCTCCGCCTGCATATCGCCGCCCAGCGCTTTCACCGCGCAGGCGGAGATCACGCCTTCTGGCGCACCGCCTACGGTATACATCAGATCATAGGGATTATCCTGTAAGCAGGTCAGTACGCTGGCAGCGACGTCACCATCGGGCAGAGCGAACACTTTCACCCCCATCCGTGTCGCCTCGGCGATAGCATTTTGCAGGCGCGGTTTGTCCAGCGTAACCATCCGCAGATGCTCAAGCGGCTTGCCCAGGGCCCGGGCAACGTTGCGAAGGTTCTCCGCCAGCGGGAGCTCAAGGCTGATTGCCCCCGCCGCCGCGGCATTAACCACCAGTTTCTTCATATACATATCAGGGGCATGAAACAGGCTTCCCTGCGGGGCGAACGCCATCACTGCCAGCGCATTGCTTTGTCCCATCGCTACCATGCGGGTGCCCTCAATGGGATCGACGGCAATATCCACCGCCGGGCCAACGCCACTTCCGACCTCCTCACCAATCCACAGCATTGGCGCATGGTCGATCTCACCTTCGCCGATGACAATACGCCCGCGAATCGCTATCGCGTTTAGCGCCTCGCGCATGGCGGTTACCGCCAGCCCGTCGATCCGGTTTTTATCGCCGCACCCGGTTTGCGGCCAGGCGGCCAGCGCCGCCTGTTCGGTCACGCGAAAGAGCGGCCACGCCAGAGACATCATGCCTCAGCCTCCCCAATATCCACCCCAAACTGCGCCAGAAGATAGCGCTCTGCTTTTTCATTCCAGATGCCATGGGTCTCTTCCACCAGCCTTGCCAGCTCGCGGAACAGCGGGTCGGTTTTGCCTTTTTCGGCAAAATCGGCAATGGCCGTTAACGGCAGGGTGACTCCGTTATAGATAAGCTTCTTGCCACCAGGAATGTCCGGCAGATTGAGCACCGTGTGGGGCACTGCATCGAGGCCGCCGATGTGGGTCACCATAAACGACGGCTGAAGCTGGCCCGTTGCGCTCAGCGTAATCGCCTCTTTCATGTCTTCCGTCGAGCCGCCCGAGGTGCCCACCACGTGCGTACTGTTGTAATGGACATTGTAAAAATTGAACGGCACCTTGAAATTGCCGTCCGTTGGTCCGGCGAAGAAATTCAGGCACCCGTCCTCGGCGAGAAGATCGTCCGCCAGTTCGATGACCGCAGGAACTGCGGCATAGACAAACACGTCGTCAAAGCCGGCATTATCCGTCAGCGCGCGTAGCGCAGCGGCAGGGTTCTCCATTCCGGAGGTATTGACATAAATAAGTTCAATGCCCTTTTGAGCCGCCAGCGCAACCGGCAGTAATTTTTTTGCCTGCGCGAGGCGGGCCTCATCAATATCCACCACCACAACGCGCGAGGGTTGAATTCCGCCGTTAATCGCATAATCAATAGCGCCAATCCCCATTGGCCCGGCGCAGGCAAGAAGCGCTATGTTCCCTCCCGGCTTCACGCCCATCCGGTGCTCATAGACATATTGCGTCGTATGATAATTGGCGTTATACGCACCGATAATACAGCACATCGGTTCAGCCAGCGAAGCTGCCGCAAAATAGGAGCCGTGATAAGGTAAAACGCAGCCCAAATTAATCGCGATTTCAGGGATAATCATATACGTCGCATTGCCGCCAAAATATTCATAGCTGTAGCCGGCAGAATAACCGCTCGGCAATCCCATAGCCGGTTGTAATACAAAGCGCTGACCTTTTTTATATTTATCGGCCAGATTTTTCCCGACCTCAACAATCACCCCGGCGCATTCATGCCCGGTAATAACCGGATGGTTCTCCAGATCGTCCGGCACGCGTTTATGTTCACTGCCTAATTTCGCCGCCTTCCAGGTGGATAAACAGACGCTGTCGGAAATTACGCTCACCAGAAGTTCATTGTCGTTTATTTCGGGCAATTCAAATTCGCGGATACGTACATCCTGCTTGCCATAAATGGCAGCCACTTTCGTTTTCATATTGACTCCAGAAACAAGTTAGATTAATTCGCCGTTAATTGCTTAAAGAGATCGTCAAGCTGCGGATCGCCGAGATAGTTTTTTATCAACACCAACGGTTTGTCACTGACTCGTTTAGCGCGCCCCTCCAGACTGGCATGGGTAACAATAATGTCCGCGTTGTCAGGCACATTTTCGATGGCGTAATGTGTTACTTCGATATCTCGCCCGGCTTTTTCCAGACGCTTACGGAACGTCGTCGCGCCCATAGCGCTGGAGCCCATTCCGGCATCGCAGACAAAAGCGATGCGCTTAATATCCCGATAAGAAAACTTGCCTTCCTGCTTCATGGCTTTTACGGCTTTGGCAGAATCACCGAAAGTATCTTCCGTTTCAGCTTCATGGCTTTTATCCATTTTTAAGATCAGGGAGGTGACTGCAAAAGAGACCAGCGTGCCTGCCGTTACGCCAGCAATCGTTGCGAGAAAAGCACCCTTAGGCGTTAACGCGAGATAGGCAAAAATCGAACCCGGACTTGGGCCAGCAACCAGCCCGCCGCCCAACAAATTAAATATCCACGTTCCGCTCATGCCGCCAGCGATCATCGCAATCAGCGTCAGCGGTTTCATCAGTACGTAAGGGAAATAGAGCTCGTGAATGCCGCCCAGGAAGTGGATAATCATCGCGCCGGGCGCTGACTTCTTCGCCATCCCTTTGCCAAAAAAAGTAAAAGCCAGCAGCAGACCTAATCCCGGCCCAGGGTTGGAAGCCACCATAAAGAAGATGGATTTTCCCGTCTCGGACGCCTGCTGCATTCCCAGCGGATAATAAACCCCCTGATCGATAGCGTTATTCAGAAACAGGATTTTAGCCGGTTCGTTAATCAGCGACAGCAGCGGCAAATAGCCCGCATGCACCAGTGCTTCAATACATTCTTTGATAAAGTTATTGGCAATTAACACCGCAGGGCCGATCACTTCAAACCCCAGCAGGCAGAGGAGCATGCCGGCAATGCCCAGCGAGAAGTTGTTGATGACCATCTCAAAACCAGCGGGAATGCGCTTATCCAGCAGCCGGTCGATGTGCTTAATCACCAGACCGCCGAGTGGCCCCATGATCATTGAGCCGAGGAACATAGGAATATCCGCGCCGATAATTACGCCGATAGTACCGATCCCCCCCATGACCGCGCCACGTTTGCCGCCAACCAGGTGTCCGCCGGTTGAGCCAATCATAACCGGCAGTAAATAGGTGATCATCGGGCCGACAATTTTAGCGAAGTGCTCATTTGGCATCCAGCCGGTTGGAATAAATAATGCGGTAATAAATCCCCAAGCAATAAAAGCGCCAATATTGGGGATGACCATCGCAGTCAAAAAGCCCCCAAAAGCCTGGACCTTTGCACGAGCAGACTTGTGTTCCATAATAATGTCCTGTAAAGGAAAAAATAATTATGCGTGAGCGATAATATCCGCCAGCTGTTTTTCTGATTTAGCGGTTAACAATGCTGACAGACTATCTTCATCACATAATAATTCGCTTAAGGCCTGAATAGCACCGATATGTGAATCCGCATCCGCCGCCGATAAACCAATGAGTAACTTTACGGGTTCATCTTCTTTCGAAAATTGCACGTCCTGTTTAAGAAGCGTTAATGACATACCTGTTTTTAATGCACCACACTCCGGACGTGCATGGGGCATTGCTACGCCCGGCGCCAGGATATAATAGGGACCATTGATAAGCGTCGAGCTTTTAATCGCCTCAATATATTCAGCATTGATATAATGATGTTGCAGCAATGACGACATGGAAAAATCAATAGCCTCCTGCCAGTTTTGTGCTACAGGTTTTATTGAAATAGAGGATTCAGGGAAATAATCAATTAGCCGCATATATAATCCTTATTTTATTTTTAGGGTACAACGTATCGCTAAAAATAAAATACGCCTGCGGTGGAATGAAATCAAACGGGGAGGAATGAGCGAAGGCTTACTTCTCTGTTTTATTAAAAGCAATAAAAACAGTTTGTTGTAATGTATAAATAAAAAAGCAAGTGTGTTTATGTGATCTTGATTGCATCTTATAAAGGTGACTACATTGCATAATTGGGATGAAGGTCACTAAAAAAGGATTGTTTATTCAAACATAATTCATCTTGAACATAAAAACGGGCCGCCTTAGCGACCCGTTTTGCCTTACAAAGAGGATTACAGCAGCTCTTTCGCTTTAGCGACTACGTTCTCAACGGTGAAGCCGAACTCTTCGAACAGCAGCTCTGCCGGAGCAGACTCACCGAAGGTGGTCATCCCGACGATGGCGCCGTTCAGGCCCACGTATTTGAACCAGTAGTCAGCGATACCCGCTTCCACTGCCACGCGAGCGGATACCGCTTTAGGCAGAACGGATTCACGGTAAGCGGCATCCTGCTTGTCGAACGCGTCGGTAGACGGCATGGAAACCACGCGCGCCTTAACGCCTTCGGCAGACAGTTTGTCCCACGCCGCTACGGCCAGCTCAACTTCAGAACCGGTCGCGATAAAGATCAGCTCTGGCTGGCCTTCACAGTCTTTCAGCACGTAGCCACCGCGCGCGATGTTTGCCAGCTGCTCTTCGGTACGATCCTGCTGGGCCAGGTTCTGACGGGAGAGGATCAGTGCGGTTGGGCCGTCCTGACGCTCAACGCCGTATTTCCACGCCACTGCGGATTCAACCTGGTCACATGGGCGCCATGTGCTCATGTTCGGGGTCACACGCAGGGAAGCCACCTGCTCTACCGGCTGGTGAGTAGGGCCATCTTCGCCCAGACCGATGGAGTCGTGGGTGTAGACCATCACCTGACGCTGTTTCATCAGCGCAGCCATACGCACGGCGTTACGTGCATATTCGACGAACATCAGGAAGGTAGAAGTGTACGGCAGGAAACCACCGTGCAGGGAGATACCGTTCGCAATCGCGGTCATGCCGAATTCACGCACGCCGTAATGGATGTAGTTACCGGCGGTATCTTCGTTGATTGCTTTAGAACCAGACCAGATGGTCAGGTTAGAAGGCGCGAGGTCAGCGGAGCCGCCGAGGAATTCAGGCAGCAGCGGACCGAACGCTTCGATCGCATTCTGGGACGCTTTACGGCTGGCGATTTTGGACGGGTTCGCCTGCAGCTTAGCGATGAATTCGTTCGCTTTCGCGTCGAAGTCAGACGGCATGTCGCCTTTCATACGACGGGTGAACTCAGCCGCTTCCTGTGGGAACGCTTTCGCATAGGCCGCGAATTTCTCATTCCAGGCCGCTTCTTTCACCTGACCCGCTTCTTTTGCATCCCACTGCGCATAGATGTCAGACGGGATTTCGAATGCAGGGTGGTTCCAGCCAAGCGCTTCACGGGTCAGCGCGATTTCCGCATCACCTAGCGGTGCGCCGTGGGAATCATGCGTACCCGCTTTGTTAGGAGAACCGAAGCCGATGATGGTTTTGCACATCAGCAGGGATGGTTTATCCGTGACCGCACGCGCTTCTTCTACCGCACGTTTAATCGAGTCAGCATCGTGGCCATCAACGCCACGCACAACGTGCCAGCCGTAGGCTTCGAAACGTGCTGCGGTGTCGTCAGTGAACCAGCCTTCAACGTGACCGTCGATGGAGATACCGTTGTCGTCATAGAACGCAACCAGTTTGCCCAGCTTCAGGGTACCTGCCAGGGAGCACACTTCGTGAGAAATGCCTTCCATCATGCAGCCGTCGCCCATGAACGCGTAGGTGAAGTGGTCAACGATATCGTGACCAGGGCGGTTGAACTGTGCCGCAAGGGTCTTCTCGGCAATCGCCATACCCACAGCGTTAGCAATACCCTGACCCAGCGGGCCGGTGGTGGTTTCAACGCCAGCGGTGTAACCCACTTCCGGGTGACCCGGGGTTTTGGAGTGCAGCTGGCGGAAGTTTTTCAGCTCTTCGATTGGCAGGTCGTAGCCGGTGAGGTGCAGCAGGCTATAGATCAGCATAGAGCCGTGGCCGTTGGACAGCACGAAACGGTCGCGGTCAGCCCATGACGGGTTCTGCGGGTTGTGGTTCAGGAAATCACGCCACAGGACTTCGGCGATATCAGCCATACCCATAGGGGCCCCTGGGTGGCCGGATTTGGCTTTCTGTACTGCGTCCATGCTCAGCGCACGAATAGCATTAGCAAGCTCTTTACGTGAGGACATTTTAACTCCAGATCGGACTGTTAAAGGCCATGCCCTTGACGACAGCGCGTTTTGGGCTACGCCGGAAAAAAGTGCCAACAATGTAACCCAAGCCGCAAGTCATGTACATGGAGCATTCTTTTGCGTGTTAAGAAATCTCTGGATCATGCTCGCATGTTGCGCAATCTACTCGCCCGCCCCTGTCGATATTCCTTATACTTAGCCTCACCGGCTTCGCTGACGGTGCACTTTTCGGATTTTATTCAGATTAACGAGTACGGAAGCAACATAATGAAAATGCGTGCAATAGTGCTGGCCCTGGGTACAACGCTCCTGCTGAGCGGCTGTCAAAATATGGATTCTAACGGTCTGATGTCGTCAGGGGCCGAGGCCTTCCAGGCGTATTCCCTGAGCGATGAGCAGGTTAAAACGCTGAGCGACCAGGCCTGTAAAGATATGGATGCAAAAGCCACCCTCGCCCCGGCTAACAGTACCTATACGCAGCGTCTGAATAAGATTGCTTCCGCCCTGGGCGACAACATCAACGGCCAGCCGGTGAACTATAAAGTCTACGTGGCGAAAGACGTGAACGCCTTCGCGATGGCAAACGGCTGTATCCGCGTATACAGCGGGCTGATGGACATGATGACCGACAACGAAGTTGAAGCGGTTATCGGCCACGAAATGGGCCACGTCGCGCTCGGCCACGTGAAGAAAGGCATGCAGGTTGCGCTGGGTACTAACGCCGTTCGTGCGGCGGCGGCCTCCGCGGGCGGCATCGTCGGCAGCCTGTCTCAGTCTCAGATTGGCGACATGGGCGAGAAGCTGGTCAACTCGCAGTTCTCCCAGCGCCAGGAGTCCGAGGCGGACGACTACTCCTACGATCTGTTGCGCAAACGCGGCATCAATCCATCAGGTTTAGCCACCAGCTTCGAAAAACTGGCCAAGCTGGAAGAGGGCCGTCAAAGCTCCATGTTTGACGATCACCCGGCCTCGGTTGAGCGCGCGCAGCATATTCGCGACCGCATGGCCGCTGACGGAATTAAATAATATTATCGGGAGGCACGGTTGCCTCCCTTTTATTTCGCATGAATTGCCAATTTAACCGCACGTATCGATAACAGCTCTCCAGCCCCCGCAGAATCTACGTTCCACCGCTGAAATACCTGGTCACATAATTATTGCAATCGTTAACCTTTCCGGTAATTATCAAACGCGCAGTTAATTAAATTACTATATTCAGACAGAGACGTTCCCTCCGTGAAAAAAGAATTATCGTTAATCGCTTTAAGCTTATTTGCCGCATTACCCGTCGCTGCAAGCCAGCAATCTGACAGCCAGGGTTTTATTGACGACAGCCATTTAGACCTGTTTTTACGCAATGCGTATATCAGCCGTGATTATCATCAGGGCCAGCAGGATAAAGCCGAATGGGGCCAGGGCATCATCGCCACCTTTGAATCCGGTTACACCGAAGGGCTGGTGGGCTTCGGCGTGGACGGCATTGCACAGTATGGCGTGCGTCTGGATGGAGGCCGCGGCAAGAGCGGCGCGGGCGGCATCGACTTCTTCAAGCAGGAAGACGACGGCCGGGCAAAATCCGATCTGGCTAAGTTTGGCGCGACGGCCAAAATGCGCATCTCCAACACCGTGCTGAGCTACGGAAACCAGCGTCCTGAGCTGCCCATCGTCAATGCCGACAGCTCCCGACTGCTGTTTGAAAGCTACACCGGTACGATGTTGACCTCCAAAGAGATCGACGGTCTGGAAGTCAACGCAGGCTACTTCACCGACCAGCAGCGTAAAAGCGACGATCGCCACGACAGCGGCCTGAAGCGCTTCTCCTTCGGCGGCGCGAGCTACCAGTTCAACGACCAGTTCAGCGGCGCGCTGTATGCCTCTCATAACGAAGAGGTAATGAACAAGCAGTATCTGGGCATGAACTTCAAACAGCCGTTCAGCACCGGGCAGCAGCTGGTGCTCGACTTCAACGGCTACAACTCGCGTCTGGATCAGGGCTACGCAGACAGCCTGGACACCGGGCGCAGCAACACCATCTGGAGCCTGGCGGCGAGCTATATCTGGGATATTCACACCTTCAAGGTGGCGTACCAGCAGAGCAGCGGCAGCACCGGCTACAACTACGGAGGCTACCGCGATCGGGGTGGCGTGGGTGACGGCGGCAACACCATCTGGCTGGCAAACTCCTACTGGTCTGATTTCAACGGCGAAGATGAACGCTCATGGCAGGCGTCGTACGGTCTGGACTTCGGCGGCCTCGGCCTGCCGGGCCTGAGCTGGACCACGGCCTACGTCCGCGGCGACAACATTAAAACGTCTGAAACCAGCAACGGCAAAGAGCACGAGTGGTTTAACCAGGTCCAGTACCAGGTGCAGGACGGCCCGGCGAAAGATCTGAAGCTGAAACTGCGCTATTCCGTGCTGCGCGTCTCCAGCAACGCCAGCGACTATAACGTGGGCGGGGATGAGATCCGCGCCTACGTGGAATACCCGTTTAACGTGTTCTGATGAAAAAAAGCCGGGTGGTGGCTTCGCCTTACCCGGCCTACAGTTTTCACCCTCTCCCTGTGGGAGAGGGTTGGGGTGAGTGGAAACAGCTAGTAAAGCGTCTTCTGCGGCGGCCCCGCAAACTTCAGCGCGCCAATCTGCCCCATCCTCACTTCCACCACCGACGGCCCCGGCATCGCCAGCGCCTCCGTCATCACCGCATCAAAATCCTCGGCCCGCTCAACGCTCCACGCCTGCAGGCCAATTGCCTGCGCCAGCAGGGTAAAGTCCGGCGTATGCAGTTCGTTGTAATACTGACGCCCGCCGAAATACTTATCCTGAATACCGCGCATCACGCCGTAGCCGCCGTCGTTCATGACCAGCAGCGTCACGTTGGCTCTCTCCTGCGCCAGCGTCGCCAGCTCGCCCAGGTTCAGGCTCAGACCGCCGTCGCCCACCAGCCCCACCACCTTACGCTGCGGGTTGGCAATCGCGGTGCCAATCGCCATCGGCAGGCCCATGCCAATCGCCCCGGCGAGAGAGTGAATGTTCATTAGCGGACCGTTGGCGCGGAACAGTCGGCTGCCCCACAGGCTGCCGGAGACGGTAATATCGCGCACCAGCAGGCCGTCCTTGGGCAGCGCCTTCTCGATGGCGTCGTTGAGCTTCGCGTAGGCGCCGCACTGCTCGCGCAGCCCCTGCCCGGCCTGCTCAACCGCCTGCTGCACCTGCGCATCCCATCGGGCACAGCCCCACTCGCGGCCCTGAATTTTGTCTGCAAGCGCGCCAAGCAAGGCGGAACAGTCGGCGACCAGCGTGTTGTCCATCAGGTAGTTACGGCTGGCCGCCGCCGGGTCGATATCAATCTGCACGCGCGGGGACGGCAGCTCAAGCGTCCAGGAGCGGGTTTCGTTGCTGCGCAGACGTGAACCGGCGACCAGCGTAAAATCACACTGCGCAATGAGCGCCTCCACCGACGGCGAGTTGTGGAACGCCCGCAGGCTGGCGCGGTGGCCGTCCGGCAGCACGCCGCGCGCGTGGGTGCTGGAAATCACGGTGATGCCCGCATCCGCCAGCTTTTTCACCGCGTCAGCGCTGCCCAGCGCCCCGCCCCCCAGCCACAGCAGCGGCTGTTTTGCCTGCTTAAGCTGCGTCCACAGCGTATCGACAACGGCCGCATCCACGCTCGCAACCGACGCCGGTTTAATCGGCGCGGTCACCAGCGATAGGGGGATTTTGGCACCCTGAATATCAATCGGGATTTCCACCGAGACAGGCCCGCACGGCGGCGTCTGCGCCTCCTGAATGGCTTTATGCAGAATGGCCATCGCCTGGTTAGCGTTGCTGATGCGGTACGCCCGCTTTGAGCTGGCCTTGAGGAAGGTCAGCTGATCGCGGGTTTCGTGGATAAACCCGGTGTCGGCATCCAGCCACGCTTTCTCCACCTGTCCGGTTAAATGCAGCAGCGGCGTGCAGGCGTTCATGGCTTCCACCAGCGCGCCTACCGCGTTACCTGCGCCCGCGCCGGTGCTGGTCAGCGCCACGCCGAGGCCGGAAAAGCGCCCGTGGGCGTCGGCCATGGTGACGGACCCCGCCTCGCCCCGCGCGGGCACAAAGCGGATGTTCCCGCGCTGCCCAACCGCATCCGCGATCGGCAGGTTGTGAATGGAGATGACGCCGTAGATGGCCTCAACCTGATACTGCTCCAGCGTTCTGGCGATGGCGTCGCCGACGGTTATCATTTCGCTCATTGCTCACCCTTTTCTCAGTCGCACCAGTGGTTGACGCTGTTACCCGTCGCCAGATATATGCTCTTTTGCTGCATCCAGGCTTTCAGCCCCTGAATGCCCTTTTCGCGGCCCAGACCGCTCTCTTTAAAGCCCCCGAACGGGGTCGAAATCGCAAAAACTTTGTAGGTGTTGATCCACACGGTTCCCGCTTCCAGCTGGTCGCTTAACCGCAGGGCACGCCCCGTATCGCGGGTCCAGATCCCCGCCGCCAGGCCGTAAACCGAGTCGTTCGCCTCGCGGATAAGCGTGGCTTCATCGCGAAACGGCATCGTCACCAGCACCGGGCCGAAGATCTCCTCCCGGCACGCGCGGGCGCCGTTGCTCAGCCCCTCGATAATCGTGGGCAGGAAGAAGCTGCCGTTCGCCAGAGCGGGATCGGCGGGTATCTCACCGCCGCACAGCACGCGGCCCCCTTCACGCTTCGCCAGTTCGACGTACTCGATCACGCTCTGGCGATGTTTTTCGCCGATCAGCGGTCCGACATGCACGCCGTCGGTAAACGGGTGTCCGACGCGCAGCCCGCGAGTTAATTCCAGCAGCCTCGCCATCAGCGGGGCGTAAATGCTCTCGTGGATAAACAGCCGCGATCCGGCGATACACGCCTGCCCCGCCGAGCTGAAAATGCCATAGCAGATCCCGCGTGCGGCCTGTTCGATATCAGCATCCTCCAGCACGATGGTCGGCGATTTGCCGCCCAGCTCCAGCGAGGCCGGGATCAGCTTTTCCGCCGCCACGTGCGCCAGATGACGGCCCGTGGTGGTGCCGCCGGTAAAGGAAATTTTTCGCACTTTAGGGTGACGCGCCAGCGCATCGCCAATCACCGAACCTTTGCCCGGCAGCACGCTCAGCAGCCCGGCGGGCAGCCCGGCCTGTTCGAAAATCCGCGCCAGCTCCAGCGCCATCAGCGGCGTGGCTTCGGCGGGCTTGAGGATCACCGCGTTACCGGCAGCAATGGCCGGCGCGACCTTCTGCATCTCGCTGGCAATCGGCGAATTCCACGGCGTGATGGCCGCTACCACGCCGAGCGGCTCATAGCGGCTCAGCGTCAGCAGATCCGGCTGGCGCGGCGTGGGTAGTTCCCCTTCCAGCAGCTCGCAGGCGGCGGCAAAGTAGCGCGCCGTTCCCGCCGCGCTCATTACCAGCCCGCGCGCTTCCGCCAGCGGCTTGCCGTTATCGCGGCTCTGCATCTGCGCCAGTTCGTCCACGCGGGACTCAATCAGATCGGCAACCTTGTGCAGGATCTTCGCGCGAACGTGCGGCAGGCTGCTGCGCCACGCCGGATTGCGCCAGGCCTGCTCTCCGGCCTCAATCGCGTCCTGCAGATCGTCGAGGCTTGCCGCATTTAACGTCGCGTTAAGCGACCCGTCAGCCGGGAAGTGGCTCTGCATCGGGCTGCCGCCGCCGCGTCGCCACTGGCCGCCGATAAAAATCTTAAGATCGTCCATCGTCACTCCTCAGCTCAGGGCCAGCTCGCGGCAGGCGCGCACCGCGCTCAGTGCCGCCAGGGTGGAGGTTTTAGGATTAGATGCCAGCGGCAGGCCGCTCAGCTCCAGATGGAACTCGCCGAACATGCCTTCCACGTGCAGCGTGTGGGTGTTGCGCTTCGTTGTCGGGTCGACCATCAGCTGCACGCGGGTGTTGTCCATCCCCACGCCGCCGAGCGCCACGGTCGCCGCCACGTTGGCGTTGGCCGGGAACAGGCGCGCCGCCTCGCGGGCGCTGCCCTCGAAGAAGACTTTTGCTTCAGAAACAGAATTGAGATCGATAAGCTGCTCGGCGTAGCTGCCGCGCCAGCTGGCCGGGCTTTTACGCGACTGATAGGTCACGCGTTCAAGCCCGCCCTCTTTCGCCGCCGCCAGCCCGTCGATACCGGCAACCGCGCCGGAGAGCAGCGTCAGCCTGCCGCCCGCCGCGAGCAGGCGCTGCTCCAGCGCGCTGTCCGCCAGCGCACCGGTGGAGATCACTGCCAGATGCCAGCCGCGCCCTAAAATCGCTTCGCCATACTGCGCCACCGCCTGCTGGCTGGCGCATTCCAGCACCAGATCGGGGCTTTGCGCGCAGTCCATCGGGGAGGCCAGCGCCACCACGTCATCGCCAAACTGCGCGCGGATCGCCGCGTGGTGAGACTCACGCGCGACGATCCAGCCGATCGCGACGCCCGCAGGCAGACGCTCAATCACCGCCTGCGCCATGGCGCCAAACCCAATTAACATAACCTTTTTCATGATGCGTCCTTACAGGTGGCGGCAGAAGCCGCCGGAAACGTCCAGCGCGGCGCCGGTGGTAAACGAGGCCAGCGGCGAGGCGAGGAAAAGCAGCGCCTGCGCGGGCTCCTGCGGCTTGCCGAGGCGCGCCATCGGAATGCCGCGCCTGCGCGCGATATCTGCCGTCCACTCCGGCCAGCTCTGGCTTTTGTCCGCCCGGTTCTCAAAGCGGCGCTGCCACTGCCCGGACTCCACCATGCCGAGCAGAATGGAATTGACGCGAATGCCCTTGCCCACCAGCTCTTTGGAAAGCGTGAGCGTCATGTTCAGCAGCGCGGCGCGGGCGGCGGAGGTGGCGATCATGTGCTCCTCCGGCTGCAGCGCCAGCAGGGAGTTCACGCAGGTGATAGAGGCGATGTCGGACTGCTCCAGCAGAGGCTGAAACGCCTGCACCGGGTTGATCACCCCGAACAGCTTCAGCTCGGCCTCGTGCAGCCACGCCTCGCGAGGGGTGTCGTGGAAGTGCGCCACGTAGCCCTGCCCGGCGTTGTTGATCAGCATATCCGCCCCGCCAAAGCGGGCCTGCACCGCGTCCGCGAAGGCCTGAATCTCGTCGGCTTTCAGCACGTCGCAGCGGTACGCGAAAATCTCCCCGTCGGGGTAGTCGTTTTGCAGCGCCGCGCGGGCGCTGGCGAGACGGTCCGGATCGCGGCCGCAGAAAGCCACTTTTGCCCCCTCGCCCAGCAGCAGGCGCAGCGTTTCAAAGCCAATGCCGGACGAACCGCCGGTAACGACCGCCACGCGGCCGTCAATGTGTGCATTCATCGCGCACCTCTTCGTTAATGCGTAAAAGCTGTTGGTTAAAAAACGCGTCGTTATCGAGATAGCTGGCGTGCCCGGCCTGCGGAATGGCGACAAACGGCATGCCGTAGCGCAGCGCCAGCCCCTGCACCAGCTCGGGCTGCGTGATTGCATCCTGCTCGCCGCACCAGACTTCAAAATTGCCGGAGTAGCGCGAGAGCCAGCCGTGGATATCGTCATGCGCCAGCATCCACGCGGCGGCGAGGTAGCCTTCCGGGCGCAGCTTGCGCATTCCTGACGCCACGGTGGCAACATCTTGCGCACGCGCGCCGGGGCGCAGCAGCTTCGCGGCGCGGGTCTGCGCGAGAATGTCGCCGCCCAGCGCCATCTGCTGTTCGCGGCTGCGCCAGACCTGCTCGCGCTGCTCCGGCGCGGCGTTGCCGTAGCCCTGCGCGGCGTCTGCCAGCACCAGATGGATGACGCGATCCGGGAACTTCGCCGCAAAGGCGCTGGCGACCAGCGCGCCGAGCGAATGGCCGACCAGCACCGCCTGCCAGACGCCCGCACGGTCAAGCATCGCCGCCAGCGCGTCGGCGTAATCCCCCGCGCTTGCCCGCTCTACGGCCAGCATCGGGCTTTCGCCATAGCCGGGCATGTCCCACGCCAGCACGCGATAACCGTCCAGCGCCATCTGCTTGTGCCAGGAGGCCGCGCCCGAGCTGATGCCGTGCAGCAGCATCAGCGGAATGCCGCTACCCTGTTCACGAAAACCCGTCATCATGCCCCCTTAGTTCCGCTTCACTTTGGAAAGCGGATGATCGGCGGGGTAGGTCGGGATTTCCGGCCTGTTAGTCCCCAGCATGACGCACATCAGCGCCTCTTCTTCCCCGTGGTTAAACAGGCCGCGATAGATGCCCGCAGGAACGGAGATCAGGTCACGCTCGCGCAGCACGGTTTCGGTGTAGTTATCACCGTCCTGGATCATCAGCGTGATCTGCCCTTTAAGCATGAAGAACACCTCTTCCACGTCGTCGTGCAGGTGCAGCGGCCCTTCGCACTTCGACGGCAGCACCATGGTGGAGAAGGTAAAATGGTCCGCCTGCACGGTGTTGGTGTCGTTCGCCACGCCCGTTGCGCCGGTGCCGATGTAGCGCATCTGCGCCCGGCGGTATTTCGGGTCAAAGTCGGCCTGGAACTTCAGCGCGTTCCAGTCGTACTTGCGGCCCTCGAAGCGCGCGATGCGCGACTCGACCCACTCTTCCATCGTCAGGTGGTCAGGTTTGATGCCTGAAGTGTTGGTTACGGTTGAATCAGTCATGACACTCTCCTCAGTAACGTCTCAGCAGCGGCAGTAACAGGACGCAGCCCACCGCCGCCATCACCGCCAGAAAAATCAGCCCGGAATCCATGCTGTGGGTGAAGGCAATAAGCGCGCCCATCACCGCCGGCGACAGCGCGCCCGCAAAGTTTCCCAGCCCGTTGAAAATACCGCCCGCCGTGGCGCTCACCCGCGGATGGGTGGCCTTCGCCAGCAGGGCGAAAATGTTGGGCGCGCCGGTGCCCCACATAAAGGTGCTGAAGCTCATCGCCGCGATAACGGCCAGCGGGGAATCGAGGTGCATTACGGCCGTAAGCCCCACCGCCGCGCCCGCCATCGAGATAAAGCAGGCCGCCGCGCGCTTATCGACCCTGTCCGAAAGCCACGCGCCAATGACCTCCCCCGCCAGCATGGCGATGAACGGCATCGACGACAGCCAGCCCGCGTGCTCCAGATGAATGCCCTTGCCCTTAATCAGGTAGCCCGGCAGCCAGCCGTTGATGCCCCACAGGTAGGTCAGGAAGGCGATGTTAAAGATGCAGATAATCCAGAAGTGCGGGCTGACGAACAGCTCGCGCCGCGCGGCACGGCGTTCGTCCTGAGACGCCTGCGAAGTGCCGGGCTTCGCCTCCAGGCGGATCCCGCGCAGGCCGATGCGCACAAAGAGAAGCACCGGCACGGTGAGCATTGCCATCACGAAGAAGGTGCTCTGCCAGCCGAAGGTATTCAGCAGCCAGATGGAAAGGGGAAAACCGATCGCCGCGCCCACCGGCGTGCCCAGCAGCCAGAGCATGGTGGCGCGCGCCTGCAGATGCTGCGGGAAGTTGTGGCGCACGATGGCGAAGGCCAGCGGGAACAGCGGCCCTTCCGCCACGCCCAGCAGAATGCGCAGGACGATCATCAGCGTGTAGTTATGGGTGAAGCCCATCGCCACCATCAGCACGCACCACACCGCCATCATTCCGGTGAGCAGGCGCAGCGGCGCAATCTTGTCGCCCAGTCCGCTTAAAAACACCGACGAAAAGCCGTAGCTCAGCAGGAAGGCGCTCATCAGAATGCCGAGGCGCGTGGTGTCGAAATCGATGCCCATCGCCTGCTGGAAATGGGTGTCGGAAAACAGCGCCGCAATGCTGATTTTGTCGAAAAACGCCAGCAGCACGCAGGCCAGCAGCGACAGCGGGATGGCCCAGCGCACCGCTTTTTCAGGCGTGCGGGTTCCCTCACCGCTTGCCTCAACGGGCGCGGCGTTGGTCTCTAATGTGGTCATCTCTCCCCCTACGGGTGCGGGTTAGCTATCGCAGTGACATCAGTGAAAAGGTCGGGTCGCCGAGCGGCACGTCGGACAGATCCCGCCCCGCCGCCATCCAGCGCTTCGCCAGCTTGACGGTGCGCGCATCGTCGAACGCCACCAGCTGCGTCAGCCGCCCACTCTCGTCCAGCGAGAAGAACAGCGAATCTTCGCGCGCTACCGTTGTGCTCCCCGGCTGCGGAATGCCCAGGATCTGAATGTTGTGCTGGTATTGATCCGACCACAGCCACGGCGCGTCGTCGTAGCCCGGCGCATCGGGGTTGAGCATCGCTTTCGCCGTCGCCACCGCCTGATTTTGGGCAAACGCCCACGACTGAATGCACAGGCCGTAGCGATGGTGCTGGGCCACATCGCCCGCGGCAAAGATGAACGGATCGGACGTTCGCCCCTGGGCATCCACGACGATCCCGCGCTCGGTTTTCAGCCCCGCATCGCGGGCCAGCTCCAGGTTGAGATCGACGCCGATCCCCACCACCACCGCATCAAAGGTTTCACGCTGGCCGTCGCAGTGGATAACCGGCAGGCCGTTATCGTCCTCCAGCTCCAGCGCGCCGCAGCCGGTACGGATATCCACGCCCTGCTCGCGATGGAGTGCCTCTAAGCGCTGCGACACCTCGCCGCTTACCGAGCGCATACACAGCGCGGGCTGCTGCTCGAACAGGGTGACCGTCACGCCGCTCCTGCGCGCGGACGCGGCAATCTCCAGGCCGATCCAGCCGCCGCCGACAATCGCCAGAGTTTGGCTTTCCGCGAGACGCGCTTTAAGGCGCTGCGCGTCATGCCAGTGGCGCAGGGTATAGACCTGCGGATGCGCTGCCCACGCCTCACCCGGCAGGCGCGCCCGCCCTCCGGTGGCGATCAAAAGGATGTTGTAACTAAGGCGTTCACCGTTGCTCAAACGCACCGTTTTCGCCTCGCGGTCGATCTGCTCCGCGCGCAGCGGACGGCGCCAGGTCAGGTTCAGCGCCCGCTGCGCCTCGTCGGTAAACAGTCTCGGGAGCGCCGCGTCCGGCTCCAGCAGAGACGCTTTTGAAAGCGGAGGACGCTCGTAGAAATCCCACGCCTCTTCTGCCACCACGCAAATCTCGCCCTCGAAGCCTTCGTCGCGAAGGGTTTTCGCCGCCCAGCCGCCCGCCTGGCCGCCGCCGATAATGACAATGCGCGACGTCATACCGCCTCCGGCTTTTTCTGCTGGCGGCGCGTGTCGTGGTCAATCCCACCTTCCACCGCCCATTCGGTAAAGGAGACCAGCGAGTGCTCCAGCTCGCGCGGCTGCCAGTTCTCGGTCAGGTAGTCGTCGTTGGTGTAATACTCGAACGCGCCGCCGGTCGGGCTGTTGACGTACCAGAAGTACGCCGACGACACCGGATGGCGGCCCGGCCCGATAAAGGTGCTCCAGTCATTTTTATTCATCGCGATGCCGCCGCCGATCACCTCATGGATGTCGCGCACGGTGAAGGCCACGTGGTTCAGGCCGCGCCTGCGGTTCGGCAGCTGCAGCAGGAACAGGTTGTGATGGCCGCCGCGCGCGCCGCAGCGCAGGAACACGGCGCGGTTGATGTAGCGGTCAGAAACCTGGAAGCCGAGCACCTCGCGGTAGAACTTTTCTACCGCCGCCAGCTCCTCCACGAAGAACACCACGTGCCCTACGTTGATCGGCTGGGCGCGATCGTAAACCGGGCTGGGGGTGTCGATCCGGCGGGCGTCGCCCCACTGGTTAATCGGCTCGACGTTAAGCTCCACGTCGGTCTGCTGGGTCACCTGAACACGCAGCGTCATGCCGTTCGGGTCGAGGCACTCCAGCGCGTCGCCCACCTCGCGAAAGCCGGGCTGCTGCGCCAGCTTCGGGCGCAGCGCGTCCAAATCTGACCGGCTGGCAACCGCCCAGGTCATGCGGCGCAGGGTGTTGCCCGCCTCAAACGCCGGCGGCAGGTCGGGGCTGTCGATGGGGTTAAGCTCCACGCGCGCGCCGCTCAGGGTGGTAAAACGCTGGCCGCTGGCATCGCCCGTCAGGCCAAAATCACGCATAAATTTGGCGCAGTGCGTCAGGTCTTCTACGCCAAATTCCAGCTTTTCAATTCCGGTTACACTCATCGTTCGTTGCCTCATCTGGCCCAAATTGGGCGTAAAACATGCCCGACGCAGCAAAGCGCCTGACGTTAACTCACTGATTTAACTGGCCTGTGACAGATACCCTAAGAAGCCAGAAATTTTATCCGCCGCGAGGCGAACCTCGTTTTGCAGGCGCTCGCGGTCGGTCTGCGGGATCTCCTCCGACGGCACCAGAATGCTGACCACCGCCGCCACGCGTCCGCTTCGGTCATACACCGGGTAGACGATGGAGGAGATGCCGTGGCGGAAGAAGGATTCGCCGATCACGTACCCGCGGGCTTTGTCCTGCTGCACCATCTGCCACAGGGCTTCGCGATCGTGAAGCTGCCCCGGCGCGTTGCCCGGCAGGCGCTCGTGCGGGAACAGCTGTTCAAACTCGGCGCGGGAAATATCGGTCAGCAGCATACGGCCCAGCGAGGTGCAGTGCACCGGCAGGCGGGTGCCGATGCTGACCTGATTAATGCGCGATCCGGCGGCGCTGACGCGGGCGATGTAGATAATGTCGCGCCCGTCGCGGATCGCCAGGTGGCTGCTGCACTGGCTCAGGTCGCGCAGCTGCTCGATGACCGGCTGGCCAACCTGCGCCACGTCAAGCGAGGCGATGTACTCAAAGCCCAGGCGCAGCACGTTCATGCCCAGCGAGAAGGTGTTGGTGCGCGCGTTACGCTCCAGAAACCCCATATATTCCAGCGTCTGCACTACGCGGTAGGCGGTCGCCTTCGGCATATCCACCAGCCGGTGCAGCTCGGCAAAGGTCAGTTCGCGATGCTGCTCGCCAAAGGCCAACAGCAGCTGTAAACCGCGCTCCAGCCCCGGCACCAGATACTTCACTTCCCGATCGTTTGCCATCATCGCCATACCTCAGTTAAAGACAAAACCGCCGTTGACCGGGATCAGCTGTCCGGTGATGAACCGCGACAGATCGCTTAACAGCCAGACCACGCTGCCGGTGACGTCTTCCGGCTGCTGCGCCCCCGCGAGCGCGCGGCCGTTTTCGTAGAGCTGATGGCGTTCGGCGGGCACATATTCGGTTGCCTCGACGCGGGTCAGGCCCGGCGCGATGGCGTTGATTCGAATGCGCTTTTCGCCAAGCTCGCGCGCCATCGAGCGGGTCATGGCAATCACTGCGCCCTTGCTGGCGACGTAGGCCATCAGGCGCGGCGCGCCCCACAGCGCGGTGTCGGACGCCACGTTCACAATGCCCGCCCCTTCGCGAAGCAGCGGCACCGCGGCGCGCGTGACCAGCCAGGTGCCTTTGACGTTCACGCTCATCACGCGGTCCCACAGGTCCGGATCGTAATCGAGCATATTTTTGCCGCCCACGCCGGTCGCCATCGCCGCGTTGTTGACCAGGCCGTCAATCGGCCCCTGCTCGCCAATGGCGCTAAACGCCTGCTCAATAGAATGCGGATCGGCCAGATCGATAGCGTGCGATTCGATCGCATAGCCCTGCTCGCTCAGCCCGTGGGCGCTTTCGGCCAGCTCGCCCTGGAGGATGTCGCACATCACTACCTTCGCACCCTGCTCCGCGCAGGCTTTGGCAAAGTGGTAGCCCAGCCCGCGCGCGGCGCCGGTCACCACGATGCGCTTTCCGCTCAGCAGCCCGTTCATCAGGCGGCACCCTGCTGTTCTTCGCGCGCGGCCATCTGCTCTTTTGCGGCCTTTTGCATCATGCGGCGCAGGCGGGAAAGGCCAACGTCGTGCTGGTAGAGATATTCATGGTCGCGGGCGTTTGGGGCCAGGCTTTCCAGCACCACGCGGTCCTGCTCCAGCACTTCCCAGTGCAGTTTTTCCAGACGGTTGCGGTACATGAAGCGCCACATATCGCGCTGCCAGCCCTGCACGCGGCGGATGCGCCAGAAGAAGACGCGGCAGTTGTCGTTATCTTCCGGCACCACCATGCCGACGATGAAGAAGTGGCCGCCAGGTCCGAAGCGCTTCTTGTACGGAATGGAGAGGCGCATCCAGCAGGTGCCGCTGTTGCCCAGCTCCACCCAGTCGAAGTTGACGCCGCTCTGCCCTTTTTTCTCGAAAATAAAGCCGGTTTTGGTCGGCTGGAGCACCATGTCGGCCTTGCGATCCCCTTCCGCCATCGAGTGCGAGGACGAATGCAGATAGGTGCCGTGCATCGGGTCCATCACGTTTTCCAGCGCATACTGGTAGTTGCACTTCCACGCGGCGGTGCAGAGGAAGTTGCTGAAGTTCTCCGTGTCGGCAAGTTCATCCGGGAAGGTCAGCTCGTCCGGCTGCTGGTCAGCGGTAACGCCGAACCAGAGGAAGATGGCGCCGTGCGCCTCCTGCACGTTATAGCTGCGCACGCACTGCTGGCCGACCAGCGGGCATTTGTCCACGGCGGGCACGTCCTTTACTTCGCCGTTGCCCGCCACCTCCACGCCGTGATACCAGCAGGCGATGCGGTCGCCGAGGTTCCAGCCCATCGACAGGCGCGCGCCGCGGTGCGGGCAGCGGTCTTCCAGCGCCTGCAGCTGGCCGTCTTTGTTGCGCCAGACCACAATCTGCTCGCCCAGGCGGGTGATGCCCACAGGAGCAGACTGCACTTCCCAGCTTGCCAGTACCGGATACCAGAGGCCGCGCAGGCCTTTATCGAGATAGTTTTGTACGGTCGTCGTCATCGCGTTGCCCTCAGTAGCCGTTAACCTGTAAGAATGCCTGGAAGCTGGCGTCGCTCCACGGCTCGCCCTGCTGGTCGTGCATGCGCACCGCGTTCAGCCCGTTGACCAGCTCCGGTAGGGTTTCAACGCCCTGTTCAAAGAGTTCTTCCAGCGTGGCGATAAGATTCACTTCCCAGCTTTCCGGCTCGCGGCTGCGGGTCTGCCAGATCAGGTTGGTGTAATCACCCGGCTTGTGGATTGCGCCGTTACCGCCCTCTGCCGGCGGGGTAAACTGGCGGCTTTCCGGCAGCGCCGGGTTAAAATTCAGGGTGTCGCTCATGCCACCGTCTCCTCAACGAAGGTTATCTGGATTTGATTTTCAAAGACCCGTACCGGGTAGCGGTTGAGGTTCCGGCCGCCGGGACCGTGCAGGCACTGGCCGGTTTTAACGTCGAATACCGCCTCATGCAGGGGACATTCAACTTTTCCGTCCTCCACAAAGCCCTGGCTCAGCAGGGCATAAGCGTGCGGGCATACGTCTTCCAGCGCGTAATATTCACCGTCAATCAGGTAAACGCCGATCTCTTTGCCGTCTACGCTGCCGCTAAAAGGGAAATCTTCCTGTACTTGTTCTGCGTCACATACGCCTATCCAGCTCATCACGATCCTCCAGGCTTTTGTTTCATATATGAAACTCTGTTTCTTATTTAATACGGTCAATATAAAAGCGATGAATGTTTCGTCAAGCGCAAGTGTGAAGAATTTGTTAATCGATCGGCAATTAATTAACTAAGTGTGCAAAGGATCACGAAAAAATGCAGCGATATGAAATTTTCATTATTACGCCGTGATAAATACGATTTCTTAATGGCCTGTCATTTTTAATAAAACATATTGACTTCTTTTCTTTTTGTTCCTTAAAAATAAAGTAACGTCACATCTTCAGTGTTTCACCTGTGAAACTTAATTTTTATTTATTGTTAATAAACAATGAGTTTCACCCATGAACCATTTTAGCCCCGTGACAATCACACTGATAAAAATATAAACAGATAAAAGCGTAAGGCGGGCATGATGACGGCAAGATGGCAAGGCACAATCGCACTGTTATTACTGATTATTATTTCCTACATCGACCGGGTAAATATCTCGGTAATGATTTTAAATCCGGAATTTGCCGAACATTTTCAGCTAAATGAAAACAGAATGTTACAGGGAATGCTGATGACCTGCTTTCTGCTGGGTTATGGCTTTTCGGCTTTATTATTAACGCCGGTTATTGAAAGCAAGCTCCATTACCGGCAGGGATTGTTAAGCAGCATTGCGATTTGGGCCGTGGTCTGCGCGGTTTCACCGCTGCTTGGCTCGCTGATGGGGATGCTCGTCGCACGCCTGATTTTAGGCATTGCCGAAGGGCCGCTCTTTTCGCTGAAAACGCGCTTTATCAGCGATAACTTTAGCGCGCAAGAGATCGGCAAACCCAACGCCGTCACCGCGCTGGGCGTCTCTCTCGGGCTGGCCGTGGGCTTTCCGCTGGTCACCTGGCTGATGGCGAATCTGGGCTGGGCCGGGTCTTTTTACGCGCTGGCGGTGATGAATCTGGTGCTGGGCGGCGGGCTCATCTGGCGTTTTCTGCCCGCGCCGCGTAGCCCGGTGACGATGAAAAAACCGGGGTTTGTTCGCACCTTCACGCTGGCCTGGCAAACGCCGCTGCTGGGCAGGATCCTGCTGGTTGAAATCGCCACGCTGAGCTATCTGTGGGGCAGCAGCGCGTGGCTGCCCGCATGGCTGCGTGATGAACACCACTTCTCGCTGCACGCGACGGGCATGCTTGCGGCCATTCCCTTCCTGCTGAGCCTGGGGTCAAAGTTTCTGGGCGGCGTGCTGCTCGACAAAATGCGTCCGGAGCAGGCCCCGGTGCTGTTTGTGGTGGGCGGCACGCTGACGGCACTCTCCGTGGTAGCCCTGATGCTCAGCCATCAGCCCGCATGGCTCGCGCTGTTTATGCTGTCTGCCAACGTGTTCTGGGGGCTTCAGGGGGCGGCTATTCCTGCGGTGATCCAGCATCACGCCGCGCGGGAGGCGGTGGGCAGCGCGTACGGCATTATTAATGGGATCGGCAATATCTGCGCGGCGTTTATTCCGCTGCTGATGGGGATGGTGATGAAATCGGTGGGGTCGGTAAGCTCAGGCTTTTCGGTTCTGGTGGTGTCGCAGGTTATCACCCTGCTGGCGGGCGGAATGCTGCTGCTGCGCATGCGTCGCGCAGCAGCAGTGAGCGCGTAAGGCTTATTCGCCTTTTTTCGCCGCCTGAATGTAGAGCATTTCCAGCGCCAGGGTCGCCGCGGCCAGCGCGGTGATCTCGGACTGGTCATAGGCCGGAGCCACTTCTACCACGTCCATTCCGACGATGTTCAGATCCTTCAGGCCGCGGACCAGCTTGATCGCGCGGTCTGAGGTCAGGCCGCCGATGACCGGGGTACCGGTACCAGGTGCAAACGCCGGATCCAGGCAGTCGATGTCAAAGGTCAGGTAGACAGGCATGTCGCCGACGATCTGCTTAACCTGAGCCAGAATATCGTCCACGCCGCGATCGTTAACCTGGCCCGCGTCCAGCACGGTGAAGCCGTTGTCTTTGTCGAACTCTGTGCGGATACCGATCTGCACCGAGTGGTTCGGGTCGATCAGGCCTTCGTTCGGCGCGGTGTAGAACATGGTGCCGTGGTCGAACTCACAGCCGTTCGCATAAGTGTCGGTATGCGCATCAAAGTGCACAAGCGCCATTTTACCGAAGTGCTTTGCGTGGGCGCGCAGCAGCGGCAGGGTCACGAAGTGGTCACCGCCGAAGGAGAGCATGCGCTTGCCGGCTGCCAGCAGCTTCTCGGCGTGCGCCTGCAGCTTTTCACTCATTTCACGCGCGTCGCCGAAGGCGTACACCAGGTCACCGCAGTCCACCACGTTCAGGCGCTCGCGCATGTCGAAGTTCCACGGGAAGCGGTTGTGCTCCCATGCCAGGTTAGTAGACACCTGACGGATTGCTGCCGGGCCGTGACGCCCGCCCGCGCGACCGGACGTTGCCATGTCGAACGGTACGCCGGTGATCACCCAGTCAGCGTCGCTGTCGTACGGCTGGAAGTTCATTGGAAGGCGTAAAAAACCAAACGCGTTAGATACCAGAGAGTTATCGTACTGATGACCTAAAGTGCTCATGTCCTGACCTCTTATAAAGTCGATACATTAAAAACAGATGAAAAAAAATCCCTTCCGCGTCGTTAAGCCCGACGAGGAAGGGATTGATTCGTAAATCGCTAATTGGGGCGAATTATCGCCGGTAATTCATACGGGTTCAAGAGAGTATAGGGCATTGTGCGGTCTTTGCCCCTCACCCTAACCCTCTCCCCAAAGGGGAGAGGGAAATTGAACACCCTCTCCCCTTTGGGGAGAGGGCTGGGGTGAGGGGAAAGGCGGATGCCTTACTCGTCTTCCAGGTAGGTGTACCCGTACAGACCCGCTTCAAACTCTTCCAGGAACTGCTGCTGCAGCGCGTCGTCCAGACCGGTGTTTTTCACCTGGTCGCGGAACTGGGTGAGCAGTTTTTTCGGATCCAGCTGAACGTATTCGAGCATGTCCGCCACGGTGTCCCCTTCATCAGACAGCTCAACTTCCACGTTGCCGTCAGGGAAGACGAACACGTCAACCGCTTCGGTATCACCGAACAGGTTGTGCATGTTGCCGAGGATCTCCTGATACGCGCCGACCATAAAGAAGCCCAGCATCGGCGGGTTCTCCGGGTCGTACTCCGGCATTGGCATCGTCGTTGCAATACCGTCGCCGTCAACGTAGTGGTCGATAGCGCCGTCAGAGTCGCAGGTGATGTCCAGCAGCACCGCACGACGTTCCGGAGCGTGGTTCAGCCCTTCCAGCGGCAGAACAGGGAACAGCTGGTCGATACCCCAGGCATCCGGCATCGACTGGAACAGCGAGAAGTTGACGTACATTTTGTCCGCCATACGCTCCTGCAGCTCGTCGATAATCGGACGGTGCGCGCGGTTGCTCGGGTCGAGCTGCTTCTGCACTTCATGGCACATGTTGAGATAGAGCTGCTCCGCCCACGCGCGCTCCTGCAGGCTAAAGGTGCCTGAAGAGTAGCCCACGTGAATATCGTGCAGGTCCATCTGGCTGTCGTGCAGCCATTCACGCAGGGAACGTCGCGTGCCCGGCTCGTGCATCTCCTGCCAGGTTTCCCACATGCTTTGCAGGGAACGCGGGGCATCGTCTGCCGGAGGCGTCGCTTCGGTGATTTCGCTACGCTCAACGCCGATGATATTAGAGACCAGCACCGTATGGTGCGCGGTCACCGCGCGGCCGGATTCGGTGATCACCGTCGGGTGCGGCAGGCCGTTCTCTTCACAGGCATCGCCAATCGCCCAGATGATGTTGTTAGCGTATTCGTTCAGGCCGTAGTTCACGGAGCAGTCGGACTGCGAGCGGGTACCTTCGTAGTCCACGCCCAGGCCGCCGCCCACGTCGAAGCACTGAATATTCACGCCGAGCTTGTGCAGCTCAACGTAGAAACGCGCCGATTCACGCACGCCGGTGGCGATGTCGCGAATGTTGGCCATCTGCGAGCCGAGGTGGAAGTGCAGCAGCTGAATGCTGTCCAGACGACCGCGCTCGCGCAGGATTTCCACCAGCTGAAGCACCTGGTTCGCCGCAAGGCCGAACTTGGATTTTTCGCCGCCGGAGGACTGCCATTTACCGGAACCCTGCGACGCCAGACGCGCACGCACGCCGAGGCGCGGGATGACGTTCAGACGCTCGGCCTCTTCCAGCACGATAGCGATTTCGGTCATCTTCTCGATAACCAGATAGACCTTGTGGCCCATCTTTTCGCCAATCAGCGCCAGTCGAATGTATTCACGGTCTTTATAGCCGTTACAGACGATCACCGAACGGGTCATGCCCGCGTGCGCCAGAACGGCCATCAGTTCCGCTTTAGAGCCTGCTTCCAGGCCCAGCGGTTCGCCGGAGTGGATCAGGGATTCAATCACGCGGCGGTGCTGGTTGACCTTGATCGGGTAAACCAGGAAGTAGTCGCCTTTATAGCCGTAGGATTCACGCGCGCGCTTGAAGGCGGCGTTGATGGAACGCAGGCGATGTTGCAGGATCTGCGGGAAGCAGAACAGTGCAGGCAAACGCTGGCCCTGCGCTTCACGGGCTTTCACCAGCTTGGCGAGATCCACGCGCGCGTCAGGAACGTCAGGGTCCGGGCAAACGCTGATGTGGCCCAGCTCGTTGACGTCGTAGTAGTTATTGCCCCACCAGGCAATATTGTAGGTGCGCAGCATCTTGCTGGCTTCCTCGGAGCTCATCGCAACCTCCTGCATAGAACGTAGTACACCCTGTTCGCCCGCTGACGAAGGCGAAAAAGAAGACATGTCGTCAGACATAGCGAACCTCAACTCTTTGTATTAAGTGTAAAACAGTTGACTACTATCGCAGCGTTATACGGCGATAACAACCCATAAACGGCTCCGTTTCCCAGCAGAGTATGCTGAAATCCAGACCGTGCGACCGGTTTCTTATTCATATCATTGTAAAACACGTATCCGAACTCTGTATGACAGGTTCGGCGAAACCACGAGAAAACTCTTGTATAAACAAGAGCGCCCTTGTTCAGTTTTTCAGAGCACGCAAGCGTCTCTGAAGATCCTGAGAAGCGCCGAGATGGGTCTAACATCGGCAGGTTTGCAGACTAAAATGCGGGTTGCGCGATCGCGTTCCGCGCGCCGCGTTTTATACCGAGAAGGTGGCTAAAAAGCAAAACAAAAATGCGCCCGTTGCCAGCGCCGTCAGGAAATATTTCCAGCCGTGTTTTCAACGCAGTGAGAGGTGAGTCAAAAAAAACTGGAAATCGGGTGAAGAAGTGACCTAAAATAGACGTCCAGATGTTAATCCATCCATACTGATTAACACTCAGACTGCCAGTGTCAAAATCCTGCAGGCCTTGGTAGAATTATCTCCTATGGCTATTCCACACAGCAGCTTGAGCTAACCAAATTCCTCTTAGGTGAAATAAAAAATGGCAAAACACCTGTTTACGTCCGAGTCCGTATCAGAAGGACATCCTGATAAAATTGCTGACCAAATCTCCGATGCGGTGCTGGATGCGATCCTGACCCAGGATCCTAAAGCGCGCGTAGCGTGTGAAACCTATGTCAAAACCGGCATGGTTCTGGTTGGCGGTGAGATCACCACCAGCGCATGGGTTGATATCGAAGAGATCACCCGCAACACGGTGCGTGAGATCGGTTATGTACATTCTGATATGGGCTTTGATGCCAATTCATGTGCGGTACTGAGCGCCATCGGCAAGCAGTCCCCGGACATTAACCAGGGCGTTGACCGTGCCGATCCGCTGGAACAGGGCGCAGGCGACCAGGGCCTGATGTTCGGCTACGCGACCAACGAAACCGACGTGCTGATGCCAGCACCTGTCACCTACGCACACCGTCTGGTGCAGCGTCAGGCTGAAGTGCGTAAAAACGGCTCCCTGCCGTGGCTGCGCCCGGATGCGAAAAGCCAGGTCACCTTCCAGTACGACGACGGTAAAATCGTCGGTATTGATGCGGTGGTTCTCTCTACCCAGCACTCTGAAGATATTGACCAGAAATCCCTGCAGGAAGCAGTGATGGAAGAGATCATCAAGCCGGTTCTGCCGACCGAATGGCTGAGCTCTGCGACAAAATTCTTCATCAACCCAACCGGACGCTTCGTTATCGGCGGACCAATGGGCGACTGCGGCCTGACCGGTCGTAAAATTATCGTTGATACCTACGGCGGTATGGCGCGTCACGGTGGCGGCGCGTTCTCCGGTAAAGACCCGTCTAAAGTTGACCGCTCTGCCGCATACGCTGCACGTTATGTTGCGAAAAACATCGTTGCTGCAGGCCTGGCTGACCGCTGTGAGATTCAGGTTTCCTACGCAATCGGCGTGGCGGAACCCACCTCCATCATGGTTGAAACCTTCGGTACTGAAAAAGTGCCTTCAGAACAGCTGACCCTGCTGGTGCGCGAGTTCTTCGACCTGCGTCCATACGGCCTGATTCAGATGCTGGATCTGCTGCACCCAATCTACAAGGAAACCGCGGCATACGGTCACTTTGGTCGTGAACATTTCCCATGGGAAAAAACCGACAAAGCCGCCCTGCTGCGTGATGCTGCCGGTCTGAAGTAATCGACTCGCAGCGTTAAACAGGCCAGCCTTTGTGCTGGCCTTTTTTGTGTCGGGTGGCAGCTGCGCCTTACCCGGTAATATTTGAAACCGTTTACACCACGCCAAATATATCCCGCTTTCAGAATAATCCCTTTGCGCGATCGCCTTTCTTCTGCTGTTACATTTCATTTCAGTTAAGTCTGAAATTGAAATAAACGCGATGCGCATCACCGCTTTTACCTCTATATTTTCAAAGCTTTAATAATATTTACGGTTGCACGTTAGTGTAACCGATTACACCAATGTGATTTGTCTCACATATTTTTACGGATCACTCACCTACCCTTAACATCGACAAAACTGATAACCCAACTGGAGGGCATAATGCCTGACAATAAAAAACAGGGGCGTACGTCCAACAAGGCGATGACCTTCTTCGTCTGCTTCCTCGCAGCCCTGGCAGGATTACTCTTTGGCCTGGATATCGGCGTGATTGCCGGTGCACTACCCTTCATTACCGACGAGTTCCAGATTAGCGCTCACACCCAGGAGTGGGTCGTAAGCTCCATGATGTTTGGTGCGGCCGTCGGTGCCGTCGGCAGCGGCTGGCTCTCCTTCAAGCTCGGGCGTAAAAAGAGCCTGATGATCGGCGCGATCCTGTTCGTTGCCGGTTCGCTGTTCTCTGCCGCCGCACCGAACGTTGAAGTGCTGCTGGTCTCCCGCGTGCTGCTCGGCCTGGCCGTTGGCGTCGCGTCGTATACTGCTCCGCTGTACCTGTCTGAAATCGCGCCGGAGAAAATCCGCGGCAGCATGATTTCGATGTATCAGCTGATGATCACCATCGGTATTCTGGGTGCCTATCTCTCGGATACCGCCTTTAGCTACAGCGGCGCATGGCGCTGGATGCTGGGCGTTATCATCATCCCGGCCATTCTGCTGCTGATTGGCGTGTTCTTCCTGCCGGACAGCCCGCGCTGGTTTGCCGCCAAACGCCGCTTCCACGACGCGGAACGCGTGCTGCTGCGCCTGCGCGATACCAGCGCAGAGGCCAAAAACGAGCTGGAAGAGATCCGCGAAAGCCTGCAGGTGAAGCAGTCCGGCTGGGCGCTGTTCAAAGAGAACAGCAACTTCCGCCGCGCGGTGTTCCTTGGCGTGCTCCTGCAGGTGATGCAGCAGTTCACCGGGATGAACGTCATCATGTACTACGCGCCAAAAATCTTTGAGCTGGCGGGGTATACCAATACCACCGAGCAGATGTGGGGCACCGTTATCGTCGGCCTGACCAACGTGCTGGCGACCTTTATCGCTATCGGCCTGGTTGACCGCTGGGGACGCAAGCCAACGCTCACGCTGGGCTTCCTGGTGATGGCCGTCGGGATGGGCGTGCTCGGCACCATGATGCATGTAGGCATTCACTCACCGAGCGCACAGTACTTTGCCGTGGCAATGCTGCTGATGTTTATCGTCGGATTTGCGATGAGCGCCGGTCCGCTGATTTGGGTGCTGTGCTCTGAAATCCAGCCGCTGAAGGGACGTGATTTTGGTATCACCTGCTCTACCGCGACCAACTGGATTGCCAACATGATCGTCGGCGCAACGTTCCTGACCATGCTCAACACCCTGGGCAACGCCAACACCTTCTGGGTCTACTCTGGTCTGAACCTGTTCTTTATTGTTCTGACTATCTGGCTGGTTCCAGAAACCAAACACGTTTCGCTGGAACACATCGAACGTAACCTGATGAAAGGTCGTCCGCTGCGCGAGATTGGCGCACACGACTAATCACCCTGTCGGGGAGGTGCCTCTTGCGCCTCCCCGCTTCGCGCTTTATGCTCTGCCCCTATGAAAGCTCCCCGTCTCCCCATCGCCATTCAGCAAGCCGTTATGCGCAGCCTGCGGGAAAAACTTGCCCAGGCCAACCTGAAGCTTGGCCGCAATTACCCTGAGCCAAAGCTCGTCTATCAGCAGCGCGGCACCTCTGCCGGAACGGCCTGGCTGGAATCCTATGAGATCCGCCTGAATCCGGTGCTGATGATGGAAAACCAGCAGGCGTTTATCGATGAAGTGGTTCCTCACGAGCTGGCGCATCTTCTGGTGTGGAAGCATTTTGGCCGCGTGGCGCCGCACGGGAAAGAGTGGAAGTGGATGATGGAAGCCGTGCTTGGCGTTCCGGCTCGCCGCACCCATCAGTTCGAGCTTGAATCAGTACGCACCAATACGTTCCCCTACCGCTGCCGGTGCCAGCAGCATCAGCTTACCGTCCGGCGCCATAACCGCGTGGTGCGCGGTGAAGCGACCTACCGCTGCGTAAAGTGCGGCGAACCGCTGGTTGCAGAGTAACTATAAGAACTATCAGGAACTTTCCTGATCTGACTGATTGCATACAGAAACAACATTCGTTACGTTGCGGGCTCGTTTTGACACGGAGTGTAAGATGTCCCGTAATTTCTCTCTCGCGGTTGCCTTCCTGGCGACGGCGCTCTCCGGCCACGCTCTGGCCGACGGTATTCACAGTTTCTCCCAGGCTAAGGCCGCGGGCGTTAAGGTTAACGCCGATGTACCCGGCGATTTTTACTGCGGCTGCAAAATTAACTGGCAGGGCAAGAAGGGCGTTGTTGATCTCCAGTCCTGCGGCTATCAGGTACGCAAAAACGAGAACCGCGCCAGCCGAATTGAATGGGAACATGTGGTTCCGGCATGGCAGTTCGGCCATCAGCGCCAGTGCTGGCAGGATGGCGGACGCAAAAACTGTTCCAAAGATCCGGTCTACCGTCAGATGGAAAGCGATATGCACAACCTACAGCCTGCGGTGGGCGAAGTGAACGGCGATCGCGGCAACTTTATGTACAGCCAGTGGAACGGCGGCGAAGGCCAGTACGGACAGTGCGCCATGAAGGTGGATTTCAAAGAGAAGGTCGCTGAGCCACCGGCCCGCGCGCGCGGCAGCATTGCCCGCACCTATTTCTATATGCGCGACCGTTACGAACTCAACCTGTCCCGCCAGCAAACTCAGCTGTTTAATGCCTGGGACAAGCAGTATCCGGTGACGGAGTGGGAATGCCAGCGCGACGAACGCATCGCTAAAGTCCAGGGGAATCATAACCCTTACGTCCAGCGGGCTTGCCAGGCGCAAAAGAGCTAACCTACACTAGCGGCAATTCGCCTATATTGCATTACACACGGAATTTCTGACTATGCGCACTCCTCGCATCTACCACCCTGAACTGATTACCGCAGGCAGCGAAATAGCCCTGTCTGATGAAGCCGCCAACCACGTTGGCCGCGTGCTGCGCATGGGCGCAGGCCAGGCAATACAGCTGTTTGACGGGTCCAATCAGGTTTTCGACGCACATATCACCCGTGCGGATAAAAAAAGCGTGCACGTTAAGGTGCTGCGCGGCGACGTGGATGACCGTGAATCGCCGCTGCACATTCACCTGGGCCAGGTGATGTCGCGCGGTGAGAAGATGGAATTCACCATTCAGAAATCCATTGAACTGGGCGTAAGCCTCATTACGCCACTTTTTTCTGAGCGCTGTGGCGTTAAACTGGACGCGGAACGTCTGAACAAGAAAATCCAGCAGTGGCAGAAAATCGCCATTGCGGCGTGTGAACAGAGCGGCCGCAACCGTATTCCGGAGATCCGTCCGGCGATGGACCTGGAAGCCTGGTGTGCGGAAGAGGAGAGCGGCCTGAAGCTCAATCTCCATCCGCGCGCCAGCGCCAGCATCAATACGCTGCCGCTGCCCGTCGAGCGCGTACGCCTGCTGATTGGCCCGGAAGGCGGCCTGTCGGCTGACGAAATTGCGATGACGGCACGCTACCAGTTTACTGATATTCTGTTGGGACCTCGCGTTCTGCGCACTGAGACAACGGCACTCACAGCCATTACCGCGCTACAGGTACGGTTTGGCGATCTGGGTTGACCCATTAACGGAGAAGAACATGATCAAGCTCGGCATCGTGATGGACCCCATCGCAAACATTAACATCAAGAAAGATTCCAGCTTCGCCATGCTGCTGGAAGCACAGCGTCGCGGCTATGAGCTCCACTATATGGAGATGAACGATCTCTACCTGATCAACGGTGAAGCCCGCGCGCGTACCCGCATCGTTAACGTCGAGCAGAACTATGACAAATGGTACGACTTCGGCGCCGAGCAGGATATCCAGCTTGCCGATCTCGATGCGATCCTGATGCGCAAAGATCCGCCTTTCGATACCGAGTTCATCTACTGCACCTATATCCTTGAGCGCGCAGAAGAGAAAGGCACGCTGATCGTCAACAAGCCGCAGAGCCTGCGCGACTGTAACGAGAAGCTCTACACCGCCTGGTTCTCAGACCTGACGCCGGAAACACTGGTAACGCGCAGCAAGGCACAGCTAAAAGAGTTCTGGCAGAAGCACCGCGATATCATCATGAAGCCGCTGGACGGCATGGGCGGCGCGTCTATCTTCCGCGTGAAGGAAGGCGACCCGAACATTGGCGTGATTGCCGAAACCCTGACCGAGCTGGGCACGCGTTACTGCATGGCGCAGAACTATCTGCCTGCTATCGTCGACGGCGATAAGCGCGTGCTGGTAGTGGATGGCGAACCGGTGCCTTACTGCCTGGCGCGTATTCCGCAGGGCGGCGAAACCCGCGGTAACCTGGCGGCCGGCGGTCGCGGTGAGCCGCGTCCACTGACCGAAAGCGACTGGGAGATTGCCCGCCGCGTTGGCCCTACGCTGAAAGCCAAAGGCCTGATCTTCGTTGGCCTGGACATCATCGGCGATCGCCTGACCGAAGTGAACGTTACCAGCCCGACCTGCATTCGTGAAATTGAAGCGGAATTCCCGATTTCGATCACCGGAATGCTGATGGACGCTATCGAAAAACGTTTACAGAAATAACCTGTGACAGCGCCTGAGTTTGTCCCCATACTGGGCGCTGTCGCTTTTTAAACCAGGAAACAGTACCTCTGACAATGAATTTACAGCATCACTTTCTTATTGCCATGCCTGCTCTCCAGGACCCGATTTTCCGCCGCTCCGTAGTGTATATTTGTGAATATAATGAAGACGGCGCGATGGGGATCATCATCAACAAGCCGCTGGAAAACCTGCAGGTTGAAGGGATTCTGGACAAGCTGAAGATCGCCACTGAAGAGCGCCTGCCGGAGATCCGTCTCGATAAACCGGTAATGCTTGGCGGCCCGCTCGCTGAAGATCGTGGTTTTATCCTCCATACGCCGCCGATTTTCTCTTCCAGTATCCGCATCTCCGATAATACCGTTGTCACTACCTCTCGCGACGTGCTTGAAACGCTCGGAACCGCGAATCAGCCGTCTGAAGTGCTGGTTGCGCTGGGCTACGCCTCGTGGGAAAAAGGCCAGCTGGAACAAGAGATCCTCGATAACGCATGGCTGACGGCTCCTGCAGATATGAACATTCTGTTCAAAACCCCCATCGCCGATCGCTGGCGTGACGCGGCAAAACTGATTGGCATTGATATTCTGACCATGCCTGGCGTCGCGGGGCACGCATAATGAGCGGAACGCTTCTGGCCTTCGATTTCGGCACCAAAAGCATCGGCGTCGCCGTGGGTCAACGCATCACGGGCACAGCGCGCCCGTTGACGGCGCTAAAGGCCAGCGACGGCACGCCTGACTGGAACCTTATCGAACGCCTGCTGAAAGAGTGGCAGCCAGACGACGTGATCGTCGGGTTACCGCTGAACATGGACGGCACAGAACAGCCGCTCACCGCCCGCGCGCGCAAGTTCGCTAACAAAATTCACGGCCGCTTTGGCGTATCGGTCAAACTGCACGACGAGCGTCTGAGCACCGTCGAGGCGCGCGCTGGCCTGTTTGAGCACGGCGGCTTTCGGGCGCTGAACAAAGGCAGCGTGGATTCAGCCTCTGCCGTCATCATCCTCGAAAGCTATTTCGAACAGGGTTACTGAGCGCCGGGGCCTATAGCCGCCCCTGCGCCCGCCGCTCTGCCAGGCTCTGCTCAAAGTTTTGCATTCCCGCCTGCTGGCCGGTCTGAATGATGCCGGGAAGCTGCCACGTTTTGCCTTCGCGGATCAGGTTTGCCGCCGCCGGGGTGTTCACCAACAGTTCATAAAGCGCCACGCGCCCGCCCTGTACGTCCTGACGCAGCTTTTGCGCCAGAACCGCTCTCAGGCTGCCTGCCAGCTGATTACGCACCGGATCTTTCTCCTGCGCCGGGAAGGTGTCCACCAGCCGCTCTATGGCCTGCGACGCTCCGCGCGTGTGCAGGGTCGCGAGCACCAGATGCCCGGTCTCTGCCGCCGTCAGCGCCAGGCGGATCGTCTCACTGTCGCGTAGCTCACCCAGCAGGATGACATCCGGATCTTCACGCAGCGCACCACGCAGCGCCTCGGCAAAGGACGGGCTATGCTGGCCTACCTCCCGCTGCTGGATCAGGCAACGCTCACTCTGATACATAAACTCAACCGGATCTTCGAGCGTCAGAATATGCCCGTCAGTATGGTGGTTGAGGAAATCGACCATAGCGGCGAGGGTGGTCGATTTACCGCTGCCGGTCGCGCCCGTGACCAGTATCAGGCCGCTGTCATTTGAGAGCAGCTCCGGGATCGCCCGGGGGACACCCAAGGTTGAAAGCTGTGGACAGGCGAGCGGCAACAGTCGCAAGACGATCGACACGCCCTTCATGTGCGTAAACGCACTGCCGCGAAGACGCTGATTGCCTGCGAGGGTGACGGCAAAATCCACCTGCCCGTTTGCCCACCATGCCCCCTGCTGTTCGTCGTTGAGCCACGCTTTTAATAGCGCGTCGACATCGGGGGGCGGAAAGGGTGCCGGTTCGAGCCGGCCTAATCTGCGCCAGCGCGGAGGCGAATCACTGCACAGGTGTAGATCGGAGACGTTATGCTTTACACTAAGGGCCACAATTTCTTCCACATCCATAGACTACTCCTCGGAAAATGAACGACATTGCGCATAACCTGGCACAGGTCCGGGACAAAATCTCAGCCGCCGCAACGCGTTGCGGCCGGGCTTCAGAAGAAATTACGTTGCTTGCAGTCAGCAAAACCAAGCCTGCGAGCACCATCGCAGAAGCGATTGAGGCTGGCCACCGGGCATTTGGCGAAAACTACGTGCAGGAAGGGGTGGACAAAATCCGCCACTTTCAGGAGCAGGGGAATGCAGACCTGCAGTGGCACTTTATTGGCCCGCTGCAGTCGAACAAAAGCCGGCTGGTCGCGGAGCACTTCGACTGGTGCCATACCGTCGACCGTCTGCGCATTGCCACACGTCTGAACGAGCAGCGACCGGCAGAATTGCCCGCGCTTAACGTGCTGATTCAAATTAATATCAGCGATGAAAACAGCAAATCCGGCATTGCGCTGGGGGAACTGGACGCGCTGGCGGCAGAAGTCGCCGCCCTGCCCCGCTTAACCCTGCGGGGGCTGATGGCAATTCCGGCACCTGAGTCAAGTTATGAAAGGCAGTTTGCCGTGGCACAGCAAATGGCTGTAGCATTTGAGGCGCTTAAAGCGCGCTATGAATCGGTAGACACGCTTTCTCTGGGCATGTCGGATGATATGGAAGCCGCCATCGCGGCAGGCAGCACTATGGTGCGCATCGGCACGGCAATTTTCGGTGCGCGCGACTACTCAAAATAATAAGGAAACCTGAGGAACGCCATGAAGACGTTGACTTTCCTGCTCTCAACGGTGCTTGAGCTGTATACGATGGCGCTTTTGCTGCGCGTCTGGATGCAGTGGGCCCGCTGTGATTTTTACAATCCGTTCTCGCAGTTTGTCGTAAAAATTACGCAACCTGTCGTTGGGCCGCTGCGCCGCATTATTCCGGCAATGGGTCCTATCGATAGCTCCTCGCTGCTGGTCGCCTTTATTCTTAGCGTTATCAAGGCGATCGTGCTGTTTATGGTTATCACCTTCCAGCCCATTATCTGGATTGCTGCCGTTCTGATCCTGATTAAAACCATCGGGTCACTGATCTTCTGGGTGCTGCTGGTGATGGCGATCATGAGCTGGGTGAGCCAGGGACGGAGTCCGGTGGAATATGCCCTGATCCAGCTGACTGAACCGCTGCTGCGCCCGATTCGCAACCTGCTGCCTTCAATGGGCGGGATCGACTTCTCCCCGATGATCCTGGTGCTGCTGCTGTATGTGGCCAATATGGGGATTGCCGAGCTGTTGCAGGCCACTGGCAACATGCTGCTGCCGGGGCTGTGGATGGCGCTATGAGTGCAGTAAGCACCTGCGCCGACGGGCTGGTTTTACGGCTGTACATTCAGCCGAAAGCCAGCCGGGACTCTATAGTTGGACTGCATGGCGACGAGCTAAAAGTCGCCATCACCGCGCCACCGGTTGACGGCCAGGCCAATGCGCATCTGACCAAATATCTGGCCAAACAGTTTCGCGTTGCCAAAAGCCAGGTCATCATTGAAAAAGGTGAACTTGGGCGGCACAAACAGGTAAAAATCCTCAATCCGCAATCTATCCCGACGGAAGTCGCGGCTCTGACAGAACAGGACTAAACCATGCAGAACGTTGTTCTCGCTACCGGTAACGCCGGTAAAGTGCGCGAGCTTGCCTCGCTGTTAAATGATTTTGGGCTGGACGTGATGGCGCAGACCGAGCTTGGCGTCGAGTCCGCCGAAGAGACGGGCCTGACGTTTATCGAGAACGCGATCCTGAAAGCGCGCCATGCTGCACAGGTCACCGGCCTGCCTGCAATTGCCGACGACTCCGGCCTGGCCGTGGATTTTCTCGGCGGCGCGCCGGGCATTTACTCTGCACGCTATTCCGGCGTAGACGCAACCGACCGGCAGAATCTGGAAAAGCTGCTTGTCGCGCTGAAAGATGTGCCTGACGAACAGCGCACCGCGCAGTTCCACTGCGTGCTGGTTTATATGCGTCACGCAGACGACCCGACGCCGATCGTCTGCCACGGCAGCTGGCCGGGCGTGATTACCCGCGAAGCGGCTGGCAACGGCGGCTTTGGCTACGACCCGATCTTCTTTGTCCCGACCGAGGGCAAAACCGCCGCGGAGCTGACCCGCGAAGAAAAAAGCGCGATTTCCCATCGTGGACGCGCACTGAAACTGTTACTGGAAGCGTTACGTAATGGCTAATTTGCCACCTCTGAGTCTTTATATTCACATCCCGTGGTGCGTGCAGAAATGCCCGTACTGCGATTTCAACTCGCACGCGCTGAAGGGTGAAGTGCCGCACGATGACTACGTTGCGCATCTGCTGGCCGACCTGGACGCCGATGTACCTTACGCACAGGGACGTGAAGTTAAGACCATTTTTATTGGTGGCGGTACGCCGAGCCTGCTTTCAGGCCCGGCGATGCAAACGCTGCTGGACGGCGTGCGCGCGCGTCTGAACCTGGCGGCGGATGCTGAAATTACGATGGAGGCCAACCCCGGCACCGTTGAGGCCGACCGTTTTGTCGACTATCAGCGTGCGGGCGTGAACCGTATCTCCATTGGCGTGCAGAGCTTTAGCGAGCCGAAGCTGAAGCGTCTGGGGCGTATTCACGGCCCGGAAGAGGCAAAGCGCGCGGCGAACCTGGCAACGGGGCTTAATCTTCGCAGCTTCAACCTCGATCTGATGCACGGCCTGCCGGACCAGTCGCTCGACGAGGCGCTGGACGACCTGCGCCAGGCGATTGAACTGAACCCGCCGCACCTGTCGTGGTATCAGCTTACCATTGAGCCAAACACGCTGTTCGGCTCCCGCCCGCCGGTGCTGCCGGACGACGACGCGCTGTGGGATATCTTCGAGCAGGGCCATAGGCTTTTGACCGCTGCGGGCTATCAGCAGTACGAAACCTCCGCGTACGCGAAGCCGGGCTATCAGTGCCAGCACAACCTGAACTACTGGCGCTTTGGCGATTATCTGGGGATTGGCTGCGGCGCGCACGGCAAGGTGACCTTCCCGGACGGGCGCATTCTGCGTACCGCCAAAACCCGCCACCCGCGCGGGTATATGGAAGGCCGCTATCTTGAGCGTCAGCACGACGTCGAGGCGGCGGACAAGCCGTTTGAGTTCTTCATGAACCGCTTCCGTCTGCTGGAAGCCGCACCGCGCGCGGAGTTTGTGCTGTACACCGGGATGCCGGAGTCGGTGATCCGTCCGCAGATTGACGAGGCGCTGGCGCAGGGGTATCTGACCGAGTGCGATGCGTACTGGCAGATAACTGAGCACGGCAAGCTGTTCTTAAACTCCCTTCTTGAGCTGTTCCTCGCCGAAGAATCCTGAAGGCTGATTCAGGATTTTGCATCCCGTTCTGCCGGCTGAGGGAAAGGCTGGCAGAGTGTGGGGATGGAAATTACTCGTTCATACGCAAAACAGCTCAGACGTGAGCTGACAAAAGAAGAAAGACGGCTTTGGTATTTACTTCGCAGCCGCCGTTTCGAAAATCATAAATTTCGCCGACAGCATCCGGTTGGTCACTACATTCTGGATTTCGCCTGCTGCTCGGCTCGTCTGGCCGTTGAGCTGGATGGTGGGCAACATGATGAAAAGCAGGAATACGATCGTCAAAGGACGCTCTGGCTAAATCGAAAAGGCTGGTACGTCATTCGTTTCTGGAACAACGAACTCTGGGATAACGAAGAGGCGGTGTTAGCAAGGATCCTTGAGATACTGCAAATGCTACAACCCTCACCCCGGCCCTCTCCCTGAAAGGGAGAGGGAGCAAACCATTCCCTCGCCCCTTTGGGGAGAGGGTTAGGGTGAGGGGCCCAGCGCGCAGAGACCTTACTTCAGCGTCCCCACCAGCGCCTTCCTGCTATCTTCCAGCGACACCACGCGTTTACACACGTCTTTGCCAAACTGCTGGAAATCAGCTTCCTGATTTTTCCACTCGTTCTGAATCGACGTCTGCAGCCCGCCCAGGCTGCCCAGCACGCCCTGCAGCGGGTTACCGCCGCCTTTCAGTACGGCTTGCGCGCCCATCTCGTTGATGCTGTCCTGCAGGATACCGCCCATCGCCTGATTCACCAGCTGCTGGCCGTCGGCACGCACTTCATCAATCGCCTTATAGTGGAACGTCAGGCCGTCGGTGCGATTCTCGATGATGCGGTTCATCTGCTCTTTCAGCTGCTTGTCCAGCTTGGTCAGGCGGGTGCGCATGTTGCTGCTTTCACCCACCTCTTTGGTGATGATTTTGTCCAGCGCCACGCGGCTTTTATCAACGCGCGTCAGCGCGCCGTCGTTAATCCACGGCAGTGCGGTGCGTAACTCGGCCTGATAATCCTTCGCCTGCTCGCGCTGAGCGGCGGTCAGGTTTTGCTGTTTGCCGTTAAACGTCACGTTGCCATCCGGCGTAATCACCAGATTGCCGTTCTCGCCTTTCACCTGCACGGTTTGCGGGCTTAACACCACGTCGTCACGCGGGGTGACGCTACATTTATACTCCGCATGGGCGGTGGATCCGATTGCCAGTAAAGCAACAGCCAGCAACGTTTTGCGCATTTTCAACACTCCCTCAGACAAAATGGGCCAGCTATTGCTGGCCCCGTTCTGCTTTATTAGTCCCACCAAACGTCAAAAAGTTCGCTGACGCGGACATCTTCCAGTTTGTGCTCTTCAAGCCATTTGCGGACCAGCGCCTGATGTTCTTCGGTGCATTTACCGACTTCCTGCGTGCAGATCAAACCTTCCCAGGCCAGATAGCCGCTCCCGTCAAAGGCCAGCTTGTTTGGCTCGATCACCTCATTGATGAACGCATCAACGTCCTGATCGATCTGCTCAACGCTGGTGCCTTCCGGGAAACGCCAGGCAACGGAGAAGCCCACTTCCTGGAATTCTTCGATGTGCATCTTTTTACGCAGACGACGGCTACGATTCTTTGCCATTATTTCACCCTCTCGAACATTAAGTCCCATACGCCGTGGCCAAGACGATGGCCACGCTGTTCAAATTTTGTCACCGGACGTGAGTCCGGACGCGGTACATAGTCATTGCTTTCAGACTGGTTTTTATACCCGTCCAGCGACGACATGACTTCCAGCATATGTTCCGCATAAGGTTCCCAGTCGGTCGCCATGTGGAAGACGCCGCCCAGTTTAAGCTTACTTTTCACCAGCTCGGCAAACGGCGCCTGAACGATACGGCGTTTATTATGACGTGCTTTGTGCCACGGGTCAGGGAAAAAGAGCTGAACCATGTTCAAAGAATTGTCAGGAATCATTTTGTGCAGCACTTCCACCGCGTCGTGGCACATCACGCGCAGGTTCTCAACGCCCTCTTCCTGCGCCGTTGCCAGGCATGCGCCCACGCCCGGCGAGTGCACTTCAATACCGAGGAAGTTCTGCTCAGGGCGCGCTTTTGCCATCGCCACCAGCGAGGTGCCCATGCCGAAGCCGATCTCCAGCGTAACGGGCGCTTCGCGGCCAAACAGGTTGGCAAAGTCGACAGGCTGTTCAGTGAACTCAACGCCCATCACCGGCCAGTAGTTGTCCAGCGCGTGTTGCTGCCCTTTTGTCAGGCGGCCCTGACGGCGGACAAAGCTGCGAATACGGCGCAGCGGGCGACCGTTTTCATCAAATTCCGGTGAAATGACGTCGTTTTTCATAAAAGAGTTGTCTGCTTGTGAGAGTGTTCGGGAAACGGGCATTATCCAAAGTTAAGGCTTCTATGCAAGCATGGGAAAGATCCGGTTTACAGCAGATTGACGCTGTGCTGCAATCTGCGTCCCTGATTATGTGAATCGATGACCATGCAAGCCTCTCAATTTTCAGCCCAGGTGCTGGACTGGTACGACAAATACGGGCGAAAAACCCTGCCCTGGCAAATTGAAAAAACGCCCTACAAAGTATGGCTCTCCGAGGTGATGCTGCAACAAACGCAGGTTGCCACGGTCATTCCTTACTTCGAGCGTTTTATGGCGCGCTTCCCGACGGTCACCGATCTGGCAAACGCGCCGTTAGACGAGGTGCTGCACCTGTGGACAGGCCTGGGCTATTACGCCCGCGCGCGCAATCTGCACAAGGCCGCGCAGCAGGTCGCCACGCGCCATAACGGCAAATTCCCGGAAACCTTCGACGAGGTAGCCGATCTCCCCGGCGTCGGGCGCTCCACCGCTGGCGCAATCCTCTCCCTGTCTTTAGGCAAACATTTCCCGATCCTCGACGGCAACGTGAAGCGCGTGCTGGCACGCTGCTACGCCGTCGACGGCTGGCCGGGGAAGAAGGACGTTGAAAAACGTCTTTGGGAAATAAGTGAAGAGGTCACCCCGGCGAAAGGCGTGGAGCGTTTTAACCAGGCGATGATGGATCTCGGCGCGATGGTCTGCACGCGCTCAAAACCCAAATGCGAGCTCTGCCCGGTGAATAATATTTGCGTGGCGTATGCCAACCATTCGTGGGCGCAATACCCGGGCAAAAAGCCGAAGCAGACGCTGTCGGAGCGCACCGGATACATGCTGCTGATGCAAAACGGTGACGAGGTGTTTCTCGCCCAGCGTCCGCCGAGCGGCCTGTGGGGTGGTCTATACTGCTTCCCACAGTTTGAAAATGAAGATTTGCTGCGGGAATGGCTCAAACAGCGCGGGATTGCCGCCGATACCCTCACGCAGCAGACGGCGTTTCGCCACACCTTTAGCCATTTCCACCTGGATATTGTGCCAATGTGGCTTCCCGTGTCCTCCTTCACCTCCTGCATAGATGAAGGAACCGCTCTCTGGTATAACTTAGCGCAACCGCCATCAGTCGGACTGGCGGCTCCCGTGGAGCGCCTGTTACAACAATTACGTGCCGGTGCAATGGTTTAGCATCGACAACAAAAAGAGGAATGAGTATGGCCAGAACGATTTTTTGTACTTTCCTGCAGCGTGACGCTGAAGGCCAGGACTTCCAGCTCTACCCGGGGGACCTGGGCAAGCGCATCTACAACGAGATCTCCAAAGAGGCCTGGGGACAGTGGCAGAAAAAGCAGACCATGCTGATTAACGAGAAAAAACTCAGCATGATGAACCCGGAACACCGCAAGCTGCTCGAACAGGAAATGGTGAACTTCTTGTTCGAAGGCAAAGACGTGCACATCGAAGGCTATACGCCGCCGGAAAAATAATATCGCGCTGCTGGTGCCCGGCGGCGCTTCGCTTGCACGGGCCTACGGTGTTGTAGGCCGGGTAAGCAAAGCGCCACCCGGCGAAAGCAACGACTAAGCAAACACAACACGCACTCCCGGAATGATGAAAAAACTTTTAGCGCTAGCTCTTGTTGCGCCGTTGCTTGTGTCTTGTTCTTCCAATAAGGGCGATAGCTATAACGAAGCCTGGGTTAAGGACACCAACGGTTTTGACATTTTGATGGGGCAGTTTGCCCACAACATCGAAAATATTTGGGGATTTAACGAAGTTCTTATTGCCGGACCTAAGGACTACGTTAAATACACTGACGCCTATCAAACGCGTAGCCACATCAACTTTGATGACGGTACGATCACCATTGAGACCATTGCGGGCACTGAACCTGCGGCACATTTACGGCAGGCGATTATCAAAACCCTGCTGATGGGTGACGATCCGGGCTCTATCGATCTCTACTCCGATGCCGACGACGTTACCATCTCCAAAGAGCCGTTCCTGTACGGTCAGGTTGTCGATCAGACCGGACAGGCTATCCGCTGGGAAGGGCGTGCCACAAAATTCGCAGATTATCTGCTGCAGACGCGTCTCAAAAGCCGCACCAACGGCCTGAAGATTATCTACAGCGTTACCATCAACCTGGTGCCGAACCACCTCGACAAGCGTGCGCATAAATACCTGGGCATGGTGCGCCAGGCTTCGCGTAAGTACGGCGTAGAAGAGTCGCTGATTCTGGCGATCATGCAGACCGAATCGTCGTTCAACCCCTACGCGGTGAGCCGCTCCGACGCCCTGGGGCTGATGCAGGTTGTGCAGCACAGCGCCGGGAAGGACGTGTTCCGCTCGCAGGGGAAATCCGGCACGCCGAGCCGCAGCTACCTGTTCGATCCGCAGAGCAACATTGATACCGGCACCGCCTACCTGGCGATGCTGAACAATGTCTACCTGAGCGGCATTGATAACCCAACGTCGCGCCGCTATGCGGTGATTACGGCCTACAACGGAGGTGCGGGCAGCGTGCTGCGCGTCTTCTCAAATGACAAGGTGCAGGCTGCGAACATCATCAACAGCATGGCGCCGGGGGACGTGTACTCAACGCTGACCACCCGCCATCCGTCAGGCGAATCCCGCCGCTATCTGTATAAGGTGAATACGGCGCAGAAGAACTACCGTCGCCGCTAAAAAGCTACCCCTCACCCTGCCCTCTCCCAGAGGGAGAGGGTATTCAAGTTCCCTCTCCCTCTGGGAGAGGGTTAGGGTGAGGGGGCATCAGGCCGCACTCACTCACCCCATCCATACGAAAATGTTATTTGCATCACAATTTAAACTGCAAGTTAATGTGGATTGCATTTTTTTGCGGGAAGTAACAAAACATATCGTTGCCAGCTGATAGAATCGCATCAAATAACAACCCTGAATGTTCCCAAAACAACATATCTCCCGCTCACTTGTGAGGAAAGTAACATGAACCTTAAGCTGCAGCTTAAAATCTTGTCGTTTCTGCAGTTCTGCCTGTGGGGTAGCTGGCTGACCACACTCGGCTCCTATATGTTTGTGACGCTCAAGTTCGACGGTGCGTCTATCGGTGCCGTTTACAGCTCGCTGGGTATTGCAGCTGTCTTCATGCCAACGCTGCTGGGTATCGTGGCGGATAAATGGTTAAGTGCGAAATGGCTGTACATGCTTTGCCATCTGGTGGGGGCGGGGACGCTGTTTATGGCGGCCGAAGTGACCACGCCGGGGGCGATGTTCATGGTGATCCTGCTCAACTCGCTGGCCTATATGCCAACGCTTGGCCTGATCAACACCATCTCCTACCACCGCATCAAGTCTGCGGGCATGGACATCGTGACCGACTTCCCGCCTATCCGCATCTGGGGCACCATCGGCTTTATCATGGCGATGTGGGGTGTGAGCTTTGCGGGCTTTGAACTGAGCCATATGCAGCTCTATATCGGTGCCGCGCTCTCCGTGGTGCTGGCAATCTTCACCCTGACGCTGCCGCACATCCCGGTGTCTAACCAGCAGAAAAACCAGAGCTGGAGCTCAATGCTCGGCCTGGACGCGTTCGCGCTGTTTAAAAACAGACGCATGGCGATCTTCTTTATCTTCTCCATGCTGCTGGGCGCGGAGCTGCAGATCACCAACATGTTCGGCAACACCTTCCTGCACAGCTTCGATAACAATCCGCTGTTCGCCGGAAGCTTTATCGTTGAGCACGCGTCGGTGATGATGTCCATCTCTCAAATCTCTGAGACGCTGTTCATCCTCACCATCCCGTTCTTCCTGAGCCGCTACGGCATCAAGAACGTCATGCTGATCAGTATCGCCGCCTGGATGCTGCGCTTCGGCCTGTTCGCCTACGGCGATCCAAGCCCGTTCGGCACCGTGCTGCTGGTTCTGTCGATGATTGTTTACGGCTGCGCCTTCGACTTCTTCAACATCTCCGGTTCGGTGTTTGTGGAAAAAGAGGTGAAGCCTGAAATCCGCGCCAGCGCGCAGGGCATGTTCCTGATGATGACCAACGGCTTCGGCTGTATTCTGGGCGGCGTGGTGAGCGGTAAAGTGGTTGAGATGTACACCACCAACGGCATCACCAACTGGCAGCCCGTGTGGCTGATCTTCGCGGCGTACTCGCTGGTGCTGTTCTTCGCGTTCATCGCGCTGTTCAAGTACAAGCACGTTCGCGTGCCGAACGGTGCGCAGCCGATAGCGCATTGATTGTTGTGCCCGGTGGCGCTGCGCTTACCGGGCCTACAAAACCAGGCCGTAGGCCGGGTAAGGCGAAGCCGCCACCCGGCTATTTTATTGCAGACAGCACCCACCCCACCGACAGCAAATCCGCGCTGCCGCCCGGGCTCAGATTGCGTTCAATCAATGCCTTATCCATCTTAAGCAACGCCTCGCGGTCCCAGCCGTTAGCCAGTAATTCCCGCGCGTAGCCCTGGACGTAGCGCAGCCCATCAATGCCGCCGCGCGAAACGAGATTGCTGTCCTGATTCACCGCCATCAGGCGCAACAGCAGGCCGTGAAGCGACTGACCGTTCCACGCATCCAAAGCCTTACGCACCGTGGCAAAGCCGCTTTCCGCCTCGCCGCGCGCGCCGGTTAAGCCGTACTGCTGATACTGCCGCTCGCCCGCCGTCGCCTGCCCGCTGCGCCCGCCGAGTTCCCGCGAAACCAGCCCGCGGCAGATGTTACTTACCTCACAGCAGAGGCTGTCTGCGGAGATATTTTTCACACGCCCGGCGGCAAAGCAGAGCAGGCCGAGAGCGAAAATCCCGCCCTTGTGCGCGTTCACTCCCCCCGTTGCGGCGTACATCGCCTGCTCGCAGGCCATCCCCATCGGACGGATTATCCCCAGCTGCCCGGCGGCGGGTTTATCCGCATGCGCGTTACCCAGCTCGGCAAAGCGCGAAAACCACGGCGTTATCGCCGCAATGCTGCGGACGAACAGCGCGTGGTCCATATCGCGATGGGAGCCGTTATTGAGCTTGTCCACCAGCCCCGGCTTGGGCGTCAGATCCAGCTCCTGCCACAGCGCCGCTTCGGCAAGCGCGGGCACGTCAGCCGGGCGCGGCTTAGTCGCGAGCAAACCAGTCATCGATCGTCTTCTCTATGCGGGAAACCACCTGCTCAACGGGATGCTTCCGCGAGCGGGAACAGGCGTGCGCGGGCTCGTCGCAGATCAGGCAGCGTCTGAGATTCGCCCCCAGCGACTGACGCCCGACGTGGCCGTGCTGAGGGCAGATCACGTCCAGATCCCACAGCCTGCCGAGCGGGTGCGTCTGCTCCAGCTCCGCACAGTGCGCTTTGATTTCCGCCGCCGGATGGGCCACGCACCACAGGGCTTCTGGCCCGGTCGGGAGCCACAGCACCTGGCGGTCCAGCACCTGCCAGCGGTTCTCCCACAGCAGCTGGTCACACATCTGCAGCGCCACGCCCATGGTGTTGCGATAGCGCAGGCTGTCTTTAATTTCCCCGGGCGTGACCAGCGTGAGGGAAATTACCGGCTGTTGATAGTGCGTGAGCATGTCGGCCTGGCGCGCCGCGCGGCGATCTTTCGCCGCCAGCAGTTCGTTCAGGCCGACACCCGTCCACACGGGTGTCGCTGAAATCATACTTCCTCCTTCACCTGTCGCACGGTGTCGATCACGCTGCCGTCGCGGTAGCGGATCACTCCGACGATTTTGTCAGTAAATTCAATCGGCTTCGGTACGCCGGTCAGGGAAATCGCCCGCTCGTAAAGCGCGCTGATATCCACAACGCTGAGCCCCGCCGCCAGCAGGCGCTCGCGGATCTCCGGGCGCGCCGGGTTGACCGCAATCCCGTGGTCGGTGACCAGCACGTCGATGCTTTCGCCCGGCGTGAGGCGCGTGGTAACCCGCTTCACGACCGTCGGAATACGGCTGCGCAGCAGCGGCGCGACCACAATGGTCAGGTTTGCCGCGGCGGCCACGTCGCAGTGCCCGCCGGACGCGCCGCGCATCACCCCGTCGGAGCCGGTGATCACGTTGACGTTGAAATCGACGTCGATTTCCAGGGCGCTGAGGATCACCACGTCGAGCTGGTCGCAGCTTGCCGCCTTGCTGCCGGGGTTGGCGTAGACGTTGGTGGAGATCTCCACGTGGTTCGGGTTGCGCGCCAGCGAGGCCGCCGCCTGGCCGTCAAAGCACTGGGTGTCGAGCAGCTTTTCGATGAGCCCCTTCTCGTGCAAATCTACCAGGCTGCCGGTGATGCCGCCGAGCGCAAAGCGCGCCTTCACGCCGCCGCGCTCCATCTTCTCTTCCATAAAGCGGGTGCAGGCGGTCGCCGCCGCGCCGGAGCCGGTCTGCATCGAAAAGCCCGGTTTGAAGTAGCCGGAGTGTTCAATGACGTCTGCCGCGTAGCGGGCGATCATCAGCTCGCGCGGGTTGCTGGTGACGCGCGCCGCGCCGACGCTGATTTTCGCCGGGTCGCCCACGCTCTCAACCTGCACGATGTAGTCCACCTGGTCCTGCACCAGGCTGGCGGGCATGTTCGGGAAAGGCACCAGCTCTTCTGCGAGCAGCACCACCTTGCGGGCAAAGTGCGCGTCCACCATCGCGTAGCCCAGCGAGCCGCAGCACGATTTACCGTGCGTGCCGTTGGCGTTGCCAAACTCATCGCTGCACGGCACGCCGAGGAACGCCACGTCGATATTCAGCTCGCCGTCCTGGAGCAGCTTCACGCGCCCGCCGTGGGAGTGAATTTGCACTGGCTCGTCCATCAGCCCGTGGGAAATGGCGTCCGCCAGCCTGCCGCGCATTCCGGAGGTGTAAATCCGGGTGATAACGCCGCTTTCAATATGCTCGATCAGCGCGTCGTTGCAGGTCATCAGCGAGCTGGAGGCCAGCGTCAGGTTTTTGAAGCCCATTTGCGCCAGCAGCGCCACGACGGAGTTGATCACCCGGTCGCCTTCGCGAAACGCATGGTGGAAGGAGAGGGTCATTCCGTCCTGCAGGCCGCAGCGCTTAACGGCCTCTTCAACTGAGGCGCAGAGCTTGCGGCTGTGTTTCGCCTCGCTGTCCGCCAGCCACGGCGTGGCGCTATGGGCGGTATCAAAAGGCTTCAGGTCCCGCAGATGGGGAAAATTCACGTGAAGAAGTTCTGTCTGATTCATTATTTTATCCTTACCGACGCACGCCGGAAGCTGCCGCGCGTTCCAGCACCACCTGCGCGTGGTTAATAATCGGGGCGTCGACCATTTTGCCGTTGAGCGACACCACGCCGAGGCCGTTACGTTCGCCCTCTTCTGCCGCCTCAATCACCCTTTTGGCGTGATCCACCTCTTCCTGAGTCGGGGCGTAGGCGTTGTGCAGCAGGTCAATCTGGCGCGGGTTAATCAGCGATTTGCCGTTAAAGCCCATCCTGCGGATCAGATCGACCTCGCGCAGGAACCCGGCCTCGTCGTTAACGTCTGACCACACCACGTCGAAGGCGTCGATGCCCGCCGCGCGGGCCGCGTGCAGCACGGCGCAGCGGGCGTAGAACAGCTCGGTGCCGTCGCCGCGCTCGGTCTGCATGTCCATCACGTAGTCAAAGGCGGCCAGCGCAATCCCGATGAGGCGCGGGGAGCTGCGGGCAATCGCCACGGCGTTGATGACGCCAATCGCCGACTCAATCGCCGCCATCACGCGGGTGGAGCCGACCTCGCGCCCGCACTCGCGTTCGATACGCTCGAGGTGGCCTTCCAGCTCGTAGATATCGTCCGGCGTGTCGGTTTTCGGCAGGCGGATCACGTCCACGCCCGCATGGACGGCGGCCTCCAGATCCAGCAGGCCAAACGGCGTGCTGAGCGGGTTAATGCGCACCACGGTTTCGATATCCTGATACATCGGGTGCTGCAGCGCGTGAAACACCAGCATGCGCGCGGTGTCCTTCTCGCGCAGGGCAACGGCGTCCTCAAGGTCAAACATGATGGAGTCGGGACGGTAGATAAAGGCGGTTGAGAGCATGGCGGCGTTGGCGCCCGGCAGGAACAGCATGCTGCGGCGGAGTTTGCTCATTTCAGCGCCCCCCAGCTGATGGCCTGCTCGTCGGCGGCACGCATCAGCGCGCTCTGCAGGCGGGCGCGGATCGCACAGTCCAGCGCCCCTTTGTCTTCAATGATGATGAGTCCCTGGTGCACGTTCATGGCGCGCAACGTGTCGTTGACCACCTGGCGGATCTGCTCGCCAAACTGCTTAATCACTTTACTGTGGATGACAACCTCCAGCTCGCCGTGAGCGGGGGCGATTTTCACCATCAGGTCGCTGGACTCCTGCGTTCCGGCCAGCGCCTCCCTTACAATTTTCATGATAAATTCCTGATAGTTAAGCGACTTCCGCACCCGCACGAAAATGTGCTTCAAGGTGCGCGAAGGTGGAGTCCGGGACAATCTCCCGGATCCGGGAAAACTGCTGTGTCTTGAGTAAGCGGCGCACTTCGGACGCCGAAATGGCGTTACCGGTGGCCTTGATGCGCGGCATCTCCACCACCTCAACGTGCGAGGCCAGCAGGTCGTGCAGCGTCTGGTTGTACTGGCGGGTGATATCGCAAAACGGCTCCGAGCCGATAAAGCGATGGGTGATGCCGAGCGCCGGGGCGATGAAGTCCCGGAAAATAAGCACGTCGATCTCGCTCCACGCCTGCTGCACCCTGCCGGTCTCCTTCAGGAAGTAGGCCGGGAAGGTGGCGCGGGAGATGATGTACTGCGAGCCTTCATGCACCACCACGTTCGGCAGATGCGCCACGCCCGCGCGCACCATCTCGAGGCGCGCGCTGAACGGGAAGAACGAGGCGTCTTCCCGCACCACGAACAGATGCAGGGCGTCGCACCGCGTCGCCGCCTGCTCCACCAGATGGCGGTGGCCGAGGGTGAACGGATTGGCGTTCATCACTATCGCGCCAATGTTTTCTCCGCACTTGCGCCTGGCGCTGAGCGAGCGGCAGTAGCGTTCGATCCCCTGCGGGGTGTTCTCCATCAGCACCGCGTTGTTCCCGCTCTGGGCAATCGGCCAGAAGCCGCTGCGGGCAAACCGCTCCCGGTTGCAGGGGCGGGTGCAGAGGAAGAGGTGAAAATGGCCGCGCTCCAGCGCCGCATTTTCCACCTCTGCCAGCAGCCGCGCGCTGAGGTTCTCGCCGCGAAGCCGTTCGTTGACCGCCACGCATTTGATGACGTTGGCGGCAAGCCCTGCGCAACCCACCAGCTGCGCGCCGGACCAGGCTTCGACAAACAGCGTGATGTCGTTGTCCAGGCCGAGGCCGCTGTCTGCCAGCAGGTAGCGGATCTGGCTTAAGCGTTCAGGGTGTTTCGCCACGACGGTGTGGCGAAAATCGATGGGTTGACTGTTCATGTCGCCTTACTCAGTGTGCCGCCGCAAGCCCAACGGCCGGCGCTTCCATAATCACGTTGCTCAGATGACCGATATGCTCGATCTCCACCTCAATGCGATCCCCCTCCTTCATAAACAGCGGCGGGTTACGCTTTTTCCCCACCCCGCCCGGGGATCCGGTGATGATCACGTCGCCCGGGCTGAGGCGGGTGAAGGTGCTGATGTACTCGATCAGCTCCGCAACCTTGTGGATCATGCTGCTGGTGTTGTCTTCCTGCACCATGCGACCGTTCAGCCAGGTGCGGATCGCCAGCCGGTGCGGGTCCGGGATCTCGTCCGCCGTCGCCATCCAGGGGCCAAACGCCCCGGTTTGACGCCAGTTTTTACCGGCGGTGAACCAGGTGTGCTGCCAGTCGCGGGCGGAGCCGTCCATGTAGCAGCTGTAGCCCGCCACGTGGCGCAGGGCGTCGTCGCGGCTGATGTTCTCCCCGCCTTTGCCGATGATCACCGCCAGCTCGCCTTCGTAGTCAAATTCGCTGGAATGGCGCGGCTTCAGCACCGGCTCGTTGTGGCCGGTCTGTGAATCCGGAAAGCGGACAAACAGCGTCGGTGCCGGGTTATGCTGGTCAAACTCCTTGCGCTTGTCGGCGTAGTTCATGCCCACGCAGAGGATTTTTTCCGGCTGCACAATCACCGGTAAGAAGGTGATGGCGCTCAGCGGCACGTCCACCGCGTCGTTAATATAGCGGGTGGCCTGCGCCAGCCCGTTGCCCTGCAGCAGCGCCTTGAGGTCGCTGTAGCGGTCGCCGAGACGGCGGCCTAAATCAATCACGCCGTCGGCCTGGACGATGCCGTAGCTGCGTTTTCCCTGGTATAAAAAGCTTGCGAGTTTCATTGTTCTTTCCTGAAGACTTAAACGAGGAAGTTGCCCAGAATCAGCAGTGAGATTGAGACGTTAATCGCCCCGCCGATTCGGGTAGCAATCTGGGCGAACGGCATCAGGCTCATGCGGTTGCCTGCGGTCAGGATCGCCACGTCGCCGGTGCCGCCCTGCCCGCTCTGGCAGCAGGAGACGATGGCGACATCAATCGGGTGCATGCCAATCTTTTTGCCGACGAAGAAGCCCGTTGCCACCAGCGCGGAAACGGTGCTGACGATCACCAGCAGGTTGCTGACGGTGAACGCCGCCACCAGCTCATGCCACGGGGTGATGGCCACGCCGACGGCAAACAGAATCGGGTAGGTCACGGAGGTCTGGAAGAATTTGTACACCACCTGGGAGCCTTCCAGCAGGCGCGGAGAGGCGCCGTTGCAGAGCTTAACCAGCACCGCCATGAACAGCATGCCGACCGGGGCAGGCAGGCCAATCAGCTTGTGACCGAGCATGCCCAGCATGTAGAGCAGCACCGCCAGCAGCGCGCCGGAGGCGATGGTGGTGACGTCCGTTTTGCCGGAAAACGCGGGCTGAGCGACGGTAGCATCGGCATTCGCGCGGTTTGGCATCAGCTGGCCTTCGCCGGTCAGATGCGGATAGCGTTTACCAAGCTGGTTCAGGCAGCCGGAGATGATGATCGCCGTCAGGCCGCCGAGCATCACCATCGGCAGCACGCGACCGAGCGCCACGCCCTGGTCCATGTGCAGCAGGGTGGCATAGCCGATGGAGAGCGGGATCGCCCCTTCCCCGACGCCGCCCGCCATGATCGGCAGAATGATAAAGAAGAAAATCTGGAACGGCTCAAGGCCCAGCGCTATACCCACGCCCATGCCGACAATCATGCCGACGATTTCACCGCACAGCATCGGGAAGAAGATGCGCAGGAAGCCCTGAATCAGCACCGTGCGGTTCATGCTCATGATGCTGCCGACGATAATGCAGCAGATATAGAGATAGAGAATGTTGGTAGATTTGTAGAACTTAGTCGTGGACTCGACCACCACGTCCGGCAGCAGGCCATAGTAGACCAGCGCGGAAGGGATAAAGGTGGCGCAAATCGCCGCCGCGCCGAGCTTGCCGACAATCGGCAAGCGTTTGCCGAACTCGCCGCAGGCAAAGCCGAAGAACGCCAGCGTTGCGACCATCACCACGATATCGCTCGGCAGTTTTCCGCCCAGGCAATCAATGGCAATCAGCGCGCCCGCCAACACAAACAGCGGCAGAGGAATAATCCCGATTTTCCAGGTATCCATAATATGCCACCAGCGCTCTTTGAGCGAAGGTCGCTGAATTTCAATCGGGTCGTGGGTAACAGAGAAAGAATCGTCAGTTGTGCTCATAATAAGCCCCTTGGTTATTTTGTGCGTTCAGCTTAGAGTCACAAAGGCTTACTTTATGTGAGGGATGGCATATTAAAAGCGAAGTTTTAATGGCAGCTATGGTTTTAATGGTTTCTTTTATTTAATGTGATTTATAGCTTATTTATGGGCGTGGTTTTTATGGTTTCTTTTCTAAAACGAACAAACAAATAACATTTAAAATTTTCGGGTTATGATCGGAAAATTCTTTTACAGGGCGTGCTGTGCAAGGGATCACAAGTTTTCGGCAAAGCAGGTATCCATATGAAAAAAGATGATATATTAGCCAGACTTCTTGATACCTCGCGTGATAGTTATGAAAGTATCGTTTCAGATCAAGCTGTTTGTTTCGCTGGTTGCCTTTTTCTCGGTGCTGTTCGCACTGCTGGGCGGATATTATTACGTTGACGTTGGCAGGCAGCTTTATCAGGAAATGAGTACGCGCGCAAAAATACAGGCAGAAGAAATTGCGCTTATTCCTAATTTGCAAAATGCAGTTGCGCAGAAAGATATCAATGCGATCCATGATTTCATGCAGAAAATAGCCGCGCACAGCGACGCCAGCTTTATTGTGATTGGCGATAATAAAGGGCTGCATCTGTTTCACTCCGTGTTTGCCGACCGGGTGGGCACCACTCTGGTTGGCGGAGACAACGAAGAGGTTCTGCACGGCAAAAGCACCACCACCATCCGCAAGGGCGGTTTGGGCATTTCGCTGCGCAGCAAAGCGCCCATTTTTAACGACGCCGGGCAGGTGGTGGGGATTGTCTCCGTGGGGTATCTCACCAGCTATCTGGATACCATCACCGTCAACAAGGTGGTCAACATTCTGATTGCCGCCGTTCTGCTGCTGATCGCCCTGTTTATCTTCTCGTGGTTCTTCACCCGCAGCATTAAGAAGCAGATCTTCTCCCTTGAGCCGCGCGAAATCGGCCTGCTGGTGCGCCAGCAAAAGGCGATGATGGAGTCCATCTACGAAGGGGTGATCGCCATTGATGACGATCTGCGCATTGAGGTGATCAACCAGGCGGCGCGCAAGCTGCTCGGCCTGAGCCAGCCTGCCCGGGAGCTTCGCGGACAGCTGATTAGCCAGGTGATCGACCCGGTTCCGTTCTTCACAGCCCAGACCATGCTGATGAAAGATACCCACGATGAGATCTGCCGCTTCAACGACCTCACCGTGATTGCCAGCCGGGTAAGGATCATGCTGGAAGATTCGCTCCAGGGCTGGGTGATCACCTTCCGCGATCGCAACGAGATCGACTCGCTCAGCGCCCAGCTCAGCCAGGTTAAGCGCTATGTCGATAACCTGCGCATCATGCGCCACGAGCAGCTTAACCGGATGACTACCCTTTCCGGCCTGCTGCATTTGGGCCGCTATGAAGAAGCCATCGGCTTTATTCAGGCGCAGTCTGAGCACGCGCAGGAGCTGCTGGACTTTATCTCGTCGCGCTTTAGCTCCCCGACGCTCTGCGGCCTGCTGTTAGGCAAAACCGCGCGCGCCCGCGAAAAAGGCGTGGAGCTGAGTTTCGACCCGGCCTGCCGCATGGATAAACCTTTCCTGCCGCTGCTTGAATCGGAACTTATCTCGATTATCGGGAACCTGCTGGATAACGCCATTGAAGCGACGCAGCGCTCTCCGCTCCCGCATGCGCCGGTTGACGTGCTGATAAAACTGGGCGAGCAGGAACTCATCATTGAAGTCGCCGACCAGGGCATTGGCATCAAACCGGAGATCCGCGAGCGGATATTTGAACGCGGCATCACCACCAAAACCCGCGGGGATCACGGCATTGGCCTGTACCTGATTGAAAGCTACGTCACGCAGGCGGGCGGCGCCATCGAAGTGGCGGATAACGCGCCGCGCGGCGCCATTTTCTCACTGTTTATTCCCGCCACGGGAACCGCCCGGCGTCCCGCACAGGAACTGGAAGATACTGATTATGCTACATGAACTTATCGACGTATTGATTGTTGAAGACGAGAACGAGCTGGCGCAGCTGCACGCGGAGTTAATCAGTAAACATCCGCGACTGAGGCTGGTCGGGATTGCCTCGTCGCTGGCGGACGCGCATCTTCAGCTTGAAAGCAAACGGCCGCAGCTGATGCTGCTGGATAACTACCTGCCTGACGGTAAGGGCATCACGCTTATCAGCAACCCGATGCTGATCCGCGCCAACTGCTCGGTGATTTTTATCACCGCCGCCAGCGATATGGACACCTGCAGCCAGGCCATCCGCAACGGCGCTTTCGACTACATCCTCAAGCCCGTCTCCTGGAAACGGCTCAGCCAGTCGCTGGAGCGGTTTGTGCAGTTTGCCGAGCAGCAGCGCGTCTGGAAGATTGTCGACCAGCAGAACGTGGATTCGCTTTATCTGCTGCAGGCAAAAAACTACCGCCAGGACAACGGCAGCAAAGGCATTGAAGAGAACACGCTGGCGCGGGTGCAGACGCTGTTTAACGCCAGGGCGACGCACTGTTTTTCGGTGGACGAGGTGGTGAGCGAAACGGGCTTAAGCAAAACCACGACGCGGCGCTATCTGGAGCACTGCGTGGAGGCGGGGTTTCTGACGGTGGAGATGCTCTACGGGAAGATTGGGCATCCGAGGAGGATGTACAAGCGTAGTGCGGCTTAACTCCCCTCACCCCGGCCCTCTCCCCAAAGGGGCGAGGGTGAAAAGACGGCTCCGTGCAATCCCCTCTCCCCTTTGGAGAGAGGGTTAGGGTGAGGGGGTCTACTTTAATACATACCCATACAGCCGCTTGATCCCATCCGCGTCCTTCTCGCTATACACGCCCTGCAGTTCCGGCGAGAAGCCCGGCAGCATGTTGATGCCCTCCTCCAGCGCCAGGAAGTAACGCTGAACCGCCCCGCCCCAAACTTCACCTGGTACCACGCACAGCACGCCAGGGGGATACGGCAACGCGCCTTCTGCGGCAATGCGCCCTTCGGCATCCCGAATGCGCACTAACTCTACGTTCCCGCGAATATACTCCCGGTTGGCGTCCTGCGGGTTCATCACTACTGCAGGCAGGCTCTCCCGGCGGAACATCGCTTTTTGCAGATCTTTTACGTTAAAGCTGACGTACAGATCGTGCATCTCCTGACACAGCTGGCGAAGGGTGTAATCTCGATAACGCACCGGGTATTTCTGGTAAATGGTCGGCAGCACGTCCGCCAGCGGGGTGTCGTCTTCAATATGCTGCTCAAACTGGCCGAGCATCGCCACCAGCTGCGCCAGCTTCTCGCTGCTTTCGGCAGGCGTCAGCAGGAACAGAATCGAGTTAAGGTCGCACTTCTCCGGCACGATGCCGTTTTCACGCAGATAGTGCGCAAGAATCGTCGCCGGAATGCCGAACCCGGTGTAGTGGCCGGTTTCCGCATCGATGCCCGGCGTGGTCAGCAGCAGCTTGCAGGGATCGACAAAATACTGCTCAGGCGCATAGCCCTCGAAGCCGTGCCATTTCGCGCCCGGCTCAAAGCTGAAGAAGCGAAGCTCGCTGGCAATGGCGTGAGTGGCATGATCCTGCCACGGCCGCCCCGCCACCACCGGTGGAACAAAGGGCTTGATCATATGGCAGTTGGCGATGATCGCCTTACGCGCCTCAATGCCCAGCTCGACGCACTCCGCCCATAGCCTGCGCCCGCTTTCCCCTTCGTGAATTTTGGCGTTCACGTCCAGCGCCGCAAACAGCGGATAAAACGGACTGGTGGAGGCATGCAGCATAAAAGCATTGTTCAGCCGCTTGTGCGGGCAGAAATGCGCCTGACCGCGAAGGTGATTGTCTTTTTTATGGATCTGCGAGGTTTGCGAGAACCCGGCCTGCTGCTTATGCACCGACTGGGTCACGAAAATCCCCGGATCGTTCTCGTTCAGTTCCAGCAACAGCGGGGACGTCTCCGCCATCATCGGAATAAACTGCTCGTAGCCCACCCAGGCAGAGTCAAAGAGGATGTAATCGCAAAGGTGGCCGATCTTGTCGATCACCTGGCGAGCGTTGTAGATCGTACCGTCATAAGTGCCAAGCTGAATAACCGCCAGGCGGAACGGACGCGCGTCCGCGGCTTTCTCCGGCGCGACCTCGCGGATCCGCTCTCGCAGGTACGCATCATCAAAACAGTGCGCGTCGATCCCGCCGATAAAGCCGAACGGGTTACGCGCGGCCTCAAGGTAGACCGGGGTTGCGCCGGCCTGGACGAGCGCGCCGTGGTGGTTTGATTTATGGTTGTTACGATCGAACAGGACCAAGTCACCGCGGGTCAGCAGCGCATTGGTGACCACTTTATTGGCGGCAGACGTGCCGTTAAGCACGAAGTAGGTTTTATCCGCATTGAAGACTTTTGCCGCGAACTTTTGCGCGTGCTTGGCAGAACCCTCGTGGATCAATAAATCTCCGAGCTTCACGTCGGCGTTGCACATATCGGCGCGAAAGACGTTCTCACCGAAAAAATCATAGAACTGCCGCCCGGCCGGGTGTTTTTTGAAGAATGCGCCGTGCTGGTGTCCCGGACAGGCAAACGTACTGTTGCCCATCGCCACATACTGACTCAGCGTGTCAAAAAAAGGCGGCAGAAGATTCTCTTCGTACCGGCAGGCCGCGGATTCTAATTCCAGGAATTCCTGTGCTTTACCCGAAATAACCGCCGTGACACCATCAGGAACGGCTTCTGGCTCTTGCGAGAACATAAAGACCGGTAGCTGAAAGCCCGTGCGTTTCAGCAGCGCGAGAATGCCGCTATAGCTTTCAGCGACCGTAATGACGACTGCCGCCACATCGGTAAAATCGGTGCTGTCCAGCGTCACCTTTTCCCGGTGCGTGGACACAATGGAGACCAGCTCGCGGCTGACGGCAATTTTCATGGTTTTCATAAGCGCAGTTACCCTCACCGAACGGTGAGACAGGGAGGAGAAAATTCGCGCAATCATGTCACCTTTTATTTTGAGGTGCAAGAAAGAATCAGTATGCACAAAACCACCCAAAGCTAAGCTCTGCGCAGCGCTGGCGTGCCATAATAATGCAATATCAATGATTAAATAACAGGAGTTAACTGTGGTTATCGGGCCATTTATTAACGCCGGTGCCGTATTACTGGGCGGCGTACTGGGCGCAGTATTAAGCCAGCGGTTACCGGAGCGTATTCGCTCTTCTATGCCGTCGATATTTGGGCTGGCATCACTGGGTATCGGTATTCTTTTAGTGATTAAATGCGCCAACCTGCCGGTGATGGTGCTGGCGACCCTGCTGGGCGCGCTGATCGGCGAGTTCTGCTACCTGGAAAAGGGCATCAACAGCGCGGTAGGCAAAGCCAAAAATTTGATTGCCCGCCCGGGCAAGGCGAAAAACGGCACGCACGAATCGTTTATCCAAAACTATGTTGCCATTATTATTCTGTTTTGCGCGAGCGGCACCGGGATTTTTGGTTCCATGCAGGAAGGGATGACCGGTGACCCCAGCATATTGATTGCCAAAGCATTTCTCGATTTCTTTACCGCCACTATTTTCGCCACCACGCTCGGTATCGCCGTCGCCGCGATTTCCGTTCCCATGCTGCTGATTCAGCTGGCGCTTGCCACCTGCGCCACGCTGATCCTGCCGCTGACCACGCCGGCGATGATGGCAGACTTTACCGCCGTCGGCGGCCTGCTGCTGCTGGCAACAGGACTACGCATCTGTGGAATCAAGATGTTTGCGGTGGTGAATATGCTGCCTGCCCTGCTGCTCGCCATGCCGCTTTCTGCGCTCTGGACGCATTTTTTCGCATAAGATTGCAGCGAACTGGTGAGAGAGTGTGCAGTCCGTAACGAAAACAACATTTTTCGTTGACGACGGAGAGCGAATCGGGTTTAATGCGCCCCGTTGCCCGGATAGCTCAGTCGGTAGAGCAGGGGATTGAAAATCCCCGTGTCCTTGGTTCGATTCCGAGTCCGGGCACCACTATTTAAAGAACCCGCCCAAAAGGCGGGTTTTTGCTATATGGCTACGGCCGATTTCTGGGCGCTGATAAGCGTGGCTTTAATGCAGGCACGCTTACGCTAATAGCCCGGTAAGTTAATACAGGCGGTGGCTCTTTTTTATCACTTAATTTTGCCGGATAAATTGCTGACCTGATTTGAAAGGTTGTCGTTGCTCCGCTTCATGTCATCAAGGCTTCTTTGCAATCGCTCGATCTTACTCTCCTGCTCAGAATTCTTTCTCTCAAGCTGTAAAACCTTCTGAGTTAGCTCATCGACTTTGCTGTTGTCGGACTTCATCTTCCTCAGGCTATCCTGCATCTCCTTTAGATCCGACTCCCTGAAATCAGAAGACTCGATTTCATCTGCACCAGAAATTACCGGGATATATCCTCTAGTAGAGATGTGGGGGTCGATACTAACCTGAACTTTATTTAGACCCGCAGAGTGCGCGTAACCTATTGAAGAAAAATAAAAAAAAGAAACAACACACAGACCAGACAGATATTTATTCATTTCTAACGTCCTTTTAAATTTTTCAATCACTTCCAGGAGTCTCCTTCTGGTATCACCCGCTCAGGATAAAACACATGGCTTAGCCTCAGGCAGTTCATAAACGGGGTTAAAGCGCAGCAGATACTATTCGTTTTTCATTAACCCTAACGAAAACCCTATGGAAACCGTCGAACTCAGGTATGAGATTGAAATGCTCCTGGAAGGTCCATTCTTTCTTTGCCGGAGATTTACGGTCACTGTAATTCTCAGTGAGGTAATCTAACAATTCTTGCTCATCATGTAGCATCAGAAAGTTTCCAACCAGTCTCTTCAACCGTGTCCATTACAACGTCCTTTCTCTCGTTTTGAGCCAGAGTAAATCGATAGCTAAAACAAGGATGTTGTCCGCTTCCAGTTTTCTTAGAACTCAGAATACCGCCCGCAAGTCAGTTTTATACTTTTGGATTCACCCCAACCTAGGGATCGTTCCCACCCGCGTTCAGCAGTTTGTTTTTAAAAATGAACAAACACGCCTCGTTGAAGTTCTCTGCCCCCAGGCGTTCCGAGAGCGCCGTGCGTTTACGATAGAGACTTTTCACCGACGTATTCAGCTCATCGGCAATGGCTTCCATCGACATCCCTGCCCGCAGCAACCGCAGCATGATCGCTTCGTGCGTGCTAAGCCGTATGTTAAGCAGCCACTTCGTGGTCAGACGCCTGCCCTTCATATTGAGAACCAGATTAAATAGCGACGCCATATCCGGCGCGGTGAGCGGCGTGTTCATAAAGAGCTTCATGCTGAGCAGATTCTCCTCGCGGTGCCGCATATCAAGCATAACGCAGCAGATTGTTTTTTTCGTTCGGGCCGGATGGCGTATCAGGTAATCATATAAACGGAGCGGAGAACGACTATCAATCAATACAGAATATTCATCTGCACCGTTATCAAATATGTTTCTGTCAATCGAGTCGAGCAGGATAATATCCGGAAAAAATATCCGCATCCCCCTGACAAGGTAGCGATCCTGAGTCACTAACACTATTGAAGTTGCCACTAACCATCCCTTTTAGATTAAAGCAAGAACGATCCCTCGGAAAGAAGGCCGCCTTCGTTTTATAGCGCTGTTATATTAACGATAAATGTATTCTGGCTTTGGACATCCCTCAATACAGACATTGATGAGGAAGACTTCCTATAGACTATCATTCAATGGCTGCCATTAATTATAAATAAAAAACAATCGCAGAAAAGTCACTTCTCTAAACATTAAGAATTTTTGTCATGAAACTTCCCAAACATGCACCAGAAAGTACTTTAATTGACACAGATAAGCAGCATTGAAAATATATAAAAAACTGTCACAATAAAAATAAAACGCAATTTTTTCAATAAGTTACAAATAACTCACCAATTCAAAATAATCATCATTAAGCGCTCAATCCAGAATTATCTCAAAACGACACAGCCGCTTTTCAACATATTTATCCGGCAACATATCAGGTGTACATTAGCTTTCACCCAGTCCACTGAGATAAGGATCCATAATTACCTTTAGGTAAGTACCCCGTAACATAACTGCATTCAGATTTAATGTTCTCATTTATGGCCTTTAACGCTGAGTTTAAAGGCGGCCGTGTTATGCAATGGATTCATGATAAACAAATGGCAAATAGATATGGAAAGATCGCTTCGCTTCAATACGTTATTCTTTTATCGCGCCCCAACATTATTGTTTCTGTTATTCCTCTTTCCTGTTCTGGCTCAGGCGACTGAATCCGTTTATGAGCAACAGATTCAACAGGCGCGTAACGGTAATTACACGCCGTTTCTCGATTATCTTCAGCGTTATCAGCAGCAGCATGCCCTGACGCCTGAACAAGTTGCGGACTGGTTACAGGTTGCAGCCTGGGCGGGTCATGATGACGAGGTTATTCAGGTCTGGCAGCGTTACGGCATTTATATGCCGCTGCCCGCCCGTGGCGTTGCTGCCGTCGCGCAATCCAGGCGAAATCAAAAGGCGTGGCAGTCGGCCCTGGCGCTCTGGAAAGAGGCGCGTAGCCTTGCGCCGGATAATGATGATTATCGTATCGGCTACATCAAAACCTTGGCCGATGCCCGCATGGATACGCTTGCCCTGCAGGAAGCCCGACGGCTGGTGGCGGAAAATCCCTCTCAGGCGCATCTTCAGACGCTCTCCTATGTCTGGTTACGCCAGGGAAAAAGCTGGGATCGGCTGCTGGCAGACACCCGCGCGCTGAATATCGCCCCCGAGAATAAAGCGCTCCTCAGCGAGCTGATCGACTCGCTTAAGGATAACCGGGTGAATACCCCCGCGCTCCAGCTTTCACAAAGCGTGACGCTGCCTCCCTCGGAGCGTCGTCGTCTTGAGCGTAATGCCGCCGCCGAACGGGTTCGCCTTGCCGATGTGCCTGGCAGAACAGAAAAGGAGCGCCTGCAGCTTGCGCAATCTGCGCTGAATCGTTACGACGCCCTGCTTGCTCGCTGGCAAAACGATCCGCAGGCGGCGGAAGACGTCGTTCTTGCGCGTATCGACAGGCTTGGCGCGCTGTACGCCCATGCCGATTACCCACGGGTGATTAGCGAATATCAGGATCTTACGGCAGCCCAGCATCCGGTGCCGGGCTGGGCAATCGGCTGGGTCATCTCCGCGTATCTGCAGGAGAAAAACGCGGCCGCCGCCTTCGCGCTTCTGCAACGCTATCCGCAATACGCTTCCGACCCGCAGGACGAGGAGCACGCGCTTTTCTACGCCTGGCTGGATACGGGACAGTATCAGTCCGCCCGCCAGTACGTTGAGCGCCAGACCCGCAACGTCCCCTGGACCCGCTACGATTTCGGCTCCCCTACCCCTCAGCCGAACGATCGGTGGCTTACCGGGCAGTCGCTTCGCTTTAACTATTTGCTGGCGACGAATGCCCTGCCGGAAGCCGAAACGCTGGCGCACCGTCTGGCGACAGCGGCGCCGGGCAATCAGGGGTTACAGATTGACTACGCCACCCTGCTTCAGGCTCGGGGCCTGCCGCGCGCGTCCGAGCAAAAGCTGAAAACGGCGGAGGCCCTGGAGCCATCGAATCTGGAACTCGAGCAGCAGCAGGCCTACGTCGCGATGGATCTGCAGGAGTGGCGACAGATGGATTTACTGGCCGACGACGTGCTGGCTCGCGCGCCAGCCGATCGCAGCGCCAGGCGTCTCGACAGGCTCCGAACGGTCCACCACATGTCCGAACTGCGCCTCAACGCAAGCAAGGGCTTGCACTCCGATAGCCCCGTCAGCGGGACGCACGACCTGAGCTGGGACGCCACGCTCTATGGCCCACCCGTAGCGGACAGCTGGCGGCTGTTTGCAGGCACCCGCTATGCGCAGAGTAATTTCGATGAGGGCAAAGGCACCAGCCGTCACCTTTTGGGCGGCGTCGAATGGCGGCCACGCGACCTCCAGCTCGAAGCCGAGCTCTCCAGCAACCGCTATCACGGGGCAAACAAGCCGGGCGCTCGCCTCTCAACAACGTACTTTGTGACCGATAGCTGGCAGGTCAGCGGCAGCCTTGAACGCCTGTCGCGCACCACGCCTCTGCGGGCGTTACGCAACGGGATCGGCGCCAACCGGGGTGAAGGCGGGGTGCGCTGGTATCAAAACGAACGGCGGGAGTACCAGTTCAGCGCCGCCCTCAGCCGCTTCTCCGATCGTAACCGTCGCCAGGAATACAGCCTCACGGGTAAGGAGCGTCTCTGGCAGACCCCGTCCCTGACGCTGGATCTCGAACCGGGGATCGCCGCCAGTAAAAACAGCCTGCGGGACACGCTCTATTACAACCCGGCGCGGGATCTGTCCGTGACCGCTGCCCTGGCCGTTGACCATGAAATGGTCCGCCATTACGACACCCTCTGGAGCCAGCAGTTCGTGGCGGGAGGGGGCAGCTACTGGCAGAAAAATCAGTCCGCCGGCGCCATCGCCCTGCTGGGTTACGGCCAACGCGTTCAGTGGAACAACGTTATTGATACCGGCGTGATGCTGAACTGGGATAAACGCCCTTACGACGGCAAACGCGAGAGCAACCTCTCCGTCACGTTTGACGCGACTTTACGCTTTTAAGGATGAATATGCTGAACACACGTTTTTCCGTGAGCCTGATACTCCTCGGCTGGCTCTGCCTCAGCGCGAGCGTCTGCGCGCAGGCGATCTCGTTCATTGCGCCCAAAGCGCGGCCGCAGCTGGAGGCGAGTAAACCTTGGCCGGAGAACCAGTTTCTGGTCCTGGCCTACCACGACGTCGAAGACGATGCCGCCGATCAGCGCTACCTCTCCGTGCGCACCAGCGCGTTAAACGAGCAGATAAGCTGGCTTCTGCACAACGGCTATAACGCCGTCAGCGTGCAGGACATTCTCGATGCCCATGACGGGAAAAAAACGCTGCCGCCAAAAGCCGTTCTGCTCAGCTTTGACGACGGCTACAGCAGCTTTTATACCCGCGTCTGGCCGCTGCTTCAGGCGTGGAACGTTCCTGCGCTGTGGGCGCCGGTGGGCAGCTGGGTGGATACGCCGGCAAATCAAAAAGTTAACTTCGGCGGCCTGATGACGCCCCGCGATCGCTTCGCGACGTGGGAAATGGTGCGCGAGCTCAGCCAGTCCCCGCTGATTGAGATCGGATCGCATACCTGGGCTTCGCATTACGGCATTCCGGCCAACCCGCAGGGCAGCCGGGAACCGGCGATCGCCAACCGCTTTTATGACAAAGCCACGGGCCGCTATGAAACCGACCAGCAGTTCAGCCAGCGGATCGGCGATGACGTTCGCAAAGTAACTGAAAAAATCACGCAGGTGACGGGCAAGGCGCCGCGTGCCTGGGTCTGGCCCTACGGCGCCGCCAACGGTACGTCGCTCGCTATCGCCAGGCAGCAGGGTTATCAGCTGGCCTTTACCCTTGAGGACGGGCTGGGGAATTTGCAGGATCTGAGCAACATCCCCCGCCTGCTGATCGCCGGAAATCCCTCGCTCAAGGCGTTTGCCAGTACGGTAAGCCAGGTTCAGGAGCGCGATCCCGTGCGCGTCATGCACGTCGATCTCGACTACGTTTACGATCCCGATCCGGCCCAGCAGACCCAAAACATCAACAGGCTGATCCAGCGGGTCTATGACATGAAAATCAGCCACGTTTTCCTGCAGGCGTTTGCCGACCCGCAGGGCGACGGCAGGATCAAGGCGCTCTATTTCCCCAACCGTCGGCTGCCGGTTCGGGCCGACCTCTTTAATTTTGTCGCCTGGCAGCTACAAACCCGCGCGGGGGTAAAAGTCTTCGCGTGGATGCCGGTGCTCTCGTTCGATCTCGATCCTTCCCTGCCGCGCGTGCAGCGCCGGGATCGTCAAACCGGCCAGCTGCGCGAAGCCACCGAGCCCTATATCCGGCTTTCCCCGTGGGACCCGCAGGTGCACCAGCAGGTAACGGATATCTATGAAGATCTGGCCCGGTATGCCAGCTTCAATGGGATTTTGTTCCATGACGATGCGGTGCTGACGGACGTGGACGATGCCGGACAGGACACCACGCGCCAGAAAAGCCAACGGCTTATCGGGTTTACCCACGCCCTGAGCCTGGCGGTAAAGCATATCCGTGGCCCGCAGATAAAAACCGCCCGCAACATGTTCGCCTTACCCATTCTGCAGCCCGAAAGCGAGGCGTGGTTCGCGCAGAATCTTGATGATTTTCTGGCGGAGTATGACTGGACGGTGCCAATGGCCATGCCGCTGATGGAGTCCGTTCCGGCAGACGAGAGCGATGCCTGGCTTACGCGCCTGGTTAACGCGGTCGCCACGCGCCCCGGCGCGCTCGAAAAAACCATTTTCGAGCTGCAGGCCAGGGACTGGGACCAGAAACCGCAGCGCGCCGTGTCCGATAGCCAGCTTGCGCAGTGGATGCGCGTGCTCCAGCTGAACGGCGTCAAAAATTACGGTTACTACCCCGACGACTTCCTCAACAACCAACCTGATATCTCACGCATCAGGCCTGAATTTTCTTCGTACTGGTACCCTGACAATGACTGATCGGATTATCGCATTCTCTATTTTATGTCTGGTATTCGGGTTGCCGTTAGGCGTGGCCGCCCTCTTTACCGGCGAACTGATTCTGGATTTTGTGTTCTTCTGGCCGCTGTTCATGTCGGTGCTCTGGATAACCGGCGGCCTCTATTTCTGGTTTCAGCTTGAACGCCACTGGTCGTGGGATAAAGACACGCCCGCCCCGACGCTCGCCGGCGAGCCGCTCATCTCCATTCTTATCCCCTGCTTCAACGAGGGACGAAATGCCCGGGAGACCATCAGCGCCGCGCTGGATCAGCGGTATGAAAATATAGAAGTGATCGCCATCAACGACGGCTCGTCTGACAACACGGCGGAGGTATTGCAGGCGATGGCGCAGGAACAGCCGCGCCTGCGGGTGATTAACCTCGCGGAGAACCAGGGGAAAGCACTGGCGCTCAAAGCCGGGGCGGCGGCGGCCCGGGGCGATCTGCTGGTCTGCATTGACGGCGACGCCCTGCTCGATCGCGACACCGCCGCTTATCTGGTGGCCCCGCTGATTCAGTACCCCCACGTCGGCGCGGTCACCGGAAACCCGCGCATTCGCACGCGCTCCACGCTGATTGGCCGCATTCAGGTGGGCGAGTTCTCCTCCATCATTGGGCTTATTAAGCGGACGCAGCGGATCTATGGCCGGGTCTTTACCGTCTCCGGCGTCATCGCCGCCTTTCGACGACAGGCGCTGGCGGACGTCGGGTACTGGAGCCCGGACATGATCACCGAAGACATCGACATCAGCTGGAAGCTCCAGCTGCGCCACTGGGATATCTTTTTCGAGCCGCGGGCGCTGTGCTGGATCCTGATGCCGGAGACGCTGAAGGGCCTGTGGAAACAGCGTCTGCGCTGGGCCCAGGGAGGCGCGGAGGTGTTTCTGGTCAACCTGCGCAGGATTGTGCGCTGGGAGCATCACCGCATGTGGCCGCTGTTTATGGAGTACGCGCTGTCAACGCTGTGGGCCTTCGCGTACGCGATGACGGTGCTGCTGTTCCTCCTCAGCCAGGTTGCGCCTGTTCCCGCCAGGCTGACCGTGGAGAGCCTTTTTCCACCGGAGTTTACCGGGCTGCTGCTGGGCGTGATGTGTCTGCTGCAGTTCCTGGTCAGCTTGTTCATCGAGCGACGCTATGAACGAAGAGTGGCCAGTTCGCTTTTCTGGGTGATCTGGTTCCCGATGGTGTACTGGATGATCGGCCTGTTCACCACCCTCGTCGCATTTCCAAAAGTCATGCTTAAACGCCAGCGCGCTCGCGCGCGCTGGATCAGTCCGGACCGGGGAAAAGGAAGCATTCAATGAACGAAAATACCTTAATTTTGACCGAGCATCGGCTATTGCCACGTCTTTTCGATGCCGCGTTAACGCTGGTGGCCTGGGGAGGATTTCTGTTTTTCCTGTATGCCCGGCTCTGGATGCAGCTAACCGATGAGAGCGACCACCGCTGGGGCGTGATTATCGCGTCCTTTAATACGGTATTGATCTATTTACTGTTCGCCGCGCTCAACGGCTGGCTGCTGATTTTGTGGTATCAGTACAACCGCCGCCGCGCCCACGTGAGGCGGCGTCAGCCGGGCTATTTTCACCAGGAGGAGCTGGCCCGCAGCTTTAATGTTTCACCGCAGATCATCTCCGAGATGAGCCAGTACAACCTGCTGACGGTGTACCACGACCAGATTGGCCGGATTATTGATTTGAAGGTAAGCGAACAACAGGAAGAGGAAGAACAGTAATAAAAAGCCCCGGCAGGATACCCTGCGGGGGCTTTTTTATCGCGGGTGTGAACTACTTATCTTTAACCACAATCAGCGGCTCAATATCGCTCTCTTTCTTCACCACCAGCGAGTCATCCCCGCGCAGGCAGGTTCCGCCATAGTTGCCGCCCACGGTAAAGGTACAAACCTGAATGTACTTGCCGTCGACCTTCGGCAGGCACCACAGCTGCTGGTAGATGTTTTTACGGTCAACAAACTTGCCGCTGGATTTATCCAGCAGTTCGTCCTGGGCGCTGATGAGATCGATATTGCTGCCGCAGCGCCCGGCAATGGGTTTAGCGGCATAGCCGGTCTGTTTCAGCAGCTCGTTGACCTCAAAATCGGTATCCAGCAGGTAGCGATGGTTCGGGAACAGCTGCCACAGCACCGGCAGGATGGCCTTGTTGCCGGGGATCACCGTCCACAGCGGCTCGAAGACCAGCACTTCCGGGCGCAGCAGGACGTCTATCAGGCGCACCTCTCCTTCCGGATGCCCGGTGCGGATCGGCACCGCGGCATATTCGGTTTCGCTCACCTCGCGGATCTGCTCAATCGCCGTCTCCCACGCCCAGGTTTTCCACACGCAGTTGACGGGGCGGCCTTCCTCGTCGATGAGTTGCCCGGCGGCATCCCAGCTTAGCGCCTCAAGCCCGTGCAGAATTTTGGTTTCAAACCCTGCCTGCATCAGCGAACGCTGTATAAAGAGCGCGTGGTAATCCTCTTCGACGTCGTTGTCCTGCATGATGTGGACAAACGGACGCGCGTGGCTGTGCTTCCAGGCGCCGGTAAGTTCTTCCAGCAGCCCTTCCGCCGGGTTATGGCCGTTACCGCGATAGCCGTTTTTCACCCACTCTTCCAGAATTAACCCGCCCTCGGTATGGCAGGACGCGGAATCGGCGTTGTACTCGTACACCTTGATGCCGCGCTCGTCCATGCAGAAATCCATACGACCGGTGATCATATGGTGGCGACGCCACTGCCAGGAGAGACGCAGGCGCGGCCAGAGAATTTTCGGGATGTCGAAAAGTGCCAGTAAGTTATCGTCCTTAAGCACTTTGTCCGTCGCGTGCAGGTACATCAGATGCAGTTCGTTGGTCGCCTTGATCAGCTCCTGCTCGGCGCTTTCGGTGATGGTGAAATACTGGCAGGGATCTTTATTGATCACGTGACCGTTCGCCCGAACGTACGCCTGCTGCAGGGCGTCGTCTTCGTTGAGCCATTTGCCGTCGAACTGACGCTTGTTTTTGAGCCGCGCACCGCTTATTTTCAGCAGCTCACCGTCGATTTCCGGCTGGGGAATGCTGTGCTCGGTGTCGTCTGTCTGGATCATCCAGCCAAGAATTTCGGTATCGTTAAAGGTGTCATGGAGGGTGTAGCGGCCGTCCTCAACGCTCAGGCGCAGCTCGCGCGTCCACTGCTGCCCCAGCGGGAGCGGGGAGTGGATGACGTTCTGCTCCGCGATGCGCACCTTGTCGCCCAACAGCTGGGTGATGACGGCAACGTGGCCAGTCTCGTGAAACTCACCGCCCTTTTGCCAAATCAGCAACGCCCCGGCCTGCGGGGCGCGTTTTGAACCATTGGCAAAGGCCTGCAGCGGCAGAATGTTATCGTTCACCACCTGACGCAAAAAGCGCAGGGAGAAGATCTCCCACGCCATGCCGACGTCGGTAAAGACAAAACCGTAGTTGAGAAACAGGAAACGGCGGGCAAACTCAACGCACTGCCACTTGTGGCCCATGTATTCGTTGCCGATATAGCTTCGAAAATCCGCGTCTTCCGGGTATTTCCGCGGATCGAGGCTGCCGTAGTTTGAAGAGTAAATCGCCACGCCACCCGGCGCATAGCCTAACAACGTCCCAAATGGAGCGTCACTGCTTAACTTTCCTTTACGCATGTATCCAACCTAAAACAGGCAGGCGGCAATTTTTTGAGGGGTTGTCGTCGTCTGCACGTTGTGATTAACCTGACAGAGGTGGATTTATCATACACCTGCGTGGCAAATTATTCGTCGCAACAATGACTAAAATTCACAACATCAGGAGTCAACATGAGCGTACAGGCGCAAGCGCTGGAATGGGGCCACGGCCCGCGAATCTTTGAGGTGTTCCTGGAACCGACCTGCCCTTTTTCGGTAAAAGCTTTTAATAAGTTAAACGCGTTTCTGGAACGGGCCGGGGAAGACAATGTCACGGTCAAAATCCGTTTACAGTCCCAGCCGTGGCACCTGTTTTCCGGGGTGATAGTTCGCTGCATTCTGGCGGCATCCACGCTGGCGGACGGCAAAGCCGCCGCGCGTAAAGTGATGCAGGCGGTGGCCGACCATCGGGAGGAGTTTGAGTTTACCGACCACTGCAGCGGCCCGAATATGCAGGCCACGCCGGAAGAGATTATCGCCCGAATTGAGCGCTACAGCGGAGTGCAGGTTGCACAGGCCTTTGCGCACCCGGAACTGCAGAATGCGATCAAATGGCACTGCAAATACGCGCGTCAGAACGGTATTCACGTCTCACCGACGTTTATGGTTAACGGCCTGGTGCAGGCGGATTTAGGCAGCGGCGATGACGTTGAGGTTTGGGCGACGCGGGTGTTGGGATAGCGCTGTGCGGCCTGTCATGCCGGGTGGCGGCTGCGCCTTACCCGGCCTACAAAACACGACACCCGGCGCATTCAAGGCTCAAATCTTAAACAACCAGCACGCGGTAAAATGCCCTGGCGCAATCTCCTGCATCGCAGGCTCCTGCGTCTGGCAAACCGGCATGGCGTGCGGACAGCGGCTGCAAAAATGACAGCCCGGCAGCGGCGAGGTTGGCCCCGGAATTTCTCCCCGCAGGGTGGCCTCGTCGAGATTCCTGATGCGCGGATCCGGCTGCGGAACCGCCGCCAGCAGCGCGCGGGTGTAGGGATGAGCCGGGTGCTGATAGAGTTCATTCGCGGGCGCAACCTCCACCAGCTTGCCGAGGTACATAACCCCGATACGGCTGGAGATATGGCGCACCATCGACAGATCGTGGGCGATGAACAGATAGGTCAGCGCCAGCTCCTGCTGAAGATCCTGCAGGATATTCACCACCTGCGCCTGCACCGAGACGTCCAGCGCCGAGAGAGGCTCATCGCACAGCACAAACTCCGGGCGCACGGACAGCGCCCGCGCAATGCTGATACGCTGACGCTGCCCGCCGCTGAACTCGTGCGGGAAGCGTTCAAGGTGTTCCTGCTTAAGCCCCACCTTGTAGAGCAGCGTTTCAGTACGTTCCCGCTGCTCTTCACGGCTGTAGCCGTGGATCTGCATCGGCTCGGCCACCAGCTGTTGCACGGTCATACCTGGGTTCAGCGACGAATACGGATCCTGAAAAATCGCCTGCATCCGCTTGCGCAGCGGCTTAAGCTCTTTTTCTCGGGCGTGGGCAATCTCCTGCCCGGCAAAGTGGATCTCACCGGACGTGATGTCGAACAGGCGTAAAATCGCGCGACCGAGAGTCGATTTGCCGCAGCCGGACTCCCCCACAAGGCCGAACGTTTCCCCGCGCTGAATATCAAAGCTCACGCCATCGACCGCCTTCACCGCCACGCCTTTGCGCAGCAGGCCAGCGTTCAGCTGATAGTGTTTGCGCAGCTCACGCACGCTCACCAAAGGTTCACGTTGTTCGCTCATGCCTGAATCTCCTTATCTGCCCATAGCCAGCAGGCGGCGCGATGGCCCTCTCCGGTAGCGTAAAAAGTGGGTTGCCGTTCACACTGCGGCATCCGTTTGGGGCAACGTTCGGCGAACGGGCATCCCGGCGGCGGATTAAGCAAGCCTGGCGGCGTACCTTCGATAGGGGATAAACGCTGATTTACCTCATTCGGGCGCGGCAGTGAAGCCAGCAGCCCTTGGGTGTACGGATGCGCAGGACGGTAAAAAATGTCCTCCACGCTCCCCTCTTCCATCACCAGCCCGCCGTACATCACCACCACGCGGCTGCATACCTGCGCCACCACGCCGAGATCGTGCGTAATCAGCAAAATGGCGGTCCGGGTCTGCTGCTGCAGGCTTTTCAGCAGGCGCAGAATTTGTGCCTGAATGGTCACGTCCAGCGCGGTGGTAGGTTCATCGGCAATCAGCAGTTTCGGGTTACAGGAGAGCGCAATGGCAATCATCACGCGCTGGCGCATTCCGCCGCTGAACTCGTGCGGATACTGATGGTAGCGGCGTTCAGCTTCGGCAATGCCCACCTGATCCAGCATGGCTATTGCTGCCGCTTTGGCCGCTTTTTTCGACAGCTTTTTATTTCGCACCAGGATCTCAGACATCTGCTTGCCGACAGTGAGCACCGGGTTCAGGGCGGTCATCGGATCCTGGAAAATCATCGCGATCTCGTTTCCGCGAATGGCGCGCATCTGCTCGGACGTTTTCTGCGCCAGATCGTCATTCTGGAAGCGAATGCTGCCGCCAGCGATCCGCCCGTTGCTCCCCAGCAGCTGAACGATCGACTTACAGGTCACGCTTTTCCCGCATCCGGACTCCCCGACGATGCCAACCAGTTCTCCCGGCTGAACGTAAAAGCTCACGCCGCGCACCGCGTGAACGTCGCCGTCGCGCGTGCGGAAGGTGGTGTGCAGGTTATCGATCTCTAATAAGCTACTCATCGCGGTTCGCTCCCGGCTCAAAGGCGGTGCGGAACACGTCGCCTAACACGTTGAAACTGAACACTGTCAGCAGGATCAAAATGCCCGGGAACATCGCCAGCCAGGAGGCTTCACCGATGTACGACTGGGCATTATTGAGCATACTCCCCCACGAGGCGGCAGGCGCCTGCACGCCCAGCCCCAGGAAGCTCAGGGTGGACTCCATCAAAATCGCGGAGGCGATATTGAGCGTGGCGGCCACGATAATGGTCGGCAGCACGCCGGGGATAATGTGGCGCACGATAATGCGCAGCGGATACTCGCCCGACGCGCGGGCATACAGTACATACTCGCGCTCTTTCACCGACAGGGTTTCAGCACGCACCAGACGCGACATGTTCATCCACGTCAGCAGGCTGATGATCAGGATAATATTATCCACGCCCGGCTTGAGGTAAGCGTTCACCACTAGAAGCAGGAAGAAGGCGGGGATCGCCATCAGAATGTCGACGGTACGCATCATCAGGTTATCGAGCCAGCCGCCAAAATAGCCGCTGACGGTACCCACGATCGTGCCAATCAGCGTCGAAAAGATCATTGCCAGAAAACCGACCATCAGCGAGATCTGCCCGCCGTAAAGCGCGCGGGTGAAGTAGTCGCGCCCGTACTCGTCGGTGCCGAACCAGTGGACGGCGTCCGGGGGTAACGTGCGGGCGCCAAGCGCCATGTGGTCCGGATCGTACGGGCTTAAGCCCGCACAGAGCGCGGCGATGACGAAGATAAAAAGCATAAATAATGAGAACTGCGCCGGACGGTTGCGGCGCAGCTGGTGACGAACCTGCTGCCAGCGTCTGCTCATCCGGGCTACCTCAGCGTGCGAATGCGGGGATCGGCGAACCGATAGAGTAAGTCGGCGATCAGGTTGCCAACGATCAGCATCATCGACGAAAGCATAATGATCGCCATGATCAGCGGATAGTCCAGCGAGGTGATCGACTGGATCCCCAGCAGGCCCATCCCCGGCCAGGAGAAGACGCTTTCTGTCACATACGCGCCCACCACCAGCTCGCCGAACGACAGCCCGAACAGGGTAATGACCGGCAGGAGCACGTTTTTCAGCACATGGCGGAACAGAATACTGGTGCGCGTGGCGCCGTACGCCAGCTGCGTCTGCACGTAGTCGGCGGAAAGCTGGGAGATGGTATTGGAACGGATGTAGCGCACGTAGCTTGAGAGGTTGTAAAAGGTCAGCGCGATGCACGGCAGCACGCCGTGGCGCACCACGTCGAGCCAGTTATCGTCCATGCCGATGGTGCGCATCCCCATGCTGGGTAACCAGTTAAGCTGTACGGCAAACACGGTGATGAGCAGAATGCCGAACCAGAAAATGGGCACCGAGATGCCGATATAGGCAAATAAATTCAGCACATGATCCAGCCAGCGGTGCTTAAACGCGCCCGCCAGCAGCCCCAGCGGGATCGCCAGCACGATCGCCAGCAGCAGCGATGCGCCCATTAACCCCAGCGTGGCCGGAATGCGCTCGGCAATCATCTCCAGCACCGGGCGGTGGTAGATCAGGGAATAGCCGAGATCGCCCTGCAGGACGTTTTTCAGCCACAGAACGTACTGCGTTACCAGCGGCTTATCCAGCCCCAGGCTCTGGCGAATGCGCTCGATATCTTCCGGGGCCATACGCGGCGTAATGTACGCCGCCACGGGATCGCCGGGCGCGAGCTTGACCAGCAAAAACGCCACCAGCGAAATAAAGAAAAGCATCGGCAGCAGCTGCAGCAGCCGACGCGTGAGGAGTGTGTTCACGACGTGCCCTTAAAAGGCCCCGATCCTGCGACCGGGGCAACAGCTTATTTTTGATAAATTTTTGACAGATCCTGGAATAGATAAACGGGCTTCGGCTCCGCTTCCTGCGTGCCGCCGAAGCGTTTATCCACGGCGACGGTCGCATTGGTGTAGGCGATCGGGTAGTAGGTCATCTCGTTCGCCACGGTCTGCTGAATTTGCTTGTAGATATCGGCGCGCTTCGCGGCATCGGCTTCAACCGCGCCTTTATCCCACAGAGCGTCAAACTGCGGATTTTTGTAGTGCGCGTAGTTGTAGGCCTCGTTGCTCATAAACAGCGATTTGTAGCCGTCCGGCTCTGACCCCATGATGTAGCCGCCGAGGTTCAGCTCCCACGCGGTGTTGTTCATATCGAGGCTGCGCTGGGACATGGCGTTAGAATCCAGCGGCATCAGCTCCACGTTCACGCCAATCCCCTTCAGCGCCTGCTGAATGTAGAGCGCCTGGCTCTCCTGGGTTTTGTTGGTGTTGACGTAGGCCAGACGCAGCTTCAGGTTTTCCGGCGCGCCGGAGGCCTTCAGCAGATCTTTGGCTTTTTGCTGGTTGAATTTGTACTGTTCGACGTCGTAAGTCTGGTAGAGCGTGTCCGGCGTCAGGAACGACGTTGCCGGTTTGGCGTAGTCCAGCGAGGTAAACGCCGTCTGGGTCAGCTCGTCTTTGTTGATGGCATAGGCGATGGCCTGGCGCAGCTCTTTGCTCTTCATGACCGGCACGTTCTGGTTGAAGGTCATATAGGCCAGACGCCCTTCAGGGTAGACCACGAAGTCAAACTTACCGGTATTTTTCAGGCGGTTCACGTCCTGCGGGTCAACCATCTTGAGGTTGATTTCACCGTTTTGCAGCGCAAGATTGGCGGAGTTGCTGTCTTTAGCGAAACGATAGGTGACGGAATCGAGCTTAGGTTTGCCGTTCCAGTAATCGTCGAAGCGCGTCAGGGCGTAATACTGCCCGGCGCGATACTCTTTAAATTTGAACGGGCCGGAGCCGACCGGCGCATCGTTTTTCGTGCTCTTTTCCAGATCGCCTTCACCGGCGAACACGTGCTGCGGGATCGGGTAGATCTGCACCAGCGTTCCGGTAAAGGCTGCGCTGACCTGAGGCAATGTGAACTTAACGGTGCGTTCGTCGACCTTACTCACCTCTACAGGCTTGCCGCCGTACGTGAACATGCTGCGGAAGAAGCTATGCTGTTTGGCTTCCAGCAGCTTGTTGAAGGTGAAGACCACGTCGTCCGCCGTCAGCGGCTGACCGTCCTGCCATTTCAGATTCGGTTTCAGCGTCAGGGTATAGCTGAGGTTATCGGCAGAGGGCGTCAGGCTTTCTGCCAGGCCCCACTCAATTTTACCGTCGTTAAAGCTATACAGCGGGGCATACAGCGCCTGCATGATGGTTAGGGTAGTGCGGTCGCTGGCGTAGAGCGGGTTGACGGCTAGCGGGTCGCCGGAGGTTATCCCAATAATCAGCGAGCCGCCCTCTTTTGGCGCGTCGCTTTTTGCCGCTGGCGCATTGTTTGTTTCTTTATTTTTAGCATCATCACAGCCGGCCAGACCTAAGGCGAGCGATACTACCACTGCCGATAACAGAAGCTTACGCATCTCACTAACTCCTTGCCTGATAAAGTATTTACTACTGCGTCTTTTATTTATGTTGAAGCATCATATTCAGCTTTCGGGTTTTACGCATTAACAATGAAAATGCGATTTTCGATTAAGCTTATACCGCTTTTGATATATATAAGCGCCAGAAGGAATAGCGGTTAATTAATTGCGCTCAGTTCGTTAAACCCTTCACAAATCTCCTGCTACACTGCCTCAACACATCACTCAAAAGGCAGGTCAACATGTCAGACAACACGTATCAGCCACCTAAAGTGTGGGAATGGAATAAGAACAGCGGCGGCGCGTTCGCCAACATCAACCGCCCGATCTCCGGCGCGACGCATGAGAAGGATTTGCCTGTCGGTTCGCACCCGCTGCAGCTTTACTCTCTGGGCACCCCGAACGGCCAGAAGGTCACCATCCTGCTCGAAGAGCTGCTGGCGCTGGGCGTAACAGGGGCCGAATACGACGCATGGTTAATTCGCATCGGTGACGGGGATCAGTTCTCCAGCGGTTTTGTCGACGTGAACCCGAACTCGAAAATACCGGCGCTTCGTGACCACTCCACGAACCCGCCAACGCGCGTATTTGAATCCGGGAGCATCCTGCTCTATCTGGCCGAGAAATTTGGCCACTTCCTGCCAAAAGATCCGGCGGGACGGACCGAAACGCTGAACTGGCTGTTCTGGCTTCAGGGCGCGGCCCCGTTCCTCGGCGGCGGTTTCGGCCACTTCTACAACTATGCTCCGGTGAAGATTGAGTACGCTATCGACCGCTTTACCATGGAAGCCAAGCGCCTGTTCGACGTGCTGGATAAACAGCTGGCGCGCGGCCGCTACGTGGCGGGTGAAGAGTACAGCATCGCGGACATAGCGATCTGGCCGTGGTTTGGCAGCGTGGCGCTCGGCAGCGTCTATAACGCCGCCGAGTTCCTGGATGCGGAGAAGTACACCAACGTGCAGCGCTGGGCCAAAGATATTGCGAACCGTCCGGCCGTGAAGCGCGGACGTATCGTAAACCGCACCAACGGCGAGCTGAACGAGCAGCTACACGAGCGCCATGCGGCGAGCGATTTTGATACCAATACGGAAGATAAACGCCAGGCCTGATGCCCTCACACTAACCCTCTCCCACGGGGAGAGGGAATGAAGGTAGGCCGGGTAAGCGCAGCGCCGCCCGGCGAAATTACACGCCGAACCCTGCATTCAGCAGGATCGCCTTTGCCTTTTGCGACACCAGATAATCCGCCAGCGCGTTCCCCTGTGCCGTCACCACCGCGCTGGCATACTCCGCACGCGGATTAACTCGCGCCGGAATATCAATGACCGTCAGTCCGGCAACTTCCCGTAGTTTTGCAGCATAGCTCGCATAGCCGACAAACACCTCAGCCTGTCCACCAAGGATTATCCACTCCGCCGCCAGTTTACCTGCCGGAATGGGCGCAGAATCATGCCCACCCACCAGCGCCATCGCCCGAGCACGTACCGCTTCGCCAGCCCCACCCATACGGGTAAACAGCTCCTGCGTGTAATCCCCGGAGGGATCGGCGCCCGCCGTGGAGGTGGCAATGCGTAAATCGCCCCGCGTGAGCACGGAGAGCCAGTCATCCTCTTCGCGCAGCACGTCGCTGCGCACGGTCAGACAAAGTTGATTACTGGCAAACGGCACCACGGACAGCGCCCGCCCTGAGGCCAGTAGCGCCTGCGGATGTGCAAGATTAGCCGAGGCAAAGAGATCGCATTCCTCGCCCGCTTCAATACGTTCCCGCAGCAGCCCCGCCGGGCCGAAATGCGTTTCAACCGGTTCAGGAAAATGCGCGAGCAAGCTCTGCCACACCATCCGCAGACTGCCCGCCGCCAGCACGCGCATCAGTCGATTCCCTGATAGTTCGTGCGGTAGAAGCGCTGATACCAGTCGTTCGCCACCTTGCGCATATCGATGTCCTTAAACTTCTCCGGGTAGAGCTTTTTCGCCATCCAGAGTTCACCAATACCCATCGCTTCCGGCATCGGGTAGCCCCAGGCTTTGGCATAGTCCGGCATCAGGTACACGCGCTGGTTTTTCACCGCGTCGAGAGTCTGCCACTGCGCGCCGGTTTTGATCTCATTGACTACGGACGGATAGCGGTCCTGCACGAAAATCACCTGAGGGTTCCAGGCAATCACCTGCTCCATCGCCACCGTTTTAAAGCCCTGAATCGTTGCCGCCGCCACGTTAACCGCCCCGGCGTGCGCCATCATCAGGCCGGTGTATTTTCCTGAGCCGTAGGTGGTGAGCTCCGGGTTAGCCATGTAGGCGCGAACGCGTTTTTCCGCCGGGATGTCTTTCAGGCGATCGCTGACCATCCTGCGGCCTTTGTCGGTCGCGTCGATCAGCGCTTTGGCTTCCGGCTGTTTATTGACGATCTCGCCAATCAGGGTGATGCCTTCACGCAGCCCCAGATCGTAGGCCTGCTCTTCATCCGCCATCGTTGGGTTCAGTTTCGCTTTTTCACCGGCGGCATCGTGGCGCAGGGAAATCGCCACCACCGGGATCCCCAGACTGCCGATCTTGTCGATCATCTCCTGCGGCGCGTAGTTAGTGACGAACACCACCTGTGGCTTCAGCGCCACCAGCTTTTCCGGGTCTACGTGGGTGAGATCGCCGAGCGCGGCTTTCTGACTCAGCTCGGGGGCTAAGCGAGCGTAACCATCGCCCAGCTGCTGTTTCCAGTTCGCCATGACGCCGACGATTTTGTCGGTAGCGTTCATCTGCACCAGCAGGTTAAGAGTTTGATGCTGGAGCACCACCACGCGGTTTACGTCGTCAGGGATGGTGACGGTACGGCCAATCTGGTCGGTTATCTGGCGGGATGCCTGAGATGATAACGGAAGTAAAATCAGTGCGCTAAACGCGACTGCCTGCCAAAAGCGCTGTGTCATAATGTCCTCACATTTTCGTTATAAACATAATTATACAGCGATAGCGTCATCGCGTCGCGGTGTGCTTTGTGGGTAGGAAAAACAACCATTATTGGCCAACCGGAAATACGGGCAGGCTGGCAGACTTCCGCGCGTTGTACGATTTCCCACTACAAGGAGCGGTTATGAAACACCTCAAAACGACGCTTATTCTCAGCGCACTGCTGGTTTCGACCTCAGGCATGGCAATGGATAAAACCGCCCCCGGTGCGGTAGCGGGCGCAGCGATTGGTGCCGGCGGCTACTGCGTTTGCGCGGCCTTTTTATCTCTGATGCAAATCCCCCTCTTTTTTCAACATCATATTTACATTGCCGAATAAACTGGCAAGAATCATTCTTATTTCCCTAAGAACCTACGCATGTCAGAACAGGCGCTCAAGCAGCAGATTCAGAATCTGAAGAAGCACAATGCCCGGCTTGCCAGGCTGGCGCGTGACGCCCGCAGCAAGCTCAGCGCCGCGCTTGACGGCACGGGCCTGTGCCTGTGGCAGCTTGACGTGCCAACGGGAAAACTGATTATTTATAATCGGCGCTGGGGCTCGATGCTTGGCTACCAGCCAAAAGAGCTGAGCGCCCAGTTTGACATCTGGCGTGAGCATCTTCACCCGGACGATAAACAGCAGGTGCTGGACGCGTTTTACGATCACCTGCACGGCAAAACCCCCTTCTATGAAGCGCTGCACCGGATGCAGCACAAAAACGGCACCGTCACCTGGGTACTGGATCGCGGCCGCGTGACGGAGTGGGACGCGGAGGGCAACCCTCTCAAGGTTACCGGCACCCACATCGACATGACCAAAGAGAAGCAGTACGAGGAACAGCTCGCGCAGCTCGCCAACCACGATCCGCTCACCGGGCTTGCCAACCGCCACGCCCTGATTAAACATTTTGAGCAGCTGAAAGCAGCGGGTCCGCTGTGCGTGGCGTTTATCGATCTCGACGACTTTAAAACCGTCAACGACACCTTCGGCCACCGCAGCGGCGATGAGCTCCTCATCCAGCTCAGCCAGCGCCTGCGCGGGAGCTGCCCGGCAGGCACGGTTGTGGGCAGGCTCGGCGGGGATGAGTTTGTCCTGCTGTTGCCCTTCCCGCTCGCCAGCCTGCTGGTGAACAGCACGGCGCACGGCTGCCTGCGGGCGGCCTTAACGCCGTTCGAGCTGGATAACGGCGAGGCGCGCGTCGGCGCGTCGATTGGTATCGACGAGGTGCATATTCAGGATGATTTTGTGAACGCACTCCGGCGGGCTGACCAGTCGATGTATCAGATCAAACACACCGGGAAAAACGGGGTGGCGATTGGCAGCACGCTTCTTTCCGTTTCGCGAACGGGGACCGACGCATGAAGCAGACCCGCCAGCAGCATATCGTGGAACTGCTGAGCGGCTGCGACTGGCTGACCACCGATGCGCTTGCACAAACGCTCGCCGTCAGTAAAGAGACGATCCGCCGTGACCTGAACGGGCTGCAGCAGCAGGGCAAGATCCTGCGGCAGCATGGACGCGCACGCCTGATTCAACCAGACAGCCGGGACGGTGGGGAACCCTTCGGCGCGCGCCTGAAGAGCCATTATGCCGATAAAGCCGACATTGCCCGCCACGCGCTGGACTGGATCAGCGAAGGCATGACGCTGGCGCTGGATGCCAGCTCCACCTGTTTTCACCTTGCCCGCCAGCTACCGGATATCGAACTGACCGTGTTTACCAACAGCTTGCCCATCTGCCACGAAATGGCCAGGCGCGAGCGCATTACGCTTATCTGTTCGGGCGGCACGCTTGAGCGAAAATACCGCTGCTACGTGAATCCCGCACTGGTCACCCAGCTTAAAGGGCTGGAGATAGACCTGTTCATCTTCTCGTGTGAGGGCGTCGATGAGGAGGGCACGATGTGGGATCCGGTGGAGCACAACGCAGCCTTTAAAACACAGCTGCTTGGCCGCGCCAGCCAGTCGCTGCTGCTGATCGATAAAAGCAAGCTCCAGCGTTCGAGCGACGTGAAGATTGGGTTGGTCTCGCAGGTGACGCAGGTCATTACCGACGCTCACCCTTCCAGACGATAGCCCGCCATAAAGTAGCGCAGCGCGGCGCTGGAGTGATTTTCCCGGAAGAAGTCCATCACCATATCCCGGTCGAGCCCGTAACGACGCGTCAGGATACCCGCCTCCCACGCGCTGAGCTGGCGATCGCCGGTTTTCTCAAACATCCGGTGCGAAAAGCCCAGAACAAAGCCACGCTTATAGTCTGAACAAAAATGTGCCACGTTTTTTGCAGTATCGGCCTGTGCGGCCCGCATTCCCGCCATCAACCCTTTGCCAAAATGGTTATCCATCGCGATACCCCCAATCGTTATATATAAAATTATATAGCGATATTTTGAGCGCTGGCTAGTGAAAATTAAGGCCGCAGCGATGCGGCCTTTGATGGAAGGGAAGATTAGGCTGAGAGGCGGAACTTCTGTACCGAGCGCTGAAGGTCTTCAGTCTGGCGTTCAAGTGCGGCAGCCGCTGCGGAGACTTGCTCCACCAGCGAGGCATTCTGCTGGGTCACGCCGTCCATCTGGGTAATGGCGATGCCCACCTGAGAAATGCCCTTACTCTGTTCCTCAGAGGCAGAGGCGATTTGCTTCATGATGGTGGTCACTTCGGTCACGTCGCGCAGAATCGCTTCCATGGTGGTGCCCGTGTCGTTAACCAGCTGCGCGCCCTGCTCGACGCGGGAGACCGAATCGGCGATCAGCCCTTCAATCTCTTTCGCCGCATTGGCGCTTCGGCTTGCCAGGTTACGCACCTCCCCCGCCACCACGGCAAAGCCGCGGCCCTGCTCGCCCGCGCGCGCGGCTTCAACCGCGGCGTTGAGCGCCAGAATGTTCGTCTGGAAGGCGATGCTGTTAATCACGGTGGTGATCTCGGCAATTTTCTTCGAGCTGGCAGAAATGCCGCTCATGGTGGTGACCACATCCTCCACCAGCGAGCCGCCGCGGCTGGCCGTGGTCGAGGCAACATCCGCCAGCTCGCTGGCCTGACGTGCGCTTTCGGCGTTCAGTTTTACGGTCGCCGTGAGCTGCTCCATGCTCGCCGCCGTCTCTTCCAGCGCCGCAGCCTGCTCTTCGGTACGCGACGAAAGATCGTTGTTCCCGCTTGAGATCTCCGTTGCCCCGCGCCAGATATTTTCGCTGCCGGAACGGATGGTGCTGACCGCTTCACGCAGGCTGTCCTGCATAGCGCTCAGGAGCGGCACCAGTTGCCCCACGCAGTTGCGGCCAAAGGGCTCAATCGGCTGGCTGAGATCGCCCTGCGCAATCTGGCGGAACTGATGGCGGATGCGATCCAGCGGTTTCACCAGCATCGCCACCAGGTAGCGGTCGGTGAAGAGCAGGATCAGCAGGCCAATAATCGTAGCGGTGATGATTACCGTGCGGGTCATGCTGGTGAGGCCATCAACCACCACGCGAGTGCTGTCGAGCGCCTTCGCCGCGGCGTTATTGAAGTTTTCAGCCGCAGAACCAAACGCGCGGCTCAGCGGTGGCGTGACGTTATTAGCCTGCTGGCGATAGCCGTCCAGCGAGCCCAGCTTCGCCTGCTGCATCTGCGGCGTGACGCCCCGATCGAGCAGCGCCTGCCAGGCACTTAACACCTGCGCAGAAACCTGTTCATCCATTGGGCCAGGCGAGATGGCCTTCATCTCGGCCAGCTTCTTGCTCATATTATCCAGCGCCTGCTGAGCAGAGGCGAGGTCCGGCGTGCCGCCTGCGGCTTTGGTTTCCATTGCGCGGCTCAGGCGCGTAACGAATCGGAAATATTGATCGTTACCCTGGCTGAGCACCGTCATCTGTTTTACCAGCTGTCGGTCAACCTCGTTGCCATCGGAAACGCGGGACAGTGACCAGGTGCTGTACAGACCTACCCCTGCCCACATTAAACAAAAGATCCCCAGTATCGTCAGCATGACGAAACGGATCGTGAAATTGCGAAGCATCTGCATAGAGTATTCCTTGCCGTGAGGGTGGATTCGCCCAGAGGCGAGTACTACCCTCGTTATCGGCAGAAACGGGGGAAGTTATACTCTTTCGTGCGTAATTTTATAAAAAACTTTCCTGTTCTGACGCTGTACGAGAAACGATAATCGCAAGGCGAAAGATCCGCCTGCTAAATACATGTTTTTCCATTTCCGCAGATGATGAAATGTAAAACAGATGCGCATTAAATTAACCATGTAATCCTAAAGGGTTATGTTGCGCGACATTTTTACCTCTGAGGAACCGCATTTTGTGCATAGAAACCTTATAGTTTGCACGCTAATCACTCAATACCATTTGTTATATGAATGCATTTTGTTTTTTAAATTAGTTCTATTTATTTAATCACCGCCAGTCGGGGGCCTGATAACGTTTAAATTTCATTACATCCTTTACCCTTAAGAAAGTTCTTAAATTTCATAAATTCATTTAAAAAGGCGCAGACAGCTTTCTATTAATCCAGAGAATGATATATGCGCAAATTAATGAACCGCACGCTGCTTTCGCAGTGTGTATTAGTCGCTTTAACCTCTTTTGGCGCTCAGGCAACCATGACGGCCGCCACACCCTGCAAGGACGGCGTAACAACGCAGACCTGCGGTTTATCGACATATACCGACGGCAGCTTCTATCAAAATCCAGGCGTGACGAATGCTATTATGGCTGACGCTACCGCAACCAATATTTTCATGGACGGCCACAGGAAAACGGGTGACGTGCAGTCATTAACCGTTTCCGGCACCGATATGTCCGGCCATTATATTCAGGGCAGTAACGGCGGTACGGTTAATATCACGCTGAATAACGGCGCAACGGTGGATATGATTGAATCGGGGAATATTGGCGCGACGACCAACACCACCGTAACCGTCGATAATTCAACCCTGAACGGCGAAAACAGCGCGGGAAGCTACGAAGGGGATAAAGCCTATATGATGGGCTCCGCGATTTACCTCGACCCGATGGATAAAGGTTATCATACCGTGAATATCCAGAACGGCAGCGCGCTGCATGGGAGTATTGTGAGCGCAGGTGCCGGTGCGCAAAACATTGCCATGAGCAACAGCACGCTGGATAAAGGCGGTATTTACGCCGGTAGCGATAAATCTGATACGCGTATTACGCTGACCAACGCGTCCGTTGATGCCAGCCAGAGTGAAATTGCGCAGAACATCGATACCCTGGCGGTAAAACTGAGTGATTACAAGCCCTTCAGCGACATCAATCTGGATGCGTTTGGCGACGTTGCCATCGCGATGTATGGGAAAACCGCCGACTCGCTGACGATGGACAGCAGCAGCGTGACCGGAGACGTTGGCATCATCAATGAAAACGGCACCACCAGTCTCTCGTTAACAAATAACAGCGTGGTGAAGGGGAATATTACCCTGGAGGGCAATTCCACGAACGCCATTCTGGTGGATAACAGCACCGTTAATGGCGCGATCAATACCAGCCAGAATAGCGGCAGCACGACCATCACGATGCAGAATAACGCCACCGTAAACGGCGATATTACGACCGGTGCGGGTGATGACACCGTCGTGCTCACCAATAATTCCCACGTTAACGGCAATGTTGACGGCGGCGACGGCAGCGATACTCTCTCAATGGATGCCGGCAGCTCCGTTTCCGGGGAAATAAGCCAGTTCGAGACGGTGAATACCACCAGCGATAACAGCATTGCCATCGATAAAATTAACGATGCAACCAGCTGGAGTTTGCAAAACGGCTCTATTCTGACTGCCGCCACCACCGGCAGCAATGCGTTGGTTAATATGAGCACCGACAGCTTTGTGAACTTCGGTACGATTACCGGAGCCAATAACGCGGTGATCGTGAACAGTATTACCCCGTCCGCGCAGAATCAGCGCAACGTTATTCTTGGGACATTCACCACGTCCGGCAGCAGCGCGCCGGAGAATTATGCTGCAGCAACCTTTACCAACGGTCAGCAGAATGTCGAAAACCGCAGCGGCGCCTATAACTACGATAACAGCCTGAATATCGTCGCCGCTGATAACGCACCACAGACAATGCTTGCCGCGGATAACAGCCAGAGCTGGAATATCGAATTTAACAGCCAGAAGGGCGATCTCGCGAGCGACGTTCAGGGGCTGGTTGCCGGTCTGGATGCCGCCGAGCAGGCAGGGCATCAGGTTGCGGATGACATCAGCAACCATATGAACCAGGTGCATCTGGCGAACCTGCTGGGCGTGCAGCAGGACGGCGCGCAGGTCTGGGGTGATTTCCTCTACCAGAACGGTAATTTTAGCAACGACGTCGACTATAAGAGCATCACCCAGGGGGCTCAGGGCGGCGTGGACTGGACGACGCACCTGAACAACGGCGATAGCGTCACCGGGGGTATCGCCCTGGCCTGGACACGCAGCCGCGTGCAGGATACCAGCGCGGGTGCAGACAGCTTTAAGGACAGCGTTTACGGTAACTACTACAGCCTGTACGGCGGCTGGCAGCAGGCGCTGAACGGCAGAACATGGGGCCTGTTTGCTGACGGCAGCTTCAGCTATGGCGATATGCGTTACACCCTGTCTGCCAGTAACGTGACGGGTGATACCAGCGGCATGACGGAAGCGCTGAACGGCTCTACCGACGGCAGCCTTTACATGGCGCAGGCCCGCACCGGTGTGAACGTGCTGCTGCCGGGCGAAACCCTGCTGCAACCCTACGCCACCTTAGGCTGGGATCAGACCAGGGCGAACGGCTTCTCTGACCGCGAAGTGACCTTTGCCGACAGCCAGGTTTCCTCCTGGAACGGCGGCGCCGGCGTTCGTTTGACCACCACCCTTAGCGATCTGAACAAGAACGTGAAGGTGATGCCATGGATCGACGCTCGTTTCCAGAAAGAGTTTAGCGATGATACCGACATTCAGGCGGCGGATTACCACAACACCTCAGGCCATAACAACACGATGGGCATCTTCGGGGCAGGCATTAATGCCACCATCGCGCATAACTTTACGCTTAACACGGGCGTGTATGTAGGAACCGGTGATGTAGATAACGATGCCAGCGTGCAGGCGGGTATGAGCTACAGCTTCTGAATATAACCTCATTGCCCGGTGGCGCGAGCTTGCCGGGCATACGGCTGTTTATCGTAAATATTTCTCAAACCACCCCAGCGTACGTTTCCAGGCAAGCTCCGCCGCGGGCTCGTCATACCTTGGGGTGGAATCGTTGTGAAATCCGTGGTTTACGCCGGGATAGACATAGGCTTCGTAGATCTTATTATTCGATTTAAGCGCTGATTCATAGGTGGGCCACCCCTCGTTAATATTTTTATCGAGTTCAGCATAGTGAAGCAAAATTGGCGCTTTTATCTTCTGCACATCGGCAGCCGCAGGCTGACGCCCATAAAACGGCACGGCGCAATCCAGCTCCGGGTAAGCGACTGCCGCCGCATTCGAGACGCCGCCCCCGTAGCAAAAACCGGTGATCCCCACTTTACCCGTCGCATCCGGGTGCTTTTTCATAAACTCGACGGCGGCAAAGAAGTCGTTCATCAGCTTTGTCGGATCGACCTTCTGCTGAAGCACTTTTCCCTCTTCGTCGTTGCCCGGATACCCGCCTACCGAGCTTAGCCCGTCCGGTGCCAGTGCAATGTACCCCGCCTTTGCCACGCGTCGCGCCACATCTTCGATATAGGGATTAAGACCGCGGTTTTCGTGTACCACCACCACCGCGGGCACCTTCCCGGTTGCTTTGGCAGGCTTCACCAGATACCCCCGCACCTCGCCATGACCGTTCGGCGACGGGTAAGTGATGTATTCCGGAAGGATATCCGGGTCGGTGAATTTCACCTGCTCTGCCAGGGCATAGTTGGGCTTAAGCATATTGAACAGCGCCAGCGCCGTCACGCCGCCCACGGCGTAGCGCGCCGCAAGGCTGAGGAATTCACGTTTGGTGATTTTACCGTGGGCGTAATAGTCGTAGTAATCGAGCAGTTCCTGGGGAAAGTCTTTGGCAGTCAGGCGCGTCATCGCTTATCTCCAAAATTTGTGATTTGATAAGCATAGAATGAAAACGCTGTTTCGAAAATTCATCGACACGAAAGGAGACATCATGTCCTGGCACCCCTACTCCGGCCGCTATGAAAGCATGCAGTACCGTTACTGCGGGAAAAGCGGCCTGCGCCTACCGGCGCTCTCGCTTGGCCTGTGGCACAGCTTCGGCCACGTCCAGCCCCTCGACTCACAGCGCGCGCTGCTGCGTAAAGCCTTTGACCTCGGCATTACCCATTTTGACCTCGCCAACAACTACGGCCCGCCGGCGGGCAGTGCGGAAGAGAACTTTGGCCGCCTGCTGCGCGAAGATTTTGCCGCCTACCGGGACGAGCTGATTATTTCCACCAAAGCCGGTTACGACATGTGGCCGGGTCCTTATGGTTCGGGCGGTTCGCGAAAATACCTGCTCGCCAGCCTCGACCAGAGCCTGAAGCGAATGGGCGTAGAGTACGTTGATATTTTCTATTCCCACCGCGTGGATGAAAACACGCCGATGGAAGAGACGGCCGCCGCGCTGGCCCACGCCGTTCAGAGCGGAAAGGCGCTGTACGTGGGCATTTCCTCCTACTCCACGGAGCGCACGCAGAAAATGGCCGGGCTGCTGCGCGAGTGGAAAATACCGCTGCTGATCCATCAGCCTTCCTATAACCTGCTTAACCGCTGGGTCGATAAAACCGGTCTGCTGGACGCGCTGGCGGTGAACGGCACCGGCTGTATCGCCTTTACGCCGCTGGCGCAGGGGCTGTTGACCGGGAAATACCTGAACGGTATTCCTGAAGGTTCACGTATGCAGCGCGAAGGTAAAAAAGTGCGCGGCCTGACGGAGAAGATGCTCACCGAAGCCAACCTCAATAGCCTCAGGCTGCTCAACGAAATGGCCCATGCCCGCGGGCAGACGATGGCGCAGATGGCGCTAAGCTGGCTGCTGAAGGACGAACGGGTGACGTCTGTGCTGATTGGCGCGAGCCGCCCGGAGCAGCTGGAAGAGAACGTTCAGGCGCTGAATAACCTGCGCTTTACGGACGATGAGCTTACGCGGATTGACCAGCATGTTACGGATGGGGAGTTGAATTTATGGCAGGCGTCGTCGGATAAATAGTGCAGCCTGATGCCCTCACCCCGCCCCTCTCCCACGGGGAGAGGGTTAGGGTGAGGGGTAAGGTATATTTACTTCTTACTGATCTTATCCAGATACCCCATCACAAACGCCGACAGCACGAACGTCAGGTGGATAATCACGTACCACATCAGTTTGTTATCCGGGACGTTCTTGGCGTCCATAAACACGCGCAGCAGGTGAATAGAGGAGATGGCGACAATCGACGCGGCCACCTTATTCTTCAGCGACGTGGCGTCCATTTTGCCGAGCCAGCTTAGCTTCTCTTTGTGCGCAGCGATATCTAGCTGGGAGACAAAGTTTTCATAGCCGGAAAACATCACCATCACCAGCAGGCCGCCCACCAGCGTCATATCCACTAGCGACAGCAGAACCAGAATCAAATCCGCTTCGGCAATGGAAAAGATATTGGGCAGAACGTGTAAAATTTCCTGGAAGAACTTAATCGTCAGCGCGACAAGCGCCAGGGAAAGGCCAAAATAGACGGGCGCCAGTATCCAGCGAGAAGCGTACATTGCGTTTTCAAAGAAGCGTTCCATAAAGTCCTGTCTGCAAACGAAACCAGCGCCCAGTATATCTCAACGGCGCTGACTGTTTGCAACAACTAACCAACACAACGCCTACACGTCCTCTGGGTTCACTTCCGGACGCGCATACTCCGGCCAGACCAGCACCACCAGCTCCGGGTAGGCTTCGAGGCTGAATTCGCGAAAACACTGACGCAGGTTGAGTACGTCTAAATCGGAATACGAGACCTTCTCACCGTTAAGACAGCGCTTTTTGATGTTGTCGTAATATTTATACACCGCCGAGTTGAGATCGCTGCAGCGACGCTGTGCGTCAAATAGCCCCGGCGTATCATTAATTTCTGTCATTTTCATACGTTTAATTGTCGCATGAAGAAAGTCGATATATTCGTGGTTGACCCGCCAGTACCAAACAGGGGTCACCGCGTTCATCAATACCGAGAAATGGTCTTCCCCTTCCTCTTTTGTCATCAGTTCAGGCTGTGGCAGTTCGCTGGCGTCTTTCGACACTTTCGGTTTATTGAACTCTTGCATCAATAAAAGAACGCCAGCGGTCAGTAATAGTAATGTAATGACCGTGAAAAAAATGCTGTTCATGGGTAGGCTCCATTTTTTTTGATTTTAAAATTGCCTCATGTTATTGTCAACGAATCTCACGCCTTTACCGACCCCACCCTTTTGAAATTAAAGGAAATCTAAATGCTGCCCGACAATCTTGTCCCGGCTAAGTACCACATTGCGCCTGTGGAACAGCCTTCGACGGAAGCAGAAAAAAAGGCTAATTTCACTCAGGGAAAAAGAACGCTCTCCGATTATGAGCCAGAGATATTAATTGGTGTTTCCCAAAGCGGGAAATCCCGTAATATGTTGCTGGAAGAGCACGATCGCCATATAAAAGACCGCTTATTTCGCGCAGTAAAAATCGAAGCCTTTGTTCACCTGCTGGACGACCTGCAGGCCGAGGGCGAAATAGATGCCCAGACGCTAAGTCAAATAATTACCGAAAAAACCAAAGAAATAAATGAAGCCGGTAATGAAATTTGGCTTAACTTAATTACGCGTGAAAAAAACACCCTTGTCTTTTATAACCTGGGGGAAGATTAACGTGATGGAAGTTAAAGATAATAACGTTTATTTGACTTTAGATGATAAAAAAAGTGATGAATTTATCTTAAAGCAGAATCTCGAGGCGTTAAAAAAGAGTAAGAACGCCGAGATAACGCGAATAACGCAGGACCTGGTCTCTATCCCGGCGACGCTGGTTCGCCTGAAATGGCAGAACCGACGTGAGATTTACGCGCTGCAGGTCAAAGAAGAGATTTACGGCGCGGTGATGAATGCCATCATCGAACAGCGCCCTGAGCTCAAAGAGAAGCTCCTGGGGCGTCTGGAGGCCAACTACCAGTATCTGCTGGCGAGAGAGACCGCCACGCTGCGTCTGAGCCGCAAATTGTCCGAGGGCGATTACCGCACCTCGAACGTCACCTTTGTGGCGCTCAACGACGACCCGTCCCCTGCCGGCCCGGCTGAAGCCAAAAAACATCCGTAGTACAGGCAAAAAAAAGCTGGCTTTCGCCAGCTCTTCGTTTTATTTCGCGGCCGCTTTCTCTTCGCCGACCAGACCAATCTTCAGGTACCCCGCCTGATGCAGCGTGTCCATTACCCTCATCATGGTTTCATAATCAACGGTTTTGTCCGCACGGAAGAAGACCGTGGTGTCTTTCTTCCCACCGGTAAGCTGATCCAGCGCCGGGATAACAGAGGCATCCGTCACCGGGTCGTTGCCCAGGAACATGGATTTATCCGCTTTTACCGACAGGTAAATCGGCTTTTCCGGGCGCGGCTGCGGCTGGCTAGAAGACGCGGGCAGATTCACCTTTACGTCAACCGTTGCCAGCGGCGCTGCCACCATGAAGATAATCAGCAGCACCAGCATGACGTCGATGAACGGCGTCACGTTGATTTCGTGCATTTCGCCGTTATCGTCCAGATTTTCGTTAAGACGCATTGCCATACAATCAACCTACGCGCAGTTTAGACGCCGCATGCACCGGTTTAGCGGCGCTGGCATTGAGGTCCAGATCGCGGCTTTGCAGCAGCATAACCTGGGCGGCAACGTCGCCGAGGGTCGCTTTGTAGCTGCCGATCATGCGCGCGAAGATGTTATAGATAACAACGGCTGGAATCGCCGCGACCAGGCCGATTGCCGTAGCGAGCAGCGCTTCTGCGATACCCGGCGCCACAACCGCCAGGTTGGTGGTTTGGGTCTGCGCGATGCCGATAAAGCTGTTCATGATGCCCCAGACGGTACCGAACAGGCCGACGAACGGAGAGATAGCACCGATAGTCGCCAGATAGCCATTGCCACGGCCCATATGACGCCCCACGGCGGCAACGCGACGCTCCAGGCGGAAGCCGGTGCGTTCCTTAATGCCTTCGTTATCTTCACTGCCTTCGGACAGTTCCAGCTCGTTCTGCGCTTCGTTCACTAATAAGGACGTCAGGCTTTTGGCGTGGAAGGATGAAGTCATATCAGAAGCCTGATCCAGCGAGCGGGCTTCGCCCAGCTGCTGCTGCTCGCGCTTGAGGCGGCGCTTCTGCGAAATAAGCTCAACGCTCTTGCTGAAGAAAATAGCCCAGGTGACAACGGACGCCAGAATCAGGCCGATCATCACAATCTTAACCACGATGTCAGCATGATGGTACATGCCCCAAACGGAGAGATCCGTTTGCATCAAATTATTACCCACTCTGTATCTCCAGGACGCAAATCACAAAATCTGAGCGTAATAATATCAAAACGTCGTCGAATTGATAGTAGTTCTCATTAGTATTTACATACTGCCGTAATTTTCGCTCACTTTCCTTGCGCTTACGCAGTAAAAATTTCTTATGCGTATTTTTCATAAAATTTTCTGCTTATTCGATAAGCAGGCGGGTGCAGATTTTTACAATCGTGGTAGTCTGGACGTCCAGACGTATAAAAACAGGGTTGGCGAACATGACAAAGAAGCATCTTGATACCACGCTGGTGCAGGCCGGACGCAGCAAGCAATATACCCAGGGATCGGTCAACAGCGTGATTCAACGGGCCTCCTCGCTGGTATTCGATACTGTGGAGGAGAAAAAAATCGCCACGCGTAATCGCGCCAAAGGCGGGCTGTTTTACGGTCGTCGCGGCACGCTAACCCACTTTTCACTACAGGAAGCCATGTGCGAGCTGGAAGGCGGCGCGGGCTGTGCGCTGTTCCCATGCGGCGCGGCGGCTGTGGCCAATACCATTCTGGCGTTTGTCGAACAGGGCGACCATATCCTGATGACCAACACCGCCTACGAGCCAAGCCAGGACTTCTGCACCAGGATCCTCAGCAAGCTTGGCGTGACCACCGGCTGGTTCGACCCGCTCATCGGTGAAGGTATTGCCGAACTTATTCAGCCGAACACGCGCATCGTGTTCCTGGAATCTCCCGGCTCAATCACCATGGAAGTGCATGACGTCCCTGCCATCGTGAAGGCCGTGCGCAGCAAAGCGCCGGAGGCGATCATCATGATCGACAACACCTGGGCGGCGGGCGTGCTGTTTAAGGCGCTGGAGTTCGATATTGATATCTCCATTCAGGCGGCAACGAAATACCTGATTGGCCACTCCGACGGCATGATCGGCACGGCGGTGTCCAACGCCCGCTGCTGGGATCAGCTGCGTGAAAATGCCTACCTGATGGGCCAGATGGTTGATGCAGACACCGCCTACATGACCAGCCGCGGTATTCGCACGCTGGGCGTTCGCCTGCGTCAGCATCATGAAAGCAGCCTGAAAGTCGCCGAGTGGCTGGTGCAGCATCCTCTGGTTGAGCGCGTGAATCACCCGGCGCTACCGGGCAGCAAAGGCCACGCGTTCTGGCAGCGTGACTTTACGGGCAGCAGCGGCCTGTTCTCGTTCGTGCTGAAAAAACGGCTGAGTAACGACGAGCTGGCAGCGTATCTGGATAATTTTACCCTCTTCAGCATGGCCTACTCCTGGGGAGGGTTCGAATCTCTTATCCTGCCAAACCAGCCGGAACAGATTGCGGCGCTGCGGCCTGGCGGCGAGGTGGATTTCAGCGGAACCTTGATTCGTCTGCATATTGGTTTAGAAAATGTTGACGATTTGATTGCGGATTTAGCGGCAGGGTTTGAACGTATCGTGTAGAGTGCAGCCTGAAATGTACTCCCCTGGACGCTTTAGTTAACACTGCAGCCCGAAAAGTCTGCATGACTTGCGCCCGCGATCAAACCCGACGGGCGAAATTGGGAGTACAATAGCGCTATATCTGCTGTTCCACAGGAAAGTCCATGGCTGTTATTCAAGATATTATCGCTGCGCTCTGGCAACACGATTTTGCCGCGCTGGCGGACCCGCACGTAGTGGGTATTGTCTATTTCGTGATGTTTGCGACCCTGTTTCTGGAAAATGGACTGCTGCCAGCCTCGTTTCTCCCCGGTGATAGCCTGCTGCTGCTCGCAGGGGCGTTAATCGGTAAGGGCGTCATGGATTTCGCACCGACGATGGTGATCCTCACTTCAGCAGCCAGCCTGGGCTGCTGGCTGAGCTATTTGCAGGGCCGCTGGCTCGGGAATACCCGCGTCGTAAAAGGCTGGCTGGCTCAGCTGCCGCATAAATATCATCAGCGTGCGACCTGCATGTTCGATCGCCATGGTCTGCTGGCGCTGCTGGCCGGGCGTTTTCTGGCCTTTGTTCGCACCCTGCTGCCAACGATGGCGGGTATCTCCGGGCTGTCGAACCGCCGCTTCCAGTTCTTCAACTGGCTGAGCGCCCTGCTGTGGGTTGGCGTGGTCACCACGCTGGGCTATGCGCTGAATATGATCCCGTTCGTGAAGCGTCATGAAGACCAGGTGATGACTTTCCTGATGGTGCTGCCGCTCTTCCTGCTGGTTGCCGGCCTGGTGGGGACGATTGCGGTGGTGATTAAGAAGAAGTACTGCAGCGCGTGATCCCCTCACCCTGACCCTCTCTCCATAGGGGAGAGGGAAAAAACCTACGCTCCCTGCATCGTTCTGATGCGCGACGCATCTTCCCCCGGCGTAACGCCGAAGTAGCGCTTAAACTCCCGGCTGAACTGCGACGCGCTTTCATACCCAACCCGCATCGCCGCCGCGCTGGCCTTCATACCGTCGTGGATCATCAGCATACGCGCCTTATGCAGCCGGTAGGTTTTGAGGTACTGCAGCGGCGAGGTGCTGGTCACCGATTTGAAGTTATGGTGGAACGCCGAAACGCTCATGTTCGCTTCTGCCGCCAGCTGGTCAACGCTCAGGTTTTCCGTGTACTGGCTTTCAATGCGCTTCAGCACGCGGCTGATCAGGCTGAAATGGGTCTGGCGGCTCACCAGCGCCAGCAGCGCCCCGCCTCCCGGCCCCAGCAGCACGTGGTAGAGAATTTCGCGGATAATCTGCTTGCCGAGAATACGGGCGTCCAGCGGCCTCTCCATCACGTCCAGCAGGCGTTCAATGGCGCACAGAATGTCATCCGATAAGGTCGCAGAGTTGATGCCGCTCGCGGCCATTGAGGGCTGGAACAGCTCGTCTTCTCCAATCTCCATCAGCAGCTCCTGCAGCTGGAGGATATCGACGTTGACGCGAATACCGGCCAGCGGAACCGCCTCTGTCGCGAACGTTTCACATTCGAAGGGTAGAGGTACCGTCAGGAGCAGGTATTCATTGGTGTCGTAACGAAACACCCGCTCGTTGATATAGCCAATTTTATGGCCGGAAAAGAGAAAAACGATGCCCGGCTGGTACATCACCGGCGTTCGCGTCCCCGGCTGTGTGCCATAGAGCAGGCGAATATCCGGCAGCAGCTCTCCCACAGCATTATCTTTATCTATCAGTCTCTTAATCTGCGACGTGAGCTGAAAGCAGATGTCATCGCGGTTCATTTTCTCTGGCTCCGGGTACGGTTTTCGACCTGTACAGTGTGCGCATTTTTTTGTGGATCCTCCAGCACTCTGTAGAAATGGGCAAGACATCGGCAGGAATGTGCATTGAGAGGATAGCGCCGGGCCGCCACAATGTGCAGCATCAGGTAGCCATCTGCGCCACCGCGGTTTTTCACCCACACAAGGGAACGAGCAATGAACAACTTTAATCTACACACCCCAACCCGCATCCTGTTTGGTAAAGACGCAATTGCCGACCTGCGCGAGCAGATCCCAGCCGACGCCCGCGTGCTGATCACCTACGGCGGCGGCAGCGTGAAAAAAACCGGCGTGCTGGATCAGGTTTACAGCGCCCTGGAAGGTCTGGACGTGCGTGAGTTTGGCGGAATCGAGCCAAACCCATCTTATGAAACGCTGATGAACGCGGTCAAAATTGCCCGCAAAGAGAACGTCACTTTCCTGCTGGCCGTTGGCGGCGGTTCCGTACTGGACGGCACCAAGTTCATCGCGGCGGCCGCTCACTACGCTGACGGCATTGACCCGTGGCATATTCTGGAAACCCGCGGCAGCGATATCAAAAGCGCGATCCCGATGGGCTCCGTGCTGACTCTGCCAGCGACCGGCTCTGAATCCAACAAAGGTGCCGTTATCTCCCGCAAAACCACCGGTGATAAGCAGGCCTTTATGAACGAACACGTTCAGCCCGTGTTCGCTATCCTGGATCCGGTTTACACCTACACCCTGCCTGCACGTCAGGTAGCGAACGGCGTGGTCGATGCGTTTGTTCATACCGTTGAGCAGTACGTGACCTACCCGGTTGACGGTAAAATTCAGGATCGTTTTGCAGAAGGCATTCTGCTGACGCTGGTCGAAGATGGTCCGAAAGCGCTGAAAGAGCCGGAAAACTATGACGTACGTGCCAACGTGATGTGGGCAGCGACTCAGGCGCTGAACGGCCTGATCGGCGCTGGCGTTCCTCAGGACTGGGCCACCCACATGCTGGGCCACGAGCTGACGGCGATGCACGGTCTGGACCATGCCCAGACGCTGGCGGTCGTTCTGCCTGCTCTGTGGAACGAAAAACGCGATACCAAACGCGCCAAACTGCTGCAGTACGCAGAGCGCGTGTGGAACATCAACGAGGGTTCTGACGACGCGCGTATCGATGCCGCCATCGAAGCGACCCGCAGCTTCTTTGAAGGCCTGGGCGTGCCAACGCGCCTGTCTGGCTACGGTCTGGACGGCAGCTCTATCCCTGCTCTGCTGGCAAAACTTGAAGAGCACGGCATGACCCAGCTGGGCGAGCATGGCGACATCACGCTGGACGTGAGCCGTCGTATCTACGAAGCGGCGCGCTAAGCGTTTTTGTCATCCCGCCTTTCGTTTTTTGACATTTCGTCCAGACTTAATGCACACACGCCGTCGGGGGTTCGCCCCCGACGGATGGCAAATGAAGGAGGAATAATGGCAAACCAAACCGTAATCAAGCTTCAGGACGGCAACGTAATGCCCCAGCTGGGGCTCGGCGTATGGAAAGCCGGTAACGACGAGGTCGTCTCCGCCATTCATAAAGCACTTGAAGTCGGCTATCGGTCGATTGATACCGCCGCCGCATACAAAAATGAGGACGGCGTGGGCACAGCGCTTGCCAGCGCCGGCGTTGCCCGCGATGAGCTTTTCATTACCACCAAGCTGTGGAATGACGATCAGAAACGCCCTCATGAAGCCCTGCAGGAAAGCCTGGATAAGCTCCAGCTCGATTTCGTCGACCTGTATCTGATGCACTGGCCCGTTCCGGCTATCGATCATTATGTGGATGCCTGGAAGGGCATGATTGAGCTGCAAAAAGAGGGGCTGGTGAAAAGCATTGGGGTGTGTAACTTCCAGGTGCATCACCTGCAGCGGCTGATTGACGAAACGGGCGTGGCGCCGGTGATCAACCAGATTGAGCTGCACCCGTTGATGCAGCAGCGCCAGCTGCATGCCTGGAACGCCACCCACAAGATCCAGACCGAGTCCTGGAGCCCGCTGGCTCAGGGCGGCGAAGGGGTCTTTGACCAGAAAATTATCCGCGAACTGGCGGATAAATACGGCAAGACGCCTGCGCAAATCGTCATTCGCTGGCATCTGGACAGCGGTCTGGTGGTGATCCCGAAATCGGTCACGCCGTCGCGCATCGCCGAGAACTTCGACGTCTGGGACTTCCGCCTGGACAAAGATGAGCTGGGTGAAATTGCGAAGCTGGATAAGGGCAAGCGGCTTGGGCCGGATCCGGATCAGTTTGGCGGATAATCGCGTAAAAAAGCCGGGTGGCGGCTTCGCCTTACCCGGCCTACGCGCTGACCTGTAGGCCCGGTAAGCGCAGCGCCACCGGGCATTGTCACAGGTTTAACCGATCTTACGTTTTCCCGCTTTTTTCGTCCCCGTAGCCCCACCGTTCGAACGCTGATGCACAATCGGCGTGTGCTTGGTCAGCGCCGGGCGCGTGTTGCGGTTCTGACGACGCGCTTCGCGCATCTCGTCCAGCGTCGGCGCCGGTACCAGACAGTCACGACGCGAGCCGATCAGGTGCTTTTTACCCATATCTTCCAGCGCCTGGCGGATCAGCGGCCAGTTTTTCGGATCGTGGTAGCGCAGCAGCGCCTTATGCAGACGACGCTGTTTATCCCCTTTCGGCACCACCACGTCTTCACTCCTATAGCCAATCTTGCTCAGCGGGTTCTTGCCGGTGTAATACATGGTCGTCGAGTTCGCGAGCGGCGACGGGTAGAAGTTTTGCACCTGGTCGAGACGGAAGCGACGCTGCTTCAGCCACAGCGCCAGGTTCACCATGTCTTCATCACGCGTACCCGGGTGCGCGGAGATGAAGTACGGGATCAGGTACTGCTCTTTACCGGCCTGCTTCGAATAGGTATCGAACAGCTCTTTAAAGCGGTCATAGCTGCCCATGCCCGGCTTCATCATTTTCGACAGCGGGCCTTCTTCGGTGTGCTCCGGCGCAATCTTCAGATAGCCGCCGACGTGGTGGGTCGCCAGCTCTTTGATGTAGCGCGGATCTTCTACGGCGATGTCGTAACGCACGCCGGAGGCGATCAGGATCTTCTTGATGCCCTTCAGGTCGCGCGCGCGACGGTAAAGGTTGATCGTCGGCTCGTGGTTGGTGTCCATATGCTCGCAAATGCTCGGATAGACGCAGGAGAGACGACGGCAGGTTTGCTCCGCGCGCGGCGACTTGCAGCGCAGCATGTACATGTTCGCCGTTGGGCCACCCAGATCGGAGATAATACCGGTAAAGCCCGGCACCGAGTCGCGAATGGCTTCGATCTCGTTGACGATCGAATCCTCGGAGCGGCTCTGAATGATACGGCCTTCGTGCTCGGTAATGGAGCAGAAGGAGCAGCCGCCGAAGCAGCCGCGCATGATGTTGATCGAGAAGCGGATCATCTCATACGCCGGGATACGCGCGTTGCCGTACGCCGGGTGCGGCACGCGCTTGTACGGCAGGGCAAAGACGCTGTCCATCTCTTCGGTAGAGAGCGGGATCGCCGGCGGGTTGACCCAGATATAGCGCTCGCCGTGCTTTTGCATCAGCGCGCGGGCGCAGCCCGGGTTGGTTTCGTGGTGCAGGATACGCGAGGCGTGAGCGTAGAGCACCTTGTCGCTTTTGACCTTCTCAAAGGACGGCAGCAGAACATAGGTCTTTTCCCACGGCTTCGGACGCGGCGGCTGTACCACAACGGCTTTAGCTTCGGCTTTTTTCGGCTCAACCGGCTTGTTATCCGCGCACGGCAGATCTTCGCCGTACGGATGCGGGATCGGGTCAATTTTGCCCGGCATATCGATAATGCGGGAATCTACCCCGCTCCAGCCCGGCAGCGCTTCTTTGACCATGATCGCGGTGTTGCGCACGTCGCGGATCTCGCCAACGGGCTCGCCCTGCGCCAGACGGTGCGCCACTTCTACCAGCGGACGCTCGCCGTTGCCGAAGATCAGCATGTCGGCTTTGGAATCCACCAGCACCGAACGGCGCACGGTATCGGACCAATAGTCGTAGTGCGCGGTACGGCGCAGGCTCGCCTCAATGCCGCCCAGGATGACCGGCACGTCTTTCCATGCTTCTTTGCATCGTTGGGTGTAAACGAGGGTTGCGCGGTCCGGACGTTTGCCCGCCACGTTATCGGCGGTGTAGGCGTCGTCGTGGCGCAGCTTGCGGTCGGCGGTATAGCGGTTGATCATCGAATCCATGTTGCCTGCGGTCACGCCGAAGAACAGGTTCGGTTTGCCCAGACGCATAAAGTCGTCTTTGCTGTTCCAGTCCGGCTGGGAGATGATCCCCACGCGGAAGCCCTGCGCTTCAAGCATGCGGCCACAGATCGCCATGCCAAAGCTCGGGTGGTCGACGTAGGCATCGCCCGTCACCAGAATGATATCGCAGCTGTCCCAGCCCAGTTGGTCCATCTCTTCACGGGACATCGGCAGGAATGGCGCCGGTCCAAAGCAGGCCGCCCAGTACTGCGGCCAGGAGAAGAGGTCACGATCCGGCTGGATCAGGGAAATTGCGCTCATAATGCTTCCGAAGAAAAAATAGACAAAAGGAGCGGGATTATACGCTGGATTAATGTGGGAAATGAAGGGGTATTGTGCGGGCTGTTGCCCTCACCCCAACCCTCTCCCACAGGGAGAGGGAGAAAAGCAGTTACGGTGCCGGATTCACCAGTATCTGCCCTACCGATCCGCGATCCATCATCTCCAGCGTCTGGCTGTGGAACAGGAACGGGAAGTGCGGCCACGACGGTTGGCCGTAGTAAACGAGCAGTTCAACCTGGCCATCCACCCAGACGGTGTCCTTCCAGCCCCGATCTTCCGGGAACGGCATCGCCCCGTTGACGTTGCGGATCAGGAACGATACCCCTTCAATATGGAACGACTGCGGCATGTCCGCGCGGACCATCCAGCGTTCCCAGGTGCCCTGCTGAGCGGTAATATCAATGCGGTTCACGTCCCACAGCGCACCGTTAATGCCCGGGTCGTCGCCCAGGCTGATATCGCGGCTGCGCACCGGCGATCCGTTGAGGATCTCCTGCGGCAGCAGACGCATCGGCAGGTTGTCCGTCACCAGCGGCAGCAGGCCGGTCGGGCGAAGGGTTAATACCAGCGTAGAAACCAAAATGCTCGACGGCTCAAAGAAGCCACGAATGCGGTCCACAATGCTCGCCGCCTCACCGCAGGTCAGAGACACTTCGTCCCCGTTGGTCATATCCACGAGAATTTCACGGCGTTCGCCCGGCGCGAGCGCCAGCTGCTTAACGGAAACCGGCGCAGGCAGGAAACCCTGATCCCCTGAAATCACGTGCAGCGCGCGGCCGTCGCTCATCTGCAGCTGGTAGCGGCGCGAGTTTGAAGCGTTCAACAGGCGCAGGCGCACCCAGCCGCGCGAGACCTCGACATAAGGGCTTTGCGCCCCGTTGACGAGCAGCGAGTCACCGACAAAGCCACCGCTGCCCGGCTCGCTGTATTCCGGCGAACCGAAGTTATCAAGGCGCTTGTCCTGGATAATGATCGGGAAATCATCCACACCGTAGTGGTTCGGGATCGGCAGAGACTTACTGACCTCATCTTCAATCAGCCACATCCCGGCCAGGCCGTTGTAAACCTGCTGCGCCGTGCGGTTAGGGGTGTTCGCGTGATACCACAGCGTCGCTGCGCTCTGGCGGATCGGCAGCACGGGCGCCCAGTCTGCATTAGGCGACATCATCCTTGCCGGGCCACCGATCAGCGGCCCGGGAACCTGCAAGCCACTGACCGTCATGGCGACATTTTCAGTGGTGCGGTTACTGTAAATCAGCTTAACGTCATCCCCGTTCCAGACGCGAATGGTTGGCCCGAGGTAGCGCCCGTTAATCCCCCAGACGGACGCGCGCGTCCCAGTGGTAAATGACCAGTGGCTGCGCTGCAGGGTCAGGAATAACGGTTGCCCACGACGGGATTCAATCAACGGCGGAATGGGCAGCGGCTGCTGCTGCCCGGCGGCGCTGGCTGTCAGCGGCATCGCGCCCGCACAAAGGGCGATACCCGAAGCCTGAATAAACTGACGCCGACTGAGTGACATATAAGCTCCATCTGAAACGACTAACAACGCGGGAATTCGTTTTCCCTTTAAACGCCGGCTTAAACGTTACCGGCGGCTTCTCTCTCTGCGACTTCTTTGTCGAGCTGCGCAATATGCTGCGCCATCAGTTCGCGGCAGTGTGTCGCCAGCTCGCGCACCTGATCTTTACCGTATTTACTGGTATCCACCGGCGGCAGCATTTCCACAATCACCAGCCCGTTTTTCAGACGGTTAAGATTAATCTTATTCGATGTATTGGAAACGCACACGGGAATAATTGGAACGCCTGCCGCAATTGCAGCATGAAACGCGCCGGTCTTAAACGGCAGAAGGCCGCGACCGCGGCTACGCGTTCCTTCCGGGAACATCCAGATAGAGATTTTGCGTTTCTTAAAATGGTTCACCACTTCCGCAATGGTGCTGTGTGCTTTTGCGCGGTTATTACGGTCGATAAGCAGGTTACCGGTGAGCCAGTAAAGCTGGCCGAAGAACGGGATCCACAGCAGGCTCTTTTTCCCCACGGTCACCGTCGGCGGCAGAACGATGTTTGCAGCCGTCACCATATCGTAGTTGTTCTGATGGTTAGCGATATAGATGGCATTGCCGAAATGCTCGGCGCCTTCCGGCAGACGTTTTTCAACTTTCAGGCCATAAAGTGGCGCAAGACGGCCGAACATGTGACCAAAGGTCGAGACATGCTTCGGATTACGCGGACTGAACAGGCAATAGATGCAGCCGAAAACACAGACCAGAATGCAGTAGATAACGGTAATAACGAGACGAACAATGTATAGCATAGCGACCTCTGAAGCCCCAACAGCTGACAATTATACTTCACCTGTGGCCAGGTAAGGACTTTATTACGAGCGCGTATTGTTAATCGCAACGCACGAATTAACAACGTTTTTACGGGAAATTTTATGGAAATTCCCCCTCTGACACAGAGGGGGATTGAGCAGATTACTCTTCGCTGTCGCCCGCGCTGCTGCGCGCCGGAGAGTCAATCTCCACGCGATCGATTCGCTGCAGGCCGCGCATCAGTGAACCGCGGCGTCCGCGCTCGCCCACCACCTTCTGCAACTCTTCCGGGCGCAGCTTGATTTTACGCTTGCCGACGTGAATGGTCAGCGTGCTCTGCGGCGGCAGGAGGAAGAGATGCGCCAGGCCATCTTCGCCTTTTGCCGCTTCCGCCGACGGGATGTTAATGATCTTGTTGCCCTTCCCTTTTGACAGCTCAGGCAGGTCGCTGACCGGGAACATCAGCATACGTCCCGCGGAGGTGATCGCCAGCAGCATATCGCTCTCGTTCTCGATCACCAGCGGCGTCATAACGCGGGCGTTGTCCGGCAGGCTAATTAACGCTTTACCGGCACGGTTGCGCGACACGAGGTCATTAAAGGTACAGATAAACCCGTAGCCCGCATCAGAGGCCATCAGCAGTTTCTGCTCATCGGCTTCCATCAGCATATGGTCAACGGAGGCGCCCGGCGGCAGCGTCAGCTTGCCGGTCAGCGGTTCACCCTGCCCGCGTGCAGACGGCAGCGTGATCGGGTCGATGGCGTAGCTGCGGCCCGTGGAGTCGATAAACGCCACCGGCTGGTTACTCTTGCCTTTCACCGCCGCTTTGAAGCTGTCGCCCGCTTTGTAGCTCAGTCCCGGGGCGTCGATGTCGTGCCCTTTGGCGCTACGCACCCAGCCGCTTTGCGACAGCACGATGGTTACCGGCTCTGACGGCAGCATGTCGTGCTCGTTCATCGCCTTCGCCTCTTCGCGCTCGTGCAGCGGAGAACGACGGTCGTCGCCAAAGGCGTCAGCATCGGCCTGCAGCTCTTTCTTCAGCAGGGTGTTCATCTTGCGCTCGGACGCCAGAATCGCCTGCAGCTGATCGCGCTCTTTTTCCAGCTCGTTCTGCTCACCGCGGATCTTCATCTCTTCCAGCTTGGCGAGATGACGCAGCTTCAGCTCAAGGATGGCTTCGGCCTGGGTTTCGCTGATGCCAAAGCGCGACATCAGCGCGGGCTTAGGCTCGTCCTCGGTACGAATGATCTCAATCACTTCGTCGATGTTAAGGAACGCCACCAGCAAACCTTCGAGGATATGCAGGCGCTTAAGCACTTTTTCCAGACGGTGGTTCAGACGACGGCGCACCGTATCGCGGCGGAAGGCCAGCCATTCGGTGAGGATCTCCAGCAGGTTTTTCACCGCCGGGCGACCGTCCAGACCAATCATGTTCAGGTTGATGCGGTAGCTTTTTTCCAGATCGGTGGTGGCGAACAGGTGGTTCATCACCTGCTCCATGTCCACGCGATTAGAGCGCGGCACAATCACCAGACGGGTCGGGTTTTCGTGGTCGGATTCGTCGCGCAGGTCGTCCACCATCGGCAGCTTTTTATTGCGCATCTGGGAGGCAATCTGTTCCAGCACTTTCGCGCCGGAAACCTGATGCGGCAGCGCGGTGATGACGACTGCGCCGTCTTCTTTATTCCACACCGCGCGCATGCGCACGGAGCCGCGGCCGTTCTGGTAGATTTTGCGGATTTCCGCGCGCGAGGTGATGATCTCCGCTTCGGTCGGATAGTCCGGCCCCTGCACGATATCCAGCAGCTCGTCCAGCGAGGTTTTCGGCTGTTCAATCAGGGTGATGGCGGCTTTCGCCACTTCACGCAGGTTGTGCGGCGGGATGTCCGTCGCCATACCGACCGCAATACCGGTGGTGCCGTTCAGCAGGATGTTCGGCAGACGCGCGGGCAGCATTTTTGGCTCCTGCATCGTACCGTCGAAGTTTGGCACCCAGTCGACCGTCCCCTGGCCCAGCTCGCCCAGCAGCACTTCGGCGTATTTGGACAGGCGGGATTCGGTATAACGCATCGCGGCGAAGGATTTCGGATCGTCAGGCGCCCCCCAGTTCCCCTGCCCGTCAACCAGCGGGTAGCGGTAAGAGAACGGCTGAGCCATCAGCACCATCGCTTCATAACAGGCGCTGTCGCCGTGCGGATGGTATTTACCCAGTACGTCACCGACGGTACGGGCGGATTTCTTGAACTTGGCGCTGGCGCTCAGCCCCAGCTCGGACATCGCATAGACGATGCGGCGCTGAACGGGCTTCAGGCCATCTCCGATAAACGGCAACGCCCTGTCCATGATGACGTACATGGAGTAGTTCAGGTAGGCGTTTTCCGTGAATTCATGTAGCGCGAGGCGCTCTGCCATATCGCTCATTACGTGTGATTCCTCAACTCAGAAACCGAAGGGTTTCAGGCAATATTGCCGCAGATACTACCTTATCTGACGAGTTGAGTCACAAAGAAAAAGGGCCGGATAAGCGGCCCTTTCGGGGTTATTTGTTCAGCTTGATAACCTGCTTCACGTCGATTTCAAACTCGTTCCAGTCTTTATCAACTTTCCCCTGAAGTTCAACCTTGTCCTGCGGGCTGACGGTTACGCCGTTCCAGCGTTTGTGGTCAATCTCAACGACCACCGTGCCGGTTTCATCGCGGAAGGTGTAGCGGTCATCGGACAGGCGCTCGGTGATGTTACCACGCAGCTTCACCCAGGCATCGTCCTTCAGGTCTTTCACCTTGGCCGCCGTGGTCAGGTTGGCATTGTTATCCACAAAACCGCCCTGCTGGGTTTGCGTCTGGCTCGCGGTGGCAGACGGGCCGTTAAATCCGCCCTGTGCAGCAAAAGCAGGGGCCGTGGTCATCATCATGATGGCAGCAATAGCAGCGAATTTTTTCATCTTAATCTCTCCCTTTAATATGGTTTCGCAGTCCATTAAACAGGGTAATCCTTAACAACTTCTTAAGGGGAAAATTTATTTATTTTTACTGTACGCACGTTGATTCAGAGGGTTTACTGACGGCATCAAGGAGGGAACATGCGCATTTTACTGGTAGAAGACGACAGGCTCATCGGCGACGGCATCAAAGCGGGATTAAGCAAAATGGGGTTTAACGTAGACTGGTTTACCGACGGGAAAACCGGCCAGGCCGCGCTGCATACCGCGCCCTATGATGCCGTGGTGCTGGACCTGACGCTGCCGGGAATTGACGGGCTTGAGATCCTCCGTGCCTGGCGTGAGAGTGGGCGCAGCGAGCCGGTATTGATACTGACGGCGCGGGATGCGCTGAACCAGCGCGTCGACGGTCTACGCATGGGCGCGGATGATTATCTCTGCAAGCCGTTTGCCCTGATCGAAGTCGCAGCGCGCCTTGAAGCGCTGGTGCGCCGCAGCCACGGTCAGGCGCGCAGCGAGCTGCGTCACGGTAAGGTGACGCTGGATCCCACAGGCCTCGTCGCCACGGTTAATGGCGAAACGCTGACCCTCAAGCCAAAAGAGTTCGCCCTGCTGGAGCTGCTGATGCGCAATGCTGGCCGCGTGCTGCCCCGCAGGATGATTGAAGAAAAGCTCTACGGCTGGGATGACGATGTCTCCAGTAACGCCGTAGAGGTCCACGTCCATCACCTTCGCCGCAAGCTCGGGAGCGAGTTTATCCGCACCGTGCACGGCATCGGCTATACCCTGGGTGACGCATGAAACTGAGCCTGAAGCTCCGCCTGACGCTGCTCTTCCTGATCCTTTCTCTGGCGGCGTGGTTTGCCGCAAGCCTGGTCGCCTGGCAGCAGACGACGCATAAGCTCGATAAGCTCTTTGATACCCAGCAGATGCTGTTTGCCAAACGTCTGCTGACGATGGAACTGGACGAGCTTCACGCGCCGGAGCGCATGCGCGAGGTGCCCAAAAAAGCCAAACACGGGCATCTGGACGATGACGCGCTGGCCTTCGCCATCTTCAGCGCCGACGGCAGCATGATCCTCAACGACGGTGAAAACGGGCGCGATATTCCGTACCACTACCGCCGCGACGGCTTTGACGACGGACGGCTTCAGGACGATAGCGACGAGTGGCGATTTTTATGGCTGACGTCGCCTGACGGTAAATACCGCGTGGTGGTCGGCCAGGAGTGGGAGTACCGCCAGGACATGGCGCTGGACGTGGTGAGCTCGCAGCTTACGCCGTGGCTGGTGGCGCTGCCCGTTATGCTGCTGTTGCTAATCCTGCTGCTGAGCCGCGAGCTGAAGCCGCTGAAAAAGCTCGCGACAACCCTGCGTTCACGCTCTCCGGATGCCACAGACAACCTGCCGACGGAGGGGGTGCCGACAGAGGTGCGCCCGCTGCTGGACGCGCTAAACCACCTGTTTACCCGCACCCGCGAGATGATGAGCCGCGAGCGTCGCTTCACCTCCGATGCCGCCCACGAGCTGCGCAGCCCGCTGGCCGCCCTGAAGGTGCAAACCGACGTGGCGCAGCTGTATCTGGACGATCCGCAGGCGCAGGCAAAAGCGCTGGCGCAGCTGCATGCCGGTATCGACCGCGCTTCCCGGCTGGTGGATCAGCTTCTTACGCTTTCGCGGCTCGACTCGCTCGACAATCTCGACGACGTTGAGCCGATCGCGATAGCCGATTTACTGCAGTCGGCGGTTATGGATATTTATCATCCCGCGCAGCAGGCGGGTATCGACATTCGCCTGAACCTCAACGCGCCGGAGAGTAAACGCCCGGGTCAACAGCTGTTGCTGAGCCTGCTGGTGCGTAATCTGCTGGATAACGCCATCCGCTACAGCCCGAAGGGGAGCGTGGTGGACGTAACGCTGAACGCGCGCGGCTTTACCGTACGGGATAACGGCCCGGGTATTTCGCCTGAAGCGCTGGCGCGTATTGGCGAGCGTTTTTATCGTCCTCCGGGGCAAGACGCCACCGGCAGCGGCCTGGGGTTATCCATTGTGAAACGCATTGCTGCGCTTCACGGCATGCGCGTTTCCCTGAAGAATGCGGCTGGCGGTGGGTTTGAAGCCGGGATCAGCTGGTAGCGTATTATTGCTGCTCAGGCAAAAGACTTTGCACATTTTGCTCATTTTTCCGCTCCGTCCTCGCGCGTAGAATACCCGGCATACTCTCAACACCGAGGACAAATAATGAGCAACATTCTGATTATCAACGGCGCGAAAGAATTCGCACACTCAAAAGGCCAGCTGAATGACACCCTGACCGAGGTCGCGGACGGTTTCCTGCGCGACGCCGGGCATGATGTTAAGGTCGTTCGCGCGGACAGCGATTATGACGTGAAAGCCGAAGTACAGAACTTCCTGTGGGCTGACGTGGTCATTTGGCAGATGCCGGGCTGGTGGATGGGCGCGCCGTGGACGGTGAAAAAATACATGGATGACGTGTTCACCGAAGGTCACGGCTCGCTGTATGCCAGCGACGGCCGCACCCGCTCTGACGCGTCTAAAAAATACGGCTCCGGTGGCCTGATTCAGGGCAAAAAATACATGCTCTCCCTGACCTGGAACGCCCCGATGGAAGCGTTTACCGAGAAAGATCAGTTCTTCGAAGGTGTGGGCGTCGACGGCGCGTATCTGCCGTTCCACAAGGCAAACCAGTTCCTGGGCATGGATCCGCTGCCGACCTTTATCGTCAACGACGTGATTAAAATGCCTGATGTCCCGAGCTATATCGCAGAATATCGCAAGCATCTCGCGACAATTTTTGCTTAACTGGTAACCTGGAATTAGAAGGAGTTAACCATGCTTACCGTAATTGCTGAAATTCGTACTCGTCCAGGTCAACATCACCGCCAGGCGCTGCTGGATCAGTTCGCGAAGATTATCCCGACCGTACTTGAAGAAGAAGGCTGCCACGGCTATGCGCCGCTGGTAGATGCAGCCACCGATGCCAGCTTCCAGGCGACCGCGCCGGACTCCATCATGATGGTTGAACTGTGGGAAACCGTGGCGCACCTCGAAGCGCACCTGCAAACTCCGCACATGAAAGCGTGGAGTGAGGCGGTAAAAGGTGACGTGCTGGATACCCATATCCGAATTCTGGAGCAAGGGGTTTAAGGTTCGTGGAATTTGCCGGGTGGCACTGCGTTTACCCGGCCTACAAAACCTGACTCGTAGGCCCGGTAAGCGCTAGCGCCGCCGGGCTTTTTGTATCATCTTAATACTCAACTGCTATGCTTATTCTGACTTCATTGTTAACAGGAGGATGGAATGGGTCTTTTTAACTTCGTAAAAGAAGCAGGCGAAAAGCTGTGGGATAACCTGACCGATCATAAAGGTCAGAGCGACAAAGTCACCGAGCACCTGAAAAAGCTGAATATTCCTGGCGCGGATAACGTCCAGGTCACCGTTACCGACGGCAAAGCCAGCGTGACGGGTGACGGGCTGACGCAAGAGCAGAAAGAGAAAATCCAGGTTGCCGTGGGTAACATCGCCGGCGTGAGCGAGGTGGAGAACAACATCACCGCCACCGATGCCAAAGATGAAGCCACTTACTACACGGTGAAATCGGGCGATACCCTGAGCGCCATCTCCAAAACCGTGTACGGCGATGCCAACCAGTACAACAAGATTTTCGAGGCCAACCGCCCGATGCTCTCCAGCCCGGATAAAATTTATCCCGGCCAGACGCTGCGTATTCCGAAAGCGTAACCGCATAGCCGGGGACTTACCCCCGGCTGTTTTACCAGTACAGCTTCCAGCTCTGCGTGAAGCGCACCAGCGCCTCAACGTAGAAGTAATCTCCCCAGCTCGCACACTCGTCCACGCCCTTATTGCCCGCGAGGTGATACACCGAGTGCTTCAGCAGCCCGTTGCCCTTCTCGTCTTTGCCCATCAGATACTGTTTCGTCAGCGACGACATGATCCCTTTCGCCCACTCCAGATAGCGCTCGCGATCCGGATCCGTGACCGGAAGATGCTTCACCAGCTCCAGCAGACCGCATACCGCGATTGCCGCTGAGGACGAATCGCGCAGCGCGTCCGTACCCACCAGCGCCAGATCCCAGTGGCAGACGCTATCTTCCGGCAGGCGGTTGAGGAAATAGTTCGCCAGCCGCTTCGACAGGGCGATCATCGTCTCGTCACCGGTGTAGATATAGCTCAGCAGGAAGCCGTAAATGCCCCACGCCTGCCCGCGCGACCAGCATGAGTCATCGGCGTAGCCCTGCTGGGTATTGCCGTAGTGCGGCGCGCCGGTGTTTACATCCATATAGTAGGTGTGGAACGTCGAGGCATCTTCGCGAATCAGATACGTCGCCGCCTGCATGACGTGCGCTTTTGCGGCGTCGGCAAAGCGCGGATCGCCGGTTTGCTCGGTTGCCCAGTAGAGCAGCGGCAGGTTCATGTTGCAGTCGATGATCATGCGTCCGGCCTGTTCAGGGTCAGAGAGATCGCCCCACGCCTGAATGATCTTCGCCTTCTCATGGAAGCGCTCCAGCAGGGCTTCCGCCGCCAGCAGCGAGAAGCCGCGCGCCTCGCGGTTCCCGGTCAGCCGCCAGGCCGCTACGCAGGAGAGCGTATACAGGAAGCCTAGATCGTGGGTGTTGGTGTCGCTGCGCCCGGCGATGCGCAGGCCGAACGAGCGCACGTTTTTTTCCGCCATCGCGCGGAATTTCGCCTCGCCGCTCATCTCCCACGCCAGCCACAGCTGGCCGGTCCAGAAGCTGGTGGTCCACTCCACGTTGTCGGTCAGCGGATAAAAACCGTCCTTACAGGTTTCCGCCGGGAACTGCTCGCCAAATTCCGTTAAATGACGGCTGATCAGGTCGAGAACGTGGCGGCGTGCCGTGCTCAGTTCATCGCTAAATGCGCGTGGGTCAACGGGCGCGGCAATCGCAGGCAGGCGTTCCTCTTTGATACGACTTAACATATTTCGGTTCCTTCTTTGACGGCGTAATTATTGTGTTGAGGTTTCTGCTACGTTCAGCGCGCGGGCTCCGCGCCATTTACTCTGGCAGGCGGATAACGTAAAGGCAGAAATAAGGGTAAAGGTCAGCGCGGTAGCGCCCATGACGATATAGGTTTGTTCAAACCCGATGCGGTCATACATATATCCCGCAGGCGAGGAGACCACGACGTTACCGACGTACAGCATTGCCTGATAGCCCAGTAAATACATGGTGGCATTTACGCGCTTATCGAAATGCTCGGCGATATATTTAAATACCGAGACCAGCAGCAGACAGATTTCCAGACCGTAGAGGGGTTTAAGCACGGAAATGAGCAGATGCGAATCGCACATGCCGGAAATAATCAGACGCGCCCCCACCACAAGCCCGACAATTAACAGCCCGCGCTTGGCGCCGATAAAGTTGACGAACAGCGGGATCACCATATACATGACGAACTCCATGCCGGACTGCACGGTGCCCAAATAGCCAAACACCGCGTTGCCCTGGTGAATATCGTCGAAGAAGGTGACGAAATAGCGCGAGAACTGCTGCTCGGCGATAAACATCATCCACGCCACGCCCGCCACGTACAGGCAGAAGGCCCAGAATTTGCGGTTACGCAGCAGGGCATAAACGTCCGATGGGGCAATTTTCTCTTTGGTCAGGACGTCACCGGCGTGAACGGAGTTAGTGTTCACTTTCAGGCTCAGCAGGACAATTAGCATCACTACCGAGGCCACGCTGCCCATGATGAAGTTATACGCCGGCGAGAGGTTAAACAGCAGGCCGGAGAACGAAGACGCCACCGCCCAGCCGAGCGACCCCCACATGCGGATCTGCCCGAACTCCATGCCGTTCAGGCGGCTAAAGCGGTCGGAATAGGATTCACACGCCGCCACGCCCGCGTACCAGGCAAAACTTAAATAGAGCGCGCCGATAATTATCCCCAGCAGGGTGTTGGACATTAACAGCGGCTGATACACGTAGATAAAGAACGGCGCCATCAGGGCCGACATGGCGACCACAAAATAGAGCAGGTATTTGCTCATGCCGATTTTATCGAGAATATAGCCGTAGATGGGTTTAAGAATGACGGAGAAAATACCGTTTACCGCAAATACGGTCCCAATAACCGAGCCGCTCAGGTTGGCTTTTTGACCGAGCCAGATGGCCAGTAGGCCAATGCTGGCAGACCACGTAAAGAAATAGAGAAATATAAAGCTGCTGATTTTGTAATATTCGGTTCTGTTTGTTGTAGATGTACTTTTCATATCATCCTCGCCGACGTGTAGGGCCAGAGTTTTTATAATGTGAACGACAGCTGGCGTTCGCTTCCAGGATCGCGAATAACGACCTGGTTTTGGGTGATATTCAGCTGCGGCGTTACCGCATCGTGTTGTGTTCCGCTGGCAATGACGGCGCAACAGAGCCAGCTTTCCCCTTGCGGGAGATCGGTTTTTAACAGCGGAATGGAGGCACACTCCGGGAACATGATGCTGCTGTTCGGCGGCGTAACGATGCTGTCCGGCAGGCGCGTGATGGCGGGCGACAGATCGACGATCACGCTGCTGCCGTTCTCGGCTGCCAGATAACAGCCGCGCTCGCGGATCCGGTGCTCGGTTTTCATCACCGCAAAACCGCCTTCCGCCGTTTGCAGGTTACGCGCGCTGTTGATGCGGTGCAGGCGCAGATGCCACTCCCCAAACGGCACCTGCCAGGTGTCGATGTGCACGTCATGCCACGGCGACCAGCGGGAGTAGATGTAGTTTTCATCCACACGAACGTCCTCACATTCGCGGCGACCGCGGAAATAATCGTCTCCTTCAGCCAGCAGCAGCATCGAGTCGCAGGCGGCGTGCTTCAGGCCAAAACGCCCGCGCTCAATGGTGAAACCAAAGCGGCTGGAGTAGGCAAACTTGGTGTATTTAGCTTCCGTGTTGACGTAGTTGTTCAGCTCAAGCTGTCCGGCGGTGAGCATGGTCACGTGCTGCGACGTTTCCGCATGGACAAGGATCTGCCGGGCATGTGGGATCACATGCTTTTCGGCCAGCGCGGGCAGCGGCTGCTCGTCGGCCTGCCAGAAGGGATGCGCCTCCGGCAGCGCCAGAATCAGGTAGGTTTTCAGCGCCCAGTATGGCGAACCGGGGGAGTTGTAATCTTCGCACATCGCCAGATTCGGACAGGCAAAGCCGAGGGTCAGAATGCCGTCGCGGTCGGTAATCGGCTTCTGCTGCCACCAGCGCAAATGGCGCAGGATAATGCCCTTCACAATGCCCGGCGTGAATACGTTCAGCCCGGAAAAAGCCGCCGCGCTCCAGAAGGCAACCATTGCAAAGCGGTAGGTCAGGCTGCGGCCAAACGGCACCGACGCGCCGTCGGCGGCGGACCAGTAGATAAAGTCTTCGGCAAACAGGCGCGAGCGCTCGCGCAGCACCTCCGCACTCGCCTCGTCACCGCTCAGGGTGGCGTAGATGAGCCCGTAGAAGTGGAACGCCATGGAGATGTAGTAGTCCTTCGGGCGGCCCGGGCCGTCGGAGTACCAGCCGTCCCCCAGATAATAGGCGTCCATTAGCGCAAAGCGGCGGTCGATGGCCCGCTGGTCATAGGGCAGCCCGGCGCGTTTGAAGCCGAGCTGAACCATAATGGCGAAGTAGTTCCAGTTGCTGTCCGGCATTTGCGCGTCGGTAATCTGGCTGAGCCAGGCGTGCAGGTTCATCACCTCGCTCTCGGTGAAGCGCTCGAGGAGTTTGTCACCCAGCAGGCACAATCCCAGACCGTAGGCCGCCATCTCTACCAGCCGCTGGTCGTACGGGCCGGTTTCACCCCAGTAATCCGCGCTTTGCGGATCGGTCCCGAGCCTGATGGCCGTTATGTACTTATCGATAAACGGCGTGGCGTCACCGCCCGCCATCAGCGGAAACAGCCCCCACAGCGCGCGGGAAAGTCCTTCCATCTGCGCAATATCCGTCGCGTAGTGCGCACAGGTCTCGCCCAGAGAAAACCGAGAACGCTCTGCCGGAAACTGCTTATCCAGCGCGCCCAGCATCGCGTTTAAATGCGCCGCCACGTCCTGTCGTGAAGACAACGGATTTGATTTTTCTTTATTTGCCGCCCACATTGGTTTGCCCTCGTAATCAACTGCGGCAAAGCATAGTGAATCCGCAAGGGGCAGAAATGTTAGCCATGTCACAGGTGCGAGCGATGAATAAACCTGCAGTTGAGAAAATTTAAAAAGGTGGTTTATAACGTGGTTGTTACGGGAAAAAGTTGAGTTTTATTGCACTATGCGCGACACGCCGACATCCGACCGTCTGGAGCTGATTACCTTAAACGACACCGTCGTGTCGTACAGCCGCCTGTTTGCCAACACGGTGCGTTACCACCACTGGCATCAGTGTCTGGAAATTCTCTATGTGGAAGAAGGCTTTGGCGTGGCAATTGTTGATAACCGCCACTACACCATGCGCCCCGGGCGGCTCTTTTTCTTCCCGCCGTTTACCCTGCACAAGGTGATGGTGGACGCCCAGGCCGAGGCGATTTACCGGCGCACGATTATCCATCTCGATCATCATGCCGTGCTGAAAACCCTGCGCGATTTCCCGCAGACCCGGCAGCGGCTGGAGCGGCTATCGCGCCGCGGCGGGGAAGCGTGGGTCGCGGACCTGGCGCATTGCCGTCACCATGTCGACCATCTGCTGAGCTGTTATCCGTCGCCGATGAACGGCGAGAGCATCGCCGGGCTGCTGATTAGCCTGTTTGCGATGCTGCCCGACGACCGTGACGGCGCACCGGGCAGCAGCCTGGGGATCGCCAGCCGGGTGATGTTCTGGCTGGACGAGCACTATCAGGAGAAGTTTCGCCTCGACGCGCTGGCCGAAGAGCTGGGGAAATCGCGCAGCTACGTGTCGCGAAAATTCCATGCGGAAACGGGCGAGAAGATCCACGACTATCTGAATACCTTACGGCTGCGCAAGGCCTGCGAGTGTTTGCTTCACACGGAATCGAGCGTGCGAGACATCGCCGCGCAGACGGGCTTTTCCGACGTGACGTGGTTTATCAGCGCATTTAAGAAGGGGATCGGCGAGACGCCGCTGCAGTACAGGAAGAACCATGCTGACCAATGAGCGGCTTTATTACCCGGCGGCGCTTCGCTTGCACGGGCCTACTCAGCCTGTAGGCCGGGTAAGGCGTAGCCGCCACCCGGCATGTGTTTTAAGCACTCTTCTTCCCCGGCTTTAATCCACGGTGTAACTCGTTGATGCGCTTCATCGACTTGATGGTGCGCTGCGGCTCGGTGGAGGCGACGGACAGAATAATCATCTCCAGGCACAGCAGCACCGTGCCGTGCAGCGGGATTTTGCCCTTCTCGCCGCCGCGCGGGACGTGGATCACTACGCTCGCCTCTTTGCTAAAGCGCGAGTCCGTGGCGTTGGTCAGCAAAATGGTGGGAATACCCAGGCGCTTCGCTTCGCGCAGCGTGGTCTGCCCCTCCCGGTGCGCGGATTTTTGCGCCATCATTACCAGCACGTCACCGCGCTGTAGGGCAATCAGCTGTTCGGCGAGGCCAATACCGGTGCGGTTGAGCGGGATCGCAGGCAGGCCTATACGGCTAAACAGTCGCGAGGTGTATTCAGCCAGTATGCCGGATGCGCCAATGCCAAAAATAGCGACCTGTCTCGCCTGCGCCAGCAGCGACACCGCCTGCGCCATCGCGTAGCGGTTGCCCGGTTCGGACAACACCGCGCAGGTGTGCTGATGGCCTTCCAGCACAAAATCGATGCTCGCGTCGACGTCGCTGGTAAGCGTGTTTACCGTCGTGGACATCTTCTCGCTGGAGGTGACCACCGGGCCAAACCACTGCTCCAGGGTCTGCTTGAGATCCCGCAGCCCGCCAAACCCAAGCGCCTGAATGGCACGCACCACGGTGGCGTCCGAGGTGTGTAGCACAGCGGCAATCTCCATTGCCGTCTGCTCCATAACCGCTTCACGATTTTCATTGATATAGCTCGCCACCTGCAGCAGGCGTGGCGTCAGCTGGTGCGCCCGCGAGCGGAGGCGGTCGCCGTAGACATCAATTTTTCGGATCATCGAGCGGCCTCCGGCAGCGGACGGCCCGCTATCTGCGACTGCACCTGCGCGGCCATCAGCCCCAGCGAGGCAAATGAATTTGAGATCGCTTCCTCGCGGGAGATGAGCACGTAATGCCCGGTTCGGCAGGCGTTGAGAAACTGGCACCAGCCCGGCATCACCGCATCCATCGCCGCCAGCTCGTCCTGCGGTTTCCCGCCGGTGTCCCCGCGCCAGGTGGCAAAGACAAAATCAGCATCCAGCTCCGGCAGGCGCTCGGCGCTGACGTCGATGCGCCCGCCCTCAGGGATGCTCTCAATCAGCGGCGGGAACCTGAACCCTGCGTCGCGCAGCACGCGCCCAAGCGAGTGGTAGCTGTGCATGGCGTTGATTTTGCCCTGATTGGCCTGAATCACCGAGACGGTCAGCTTGCTCGTATCGATGGTCGCCTTTAGCGCCTCGATCTGCTCCTGATAGCGACGCTCCAGAATCTTCAGCCGCGCCTTTGTCCCGGTAAGCTGCGCCAGCTTGCGGTAGATCTCCGGCGCGCCGCCGTCGAGGTGATCGATACTCACCGTCGGGGCAATTTTTTCCAGCTGTTCGACCGGCGTGTTGCGGGTCGGCTCGGTGATGATAAGATCCGGCTTCGCCGCGGCGATGGCTTCAATATCGATATCCGCGGTGCCGATGAATTTGATGTCGGAATTATCAAAATCGATGCCCGTCAGCATGCCGCTGGAGCGCAGAAAATGGCTGCCGTCCGGTCGGGTGCGGCCATGGCTGGCGATCGGCGGCACGCCAAGCTCAATCAGCGGAATGGTGATATCCAGATCGTGCAGGGAGACGATCCGCTTCGGGTTAACCGGCACCACCACGTTGCGGTTCAGGTCGTCAGTAAACGTCTGCGTCGACTCTGCCGCCCCTACGGCAAAACCCACCAGCGCCAGCATTGCAAAAAATACGCGCATTTCTATCCCCTAAAATCGATCCCGACGCTGCCAGAGCAGCAGCAGGAAAAACGGCCCGCCAATCAGTGAAATCACAATTCCCGCCGGCAGCTGCAGCGGGAGAAACGCCAGCCGCCCGACGTTATCCGCCGCCAGCACCAGCAGCGCACCCAGCACGGCACTTCCGGTCAGCAGTGCCGTTTGCCCTCCGCGCAGCAGCAGGCGCGCCATGTGCGGGGCAATCAGCCCGACAAAGCCGATACTCCCCACGCAGGAGACGCAGGCCGCGGTGAGCACCACGGGGGCAAACACGCGCAGCAGCGCGAGGCGTGATGTTCGCACGCCCAGCCCCGTCGCAGTGTGGTTGCCGAGCAGGGCTACGTCTGCGGCGCGCGCGGTAAAGAGCAGCAGCGCAAACGCCGGCACTGTCCAGGCAGCAGCGATGCTGACCAGCGTCCAGCTTGCCGCATGCAGGCTCCCCGCCAGCCACAGCATCGCCGTCTGGACGTCGCGCACGTCGGCGGTCGTCATAAAGACCCCCATCGCGGCGGCAAACGCCCATGACACGCCGATGCCGATCAGGATGAACCGCGGGCGCGAGATATCACGCGCCAGCGCCACTACCAGCAGCGCGGTCAGCAGCCCACCGGCCATGCCGATAAGTGGACGCCAGTACGGCCCCAGCGCAGGAAACTGAAAAATCAGCAGCAGTACCGCCGCGCTGCAGCCCTCTTTCACGCCGATAAGACCGGGGTCAGCAAGGCCGTTGCGGGTAATGGACTGCATGGCCGCCCCCGCCATGCCGAGCATCGCGCCGCACAGCACCGCCATCAGCAGGCGCGGCAGGCGGATATCCATCACGATGTAGCGCGCCTCCGCCGTCAGGCTTTCGGGCGCAAACAGCGCACGTCCAATCGCGGAGGCGGGAATGGGAAGCGAGCCGTGCGTCAGGCCGAAACTCAGCAGCAGGAGAGCGGCAAGCGATAATACGGCCAGATACAGCAGCGCCTTCGGGCGAACCAGCGCCGAGAAGAAGGAAAACCGTACAGCCCTCAATCCAGCCCGGTTCATTTGAACATCCTTGACGCCATAAGGATAAAGACCGGCGCGCCGACCAGCGCAGTCATCACGCCGGTTGCCAGCTCATACGGCGTAAACAGCGTGCGGGCGGCGATATCCGCCATCAGCAGAACCAGCGCCCCGCAGAGGGCTGAAAGCGGCACCATCACGCGCAGGTCCACCGATACCAGACGGCGAATCAGCTGCGGCACCACGAGCCCGATAAACCCGATCGGTCCGGCAACTGAAACCGCCGCGCCGCACAGCAGGGCAATGGCCAGCAGCGCGAGCAGGCGCGTTTTCAGCAGCGACACGCCAAGCCCCTGCGCCATTCTGTCCCCCAGCGCCAGCATGTTCAGCGACGGCGACAGCCAGAGCGCCAGCGCAAAACCCACGGCAGCGGCCCCCGCGGCGCTAGCGATCGTCTCGCCGATGACTCCCGCCAGATCCCCCGCCAGCCAGGTGCGCATGGCCAGCAGCGTCTGTTCATCCAGAATCAACACCGTGGCGGTAATCGACGAGGCAAACCCCGACATCGCCACGCCGCACAGCGTGACCTTCATCGGCGTGAGACCGGTACGCCCGGATGAGGAGAACGTTAGCACCAGCAAAAAAAGCGCGGCGGCGCCGGCTGCGGCTATCAGAGGGCGGCCAAACGGCAGCGACAGCCCGAGGGCACTCGTCAGCACCACCGCCAGCGCCGCCCCTGCATTCAGCCCCAGGATATGCGGCTCGCCGAGCGGGTTGCGGATCACTGACTGCAGCAGCACGCCCGCGACGCCGAGCGCCGCGCCCGTCACCAGGGCGGCGCACAGCCGCATCAAGCGCAGCCTGACGATCACGCTATGCTCAAAATTGCGCGGGTCGAAGTGGAATAATGCGTCTATTACCGTCCGGGGGGCGATAACGCGCGCCCCGATGCTCAGGTGCGCAATCGCGCCTGCCAGAAGCAGCAGCGTAAAGAGAATAAAGGCCACAGACGTGCGCATCATGGTTTGTCGACAGCCTGACGGAACGGCATAAAGAACGGCTTGCCGGTCAGCGGGTTAACCGACATATGCACGTCGACATCAAACACCGCTTTGATCAGCTCCGGCGTGCAGGCGTCGCCCTCATGCAGTACCCCCTCAACCTTTCCCTGACGTAAAAAGACCAGCGAATCACCGTAGTTCACGGCGAAGTTGAGATCGTGCAGAACCACCACCACGGTGCGCCCGTGCCGGCGCGTCAGCGTGTGCAGCAGTTCGAGGATCTCCACCTGGTAGCGAAGATCGAGGTACGTCGTGGGTTCATCCAGCAGGATGTAGGGCGTTTGCTGCGCCAGCACCATGGCGATCCAGCAGCGCTGGCGCTGGCCGCCGGACAGGCTTTCAACCAGATGATGGGCAAACTCTGCCGTCCCGGTCAGGCGTAACGCCTCCTCCACGGCCCGTTCGTCTTCCTCACTCCACTGGCGCATCACGTTCTGCCAGGGGAAACGTCCGCGCGAGACCAGCTCAAATACGGTTAACCCTTCTGGAAGCAGCGGAGACTGCGGCAGGATCCCGAGCTGGCGGGCGACCGCTTTGGTTGGCTGCGAGTGGATGGCTTTGCCGTCCAGCACCGCGCTGCCGCCGAGCGGCTGAAGCAGCCGCGCGAGGGTACTTAACAGCGTCGATTTTCCACAGCCGTTTGCGCCCACCAGAACGGTCATTTTCTGCTGGGGGATCGCAAGGGAGATATCATCAACGATGATTTTTTTCTGGTAACCCGCGGAGAGGTTCTCAAGAACCAGTCCCGGCTTTTTGATGTAGTGAGCCACGTGAACGCCAACGTAAGAAAAAAAACCAACAAATAAAAATAAAACTCATTCTCTTTTGTGAGTTTGCCGCCGCGCCATGTAGTAGTCAAGCGAAGATATACCCTGTAAACCCCAGGGATAATTGAGCATCAACGCACAAATTAAAATTCATTTTTATTATTTATTTTCAATACCTTAAACGAGGAAGAAAAAAGTATTTGCCAGAGAGAAACCTCTGTAGCGAAATTTTTATTTATTCCATTTACTACTACATTTCCTCATGATTGAATGATTCTCAATTACAAGTCCGATGTCGTAGAGGCTAACGGACAGACCGTAAGGGCAATGACTCACACATTCTTCCGCGAGCATTTCATCGCAGGATATTTTGGGAAAACAGATGTAATGGCTAAGTTCACACCTTCATTCGCCGGGGTAAAAGGGCGCGCGCTCTTTTCACTCCTGTTCATGGCGCCTCTGGTGCACGCAGCAGCAAAAGACGGTGAGACGCTTACCGTCACTGCCGATCCTTACGCTTCCACCGACGCCACCAGCGGCTATCAGCCCCTGAACACCTCCACCGCCACGCTGACCAACATGCCGATGCTGGACATCCCGCAGGTGATCAATACCGTCAGCGATAAAGTGCTGGAAGACCAAAACGCGACCACGCTCGACGAGGCGCTGTATAACGTCAGCAACGTGGTGCAGACCAACACCCTGGGCGGCACGCAGGATGCCTTCGTCCGCCGTGGCTTCGGCGCAAACCGCGACGGCTCGATCATGACCAACGGCCTGCGCACCGTGCTGCCGCGCAGCTTCAATGCCGCAACCGAGCGCGTGGAGGTGCTGAAAGGCCCGGCCTCAACGCTCTATGGCATTCTCGACCCGGGCGGCCTGATTAACGTCGTTACAAAACGCCCGGAGAAGACCTTCGGCGGCTCCATTTCTGCCACATCAACCAGCTTTGGCGGCGGTACCGGACAGTTTGACGTCACCGGTCCGATCGAAGGTACGCGTCTGGCCTATCGCCTGACGGGGGAGTATCAGGACGAGGATTACTGGCGTAATTTCGGCACCGAACGCAGCACCTTTATCGCCCCGTCTTTGACCTGGTTCGGCGATGATGCCACCGTGACCGTGCTCTATTCGCATCGCGACTATAAAACGCCGTTCGATCGCGGAACGATCTTCGATCTCAACACCAAAAAGGCCGTCGACGTCGATCGCAAAACCCGCTTTGATGAGCCGTTTAACGTGACCGACGGCCAGTCCGACCTCGCTCAGCTCAACGCTGAGTATCGCCTTAACAGCCAGTGGACCGCGAAGTTCGACTACAGCTACAGCCAGGATAAGTACAGCGATAACCAGGCGCGCGTGATGGCCTACGATTCAAAAACCGGCAACCTGACCCGCCGCGTGGATGCGACCCAGGGTTCGACCCAGCGTATGCACACAACGCGGGCAGATTTGCAGGGGAACGTGGACATCGCGGGCTTTTACAATGAGATCCTGACCGGCGTGTCGTATGAGAATTACGATCTGCTGCGTACGGACATGATCCGCTGTAAGAACGTTAAGGATTTCAACATTTACAACCCGAGCTACGGCAGCCTCGGCAAGTGCACCACCGTCTCGGCATCCGACAGCGATCAAACCATCAAGCAGGAGAGTTACTCCGCCTACGCGCAGGACGCGCTGTACCTGACCGATAAATGGATCGCCGTTGCCGGACTGCGCTACCAGTATTACACCCAGTACGCGGGCAAAGGCCGTCCGTTTAACGTCAACACCGACAGCCGCGACGACCAGTGGACGCCGAAGCTGGGCCTGGTTTACAAGCTCACGCCGGCAGTCTCCCTGTTTGCCAACTATTCCCAGACGTTTATGCCGCAGTCGTCAATTGCGAGCTACATCGGCGACCTCCCGCCAGAAACGTCGAACGCGTATGAAATAGGCGCTAAATTCGACCTGTTCGACGGCATTACAGCTAACATCGCGCTGTTTGATATTCACAAGCGCAACGTGCTGTACACCGAGAGCGTCGGTGATGAAACCGTCGCCAAAACCGCGGGCCGCGTGCGCTCGCAGGGTGTCGAAGTGGATCTTGCGGGGTCGCTGACCGAGAACACCAACATTATCGCCAGCTACGGCTATACCGATGCGAAGGTGCTGGAAGACCCGGACTACGCGGGTAAACCGCTGCCGAACGTACCGCGCCATACCGGCTCCCTGTTCCTGACCTACGATATTCACAATGCGTTTGCCGGGAATATCCTGACGCTCGGCGGCGGCGGGCACGGCGTAAGCCGCCGCTCAGCGACTAACGGTGCGGATTATTATCTGCCGGGCTATTTCGTGGCGGATGCGTTTGCAGCGTACAGGATGAAGCTGCAGTATCCGGTGACGCTGCAGGTGAACCTGAAGAACCTGTTTGATAAGACCTACTACACGTCATCTATCGCGACCAACAACCTGGGCAACCAGATTGGCGACCCGCGCGAAGTGCAGTTTACGGTGAAGATGGAGTTTTGATAAAAAGGGTCCGGTGGCGCGCTCGGCTGCCGGACCGATTCCTTCAATCGCCCCCACCTTAATTACCCCGACAGCTCATTTATTGAGCGTTTAATTTAATTCTTTATCGCCGATAAAATGCGCTGAAATATTAAAAATTTCCTTAATCCTAATTCCCGCCCTTTTCTGTATCGTTCTTATCCGCTGTTGATTAATATATCGCCCATCAGGTCGATGGAGTAAGCGAGGCCACCAAAAGGACAAGGGGTAGTATGATTTCGATTTTGCTTGTAGACGATCATCCAGCAATTTGCTTTGCATTGAAGGTGCTTCTTGAAAAGCACGGGGATATGATTGTCAGTACCTCTACGGGTGAGAATCTGCTTTCCCAGCTGCATCAACAGCGCCCGGAATTATTAATTCTGGATCTTGAGCTTAAACACGCCGATGGTCTCGACCTGTTGCCGCGTATTAAGACACACTTCCCGGAGCTTAAAATACTGGTCTTTACCAGCCAGTCCGCGGGTATATATGCACTGAGAACGTTGCACGCCGGGGCGCAGGGGTTTATCAATAAGAATATGCCGCTGGAAAACGTTGAGCCATTGTGCAGGCTCATTATGGCGGGCTATCAATGTTTTCCCGAAGGAACGCTGTTCAAAGCCACCCTGGTTAACGAAAAAAGCGATGCGTCCGACGCGCTGTCAGGACGTTTTTCGGATCGTGAAATTGCCGTTCTCAATTACCTGAAGCAGGACAAGAGCAACAAAGAGATCGCCGATCTCTTAATGCTCAGCAATAAGACCATTAGCACCTATAAATCCCGGATGCTGCAAAAATGCGGCTGCGACGATCTCAATCAGCTTATCTCACTGGTTTTCAGGGAGGGTGACAATGAGAATTCTTAGCGGGCTGCTGCTCTTATTCGTTGCTTATGCGGTAACAGGTGCGACGACGCAGGAGCCTCTTAAGCTTCTTTCACGCAGTATGGAAGTCATTGCCGATCCGGGGCTCAGCGCCAGCGAATGGCGCTGGGTGCGTGAACACCGCAAGATTCGCCTGGCCGTCTGGCTGCCAATGTCGCCGCCCTATGACATTACCACCGGGCTTAATGATTACGGCGGCATTAACGCCGATTTCATCGGCCTGGCAGCGGATAATCTTGGCGTCGAAATAGAGGTTATTCGCTATCAACAATACAGCGATGCACTGGACGCGTTACGCTCAGGAAAAGCGGATTTCATCGCTCAGGCCAGCGATAACCAGCAAAATCAGGGGCTGATACTGAGCCACCCCTACAGCCCCAACGCTGCTGTGGAAGTGGTGAATAACGAAGCCACGCAGGATGATGCGGTCAGAAAGATTGCTATCGCACCGGGCTACGATCCTCAGCGCGTTCTGAAGCGCTATCCGAATGCGGAAATCATACCGTTCTATTCCCCGCGCCACGCGCTTGAAGCACTCGCATTTCGAAAAATTGATCTTTTCTTTTGCGATGGCGTCACCGCCCGCTATCTGGTGAATCAGTCGAACATCAGCAACTTACGCATCCGGCCCCTTAACTCGCCCTTTGCCGTTTCCGGGTATTCCTTTGCGGCGATGCCAAAGATGCAAATTTGGATCAACGTGCTCAATAACGTGCTGGCCGCGCTGCCGGAAGGCGCAAGCATAGAGATCCACCGCCGCTGGAATGGCGGCATCCCGCTTTCACTAAGCGAACGGCAGCCGGCCTTTACCTCGCTGGAAAGTAAATGGATTAACGAACACAAACGTATACGGGTGGCGGTGGCGGAAGATAACCCGCCGGTCGCCTTTTTTGATGAAAGCGGCCAGATGCGCGGCATCATTGCCGATGTTCTGACCGCATTACAGCTGCGCACCGGGTTTAACTTTGTCATCCAGCGTTATTCCACGCAGCGGGCGGCGCTGGAGTCGGTTAATGCGGGTAAAGCGGATTTGGTTGCAGGCGTAACGCAGGGGGATATCTGGCGTTCTGATTTACTGACCACCCGCACCTGGCTCTATAACTCCTGGGTGATGGTCGGGCAGGCGCATCATGCTCCCGAGGCGGTGAACCCCGGCGTGCTCAGTCTGGACGGACAGTCGCCGGAAGAGTGGCTGCGCAAGCAAAACGGCGGCCAGCTGGAAAAAATCGACACCTGGCGACGCGGCTTAAACCGCATCCTTCACGGCAATGGCGAGATGATGGCGATGCCGCTGATCGTTGCCAACGCGCTGCTGGCAACAAAAGAGTATGCCGCGCTGCGTATTCTGGGGAGTATTGACATCGATCCGATGCGATTCTCGTTCGGGGCATCGCGTCAGTCCTGGCCGTTAATCACCATTTTGAATAAAGCGCTTATCAATATTCCGCCGGAGGATCTTCACGCCCTCACCCGCGGCGGGAGCGCCGGCAGTAGCTTCGACTCGACCGGGCCAAGGCAGATAGCTCTGAGCACGGCGTTAACGGTCGGCATGGTTACCGCATTCCTCCTCCTCGTCGTGGCCGGCTACGGCTATCGTCGCCACCTGCGCTACCGGCAGAAAATGCTGGGGATCATCACTGCCCAGCGTCAGTCCAGGCGTCTTGCTCAGCGCGTCAGCCGGGAAAAGAGCGCTTTTCTGGCCACCATGAGCCATGAGATCCGCACGCCAATCGGCGCGATCCTCGGGATGCTGGAACTGGTCATGAAGCGTCCTGGCGATACGCAGCAAAACCGTCAGTCGGTGCAGGTGGCCTGGGACGCAGCCCAGGCGCTCCTGCTATTGATTGGCAATATTCTTGACGTGTCGCGCATTGAGTCAGGCCGCCTGGTGCTGCGCCCCGAGCGCGCATCTCTGCGCAAACTGATTGAGGAACCCGCGATGCTGTTCGACGGTATGGCGGCTCAAAAAGGGCTGGCATTTGTACTGGAACGTGATGCCGATCTGCAGGGGGACGTGCTTGTCGATCGCAGCCGCTTCAGGCAAATTTTGGTCAACCTCGTTGGGAACGCGATCAAATTTACCCAAAGCGGCCAGGTAACGCTCCGCGTGCAGCTCGACGCACGCGAGGATGGCTATCTGCTGCTGCGTATAGACGTTGAAGATACCGGCGAAGGTATTGATGAAGCCACCCGGGAGCGGTTGTTCCAACCCTTTGCTCAGGGCAACACACCCAACGTCGCACAGGGGAGCGGTCTGGGTCTCTATATCTGCCACACACTGACAACAATGATGGGCGGCAGCTTAGCGATTGACAGCGAGCCCGGCCGCGGAACCAAGGTCACGGTGTCCCTTGCGCTGCCGGTCATGGAAGGGCGGCAGGATGTCTCTGATATACGGCCCGCCTCACAGCATTCCCGCGCTTCCCTGAGCGTGATGATTGTCGACGATAACCCCGTGGGCAGGCTGGTATTAAGCCAGCAGCTGAGCTGGCTCGGTCACCGCGTCATCAGCGCCGACGGCTCAACGTCGGCGCTGGAAAAGCTGAAGGACGCTCGCCCTGATGCGGTCATCACCGACTGTAATATGCCCGGCACGAGCGGATTTGAGCTGGCGCATATCATCCTGGGACGCTATCCCGAAGTGGCCATCTTTGGCGCGACCGCAGACGCGCGGGAGAGCGTGCGTGAAAAGGCCAGGGAGGCTGGAATGCGCGATTGTCTGTTCAAGCCGGTAACCCTCAGTATGCTCACCGACCTCCTGGCGCCCCTCAAAAGCACCGCTCCGGTTCCCGATGTACCGCAGCCGGAGTACGACCTGCCGCCAGAGCTGCTGGAGGGGGAAAACCTGCCCCTCTTTCTTTCGCTCCAGATTTCCGTCATTGATGAATCTCTCGCCCAGTTACGCGCATGGCACAACGCGCCGGAGACCGCTCTGCGCGAGACGCTGCACAGGCTGCGCGGTGGTATCGCGTTATTGGGCGTGCCAACGCTGGTAGCGCGCTGCGAAGAGCAGGAAGAGAATCCGGACAGCGAAGGCATTCACCGGCTGGAAGCTGAACTTGAGCAGCTTCGCGCCGCGCTACAGCATTGGCACGATACGGGGCAACTCCCTTGTATTATCGGCTATACAGAATGAGTTGATTCTGTAGGCTAACGACTATGTTCAGGGCAAAGCAGGACAGCGACACCCTGTGGCTAACAAGCTGACCCGTCCTCACGGGAAGTTGTCGGCTGGTCAATGCAGTCCCTGATGACAAAAGAGATCGTGCTGAATACACTTCTAATGGCATTGTGGCGGTTTAATCCACAAAACCCGGTACTGGTCACTCTGATCAGGCACGATGTGGACAATGCGAAGACCATTTAACAAATTTGGCATTGTAGACAGATTCATCGTCGCTGATGAAAGAGACTTCACCTTCTTTAGCTCCTTCTTTCAGAGTTCCAAGCAGATCTGCCTGAACCGTACGCTCATCAAACTCCTTGCCTTTATCATCAAAGGCTTTGTAGCAGCCTACAAAACCTGTTAATTCAATCGGCTGTTTAACTTTGCTGTATACAACGACCTTGAACGTTTTTTCATACTTAGGCTGACCTTCAATCACAACCGTCCCCTCAGAGGATGGAATAGCCTGGATAATCAATTTACTGTGTAAATCTTCAGCCGCTACTGATGAAAATGAGAACATAACAAGCGATGATAGAAGAATCTTAGACAGCTTTTCCATTTACTATATCCTTTTGTAAGAAACCGAACACTCATTCTGCAACCAGATTAATCAGGTTAAGCTAAACCCGAATTCAATAAACATTATTTACTGACACGTGATTGCGGTAATTGGTCTCCATGATAGTAGAGCCATTGAGCAGGCCTCTTCTTTACGCAGGGAATGCCAGTATCCACCGTGAATAAAAATCATCAATGGAACCGGTTGAACACTTGCCTGAAACACATCTATTCGTTCCGCATTTGCCATCCCGTAGCGTAAATCATAAATACCCGGGGTTTGTTGCTTAGCCTGTTGTGCGAGTGCAGCATATTCGGTCATACAGGCATCAAAATTCTCCACAGAAGCACGTGCATTGTACTGTAGAGCTTGTGTATTCAGACTTTCAAAATTCAGATCTATATTCATGTGATCCTCCCGATAATAAACGCTCAACCAGAGGTGGCTCATGACAAAACCAATATCAATCAGCAGTAAGCGCCGTAAGAACCATGCAGGAGTTCTGACAGACGTCCCTTATTCATTAGCATCGATGTCACGATATGAAAACTCAAACTGACGCATTCATCGATTGAACTCACAGCCATAAGCGGACGCAATTACCTCCATCGACTCTGCGATAACTATGACTCTGGCAGAACATAATGCCACCTCTGCCACGTCAGAATTAATCGCATATAGATGAAATAGATAGTTTTTTGAAGTGTTTTTCCATATTTATTAAATGGCGAAAGAGAATTTATATTTCATAAACGGACTAAACAATATTAAAGGAAATGATTTTATGTCGCTTTATGACCTTAGGACCGAAACGAAGGCGTTACCGCAGGCTTGGCACTCTCAAGTATTAGGCCACATAGGGGAGGCAAATCTCAAAGTTCTACGAATGGATAAACGCTCAGTAATTGCAGGAAAAAGGTTTCAAAGAGATCAGATTGCGTGTCGCAGGTGATAATACTCGTGCCCGGCATGTTTATGAAACCTGCGGATTCGGGATTACGGGTGTCAATATGAGTAAATCGATTACGGACTCAGACGCTGACACGCGATAAAACCTGGCACAATCATCAATACCCGCTCAGCTCTTCGCTCAAAGCTGACCTTCACACCCCCTACCCTCTAAATTGAATCCTTTTAGACTTCAATAGAAGGTTGCAAATCAAGAGGGTATCTTAATCCGCGTCCTACATTCGATGAGGACGCGTCTGCATCGTTTTGGCTACCCGCGCTGCAGTACTCTTTTGTTCACAGGAGATTGTCGGAGCATCAGCTCAGGCAATACATCAACAAAGGAGAAAGACTATGAAGAAATTAGTGTCCGTATTAACCGTCGTTGCTGCCGTAGGGATGTTTGCTTCAGCTTCTGCACACGCCGCTGAGACCTGTGCAGCCAAAAGCGCCGCGCTGGAAAAAGAGATTAAGATTGCCCAGCAGTATGGCAATACTTACAAAGTGGACGGCCTGAAAAAAGCTCTGGCAGAAGTCAAAGCACACTGTACCAACGCAAGCGTGCTGGCTGATGCTCAGAAAGACGTGAGCAAGCTGGAGAAGAAACTGGCTGAAAAACGTGGCGACGTTGCTGAAGTTCAGGCCGATCTGGCAGAAGCTAAAGCAAAGGGTGATGCTAAGAAGATCGCCAAGTATCAGAAAAAACTGGCAGAAAAACAGGCGGATCTGCGTGAAATCCAGCAGGAACTGAGCCAGGCTCGCGCCGAGCTGGCGGCTCTGAAGAAGTAAGCGATAGCGGGCCTAATCGTGGGTAGCCAAAGCTGCCCACGATGTTGACGCAAAGATGTGGATCCACCCTGTTATCCGAGTCATGGCGCTGTTACTTACGGCAAGTGCTGCGTCTGCTCAAGAAAAAACATGGGTTATTCTGAACAACGCCTATAAAGGCTCAATATTTCTTGATATTCATGCCGATAGACCCTGCCTGACGCGTCCTCTTCTTGAAGAGTGGGGCGTAAAAACCTTCGTTCTTGATAAGCTTCACTGGGACGCCAGCGCGTGTTTAACCTCCGACTCTGCCACCCGCTTCGATCTTCAGTTCTGGTATCGCCCGGATGCCAACCTGCTCACGCTATTATTTCCAGAAGAGGCCTTCAACCCTCAGCAAAACGGAATCAGCACCAGCCGTTGGGATGATGGGATGAACGCTCTGTTCGTGAACTACCGTCTGGACGTCAATAATCAACGTGCGCGCTACCGTTGGGATACGCCGGGCACTGACGCAACGCTGGTGCTTGAGAACGGCCTGAACGTCGGCCCCTGGCGCGTGCGCTACCAGAATACATTCTGGCGAGAAGCCGACAGGCAGTACGGCTCCTACAGTAACTCCGCCTCCGTATGGCGCAGCATTACGTCTATGCGATCGCGCCTTAACATTGGCGATGGCTATACCTCATCGAACCTGTTCGACAGCATGTCCTACCGTGGTATTTCGCTCGCCAGCGATGAGGCGATGTTCCCGGACAGCTGGCGGCCCTATTCACCGCTGATTAACGGCTATGCGCGCAGCGAAGCGGAAATCACCCTCCGTCAGAACGGCGAGCGGGTCTACCGCATCCACGTCCCGCCGGGGCCGTTTGTGATCCGTGATTTCTACCCGCCCGATTCGCAGGGCAATCTTGAGCTGACGATCCAGGAAAGCGACGGCAGCGAGCGCACGCGTTCGATTCCGTACTCGATTATGCCGAATCTGGTGCAGCATAAAATGTTCAGCTACGAGCTGGTTGCCGGACGCTATAAACCCTATCACAGCGTGGATCTGGATAAAGACCGTTTCTGGCAGAGCACGCTCTCCTGGGGCGTTGCACCGCATACCACTGTCTTTGGCGGCGTACAGCAGGGTGAGAATTACGCGAGTCATGTTGCTGGCGTGGGCGGCAATATGGGGAAATGGGGCGCTCTGTCTGCCGACGTGCGCAGCGCCCGTTACCGTCAGCAGGGAAAAATGTTCAGCGGCAGCGCTGGACGTCTGCGCTATGCAAAAACCTTTATTCAAACGGAAACCAGCCTTAATGCCCAGCTTCAATGGTATCCACGCGGCAGCCAGTATCGTTCGCTCGAGGAGCGGTTAAACCGCGCCTCGATGCTGGCCTGGGGCTGGGATGATGACACCACCCAGCGAACGCGTGAAGGCCTGGTCGAGCTGACGCAAAACTTTGACGAAAACTCGAGCCTCAGCCTTTCCTGGCGCTGGCTGAAATCCCGCAGCCGCGAGGCCGGCAGCAATAGCCTCACGCTGAGTCTTGACGCCAGCTGGCAGGAAGTCGATCTATCGCTGTACGGAAGCTACGATCGTTACGCCGACTACGCGCCGGAATCGACGCTGGGTATTAACATCAGCATACCGTTTAGCGTTGGCAGCCACTTTACCAACGTTGCGTTGGTTTCCGATCTCGCCAGCCGGGATAAGAACACGCATGGAATCAACGTCAGCGGCTCGGCGCTGGATGATTACAGCCTGCGCTATGACGTGACGGCGGAGCATAGCGAACACGGGAACGATGCGCTGAAAAGCAGTGTTGGCTATCAGTACAACAGCGGCGAAATGAACGTCAGCATGACCCGCAGCGGCACGCAGCGCGACTATCATGGCGACGTCAGCGGCAGCGTGCTGTTATACCAGGAGGGGGTTGCCTTTGGGCAAACGCTCGGGAGTACTGCGGCACTGGTTCAGGTGCCCGGTTCGGCAGGGATTGGGTTTTATAATCAATTCGGCTCAACCACTAACGCAAAAGGCGATCTCATGGTCAGTTACCTTACGCCGTGGCGGGTAAACCGCATTACGGTTGACAGCTTCAGCCTGCCCGAAGGAATAGCGATGGATGTGAATGAGCTGGAAACCGTCCCCACCGACGGCGCTATTGTGAATTTACGATTTTTGAAACCGGAAAAAACAGAGGTTCGGTAATGCGATCGTGGTTTGGTGCTCCAATCCCTCAGCCTCTCCAGAGGCTGAGGGTCAGCGCATCAGGCTTCAATATCCGCCATATCGCCTTTCTCCTGCAGCCAGTTGCGTCGGTCTTCCGAACGCTTCTTGGCCAGCAGCATATCCATCATGGCGTTGGTTTGCTGTTCGTCTTCGTCGCTGATCGTCAGCTGCACCAGACGGCGCGTGTTCGGATCCAGCGTGGTTTCACGCAGCTGCATCGGGTTCATCTCGCCCAGCCCTTTAAAGCGCTGCACGTTCGGTTTGCCCTTCTTGCGCTTCAGCTGTTCCAGCACGCCCGCCTTCTCTTCTTCCGTCAGCGCGTAGTAAACCTCTTTGCCGAGGTCGATACGGTACAGCGGCGGCAGCGCCACGTGAACGTGGCCGTTTTTCACCAGCGTTTTAAAGTGCTTCACAAACAGCGCGCACAGCAGCGTGGCGATGTGCAGACCATCGGAGTCCGCATCCGCGAGGATACAGATTTTGCCGTAGCGCAGCTGGCTCAGATCGTCGCTGTCCGGATCGATGCCGATCGCTACCGAGATATCGTGGACTTCCTGCGAGGCCAGCACCTCATCAGAAGAGACCTCCCAGGTGTTCAGGATCTTACCCTTGAGCGGCATGATCGCCTGATATTCACGGTCTCGCGCCTGCTTGGCCGACCCGCCCGCCGAGTCCCCTTCCACGAGGAACAGCTCGGTACGGTTGAGATCCTGTGCGGTACAGTCCGCCAGCTTGCCCGGCAGCGCGGGACCGCTGGTCAGCTTTTTACGCACCACTTTCTTCGCGGCGCGCAGACGGCGCTGGGCGCTGGAGATGGCCATTTCAGCCAGCATCTCTGCCGCCTGAACGTTCTGGTTCAGCCACAGGGTAAACGCGTCTTTCACCACGCCGGAGACGAACGCCGCGCACTGGCGCGACGACAGGCGCTCTTTGGTCTGCCCGGCAAACTGCGGATCCTGCATCTTCACGGAGAGGACGTAGGCGCAGCGATCCCAGATATCTTCCGCCGACAGCTTCACGCCGCGCGGCAGAATATTGCGGTATTCGCAGAACTCGCGCATCGCGTCCAGCAGCCCCTGACGCAGGCCGTTGACGTGCGTCCCGCCGAGCATGGTTGGGATCAGGTTAACGTAACTTTCCGTCAGCAGCTCGCCGCCTTCCGGCAGCCACAGCAGCGCCCAGTCCACCGCTTCGGTGTCGCCGCTAAAGTTACCGACAAACGGTTTTTCCGGCAGCGTCGGCAGGCCGTTTACCGCTTCGCACAGGTAGTCGTTCAGACCATCGGCGTAGCACCAGGTTTGTGCGGTATTGTTAACGTGATCGGTAAAGGTGATTTCAACGCCAGGGCACAGCACCGCTTTGGCTTTCAGCAGGTGAGACAGGCGAGAAACAGAAAAACGCGGGCTGTCGAAGAAGCTTTCGTCAGGCCAGAAGTGGACGCTGGTACCGGTGTTGCGTTTGCCGCACGTGCAGACAACCTGCAGATCCTGCACTTTATCGCCGTTTTCAAACGCGATGTTGTAAACCTGGCCGTCACGGCGAACGTTCACTTCCACGCGTTTAGACAGGGCGTTCACCACGGAAATACCCACGCCGTGCAGGCCACCGGAGAACTGGTAATTTTTGTTGGAGAACTTACCGCCCGCATGCAGACGGCAGAGGATCAGCTCAACGGCGGGCACGCCCTCTTCAGGGTGAATATCCACCGGCATCCCGCGCCCGTCGTCGATGACTTCCAGCGACTGATCGGCGTGCAGGATGACATCAACGCGTTTGGCATGGCCTGCCAGCGCTTCGTCCACACTGTTATCAATAACTTCCTGGCCCAGGTGGTTTGGGCGCGTCGTATCGGTGTACATCCCCGGGCGGCGGCGAACCGGCTCAAGCCCGGTGAGTACCTCAATGGCATCAGCGTTATAGGTTTGCGTCATGATTTAAACTAGCAATTCGCATTGATTGTCAGTGGCTGTGCAGTCCAAGAAAATCGACAATCTGGGTGAAATGATCCTCAAAGCCCGTGAAAGCATGGTTTCCGCCCTCTTCTACAGTCTGGCGGCAGGATGCGTAATACGCCACTGCCTGGCGGTAATCCAGCACTTCATCACCCGTTTGCTGCAGCAGCCAGATAAGATCGGGCGCTTCAAGCGGGTCTACCTGCATAACTTTGAGATCGTAAATATGGCGTGACTCTAGCACATATTGCTGTCCGGTGTAGGGGTTCTCGTTTTGCCCGAGAAAGTCCCTTAACAGCTCAAACGGACGTACCGCCGGGTTAACCACAACGGCGGGCAGCATAAAGCATTGTGACAGCCAGGTGGCGTAGTACCCGCCCAGCGAGGAGCCGACCACACCGAAGGATTCGCCGCCGTGTTCAAGGACAATGGATTCCAGCATCTCCGCGGCATCCGCCGGGTAAGGCGGTAGCTGTGGGACGATCATCTCAACGTCCGGATGACGCTCGCTCAGCCAGTGGCGAAACTGCGTCGCTTTCGCGGAGCGCGGCGAGCTGTTGAACCCGTGAAGATAGAGGAGCGTAGACATCAATAACCTTCTGAAGCGGTATCAGGACGGAATTTAGCACCTGACAACCGGCACACTTCTGTCGTCAGCGTGCCATCGGCATGCAGTTCCAGCCAGCGCCAGCCTGGTGCGATGGTGTCCAGGGTAAAGTTGGCGCAGTGCGGCTTAAACTGCACGCAGGTAGACGGGGTGGCGAGCATCCGACGGCCGTTCCAGTCAAGATCTTGCTCCTGATGAATGTGACCACACAGCAGGTTTTTCACCCGAGGGAAATTCACCAGCACCCTGTCCAGCGCCGCAGAGTTGCGCAGGCTGTGTTGATCGAGCCAGCTACATCCCGCCGGTAGCGGGTGATGATGAAGCAACAGCAGCGTGTTTCGCTCCGGCTCGGCGGCCAGTTTTGTCTCCAGCCAGTCGAGCTGAAACTCGCTCAGTTCACCGTGCGGAACGCCAAATACCTGGCTGTCGAGCAGCAGGATTTGCCAATGGTCCCCCACAAACACGCACTTGGCTGGCGAAATACCCGCCTCCTGGAGAGAGCTGTACATGGCAGGCTGGAAGTCGTGATTGCCCGGTAGCCAGACGCACGGCACGCTGAAGCTCGCGATACCTTCAGCAAAATGCTGATAGGCTGCGGAGGATTGATCCTGCGCCAGATCGCCCGTTGCGACGATCAGATCGCAGGCACGATTTTCGGCATGGATCGCGCTAAGTACCGCCTGATAGCTCTCCCAGGTGTTCACGCCCAGCAGGGTTTCATGCTTTTCGGCAAACAGGTGGGTATCGGTGATTTGCAATATCCTGACTGGCGCCCCACCAGCAACAGTCAGGTTCAACAGGCTTTCCAAATGGTGTCCTTAGGTAGGTTTATGACGCTAACAAACCGGAATCGCCATTGCTCCATGTGCTAAACAATATCTTAGCCAGTCAGCTAAAAACTGGTTAATTTGATGCTTTTCGTCGCGTTGATGCAACTTTTTATTAGGGTAATCATACCGTGCTTTGAAGCGAAAGATCTGCTGACTTGAACACACTTCAGCGACCATCGCGTCGTGGTAGAGACGCACCGTCATCGACGGCAGGCTCCAGTAGCTAATGCTGGGCGCCGTTTGCTCAATTTCCACCAGCGTAGTGTAACGCGTTGATTCTGCGATCGTTAAACGATACTGCGCGTTGCTCACCTGATAGCTTACCGTTTCGCCGGGTGCATCGTTTCGCGGCAGCAGGCGGCGCAGCTGTGCGAAATTGGTTTCGCACAGGCGCATCATTTCTGGGAAGTCAGGTGTATAACGCTTCATTTTGTCCACTCGTTTCGTAATGTCTGATAATGCAGTTGTAGCCATTGCAGGGCGATGACAGACGCTGCGTTGTCGATTTTCCCCTCTTCTACCCACTGGTAAGCCTGCTCCCGACTCACCACATGAACCCGAATATCTTCGTTTTCATCTGCCAGACCGTGGATCCCTTCCGCCGTCGTGGCGTCCACTTCGCCCACCATAATAGATGAGCGTTCACTTGTGCCACCCGGGCTTGCCAGGTAGCTCAGTACCGGTTTCGTGCGGCCTACCACCAGACCCGCCTCTTCCAGCGCCTCGCGGCGAGCAACGTCTTCGACCGATTCACCCTCTTCAATCATCCCGGCCACCATCTCCAGCAGCCACGGGGTTTCGCTGGTGTCATAGGCGGCAATCCGAACCTGCTCAACCAGCACAACTTCATCGCGCACTGGGTCAAAGGGTAGCAAGACTGCAGCGTGCCCGCGCTCAAAAATTTCGCGTTTAACTTCACCGCTCATTTCACCGTTAAACAGGCGATGCCGGAAACGGTAAAGATCCATTGAAAAAAAACCGCTATATAGCGTTTCTCGTGCAATAATTTCTACATCGTTTTTGGCGAATGTCACTGGCAAGGTATCTGTTTTCTGCATGAGTCGAGTCCTGGTAGCAATGGTGATGAAATTGTGAATTTCAAGGCTGTTTAGCTGCCGTAAGTAAGGCTATATGGTAGATTGGTGCAAATTACCGCCAGATGGCACGTAACGCCAACCTTTTGGTGTGGATGATTCTGTTAGAATCGGCAATTATTTTTAATTAGATCAGCGCTAATACTGCTTCACAACAAGGAATGCAAATGAAGAAATTGCTCCCCATCCTTATCGGCCTGAGCCTGACGGGCTTCAGTGCAATGAGCCAGGCAGAGAACCTGTTACAGGTCTACCAGCAGGCACGTCTGGGCAACCCTGATTTACGTAAATCAGCGGCCGATCGTGATGCTGCGTTTGAAAAGATTAATGAAGCACGTAGTCCACTGCTGCCGCAGCTGGGCTTAGGTGCAGATTATACCTACAGCAACGGTTTTCGCGACGCTAACGGCGTTAACTCCAATGCCACCAGCGCCTCACTGCAGTTAACGCAGACTCTGTTTGATATGTCCAAATGGCGTGCGTTGACCCTGCAGGAAAAGAGCGCGGGCATTCAGGATGTCACCTATCAGACCGATCAGCAAACCCTGATCCTGAACACCGCCACCGCGTACTTTAACGTGCTGAGCGCGATTGACGCGCTCTCCTACACCGAAGCGCAGAAACAGGCGGTATACCGTCAGTTAGATCAAACCACCCAGCGTTTCAACGTCGGACTGGTCGCGATCACTGACGTGCAGAACGCCCGTTCACAGTACGATACCGTGCTGGCCAACGAAGTGACCGCGCGTAACAACCTTGATAACGCGCTGGAATCGCTGCGTCAGGTCACCGGCAACTATTATCCTGAGCTGGCTTCCCTGAACGTGGACAGCTTTAAAACCGACAAGCCGCAGGCGGTTAACTCTCTGCTGAAAGAAGCGGAAAACCGTAACCTGGCCTTGCTGCAGGCACGTCTGAGCCAGGACCTGGCCCGCGAGCAAATCCGTCAGGCGCAGGATGGCCATCTGCCAACCCTGAGCCTGAGCGCGTCTACCGGCGTATCGGATACAACTTACAGCGGTTCTAAAACAAATTCCGCCCAGTATGACGATAGCAACCAGGGCCAAAATAAAGTGGGCCTGAGCTTCTCCCTGCCGCTGTACCAGGGTGGCATGGTCAACTCTCAGGTGAAACAGGCACAGTACAACTTTGTTGGTGCAAGCGAGCAGCTGGAAAGCGCACACCGCAACGTGGTGCAGACCGTCCGTTCGTCCTTCAACAACGTGAACGCGTCTATCAGCAGCATCAACGCGTATAAACAGGCCGTTGTCTCTGCGCAGAGTTCTCTGGACGCGAACGAAGCGGGCTACTCCGTGGGTACGCGTACCATCGTTGACGTTCTGGACGCGACCACCACGCTCTATAACGCGAAACAGCAGCTCTCCAGCGCGCGCTACCAGTACCTGATCAACCAGCTGAACATCAAGCAAGCCCTGGGTACGCTGAACGAACAGGACCTGCAGATGCTGAACAGTACGCTGGGCAAACCGGTTCCGACCTCGCCAGACAGCGTTGCACCGGAGAACCCACAGCAGGCCGCAGCCGTTGATAACTATAACGGTGAAAACAGCGTCCCAGCAGCACAGCCTGCTACGGCACGTACAACCGCACCTGCCAGCAGCGGTAACAATCCGTTCCGCAACTAAGCATTACCCTCCCTCTCCTACGGGAGAGGGAACCCCTATCACATCCAAACGTAAGCCAACGTAAAGATCCCCCTTAATCCCCCTCTTCGCTTCATTTTCAACCACTCATCCTCTATCCTGAGCGTTATAACCACTGGGTCCAGGAAGACAAAGATGAAACGGACAAAAACGATTAATCACGCCTCGTTCCGCAAAAGCTGGAACGCGCGCCACCTCACTCCTGTCGCCTTTGCGATCACGGCTGTTTTTATGCTGGCAGGCTGTGAGCAGAGCGACGAAACGGTCTCGATGTATCAAAACGCGGACGATTGCTCGGCTGCCACCGGCAAAGCCGCAGAATGTACAACCGCGTATAACAGCGCCCTGAAAGAAGCGGAGCGTACCGCACCGAAATACGCGTCACGTGAAGATTGCGTTGCGGAATTCGGCGAAGGCCAGTGCCAGCAGGCGCCTGCTCAGGCAGGGATGGCGCCGGAAAACCAGGCACAGGCGCAATCCAGCGGCAGCTTCTGGATGCCGCTGATGGCGGGCTACATGATGGGCCGTATGATGAGCGGCGGCGCGGGCTATCAGCAGCAGCCGCTGTTTAGCTCCAAAAACCCAAACAGCCCGGCATACGGTAAATATACCGACGCCAGCGGTAAAAACTACGGTGCGGCAACGCCTGGCCGTACCACGACCGTCCCTAAAACAGCGATGGCACCGAAGCCGGCGACCACCAGCACGGTCACCCGCGGCGGGTTTGGCGAATCTGTAGCGAAGCAATCCACCATGCAGCGTAGCGCGACCGGCTCCTCAACTCGCTCAATGGGCGGCTGATCATGGAACGAGTCAGTATTGTTGAGCGCCCGGACTGGCGCGAAAAAGCGACGGAATACGGTTTTAACTTCCACACCATGTACGGCGAACCGTACTGGTGTGAAGATGCCTATTACAGGCTCACCCTCGCCCAGGTTGAAAAGCTGGAAGATGTCACCGCCGAGCTGCATCAGATGTGCCTGAAGGTTGTTGAGAAGGTTATCGAGAGCGACGCGCTGATGACCAAATTCCGCATTCCTAAGCACACGTGGAATTTCGTGCGCCAGTCGTGGAAAACCAACCAGCCTTCACTCTACTCTCGTCTCGATCTGGCGTGGGATGGCGTGGGTGAACCTAAGCTTCTGGAAAACAACGCCGATACGCCCACCTCCCTGTACGAAGCCGCCTTCTTCCAGTGGATCTGGCTGGAAGACCAGGCCAGCGCAGGCAACCTGCCGGAAGGCAGCGACCAGTTCAACAGCCTGCAGGAAAAGCTGATTGAGCGTTTCGCCGAGCTGCGTGAACAGCACGGTTTCAGCCTGCTGCACCTTGCGTGCTGCCGCGACACGGAAGAAGACCGCGGTACGGTTCAGTATCTGCAGGATTGCGCGGCCGAAGCGGAAGTGGCGACAGAGTTCCTCTACATCGAGGACATCGGACTGGGCGAAAAAGGTCAGTTTACCGACACCCAGGACCAGGTCATCAGCAACCTCTTCAAGCTCTACCCGTGGGAATACATGCTGCGTGAGATGTTCTCCACCAAGCTGGAAGACGCGGGCGTGCGCTGGCTGGAGCCGGCCTGGAAGAGCATTATCTCCAACAAGGCCCTGCTGCCGATGCTGTGGGAAATGTTCCCGAACCACCCGAACCTGCTCGCGTCTTATTTTGCGGAAGATGATTACCCGCAAATGGACAAGTACGTCGTGAAGCCGATCTTCTCCCGCGAAGGGGCGAACGTCTCTATTATCGAAAACGGTAAAACGCTGGAAGCGGTTGAAGGGCCGTACGGCGAAGAAGGGATGATCGTCCAGGAGTTCTATCAGCTGCCGAAGTTTGGCGACAGCTATACGCTGATTGGCAGCTGGCTTATCAACGATCGGCCTGCCGGGATTGGTATTCGCGAAGATCGCGCGCTGATCACTCAGGATCTGTCACGGTTCTATCCGCATATTTTTGTGGAGTAAGATCTGCCGGGTGGCGGCTTCGCCTGACCCGGCCTACGGTTTTACAGGCCCGGTAAGCGTAGCGCCACCGGGCCTGTTTTCACCCCACCTGCACTGACAGCATGCTCAGGCTTCCCATCTCAATCCCGTCGACCGGGATCGTAATATTTTCCTGACCATCCCACGCCCCCAGCACGTACAGCAGCGGCAGGAAATGCTCCGGCGTTGGGTTAGAGAGCGAACCGCCTTCATGATCCAGATAGTTCACCAGCGGGTGCTGCTCCGTCGGGCCTTGCCAGGTCAGATTGTCTTTCACGTAGTCGTTAAACGACGTCGCCCAGGGATACGGCGTATTTTCACCGTGCCAGCGCGCCGTGCGCAGGTTATGCACCACGTTACCGCTGGCAATCAGCATGATGCCTTCATCGCGCAGCGTTGCCAGCTTACGCCCCATCTCCATGTGCCAGGCTGCCGGTTTGGTGCTGTCGATGCTCAACTGCACCATAGGGATATCGGCATCAGGGTACATCTTGATCAGCACGCCCCACGAGCCGTGGTCAAAGCCCCAGGCTTCTTTATCCAGCGCGACGGGAACGGGTGCCAGCAGATCCACCAGCTGTTGCGCCAGACCGGGTGAACCAGGCGCCGGATAATGCGTATCATAAAGCGCCTGCGGGAAGCCGCCAAAATCATGAATGGTCTTTGGCGCTTCCATGGCCGTCACGCCGGTCCCACGGGTGAACCAGTGCGCAGACACCACCACGATGGCCTTCGGACGCGGCAACGTCTCGCCCAGATGACGCCATGCGCGGGTATAGACGTTATCTTCCAGAACGTTCATTGGGCTACCGTGGCCTAAAAACAGTGCTGGCATACGAGATGAAGACATGGTGATATCCTTACAGAAGGTGTCATTTTGATGGTTCTACATTACGCGTAATTCAGACAGGATGAACGCTGATAAGCGTGAAGATCATCATCAGGAAATTTGAATGTAAGGAATATGTAAAGCAGGATTTCTCCCCTCGCTTTGCGGTCAATGAATCATTAATATTAATGAGAATCATTATCATAAGGAGCAGTGCATGTCAGTCCCTTTGATCCTGACCATACTCGCAGGCGCCGCGACCTTTATCGGTGCGATCCTCGGCGTGATCGGTCAAAAGCCGTCTAATCGTGTATTGGCTTTTTCGCTGGGTTTTGCTGCCGGGATCATGCTGTTGATTTCGCTGATGGAGATGCTGCCTGCCGCGCTGGGTACCGAAGGCATGTCTCCGGTTCTCGGGTACGGCATGTTTATCTTTGGCCTGCTGGGCTACTTTGCGCTCGACCGCATGCTGCCTCATGCCCATCCACAGGATTTGATGCAAAAAAGCGCTACGCCAGCACCGCGCAACATCAAGCGCACGGCCATTCTGCTAACCCTCGGTATCAGCCTGCACAACTTCCCGGAAGGTGTCGCAACCTACGTGACGGCCAGCAGTAATCTTGAAATGGGCCTGGGAATCGCCCTGGCGGTGGCGTTGCACAATATTCCTGAAGGACTGGCCGTTGCCGGGCCGGTTTACGCCGCCACGGGCTCAAAACGTACCGCCGTATTCTGGGCGGGAATTTCGGGAATGGCAGAAATACTCGGCGGGGTGCTGGCCTGGCTGATCCTCGGAAGCCTGGTGTCTCCGGTCGTGATGGCTGCCATTATGGCGGCGGTAGCCGGTATCATGGTCGCACTCTCCGTTGATGAACTGATGCCGCTGGCGAAAGAGATCGACCCGAACAACAACCCCAGCTACGGCGTGCTGTGCGGAATGTCGGTGATGGGATTAAGCCTGGTGCTCCTGCAAGCAGCCGGTATTGGCTAACGGTTTCGCCTCCGCCTTAGGCGGAGGCTCTCTGAAAGAGGTATATAAGCTCAGAAAAATCGTGAAAAAGACATTACTGATTTAAAGTTATCACTTAACCCCTTCCATAAATCGAAACCAGACGCTTTTTATTGGTGACGTTCTCTCAAATATAAATTTAATTATTTCCAATAACGTTAAAACCCATTCAAAAACCTGGCAAATACAATAACCTCACCTTATTAATTAAAACTCACTAAAACGAGCTTTAAGCCACATTAATCGCGCCCCTTTTGTTTCAAAGGTATAATTTTAAATTGATGTTTTAATTATTATTCAAAGTATGAATTCATTTGAAAAAGGATACTTTCATGTATATGGGTAAAAAAGTACTGTTAGCGGTTGCGACGGCGGCTATCCTTTCAGGTTCAGCTTTTGCGGACGACCAGGGGTCAGGCAAAATCAAATTCAAAGGTGTAGTTATTGACGCGCCATGCAACATTGCACCGGACAGCGTGGATAAAGAAGTTGATCTTGGCGAAGTCACGACGGCAGTTATCAATGCGAACAAGAAATCCACGCCTGTCGCAGTGGATATTAACCTGGAAAACTGCCAGCTTGACGATCCAGACGATGAAACAGATACCCCCATTACCAAAGTAGATGTCACCTTCACCAGTGCGGCAACCGACGCGGCTGACACCAGCCTGATGAGCAACACCTATGCAAGCGGTGCTCAAAACGTCGGTGTTCGCCTTCTGGATAACGCTGAATCCAACATTACGCTGGGTGAAGCAAATGAAGTGGCACTGCTTGCAGGTTCCACGACCCAGACGCTGCACTTCAAAGCGCTGATGGAGGTTCCAACAGGCAAAACAGCCACTGCCGGCCAGGTTGAAGCCACCGCTAACTATATTCTGATGTACAAATAAACACATCACCTCACGGAATAAACCGGCTGGCACTGCCTGTCAGCCGGCATTCTATATCTTTTTGAGTAACAGGACGATGACATATAAATTACAATGGATAATCATCATTACGTCCCTGTTAATGACGAACGTTGCCTCCGCAACTGAATTCAATATTAATGCAATAGATAAAGATCAGCGCAATAGCGTTGACTTATCCCTTTTTAAAGACCCCATGGCCGTGATTCCCGGTAACTATTTTGTTACCGTTTCAATTAATAATATACCGCTTGCCAATGGTTGGCAGCTTCGCTGGCGAGAAATAAATAATGAGGTGCAGGTCTGTATTCCATCAGAACTGGCCGATACCTTTGCTCTACAGGACACCATCCGCGCCAGCCTGCCTGAAAAAGAGGGGTGCGTTGATTTCGCGTCCAGGCCGGATATCACGTTTATGTTTGAACAGGCCAGCCAGACGCTGAAGGTCAGTATTCCCCAGGCGTGGTTACAGTACCGAGCGGCAGACTGGATGCCACCCTCAACGTGGGATAATGGCGTGCCCGGCCTCCTGCTGGACTACAATCTTTTTGCCAGTCATTACCAGCCAAATGACGGCAGCAGCACAGACAACGCCAACACTTACGGCACTGCGGGCGCAAACATGGGCGCGTGGCGGTTGCGCAGCGATTACCAGTATACGCAGACCCATACTGACGCAGGCTCAGAAAGCGATGGGCGTTTTTCACGCGTCTATATGTTCCGCCCCCTGCCTTCACTCGGCGCGAAACTGACCCTCGGTGAAACGGACTTCCAGTCCGCCATTTTTGATGCGTTCACCTATACCGGTGCCTCGCTGATGAGCGATGAACGCATGTTGCCGTGGTCGCTGCGTGGTTACGCGCCACAAATTACCGGGATAGCACAAACCAACGCCACGGTAACGGTCAGACTTGCCGATCGCATCATTTATCAAAGCAAAGTCCCACCCGGACCGTTTGTTATTCAGGATCTTAATCAGTCTGTGCAGGGCACGCTGGACGTCAACGTTACGGAGGAGGACGGGCGCGTCAGCACCTTCCAGGTCTCTGCAGAATCGGTCCCCTTTTTAACGCGTAAGGGGCAGGTTCGCTACAAACTCGCGGGGGGAAAAGCCCGCAAAGATGCCTCTCATGACGTTGAAGACACCGCCTTTATGAGCGGCGAATTTTCATGGGGCATGCTGTCACAAACCTCGCTCTATGGCGGTACGCTCGCCGACGGCGATCGTTACCGTTCGATCGCCGCGGGTATCGGGCAAAATATGGAATATCTCGGCGCACTCTCTTTCGATGTTACTCAGGCGACCAGCCGGCTCCCCGGCGAGAATAGCCAGACGGGGTACAGCTACCGCTTCAACTACAGTAAACGCTTCGATACCACCGGCAGCCAGCTTACGCTCGCCAGCTATCGCTATTCGGACCCACAATTCCTGAGCTACGCCCGTTTTCTGGATGATGACAACAACGATCGTCAGTCTGAAAAACAGACGTTGAGCGTCACGGCAAGCCAGTACATTTCGGCACTGTCACTCAATCTCTATGTAAACATGCTACGTCAAACCTGGTGGAACGATTCGCCCTCCACAACGGGCAGCGTCACCGCAGGCTACAACTTTGACCTGGGCCGCTGGAAAAACCTGGGCGTTACCCTGTCATGGAGCAAGACGCATTATGAAGATGAAGACGACGATACGCAGTTTTATCTTTCACTGAGCGTACCGCTCGACCCCGATCATCGTCTGAATTACGACCTGCACAACAGCGACACGCTAACCCAGAACGTATCGTGGTATGACACGTCAGATCGCGATAACACATGGGGCGTATCCGCGGGTACGGAAAGCGAAAAGTCGAACGCGGGCGCGCAGGTCAGCGGCAACTACCAACATTACTCTGCCTTCGGCGATCTTAACCTCTCCGGCAGCTATAAAGCTGATGAATATAACTCCCTCAGCGCCAGCTGGAACGGATCCCTTACCTCAACGACGAAAGGGGCGGCTCTGCACCGTCGCAGTTACGGCAACGAACCGCGGGTAATGATCGGTACCGACGGCGTGGGAAATATTCCGCTTAACGCATCAAGGGATGAAACCAACCGGTTTGGCGTTGGTGTTTTACCCTCGTTTTCCAGCTACTCCCCCGCCAGCGTGCAGATCAATCTGAACAACCTGCCTGAGGGCGTGGATGTGGATACCCGCGTCGTCACCTCGACCTGGACTGAGGGAGCCATTGGTTATCGTCAGATTGCCACTCGTGCAGGTCACGATATCGCTGGCATTTTGCGAACCGCATCGGGCGCGCCGCCGCTCGGCGCGGCTGTTAGCCTGCTGGATAATGGCCGCCAGATTGGGATGGTCGCTGATGATGGCCACGTCTGGCTGGGGGCCGTCGAGCCCGAACAACAATTCCGCGTGACGTGGGGTGAGCATCAGCAGTGTCGCTTCTCGTTACCTTTACACCTTGAAAACAGTATGCAGTTAATACTGCCCTGCCAGTAAGAAACTATGATGAAACTTACCCCGCTTAAAAGCCTTTACCTGATGCTGCTCGGCACGGCGTTCACCACTCACGCAGCCATAAACCTGGACCGCACCGCATTGTCTTTCCAGAAAGCGACAAGGCCAGCAGCCTGAAGGTGGAAAACCAAAGTCAGGCGCTGCCTTATCTGGCCCTGTCATGGATTGAAGACGAAAATGGGCACAAAGAAGATGCGCATTTTATGGCGCTTCCCCCTGTTCAGCGCATTGAGGCAGGCTCGGCGTCACAGGTGAGGATTGTTAAGCAAGCCGCCACCAGCCGGTTACGGAAAGACCGGGAGACGCTGTTTTATTTCAATCTGCGCGAAGTGCCGCCTAAAAGCACCCGCGCAAGCGATGAACGCAGCGTCATGCAGGTTGCAATGCAAAGCAGAATCAAGCTGTTCTGGCGCCCGAAGGCGATTACCAAAAGGCCGGGCGAGCTGGCAGAAATGCGCATGGAAATTACCGCCAGTGCGAAAGGGCTGGCCGTGCGTAACCCAACGCCGTATTACATTACCCTCGCATGGCTCAGCAAGAATGCGATAACCATGCTGCCGGGCTTTGATAGCCTGATGGTCGCACCTTTTGCGGCGGCCACGATTTCAACCGGTGACTATCACGGCAGCTATTACAGCATCGGCTACATCGACGATTACGGGGCGCTGAAGAAGGTCGACGTACAGTGCGGAGGAACAGCCCCATGTACGCTCACCGAACGGAAGATCGATTAAGATGCGCACGCTCGCTAACCTTCTGTTTACCCTGCTGCTGTCGACCCTGCCCTTGAAGGAGGCGCTGGCGCTCAACTGTTATCTTGGTGGCTCCGGCGGCCCCGTTGAGGAGACAAAAACGATTTCACCCTTTGCCATCCCCAGCAACGCGCAGGTTGGCCAAAAAATATGGGAATCCGATGACATTAAAATTCCCGTGACCTGCGACAACAACGTCACCAGCGGCTTTCAATCTGAAGACGTCTATGCCTGGGTAAACCCTTATCCTTCCGCCACCGACCCTTACTATGAGCTGGGCGTAACCTATGAAGGCATGGACTACGATGCCACAGGTCAACCCAACGGCGTGGATACCCGCCAGTGCCTGGATAACAACAGCATCACTATTTATACCCCGGCACAAATCCGCCAGATGGGCTGGGAAAATCGCATCTGCTCCGGCAATCCGGACGACATTCACGTTACGCGCACGTTCGTCGCGCGATTACGGCTTTTTGTCAAAATTAAGGCTGTGCCGCCCCACGGATATGTCAGTTCGCTCAGCGATTACGTTGTGGTGCAGTTCGACGGCAAAGGGGGGGTAAACCAGATGGTTGACGCGAAAAACCTCAAATACCACATCAACGGTTTGCAAAATATTACCGTACTGGACTGCGGGGCAACGTTTAGCATTTTCCCGGAGAATCAGGAGATCGATTTCGGCACGTTCAGCGCGCGCGATATCGTGAACCAGCAGACGCGCACCCGCACGTTTTCGGTACGAACAACCAAAGTGCAGGATGCGCAATGTTCAGACGGCTTTAAGATGGATTCGTCTTTCTATACTGCGGAATCGCTCAGCGCTGACGATACGGCGCTGCTGATAGGTAACGGCCTGAAGCTGCGGATCCTCAACGGGACGCAGCCTTACACCTTCAACCGCTATGAAGAGTATGCTGATTTTACGGGCAGTTCCCTGCAGTACGAGCAAACGTACACGGCAGAGTTATCGCCTGTTGAGGGAAAGGCAATTCAGTCCGGCCCGTTCGAAACGGTGGTACTGTTTAAAATTAACTATCACTAGAGACAAAAAAGCCGGGTTTCCCCGGCTTTTTCACATCAGCTGTTTCAGCTGGCTTTGCGCTCGTGCGCCTGGCGGTATTCAACCAGGTCTTCAATCGTCACGACCGGCATGTTGTGCAGACGCGCAAAGGTGATGCACTCCGGCGCGCGCGCCATGGTGCCGTCATCGTTGGTCAGCTCGCACAGCACGCCGGCAGGTTTGAAGCCTGCCAGCGTGACCAGATCGATAGTCGCTTCGGTGTGGCCGCCGCGAGTCAGCACGCCGCCCGCCTGCGCACGCAGTGGGAAAACGTGGCCTGGACGATGCAGGTCGGATGGTTTAGCGCCATCGGCAATTGCTGCGCGCACGGTGGTCAGACGGTCAGCCGCAGACACACCGGTGGTCACGCCGTGCGCCGCTTCAATGGTCACGGTGAAGCCAGTACCAAAGGCGCTGGTGTTGTTCTCAACCATCATCGGCAGGTCGAGCTGCTTGCGACGGTCTTCGTTAATACACAGGCATACGATGCCGCTGCCGTGACGGATGGTCAGCGCCATCTGTTCAACGGTCATGTTTTCGGCGGCGAAAATCATGTCGCCTTCGTTTTCACGGTTTTCATCGTCAAGCACCATCACACCGCGGCCTTCGCGCAGTGCATCCAGTGCATGTTCAACACGTTGAGTTGAAGTGCCAAAAGAGGAAAGTAGCGTCTGATTCATGGTAAAAAAACCTCATTAACATTATGGTTACCAGAATCAGGGCAGTCTTAGGAGCGCCGTATAAGCGGCAAAAAGATAACGTGAGCGGGCCCAAGCCCGACTGGATCGTTACTCTCTCCCATCCGGACTCTAACCGTCGGCCCCGGAATTACACCGGATCTGCTGACCTTTGAGAATTCACCCAAAGCGCTCGCGGGCTTTCAGCGTTACGCTGATTTACCGCCGGTGGGGAATTTCGCCCCGCCCTGAGAATAAGCGAGATAAATATAACGCTATTGATTACCCTGGGCAATGCATAAGCATCAAACAATTTTGTTTAACCCGCGGCATGACGCGCTACAATGGACACTAACACCTTTTCATCAAGGGAAACGACAATGATTGACCCAAAGAAAATTGAGCAGATCGCGCGTCAGGTTCACGAGTCCATGCCGAAAGGCATTCGTGAGTTTGGTGATGACGTTGAGAAAAAAATCCGCCAGACGCTGCAGGCGCAGTTGGTTCGCCTTGATTTAGTCAGCCGTGAAGAGTTCGACGTGCAGACCCAGGTTCTCCTGCGCACCCGCGAAAAGCTGGCGCTGCTGGAACAGCGTCTGACCGAGCTGGAAAACCGTAATGCCCCGGAAGAGGTGAAGCCAGCACCGGCCATTCCGCCAGTGGATGACCAGGAGTAAGTGCGGCCTGTTGTGCCCGGTGGCGGCTACGCCTTACCGGGCCTATATGAACGCGTAGGTCGGGTAAGGCGCAGCCGCCATCCGACATAAAAAAACGGGCCAATCGGCCCGTTTTTTACTGACTGTCTTTCTGGATCTTCTTGATGATGTTGGTGGTTGAGCACCCGTCCTCAAAGTTGAGCACCATCACCTCGCCGCCGTTGGCCCAGACCTCTTCGCTACCCGCGATCTGCTCCGGCTTATAATCGCCGCCCTTCACCAGCAGGTCCGGCAGAATACCGGCAATCAGGCGCTGCGGGGTATCTTCTTCGAACGACACCACCCAGTCCACCGCTTCCAGCGCGCCGAGCACGATCATACGCTGCTCGAGCGGGTTCACAGGACGCGTTTCACCCTTCAGGCGCTTCGTCGACGCATCGCTGTTTACCGCCACAATCAGGCGATCGCCCAGCCTGCGCGCGTTCGCCAGATACGAAACGTGGCCCGCGTGCAGGATGTCGAACACGCCGTTGGTCATCACCACTTTTTCACCACGCTTGCGCGCGGCAGCGACGGCCGCTTTAAGCTCGTCTTCGGCCATGACGCCAAAACCGGTATCGGCACGACCGCGCACCGCGTTTTCCAGCTCAATTGGCGACACGGTTGAGGTCCCGAGCTTACCGACAACCACGCCCGCCGCGGCGTTAGCGAAGTAGCACGCCTCTTCCAGCGAGTTTCCCGCTGCCAGCGTCGCCGCCAGCACGCCGATCACCGTGTCGCCGGCGCCGGTCACGTCATACACTTCCTGCGCCTGAGTCGGCATATGCAGCGGTGCTTTGCCCGGCTGCAGCAGCGTCATCCCCTGCTCGGAGCGAGTCACCAGCAGCGCAGAGAGTTCGAAATCAGTGATAATCTTCATGCCGCGCTCAACCAGCTCTTGCTCGGTTTTGCACTTGCCCGCCACCGCTTCAAACTCAGACAGATTTGGCGTCAGCAGCGTCGCGCCGCGATAGCGCTCAAACTCGGTGCCTTTCGGATCGATAAGCACCGGCACGTTAGCTTTACGCGCCAGCTGGATCATCGTCTGCACGCTGGCCAGCGCGCCTTTGGCGTAGTCTGACAGCACCAGCGCGCCAATGCTGCCCAGCGCCTGGTTGATGCGCTCGTGCAGCGGCTCAGGGTCAACGCCTTCAAAACCTTCTTCAAAGTCGAGGCGGATCAGCTGCTGGTTGCGCGACAGCACGCGCAGCTTGGTAATGGTTGGGTGTGTCGGAACAGAAACGAAGTCGCACTTCACGTTCACGTCCGAGAGCGACTTGCTCAGCGCCCGCGCCGCATCGTCGATACCGGTCAAGCCCACCAGACGCGAATGCGCGCCAAGAGAAGCGATGTTCATCGCCACGTTTGCCGCGCCGCCAGGACGCTCTTCAATGGTGTCGACCTTAACCACCGGCACCGGTGCTTCCGGGGAAATACGGCTGGTCGGCCCATACCAGTAGCGATCCAGCATCACATCACCGACAACCATAACCCCAGCACGTTCAAACTCTGGCAGTGTTACTTTCATTCCTGACTCCAGAAAGATTCACAATTTGCGCGCGATAATATCACACTTGTTTTGTTACGCACGGCTCCACCAGCCATTTCTGCCAGCTTGCCGTAACCTGCGCACGTTCATCCGCAAAACAGTCCAGCGACACGTGGCCCGGCTGTTCCTGTAAGGCCAGATGATGAAGCTCATCGCGAAGCGTGGTATAGGCGCGCGTCAGGGCTTGCGCTTCCTGCTCGTCCATAATGTCGTTTTGCGCCAGCAGTTCCAGAATGCGCACGTTATCGGACCAGCGGGTCAGCTTCGGCTTGTCGTGCGCGTGCAGCAGCACCAGATACTGGGTAATAAACTCAATATCGGTAATTCCGCCCTCATCGGCTTTAATATCAAAGCGATCGCGATGCTTATTGCCTAAATGCGCACGCATTTTCTCGCGCATTTCCCGCACTTCTGTTTGCAATGTTGCCGTCTCTCGCACCGTTGTCATGACGTCCTTGCGGATGACGTCAAACTGCGTTTTGAGCTGCGGATCGCCATACACCACGCGGGCGCGCACCAGCGCCTGATGTTCCCACGTCCAGGCTTCGCTCTTCTGGTAATCGGCAAAGGACTCCGTTGAGGTCACCAGCATGCCCGCCGCTCCGGACGGACGCAGACGCGCGTCCACTTCGTACAAAATGCCCGACGACGTGCGGGTGCTGAACAGGTGCATAATGCGCTGGGCGAGGCGCAGGTAGAACTGCCGCCCGTCGATTTCACGCTCGCCGTCGGTCATCACGTCAACCGGGCAATCGTGCAGGAAGATTAAGTCCAGATCGGAGCTGTACCCCAGCTCCCAGCCGCCGAGCTTGCCGTAGCCAACTACCGCAAAGCCGCGGCCTTCACGCTCGGTCAGGTGCGTCGGCTGCCCGTAACGCGCCACCATCTGCACCCACGCCTGATGTACGACGGCGTCAATGATCGCCTCCGCCAGCCAGGTTAAGTGATCGCTCACTTTCATCACCGGCAGCGTTCCGGCGATATCCGCCGCCGCCACGCGCAGCATCTGGGCCTGCTTGAACTGGCGCAGCGCCTCCAGCTGCTGCTCTTCGTCCTCTTCCGGCACGCGCAGAAGGTACTGACGCAGCTCATCGCGGTAGGCATCGGTCGCCGTCGGCTGATACAGCGTGTTCGGGTCGAGCAGTTCGTCCAGCAGCAGCGGGTAGCGCGCCAGCTTGTTGGCCACCATCGGCGACGCGGCGCAGAGGGAAATCAGGTGCTTGAGCGCGCCGGGGAATTCGCTCAGCAGTTCAAGATAGGTGGTACGCGTGATAATCCCGCTCAGCAGCGGCATCATGCGCGACAGCGGCACCGGGGCGTCTGCGCGGGAGCAGACCTCGCTCAGCAGGTGCGGCATCAGGTGATCCAGCACCTGGCGGCCGCGCGGGCCGATGGCGCGCTTGTTCAGCTCAAGACGGAAATCCGCGATCAGCGCCACCACCCGATGACGCGCGTCGTCGCTCAGGTGCGTCAGCACCGGCGTCGTGTCATCTTCCTGGAGCGCGTCCTGCCAAAGCTCGCGCCAGTGCTCGGAGAGCGCATCGTCCTGCGATTCACCCTCATCGTCGCCGATCAGGTCATTAAAGATGCGGCGCACGCCCGCCATGTGGGCATCCAGTTTTTCTGTCAGCGCTGCCCAGTCGTTCACGTGCATGCCCCAGGCCAGACGCGCCCGGTTCAGCTCATCGGCTGGCAGGGTCTGCGTTTGCTCGTCATTGATGCTTTGCAGCAGGTTTTCCAGACGGCGCAGGAACAGATAGGCCTCGCGCAGCGTTTTCGCATCGCCTTCCGGTAACAGATGAAGCTGCTCGATGGCGCTCAGCGTCGGCAGCAGCGAGCGGGACTGCAGGGAAGGCTCGCGTCCGCCGCGAATAAGCTGGAAGACCTGGACGATAAATTCGATCTCGCGAATGCCGCCCGCGCCGAGCTTGATGTTGTCTTTTAGCCCACGGCGACGCACTTCGCGGGCAATCATCCCTTTCATGTTTCGCAGGGACTGGATCACGCTGAAGTCGATATAGCGACGGAAGACGAACGGGCGCAGCATCGCGCGCAGCTCGTTGGCGTAAGCGTCGTCGCTGTCGCCCATGATCCGCGCCTTAACCATCGCATAGCGTTCCCAGTCGCGCCCCTGCTCCTGGTAATAATCTTCCAGCGCCGCAAAGCTCAGCACCAGCGGGCCGCTGTCGCCGAACGGACGCAGACGCATGTCCACGCGATAGACAAAGCCGTCCTGCGTTGGCTGGTCCAGCGCTTTAATCAGACGCTGACCGAGGCGGGTAAAGAACTGGGCGTTATCCAGCTCGCGACGACCGCCGCGCGTGGAGCCGTTCTCCGGCCAGGCAAAAATCAGGTCGATATCGGAGGAAAAATTCAGCTCGCAGCCGCCGAGCTTACCCATACCCAGGATCAACAGCGGCTGAGGAACCCCTTCCTCGCTGCACGGCGTGCCCCACTCTTTACAGCAGGCGGCGTAGAGCCAGTCGCGCGCGGCGACAATCAGCGTCTGCGCCAGCTCGCTCAGCTGCAGCAACGTGCTCTCTTCGCTTACCAACTCCAGAGACTGGGCCCAGGCGATACGAACCATTACCCGACGTCGGAACTGGCGCAGCACGCGCATCAGCGTCGCCTCATCCGCTACGCCGTCAAGATCGGCCTGCAGCCAGCCCGCATAATGCCGCCACTCCTCGGCCTGCGGGGGCGAACTCTCAAGCTCCGCCAGCCAGTCAGGGTTGGCCGTAATACTTTCCTGCACAAAATCACTGAAGATGAGCACGCTTCTGGCCTGCTCGCTTAACGATGATGCCGGTAATGACTCAGGCAGACGTTCGCAAACGGTCTGCCAGTGCTGCTCTAACTGCGAAGAAAGCGGCATTATAGGGTTCCTTGCCAGAGTTAACGTTTTCCGCTGTGCAGCCAGAACGGCTCCTGCGAAATGGCCTCGTTACGGAAATGCTCAATCTCAATATGCTGGCGGGTTTCGATGGCATGCTTCAGCCCCTGCCAGTCCTCCAGCCAGACCTGCGCTTTGCCCTCATAGGCGCCAGACAGCAGCAACATGCTGTCGATATTGCGCGAAAGACGGGGAAGCTGATCGCCATACTGGTCGCCCAGCGGGTATGCAAAGGTGGTTTTTAGCTCGGCGGCATGACGGGAAAGATGGGTATCCGCAAACCGCTTGAAGTTATCCCCGATTTTGGCTTCGGCCTTCGCATCCAGGAACGTGCGCCAGCCGCGCGTTACCAGAAACTCGGTCAGCGCCAGTTTCGCCGTAGCCGCTTGCGGGCTGTAGATCGCCGTTTGCGCCGAGACGTCGAAGAGCATCAGCGCTTCGGTTTGCGTCAGCAGGTCACGTAAGTGAGCGCTTGCTTTACGAGGAACGATGCCGCCAAACAGCGCCAGGGTATGACGCACCAGGCCCATCGCCGCCAGCACGTGCGTTTTCGCGTTTTTCACATTCCGCGCCCACAGCTCTTCGTGGTACAGCCACTGGGAAAGCGCCAGCTCAAGCGCCGCTTCCATACCTTGTTCAACGCTGGCTTTCGGAGCAACACGCAGCACGGTCGTCTCTTTCAGCACGCGCGGCGCATTTCCGGCGGCCAAGTGATAACCGCGAGCCGCTTTACTCAGGCTGCCCTGACGTAAACCGGACTGATTAACCAGTTTCCGCGCCAGCTTCAGCACGTCGTTCGCGTCACCTTCGAGAAGTTCAAGCTCCAGCTCGCAAATGGGTTCCTGGAATTCGCCGGCCTTCACGTCACCCAGATCCAGGGCGATTTCGATGCGGCTCTTCCCTTCCGTTACCAGCCATTTTTCACGCCAGAAGTCGGTGCTGAACAGCGGCTGTGCCTCTGCAGATAACGTGTCCGGGAGCGTCCCCTCGGGCCACACTTCCGCCGGGAAACGTTCCAGCTCAAGTTCCGGCTTGCTGATGTCGATATTATATTCGGGACGCTGATGCAAACCGCCGACCACGCGGCCTGCAATTTTCATCGTCATCTCGTAGCGCCCGTTCGCGCCGCGAATACGCAAGCCCATATCGTGACTGCGCAGCCAGCGGTCCGGCGTTTCGTAATAAATGTTGAGCAGCTGTACCGGTTCATGGTGTTCGCCAGAAAGCGTGTTCAGATGCTGACGAAGCGCGTCAACGCTGTCTTTTTCGACGATAAACTTTAATTCGATTTCTTGTGCCATAGCCTTGTACTTTTGCGTGCGTCACAGACGCGTCGATGAAGGCGAACTTCCTCGCCATTTATGTGTCAGTACATAGTATTTTGCGCCAAATTGCCACGCAATGAGCAATTTGACGGGCGTAAAAGTTTGAAGGTGTGGATATCACGACACAGATGATTCCGATTGATGATGAATCCTTTGCGTAGCGACACTGATACCACTACTATCGTTCCACTATTTATGAAAATAACGACTGATATGCTTAAATTACGCCTGATTGGACTTACTTTACTCGCTTTTAGCGCCGCGACCGCGGTCCACGCTGAAGAGAAGCGTTACGTTTCTGATGAACTTAACACCTGGGTACGAAGCGGCCCCGGGGACAATTATCGCCTCGTGGGCACGGTGAATGCCGGCGAGGAAGTGGTTCTGTTACAAACCAATGCGGATACTAACTATGGCCAGGTCCGCGACAGTACCGGCCGTACCTCGTGGATCCCTCTGAAAGAGCTGAGCAACGTGCCCAGCCTGCGCACCCGCGTGCCGGATCTGGAAAATCAGGTGAAAACCCTGACCGACAAGCTGACCAACATCGACAACACCTGGAACCAGCGCACGGCAGAGATGCAGCAGAAAGTGGCGCAGAGCGACGGCGTGATCAATGGTCTGAAAGAAGAGAACCAGAAGCTGAAAAATGAGCTGATTGTCGCGCAGAAGAAAGTGAGCGCCGCCAATCTTCAGCTCGATGACAAACAGCGCACCATCATTATGCAGTGGTTTATGTACGGCGGCGGCGTGCTGGGCGTCGGTCTGGTGCTGGGTCTGGTGCTTCCACACCTCATCCCAAGCCGTAAACGTAAAGACCGCTGGATGAACTAACTCGTCTTCTCTGCCACACTTACGTATCATCTTGCGAAAAGAGAAAACGGGAGTGTTGGCGTGAAGAGTTATCTGGTCGGTGGTGCGGTACGTGATGCGTTGTTAGGTCTGCCGGTCAAAGATAAGGACTGGGTTGTGGTCGGTGCCACGCCCGAAGAGATGCTTGACGCGGGCTACCAGCAGGTAGGCCGCGATTTTCCTGTTTTTCTGCATCCTGAAAGCCGAGAAGAGTATGCCCTGGCACGGACAGAGCGAAAATCCGGTTCAGGCTATACCGGCTTTACCTGCTATTCCGCGCCGGACGTGACGCTTGAGCAAGATCTCCTGCGCCGCGATCTCACCGTTAACGCCCTGGCCCAGGATGAACACGGCCACATTATTGACGCCTACGGCGGTCAGGACGACCTGCGCAACCGTATCTTGCGTCACGTCTCCCCTGCCTTTTCTGAAGATCCGCTCCGCGTGCTCCGCGTGGCGCGTTTCGCAGCCCGTTACGCCCACCTGAGCTTCCGCATCGCCGACGAGACGATGGCGCTGATGACCGCGATGACCGAGGCGGGCGAGCTGGAACACCTGACGCCGGAACGCGTCTGGAAAGAGACGGAAAACGCCCTCACCACCCGCAACCCGCAGGTCTTTTTCCAGGTGCTGCGCGACTGCGGCGCCCTGAAAGTGCTGTTCCCGGAGGTAGATAACCTCTTTGGCGTACCGGCCCCGGCGAAATGGCACCCGGAAATTGATACCGGTGTGCACACCCTGATGACGCTAAGCATGGCCGCCATGCTCAGCCCGGAGGTGGACGTGCGCTTTTCCACCCTCTGCCACGATCTCGGCAAAGGCTTAACGCCAAAGGCACTCTGGCCCCGCCACCACGGACACGGTCCGGCGGGCGTGAAGCTGGTAGAAGGGATTTGCCAGCGTCTGCGCGTCCCTAATGAAATCCGCGACCTGGCAAAACTGGTGGCGGAATTCCATGACCTGATCCATACCTTCCCGATCCTGAAACCGGCAACCATCGTTAAGCTGTTCGACAACATCGACGCCTGGCGCAAGCCGCAGCGCGTGGAGCAAATCGCGCTCACCAGCGAAGCCGACGTTCGCGGGCGTACCGGGTTTGAAGCCTGCGATTATCCGCAGGGGCGTTTGCTGCGTGAAGCCTGGGAAGTGGCGAAAGCGGTGCCGACGAAAGACGTCGTTGAGGCAGGATTTAAAGGCCCGGAGATTCGGGAAGAGATGACCAAACGACGGATTGACGCCGTCGCGGCCTGGAAGGAACAGCGCTGCCCTCAGCCGAAAGACTGAGGGCAGTCGGTCATCAGAAGAAGACCACGTAGACCGCAGCCGCGACGATAAAGCGGTAGATCGCGAACGGAATGAACGAGATACGCTTAATCAGCTGCAGGAAGGTTTTGATGGCGACCAGCGCCACGATAAAGGCGGTGACAAAGCCCACGGCGAACATCGGAATATCGCCTGCCGTCAGGAAGTGATAGCTCTTGTAGACGTCGAGTACCGTCGCCCCCATCATCATCGGCACGGCCAGCAGGAAGGAAAACTCAGACGCCGCATAGCGGCTTACGCCCATCAGCATCCCGCCAGAAATCGTTGCCCCTGAACGGGAGAAGCCCGGCCACAGGGCCAGACACTGGAAGCAGCCAATTATAAACGCCTGACGATAGGTCATATCGTCCAGCCCTTCGGCCCGCGGTACTTTTGGCTTCAGCACTTCCGCCGCAATCAGCAGGAAGCCGCCGACCACCAGCGCGTACATGACGTTAATCGGGTTGAAAAGCGACTTGATGGTATCGTGGAAGACCAGACCCAGCACCACCGCCGGAACCATACCGAGCAGGATATGGATAAGCGTCAGGCGGCCAGTGCCTTCGCCTTCACGCTGCGGTAAACGACCAAAGTGGATGCCGATCAGACCAAAAAGACGACGCCAGAACATCACCACAACCGCCAGAATAGAACCGAGCTGAATGACCACTTCAAACGTCTTTGCGGTATCTCCCTCAAAGCCCAGCAGGTGGCCAACGATAATCATATGGCCCGTACTGGAAACCGGCAGAAACTCCGTCAATCCTTCGACCACACCCAGTATTGCCGCCACCAGCAGCGAGTGCATATCGCTCATCTATAAACCCCTAAAAAGATATAAAAAAACGGTCGCCGCGACGGCTACCGTGAAAGATACGATTTTAAGACCGGTATAACGTAAAATGGTTTAGCGATTATGACGTTAAATCTTTTCTTTCAGATTTGTGCCACGCTCGATAATCACGCCTACGTTGGCGGCGCGCGCAACGGCCCCCGGCTTGCTTAACTTGATGCGCACCCACGGTGCGTTGAACTTGCCCAGCAGCAGCTCGGCCACTTCCTCCGCCACGCGTTCCACCAGCGCAAAACGCTGTCCTTCCACGTGGCCGACAACCGCCTCGCTGATGTCGGCATAGCTCAGACAGTCCTTCACGTCATCGCTTTTTGCCGACGTGCGGTTATCCCAGCCGATTTCGATATCGAACACCAGCTTCTGCTCAATGGTCTGTTCCCAGTCGTAAACACCGATAGTGGTGATTACCGAAAGTTGCTCTATAAATACAATATCCATCACGACCTGCCTGCTTTTTGGCTAAACCGGATACCACTTCCGGCGAATTATGCGTATTATCCACAGATGCTGAGAATACAGATACATTTTCAAAACGGAACAGCGTTATGAGTGCAATCGCGCCTGGAATGATTATCCTCGCCTACCTTTGCGGCTCAATCTCCAGCGCCATTCTGGTCTGCCGCATCGCCGGGTTGCCTGACCCACGCGCCAGCGGCTCCGGGAATCCCGGGGCGACCAATGTACTACGAATTGGCGGCAAGGGAGCAGCCGTAGCGGTTTTGATTTTTGATGTTCTGAAAGGAATGCTTCCCGTCTGGGGCGCCTATGCGCTGGGCGTTACGCCGTTCTGGCTTGGCCTTATCGCCATCGCCGCCTGCGTCGGCCATATCTGGCCCGTCTTCTTCGGTTTCAAAGGTGGCAAAGGCGTCGCAACGGCCTTTGGTGCTATTGCGCCTATCGGCTGGGATTTGACAGGCGTAATGGCCGGAACCTGGCTGCTCACCATTCTTCTGAGCGGCTACTCGTCGCTGGGGGCCATCGTCAGCGCCTTGATTGCACCGTTCTACGTGTGGTGGTTTAAACCGCAGTTCACCTTCCCGGTGTCGATGCTCTCCTGTCTGATCCTGCTGCGTCATCACGACAATATTCAGCGCCTGTGGCGGCGTCAGGAAACGAAGATCTGGACAAAGCTCAAGCGTAAAAAGAAAGACGCTAAATAAACCGTTCGTTATGCCTTATAACCAAATGTGATTTTGGTCACCTTCTGCCTGTGGTAACTGTTAGGTACACAACACAACCACACAAAAAGAAAATGGCAGAAATCACAGATTCAACTCCCCTTTCAACGGCAGGAAACGCCCCGGATGGCGACATCAGGTGGGTGCGCAGCGCATCGGACGTTTCACGTCTGGTTAACGACGGTTCTCAGGGCCGGGCCAACGCCCGTATCGTGGTGGGTATCGCACTGGGCGGTATTTTCCTTGATGCCTACGATCTCGGCGCGCTGGCGTTTGGCATCAAAGACATTACACGCGAATTTAATTTAACCCCCGCAGGCACCGGCATGGTGGCGTCGGCCATTACCTTTGGTGCCATCGTCGGGGCGCTGCTCGGCGGCTATCTCACGGATAAAATCGGGCGCTACCGCGTGTTTATGGCCGACATGGTGTTCTTTGTCGTCGCCGCTATCGCCTGTGCTCTCGCTCCAAACGAATATGTGCTGGCGGGCGCGCGCTTCGTGATGGGGCTCGGCGTGGGGATCGACCTTCCCGTGGCGATGGCGTTTCTCAGCGAGTTCGCCAAACTAAAAGGACCGGGGAATAAGGCCTCCAGCGTCGCGATGTGGTGCCCCACCTGGTATGCGGCCATCAGCATCTCCTACCTGCTGGTGCTCTTCTTCTACGCCGTGCTGCCGGAAAGCCACAGCGGCTGGCTCTGGCGCCTGATCCTCGGCTTCGGCGCCGTGCCCGCGCTGGTGATTATCGCCATTCGCAGCCGCTATATGAGCGAATCACCGGTCTGGGCGGCGAATCAGGGCAACCTGAAGGAGGCGGCGTCCATCCTGCGGCAGTCGTACAACATCAACGCCCACGTGCCGCAGGATGCGCTTGACCAGCCTGCGCCGGTGGTTAACAGGGCCAAATGGTCGAACTACCTGAACCTGTTCCGGGGCATTTATCTGCGGCGTACCACCCTCGCCACGCTGCTGTCGGTGGTCTCCTCGTTTGCCTACAACGCCGTGGCCTTTGGCCTGCCGGTCATCATCTCCAGCTTCTTTGTGCAGTCGATGCTGACAACCATTTTGATCTCGCTGGCGCTTAACCTGCTGTTTGCGTTTGTCGGTGGATTACTGGCGGTGCGCTACGTGCCGCGCTTCGGCGCGTGGCGGATGTCGCTTGCCGGTTACGCCTGCCAGCTCGTGGCGCTGCTGGGGCTGGCGCTGGTAGGCCGACCGGAAGGTGCCTCTGAAGGCGTGCTTGCTGTTTCGATGCTGGCGCTGTTCCTGTTCGGTCAGGGGTTTGGTCCGGGCGCGCATACCATGACGTTTGCGTCCTTGAGCTACCCGACCTCGCTGCGCGGCGTGGGCGTGGGGCTTAACCAGACGCTGATGCGCAGCAGCTCGACGCTCTCACTGTTCCTGTTCCCGCTGCTGGTCGCGTCTCTTGATACCGCCGTGTTCTGGGTGATTGCCCTGGCACCGTTTATCGGCCTGGCCTCGCTGCTGGCGATCCGGTGGGAGCCTTCCGGGTATGATGTGGATGCGGAGGATTATCGCTAACGACACGTCACTTCGGTGGGTTCACCCCACCGAAGCGTGCTTACAAATCGTCCAGCAGCGTTCGGGAGAGTTTTTTTAGCAACTCAAGCTCGTCATCATTCATCCGCATGCTGCAGCGAATCCGATCCGGCAGCGCCATCACCTGTTTTTTCACTGCGTCAGCCTTTTCTGTCAGTACGACATTTTTCATCCTTTCATCCCCCACAACCGCGATACGGTTGAGAAATCCTTTTGCCTCAAGCTTTTGTACAAGCGGGGTCAATGTGCCCGAATCAAAAAACGTCTTATCGCTGAGATCGCGAAGCGGGATGTTGTCTTTCTCATACAGCGCCATCAGAACAACGAATTGTGGATAGGTCAGATCCATTTCCTGCAGCAGGGGGCGATATTGACGAATGAACGCATTGGTGACTGAGTAGAGCGAGAAGCAAAGCAAATCATCTAGCGTTTTGTTTTCTTTCATTTTTCTATTCACTCTGAATCTGTTGTCTAAAAAAATTATAAATAACGTTTGACTAAAAGTATCTTGCGCGCAAGTATTACATCAGCAATTAAGTAGCGCACTATACAGTTATTTTATCCAGTCAATTTCATTTAAAGAGGTACCATCATGAAAACATTAACCGCCATCCTGGTTTCTTCCGTCTTCGCGTCAGCCGCGGCATCCGCTCAAACCACCACTTCCCCTACACCGACCGCAGGGGTACAGGCATTTCTTAACGTTTTGAATTCTGGCAAGGGTAAGCCAATGGAGCAGATGACCCCGCAGGAAGCCCGCCAGGTGCTGATCGGCGCGCAGCAAGGCGCCAAACTGCCGCCCGCTCAGGTTTCTGAAAAAACGATCCAGGTAAATGGCCAGGCGATCAAACTGAAAATAGTGAAACCTGAGAATGCTAGCGGCACGCTACCCGCATTTATGTTCTTTCACGGCGGCGGCTGGGTACTGGGTGATTTCCCTACCCATGAGCGTTTAATCCGCGACCTGGTTCGTGCGTCGGGTGCCGCAGCGGTTTACGTTGATTACACCCCGTCACCTGAGGCTCATTTCCCGGTAGCCATTAATCAGGCCTATGAAGCGACAAAATGGGTAGCCGAGCACGGTCAGGAAATTGGCGTAGACGGTAGCCGTCTGGGTCTGGTTGGTAACAGCGTGGGCGGCAATATGGTGGCTTCCGTGGCTCTGCAGGCAAAACAATTTAATGGGCCAAAAATTCGCTACAACGTCATGCTCTGGCCGGTTACCGATGCGAATTTTGATACAGCCTCGTATAACCAGTTCGAAAATGGCTATTTCCTGTCGAAAAACATGATGAAATGGTTCTGGGATAACTACACCACCAGCGCTGCCGATCGCAACAATATCCTTGCCTCTCCGCTACGCGCCAGCGCCGCGCAGTTGAAAGGCTTCCCCGAGACGCTGATTCAGACAGCTGAGCTGGACGTTCTGCGGGATGAAGGGGAAGCATTCGGGCGTAAGCTGGATGCGGCTGGCGTCCCGGTGACCGTCACGCGCTATAACGGCATGATCCACGACTACGGCCTGCTTAACCCGCTGAGCCATGAGCCAACGGTTAACGTTGCGCTTGAGCAGGCCGGTGCCGCATTGCATGAACACCTGAAATAGGATCGTCATTCTCTACACAGAGCACGGCCCCGGGCCGTGCTTTTTTATTTCTCCTGCCCGACCATCCATAAGCGACTCATATGACAGCCTTCATTTCTGCCAGGGCATACTGAAACGACCCCGATGATGAGCAGATGGATGCAGCATGTTAGCAGCTCAGGTCACTGATAATACGTATAAAGGCTGGCAGGCGTCGCTTGCCCTGCAGTTTCGTCACACCCCTGAGAAAACCCTCCTGCACTCCGCTCATCACGTCGGGCCGCTTACCGTCCAGCGTCCGTTTTATCCCGAAGGGGAAACCTGCCACCTTTACCTGCTGCACCCGCCCGGCGGGATTGTGGGCGGCGATACGCTGGACATTTCCGTTCAGCTGGACGCCAAAAGCCATGTGCTTATCACCATGCCCGGCGCCAGCAAGTTCTATCGCAGCAGCGGCCCGCAGGCTCGTCTGAGCCAGCATTTTTATCTCGATGAAGACTCCATCCTGGAGTGGCTGCCGCAGGACACGATTATTTTTCCCGGCGCGAATGCCGCGCTGCGCTCCGTTTTTCACCTGAAGGCCTCCAGCACGCTGCTGGCGTGGGAGCTGTACTGCCTGGGCCGCCCGGTGATAAACGAAACCTTCAGCCACGGCACTCTGGAGAGCCGCCTTGAGGTGTGGGTAGATGACGAGCCGCGCCTGATTGAGCGCCTGCATCTTAGCGACGGCGATCTCGCACCCGTCGCCGGGCATCCGTGGCTGGGCACTCTGCTTTTTTATCCGGCTACGGAAAATCACCTCGACGCGGTGCGCGAGCGGCTCTCACCTCTGGAAAATTATGCCGGGGCAACGCTCACCGATGGCCTGCTGTCGGTGCGTTTTCTCTCCCACGACAACCTGATTTGCCAGCGGGTGATGCGCGATATCTGGCAGTCGCTTCGCCCGCTTCTCACCACCAAACCCGCCTGTTCGCCGCGTATCTGGCAGACATAAGAGAAACGTTATGGAACTGACCCCCAGAGAAAAAGACAAGCTGTTGCTGTTCACCGCCGCGCTGGTTGCCGAGCGCCGCCTTGCGCGCGGGGTAAAGCTCAATTACCCGGAATCGGTCGCGCTGATCAGCGCCTTCATTATGGAAGGCGCGCGCGATGGCGAAACCGTCGCCTCGCTGATGGAGGCGGGCCGCCACGTCCTGACGCGCGCGCAGGTAATGGAGGGCGTCCCGGAGATGATCCCGGATATTCAGGTGGAAGCCACCTTTCCGGACGGTTCCAAGCTCGTCACCGTCCATAACCCGATCGTCTAAGGAGCTCATGATGATCCCTGGCGAATACCGGGTCCAGCCCGGCAATATTGCTCTCAACGTCGGGCGCAAAACCCGGATCGCGATCGTTGAAAACCACGGCGACAGGCCGATCCAGGTCGGATCGCACTACCACTTTTACGAGGCCAACCCGGCGCTGAAGTTCGATCGGGAAGCGACCAGAGGCTACCGGCTGAACATCCCGGCGGGCACCGCCGTGCGTTTTGAGCCCGGCCAGAAGCGCGAAGTGACGCTGGTTCAGGTCACCGGGGCGCAGCGCATTTTCGGCTTTCGCGGCGAGGTGATGGGTGAGGTGAAACATGGCTGAGATTTCACGCCGGGCGTATGCCGATATGTTCGGCCCCACCACCGGGGATAAAGTGCGGCTGGCCGACAGCGAGCTTTGGGTAGAAGTGGAAGACGATCTCACGGTCTACGGCGAAGAGGTCAAGTTCGGCGGCGGAAAGGTGATCCGCGACGGCATGGGCCAGGGGCAGATGACCGCCGACGGCTGCGTGGATCTGGTGCTGACCAACGCGCTGATCGTCGATCACTGGGGGATCGTGAAGGCCGATATCGGCGTGAAGAACGGGCGGATCTTTGCCGTGGGTAAGGCGGGTAATCCGGACATTCAGCCCGGCGTAACGATCCCGATTGGCGCGGCAACAGAAGTCATCGCCGCCGAGGGGAAGATCGTCACCGCTGGCGGAATCGACACCCACATCCACTGGATCTGCCCGCAGCAGGCGGAAGAGGCGCTGGTCTCCGGCGTCACCACCATGATCGGCGGCGGCACCGGACCGGCGGCGGGCACCAACGCCACCACCTGCACGCCTGGGCCGTGGTATATCGCCCGCATGCTGCAGGCCGCCGATACGCTGCCGGTGAATATCGGCCTGCTCGGCAAAGGCAACGGTTCAAACCCTGATGCCCTGCGCGAGCAGATAGCCGCCGGCGCCATCGGGCTGAAGATCCACGAAGACTGGGGCGCGACGCCTGCGGCGATCAACTGCTCGCTGGACGTCGCGGAAGAAATGGATATTCAAGTGGCGCTGCACAGCGACACGCTGAACGAGTCAGGTTTTGTCGAAGACACGCTGGCGGCCATCGGCGGGCGAACTATCCATACCTTCCACACCGAAGGCGCGGGCGGCGGCCACGCGCCGGATATCATCACTGCCTGCGCGCACCCGAATATTCTGCCCTCTTCCACCAACCCGACCTTGCCCTACACGGTGAACACCATCGACGAGCATCTCGACATGCTGATGGTTTGCCATCACCTCGACCCGGATATCGCCGAGGACGTGGCGTTTGCCGAATCCCGCATTCGTCGTGAAACCATCGCCGCCGAAGACGTGCTGCACGATATCGGCGCGTTCTCGCTCACCTCGTCAGACTCTCAGGCAATGGGCCGCGTCGGGGAAGTGATCATCCGTACCTGGCAGGTCGCGCACCGCATGAAGGTCCAGCGCGGCGCGCTGCCGGAGGAGACCGGCGAGAACGACAACTTCCGCGTGAAGCGCTACGTCGCCAAATACACCATTAACCCGGCGCTCACCCACGGCATCGCCCACGAAGTCGGTTCGATTGAGGCGGGCAAGCTGGCGGATCTGGTGGTCTGGTCCCCGGCGTTCTTCGGCGTCAAGCCCGCCACCATCGTCAAAGGTGGAATGATCGCCTGCGCGCCGATGGGCGACATCAACGCCTCGATCCCAACGCCGCAGCCGGTGCATTACCGTCCGATGTTTGGATCGCTGGGCGCCGCGCGTCATGCCACCCGGCTGACGTTTATCTCGCAGGCCGCCAGTGCGAACAGCATCCCGCAGCAGCTCAACCTGCAGAGCGCCACCGCGGTGGTGAAAGGCTGCCGGACGGTGAAAAAGGCGGACATGATCCACAACGGCCTGCAGCCGAATATCACCGTCGATTCGCAAACCTACGAGGTGCGCGTCGACGGTGAACTGATAACCAGCGAACCGGCTGACGTTCTGCCGATGGCGCAACGCTATTTCCTGTTTTAAGGAGTGATGATGATCTACTTAACCCAACGCCTGGACCATGCCCACCCCGTCACCGCCAGCGTCACGCTGCCGATTGACGTACGGGTGAAAAGCCGCGCCCGCGTATCGCTGAACGACGGCCGCGAAGCCGGGCTGATGCTGCCGCGCGGCCTGCTGCTGCGCGGGGGCGACCTGCTGACCACCGACGACGGCAGCGAGGTTGTCGAGGTGATCGCCGCCCCGGAGTCAGTTTCCGTGGTGCGCTGCGCCGATCCGTTCCTGCTCGCCCGCGCCTGCTATCACCTGGGCAACCGCCACGTGCCGCTGCAGATCATGCCCGGCGAGCTGCGCTATCACCACGACCACGTTCTCGACGACATGCTGCGCCAGTTCGGGCTGGAGGTGGCCTACGCCAGCCTGCCGTTTGAACCGGAAGCGGGCGCTTATGCCAGCGATGCCCACAGCCACTCTCACGCTCATTCACATTAAGGATTAATCATGCGTAAGTATTTACCCCTGCTGCTTCTGGCCTTTTCCGTTCCCGCGCTCGCGCATCCCGGCCACGGCACCGACAGCTTTCAGGCCGGTTTTCTGCATCCGCTGACCGGGCTCGATCACCTGCTGATGCTGACCGGCGCGGGCGTGCTCTCGGCGCTGAGCGGCCGCAAACTCCTGCTGCCGTTCGCCACCCTCGGGATGATGCTTGTCGGCGCCATTGCGGGCAGCCTGCTCGGCGGCTTCAGCGGCATGGAGATGCTGATTATCGCCTCGCTGGCGGTATCCGGCGTGATGATGTTTAAAACTGAAAATCGCCTGCTGCTGGCGGTGCCTGCCCTGGCGATGTTCCACGGCTGGGCGCACGGCGTGGAGATGTCTGGCCACAGCTTCTTGCTCTTCACCAGCGGGTTTATGCTGGCCAGCGCCACGGTGCTGTGCGCCAGCTTTGCCGCAGGGCTGCTGCTGCGCCGTCACGACGGCCTGCGTAAAACCTTCGGCGGCGGGCTGATCGTCTCCGCCCTGCTGGCGCTGATGAGCTGATGGAGCACGCCCGCCAGAGGCTGCGCCTGATGCAGCTCTCCAGCAGCAGCCTACCGGTCGGGTCGTTTACCTGGTCGCAGGGGCTGGAGTGGGCCGTTGAGGCGGGCTGGGTCACGGACGCCGAGGCCTTTAAACGCTGGCAAATTCAGCAGATGGAGCAGAGCTTTTTCTGCGTCGATCTGCCGCTGTTTATCCGTCTTTATCAGGCCTGTGAGCAACGCGATCTTACAAATGCAAAACGCTGGACGGCATACCTTCTCGCCTGCCGGGAAACGCGCGAGCTGCGAGAAGAAGAGCGCAATCGCGGGGCGGCCTTTACGCGACTGATTAAGAGCTGGGAGCCGGATTGTCCGCCCGAATGGCTGCCGCTGTTTATGCAGAGCCAGCTCGGCGGCATGGCCTGGCTCGGCGTGCGCTGGGGCATTAGCGCGCGCGAGCTGGCGCTGAGCCTCGGCTACAGCTGGATGGAGAGCGCGGTCATGGCGGGCGTCAAGCTGGTGCCGTTTGGGCAGCAGGCCGCGCAGCAGCTGATTATCGAACTGAGCGACCACTACGCCACTGGCTTTGAACAGGCATTTTTACGTAGCGACGGCGCGCTGGGGGCAGCAACGCCGCTGTCCGCCATCGCCTCCGCGCGACACGAAACCCAATATTCACGACTATTCCGTTCCTGAGGAGTCAACATGGCTGATTACAAACTTCCCCTGCGCGTCGGCGTGGGCGGCCCGGTAGGATCGGGCAAAACGGCGCTGCTGGAAGCGCTCTGCAAGGCGATGCGCGACACGTACCATCTCGCGGTCGTGACCAACGATATCTACACCAAAGAGGATCAGCGCATCCTGACCGAAGCGGGCGCGCTGGCGCCGGAGCGCATCGTCGGCGTGGAGACGGGCGGCTGCCCGCATACCGCCATTCGCGAAGATGCCTCAATGAACCTGGCGGCAGTGGAAGCGCTAAGCGAAAAGTTCGGTAATCTGGACCTGATCTTCGTTGAAAGCGGCGGGGACAACCTGAGCGCGACCTTCAGCCCGGAGCTGGCGGATCTGACCATCTACGTCATCGACGTGGCCGAAGGGGAAAAAATCCCGCGCAAGGGCGGGCCGGGGATCACCAAATCCGATTTTCTGGTGATCAATAAAACCGATCTCGCGCCGTACGTCGGTGCGTCGCTGGAGGTGATGGAGCGCGACACCAACCGCATGCGCGGCGATCGTCCGTGGACGTTTACCAACCTGAAGGCGGGTGACGGTTTAGCGACGATTATTGCGTTTCTGGAAGAGAAAGGGATGCTGCGGGTATAGTCCTATGATCCCCTCTCCCTGTGGGAGAGGGTTAGGGTGAGGGTTACGCCTCCGGCAGTTCCGCCAGCGGCCAGCGCGGACGCACGGACACGCTCAGGTCGGACGTCGCGCCCGCATTCAGGCGCACCATACCCGCGTAGGCGATCATCGCCCCGTTATCGGTACAGAATTCCGGGCGGGCGTAGAACACCTCTCCACGGCGTTTTTGCATCATCTCGGCGAGCTTCGCGCGCAGGGTGCGGTTAGCGCTCACGCCGCCGGCCATCACCAGACGCTTGAAGCCGGTCTGATCCAGCGCGCGCTTGCACTTGATCATCAGCGTATCCACCACCGCATCTTCAAACGCACGGGCGATGTCGGCACGCGTCTGCTCGTCGTTATCATTATTGCGGATAGTATTGGCCGCGAACGTCTTCAGGCCGGAGAAGCTAAAATCCAGCCCCGGACGGTCGGTCATCGGGCGCGGGAAGACAAAGCGCCCTTCCGTTCCCTGTGCGGCCATTTTCGACAGCATCGGGCCACCCGGATAATCCAGGCCCAGCAGCTTGGCGGTTTTGTCGAAGGCTTCACCGGCCGCATCGTCGATCGACTCGCCCAGCAGCTCGTACTTGCCAATCCCCGTTACGCTAATCAGCTGCGTATGGCCGCCGGAAACCAGCAGCGCAACAAACGGAAACTCTGGCGGATTGTCTTCCAGCATCGGCGCTAAAAGATGCCCTTCCATATGGTGAACCGGGATCGCCGGAACATCCCACGCAAACGCCAGTGAACGACCCACCGTCGCGCCAACCAGCAGCGCGCCGACCAGGCCCGGGCCTGCGGTATACGCCACTGCATCAATCTCTTTTGCCGTTAATCCCGCTTCTTTCAGCGCCGCCTGAATCAGGGGAACCGTTTTACGCACGTGGTCACGAGAGGCCAGTTCAGGCACGACGCCGCCGTAATCAGCATGCAATTTCACCTGACTATACAGTTGGTTGGCCAGTAGCCCTTTTTCGTCGTCGTAAATGGCGATGCCGGTTTCATCGCAGGATGTTTCAATACCCAGTACACGCATGACTTGATTTACCTCGTTTCAATACCGCGCAGTGTAGAGCCTGGGCGGGTTGATGTAAAACTTTGTTCGCCCCAGGAAGAAGGCTCGTGTATACTCCTCACCCTTATTAAAGTCCCTTTCAAAATCGCATCGGTGCTTTACAAAGCAGCAGCATTTGCAGTAAAATTCCGCACCATTTTGAAATAAGCTGGCGTTGATGCCAGCGGCAAACCGAATTTATTAAAGGTGAGAGTTACATGCCGGTAATTAAAGTACGTGAAAACGAGCCGTTCGACGTTGCACTGCGTCGCTTCAAACGTTCATGCGAGAAAGCAGGTGTTCTGGCTGAAGTTCGTCGTCGTGAGTTTTATGAAAAACCAACGACCGAACGTAAGCGCGCTAAAGCTTCTGCAGTGAAACGTCACGCGAAGAAACTGGCTCGCGAAAACGCACGCCGTACTCGTCTGTACTAATTGGTTGAGGGCCAAAGCCCTCAATTGACAGACAGAGTAATAGTCGTAAGGCCGTGCTTCCGGAAGGAATGCGCGGCTTGTTTTCGTTTATAAGTCGCTTAAAATTTTGGGGCATATGGCCGGAAGAATCCCACGCGTATTTATCAATGACCTGCTTGCCAGAACCGACATCGTCGATCTCATCGACGCGCGGGTAAAGCTAAAAAAGCAGGGCAAGAACTACCATGCGTGCTGTCCGTTCCATAACGAAAAAACCCCCTCCTTCACCGTAAACGGTGAAAAGCAGTTCTACCATTGCTTCGGCTGTGGCGCACACGGTAATGCCGTCGATTTTTTGATGAACTACGACAAGCTCGAGTTCGTTGAAACCGTCGAAGAGCTGGCGGCGATGCACAACCTTGAAGTGCCGTATGAAGCGGGCAGTGGGCCAAGTCAGATCGAGCGCCATCAGCGGCAAACGCTGTATCAACTGATGGATGGCCTGAATTCGTTTTATCAACAGTCTCTTAAGCACTCTGCGGCTGAGCCTGCGCGTCAGTATCTGAACAAGCGCGGACTGAGCGACGATGTGATTGCGCGTTTCGCTATTGGTTACGCCCCGCCCGGCTGGGACAACGTGTTAAAGCGTTTTGGCGGCAATAGCGAAGATCGTAAATCCCTCATCGATGCAGGCATGCTGGTCACTAACGACCAGGGACGAAGCTACGACCGCTTCCGTGAACGGGTAATGTTCCCGATCCGCGACAAGCGTGGCCGGGTGATTGGGTTTGGTGGTCGCGTGCTGGGTGACGCCATGCCGAAGTACCTCAACTCCCCGGAAACCGATATTTTCCATAAAGGCCGCCAGCTTTACGGTCTTTATGAGGCGCAGCAGAATAATGCGGAACCTCCGCGTCTTCTGGTCGTCGAAGGCTATATGGACGTCGTGGCGCTGGCGCAGTACGACATCAACTACGCCGTTGCGTCGTTAGGTACGTCCACCACCGCCGATCATATTCAGCTACTGTTCAGGGTGACCAACAACGTCATCTGCTGTTACGACGGTGACCGTGCCGGACGCGATGCCGCCTGGCGCGCGCTGGAAACGGCGCTACCTTATATGACCGACGGGCGTCAGCTGCGCTTTATGTTCCTGCCCGACGGTGAAGACCCGGATACGCTGGTGCGTAAAGAGGGCAAAGCGGCGTTTGAAGCGCGGATGGAGCAGGCTCAGCCGCTCTCCACGTTTTTGTTTAACAGCCTGATGCCGCAGGTCGATTTGAGTACCCCTGACGGGCGCGCGCAGCTCAGTACGCTGGCGCTGCCGTTAATCAGCCAGGTGCCCGGCGAAACGCTGCGCATCTATCTGCGTCAGGAGTTAGGCAACAAGCTCGGCATTCTGGATGACAGCCAGCTTGAACGTTTAATGCCAAAACAGGCTGAAAACGGCTCGGTTCGCCCCGCGCCTCAGCTAAAACGCACAACCATGCGTATACTGATAGGGTTACTGGTGCAAAACCCCGAACTTGCTCCGCAGGTGCCGTCGCTGGCGGGTTTGAACCATGAAAAGCTGCCCGGGCTTGGCTTATTTTCAGAATTGGTCAACACTTGTTTGTCGCAGCCAGGTCTGACCACCGGACAACTTTTAGAACATTATCGTGGCACAAAAGAGGCCGCTACCCTTGAAAAACTGTCGATGTGGGACGATATAGCAGATAAGGATATCGCAGAAAAAACCTTCACCGACTCACTCAACCATATGTTTGATTCGATGCTTGAGTTGCGCCAGGAAGAGTTGATAGCTCGCGAGCGCACACATGGCTTAAGCAGCGAAGAACGCCGGGAGCTCTGGATGTTAAACCAGGAACTGGCGAAGAAATAAAAAATTTAACGGCTTAAGTGCCGAATATCGATCGGGAAGCCCCCGGCAGCCGCACTGAGAGGCAGCGGCAAAAATATAAGTACGCCCTCGCTTTAAAGGTTGGCAGCCCCATCGCCGACACCAATCAAACGAATTAAGTGTGGATACCGTCTTATGGAGCAAAACCCGCAGTCACAGCTGAAACTTCTTGTCCAACGCGGTAAGGAGCAAGGCTATCTGACCTATGCCGAGGTCAATGACCATCTGCCGGAAGATATCGTCGATTCAGACCAAATCGAAGACATCATCCAAATGATCAATGACATGGGCATTCAGGTGATGGAAGAAGCACCGGATGCCGATGATCTGTTGCTGGCTGAAACCTCCAACAACACTGACGAAGATGCGGAAGAAGCTGCTGCACAGGTACTGTCCAGCGTGGAATCTGAAATCGGGCGTACCACTGACCCGGTCCGCATGTACATGCGCGAAATGGGTACCGTTGAGCTGTTGACCCGCGAAGGCGAAATTGACATCGCTAAACGCATCGAAGACGGGATCAACCAGGTTCAGTGCTCTGTTGCTGAATACCCGGAAGCGATCACCTATCTGCTGGAGCAGTACGATCGCGTTGAAGCGGAAGAAGCTCGCCTGTCCGACCTTATCACCGGCTTTGTCGACCCGAACGCTGAAGAAGATATGGCGCCAACCGCCACTCACGTCGGTTCTGAACTGTCTCAGGAAGAGATGGATGACGAAGAAGAAGAGGATGAGGAAGAAGAAGACGACAGCGACGATGACAACAGCATCGACCCTGAGCTGGCGCGTGAGAAATTTGGTGAGCTGCGTACCCAGTACGAACTGGCTCGCGACACCATCAAGGCAAAAGGCCGCAGCCACGCTGCCGCTCAGGAAGAGATCCTGAAACTGTCTGAAGTCTTCAAACAGTTCCGCCTGGTGCCAAAACAGTTCGATTACCTGGTTAACAGCATGCGCATCATGATGGATCGCGTGCGTACCCAGGAACGCATCATCATGAAGCTGTGTGTTGAACAGTGCAAAATGCCGAAGAAGAACTTCATCACCCTCTTCACCGGCAACGAAACCAGCGAAACCTGGTTCAACGCCGCTATCGCGATGAACAAGCCGTGGTCTGAAAAACTGCTCGACGTGAAAGAAGACGTGCAGCGCGGCCTGATGAAACTGCAGCAAATTGAAGAAGAAACCGGCCTGACCATTGAGCAGGTGAAGGACATCAACCGTCGCATGTCTATCGGTGAAGCGAAAGCGCGCCGTGCGAAGAAAGAGATGGTTGAAGCGAACTTACGTCTGGTTATCTCTATCGCCAAGAAATACACCAACCGTGGCCTGCAGTTCCTGGATCTGATTCAGGAAGGTAACATCGGTCTGATGAAAGCGGTTGATAAGTTTGAATACCGTCGTGGTTACAAGTTCTCCACCTATGCTACCTGGTGGATCCGTCAGGCGATCACCCGCTCTATCGCAGACCAGGCGCGCACCATCCGTATTCCGGTGCATATGATTGAGACGATTAACAAGCTCAACCGTATCTCCCGCCAGATGCTGCAAGAGATGGGCCGCGAGCCGACGCCGGAAGAGCTGGCTGAGCGCATGCTGATGCCGGAAGACAAGATCCGTAAAGTGCTGAAGATCGCAAAAGAGCCTATCTCCATGGAAACACCAATCGGTGATGATGAAGATTCGCATCTGGGCGATTTCATCGAGGATACCACCCTCGAGCTGCCGCTGGACTCTGCGACCACCGAGAGCCTTCGTGCTGCTACGCACGACGTTCTGGCTGGCCTGACCGCCCGTGAAGCAAAAGTGCTGCGTATGCGTTTCGGTATCGACATGAACACCGACCACACGCTGGAAGAAGTGGGTAAACAGTTCGACGTTACCCGCGAACGTATCCGTCAGATCGAAGCGAAGGCGCTGCGTAAGCTGCGTCATCCAAGCCGCTCTGAAGTGCTGCGTAGCTTCCTGGACGACTAATCGGTCCTGAAAATGAAAGCTCCCTTATGGGAGCTTTTTTTTTGGGTTTTTTCCCCACAGTACAAAAGTTGGTAGGGGCATCCACACATAGATGCAATTGTAAATGATACTTATTTTCATTATCATTTTTCTTTTCGTAAACTACTGTAAAGAAAAATTACATGAATTTCAGAACATTAAAAAACTACTCCCTCTGCGCGCTCGCCCTTTCTCTGTCAGTGCATGCTGGTACTGCTCTGGCGAAGGACTTCACCGAGGCGCAGTTCGCGTCTCAGCCTCTGGGCCACGGGGTCTATGAACTGGCGTATGACGCCGGGCAGAAATCTCTCTATGCGGCCTCAGCCCCCTCTTTTGACAAAGACAAAACGGCCGGGGAAGTCTTCAGGCTTTCAGCCGGCTCGCTGAAGATCGATCAGCGTATAACCACGCAACGCCGTCCTTTTGCCGTCTCCCTGGATGAGCCGAACCATATCCTCTGGTTAGGCAACGCGCTGGATGGCTCAGTCACCCTGCTGGATACGCGCACCAACAAAGAGGTCAAAACCCTGCAGCTTGCGGATGCTGAGAGTAAGGCCCACGTTCGCGAAGTGGTTCTCGACAAAAAACATAACCGCCTCTATGTCTCCGGCATTGGCAGCGAAAATAAAGGCGTGCTGTGGGTTGTCGACACGCAAAATCAGCAGCTTCTGCACACCCTGAAACAGAGGGATCCGGTCGGCTTTGCCGTCGATGAAGCGGGCGACAAAGTGTATGCCGTCACCGGCAGCGGCGAACTGATTACCCTGGATGGCAAGACCTCCCGGGAGCTCTCCCGCGTGAAGGTTGACCCAGCTGAACCTAAACACTACTTCCTGAACATCGCTCTGAACACCGCCAGGGGCATTGGCTTTATAGCGGACACCAATACCGCCGACGTGCTGGTTGTAAAACTCGACAGCGGTAAGATCGTTCATCGCGTGCCTACCCCGAACTCTATCGCCGCGGTCTACAATGCTGCGCGCAACGAAGTGTACGTCACCCACCGCAACGCCCGTCAGATAAGCGTTATCGATGCCAGCACCTACGGCCTGAAGCACACCATCAAAACGGCAGCCATGCCGAACAGCATGGTGCTTTCACCTGACGGTAAAACGCTCTTTGTCAGCGTGAAGCAGGATGAGAAAGCCAGCAAGGCAGACTACGTGCTTAAACTCGATTTAACCCAATTTTGAGGATGGCGTTGTGATTAACCAGACACATACGGCACTGGCGATTTCGCTCGCCCTCGCCACCCTACCCGCAGCGGTTTTCGCGGAAGAGACCGCGCCTGCCGGTGAAGATCAGCTCGTGGTCACCGCCACCGGCTTCGCGCAGGAGCGCCGCGAGGCGCCCGCGACCATCTCCGTCGTTGGCGAGAAAGAGCTGAACACCCGCTCCAACCAGAACGTCACCGAAGCGCTTCGCGAGATGCCCGGCGTCTTAGTGGGCAACGGTAACGGCAGCCTTGCCACGGGCGACGTCCAGATGCGCGGCATGGACTCGACCTATACCTCCTACATGGTGAACGGGATCAAGCAAGGAACGCGTGAGTCCCGCCCTTACGGGCACCATATCGGCACCGAAGCGGCCTTTTTACCGCCGCTTGCCGCCATCGAGCGCATCGAGGTGATCCGCGGGCCGATGTCCTCCCTGTATGGATCGGACTCCATCGGCGGCGTGGTCAACGTCATTACCAAAAAGGGCTACAGCCTGGATGCATGGACCGGCGTGCTGGAAAACAACTACTTCCTGCAGGAGAAGAGCGAGTACGGCAACACCAACCAGACCAACGCCTTTTTGATGGGGCCGGTCATTCCGGGCAAGCTCGGGGTAAGCGTGGCGGCGGATTATCTTGACCGTCGCGATGACGACAGCCAGAACGACGAGCGCTTTGTAAAGCACCAGGCCGGCAACCTGGATGCGACCATCAGTATGTCGCCGACAGACACCCAGCTTTGGGATTTGAACGTCGTCAAAGGCCATCAGGAAAAATCGCACAACGATAAAGCCTGGGAGTGGGATTTTGATCGCGACGCGGCGTCGCTGTCTCAGCACGCCTGGTACGGTGACGATCTTCTGGAGGTAAAAAATTTCGTCAGCTACGAGAACGCTAAAACCGAATACCGCGTGCCGGGCATGGACTCACAGTTTATCAAGCAGCGTAACTATGAGGCCAACAGCGCGAATACCTTCTCGCTTGGCGACCACAAGCTGACGCTGGGGATCAACTTCACCCGCAACGAGCTGGACGACACCTTCGGCATCGAAGACAAAGAGGTGCCGGGCGTCACGCCGGTGAGCAAAATCACCCGTAACGGCTGGGCGGTATTTGCCGAAGACGCGTGGATGATGGTGCCTGACTTCACGCTGACAACCTCGGCACGTCTGGATCACGACAGCTACTTTGGCTACCACGTGACGCCAAAACTCTACGGTAACTGGACCATTGATGAAAGCTGGGCGCTGAAGGGCGGCGTATCGGCAGGCTATAAAAAACCGGATCTGCGTGAGAACAACGAAGGTTTCACCAGCGTCTACGGCGCCTATCCGTATTCCTTTATCGGCATCGGGAACGATGACCTGAAGCCTGAGCAGAGCGTCAACACCGAGCTGGGCGTCTACTGGCAAGAGGACTCCCTCGCGCTGGATGCCACCGTGTTCTTCACCAAATTCAAAGACAAGATCAGCGATTACACCATCTGTACGGCAACCGCCACGCAGAAGTGTATTTACAACGGGTATGAAGCGGAAGAGGTCTCTCAGTACTTCAACGTCAGCGACGCGGAGATTTATGGTCTGGAGCTGAACGGTGACTGGCAGGTAACGGCCGCGCTGAAGGCAAACGCAAACTATACCTATACCCACAGCGAACAAAAAAGCGGCCAGTATAAGGGTGAGGCGCTGAACGAATTCCCGAGCAGCATGGCCAACCTGTCACTCACGTGGAACGCGCTTAACGACCTTGAGCTGTGGAGCAAAGCCAGCTGGCGCAGCAATACGCCGAACACCGGCAAATCAACATCAACCGAGGCCTATGCGCTGATCGATTTAGGCGCACGCTACCACCTCAACAAGCGCACCACGCTGATGGCGGGGGTCTACAACCTGTTCGACGTGAACCCAATCTACAAAACGTCCTACAACCAGTCCTCCATCCTGGAAGGACGCCGCTACAACATGGGCGCACGCGTCGAGTTCTGATAATGACGCCGGAGCCTCTGGCTCCGGCTGTTACAGCCCGCGCACCATGAGTGCCTCATCAAGTTCCCGATACGCCTCAACCAGCTTATCCAGCGTCGCCCTGTTCAACCCGCTTGGGTTCGGCAGCACCCACACCTGCGTCACGCCAATCATGATGCTCTGCTTGCCCCACTGCGCCCCGCGCTGGCTGAAAGCCTGCTCGTAGGCCTGCTTGCCGAGGATCGCCAGTGCCGCAGGCTGATAGTCTTCAATTTTCCTGATCAACTCACGCCCGCCCGTGCGCAGCTCATGCAGGTTTACTTCCGTTGCCTGCACCGTGGGGCGCTCGACCAGCATGGTAATCCCACAGCGCGTATCCAGCAGATGTTGCTCTTCTTCAGGCTTCAGGAGCCTGTCGGTAAACCCTGCCTGATAGATCACTTTCCAGAAGCGGTTTCCAGGATGGGCGAAGTGAAAACCGGTGTGCGCCGAGGACTTGCCGGGGTTGATTCCACAGAATACCACCCGCAGGCCGGGGGCCAGAATGTCGTTGATCATCTTTACTCCCAATCGATACATCGTTAAGGAAGTATAAAGGATTGATTATGCATTGTTTATAAAAACAGCAGGCAGGTGTGAATGGCTGGATTGCTGAGGGGAGTTACTTTATAATTCACCGCCACGGCCCCTTAGCTCAGTGGTTAGAGCAGGCGACTCATAATCGCTTGGTCGCTGGTTCAAGTCCAGCAGGGGCCACCAAATACAGCAAGGGCTGGAGAGAAATCTCCGGCCCTTTTGCTTTTCTCATGTGATACTTCACAGAGATAATATGAATGACATTCGCAATGTAGGAATGATGCATTCCCGCTTGCAGACCTTACTCCCTGAAACTACAATCTCGAAAAAAGAGGTTCTGAAATGACCAAACAATCAACCCCAGCGCGAGTCACTAAATCACAGATCTATCGCTCAGTTGCAAGCTCGACGGCAATTGAAACAGGTGAGTCAGTTCAAAAAATTGAGCAGCAGCTCAAGCGTAATCTATCACGTGCCAAAACCATCGGCCTTGCACGTTAATGTGGCAGGATATCACTTACCAGCCGGATCATAGGCGTGTAGTTTCCGGACATGCCTGCCTGTATCGCCTTGAAGTAAAAATCTTTATGCATGTCCCATAAACTGTAATCCAGTATTCCTTGTCCTGCTCGTACGCATAAAACGTCGAATATTAAACGCGACAAACGCCCATTTCCCTCACGAAACGGGTGGATCAAAATAAATTCAACATGGCATTCAGCCAGGAAAGTAACAAGCTCAGGTCGAGAAAGAGCATCCAGAAACGTAACTCGGGTAAGAAACCGTTCTTCAAATTCGCTTAACAGCCCGGGGACTCGATCCGCAGAAGCAAACTGGAAGCCACCTTTCGCCAAATTCGTATTGCGCAACTTTCCCGCCCATTCATAAACATTCCCTAGCCATTGACGATGCCAGTCTGATATGTGTCCAAATGTCATCACGTCAGGGATATGATTGGTAATGAACAACTTTTCATAAAGAATTAATAACAAGCCAGACTCAAGTTCTTCCATTTCCTGTGAATCAACGATCCCCAGCTTATTGAGAAGTACTGCTTCGTTCGACCCAGGCTGATAGCGCTCTTCTACGGAATTTAAAGTGTACTTTGCCAAGCCATTTTCTCCCTTAAGAGTGACATTATCGCCAGCCTCACTTCACGTCGACTTATGCGTTAAGTATGGATCCCGTAATGAATTCCGCAGCATATACACCATGCCCTGAAGCAATACAGCCAGACCCTCTGATCACAGGCATAACGAGTGTATTACTCAGTAATACCTGCGGGTACATTCACAAATCTTATTTAAAATTCAACAGCCCAGGATAAGTAGGCGGATGCAAGTTCTCCTGCAACACGCTCAACTTACTCCTGCCCCTGCCTTTCAAAAAAGCGAATTCCCTGACCACATCTAGCTTCTGCGATCCTCCTTCCATAATCGCCGATACATACCCCTAACTCTTTCACAAACCCTAAAAACTAAAGAAATCCCCCATCGCGCCGATCATCATCCGTGTGTATTATTTCCTGTAGCTTTTACAACAACTAACCTTAACTCAAATACTTAAGCGCCAGAGCGAAAGGCATCATGAGCACACCGATCAAACGGCTAGAAATCATTAAAAATGCCATCGAACTGGAAGATGACGACATCATCCAGAGCCAGCTGACGCGGCTGAAAAATGAAGCGTTTGACGATGAGCTACAGGCAATCGTCGTGGCGCTTGAGCAGAAGAATTACACCGCTGCCATTAGAGCCATCACCGCATGGCTACAGAGCCAGCGCGCCGTTACCCCGTGGCGCGATCCGCAGGTGGCGGCCAGCAAGCTGGAGCTGAAGGCGCTGGAGGAGCGTCTGCGCGATCTTATTGACCGCCGCAACGCCCGCGTACAGCAGCTTGATGAGTTCAACGATCTCTATTTCTCCCGCCTCGGGCCGCTGATGCAGCAGATCCTCGCCCTGCGTAAAACGCTGGCCGAGCTAAATCTGCGTCGTCAGCAGGCGGAGGCGCGTCGTCGTGAAGAGGATTATCGCCGCTGCCAGCGCTATATGGCGCAGGCCGTAGAGGTGCTGGCAACGCTCACCCAGCGCTGGCGCGATCTGCCTGCCGATTCCGTACAGGCCGCAGACGCGCGCAAACAGCTGCAGCAGCAAAGCAGTCTGATTGCCAATCTGCTGGCCGAAGCGCTGGAGCTGGAGAGTGGCTTAACCCGTGAAGAAGAGCCTGCCCGTCAGGCGTGCGATGAGGCCCACGACGAGTATGAGAAGTACCGCGAACAGCATCACGATGCCGAAGTGCGTCTGCGCAAGGGGAAAGATCTCTCGGAAGAGGATCGGAACGAGCTGAAGCGGCTGTGGCGTCAGGCGAGCAGGCTGTGCCACCCGGATCTGGTTGCGGACGATCTGAAAGAAGAAGCCAATACCATGATGGTGCAGCTCAACCAGGCCAAACAGCGCGGCGACGTTAAGGCCATTCGCTCGCTGGTGGCGCGCCTGCAACAGGGCTTTGAGCCGCTGATGGCGAGCGACAGGCTGAACGACCTGGAGCGTATCCGCAAAAAAATGGCGCAGGTTCGCGAGCAAATCGACACCCTGGTGAACGAGCTGGCGGAGCTGGAGAAAGAAGAGTCCTGGCTGCTGGTCTCCTCGCTGAACAATATGGAAGCCTACTTTGCTCAGCAGGAGAAAGCGCTGCACGAGGTCCGCGCCTCGCTCGAACATCAGGTAAGCGAAGCGCAGCTGGATTCAGCGGCCTGATTATTTCGCGTGCCAGTATGCGCTGGCACGCACCAGCTGTTGGTCAATTGCGTCGGTTTCAAACTGACGGCTCAGGTTTTTAACCACCTTCCCTTCCCCGGTCAGCCAGATAAAATAATCCGCCTCCGGCACGGATAGCGCGGCCAGATGCTCCGCCACCGTCTGTTCGCTGTGGCCCACAACCCAGGTGATGTTGAATTCACTCAGGTGAGCCAGATAATCCTTATAAGACGCATCGCTCACGGTGACCACCGCACGTACGTTCGGGCGGATCGGCAGTTTTGCGATGCCCTCTAAACGGCGGCGCAGCGCGGGCATGCCGGACTCGTCGCAGACGTAGAGCTGCCAGGCGTAATCTTCCGGCACCACCAGCGAACCGCGCGGCCCGCCGATAGTGAGTTTGTCGCCGGGCTTCGCCGCGACAGCCCAGCTGCTGGCCACCCCACCCGCATGAATGAAGAAGTCGAGCACCAGCTCATGATTCACTTCATCATACAGCGGCGTATAGTCACGCGCCTGCGGGCGCACGCCTTCACCCCAGCTGATGCCCTCATCCGTGACTACCGGCGGCTCAAAGGAGGTACCCGGTGCGGGGAAAAAGACCTTGGTGTGGTCGTCAAAACCGCGGGAGCTAAAGCCCTCCAGCGCCTCGCCGCCGAGAACGATGCGCTGGAAGCCAGCGGTAACGCGCTCAACGCGGAGCACGTTCAGCTCGCGAAAGCGCAGGTCGTTGCGGACACGTTGAGGGTAACGGGTTGATGTCATTTTTATGCCCTTCTCAGGTGAATACGATATATCTAAATTAATTTTAGATGATAATGATTGCTATTAACCAAGAATGCAAGATCTTTTAGATTGCATCTGAATATATCTAAGATATAGTTTAGATATATCAATTTCAGAGGTTCACTATGCGACACGGACACGACGGCGGCGGGCGCCGTCCACGATTCTTTGGCCACGGCGACCTGCGGCTGGTGATCCTGGATATCCTGACGCGTAACGCGAGCCACGGGTATGAGCTGATCAAAGCGATCGAGAACCTGACGCAGGGGAACTATACCCCGAGCCCCGGCGTGATCTACCCGACCCTGGATTACCTGCAGGATCGGTCGTTTATCACCATTACCGAAGAAGAGAACGGCCGCAAGAAGATTGCGATTACCGTCGAAGGACAACGCTGGCTGGACGATAACCGGGAACAGCTGGAACAGATTCAGGTGCGTATTAAAGCCCGCAGCGTCGGCTTCCAGCTGCGCAAAAACCCGCAGATGAAGCGGGCGCTGGATAACTTTAAAGCGGTGCTGGACCTGAAGGTAAACCAGGGAGAGCTCAGCGACGCGCAGCTCAAGCAGATTATCGGCGTAATCGACCGCGCGGCGCTGGAGATCTCCCAGCTGGATTAAGCCAGCGCGTGCTCGCTCACGCGGAAGACGTGAACCAGCGCCTTCAGGTGCATCGCCTGCTCGTTCAGCGAGGCCGCCGCCGCAACGGACTCCTCCACCAGCGCGGAGTTCTGCTGGGTGGTGGCGTCAATCAGGCCAATCGCGCTGTTAATCTGCGAGATGCCCTCCGTCTGCTCGTGGCTGGCCTGACGGATCTCGCGCAGAATCACGTCCATCTCCTCCACGTTGCCAACCATCCCGTTGATCAGCCCGCTGGCCTTCTCGACCAGGTTCATCCCGTCCTGGGTCTGGCTGCTTGAGCTTTCAATCAGCTGGCGAATTTCACTCGCCGATGACGCGCTTTTCTGCGCCAGCTGGCGCACTTCGCCCGCCACCACCGCAAAGCCGCGGCCGTGCTCGCCCGCACGCGCCGCCTCGACCGCCGCGTTGAGCGCCAGAATGTTGGTCTGGAAGGCAATGGCGTCGATCAGGTCGATAATGTCGGACATCCGGTTAGACGTTTCGTTTATCAGGCGCATTTTGCTGGTCACCTGTTTCATCATCTCACCGTTATTTTTGACAACCGTCGCGGCACCGGCGGAAAGGGTGGTCGCTTCTCCGGTGTGCGACGCGGTATTTTTCACCGTCGCGGTGATCTGCTCCATCGAGGCAGCCGTCTGTTCCACGGAGCTGGCCTGCTCCTCCGTGCGCGCGGCCAGATCCTGATTACCCGCGACAATCTGCGCCGCAGCGCTGGAGATGTTCTCCGAACCGGTCTGCACCTGCTGGACGATGTCCAGCAGGCGGGTCTTCATCTCCATCAGCGCGGTAAGCAGCAGGCCGGTTTCGTCTTTACCATGAGAGGCAATGCTGCCGGTCAGATCGCCGTCGGCAATGGCTTCCGCAAAGTTCACCGCCTGTCCCAGCGGGCGGGTGATGGAGCGCACGATAAACCAGCCAATCACGCTGCCCACCACCACGCTGAAGAGGGTGATCAGGATCAGCACAAGGCGGTTGGTTCGGAAGTCATCGTCGACCTGCGCGCCTGCGCTCTGCATTTCGCCGTTTTGAATGGCAATCAGCGCCTGCACCTTCGCTTTGTAGGCCTGCTGAACGGTAATCGTTTTGGTCATCATCTCCCGGATGGCACCCGCACGATCGTTATCCTGTACCGCCTGCAAAATACGGTAGCGCGAATCCAGGTACTGCTGGCGCACATCCCGGATATCCGCCAGCACCTGCTGGGATTTTGCATCCTGCAGCGCGTTGTTCAGCTCACCGAGGATCACGGTGATCTGCTCGCTGATCTCCTTTAAGCGCTGCTGTGACTGCGCCGTATACGTCCCCTGCTCATCCAGCAGCATGAGCTGCTGAGTGCTGATAAATTCCTGGAAATTGTCGATTAGCTGGTTGGCTTTTACCGTGGTTGGATAATCGCTGCTGATGATGGTTTGCATTCCGTTGTTCGCCCGGTTCAGGCTCAGCAGGGAAAGACTCGCGCTCACCACCATCAGAACAATAAAGAACCCAAACGCCAGAAATAATTTCGTGCCGATCTTTACGTCATGTAAGAACATATTTACTCCATCGATGTGATTATTTCTCAGACGATCACCGTTATCGGTAACTTTTTCGCTAACTTTATGACTTTGATCGTTTTTTTCTTTAGCGACGTCGAGTAAGCGCAGGGGGAGGAATAAAAAAACCGGCGTTTTTTAGTTATTTAATATTTATTTAACAACCTTGATAATTCAGAAAAAGAAAAAGCCGTTTATCCCTAAAGGAAATAAACGGCTTTGCCAAAACATAAAACGACTCAGTGGAGCACGGTTACCGCATCTTCAAGACGCCCGGCTCGGTGCTTCACCATGGCAGAGATCTGCGCGCTCTCTTCTACCAGATCGGCATTTTTCTGGGTGATGCCATCCAGTTCCGCCACGGCGCGGGTTAATTCCGACAGCCCGGTGGCCTGTTCAGAGGTGGAGTGGCTGATCTGGGCGATAAGCTGGGTGACGTTTTTCACCTGCTCAACAATATCATCCATGGTGCGGCCCGCCGCGTGAACCTGATCGGAGCCGGACTGTACCTTGCTGGCGCTGGCATCGATCAGCTTACGAATGTCGTTCGCCGCGTTGGCGCTGCGGCTGGCGAGATGGCGCACTTCACCTGCCACCACCGCAAAGCCCTTGCCCTGCTCACCGGCCCTTGCTGCCTCAACCGCGGCGTTTAGCGCCAGAATGTTGGTCTGGAAAGCGATGTCGTTAATCAGCGAGGTGATGGATCCTATCCGCTGGGTGCTGTCGGCAATGTCGTCCATGGTTTTTACCACCGTCTGCATCGCGTTCCCGCCCTTCGTTGCCGCGCTGCTGGCCGCGACGGAGAGCTTGTCCACCTCAGCGGCGGTTTCCGAATTGCTCTGGACCGACGCCGCCATCTGGTTCATCGTCGCCACGGTCTGCTGCACGTTGGTGACGGTCTGGCGCGTGCGGTCGTTGAGATCCTCATTGCCCTGCGCCAGCCTGTCGCTGCCGTCGCGCACGCTCACCACCTGGCTTGAAACGTCATTGATCAGCCAGCGACACATCAGCCCCAGCTGCCCGACGGCGCGCAGCGTCAGCCCTAACTCATCGCTGCGGTTCAGGTGCTGCACGCTGTTGCGCTCGCCGGTTGCCACCTTCAGCGCCTGTCGCGCTACGTTTTCCACCGGGCGAACAATCTGCTGTTCAAACAGCAGCGTCCCCAGCAGCATAACAACGGCGACGGCGGCATAAGCAGCCCAGGCCGCAGAGGTTGCCGCCAGCGTTGCCGCCAGTGCCGCAAACACCACCGCCATCACCCCGCGCACTCGCCAGCGCAGCGGCAGAGCCGGCAGCCTGCCGAGCCAGCCTTTTCTGACCACCAGCCCTTTGTGAATGCGCTTGCTGCAACGGCCTTCATTCAGCGCTTTATAGAGCGGCTCCACGGCCGCAACCTCTTCTGCCGTCGCCTTCGCGCGAATCGACATATAGCCCGTCACCTGCCCGCGGCGCACCATGGGTACGGCGTTGGCGCGTACCCAGTAATGATCGCCATTTTTGCGGCGGTTCTTGACGATCCCGCTCCACGGCTCCCCCTTTTGCAGCGTGTACCACATATCGGCAAAGGCGGCTTTTGGCATATCGGGGTGGCGCACCAGGTTGTGCGGTTGTCCCAAAAGTTCCTTGAGGGAGTAACCGCTTACTTGTACGAAAGTATCGTTGGTGTGGGTCATGTAGCTGTCGAGATCGGTGGTCGACATGAGCGTGGTGTCATCGTCCAGGAGATATTCGTTCTGGGTGACAAAGGCAGGAGAGGACATGCAGGCATTCCTTGCAGGTTATTCGAATGTTAATTTTGTGGTTTATTGTTTTTTCGGCGGTAAACAATTTATCTTTAGTTGTTAAATCCGATCGGGATCGCAAATTTCAGTTAAACCGCACTTTTTGTAAGATTTTATAATTGATTGATTTAAAATACTTTCGCAAAGAAATTACTCACAAAGCATGATGTGTTAACGCCCACTTAAGAAGCAGCCCATGCACCACACCGGTGCGCATGCCCCCTTTCGGCAAAAAGCCTAAGCCCACCGCGTCATGCCTTCATCCCGTTTGGTTTGCCTCTCCGTGATTAAATATTGTGCAACATAATGTTAACCTGGCGTTTATCCCGATTTTCGCTAAGCCCTCGGAAGTGGCGTAATCCCTGCAATACTTAAACCAGTATCATGTGATACGCGATCCCCGGGAGCATATTTTGAACAGGTTACCTTCCAGCGCCTCGGCTCTTGCCTGTACCGCGCACGCACTGAATCTCATTGAGAAGCGAACGCTCGATCATGAGGAGATGAAACAGCTTAACAGAGAGGTCATTGACTACTTTAAAGAGCATGTGAACCCAGGGTTTTTGGAGTATCGCAAATCTGTTACCGCCGGCGGGGATTACGGAGCCGTAGAGTGGCAAGCGGGAAGTCTCAACACGCTTGTCGACACCCAGGGACAGGAGTTTATAGATTGCCTGGGTGGTTTTGGCATTTTCAACGTGGGGCACCGTAATCCAGTAGTGGTTTCCGCCGTACAGAATCAACTTGCGAAACAACCTCTCCATAGCCAGGAACTGCTCGACCCGCTTCGCGCCATGCTCGCGAAAACGCTGGCGGCCTTAACGCCCGGCAAGCTGAAGTACAGCTTCTTTAGCAACAGCGGCACGGAATCGGTCGAAGCGGCGCTTAAGCTCGCCAAAGCGTACCAGTCGCCGCGCGGGAAATTCACCTTTGTCGCCACCAGCGGCGCGTTCCACGGTAAATCTCTGGGCGCACTGTCGGCGACCGCCAAATCGACCTTCCGCAAACCGTTTATGCCGCTGCTGCCGGGCTTCCGCCACGTGCCGTTTGGCGACATTAACGCGATGCGCGCCCTGCTGAGCGAATGCCGTAAAACCGGCGACGACGTGGCGGCGGTGATCCTGGAGCCCATTCAGGGCGAAGGCGGCGTGATCCTGCCTCCGCAGGGCTATCTGCCTGCCGTGCGTCAGCTGTGCGATGAGTTTGGCGCACTGCTGATCTTCGACGAAGTGCAGACCGGCATGGGCCGCACCGGCAAGATGTTTGCCTGCGAGCACGAGAATGTTCAGCCGGACATTCTGTGCCTGGCGAAGGCGCTCGGCGGCGGCGTGATGCCGATTGGCGCGACGGTAGCAACGGAAGAGGTGTTCTCGGTGCTGTTCGATAACCCGTTCCTGCATACCACTACCTTTGGCGGCAACCCGCTGGCCTGTGCGGCGGCGCTGGCGACCATCAACGTGCTGCTTGAGCAAAACCTGCCCGCGCAGGCGGAGCAGAAAGGCGACATGCTGCTGGACGGCTTCCGTCAGTTGGGCCGCGAGTATCCGGACCTGGTGCAGGACGCGCGTGGGAAAGGGATGCTGATGGCGATTGAGTTTGTCGATAACGAAACCGGCTATAGCTTCGCGAGCGAGATGTTCCGCCAGCGGGTGCTGGTGGCCGGCACGCTCAACAACTCGAAGACTATCCGCATCGAACCGCCGCTGACGCTGACGATTGAGCAGTGTGAGCAGGTGCTGAAAGCGGCGCGTAAGGCGCTGGCAGCCCTGCGGGTAAGCGTGGAAGAGGCGTAAACAACGCCGGGTGGCGCTACGCTTACCCGGCCTACAAAATACTGCATATGTAGGCCCGGTAAGCGTAGCGCCACCGGGCTGCTTTTTATCGGTGAAACTCCGCCACCGTCATGGTGAAGCGCAGCACGGTGTCGCCTTCATTGGCATAGCCGTGCGCTGCTTCCGTTTTCGCCACCGCCGACGCGCCCTGGTTTATCTGGGTCACCGTCTCGTCCACCGTCAGCGATAAAACGCCTTCGTTCACGTGCAGCAGCTCAAAGGTTCCCGTCGGATGTCCCGAAGAGGTAAAGCGCTCCCCCGGCTGCATCTCCCACTGCCACAGCTCAATCATGTCCGGGCCCGCGGTGCCGGCCAGCAGCCTGGCGTAACCGCCCTGAGCGCCCTGCCACAGCACCGGGATCGCCGCTTCTTCGATAACATGCACCAGCGGCTCGCTGGAGACGTTGACGATATCCGCCACCGAGGCGCCCAGCGCGGCGGCCAGCTTGCACAGAATGGCTATGCTGGGGTTAGCGGTTCCTTTCTCGATCTCTACCAGCATGCCTTTGCTGACGCTGGCCCGGCGGGAAAGCTCGTCCAGCGACAGCTTTTTCTCTTTCCGCCAGCTGCGGATACGGTTCGCCACGGCCAGGCTTACCTGGGCAGCATCAGCACCCTGCGAAGTCATTATATTGACTTTATCAGTCATTAGTCACTACCATGGTATAAAACAGTCAATACAGGATTATTTATGTCTCGCGTAACGCCGTCAATAGATTCGCGCCTCGCTGGAATTGCGCCCGGCTTTCGGGCGCTGAGCATTCTGGTTGAAGCCGCCCCGATTACCCGCCCGGAGGTTGCACCCGACGCGCTGGCGCAGGCCTGCCAGCAGGTGTTGAATGATGATGTGCCCTGGGCCGAAGATCATCTCGCCGCCTGGGATGAGGTATTTAAAGCATTCGGCGCGAAACCGAAACGCACGCCCTGCTCGGCCGCGGCCCTGCGCAAGCGGGTACTGAAAGACGGTTCTCTTCCGTCGCTGGATCCGGTCGTGGATATCTATAACGCAGTGAGTATTCGCTACGCTATTCCGGTGGGTGGGGAAAATCTCGCGGCGTACTCGGGCGCGCCGCGCCTGACGCTGGCCGACGGCAGCGAGCCGTTTGATACCTTTAAAGAGGGCCAGCCGGTGGTGGAACATCCGGAACCGGGGGAAGTCATCTGGCGCGACGATCTCGGCGTCACCTGCCGCCGCTGGAACTGGCGACAGGGAGTGCGTACCCGCCTGGACAGCCAGGCGACGTCTATGTGGTTTATTCTTGAAAGTTTGCCATCGATGCCACTTGCGGCACTGGAAGAGGCCGGAGAAGAGCTGATCAATAACCTGCAGCGGCTGATGCCGGGGGCCACGGCCCGGGTGCAGCTGCTGGAGCTGGCCTGAACAACGCCGGGTGGCGCTGCGCTTACCCGGCCTACAAAATCAACACAACCTCGTACCCGTAGGCTCGGTAAGCGTTAGCGCCACCGGGCATGGCCGTTACTCCGGCAACAACCCCACAAAACTGCGTTTCTTACGCGGCTCCGACATCAATTCCTCAAGCTTATCCACGCACGCCAGATAGTGCGGCGTTTGCTTATGCGCCAGCACCGCCTCTTCGTCTTTATAGGCTTCGTAGATAAAGAACCGGGTTTTCACCCTCGGGTCCTGCAATACGTCAAAACGCAGGTTTCCGGGTTCACGGATTGCCCCCTCATGGTTGGCGCGGAATACCTCCAGAAACTCGTCCACCCGCTCGGGCTTGATGTTGATCTCCACCAGCGTCACGTTCATTTTGCTTCTCCCTGTTTCTCTTCCTGCCAGAACTGGAACGCATCGCGGGCATTCCAGTTCTCGTGCACCACTTTTTTCACCGCCTTTAGCATGGCGAGCGGCGCGCTGGACTGGAAGATGTTGCGCCCCATGTCCACGCCGGATGCCCCCTGGTCAATCGCGCGCCAGCACATCTCCAGCGCCTCGTGCTCCGGCAGCTTTTTGCCCCCGGCGATAACGATCGGCACCGGGCAGCTGGCGGTCACTTTTTCAAAGCCCTCGTCCACGTAGTAGGTTTTGACGAACTGCGCCCCCATTTCGGCGGCGATGCGGCTGGCCAGCGAGAAATAGCGCGCGTCGCGCGCCATCTCTTTACCCACGCCCGTCACCGCCAGCGTTGGCACCCCGTAGCGCGCCCCCGCATCGACAAGCTTGATGATGTTATTGATCGACTGATGCTCGAACTCGCTGCCGATATACACCTGTGCCGCCACCGCGCAGACGTTCAGGCGCAGGGCGTCCTCCATCGCCACCGCCACGCACTCGTTGGACAGCTCGCCCAGAATCGAGTTACCGCCGGAGGCGCGCAGCACCACCGGTTTGTTCGTGGCGGCTGGCACCTGGCTCCTGAGGATGCCGCGGGTGCACATCAGCACGTCGGTTTCGCCAAACAGCGGTGCAATCGAAAGATCGATGCGCTCAAGGCCGGTGGTTGGCCCCTGAAAGTAGCCGTGGTCAAAGGCCAGCATCACCGTGCGGTTGCTCTGCGGGTTGAAGATGCGCGCCAGTCTGGACTGCATGCCCCAGTCCAGCGAGCCGCAGCCCTTCAGGGTGTAAGGCACGTTCTGCTGCGGCGTGCCGATGCCAAAATCCTTGCCGTCTTTGATGTCGTCTAAATCAGCCATTTTCTCCCCCGTCAGAAATCGTATTTGCTGATGTTCTCTTTGGTGAACACCACCCGCTCCGGCAGCAGCACGATGCCGTTGCCCTTCGCCTCATACTGATAGCCCTGCACGCTGTTCGGCTCGACCTTCAGCGCGCCGATATCTTTTACGTCCACGCTGTCGCCCACGTTAAGATCGCCCTTTTTCAGTAAACGATCGGCGACATTGACCGCAATTTTGCCCTGCTGCACTACGTCCCACAGGCCGAAGGCTTTTACCGTGCCGCGCTCAACGTACGGACGCATCACGTTCGGCGTGCTGAAGCCGACAATCGCCACACCTTCCCGCTTCAGGTTTTCCGCCGCCTGCGCCGCCGCAGGCAGGGCATTGGCGTCCGGGGCGATAATCGCATCCAGATCCGGATACGCTTTTAAGATCCCTTCGGCGGTCTGCAGAGATTTGGTGGCGTCGTTATAGCCAAACTGGGTCGTCACGACCTGCCACTGCGGATGATCTTTCTCGATTTTGGCCTTCGCCTCTTTCACCCACTGGTTCTGGTCGGTGACGGTGGGGCTTGAGTAGAAGAACGCCACTTTAGCGTTCGGTTTAGTGACCTGCCTGCCCGCCATCTCCACCAGCAGGCCGCCCAGCTGCTCCGGCGTTCCCTGGTTGATGTAGATGCTGCGGCACTCCGGCTTGGTGTCGGAATCCCAGGTCAGGACCTTGACGCCGCGCTGCATCGCGCGCTTCAGCGCCGGGCAGAGTCCGTCCGGCGACACGGCGGAGACGATGATGGCGTTATAGCCCTGGTTGACAAAGTTATTGATGAGCTGCACCTGGCCGGAGACGCTGGGCTCGGTCGGGCCGTCGTAGGTCACGTCCACGCCGAGGTCTTTCCCCGCCTCTTTCGCGCCGTTGCCGCCGCTGGTGAAGAAGCCCACGCCCACCAGCTTCGGGATAAAGGCAATGCGGTCCGCCGCCTGCGCCGAGGCGAAGCTGAGGGCCATTGCCAGGACGAACAGTTTTGTTTTCATCTTACGCTCCGGATAGTTTTCTAAAGAGAGAACGCACCCACTCGCGGTGCAGACTCAGCGAACGTCCCATCACCACCACAACCAGCAGCGCCCCTGACAGCGCGCTCGACACCTGGTTGGGGATGCCGACCATCTGTAAACCCTGCTGCAGGTAGCCCACCAGCAGCGCCGCCAGCGCCGTACCGACAACCGAACCTGACCCACCGTAGATATTGGCCCCGCCGAGCACGGCGGCGGTGAGCGCAGGCATCAGCAAATCGCGCCCCAGATCCGAACGCGCGGAGCCGAAATAGGAGACCATCACCAGCGCGGCAATCGCCGAGGCCACGCCCACCAGCCCGTACAGCGCGTAGGGCATACCGTTCACCGACAGCGCCGCATAGCGCGCCGCGCGAGGATTCTGGCCGATTAAAAACAGGTGACGCCCAAAGCGCCCGCGGTGGGTAATCAGCCAGAAGAAGACGGTAATCAGCGCGAACAGCACCAGCGGGATCGGCAAGCCAAACACCGTAAGGTTAGCGAAGGCCGTGAAGCTGTCCGGGAAGCCGCCGATCCCCTCGTAGCCCGTTGCTCCCGCCATGCCGGAGAGCAGCAGCGCGCCGCCGCCGTAGAGGTAGAGGGTGCCGAGGGTGATCACTAAGGGGCTGATGCCGGTGTAGTGAATAAGCGCGGCATTAAATAATCCGCACAGCAGGCCGAGCAGCAGCGTCAATGGAACGGCGACAGCCATCGGCCACCCCGCCTGCATCATGACGCCCAGCGCAATGGCGCACAGGCCGATGGTCGACCCGAGGGAGATGTCGATCCCGCCGCTGATAATCACCAGCGTGAGCGGCAGCGCCACAATGCCAATACAAATGAAGTCGCTGGTGCTGAACAGCAGCATGTTGATGTCGAGCATACGCGGGTTGATGGCGCCAAAGAGCAGGATCTCCAGCCCCAGTAAAATAAGCAGCGCGCTTTCCCAGTTAAGCCTCATTTACGCCACCTCTTTTTTGCGTTTGGGAAACGGGGTGACGTGTTTTCCCCCTTTGTTACCCGGCTGGAAGCGGCCGTACTTCAGCGCCCGCTGATGGCGCGCCAGCGCCTGGCGCAGGCGCCCGTCGAGCACCAGCACGCCCAGCAGCACCAGCCCGGCGATAAAGTCGTTCCACCACGCCGGGAGCCTGAACAGCACCAGCACGGTGTCGATTTGGGTCAGGAAGAAGGCCCCGAGGAAGGCGCCAACCAGCGTGCCCGTGCCGCCCAGAAGCGAAATACCGCCGAGCACGCAGGCGGCGATGGCCTTCATCTCCAGCCCGCTGCCGGTCTGGTTGGGCACAAAGCCAATCTGCGCGGCAAAGACGATCCCGGCGCAGGCCGCCAGCATGCCGTTCAGGGTAAAGGCGATCATCCGCGTGCGGTTCACCGCCACGCCCAGCTGGCGCGCGGCGGCGAGGTTATCCCCTACAGCATAAAAATCACGCCCAAACGCGGTGCGCGACAGCGTCCACGCGCCTGTGGCGGCGATAATTAATACCAGCATACCAAGCGGCGATATGCCGACGGCTGCAGGCTCAGAGAGGGATTTCAGCCCCGGCGGCAGCCCCTCAATCCACTTTCCACCGGTCCACAGCAGCATCGCCCCGCGATACAGCCCCAGCGTGCCGAGGGTGGCGACAATCGCCGGGATGCGCAGCCCCACCACCAGGAACCCGTTGAACGCCCCGGCCAGCGCGCCTGTCGACAGCGCGAAGAGAATGGAAACGGGCAGGCTGTAGCCGCTGTTGAGCGCCACGCCGACGGCGATGGCGGACAGCCCGACGATGGAGCCGACGGATACGTCGATATTGCGGGTCAGCATTACCAGCGCCGCGCCGATGGCCAGCAGGATAAGGATCTGCGAGCTGGCGAAGATCATCCCCAGCGTCTGTAAACTCAGGTAGGACGGATTCAGCGCCACCAGCACGGCGAACAGCGCCAGAATCGCGAGAAACGCGCTCAGCTCGCGGTTTTTGAGTAAGGTCTTCATGATTGCCCTCCGAACGCCAGCGCCATCATCTTGTCGAGGCTGACGGCGTGGCGCGGCAGCTCGCCGCTGAGCACACCCTGATGCATCACCAGCACCCGGTCCGCAAGGCCGGGAAACTCGTCGAGATCGCTTGAGATCATCAGCACCGCAACGTTCTGCGCCGCCACGCTTTTTATCAGCTGGTAGATATCCGCGCGCGCCGAGACGTCCACCCCACGCGTCGGTTCATCGACGATCAGCAATAAAGGGTTGGCCCCGAGACAGCGCGCCAGCAGCACCTTCTGCTGGTTGCCGCCCGAGAGCGTGCGCACGGTTTGATCCGCATGGTTCAGCTTGATCCCCAGCGCCCGGTGATAGCGCTCCACCACCGCAGACTCCCGCTTGCGCTGCTGCCAGAGAGACGGCTCGTTCAGCGCCACGGTGTTCCAGCGGATCGGCGCGTCGAGAAACAGGCCGGACACCTGCCTGTCTTCCGGCAGGTAGACCAGCCCTTTTTCCAGACGTGAACTTACCGGCTCGCCGGTAATCTCCTGATTCTCCAGCCAGACGCGGCCCCCGCGCACGGGCCGCAGGCCGTAGAGCGTTTCCGCAAGCTCGGTGCGTCCGGATCCCACCAGACCGGCCAGGCCGACGATCTCCCCGGCGTAGATCTCAAGGCTGAGATCGATAAACCCTTCTCCGGTGAGATCGTCCACCCGCAGCACCGGGAAATCCTGCGCCTGAGTGCGGCGGTTGCCCGGCAGCGCCAGCCACAGCTTTTGCGTATCGCTAAGGGATTTCTCCCTGCTTACCGGCGTCATGGCGGCGATCAGCGCGCTGTCGTCAAACTGCGCGGTTTCGCCGCTCAGCACTACCGCGCCGTCGCGCATCACCGAGACGTGGCTTGAAAGCATGCGAATTTCCGGCAGCTTGTGCGAGATAAAGACAATCCCGACGCCGAGCGCCTGCAGAGCGCGGATCTGGCGGAACAGCCGCTCGGTTTCGCCCGGCGTGAGGGAGGCCGTAGGTTCGTCGAGGATCAGGATCCTGGCGTTGCGCATCAGCCCGCGCAGGATCTCCACCATCTGCTGATCCGCCACTTCCAGGGTGCTGGCGGCGGCGTCGAGGTTAAGCTGGCACTGCAGCTGCTGGAGTTTCTCCGCCAGCCGTTTTTCCAGATCGCGTTCGCGCGCCAGGCGGAACAGGATGTTTTCCCGCACCGTCAGGTTGGGAAACAGCAGCGGCTCCTGCGGCACCAGGTAAATGCCTAACCTGTGCGCCTGCACGGGCGTAAGCCGCGCATATGACTGCCCCTCGACGGAAAGTTCACCATCATCCGGCGTTTCGACCCCGGCGATGATCTTCATTAACGTCGATTTCCCCGCGCCGTTGCCGCCCATCAGCGCGTGCACCTGGCCCGCAAGCAGCGTGAATTCTATGCCTTTTAGAACCGGCACGCCTGAGTACTGCTTGCTGATATTCCGCGCGTCGAGAAGTGGTGTCATCATCGCTCCGCTATTGAACAAATGATTTTTAGATTTAATAATGTTCAAAAGCGTAGTCGGTGAACTATATTTACAACCGTGCAGGGATCACAGTTTTATCGATTGAGATACAGATAAAGCAGAAACGATCTAAAAGATCCGTTTTGTCGCGTGGCTCACACTTTCCCTTCGCGCCAACACGAACATATGATCTAAATTTTTATAAGAGTTCAACTATGAGCGATAAACGCACTGCGGAAGAAGGACGGTTTGCCGGGCTGGCACTGGCGGAAGAGGAGCTGGTGGCGCGCGTGGCCTGGTGCTACTACCACGACGGGCTGACCCAGAACGACATCGGCGAGCGGCTCGGGCTGCCGCGGTTGAAGATTTCTCGCCTGCTGGAGAAGGGCCGCCAGTCCGGGGTGATCCGCGTGCAGATCAACTCCCGCTACGAGGGCTGTCTGGCGCTGGAGACCGAGCTACAGCAGCGCTTTGGTCTGAAGCTGGTGCGCGTGATGCCGGCGTTAAATACGCCGCCGATGAACGTGCGGCTCGGCATTGGCGCGGCGCAGTCGCTGATGGGCGTGCTGGAGCCCGGCCAGCTGCTGGCGGTGGGATTCGGTGAAACTACCATGAGCAGCCTTCAGCACCTGAGCGGGTTTATCAGCTCGCAGCAGATCCGCCTGGTGACGCTCTCCGGCGGCGTCGGGCCGTATATGACCGGTATCGGCCAGCTGGACGCGGCATGCAGCGTCAGCATGATCCCCGCCCCGCTTCGCGTGTCTTCCGCAGAAGTTGCCGGGATCTTAAAACGCGAAACCAGCGTGCGGGACGTGATCCTCGCCGCCACCGCCGCCGACGTGGCGGTAGTCGGGATTGGTTCGGTGAACCAGCGGCGCGATGCCACGATTTTGCGCTCCGGCTACATCAGCGAAGGTGAACAGCTGATGTACGCCCGCAAAGGCGCGGTCGGCGACATTCTCGGCTATTTCCTCAATGCCGAGGGCGAGTGCGTTGAGGAGCTGGAGATCCATAAAGAACTGCTGGGCGTCACGCTCGATGAACTGGCGCAGCTGCCCACCATCGTTGGCGTGGCCGGAGGGGAAGAGAAAGCCGATGCGATTTATGCCGCACTAAAGGGTCGCCGTATCAATGGCCTGGTGACGGAAGAAACGACAGCCCGCGCGGTGCTGGCTCTGGCCGGATAAGAGTCTGCCCTGCGCTAACAACGAGGCAAACTCATGAGTTACCTTTTAGCGTTAGATGCAGGGACAGGCAGCGTTCGCGCCGTCATTTTCGATTTGCAGGGCAATCAGATTGCCGTCGGCCAGGCCGAGTGGAAGCACCTGAGCGTGGAGAACGTGCCGGGGTCGATGGAATTCGACCTCGAGACCAACTGGCAGCTGGCCTGCCGGTGCATTCATCAGGCGCTGGAACGTGCGCACCTGAGCGCGGCGGATATTCAGTCCGTCGCCTGCTGCTCGATGCGCGAAGGCATTGTCCTTTATGACCGCAGCGGCAAGGCCATCTGGGCCTGCGCCAACGTCGACGCCCGCGCCAGCCGCGAAGTGGCCGAACTCAAAGAGATCCACAACGACCGTTTTGAATCCGAAGTGTATGACGTTTCCGGCCAGACGCTGGCGCTGAGCGCCATGCCGCGCCTGCTGTGGCTGGCGCACCATCGCCCGGACATCTACCGCAGGGCCGCGACCATCACCATGATCAGCGACTGGCTGGCGGCGAAACTCTCCGGCGAGCTGGCGGTTGACCCGTCAAACGCGGGCACCACCGGCATGCTGGATCTCTTTTCCCGCGACTGGCGTCCGGCGCTGCTCGACATGGCCGGGCTGCGCGCCGATATCCTCTCCCCGGTGAAAGAGACCGGCACCGTGCTGGGCGCTATCACCAAGGTGGCCGCGCAGCAGTGCGGCCTTCGCGAGGGCACGCCGGTGGTGATGGGCGGCGGCGACGTGCAGCTGGGCTGTCTGGGGCTGGGCGTGGTCCGCGCCGGGCAAACGGCGGTGCTGGGCGGCACCTTCTGGCAGCAGGTGGTGAACCTGCCGCAGGTGCGTACCGACCCCGACATGAACATCCGCGTTAACCCGCACGTTATCCCCGGCATGGCGCAGGCGGAGTCGATCAGCTTCTTTACCGGGCTGACCATGCGCTGGTTCCGCGACGCATTTTGCGCGGAGGAAAAGCTGATTGCCGAAAGAATGGGGATGGATACCTACTCCCTGCTCGAAGAGATGGCCAGCCGCGTGCCCGCCGGTTCGCACGGGGTGATGCCGATCTTCTCCGACGCGATGCATTTCAAGCAGTGGTACCACGCCGCGCCGTCGTTTATTAACCTCTCCATCGACCCGGAAAAATGCAACAAAGCGACGCTGTTCCGCGCGCTTGAAGAGAACGCCGCGATCGTCTCGGCCTGCAACCTGGCGCAGATATCGCGCTTCTCCGGCGTGACGTTTGAAAGCCTGGTGTTTGCGGGTGGCGGAGCCAAAGGTGCGTTATGGAGCCAGATTTTAAGCGACGTCACCGGGCTGCCGGTACGCGTGCCTGAAGTCAAAGAGGCGACGGCGCTCGGCTGCGCCATTGCCGCCGGAACAGGTGCGGGGCTATTTGCGGACATGGCCTCGACGGGCGAGCGGCTGGTGAAGTGGAGCCGGGAGTTTACGCCGAACCCGCAGCACCGCGAGCTGTACGACGGCATGATGCAGAAATGGCAGGCGGTGTACGCCGACCAGCTTGGTCTGGTGGACAGCGGGCTGACAACGTCGATGTGGCAGGCACCGGGGTTAGTACGTTCCCCCTCACCCCGGCCCTCTCCCTGAGGGAGAGGGAGATTACGTCCCCTCTCCCCGTGGGAGAGGGGTGAAGTTCTTTGAGATCTATCACAATCACTCGATCCCGCTTTTACCTTTCCGCTGCCGCTGGCTAAATTAGTAACTCATCCGACCACATAACAATAATTTTACACTGGAAGAGACTATGAGCCGCTACCCGTCGTTATTCGCCCCCCTCGATCTGGGGTTCACCACACTCAAAAACCGCGTGCTGATGGGCTCGATGCATACCGGTCTGGAAGAGCGTCCGGACGGGGCCGAGCGTCTGGCGGCCTTCTACGCCGAGCGCGCCCGACACGGCGTAGCGCTTATTGTGACCGGCGGCGTGGCCCCTGCGCCTTCAGGCGTGACGATGGAGGGCGGCGCGGTCCTGAACGATGCGTCACAGCTTCCGCACCACCGCATTGTGACCGACGCGGTACACAAAGAAGGCGGCAAAATTGCCCTGCAAATCCTGCACACCGGGCGCTACAGCTATCAGCCTAACCTGGTCGCGCCGTCGGCCCTTCAGGCGCCGATTAACCGCTTCACGCCGCATGCTCTTAAGCACGACGAAATCCTGGCGCTGATTGACGATTTCGCCCGCTGCGCGGCGCTGGCGCGCGAGGCGGGATACGACGGCGTTGAGGTGATGGGCTCAGAAGGCTACCTGATTAACGAATTCCTCGCCGCCCGCACCAACCAGCGCGACGACGAATGGGGAGGCGACTATGCCCGCCGGATGCGCTTTGCCGTGGAGGTGGTGCGCGCCGTGCGCGAACGTGCGGGCGCAGACTTTATCATCATCTTCCGCCTGTCGATGCTCGACCTGGTGGAGGGCGGCGGCACGTTCGACGAAACCGTGCAGCTGGCGCAGGCGATTGAAGCCGCGGGTGCCACCATCATTAACACCGGCATTGGCTGGCACGAAGCGCGCATCCCGACCATCGCCACGCCGGTGCCGCGCGCGGCGTTTAGCTGGGTGACGCGCAAGCTGAAAGGCAAAGTGTCCGTTCCGCTGGTCACCACTAACCGCATTAACGACCCGCAGGTGGCGGACGATGTGATATCACGCGGCGATGCCGATATGGTATCGATGGCGCGCCCGTTCCTTGCGGATGCCGAGCTGCTGTCCAAGGCGCAGAGCGGCCGGGCGGATGAGATTAATACCTGCATCGGCTGTAACCAGGCCTGTCTGGATCAGATCTTCGTCGGCAAGGTCACCTCCTGCCTCGTCAACCCGCGCGCCTGCCACGAAACCAAAATGCCGGTCGTTCCGGCGGTCAATAAAAAACGCCTGGCCGTGGTGGGCGCGGGTCCAGCGGGGCTGGCGTTCGCGGTGAATGCCGCTTCACGCGGGCACAGCGTGACGCTGTTTGACGCGCTGGCGGAGATTGGCGGCCAGTTTAATATCGCCAAACAGATCCCCGGCAAAGAGGAGTTCTACGAGACCCTGCGCTACTACCGCCGGATGATCGACCTGACGGGCGTCGATCTACAACTCAGCCGGTTTGTGAACGCGCCGGATCTGATCGGTTTTGATGAAGTGATTCTGGCAAGCGGGATCGCCCCGCGACTGCCTGCGATCGAGGGTATCGATCATCCGAAGGTATTGAGCTATCTGGACGTGCTGCGTGACAAAACGCCGGTTGGCGAGAAGGTGGCGATTATCGGCTGCGGAGGCATCGGTTTTGACACCGCCATGTACTTAAGCCAGCCGGGCGAGGCCACCAGCCAGAACATTGCCGAGTTTTGCGTGGAATGGGGTATCGACACCAGCCTGAAGCAGTCCGGCGGGCTACGCCCGGAAGGGCCGCAGCTGCCGAAAAGCCCTCGCCAGATCGTGATGCTGCAGCGTAAGGCCAGCAAGCCTGGCGAAGGGCTGGGCAAAACCACGGGCTGGATCCACCGCGCCACCCTGCTGTCACGGGGTGTGAAGATGATCCCGGCGGTAAGCTACCAGAAGATCGACGACGAGGGCTTGCACGTCACGATCGGCGGCGAGCCGCAGCTGCTGCGCGTGGATAATGTCATTCTATGTGCCGGGCAGGAGCCGAAGCGGGATCTGGCGGATCCGCTGCGCGAAGCCGGTAAAACGGTGCATTTGATTGGCGGATGTGACGTGGCGATGGAGCTGGACGCGCGGCGGGCAATTGCGCAGGGGACGAAGTTAGCTCTGGCGATCTAGGACATTGCCGGGTTTGCTCCCTCTCCCTGTGGGAGAGGGTTGGGGTGAGGGCATCAGGCCGCACATACCCAATCTTACCGACGACGCCCCAGCTTCACCGCTTTCAACACCACGAACTTGTTGTTGGTTGCAACGGTGGTGCAGTTACCGAAAATCTTCTTCAGCTTGTGGAAGTAGTCCAGGTGGCGGTTCGCCACGATGTACAGCTCGCCGTTGATTTTCAGGCAACGGCGCGCGTGGTGGAACATCTCCCAGGCGACGTTATCCGTCAGGGCGTGCTTCTGGTGAAACGGCGGGTTGCAGAACACCGCGTTGAAGCGGAACGGCTCTACGCCAGACAGCGCGTTGTTGATCATAAACTCGCAGCGGTCCAGCGCTTCCGGCATGTTGGTTTCCACGTTCAGACGGCTGGAGGCCACCGCCATTGGCGACTCGTCGCTGAACACCACGCTGGCGTCCGGATTCTTCGCCAGCAGCGTCAGGCCAATCACGCCGTTGCCGCAGCCCAGATCGACGATTTCGCCTTCCAGGTTTTCCGGCAGATTTTCAATGAAGAAACGCGCGCCGATATCCAGCCCGGTACGGGAGAAGACGTTCGCATGGTTGTGGATGGTCCAGTCGGTGCCTTCCAGCTTCCAGCTCAGGGTCTCTGGCGCGTCGGCCAGCTCCGGTGCGCTGAACGTACAGTTGATCAGGCGCGCTTTTTTCCAGGCCAGCGTCGTGGTGGTCGGGCCGAGCACTTTCTCAAACAGCTCCAGCGTCGAGGTGTGAATATCGCGCGCTTTGGCGCCCGCGATAATGCGCGTTTCAGGCGTCACCACTTTACGCAGCGCGCGAAGCTGCTGCTCCAGCAGCGCCATGGTTTTTGGCACTTTGATCAGCACTACGCCCGGCGCCTGCGGGTAGTCCGCGGTGCTGTCGAGGAACTTCACGCTGGACTCTTCGATGTCGTTATGGCGCAGGTTTTCACGCGTCGCCAGCTCGCTCAGGTAGGAATCGCCGATGCTGTAAGGCGTGTGTTCTGCCAGGGCGCATCCCAGGGCGCCAAACGCGTCATTCAGGATCAAAACCGGGCCGCGGATTTCAGTCTCATCCAACTGCTGCAGCAGATATTCATCCGCCGCTTCCCACGCCATGAGCGGGTTAACGTCGTCCGTTTCCGGGAAACGTTTAAGGTTGAGTGAACGGAAACCGTTGTCTAAGTGGCTCATCGGCCCTCCTGAATGGTAAAATTTGGCGTATCCCTGAAGAGGGTGCGTGAGTATACCCGTTTTATTGTCGATTTGGGGCGTTGATGAACCAACTTACTTATCTCCAGGGCTATCCGGAGCATTTACTTACTCAGGTTCGCAGCCTGATTGCCGAGCAGAAGCTCGGCGCGGTGCTGGAAAAACGCTATCCCGGCACGCACGATTTCGCGACCGATAAGGCCCTCTGGCAGTATACGCAGGATCTGAAAAGCCGATATCTGAAGAGCGCGCCGCCGATCAACAAGGTAATGTACGACAACAAGATCCACGTGCTGAAAAACGCGCTCGGCCTGCACACCGCCATCTCCCGCGTGCAGGGCGGCAGGCTGAAGGCGAAGGCCGAAATTCGCGTCGCGACGGTGTTCCGTAACGCGCCGGAAGCGTTTCTAAGGATGATCGTCGTGCATGAGCTGGCGCATCTGAAAGAGAAAGAGCACGACAAAGCGTTCTATTCCCTGTGCTGCCATATGGAGCCGCAGTACCACCAGCTGGAGTTTGATACCCGGCTATGGCTTACGCATTTATCGTTAAATGGTAATGCGGAATAGCGCACTGGTTTTGCAATAATCCCGTGCTACAGTGGCTAAAGGTTCCCAGCTACGGAGTACGTAAACGTTTATGATACGTTTCGCAGTCATCGGTACGAACTGGATCACGCGCCAGTTCGTCGACGCCGCCCACGAAACCGGCAAATATAAGCTCACTGCAGTCTATTCCCGCAGCCTCGAGCAGGCGCAGAGCTTCGCGAACGACTACCTGGTAGAACATCTGTTCACCTCGCTCGACGAAATGGCGCAAAGCGACGCCATTGACGCGGTCTATATCGCCAGCCCGAACTCCCTGCACTTCCCGCAGACAAAGCTGTTCTTGAGCCATAAAAAGCATGTGATTTGCGAGAAGCCGCTGGCCTCAAATATCGAGGAAGTGGAAGCCGCCATTGCGCTTGCCCGCGAAAACCAGGTGGTGCTGTTCGAAGCATTCAAAACGGCGAGCCTGCCAAACTTCCTGCTGTTGCAGCAGTCCCTGCCGAAAATTGGCAAAGTGCGCAAAGCCTTTATCAACTACTGCCAGTACTCGTCGCGCTACCAGCGCTATCTGGACGGTGAAAACCCAAATACCTTCAACCCGGCCTTCTCTAACGGCTCGATTATGGATATCGGTTTTTACTGCCTGGCCTCCGCCGTGGCGCTGTGGGGCGAGCCGCACGGCGTGACGGCCACCGCCAGCCTGCTGGAAAGCGGCGTGGATGCGCACGGTTTGGTGGTGCTGGACTACGGTGATTTCAGCGTCACGCTGCAGCATTCCAAAGTGAGCGATTCGGTGCTGCCAAGCGAGATTCAGGGTGAAGCCGGCTCGCTGGTTATCGAGAAGATCTCGGAATGCCAGAAGGTAAGCATTGTGCCGCGCGGGGGCAAAGCGCAGGAGCTGACGCAGCCTCAGCATATTAACACTATGCTCTATGAGGCAGAGGTCTTCGCCCGTCTGGTAGAAGACAACGAAGTGAATCACCCAGGCCTTGCGGTGAGCCGCACCACGGCGAAGCTGCAGACGGAGATCCGCCGCCAGACCGGCGTGGTGTTCCCGGCAGACGGCGTAGGCGCGGAAGCGATCGCGTAAAGCTGTGTAATGAAACCGTGCAGACCATTGACGAAACCAATGGTCTGACATATTTTGTTACCTGCAAAGGGGAGTAACTTCTTCGCCGGTGGATCGTCATTACGATGCGTTAAACACGCATCCGGTCGCCGGGCAACCCTCGTGGTTGTAAGTGAGACCTTGCCGGAAGGCGAGGTCTATGCATAAAAAGCTAACGGCTATCGTCTTCTGACCATGGCCGTTTTTGTTTTTTATGTGTAAGGAAAATAGTATGCATTCTGTCGGCACTCCAATGTTGTGGGGCGGATTCGCGGTTGTCGTGCTCATCATGCTGGCGATCGACCTCTTTTTGCAGGGTCGTCGCGGCGCGCACGGCATGAGCATCAAACAGGCTGCGGCCTGGTCCCTGGTGTGGGTTACCCTCTCTCTGCTGTTCTGTGCCGCCTTCTGGTGGTATTTGGCCTCAACCGAAGGCCGCGCGGTGGCCGATCCTCAGGCCCTCGCTTTCCTCACCGGCTATCTGATTGAAAAAGCCCTTGCGGTTGATAACGTCTTCGTCTGGCTGATGCTCTTCAGCTACTTTGCCGTACCGGCAGCCCTGCAGCGTCGCGTGCTGGTCTATGGCGTGCTGGGCGCGATTATTCTGCGCACCATTATGATCTTCGCCGGCAGCTGGCTGATTACCCAGTTCGAATGGCTGCTGTACGTCTTCGGCGCGTTCCTGCTGTTCACCGGTGTCAAAATGGCGCTGGCGAAGGAAGACGAAACCGGCATTGGCGAGAAGCCGCTGGTGAAGTGGATCCGCAGCCACCTGCGCATGACGGACAAGATCGAAACCGAGCACTTCTTCGTGCGCAAGAACGGCCTGCTCTTCGCCACCCCGCTGCTGCTGGTGCTGATTCTGGTCGAGCTGAGCGACGTGATTTTCGCGGTCGACAGCATCCCGGCAATCTTTGCCGTCACCACCGACCCGTTCATCGTCCTGACCTCTAACCTGTTTGCGATCCTCGGCCTGCGTGCGATGTACTTCCTGCTTGCGGGCGCGGCGGAGCGCTTCTCGATGCTGAAGTACGGCCTGTCGGTGATTCTGGTGTTTATCGGTATCAAGATGCTGATCGTCGATTTCTACCACATCCCGATCGCCATTTCGCTCGGCGTGGTGTTTGGCATTCTGATCGTGACGCTGCTTATCAATACCTGGGTTAACCGCCAGCACGATAAGAAGCAGCAGGTTTAGTAAAACGTTCGGTGCGGGCTGATACCCTCACCCCGGCCCTCTCCCACGGGGAGAGGGTGAACACACTTTTGTAACGAAGTAGTTAAAAAATATGATGCAACACGTAAAATCCAGCATTTTACGCTTCCCTCCGTACGCGCTTTCCCTATACTCGACCAGGCAAACATTTACTTACATCCGGACATAAATGTGACCTAGAGCACATCCGGGATGGAACGCAATTTCACTTAAGGAATCTCCATGACCGCATCCTCGTCTGGTCTGTTTGCGCGTCTGTCGCGCGGCAGCCTCGTTAAGCAAATACTGGTTGGCCTGGTGCTCGGCGTCGCGCTGGCACTGATCTCAAAACCTGCCGCCGAGGCCACCGGCCTGCTCGGCACGCTGTTCGTAGGTGCCCTGAAAGCAGTCGCGCCGGTTCTGGTTCTGACGCTGGTGATGGCTTCAATCGCCAACCATCAGCAAGGGCAGAAAACCAATATCCGCCCGATTCTGTGGATGTACCTGCTGGGTACGTTCTCCGCCGCGCTGACTGCAGTCGTAGTGAGCTTTATCTTCCCTTCCACGCTGCAGCTGACTACCGGCGCAACCGACATTACGCCGCCCGCGGGTATTGTTGAGGTGGTGCACGGCCTGCTGATGAGTATTGTGGCAAACCCGATTCATGCGCTGATTAACGCCAACTATATTGGCATTCTGGTGTGGGCGGTTGGCCTTGGTTTTGCCCTGCGCCATAGCAATGACACGACTAAAAACCTGATCACCGACGTTTCTAACGCCGTGACCTTTATTGTGACGGTGGTGATCCGCTTCGCACCGATTGGTATTTTTGGTCTGGTCGCATCGACGCTGGCAACAACGGGTTTTGGCGCATTGTGGGGCTATGCTCAACTGCTGCTGGTGTTGATCGGCTGTATGGCCGTTGTAGCGCTGGTGATTAACCCGCTGCTGGTGTTCCTGCAGACCCGTCGTAACCCGTACCCGCTGGTGCTGATGTGCCTGCGCGAAAGCGGCGTGACCGCCTTCTTCACCCGCAGTTCGGCGGCGAATATTCCGGTCAATATGTCGCTGTGTGAGAAGCTGAACCTGGATCGCGATACGTACTCCGTATCGATCCCGCTGGGCGCAACCGTCAATATGGCGGGGGCGGCAATTACCATCACGGTGCTGACGCTGGCTGCGGTTAATACGCTGGGTATTCCCGTGGATCTGCCAACGGCGCTGCTGCTCAGCGTGGTTGCTGCGCTCTGCGCCTGCGGCGCATCCGGCGTGGCGGGCGGCTCCCTGCTGCTGATCCCTCTGGCGTGCAATATGTTCGGCATCCCGAACGAGATCGCCATGCAGGTGGTGGCGGTAGGCTTTATCATCGGCGTATTGCAGGACTCCTGCGAGACGGCGATCAACTCCTCCACTGACGTGATGTTCACCGCCGCCGTGTGCCAGGCGGAAGACGCGCGTTTGGCGAAGAACGCCGTGCGAGGTTAACAGCAAAACGGCAACCCTGAGGTTGCCGTTTTAGTGTTTGTACCCTCTCCCGTGGGAGAGGGCATCAGGCCGCACCGATTAAAGCGTCACACCGCTCTTAAAGAGCGCCAGCTCGCGGAAGTCGTTCTTCTCGTTGCAGGTCTGCTTGCCGTTAGCAAATTCCACGATGAGATCGACAAATTCATTCAGCAGCTGCGGCATCGCTTTGCCGTGGATCAGCTGGCCCGCATCGAAGTCGATCCAGTGTTTTTTCTTCGCCGCCAGCTCGCTGTTGGTGGCGATTTTCACCGTCGGCACAAACCCGCCGTACGGCGTGCCGCGCCCGGTGCTGAACAGCACCATGTGACAACCGGCACCGGCCAGCGCGCTGGTGGCAACCGCATCGTTACCCGGTGCGCTCAGCAGGTTCAGGCCATGCGATTTCAGGCGTTCACCGTAGCGCAGCACGTCAACCACCTGGCTGGCGCCCGCCTTCTGGGTGCAGCCGAGGGATTTTTCCTCAAGCGTAGTGATACCGCCCGCTTTGTTCCCCGGCGACGGGTTCTCATAAATCGGCTGGTTGTGGGCAATGAAGTACTGTTTGAAGTCGTTCACCATGGTGACGGTTTTCTCAAACGTCTCTTCGTCGCGGCAGTGGCTCATCAGAATACGCTCTGCGCCAAACATCTCCGGCACCTCGGTCAGCACGGTGGTACCGCCGTTGGCGATCGTATAGTCCGAGAAACGGCCCAGCATCGGGTTGGCGGTGATCCCGGACAGGCCATCAGACCCGCCGCACTCCAGACCAAACTTCAGCTCGCTCAGCTTGCCCGGCTCGCGCCTGTCGTGGCGCATAACGTCGTACAGCTGGTGAAGCTGCTCCAGGCCCGCTTCCACCTCGTCGTCCTGATGCTGGCACACCATAAAGTGCACGCGCTCAGGGTCGAACTCGCCCAGCGTTTCGCGGAAGGCGTCGACCTGGTTGTTCTCACAGCCGAGGCCAATCACCAGCACCGCGCCCGCATTCGGGTGGCGCACCATGTTTTGCAGCATGGTGCGGGTATTGATGTGGTCGTCGCCCAGCTGGGAGCATCCGTAGGTGTGGCTAAACAGATGCACGCCGTCGGTGCCTTCGGCATCGTTGGTCTCTTTCAGGAAGCGCGTCTGAATCTGACGCGCGATCCCGTTAACGCACCCGACGGTCGGGAGGATCCACAGCTCGTTGCGGATCCCCACCTCGCCGCTGGCGCGACGGTAGATCTGAACGTCACGATCCGCCGGCTGATCGGCTTCCGCCTGGAAATCAGGTTGATAGCTGTACTCATCCAGATCGCTGAGATTGGTGCGGGTATTGTGGGAATGAATGTACTCACCCGGCGCAATATCCGCCAGCGCATGGCCGATGGGCAAGCCGTACTTCACCACGTTCTCCCCTTTCGCAATGGGGATCAGGGCAAATTTATGTCCACGTCCAATGGCCTGGCGTAACGTGACGGACTGGTTATCGAAAGTGACTTCCGTCCCTTCGGCCAGATCCGCCAGCGCGACGGCAACGTTATCCAGCGAATGGATTTTGATGTATTGCATATCAACCTCAAACGGCCTTAGTTCAGTTCAATGGCGAAGTAATCACGCGCATTGTTAAAGCAGATGTTTCTCACCATTTCGCCCAGCAGCTGGATATCCGCCGGGGCTTCGCCAGCCTGCACCCAGCGGCCAATCATCTGGCACAGAATGCGACGGAAGTACTCGTGGCGAGTGTAGGACAGGAAGCTGCGGCTGTCGGTCAGCATGCCGACAAAGCGGCTTAACAGGCCCAGCTGTGCCAGCTGCGTCATCTGGCGCTCCATGCCGTCCTTCTGATCGTTAAACCACCAGCCGGAGCCGAACTGCATCTTGCCCGGCATTCCTTCACCCTGGAAGTTACCGATCATGGTGCCCAGCACTTCGTTATCGCGCGGGTTCAGGCAGTACAGAATGGTTTTCGGCAGCAGGTTTTGTTCGTTCTGTTTGCTCAGCAGCTTAGAAAGCTCTTCCGCCAGCGGGCGGTCGTTGATGGAGTCGAAGCCCACGTCCGCGCCCAGCAGCTTGAACTGACGCTGGTTGTTATTGCGCAGCGCGCCAATGTGGTACTGCTGCACCCAGCCGCGACGGGCATATTCCGCGCCGAGGAAGACCAGCACAGCGGTTTTGAACTGGGCAACTTCGTGCTCGCTCAGCGCTTCACCGGACAGGCGGCGCGCCAGAATGCTGTCCAGCTCGGCTTCGTTAGACTCGGCAAAGAGCACCACGTCCAGCGCGTGGTCAGACACTTTACAGCCGTGCGCCGCAAAGTGATCCAGACGTTTGGTCAGCGCGCTCTGCAGGTCGGCAAAACGACGAATGTCGGTGTCAGACACTTCAGCCAGCTTCGCCATGTAGTCGTTAAAGGTGGCCTGCTCAATGTTGAAGGCTTTATCCGGACGCCAGCTTGGCAGCACTTTGATATCAAAAGAGGCGTCTTGAGCGACGACCGCGTGGTGCTCCAGGGAGTCGACAGGATCGTCAGTGGTGCCGACCATCTTCACGTTCATCTGCTTCATGATGCCGCGCGCGGAGAAGTTATCCTGCGCCAGCAGCTCATTACATTGATCCCAGATTTCATCCGCGGTAGTTGGGGAGAGCAGTTTACCGGTGATGCCAAACGGACGACGCAGCTCGAGGTGCGTCCAGTGGTATAACGGGTTGCCGATGGTATGCGGCACGGTAGCCGCCCAGGCGTCAAACTTCTCGCGGTCGGTCGCGTCACCGGTACACAGGCGCTCGGCCACGCCGTTGGTGCGCATGGCGCGCCATTTATAGTGATCACCCTTCAGCCAGATGTCATACAGGTTTTTGAAACGGTAATTTTCGGCAACCTGCTGCGGCGGTAAATGACAGTGGTAGTCGAAAATCGGCTGGTCTTTTGCGTAGTCGTGATACAGGCGGCGAGCAAATTCAGTATCTAGCAGGAAATCTTCGGTCATAAACGGCGTCATTATCGTCTTCCTCGTAACGAGAGCGTCTGAAAGCGTATGTTCATATGCTGCAAAGTTATCACACCAATTTCCACCCACCGAAGTTTTTTTCGTGAGTTAGATCAATAAACGTCGACAAATAAATTACCCCAAATGGAGTAAACCCTCGCGCAGGCCGCGCCAGTACTGGCTTTATTCAAACCGAATAATGTCCCCACAAAGAATCACACTTTTGTGATGTCACTCACCTTTTAAAGTTGTATGACAAGTTATCTTTTCGCCGTCGCAAACTATAAGCCGACGGAATGCATTGCCGGTGTTAGAGACATCGGATTTAACGGTACGGAAACCGACTTATGCACGATTACTTATGGCAAGGTTCGGGCCGTTCCGGGAAGTTTTCCCGGTTACGCCCCTCCCGTTACAGAACAGCTCCCGGCAACGGTTGAGTTGTTGCCGTGCCCCGGCACGGAAATAACATAACGATGAGGTTTTACATGCGTAAAATTAAAGGGTTACGTTGGTATATGATCGCACTGGTGACGCTCGGCACCGTGCTGGGCTACCTGACGCGTAACACCGTGGCAGCAGCGGCTCCAACGTTGATGGAAGAATTGCATATCACCACGCAGCAATACTCCTACATCATTGCTGCTTATTCCGCGGCTTATACCATCATGCAGCCTGTTGCAGGCTATGTTCTGGATGTTCTGGGTACCAAAATCGGTTACGCCTTCTTCGCCGTAGCATGGGCGGTTTTCTGCGGTGCAACAGCACTGGCAGGCAGCTGGGGCGGTCTGGCACTGGCGCGCGGTGCGGTCGGTGCGGCTGAAGCAGCAATGATCCCGGCAGGCCTCAAGGCCAGCTCCGAGTGGTTCCCGGCAAAAGAGCGTTCAATTGCCGTAGGCTACTTCAACGTGGGTTCCTCCATCGGCGCGATGATTGCACCGCCGCTGGTGGTGTGGGCTATCGTGATGCACAGCTGGCAGATGGCGTTCATCATCTCCGGTGTGCTGAGCTTTGCCTGGGCAATGGCGTGGCTGATCTTCTATAAACACCCGCGTGACCAGAAAAAACTTTCTGAAGAAGAACGTGACTACATCATTAATGGTCAGGAATCTCAGCACCAGACCGACAACGGCAAAAAAATGTCCGTCTGGCAGATCCTGGGCACCCGTCAGTTCTGGGGTATCGCCCTGCCGCGCTTCCTGGCAGAACCGGCCTGGGGTACCTTCAACGCCTGGATCCCGCTGTTCATGTTTAAAGTGTACGGCTTTAACCTGAAAGAGATCGCCATGTTCGCCTGGATGCCAATGCTGTTCGCTGACCTGGGCTGTATCGTCGGCGGCTACCTGCCACCGCTGTTCCAGCGCTGGTTCGGCGTAAACCTGATTGTTTCCCGTAAGATGGTGGTCACCATGGGCGCGCTGCTGATGATTGGCCCGGGCATGATCGGTCTCTTCACCAGCCCTTACGTTGCAATTGGTCTGCTGTGTATTGGTGGTTTTGCCCATCAGTCCCTGTCCGGCGCGCTGATTACGCTCTCTTCCGACGTCTTTGGTCGTAACGAAGTGGCCACCGCCAACGGCCTGACCGGCATGGCTGCCTGGACCGCAAGCACCATGTTTGCGCTGGTGGTCGGTGCGCTCGCAGATACTATCGGTTTCAGCCCGCTGTTCGCGGTACTGGCTATCTTCGACCTGCTGGGCGCGGTAGTTATCTGGACGGTGCTGAAAAGCAAATCCGCAGACGAGCTGGCAAAAGAGTCCCTTGGGGGGCCGGCAACGCAGAGTTAGCGCTGCAGTGCCGGGTGGCGGCTTCGCCTGACCCGGCCTACAAACCCCGTAGGCCCGCGCAAGCGAAGCGCCGCCGGGCATTTAAAGGCCGCTCTGTAGCGGCTTTTTTCATGGCGGAATCTGGAGACTGATGCGCAAAAGTGGTATAACAAATATATCGCCGTACCCTGCCTGGAGCGCATATGGAAATCACCGAACCACGTCGTTTATATCAACAGCTTGCCGCCGAGCTGAAAGATCGCATTGAGCAAGGCGTCTATCTTGTTGGTGATAAACTTCCCGCTGAGCGTTTTATTGCGGACGAAAAAAGCGTGAGCCGCACGGTGGTGCGCGAAGCCATCATCATGCTGGAAGTAGAAGGCTACGTTGAGGTACGCAAAGGTTCCGGTATTCACGTTATTTCAAACCAGGCAAAACACTCCCCCGCACCGGACGAAAGTCTGGAATTTGCCAGCTACGGTCCGTTTGAGCTGCTCCAGGCTCGCCAGCTGATCGAAAGCAATATTGCGGAATTTGCGGCGACCCAGGTGACCAAGCAGGACATCATGAAGCTGATGGAAATTCAGGAGAACGCGCGTAAGGAAAAATGTTTCCGCGATTCCGAATGGGACCTTCAGTTTCACGTTCAGGTGGCGCTGGCAACCCAGAATACGGCGCTGGCCGCAATCGTGGAAAAAATGTGGACTCAGCGCGTTCACAACCCGTACTGGAAGAAACTGCACGATCATATTGATTTGCGCACCGTGGATAACTGGTGTGACGATCACGACCAGATTCTTAAAGCCCTGATTCGCAAAGATCCGCATGCCGCGAAGCTGGCCATGTGGCAGCACCTGGAAAACACCAAGCTGATGCTGTTCAATGAAACCAGTGACGACTTCGAATTTAACGCCGATCGCTATCTTTTTGCGGATAATCCTGTCGTTCACCTCGATACGGCGGCCAATCAGGCAAAATAGTTTCCCTTTCTCCTGGCAGGCGCTTCGCTGCGCCTCTCGGGACCCAGGGGTAAGCAAAACATATATAGTGTCAGCCTTTGTAAAACTCCTCGCTCCCTCCCCGGCCTTACGCCAAAATCATTTCACCCCTGCAAATTCTGTGACGCAGAACGTCGGGCTTTGTTACAATTGGATTCACTTCGTTATTTTGTAAGTTAGTGCTTGCTAACCAGCCAATTAACAGGGAACAGTGTTGGCCACACCTCAATGTGTCCGCGAGCGACCATAATGAAATCATAACAACGTCGCCGTGCTGTTTTTCCCGGATAACAGGCGAGACGTTAACCGATTTCCAGGAACACTGAATGGAACTTTTGACCCAACTACTGAACGCCCTTTGGGCTCAGGATTTCGAAACGCTGGCCAACCCTTCCATGATTGGCATGCTCTATTTCGTCCTGTTTATGATCCTGTTTCTTGAGAACGGACTGCTTCCGGCCGCCTTTTTACCGGGCGACAGCCTGCTGGTTCTGGTCGGCGTACTCTGTGCAAAAGGGGCGATGTCTTTCCCACAGACCGTGGTGTTGTTGACCATAGCGGCCAGCCTCGGCTGCTGGGTGAGTTACATTCAGGGTCGATGGCTTGGCAATACGCGGCTCGTCCAAAACTGGCTTTCGCACCTTCCGGCGCATTACCATCAGCGCGCGCACCATCTTTTCCACAAGCACGGGCTTTCAGCGCTGCTGGTCGGCCGCTTTATCGCGTTTGTTCGCACCCTTTTACCTACGATCGCCGGGCTTTCCGGGCTGAGCAGCGCCCGCTTCCAGTTCTTTAACTGGATGAGCGGCCTGCTGTGGGTCCTGATCCTGACCACGCTGGGCTACGCCCTGGGCAAAACGCCGGTCTTTATGAAATACGAAGACCAGCTCATGTCGTGTCTGATGCTGCTGCCCGTCGTCCTTCTGGTCTTCGGTCTGGTAGGTTCGCTGGTGGTGTTGTGGAAAAAGAAATACGGGGCCAGGGGTTAACCATGGTTTCCCCCCGGATCTCTTTGCGTCGCTTGTCTTATGCCATGGTCGTGCTGATGATGTTCAGCGCGTTGATTGTGGTATGGTCTGCGTTACAGCATCAAGAGTCAACGCTGGCTATCCGCCCTGTCAAACAGGGTGCCAGCGTGCCGGACGGCTTTTCGGTCTGGCACCACCTGGACGCAAACGGGATCCGCTTCAAGAGCATCACGCCGCAGGACGATGTGCTGCTGATAAAATTTGACTCAAGCGCACAAAGCGCAGCGGCTAAAGCAGTGCTTGACCGAACCCTGCCGCAGGGTTACATCATTGCTCAGCAGGATGACGATAGCCACGTTGCTTCATGGATGTCACGGTTACGCGATACGTCGCATCGGTTTGGATAATTACCAGGATTCCGAATCTTTTCACTCACTTTGGTGAATCCCCCGTTTACTTACTATGCTTAAGTATGCGGAGCACCCCTCAGATGTTCTTCGCATTAATTTGGAACACGGCTCACGCCGTAACACAATGGAAGGTTTCGATAATGAAATACCGCATCACTCTGGCTCTGGCCCTTTTTTCTTTAAGCACAGCATCCTTCGCCGCCTCTCTCTGTCAGGAGAAAGAAAAGGATATTCAGCGTGAAATCAGCTATGCCGAAAAGCATAACAATCAGCACCGTGTGGACGGCCTGAAAAAAGCGCTGAGCGAAGTGAAAGACAATTGCACGGATAGCAAGCTGCGTGCCGATCATCAGAAAAAAATCGCTGAGCAAAAGGACGAGATAGCCGAGCGCCTTCAAGACCTGCAGGAAGCGAAAGAGAAAGGGGATGCGGATAAGATTGCTAAACGCGAGAGGAAGTTGCAAGAAGCGCAGGACGAACTGAAAGCGCTGGAAGCTCGCGATTATTAAGTTAACGGAAATCTTAACAGGAGAGAATCATGTCAAAAGATACAACTTCAGAACATCTGCGCGCTGAGCTGAAATCCCTGGCGGACACCCTGGAAGAGGTGCTGAACTCTTCTGCCGATAAGTCGAAAGAAGAAGTCAGCAAACTGCGCAGCAAAGCAGAGCAAGCGCTGAAAGAGAGCCGCTATCGCCTGGGTGAAACCGGTGATGCGCTGGCAAAACAGACCCGTGAAGCCGCCGCGCGTGCAGATGAGTACGTTCGTGATAATCCATGGACGGGTGTAGGCATTGGTGCCGCAGTGGGCGTGGTGCTTGGTGTTCTGCTGACGCGTCGCTGATTATGGAAGATCCTCGTCACGCACAAGGGCCTGCTAATAACGTCCTCGGTATCGGCCAGCGTATTTTAACCACGCTGGTCGGCATTGCCGAAACGCGCGTCCGGTTGGCAGTCGTCGAGCTGGAAGAGGAGAAAGCGAATCTCTTCCAGATGCTGCTGATGCTTGGACTTACCATGCTCTTCGCCGCCTTCGGTCTGATGAGCCTGATGGTGTTAATCATCTGGGCAATTGATCCGCAGTATCGGCTCAATGCCATGATTGCCACCACCGTCGTTCTGCTGGTTGCAGCACTGATTGGCGGCCTCTGGACGCTGCACAAAGCGCGCACGTCCACCTTCCTGCGCCATACGCGCCAGGAGTTAGCCAACGATCGTTCGCTGCTGGAGGATGATAAATCGTGAGCAGCACAGCCGAACGTCAAAAGCGAAAGGCCTATCTGTTGAGCCAGATCCAGCAGCAGCGGCTGGATCTGGCCGCCAGCCGTCGCGACTGGGTTGAATCAACCCGTCGATTTGACCGCGGCTGGAACACCGTCCTGAGCCTGCGCTCATGGGCGCTGGTCGGTAGCAGCGTGATGGCTATCTGGTCCGTTCGTCATCCTAATATGCTGATCCGCTGGGCACGGCGCGGCTTTGGTGCCTGGAGCGCCTGGCGTCTGGTGAAATCAACGATTCGTCAGCAGCAGTTACGGTGATAAAAGCAAAACGGTAACCCTGGTTACCGTTTTTTGTTTTTGCACCCTCTCCCTGTGGGAGAGGGATGGGGTGAGGGCACCAGCCCGCACGCTCCCTTACTCAATATCTTTGATAAAGATTGACAGTTTTCCTTGCTAACAATTGTCTCACGCCCCGTTTATGATTCTCTCCATCGACAGCAAAGACGCGGTATCTACCCGAATTTGCACACATTTAAAGTTCAGCCGCTGATGTGGTTTCCTGGAGAGTAAAATGAAAAAATTAGAAGATGTTGGTGTACTGGTAGCGCGTATTCTGATGCCAATTCTGTTCATCACCGCAGGTTGGGGCAAAATCACCGGCTATGCGGGTACCCAGCAGTATATGGAAGCCATGGGCGTGCCGGGGTTCCTGCTGCCACTGACCATTCTGCTTGAGTTCGGCGGCGGCCTGGCAGTGCTGTTCGGCTTCCTGACCCGCACCACTGCACTGTTCACCGCAGGCTTTACCCTGCTGACGGCGTTCATCTTCCACAGCAACTTTGCTGAAGGCGTGAACTCCCTGATGTTCATGAAAAACCTGACCATCGCAGGCGGCTTCCTGCTGCTGGCTATCACGGGTCCAGGCGCGTACAGCATCGACCGCCTTCTGAATAAGAAGTGGTAAGCACGCTATACTGAATAAATTCAAAGCGAGGAGATATCTCCTCGCTTTTGCTATCTGACGGAGGAGAAAAAAATGGGACAACTCGTAGACGGCGTCTGGCAGGATGTCTGGTATGACACCAAATCCACCGGTGGTCGCTTCAAGCGCTCTGTTTCGGCCTTCCGTAACTGGCTTACCGCTGACGGTGCAGCCGGTCCAAGCGGAGAAAGTGGTTTTGCCGCGGAGAAAGATCGTTATCATCTGTACGTCTCTCTCGCCTGCCCGTGGGCGCACCGCACGCTGATTGTGCGTAAACTGAAAGGCCTCGAATCGCTCATTCCGGTTTCGGTGGTGAACCCGCTGATGCTGGAAAACGGCTGGACGTTCGACAGTGATTTCCCTGCCGCCACCGGCGATGACCTTTACCACCACGATTTCCTCTACCAGCTTTATCTGCGCGCCGATCCGCACTACACGGGTCGCGTCACCGTACCGGTGCTGTGGGACAAGAAAAACCAGACGATCGTCAGCAATGAATCGGCGGAGATTATCCGCATGTTCAATACCGCGTTTGACGCGCACGGCGCTCGCGCCGGGGATTACTATCCGGTTGAGCTGCGCGGCAAGATTGACGAGCTTAACGGCTGGATCTACGACAACGTAAACAACGGCGTCTATAAGGCCGGCTTTGCCACCAGCCAGGAAGCCTACGACGAAGCGGTCGGGAAAGTGTTTGAATCCCTGGAGCGTCTGGAGCAGATCCTCGGCCAGCACCGCTACCTGACGGGCGATCGGCTGACGGAAGCGGATATCCGCCTCTGGACCACGCTGGTACGCTTCGATCCGGTCTACGTCACCCACTTTAAGTGCGATAAGCATCGCATCAGCGACTATCTGAACCTGTATGGTTTCCTGCGCGACATCTACCAGATGCCGGGCATTGCCGAAACGGTCGATTTTGACCATATCCGCACCCATTACTACCGGAGCCATAAGACCATTAACCCAACGGGCATTATCTCCATTGGCCCGTGGCAGGATCTGGATGAACCGCACGGGCGCGACGTCCGCTTCGGATAAATATAAAGGGTATCAATAGATACCCTTTTTTAATTCATCATATCCATCTATCCTTACCTCGATCGCTTAGAAAACAAGTGATTGACTGATTAAAGAGGCAAGGAAAAATGGACTGGTATTTAAAAGTACTGCGCAACTACGTTGGATTTGGTGGCCGCGCCCGCCGCAAAGAATATTGGATGTTCATTCTGGTGAACTTCGTTCTCATCATGGTGCTGGGCATTATCGATAAAATTCTTGGCTGGGAACGGGCGGGGGGTGAAGGCATTCTGACGTCAATTTACGGCGTGTTTATTCTGCTGCCTTCCTGGGCCGTGCAGTTCCGCCGCCTGCATGATACCGATCGTTCAGCCTGGTGGTTATTGCTGCTGTTGATTCCGGTCATTGGCTGGATCGTGATTTTGATCTTCAACTGCCAGAACGGCACGCCGGGTGAAAACCGCTTTGGTCCGGACCCGAAAGCCGGCATGTAAATCAGAGCCCGGTGGCGCTTACGCTTACCGGGCCTACGATATTATTTATTGTGGTGGGCAAAGAGCTTTGGTATTTCGCGAAGGCACCACGATTTGGCTTCGCCCATGCTGTCGCGTCGCCACGCCATAATAATATCCACTTCGCTGGTGTATTCCGGGCTGACTACGCGCAGCCGCCCTTCGGCAATATCCTTTTCAACAAACGGATAAGGCATCGTCGCCACGCCCAATCCCGCCAGCAGCGCCTGGCGCTTATCTTCCAGCGACGTGACGGTCAAACGCGGCTGTTTATCCAGCAGCTGTACCGTTAACACCGGGCGCTCGCGCGCGGTGTCTGCTACCGCTACGCCGCGATACTTCACGCGCGTCACTTCAGAGAGCGGCTCCGGCTCGTGATGAATCGGGTGATCCGGCGCGGCGACGTAGACGTTCATCACGCTATAAAGCTTGCGGGAGTTGATTTCAGACGAAGAGCGGAAGTGCATATCCGGCGCAATCACGATATCCGCCCTGCCCGTCTCCAGCCGCTCCCACGCGCCTGCCAGCACCTCGGTGATGATCGACAGCTGGGTATTGGCTTTTGCGGCCAGCCTGTCTACCAGCGGGAACAGCGCTTCTGTGGGCACGAGTGCTTCGGTCACCAGCGTCAGATGCGTTTCCCAGCCGCGCGCCAGCGCTTCGGCGTCCGTGGTGAGTTTGTCCGCCGCTTCTAGCAGCACCCGTCCACGTTCCAGCAGCATACGGCCAACGTTGGTGAATTTTGTTCGATGACCGGAGCGGTCAAAAAGCACCACGTCCAGCTCTTCCTCCAGCTTCTGCATGGTATAGCTCAGCGCAGACGGAACGCGCCCCAGTTCATCTGCCGCAGCGGCAAAGCTGCCACGCCGGTCTATCGCGTCCATGACGCGAAGCGCCTCAAGCGTCAATGCTCTCTCTTTAGCCATCTCGTTCTCATTCAGGAAATTTGAACATACCGGGCAGAATATCTGGCTAACAATGCAGCGTCCATACCTTTACCATTGTTTTAGTGTAAAGAGAGGTCAAGTTTATGATTACGACAAGAACAGCTAAACAGTGCGGACAAGCCGATTTCGGTTGGCTGCAGGCCCGCTACACCTTTTCCTTTGGACACTACTTTGACCCAAAACTCCTCGGTTACGCTTCATTGCGCGTGTTGAATCAGGAAGTGCTCGCCCCGGGCGCCTCCTTCCAGCCGCGTACGTACCCGAAAGTCGATATCCTGAACCTGATCCTGGAAGGCGAGGCAGAATACCGCGATAGCGAGGGCAATCATGTCCAGGCAAAGGCTGGCGAAGCGTTATTAATTTCCACGCAGCCCGGCATAAGCTACAGCGAGCATAACCTCAGCAAAGACAAAACGCTGACCCGTATGCAGCTGTGGCTGGATGCCTGCCCAGAGCGGGAAAACCCGCTGGTGCAGAAGATAGATTTAGCCGGCGATAAGCAGCAGCTGATTGCGTCGCCGGACGGCAGCAAAGGCAGCCTGCAGCTGCGCCAGCAGGTGTGGCTGCATCATATCGATTTGAAGAAAGGCGAACAGGCGAGCTTCCAGCTCCACGGCCCGCGCGCCTATCTGCAGTCGATTCACGGGACCGTGCATGCGGTGACGCACACGGAAGAGAAAGAAGCGCTCACCTGCGGCGACGGGGCGTTTATTCGTGACGAAGCGAATATTACCCTGGTGGCGGATACGCCGCTGCGCGCGCTGCTGATTGATTTGCCGGTTTAAGATAAACACGCCCCCTCGCTCGATCGGTTCCCTCTCCCTGTGGGAGAGGGTTAGGGTGAGGGGAACGGGTTGGATTAAATCACGACACTTTTCCTGCCATAATCGCAATAATCTGCCGATCCGTTTCCTGCATCGAGCGACACGCAAGCGAACACAGGTTGGCTATGGATTGCTCCACATCGTGCGCCACAATCCCCTCGTAGCCCGTCACGGCAGTATCATCCAGCGCCATCATCACCGCTTTCCATGCGCTGCTGACGCTGGTTGAGACTTTCATTGCGCAGCTGTTAGAGGCGCCGTCACAGATCATCCCGCTAACGTCCCCGATCATGCTACCTATCGCCATTGAAATTGTCCGGTAGTCTCCGCCCATCAGCCACGCCATCCCTGCGGCTGAGCCCATTCCAGCGGTTGTCGCTGCACATAACGCCGACAGACGTGGAAGCTGGTAGTGAATATAGATTGCCGTTAGATGCGAAAGCATCAGCGCCCGCGCCAGCCGTTCGTCATCGGCCTGAACGTGCTCAGCAACCACGACAACCGGCATGGTGGCCGCGATCCCCTGATTACCGGAGCCTGAGTTACTCATCGCTGGCAACGTCGCGCCGCCCATCCTGGCATCCGAGGCTGCGCTGGTACGGATAACAATGTCTGAGCCCAAATCCTGCGCCATCCATCCGCGCGAGCGCTGCTTACTGAGCGTTGCGCCAATGTGCAGCCCCCACTTTCCGCTGAGTCCTTCACGGGATAGCGCATCGTTCAACCGCCCCGCCTGCAGGATGAAACGGATCGCCTCAAAGGGAACCTGTTCCACAAACTCGAGGATTTGCGACAGCGAGACGCTGGAAAGGACCTTCAGCGGATCGTCTCTACGCTCGCCCTGAAGATCGCCAAGCGTGAAACAGGTTTCGCCCTGTCGCACCACCTCCACCACCCGCGTATGCCCGCCGGCGATGGTGACCATTGCCGAGGCGTCACCCGCGTAAACGCAGGCGCGGGAATAGAGAATCTCATCGCAAGGCTCCTGTAGCGTCACCTGTACCTTACCCTCGGCCAGCAGGCATTTAGCGCGCGCCAGCGCCTCAGCTGAGGCATCTTTCAGCACCTCCAGCCCGGCCTGCGCATTACCGCCAATGGCGCCCAGCGCCGCCGCAATGGGCAACCCGACCATGCCCGTACCCGGCACCGTAACGCCAAGCCCATTCTTCAACAGGTTTGGCGACACCCACGCTTCAACCTGCGTGATCTCACCGGATAGCTGCTCTGCGGCTATCGCACAGGCCAGCGCCAGTGAGACAGGCTCCGTACACCCAAGCGCAGGTTTAACCTCTTCCTGCACCGCGCGAATAAAATGATTCCATAAAGGATTTGTTAGCTCAGACATCGTTACGACCTTATTTGCCCTCAGGAGAATGCGAGGAAAGGAGAAACACAAAGCAGCAGCCCGGTGATGACGATAATCACCAGCGATACGCCTTTATATTTGTGCAGCGCCGGAACTTTGTAGACCAGCCATGCAGGGATCAGACAGCCCACCATGCCGAAAATCGGGCTGCAAATAGAGGTGAAGCTGAGCACGGGAGCGTTTAACACTATCGCGCTCCAGGCCAGCAGAATAGCGAACAGCATGATGCCGCGCTGGACGGTGCGCTCGTTGATCTTCTCCGTCGGCATTCTTCGGCGCAGGATATTCATCACAATGCCCTGCGTAGCCTCGCGAAAACCGAGGTAGACGCCGAAGAAGGCGGTCATGACGGCGAAAATATTGAGGATCACGCTGACGATTTTGACCCAGCCCGCGCCGTCGCCGCTGATAAACTGCGCCGCGATCGCGAGGGCGGAAATATTCTGCTCGTAGGCTTTTACCGCCTCATCGTGCCCCATCGCCAGGGTGAAAGAGACAGCATAGAAAAAGACCGTCACAAACAACACAACAAAGGCAATATTCATCGCCCGCAGCGCTTTATGGCGCGCCACTTCAACTGATTTTTCCCGTGAGCGATAGGAGATGACCATCGGGCTCAGGGTCTGGATAAAGAGAATTGAGGTTAAGGTAAAAGGCAGCGTAATGATGGCGTTTTTAATCAACAGGCCCATCGGCGGTAGCATACCTACGTTGGCTAAATGCCAGAGGCCAATCATCGACAGCCCCAGCGCCGCAACCACAAACAGCTTGGTAAGCACCATCAGGCTGGAGACTTTAAACAACAGCTTTTCACCACGTGAGGAGATCGCCACCAGAATGCAGATCAGGAATAAGCCGTAGAAAGGGTTTTCAGACGCTAGCCCTTCGGTTACGCCGAAGGTGTGTAAATAGGAGGCGCTGTCGTTGGTGATGGCAGTGGAATAGACAAACATCCAGATCACCAGCATCACAAAATAGAGCGCGCCTAATAAGATGCCCCAGTTCTTACCCAAATAACCGCTTATCACGCTCGGATAATCTTTGCATTCCGGTGACTCCGCCAGCGTATTAATAAACAGACGCTGGAATAAATACATGGCCGGATAGCCAATTATTGATGAGAGCAAAAATACCCACAGCCCCATTAATCCTACCTGCACGGGGAGAAAAACAATCCCCGCGCCGATAGCCATCCCGATACTCATGATGACCCAGCCCGTATCGGTGCTGTCGAATTTAATCGCCTCTCGCCATTCGCTGTCACTCATTCCCGCTCGCCTTGCCGCGGGGGAATCACTCACGATCACACTGCTGTTTGTTGCCGTATCCATTGGGCACTCGCTTATTTGTAGGGTAAACAGTTGTTTTTATAGGTTTCCGATCGCCAGCGATTGCGAATCAGAGCAGCAGGTGCTTATTGTTGATGTGTGAAAATCATATCCTTAGCGAGGGAGAAAAAAGTCACAATGTTTATAAGGATTTTCTACATTCCGAGTAAAAAATTCTATGAAATCCAAAAACGCAGACAAAATTTTCTAAAGGTGATACAGCTCAAAAAATCATATCATCCTTACAACGAGAATATTTCGGAATTTATAAAGATGAATGTCCTACTCTCAGCCCTTTATTTTTTATAGGATGGCAGCTCAACAAACCACCTGATGGTTATACTATGGACACCGTTGAAGAATTCAATGGAACATACTTTTATAAAGGTGTATGTAACATCTCCGCATCTGAGTTATTTTTTTGGATTTTTCTGGATGCCACCGATGAACAGTTCGGCGGATTAAAGGATGCAGTAATGATGGCCACTATCATTCTTGGTTTACCTATACTTGAAACCAGAACAAAACCGGAAACGGCTACAATAGGCACATCTGTAGCATCTAAATACCTCCGAGATCTACTGAATGTACAGCTTCCACACCGACTACCTACAATTACACTAGCAAGCTTTAAATACAGAAAACCAATGTATACCAAAAACTTAGGTGCGTTCATTGGCCGATGGATACCTGCACTAGGGATAACCATATTTGCTGCAGATGTTGCTATGATAAGTTACAAAACGCTTTCAAAATATAATACGATTGCTCACCCAAAAGACCGGATTTGGTGAAGATGAACAGTGAAGCTGATGTTTTAAAATTCTTCAGGGACAATTTACCAGAACAAGGAACATTTGCGGGCAAGAGAATTCCGCTTGAGATAGATGATGTTTTACAGGATTACACCGATCTGGATGATATTGTATATGCTATTGAGAGATTCGAAAAAGAGTATCTTATCGAAGTTAACACTAAAAATTATTTCCCATGGACTCAAACCTGGTTTTTCAGGAAATGGTTCACTAAAGAACCGGTTAAGCAAATATCAAAGCCATTGACGGTAAGAATGTTTGCCGAAGCGGTACAAGCAGGTAAATGGATACACGATTGATTTATAAAAGGAGTTTTTATAATGGCCGTACCTGTTCACATTTGGTTATATGACGACGGTGGCTCACTCATTAAAGGTTCATGTGATGTTCAGGATCGTGAAGGGAGTGTTGAAACTAGAGGCTTGACCCATAATTTGAGTATTCCAGCCGATCCACTCTCCGGAAGATTAACCGGAACGAGGAAACATGCTCCTTTCCTGTTCGAGAAGGAGATTGATAGCTCATCTCCCTATCTTTATAAGGCGGTAGCGACAGGGCAAAACCTTAAGAAGGTTGAGATTAGATATTACCGAATTAATGATGCAGGTTGGGAAGTTGAATATTTTAGAACGGAGCTGGAAGGTGTAAAAGTTGTCTCTATCTCCCCTATTGTTAACGATACACGTAATTGCCCTAGTACTGGTCATCTTGAATCTATTCAATTGCGCTACGAAAAAGCGACCTGGACCTATTGTGACGGCAATATTCAGTTTGTTGATGCATGGAATGAACGTACGTCGGCATGATGTTCAAAATTTATTCTCACAGAATCCAATTAAAGCGATTCTGTGAGGTTTCATTTTATACAGTTGAATCCAGGATCACTCTGCCAATGCGTTAGCCATATCGGTTCTAATCTGCTTACGCTGCTCCGGCGTCAATACCTGGCTGACGTCGAAGTAATATTTCACCCGGTAATAACGAGTCTGCTCTTCAATTTTGCTAAAAGCAGCAAGCTGGCTTTTCACCGTGCTTTAGTCCCATTTACCGGCCTGGAACATATCAATTAGCGCACCGTCCTTTACCCCGGTCATCGGGATCTTACTGACATTCTGTTCCAGATTCTGGTGCAAATCTTCGATTTTCTTTACTTGATCGCTGCTGAGCTTCAGATGCTGCACCAGCGGATCCTGCGACGGCGATGGCGCTGCTTCAATATTGGCCGCCTGTGCCGTAAAACTGCACACCGCCAGTGACGCAGCAACCAAAGCAATACGGGTCATTTTCATCATCTTACTGTCCTTACATGCTGTTACAGGGAAATACAGGCGCATTGTTTTTCAAGAGCGGATGAATATGTGTGATTAATTATATAAACAAATTTGTATGTTTAGCGGGCAAAAAAAGGCCCCCTTAGCAGAAGGGGGCCCGGCGACTGGCTTTCGCTATAGTGCCTGGGTGAACGTCCGCGAAATGACGTCCTGCTGCTGCTCGTGCGTCAGGGCGTTAAACCGCACCGCATAGCCAGAAACGCGGATGGTCAGGTTTGGATAATTCTCCGGATGGGCAATTGCATCCAGCAGCATCTCCCGGTTCATAACGTTGACGTTCAGGTGCTGCCCACCCTCAACGGCCGCTTCATGGTGGAAGTACCCGTCCAGCAGCCCCACCAGGTTGGTTTTGCGCACCATCTGATCCTTGCCCAGCGCCTGCGGCACGATGGAGAAGGTGTAGGAGATCCCGTCTTTGGCGTAGGTGAACGGCAGCTTGGCGACCGAGGTTAACGAGGCCACGGCCCCCTTTCTGTCGCGCCCGTGCATCGGGTTTGCACCCGGGGCAAACGGCGTGCCGCCGCGGCGTCCGTCCGGCGTGTTCCCGGTCTTCTGGCCGTAAACCACGTTAGAGGTGATGGTCAGGATCGACTGGGTCGGGACCGCGTTGCGGTAGGTTGGCAGCGCCTGAATTTTCTTCATAAAGCGCTCCACCAGGTCGCAGGCGATGCTGTCCACGCGGTCGTCGTTGTTGCCGTACTGCGGGTAGTCACCTTCGATGACAAAATCGACCGCCAGGCCGGTGTGGTCGCGCACCGGCTTCACCGTGGCGTATTTGATGGCCGCAAGGGAGTCCGCCGCCACCGACAGACCGGCTATGCCGCAGGCCATAGTGCGATACACGTCGCGATCGTGCAGCGCCATCAGCGAGGCTTCGTAGCTGTACTTATCATGCATGTAGTGAATGAGGTTCAGCGCGCTGATGTACTGCACCGCCAGCCAGTCCATAAAGTGATCCAGGCTCGCCATTACGGTGTCGTAATCCAGCACGTCGTCCAGCAGCGGCTCGGTTTTAGGCCCGACCTGGATCTTCAGCTTCTCGTCCACCCCGCCGTTGATCGCGTACAGCAGCGTTTTGGCGAGGTTGGCGCGCGCGCCGAAGAACTGCATCTGCTTGCCGATCACCATCGGGCTGACGCAGCAGGCGATGGCGTAGTCATCGCTGTTGAAGTCGGCACGCATCAGATCGTCGTTCTCATACTGCAGGGATGAGGTGTCGATAGACATCTGCGCGGCGTATTTCTTGAACGCGATCGGCAGCTGTTCAGACCAGAGGATCGTCAGGTTCGGCTCCGGTGCAGGCCCCATGGTGTGCAGCGTGTGCAGATAGCGGAAGCTGTTTTTGGTGACCAGCGTGCGGCCGTCCAGCCCCATGCCGCCGATCACCTCCGTCGCCCAGATCGGATCGCCGGAGAAGAGCGTGTCGAACTCCGGCGTGCGCAGGAAGCGCACCATGCGGATCTTCATGATGAAGTGGTCGATCAGCTCCTGCGCCTGCACCTCGTTCAGACGTCCGGCCTGCAGGTCGCGTTCCATGTAAATATCGAGGAACGAGGCCGTGCGCCCCAGCGACATCGCCCCGCCGTTCTGGGATTTCACCGCGGCAAGGTAGGCAAAATAGACCCACTGCACCGCTTCCTGCGCGTTCATCGCCGGGCGCGAAATATCAAAGCCGTAGTTCGCCGCCATCTGCTGGATCTGCAGCAGCGCGCGCCTGTGCTCCGCCAGCTCTTCACGCAGGCGGATCGTGGCCTCGAGATCTTCACCGCGCTCCAGCCTGCCCTGCAGATCGGCGAACTGCAGCTCGCGCTCGCGCACCAGATAGCGGATGCCGTACAGCGCCACGCGGCGGTAGTCGCCGATGATGCGCCCGCGCCCGTAGCCGTCCGGCAGGCCGGTGAGCACGCCGGACTTACGGCAGCGCATCATGTCCGGGGAGTAGACGTCGAATACGCCCTGGTTGTGGGTTTTGCGCAGGTCGGTAAACAGATATTCAAACTGCGGATCCATCTCGCGACCGTACGCTTCAAAGGAGCTGCGGATCATGTTGATCCCGCCGTACGGGTGCAGCGCGCGCTTGAGCGGCCTATCGGTTTGCAGGCCGACGATCGTCTCCAGGTCCTGGTCGATATAGCCCGGCCCGTGGGCGGTAATGGTGGTGGCAATGTTGGTGTCAAAATCCACCGGCGCGTGGGTAGCGTTCTCCTGGCGAATGCCGACCATTACCTTCTGCCACAGCGCCGTCGTTGCTGGCGTCGCCTGCGCGAGGAAAGCTTCATCGCCGTCATAAGGGGTGTAGTTATGCTGAATAAAATCGCGCACGTTGACGGCGTTTTTCCATTCTTCACCGCGAAACCCGGCCCATGCGTCGCTGTAGGGCGCGACGCCCGTATCGATCGTTACATTCATGTGATTCTCGCTTAATCAGGCGTAAGCCGCGGCCGGGGTGACCTTCCCAAGACGGAGGGCGTCCAGCGCGATCATTTTTTCTTCGTTGGTTGGGATCACCGCGCAGGCCGCGCGGGAGGAAACGGTGGAGATCACGCGCTCACCCGCGCTGCCCGGCAGGGCATTTTTGGCCTCGTCGAGGGTGATACCGAACACCTCCAGGCGTTCCGCCACCAGCCCGCGAATGAGCGTTGAGTTTTCACCGATGCCGCCGGTAAAGACCACGCCATCCAGGCGGTGCAGCGACGCGGCGTGACCCGCAATGTGCCGCGCAATGCGGTGGACGAAGGTGCGGATGGCAAGCGCGGCCCGTTCATTACCTTCGTGCCAGGCCTTTTCCAGCGCGCGTAAATCAGAGGAGATGCCGGAGATCCCCAGCAGCCCGGACTCTTTATTGACCACGCGTTCCAGATCCTCAAACGACTGGCCGGTCTGCTGGGCAATCCACGCCATCGCGCCGAAGTCCACGTCGCCGCAGCGCGTACCCATCACCAGCCCTTCCAGCGGCGTCATCCCCATGGAGGTATCGACGCTTTCGCCGTTGCGCACCGCGCAGATGGACGCCCCGTTACCGAGATGGGCAATCACCAGGCCGCTGTCATCGGGGGAGAGCCCGAGAAGCGCGTGCGCCTGCGCCGCCACGTAGCGGTGAGAGGTGCCGTGGAAGCCGTAGCGACGCACGCCCAGCTCCTCGAAATAACGATACGGCAGCCCGTAAAGATAGGCCTGAGGAGGCAGCGTCTGGTGAAAGCTGGTATCAAACACGGCCACCTGCTGAACGTTCGGGAACAGCCTCTCTGCCGCCTCTACGCCGCTCAGGTTGGCGTAGTTGTGCAGCGGTGCCAGCGGGGAGACTTCGCGGATCTGCGCAATGACCTGCTCCGTGATCAGGGTCGACTCGCTGAAAAGCTCGCCGCCGTGAGCGATGCGGTGGCCAATCAAGGCCACGCTGCTCATCAGGTTGCGTTTTTCCAGCTCCAGGGCGATGGCTGCCAGCGCCCCTTCGTAGTCCTGGTGAGCCAGTCTGGCTGGCCCACCCCCGTTCACGGCAATAAAGGCCTGTTCAGTGTTGATGCCGTCCGCAATGCCCGTCATCAGGGCATCGCAGGTCGTTGCGTCAAGCGCTGAAAACTTAACAGAGGACGATCCGCAGTTAATAACCAGTACAACCGGAAACTCAATCATGGTGTGACTCCGCTCTTCCTGAGCTTTGGGTTAGAACAGTTTGTAAACGATATTCAGGATGGTCAGCATGCCGACAACGGTCACGAAGATGTTTTCCGGCCTGCCCTTGTATTTCGCCAGCGCCGGCGCTTTGCGGATGGCATACATCGGCAGCAGGCACAGCAGAGAGGCGATGATTGGCGCGCCCATGGCTTCAATAAGGTCCAGAATGTTCGGGTTGGCGTAGGCCACGACCCAGGTGGAGCCCATGATGAAGACCATGCTGATGGTGTTCAGCTTGCCCACGGAGACTTTCTTCTTGTCGCCCTTGTAGCCGAATTTCAGGACCAGACCGTTCAGCCCTTCCAGCGTGCCGAGGTAGTGGCCGAAGAAGGATTTGAAGATAGCGACCAGCGCGATGATGGACGCGCCGTATTCCAGCACCGTTGCGAACGTTGATTTGCTGCCCGACATCGACGCGAAGTGGTTTGCCAGATAAGAGAGCACCGGAATGTTCTGCGCTTTGGCATCCGCCATGTTCTGCGGAGAGAGCGTGAACAGGCAGCTAAAGGCGAAGAACATCACCACGGCCACCATCAGCAGGCTGGCGCGGCCAATGATTTTGGAACATTTCTGCTCGGTAAACTCTTTCCCGAACTCAGGTTCGTACTCTTCGCGCTTGGACACCACGAAGGACGAGACGATAGGCGAGAAGTTGAAGGAGAAGACCATGATGGAGATCCCCAGCCAGACAGTGACCAGAATGCCGTCATGACCGGTGAAGGCGATATCGCTCAGGTTAACCTGGTCGATAACCGCAGAGTTCCAGTACGGGATCAGCGACAGGGAAATCAGCACCAGGCTGGCGATAAAGGGGAACACCAGGAAGCTCATCACCTTCACCATCAGGTCTTTACCAAACCAGATAACAAAGACCATCAGCAGCAGCAGGAACAGCGCCACAAAGCCGCGGTTCAGCGCGGGCAGCTGAAGCTGGTTTTCCCAGAAGGTCATGAAGGTGTTGGTAATGGTGACGCCGTAAATCCACAGCAGCGGGCAAATCGCAAAGAAGTAGAGGAAGGTGATCACCACCCCGCCGGTTTTGCCGAAGTGCTCTTCTACCGTTTCGGTGATGTTGCCCGAGACGTTACTGCCTGACAGACACAGGCGCGCCAGCGCGCGGTGGCAGTAGAACGCGATCGGGAAGGCAAGAACCAGCATCAGCAGGATGGGGATCAGGCCACCGAAGCCTGCACGAATGGGGAAGAACAGCACGCCCGCGCCAATGGCGGTGCCAAACAGGCCAAGCGTCCAGGTGGTATCAGACTTACGCCAGGTGGACGTTTTTGTCTGGCCAACGATAATGCTTTCTGTGTTGCTCATAGGTCACCTTTATGCGTCAACGAAGCCGGTAATTTGGGAAACACGGGAGAGATCGATATTGCCCCCGGAAATAATGCAGACGGTTTTTCGGCCCTGAATATAGCTATCGAGCTTGCCGCTTATTAACGCCGCGCAGGCGAGCGCGCCTGCGCCTTCCGTAACCACTTTATTTCGCTGAATAAGTGCAATCATGCTGTTGCGAATATCGTCTTCGCTGACCAGCACAATGTCATCGACTAATTCGCGAACGATTTCGAAGGTTAAATTACCCGGGCGAGAAACGTCGCAACCGTCCGCTAATGTGCCGGTAACGCGGTGGTTCGTTATTTCTCCGGCCTGATACGACGCCGCCATACCGTGAACGTTTTCAGACTGCACGCCGATAATATTAATGGTTGGGTTGATGGACTTAATGGCCGTTGCAATACCGGCAATTAAACCGCCGCCGCCGACAGGCACAATGACGTTATCCACGTCGTATAAATCCTCGAGGATTTCCAGGCCGATGGTGCCCTGCCCGGCAATCACTTTTGGGTCATCGTACGGTGGGATAAAAATACGCCCTTCCATCTCGACGATTTCGCTCACTTTGGCGATGGTGTCGTTAAAATTCTCGCCGTGGAGCACCACTTCTGCCGAGTAGTCGCGCGTGGCGGCAACCTTGGATTTCGGCGCGCCCATCGGCATCACCACTTTACCGTCGATACCCAGCATGGCGCAGGAGAGCGACACGCCTTGGGCGTGGTTTCCCGCCGAACAGGCAACAACGCCTTTACGTTTTTCCGCATCGGTCAGCGAGCTTAGCTTATTAAACGCACCGCGAATTTTGAACGAACCGGTACGCTGCATATTTTCAAACTTAAGGAATATCTCACCTTTACAGCGTTCGCTGAGATAATTTGAGCGCGGCATACCGGTTTTATAAATTTTTCCTGCCAGTCGTTTTCTGGCGTCCTGAATATCTTCAATGGTTACAGGGAGATCGTAGGTAATGTGCATAATATCCTCGTTATAATAATTCATTGTTTTCAGGCAAAGTCAGGGTATCAGAGCGTTAGAATGCCAGGCTCTGGGTGTTTTTAAAATTGGATCTAAAAATTCATCGTCGACTTTCGATATTCATCGACGAATATTGCTTCGCCAGCTCAACCAGGACTGACGCTGATTTTTTAATGCTGTAATTCTTTGACCACACGGCGGCATAACGCGCCACGGGTAATTCATCTTCAACCGGCAGAACAATAAACTGGTCGGAGCCGAACGGCGCAATCATGTCGCGGGGAATAACCGTCAGATAATCGGCATTGAGGACAAGGTTATAAATGGTGACGACGGAATCGGTCTGGACGATGTTTTCAATGCTGATGTGGTTGTCTTGCAGGGTGGTCAGAAGTTCTTTGTAGTAGCCCATATCGGTTTGCGGCATCACCCACTGTTCATGCGTGAGCGATGCCAGTGTCGTCGGGCCGGTGCACGTTCGTGATTTGCTGGCAACCAGCACAAACTCGGATTCAAACAGCGGCTCGACGTGAAGATCCTGCAGCAGCATTTCGTCGCTCAGCGTGCCGATGGCAAAATCAAGGCGCCCGTCGCGAATGGCGGGCAGGAACGAAGAGAGCTGTGCTTCATACATCGAGACGCGCGCTTTCGGGAACACTTCCTTGAATTTTTTGATCATCTCAGACAGGAAGGTGAAGCCAATCAGCGACGGATAGCCAAAGGAGACGTCCATGACGGTGCTAAAACTGAGGCTGTTAATCTCGCTCACCATGTTCTTCATCTCACGGGTGATCGACTCAGAATAGGACAGCAGAACCTGGCCTGCCGCAGTCAGTTTTACGCCAGTGTTCTTGCGAACCATCACTTCCACGCCGAAGTAGGATTCGATGTCGCTGATAATTTTACTGACCGCCGGCTGCGTCAAACCCAGCTGTCTGGCAGCAGAACCTATGGAGCCACTTTTAATGACTTCCTGAAATACCACGAGGTGCTGTGTTTTCGGTAGAATAATAGTGTTCATAATATTCTGCGCTTATTTCCCTATGACGGAGCGAATTCTACCTAATAGTGTTTAAGGGGGTATGTGCTGTTACTCACAATTTGTCTCTTCACCTTTTCCCTTTAGGGTTCAAAAAGATAATAAAATCATTATAAATCAATAAATTAATTTAATAAAAACACGTCATTACGCTGATATTGATCAACAAAATGGGCAGTAATAACTTTATTTTATGCCAATAACCTTCGTGAATTTTTTCAATTAATAAATAGCAATAAAGACTATCTTTCAGACAATTAAAGGTTAATAAACAGTCATTATTTGTTTAAAACATTTTTGTGCTTTATCAAATATGGTAATAATGATTTTGCTGCAGTAACGGAAAAAGTGGGGCAGGTCACACATTCACAGGGTAAATGTTTTGAATTTCAATATATGCATATCAAATAAGAAAAAAATAACATCCAGTTCAATAACAACCATAACAAATCCACAACGCTGTAAAATTCACATTTTTTAGCGTTAAATTTTGTGATTTCGATCGCCAACGGAGGATGAATGTATTCATTAATCCGTTAAGCAGTGAAATGTGCTTCACGTCGCAAAATTGAGAATTGGTATCATTTGTAAACATTGTCGGGAGTACAGAAAGCAAAAACCCCGCCGAAGCGGGGTTCTGTAAGAAGTTGAAGCTGACCGATAAGCCGGGTTCTGTCGTTGGACAGTCATTCATCTAGGCCAGCAATCGCTCACTGGCTCAAGCAGCCTACCCGGGTTCAGTACGGGCCGTACCATGTGAACCCCTATTTGGCCTTGCTCCGGGTGGAGTTTACCGTGCCACGGACTGTTACCAGCCGCGCGGTGCGCTCTTACCGCACCCTTTCACCCTTACCTGATCCCGCTTGCGCGGGCCATCGGCGGTTTGCTCTCTGTTGCACTGGTCGTGGGTTTCCCCCCCAGGCGTTACCTGGCACCCTGCCCTATGGAGCCCGGACTTTCCTCCCCTCCGCCCGTCTCCCCCCGAAAGGGGACGACGACGAAGCGGCGACTGTCTGGTCAGCTTCGGCGCGAAGTATAGAGGGTTTGCGCCCCGCTGTCACCCTTGGGTGTGCATCCCCACCTGCAAAGTGGCGGCGATATTGCGCGAGGCGCGGTAAATATTGTCATAAGCGCCGCGGAATGCCTCTTCGAGCGAGCCGATACTGCTCAGGACGCTGAACACGGCGTCGATACCGTACTGGTGGACTACGCCCACGTCCGGGGTAAGGCTGCCGGCGATCCCGATCACCGGCTTATGGTATTTCTTGGCGACGTTTGCCACGCCAACGGGCACTTTACCGTGAATGCTCTGGCTGTCGATCCGCCCTTCGCCCGTCAGCACCCAGGTGCAGTCGTGAATATGCTCTTCAAGATTGAGCGCCTGGGTAACAATCTCAATCCCGCTCTTGAGCTCCGCGCCGAGGAAAGCCATCAAGGCCGCTCCCATCCCGCCCGCGGCCCCTGCGCCCGGGACGTGTTTAACGTCAATATGCAGGGATTTTTTGATCATGTCCGCATAGTGGCTAAGGTTGGCGTCCAGTTCGAGGATCATCCCCTCGGTCGCCCCTTTTTGTGGACCAAAGATGCGTGACGCCCCCTTCTCCCCCACCAGCGGATTGGTGACGTCGCAGGCCACGCGGATTGCGCAGCCCTTAAGCCGCGCATCCAGCCCTGATACATCAATACCGTTAAGCGCCATCAGGCTGCTGCCGCCGTAGCCGATCTCCGTGCCGTTGGCGTCCGTAAGCTTCGCACCCAGCGCCTGCATCATACCGGCGCCGCCATCGTTGGTGGCGCTGCCGCCGATGCCGATAATAATATTGCGCGCGCCCTTATCCAGCGCGCTGAGGATAAGCTCCCCGGTACCGCGTGAGGTGGTGACGAGTGGGTTACGCTGCGCGTGAGGCACAAGCGCCAGGCCGCTGGCGGCCGCCATCTCGATGAACGCCGTGCTGCCGTCGCCGGACATCCCCCAGCAGGCGTTGACTTTCTCCCCCATAGGCCCGGTAACAACGGCGTGCTGTTCCGCGCCCTGGGTGGCAGCAATCATCGCTTCGACTGTACCTTCTCCACCGTCAGCGACAGGCACAGAAACATAAAGTGCATCGGGGAAAATTTCCCGAAATCCTTTTTCTATCGCCTGAGCTACCTCGGTGGCAGAGAGGCTTTCTTTATAAGAGTCTGGAGCGATTACGATTTTCATAGTTGTAGCCTGTTACTGCACATTTTCGGCCTGGACCGTAGGCCCGGTAAGCGCAGCGCCACCGGGCACGACGTTATTAGCGAGAGACTTCCACTTTCGCCAGTTTTTCGTAGTAGCACGCGATGGCGCTGTGGTCGGCAGTACCCAGACCATCCGCACGGAGCGCCTGCATCATCTCCATGACGGCGGCGGTCAGCGGCAGCTGCGCGCCCACGCCGTGGGAGGTGTCCAGCGCGTTCGCCAGATCTTTAATGTGCAGGTCGATGCGGAAACCGGGCTTAAAGTTACGATCCATCACCATCGGCGCTTTGGCATCCAGCACGGTGCTGCCCGCCAGGCCGCCGCGGATCGCCTGATAAACCAGATCCGGGTTTACGCCTGCTTTGGTTGCCAGAGTCAGCGCTTCAGACATCGCCGCGATGTTCAGCGCCACAATCACCTGGTTCGCCAGCTTGGTGACGTTGCCTGCGCCAATTTCACCGGTGTGCACCACGGAACCGGCCATGGCTTTCATCAGGTCGTAGTACTTGTCGAAAATCGCCTTGTCGCCGCCCACCATCACCGACAGCGTGCCGTCGATGGCTTTCGGCTCGCCGCCGCTCACCGGCGCATCGAGCATATCGACGCCTTTCGCCTTCAGCGCCTCGCTGATTTCACGGCTGGCCAGCGGGGCGATAGAACTCATATCAATCACCACCAGGCCCGGTTTTGCCCCATCGATAATGCCGTTTTCGCCCAGCGCCACTTCTTTTACGTGCGGGGAATTTGGCAGCATGGTGATGACCACATCACACTGCTCGGCAATGGCTTTAGCCGTGGAGGCCGCTTCTGCGCCGGCAGAAATGACTTCTGCAACAGCTTCTGGATTACGGTCGGAAACCACCAGTGAGTAACCTGCTTTAATGAGGTTTTTGCTCATTGGTTTGCCCATGATACCCAGGCCAATAAAACCCACTTTCAGCGTCATAATTTTTTCCTCAATGATGGTTATTTTTTAAAAGCGTCTGCTAATTTCTGCGTGGCGGAGCGGAATACGCCGAGGTCGCTGCCCACGGCAACAAAAGTTGCGCCCCACTCCAGGTAGCGGCGTGCATCCGCTTCAACCGGGGCCAGAATGCCGCACGGTTTGCCGTGCGCTTTGGCGCGGGCGAAAATGTGCTGGATGGCGCGCTGCACGTCCGGATGACCCGCATTGCCCAGGTGGCCGAAGGCAGCCGCCAGATCGCTTGGGCCAACGAAAATGCCGTCTACGCCGTCGGTTGCGGCGATGGCATCGACGTTATCAACGCCCTGCTGGCTTTCAATCTGCACCAGAATGGTGATGTTCTTGTTGGACTGCGCGAAGTAGTCCGGCACGGTGCCAAACATGTTGGCGCGATGCGATACGGACACGCCGCGAATGCCTTCTGGCGGATAGCGTGTAGAGGCCACGGCCCGCACCGCTTCTTCTTCGGTCTCCACGAACGGGATCAGGAAGTTGTAGAAGCCGATATCCAGCAGGCGCTTGACGATCACCGGCTCGTTCGTCGGCACACGCACCACAGGCGCGCTCTGGCTGCCCTTCAGCGTCATCAGCTGCGGGATAAAGGTGCTGATATCGTTAGGCGCATGTTCGCCGTCCAGCACCAGCCAGTCGAATCCGGCCAGGCCCAGCACTTCGGTGCTGATGGGGTTTGCCAGGGCAGACCAGCAGCCAATCTGGATCTGGTTCGCCGCGAGGGCTGCCTTAAATTTATTCGGGAAGATATCGTTACTCATCGCTTATACCTTTGCTTATTTCTGCAATTCCATACGTTTAATGTCGCCTACCACGAACAGGTAGCAGAACATCGCCATCAACGCTGAACAGCCAACGAATACCAGTGCCGCGTTGAACGAATGCAGTTCACTGACCAGATAACCAATTACCAGCGGCGTCGCGATAGACGCCACGTTACCAAAGACGTTAAACACGCCGCCGCACAGGCCAACAATCTCTTTTGGCGCGGTGTCGGAAATGACCGGCCATCCCAGCGCACCAAAGCCTTTGCCGAAGAAGGCCAGCGCCATCAGGGCAACCACCAGCGTGGTGTTGTTGGTGTAGTTACAGAGAATAATGGACGACGCCAGCAGCATGCCCAGCACAATCGGCAGCTTACGCGCCAGCGTTATCGACTTGCCCTGCTTAATCAGGTAATCCGAGAACACCCCGCCCAGCACGCCACCGGCAAAGCCGCACAGCGCGGGAATGGATGCCACCAGGCCCACCTTCAGAATCGACATCCCTTTTTCCTGCACCAGATAAATCGGGAACCAGGTGAGGAAGAACCAGGTGATAGTGTTGATAAAGTATTGACCAAAAAAGACGCCCAGCATCATGCGGTTGGTCAATAACTGTTTGATGTAGTGGAGTTTCGGGCCGCTCGCAGCCTGTACGCCCGGCTTTTTGTGATCCATATCGACCACGGCGCCACCTTCGGTGATGAACGTCAGCTCCTGCTCGGACATCCGCGGATGGTCGGTCGGGTTATGGATGTACTTCACCCATACGCCGGTCAGCACGAAACCAATCACGCCCATGACGGTGAAGACATGTTCCCAGCCCCAGGCGAAGGTCAGCCAGCCCAGCAGCGGCGAGAAGATTGCCAGCGAGAAATACTGCGCCGCGTTAAATAACGCAGACGCGGTGCCGCGCTCTTTGGTCGGGAACCAGGCCGCCACGATACGGGCGTTCGCCGGGAATGACGGCGCTTCCGAGAAGCCGAGCATAAAGCGCATGATGAACATTGATACGCCCGCCCAGGCCAGCGGGAAGACGTCCACAAAGCCCTGCAGGAAGGTGAACAGCGACCAGAAGAACAGGCTGTAGGTGTAAACCTTTTTAGAGCCGAACTTATCGAGCAGCCAGCCGCCGGGGATCTGCATCAGCAGGTAAGCCCAGCCGAACGCGGAGAAGATATACCCCATAGATACGGCGCTTAACTGCAGCTCTTTCGCCACCTCGGTACCGGCAATCGACAGCGTTGCACGGTCAGCATAGTTAATGGCCGTGACGATAAAAATAATCAGCAGAATTAAATATCGGGTGGGTACACCCTTTTTCGATTCTACAGTGGTATCCAGTATCATGTTTATTTCCTCAGGCACATCGATAGTTATATTTATAATTTTTAGAAGGAGTATTCCCTGATTATTTATCGATAGCAGGCAATATCAGGTAATTAACCAGACGCAATGAAATCGTGATTCAGTATAATCATCACCCGCTGTCTGCACATTGTAATAACGCTCAATTATAACGGCTATCATCAATAATATTTTGAGCATATGCACAACACGTTGGGCGCTGATGCACAGAATCAGCGATTAGCGGCTAAAGGGCGTGACGTCTCGCATTAGGGAGTGATCAGGATCACATTTTTATACTCAAAGTCCTGACATTCTTTATTTAAGAAAGCAGCGTCTTTATTTTTATAATAAGAAAATAAATATCTATCTGGCTGCATTTATTATCAGACACTTTGCTGGAGAATACTGAACAATGGCCGACATTGAAATTCGACAAGCATCGCCGACGGCGTTCTATATAAAAGTACACGACACCGATAACGTGGCGATTATTGTTAACGACAACGGCTTAAAAGCGGGAACCCGGTTCCCGGACGGGCTGGAACTGGTTGAGCATATTCCTCAGGGACATAAAGTCGCGCTGGTGGATATCCCGGCTCACGGTGAAATCGTGCGCTACGGTGAAGTGATTGGCTATGCCGTTCGCGCCATCCCGCAGGGAAGCTGGATTGAGGAGTCGCTGGTGGAACTGCCAAAAGCGCCGCCGCTTAACACCCTGCCGCTGGCTACGCGCGTGCCTGAGCCGCTGCCGCCGCTGGAAGGCTATACCTTCGAAGGCTACCGCAATGCAGACGGCAGCGTCGGCACCAAGAACCTGCTCGGTATTACCACCAGCGTGCACTGCGTGGCGGGCGTGGTGGATTACGTAGTCAAAATCATCGAGCGCGATCTGCTGCCGAAATACCCGAACGTCGACGGCGTGGTGGGCCTGAACCACCTCTACGGCTGCGGCGTGGCGATCAACGCGCCCGCGGCGGTGGTGCCTATTCGCACAATCCACAATATCGCGCTCAACCCGAACTTTGGCGGCGAGGTGATGGTGATTGGTCTGGGCTGCGAAAAGCTGCAGCCTGAGCGTCTGCTGCAGGGCACCGAAGATGTCAAAGCCATTCCGGTCGACGAGGCCAGCATCGTGCGTCTGCAGGACGAACACCACGTCGGCTTCAAATCAATGGTCGACGATATTCTTCAGGTAGCTGAACGTCATCTGGACAAGCTCAACAAGCGCCAGCGCGAAACCTGCCCGGCGTCTGATCTGGTCGTGGGAACCCAGTGCGGCGGCAGCGATGCGTTTTCCGGCGTCACCGCCAACCCGGCGGTAGGCTATGCGTCCGATCTGTTCGTACGCTGCGGCGCCACGGTGATGTTCTCTGAAGTGACCGAAGTGCGTGACGCCATCCACCTGCTGACGCCGCGCGCCGTCAACGAAGAAGTGGGCAAGCGCCTGCTGGAAGAGATGGCCTGGTACGATAACTATCTCGATATGGGCCAAACCGACCGCAGCGCCAACCCGTCGCCGGGCAATAAGAAAGGCGGCCTGGCAAACGTGGTGGAAAAAGCGCTCGGGTCGATTGCCAAATCCGGCCAGAGCGCGATTGTGGAAGTGCTCTCCCCGGGCCAGCGCCCGACGAAACGCGGCCTGATATACGCGGCAACGCCGGCCAGCGATTTCGTCTGCGGCACGCAGCAGGTAGCATCCGGTATTACGGTGCAGGTATTCACCACCGGACGCGGTACGCCGTACGGCCTGATGGCGGTGCCGGTGATTAAAATGGCAACCCGCACCGAGCTGGCAAACCGCTGGTATGACTTAATGGACATCAACGCGGGCACCATCGCCACCGGAGAAGAGAGCATTGAGGACGTCGGCTGGAAGCTGTTCCACTTCATTCTGGACGTGGCGAGCGGGCGGAAAAAAACCTTCTCTGACCAATGGGGATTGCATAACCAGCTGGCGGTGTTTAACCCGGCACCGGTGACGTGATTCATATTCCCAACCGCATCGAACGGTACCCTCTCCCTGTGGGAGAGGGTTAGGGTGAGGGGGAAAGCCCCCCTTAAACCAGCACCACGTCAATCCCGCTCTTACGTAATCCTTCCAGGCTCTCCGCCGGAATGCCTTCATCGACAATAATCATATCAATCCGTTGGGTATCGATGATTTTATGCAGGCTCGAGCGGTTAAATTTGCTGGAGTCAGTGACAACGATAATACGCTCCGCCACCTCGCACATTTTACGGTTCAGACGGGCTTCATCCTCGTTGTGCGTGCTCACGCCGCGATCGAGATCGATGGCGTCGACGCCCAGAAACAGCAGGTCAAAATGGTAATTTTGCAGCGACTGCTCCGCCTGGTCTCCATAGAAAGATTGTGACTGACGGCGCAAATGCCCACCGGTCATCAGCAATTCCACCCCTTCAGCTTCCAGCAACGCGTTCGCAACGTTCATGCCGTTGGTCATTGCAATCACGTCCGTGTGCTGGCGCAGCATACGGGCGATTTCAAACGTCGTGGTACCGGAATCCAGAATAATGCGGTGTCCGGGCTTTACCAGTTCCGCGGCTGCCTGCGCAATACTGCGTTTTACCGCCGTATTCAGCGAGCTTTTGTCTTCCACAGACGGCTCAATGCCTTGTGCATTGCCTTCACAGATCAGCGCGCCGCCGTAGGCGCGCACGGCGATGCCCTGCTTTTCCAGGAACGCCAGATCGTTGCGGATCGTCACCGTCGACACGCCGTATAAATGAGAAAGATCGTTAACCTGCACGCTTCCCTGCGCCCGCAACCGCTGAATGATCTGCTCCCGCCTTTCGCTGGTGCCGGTGATGCGCTTCTCCGCAGATGAATCGGTGCTGCTCATACGAGCTCCTTAATAAACTTTCGTTTCATTTCGTTTTGCCTATTAAGGCCTTTCTTTTACGGGAATGCAAGTCCTGTCTGGCCTTCAGACGTAAGCTTAGCAGCAGCTGAAACCTTTCATTATGTTTCTTTTGTGAAACAGATCGGAAAACTATTATCTTTCGTTTTATTTTTATAACACCATGATGCAGTATCAAATGAAACAAAACGAAAGATAAATATCATTACCATCCGAAACGGAGAGGAAAGTGAAACATCTGACAGAAATGGTGGAACGACATAAACGGGGGAATGCAAACGGGATTTATGCCGTTTGTTCCGCACATCCACTGGTACTTGAAGCCGCAATTCGTTACGCACAGTCACACCAAACGCCCCTGCTGATTGAAGCCACCTCCAACCAGGTAGATCAGTTTGGCGGCTATACCGGCATGACGCCCGCCGATTTTCACGGGTTTGTCTGCAGGCTAGCGGAATCACTGGGTTTCCCGACGTCGCAGCTGATCCTCGGCGGCGATCATTTAGGCCCAAACCGCTGGCAAAACCTGCCCGCGCTGCAGGCGATGGCGAACGCCGACGATCTGATCAGAAGCTACGTGGCCGCCGGGTTTAAGAAGATCCATCTCGACTGCAGCATGTCCTGCAAGGACGATCCCGTTCCTTTAACCGACGCGATCGTCGCCGAGCGCGCCGCGCGACTGGCGAAAATTGCTGAAGCGACCAGCCTCGAGCAGTTTGGCGCTGCCGAATTGGTCTACGTTATCGGCACGGAAGTGCCGGTTCCGGGTGGCGCGCACGAGACGCTCACTGAACTTGCCGTCACCACGCCGGACGCGGCACGCGCCACGCTTGAAGCGCACCGCCACGCGTTCGAAAAGGAAGGCTTAAGCGACATCTGGCCGCGCATTATTGGCCTGGTGGTTCAGCCTGGCGTGGAGTTCGACCACGCGCACGTCTGCGACTATCAGCCGCAGAAAGCCGTTGCCCTGAGCAAAATGGTTGAAGCCTACGATACGCTGGTGTTTGAAGCGCACTCCACCGACTACCAGACCCCACAGGCGCTGCGCCAGCTGGTCAACGATCACTTTGCGATTCTGAAAGTTGGCCCCGCCCTGACCTTCGCCCTGCGCGAGGCGCTGTTCTCGCTGGCCGCGATTGAAGAGGAGCTGCTGCCGGCAAAAGCCAGCTCCGGCCTGCGTCACGTGCTGGAAAACGTCATGCTCGACCGCCCGGAATACTGGCAAAACCATTATCACGGTGACGGCAACGCGCGCCGCCTGGCGCGCGGCTACAGCTACTCTGACCGCGTGCGCTACTACTGGCCGGACGGCGAGATTGACGACGCCTTTGAGCGGCTGGTGCGTAACCTGGCAGACCAGCCTATTCCTCTGCCGCTGATCAGCCAGTACCTGCCGTTGCAGTACGGCAAAGTTCGCGAGGGCGCTCTCAAGTCAACGCCGCGGGAACTCATCATCGACCACATTCAGGACATACTCCAGCAGTACCACGCCGCCTGCGAAGGCGTAACGACTCAAAGCGCATAATTAAAAAAGAGGAAAACGCTATGCCAAACATTGTCTTATGCCGCATCGATGAACGCCTAATCCACGGTCAGGTGGGCGTGCAGTGGGTGGGGTTTGCGGGGGCAAACCTGGTGCTGGTCGCTAACGATGAGGTCGCTGAGGATCCGGTTCAACAGAACCTGATGGAAATGGTGCTCGCGGAAGGGATCGCCGTGCGCTTCTGGTCGCTGCAAAAGGTCATCGACAACATTCACCGCGCCGCTGACCGCCAGAAAATCCTGCTGGTCTGCAAATCACCCGCCGATTTTCTGAAGCTGGTTGAGGGCGGCGTGCCCATTACCCGTATTAACGTCGGAAACATGCACTACGCCAGTGGCAAACAACAAATTGCCAAAACGGTCTCTGTCGACGCGAACGATATCACCGCGTTCAACGGCCTGAAAGCGGCCGGTGTGGAATGCTTCGTTCAGGGCGTTCCAACAGAAACTGCTTTGGATCTCTTTAAACTGCTCTGAGGGATTCACAATGGAAATCAGTCTGTTGCAGGCGCTGGGGTTGGGCATACTCGCCTTTATCGCCGGTCTGGATATGTTTAACGGGTTAACGCACATGCACCGCCCGGTGGTACTCGGGCCGCTGGTCGGCCTGATTCTGGGCGATCTGCACACCGGCATTTTGACCGGCGGTACGTTAGAGCTGGTCTGGATGGGGCTGGCCCCGCTCGCCGGTGCCCAGCCGCCGAACGTCATTATCGGCACCATCGTGGGTACCGCATTTGCCATCAGCACCGGCGTGAAGCCAGAAGTCGCGGTTGGCGTCGCCGTGCCGTTTGCCGTGGCGGTTCAGATGGGGATTACGTTCCTCTTCTCGGTGATGTCCGGCGTCATGTCGCGCTGCGATCGCATGGCGGCCAATGCAGACACCAACGGTATTGAACGGGTTAACTATCTTGCGCTGCTGGCGCTCGGCATCTTCTATTTTCTGTGCGCGTTCCTGCCGATCTACTTCGGTGCGGAACATGCGAAAACCGCCATTGACGTCCTGCCAGCGCGTCTGATTGACGGCCTCGGCGTCGCGGGCGGGATCATGCCAGCCATCGGCTTCGCCGTGCTGCTGAAGATCATGATGAAAAACGTCTACATCCCTTACTTCATTATCGGCTTTGTCGCCGCCGCCTGGCTCAAGCTTCCGGTGCTGGCGATTGCGGCGGCCGCGCTGGCCATGGCGCTGATCGACCTGATGCGTAAATCACCTGAACCGACGGCTCCCGCAGCCCAGAAAGAGGAATTCGAAGATGGCATCTAACCAAACTACCCTGCCGGGCGTGTCTGAAAGCGAAGAAACGCTGCTGACCGGCGTGAATGAAAACGTCTACGAAGACCAAAACATCGGTGCCGAGCTGACGAAAAAGGATATTAACCGCGTGGCCTGGCGTTCCATGCTGCTGCAGGCCTCGTTCAACTACGAACGTATGCAGGCCTCCGGCTGGCTGTACGGGCTGCTGCCCGCGCTGAAAAAGATCCACACCAACAAGCGGGACCTGGCGCGGGCGATGAAAGGCCATATGGGCTTCTTTAACACCCACCCGTTTCTGGTGACCTTTGTTATCGGCATCATTCTGGCGATGGAGCGGTCCAAGCAGGATGTGAACAGCATCCAGAGCACCAAAATTGCCGTCGGCGCGCCGCTCGGCGGCATCGGCGACGCCATGTTCTGGCTAACCCTGCTGCCCATCTGCGGCGGTATTGGTGCCAGCCTGGCGCTGCAAGGGTCGATTCTGGGGGCGGTGGTCTTTATCGTACTGTTTAACGTGGTTCACCTCGGCCTGCGTTTTGGCCTGGCGCACTACGCTTACCGGATGGGCGTCGCGGCCATTCCGCTGATTAAAGCCAACACCAAAAAGGTCGGCCACGCGGCGTCTATCGTCGGGATGACGGTGATCGGCGCGCTGGTGGCAACCTACGTTCGCCTCAATACCACGCTCGAAATCAAGGCGGGTGATGCCGTTGTCAAGCTTCAGGCCGACGTCATCGACAAGCTGATGCCCGCGTTCCTGCCGCTGGTCTACACCCTGACCATGTTCTGGCTGGTACGCCGCGGCTGGAGCCCGCTGCGGCTGATCGGTATCACCGTGCTGCTGGGCGTTGTCGGCAAATTCTGTCACTTCCTGTAAAAGCAAAGAGGTTGCGATGTTAGGCATTATTTTGACGGGTCACGGCGGGTTTGCCAGCGGGCTTGAGCAGGCGATGAAGCAGATCCTCGGCGAGCAGCCGCAGTTTATCGCCATCGATTTTCCGGAAACCTCCACCACCGCGCGGCTGACCGCTCAGCTTGAGCAGGCGGTGAGCGAACTCGATGCGCAGCACGATATTGTGTTTCTCACCGACCTGCTCGGCGGCACGCCGTTCCGCGTGGCGTCAACGCTCGCGATGCAAAGGCAGGGCAGCGAAGTGATCACCGGCACCAACCTGCAGCTGCTGCTGGAGATGGTGCTGGAGCGCGACGGATTAAGCAGCGAGGCGTTTCGTCTGCAGGCGCTGGAGTGCGGACACCGCGGCCTGACGAGCCTGGTGGACGAGCTGGGGCGCTGTCGCGAGGAAGCCCCTGCCGAGGAAGGGATATGAGCCAGCTGCTGCGCGCACGACGGGTGCTGACCGAACAGGGCTGGCTGGACGACCATCAGCTACGCATTGAAAGCGGCACGGTTGCGGCGATTGAACCCATTCCGGCGGGCGTTATGACGCGCGATGCGGAGCGGCTTTGCCCGGCCTATATCGATACGCACGTCCACGGCGGCGCGGGCGTGGACGTCATGGATGATGCGCCCGACGTGCTGGACACCCTGGCAATGCATAAAGCCCGCGAAGGCGTGGGCGCATTTCTGCCCACCACCGTGACCGCGCCGCTGGAGGCCATCCACGCCGCGCTGATGCGTATCGCCCGGCGCAGTCAGTCCGGCGGCCCCGGCGCGCAGATCCTGGGCAGCTATCTTGAAGGACCATACTTTACGCCGCAGAACAAAGGGGCGCATCCGCCTGAGCTGTTCCGGGAGCTGGATATCGCCGAGCTGGACAGGCTGGTTGACGTTTCACAGGGCACGCTGCGGGTGGTGGCGCTCGCGCCAGAAAAGCCCGGCGCGCTGCAGGCCATTCATCATCTTAAACAGCGCGGGATACGCGTGATGCTGGGCCACAGCGCTGCCACGTACCGGCAAACTCTTGCCGCGTTTGATGCGGGTGCCAGCGGGCTGGTTCACTGCTACAACGGCATGACGGGGCTGCACCACAGAGAGCCCGGCATGGTCGGCGCAGGGCTGACGGACAAACGGGCGTGGCTGGAGCTGATTGCCGACGGCCACCACGTCCATCCCGGGGCGATGCGCTTATGCTGCTGCTGCGCGCAGGATCGCGTGGTGCTGATTACCGATGCCATGCAGGCGGCAGGTATGCCTGACGGACGGTATACGCTCTGTGGTGAAGAGGTCTCGATGCAAAACGGCGTGGTTCGAACCGGCTCCGGCGGGCTGGCGGGCAGCACGCTGTCGCTGGATGCTGCGGTCAGGAATATGGTGGAGTATGCGGGCGTCACCGCAGAAGACGCTATACATATGGCCTCGCTGCACCCTGCCCGGCTGCTGGGCATTGACGGTCAGCTCGGATCCTTAGCCCCGGGTAAACGCGCCAATATCATTGCGCTGGACGGGGGTTTACACCTCCAGCAGATCTGGATTCAGGGCCAGGCTCTCCCCCTTTAGCCCTTTCATTGTGTCTCCTGTTGGCCTTACGGCACCCGATCGTAAGGCCTTTCTTTTCCTTTCCTTAAACTTTCCCTTTCCTTTCACGATCACACTTTTCGTTTTATTTCTTTTCTTCCATTGAAGTTTCGATTTCTTTTCTATAGATTTTATTTAACTGCTTAAGTGAACAAGTGAAACGAAACGAAAGATAGCGACACGATTGCCAGCGTCTGATGTGGAATTCACACGACTAAGGACTGAGTTATGCCACACACCACTACCGCCGCGACAACCGGCACCTGGACCGAGGAAGAGATCCGCCAGCAGCCTGCCAGCTGGATCCGCTCGCTTAACAACATCGATAGCCTGCGTGCTTCAATCGACAGTTTCCTGACGCCGCTGCTGCGCAAGGACGATCTGAGGATCGTCCTGACCGGCGCGGGCACGTCCGCCTTTATCGGCGATATCGTTTCTCCCTGGCTCGCGAGCTACACGGGGAAAAACTTCACTGCCGTCCCAACAACCGATCTGGTCACGAACCCGATGGACTACTTCAGCCCTGCGCATCCGCTGCTGCTGATTTCGTTTGCCCGCTCCGGCAACAGCCCGGAAAGCGTCGCGGCCGTCGAGCTGGCAAATCAGTTCGTGCCGGAGTGCTACCACCTGTCGATTACCTGCAACGAGGCGGGGAGCCTGTACCAGAACGCCGTCGACAGCGATAACGCCTGTGCCCTGCTGATGCCTGCCGAAACGCACGATCGCGGGTTCGCGATGACCAGCAGCATCACCACCATGATGGCAAGCTGTCTGGCCGTGTTCGCTCCGGAAACGATCAATAGCCACACCTTCCGCGACGTGGCAGATCGCTGTCAGGCGATCCTCGCCTCACTCGGCGATTTCAGCCACGGCGTCTTTGGCTGCGAGCCGTGGAAGCGCGTTGTCTATCTGGGAAGCGGCGGCCTGCAGGGCGCGGCGCGCGAATCGGCGCTGAAGGTGCTGGAGCTGACGGCGGGCAAGCTGGCGGCATTTTACGACTCCCCAACGGGCTTCCGTCACGGGCCTAAGTCTCTGGTCGATAGCGAAACGCTGGTGGTGGTGTTTATCTCCAGCCATCCGTATACGCGTCAGTACGATCTGGATCTGCTGGCCGAGCTGCGCCGCGATCGTCAGGCCCTGCGCGTCGTCGCCATCGCCGCTGAAAGCGATCCGGTGATTGAAGCGGGTCCGCACATCCTGCTGCCGCCTTCACGGCCGTTTATCGATATGGAACAGGCGTTCTGCTTCCTGATGTATGCCCAGGTCTTTGCACTCACTCAGTCGCTCAGCGTAGGCAATACGCCCGATACGCCATCGGCCAGCGGCACGGTCAACCGGGTAGTTCAGGGCGTTGTTATTCATCCGTGGCAGGCTTAAGAGGATCGGATCATGAGTATTATTTCTACCAAATATCTTCTGCAGGACGCGCAGGCAAAAGGCTACGCCGTACCGGCGTTCAACATCCACAACGCGGAGACGATCCAGGCGATCCTTGAAGTCTGCAGCGAAATGCGATCCCCGGTGATCCTCGCAGGCACGCCGGGTACCTTTAAGCATATTGCGCTCGAAGAGATCTACGCCCTGTGCAGCGCGTACTCCCTCACCTACGACATGCCGCTGGCGCTGCACCTCGATCACCACGAATCGCTGGATGATATCCGCCGCAAGGTCAACGCCGGCGTGCGCAGCGCGATGATCGACGGCAGTCACTATCCGTTTGAACAAAACGTGAAGCTGGTGAAGTCGGTGGTCGATTTCTGCCACCTCAACGACTGCAGCGTCGAGGCCGAGCTGGGACGTCTGGGCGGGGTGGAAGATGACATGAGCGTGGACGCCGAAAGCGCGTTCCTCACCGATCCGCAGGAGGCGAAACGCTTCGTCGAACTGACCGGCGTAGATAGCCTTGCCGTCGCCATCGGCACCGCGCACGGCCTGTATACCAAACGCCCGAAAATTGACTTCCAGCGGCTGGCGGAAATCCGCGAAGTGGTCACCGTACCGCTGGTGCTGCACGGCGCGAGCGATGTGCCGGATGAGTTTGTGCGCCGCACCATCGAGCTGGGCGTGTGCAAAGTCAACGTGGCTACCGAACTGAAAATTGCCTTCTCTGACGCGGTTAAAGCCTGGTTTGCCGAAAACCCGCAGGGTAACGATCCGCGCTTCTACATGCGGGTCGGCATGGACGCCATGAAAGAGGTGGTCAGAAGCAAGATCGCCGTTTGCGGCTCGGCAAACCGGCTCCTGCTTCCTGCCGAAGCCTGATCCCATCGCGCATTACATCAATACCTAAAAAATAACTATAAGCCTCGCAAATATGAAGGCGCGTCCTTAAGCCGGACAGCGCCTTCCATTATCCTAAAAATCCGAGGAGTCCCTACATGACACAGGAAAAGTCGTTTAAATCGAAAGCGTGGGAATTTTTCCAAAGCCTGGGAAAGACGTTTATGTTCCCGGTCTCTCTGCTGGCCTTTATGGGGTTGCTGCTGGGTATCGGTAGCTCCGTCACCAGCCCTTCAACTATTAAAAGTTTTCCCTTTCTGGGCGGCGAGTTAACGCAGCTAACCTTTGGCTTTATCGCCATGGTGGGCGGCTTCGCCTTTACCTATCTGCCGCTGATGTTTGCCATGGCGATCCCGATGGGCCTCGCCAAACGCAACAAGGCCGTGGGCGCCTTTGCCGGGTTCGTTGGCTACATGCTGATGAACATGAGCATCAACTACTACCTGACCGCCACCCACCAGCTTGCCGACGCCGCCACCATGAGACAGGTAGGACAATCGATCGTGCTGGGGATCCAGACCCTGGAGATGGGCGTGCTGGGCGGCATCGTGGTGGGGGTGATCGTCTATTTCCTGCACGAGCGTTTTCAGGACACGGTGCTGCATGACGCCTTTGCGTTCTTTAGCGGCATTCGTTTCGTGCCCATCATTAGCGCACTCACGCTGTCGCTGGTCGGGCTGTTTATCCCGCTGTTGTGGGAATACGTGGCGCTGGGGATTGCCGGAATTGGTCATATCATCCAGAGCACCAGCGTTTTCGGACCGTTCCTCTACGGCGTAGGCGTGCTGCTGCTTAAACCCTTTGGTCTGCACCATATTCTGCTGGCGATGGTGCGCTTCACGCCGGCAGGCGGCATTGAGATGGTCAACGGCCATGAAGTGGCCGGCGCGCTGAATATCTTCTACGCCGAGCTGAAAGCCGGACTGCCGTTTAGCCCGCACGTTACCGCGTTTCTTTCGCAAGGCTTTATGCCGACCTTTATCTTTGGCCTGCCTGCCGTGGCGTACGCCATCTACCGCACCGCGCGTCCGGAAAACCGCCCGGTGATTAAGGGGCTGCTGCTTTCCGGCGTGCTGGTTTCCGTCGTTACCGGTATTTCAGAACCGATTGAGTTTCTGTTCCTGTTTATCGCCCCCGCGCTTTACGCCTTCCATATCGTGATGTCGGGCCTGGCGCTGATGGTGATGGCCCTGCTGGGGGTAACCATCGGCAACACCGACGGCGGGATTTTGGATCTGCTGATCTTCGGCGTGATGCAGGGGATGTCGACCAAATGGTATCTGCTGTTCCCGGTGGGCATTGCCTGGTTTGCCATCTACTTCTTCGTCTTCCGCTGGTACATCCTCAAACACGATATCAAAACGCCGGGCCGTGAGGTGGACGCGCAGGGCGCGCAGCAGGCCGTCGAAGCCAACACCCGCGCGCGTGGAAAATCGAAATACGATCACGGGCTTATCCTGCGTGCGCTCGGCGGCAAAGAGAATATCGAGTCGCTCGACAACTGCATCACCCGCTTGCGCCTGGTGGTGAAGGAGATGGGGCTTATCGATCAGCAGGCGCTGAAAGCGGCTGGCGCTCTGTCGGTGGTGGTGCTGGATGCTCACAGCGTGCAGGTGATCATCGGCCCTCAGGTGCAGAGCGTCAAAACCGGCATTGAAGCCTTAATCTAACAGGGGGTTGTTGTGTTTGATTTCGATAAAATCATCGAGCGTAAAAGCGATAAGTGCCGTAAATGGGATCATGCGTTTGTCTGCTCGCGCTTCGGGGATGTCCCGCAGGGGTTTATCCCGCTGTGGATCGCAGATATGGATTTCACCTCGCCGCCGGCCGTTATTGAAGGCTTCCAGCGCATCGTGGAGCACGGCACCTTTGGCTATACCTGGTGCTTCGACGAATTTTACGACGCGGTGATGGCCTTCCAGCGCACGCGTCATCAGGTTGAGGTGGAGAAGTCGTGGATCACCCTGACCTACGGCACCGTCTCCACGCTGCATTACACGGTCCAGGCGTTCTGCTCGCCCGGCGACAGCGTGATGATGAACACGCCGGTCTACGATCCCTTTGCGATGGCGGCGCACCGCCAGGGCGTGCGGGTGCTTGCTAACCCGCTTCGCGTGGTAGAAAACCGCTATCAGCTGGATTTTGATCTGATTGAAGAGCAGCTCAAAACCCACCGTCCAAAACTGTGGTTCTTCTGCTCGCCGCATAACCCCTCGGGCAGGATCTGGCGCGCGGATGAGATACGCCAGGTCTCCGATCTCTGTAAACGCTACGGCACCATTCTGGTGGTCGATGAGGTTCACGCCGAGCATATTCTGGACGGCACGTTCGTCAGCTGTCTGACCTCGGGCTGTGCCGCACTGGACAACCTGATCGTGCTGACGTCGCCAAATAAAGCCTTCAACCTGGGCGGGCTGAAAACGTCCTACTCCATGATCCCTGACGATTCGCTGCGCCAGCGCTTCCGCCAGCAGCTTGAGAAGAACTCGATTACCTCACCCAATATGTTCGGCGTATGGGGGATTATCCTGGCCTACCAGCACGGCCTGCCCTGGCTTGACGCGCTGAACGGCTATCTGCAAGGGAACGCCCGCTACCTTGCGGACGCTATTCAGACCCACTTCCCGGCGTGGAAGATGATGAACCCGGAGTCGTCGTATCTGGCCTGGATAGACGTAAGCGCCGACGACCGCAGCGCCACAGCGTTGACCCAACATTTCGCCCAGCAGGCCGGTGTCGTGATTGAAGACGGCAGCCACTACGTGCAAAACGGCGAAAACTACCTGCGGATTAACTTCGGCACCCAGCGCTACTGGCTGGAGCAATCCATCAACCGAATGCTGAAGCATTACTGATTAGGATCTTAACTGATGAAAAAAGTGCTCACTCTCTCGCTGCTGGCTCTCTCTGTTTCTCATGGCGCTCTGGCTGCCACCTACGCGCTAAAGAACGACAATATTGCCCTTTCGTTTGACGATGCAAACTCAACGGTAGTGGTTAAGGACAATAAGGCTAACCATCCGCTCACGCCGCAGGAGCTGTTCTTTCTGACGCTGCCGGATGAGACAAAAATCCACACCGCGGATTTCACCATCAAGCACGTCGAAAAGCAGGACGGTGCAATCGTCATTGACTTCACCCATCCGGATTTTAACGTGACGGTGAAGCTGAACCTGCTGAAGGGTAAATACGCCAGTATCGACTACACCATTTTAGCGGTGGGCCAGCCGCGAGACGTGGCGAAAATCACCTTCTTCCCGACCAAAAAGCAGTCTCAGGCACCTTACGTTGACGGCGCGATCAATAGCTCACCGATCGTTGCTGATTCGTTCTTCATCCTGCCGGATAAACCGATCGTCAATACCTACGCCTATGAAGCGACAACCAACCTTAATGTAGAACTGAAAACGCCGATTCTGCCGGAGACGCCGGTCAGCTATACCACTTATTTTGGCACCTTCCCGGAAACCAACCAGCTGCGCCGCAGCGTGAACGAGTTTATCGATGCCGTGCGTCCCCGGCCATATAAGCCTTACCTGCACTACAACAGCTGGATGGACATCGGCTTCTTTACGCCCTATTCCGAGCAGGATGTAATCAGGCGAATGGACGAATGGAATAAGGAATTTATTATCGGGCGCGGTGTAGCGCTGGACGCGTTCCTGCTGGACGACGGCTGGGACGATCGCACCGGGCGCTGGCTCTTCGGCCCGGCATTCAGCAACGGTTTTGGCAAGGTACGGGAGAAGGCCGACAGCCTGCACAGCTCCGTCGGGCTATGGCTCTCGCCGTGGGGCGGTTATAACAAACCGCGCGATATTCGTGTCTCGCATGCAAAAGAGTACGGGTTCGAAACGGTAGACGGGAAGCTGGCATTATCGGGACCGAACTACTTTAAAAACTTCAATGAACAGATCGTTAAGCTGATCAAAAACGAGCATATTACCTCGTTCAAGCTCGACGGAATGGGCAATGCCAACTCGCACATTAAGGGCAGTCCGTTTGCATCGGATTTTGACGCATCCATCGCCCTGCTGCATAACATGCGTAGCGCAAACCCGGACCTGTTTATCAACCTGACCACCGGCACCGACGCCAGCCCGTCCTGGCTGTTCTACGCTGATTCAATCTGGCGCCAGGGGGATGACATCAACCTGTACGGTCCCGGCACGCCGGTACAGCAGTGGATAACCTACCGCGACGCCGAAACTTACCGCTCCATCGTACGCAAAGGCCCGCTGTTCCCGCTGAACTCGCTGATGTACCACGGGATCGTCAGCGCTGAGAACGCCTATTACGGCCTGGAGAAAGTGCAAACGGATGCCGACTTTGCCGATCAGGTCTGGAGCTATTTCGCGACCGGCACGCAGCTGCAGGAGCTGTATATCACACCGTCAATGCTGAATAAGGCGAAGTGGGACACCCTGGCGCAGGCGGCGAAGTGGTCGCGAGATAACGCCAGCGTGCTGGTGGATACCCACTGGATTGGCGGCGACCCAACCGCACTGCAGGTTTACGGCTGGGCATCCTGGAGCAAGGACAAAGCGATTTTCGGCTTGCGTAACCCGTCGGATAAGCCGCAAAGCTACTTCCTGGATCTGGCGAAAGATTTCGAAATCCCAACAGGAAACGCGGCGCAGTTTAGTCTGAAAGCGGTGTACGGCAGTAATGTAACCGTACCGGAGGAGTACCAAAACGCGGTGGTGATTACGCTGCAGCCGCTGGAAACGCTGGTGTTTGAGGCAATGCCTGTTAACTAAAAGGCATATAAAGATCTGTAGGCCGGGTAAGGCGCAGCCGCCACCCGGCGAAACAGGCGGCAGGGGCTTACTCCCCCTGCTGCTCCAGCGCATACTTATACAGCGCATTTTTCTTCACGCCGTGGATCTCCGCCGCTAATGCCGCCGCTTTCTTCAGCGGCAGTTCCGCCTGCAGCAGCGCCAGCGTGCGCAGCGCGTCGGCGGGCAGCGCGTCTTCCTGCGCCTTGTGTCCTTCGACAATCAGCACCATTTCGCCCTTGCGGCGGTTCTCGTCTTCCTTCACCCACGCCAGCAGTTCGCCCACCGGCGCGCCGTGGATCGTTTCCCAGGTTTTGGTCAGCTCGCGCGCCAGCACCACGTAGCGGGATTCGCCCCAGACGGTAACCATATCGTCCAGGCTTTCCAGCAGGCGGTGGGTTGATTCGTAAAAAATCAGGGTACGCGGCTCTGCTTCCAGATCCTTCAAAACGTCGCGGCGGCCCTTAGATTTGGCGGGCAGGAAGCCTTCATAGCAGAAGCGATCGGACGGCAGACCCGCAGCGCTCAGCGCCGCAATGGCGGCACACGGCCCCGGCAGCGGCACGACGCGGATGCCTGCTTCACGGCAGGTACGCACCAGGTGGTAGCCGGGGTCGTTGATCAGCGGCGTACCGGCGTCCGAGACCAGCGCAATGTTCTGCCCTTCCTTCAGTTTCGCCACCAGCGTTTCGGCTTTTTGTTGCTCATTGTGATCGTGCAGGGCGAACAACCGGGCGCTAATCGCGAAATGCTGAAGGAGTAAACCGGTGTGACGAGTGTCTTCAGCGGCAATTAAATCAACAGATTGCAAAACGGTCAGCGCACGTTGGGTAATATCAGACAAATTCCCGATAGGAGTAGGTACAATATAAAGCTGGCCTTGAGAATTATCTGCCGTTTCGTGTTGTTTCATTGTTTAGTCCGTATTGCCGATTTAATATTGAGCATTGCGTAAAAAAAATCACTGGATACAGTATGGTACCCTTAACGTTTCTTCGAACAAAAGCCGCGCGCAGCGTGCCTCTCCTGCTGGCAGCCCTGATCTTTGCAGGCTGCGGCACTCAGGCACCCGACCAGAGTACTGCCCATATGCAGGGTTCGGCTCAGGCTGATTCTGGTTTTTATCTGCAACAAATGTCGCAGAGCTCAAATGATACCAAGACCAACTGGCAATTACTCGCCATTCGTGCACTGCTGAATGAGGGCAAAACCCAGCAGGCTGCCGAACTCTTCAACCAGCTGCCGCAGGATCTCAACGACGCCCAGCGTCGTGAGCAGGGCCTGCTCTCCGCAGAGCTGAAAGTGGCGCTAAAAGATTACGCATCCGCGAAAAAGATCCTCGGCGACATTGATGTCGGCGCGCTGGACAAAAATCAGCAGGCTCGCTTCTGGCAAGCCGGCATTACCGCCGAAGACGGTCGTCCTTCCCTGACGCTGCTGCGCGCGCTGATCGCGCAGGAACCCCTGCTCGCCGGTGCAGACAAGCAGAAAAATATTGATGCCACCTGGCAGGCACTCGCGTCTATGACGCAGGAGCAGGCCCGGGCGCTGGTCATTAATGCAGACGAAAACGTGCTGCAGGGCTGGCTGGATCTGCAGCAGATGTGGTTGACCAACCGCAGCGATCCAAACATGCTGAAAGCCGGTATTACCGACTGGCAGACCCGCTACCCGCAAAACCCGGGCGCGAAAATGCTGCCAACCCAGCTGGTGAACGTGCAGAACTTTAAGCCAGCCTCTACCAGCAAAATCGCCCTGCTTCTGCCGTTGAACGGTCAGGCGGCCGTATTTGGCCGTACCATTCAGCAAGGTTTTGAAGCGGCGAAAAACGGCACCGCAGCGGTAACCGGCAGCGCCGTTCCGGAGCAGGCCGCGCAGGCGGCCAACGTGAATGACGTTGTCAGCCCGTCTGTCGCAGAGACCAGCGACCTGACCACGGCGCAAACGCCTGCGCAGGGGACCCTGCAGAACCCGGTCACCGCGCCGACGACGCCACCTGCTGCTCCAGCGCCTGCAGAAACCTCCGCCCCGGCCACGGCTGAACAACCGCAGCCTCAAGCCGCGCCTGCAGAACAGCAGCCTGCAGCACAGCCACAGACCGCGGCAACCCCCGCCGCGAACCCGGGCGCCGAGCTGAAAATCTACGACACCAGCTCACAGCCGCTCGATCAGGTGCTGGCGCAGGTGCAGAAAGATGGCGCGAGCATCGTTGTCGGCCCGCTGTTGAAAAACAACGTGGAAGAGCTGATGAAGAGCAACACCACGCTGAACGTGCTGGCGCTCAACCAGCCGGAGAACGTGCAAAACCGCGCCAACATCTGCTACTTCGCTCTCTCGCCGGAAGATGAAGCCCGCGACGCGGCGCGTCATATTCACGAACAGGGTAAACAGGCTCCTCTGCTGCTGATCCCGCGCAGCGCGCTGGGCGATCGCGTGGCAAACGCCTTTGCTCAGGAGTGGCAAACGCTCGGCGGTGGCGTGGTGCTGCAGCAGAAATTTGGTTCCGCCTCTGAGCTGAGAGCGGGCGTTAACGGCGGTGCGGGCATTGCGCTGAACGGCAGCCCGGTATCCGCCAGCCTGCCGCAGCAGCAGGGCGTGACCATCGGCGGCCTGACCATTCCTGCACCACCTACCGACGCGCAAATCAGCGGGGGGGGTAAAGTGGATGCGGCCTATATTGTCGCTACGCCGGAAGAGATCGCCTTCATCAAGCCGATGATTGCCATGCGTAACGGCAGCCAGAGCGGCGCAACGCTCTACGCCAGCTCGCGCAGCGCGCAGGGCACCGCAGGCCCGGATTTCCGTCTGGAGATGGACGGCCTGCAGTACAGTGAAATCCCTATGCTGGCGGGCAGCAACCCGGCGCTGATGCAGCAGGCGCTTGGGGCAGTACGTAACGACTACTCGCTGGCGCGTCTGTACGCCATGGGCGTGGACGCGTGGGCGCTGGCAAACCACTTTACCCAGATGCGCCAGGTGCCGGGCTTTGAGCTCAACGGCAACACCGGCGATCTGACCGCCACTCAGGACTGTGTGATTAACAGGAAGTTATCATGGCTCAAATACCAGCAGGGGCAAATCGTCCCGGCCAGTTAAGCCGTAAAGAGACCGGTGACGCGTGGGAGTTGAAAGCGCGTCGCTGGCTTGAAGGCAAAGGACTGCGCTTTATCGCCGCTAACGTCCGCGGGCGTGGCGGCGAAGTCGATCTGATCATGAAAGACGGTCAGGTCACCGTGTTTGTTGAAGTACGCTTTCGACAGTCATCCCGTTTTGGCGGTGCTGCCGCCAGCGTGACGCTCGCCAAACAACAAAAATTATTACAGACTGCCCACTTGTGGCTTGCCCGCCATAATGGAAGTTTTGATACTGTGGATTGCCGTTTCGATGTGATAGCCTTCACCGGAAATGAGATCGAATGGCTCAAAAACGCTTTTGGCGAAGACGCATAATTGAGATTTAAAGGGATAACGTGCTCGAAAGAATTAAAGTGTGCTTCACAGAAAGCATTCAAACGCAGATTGCAGCGGCAGAAGCCCTCCCGGACGCGATCTCCCGCGCAGCGATGACGCTGGTACAGTCTCTGTTGAACGGCAACAAAATCCTCTGTTGTGGCAATGGCACGTCGGCCGCCAACGCACAGCATTTTGCTGCCAGTATGATTAACCGTTTCGAAACAGAACGTCCCAGTTTACCTGCCATTGCACTAAATACCGATAATGTGGTCTTAACAGCGATTGCAAACGATCGTCTGCATGACGAGATTTACGCGAAGCAGGTGCGCGCCCTGGGCCATGCCGGGGACGTGCTGCTGGCGATTTCCACCCGCGGTAACAGCCGGGATATCGTTAAAGCCGTTGAGGCAGCGGTCACCCGCGATATGACCATCGTTGCGTTAACCGGCTATGACGGCGGTGAGCTGGCGGGTCTGCTCGGGCCGCAGGATGTGGAAATTCGCATTCCGTCTCACCGTAGCGCGCGTATACAGGAAATGCATATGCTGACGGTAAATTGCTTATGCGACCTGATCGATAACACGCTTTTCCCTCACCAGGATGATTAAGGAGTTTTCATGAAGGCTTTATCGACCCTCGCAGTCCTTATGTCTGCACTGCTGCTTCAGGGATGTATCGCTGCGGCCGTCGTCGGTACCGCAGCTGTAGGCACCAAAGCGGCGACCGATCCGCGTACCGTTGGGACGCAGGTTGATGACGGCACGCTTGAGCTGCGCGTCAACAGCGCGCTGTCCAAAGATGAACAGATTAAGAAAGAAGCGCGCATCAACGTAACGGCGTATCAGGGCAAAGTGCTGCTGGCAGGCCAGGCACCAAATATGGAGCTCGCCTCCCGCGCGAAACAGATTGCGATGGGGGTAGAAGGTACGACGGAAGTGTTTAACGAGGTGCGTCAGGGCCAGCCGATTGGTTTGGGCGATGCGTCTTCCGATACCTGGATCACCACCAAAGTACGTTCTCAGCTGCTGGGATCGGACCAGGTGAAATCCTCAAACGTGAAGGTAACCACCGAAAACGGCGAAGTGTTCCTGCTGGGTCTGGTAACCGAACGTGAAGGGAAAGCGGCGGCAGATATCGCCAGCCGGGTGAGCGGCGTGAAGCACGTCACCACCGCGTTTACCTATATCCAGTAACCCACATCTGACAGTAAGCCCGGTAAGCGCCAGCCGCCACCGGGCTTTTTTTTACAGCAAAGCAATACTCCCCACTATCACCCCGCTCAACGCCACCAGCCCCGCGGTTAGCCATAGGGCTTTCGCCGGGAATGACTTACGCAGCATGATTAGCGACGGCAGGCTGATCGCAGGCAGCGTAATCAGCAACGCCAGCGCAGGCGCGGTGCCCATTCCCGCCAGCATCATGGTCTGGACAATCGGAATTTCTGCCGCCGTTGGGATCACAAACAGGCAGCCGGCCACCGCCATCGCAACCACCCACAGCAGGGTGTTATCGACAGCGCCGTCCGCATGGGGGAACAGCCAGACGCGCGCTGCGCCAAGAACCAGTACCGCAAGGATATACACCGGGATGGTGCTCCAGAAGAGCTGCCACAGCGCGTTACCCCAGCGGGCAAAGAATCCGCCCTGCGGCTCGCTGATGTCCAGCTCCACCGTGGCAGACTCAGGCGCCTTATCCTTCACCAGATTTTGCACCAGCGTCGCCACGACCAGCACCGTCACCAGCCCGGCAGCCAGGCGGATGGCGGCAAAATGCCAGCCGAGCACGAAGCCCATAAACACCAAGGTTGCCGGATTGAGCAGCGGGTTACCCATCCAGAACGCCAGCGCGCCGCCCATCGACACGCGCTGACGGCGCATCCCTGCGGCCACGGGCGCGGCGCAGCAGGAGCACATCATGCCCGGTAGAGAGAAGATTGTGCCCAGCAGCGTCCCCTGAAAGCGCGGCTGCCCCAGGGTTTTCACCAGCCAGTTGCGCGGAATAAGCACCTGAATCAGTGACCCCAGAATCACGCCAAGGACGGCCGCTTTCCAGACGGCAAGAAAGTAGACCATGGCGTAATCCCATGCCGCCTGAAGCGGGCTGGAATCAGCCTGAGCAAGAATAGATTTTCCGATGCTGTGCGTTTCGGCAGCGGTGAAGGCTTTGCCGTAGTACGGCTGCCATTTCACATACCAGAGGCCAACAATGACCACAAGAAAGAAGAGTGCGGGCTTCCACCATTGAACAGGTGTAGCCGCCTGAGACGAAGACTGACCAGTCATACCATTCCCCGGAGAGTGTAATGTAATTAGCCGGGGGAGTTTACGCCTCGCCCTGCGCGATTTCACGCAGTTTTGCCGAAGGGATGATGTTCACGCCTTCCTGCGAGGGCGAAAGCGCCTCTTTTAGCATCGCGCGCGCCACATCCCGCGCCTCGATGGACTTCCAGTTACCGGGAAGGATCCGGAACAGCGGCGCGAATATCGACTCGTTAAACCGGCGCTCGTCGCGATGGCCCAGCAGCATCGAGGGGCGTACGATCGTCAGGCGTTCCCACTTCTGCGCGATGAGCGCATCCTCCATTTTGCCCTTCACCTTGTTGTAGAAGAAAGGCGAGCCGGCATTTGCACCGTGCGCGCTCACCACCAGGAAATGCTTCGCACCGAGTTTTTTGGCCGTCAGCGCCGTATCCACAACCAGCGTGTAGTCGGCATGGACAAACGCCTCCTTGCTCCCCGCCTCGCGCCGCGTTGTGCCGAGGCAGCAGAAGGCAATATCGATGGGATCCTGAACCTGCGCCAGCGCGTCCGTCAGCTGCGGATCGTGCGGGTTAAAGACGCCGGAGATATCCGACAGCGGGCGACGCGTCGGGGCGGCAATGTAGTTTACATGGCGATCCTGAATCAGCAGCCGCAAAAGATGATCGCCCACCAGCCCGGTGGCGCCCGTAATCAAAACCTGGCTCATCATATTCCCCTTTACAGAATTGTCCGTTTGCGAACTCAGCGTGGTCTACCACACTTAGAAGTCTGTTACAGGTAAGTATTTACCACAAGCGGAGAAAAATCAGTCTGAACCCAAAACAACGGAGGAAGCATGGGCAAGAAAATCGCAGTCTTGATTACCGACGAGTTTGAAGATTCAGAATTCACCTCTCCTGCAGAGGCGTTCCGCAAGGCGGGACATGAGGTCATCACCATTGATAAAGAAGCGGGCAAAACCGTGAAGGGCCACAAGGGCGAAGCCAGCGTGAAGATTGACGAGTCAATTGATAACGTCAGCCCGTCCGATTTCGACGCCCTGCTGTTACCCGGCGGCCATTCACCGGATTCCCTGCGCGGGGATGAGCGCTTCGTTACCTTCACCCGTGACTTTGTCGGCACCGGTAAGCCGGTGTTTGCCATCTGCCACGGCCCGCAGCTGCTGATCAGCGCAGAGGTGGTTCGGGGGCGTAAGCTCACCGCCGTGAAGCCGATCGTTATCGATCTAAAAAATGCGGGGGCCGAGTTTTACGATCAGGAGGTCGTTAACGATAAGGACCAGCTGATCACCAGCCGGACCCCGGACGATCTGCCAGCGTTCAACCGCGAAGCGCTACGCCTGCTCGGGACGTAACCAATGCAGCTTCTTGCCAAAGCCCAGGGTGTTGTCGGTAAATTTCAGCTCGTCGAGGCGGATTTCCCACACCGGGGCCTTTAGCACAGCCGCAACCGGGAAGCGACGCGTGTAGCGTATACGCTGCGCGTCGCTCTCTTCCCCGTCCAGGCGGCGAATTTCACCTTTAAACTGCACCCCGCGGATCAGCGCGACGGTTTTCGGCTGGCCGTTAACCGTGCCCGCTACCTGTGCCTGCTGACCCGTCATCTGCGCATGCCGCGTGGTGTCTTCACTCATGACGTAAAACGCCACGCGCTCGGGATCGTAGACGTAAAACGCGTTTGCACACCACATCTCACCCTCGTCGTAGACGCACCAGGTGACGACATGCTGCTTCGCCAGCCAGCGGCTAATGGCGGCCAGTGTTTCCATTTTCATTCTCTCTCATGCTATGGTGCGTTCACCTTAACATACTGAATCTGTTTACCGTGTGCTGGTTTCTCTATCTTGTCCGAACCGCTGATAACGCACTCTACACCGGGATCACCACCGATGTGGCGCGGCGTTTTTTACAGCATCAAACGGGGAAAGGCGCAAAAGCGCTGCGGGGCAAAGGGGAATTACGGCTGGCCTTTTCCGCGGCCGTGGGCGACAGATCGCTGGCGCTTAGACTGGAATACCGCATCAAGCAGCTCACGAAGCGCCAGAAAGAGCGCCTCGTGACCGGAGACGGCTCCTTTGAGGCGCTACGCGAAAGCCTGATTAAAAGCGATTGAAATGGTCGTGGTAATCCACCAGGCCGTTCACGCCGTTAAGCGCGTCATCCGCCAGCCGGTGAACCTGGAACGCGGACTCGGTGCCCGGCCAGCGGCAGCGCAGATCGTAATGCGCCGCCTGCTCGAAGCCTAAGCGGCCATAGAACGCCGGATCGCCCAGCGCGACCACGGCGGCATAGCCAAACTCATTCAGCGAGTCCAGCCCTTCATAGACCAGCTGGCGAGCGAGACCCTGACCGCGATAGTTCTCATCAACCGCCAGCGGTGCCATTCCTACCCACTGAAGATCTTCGCCCTGAACGATCACCGGGCTGAAGGCGACATAGCCGACAACCTGGCCTTCATCATCGGTAGCAACCAGCCCCAGCGTGATCAGGCCGTCTTCGCGGAGATCGTGGACCAGCTGGGCTTCCGCATCGCTCGCAAAGGAACGGCGCAACAATGCATCGATACCCGGTGCATCAATCCCAATTTCGACTCGAATCAGCATGGCTCACCTACTGAAGTATGTTTACTGTCCGGCGGGGTTTTTAACCCAGCCTCAACGAAATCTGCCATTTGCATCAACAGCACGCGCAGCGCTTTCGGCATCTGCTCCAGCTCAATGGCATCCATCAAATTTTTCACGTACAGGCCCAGCTCCGTGTCGCCTTCAATCACCAGACGGCGCTGGAAGAACAGCGTATCCGGATCCTGCTTGCGTGCGGCAATCATCAGCAGATCGCTGGCGTTGGCGCTAAAGCTCACATCCGCCTCGGCGGACTCGCGCACGATCAGCTGGTCATTCTCAACGGAGGTAAACCAGCGCAGCCCGATATCATGGACGTTAATGCTCAGCCAGCGCCCTTCCAGAAACTCAAGCTCGCCATCCTGCAGCGCCTGACGGAACTGCCAGCTCAGGACCTGCTCCAGCACCTGACATTTAAGCGCGAACGGCGCCAGTTTTACCGGCACGCTCAGCATTGATGGACCAAATTGTACGAGACGTGAACGCAGTTTCTCCAGCACGAGCTTTACTCCCTGATATCAATAGTCCTGCTATTTTGCCATATCCAGAGAAGAACATAGCGGCGTAAATCAACAAACCCTTCTCCGGCATAGCGCATTATTGGTGCCATCAATACGCCATTAGCTGCCTTAAATCAAAAATTGTCGCGCATGGGTTAATTAAAATCCCAGCTCGTTAACATTTTTGCGATCTCTGCGATCGACAACATCAGGACAAATTATGGAGCTGCTCTGCCCTGCCGGAAACCTTCCGGCGCTTAAGGCGGCCATCGAAAATGGGGCCGATGCGGTCTATATCGGGCTGAAGGATGACACCAACGCCCGCCATTTTGCTGGCCTTAACTTTACGGAGAAGAAGCTTCAGGAAGCCGTTAACTTCGTTCACCAGCATCGCCGTAAGCTGCATATCGCCATCAATACCTTTGCCCATCCTGACGGCTACGCCCGCTGGCAGCGCGCGGTGGACATGGCGGCACAGCTGGGCGCCGATGCGCTGATCCTGGCCGACCTCGCCATGCTTGAGTATGCGGCAGAACGCTATCCGCATATTGAGCGCCACGTCTCTGTTCAGGCATCTGCCACTAACGAAGAGGCCGTGCGTTTTTATCATCAAAACTTTGACGTCGCCCGCGTGGTGCTGCCGCGCGTACTCTCAATTCATCAGGTTAAGCAACTCGCGCGCGTCACGCCAGTGCCGCTGGAGGTATTTGCCTTTGGCAGCCTGTGCATCATGGCCGAAGGCCGCTGCTATCTCTCCTCCTATTTAACCGGCGAATCGCCAAATACCGTTGGGGCCTGCTCGCCCGCGCGCTTTGTCCGCTGGGAGCAAACGCCGCAGGGGCTGGAGTCGCGCCTGAACGACGTCTTGATCGACCGCTATCAGGACGGTGAAAACGCGGGTTATCCGACCCTGTGTAAAGGCCGCTATCTGGTCGACGGCGAGCGTTATCACGCGCTGGAAGAGCCGACCAGCCTTAACACGCTGGAGCTGCTGCCGGAGCTGCTGGCCGCCAATATTGCCTCGGTGAAAATCGAAGGCCGCCAGCGCAGCCCGGCCTACGTGAGCCAGGTGGCGAAGGTCTGGCGTCAGGCCATCGACCGCTGCATGGCGGACCCGCAGAACTACGCCCCGCAGCCGGCCTGGATGGCGACGCTCGGCTCGATGTCCGAAGGCACGCAAACCACGCTTGGCGCGTATCACCGTAAATGGCAGTGAGATAACCATGAAATATTCATTAGGGCCGGTGCTGTACTACTGGCCAAAAGAGACGCTGGAAGATTTTTATCAACAGGCCGCCGCCAGCAGCGCCGATGTGATTTACCTCGGCGAAGCGGTGTGCAGCAAGCGCCGCGCCACCAAAGTGGGCGACTGGCTGGATATGGCTAAAAGCCTCGCCGGGAGCGGCAAGCAGGTTGTGCTCTCGACGCTCGCGCTGGTGCAGGCGTCTTCCGAACTGGGCGAGCTGAAGCGCTATGTTGAGAACGGCGAGTTCCTGCTGGAGGCAAGCGACCTGGGCGTGGTAAACATGTGCGCCGAACGCAGGCTGCCGTTTGTCGCGGGCCATGCGCTGAACTGCTACAACGCCGTGACGCTGCGCCTGCTGCTCAAGCAGGGAATGACGCGCTGGTGTATGCCGGTAGAGCTTTCCCGCGACTGGCTGGCAAACCTGCTGGCTCAGTGCGAAGACCTGGGCATTCGCCATCAGTTTGAAGTTGAAGTGCTGAGCTACGGCCATCTGCCGCTGGCGTATTCCGCCCGCTGCTTTACCGCGCGCTCGGAAGATCGTCCAAAAGACGAGTGCGAAACCTGCTGCATTAAGTATCCGAACGGCCGCAGCATGCTCTCGCAGGAAAACCAGCAGGTGTTTGTGCTAAACGGCATTCAGACCATGAGCGGCTATGTCTATAACCTCGGCAACGAGCTGGCGTCGATGGACGGGCTGGTGGACATGGTGCGTCTGTCACCGCTCGATACCAGCGTGTTCGCGATGCTGGACGCCTTCCGCGCCAATGAGAACGGCGCCTCACCGCTGCCGCTTAAGGCTAACAGCGACTGCAACGGCTACTGGAAGCGTCTGGCCGGCCTGGAGCTGCAGGCGTAAAAAAGGCTCACTTTGTTAACAACGGTTATCATTTTTTAATGCAGTATTATAGATTCACCGTCGACAAAGTGAGCTGTTATGACTGACAAAACCATTCCGTTTTCGGTGCTGGATCTGGCGCCGATCCCTCAGGGCTCCTCGGCTCGAGAAGCCTTTTCGCACTCTCTCGATCTCGCTCAGCTGGCCGAAAAGCGCGGCTACCACCGCTACTGGCTGGCGGAGCACCACAACATGGTGGGCATCGCCAGCGCCGCCACGTCGGTGCTGATTGGCTATCTGGCGGCAAACACCACCACCCTGCACCTTGGCTCCGGCGGCGTGATGCTGCCGAACCACGCCCCGCTGGTGATTGCCGAGCAGTTTGGCACCCTGAATACCCTTTATCCGGGCCGTATCGATTTGGGGCTTGGCCGCGCGCCGGGCAGTGACCAGCCGACCATGCGCGCCCTGCGCCGCCATATGAGCGGCGATATCGACAACTTCCCGCGCGACGTGGCCGAGCTGGTGGACTGGTTCGACGCGCGCGATCCGAACCCGCACGTGCGCCCGGTACCGGGCTACGGCGAGAAGATCCCGGTGTGGCTGTTAGGCTCAAGCCTGTATAGCGCCCAGCTCGCCGCACAGCTGGGGCTGCCGTTTGCGTTCGCCTCACACTTCGCGCCGGATATGCTGCATCAGGCGCTGCATCTTTATCGCACGAACTTTAAACCGTCCGAGCGTCTGGAAAAACCGTACGCGATGGTGTGTATCAATATCATTGCTGCCGACAGCAACCGTGATGCGGAATTCCTGTTTACCTCGATGCAGCAGGCGTTTATGAATCTGCGTCGCGGCGAGACGGGCCAGCTGCCGCCGCCGGTGGAGAATATGCATCAGCTGTGGTCAGCCTCGGAGCAGTATGGCGTTCAGCAGGCGCTGAGCATGTCGCTGGTGGGCGATAAGGCGAAAGTGCGCCACGGGCTGGACGCGGTGCTGCGCGAAACGCAGGCGGATGAGATTATGGTCAACGGCCAGATTTTCGATCACCAGGCGCGTTTGCATTCGTTTGATTTGGCGATGCAGGTGAAAGAAGAGTTGGTGGGGTAGCCATTGTTTCGCCCGGTGGCGCTACGCTTACCGGGCCTACGGGAGCGAGTAGGCCGGATAAGGCGTAGCCGCCATCCGGCACAAAAGGCTTACTGATACACAGGCAACAAATTAAAACTCGACAGCACGTGGACCAGCGCGTTGCCAACGCCAAACACCAGAATTAGCGCAATCATCGGCTTGCCGCCCCAGACGCGGAATTTAGGACTGCCGAAGCGTTTGCGTGATTTGCGAGCCAGCAGCGCCGGTACGATCGCCGCCCAGATGGTTGCCGCCAGCCCTGCATAGCCGATGGCGTACAGGAAACCGTTCGGCCACAGCAGACCGCCCACAATCGGCGGCAGGAAGGTCAGCAGCGCGGTTTTGAAGCGCCCCATCGCAGAATCATCAAAGCCAAACAGGTCCGCCAGATAGTCAAACAGGCCCAGCGTCACGCCGAGGAATGAACTCGCCACCGCAAAGTTAGAGAACACAACCAGCAGCAGATCCAGGCTGCGGCTGTTCAGTACGCCGCTCAGGGCCTGAACCAGCACGTCGATGTTTCCGCCCTTCTGGGCAATGCCGATAAATTCCGAACGCGGGATGTTGCCCATCGTCCCCAGCAGCCAAATCACATACAGCCCCAGCGCCAGCAGCGTACCGTACACCAGACACTTGACGATGGTGCGCGGATCTTTGCCGTAGTACTTCATCAGGCTCGGCACGTTACCGTGATAGCCAAACGACGCCAGGCAAAACGGCAGGGTCATCAGCAAATACGGCGTGTAGGAGGTGTTCACTTCCGCCACGTTAAACAGCGTCGCTGGCGTGACGTGACCCAGCAGGCTGCCGAAGGTCAGGAAGAAGGTGATAACCTTTGCGCCCAGCACGATCGCCGTCATTCGGCTCACCGCTTTGGTACTTAACCAGACGATAAACGCCACAGCCAGCGCAAAGCACAGCCCCGCCAGACGCGCCGGTACGTTCAGCGACATCTCAGAAAAGGTGTGATGCAGAATCGAGCCGCTCGCTGAAATGTACGCGTAGGTGAGGATATAGAGAACAAACGCGATAGAAATCCCATTCACCAGGTTCCAGCCTTTGCCCAGCAGATCTTTGGTGATGGTGTCGAAGCTGGAGCCAATACGGTAGTTCAGGTTTGCTTCGAGGATCATCAGCCCGGAATGGAGCATGCAGAACCAGGTGAAGACCAGCGCGGCCAGCGACCAGAAGAACCACGCACCGGACATGACCACGGGCAGGGAGAACATCCCAGCACCAATGATGGTACCGCCGATGATCACCACGCCGCCAAGCAGCGAAGGTGACGTTTGGGTGGTGGTTAGTGTCGCCATACAGCCTTTTCTCCAGTCAAAAATGTGGATTACATTTTAATGTGCAGCACTGTACCAGTACAAGAGTACAAAAGGAATAAAAAAAGCCCCGATAGCGTGTATCGGGGCTGTATATATTACTTTACGTCAGTGGCGTAATGCTTACGCGTCACGGCGACGGGTTGAGCTGTCGTCACGACGTGGGCCACGGCTTTCACGGCGTTCGCCTGAGAAACGACGTGGTTCACCACGACCTTCGCTACGACCGCCTTCACGACGTTCGCCACCGAAGCTGCGGCCACCGCCACGACGTTCGCCGCCGCGGTCAGTGCGAGGCTGTGCATCACCCATCAGCTGCATGTTCATCGGCTTGTTCAGGATACGAGTACGCGTAAAGTGCTGCAGTACTTCGCCCGGCATGCCTTTTGGCAGTTCGATGGTGGAGTGAGTACCGAACAGCTTGATGTTACCAATGTAACGGCTGCTGATGTCGCCTTCGTTAGCGATCGCGCCAACGATATGACGAACTTCCACACCGTCATCACGGCCAACTTCAATGCGGTACAGTTCCATTTCGCCAGCGTCACGACGCTCGCGACGTGGACGGTCTTCACCACCACGCTCTGGACGGTCACCGCGTGGGCCACGGTCATTGCGGTCATTACGGTCGCCACGACGTTCGAAACGATCGTCACGGTCACGGAATTCACGCTTAGGACGCATTGGCGCATCTGGTGGCACGATCAGGCTACGTTCGCCCTGAGCCATTTTCAGCAGTGCTGCAGCCAGGGTTTCCATGTCCAGCTCTTCGCCTTCAGCGGTAGGCTGAATCTGCGACAGCAGTGCACGGTACTGATCCAGATCGCTGCTTTCCAGCTGCTGCTGTACTTTCGCGGCGAATTTTTCCAGGCGGCGTTTGCCCAGCAGATCTGCGTTTGGCAGGTCAGCTTCTGGAATGGTCAGCTTCATGGTGCGTTCAATGTTACGCAGCAGACGACGCTCGCGGTTCTCAACGAACAGCAGCGCACGGCCCGCACGACCCGCACGACCGGTACGACCGATACGGTGAACGTAAGACTCAGAATCCATTGGGATGTCGTAGTTTACAACCAGGCTGATACGCTCAACGTCCAGACCACGTGCTGCCACGTCGGTTGCAATCAGAATATCCAGACGACCGTCTTTCAGACGCTCCAGAGTCTGCTCACGCAGGGCCTGGTTCATGTCGCCGTTCAGCGCTGCGCTGTTGTAGCCGCTACGCTCCAGGGCTTCAGCCACTTCCAGGGTCGCGTTTTTGGTACGTACGAAGATGATCGCCGCATCAAAATCTTCTGCTTCCAGGAAACGTACCAGCGCTTCGTTTTTACGCATTCCGTGTACAGACCAGAATGTCTGGCTGATATCCGGGCGAGTGGTAACGCTGGACTGAATGCGCACTTCCTGCGGCTCTTTCATGAAGCGGCGGGTAATGCGACGGATTGCTTCTGGCATGGTTGCAGAGAACAGAGCGGTCTGGTGACCTTCCGGGATCTGCGCCATGATGGTTTCAACGTCTTCGATGAAGCCCATACGCAGCATTTCATCTGCTTCATCCAGTACCAGACCGCTCAGCTTAGAGAGATCCAGAGTACCGCGCTTCAGGTGATCCAGCAGACGGCCCGGCGTACCGACAACAATCTGTGGGCCCTGGCGCAGGGCGCGTAACTGCACGTCATAACGCTGGCCGCCGTACAGGGCTACCACGTTTACGCCGCGCATATGTTTAGAGAATTCCGTCATTGCTTCAGCAACCTGAACAGCCAGTTCACGGGTTGGAGCCAGGACGAGGATCTGCGGTGCACGCAGGTCCGAATCAATGTTGTTCAGCAGCGGCAGCGAGAATGCTGCAGTTTTACCGCTACCAGTCTGGGCCATGCCCAGCACGTCACGACCAGAGAGCAGGTGTGGGATACACTCAGCCTGGATCGGAGATGGTTTTTCGTAACCCAGATCGTTAAGGGCTTCAAGGATAGGAGCCTTCAGGCCCAGATCTGCAAAAGTGGTTTCGAATTCAGCCATGTAGTACAAGTGCCTCGATATTAATGGCGGCCAGTCTACTTAGCTCATCGTGAAAATGATTAGCAATTTTCATTGAAAAGTGTGAACCGGCTCAAAGTAGGTGTATTGACGAACAACAACGCCCTCACCAGTTAAGGTGATGACAATCAAAAGATTACGGGCTGATGTTTATGTCGTCAGCTATTGCTGGTCCGATTCTGCCAGGTCGTCTTGCTCCTGGCCCAAGAGCGATAATTCCAACAATGCATAACGGTGCTCAACGAAGTTGTGTACGTTGTTAGCAACCGCTAATTTGAACAGTGCCGTAGCGCTGTCCATATCCCCCAGACTTAGGTAGTACTTACCTAAATAGAAGTTGGTTTCACTGAGATGCTCAGCGAGCGAGGTGTTATCCGTTGCGTCCGCCTTGAGGCGTTCCATCAGCGTTGCTTCGCTAATGTTCCCCAGGTAGAACTCGACAATGTTCCATCCCCATTGTTCCTTGTCCGATGTCTCGAAGCGCTGTTTCAGTGCTTCTTTGGCCTGCTTCTCATCAAGCTTCTGCTCAACGATATAAAGCCACAGGCTACGGAAAGGATCATTAGGATCGTCATGATAAAACGCCAGCAGATCATCTTGCGCTAACTTATCACGACCGCCGTAGTACAATGCGATACCGCGATTCAAGTGCGCGTAGTTGTAAGTTGGATCAAGCTCAAGTACAGAATCAAACGCTTCATAGGCAGCATCAAAATTGCCTGCCTGCGTTAAATATATACCTAAGTAATTGAATACTTCAGGCATATCAGGTCGGATTGCCAGCGCTTGTGAAAAATCATTCCGCGCTAATGCCCTCAGACCGAGACTATCATACAACACTCCGCGCTCATATAAAAGCTGTGCGCGTTCGTCATCGGTTAAAGCCCGACTGGCAAGAATTTGTTCCATGCGTGCCAGAATCACTTCCTGCTGCAAAGTCGGTTGCAATGGCACTGCGAGGACTTCGCTCTTACGCCAGGCAGAGTTGCTGCATCCTGCCAGCGTTAAAGCTGTCGCAACGAAACACCAGCGCAAAAAAGGCTTCATTTCCCACTCCCGAAGACAACTATTGGATGAACGTCCTGTCCCCCGGCGGCTTAACAAGGCGTCCTGCCTGATAATAAGCCCTCCGCAAGAGCGGAGGGCTAATGGCAACCTTACTCGCCCTGCTGTTCAGCAGCCGGAGCTTCCGGCGCAGCGGCAGCAGACTGCTCGGTTGCTTCTTTGATGCTCAGACGGATACGGCCCTGGCGGTCAACTTCCAGAACTTTAACCGGTACTTCCTGACCCATCTGCAGGTAATCGGTCACTTTCTCAACGCGCTTGTCAGCGATCTGAGAGATGTGAACCAGACCTTCTTTACCGCCACCGATGGCAACGAATGCGCCAAAGTCAACGATACGGGTCACTTTACCTGCGTAGATACGGCCCACTTCGATCTCTGCGGTGATCTCTTCGATGCGACGGATAGCGAATTTCGCTTTCTCGCCGTCGGTCGCTGCGATCTTCACAGTACCATCATCTTCGATTTCGATAGTGGTGCCGGTCTCTTCGGTCAGAGCACGGATAACAGAACCGCCCTTACCGATAACGTCTTTGATCTTGTCTGGATTGATCTTGATGGTGTGGATACGCGGAGCGAACTGAGAAATGTCGCCGCGCGGCGCGTTAATCGCCTGTTCCATCACGCCCAGGATGTGCAGACGTGCACCTTTAGCCTGGTTCAGAGCAACCTGCATGATCTCTTTGGTGATACCTTCAATTTTGATATCCATCTGCAGCGCAGAGATACCGTCGCGGGAACCCGCTACTTTGAAGTCCATATCGCCCAGGTGGTCTTCGTCGCCCAGGATGTCAGACAGAACAACAAAGTTGTCGCCTTCTTTCACCAGACCCATCGCGATACCCGCAACAGCAGCCTTGATAGGCACGCCTGCATCCATCAGCGCCAGAGAGGCACCACACACGGAAGCCATAGAAGAAGAACCGTTAGATTCGGTGATTTCAGAAACCACACGAACGGTGTACGGGAATTTATCAGCTTCTGGCATCACTGCCAGCACGCCGCGCTTCGCCAGACGACCGTGACCAATTTCACGACGCTTCGGAGAGCCCACCATACCGGTTTCGCCTACGGAGTACGGAGGGAAGTTATAGTGGAACAGGAAGCTGTCAGTGCGCTCGCCCATCAGTTCGTCGATGTTCTGCGCGTCACGTGCGGTACCCAGGGTCGCGGTAACCAGCGCCTGCGTTTCGCCACGGGTGAACAGTGCGGAACCGTGAGTACGTGGCAGCACGCCAGTACGAACGTCCAGACCACGGATCATGTCTTTTTCACGACCATCGATACGCGGTTCGCCTGCCAGCACGCGGCTACGAACGGCATTTTTCTCGATAGCGTGCAGAATTTCGCTCAGCTCGTTAGCGTCCAGGGATTCATCTTCAGCTACCAGCGTTGCGATGGTTTCTGATTTGATGACGTCAACCTGAGCATAACGCTCTTGTTTGTCGGTGATGCGGTAGGCATCGCTCAGACGTGCGCCTGCCAGTGCAGCAACGCGTGCGTTCAGCGCCTCGTTCACCGCTTCTGGCTGCCAGTCCCAACGTGGTTTACCGGCTTCTTTCACCAGGTCGTTGATGTTCTGGATAACGATCTGCTGCTGCTCGTGGCCAAATACCACAGCGCCCAGCATCTGATCTTCGCTCAGCAGTTCAGCTTCGGATTCAACCATCAGAACCGCTGCTTCAGTACCGGCAACAACCAGGTCCAGCTTACTTTCTTTCAGCTCTTCCTGAGTTGGGTTCAGTACGTACTGGTCGTTGATGTAGCCAACGCGCGCGGAACCGATTGGGCCATTGAATGGAATACCAGACAGTGACAGGGCCGCAGATGCGCCGATCATAGCAACGATGTCCGGGTTAACCTGTGGGTTAACGGAAACAACGGTCGCGATAACCTGAACTTCGTTTACGAAGCCTTCCGGGAACAGCGGACGAACCGGGCGGTCAATCAGACGCGCGATCAGGGTTTCGCCTTCGCTTGGACGGCCTTCACGACGGAAGAAACCACCCGGGATTTTACCGGCAGCGTAGGTACGCTCCTGGTAGTTAACGGTCAGCGGGAAGAAGTCCTGACCTGGTTTTGCTTTTTTCTGGCCCACAACGGTAACGAATACCGCGGTGTCATCCATGCTTACCATAACGGCAGCAGTCGCCTGACGTGCCATCATGCCGGTTTCCAGCGTGACGGTATGTTGACCATACTGGAATTTACGAACGATCGGATTCAGCAAAGTTCTGTCCTTTCTTAAATGTTTGACAGCACACCACCGGCGTGCTGACGATTTAACCCGACCTTCTTCGCATCCTCGCGACTAATGACAACCGACACCCCCATGGGTGAAGCCTCTCATTAGCCGCGCGAACCTCTGCAATGAAGATCATTTATAGCAACAATACAATAGTTTCCAGTGAATTGCTGCCGTCTGGTTGAAAAAAGGGGCCATCAGGCCCCCTTTTCTGAAACTCGCAAGACTTAGCGACGCAGACCCAGACGCTCGATCAGCGAGGTGTAGCGTGCAACATCTTTACGTTTCAGGTAGTCGAGCAGTTTACGACGCTGAGAAACCATACGCAGCAGACCACGACGGCTGTGGTGATCTTTTTTGTGCTCTGCAAAGTGACCCTGCAGGTGGTTAATCTGTGCAGTCAGCAGTGCAACCTGAACTTCGGTAGAACCGCTGTCGTTAGTACCACGACCAAACTCAGAAACGATTTTAGCTTTAGCTTCAACGCTTAGAGACATTTTCAAACTCCAGAATATAAAGAATGTAAGGATGCCGATCTCTAATTCAGCAATCCCAGTATACGACCAGCAGATTGTTAAACAATTTGCAGATCGTTAAGCGGCGATATTCTACTCGTCTCCCCTGCTTATCGCAAGATGAGCCGCAATCGCCGTTAGCCTTCGACCGGGTATTCAACAACCAGACGGCGCGGCGCAACGCGTCCTTCACCATCCATTTCACCCATGCCGAGAAACTTCCCTTCTTCACCTTCGGTCACGCGTACCAGACCTTCCAGCGGGGCATCCGTTGTGCGAACCGGATTCCCGTTCTTAAAGTAAACGGACGATGTTAAAGGAAGATTAACGATCGGAAAGTCTGCTGCTGGACTGTCCATCGGCATCAGCAGTGGGTCAAGCAAATCTGCCGGGGCAATCCCCTGCGCTTCAGCTTGTTCAGCCAGCTCGCGAAGCTGCTCAAGCGTCACCATACGCTCAACCGGATATTTGCTGACAGCCAGACGACGCAGGTAGATCACATGCGCGCCGCAGCCCAGCTTTTCACCGAGATCGTCGATGATGGTACGAATATAGGTGCCTTTCGAACAGTGCACTTCCAGCTCCAGCTCATCGCCTTCATGGCGAATGAACAGCAGCTCATACACGGTAATCGGACGGGCCTCGCGCGGGACGTCAATGCCCTGACGCGCGTACTCGTAGAGTTTCTTGCCCTGATATTTCAGCGCCGAATACATCGACGGCACCTGCATCGTCTCGCCCCGGAAGCTCTCCAGCGCAGCATCAAGCTGCTCAGCGCTGAAGGTCACCGGACGCTCTTCGACGACCAGGCCATCCGCATCGGAGGTGTCCGTGCGCTGGCCTAATTTAGCGATAACGCGATAACGCTTATCGGAATCCAGCAGGTACTGGGAAAACTTTGTCGCCTCCCCCAGGCAAACCGGCAGCATACCGGTCGCTAGCGGATCCAGCGCGCCCGTATGGCCCGCGCGGTTGGCGTTAAAAATACGCTTCACTTTCTGCAGCACGTCGTTGCTGGATGCGCCCTGGGGTTTATCCAGCAGCAGCACACCGTGCACGTCACGACCACGACGACGAGGACGACTCATCAGTCCTCCTTGCTGTCGTCCGCTGGGTTAACGCGACGTTCGTCGTCGTGTTTCACCACGCTGGTCACCAGGTTGGACATGCGCATACCTTCGACCAGCGAGTTGTCGTAGAAGAAGGTCAGCTCAGGCACGATACGCAGGCGCATCGCTTTACCGAGCAGTGAACGGATGAAGCCAGACGCTTCCTGCAGCGCTTTAATGCCATTTTTGACGGCCGCTTCGTCCTGGTCATTCAGGAAGGTCACGAACACTTTGGCATACGCCAGGTCGCGAGACATTTCCACGCCAGAGACGGTGGTCATCATGCCCACGCGTGGGTCTTTAATTTCACGTTGCAGAATGAGCGCGATCTCTTTCTGCATTTCCTGCGCTACGCGCTGAGGGCGACCAAATTCTTTCGCCATAATAAATTCTCCAGACAAAAAAGGGGCTAAAGCCCCTTTTTAAAATTATTGCCGGGTGGCGCGAGGCGATCCCGGCTTACAATCGGTAATTAAGCGATAGTACGCTGAATTTCGATGATCTCGAACACTTCGATCATATCGCCAACGCGAACGTCGTTGTAGTTCTTAACGCCGATACCACATTCCATGCCGTTACGGACTTCGTTAACGTCATCTTTGAAGCGGCGCAGGGATTCCAGCTCGCCTTCGTAGATAACCACGTTGTCACGCAGTACGCGGATTGGGTTGTGACGCTTGATGTTACCTTCGGTAACCATACAGCCCGCGATCGCACCGAATTTAGGTGATTTGAACACGTCACGTACTTCAGCCAGACCGATGATCTGCTGTTTCAGCTCAGGAGACAGCATGCCGCTCATCGCTGCTTTCACTTCGTCGATCAGGTTATAGATGACGGAGTAGTAGCGCAGATCCAGGCTTTCGGATTCAATCACTTTACGCGCAGACGCATCCGCACGAACGTTGAAGCCAACCAGGATAGCGTTAGAGGCTGCAGCCAGGGTTGCGTCGGTTTCGGTGATACCACCTACGCCAGAACCGATAATCTTCACTTTAACTTCGTCGGTAGACAGTTTCAGCAAGGAGTCGGAGATCGCTTCCACAGACCCCTGAACGTCGGCTTTCAGTACGACGTTCACTTCGTGAACTTCGCCTTCGGTCATGTTCGCAAACATGTTCTCGAGTTTAGATTTCTGCTGACGAGCCAGCTTAACTTCACGGAATTTGCCCTGACGATACAGTGCAACTTCACGCGCTTTCTTCTCGTCACGCACAACGGTCACTTCGTCACCGGCAGCCGGAACACCGGACAGACCCAGGATTTCCACTGGAATGGATGGACCTGCTTCCAGCACTTCCTGACCCAGTTCGTTACGCATCGCACGAACGCGACCGTATTCGAAGCCGCAAAGAACGATGTCGCCCTTGTTCAGCGTACCTTCGCGAACCAGAACGGTTGCAACCGGACCACGACCTTTATCCAGGAAGGATTCAATGACCGCACCGCTCGCCATACCGTTACGAATCGCTTTCAGCTCAAGTACTTCAGCCTGCAGCAGGATTGCGTTCAGCAGGTCGTCGATACCGGTACCTGCTTTAGCAGATACAGGGATGAACTGCGCTTCGCCGCCCCACTCTTCCGGCATAACGCCGTACTGAGACAGTTCGTTCTTAACGCGGTCCATATCGGCTTCTGGCTTATCGATTTTGTTAACTGCAACAACCAGAGGCACCTGCGCCGCTTTCGCGTGCTGGATAGCTTCAATGGTCTGTGGCATCACGCCATCGTCAGCAGCAACAACCAGCACAACGATATCCGTTGCCTGAGCACCACGAGCACGCATTGAGGTAAACGCGGCGTGGCCTGGGGTATCCAGGAAGGTGATCATGCCGTTATCGGTTTCTACGTGGTAAGCACCGATGTGCTGGGTAATACCACCCGCTTCGCCGGAGGCAACCTTAGTAGAACGAATGTAGTCGAGCAGAGAGGTTTTACCGTGGTCAACGTGGCCCATGATGGTCACAACCGGTGCACGCGGTTCAGCCGCTGCGCCAGTGTCACGGTCGCTCATTACTGCTTCTTCCAGCTCGTTTTCACGACGCAGGATAACTTTGTGGCCCATCTCTTCGGCAACCAGCTGTGCGGTTTCCTGATCGATAACCTGGTTGATGGTGGCCATTGCGCCCAGCTTCATCATCGCTTTGATGACCTGAGAGCCTTTAACCGCCATCTTGTTCGCCAGATCGCCAACGGTGATGGTTTCGCCAATCACAACGTCACGGTTAACGGCCTGAGCGGGCTTCTGGAAGCCCTGCTGCAGAGCGGAACCTTTACGCTTACCGCCTTTACCACCGCGACCCGCTGCACGCGCTTCTTCGCGATCGGCTTTGGATTCAGCGTGCTTATTGCCTTTCTTCTGAGGACGGGCAGTTTTCGACGCGGTGCGGGTACGGCCACGGCCACCCTCAACTTCGCGGTCGTTTTCGTCTTCTGCCTGGCGTGCGTGCTGAGAAGTGGTTACGTGATAATCACTGGTGTCTTCTGTCTGCTCGACAGGATTGATACCGTTCTTCTCGTTTTCTTCTGCCATACGGCGCGCTTCTTCAGCAACACGACGTGCGTCTTCTTCCAGCTTACGGCGAGCTTCTTCTTCCGCTTTACGCTTCAGTTCGGCCGCTTCATTTTCACGACGGGCTTTTTCCGTCTGGGCTGTTTTGGTCATTTCGTCAGTCTGTTGATTGCTCACTTTGTCTTTTTCCGCCGCGTCACGCTTCGCTTTATCACTGGCATCGCGCTTCGCTTTTTCTGCGGCCTCACGTTCAGCTTTTAATTCTGCCTCACGTTTGGCAGTAATTTCTGCCTCACGCTGAGCTTGTTCTTCCGCTTCACGCTGTGCCTGCTCTTCCGCGGCAAGGCGTTCTGCCTCTTGCGGATCACGTTTTACAAAGGTGCGTGTCTTGCGGACTTCGATTTGTACCGATTTGCTTTTGCCACCGGTACCTGGAACATTTAACGTACTGCGCGTTTTACGCTGTAACGTCAGTTTATCAGGCGCCGAACCGTGTTCGCGGTTCAGGTGCGATAATAAGGTTTGTTTCTCTTGCGCGGTCACTGAGTCATCAGCGGACTTCGGGATCCCTGCATCAGCAAATTGCTGTACCAGGCGGTCCACGGAAGTCTGAATCTCAGCAGCCAGCGTTTTTACAGTTACATCAGTCATGCTGTTCCTTCCTGCTACAGTTTATTACGCTTCGTCGCCGAACCAGCAAATATTACGTGCGGCCATGATGAGTTCGCCGGCTTTCTCGTCGGTTAAACCTTCGATATCAGCCAGGTCATCAACGCCTTGCTCAGCGAGATCTTCCAGCGTACAAACACCACGGGCAGCCAGCTTGAACGCAATCGCACGATCAAGACCTTCCAGATTCAGCAGGTCATCAGCCGGCTTATTATCGCCAAGGCTTTCTTCCTGAGCCAGTGCCAGGGTGGTCAGTGCGTTTTTAGCGCGTTCACGCAGGGCTTCAACGGTCGCTTCATCCAGACCGTCAATTTCCAGCAGCTCTTTCATTGGCACATAGGCCAGTTCTTCCAGCGTAGAGAAACCTTCTTCAACCAGAACAGTGGCGAAATCTTCGTCAATATCGAGGTATTTGGTGAAGGTATCGATCGCCGCATGGGCTTCAGCCTGATGCTTAGCCTGCAGGTCATCAACGGTCATTACGTTGAGTTCCCAGCCGCTGAGCTGTGACGCCAGGCGTACGTTCTGACCGTTACGGCCGATCGCCTGCGCCAGGTTGCCCGCTTCTACAGCGATATCCATGGTGTGTTTGTCTTCGTCAACAACGATAGACGCCACATCAGCCGGAGCCATTGCGTTGATCACGAACTGCGCCGGGTTGTCGTCCCACAGAACGATATCAATACGCTCGCCGCCCAGTTCGGTAGAGACCGCCTGAACGCGCGCACCGCGCATACCCACGCAAGCACCGACCGGGTCGATACGCTTGTCGTTGGTTTTCACCGCGATTTTCGCACGGGAACCTGGATCGCGAGCCGCTGCTTTAATTTCGATAACTTCTTCGCCGATTTCCGGCACTTCGATACGGAACAGTTCTACCAGCATTTCTGGTTTAGAACGGGTCACGAACAGCTGCGCACCACGCGCTTCTGGACGCACAGCGTACAGAACACCACGGATACGGTCGCCTGGACGGAAGTTTTCACGCGGCAGCATATCTTCACGCAGGATCACAGCTTCAGCGTTACCCGGCAGCCCTTCGGATTTAATTTCCAGAGAGATGTTATCGCGGTTAACTTTCTTCACCACGCCGGTGATGATTTCGCCTTCCTGATCGCGGAACTGATCGACAACCAGTGCACGTTCAGCTTCACGCACTTTCTGTACGATGACCTGCTTCGCGGTCTGGGTGGTGATACGGTCGAAGGTAACAGATTCAATCTGATCTTCAACGTACTCGCCCACGTTCAGACTTTCGTCTTCGTAACGTGCAGCTTCCAGGGTGATCTCTTTGGTCGGCTGGGTCACTTCTTCTACGATTACCCAACGACGGAATGTATCGAAGTCACCGCTTTTACGATCGATTTCTACGCGGACATCGATCTCTTGTTCGTATTTTTTCTTGGTTGCTGTAGCCAGTGCACTTTCCAGCGCTTCGAAAATCTTCTCACGCGGCAGTGATTTCTCGTTGGAGACGGCTTCAACAACAGCCAAAATTTCTTTGTTCATCGCGGGCTTTTCACCTCAATCCAGACTGTTAAAAGTGGGGAACCAGGTTCGCCTTCTGGATATTACTCAGCGCGAACACTTCATCTTTGCCTTCGACTGTCACCGTGATCATCTCGCCCTCAACGGCTTTGATGACACCCTGCCATTTGCGGCGGTTTTGTACGGCCATACGCAGAACGAGAGCCACTTCTTCACCGGTAAAGCGCACATAGTGTTCGGCCGTAAACATCGGACGATCGAGGCCAGGTGAGGAAACTTCCAGGTTGTACGCAACGGTAATCGGATCTTCAACATCCATTACGGCACTGACCTGGTGGCTAACATCAGCACAATCATCAACATTGATGCCATCTTCACTATCAATATAGATGCGCAGCGTCGATGTGCGGCCGCGAACGAATTCGATGCCAACCAGTTCGTAGCCCAGTGCTTCGACCGGTGCAGTAATCATCTCTGTTAATTTTTGCTCTAATGTGGACAAGCCCACCCCCAAGACATAAAAAAAGGGCGTAAAGCCCAGTTATTCTGTAGTCAGATAACAAAAAACCCCGATAAATCGGGGCTTTAGATAACTGAACCCTATAGCCACAACTGTGGCCTGGAGCACTTTCTGAAAGAATTTTTTCAAATCCAGCTACGAAGCCTCTAGGTCTTCACAGTATATTTGAAAAAGAACTTTATGGGAAAGTGGTTGCGGGGGCCGGATTTGAACCGACGACCTTCGGGTTATGAGCCCGACGAGCTACCAGGCTGCTCCACCCCGCGCCTGAAACGTGGCAAATTCTACGCGTTTTGGTGAGAATTTGCAAATAATGCTGGGATTTGGTACCGAAGACGGGACGTAAAATCGGCGTTTAGTATATTGATAGTTGACCCCACCTGTCAACCTAACTTCGGTCAGGGTAAACACAGGGAATTTTTTACAAAAAATGCAGGCTTCTCTTTCGGTCATCGACAAAAGATGATTAAATGAATACTCACTTATTTTGCATAAACATGCATCGAGAGCGAAAGCGGTCTCTAATCAGTCAATCAAGCAGGGTTTTATTTTATGACGACGATTCTCAAGCATCTTCCGGTTGGACAACGTATTGGCATCGCTTTTTCTGGCGGCCTGGATACCAGCGCTGCACTGCTGTGGATGCGCCAAAAGGGAGCGGTTCCTTATGCATATACTGCGAACCTGGGTCAGCCGGATGAGGAAGATTATGACGCGATCCCTCGTCGTGCCATGGAGTATGGCGCAGAGAACGCACGACTGATTGACTGCCGTAAGCAGCTGGTTGCCGAAGGTATTGCGGCTATCCAGTGCGGCGCTTTCCATAACACCACCGGCGGCCTGACCTATTTTAACACCACCCCGCTGGGCCGTGCCGTCACCGGCACCATGCTGGTTGCTGCCATGAAAGAAGATGGCGTGAACATCTGGGGCGACGGAAGCACCTATAAAGGCAACGATATCGAACGTTTCTATCGTTATGGCCTGCTGACCAACGCCGAACTGCAGATTTACAAACCGTGGCTGGATACCGACTTCATCGATGAGCTGGGTGGCCGTCATGAAATGTCCGAGTTTATGATCGCCTGCGGCTTTGACTATAAAATGTCCGTTGAGAAAGCCTACTCCACCGACTCCAACATGCTGGGTGCAACGCACGAAGCAAAAGACCTGGAGTTCCTGAACTCCAGCGTGAAAATCGTTAACCCGATCATGGGCGTTAAGTTCTGGGACGAAAACGTCAAAATCCAGGCAGAAGAAGTGACCGTACGCTTCGAACGCGGCCATCCGGTTGCGCTGAACGGCAAAACGTTCTCTGACGACGTAGAGCTGATGCTCGAAGCAAACCGCATCGGCGGTCGTCACGGCCTGGGCATGAGCGATCAGATTGAAAACCGTATCATCGAAGCGAAAAGCCGTGGCATCTACGAAGCCCCGGGGATGGCGCTTCTGCATATCGCTTACGAGCGTCTGCTGACCGGTATTCACAATGAAGACACCATCGAGCAGTATCACTCTCATGGTCGTCAGTTGGGTAAACTGCTGTATCAGGGCCGCTGGTTCGATCCTCAGGCACTGATGCTGCGTGATGCGCTGCAGCGTTGGGTAGCAAGCGCGATCACCGGCGAAGTGACGCTGGAACTGCGTCGCGGCAACGACTATTCCATCCTGAACACCGTGTCTGACAACCTGACCTATAAAGCAGAACGTCTGACCATGGAGAAAGGTGATTCCGTGTTCTCTCCTGACGACCGTATTGGCCAGCTGACCATGCGTAACCTGGATATTACCGACACCCGTGAGAAGCTGTTCAACTACATTGAAAATGGCCTGCTCTCCGCCAACACGGGTAACGGCCTGCCGCAGGTTGAGAATCTGGAACACAGCGACAAGAAATAGTCGTTACTGAGAAATGCAGAAGGCGCCCAATGGGCGCCTTTTTTATTTGGATTTTGTAGGGCGGGTAAGCGCAGCGCCACCCGCCATTTTGCCCGGTGGCGCTGCGCTTACCGGGCCTACGAACGGCAAAAAGCACAAACAAAAAAAGACGTCTTTCGACGTCTTTCTTCTGGAATATTGGTACCGAGGATGGGACTCGAACCCACAAGCCCGTTAGGGCACTACCACCTCAAGGTAGCGTGTCTACCAATTCCACCACCTCGGTACTGAATACTTACTGCGGGATATCGCTGGTCGGCTTAGCCGGTGCAGCTGGCTGAGTTTGCTCAGTTTTCGCTGGCGCGCTCAGATTTTCCCACTCGCTTCCTTTACTGGTCTTGTTGCTGTTGATATTACCCAGCACCAGACTGATGATGAAGAACAGCGTAGCCAGAATCGCCGTGGTGCGGGTCATGAAGTTCGCAGAACCACTTGAACCAAACAGCGTACCGGAAGCGCCTGCTCCGAAGGAGGCTCCCATATCAGCGCCTTTACCTTGCTGCAGCATGATCAGCGCTACAAGAGCGATGGCTACAATAAGGAAAATAACTAAAAGAGCTTCGTACATAATCAACCTGTTCCTTGCGGATTTGCCGCATACCAATGCTTCGACCAATTAGCAGGATTTCGTGTTTCCCACTGAAGCGGGTGTGAATACTAACCAAAGCGAATGACCTTCGCAAGGGCATTTTTGACGCATTGTATCAACTGCGGAAAAAAACAGCAAAAAGCCATTAATTGCTTAAAACAAAGGCGACTAGCGCCGCCTTTTTAAACACTTACCGTGAAATGTTATGCAGCTTTTACTGCATCAGCAATACGGTGTGCGTATTCAGTTACCTGCGCTTCGTCTTCGCCTTCAACCATCACGCGGATCAGTGGCTCAGTACCCGACTTACGCAGCAGCACGCGTCCGCGATTGCCGAGTGCAGCTTCAACGTCAGCCATAACGGCCTTCACGTTATCACTTTCCAGCGGATCGCCGTTGCCGGCGGTGAAACGCACGTTAACCAGGATCTGCGGGAACATTTTCATGCCGCTGCAGAGATCGTGCAGGCTCATGTGGTTGCGCGCCATGGCAGCCACAACCTGCAGGCCAGCCACGATGCCGTCACCGGTGGTCGTTTTGTCGAGAAGGATCACGTGGCCGGAGTTTTCCGCGCCAATGCGCCAGCCCTTCTCCTGCAGTTTTTCCAGCACGTAGCGGTCACCCACTTTCGCGCGAACAAACGGGATACCCAGCTGCTTCAGCGCCAGCTCCAGGCCCATGTTGCTCATTAGCGTGCCAACCGCGCCGCCGCGCAGCTGCCCCTGACGCAGTCCTTCACGGGCGATGATATAGAGGATTTGATCGCCGTCGACCTTATTACCTTCGTGGTCAACCATGATCACGCGGTCGCCGTCGCCATCGAGGGCAATACCGAGATCGGCTTTCTCCGCCAGCACGCGTGCCTGCAGAGCACGAACGTCCGTCGCGCCCACTTCTTCATTGATGTTCAGGCCGTCCGGCTCGCAGCCGATGGTGATCACTTTCGCGCCCAGCTCGCGGAAGACGTTAGGCGCAATGTGGTAGGTCGCACCGTTAGCGCAGTCCACCACAATTTTCAGGTGGGCCAGGCTCAATTCGTTCGGGAAAGTCCCTTTACAGAATTCGATGTAACGGCCTGCCGCATCAACAATACGGTTTGCCTTACCCAGCTCAGCCGAGTCGACGCAGGTGATCTCTTTTTCCATTTCGGCTTCAATCGCCTCTTCTACTTCGTCAGGCAGCTTGGTGCCGTCGATAGAGAAGAACTTGATACCGTTGTCATAGAATGGGTTGTGGGAAGCCGAAATAACAATCCCCGCTTCCGCACGGAAGGTACGCGTCAGATAGGCAACAGCAGGCGTAGGCATTGGCCCCGTAAAGGAGGCAGACAGCCCCGCTGCGGCGAGGCCCGCTTCCAGCGCGGACTCTAGCATATAGCCAGAGATGCGGGTGTCTTTGCCGATGATGATTTTACGGGAGCCATGACGCGCCAGTACCTTACCAGCCGCCCAGCCCAGCTTCAGAACAAAATCAGGGGTGATTGGAGCATCGCCTACGCGCCCACGGATACCATCGGTACCAAAATATTTACGGTTACTCATAGCGTTTCTTTTCCTTCGCTGCCAGTGTGGCTTCTACCACACGCATGGCTTCTACTGTTTCTTTGACGTCATGGACACGAATAATATGCGCGCCTTGCATCGCTGCAATCACCGCGCACGCCAGGCTGCCGCTCAGACGCTCGCTCGGCCCCACATTCAGCAACTGCCCAATCATCGACTTTCTCGACATACCCACCAGCAGCGGCAGGCCGAACTGATGAAATTCCGATAAACGCGCAAGCAGCTCATAGTTGTGGGAGAGATTTTTACCGAAACCGAACCCCGGGTCGAGCAGCAATTTCTCTTTTGCGATACCCGCACGTTCGCAGCGTGCAATATGCTCAATAAAGAAGCGATTCACATCGGCAAAGACATCTTCGTACTTAGGCGCTTCCTGCATCGTTTTCGGCTGGCCCTGCATGTGCATCAGACAAACCGGCAGGCCGGTTTCCGCTGCCGCCTCTATCGCACCTGGCTCGGTCAGCGAGCGGATATCATTAATAATGTGAGCGCCCACTCTCGCTACTTCACGAATGACTTCAGGCTTGGAGGTATCAACAGAAATCCACACTTCGAAACGCTGTGCAATAGCTTCAACTACCGGCACCACGCGTGCCAGCTCTTCTTCCACAGAAACATCCGCCGCACCTGGGCGCGTCGATTCACCGCCGACGTCAATGATGGTGGCACCCGCATTGATCATTAAATTTGCGTGCTTTACCGCTTCGATAAGCGTGTTATGCGTGCCGCCGTCGGAGAAGGAGTCAGGGGTAACATTCAGGATCCCCATCACATGAGGATGCGAGAGATCGAGATGCGAGTCCTGGGCGAATAGTTTCATGTTCAAATCCCTGGTATTGATATGGTTAAACAAAAAAGAAAAACCCCGGAGCAAGCTCCAGGGTTTGAGGTACAGACAGTTTCGTCAACAGCAGTGACTTACTTATCGCCCAACTGTTCTGACATGGTGTTGCCCGGGTTTGGCGTACGCGGTTCATCGACCGGACGCGGTGCACGCGGGGTGCCATTGTTGTCAGAATTGTTGGAAGCGCCTGGGTCTTCCCAGCCTGCTGGCGGACGCACGTCGCGGCGAGCCATCAGGTCGTCAATCTGCGGAGCATCGATGGTCTCATACTTCATGAGCGCATCTTTCATCGAATGCAGGATGTCCATATTGTCGTTCAGGATCTGGCGTGCGCGTGCATAGTTACGTTCCACCAGTAATTTCACTTCCTGGTCGATGATACGTGCCGTTTCATCGGACATATGCTTCGCTTTCGCTACGGAACGGCCCAGGAACACCTCACCCTCTTCCTCTGCGTACAGCAGTGGACCAAGCTTGTCGGAGAAGCCCCACTGGGTCACCATGTTACGCGCCAGGTTTGTCGCGACTTTAATGTCGTTGGACGCACCGGTAGAAACATGTTCCACACCGTAGATAATCTCTTCTGCCAGACGGCCGCCGTACAGGGTTGAAATCTGGCTTTCCAGTTTCTGACGGCTGGCGCTGATCGCGTCGCCTTCAGGCAGGAAGAACGTCACACCCAGTGCGCGACCGCGCGGGATAATCGTCACTTTATGCACCGGATCGTGTTCCGGCACCAGGCGACCGATAATCGCATGGCCTGCTTCGTGGTATGCCGTGGACTCTTTCTGCGCTTCCGTCATCACCATGGAGCGACGTTCCGCACCCATCATGATTTTGTCTTTCGCTTTCTCGAACTCCACCATAGAGACCACGCGCTTGTTACCGCGAGCGGCAAACAGTGCAGCTTCGTTGACCAGGTTAGCCAGATCTGCACCGGAGAAGCCCGGAGTACCACGCGCGATGATTGCCGCGTCGATATCTGGCGACAGCGGTACGCGACGCATGTGAACCTTCAGAATCTGTTCACGACCGCGAACATCTGGCAGACCAACTACAACCTGACGGTCGAAACGGCCTGGACGCAGCAGCGCTGGGTCAAGTACGTCCGGACGGTTAGTCGCGGCAATAACGATAATACCTTCATTACCTTCGAAGCCATCCATCTCAACCAGCATCTGGTTCAGCGTCTGTTCACGTTCATCGTGACCACCGCCCAGACCTGCGCCACGCTGGCGGCCTACGGCATCGATTTCATCGATGAAGATAATGCACGGCGCTGCCTTCTTGGCCTGTTCGAACATGTCACGCACACGAGATGCACCCACACCCACGAACATTTCTACGAAGTCAGAACCTGAAATAGTAAAGAACGGCACCTTCGCTTCGCCCGCGATGGCTTTCGCCAGCAGGGTTTTACCGGTACCAGGAGGACCAACCATCAGAACGCCTTTCGGGATCTTACCGCCCAGTTTCTGGAAACGGCTCGGCTCACGCAGGTATTCAACCAGTTCGCCCACTTCTTCTTTTGCTTCGTCACAACCTGCGACATCGGCAAACGTGGTCTTGATCTGGTCTTCCGTCAGCATACGCGCCTTACTCTTACCGAACGACATGGCACCTTTGCCACCGCCGCCCTGCATCTGGCGCATAAAGAAGATCCAGACGCCGATAAGAAGCAGCATCGGGAACCAGGAAATGAAGATAGAAGCCAACAGGCTCGGTTCTTCTGGCGGCTCACCTACCACTTTGACGTTTTTAGTCAGAAGGTTATCAAGCAGCTTAGGATCGTTCACCGGGATGTAGGTCGTGTAACGGTTACTATCTTTCTTGGTAACGTTGATCTCACGTCCGTTGATACGCGCTTCGCGAACCTGGTCCTGATTGACCTCCTGCAGGAAGGTAGAATAATCCACCTTGCGGCCATTCGACTCGCTGGGCCCAAAGCTCTGGAATACTGACATCAGCACAACGGCAATGACCAGCCAGAGAATTAGGTTTTTCGCCATGTCACTCAAGGGATTAACCTCACATTACAACTGTGTTAAAAACAGCGTCAGGATACTCTATATCCAGTTTCATTCAAACTTTCGCCTGAAATCTACCGGTTATCATTTTCGCCCGGTCGCTACAATATACACTTCTCGGGAACGCGCCCGGGAAGAGTCCGGCTTACGAACTTTAACCTTCGCAAACAGGGAGCGAATTTCCTTAAGGTACTCCTCGAAACCTTCGCCCTGAAACACCTTCACAACAAAACTACCACCAGGCGCTAGTACATCACGACACATTTCTAACGCTAGCTCCACCAGATACATGCCGCGGGGGATATCCACCGCCGGTGTTCCACACATATTTGGTGCCATATCAGACATGACAACCTGGACCTTACTGTCACCCACACGTTCAAGTAACGCTTTCAGCACTAATTCATCACGAAAGTCGCCCTGAAGGAAGTCGACTCCGACGATGGGATCCATTGGCAAAAGGTCGCATGCGATGATTCGACCCGCACCGCCAATCTGCGTTACCGCATACTGGGACCATCCGCCAGGCGCGGCGCCGAGGTCGACAACCGTCATCCCCGGCTTAAAAAGTTTGTCACTTTGCTGTATTTCATCAAGTTTAAACCAGGCGCGGGAACGCAACCCTTTTTTCTGCGCCTGCAGAACATATTTATCGCTAAAGTGTTCCTGAAGCCAGCGGCTGGAACTGGCAGAACGCTTTTTACCTGTCATTTAACTTTTCCGTCCGGGTTCATCGTTGCTTACCTTTGACGTAAATTTCTACGCTGCTATTTGGCGATATAAGGGAGATGGCGGTAGAATGAACCGTTTTCAATCCCAACGTAAGCAAAAATATACGATGAATCTGAGTACTAAACAAAAACAGCACCTTAAAGGTCTGGCACATCCGCTCAAGCCTGTAGTTATGCTTGGCAACAATGGTTTGACCGAAGGGGTGCTTGCCGAGATTGAACAAGCGCTGGAACACCACGAGCTGATCAAGGTGAAAATCGCCTCTGAAGACAGAGACACTAAAACCCTGATCGTGGAAGCCATCGTGCGCGAAACCGGCGCCTGTAATGTACAGGTCATCGGTAAAACGCTGGTGCTCTATCGCCCATCTAAAGAGCGTAAAATCTCGCTGCCACGCTAAGGATATCCTGAATTGCACACATTTTCTGTGTAAAACGAGGGATTTCTGTCAGCAGGTGAGCAAAATGCCACGCTCCTTGAGTTGATAAAAGGCCGCTATGCGGCCTTTTTCTTTTCTTTACAATGTATCAACATCTTAGCGGAGAAGCGAATTACAGGTACTCGACCTTAATAATTTCGTATTCCACTTCACCGCCAGGGGTGCGGATCACCACCACATCATCCTGCTCTTTGCCAATCAGGCCACGAGCAATCGGGGAGTTCACCGAAATCAGGTTTTGCTTAAAGTCCGCCTCATCATCACCCACAATGCGGTAAGTCTGCTCTTCGTCATTATCCAGGTTCAGGACCTGCACGGTTGAACCAAAGATCACGCGACCATTGTTTGGCATTTTAGTGATGTCGATAACCTGTGCATTAGAGAGCTTGGCTTCGATATCTTTAATACGGCCTTCACAAAAGCCCTGCTGCTCACGCGCGGCGTGGTATTCAGCATTCTCTTTCAGATCGCCATGCTCACGCGCATCCGCGATAGCGGCGATGATTTCAGGGCGACGAACGGATTTCAGGAAATCCAGCTCTTCGCGCAGTTTTTCGGCACCACGTAAGGTCATCGGAATAGCTTGCATTTGTTATACCTCTTAAACATTCCTGTTGGGAGCAGCATTACCTGCTCCGGCCCCAGCCCCACGGACATCAAACCGCGAGCGGGCCAGAAGCAAAAAGAAAACCGACCCGGGTGCAGCGCCCCAGGTCAGCAGCAATTTTTCAATTTGATACGCATTTTACCGCGAAGTTCACTATGGGTCATCGTTTACTTTGCAGTGCTATGCACCGTAGTATGACGGTTTGTTTTCGGGTTGTTAGCGCGAGATTATGCGATTTTCCAGTTTTATCATCGGATTGACTACCAGTATAACGTTCACCGCCCAGGCCGCGAATGTTGATGAGTACATTAATCAGCTGCCCGCAGGCGCGAACCTTGCCCTGATGGTGCAGAAGGTTGGCGCACAGGCTCCCGAGATTGACTATCACAGTCAACAGATGGCGCTGCCTGCCAGTACCCAGAAGGTGATCACTGCCCTCGCCGCCCTGCTCCAGCTTGGCCCTGACTTCCGTTTTACCACCACCCTGGAAACAAAAGGTAACGTCGAGGGTGGCGAACTGAAGGGCGATCTCATTGCCCGCTTTGGCGGAGACCCGACCTTCAAGCGTCAGGATATCCGCAATATGGTAGCGGTGTTGAAAAAATCTGGCGTGCAGAAGATTGATGGCAACGTGCTGATCGATACCTCCATTTTCGCCAGCCACGATAAAGCGCCAGGCTGGCCGTGGAATGACATGACGCAGTGCTTTAGCGCACCGCCTGCCGCCGCTATCGTTGACCGTAACTGCTTTTCTGTATCGCTCTACAGCGCACCCAAGCCGGATGATTTAGCGTTTATCCGCGTGGCCTCTTACTATCCGGTAACGATGTTCAGCCAGGTTCGTACGCTGGCAAAAGGGTCGCCGGATGCGCAGTATTGCGAACTGGACGTGGTGCCAGGCGACCTTAACCGGTTCACGCTCACCGGCTGTCTGACGCAGCGTGCGGATCCGCTGCCGCTGGCCTTCGCCATTCAGGATGGTGCGGGCTATGCCGGCGCTATTCTTAAAGACGAACTGAAACAGGCTGGTATTACCTATACCGGCACCCTGCTCCGTCAGACGCAGGTTAATCAGCCGGGTAACATTATTGCCAGCAAGCAGTCCGCACCGCTGCACGATCTGCTTAAGATTATGCTGAAAAAATCGGATAACATGATTGCCGACACGGTGTTCCGCATGATTGGTCACGCGCGCTTCGGCGTTCCGGGCACCTGGCGGGCCGGCTCCGACGCCGTACGTCAGATCCTGCGCCAGCAGGCAGGGATCGATCTCGGCAATACCCTCTCCGTCGATGGCTCCGGGTTATCGCGCCACAACCTGATCTCGCCGGCAACCATGATGCAAGTGCTTCAGTACATTGCACAACATGACGCTGAGCTAAACTTCATTACGATGCTGCCGCTGGCGGGTCACGATGGTTCACTTCAGTACCGCGCGGGCCTTCATGCCGCAGGTGTGGATGGCAAAGTGTCGGCCAAAACGGGTTCACTGCAGGGTGTTTATAACCTTGCGGGCTTTATCACGACGGCCAGCGGACAACGCATGGCGTTCGTGCAGTATCTTTCCGGCTATGCCGTCGAACCCGCTGACCAGCGTAATCGCCGTATTCCTCTGGTGCGCTTCGAAAGCAGGCTTTACAAGGACATCTACCAGAATAACTAGCGATGAAACTCCTCATAGTTGAAGACGATCTGTTATTGCAGGAAGGGCTGGCGCTGGCGCTAACGAATGAGGGATACGCTCTCGACTGTGCCGCCACGGCGGCAGAGGCCGATGCGCTGATCCAGAGCGGTGAATACAGCCTGGTGATCCTCGATCTAGGCCTGCCGGACAAAGATGGCGCCACGCTGCTGAGCCAGTGGCGCCGCCGGGGTGTGGAAAACCCGGTGCTGATCCTTACGGCTCGGGATGCCATTGAAGACCGCATCAACGGTCTGGATTCAGGTGCGGACGATTACCTGGTGAAACCTTTCGCGCTTGCCGAGCTGCAGGCGCGCGCGCGGGCGCTGATCCGCCGCTATCAGGGCCACAGCGATAATCTGCTGACCGACGGCGATATTACGCTAAACCTGCAGACTCAGCAGGTTCTTCGTCAATCCCAGCCTGTCGAAGTCACGCCTAAAGAGTTTGCGCTGCTGACGCGCCTCATCATGCGCAGCGGACAAACCGTACACCGTGAAACGCTGCAGCAGGACATCTATTCCTGGCAGGACGATCCGGGGTCAAACACCCTTGAGGTTCATATTCATAACCTGCGCCGTAAGCTGGGCAAAGATCGTATTAAAACCGTCCGCGGCGTGGGTTACCGTCTGGAGAGCCAAAAATGAACAGCATGCGTCGGCGATTGATGGTGCTGCTGGCGGTTATTCTTCTCTTTTTCCAGTTAATCAGCGTGGTCTGGCTATGGCATGAAAGCCGGGAACAGATTGGCTTTCTGGTAAATGAAACGCTGTCTGCTAAAGCGCGCAACAACCACGTTGAGAAAGAGATCCGTGAAGCGATAGCCTCGCTGCTGGTGCCTTCCCTGGTGATGGTGGGCTTTACCCTGCTCTTCTCATTCTGGGCCGTCACCTGGATAACCCGGCCCCTCAACCAATTACGTGACAGTCTCGCTAACCGCTCTGCCGACAATCTGACCCCGCTGCCAATGTATTCCGACATGGAAGAGATTGGCGCTGTTACGACGTCGCTAAACCAGCTGCTGGCGCGTCTTGATCACACCATTCAGCAAGAGCGTCTGTTCACCGCGGATGCCGCACACGAGTTACGAACGCCTCTTGCGGGCATCAGGCTGCATCTTGAATTAATGGCTCAGTCAGGATCGCCACAGGCCGCTCCCTTAATTAGCCGCATCGATCAGCTGATGCACACGGTTGAACAGCTGCTGATGCTCGCACGCGCCGGGCAAGCGATGGCAAGCGGCCACTACAATACCGTTAACTGGACGGACGATATCATCGCCCCCCTTAGCCTTGAGCACGAAGCCAAAGAGCATACGGTAATCTGGCCAGCAAAATGCCCGCTGACGGTTCAGGGTGACCCCGTGCTTTTACGCCTCATGCTGCGGAATCTGCTGGAGAATGCCGGCCGTTATAGCCCGACAGGGACAACGATTACGGTGAAGCTGGCGGAGCTGAACGGCGGTACACAGGTTAGCGTCATCGATCAGGGCCCAGGTATTGACGAAGCGCATCGGCATTCGATCACTAAACCTTTCCGTCGGCTTGACCAGCGCTACGGTGGGAGCGGGCTGGGGCTGAGTATCGTGCAACGCATCCTTCAGCTCCACCACGGCGATTTAACGCTGGAGAACGGCGCTGAGGGCGGTCTCATCGCCAGCTGCTGGCTACCGTCAACGCTGGTGTAAAAAAAAGCCCCTTAACAGGGGCTTCTTGCAGGTATTAATGCTTGTAGATGAACTCGACGCCTTCTTCGTCGTCTTCATCCCAGTCATCGTCCCAGTCTTCATCATCCTCTTCAGCTTCCATCTCTTCGAGCTGCTCGCGGTGGTAGTCATCCCACATGAATTCGACTTTTTCAGGCTGCTTAGCTTCTTCCGCCTGAACAATTGGGTTCTCGATGATAAAGCTCATCACATCCCAGCAGAGGTCTTTTACGCCAACCTGGCTTGCCGCAGAGATCAGGTAGTACTTATCTTCCCAACCCATGGCTTCAGCAATGGCTTTCGCTTTTGCTTCCGCTTCGGCTTTATCCATCAGGTCAATTTTGTTGAAGACTAACCAGCGCGGCTTGCCTGCCAGTTTCTCGCTGTATTTTTCCAGCTCGCCGATGATGATACGGGCGTTTTCTACCGGATCGGACTCATCGATAGGGTTAATATCAACGATGTGCAGCAGTACGCGGCAGCGCTCAAGGTGCTTCAGGAAGCGAATACCCAGGCCTGCGCCTTCTGCCGCGCCTTCGATCAGACCCGGAATATCAGCGACAACAAAGCTTTTTTCGTGGTCCATACGGACGACGCCAAGGCTCGGTACCAGTGTGGTAAATGGATAATCAGCCACTTTCGGTTTCGCAGCAGACACCGCGCGAATGAAGGTCGATTTACCCGCATTCGGCATACCCAGCATGCCAACGTCAGCCAGAAGCATCAGTTCAAGCTGGAGATCGCGGGTGTCGCCCGGCGTTCCCATTGTTTTCTGACGCGGCGCACGGTTAACAGACGATTTGAAGCGGCTGTTGCCCAAACCGTGCCAACCCCCTTTTGCCACCATCAGGCGCTGACCGTGTTTGGTCATATCACCCATGGTTTCGCCGGTACCCTGATCGATAACGCGGGTCCCGACAGGCACTTTGATAATGACGTCTTTACCGCGTTTACCGGTACAGTCGCGGCTCTGGCCATTCTGACCACGTTCAGCACGGAAAGATTTTTCGAAACGGTAGTCGATCAGCGTGTTGAGGTTCTCATCCGCCTCCAGCCACACATCGCCACCATCTCCACCGTCGCCGCCGTCAGGGCCGCCACGAGGAATATATTTTTCACGGCGGAAGCTAACACAACCGTTACCGCCATCACCTGCCACGACCAGAATCGTCGCTTCATCAACAAACTTCATTTTACTCTCCGTAACTCATTCGCCTGAGCGGGGGATCACTACAACCGCTTCATTTTTGCGCCAACGTCCCCAAAGACGATGGCCAATGGCGGAATACATCGCGCCCGCAACCACGACAAACGCACCGAGATAGCCCAACAGGTTGAGCATCGGCTTGATGAAAACATCGGGCCAGGCCATTGATAACAAATCTGAAAATAACAGCGTAAACAGCGGTGTGAGCGTAATTAATGCACTCACCTGCGCTGCCTGCCAACGCGCCATTGCTTCGGCTAGCGCGCCATAACCGACCAGCGTATTCAGCCCACAAAAAATCAGGCACGCCAGTTGCCAGTCGCTAAGCTGGGCGATCGTACCCGGCTTTGCTAATGGCAATAATGCTATTGTACACAAAGTGTACAATAAAAGGAGGATCTGCTGTGAGGCCAGACGACGCAATAACACCTTTTGCGCGACGCCGTAACTCACCCAGACCGTTGCTGCTCCCACACCAAAAATTACACCCCAGGTGTAATCCGTCAGGCGGGTGAAAATCTCAACCAGGCTGGTGTTGAAGAACATCACCAGGCCACAGAGCAGCATGCTCGCCCCGACAACCTGCGTCCCGCGCATCTTCTCCTTAAGGATAAATACGCTGGCCACCATCATACCCACCGGTGAAAGCTGACCAATTACCTGCGACGCCGTCGGGCTGAGATATTGCAGGGAAGAGCTGAACAGAATGAAGTTACCGAACAGACCGCCCGTCGCGATAGCCAGCAGGACCAGCCAACGCGGTTTACGGAAGATGCGCAGAGGTGGAAGCTTACCTTTGACGGCCAGAATAGCCCCCAGGCCAATACTCGCCATCAGAAAGCGATAAAACACCACCGTAGGTGGCTCCATCACTTCCAGTACCTGCTTCATTGCAATTGGCAGCGCACCCCAGCACATTGCGGTGGTGATCGCCAAAAGAATACCAATGCCGGCCTGCTGCTTCATGCCCGTTTTCCCTACAGAAAATTTTCCGGGTTTCCAATGTAAAAAGCCCCGCAACACGTTGCGGGGCTTTAATCCGTTACCGGACCGAGAAAACCTTACTCAGCAACGATGCTGATGTATTTACGGTTGTTCGGGCCTTTAACTTCAAATTTCACTTTACCGTCTGCTTTAGCAAACAGAGTGTGGTCACGACCGCAACCTACGTTGTTGCCAGCGTGGAATTTGGTACCACGTTGACGAACGATGATGCTACCCGCCAGAACGGATTCGCCACCGAAACGCTTAACGCCAAGGCGTTTAGCTTCTGAATCGCGACCGTTACGTGTGGAGCCGCCAGCCTTTTTATGTGCCATTTAAATCTCTCCTCAGGTCTTAGGCGCTGATGCCAGTAATTTTCACATCAGTGAACCACTGACGGTGGCCCTGCTGCTTACGGTAGTGCTTACGACGACGAAACTTAACGATTTTAACTTTCTCGCCACGACCGTGTGCAACAACTTCAGCTTTGATAACGCCGCCATCAACGAAAGGAACGCCGATTTTGACTTCTTCACCGTTTGCGATCATCAGAACTTCAGCGAACTCAACAGCTTCGCCAGTTGCGATGTCCAGCTTTTCCAGGCGAATGGTCTGACCTTCGCTTACTCGGTGTTGTTTACCACCACTTTGGAAAACCGCGTACATATAAACTCCGCTTCCGCGCACATCCTCGTATGAATCAGAGTGCGCTATAAATATTCACAATAGGGCGCGAATATTACGCAAAACGCGAGCCTTTGACAAGTGCTACCATCAATACATGAAGAAAAAAAACACAACACGTACGGTAACGTTTATCTGAGCCGTTTTTTCAGTACAATCAGCAATACTATTGATAAACCGAAACCCTTTGTGAACTCACCTCGTGTGGGATAAACAGGATAAAAAGCCCGGCTTTTGCGATGAATTTAGAAAAAATCAACGAGTTAACCGCGCAAGATATGGCGGGTGTGAATGCAGCAATCCTGGAGCAACTCAACTCTGATGTTCAGCTAATCAATCAGTTGGGCTATTACATCGTCAGCGGCGGCGGTAAACGCATTCGCCCGATGATTGCTATCCTGGCCGCCAGAGCCGTTGGGTATCAGGGAAATGCCCACGTCATGATTGCGGCACTGATCGAATTTATCCATACCGCCACGCTTCTTCATGATGACGTGGTGGATGAATCTGACATGCGCCGGGGTAAAGCGACAGCAAACGCGGCGTTTGGCAATGCAGCCAGCGTTCTGGTGGGTGATTTTATCTATACCCGCGCTTTCCAGATGATGACCAGCCTTGGCTCGCTGAAAGTGCTGGAAGTGATGTCTGAAGCCGTTAACGTTATCGCGGAAGGGGAAGTCCTGCAGCTGATGAACGTTAACGACCCGGATATCACTGAAGAAAACTACATGCGCGTGATTTACAGCAAAACGGCGCGCCTGTTTGAAGCAGCCGCGCAATGTTCTGGCATTCTGGCTGGCTGCACCGAAGCCCAGGAAAAAGGGCTGCAGGATTATGGCCGCTACCTTGGCACCGCCTTCCAGCTAATTGATGATTTGCTGGACTACAGTGCTGATGGCGAAACGCTGGGAAAAAACGTCGGGGATGACCTCAACGAAGGTAAACCAACCCTGCCGCTGCTGCATGCGATGCGTAACGGATCGCCAGACCAGGCAAAAATGATCCGCGAAGCGATCGAACAAGGAAATGGTCGACATCTTCTGGAACCTGTACTGGAAACAATGGCGATCTGCGGATCGCTGGAGTGGACGCGTCAGCGCGCTGAAGAAGAGGCCGACAAAGCCATTGCAGCCATTCAGGTGATCCCGGATAGCCCATGGCGTGAGGCCCTGATCGGCCTTGCCCATATCGCCGTTCAGCGCGACCGTTAATCCCTCCACCACCTCCCCGCAGCCTCTGCGGGGAGGTTTCAATAAGATCTGATAAATTCCATATTCGTGTTAAATCATCACTTTACAGGCGGCATGAATAAAGCCATGTCTTATTCTGAATATTGCTTCCCGTAACGTGAACTTTTTAGAACACCCGTTCGAAATGGGTATAGTAACGCTGTCTTTTCACCAGAAGAGACGTGGACGATTACCCACACAAGGACAGCATTATGGATACGAAATTTATCGACTGGCATTCCGCAGATATTATTGCGGCTCTGCGTAAAAAAGGGACGTCACTGGCGGCTGAGTCTCGTCGTAACGGGCTGAGTTCGTCGACGCTGGCAAACGCGCTGACCCGCCCGTGGCCAAAGGGAGAATTGATTATTGCAACAGCGCTGGACACGCACCCATGGATAATCTGGCCGTCACGCTATCACGACCCCATTACGCATGAATTTATCGACAGAACACGCATGATGCGCCAGAGCAAAACAAAGAAAGCACACCAGAACTGATGTACTCAGTTTGACAGGAACAGCAATCCCCCGGCCATTTCCGGCAGGGGGGTGCCGGAACGATTACTCGCCCTTCACACGCTCGATATTTGCACCCAGCGCGCGCAGTTTGTCTTCAATACGCTCATAGCCACGATCGATGTGGTAGATACGGTCAACAACGGTCGTACCTTCCGCGATACAACCCGCCAGTACCAGGCTTGCAGACGCACGAAGATCGGTCGCCATCACCTGTGCACCCGACAGTTTTTCAACGCCATGACAAATAACCGTATTGCTTTCGATCTCTGCATGCGCGCCCATACGGATCAGTTCCGGTACGTGCATAAAGCGGTTTTCGAAAATCGTCTCTGTAATGAAACCCGTGCCTTCTGCAACGAGGTTCAGCAGAGTAAACTGCGCCTGCATGTCCGTCGGGAAAGCAGGATGTGGCGCCGTGCGCACGTTAACCGCTTTCGGGCGTTGACCGTGCATATCCAGGCTAATCCAGTCTTCACCGGTTTCGATATCCGCACCCGCATCGCGCAGCTTCGCCAGAACGGCATCCAGCGTATCAGGCTGGGCGTTGCGGCAAACAATTTTGCCGCCAGAAATGGCTGCTGCCACCAGGAACGTACCGGTTTCGATACGGTCAGGCAGAACACGATAAACACCGCCACCCAGACGCTCAACGCCTTCGATGGTGATGCGGTCAGTACCCTGGCCGGTAATCTTCGCACCCAGCGCGACCAGGAAATTCGCGGTATCCACGATTTCCGGCTCACGCGCGGCGTTTTCAATGACGGTGGTCCCTTCGGCCAGCGTCGCTGCCGACATGATGGTAACGGTCGCGCCCACGCTCACTTTGTCCATGACAATGTGCGCGCCTTTCAGGCGGCCATTGACGGAGGCTTTAACGTAGCCTTCTTCCAGCTTGATCTCTGCGCCCAGCTTTTCCAGGCCAAATATATGCAGGTCAACAGGACGTGCGCCGATGGCACAACCGCCTGGCAGAGAAACCTGGCCCTGACCAAAACGCGCCACCAGCGGGCCCAGCGCCCAGATGGATGCACGCATGGTTTTCACCAGATCGTAGGGGGCTGAGAAGTTGTTAACGTTGCTGGCGTCAATCCAGACCGAACCGTTACGCTCTACTTTCGTACCCAGCTGACCGAGCAGCTTCATGGTCGTGTCGATATCTTTCAGCTTCGGTACGTTCTGAATCTCTACCGGCTCTTCCGCCAGCAGTGCAGCGAAGAGGATAGGCAGCGCGGCGTTTTTCGCGCCTGAAATTGTGACTTCGCCCTGGAGACGCGTTGGCCCCTGTACACGAAATTTGTCCATTGTTAACTCTCTTATGAATTCAACCGTGCCGCGGGCCCTGTGGCCCCCGGCTCAAAAACCGTTTAGTTTGCGATCGCGCGCCCACTCTTGCGGGGTAAAGGCTTTAATCGACAGGGCGTGGATGCGGTTATCCGCAATGTATTCCATCAGCGGCGCGTACACAGCCTGCTGTTTCTTCACACGACTCATACCGTCGAAGATCTCACCCACAGCAATAACCTGGAAGTGACTGCCATCGCCAGAGACGTGGGCTTCCTGAAGGGAGAGTGCATTCATCAGCACTGTCTGGATTTCATTATTTTCCATGGGTTCTACATCATCTGATAGTGAAAACAAGCCCAACATCTTAGAGCAAAGTGGCGCCGTCTTAAACAAGCAAAAAGCCCCAACGATGAAACTGTCGGGGCTTTCAGAAGTAACGCACTGAAAATATTAACGAGGTAATACATCCTGAGGCAGATTATAAAGCTGAGCAAGCGTCACAACGTTGTCGCTCATCCCCGTAAACGCAACCTGGGTTCCCTGCTTTTTGCCTGCGGCAACCAGATGCACGAGCAGAGCAATGCCGGCGGTATCCACCCGCGTGACGCCGCTTAAATCAATCAGCGTTACGCCCTGCATCGCATTCAGACGCGCATCCCATAACGGGTTCAGCAGATCCTGATCGAGCTCCCCCGTCAGCTTTAACGTCTCCCCCTCACGCGACCAGCTCAGTTGCTGCAACATTACTTTTTCTCGTCCAGGGAAATTTTCTGACGAGAGATAGACTGCAGCTGAGCGGTCAGGCCATCAATGCCTTTGGTGCGAAGCAGGTCGCTCCACTCATTCTGTTTAGTGGTGATCATGCTGACACCTTCCGCAATCATGTCGTATGCCTGCCAGTTACCGGTCTGGCTGTTTTTACGCCACTGGAAGTCCAGGCGAACCGGAGGACGACCGTTAGGATCCACAATGGTCACACGGATAGGGATAATGGTCGCATCACCCAGCGGCTGTTCAGGGGCAATCTGATAGGTCTGACCGTGATACATCGCCAGCGCCTGGCCGTAAGCCTGTTTCAGGTATTCACGGAACGCGGCGAAGTAGGCCTCGCGCTGAGCAGGGGTGGCATCTTTGTAGTAACGGCCCAGCACCAGCGCGCCGGCATACTTAATCTGGACGTAAGGCAGCAGTTCCTGATCGACCACGTCGCGCAGGTAGTCAGGATTCGCACGAATCTTAGATTGTTCATTTTTAAGACGATCGAAGGTTTTCTTCGCCGCTTCATCCATCAGTTTGTACGGGTTGCTCTGATCCGCAGCGTGTACCGCAGTGAGAGGGGCAATAACCAGCATGGCAACCATTAACAGTCGTTTAAACATGAATGACTTCTCCTGAAATTAATTCGCGGCACCAGGGGCCGGCGCAACGTTGGTAGGGTCTTCACTCTGCGCAGGGGCATCGTCAGACTTTTTATCATCCCCTTTACTGTTGTAAAGGAACTGACCAATCATATCTTCCAGCACCATGGCTGACTTCGTATCCTGAATCACACTACCGTCTTTAAGGATAGTCGTTCCCAGCTCAGGATCTTCAAAACCCACGTTCAGGGCCAGATATTGCTCGCCCAGCAGGCCGGAGGTGCGAATAGACAGCGAGCTGGTATCCGGGATGTGGTTATAGCGCTCTTCAATATCCATTGCGACGCGCGGCAGATAGGTTTTCTCATCAAGCGTAATGTCTGACACACGCCCGATAACCACGCCGCCAATGCGCACCGGGGAGCGTGCCTTCAGGCCGCCGATATTGTCAAAGGTGGCATAAATGCGATAAGTCGGCTCGGTGCGGATAGAGGTAATATCCGCCGCTCTCAGGCAGATAAACAGTGCGGCCAGCAGAGCCAGCAGCAGGAAGATACCGACCCAAATTTCATTTTTTCTCGTTTGCATGAACTCAATTCCCAAACATCAGTGCGGTGAGCACAAAATCCAGACCCAGTACGGCCAGCGACGAATGAACGACAGTACGTGTAGTAGCACGGCTAATGCCCGCCGACGTCGGGATAGCATCGTAACCGTTAAACAAGGCGATCCAGGTGACCGTAACGGCGAAGACCGCGCTCTTAATCAGACAGTTAACCAGATCCATCCGCAGGTCGATGGCATCCTGCATTGCAGACCAGAAGAAACCGGCATCAATGCCTTTCCAGTGCACGCCAACTAACGATCCGCCCCAGATACCGACCGCGACAAAGAGGATGGTCAGCAGCGGGAGCGAAATCACGCCCGCCCAAAAGCGCGGGGAGATCACGCGACGCAGCGGATCAACCGCCATCATTTCCATGCTCGAAAGCTGCTCGGTCGCCCGCATCAGGCCAATTTCGGCCGTTAATGCAGACCCGGCACGCCCTGCGAACAGGAGTGCCGCGACAACCGGACCCAGCTCGCGCAGCAGGGAGAGCGAAACCAGCATTCCCAGGCTGGTTTCCGCACTGTAGGTTGTCAGCACCAGATAGCCTTGCAGCCCAAGTACCATACCGATAAACAGACCGGAAACGATTATAATGAGCATCGACAACACGCCGACGTTATAAAGCTGCCGCACCAGCAAAGGCGCGTGCTTGCGGAATTCCGGCTTGCCGACCAGCGCGTTGAACAACATCAATCCGGCACGCCCGAACGTCCTGATGGTTTTTACGCCACGGTGTCCGAGAGCGGCCAACGCATTTAACAGCATGAGTGGCTTAACTCCCTATTCCCAATAAATCGTCACGATAGTCGCCTGATGGATAACGGAACGGCACAGGCCCATCCGCAATCCCGTCCAGGAACTGCCGCACGCGCGGATCGCAATTTTCCTGCAGCGCCTGGGCGCTACCGTGTGCGACGATCTTTTTGTCTGCCACGATGTAGGCGTAATCAGCAATGCTCAGGACTTCCGGGACATCGTGAGACACCACGATGCAGGTGACGCCCAGCGCACTGTTTAATTCAGATATCAACTTCACCAGCACGCCCATGGTGATAGGGTCCTGCCCGACGAAAGGTTCGTCAAACATGATTAAATCAGGTTCCAGTGCGATAGCACGCGCCAGCGCGGCGCGGCGAGCCATACCGCCAGAGAGTTCAGACGGCATCAATTTTGCCGCGCCCCTCAGCCCCACGGCCTCAAGCTTCATCATGACGGTGCTTTTCAGCAGCTCTGGCGGCAGGCTGGTATGCTCACGCAGCGGGTAGGCTACGTTATCAAAGACGTTCATGTCGGTGAACAGCGCACCCGACTGAAAAAGCATGCTCATACGCTTGCGGACAGTATACAGACGCGAGCGTGACATCTCCGGGACGTTTTCCCCGTCAAAGAGAATTTCGCCACCGTCCGGGGGGATTTGCCCGCCAATAAGACGCAGCAATGTCGTTTTGCCGATCCCTGACGGCCCCATGATGGCGGTGATTTTTCCACGCGGCACGGTCAGAGAAATATCATCAAATATCAATCGGTTGCCGCGAGAAAAACTGACACCGCGGACATCGACTAAATTCGCCATAGATTGGCTCATTTATGGTTCCTTTCTTACCCTGCTTAACGTTAAGCATTACGCTTAAATCAGCCCTAAACCCAACATTTTTACAGAATATTAGCCGTTGAGGTTAGCGAAAGCTGGCATTTGTTTTACTTTTCCGGCGCATAAAGTCAAAATTAAGAATTCGTTACGTCTCAGACTGTATGCAGCGCCAACATTATGCGCGGTGGACCGGCAAGTATACCTGAAGAAAGGACTTTTGATGCTTTTAGCAACAGCACTGTTAATAATTGGTTTACTTTTGGTGGTCTACAGTGCTGACCGTTTAGTCTTTGCTGCATCAATACTGTGTCGGCTTATCGGCATGCCGCCCATCATTATTGGGATGACAGTGGTCAGCGTTGGCACGTCGCTGCCTGAAATTATTGTGTCCGTGTCAGCCTCACTGCATGGCCAGGTTGATCTCGCTATCGGCACCGCGATTGGCTCGAACATCGTCAATATTTTACTGATTTTAGGCCTAGCCGCGCTGCTGCATCCATTTCGCGTGGATTCTGATGTTCTGCGTCGTGAATTGCCGCTAATGTTAATTGTAAGCCTGCTGGCAGGCTACGTGCTTTATGATGGCGTGTTGAGCTATGACGATGGCATTTTCCTGCTCGCGCTCGCCGGGATCTGGCTGCTGTATAGTGTTAAAATCGCCCGCCAGGCTGAAAAACAGGGTAATGACAGCCTGACACGTGAGCAGGTCGCCGAACTCCCGCGCGAAGGGACGTTGCCCGTAGCGCTGCTGTGGCTTGGTATCGCACTCATCATCATGCCGATGGCTACCCGCATGGTGGTCGATAACGCAACGGTGCTGGCGAACTATTTCGCCATGAGCGAACTGACGATAGGTTTGACGGTCATTGCCATCGGCACCAGCCTGCCAGAGCTGGCCACGGCCATCGCGGGCGCGCGTAAAGGTGAAGACGATATTGCGATTGGCAATATCATCGGCTCCAACATTTTTAATATCGCCATCGTAATGGGCCTTCCCGCCCTGATTTCACCGGGGGCGTTTAACCCCATGGCATTTACGCGCGATTACGGAGTGATGCTGCTGGTCAGCGTTATTTTCGCCCTGCTCTGCTGGCGGCGGAAACGTCAGATTGGCAAAGGCGCAGGCGCGCTGCTGACAGGTGGATTTATCGTATGGATGGCGATGCTGTACTGGCTTTCGCCTCTTCTCTCTGGGTAAATGGAAAAGCATTATGTCGCAAATAGAATTGCAGCCGGGTTTTGACTTTCAGAAAGCAGGCAAAGCCGTACTGGAGATTGAACGTGAAGGTCTGGCGCAGTTAGATCAGTATATTAATCAGGATTTTAATCTGGCATGTGAGAAACTGTTCCACTGTGCCGGTAAAGTCGTGGTGATGGGGATGGGCAAATCCGGCCACATCGGGCGCAAAATGGCGGCAACCTTTGCCAGCACGGGAACGTCATCGTTCTTCGTTCACCCAGGTGAAGCCGCACACGGCGATCTGGGCATGGTTACCCCACATGATGTCGTTATCGCGCTGTCGAACTCCGGCGAGTCCAATGAGATCCTGGCGCTGATCCCGGTACTGAAGCGGCTCCAGGTGCCCCTGATTTGCATGACCAGCCGCCCGGAAAGCAGTATGGGCCGCGCGGCCGATATTCATCTGTGCGTGAAGGTGCCTAAAGAGGCGTGTCCGCTTGGCCTTGCCCCCACCTCCAGCACGACGGCGGCGCTCGTGATGGGCGATGCCCTCGCGGTCGCGCTGCTCGAGGCCCGGGGTTTTACTCCTGAAGATTTCGCGCTCTCTCACCCTGGCGGTGCGTTAGGACGCAAGCTGCTGCTTCGGGTTAACGATATTATGCACACCGGGGATGAGATCCCTCGCGTCGCTAAAGGGGCTTCCCTGCGCGATGCTTTGCTGGAAATTACCCGTAAAAATCTGGGCATGACGGTGATCTGTGATGACCAGATGAAGATTGAAGGTGTTTTTACTGACGGTGACTTACGTCGGGTGTTCGATATGGGCGTAGATGTCCGCACGCTGGGCATCGCGGATGTGATGACGCCGGGCGGGATCCGCGTGCGTTCGGGCATCCTCGCGGTGGATGTGCTGAACCTGATGCAGTCCCGTCATATCACCGCAGTGATGGTTGCCGATGGCGACCAACTGCTGGGTGTGGTACATATGCATGATCTTCTGCGCGCAGGCGTAGTGTAATGAAGGATAAGACAATGAGTAATGCGGGTGCATCCCTTGCAACCTGTTATGGCCCGGTAAGCACCAGCATGATGGCAAAGGCGGAAAACATCCGTCTGTTGATCCTCGATGTGGATGGCGTGCTCTCCGATGGCCTGATTTACATGGGCAATAACGGCGAAGAGCTGAAAGCATTTAACGTGCGCGACGGATACGGTATTCGCTGCGCGCTCACGTCCGGCATTGAAGTTGCTATCATCACCGGCCGGAAAGCTAAACTATTAGAAGACCGCTGCGAAACGCTGGGCATTACCCATCTGTATCAGGGGCAATCCGACAAGATGGTTGCTTTTAACGACCTGCTGGGAAAACTGGCTGTCGCACCTGAGAACGTGGCCTATGTTGGGGATGATTTGATCGACTGGCCAGTGATGGCTGAAGTGGGTCTGAGCATAGCCGTTGCCGATGCGCATCCGTTGCTGATCCCGCGCGCTGACTACGTCACCCATATCAACGGGGGGCGCGGAGCGGTCCGTGAAGTCTGCGATCTGCTTTTGCTGGCGCAGGGCAAGCTTGATGAGGCCAAAGGGCAATCGATATGAGTAAAACCAGACGCTGGGTTATCATTCTGCTGACGCTTGTCGCGCTAATACTGATTGGCGTGAACCTTGCGGACCGTGACGATCCGCAAACAGAAACGGTCAATACCGGCGAGCCAACCTACAAAAGCGATCACAGTGACACGGTGGTGTATAGCCCGGAAGGCGCCCTGAACTATCGCCTGATTGCCCAGCATGTCGAATATTTTTCAGATGACGGCATCTCGTGGTTTACCCAACCGTTGATGACCACATTTGATACGAACAAAGTCCCGACGTGGTCGATCAAATCTGACCGGGCAAAACTGACGAATGACCGTATGCTTTATCTGTATGGCCACGTTGAAGTCAACGCCCTGACCGCAGACTCTCAACTGCGCAAAATCACGACGGATAATGCCCAGATAAACCTGGTCACCCAGGATGTCACGTCGCAGGATCTGGTCACACTGTATGGCACAACATTTAATTCCAGCGGTCTGAGAATGCGCGGGAACTTACGCAGCAAAAACGCCGAGCTGATTGAAAAGGTTAGAACCTCCTATGAAATTCAAAACAAACAAACTCAGCCTTAAAGCTATTATCGCCAGCGCACTGTTGGCAGCCAGTCTTCCCGCGCTTGCTGTCACTGGCGATACTGAGCAGCCGATTCACATTGAATCCGATACGCAGTCTCTGGACATGCAGGGTAACGTCGTCACCTTTACCGGCAACGTCGTGATGACCCAGGGCACGATCAAAATCAATGCCGACAAAGTGGTCGTTACCCGTCCGGGTGGCGAACAGGGCAAAGAGATTATCGATGGCTATGGCAACCCGGCCACGTTTTACCAGATGCAGGACAACGGCAAACCGGTTAAAGGCCGGGCGTCGCATATGCATTACGAGCTGGCAAAAGATCTGGTCATCCTGACAGGCAACGCCTATCTGGAACAGCTGGACAGCAATATCACCGGCGACAAGATCACCTATCTGGTGAAAGAGCAGAAAATGCAGGCCTCCAGCGAGAAAGGCAGACGCGTGACTACCGTGCTTGTTCCGTCGCAGCTGCAGGATAAAGGCAAAGGCCAGGCTCCGGCACAAAAGAAGAGTAACTAATTCGTTATGGCAACATTAACTGCAAAAAACCTCGCGAAAGCGTATAAGGGCCGTCGCGTCGTCGAAGACGTCAGTTTGACTGTCAACTCCGGTGAAATTGTCGGTTTGCTTGGCCCTAACGGTGCGGGTAAAACCACCACCTTCTATATGGTGGTGGGTATAGTGCCACGCGATGCAGGCAACATTATCATTGATGATGAAGACATCAGCCTGCTGCCGCTGCATGCCCGCGCGCGTCGTGGTATCGGCTATCTGCCTCAGGAAGCGTCAATCTTCCGTCGCCTGAGCGTCTACGATAACCTGATGGCCGTTCTGCAGATCCGTGACGATCTGACTAACGAACAGCGCCACGATCGTGCCAACGAGCTGATGGAAGAGTTTCATATCGAACACCTGCGCGACAGCCTCGGGCAGGCGCTGTCCGGGGGGGAACGTCGCCGCGTGGAAATTGCACGCGCGCTGGCAGCAAACCCGAAATTCATCCTGCTGGATGAACCCTTCGCGGGCGTTGACCCCATCTCCGTTATCGACATCAAACGTATTATCGAGCACCTTCGTGACAGCGGGCTTGGCGTACTGATCACCGACCACAACGTCCGTGAAACGCTGGCCGTCTGTGAACGTGCTTATATCGTGAGCCAGGGCCATCTGATCGCCCACGGAACACCGCAAGAGATCCTCGAAGATGAGCATGTTAAGCGCGTGTACCTTGGGGAAGACTTCAGACTCTGATAGGGTAGAGGTAACATAACGCCGGACCGGAGAAAAATGCTCTGAACATGAAGCAAGGTTTGCAATTAAGGCTCAGCCAACAACTGGCAATGACGCCGCAGCTACAGCAGGCGATCCGTCTGCTGCAGCTGTCCACGTTAGAACTCCAGCAGGAGCTCCAGCAGGCGCTGGACAGTAATCCCCTGCTGGAGCAAACCGATCTTCATGACGAGGTAGATACCCAGGAAACACAAGACACTGAAACGCTCGACTCCGTTGATGCACTCGAACAAAAAGAGATGCCGGATGAGCTTCCGCTTGATGCCAGCTGGGATGAAATCTACACCGCCGGGACCCCTTCCGGCACGCGTGCAGACTACCAGGACGACGAGCTGCCGGTCTATCAGGGAGAAACCACCCAGTCGCTGCAGGATTACCTGATGTGGCAGGTTGAACTGACTCCCTTCTCCGATACCGATCGCGCTATTGCGACCTCCATTGTCGATGCCGTGGATGACACCGGCTATCTGACCGTCACGCTGGACGACATTCTGGAAAGCATCGGCAACGATGAGATCGAACTCGAAGAGATCGAGGCCGTGCTGAAGCGCATTCAGCGTTTCGACCCGGTCGGCGTGGCCGCAAAAGATCTCCGCGACTGCCTGCTGATCCAGCTGTCTCAGTTTGCCAAAGAGACGCCGTGGATTGACGAAGCCCGCGTGATCATCAGCAGCCATCTCGATCTGCTCGCAAACCACGATTTTCGCACCCTGATGCGCGTCACGCGCCTGAAGGAAGAGGTGCTGAAAGAAGCGGTTAACCTGATCCAATCCCTCGATCCGCGCCCCGGCCAGTCGATCCAGACCGGCGAACCCGAATATGTGATCCCCGATGTGCTGGTGCGAAAACATAACGACCGCTGGGTCGTAGAGCTGAATTCTGACAGCATCCCTCGCCTGCAAATCAACCAGCAGTATGCCTCCATGTGCACCAGCGCGCGTAATGACGCCGACAATCAGTACATTCGCAGCAATCTGCAGGAAGCACGCTGGTTGATCAAAAGTCTGGAGAGCCGAAATGATACGCTGCTGCGCGTAAGCCGCTGTATTGTCGAGCAGCAGCAGGCTTTCTTTGAGCAGGGCGAAGAGTTTATGAAACCGATGGTACTGGCGGATATCGCCCAGGCCGTCGAGATGCACGAATCAACCATTTCTCGCGTGACCACGCAGAAGTATCTGCACAGTCCGCGCGGTATTTTTGAGCTTAAGTATTTCTTCTCAAGCCATGTGAGTACCGAGGGCGGAGGCGAAGCCTCGTCGACGGCAATCCGTGCGCTGGTGAAGAAGTTGATCGCCGCGGAAAACCCCGCGAAGCCACTGAGTGACAGTAAGTTAACCACCATGCTGTCCGACCAGGGTATTATGGTGGCACGTCGTACTGTTGCGAAGTATCGAGAGTCTTTATCCATTCCGCCGTCTAACCAGCGTAAACAGCTGGTCTGACACAACCGATAAGGAAGACACTATGCAGCTCAACATCACAGGACACAATGTCGAGATCACCGAAGCATTACGCGATTTCCTGAACACGAAGTTCGCGAAGCTCGAGCAGTATTTCGAAAGGATCAATCAGGTCTATATTGTGTTGAAAGTGGAGAAAGTGACTCATATCTCGGATGCAACCCTGCACGTGAACGGGGGTGAACTCCATGCCAGTGCGGAAGGGCAAGACATGTACGCGGCTATCGACGGCTTGATTGATAAGCTTGCGCGACAGCTTAATAAACATAAAGATAAACTGAAACAACACTAATTGTCCGGGCAGTTAACGGGTGCAGGACGGCCTGTTGTAAAACACAACAGGCCATTTGTACGGTTAGCGCTTAGGTGAAATTATGATGAACAACGATTCCGCTCTTCAACTGAGCAATGTCCTGAACCAGGAATGTACCCGCAGTGGCGTTCACTGCCAGAGCAAAAAACGTGCGCTGGAGATCATCAGTGAACTGGCCGCAAAGCAGCTGGGCCTGCCGCCACAGGTAGTATTTGAAGCGATCCTGACCCGTGAAAAAATGGGCAGTACCGGCATCGGCAATGGCATTGCGATCCCGCATGGCAAACTGGAAGAGGACACCCTGCGTGCCGTCGGCGTATTTGTCCAGCTGGAAACGCCTATCGCCTTCGACGCCATTGATAACCAGCCCGTCGATCTCCTCTTCGCGCTGCTGGTGCCGGCCGACCAGACGAAAACGCATCTTCATACGCTGTCGCTGGTTGCCAAACGTCTGGCCGATAAAACCATTTGTCGTCGCCTGCGCTCAGCCCAAAGTGATGAAGAGCTATACCAGATAATCACCGAAGCAGAAGGCAATCAGGATAATGCATAATCGGGGGATGGCGTTTACATCTGTTGTCCTGAGGAGAAACGGAACATGGTGTTGATGATTGTCAGCGGCCGTTCAGGGTCGGGAAAGTCCGTGGCCCTGCGCGCGCTGGAAGATATGGGCTTTTACTGCGTAGATAACCTGCCCGTCGTGTTGTTACCCGAACTGGCACGGACGCTTGCGGACAGACAAATCTCTGCGGCGGTCAGCATTGACGTCCGTAACATGCCTGAATCACCCGAAGTGTTTGAGCAGGCAATGAGCAATCTGCCGGAGTGCTTCTCGCCGCAGCTGCTGTTCCTTGATGCTGACCGCAACACGTTGATCCGTCGCTACAGCGATACCCGACGTCTGCACCCGCTCTCCAGTAAAAATCTCTCTCTGGAAAGCGCCATCGATGAAGAGAGCGATCTGCTTGAGCCTCTGCGCTCCCGTGCCGATCTGATTGTCGACACCTCAGAAATGTCCGTGCACGAGCTGGCAGAAATGCTGCGTACCCGCCTGCTCGGCAAGCGTGAGCGCGAGCTGACGATGGTGTTTGAATCCTTCGGCTTTAAGCACGGCATACCTATCGATGCGGATTATGTTTTCGACGTACGCTTCCTGCCGAACCCGCACTGGGATCCCAAACTGCGTCCAATGACCGGTCTGGATAAGCCCGTGGCGGCCTTCCTCGACAGGCACACAGAAGTACACAATTTTATTTACCAGACGCGCAGCTACCTTGAGCTATGGTTACCGATGCTGGAAACAAACAATCGTAGCTACCTGACGGTGGCGATTGGCTGTACCGGCGGTAAACATCGTTCGGTCTATATTGCCGAACAGCTGGCCGACTATTTCCGCTCGCGCGGGAAGAACGTTCAGTCCCGTCATCGCACGCTGGAAAAACGTAAAACATGACCGTAAAACAGACCGTCGAAATCACCAACAAGCTGGGCATGCACGCCCGTCCGGCGATGAAGCTGTTTGAACTGATGCAGGGTTTTGATGCGGAGGTTCTGCTGCGTAACGATGAAGGCACGGAGGCAGAGGCCAACAGCGTGATCGCACTGCTGATGCTGGACTCTGCCAAAGGCCGGCAGATTGAAGTCGAGGCGACCGGTCCCCAGGAAGAAGAGGCGCTGGCGGCGGTGATTGCCCTGTTTAACGCCGGGTTTGACGAAGACTGAACCCTGTCTCTGGCGGGTGGCGCTGCGCTTACCCGCCCTACATCAGCTTATTTCTCTCCATAAACCCTTCCCCACCCAGCTGACGCATCTGGCGCATAATCCATGCCTGACGGCTTCGCACGTACCCTGACGGCGCACCAGCCTTAAATTTGATGGGGTTCGGCAGAACGGCAGCCAACAGCGCGGCCTCTGACATGCTTAGCCGGCTGGCTGGTTTATTGAAATAACGTTGTGACGCCGCTTCAACACCAAATACGCCCTCGCCAAACTCGGCAATATTCAGGTAAACGGTCAAAATCCGTTTTTTGCTCCAGACCGTTTCGATACCCAGCGTCAGCCCCGCTTCCAGCCCTTTACGCATCCAGCTGCGGCCATCCCACAAAAACAGATTCTTGGCTGTCTGTTGTGAAAGCGTAGATGCCCCGCGCACGCGGTTCTCATTACGCTCGTTATGCGCCAGCGCCTTTTCAATTGCCGCGACGTCAAAGCCCCAGTGCTCCGGGAATTTCTGGTCTTCTGCGGCAATCACCGCCAGCCCCATCCACGGCGAGATCTCATCCATGCTCACCCAGTCAGAGTGGGCGACGTAGCTGAAATCCCCCGTGAACCATGCGCTGAGCTGACGTTCAACCATCACGGCCGAAAACGGTACCGGCAGAATGCTGAACAGGGCGATCCCGCCGCCCCAGAACACCGCCAGCACGAGCACAATACGTAGCAGGATGCGCTTTAGCCACGCACCCGCGGAGAATTTGCGGCTCATTCAGTCAGAACCAACACTCTGTCCACCAGCTTTTCAATGCCGGTAGCCGCCTCGGCAATATTCTGCGCAAGCATATAGGCAGGGGTGGTGACAATCTTGTTCTCTTCATCGACCACAATGTCATCGACCGGACAGGGGACATGTTCACCCCCCATTTCTTCGACGATCTCAGCGGTATCAATATCCGTTCCGATGGTCAGGCGCAGGGGGAACTCAAAGATTCGGGGCAGCATCGCCGGTGCGATACAGATAAAGCCCTGTGGTTTTCCGGCCGCATGCATGGCCTGCGATAGCGCTTTCAGATCCGGGTCGATCTGACATTCCGCCCCCTGAGCCGCAAACGTGCTGAGGTTTTTGGCCGCGCCAAAACCACCCGGCACAATTAGCGCATCCAGCGCCGAAGCGTCCGCCTGCACCAGCGGATGAATCTCGCCCCGGACAATGCGCGCCGCTTCAATGAGCACGCTGCGGGCTTCTGCCATCGGCTCGCCGGTCAGATGATTAATGACGTCCGCCTGTTTTTTATCCGGCGCGAAACAGACAACCTCAGCCCCCCGTCGGGACAATGCCAGCAGCGTTAATACGGCTTCATGTATTTCTGAACCATCGTAAACGCCGCAACCACTCAGCACGACACCGATCTTTTTCATTCTTACGATCCTTCTCTCCAACGCGCTGAAGCATATTAATAATTCTGATTAAAACGCTATGCTTCACACATTTCACTGATTCATGTAACAAACCATTTAAGATTTGCTATCTTATCTGCGTGCGGCCTCATTATTCAGGCGGCGTCCAAGCGAAAACAACACAAATAAATCCGGCGCAGCCACGATTTCCCTGGTGTTGGCGCAGTATTCGCGCACCCCGGTTAAGCCGGGGTCATTTTTTTCTGGCATCCACCCAGGCTTTTAATACCGCCACATCGTTCTGCCACTCCTGTTTCATCTCCTCGACCCATTCACCTACGTTATCTTCCCATGCAGGTAAATCAGGGGATTGAATCTGTTGGCCCAGCTGCTGGAGATGGCGTAACCCCACCGAACCGGCTGCGCCTTTAATCTTATGCCCCTCTTCAACAATGCCTTTCTGGTCACGCGCCGTCAGGTTCGACTCCAGCACGCTCAAATATCCCGGCATCATTTTCTCAAATACGGCCAGGCCATCGGTAATCAGCTTCGGGCCAACCAGATCGATATACTGCTCCAGCATTGCGGTATCGAGCAGCGTTTGAACCTTCGCGCTATCAACAGACGTCATGGTGCTCTCCTCTTCATCACAGGTATCCCAGAACTTCTTGATCATGGCAGTCAGTGCAGGCACTGCCAGCGGCTTACTGAGCACGTCATCCATACCGGCATCGAGGTACTCTTTTTTATCCTTCAGCACGTTCGCCGTCAGCGCAACCAGCGGCGGCAGCTCGTCAGCGGCATATTTGCTCGTGAGCTCACGGGAGATATCCAGCCCGGTCATATCCGGGAGCTGAATATCCAGCAGAACCAGATCGTATTCGCCCGGGGTAAACATCTCCAGCGCGGCCTTACCGGTCATCGCCACGTCCACGCTGTTGCCCAGTTTTTCCAGCACGGAACGCGCGACAATCACGTTCAGCTCAATGTCTTCCACCAGCAGAACGTGCAGCGCCGGCAGCGGCATATCGTCGTTATCAAAGGTATCTTCTACCTCTTCCGCCACCGCTGGCGCATGCACCGTCAGCGTAAAGGTGGACCCTTTACCCGGATGGCTGGCAACGGTGATATCGCCGCCCATGCTCTTCGCCAGACGTTTTGATACCGCCAGGCCAATTCCGGTGCCGGTTGCCGGCTTACCACCGTTGCTGTCCTTCACCTGATAGTACATGGCAAAGATCTTATCCTGCTCTTCCTGCGGAATACCGATGCCCGAGTCCTCAACCTCGAAGTGCAGCATGTCCCCTTCGTCATAGCGGATCCGCACCGCAACCTGCCCCTTCTGGGTAAACTTCACGGCGTTGCTGATAAGGTTCCACAAGATCTGACGCAGGCGCGTGCCGTCTGTCACCACTTTATGCGGTAACGGCAGCGTCGGTTCCAGCACGAAGCGCAGCCCCTTTTGCTGGGCCTGCAGGCCCGAAAGGTTCTCAAGGTCAGCCAGGAAACCGGTGAAATCAACCGGCTGGTTATCGAGCTGGACCTTACGGCGCTCCATTTTATCCATATCGATAATATCGTTGAAGATATTGCCCAGCGTGACGGCGGAAACGTGGATCGTTTTGAGGTATTTTTCCTGCTCGCCGGTCAGGTCGGTATCCAACAGAATGCGGCTCAACCCCACAATGCCGTTCAGCGGCGTACGCAGCTCGTGGCTGATGGTAGAGATAAAGGTCGTTTTGTCACGGCTGGCGCGCTCAAGCGCATCCTGATAGCGCTTACGCTCGGTAATATCACGGCCAAAGCCCATCAGGCCGTGACGTTTCCCCACGCGGTCGTAGTACGGCACCTTACGGATTTCAAAGCAGGCTTTGCGCCCGTCGGGATAGTCCAGCCACTGCTCATAGGTCAGCGACACGTTGTGGCGGAAGACTTTTTCATCGGTCTCCATCACTTTCGCTGCGGCCTCTTCGGAATAGACGTCCTGCGGCTTAAGGTTAATCAGCTGCTTTTCGCTTTTCCCGGTCAACAGCTCCATCGCGCGGTTACAGCCGGAAAACTCTTTATCTTCATTGCGGTAGAACACCAGGTCCGGTGAGGCATCCAGGAAGGAGCGCAGGAAAGAGGATTGCTGTTCGAGCTGGATCTGCGTGACTTCACGCTCTTTCATTTCGATTTTCAGCTGTTCCAGCGTGGCCTGTCGTTCGGCTTCCGCCTTCTCGCGGTCCGAAATCTCCTGGTTCAGCTGCGCAATATTGTCCTTCAGCTGGACGTTAAGCTTGAGATCGCGCTCGCGCATCTCTTCCAGCTTATCCACCAGTTTTGATAAACGCTGGCGAGACTCCTCCAGCTGCTCAACCACCACGGAGAGGAAATAGACCGCCCAGGGGGTAATCAACAGGCCGAAGAAAATAGAGCGGATCACGTCGATACTTTCGACCTGGCCATGCAGAACCATGGTGACTGCCATTTGCACGACAATCGCCAGAACAACCAGCGCCAAAGCCAGCAGCATGGAGAAACGCACCAGCCCAAGCTTCATCATCAGGTCGACGTAATACTGGGCAAGCATTCGAATTTGCTTCATAGAGGATCCCTTCACGACGTTATCGCTCAATAATACTCAAATTCGCGGCGCGGCGTTGAAGGTTGTGAGAAAAAGTGCGGGATGAAACAGGAGATTAGCCTCGCTCCCGGGGAAACGGGAGCGAGGAGAGGTCTGTCAGGAACGTCTCAGCAGCAGCCAGAGGCTGATCAGGAAGAAGCTGGCGCTCGGCAGCAGCGCACCGATAATCGGCGGAATGCCATAAACCAGCGTCAGCGGACCAAAGATTTGGTCGAGGACGTAGAACACAAAGCCGAAGCTGATACCGGTGACGACGCGCACGCCCATCGGCACGCTACGCAGCGGGCCAAAGATAAACGACAGCGCCATCAGCATCATGACCGCGACGGACATCGGCTGGAAGATTTTGCTCCACATATTGAGCTGATAACGCCCGGCGTCTTGCCCACTCGATTTCAGGTACTTCACGTAGTTATGCAAGCCGCTGATTGAAAGCGCATCAGGATCCAGTGCTACCACGCCCAGCTTGTCCGGGGTCAGGTTGGTTTTCCAGGTGCCGGACACCGTCTGCGTACCGGTGATCTGTTTCGGGTCTTTCAGGTTAGATTCATCCACCTGAGACAAACGCCACTGCCTGTGGTCAGGGTCGAACTTCGCAGAGGAGGCGTGACGAACAGACTGTAAACGGCGCTCATCATTGAAGGTGTAAATGCTCACACCGCCCAGTTCATCATCACCTTTCACGCGCTCGATATAGACAAAGCTGTTGCCATCTTTCGCCCACAGCCCCTGCTGGGTTGAAAGCAGAGAACCGCCGTACATGGCCTGAGCACGATAGTTACGCGCCATCTGCTCACCCTGCGGCGCAACCCACTCGCCGATAGCCATGGTCAGCAGCACCAGCGGGATAGCGGTTTTCATGACCGACAGCGCAACCTGCATTCGGGTAAAACCCGATGCCTGCATAACCACCAGCTCGCTGCGCTGAGCAAGCATCCCCAGCCCCAGCAGCGCGCCCAGCAGGGCCGCCATCGGGAAGAAGATCTGAATATCTTTCGGGGCGCTGAGCAGGGTATACATCCCTGCCCCCATCGCGTCATAGCTCCCCTGCCCGGCTTTTTTCAGCTGGTCGACAAATTTAATGATGCCGGAGAGTGAAACCAGCATGAACAGCGTCATCATGATGGTGGTAAAAATTGTTTTACCGATATAGCGGTCAAGAACGCCAAATGCCTGCATTAGATGGCTCCTTTACGCGTAAAGCGGGCGCGAATTCGACGCATCGGCACCGTATCCCACAAGTTAAGTCCCACCGCCAGCAGCAGATACAGACCATTGACTACCCAGGTCCAGATCATCGGGTCAATCTTCCCTTTCCCACCGTTAGACTTGATCGAAGTCTGAAGCAGGAAGAACACCAGATAGAGCAGCATAGCCGGCAGCATCGACAGCACGCGGCCCTGGCGCGGGTTGACCACGCTCAGCGGCACAACCATCAGCGCCATCATAAATACGGTGAATACCAGAGTAATTCGCCAGTGCAGTTCAGCCCGCGCGCGGTCGGTATCGGTATTGAAAAGGGTCCGCATGTCCATCTGCTCGGTGTCGGTCGGATCGAGCGCTACCGCCTGGTGACCGATAATCGCCTGGTAGTTCTGGAAATCCGTGATGCGGAAATCGCGCAGCATCGCCGTGCCTTCAAAGCGCGTGCCTTTGTTCAGCGTCACTACCTGAGAGCCATCTTTACGCTGTGCAAGCTGGCCAGAATCAGCCACCACCACGGAAGGACGGGCGTTTCCTTTGGTGCGCAGCTGGGCAAGAAACACATCGTTAAAGCGGCTGCCGTCAACGCTTTCGATGAAGAGAACGGAATTACCGTCGGTGGCCTGCTGGAACTGGCCCTGTGCCAGCGCCGCCAGCCCCGGGTTGGCTTTGGCTTCCGCCAGGACTTCATCCTGGTGGCGGGAGGAGGTTGGGCCTGCCCACATCACGTTCACGGCAGCCACGATCCCGGTAAACAACGCCAGTACCATTGCCGCTTTTACCAGCACGGCTTTGCTTAAGCCGCAGGCATGCATGACCGTAATTTCACTTTCGGTATAGAGTCTGCCGAGCGTCATCAGCAAACCGAGGAAAAGGCTTAACGGCAGGATAAGCTGCGCCATTTCCGGCACGCCTAACCCGAGCAGAGAAAGCACCAGATTTGTTGGGATTTCACCGTCAACCGCCGCGCCGAGGATCCTGACCAGCTTCTGACAGAAAAAGATCAGAAGAAGGATAAAGAGGATCGCCAGTTGGCTCTTGAGCGTCTCCCGCACCAGATATCTTATGATTATCACTTTAAATACGCCCGTTAAAACTCGTCTTTTGCAGGAATTTAGCTTGTTTCATGGCTTAAACGTCATTTATTCTCTTGAGTCGTCGAAATCATCGCTAAGATTATAAAACCCGGCGGATTCGCGCTTCAGAACATTTAATGACGTGCCGAAACCGTAGTAACGTAAGATTAACACGAAGTCACCACAACCGCGGACATGAGTTACGAAAGGTTTCAATTCTATCCGTAGCTGCCGCCGTTGTCTTTAAGATTCAGGAGCGTAGTGCATGGAGTTCAGTGTAAAAAGCGGTAGCCCGGAGAAACAGCGGAGTGCCTGCATCGTTGTGGGCGTCTTTGAACCGCGCCGACTCTCCCCGATCGCCGAACAACTCGACAAGATCAGTGACGGCTACATCAGCGCCCTGCTGCGCCGTGGCGAACTGGAAGGCAAACCTGGGCAGACGCTGTTACTGCACCATGTTCCGAACGTGCTGTCCGAACGTATTCTGCTGATTGGCTGCGGCAAAGAGCGCGAGCTGGACGAGCGTCAGTACAAGCAGGTTATTCAGAAAACCATTAACACGCTGAATGATACCGGCTCAATGGAAGCCGTCTGCTTCCTGACAGAACTGCACGTCAAAGGCCGCAACACCTACTGGAAAGTTCGCCAGGCCGTCGAAACGGCAAAAGAGAGCCTTTATAGTTTTGACCAGTTGAAGACCAATAAGAGCGAGCCGCGTCGTCCGCTGCGTAAAATGGTCTTTAACGTGCCAACCCGTCGCGAGCTGACCAGCGGCGAGCGCGCCATTCAGCACGGTCTGGCCATTGCCGCAGGCATTAAAGCAGCCAAAGACCTGGGTAACATGCCGCCAAACATCTGCAACGCCGCGTACCTGGCTTCTCAGGCGCGTCAGCTGGCCGACGCCTACAGCAAAAATGTCATTACCCGCGTCATCGGCGAACAGCAGATGAAAGAGCTGGGGATGCACTCTTATCTGGCGGTCGGTAACGGCTCCCAGAATGAATCCCTGATGTCGGTAATTGAGTACAAGGGCAATCCGTCCGAAGACGCGCGCCCAATTGTGCTGGTCGGTAAAGGCCTGACCTTCGACTCCGGCGGTATCTCCATCAAGCCTGCAGAAGGCATGGACGAGATGAAGTACGACATGTGCGGCGCAGCTGCGGTGTATGGCGTGATGCGTATGGTAGCTGAACTTCAGCTGCCGATTAACGTGGTTGGCGTGCTGGCGGGCTGCGAAAACATGCCTGGCGGCCGCGCTTATCGTCCGGGTGACGTACTGACCACCATGTCCGGCCAGACCGTTGAAGTGCTGAACACCGACGCCGAAGGCCGTCTGGTACTGTGCGACGTGCTGACCTACGTTGAGCGCTTCGAGCCTGAAGCGGTAATCGACGTGGCAACCCTGACCGGTGCCTGCGTGATCGCGCTAGGCCACCACATTACCGGCCTGATGTCGAACCATAACCCGCTGGCACACGAGCTTATCGGCGCGTCTGAACAAGCCGGTGACCGCGCATGGCGCCTGCCGCTGGGCGATGAGTTCCAGGATCAGCTGGAGTCCAACTTTGCGGACATGGCGAACATCGGCGGCCGTCCTGGTGGTGCAATCACCGCGGGCTGCTTCCTGTCTCGCTTCACCCGCAAGTACAACTGGGCGCACCTGGATATCGCGGGCACCGCATGGCGCTCAGGTAAAGCCAAAGGCGCAACCGGTCGTCCAGTGGCGCTGCTGTCGCAGTTCCTGCTCAATCGTGCGGGTTTTAACGGCGACGAGTGATGTTAAACGCCGGGTGGCGGCTTCGCCTTACCCGGCCTACAGCGTCACTCAACCGTAGGCCGGGTAAGCGTAGCGCCACCCGGCTTAGCATTTAAATCCACGACAAGAAGCCCCATATATGAAGAATGCAACGTTCTACCTTCTGGACAACGACACCCATCAGGATGGTCTTAGCGCCGTTGAACAACTGGTGTGTGAAATTGCCGCAGAACGTTGGCGCGCAGGCAAACGCGTGTTGATTGCCTGTGAAGATGAGCAGCAGGCGATTCGCCTCGACGAAGCGCTATGGGCGCGCCCGCCGGAGAGTTTTGTGCCGCACAACCTGTCAGGCGAAGGCCCGCGCGGCGGTGCACCGGTAGAAATTGCCTGGCCGCAGAAGCGCAACAGCAGCGCGCGCGATATTCTCATCAGCCTGCGGATAGACTTTGCAGATTTTGCCACCGCTTTCACAGAAGTGGTAGACTTTGTCCCTCACGAAGAATCTTTGAAACAACTGGCGCGCGAACGCTACAAAGCGTACCGCCTGGCTGGTTTTAACCTGAATACGGCAACCTGGAAATAATGGAAAAGACATATAACCCACGCGATATCGAACAGCCGCTTTACGAGCACTGGGAACAGCAGGGCTATTTCAAGCCTAACGGCGATGAAAGCAAAGAGTCCTTCTGCATCATGATCCCGCCGCCGAACGTCACCGGCAGTTTGCATATGGGTCATGCTTTCCAGCAAACCATCATGGATACCATGATCCGCTACCAGCGCATGCAGGGTAAAAACACCCTGTGGCAGGCGGGGACTGACCACGCGGGTATCGCGACCCAGATGGTGGTTGAGCGTAAAATTGCCGCAGAAGAAGGTAAAACCCGCCACGACTACGGTCGCGACGCGTTCATCGACAAAATCTGGCAGTGGAAAGCGGAATCCGGCGGCACCATTACCCGTCAGATGCGCCGCCTCGGCAACTCCGTGGACTGGGAGCGCGAGCGCTTCACCATGGATGAAGGCCTGTCCAATGCCGTGAAAGAAGTCTTCGTGCGCCTGTATAAAGAAGACCTGATTTACCGCGGCAAGCGCCTGGTAAACTGGGATCCAAAGCTGCGCACCGCCATCTCTGACCTGGAAGTGGAAAACCGCGAGTCTAAAGGCTCCATGTGGCACATCCGCTATCCGCTGGCCGACGGCGCGAAAACCGCAGACGGTAAAGACTACCTGGTGGTGGCAACGACCCGTCCGGAAACCCTGCTGGGCGATACCGGCGTGGCCGTTAACCCGGAAGATCCGCGTTATAAAGATCTGATCGGCAAATTCGTGGTGCTGCCGCTGGTGAACCGCCGTATTCCGATTGTGGGCGACGAACACGCCGACATGGAAAAAGGCACTGGCTGCGTAAAAATCACCCCTGCGCACGACTTTAACGACTATGAAGTCGGTCGTCGTCACGCCCTGCCGATGATCAACATTCTGACCTTTGACGGTGATATCCGCGAAAGCGCAGAAGTGTACGACACCAAAGGCGAAGAGTCTGACGTTTACTCAAGCGACATTCCGGCTGAGTTCCAGAAGCTGGAGCGTTTTGCCGCGCGTAAAGCCATCGTTGCTGCCGTAGATGCACTCGGCCTGCTGGAAGAGGTCAAGCCTCACGATCTGACCGTGCCGTACGGCGACCGCGGTGGCGTAGTTATCGAGCCAATGCTGACCGACCAGTGGTACGTGCGTGCCGACGTGCTGGCAAAACCGGCGGTTGAAGCCGTTGAAAACGGCAGCATCCAGTTTGTGCCGAAGCAGTACGAAAACATGTACTTCTCCTGGATGCGTGATATTCAGGACTGGTGTATTTCCCGTCAGCTGTGGTGGGGTCACCGTATCCCGGCGTGGTACGACAACGAAGGAAACGTCTACGTTGGCCGCACCGAAGACGAAGTGCGTCAGGAAAATAACCTGAGCGCGGACGTTGCGCTGCGTCAGGACGAAGACGTGCTGGATACCTGGTTCTCCTCCGCGCTGTGGACCTTCTCCACCCTCGGCTGGCCAGAAAACACCGACGCGCTGCGTCAGTTCCACCCAACCAGCGTGATGGTTTCCGGCTTCGACATCATCTTCTTCTGGATTGCCCGCATGATCATGATGACCATGCACTTCATCAAAGATGAAGACGGCAAGCCGCAGGTTCCGTTCCATACCGTCTACATGACCGGCCTGATCCGCGACGACGAAGGCCAGAAGATGTCCAAGTCCAAGGGTAACGTTATTGACCCGCTGGACATGGTGGACGGTATCTCTCTGGAAGACCTTCTGGAAAAACGTACCGGCAACATGATGCAGCCGCAGCTGGCTGAGAAAATCCGTAAGCGTACCGAGAAGCAGTTCCCGAACGGAATTGAGTCTCACGGTACCGACGCCCTGCGTTTCACCCTGGCGGCGCTGGCCTCTACCGGCCGTGACATCAACTGGGACATGAAGCGTCTGGAAGGTTACCGTAACTTCTGTAACAAGCTGTGGAACGCCAGCCGCTTCGTGCTGATGAACACCGAAGATCAGGATTGCGGCTTCAACGGCGGCGAAATGTCCCTGTCTCTGGCGGACCGCTGGATCCTGGCAGAATTCAACCAGACCGTGAAAGCGTTCCGCGAGGCGCTGGACAGCTACCGCTTCGATATCGCTGCGGGCATCCTGTACGAATTCACCTGGAACCAGTTCTGCGACTGGTATCTGGAGCTGGCGAAGCCGGTGATGAACGGCGGAACCGAGGCGGAGCTGCGCGGCACGCGCAACACGCTGATTACCGTTCTGGAAGGTCTGCTGCGCCTGGCGCATCCGGTCATTCCATTCATCACCGAAACCATCTGGCAGCGCGTGAAGGTGATTGCAGGCATCAGCGCCGATACCATCATGCTGCAGCCGTTCCCGGAATTCGATGCGGCTAAGGTTGATGAAGCGGCTTCCGCGGATACCGAGTGGCTGAAACAGGCTATCGTTGCGGTACGTAACATCCGTGCTGAAATGAACATCGCCCCTGGCAAACCGCTGGAGCTGCTGCTTCGCGGGTGCAGCGAAGCGGCTGTTCGTCGCGTCAGCGAGAACAACACCTTCCTGAAAACCATGGCGCGTCTGGAAAGCATCACCGTGCTGCCTGCGGATGACAAAGGTCCGGTTTCCGTGACTAAAATCATCGACGGCGCCGAGCTGCTGATCCCGATGGCAGGCCTGATCGACAAGGACGCCGAGCTGGCGCGTCTGGCGAAAGAAGTGGCGAAAGTCGACGTGGAAATTGGCAAAATCGAAAGCAAGCTGGCGAACGAAGGCTTTGTCGCCCGCGCGCCGGAGGCGGTCATCGCCAAAGAGCGTGAGCGTCTGGTTGCTTTCGCCGATGCGAAGACCAAGCTGATTGAGCAGCAGGCGGTTATCGCGGCGCTGTAATGCTTTTACCCCTTACGCTTCAGGGCGTAAGGGGTAACCTTCCTGAAAACTCCTCGCTTGCACTCCCCTTTCTGCGGTGCTATTAACAGCAGTTATGTGTCAATTTTTGTAATGAGTAATGCTATGAGCGTGATTACACCCGTCGCGACGACGATGCGTCGGATCACTGAGCAGGACAACCCGGCTATCGCCGCCGTGATCCGCACCGTTTCTGCCGAATATGGCCTGACCGCCGATAAAGGCTATACCGTGGCCGATCCTAATCTCGATGAGCTTTTCCATCTGTACAGCCAGCCGGGCCATGCCTACTGGGTTATCGAGCAGAATGGCAAGGTCGTGGGCGGCGGTGGCGTGGCGCCACTTAGCTGCAGCGAGCCAGATATTTGCGAGCTGCAGAAAATGTATTTCCTGCCGTCGGTTCGCGGACAGGGTCTGGCGAAAAAGCTGGCGCTGGTCGCCCTGGAACACGCGCGCAACCAGGGTTTCAAACGCTGTTACCTCGAAACCACCGCCTTCCTCAAAGAGGCCATCGCCCTGTATGAACATCTTGGCTTTGAGCATATCGATGCGCCGCTGGGCTGTACCGGCCACGTTGATTGCGAAGTCAGGATGCTGAAAAGTCTGTAAATTTCGTTCCTGCCCTCTTCTGTTAAGCGGCTGTAAACTGAATGCTCTACACTCTCAGTTCACACCATAACGGGGGAAACACGATGTCGAAGATAAAAAGCTACGCCGCACCGCAGGCGGGTGCAGAACTTGAGCTGTACGAATACGATGCGGGCGAACTAAAAGCAGAAGACGTCGAAGTACAGGTTGATTACTGCGGGATCTGCCACTCGGATCTCTCGATGATCGACAACGAATGGGGCTTCTCCAGCTATCCGCTGGTTGCCGGACACGAAGTCATTGGACGCGTCGTAGCGCTCGGTAGCGCCGCGCAGGACAAAGGGCTGAAAGTGGGCCAGCGCGTGGGCATTGGCTGGACGGCACGCAGCTGTGGCCACTGTGACGCCTGTATCAGCGGCAACCAGATCAACTGCCTTGAAGGCGCAACGCCAACTATCCTGAACAAGGGCGGTTTCGCCGACAAGCTGCGCGCCGACTGGCAATGGGTCATCCCGCTGCCGGACAGCATTGATATCGAATCCGCAGGGCCGCTGCTGTGCGGGGGCATCACCGTCTTTAAACCGCTGCTGATGCACCATGTCACCGCCACCAGCCGCGTAGGCGTCATTGGTATTGGCGGCCTGGGCCATATCGCCATCAAGCTGCTGCACGCGATGGGCTGCGAAGTGACGGCGTTCAGCTCCAATCCGGCTAAAGAGAAAGAAGTGCTGGCGATGGGTGCGGATAAGGTGGTGAACAGCCGCGATCCGGACGCGCTGAAAGCGCTGGCGGGTCAGTTTGATCTGATCATCAATACCGTAAACGTCGACCTCGACTGGCAGCCGTACTTTGAAGCGCTGGCCCACGGCGGTAACTTCCACACCGTTGGCGCAGTGCTGAAGCCGCTGCCGGTCCCGGCGTTTACCCTGATCGGCGGCGACCGCAGCGTGTCAGGCTCCGCGACCGGTACGCCGTTTGAGTTGCGCAAGCTGATGAAGTTTGCCGGGCGCACCAAAGTGGCACCGACCACCGAGCTGTATCCGATGTCGAAAATCAACGAAGCGATCCAGCACGTGCGTGACGGCAAAGCCCGCTACCGCGTGGTGTTGAAAGCGGATTTTTGATGTGACATTGCCGGGTGGCGGCTTCGCCTTACCCGGCCTACATCCGATTTTGTAGGCCCGGTAAGCGCAGCGCCACCGGGCGTTTCTCACCTACCGCACCAGTGCAGAAAACACCTCTGCCACCGCGACCGCCCCCGGGTCCATCACCCCGTCCAGATTCTCTTTATTCACATACGACGAGCGCCCCGCGCCGGCTTTCTCCATTTTCGCCGTTGCCTCTGCCCCCTGCTGTGCGGCCTTCGCCGCTGCTTCGATATCGCCTTTCTGCAACGCCTCCAGCGCCGGCTGCAGCGCATCGATCAGCGTGCGATCGCCGAGATCGGCCCCACCGTACTGTTTCATCTGCGCCAGCCCGCTCAGCAACGCCTCCGGCAGAGACCGATCCTCGTGAAGCTTTTGCCCGGCGGCGGTAAAGAAGATCGACATCAGCACGCCGCTCGATCCGCCCATCACCGTGGCCAGACGCTCGCCCACCAGCAACAGCAGCGTCGACACGTTATCAAGCGGGAGCTTATGCTCCTCCAGACGCTGCGCAATATCCCGCGCGCCTTGCGCAAAGGTGGATCCCGTATCCCCGTCTCCGACTTTGGCATCCAGCGCGTTAAGGCGATTTTCCAGCTGGATGAGCGTCTTAGTTACCGAAGAGACGTACTCCTTCACCTGCGGGTTTTCCGACGGGCTATATTCCACGCGATCGTGAATAGCGCTATGCGCAACGGTACGCAAAGATGCAAACGGCACGGGCTTCTGCCATCCCAGCGTCTCGACCTCGGCGTGAATGGCCTTTTCGAAGAAATCGTTGAGCTTCAGCAGCGTCAGAGAAAAGCCTTTCATATCCAGCGCGCTCACCAGAGGCGCCGGGCCAATCAAATACCCAATGTCCTTTTTCAGCGCCGAATGCGCCAGCTCTTTGGTCAGGAGCGCCATTTCGAGCGCAGAAACGCCGCCGAGGTTGTTAATCAGTACCGCAAAGCGCCCCTCACCGGCCTGCGCCTTAAGCGGCGTGACCAGCGTGTCGATAATGTCTTTGCTGTTTTGTGTATCCACGACGGAGGCCCCCGGCTCGCCGTGAATACCCAACCCCAGCTCCACGTGGCCTTGCTTGATGCGCCCCTCTTCATCATCGCTGCCCGGCAGGTTGCAGGTTTGCATCGCAACGCCCAGGCTCCAGAGGTTATCGCAGGCCTGTTGCGCAATGTCCCGCACTTCGCTTAATGATTTGCCCTGCTCTGCCGCGTAGCCTGCAATCTTATGCACTAGCGCCGTACCGGCAATACCGCGCGGCTGTTTGTTATCCGGCAGCGCGATGTCGTCTGCGACAATCACCATCTCGACCTTCAGCCCGTAACGTTTAGCCTTTTCAGCCGCCAGGCCGAAGTTCAGGCGGTCGCCGGTATAGTTTTTAACAATCAGCAGACAGCCGCGATCGCCCGTCACCGCCACAATGGCATTCAGCACCGCATCCACGCTCGGCGAGGCAAACAGGTCGCCGCATACCGCCGCCGTAAGCATTCCTTTGCCGACAAACCCGGCGTGCGCCGGCTCGTGACCGGAACCGCCACCGGAGATTACCGCCACGCGGCTTTTATCCCAGTCGCTACGCGCAACGACGCGGATGGCGGGATCGATATCGAGTTTGACGAGATTAGCGTGCGGGGCAGAAATCAGAATGCCTTCAATAGCATCGTTGACCAGTTGTTTGCGATCGTTAAAGAAGAATCTGGACATACATTCCCAAAATAGTGTGAACCGTATGCAAAAGCATAGTCCGCGCTGCGTAATACGCCGCAATCTCAGGAATTTACTCATCCAGATTGCCGCCAGGTTGCCTATACTCCACCCAGGACAAAGTGAGGACGTGCATCATGAGTACACCATTGTTGATTGCCAGGACGCTGGAAAAAGAGCTTTTTTTACTGCCCGCGATGGCGAACCGCCACGGACTGATCACCGGCGCGACCGGGACGGGGAAAACCGTCACGCTGCAAAAGCTGGCTGAGTCGCTTTCTGAGATTGGCGTGCCGGTATTTATGGCCGATGTGAAAGGCGATTTAACCGGAGTAGCGCAGGAAGGCACGGCCTCTGAAAAACTGCTCGATCGGCTGAAGAATATTGGCATCACGGACTGGACGCCGCATAACAATCCGGTGGTAGTGTGGGATATCTTTGGTGAGAAAGGCCACCCGGTACGCGCGACCGTCTCCGATCTGGGGCCTCTGCTGCTGGCCCGGCTCCTCAACCTCAACGACGTACAGTCCGGCGTGCTGAATATCATCTTCCGTATTGCCGACGACCAGGGACTGCTGCTGCTTGATTTCAAAGATCTGCGCGCCATTACCCAGTACATCGGTGATAACGCCAAATCCTTCCAGAACCAGTACGGCAATATCAGCAGCGCCTCGGTGGGGGCCATTCAGCGTGGGCTGCTCACGCTTGAGCAGCAGGGTGCCGAGCACTTCTTCGGCGAGCCGATGCTGGATATCAAAGACTGGATGCGCACCGACAGCAGCGGCAAAGGCATTATCAACATCCTGAGCTCAGAGAAGCTTTATCAAATGCCGAAGCTCTATGCCGCCAGCCTGCTGTGGATGCTCTCTGAACTTTACGAACAGCTGCCCGAAGCGGGTGACCTGGAAAAACCCAAACTGGTGTTCTTCTTTGACGAAGCGCACCTGCTGTTTAACGACGCGCCGCAGGTGTTGCTGGATAAGATAGAACAGGTTATTCGCCTGATCCGCTCCAAAGGCGTTGGCGTCTGGTTTGTGTCGCAAAACCCGTCGGATATCCCGGATAACGTGCTCGGCCAGCTCGGTAACCGCGTGCAGCACGCCCTGCGCGCCTTTACGCCGAAAGATCAGAAGGCCGTTAAGGCCGCTGCGCAAACCATGCGCGCCAACCCGGCCTTTGATACCGAAGCCGCTATTCAGGCGCTGGGGACTGGTGAAGCGCTCATCTCCTTCCTGGACGTCAAGGGCAGCCCCTCCATCGTGGAGCGCGCCATGGTGATCGCCCCCTGCTCGCGCATGGGGCCCGTTACCGACGATGAACGTAACGGCCTGATTAACCACTCGCCGGTTTACGGGAAGTATGAAGAGGAAGTAGATCGGGAATCTGCGTTTGAGAAGCTGCAAAAAGGCGTACAGGCGACCACCGAATCGCAGGATGCACCTGCCGCTAAGGGGCAGTCTGTCGCCGTGGACGACGGTATTCTCGGCGGTTTAAAAGACATCCTGTTCGGCACCACCGGCCCTCGCGGCGGCAAGCGCGACGGCGTGGTGCAAACTATGGCGAAGAGCGCGGCGCGGCAGGTCACGAATCAGATTGTACGCGGCATGCTGGGAAGTCTGTTAGGCGGCCGTCGCCGGTAGACGCGGGATCCACGGGCGGCCCAGCGCCGAACCCTGCACGCCGTTCTCCTGCAGATAGCGGTCGATTTCCACCATCCCCGTCCAGCGGTTCTCGCACCACAGCGGTGCCAGAAGCGTTGGGCGGCGGGCGCTGGCCGAAATACGGTGGTAGACAATTTCCGGCGGCGTGTGGCGGATCATCTCTCCCGCCGTGACGGTGTACTCGTCGAGCTCGATGCCGCTTAACCGCCCCGCTTCCCAGGCTTTGGCCATAATGCTGCCCTTCACGATGTGCAGCGGATGCAGCTTGATGCCGTCCACGCCCGTCTCAACGACCCTTTCCAGCGTTTCCAGCCCGTGCTGCTGACCTTCGCCAGGCAAACCGACAATCAGGTGCGAGCAGACTTTTAGCCCGCGCTCGCGGGCCAGGCGCGTCGTGCGCTGGTAACAGGCAAAATCATGCCCACGGTTAATACGGTGCAGCGTTTTGTCGTGCGCGGTCTGTAAACCTAACTCCAGCCAGATCTCATATCCCTGCTCTTTGTACTCGCTGAGCAAATCCAGCACCGCTTCCGGCACGCAGTCCGGGCGCGTGCCCACGCACAGCCCGACAATATTGGCCTGGCTGACCGCCTGCTGGTACATGGAGCGCAGCACCTGCACCTCTGCCCACGTGCTGGTGTAGGCCTGGAAATAGGCCAGATACTGCTTCGCGCGGTTCACCAGGCTGGCCTGATGGGCGAGCTGTTCCGCAATGGAGTTATGCTGCTGCGCTTCGTCGGCAAAGGAGGCCACGTTACAGAAGGTGCAGCCGCCGCGCCCGATGGTGCCGTCGCGATTCGGGCAGCTAAACCCGCCGTGCAGCGTCAGCTTATGAACCTTTTGCCCATAGCGCTGCAAAAGATCCCCACCAAACATATTGACTAATTTCTGTAACTGCATAATCTGATAGACCGTCCCGGAGAAAGGGGACAAGCCTGCCACTTTTAGCCTCAGTCGGCGATGACCTGGATCAATCGCCCTGGACGGCTTTTATCTATTTGAATAAATACTCAAGATTACTGCAATTTCATTCACGCCTGGCGTGATTACTTTTCCTTATGTTCCGATGGTTTTTTTAAGTTATAGCGTCAAGACCGAAAAACAGTGATTTTATGCGGGTTACCACCCAGCACCAGATTAATCTTCTGCCATAAAAGCGCTATTCAGCATGCTACATCGATAATACCGCTTTCATATAGTGAGTCAGATCACACTCCGCAGCCTGTTTCTGAGGGGTTTGATGCTTGTAAAAATACTTAAATACCGTTTATATTCAAGTGCATAAGACCTCTTTAGCACATTTTTGTATAAATAAGATTGCCATTTGACCTGTGTACCAATTCCCGATAAGTTGGAAATCCGCTGGAAGCTTTCTGGATGAGCAGCCTGCTCATCATATTTATGCAGTAATTGAGATTCCCTCTGAAGCAAGTCCTCAAACTTGTTTACCTGCGCGAAAAGGATATTAAGAGGGCGAATGCGAGGTACGCGTATGAAACGCAAACCCCGTCGCCATGCTCTTTCTGTGCCTGTGCGCCACGGTTAAGTTCAGTGGGAAGCCCGACGAGCCTGGGGAGGTTCACTGATATGTTGTACGATAAATCCCTTGAGAAGGATAACTGTGGTTTCGGCCTGATCGCCCACATAGAAGGCGAACCTAGCCACAAGGTAGTGCGTACTGCTATTCACGCACTGGCCCGTATGCAGCACCGTGGCGCCATCCTGGCTGATGGTAAAACCGGCGACGGTTGCGGTCTGCTGCTACAAAAACCGGATCGTTTCTTCCGCATCGTGGCGGAAGAGCGCGGCTGGCGTTTAGCCAAAAACTACGCTGTCGGTATGCTGTTCCTGAACCAGGATCCTGAAAAAGCTGCCGCCTCACGCCGCATCGTCGAAGAAGAACTTCAGCGTGAAACCCTGTCTATTGTCGGCTGGCGCGATGTGCCAACCAACGAAGGGGTGCTCGGTGAAATCGCCCTCTCCTCGCTGCCTCGTATCGAACAAATTTTTGTTAATGCGCCTGCGGGCTGGCGTCCGCGCGATATGGAGCGCCGTCTGTTTATCGCCCGTCGCCGCATTGAAAAACGTCTCCAGGACGATAAAGAGTTCTACGTCTGTAGCCTCTCTAACCTGGTGAACATCTATAAAGGTCTGTGTATGCCGGCTGACCTGCCGCGCTTCTACCTTGACCTGGCGGATCTGCGTCTGGAATCGGCCATTTGCCTGTTCCACCAGCGCTTCTCCACCAACACCGTTCCACGCTGGCCGCTGGCTCAGCCGTTCCGCTACCTGGCGCACAACGGCGAGATCAACACCATCACCGGTAACCGCCAGTGGGCCCGCGCCCGTACCTATAAGTTCCAGACCCCGCTGATCCCAGACCTGCACGACGCCGCGCCGTTCGTGAACGAAACCGGCTCAGACTCCAGCTCAATGGATAACATGCTGGAACTGCTGCTGGCAGGCGGGATGGATATCGTTCGCGCCATGCGTCTGCTCGTGCCGCCGGCCTGGCAGAACAATCCGGATATGGACCCCGAGCTGCGTTCGTTCTTCGACTTTAACTCCATGCACATGGAGCCGTGGGATGGCCCGGCGGGCATCGTGATGTCCGACGGCCGTTTTGCCGCCTGTAATCTGGACCGTAACGGTCTGCGTCCGGCGCGCTACGTCATCACCAAAGACAAGCTCATCACCTGCGCCTCTGAGGTCGGTATCTGGGATTACCAGCCTGACGAAGTGGTTGAGAAAGGCCGCGTTGGTCCGGGCGAGCTGATGGTTATCGACACCCGTGGCGGGCGTATTCTACACTCCGCGGAAACCGATAACGACCTGAAAAGCCGCCATCCGTACAAAGAGTGGATGGAGAAAAACGTCCGTCGTCTGGTGCCGTTCGAAGATCTGCCGGACGAAGAGGTCGGCAGCCGCGAAATGGACGACGACACGCTCGCAAGCTTCCAGAAACAGTTTAACTACAGTGCGGAAGAGCTGGACTCGGTAATCCGCGTGCTCGGTGAAAACGGTCAGGAAGCGGTCGGCTCAATGGGTGACGATACCCCGTTTGCCGTGCTCTCCAGCCAGCCGCGCATTATTTACGACTACTTCCGTCAGCAGTTTGCGCAGGTGACCAACCCGCCAATCGATCCGCTGCGTGAAGCGCACGTGATGTCGCTGGCGACCAGCATCGGCCGTGAGATGAACGTCTTCTGCGAAGCCGAAGGCCAGGCGCACCGTCTGACCTTTAAATCGCCGATCCTGCTGTATTCTGATTTCAAGCAGCTCACCACCATGAAAGAGGAGCACTACCGCGCCGACACGCTCGACATTACGTTCGACGTGACCGAAGCGACCCTCGAAGAGACGGTGAGCGCGCTGTGTGACAAAGCCGAACAGATGGTGCGTAACGGTACCGTTCTGCTGGTGCTGTCCGACCGTAATATCGCGAAAAACCGTCTGCCGGTACCTGCCCCCATGGCGGTTGGCGCTATCCAGACGCGTCTGGTCGACAAGAGCCTGCGCTGCGACGCCAACATCATTGTTGAAACCGCAAGCGCCCGCGACCCGCACCACTTTGCCGTGCTGTTAGGCTTCGGTGCGACGGCAATCTACCCGTACCTGGCCTACGAAACGCTCGCACGCCTGGTCGATACCCGCGCGATCGATAAAGACTACCGCGCGGTGATGCTGAACTACCGTAACGGCATCAACAAAGGCCTGTACAAGATCATGTCCAAAATGGGCATCTCGACCATCGCCTCCTACCGCTGCTCGAAGCTGTTTGAAGCGGTCGGCCTGCATGATGACGTGGCTAACCTCTGCTTCCAGGGCGTGATCAGCCGCATCGGCGGGGCCGGTTTTGCTGACTTCCAGCAGGATCTGGTGAACCTGTCGAAACGCGCCTGGCTGGCACGTAAGCCGCTGGATCAGGGCGGTCTGCTGAAATACGTCCACGGTGGTGAATACCACGCCTACAACCCGGACGTGGTGCGCACGCTGCAGCAGGCGGTTCAGAGCGGCGAATACGGTGATTATCAGCAGTACGCTGAGCTGGTGAACAACCGCCCTGCCGCGACGCTGCGCGATCTGCTGGCGGTCAACCCGGGCGATGAGGCTGTCAGCATCGACGACGTTGAGCCAGCCACTGAACTGTTCAAACGCTTCGACACGGCGGCAATGTCTATCGGCGCGCTGAGCCCGGAAGCCCACGAAGCGCTGGCGGAAGCCATGAACAGCATCGGCGGCAACTCCAACTCCGGCGAAGGCGGTGAAGACCCTGCGCGTTACGGCACCAACAAAGTGTCCCGTATCAAGCAGGTGGCATCCGGTCGCTTTGGCGTCACGCCAGCGTACCTGGTCAACGCCGACGTGATTCAGATTAAAGTCGCTCAGGGTGCTAAACCGGGCGAAGGCGGTCAGCTGCCGGGTGATAAAGTCACCCCGTACATCGCCAAACTGCGCTATTCGGTGCCGGGCGTAACGCTGATCTCCCCGCCGCCGCACCACGATATTTACTCTATCGAGGACCTGGCGCAGCTGATTTTTGACCTGAAGCAGGTCAACCCAAAGGCAATGATCTCCGTGAAGTTGGTTTCCGAACCGGGCGTAGGCACCATCGCCACCGGCGTGGCGAAAGCCTATGCGGATCTGATCACCATCGCCGGTTACGACGGCGGTACCGGCGCAAGCCCGCTCTCCTCCGTGAAATACGCGGGCTGCCCGTGGGAGCTTGGGCTGGTGGAAACCCAGCAGGCGCTGGTGGCTAACGGCCTGCGCCACAAGATCCGCCTGCAGGTGGACGGTGGTCTGAAAACCGGCCTCGACATCATTAAAGCGGCGATCCTCGGCGCGGAAAGCTTCGGCTTCGGTACCGGCCCGATGGTTGCCTTGGGCTGTAAATACCTGCGTATTTGCCACCTGAACAACTGCGCAACAGGCGTTGCTACCCAGGACGAGAAGCTGCGTAAGAACCACTATCACGGTCTGCCGTTCAAAGTGACCAACTACTTTGACTTCATCGCCCGCGAAACTCGCGAGCTGATGGCGCAGCTGGGCGTGAAACGCCTGGTAGACCTGATTGGCCGTACCGACCTGCTGAAAGAGCTGGAAGGCTTCACGGCGAAGCAGCAGAAGCTTGAGCTGTCTAAGCTGCTGGAAACCGCCCAGCCGCACCCTGGCAAAGCGGTGTTCTGTACCGAGAAGAACCCGCCGTTCGACAACGGCGTGCTGAACGCGCAGCTGCTGCAGCAGGCGAAAAGCTACGTGGACGAGAAGCAGAGCAAAACGTTCTGGTTTGATATCCGCAACACCGACCGTTCCGTGGGCGCGTCGCTCTCCGGCTACATCGCGCAAACGCACGGTGACCAGGGGCTGGCAGCGGACCCGATTACCGCGCACTTCAGCGGTACCGCGGGTCAGAGCTTCGGCGTGTGGAACGCCGGCGGCGTTGAGCTGTACCTGACCGGCGATGCCAACGACTACGTCGGCAAAGGCATGGCGGGCGGTCTGCTGGCGGTGCGTCCTCCGGTCGGCTCAGCCTTCCGCAGCCACGAGGCGAGCATCATCGGTAACACCTGCCTGTACGGTGCGACCGGCGGTCGCCTGTTCGCGGCGGGCCGCGCGGGCGAGCGTTTTGCGGTGCGTAACTCCGGTGCTATCACCGTGGTGGAAGGCATTGGCGATAACGGTTGTGAATACATGACGGGCGGGATTGTTTGCGTAATGGGTAAAACCGGCGTGAACTTCGGCGCGGGCATGACGGGCGGTTTTGCGTACGTCCTGGACGAAGACGGTGAGTTCCGCAAACGCGTGAACCCGGAGCTGGTGGAAGTGCTGGACGTTGAAACGCTGGCTATCCATGAAGAACACCTGCGCGGCTTGATTACCGAGCACGTGCAGCATACCGGTTCTTCGCGCGGCGAAGAGATCCTGGCGAACTGGCCGGCGTTCTCAGCGAAATTCGCGCTGGTTAAGCCGAAGTCCAGCGATGTTAAAGCCCTGTTGGGTCACCGTAGTCGTAGCGCAGCAGAGCTGCGCGTGCAGGCGCAGTAAGGAATTCAGATGAGCCAGAACGTATACCAGTTTATCGACCTGCAGCGTGTTGATCCGCCAAAGAAACCGCTGAAGATCCGCAAAATTGAATTTGTTGAAATCTACGAGCCGTTTTCAGAAGGCCAGGCCAAAGCGCAGGCAGACCGCTGCCTGTCCTGCGGTAACCCATACTGCGAATGGAAATGTCCGGTACACAACTACATCCCGAACTGGCTGAAGCTGGCCAATGAAGGGCGTATTTTTGAAGCCGCCGAGCTGTCTCACCAGACCAACACCCTGCCGGAAGTGTGCGGCCGCGTGTGTCCTCAGGACCGTCTGTGTGAAGGTTCCTGTACGCTGAACGACGAGTTTGGCGCGGTGACCATCGGCAACATCGAGCGCTATATCAACGATAAAGCCTTCGAAATGGGCTGGCGTCCGGATATGACCGGCGTGCGTCAAACCGACAAGCGCGTGGCGATCATCGGTGCAGGCCCGGCGGGCCTGGCCTGTGCGGATGTCCTGACCCGCAACGGCGTGAAGGCGGTAGTCTTTGACCGTCATCCGGAAATCGGCGGTCTGCTGACCTTCGGTATCCCGGCCTTCAAGCTGGAAAAAGAGGTCATGACCCGTCGCCGTGAAATCTTCACCGGCATGGGCATTGAGTTCAAACTGAACGTGGAAGTGGGCCGCGACGTGCAGCTCGACGACCTGCTGAAGGATTACGACGCCGTGTTCCTCGGCGTGGGCACCTATCAGTCCATGCGCGGCGGTCTGGAGAACGAAGACGCACCGGGCGTGTTTGACGCCCTGCCGTTCCTGATTGCCAACACCAAGCAGATTATGGGCTACGGCGAAACCGCTGAAGAGCCTTTCGTCAGCATGGAAGGTAAACGCGTGGTGGTGCTGGGCGGCGGTGATACCGCGATGGACTGCGTACGCACTTCTATTCGTCAGAACGCGGCGCACGTTATCTGTGCCTACCGTCGCGATGAAGAAAACATGCCGGGCTCTAAGCGCGAAGTGAAAAACGCGCGTGAAGAGGGCGTGGAGTTTCAGTTCAACATCCAGCCTCTGGGCGTGGAAGTGAATGCCAACGGCAAAGTGAGCGGCGTGAAAATGGCGCGCACGGAGATGGGCGCGCCGGATGCGAAAGGCCGTCGTCGTGCGGAAATCGTGGCAGGCTCTGAACATGTGATCCCGGCCGATGCCGTAGTGATGGCGTTCGGTTTCCGTCCTCACAGCATGGAGTGGCTGGCGAAGCACAGCGTTGAGCTGGATTCGCAGGGCCGCGTGATTGCGCCAGAAGGCAGCGATAACGCGTTCCAGACCAGCAACCCGAAAATCTTCGCCGGTGGCGATATCGTTCGCGGCTCCGACCTGGTGGTGACGGCGATTGCCGAAGGGCGTAAAGCGGCTGACGGCATTCTGAACTACCTGGAAGTCTAAGCAATAAGCCGGATGGATACCCATCCGGCTTATTTTATGCGCTTATCAGACTGGCGCGCACTTTCACGACGGCCTTTTTAATCTCTCCTTCGATTCCCACAGCACACCCCGGTTTGTGCGGCTCTCCGGGCATAAACACCACGAACATCCCCGGTTTTAGCACTACCGACTGTTGCCCTTCGATGCGGCTGCAAAGCTGGTAATCCTCAGCGCTGTGCATCTCCCCGCACTCACGCGCGGAACCCGCAACGCCAAAGAGAATGCGCTCCTCCCCGGCTAACAGCAGCTGGATATCAATATACTGCGCGTGCAGTTCAGCCTTCTTTTGCTCCGGTCCTTGCGTGGCAAACTGCATGACGTTCATAAAGACATCATCACCCTGCAGTTCATAATGGCCTGGCGCTTTGTCCTGCGGCCGGGCGGCAACGGCCAGCGTGAGGGCATTCACCAGTACGGCGGGCAGGCCCGACGACGCCAGCGACCGCAGCTCTCCCATCATCATAGTGCGTCTCCTTGTGCTAACAGCGCCGCACCCAGCAGCCCGGCATCGTGGCGGTAGTGTGCCGCCCTAAGTGAGACCTGATACACATCGGGCTCCTGTGAAAGATACTCTGCCACCAGCGGCAAATACCCTTGCGCCAGCCCCACGCTGCCGCCGACTACGACAACCTGACAGTCGGTGATGGCTTTAGCGTCAGCGATGAGTCGCGCCAGCGTTTGTGCCGAATTTGCCACCAGCTTGCGGGCCTGCGCGGTGTCCCGGCTAAAGATCGTTTTCGCATCAAGCCCTGCCAGCTCGCCCTGCGCCTGAGCGGCAATACCTCGCCCTGAAGCAATAGCTTCAACGCAGCCTCTTCGCCCGCAGCCACACAGGGGGCCTTTTGGGTCCGCCAACGTGTGGCCCAGATGCCCGGCCAGCCCGCCGCTGCCCCTCTGGAGCTTTCCATTAAGCACAACGCCGCCGCCCACGCCGGTGGATACCGTCAGGAATACCATATCGCCCTCATCCGGCAGCGCGCAAAACTCGGCCCAGGCAGCGGCCTGCGCGTCGTTGATTGCCATCACAGGCAGGTCGGTTATTGCCGACAGAAACTCCACCAGCGGAAACTGGGCCAGCCCGCCCAGATTGGACGGGTTGATGGACGTCAGAATGCCGTTGTGGACGATCCCGGTCGATGCCACGGCGACCTGCTCAGCCTGCGCCACGAGGGGTGCGATCAGCGTACGTAGCGCCTCCTGCAGCGCCCGCGGCGTCTGGCTGGCGGGCGTCGGACACTCCCGACGTGCCGTAATGACCTGGCCGTCAACCCAGGCTGCTGCAAGCTTGGTCCCGCCGATATCAATAGCCAGGGTGGTCATTTCGCACCTCGCGCATCGCGTCACTGAACCACTGGCAGATGTGCTCAAGACGGGTAATGGCAGAGCCAACCGTCACGGCCCATGCCCCATGACGCATGGCCTGCGCCGCCAGTTCCGGCGAGTTATAGCGCCCCTCGGCAACCACGCGGCAGCCCGCCTCACTCAGCGCACGCACCAGTGCCAGATCGGGTTCTTTCGGCGTCTCAGCCGTCAGGTACCCGGAAAGCGTTGAGCCGATAAATTCGGCGCCAAGCCGCTGGCAGTAAAGGCCATCTTCCAGCGATGCGCAGTCGGCCATCGCCAGCCGCCCGTGATGGTGGATCCGTGCAACAATGGCATCACGCGTGGCGGGTCGGCGCCTGTCGGTGCCGTCAAAAGCAATAATGTCTGCCCCTGCCTGCGCCAGGGCATCAACATCGTCAATAAACGGCGTGATGCGCACCGGCGAATCGGCCAGGTCACGTTTGATAATGCCAATCACTGGGATCCTGAGCAGCGGACGCGCGGCCTGCAAATTTGCAATCCCTTCAATACGCACGGCCATGGCATTGGCCTGCTCAGCCGCCAGCGCCATCGCGGCTACAATCTCAGGCCTGTCCAGCGGGCTTCCCGGCACCGGCTGGCAGGAGACAATCAGCCCGCCGCTGATTGCGTGTTTCTGACGTAGCGTTTCAATTATGGACATCAGGTTATCCTTTGTGTTTGATCGGGCTACCTTTGCCCGCGCCTAAAGGGATGGCACCGCTCAGTGGCTTACCGTCGATGGCATCATGCGTTCGCAGCGCTTCCGGCCTGACCCAGCGCTGAACGCGCGAGGGCATATCCAGGCCGATGAGCAGGATCACAACGAACGTCAGGCCAAAGGAGAGCGATCCGAGCGCCGTGCCAAGCTCCATACTTTGCGCCAGCAGCGCGCCAGTCACCGGGGCGATTGCCCCACCCAGCGCGCCGACGTTGTAAGTGAAGCCCAGCCCGGCAGCGCGCTGGTCGGTATCGAAATAGCCGCCAATAAGCTTGGGTAAGATCCCCGAGATCCCCTGCCCCAGCATCTGCTGGAAAAAGAGTAGCAAGCCCAGCACCCAGATATTTGTGCCACCGATCGCAAATACAGGGACAATCAGCAGCTGTGAGGCCAGCAGGCTGCAGACATAAGCCTTGCGCGTCCCCAGCCAGTCTCCGAGGAAGCCGCCGACGCAGCAGCCCACCGCCGCGCCGAATCCGCTAAAGAACAGCACCGTAGCCACCGTCGACGGATCGTACGCCAGCTCGGTTTTGAGATAGGTGGGAAGCAAGGCCTGAATCGGCCATGAATAGAGGAAGGCGAACAGCACGACCACCATCAGGGTGACGCCCGTCGGCCAGCGTTTGCCGCTGCTTTGCACCATAAAGCTGATAAAGACGATGGCGCACAGCAGGCCAAGGATCACCACCAGCCCGGCGTTATTGAGTTCTCCCGCAAAGCAGAACCACAGCGCCGTACCGGCAAAGAGGGTCATCAGGATATTGATTACGCGGAATTTTCCGCGATAAAGAATATCGACCATTGTGCGCACCGGGGCTTTGCCTTCGTGCTTCGCTTTCCAGTCCTCTGCTTCAGGAATGTTTTTGCGCAGCCACAGGGCAAACACGATGGGGAAAATGCCGATAAAGAACAGCGCGCGCCAGCCCCAGACGGGGACCACGAGGCTATAGACCTGAGCGGCGATCACTGCGCCGACGGAGAAACCGGAAATCAGGAAACCGCTCGCCTTATTGCGCAGATGCTTCGGCCAGCTTTCGATGACGTAGGTCGCGCTGGAGCCGTATTCGCCCGCCATCCCCATACCAATCACCATTCTGGCGATAAACAGGGTGACGTAGCCCGGCGCAAAACCGCAGGCCAGCGTGCCGAAAGAGAAGAGGACAATACTGGCTATCATCGCCAGTTTGCGGCCGTAGCGATCGCCCATGGCGCCCAGCAGCAGGCCGCCGAACCAGCGTGAAATAAAGGCGGCGGAAATCAGGCTCGCGGCTTCTACCGTCGTCAGGCCAAACTCACTTTTGACTTCCGTCAGAACTAAGGCAATCAGGACAAAATCAAAGCCATCGAGCAGATATCCCAGCCAGGCGGCTGAGAACGCGCGCCACTGCGGGCGACTAAGATGGCGGTACCACGGGATGCTTTGGGTAGACATACTCATTTTACTCTCCCGACGATTTCTTTGTCGTTTGCCGGATGGTGACTGCACCAAATCCGGCCTACGTTTCGCGTTTCTGTAGGCCGGATACGCAATGCGCCAACCGGCAATGCGTTAGCGTTTTTCCGCCATTAACTGCTCTGCCAGGGCTTTCAGTTCCGGCACGAATTTCTTGTCTACAGGAGCGAACGGCTTGCGGCACAGCGGCACGGAAACTACGTCCATGTAGTGCAGTACCGTTTTCAGCCCGCGGAAGACGCCCGCTTTGATCAGCAGGTCGATAACCTTGTTGCACTCGCTTTGCAGGCGCTGCGCGGTGGCGTTATCCCCTTCCCGAACTGCCTTCGCAATCGCCTGGTAGCGCCAGCCCATAATGTTGTAGGTGCTGCCGATCCCACCGTCAGCACCCGCCAGCAGGCCGGAAGCGAAGATTTCGTCATAGCCGTTGTAGAGCACCAGATCCGGGTGCGCGCGGCGGATCTGCTCCATCTGGAAGAGATCGCCAGACGTTTGCTTCAGCGCGCCAACGCCCGGCAGCGTCACCAGGGTGTTGATCTGCTCCAGCGTTAGCTTGACGCCGCTCAGCGCCGGGATGTTGTAAACCACCATCGGTAAACCATCAGCGGAGTCAATAATTGCACGGTAGTGGTCACAATGTTCTTCAAAGCTGAACGGATAGTAAAACGGTGTGACGGCGGACACGGCGTCAAAGCCGGCGCGGGCGGCGGCCGATGCCAGATGCTGGCTTTCCGCCGTACTGACGCAGCCAACATGGGCGATGAGCGTAATTTTCCCCTTCGCCTCTTCCGCTACGATCTCCATAACCTGCTCCCGTTCCGAAAGGCTTTGTACAAAAGCCTCGCCCGTTGAACCGCCGACATACAGCCCGTCGATACCCTGTTCAATATTGAATTGCACCAGACGGCGCAGGCTTTCTTTATCCAGCATCTGCTCAGAGTTAAACGGGGTCAGGAGTGCGGCCATTACGCCGCGTAATTGCGTTGCCATAGTTACCTCAATCGATCGTGTGTTTATTATAACGACATACCTTTATACCTGTTATACCAGATCAATTAAGCAGCAGTGGAATACAGAACGCTTATATTGCGATCTGCTTCACTAAAAGCGGATCGTTATTTTTTGGGTTTGGCGTGCTGCCCGAAGGCGTGCCAGGTGGCAGAAACGCTGTTGAGGTGGGTTTGCAACGCGCGATCGGCCTCATCCGGATCCCGGCGGCGGATCGCATCAACGATCGCAATATGCTGGCGATAGCTGACTTCGTTATGCCGGTAAAGCTCTGAATCCGGTACCGTTGGGCGTGCGGCAATCAGCCAGTCGAGAAGCGCAACGTGGATCGCATTAAAGATCGGATTGCCGGGGATCTCCGCCAGCACGCGGTGGAAATCAACGTCGGATCGGATAAACAGCGCATTATCATCAAGCGACTGGCTGTTAATCTCCAGCGCCTTTGTCAGCAGATCGATTTGATCATCGGTAGCAAATTCAGCGGCAAAACGAACGAGGCTGGATTCAAAAAACAGGCGCAGCTGTTCAAAATGGGCGATACCGCCGGGCTGGGCGAGGAAATCTTTCGCCATGCCGGAAAGTTCACTGATGATGGTATCGGCAGAGGGCATGGTGACGCGAGCGCGTTCACCGTTGTTGATCTGCACCAGTCCTTTACGCTTTAACGCCGCCAGCGCTTCCCGCACGGAGGGGCGACCGACGTTGAAAAATTCCATCAGCTCGCGTTCGGAGGGCAGCTGTTCTCCCTGAGCAAATTCCTTCCGGCGGATCATCTGCTCCAGCTCTTCTTCCACCATGTCAGACAGCTTTTTGCGCGCCAGCGGACGACGTCGCAGGCTGCGGCCAATGGTTTCATCAGAGTTTTCAGCTTTAAGATCAGTCGGTTTCATTGCAGTCCGGTGCCGTAGAAGGAAAACAATTCATCATAACACAGGAAATCAGAGGGGGCGGAAAGCAAAACAGGCCCAATGGGCCTGTTTGATTATTTCACGACGCGCAGCGCCGGACGGCCGCCGCGCGGTGGCGGATCGTCGTCAGGGTCGTTGTCGTCCTGGTGATCGGGTTTATCGCCATCGATGAGCGACATGACCGTGTCGCTTTCGCGTTCATCGGTTGCGTCGTCGTCGTTCAGGCTGGCAACATCTTCGTCATATGCCGCTTCCGGCTCGAACATGGTGCCCGCACCGTTTTCACGGGCGTAGATCGCCAGTACCGCAGCCAGCGGCACAGAAACCTGACGCGGCACGCCGCCGAAACGCGCATTGAAGCGCACTTCGTCGTTTGCCAGTTCAAGGTTACCCACCGCACGCGGTGCAATGTTCAGCACGATCTGTCCGTCACGTGCGTATTCCATTGGAACCAGCACGTCCGGCAACGTCACATCCACAACCAGGTGCGGCGTGAGCTGGTTATCCAGCAGCCATTCATAGAAGGCGCGCAGCAGATACGGACGGCGTGGGGAAAGTTGTGACATTTCCACAGTTATTAGCCTCGGCCGAGACGCATTTCACGTTCCGGTTCAGTTAAAGATGCCAGGAAAGAGTCGCGTTCAAATACGCGAGTCATGTAGCCCTTCAGCTCTTTTGCACCCGGGCCGCTGAACTCAACGCCCAGCGTAGGCAGACGCCACAGCAGCGGAGCCAGGTAGCAATCGACCAGGCTGAACTCGTCGCTCAGGAAGAAAGGCTTCTGACCAAAGACTGGCGCGATAGCCAGCAGCTCTTCACGCAGCTGTTTACGCGCAGCATCTGCTTCAGAGGAGGAACCGTTCACGATAACGTTCATCAGCGTGTACCAGTCTTTCTCGATACGCTGCATGTACAGGCGGCTTTCGCCACGTGCAACAGGGTAAACAGGCATAAGCGGTGGATGCGGGAAACGCTCATCCAGGTATTCCATAATGATGCGGGATTCCCACAGGGTCAGCTCGCGATCCACCAGCGTTGGTACGCTCTGGCTCGGGTTGAGATCGATCAGATCCTGAGGTGGGTTATCCTTTTCCACATGCTCGATCTCAAAACTGACACCCTTCTCGGCCAGCACGATACGAACCTGATGGCTATAAATGTCAGTAGGACCAGAAAACAGCGTCATTACCGAACGTTTGTTGGCAGCGACAGCCATGAAAACCTCCAGGTATATTCAGAATATATACTGCTACCGGCCCAACGGGGCCAGCCAGATGAAGTATCGCCCATCCCAGAGAAGACACATTGTTCAAGAATCGAACAAAAATCGAGTATTCACCGATATTTGGGCAGAAAATTGGATGATAGTTTACCAGATTTTGATGGCTTTGGGGTGAGGGGATTCTGGAAATGTGGAAAAAGAGGAGATATATCAATTCATGTTGTGGATAACCTGCACATTATCCATAAAAAAACCCGCCGAAGCGGGTTTTTCGCCAATCGTTCTGCATAAGCAGAAAATGATTAACGCTTGGAGAACTGTGGACGACGACGTGCTTTACGCAGACCCACTTTCTTACGTTCAACCTGACGCGCGTCACGAGTAACGAAGCCAGCTTTACGCAGTTCAGAACGCAGGGATTCGTCGTACTCCATCAGAGCGCGGGTGATACCGTGACGGATCGCACCTGCCTGACCGGAGATACCACCACCTTTAACGGTGATGTACAGATCCAGTTTTTCTACCATATCAACCAGTTCCAGCGGCTGGCGAACTACCATGCGGGCAGTTTCACGACCGAAGTACTGTTCCAGAGAACGTTGGTTGATTACGATTTTACCGCTGCCCGGTTTGATGAACACGCGAGCTGCGGAACTTTTGCGGCGACCAGTGCCGTAGTATTGATTTTCAGCCATTGCCTATAATCCCGATTAGATGTCAAGAACTTGCGGTTGCTGTGCCGCGTGGTTGTGCTCGTTGCCTGCGTAAACTTTCAGTTTACGGAACATAGCACGACCCAGCGGGCCTTTTGGCAGCATGCCTTTAACCGCGATTTCAATCACACGCTCAGGACGGCGAGCAATCATCTCTTCAAAGGTCGCTTCTTTGATACCACCGATGTGGCCGGTGTGGTGATAGTACACTTTGTCAGTACGCTTGTTGCCGGTTACAGCAACTTTATCAGCGTTCAGAACGATGATGTAATCACCGGTATCAACGTGCGGAGTGTATTCCGCTTTGTGCTTACCGCGCAGGCGACGAGCCAGTTCAGTAGCCAGACGGCCCAGAGTTTTACCGGTCGCGTCAACAACATACCAGTCGCGCTGTACGGTTTCTGGTTTAGCTGTAAAAGTTTTCATTAAAAGCTTACCCAAATAAATAAGTTACACGTTGGTGAACACCCAAACGTTTAGTCAGTTGAGGCTCACACGACAAAGTCCGGCAAACCTACCCCTTCGAATAGCAAATGCCGACACATAGAAAGTTTTGGGAAAAAAACCTTCTCGTAACGTGGGGTCGCAAGATTATAGAGAAGTTGAGGTCAAAGATCGACCCTTAAATGCGATTTGGAATGGGTTTTTCGGGGGGTAAGTATTTGCGGTCTGGTGCCCTCACCCCCGGCCCCTCTCCCACGGGGAGAGGGGGGCATTTATGGCATATGCTCGCGCTTGAGGTACTCTTCGCTCTGCATCTCCTGCAGGCGTGACAGGCAGCGCTGGAACTCAAATTTAAGCCGCTCGCCCTGGTACACCTCATATAAAGGAACGGCTGCACTGACCACCAGCTTAACGTGGCGCTCATAAAATTCATCCACCAGAGCGATAAAACGCCGCGCTTCGCTCTCCATCAGGGGCGTCATCACCGGGACATCCAGCAGCATCACGGTGTGGAACAGTCGCGAAAGCGCAATGTAGTCGTGCTGGCTGCGGGCATCCACGCAAAGCGTTGCAAAGGAGACGGCCAGGGTTTGGTTCTCTACGCCCAGCGTCTGTAATGAACGATGGTTGATTTCAAGCTCTGGGGCGTTCTCACGTTTTGCACCCGCCAGCGCCAGCCACAGCTTATCCATCTGATTTGTCGTTTCAGCGTTCAACGGCGAAAGCCACAGGTGGGCCTGGGTCAGCGTGCGCAGACGGTAATCCACGCCGGCATCAACGTTCATAATGTCACAGTACTGTTTGATAGCATCAATGGCTGGCAGGAAACGCGCGCGCTGCAGGCCATTGCGATACAGATCGTCCGGCGGAATGTTTGACGTCGCCACCAGGGTGATGCCACGCGCAAACAGCGCTTTCATCAGCCCGCCCAGCAGCATAGCGTCGGTAATATCGGAAACAAAAAATTCGTCAAAGCAAAGTACGTCCGTTTCGGCCTTAAAGCGGTCGGCCACAATCTCCAGCGGATCGCTTTTACCCTGCAGCGCCGTCAGCTCCTCGTGAACGCGTAACATAAAGCGGTGGAAATGCAGACGCTGCTTCCGCGTCCCCGGCAGGCTCTGATAGAACATATCCATCAGCCAGGTTTTACCGCGTCCAACGCCGCCCCACATATATAAGCCGCGAGCGGGAGTGGTGGCCTGCGGCTCTTTTTTGCCAAGCAAGCGTCCGAACGCCGCTTTCAGCCCTCCGCTTTGCACGGCTTCTGCGGGTTGTGCGGTAAGCGCCTGGTAAATTGAATCCAGACGATTAACCGCCTCACGCTGAACGTCATCAGGCTGATGTGAACCCTCATTCAGGGCATGTTGATATCGCGATGCGGGGGACAGATTTTGCATAATCTTGTTGTTATTCCTTCAGTTAAACCTCACCAGCGGGCGTGACTGATGAAAAAAAGGCCGTTCTACCCTACGCGATGATACGTCAGGATTCCACTTCTGCGGAAATAGCGGTTATAGTGGCAATATCAGGCACAGGCAGGAGCCGAGCCAACACCCTACGGAACAACAAGACAACGGGAGAAGTTCATGACCTGGGAATATGCGCTAATCGGTTTAGTCGTCGGCGTCGTCATCGGTGCTGTGGCCATGCGTTTCGGTAACCGCAAATTGCGTCAGCAGCAGTCACTGCAGTATGAGCTGGAAAAAAACAAGGCCGAGCTGGAAGAATACCGCGAAGAGCTGGTCAGCCACTTTGCCCGTAGCGCCGAGCTGCTGGACAACATGGCGACGGATTATCGCCAGCTGTATCAACACATGGCAAAAAGCTCAAGCAGCCTGCTGCCGGAATTGACAGCGGAGACCAACCCGTTCCGCAACCGTCTGGCAGACTCTGAAGCCGGCAACGATCAGGCTCCGGTTCAGATGCCACGTGACTATTCTGACGGCGCATCCGGCCTGCTGCGCGGTGGCGCAAAACGCGATTAATCGCACAACCTGAATATATTTTACGGGCGCATCTCTTGCGCCCGTTCTTTCTTCCCGTCCCCAGCTATTATTTAGTCAAACACCTCATTGTTCAGCGGTTTAAAATTCAATAACATCAGGATGTTTTTGGGGCCGTTCTTCTTTCATTCCAGGATACGAGAGTCAGCATCAATGAAGAAAAAAAACCAGCTGTTGAGCGCTTTAGCGTTAAGTGTCGGGTTATCTCTCTCGGCGTCCTTCCCCGCCGGCGCGGCTCTGCCTTCGCAGGTGCCGGGACAAGCCGCCATTCCTAGCCTTGCACCGATGCTTGAGAAAGTGCTGCCTGCCGTGGTCAGCGTCCAAGTGGAAGGAACAGCGCGGCAAAGCCAGCGCGTGCCTGAAGAACTGAAGAAATATTTTGGCGATGACGCGCCCGACCAGCAGGCCCAGCCTTTCGAAGGCCTGGGCTCAGGAGTCATCATTGATGCCGCCAAGGGCTATGTGCTGACCAATAACCACGTCATCAACCAGGCGGATAAAATCAGTATCCAGCTGAATGACGGACGCGAATTTGACGCCAAACTGATTGGCGGCGATGACCAGAGCGACATTGCGCTACTGCAGGTGCAAAACCCAAGCAACCTGAAGCAAATTACGATAGCGGACTCCGATGCCCTGCGGGTCGGTGATTTTGCCGTTGCGGTCGGAAACCCGTTCGGTCTGGGCCAGACGGCTACCTCCGGCATTATCTCCGCCCTGGGGCGCAGCGGCCTGAACCTCGAAGGGCTGGAAAACTTTATTCAGACCGACGCGTCGATCAACCGCGGCAACTCCGGCGGCGCGCTGCTAAACCTGAACGGTGAGCTGATTGGCATTAACACCGCCATCCTCGCACCCGGCGGCGGCAGCATCGGGATTGGCTTTGCCATTCCGAGCAATATGGCGAAAACCCTGTCTCAACAGCTCATTCAGTTTGGTGAAGTCAAACGTGGTCTGCTGGGTATCAAAGGAATGGAGATGAGCGCGGATATCGCCAAAGCGTTCAAGCTCAACGTCCAGCGCGGCGCGTTTGTCAGTGAAGTGCTGCCAAACTCGGGTTCAGCTAAAGCAGGCGTAAAATCCGGTGACGTGATTGTGAGCCTTAACGATAAGCCGCTGAGCAGCTTCGCAGAATTACGCTCGCGGATTGCCACCACGGAACCGGGCGCTAAGGTGAAGCTGGGCCTGATCCGCGAGGGTAAGCCGATGGACGTCGAAGTGACGCTGGATAAGAGTACCTCTTCCTCTGCCAGCGCTGAGCTGATTGCCCCAACGCTGCAAGGCGCAACGCTGAGTGACGGCCAGCTCAAAGACGGCACCAAAGGCATTACCGTTGACACCGTCGAGAAGAGTAGCCCTGCCGCGCAGGCGGGACTGCATCAGGACGACGTTATCATCGGCGTAAACCGTACTCGCGTGCAATCTATCGCAGAGATGCGCAAGGTGCTGGAGAATAAACCGTCGGTCATTGCCCTGCAGATAATGCGCGGCAACGAATCTATCTATATCTTACTGCGCTAACCATTTGCGACTCCGGACATCGCCGCTGCGTGTGATGTCCGGATAACTCATGCTATGCTGCAAACCGTTCCTTTTTTAACGATACGCGCATCATGCTTTTAAAGCTCTTTCGTTCCATTGCCATCGGTTTGATTGTTGCTGGCCTGCTGTTAGTGGCTATGCCGTCTTTACGCCAGTTCAACAAGCTGACGGCTCCCCAGTTTGACAGCACGGATGAAACGCCAGCCACCTATAATCAGGCTGTACGCCGTGCCGCACCCGCCGTGGTTAACGTCTATAACCGCGGCCTTAACAGCTCAGCGCATAACCAGCTGGAGATCCGCACGCTCGGTTCCGGCGTAATTATGGACGATCGCGGCTACATCATTACCAACAAGCACGTCATCAACGATGCCGATCAGATTATCGTCGCCTTACAGGACGGTCGCGTGTTTGAGGCCTTACTGGTGGGTTCCGACAGCCTGACAGATCTCGCGGTGCTGAAAATTAACGCTACGGGCGGCCTGCCGACCATCCCGATTAACCGCAAGCGGACGCCACACATTGGCGACGTGGTACTGGCTATCGGTAACCCCTATAACCTGGGCCAAACCATCACTCAGGGGATCATCAGCGCTACCGGTCGAATCGGGCTGAATCCGTCCGGGCGGCAGAACTTCCTGCAGACCGATGCGTCGATCAACCACGGTAACTCCGGCGGCGCGCTGGTCAACTCGCTGGGCGAGCTGATGGGGATCAACACCCTCTCGTTCGATAAAAGCAATGACGGCGAGACGCCGGAAGGGATTGGCTTTGCTATTCCCTTCCAGCTGGCCACCAAGATTATGGACAAGCTGATCCGCGATGGCCGCGTGATCCGTGGCTACATTGGTATCGGTGGACGCGAGATTGCCCCAATGCACTCGCAGGGCGGCGGCATCGATCAGATCCAGGGAATTGTGGTTAACGAAGTGTCGCCTGGCGGCCCGGCAGCTAACGCGGGTATTCAGGTTAATGACGTCATCGTGTCGGTCAACGGTACGCCAGCTGTCTCTGCACTTGAGACAATGGACCAGGTGGCCGAAATTCGTCCGGGTTCAATCATCCCTGTCGAAGTCATGCGTAACGATAAGAAGCTGACGATTCAGGTGACGATCCAGGAATACCCGGCGACAAACTGATGTGTATGTGTATAAAAAAACCGAAGCCTGTGCTTCGGTTTTTTTTGCCGGGTGGCGCTTACGCTTACCCGGCCTACAAAGGGAGAGGACGTTTTACTTGTTAACGAACTCTTCGCCCAGAGTGATATCTTTCTTCAGCGTATCCAGCATGCCTTCCATCGCGTTTTGTTCAAACGCGCTCAGCTTGCCAATGGACTGACGCTCTTCAACACCGTTTTTGCCCAGCAGCAGCGGCTGAGAGAAGAAGCGAGCGTGTTCGCCGTCGCCTTCAACGTAAGCGCATTCAACAACGCCTTTCTCGCCCTGCAGAGCGCGAACCAGAGACAGACCGAAACGTGCAGCCGCCTGGCCCATAGACAGGGTTGCTGAACCGCCACCCGCCTTCGCTTCGACCACTTCGGTACCCGCGTTCTGGATGCGTTTAGTCAGGTCGGCCACTTCCTGCTCGGTGAAGCTCACGCCTGGGATCTGCGAAAGCAGAGGCAGGATCGTCACGCCAGAGTGACCACCGATAACAGGCACTTCAACCTCAGTTGGCAGCTTGCCTTTCAGCTCGGCCACGAAGGTGTTGGAGCGGATGATATCCAGCGTGGTCACGCCGAACAGTTTGTTCTTGTCGTAAACACCGGCTTTCTTCAGCACTTCAGCTGCGATAGCAACGGTGGTGTTCACCGGGTTGGTAATGATGCCGATGCAGGCTTTCGGGCTGGTTTCAGCGATCTGCTGCACCAGGTTTTTCACGATGCCTGCGTTGACGTTAAACAGGTCGGAACGATCCATACCAGGTTTACGCGCCACGCCTGCGGAAATCAGCACAACGTCAGCACCCTGCAGCGCAGGACGCGCATCTTCACCGGAGAAGCCTTTGATTTTCACAGCCGTTGGGATGTGGCTCAGGTCAACCGCCACGCCTGGGGTTACCGGAGCAATATCGTACAGGGAGAGTTCTGAGCCTGAAGGCAGTTGGGTTTTCAGTAGTAGGGCAAGCGCCTGGCCGATACCACCAGCAGCGCCGAGGACTGCGACTTTCATCCTAAACTCCTTATTATGGTTAACTTAAGTATCTGTAACTCCGTTGCGGCGACCATAATTCAGCAGGTAAATAATTACAATTTTCGTAGCTAAATAATTAGAGGTCACACGCTTTTCACCCTCGTAAACATCCAGCCGGGGGTGACGAATCAAGAGGTGGTTACAATACACCCTGCCCAGCCACCAAAACAACATCATTTTGATAACATTTAATTTACTTTTAGGCTTATTTGCGTCGCGTGAGCCAGGCATGTTTTCCGATAACGAAATCTGATAAAATCACTCCCTTTCATAACATTATTTCAGCCTACCGCCTGGTAGATAATTTGCATAAAAATTCATCCACATGCATAATAATGTTGTTTCTATCGTCATATTCCGGGTGACTTATGCGAAGCTCGTCTAAGCAAGAAGAATTAGTGAAAGCGTTTAAAGCGCTACTCAAAGAAGAGAAATTCAGTTCTCAGGGAGAAATTGTTCAGGCGTTGCAGGAACAAGGCTTCGAAAACATTAACCAGTCGAAAGTCTCCCGCATGTTAACCAAGTTTGGCGCGGTGCGTACCCGTAACGCCAAAATGGAAATGGTCTATTGCCTGCCAGCTGAACTTGGCGTGCCGACCACCTCCAGCCCGCTGAAGAATCTGGTTCTGGATATCGACTACAACGACGCGGTTGTCGTGATCCACACGAGTCCAGGTGCCGCGCAGCTGATTGCCCGCCTGCTTGACTCCCTGGGTAAAGCAGAAGGTATTCTCGGCACTATCGCCGGGGATGACACCATCTTTACCACTCCGGCGAACGGTTTCTCCGTAAAAGATCTCTACGAAGCGATTCTGGTTCTGTTCGAACAGGAACTGTAATCCCCCTCCCCGTAGCATACGGCTGCGGGGATTGTTCTGCCCCCACTGCACTTCTCCCTTTTTTCCACTGCTCCTTCCTTTGACAAATAGTGCTATTTACTACTCATTAACATTCATTTGGTGAATGCGAAACCCGCAAATCGCACAAAAAATCAAAGTCTCATATCCATATGATTTATTTAGACATAGCCTATAAATGTGACGATAAAATGATCATTTATATGCATTTTGGTTATAAAAAATAGTTCCGTTAACACGTAATTACCAGCGAAACAATTAGTCTGGTATTAATTTTTAGCGTGATTAGTGTATACTTGATTTTGTGATGAGGGTCACGAAACAAGACCCCACTAAAAAATTCGACGAGGTAAAGAATCATGAAAATCAAAACTACTGTAGCAGCGCTGAGCGTTCTGTCCGTCCTGTCATTCGGTGCTTTCGCAGCGGATTCCATCAACGCCGATCAGGCACAGTCGCGTCAGGCAATCGGTACGGTATCTGTAGGTGCGATCGGTACGTCACCGATGGATATGCACGAGATGCTGAACAAGAAAGCGGAAGAACAGGGTGCGTCATCTTATCGCATCATTGAAGCGCGTACCGGTGACCACTGGCACGCTACCGCCGAACTGTACAAATAAGTTTTAGCTATACCCAAACGTAACCCCTCAACGGCACCAGGCATAAAAATAGCGGTTCAACCCTTCTCGCCGTTGAGTTGTAAATTTTCAGGAGCAAAGACTATGAAAACCAAACTTATCATCGCAACCCTCGGCCTGGCATCCGTTCTCTCTTTCGGCGCGAGCGCAGCCGTTTCGCAGGTGAATGCTGACCAGGCGCAGAATCTACAGCCTATGGGCAGTGTATCCGTAACATCCGTTACCGGTTCTCCGATGGACATCCGTCAGGAACTGGCGGCTAAAGCTGAAAAAGCAGGGGCCAGCAGCTACCGCGTCACCGAACTGAATCAGGGTGACCACTGGCACGCTACAGCTGAACTGTACAAATAAACCCTCGTCGTATTTCATTATACGACTTGCCCCTGACCTCCCGGTCAGGGGCTTTTTTTATGTCGGCCGCGCGTTAAAACGCAACTGCCCTTCCAGCTCTTCTTCTGCTTCATCAAATAACAGAATCAGCGCGCCAAAACGTCTGCGAAGCTTTTCAGGCAAATGGGTAAACTCGATCTCCAGCGGTAACGGCAGTTGGCTACCGGTAACGACATCCCACAGCGTATCAAGGTTAGTCACGCTTTTCTGATCCAGGTTGAACACCCGAATAAATTCGCGATAGAAGTCTTCCTGACTGTCGATCTCGTCAAAATCAAAGGTATAGATTTTCATTGCCTGCCACCCCGTCTTTTATAATCCCCCGATATGCAGGGTTTTGACTTCCAGAAACTCGTCCAGCCCCAGTACAGAACCTTCGCGGCCCAGCCCGGACTCTTTCACCCCGCCAAATGGCCCCAGCTCCGTTGATACCGCACACTCGTTGATACCAATCATCCCGCTCTCAATGGCCTGCGAGACGCGGAATACGCGCGACAGGTTTTGCGTATAGAAGTAGGCCGCCAGCCCGAAAGGCGTATTATTGGCGCGCATAATCACCTCATCTTCCGAGGTGAAGCGGAAGCAGGCGGCAACGGGGCCAAAGGTTTCTTCTTCCGCCAGCTTCATGCCTTCGTGGCAGTCGCCCAGCACCGTTGGCGTCCAGAAGTTGCCGCCAAGCGAGTGCGGTTCGCCTCCGGCAAGCACGGTCGCGCCTTTGGCAACGGCATCGTCAACATGCTCACGCACTTTATCGACGGCCGAAGATTCAATCAGCGGGCCAACCACCACGCCCTCCTCCAGCCCGTTGCCGACTTTCAGCGCCTTCACCGCATCAGCCAGCTGATTCACAAACTTGTCGTAAACCGTTTCCTGAATATAAAAGCGGTTAACGCTGACGCATACCTGTCCGGCATTGCGGAATTTGTTGGCAATCGCCCCTTTAACAGCGGCATCAATATCCGCGTCTTCAAAGACGATATACGGAGCGTTTCCTCCCAGCTCCATCGAGACTTTTTTCATTGTCTCTGCAGCATTGCGCACCAGCGTTTTGCCCACGGAGGTTGACCCGGTAAATGAGATTTTACGCACGTCGCGGCTGGCCATGATGGCGTCGCTGATTTCCTGGGTATTGCCCGCCACCGCGTTGAGGACGCCATCCGGTACGCCGGCCTGTTTCGCCAGCGTCAGCAGCGCGAAGGCGCTGAGCGGCGTGTTGTTCGCGGGTTTAATGACCCCCGTGCAGCCGGCAGCCAGTGCCGGGCCAAGCTTGCGGGTGAGCATCGCCATCGGGAAGTTCCACGGCGTAATGGCAGCAACGACCCCGACAGGTTCACGGGTAGCCAGAATGCGGGAGCCGGGTTTGATCGGCGGAATGATCTCGCCGTTGGCACGCTTGGCCTGTTCGGCAAACCACTGAATAAAGCTCGCCGCGTATTCAACTTCGCCCTCGGCTTCTTTCAGAGGTTTACCTTGCTCGGTGGTCATTAGCCGCCCAAGCCAGCTTTTATTTTCGATAATCAGCTCATACCAGCGGTAGAGGATCGCCGAACGCTCTTTAGCGGTTTTAGCACGCCATGCGGGAAAGGCATTGGTCGCGGCGGCAATGGCCTCTTCGGTTTCGGCTTTACCGGCCTTCGCCACCTTTGCGATCGTCTCGCCCGTGGCCGGGTTTAGGACATCAAACGTCGTGTCGAGCGTTTTCCAGATGCCGTTAACCAGATATCCGTTCTGAAAAAGAATATGGTCCTGAAGAGCCTGGGTAGTCATGTGTCCTCCCTTTCTGAATGTTAGAGCCTGCAGAAATAAGTATAGCCACAAAAAAACCGACGCTTCTGGCGTCGGTTTTTGACATTCCTCAGCTATCGGTGAGGGCGTTTTGATAGCGATGCAGCATAAAGACCAGCCGGCCTACCGGCTCGGTCACCTGCGGCGGCGCTTCCCAGGTCTTCAGCTTTTCCTGGTAGACATCCAGCTCTTCCAGCAGCTGCGTAAAGTAACGACGCCGCTTGTCATCGCTGGAGGCGGCGATCACATGGTCAGCGGTATGCCGCAGTTTGCGGTGATACGCAGAGAGATCGTCATTGATCGGCACTGGCGCATTTCGCAGACGCTGGTGGGCAATGATCATCGTTAACGCCAGACGGAACTTCGCGATATCCCCCGGGAATTTGTTCAGCAGTAAAAACAGCTGCTGATACAGCGCGGGAAGATGGTTCTCTTTGCGGCGCGCGGTGTTGGTCGTCAGGGACGATACGGCAGCCGATACAAACTGATTCAGCAGTACGCGGCCGGTACGTGCCTGCGAGTTATCGCGCACCAGCAGGATAACCATCATCGCCAGGAAACAGCCCACCAGCTGCCCTAACGCACTGTCGAGGAACTGGCTGAAGTGAAACGTCATGGGGTTATCCAGCACCAGGATATTGATGGTACTCGCGAGGGCGCCCAGCGATCCCAGACGGCGCTTTTGCACCTCTATCCCGATAAAGAACGCCATGACCGCCAGGCTGATACAGAGCAACAGCATGCTCTGCTGCGTCGACGGTAGAATGACCAGAAAATAGAAGGCACCCAGCGGTAGCGCGGCTATCGTTCCGTACAGGAAGTCGACGGCGACCATGCGCGGGTTGGGCAAACGCATCGCCAGCGCGGTCACAACGGCAATCATCACCATCGCGCCGCTGCCGGACGTCCAGCCGGTCCACAGCCAGAACAGCGTGCCGAGCATACAGGCCAGCGTCGTGCGCCAGAAGTTAACCATCGCATGATGGCGTTCAGCCGATTCCGCCTTGATCACCACCTCACCCTGCAGCACCTCTTCTTCTGCCGCGCTGATTTTGGTATTGCTAATCACACCGCGCTTCAGCAGCAGGTAACGCGTCGCGGCGCCTACCCAGGTGTAGATTGTCACAGGGGTGTCGCGCTCGCCCGTCCACGCGATCACCCGGCGCATACGCTTAAGCTGCCTGTGCACGTCCTGCACCGTTTCAACAGGCTCGGCAAACAGCTCGCGGAAGGTATCAGTGACCACTTCCGGACGCGTATTCTGAATCAGATAGGTTTCACACGCCTGGGTGATCAGCGTTAAGGAGACGGTGTTGAGCGCTTTAAGGCGGCGGTTGGCGCGGGTCCAACGCGAAGATTCCATGTTGAGGTTGCTTCGCATTCCTTCCAGCGCCTGCGTGCGGCGCACCAGGCCGCTCCAGGCCTTGTCGACCTCTTCACTGTCACCATGCGCAATGCACTGCTGCATCAACTGGTACTGAGCAACAATGAGCGCATCGAGTTCACGATCGACCTCCTGCTTGATGGATCGCGGCGAGAACAGCAAATCCGCCACAATCGCGCAGACGATACCAATCACAATTTCGCTGCAGCGTTCGACGGCAAACTGCGGGGCAAGCAGCGGCTCGGTCTGAATAGTGATGACAATGATCAGCGCGGTATAGCCAGCCAGCCCCCAGGCATAGGAGTTCTCCACTTTCACCAGCGAGGAGACCCAGGTACAGAACCCGGCCCAGATGCAGCAGACCATGAGCATCAGCAGCGGCGTGCGGATCATCAAAATAATGATGGTGAGCGCGGCGATACAGCCAATAAACGTCCCGACAATACGCAGCATCCCACGGTAGCGGATGGCGCCAGAATAGGGTTCGCCGCCCGCAGCAAACGCGGGGCCAGCCGCGACGATGGCGGCCGTCAGCACCGCCCAGCGGGGTGTTTCAAGCTGGAAGTGAAAGCCAACAAACAGCGCCAGCACAATGGCGCACGCCAGCTTCACGGCGAAGCGGAGGTGCTGGCTGGCGATGGAGAAGATACCCATAGCGATTAACCAAACTCGCGCAGGCGATGGGCAAGCTTACGGAAGAAAGAGTCCTGGCTGGCATCACGGTCTTTCTCGCCGGTGATGACCACGGTCGCGGTGGTACCCGCAGGCCACAGGTTCCCCTGCTGCTCATCCAGATGAATACGTACCGGAACGCGCTGCGCCAGACGTACCCACTCCAGGTTGGAGTCCACGGTCGCCATGCCTTTGGTATCGTTAGCGCTGCTGGAGTTGGTCACGCCCGCGGCAACGCTGTCGACGGTGCCTTTAAAGACGCGGTTACTGCCCAGTGGCGTAATTTCAGCACGATAGCCAGGACGCACGCCTTCCAGCTTGGTCTCTTCCATATAGGCGAGCACGTAGAAAGAGTTTTGCTTCACCAGCGCCACGGCGGTGGAGCCACGGGTGATAAATTCACCGGCATAGACGTTGAGGTTAGTGACCCAGCCATCAGAGGGGGCGCGGATGACCGTACGCTCCAGATCGAGCCTGGCCAGATCGCGCGTTGCTTCGGCTTTCGCCTGCTGGTGTAACACGGTTTGCAGCACGTTATTGGACTGATCAATCTCCTCGCGGGACATCGCCTGAACGCCCAGCTGGTTACGACGTCCGGCTTCACGGCGTTTTTCCGCGGCCAGCGCCTTGTAATAGGCCACGTCCGCTTCAGCTTCTTCTAACGCTTTCTGGTAGCGAGGCTGGTCGATGGTAAATAACACCTGGTCTTTCTTCACCAGCTGGTTATCGTGAACATTCACCGCCGTAATCAGCCCGGCAACGTCAGGGGCGATTGCCACCACGTCCGCGCTGAACCGCGCATCGCGCGTCCACGGTGATTCAGTGTAATAAACCCATGCGCGGAAAATTGCGATGAAGGCCAGGACGACCAGCGCCATGGTGATAGCAGTGCGGGAGATTTTTCTTGTTAGCGTTTTCACATCAACCTCAGACAAACATGCGCGATATCAGATAAAACAGGCAGCAATACAGCGCGGTATTGAACAGTGCAGGGTGCCAGACGAAATCGTAGATCCCGGTAGGGACCAGCACCTTGCGCACCAGCCAGAAGATCGCCAGTGATAAAAGAAGCTCGAAGAATATCGGTGGGAACGACAGACCGAACACCACGATAACGGGAAACAGACTCATGTTGACCTTGATAAGAGAGAGTGCAGGTTACAGAATTTTTAAGCACGCGCCGCCGCAGGAGAGCAAGAAAAGCCGGGCGAGAGTGGCGCAGCCGTTATGTAATTAATAATATATTAACGTAACTGTTATGCTGTTATCTATAATATGTGATCTAAATCACTTTTAAGCCAGAGTTAACAATGGAACGTTTAAAACGCATGTCCGTTTTCGCCAAAGTGGTTGAACTCGGCTCATTTACGGCCGCTGCACGCCAGCTTCAGATGAGCGTCTCGTCCATCAGCCAGACCGTCTCAAAACTGGAAGATGAGCTGCAGGTGAAGCTGCTCAACCGCAGCACCCGCAGCATCGGCCTGACGGAGGCCGGGAAAATTTACTACCAGGGCTGTCGCCGCATGCTGCATGAAGCCCAGGATGTTCACGAACAGCTTTACGCCTTTAACAACACGCCTATCGGCACGCTGCGCATTGGTTGTTCTTCAACTATGGCACAAAATGTTCTCGCTGCCATGACGGCGGAAATGCTGAAAGAGTATCCTGGATTAACGGTAAATCTGGTGACGGGTATTCCCGCGCCGGACTTAATTGCGGACGGCCTGGACGTGGTGATCCGCGTTGGCGCGCTGCAGGATTCCAGTCTTTTTTCGCGTCGACTGGGCAGCATGCCGATGGTGGTTTGCGCCTCGAAAAGCTATCTGGCCCAGTACGGCACCCCGGAAAAACCCGCCGATCTCAGCAACCACTCCTGGCTGGAATACAGCGTTCGCCCGGATAATGAATTTGAGCTGATTGCCCCGGAAGGGCTCTCCACCAAACTGCTTCCGGTAGGCCGGTTTGTGACCAACGATCCGATGACCATCTCGCGCTGGCTGGTTGCCGGTGCAGGGATCGCCTACGTGCCGCTAATGTGGGTAATTAACGAGATCAACAGCGGTGAGCTGGAGATCCTGTTCCCGCGCTACCAGTCCGATCCGCGCCCGGTCTACGCCCTGTATACCGAAAAAGATAAGCTACCGCTCAAGGTTCAGGTCTGTATTAACTATCTGACCGAGTATTTTGTGCAGGTGGCGGAGCTGTTTCAGGGAATGCGGGGACGAAGGAAAGAGTAATAATATTATCCCGGAAATATATTAATCATAAATATTTTCGGGGTATTCCCCGGCTCATTAAGAAGCAGCCCATCCTACTATCAAGAATAGCGAATTGACACTATCACCCTCAGCCCTTTACCTTATCAATAGTCTGCCAAAACAGACTGTTATATATTTGTTACCAATATGAATAATAAAATGTATTACGCAGGATGACATTAAACAAGGAACAGAAATGAATATATTTGAACAAACACCGCCTTCCCGCAGGCGCTATGGACTCGCCGCTTTCATAGGTTTGATTGCAGGGATTGTCTCCGCCTTTGTCAAATGGGGAGCCGAAGTGCCGCTGCCGCCGCGCAGCCCGACGGATTTATTCACCGCCGCGTGTGGACCTGAGCAGCTAATAAGAGCAGCGAGCCAGATTGATTGCTCCCGCAATTTTCTTAACCCCCCTTATGTATTTCTACGCGACTGGCTGGGGATCGCCGATCCTAATGCAGCCGTTTACACATTTGCCGGGCATATATTTAACTCGGTTGGCGTAACGCATATTATTTTTTCTATTATCTTCGCCGTAGGATATTGCGTTGTTGCTGAAGTGTTCCCGAAAATTAAGCTCTGGCAAGGTTTACTGGCAGGCGCGTTAGCTCAACTGTTTGTTCACATGATCTCATTCCCGCTAATGGGGCTGACGCCTCCACTCTTTGAACTACCGTGGTATGAGCATGTATCAGAAATTGTCGGGCATCTGATCTGGTTCTGGTCGATCGAGATTATTCGTCGCGATTTACGTAACCGCATCACGCACGAGCCCGATCCGGAGATCCCGCTGGGTAACGCACGATAAAAAAATGGCGCTACCCCTGGTAGCGCCATTTTTTCATACTTGTTCAGATCAGGCCGTACCGCCCACCGTCAGGCTGTCCACTTTCAGCGTCGGCTGGCCCACGCCAACCGGCAGGCTCTGCCCTTCTTTACCGCAGACGCCCACGCCGTTATCCAGCTTCAGATCGTTACCGACCATCGAGATCTGCTGCATGGCTTCAATACCGGAGCCAATCAGGGTTGCGCCCTTCACCGCTTTGGTTACTTTGCCCTTCTCAATCAGATAGGCTTCTGAGGTTGAGAAGACAAACTTACCGGAGGTGATATCCACCTGGCCGCCACCAAAGTTTGGCGCAAAGATACCGTAATCAACGGATTCGATAATCTCCTGCGGCGTGGAGTGACCCGGCAGCATGTAGGTGTTGGTCATGCGCGGCATCGGCAGGTGTGCGTAAGATTCACGGCGGCCGTTGCCCGTCGGCGCTACGCCCATCAGGCGCGCGTTGAGTTTGTCCTGCATGTAGCCTTTGAGCACGCCGTTCTCAATCAGTACGTTGTACTGGCCAGGCGTTCCTTCGTCATCGATAGAAATCGAGCCACGGCGGTCAAGCATGGTGCCATCGTCGACAATGGTGCACAGTTCAGATGAGACAAGTTGCCCCATCTGGCCGCTGAACACTGAGGTTCCGCGACGGTTGAAGTCGCCTTCCAGACCGTGCCCGACCGCTTCGTGCAGCAGTACGCCAGGCCAGCCAGCGCCAAGCACAACCGGGAATGCTCCTGCAGGCGCCGCGACAGCATTGAGATTTACCAGCGCCATGCGCACGGCTTCTTTTGCCCATGCATCAGCACGCGCTTCACCGTCAACGTCGCCCAGGAACCAGTCATAGCCGAAACGACCGCCGCCGCCGCTTGAGCCGCGCTCGCGTTTGCCGTCGTCATCGACCTGCACGCTGATGGACAGCCGCACCAGCGGACGCACGTCGGCTGCCAGCGTCCCGTCGGAAGCGGCAACCAGAATCAGTTCATAGACACCGCTCAGGCTGGCGGACACTTCCTGCACGCGTTTATCCGCAGCCCGCGCCACTTTATCCACGCGACGCAGAATATCCAGCTTCTCTTCGCGGCTCATGCTCTGCAGCGGATCGATGCTGGTATACAGCGCCGTGTGCTGCACTTCGCCCAGGGTTTTCACGCGTCCATCGCCGGAATCACGCACAATGGTGCGCGCGGCCTGAGCGCTTTGCTCCAGCGCAGCAAGGCTAATCTGGTCGGCATAGGCAAAGCCCGTTTTCTCGCCGCTTACGGCACGCACGCCGACGCCCTGGTCGATGTTATAAGATCCATCTTTGATGATGCTGTCTTCTAAAACCCAGGATTCGTGATAGCTCGACTGAAAATAAAGATCGCCGTAGTCGAGTCGGCGTTCGGTCAGTTGACCAAGAATGGAGAACAGGTCCTGATGGCTCAGGCCGTTCGCTGCGAGCAAATGTTCACTTACCAGGTTCAGACTCATCGTATTGCTACTCGTTCGTTGCCGCCCGGGGCGGTAAAAAGATCGTATTTATTGAGAGTGAGGCAATTACCTGCCCACGTCAAATCATTGCTGTGCATCTTTGCGCGGCTGGCGCAGCACCTCGTTAATCTGTGGTTTATCCACCGGGCCGGTAATGCGATAGCGCAGAATGGAGACTTTGCTCCAGAGCGGCCCCAGCACTTTACTGGCGGCAAATACCGCCGCACCGACGATAGGGTTCACCACAAAGGCCGCCGCAACGCCCACGCTTGCAGAAATCTCCGGCGCCACCACGGCTTCCATATCCAGCTCCCGGCGCACGAGATCCACCGAGCCTTTCATCGCGATATCCGCTTCCAGGCCATCCACCAGCGTATCGTCGGTGTGCAGAACGCCATCTTTGATCCACGCCGTGCTGCGAATGGAATCGTAGTAGAAACCTTCGCTGAAGGTATCGCTAAAGTCGAAGCGCAGCTTGCGCAGCAGCGCGTCAAAACTCAGCAGACGCAGGATCTGCCCGGCGCGCCCCGTGCTCACATCGGCAATCTCACCCTTACCGAAGTTGGTTTTCAGGATGCCGTTAAGCGAAGCTTCATCAGGCGTCCACGGCGCAGCGCGCCAGTGTAGATCGTAATTCACATCGAATGACGAGCCGCGAAGCGGCGTGCTGATGCCAAAGAAGTTCGCCGCTGCGTCCAGCTTGTTACCCTTGATGTCGCCTTTCAGCGAGGTGCGCTGCTCGCCAGGATTGTTGACCCATTCGCCCGCAGCCGTCAGGCGACCAAAGCCGGTATCGACCAGCCCACCGGTCAGGCTCAGGGTATTGCCTTTAATGGCAAAATCGCCGTCAATACGGCCATATTTCTGCCCCCACAGCCAGCATTCAGCGCAGCGTAGCTGCAGATCGGGCCAGCCGCTGAAATCGACCCGTGAAGCGTTACTGAACGGCGACGGGCCAGCAGGATCTTTACTGCTCGCGGCTGTCGGGTTGTAGTAGAGATAGCGGATCGCGGCCAGCCACGGCGCGTTATCGCGCATATTTAACGTGGCGTTAATTTCCCTGCCCTGCGCCTCAACCTTCGAGCCGTTGCTCGTCGGCTGCGAGACAATGCTCAGGTTATTCCACCGCTGTCCACCCAGGGTCAGCGCAGGCGTGCGAAGGGTGATAGTCTGCGGGAACTGGGCGGCTTGATCGACGTTTTGCCCCACGCCTTTTTGGAACAGCGCCAGCCATTCAGCACCATCCATGGCAGGAAGGTTAAGTTCAATGCCTGCCTGCTCGGGCAGCGGCGGCGTGGTGCGACTGTCCGTCGTCCAGATGGCTCTGTCGAGAGTAAGCTTGCGGTTAAGCAGCCAGTGGCTATTGAAGTGATTTGTCCCGCCTGCGCTGCCGGTTAGCTCGAAGCTATTGAGGTTGCCATCAACGTTGAGCTTCACCGGCAGCGGCTGTCCGGCTTTTTTATCCAGCGGGGCGGGAAGCTGGCTGCTGATGTTTTTCAGGTCGCCAGCGATATCGACCTTATACCGTGCTCCGGCGTGATAAGGGAGGTCGATAGCTACCTTACCGTTCCAGGAAACGGCACCATTAACCGATTCCGCGACTGGCTTTGGCAAAACGTCCATTCTGGCAGGCTGCCAGCTGGCATCCAGATTAACCGCTACCTGGTAAGCCTTTTCGCCCTCGGTGGTGGAGAAGTCAATATTGACGGGCTGGCTGAACCAGCTGGCTGTGAGCGGCTCACTCTTCAGGTTCCCGTTCACGAAGCTGAACTGCCCGGTGAGGTTTTTCAGCGTGCTGTCGAGCGGCTTGATGTACAGGCTATTGTTGTTCAGGCGAACATTGCCTTTCGCGGTGGTCATCTCGCCGTCCAGCGGGATATCGAGATGTAAGCGAGCATTCACATCGCCATCCAGCTGCAGCTGCTGAAGTGTGGCCCCCAGTGAGTCTTTTAGCGGCGTATCCTCAAAGTACGGGCCAACGGTCTTGCCCGGGCCGTTGATATCCGCATCAATCAGCAGCTTCTCTTTAGAGTAATCCGGGATGTTTGCCGTCAGGTTGCTGGCCGTTACGCCGCCCAGCGCCACGCTGTCGGACTTCATCCACAGCCCGTCATTAAGGAAGTTGAGTTCGATATCCAGATTTTTCAGGGGCGGCCACTCAGGCTGGAAGGCATAGGTAGCGTTGCGCAGCGGTACCAGCACCTGGAACTGGCCTTCATTGTGTTTGTACGGGAACAGGTGCGGGTTACCGCCGTAGACCAGCGTGGCGTTATCGGCCTGGCCGCCCTGGATCGCGCCGCTCAGGTAGTCAACCAGCGCTTTGCCCATCAGGTTTTCCGGGAAGTAGCGCCAGGCCTGTGAGCCATCGTCAGTGCTGATGCCCGCAAGAATGCCCAGCCACGGCTCATCCCCTTCGGGCTGCAAATAGCGGAAACCTCCGCGCGCATGCACCGCTTTGGCTTTTACATCAATATCGCGGCCATCCAGCTGGAAACCTTTTTCGTTCTTCAGCCAGTTAAGCGTGGCGTTGCCTTGTTCAATTTCGAGAGGCGCCCGGAAGACGGTTTCGTAAGGCATTTTGGCATTACGCATATCGACCGTCAGCCTGCCATCTTCCACGCTCCCTTCCAGCTTTCCGCTGAAGTGTTCGGCCCCCGGCAGCAGTTTCCACTGCTTCCAGGCGAGATCTTTCCACGTGGCCTGAAAGCGGGTTTTCTCGGTCGCCTGTAACGGGATATCCAGTGCCAGCGCGCTGATGTCCCCGCTTGGCTGTGTCGCCAGCCAGATTTCACCCAACTGCGGCGAGAGTTTTGCCGCCATCGAGCGCAGCCCTTCCACCGCGGCCAGATCCAGGTTGCTGGCGCGGATGCGCAGTTCATCGCTGCGTTTGCTGCTGTTGCCCCCGACGTCCTGCTCCGCCATCCAGGCCAGCGTCAGCGCGCCGCGTGGCCAGGGTTTGCTGTCCATGGTGATGCGGGTATCCGGAATAGCAAACTGCCAGCCTTCTCGCTCTTTTGTAATATGTGCGGTGAGGTTATCAACGGAGAGCTGATGTTGATTATCTTCACCTTTCCAGCTGGCGCCGCCCTGCTTCAGCCAGATGTCACCGCTGGCGAATTCCCCTTTCGTCAGCGTCATCCAGCCTTCGAGGCTAAAACGGGCGGTTTCCAGCTGCATATTTTGCTGTATCCAGTCACCCAGCCAGGGTTTGACGTCAACATCGTCGGCCTGCAGCCATACCTTGCCGTTGTTCAGCAGGCCGTCATCGTCACGCAGATCCATCCGCACCTGCATCACACCGTGCTGCCCGTTCAGGCTGGAGAGGTTCACCTGGCCTTCGGCGCGGTGACGATCTTTCCCGTTCAGCCAGGTCAGCTGCGGGATCGCCAGCTCAGCGCGCTGGCCAGAGAGCGTAATAAAGCTCACTTCGCTGTCCCGAAGATCGAAATGATCGAACTGGCGCAGGAAGAGATCGCTAAAACGGTTGGTTTCCAGACCCTGATTGCTGTCGCCGCTGCGCAGCGGAGTATTGGTCAAAAACTGAAGCTGATAAAAGGTGAGATCGCGAAACTGCCAGCGCAGATGCAGCAGGCTTTGCCAGACGTCCAGCGCCAGGGTGACGCGTTTGATTTTAAGATGGCCGCCGTCTTTCAGGCTGGCATTGATATCCCGCACATCAAGCGTGGGGCCGAAGTTCTGCCAGCTCGCGTCAATCTGGCTCACGTCCACCGGCACGCCGGTGGCTGATTCGATTTTCGCCAGCACCTGCGGACGCCAGCTGTCGAGATGCGGTAGAACGAGGCGCAGCCCGCTCACGAGCAACGCGACAATCACCACCAGCGTTGCCCCTGTAAGCAGTAAAATCCCCGGCAATCGCCTCACGCATCTCTCCTTGTCAGCTTTGGTCTCGCAGCGCACTGCGGTTTACATCATTACTACGTCAAATTGCTCCTGGTTATAGAGCGGTTCAATCTGCACTTTAACCTGTTTGCCGACAAAGATTTCCACTTCTGCCAGCGCATGCGACTCTTCGCCTTTCAGTGCTTCAGCCACCGAAGGGGAAGCATAGACCAGAAAACGATCGGAGTCGTAGGCATGATGGACACGAACAATTTCACGCATGATTTCGTAGCAGACGGTCTCCACCGACTTTACCGTGCCGCGTCCGTGACAGGTAGGACACTCGTTACACAGCACATGTTCCACGCTCTCACGGGTCCGTTTCCGGGTCATTTCCACCAGGCCCAGCTGCGAGAAGCCGTTAATGCTGGTTTTCACGCGATCTTTACTCAGCGCCTGCTCAAGCGAGTGCAGCACGCGGCGGCGATGGTCTTCATTATTCATATCGATAAAGTCGATGATGATAATGCCGCCCAGATTGCGCAGTCGAAGCTGACGCGCGATGGCCTGCGTCGCTTCAATGTTGGTGTTGAAGATGGTGTCATCAAGGTTGCGATGGCCGACAAATGCCCCGGTATTGATATCCACGGTGGTCATCGCTTCGGTCTGATCGATGATCAGATAGCCGCCGGATTTCAGCTCAACCTTACGCTCCAGCGCGCGCTGGATTTCGTTTTCGACGTCAAAGAGATCGAAAATAGGCTGGCGGCCAGAGTAGTGTTCCAGCAGGCCCGGCATTTCCGGAATGTACTCGGCGGTAAACTCCAGCAACGCTTCATACGTCAGTCGGGAGTCCACGCGAATGCGGTCAAGCTGCGCGTCGGCGAAATCACGCAGAACACGCTGCGCGAGCGCCAGCTCGCCGTACAGCTGATAGCGGGTCTGGTTGCGTTTTTTACGCTCCATCACTTTGGTCCAGACGCGCTTAAGGTAGGCAGCATCGGACGCCAGATCGTCTTCGCTGATCCCTTCCGCGGCGGTGCGGATGATAAACCCGCCCTGCTCGTCACAGTAGGCGCTGACCACTTTCTTCAGACGTTCGCGCTCGGTTTCGCTCTCAATACGCTGAGAGACGCCCACGTGCGACGCGCCGGGCATGAAGACAAGATAGCGGGACGGCAGGGTGATATCGGTCGTCAGGCGCGCGCCTTTGGTACCCAGCGGATCTTTCACCACCTGCACCATCAGATCCTGACCCTGGCGAACCAGCTCGGAGATGTCGCGTACGGCGAACTGCTTTTGCTCTTCGCCCGCCACGCACTCGGTATGCGGCATGATGTCGGAGGCATGAAGAAATGCCGCCTTATCGAGTCCAATATCTACAAAAGCCGCCTGCATACCCGGCAGTACACGACTGACACGACCTTTGTAGATATTGCCTACTATTCCGCGTCGCGCTTCACGTTCAATATGAATTTCCTGAAGAATGCCACCATCAATGTAGGCCACACGGGTTTCCGAGGGCGTTACGTTTACCAACAATTCAGCCGTCATAATTATCCCTTCCCTCACGCAGTGAGTTAAAATTGCTCAGCAACTCATACGTTTCCACCAGCGGTAAGCCGACTACGGCGTGATAGCTGCCATTAATCTTCCTGACAAAACAGCCACCCAACCCTTGAATACCGTATGCACCTGCTTTATCCATCGGTTCACCGCTGGCAATGTAAGCGGCGATCTCGTCGTCGGTAAGTACTCTGAACGTGACATCCGTAACGACCAGGCAATCCAGCACCTGCTGGCTATCCGCCAGCGCCACGGCGGTCATCACCTGATGCGTTTGCCCGGACATTTTACGCAGCATACGTGCCGCATGTTCAGCGTCGTGCGGTTTCTCAAGCACCTCACCGTTCAGAATAACGATGGTATCCGCCCCCAGCACCGGTAAATCACGCGACGTTTGCGCCACGCCAGCCTGTGCTTTCTCGCGCGCCAGGCGGGAAACGTACTGTTGGGCACTTTCACCTTCGGCACGTTTTTCTTCGATACCGGTAACGATACGTTCGAAAGAGAGGCCCAACTGCGTGAGCAACTCCTGGCGACGCGGAGAGCCGGAAGCTAAATAGAGAGACGTCATAGAAACCTTTTACTGCACGGCAAACTGCTGGCGGATTTTACGCATCAGCAGGAACAGCCATGGCCAGAGCACACCGTTAACTACACTACTCCAGAACACTTCCGGTCGGAAAGAGACGTTGATCACTAAAAACTCTGCCCAGAAAACAACGATATCCGCAGCAAGCGACAACAACATCACCACCAGCGCCTGTTGCCAGAGCGCGAGGTTACGAAAGAGCTGGAATTTGAGTGCGACGAGATACGCAATAATGCTCATAGATAAGGCGCGCACGCCAAGCGTAGAGCCACTAATGAGATCCAGTATGGCACCCATCACAAAACCTGTGCCGACATTTACGCGGTGCGGCAGGGCAAGGATCCAGTAGAGTAAAATGAGCAACACCCAGTTTGGCCGGAAAACGAGAAGATCGTCCGGCCAGGGCATGATTTGCAGCAACAGTGCGATGAGGAACGAGAGCCAGATAACCCAGCGTCCCTGGCTACGATAACTTGCCACTACTGCCCCCCACTGGAGACTTTAGGGGGTGGCGGTGCATCCGTTATGCCCGTCGCAGGCGCGGGTACAGGTGCCGGCGGCCCCATTGCATCTGGCGCAGGGAGAACCTGCGGCATCATCTGCATCAGACGCTCATTCGCCACGCGATGTACCTCTTCAGGCGTCATCGGGTTGGTGCCGTTACGATCGGCCCCCCACAGCAGCAGCAGGTAGCGCAGACGCTGTAAACCGGCCGTTGGGCGCGCCTGGATAACGGTATAAGCACGCTGCGTATCGAGCTTCACAGAGGAAACTACACCGACCGGATAGCCTTCAGGGAAGCGCCCTCCCAGACCGGACGTGACCAGCACGTCGCCCACGCGGATGTCCGTGTTGGCCGGCAGGTGTTCCAGCTGCAGATCGTCCGTGCAGCCATTACCGGCGGCAATGACGCGAATATCGTTACGCAGCACCTGAATCGGCAGCGCGTGGGTGGCGTCACAAATCAGCAGCACGCGGCTGGTCAGTTTGGCAACCGCCACGACCTGGCCGACAACACCTTTGTCACTGATGACAGGCTGGCCTTCGTACACACCGTTGACGCTGCCTTTGTCGATCACCACCTGATCGCTGTACGGATCGTTGACGGTGGAGATCACCTGGGTGACCATTTTCTGTTCATCCTGGCGCAGCGGTGAGCCAAGCAGCTCGCGCAGACGCGCGTTTTCCTGCTTGTATTGCCCCAGCATCAGCAGCTCGCTGTTTTTCAGCAGCAGCTCCTGGCGTAACGCCCGGTTTTCAAGTTCGAGTTGATCGCGTGAAGACAGCGTTTGCGAAACAGAGTCAAGCAGTTCACGGGGACCATTTGATACAAAGTAGAAAGGACTGACGGCGGTATCCATGTACGTTCTGATCTGGCTGAACGTACCGAGGCGGCTATCGGCAATAATGACCCCAAGCGCCACCAGGACCGCCAGAATAAGGCGAAACTGTAGCGATGGGCCACGGCTAAAAATTGGCTTCATAGGCTATGCGTATTCTCGCGTCAGAGAGAAAGGGTAGCGAATCGCTACCCTCTCAAACCCGACTACTCTTCGCTGAACAAGTCGCCGCCGTGCATGTCGATCATTTCCAGCGCCTTGCCACCACCACGGGCGACGCAAGTCAGTGGATCTTCTGCAACTACGACAGGAATACCTGTCTCTTCCATTAACAGGCGGTCGAGGTTACGCAGCAGCGCACCACCACCGGTCAGAACCATACCGCGCTCGGAGATGTCGGACGCCAGTTCTGGTGGGCACTGTTCCAGCGCAACCATCACCGCGCTCACGATACCGGTCAGCGGCTCTTGCAGCGCTTCCAGGATTTCGTTGGAGTTCAGGGTAAAGCCACGCGGAACGCCTTCTGCCAGGTTACGGCCGCGAACTTCGATCTCGCGAACTTCATCACCCGGGTAGGCTGAACCGATTTCGTGCTTAATACGCTCTGCGGTGGCTTCACCGATCAGAGAGCCGTAGTTACGGCGCACATAATTAATGATGGCTTCGTCGAAACGGTCGCCGCCGATACGCACGGAGGAGGAGTACACCACGCCGTTCAGGGAGATAACGGCCACTTCAGTGGTACCACCACCAATATCAACCACCATAGAACCGGTTGCTTCAGAGACTGGCAGGCCAGCACCGATTGCCGCAGCCATAGGTTCTTCAATCAGGAATACTTCACGCGCACCTGCGCCCTGAGCGGATTCACGGATTGCACGACGTTCAACCTGCGTTGCACCAACCGGTACACACACCAGAACGCGTGGGCTTGGACGCATGAAGCTGTTGCTGTGAACCTGCTTGATGAAGTGCTGAAGCATTTTTTCAGTCACGAAGAAGTCAGCGATAACGCCGTCTTTCATCGGGCGGATCGCGGCGATGTTACCTGGGGTACGGCCCAGCATCTGCTTCGCATCATGACCGACTGCCGCTACGCTTTTTGGCGAGCCCGCACGGTCTTGACGAATGGCCACAACGGAAGGCTCATTCAGTACGATGCCTTGTCCTTTTACATAAATAAGGGTATTCGCGGTACCCAGGTCAATGGACAGGTCATTTGAAAACATGCCACGAAATTTTTTCAACATACTAAGGGATAATCCTGAAAGCTGGGGCGGAAAACAAAATCCGCTTACTTTACCAACCACACGCATCAGCGACAAGGCGCAAAAATCGTCTGCTACGGTGAAAATTTGTGCAGTACGTTTCCTTTGTTACAAATTCGCCCCCGGAGTCCCTCGGGGCTGAGTAAACAGTAGCGTTCCTCACTTTCATTTGTAACCCGTTAAAGGGCGTTCACTGGCTTTTTGCTCGTCATACTCAAAGCTACAGGCGCGATATTCTACGTGAAAACAAATTAAACGGCAGGTCAAACAGAGTATCTTTGCAAATATTTTTTCACATTGGTGTCAAGCGGCTGAGAGGAGGCAAAAAAATCGCCCTGACCGCCCGCCACACCGCGCTCTGTCAACATCTGCCATTCGCTTCGCGAGCGTACGCCCGTGGCAAATACTTGCGTCTGTGTTCCTTTACACGCTTCCACCAGGCTCTGGACCAGCAGCTGGTTTTCGGTGCGTTTTTCGATGTTCCTTACCAGCCCTGGATGTAACTTCAGTAGTTCGACATCCAGCTCCTTGATCCAGCTGGTACTGACCAACGTCAGCCCCGCCTGCGTCACCGCCACGCGAGACCCAAGCGCATTGATTAAACGCACCACAGGACGCAACCGGCTGATGTGTTGACCCACATCTGCCTCAGCAAGTTCAAAAATAATATGTTTTCGTTGCGATTTTTCGCATTGCATTAAGGTATCGCGCAGCCAGCGTTGGAAACGCGGGCGAATTAACGACTCCACGGTGACCTGTAATGCGAGGTTCTCTTCAGGCCAGAAAGATAAAAAGGGGATCAGTCGGGTAATTTGCTGGCGGTCATACTCTTCGGAGAGCCCAAATTGCAGGACCATCGGCAGGTATTCAGCAGAAATAACCTCTTCGGTACCGTCAAAAATACGGCACATCAGCTCGCGGTGGTGTACATGGCCATTTTTCTGGACCGCCGGTTTTTGGTAAATACGCGGTCCACCACGGCTAAGCATTTGCTCAATCAAAGTACGCCAGCGTACGTTTCCGCGCCCTTTTTCCGGCAGAGAATCGTCATAGACCGCCCAGCCGTTCGCCCCCTGCAACACGGCATTGCGTGTTGCCGCCTCGGCGTGTTCCATCACCTGCTCCGTCGACTGGCCGCCGCGCCAGGCACAGATCCCCATATGCACCATGTCGTCTCTGTCGAGCATTTTGCTTTGCGGCAGCGAATCAACGGCCTTCAGCAGCTGGCTGGCAATACTTTCCGCTTCCTTCAGCGTGCGGTGAGGCAGAAGCACGGCAAAGTCGCTCCGGTGATAACGCGCCAGCAGCGAACCGGGATAGCGCATAATAAAGGTGGAGAGCAGGTTGATGAGCGTGAAGAGGTTCTCTTCCGCCACGCGTCGGCCCCAGGTGTCGCGCAGCAGATCGAAATCAGGGAGGCGGATCATCATAACCACGCCGTGCGTTCCCACCTTTTCAGGATCGTCCAGCAGCGTTGCCAGCTGGTTATCAAAGAACAGCCGGTTGTTCAGACCCGTTTTGTTATCCTGCGCCGCGTAGGAACGGATCAGGGTATCCATGCGGCTACGCTGCTCGCTGGCGAACTGAATTTCAGAGAGCAACGTGTCCAGCGCGCTACTGGTTCGCGTTGGCCATTCGTAAACCGAACCGCGCACCTGCGGACCGCGCTCTCCGTTAAGTATCCGCACCGAACGCGTTTCCAGCAGCTCCTGGCCGGAGAGCTGACGACGCAGCCAGCGGACGGCAAGAAAGATCAGCACAACGATAAAAGCAACGGCCACGGTGAGCGGCGCGGTGGTCATTAAGGAGCGGAAATAGTTGGCCATGGGATCCAGATAGACCATCCTGATCGTCATGCCTGGGTTCTTAAGCGAATGAACCGTCACTTCGCGATACTGGCTTACCGTTCCGGCAGGTCGATAGCTTCCCTGACGAACGTGGCTGAACACCTCGTGCGGACCCTGCATGATGTCGATTCGAACAAGGTCAACGGGCACCATCAGCTCATCCAGCTCCCTCGACAGCGACGGAAATGAGTTAGTCACCAGGCGAGTATCGATAACGGATGCAACGGACTGGACCCGATTGACCAGCTTGTCCTGAATGGCATTATAAAAACTCAGGGAGCAGCCAATCAGGGTGACAAAGATGGTTAACCCCGTCAGCAAAGTGATAAAAGCCGAGAACTTCGTCGTTAATCGCATCCTTGAGATTACTCCGTGGGTTGATGGGGTAGCAAGTAAGTACTAACTTGCATTTTAGATGCGGCATACTACCAAACCTGGTGTATCTGGCAATTTATTGCGTTAAATCGGCATTGCGTTTCACTGAGCGAGTATAGTCTTCAGAAATTATTTTCCAATCATCAGACCTAGTGAGGACCCTGTATGCAGGCTTTGATCTTAGAACAGCAGGACGGCAACACGCTTGCCTCAGTACAAGCCCTTGAGCCGGGCCGCCTGCCGGAAGGCGAAGTAACCGTCGACGTTGACTGGTCCAGCCTTAACTATAAGGATGCGCTTGCCATTACGGGCAAAGGTAAAATTATCCGAAATTTCCCAATGGTGCCGGGTATCGACTTCGCGGGCCGCGTGCATACGAGCGAAGATCCGCGCTTCCACGCTGGGCAAGAGGTGCTGCTTACCGGCTGGGGAGTGGGTGAAAATCACTGGGGCGGTTTGGCTTCTCAGGCTCGAGTAAAAGGGGACTGGCTGGTGCCCATGCCAAAAGGCATGGATGGCCGCAAAGCGATGATTGTCGGCACCGCGGGCTTTACCGCCATGCTGTGCGTAATGGCGCTGGAAGATGCCGGCGTTCGCCCTGAATCCGGTGAGATCGTTGTGACCGGCGCCAGCGGTGGCGTGGGCAGTACGGCCGTCACCCTGCTGCACAAGCTGGGGTATCAGGTGGCGGCGGTAACGGGCCGTGAAAGCACCCATGACTACCTGCGTCAGCTGGGCGCTAACCGCATTCTTGGCCGCGACGAGTTCGCAGAGACGCGTCCGCTGGAAAAACAGCTCTGGGCCGGTGCGGTAGATACGGTCGGTGACAAAGTGCTGGCGAAAGTGCTGGCGCAGATGAACTACGGCGGCTGCGTGGCGGCCTGCGGCCTGGCGGGCGGGTTTGCTCTGCCAACAACCGTCATGCCATTTATTCTGCGCAACGTTCGCCTGCAGGGTGTGGATTCGGTCATGACGCCTGCCGCCCGCCGCGCGGAGGCATGGGAGCGTCTGGTGCGCGACCTGCCGGAATCGTTCTACACGCAGAGCGCAACGGAGATCGCGCTCGGCCAGGCCCCCGAATATGCCAGCAAAATCATGAACAACCAGTTCCACGGCCGTGCGCTGGTGAAAATTGCGTAATCTTCAAATTTTCGTGACATATTCGCGCTAACCCGTCTCCTCCGTCATGCTTAGAAAAACGCCTGACGGAGGATGCCATGAAAACCCGAAAACTGACGGAAGCCGACGTAACGTCTGAATCTGTCTTTATGTTACAGCGCCGCCAGATCCTGAAAATGCTTGGCATCAGCGCCACCGCACTGACGCTTTCCCCTGCGGCTCATGCCGACCTGCTTGACTGGTTTAAAGGGAACGACCGTCCGAAAGCCCCTTCCGGCGCACCGCTCACCTTCACGAAGCCTGCCGAATGGCAAAATAAACTGGCGCTGACCCCGGAAGATAAAGTCACCGGTTATAACAACTTCTACGAATTTGGCCTGGATAAGGCCGATCCCGCCGCGAACGCCGGCAGCATGAAAACCGATCCGTGGACGCTGAAAATTGACGGCGAGGTGGCAAAACCCCTCACGCTGGATCACCACGACCTCACCACCCGCTTCCCGCTGGAAGAGCGTATCTATCGCATGCGCTGCGTGGAGGCATGGTCGATGGTTGTGCCCTGGGTCGGCTTCCCGCTGCACAAGCTGCTGGCGCTGGTTGAACCCACCAGCAACGCCAAATACGTCTCCTTCCAGACGCGCTACGCCCCGGACGAGATGCCGGGCCAGAAGGATCGGTTCATCGGCGGCGGGCTTGAGTATCCTTATGTCGAAGGGCTACGCCTCGACGAAGCCATGCATCCGCTCACCCTGCTGACCGTTGGGGTTTACGGCAAAGCGCTTCCGCCGCAAAACGGCGCGCCCATCCGCCTGACCGTACCGTGGAAATACGGCTTTAAGGGGATTAAATCTATCGTCAGCATTAAGCTCACCCGCGAACGTCCACCGACCACCTGGAACCTGGCTGCCCCCGACGAGTACGGTTTTTTTGCCAACGTGAACCCGCACGTTGACCATCCGCGCTGGTCACAGGCTACCGAGCGTTTCATCGGCTCCGGCGGCGCGCTGGATGTGAAGCGTCAGCCAACCCTGCTGTTTAACGGCTACGCGGATGAGGTGGCTTCTCTCTATCGTGGGCTGAATTTACGGGAGAATTTCTAAGTGCGTTTAACCGCAAAGCAGATAACCTGGCTGAAAGTGCTGCTGCATCTGGCCGGGTTGCTTCCTCTGGTGTGGCTGTTCTGGGCAGTGAGTCACGGTGCCTTCAGCGCTGACCCGGCAAAAGATATCCAACACTTTACCGGTCGGATGGCTCTGAAATTTTTGCTGGCCACCTTGCTGATTTCGCCGCTGGCGCGCTACGCTAAACAGCCGTTATTGATACGCACCCGTCGGCTCTTGGGGCTATGGTGTTTTGCATGGGCAACGATACACTTGACCAGCTACGCGCTGCTTGAGTTGGGTATTAACAATCTGGCATTGCTAGGGCGGGAACTGGTTACGCGCCCTTACCTCACGTTGGGCATCGTGAGCTGGCTGATTCTGCTGGCTCTCGCAGTGACATCAACGCAATATGCACAGCGAAAGCTGGGCAGGCGCTGGCAACTTTTACACAACTTCGTCTATCTTGTCGCGATCCTCGCCCCTATTCACTACCTGTGGTCAGTGAAGATATTATCACCGCAACCCGTCATCTACGCGCTGCTGGCTTTGGTGCTTTTAGCATGGCGTTACAAGAAGTTCCGCCAGTGGTTGCGATAGTTCGCGAAACTGTGCGTTTTCCCGCAGAATACTTATCAACCGCGAATCTTTTTCCGATAGCGGTTGATAATCTTCCCTGATAAGACCAGTATTTAGCTGCCAAATGCTACGAAATCGTTATAATGTGCGACTTTGGTTTTCCTGATGGAGTTTTCGGACTCTGATTAGGTGACAATCGCGCATCGAAGGTATATTTTGTTTTTTACCGGAGAATCGCAGGAGATAGCGGCACAATGGCTGATAAATACCAGATCTTAGTTTTGAACGGACCGAACCTCAACATGCTCGGAACCCGTGAGCCAGAGAAGTACGGCTCGCTCACATTGAGTGAAATTGTTAACCGTCTTGAAACGGAAGCAGCGTCGCTGAACGTCGATTTGGATCATTTTCAGTCAAACGCGGAGTACGCAATCATCGACCGTATTCATCAGGCTAAAGACAATGTGGACTATATCCTGATCAATCCGGCCGCGTTTACGCACACCAGTGTCGCTATTCGCGACGCACTGCTCGCGGTGAGTATCCCGTTTATCGAGATCCACCTGAGCAACGTGCACGCCCGTGAGCCGTTCCGCCACCATTCCTACCTGTCGGATATCGCCGCCGGTGTTATCTGCGGACTGGGTGCGGACGGTTATTCATACGCTTTACAGACAGCGGTAAAACGCTTGTCACAATCACACTAAACAAGAGTACGGAACCCACTCATGGATATTCGTAAGATTAAAAAACTGATCGAGCTGGTTGAAGAATCAGGCATCTCCGAACTGGAAATTTCTGAAGGCGAAGAGTCTGTACGCATCAGCCGTGCAGCCCCAGCCGCTAGCTTCCCGGTAATGCAGCAAGCTTATGCTACGCCAATGATGCAGCAGCCTGCGCTTGCCGCTGCCGTTGCACCTGCAGCAGAAGCCGCACCAGCCGCAGCCGCAGAAATCAGTGGTCACATCGTACGTTCCCCAATGGTTGGTACTTTCTACCGCACCCCGAGCCCGGAGGCGAAAGCCTTCATCGAAGTGGGTCAGAAAGTCAATGTAGGCGATACCCTGTGCATCGTTGAAGCCATGAAAATGATGAACCAGATCGAAGCAGACAAGTCAGGTACTGTAAAAGCGATTCTGGTCGAAAGTGGTCAGCCGGTAGAATTTGACGAGCCGCTGGTCGTCATCGAGTAACGAGGCGAACATGCTGGATAAAATTGTTATCGCCAACCGAGGCGAGATTGCACTGCGTATTCTTCGTGCCTGTAAAGAGCTGGGCATCAAGACCGTGGCTGTGCACTCAAGCGCGGATCGCGATTTAAAACACGTATTGCTGGCGGATGAGACGGTCTGTATTGGCCCGGCTCCGTCCGTAAAAAGCTATCTGAACATCCCGGCTATCATCAGCGCCGCTGAAATCACTGGCGCGGTGGCAATTCATCCGGGTTACGGCTTCCTCTCTGAGAACGCCAACTTTGCTGAGCAGGTTGAACGCTCTGGCTTTATCTTCATCGGCCCGAAAGCTGACACTATCCGCCTGATGGGCGACAAAGTGTCTGCAATCACCGCAATGAAGAAAGCCGGTGTACCAACCGTACCCGGCTCTGACGGCCCTCTGACCGACGATATGGATGCTAACCGCGCTCATGCTAAACGCATTGGCTACCCGGTTATCATCAAAGCGTCCGGCGGCGGCGGCGGTCGCGGTATGCGCGTTGTGCGCAGCGATGCTGAACTGGCTCAGTCCATCTCCATGACCAAAGCTGAAGCGAAAGCCGCCTTCAGCAATGACATGGTGTACATGGAAAAATACCTGGAAAACCCACGCCACATCGAAATTCAGGTGCTGGCTGACGGTCAGGGTAACGCGATCTATCTGGCAGAACGTGACTGCTCCATGCAGCGACGTCACCAGAAAGTTGTCGAAGAAGCGCCAGCGCCGGGCATTACCCCGGAACTGCGTCGCTACATCGGCGAGCGTTGCTCCAAAGCGTGCGTCGATATCGGCTATCGCGGTGCAGGTACCTTTGAGTTCCTGTTCGAAAACGGCGAGTTCTATTTCATTGAGATGAACACCCGTATTCAGGTTGAACACCCTGTGACCGAAATGATCACCGGCGTTGACCTGATTAAAGAACAGCTGCGTATTGCAGCCGGTCAACCTCTGTCCATCAAGCAGGAAGAAGTTGTGGTTAAAGGCCATGCGGTAGAATGCCGTATTAACGCCGAAGACCCGAACACCTTCCTGCCAAGCCCGGGTAAAATCACGCGTTTCCACGCGCCGGGTGGCTTTGGTGTGCGTTGGGAGTCTCATATCTACGCCGGTTACACCGTACCGCCGTACTATGACTCAATGATCGGTAAGCTTATCTGCTACGGCGAAAACCGTGACGTGGCGATTGCCCGCATGAAGAACGCCCTGCAGGAGCTGATCATCGACGGTATCAAAACCAACGTTGACCTGCAGATGCGTATCATGAGCGACGAGCACTTCCAGAATGGTGGAACTAACATCCACTACCTTGAGAAGAAACTCGGCATGTACGAGAAGTAAGACTGCTGCAACGTTAGAAGGCCGGGTAACCGGCCTTTTTTATTTCTGGGGATCGCCAGGCCCCATCATGTACAATCCCCGCTTTCTTCATCCACAAGGGACAAAAAATGGACAAGCGTTTTGTTCAGGCCCATAAAGAAGCGCGCTGGGCGCTGTGGCTGACCCTTCTCTATCTTGCTGCATGGTTAGTAACTGCTTACTTACCTGATTCCGCTATTGGCATCACCGGCCTGCCGCACTGGTTTGAAATGGCGTGCCTGCTCGTGCCGCTGGTGTTTATTGTACTGTGCTGGGCGATGGTGAAGTTCATTTATCGCGATATCCCGCTGGAGGACGATGATGCAGCTTGAAGTCATTCTGCCCCTGATTGCTTACCTGCTCGTCGTGTTCGGCCTCTCGGTGTATGCCATGCGCAAAAGAACGACCGGCACCTTCCTGAACGAGTATTTCCTCGGCAGCCGCTCAATGGGCGGAGTCGTGCTGGCCATGACGCTGACTGCCACCTACATCAGCGCCAGCTCGTTTATCGGCGGACCCGGTGCCGCCTATAAATACGGGTTAGGCTGGGTGCTGCTGGCGATGATTCAGCTTCCTGCCGTCTGGCTCTCACTGGGCATTCTGGGTAAAAAATTCGCTATCCTGGCACGTCGCTATAATGCCGTCACGCTTAATGACATGCTGTTTGCGCGCTATCAGAGCCGTCTGCTGGTCTGGCTGGCAAGCTTAAGCCTGCTGGTGGCCTTTATCGGTGCGATGACGGTGCAGTTTATCGGCGGCGCGCGTTTGCTGGAGACGGCTGCGGGTATTCCCTACGAGACGGGTCTTATCATCTTCGGGGTAAGTATCGCGCTCTATACCGCCTTTGGCGGATTCCGCGCCAGCGTGCTGAACGATACGATGCAGGGCATGGTCATGCTCATAGGAACTATCGTCCTGCTGGTGGGTATCGTGCATGCTGCAGGTGGCCTGAGCCATGCTGTTGAAACGCTTGAGGCGATCGATCCGAAACTGGTCTCTCCGCAGGGGGCCGACGATATCCTTTCTCCGACATTCATGACCTCGTTCTGGGTACTGGTGTGCTTTGGGGTGATTGGCCTACCGCATACCGCCGTGCGCTGTATCTCATATAAAGACAGCAAGGCGGTGCATAAGGGCATCATCATTGGCACCATTGTGGTAGCCATCCTGATGTTCGGCATGCACCTGGCAGGGGCGTTAGGACGCGCGGTGATCCCCGACCTGACGGTTCCCGATTTAGTCATCCCAACATTGATGGTCAAAGTGCTTCCTCCCTTTGCCGCCGGGATATTCCTTGCCGCACCGATGGCGGCCATCATGTCGACGATTAACGCCCAGCTGCTGCAAAGTTCCGCTACGATCATTAAAGATCTCTACCTGAACCTGCGTCCTGAGCAGGTGGAAAATGAACGGCGTCTGAAGCGTATGTCGGCCGCGATCACCCTGGTATTAGGGGCGCTGCTGCTGTTGGCCGCGTGGCGTCCGCCGGAAATGATTATCTGGCTGAATTTGCTTGCCTTTGGTGGCCTGGAAGCCGTGTTCCTGTGGCCGCTGGTGCTGGGCCTCTACTGGGAGCGGGCCAATGCTGCGGGCGCGCTAAGCGGCATGATTGTCGGCGGCGTGCTTTACGCGGTACTGGCAACCTTCAAGATCCAGTACCTGGGCTTTCACCCGATTGTGCCTTCGTTACTGCTAAGTTTACTGGCGTTTGTGGTTGGGAACCGTTTCGGTCAGCCCGTCTCACAGCCCGCTACGATTTCTACTGATAAATAAAGAGTTTTGCCATGCCGTGGATCCAATTAAAACTGAACACAACCGGCGCTAACGCCGAAGAGCTGAGTGATGCGCTGATGGAGGCCGGCTCGGTCTCAATCACCTTCCAGGACACGCATGACACGCCGGTCTTTGAGCCGCTGCCGGGCGAGACGCGCCTGTGGGGTGATACCGACGTTATCGGCCTGTTCGATGCAGAAACCGACATGAAAGAGGTGGTCGCGATTCTGGAAAATCATCCCCTGCTGGGCGCGGGTTTCGTGCATAAAATCGAACAGCTGGAAGACAAAGACTGGGAACGCGAGTGGATGGACAACTTCCACCCAATGCAGTTTGGCAAGCGTCTGTGGATTTGCCCGAGCTGGCGCGACGTGCCGGATGCAAATGCGGTCAACGTGATGCTCGATCCGGGCCTGGCATTCGGGACCGGCACCCACCCGACGACCTCGCTTTGCCTGCAATGGCTGGATGGCCTGGATCTGGAAGGCAAAACCGTAATCGACTTCGGATGCGGATCCGGGATCCTCGCGATTGCGGCGCTGAAGCTGGGCGCGGCGAAAGCCATCGGGATCGATATCGATCCGCAGGCGATCCAGGCCAGCCGCGATAACGCAGAACGCAATGGCGTCTCCGATCGTCTGGAGCTGTATCTGCCTGATGCGCAGCCAGAGGCCATGAAAGCCGACGTGGTTGTCGCAAACATTCTGGCAGGCCCATTACGTGAACTGGCGCCGTTAATCAGCGTGCTGCCCGTTGAGGGCGGTCTGCTTGGTCTTTCGGGTATTCTTGCCAGCCAGGCCGACAGCGTTTGCGAAGCCTACGCCGATCTCTTCGCGCTCGACCCTGTGGTTGAGAAAGAAGAGTGGTGCCGTATTACCGGGCGTAAAAACTAAGCATCTGGCGTGGTCATCTGACCACGCCTTTCTCCTTTCGATAATCCTCACGCCTTTCGCCTGTCTCCGGTAAAATAACCACACAAATCATATGTGTAATTTGTGATTTGAATAATAAAATTCACAGGAAGAATATTATGAAACACGTTTCTGGCAAGGCAGCGCTGCTGGCGCTGAGCATGGTCTCGACTTCCGCTTTTGCATCACACTGGAGCTACGAAGGAGAAGGCGCACCAGAGCACTGGGGCGAACTGGATGAAGCCTACAGGACCTGTCAAAGCGGGATGAACCAGTCTCCCATTGACATTGAGTCTACCGCTAAGGCCCATCTTTCCCCGCTGCAAACCCATTACAGCGAAGGCCCCATTACGCTGACAAACAACGGCCATACCATCCAGGCAAGCGAGAAGGCGGAAACCCGCGATAACATCACCCTCGATAATCAAACCTGGACCTTACAGCAGTTCCATTTCCACGCCCCAAGTGAAAACACGATACACGGTAAGAAATTCGCCATGGAAATGCACCTGGTGCATAAAAACGCTAACGGCGAACTGGCGGTGGTTGCCGTGATGTTTGATAAAGGGGCGGCCAACGCTGAACTGGAAAAGCTGTGGGGCGTGATGCCCGGCCAGGTTGACCAGAACATCAGCATTAAGCCAAACCTCGATATGAATCAGCTCCTGCCCAAAAATAAAACCTACTGGCGCTTTAGCGGCTCGCTGACTACCCCGCCGTGCTCAGAAGGGGTAACTTGGATTGTCCTTAAGCACCCGCTGACAATCTCTGCGGAGCAGTTAGAAAAATTCACCCACACCATGCATCACGATAATAACCGTCCGGTACAGTCACTTCATGGCCGCGTCGTCGTTGAATAACGCCTGATTTTTACGCTGAAATCATGTTCTAAAATGCGACGCAGATCGCACAGAAGCGGGATAATCTGCTGCTAAAAACAGCAGATAATCCCGATTACGCGATGCATTTATTCAGAAATGATGAGAAGTTACGGGAAATTGTAAGCGTCCATAAAATAACCATTTTAATATAACTTAATGATTTAAATGGTTAATAATTTTCCCCGAAAAGTCTTAGCGGCGGTTCATTGATCTACAACAGTGGATTGTTCAAAGTTTGGCCTTTCATCTCGTGCAAAAAATGCGTAATATACGCCGCCTTGCAGTCACAGTATGGTCATTTCTTAACTCATGCGCATCGGACACCACCAGCTCAGAAATCGCCTGATCGCAGCCCCAATGGCAGGTATTACCGACCGGCCGTTCAGGACGCTGTGCTACGAGATGGGAGCAGGTTTAACCGTATCCGAGATGATGTCGTCTAACCCGCAGGTCTGGGAAAGCGACAAGTCCCGTTTGCGGATGGTGCACGTTGATGAACCAGGTATTCGTACCGTGCAAATTGCCGGAAGCGTGCCTGAAGAGATGGCAGACGCCGCGCGTATTAACGTGGAAAGTGGCGCCCAAATTATTGATATCAATATGGGTTGCCCGGCCAAAAAAGTGAATCGCAAGCTTGCAGGTTCAGCCCTTCTGCAATACCCCGACCAGGTGAAGTCAATCCTGACGGCGGTTGTCAGCGCAGTGGACGTTCCTGTTACGTTGAAGATTCGCACGGGTTGGTCGCCGGAACACCGTAACTGTGTAGAGATTGCCCAACTGGCCGAAGACTGTGGCATTCAGGCCCTGACCATACATGGACGCACTCGCGCCTGTTTGTTCAACGGCAACGCTGAATACGACAGCATTCGGGAAGTTAAGCAGAAAGTTTCCATTCCGATTATCGCGAATGGCGACATTACTGACCCGCTTAAAGCCAGAGCTGTGCTCGACTATACGGGAGCTGATGCTCTGATGATAGGACGTGCCGCTCAGGGAAGACCCTGGATCTTTCGGGAAATCCAGCATTATCTGGACACTGGGGAGCTGCTTGCCCCCCTGCCACTGGCAGAGGTTAAGCGCTTGCTTTGTTCGCATGTTCGGGAATTGCATGACCACTACGGTCAGGCAAAAGGGTACCGAATTGCGCGTAAACACGTATCCTGGTATCTCCAGGAGCACGCTCCAAATGACCAGTTTCGGCGCACATTCAACGCCATAGAGGATGCCAGCGTACAGCTGGAGGCGTTGGAGGCATACTTCGAAAATCTTGCGTAATGAAATAAAGAGCTGACAGAACTATGTTCGAACAACGCGTAAATTCTGACGTACTGACCGTTTCCACCGTTAACTCCCAGGATCAGGTGACTCAAAAGCCCCTGCGTGACTCGGTTAAACAAGCACTGAAGAACTATTTTGCTCAACTGAACGGTCAGGATGTTAATGACCTGTATGAGCTGGTACTGGCTGAAGTTGAACAGCCACTGTTGGACATGGTGATGCAATACACCCGCGGTAACCAAACCCGCGCTGCGCTGATGATGGGTATCAACCGTGGTACTCTGCGTAAGAAATTGAAAAAATACGGCATGAACTGATTTCGATTAGCGAAATGTTGTTTAAAAAGGCGCGAACCGGCATGGGGAAGCGCCTTTTTTATTGCCCTCGCCCACAACCGTCAACGCTTTGTAAACCTTCGCGTCTCCCGCTTTTAAAGCGCTACTTTTCGTGTATATTTCCAGCACATTACAGGCCCTCTACTCCCGGAATGACACTATGATTCGTAAATACTGGTGGCTGGTTGTCTTTGCTATCTCAGTTTTCATCTTCGATGCGCTGCTGATGCAGTGGATTGAACTGATGAGCACCGAAACCGATAAGTGTCGCAATATGAATTCCGTCAACCCGTTAAAACTCGTCAATTGCTCGGCTCTCGATTGAGCCGCTAACGTCGCAGAAAACCCCGCTATCACCCATTAAAAACAGGGATTTAAATGCCTTTTAGTCGTTATCTTACGATGATACTGTCACGCCCTTCCAAACCGCTCTTGCGTTACTTCACACTCGAGTTGAACAGACCATGCTGGTTAGCCAATACAACCAAATCCTCGTAGTCATCTCTTTTGTTGTCGCCATCCTTGCGTCCTATACGGCACTGAATATGGCTGGTCGCGTTGCCGGAAGTCAGGGCGTCGCGGCGCGCGTCTGGCTGGCGGGTGGCGGTGTCGCGATGGGAATTGGCGTGTGGGCCATGCACTTCATCGGCATGCTGGCGATGGATCTCTCCATGGGCATGAGCTACAACGCCGCCCTGACGGTGTTCTCCATGGTCATCGCTATCAGTTCATCGATGTTCGCACTGTGGCTCGTGAGCGGCGAGCAGCTTCGTTTGCGCCGCCTGCTGCCCGGTTCACTGGTAATGGGAATGGGCATCGTCGCGATGCATTACACCGGTATGGCCGCGCTGGAAGTCACGCCCGGTATCGTATGGGACAAGACCTGGGTGGCTATTTCGGTGGCGATCGCCCTTGCAGCGTCCCTGGCCGCCCTGTGGCTGACGTTCCGTTTACGCCACGAAGCCGCACAGGTTGCGCTGATGCGCCTCGGTGCCGCCATCACTATGGGGATTGCCATCGCCGGGATGCACTACGCTGGCATGAAGGCCGCCCTGTTCCCGATGTCGACAATGGTCCATCACCACGGCATTAACGGGAGTTGGCTGGCGGTGCTGGTGAGCGTCGTGGCGCTCTCTATTCTGGGCATCTCGCTTCTGGTCTCCATGCTGGAAGCCCGCCTTCAGGCGCGAACCTCTTTGCTGGCCTCCTCTCTGGCGGAAGCTAACCGTGAGCTGGCTCAGCTGGCGCTGCATGACACGCTGACGCGCCTGCCCAACCGCATTCTGCTCGAGGACCGGCTCGATCAGGCCATCAGCAAAGCGGACCGTGAAGGTAACCCCTTTGCGCTGATGTTTATGGATCTGGACGGCTTTAAGGCCATCAATGATGCCTACGGCCACGACATCGGCGATAAGCTGCTGGTCGAGGTGACTCAGCGTCTGCTGCTGCCGCTGAAAGGCCAGTACACGCTTGCCCGTATCGGCGGGGATGAGTTCGTCCTGCTTGCCGAAACCGACGGCCCGGATGATGCGGCCTCGCTGGCCAACGCGCTGGTGCGCGCCATTGATAACCCGTTCAGCCTGGATCCCTATGAGCTGGTCGTGACGCTCAGCATCGGGATTGCCCTCTACCCGCACGACGGAAAGAGCGATCGCGAACTGATGTTTAACGCCGATGCGGCGATGTACCACACGAAGCATATGGGGCGAAACGGCTATCACTTCTTCCAGCCGTCGATGAACACGCTCGCACAGACGCACCTTCAGCTTATGAATGACCTGTGGCTGGCAATCGATCGCGATGAGTTTCGCCTGCTCTATCAGCCCAAATTCCACGCCCCGGCAGGGCCGGTGCTCGGATTTGAAGCCCTGATTCGCTGGCAACATCCAAAACAAGGTTTGCTGGCACCGGACATTTTTCTGCCGCTGGCAGAAAAGACCGGGCTGATTATTCCCATTGGCAACTGGGTCATCAACGAAGCCTGCCGTCAGCTGCGCGAGTGGCATCTTCAGGGCCATCAGGACTGGTCAATGGCGGTAAACCTGTCGACGCTTCAGTTTGAGCAGCCCTCGCTAGTTAAGACGGTTCTCGACTGTCTGGCTCACCATCACGTCCCGCCTGAAATGCTGATCCTGGAAGTCACGGAAACGACGGCAATGAGCAATCCGGATGAAAGCGTGCGGGTGCTCACGGAGCTGACGGATGCGGGAGTGAAAGCGTCGATTGACGATTTTGGTACCGGATATTCAAGCCTGCTCTATCTCAAACGGTTACCGGCGTGCGAGTTAAAAATCGATCGTGCTTTCGTGAAAGAGCTAAGCGGAGAAAGCGAAGATGCCACCATTGTTTCCGCGATTGTCGCGCTGGCAAAAACGCTGAACCTGAAGGTGGTGGCGGAAGGCGTTGAAACCGAGGCTCAGCAGGAATTTCTGACCGAGCTTGGTTGTAACACGCTTCAGGGTTATCTGTTGGGGAAACCCGTTACGGCACAAACCATAGCAGAACGTTGCGAGCGCGGGGACCTGCTTCCGCCCCGGCACTCATCATGAAGCAGTGTCATAAATGACGGGCGGCACGCGCGTGATATGCAGTGTCGCCATAATATTATCCACCAGCGCAGGAGCCTGCTGGTAAAGATTAAAACTGTCGCTATTCATTAACCAGTTTTTAATTATTCTGCTAAAAAAACCATGAAATACGATCGCTGCCAGATCAATATTAACCTCAGGGGAGATGATATTGCGCGCAATACATTCCCCCAGCGTATTGCTAAGATTTTCGTAATTAAAACCAATACGTTTTCTAATTTCACACTCTGAAATCATATCGCTATTAAATTCACATTTATGATACAAAATTTGTAGAAGCGCACACTGACGAGGATCGTGAGCAATATACTGCAGGCCAGTGATAAATTGCTCACGAAGTTTTAACAAAGGATCATGACTTTCTGATAGTGACAGCCTCTCCGCGATAATGTCGCGTAACGGTAGCTGCTGTTCCCAAATGGCATTAAATATTTCCGCCTTGCTGGAAAAGTGCCAGTAAACCGCCCCGCGCGTCACCCGTGCGGCATCGGCAATATCCGTCAGCGTCGTGTTGGCCACACCGCGCGTAGCAAACTGCCCGATTGCCGCGTCGATCAACAGCTGTCGGGTCTTTTCAGCGTCTTCTTTCTTTTTACGCGCCATGGTTGCTACTCGTTACTCATACGGTTAATGCACTATCAAGAGATAAAGTCGGATGCTTGTACAGTTAAGTATTAACCAGAAAAAGATTTACTTTTGCACAAAAAAAGTCAATTCCATGAATTCATAAATACGGCGAATGAATTTTAATAACTCATTCATCACCTATATAAATAATCAAATCAAACATCATTTATCTCATTACTTTGGCATAAGTGTATCGCCGAATACACCGGGTTGAATTCTGATTTTTTTGCAAAGGGTCGCGCCTTCGCACTTATAAATTAAAAAACATTAAATACCCTCATTATTATACGCAGCTACATTTTTATTTATTGCCCCTACCCCTCTCATCGATTAACGGCACTTTTCGGTTAACGGGTAGTTAAAGGAACAGTGATGACGAACCATTTCAGACTTTTACCCTTATCCGGTTTTATTGTCTGCGCCCTGCTGCTCGCCGGGTGCGATGGGCAGGAAAATCAACCCCAGCAGGCGCAGGCTCCTCAGGTTAGCGTTCACCTGGTCAAAAGCGCTCCGCTGGCGGTAACCACTGAGCTGCCGGGCAGAACCGACGCTTTTCGCGTCGCTGAAGTTCGCCCTCAGGTAAGCGGTATCGTTATGCGTCGTAACTTTGCCGAAGGCAGCGATGTGAAAGCGGGTGAGTCTCTTTACCAAATCGATCCTGCCACCTATCAGGCGGCCTATGACAGTGCAAAAGGCGAACTGGCAAAAGCGCAGGCTGCAGCCAATATTGCTCGCCTGACGGTGAAGCGCTATCTCCCGCTGGTCGGCACGCAGTACGTTAGCAAACAGGAGTACGATCAGGCGGTCGCAACGGCACAGCAGGCCGACGCCAGCGTCGTTGCCGCGCAGGCCAGCGTTGAAAGCGCGCGAATCAATCTTGCCTATACCAGGGTGACATCGCCGATCGACGGCCGTATCGGCAAATCCAGCGTCACAGAAGGGGCGCTCGTCACGAATGGGCAATCTACGGCGCTGGCTACCGTACAGCAGCTCGACCCAATTTATGTCGACGTTACGCAGTCCAGCAGTGATTTCATGCGCCTGAAACAGACCAGCCTGCAAAAAGGCGATGGCACACGTTCCGTTGAGCTATTGATGGAAAATGGCCAACCCTATCCCCTGAAAGGCACCCTGCAGTTCTCTGATGTCACGGTTGATGAAAGTACCGGCTCAATTACGCTGCGCGCTATTTTCCCCAATCCTCAACATATGCTTCTGCCGGGTATGTTTGTCCGCGCACGTATTGATGAAGGCACTCAGCCGGATGCCATTCTGATACCGCAGCAGGGCGTGACCCGCACACCGCGCGGTGATGCAACCGTACTGGTGGTGAACGATAAAAACCAGGTGGAGACGCGCACTGTCGTAGCGCCACAGGCAATTGGCGACCGTTGGTTGGTGACGGAAGGGCTGAAAAATGGCGATCGCGTCATTGTGAGTGGCTTACAAAAAGTTCGCCCCGGCGTCTCCGTTGTGGCGACACCTGATACCGCCGCTACTCCAGCCAGTTAAGGGACGACTACATGGCTAATTTCTTTATTCAACGGCCGGTGTTCGCCTGGGTACTCGCCATTATTTTAATGATTGCGGGTGGGCTGGCTATTTTAAAACTGCCTGTCGCACAGTACCCGACCATCGCACCTCCTGCGGTGGCCGTCACCGCAACCTACCCTGGCGCTGACGCACAGACGGTTCAGGATACCGTGACGCAGGTTATCGAACAGAACATGAACGGTATCGATAACCTGATGTACATGTCCTCCACCAGCGATTCTGCCGGTAACGTGACCATCACCCTGACGTTCGAGTCGGGCACCGATCCTGATATTGCTCAGGTTCAGGTTCAGAACAAACTTCAGCTTGCGATGCCATTACTGCCGCAAGAAGTGCAGCAGCAGGGCATTGGCGTTGAGAAATCCAGCAGCAGCTTCCTGTTGGTAGCGGGCTTTGTTTCTGATAACAAAAACCTCACTCAGGATGATATCTCGGACTACGTCGCCTCAAACGTAAAAGACGCGATTAGCCGAACCTCTGGAGTGGGTGATGTTCAGCTGTTTGGCGCGCAGTATGCGATGCGCATCTGGCTGGACAGCAACGCGATGAATAAATACCAGCTCACACCGCTGGATGTGATTAACCAGCTGAAAACGCAGAACGATCAAATTGCTGCGGGCCAGCTGGGCGGATCGCCGTCTGTGCCGGGACAACAGCTAAACGCCTCTATTATTGCCCAGACACGGCTGAAGTCGCCGGACGAGTTTGGCCGGGTGACGCTGAAGGTGAATCAGGATGGTTCAATGGTGCATCTGAAGGATGTGGCACGCATTGAGCTGGGTGGTGAAAACTACAACATGGTCACCAAAATCAACGGTCAGGCCGCAACGGGACTCGGGATCAAGCTGGCAACAGGGGCAAATGCGCTGGATACGGCGTCAGCTATCAAGAGCAAGCTGGCGCAGCTACAGCCGTTCTTCCCCCAGGGACTGAAGGTTGTTTACCCCTACGACACAACGCCATTTGTGAAGATCTCCATCCACGAAGTGGTGAAAACGCTGTTTGAAGCGATCGTCCTCGTCTTCCTGGTGATGTACCTGTTCCTGCAAAACCTGCGGGCTACCCTGATCCCCACAATCGCCGTGCCGGTTGTGCTGCTGGGGACCTTTGCCGTACTGGCGGCTTTTGGCTTCTCCATCAACACCCTCACGATGTTCGGGATGGTGCTGGCGATAGGGCTGCTGGTCGATGATGCCATTGTGGTGGTCGAAAACGTCGAACGCGTGATGGTTGAGGATAAGCTGCCGCCAAAAGAGGCAACGCAGAAATCCATGGAGCAGATCCAGGGCGCACTGGTGGGTATTGCCATGGTGCTGTCGGCAGTGTTCATTCCCATGGCATTTTTCGGCGGGTCTACGGGGGCTATCTATCGTCAGTTCTCGCTAACCATTGTCTCCGCGATGGCGCTGTCCGTGCTGGTTGCGTTGATCCTCACCCCTGCACTTTGCGCCACATTGCTCAAACCCGCTTCAACCGAGCATCATGAAAAGAAAGGGGGATTCTTTGGCTGGTTTAACGCCCTCTTTGATAAAAGCGTGGAACATTACAGTAACAGCGTAAGCGGGATTTTACGTAAAACGGGGCGTTATCTGCTGGTCTACGTCATCATCGTAGGGGGGATGGCCGTTCTCTTCCTGCGCTTACCCACCTCGTTCCTGCCGGAAGAAGACCAGGGCGTGTTTATGACGATGGTCCAGCTCCCTGCAGGCGCAACGCAGATGCGGACTCAGCAGGTGCTCGATCAGGTTCAGGATTACTATCTGACTAAGGAGAAGGCGAACGTTGAATCCGTCTTTACGGTTAACGGATTTAGCTTTAGCGGACAGGGACAAAACTCGGGTATTGCCTTCGTGAGCCTGAAGCCCTGGGAAGAGCGTCCGGGTAAGGAAAATGGCGTCGGAGCGATCGTTAGCCGTGCGACAAGCGCCTTTAGCCGAATCAAAGATGGTCTTGTTTTCCCGTTCAACTTACCCGCTATTATCGAGCTCGGCACCGCTACAGGCTTCGACTTTGAGCTGATTGATCAGGCAAACCTGGGACACACGCAGCTGACCCAGGCACGTAACCAGCTTCTCGGCATGGTAAAACAGCATCCTGATCTGCTGGTACGCGTGCGTCCTAACGGCCTGGAAGACACGCCTCAGTTTAAGCTGGATGTCGATCAGGAGAAGGCGCAGGCGTTAGGTATTAGCCTCTCTGATGTTAACCAGACGGTGTCGACTGCGTTAGGTGGCACCTATGTAAATGACTTTATCGACCATGGGCGAGTGAAAAAAGTTTACGTGCAAGCCGATGCACGCTTCCGCATGTTGCCCGGTGATATTAATAACCTCTATGTGCGCAGTGCAAACGGCGAGATGGTACCGTTCTCTGCCTTCAGCAGTTCCCACTGGGTGTATGGCTCACCGCGTCTGGAACGCTACAACGGGATGCCGTCAATGGAGATCCTCGGCGAGTCTGCGCCGGGTAAAAGTACCGGTGAAGCCATGGTGATGATGGAAAGCCTGGCGTCGAAACTGCCTTCTGGCATCGGCTACGACTGGACGGGAATGTCATATCAGGAACGCCTTTCTGGAAACCAGGCACCTGCGCTGTACGCCATTTCTTTGATAGTGGTGTTCCTGTGCCTGGCGGCCCTTTATGAAAGCTGGTCTATTCCCTTCTCAGTTATGCTGGTGGTGCCGTTAGGCGTGATCGGTGCGCTGCTCGCAGCATCGCTGCGCGGGCTGAACAATGATGTTTACTTCCAGGTGGGTCTGCTCACCACGATCGGTTTGTCAGCCAAAAACGCCATTCTGATTGTTGAGTTTGCTAAAGATCTTATGGATAAAGAGGGCAAGGGCATTATCGAAGCCACGCTGGAAGCCTCGCGGATGCGTCTGCGCCCTATCCTGATGACGTCTCTTGCGTTTATTCTTGGCGTCATGCCACTGGTCATTAGCAGCGGTGCGGGTAGTGGCGCACAAAATGCGGTCGGGACGGGCGTAATGGGCGGAATGCTATCCGCTACCCTGCTGGCTATTTTCTTCGTGCCTGTTTTCTTTGTGGTTGTCCGACGACGGTTTACAAGCCATAAGGATTAATCGTTAGCTAAAAGGGCGCCTCAGGTGCCTTTTTATTTAACGCAAAAAAATCATATAAAAAATGTCCCAGCTCCATACTTTCTCCACGCATTTATTCGGCTAACGCTTTTTCTCCATGATTTTTACAATCTACATAATTTGAGATTATTCCCCCTGCAACGTGGGCTTATGCCGGTGGTAAAATAGCCATCGATTCGTTTATTGCCACTTTGGCTTTATAGCGGATGAATGAAAATACTGAGGTAACATCATGAAAAGATTCATTTCCGTTGCACTACTCGCTGCGCTGCTTGCAGGATGCGCGCACGATTCACCGTGTGTACCGGTTTACGACGATCAGGGCCGTCTGGTTCACACCAATACCTGTATGAAGGGCACAACGCAGGATAACTGGGAAACAGCAGGTGCCATTGCAGGCGGAGCGGCGGCAATCGCTGGTCTGACGCTGGGTATCGTCGCCTTGACTAAATAACCAAACACTGTTGAAAGCGCGGCGTTGTCCGCGCTTTTGCTTTTAAATAGTGCAGCAGTAGCACGTAAGTAAAAAAAACGCCCTTCTTTCTTCCCTGTGTTTAATTTAAGTCGATTGATAATCACATTATTATTATCTAACTATTTAAATTATCGATTCTATCGTGATGCTTTTCACATATTAAGTACATTCAAGATCCTGCCAATATTCACGTCAGAAACTACCTGACGGATTTATCTAACAGTTAAGCAAACTTTTGCTCTGATTTGTGGCGCAGGTTGGAATTTCGCACCATTTCAGGGCGCTCGGTTTATTTAACCCTGTCTACACTCAGCTTGATGCGTTTAATTCTCCGCAATTTCTTTAAACGCAAAACCTGGCATTACGTTTGCTTTATAAACGTTGGCCAACGCCACAGACAGGTAAAAGCGTTTGAAAACGCCTCCATAACGATAAAATTCGCCACACAGGATGCATTATGAAAAAGACGATGATAGCCAGCCTGGCCGCTGCAGGTGTGTTGTTTGCAGTAGCAGGTCAGGTCCACGCGGGCACGACGCTGGATGCCGTTAAAAAGAAAGGTTTTGTACAATGCGGTATCAGTGACGGTTTGCCTGGATTTTCTTATGCCGATGCTAACGGTAAATTTACCGGCATTGATGTCGATGTCTGCCGTGGCGTCGCCGCAGCCGTTTTCGGTGATGACAGCAAAGTAAAATACACGCCGCTGACGGCGAAAGAACGTTTCACCGCGCTGCAGTCTGGCGAAGTGGACATGCTCTCCCGTAATACCACCTGGACCTCCTCCCGGGATGCGGGAATGGGAATGTCATTTACCGGCGTCACCTATTATGACGGCATCGGTTTCCTTACACACAATAAAGCGGGCCTTAAAAGCGCCAAAGAGCTGGATGGTGCAACCGTCTGTATTCAGGCAGGAACCGATACCGAGCTTAACGTCGCGGACTACTTCAAAGCGAACAACATGAAGTACACCCCGGTCACGTTCGACCGTTCAGACGAATCAGCCAAAGCGCTGGAGTCAGGGCGCTGCGATACGCTGGCCTCTGACCAGTCACAGCTTTACGCGCTGCGTATTAAGCTGAGTAACCCTGCCGAGTGGCTCGTCCTGCCTGAAGTGATTTCCAAAGAGCCGCTTGGACCGGTCGTTCGCCGCGGTGATGAAGACTGGTTCTCTATCGTGCGCTGGACGCTGTTTGCCATGCTGAATGCCGAAGAGATGGGTATTAGCTCTAAAAACGTCGATGAGAAAGCCGCCAATCCGTCCACCCCTGACATGGCGCATCTGTTAGGCAAAGAAGGTGATTTCGGCAAGGATCTGAAGCTGGATAACAAATGGGCGTATCACATCGTTAAACAGGTCGGTAATTACGCTGAAATCTTCGAGCGTAACGTGGGATCGGAGAGCCCGCTTAAGATTAAACGCGGCCAGAACAATCTCTGGAACAACGGCGGCATTCAGTACGCACCGCCTGTACGTTAAGCAACGGTTGTAACGGGCACTGCGTCTGCAGTGCCCACTCCAGAGTCATGGTTACCGAGGTTTCTTTATGTCCCATCGCCGCTCAGCCGTAAAAGGATCGTTATCCTTTTCTCATCCCGCGGTCCGCGCCTGGCTATTCCAGATTATTGCTATCATTGCGGTTGTGGTCGTCGTTGTTTATTTAATCCATAACACGGTTACTAATCTCAATAATCGCGGTATCACATCCGGCTTTGCATTTCTGGATCGCAGCGCGGGTTTTGGCATTGTTCAGCATCTTATTGATTATCAGGAAGGCGATACGTACGGACGCGTGTTTGTGGTTGGCCTGTTGAATACGCTGCTGGTTTCGGCGCTCTGCATCGTGTTTGCCTTCATACTCGGATTTTTCATCGGCCTGGCCAGACTGTCCGAAAACTGGCTGCTGCGTAAACTTTCGACTATTTATATCGAGACGTTCCGTAATATCCCTCCGCTGCTGCAGATCTTTTTCTGGTATTTCGCCGTGCTGCGTAACCTACCAGGACCGCGCCAGGCGGTAGATGCTCTCGACCTGTTTTATCTGAGTAACCGCGGGCTTTATATTCCTTCACCGGAGGCTGCCGACGGGCTTTTCGCCTTTATCGCTGCCATTGCCATTGCACTTATCCTTTCTGTCGGGCTATTCCGTTATCACCGTAAGCTCCAGGTCAAAACCGGACAGCTTCGTAAAACATGGCCAATAGCGGTAGCGCTTATTGTCGGCCTGCCGTTCGTTGCACACTGGCTGTCCGGCGCTGCGCTGCACTGGGATGTTCCGCATCTACGTGGTTTTAACTTCCAGGGTGGGATGGTGTTAATCCCTGAACTGGCAGCCCTGACGCTGGCGCTTTCGATATATACCTCTGCTTTTATTGCCGAGATTATTCGCGCGGGGATACAGGCGGTACCTTACGGGCAGCATGAGGCTGCGCGCTCGCTCGGTTTACCCAATACCGTAACGTTGCGTCAGGTCATAATTCCACAGGCGCTGCGGGTCATCATTCCACCGCTGACCAGCCAGTACCTCAACGTTGTCAAAAACTCTTCGCTGGCCGCGGCCATTGGCTACCCGGATATGGTGTCGCTATTTGCCGGAACCGTGCTTAACCAGACCGGACAAGCAATTGAAACTATTGCCATCACGATGTCTGTCTACCTGATTATCAGCCTGGTGATATCGCTGCTAATGAACCTTTATAACCGTCGCATCGCACTGGTTGAGCGCTAAGGAGCCATGATGACAAAAGCAATATTGTCTCACCCTGCGCGTCCAGCCAAATCGACAGGCACACGTTCCATTACGTGGGCGCGAAAGAACCTCTTCTCCAGCTGGAGCAACAGCCTGCTGACCATTGTCTGCCTTTGGCTCATGTGGGAATTGATCCCCCCACTGCTCAACTGGGCTTTTTTACAAGCCAACTGGGTCGGCTCTACCCGCGCTGACTGTACGAAAGCAGGGGCATGCTGGGTGTTTATCCATGAGCGTTTCGGTCAGTTCATGTATGGATTGTATCCGCATGAACAGCGCTGGCGGATTAATCTGGCGCTGGCGATTGGTCTCTTCTCTGTTGCGGCAATGTTCTGGAAAAAGCTGCCTCATCGCGGACGCTATATCGCCTGCTGGGCAGTTGCCTACCCGATTATTGTCTGGGTGCTACTGTACGGAGGTTTCCTGGGGCTTGAGCGTGTTGAGACCCGCCAGTGGGGCGGCCTCACGCTTACACTGATCATTGCTTCTGTGGGGATCGCCGGCGCATTGCCGTGGGGGATTTTGCTCGCCCTTGGCCGACGCTCAAAAATGCCGGTCGTGCGCGTACTCTCCGTCATCTTTATTGAGTTCTGGCGTGGCGTTCCGCTTATCACCGTACTGTTTATGTCTTCGGTCATGCTGCCGCTGTTTATGGCGGAAGGTACCACCATAGACAAACTGATCCGTGCCCTCGTGGGGGTGATTCTGTTCCAGTCAGCCTATGTTGCTGAGGTGGTGCGCGGCGGCCTTCAGGCATTACCTAAGGGCCAGTACGAAGCAGCTGAATCTTTAGCTCTGGGCTACTGGAAAACCCAAGGGCTGGTGATCCTGCCCCAGGCCCTTAAGCTGGTTATTCCAGGGCTGGTGAACACGATCATTGCCCTCTTCAAAGATACCAGTCTTGTGATCATCATTGGATTATTCGATCTCTTTAGCAGTGTGCAACAGGCGACCGTTGACCCTGTCTGGCTGGGTATGTCCACCGAAGGATATGTCTTTGCTGCCCTGATCTACTGGATCTTCTGTTTTAGCATGTCGCGCTATAGCCAGCATCTGGAGAAGCGCTTTAACACCGGGCGTACACCGCACTGAGGAAATTATGAGCCAGATTACTATGACACCTGCCGACGCGATGATTACGCTGGAAAACGTCAATAAATGGTACGGACAATTTCACGTCCTGAAAGACATTAACCTGAAAGTAAAACAGGGTGAGCGGATCGTACTTTGCGGCCCTTCAGGCTCTGGAAAATCGACAACGATTCGCTGCATTAACCATCTTGAGGAGCATCAGCAAGGGCGCATTGTTGTTGACGGTATTGAACTTAATGAAGATATACGCAATATCGAGCGCGTGCGTCAGGAGGTAGGAATGGTGTTTCAGCACTTCAATCTGTTCCCGCATCTGACCGTTCTGCAAAACTGCACGCTGGCGCCAATTTGGGTGCAAAAGATGCCGAAAAAGGAGGCAGAAGCCCTGGGAATGCACTATCTGGAACGCGTGCGTATCGCAGAGCATGCCAATAAATTTCCAGGACAAATTTCGGGTGGCCAACAGCAGCGCGTGGCCATCGCCCGCTCACTGTGCATGAAACCTAAAATTATGCTGTTTGATGAGCCAACGTCTGCGCTCGATCCGGAAATGGTGAAAGAGGTACTGGACACGATGATTGGGCTGGCGCAATCCGGGATGACAATGCTGTGCGTGACGCATGAAATGGGGTTTGCCAGAACGGTGGCTGATCGGGTGATCTTTATGGATCGTGGGGAAATTGTCGAACAGGCACCACCGAATGAGTTTTTTGCGCATCCGAAGTCAGAACGTACTCGGGCGTTCCTGTCCCAGGTGATTCACTAATCGTTTGTTATGCCGGGTGGCGGCTTCGCCTTACCCGGCCTACAGTTTGTGCAGCATAGAAACGCAAAAAGGCCATCCTTTCGGATGGCCTTCTCACTTGTTTGATGTCTGGCAGTTCCCTACTCTCACATGGGGAGACCCCACACTACCATCGGCGCTACGGCGTTTCACTTCTGAGTTCGGCATGGGGTCAGGTGGGACCACCGCGCTAAAGCCGCCAGACAAATTCTTTTACTTCTTGCCGAACTTTAACCTAAGTATAAAGTGGTGCTGATACCCAGAGTCGAACTGGGGACCTCACCCTTACCAAGGGTGCGCTCTACCAACTGAGCCATATCAGCACGCTAAATTTGATGCCTGGCAGTTCCCTACTCTCACATGGGGAGACCCCACACTACCATCGGCGCTACGGCGTTTCACTTCTGAGTTCGGCATGGGGTCAGGTGGGACCACCGCGCTAAAGCCGCCAGGCAAATTCTGTTAAATCTGTATCAAGGCTGAAATTTGATTGTCTGTCTCTCGTCCGCCGAAACAGCTTCGGCGTTGTAAGGTTAAGCCTCACGGTTCATTAGTATCGGTTAGCTCAACGCATCGCTGCGCTTACACACCCGACCTATCAACGTCGTAGTCTTCAACGTTCCTTCAGGACCCTTAAAGGGTCAGGGAGAACTCATCTCGGGGCAAGTTTCGTGCTTAGATGCTTTCAGCACTTATCTTTTCCGCATTTAGCTACCGGGCAATGCCATTGGCATGACAACCCGAACACCAGTGATGCGTCCACTCCGGTCCTCTCGTACTAGGAGCAGCCCCCCTCAATTCTCCAGCGCCCACGGCAGATAGGGACCGAACTGTCTCACGACGTTCTAAACCCAGCTCGCGTACCACTTTAAATGGCGAACAGCCATACCCTTGGGACCTACTTCAGCCCCAGGATGTGATGAGCCGACATCGAGGTGCCAAACACCGCCGTCGATATGAACTCTTGGGCGGTATCAGCCTGTTATCCCCGGAGTACCTTTTATCCGTTGAGCGATGGCCCTTCCATTCAGAACCACCGGATCACTATGACCTGCTTTCGCACCTGCTCGAGCCGTCACTCTCGCAGTCAAGCTAGCTTATGCCATTGCACTAACCTCCTGATGTCCGACCAGGATTAGCTAACCTTCGTGCTCCTCCGTTACTCTTTGGGAGGAGACCGCCCCAGTCAAACTACCCACCAGACACTGTCCGCAACCCGGATCACGGGTCTACGTTAGAACACCAGCCATTAAAGGGTGGTATTTCAAGGTTGGCTCCACGCAGACTGGCGTCCACGCTTCAAAGCCTCCCACCTATCCTACACATCAAGGACCAGTGTTCAGTGTCAAGCTATAGTAAAGGTTCACGGGGTCTTTCCGTCTTGCCGCGGGTACACTGCATCTTCACAGCGAGTTCAATTTCACTGAGTCTCGGGTGGAGACAGCCTGGCCATCATTACGCCATTCGTGCAGGTCGGAACTTACCCGACAAGGAATTTCGCTACCTTAGGACCGTTATAGTTACGGCCGCCGTTTACCGGGGCTTCGATCAAGAGCTTCGCGTTGCCGCTAACCCCATCAATTAACCTTCCGGCACCGGGCAGGCGTCACACCGTATACGTCCACTTTCGTGTTTGCACAGTGCTGTGTTTTTAATAAACAGTTGCAGCCAGCTGGTATCTTCGACTGATTTCAGCTCCATCCGCAGGGACTTCACCTACACATCAGCGTGCCTTCTCCCGAAGTTACGGCACCATTTTGCCTAGTTCCTTCACCCGAGTTCTCTCAAGCGCCTTGGTATTCTCTACCTGACCACCTGTGTCGGTTTGGGGTACGATTTTGTGTTACCTGATGCTTAGAGGCTTTTCCTGGAAGCAGGGCATTTGTTACTTCAGCACCGTAGTGCCTCGTCATCACACCTCAGCGTTAGAAGAGTTCCGGATTTACCTAAAACTCCCGCCTACATGCTTAAACCGGGACAACCGTCGCCCGGCTAACATAGCCTTCTCCGTCCCCCCTTCGCAGTAACACCAAGTACAGGAATATTAACCTGTTTCCCATCGACTACGCCTTTCGGCCTCGCCTTAGGGGTCGACTCACCCTGCCCCGATTAACGTTGGACAGGAACCCTTGGTCTTCCGGCGTGCGGGCTTTTCACCCGCATTATCGTTACTTATGTCAGCATTCGCACTTCTGATACCTCCAGCACCCCTCACAGGACACCTTCAACGGCTTACAGAACGCTCCCCTACCCAACAACGCATAAGCGTCGCTGCCGCAGCTTCGGTGCATGGTTTAGCCCCGTTACATCTTCCGCGCAGGCCGACTCGACCAGTGAGCTATTACGCTTTCTTTAAATGATGGCTGCTTCTAAGCCAACATCCTGGCTGTCTGTGCCTTCCCACATCGTTTCCCACTTAACCATGACTTTGGGACCTTAGCTGGCGGTCTGGGTTGTTTCCCTCTTCACGACGGACGTTAGCACCCGCCGTGTGTCTCCCGTGATAACATTCTTCGGTATTCGTAGTTTGCATCGGGTTGGTAAGCCGGGATGGCCCCCTAGCCGAAACAGTGCTCTACCCCCGAAGATGAGTTCACGAGGCGCTACCTAAATAGCTTTCGGGGAGAACCAGCTATCTCCCGGTTTGATTGGCCTTTCACCCCCAGCCACAAGTCATCCGCTAATTTTTCAACATTAGTCGGTTCGGTCCTCCAGTTAGTGTTACCCAACCTTCAACCTGCCCATGGCTAGATCACCGGGTTTCGGGTCTATACCCTGCAACTTAACGCCCAGTTAAGACTCGGTTTCCCTTCGGCTCCCCTATACGGTTAACCTTGCTACAGAATATAAGTCGCTGACCCATTATACAAAAGGTACGCAGTCACCTAACAAGTAGGCTCCCACTGCTTGTACGTACACGGTTTCAGGTTCTTTTTCACTCCCCTCGCCGGGGTTCTTTTCGCCTTTCCCTCACGGTACTGGTTCACTATCGGTCAGTCAGGAGTATTTAGCCTTGGAGGATGGTCCCCCCATATTCAGACAGGATACCACGTGTCCCGCCCTACTCTTCGAGTTCACAGCATGTGTGCTTTCGTGTACGGGACTATCACCCTGTACCGTGCGACTTTCCAGACGCTTCCACTAACACACAAGCTGATTCAGACTCTGGGCTGCTCCCCGTTCGCTCGCCGCTACTGGGGGAATCTCGGTTGATTTCTTTTCCTCGGGGTACTTAGATGTTTCAGTTCCCCCGGTTCGCTTCGTTAAGCTATGTATTCACTTAACGATAGTGTGTCGGAACACACTGGGTTTCCCCATTCGGAAATCGCCGGGTCAAAGGTTCATATCACCTCGCCGGCGCTTATCGCAGATTAGCACGTCCTTCATCGCCTCTGACTGCCAGGGCATCCACCGTGTACGCTTAGTCGCTTAACCTCACAACCCGAAGATGTCTCTTTCGACACATCATCGACTTGCGAAAATTTGAGAGACTCGAACACACCCTTAAAGATGTGTCGTTTCAATTTTCAGCTTGATCCAGATTTTTAAAGAGCAAATATCTCAAACGTAACTCACTGAGTTAGTTTTGAGATATCGGTTGGCTGTGTCTTTCACTCACACCCAGCAAGTGGCGTCCCCTAGGGGATTCGAACCCCTGTTGCCGCCGTGAAAGGGCGGAGTCCTAACCGCTAGACGAAGGGGACACGGAGTGTCTCGACTTCGCAGCCGTCTTGCTTCTCTACATTCATCAGACAATCTGTGTGGACACTACAAAGGCAGGTTCTTTAAGGTAAGGAGGTGATCCAACCGCAGGTTCCCCTACGGTTACCTTGTTACGACTTCACCCCAGTCATGAATCACAAAGTGGTAAGCGCCCTCCCGAAGGTTAAGCTACCTACTTCTTTTGCAACCCACTCCCATGGTGTGACGGGCGGTGTGTACAAGGCCCGGGAACGTATTCACCGTAGCATTCTGATCTACGATTACTAGCGATTCCGACTTCATGGAGTCGAGTTGCAGACTCCAATCCGGACTACGACGCACTTTATGAGGTCCGCTTGCTCTCGCGAGGTCGCTTCTCTTTGTATGCGCCATTGTAGCACGTGTGTAGCCCTACTCGTAAGGGCCATGATGACTTGACGTCATCCCCACCTTCCTCCAGTTTATCACTGGCAGTCTCCTTTGAGTTCCCGGCCGAACCGCTGGCAACAAAGGATAAGGGTTGCGCTCGTTGCGGGACTTAACCCAACATTTCACAACACGAGCTGACGACAGCCATGCAGCACCTGTCTCAGAGTTCCCGAAGGCACCAATCCATCTCTGGAAAGTTCTCTGGATGTCAAGAGTAGGTAAGGTTCTTCGCGTTGCATCGAATTAAACCACATGCTCCACCGCTTGTGCGGGCCCCCGTCAATTCATTTGAGTTTTAACCTTGCGGCCGTACTCCCCAGGCGGTCGACTTAACGCGTTAGCTCCGGAAGCCACTCCTCAAGGGAACAACCTCCAAGTCGACATCGTTTACGGCGTGGACTACCAGGGTATCTAATCCTGTTTGCTCCCCACGCTTTCGCACCTGAGCGTCAGTCTTTGTCCAGGGGGCCGCCTTCGCCACCGGTATTCCTCCAGATCTCTACGCATTTCACCGCTACACCTGGAATTCTACCCCCCTCTACAAGACTCTAGCCTGCCAGTTTCGAATGCAGTTCCCAGGTTGAGCCCGGGGATTTCACATCCGACTTGACAGACCGCCTGCGTGCGCTTTACGCCCAGTAATTCCGATTAACGCTTGCACCCTCCGTATTACCGCGGCTGCTGGCACGGAGTTAGCCGGTGCTTCTTCTGCGGGTAACGTCAATCGACAAGGTTATTAACCTTATCGCCTTCCTCCCCGCTGAAAGTACTTTACAACCCGAAGGCCTTCTTCATACACGCGGCATGGCTGCATCAGGCTTGCGCCCATTGTGCAATATTCCCCACTGCTGCCTCCCGTAGGAGTCTGGACCGTGTCTCAGTTCCAGTGTGGCTGGTCATCCTCTCAGACCAGCTAGGGATCGTCGCCTAGGTGAGCCGTTACCCCACCTACTAGCTAATCCCATCTGGGCACATCTGATGGCAAGAGGCCCGAAGGTCCCCCTCTTTGGTCTTGCGACGTTATGCGGTATTAGCTACCGTTTCCAGTAGTTATCCCCCTCCATCAGGCAGTTTCCCAGACATTACTCACCCGTCCGCCGCTCGTCACCCAGGAGCAAGCTCCCTGTGCTACCGCTCGACTTGCATGTGTTAGGCCTGCCGCCAGCGTTCAATCTGAGCCATGATCAAACTCTTCAATTTAAGTTTGATGCTCGTGAATTAAACTTCGTAATGAATTACGTATGTTCACTCAGAGACTTGGTATTCATTTATTGTCCGAAGACATTAAGAATCCATGTCACTTTGAGTGCCCACACAGATTGTCTGATAAATTGTTAAAGAGCAGTGCAACGCGGCTTTCGCTCACCGTTGCGAGGTGGCGTATATTACGCTTTCCTCTTTCAGAGTCAACCCGTTATTTCAGGATTTTTTCTCTTCAACCGACCCGGTTGTTTGTGAAGTGATTCACATCTGCCGTGTCGATGGAGGCGCATTATAGGGATCCCAGTTTTTAGCACAAGTGTTTTTTAGATCTTTTTTTCCGACTGCTGATTTTCCGCGCTTTTCGCTGAAATCCCGCCCGATCTGCACAAATATTGACGCATTTTGCCTTGCCTCGATCCCAAAATATGATCAAAGTCTTGTATAGCGTGCTCATCTGTCGAGGTAGATATGTCTGCAGTATTACGTCCTTATAAAGATCTCTTCCCCCAAAAAGGCGATCGCGTGATGATCGATGCCAGCAGCGTGGTCATTGGTGATGTTCGTATGGCCGATGATGTCAGTATCTGGCCACTGGTTGCGATCAGGGGGGATGTTAACTATGTGGCAATTGGCGCCCGTACCAATATTCAGGACGGTAGCGTGCTGCATGTAACCCACAAATCCTCATACAACCCGGAAGGGAATCCGCTTATCGTTGGAGAAGATGTTACCGTCGGCCATAAGGTGATGCTCCACGGCTGCACTATCGGTAACCGGGTACTTGTAGGAATGGGCTCGATTTTACTGGATGGCGTCATAGTAGAAGATGACGTGATGATTGGCGCCGGGAGCCTGGTCCCTCAAAATAAACGACTCGAAAGTGGTTATCTCTATTTAGGCAGTCCGGTAAAACAGATCCGCCCTTTAAAAGAGGCGGAGCTCGAAGGGTTAAAATACTCGGCGAACAACTACGTGAAATGGAAAGATGACTATCTGGATCAGGATAACCAGACCCAGCCTTGATCGTCTTCCTGCTGATCGCGTATTAAATCGCTGGCTTCCTCTTCAAGATCCCAGCGATTTTCGCAAAACACCTCTAAAGGATTGGAACCGCCAAAGCGATGCAGTAGCGTTTCTCCGTCGATTGCACAGGTCAGCTGCATTCCATGTACCAGCACCGGGAAACATACCGCTTGCTTGTCCTCATCCCAGGCTTCTCTGTCAGGAAAGTGAATCGCCTGGTTCACGCTGTCAGTTCCTGTTTCAGTTTTTCAATCACCGGCTCTACCGCAGGCAACACCCCGTGCCAGAGCAGTACCGCATGCGCCGCCTGCCCCACCAGCATGCCCAGCCCATCAGCCAGATGCTTCGCACCATGCTGTTCGCACCAGTTAAGAAAAGGCGTTTTCCCTTTTTGATAGAACATGTCGTAGAAATAGACGTGGGCACTTACCAACGAAGCAGGGATCGCAGGCACCTCGCCATTGATACCGCTGGAGGTCGCATTAATGATGAGATCGAACTCGCGATCGGCAAGATCGTCAAGGGCTGCAGCGCTAACGCTCCCCGTATGGGCGAATAACGTAGCCAGCTCCTCCGCCCGGGCGAAGGTTCGGTTAGTAATGGTCACGGCACAATCAAGTGAAAGTAAAGGAAGGAGCACGCCCCGCGATGCCCCACCCGCACCAATCAGCAGAACCCGAAAACCGGGTTTGATAAATGCCAGTCTTTCCAGATCGCTGAGCAAACCAATCCCGTCAGTGTTGTCACCCAGAAGGCGACCATCCTCAAGCCGCTTAAGCGTGTTCACGGCACCAGCAAGCGAAGCTCGCTCAGTCAGTTGATCCGCACGTTCGAACGCTTCTTCCTTAAAGGGCACTGTCACATTCGCCCCCTTACCGCCAGCGTCGAAAAAAGCATTGAGTGTCGCTACAAATGCATCAACAGGTGCCAGAACACGACCATAGGGATGATCTATGCGCAGCTGGTCAGCAAACTGCTGATGGATCAACGGCGACTTGCTGTGCCCTATCGGATTACCAAAAACAGCATAAGCTTCCATCGTATTACCCCTGGCGAAAACGTTCGCCCGTCAAAGCGTCGCGAATTTCCGACGGGTTCAGGCGCCCACCCGTTTCACCTCGAGCTACCGGAAAATCATTGCCAAACTGTGCGAGCACTTCTTCCGTGGTTCGACAAGGCGGTAACCCGGTCAGGTTAGCACTGGTTGAGACCAGCGGTTTACCAAACGCCAGGCACAGTTCCACCACCAGCGGATGGTCGGTAACGCGAACGGCAAGTGAATCAAAGCGCCCGGTTAACCAACGCGGCGTACCAGGCTGAGCAGGAAACACAAAGGTCACCGGCCCTGGCCATGCGGAGAAGATTGTCTCCCTCTGTGCCGGTGTTAGCATCGAGTCATCGATATAAGGCTTGAGCTGCTCATAACTGGCAGCGATCAAAATTAATCCTTTCTCGACGGGCCTCTGTTTGAGTTCAAGCAAACGGCCTACAGCCGTCTCGCTGTCGGGATCGCAGCCGACCCCGAAAACAGCTTCTGTTGGATAGGCGATGACTTCTTCATTTTTCAGGACGTCCACCGCATGCGCAATGGAGCCTGATGGCAGGTTATTATTCACTGTTTTGATCCGCCGAAACCGGCTTTCCACATTGTTTACTGGCGCAAAAGCGTTTCATACCTTGCGCGGTTTTCTTCTCTATAAGCAGCGGATAATTGCAATGAGGGCAGGTTCCCGCTACCGGCTTGAAATTAATAACGAACTGGCATTCAGGGTAGCGATCGCATGAATGGAAGTTCTTACCAAAACGGGAGCGACGCTGTACCAGCTGGCCACTATGACACTGAGGGCACGCAATGGCCGTCTCATCTGGCTTATCAATTTGTTCCGTATGTTCACATTCCGGGTAGCGGCTGCATCCGATAAACATGCCAAAGCGACCCTGCCGCAGCGCCAATTCGCCACCGCAGAGTGGGCAAGGCTGCCCCTCCAGAATTTTAACGATATGTCCATCCGCCTGGCTTTTCAGGGGACGGACATAATCACATTCCGGATAGTGTGAACACCCGAGAAACGGGCCGTGTTTCCCGGACCGAATGACAAGTTCAGCCCCGCACTGCGGGCAGGGCTCGTTTTTATGCACCGTGAATAGTGCTGATTTGGCCATAACAACTCTTGGTGCTGCACATGAGATTTAGTGCAGCATACCTTCATTCACTTCAAAGAGTAATTCTTCCATTTGCTGATAGGCATTTTCACAGCCAGGAATGTTAAACAGAACCATCAGGATCACCCACTTGAGGTCTTCCAGTTCGAATTCTGCTGTATCCAGCGCCATGACGCGCTCTATCACCATTTCTCGCGTTTCGAGGTTTAGCACCTGAATCTGCTCAAGGAATAAGACGAATCCCCGGCAGCTGGCATCCAGCCTTTCACACTCTTCAGCGGTATAGATGCGTACAGAAAGCGGATCTGAAGCAAGCTGCATCGGTTCGGCGAGGCCTTCCTGATAATCAGCCAGTTTCTCCAGCCACATCAACGCATTATAAATATCTTCCCGCTCAAATCCTGCATCGGTAAGATCCCGTGTTAATTTGTCCTGATCCACGCGCATTTCTGCTTCGTTGTGGATGTAAGTTTCAAACAAATACATCAGTACGTCGAACATGGCATGCCCTCCTTAATCGGACATAGCCGCCGGGTACAGCTGCGATCCACCCTGCTAACTCCAGTTCAAGTAGCTGTGCTACCGTTACTGGCACAGGTTGGCCGGCACGTTCAGCGACAACGTCAACAGGTGTTACCTCATCTCCTACGTTAGCCAGGAGCTTGGGAAATGGCAATGCCACCACCTCCTGATCTGATGAATAATGTCGCATTTCGGGATCATCCTGCAGCCTGAACAGCCCAGGTTGCACATTCTCAAGAATGTCTTCTGTACAGGTAACGAGTGTCGCCCCCTGCTTTATCAGCCAGTGTGGCCCCTCACACCCGGGGTTTCCTAGCGGTCCCGGAATCGCAAAAACCTCACGCCCTTGTTCCAGAGCACACCGGGCAGTGACGAGCGAACCACTGCGTATTGCTGCCTCAACCACCAGCACGCCCTGACTTAACCCACTAATGATGCGATTACGACGCGGAAAATTTCCCGGTCTGGGCTGCGTTGAGAGTGAAAACTCGGAAACAATCGCCCCTTCTGCATCAATGAGCTGTTCGGCTAGCGTCTGGTGCCGACGGGGGTAAACACTAAAAAGACCGTTTCCCAAAACCGCAACGCTACACCCTTTAACTGATAACGCAGCGCGATGCGCCACCCCATCAATGCCGCATGCCAGCCCACTGGTAATAGTGAACCCACATTGAGATAGCTGCTCGCAGACTATTTTCCCCCATCGCTCACCGTACCAGGAGGGTGACCGGCTACCCACCACTGCAAGCTGCAGGCTATTCAGGGCGTGGATATTCCCCCTCACAAAAAGCGCACCAGGGTAATCAGGAATTGTTCGTAACAGCGGCGGATAAAGGGAATGAGTCGCAGGTAAAAGGTAATTGCCCGGCTGCTCCAGCCATCTCAGGCTGTGCTCAAGTTCATACTCACTGAGTGAGAAGAACTTCCTGACGTGCTGCGCTGAAAGCCCGGCGTCTCTAACAACTCTGGCATCAACTGTTGTCTGATGATGCAGTTTCTGCGCAACATCCAGCATAGCGTCACCATAGAGTGAGCCGATGTTGATAAGCCGTAACCATATCTCTGTAGGTGTCATCCTTTTCCCTGCCATAGGCAGCCTCAGCAATCTTTGCGATTGGTCACTGATGCTGTCAATCGATGGGGGATTTGTCTAGAATAGAGGTTAGATTCTTATCAACTCCTGAACACGACTCTGGAAATTTATGGCAGTTTTGCAAGTGTTACATATTCCGGACGAGCGCCTTCGCATCGTCGCTGAACCGGTTAAAGAAGTGAATGCAGAAATTCAGCGTATCGTTGATGATATGTTCGATACCATGTACGCCGAAGAAGGCATTGGCCTGGCGGCAACTCAGGTGGACATTCACAAGCGTATTATCGTGATCGACGTTTCTGAGAATCGCGATGGTCGTCTGGTGCTGATCAACCCTGAACTGCTAGAAAAGAGCGGCGAAACGGGTATTGAGGAAGGCTGTCTGTCTATTCCAGAGCAGCGCGCTTTAGTACCGCGTGCAGAAAAAGTAAAAATTCGTGCACTGGATCGTGACGGTAAGCCGTTCGAGCTGGAAGCAGACGACCTGCTGGCAATTTGTATTCAGCACGAGATGGATCATCTGGTCGGTAAACTGTTTATCGATTACCTCTCCCCCCTGAAGCAGCAGCGAATTCGTCAAAAAGTAGAGAAACTGGATCGTATGCGTACTCGCGCATAACGCCCCGGATACAAGGAAAAACGTGTCTAAAACACTACGTATTATCTTCGCGGGAACACCTGACTTTGCAGCGCGTCATCTTGACGCGCTGTTATCTTCTGGTCACGAGGTTGTTGGCGTGTTTACCCAACCCGATCGCCCGGCAGGTCGTGGTAAAAAGCTGACGCCAGGCCCGGTTAAAGTTCTTGCTGAAGAACATGGATTACCCGTTTTCCAGCCTGCATCTTTGCGTCCTCAAGAAAATCAGCAGTTAGTGGCTGACCTGAACGCTGATGTCATGGTGGTCGTGGCTTACGGTTTAATCTTGCCAAAAGCCGTACTTGATATGCCGCGCCTGGGTTGTGTCAATGTACACGGCTCTCTGCTTCCCCGCTGGCGTGGCGCTGCGCCTATCCAGCGCTCTCTTTGGGCGGGTGATACTGAAACCGGCGTCACGATCATGATGATGGATGTAGGTTTAGACACCGGTGACATGCTGCACAAGCTGGCCTGTCCAATTACGGCTGAGGATACTAGCGCGACGCTGTACGATAAGCTGGCCGATCTGGGCCCTCAGGGCCTCATTGAGACGTTACAGCAGCTTGCAGATAATACGGCAAAACCTGAAGTTCAGGATGAAGCGTTAGTAACCTATGCAGAAAAATTGAGCAAAGAAGAGGCGCAGATTGACTGGTCACTGTCTGCAGCTCAGCTGGAACGCTGTATTCGGGCTTTCAATCCCTGGCCAATGAGCTGGATGACGATCGACGGGCAGCCGGTGAAAGTCTGGAAAGCCAGCGTAATTGATGGTGATACCAAAGCAGAACCCGGCACGATTATTGAATCCAACAAGCAAGGCATTCAGGTTGCAACCGCGGAAGGCATCTTGAATCTTGAGTCTCTGCAGCCTGCGGGTAAGAAAGCAATGAGCGCCCAGGATTTGTTAAATTCCCGTCGCGAATGGTTCACCCCTGGCAAGCGTCTTGCCTGAACTTATCCATAATTAAGGCCCGGTGTATCCGGGCATTTTTATTTTTACGGCTATGAAAAAACAAAATTTACGCAGTATGGCGGCGCAGGCCGTTGAGCAAGTTGTCGAGCAGGGTCAGTCACTCAGCAATGTCCTTCCTCCACTGCAACAAAAAGTTTCTGACAAAGACAAAGCGCTGCTTCAGGAGCTGTGCTTTGGGGTTTTGCGCACCCTTTCTCAGCTTGAATGGTTGATCGGCAAGCTGATGTCACGTCCTATGACCGGCAAGCAGCGCACTATCCATTATTTGATCATGGTTGGTTTTTACCAGCTTCTTCATACCCGCATTCCGCCTCATGCCGCGCTCGCTGAAACGGTTGAGGGTGCTGTTGCGGTTAAACGGCCTCAGCTCAAGGGGTTGATCAACGGCGTATTGCGTCAGTTCCAGCGACAGCAGGACGAGCTCATGGCCGAATTTGCCCAGAGTGAAACACGTTTCCTCCACCCTGACTGGCTTCTGAAGCGTCTTAAAAAAGCCTACCCACAGCAGTGGAAAGACATTGCTGACGCCAATAATCAACGTCCCCCAATGTGGCTGCGCGTTAACCGCAATCATCATACCCGCGACGCATGGCTGGCATTGCTGGAAGACGTCGGGATGAGTGGGTTCACGCATCAAGCCTATCCTGACGCTGTACGCATGGCCTCCCCTGCGCCTGTACATGCGCTACCGGGTTTTGAAGAAGGCTGGGTGACTGTTCAGGATGCTTCTGCTCAGGGTTGTATGGGCTGGCTTGAACCCAAAAATGGTGAGCAGATCCTCGATCTTTGCGCCGCGCCGGGCGGAAAAACCACGCACATTCTGGAAGTTGCTCCGCAGGCCAGCGTCATGGCAGTGGATATTGATGAGCAGCGTCTTTCGCGCGTCTACGACAACCTGAAGCGCCTTGGAATGAAGGCACAGGTCAAGCAAGGTGACGGACGTAAACCTGAAGAATGGTGCGGCAAAACGCAGTTCGACCGTATCTTGCTGGATGCTCCTTGCTCTGCAACGGGGGTAATCCGACGCCACCCTGATATCAAGTGGCTGCGCCGCGATCGTGATATTCCAGAGCTTGTTCAGCTGCAGTCCGAGATCCTTGATGCCATTTGGCCGCATCTGAAATCTGGCGGAACGCTGGTCTACGCCACATGCTCCGTACTTCCGGAAGAAAACAGTCAGCAGATTGCAGCCTTCCTCAAACGCACGCCTGATGCAGCGTTAAGCGAGACAGGCACGCCGGAATGCCCTGGCCTGCAAAACCTGCCGGGAGCTGAAGAGGGTGATGGCTTCTTTTACGCTAAGCTAATCAAAGAGTGATGTTGAGAACAGGTCACGAGATATGAAGATTATCATTCTGGGTGCAGGACAGGTGGGTGGAACGCTGGCCGAAAACCTGGTCGGCGAAAACAACGACATCACGATTGTCGATACCAATGGCGACAGGCTGCGCGTCCTGCAGGACAAATTTGACCTTCGTGTCGTACAGGGCCACGGTTCTCATCCGCGTGTTTTGCGTGAGGCCGGTGCAGACGATGCTGACATGTTGGTTGCCGTCACCAGTTCGGATGAAACCAATATGGTTGCATGTCAGGTGGCCTATTCGCTTTTCAACACGCCGAACCGCATCGCCCGCATCCGTTCCCCAGACTATGTCAGGGATGCGGAAAAGCTGTTTAACTCTGAAGCGGTGCCGATTGATCATCTCATCGCCCCTGAACAGCTGGTAATAGACAGTATTTACCGTTTGATCGAATATCCGGGCGCGCTCCAGGTTGTGAACTTTGCCGAAGGTAAAGTCAGCCTGGCCGTCGTTAAGGCCTACTATGGCGGCCCGTTAATTGGTAATGCTTTATCCACAATGCGCGAGCACATGCCGCATATCGATACACGCGTCGCGGCCATATTTCGCCACGACAGGCCCATTCGTCCACAGGGTTCAACGATCGTGGAGGCGGGCGATGAGGTCTTCTTTATTGCCGCGTCTCAGCACATCCGCGCGGTGATGAGCGAGCTTCAGCGCCTCGAAAAACCCTATAAACGCATCATGCTGGTCGGCGGTGGGAATATCGGTGCGGGTCTGGCACATCGACTGGAAAAAGACTATAGCGTGAAGTTGATCGAACGCGATCAGCAGCGCGCCTCTGAGCTCGCTGAAAAGCTGCAAAATACGATCGTATTTTATGGCGATGCATCGGATCAGGAGTTGCTGGCCGAGGAGCATATCGATCAGGTTGATCTGTTTATTGCGGTCACCAACGACGACGAAGCGAATATTATGTCCGCTATGCTCGCTAAGCGCATGGGGGCGAAAAAGGTCATGGTGCTTATTCAGCGTCGAGCCTACGTTGACCTCGTGCAGGGAAGCGTCATTGATATCGCCATTTCACCACAGCAGGCAACCATTTCCGCGCTACTCAGCCATGTTCGTAAAGCGGATATTGTTGGCGTTTCATCTCTGCGCCGCGGAGTCGCAGAGGCCATTGAAGCAGTCGCGCATGGCGACGAAAGTACCTCGCGGGTTGTCGGCCGTTCAATTGATGAAATTAAACTGCCGCCGGGCACCATCATCGGGGCCGTCGTGCGCGGAAATGACGTCATGATCGCCAATGATAATTTACGCATTGAGCAAGGTGACCACGTAATTATGTTCCTTACGGATAAAAAATTTATTACCGACGTCGAACGTTTATTCCAGCCTAGTCCATTCTTCCTGTAATGATTAGGGTGCCGTGAAAAGGCACCCTTTAATTAACCCTCTAATTATTATGTCTTTTATTTTTCATAACGATTATTTATCCCCAATGGCAATTGGCTAATCATTTGTTAAACTTATAGTCGTCAGCTGGCACAAGGAGAACATAATGAGTTTTGTGAAAGAATTTCGCGAATTTGCGATGCGCGGGAATGTGGTAGATTTGGCAGTGGGTGTCATTATTGGTGCGGCGTTCGGTAAGATCGTATCATCATTAGTTGCCGACATTATCATGCCACCACTGGGACTATTAATCGGGGGCATTGACTTCAAACAGTTCGCCGTTACGCTTCGCGACGCACAGGGCGATATCCCGGCAGTCGTAATGCATTACGGTGTGTTCATTCAGAACATTTTTGATTTCGTGATTGTAGCATTGGCTATTTTCATGGCCATCAAGCTTATCAACAAGCTTAACCGTAAGAAAGAAGAGCCTGCGGCCGCCCCGCCAGCACCGACTAAAGAAGAAGTCTTACTGACTGAAATTCGCGATCTGTTAAAAGAGCAGAACAACCGCTCCTGATCGAAAGCTAAAAGCAGGAAGGCCAGTGGTAAATAAGCGATTCGCTTGCTTGCCACTGGCCTCCCAGTTACCCCGTTTTGCATATTTGTCTTTACGCAGATAACTTCCCTTCCCTTTTTTATTCTTCTCAACTCGCTGTCTGAAAAGCGGGTCGTGGAGCAATGCCTCAATGGCGTTATCTTTAATTTGCCCTTTCTTGTGCTGATAGCGGCTCATCTTCTCTCCTGAGCGTAGTTTATGTCGCCGAAAGTGTAGACTCGGGTTAATTGAAAATCAACAACCCTGCGTTTCAGGTTCTCCACAGGCTCCCTGCTCGAGGGCTTCCAGTATAGAGCAATATATACTGCTGTGCGCAGTACCGCAGCATGCATCGTTCAGTCTTTGAAGGGAGCGCTGCATTGTCTGTAGCTCCTGGATCCGTGCTTCGACCTCATCGAGCCTGGCACGGACGATGCTTTTAGACTCCTGACAGGTATGATGTTCCGGATCGACACGGATCGACAGCAATTCGCGGATCGACTCCAGCGTGAAGCCGAGTTGTCGCGCGTAACGAATAAACCGCAGACGCTGAAGATCGTTGTCGGTATAGAGACGAAAACCCCCTTCTGTACGAATCTCATGATCCATCATCTGCTGCTTTTCGTAGTAACGGATAGTATCCGGCGTTACGTTAGCGAGCTTTGCAAGTTCACCGATACGATACATGGCTATTCCTCATTCATTTTGTGCAGTAGCCTGTCGCCATATTCACCATGCAAAAAATCAGTGTTTATACCGGCCTGGCGAAGCTTGAGTTCCATCAACATCAGTCTGCGGCTAAGTTCAGTATGTCGCGGATCGTCTTTTCGAATACTTTTAAGCAGATCGGCAAGTTCAACAGCTTCTCTTCTTTGCTCAAGCTCAGCAGGCAAACAACCAGCATTTTTAAGCAAGCGGTAGCCCGCCCGTAATTCAGGGGGAATATGCGAATCATCATCCAGCATGAGCGGTTCACCGCTTCCAGGAAGATTATCAAATTCACCTTTTCGTTGGGCATCACTGATATGGCGTTCCACCCACTGATCGAGTAACCACATGATGAACTCCAGCGGTGTACATAAAAGATACGAACATTGTAGAGATGTGGGGATACTGCGGATATAAAAAAACCCGCCGAGGCGGGTTTTTTTACGTTACTGCAGATTACTCTGCAGCAGCTTCTGCTTTCGATTCAGAACGATCAACCAGCTCGATGTAAGCCATCGGAGCGTTGTCGCCTGCACGGAAGCCACACTTCAGAATACGAGTGTAACCACCGGCACGGCTCGCGAAACGCGGACCCAGTTCGTTAAACAGTTTTGCCACGATCTCGTTATCACGAGTACGGGCGAATGCCAGACGACGATTAGCAACGCTGTCAGTCTTGGCAAGAGTAATCAGCGGCTCAACTACGCGACGCAGCTCTTTCGCTTTAGGCAGGGTCGTCTTGATGATCTCATGACGAACCAGTGAACCTGCCATGTTGCGGAACATAGCCTGGCGATGGCTGCTGTTGCGGTTCAGTTGACGACCACTCTTACGATGGCGCATGACCTTATCCTTCTCAGTAAAACCTTAACCTGTGATCCGGTTACTCGTCAGCAATGCTTGCTGGTGGCCAGTTTTCCAGGCGCATGCCCAGAGACAAACCACGTGAAGCCAGCACGTCTTTAATCTCAGTAAGAGATTTTTTACCCAGGTTCGGCGTTTTCAGCAACTCAACCTCGGTACGCTGTACCAGATCACCGATATAGTGGATAGCTTCTGCCTTGAGGCAGTTAGCAGAGCGGACAGTCAATTCGAGATCGTCAACAGGGCGCAGCAGGATCGGATCGAATTCTGGTTTCTCTTCTTTCACTTCCGGCTGACGAACATCACGTAAGTCAACGAAAGCTTCAAGTTGTTCTGCCAGGATGGTTGCCGCACGACGAATCGCCTCTTCAGGATCGATTGTGCCGTTGGTTTCCATTTCGATGACCAGCTTGTCCAGGTCGGTACGCTGTTCTACACGCGCTGCTTCAACATTGTAGGCAATACGCTCTACAGGGCTGTAGCATGCGTCGACCAGCAGACGGCCGATTGGGCGCTCATCTTCTTCCGAATGAATTCGGGCAGAAGCCGGCACATAACCACGACCGCGCTGAACTTTGATACGCATGCTAATAGCTGCGTTCTCATCGGTCAGGTGGCAGATCACGTGCTGCGGCTTGACGATTTCAACATCACCGTCATGGGTGATGTCGGCTGCAGTCACAGGGCCAATGCCAGATTTATTCAGAGTAAGAATAACTTCATCTTTACCCTGAACTCTCACCGCCAGCCCTTTCAGGTTGAGCAGGATTTCAAGGATATCTTCCTGAACGCCTTCTTTGGTGCTGTACTCATGAAGTACACCATCAATCTCAACCTCGGTCACCGCGCAACCCGGCATCGATGAGAGCAGAATACGGCGCAGTGCGTTACCCAGAGTATGGCCAAAGCCACGCTCTAAAGGCTCAAGGGTCACCTTGGCGTGCGTCGAACTCACTTGCTCGATATCTACCAGGCGCGGTTTTAGAAACTCTGTCACAGAACCCTGCATTGTGTCCTCTCTTTGGTACTAAGCTTTACTTGGAGTAAAGCTCGACGATCAGGTGTTCGTTAATGTCCGCAGACAGATCAGAACGTTCTGGCTGACGCTTGAACGTACCTTCCATCTTGCCAGCATCAACTTCCAGCCAGGTTGGCTTTTCACGCTGCTCAGCCAGCTCCAGAGCGGCTTTCACGCGAGATTGCTTTTTCGCTTTCTCACGAATGCTAACCACGTCATTCGCTTTAACCTGATAAGAAGCGATGTTAACAACACGACCGTTTACCATGATTGCTTTGTGGCTAACCAACTGGCGTGATTCAGCACGAGTAGCGCCGAAGCCCATACGGTATACAACGTTGTCCAGACGACCTTCCAGCAGGGCCAGCAGGTTTTCACCTGTGTTGCCTTTCAGACGTGCTGCTTCTTTATAGTAGTTACGGAACTGACGCTCCAGCACACCGTAGATACGGCGAACTTTTTGCTTTTCACGCAACTGCACACCATAGTCAGACAGACGCGGTTTACGCGCACCGTGCTGGCCAGGAGCTTGTTCAATTTTACACTTGGTATCGATCGCGCGAACGCCAGACTTAAGGAATAAGTCGGTGCCCTCACGACGGCTCAGCTTGAGCTTAGGACCCAAATATCTTGCCATTTTCTATCTCCAACTAACCTAAAAAACGGAGCGTTATACGCGACGTTTTTTCGGCGGACGACAACCGTTATGAGGGATCGGAGTCACATCAGTAATATTCGTGATGCGGAAACCAGCGGCGTTCAGAGCGCGAACAGTAGATTCACGACCCGGACCCGGACCTTTAACCATAACTTCCAGATTCTTGATGCCGTATTCTTTTACGGCTTCAGCGCAACGCTCTGCTGCAACCTGAGCTGCGAACGGAGTAGATTTGCGAGAACCACGGAAACCGGAACCACCGGCTGTTGCCCAACCCAAAGCGTTACCCTGACGATCAGTAATAGTAACGATGGTGTTGTTGAAAGAAGCATGGATATGAGCCACGCCGTCAGAGACTTGTTTTCTTACACGTTTACGTGCACGAACTGGTGCCTTTGCCATTATTCAATCACCCCGATTATTTCTTGATCGGTTTGCGCGGACCCTTACGGGTACGTGCGTTGGTCTTCGTACGCTGACCGCGCACTGGCAGACCACGACGATGACGCAAACCGCGATAGCAACCAAGATCCATCAGGCGCTTGATGCTCATGCTGATTTCACGGCGCAGATCACCTTCAACGACAAATTTGGCAACTTCGTCACGCAGCGTGTCGATTTGTTCTTCAGACAGCTCACTGATCTTAACATCTTCAGCGATACCCGCTGCAGCCAGAATGGCTTTGGAACGGGTCTTGCCGACGCCGTAGATCGAAGTTAATGCGATCACGGCATGTTTCTGATCAGGAATGTTAATGCCTGCTATACGGGCCACTATGCACTCCTACTATTTAATATGTACGCACCATGCTGAAAAGCCCGTTTTCAGGATACTCAAATGGAAACGTACAGACATACAAAAGATTGGCTGGCTAATCTAGCCAGCTCAACCCAACTTTGCAAGAAAAATATGCGAAATAATCAGCCTTGGCGCTGTTTATGCTTCGGCTCGGCACTGCAAATCACACGGATGACACCATCACGCTTAACGATTTTGCAGTTACGGCATAATTTCTTGACGGAAGCACGAACTTTCATTTTTACTCTCCGTAACTTCTCAGACGACCATTTAGCGGCCGTAGCCTTTCAGGTTCGCCTTCTTCAATGCAGACTCATACTGACTGGACATCATCAGAGTTTGCACTTGAGCCATAAAGTCCATAATCACGACAACAACGATAAGCAGCGAGGTTCCACCGAAGTAGAACGGCACTTTCATCGCATCACGCATGAACTCCGGGATCAGGCAGATAAAAGTAATATAAAGCGCACCAACCAAAGTCAGGCGAGTCATTACTTTATCGATATACTTCGCCGTTTGCTCTCCCGGACGAATTCCTGGTACAAATGCACCGGACTTCTTCAGGTTATCTGCTGTTTCACGCGGGTTGAAGACCAACGCCGTGTAGAAGAAACAGAAGAAGATGATCGCAGACGCATAGAGTAACACATAAAGTGGTTGCCCAGGCTGCAAATACAGCGAAATTGTTGTCAGCCAGTTCCAACCAGTCCCGCCCCCGAACCATGACGCGATGGTCGCTGGGAACAGAATAATACTGGAAGCGAAGATAGCCGGGATAACCCCCGCCATGTTCACTTTCAGCGGTAAATGTGTGCTCTGTGCAGCATAGACACGACGACCCTGCTGACGTTTAGCGTAGTTCACCACAATGCGGCGTTGACCACGTTCAACGAAGACAACAAAGAACGTCACTGCAAATACTAATACTGCAACCAACAGCAACAGGAGGAAGTGCAGGTCGCCTTGACGCGCTTGCTCGATAGTATGGGCGATGGCTGGCGGGAGGCCCGCAACAATACCGGCGAAGATAATGATTGAGATACCGTTACCGATACCTCGCTCAGTAATCTGTTCGCCGAGCCACATCAGGAACATGGTCCCTGTGACCAGACTTACAACAGCGGTGAAATAGAATGCAAAGCCCGGGTTTAACACCAGGCCCTGCATACCAGGCATATTCGGAAGACCGGTAGCAATACCGATCGACTGGAATATTGCCAGCACCAGAGTGCCGTAACGGGTGTACTGGCTTATCTTACGACGTCCAGACTCCCCTTCTTTCTTCAGCTCTGCCAGGGCCGGATGAACGACCGTCAGCAGCTGGATGATAATAGATGCCGAAATGTACGGCATAATACCCAGTGCAAAGATTGAAGCACGGCTGAGAGCACCACCAGAGAACATGTTGAACATTTCAATGATGGTGCCTCGCTGTTGCTCAAGCAGTTTGGCAAGTACAGCGGCATCGATACCAGGGATCGGAATAAAAGAGCCAACACGGAACACAATCAGCGCGCCGATAACAAACAGCAGTCTGCGTTTCAGCTCGCCAAATCCACCTTTGGCACTTTGAAAATCTAATCCCGGTTGCTTAGCCATCTGCTACTTATTCCTCAATTTTACCGCCAGCAGCTTCGATAGCAGCACGAGCACCTTTAGTAACACGCAGGCCACGAACAGTTACCGGAGTAGAAACTTCACCAGCCAGGATCACTTTCGCGAACTCGATCTGGATTCCGATAATGTTTGCTGCTTTCAGCGTGTTCAGGTCTACAACGCCGCCTTCAACTTTCGCCAGGTCAGACAGACGGATTTCCGCTGTGATCGCTGCTTTGCGAGAGGTGAAGCCGAACTTCGGCAGACGACGGTACAGTGGCATCTGACCACCCTCGAAACCGCGACGTACGCCACCGCCAGAACGAGAGTTCTGACCTTTGTGACCACGACCACCGGTTTTACCGAGGCCAGAACCGATACCACGACCCAGGCGTTTACCCGCCTTTTTAGAGCCTTCGGCCGGAGACAGAGTATTTAAACGCATCTCTTACTCCTCAACTTTAACCATGAAGTAAACCGCGTTGACCATACCACGAACAGCGGGAGTATCCTCGCGCTCAACGGTATGACCAATACGACGCAGACCCAGGCCAAGCAGCGTTGCCTTGTGTTTCGGCAGACGACCGATTGCACTGCGGGTTTGAGTGATTTTAATAGTCTTTGCCATGGTCAATTACCCCAGAATTTCTTCAACGGATTTACCACGCTTGGCAGCGACCATTTCTGGAGAATTCATATTTTCCAGGCCATCAATAGTTGCACGAACCACGTTAATCGGGTTGGTGGAACCATATGCTTTAGCCAGAACGTTATGAACTCCAGCAACTTCCAGAACGGCGCGCATTGCACCACCGGCAATAATACCGGTACCTTCTGAAGCTGGCTGCATGAATACACGAGAACCCGTGTGAACACCTTTAACTGGGTGTTGCAGGGTGCCGTTGTTCAGCGCGACGTTAATCATATTGCGACGGGCTTTTTCCATCGCTTTCTGGATCGCTGCTGGAACTTCACGCGCTTTACCGTAACCAAAACCAACGCGACCGTTACCATCGCCAACTACAGTCAGAGCTGTGAAGGAGAAAATACGACCACCTTTTACGGTTTTAGATACGCGGTTAACCGCGATCAGCTTTTCCTGCAGTTCGCCAGCCTGTTTTTCGATGTGAGCCATCTTACACCTCTACCTTAGAACTGAAGGCCAGCTTCACGGGCAGCATCTGCCAGTGCCTGGACACGACCATGATATTGGAACCCGGAACGGTCAAAGGAAACATTGCTGATGCCTTTTTCCAGAGCGCGTTCAGCAACAGCTTTACCTACAGCTGCAGCGGCGTCTTTGTTACCGGTGTACTTCAATTGTTCTGAGATAGCTTTTTCTACAGTAGAAGCAGCTACCAGAACTTCAGAACCGTTCGGTGCAATTACCTGTGCGTAAATATGACGCGGGGTACGATGTACCACCAGGCGAGTTGCACCCAGCTCTTTGAGCTTGCGGCGTGCGCGGGTCGCACGACGGATACGAGCAGATTTCTTATCCATAGTGTTACCTTACTTCTTCTTAGCCTCTTTGGTACGCACGACTTCGTCGGCGTAACGAACACCCTTGCCTTTATAAGGCTCAGGACGACGGTAGGCGCGCAGATCTGCTGCAACCTGACCGATCAGCTGTTTATCAGCGCCTTTCAGCACGATTTCAGTTTGAGTCGGACATTCTGCAGTGATACCGGCCGGCAGCGGATGCTCAACAGGGTGTGAGAAGCCCAGAGACAGGCCTACTGCATTCCCTTTGATCGCTGCACGATAACCTACACCAACCAGCTGAAGCTTTTTAGTGAAGCCTTCGGTAACACCAACAACCATTGAGTTCAGCAGGGCACGCGCGGTACCAGCCTGAGCCCATCCATCCACGAAACCATCACGTGGACCGAAGGTCAGAGCATTATCTGCATGTTTAACTTCAACAGCATTGTTGAGGGTACGAGTCAGCTCGCCGTTTTTACCTTTGATCGTAATAACCTGACCGTCGATTTTTACATCAACGCCGGCAGGAATGACGACCGGTGCTTTAGCAACACGAGACATTCTTTCCTCCGATTAGGCTACGTAGCAGATAATTTCGCCACCAAGACCAGCTTGGCGCGCTGCACGATCAGTCATAACACCTTTAGAGGTAGAAACAACTGCGATACCAAGACCAGCCATAACTTTTGGCAGCTCATCTTTTTTCTTATAGATGCGCAGGCCTGGGCGGCTGACACGCTGAATGCTTTCTACAACAGCTTTACCCTGGAAATACTTGAGAGTAAGTTCCAGTTCCGGCTTGGTGTCGCCTTCAACTTTAAAATCTTCGATAAAACCTTCTTCCTTCAGCACGTTGGCAATTGCCACTTTCAGCTTGGCGGAAGGCATGGTGACCGCAACTTTGTTCGCGGCCTGACCGTTACGGATACGGGTCAGCATATCCGCGATCGGATCTTGCATGCTCATCTGTCTTTACTCCCGTGATTCAATTGGTAATTACCAGCTAGCCTTTTTCAAGCCTGGTACTTCACCGCGCATGGCGGCTTCACGCAGTTTGATACGGCTCAACCCAAACTTGCCCACATAACCATGTGGACGACCTGTTTGACGACAGCGGTTACGCTGACGAGACGGGCTGGAATCACGCGGCAGAGACTGCAGCTTGAGAACCGCATTCCAACGATCTTCGTCGGAAGCGTTCACATCAGAAATGATCGCTTTCAGTTCAGCGCGTTTAGCGAAGAATTTATCAGCTAAAGCTACGCGCTTTACTTCGCGTGCTTTCATTGATTGCTTAGCCATTCAGTAACCCTACCTTACTTGCGGAACGGGAAGTCAAAGGCAGCCAGCAGAGCACGGCCTTCTTCGTCAGATTTCGCAGTAGTGGTAATGGTAATATCCAAACCACGCACGCGGTCGACTTTATCGTAGTCGATTTCTGGGAAGATGATCTGCTCACGGACACCCATGCTGTAGTTACCACGACCGTCGAAAGACTTAGCGGACAAGCCACGGAAGTCACGGATACGTGGAACAGCAATAGTGATCAGACGCTCAAAGAACTCCCACATGCGTTCGCCACGCAGAGTTACTTTACAGCCGATCGGATAGCCCTGACGGATTTTGAAGCCTGCAACTGATTTGCGTGCTTTGGTGATCAACGGCTTTTGACCGGAGATTGCTGTCAGGTCAGCTGCTGCGTTATCCAGCAGTTTCTTGTCAGCGATCGCTTCACCAACACCCATGTTCAGGGTGATCTTCTCGACCCGAGGGACTTGCATGACAGAATTGTAGTTAAACTCAGTCATGAGTTTGTTAACTACTTCGTCTTTGTAGTAATCATGCAGTTTCGCCATCGTACTACTCCAAATTACTTGATAGTTTCGCTGTTAGACTTGAAGAAACGGACTTTTTTGCCGTCTTCGAATCTAAAGCCTACACGGTCAGCCTTGCCGGTAGCCGCATTGAAGATTGCAACGTTAGAAACCTGAATAGCAGCTTCTTTTTCAACGATGCCGCCTGGTTGGTTCAGGGCCGGAACCGGCTTCTGATGTTTCTTAACCAGGTTGATACCTTCAACGACGAGTTTGCCGGAAGACAGAACATTTTTTACTTTACCGCGTTTACCTTTATCTTTACCGGTTAACACGATAACTTCGTCATCACGACGGATTTTCGCTGCCATGATTCGCTCCTTAGAGTACTTCTGGTGCCAGAGAGATAATTTTCATGAACTTTTCAGTACGAAGTTCACGAGTTACCGGCCCAAAGATACGCGTGCCGATAGGCTGCTCGCTGTTATTGTTTAAAATAACGCATGCATTACCATCGAAGCGAATGACAGAACCGTCAGGGCGACGAACACCCTTCCTGGTGCGCACCACTACCGCTTTCAGCACATCACCTTTTTTGACCTTACCACGTGGAATTGCTTCTTTGATGGTGATCTTGATGATGTCGCCTACGCCTGCGTAGCGACGGTGCGAGCCACCCAGAACCTTGATACACATTACGCGACGTGCACCGGAGTTGTCGGCGACGTTCAGCATAGTCTGTTCTTGGATCATTTCAGTGCTCCGCTAATGTCAACTACTACCTGAGACTCTAAAATCAGAGCCGTTAAAAAGCCCCATATCGAGGGCGCGGCATTATAACACCGCTTCTGCAATATGGGTAGAAAAAATAAACGGCTCATCGCTGAGCCGTTTATTCGTATTGAGAATGCGTACTCTATTACAGAACCGCTTTCTCTACAACGCGAACCAGCGTCCAGGACTTAGTCTTGGACAGTGGACGGCATTCACGGATTTCAACCTTGTCGCCGATACCACATTCGTTGTTCTCGTCATGTACGTGCAGTTTGGTCGTACGCTTGATGAATTTACCGTAGATCGGGTGTTTCACAATACGTTCGATAGCTACAACAATGGATTTCTCCATTTTGTCGCTAACAACACGACCTTGCAGAGTACGGATTTTATCGGTCATTACGCACCCGCCTTCTGAGTCAGTAAAGTCTTAACGCGTGCAACATTACGACGCACTTGCTTCAGCAGGTGAGTCTGTTGCAGCTGGCCACTGGCAGCCTGCATACGCAGGTTGAACTGCTCACGCAGCAGGTTCAGCAGCTCAGCGTTCAGTTCTTCAACGCTTTTTTCACGCAGCTCATTTGCTTTCATTACATCACCGTCTTAGTTACAAAGGTGGTTTTGATAGGCAGTTTCGCTGCTGCCAGGCCGAAGGCTTCACGGGCCAGCTCTTCCGGAACACCGTCCATTTCATAAAGGACTTTGCCCGGTTGGATCAAGGCAACCCAGTACTCCACGTTACCTTTACCTTTACCCATACGAACTTCCAGTGGCTTCTCGGTGATCGGTTTGTCCGGGAATACACGGATCCAGATCTTACCTTGACGCTTAACTGCACGGGTCATTGCACGACGTGCTGCTTCGATCTGACGTGCAGTCAGACGACCACGGCCAACAGCTTTCAGACCGAAAGTGCCGAAGCTAACATCCGTACCCTGCGCCAGACCACGGTTGCGGCCTTTGTGCACTTTACGGAATTTTGTACGCTTTGGTTGTAACATCAGCGACGCTCCTTATTTACGGCCTTTACGCTGCTGCTTTTTAGGTTGCGCAGCCGGTTTTTCCGGTTGTTCAACAGCAGCCATACCACCCAGGATCTCACCTTTGAAGATCCATACCTTAACGCCGATTACACCGTAAGTGGTGTGCGCTTCAGAGGTGTTGTAGTCAATGTCAGCACGCAGAGTGTGCAGCGGTACGCGACCTTCGCGGTACCATTCGGTACGTGCGATTTCCGCGCCGCCCAGACGGCCGCTAACTTCAACTTTGATACCTTTAGCGCCCAGACGCATTGCGTTCTGTACAGCACGCTTCATAGCACGACGGAACATAACGCGACGTTCCAGCTGTGAAGTGATGCTGTCAGCAACCAATTTAGCGTCCAGTTCAGGCTTACGAACTTCAGCGATATTGATCTGTGCAGGAACGCCAGCGATATCCGCTACGACCTTGCGCAGTTTTTCTACGTCTTCGCCTTTCTTACCGATCACGATGCCAGGACGAGCAGTGTGAATAGTCACACGGATGCTCTTAGCTGGACGCTCGATAACGATACGAGATACAGACGCTTTAGCCAGTTCCTTAGTCAGGTACTGACGTACTTTAAAATCGCTGTCCAGGTTGTCAGCGAATTCTTTGGTGTTCGCAAACCAGGTTGAGTTCCATGGTTTTACAATACCCAGGCGAATACCATTAGGATGTACTTTCTGACCCATTGCTAGTCTCCAGAGTCTCAGCGATCGGACACAACCACAGTAATGTGGCTGGTGCGCTTCAGGATGCGATCTGCACGACCTTTCGCACGCGGCATAATGCGCTTCATGCTTGGGCCTTCATCTACGAAAATTTTCGCAACTTTCAGATCGTCGATGTCAGCGCCATCGTTGTGTTCAGCATTAGCAATGGCAGATTCCAGTACTTTCTTGACCAATACCGCAGCTTTCTTGTTGGTATAGGTCAGGATGTCCAGGGCCTGCGACACTTTCTTACCGCGAATCAGGTCAGCAACAAGGCGAACCTTCTGAGCAGAAGAACGAGCATGGCGATGTTGAGCTAAAGTTTCCATCTCTTCCTCCTACCTTATTTCTTCTTCGCTTTTTTATCAGCAGCGTGGCCGCGATAAGTACGAGTCGGTGCGAATTCACCCAGTTTGTGACCAACCATTTCGTCGGTTACAAAGACTGGAACGTGCTGACGACCATTATGGACAGCGATGGTCAAACCGATCATGTTAGGAAAGATCGTTGAACGACGGGACCAAGTGCGCAGGGGCTTCTTGTCTCCGCTTTCCACCGCTTTCTCTACCTTCTTCAGCAAGTGCAGGTCAATAAAAGGACCTTTCTTGAGAGAACGTGGCATGGCTTATCCTCTAAAATTATTTGCTACGGCGACGTACGATAAATTTATCAGTACGCTTGTTGCTGCGGGTCTTCTTACCTTTGGTCTGAACGCCCCACGGAGATACCGGGTGCTTACCAAAGTTACGACCTTCACCACCACCATGTGGGTGATCGACTGGGTTCATCGCAGTACCGCGAACGGTAGGACGAATACCACGCCAGCGTGCAGCACCTGCTTTACCCAGAACGCGCAGCATATGCTCAGCATTGCCAACTTCGCCCAGAGTAGCGCGGCAGTCTGCTTCGACTTTACGCATTTCACCAGAACGCAGACGCAGGGTGACATAAGCACCGTCACGAGCAACGATCTGAACGTAAGTACCAGCGGAACGTGCCAGCTGACCGCCTTTACCTGGTTTCATTTCTACGTTATGAACGGTAGAACCAACCGGGATATTGCGCATCGGCAGGGTGTTACCTGCTTTGATTGCAGCATCAACGCCAGACTGAATCTGGTCGCCAGCTTTCAGGCCTTTAGGGGCCAGGATGTAACGGCGTTCGCCATCTTTGTACAGAACCAGCGCGATGTTCGCGGAACGGTTCGGATCGTACTCAAGACGCTCAACAACTGCTGGGATACCGTCTTTGTTGCGTTTGAAGTCAACAATACGATAAGCCTGCTTGTGGCCACCACCGATGTGACGAGTGGTGATACGGCCATTGTTGTTACGACCACCGGATTTGCTGTTTTTTTCCAGCAACGGAGCAAAAGGTTTGCCCTTGTGCAGCTCAGGGTTAACCACTTTAACTACGTGGCGACGACCCGGAGATGTCGGTTTACATTTAACAACTGCCATTGTATTACTCCTCCGACTTACTCAGCGCCGCCAACGAAGTCCAGATTCTGGCCTTCCTTCAGGGTGACGTAAGCTTTTTTCCAGTCGCTACGACGACCGATACGCTGTCCTTGACGTTTAACTTTCCCTTTAACTACCAGGGTGTTAACGACTTCGACTTCGACTTCAAACAGTTTCTGCACAGCAGCTTTGATCTCTGCTTTGGTCGCGTCTTTAGCAACTTTGAGAACGATGGTGTTAGTTTTTTCCATCGCAGCAGACGCTTTTTCAGAAACGTGCGGTGCACGAAGCACCTTCAGCAGACGTTCTTCACGAATCATGCCAGCATCTCCTCAACTTGCTTAACAGCATCAGCAGTCATTACGACTTTGTCGAAGGCGATCAGGCTAACCGGGTCAATACCAGTCGCATCGCGTACGTCAACCTTATGCAGGTTACGTGCGGCCAGGAACAGGTTTTCGTCCAGCTCACCGGTGATGATCAGCACATCTTCCAGAGCCATGTCTTTCAGTTTCTGTGCCAGCAGCTTAGTTTTAGGCGCTTCAACAGAGAATGATTCGACAACGATCAGACGATCCTGACGTACCAGTTCGGACAGAATGCTTTTCAGCGCGCCGCGGTACATCTTTTTGTTAACTTTTTGACTGTGGTCCTGTGGACGCGCAGCGAAGGTCACGCCACCTGAACGCCAGATCGGGCTCTTGATAGAACCTGAACGCGCACGGCCGGTACCTTTCTGGCGCCATGGCTTTTTGCCAGAACCAGTTACTTCAGCACGAGTCTTCTGAGCACGAGTACCCTGACGAGCACCAGCTGCATAAGCAACAACAACCTGGTGAACCAGCGCTTCGTTGAAATCACGACCGAAGGTAGTTTCGGAAACAGTCAGCGCGCTCTGCGCGTCTTTCAATACTAATTCCATTGCTATCCCCTTACGCCTTCACAGCTGGTTTAACGATCAGGTCGCTACCGGTTGCACCCGGAACTGCACCTTTCACCAGCAGCAGGTTGCGCTCAGCGTCAACACGTACTACGTCCAGGCTCTGAACGGTCACACGTTCGTTACCCAGCTGACCTGCCATTTTCTTGCCTTTGAACACTTTGCCCGGAGTCTGGTTCTGACCGATAGAACCCGGAACGCGGTGAGACAAGGAGTTACCGTGAGTAGCGTCTTGGGTACGGAAGTTCCAGCGCTTAACGGTACCAGCAAAACCTTTACCTTTAGAGGTACCGGTTACGTCAACTTTTTTAACGTCAGCAAACAGCTCAACGCTAATGTCCTGACCTACGGTGAACTCTTCGCCTTCAGCAAGACGGAATTCCCACAGACCACGGCCAGCTTCAACGCCAGCTTTAGCGAAGTGACCCGCTTCAGGTTTGGTTACACGGTTAGCTTTTTTAGCACCAGTGGTCACCTGAACAGCGCGGTAGCCATCGTTAGCCAGATCTTTGATCTGAGTAACGCGGTTTGCTTCAACTTCGATTACGGTTACTGGGATAGAGACGCCATCTTCAGTGAAGATGCGGGTCATACCCACTTTTTTACCGACTAAACCAATCATTGTATCAACCTCTCAATCGCTCGATGACCTGATCAACCCAGGCTGATCTGCACGTCTACACCGGCAGCCAGATCCAGACGCATCAGAGCATCAACGGTTTTCTCAGTTGGCTCAACGATGTCAACCAGACGCTTGTGAGTGCGAATTTCATACTGATCACGCGCGTCTTTGTTAACGTGCGGGGAGATCAGAACGGTAAAGCGCTCTTTGCGGGTCGGCAGCGGGATCGGACCACGGACTTGCGCACCAGTGCGCTTAGCAGTCTCGACGATTTCCGCGGTTGATTGATCGATCAGACGATGATCAAACGCTTTCAGGCGGATACGGATTCTTTGGTTCTGCATGAGACCAGAGCTCCAATTATTTTATAAACGAAAATGATCACTACTCAAACCCATTACGATTGATGGGAGAGTGTAACCGTTCTTACGTAGCCCCCCTATTGGGAGCATTGTTAAGCAACAAAATGCGTCGCTCAGGTTCAGATTGAACCAGCCGTCAATTACGACAAGCCCGCGCATTATACGTAAATCTGGGCCAGACGCAAGCGCCGTTTAGAAATTAGGCGTGAAAGGTTTGAAGTGCGCAGCACCTCGCAACATTTCTCGCAATGTCTCGCATTGCACTTCTTCTTCTGAACTCCCTGCGCACTCTCTGACTTAGCCCATTGCCGGTGACATGCAGTGCGAAGAGGATACGCTGACATCCTTTTCGAGGCTTACAGCATGTTTACTTACCTTCCCTTCCTCATGGTCTATTTTTGTCTGACTGGTTTGCTGATTCGCGAAGACATCCGGTCCGGCATTCTTCCTGATAAATACCTCTGCCCGCTACTATGGTCTGGTTTGCTGTTTCAGCTTTGCCTCCGTCCTGATTTTCTCGCCAGCGCAGTGGTTGGGGCGATAGCCGGCTACACCGGATTTGCAGTGATTTATTGGGGCTATCGGCTAATGTTTCGACATGAAGGAATGGGCTATGGAGATGTGAAATACCTGGGTGCTTTGGGCGCCTGGTATGGCTGGTGCGTGCTGCCGATGCTGGCCCTGGTTGCGGCGCTAATGGCGCTTCTGTGCGCGCTTATCCTGCCCTTGCTCAACCCTGATAAACGGACATTAAAAAACCCACTGCCTTTTGGGCCATTTCTGGCGGCAGCGGGTTTATGCGTTGGCTGGCAAAACCTGATTAACTTTCCACTTTAATCTGCGACTGAAGGTAGTTTTGCAGGCCAATTTTACTGATGAGGTCCAGCTCGGTTTCCAGCCAGTCGATGTGTCCTTCCTCATCAGCCAATATCTGGATCATCATATCGCGGCTGACGTAGTCATGGACGCTGTCGGCATAAGCAATGGCTTCACGAAGATCTTTCGCGCCATCAAGTTCTAGCGCCAGGTCGGAACGTAGCATCTCTTCAACATCTTCGCCGATGCCAAGTTTACCGAGATCCTGCAGGTTGGGGATGCCTTCAAGGAATAAAATACGCTCGATGTATTTATCGGCGTGTTTCATCTCATCGATGGACTCATGGTATTCGACATCGTTGAGGCGAGTCAGTCCCCAGTTTTTGAACATTCTTGCATGGAGAAAATACTGATTGATTGCGACAAGCTCATTTCCCAATAATTTATTGAGATAACTTATGATTTTAACATCACCTTTCATTATATAGTCCCTCCGCTTCCACTCATTGAAGCGTAGATCGGGCTACAGGGATGTCAAAAAAAAGATAGGCGCTTACGCGATCTCTTTGAATTCCGGGATCTGCATCAATTCGTCCTGCATTATCTCACGCGCTGCGCGAACACACTTACCGCATTGATTTCCCACTGGAATAAACTTGCGAAGCTGCTGGAAGGACTGTGGCTGGAACTGGCGAACGGCCTGACGAATTTTTTTGTCACTCACACCATTACATAAACAAACGTACATACGCACTCCCGTTCAAAATATGCGCAAAGTGTAAGTGAGAATGGTTATGATTACAATAGCACAAGCGTCAGAATACGTGGCGGGAGCAGACAAAAAATTCGTACATTTGTGACGAGTTCAGAATGTACAGATAACAAAAAGGACGCCGAAGCGTCCTTTTTTATTCGGGGATAATAACTTAACCCAGAACTTTAGCAACAACACCCGCGCCAACGGTACGGCCGCCTTCGCGGATTGCGAAGCGCAGACCATCGTCCATTGCGATTGGGTGGATCAGGGTAACAACCATTTTGATGTTGTCGCCTGGCATTACCATCTCAACGCCTTCTGGCAGTTCGATGGTACCGGTCACGTCAGTCGTACGGAAGTAGAACTGTGGACGGTAGCCTTTGAAGAACGGAGTATGACGGCCGCCTTCGTCTTTGGACAGGATATAAACTTCAGATTCGAACTTGGTGTGTGGCTTGATTGAGCCTGGCTTCGCCAGAACCTGACCACGTTCGATTTCTTCACGTTTGATACCACGCAGCAGAACACCAACGTTCTCACCAGCACGGCCTTCGTCCAGCAGTTTGCGGAACATTTCAACGCCAGTACAGGTAGACTTAACAGTCTCTTTGATACCAACGATTTCAACTTCTTCGCCAACTTTAACGATACCGCGCTCTACACGACCGGTAACAACGGTACCACGACCGGAGATGGAGAATACGTCTTCGATTGGCAGCAGGAATGGCTTGTCAATCGCACGCTCTGGTTCTGGGATGTAAGAATCCAGGAAGCCAGCCAGCTCAACAATCTTCGCTTCCCACTCTGCTTCGCCTTCCAGCGCTTTCAGAGCAGAACCACGGATGATTGGAGTGTCATCGCCTGGGAAATCGTACTGAGACAGCAGTTCACGAACTTCCATCTCTACCAGTTCCAGCAGCTCTTCGTCATCAACCATGTCGCATTTGTTCAGGAACACGATGATGTAAGGAACGCCTACCTGACGACCCAGCAGGATGTGCTCACGAGTCTGAGGCATAGGGCCGTCAGTCGCAGCAACAACCAGGATCGCGCCGTCCATCTGCGCAGCACCGGTGATCATGTTTTTAACATAGTCGGCGTGGCCTGGGCAGTCTACGTGTGCGTAGTGGCGAGTCGGGGTGTCATATTCAACGTGAGAAGTGTTGATGGTGATACCACGAGCTTTTTCTTCTGGCGCGTTATCGATCTGGTCGAATGCACGAGCAGAACCACCGTAGGTTTTAGCCAGTACGGTAGTGATTGCAGCGGTCAGGGTAGTTTTACCATGGTCAACGTGGCCGATAGTACCAACGTTGACGTGCGGTTTTGTACGTTCAAATTTTTCTTTAGACACGGCTATATTCCTTACTATAGTGCTCTCCCCTTCGGAGAGAGCACGGGACTTAGGTTTTAATCCTGTGGATTACTTACCACGGGCTTCGATAACGGCCTGAGCAACGTTGTTTGGCGCATCATCATACTTCAGGAATTCCATAGTGTATGATGCACGACCTTTGGTCAGAGAACGCAGCTGAGTTGCATATCCGAACATTTCAGACAGCGGAACTTCAGCGTGGATCTTAACGCCAGTTACTTCGGATTCCTGACCGCGCAGCATGCCGCGACGACGGCTCAAGTCACCGATAACGTCACCGGTGTTCTCTTCAGGAGTTTCTACTTCAACCTTCATGATTGGCTCAAGCAGAACTGGTTTTGCTTTCTTAAAGCCTTCTTTAAAGGCAAGAGACGCAGCCAGTTTAAACGCCAGTTCAGAGGAGTCAACGTCGTGGTAAGAACCGAAGTGCAGACGAACACCCATGTCAACAACCGGATAACCAGCCAGAGGACCAGCTTTCAGCTGCTCCTGGATGCCTTTATCAACAGCAGGGATGTATTCGCCAGGAATTACACCACCTTTGATGTCGTTGATGAACTCGTAACCTTTAGGGTTAGAGCCCGGCTCCAGTGGGTACATGTCGATCACAACGTGACCGTACTGACCGCGACCACCAGACTGCTTAGCGTGTTTACCTTCAACATCGGTAACTTTCGCACGAATCGCTTCGCGGTAAGCAACCTGAGGTTTACCCACGTTAGCTTCAACGTTGAATTCACGCTTCATACGGTCAACGATGATGTCCAGGTGCAGTTCACCCATACCAGCGATGATGGTCTGGTTAGATTCTTCATCAGTCCATACGCGGAATGATGGATCCTCTTTCGCCAGACGACCCAGAGCCAGACCCATTTTTTCCTGGTCAGCTTTGGTTTTTGGTTCAACAGCGATGGAGATTACCGGCTCTGGGAATTCCATACGCTCCAGAATGATCGGGTGGTCCTGGTCACACAGGGTGTCACCAGTGGTCACGTCTTTCAGACCGATTGCTGCAGCGATGTCGCCCGCACGAACTTCTTTGATCTCTTCACGTTTGTTAGCGTGCATCTGTACGATACGGCCAAAACGCTCACGCGCCGCTTTCACGGAGTTCAGGATGGTGTCACCGGAGTTAACCACACCAGAGTAAACGCGGAAGAAGGTCAGGTTACCCACGAATGGGTCGGTAGCAATTTTGAACGCCAGTGCAGAGAACGGCTCTTCATCACTTGCGTGACGCTCAGCCGGGGTATCTTTACCGTCGTCCAGGATGCCGTTGATCGCAGGAACGTCAACCGGGGATGGCAGGTAATCAATTACCGCATCCAGCATCGCCTGAACACCTTTGTTCTTGAACGCAGAACCACAGGTTACCAGGATGATTTCGTTGTTCAGAACGCGCTGACGCAGAGCTTTTTTGATCTCTTCTTCAGTCAGTTCTTCACCACCCAGGTATTTCTCCATCAGCTCTTCCGAAGCTTCCGCTGCGGATTCGATCAGGTTCTGGTGCCATTCGTCAGCCAGGTCCTGCATCTCAGCTGGGATATCTTCGTAAACGAAGGTAACGCCTGCGTCTTCTTCGTTCCAGTTGATGGCTTTCATTTTCACCAGGTCGATAACGCCGGTGAAACCTTCTTCAGCACCAATTGCCAGCTGCAGCGGAACAGGGTTCGCGCCCAGACGGGATTTGATCTGACCAACAACTTTCAGGAAGTTAGCACCCATACGGTCCATTTTGTTAACGAACGCGATGCGTGGAACTTTATATTTGTTAGCCTGACGCCATACGGTTTCAGACTGTGGCTGAACACCACCAACTGCGCAGTAAACCATTACCGCACCGTCAAGAACACGCATGGAACGTTCTACTTCGATGGTGAAGTCAACGTGGCCTGGGGTGTCGATGATGTTTACGCGATGCGGTTCGTACTGCTTAGCCATACCTGACCAGAATGCAGTAGTCGCTGCGGAGGTGATAGTAATACCACGCTCCTGCTCCTGTTCCATCCAGTCCATGGTAGCTGCGCCGTCATGAACTTCACCGATTTTATGGTTTACACCGGTGTAGAACAGAATACGTTCGGTAGTAGTGGTTTTACCGGCGTCGATGTGCGCACTGATACCGATGTTACGGTAGCGTGCGATGGGTGTTGTACGAGCCATTTGATTCCTCGTTTGTTTCTTTAGGCGTTCAGTTAAGTAACCCAGAGCGGGCGGCTTCTCTGAAGCGCCCGCCTGGTGACTATGACTCCGAAGGGATTACCAACGGTAGTGTGCGAACGCCTTGTTGGCTTCTGCCATACGGTGAACGTCTTCACGTTTCTTAACTGCAGTACCTTTGTTGTCTGCAGCATCAGAAAGTTCGTTCGCCAGACGCAGAGCCATGGATTTATCACCGCGTTTACGAGCAGCTTCAACGATCCAACGCATTGCCAGAGCATTACGACGAACCGGACGAACTTCAACTGGAACCTGATAAGTAGAACCACCAACGCGGCGGGACTTAACTTCTACAGTTGGGCGAACGTTGTCGAGAGCGACTTCGAAAGCTTCCAGTTCATTTTTACCAGAACGCTGAGCCAGGGTCTCAAGCGCGCTGTATACGATTGCTTCTGCAGTAGATTTTTTACCATCTACCATCAGGATATTTACAAATTTTGCCAGCAGTTCTGATCCGAATTTCGGATCTGGAAGGATTTTACGCTGACCAATGACGCGACGACGTGGCATGGGAATACTCCGTTGTTAATTCAGGATTGTCCAAAACTCAAAGAGTTTAGTGTGACATTAAGGTAAATCAGTTTGGCCTTACTTAACGGAGAACCATTAAGCCTTAGGACGCTTCACGCCGTACTTGGAGCGAGCCTGCTTACGGTCTTTAACACCAGAGCAGTCGAGCGCACCGCGGACGGTGTGGTAACGAACACCCGGAAGGTCTTTAACACGACCGCCACGGATCAGGATCACGGAGTGTTCCTGCAGGTTGTGACCTTCACCACCGATGTAGGAAGTCACTTCAAAACCGTTAGTCAAACGCACACGGCATACTTTACGCAGTGCGGAGTTTGGTTTCTTAGGAGTGGTGGTATATACACGAGTACATACGCCACGTTTCTGCGGGCAGGCTTCCAGCGCAGGCACGTTGCTTTTTGCAACTTTGCGAGCGCGTGGTTTGCGTACCAGCTGGTTAACTGTTGCCATTAAATAGCTCCTGGTTTTAGCTTTTGCTTCGTAAACACGTAATAAATCGACCTCATACAATATGAGGACGCGAAATTTTAGGGCCACGTCGAAAAGGTGTCAAGAAATATACAGCGATCTCGGATCACCAGTTCATTTGACTGGAGTGCTTTACCGTTAGATTAACGAAATCAGTATAGCCAACCACGTTAATTTTGGATGAAATTTGACCAGTAAGACCTCGCGCATCAAGATCGTCTTTCAGCGCAGAGAGAGATATGGGGGCACTGTTGAGAATTTCAACGAAACGACTGCCTTCCAGTGCAGCCGCCACACCGTCCTGAATCAGCAGCAGATCGTCACCTTCGCGCAGCATACTCATTAGCGCGTCGATATCACATTGCCAGGGTGAATGGCTCAAGGTATGGAGCATGACAGCCTCAGAAAGTCAGAACAGTATCGTAGTGAGAAAGTTGTTCGCGCAACGCACCGGAGGCAAGGATCGTCACATCCAGCACGAATGACGTCTTATCATGTAGCCCACGTGCAGTGAGCGAGTCGGCGCAAACGTAGAAGGTTTCAATATCGTAGAGCGGCAGTACTTTAAAGGTCGCGATGTAATCGCGCGCAAGAATAGCCTGCGGCCGTTGGCCCGCCAGCAGCTGGAACACACCATCCCCTAAAAAGAAAACGCCGATATCCTCGCTTAATGCCGATGTCGCCAGTAACGCATCTAGCCCTTCTCTACCGGAGGCGCTGCCGTGAGGAGCGGAGGTGAAAACAAACGCCACACGCTTCATCAGAATTGCACCACTCTGTCGCAGGTAAGCGCAGCCTGCGCCAGTGCGCCCAGGCCACTTAACGAAAACCCCGGCTGAAGGTTTGCCCCCGGTAAACCGAGACGTTCTGCTTCGGTCGTATCAGCCACACCGCGGCGCAGCGCCGCCGCCACGCAGATATGCAGCTCAACGCCATGCTGTTCATTTAACGCCTGCCAGGCACGCACCAGGTCAAATTCATCGCTTGCCGGTGATGTAAACCGGTTCGCGTTATACACCCCTTCCCGATAGAAGAAGACGCTAGCCAGTTCATGTCCGGCGTTAAGCAGCGCCTGCGCAAACTGCAGCGCACTGCTGGCCTGCTGAGTTCCATACGCCGGGCCTGTCACCATTAATGCAAAACGCATTACTTGTCTTGCCCCAGGAAATCGCCGCTTTTGAACTGACGAATGTAAAGGTAGACCGTGTGCTTGGAGATGTTCAGTCGATCGGCGACCTGGTTGATAGCGTCTTTGATATCAAAAATCCCTTTCTCGTAGAGGTTCAGCACGATCTGACGATTCTTGGCGTTGTTGGATACGTTGCGATCGGCATTCACCTCTTCAATGGTGAACTCAAGCGTCTGGGTCACCAGGTCTTCAACAGAGGAGGCAAAATTCACAGAAGAGCCTACATCAGGCGTTTCTGGAGGAATAAAGGTACTCATGATTTGTGAGAACGGCACATCAAGGTTCATGTTGATGCACAGCAAACCGATGACACGATGGTCACGGTTTCGAATAGCGATTGTTTCTGATTTCATCAGCACGCCGCTTTTAGCGCGGGTGAAATAACATTTTGAGACGCTGCTGTCCGCGCCGGTCATGTCATGCAACATACGCAATGCAAGGTCGGTGATTGGCGAACCAATTTTACGGCCGGTATGCTCACCATTAGCAATGCGGATGGCGGAACACTTCAGATCTTGCAGGGAGTGCAATACGATTTCGCAGTGGGAGCCAATGAGCATCGCTAACCCGTCCACCACCGCTTCGTAGGATTTCAGGATATCGAAGTCGGTCTGGTCAAAGGGACGTTGATCCAGCAAATCAAGCTCACTGGTTTCGTTGGTTAAAAGCGACCTGGACATGAAAAAAACACTCCTTTTCAGGAGCCTGTCGTTAGGTTTTCAGGGCAGGCTCATTATCTACACGGACAACTAAATTAATACAGCGTGTATAACGCTTTCCAGTGTTAATTATATCTGCCCCACAATAAAAAAAACCGCCGCCTTAAAGGCGGCGGTTTCTGTGACATTACTTCTTCGCTGCTGCGGCTTTATCGTCAGCCGGTGCTTCTGGTTTCGCATCCGCTTTCGGTGCCGGTTTGATATCCAGCAGTTCTACGTCGAAGACCAGAGTAGAGTTCGCAGGGATACCCGGAACGCCGGTTTTGCCGTAAGCCAGATCTGGTGGAATGACCAGCTTGATCTTGCCGCCTTTCTTGATGTTTTTCAGACCTTCGGTCCAGCCCGGGATCACACCGTCCAGACGGAAGGAGAGAGGCTCACCGCGGGTATAAGAGTTGTCGAACTCTTTACCGTCGATCAGCGTACCTTTGTAGTTAACCACAACGGTGTCGCTGTCTTTAGGCGCGTCGCCGGTGCCTTCTTTCTCGACTTTATACACCAGGCCGGTAGAGGAGGTTTTTACACCTTTCTCTTTAGCAAACGTATCGCGGTAGGCTTTACCTTTCGCTTCGTTATCTTTTGCGTCGGCTTCCATCTTGGTCTGAGCAGCGCCTTTCACACGCGCTTCAAACGCCTGCAGAGTCTGTTCGATTTCCTGGTCAGTCAGCTTGCTCTTGTCAGCAAATGCATCCTGAACACCCGCGATCAGCTGAGCCTTGTCCAGTTTAATGCCCAGCTTCTCTTGTTCTTTCAGAGAGTTTTCCATGTAACGACCCAGAGATGCGCCAAGTGCGTAGGCGGATTTCTGGTCGTCATTTTTGAACGCCGCTTTGCTGTCTGCAGTCGCAGCAGGCTTCGCAGCGGTGTCAGCTGCGAAAGACAGTGGCGCATTGAATGCGACAGCCATCGTGGTCGCCAGCAGCGTTACTTTGAACAGTGATTTCATCCATATCTCCAGGGCCTGGGGACTCTCACCCCAGCATTAAACGTAAATGAGTGACGTACTATAAATCGTTGCGGAAGAAATCTACAGACAGACTCTCCCGATTCTCGCCTCTTTTCAGACTATTTTTGTTTAAATAAGTTTCTTACCAAAGGGATGGATACTGCACTTGACGATAAACTCAGTTAAACTTCGCCGCCGCAGGCCCATTATGGCGAGTGTGACATTGACGAGGTGAACCATGAAGGACACATTGATTGAAGCGAGACTGGCTGAGCTGGAAAGCCGACTGGCTTTTCAGGACATCACCATCGAAGAGCTAAACCAGACCGTAACCGCTCATGAGCTTGAAATGGCAAAACTGCGCGATTTAATGCGACTTCTCACTGAAAAAGTGAAGGCAACACAGTCGTCGCACATTGCCTCTCAGTCAGAAGAGACGCCACCACCTCATTATTGAGGCGTAAAAAAAGCGGGATTTCCCCGCTTTTTTTGTACCCGGTGGCGCGAAGCTTACCGGGCCTACATGTCAAATACCCTATGGATTTCGAGTCGCAGCCAACGCACCTGCGGCTTGAAAGACGACGGGTATTAGTGGCAGCCGCAGCCACCGTTGCCGCAACCACCTTTACCGTGGTCGTGACCATGGTCGTGATCGTGGCCGTGACCACCGCAGCAGCCGTCGTGGCCGTGATCATGGTCATGGTCGTGACCGTTCGCACCGTGAACGTGGCCGTGAGCCAGTTCTTCTTCGGTTGCTTCACGGATCGCAACAACTTCTACGTTGAATTTCAGGTTCTGGCCAGCCAGCATGTGGTTGCCGTCAACCACAACGTGGTCGTCTTCAACTTCAGTGATCTCAACCGGTACCGGGCCCTGGTCAGTTTCCGCCAGGAAGCGCATGCCAACCTGCAGTTCGTCAACGCCCATGAACACGTCTTTAGGAACGCGCTGAACCAGGTTGTCATCATACTGACCGTAAGCGTCGTTTGCGCCTACAGCAACGTCGAATTTGTCGCCAACGTCATGACCTTCCAGCGCTGTTTCCAGGCCAGAAATCAGGGAGCCGTGACCATGCAGGTAGTCAAGCGGCGCACTCACCGGAGACTCATCAACCAACACACCGTCTTCTGTACGTACCTGATAGGCCAGGCTGACCACCAGGTCTTTTGCTACTTTCATGATATCTCCTGAGCGTGGGAAAATTACAGGCGCAGATTGTAGCGGAAATCTGCACCTGTGTACCCCTAAGCTTAAAAAAACTCAGAGCATATCGCTAGTCTGGATGAAAAATGCCGATCACTTGCTCTTCTTTGCGAACGTGATCGCGGGCCTCTTTGTCGACCTCGCGCATCTGGTGACCACACTTAACACACTCAACAACATCAATATTATTTTCTCGCCACATGGCCAAAGTATCTTGCGCCTGGCAGGTCGGGCATTTTGCTCCCGCGATAAAGCGTTTACGTACAGCCATCTTTCGTTACCCTTTATTCAAATTCATCCCAGCCGTCGAGCTGGCGTCGTTCCTGCTGCATCTCACGCTGGAAAATCTCTTCAAGCTCGCGGCGCGCTTCCCGCACGCGAGAGATCTGCGCCGTGTCGCTATGCACCGGCATCAGTTCGCGCAGCATCCGCATATCCAGCCTGCGGAAGTGCATCTGGGCACGCTGGGCCTGATGGGGATGCATGCCCAACGACACCAGCGCCTTGCGCCCCAGCTCTAACGCGCTGGAGAAGGTCTCGCGGGAGAAGTGTTTCACACCCGCCTGCAAAAGTTCGTGAGCTTCAACACGTCCGCGCGCGCGCGCCAGAATATGCAGATGCGGAAAATGCTGCTGGCATAGCTCCACCAGCTTCATCGTATCTTCCGGATCGTTACAGGTGATGACGATAGACTCTGCCGCTTCCGCCCCGGCGGAACGCAGCAGTTCAAGCTGAGTGGCATCCCCGTAGTAAACCTTATAGCCATATTTGCGCATCAGGTTGACCGCGCTAATGTCGCGCTCCAGCACCGTGATGCGCATTTTGTTCGCCATCAGCAGGCGGCCAATAACCTGACCAAAACGGCCAAACCCCACGACAATCACCTGCGGCTTATCATCTTCCACCCACGGGGCTTCGTCTTCATCATCTGCCGGGTTCAGGCGGCGGGAGAGCAGTTTATCCACTAGCTTCATCAGCAACGGCGTGGTCATCATCGACAGCGTTACCGTCACCAGCAGCAGCGCCATCTGGTCATCTTTGAACAGCTTTTGCGACGACGCCGTGGAGAACAGCACAAAGGCAAACTCTCCCCCCTGGCTTAACACGCTGGCGAACTGCATTCTTTCCGAACTGCGCAGTCCGTAAACGCGCGCCAGCACGTAGAGCACCAGCGTTTTTACCGCGACCAGCACGGCGACGCTCGCAACGACCCACAGCAGATGGGTATAGAGCACGCCCAGATTCAGCGCCATGCCGACTGAAATAAAGAACAGCCCTAACAGCAGCCCCTTAAACGGATCGATGGCGGTCTCCAGCTCGTGGCGATACTCACTCTCTGCCAGCAGCACCCCGGCGATAAAGGTGCCCAGCGCCATAGACAGCCCCAGCGCGTCCATAAACAGAGCAGACCCGAGTACCAGCAGCAGCGTCGCGGCGGTAAATACCTCGCGCACGCCCGAGGCGGCAATAAAGCGGAACACCGGACGCAGCAGGAAGCGCCCGCCAATCAGCATCCCCGCGAAGGCCAGAACCTTCATGGAGACTTTCACCCAGTCGAAATGATCGTCACCGGATCCGGCCAGCAGCGGCACCAGCGCCAGCGCCGGTATCACCGCCAAATCCTGGAACAGCAGCACGGAAAAGCCCAGCTGTCCGGCTTCGTTACGGTTCATCCCTTTGTCGCGCATCAGCTGCAGCGCCATCGCCGTGGACGACATTGCCAGACCAATCCCGCCGATTGTCGCCGCCTGCCACGAGAAGTCCGTCAGCATAAGCAGCCCGGCAAGGATCGCCGCGCTGAACAGCACCTGCGCCGCCCCGACGCCAAAAATAGATTGCCGCAGCTGCCACAGCTTGGACGGGTTTAGCTCCAGGCCGATGATAAACATCAGGAAGACGACGCCCAGCTCTGAGAAGTGGAGAATTTCATCCACATCGCTGATAAACCCCAGCCCCCACGGCCCGATCGCAATACCGGCTAACAAATAGCCCAGCACGGCACCGATGCCGAGACGTGCGGCCAGCGGCACCGCAACAACCGCCGCGAATAAGAACAGCACGCCGGCAAGAAGCAGATTTGATCCTTCCATTAGCGGCCTCCTGCCGAAATCGGTGACGCCAGCCATTCACCGTAGGCTCTGGCATGGCTCGCCAGCGCCTCGGGCTGCTGTCGACGCGCCCAGTAGACAATAATCGGGCTCATCCAGTGCATACGGCACATCGCTGCCGTCAGCTCAAACGGGCGCAGGATATCGCTCATGGGATAGCGGTTCAGCCCGTCATGGCGGTAGGCGCTTTCCGGCTCACCGGTGGTGATGACGCTACGCCAGTACTTTCCCGCGAGCTGGTTGCCCCCCACCCCGCTGGAAAAGCCCCGGCTCAGCACGCGGTCCAGCCACTCTTTGAGCAGCGCCGGACAGCTATAGGTATAAAGCGGATGCTGGAACACAATCACGTCATGCTGACGCAGCAGCTCCTGCTCGTAAGGAATATCGATAAAGAAATCAGGATAGTGCGCGTAGAGATCGTGCACCGTCACGTTGCTGAGCTGTGTAGCCGCCTTAAGCAGCACCCGGTTCGCTACCGAGTCCTGAGATTCCGGATGGGCATACAGCAGCAGCACTTTTGCTGTCTGAGACATCATTCCCCTCCCGGTCGTGTTTCTGTTTTTGTGTATCGTCGTTGTTTTGGGCTACCATGGCGGCCCGGTGCGGAAAATGGCGCACACCTTACATTATCATAATGACAAATTAACATAGTCGGAACATACGGCGCTTCTATGATTGTTTTCTCCTCGTTACAAATTCGTCGCGGCGTGCGCGTCCTGCTGGATAACGCGACCGCTACCATCAACCCGGGCCAAAAAGTGGGTCTGGTCGGCAAAAACGGCTGCGGTAAATCGACCCTGCTGGCGCTGCTGAAAAACGAGATTAGCGCTGACGGCGGTAACTTTACCTATCCGGGTAACTGGCAGCTTGCCTGGGTAAACCAGGAGACGCCTGCGCTGAGCGAACCGGCGCTCGACTATGTTATCGACGGCGACCGTGAATACCGCAAGCTCGAGGCGGAACTTAACGCCGCCAACGAGCGCAACGACGGCCACGCCATCGCTACCGTTCACGGCAAGCTGGACGCCATCGACGCCTGGACCATTCGCTCCCGCGCCTCCAGCCTGCTGCACGGGCTGGGCTTCAGCAACGAACAGCTTGAACGCCCGGTCAGCGACTTCTCCGGCGGCTGGCGCATGCGCCTTAACCTGGCCCAGGCGCTGATCTGCCGCTCTGACCTGCTGCTGCTCGATGAACCGACCAACCACCTCGATCTTGATGCCGTTATTTGGCTGGAGAAGTGGCTTAAGAGCTATCAGGGCACTCTGATTCTGATTTCCCACGACCGCGACTTCCTCGACCCGGTAGTGGATAAAATCATTCATATCGAACAGCAAACGATGTTCGAGTACACCGGCAACTACAGCTCCTTCGAGCGTCAGCGCGCGACGCGCCTTGCCCAGCAGCAGTCCATGTACGAAAGCCAGCAGCAGCGGGTGGCGCACCTGCAGAGCTTTGTCGATCGCTTCAAGGCCAAGGCCTCAAAAGCCAAGCAGGCCCAGAGCCGCATCAAAATGCTGGAACGCATGGAGATGATCGCCCCGGCGCACGTGGATAACCCGTTCCACTTCAGCTTCCGCGAGCCGGAGAGCCTGCCAAACCCGCTCCTGAAGATGGAAAAAGTGAGCGCGGGCTATGCCGACCGCATTATTCTCAACTCCATCAAGCTCAACCTGGTCCCGGGTTCCCGTATCGGCCTGCTGGGACGTAACGGTGCCGGTAAATCGACGCTGATCAAACTGCTCGCGGGCGAGCTTAACCCGGTCAGCGGAGAAATCGGCCTGGCGAAGGGCATCAAGCTGGGCTACTTCGCACAGCATCAGCTGGAATTTTTACGCGCAGATGAATCTCCGATTCAGCACCTGGCCCGTCTGGCGCCGCAGGAGATGGAGCAGAAGCTGCGTGACTACCTCGGCGGCTTCGGCTTCCAGGGCGATAAGGTCACCGAAAACACCGAGCGCTTCTCCGGCGGCGAAAAAGCGCGTCTGGTGCTGGCGCTGATCGTCTGGCAGCGCCCGAACCTGCTGCTGCTCGATGAACCGACCAACCACCTGGATCTCGACATGCGTCAGGCACTGACCGAAGCGCTGATCGAGTTCGAAGGCGCGCTGGTTGTCGTCTCGCACGACCGCCACCTGATCCGCTCCACCACGGACGATCTCTATTTAGTGCACGGCGGCAAAGTCGAACCGTTCGACGGCGACCTGGAAGACTATCAGCAGTGGCTAACGGACGTGCAGAAGCTGGAAAACCAGCCGGAAGAGTCAGCGAAGGACAACGCCAACAGCGCGCAGTCGCGTAAAGACCAGAAGCGTCGTGAAGCGGAGCTGCGCACGCAGACGCAGCCGCTGCGTAAAGAGATTACCCGTCTTGAAAAAGAGATGGAAAAGCTCAACGCCACGCTTGCCGCCGTTGAAGAGAAGCTGGGCGACAGCGGGCTGTACGATCAGAGCCGCAAGGCTGAGCTGACCGACTGCCTGCAAACGCAGGCGAAAACCAAATCCAGCCTCGAAGAGTGCGAAATGGCGTGGCTGGACGCGCAGGAGCAGCTGGAAGCGATGCTGCAGGCTGACTAACACGCCGGGAGAGCTATGAGTTTCGATATCACGAGCGAGATTACGTTCCGCAAGCTCAGCATCTTCATGACGTTTATGGAGAAAGGGAATATCGCGCGTACCGCCGAAACTCTGGGCCTGAGCGGCGTGAGCGTGCACCGCGCGCTGCACACGCTGGAAGAGAACGTGCGCTGCCCGCTCTTTACCCACAAGGGGCGCAACCTGATTGCGCTCCCCTCCGCGTGGACGCTGCTGGAGTATTGCCAGGAGGTGATGCAGGTGATGGAGCGCGGGCTGGAAGAGTCCCGCAAAATCGCCGGAATCGGCCAGGGGCGGCTGCGCGTGGGGACGCTCTACTCGCTGACGCTGGAAACCGTGCCGCGCCTGATTATGGGCATGAAGCTGCGCCGTCCGGATCTGGAGATGGATCTGACGATGGGCTCAAACGACACCCTGCTGCATATGCTGGACGAAGGCTCGCTGGACGCGATTCTGATCTCCATCTCCGAAAGCGACATTGACCGTAACAGCCTCGAAGTGCTGCCCCTGTTCCACGACGATATTTTCCTTGCCGCACCGGCTTCCGCCACGCTGAACACCCGCGGGCCCGCGGATCTGCGTGATTACAAAGACCAGAAGTTTGTCGCCCTGGCAGAAGGGTTCGCCACGTATGCCGGGTTTCAGGAGGCGTTTCATATCGCCGGGTTCGAGCCGGAAATTGTCACCCGCGTGAATGATATTTTCTCGATGCTGAGCCTGGTGCAGGCGGGTGTGGGTTTTACGCTGATGCCGGGCAGGATGAAGAAAGTGTATGAGAATTCGGTGCAGCTGTTGAAGCTGGCTGAGCCGTACCAGATGCAGCAGCTGATCGCCATCGTCTTTGCCCGCAACCGCGAGCAGGACCCGAGCCTGCGGGCACTAGCCGCCGAGGGGCGGATGTATGCGCGCAGTTTGCAGGACGGCGCCTGATGTTAGTGCCCGGTGGCGGCTGCGCCTTACCGGGCCTACTCCTGGATTGTAGGCCCGGTAAGCGTAGCGCCACCGGGCAAAAAACTCATCGCTGAAGCCGCCCCGCCAGATGCACCGCCACGTCTACCCCGCTGCGCTCCAGCGAAATGGTTTCCCCTTCCCACGCCGCCTGACGCGTCAGGCAGGTCAGTACGCCGCCTGGCGGCATCTCAATTGCCAGCCGCGCTTCGCGCTCGTTAGCGGAAATGACCGCCTCCTGCCAGCGCACGGTTCGCGCCATGTTCATCGCCAGATCGTCTGCTATCTTTTCCGGCTGCCAGAGCACGCGCCCGGTGCTGCCGCTCAGGTACGCGCAGCGCGGGCGTGAAAGGCTGACCGATTCAAACGCCGACGCCAGCTTTTTCGCCGGTTCCGCCAGCAGCTCGCAGTGCGACGGCACGCTGACCGCAAGCCGTTTGGCCTTGCTTGCCCCTTTCGCCAGCGCGCGCCCGGCGACCTGCGCCATCCCGTCATCGGTTCCGGCGATGACGATCTGCGTTTCGGCGTTCAGGTTAGCAACGTAGGTTCCGGTGCCTTCAATCAGCGTTTCCACCTGCGGCAGGGTTAAGCCCATGATGGCCGTCAGGCCGTAGCCGTGCGGATAAGCCTGCTCCATCAGATCGCCGCGCAGCGCCACCAGCGTAAGCGCGTCTGCGAAGTCCAGCGCCCCTGCGACAACCGCCGCCGGGTAAGCGCCGATGGAAAGCCCGCTGACAATATCCGGCGACACGCCGCGGCGTTCCAGCTCGCGCGCCCAGGCCACGCCGGCAATCAGCAGCGAAAGCTGAACCGCGCGGGTATGGGTCAGGGATGCGGTGCTGTCGAGACTATCGACCTCAGCGCCAAGCACCTTGCGCGCCTGAGTCAGTTCCGTTCCCGGCAGGTTTTGCAGCATGCCTTCGTGCTGCGTGCCCTGCCCCGGAAAGGTAAACAGTATTTTCATCACTCCTCCCTGCGCCACGGATCCGCCACCAGACGGGGTCCGCGGTGGGTTTTTAGCAGCGTTTTGCCGTCTCGCAGCCACTCCGCCAGCGCGAATCCGCCCTCGGGCGTATCCACCTGCGTGTCCGCCCGACACAGCGCCCGACTAAGCTGAGACTGCCAGCCAGCAAATGCATCAGGGGAAACGGCGTGCGGGGCGCGGATCAGCAGGTCTAGATCGCTGTCGGCATGAATCACCGGAATACCGGTCGCCAGCGCATAGCCGGTGCTGCCGGTAATGCCCCACGTCCACGGCCACGCCTGCTGAGCAAGCTGTAGCGCCACCTGAACCGGCGGCTGGGTTATAAAGGGCGAACGCAGCAGGTCGGCGGCAACGCTCAGATCCTCGGGCGAAACCACGCGCAACACGTTTTCCGGCTTCACCCATCCGGCCGCCCGCTGGTCGCGACGCAGGCCGCGCACGCCAACGGGAATGCGGCCTTCGTTATCAACATCACGCCGCACCACCACCGGCAGGCCGGTATGCCAGGCCGCCTCCACCCAGGATTCGGTGATGCCTTCCAGCGCGTCGCGCGCGGTAAGCCAGATGAGGTCGTGCGGGCGTAATGTTGTGGTCATGATTACATTCCTGAAGTCAGCGAGATAAACAGCGGCAGCGACAGGATACACAGTACGGAGCTTAACAGCAGCACGGCTTCAGCATCCGGCGACTGCACGCCAAAGCGGTTACCGAACACCACGCCGAAGAAGCCCGCGGAGAGCGCAATCATCAGGATAGCGGTGATCGCCACGGAGCCGTGCAGGCCGAAGATCAGCACAATCGCCCAGGCAATCGCTGGCTGAATCAGCAGCTTGGCGATGGTTGAGGTGATAACCATGGTGTTGATCTGCAGCTTACGGGCAGAGAGGATCACCCCGGTCAGGAACAGCGCCGCAGCGGTGGCGGACAACCCCAGCGGTTTAATCGCGGCAAGCACCAGTTCAGGCATTTTGATGCCGATGGCGGAGAGGATCACACCCAGCAGCGGGCCCATCACGATCGGTTTTTTAATGGAACGCCACATCAGCACCGGCAGCATGGAGAGCGTTGAACCCGAGTTATTCCCCTCGGCGCGCGCTTTCTCGCGCTCCAGGATCAGCAGGCAGAACGGGGTCATCAGTACGGAACCGCAGGCGATGGAGACCGCCACGGACAGCGACGTCGAAGAACTTTCACCCAGCACGCTGCCCAGAATTGGCAGACCGAGCGCCGCGTAGTTTGGCAGGGCGACGGTAAGCGTCAGCACCGCCGCATCCTGCGGGGATTTTTTAAAGACTTTGGTGGCGAGGAAGTAGATGGCCGCATAGGTTATCCACATCGCCAGGGTGAGCACCAGGATCAGCGGCGACTGGGCCACGATGCCGGTCCACGGCGTTTGCACGGTAGCGCTAAACAGCGCGGCGGGCAGTGCAAAATCCATCACGAAGATATTAAGTAGGGAAACATTTTTGTTATCGACCATCTTTGCCTTACCGGCCCAGAATCCCAGCAGCATGATGACGAAAATCGGTGCAAGAGCATGAACAATTACGTAAGTCATAAATCACCTGTAGTAAAAAAAGTTTTAGCACTGGTGCGATGTTTATTATTTTTCAGGATGCAGCCTTCCTCGCGGGCGCAACGGTCGCGCCCGCGGGGTTGTACATCTCTGGCAGGTCTCTTGTTACTTACCAGCTTGCTCGCATACGTTCGCGTACGAGAGCCGAGCTGCGGCGGTTGTCAGCACCCAGGCGGTTTTTCAAGGTGGTGTCCTGACGTGCGTCACTGATGGCCTGCTGCAGAGTGGTTTTCACCTGCGCCAGATCGTTATCGGATGGGGCATCCGGGTTGCTGATGTCCAGCAGGTTAGAGAGCAGCCCCAGCGTGGCGTAGTTGCTGATGTCGTACGCCATTGGCGGAATGGTTGCCGCCAGTTTTTCCAGGGCCTCCACGGTACGCAGGGTAATGCGCGCCGCTGACTCTTTACCCATCGCGTGGATGAGCACCCCTTTGTCGTTAAAGGCGATCAGGCGGTTGGCCTGGTAGCCGTGCGCCAGAAACGCACCGGACATCGCCTTGCCGACGATTAGACCAATCACCGGGTGGCCGGCCAGACGCGCGTTAGCATACGCGGCAGCCGCGCCGGCCAGCGCCTGATGGATACCAAACGCCTCTTCGCGACGGCCATAGGCCTGGCTTGGGACGTCAATCACCGCCACAATCGGGCGTTTGACGGGCTTGTCTGCGTCCGCGGCGACGGTTTCGCTGACCACCTTCGCCAGCGTCCAGCCTTCCAGCAGGCCGACTTCACCCTGCGCCGCGCGCGGGAAGTGGTTGTTGGCATCCGGCACCACGGCAACAAAACGCACCGCTTCGCCGTTCAGCTCGCCGTCTGCCGCCTGCACGGACAGGCAGAGCCCTTCGACACGTTTGGCGTTCGGGGCGAGGGTTTCCAGCCAGAGCTCGCCACGGCTTATTGAATTACTCATCATTTCACCTCCCGGGCAAAAAGCGCGTTAATCTGTTCGGCATCGGCCTGCTTGCGGGTGTCGAAATTCGTCAGACGGTTCAGGTAATCGTCGTAGTTATCGGTGCGGTGTTTCGCCGGCACGCCTTTGGCAATCGCGTCGTTCATCGCCGCTTTCACCGCGTTCACGCCGTCACCCACAAGGGCATCCACCAGGCCGCTTTGATAGCGCACTTCGCCGCCGGTCATGCTCCAGATAAACGGACGGTCGCGGGAGTCGTACTCTTCAATGCCCGCCTCCTGCTCGATAACCTGCGGGCCGTTGAGGCCAAGACGCGCTTCGCGGGTCACTATCAGGTAGCTGCACAGCGCTGCCGCAATGGACATCCCGCCGAAGCAGCCCACGGTCCCGGCCACAATCCCGACCACCGGGGTGTAGCGGCGCAGGTCAACAATCGCCGCGTGGATATCGGCAATCGCCGCCAGGCCGAGGTTAGCCTCCTGCAGACGCACGCCGCCGGTTTCGAGGCACAGCACCGCCTGAGTCGGAATGCCGTTGCGGTTATCTTCCGCCGCCAGCTCCAGCGCCGCCGCCATTTTGGCGCCGGACACTTCGCCCATGCTGCCGCCCTGGAACGCGCCTTCAATTGCGACGACGACCGCAGGCTGACCGTTGATGGTGCCTTTTGCGACGACCATGCCGTCATCGGCCTGCGGGACAATGCCCTGCGGCCCAAGCCACGGAGAAATAATGCCTTCAAACGGATCCAGCAGTTCGCGGTAGCTGCCGTCATCCAGCAGTGCCTGCGCGCGCTGGCGCGCTTTTAATTCGATAAAGCTGCTGTCATCACGCATGGCTCACCCCCTCAAAAACCTGTTCGATACGAATGCGCGCCACGCCCGGCGTCGCGCCGAAGTCGTGGATGGTCAGTTTCCCTGCGGGCAGGCTGCTGACGGTTTGCAGGCGGTTGAACAGCGCCTCCCAGCGACCACGGCTGTTGTCAACGGAGGTGGTGATATCAATGGTTAAGGTCTGGCCCGGTTCGGCGGCGAATAACACCTCCATATCCCCGGAGCCGACAACCCCTGCCAGCGCCCTGCCGCTTAACGCGCGGCTGGCTGGCACGGTCAATGTGATTTTTTCCATAACATCCTCTTAATGCTTTGAATAAGGCGTTTCGACGCGGTCGAGAAACAGCGTGGCGGCAAGCAGGTCGGCAGCGCCGCCCGGCGAGGCGTTGAGCGAGAGCATTTGACGGTCTAAGGTCGCCAGCGCCTGCTGGCCCGCAGCCGTTGCACAACCTCCGGCGTTCAGTACCGCACGGGCACCGCTCTGCATGGCGTCCAGCCCCTCCATGCCGGCGCGCGACAGCACGCAGGTGTCGGTGAGGGAGGTCATGATCGCCATCAGCGCGTCGAGCCTGGCCTGCGTTTCGCTGCTGCCTTTGAGACGGCTGAGGCGAAGCTGAGGCAGCGCGCGCTGCATAACGTGCGGAAACGCCTGCTGAGCTTCTTCTCTGGCACCCGGCACGCGGTAGCGGTGCGTGGCGCGCAGGCCTTTGCTGAATACTTTCGGCGCCGCATCGTCCGGCAGTTTTGCCAGCTGCGCCGCCGTATTCGCGACGGCCTGAGCATTTGCCTCCCCGCCCAGCATCGCGACTGCGCTTACCAGCAGCCCCAGCGCCCAAATTGCGCCGCGGTGGGTGTTAACGCCCTCGGTGGCCGCCATCATCTCCTGCTCGCCTTCGCGGCCAAGACGCCCGACGGTTTGCCGGAGCGCAATGTCTGCCGGCCGCTGCCAGCTCTGCTGCGCCAGCGCCTGAAACGTAGGGGTCAGGCTGCGCGCGGAGCGCTCCATCAGCGCAAGCGATAAATCGTGGTGCGCGCCGTTCCCCCGGCTGTCCACCAGACCGGGTTTCGGGCTTAATCGTGCTTCGTCAATCAGACACTGCGTGGCGGTTCGCGCCAGCCATTCGGCACCGCCTTCAACCTGAATCTGGGGCAGAAGTTTCATTACCAGCTCCGGAATTTCGCAGGTGGGTTATACAGACCGCCGGACCACTCAACGAGGTCAGACACGCTGCCCGCTGCCAGCAGAGAACGCGTAGCGTCGGTGCGGCGGATACCCATATCTTCCGGGTACAACACTTTTCCGCTCTGGCGCAGTTCCGCCACGCGTTTGGCGTCAACGCCAAGGCCGATATCGGTGATACCCGCGACGGCGGCAACCATGGCACGACGCTCTTCCAGATCTTTGGCGCGATAGAGGTAAGCAATCCCCTCTTCCGTCAGCACGTGGGTAACGTCATCGCCGTAAATCATGACCGGCGCCAGCGGCATCCCCGAGGCTTTGGCCACCTCGACGGCGTCGAGTTTTTCCACGAAGGTTGGCTTCACGCCCGCCTGGAAGGTTTCCACCATCTGCACCACGAGTTTTTTACCGCGCTGCATTGGGTCAGGCTCGGTGATCATGTTGAGCCAGGCCGGGGTAGCATGACGGCGACCGTGCGGGTCATGGCCCATGTTTGGCGCACCGCCGAAGCCGGAAAGACGACCGCGGGTCACGGTGGAGGAGTTGGCGTAGCCGTCAACCTGCAGCGTGGAGCCGATGAACATATCCACCGCGTACTGACCTGCCAGCTGGCAGAAGGCGCGGTTGGAACGCATGGAGCCGTCGGCACCGGTGAAGAACACGTCCGGACGGGCGCGGATATACTCTTCCATCCCCAGCTCGCCGCCGAAGCAGTGCACGCTTTCCACCCAGCCGCTTTCGATGGCGGGGATCAGCGTTGGATGCGGGTTCAGCGTCCAGTGCTTACAAATTTTTCCCTTCAGGCCGAGCTGTTCACCGTAGGTGGGCAACAGCAGCTCGATCGCCGCGGTGTTAAAGCCGATGCCGTGGTTCAGGGACTGCACCTGGTGCTCCGCGTAGATGCCTTTGATGGCCATCATCGCCATCAGGATATGTTCCTGCTTGATCAGGCGCGGGTCGCGGGTGAACAGCGGTTCGATAAAGAACGGCTTGTCGGCCACCACCACGTAGTCGATCCAGGAGCCCGGAATATCGACGCGCGGCAGGTCGCACTCGTCGTCCACCAGCTCGTTCACCTGTGCGATGACGATGCCGTCGTGGAACGCGGCGGCTTCCACCAGCGCCGGGGTATCTTCGGTACTCGCCCCGGTGTAGAGGTTGCCTTTGCGGTCCGCTTTAAAACCGGCGATCAGCGCCACGTTTGGCGAGAGGTCGACGTAGAGGCGGGAGTAAAGTTCGATGTAGGTGTGGATCGCACCGATTTCGAGCTGGCCATCTTCCAGCAGCTGAGAGATTCGCAGGCTCTGCGTGCCGGAGAAAGAGAAGTCCAGCTTGCGGGCGATGCCTTTTTCAAAGATGTCCAGATGCTCGCTGCGGCCGACGCTCGGCATAATCATATGCAGGTCGTGAACGATTTGCGGGTTCACCTCTGCAAGCGAGCGGGAAAGGAAATCCGCCTGCTTCTGGTTGTTGCCTTCCAGAACGACTTTGTCGCCCGGTGCGATCAGTTTTTCCAGCATGGCGACAAGATCGCCGGTTGGCAGTACCTTGCCCTGCACCGGTACGGACGCCAGACGACGCGCTTTTTCACTGCGTCGGGTGTTCCATTGCCGGGTGGGTGTTTGCCCAGATAACATTATTAACCTCCTGATTCAGCACATCATTCTGATTTGCCTAACGTTGAGTAAAGTTTGCGCTCTGGCGAGAAAGGCATCAATTAAGCGTAGAGCGGAATCATTAGCCTGAGAGTAATAATCAAGGTAAAGATTTGTGATCCGGATCAGTTCATGTTTCGGAAATCCAGGCTAAACGGGGTACAATTCGGAAGGTATAGTAAATTTCTGACAAGAATCAGCATCGCCCTTATGACCCAAATCATTCCATCAGACTTCGACATTGCAGCCGAAGACAGCGCCGAATTCGTGCCCATGCGCGGCGTGGCTAACCCCCACCTGCAAACCATGCTGCCGCGCCTGATCCGCCGCAAGGTGCAGTTCACCCCACACTGGCAGCGCCTGGATTTGCCGGACGGCGACTTTTTGGATCTCGCCTGGAGCGAGGACCCCGAGCAGGCCCGGCACAAGCCGCGTCTGGTGGTGTTCCATGGCCTGGAAGGCAGTCTGCATAGCCCCTACGCGCACGGTTTAATCCAGGCGGCGAAGGCCCGCGGCTGGCTTGGCGTGGTGATGCATTTTCGCGGCTGCAGCGGTGAGCCGAATCGCCAGAAGCGCATTTACCATTCCGGTGAAACCGAAGACGGCACCTGGTTCTTACACTGGCTCAGAGAGAATTTTGGCACGGTGCCAACGGCGGCGGTGGGCTATTCCCTGGGCGGAAATATGCTGGCCTGTCTGCTGGCAAAAGAGGGCAACGCCGCGCCGCTGGATGCAGCGGTTATCGTCTCCGCCCCCTTTATGCTCGAACAGTGCAGCTACCATATGGAAAAAGGCTTCTCACGGGTGTATCAGCGCTACCTGCTTAACCTGCTGAAAGCCAACGCCGCGCGCAAGCTTAAGGCCTACCCGGATACGCTCCCCGTCAGCCTGCAGCAGCTCAAGCGCGTGAAGCGTTTGCGCGAGTTTGACGATTTGATTACCTCGAAGATCCACGGTTTTGCCGATGCGATTGACTACTACCGCCAGTGCAGCGCCATGCCGCTGTTGAATCAAATCACCGCGCCGACGCTGATCATCCACGCAAAAGATGATCCGTTTATGGATCATCACTCTATTCCGGCACCGGACCATTTACCGGCCAACGTGCAGTACCAGCTCACCGAGTACGGCGGGCACGTTGGCTTTGTTGGCGGTACGCTGCGCCGGCCCAAAATGTGGCTGGAAACGCGCATTCCCGACTGGCTCACCTCATTTCTGGACGGTAAAAAATGATTATCCCCTGGCAGGATCTGTCTCCCGAAACGCTCGATAATCTGATTGAAAGCTTTGTATTACGTGAAGGCACCGATTATGGTGAACAAGAGCGTTCGCTTGAACAAAAGGTCAGCGATGTTAAGCGCCAGCTGAAAAGCGGCGACGTGGTGCTGGTGTGGTCCGAACTGCATGAGACGGTCAATATCATGCCCCGCAACGCGTTTCACGGCTGATCTGTAAACCTTTCCAGTCAGGGAGTTGCTATGTCTGCCAGACATCCGGTTATTGCCGTAACGGGCTCAAGCGGTGCGGGTACTACCACCACCAGCCTCGCTTTTCGCAAGATCTTCGCACAGCTGAATCTCCGGGCGGCAGAGGTGGAGGGCGACAGCTTTCACCGCTACACGCGCCCTGAAATGGACATGGCCATCCGCAAGGCGCGCGACCTGGGCAAACACATCAGCTATTTTGGGCCCGATGCCAATGATTTCGGGCTGTTAGAGCAAACCTTCCGCGAATACGGGCAGAGCGGTACCGGGCAGTCCCGCAAGTATCTGCACACCTACGACGAAGCGGTTCCCTGGAACCAGGTGCCGGGAACGTTTACCCCGTGGCAGCCGCTGCCGGAACCGACCGACGTGCTGTTTTATGAAGGGCTGCACGGCGGCGTGGTGACGCCCCATCACGACGTGGCGCGCCACGTGGATCTGCTGGTCGGCGTCGTGCCGATCGTGAACCTGGAGTGGATCCAGAAGCTGACGCGAGATATTAGCGAGCGCGGCCACTCGCGCGAGGCGGTGATGGACTCGGTGGTTCGCTCAATGGAGGATTACATTAACTTCCTGACGCCGCAGTTTTCCCGTACCCATATCAACTTCCAGCGCGTGCCGACGGTGGACACCTCTAATCCGTTTGCGGCGAAAACCATCCCGTCTCTGGATGAGAGCTTTGTGGTAATCCACTTCCGCAACCTCGAAGGCATTGATTACCCCTGGCTGCTGGCGATGCTGCAGGGCTCGTTCATTTCGCACATGAATACGCTGGTGGTGCCGGGGGGAAAAATGGGGCTGGCGATGGAGCTGATCATGACGCCGCTGGTGCAGCGGCTGATGGAAGGGAAGCAGATCGCGTGAGTTGTTTTGCCCGGTGGCGCTGCGCTTACCGGGCCTACGGTCATGCTTTTGCAGGGCGGGTCAGCGAAGCGCCACGCGCCAAAAGATTAGGCCTCGATCACCTCATACGAATGGGTGATGTTTACCGCTTTCTCCAGCATGAGCGCCACGGAGCAGTATTTCTCCGCAGACAGATCAACCGCGCGCGAAACCGCCGCGTCCTTCAGCTCTTTGCCGGTGACGATAAAGTGCAGATTAATGTGCGTGAACAGGCGTGGCGCCTCTTCGCGACGTTCTGACGTCAGCTTCACTTCGCAATCGGTTACGTCGTGACGGCCTTTTTGCAGAATCGACACCACGTCGATTGCGCTGCAGCCACCCGCCGCCATCAGCACCATTTCCATCGGGCTTGGCGCTTTGTCGCCGGAGTTACCGTCCATCAAAATCTGGTGTCCGGAAGCTGACTCGCCCAGGAACGTTAAACCTTCTACCCATTTCACACGCGCTTGCATATTCATTAACTCCAACGTTGCATTTTTGGTGACAGATTACGCGTGCGTTACAATTCTCGCAACGGAAGGCGACCTGCATCATGCTGAAGCGAGACACCAGGAGACACGCGGCAAAAGCTATGCTAAAACACTCTGGATGCTACAGTAATACATTGACGTTACACATGTATGCAGAGGACATCAAACTTTACTGGCTGCGAAACGTTACGACAGCCGACTTCCCAGGGTATGGGTAAGAATTCGATTGCAACCCCAGAGTCCGGATGCATCTTATGGCTCTGGTGACAGCTTATAACAGAGGATAACAGCGCATGGTGCTTGGCAAACCGCAAACAGACCCTACTCTCGAATGGTTCTTGTCTCATTGCCACATTCATAAGTACCCATCAAAGAGCACGCTGATTCACCAGGGTGAAAAAGCGGAAACGTTGTATTACATCGTTAAAGGCTCGGTGGCAGTGCTGATCAAAGATGAAGAAGGGAAAGAGATGATCCTTTCTTATCTGAACCAGGGCGATTTCATCGGTGAACTGGGCCTGTTTGAAGAGGGCCAGGAACGTAGCGCCTGGGTTCGTGCAAAGACAGCATGTGAAGTGGCTGAAATTTCTTACAAGAAATTCCGTCAGCTGATTCAGGTAAACCCTGACATCCTGATGCGTCTTTCTTCGCAGATGGCGCGCCGTCTGCAGGTGACATCCGAGAAAGTGGGTAACCTCGCATTCCTGGACGTTACCGGCCGTATTGCACAGACCCTGTTGAACCTGGCAAAACAGCCAGACGCGATGACCCACCCGGACGGCATGCAAATTAAAATTACGCGTCAGGAAATTGGTCAGATCGTCGGCTGCTCCCGCGAAACCGTGGGCCGTATCCTGAAAATGCTGGAAGACCAGAACCTGATCTCCGCCCACGGTAAAACCATCGTGGTCTACGGAACCCGTTAATTCGGTTAAACGGCGTGCCATCGCAAGGTGTCACGCCGTTTTTGTCTCTATTCCCCATGTGGCGCAGGCTGATCTATCACCCGGAAGTTAACTACGCACTGCGACAAACGTTGGTGTTGTGCCTTCCCGTGGCCGTCGGCCTGATCCTCGGACATCTTCAGCAAGGCCTGCTGTTTTCCCTCGTTCCCGCCTGCTGCAACATCGCCGGTCTGGACACGCCGCATAAACGCTTTTTTAAACGCCTGATTATCGGTGGCTGCCTGTTCGCCGGCTGTAGCCTCGCCGTACAGCTCCTGCTCGCCCGCGATATTCCGCTGCCGCTGATCCTGACCGTGCTGGCGATGACGCTGGGCGTGACGGCGGAGATCAGTTCGCTTCACGCTCGCCTGCTGCCCGCCTCGCTGATCGCCGCCATCTTCACCCTTAGCCTCGCCGGCAACATGCCGGTGTGGGAACCGCTGCTCATCTACGCCCTCGGCACGCTGTGGTACGGGCTGTTTAACTGGTTCTGGTTCTGGCTATGGCGGGAGCAGCCGCTGCGTGAATCCCTTAGCCTGCTCTACGTGCAGCTTGCCGACTACTGCGAAGCAAAGTATACCCTGCTCACCCAGCACACCGACCCGGAGAAATCGTTGCCGCCTCTGCTCGCCCGTCAGCAAAAGGTGGTCGATTTAATCAGCCAGTGCTATCAGCAGCTACACATGCTTGCCGCCAATAAAAACCATGGCTATAAGCGGCTGCTGCGCACCTTCCAGGTGGGGCTGGACCTGCAGGAGCACATCTCCGTAAGCCTGCATCATCCGGAGGAGGTGCAAAAGCTGGTCGAGCGCAGCCACGCCGAAGCGGTGATCCGCTGGAATGCCCAGACGGTATCGGCGCGTCTGCGCGTGCTGGCTGATGATATTCTCTATCACCGCTACCCCACGCGCTTCAACATGGAAAAACAGCTCGGCGCGCTGGAGAAAATCGCCCGTCAGCACCCGGAAAACCCGGTCGGCCAGTTTGCCGCCTGGCACTTTAGCCGCATCGCGCGCGTGCTGCGTACCCAGCGGCCGCTTTACCCGCGTGACCTGATGGCCGATAAGCAAAAACGCCTGCCGCTGCTGCCCGCGCTTAAAAGCTATCTGTCACTGAAATCTGCCGCGCTGCGTAACGCCGCGCGGATAAGCGTGATGCTGAGCGTCGCCAGCCTGATGGGCATGGCGCTGCACCTGCCGAAGCCCTACTGGATCTTAATGACCGTGCTGCTCGTGACGCAAAACGGCTACGGCGCCACGCGGGTGCGCATTTTCCACCGGGCTGGCGGAACCTTAGCCGGACTGATTATTGCCGGCGCCACGCTGCACTTCCACGTGCCGGAAGGCTATACGCTGGTGGGGATGCTGGCGATCACGATGATGAGCTATTTGATTATCCGCAAAAACTACGGCTGGGCGACGGTGGGCTTTACGGTCACGGCGGTGTACACCCTGCAGCTGCTCACGCTCAACGGCGATCAATTCATTATTGCCCGCCTGGTCGATACCCTGATTGGCTGCCTGATTGCCTTCGGCGGCATGGTCTGGCTGTGGCCGCAGTGGCAAAGTGGATTACTGAGGCAAAACGCCCACGACGCGCTGGAAGCGGATCAGCAGGCTATTCGTCTCATCCTGAGCGACGATCCGAAGCCTTCCCCGCTGGCCTACCAGCGCATGAAGGTCAACCAGGCGCACAACGCCCTGTTCAACTCGCTCAACCAGGCGATGCAGGAGCCGGGCTTTAACTCGCACTATCTGGCGGACATGAAGCTGTGGGTCACCCACAGCCAGTTTATCGTCGAGCATATTAACGCCATGACCACGCTGGCGCGCGAGCACACCATGCTGACGCCGGACCTGGCGCAGCGCTATTTGCAGTCGTGTGAAATTGCCCTGCAGAGGTGTCAGCAGCGTCTGGAGTATGACGCACCGGGTGAGTCCGGGGATTCGAATATTCTGGAAGCGCCGGAAACGCTCACCCACGGGCCGATGAGCACGCTGGAGCAGCACCTGCAGCGCGTTCTGGGGCATCTGAACACCATGCACACCATTTCGTCGGTGGCGTGGCGTCAGCGCCCGCATCACGGCATTTGGTTAACGCGCGTGTTAAAGCGAACCGAGTATTAGCTTTTTACGATCTTCTCGACCGCCGCGGCAAAACGGCTTAACCCGTCTTCAATATCTTTCTCTTCCACCACCAGCGACGGCGCAAAGCGCATCACGTCCGGTCCGGCGTTAAGTACCATGACCCCTTCGTGCGCGGCAGCGTGCAGGAAATCGCGCGCGCGGCCTTTGTACTGCGGCTTCAGCTCCGCGCCAATCAGCAGCCCCATGCCGCGGATCTCGCTGAAAACATCATATTCATCGTTAATCTGCTGTAGATGCTTCTCGAACAGCTCACGCTTCGCGCTAACGCCGTTCAGCACCTCCGGGGTGTTAATGATATCGAACGCGGCGCCCGCCACGGCGCTCGCCAGCGGGTTACCGCCGTAGGTGGAGCCGTGAGAACCCACGTGGAACGCGGAGGCGATCTCCTGGGTGGTCAGCACCGCGCTGACCGGGAAGCCGCCGCCGAGGGCTTTCGCGCTGGTCAAAATGTCCGGCGTCACGCCGTAGTGCATATAGGCGAACAGATCGCCGGTGCGCCCCATGCCGCACTGCACTTCATCAAACACCAGCAGCGCCTGATGCTCGTCACACAGTTCGCGCAGCCCTTTCAGGAATTCCGGCGTCGCCGCCGTTACGCCGCCTTCGCCCTGAATCGGCTCAACGACGACCGCGCAGGTGTGGTCATCCATCACCGCTTTCACCGCGTGCAGATCGTTAAACGGCACGTGGATGATATCAGCAGGCTTAGGCCCAAAGCCGTCGGAGTATTTCGGCTGGCCGCCAACGGAAACGGTAAAGAACGAGCGTCCGTGGAAAGCGTTATGGAAGGCGATGATTTTGGTTTTGTACGGGCTGTGGCGCGTTGTTGCGTAGAAGCGGGCCAGCTTGAAGGCGGTTTCGTTGGCTTCGGTGCCGGAGTTCATAAACAGCACGCGCTCGGCGAAGGTGGCATCGATGATCTTACGTCCCAGACGCAGCGCCGGCTCGTTGGTGAACACGTTGCTGGTGTGCCACAGGGTTTCGCCCTGGGTTTTAAGGGCCTCCACCAGCGCAGGATGGCAATGACCCAGCGCCGTCACCGCAATGCCGCCCGCGAAATCTACGTACTCTTTGCCTTCCTGATCCCAGACGCGGCTGCCCTTCCCTTTTACAGGAATAAACTCAGCCGGTGCATAAATCGGCAGAATGACTTCATCGAATGTCGCGCGGGTAATTGCTGGTTGTTCAGTTGCCATGTCATGACCATCCATTTTTTGTCACATTGGTTGTGAAAATATAATCACAAAATATGCATAAAAAATCACAGCATGGCAATAGATATTCAGCGATTGAGGAAATTCGCCAGCAGCTGATGTCCCTGCTCGCTGAGAATACTTTCCGGGTGGAACTGGACGCCCTCCAGGTCCCACTCTTGATGGCGAATCCCCATGATCTCCTGCGTCTCGCTCCAGGCGGTCACCTCAAAGCACGCGGGCAGGGTTGGCGGGTCGATCACCAGAGAATGGTAGCGGGTCACGGTTAACGGATTATTTAACCCTGTGAAGACGCCCGTACCGGCGTGCATAACCGGTGACGTTTTGCCGTGCATGACTTTCGCGGCACGCACGATGGTGGCGCCAAAGACCTGAGCAATAGCCTGATGGCCGAGGCAGACCCCCAGAATCGGCAGCGTGCCTGCATACTGGCGGATCGCATCAAGCGAGATACCGGACTCCGACGGCGTGCAGGGGCCCGGTGAGATCACAATTTTCTGCGGAGCCAGCGTCTCGATATCTGCCAGGGTTATCTCATCGTTGCGGCGAACGACCACCTCAGCGCCCAGCTCGCAGAAATACTGGTAAAGGTTCCAGGTGAAGGAATCGTAGTTATCAATCAGCAGAATCATGGCGGCTCCCGAAAAAATGCCGCCCTATTCTACTCAGATTCCCGCGCTTCGCTCACTACTTTGGCAAAGATAGCGTTCAGCGCGGTTAGCTCACCCATCGCACCGCTCTGGTTGGCCGCTACCCACTGCGCGGGATCGATATCACGCCAGTCCAGCACGTAACCGGCGTGGATCGCCAGCTGTTCAAAGAAGATCCGCTGGGAAATGCCGTTACCGCTCATAAAAGGATGCAGCATATTGATTTCACAATAGTAATGGCTTATCCGGTCTGTAAATTCTGCTTTGCTAAGGCCGACCAGATATTTGTCGTATTCCAGGGCTTCCATCAGGTCGTTACCCATCTTCTCGATATACTCGAAATGACAAAAAGGAATGTCGCCCTTAGAAATATCGGCGGTGCGGAGTTCGCCAGCCTGCTTCATCTCTCTGCGGTATAAGTGGCGGTGAATGAGGCACAGATGGGGTAACCCAGGTGCAGAAGGCCCCAGTTCCAGCGACTCAATTTGAGGTTCTGCGGGACCCTTACCTTTTTCAAGGAGACAGCTGGCCTGAAAATTGACGTTACGCTGTTGTTCCCAGAGACGGGATTTTTGCTTGTCGGTGAGTTTTTTCACTTAACGCCTCCCTGATGATGTCCGTTTGCCACAAGTATAAGCGGCAAAACGCGCTTTCGCAGGGAGGGCTAAAGAACACGGACGTGAACCGCCCGTGTGGAAGACGATTACGGCAATACTTTTGCGGAGAGGATAACGACCGGTTTTGACGGCACATTCTGGTACGGACCGACATCGTGGGTAGGCACCTGAGAAATCTTGTCGGCCACGTCCATTCCTTTCACAATCTTACCGAAAACGGCGTAACCGAAATCGCGCTGACCGTGGTCGAGGAAGGCGTTATCCGCCACGTTCAGGAAGAACTGACTGGTCGCGCTGTCTTTATCCGCGGTACGCGCCATTGAGATGGTGCCACGCTTGTTCAGCAGGCCGTTGTCGGCTTCGTTCTTGATTGGCGGGTTAGGCTGCTTCTGCTGCATCTGCTCGTTAAAACCGCCGCCCTGCACCATAAAGCCTGGGATCACGCGGTGGAACGTGGTGTTGTTGTAAAACCCGCTGTTCACGTAGTCGAGGAAGTTTTTCACAGAAACAGGGGCTTTCTGGCTGTTCAGTTCCAGCTCAATGTTCCCGGCGGAGGTGGTCAGCAAGACGTGAGGGTCACCCTTTGCTGCCAGCGCAGCAGGGGAAACGGCAGAAAGAGCAAACACAGCTGCGACAGCCGCCAGTGTTGATTTGAGCATGAGAATTCCTTAACAAAGCGCAGTATAAAAAGCGAATGGCTTGATTCTAAAGAGCAGTATGAACGGAGACCAGCCTTTTACCTAATTTTACGAAATTGAAACAGTTGTTACCGCGCAAACGATTGGTAATGCCGCTATTTTACGTGATCTGAATCACACAAAAATATGCAAATATGATCAAAATTTTCTGAAAAGATTTAAATAGATCACTTTCGAGTCTAAAATCTGCCCGCTCTCAGCGCCCAACGGGCGCTTTTCTTTTTCTGAACAGGCCAGACATGACTAACAGCAATCGCATCAAGCTCACATGGATCAGCTTCTTCTCCTACGCCCTGACCGGCGCGTTGGTGATCGTCACCGGGATGGTGATGGGAAATATCGCAGACTACTTCCAGCTGCCCGTTTCCAGCATGAGTAACACTTTCACCTTCCTCAACGCGGGGATCCTGATCTCTATCTTCCTGAATGCCTGGCTGATGGAAATTGTCCCTCTGAAAACCCAGCTGCGCTTTGGCTTTGTGCTCATGGTCGCCGCCGTGGCGGGCCTGATGCTGAGCCACAGCATCGCCTTGTTCTCCGCCGCCATGTTCGTGCTGGGCCTGGTCAGCGGGATCACCATGTCGATCGGGACGTTCCTGATTACGCACATGTACGAAGGCCGCCAGCGCGGTGCGCGCCTGCTGTTTACCGACTCCTTCTTCAGCATGGCCGGTATGATCTTCCCAATGGTCGCCGCCGTTCTGCTGGCCCGCAGCATTGAGTGGTACTGGGTGTATGCCTGCATTGGCCTGGTCTACGTGGCGATCTTTATTCTGACCTTCGGCTGTGACTTCCCGGTGCTGGGCAAGAAAGCGCAAACTACCGCAGAGCCCGTTGCGAAAGAAAAGTGGGGCATCGGCGTGCTGTTCCTCTCCGTTGCCGCCCTGTGCTACATCCTCGGTCAGCTGGGCTTTATCTCCTGGGTGCCGGAATACGCAAAAGGTCTGGGCATGAGCCTGAACGACGCGGGCCAGCTGGTGAGTGATTTCTGGATGTCCTACATGTTCGGCATGTGGGCGTTTAGCTTCATCCTGCGCTTCTTCGACCTGCAGCGCATTCTGACCGTGCTGGCGGGGCTGGCAACCGTGCTGATGTACCTGTTCATCAACGGTTCGCCGGAGCATATGCCGTGGTTCATTCTGACTCTGGGCTTTTTCTCCAGCGCGATTTACACCTCTATCATTACGCTGGGTTCGCTGCAGACCAAAGTCGCCTCGCCGAAGCTGGTTAACTTCGTCCTGACCTGCGGCACCATCGGCACCATGCTGACCTTCGTGGTCACTGGCCCGATCGTGGCCCACAGCGGCCCGCTGGCGGCGCTGCATACCGCTAACGGTCTGTACGCCGTGGTGTTCATCATGTGCTTCGTTCTGGGCTTCGTGACCCGCCACCGTCAGCACAACGCGGCAGCGGCGTCTCACTAATGTCTACGCCCCTTTGCGCTCTGCAGAGGGGCTGTTTCTGGCAAAGCTCACCTCTTCTCCCCCGACGTCCGTCTGGATCCACGTCTGCGCCAGCTGCGTCGTAGCGATCACGCGTCCCTGACGAATCGACCAGCGCACCGGCACCTGACAGCGCACCGCTTCAAACCCGCTCTCCGCAGGCAGGATGATCAGATTCGCCGGATTTCCTTTCTCAATACCGTAATCGCTCAGGCCAAAGGTTCGGGCGCTGTTGTGGGTTATCAGGTTCAGGCCGCTGTCGATCTGCGGATAGCCCATCATCTGGCACACGTGTAGCCCCATATGCAGCACCTGCAGCATGTTGCCGGTGCCGAGCGGGTACCACGGGTCAAAAACATCGTCATGACCAAAGCAGACGTTAATACCCGCCTCCTGCAGCTCTTTCACGCGGGTGATGCCGCGGCGTTTCGGGTAGTCGTCAAAGCGCCCCTGCAGATGAATGTTCACCAGCGGGTTGGCGACAAAGTTGATGCCCGACATCTTCAGCAGGCGGAACAGGCGGGAGGTATAGGCGCCGTTGTAGGAGTGCATGGCGGTGGTGTGGCTGGCGGTCACGCGCGGGCCGATGCCGGCTTCATACGCCAGCGTCGCAACGGTTTCGACAAAGCGCGACTGCTCGTCGTCGATTTCATCGCAGTGGATATCCAGCGGGCGGTCGTATTTCTTCGCCAGTTCAAAAGCGATATGCAGCGACTGCACGCCGTACTCGCGGGTAAACTCGAAGTGCGGGATCGCCCCCACCACGTCGGCCCCGAGCTTTAACGCCTCTTCCAGCAGCGCCGCACCGTTCGGATAGGAGAGGATCCCCTCCTGAGGGAACGCCACAATCTGCAGCGTGACCCACGGCGCAACCTCCTGCTTCACCTCCAGCATCGCCTTCAGCGCGGTGAGCGTAGGGTCAGAGACATCCACATGGGTGCGGACGAACTGAATGCCGTTGGCGATTTGCCACTTCAGGGTCTTCCACGCGCGGGCTTTCACATCCTCATGGCTGAGCTGCGCCTTGCGCTCGGCCCAGCGCTCAATGCCTTCAAACAGCGTCCCGGACTGGTTCCAGTTTGGCTCGCCGGCCGTCTGGGTTGTGTCTAAGTGAATATGCGGCTCGATGAACGGCGGTATCGCCAGCCCCCCTCGCGCGTTCAACACCTCGTAGCTTTCGACGTGGGTATCGTCCATCGGCGTAACGTCGCCAAAACGACCGTTCTCAATGGCGATTTGCCACAGCCCTTCCTGACCCGGTAAACGAACGTTCTGAACAAGCCAAAGCGGTGTGGTAGACATACCTTTCTCCCGAAAAACGCAGCTGAAATTAAGGAGTACCTGTTTTTAAAAATCAGGCCCCTAATTTGTACACAAAATCGACGACAACGAAAAGCCAGCGATTTCCATAACTTATAAATTTCCTGACAAATCAGCACCCTACCCACTAAGGAGTAGGTTAAGGCGTATTTGATTTGCATCAATAAGCGCCCCTGCTGAATCGTTAAGGTAGGCAGTAATAGAAAAGAAATCGAGGCAAAAATGAGCAAAGTCAGACTCGCTATCATCGGTAACGGCATGGTCGGCCACCGCTTTATTGAGGATCTTCTCGATAAAGCCGACGCTGACCGTTTCGACATTACCGTGTTCTGTGAAGAACCCCGCAAGGCGTACGACCGTGTGCACTTGTCTTCCTACTTCTCCCATCATACCGCCGAAGAGCTTTCTCTGGTGCGTGAAGGTTTCTATGAGAAGCATGGCGTAAAAGTGCTGGTGGGCGAACGCGCTATCACCATCAACCGTCAGGAAAAAGTGATCCACTCCAGCGCCGGGCGCACGGTTTTTTACGACAAGCTGATCATGGCGACTGGCTCATACCCGTGGATCCCGCCTATCAAAGGCTCGGAAACGCAGGATTGCTTTGTTTATCGTACCATTGAAGACCTGAAAGCCATCGAAAACTGCGCCCGTCGAAGCCGCCGCGGCGCGGTCGTCGGCGGCGGCCTGCTGGGCCTGGAAGCGGCAGGCGCGCTGAAAAACCTCGGCGTTGAAACCCACGTCATCGAATTTGCCCCGATGCTGATGGCTGAACAGCTGGACCACATGGGCGGTGACCAGCTGCGCCGTAAAATCGAAAGCATGGGCGTGAAGGTTCACACCAGCAAGAATACCAAAGAGATCGTTCAGGAAGGCACTGAAGCGCGTAAAACCATGCGCTTTGCCGACGGCAGCGAGCTGGAAGTCGACTTTATCGTCTTCTCCACCGGTATTCGCCCGCGCGATAAAATGGCCACCCAGTGCGGTCTGGCCGTGGCGCAGCGCGGCGGGATCATGATTAACGATTCCTGCCAGACCTCCGACCCGGATATCTACGCCATCGGCGAGTGCGCCAGCTGGAATAACCGCGTGTACGGCCTGGTGGCGCCGGGTTACAAAATGGCGCAGGTCGCCGTTGACCATATCCTCGGCACCGAAAACGCCTTTACCGGCGCAGACATGAGCACCAAGCTGAAGCTGCTGGGCGTCGACGTGGGCGGCATCGGCGATGCGCACGGTCGTACCCCGAACTCACGCAGCTACGTCTACCTCGACGAAAGCAAAGAGGTCTATAAACGCCTCATCGTCAGCCAGGACAACAAAACCCTGCTCGGCGCGGTACTGGTCGGGGATACCAGCGACTTCGGTAACCTGCTGCAGCTGGTGTTAAACGCCATCGAACTGCCGGAAAACCCGGACGCACTGATCCTCCCGGCCCACGCCTCCAGCGGCAAGCCGTCTATCGGCGTGGATAAACTGCCGGACAGCGCGCAGATTTGCTCCTGCTTCGACGTCACCAAGGGCATGCTGATTTCCGCCATCAACAAAGGCTGCCACACCGTTGCGGCACTGAAAGCGGAAACCAAAGCCGGTACCGGCTGCGGTGGCTGTATTCCGCTGGTGACTCAGGTGCTGAACGCCGAGCTGGCGAAACAGGGCATCGAAGTGAACAACAACCTGTGCGAGCACTTCTCCTACTCTCGCCAGGAGCTGTACCACCTGATCCGCGTGGAGGGCATCAGGTCCTTCGACGAACTGCTGGCGAAGCACGGCCAGGGCTACGGGTGTGAAGTGTGTAAACCGACCGTCGGTTCTCTGCTGGCCTCCTGCTGGAACGAGTACGTGCTCACGCCGGAACACACGCCGCTGCAGGACACTAACGACAACTTCCTGGCGAACATCCAGAAAGACGGAACTTACTCCGTGATCCCACGTTCTGCCGGTGGCGAAATTACCCCGGAAGGTCTGGTTGCGGTGGGCCGTATTGCACGTGAATACAACCTGTACACTAAAATCACCGGCTCCCAGCGTATCGGCCTGTTTGGTGCGCAGAAGGATGACCTGCCTGAAATCTGGCGTCAGCTGATTGAAGCGGGCTTCGAAACCGGTCACGCGTATGCCAAAGCGCTGCGTATGGCGAAAACCTGCGTGGGCAGCACCTGGTGCCGCTACGGCGTGGGCGACAGCGTGGGCTTCGGCGTTGAGCTGGAAAACCGCTACAAAGGTATTCGTACCCCGCACAAAATGAAGTTTGGCGTCTCCGGCTGTACCCGTGAATGTGCGGAAGCGCAGGGTAAAGACGTGGGGATCATCGCCACTGAAAAAGGCTGGAACCTGTACGTCTGCGGCAACGGCGGGATGAAGCCACGCCACGCGGACCTGCTGGCCGCGGATCTCGACCATGACACTCTGATTCAGTATCTCGACCGCTTCATGATGTTCTACATCCGTACCGCCGATAAGCTGACCCGTACCGCCTCCTGGCTGGACAACCTTGAAGGCGGCATCGACTACCTGAAGTCCGTCATCATCGACGACAAGCTGGGCCTGAACGAACAGCTGGAAGCCGAGATGGCTCGCCTGCGCGACGCGGTGATCTGCGAGTGGACCGAAACCGTGAACACCCCGGCGGCGCAGACGCGCTTCAAACACTTTATCAACAGCACCCAGCGCGACCCGAACGTGCAGGTAGTGGCAGAGCGCGAACAGCATCGTCCGGCGACACCTTATGAACGTATTCCGGTGACTCTGGTGGAGGAAAACGCATGAGCCAGTGGGTAAACATCTGCAATATTAACGACATTCTGCCGGTAACCGGCGTCTGTGCGCTGCTGGGCAACGAGCAGGTTGCGATTTTCCGTCCTCGCCACGATGAACAGGTCTTTGCCATCAGCAATATCGACCCGTTCTTCGACGCCAGCGTGCTCTCTCGCGGCTTGATTGCGGAGCATCAGGGCGAACTGTGGGTTGCCAGCCCGCTGAAAAAGCAGCGTTTCCGCCTGAGCGACGGGCACTGCATGGAAGATGAGAGCCACTCTGTGAAGCACTACGACGCCCGCGTGAAGGACGGCAAGGTGCAGCTGAAGGCTTAACCTCCTGCCTTTTCAATACGAAAGGCTAATGACTCCTTATGGGTAACGGCAGGAAAAATCGTATGTTCTGTACGATCCCTGCTGTTATCCTGACCTCAATTCTTACCCCCTCCATGAATGCTGCGAGGTAACGTCGTGGATCACCTGCCGATTTTTTGTCAATTACGCAACCGCGACTGCCTGCTCGTGGGCGGCGGCGACGTGGCTGAACGCAAAGCGCGCCTGCTGCTGGAAGCGGGCGCCCGACTCACCGTCAACGCCCTCGCCTTCGCCCCGCAGTTTGAGGTCTGGGCACAGGAAGGCATGCTTACGCTGGAACAGGGAGAGTTTAATGAATCCCTGCTGGATACCTGCTGGCTAACGATTGCCGCCACGGATAGCGATGCCGTGAACCAGCGCGTCAGCGACGCCTGCGAAGCACGCCGTATCTTCTGTAACGTGGTGGATGCGCCAAAAGAGGCCAGCTTTATCATGCCGTCGATTATCGACCGTTCGCCGCTGATGATCGCGGTATCGTCCGGCGGCCGCTCGCCGGTTCTCGCCCGCCTGCTGCGGGAAAAGCTGGAGGCCGTTTTGCCCCAGCATCTGGGTCAGATCGCGCAGTACGCCGGGCAGCTCCGCTCCCGCGTGAAGCAAAGCTTCTCAACCGTCGGCGAGCGTCGCCGCTTCTGGGAAAAATTTTTCGTGAACGACAGGCTGGCGCAGTCGCTGGCAAATCAGGACAAAAAAGCGGTTGAAGCGACGACCGAACAGCTGTTCACCGAACCGCTGGATCACCGCGGTGAAGTGGTGCTGGTGGGCGCAGGTCCCGGCGATGCGGGCTTGCTGACGCTGAAAGGGCTGCAGCAGATCCAGCAGGCCGATATCGTGGTTTACGATCGCCTGGTGTCCGATGACATCATGAATCTGGTGCGCCGCGACGCTGACCGCGTATTCGTGGGCAAGCGTGCGGGCTACCACTGTGTACCGCAGGAGGAGATCAACCAGATCCTGCTGCGTGAAGCGCAAAAGGGCAAACGCGTGGTGCGTCTTAAGGGCGGCGATCCGTTTATCTTTGGACGCGGCGGTGAGGAGCTGGAAACGCTGTGCGACGCGGGCATTCCTTTTTCCGTGGTGCCGGGCATTACGGCGGCCTCTGGCTGCTCAGCCTACTCCGGTATTCCGCTGACCCATCGCGATTATGCCCAGAGCGTGCGTCTGGTGACGGGCCACCTGAAAACCGGCAGCGAGCTGGACTGGGATAACCTGGCCGCTGAAAAGCAGACGCTGGTGTTCTACATGGGTCTGAACCAGGCCGCGACTATTCAGGCGAAACTGCTGGAACACGGCATGGAGGCAGATATGCCGGTCGCGCTGGTGGAAAACGGCACCGCCATTACGCAGCGCGTGGTGGATGGCGTGCTGACGCAGCTCGGTGAGCTGACACAGCAGGTTGAAAGCCCGGCGCTGATTGTGGTGGGGCGCGTGGTTGAGCTGCGCGACAAGCTGAACTGGTTCTCTAACCACTAACGCATACTCTCACTTCTTCGAGTAGTCCTTAAGCGGACTACTCCCTTCTTACCGCTACCGATAACATACCGCCCCGAAGTGGAACTTTTCCCTTTATTCCCTTGAGTTACATCCAATTTTCGTTTTTAAGACAAGGAATGCGTATGTTCAAACTGGCAAAAGCCGCCGTTCTGGTCGGCCTGTTATCCACTCTGACGGCCTGCACCGGTCACGTACAGAACACTAAAAATAACTGCAGCTACGATTACCTGCTGCACCCGGCGATCTCCATTTCGAAGATCATTGGCGGTTGCGGCCCGGCGGCGCAGCAGTAAGCATTTTTCAGGCGTAAAAAAACCGGGATTTCCCGGTTTTTTAGTTTTGGTGGTGCGGCCTGATGCCCTCACCCTGGCCCTCTCCCACAGGGAGAGGGAATAAACCCTAAAAACGGTAACGTGGTTACCGTTTTGCTTTTACCTAAGGTTTCGCAACAAACCCAATCGCTTCGTACACCGCTTTCAGGGTCTCGGACGCGCGCGCGCTCGCTTTTTCCGCGCCGTCTTTCATGACCTTCTGCAGGAAGGCTTCGTCGTTGCGATAGCGGTTGTAGCGCTCCTGCAGCTCGGTCAGCATGCCGGAAACGGCATCTGCGACTTCGCCTTTCAGGTGGCCGTACATCTTGCCCTCGAAGTGTTTTTCCAGCTCAGGAATGCTCTGGCCTGTTACGCCGGAGAGGATATCCAGCAGGTTAGACACGCCCGCTTTGTTCTGCACGTCGTAGCGCACGACCGGCGGCTCTTCGGAGTCGGTCACTGCACGCTTGAGCTTTTTCACCACCGATTTCGGATCTTCCAGCAGGCCAATAACGTTGTTGCGGTTATCGTCTGACTTGGACATCTTCTTAGTCGGCTCCAGCAGCGACATTACGCGCGCGCCGGATTTTGGAATGAACGGCTCTGGCACTTTAAACACATCACCGTAAATCGCGTTGAAGCGCTGGGCGATATCGCGGCTCAGCTCAAGGTGCTGCTTCTGGTCTTCACCCACTGGAACCTGGTTGGTCTGATACAGCAGGATATCGGCGGCCATCAGCACCGGATAGTCAAACAGGCCAGCGTTGATGTTTTCAGAGTAGCGCGCGGATTTATCCTTGAACTGGGTCATGCGGCTCAGCTCACCGAAATAGGTGTAGCAGTTCAGCGCCCAGCCCAGCTGCGCGTGCTCCGGCACGTGAGACTGAACGAAGATGGTGCTTTTCTCTGGATCGATACCGCACGCCAGGTACAGCGCCAGCGTATCAAGGGTGGCTTTGCGCAGCTTCTCAGGATCCTGACGCGCGGTGATAGCATGGAGATCCACGATACAGTAAATGCAGTGGTAGTCGTCCTGCATGCTGACCCACTGACGTAACGCACCCATGTAGTTACCAATGGTCAATTCACCTGAAGGCTGTGCGCCACTAAAAACGATGGGCTTAGTCATTTTTCAATTCCTGATGTTCACTGTGCGAAAGCCCGAGTGCGGGCAATAAATCTTTGAAGCGATCGAACACAACGTCCGGCTCGCTCAGCGTGATGGCCTCACCGTAGTTGTAGCCATAGGTTAATCCCACGGAAGGGCAGCCAGCCGCTCTGGCAGCCAGAATATCATTGCGGGAATCCCCGACAAAGAGCAGCTCCGCAGGCGTTAAGGATAATTTTCCCGCCACCAGCAGCAGCGGCTCCGGGTGCGGCTTTTTGTTCTGCACGTCGTCGCCGCCCACAATCACGGAGAAATACTTCGCGATACCCAGCGCTTCCAGAAGCGGTGCGACAAACGGCGTCGGCTTGTTCGTCACCAGCCCCAGCGGGAAGCCTTTCGCATGTAGCGCGTTCAGCGTTTCCGCAACGTCCGGGAACAGGAAGCTGCCCTCTTCAACGCTCTCTTCATAGTAACGATCGAAAAGTTTGCGCAGCACACGCAGCTGCTCGTCCTGAGGAATATCGGCGTGATCGACGCTCGGTTTCCCCTGTGCGGAACGCTGCGATGCGCGCTCCTGGCGCGCCCAGGTCAGCGCGCGCTCCATCAGCACGTCGGCGCCGTTGCCGATCCACGTAATAACGCGCTCTTCACCCGCAACGGGGAGTTCCAGCGCATACAGCGCCTGGTCGACGGCGCTGCTTAAGCCCGGCGCGCTGTCGACCAGCGTGCCGTCGAGGTCAAATGCGATACCCCGGGTTGCCTGCAATTTATTCATGACTTACCTTTGCCAGTTCGCTGCGCATTTCATCAATAACTTTTTTGTAGTCCGGCTGGTCGAAGATGGCAGAGCCTGCAACAAACATATCCGCGCCCGCTGCGGCAATTTCACCGATGTTATTCACCTTCACACCGCCATCCACTTCCAGACGAATGTCGTAGCCAGATTCATTAATACGGCGACGCACTTCACGCAGCTTATCAAGCGTCTGAGGGATAAATGACTGCCCGCCAAAGCCCGGGTTAACGGACATCAGCAAAATGACATCGAGCTTATCCATCACGTAGTCAAGATAGCTCAGCGGCGTGGCCGGGTTAAAGACCAGACCAGCCTTGCAGCCGTTCTCTTTGATCAGCTGCAGCGTGCGGTCAACGTGTTCGGAGGCTTCCGGATGGAAAGTGATGATGCTGGCGCCCGCCGCCGCGAAATCAGGCACGATGCGGTCAACGGGTTTTACCATCAGGTGCACGTCAATCGGTGCGGTAATGCCGTAACTGCGCAGCGCCTTGAGCACCATCGGGCCGATGGTCAGATTGGGAACGTAGTGGTTGTCCATAACGTCGAAATGGACGACATCCGCACCCGCGGCAAGCGCGTTGGCGGTGTCTTCACCCAGGCGGGCAAAGTCGGCCGACAGAATTGAGGGAGCAATCAAAAACTGTTTCATCCGCATCTCCTTGAAATGTATTTACCGGCGGGCAAAACGGCTCAGGGGCGATAAAGAGCCAGGAGTTCGTCCACCTTTTTACGTGTGCCGCCGTTGCTGCTAATGCTACGCCGCACCTTGACCTGAAAATGCTTCGCGGCTTTGTACCATTCGCGCGTATCAGGGGTATCGTGATTCGAAATTAACACCGGAATTCTTTTGCTGACCAGCTTTTCCGCCATCTCCGCCAGACGCGCCTGCTCGGCAGGGCTGAAGCTGTTGGTGTGATAAGCCGTAAAATTCGCCGTCGCAGAGAGCGGGGCGTAAGGCGGATCGCAATAGACCACCGAGTTTACGTCGGCCTGTTCCATGCATGCTTCATACGAGAGGCAGTGGAACTCTGCATTCTGTGCTTTTTCCGCAAAGTGGTACAACTCGGTCTGCGGAAAATAGGGGCGCTTATAGCGTCCAAACGGCACGTTGAATTCACCACGCAGATTATACCGGCACAGGCCGTTGTAGCCATGACGGTTCAGGTAGAGGAACAACAGCGCGCGACGGAAGGGATCCTGGCTCTGATTAAACTCAGCGCGGAATTGATAGTAAAGGTCCGGGTGGTTGTTCTCTGGGGTAAACAGCTTACGCGCCTCATCGACGTACTCATCGGTACGCATTTTTACGATGTTATACAGGCTGATAAGGTCGCTGTTGATATCCGCCAGGATATAACGAGAAAAATCGGTGTTCAGGAACACCGATCCAGCACCCACAAACGGCTCGATAAGACACTCGCCTTTCGGCAGGTGCTTTTTAATATCGTCGAGCAGGGGGTATTTCCCCCCCGCCCATTTCAGAAAAGCGCGATTTTTTTTCATGCTGACTAACTGATTACACCTTCTCCGGCTGTGGAGAAAGCTCCGACAGCATCCTGCGCTTTAAACATTACTTCAGATCGGCCTGCACCTGATGAATCGGCTTCGCCCATGGGTTCTTCGCCTGAACATCGGCTGGCAGTGTCGCTACAGCGCGTTTCGCTTCATCTTTAGAGGCATAAACACCGCTCACCAGCACGTACCACGGTTGCCCGTTGCGGGTCGTCTGATAAACCACGTAGTTTTTCAGGTTCGATTTCTTCGCCCAACCGTTGAGGTTGTCATAGTTAGACGAACTGCTCAACTGCAGCGTGTAGTTGCTGGATGGCGCAGATTTCAGAGAACCGACATTGCCCGCGGTTTTACCTGACGCAGCGCTGGACGCGGAAGCGGTTGCCGCCGGTGCTGCTGTCGCTGCAGGTGCCGTCGTGGTCGCTGTCGCTTTCGGTGCCGCTGTTGGTGCTGGCGCTTTTACCGGCTCGCTGACGGCAGGTTTAGTTTGTGCTGGCGCTTTCACTTCTGGCGCTTTTGCAACAGCCTGCGGTTTTGCTTCGCGTTTCGGCTCAATCACAGCCTGTTTGCGCTCAGGGCGCGGCGCAGTCTGAGTCTGGCGTGGTTTCGTTTCCGTTGCGGCGGTTTGAGGTTGTGCATTACCACCACGGATCGGCGCAACGGTTGCAGGCTCGGTTGGCAGCGTAGAGTTAACCACGACGTTGTTTACCTGATCCTGATTTTGAGGTTGCGTCAGTGCATTATTCAGATCGCCCTGTACTTCAACACGCTGCTGGCCGTCTGGCGTCACAGGCGCTTGTCCCTGAGTCGGAGTTGAAGAGACAGGAGGCAGAGAAACGTCCTGCGGGGTCGTTGTATTACCCGCCGTCTGCTCTGCGGATGTTGTGCCCGGCGCAGGCTGCGCACCGTTTGCCTGATCGGCAGCATCGTTACCAGACAGGTTGATGCTCTTCTCGGCAGGTGCAGTCTGCTCGGTCGAATTCGTTGATGGTGCTTTTAGCGCGGAACCGATGCCCACAATCAGCAGCACGAGAACCAAAACGCCCAGCCCCATCATGACGTACTGGCGGGAGGCCGGCTTCGCCGCTGCCGCTTTTTTACGTTTACGCGGGCGACGCTCTACAGGCTCTTCGTCCATTGAATCTTCTTCGGACTCATAATCCTCTTCTTCTCGCTCATCACGCGCGTTACGGCTGCGCGAAGGGCGACGATCGTCTGCATCCAGATCAACATCGTCAAAGTTGATCTGCGGCTCGTTATCACGTTCTGAAGATTGACGAGAACGACCAGTACGACGATCGCTGGGATCGGGTTTCAGCTCGTCTTCTGGTTTGAATTCATCCATTTAACACCCCACTCAAAGGCTTATGCCAACGACTTTGCATTTCACCTGAAGCTAAACGACCACCGGTTAAAGTGGCCTGACCTTTCTAGTTGTTACGCCTGCTGACAATCAGCGATAGCGCCAAGAACGACATCGTGCGGCACTCCGCCGCGCACTTCACTCTTCCCTATAGCAAGTGGGAGTACCAGACGCATCTCACCTGCCAAAACTTTTTTATCGCGCATCATGTGGGGTAGATACGCCTGCGCAGACATTTCATGCGGACCCGTCACCGGTAAACCGGCGCGTTCAAGCAGCGCAATAATGCGTGCCGTCTGTTCCGGCTTGAACTGGCCCAGACGCTCAGACGTGCGCGCAGCCATGACCATACCGGCCGCAACCGCTTCACCATGAAGCCAGTTGCCGTAGCCCATTTCGGCTTCAATCGCGTGGCCAAACGTATGCCCCAGATTCAGTAAAGCACGTAAGCCGGTTTCACGCTCGTCCGCGGCAACGACTTCTGCCTTCAACTCACAGCAACGGCGAATGCAGTATGCCAGTGCCGGGCCGTCGAGGCGCAGCAGGGCATCCATATTCTCTTCCAGCCAGGTAAAGAACTCACCGTCAAGAATAATGCCGTATTTGATCACTTCTGCCAGGCCAGACGCCAGTTCGCGCGCGGGCAGCGTTTTCAGACAGTCGAGATCCACCACCACCGATGCCGGCTGGTAGAACGCGCCAATCATGTTTTTACCCAGCGGATGGTTAACTGCCGTTTTACCGCCAACGGAAGAGTCGACCTGTGACAGCAAGGTGGTGGGAATTTGAATAAAGCGCACGCCACGTTGGTAGCTGGCAGCTGCAAAGCCCGTAAGATCGCCCACAACACCGCCGCCGAGGGCGAGCAGTGTCGTATCGCGACCATGCGGTTTTTGCAGGAGTGCGGTAAAGACGGTATCGAGCACCGTCAGGCTTTTGTACTGCTCGCCATCGGGCAGAATCACACTGTCGACTTTCACGCCCGCCTGCTCAAGCTGCTTGCGTACGTGGTCGAGATAAAGCGGAGCCAGCGTCTCGTTGGTGACCAGCATCGCCTGATCACCCGCTTTCAGTGGTAAGAAGGAAGCTGGGTCGTTAAACAAACCAGCCGCGATGGTGATAGGGTAACTACGTTCCCCGAGAGTAACTGTAATCCTCTCCATGACGCGACATCCACCTTAAATGCTTTTACCCGCAGGCGAGTGTATATAAAGCCAGAATCAGTTGCTTTCCAGCATATGAATAATCTGGTTTGCAACCACTTTAGCGCTCTGGTCGTCAGTACGAATGGTCACATCAGCAATCTCTTCGTACAGAGGATTGCGTTCACCGGCCAGGGCTTCCAGGACTTCACGTGGCGGCGTTTCAACCTGCAGCAGTGGGCGCTTTTTATCGCGCTGCGTACGTGCCAGCTGTTTTTCGATGGTCGTCTCAAGATACACGACTACGCCACGGGCGGAGAGACGGTTACGGGTTTCGCGAGATTTCACAGAGCCGCCGCCTGTTGCCAGCACAATGCCCTGTTTTTCCGTGAGTTCGTTGATCACTTTTTCTTCTCGGTCACGGAAACCTTCTTCGCCTTCTACATCGAAGACCCAGCCCACATCAGCTCCGGTTCGTTTCTCAATCTCTTGATCAGAATCGTAAAATTCCATATTGAGTTGTTGAGCTAACTGACGCCCAATAGTGCTTTTGCCGGCACCCATAGGCCCAACCAGAAAGATATTGCGTTTCTCTGCCATTTTTTCGGTACTACTAAGACTATTCGTTAATGGTAATCCCCGCTTCGCAGACACCCAGCGTAGCAGGACATGAACTGAAACCTCATATGCAATAGAGCGAGAGTCAGACTAAAAATTATCTCAATACTACGGCTTGTTTGGCAACTGATTAAATCACCGTGACAGGCGCATAAGACAACAAGAGCGTAAGTCCAACTCGAATCGGTACTCCTTGTATGCTAATTCATGCCCCACGTCAAACATCTGCAACAAACTGAATGCAAAATCATTGCGGGGATCGTTTCCCATTAATGGATACCTACCAGTCTTGGTGTGATAAACACCACCAGCTCCCGTCGTTCATTGTCTTTGCCGTCATGACGAAACAGTTGCCCAAGCCAGGGGATCTTTCCAAGCCCGGGCACGCTATCACTCCCGGTTTTATTCTTTTGCGAAAAAATGCCGCCCAACGCCAGCGTTTCCCCGCTTTTGACCTCCACCTGCGTTTCGATCTCTTGCTTATCAATCGCCAGCGTCTCACCATCCGCCTGCTGCAGCACCTGCCCTGGCATATTTTCGCTGATATGCAGTTTCAGGCGAACGCGCCCTCCCGGCAATACAACCGGCGTAACCTCCATCCCTAGCACCGCCTCCTTAAACTCGACGGACGTCGCGCCGCTTTCGCCGCTGGAGACCTGATACGGTATTTCGCTCCCCTGCTTGATGCTGGCCGGCTGCATATGCGAGGCCAACAAACGCGGGCTGGCGATGATATCAACCTGCTGCTTTTGCTCCAGAGCCGACAACTCCAGGTCCAACAGCCTGCCGTTGATGCGTCCGATGTTAAACCCGACGTGGGTGGTGGCGCTGGCGACCGACAAATCCGCACCGAGGGTCGTGACGTGCCCAACCTTGCCTGCCTCCGTGGCCTCCGCAAGATTCCATTTCACCCCCAGCTCGCGCAGGCTTTTTTCGTTAATGGTCACGATATGCGCCGAAAGCTCCACCTGATCGACGGGGAGATCCATCTGTTCCGCCCAGCGCTGGAGAGACGCCACCACGGTCTGGTTATCGCGCACCAGCAGACGGTTAGTGCGCTTGTCGACGGATAAACTTCCCTTTGGGCTCAGGAGTTTCTCTGCGGCTTTTTGCACCTCACCGGCGTCTGCCCAGGTAAACGGAATAGTGTGTGAGACCAGCGGTGCCTCAAGCAGCCGCCTGGCCTGCTCCTGCTCCCTACGCGCCTGCTGCTCGCGCTGCCAAGCCGCCGTGTGCACATAAAAAATTCCGCCCTCTTCACGCAGGACAAGCCCGGCGCTGGTCACTACCGTCTGAAGCGCCTGGCGCCACGGCACCCGCGTCAAATTCAGCGAAAGCGAGCCCGCCACGTCTGGCGACACAACCAGATTTCGGCTCTCCTGCGCCACCAGCGCCTGAAGCACCTGCACAATCGGGACATCATCCACCACGAGGGTAACCGGCCTGGGCCCGGCGGCTAACAGCGGCTGGCTCAGTACCGTCAGCAACAGCAGTATCCTTATTTTCACGCGCTTTCGTTCCTTCTCGTTGCCATGTCCATCGTGTCGGCTCGCACATGTCGCCGACATCAACGGTCAGTTCTTGTTTATCCATTGCGCTTACCCTCCAGCCGGGCGATAAGCGTTCATTTTTTTTCACCCGGTGCCAGCGCTTTTGTGCATCCAGCAAAAATCCGGTATCCGCGCTGCCGCTGGCCATCCCCTGATAGCGCCACTGCGCGAGCTGCCCGACCGAGCAGCTATCCTCCGGCGGCTGGAAGGGATCGCGCATGCCTGTCAGAAAGAGCAGCGAACACAGAATCAAGCAAAGCTCAGTGCGCACGATCGGTCTCCAGCTGCAGGTTCAGGCGTAGCTGCCCCTCCCCCGGCACAAGGGTAAAAGCCCTGACCTTGACCGCTTGCGTCGCCAGACGAGAAAACAGCGCCGGAATTTCTGACCACGGGGCGCTCAACGCCAATTCCCCGCCGTTCTGCTGCGGCTTCCAGTGCACAAGCCTCGTGCCTTTCCCCTGATAATCCAGAGGGGAAAAGGGCTGAATGTCCTGCGTCACGCGCGTCTCGGATACCAGCGGATGTCGTCTGGCCTGCGGCCACAGCGCGACATTGGACCGGGCGGCGCGCAGAGATAGCGCGCCAAGCTCGGCACACTGCCGCCAGGCTGGGCGAACCGTTAGCGCCCAGACGGCCAGCCCGATAACCCCCGCTGCGGTGCACCAGCAGACCAGCCGCACGGAAGGACGGCTTGCCAGCCAGCGTTGTACGAAGTACTCCACGGCCTACCCCCGGCGATTAAGCTGAAAAGTGAATACCCAGCGCCCCTGGCTATCCTGCTGCAGCGCACCGGCGTGACCAGGGCTAAAACCTGCGACCTGCTTCAGCGCCTCCGTCATGGCGGCAAGCGCCGGGAGAGCGGCGGCATATCCCGTTACCTCAAGTGAGGAAGATTGATAACGTAAGCCTGAAAGCCAGGCCCGGGAGGGCATCGCATCAGCGAGTGATTCCAGCGCTGGCTGCCAGTTCACAGCCGGCGGTTCAGGCGTGGCCTCAGCCGTTTCCGTGGCCGGGCGCTGGCGCGTTTTCAGCGCCTGTTGAACCGCGGTTATTGCCGCCAGTTCGGATTGAAGCGCACGTGCTTTCAGAGCGTAGATCGTCCGCACGCCCCAGCCTGCAGCCAGCATCATCAGCAGGCTGGCTGCAGATAGCGCAAGCCAGAATCGCAGGCAGCGCGCCCGGCGCTGCTGTCGCCACGGTAATAAGTTCGCCATGCTCATTCAGCCGCCTCGCTCATGGCTAACGCCAGCGCGACGGTAAAATCAGCGCCGCTCTCGGGTAAAGGCGGCTGGCAGCACGTCACCGCTTCCCAGGGATCGCGAGCCGCATCAAAGTGCGCGATGTCTGCAGGAGAGAGCGCGAGCAGCGCGGCCAGTTCCGTGACGTCAGCCGCGTCGGTGGTGAAGCGGCGCCCCCACTGGTGGCGCATCGCCCACAGCCACTGGTTCTCGTCCCGCCAGGTAACGCACTGCAAAGGTGCCACCGAAGCGAGCAGATTGCGCAGCGCCCCTGCATCCGGCGTGATAGCCGCTAGCCGCAAACGGAGGGTTTTCGCCAGTGATAACAGCGCGTCGACTTCCCTGCTTTGCGCCGCTGTGACGTGAAAGGTGTTGCTGAACGTATCCTCGGCATAGTCAAAGCACAGCACGTCGGCGGACATCTCCAGCTCTCGCGAAAGAGTGGCACCCACCCAGGAGACCTGCTCGCTGTCGCGAAGGGTGATTGACGGGCGGGGTAGCGACCGTTGCAGCGTGCGCGCCGCGGGAAATGAGAGGTATATCCGATGGTGATGGGGCAGCGCGCGCCGCCAGTCCCGTAGTGCATCAACCAGCTGTTCTGGCTTACTAATTTTCCCCTCGCGGATGATGCCCTCCGACAGAGGGACGGCCCACCAGCGCCGTAAACGCCACCCTGCCTTCTCGCGGGTCAGTGCAACGATATGCACCTTATCTTGTTGAATATGAACGCCCGTTTGCCACGTTTTGAAAGCCATACTTCACGATCTCCTTATCGCCCGTCAGGTCGACGGCTATATCAATGAATCAGGCTTGCCTTTATACTACCGCGCGATTGTTTAGAAACTGCCCAAGTGAAACCAAATGGGAAATCTCCGGTGAAGTTCGTAAAGTATTTATTGATCCTTGCAGTCTGTTGCATTCTGCTGGGAGCAGGCTCGATTTATGGTTTGTACAAATATATTGAGCCGCAGCTGCCTGATGTCGCCACGCTTCGTGATGTGCGGCTCCAGATCCCAATGCAGGTCTATAGCGCCGATGGCGAACTCATGGCGCAATATGGCGAAAAACGCCGTATCCCGCTGACCTTAAACCAAATTCCACCCGTGATGGTGAAAGCCTTTATCGCCACCGAGGACAGCCGTTTTTACGAGCACCACGGGGTCGATCCGGTCGGTATTTTCCGTGCAGCCAGCGTGGCGCTGTTCTCCGGCCATGCGTCACAGGGGGCGAGTACCATTACGCAGCAGCTCGCGCGTAACTTCTTCCTGAGCCCGGAAAAGACGCTGATGCGTAAGATCAAAGAGGTGTTCCTCGCGATCCGCATCGAGCAGCTGCTGAGCAAAGACGAGATCCTTGAGCTTTACCTCAACAAGATCTATCTCGGCTATCGCGCCTATGGCGTGGGTGCTGCCGCACAGGTTTATTTCGGTAAACCGGTTGAGCAGCTCACCCTGAGTGAAATGGCCACCATTGCTGGCCTGCCGAAAGCGCCGTCGACCTTTAACCCGCTCTACTCTCTGGACCGTGCAACGTCGCGTCGTAACGTCGTGCTGTCCCGTATGCTGAGCGAAGGCTACATCAGCCAGGCCGAGTACGACCAGGCGCGTAACATGGCCATTGATGCCAACTACCATGCGCCAGAAATCGCCTTCTCCTCGCCATATCTTACCGAGATGGTTCGCCAGGAGATGGTGAGCCGCTACGGCGAGAAGGCCTATGAAGATGGCTATCGTGTCTACACCACCGTGACCCGCCCCGTACAACAGGCGGCACAGCAGGCGGTCCGCAACAACGTGATGGATTACGACATGCGCCACGGCTACCGCGGCCCGTCGAACGTGCTGTGGAAAGTGGGCGAAAGCGCGTGGGACAGCAAGAAAATCACGGATTCCCTAAAATCCCTGCCAACCTATGGCCCACTGTTGCCGGCGGTTGTCACACAAGCCGATCCGCAGGAAGCGGTCGCCATGATGGCTGACGGGACGTCCGTCTCGCTGCGCATGGACGGGATCCGCTGGGCGCGCCCGTATCGCTCTGACACCCTGCAAGGCCCGACGCCGCGTAAAGTGACCGACGCGGTGCAGACGGGCCAGCAAATCTGGGTTCGCCAGGTGGGCGATACCTGGTGGCTGGCACAGGTGCCGGACGTCAACTCTGCGCTGGTTTCCATCAACCCGCAAAACGGTGCGGTGATGGCGCTGGTCGGCGGGTTTGATTTCAACCAGAGCAAATTTAACCGCGCCACCCAGGCGCTGCGTCAGGTCGGCTCTAACATTAAGCCCTTCCTCTACACCGCGGCGATGGACAAGGGGCTGACGCTTGCCAGCATCCTCAACGACGTGCCGATTTCCCGCTGGGATGCCGGTGCCGGCTCCGACTGGCAGCCGAAGAACTCCCCTGCACAGTATGCCGGCCCAATCCGTCTTCGTCAGGGTCTGGGACAGTCGAAAAACGTGGTGATGGTTCGCGCGATGCGCGCGATGGGCGTCGACTACGCGGCAGAGTATCTGCAGCGCTTCGGCTTCCCGGCGCAAAATATCGTCCATACCGAATCACTGGCGCTGGGCTCCGCCTCGTTCACGCCGCTTCAGGTCGCGCGCGGATACGCGGTGATGGCCAACGGCGGGTTCCTGGTCGATCCTTATTTCATCAGTAAGATCGAGAACGACCAGGGCGGCGTGCTGTTCGAAGCGAAGCCGAAAATTGCCTGCCCTGAGTGCGATATTCCGGTGATATACGGCGATACGCAGAAGTCTGACGTGCTTGAAAACAAGGACATGGAGGACGTCGCGCGCTCTCAGGAGCAGCAGAACGTCGCCGTACCGCAGCCACAGCTCGAGCAGGCTAACCAGGCGCTGGTCGCACAGACCGGCGCGCAGGAGTACGCTCCGCACGTGATCAACACCCCGCTGTCGTTCCTGATTAAAAGCGCGCTGAATACCAATATCTTCGGCGAGCCGGGCTGGCAGGGTACGGGCTGGCGTGCGGGTCGTGATTTGCAGCGCCGCGACATCGGCGGCAAAACGGGGACCACCAACAGCTCGAAAGATGCGTGGTTCTCCGGTTATGGCCCGGGCGTCGTGACTTCCGTCTGGATCGGCTTTGACGATCACCGCCGGGATTTAGGCCGCACCACCGCTTCCGGCGCGATTAAAGATCAGATTTCCGGCTACGAGGGCGGCGCGAAGAGTGCACAACCGGCCTGGGATGCGTACATGAAATCCGTGCTGGAAGGCGTGCCGGAGCAGCCGCTGACGCCTCCGCCTGGCGTGGTGACGGTCAACATTGACCGCAGCACAGGACAGCTCGCCAGTGGCGGTAACAGCCGCGAAGAGTATTTCATTGAAGGCACGCAGCCCACCACGCAGGCGGTGCATGAAGTGGGTACGGAGCTGATTGATAACGGCGAGACGCACGAGCTGTTCTGACAGCTAAGCAAAACGGCAACCTCTGGTTGCCGTTTTTGTGTGTGCTCCCTCTCCCGTGGGAGAGGGTTGGGGTGAGGGCATCAGGCCACTAGAGCCGCCCCTGCCCCTTCAACCACTCGCGCACCAGGAACAGGGCGCTCACGTTGCGCGCTTCGTTGAAGTCCGGGTCTTCCAGTAAATCCATCAGGTGCGCCAGCGGCCAGCGAACCTGCGGCAGCGGCTCCGGCTCGTCGCCTTCCAGCGATTCAGGATAAAGATCTTCGGCCACCACGATATTCATTTTGCTGGAAAAGTAGGACGGCGCCATACTCAGCTTTTTCAGGAACGACAGTTCGTTCGCGCCAAAACCTACCTCTTCTTTTAGCTCGCGGTTCGCGGCTTCAAACACGGTCTCGCCTGGGTCAATAAGCCCCTTCGAAAACCCAAGCTCATAAGATTCTGTTCCCACTGCATATTCGCGGATCAGGATCAGATGGTCGTCGACAATAGGAACAATCATCACCGCTTCGCGCGAAGAGGGGCGCATACGTTCATAAACGCGACGCACACCGTTGCTGAACTCCAGGTCCACGCTTTCAACATTAAACAGCCGCGATTTGGCAACCGTTTCAACATTCAGAATGGTGGGTTTTTGTAGTGGTTTGCTCATCTTGATGGGTCTTTGCTGGGTGAACTGGCTTTATTGTGCGATATGCCGCACGGTTTGGGCAATGTCAATTGTTCTTTATTTACATTTGTGCAACGTAACAGGAATCAATCCCTATTTCAAAACAAATGTCAAGAGGTTGAAATGTTTCCAGGAATTTGCTGATATCGCGCCATGGCAGGCTTTGCTATCATCATCGGTCACTGGGATGCGCGTCAAAATGCTCGAGCTCGACTCCATACTTGCCGATAGCCAACCACAGACTCTCATTCATGTTAAAGGTGCAATTGACTACACCTGAAGATAAGTAAGATGGGGAAAGCATGAGCACCATTTTGATTGTTCTCGCTGCGATGCTAGCCGCTGTGCTGGTGGCAGGGTGGACATACAGGCGTCGTATACAGCGCCGATATCGGTTGCCCTTTTTGAATGCCTTCGCAGGGGCAACAACGCGTAAGCTGGCGCCAGAAGAGCGCGGCGCCGTAGAACAGTACCTTGAAAACCTGAACCGTTCTCAGCAGTCGCCTGGGCCAACCGGGGCAAGTGCGGCACCGATCTCGCTCAATCTGAACACGCAGAGCGACACCGTTCTGTGCGTGACGCGCTCGATCACCCGCTACGGTATTACCACCGACGATCCCAATAAATGGCGCTATTACCTCGATTCTGTCGAGGTGCATCTGCCTCCCTTCTGGGAACAGTACATCAACGATGAAAACAGCGTAGAGCTGATACATACCGATTCGCTGCCGCTGGTTATCTCACTTAACGGCCATACCCTGAGCGAATATGTTCAGGAAGCGCCGCGCTTTGCGCTGGAACGCGCGAGCGCAACGCAGGCCAGCATTCGCGGTGAAGAGACTGAGCAGATCGAGCTGCTGAACATTCGCCAGGAGACGCACGAAGAGTACGCCCTGAGCCGCCCGGACGGCATTCGTGAAGCGGTGCTGATCGTCGCCGCGTTCCTGCTCTTTTTCTTCTGCCTGCTGACGCCAGACGTGTTCGTCCCCTGGCTCGCAGGCGGCGCCGTGCTGTTACTCGCCGCCGGGCTGTGGGGCCTCTTTGCTCCTCCGGCGAAAGCGTCCCTGCGTGAAATTCACTGCCTGCGCGGCACGCCAAAGCGCTGGGGGTTGTTCGGCGAGAACGATCAGGAGCATATCAACAACATCTCGCTCGGCATCATTGACCTCATCTACCCGCGCCACTGGCAGCCGTGGATTGCCCAGGATTTAGGGCATAAAACGGATATCGATATCTACCTCGACCGCCATGTGGTGCGCCAGGGACGCTATTTATCCCTGCACGACGAAGTGAAAAACTTCCCGCTCCAGCACTGGCTTCGCAGCTCGGTCATTGCCGGCGGCGCTGCGCTGGTCTTTGGGATGCTGCTCCTTTTCGTGCCGCTGGATATGCCGATCAAGTTCACCCTGTCGTGGATCAAAGGGGCGCAAACCGTAGAAGCCACCAGCGTTAAGCAGCTGGAAGAAGCCGGCGTGCGCGTGGGCGATACGCTGCGCCTGAAAGGCACCGGTATGTGCAACATTCACTCCCCAGGCGCCTGGAACACCCGTCAGAACTCGCCGTTTATGCCGTTCGACTGCTCGCAAATTATCTGGAATGAAGCCCCGCCGCTGCCGCTGCCGGAATCCGACGTGGTCAGTAAAGCCACCGCGCTGACCCAGACGGTCAATCGCCAGCTGCATCCGAAACCGGAAGATGATTCACGCGTCAGCCCTGCCCTGCGCTCGGCGATTCAAAAATCAGGCATGGTGTTGCTGGATGATTTTGGCGAAATCGTACTGAAAACCGAAGACCTGTGTTCCGCTCAGGACGAGTGCGTGCGGCTTAAAAACGCGCTGGTGAACCTGGGCAACAGCAAGGACTGGGACGCGCTGGTTAAACGCGCTGAAGCGGGCCGGCTGGACGGCGTAAACGTGCTGCTGCGTCCGGTCAGCGCCGAATCGCTGGATAACCTGGTGGCAACCTCCACCGCGCCGTTCGTGATGCGAGAAACCACGCGTGCGGCTCAGGCGTTGAACAGCCCGGCACCGGGCGGGTTTGTGATTGTCAGCGATGAAGGCAGCGACCTGGTCGATCAGCCTTATCCGCAGGTTGCCCTCTACGACTACCCTGCGCAGGAGCAGTGGAGCGAGTTTCAGCGTCTGGCACAGATGCTGATGCAGACGCCATTCAGCGCGGAAGGGATTGTGACCGGGATCTTCACCGATGCTAACGGCACCCGCCATATCGACCTTCACCGGATGCCGGATAGCGCAGGTTTGTGGCGTTATATCGGCACCTCCCTGCTGATGATGGCCATGCTGGTGTGCATTTTCTGGAACGGTTTTATGGCCTTACGCCGCTATCAACGTTCCCGTACCCGTCTGGCTGAGATCCAGCAGTACTACGAAAATTGCCTCAATCCTAAACTTATCCCTGCCCCAGAGAGCCTGATCGGATAACCTCACGGCGCGACAAGTTGTGCTACCCTGTCGCGCACGTTTCTTCTGGCTGGAGTTCCCCTTATGCATCTTGATATCGCCTGGCAGGAGGTCGATACCGTCCTGCTGGATATGGACGGCACGCTGCTCGATCTCGCCTTTGATAACTACTTCTGGCAACAGCTGGTGCCGGAAACGTACGGTAAACAGCAGGGCATCTCCCCGGCGGAAGCGCAGGAATTCATTCGTTCGCAATATAGCGCGGTGCAGCATACGCTAAAATGGTACTGTCTCGACTACTGGAGCGAGCGACTCGGTTTGGATATTTGTGCCATGACCACCGCCCAGGGGCCTCGCGCAGTGCTGCGCGAAGATACGGTCCCGTTTCTGGATGCACTGAAGGCAAGCGGCAAGCGCCGTATTTTGCTGACCAACGCGCATCCGCATAATCTGGCCGTGAAGCTTGAGCATACGGGTCTTTCTTCACACCTTGATTTATTACTTTCCACCCACACATTTGGTTATCCGAAAGAGGATCAGCGGTTGTGGCATGCGGTGGCGGAGAAGACCGGCTTACAGCCGGAACGTACGCTATTTATCGACGACAGCGAACCGATTCTGGATGCCGCCGCGACGTTTGGCATTCGCTATTGTCTGGGCGTCACCAACCCTGATTCTGTACTGGCGGATAAAAGCTACCTTCGCCATCCGGGGATGAACGACTATCGCCGGATGATCCCCTCACTCACCGTGAAGGAGACGCCATGAAAGAAAAACCCGCTGATGGGGTAAGACTGGATAAATGGCTGTGGGCCGCCCGCTTTTATAAAACGCGTGCCCTTGCCCGAGAGATGGTTGACGGCGGAAAAGTGCATTACAACGGCCAGCGCAGCAAGCCGAGCAAACTGGTTGAGCTGAATGCCACGCTCACGCTGCGCCAGGGCAACGATGAAAAAACGGTGGTGGTGAAAGCCATTACCGAACAGCGGCGGCCCGCAACCGAAGCCGTTTTGCTTTACGAAGAGACGGCTCAAAGCATTGAGAAGCGCGAGAAGACCGCGCTGGCGCGCAAGATGAATGCGCTGACGATGCCTCACCCGGACCGGCGTCCGGATAAAAAAGAGCGCCGCGATCTGATGAAATTTAAACACGGTGAGACCGAGTAACCTCACCCGCACGAGAGACTAAAATGGCCCAACACGACCAATTACACCGCTATCTGTTTGAACAATTCGCCGTTCGCGGCGAGCTGGTCACCGTATCCGAAACCTGGAAACAGATACTGGAGAACCACAACTACCCGCTGCCGGTAAAAAACCTGTTGGGCGAACTGCTGGTTGCCACCAGCCTGCTGACCGCCACGCTAAAATTTGCCGGCGATATCACTGTGCAGCTGCAGGGCGATGGCCCAATGACGCTGGCCGTGATCAACGGTAACAACCAGCAGCAGATGCGCGGCGTTGCGCGCGTTCAGGGCGAGGTTCCTGAAAACGCTGACCTGAAAACGCTGGTAGGCAATGGCTACCTGGTGATCACCATTTCGCCGGAAGAAGGCGAGCGCTACCAGGGCGTTGTGGGTCTGGAAGGCGACACCCTGGCCGCCTGCCTGGAAGATTACTTCATGCGTTCCGAACAGTTGCCAACCCGCCTGTTCATTCGTACCGGTGAAGTGGATGGCCAGCCTGCTGCGGGCGGTATGCTGCTGCAGGTTCTGCCTGCTCAGGATGCGCAGACCAATGATTTCGAACACCTGGCGACCCTGACCGAAACCGTCAAAGCGGAAGAGCTGTTCAACCTCTCTGCGACAGACGTGCTGTGGCGTCTGTACCACGAAGAAGAAGTGACGGTATACGATCCGCAGGCCGTGGAGTTTAAGTGCACCTGTTCCCGCGAGCGCTGTGCGGGTGCGTTGAAAACTCTGCCGGATGAAGAGATCGACAGCATCATGGCAGAAGACGGTGAAATCGATATGCACTGTGACTACTGCGGTTCTCACTATGTGTTCAACTCGATGGATATCGCCGAGATCCGCAATAACGCCTCCCCGGCGGATCCGCAGGTTCACTAAGATCTGAGCCTGTCGCCCGGCGGCGCTATGCTTGCTCTGGCCTACAATGAATTGTGCAATATGTTGATATTATTGCCAATTGCAGGCCGGGTAAGCGTAGCGCCACCCGGCAAGAAAGAGCGCTAACGCCACTGCGCGTTGTTGTAACTGTCGTAACTCATATCGACACGTTCCCCGAAAATCTCAATATCCGCCCAGGGCTTCACGACAGATTTCACCTTTCCCTGCCGTAATGCGCGGTCAAGTTCTTCTCTGGTCAACCTCTCCGGCATTTTCCACGCGTCCCCGGCGATCCTCCAGCCTGTATCGGTTTGTGTGTAGGCCATTATGGTGCGATCGGTAAATTGATATAGAACGGCTTCCGGCTTGCCGTCTCCGTTTAGATCGAGCGGCATGAGTAAACAGTTACTCTGGGCGCTATCGCAGCTCTCAAAGCGATACTGATTGCTGAGCATGGCTTGCCACAATGCCTTATCAGGACGGGCCATTCCCGGCGCAAGCTGGATCTGTTTTTCCAGCATCGCAGCGGTCATCTTCCCTGCCCCGTCACGACTTCCGGAGAGTAGCCCCTTTACCTCACGCTGGCGTTTTGGGTTAGCGGTAAACTGCGGATCGTTTTGAAGCGTGAGCATTGCCTCTCGACCCTTTCGTCCGGCGTTGCTGAGCATGTACAGGCTAACCTGATCCGCAGTTATTCTGCCGTCCTGATAGCGGGCCATATGGCTTGCAACGCTGATACGCCACGGGTCAAGCACAGGGGTGTGGATCAACATCAGGAAGGCGAGAGAAAGCAAACCAGCGGCCGGTGTAACGTACGCCTGAATCTTTTGCGGTTCACGGCGGTTAAACACAACGCTGACGCAAAAACCGACGGCCCATACAAGCGCCACCGTCGTTATCAGCACGCCGTAAAGGCGCTCTGGCGACCAGCCGTACTGTGAAATACGCAGCCAAAGCGCCCAGGCAGCGAGGACGGGATAAGCAGGCGAGATAGCGACGGCAAGTCGAACCATTCCACGAAGGTGGGCGAAGTAAGGAAGCGCTTGACGTTGCGGATGCCAGACTATCGTTACCAGAAATAGCAGCAATAGTGCTAGCGTGGTTAACAATCCCGCTGCGGATATCCGCGCTGAAATGGCCTCAAAGCCAACAAAGGGCAATGCGCCAATAAAGAGCAGCGCCAGCGCTGCCATCAGGGGAAGCAGGCCAGTTGCAATAAGCGTGAGCAGCTTCTGCAATGCCAGAATCAGCCGTACCTGGACGCGGGCCAGCACTGCTGCACTTGCCGAAACCACGCCAATCGCCACTGAAATAAACCAGTCAGTATTGAAGAAAAGGCGATCAAAAAAGCGTATTCCAATGAGTTCGAACACTTCAGCCCAGAGGAAAAGCACCAGCCAGAAGAGGCCATTCGAAACAAAAATGAGGAGTAATGTCAGGGCGTTATGCCAGCTTTTATCGTAGAAATCGCTGTAAAACGGATCCGTGGACGCGGGCTCCAGACGCCTTTGAAGCCATGGCAGCAGGAAAAGCGTCATCAGCAGAAGGTGAACGCCGAAAAAGAGCACGGCATCTCTGATATCCCAACTCTCCAGCCCGACAACGCTCCACTTAAGCCAGCCCCCCATACCCGCGACAGCCACGCCAATAATCCCCAGCGCCAGCCACAAAAGCGGCTTTCTGATCGAGGTAATTGAAAGTGAGAACGTGGTGGTCATCATCACGGTGGCGGGTATCACGCACAGTAACCACAGCGTATCTGAGGGCAATTTCGCGTAGTCGATATACCACGTGATTAAATAGCAAATCACCCCCTGTAATGCGCCCGCCAGCACGATAGCGGCGCGCGTAGAAGGGGATAACGTTTCGCTGTTTTCCATCTTTCATCCCTTATTCACGAAAAGCCTATTCTCCCACCAACGGGACTCACTGGCGTCCACCCCAAAATCCGAAATCTTTTTAGCAAGAGACGTGAATCGTTTTTCATACTGTAACCCTTACGTAGTTTTCTTACGTGTATGCGATTACATTCACATTCCTTCGGATAAAATCACCAGCCTTTAACCTTTTAAGAACATTTTCCCCAACAAAAAAGGGAATCCTGCGATAATCCGCCTGCCCTGTGACTGGAGTCGCAGCGTTTTCCGTTAGCAAGGGTTTTGTCCAGATACGTAAATCTATGAGCCCCGTCGCGGTTAACAACCTCAAAAAAACCCTACAATTTCAGGCAGTACATATTGGCTAAGGAGCAGTGATATGCGTGTTACTGGTTTAACCCCGCAAGATCTCAAGGCTTATGGTATTCACGACGTCCAGGAAGTCGTCTACAACCCCGATTACGATACGCTGTATCAGGAAGAGCTCAATCCAGCACTGGAAGGATACGAGCGAGGTGTGTTGACGAACCTTGGTGCTATCGCCGTCGATACCGGTATTTTTACCGGTCGTTCGCCGAAAGATAAGTATATCGTCCGAGACGAAACCACCCGCGATACGCTGTGGTGGGCTGATAAGGGCAAAGGGAAGAACGACAACAAACCGCTCTCCCCGGAGACCTGGCAGCATCTGAAAGGGCTCGTCACTCACCAACTCTCCGGCAAGCGTCTGTTCATTGTTGATGCTTTCTGCGGCGCTAACGCCGACACACGACTTTCCGTCCGTTTTATTACCGAAGTGGCCTGGCAGGCGCATTTCGTGAAGAACATGTTTATTCGTCCAACCGACGAAGAGCTGCAGGATTTCACCCCGGATTTCATCGTGATGAACGGTGCGAAATGCACTAACCCACAGTGGAAAGAGCAGGGCCTGAACTCTGAGAACTTCATCGCCTTCAACCTGACCGAGCGTATCCAGCTGATTGGCGGCACCTGGTACGGCGGCGAGATGAAGAAAGGGATGTTCTCGGTCATGAACTACCTGCTGCCGCTGCGCGGTATCGCCTCGATGCACTGCTCGGCGAACGTCGGTGAAAAAGGCGACGTGGCGGTCTTCTTCGGCCTGTCCGGCACCGGTAAAACCACCCTTTCAACCGACCCAAAACGCCGCCTGATTGGCGATGACGAGCACGGCTGGGACGACGACGGCGTGTTTAACTTCGAGGGCGGCTGCTACGCGAAGACCATTCGCCTGTCTGAAGAGGCGGAGCCGGACATCTTCCACGCGATCCGCCGCGATGCGCTGCTGGAAAACGTCACCGTACGTGCCGACGGCTCCATCGATTTCGATGATGCCTCGAAAACCGAAAACACCCGCGTCTCTTACCCGATCTACCACATCGACAACATCGTGAAGCCGGTGTCGAAAGCGGGCCATGCCACGAAGGTGATTTTCCTGACCGCGGACGCGTTTGGCGTGCTGCCGCCGGTTTCTCGCCTGACGGCAAGCCAGACGCAGTACCACTTCCTCTCCGGCTTCACCGCCAAGCTGGCCGGTACCGAGCGCGGCGTGACGGAGCCTACCCCAACCTTCTCCGCCTGCTTCGGCGCGGCGTTCCTGTCGCTGCACCCGACGCAGTACGCGGAAGTGCTGGTAAAACGCATGCAGGCCTCCGGCGCGCAGGCGTACCTGGTCAACACCGGCTGGAACGGCACCGGCAAACGCATTTCCATCAAGGATACCCGCGCCATTATCGACGCGATTCTGGATGGTTCTCTGGACGACGCCGAAACCTTCACCCTGCCGATGTTCGACCTGGCGATCCCAACGTCGCTGCCTGGCGTGGATACGCATATCCTCGACCCGCGCAATACGTACGGTTCACCGGAGCAGTGGCGTGAGAAGGCGGAATCGCTGGCGAAGCTGTTTATTGAGAACTTCGAGAAGTACACCGACACCCCGGCGGGTGCTGCGCTGGTGAGCGCGGGGCCAAGGTAAAGGTAAAAGCAAAAAGGCAACGAAAGTTGCCTTTTTTAATGTTTTCTCCCTCTCCTCGTGGGAGAGGGTGAGGGCATCAGGCCCCCCCTTTTTTAACTCTCTTTCACCTGCCCCCGCGTCACCGGCACCGGCAGCCATGCGCGAATGCTCAACCCGCCCCGCTCGCTGGTACCAATCTCCAGCAGACCGTTATGGTTATCCACAATACGCTGCACAATCGCCAGGCCCAAACCGGTTCCGCTGGTGCTGCGCGCGCTGTCGCCGCGCACAAACGGCTGGAACAGGTGCTTTCGCTGCTCGGGCTTAATGCCCGGGCCGTCGTCTTCCACCTGGAACCAGGCGCGGTTGAGTTCAGACCCGCTGCTGACTTTGATCCAGCCGTTACCGTAGCGCGCCGCGTTGACTACCATGTTGGCGACCGCACGCTTGATGGAGAGCGGGTGCATACGCACCTGAATCTCGCCCACCTGAAGATCGGTATCAATCTCGCGCTCGTAGCCGCTTTCAGCGGCGACCACTTCACCCAGCACGGCGTTCAGGTCGGCCATCTCCATCGGCATCTCCTGCCCGGTGCGCAGGTAGTCGATGAACTGCTCGATGATGGCGTTACACTCCTCGATGTCCTTGTTGATGGACTCGGCAAGGTAACCGTCTTCTTCGCCCATCATCTCCGTCGCCAGACGAATGCGCGTCAGGGGCGTGCGCAGGTCATGGCTGACGCCCGCCATCAGCAGCGTTCGGTCATCCGCCAGCTGCTTCACGCCTGCCGCCATATGGTTAAACGCGCGCGTTACCGAGCGCACTTCCGACGCGCCATACTCGCGCAGCGGCGGTGGGATAATCCCTTTACCGACCTGCAGCGCCGCGTGCTCCAGGTCGACCAGCGGTCGGTTCTGAATACGGATAAACAGCCACGCGCCCCCTATCGCCATCAGCATAATGGCAAGGGTGTAGCGGAACAGCGGCGAGAAATCGCCCTGATGGATTTCAGTGAGAGGTACGCGCACCCAGATATTGGGTGACAGCCATGTTTTCAGCCAGACGACCGGCGAGCTTTTGTTGACCTCAACGCGGACTTCCGTCGGGCCGCCAAGCTGCTGCGCCATCTGCTGGCTCAGGAATTCATAGTGCTGCGCCCAGCGCAGACCAGCGTCTTCTGCCGCTTCACTGGAGTAGAGCGAAATGCCCAGCTCGCGGTAGATTTCACGGCGAAACGCCGGGGGGACAACCAGCTGCGTGCCGTCCTCCAGCTGCAGCTTATCGGTCATCAGCATACGCACTTCGTAGGCCAGGACCTTGTTAAACTGCTGGAGGCTCGGCAGGATCGCAAAGTTCAGCACCACAAGGTACGTCGTCACCAGGCTGACGAACAGCAGGGTGACGATCAGTAACAGGGTGCGGGCAAACGAGCTTCGCGGTGAGAAGCGCATTCGCCTCATGCTTTAGAACCGTCCGGGACGAATACGTAGCCCAGACCCCACACGGTCTGAATATAACGAGGATGCGCCGGATCTTCTTCCACCATGCGGCGCAGACGAGAGATCTGCACGTCGATGGAGCGTTCCATTGCGGAGTATTCGCGACCGCGCGCCAGGTTCATCAGCTTGTCGCGGGAGAGCGGTTCACGCGGGTGGCTGACCAGCGCTTTCAGTACCGCGAACTCGCCGCTGGTGAGCGGCATTGGTTCATCTTCACGGAACATCTCACGGGTGCCGAGGTTCAGCTTGAACTTACCGAAGGCAATCACCGCCTCTTCCTGGGACGGTGCGCCCGGCAGTTCGTTCGCCTGACGGCGCAGCACGGCGCGAATGCGCGCCAGCAGCTCGCGCGGGTTAAACGGTTTTGGAATGTAGTCGTCAGCGCCAATTTCGAGGCCCACGATACGGTCAACCTCTTCGCCCTTCGCCGTCACCATAATGATCGGCATCGGGTTGCTCTGGCTGCGCAGACGGCGGCAGATAGAAAGCCCGTCTTCGCCCGGCAGCATCAGATCGAGCACCATCAGGTGGAAAGATTCACGGGTCAGCAGACGGTCCATCTGCTCAGCGTTCGCGACGCTACGAACCTGGAAGCCCTGCTCGGTCAGATAACGCTCAAGCAGCGCACGCAGGCGCATGTCGTCATCCACGACCAGAATTTTGTAGTTCTCTTGCATTGTGTGTACTCCCAAAGGTTCGGATTGTCTTTGTAACAGCGTATTCTAAAAAAGTGCACGTATTCGACCAGCTAATTCTGGTATAAATTCTAGTCGAAATTGTTACAAAGCATATTTAACAGCAGCTTATCTGCTCATTTCATCACATAAATCATTATTAATCCTGTCTGTTACACTCTGTGGTACGTATTGTGCGCAAGACAGCAAACCGGCAGCAAAGGCTTCACCATGAAAACGCCCCTGATCACCCGCGAAGGGTACGAAAAACTCAAAAAAGAGATGGATTACCTGTGGCGCGAAGAGCGACCTGAGGTGACCAAAAAGGTCACCTGGGCGGCAAGCCTGGGCGATCGCAGCGAGAACGCTGACTACCAGTACAACAAAAAACGCCTGCGCGAAATCGACCGCCGGGTGCGCTACCTGACCAAGTGTCTTGAGCACCTGAAAATTGTCGATTACTCCCCTCAGCAGGAGGGCAAAGTCTTTTTCGGCGCCTGGGTGGAGATTGAAAACGACGACGGCAATACCCTGCGCTTTCGCATTGTCGGCTACGATGAAATTTTTGGTCGTAAGGATTACATCTCCATCGACTCGCCAATGGCCCGCGCGCTGCTGAAGAAGGAAGTGGGTGACCTTGCCGTCGTGCAGACCCCGTCCGGCGAAGCCAGCTGGTACGTGAACGAAATCGAGTACGTTAAATAGTCCGAGAGCGCCCTCCCCGGCTGGCATTTTGCCGTGTCAGCCCGTATAACTATCCCCTGATTTTTCGACTCAACAGATGATAAAGCCATGATGAAAGATTCGCTCTGCCGCATTATTGCGGGTGATACTCAGGCCAGAGCCGAACAGGTAGAAGCTGCCGTTCGCCTGCTTGATGAAGGGAACACCGTGCCGTTTATTGCACGCTATCGTAAGGAAGTCACCGGTGGTCTGGATGACACGCAGCTGCGTAACCTGGAAACCCGTCTGGGTTACCTGCGCGAGCTGGAAGACCGACGTCAGGCGATCCTCAAATCCATTGGCGAACAGGGCAAGCTCACCAGCGACCTGGAAAAAGCCATTAACGGCACCCTGAGCAAAACCGAACTCGAAGATCTCTATCTGCCGTACAAGCCGAAGCGCCGCACGCGCGGGCAGATTGCGATTGAAGCAGGCCTTGAGCCGCTGGCCGACCTGCTGTGGAACGAGCCTTCTCACGACCCGGACACCGAAGCCGCCAAATTTATCGACGCCGATAAAGGCGTGGCGGACATCAAAGCTGCCCTCGACGGCGCGCGCTACATCCTGATGGAGCGCTTCTCTGAAGACGCCGCCCTGCTCGCGAAGGTACGTGACTATCTGTGGAAGAATGCCCACATCGTCTCTACCGTGGTGGCAGGCAAAGAGGAAGAAGGCGCGAAATTCCGCGACTACTTCGATCACCACGAACCGATTTCTACCGCGCCGTCTCACCGCGCGCTGGCGATGTTCCGCGGCCGCAACGAAGGCGTGCTGCAGCTCTCCCTGAATGCCGACCCTCAGTTTGACGAGCCGCCGAAAGAGAGCCACTGCGAGCAGATCATCACCGATCACCTCGGCCTGCGCCTGAACAACGCCCCGGCGGACAGCTGGCGCAAAGGCGTGGTGAGCTGGACCTGGCGCATCAAGGTACTGATGCACCTCGAAACCGAGCTGATGGGCACCGTGCGCGAGCGCGCCGAAGACGAAGCGATCAATGTGTTTGCCCGTAACCTGCACGACCTGCTGATGGCCGCCCCTGCCGGCCTGCGCGCGACCATGGGCCTCGATCCGGGCCTGCGTACCGGCGTGAAGGTGGCGGTGGTTGACGGCACCGGCAAGCTTGTGGCCACCGACACCATTTACCCGCACACCGGTCAGGCAGCGAAAGCCGCCGTCGCGGTGGCGGCGCTGTGCGAGAAGTACAACGTCGAGCTGGTCGCCATCGGCAACGGTACGGCCTCACGTGAAACCGAGCGTTTCTATCTCGACGTGCAGAAGCAGTTCCCGAAAGTGACGGCGCAGAAAGTGATCGTCAGCGAAGCGGGCGCATCCGTTTATTCCGCGTCCGAACTGGCGGCGCTGGAGTTCCCGGACCTGGACGTTTCCCTGCGCGGCGCGGTCTCTATCGCACGCCGCCTGCAGGATCCGCTGGCGGAGCTGGTGAAAATCGACCCGAAATCCATTGGCGTGGGCCAGTATCAGCACGACGTGAGCCAGACGCAGCTGGCGCGCAAGCTGGATGCGGTGGTGGAAGACTGCGTAAACGCCGTTGGCGTGGATCTGAACACCGCCTCCGTTCCGCTGCTGACCCGCGTGGCGGGCTTAACCCGCATGATGGCGCAGAACATCGTCTCCTGGCGCGATGAGAACGGCCAGTTCCAGAACCGTCAGCAGCTGCTGAAGGTGAGCCGTCTGGGACCAAAAGCTTTTGAACAGTGCGCGGGCTTCCTGCGTATCAACCACGGCGATAACCCACTCGATGCCTCTACCGTTCACCCGGAAGCCTATCCGGTGGTGGAGCGCATTCTGGCCGCCACCCAGCAGGCGCTGAAAGAGCTGATGGGCGACAGCAGCGCGCTGCGTAACCTGAAAGCGTCAGATTTCACCGACGAGCAGTTTGGCGTGCCGACGGTTACCGACATCATCAAAGAGCTGGAAAAACCGGGCCGCGATCCGCGTCCTGAGTTCAAAACCGCGACCTTTGCCGACGGCGTGGAGACCATGAACGACCTGCTGCCGGGCATGGTGCTGGAAGGCGCAGTTACTAACGTCACCAACTTTGGTGCCTTTGTGGATATCGGCGTGCATCAGGACGGTCTGGTGCATATCTCCTCCCTGGCCGACAAGTTCGTTGAAGACCCGCACACCGTGGTCAAGGCGGGCGACATTGTGAAGGTGAAAGTGCTGGAAGTGGACCTGCAGCGGAAGCGTATCGCCCTGACCATGCGCCTGGACGAGCAGCCGGGTGAAACCAACGCGCGCCGCGGCGGCAACGGCGGCGGTCGCGAGCAGCAGCGTCCTGCGGCTAAAGCCGCGAAGCCGCGCGGGCGTGACGCTCAGCCTGCAGGCAACAGCGCGATGATGGATGCGCTGGCGGCGGCAATGGGTAAGAAACGCTAAGGCTGTTAATACCCCTCACCCTAACCCTCTCCCCACCGGGGAGAGGGGAAATATTATTCGAAATATATGAAACCGATTGCATATCCATATTTAAACCACTAATTATCACCCCGTTAACAAATACCCTTCTTTTAATTTTCACCTCAACGCCGCAAATATTGAGCAAGGTCAAGCTGGCAGCAAATTAATACCGCCAACAACATCCCGTCACAGTTTTATTATTGCTGATAAAAACTATTCTCATTATCATCGTGGTGTAGATTATTTAACCTCTCGTGGAATCAGGCGCTATGCAATTCACTCCAGACAGTGCGTGGAAAATTACCGGTTTTACCCGTGAAATTAGCCCGGCCTATCGGCAGAAGCTATTGTCGCTGGGCATGCTGCCCGGCTCATCCTTCCAGGTCGTGCGCGTTGCCCCGCTAGGCGATCCTGTTCATATCGAAACCCGACGCGTGAATCTGGTCCTGCGTAAGAAAGACCTCGCGTTAATTGAAGTCGAAGCCTTATCTCAATAACACGCCAGCGGTTTAACGAGTCTAATACAATGAAAAAATTAACGATTGGCTTAATTGGTAATCCTAATTCCGGCAAGACAACCTTATTTAATCAGCTCACCGGCTCCCGCCAGCGCGTGGGAAACTGGGCAGGCGTAACGGTCGAACGTAAAGAAGGCCAGTTCACGACGACCGACAATCAGGTCACTCTGGTTGATTTGCCCGGCACCTATTCATTAACCACGATTTCCTCCCAGACCTCTCTCGATGAGCAGATTGCCTGCCACTATATTTTAAGCGGCGATGCGGATTTATTGATTAACGTGGTCGATGCCTCCAACCTCGAGCGTAATCTTTACCTCACGCTGCAGCTGCTTGAGCTGGGTATTCCCTGCATCGTGGCGCTCAACATGCTCGACATCGCAGAGAAGCAGAAGCTGCGCATTGATATTGATGCCCTCTCCGCTCGCCTGGGCTGCCCGGTTGTCCCGCTGGTCTCGACCCGCGCGCGCGGCATTGATGCTCTGAAGCTGGCCATTGACCGTCACGCGGGTAACGCCGACGTTGAACTGGTGCACTACGCGCAGCCTCTGCTGCGTGAAGCCGATAGCCTGGCGCAGGCGATGGACAAATCCATGCCTGCGCAACAGCGCCAGTGGCTCGGCCTGCAGATGCTGGAAGGCGATATCTACAGCCGCGCCTACGCGGGTGATGCGGCGAATAAACTCGACGCTGCGCTGGCGCGCCTCGGCGACGAGCTGGACGACCCGGCCCTGCACATCGCGGATGCGCGTTACCAGGCCATTGCCGCCATCTGCGACGTGGTCAGCAACGCCCTGACGGCAGAGCCAAGCCGTTTTACCGCCGCCGTGGACAAAGTTGTGCTCAACCGCTTCCTCGGTCTGCCGGTATTCTTACTGGTGATGTACCTGATGTTCCTGCTCGCCATCAACATCGGCGGCGCGCTACAGCCTGTATTCGACGCCGGTTCCGTCGCGATATTCGTGCACGGCATTCAGTGGCTGGGCTACACCCTCCATTTCCCGGAATGGCTAACCATCTTCCTCGCCCAGGGGATCGGCGGCGGTATTAACACCGTTCTCCCGCTGGTGCCGCAAATCGGCATGATGTACCTGTTCCTCTCCTTCCTCGAGGACTCCGGCTACATGGCGCGCGCCGCCTTCGTGATGGACCGCCTGATGCAGGCGCTGGGTCTGCCGGGCAAATCCTTCGTCCCGCTGATCGTCGGCTTTGGCTGTAACGTGCCGTCGGTGATGGGCGCGCGTACGCTGGATGCACCGCGCGAGCGCCTGATGACCATCATGATGGCGCCGTTTATGTCCTGCGGCGCGCGTCTGGCCATCTTCGCGGTCTTTGCGGCGGCCTTCTTTGGTCAGCAGGGCGCGCTGGCGGTCTTCTCGCTGTACGTGCTGGGCATCGTGATGGCGATCCTGACCGGCCTCATGCTGAAGCACACGATCATGCGTGGCGAAGCCTCGCCGTTCGTCATGGAGCTGCCGGTGTATCACGTGCCGCATCTGAAAAGCCTGGCGATCCAGACGTGGCAGCGCCTGAAAGGCTTCGTGCTGCGCGCCGGTAAGGTGATTGTCATCGTCAGTATCTTCCTGAGCGCGCTGAACAGCTTCACCCTGAGCGGACAGGCGGCAGATAACATCAACGACTCTGCCCTCGCCTCCGTGAGCCGCGTGATTACGCCCGTCTTTAAACCTATCGGGGTGCATGAGGATAACTGGCAGGCAACCGTCGGCCTGTTTACGGGCGCGATGGCGAAAGAGGTGGTGGTTGGCACGCTGAACACGCTTTACACCGCCGAGAACATTCAGGAGCAGGACTTTAATCCGGCAGAGTTTAGCCTCGGTGACGAACTGCTGGGCGCTGTAGAAGAAACCTGGCAGAGCCTGAAGGACACCTTCAGCCTGAGCGTGCTGGCGAACCCAATCGAGGCCAGCAAAGGCGACGGCGAAATGGCGACCGGCGCCATGGGCGTGATGAGCGAGAAATTCGGCAGCGCCTCTGCGGCCTACAGCTACCTGATTTTCGTGCTGCTCTACATTCCGTGCATTTCGGTGATGGGTGCGATTGCCCGAGAGTCCAGCCGCGGCTGGATGGGCTTCTCCGTCCTGTGGGGGCTGAACATCGCCTACTCGCTGTCGACGGTTTTCTACCAGGCCGCTAACTTCAGCCAGCACCCGCGTTACAGCCTGGTCTGCATCCTGGCGGTGATTCTGTTCAACGTGATGGTGATTGGCCTGCTGCGCAGAGCGCGCAGCCGCGTTGATATCAACCTGCTTGCAACGCGTAAAACCCCAGCCACCTGCTGCGATAGCCCGGCGGGCGACTGTCACTAAGGAGCAAACGGATGGCATCGTTGATTCAGGTTCGGGATTTACTGGCATTGCAGGGGCGAATGGAGGCGAAACAGCTCAGCCTCAGCCTGCACATGCCGCAGCCGATGATTGATGCCATGCTCGAAAGGCTGGAAGCGATGGGGAAAGCCGAACGGATTCAGGAAGATGCGAACGGCTGCCTCTCCGGCAGTTGTAAAAGCTGCCCGGAAGGAAAAGCCTGCCTCAGAGAGTGGTGGTCGCTGCGTTAACAAAGCCGGGCAACGCTGCCCGGCTTTATCGTATTACTTATACACTTCCGCGGTTGCACGCACGTCTTTGGTGTATTTCTCAGCGCTGGTGATCACGTAGTATTTCCCGCCCAGCTCGTCCGCCTTCTTGGACAACTCGCGTTTCGCGTCCATTGGTGCGGTGGTGTCAGAGGTCGTGATCTCACCCACTTTGGTCAGATTCATTTCTTTGACTTTATCTTTAGCCAGCTCTTCTGCAGCCAACGCGCCGAATGACAGTGACCCAATAACCAGAGATGTAACAATACCTGTGACAAGTTTCATAGCCATGACTCTCCTTAGATTGTTGTTTTGATCATCGTCTGCTGAACAACCGCAGCGATATATTGAGTATTGTTGCGGTGCGTCACTTTTTCCAGGCTGGACACAGAATAATCAGGCTAAACGTTGACTTAATGCGCTGAGCGCTGAGCAAAACTCGGCGGGATGAGAGATAAACGGCGCGTGTGCCGCTTTGGCAATGACCAGGGATTCGCTCTCGGGCCACAGCGCATCCAGCAGCGGCACCACTTTGCGCGGCACCAGCCCGTCGAGATAGCCATAAATCCGCAGGTGCGGCATCGTCAGCGCGATCAGCCGCTCGCGCAGGTCGGCCGTTTTCAGGATCTCCAGCCCCCCGTTGAGCACCTCCACGTCAGGCATCGGCAGGGAAAGCACCGTCTGTTTCAGCGTGCGCGCATCCTGACGGGCGGTTTCGGTTCCCATGGTCTGGAGCGCGAGGAAACGCTCGACCGTGCGCTGAAAATCTTCGCTCAACTGCTGCTGGAACCCGGCCAGCACGTCAGGTTTGATACCCGGCCACGCCTCCTGCGCGCTGAAGCACGGGGATGACGCCACGGTAACCAGCGCCTGCACGCGCTCAGGGTGATCCAGAGCAATTTTACTGGCCACCAGCCCGCCCAGGCTCCAGCCGAGCCAGATGGCCTGCTGCGGCGCAGCGTCCAGAACCTGCTGCGCCATCTCGTCAAGCGACATCGCGCCAAAGCCGCGGCTACGGCCAAAACCCGGCAGATCCACCAGGTGCAGGGTAAAATGCGAGGCGAGTTCCTCATTTACGCAATGCCACACTTCGGCATTCAGTCCCCATCCGTGCAGCAGCACAAGATGACAATTTCCCGTTCCGACGGTCTGCCACCACAGCCTATTCATCAGTTACTGTTCTCTTTTTTCACAAGGAGGTTGTACATGCTAACAGTGCCCGGCTTGTGCTGGCTATGCCGAATGCCGCTTGCGCTGAGCGCGTGGGGGTTCTGTTCCGTCTGTACGCGCTCGCTGGAGGGACGCATCGCCGGATGTCCGCAGTGCGGCTTACCGGCGGTCAGCCGCGCGCTCCCCTGCGGCCGCTGCCTGAAAAAATCGCCCCCCTGGAGTGCGCTGGTGGCGGTTGATGATTATGCACCGCCGCTGAGCGGTCTTATCCATAAGCTGAAGTTTGCCGGGCAAAGCGTTCTGGCGCAGCCGCTTGCCCGCCTGCTGCTGCTGGCGGTTTTACAGGCGCGACGAACGCGCGCCCTGCCGCGTGTCGATGCGATCGTGAATGTCCCGCTCTACCGCCGCCGACAGTGGCGGCGCGGCTATAACCAGAGTGACCTGCTCTGCCGTCCGCTCGCCCGCTGGCTGGGGTGTAGCTACCCGGCCTCGGCGCTGACGCGCGTGCAGGCAACGGCGATACAGCATCAGCTCAACGCGCGGCTGCGCAAAAGAAACCTGAAAAATGCCTTTCGCCTTGAATTAGCGGTTAAGGGGCTCCATATCGCCATCGTGGATGATGTCGTCACAACGGGCAGCACCGTGGCTGAACTTTCCCGACTGCTTTTGCGAAGCGGCGCGGCGTCGGTTCAGGTATGGTGTTTGTGCCGTACCTTGTAGCCCTTCTTCATTGGGCGTATTATTATACCCAGGTAATTTAGTCAACTATTAGGCCAAAGCTATGATCCGTATTTCCGATTCTGCACAAGCGCACTTTGCCAAACTGCTGGCAAATCAGGAAGAAGGGACGCAGATCCGCGTGTTTGTGATCAATCCAGGCACTCCGAATGCAGAATGCGGTGTCTCTTATTGTCCTCCGGACGCTGTGGAAGCAACTGACACTGCCCTTAAATTTGAACAGCTCACCGCGTATGTCGATGAGCTGAGCGCGCCGTATCTTGACGATGCGGAGATCGACTTCGTCACCGATCAGCTGGGTTCTCAGCTGACGCTGAAAGCGCCAAACGCGAAAATGCGTAAAGTCTCCGACGATGCCCCGCTGATGGAGCGCGTTGAGTATCTGCTGCAGTCGCAGATCAACCCACAGCTGGCGGGCCACGGCGGCCGTGTTTCGCTGATGGAAATCACCGAAGACGGTCTGGCGATCCTGCAGTTCGGCGGCGGCTGTAACGGCTGTTCCATGGTCGACGTGACCCTGAAAGAAGGGATTGAAAAGCAGCTGCTGAACGAATTCCCCGAGCTGAAAGGCGTTCGCGATCTGACCGAGCACCAGCGCGGCGAGCACTCTTACTACTAATTCAGTGCCCGTCTGTATCGCCCGGTGGCGCTGCGCTTACCGGGCCTACAAAAACAGTGCGGTCTGATGCCCTCACCCCGGCCCTCTCCCACGGGAGAGGGTGAAAACATTAAAAACGGTAACCTCAGGGTTACCGTTTTGCGTTTACCTCTCCCTCTATATGTTGACCTGCATCTCATAATTTAAATTTTACCTGCCTGGGTGATTCTCAATCACATCATGTTACCCGTATCATTCTCGTGGGCACTCAGCACCCTTATAACAGCCGGCTAAACTTAATGGTTTCGCAGGCATCAGTATGAGTGCCGTTAACGCTCTGTTCCCAGTTGGGACAATCGGAATTTGTCGTTGAAACAATGACGTTACCCATAACAATTCAAAGGCCAGGTAAATCATGCCATTAGTCATCGTCGCTATCGGTGTTGTGTTATTACTGCTCTTGATGATCCGTTTCAAACTGAACGGGTTTATCGCTCTGGTTCTGGTGGCACTTGCAGTCGGTCTGATGCAGGGTATGCCGCTGGTTAAGGTTATTAGCTCCATTAAGGCCGGCGTCGGCGGCACGCTCGGCAGCCTGGCGCTGATCATGGGCTTCGGCGCCATGCTCGGCAAAATGCTGGCTGACTGCGGCGGCGCGCAGCGTATTGCCACCACCCTGATTGCCAAATTCGGCAAACAGCACATCCAGTGGGCGGTCGTGTTGACCGGCTTTACCGTCGGTTTTGCGCTGTTCTACGAGGTGGGCTTCGTGCTGATGCTGCCGCTGGTGTTCACCATTGCGGCGGCGGCTAACATCCCGCTGCTGTATGTCGGTGTGCCAATGGCCGCGGCGCTGTCCGTTACCCACGGCTTCCTGCCGCCGCACCCGGGCCCAACCGCTATCGCCACCATCTTCCACGCCGATATGGGTAAAACCCTGCTGTTCGGTACTATCCTGGCCATCCCAACGGTGATTCTGGCAGGCCCGGTTTACGCCCGCTTCCTGAAAGGTATTGATAAGCCGATTCCGGAAGGTCTGTACAGCGCCAAAACCTTTACCGAAGAAGAGATGCCAGGCTTTGGCGTCAGCGTCTGGACGTCGCTGGTGCCGGTGATCCTGATGGCGATGCGCGCTGTCGCAGAGATGGTTCTGCCAAAAGGTCACGCGTTCCTGTCCGTTGCCGAATTCCTGGGTGACCCGGTAATGGCAACGCTGATTGCGGTCCTGATTGCGATGTTTACCTTCGGTCTGAACCGCGGCCGTTCAATGGACCAGATCAACGACACGCTGACCTCCTCCATCAAAATCATCGCCATGATGCTTCTGATCATCGGCGGCGGCGGCGCGTTCAAGCAGGTTCTGGTCGACAGCGGCGTGGACAAATACATCGCGGCCATGATGCATGAAACCAACGTCTCCCCGCTGCTGATGGCGTGGTCTATTGCCGCCGTTCTGCGTATTGCGCTGGGCTCTGCAACCGTAGCGGCAATTACGGCAGGTGGTATCGTTGCACCGCTGATTGCGACCACGGGCGTAAGCCCTGAGCTGATGGTTATCGCCGTCGGTTCCGGCAGCGTAATTTTCTCTCACGTTAACGATCCGGGCTTCTGGCTGTTCAAGGAGTACTTCAACCTGACTATCGGTGAAACCATCAAGTCCTGGTCCGCGCTGGAAACCATTATTTCCGTGTGCGGTCTGGTCGGGGTACTGCTGTTGAATATGGTGATTTGATGTAAAAAAGCCGGGTGGCGCTGACGCTTACCCGGCCTACATTCTATTCCCTCTCCCCCTGGGAGAGGGTTAGGGTGAGGGTGAAACTACCGCTTCTTACCCACCGCCTTTCTGCGCTTGTCCAAATCCTTAATCAGCCTGTTCACCCGCTCATCGGCAAACATCTTCTCAAGCGTCATGGACAGCTTGCGACGCCAGTTCTTGTACTGATAGCTGGTCCCCGGGATGTTCACCGGCTCCGCCATATCAATCCAGTCTTCCGGCTGCAGCCCCAGCAGGGCGCTGTTGCTGTCGGCAATATAGCGCTGCAGGCCGCGGTTAAGCGTTGGGGTCATCGACATCAGCGACGCCTTATGCCCGGCACGTTTTGGCAGACAGCCATGCTTGTGCAGGGCGTCCAGCAGGCCCTGTTTAGCCAGCTCACGGTCCTGATACAGGCCGCGCAGAACCTCTTCATCAGGATAGAGTCCCAGCGTTTTGCCGAGCGTCAGATCGCCGCTTTCCCAATAGCCACGAAGCACAGGAAGGTCATGCGTCGTCGCGACTGCCATCGACTGTTCCGGATACGCCTGCGGCGCGCGGAAGGTTTTCTCATGGTCGTTCTCAAAGTAGAGCACTTTATACGAGTACACGCCGCTGTCGCGGAGCTTGCTGACAATCTCAACCGGTACCGTCCCCAGATCTTCGCCGATCACCATGCACTGATGCCGCTGGCTTTCCAGCGCCAGGATCGACAACAGATCGTCTACCGGGTACTGCACGTATGCACCGTGGTCCGCCGTTTCACCGTAGGGGATCCACCACAGACGCAGCACGGACATCACGTGGTCGATACGCAGCGCCCCGCAGTTCTGCATGTTAGCGCGCAGCAGGTCGATAAACGGCTCGTAGCCGCGCGCCGCCATCACGTGCGGATCCATCGGCGGCAGGCCCCAGTTCTGACCAAGCGGGCCAAGAATATCCGGCGGTGCACCCACGGAGGCTTTCAGGCAGTAAAGCTCGCGGTCGCACCAGGTTTCCGACCCGCCTTCTGCTACCCCAACCGCCAGGTCACGATAGAGGCCGACAGGCATTTTATAGCCCTGGCTCACCTGCCAGCAGGCGGCAAACTGGCTGTAGGCCAGCCACTGCAGCCACAGGTAGAAATCCACCTCATCGGCATATTTTTTACAGAAGGCTTTTACTTCCGGAGTATCAACGGTTTGATAGGCTTCAGGCCATACCGGCCAGCCCCAGCGCATTTCGTCCTCTTTCACCTGATACGCGTGCAGCGCATCGAAGGCCGCCTGCCAGTAGAGGCTTTCGCCCTCCCGCGTCACAAACTGGCGGAAGGCCGACATCTGCTCATCATTACGCTTTGCAAAACCTTTCCACGCCAGGCGCAGCGCGGCCATCTTCAGGGACGTCACGGTGGAGTAGTCCACCCAGTCCGCCTCGCGCGCCTGCTTCAGCATCTGCTGCGTGGTCTCAAGCTTCCACCACGCCTGCGCCTCTTTGCTGCTTTTGAAGTCATCTAACGCGTTAACGTCGATATAAATCACGTTCAGCCAGCGGCGGGAAGACGGGCTATACGGGCTGGCGCTCTCCGGGTTGGCCGGATAAAGCGCGTGGATCGGGTTGAGGCCGATGAACGCGCCGCCGCGCTCGCCGATATCTGCCAGCATCTTTTTCAGGTCACCAAAATCACCGATACCCCAGTTGCTGTCGGAACGAAGGGTGTAGAGCTGCACGCAGGCGCCCCACAGCTTTTTGCCTTCGCGCAAGGCCTGCGGCTCGTAGCAGCGTTTTGGCGCGACGATCACCCGGCAGTGAAAACGGCGATCGTCCTGGGTAAGCGTTAAGGTGTGATAGCCCTCCGGCAGCTTCGCCGGAAGGTTTAAGGTTTTGCCACCGGTAGCGTGGCCTTTGTGCTGATGCCCCTCTTCGGTGGTGAGCAGCCAGCTAAACTCGCCGCGCCCCTCCACCGCCAGCGGCATCTTCTTGCCCGCCGTGAAAACCTTCACGTTCGGCACCGGCGCACCCGACGCTGCCGCGGCGGGTTTGTGCATGGCATCCAGCAAACGTCTTTTGGTGTCCGCACCAATAGACTGCGGTTTGCCGTGCGCATTGATGTAACTGAGGCTAATTCCCGCCGCCTGCGCGGCACTGTCCAGACGTTTACTCTCCATCGCGCTTCCTTAGCGTTTTGCCTGCCAGATACGGGCCTGATAATCACGGATTGAGCGGTCAGAGCTGAACATGCCGCAGCGCGCGGTGTTCAGAATGCACGCGCGGGTCCAGGCGTCCTGGTCGCGGTACAGCACGTCGACCTGCTTTTGCGCGTCCACGTAGGCCGTGAAGTCTGCCATCACCAGATACGGGTCGCCGCCGTGTTTGTCCATGCTGTGCAGCATCTGGTCAAACGCGTGCTTGTCGCCGTCACTGTATTTGCCGCTTTCCAGCTCTTTCAGTACCGCATCGAGCACTTTGTCTTTCTTACGCCATTTCACCGGGTCGTAGCCTTTGGCCTTGATGGCTTTCACTTCTTCAACAGTATGGCCGAAGATAAAGATGTTCTCTTCACCCACCTTCTCGGCGATTTCGACGTTTGCCCCGTCCAGCGTGCCGACGGTCAGCGCGCCGTTCAGCGCCAGCTTCATGTTGCCGGTACCGGACGCCTCTTTACCTGCGGTCGAGATCTGCTCGGAGATATCCGCCGCCGGGATCAGCAGCTCAGCGGCAGAGACGCAGTAGTCCGGCAGGAACACCACCTTCAGCTTGTCGCCCACGTTCGGATCGCTGTTGATCGCCGCCGCCACTTTGTTGATGGCGAGGATAATGTTTTTTGCCAGGTAGTAGCCCGGTGCCGCTTTCGCACCGAACAGGAACACGCGCGGCACGCGGTCGGCCTGCGGGTTCTCACGGATCTCTTTGTACAGTGCCAGAATGTGCAGCAGGTTCAGGTGCTGACGCTTGTACTCGTGCAGACGTTTGATCTGGATGTCGAAAATCGCGTTCGGGTTAATCTCAATCCCGGTACGCACCTTCACGAACTCCGCCAGGCGAACTTTGTTCTCCAGCTTGATGGCACGATACTGCTCGCGGAACTTCGCGTTGTCGGCCTGTTTTTCCAGAGCAATCAGCTGATCCAGATCGTTAGCCCACTCTTTTTTCAGGGTTTTATCCAGCAGCCCTGCCAGCAGCGGGTTGCACTGCTTGATCCAGCGGCGCGGCGTAATGCCGTTGGTCACGTTGTGGAATTTGGTCGGCCACAGCTGGTGGTATTCCGGGAACAGATCTTTCACCACCAGGTCCGAGTGCAGCGCGGCCACGCCGTTCACCGCAAAGCCGCTCACCACGCACATGTTCGCCATGCGTACCTGTTTGTCATGCACAACCGCCAGCTTCGCCCAGACCGCTTTGTCGCCCGGCCAGGTTTTATCCACCAGCACCTTAAACTGGTTGTTAATTTTGTTGATAATCTGCATATGGCGCGGCAGCAGCGTTTTCACCAGCTTCTCATCCCAGCACTCCAGCGCTTCCGGCATCAGGGTGTGGTTGGTGTAGGCAAAGGTACGGCTGGTGATGGCCCAGGCGTCATCCCAGCTCAGCTGATGCTCGTCGATCAGCACGCGCAGCAGCTCAGGAATAGCAATGGTCGGGTGCGTGTCGTTGAGCTGAATCACTTCGAAGTCCGGCAGCTGCGCCAGCTTGCGGCCCGCCAGGTGATGGCGACGCAGAATGTCCGCCACCGAGCAGGCGCACTGGAAGTACTGCTGCATCAGGCGCAGTTTTTTACCCGCCAGATGGTTGTCGTTCGGGTAGAGGACTTTGGTCAGCTTCTCGGCGTCGATGCCCTGCTGCTCGGCGCGCAGGAAATCGCCGTCGTTGAATTTGGTCAGGTTAAACGGATGCGCGTGCTTCGCCTGCCACAGGCGCAGAGGCTGCGACACCCCGTTGCGGTAGCCGAGCACCGGCAGATCCCAGGCTTCACCGGTAAGGGTGAACGCCGGTTCCCAATGTCCTTGCTTCGAGACCTTACCGCCAATGCCTACCTGCACGTCCAGCTGCGCATTGTGGCGGAACCACGGGTAGGTATTGCGGTGCCAGTCGTCCGGCGCTTCCATCTGGTGACCATCAGCGAACGACTGGCGGAACAGACCGTACTGATAGTTCAGGCCATAGCCAATGGCCGATTGTCCAACCGTTGCCATGGAATCCAGGAAACAGGCCGCCAGGCGTCCCAGGCCACCGTTGCCCAGCGCCGGGTCGGTCTCCTCTTCGAGCAGGTCGGTCAGGTTCACGTCATGCTCTTTCAGCACGTCGCCCACCTCCTGATACCAGCCGAGGTTCAGCAGGTTATTGCCGGTCAGTCGACCGATCAGGAATTCCATCGAAATATAGTTCACGTGACGCTGGCCTTTGACAGGCTTCGCCACCGGCTGAGCGTCCAGCTGCTCTGCGAGCGCACCGCTCACGGCCTGCCACCACTGATGAGGCGTCATCTCGTTGGCAGCATGAAGGCCAAAACGCTGCCACTGACGCGTCAGGGCAGCCTGGAATTGAGCTTTGTTGAAGGTAGGCTGTGACATAGGGAATCGGCATCCTGTAGAGAAATAAACAATTTGCGCTAGTGTGCCTGGCTCATTCCTCCACTTCCTCCTCCTGCGGGGGATTAGGCGGGGAGGAGTAGCGGGGATGAGCAGAAAAGTGTGATCGAGGCCACTCAGAGAGCATAGTTTGAGTGTGCCCGTAACGGAAAAAGATAACCGGGGAAGGTGTCAAAAAAATGAAATGCAGTTTCGAGGGAAATTAATTCACGCAGAAATGATTACTTACGTAGAATAATATTTCTGCAATTGAGCATTATCTCAGGACACTATTAAGCTCCCTCAACTTTACCCAAACTTTATTAACTTTGACGTCACTATACCTTTCTGAAACCAGTTTCAGCGAAAGCGCACAACATGCATACAAGCCAGCATCCACGCGGTATGTGAGCCCTTTTTAAAAAGTTCCGCCCGCTATCGCAATGTTTTGTGACAGAGTGCAAATTCACAGGCACAAAACCCCGACATAACTTGCAATAGTTCCTTTATTGGCCGACCTTATATCCATTAATTACGAAGCGCAAAAAAAATAAATTTCCTCGTTCCCCACAGTGAAGTGAAAACTATGTTGATTCCGTCTAAATTAAGTCGCCCGGTTCGTCTTGACCATACGGTGGTCCGCGAGCGTCTGTTGGCTAAACTTTCTGGCGCGCATAATTTCCGACTGGCGCTGGTTACGAGCCCTGCAGGTTATGGAAAAACAACGCTCATTTCACAATGGGCCGCAGGTAAGAGCGATCTCGGCTGGTACTCCCTTGATGAGGGCGATAACCAGCAGGAGCGTTTTGCCAGCTATTTGATTGCCGCCATTCAGCAGGCCACCAACGGACACTGCGTCGCCAGTGAGGTGATGGTGCAAAAGCGCCAGTACGCCAGCCTGTCGTCCCTTTTCTCTCAGCTGTTTATCGAGCTGGCCGAATGGCATCGCCCGCTCTACGTGGTAATTGATGATTACCATCTGATCACCAACCCGGTGATCCACGAGTCGATGCGCTTCTTCCTGCGCCATCAGCCGGAAAACCTGACCCTGGTCGTCCTGTCGCGTAATTTGCCGCAGCTGGGCATTGCTAACCTGCGCGTGCGCGATCAGCTTCTGGAAGTGGGCAGCCAGCAGCTGGCCTTCACCCACCAGGAAGCGAAGCAGTTCTTTGACTGCCGCCTGACCTCGCCAATTGAGGCCGCCGAAAGCAGCCGCCTCTGTGACGATGTCGCCGGCTGGGCTACCGCACTGCAACTGATTGCCCTCTCGGCCCGCCAAAATAACAGCCCGACGCACCAGTCCGCACGCCGCCTGGCGGGCATCAACGCCAGCCACCTGTCGGATTATCTGGTAGACGAGGTGCTGGACAGCGTCGATCCGTCCACCCGTAACTTCCTGCTGAAAAGCTCCCTGCTGCGTTCCATGAACGACGCGCTGATTGTGCGCGTGACCGGCTGCGAAAACGGCCAGCTGCAGCTCGAAGAGATTGAACGTCAGGGTCTGTTCCTGACGCGCATGGACGATCCCGGCGAATGGTTTAGCTATCACCCGCTGTTTGGCAGCTTCCTGCGCCAGCGGTGCCAGTGGGAGATGGCGGTTGAACTGCCGGAAATCCACCGCGCCGCCGCGGAGAGCTGGATGGCGCAAGGCTTCCCGAGCGAGGCTATCCACCACGCGCTGGCCGCCGGCGACGCCAGCATGCTGCGCGATATCCTGCTCAACCACGCGTGGGGCCTGTTTAACCACAGCGAACTGACGCTGCTTGAAGAGTCATTGAAAGCCCTGCCGTGGGAGAGCCTGCTGGAGAACCCGCGTCTGGTGCTGCTGCAGGCCTGGCTGATGCAAAGCCAGCATCGCTACAGCGAGGTGAATACCCTGCTGGCGCGCGCCGAGCAGGAGATGGAAAGCGAAATGGATGCCACCCTGCACGGCGAATTCAACGCATTGCGTGCTCAGGTGGCCATTAACGACGGTGACCCGGAAGAGGCGGAACGCCTGGCGATGGTGGCGCTTGATGAGCTGCCGCTGGCAAACTTCTACAGCCGCATCGTTGCCACGTCGGTGCACGGTGAAGTTCTGCACTGTAAGGGCGACCTCACGCGTTCGCTCTCTTTGATGCAGCAAACCGAGCAGATGGCGCGCCGCCACGATGTCTGGCACTACGCCCTGTGGAGCCTTATACAGCAGAGCGAAATTTTATTCGCGCAGGGGTTCCTGCAGGCCGCCTGGGAGAATCAGGAAAAAGCCTTCCAGCTGATCCGCGATCAGCATCTGGAACAGCTCCCGATGCACGAGTTCCTGCTGCGCATTCGCGCTCAGCTCCTGTGGGCGTGGTCGCGCCTGGACGAAGCAGAAAGCTGCGCCCGACAGGGTGTGGACGTCCTGTCCAGCTTCCAGCCGCAGCAACAGCTGCAGTGTCTGGCCCTTCTGGTGCAATGCTCGCTGGCGCGCGGCGATTTGGACAATGCCCGCAACCACCTTAACCGCCTGGAAAACCTGCTCGGTAACGGCCAGTATCATAGCGACTGGGTGTCGAATGCCGACAAGGTGCGGGTGATTTACTGGCAGATGATCGGCGACAAAAAGTCCGCCGCTAACTGGCTTCGCCAGACGCCAAAGCCTGAGTTTGCCAATAACCACTTCCTGCAGAGCCAGTGGCGGAACATTGCCCGCGTGCAGATCCTGCTGGGCGAGTTTGAGCCCGCGGAGATTGTGCTGGAAGAGTTGAACGAAAACGCCCGCAGCCTGCGTCTGATGAGCGACCTGAACCGCAACCTGCTGCTGCTCAACCAGCTTTACTGGCAGGCCGGTCGTAAGAACGATGCCCAGCGCGTGCTGCTTGAAGCGCTACAGCTGGCTAACCGCACCGGGTTCATCAGCCACTTTGTGATTGAAGGCGAAGTGATGGCGCAGCAACTGCGCCAGCTGATTCAGCTCAACACGCTGCCGGAGCTGGATCAGCATCGCGCCCAGCGTATTCTGCGCGAGATTAACCAGCACCATCGCCACAAGTTTGCGCACTTTGATGAGAACTTCGTTGAGCGTCTGCTGAACCACCCGGAAGTGCCTGAACTTATCCGCACCAGCCCGCTCACTCAGCGCGAATGGCAGGTTCTGGGACTGATCTATTCAGGCTACAGTAACGAGCAGATTGCCGGTGAGCTGGCGGTCGCGGCGACCACCATCAAAACGCATATTCGCAATCTGTATCAGAAGCTGGGCGTGGCGCACCGTCAGGATGCGGTGCAGCATGCGCAGCAATTGTTGAAGATGATGGGGTACGGAGTTTAGATCCTCTGCGGTCTGATGCCCTCACCCCGGCCCTCTCCCACAGGGAGAGGGAGAAAGGCTTCTCAACACAACTCTAACTGCACATTATTATCTTTAATCACCTGCATCACCCCTGCCGGCGGCGGCACGTCCGTATAGACCGCATCGACCATGCTGATGCTGCCCATGTTCACCATCGCGTTACGGCCAAACTTAGAGTGATCTACCACCAGCATCACGTGGCGTGAGTTTTCAATGATCGCGCGCTTGGTGCGCACCTCGTGGTAGTCAAACTCCAGCAGCGAGCCGTCGCTGTCGATGCCGCTGATCCCCAGAATGCCGAAATCGAGGCGGAACTGAGAGATAAAATCGAGCGTCGCTTCACCGATAATTCCACCGTCGCGGCTGCGCAGCTCCCCGCCCGCCAGGATGATGCGAAAATCATCCTTCTGCATCAGCGTGTTCGCCACGTTAAGGTTGTTGGTGACCACGCGCAGGTTCTCGTGATTCAGCAGCGCATGGGCCACCGCTTCCGGCGTTGTGCCGATATCAATAAACAGCGTCGCCCCGTTCGGGATCTGGCTTGCCACTTTACGGGCAATGCGCTCTTTTTCTGCCGTTTGCGTCGCTTTACGATCGTGCCATGAGGTGTTGACCGAGCTGGACGGCAGCGCCGCCCCGCCGTGGTGGCGCAGAATGCGGTTCTGATCGGCCAGGTCGTTCAGGTCACGACGAATGGTTTGCGGGCTGACGGCAAACTGCTCCACCAGCTCTTCGGTGCTGACGTATCCCTGTTTTTTTACCAGTTCGATAATGGCGTCATGACGTTGTGTTTGTTTCATGAAATATCCCTGGGAATTATGTTCGTTTTCGCGCATGGAGCGTGTCGGCAAACGCCATCGCCAGCCCCACGGCCAGCCCGGTGACGTGCGCACCGTTGGCAATAGACATACCAAACAGATCAAACCATCCGGCAATCAGCCATATTAACGCAAAGGTTATTAATCCGCGCTGCAGATAGATGCCGCTTTCCGGATCGCGCTCGCCCCTGAGCCAGACGTAGCCCATCAGGGCATATACCACGCCGGACAATCCGCCGAACCACGGACCGCTGAACTTGTGCTGCACATAGCCGCTCAGCAGGGCGCTTATCACCGTAATGACAATCAATTTTCCGCTGCCGAGACGCTTCTCAACAATACCGCCGAGATACCACCACCACAGCAGGTTAAAGAGGATGTGCATCACCGAGAAATGCATCAGCGCGTGGGTGAAGTAGCGCCATACGTCAAAATCCAGCGACGGATCGTACGGCCACGCGAGGGCAATCATCACGCTCTGGTCGCCTGCCACGTTCATAATAATGAAGACGATGATGCAGGCCGCCATCAGCAGCAGCGTGAACGGACCCGCGCGTTCGCGAATAGTGGCAAGGAAGGGAAAACGGCTGTAGTGCAGCCCGCTGCCCGTGTGGCCGGACTGCCAGCTTGCCGCCAGGTAACGCGGGTCACCGGGATTCTCAAGAAAACGCGCCAGCTCTTCGTTTACGCGCGCGGCCTGGCTTTCGTCGGCCAGCCAGACGTCGGTCTGGTTATGTTGCTGAACAGTCAGGATAACGCCCTGCGTCGCCATATAGTCGACAAACGCCTGGGCGACGCGCGGATTGGTAAAGGAGGTAATCATCAACATGGGCGGCGGTCGCTTATTTCCACACAAAAGGGGACAGTATAGCGGGATCAGCGCTCAAACGCGTATTCAACTTCCGCAGGGAAGTGACGGTGCCAGGCATCGAAGCCGCCGTCGACGCTGTATACCGCGTCGTAACCCTGCTGAAGCAGGTACTGCGCCGCGCCTTTGCTGCTGTTGCCGTGGTAGCACATGACCATAACCGGGGTCTCGAAGTCGTTATCGCGCATAAACGCGCCCAGGGAGTCGTTGGTGAGATGGAACGCGCCCGGCGTGTGGCCCATCGCGAAGCTCTGCGGATCGCGGATGTCCACCAGCACCGCTTTTCCCTGGTGCATCTTCTGGTGGGCTTCTTCTACGTTAATACATTCAAACTGATCCATGGTGTTCTCATCTTATATTCAAGTGTGGTGCGTTTTTCCCCTCACCCTACCCTCTCCCTAAGGGAGAGGGAAACGGATCCCCCTCTCCCCGTGGGAGAGGGCTGGGGTGAGGGCATCAGACCGCACTATTTTACCCCGTAGTGTACGTCCTGGCGGCGGGTAAACGCCATTATGTTATCCATATCACTCTAAATTGTTTTTTTGATGTTACCAAAGGCGCGTTCCTTTGCTATTATGAGCGATATCGAACATTTCTGAGCTTTAACGAAAGTGCATGAGGGTGTTATGGAAACCAAAGATCTGATTGTGATAGGCGGTGGCATCAACGGTGCCGGTATTGCGGTCGACGCCGCAGGACGCGGTTTATCCGTAATGATGCTGGAAGCTAACGATCTCGCCTGCGCGACGTCGTCCGCCAGCTCCAAGCTGATTCACGGTGGCCTGCGCTACCTGGAACACTACGAATTCCGCCTCGTCAGCGAAGCGCTGGCCGAACGTGAAGTGCTGCTGAAAATGGCGCCGCATCTGGCTATTCCGATGCGCTTCCGCCTGCCCCATCGCCCGCACCTGCGCCCGGCGTGGATGATCCGAATCGGTCTGTTTATGTACGACCATCTGGGTAAACGCACCAGCCTGCCGGGTTCGACCGGTTTGCGTTTTGGCTCAGAATCGGTCCTTAAGCCTGAAATCGTGCGCGGTTTCGAATATTCCGACTGCTGGGTGGACGATGCGCGTCTGGTTCTGGCGAATGCGCAGATGGTCGAGAAGAAAGGCGGCGAGGTGAAAACCCGCACCCGCGCCACCGCCGCGCGCCGCGAAAACGGCCTGTGGATTGTGGAAGCGGAAGACGTGGATACCGGCGAGAAGTTCAGCTGGAAAGCGCGCGGCCTGGTGAACGCGACCGGCCCGTGGGTGAAGCAGTTCTTCGACGATGGCATGCACCTGCCCTCCCCGTACGGCATTCGCCTGATCAAAGGCAGCCACATTGTGGTGCCGCGCGTGCATACCCAGAAGCAGGCCTACATTCTGCAGAACGAAGACAAGCGCATCGTGTTTGTGATCCCGTGGATGGACGAGTTCTCCATCATCGGCACCACCGACGTGGAGTACAAAGGCGATCCGAAGAACGTCGTGATCGAAGAGAGCGAAGTGAACTACCTGCTGAAAGTGTACAACGCGCACTTCAAGAAACAGCTGTCACGCGATGACGTGGTGTGGACTTACTCCGGCGTGCGTCCGCTGTGCGACGATGAATCCGATTCACCGCAGGCCATCACCCGCGACTACACGCTCGATATTCACGACGTTGACGGCCAGGCGCCGCTGCTTTCCGTATTCGGCGGCAAGCTCACGACCTACCGCAAGCTGGCCGAGCACGCGCTGGAAAAACTGGCGCCGTACTACAAAGGCATTGGCCCGGCGTGGACCAAAGGTGCCGTGCTGCCCGGCGGTGATATCGGCGATAACCGCGATGACTACGCCGCGAAGCTGCGCCGTCGCTTCCCGTTCATTACCGAAGGAATGGCGCGCCACTACGCCCGCACCTACGGCAGCAATACCGAGCTGTTCCTGGGCGAAGCGAAAGAAATTGCCGACCTGGGCGAACATTTCGGCCACGAGCTGTACGAAGCCGAGCTGCGCTACCTGGTCGAGCACGAGTGGGTTCGCCGACTGGACGATGCCATCTGGCGTCGGACTAAAGAAGGGATGTGGCTCAACGCCGAGCAGCAGTCTCGCGTGGCGCAGTGGTTGCAACAACATGCGGGAAAGGGTGAACTGTCGCTCGCGTCGTAATTAGAAAAAATGCCCGGTGGCGCTGCGCTTACCGGGCCTACGGGATCGAGTAGGCCGGGTAAGGCGAAGCCGCCACCCGGCTTTGTTTTTACAACCGCACCGGATCGATATGCCAGATCGTATCGGCATACTCTTTGATGGTTCTGTCCGACGAGAAGTATCCCATATTGGCGATGTTATACATCGCGGCGCTGGTCCACTTCTCCTGCTGACGGTACAGCTCGTCTACTCTGTCCTGGCAGTCCACATAGCTGCGGTAATCCGCCAGCACCTGATAGTGATCGCCAAAGTTAATCAGCGAATCGACCAGGTCACGATAGCGCCCCGGCTCGTCGGGGTTAAACAGGCCCGTCGCAATTTGCGTCAGCACCTGACGTAACTCTTCGTCCTGCTCGTAATACTCACGCGGCTTGTAGCCCTGCCTGCGCAGTTCCTCCACCTCTTCCGTCGTATTCCCGAAGATAAAAATGTTATCCGCACCCACGTGCTCCAGCATCTCGACGTTCGCGCCGTCCAGCGTGCCGATGGTCAGCGCGCCGTTAAGGGCAAACTTCATGTTGCTGGTGCCGGACGCTTCCGTTCCGGCCGTGGAAATCTGCTCAGAGAGATCCGCCGCCGGGATGATCAGCTGCGCCAGGCTCACGCTGTAGTTCGGGATGAACACTACCTTCAGCCTGTCGCCGATATCCGGATCGGTGTTCACCACCTTCGCAACATCGTTAATCAGATGAATGATGTGCTTCGCCATGTAGTACGCGGACGCGGCCTTACCGGCAAAGATCTTCACGCGCGGCACCCAGTCGGCCGTCGGGTCGGCCTTGATGCGGTTGTAGTGGGTGATCACGTGCAGCACGTTCATCAGCTGGCGCTTGTACTCGTGGATGCGCTTAATTTGCACATCAAACAGCGCTTTCGGATTCGCCACCACGTTAAGGTGCATCGCAAGGTAGACCGCCAGACGTTTTTTATTCAGCAGCTTGGCTTCACGCACGGCTTTGTTCACCGTCGGGAAATCAATATGCTGCTCAAGCTCGCTCAGCTGGCCTAAATCGGTACGCCAGGTGCGGCCAATATTGGCGTCCAGCACCTCAGACAGCGGCTTGTTCGCCAGCGCCAGCCAGCGGCGCGGCGTGACGCCGTTTGTCACGTTGCAGAAGCGCGTCGGGAATATCTTCGCGAAGTCCGCAAACAGAGACTGAACCATCAGGTTAGAGTGCAGCTCGGACACGCCGTTGACCTTGTGGCTGATCACCACCGCCAGCCAGGCCATGCGCACGCGGCGGCCGTTAGACTCATCAATGATCGAGGCGCGGCTCAGCAGGCCGGTATCGTTCGGATACTGCTCCTGCAGCGTCTTGAGGAAGTAGTCGTTGATCTCAAAGATGATCTGCAAATGGCGCGGCAGAATTTTGCCGAGCATATCCACCGGCCAGGTCTCCAGCGCCTCGCTCATCAGCGTGTGGTTGGTGTAGGAGAAGACCTGACAGGTCACCTCAAAGGCGTTATCCCAGCTGAACTTATGTTCGTCAATCAGCAGGCGCATCAGCTCGGGAATGGAGAGCACCGGGTGGGTGTCGTTAAGGTGAATGGCCGTTTTCTCCGCCAGGTTGGCGTAGGTTTTGTGCAGCTGGTAGTGGCGGCTCAGGATGTCCTGAATGGTCGAGGAGACGAGGAAATACTCCTGACGCAGGCGCAGCTCGCGGCCAGAGTAGGTCGAGTCGTCCGGGTACAGCACGCGGGAGACGTTCTCAGAGTGGTTTTTATCTTCCACCGCCGCGAAGTAGTCGCCCTGGTTGAATTTACCGAGGTTGATCTCGCTGCTGGCCTGGGCGCTCCACAGGCGCAGCGTATTGGTGGCATCGGTATCGTAACCGGGGATGATCTGGTCATAGGCCACGGCCAGGATCTCTTCGGTCTCAACCCAGCGGGATTTTTTCCCTTCCTGCTGAATTCGCCCGCCAAAGCGCACCTTATAGCGCGTGTTGTGGCGCTTGAACTCCCACGGGTTGCCGTACTCCAGCCAGTAGTCCGGGGACTCCTTCTGGCGGCCATCGACGATGTTCTGCTTGAACATGCCGTAGTCGTAGCGGATACCGTATCCGCGGCCCGGCAGCGCCAGCGTCGCCAGCGAGTCGAGGAAGCAGGCGGCAAGGCGACCCAGCCCCCCGTTACCGAGGCCCGGGTCATTTTCTTCGTCAATCAGCTCTTCTAAATCCAGCCCCATCTCTTCCAGCGCGTTTTTTACATCGTCATAAATGCCGAGCGACAGCAGCGCGTTGGAAAGGGTGCGGCCAATCAAAAACTCCATCGACAGGTAGTAAACCTGACGCGTCTCCTGCGAGAGCTGGGCGCGGTTGGATCGCAGCCAGCGTTCAACTAAACGGTCACGTACCGCAAACAGGGTGGCGTTCAGCCACTCGTGTTTGTTGGCAATAACCGGATCTTTCCCGATGGTAAACATCAGCTTATAGGCGATGGAGTGCTTTAACGCCTCAACGCTGAGCGTGGGTGAAGAGTAGCTAAAAGGTGCATTCATATCAGTAACTTCGCCTCGTTACATCAAGCGTTGATAGAGTTCGCGGTAGGACTGCGCCGCAACGTGCCAGCTAAAGTCCATGGACATCGCCTGACGCTGAACGTAACGCCACAGCGACGGCCGGGACCACAAGACGAATGCACGCCGAATCGCACGAAGCAGCGACCAGGCATTACTGTCCTCAAAGACAAACCCGCTGGCGATACCGTCCGCCAGGTTTTCCAGCGAGCTGTCAGAAACAGTATCTGCCAGCCCGCCCGTGCGTCTTACCAACGGCAGGGTGCCGTATTTCAGGCCGTAAAGCTGCGTCAGACCGCAGGGCTCGAAGCGGCTCGGCACCAGAATTACGTCTGCGCCGCCCATAATGCGGTGGGAAAACGCTTCGTGATAGCCGATCTGCACACCCACCTGCCCCGGATGTTCCGCGGCGGCGGCGAGGAAACCTTCCTGCAGCACAGGATCGCCCGCGCCGAGCAGCGCCAGCTGGCCGCCCTGCTCCAGTAACCCCGGTAGCGCTTCCAGGACCAGATCCAGCCCTTTCTGGCTGGTCAGGCGGCTGACCACCGCGAACAGCGGCACTTTGTCGTTCACCTTCAGCCCCATCGCAATCTGCAGCTGGCGTTTGTTTTCGGCTTTGTCTTCCACCGAATCACGGCCATAGCGTGCGGCCAGCAGGAGATCGGTTTCCGGGCTCCAGATCTGCTCATCCACGCCGTTCAGGATCCCCGACAGGCGGCCCTCGCGGTGGCGCTGCTGCAGCAGCCCTTCCATACCGTAGCCGAACTCCGGCAGGGTAATTTCTCGGGCATAGGTTGGGCTCACCGCCGTAATGTGATCGGCGTAGTACAGCCCCGCCTTCAGGAAGGAGATCTGCCCGTTAAACTCCAGCCCGTGCATGTTAAAGAACGACCATGGCAGATCGATGTCATTCATATGATGGGCATAGTACATGCCCTGATACGCAAGGTTGTGCACCGTAAAGACCGATTTCGCCGGGTTGCCGCGGGCGGCAAGGTATGCCGGCGCGAGCCCCGCGTGCCAGTCGTGGGCATGCACCACGTTCGGTCGCCAGAACGGATCCAGCCCGACGGCCATCTCGGCCCCTACCCAGCCGAGCAGCGCAAAGCGCATGACGTTATCGGTGTAGGCGAACAGGTTCGTATCGTGATACGGGCTCCCTGGTCGGTCATATAGGTGCGGCGCGTCAATCAGGTAAATTCCAACGCCATTGTAATGTCCAAACAGCAGGGTGATACGCCCGGCGAAGGTTTCACGACGCGTCACGACCTTTGCATCTGGAATACCGCGACGGATATCCGGAAAGGCAGGCAACAGAACTCGGGTATCCACACCCCCGGCGATTTGCGCCGCCGGTAATGCACCAAGAACATCCGCCAGACCGCCCGTCTTTAACAACGGGAACATCTCTGAACATACATGTAAAACCTGCATTATCGCTCCTGTTTGACCTGCAGCTTCCGCAACATTTCCCGTGTGACTAACACGATCCCTTCTTCTGAACGGTAGAAGCGACGCGCGTCCTCTTCCGCATTTTCACCTATCACCATCCCTTCCGGAATGACGCAGGCGCGGTCGATCACGCAGCGGCGCAGGCGGCAAGAGCGCCCTACCCAGACGTCCGGCAGCAGAACTGCCGAGTCGATATTACAGAATGAGTTCACCCTCACGCGCGGGAACAGCACAGACTGCACCACCACCGAGCCGGAGATGATGCACCCGCCGGACACCAGCGAATTGAGCGTCATGCCGTGGCTGCCGGAACGGTCCTGCACGAACTTCGCGGGCGGTAACGATTCCATGTGGGTGCGAATCGGCCAGTTCTGGTCGTACATATCCAGCTCAGGCGTGACGGATGCCAGGTCCAGGTTCGCTTTCCAGTAGGCTTCCAGGGTGCCAACGTCGCGCCAGTAGGGCTCGGAATTGGGGTCAGACTGCACGCAGGACAGCGGGAAAGGATGTGCATAAGCCATGCCAGCTTTGGTGATTTTCGGGATGATGTCCTTGCCAAAGTCGTGGCTGGAATTTTCGTCTTTGTCGTCTTCTTCCAGCAGTTCGTAAAGGTAATCAGCATCAAAGACATAGATCCCCATGCTGGCGAGGGATTTCGTATCATCCCCCGGCATGGTTGGCGGGTTTGCCGGTTTTTCAACAAAGTCGATGATTTTATCGTCGGCATCCACGTGCATCACGCCGAACGCCGTTGCCTCCGCAACGGGCACCGGCAGACACGCCACGGTGCAGCGCGCCCCTTTCTCAACGTGGTCGATCAGCATGTGGGAGTAGTCTTGCTTGTAGATGTGGTCACCCGCGAGGATCACGATGTACTCCGCGCTGTAGCGACGAATGATGTCGAGGTTCTGCGTCACCGCATCCGCCGTACCGCGATACCAGTTCTCCCCGTGAACGCGCTGCTGCGCAGGCAGGAGGTCGACAAACTCGTTCATCTCTTCGCTGAAGAATGACCAGCCGCGCTGAATGTGTTGCACCAGCGTGTGCGACTGATACTGCGTAATGACGCCAATGCGGCGAATGCCTGAGTTCAGGCAGTTTGAGAGTGCAAAATCGATGATGCGGAACTTACCACCAAAGTGAACGGCCGGTTTAGCGCGCTTGATGGTTAAATCTTTCAGACGGGTACCACGCCCGCCCGCGAGTATCAGGGCAACAGTTTTTAATGGTAGCTGGCGAGCCAACATTAACGGATCGTTCTTCTCTAATCTAACCATGACTAACTCCTTTTTTATCATCTTTGGAATACGCACACTCCGTGCGCAGGCCCGTGCCAGACAGCCATAACAACCGGATTATCCGCTCCGGCAAAGGGGGGAACGGCTCGCCACTCCCCGTCAGGTAAAACAATCTCTGCGACGTCGTCCGTCGCGTTCAGCGTCACCAGCCACGTATCCGACAGCAGGATTTGCAGGCAGGTTATGCCGTGTTGCCACTCTTGCGCGCTCAACGGTTGCGCGTCTTTGTTCAGCCAGCCAACGTTACCGTCGCCCTCCTCCCACCAGCGGTTGGCGGTCAGCGCGGGGATCTGCTGGCGAAGGTGGATCAGCGCCGCGGTAAACTGGGTTAACCCGCTGTTCGCTTCACCCCAGTCAAGCCAGGTTAACGGGTTGTCCTGGCAATAGGCGTTGTTGTTACCGTGCTGGCTGTGGCCATGTTCATCGCCCGCCAGCAGCATCGGCGTGCCCTGCGACAGCAGCAGCGTGGTCAGCAGCGCGTGCACGCTGGCGCGTCGCCGCTCGATAACGTCAAGATTTCCGCCTAACCCTTCTATACCATGGTTAAAGCTATGGTTATTGTTAGTGCCATCGCGATTCTCTTCACCGTTTGCCTCATTGTGTTTCTGATTGAAACAAACGCAGTCGCGCAGCGTAAAACCGTCGTGCGCCGTCACCAGATTGATGGTGGCGGAGGGTAATTTACCGTCACGTTTAAACAGATCACTGGATCCTGCAAAGCGCCCGGCGAACTCCCCTAACGACAGGTTTTTTTCCAGCCAGAAGCGGCGCGCGGCATCGCGGAAGCGATCGTTCCACTCGGCAAACAGCGGCGGAAAATTCCCCACCTGATAACCGCCCTCGCCGATGTCCCACGGCTCCGCGATCAGCTTCACCTGCGACAGCACGGGACAATTTTTTATCGCTTCAAACAGCGGTGCCTGCTGGCTAAAGGCGGGCGTACGCCCCATGACGGAGGCCAAATCGAAGCGGAAGCCGTCAATGTGGTACGTCTCAACCCAGTATTTCAGGCACGCGTAGGCATAATGCGATACTGCCGGGTGGCTAAGATTCAGCGTGTTACCGCAGCCGGTCCAGTTGTAGTAATCGCCATCCTCCCTGATCCAATAATAGCTACGGTTATCAATTCCGCGCTGTGATAGCGTCGGGCCGTCGAGATCGCTTTCGGCGCTATGGTTCAACACCACGTCCAGAATGACCTCAATTCCCGCTTCATGAAGCGCCTTCACCGCATCGCGAAATTCATCCCGGGCCTTATCCGGATGCACCGCATAGCGCGGTTCCAGCGCGAACATCGCCAGCGGGTTGTAGCCCCAGTAGTTGCTCAGGCCCAGCCGCAGGAGACGAGGCTCGCTGGCAAAATGCGCCACGGGCAGCAGCTCCAGCGCGGTGATCCCCAGATGCTTCAGATAGGCGATCATCGCCGGATGCGCGAGCGCCTTATAGGTGCCGCGCATCTCCTGGGGAATCGACGGGTGCAGATACGTCAGCCCTTTCACGTGGGCTTCGTAAATAACGGTGTTGCCCCACGGCGTGCGCGGCGGGGCATCGTCTTCCCAGTCGTAGATATCGTTTACCACCACGCTTTTGGGCGCGACGGGGGCACTGTCGCGGCGGTCGGGTTCACCGTAGCCAACGTGGAAAATCGGGTCGTCTTTGAACTCCCCGTCCACGCGGTGGGCGCACGGGTCGATCAACAGCTTCGCCGGGTTAAACCAGTGCCCCTGCGTCGGTTCCCACGGGCCATGAACGCGATATCCGTAGCGCAGACCCGGGCGTCCTCCGGCCAGGTAGCCGTGCCAGATGTCTCCCGTACGCTCAGGTAAATCGTAACGGTGCTCATTGCCTTCACCATCAAACACACAGAGTTCTACCCGTTCCGCATGGGCTGAAAAGAGGGTGAAGTTCACGCCCTTTCCATCAACGCTCGCCCCGAGCGGTTCGGGTTTACCTGCCGTGAGTTGCGTCATTCCCCCTCCCGCACCAGCCAGATGGTGCTCAGCGGCGGCAGCGTAAGGCTCAGGGAGTTCGGTCGCCCGTGGCTTTCAAGCGCATCGCTCTGCACCAGACCGCCGTTACCCGCGTTGCTGCCGTGGTAGTGCATCGAATCGGTATTCAGGATTTCGCGCCATTTCCCCGGCTGGTTGATGCCAAAGCGGTAATGTTCGCGCGGCACCGGCGTGAAGTTGCTGGCAACGATAATTTCATTGCCCGCTTTATCGCGGCGCACAAAGACAAACACCGAGCGCTCGTGGTCGTCCACCACCAGCCACTCAAAGCCGTACGGATCAAAATCCAGCTCGTGCAGCGCTTTGTGGTGGCGATAGGTCAGGTTCAGGTCGCGCACCAGTCGCTGCACGCCGTGGTGCCAGTTGTCGCCCCCTTCCAGCAGGTGCCAGTCCAGGCTGGTATCGTGGTTCCACTCGCGGCCCTGAGCGAACTCGTTGCCCATAAACAACAGCTTCTTGCCGGGGAAGGCGAACAGCCAGCCGTAGTAGGCGCGCAGGTTGGCGAACTTCTGCCACGCGTCGCCCGGCATGCGGTCGAGGATAGATTTTTTGCCGTGCACCACTTCATCATGCGACAGCGGCAGCATGAAGTTTTCGGTGTAGTTGTAGAGCAGCCCGAAGGTGAGCTTGTCATGGTGATACTGGCGGTGAACCGGATCGAGCTTCATGTAGTCGAGCGTGTCGTGCATCCAGCCGAGGTTCCACTTGTACCAGAAGCCCAGGCCGCCCATTGACGGTGGCCGGGACACGCCCGGGAAGTCGGTGGATTCCTCCGCCATGGTCACCGCACCTTCCACCTGCTCGCCGAGAATGCGGTTGGTGTTGCGCAGGAAATCAATCGCTTCGAGGTTTTCACGGCCGCCAAACTCGTTCGGGATCCATTCCCCCTCTTTGCGGCTGTAGTCGCGGTAGATCATCGATGCCACCGCATCAACGCGCAGGGCATCAATGCCGAAGCGCTCAATCCAGTAAAGGGCGTTCCCCACCAGATAGTTCGTGACTTCGCGGCGACCGTAGTTGTAGATCAGCGTGTTCCAGTCCTGGTGATAACCTTCGCGCGGGTCACTATGCTCGTAGAGCTTCGTGCCGTCGAACTCTGCCAGCGCAAAATCATCGGACGGAAAATGGCCCGGCACCCAGTCGAGGATGACGTTCAGCCCGGCGGCGTGGGCGGCGTTGATGAAGTAGCGGAAGTCATCCCGCGTGCCGAAGCGGCGCGTCGGGGCATACAGCCCGGTGGGCTGATAGCCCCAGCTTCCGTCGAACGGGTGTTCGTTGACCGGCAGCAGCTCCAGATGGGTAAAGCCCATCCATTTGGCGTAGGGCACCAGCTGGTCGGCCAGCTCGCGATAGCTCAGCCAGAAGTTGTTGTCGGTGTGGCGACGCCACGACCCGAGATGAACCTCATAGACGGAGATTGGCGCGTCGAAGCGGTTGGCCTGCTTGCGCTCCTCGCTCTGAACGATCTTTTCCGGCAGGCCGCAAATCAGCGACGCGGTTTCCGGGCGCATCTGCGCTTCGAAGGCGTACGGATCGGCCTTAATGCGCAGCTTGCCGTGGGCATCGATCATCTCGAATTTATACAGCTGCCCGTTGTGCGCCCCGGGGATAAACAGCTCCCAGATGCCGGTTTCACGCCGCAGGCGCATCGGGTGGCGGCGACCGTCCCAGTAGTTGAACTGCCCGACGACGGAGACGCGCTGGGCGTTCGGCGCCCACACGGAAAACCGCGTCCCGGTGATACCGTCCATGGTATCGGCATGGGCGCCCAGCGTTTCATAAGGGCGCAGGTGGGTTCCTTCGGACAGCAGCCAGGCGTCCATCTCTTTTAAGAGCGGGCCAAAGCTGTAGGGGTCATCAATCAGGTTTTGCTGACCGTGCCAGATAACGGCGAGCTGATAGCGAAAGGGGTTTTTACGACGGGGCATGACGCCCGAAAAGAAGCCACGCGAGTCGAGGCATTCCAGATTACCCACCTTGCGGCCGGTTTTAGGTTCAATCACCCAGACTTCAGTCGCGTCGGGTAACAGTGCCCGGACTTCCAGTCCCGCCTCTGTTTGGTGCATTCCCAGCACGGAAAAGGGGTCAGCAAAATGACCCGCAATAAGCGCATTAATCACGTCTCTATCCACACGATCGGACATGGTATTCATCCTGTTTTTTTATGTCGCCCTTATTAAGCGCCTGGGACGACTTTAATGTGACCTGAACGGGCATCCACTCAGCCCCGTCCTAACCTCAGGTAAGAAACAAATCTTCCTTAAAGCATAGCCAACGCTCTACATGACTCCTGATAAAAAATAAGACATATGCGTTTTACTCCATGTAGTACGCAAAAAAAGGGGGTGAAAATCACCCCCTTGTAGTTAACAAATTATTACGCCAGCTGGCGCAGCATGCGGCGCAGCGGTTCGGCGGCCCCCCACAGGAGCTGGTCGCCGACGGTGAACGCGGAGAGGTACTCCGGCCCCATGTTCAGCTTACGCAGGCGGCCAACCGGGGTGGTCAGCGTGCCTGTCACGGCTGCCGGGGTCAGTTCACGCATGGTGATATCGCGATCGTTTGGCACCACTTTCGCCCACGGGTTATGCGCAGCCAGCAGCTCTTCCACGGTCGGAATAGACACATCTTTTTTCAGTTTAATGGTGAAGGCCTGGCTGTGGCAGCGCAGCGCGCCGATACGCACGCACAGGCCGTCAACCGGGATCGCCGACGCGGTATTGAGGATTTTGTTGGTCTCAGCCTGGCCCTTCCACTCTTCGCGGGTCTGGCCGTTATCCAGCTGTTTGTCGATCCACGGGATCAGGCCACCGGCCAGCGGTACGCCGAAGTTGTCCACCGGCAGCTCGCCGCTGCGGGTCAGCTGGGTGACTTTACGTTCGATATCGAGAATAGCGGACGCCGGGTTTGCCAGCTCGGCTGCGACGCTCTGGTGCAGCTGGCCCATCTGGGTCAGCAGCTCGCGCATATGGCGCGCGCCGCCGCCGGACGCGGCCTGGTAGGTCGCCACGGAGACCCACTCCACCAGATCCTGCGCGAACAGGCCGCCCAGGGACATCAGCATCAGGCTAACGGTACAGTTGCCGCCGACAAAGGTTTTCACGCCGTTGTTCAGGCCGTCGGTAATCACGCCCTGGTTAACCGGGTCGAGAATGATGATGGCATCGTCTTTCATACGCAGCGAAGAGGCCGCGTCAATCCAGTAGCCCTGCCAGCCGCTTTCACGCAGCTTTGGATAGATTTCGTTGGTATAATCGCCGCCCTGACACGTGACAATAATGTCGAGTGCCTTCAGCGCTTCCAGATCGTAAGCATCCTGCAACGTGCCTGTGGTACCACCAAAGGACGGTGCAGCCTGGCCGAGCTGGGAAGTGGAGAAGAAGACCGGGCGGATAGCGTCGAAATCGCGCTCTTCAACCATGCGTTGCATGAGTACAGAGCCGACCATACCGCGCCAGCCGATAAAACCAACGTTTTTCATAGCATTTATTTCCTGCAGAGGGTGTGTGCTGTTTGTGCAAGCCAGTATTGAACTGGGATATGCTTCACATTACAAAATGCTGCCAAAGTCGCAAGCGAAATTAATCGATGATTGCCCGGCAATCAGAAATACAGCTAATCATCATAATAACCATAGAGAGTTTCAGGGATAATTTACATGAGTGAAATCATTTCCGCGGCGGTTTTATTGATCCTGATAATGGATCCACTCGGAAACCTGCCCATCTTCATGTCGGTGCTAAAGCACACCGAGCCGAAGCGCCGTCGGGCGATCATGATCCGCGAGCTGCTCATCGCTCTGGTGGTGATGTTTATCTTCCTGTTTGCCGGGGAGAAGATCCTCGCGTTCCTGAACTTACGCGCTGAAACGGTCTCGATTTCGGGCGGGATTATTCTGTTCCTGATTGCCATCAAAATGATTTTCCCAAGCGCCGAAGGCAGCAGCAGCGGCCTGCCTGCGGGTGAAGAGCCGTTCATCGTGCCGCTGGCGATCCCGCTGGTCGCCGGGCCGACCATTCTGGCGACGCTGATGCTGCTGTCGCACCAGTACCCGAATCAAATGAGCCATCTGGTGATTGCCCTGCTGATTGCCTGGGGCGGGACGTTTATCATCCTGCTGCAGTCGTCGCTGTTCCTGCGCCTGCTGGGCGAGAAAGGGGTGAACGCGCTGGAGCGCCTGATGGGGCTGATTCTGGTGATGATGGCGACGCAGATGTTCCTGGACGGGATCCGGGCATGGATGAAGGGCTAGAAAGGTAAATGCAAAACGGCAATCTAAGATTGCCGTTATTAGTGTTTGCTCCCTCTTCCTGTGGGAGTGGGAGAAAACCGAGTGACTTGTAGGTCGGGTAAGCGCAAGCGCCACCCGACAAAATACGACCTCTGCGGCCTGATGCCCTCACCCCAACCCTCTCCCACAGGGAGAGGGAGAAAACCGAGTGACCTGTAGGTCGGGTAAGCGCAAGCGCCACCTGACAAAATACGACCTCCGCGGCCTGATGCCCTCACCCCAACCCTCTCCCACAGGGAGAGGGAGAAAACCGAGTGACCTGTAGGTCGGGTAAGCGCAAGCGCCACCCGACAATATACGACCACTGTGGTCTGAAGCCCTCACCCCAACCCTCTTCCACAGGGAGTGGGAGAAAACCGAGTGACCTGTAGGTCGGGTAAGCGCAAGCGCCACCCGACAAAATACGGCCTCTGCGGCCTGATGCCCTCACCCCAACCCTCTTACACAGGGAATGGGAGAAAACCAGGAGTTAGCTCAGCAGCGTAAACGCAATCATCCCGACGATCGCACCCGTCGTGCCGAGGATGGTTTCCATCAGCGTCCAGGTTTTCAGGGTTTGCGCTTCGGTCGCGCCGGTAAATTTACCGAACAGCCAGAAGCCCGCGTCGTTCACGTGGGATACCACAATCGAACCGCCCGCGATACAGATAGAGAGCGCCGCCATCTGCGCACCGGAGTAGTTCAGCTGTTCAATCACCGGCATCACCAGGCCCACGGCAGTCAAGCATGCGACGGTCGCAGAGCCCTGGATGATACGCACCGCCGCGGCCAGCACGAAGCAGGTGACCGCAATTGGCAGGCCCATCCCGGTCAGCGCTTCGCCCAGCGCAGGACCCACGCCGGAATCCACCAGCACCTGCTTGAACACGCCACCGGCACCGATCACCAGCAGGATGATACCCGCAGGCTGCAGCGCGGCGCCGCAGATCTCCATCACGCGGTCTTTTGGCATCCCCTGACGCATCGCCAGGCCGTAAATCGCCACCAGACAGGCCACCAGGATCGCCGTAAACGGGTGGCCGATAAACTCAAACCACTCGTAGGCGCTGGAACCGACCGGCACAAAGCGCGCGGCGATGGTTTTCAGACCCACCAGCACCAGCGGGAGCAGGATCAGCGACAGGCTGAAGCCGAAGGACGGCATTTTGCCCTCGCCCAGGTGCGGCTCGGTGATGTCGTCAGGAATGTGCAGCTCAACGTAGCGGCTGATGAAGTTACCCCACAGCGGACCGGCGATAATCATCCCCGGGATCGCGGCGCACAGGCCAATCAGGATCATCCAGCCAAAGTCGGCGTGCATTTGTGACGCCAGCAGCATCGGCGCAGGCCCCGGCAGCAGGAACGCCGCCGCAGCCGCCACGCCCGCAAACAGCGGTATGACCAGCTTCACGAGGTTAGTGCCGGTGTGGCGCGCCATCGAGAACGCGACGCTAATCAGCAGCACCACCGCCACCTCGAAGAACAGCGGCAGCGCGCAAATCAGACCGGCCAGGCCAATCGCGTAGTGCGCGCGGCTGTGCCCGAAGGATTTCAGCATTTTGACGGCAATCTGATCGACCGCGCCCGTCTCGTGCAAAATCTTGCCGAACATCGCGCCGAGCGCGACCACAATCGCCAGGAAGCCCAGCGTGCCGCCCATCCCTTTTTCCATGGTCGCTGCGATTTTATCGAGCGGCATACCGGAAAAGAGACCTGCACCAATAGAAACCACCATCAAAGCAACGAAGGCATGCATACGCGCCTTCATCACTAAAAACAGCAGCAGCAACACGGAACCTACTGCTGTCAAAACAAGCGTTAATGTACTCAAAACTTACTGCCTTTTATTAATGACCTCGATGGTGCTGGCAACAACACCGTCAAGCGGCTGATCGATATCAACCACCAATACGTCCTGCTCATCCGCACCCGGCTCCTGCAGCGCTTCAAACTGCGTGACCAGCATCTGGGTTTTGAAGAAGTGGCCTTTACGCGCCTTCAGACGGCTTTCAATGACGTCGAAATCGCCCTTCAGATAGATGAAGGAGAGGTTCGGGTTGCCGTCGCGCAGCAGGTCGCGGTAGGTTTTTTTCAGCGCGGAACAGACGATCAGGGAAACTTTGTTGGTGCGCTGCATGGCGAACGCGGCGTCGTTCAGCGCCTGCAGCCACGGTTTGCGATCGTCGTCGTTCAGCGGCTCGCCTGCGGCCATTTTGATGATGTTGCTGCGCGGATGAAGGAAGTCGCCATCAAGAAACGCGGCATGAAGTTGATGCGCCACTTCGCTGGCTACGGCCGATTTACCGCTACCGGACACGCCCATCAGGACGTAAACGTGGTGATCGTGATTAGTCGTGCTCAAAGGGTGTCCCTCAGTCAATTGTTACGGGTAACAGTTATCGGTAACATTGTCCTGCCGGGGCAAAAGAGAAGCAATATCCAAACGTGCGCGAAGTGAATAAGTGTGAGCTACTTCAAATTTGTCAGATTAAATAGATCCGCCCGGTGACAAGGTGAAACCTAAATCTAACATTTTAGGGGTAACTGCCTCACCTCGAATGCGCGCCAGCAGGCGTTCTGCACCAATGCGGCCCATGCGCTCGCGCGGAGTCAGGACGCTCGCAAGACGCGGCTCCATTACCTGGCCAATGTCATGGCCGTGGAAACCGGCAATCGCCATATCGTCAGGGATCTTAAGCCCCAGACGCTGACACTCAAACGCCGCGCCGACCGCAAGGTCATCGTTGGTACAGAAAATACCGTCCAGTTGCGGATACTCGCGTCGCGCCTGACGCATCAGCTCAATACCCGACGTATAGGAGGAGGATTGCTCCACCATCACGCTATACGGCGTTAAGCCAGCGTCGAGCATCGCCTGCTCGTATCCCTTCTGTTTGATGATAGTACGTTCATCCAGACGCGCACCCAGGTAGGCGATATGACGATGCCCACGGGCGATGATGGCCGCCGTCATCTGGCGTGCCGCTTCGAAGTTATCAAAGCCCACGGCGATATCGAGACACGGCGACTGGCTGTCCATCAGCTCCACCACCGGAATACCGGCCACTTCGATCATTTTCAGCGTGCGGGCGGTGTGGGTACGTTCCGTTAAAATCAGGCCGTCGATGTTCCAGGAAAGCATGGATTCAAGACGTTCTTCTTCCAGTTCCGGCTTGTACCCGTAGTGCGCGAGCATGGTCTGATAGCCAAAGGCATCGGTCACGCTTTCAATACCGCGTAACACCTCGGCGAAAACCTGGTTGGTCAAGGAAGGAAGCAGGACGCCCACCGCACGGCTGGTCGCATTGGAGAGAATATCGGGTGCGCGGTTGGGGATATAGCCCAGTTCATCAAGAGCGGCAGCAATCTTGCCACGCAGCGCCACGGAAACCTGTTCCGGGTTACGTAAAAAACGGCTGACCGTCATTTTGGTCACACCGACGCGATCGGCGACATCCTGAAGTACGGGGCGTTTCTTTTTCATCGTCCTGAGAAATCTTGAAGTGAGAGATTTTCTCAGTTTATCACGGACAAAGCTCAACCTTCCCCGTTTAAAGGGAAGGTTGAGAAATTATTTATACCGGCGGCAGGTCAAACAGCAGGATTTCGCTTTCGCTATCCGCATGTACGGACAGGGCTTGCTCATCCCATACGGCCAGGCCGTCCGCCGTGGTGGCTTTGGTGCCGTTGATAGACACTTCACCTTTCACCACCTGGATCCAGACGCGGCGGTTGGCGGCAATCTGGTGGACAGACTGTTCGTCTTTTGCCAGCGCCCAGCGGTACAGTTCCATATCCTGATGCACCTTCAGGGAACCTTCACGCGCATCCGGGGACAGCACCAGCTGTTTGCCCTGTTTCGCGTCGAAGCGGCGCTGCTCGTAGCGCGGCGTGATGCCGGTCTCTTCTGGAATGATCCAGATTTGATACAGGTGCAGTTTTTCCGTTTTGCTCGGGTTGTACTCAGAGTGACGCACCCCGGTACCCGCGCTCATAATCTGGAACTCACCCGCCGGCACCTGCTCTTTGTTGCCCATGCTGTCCTGGTGCTCAACCGCCCCTTCCAGCACATAGGTCAGGATTTCCATGTCTTTGTGCGGGTGGGTACCGAAGCCCTGGCCTGCATCAATCACGTCATCGTTAATGACGCGCAGTGCGGAGAAGCCCATGAAGTTCGGGTCGTAGTAGTCGGCAAACGAGAATGAATGCCATGAGTCCAGCCAGCCATGATTCGCGTGACCACGTTCGTTTGCTTTGCGTAAGTAGATCATTGTTTTTCACCCTCAGTTCGTTTCGATGGAGTAAGTGTGGACGCAAACCGCCGGGGATCATAGAGGGTGAAAATTGACTCCTCTGTTCAAAAATTATGAACAAGCGCAGAGGAGCCTGTTTTGCTTATTTCGCAAGGGTTACCGTGGCAGGAGAAGCCTGCTCGAAGGCGCGCTCAAGGATTTCCAGGTTGGTCAAAACGTCAGATTCCTTGACGTAATTCGGCACGCCGTGAGCGATCGTCTCAAACAGCGCATCGTATACGCGACCGTAGTCGCCCGCTTCGGGCTTCAGCTCTTCTCTGACCGTCACGCCCTCGTCGTTCACATACTCCAGCACGCCCACGGAATCATCCGCCGCAAAGCCCGGTTCGCCCGGCATGATGTTAGCCTTCAGGCTGGTCTCCTGCTGGTCGATGCCGTACTTGATAAACGAGCCTTTGGTGCCGTGAACGATAAACCTGGGATAGTCGATTTTCACCAGATGGCTGGTTTTGACGATGGCCTTCAGGTCGCCGTAGAACAGCTGCGCCTCGAAGGTATCGTCCGGGTTGGCTTTATTGCGCAGGCTGCGGATGTCATACGCCACGTGATCCGGGCGGCCAAACAGGGAGATGATCTGGTCCATGGTGTGCACGCCGAGGCCATAGAATGAGCCGTCCTGCGGCAGCCCGGGCTGGGTTTCCGCCACCGGGCGGTAGTAATCGAAGTGGCTTTCGATCTCCACGATGTCGCCCAGCCTGCCGCTCTCAATCGCCTTTTTCGCCGTCAGGAAGCAGCTGTCAAAGCGACGGTTCTGGTACGGCGTGACGGTCAGCCCTTTGCTTTTTGCCAGCGCGAACAGCTCTTTTGCTTCGGCAATCGTTGGGGTGAACGGCTTTTCCACCAGCACGTTTTTGCCTGCTTCCAGCGCGCGTTTTGCGTACTCAAAGTGGCTGTCGGCATGGGTACAGACAATGACCAGGTTCACCTGCGGGTCGCTAAGAACCTCGTCAAGATCGCTGGTGAAATGAATATGGGAATACTGCGGGGATTGTTCTTCCGGCTTCGCGCGGCGCCGGTAGACGTGGGCAACGTGCCAGCTGTCTTTACGGTTGACAACGTACGGTAGGTGATAGCGGGTGGTGCTTTTACCAAATCCAATAAATGCACAGTTCAGGGTCATGGCTCAGTCCTTTTTAAGGTTACTGAGTCTAACCATAACAAAAAAAAAGCCAGCGAGAAGCTGGCTAAAGTAATACTGGAAGCAATGTGAGCAATGTCGTGCTTTCAGGTTCCCGTAGCGGTCTTCCTGAATGCAGAGCAATAATAATCATTCTCATTCGCACTTGTCTACCCTTTTTTGCAAAAATTAGCGGTTGACTCAAATTTTAAAGTCATTGATGTTGGAAAGGACGCTTAACTGACTGAGGAACAAGGAATGAGTGAGATAGTGATACGCCACGCTGAGCCGAAAGATGCCGAAGCCCTGCGCCAGAACTACATGCATCCTGGGGTGTATCACGACACGCTACAGCTACCTCATCCTTCCCTTGAGCACTGGCAGGAACGCCTTACCCCTAAACCTGGACAAAAACGTCTGGTCGCCTGCATTGACGAGAGCATCGTCGGTGACCTGGCGCTGCAGGTTGAACCCAACCCGCGACGCAGCCATGTGGCAACGTTTGGCATCAGCGTTGCGGCGCATGCGCAGGGGAGCGGCGTCGGGAGCGCGCTCATGCGCGAGATGATCAACCTGTGCGATAACTGGCTGCGCATCGAGCGTATTGAGTTAACGGTTTTTGCCGATAACCCTGCTGCCCTGGCGCTGTACCGGAAGTTTGGTTTTGAAATCGAAGGGACGGGCAGGAAATTTGCCCTGCGCAACGGCGAGTATGTGGATGCGCATTATATGGCGCGGATGAAGTAGTTTGTTGCCCTCACCCTAACCCTCTCCCACAGGGAGAGGGAATGAAAAACGTAGGCCGGGTAAGGCGAAGCCGCCACCCGGCAACAACACATCAATATCCCGCTGTTAAATCATCCACCGAACGCGGGTCCGACGCGCCAAACAGCGCCCCGTCCGGCCCGACCATAATGCTCTGGGTGCTGCCCATCGCCTCTTTCACCGCCACTTTTTGCCCGCGCTGTTCAAGCAGCCTGATCGTATCCGGGCTAAAGCCCTTCTCAACGCGCAGCTCGTCCGGCAGCCACTGGTGGTGGAAACGAGGGGCGTTGGTCGCTTCGGCAACGTTCATTCCAAAGTCGATGCTGTTCACCACCATCTGCAGCACGGTGGTGATAATTCGGCTGCCGCCCGGGCTGCCGGTCACCAGCCAGGTCTTACCGTCTTTCACCACGATGGTGGGCGACATTGACGACAGCGGGCGCTTCTTCGGCCCGACGGCGTTGGCGTCACCGCCCACCAGCCCGTAGACGTTCGGCACGCCCGGCTTGGCGGAGAAGTCATCCATCTCGTTGTTCAGCAGAATGCCGCTGTTGCCCGCCACAATCCCGGTACCGAAGGTGGTGTTGAGCGTGTACGTCACCGCCACCGCGTTACCGTCTTTATCCACCACCGAGAAGTGGGTGGTCTGGTTGCTTTCATACGGGGCCAGCTTGCCGGGGCGGATCTCGCTTGACGGTTTGGCCTTGTTGATGTCGATCTCATCGGCAATGGATTTGGCATAGGCCTTGTTGGTCAGCGCCTGCCACGGCACCTTCACAAAGTCCGGATCGCCGAGGTACTCCGAGCGGTCGGCATAGGCGCGTTTTTCCGCTTCCGCCATGACCTGCAGGGCGTCCGCGCTGCCGAAGCCGAACTTGTGCATATCGAAGTTTTCAAGAATGTTGAGGATCTGCACGATGTGGATCCCGCCGGAGGACGGCGGCGGCATGGAGAAGACCTCGTAGCCGCGATAGGTGCCGCTAATCGGCTCGCGCTCCACCGCTTTGTACTCCGCCAGATCCGCTTTCGTGATTAGCCCACCGTTTTTCTGCATCTCATCGGCGATCTGGTCGGCTATCGCCCCCTTGTAGAACGCGTCAGGGCCGTGCTCCGCAATCCGCTCAAGGCTGGTGGCCAGGTTCTTTTGCACCAGCCTGTCGCCCTTCTTCAGCGGCTCGCCGTCTTTCCAGAAGATCGCCCTGCTGTTTTCGTGATTCGGAATGACTTCGCTGCCGTAGGTTTTAAGATCGTCCGCCAGGGCATCGTTCACCACAAACCCCTCTCTCGCCAGCCTGATGGCGGGCTGCACCACCTTGTTCAGCGGCAGGGTGCCGTATTTTTCCAGCGCCAGCGAGAAGCCCGCGACGGTGCCCGGCGTGCCGGAGGCAAGGTGCGACGTCAGGGATTTCTTGCTGTCCGGGTTGCCCTGGTCGTCAAGGAACATATCGCGGGAGGCCTGGTTTGGCGCCATCTCACGGAAATCGATGGCCGTGGTTTTGCCGTCTTTGGTGCGCAGCATCATAAAACCGCCGCCGCCCAGGTTACCCGCCTGCGGGTGCGTCACCGCAAGCGCGTACCCCACGGCGACCGCCGCATCCACCGCGTTACCGCCCTGCCTGAGGATATCAACGCCCACCTGAGTTGCCAGCGCGTCAACCGACGCCACCATGCCGTGCGTCGCCCGCACGGGATGAAAAACATCTTCCTCCACGCCGTAGGACACTGGCGGAGCCGCCGGCGGATTGGCCGCCACGCTAAACGTGCCGCCTGCCATCAGCGCGGCGATCGCTACCCAGCGCAAAAACGTTGGTTTCATCATTATTGTTCTCCAGGTGAAGGGGTCCATATTCCCCGCTTAAGCCTGGTTCACAACTCCTAAAAAATCATCGTTATGGTGGAATCAGGGTAAACTTAAGAGAAGCCTCAAAAGGAGGAGATGACAATGAAACGCTTACTGATTATTACCGCGCTGCTTCCGTTCGCTGCGCTCGCACAGCCACTCAATACCATGAACAACCCTAACCAGCCGGGGTACGTCATTCCGAGCCAGCAGCGCATGCAGACGGAGATGATGAGCCAACAGCAGCAGCAGAAAGGGATGCTCAATCAGCAGCTGAGAACGCAGACCCAGATGCAGCAGCAGAGCCTGCAAAACCAGATGAACACGAATACGCAGCGTATTCAGCAGGGCCAGGTGCGCGAGCAGCCGCTGCAGAATAAAAACGGCGGGATGTTAGGCGGGGGAAATACGTTAAGCAGCGGCCAGCAGCATATGCTGCCGCCGCAGTCGAACGGCAGTATGCTTAATAATCCGCAGAACTAAAGTCAGGGCCGATGCGGTCAATCGCATCGGTACAAATGCTGTCGACGCCCCAGCGCAGCAGTTCGGCTGCGCGCTGGGGCCTGTTGACGGTGTAAACCAGAATATGCAGCCCCGCCTCTTTCAGCATTTTCACCCGCGCCTCGTCCAGCAGCCTGTGGTTCAGGTGGATCGACACGCAGCCCAAGCGGTTCGTCAGCTCGCGCCAGTCTTCACGCCACTCGTCCAGCAGCAGCCCGCGCGGCAGCTCCGGTACGGCCGCCTGGGCGGCCTCCAGCGCGTCGATTTCAAACGACGACAGCAGCGGCGCGGTCATCCCTTCCCACAGCTCGCGCGCGGCCAGCGCGATGACTTTGCCCGTCAGCGGCCCGGTGCCGGTGGTCGGTTTGATTTCGATGTTGGCCATCATCCCGTGCTGGCGGCAGCGATCGGCCACCTCCGCGAGCAGCGGCAGCGGTTCGCCTTTGAACTCGCCGCTGTACCAGCTTCCGGCGTCCACCTTTAGCAGGTCGCGCCACGGCAGTTCGCCCGCCACGCCCCAGCCGTTGCTGGTGCGCTCGAGGTTGTCGTCGTGCAGCAGGAAAATTTCGCCGTCTTTCGACAGCTTGGCGTCAAATTCGATCATGGTATGACCGTAATGCGCGCCCGTATCGATGGCCGCCAGGGTGTTCTCCGGCGCCAGCTTACCGCCGCCACGGTGGGCGACGACGTGGGGATAAGGCCAGTTGCTCATACTCGTTGTCCTGTTTCACCGTCAAATAAGTGCAGGTGATTCTCCGGAAGATGCAGCCACAGCGTGCTGCCTGCTTTCGGGCGTTCCTGATGCGCGAGGCGAACCACCATTTTTTGTTCACCCCAGCGTCCGTGTGCGAGGTTATCGGCACCCAGCATCTCCAGCGTGTCCATCACCAGCGGCACGCCGCCCTCCGCCTGGGAGGTTAAACCAATATGTTCCGGGCGGATACCGAGCGTCATCTTACGCCCGGCGTAGCCACGATAGTACCAGTTGATCGGCAACGCCATCCCGCTTTCCAGCTCAAAGTGCGTGCCCGCGCTGCTGATGCGCCCCTCCAGCAGGTTCATCGCCGGGCTGCCGATAAAGCTCGCCACAAAGCGAGTGGCCGGTTTCTCGTACACTTCCACCGGGGTGCCAATCTGCTCGGCGATGCCTTTGTTCATCACCATTACGCGCTGGGCGAGCGTCATGGCTTCGACCTGATCGTGGGTAACGTACAGGGACGTGGTTTTGAGACGACGGTGCAGCTGCTGCAGCTCAAGACGCATCTGCACGCGCAGCTTGGCGTCGAGGTTGGAGAGCGGCTCGTCGAACAGGAATACCGCCGGATCGCGCACGATGGCACGCCCCATCGCCACGCGCTGGCGCTGGCCGCCGGAAAGCTCGCGCGGGCGGCGCTTGAGCAGGCCGTCCAGCTCGAGAATGCGCGCAGCCTCCTTCACGCGCTCGTCGATATGGCCTTTTCCCATGCCGCGGATTTTCAGCCCCCAGGCCATATTCTCTTCCACGCTCATGTGCGGATAAAGAGCGTAGTTCTGGAACACCATCGCGATGCCTCTGTCTTTCGGCTCCATCTCGGTGACGCGCTGACGGTCAATCCAGATATCCCCGGACGTCACGCGCTCCAGCCCCGCCACCATGCGCAGCAGCGTGGATTTTCCGCAGCCGGACGGGCCGACCATCACGATAAATTCCCCGTCCGCCACGTCGAGCGTCAGCGGCTGAATAACCTGGGTTTTGCCATCCCAGCTTTTGGTCACTGCCTGTAATTTTAAACCTGCCATCTTATTTCTCACTGTCCACTAAACCACGCACAAACGCACGCTGCATGGCTAAAACGATAACGACCGGGGGGATAAGGGTGAGCAGCATTGCCGCCATCACCTGGTTCCAGAGTGTGGTGCCTTCGCCGGTGGCGATCATGCCTTTGATGCCCGCCACGGCGGTGCCGAGGTTGACGTCCTGAATAATCAGCAGCGGCCACAGATACTGGTTCCAGCCGTAGATAAAGGTGATCACAAACAGCGCCGCGAGGTTGGTTTTCGACAGCGGCAGCACGATGTCGCGGAAGAAGCGCATCGGCGACGCGCCGTCGATTCGCGCCGCTTCAATCAGCTCGTCCGGCAGGGTCATAAAGAACTGGCGGAACAGGAAGGTGGCGGTCGCCGAGGCCATCAGCGGCAGGGTTAAGCCTGCGTAGCTGTCGAGCATCCCAAGGTTGGCAATGACCTCCACCGTCGGGAAGATACGCACCTCCACCGGCAGCATCAAGGTGATGAAGATCATCCAGAAGAAGAGGTTACGCAACGGAAAGCGGAACCAGACGATGGCGAAGGCCGAAAGCATCGACACCGTAATTTTGCCGACCGTAATGCCGAACGCCATGATGAAGCTGTTGAGCATCATCAGCCAGAACGGCGCGCTGTTGGCCCCCACGCCCTGGGTCCAGATGGTCTTCATGTTCTCGAAAAGATGTCCGCCTGGGATCAGCGTCATCGGCGTGTCGAACACCGCTTTGGTGTCCAGCGTGGCGGCAACGAAGGCCACGTACAGGGGGAACAGGATGACGATAATCCCTAAAATCAGCATGGTATGGCTGAAAATCGTCAGCCCGCGACGGTTCTCAATCATTGGTAGCGCACCTTACTTTCAACGTAGCGGAACTGCACCACCGTGAGGATGATGACGAGGAACATCAGCACCACGGACTGCGCGGCAGAGGCAGAGAGATCCAGGCCGGCAAAACCTTCGCGGTAGATCTTATAGATAAGCGTCGTCGTCGCCTGCACCGGGCCGCCCGCGGTGGCCGCGTCGATCACCGGGAAAGTGTCGAAGAAGGCGTACACGAGGTTAACCACCAGCAGGAAGAAACTCACCGGGGCGATCAGCGGCAGCGACAGCCTGAAGAAGCGGCGAACCGGGCCTGCGCCGTCAATTGCCGCGGCTTCCACCAGCGAGCGCGGAATGGACTGCAGCGCGGCAAAGAAGAACAGGAAGTTGTAGCTGATCTGCTTCCACACGGAGGCAAAGACCACCAGGAACATCGCCTGGCCGCTGTTCTGGGCGTGGTTCCAGTCGTAACCCAGTTCGGCCAGGAAATGGGTAATCAGCCCGCGCCCCGGGTTAAACAGGAAGATCCACAGCACGGCCGCCACGGCGGGGGCCACGGCATAGGGCAGCAGCATCAGCGTTTGATAAATACGGCTGCCGCGCACCACGTAGTCGACCAGCGCGGCGAAGAACAGCGAGGCGAGAAGGCCGCTGACGGTCACCAGGGTGCTGAATTTGATCGTCGTCCAGAAGGCGTCGATGTAGTAGCTGTCGTGCCACAGGGCGGCAAAATTCTCCAGACCCACAAACTGGCTGGAAAGCCCGAACGGATCGACGCTTTGTACCGAGTACCACAGCGCTTCGCCCGCAGGCCAGATAAAGAAGATGACGGTGATGACCAGCTGCGGCGCGACCAGCAGGTACGGCAGCCAGCGGGAACGGAACACCGGACGGGATGATGACATAGGTTAGCTCAAGTTGGTTTCCCCTCACCCCCGCCCTCTCCCAAAGGGAGAGGGGGTATACGTTCCCTCTCCCTTTGGGAGAGGGTTAGGGTGAGGGTAAAAAGATTAAGACTTCGTCGACTGCTCAAAGCGGCGCAGCAGCTGATTCCCGCGCTCTACCGCAGAGTCCAGCGCCTGCTGTGGCGTTTTCTTACCGGTCCACACGCTTTCCAGCTCTTCATCCACGATGGTGCGGATCTGCGGCATGTTGCCCAGACGCAGGCCTTTGGTGAACGGCAACGGCGGCTTGTTCAGCATCTGGCGCGTCGCAATGTCCGCCCCTGGGTTCTTGCTGTAGAAGCCCTGCTCGCGGGTCAGGTCGTACGCGGCTTTGGTGATCGGCAGATAGCCGGTCTTCTGGTGCCACTCGGCCGCATTTTCAGGCTTCGCCAGGAAATCCAGGAACTCGGCTACGCCTTTGTAGGTGCCGCTGTCTTTGCCCTGCATCACCCACAGGCTCGCCCCGCCGATGATGGCGTTCTGCGGCGCGCCCTTCACGTCGGCGTCATACGGCATCATGCCCACGCCGTAGTTAAATTTGGCGTAGTGGCGGATATCCGCCAGCGAGCCGGACGAGGCGGTGGTAATGGCGCAGTCGCCGTTGTAGAACTTCTCGGTAGATTCGTCTTTACGGCCGAAGTAGCTGAAGTCGCCCTTCTTGTTGAGTTCCTCCAGCAGCGCGATGTGCTTCACCTGCTCAGGCTTGTTGAACTCCAGTACCGCGTCGGTGCCGTCGAAGCCGTTGTTTTTGGTCGCCACCGGCAGGCCGTGCCAGGCGCTGAAGTTTTCAATCTGGATCCAGCCCTGCCAGCCGCTGGCGTAGCCGCACTTCATCCCTGCCGCTTTCAGCTTCGCGGTGTACTCGGCCAGATCCTGCCAGGTTTTTGGCGGCTGCTCCGGGTCTAAACCGGCTTTCTTGAACGCGTCTTTGTTGTAGTACAGCACCGGGGTGGAGCTGTTAAACGGCTGGGACAGCAGGTGGCCGGTTTTGGAATCGGTGTAGTAACCGGAAACGGTCGGCACGAACTGTGATTCGTCGAAGTTGATGCCCGCATCTTTGAACACTTCGTAGACCGGCTTGATGGCTTTAGAGGCCATCATGGTGGCGGTGCCCACTTCATAAACCTGTAACAGGGCTGGCGCGTTGCCGGTACGGAAGGCGGCGATGCCCGCGCTCAGGCTCTGCTCGTAGTTGCCTTTATACACCGGCACAATTTTGTAATCCGGGTGGGTGTCGTTGAAACGCTGCGCCAGGGAGTCAACCTCTTTACCCAACTCCCCTTCCATAGAGTGCCAGAACGGAATGGTGGTCACAGCCATTGCGTTCGTCGCAAAAGCCAGACCCAGTGCCAGACCCAAAGCTGTGTGTCGTAACGATGTCATTGTCATCTCTCTTATTGTGCCGGATGCGCGATATCACGCGTTTTATGCTCGCGAGGTAACATGACATGCTCGAATGACAGAAAAATAACTGTTTGTTTACAGATAAGTGACAGTCAGGCGTCAGGGGGATGATGGTTGTGTGAAGGGGGTTGGGTGTGTGGTTGGGTGCGGTCTGGTGCCATCACCCCGGCCCTCTCCCACGGGGAGAGGGAGAAAAGCGATCGGTTCCCTCTCCCTTGAGGGAGAGGGGGAAACGCGATCAGCCGCCTAAATACGCGCTCCGCACCGCCTCGTTCGCCAGCAGCGCGTCGCCGGTATCCTCCAGCACCACGCGGCCGTTCTCCAGCACGTAGCCACGGTCGGCGAGCTTCAGCGCCTGGTTGGCGTTCTGCTCGACGAGGAAGATGGTCATCCCCTCTTTACGCAGCTGTTCGATAGTGTCAAAAATCTGCTGGATGATGATCGGCGCCAGGCCGAGCGACGGCTCGTCCAGCAGCAGCAGGCGCGGCTGGCTCATCAGCGCGCGGCCAATCGCCAGCATCTGCTGCTCGCCGCCGGACATGGTGCCCGCACGCTGGATACGGCGCTCCCACAGGCGCGGGAAAAGCTCGTATACCCACTTGATGCGGGTCTGAAACTGGTCGCGGTGGGCGAAGAAGCCGCCCATCGCCAGGTTCTCTTCCACCGTCATGCGGGAAAACACGCGACGCCCTTCCGGCACAATCGCCACCGCTTCGCGCATGATTTTAGCGGTCTGCCAGTCGGTAATGTCTTTATCATCAAACACAATCCGCCCGCTGGTGGCGCGCGGGTCGCCGCACAGGGTGCCGAGCAGCGTGGTTTTACCCGCGCCGTTGGCCCCGATCAGGGTGACGATTTCGCCCTGATTGATGTGCAGGCTGACGTCGTGCAGCGCCTGGATCTTGCCGTAGTGCGCGTTGACCTTGTCAAACGTTAACATCGCTTTTTCCATCTTATGCCTCACCAAGGTATGCGCGGATCACGTCCGGGTTGTTGCGGATCTCTTCCGGCGTCCCGTTTGCCAGCGGCGTGCCCTGGTTTACCACGTAGATACGATCCGAAATGCCCATCACCAGCTTCATGTCATGCTCAATCAGCAGAATGGTGGTGTCGTGATGGTCACGCAGCTCGGCAATCAGCTCGTCCAGCTCTTTGGTCTCTTTCGGGTTGAGGCCCGCCGCCGGTTCGTCGAGCATCAGAATTTCCGGCTGCGTCACCATGCAGCGCACGATCTCCAGACGACGCTGATCGCCGTAGGCCAGGTTGCTCGCCTGACGGTTGGCGTGCTGGAGCAGGCCGATACGGTCGAGCCAGGTGGCGGCGCGGTCGAGCGCCTCCTCCTGCGCGCGGCGGAAGGCCGGGGTTTTCAGCAGGCCGGAGAACAGGCCGGTTTTGAGCTGCTGGTGCTGTGCCACCAGCAGGTTTTCAATCACCGTCATCTCGCGGAACAGACGCACGTGCTGGAAGGTACGCACCACGCCCATGCGGGCAATCTGCTGGCCCGGCAGCCCTTCCAGGTGCTGGTCGCGCAGCATGATGGTGCCGCCCGTCGGCTTATAGAAGCCGGTCAGGCAGTTGAAGACCGTGGTTTTCCCCGCGCCGTTCGGGCCAATCAGGGAGACGATCTCTTTCTTATGCAGATCCAGATTTACGTTGTTGACCGCCAGCAGGCCGCCAAAACGCATCATCAGGCCGCTAACGGATAATAATGGCTGACTCATGCCTGCTCTCCTTTTGCTTGCCCGTTCTTCAGCTTCAGCTGGGGACGGGTCATCGGCAGCAGGCCCTGCGGACGCCAGATCATCATCAGCACCATCAAACCACCCAGCATCAGCATGCTGTATTCGTTAAAGTCACGCATCAGCTCGCGTGAGACCACCAGCAGGATGGCCGCGAGGATAACGGCGAACTGCGAGCCCATCCCGCCGAGCACCACAATCGCCAGCACGAAGGCCGATTCGGCAAAGGTGAAGGATTCCGGGCTGACGAAGCCCTGACGCGCGGCAAACAGCGTTCCGGCGAAACCGGCAAACGCGGCGCTGATGGTGAACGCGGTCAGCTTGATGCGGGTCGGGTTCAGGCCCAGCGAGCGGCAGGCAATTTCATCTTCGCGCAGCGCTTCCCACGCGCGGCCGAGCGGCATGCGCAGCAGACGGTTGATCACAAACAGGGTAATCACCACCAGCAGCAGCGCCACCAGATAGAGCCAGATCACGCGGTCGGACGGGTCGTACTTGATGCCAAAGAAGTTGCTGAAGGTGTCCCAGCCGCCTTCGCGGGCGGTACGGCTGAACTCCAGACCGAAGAAGGTCGGTTTCGGGATCTGGCTGATGCCGTTCGGGCCGCCGGTCACTTCGGTATTGTTGAGCAGCAGGATACGGACGATTTCGCCGAAGCCTAAGGTCACAATCGCCAGATAGTCACCGCGCAGGCGCAGCACCGGGAAGCCGAGCAGGAAGCCCGCGGCGGCAGAGACCAGCCCCGCCAGCGGCAGGCAGGTCCAGAAGCCGAGGCCGTAATAGTGGTTGAGCAGCGCGAAGGTGTAGGCACCGATGGCGTAGAAGCCGCCGTAACCCAGCACCAGCAGGCCAGACAGACCCACCACCACGTTCAGACCGAGACCCAGAATCACGTAGATCATGGTCAGGGTGGCGATATCGACCGTGCCGCGCGACACCACGAACGGCCACGCCACGGCCGCGACCAGCAGCGCCACGAGGAACAGCTTCTGCTTCACGGTAGAACCGTCGATGGCCGGCAGCACGAACTTCGGGCCGGAGACGTTTTTCATCGTCTTATGGAACACCGGACGCAGCAGCTGGAACAGGAACACCACGGCGGTGCCGACAAACACCCACTGCCAGCGGATGTCGGGAGCGGTATCGACCACCAGCTTAGTGCCGTCCAGCTCGAGCTGGACGCCCATAAAGACGCCCGCCAGCACGAAGAACATGGCCGCAGAGAGCAGCGCCATTGCAAAATGCATCGGTTTCATACTTTCTCTACCTCCGGACGGCCCAGAATACCGGTAGGCATGACCAGCAGAACCAGAATCAGCAGGGCAAACGACACCACGTCTTTATATTCTGTGCTCAGGTACGCCGAGGAGAGCGCTTCGGCCACGCCCAGGATCAGGCCGCCGATCATCGCGCCCGGAATGCTGCCGATACCGCCAAGCACCGCGGCGGTGAAGGCTTTCATCCCGGCCATAAAGCCGATGTATGGGTTAATCACGCCGTAGAACTGGCCGAGCAGCACGCCTGCCACCGCCGCCATCGCCGCGCCGATCACGAAGGTCAGGGCAATCACGCGGTCGGTGTTGATGCCGAGCAGGCTCGCCATCTTCAGGTCTTCCGCGCAGGCGCGGCAGGCGCGTCCCATGCGTGAGTAGCGGATGAAAATGGTCAGGGCGAGCATCGCCAGGAAGGTTACAACCCAGATGACCAGCTGCATGGTGGTGATGGTGGCAGAGAAGTTTTCGCTGGCCCCCACAATCCACTGGCCGTTAAACAGGCTTGGCAGCGCAACGTCGCGCGAGCCTTCGGTCAGGCTGACGTAGTTTTGCAGGAATATCGACATACCAATCGCGGAGATCAGCGCGATCAGGCGCTTGGAGCTGCGCACCGGCCGGTAGGCCACGCGCTCGATGCTCCAGCCGTAGGCGCTGGCTATCACAATCGCGCCGACAAACCCGGCCGCGACCAGCAGCCAGCTGCTGTCGATGCCCATCATCATCAGCGCGGCAATGATCATAAAGGAGACGTAGCTACCGATCATGTACACCTCGCCGTGGGCGAAGTTGATCATGCCGATAATGCCGTAAACCATCGTGTAGCCGATGGCGATCAGCGCGTAGGTGCTTCCCAGCGTGACGCCGTTAAACATCTGCTGCAGGAAATAGAGAAACTGCTCGGACATATGCAAACCTTTTTATACCCGCCCGGCTCGCCGGGCGGTGGGATTATTATTTGGCGGCCGAGGATGAACCGTCGGCGTGCCACTTAAAGACACCAAATTCAAATCCCTTCAGATCGCCTTTCTCATCCCAGTTCAGCGGCCCAATCACGGTGTTCGCCCCGTGTGCTTTTAAATCTTTCACCAGATCCAGCGGCTCTTTGCTGCCGGTACGCTCCAGCGCGGTCGCCAGAGACTGCACGGCGGCATAGGTGATCCACACGTACGGGCCGCTCGGATCCTTCTTCTGCGCCTTGAGCGCATCTACGATAGCCTTGTTGGCCGGATCCTGGTCATAGCGTTTTGGCATCGTGACCAGCATGCCTTCGGCAGAATCCCCCGCGATGTTTGACAGGGAGGCGTTGCCCACGCCCTCAGGCCCCATGAACTGGGTTTTCAGGCCGGTGGCGCGCGCCTGGCGCAGCATCTGCCCCATTTCCGGGTAGTAGCCGCCGTAGTAGACGAAGTCGATATTCTCTTTTTGCAGACGGGCAATCAGCGCGGAGAAATCTTTCTCACCGGCGGTAATGCCGTCGAAGAAGACGATGTTCGCGCCGCCTTTTTTCAGGCCGTCCTGTACGGAGCGCGCCAGGCCTTCGCCGTACTGCTGTTTGTCATGGATGATGGCAATGCGCTGCGGCTTAACGGTCTCGAGGATGTATTTAGCGGCGGTTGGTCCCTGTGAGGAGTCCAGACCGGCGGTGCGCATGATGTGCTGGTAGCCGCGCTGGGTCAGCTCAGGGTTAGTCGCACCGGGAGTGATCATCAGGATGCCTTCGTCTTCGTAGATATCAGACGCGGGCTGGGTGGAGGATGAACACAGGTGGCCAATCACATACTGGATGCCGTCGTTAACGATTTTATTGGCGACCGCGACGGCCTGTTTTGGATCGCAGGCGTCGTCATACTCCACGTCCACCAGCTTGTCGCCTTTGATCCCGCCTTTGGCGTTGATGTCTTTGATAGCCTGACGCGCGCCGTTGAATTCCATATCGCCCCACTGGGCAACAGGACCGGACATCGCGCCGACTACCGCAACTTTAATATCGTCCGCCATCGCTGCCTGCGAAATCGCCAGTGCAACCATTCCCGCGATTATTGCTTTCGCGTTCCTTTTCATCTCTGAATCCCCATTCGTGACGTGATGTTTATATTTTGTTTTATTATGGTTAAAAAGCATTCTGTACTTTTAATGAACAACGCTATTTTTACCAGTGCCTTTAATGGTTTAGCGCGGTTTTTTGTCAAAAACCAGACTAATATCTCTATTTTTCAGGCGATTAAGCAAAGATAATATTCTGAAATCAGGCAGAGATAAACAAATAAAAGCGCAGTTTGCAGCATAAAATAACGGTACAAAGCGCCGAATAAATCACTACCCTTCAGGTTAAAATTCTGCTTATTTTTCGATCCATGTGTTTTCGAACTGCACAACGCCACGCCAAAAAACTAATCGCCTGGTAAAGGGGGTTAAAAAGAGAAAGCGTCTGAGCAAATAAATTGAGTACACTGGCCGCACTCTATTTGATTTGGACAAGCAGCTAATGAAACTGACTATCGTGCGTCTGGTGACCTTTAGCGACCAGGATCGTATCGACCTGGGCAAAATCTGGCCGGAATATTCCCCCTCGTCGCTGACCGTCGACGAGAACCACCGAATTTATGCCGCGCGCTTTAACGAGCGTCTGCTGGCCGCCGTTCGCGTGACGCTGAGCGGCACGGAAGGCGCGCTGGACTCGCTGCGCGTGCGCGACGTCACCCGCCGTCGCGGCGTGGGGCAGTATTTGATTGAAGAGGTGATTCGCGACAACCCGAGCGTGACCTCCTGGTGGATGGCCGACGTGGGCGTGGAAGACCGCAGCGTGATGGCGGCATTTATGCAGGCGTTAGGGTTTACGGCGCAGGCGAACGGATGGGAGAAGCGCTAAATGTGTGCGGCCTGATGCCCTCACCCCGGCCCTCTCCCACGGGGAGAGGGAGAACACCGAGCGGTCCCCTCTCCCTGTGGGAGAGGGTTAGGGTGAGGGTATCAACCCGCACCAGTTTTATTTTGCGTCTGTAGCAGTTCCGTTAGCGTGCCAGTCAAACACGCCGAACTCGAAGCCCTTCAGATCGCCCTTCTCATCCCAGGACAGCGGCCCCATCACGGTTTCTACGGAGTTCGCTTTCAGCCAGGTGGCAATCTCAGCCGGATCGGCTGACTGGTTCAGGCCTGCCTGCAGAGACTGCAGCGCCGCGTAGGTGGTCCAGACGAACGCGCCGCTTGGATCCTGTTTCTTCGCCTTAATCGCATCTACGATGGGTTTGTTCGCCGGTACCTGATCGTAGTTCTTCGGCTTGGTCACCAGCAGGCCTTCAGCAGATTCACCCGCGATGTTAGACAGAGACACGTTCGCCACGCCTTCCGGGCCCATGAACTGGGTTTTCAGACCGGCAGCGCGCGCCTGGCGCAGGATCTGTCCCATTTCCGGGTGGTAGCCACCGTAGTAAACGAAATCGATATTCTCTTTCTTCAGACGCGCCACCAGGGTAGAGAAGTCTTTTTCACCGGCGGTGATGCCGTCGAAGAACACCACGTCAGCATTGGCTTTCTTCAGGTTGTCCTGGACGGAGCGCGCCAGGCCTTCACCGTACTGCTGCTTGTCGTGAACGATGGCGATGCGCTTCGGCTTCACTTTATCAACGATGTATTTAGCGGCGGTTGGACCCTGGTCAGAGTCCAGACCGGTGGTGCGCAGGATCAACTTATAGCCGCGAGCCGTCAGCTCCGGCGCGGTTGCCGCCGGGGTGATCATCAGAATGCCTTCGTCTTCGTAGATGTCAGATGCAGGCTGTGTTGAAGAGGAGCACAGGTGACCGATAACGTATTTGATCCCGTCATTCACCACTTTGTTCGCCACAGCGACCGCCTGTTTCGGGTCACAGGCATCATCATATTTTACGATCTGCAGTTTTTCGCCCTTGATGCCGCCCTTGGCATTAATGTCTGCAACCGCCTGCTCTGCGCCGGTAAATTCCTGGTCGCCGTACTGGGCTACCGGGCCGGACATGGCGCCCACAACAGCCACTTTGATGTCTGCCTGAGCCATTGCGCTGAATGCCAACGCCATACATCCTGCCAGTAACGCTTTACCCTTCATGTTCATCCTGAGAATCCCCATTGTTCTGGTTATAACGATTGTTGTGATGTTGTTGTGTAGCGCTTTATTTCATTTATAGGCGTGCTGTTCGCGCTTTTTCAGCATACTCTGCTAAAACATACCCGAATTTTATGATTTTGGAATAGCTAATTTGAAATGTATCTATGCTACGCCCGGCGCCGTTTTGCGCCGGGCATTTGGCTTTATCGTGTCAGCGAGGCGGAAATAATATCCAGCGCCTGGCGGAACTGCGCCTCGGGGATGGTGAGCGGATAGAGGAAGCGAATCACATTGCCGTACACGCCGCAGCTCAGGAGCAACAGCCCCTCCTGCAGCGCGCGCGCCTGCACCTCGCGGGTGAACTCCGGTGAAGGCTGTCCGGTTTGCGGATCGTTGAACTCCACCGCCACCATCGAACCCTGCGCGCGGATATCGGCGATATACGCACAGCTGTCCTTCGCTTTATGCAGCACCTCCACCAGATGGTGGCCAAGGTGCGCTGCCCGGGTGCAGAGATCTTCCTCGTCAATCACGTCCAGCACCGCATGCGCAGCCGCAATCGCCAGCGGGTTACCCGCATAGGTCCCACCCAGCCCGCCCGGCGCGGGAGCATCCATTACCTCTGCCCGACCAGAGACCGCCGAGAGCGGCATTCCGCCCGCCAGGCTTTTCGCCATGGTAATGAGATCGGGCTTCACGCAGTGGTTTTCCATCGAGAACAGCTTGCCGGTACGCGCGAAGCCGGTTTGTACTTCATCGGCAATGAGCAGGATCCCGTGGGTATCGCAAAGGGCACGCAGCGCCTGCATAAAATCAGCAGGGGCGACGTTAAAACCGCCTTCACCCTGTACCGGTTCAAGAATAATGGCCGCCACCTGATCGGGCGCGATATCCGCCTTGAAGATGCGATCGAGGCTTTTGATGGCTTCCGCCGAGCTGATGCCGTGCAGGTCGTTGGGGAACTGCGCGTGATAGACAGAGCCGGGGAACGGGCCAAAGCCGAGCTTGTAGGGCGCAACCTTGCCGGTCAGCGCCATGGTCATAAAGGTGCGGCCGTGGAAGGCACCGCCGAAGGTGATAAGCCCTGGGCGCCTGGTATACGCGCGGGCGATTTTGACCGCGTTTTCTACGGCTTCAGCGCCGGTTGAGAAGAAGGCCGTTTTTGCCGGGCCCTCAATCGGCACGCGCGCGTTGATACGCTCGGCAAGCGCTACGTAGCCTTCGTACGGCACAATCTGGTAGGCGGTATGGGTAAAGGCGTGGAGTTGTTTTTCGATGGCGGAAATGACTTTTGGATGGCGATGGCCGGTATTCAGCACCGCGATCCCCGCGGCGAAGTCGATGTACTCGTTGCCTTCCACGTCCCACACCGTGGCGTTTTCGGCTTTATCGGCATAGAAATTACACATGACCCCGATACCGCGCGGCGTCGCCTGTAAACGCCGGTCGTTCAGTTCGTTATTTTTCACCCTGTCACCCTCAGAAAGTCGCCTGCTTAGCGCATCAGTAAGTGTTTGCCAGGGGGGAGAAATTCGCCAGAGCGGGTGCTAAAAAAACAAAACCCCCGAATTTGCATTCGAGGGTTCTCGTCATACTTCGCGGAAATTACGCTTCGATAGCGGCGCGAAGTTTTTTCATGGCATTCTTTTCAAGCTGACGCACACGTTCAGCGGAGACGCCGTAGCGGTCGGCCAGCTCCTGCAGCGTGGACTTGTTGTCTTCGTCCAGCCAGCGGGCGCGGATGATATCCTGGCTACGCTCGTCGAGACCTTCCATCGCGAAGGTCAGCTTGTTCGCCGCCTGGTCTTCCCAGTTGTCCTCTTCAATGCCGTCGGCAAAGTTAGAGGTCTTATCCTGCAGATACAGGACCGGAGCCATCGGCTGGCTGTCGGATGCGTCATCATCGGAGGACATATCAAACGTCATGTCCTGCGCGGCCATGCGGGATTCCATCTCGCGGACGTCTTTGCTGGATACGCCCAGCTCGCGCGCCACCATTTCGACTTCATCCTGGTTGAACCAGCCCAGACGCTGCTTGGTTTTACGCAGGTTGAAGAACAGCTTGCGCTGCGCTTTTGTCGTGGCGACCTTCACAATACGCCAGTTACGCAGGACGTATTCGTGAATTTCTGCTTTGATCCAGTGCACGGCAAAGGAGACCAGTCGCACACCCACTTCCGGGTTGAAGCGACGTACCGCCTTCATCAGGCCGATGTTACCTTCCTGAATCAAGTCCGCCTGCGGCAGGCCGTAGCCCGAGTAGTTACGAGCAACGTGAACAACAAAGCGCAGGTGAGACAGGATCAGCGTCTTAGCTGCTTCCAGATCGCCCTGGTAATGCAGCTTTTCAGCAAGCTCCTTCTCTTCCTCGGCCGTTAACATCGGCCAGGTGTTCGCAGCCCGGATATAAGACTCCAGGTTACCAACAGGGGCTAAAGCTAAAGTTTGCATTTCTTTGGTCATTCATTCCTCTCAATGTTTCTTCTGGTCCAGGTTATCCCCGTCAGGCAACAACCATACCAAAGCGTTTGAGCAGCGAGATTAGCATTCACATTTTTATCAGACAGTGATTTTATCCACAAGTTCCGAGTGCAACGGTGAATAAATTACGCACAAAATGTGACATGAAGATGATAACAGGGGAAGAGACAACAGGGACACTTTCCCTGCAGAGCAAACATCTCGGTGCAGGGAAAGATTATATCACGCTTTTATTAGTCGGGAGTAAAGTGGCGTAAATGTTGAACCGTTGCCAGCCAGGCGGCAATCCAGCCGATCATGGAGCAGACCAGCAGCAACAGCAGGCACTCATCGAAGCCTAAGCCACTGATATCAAACTTAGTTCCAAAGACCTGCGCCACGTCGGTGACGGCAGAGGAGAGCCGCATCACCAAAATTTCTGACAATATCAGTGAAAGAAATGCGCCGGAAAAACCGAGCAGTGCGCCGCCGTAGAGGAACGGACGCAGGATGAAACCATCCGTCGCGCCAATCAGTTTCTGTACGTTGATGGTGTCGCGACGGGCGAAGATGCTCAGACGCACGCTGTTACCGATGACGAGGAACACCGCCGCCACCATCAGCACGCCGATCATCGCCGCCACGCGCCCCACCAGCCCGGTCAGGGCTGCAAGACGGGCAAACCAGCTGTCGTCCATGCGCACTTCATCGATCCCGTTGATACGGGTGATGCGGTCGCGCAGGGTGTTGAGCGAATCGGTCCCCTGGAAATCGAGCTTCGGGATCACCACCGCCACGGCGGGCAGCGGATTCTCTTCCAGCATATCCAGCGCGCCGCCAAAGCCTGACCAGTTGCGGAACTCGCCCAGCGCTTCATCGCGCGAAAGATAGTTGACCTTCTCCACGCCCTGCTCGGCCTGGATTTGCCCAACTACCTGCGCCGCGGCGTTATCGTCCAGCGCCTTATCCAGATAGACGGTGATCTGCGGCGACGGATAATACTGTGACGCCGCCTGGTTAACGTTCTTGTAGACCATATAGCAGACGCTAGGCAGGGTCAGGGAGATGGCAATCACCATCACCGTCAGGAACGTCGCCAGCGGCTTGCTTTTCAGGTCCTGCAACGCGCCCTGGAAGGCATAGCGCACCTGCTCGTTGAAGACGTTGGTTTTGCGGGAGTTCGGCTTCGGCGCGGCTTTCGCGCGCTTTGGCGCATTGCGATTGCCGTCACCGCCGCCGTGGGGCTTGCGGAAACGGTCAAACCGGTTTCCGAACTGCCGAATCTGGTTTATTGCATCACGCTTGTTCACCGTGGCCTCCGTGCAAATGCCCGTCGCTCAGGGTCAGCATGCGGTACGAACGACGGGAAATCAGCCCGATGTCGTGCGTTGCCATCAATACCGTTACCCCTACGCGGTTGAATTCCTCAAACAGACGCAAAATCCCTTCGGACAGGGCATCGTCCAGGTTACCGGTCGGTTCATCCGCCAGCAGTACGGCAGGCTTGTTCACCACCGCGCGGGCAATGCCCACGCGCTGCTGCTCACCGCCGGACAGCTGGATCGGGAAGTTCTTCGCTTTGTCCAACAGCCCGACCTTATCCAGCGCCGCAGAGACGCGACGGCGGATATCGTCATAGCTGGCGCCGGCAATAATCAGCGGGATAGCGACGTTATCGAAAACGGTGCGATCCATCAGCAGGTGGTGATCCTGGAAAATCATGCCGATCTGACGACGCAGGAACGGCACTTCCCGGTTTTTCAGACGGCTAATGTCATGGCCGCTGAAAAAGATTTTCCCGGCGCTTGGCCGTTCGATCCCACAGATAAGCTTGAGCAGGGTACTTTTCCCCGCGCCGGAATGGCCGGTCAGGAATGCCATCTCGCCCGGCTGCAGGTGGAATGTTACCCCCTGCAGCGCTTGTCTCCCACCGAGATAGGCCTTGCTGACGTGTTCAAAGCGAATCATTGTTAGTCCTCTCGGGCAAATAATGCCTCAATAAAGTCGTCCGCCTTAAACGGACGCAAATCCTCAATACGCTCGCCCACACCGATGTAACGGATAGGAATGCCGAACTGGTCGGCTACGGAGAAGATCACCCCGCCCTTGGCTGTGCCGTCCAGCTTGGTCAGCGCGATCCCCGTCAGTCCTACCGCTTCATGGAACAGCTTCGCCTGGCTAATGGCGTTCTGCCCGGTGCTGGCGTCAATAGTCAGCATAATTTCATGCGGTGCTTCTTCGTCCAGCTTCTTCATGACGCGGACGATTTTCTTCAACTCTTCCATCAGGTGCGATTTGTTCTGCAAACGCCCTGCGGTATCGGCAATCAGCACGTCTACGTTACGCGCCTTCGCCGCCTGGATGGCATCGAAGATCACGGACGCGGAATCCGCACCGGTATGCTGAGCAATCACCGGAATATTGTTGCGCTGGCCCCAGACCTGCAGCTGCTCAACAGCCGCCGCGCGGAAGGTATCGCCCGCTGCCAGCATCACGGATTTACCCTGCTGCTCGAACTGACGCGCCAGCTTGCCGATGGTGGTGGTTTTACCCACGCCGTTAACGCCAACCATCAGAATAACAAATGGCGTTTTGCCTTCAATATTAAGCGGTTCGTCAACTTTTGCGAGAATTTCGCCCATCTCGTCTTTCAGCAGGCCGTACAGCGCCTCGGCATCACGCAGCTGCTTGCGGCTCGCCCCTTCGGTCAGGTTGGCGATGATCTTACGGGTGGTTTCCACACCCACGTCCGCAATCAGCAGCTGCTCTTCCAGCTCTTCAAACAGATCGTCGTCGATCTTTTTGCCGCGGAACAGACTGATAAATCCGGAACCTAAGTTTTCTTTGGTTTTGAGCAGGCTACGCTTCAGGCGCGCGAAGAAACCTTCTTTGGTCGGTTTTTCCTGCTCCTGAACGGCATCTTCTTCCGGCTGCTCTTCCACCGGCACGACGATGACCGCTTCTTCCGCGGCGTCTGCCGCCAGCGCCTGGGCTTCCAGCTCTTCGTCGGTCAGCTCTGGCTCGAGTGCCGCTTCTTCTTCCACCGCTTCAACAATTTCAACGGTTTCCGCTTCGGCCTGCCACTCTTCGGCAGAAACCTCTTCAGCTTTTACCGCTTCCGGCAGCGGCAGCTCTTCGTGTTCGATGGCCGCCGGAGGCGTCTCGACAACCTCGATGACCTCAGCAACCTCTTCAATCACAACCGGCTCGGGCTTCTCGCTTTCCTGAACCTGTTCAGTGATCTCAACCACCTCTTCAGCAAAGGATTCAATCTCTTCTTTGCTGTGCGCCGTTTCTTCCGCTTCGACAACCGCGGCGGTTTCTACAGGCGTTTCAGGCTGCGACTGCTCTTCAACGGCTTGTTGTTCTTCGGTTTTCTGTTCTGTTTCTTGCTCTTTTTCACCGAAGCCCAGCCAGGAAAAGAAGCCACGTTTTTTTTGTTTTGCCATCTGCGACTACACTCCTCGCGGCGCTATATACATGGAAGCTAAAAAAATGATGAAATAGTCTAACACTTTACTTAATTGACATCACCGCCCGCAATCGCAGGCCAATTGTTAACAGAGCTTTCCTGAAATGAAGAAACCCAACCGCGCCCCGGCCGGTCAAATACGGATTATCGGCGGCCAGTGGCGAGGCCGGAAATTACCGGTGCCGGACAGCCCCGGTCTACGCCCGACTACCGACCGCGTTCGCGAGACGCTGTTTAACTGGCTCGCCCCGTCAATGGTAGACGCCCGCTGCCTGGACTGCTTCGCCGGAAGCGGTGCATTAGGGCTTGAGGCGCTGTCGCGCTATGCCGCCAGCGCCACGCTGCTGGAGATGGAGCGCGGCGTTGCGCAGACGCTGCAGCAAAATCTGGCAACGCTGAAGGCGACGAATGCGAAGGTGGTGAACACCAATACGCTGAGCTTCCTCGCGCAGCCGGGCACGCCGCACAGCGTGGTATTTGTCGACCCGCCGTTCCGCAAAGGGCTGCTGGAAGAGACGTTATCCCTGCTGGAGCAAAACGGCTGGCTGGCGGATGACGCGCTAATCTATGTAGAAAGCGAAGTGGAAAACGGTATGCCGCCGGTACCCGCCCACTGGGATCTGCACCGCGAAAAGGTCGCAGGCCAGGTCGCTTATCGTCTTTATCACCGCCAGGCACAAGGAGGATCCGATGCCGGTACTGATTAACCTGGGACGTTTGCTGATGCTGGGCGTCTGGGCGTTCCTGATCCTGAATCTGGTGCACCCCTTCCCGCGCCCGATGAACATTTTCGTTAACGTGGCGCTGATTTTTACCTCGTTCATGCACGCCCTGCAGATGGTGATGCTGAAAAATGGTCTGCCGAAAGACGGGCCGCAGATGACGGGCTGGCAGCAGCTGCGCGTGTTTATTTTCGGCGTGTTTGAACTGCTGGTGTGGATGAAAAAGTTTAAGGCGCAGGTGAAGAAGTAAGGTGCGGCCCGGTGCCCTCACCCTAACCCTCTCCCACAGGGAGAGGGAACGATTACACCTTCTCCCTGTGGGAGAGGGCCGGGGTGAGGGGAAAATTACTGCTCCGGTTCAAACCCTTCAAATCGCGACCCTTTGTAGCTCAACGTTCCTTTCTCCCCCACCGTCAGCTGATGGTACTGCTGCGCCTCAAGGCGCAACGTCATTTCCAGGCCGCCGGTTTCGGGCTTAAAGCTCGCTTCATAGCGCATGCTGGCACCCGCGGGCGTCACCTGCTGCTGGCGAGAGCGGCGGTCGTTCAGGGCTTTTTCGCGCTTATTGCTCACCACTACGCGCTTTTGTACCAGCGGCGCGGCATCGTTGTCGGCCTTCTCACGGCGCTGCTGCACGAAGCGAAACGAGGCGGCAATAACGATAATCGCCACCACGATAATGAAAAACAGCGGCATCTTGCTCATTGAAAAATCCCATCAGATTATGCGGAATTCAGGATACCCTGCCTGCATCGGCATTGCCAAACGCGCGCTCGCGTCACTACACTGGATCAGAAACTGATTATTCAGCCTCAACAGTTACAGGGAGTTAATATGCTTTGGTCATTTATCGCCGTCTGTTTGTCCGCATGGCTTTTTGTCGATGCGTCCTATCGGGGTCCCACCTGGCAGCGCTGGCTGTTTAAACCCGTCACGCTGTTGCTCCTGCTGCTGCTGGCCTGGCAAGCGCCGATGTTTAACGCAGTCAGCTATCTGGTCCTTGCAGGGCTGTGTGCATCTCTCGTGGGCGATGCCTTAACGCTGCTGCCGCGTCAGCGCCTGCTGTATGCCGTGGGCGCGTTCTTCCTGTCGCACCTGCTCTACACCATCTACTTTGCCAGCCAGATGACGCTGTCGTTCTTCTGGCCGCTGCCGCTGGTGCTGCTGGTGATTGGCGCGCTGCTGCTCGCGGTGATCTGGTCACGTCTGGAAGAGATGCGTTTGCCGGTCTGCACGTTCATTGCCATGACGCTGGTGATGGTGTGGCTGGCGGGCGAGCTGTGGTTCTTCCGTCCGACGTCTCAGGCAATGTCCGCGTTCTTCGGCGCCGCGCTGCTGCTGATCGGGAATGTCGTCTGGCTGGGCAGCCACTATCGCTGCCGCTTCCGCGCGGATAACGCGATTGCTGCCGCCTGCTACTTTGCCGGGCACTTCCTGATCGTGCGTTCGCTGTATATTTAAATAACGCTTGACTCTGGAGTCGACTCCAGAGTGTATGCTGCGGTTAATGAGAAAATTATCATTACCGGAGACTGCCATGTCGACCCCAGAAATACCTAAAAAAGTTCCACAATTCTCGGCACTTAAGCTCAGCCCGGTTCCGGCGAAAGACGACTGCTGCTGCGAAGGCGCGTGCGAAACGCAGGCCGTCACGCAGCCAGAAAGTGGAAATCGCTACAGCTGGGTGGTTAACGGCATGGACTGCGCGGCCTGCGCGCGTAAAGTCGAAAATGCGGTTAAGCAGGTGCCGGGCGTAAGCCACGTTCAGGTGCTGTTTTCTACCGAGAAGCTGCTGGTCAGCGCCGATAACGACGTCAGCAAACAGGTTGAAGCCGCGGTCAGCAAGGCCGGTTATACCCTGCGTAGCGAAACGGCCCCGGCTGAAAAAACCTCGTCTTTAAAAGAAAACCTGCCCCTCATCGCGCTCATCATCATGATGGTCATCAGCTGGGGTCTGGAGCAGATTAACCATCCGCTCGGCAATCTGGCGTTTATCGCCACTACCCTGGTTGGGCTGTTCCCCATCGCCCGTCAGGCGCTGCGCCTGATGAAAAGCGGCAGCTGGTTTGCCATCGAAACCCTGATGAGCGTGGCCGCCATCGGCGCGCTGTTCATCGGTGCCACGGCGGAAGCGGCGATGGTGCTGCTGCTGTTCCTGATCGGCGAACGACTTGAGGGCTGGGCAGCGAGCCGCGCGCGTAAAGGCGTCAGCGCGCTAATGGCGCTAAAGCCGGAAACCGCGATACGGGTCGTGAACGATCGTCGTGAAACGGTTGCCATCAATAGCTTGCGCCCGGGCGACGTGATTGAAGTTCCCGCCGGCGGGCGTCTGCCAGCGGATGGTGCCCTCGCTACCGCCACCGCCAGCTTTGATGAAAGCGCCCTTACCGGGGAATCGATCCCCGTAGAACGCGCGGCAGGTGAAAAGGTGCCTGCGGGTGCTACCAGCGTCGACCGTCTGGTACAGCTTACCGTGCTTTCCGAACCGGGCGACAGCGCGATTGACCGCATCCTGAAGCTGATAGAAGAGGCCGAAGAGCGCCGTGCGCCGGTCGAACGCTTTATCGATCGCTTCAGCCGGATTTACACCCCCGCCATCATGCTGGTTGCCCTGCTGGTTACCCTCGTTCCGCCGCTGTTTTTCGGCGCGCCGTGGGAGAGCTGGATTTATAAAGGGCTGACGCTGCTGCTGATAGGCTGCCCGTGCGCGCTGGTGATCTCCACGCCTGCGGCAATTACGTCAGGGCTGGCGGCGGCGGCGCGTCGCGGCGCGTTGATTAAGGGCGGCGCGGCGCTGGAACAGCTGAGCCAGGTTCAGCATATCGCGTTCGATAAAACCGGCACGCTGACCGTCGGCAAGCCGCAGGTGACCGGCGTGTATCCGCAGGATATCAGCGAGAACGAACTGCTGATGCTGGCCGCTGCAGTGGAGCAAGGTTCCACGCACCCGCTGGCGCTGGCGATCGTGCGTGAAGCGCAGGCGCGCGGGCTGAACATTCCTCCGGCAACCGCACAGCGGGCGCTGGTCGGGTCAGGGATTGAAGCCGTTGTTGAGGGTAAAAAGGTGCTCATTGCCGCGGCTGGCAAGTCTTCTCATCCAGAGGTTGAGGCGTTAGAACAGGCCGGGCAGACGGTCGTTGTCGTCACGCAGGACGGCGCGGCGACGGGAATGCTCGCACTGCGAGATACCCTGCGTGGCGATGCCAAAGAGGCCGTCGCGGCGCTGCATCAGCTGGGCGTACAGGGCGTGATACTCACCGGCGATAACCCGCGCGCGGCGGCGGCCATTGCCGACGAGCTGGGGCTGGAGTTTAAAGCCGGACTGCTGCCCGCGGATAAGGTCAGCGCGGTCACCGAACTGAACGCATTCGCCCCGCTGGCGATGGTCGGTGACGGCATTAACGATGCGCCTGCGATGAAGGCTTCCACCATTGGCATTGCGATGGGCAGCGGTACCGACGTGGCGCTGGAGACGGCGGATGCGGCGCTGACCCACAACCGCCTGACCGGGCTGGCGCAGATGATTGGTCTGGCGCGAGCGACGCGGGCCAATATTCGACAGAACATTGCGATAGCGCTGGGCCTGAAGGGGATATTCCTCGTGACCACCCTGCTCGGCATGACCGGCCTGTGGCTGGCGGTGCTGGCGGATACGGGGGCGACGGTGCTGGTGACGGCGAATGCGCTGCGGCTATTACGTCGGAAATAAAATCGTTATCGAACCGTAGGCCGGGTAAGGCGTAGCCGCCACCCGGCAGTGGGTTGGGCCGGGGTGCGGCCTGATGCCCTCACCCCAACCCTCTCCCACGGGGAGAGGGAGAAGAGAGGCGTCACTGCATCCCTAACACCCCCGGCAGCCATAATGAAATCGCCGGGATGTACGTTACCATTCCAAGTACCACCAGCAGCATGCCGTAGAACGGCAGCATGGCGCGTACCACGGTTTCAATCTTCTGCTTGCTCACCGCGCTTGCCACGAACAGCACCGACCCGACCGGCGGTGTGATAAGCCCAATCCCCAGGTTCACCATCATGATCATCCCGAAATGCACCGGGTCGATCCCCAGCGAGTTGGTCACCGGCAGCAGAACCGGCGTCAGGATCAGGATGATCGGCGCCATGTCCATCAGGGTGCCAATCAGCAGCAGCATGACGTTGAGGTACATCAGGATCACGTACTTGTTATCGGAGAGCGAGGTGAAGAACTCGGTGATGCGCGTCGGCAGCTGCATATAGGTCATCACCGCGCCAAACGCCGCGGCAAAGCCTATCAAAATCATCACAATAGTGACCGTTTTGACCGTCCGGCACATCAGCTTCGGCAGCTCGCTCCACCTGTAGTCGCGGTAGATAAACATGGTGACGAAGAACGCCCACAGGCAGGCCACGGCGGCAGATTCGGTTGCCGTGAATATCCCGGACAATATCCCGCCGAGGATAATCACTACCGTCATCAGCCCCCACAGAGCATCGAGCAAAATCTTCACCGCCTGCTTAAACGGAATTTTCTCTCCCTTCGGGTAACCGCGCTTATGGGCAAAGCCAAGGCACAGGATCATCAGGCAGAATCCCAACAGCAGCCCCGGAAGGACGCCCGCGATAAACAGCGTGGCGATAGAGACTGTGCCGCCCGCCGCAAGGGAGTAAATGACCGAGTTATGGCTGGGCGGGATTAAAATCGCCTGCACCGACCCGCTGGCCGTCACCGCCGCCGCGTATTCGCGCGGATAGCCCTTCTTCTCCATCTCCGGGATCATCACGCTGCCGATGGAGGCCGTATCCGCCACCGATGAACCGGAAATTGCGCCGAAGAACGTTGACGCAACAATATTCACCAGCGACAGCCCGCCGCGAATAAAGCCGACAAACACGTAGGCAAAATTCACCAGCCGTCGGGCGATGCCCCCTTCCGCCATGATCGCCCCGGCGAGGATGAAGAACGGGATCGCCAGCAGGGTAAACTTGTTCACCCCGCTGGTGATTTGGATCATCAGCGCCTCGAGCGGCAAATCAATCCACAGCGCGCCCGCCACGGCGCTCAAGCCCACGGCAAAGGCCACCGGCATACCCAGCGCCAGCAAAATGGCGAGGGTGAATAACAACACGAAAGCATCCATTGTTCACCCCTTAGCTGTGGTTGCCGATGAGCACGACGGGACGGTTTTCCTGCGAGCCAAACAGCAGGCGTTCAATCACAAACAGGATCAGAATGGCCGACCCGACGGGCAGCGGCAGATAGCTTTCGCCGGACGTCAGAAGCGGGAACTCCGCAACGGGCTGTTCCCAGAGGTCGACGCACAGCCAGAGGCTGTACCAGAACATCAGCGCGGAGATCAGCAGCATCAGCAGATCGACCACGCGAGCGCAGAGGTTTTTCAGCATGTCGGGCAGACGGTCGGTGAGCATGTTTACCGCGATGTGCGATCCGGCGCGATACCCCACCGCCGCGCCGATAAAGGTAAAGGTCACCATGCAGATAATGGCGATCGGCTCCGGCCAGGATTCCCCGCGGTTAAGCACGTAGCGTGAGAAGATGCCAATCGGGATCGCTATCGTCATGACCAGCAGCGAGACGCCCGCCACGGTCATGGCGAGCAGGTACAGACGGTCCATCCACTTCAGGTAGAGTTCGGACATACGTACTCCGGTTTACTGGACGTCAGCGATGGCTTTCATCAGATCCTGATGCTTGTCGCCATACTGGGCGCGCACCGGCTCCGTAGCCTTGATAAACACCGTTTTGTCGATGTCGTGGAACTGCACCCCGCCCGCTTTCATTTTTGCCAGCGCCTGGTTGTTGTAGGCATTCCACAGCTTACGCTGCTCGAACTGCGCCTCGCGGGCCAGAGTCAGGACCTTTTGCTGCTCGTCGGCGCTGAGCTTGTCCCATTTCACTTTTGAATAGAGGAGCATTTCGGGGGTAATAAAGTGGCCGCTCAGGGTGTAGTTTTTGGCAACCGGCATGTAGTTGTGGGCGATAAAGGTCGGCGGGTTATTCTCCGCGCCGTCAATCACGCCGGTTTGCATGCCGCTGTAAACCTCGCTCACGCCCATCGCCACCGAGTTTGCCCCCATGTCTTTCAGCGTGGCGAGGGCTACCGGGCTACCCTGCACGCGGATTTTCTTCCCTTTCAGATCGTCCGGTTTGACGATCGGCTCTTTGGTGATCAGGTTACGGGTGCCGGAATCCATCCAGCCGAGGAACACCAGGCGAGATTTCGGGTTCGCGGTCAGCTTGTCGCCGATCTGCTTGCCAATATCGCCGTCGATCACCCTGTGCATGTGGTCTTCATCACGGAACACGTAGGGCAGCGTAAAAACTTCGATATCCGGCAGGATGGCGGCAACAGGCGCCATCGAGACGCGGATCATGTCGATTGCCCCCATCTGCGCCTGCTCAATCATCTGCTTTTCATCCCCGAGCACGCCGCCGGGGAAGACCTTGATCTCCAGCTTGCCGTCGGTTTGTTGTTTGAGCTTTTCACCCATGTGCTGCACCGCCACCACGTTCGGGTAGCCTTCGGGGTGGACATCCGCAGCTTTAATGGTTTGGGCGGAAACGGAGCAGGCAAAAGCAGACAGACACAGAGCGGCCAGTAACGGCTTGAGGGTCGTTTTCATCGAGTCAACTCCAGGGTAGTGAGGTAAGCGTTAAAACGGTGTTTTAGTTTTATACGTTTAAAAATTAGACTACGGCTGGAAAAGCGGAGGTGAAGCGCCTCACAAAAGCGCGAACTTTTGAAACGATGGTTTAGAACGGTTTTCTCCCTCCCCCTGTGGGAGAGGGCCGGGATGAGGGCAACTGGCCGCACTTACCCCTTACGAATCACATACCGATACGGCAACGCGTCCGTTTCCTGCGCCACCAGCTCATGTTCCATAAAGGTACAAAAGCCAGGAATGTCGCGGGTGGTGGCCGGATCGTCAGCGATGATCAGCAGCGTTTCGCCGGTCTGCATGTTGCGCACGGTTTTGCGCACCATCATTACCGGCTCCGGGCAGCGGAGGCCCTGGGCGTCAAGAGTATGGTCTGGGCTGGAAAACAGGTCGGTCATGATCTTCTCGATGATAATAAAACGGCTGTAGTTTACGCCCCGCTAACGTCAAAGCAAACCAGGTTAACGATTGCGTGAAAATTAGCCATTGCAAAGCCTAATGAAAGCAGTATCATGCAGCCGATTTTATTGGGTTCCCTCACCCCAACTCTCAAAAAGGTCACAATATGACGCAGTTTTCTCAATCGCAGCGCGTAAAAGCGTTGTTCTGGCTTTCGCTTTTTCATCTGCTGGTGATCACTTCCAGCAACTATCTGGTGCAGCTCCCGATCTCCATCTTTGGTTTCCACACCACCTGGGGCGCGTTCAGTTTTCCGTTTATTTTCCTCGCCACCGATTTGACCGTGCGGATCTTTGGCGCACCGCTGGCGCGTCGCATCATTTTCGCGGTGATGCTCCCGGCGCTGTTCATTTCCTATGTCATCTCTTCCCTCTTCTACATGGGAAGCTGGCAGGGCTTTGAGGCGCTGACGCACTTCAACCTGTTTGTTGCCCGTATCGCCGCCGCCAGCTTTATGGCCTACGCCCTGGGGCAGATCCTCGACGTTCACGTGTTTAACCGCCTGCGTCAGAACCACCGCTGGTGGATGGCGCCGACCGCCTCCACGCTGTTCGGTAACGTGAGCGATACGCTGGCCTTCTTCTTCATCGCCTTCTGGCGCAGCCCGGATGCCTTTATGGCCGCACACTGGATGGAAATCGCCCTGGTAGATTACTGCTTCAAGGTGCTTATCAGCATTGCTTTCTTCCTGCCAATGTACGGCGTGCTGTTGAATATGCTGCTGAAAAGGCTGGCAGATAAATCTGAAATCTCTGCATTGCAGGCAGGTTAAGGGTTCGCTTTATCAGTTGTGATAAGATGGGCGAATGAGCCGCTATGGCCGTTTATCGAAAGGAAGAAGTCAATGCGCAATCTGGTTAAATATGTCGGGATTGGCCTGCTGGTTGTCGGGCTTGCCGCCTGTGATAACAGCGACACAAAAACCCCTACTCAAGGCGCGTCAGCAGAAAGCAACGCAACCGGTCAGCCGGTCAGCCTGATGGATGGCAAACTCAGTTTCTCTCTGCCGGCGGATATGACCGACCAGAGCGGTAAGCTCGGCACCCAGGCGAACAACATGCACGTCTATTCCGATGCCACCGGGCAGAAAGCGGTGATTGTGATTGTCGGGGACGACACCAGCGAAGAGCTGGGCGTGCTGTCTAAACGTCTGGAAGATCAGCAGCGCAGCCGCGACCCGCAGCTGCAGGTCGTAACCAATAAGTCCATCGAGCTGAAAGGCCATACCCTGCAGCAGCTGGACAGCATTATCTCTGCAAAAGGCCAGACCGCGTACTCTTCAGTCGTACTGGGTAAGATCGATAACAAGCTGCTGACCATCCAGATCACGCTGCCAGCAGACGATCAGCAGAAAGCGCAGACCGCCGCTGAAAACATCATCAACACCCTCGTGATTCAGTAATCCTTCACGAGGATGACGTGGCCTCCGGCGCCTGCGCCGGGGGCCATTTTTTTAGCCGCCACGTCAGCATAAGCGCGATAGCCACCAGCCCTGCCGCTGCAAAATAGATAACCGGCACGCCTGCCCACGCCATCACCAGCCCTGCCAGCGGCCCGGTAATCCCCAGCGACATATCCATAAACACCGTGTAGGTTGCCAGCGCCGAACCCTGATTTTGCTGCGGCACGGCTTTTACCGCCACCACGCCCAGCGCCGGGAAGACCAGCGAGAAACCCGCGCCTGCGAGAAATACGCCCACTTTTGCCATCCACGGCGCGCTGGCGAAACCGGTCAACAGCAGCCCGACAATTTCCACCGCAAAGCAGATCATGGCAACGTTCAGTCCCCCCAGGCGATTAATCCCGTTCGGGAACAGCAGGCGCGCGCCCACGAACGCGCAGCTAAACAGGGTTAACGCAAACGCCGCGCCGTCCCAGCCTTTGGCATCGTAGAAAAGGGTGATGAAGGTGGCGATCGCGCCGAAGCCGGCTGACGCCAGCGCCAGCGCCATTCCGTAGGGCCAGACGCGGCCGAGCACCGCGCGAAACGGCAGCGGTTTGCCCTTGCTGGCCTTCACCTTCGGGCGCGGCAGGGCCAGCAGGAGCGCCAGCAGCGCAACCGCCATAATGGTGATGGACAGGCCGTACAATCCACCATACGCATAACACACCACGCCCAGCGGCGCGCCGATCGCCATCGCGCCGTAGGTTACAATCCCGTTCCAGGAGATCACCCGGCCAATATGGGGTGCACCCACAACGCCCACGCCCCACAGGGTTGAGCCGGTCCCCGCAAGGCTTTGCCCAATGCCCAGAACCACGCGTCCCAGGCACAGCAGTACCAGGCTGACCAGCGGCCAGTGGCCGGTGGTTGCCGCCAGAAAGTAGCTCAGGCCGCTCAGGAAGCAGCCGCACAGCCCCACAACAACGATGCTTTTGGGCCCAAACAGATCGGCATAGCGGCCGGAATGGGGGCGGCTCATCAGCGTGGCGAAATATTGCAGGCTAATTACCAGCCCTGCCCAGAAGGCGCTATAGCCCATCACGTCATGAACATAGCGCGGCAGGACCGCCAGCGGCAGGCCAATCGTCAGGTAGCTGGCAAAGTTAAAAATAACAACGGAGACAATGCGCAGATTGAGGCGCAATCCGCTAAGCGCCGGTTCGGCGGCAGGTTCGGGCATGAGTTCTACCTGGATTTTTACAACAGTGTTTCACTATTACCACGAAGGGCGGTGAAAATCAGCAGCGACTTTCAGATTATCAGCCTCAACGAAGCGCATCCTGCACACTACACTTAATGGGCTAACACACTGAGGAAAAAGCATGATACCCAACCAGACCGACAAAGCAGGTCTTCACATCCTATTAAAACTCGCCTGCCTTGTGGTTATCCTCGCAGGTATCCATGCTGCCGCCGACATAATCGTTCAGCTCCTGCTGGCGCTCTTTTTCGCCATTGTCCTTAACCCGCTGGTGACCTGGTTTTTGCGCCGTGGCGTCAGCCGCCCGGTGGCAATCACCATTGTGGTTATCGTGATGATGATCGTCCTGACGGCCCTGTTCGGCGTGCTCGCGGCGTCGCTGAGCGAATTCTCAACCATGCTGCCGCAGTACAACAAAGAGCTAACCCGCAAGCTGGTCGATCTGCAGGAGATGGTGCCCTTTCTCAACCTGCACATCTCACCGGAAAGGATGTTGCGCCGAATGGACTCCGAAAAGGTGATGACCTACGCCACCACCCTGATGACCGGCCTTTCCGGCGCGATGGCGAGCATTCTGCTGCTGGTGATGACGGTGGTGTTTATGCTGTTTGAAGTCCGCCACGTGCCCTACAAACTGCGTTTTGCCCTGAATAACCCGCAGATTCACATTGCCGGCCTGCACCGCGCCCTGAAGGGCGTCTCCAAATATCTGGCGCTGAAAACGTTATTAAGCCTGTGGACCGGGGCGATCGTCTGGCTGGGGCTGATGCTGCTGGACGTGCAGTTTGCGCTGATGTGGGGCGTGCTGGCGTTCCTGCTGAACTATGTGCCCAACATTGGCGCGGTGCTCTCCGCCGTACCGCCGATGATCCAGGCGTTCCTGTTTAACGGCTTTTATGAATGCATGCTGGTGGGGGCGCTGTTCCTTGTCGTGCATATGGTGCTGGGCAACATTCTCGAACCGCGCATGATGGGCCACCGCCTGGGCATGTCGACGCTGGTGGTGTTCCTGTCGTTACTGGTCTGGGGATGGCTGCTGGGACCGGTGGGAATGCTGCTTTCCGTACCGCTCACCAGCGTGTGTAAAATCTGGATGGAGACCACCAAAGGCGGCAGCAAGCTGGCGATACTCCTCGGACCAGGACGGCCAAAGAGCCGATTGCCGGGGTAATTGCCTCCCACGGTTAGCTATTGGTAAGGGCAATGGATTATAGTAATGGTTTCGTCGCGTAACTTTGCGGCTCTCTCTGTTTTGACTGAAGGCCAGACGTTATATGTACCAGGTTTTTCTGGGAAAAATCTCCTCGCTGAGCACTGACCATTGGGCTGAAGCCCTTTCACGACACGCTCCCCAGGGCGCGCATCGCGCCCGCTGGCTGGCGGGTCGCGGCCTGCTCTCACGTCTCTTCGCCCCAAAGCCGTTACCGGAAATTGTCTACAGCGAGCAGGGAAAACCCACGTTTTCCAATGACTATCCGCTGTGGTTTAGCGTTAGCCAGTGTGAAGATGATATCGCGGTGATTGTTAGCGATGAGGGGGATGTTGGCTGCTCACTGGAGCACATTCGCCCGCAGGACAACTGGCGCACGCTGGCCAATGCCGTCTTCAGCAATGCCGAACACGCCGAGCTTGAAAACGAAACGCCGGAGAGCCAGCTTGACGCATTCTGGCGCATCTGGACGCGAAAAGAGGCCATCGTGAAACAGCGCGGCGCGCACTCCTGGCAAATCGTCAGCTTTGACAGCGCCGCCAGCGCGCTTCATTCCGTCAGCCAGTGCCAGATGGGTTCGCTGAGCCTCGCCGTGTGCACCACAACGCCCTTTTCGCTTACGTCGGCTCAGATCCATTCCGTTGACGACGCGCTGGCCGGAAAATCGTCAGCACGCCAAGAATAATACACCCGACGCCCGAGAGCCCCTGCCAGGAAAAGCTATCCCCCCAGCCGGGCAACAGCAGCGCGGCGCCCCACACCAGAATATAGCTGAGGCTCAGCAAGGCATACGCTTTGCTGAGCGCCATACGGTGCAGGGCCAGATACCAGCAGCCCATTGAGGTCACGTAGCCCATCAGCCCCAGCACCAGCGGGCCGGTACCGGATGAGACGTGCCAGAGCGCGGAGATAAACGCATAAACGTCACTGACGGGCGGCAGCGCCAGCATGGCATAGCGCAACAGCAGCTGCGCAGCGCTGACGAGCGCTACGCTGCATAAAGCCCATAACACGCCTCTCACAGGCTTCCTCCCAGCAATATCACCCCGACGATAATCAACCCGACGCCCAGCCAGTGCCGCGACGTAACGCGCTCATGCCAGAACGTTTTCGCCGCCAGCGTCACCCAGACAAAATTAAGGCTCAGCATCGGGTAGGCGATTCCGACGGGCAGGTGCTGTAATACCGCCAGCCAGACGATCATCCCGCAGCCCAGCGCCAGCAAGGCCAGCCCAAGCCACAGGGAGACGTGCTGACCGCGCCGCCCGGCTTTCGCCGGACGGGTGGCCTGCTTCTGGCACAGCTGCCCTGCGCAGCTCAGCAGGCTGGCTAAGACCAGCAGGCTCCAGGCCATCATTGCGGCAGGTATTGCAGGTAAGCCAGACGTCCCTGAATCGTCAGGTTGTCCGGTTTGGGCAGCCCGGCGCGGGCAAGATCGTCGTTTTTCGACAGCAGGATCACCAGCGATACCGGCCCCTGCTGGCGATGACGTTCAAGCCATTGCGCAAGCTCATCTTTGCCCACAAATCGCCCTTTCGCATCAGGATAATCGAGGCCGTACCTCAGCTCCCCCGCCTGACCAAAAAGAATAATGTCATTACGGTTGAGCTCCCACGCCAGCCCGGAGGCGACGCCCACGTTGTTGGCCAGGACAAACTGACTCTCCTGCAACGGCAGGCGAACGGTATCAACCAGCGACTGCGGCTGTTTTGAGTCAACCACCAGGTTCGGGACGGCGAAGCCAATCAGCAGCGCAAGCCCGGCGGGACACAGCGCTGCCAGCCACCAGCGCTGCTGGCTCCGATTCAGCGTAAACCAGCCCACCGCAGCCCAGAGCAGAAACGCCACCACGGCGCAGAACACTTTGTAGAGTTCTACCGGCGTCCAGACCGGATGCTTCGTCAGCCCCCACGGCGACACCACCAGCGCCGCGATCGCGCCAGCGACCCCAAACGCAAGGTTGATCCAGCCGTTAACGCGCAGCACCTTAACGCTTTTTTCTGCCACGGTGCAGGCATACCGCGCCATCAGGATCGCCAGCGGGGCAAAGCACGGGAGGATGTAGGTCGGCAGCTTGCCTTTCGCGATGCTGAAGAAAATCAGCGGCATGACCACCCAGCCCAGCAGGTAAAGCCCGACGCCGTCGCTTTGTCTGTCACGCCAGCCCAGACGCAGCGCCCCCGGCAGTAGCGCCAGCCACGGCAGGCTTCCGGCGATCAGGAACGGCAGGTAGTACCAGAACGGGGCTTTGTGCTGGGCATCGCTCTGGGCAAAGCGCTGAATATGCTCCACCCAGAAGAAGTAGCGCCAGAAATCCGGCTCACGCTGCGCGATCGTCAGCCCCCACGGCAGGACGACGAGCACGCAGCTCAGGACCGCCAGCCAGCCATACGCCAGCACCTCTTTCCAGCGTTTCTGCGCAATGACCCACGGCAGCACGCCAATGACCGGTACCGCCAGCGCCAGAAAGCCTTTGGTCATCACCCCCATCCCGCAGGCCAGCCCGAGCAGCACGTAGCCGCCCACCTTCCCACCCGGGGTTTTCGCCTGCGCGGCCAGCCAGAAGCTGCACATCGCGGCCACCAGCCAGAGCGTAACGATCGGGTCCAGCACCGCATAGGTACCGATGCCGTAAACCAGGAAAAGGGTGAGAAAGATGATGCCGGAGAGCAGCGCAGCGCGCTTATCCTGCCAGAGACGCCAGGCGAGCCAGATAACCAGCAGCGCCGTTAGCCCGGTCGAGAATATCGCTCCGGCGCGGACCGCCAAATTGGTGTGGCCAAAAATCATCTGCCCAATACTGTTAACCCAGTATCCGGCAATCGGTTTTTCAAAGTAGCGCAGCCCAAGGAAATGCGGCACCACCCAGTCGCCGGAGGCGATCATTTCGCGGCTGATTTCCGCATAGCGCGTCTCATCCGGCTGCCACAGCAGGCGAAGATCGACCGGAATCAGGTAGTAAACGATAAACAGTGCAAGAAGCGCTACGCCATAGCGGGTTGCTTTCATGATGCCGGGCTCACGGTATGTTGATAACCAAGCCAGCCTTCCCGACCGGCCATTTCCTGGCGGACAATTTTGCCCACCGGTAGCGTGCTGAGATCCTCTGGCAGCATGTCGCTGAGCGGACAAAACTGAATGCCCTCCTGCGCCGCCAGCGTTAGCAACGCATCAAAATCATGCTGATACGCAATTCCCTCCACTTCCGCATGGATAGTGTAGACCGGGGTCCCCGTATCCCGGTGGATACAGTCCAGGATGTAGCGGTTGAACCCGTCGGCGCTGACGTCGCGCCCCACTACCTCATCCCAGGTCGGAAGCGTGACCGGGATCTGAACCGTCCCGGTGCGATCGTTCCCCAGCAGCGGTAAAAACGGTCCGCTCCCGCGGCAGTCGCTGTTGTAGCGAAAGGCGAAGGTCTCTTTGGCTTTCACCACGCGCTGATCCGCACGCCATCCCGCCACCGCGGAGCAGCGTATCTGCTGGCCGATTATCGCCTCCAGCTCAAGCATGCCGCGTTCAATCTCCCGGGTCAGCCGCGGGATATCCCACACGCCGGCCCAGGCCTGCCAGGCATGGTGATCCCAGGCGTGCAGCCCCACCTCATGGCGCAGGGCCGCTTCGCGGATGATCGCTTCATTGCCCGCGCCGATGCGCTTGCCGGGCCATGCCGTACCTGCCAGCAGAATGTCCCAGCCGTAAAGGGATGCCGCGCGCGAGCGCAGCATTTTGAACAGAAATGCCGGTTTAACCAGGCGCCACAGGTGGCGCCCCATGTTGTCTGGCCCGACGCTGAAGAACATACTGGCACGCACGTCGTGCTTGCCCAACAGTTCCAGCAGCCGGGGTACGCCGTCGCGCGTTCCCCGAAAGGTATCGACATCAATGCGTAAACCGACTTTTTTCATGATGCCTGTTCCGACAGCTCCACGGTGCGCAGGAAGAAGTCGAGCGTTTCATCGATGGTCTGCTCCATCTTCACGGTCGGCGTCCAGTTCAGGCAGCGCTTAGCGTTACGAATATTTGGCTTACGGTGCTCAACGTCCTGATAGCCTTTGCCGTAGTAGCTGCTGCTCTCGACCTCACGGAAACCGGCAAACGGCGGAAACTGGCTGCGCAGCGGATGGCGCTCAAAACTTGCCAGCAGCATTTCCGCCAGCTCGCGGATGCTCGCTTCGTTCTCCGGGTTGCCAATGTTGATGATCTCCCCGCTGCAGCGGCCGTCCTTGTTCTCAATGATGCGGAACAGCGCCTCGATACCGTCGCTGATGTCGGTGAAGCAGCGCTTCTGCTGGCCCCCTTCAATAAGCTTAATCGGTGACCCTTCCACCAGGTTGAGGATCAGCTGAGTGATCGCGCGCGAGCTGCCGATACGGGCGGCGTTGAGGTTGTCCAGACGCGGTCCCATCCAGTTGAACGGGCGGAACAGGGTGAAGCGTAGCCCCTCTTTTTCGCCGTAGGCCCAGATCACGCGGTCCAGCAGCTGTTTGGAGACGGAGTAAATCCAGCGCTGCTTGTTGATAGGCCCTACCACCAGGTTAGACGTGTCTTCGTCGAAGTTCTTGTCGGTGCACATGCCGTACACTTCAGAGGTGGACGGGAAGATGATGCGCTTGTCGTATTTCACGCAGTCGCGGATGATCTTCAGGTTCTCTTCGAAATCCAGCTCGAACACGCGCAGCGGGTTGCGGGTGTATTCAATGGGCGTAGCAATCGCCACCAGCGGCAGCACCACGTCGCATTTTTTGATGTGATACTCGATCCATTCGGAGTGGATGCTGATATCCCCCTCCACGAAGTTGAAGCGCGGGTTGTTGAGGAAACGGCCGATCGCATCGGATCCGATATCCAGGCCGTAGATCTCGTAGTTGTCATCCTTCAGCAGGCGTTCGGTCAGGTGGTTACCGATAAAGCCGTTGACGCCGAGGATTAAGACGCGGGTGCGACGCTTAATGGCCACAACCGGTGCGCTGGTGATCAGCGCTCCCGCCACCAGCCCCAGCGACTGCGCCAGCTGCGTGCCCTGAACGTAGAGACCGTTGTCCGTTTGCCCGGTGACAATCTCCAGCGCCTGCTCGCCGCAGCTGACGATCAGCGGGGAGACAGAAACGACGGTGCCCGGCTTCGCGGCAGGAATGTCGTCACGCACGCGGGATTTCCAGACGATAAATTTGCTGACGCCGGCGAAGCTGAACGCGCCCGGCCACGGATCGGCCACGGCGCGCACCAGGTTATGCAGCTGGCGCGCCGGTTTGTTCCAGTCCAGACGGCCATCTTCCGGCGTGCGGCGGCCAAAGCAGCTGGCCTTGCTTTCATCCTGCGCGGTTTCGGTATAAGACCCCAGCAGCAGAGAAGGCAGCGCATCGCGCAGCAGGCTTTGCGCCGAGGTGCAGAGCCTGTGATGCAATTGCAGCGCCGTTTCATCGGCATCAATGCTCACGCTCTGCTGCGCCACGATGTTGCCCGCATCCGCACGCTTCACCATCCGATGCAGCGTGACGCCCGTTTCCGTTTCACCGTTGACCAGCGCCCAGTTCAGCGGCGCGCGGCCACGGTAGGCTGGCAGCAGAGAGCCGTGCAGATTGAATGCCCCTTTTGCTGCCACGCTCAGGATCTCGTCACAAATCAGGTGGCGGTAGTAGAAAGAGAAAATCATATCGGGCGCCAGTTTCTGAATGCGATCCACCCACAGCGGATGGTTCACATCATCCGGGGCATACACCGGAATACCGTGCTCTGCGGCAATGCGCGCCACTGAGCCAAAGAAGTGATTTTCTCCCGGTACGTCCGGGTGGGTGAAGATGGCTGTAATGTCAAAACCAGCGTCCAGCAAGGCTTGTGTGCCCGCGCACCCCATATCGTGATAGGCAAAGACGACAGCTTTCATGGGTGTTTTTCCTCTTGAGATGCGGTGTGTTCCTGACGGACAACGCGTTGAATAAAGTAGCGCGGACGCGCGCGAACATCGTTGTAAATTCGGCCGATATACTCACCGAGCAGGCCCATACCAATGAACTGGGCGCCGATGAACATGAACAGCACGGCAAAGAGCATAAAGACCCCTTCCGCCGCCCACTGCGGGCCAAACGCCAGCCGCAGCACCACCAGCAGAACGGAAAGCGCAAACCCGGCCAGCGCGATGATGCTGCCAAAGACGCTTAGCAGACGCAGCGGCGTGGTGGTGAGGCAGGTGATCAGGTCGTACATCAGGTTGATCAGGCGCATAAAGCTGTACTTCGATTCTCCGTGCTCGCGCTCGGCGTGCAGGACGGGGATTTCCGTCGCTTTGCGGGCAAAGGTGTTCGCCAGAATCGGAATGAAGGTGCTGCGCTCGTGGCAGTGCAGCATGGCGTCAATAATGTGGCGGCGGTAAGCGCGCAGCATGCAGCCGTAGTCGCCCATCGCTTTCCCGGTGGTGCGCTGGATCAGGCGGTTGATGGTGCGTGACGCCAGCTTGCGGAACAGGGTGTCCTGGCGGTTTTGCCGCACGGTGCCGACCACGTCATAGCCCTCGTCGGCTTTGGCGACCAGGCGCGGGATCTCTTCCGGCGGGTTTTGCAGGTCCGCATCCAGGGTGATCACCAGATCGCCCGTGACGTGGCTGAACCCGGCCATAATCGCCGAGTGCTGGCCGTAGTTACGGTTAAGCAGCACGGCCACAATACGGCTGCCCTCCGCCTGCGCGGCCTCGGTCAACATGCGCGCGGAATCGTCGCTGCTGCCGTCGTCCACCAGCAGAATTTCATAAGCTTTGCCTAAGGCGTCGCAGGCCGCCGTGGTACGGCGGATCAGTTCCGGCAGGCTCTCCTGCTCGTTATATACCGGGATCACCACGGAAACTTTTTGAACGGGCGGCGCGCTGAACATATCAATGTCCTGCAAGCTGATGGAGCGCGGTAATGACGCGGGTTGTGTCGTCATGAGTCATGTCCGGAAAAAGAGGGAGAGAGCAAATACGCGCGCTGTTCCATTCGGAGTTCGGGAGTGAGACTTCCGGAAAACGCTCGCGGTAATATTTTTGCGTGTGGGCCGCGCGGAAGTGCAGGCCGGTACCGATACCCTGCTCTTTCAGCGCCGCCATTAATGCATCGCGCGTGATGCCGCACCGGGCTTCATCCACGCGAATGATAAACAGGTGCCAGGCGTGCAGGTGTGGCCAGGGTGGAATACGCAGCGGCTGGAAAGGGGTATCCGAGAGTTCGAGCAGGTAGCGGTCGGCAATGTCGCGACGGCGCCTGTTGGCCTCGCCCAGCTTGCCGAGCTGCACCAGCGCCAGCGCGGCGTTGATATCCGCGAGGTTGTATTTGAAGCCCGGGGTGATGACCTCTGCCTGCGGGGCGCGGCCGTGGGTCTGGCGATCGTAGGCATCTACGCCCAGCCCGTGGAACTTCAGACTACGGATTTTTTGCGCGAGCTGCGCGTCATCCGTCACCACCAGTCCGCCTTCGGCGCAGGTCATATTTTTGATGGCGTGGAAGGAGAAAATGGCCGTCCCCCGCCAGCCCACGTGGCGGTTGTTGTAGAACGTGCCTGCCGCATGGGCCGCATCTTCAATGACCGGAATACCGTGGCGCTCGCCAACCGCGCGGATGGCGTCGATATCGCAGGGTGCTCCCGCGTAATGCACCGGCACGATGGCTTTGGTTCGAGGCGTAACGGCGGTCTCGACCGCCTCAGGCGTTACCATCAGCGTGTCTTTGTCGACGTCGATCATCACCGGCGTGGCGCCCAGCAGCACGATCATGTTCAGCGTCGACACCCACGTCAGGGAGGGAGTAATGACCTCATCACCAGGACCTATGCCCAGCGCCATCAGGGTCACGTGCATCCCCGCCGTGGCAGAGGAGACGGCAATGGCATGACGGTTGCCCGTGAGCGTGCAAAATGCCTCTTCAAGCGCCTGATTTTTCGGCCCTGTGGTGATCCAGCCAGAGGTAATGACCTCCTGCAGCGCGGCTAATTCCTCGTTCCCCATAGAGGGCCGGGAAAAAGGCAAAAAATCACTCATTATTAATTTCCTTGAGATAGGTAAGGCGGCTTTTTGATATTAACCAAATGCCGGCACGTTTATTTCAACGAACCATAAACTCATCTCAAGGTAGCTTTCATTTCTTAGGAAAAAATTAAGACAGCAGAAGATAAAAAGCGCAATAAATCTTTAAACCATTAATAAACAATGAATTAAAATATTGTGAATTATTTATTTTGTGAGTAACGCATCATTTTTGGACCTGTTTCTTAAACCGACCATCAACAAATAAAAAAATTCCCGACCATTTCAAATAAATGTGAAATGCATCGGGAACTTTTCTTTTTAGTTAATTGTCGCGCTTATTTTAAATTGTCGGGAAAGTTTTCCGGCAGCTCGCTGGCGGCACACGCAATAACGCTGTCGTTGTTAGCGCCGCAGTCCCGCACGAAGGTGATTGTGGCAAATTCATCAATCACTTCGGTTGGATAGGTCGGGCCTGCATCGCGATAGCTGTTCATCAGCGGGATGTGGTCGTTCTGGAAACAGACGGTTTTTTCCGGATTATTCATCACCCAGCGCGGGAAGAAGATAGTGCCGTGGAACAGGTTGTCGCCCAGGTTAGCGATCAGGCTGACGTCGGTTCCGGTTGGCTCTGTCCAGGAAATTTTATAGATGCTCTCCCCTACGCGGACGATGTACGCCTGCTGGTCTTTCACCCAACGGTTACCGACCAGACCGCTGTGAATGCGGTAGTCGAGGGTATTTTCGTTTTTAACGTAAATCTCGTAGTTCCAGCCGTTATCGTAGGTATAAACCAGATGTTTGCCGACGAAGCCGCTTAAATCTTGTTTGTCAAAGTTGCTCATGATGTGTCTCCTTTGTGTTGATGAACGTATCGTACCCCTTCAAAAATTGAATGAATAACGCTATGTTTGAATCAAATTAATTCAAAATTTAGATAAGTCATGCACAAATCAACGCTTGAGCAATGGTCATTACTGGAAAAAGTGGTGGAGGCCGGCAGCTTTGCCAAAGCGGCAGAGCTGACCCACCGGAGCCAATCTTCCGTGAGCTATAACCTCTCTTTACTGCAGGAACGGCTGGGCGTTGCGCTGCTGGTGGCGGAAGGAAGGCGGGCCGTGCTTACGCCCGCAGGGGAACTCTTGTTGAATCAGGTGAAGCCGCTCCTGAAAGCGTTCTCGTACGTCGAGACGCGTGCCGCCACGCTGCAGAGCGGCATGCGTACCCGAATCGATCTTATAGTAGACAGTATTTTTCCACGCCGCCGCCTGTTCGCTATTTTGCGTCAGTTCCAGCAGCAGTATCCTCAAACCCAGGTGCGCCTCACCGAAGTGCTGGAAAACACCCGCGCCGATACCCTCAATGACGAAGCCGATGTAATGGTTTTAACCCGCCGTCAGGACATTACCGGGCTGGGCGAGTGGCTGATGAATATTGATTTTGTCGCCGTCGCCCACCGTGACCATCCCCTGTTTACCCTGGATGCGCCGCTAAACGACGACGTGCTGCGTCCGTGGCCGTTGATTCAGATTGCTGACAGCCAGCATGCTTCGCGCCCTGCCGGAGAGTCGTGGACCTTTTCGACGATTGACGCCGCCATTGAAGCGGTGATGTATCAGGTTGGCTATGGCTGGCTGCCGGAGGAGCGTATTCAGGCCCAGCTGGAGCAGGGCACGCTCAAGGTGCTACCGCTTAGCCACGGCGTCCGCAGAGCCACGCCGCTGCATCTGATCGTAAAACGCACCCTCTCTCCCCTGGACGAGCAGGTGGAAACGCTGTTGCGCCTTTTTAGCCAGGAGCCATCATCATCAGCTGCTACGCTTTAAGGTCCGAACGTTGAAAATGACATGGAGCAGATAATGAAAATCGATTTTACGGGGAAAGTCGCGTTAGTTACCGCCTCAACCGGCGGGATTGGGTTCGCCATCGCCAGAGGGCTGGCAGAAAGCGGTGCAGAAGTGATCGTTAATGGCCGCAGCACTGAATCGGTTAACAAAGGCATTCAGCAGCTTCAGCAGGTCGTACCGGGGGTGCAGGTCCGCGCCGCCATTGCCGACCTCAGTACTCAGGAAGGCGTGGACGCGCTGCTGAAAGTGGCGACCAACGTCGATATTCTGGTGAATAACGCCGGCATTTACGGCCCGCAGGATTTCTATTCCACCGACGACGACACCTGGGAACGCTACTGGCAGACCAACGTGATGTCCGGCGTCCGTCTCTCCCGCGCCCTGCTGCCGGGCATGGTGCAGAAAGGCTGGGGGCGCGTGGTGTTTATCTCCTCCGAGTCGGCGTGCAATATTCCTGCGGACATGATCCACTACGGCGTAACCAAAACGGCGCAGCTCTCGCTGGCGCGCGGGCTGGCGAAATTTGTGGCGGGAAGCGGCGTCACGGTAAACAGCGTGCTGCCTGGCCCAACGATGTCGGACGGTTTCGCCGAGATGATGAAGGACGAAATTGAAAAAACCGGGAAGTCGCTGGAACAGCTGGCGAAAGAGTTTGTGATGGCGAACCGTCCGAGCTCGGTCATCCAGCGAGCGGCAACGGTGGAAGAGGTTGCCAATATGGTGGTGTACGTCTGCTCGACGCAGGCCTCCGCCACCTCGGGCGCGGCGCTGCGCGTCGACGGTGGCGTGGTGGATGACATCATCTGATCCGTCAGGGTGGAAACCGTTACGCCCCGGTGCGTCGTGCCGCCCCACTGATAGTGGGTACCTTTCCACTTCTGGTATTGATCAAGAGTTCGGGAACGCAGCGGACCCGTTTCCTGATGTACCAGTGCAGAAAACGACGCAAAGCATAACGAGAGTATTGAAATAAGTGATTTAAGAGTCATATCAAGAAAGAAGAAGTGAGTGAATTTTTCCTTACCTGTGGGGACCAAAGGTTCCCCGAAATATCTTTCGATGTGGCGATAATATAGACAGCTCATTTTTCACCTAACCTTTAGTCAGGCCAAAATTGGACTGACATTCAGGTCGCAAGATTGAGAAAAAAATGTGGGTGATATAAGGACTGTGAAGGTAAAGCAGGTAAACTAATGAACAGAATGTGTATTTCAGCTAAGACGTATTTATGACCAATATGATTGCCGACGAAGCCGTGGCGAAGTCCAGCGTGCTTTCCGTCTTCGACTTTGATGGAACCCTGACCCACCACGACAGTTTCATCCCTTTCCTGCGTTTTGCTTTCGGCAAACGTTACTTCGCGGGCAGACTGGTACGCATGGCGCTGCCAACGCTCCACTGCGTGCGCCGCAAGCTCACGCGCGATGAGCTGAAAGAGGTGTTGATCAGAACCTTCCTGACGGGGGTTGATGAGCACTGGTTACGCCAGCAGGCTGAAGTCTTTTGCGAAAAATACTGGAACAAGCTGATGCGCCCTGAAGGCGTACTGGCGGTGGCAGCGGAAGTCAATTCCGGCGCAGAGGTAACCATCTGCTCCGCCTCGCCGGCGCTGGTGCTGCAGCCGTGGGCCGATAAGCTCGGTATTAAGCTGATTGGTACGCAGCTGGAAGTGAAGGACGGGAAGCTGACCGGGCGAATCACCGGCAACAACTGCCGCTGTGCGCAGAAGGTCGCAAGGCTGGAAAAGGTGTACGGCGATCTGAACGCCTACCACCTGCGCGCCTGGGGCGATACGCGCGGCGATCACGAGCTGCTGGCAGCGGCGCAGGATCCGCACTGGCGTCATTTCCATCACCCGCGCAAGCGCCGGAATTCACCGATTAAGGGCTAAGGGCGGTCTGTTGCCCTCATCCGGCCCTCTCCCACAGGGAGAGGGAGAAAAACGGTGTATCAGGCAGTACGTTTCCCCGGGAACATCACGCTCGCAATAATCCCCAGCGCGAGCACGCCAAGCACCACAAACAGGCTGGCCGTCGCGCCAATGCTGTAACCGTGGTGCCAGAAGTGATCGGTCGCATTCAGGCCCAGCTTGAACGCCACGAAGAACAGCAGCAGCACCACCGCTTTCTCCAGATGTACCAGATACTGCTTCAGCGCTTCCAGAACGAAATAGAGCGTACGCAGGCCGAGGATGGCGAACATCATCGCGCTATAAATAATCAGCGGCTCGCGGCTCACGGCAATAATGGCCGGTACGGAGTCAAAGGCGAACATCACGTCAGACAGCTCGACCACCGCCACGCAGAGCAGCAGCGGCGTTGCATAACGCTTCGCTTTCTTCACGCGCCCGACCATCACGTCCTGGTTTTCTGGCTTCTCAAGCTCCGCATCGACCTCTTTCTGCGTCAGAATAAACGCGTGGCTGCTGATTTTCGGCCAGACAGGATAAAAACGTTTGACCAGACGATAGGCGAGGTGGCCGGAGTAATCTTCCACTTCGTCGCTCTCTTCATTGCGCTTGAGCATCATTACCGCCGTCCAGCCGACGACCAGCGCAAACACAACCTCCACGTACGGCCCAAGGCTCAGCAGGCTGGTGCCAATGGCGACAAAGATACCGCGGAACACAATCGCGCCCAGCACGCCCCAGTAGAGCACGCGGTGACGGTATTTATCCGGCACGCCAAACCAGGCGAAGATCGCCATCATCACGAACAGGTTATCGATGGAGAGCACTTCCTCCAGCGCGTAGCCGGTCAGGAACAGGCTCGCCATTTCGGCACCGTGGTGGATATACAGGAACCCGGCAAACGCCATCGCCATTGAGAACCAGAACACGGACCACAGGGCCGCACTTTTCAGCGAGACAGGTTTGTCGTGACGGTGCATGAAGAGGTCGATGAACATCGCCCCAGCGGCCATCACAACAAAGACAACAACGGTTTCCGTCGGGAAACCGAGATGAGCAGCAGACATACAACACCCTTTTATCGAGGCAAAACACAACACCATGCAGACTGGCGGGAGCCAGTAGAGAAAAAGAGTACCTTTAAAAAAGCGGCACTCTAAAAAATCAATATTAACCGTTCTTTTCAGCCAGCGCCTGCGCACACGCCCAGGCGCTGGCCCACGCCCACTGGAAATTGTATCCGCCGAGCCAGCCGGTGACGTCCATCACTTCGCCGATGAAGTACAGCCCTGGCACGCTGCGCGCCTCCATGGTGCGCGAGGAAAGCTCGTCGGTGTCCACCCCACCCAGCGTCACCTCCGCGGTGCGGTAACCTTCCGTACCGTTTGGCTGGACGCGCCAGTTCGTGAGCGTCTCGACCAGCGTTTCCTGCTCGCGGCTGTTCAACTGCTTCAGCGACACGTCCGGGATCTGCCCAAGCACCTGCAAACACTCTACCAGGCGCTTCGGCAGCTGCATCGCGAGCGTATTTTTCAGGCTTTGATTCGGGTGCGCGGCGCGCTGCGCGTTGAGGAACGCGTCCAGGTCGCAGTCCGGGAGCAGATTTACCGTGACGAACTCGCCCGGCAGCCAGTAGCTGGAGATTTGCAGCACCGCAGGGCCGGACAGGCCGCGATGGGTAAAGAGAAGATTCTCGCGGAACACCGTACCGTCTTCGGCAGTGATGACCGATGGAACCGAGACGCCAGAAAGCGTCTGAAGCTGTTCCAGAAGCGGCTTATGGAGCGTAAACGGCACCAGGCCCGCGCGCGTTGGCAGCACCTTCAGGCCAAACTGCTCGGCGATTTTGTATCCGAACGGAGAAGCCCCCAGCCCGGGCATCGACAGTCCACCGCTGGCAATCACCAGGCTGTCGGCGCTGACGGTTTCACCGTTCAGCTGCAGCGTATAGCCCTGCTCGTCGCGCGTGACTTCCAGCACCTCGGTGCGCAGGCGCATCGTTACGCCGCCCTTTTCGCACTCGGCCACCAGCATATCGACAATCTGCTGCGCGGAGTCGTCGCAGAACAGCTGCCCCAGCGTTTTCTCATGCCACGCGATGCCGTGCTTGCCCACCAGCTCGATAAAATCCCACTGGGTATAACGCGCCAGCGCAGATTTGCAGAAATGACGGTTTTGGCTCAAATAGGCCGCGGGTTCGACATAGAGATTCGTGAAGTTGCAGCGACCGCCGCCGGACATCAGGATCTTGCGGCCAGGCTTTTTACCGTTATCCAGCAGCAGCACACGACGACCCGCCTGCCCGGCCATCGCCGCACAAAACATACCCGCCGCACCGGCGCCAATTACCACGGCATCAAACCTTTCCACGTCAAAATCCTCATCGTTAACTGCCGCGGATTGTAAAGTTTCCTCTGTGGTCACACCAGCGCAAAAAGATATTACAAAGCCATTTCATTGAAATTTAAAGAATATCCTTTCAAGCACATTTCTTAAATCAGGTGGTATGTCAAAAAAAGTCTATATTTCACTTTGCCCGTTGCGCATTTGTCCTGGATAATGCGCCGCGTTCATGTCCTCAAAATGGCGTAACGTCCTATGCTACATTTGTTTGCCGGCCTGGATTTACATACCGGGCTTTTATTATTGCTTGCTCTGGTTTTTGTACTGTTTTACGAAGCGATTAACGGCTTCCACGACACTGCAAACGCAGTAGCAACGGTTATTTACACTCGCGCAATGCGATCGCAGGTTGCGGTTGTTATGGCGGCGGTATTTAACTTTTTCGGTGTCCTCCTGGGCGGACTGAGCGTTGCGTATGCCATCGTGCATATGCTGCCAACGGATCTGCTTCTCAACGTTAGTTCTGGCCATGGCCTTGCTATGGTGTTCTCAATGCTGCTCGCTGCGATTATCTGGAACCTCGGTACCTGGTATTTCGGCCTGCCTGCATCCAGTTCTCACACCCTCATCGGCGCGATTATCGGTATCGGGTTAACCAATGCCCTGATGACCGGGACCTCCGTCGTTGATGCGCTGAATATCCCGAAAGTGTTGGGTATTTTCGGCTCTCTGATCATCTCCCCTATCGTGGGTCTGGTGGTGGCAGGCGGGTTAATCTTCATCCTGCGTCGCTACTGGAGCAACACGAAAAAGCGCGCGCGTATCCACCTGACGCCAGCAGAACGTGAAAAGAAAGACGGCAAGAAAAAGCCGCCGTTCTGGACGCGTATTGCCCTGATCATTTCTGCTATCGGCGTGGCCTTCTCTCACGGCGCGAACGACGGTCAGAAAGGCATTGGTCTGGTTATGCTGGTACTGATTGGTGTCGCTCCGGCCGGTTTCGTGGTCAACATGAATGCCACCGGTTACGAAATCACCCGTACCCGTGATGCGATCAACAACGTTGAAGTTTACTTCCAACAGCACCCTGAGCTGCTGAAGAAAGCGACCGGCGTTGACCAGCTGATCCCGTCTCCTGAAGCGGGCGCAACCACCGCGCCTGGCGAGTTCCACTGCCATCCGGCAAACGCGATTAACGCGCTGGAACGTGCGAAAGGCATGCTGGGCGATATCGAAAGCTACGACAAACTGGCTGTTGAACAGCGCGGTCAGCTGCGTCGCATTATGCTCTGCATCTCTGACGTGACGGATAAAGTCGCGAAGCTGCCGGAAGTGAATGCCGACGACAAACGCCTGCTGAAGAAACTGAAAGGCGACATGCTCAATACCATTGAGTACGCGCCAATCTGGATCATCATGGCCGTCGCGCTGGCGCTGGGTATCGGTACGATGATTGGCTGGCGTCGCGTGGCGACCACCATCGGCGAGAAGATTGGTAAGAAAGGCATGACGTATGCGCAGGGCATGTCCGCGCAGATGACGGCGGCCGTTTCTATCGGTCTGGCGAGCTACACCGGTATGCCGGTATCCACTACCCACGTACTCTCCTCGTCCGTGGCAGGTACTATGATTGTTGACGGTGGCGGCCTGCAGCGCAAAACCGTGACCAACATTCTGATGGCCTGGGTGTTCACACTCCCGGCATCTATCCTGCTGTCTGGCGGTTTGTACTGGATTTCGCTGAAGCTGATTTAATCGGCTAAACGCGACAAAAAAGCGGGTCAGGAAACTGACCCGCTTTTTTTATGCTCAGTGCCAAATCATCAATGCAATCATACTGACCACGACCAGGCCACACAGACCGCTGGTCAAAATGAACTGACGACGCAGGCGCTCGCAGCGACGAATAAACTCTTCGTCATGGTGATCGCGGTAGCGCTGGTAGTAGATATATCCCACCAGCCGCATCTGCTTGCTGGGCTGTCCATGCGAGGTGAAGAATCCTCCACCGTCCACATACTGATAAAGCAACGGATCGCAACCACGAAGTACCACTAATAGCGCACGTAACGATGAGAAGTAGCGCGCCATATTCACTATGCAAACCACACATAACGCCCAAAACAATGCGACGGTGCTAATCATACATCCTCCCCGGCGCCCGCCCACGAAGCAAGACTTCTGAGCTACCGCACCCCAATGCCCTGACAGACAGTTCAGTGAAAGAATGACCAAAAGTCGATCCGGTTCGCGTTTTAATATCCGAACGGCTCATTCAATAGTGTAGGAGATCCGTTAATTTTTTTGCCACAAGGTTAATCGTTATCAACACCAAAGCTTGAAAAATTTGTTTAACTGGGCCGTAATGAAAGCATCAGACGACGGCTTTCCAATTTAGTCATCGATAACTTAAGGAAGGAGTAACACTATGGCTTACAAACACATTCTCATCGCGGTAGACCTCTCCCCGGAGAGCAAAGTGCTGGTTGATAAAGCGGTATCCATGGCACGCCCCTACAACGCGAAAGTTTCGCTGATTCACGTTGACGTGAATTACTCCGATCTCTATACCGGTCTGATCGACGTAAACCTCGGCGATATGCAAAAACGCATCTCCGAAGAGACCCACCATGCCCTGAGCGAGCTGTCTACCAACGCGGGCTACCCAATTACCGAAACCCTTAGCGGCAGCGGTGACCTGGGCCAGGTGCTGGTTGATGCGATTAAGAAATACGACATGGACCTGGTGGTTTGCGGTCACCATCAGGACTTCTGGAGCAAGCTGATGTCCTCAGCGCGTCAGCTGATCAACACCGTTCACGTGGATATGCTGATTGTTCCGCTGCGTGACGAAGAAGACGAGTAAGCGCGTTAAATTCCCCTCACCCTTACCCTCTCCCCGTGGGAGAGGGAATAGATCGAGGACGTAGGCCGGGTAAGGCGAAGCCGCCACCCGGCTTTTTTTATTCCGGCGTACCCGAATAAATATCAAACCTGTGCCCTTTGGTGGTCACCGCGTTAGTGGTCGCAACGTCCGCCAGCGGCGGCGCGTAGTCCGGGCGCTTCACCACCACCCGCTTCGTCGCGAGCTGACGCGCCGGCTCCAGCAGGCCATCTGCGTCCAAATCCGGCCCCACCAGCGACTGAAACACCCGCATCTCTTTCTTCACCAGCGCACTTTTCTGCTTGTGCGGGAACATGGGGTCGAGATAAACCACCTGCGGACGCGGGGTGATATCCGTCAATGCCGTCAGGCTGGAGGCGTGGATCAGCTGCAGTCGTTCCTGCAACCACGGACCGATTTCCGGGTCCGCGTAGCCGCGCGCCAGCCCGTCGTCGAGCAATGCGGCGACTACCGGGTTGCGCTCCAGCATCCGCACGCGGCACCCTACCGACGCCAGCACAAAGGCATCGCGCCCCAGCCCCGCCGTGGCGTCCACCACGTCCGGGAGATAGCCTCCCTTGATGCCAACCGCTTTGGCCACCGCTTCGCCGCGACCGCCGCCGAACTTGCGCCGGTGCGCCATGGCGCCGCCGACAAAATCGACATAAATCCCGCCCAGCTTCGGCTCGTCGCGCTTGCGCAGTTCAAGATGCGCGGCCGTCATCACTAGCGCCATCAGGTTTTCTTCATCGTGCTCCAGCCCCCAGCGGGCCGCCAGAACAGATAAGGCGCCGTCTCCGGCGCCCGTTTCATCGACTAAGCAGATCTTCACGTAACAATCAGCCTTTGATCCCGTAATGCTCAAGCATCGCATCCAGCTGCGGCTCGCGTCCACGGAAGCGTTTGAACAGTTCCATTGGTTCTTCAGAGCCGCCGCGGGTCAGGATGTTATCGAGGAAGGACTGCCCGGTCTCGCGGTTGAAAATACCTTCCTCTTCAAAGCGAGAGAACGCATCCGCCGCCAGCACGTCGGCCCACAGGTAGCTGTAGTAGCCCGCCGCGTAGCCGCCCGCGAAGATATGGCTGAACGCGTGCGGGAAACGGCCCCAGGTTGGCCCTGGGATAACGGCAACCTGCTTTTTAATCTCGGCGAGGGTTTCGAGGACTTTCGCCCCCTGCTCCGGGCTGAACTCGGCGTGCAGGCGGAAGTCGAACAGGCCGAACTCCAGCTGGCGCAGGATAAACATCGCCGCCTGGTAGTTCTTCGCCGCCAGCATTTTATCCAGCAGCTCTTTCGGCAGCGGTTCGCCAGTTTCATAGTGGCCGGAGATAAACGCCAGCGCGTCCGGCTCCCAGCACCAGTTTTCCATAAACTGGCTCGGCAGCTCGACCGCATCCCACGGCACGCCGCTGATACCGGCCACGCCTGCGGTTTCGATGCGGGTCAGCATGTGATGCAGACCGTGACCGAACTCGTGGAACAGGGTGATCACTTCATCGTGCGTGAACAGCGCAGGCTTGCCGCTGACCGGACGGTTGAAGTTACAGGTCAGGTAGGCGACCGGCTTCTGCAGGGAACCGTCGGCTTTACGCATCTGGCCTACGCAGTCGTCCATCCATGCCCCGCCGCGCTTGTTCTCACGCGCGTACAGATCAAGGTAGAAGCTGCCGCGCAGCTCGTTTTTCTCGTCATACAGCTCGAAGAAGCGCACGTCCGGGTGCCATACGTCAATGTCGGTACGCTCTTTGGCGGTGATGCCGTAGATGCGTTTTACCACTTCGAACAGGCCGTTAACGGCTTTGTTTTCCGGGAAGTACGGGCGCAGCTGCTCGTCGCTGATGCTGTAGAGGTGCTGTTTCTGTTTTTCGCTGTAGTAGGCGATGTCCCACGGCTGCAGCTCGTCAACGCCAAACTCCGCTTTCGCAAAGGCGCGCAGCTGGGCAAGCTCTTTCTCACCCTGCGGGCGGGCGCGCTTAGCGAGGTCGGTCAGGAAGTCGAGCACCTGCTGCGGGTTCTCCGCCATTTTGGTGGCGAGGGATTTATCGGCGTAGCTGTCGAAGCCCAGCAGCTGGGCCAGCTCGTGGCGCAACGCGAGGATTTCCGCCATCACCGGGCTGTTGTCCCACTTACCGGCATTCGGCCCCTGATCGGAGGCGCGGGTGCTGTACGCGCGGTACATCTCTTCGCGCAGGGCCTGGTTGTCGCAGTAGGTCATTACCGGCAGGTAGCTCGGGATGTCCAGCGTTAACAGGAAACCTTCCTGCTCTTTCGCTTCGGCCTGGGCTTTCGCCGCCGCCAGCGCGCTTTCCGGCATGCCGGCCAGTTCGGATTCATCGGTAATCAGCTTCGTCCAGCCCATGGTGGCGTCGAGGACGTTGTTGCTGTACTGGTTGCCCAGCTCGGACAGGCGAGCGGCGATTTCACCGTAGCGGGTCTGCTTCTCTTTTGGCAGGCCAATCCCGGACAGCTCGAAATCACGCAGCGCGTTATCGACCGATTTTTTCTGCGCCGTGTTCATGGAGGCATAGTGATCGCCGTCGCGCAGGTCGCGGTAGGCTTTGTACAGCCCTTCGTGCTGGCCGACCCAGGTGCTGTACTCAGAGAGCAGCGGCAGGGTCTGTTCGTAGGCTTCGCGCAGTTCCGGGCTGTTTTTCACCGAGTTCAGGTGGCTGACCGGGGAGAAGATACGCCCCAGCACGTCGTCCACTTCGGCCAGCGGCTGACACAGATTTTCCCAGGTGTACGGCGCGCCCTGCGCTACCACGCTTTCTACCGCCGCGCGGCAGTTGTCCAGCGATTGCGTAACGGCTGGAACCACATGCTCAGGGAGGATTTTAGAAAACGGCGGCAACGAAAAAGGCGTCAGTAATGGATTGGTCATAAGCGCTGTCCTGTTGAATAAGATGAATGAAGCGCGCATCCGGCGCTGTGCATATTGTTTTCTGTAATGGGGTTAAGTGTAGAGGATTTCAATACCGGACGTTGTCGAAAAACGCCCGGTGGCGCTGCGCTTACCGGGCCTACGGGTAATCTGTGCCGTTCTGCTGTAAACTGTGGCAAATCGTCATTTCAGCGGAATACCATTACCCATGCTCAGTTATCGCCACAGCTTTCACGCTGGCAACCACGCCGACGTCCTCAAACACACCGTTCAGAGCCTGATCATTGAAGCGCTCAAAGAGAAAGATAAGCCGTTTCTCTACCTGGACACCCACGCCGGCGCGGGCCGCTATCAGCTGAGCGGCGAACACGCCGAGCGTACCGGTGAATACCTTGAGGGCATCGCCCGCATCTGGCAGCAGGACGACCTGCCCGCCGAGCTGGAGCCGTACATCGGCGTGGTGAATCACTTCAACCGCAGCGGCCAGCTGCGCTACTACCCGGGCTCCCCGCTGATTGCCCGCCAGCTGCTGCGCGAGCAGGACAGCCTTCAGCTGACCGAACTGCACCCGAGCGACTTCCCGCTGCTGCGCTCTGAGTTTCAGAAAGACAACCGCGCCCGCGTCGATAAAGCCGACGGCTATCAGCAGCTGAAAGCCAAACTGCCGCCGGTGTCCCGTCGCGGCCTGGTGCTGATTGACCCGCCGTACGAAATCAAAACCGACTACCAGGCGGTAGTGACCGGCATCAACGAAGGCTACAAACGCTTTGCCACCGGCACCTACGCCCTGTGGTATCCCGTGGTGCTGCGCGCGCAAATCAAGCGCATGATTAAAGACCTGGAAGCGACCGGCATCCGTAAAATTCTGCAGATTGAGCTGGCGGTGCGTCCGGACAGCGACCAGCGCGGCATGACCGCCTCCGGCATGATTGTGATCAACCCGCCGTGGAAGCTTGAAGCGCAGATGAACAACGTGCTGCCGTGGCTGCACAAAAAGCTGGTACCGGCCGGTACGGGCCACGCCACCGTTAGCTGGATCGTGCCGGAGTAATCGCAGGCATTGGTGGAACCTATTGATTTCAGGTATACAATCGCGGCAATTCACGATTAAGGACAAAAGCTATGACTAAGCATTATGACTACATCGCAATCGGCGGCGGCAGCGGCGGCATCGCCTCCATCAACCGTGCGGCCATGTACGGCCAGAAGTGTGCGCTGATTGAAGCCAAAGCGCTGGGCGGCACCTGCGTGAACGTGGGTTGTGTACCGAAAAAAGTGATGTGGCATGCGGCACAGATTCGTGAAGCTATCCATATGTATGGCCCGGACTACGGCTTTGACACCACCATCAACCACTTTGACTGGGACAAGCTGATTGCCAGCCGTACCGCCTACATCGACCGTATTCACACCTCGTACGACAACGTGCTGGGCAAAAATAACGTCGACGTAATCCGCGGTTTCGCCCGCTTTGTTGATGCGAAAACGATCGAAGTAAACGGCGAGACGATCACCGCCGATCACATCCTGATCGCCACCGGCGGTCGTCCGAGCCACCCTAATATTCCAGGTGCGGAATACGGCATCGACTCCGACGGTTTCTTCGAGCTGCCTGCCCTGCCTGAGCGCGTCGCCATCGTGGGCGCGGGCTACATTGCCGTGGAACTGGCTGGCGTGATTAACGGGCTGGGCGCAGAAGCGCACCTCTTCGTGCGCAAACACGCGCCGCTGCGCAGCTTCGACCCGCTGATCGTCGATACGCTGGTAGAGGTGATGAACGCCGAAGGCCCAACCCTGCACACAAACGCCGTGCCGAAAGCGGTGGTGAAAAACGCGGACGGCAGCCTGACGCTTGAGCTGGAAGATGGTCGCAGCCAGACCGTTGACTGCCTGATCTGGGCGATTGGCCGTGAACCGGCGAACGATAACTTCAACCTGGCCGTCACGGGCGTTAAAACCAACGACAAAGGCTATATCGTTGTCGATAAGTTCCAGAACACCAGCGTGCCGGGCATCTACGCTGTAGGCGATAACACCGGTGCGGTTGAGCTGACCCCGGTTGCCGTTGCGGCGGGCCGTCGTCTCTCAGAGCGCCTGTTTAACAACAAGCCGGACGAGCATCTGGACTACAGCCTGATCCCGACCGTGGTATTCAGCCACCCGCCAATCGGCACCGTCGGCTTAACCGAGCCGCAGGCGCGCGAGCAGTATGGCGACGACCAGGTGAAAGTGTATAAATCGGCGTTTACCGCGATGTATACCGCTGTCACCTCGCACCGCCAGCCGTGCCGCATGAAGCTGGTCTGCGTGGGTCCGGATGAGAAGATTGTCGGTATCCACGGCATTGGCTTCGGCATGGACGAGATCCTGCAGGGCTTCGCCGTGGCGCTGAAGATGGGCGCAACGAAGAAAGACTTCGATAATACCGTGGCCATTCACCCGACCGCAGCGGAAGAGTTTGTGACCATGCGCTAATCCGTGCGATTCTCGGCAAAAACCGGCCAGTTGGCCGGTTTTTTTATGCCTTTGCGGGTAGCTTCGCGGGTGTACAAACGGTAACAAAATTAGCCGCCAGGTGCGGTGGAATTAACTAATCTTAGAAAGCGCTACGCGTTTGCCTGTTAATAGGAATAAAGATTAGAGATATGAAAATGCACATGAAGATCACCGCTAAACTGATGGCCAAAATGCATCTTGTCCTCGCGCTTGTCTGGGCGATACTGACTATTCCAACCCTGCTGTGGTGGAAAAACAGCATTCTATGGGTGTCATTAATGAGCATTTACGCCATCGTGATTTCCCATCTGGCCGCCTATAGCGCCGCCCATGCGGAAAAAGCGGCCAGCATGGCTATGGATAAAAGCGAAGGCGCCAGCCAGAAAGCCAATCAAACCGCCAATAGCCTTTCAGGCAATGCGCGACAGGCGCATTAATTCCTGCTCAAACGCAGAATACCGAATGCTCTGAATTTTATTCCTGCTCTCCTCCCAAAGATTTTGAGTAAATAAATTCATAATCAAAGAGATAGATAATTTTCCGGGCAATGATATCCATTTTGAAAGCGTGATCTACCGCACACTTCGCACCACACTAACCGAAGCGAATGTCTACGCTTAAAAGATGACCGGGAATAACCCGTATTTGTTACGACAATAACCGGAGGTCCTGAACACCATGTTCAACCAGAAACTACAGGCTGCCGAGAACATCGAGTTCGAGATTGCAGAAGAGCTGCGCTACGAGACCGATCCCTGCGAGTTGAAACTGGATGAGATGATCGAGGCGGAGCCGGAACCGGAAATGATTGAGGGGCTGCCCGCGTCGGACGCCCTGACGCCCGCAGATCGCTACCTTGAGCTGTTTGAGCACGTGCAGTCGTCGCGGCTGTTTGCGGACAGCAAAACGTTTCCCGACTGCGCGCCGAAGATGGATCCGCTGGATATCCTGATCCGCTACCGCAAGGTGCGTCGCCATCGCGACTTCGACCTGGCGCGCTTTGTGGAGAACCATTTCTGGCTGCCCGAATCCTACGGCACGGAATACGTCTCTGACCCCGGCCTCTCCCTGAAAGAGCATATTGATAACCTGTGGCCGGTACTGACCCGCGAGCCGCAGGACCATATTCCCTGGTCATCGCTGCTGGCGCTGCCGCAGGCCTATATTGTCCCCGGCGGACGATTCAGCGAAACCTACTACTGGGACTCGTATTTTTCCATGCTGGGGCTGGCGGAGAGTGGCCGAAACGATCTGCTGAAATGCATGGCGGATAACTTTGCCTGGCTGATTGAGCGCTACGGGCATATCCCGAACGGCAACCGCACCTATTACCTCAGCCGCTCGCAGCCGCCGGTCTTTGCCCTGATGGTGGAGCTGTTTGAAGAAGATGGCGTAAGAGGTGCGAAACGCTATCTGGACCACCTGAAAATGGAGTACGCCTTCTGGATGGACGGCGCGGAGTCGCTGCTGCTCAACCAGGCCTACCGTAGCGCCGTGCGCATGCCGGACGGCTCATTGCTCAACCGCTACTGGGACGACCGTGATACGCCGCGCGACGAATCCTGGATTGAGGACGTGGAAACGGCCCGCCATTCCGGCCGACCGCCAAATGAAGTGTATCGCGACCTGCGCGCCGGGGCCGCATCAGGCTGGGATTACTCCTCCCGCTGGCTGCGCGATCCGTCGCGGCTGGCGAGCATTCGGACAACGCAGTTTATCCCCATCGACCTGAACGCCTTCCTGTTCAAGCTGGAAAGCGCCATCGCCAATATTTCGGCGTCCAAAGGGGATAAAGAGACCGCCGAGCTGTTCCGCCAGAAAGCTAACGACCGCCGCGCGGCCGTGAACCGCTATCTCTGGGACGAAGAAAGCGGCTGTTACCGCGACTACGACTGGCGGCGTGAAGAGATGGGGTTGTTCTCTGCCGCCAGCATTGTGCCGCTGTATGTGGGCATGGCGACCCACGAGCAGGCCGAGCGCCTGTCGGATGCCGTCAAAGCGCGCCTTCTTACGCCGGGCGGGATCCTGGCGACCGAGTACGAAACCGGCGAGCAGTGGGATAAGCCCAACGGCTGGGCGCCGCTGCAGTGGATGGCGATCCAGGGGTTCAAACAGTACGGCAACGACTCGCTGGGGGATGAAATCGCCTGGAGCTGGCTGCAGACGGTTAATCATTTCTACAAAACGCACCACAAGCTGATTGAGAAGTACCACATCGCCAGCAGCACGCCGCGCGAGGGTGGCGGGGGTGAGTACCCGCTGCAGGATGGCTTCGGCTGGACGAACGGCGTGGTGCGGCGGCTGATTGGGCTGTATGGTGAACCTTAAGTTCAGTGCGGACTGATGCCCTCACCCCAGCCCTCTCCCACAGGAAGTGGGGAAAAGATTAGCGAATCACCTCATAAATGGCGGTCTGAATGGACTGCCATTTTTTTGTGGCCGCATCAGGCTGCGATTTGGCGCGGCGCGTTGCCATATCGGCATCGTGCTGCTGCCGTTTTACCACCGCGGGAACTGTGCAAAACGCTTGCAGATACTGTTTGCGCATCGATGTCAGGGACCCACCGTTCGCCATCGCGTGGCTGAGCGTGTTGATAAAGCGACGGCACGGCTTCTCTTCCGTCATGTTGTTTCGATAGCGCAGCATCAGCTCCAGCACGTCGTCGTGGCCTGCTGCCATCGCCTCTTCCGTCCAGGACAGCTTCCAGTCCATGCCGCCCTGTAAAAAAAGCAGCGCCACGCGGGTGTCATTCCGGTTGATGGCAGAACGGAAGTTGTTCTCGTCCCAGGTCACCCCCGCTTTCGTGAGCGTCTCGCGCGAGGAAGGCATTTCGCGCATCTCCTGCGGTGGAGGCGTTTCTGCGGCATTAACGGCCGCAGGCTGAGGTTTACCGCTGGTCACCAGCCAGAATCCCCCCGCCACAATCGCGATGACCATGACGCCCACCGCCCCCCACAGCACGCCCGAGATGATCTGCTCGCGCTGCTCGGGCGTTCGCGGCGCACGCTGCGTCGGCTTTTCAATGGTGTCACGCACCTCAAACAGATCGCCGCCGGTCACGCGGTCCATTTTCTGCGCCTTTTCCCAGAAGTCGTGGAGCTCGCTGGCATCGACGGACAGCAGCCCCGCCGGGTTGATGCGGGTCCGCCCCTCTTCAAACGCGCGCTGAACCGGCCGGGCGATCTGCGCATAGTAGCCATCCAGCAGCATAAGCTGCGCCGAGCTGAGCGACTGCTGCACGGTGATGCAGTTACGGATTTGCCGGATGTCATCGAGGAAGGTTTGCAGGGTTTTGCGCGGCTCAACCAGCAGCGTCAGCATCGTGGGGTCGCTGAACAGCGACGCGTAGTAACGGCTAAACTCTTTTTTATCCACCAGCAGCTGAGCCAGCTCGCTGAACATCATCCCGCTCAAAACGTCGTTGATGTCGCCAAGCTTGAGCCAGCGACGCACGCGATCGGCGTTAAACAAGGTCTTAAGATGGTTATTCAGCCGCACCTGATCGGGCCATGCCTGCTGGATCAGCCCTTTTATCATCAGCTCAATCGCCCTAACCTGTTTGTGCGCCTGCTGCTGTTGCGCATCGCTTCCGGGCGCCAGATCGGTGCTGTATGTCAGGAGAGGCTGCTGCAGACGAAGGTGTTCCAGCGCGGTCACAAAACGCACCGCCACAATGCGCTGGTTTTCAGTCACATCCTGCCCGCTTTCATACTGCGGAACGCGCTGCTGTAGCAGGCGCAGCTGCAGCGTAAATTCCGACATTTCAGCATCATTCAGGTTGAGCTGTTTCGCAACCGCCCCCCATCCGCCCAGGCCCAGGCGGGCGGTGTCGAGCTGTTCCAGGAACCAGCGAGGATCTTTTCCTTCAGAAACATGCACATTCAGGAGAAGCAGAATTTCGACAGAGGCCTGCCGTATCACCGCCAGACAGCGTTCAAACTGTTCGCGGATAGGGTGTGATGTGCTGAGAGTCATTGTTTTCCTTCAGAGACAACGAAAACATCCGGGCCTGGCATGCGGCGGCCATTTTTCTTTTTATTTATACGGTGTTAAACATACCTGACTTTCTGTTGAAATAAAGTGACAACCTTATAATCATTTAAAATGCCTCAGGAGAATCTGAATGCCCACCCTGACTACCGAACGTCTCACCTGCTCGCCGCTGCAGGCGCAGGACTGGCCGTTTTTTCTGATGCTACAGCAAGATCCTGACGTCATGCGCTTTGTCGCGGAAGGCCGCCCCGCTGCGGCTGTCCGGGAAGCCTTCGATTCCCGCCTGCCGCCGTGGAAGCCGGGCAGCGCGCACTGGCTCTGCCTTGTCGTGCGCGAAACGTCCACGCAGACACCGCTCGGCGTCACGGGCTATGTCCATCGTGAAGAGGACTGTGCCGAAGTGGGTTTTCTGTTTGCGCCCACGGCACAGGGAAAAGGATACGGCTACGAATCACTGCGGGCGCTGTGTGAATTCGCGTTTACGCAGGGCAACATCCGCAGGCTGACCGCCACCGTTACGGCGGGCAATATCGCCTCAAAACGCCTGCTGGAAAAAGCCGGTTTTCAGCTGGAAGGCGAACTGCGCGAGAGTTATTACCTTGCCGGGCGCTGGCATAACGACTGGTTGTTTGGATTGTTGAAACAGGAATTCCGTGGCGATAGCCGCTGAATAATAGCCATTTGGCGGATACTTCTCGCGCTTCGTTTCCTCTACAGTGTCGCCATTAAGAGGAAACGAATATGAAAGGTAATGCGCTCAAGATATCTTCTGCCGCCATCGCGTTAATAAAAAAACAGCACGGCCTTTCCCTGGAAAAATATCGTGACGAACAGGGGATTTGGGTAATTGGATATGGCCACGTCATCCGCCAGTGGGAGAATTCACGCGGCCTTATCACGCCCATACAGGCCGAATATTTGCTGCATGACGATCTGCAATTATGCGAGACGCTGCTGATGGAAAATATTACACGCTCATTAACCCAACGGCAGCATGACGCGCTGGTGATGATGATATTCAGCTTCGGGATGATTCCCGCTCTGGCAACAGAAATGCTTCAGGCCGTCGAACGGGTGTAATACGTGGCGGCCTGCGTTCGGTTTTTAACATCCAGCCGGCGGAAAAGCGTTTCCAGATGCGCTTTCACCGTGGCTGCGCTAATGTTGAGGTTACGCCCGATCTCTTTGTTGGATTCGCCCGCGGCCAGTAATTTCAGCACTTCACGCTGGCGTTCGCTTAAGGACACCTTCGCCTTCGCTGACGGCGGTTCGTTCAGCCATTCGCCGGGATAACAGATCATCCCCCTGGAGACGGAGCCCAGCACGGCGGCAAACCGTTCGTGGTTCGCATTGCGCGGCACGATGGCCATTACGTTACGCTGGAGTACCTGCTCGCGCCATATGGCCTCTTTCAACGCCAGCATCATGATTACGCGGACCGCCGGAAAGCGAATGATAATGCTTTCAAGAAACGCGATGCCCTCACGCTGAATTACGCTTCCGTCAATCATGACTATAGCCGCTGGCGATGCGGACAACTGCGCCCATAATTCATCTGCCTGACGGGCCCCGGTCAATATTATTTCTGGAATTAACTTCGGCAAACTTTGTTTCGCTCCATGAATAAATTTTGACTGCCTGTCAAACATGATTACTCGCATCGTTTCTCTCCTTCTGAGAATAGCGAGGAGGGATTCTACAGAGGCCCTTTTTGAGAAAAAACTCAATGAATGGGGACGTTACAAATCACGCCGCTAAATACATATCTGCCAGGATTTGGATACATTCAGTTTGAGGATATCCTTAAGGGGCTCCCTCCCCTCACCTGCCTGTACTACAGGAACATACCGCCCGAAACTTCAATACGTTGCGCCGTCATCCACGCCAGTTTGTCGCTGAACAACGCCGCGACGGCATCGCCAATATCGTCCGGAAGGCCAACCCGCCCCAGCGCGGTTTGCGACGCCAGCGTCTTATTAAGCTCGGCATTGTCGCGCACGCGCCCCCCGCCAAAATCGGTTTCAATGGCACCGGGCGCGATGATATTCACGGAAATGCCGCGCGCGCCCAGCTCCTTCGCCTGGTAACGCGTAAGGACCTCCATCGCCCCCTTCATCGCCGCGTAGGTACCGGAGCCTGGCTGCGTAAATCGGGCCAGGCCGCTGGAGACGTTCAGGATCCGCCCACCGTCATTCAACAACGGCAGCAGGCGCTGCGTCAGGAAGAACGGCCCTTTGAAATGGACGTTCATTGCGTCGTCAAACTGCGCTTCCGTCGTCTCGCTAAACGGGGCGTACAAACCCGTCCCGGCGTTGTTCAATAAATAGTCGAAGGCGTCGCGCTGCCAGAGCGTCTTCAACGTTTCCTGCACGCTTTCGGCAAATCGCTCGAAACCGGTGATATCGCCGACGTTAAGCTGTAATGCCGCCGCTTTAACCCCTTTCGCCTCAATTTCGCGCACAACGTCAAGCGCTTCCTGCCGGCTGCTGTTATAGGTCAGGATGATGCCTGTCCCCTCTGCTGCCAGCTTCAAAACCGCGTTTTTACCCAGGCCACGGCTACCGCCTGTTACCAATGCAATACGTTCAGACATAAGAAACCTCGTTCCGGCTGTAATGAAGATTGAGAAAGAGCTTATTAGGTGATAGAAGATCAATAAAGATAGCCACCAACGCTTCACTGTTTCATTTCAAACAATAATGAGCCACGCCTATGGATAAAATTCACGCAATGCAGCTTTTCATTCGCGTCGCTGAACTGGAGAGTTTCTCTCGTGCGGCAGAAACGCTGAGCCTGCCTAAGGGCAGCGTGTCACGGCAGATCCAGGCGCTGGAAAACCAGCTCGGCACCCAGCTATTGCACCGCACTACGCGTCGCGTCAGCCTTACGCAGGATGGGATGGTCTATTACGAACGGGCAAAAGATCTGCTAACTAACCTCGACGAGCTGGACGGCATGTTCCAGCATGACCCCTCCAGCATCAGCGGACGGCTGCGCGTTGATATGCCGGTCGGCGTTGCGCGAAATTTAGTCATCCCAAAACTGCCCGCCTTTCTGCAGCAGTATCCCGGTATTGAACTTGAATTGAGCAGCAGCGACCGCCTGGTCGACGTCATTCGCGAAGGATTTGACTGCGTGGTGCGCGTCGGCACCCTGAAGGACTCCGGGCTTATCGCGCGTCCGCTGGGTAAGCTGTCGGTGATAAACTGCGCCAGCCCGGACTATCTGACGCGGTTTGGTTATCCGGAAACGCTGGAGGATCTGGCGTCCCACGCGGTCATTCACTACGCGGCCAGCCTTGGTTCACGTCCGCAGGGGTTCGAGTTCTACAACGGCAGCGCGACGCAGTGGGTCAAAACGGGTGGGGTATTAACGGTCAACAGTACGGAGACCTACCATGCAGCGTGTATCGCGGGGTTGGGCATTATTCAGGTGCCGCGCGTTGGCGTGCGCGATTCCCTGCGCGCGAAAAAGCTCGCCGAAATTTTGCCGCAGTATCGGGCTGAACCGATGCCCGTTTCACTGATTTACCCGCACCGTCGTAACCTCTCCCGCCGCGTGCATCTGTTCATGGAGTGGCTAACCGATCTCACAAAAGCCTACGTGGACTAGTCGCAGGCTATAATTCAATAACATCCAGCTCAACGAAAAGGAAAATGCGCGTGACGCCGGAAAATAACCCGCAACGACCAACCCAAAATTTGGACTATGAACCCATCAAAAAGATGGAGACCGAGCCTGAAGAGCCGAAAGCGCCGGGGACCGCCAGCAAAGCGCTGGGTACGGTCACCAGCATGACAGAAAAAATTCAGCAGCTGCCGATGATTGCGCACGTGATACGCGCCGCCGAGCGCTTTAATGACCGCATGGGCAATCAGTTTGGCGCGGCCATTACCTACTTCTCATTCTTGTCGATGATCCCCATCCTGATGGTGTCATTTGCGGCGGCCGGCTTCGTGCTCGCCTCGCACCCGACGCTGCTGCAGGACATCTTCAATAAAATCCTGACCAACGTCAGCGACCCGACGCTCGCTACCACCCTCAAAAGCACCATCAATACCGCGGTGCAGCAGCGTACCACCGTTGGGATCGTGGGTTTGCTGATTGCGCTTTACTCCGGGGTTAACTGGATGGGCAACCTGCGCGAAGCGATCCGCGCCCAGTCGCGCGACGTCTGGGAGCGCAAGCCGCAGGATCAGGAGAAAATCTGGGTTAAGTATTTCCGCGATTTTATTTCGCTGATTGGCCTGCTCGTCGCGCTGATCGTGACGCTCTCCATTACCTCTGTCGCCGGCTCCGCGCAGCAGATGATTATCTCCGCGCTGTATCTCGACTACATCGACTGGCTGAAGCCGGCCTGGCGCGGCATCGGGCTGGCGATCTCCATCTTCGCTAACTACCTGCTGTTCTTCTGGATCTTCTGGCGCCTGCCCCGCCACCGTCCGCGCAAGAAGGCGCTGATCCGCGGCACGCTGATTGCGGCGATTGGCTTTGAGGTGATTAAAATCGTGATGACGTATACCCTGCCATCGTTGATTAAATCTCCTTCCGGCGCGGCGTTTGGTTCCGTGCTGGGGCTGATGGCGTTCTTCTACTTCTTCGCCCGTCTAACGCTGTTCTGCGCCGCGTGGATCGCCACCGCCGAGTATAAAGATGACCCGCGTATGCCGGGGAAAACGCACCGCTAACCCCCTTCTCGGGCTGAAATTTCAGCCCGATTCATCATTTCAGCATATAAATCCAGCCCGTAACTTTTATTTAACCAAAAACCAGTTTTATTCTCTGATATTTAAAAAGTGTGAAGCATTTCATAGAAGAGATTTTGCTGGCCTGAAAATTATCCGCTTTTTGTTGCTTTTATCGCCAGGGCGCAAGTTTGTTACAGATTGAAATGTCGCTTTTGCTATGTCTAATATGGCCGTTCGTTCGTCAAAAAATAAGAAAATATTATGCAAGCAACAGCCACCACACTCGACTCCGAGGCGGAACACGTTCCGGTAAACTCGCGCAATAAAGTTGTCGTCGCATCGCTGATTGGCACCGCCATTGAGTTCTTCGACTTTTATATTTATGCCACCGCTGCGGTGATTATCTTCCCGCATATTTTCTTCCCGCAGGGTGACCCGACGGCGGCGACGCTACAGTCTCTGGCCACCTTCGCAATCGCGTTCGTTGCGCGCCCGATTGGCTCAGCCGTTTTTGGTCACTTTGGCGACCGCGTGGGCCGTAAGGTGACGCTGGTGGCGTCTCTTCTGACCATGGGGATTTCCACCGTGGCGATCGGCCTGCTGCCAACCTATGAGACCATCGGCATTCTGGCGCCGGTGCTGCTGGCGCTCGCGCGCTTTGGCCAGGGCCTGGGTCTGGGCGGTGAATGGGGCGGCGCGGCGCTGCTGGCGACCGAGAACGCCCCGCCGCGCAAGCGCGCGCTGTACGGCTCATTCCCGCAGCTGGGCGCGCCGATTGGCTTCTTCTTTGCCAACGGTACTTTCCTGCTGCTCTCCTGGCTGCTGACGGATGAACAGTTCATGAGCTGGGGCTGGCGTATTCCGTTCATCTTCTCGGCCGTGCTGGTGCTGATCGGCCTGTATGTGCGCGTGTCGCTGCACGAGACGCCGGTCTTCGCCAAAGTCGCCGCCGCGAAAAAGCAGGTTAAAGTACCGCTGGGCACGCTGCTGACCAAACACGTCCGCGTGACCGTGCTGGGCACGTTCATCATGCTGGCGACCTACACGCTGTTCTACATCATGACCGTCTACTCCATGACGTTCAGTACGGCCGCTGCGCCGGTTGGGCTGGGCCTGCCGCGTAACGAAGTGCTGTGGATGCTGATGATGGCGGTGATCGGATTTGGCGTGATGGTGCCGATTGCGGGCCTGCTGGCGGATAAGTTTGGCCGCCGCGCCAGCATGATCGTCATCACTTCGCTGATTATTCTGTTCGCGCTGTTCGTCTTCCCGCCGCTGCTGGGTTCAGGTAGCCCTGCGCTGGTGATGGCCTATCTGCTGATTGGCCTGAGCCTGATGGGGTTAACGTTCGGCCCGATGGGCGCGCTGCTGCCGGAGCTGTTCCCGACCGAAGTGCGTTATACCGGTGCCTCGTTCTCCTATAACGTCTCGTCCATCCTGGGCGCCTCCGTTGCGCCGTATATCGCCACCTGGCTGCAGGCAAACTACGGTCTGTTCTATGTGGGGGTTTATCTTGCGTCCATGGCGGCGCTGACGCTGATTGCGCTGCTGCTGACGCACGAAACGAAGCATCAGGCTTTGTAAGCTAATGCCGGGTGGCGCTGCGCTTACCCGGCCTACATTTGACTCGTAGGCCGGGTAAGGCGTAGCCGCCACCCGGCAAAACAGACCGCACCTTACTTCTTCATCTGCGCCAGAATGTTCCGGCACTGATTAGCATCCCCTTCTGACGGCGAGATCAGCGCCAGCAGCGCTGCGGCTGGCGTCACCAGCGTGGCCAGGGCGGCGGCGACTGCACCGCGCGCAATCAACGGTCCGGCCTTCACGCCCGCCTGCGGATTTTTGAAGGTGCCGCGCACGTAGAGCGGTGAGCGCAGGGTGATGATTCGAATCCCCTTGCTCTCCGGATCGATGGTCAAATCAAGCTGTTCGGAGGCCATGCTGGCCGTGCCGGTCACGTTAATGACCGAGTTTTCCGTATCAAAGGCGAAAATCTGCGGACGCGCTACGCCGTTCACCAGATCCACGTTTGCCGCCGCACAGTTCACCCGAACTTCATCATCACCAAAGATCTGCCCGATGATAAAGTTACCCACGTTAAGACCCAGGATTTCCATCAGGTTACGGCTGATCAGCCCGTCGTTCATCAACAGCTTCAGGTTACCGTTGCCGCTGCCCAGCAGCGCCGCTACGGAGTTACCCGTTCCGCGAATGTCGGCATCACCGTTCATCTCACCCAGCGTTTTCTGCATCAGTTCAACATTGGGCATCAGCTCTTTTAGCTTTAACCTGCGCGCCTGGATCTCCGCTCGCCCCTGCATCGGCTTTTTATCGCCTTCCAGATGAATATTCGAAGAGATCGTCCCGCCCGCCATGCCAAACTTCAGCGGCTGCAGGCGCAGGTCAGCATTTTTGAGAATGATGTGCGTTGAGAGGTCGCTGATGGGCAGCGTGCTGCCATGCTCAATCTTCCGCCCCTTAAAGCGTACGTCCGCATCCATCACGTCCCACTTGTCGGTTTCAAATCGGTCATACGGCAGAACTTTACCCGCAGGCTGAACGTCCTTTTTCACCTCTTTGGACTTCGTCCCTTTTCCGGAGTCCACGCCGATCAGCGGGCCAAGGTCGGCCAGCCTCAGCTGACGAGACTCCACGTCGCCTTCCAGTTTTGGGCGCGGCTTTCCGGTGGTGTAGGTCAGTGAACCGTGGATATCGCTGTCGCCGATGCGGCCATTAAACTCGCGGTAATCAAAGACCGACGATTTTTCCGTATTGATTTTCGCGACCAGATGACCGTCCGTTTCAAACGGCGGCGTATCAGGCAGCAGGACGCCGGTCAGCTCATAGAGTTCGCCCAGCGAGTCGCCTGCAAACTTCAGCTGGAGATCGACGCCGCCCATGTTCATAGGGTCATTAACCGTCCCCACGAACGCCACGCGGGTGTTGCCAGAGCGGAAGTCCGCCTGCACCGGGAACGGCGTGCCTTCGCTTCTGAGCGCCAGCATGCCGCCAATTTTACCCTTACCGGTCAGCGGCTGGCCGTTGTAGCGCCCTTTTGCCGTCAGGCCGAAAACGTAATCGCCTACGCTGGCCTTATCGCCCTTAGCCTGGCTGCCGGTCACTTCGCTAAACGGCAGCGGTTTGCCGAGCGGATCGACCAGGATCTCCACGTCGGCCTTGCTCACCTTGTCGTCAATCGCGATCCGCCCGCGATCGAACAGGATATTGTCGAGGCGGAACGACCACGATGAGGGCTGCGCGTTAGGATCTTTTTCGCCATCGCTGGCAAGGTTAAACGTCCAGTTATTATTTTTTTCAGAGAGGCGGATAAGTCGCGCATCCGGCTGCTGGAGTTTGATCCACGGCAGATAGACCGTTTTGGTCAGCAGCGCGAGCGGTGCAAGCGTGGCTTCCACGCGCGGCAGGTGAACCATGGTCACTTCAGGAATGTCCGGCGGGTTGCCGAGAATAATGTCATCGGCGTGGACGTGCGGCCAGGGGATCCAGCTTCGCCAGCCGGTCTCCTCTTTCTGTCGCTCCCACACCACGCCCAAATCGCCGCGGATCGCGAAGGGTCGGTTAAGCTCCGTTGAGACTTTCTGGTTGATGGTCGGCTTAAGACGGTTCCAGTCGAACGTAGCGATAATGATGATAGCGACCACGATCAACAACAAGAAAATCCCTGCTGTCCAGGAGATCACCCTGGTTGTTTTTGTCATTTTTTGTCCCCTTTCCTGATGACCTTGCCTATAAAACTATAGTCCAGACAAAGGGAAGCGGGCGGATTAGAGGGTTGTTATCACGGTTTCGAGGGTTTCCATTGGCACCGGGCGGGAGAGGAAATAGCCCTGCGCGGCGGCGGCAGGTGAGTTTTGCACATCACGCCACTCCTCCAGGGTTTCAACGCCTTCGACAATCACGCCCTGGCAGTAGCGGTTCATCAGCTGCAGCAGCAGCGTAAACAGGTTCCGTCCTTCCGGGGTCTGGCGCAGCATGATAAACAGGTCGCGCGCCACCTTGATGTAATCATAACGGACTTCACTCAGCGCGGAGAAGTTCGCCATGCCGGTGCCGAAGTCGTCGAGCCACAGCGGGCCAAATTCACACATCGAGGCAAAAGACGAGTCCTGCGGCAGGCGGACATGCTCCACCAGCTCGAAGCGCATCCACGGCAGGGAGGCAATCAGCGCCTGGAGTCTCGCGTTCTGGCGCAATGCCAGCAGAGTCGGGCCATCCACGTTTACCGACGCCAGAATACCGTGCTGCTCAAAGAAGGCCTGCTTTGTAGCCAGCATCTGCAGCTGCTCTTCAAGCACATCGATACGATGACGAACCGCCACTTCAGCAAAATAGCGGTCGGGCGCAATACGCTGGGAGGGGTTCGAAGGGTGTGTCACGACCGTTAAAATCTCAATCGCCATCAGCCGGCCATCGGTGCGATAGATAGGTTGATAGGTATACGCGCGCTCACACTGCAGCCAGTAGCGATGCTCCTGCAAGTTCTCAATACTTGCTTCAGGCGTGGTGCTCAGCCGCTGGATAACCTGCTCTGACTTCATTTCAGATGTCCTGTTTTATGGGATGACCTTTCTGGACTCGTCACTGGGTTATCGGCGCGCTAATTGAGAACTTTATGTTCAATTGGCCGCGAAAATGAAATTAAGATGACAGAAATTTGCCGGAACACGCGCTGGCTCAAAAAAAATATTGGAACGTCGTTTTAATATGGTTGACCACATAATCCACACAGCGCACACTACTTTTTATTTACTCTGTTCAGGTTCACGACTATGTCCAAAAAAATTGCCGTGATTGGCGAATGCATGATTGAGCTGTCCCAGAAAGGCGCGGAAGTCAGCCGCGGTTTTGGTGGCGATACATTGAACACATCCGTTTATATTGCCCGTCAGGTTGCCCCTGACGCGCTGAGCGTGAACTACGTTACCGCGCTTGGAACAGACAGTTTCAGCCAGCAGATGCTGGAGTCCTGGCAGAGCGAGAATGTTCACACCTCCCTTATCCAGCGCATGGAAAACCGTCTGCCGGGTCTGTACTACATTGAAACCGACAGCACCGGCGAGCGCACCTTCTACTACTGGCGTAACGAAGCCGCCGCCAAATTCTGGCTGGAAAGCGAAGCCGCAGCCGCTATTTGCGAAGAGCTGGCCACCTTTGACTACCTCTATCTCAGCGGCATCAGCCTGGCGATCCTGAGCCCGGAAAGCCGTGAGAAGCTGCTGTCCCTGCTGCGCGAATGCCGCGCCAACGGCGGCAAGGTGATTTTCGATAATAACTACCGCCCGCGCCTGTGGGCCAGCCGTGAAGAGACCCAGCAGGTTTACCAGCGGATGCTGCAATGCACCGACATCGCGTTCCTGACGCTGGATGACGAAGATGCGCTGTGGGGTGAGAAGCCGGTAGAGGAGGTTATCGCACGCACTCAGGCCGCGGGCGTGAGTGAAGTCGTTATTAAGCGCGGAGCGGATTCGTGCCTGGTTGCCGTTACGGGCGACGCGGTGGTTGAGGTCCCGGCGGTGAAGTTAGCCAAAGAGAAAGTGATTGATACCACGGCGGCCGGTGATTCCTTCAGCGCGGGTTATCTGGCGGTACGCCTGACGGGTGGAACGCCGGAAGCGGCGGCGCAGCGCGGCCACCTGACGGCCAGCACCGTAATTCAGTATCGCGGTGCGATTATTCCGCGAGAGGCAATGCCTGCTTAACGGGCTTTGCCTCTCACCCCAGCCCTCTCCCCAAAGGGGCGAGGGTGTTTGTAGTTCCCTCTCCCCTTTGGGGAGAGGGTTAGGGTGAGGGGATTACTGCCCCTGCGGAATATCCGTTGCGTCCTGATGTAAATCATCTGCCGCCGCAGGCTGCGCGGCTTGCGCTACCGGCGTCATAATCCCTTCCCAGGTTGCCTGCAACTCCTTCATGTCATACTCCGGCTCGCCTTTCGGCTGCAGAAGAATCAATGCCATATCCTGAGACAGCTGCTGACGCAGGTCCTGATTCAGCATTTCGACGGTCAGGCCGCTGAGGAAGTCCTGGCGCAGTTTTTGATACTGCTCCGGCGCGATGTCGACCACCTGGTTTTGCAGAGAACGAATACGCTGGCTGATCAGGATATCGGTGTCGGCGCGGGCATAGGTCGCAAAGAGCTTCTGCAGCTCAAGCGACTTCTGCGCCACCAGGGCGTTGAACTCCTCTTCAGAGAGGCCCTCTTTACGCACTTTTGCCAGCTCTTTTGCCACCACGCCCAGGTTCGCATTCAGCTTATCACCCGGCGATTCAACGTTAATGGCGCACTGCGCGCGCTGGAACAGCACGCGGCAGTCAAAGCCCAGACCGATATTCTTCACGTTGTTTTTACTCAGCGTTTGCTGAACGTGCCAGAACAGCGCTTCGCGCGCCAGGTCTGCACGCCAGTAGCGCAGCAGCGCGGCGGACTCGCGGATCGGCTGCCAGGCGGTGTCCCACATCATTGAGAGACGGTCCTGACGCACGGTATCGGTCATGATGCTAACCGGTTCCGGGCGCAGAGGGGAAAGCGTCGGAACCGGGGCTGGCGTTTCGCGCTTGCCTTTCAAATCACCAAACGCTTTGTTGATCTGCTCAATCACCGCGCGGCTATCGACGTTGCCAACCACAATCAGGGTCATTGCATCCGGGGTGTACCACTTCTGGTAGAAGGATTTAACCTGCTCAGCATCAACGGGCTGTTTAAGCGGTTCCGCGGGATCGTGGCCCAGCAGCGAGGAGCCCTTCAGGCGATAGCGCCACCAGCCCTCTTTGGTGTCCGTAGGCCAGGTCGCCACCATGTCACTGTTGCTCAGCGCGTAATTCACGGTCTCAGGCGTAATCGCCAGTTTGCCGGTGGCATCTGAGAGGTAGGTGAGCGCTTCTTTGAGGAGATCGTTGCGGTTGTTCGGCAGGCTCAGGTTAAACATGGTGTAGTCGTAAGAGACCACCGCCGGCGGTAAGGGACGTTTCGGGTCGATGGCCTGTTGCCAAAGTGAACGTACCTGAACAGCTTGCAGACTGCCGCTCTGCGTGAGCGCCAGTCGAGGAATAAAGTGGCTTAAACCGGTCTGCTGGGTGCTTTCAGTGAGGGAGCCGGTATTCACAGACAGACGGATTTCGATACGGTCGCTGGGACGTTGCGGGGTGGCTAAAACTTGCCACTGGAAACCATTCGCCAACGTTCCCTGTTGCCAGGCCGGGTCTGGCTGGAGCGCATCTGCCTGCACATAACTGGCTGCTGCCATCATCAGCAAACCGCCGGTTAAGAGTCGAATTTTTGTGCCCTGCATGTGAACCCCTGATCAACAATCCTGGTTAAAAAGAGTGTCTCGCGACGTGAGAACTCTAAAAGATGACGATGAAAACACCTCGATTAGACCGCGTGTTTAGCCAAACGTCACGGACGGAAGTGAAATATACCCAAAAAAAATCTTGTCGAAGTATGACAGGTATGAACGGTTATTATGCGCAGACGCCCGCATCCCGACAAGGGAATGCGGGCTATTGTGGCAAGATTTAGGAGGATAAATCCGCGGGTTTGCTGTCAGTGGTACGATTATTTAACGTATCGTCGAGCTTTTTGTGATCCAGCTCTTTTACCCATTTCGCGACCACGACGGTGGCCACACCGTTACCCACCAGGTTGGTTAGCGCACGCGCTTCAGACATAAAGCGGTCAATACCCAGGATCAGCGCCAGGCCAGCCACCGGCAGATGGCCCACCGCAGAGATGGTCGCTGCCAGTACGATAAACCCACTCCCCGTCACCCCCGCCGCGCCTTTCGACGAGAGCAGGAGCACCACCAGCAGGGTGATTTGATGGAAGATATCCATATGGCTGTTGGTCGCCTGCGCGATAAACACTGCGGCCATCGTCAGGTATATCGAGGTGCCATCCAGGTTGAACGAATAGCCCGTCGGAATGACCAGCCCCACCACCGACTTACGGCAGCCCAGTTTTTCCATCTTGTCGAGCATACGCGGCAGCGCAGACTCCGAAGACGAAGTTCCCAGCACAATCAGCAGCTCTTCACGAATGTAGCGGATGAACTTGAAGATGCTGAAACCCGTCGCGCGGGCGATTGAGCCCAGCACCACCACCACGAAAAGAATACAGGTAATGTAGAAGCAGATAATCAGCTGGCCCAGCTGCACCAGCGTGCCCACGCCGTATTTACCGATGGTGAACGCCATCGCACCGAAGGCACCAATGGGTGCCAGGCGCATGATCATGTTGATGATGCCGAAGATGACCTGCGAGAAGCTTTCAATCACGTTAAAGATCAGCTGGCCTTTGCTGCCCAGACGGTGCAGGGCAAAGCCAAACATGACGGCAAACAGCAGCACCTGCAGGATATTGCCGCTGGCAAACGCGCCGATCACGCTGCCGGGTATCACGTCCAGCAGGAAGGCCACAATGCCCTGATCCTTCGCCTGCTCAGCGTAGACCGCGACCGCTTTGGCATCCAGCGTCGACGGGTCGACGTTCATTCCGGCACCAGGCTGTACCACGTTAACAATGATCAGACCGATAATCAGGGCAATGGTGCTGACCACTTCAAAATAGAGAAGGGCCACTGCACCGGTACGACCAACCGCCTTCATGCTTTCCATGCCAGCGATACCGGTCACCACCGTACAGAAGATCACCGGGGCGATGACCATTTTGATGAGCTTAACGAACGCGTCGCCAAGCGGTTTCATCTGCGCGCCCAGTTCAGGGTAGTAGTGACCAAGCAGAATACCGATTGCGATGGCCGTCAGGACCTGAAAGTAAAGGCTCTTGAAGATTGAGGTTTTCATAGGGTGTCCTTGGGAAGAAAAACCACAGGCTTTGTAAGGTTATGGTTAACCTGCGGCTTTAAAATAACACCCACATAACAGGACAGAAATAAAGCAACTTCAAATTTGAAACACAAATGTTAAGAACTTTGAGCTGGCTCGCACAAGCCAGCAACAAAATTACACTTTTGCGTTATGGTCGGCGTCGGCCAGGTAGCGTTGTTCGAAAACATCCGACGGTACCGCCCGGGCAAAGAGGAACCCCTGGCCGTACTCCACGCCCGCGGCAGCGAGCCAGTCGCGCTGGGCTTCGTTTTCGACGCCTTCGGCAATCACGTGCAGTTTCAGGCTGCGCGCCATCTGGATAATCGCCTCCACCATGCTGCTGTCGTCCGGGAGCCCGTCAACAAAGGTTTTGTCGATCTTAAGCACGTCCACCGGCAGCGTTTTCATGTGCTGAAGCTGGCGTAACCCGGCGTAACCCATGCCAAAATCATCCAGCGCGATGCGGATCCCGGCATTACGCAGCGGCTTCAGGATCGCCACGGCTTCATTCGGATCGTCGATGCGGCGGCTCTCCGTGACTTCGAGTATCAGCGTGTCGGGCTGAATGCGGTAGCGATGAATAAGCTCCAGCAGCTCGGAGACCATGGTCGGGTGCATAAGCTGCAGGGCAGAAAGATTCACCGAGAGCGGCAGCATGATGCCCCGCTCCTGCCACGCCGCAAGCTGGCGGCATGACTCTTCCAGCACCCAGTGCCCCACGCTCACGATCAGACCACAGGATTCAATGCGTTCTATCAGCCCTTCCGGCAGCTCCCACGAGCCATCCGGCTGCTGCATGCGCAGTAAGGCTTCGGCGCTTTTCACTTCGCCCGTCAGCAAATTCACCTGCGGCTGGAGCCAGATGGCAAACTGGCGGTTGTCCATCGCCGTCAGAATATCGCTCTCTTCCGTCAGGCGCTGCTGCGCCTTTTCCATCTGCTCCGGGTCAAAGAACTGGATCTGATTTTTGCCTTTTCGCCGGGCGGTGAAGGCCGCCGAGAACGCGCGACGATAGAGCTGCTCCGCCGTCAGGTCGCCGTAGAACATCGCAATCCCGATGCTGGCGCTCGGGCGCAGCTGAATGCCCTGCACCGGCAGCCGCTCGTTAATGACAGTGAGTACTTGCTGACCTAACGTGATAGCGTGCCACGGCTCTTTCACACCGTGCGCGATAACCACCAGATCATAGCCGCTGACCTGCGTCAGCACCATGCGCGGCGCCAGAACGGTTTTTATTTTCTCCACCAGCGTCAGCAGCAGCATCTCGCGCTGGCTCTCTTTGAGCACGCCCGCCGTGTCCTGCAGGGTTTCGCAGGCGATTACCATCAGCGCCGTGGTTTGCTGACGGGCGACGGTCTGCTCCAGCATCGCCATCAGGAACGCCTTGTTCGGCAGCTCCGAGACCGGGAAGCGGGTCGCACTGCTGTTAAGCTCATCCTGCTGGCGCATGACGCGCTGCTGGTTGATGTTGTAGCTGCGCACCAGCATGCCGATTTCATCGTCGTGATGAAGACGCGGCAGCGGGAGCTGGTGTCCCACCTGTTCCTGCGGGGAGAGATCGTTCAGCTCCCGGGCGATGCGGCGCAAAGGGTGGACAATCAGCCGGTTGATACACCAGGTCAGCGCGACGCTGAGGATTAGCGTTAAAAGTAAGTAAGTGGTCACTAATGTAGCAACCCAGCTCATCACGAACTTATACATGCGGTAGGAGTCCGCCTGCAGTACGAGGTAGGCTAACGGCTGAGGGTTGGCCGGTCGTTCGAGCGAATAGATCGGCAGTGAAATTTGTACCGGCAGCTCAAACATCCGCATGACCGTGACCGGGACGGGGCGTTCGGGAATAAAGCTCATCCGTAGCGCCTGGAACTGATTGGGCAGCACCACATCCGCCCGGCTGACAATACCGGCGGGCTGGATGCGTTTTAAAATCGTTTCCGCGTCGGGAATATCCCCTTTGAGGATCGCCGCAGAGAGCGGTTCACGCACCGAACGAGCGATGCTTTCAAGTTGTGAAGCCGTGTTATAGCGATTCTGCTGTACGGAATGAAACAGCAAAATGACGCAGAAGAGGAAGACAAACAGCATTGTGACGGCAGAAACCATCGCCATCTGTTTGATCGTTAAAGAACGGCTGACACGCAAAATGACTCTCCACAGAACTCGAAGCGCAGGGCGCACCAGGGAGTGAACCTGGTGCGCCTGAGTATACCCGATTGCTGCACTTTTAAGAGAGACTTACAAATGGATTAAGTTAAATCCGATTACCAGTCCGCATACGGCATGAGCGGCTGCGGCGGTAAGTCCATGTCGCCCTGCCAGCCCGCGGCAGAGTAACGCACGTAGAGCAGCGCATGGCTCGGGGTATAGTCTTTCGCTTCCTGAATATCCACGCCCAGACCGACAAACCAGTTGGAGGTCACGCGGCGTTCCACAATCGCTCTTGCGGTATAACCCGTACCGGAGGAACTGCTCCCGGTTTCCATCGCGCCTCTGTCGGTGTATCGACCGGGCTCATCGGTTGGAATTAGCCCCTGCTTCGGATAACGCAACTCGTCGTTTGTCTTCGAGTGCGACCAGGAGACGGACCCGCCAAGCTCCCACGACCAGTTCTCGGTACGTTTACGCCACGTCACCGGCAGCGCGAAGGAGACGTACTCCTGCGGGCTGTAGTAGCCGCCCTGTCCGAGGGTATAGCCGCTGAGATCTTTGTCATAGTGCCAGACCATGTTAGAGACACCGACCGTCAGGCGCTCGTTGTTTGCATTGATCAGCTTGTAGTAATAGCCGGTCATCCAGCGGATGCGCCAGTTATCTTCCACATTTTTACCGGTGAGGCTATCCATGTTCAGGCTCGACCAGATGCCGTTCGCCTCACCTTTGTCATAGCTTACGCTCACGCCGCCGCCGGTCGAGCGTACGCCGCCCCATGTGGTATCGGTATTGGTGTCTTTTTGGCCCGCGAACGCCAGCACGGAGCTGGAGATCGGACGACGATGCGCGTTCAGGGTGTAGCCAATCGGCCCGAGATCGCTGCTGTAGCTCACGCCGCCGACCACATCCACCACGTCGAAGCCCATCGGCGTGGTGCCAATATCCCATGCCCAGGTTTTATTCTGCCAGCCAACCGCCACGCTCGCGCCGTTGGCCGACTGGTTGGTGCTGCCGCTACACGGCGTTTCGGCGCAGGTACCCCATTTTGGATCGTACGTCCCGTTGCTGGTGGCAAACGAACCGGCATCCATATTCACCAGATCGCTTCGGAAGAACATCCGACCGTCGGACAGCGGCGCATCGACCTGCAGCATGGTGGTGTGCGCTTTCAGATCGGAATAACCGCCCGTGCCGCTGGAGCCCCAGTAGTCATGCTGCAGCGTGACGTTCAGATCCTGCTGCTGGTAAAGCTCGCCCGCATCGCTGCGCACGCCGCGCTTCAGCCAGTCGTCTTTTTCATCATTGCGCGTCAGGCGGGTAAAGCTGTCGTTGTCGGCCGGACGGGTAGTGGTCACGCCGGAGGCCACCATGGCATCTTTATACGTTTCCAGCGCCTGCTGAGGCTGGTCGTTTTGCGCCTGGAAACGCGCGGCATCACGCATCACCAGCGCGCTGTCCATGGAAGGCGGCTGCGATTTTGCCTGCGGGATCAGCTTGCTGAAGGTCTGCTCTGCCGCCGCCGTATCGCCCAGGCCCGCCTGCGCCATGGCTATCCGGCGCTGCATGTTGACGGAGAGCGGCTGGCCATTTTGCTCGGCAGGCAGTTTTGCCAGCTCCGCACGGGCCGCGTCCTTATCGCCTTCCGCAATGTAAACCTCGGTCAGACCCAGGAGAGCGTCTTCGTTTTGCGGCTCGCGCTGCAGCACGGTGCTGTAGGCATTTTTTGCCGCCGCGCGGTCGCCACGCTGCAGCGCCCAGTCCGCGAGGGTTAAGTCGATACGCGTGGATACCGGCTGCTGGCGAAGCAGGGTTTCTGCCTCCTGCTCTTTCCCGCTGTCGCGCAGGCGGTTAGCGGTTTCCAGCACCTGGTTGCTTTGCAGACGGTCCGCCAGCTCCTGAATGTTGCCGTTCCACTTATCACGCGGCAGGGTGTTCAGGTGCGCCAGGGCGGCTCTGTCCCGATCGTTTCCGGAGAGATAAAGCCCGGTGGCATAAACCTGATCCGGATCGCCCGGCTTCTGGCTCGCCAGCTGGCGCATCAGATTATCGGCCTGGCTGTGCTGCCCCGCGCTGTAGAGATCGCGCGAGAGGCGGTAGGTGATCCAGACGTCACCCGGCGAGAGCGCAAGACGCCGACGCTGGATCTCCGCCGCCTGGGCATACTGACCCTGGCTTTCCAGCTTCTCGGCCTGAGCGGAGAGCTGTTCGTTGGTCAGGCTGCGTTCAATGTCATCGATGCTGCGACGCTGGCTCGCGGAGAGTGACTGGATAAACTGGGTGGCCTTTTCAGGCGACTGCGCGCGATAAATATTGGCAAGGCCGCGTACCGCATTGCTGTTGCCGCTGTCCATACGCAGCGCCTGGCGGTAATAGCGCTCTGCGGCATCGTTATCCTTGCGCGCGGCGGCGGTATCGCCCAGCCCCAGTACCGCATAGCTGTCGGTGTTATCGATACTGCGCGCCTGCTGGAAATTGCGTTCCGCCTGGGCCGTGTTGTTGGCCTTCAGCGCCGCGTCACCCTGCTGGATCAGCAGCCAGTAGCGGTTAACCTTAAGCAGGCTGTCCCATTTATCGCGGTTGTCACTCTGCGGATCGAGCGCGATCGCCTTTTCAAACTGCGCCACCGCGCGGGCGCGATCGCCTTTCTGTGAATACGCCTGCCCGAGCGCGCCCACGGCTTCGCTGTCGGCATGGTTGGCACTCACGGCTTTCTGCAGTTCCGCGACCGCTTTACCGCCCTGCCCGGCATCCACCGCGGCAAGCCCTTCGGCCTTCGCCCGGAATGCCGGATCGGCGAGCTGTTTTTGCTGCGCTTCAAGCTGGGCGCGCGCCGCCGTGACGTTATCGCCGTCGCTGAACACGCTCAGGTATTTTTGCAGTGCGCTAACGCTGGCGCTGCTGGCTGGCTGGTCTTTGATCTGCTGATACCACATATCAGAGGCCTGGTTACGGCCGCTGTTGGATTTGGCCATATCCTGCAACACGGTAAAGCCTTCATCACGGCGGCCGCTCTGGAACAGGAGCTGCGCGAGCGCCGCCTGCTGCTGGGTATTGCCGGGACTGCTGGCATTGATCTTCTTCAGCTGGTTAATGGCGGTATTACGCCTGGCCGGATCTTTGGCGACAACGGTCCAGTACTCTGCGGCTAATTCCCCGCCAGGAGGGTCCCCTGCAAACAGCTTTTCGTAGGCCGCGATCGCTTCCTGCGTGTGGCCGGTGGTGGCGAGCAGACGAGCCTGCTGTAGCGCCTGACGGCCATCGGGCGTAGAGAGAAGCATGGTATTGCGGGACGACTTATACGCGCTCGAACCCGGCGCCATCCCTTTCAGGCGATCCAGCTCTTTTTGTGCGCCCGCATTGTCACCCTGTCGAAGCAGATAGCGGAAGCGCGCGGCGATCACGTCGGGGTTGTTCGGGTCAATCAGCTCAAGGCGATAGAGCGACTGGCGAACCAAATCTTCGCGCTGCGTCGATTCGCCCAGACGGACCTGCTCCAGCAGCTGTTGCTGCTGGGGGGAATTGGCGGCCTCGGCCAGCGGCATCAGGGCCAGACCAAGCGATAAACTGAGTAGATTTACTGTGAACTTGCGCATTCCTGGCCCCAATCCGGTATTAATTCACCCTGTGCGGTGAAGCGAAAACGATGCTGATCCCACCCTTGACCAAAGAGGGTCAGTACATAACTGTAGTAGGCATTATTATCGGGAAAGCGATCGGCCACGCGCTGGCGCTGCACCGCTTGTGCATCCCTGTTTTGTAAAAAGGGCAGCATGGACGCAGAGAAGCCGACCGGACCTGTGTCCGTGCGTTTGCCGGTTGCCACATCGACTTTCTCCGGCGGTACGCCCTGTTTTGCCGTCACCTTCGCCATCGGCTGGAATCGCGCCAGCAAACGGGCCTTCTGCGGGTCTTTCTCACTCATCATGCCCACCCAGAGATAGACGCGGATGGCGTCATAGCTGCCCACCAGCGACGCATCCTGCTTCAGCTGCCAGCCTCTGTTTTTCTGGTATTGCACCCAGTTTGGGGAGAACCCCTTCGGTGCGGTCTCCAGCAGTAAACGCAGGTTGGTTTCACGTAGCGTCGTCCAGGGGGCGCCGAAACGGGTGAAGTAGCTGGCAAGCTGCGGAGGGAGATAGCTGGGGTTAAAGCGCCAGGCGTTCTCTTCAGCAAAGCCGACCTTACCCGGAAGTAACATAGAGCCCAGCCCCGGCACCTTGACCACTTCCTCGCTGGCGATACGTTTAAGCAGCGCCTTTCCCGTGCGGGTGTAGTCCGGGTTTTTCCACAGCCTTCCGGCTTCCAGCAGCGACCAGGCAATCCAGACATCAGCATCGGACGCGGAGTTAGGGTCGATAACCGCCCAGGTCTCTTTGTCCTTTTGCCCCCACAGCCAGGCAGGCAGGTTTTGCGCTATATCGCCCTGAGCGAGGTTGTCGCGCGTCCACGCCAGCAGCACATCAAACGCTTTACGGTCATTGGCCGCCAGCGCAAAGAACAGCGCATAGCTTTGCCCTTCAGAGGTGGTAATTTTTCGCGCGTCGCTGGGGTCAATGACGCGCCCGCTTTCGCTGATATAGTCCTGTTTAAACTGCTCCCAGGCAGGCCAGCTACAGGCGGCGCGCAGATTCGTCGCCGCCAGCATCAACGCTGCTAATACACACCAGCGAAAGCCTTTCATCACATCTTACTCATGGTCCGGGTTCAGGCGACGACGGCTGATGATACGCAGCAGACGCCACAGTACCCACGCCAGCAGAACGACGCTGACCGCGGCCAGAATGGCCAGCAGTACCGGGTGGTTAGACAGCGCATACCACAGACGCTCGAACCACGGCAGATGGCCCACGTAGTAGACATCACCCACGCGCAGGCTGTTGACGCCCGATTCACGGATAACGGAAACCGAGCCGAACATTGACGCACGTTTACCGCTGTCGTTCATGGCCGTGTTTAACAGCTCATAGCCGCGAGGGCTGTCTGCCAGCAGTGCGATGACGCTACGCTGGTCGTTATACGGCGACTGGAAGCCCACGATGGCCGCCATCGGTCCCGATGAACTGATGCTGGTTCTTACGTTCGCCTGACGATCGCCGCTGTCCGGCATAATGCTTGGGAACTCGGTCTGACGCAGCGGCGTATTCACCCATGACTGGGCCGCCTGGACCAGCAGATCGACGCGCTTGTCATCCTTCAGCTTGTCCGGAATGCTGCCGATTACCATGATATCGGCATCTTTGTTCTGGATTTGGCTGCCATCATCGGTCAGCGTCACGTTAATCGCCGGCAAACCGGTTTGCGCCCCAACGGTGCCCATCGCATCCAGCAGTGTCGTAACCTGACCTTCAGACGGTGTTTTCGGCATCACGACGATAGACTCAGACAGGTCTGCCATGCGGCTGAACGGGAAGCTGGCATTGGCAAACGCGCGCAGATCCGGCATCGCAATAAAGTGATAGTACTTTGAGAAGTCGATAGTGGATTCATCACCGATCACCACATGGTTCTGTACCGGCTGGAAGGTGATGCAGTTATCCACCGAGCCGCCGGGCATCGGGTTCATATACTGGAAGTCGAAACGCAGCTGGTTAATCGCACCCAGCTTCAGCGCCGGGATAGACACATCGGTTTTACCGTCCAGCAGACCCTGCAGTACCGGCAGACGGAGCATCAGGCGATTGGTATCCTGCGTGCTTGTCAGGCTAAAGGACTGCAGGAACTGGTTGTTCAGGCTAATGTCCATGCGCGAGCTGTCTTTGGTCGACGGCGCGGTGTAACGGTAGTTCAGATTGATATCGATACCGTTAGTGCGCAGCAGATACAGGTCCGGCGGCAGGTTCAGCGACAGGCTGATTGGCGAAGGCTCAAGCCCCGTCGCCTGCAGCTGCTCTTCATAAGTTTTCAGTTCGCCGAAACTAATTGCGCGGTCGGTACGCACCCAGTTAGGGGCATCGTAAGGCTTACGCGCCAGCAGCGGCTTCACCTCATCGACAACGACGCTATTACCGCGGAACAGGATGTTCCCCTGCGCAATGCCTTTTGCCGCCTGCACTAGATCTTTTTCATCACGGCCGAAGACCACCAGCAGCTTCACATACGGGTTGTCCGGGTGGCTAATCATTTCAATCGTGGGCGCCTTGACGTCCGGGTGATCGCGCAGGAACGCAGGACGTTTGGCGTTAGTCGCAAACACAATCGCGCTTCTGTCGGGCATTTTGTCGTACATGACCGGGAAGCTCTGACCGCGCCAGCCGGAGCGGGAACCAAACCACGACGCGACGATAGTCGCCGCAAGCTGTTCGGTGACGTCCGGAGAGCTCGCAAAGACCATCGGCAGCGTTAACTGGCGGTTATCGCGCGAGTCGAAGAACGGAACCGGAAACGCGGAAAGGTCGTTTTTCAGCGCCAGCGACTGGTAGGTCATCTGCAGCGAAGAGTTACGCCCTACGTCCATCCACAGCGTGCTGCTGGCCGGGTTTTCACAAACGTCGCGGTAGTGGCCGACGAATTCCAGGCGGACACGGTTAAAGTCGGTGATGAACAGCGGGTTGATCGGCACCTGCGCCTGGGTTTTCTTGCCCAGCTGCTCTTTCGTGACCGGCAGAACGTCCATCAGCTCATCATTCAGGTAGACCTTGAGCTGAGACTGCACGGGCAGCAGCGACGGCGACGGCGTGTACTCAAGGTTCAGCACCGCATTCGAGACCACCTCGTCGCTGCGCATCCCGAACTCAATGCCGCCGTTAGGGTTGATGCCACGCAGCACCATGCTGCCCGGCGGAGGCGCAATCTGGGCAAACGTCAGCTTCACATCACGCGATGGGGCATTCTCCGCGACGACAGGCGCGTTGGCGCCCGGTACGCCAGGCATGACTTGCCCAACGACCTGATTGTTGGCCGGTAGCGTATTCCCCGCCGTTGGCTGATTCGGGACTACGTTTTCCGTTTGTCCCGGTGCCGCCGTGACAACCGGGTCGGTCGCTTGCGCGACGACAGGAACCGTAGGAGCAGGCGTGGCCGCCGCGTTTTCAGGCGCTGCGTTAGCCATCGTTAAGGGAAGCGCACTCATCCCCATTGCCACTGCACATAACCAGGAAAGTTTTGTTTTCATCGCGTTATCATCATTGTTGAGCCATAACCGGGTCCGATTGCTTCGCTTCATCTCGCTCAGGGCGACGCGGAATGAACGACACGACCCAGGAAACCAGCGAAGTAAGTGACCGGAAAATTAATTTCACAGACGACGGGGCAAATTCTGCAAGGTGACGATAGCCACGGAACCCCAGCTTCAGAATATCGAGCAGGCTTTCCAGAGGTTTGTCTTCCGGGAAGCTGTCCTGCCACAGAGCCCACGTATCCGCGCGGGCAAACGTACACTGCACAAAATCGATGTGTTGCTTTTTGGTCAGCGGCATCAGCTGCAGACCGACCTCATTGCCTGACACACGCGCAACCTGCGTCGGGAAGACGTACTCCTGCTGGCCGCGCTTAAGCAGTAGGTTGACCTTCTGCCCTTCCAGCACCTTCGCCTGGCCGTTGATTTTGATCCCCAGGCCGCCGTCGGAGAAGTCATGTACGGTACAGGAGAAGAGGTGTCCGTCTTCGCGGGCAATGGCCGCCGGCATGCTGATCTCGACGCGATGCGCGCGTCGTACCTGTTTGCTTTCCACCGACACCGCGACCGCGCCGCCGAGGATAATCAGGTTGTAGAACACCCATGCCATACTGACGAATACCGTTAATACCTCGTTTGCCGGGCCGTAGTAGTAGCGCCAGATACCGACAATCACCCCCACGATATTAAGCAGCACCAGGAAGATATACGGACGGGAGATAACCCAGTCGACATACTCCTCTTCCACCAGCCCGCCTTTCGCGGTGACGTTAAACTTCCCTTTATGCGGATTAATCAGCGCGACCATCGTTGGCGGCGCGATATACCACGCCAGCACCGTTTCGTAGATTTCACTCCAGAACGAATGGCGGTATTTCCCCTGAATCTTCGAGTTCGTCAGGCTCGCGTGGATCATGTGCGGCAGAACAAACAGCGCAATCATCAGCGCCGGAGCGTAGATGATATAGGCATGAAGGAGCAGGAACGCCAGCGGCGCGGTGAGGAAGATAAGCCGTGGGATACCGGACAGGAAGTGGAACATGGCGTTGACGTAGCACAGGCGCTGCGCCAGCTTCAGCCCTTTACCGGCCAGCGGGTTGTCCAGGCGGAATATCTGCACCATGCCGCGCGCCCAGCGGATACGCTGGCCGATGTGCGCCGAGAGTGACTCCGTAGCCAGACCCGCCGCCTGCGGAATGCGCATATACGCAGAGGTGTGGCCGCGACGGTGTAAACGCAGCGAGGTATGGGCATCTTCGGTCACGGTCTCAACGGCGATACCGCCAATTTCATCCAGCGGCCCGCGGCGGATAACCGCACAGGAGCCGCAGAAGAAGGTGGCATCCCACATGTCGTTTCCGTCCTGCACAAGGCCGTAGAACAACGTGCCTTCGTTCGGGGTTTTGCGGAAACGGCCCAGGTTACGCTCGAACGGATCCGGCGAGAAGAAGTGGTGCGGCGTCTGCATCATCGCCAGCTCTTTTTCTTTCAGGAACCAGCCCATGGTCATCTGCAGGAACGAGCGCGTCGGCACGTGGTCGCAGTCAAAGATGGAGACGAACTCCCCTTTGGCGTATTTCAGCGCGTTGTTGATGTTACCGGCTTTCGCATGCTCGTGCGTGGTACGGGCGATATACTCCACGCCAACTTCGTCTGCGAACTGGCGGAACTCCGCGCGACCGCCGTCATCAAGGATCCAGATTTTGAGCTTATCTTTCGGCCAGTCAATGCCCAACGCGGCATAAATGGTGTTTTTCACCACGCTCAGGTCTTCGTTGTAGGTGGGCACAAAGAGATCGACCGACGGCCACAGGTTGGTGTCTTTCGGCAGCGGAACCGGCTGGCGGTTCAATGGCCAGATCACCTGGAAGTAGCCCAGCACCAGCACTATCCACGCGTAGGTTTCAGCAAACAGCAGGATCAAGCCACACACCAGGCTGACCGGGTCATCCCAGTTCAGCGTCGAGGTATAACGCCACCAGATGTAGCGGCAGGAAACGGTCAGCGACAGCACAATCAGCATCAGGGCAGAGAAACGGCCCGGTAAGCGCCGTACCAGCAGCGCAACGCCCCACAGCAGGATCAGGAAGGTAAACTGCGCCAGCGGGTTAAAGGGCTGTGTAATACAGACCAGTGCCAGAATAAGCGAGAAGACGACAATGACGCCGAGGATAAAACGCCGCAAGCCCGGATGCAGATGCCCGAGCTCTTTGTGGTTGTCCAGATGGCTGGTTTTATCGCTGAAGCTATCGGGTAGCCTGTCCATCCACTGGTGATAACGTTCCCGTAAGTTCTGGACGCGATCGAAACTCCGCCAGCGCGGCGTCGATTTTTCAGATCTGCCCGACGTGGCGACCAGCCAGACGGCCTGGATGGCATAACGCGCCGGATCTAATGGGCGTGGTCTGTCGGGATTAATGTGCGGATAAAGTTCGCTGTGCCGTGCACGAATACCTTGCCAGCGGGGGTGTTCAAGGGGAATAAAGACCCAGGCCAGAATCATCCAGAAACAGCCAAACGCGGCGCTCAACGACGACGCACCGTGACGACGATAATGCCGGTAGCGTTGGCTTAGCCGCGAACTGACCGGCGGGATGAGCAACCAGGTCGACAGACGACTCATACCGCGCTCCCGGCAGGTTCCGGCCGTTTAGCGAAATGCAGTAAACACCAGTTCGCTAACGTCAGGATCTCTTCCGCCGCCAGCGAATCGCTACGGTATTCCCCGAGAGGCTGTTTGGAAGCAAGGCACTCCGCCATCCCTTCATCACGATGGATCACCATCGGCAGCAGGCGACGCTGGCTCTGGAGCCACACCTGATACAGATCGTCCTGAATCTGGCTGCCGATGCGCAGATCGTTAATCAGTAAATGGGCGTGCGGCGGCAACGGCTGCTGATGCAGGCGGATATGGCAGTTTGTATCCACGTTGACGATCGAGAGGACATGGTCGCATTGCGCGATAAGCTGACGGGTCAACGCGGCAGCCCCGTGCGGCAAATCTAACAGTATCCACTGATAATCACCCTTGTCATGCAGGCTTTGCAGCGCGGTGGTGAATTGCGAAAGCAGACGCTGGTACGCAGCTTCATTCTCACGTTCGGATTCAGTTAATTGCCCATAGGGGAGTAAATCAAGCTGGGAGGTATAGCGCATACCCGCGTCTCGCCAGTCTTTATCATCCAGCAGAGCACGGGCCCAACCCTCTTTGCGGGTAAAGTCGACGTTAAAAAACATGCGCAGCAAATTGTCGGAGCAGGCGTCAATAACCAGCACCGATTCACCTAATAGCTGTAATGACCACGCCAGCGCCGCAGTAACGGAGGTTGTACCTACACCGCCACGGACGCCCTGTAATCCGATTATGGCCATCAATGGCTCCCTTATTGTTGTTGGGCAAATTCAGCTAATAACGGCCAACGTTTAATAGCCGCGGCCAACTGTTCCCGCTGGGAAATATCGGTGTAGTCTATTTCAGGCAAAGAAAAAGCCTGCGTAAGTGCCAGAAAATCGTTTTGGAATGTGTAACCCAGGCTTGAGTCGACAGGCGTTCCGGGTTCGTTATTATGCATTTTTATTTCATCCCTTTGTGTAAAGTCACAAGATCAGATGGAGCGGGGCTTCCTGCCCACGAAATTTCATTTACATGCTAAATCTGATGTTCTTTAATTTCAATGTTAGGTTTATTTCTACGCTTACGCTAGTAAACTGAGATACAGATAAATTAGACGAAAAGAGGGACACTGTGGACTCCATATTTTCTATTGGCATCCAGTCATTATGGGACGAATTGCGCCACATGCCAGTCGGAGGAGTCTGGTGGATTAATACGGATCGCAACGAAGACGCAATAAGTCTGGTAAACCAAACGATTGCCGCACAGGATAAGGATTCCCGCGTCGCTGTCATCACTATGGGCGAAGAACCGAAGAAAATCATCAGGCTCGAAAGTGACAGAGGTCCACAAACCGTAAAATTATTTTCCATGTCAGCGGAGGCGGATAGTCTATACTTTTTGCCCCGAGACATTCAGTGCTCGATTGATCCGACCCACCATTTACTGATTCTTAAATGTACGGGTAACGTGCTGCAAAATATCCCCTCAGAAAAACTGTTGCATTGGCTGAGCAGGATCCATAAATGGGCAAAGAATCAAAACTGCACGGTTCTGGTCATTAACCCTGGCAGTAATAATGACAAGCTTTTTTCACTTTTAATGGGCGAATATCGCTCTCTTTTCGGTCTGGCAAGTATCCATGACCAGACTGACAGCTATCTTTACGATATTGCGTTCTGGTGCAATGAAAAAGGGGTGAGCGCCCGGCAGCAGCTGATGCTCAAAAAAATTGAGGGTGAATGGCATCTCGCCCAACAGGAAGAAACCGTGGTCCAGCCGCGCAGCGATGAAAAGCGCATTCTGAGCCATATTGCGGTATTAGAAGGTGCGCCTGCGCTTTCTGAAAATTGGTCACTCTACGAAACGAATGAAGCGTTATTTAACGATGCCCGCACGACGCAGGCGGCGACCATTGTTTTCTCTTTAACGCAGAATAACCAAATCGAAACGCTGGCGAGACACATCCACACCTTACGCCGGCAGCGCGGTAGCGCATTAAAAATCGTGGTTCGCGAAAATATTACCAGCCTGCGCGCAACGGACGAGCGTCTCCTGCTGGGCTGCGGCGCGAATATGGTCATACCGTGGAATGCACCGTTATCACGCTGCCTGACGCTTATCGAGAGCATCCAGGGCCAGCAGTTTAACCGCCACGTACCGGAAGATATCGGCACCCTGCTCTCCATGACGCAGCCGATGAAGCTGCGCGGATATCAAAAGTGGGACACCTTCTGTGATGCGGTCGGAAACATGATGAGCAACACGCTGCTGCCGGCAGACGGGAAAGGGGTGATGGTTGCCCTGCGCCCCGTTCCGGGCATCCGCGTTGAGCAGGCGCTGACCTTATGCCGCCCCAACCGCACCGGGGACATCATGACGATTGGCGATAACCGCCTGGTGCTGTTTTTATCCTTCTGCCGGGTAAACGATCTCGATACCGCCCTGAACCATATTTTCCCGTTACCGACCGGCGATATTTTCTCTAACCGCATGATTTGGTTCGAAGATAACCTGATTAGCGCAGAGCTGGTGCAAATGCGGACTCTGACGCCCGATCGGTGGGCGAAACCTTTACCGATAACGAGCGATACCAAACCGATTCTGAATGCGAAGCATGACGGACACGTCTGGCGCAGGATCCCCGAACCACACCGCTTATTATCTGAGGGCAAGGAGAGCGCATCATGAATCTCAGCGATATCATTCAACTGGTTATACTTTGTGCGCTGATTTTTTTCCCGCTGGGCTACTATGCGCGCCACTCATTACGCCGCATCCGCGATACGGCCAGATTAATATTTGTAAAACCTCGCTATATTAAACCCGCCGGAACACTGACACGCGCTCCGAACGTCAAGGCAAACCGAAAACATGACTAATTCCTCCTATACCACTTCGGCGCCATCGCCGCTCTGGCAATACTGGCGCGGACTTTCCGGCTGGAACTTCTACTTCCTGGTGAAGTTTGGCCTGCTGTGGGCAGGCTATCTTAATTTCCACCCGCTGCTTAACCTGGTATTTATGGCATTCCTGCTAATGCCAATCCCTAATATCAGGCTGCACCGTCTACGCCACTGGGTCGCTATTCCTCTCGGGTTTGCCCTGTTCTGGCATGATACCTGGTTGCCTGGCCCGGAAAGCATCATGAGCCAGGGGTCACAGGTTGCGGGTTTCAGCACCGATTACATCCTTGACCTGGTTGAACGCTTTATTAACTGGCAGATGATCGGCGCAGTCTTTGTGCTGCTGGTCGCCTGGCTGTTCCTGTCACAGTGGATCCGCGTAACGGTGTTTGTCGTCGCTATTATGGTCTGGCTGAACGTGCTGACGCTGGCAGGCCCGAGCTTCTCCCTGTGGCCTGCAGGCCAGCCGACGACAACCGTCACCACCACGGGAGGGTCTGCGGCATCGACTGTTGCGACCGCAGGGGATACGCCTGTAGTCGGTGACATTCCAACGCAGACGGCGCCTCCCACCTCCACAAACCTGAATGCCTGGCTTTCCAGTTTCTATACCGCTGAAGACAAGCGCCAGACCAAATTCCCGGATGCATTGCCTGCCGACGCCCAGCCGTTTGAACTGCTGGTCATCAACATCTGTTCGCTCTCGTGGGCGGATGTGGATGCTGCAGGATTGATGTCGCATCCGCTGTGGTCACACTTCGATATTCAGTTCAAAGACTTCAACTCCGCAACCTCCTATAGCGGCCCGGCGGCGATTCGTCTGCTACGCGCAAGCTGCGGCCAGCCATCGCATAAAAATCTGTATCAGCCGACCGGGAACCAGTGTTATCTCTTCGATAACCTGTCCAAACTGGGCTTTACGCAGCACCTGATGCTGGGCCATAACGGTCAGTTTGGTAACTTCCTGAAAGAAGTGCGTGAAGAAGGGGGTATGCAGGCGCCGCTGATGGACCAGAAGGGTCTTCCCGTCACGCTGCTGGGCTTTGACGGTTCTCCGGTATATGACGATACCGCCGTGCTCCAGCGCTGGCTGCAAACCGTCAGCAAAGAAGAGGGCTCGCGTAGCGCAACGTTCTATAACACCCTGCCGCTTCACGACGGGAACCATTATCCGGGCGTGAGCAAAACCGCTGATTATAAGGTTCGCGCCCAGAAGTTCTTCGATGAGCTGGATGCGTTCTTCACCGAGCTGGAGAAATCGGGCCGTAGAGTGATGGTGGTCGTTGTACCTGAACACGGTGGCGCGCTGAAAGGCGACAGAATGCAGGTTTCCGGCCTGCGCGACATTCCAAGCCCATCCATCACCAACGTACCTGCCGGAATTAAATTCTTTGGTATGAAGGCGCCGCATCAGGGTGCACCGATTGAGATCGCCCAGCCAAGCAGCTATCTGGCTATTTCAGAACTGGTGGCGCGTGCGGTAGACGGCAAGCTGTTTGTGGAAGATAGCGTGAACTGGGATCAGCTCACGAATAAACTGCCGCAAACGGCAGAGGTCTCGGAAAACGCCAATGCGGTGGTGATCCAGTACCAGAATAAACCGTATGTTCGCCTGAACGGCGGTGACTGGGTGCCGTACCCGCAGTAAAATCCCTCCCCCACTCTGGCCCTCTCCCCATAGGGGAGAGGGCATGGCCGGAGCGAGCCTTATTTTTCTGAGATCCACACCAGCATTTTCAAACTTGCTGAATAGTAATCGTCTTGTTCGGTGATTACCGGTTCGCCGGATGACTGCCCCATCGTTAAATCACGTACCGCCAGATGACCGCCTGACATCATGTAGGGGGCGTATTCGTTCGTTGTAACGTTAACCCAGGCGGGCGTTTGCTCGCGGGGGAACTGACCAAACCAGCTGCGCCACGGCGTCAAAAGTGGGCTTTTCGCGTTTGACCAGCGGATATACAGCGGGACGCGGATGGCATCATAGCTCATCCGTGGCGGCCAGGCTTTTGCAGGCGTCAGCGCGCCCTTTGCATCCAGAGACATCCAGTCGGCCGGGAGATTAGCTTTGCCGGTGCCCATTTTCTCCAGCAATTTTTCTCCGTCCTGAATGAGCTGATTCCATACATGCAAATGGCTTCGCGCGGCAAATGCCTGCCAGGCAGGAAATACAAAATAGGACGGATTAAGCACAACGCTGTCTTCGAGCTTAAACCCCTGAACGCCCGGCAGCATTACGCGGTAACCCGCATAGCGGGTGACGTTGTGGGAAAGTAGCGCTTTAGTGATAGCATCCGACGCGGTGCTGTAGCCTTTGTCCTGCCAGCGCGCGCTGGCTTTTAACAAGGCCCAGGCGATAAGCATATCCCCGTCAGAGGCATTGTTTTTGTCGGCAACAGGATTTGATTCAGCAGGGTTATAACGCCAGTAGTAAAGCCCGTTTTCTTTATTCTTGAGGTGGCTGTCGGTCCACTTCCAGAGTTTATCAAAGGTCGCTTTATCATCGTTTGCCACCGCCATCAGCATGGCAAAACCTTGCCCTTCCGTGTGGGAGACATTGCCATTACCGGTATCAACAATGCGTCCATCCGGCTGAAAGAAGCGCGCTTTATAGCTCTCCCAGGCCTGGCTCGCCTGAGAGAGAGGAGAGAACAGCAAACTCATCATGACAACCAGCGCGGCGCATGCAGGCTTTTGCATCATCATCTCGATTCAGTTATTCGGCACTGCGAAGTGAAATTTCACCGCCAACCCAGGGTTTGATTACACCGTCCTGCTCAAGGAGCAGGGCACCCTGCGCATCAATGCCGCGAGAGGTACCGTAGATCTCTTTATCACCAATCAGCAGCTTAACAGGACGGTTGATAAAGTTATCCAGCTTTTTCCAGCGTGACAGGAATGGCGCCAGCCCGTCCTGCTCAAACAGCGTCAGCGAACTGCGCAGCTCGTTGATCATACGTACCGCGAGGGTATTACGATCGATTGCGATCCCCGCTTCCTGCAGGTTCGTCCAGGCCTGGTTCACGACATCGTTCTGCACATTACGCATCACCATGTTCAACCCGGCACCAATAACGATTTGAGCTGCATCGCCGGTTTTTCCGGTCAACTCCACCAGGATGCCCGCCAGCTTACGATCGTTGAGGTAAAGGTCGTTGGGCCATTTTACCCGGACCTTATCAGCCCCCAGATCGTGCAGTACTTCCGCCATCACGATCCCGATGACCAGGCTCAGGCCAATCGCCGCGGCGGGGCCCTGCTCGAGCCGCCAGAACATGGACAAGTAGAGATTCGCGCCAAAGGGCGAAAACCACTTGCGCCCACGACGGCCGCGCCCGGCTTGTTGATACTCGGCAACACAGGCATCACCGGACTGCAGTTCTGACAGACGGTCGAGAAGATACTGGTTGGTTGAGTCAATCACCGGCAGTACCGCGACGCTACCGTGGCCAATCTGGCTGCGGATGGTCTCTTCATTCAGCAGTTGAATGGGCTCCGGCAGGCTGTACCCTTTACCGGGGACAGTAAATACGTCTACTCCCCAGTCGCGCAGCGTCTGAATATGCTTGTTGATAGCGGCACGGCTCATACCAAGCTGCTCGCCCAGCTGCTCGCCAGAATGAAACTCGCCGTCAGCAAGGATGCCGATCAGAGTTAAGGGAACGGTATTGTCCTTCACGCGATTGTCTCCACGGCGCTAACCTCACCCGTACGGCCAATAAAGCGAACTTCGGGCTCCAGCCAGACGTTAAATTTTTCACCTACGCGCTGACGGACATGGTGCGCCAGCCGTACAACATCTTCACTGGTGGCATCGTTTTGGTTGATCAGCACCAGTGCCTGTTGGCGATGCACTGCAGCGCCGCCCACCGTAGCACCTTTCAGTTCACACCGATCGATAAGCCATCCTGCCGCCAGCTTCACGCTGCCATCGGCCTGCGGATAATGCGGAGCCGTTGGCCAGGCCGCAATAAATTCTTGAGCATGTTCGCGACCAATTACCGGGTTTTTGAAGAAGCTGCCTGAATTTCCGTTCACTTTCGGATCGGGAAGCTTGGTCATTCGCATATGGCAAACTGACTCAAAAACGTCGCGAGGAGTGACGGTAGCGGGATCCAGACGGGTAAGATCGCCATACGTCAGGACAGGATTCCATTGCTTCGTCAGACGCAGACCGACGGCCACAATCGCGTAGCGATCCTGATAATCATGTTTGAAGATGCTGTCACGATAGCCAAAACGGCACTGCTCAGCGGTCAGACGCAGGGCTTTCCCCGTCGCCAGCTCAATGCAGTCAACGTATTCGCAGACGTTTTTCAGTTCGATGCCATAGGCACCGATATTTTGAATGGGTGACGATCCCGCGCAGCCCGGAATAAGGGCAAGATTTTCCAGGCCGGGCATCCCTTTATCCAGGGTATATTGCACCAGCTGGTGCCAGTTCTCTCCGGCCCCCACGTGCAGATGCCAGCTGTCTACGTCCTCTTTTACATCAATTCCCATAATGCGGTTGACGATCACGGTTCCCGCGAAATCTTCGAGAAACAGGACGTTGCTTCCTTCGCCCAGAATGAGTACGGGTTCTCCGTTTTCTGCTGCGTTTTGCCATGCATTCAGCAGTTGCTGAGCATTTTCGGCACGTACAATTTGATTAGCATTCCGCTGAATACCAAAAGTATTCCATGGCTTAAGGGAGTGGTTCATAGAGGCTATCTATCCTGATGCAAAAACGCGGATAGTTTACCGTATATACGGGGGGATAGGTGATTTGTTTATGGAAAGGAAGAGGGTACAAAAACGCAAAAAGGCCATCCTTCCGGATGGCCTCTCTACTTATTTGATGCCTGGCAGTTCCCTACTCTCACATGGGGAGACCCCACACTACCATCGGCGCTACGGCGTTTCACTTCTGAGTTCGGCATGGGGTCAGGTGGGACCACCGCGCTAAAGCCGCCAGGCAAATTCTGTTAAATCTGTATCAAGGCTGAAATTTGATTGTCTGTCTCTTCGCCGAAACAGCTTCGGCGTTGTAAGGTTAAGCCTCACGGTTCATTAGTATCGGTTAGCTCAACGCATCGCTGCGCTTACACACCCGACCTATCAACGTCGTAGTCTTCAACGTTCCTTCAGGACCCTTAAAGGGTCAGGGAGAACTCATCTCGGGGCAAGTTTCGTGCTTAGATGCTTTCAGCACTTATCTTTTCCGCATTTAGCTACCGGGCAATGCCATTGGCATGACAACCCGAACACCAGTGATGCGTCCACTCCGGTCCTCTCGTACTAGGAGCAGCCCCCCTCAATTCTCCAGCGCCCACGGCAGATAGGGACCGAACTGTCTCACGACGTTCTAAACCCAGCTCGCGTACCACTTTAAATGGCGAACAGCCATACCCTTGGGACCTACTTCAGCCCCAGGATGTGATGAGCCGACATCGAGGTGCCAAACACCGCCGTCGATATGAACTCTTGGGCGGTATCAGCCTGTTATCCCCGGAGTACCTTTTATCCGTTGAGCGATGGCCCTTCCATTCAGAACCACCGGATCACTATGACCTGCTTTCGCACCTGCTCGAGCCGTCACTCTCGCAGTCAAGCTAGCTTATGCCATTGCACTAACCTCCTGATGTCCGACCAGGATTAGCTAACCTTCGTGCTCCTCCGTTACTCTTTGGGAGGAGACCGCCCCAGTCAAACTACCCACCAGACACTGTCCGCAACCCGGATCACGGGTCTACGTTAGAACACCAGCCATTAAAGGGTGGTATTTCAAGGTTGGCTCCACGCAGACTGGCGTCCACGCTTCAAAGCCTCCCACCTATCCTACACATCAAGGACCAGTGTTCAGTGTCAAGCTATAGTAAAGGTTCACGGGGTCTTTCCGTCTTGCCGCGGGTACACTGCATCTTCACAGCGAGTTCAATTTCACTGAGTCTCGGGTGGAGACAGCCTGGCCATCATTACGCCATTCGTGCAGGTCGGAACTTACCCGACAAGGAATTTCGCTACCTTAGGACCGTTATAGTTACGGCCGCCGTTTACCGGGGCTTCGATCAAGAGCTTCGCGTTGCCGCTAACCCCATCAATTAACCTTCCGGCACCGGGCAGGCGTCACACCGTATACGTCCACTTTCGTGTTTGCACAGTGCTGTGTTTTTAATAAACAGTTGCAGCCAGCTGGTATCTTCGACTGATTTCAGCTCCATCCGCAGGGACTTCACCTACACATCAGCGTGCCTTCTCCCGAAGTTACGGCACCATTTTGCCTAGTTCCTTCACCCGAGTTCTCTCAAGCGCCTTGGTATTCTCTACCTGACCACCTGTGTCGGTTTGGGGTACGATTTGATGTTACCTGATGCTTAGAGGCTTTTCCTGGAAGCAGGGCATTTGTTACTTCAGCACCGTAGTGCCTCGTCATCACACCTCAGCGTTAGAAGAGTTCCGGATTTACCTAAAACTCCCGCCTACATGCTTAAACCGGGACAACCGTCGCCCGGCTAACATAGCCTTCTCCGTCCCCCCTTCGCAGTAACACCAAGTACAGGAATATTAACCTGTTTCCCATCGACTACGCCTTTCGGCCTCGCCTTAGGGGTCGACTCACCCTGCCCCGATTAACGTTGGACAGGAACCCTTGGTCTTCCGGCGTGCGGGCTTTTCACCCGCATTATCGTTACTTATGTCAGCATTCGCACTTCTGATACCTCCAGCACCCCTCACAGGACACCTTCAACGGCTTACAGAACGCTCCCCTACCCAACAACGCATAAGCGTCGCTGCCGCAGCTTCGGTGCATGGTTTAGCCCCGTTACATCTTCCGCGCAGGCCGACTCGACCAGTGAGCTATTACGCTTTCTTTAAATGATGGCTGCTTCTAAGCCAACATCCTGGCTGTCTGTGCCTTCCCACATCGTTTCCCACTTAACCATGACTTTGGGACCTTAGCTGGCGGTCTGGGTTGTTTCCCTCTTCACGACGGACGTTAGCACCCGCCGTGTGTCTCCCGTGATAACATTCTTCGGTATTCGTAGTTTGCATCGGGTTGGTAAGCCGGGATGGCCCCCTAGCCGAAACAGTGCTCTACCCCCGAAGATGAGTTCACGAGGCGCTACCTAAATAGCTTTCGGGGAGAACCAGCTATCTCCCGGTTTGATTGGCCTTTCACCCCCAGCCACAAGTCATCCGCTAATTTTTCAACATTAGTCGGTTCGGTCCTCCAGTTAGTGTTACCCAACCTTCAACCTGCCCATGGCTAGATCACCGGGTTTCGGGTCTATACCCTGCAACTTAACGCCCAGTTAAGACTCGGTTTCCCTTCGGCTCCCCTATACGGTTAACCTTGCTACAGAATATAAGTCGCTGACCCATTATACAAAAGGTACGCAGTCACCTAACAAGTAGGCTCCCACTGCTTGTACGTACACGGTTTCAGGTTCTTTTTCACTCCCCTCGCCGGGGTTCTTTTCGCCTTTCCCTCACGGTACTGGTTCACTATCGGTCAGTCAGGAGTATTTAGCCTTGGAGGATGGTCCCCCCATATTCAGACAGGATACCACGTGTCCCGCCCTACTCTTCGAGTTCACAGCATGTGTGCTTTCGTGTACGGGACTATCACCCTGTACCGTGCGACTTTCCAGACGCTTCCACTAACACACAAGCTGATTCAGACTCTGGGCTGCTCCCCGTTCGCTCGCCGCTACTGGGGGAATCTCGGTTGATTTCTTTTCCTCGGGGTACTTAGATGTTTCAGTTCCCCCGGTTCGCTTCGTTAAGCTATGTATTCACTTAACGATAGTGTGTCGGAACACACTGGGTTTCCCCATTCGGAAATCGCCGGGTCAAAGGTTCATATCACCTCGCCGGCGCTTATCGCAGATTAGCACGTCCTTCATCGCCTCTGACTGCCAGGGCATCCACCGTGTACGCTTAGTCGCTTAACCTCACAACCCGAAGATGTCTCTTTCGACACATCATCGACTTGCGAAAATTTGAGAGACTCGAACACACCCTTAAAGGTGTGTCGTTTCAATTTTCAGCTTGATCCAGATTTTTAAAGAGCAAAACTTCGCAGTGCACCTTTTCAGGTTCACTCTGAAGTTTTCTTGTATTTCGCAGTAAAAGGATGGTGGAGCTATGCGGGATCGAACCGCAGACCTCCTGCGTGCAAGGCAGGCGCTCTCCCAGCTGAGCTATAACCCCATCGCAAAATGCTAATCTCTGTACCGCTCATCCTTTAAAAGGAGTTTGGTAGGCCTGAGTGGACTTGAACCACCGACCTCACCCTTATCAGGGGTGCGCTCTAACCACCTGAGCTACAAGCCTGCAGAGATTTTTACTGCTATTTTTTCATCAGACAATCTGTGTGGACACTACAAAGGCAGGTTCTTTAAGGTAAGGAGGTGATCCAACCGCAGGTTCCCCTACGGTTACCTTGTTACGACTTCACCCCAGTCATGAATCACAAAGTGGTAAGCGCCCTCCCGAAGGTTAAGCTACCTACTTCTTTTGCAACCCACTCCCATGGTGTGACGGGCGGTGTGTACAAGGCCCGGGAACGTATTCACCGTAGCATTCTGATCTACGATTACTAGCGATTCCGACTTCATGGAGTCGAGTTGCAGACTCCAATCCGGACTACGACGCACTTTATGAGGTCCGCTTGCTCTCGCGAGGTCGCTTCTCTTTGTATGCGCCATTGTAGCACGTGTGTAGCCCTACTCGTAAGGGCCATGATGACTTGACGTCATCCCCACCTTCCTCCAGTTTATCACTGGCAGTCTCCTTTGAGTTCCCGGCCGAACCGCTGGCAACAAAGGATAAGGGTTGCGCTCGTTGCGGGACTTAACCCAACATTTCACAACACGAGCTGACGACAGCCATGCAGCACCTGTCTCAGAGTTCCCGAAGGCACCAAAGCATCTCTGCTAAGTTCTCTGGATGTCAAGAGTAGGTAAGGTTCTTCGCGTTGCATCGAATTAAACCACATGCTCCACCGCTTGTGCGGGCCCCCGTCAATTCATTTGAGTTTTAACCTTGCGGCCGTACTCCCCAGGCGGTCGACTTAACGCGTTAGCTCCGGAAGCCACTCCTCAAGGGAACAACCTCCAAGTCGACATCGTTTACGGCGTGGACTACCAGGGTATCTAATCCTGTTTGCTCCCCACGCTTTCGCACCTGAGCGTCAGTCTTTGTCCAGGGGGCCGCCTTCGCCACCGGTATTCCTCCAGATCTCTACGCATTTCACCGCTACACCTGGAATTCTACCCCCCTCTACAAGACTCTAGCCTGCCAGTTTCGAATGCAGTTCCCAGGTTGAGCCCGGGGATTTCACATCCGACTTGACAGACCGCCTGCGTGCGCTTTACGCCCAGTAATTCCGATTAACGCTTGCACCCTCCGTATTACCGCGGCTGCTGGCACGGAGTTAGCCGGTGCTTCTTCTGCGGGTAACGTCAATCGACAAGGTTATTAACCTTATCGCCTTCCTCCCCGCTGAAAGTACTTTACAACCCGAAGGCCTTCTTCATACACGCGGCATGGCTGCATCAGGCTTGCGCCCATTGTGCAATATTCCCCACTGCTGCCTCCCGTAGGAGTCTGGACCGTGTCTCAGTTCCAGTGTGGCTGGTCATCCTCTCAGACCAGCTAGGGATCGTCGCCTAGGTGAGCCGTTACCCCACCTACTAGCTAATCCCATCTGGGCACATCTGATGGCAAGAGGCCCGAAGGTCCCCCTCTTTGGTCTTGCGACGTTATGCGGTATTAGCTACCGTTTCCAGTAGTTATCCCCCTCCATCAGGCAGTTTCCCAGACATTACTCACCCGTCCGCCGCTCGTCACCCAGGAGCAAGCTCCCTGTGCTACCGCTCGACTTGCATGTGTTAGGCCTGCCGCCAGCGTTCAATCTGAGCCATGATCAAACTCTTCAATTTAAGTTTGATGCTCGTGAATTAAACTTCGTAATGAATTACGTATGTTCACTCAGAGACTTGGTATTCATTTATTGTCCGAAGACATTAAGAATCCATGTCACTTTGAGTGCCCACACAGATTGTCTGATAAATTGTTAAAGAGCAGTGCCGCTTCGCTTTTTCTCAGCGGCGCGGGGTGTGCATATTACGCTTCCCCGCTACAGAGTCAAGCTTTATTTTCGCTTTTCTCTGCTGACGTTCATCTCTGAACCCCGCTAACCCGGCGGCCTGTAAGCCGTTGTTCCGTGTCAGTGGAGGCGCATTATAGGGAGTTATTCTGAAGTGACAAGCATAAAATACAAAAAACTTTTTGTTCGCTCACTTTTCAAACTTCATGCCTATTTAAGCCGCGAATCGCCCGTTAAATGTGCGATTTCCCGCGCAAAACTGGCCACCTGCGACCAATCGGTATAAACCACTTCTTTACGGGTATCCGTTTCACCACCGGTCATCTTCATAATAAGACGGATCATAAAGCGGTCGTACCAGCGATAGCGTGGATAGCGAAGCGCGCCGGCAAAGACCGCACACAGCTCTGGCTGCCAGGGCGAACTCAGTAAAAACTTACGCGTGTAGCTATTGGTCTGCGGCGACCGCTTCTCTGCTTTACGGGCAACCAGGTTTACTGAATAGAACGCGCCCGGCAACGTGCTAAGTACCGCCGTATGCTTTTTCACAAAGCGATCCAGCGCCGGATGGAAATGGCCGTAACGAATAGATGCGCCAATCACCACCCGATCGTAATCCTGCCAGGAGATTTGCTCCGCACGGTTCAGGTTCACAACATCTGAGTAGATGCCCAGCTCTTTTAATTCAGACGCCAGGTAAGAGGCAATTTCACGCGTTTGCCCGTCTCGCGTAGAGAAAAGAATAAGTGTTTTCACCGACGACTCCTTACTCGCGCCAGAATGTTGGGGTAAACAGAACCAGCAGCGTAAAGACCTCAAGACGACCAAACAGCATGTTTGCGATGAGGATCCATTTCGCAACCGGGTTCATGCTGGCAAAGTTATCTGCTACGACGCCCAGCCCAGGCCCAAGGTTGTTCAGGGTTGCCACGACGGAAGCAAAGGCGGAGAAATCATCCACCCCCGTCGCGATAATCGCCAGCATGCTGACGATAAACACCAGCGCATAGGCAGAGAAGAAACCCCACACCGCTTCCAGAATACGTTCCGGCAGGGCACGGTTTCCCAGTTTGATGCTGTAAACAGCGTTCGGGTGCACCAGGCGTTTAAGCTCGCGGTTTCCCTGCTTAAACAGCAGCAGAATACGGATCACCTTCAGCCCCCCGCCCGTTGACCCGGCACAGCCCCCGATAAAGGCAGAACAGAGGAGCAGTACGGGCAGGAACAGCGGCCAGCGCGCAATGCTGTCCGTCGTAAACCCAGCGGTAGTCGCCATCGACACCACCTGGAAGAAGGCCTGGTTTAGCGTCGTCACGGCCGAACTGTAGACATCATGGAACCACAAGACCAGGGTGCAGATGATCACAAGCGTCAGCTGGACGCCAATAAACATGCGGAATTCCGGGTCACGCCAGTACACCTTCAGGCTGCGTCCGCTTAGTAAAGAGAAGTGTAGACCGTAGTTACACCCAGAGATCAGCAGGAAGATAGCAATAATAGTGTTAATCGTTGGGCTGTCGAAGTAGCCCACGCTGGCATCGTGCGTTGAGAACCCGCCGATGGCGATGGTCGCAAAACTGTGTCCGATGGCGTCAAAAGCAGGCATCCCGGCAAACCATAGCGCCAGCGCGCAGGCCACCGTCAGTAATACATAGATAAGCCACAGCGTTTTTGCCGTCTCAGCAATACGCGGGCGCATCTTATTGTCTTTCAGCGGGCCTGGCATTTCAGCACGGTAGAGCTGCATCCCCCCGACGCCGAGAATCGGCAGAATAGCGACCGCCAGGACGATGATCCCCATACCGCCGAACCACTGCAGCATCTGACGATAAAAGAGTATGGCATGCGGAAGGGAATCCAGTCCCACCAGCGTTGTCGCCCCGGTGGTTGTTAAACCCGAGAAGGATTCGAAGAAGGCATCCGTTATGCTCAGATTGGGCTGCTCAGAGAAGATAAAAGGCAACGAACCGACGCTTCCCAGCACCGTCCAGAACAGCACAACGATCAGAAACCCTTCGCGAGATTTCAGCTCACCTTTTTCACGACGGTTTGGCCACCACAGCAGCGAACCAATAGCCAGCGCAACAAAGAAGGTTTGGGTAAACGCGCGTCCCGCACCGTCCCGGTAGATAAGTGCCACCAGTCCAGGGAGAATCATCGTCCCGGAAAAGAGTATGACCAGCAGTCCAACGATTCGGGTAATGGCACGAAAATGCATTCTGCCGCTTCCTTTGGTATTCAAAAAGTGAGGTGGGGATTATTCTTCAATCGGCAGCAATTGCAACGAACCGCGACTAAAATCAGCCAGCTTTGCTGAAAAAGCAGTCAGTTCCGCCTGTGGAAGCGCCACGCGTAATTGCACCATCGCCTGGTAATCACTGTGCGCAATCACGCCGTTAAATTGTTTGAGCAGTGATTCGATGCCCGAGAGCTGAGCGTAATCGCATAACAGAGTATATTCGGTCAGCGGCGTTTTGCGGGTTGTCGTCAGCAGATTAAGTGCCTGCTGCACACCGCCCCCGTAGGCTTTCACCAGCCCACCCGTGCCCAATAAAATGCCGCCGTAGTAGCGAACCACTACGGCGGTGATTTCACCCACACCGCTGCCCATAAGCTGGGAGAGCATAGGTTTACCGGCCGTGCCCGCCGGTTCACCATCATCAGAAAACCCCAGCTGCTGCGAATCGTCAGGCGGCCCCGCTACCCAGGCCACACAGTGGTGACGGGCATCGGGATGCTCAGCGCGCACGAACTCAACAAACGCCTTTGCCGCCTCCACGCCATCGGTATGTGCCAACAGCGTGATAAAACGGCTTTTCTTGATTTCCTCAACAAAGGTGACCGGTTCAGCCGGTATCAGCCAGCTATCCATCAGGCCAGCTTCAGGTCTCGCGTCATATTCTCAGTACCGTTTTCATGGATAACCACGTTATCTTCGATACGAATACCGCCAAACGGCTTAAGCGCGTCAATTTTTTCCCAGTTGAAGTGCTTGCTGAACTGACCTTCGCGCCACGGTGCCAGCAGGGATTCGATAAAGTAGATCCCCGGTTCAATGGTCAGCACCATGCGCGGCTGAAGAATACGGGTGCAGCGCAGGTAAGGATATTTAGACGGTGCCGCCAGGTGCGTACCGGTGTCATCCTGCATAAAGCCCGCAACATCATGAACCTGCAGGCCCAGCGGATGGCCGATACCGTGCGGCATAAACGGCCCGGTCAGATCGTTTTCGACCATCGCCTCTTCGCTCATGTCTTTTACAATCTGATGCTTGCGCAGCAGTTTGGCGATGCGCTGATGGAACTGAATGTGATAATCCACATAGCTGGTTCCCGCCTTCATGGTGCCGATAAGCGCCAGCTGTTCATCGTTGACGTCTTTAATCAGCTGCGCAAAGTCAGTATCCGAATTGGCCGCCCAGGTACGAGTCAGATCCGCCGCATAGCCGTTGTACTCAGCCCCCGCATCCAGCAGGAAGCTGCGCATCTCGGACGGAACCTGGTGATCCAGTTTGGTGTAGTGCAGAACCGACGCATGCTCGTTGAGCGCTACAATGTTGCTGTAAGGCACGTCGGTATCACGATGGCCAGTTGCCGTCAGGTAGGCCTGGTTGATATCGAACTCGCTCATACCGGACTGGAACGCTTCATGCGCCGCACGGTGGCCATTAACCGCCGTTTTTTGCGCTTCGCGCATGCAGTAAAGTTCGTAATCAGTCTTATACGCGCGGTAGTAATGCAGATAATCCAGCACCCCTTTCGGGTTGAGTTTATCGGCTGCAATATCCAGACCCAGCGCCCGCTCCGGTACAGGGCCGATATAGCCGATGTTGCCGCGCGCCGCAGGCAGCTGGCTGCCAATGCCGTCCGCTTTTGGCAGGGCAATCACATCAATTTCTTCGGTCCAGAAAGAGGTCGGCAGCGGTTCCACGTTGTGCCAGTAATCCACCGGCAGGTAGAACCACAGTTTCGGCTTGTTCACGCCGTCCACCAGCAGCCAGCAATTTGGAACCTGCGTGACCGGCACCCAGGCTTTAAACTGCGGGTTGACCTTGAACGGATAGGCATGGTCATCAAGAAACGTGTTCATCAGCTCGCCTGAGTGGATCAGCAGTGCATCCAGCTTGAAGCGCGCCAGGACATCGCGGGTACGTTCCTGTAGGGTAACGATATGATTTTTATAAAGCGAAGCCAGTGAATCCATCATTCTTCCTTTCGTTTTTTTGACCTCAAGTTCCCGCATCTTAGCACACCTCACTCCGGCTGCGTGATTTCCGCCGACCGTGATCAGTGCAGCAATTTTTTAATGAGTAATTTGCATTTTATTAACATAAATTCCACACTCCGTCTCATCTGGTATGACCAGATCCACTTGCTGGATTCAGGAGACTGACATGCTCTACAAAGGCGACACCCTGTACCTCAACTGGCTGGAAGATGGCATTGCCGAACTGGTGTTCGATGCCCCCGGCTCAGTGAACAAGCTCGATACCGCGACGGTGGCCAGCCTTGGCCAGGCGCTGGATGTACTTGAAAAGCAATCTGAACTGAAAGGGCTGCTGCTGCGTTCGAACAAAGCAGCCTTTATTGTCGGTGCTGATATTACCGAATTCCTCTCGCTGTTCATGGTCCCTGAAGAACAGCTGAGCCAGTGGCTGCACTTTGCCAACAGCGTTTTCAACCGCCTGGAAGATTTGCCTGTCCCAACGATCTCCGCCGTGAACGGCTATGCGCTGGGCGGCGGGTGCGAGTGCGTGCTTGCTACCGACTATCGTCTGGCGACGCCGGATCTGCGTATTGGCCTGCCGGAAACGAAGCTGGGCATCATGCCGGGCTTTGGCGGCTCCGTGCGTATGCCGCGCATGCTGGGTGCCGATAGCGCCCTGGAAATCATTGCTGCAGGTAAAGATGTGGGCGCTGACCAGGCACAAAAAATCGGTCTGGTAGACGGCGTTGTTAAGCCAGAGAAGCTGATTGAAGGCGCTATCGCCATCCTGCGTCAGGCGATCAATGGCGATCTCGACTGGAAAGCCAAACGCCAGCCAAAGCTGGAGCCGTTAAAGCTCAGCAAAATTGAAGCCACCATGAGCTTCACCATCGCTAAAGGCATGGTGATGCAGACGGCGGGCAAACACTACCCGGCGCCAATCACGGCGGTGAAAACCATTGAAGCCGCGGCTCGCCTGGGCCGTGATGAAGCCCTGAAGCTCGAAAACCAGAGCTTTGTCCCGCTGGCGCACACCAATGAAGCCCGCGCGCTGGTTGGCATCTTCCTTAACGATCAGTTCGTTAAAGGCAAAGCCAAACAGCTGACCAAAAACGTCGAAACGCCAAAACATGCGGCTGTGCTCGGCGCAGGCATAATGGGTGGAGGTATCGCTTACCAGTCGGCCTGGAAAGGCGTGCCGGTGGTCATGAAAGACATCAATGAGAAATCCCTGACGCTGGGCATGACCGAAGCCGCCAAGCTGCTGAATAAACAGCTGGAGCGCGGCAAAATTGACGGTCTGAAACTCTCCGGCGTGATCTCCACCATTCAGCCAACGCTCGAATACAGCGGGTTTGACCGTGTAGACGTGGTGGTTGAAGCGGTCGTGGAAAATCCGAAAGTCAAAAAAGCGGTGCTGGCCGAAACGGAAGATAAAGTTCGTCCGGAAACCGTGCTGGCCTCTAACACCTCCACCATTCCGATTGGCGAGCTGGCAAGCGTCCTGAAGCGCCCGGAAAACTTCTGCGGCATGCACTTCTTCAACCCGGTACACCGTATGCCGCTGGTCGAAGTGATTCGTGGGGAAAAGACCTCTGACGAAACTATCGCCAAAGTGGTGGCGTGGGCCAGCAAGATGGGCAAAACGCCGATCGTGGTGAACGACTGCCCGGGCTTCTTCGTCAACCGCGTGCTGTTCCCTTACTTCGCCGGCTTCAGCCAGCTGCTTCGCGACGGAGCGGATTTCCGCAAAGTCGACAAAGTGATGGAAAAACAGTTCGGCTGGCCGATGGGCCCGGCGTATCTGCTCGACGTTGTCGGTATCGACACCGCACACCACGCTCAGGCGGTGATGGCGGCGGGCTTCCCACAGCGCATGCAGAGAGATTATCGCGACGCGATTGACGCCCTGTTCGACGCGAACCGCTTCGGGCAGAAAAACGGTCTGGGCTTCTGGCGCTACAAAGAAGACAGCAAAGGCAAACCGAAGAAAGAAGAAGATGCGGCTGTGGATGGCCTGCTGTCAGACGTCAGCCAGCCGAAACGCGACTTCACCGACGATGAGATCATCGCCCGCATGATGATCCCGATGATCAACGAAGTGGTGCGTTGCCTTGAAGAAGGCATTATCGCCAGCCCGGCAGAAGCCGACATGGCGCTGGTGTACGGCCTCGGCTTCCCTCCGTTCCACGGCGGTGCGTTCCGCTGGCTGGACACGCTCGGCAGCGCCCGCTATCTCGATATGGCTCAGCAGTATCAGCACCTCGGTCCGCTGTACGACGTGCCGGAAGGTCTGCGTAACAAAGCGCGCCATAACGAACCCTACTATCCAGCAGTTGAGCCAGCCCGTCCGGTTGGCGAGCTGAAAACGGCTTAAGGAGTCACAATGGAAAAGGTTGTCATTGTTGATGCAATTCGCACCCCGATGGGCCGTTCAAAAGGCGGCGCGTTCCGTAACGTGCGCGCGGAAGACCTCTCCGCGCACCTGATGCGCAGCCTGCTGGCGCGTAACCCGTCGCTGGATCCCGCAGCGCTGGACGACATCTACTGGGGCTGCGTACAGCAAACCCTGGAGCAAGGGTTCAACATTGCCCGTAACGCGTCGCTGCTGGCGGAGATCCCGCACTCGGTTCCGGCCGTCACCGTTAACCGCCTGTGCGGTTCGTCGATGCAGGCGCTGCACGACGCGGCCCGCATGATCATGACCGGCGATGCGCAGGCCTGCCTGGTGGGCGGCGTTGAGCACATGGGTCACGTACCGATGAGCCATGGCGTCGATTTCCATCCGGGCATGAGCCGTAACGTAGCGAAAGCTGCGGGTATGATGGGCCTGACCGCTGAAATGCTCTCACGCATGCACGGTATTAGCCGTGAAATGCAGGATGCGTTTGCTGCGCGCTCTCACGCGCGCGCCTGGGCAGCCACCCAATCCGGTGCGTTTAAGAATGAGCTCATCCCCACCGGGGGTCACGACGCAGACGGCGTACTGAAGCAGTTCAGCTACGACGAAGTTATCCGTCCGGAAACCACGGTTGAAGCACTCTCCACGCTGCGCCCGGCGTTTGATCCGGTCACCGGTACGGTAACGGCAGGTACTTCGTCGGCGCTGTCAGACGGTGCTGCCGCCATGCTGGTGATGAGCGAAAGCCGCGCCCGCGAGCTGGGCTTAACCCCTCGCGCTCGGGTACGTTCGATGGCGGTCGTGGGCTGCGATCCTTCAATTATGGGTTACGGCCCGGTTCCGGCCTCGAAGCTGGCGCTGAAAAAAGCGGGATTAACCGCCAGCGACATCGACCTGTTCGAAATGAATGAAGCGTTCGCCGCGCAGATCCTGCCGTGCATTAAAGATCTGGGGCTAATGGAGCAGATCGACGAGAAGATTAACCTCAACGGCGGCGCTATCGCCCTCGGTCACCCGCTGGGCTGCTCCGGGGCGCGTATCAGCACCACGCTGATTAACCTGATGGAACGCAAAGATGCCCAGTTTGGTCTGGCAACCATGTGCATCGGGCTGGGTCAGGGGATCGCGACGGTGTTTGAGAGAGTATAAGGCTATAACGTAGGCCCGATAAGCATCGCGCCATCGGGCTTTTGCCGGGAGGCGCTGCGCTTTCCCGGCCTACGAGAGGTTCTCACCGCCACTGGCTTCACTGGCGAAGAGAGACAGTTTAGTTGCCGTTCTTCCCGCCTGTCAGGGGCGGGTTTTTTATTTAAATGAACGCAAACGCATCGCCGAAGAGACGGTCTTCACGCGCGTCACGTTCGTTACAGAACAGGTCGCGGGCAATCTTCGCCATTTCAAAACGGCCAGCGATATAAATATCGTGTCCGGCCAGCGTACCGTGATCCTGCAGCACTGCCGTCAATACCGTACCGCTACGCCCACGCCAGCCCTCTTCAGGCTGCTCGACAACCGGCTCAATGCGCAGGTTGGGATGGTTTACGCTCAGCGCTTCGAGTTCAGACAGATCGTACAGGTGTTTCTCTTCGCGGCCGCCCCAGTAGATAGTGATATCACGGTTCGGATTGCGTGCCAGCGCGGTCAGCAGAATAGAGCGAACGTAGGAGAAGCCCGTACCGCCGGCGATCAGGATAAGCGGGCGATCTTCGTCCTCGCGTAGCCAGGCCTCACCGTGTGGAATATCCACCACGATTTCTCGCTCTTTCAGGATGCGATCCATGACAGCCATCGCGTACAAGTTAAGCTCTGACGCACCGATATGAAGCTCAATAAACTCCTGCTCAGCTGGCGTTGAGGCCATAGAGAAAGGACGTTTATCACGCTCATCCATTACGACCATCAGGTACTGACCGGCGCGGAAAGAGAATGCCGATTCTGGCACTAAACGGACGCGATATACGGTGTCGGTAATGGCATCTACCGAGGTCACTTTACAGCTTAAGGTTGTCATTCGCTCTCTCTGTCGGGAAGTCTATAGGGCTTAACGGTCAGATTCAGGTTTACCGTTACTCATTATGGCCAGTTCGTCCCAGATCGCGTCAATTCGCGCGGTCACGGCAGGATCTTTTTTGATCGGGCGACCCCATTCACGGTCGGTTTCGCCAGGCCATTTATTTGTGGCATCCAGTCCCATTTTTGAGCCAAGCCCGGAAACCGGCGAGGCAAAATCCAGGTAATCAATCGGGGTGTTTTCCACTAACACCGTATCACGCGCCGGGTCCATACGCGTGGTAATGGCCCAGATAACGTCATTCCAGTCGCGGGCGTTAACGTCATCATCGCAGACGATAACAAACTTGGTGTACATAAACTGGCGCAGGAAGGACCATACGCCCATCATCACGCGTTTGGCGTGACCCGCATACTGCTTCTTCATCGTGACTACCGCCAGGCGATAAGAGCACCCTTCCGGCGGCAGATAGAAATCAACAATTTCCGGGAACTGTTTTTGTAAGATCGGCACAAACACTTCGTTTAACGCCACGCCCAGCACCGCCGGTTCATCCGGCGGACGGCCGGTATAGGTGGAGTGATAAATCGCATCTTCACGCTGGGTAATGTGCGTCACGGTGAACACCGGGAAGTTATCCACTTCGTTGTAATAACCCGTGTGGTCGCCGTAAGGCCCTTCGGGTGCCAGCTCCCCTTGTTCGATATAGCCTTCAAGGACAATCTCGGCGCTAGCCGGTACTTCCAGGTCATTGGAAATACACTTCACCACTTCCGTTTTGGTCCCGCGCAGCAGCCCTGCAAACGCATATTCGGATAGCGTATCGGGTACAGGCGTTACCGCACCCAGTATTGTGGCCGGATCGGCGCCCAACGCAACAGACACCGGGAAACGCTCGCCCGGATGTTCCGCACACCACTCCTGGAAATCAAGCGCCCCGCCGCGATGGGACAGCCAGCGCATGATGAGCTTGTTTTTACCAATCAGCTGCTGACGATAGATGCCGAGATTCTGACGCTCTTTGTGCGGACCGCGCGTCACGGTCAGGCCCCAGGTAATGAGCGGGGCGGCATCTTCAGGCCAGCACTGCATGATGGGAATTTTTGTCAGATCAACCGCATCGCCTTCCAGCACTTTCTGTTGGCACGGCGCGCCGCGCAGGCGTTTGGTTGGCATGTTCAACACCTGCTTAAACTGCGGCAGCTTGTCGAACAGGTCCCGGAAGCCCTTTGGCGGCTCCGGCTCTTTCAGGAAGGCCAGCAGCTTGCCTACCTCACGCAACGCCGTCACGTCTTCTTGCCCCATGCCCATTGCCACGCGACGCGGCGTGCCGAACAGGTTGCAAAGCACCGGCATGGAATAGCCTTTTGGGTTTTCAAACAGCAGAGCGGGGCCACCGGCACGCAGGGTGCGGTCAGCGATTTCTGTCATTTCCAGATAAGGATCAACAGATTGTGTAATGCGTTTGAGTTCGCCCTGCTTTTCCAGCAGCGCCAGGAAGTCGCGTAGATCGTGGTATTTCATGCAGTTAGTCATGGCCTCTCTGTAAGCGCTTTATTATACGGCGTAAGGCTGCGTGATGCTGTAATTTTGTTAAATTAGCGTGAACTTCCGCGACTTACTCTCTTTTCAGCCATTATAATCAACTTAGCGATCCCGCCAGGGTTTTGATATGCTTGCGCCCGGAAAAAAGGGAAAGAGTGATTATGCAGGCCTGGTATTTACTGTATTGCAAACGCGGGCAACTTCAGCGCGCGCAGGAACATCTTGAACGTCAGTCAGTCAATTGCCTGACGCCCGTGATTACGCTCGAAAAAATGCAGCGCGGGAAACGCACAACCGTCAGCGAACCTCTTTTCCCTAACTACCTGTTCGTTGAATTCGACCCGGAAGTGATCCACACCACGACCATCAGCGCCACCCGCGGCGTCAGCCATTTTGTGCGCTTCGGCACCAGCCCGGCCACGGTCCCCTCGACGGTTATCCATCAGCTGTCGATTTACCAGCAGCCCGAAGGCATCACCGACCCGGAAACCCCCTACTCGGGCGATAGCGTGGTGATCACGGAAGGGGCCTTTGAAGGCCTGCAGGCCATTTTCTCTGAACCTGATGGCGAAGCACGCTCTATGCTGCTGCTTAACCTGCTAAACAAGCAGGTGTTACAGAGCGTGAAAAACACCGACTTCCGCAAAGTTTAAAACACCACGCCAAACAGGCGGCGCGCGTTGTCATCCGTTTGCGCTGCCAGCCGCTGCGGATCTTCTCCACGCCAGTGCGCTACCCGCTCAACGATATGCCCCAGATACGCGGGTTCGTTACGCCGTGATTTCGGTTTAGGTTTCATGTCGCGCGGCAGCAGGTAGGGCGCATCGGTTTCAACCAGCAGGCGGTCAGCCGGTATCGCCGGCAGCAGGTCACGCAGCTCAAGCCCGCGTCTTTCATCGCACACCCAACCGGTAATGCCCAGATACATCCCGCGATTCAGGCAATCCAGCGCGTCCTGGCGAGACCCTGTAAAGCAGTGCAGCACGGCGCCCGGCAGTTTATCCAGCCATGGCTCCAGCAGGGTGAGAAAGCGAGCGTGCGCGTCGCGGCAGTGCATAAATACCGGCATCCCGAGTTCTGCCGCAAGCGCGAGCTGTGCGGTAAATGCCTTTTCCTGTTCTTCTGGCGTAGAAAAGTTGCGGTTGAAATCGAGGCCGCACTCGCCGATAGCCACCACCTCGGGCGTACTCGCCAGGCGATGCAACACCTCAGCGCTCTCCTGCGTCCACTGGCTGCTGTCGTGCGGGTGAACACCTGCGGTTGACCAGCAGTGGTCATAGCGCTGCGCCAGCAGCTGCGCCTGTTCGCTCTCGTGCAGGTTGGTTCCGGTCAGCAACAGCCCTTTCACCCCGGCAGCAAAGGCGCGCGCGACGACCTCATCACGGTCTGTTGCAAACTGCGAGCTGGTCAGATTAAGTCCGATATCAAACATGCGAATCCCCATATGACAACCGCCCTGACGGGCGGCTGGATTTACTCTTCTGTGGTCTTTTCAGACCCGTCTTCTTCATCTTCCTGCGGACGTCGTTTGCCCACGTAGAAGCGCGAGAAGAACACGCCGACTTCGAACAGGCAGTACATCGGTATCGCCAGCAAGGTTTGCGAGAAGACATCCGGCGGCGTCAGCAGCATGCCCACCACAAACGCGCCGACCAGGATATACGGGCGCTTCTTGCGGAGATCGTCAGGCGTGGTCACGCCCATCCAGCACAGCAGGACAATCGCCACCGGTACTTCGAACGCCACACCAAACGCCATGAACAGCGCCATGACGAAGCTGAGATAGCTGGCGATGTCTGTCGATACCTGAACCCCTTCCGGCGCGGTATGCGTCAGGAAGCCAAAGGCCAGGGGGAAGACAACGAAATAGGCAAACGCCATGCCGATATAGAACAGCAGCGAGCTGGAGACCAGCAGTGGGATCACAAGTTTGCGTTCATGCTTGTACAGCGCTGGCGCAACAAAGGCCCAGACCTGGTACAAAATCACCGGAGCTGACGCAATCAACGACACCCAAAACGTCAGCTTGATCGGGGTGAAAAACGGTGAGGCGACATCCGTTGCTATCATCGTTGCGCCCAGCGGCATCTGTTTAATCAGCGGCGCTGAGACCACCTGATAGATATCGTTGGCGAAATAGACCAGACACAGGAATATGAGGAAAACCGCAATAATGCAGTTTAACAGGCGCTTACGCAGCTCAATAAGGTGCGTAATAAGCGGTTGAGTATCATCTACTGCCATGTTTACGCTTTATCACTCGACGAGGGGGATGATTCGGAAACAGGCGCGGCGGGTTTTGCTTCAGCCGCTTTGACCACCGGCTCTTCTGACGGCACCTGCTTTTTCACTTCGGATTCCTGCGGCGTCTGTTCTGGCGCGGCGGCCTGATGCTCGGCGCTGGAAGGTGTGATACCTTCGCGCTGCTCTTCGCTGCCCTTCACCACCGGGTTATGGATGGTGTTCGCTTCATCACTGGCCTTTTCAGGATCGTTGACGCTGTATGAACGCTTCATGGATTCCGCCGCTTCGCGCAGCTCATCCATAGAGGCTTTCAGCTCCGGCGTCAGGTTCTCCATGCTCGCCTTCTCAACCTTTTTCAGGCTGTCCTGGAATTCCTGGAGCTTAAGCTCCTGTGCCAGTTCGTTTTGTACGGTGGATGCCAGAGAGCGAAGCGCTCGCACCCAACCCGCGACGGTTTTAACCGCAACAGGTAAACGCTGCGGCCCCAGCACAATCAGGCCAATCACGAAGACCAGCAGCAGTTCACCAAAACCAATGTCGAACACGAATTACACCTGCTCTTTATCGTGGCGTTTAGCGTCTTCCTTTTTGGCGTCATCCTGCTTCTCAGCGATGGATTTAGCAGTAAAGTCAGCGTCCTGGCCGGTCTTATCCTGCTTACTTTCATCATCGCCCATGGCTTTCTTAAAGCCTTTGATAGATGCACCAAGGTCGGAACCGATAGAACCGAGTTTCTTCGTACCGAACAGCAGTACGACAATGACGGCAATGATCAACAGTTGCCAGATACTGATACCACCCATACAAAATCCTCAGTGATAGATGATTAATTAGTCAGGTCGCATTATACGTATGCAACCCGGCGATAGCGACGCAAAATCAGCGCGTTTTTCTCCAGCCAGCGAGCCAGACCACAGCCCCGCCGGCCATCAGCCAGGCAGGCATCAATTCCCATTCCGGCCGATTGATGAGTAACAGCGTACCGCTCAGCAACAGCGTCGCCCCAATGCCAAAGAGATAACGTGACTGCCCCTGGCGCGCGCGGCTGGTTTGCAGCTCGCGGGCGATTTTATCCATGCTGTGCTGAAGGTTCTTGCTCTGACGCAAACTGTCGTAAACCAGTTCAGGAATTTCAGGCATTTTTTCAATCCAGAACGGCGCTTTCTCTTTAAGAGAGCGAACCAGCGCTGGAATCCCAACCTGATCCTTAATCCAGGACTCAAGGAAAGGTTTCGCGGTTTTCCACAAGTCTAACTGAGGATAGAGCTGACGGCCTACGCCCTCAACGTAAAGTAATGTTTTCTGGAGTAAAACTAATTGCGGCTGCACTTCCATATTGAAGCGACGCGCCGTATTGAACAGGTTCAGCAACACGTGCCCGAAAGAGATCTCGGACAGGGGTTTTTCGAAAATAGGTTCACAAACGGTACGGATAGCAAACTCAAACTCTTCCACGTTGGTGTCCGGCGGAACCCAGCCGGAATCGACGTGCAGCTCGGCAACCTTGCGGTAGTCGCGGTTAAAGAAGGCGATAAAGTTCTCTGCGAGGTAGCGCTTATCTTCTTTGTTCAACGAGCCCACAATCCCGCAGTCGATACCGATGTATTTCGGATCTTCAGGATGCTCGTAGCTGACAAAAATATTACCCGGGTGCATATCCGCATGGAAAAAGCTGTCGCGGAAGACCTGAGTAAAGAAGACCTGCACACCGCGTTCGGCCAGCAGCTTCATGTTGGTGCCCTGCTTTTCCAGCGCAACCACATCCGATACCGGAATACCGTAGATACGCTCCATCACCATCATGTTCTGGCTGCAGTAGTCGGAGTAGACCTCTGGCACATAGAGCATCGGGCTGTCTTCGAAATTGCGGCGAAGCTGAATAGCGTTTGCCGATTCGCGCAGCAGGTTCAGCTCATCAATCAGCGTTTTCTCGTATTCGCGCACCACTTCCATCGGACGCAGGCGGCGGCCGTCAGGCAAGAGACGCGGCACCCAGCGAGCCAGACGATAAATCAGCTTCATGTCCGCTCTAATGATCGGCAGGATATCCGGACGAATGACCTTGATAACCACTTCTTTGCCGTTCTCTTTCAAACGCGCCGTGTGCACCTGGGCAATGGAGGCCGATGCCAGTGGCTGAATGTCAAAATCATCAAACCAGGTTTCAACCGGGATATTGCCCATCGCCTCTTCGATCTGCTTCTTCGCTCTCTCGCCATCAAAGGGAGCAACGCGGTCCTGCAGCATCGCCAGCTCATCGGCAATTTGCGGCGGGAAGAGGTCGCGGCGGGTGGAAAGCATCTGCCCAAACTTGATCCACACCGGCCCCAGCTCCTGCAGCGCAAGACGCAGACGTTCGCCTAAGACCTGATCTTTATGACGGTTTGGCATCCAGAACAGCGTGCGCCGCCAGATTCGAAGCGGCAGCGTGATACGCATTCTGGGGATAAGCTCGTCGAGCCCGTAGCTCAAAAAGGTGCGAACGATAAAATAGAGGCGCCGAATTTCACCAGGCGTCATTTGCCCTCCAGTTTTTCCAGCCGTTTGGTTAGTGCATCAACAGCACGTTCAACAGCCGCGGTTTCTTCCGCAAACCATGCCGCTTCCAGCGGCCCGGGCGCCATGCGCCACTCTTCGGTCAGCACTTCTGCCGCATAACGCTGCTGTCGCTGCAGGCTTTTACGCAGGAAAGCCGTACCGCCACGAAAGGCTTTACCCATCCCTTCGGCGGCGATATCGCCAATAAAAGGCGCGAGCAGTTCTGCCGGGTCAAACTCGGCAATATCGCTGAGCGCAACGAAGTTCTGCACAACCTGAATGTCACCTTCCACTTCCAGCTCACCGCTGCGGATAAGCGCCGTCAGCTGCTGGCGGTCACGCAGCTTCGGCAGCACGCTCAGGTGCGTAATGACCGAGCAATCAGCCTCGCCTTCCCACTCACCCAGAACGTCGAGCTGGCGTTCGCTGAAGACCAGTACGAGCGGCGTCGAGAACTCTTTTAAAACAATGCGCAGTACCTTTCCGTTGAGCCGCTGACGCGCTGCTTTTAACGCAGGCGCGCGGTACAGAAAGGCATTAAGTACATTCTCAATGCCTGCGGTGACTAAGGGCTTAAAGGGCACGTGACACCTCCACTCAGAACTTGTAACCGCGATGCAGCGCGACGACGCCCGCCGTCATGTTGAAGTATTCCACGTTCTCAAGGCCCGCATCCTGCATCATGGCTTTCAGGGTGTCCTGATCCGGGTGCATACGGATGGATTCCGCCAGGTAGCGGTAGCTCTCTGCATCGTTCGCCACTAATTCACCAATGCGCGGCAGAATGTGGAAGGAATAGGCATCGTAGGCTTTGCTCAGCGGATCGATAATCGGCTTCGAGAACTCAAGCACCAGCAGGCGTCCGCCCGGCTTCAGCACGCGGTACATGGAGCGCAGGGCTTTGTCTTTATCCGTGACGTTACGCAGGCCAAACGAAATAGTGATGCAGTCAAAGGTATTATCCGGGAACGGCAGCGCTTCGGCGTTAGCCTGCACGTATTCCACGTTGCCTACCACGCCGATGTTACGCAGTTTTTCGCGCCCCATTTTCAGCATGGAGTCGTTAATGTCTGCCAGCACAACGCGGCCCGTTTCGCCCACCAGACGGGAGAATTTCGCCGTCAGATCGCCCGTTCCGCCCGCTAAATCCAGCACGGTTTGTCCACGACGTACGCCGCTGCAGTCGATAGTGAAGCGTTTCCACAAGCGATGAATGCCGAATGACATCAGATCATTCATTACATCGTACTTCGCCGCCACGGAATGAAACACGTGGGCCACCATGTCAGCTTTCTGCGCTTTGGCAACAGTCTGAAAGCCAAAGTGCGTTGTGTCTTGTGAATCGTCAACCATCTCAGAGCCTGCTAATCAGTCAAATGTTGGTGAAGTGTATCAGATTGGACGCAATTGCCCTACGGTTCAACCACCGTGAAAGTAACGCGTCGGCTGTTCATCTGGCGATAAATCCGCCGCTAAACCGTTGTCTTCGCTGTGGGTATTTTGCTCATCGGCACCTTCTCGCAGACGGAACTCTTCATCCTGTGCAGTGGCTTGTTCAACCAATTCCGGATTAATCTCGCGTTTTACCTCTACGCCAAGGCTACGAAATGCCTCGGCCTGCGCCAGCAGATTGCCACGCCCGGAAGAGAGCTTTTTCATCGCCTGCCGGTAATTATCCTGCGCGCGGTCGAGACTTTGCCCAACCGAGGACATGTCGTCCACGAAGAGGCGCATTTTGTCGTACAGCTTGCTGGCGCGATCGGCAATCTGCTGAGCGTTGCGGCTCTGGTGCTCGTAACGCCACAGGTTGGCAATGGTTCGCAAGGCCACCAGCAGCGTCGTTGGGCTGACCAGCATAATGTTATTTTTCAACGCCTCGGTAATCAGTTCGGGCTGTCTGTCGAGCGCAAGCAGGAAGGCGGGCTCAACCGGGATAAACATCAGCACGTAGTCCAGGGATCGCAAGCCAGGCAGCTGCTGATAGTCCTTTCGGCCCAGCTGTCGAATATGGTTCCGCACGGAGGCGATGTGTTCCTGCAGCGCTGACTCCCTGGTGTAATCATCTTCCGCGTTGAAGTAGCGCTCGTAGGCCACCAGCGTCATTTTGGCGTCAATCACCACATCCTTGCCCTGCGGCAGCCGCACAATAACATCCGGCTGCATACGCGAGCGGGCATCGTTTTCGATGCTCACCTGCGTTTCGTATTCATACCCTTCGCGCAGGCCTGAAGCCTCCAGCACGCGGGTCAGGACCACTTCTCCCCAGTTGCCCTGGGCTTTGTTATCCCCCTTCAGCGCGCGCGTCAGGTTGACCGCTTCCTGCGCCATCTGTGCGTTTAGCTGCTGAAGATTGCGAATTTCATGTGCCAGGGTGTGACGCTCGCGCGCCTCCTGCCCAAAGCTGTCCTGCACCTGACGACGAAAGCCGTCCAGCTGCTCGCGCAGCGGCGTCAGAAGGCCATTCAGGCTCTGGCGGTTTTGCTCGTCAACGCGGCGGTTGCTGTGCTCAAAAATACGGTTCGCGAGGTTTTCAAACTGCTCGCTGAGGCGCTGCTCGCTGTTGATCATCTGGCGGATTTTGTCTTCCGCATGCAGCTGGGTGGCTTCGAGGCGGGTGGTGACTTCGCGGAGATCGGCCTCCAGCGAGGTGTTGATGTCGCGCAGGTTGCGCAGTTCGTTATTCAGCAGCTCGCACTCGTCGCGCCAGTGTGAGCTTTGAGCAAGCTGTTGTTTTGTCGCACTCAGCTCAGAGACGATCTCCTCACGCTCAGCCAGCTGTTCGGCTTTCATCTGCGCATGCTGGTAGCTGGAAATCAGCCAGCCAATTGCCAAACACACCAGCGCAATCACCGCGTAAACCAGGATTGAGATATCCACAATGCCCCCTGCATCAACGTATTACCCGCACAAAATAGAATTGTGCTGTATAAACGTCCAGTTTGAAAGGGTTTTCCTGCGAGGCACTACGCAAAAAATAAAGGCCGAACGCGTCGGCCTTGTGTCTCAGAAGAGAGGATTAGATCAGGCGACGAGCCGCTTCCACCACGATTTTCACCGCATGACTTTCAGTCTGCTTCATGGTTTCCGCGTTCGGGATCTCCTGCTGGGTACGGTTGACGATAACGCCCGCCACCATACCGGCACGCAGGCCCTGGCTTGCGCACATGGTCAGCAGCGTTGCAGATTCCATTTCGTAGTTCATTACGCCCATGGACTGCCACTCTTCCATTGAGCCTTTGAAGCGGCTTACCACGCGGCCTGAGAAGGTGTCGTAACGCTCCTGGCCCGGGTAGAAGGTATCAGAGGAGGCGGTGACGCCCACGTGAGTGGTTGCGCCCACGGATTTAGCGGCTTCAACCAGCGCGGTGGTGCATTCGAAATCAGCCACTGCCGGGAATTCCATCGGGGCAAAGTGCAGGCTTGCACCGTCCAGACGCACGGATGCGGTCGTCACCAGCACGTCGCCGACGTTGATGTGCGGCTGAATAGCGCCGGTAGTACCGATACGCAGGAAGGTACGAATGCCCAGCTGCGCCAGCTCTTCAACGGCAATTGAGGTAGACGGGCCACCGATACCGGTAGAGCACACGATCACCGCTTTGCCATCCAGCTCTGCGCGCCAGGTGGTGAATTCACGATGGGCTGCCAGCTTGACCGGCTTATCCATCAGCGCGGCGATCTTTTCCACACGCTCAGGATCGCCAGGGACGATAGCGAGCGTAGCCCCTTGTAAATCGTTTTTAGTGAGGCCGAGATGAAAAACATCAGACTTAGACATAGGGTGACTCCTCTGTGGGTCGGTTAGTCAGAAGAAGTAAAACGGTACTTTACAGAAGCGATACGCATAATTTCGTGATGCATCTCACCATGAATGAAAATGATTGCAGTTAATTTCCATAAAATAGTGATTCACATCACATTAACAAGTTAAATCGTGGAATGCTGCACAAAAGATAGACCCTCCAGGGCAATGTGGGTTGTTAACCTGGTGTCTATATTTACCTTTGCGCTAATTAACTCATTGGTACGGAGAATGCCATGAATGACAAAACCGGTTTTGCACCTGCTGCAGCCCCGCATGCTTCAACCATCGTCTCAACCCCTGAAGACGCCATTACCGCGGGTGAGACGTCCATCCCCTCTCAGGGGGAAAATATGCCTGCTTACCACGCGCGGCCAAAATCCGCAGACGGCGCGCTGCCCATCGTCATCGTGGTTCAGGAAATTTTCGGCGTTCACGAACATATTCGCGACCTCTGCCGCCGTCTGGCGCTGGAAGGATACCTGGCCGTTGCGCCCGAGCTCTATTTCCGTCAGGGCGATCCGAATGACTACAGCGATATCCCAACGCTGTTCAGTAATCTGGTGACAAAAGTGCCGGATGCGCAGGTGCTGGCCGACCTCGACCACGTTGCCAGCTGGGCAGCGCGCAATGGAGGCGACCCGCATCGTCTGATGGTGACCGGTTTCTGCTGGGGCGGACGCATTAGCTGGCTGTACGCCGCGCATAACCCGCAGCTGAAAGCGGCCGTGGCCTGGTACGGCAAGCTGGTGGGCGAAAAAACGCTGAATTCACCAAAGCAGCCTGTTGATATCGCAACGGATTTAACGGCCCCTGTATTAGGGCTGTATGGCGCTCAGGATACCAGCATTCCGCTTGATACCGTTGAGACCATGCGCCATGCGCTACGGGCGGCAAACGCGAAGGCAGAGATCGTGGTGTATCCGGAAGCCGGGCACGCGTTTAACGCCGATTATCGCCCGAGCTATCACGAAGAATCCGCCAAAGACGGCTGGCAGAGGATGCTGGACTGGTTTAGCCAGTACGGCGGGAAGAAAGCATAAAGAAAAAATCCCGGTGGCGGCTACGCCTTTCCGGGCCTACAGACGGGCCGGGTAAGCGATAGCGCCACCCGGCAATCCAGCAAAACTACGCCTGACGCAAATTCTGCGCCGCCTTCACCATGTTCGCCAGCGCCGCACGGGTTTCCGGCCAGCCGCGCGTTTTCAGGCCGCAGTCCGGGTTGACCCACAGACGCTCCGCCGGGATACGCTGGGCAGCCTTCTGCAACAGCGCCTCGATCCACTCCACGCTTGGCACGTTCGGCGAATGAATGTCATATACGCCCGGCCCGATTTCGTTCGGGTAGTCGAACTCTTCGAACGACTCCAGCAGCTCCATGTCCGATCGCGAGGTTTCGATGGTGATCACGTCCGCATCCAGCGCGGCAATCGAATCCATGATGTCGTTAAACTCGCAGTAGCACATGTGGGTGTGGATCTGGGTGTCGTCCTTTGCCACTGCGGCATTGATGCGGAAGGCTTCCACACCCCACTGCAGGTAGGCATCCCAGTCGCTACGGCGCAGCGGCAGGCCTTCGCGCAGCGCAGGTTCGTCAATCTGGATGATGCCAATGCCCGCCGCTTCCAGATCCGCCACTTCATCGCGCAGCGCCAGGGCAATCTGTTTGGCGATGGTTTCGCGGGTCACGTCTTCGCGCGGGAAGGACCAGCAGAGGATTGTTACAGGGCCGGTCAGCATGCCTTTTACCGGCTTGTCGGTCAGGGACTGAGCGTACTTCGCCCATTCAACCGTGATCGGTTCCGGACGGCTGACGTCACCAATGACCACCGGCGGCTTCACGCAGCGGGAGCCGTAGCTCTGCACCCAGCCGTTCTGGGTAAAGACGAACCCGTCCAGGTGTTCGCCGAAGTATTCCACCATGTCGTTACGCTCGGCCTCGCCGTGGACCAGCACGTCCAGGCCCAGGCGCTCCTGCTCGATAATCGCCTGCTTGATGTGTTCTGCAATGCCGGTGCGATAGTTATTGGCATCCAGATTGCCCTTTTTGAAGTCCAGACGCAGGCCGCGGATCTCCGTTGTCTGCGGGAAAGAGCCTATCGTCGTGGTCGGCCACGCGGGCAGGTTGAAGCGGGCGCGCTGGGCTTCAGCACGGACTTCATAGGCGCTCTGGCGCTGACTGTCCTGGGCGGTAATGGCCGCCAGACGTTTCTCTACCGCCGGGTTGTGTACGCGAGCCGAGTGGCGACGCGCCCGGATCGGCGCGCTCCATTCGGCAATCGCCGCCGTGTCTCCGCCGTTCAGCGCGTCGCGCAGCAGCGCCAGTTCCTCACATTTTTGCAGGGCGAAAGCAAACCAGCTTTTCACCTCCGCATCCAGGCGGGTTTCCACGCTCAGATCGATCGGGCTGTGCAGCAGGGAGCAGGACGAGGCTACCCACAGCTCACGTTTGCCGACGATGTCTTTAACTTGTGCGTATTTTTCGGTGAGATCGGCGCGCCAGACGTTACGGCCGTTAATCAGGCCGGCGGAAAGCAGCCAGTCCGCTGGCAAACGCTTGTGCAGCTCCGCCACATCATCTTTACCGTGAACCAGGTCAACGTGCAGGCCCTGCACAGGAAGCGCGGTGATAGTCTTGAGGTTCGGCGTCACGCCTTCGAAATAGGTGGTTAGCAGCAGCTTCACCTGACCGGTGAGCGCGTCATACGCTGGTTTAAAGGCATCGAGCCATTCCTGGGGCAGCTCGAGCACCAGCGCCGGTTCGTCGATTTGCACCCACTGAATGCCGCGTTTCCCCAGCTCAATCAGCACCTGCTTGTACACGGGCAGAATGTCGTTCAGCAGGCTGAGGCGGTCGAACTGTTCGCCTTTCACCTTGCCCAGCCACAGGTAGGTTACCGGCCCCAGCAGCACGGGCTTCACCTGGTGGCCCAGCGCCAGCGCTTCGTCTACTTCGTCCAGAAGCTGCGTCCAGGTCAGCCTGAACTGCTGACCTTTCACGAACTCCGGCACCATATAGTGATAGTTGGTGTTGAACCACTTGGTCATTTCCGCCGCTGCCGCAGGCTCACCCGTTGGCGCCCGGCCGCGGCCGATGCGGAACAGGGTATCGATATCTACCGATCCATCTTTGTTCTGATGACGAGCCGGCACGTTGCCAAGCAGCAGGCTGGTCGTCAGAACATGGTCGTACCAGGCGAAATCGCCTACCGGCAGCAGGTCAATCCCCGCCTGTTTTTGCTGGTCCCAGTGGCGGGCGCGCAGTTCGCGGCCTACGGCCAGCAGTTCATCACGGGTGGCGTTGCCTGCCCAGTAGCTTTCTTGCGCTTTTTTCAGCTCGCGACGCAGGCCAACGCGAGGGAAACCGAGAGTGTGATTGCGGATTGTCATGGTGTACCCCTTGTAGAAATTCGTTATTTAGACGTCCAGATGTTTACACATCTATAATTGGCAGGTACTGTATATTCCTCAAGCGCAATATGTTCATGGCGAAGTGAAGGACTTTCATGATCGAGATTAAACACCTGAAAACGTTACAAGCGTTGCGGAACTGCGGTTCTCTTGCGGCGGCCGCGGCCACGCTGCACCAGACCCAGTCTGCCCTTTCTCACCAGTTCAGCGATCTGGAACAACGCCTCGGCTTTCGACTTTTTGTGCGTAAGAGCCAGCCTCTGCGCCTTACGCCGCAGGGCGAGATCCTGCTGCAGCTGGCCAATCAGGTACTGCCGCAGATCGCCAGCGCGCTGCAGTCCTGCAACGAGCCGCAGCAAACCACTTTACGTATCGCTATTGAGTGCCACAGCTGTATTCAGTGGCTGACCCCCGCGCTTGAGAACTTCCGCCAGAAGTGGCCGCAGGTGGAGATGGACTTTAAATCCGGTGTGACCTTTGACCCGCAGCCGTCGCTTCAGCAGGGCGAGCTGGATCTTGTCATGACCTCGGACATTCTGCCGCGCAGCGGGCTGCACTATTCACCAATGTTTGATTTTGAAGTGCGCCTGGTGCTGGCCCCGGACCATCCGCTGGCGGCTAAAACGCGCATCACGCCGGAAGATTTAGCCACTGAAACGCTGCTAATTTATCCGGTGCAGCGCAGCCGTCTGGATATCTGGCGTCACTTCCTGCAGCCTGCGGGCATTAGCCCACAGCTGAAAAGCGTGGATAACACGTTGCTGTTGATTCAGATGGTGGCGGCCAGAATGGGCATCGCGGCGCTGCCGCACTGGGTGGTGGAGAGTTTTGAACGCCAGGGCCTGGTGGTGACCAAAACCCTGGGCGATGGGCTGTGGAGCCGGCTGTACTCCGCCGTGCGCGACGGCGAGCAGCGTCAGCCGGTGACGGATGCGTTTATTCGCTCAGCGCGGAACCACGCGTGCGACCATCTTCCGTTTGTGCGGAGCGCGGAGCGACCCAGCGGCGATGTACCCACAGCGAAGCCAGGATCACCGCTCCCCCAATAAGGAAGCTCGGCCAGTGCGGCTGCTCCTGCCAGATGGCAAGGTTAACCAGCAGCCCCGCAGGCACGTGCACGTTGTTCATGATCCCCAGCGTACCGGCGTCTACCTGCGTAGCGCCGTAGTTCCACATGAAGTATCCCAGCCCTGACGCCACCACGCCCAGCCAGACCAAAACGCTCCACTGCACGGTGGTGGTCGGCAGCTTCTGCGGGTTACCGAGCATAAACCACGCCGCCACGGCGACTATCGCCGCGCCCATATAAAACCACGCAAACGCGTTGTGCTGCGGCATCGGGCGGGTCTCCATCAGGCGCTTATAGCCAACCATGCCGATGGCAAAGCTGATGTTGGCGAGCTGGACGAACATCAGACCGGTCCAGAAGTGATCGCTCACCTTGTCGTAACGGATAATTGCCGCCCCCACCACCGCCAGCGCGGCGCTCAGCAGGTATCCCCAGCGCAGACGGCGCTTGCTGAGCAGATCGTATATCAGCGTGATATAGAGCGGCGTCAGTACGGTGAACAGCAGGAATTCCGAGACGGAAAGGTAGACGTAGGCCCGGAAGCTGAACAGGTACATGATGCCAAGCTGCATCGCGCCCACCAGCATATACAGCAGGATCGTTTTCAGCGATTGCCCGCGCGTGCGCAGGAACGGCAAGAACACCAGCGCCGCCAGCCCCACGCGCATCAGCACCGAGAAGTAGCTGTCGACCGAACCGGCAAGGTATTCGCCAATCAGGCTAAAGGAGAAGGCCCACAGGATGGTGGTGATAATGAGTAGCGCCACAATGCTTGTCTCTCAGAAAGAAGGACAGGCATTGTAGCGAACTCTTTAGTTGACAACTGAGCAATAAATAACCGAATGAAGATTATTCAAGGAACAGCTTGCGCAGATATTTCGGTACCGCATTGTCTGCGTTGGTGCCGATGACTTCCAGCTCCGGGTGCAGATCTTTCAGGCGCTGGTGCGCGTTTTCCATGATGCAGCCCTTGCCCGCCATGGAGAGCATCTCAGCATCGTTCATGCCGTCGCCAAAGGCGATGCAGTCTTTCAGCTCAAAGCCCAGGCGTTTCGCGACGGCTTCCAGCGCGTGACCTTTGGAGACGCCGCCGGCCATCACTTCCAGACAGGTCAGCGTGGAGAAGCTCACGTTCACGCGGTCGCCCCAGCGGGCGTTGATCGCCTGCTCCAGCGGCAGCAGTTCTTCATGGCTTTCGCAGGTGAAGAACACCTTGCTGATCCCCTCAGGCTCCAGCAGGCCCGGCTCGTACAGGGAGTAGTTAAATACCGCTTCCTTGAAGAAACGCATTTCGTCCGGGCGGTGGCGGTTCATAAACCAGTCGTCATCGCGGTAGACGTTAGTGACGATGTCCGGGTTGCCGTGCACCACGCCGAACAGATCGGCGGCGATGTCGCGATCCAGATTGTGGGTAAAGATCAGGTTGCCGTCGGTATCGTGCACGCGCGCCCCGTTAGAGGTGATCATGTACGATTTGATTTCCAGATTATCGCGGATCTGCCCCACGTCCACGTGGTGGCGACCGGTGGCAAACACGAAGTTCACGCCACGGGCAGTCAGGAGTTTTAAGGTCTCTTTCGCGTAAGGCGACAGGGTGTGGTCGGGGGAAAGCAGCGTGCCATCTAAGTCAGATGCAACAACCTGGTACATAGGGATTTCAACCTCTGGTGGAAAACAATAATCAGTTATGCCGGTCGAAAAACTCGACGATGGCGTTGAGCGCGACTGAGCGCATGGCGTCCTTTTCAAAAAGGATCTCATGGTACGCGCCGTTTATAACCAGCGGTTTACCCCCTTCGCAGGGGTGGCCGGCGGCAGCGCGAAGTTCACAATAGCGGTCATGCATGCGGTTATCTACCACACGCTCTTCTTCCGCCTGAATCAGGAGCGTCGGCGTGTCATCATCACCGACCCCGGCGAGCACCTGCTCACCGGCCAGAATGCCTTCCCGCACCCAGTGCCAGGTGGGGCCACCGACGCGCAGGCGAGGCTCATCGGCGTAAAAACGCAGGTTACGGCGATAGCGCTGCCGGCTGTGGGTCAGGACGTTGATGGCAAACGGCAGCGCGCGCCAGCGTCCTGTGCCGATGGCATAGCCTTCGCGAATGCGCTGATGGCCCTCAGCCCAGTCGAGAAGATGGCGTACCATCCAGTCCGGAAAACGTATAACGATGCCGTACATCGGCGCGGTGAGCGCAATGGCATCGCACTGGTGCTCGTGGCGCTGCAAAAACAGCGTGGAGATCGCCCCGCCCATTGAGTGGGCAAGTATATACCGCCTGCGCCACGGGCCGGGCTGCACTTCCTGCTGCCAGAATGCGGCCAGATCGTCGACGTAATCGCTGAAGTTATCCACGTGCCCGCGATGGGTGTCCGACAACATGCGTCCGGAAAGCCCCTGTCCGCGATGGTCGATAATCAGGACATCGAAGCCCAGATGGACCAGGTCATAGGCCAGCTCGGCATATTTGATGTAGCTTTCAATCCGCCCGGGGCAGACCACGATCACCCGATCGTTTTTCACATTGCGGAAACGAACGAAGCGTACCGGAATACCGCCGACGCCCGTAAATTCATCTTCCTCACGCTGCCGCCAGAAATCGGTCAGCGGCCCCATGGAGAAAGCAGCAAATGCGTTTTCTCGTGTTTCCCAGTCCTTTTTCTGCTGAAACATTGGGTTTCCACTCACGTAAGCCAAGGAATATCGTTTTTTCGTAACCGGTCACAAAATGACTCAACAATAGCGTATTGTGGCATAAAAATAGACGGTTCGGGAGTTTCAAATGACCTTCGAGTGGTGGTTCGCCTACCTGCTGACATCCATTATCCTCAGCCTTTCGCCTGGCTCTGGCGCAATCAATACCATGACCACCTCCATCAACCACGGCTATCGCGGCGCGGCAGCGTCCATTGCCGGTTTGCAGGCCGGGCTGGGCATTCATATCGTGCTGGTGGGGATTGGCCTTGGGACGCTGTTCTCGCGCTCGGTGCTGGCGTTTGAGGTGTTGAAGTGGGCCGGCGCAGCGTATTTAATTTGGCTGGGTATTCAGCAGTGGCGCGCCGCAGGGTCCCTCAACCTGAACACGCTCGCACAGACGCAAAACCGCGGGCATCTGTTTAAGCGCGCGGTGTTCGTGAACCTGACCAACCCGAAAAGCATCGTCTTCCTGGCCGCGCTGTTCCCGCAGTTTATCGTTCCGCATCAGCCGCAGGTGATGCAGTACGTGGTGCTCGGCGCGACCACCATTATCGTCGATATTATCGTGATGATTGGCTATGCGACGCTGGCGCAGCGGATTGCGGCGTGGATTAAAGGGCCTAAGCAGATGAAGGCCCTGAATAAAGTCTTTGGCTCGCTGTTTATGCTGGTTGGCGCGCTGCTTGCGTCAGCGCGTCATGCCTAGCGAGAGATGATGAGATGGATGCCGAAGCCGGCGAACAGCGCGCCGGCAAAGCCGTCGATCCACTTCGCGATGCGCTGGTAGCCACGGCGCATCGCCGGTAAGGCGAACAGGCTTGCCACCACGGTGAACCACGCAAACGTCTCAACGACGATCAGCAGGAAGATCCCCCAGCGCGCGCCCGCGCCGACGTTATCACCCACAAACAGCGAAAACACGGAGCCGAAATAGATAATCGCTTTCGGGTTCGCGAGGTTGGTCAGCAACCCTTTCACAAAGCTGCGCCCGCCCGTTGCCAGCTCCACCTTTGGCTCTTCCGGCTTTTTCTCTTCTTTCTTCAGCGCCCCGCGCAGCATCTGGTAGCCCATCCAGCACAGGTACAGGCCACCGCCGACCATAATGATGTTATGCAGCCAGGCCATCTTCGCCAGAATCAGGTTCAGGCCGAGCAGCGCGACCGCCGCCCACACCATCACGCCCATGGTGATACCGAGCACGCCCATCATCGCCTCTTTACGGGAGCGGCTGACGGCCGTTTGCGACACGAAGAAAAAGTCAGGGCCTGGGCTCATCAGCGCAACGATGTGCACTAACGCCACGGTGAGAAATAGCATTAACATAATTAGCTCGCGGGAAAATAATACAGTGAGTCACCATCCTGGCACTTTTTAGCCCGGCTGACTACTCCTCGTCATCACCATCGGCGTGAGAGCGGATGAGCGCCATAAACTCTTTACCGAAGCGCTCCAGCTTGCGCGTGCCGACGCCGTTGACGCTAAGCATCTCGCTGGCGCTGAGCGGCATCTGCTCGGCCATCTCAATCAGCGTCGCGTCGTTAAACACCACGTACGGCGGGATATTCTCTTCATCGGCAATGGCTTTACGCAGCTTGCGCAGTTTGGCAAACAGCTTGCGGTCATAGTTGCCGCCGTAGGATTTCTGCATCACGCGCGGCTTGAGGGCGATAACGCGCGGCACGGCGAGCTTCAGTTCAATTTCACCACGCAGAACGGGGCGCGCGGCCTCCGTAAGCTGAAGCGCGGAGTGCTGGGCAATATTTTGCGTGGCAAAGCCGAGGTGGATCAGCTGGCGAATAATACTTACCCAGTGCTCGTGGCTCTGCTCTTTACCGATGCCGTAAACCGGCAGCTTGTCGTGGCCCATGTCGCGGATACGCTGGTTGTTGGCACCGCGCAGAACTTCCACCACATAGCCCATCCCGAAGCGCTGGTTCACGCGGCCAATGGTCGAGAGCGCCTTACGCGCGTCCATCAGGCCATCGTACTGCTTCGGCGGGTCGAGGCAGATATCACAGTTGCCGCACGCCTCCTGACGCCCCTCGCCGAAATAGTTGAGCAGCACCAGACGGCGGCAGGTTTGCGCTTCGGCAAAGGCGCCCATCGCGTTGAGCTTGTGGCGTTCGATATCCTGCAGCTGCCCCTGAGGCTTCTCTTCCAGGCAGCGGCGCAGCCACGCCATGTCGGCCGGATCGTAAAACAGCATCGCTTCCGCAGGCAGGCCATCACGCCCGGCGCGGCCGGTTTCCTGATAGTAGGATTCGATATTGCGCGGGATGTCGAAGTGCACCACAAAGCGCACGTTGGGCTTGTTGATCCCCATTCCGAACGCCACCGTCGCGACCACGATCTGCAGGTCATCGCGCTGGAATTTCTCCTGCACGTCGGCGCGAATGTGGTTTTCTAACCCGGCATGATAGGCCGCGGCGCTAAAGCCACGGTTTTGCAGACGCGCGGCGGTATCTTCGACCTTCGCGCGGCTGTTGCAGTAGATGATGCCGGACTTGCCGCGCTGCTCCTGCACGTAGCGCAAAAGCTGATCCAGCGGCTTGAATTTTTCCATCAGCATATAGCGGATGTTCGGGCGGTCGAAGCTGCTGACCTGAATGTAGGGGTCATTCAGCCCCAGCAGGCGAACAATGTCCAGACGCGTCGTGTCGTCCGCCGTGGCGGTGAGCGCCATAAACGGCAGCTCGGGGAAGCGCTGACGCAGCTGGCCGAGGGCGGCATATTCCGGACGGAAATCATGCCCCCACTGGGAGATACAGTGCGCTTCATCCACCGCCAGCAGGACAGGGTTCCAGTGCGCGAGATGATCGAGGAAGTTATCCAGCATCAGGCGCTCGGGCGCGATATACAGCAGCCTAATCTGCCCGGTGCGGCAGCCGGCCATGACCTCCTGCTGCTGCTCGCGGGTTTGCGTCGAGTTAAGACAGGCCGCCGCCACGCCGTTGGCGAGCAGCTGGTCAACCTGGTCTTTCATCAGAGAAATAAGGGGCGACACCACGACCGTCAGGCCGTTAAGCACCAGCGCGGGCACCTGGTAGCAGAGCGATTTTCCGCCGCCGGTGGGCATCACCACCAGGCAATCTCGGCCTTCCAGCACCGTTTCAATGATGGTTTCCTGGCCAGGACGGAACTGCTGGTAGCCAAAGGTTTCCTGCAAAACCTGTTTAGCCAGCGATTCCTGATTCAATACTTCCGCCTGCGCCACGTTAACCCCATATGCCAGAAATGAAACAGGCGCTATTTTCAGCGCCTGAGAAAGAAACTTCAACGTTTAACGCAAAAACATTCGAGCGACCTAGAAAATATCGTTCAGCATAACGCCCACACCCACACGGGTCTGGTTGAAGTTGTAGTCGATCAGCGACTCGCCGTACCCGCTGTACACCTGCGTATAAAGACGCACGTGTTTCGATACCGGATAGCTCAGGCCCAGCTCTGCGCCGCCGTAGCCGGTGTTCCAGTTGTACTGGCCTTTGGCGCTCAGCACCGCGTCACCCAGCTGATAGCCCACTTTGAGCTGGTAGTAACCCATGTATTTGGTGATGTCCGGGTTGTCATCGGTGCTGCCCACCACGTACCACGGCTTCACTTCCACCATGAAGTTGCCGTTTTGCGCCATCAGGCGGGTGTAAGCACGGTTCCAGCTGCGTGAGGTAGGATCGGAACGACCGTTGGAGTCGTGGTTAAAGCCCACTTCGACGTCGCGCAGCGTCCAGCCTGCGAACTCGTAGTCCGTTGCGAAACCGAGGAACAGCTGCGGCTCATAGTTGGTTTCACGAAACGGTGAGGACTCTCCGCTGTTGGAAAGCTGCCACCAGGACTTCTGCGTGTAGGAGGCACCAAACACCGAGTTCGGCCCCAAAATGCCGCGCCAGAACGGGAATGCGAGGCTGAGCTGGTACTTCACCTCATCCTTACGCGCATTATCGGACCAGTTATAGGAGCTGATCGCCTCTTTGTTGAGATCGCTGGTCTGAGTGTAAATCACATAGTTCGTGTCGTACGGATAAAGCGTGAACGGATTGTCATGCTCCTGAAGCAGGTTCGCGATAATGCTGCCGTGTACGGCAGGTTTATCATGAACCTCTTTAATCGTTGCTTCCTGCGCATATGCTGTGAGGGGCAGCGAAACCGCCGCCAGTAACCAACCCAGATACGTCCGCATCGGTGGTGTTCTCCTGAAATCGTGACATGTAGTGAATAGTTTTGTCCGGGCATTCTACAGACTTCTGCAACAACTTCTCCATCCTCGTTTCTGAAAGTGGAAATCATTATTGTTGAGGCATAAAATCAACATTTCGTTAACAACAAGGATGAGATGTTCCATGTCAGCCACGCTTACCGCCGAAGAAGCCTTAAAACTCGTGGGCGAGATTTTTGTTTATCACATGCCCTTTAACCGCGCGCTGGGGCTGGAGCTGGAGCGATACGAAAAAGACTTCGCCCAGCTGAGCTTCAATAACCAGCCGATGATGGTCGGCAACTGGGCGCAAAGCATTTTGCACGGTGGCGTGATTGCCTCCGCGCTGGACGTGGCGGCAGGCCTGGTCTGCGTCGGCAGCACGCTGACGCGCCACGACACCATCAATGAGGACGAGCTTCGCCAGCGACTGTCGCGCATGGGCACGATCGACCTGCGTGTCGACTACCTGCGCCCCGGTCGAGGGAATCGCTTCACCTGCAGCAGCAGCCTGCTGCGTGCCGGGAACAAGGTTGCCGTTGCCCGCGTTGAACTGCATAACGAAGATCAGGTTTATATCGCCAGCGCAACCGCCACTTATATGGTGGGTTGAGGCGGCAAAATCGGGTAAAATTAATTCACTATTTTGTAACGGATTATCCCGATGGATGCTAAACAGACGCGGCAGGGCGTTTTACTCGCCCTTGCCGCTTATTTTATTTGGGGTATCGCACCGGCGTACTTCAAGCTTATCGCCTACGTTCCGGCTGACGAGATCCTCACTCACCGCGTGATCTGGTCGTTCTTCTTTATGATTGCGCTGATGAGCGTCAGCCGTCAGTGGTCGGGCGTGAAAACGCTGCTTAAAACCCCAAAGAAGGTTTTCCTGCTGGCGCTCTCTGCGGTGCTCATCGGCGGCAACTGGCTGCTCTTCATCTGGGCGGTGAATAACCACCATATGCTCGAAGCGAGCCTGGGCTATTTTATTAACCCGCTGGTGAACATCGTTCTTGGGATGATATTCCTCGGTGAACGCTTCCGCCGTATGCAGTGGGTGGCTGTGATCCTGGCCCTGTGTGGCGTACTGGTGCAGCTGTGGACCTTCGGCTCCCTGCCGGTTATCGCGCTGGGTCTGGCGTTTAGCTTTGCGTTCTACGGTCTGGTGCGTAAGAAAATCGCCGTTGAAGCCCAGACCGGGATGCTGTTTGAAACACTCTGGCTGCTGCCGTTGGCCGCGATTTACCTGTTTGGTATTGCCGACAGCGCCACCAGTCATATGGGCAGCAACCCGTGGTCGCTGAACCTGATGCTGATGGCAGCAGGCGTCGTCACAACTATCCCGCTGCTGTGCTTCACCGGTGCGGCAACGCGCCTGCGCCTCTCGACGCTGGGCTTCTTCCAGTATATCGGCCCGACGCTGATGTTCCTGCTGGCGGTGGTGTTTTACGGCGAAGTGCCGGGTGCGGATAAGATGGTGACCTTCGCCTTTATCTGGGTGGCGTTAGCGATTTTTGTTGCGGATGCGATTTATACCCAGCGCAGAGTGCGTAAAGGATTGTAGTGCTCCCCTCACCCTAACCCTCTCCCAAAGGGAGAGGGTACACGATCGTAGGCCCGGTAAGCGTAGCGCCACCGGGCGGATTCTCACAGCCAGTTCCGGCGTTTAAAGTACAGATACGGCGCCAGCCCGGCGAGGATCATAAAGACAATCGCCCCCGGGTAGCCGAAGCTCCAGCGCAGCTCGGGCATAAACTCAAAGTTCATCCCGTAGCTCGATGCCACCAGCGTCGGCGGCAGAAACACCACGGACACCACCGAGAAGATCTTGATGATGCGGTTCTGCTCGATGTTAATAAAGCCCATCGCCGCCTGCATCAGGAAGTTCACCTTCTGGAACAGGGATTCGTTGTGCGGCAGCAGGGATTCGATATCTCGTAAAATCTCACGCGCCTGCTCCAGCTGGCCGCCCGGCAGACGCGCCTTGCGCACCAGGAAGTTCAGCGCGCGCTGGGTATCCATCAGACACAAACGCACCTTCCAGCCGATATCTTCCAGCTCCGCCAGCGTGGAGAGCGCTTCGTCATACTCATCGCCCTGATGGCCTTCCATGATCACGCGGCTCAACTTTTCCAGGTCGCTGTAGATGTTTTCGATTTCATCCGCCAGCTGTTCGATTTTGGTTTCGAACAGGTCGAGCAGCAGCTCGTAGGCGTTGCCGTCCACCATCGCCTGGCTGCGGGCGCGCATGCGGTAGAGACGAAACGCCGGCAGTTCGCGCTCGCGCAGGGTAAACAGGCGGCCGTCGCGAACGGTAAACGCCACGGTAGAGTTGCCCGCGTGGTCGTCTGCGTCTTCAAAAAAGAAGAAGGAGTGAATGTGCAGGCCGTCTTCATCTTCAAAAAAACGTGCCGATGCTTCGATGTCTTCCAGTTCAGGACGGGTTGCCAGGCTTTGCCCCAGCTCTGATTGTACGCGAAGGCGTTCATCGTCGTCCGGCTCGACCAGATCCACCCATACGGCATCCACAAGGGGCTGCGACTCTTCGGCTTCAAGCCGAGTCAGTCGGTTATTTTCGAGTTGAAATGCGCTCAACATGACCGGGACTCCCAATGCAAAAAATATCGGACAGTTCGGTGGGCACACAGAAACAATTTGGGTTTCAGACCATTAAACAGCCTGACTCAGTGCGACGGGAATGATGCGGTCGCTGACAACCACTAAGGCCATCAGCAAGAGGAGATAGCCTTAGGAGTTGTTCCTGGATGACAGGGAATTGAGCCAGTATCTACTGGGTGTGTCCAAGGCGAATGTCCTCTTAGCGTAATCGTGCGCGCATGTTACGCCAGCAATAACTGTGGCGTCAACACGCAACGAAACGCTGAAGGGCATTAATTGACCTTCAACATATAAGGTTAGCAGATCATTACAAAATAATGATATTTTTCTGAAAGTTACACCGTTTCGAGCTTAGCATAGGCCGCTACCAGCCATTTAATACCCTGCCCCTGGAACGCGACCTGCAGGCGGCTGTGCTCGCCGCTGCCTTCCAGATTCACGATGGTGCCTTCGCCAAATTTCGAATGGCGAACGCGCTGGCCCAGCTTGTAGCCGGTGTCGGTTTCAGAGATTGGCGAACCCATGCGCTGATGGCTTACCGGACGGCTGATGCTGGCGCGCAGGCGCACCTCCTCCACGCAGGCTTCCGGCAGCTCGCCGATGAAGCGCGACGGACGGTGATACACCTCTTTACCGTACAGACGGCGGGTTTCGGCGTAGGTCAGCGTCAGCTTTTGCATCGCACGGGTCACGCCCACGTAGGCCAGACGACGCTCTTCTTCCAGGCGCCCGCCTTCATCCAGCGACATCTGGCTTGGGAACATCCCCTCTTCTACCCCAACGATGAACACCTGCGGGAACTCCAGCCCTTTGGCGGAGTGGAGGGTCATCAGCTGAACCGCATCCTGCCAGGTGTCCGCCTGCCCCTCGCCCGCTTCCAGCGCGGCGTGGGAGAGGAACGCCTGCAGCGGCATCAGGTCTTCGTCTTCTTCGTTGTAGCTGAACTGGCGCGTTGCCGTCACCAGTTCCTCTAAGTTCTCAATACGGGTCTGGCCCTTCTCGCCTTTCTCCTGCTCGTACATGATGCGCAGCCCGGAGTCTTTAATCACCCGGTCGGTCTGCACGTGCAGCGGCATGTCGGCGGTTTCCTGCGCCAACGCATCAATCAGCTCAATGAAGCGCTGCAGCGCGCTGGCGGCGCGTCCGGCGAGGGCTTTCTCCTGCAGCAGCTCGCGGCACGCCTGCCACAGCGTAAGCTGACGATCGCGAGATGCCTGGCGCACCACGTCCAGCGTGCGGTCGCCAATCCCGCGGGTTGGCGTATTCACTACGCGCTCAAACGCGGCATCATCGTTACGGTTAGCAATCAGACGCAGATACGAGAGTGCATCTTTGATTTCCTGGCGTTCGAAGAAGCGCATACCGCCGTAAATGCGGTACGGCATGCCCACCTGCAGCAGCGCCTCTTCCAGCACGCGCGACTGGGCGTTGCTGCGATAGAGAATTGCGCACTGCTCCAGCGCGCCGCCGTTGTCCTGCCAGGTTTTGATGCGGTTCACCACGAAGCGGGCTTCGTCGAGTTCATTGAACGCACAGTAGATAGAGATAGGCTCGCCGTCGACGCCGTCGGTCCACAGCTTTTTACCCAGACGCCCGTTGTTGTTTTCGATCAGGGCGTTAGCCGCGCTGAGGATGTTGTTCGTCGAGCGGTAGTTCTGCTCCAGACGAATGGTCTGTGCGCCGGGGAAATCGTTGAGGAAGCGCTGGATGTTTTCCACCTGCGCCCCGCGCCAGCCGTAGATCGACTGGTCGTCATCGCCCACGATCATCACCTTGCCGGTATCGCCGGCCAGCAGGCGTATCCACGCGTACTGAATGTTGTTGGTATCCTGGAATTCATCCACCAGGATATTGGTGAAGCGTTCACGGTAGTGCTGAAGGATATGCGGCTTGTTGAGCCACAGCTCGTGGGCGCGCAGCAGCAGCTCGGCGAAATCGACCAGACCAGCGCGATCGCACGCTTCCTGATAGGCCTTGTAGACGTTTTGCCAGGTCTGCTCGACCGGGTTACCGAAGCTCTGAATGTGGTGCGGGCGCAGCCCTTCGTCTTTCTGACCGTTGATGTACCACATCGCCTGACGCGGCGGCCACTGCTTCTCGTCGAGGTTCATCGCCTTGATAAGACGCTTCAGCAAACGGAGCTGGTCTTCGCTGTCGAGGATCTGAAAATCCTGCGGCAGGTTGGCGTCCATATGATGCGCGCGCAGCAGGCGGTGCGCCAGGCCGTGGAAGGTGCCGACCCACATGCCGCCCTGGCTGGTGCCCATCAGCTGTGCGATACGGTGGCGCATCTCTGCCGCCGCCTTGTTGGTAAACGTTACCGCCATGATGGAGTATGGGGAGCAGTTCTCAACGCTCTGCAGCCAGGCAATACGGTGAACCAGCACGCGCGTCTTACCACTGCCCGCCCCAGCCAGCACCAGCATGTTGGTGCGCGAGGCCGCTACGGCTTCACGCTGTTTGTCATTAAGGCTGTCGAGCAGGTAAGAAACGTCCATTGGCACCGTCACATAGTATTCAGGAACACAGCAAAACGCCCGGTGGCGCTTCGCTTACCGGGGCTACGACTGCAAACCCCTGGTAATTTATACAATATTACTGGTGATTATATCAGCGTCGTGAGGGATGCCAACCGCGAAATTTCCACGTGCGGCAGAAGACGACTGTCCGGCGTGGTCATCAGGTCGGCATTTTCCGGCCTGATCCAGCAGGCCTGCATGCCGCAGCGGATCGCCCCGGCCACGTCCGTGGTCAGGTCGTCGCCGACGTGCAGGATCTCACCGAGCGGCAGATTGAGTTTCTCCGCCGCCAGGTGATACATGTCGCTGAACGGCTTCGAGCGCCCGTGCGGGCCCGCGCGCAGCACGAACTCAAAGTAATCCCCGAGGCCAAAGAGTTCAGGCTGGGCGTTACCGTTGGTGATCGCCACCAGCGGCCACTTCTCCGCGAGCTTCGCCAGCGTGTCGTGAGTCTCCTGCGGTACGTCAATACGGCTGCGCCATTTGGCGAAGTTTTCCATTGATGCCTCCGCGCCAATGGCCGCCTCGCGCGCGCTCAGGCCAACGCTGAGCATCGCCTGTTCGACCGCACGGCGGCGCCATTCGGTTACGTCGTGGTAAATCTCCGGCTCGGTCTCCCGCAGAGACTGACGCAGCTGCTGAAAATCTTTGTTCTGCATCGCTTTCAATGCCGGATGGTAGTTCTGCACAAACGCCAGCGACTCCTGCTCGGTACGCAGGATCACCTCGCGGTTGTCATAGAGAGTGTCATCAAGGTCAAACGTCAGGGCAGAGATCTGACCGAGTGGGCGGTAAAAACGCATTATTTCCCCCGTTTGGCGCGTGGATGCGCCGCGTCATACACCGAGGCAAGGTGTTGGAAGTCTAAGTGGGTATAGATTTGGGTGGTCGACAGGTTCGCGTGACCGAGGAGTTCCTGCACGCCGCGCAGATCGCCGCTTGATTCAAGCATATGGGTAGCAAACGAGTGGCGCAGCTTGTGCGGATGCACGTGGCTGTTCAGCCCCTGCTTAATGCCCCACTCCGCAAAGCGCTTCTGCACGTTACGCGCCGAGATCCGCTTGCCGAGCTTCGATAAAAACAGCGCATCTTCTTCTGCGCCAAACAGCCCGCGCAGATCCAGCCAGTGTTCAATCCAGGAGACCGCGTTGCGGCCAATCGGCAGGCGGCGCTCTTTGCTGCCTTTGCCCATCACCCACACTTCGCCGGACTCCAGATCGAGATGCTTTATATCGAGGTTCACCAGTTCAGAGAGACGCAGGCCTGCACCGTACATTACCTCCAGCATCGCGCGGTCGCGTACGGCCAGCGGGTCGTTAAGATCGATATCCAGCAGGCGGTTTACGTCGTCGACATCGATATTTTTCGGCAGATGGCGCGGGGCTTTCGGCGTGGCGATGCCTTTTGCCGGATTGGCTTTTAAGCCGCCCTGGCTGACCAGCCAGTCGAAAAAGCTGCGCAGGGCAGACAGCCTCAGCGCGAGGCTTGCCGGGCTGAGGTTTTTTTTACGGCTACGCACCACAAACCCGCGCACCGTCGCCGCGTCACACTGCTGCCAGCTTTTCAGGCCGATCTCGTCGGCAATCTGCAGGATGGCATCGAGCTGGCGTCGGTAATTGAGCAGCGTAATCGGGCTTAGCTGACGCTCAACGCTCAGATAGCGCAGAAAGCGCGAGACGTCAGCGGCGAGCAGTTCGTCCGTCATACGCGCTCAACCCAGCGCTCCAGCAGCTCGGGCAGCATCAGGGCAATCTCCTGCAGCAGATGCGTTGCCTGCCCCTGCTCATAGTGGTGCGCGTCGCGGCTGGTGAATAACATCACGCCCAGATCGCCATCGCGCCCCATCAGCGACATCGCCACCGAGCCAATTGCTTTGGCTTCTGGCAAGACCACCAGCAGCTCGGGCCCGTTTAGCGGCCCCAGATAGTGGTGCTCGTGGCCCAGACGCTGAATGCGCAGCGGCTCGAACGCCTGACGGCTCAACGCCAGATGGGTGAAACCGGAGGGTGCGCCAATGCGCCAGCGGTCCGGAAAGAGGCGAATCGTTGCGCCCGCCAGCCCAAGCTCGCGCGCCCAGCGGTGGAAGCGGCTGAGGAACTCTTCAAGGCTGTGGGCGGAGGCCAGACGCGCCTGCAGGTGCAGAAGGCGATAGAACAGGCTTTCGTTATTACTGGCCTGATCCATCAGCAGCGTCATGTTCTCTTCGAGCTGATTGATATGGTTGCGCGAGCGCGCCATGTGCCATTCGACCAGCGACACGGTCTCGCGTACCGGATGCGGCACGCGCATCTGTTCAACGACGCGTGCATTGCGGATAAAGAACTCAGGATTGTTCAGCAGATAATCAACAACAGCTCTGTCGTCCAGCTCCGTCACTGTTTCCTGTAGTTCTTCCCCTGGTTGTTTCATAGATGGATAAACCCGTCATAAACTTGTGTCGCCGGGCCCGTCATATACAGTGGATGACCCGGTCCTTTCCAGGCGATATCAAGACGACCGCCCGGTAACTCCACGCGGACCTCTTCTGCCAGGAGCCCCTGAGAGATGCCCACGGCAACAGCCGCACAGGCACCGCTTCCGCAGGCCTGAGTTTCGCCCGCGCCGCGCTCATAAACCCGCAGACGAATGTGCTCACGCTTCACCACCTGCATAAAACCGATGTTCGCCCGCTCCGGGAAGCGCTCGTGGCTCTCAAGTACCGGCCCAAGGCTTTCGACCGCCGCGATGTCCACGTCATCAACCTGAATCACGCAGTGCGGGTTGCCCATCGAGACCACGCCGCACAATACTGTCTGCTCGGCCGCACGCATAATATAGGTCTTTTCCGCTTTGTTTGCGCGAAACGGCACGGCGGATGGCTCGAAGTTTGGTTCGCCCATGTTCACGCGCACCAGCTCATCGTCAGTGACGCTGAGGATCATACGGCCATTGGCAGTGCTAACGCGAATATCACGCTTGTTGGTCAGCCCTTTCAGACGCACAAAGCGGGCAAAACAGCGCGCGCCGTTGCCGCACTGGTTAACTTCGCTGCCGTCGGCGTTAAAGATGCGGTAGTGGAAATCGAGGTCGGGATCGTACGGCGGTTCAACCACCAGCAGCTGATCGAACCCTACGCCCACGTGTCGATCCGCCAGGCGGCGAATCAGCTCCGGTGAGAAAAAGACATTCTGCGTTACCGCGTCGACGACCATAAAATCGTTGCCAAGGCCATGCATCTTAGAGAACTGCATCATTTGCTCCATTGCGCGGGTACAGAACGTAATCTGTCAGAGGTTAACCTGAGTCGGGCCACCGTTGTTGCCACGATCGTTCGTGTCCGGCGTTGAAGACTCAATGCCGCTTTGCACCGGTTTGGTCGGCGGTGGTGCGGTTTTATCCGCAGGCGGGAAGTACAGCGGCCCTTTCAGTCCACAGCCGGTCAGGCTAAACAGCGTGATGAGAACGGCAAGCGTTCCGAAGACGTTTTTCATTATAAAGTTGCCCGTAAGTTCAAATCTGTTTCTATCATCGCAGGAGAAGACACAAAAGCAAGAGTTTGCCGCTTTCCTGCAACGGGAATTATTTAGCGTTATACTGCCGCCATCACGAAAAACAGGAACAAAACCATGAACGACAGTGAATTCCATCGCCTTGCCGACACCCTGTGGATGACCATCGAAGAGCGTCTGGACGACTGGGACGGCGACAGCGATATCGATTGTGAGATCAACGGCGGCATCCTGACCTTAAGCTTCGAAAACGGCAGCAAAATTATTATTAACCGTCAGGAGCCGCTTCACCAGGTGTGGCTGGCGGCCAAACAGGGCGGCTATCACTTCGATCTAAAGGGTGATGAGTGGGTGTGCGACCGCAGCGGCGAAACGTTCTGGGATCTGCTGGAGCAGGCGGCGACCGCGCAGGCGGGTGAGACGGTGAGTTTCAGGTAGTTTTGTTGCCCGGTGGCGGCTACGCCTTACCGGGCCTACAACGACTCGGACCGAAGGCCGGGTAAGCGTCAGCGCCACCCGGCGAAAAAGATCAGGAGAAATACTGCTGCAGCAGCGGGGCGGTATCCTGATTCGCAGGAACGGCAGGCGCAACGGCCTGGGTGCGGAACGGGATCACCTGCACACGGCCGTCCACGTTCACGATCTGGTAGAACTGCGGCAGGTTAAAGTTGATAAAGCTTGAGCCGTAGGTGAAGCGGTCATGCGACGACGAGTAGAAGCGGCTGACGTCGCGCACCAGCTCTTCTTTGCTGCCTTCACAGTGGTGATACACCTCAGCGCGGTTGGTTTCATCCAGAATATAGATGTTAAAACCGGCATCCTCGCCTGACTCTTCAAAGAAGAACTGAATAATCCCTTCGCTCGCAAAGCCGTCCACCACCTGCGGCAGTTTGACGTGGTTGGTTTCCACCTGCACCGACAGTCCATGCAGCTTGTTGTGCGAGATTGCCCCGTAGAACTCGATTGCGTTTTCCAGCTTCTGTACCGACACATTCAGGCGCTCAAAGAACAGGCCCCAGGTCTGGCCGGAGACGCGCAGCGCCTTGAAGCGACCGGTTTCATGGCGGGTACTGGAAAGGCGCAGCTCGATGCATTCAGACACCAGCTGCTGCACGCGGGTACGGATAAGTCCGCGCAGATGCTGGCTGTAGCAGAACACCTCCACGCTGTCCGGCGGCGCGGCGTCCTGGTGCATCTTGCCAAGAATAGTTTTCAGCGCTTCGATCATCGCCTGCTCGCCGTTGAAGTGCAGCGTACGCACTTCGTTCCACGAGTTGCGGTACAGCAGGTCTACGCTGCCCACCAGGCAATTTTGCTGCTCGCCAAAGCTGAAGACGTCCAGCTTGCGGAAATCAAAGTGGACCACCTGATTGCGGAAGGCCGCCGTCGGGTCGTATTCGAGGTTAACGATGATCGCCAGATGGCGGATCTCACACGGGCTGTAAAGCGCTTTTGGCGTCGGTGCCGGCAGGCGCAGCGGGAAGTGGTGCGACACATCCGCCACCATCTCCTGCAGCTTGGCCAAATCGACAACCTCATTGCCTTTGATAAACAGGCGCGTGCGCGAGGTGAGCAGGCCGTTAAACCAGGCCCAGGCTACCAGCTTGTTCAGATAGCGGTTATATTCCAGCGGCTGATGGCTGACGATCGAGTCCATGCTTGGCGCACGGTTGTAGAGATACCACCCGGTGCGGTTTGCGCGGCCCGGCGGCACAAAGATAAAGGTCAGGTTCGGTTCTGACAGGTCCGGCGAAATCTGCGGGTTAACCAGGGTTACTTTACCCGGCAGCGCTTCAAAGGCGGCGTACAGCTTACGGGTCAACACCCCGATATCCTGCGGGCTGGCGGAGACGCTGAGGTTGTTACGGCGCGCAAAGCGGATCAGGTTGCGGTAGCTTTGCATCATCGCATCAAGCAGTTCGTTGTGCGCTTCACGCACCTGATCGATTTTCCAGTTGGCGCGGTTATCGAGCATGGACAGGCGCTCTTCGTCCCAACCCCACTCTTTGACTAACTGACTGACCACTTCACGACGCCAGCCAACGCACGCGCGTTCGCGGCTGAGTTTTTCACAGACTTTGAGATAGAAACATCGACGCACCAGGTCAAGACGCGTGGTGTCATCAATGGCTTTCAGGTATTCGGTGACGCGTTCCAGCATCATGCAGTAGGCATCAAGACCAAAGGAGACGATCTCCCCGTCGTGCAAGCGCTGTTTGATGTCTTTCGCCAGCAGGCGCGGCGTTGGGTATTCCCAGGAATAGGCTTCAAGCAGCAGCGTTTTCAGCACCGCTTTATACGGTGAGTCGATGCTCTTATAGAGCTGCCAGAGGCTTGCGCCAAAGTACTCTTCGGCGGACAGGGAGCTGAGGCCGCCCAGGTCCAGCCATTCGTTTGGCGTCAGCACGCCCTGAGAATAGAGCGACATGACGTAATCGTCGTAATGCTCTTCTTCATCGCACGGCACCATATTCCACAGAATACGTTTACCGGCCAGGCGCACGGCGCTGCGGTAGAATTCATCCAGCAGCAGCATGTGCTGCGTCGAGCCGCAGTCTTCACCCCCGAGACTGCCGCTTTCGTTATGACGGAAACGGTTTTCATCAATCAGGAAGAAGCTCACTTCCACGCCGAGCGAGGCCGCCCAGCTCTCCAGCAGGCTGCATTTACGCTGCAGCAGCTGGCGCTCTTCGTTATCGAGCCAGGACTGATGGCAGACCCAGATGTCCAGGTCAGAGGAACAGCTTTGCCCTACCGATGAGGTACTCCCCATGGAGTAAACGCCGGTAATCGGCAGCTCTCCTTTTGGGGATTCCTGAGGCGGCATGCCGCGGTAAAGTTCCAGCTCGTTCAGATAGTGCTGTTGGGTTTCATCAGGCGTGAAGAGGCAAATGCCCTGGGGAACGTTACCATCGAGGTAACCCGGCATCAGCGGATGGTGATAGTGCAATAATGTCGGCAGTAGACTGTAAACCTGCTGGAAAGCAGGGCCCATAGCAGCAAGCGCGCGATCGACACGCAGTTGATTTATGGCATCCAGTCTCTGTTTCAGAGTCTCAATATAGAGGTACAAGACGTATCGCCTGATGTTTCCGGGCGTAGCATGTTATTCCACAATCGAATAACAGCGGGCCCGCAATATTTCAAAAAGAGAACCGTTACCTTTATTCGCCCTTTCTTTATGGTGGTAGCGACGAAAAAATGGTCTAAAACGTGATCAATTTAACACCTTGCCGATTGACCGTAAAGAAAGATGCGCTACATACAAGTGTAGCACCGTTCTGTACATGTAAATTCCTGAATACGGCTGTGGCTGACGAGTACGCCGCCTTGTCCCTCTCCCGCTTCATTAACCGGAAAACTGCCATCCGAGTGTCAACAATGTTAGGATGGTTAGTGATTGATAATGACGGTAACAAGCATGTTAGACAATGTTTTGAGAATTGCCACACGCCAAAGCCCCCTTGCGCTCTGGCAGGCACATTATGTTAAGCAGCGCCTTGAGGCCTGCCACTCCGGATTGCGTGTCGAACTGGTGCCAATGGTAACGCGTGGCGATGTGATTCTTGATACGCCACTGGCGAAAGTCGGCGGAAAGGGCTTGTTTGTCAAAGAGCTGGAGACGGCGCTGCTTGAGAATCGCGCCGATATCGCCGTGCATTCAATGAAGGATGTGCCCGTTGAGTTCCCGGAAGGGCTGGGGCTGGTGACCATCTGCGAGCGCGAAGATCCGCGCGATGCGTTTGTCTCCAACCGCTATGACTCGCTGGATGCGCTGCCGGAAGGCAGCGTGGTTGGCACGTCAAGTTTACGCCGCCAGTGTCAGCTGGCTGAGCGCCGGCCGGATCTTGAGATCCGTTCGCTGCGTGGCAACGTGGGCACGCGTCTGAGCAAACTGGATAACGGTGATTACGACGCCATTATCCTTGCCGTTGCAGGCCTGAAACGCCTGGGGCTGGAATCACGCATTCGCGTCGCAATGCCGCCCGAGCTGTCGCTCCCGGCCGTTGGTCAGGGTGCCGTCGGCATTGAGTGTCGTCTGGATGATGAGCGGACCCGCGCGCTGCTATCGCCGCTCAATCACGACGAGACGTCAATCCGCGTGAAAGCAGAGCGCGCCATGAATACCCGCCTCGAAGGGGGATGTCAGGTGCCAATTGGCAGCTATGCTGAATTAACAGACGGGGAACTGTGGCTGCGCGCGCTGGTTGGCGCACCGGACGGTTCTCAGATGGTACGCGGCGAGCGCCGCGGCCAGCCGCAAGATGCTGAAGCGCTTGGCGTATCGCTGGCGGAAGAGCTGTTGAACAACGGTGCCCGCGAGATTCTGGCTGAGGTTTATAATGGAGAACCCCCTGCATGAGTATTCTTGTCACCCGCCCTTCTCCCGCAGGAGAGCAATTAGTGAGCCGTCTGCGCACACTGGGGCAGGTGGCCTGGAGTTTTCCGCTGATTGAATTCTCCCCCGGTCGGGAGCTGCCCTTGCTTGCCGACCAAATGAGTACCCTGCAGGAAGGCGATCTGGTCTTCGCCCTGTCGCAGCACGCCGTAGAGTTTGCCCATGCGCAGCTGCAGCAACAGGGGCTACGCTGGCCGAGCGCGCCTCACTATTTCGCTATCGGGCGGACTACGGCACTGGCCTTACATACCGTTAGCGGAATTGACGTTCGCTACCCGTTAGATCGGGAAATCAGCGAAGTCTTGCTACAATTACCTGAATTACAAACTATTGCCGGAAAGCGTGCTCTTATTTTACGCGGCAACGGTGGGCGTGAACTGCTGGGGGAAACCCTGCGGGATCGCGGTGCTGACGTCACGTTCTGCGAGTGCTATCAGCGCTGCGCAAAAAATTATGATGGTGCGGAAGAAGCGATGCGCTGGCATATGCGTGGTATCAACACCCTGGTGGTGACCAGCGGTGAGATGCTGCAGCAGCTTTGGTCGCTTATACCGCAATGGTATCGTGAAAACTGGTTACTCCGCTGTCGGCTTCTGGTCGTCAGTGAGCGTCTGGCGAACCACGCCCGGGAACTGGGCTGGCAGGATATTCGGATCGCTGATAACGCCGACAACGATGCGCTGCTGCGCGCATTACAATAACTCTCAAATGGGAAGCCATAATGACGGAACACGAAAAATCCTCCGCCGTGGTTGAAGAGACCAGGGAGACTGTGGATCTCACGCCACAGCCAGAGACGGCTGAAAATGCCGCGGAGAAGAAAAACGGCAGCAACAAAACCAGCCTTACGCTGAGCGTCATTGCCATCGCGATTGCGCTGGCCGCAGGCGTGAGCCTCTATGGGCTGGTGAAGAAGCAAGGCACCAACCAGACGGTGACCAGCGACGCGCTGGTGAACCAAATTACCGCCCTGCAAAAAGCGCAGGAGACGCAGAAGACCGAGCTGGAAGGCGTGATCAAACAGCAGGCCGATGCGCTTGCTGCCGCCAACAGCAAGCAGGAAGAGCTGACCAAACAGCTGGGCGAAGTGCAGGAAAAAGTGGCCACCATTTCCGGTACCGATGCCAAAACCTGGCTGCTCTCTCAGGCCGATTTTCTGGTGAAGCTGGCCGGACGTAAGCTGTGGAGCGATCAGGACGTCACCACCGCCGCCGCGCTGCTGAAAAGCGCCGACGCGAGCCTGGCGGACATGAACGACCCAAGCCTGATTACCGCGCGCCGCGCTATTACCGAAGATATCGCCAGCCTGTCTGCCGTATCGCAGGTGGATTACGACGGTATCATCCTCAAGGTGAATCAGCTCTCGAACCAGATTGATAACCTGCAGCTTGCGGATAATAACGACGACGACTCCCCGATGGATTCCGACGGAACTGAGCTCTCCAGCTCTCTGAGCGAATGGCGCATTAACCTGCAAAAAAGCTGGCAGAACTTTATGGACAGCTTCATCACGATCCGCCGTCGCGACGAGACCGCTGTCCCGCTGTTAGCGCCGAATCAGGATGTATACCTGCGCGAAAACATTCGCTCTCGCCTGCTGGTAGCGGCGCAGGCCGTACCGCGTCATCAGGAAGAGACCTACAAACAGGCGCTGGATAACGTCTCCACGTGGGTACGTGCTTACTACAATACCGATGATGCGACGACCACCGCCTTCCTCGACGATATCGATAAGCTGAGCCAGCAAAATATCACCATGAACGTGCCGGATAAGCTGGAAAGCCAGCCTATTCTGGAGAAGCTGATGCAGACGCGCGTGCGCAACCTGCTGGCACAGCCGGGCGTTGCGGCAGAACCCGCAGCCGAAGCGCCAGCCGCTGCCGCTGAAAGCGCCCCGCAAGGAGAGTAACGATGCTTAAAGTTCTCTTCCTCTTCTTACTGTTGATCGCCGGGATCGTGCTGGGGCCAATGCTTGCGGGCCATCAGGGCTATGTGCTGATCCAGACCGATAACTACAACATCGAAACCAGCGTGACGGGGCTCGCGATCGTCCTGATCCTTGGCGTGGTGGTGTTGCTCGCCGTGGAATGGATCCTGCGCCGCATCTTCCGCACCGGGGCGCATACGCGCGGCTGGTTCGTTGGCCGCAAGCGCCGTCGCGCCCGTAAGCAAACGGAGCAGGCGCTGCTGAAGCTGGCCGAAGGCGATTATCAGCAGGTTGAAAAGCTGATGTCGAAAAATGCCGATCACGCTGAACAGCCGGTGGTGAACTACCTGCTGGCCGCTGAAGCTGCGCAGCAGCGTGGCGATGAAGCGCGCGCTAATCAGCACCTGGAGCGCGCCTCTGAACTCTCAACCAAAGATCCGATTCCGGTTGAGATCACCCGCGTTCGCCTGCAGCTGGCGCGTAATGAAAATCACGCGGCGCGCCACGGCGTTGACCGCCTGCTGGAAATCACCCCACGTCATCCGGAAGTGCTGCGTCTTGCCGAGCAGGCCTACATCCGTACCGGCGCCTGGGGTTCGCTGCTGGACATCATTCCTTCTATGGCAAAAGCGGACGTCGGAGATGATGAACATCGTGACGAACTGCAGCGCATGGCGTGGATTGGGCTGATGGATCAGGCGCGCGCCGACCTGGGCAGCGACGGCCTGAAAACCTGGTGGAAAAACCAGAGCCGTAAAACGCGTCAGCAGGTTCCGCTGCAGGTAGCCATGGCGGAACATTTGATTGAATGTGACGATCACGACACCGCTCAGGAGATCCTCCTCGACGGCCTGAAGCGTCAGTACGACGATCGCCTGATCATGGTGATCCCACGTCTGAAAACCAACAATCCTGAGCAGCTGGAAAAAGTGCTGCGCCAGCAGATCAAAGCCGTGGGCGACCGCCCCCTTCTGTGGAGCACGCTGGGTCAGTCGCTGATGAAGCACGGCGAGTGGCAGGAGGCGAGCCTTGCCTTCCGCGCGGCGCTAAAACAGCGCCCGGACGCGTTTGACTACGCGTGGCTTGCTGATTCACTGGATAAACAGCATAAGCCGGAAGAGGCCGCAGCCATGCGGCGTGACGGGCTGCTGCTGACGCTACAGAATAACGGCAATCAGCCGTAAATATGAAGGAGGCCAGGCGGCCTCCTTTTTTATGGGCAAAAAAAACGCCTGCTATAAAAGCAGGCGTTGAAACAGGTCTGTAAGACAACATATTTGGTGCTTCACTCAACGTTGTGTCCATGGTGTTTGATGAGGCCGAAGCGACATCTGTCAGTGGACGATAAGCACCGTAAACGGCTCTGCGTCATTCCTGAGTTTATGAGGCACTAAGGCGAACATAAGAGATGGAATGAGCATCTACATGTATATTATTGCACGTAACGTGCCAGTTTTACACTTAGAACTTTTACATCGCGCAACATTCTAAGATAAAAGGAAATTTTATCTTTGAGGCGCGTCTTACACCCTGAAACGGCGCAGTCGCAGCGCTTATGTGTCTCCAGGGAGAGACATAAATCTATCACTATTAACAATCAGTTATTTTTCAATGAGTTGCATGTCGCTAAAATGCGACAGCGGGAAGAAGGAATGTCGGGGAATGACAACAGCGTGGAAAATGGTAGAGAAACGCAGAAAACAAAAAACCCCGCCGAAGCGGGGTTCAAAATTGGTCGGCGAGAGAGGATTCGAACCTCCGACCCACTGGTCCCAAACCAGTTGCGCTACCAAGCTGCGCTACTCGCCGATGTACTGCTTTTTTTGAATTTTTAGTTCAATTCATTTAAAAGTCGTGGTGCGAGGGGGGGGACTCGAACCCCCACATCCAAAGGACACTAACACCTGAAGCTAGCGCGTCTACCAATTCCGCCACCTTCGCAATTCACAACTCTTTCAAATAATGGGGTGGCTAATGGGATTCGAACCCACGACAACTGGAATCACAATCCAGGGCTCTACCAACTGAGCTATAGCCACCACTGTATTCTTTTTTCACGCGGTACTGACCACTTCTCAGACCACCGCAGCTCCAGCACCGGGTTAATGGTGCGCCCGACAGGATTCGAACCTGAGACCTCTGCCTCCGGAGGGCAGCGCTCTATCCAGCTGAGCTACGGGCGCTTAGCGCCGTTGCGGGGCTGGATATTACGTACCTCCGACCCCGCTGTCTAGTGCTTTTTTGAAAAAAATGCGCGTTTGGTTATGGTTTGCACATTTTGCCGCTTATTCCTCCACTTAATGCAGGGTGGCGCGGCGCCCCAGGCCAAATATCTTGTATGCAGCCGTCACGGCGGCCAGGAAGATCATCCCGACAAACAGCGACATGCGGGTATCTTCATTAAAGTACATTCCGATTAATACGCAAATCAGGAACGCCATCGTTAAATAGTTCGCGTACGGGAACAGAATCGAACGGAACGGATGGCTGGCAATCGCCTGCTTGTGCGCCTGGCGGAAACGCAGCTGGCTAATCAGGATCACAAACCATGGGATCATGCCCGGCAGTACGCTGGCGCTATAGACGTAAACGAACACGCGCTGCGGATTGGGGATGATGTAGTTGAGGCACGAGCCGATCAGCAGAATCGCAATGGACACCGCGACGCCGGCAACCGGCACGCCCGCGCGCGACACTTTACCCATCGCGGCCGGCAGCTGGTTGTTTTTAGCCAGCGCGTAAAGCATGCGGCCACAGCTGTACATGCCGCTGTTACAGCCGGAGAGCGCGGCCGTGAGCACCACGAAGTTAATAATGCCAGCCGCTGCCGTAATGCCAATCTTAGCGAAGGTTAAGACAAACGGGCTGCCGGTGGTGCCGATTTCATTCCATGGGAAGATGGTCACGATAACGAAAATCGCACCCACGTAGAAAATCAGGATACGCCACAGCACCTTGCCTACTGCGCTACGCAGCGTGACCTGCGGGTTTTTCGCTTCACCGGCAGTAATGCCGATCAGCTCAACGCCCTGATAGGAGGCGACGACGATACAGAGCGCCGTCAGGAACCCTTTCCAGCCGCCTGCAAAGAAGCCGCCGTGTTCGGTCAGGTTGCCGAAGCCGATAGAGTGCCCGCCGTTGCCAAAGCCGAAGAAGATTACCCCCAGGCCGACCACAATCATCACAATGATGGTGGTGACTTTGATCATCGCGAACCAGAACTCGATTTCACCGTACAGGCGTACCGCCGCCAGGTTCGCCAGCGCGACCAGCCCCACGGCGATAAGCGCGGGTATCCACTGAACCATATCCGGGAACCAGAACTGCACGTAGACGCCTATCGCGGTGATTTCCGAGATGCCCACCGCCATCCACATAAACCAGTACGACCAGGCCGTGAGATAGCCAAAGAACGGGCTCATATACCGGTGCGCGTAGACGGCGAAGGAACCGGCCACCGGCTCCAGGAACAGCATTTCGCCCATTGAACGCATGATGAAGAAGACGAACAGCCCGGCGATGATGTACGCCAGCAGTACGGAAGGACCAGCCCATTTGAGCGTGCTTGCAGAGCCCATAAACAGGCCCACGCCGATAGTGCCGCCCAGCGCTATCAATTCAATATGTCGAGCCTCCAGCCCACGCTGTAGCTCCGGTTTTTTCTCTGCCATAAATCCTCGGTTGTGTTTGCTGTATACCGGCTTTGTGCCGGTTATTGTTTTAGGGGGGTACTGAAATACGGTGCGAATGGTTTCTTAAATTCTGCCAAATGGCAAACGATGCATTAAAAAAATGAATGCATTGCACATAAACGCAGCAGTTTTGCAGGGGAGTTGCAGCGCGAATAGCATATCGCGCTACATTTTGATTACATCTTGCCGGTGTAGTGCCAGGCGAGGTAGCGCAGCAGACGGATCTGCCGCTTGATGCGCGTCGGCTGCGACAGCAGACGATAGAGCCACTCCAGCCCCAGGTTTTGCCAGACTTTTGGCGCGCGCTTAACGTGGCCGGTGAATACGTCATACGTGCCGCCAACGCCCATATAAAGGGCATCCGGGCAGACCAGACGGCAATCCCGCATCAGGATCTCCTGGCGCGGGGAGCCCATCGCCACGGTGACGATTTTCGCCCCGCTGTCACGCACGCGCTCGAACAGCGCCTGCCGGCCCTCAGGTTTGAAGTAGCCGTCCTGACTGCCCACAATGTTAACATTCCACTGGCTACGCAGCTTTTGTTCCGTCTGCGCCAGCACGTCCGGCTTACCGCCGATCAGGAATACCGGCGTCCCTTCTGCACCCGCGCGTGCCATGAGCTGTTCCCAGAGGTCAGCCCCGGCGACGCGTGAAACATTAGCATCAGGATACTTTTTGCGAATAGAGCGCACTACGCTGATGCCGTCGGCGTATTTAAACTCCGCGGCCTCAATCAGGCTTCTCACTTCCGCGTTATCTTCAACCGCCAGCATCTTTTCCGCATTTATAGCCACCAGCGTGCCGGATTTCATCTGCCCGTCCGAGAACAGAAAATCCAGCGCGTGCTGCATATCTCGCCAGCCAATAAGCTGGAGGCCGCGCAGCGCATAGCGCGGCGCAGAAGTTGTGTCAGTCATTACCATCCCTACTCAGACTTGCGACAGCGTTGTGCTGCCTTGAGGCTCACGTCGGTGCACCAGCCCTGCGCTGTCAAACAACCAGTACAACAGTTTTGCCAGCAGCAGGCAGATGCCGAAAACGACCATGAAGAACACCACGCGCGAGACGAACGAATCCAGCCCCTCGCGCGCCAGAACGATCATATTGAAAATGGCACCAAAACAGAAACTGTGCAAAATCGCGGCTTTATAGCGGTTCGTCTCCTCGTTGCCGAGGGTGTAGAGCCAGTCGAACCATTTAATAATCAGCCCCACGGCAACCGCGCCGGGCAATATAAACCAGCTGCCGCCCATCACCACCAGCGAGCCAATCAGGGTCGGCGAGATCGCCAGGCCCGAATGGTTGTTCAGTACTTCCCAGGTAAAGTAGTTTGCCGTATTCAGCACAACCCCCGGGCGGTCAGGCCACAGCCATGTCGGGATAAAGACGTAGAAGTCTCGCACAATCGGCGCCAGGCCCTGGAAGTCGATCTTGTCGTAGTTTTGCAGCAGCAGGGCCAGGTTTTCCCACGGCGAGAAGGTGTCGCGCGTCAGGTACAGGAAGGTATAAAACGCTTCATCACCGGCCACGTTTAGCCCGTAGCGCTTCAGCGCCAGCCAGAACATCCCCACAATGCCAAACACACCCGCGGCGGCCAGCATCCACAGGGAGATCCACCCGCGAATAATGCCGATAAACAGGAAGATGGCGAAGGCGATGATGATGTTCGCGCGCGTGCCGCCCACGATCATGTAGGTGAGAACGCCAAACGCGACGGTGCTGACCAGGAAAAACAGCCAGGCTTTGCTGTCCTGGCGCAGGAAAAAGACCACCAGCATTGCCGGAATGAAGAAGTAGAAGAAACGTTTTAGCGCCACGCCCGACACTTCGGCAGAGAAAATCTGGCTGTAGGACTGCAGCTTAAACAGCAGGAAGCCGTTGTGCATGAAGAAGATGCCGACGCTGACCAGCGCGATGGTCATCAACATCACCCACGTCAGATGCGTCTCCACCCGGTTCATGGTGAAAAGCGGTCGCCGTGGTGCGGCCGCTGTCGCAGAGCGCAGGCGCGTTTTATAGGTGACGTAGTAGACGGCGTAGAAGCAGGTCGCGGAAAGCAGCGCCTGCAGCAGAATTTCCGGTGGGGCAACGGCAACGTCAAAACGGAAAACCAGAATGCTGGTCAGCGGAAAGCCGAAGTAAAAGGTCAGCAGAAACAGCAGCGAGAAGAAGACGTTGAAGTTAAAGCGAACGCGGCGAAACTCAAACCAGGTGAGCGTAGCGATGAACAGCGCGCTCAGTAGCCAAACCACCAGCAAGCCGCTAAATTGCAACTGGCTCATGCGTTGTCTCCTGAAGCAATACGCAGCGCGCGGTGCCACGGCGTGAGGAAGTTCGGGCTGAAGAAGTCGATGGCATTTTTATCCACCAGCGACAGCTGGCGCTGCGCCTCACGAACCACGTCCTCGTTGAGCTCATCCCCGGTAAACAGTACCGGAATGTGCTGCTCGGCCATGTCCTGCCAGAACGGATTTTCGCGATTGAGCACGCACGGAACGCCTGCCTGGATAAGGAGACATAACGTACCAATCCCCTGCTGGCGGGCAAAGATGAAATAGCCCAGATCGCACTTTCTCAGCAGCGCCAGGTAGTCATCAAACTCCAGCTTATCCTGCAGAATGTGCACGTTCTCAGGGCTGAACAATGCCAGCGCCTGCTGGCGGACGTCATCAATGTAAGCGTTGTTGTTCGCCGGATAGCCCATTGGCACAACCACATTCACCGTATCGCCAAACTGCTGATGCACTGCACGGAGTGCGGCAACATGTTCGTTACTGCGATCCCCGGAGTTACCCACCAGAATCGTCAGTTTGCCCTCGCGCAGCGTGTCGTTCGCCATATTGTTCAGCGCCGGGTTCATGCGCGTCGGGAAATAGAGCAGCTCACCGCGTACGTTGGGGTGCTGCTTCGCAAAGTAATTAAGATCGCCACGGGTGGCGAACACGCACCCTACGCGGCCCTGCGCCATGCGGCGCAGCGGGTAGAAGAGACGGAACTTCCAGCCGCGCGACACTTCGTAGAGATCGGCTCCCCAGATATGCCAGCTGCACTGCGAGGATTTGATTCCGCCACTCAGCAACGCCAGCCACAGGCCGGTATTAAACTGCCCATGGAAAAAGAAGCGCTGCTCGCGATCCGCCCTGGCTTTCGCGATAGCCGCCTTTGCAAGCGCCGCTTTGTCCGGCCAGAACGTGATATTGAGCGCCGGACACGCCGCGCTCAGGCCATTATCGTGACCCGCAACCATAAACTCGCGCGCATCAGGATTGCCCGACGCCAGCTCATCGTTGAAGAACCGCAGTACGGTCTGGTTATGGTGTGGGATGTCCGATCCCAGTATGTGAATCAGTGCAGTCATGCGCGTTTACGCCAAAGTAAAAATACGCCGCAGCAGGCAGCGAAATAAACGATATAAGTTGCCATATAGGCCTGAGCGGCCCCCAGCGCGCCGTGCGAAGGGATAAGCCAGTGCGAGAACGCCGTCAGCAGCGCAAACTGGCTAATCTCCGCCAGGATATACAGCCGCAGCGAGGCTTTCGCAATCACCAGATAACCGAAAACGTACGCGCCGACTTTCAACACATCGCCAACCAGCTGCCAGGCGAACAGGTCGCGCATGGCGATAAACTTCGCCGAGAAGAGCAGCCAGATAGCGACGTCGCGCAATAACCAGACGGTAAAGCTGGCGACCGCCACGGCAGGGAGCACAAAACGCAATGAGCGGAAAATCTCGCGGGTAATATCCTTTTTTACGGTCAGTCGCGATAAGGTTGGCAGCAAATAGACGCTAAAGGAAGCCGTTATAAATTGGAGGTAGGCATCGGAAATGCTGCTCACGCCCTGCCAAATCCCGACTTCATCCCAACTGTAATGCGCAGCCAGCAGGTTTCGCATCATCACGTAGGCCACCGGCAGCGTCACCGAGGTGATGAGCGCCATCAGGGTAAATTTGCCTAACTGCCCCGCCAGCATCTTGTCCCACTGCGGTTTCAGGTAACGTAGCGGGATGACCCCTCTGCGCATCAGCATAAACGCCGCCGGAATGACAACGAACGCAGGCACCAGCGCCAGCCCCAGCAGCGCCCCTTCATAGCCGCCAAAGCGATAGCAGAAGTAGTAGGCAATGACGCCAATAACGCTACCCAGGATCAGCGCCAGCGCGTTCCCTGCAGCATCACGGAAGCCTTTCATTAGCGCCAGCAGCAGGTTTGCCCAGGCAATTCCCATCTGCACCAGCGCGACCAGACGCACCAGCCCCTGATACTGCGTGTGACCAAACAGGCCCTGGCTAATCGGTGCCGCCGCCACTAAAAACACCACGGCTAACAGCGTTGAAAACCCCAGCACCATGGCTGAAGACGTTCCTACAACCGAACGCAGCTTTTCGGCATCATCCTGATGCTGGGCAACGTACTTGGTTACGCCGTTGAATATTCCGGCCCCCGCCAGTACGCCAAGCACGGTGACCAGCTGGCGGAAATTCCCCGCCAGCCCGACGCCCGACGGGCCAAATGAGACGGCCAACAGCTTAACGACCAGCAGCCCGGCGCCAATTTTGACGAATGTGGACGCGGCGGTCCACACCGATGCTTTTGCCAGAGACATATCAGCCGAAATAACTCAGCAGGGTATTAATCACCGTACGCTGGTTGACGGGCGCGAGGTTGTAGAACAGAGGCAGGCGAAGCAGGCGCTCACTCTCTTTGGTAGTGTAGCGGTCTTCACCGGCGAACATGCCAAATGCTTCGCCAGCCGGGCTGGAGTGGAGCGGGATGTAGTGGAATACTGCCAGAATCTCGGCCTCTTTCAGCCAGGCAATCAGGCTGCTGCGATCGTCGTTGTCGCGCAGCTTGATGTAGAACATATGCGCGTTGTGGACACAGTCTGCCGGAATGGTCGGCAGCTCAATGCGCCCTGCTTTCGCCAGCGGCTCCAGCGCGTCGTAATAGGTCTGCCACAGGGACAGGCGCTGCAGATTGATTCTCTCTGCCGCTTCCAGCTGTGCCCACAGGTAGGCGGCCTGCAGATCCGCCATCAGGTAGCTGGATCCAATATCGCGCCAGGTGTACTTATCGACCTGACCGCGGAAGAACTGGCTGCGGTTGGTGCCTTTCTCACGGATCACCTCGGCGCGTTCAACCAGCGCACGGTCGTTAATCAGCGTCGCGCCGCCCTCGCCGCCCGCGGTGTAGTTTTTGGTTTCGTGGAAGCTAAAGCAGCCGATATGGCCGATGGTACCGAGCGCGCGCCCTTTGTAGGTGGACATTACGCCCTGCGCGGCGTCTTCTACCACAAACAGGTCATGCTTCTTGGCGATCGCCATGATGGTGTCCATCTCGCAGGCCACGCCCGCGTAGTGCACCGGAACAATCGCCCGCGTTTTCTCGGTGATCGCCGCTTCAATCAGCGTTTCATCGATATTCATCGTATCCGGGCGGATATCCACAAAGACGATTTTCGCTCCGCGCAGCACAAATGCGTTCGCCGTGGAGACGAAGGTATAGCTTGGCATGATCACTTCATCGCCGGGCTGGATGTCCAGCAGCAGCGCCGCCATCTCCAGGGAGGCCGTACAGGACGGCGTCAACAGTACTTTAGCGCTGTGGAAACGTTGCTCCATCCACTGCTGGCAGCGGCGGGTGAAACCGCCGTCGCCACAGAGCTTGCCGCTGCCCATGGCAGATTGCATATAGTCCAGTTCAGTTCCGACAACGGGTGGGGCGTTAAATGGAATCATCATGTCACCTGTATAACCAGTAAGCGGTGGCGTCGACGTTGGCTCCACTCGCAATATAACGTTTAAGCGCGGCGGTATTGCCCATCTGGGTCGCCACCCGCAGCGTCGATAGCTGTTGTTGCTCTGCCCAGCGCAGCGCAGCCTGCATGAGTTTCTCGCCCATGCCGCGGCCGGCGAGGAGCCCGATGCGCGCGTCCTGCTCATTCACCTTTCGCAGGGAAACGAACCCCTGAATCTGGCCATCCACCGCGCGGAAAACCAGACACGCGTGGTCGAACGTGCCTTTTACCGCATTTTCAATCCACTGAGCATAAAAACGGCCGCTGTCTTCAGGCTTATACCAGGGAGCACGAAAGCGGCTTTGGGCAAACGCCTGCGCCGCCATCTGGCGCAGCGCCGGAATGTCCTGCTCCGTTGCAATTTCTGCGCCTGCCGACGCGTGGCGGGAAACCGTAATGGAAAGGTCAACTTCGCCTTCAACCAGCCGGAAGCCCTGCTGCTGGAGCGCATCCAGCAGATCGGCGCGGCCCGCCGGGATCTTCGCCTGCACGCGTTGCCACGCCGCGAAGTCCGCTGCCTGCAAAACAGGCGCGTCATCGCGCAGACGAACAATTGCCGAAGGACGTGCAAAAAAGGTGCTTTCCCACTCAAGGGACTCCAGCACACCGTTGAGTTGACTCAACGCCACACGCCTTTGGTATCAACCACATACTGCTGATGAACGGCTTCAGCAGAGGTCGTTTTGAACTCTTTGTGATCCACCAGCAGCACCAGCACATCCGCCGTCGCCAGCGCCTCGTCCAGTGCGGTCAAGGTGCAGTGACCCGCCAGCTTCGCAGGAAGCTCGTGGATGTTCGGCTCAACCACCAGCGTTTCACCGCTGTGCCAGCCGGCGATCATCTCGGCGATTTCCATCGCCGGGCTTTCGCGCAGATCGTCAATGTTTGGCTTAAAGGCCAGGCCAAAGCAGGCAATTTTCAGCTCGCTGGCGCGCTTACCGCTTGCTGCCAGGCAGTCAGCGACCGTCGCTTTTACCTGGTTGAGCACCCAGTGCGGTTTGCTGTCATTCACTTCGCGCGCGGTGCGGATCAGGCGCGCCTGATTCGGGTTTTGCGCCACGATGAACCACGGGTCAACCGCGATACAGTGGCCGCCCACGCCCGGCCCTGGCTGGAGGATATTTACGCGCGGATGACGGTTGGCGAGGGCAATCAGCTCCCAGACGTTGATCCCCTGATCGGCACAAATCAGCGACAGTTCATTCGCGAAGGCGATGTTAACGTCGCGGAAGCTGTTTTCCGTCAGTTTGCACATCTCGGCGGTGCGGGAGTTAGTCACCACGCATTCGCCTTCAAGGAAAATCTTATACAGCTCGCTGGCGCGCGCGGAGCAGACGGGCGTCATGCCGCCAATCACGCGGTCGTTTTTAATCAGTTCAACCATCACCTGGCCCGGCAGCACGCGCTCAGGACAGTAGGCAATATTGATATCGGCCTGCTCCCCTGCCTGCTGCGGGAAGCTTAAATCAGGCCGGGCCTCGGCCAGCCACTGCGCCATCTGTTCGGTTGCGCCTACCGGAGAAGTGGACTCGAGGATCACCAGCGCCCCTTTCTTCAGCACGGGCGCGATGGATTTGGCCGCCGCCTCAACGTAGACCATATCAGGCTCATGATCGCCCTTAAAAGGCGTTGGAACCGCGATCAGATACGCGTCGGCTTCGACGGGCGTCGTGCTGGCGCGCAGGAATCCACCCTCAACCGCCTTCTTCACCACGAGGTCAAGGTCAGGCTCTACGATATGAATTTCGCCACGGTTGATGGTTTCCACCGCGCGCGCGTTGATATCAACGCCAACAACCTGCTTTTGACGAGAGGCAAAGGCCGCTGCAGTAGGCAGCCCAATGTAGCCAAGACCAACCACAGAGATGGTAGTAAAACTCATAGCGTTACCCGATTGTGTTTAAGTGCATACAAAATACGACCACAGGCCTGCCCGTCACCGTACGGGTTATGGGCCCGGCTCATTGCCTGATACTCTTCTTCGTCGTGCAGCAAGCGCGTCACTTCGTCGACGATACGCTGCTTATCCGTGCCCACCAGGCGTACCGTTCCGGCTTTAACCGCTTCCGGACGCTCGGTGGTTTCGCGCATCACCAGCACCGGCTTGCCGAGAGAAGGTGCCTCCTCCTGAATGCCGCCGGAGTCCGTCAGGATCAGCCAGGCGTGGTTCATCAGCCAGACAAAGGGCATATAGTCCTGCGGTTCGATCAGGAGAACGTTGTCGACATGACCCAGGATACGGTTGACGGGTTCGCTAACGTTCGGGTTGAGATGGACCGGATAGACGATCTGCACATCTTCGTTCTGCGCGGCGATTTCAGCCAGCGCGTGGCAAATCTGTTCAAAACCACGGCCAAAGCTTTCGCGTCGGTGGCCCGTCACCAGAATCGTCTTCTTGCCGTTGTTCAGGAAGGGGTAGCGCGCAGCGAGTTCGCTCTGGAGTGTTTCGTTTGACAGCACGCGGTCACGCACCCAGATCAGGGCATCAATCACCGTGTTTCCGGTGACAAAAATCTTGTTGTCGGCGATGTTCTCTCGCAGCAGGTTCTGGCGCGAGTTCTCCGTCGGCGCGAAGTGGAACATCGCCAGATGTCCGGTCAGCGTGCGGTTGGCCTCTTCCGGCCAGGGTGAGTAAAGATTACCGGTACGCAGACCCGCTTCAACATGGCCAACCGGAATGCGCTGATAAAACGCAGCAAGACTGGTTGCAACCGTGGTCGTGGTATCGCCGTGCACCAGTACGACATCTGGCTTAAACGACTCCAGAATAGGCTTTAGCTCTTGCAAAATACGACAGGTGATCTCCGTCAACCCCTGGCCCGGTTTCATAATATTGAGATCGTAGTCCGGGACGATAGAAAAGAGGGTTAAGACCTGATCGAGCATCTCACGATGCTGGGCAGTCACGCATACTTTCGCTTCAATATCAGGATCTCTGGACAGCGCATGGACCAGAGGCGCCATCTTGATGGCCTCCGGCCTGGTGCCAAATACGGTAAGTACTTTCACATCGATTCTCTTCGATTAGGCGATGAAGGCCGTAGCCTTCATCGTAGACGGCGTTCTTAATTTGTGCGACGACGCGTTAACGCTACGCCAGCGCCAGCCAGTGCGCCCACAATCCCCCACATGATCATCAGGAATGCGCGTCGCGGACTATCGCGTTTTACAGGTTCTTCAGGCGTTCTCAAATAACGATAGGTCTGAAAACGCGGGTCCATCGTTGGACCGACGTTCAGCGTGTTAAGCATGGCGCGGTTTTGGTCGTAATCGAGGTCAAAATCAGGGCCAACGGCCTGGAGATTTTCCAGGCGAGCCTGAAGCATTGGACGACCCAGGAGGAACATTTCGGAATCAGGGAGTTCATCAGCCGGTACATCGGTTTCACTGCGGGAGATGTTGTGCTGCTCCGCAATTTTCAGCGCCTGCTCAATGTTGTGTACACGACGGGCAAAAATGGCTTTTGCCACCTCTTCCTGGCGCTTCACCTGCGCCTTCATCTGGATGGTACGCGCAGCCCAGGCGCCTTTCAGCTCATCGTTGAGATGGCTCGCCGCACGCTGGCTGGCAAACGCGACGTACTGGCGCAGCAGGTTATTGGCGTCCGGCGCCGTTTCAGCAATCAGCTTTACGTTGTCGTTAACGTTACGGAGCACATCGCCCGGCATAAACTGGATGTTGTTGATCAGGTCATCCAGCAGCGCGGCGTCAGCTTTGGTGTTATCAACCCGACGCTGCTTGTAATAATCCGTCTGGGACCAGAAATCGCGACGCGTATCCCAGGAGGCGAGCTGCATCACAAACTCTTTGTAGGCCTCATCCATCACGGAAGCCTGATCGGGCGTGGCAAGGTTCGCCTTAATGTCCAGATTACGCAGGAACTGCTGCTGGGAATAGTACCCCCCGAGCATGTTAACCGTTGGTCGGTCAGTGATCGCCGTGGCGCTCCACTCTTGCTTTGCAAAAAACGTATAGGCAAGCGCTAACAGAGCGAACCCCAGCGCGATCCCCGCTATCCAAAATTTGCCTCGCCATAACACACGAAACAAACCACGAATATCCAGCTCATTCTCAGTTGCCACTGATCTCGCTCCCGCCAACGGTTGAGTCATCATAGTCCCGGTTTTACTTAGTTAATGTTGTATTTTTGCCACTGTTTCGACGCATCCTGCGTTTTATACGTTTGATGAATCGCGCCACTTTCCATGCGCGCTTGATGCAGTAACCGTACATAAAGAATGCTAGCAAGAATAATACCAACATTACCCATTCAGGGATGAAATGTGCATATTCTGCGGCAACGCCAATTCCGGCCAGAAGGGCGGCCGCGAGGGTGATCAGGACAAAAGCCTGACGGGACGTGAAACCCGCGCGCATGATCAGATGATGAATATGCTGGCGGTCCGGGGAGAAAGGACTCATGCCCTTACGCAGACGACGATACATAATCGCCACCATGTCCATCAGCGGAATGGCGATAATCCACAGCGCCGTCACCGGGCTAATCGGATGCGTTTTACCCTGGGTGGTTTCCAGGAGGATCCAGATAACGGTAAAACCAATTAAGGTACTGCCCGCGTCGCCCATAAAGACTTTATAGCGACGGCCCAGCACGCCGAGGTTAAGGCAGATGTAAGGCAGGATGGCGGCAATCATGGCGAAGCACCACATTGACAGGCTGTACTGGCCATCAAACCACAAAATGATACCGATAGCGGCAAACGAGACCGAAGACAGCCCACCGAGCAGGCCGTCAATCCCGTCAACCATATTGAAAGCGTTGATGGCAGCCCAGACGGCAAACAGCGTCAGGAAGAAACCAAACGGTCCAAGCACCAGTTCCCATGGGCCAAATACGTACCCCAGGCTTCTCAGGTACAGGCCACCGACCACCATCATGATGACGCCAATGGCTGCCTGGACGGTTGCGCGGAACTTAACGCTGATATCAAACCGGTCATCAAGCGCCCCGACTAACACGAGGACACCTGCACATGCCAGGTAGAGTGCGGCATGCGGAATATAGTAATCCGCGATCCCAAACGTGAAACAGATACCTGCATAGACCGAGATCCCCCCCACCAACGGGATAAGCCCCTGGTGACGTTTACGGAAATTCGGTTTGTCCACTAACCCGATTCTTTTTGCTACCTTACGCGCAATGAACAAAAAACAGGTTGTGAATAAAAAAATACTGATCAGCTCAGTTACTGCAGTGAGTAGATTCACAATGGATTGCTCTCAACAAATGTTAGTCCCGGAAGTATAACCATGAAGCCTCAGCCTCAGAAGGATTAAAAGGCGGCTTCTCACAACTCCCTTTGTATGTTTTTCAATCAATTATTTCTTTGACTGTGCAAACCTTCTTATTGTCGCACCGACAGGTCAAAATTGGGAGTCTGTGGTAATAGCGTATAGTCCATAAATGAAAAACGCCACGTAAAAACGTGGCGTTTGCTGGGATTATTTGCTTTACGAGCGTTTCATCATGTCGAAGAAATCGTCGTTAGTTTTAGTCATCGCCAGTTTATTGATGAGGAATTCCATTGCATCAATTTCACCCATTGGATGGATGATTTTGCGCAGGATCCACATTTTCTGCAGCTCTTCCTGCGTGGTGAGCAGCTCTTCCTTACGGGTACCGGAACGGTTGTAGTCGATAGCCGGGAAGACGCGTTTTTCTGCGATCTTACGAGAAAGGTGCAGTTCCATGTTGCCTGTACCTTTAAACTCTTCGTAGATAACTTCGTCCATTTTAGAGCCGGTGTCGATCAGCGCCGTCGCGATGATGGTCAGGCTGCCGCCCTCTTCCACGTTACGTGCCGCACCGAAGAAGCGCTTTGGACGGTGCAGGGCGTTAGCATCCACACCACCGGTCAGTACTTTGCCGGACGCAGGGACAACGGTGTTGTACGCACGCGCCAGACGGGTGATGGAGTCGAGCAGGATGATCACGTCTTTCTTGTGCTCAACCAGGCGTTTTGCCTTCTCGATAACCATTTCCGCGACCTGAACGTGACGGGATGCCGGTTCGTCAAAGGTAGAAGCAACCACTTCACCTTTCACCAGACGCTGCATCTCGGTCACTTCTTCCGGACGTTCGTCAATCAGCAGTACCATCAGCACACAGTCTGGGTGGTTGTAGGCGATGCTCTGCGCGATGTTCTGCAGCAGCATGGTTTTACCCGCTTTTGGCGGCGCCACAATCAGACCACGTTGACCACGACCAATTGGAGAAGCCAGGTCCAGCACACGTGCAGTTAAGTCTTCGGTAGAACCGTTACCACGCTCCATGCGCAGGCGAGAGTTCGCGTGCAGCGGCGTTAAGTTCTCGAAGAGGATCTTATTGCGCGAGTTCTCCGGCTTGTCGTAGTTAACTTCGTTAACTTTCAACAGCGCAAAGTAGCGTTCACCCTCTTTAGGAGGACGAATCTTACCTGAAATGGTGTCACCAGTGCGGAGGTTGAAACGGCGGATTTGGCTAGGGGATACGTAGATGTCGTCAGGGCCGGCGAGGTAGGAGCTGTCTGCAGAGCGGAGGAAACCAAATCCGTCTTGCAATATCTCCAGCACACCGTCGCCAAAGATATCTTCGCCACTCTTAGCGTGCTGCTTCAGGATGGCGAAAATGATGTCCTGCTTGCGCATACGAGCCTGGTTTTCCAGACCCATATTTTCGCCGAGAGTAATCAGCTCAGAAACCGGCGTATTCTTTAATTCGGTAAGATTCATAATGGTGTGGGTTCTTAAACTCGGGGTGATACTCGAACTTAATGTTGTGAATGGTATGGCAGGGTCATCCATGCCTGTTTAGCGGCCATCAACTCATGTCTGTTCGCTGTCTGGTCACAGGGAAAGAACGCAGAACTGAAACGACAAGACGGATTGAGTGACAAGCCCGGAATCTAGCAACTTCACGCACTGTGTATGTCAACAACGGGAAGTATCGGGTAAAACAAGATTCAAACAACAAGATATGTTTAAAACGAAGTCATAGCTAACTTAGCACGACTAAAGCCGGGCGTCCAGAGGTCCCCAAAATTTAGGCGATCTGGACGCGCAGCCGAGAAACCTTACGCCAGGTTAGCGTCCAGGAACTCTTTCAGTTGGCCTTTGGACAGCGCGCCCACTTTGGTCGCCGCCACTTCGCCGTTTTTGAACAGCAGCAGGGTCGGGATGCCACGGATACCGTATTTTGGCGCGGTGCCCGGGTTCTGGTCGATGTTCAGCTTGGCAACGGTCAGTTTGCCCTGATATTCGTCAGCGATCTCATCCAGAATCGGGGCGATCATTTTGCAAGGACCACACCATTCAGCCCAGAAATCGACGAGGATCAGCCCGTCAGCTTTAAGTACGTCCGTGTCAAAACTGTCGTCAGTCAGGTGAATAATTTTATCGCTCATATATAACTCCACAGGAATAAGCCTGGTACGTTGGTTTTGTCTCCACCAACGACGTGTTGATGTCGCATTAACCAACTAAAGGTTGACTTTATTTCACCGGATACGCTTTCGTAAAGCAATAGTAAGCTGATATTCTACCACACTATGAGCAAAACACATTTAACAGAACAGAAGTTTTCCGACTTCGCCCTGCACCCAAAAGTCATCGAAGCCCTTGAAACTAAAGGCTTTCATAACTGCACGCCCATTCAGGCCCTCGCGCTGCCGCTGACGCTGGCCGGACGCGATGTTGCAGGGCAGGCGCAAACCGGTACTGGCAAAACGATGGCGTTTTTGACGTCAACGTTTCATTATTTACTCTCTCACCCAGCGATTGCAGACCGCAAAGTTAACCAGCCGCGCGCGCTAATTATGGCCCCGACGCGAGAACTGGCGGTACAGATCCACGCAGACGCTGAACCCCTGGCGCAGGCTACCGGCCTGAAGCTCGGCCTGGCCTATGGCGGCGACGGCTACGATAAACAGCTTAAAGTGCTGGAAAGCGGTGTGGATATCCTGATTGGTACCACCGGCCGTCTTATCGACTACGCTAAACAGAACCACATTAACCTCGGTGCCATCCAGGTGGTGGTGCTTGATGAAGCCGACCGCATGTACGATCTGGGCTTCATCAAAGACATCCGCTGGCTGTTCCGCCGCATGCCTGTGGCAAACCAGCGCCTGAACATGCTGTTCTCAGCAACCCTTTCTTATCGCGTACGTGAGCTGGCGTTCGAACAGATGAACAACGCCGAATACGTAGAAGTCGAACCCGAGCAGAAAACCGGTCACCGCATTAAAGAAGAGCTCTTCTATCCTTCTAACGAAGAGAAAATGCGCCTGCTGCAAACGCTGATCGAAGAAGAGTGGCCGGATCGCGCCATTATCTTCGCGAACACGAAACACCGCTGTGAAGATATCTGGGGCCATCTGGCTGCCGATGGCCACCGTGTTGGCCTGCTGACCGGCGACGTGGCACAGAAAAAACGCCTGCGCATTCTTGAAGAATTTACCCGTGGCGATCTGGATATTCTGGTCGCAACCGACGTCGCCGCACGCGGCCTGCACATTCCAGCCGTGACGCACGTCTTTAACTACGATCTGCCGGATGACTGTGAAGACTACGTACACCGCATCGGTCGTACCGGTCGCGCAGGCGCAAGCGGTCACTCGATTAGCCTTGCGTGTGAAGAGTATGCGCTGAATCTTCCAGCCATTGAGACCTACATCGGTCACTCTATTCCGCAGAGCAAATACAATCCGGAAGCGCTGTTAAGCGAATTGCCGCCGCCTAAGCGCCTTAGCCGCCCACGCACCGGTAATGGTCCGCGACGTTCCGGTCCGCCGCGCAATCGTCGTCGTTCAGGTTAAGAAAATATGCTCAGCTCCACCTCGCTCTATGCGGCAATCGATCTCGGTTCCAACAGTTTTCATATGCTGGTTGTGCGCGAGGTGGCAGGAAGCATACAGACGCTGACGCGCATTAAGCGCAAGGTCCGCCTCGCGGCGGGCCTGAGCAGCGATAATCAGCTCTCCCCCGAAGCCATGGAACGTGGCTGGCAGTGTCTGCGCCTCTTTGCGGAACGCTTGCAGGATATCCCCCCTACACAAATTCGCGTTGTCGCCACGGCGACACTCCGCCTGGCGGTAAACGCCGTGGATTTTATTGCCAAAGCGCAGGAAATTCTCGGTTGCCCGGTGCAGGTGATCAGCGGTGAAGAAGAAGCGCGCCTGATTTATCAGGGCGTTGCGCACACTACGGGTGGCGACGATCGCCGTCTGGTCGTCGATATCGGCGGTGCCAGTACCGAACTGGTAACGGGTACGGGTGCGCAAGCGACGTCGCTGTTCAGCCTGTCGATGGGCTGTGTCACCTGGCTTGAACGTTATTTCACTGACCGCAATCTCGCTCAGGAGCATTTCGACGCGGCTGAAAACGCCGCTCGCGAGGTGCTGCGTCCGGTCATGGACGACCTGCGCTACCACGGCTGGAAAGTGTGCGTCGGCGCGTCCGGAACCGTACAGGCATTGCAGGAAATCATGATGGCGCAGGGGATGGATGAGCGGATCACGCTTGCCAAACTGCAGCAGCTGAAACAGCGCGCCATTCAGTGCGGACGGCTGGAAGAGCTGGAAATTGAAGGGCTGACGCTTGAACGCGCGCTGGTCTTCCCCAGCGGGCTTGCCATTCTGATTGCCATTTTCACCGAGCTGAACATCCAGTGTATGACCCTGGCCGGCGGCGCGCTGCGCGAAGGCCTGGTCTACGGAATGCTGCATCTGTCGGTTGATCAGGACATCCGAAGCCGCACGCTGCGCAACGTGCAGCGTCGTTTTATGGTTGATAGCGATCAGGCCAACCGCGTGGCACAGCTGGCGTCTTATTTCGCCGATCAGGTCGCAAACTGCTGGGATCTGGAACCGTTAAGCCGGGATTTACTGCTTAGCGCCTGTGCACTGCATGAAGTGGGTTTGAGCATCGATTTTAAGCAGGCGCCGGCTCACGCGGCCTATCTGGTACGGAATCTCGACCTGCCGGGCTATACGCCCGCGCAAAAAAAGCTCCTCGCGACCCTGCTACTCAATCAGACCAACGCTGTAGACCTCTCCTCGCTGCATCAGCAAAACGCCGTGCCGCCGCGCGTGGCCGAGCATTTGTGTCGTTTACTTCGTCTGGCGATCCTGTTTGCCAGCCGTCGTCGCGACGATTTGCTGCCCGCCATAAGCCTGGTAGCGGAAGATGAACGACTTTCACTGACCCTTCCGACAAACTGGCTGGATCATCACCCGCTTGGCGCGGAGTTGATCGAGCAGGAGTGCCAGTGGCAGAGCTATGTGCACTGGGCGCTTGAGGTAAAGTAAGTCGCTGAACAATGCCGGGTGGCGGCTTCGCCTTACCCGGCCTACTCATCATTATCCTTTCTCTTTGGCTTTAGCCAGCATGGCGCGAATATTCGCCACGTTTGCCTGTCCTTTGTGCATGCGTTCTTCGGCAGTAATGACTTTACGCTCCTGCTCCCAGATTAAATCATCCTGAGGCAGTTCCATCAGAAAGCGGCTCGGCTCAGGGCGCACCAGTTCACCGTACTGTCGGCGCTCTTTGCACAGCGTGAAAATCAGTTCTTTCTGAGCGCGGGTAATGCCCACATAGGCCAGACGACGCTCTTCGTCGACGTTATCTTCATCAATGCTGCTCTGGTGTGGCAGCAGGCCCTCCTCCATCCCCACCAGGTACACGTACGGAAACTCCAGCCCTTTTGACGCATGCAGGGTCATCAGCTGAACCTGGTCGACCTCTTCTTCACTCTCTCCGCGCTCCATCATATCGCGCAGCGTAAAGCGGGTGACCACCTGAGTCAGGGTCATGGGTTCGTCGATCTCGGAGCCTTCCAGCATTTCGGTCATCCAGCTAAAGAGCTGGTTGACGTTTTTCATGCGCATCTCGGCCGCTTTCGGGCTGGCAGAGGTCTCATAAAGCCAGGATTCGTAATCAATACCGTGAATAAGGTCGCGCACCGCCGCCACGGGCTCGCGTTCCGCCAGGCGCTGCACTTCACCCAGCCAGTGGGTAAAGCGGGTTAACGAATCATAACCCCGCCCGGTGAGCGTCTGGCTCAGCCCCATATCGAAGCTGGCGGTAAACATACTTTTGTTGCGGGTCATCGCCCATTCGCCCAGCTTTTGCAATGTCGCCGGGCCAATCTCGCGTTTTGGCGTATTCACGATACGTAAAAACGCGCTGTCATCATCCGGGTTCGTCAGCACGCGCAGATAGGCCAGAAGGTCTTTAATTTCAGGACGCGAGAAGAACGAGGTGCCGCCAGAAATTTTGTACGGGATGCGGTTTTGCATAAGCATCTTTTCAAACACGCGCGACTGGTGGTTGCCGCGATAGAGGATCGCGTAATCCTTATACTCAGTTTTATTCACAAAGTGGTGGGCTATGAGCTCACCCGTGACGCGCTCGGCTTCATGCTCTTCATTGTTTGCGCTAAGGACTTTTAGCTCGGTACCGTAGCCCAGCTCGGAGAACAGTCGCTTCTCAAACACGTGCGGGTTATTGGCGATGAGGATGTTAGCCGCCTTCAGAATGCGGCCGGAGGAGCGGTAGTTCTGCTCAAGCTTAATCACCTGCAGCGCCGGGAAATCTTTGCTCAGCAGGACCAGGTTTTGCGGACGCGCGCCGCGCCAGGAGTAGATCGACTGATCGTCATCTCCGACCACGGTAAAGCGCGCGCGCTGGCCTACCAGCAGCTTCACCAGCTCGTACTGGCTGGTGTTAGTATCCTGATACTCATCCACCAGCAGGTAGCGAATTTTGTTCTGCCAACGCTCCCGCACCTCTTCATTGCGCTGAAGCAGCAGCGTTGGCAGCAGAATAAGGTCGTCAAAATCCAGCACGTTACAGGCTTTCATGTGCGCATCGTACAGGCTGTAGCAGTGGGCGAAGATCCGATCCCGCTCGCCTTTCGCACTCGCCGCCGCCTGGGCTGGCGTCATCAGATCGTTTTTCCAGTTCGAGATCGTTGAGATCAGCTGCTGCAGCAGGACTTTATCATCTTCGATCAGCCCTTCGGTCAGATCTTTCAGCAGCGCCACCTGGTCGGTGTCATCAAAAAGCGAAAAGTTCGATTTCATCCCCAGCGCCGCGTATTCGCGTTTGATGATATCCAGCCCCAGGGTGTGGAAGGTTGAAATCATCAGCCCGCGCGCCTCTTTACGCCCCAGCGTCTGCCCGACACGCTCTTTCATCTCGCGCGCCGCTTTGTTGGTAAAGGTGACCGCCGCAATATGCCGTGCCTGATAGCCACACTCGCGGATCAGGTGGGCGATTTTATTGGTGATCACGCGGGTTTTACCCGAACCGGCCCCTGCCAGCACCAGGCATGGTCCAGTGACGAATTCGACCGCTTGTTGTTGTCCAGGGTTTAAACGCATGGGAATATTGCTCAATCTTCGAACGGGGTGTGGATTGTAGCAGAAAGCCGGGCGCAGATTTACCGGCTAATGATAAAGTGAAGAAAACGCGATTATCCCTTAGAGTAAAACCATGAAAAAGACCGCCGCAGCCCTGCACATTCTGGTGAAAGAAGAGAAACTGGCTCAGGAGATCCTGACCAAGCTGGCGCGTGGCATCAGCTTCGATCATCTGGCGAAGCGCTACTCAAAGTGTCCGTCCGGGCGAAACGGCGGCGATTTGGGTGAATTTAAACAGGGAGCGATGGTTGGGCCCTTCGATCAGGCGGTCTTTAGCTGCCCGCTTGTGAAACCCTATGGTCCGGTAAAAACCAAATTTGGCTACCACATCATTAAGGTGCTGTATCGCCGCTAACGCGTGGTATATTGCGCCCCGATTTTTCACAACCTGTTCAAGGCACGATCATGGCAAAAACAGCAGCAGCAGTGCATATCCTTGTTAAAGAAGAGAAACTGGCGTTAGATCTTCTGGAACAAATTAAAAACGGTGCCGACTTCGGCAAGCTGGCGAAGAAGCACTCCATTTGCCCGTCAGGCAAACGCGGCGGTGACTTAGGCGAATTCCGCCAGGGCCAGATGGTCCCGGCGTTCGATAAAGTGGTGTTCTCCTGCCCGGTGCTGGAGCCAACTGGCCCGCTGCATACGCAGTTCGGCTACCACATCATCAAAGTGCTCTACCGCAACTAATAAAAAAGCCTGGTGCGTGAATGCGCCGGGCTTTTTTGTCGCAGGCTTCCGACGGGTTAGATGCCGTCGCCATACTCAAACGTATGGTGAATGCCATTGAAATGCTGATCCATGTCCATCGACGGCTTATCGCTGTCTGGCTTCCCAACGATGCGCGCCGGCACGCCGGCCGCGGTGGTATGCGGAGGTACAGGCTGCAGCACAACCGAACCCGCACCAATTTTCGCGCCACGCCCGACTTCAATATTACCGAGGATCTTCGCACCGGCGCCAATCATCACCCCTTCACGGATCTTCGGATGGCGATCGCCGCTGGTCTTACCGGTGCCTCCCAGGGTTACCGACTGCAGGATCGAGACGTCATCTTCAATCACTGCCGTTTCACCTACAACGATGCCGGTGGCGTGGTCGAGCATGATCCCGCGGCCAATTTTCGCCGCCGGGTGAATGTCCACCTGGAAGGTCACGGAGACCTGATTTTGCAGGAAGATCGCCAGCGCGCGACGGCCTTCATTCCATAACCAGTGGCCGATGCGGTAAGCCTGAAGCGCATGGAAGCCCTTCAGGTACAGCAGCGGTGTTGAGTATTTATCAACCGCCGGGTCACGCGTGCGCACGGCCTGGATATCACAAGCGGCTGAGGCGATCATTTCCGGGTCTGCGGCATAGGCCTCTTCCACCACCTCACGAATGGCGATAGCAGGCATGATGGATGAAGCTAGCTTATTGGCGAGCATATAGCTCAGGGCGCTGCCAAGGTCTTCGTGCTTGAGTAGCGTCGCGTGGTAGAAACTGGCCAGCATAGGCTCGCAGTCAGCCAAAGCCCGAGCTTCGGCTTTAATATTGTTCCAGACGATATCCAGTTCTTCACACGGCATTGCTTGCTCCAGACGATAGTTAATGACCAGCCAGTTCTGCGCTGGCTGGGTCATTCAGGTGACGATAGTTCCCGGCTAGTTGCTGCTGCGCTCGTCCTTGCGCGCACGACCTAATAAGGTCAATGCTGCCTCGCGCGCATTTTTTCCGCAATACAATACCTGATAAATTTCCTCGGTTATTGGCATTTCGACACCGAAACGGTGGGCCAACTCGCGGACTTCTTTAGTATTGCGGTAGCCTTCAACCACCTGACCAATCTTCTCCTGCGCGCCTTTCACATCGCTGCCCTGTCCGAGCATCATGCCAAAGCGGCGGTTGCGCGACTGGTTGTCGGTGCAGGTCAGCACCAGATCGCCCAGACCCGCCATCCCCATAAAGGTGGCCGGATCGGCGCCGAGCGCTGCGCCAAGGCGCGACATCTCGGTAAGGCCACGGGTGATCAGCGCAGTTCGCGCGTTCGCGCCAAAACCAATGCCGTCAGACATTCCGGCACCGATGGCAATCACGTTCTTCACCGCGCCGCCCAGCTGCACGCCGATAAAATCGGGGTTGCTGTAAACGCGGAAGCTCTTGCCGCAGTGCAGCAGGTGTTGAAGATCGTCCGAGAAGGCCTGATCGGTTGAAGCCAGTGAAATCGCGGTCGGCAGGCCAGCAGCGAGCTCTTTAGCAAAGGTCGGCCCGGAGATCACAGCAAGCGGGATATCGTCCCCCAGCGCTTCACGGGCAACGTCCTGCAGCAGGCGTCCGGTTTCCGCTTCAAGACCTTTCGTCGCCCACACAATGCGCGCATCAGGGCGCATCAGCGGTTTAATCTGACGCAGCACTTCGCCAAAGACATGGCTTGGCACCACAATCAGAATATTGCGGCTGGCCGCCAGCGCGGTCGCGAGGTCGCTTTCCAGGTACAGAGAGTCCGGGAACGGAACGTCCGGGAGAAACGCCACGTTGCAGCGGTCATGTTGCAACGTCGCGATATGTTTGGGATCGTGGCCCCACAGGACCACATCGTGACCATTTCTTGCCAGCGTGATAGCAAGAGCGGTGCCGTAAGAGCCGGCACCGATCACAGTCATTGACGCATTAACAGTGCTCATCAGGCATCCTGATGTTGTTCGGCACCTTCGCCAGACTGCTGCTGCAGATAGTTCATGAACAGCGCATCAAAGTTTACTGGCGCAAGGTTCAGCTGCGGGAATGTACCGCGAGAAACCAGGCTGGTGATGCATTCACGCGCATACGGGAACAGGATGTTCGGGCAGTATGCACCGAGGCAATGCGCCAACTGGTTACCTTCGATACCGCCAACGGAGAAGATACCGCCCTGCTGAACTTCACACAGGAATGCAGTTTCTTCGCCCAAAGACGCGGTAACGGTCACACGCAGTACGACTTCATACACGTCATCTGCCAGTTGGGTAGATGCGGTATCCAGATCAAGTTTAACCTCTGGCTGCCAATCTTTCTGGAAAACGTGTGGTGCATTTGGCGCTTCGAAAGAGACATCCTTGGTGTAGATGCGCTGGATCTGGAAACTCATTTCGGTGTTGTTTTGTTCTGACATGGAAAAACCCTTTTTAATTGTCCTAAAGTCTCTTAGCGCAGCAGGGGATCGAGTCCACCACGCGCGTCGAGCGCATACAAGTCATCACAGCCGCCAATGTGCTGCGCATCAATAAAAATCTGCGGAACCGTCGTGCGACCACTACGTTGGATCATCTCTTCGCGTTTTATCGCATCACCATCGATCGGCAGTTCCTGGAAAGTCACGCCTTTGCTGTTCAGCAGCGCTTTCGCGCGGTGGCAGAACGGGCAGGTTGCTTTGGTGTAGATCTCAATATTGGCCATCACTGAACTCCTTATTTACCGCGAACCAAAGGAAGATTTTCCCCGCTCCAGCCGGAAATGCCTTCTTTCAGTACCGTTACGTTTTCGAAGCCTGCTTTATTCAGCGCATTGGCAGATTCCTGCGCCTGCATGCCGGTACCGTCAACAACGATAATCGGCTGGGCTTTGTGCTTCTCCAGCTCACCCAGGTTGTTCGCTTTGATCTCAGCAGGCAGCAGGTTAATAGAACCGGCAATATGACCTTTGCGGAAATCATCGCGCTGACGCAAATCGACCACGACAGCATCTTCTTTGTTGATCAAACGCGTCGCTTCACCACGGGTGATCACCTTAATTTTAGACGTCAGCCCCTTAAAGGTGGTGAACAGCACTGCGGCCAACAGGCCAATCCACGCGATGCTCAGAACCGGGTGACGGCTAACAAATTGCATAATTTCTTGCATGGGGGGTAACAACTCCCGACTAAGTGATTAAAAAAACCAGGTGAGGAGTATACCTGTGCGTTGTGGCAAATACAGCCAGCGACATTAAGCTAATCCATTTTCTGCGGCATGCCACGAAAAAAAAGCTTCAAAATGACCGGGGAATCGCCTTGCCACTACGCATTCTTTGATCTTCTGCGGCTATTTTATCGATTCAGCTGTAGTAAAATTACGCAAATTTTTTGTCTCTTGAGCATGAGGTTGTCGCAATGTCGGTTTCTAAAAAACCTATGGTACTGGTGATTCTGGATGGCTATGGCTACCGTGAAGACAGCCAGGATAACGCCATTTTCAACGCCAAAACCCCGGTGATGGATGCGCTGTGGGCAAAACGTCCGCATACCCTGATTGATGCCTCCGGCCTGGAAGTGGGTCTGCCGGATCGCCAGATGGGCAACTCCGAAGTGGGTCACGTAAACCTGGGCGCAGGCCGTATCGTGTATCAGGACCTGACCCGTCTGGACGTTGAAATCAAAGAGCGTACGTTCTTCTCCAACCCGACGCTGACGGGGGCGGTAGATAAAGCGGTTGCCGCTGGCAAGGCCGTGCATATCATGGGTCTGCTCTCTGCAGGCGGCGTTCACAGCCATGAAGATCACATCATGGCGATGGTTGAGCTGGCAGCGGAACGTGGCGCAGAAAAAATCTATCTGCACGCTTTCCTGGACGGTCGCGATACGCCACCACGCAGCGCAAAAGGCTCTCTGCAAGCCTTCGAAGACAAATTTGCCGCACTGGGCAAGGGCCGCGTCGCGTCCATCATCGGCCGCTACTACGCGATGGACCGCGACAACCGTTGGGATCGCGTGGAACAGGCCTACGATCTAATGACGCTGGCGAAAGGTGAATTCCAGTTCGCGACCGCCGTTGAAGCGCTGGAAGCTGCTTATGCGCGTGATGAGAACGACGAATTCGTAAAAGCATCCGTTATTCGCGCTGAAGGCCAGGCTGATGCCGCCATGGAAGACGGTGACGCGCTGATCTTCATGAACTTCCGCGCAGACCGCGCGCGTGAAATTACCCGCGCATTCGTGAACAGCGATTTCGACGGTTTCGCCCGTAAGAAAGTGGTGAAACTCGACTTCATCCAGCTGACGGAATACGCCGCAGACATTCCAGCGCCTTGCGCCTACCCACCAGCATCACTGGCAAACACCTTCGGCGAGTGGATGGCGAAGAACGATAAAACGCAGCTGCGTATCTCTGAAACCGAAAAATACGCGCACGTGACCTTCTTCTTTAACGGCGGCGTTGAAGAGCCGTTCAAAGGCGAAGACCGCATTCTGATCAACTCGCCGAAAGTGGCCACCTACGATCTGCAGCCAGAAATGAGCTCTGCAGAATTGACTGAAAAACTGGTCGCGGCAATCAAAAGCGGCAAGTACGACACCATCATCTGTAACTACCCGAATGGCGATATGGTTGGCCACACCGGCGTGATGGAAGCAGCAGTTCAAGCAGTTGAAGCGCTCGATCGCTGCGTTGAGCAGGTAGCAAAAGCGGTTGAGTCCGTTGGCGGCCAATTGCTGATTACCGCTGACCACGGCAACGCGGAGCAAATGCGTGACCCGGCAACGGGCCAGGCGCACACCGCGCATACCAACCTGCCTGTTCCGCTGATTTATGTGGGTGATAAATCACTGAAAGCAGTGGAAGGTGGCAAGCTTTCCGACATCGCGCCAACCATGCTGTCGCTGATGGGCATGCCGATCCCTGAAGAGATGACTGGTAAGCCGCTGTTCATCGTGGAATAATCGCTCCCCATGAGGGGAAAGGCGATTTTTTCAATCACATGGGTCGTGAAGCCGTTTCGGTTATCAGTCAGGCCCCTGGTTTACGCCAGCGCGCTCAGCGCTGGCGTATTGCTGTGCGCCGCATCCGCCCACGCGGATGACCGCGACCAGCTCAAATCCATTCAGGCCGATATCGCCGCTAAAGAGCGTGCGGTTCGTCAACAGCAGCAGCAACGCTCCTCACTTCTTGCGCAACTTAAACAGCAGGAAGAAGCCATCTCCGCTGCCGCACGTAAGCTCCGTGAAACGCAAAACACCCTCGCCCAGCTGAATAAGCAGATCGACGAAATGAATGCGTCGATTGCCAAACTGGAACGCCAGCGTGATGCGCAGGAACGTAACCTTGCGGCGCAGCTTGATGCTGCTTTCCGCCAGGGTGAACACACCGGCCTTCAGCTGATCCTCAGCGGTGAAGAGAGCCAGCGCGGACAGCGTTTGCAGGCCTATTTCGGCTATCTGAACCAGGCGCGTCAGGAAACGATCGCGCAGCTGAAGCAGACGCGCGAAGAGGTCACCACGCAAAAAGCCGAGCTGGAAGAGAAGCAGAGCCAGCAGCAGACGCTGCTCTACGATCAGCAGGCCCAGCAGGCGAAGCTCGAGCAGGCGCGCAACGAGCGTAAGAAAACCCTGTCCGGCCTTGAGTCTTCCATTCAGCAAGGTCAGAGCCAGCTGAGCGAAATGCGCGCCAACGAATCAAAACTGCGCAACAGCATCGTCCGTGCCGAAGCGGCCGCGAAGGCGCGTGCTGAAAAAGAGGCACGCGAGGCGCAGGCGGTGCGCAACAAGCAGCAGGAAGCGTCCCGCAAAGGCACCACCTACAAACCCAGCGAAAGCGAACGTTCCCTGATGTCGCGCACGGGTGGGTTAGGCTCTCCTCGCGGCCAGGCCTACTGGCCCGTACGCGGTTCAATTCTGCATCGCTATGGCGAACAGCTGCAGGGTGAGCTACGTTGGAAAGGGATAGTTATCGGTGCGTCTGAAGGTAGCGAAGTAAAAGCCATCGCCGATGGCCGCGTGATCCTGGCCGACTGGCTGCAGGGCTACGGGCTTGTGGTGGTGGTTGAACACGGTAAAGGTGACATGAGTCTTTACGGCTACAACCAGAGCGCACTTGTCAGCGTAGGCACACAGGTGCGCGCCGGCCAACCCATCGCCCTTGTGGGCAGCAGTGGCGGTCAGGGCCGCCCGTCACTCTATTTCGAAATTCGTCGCCAGGGTCAGGCGGTCAATCCACAGCCGTGGTTGGGAAGATAAGTTTTGCTTCAATTTCGCCGCATTGTTTTCTCCGTCGTCAGCGCACTGGCGCTGGCTGCACCGGTATACGCAGGCAAACTCGCTATCGTGATTGATGACTTCGGTTATCGTCCGCATTATGAAAATCAGGTGCTGGCCATGCCGTCAGCCATCTCCGTCGCCGTTCTCCCCAATGCACCGCACGCGCGTGAGATGGCGACCAAAGCCCATAACAGCGGCCATCAGGTGCTGATCCATCTGCCAATGGCACCGCTCAGCAAACAGCCGCTGGAGAAAGATACGCTCCGCCCGGAGATGAGCAGCGATGAGATCGATCGTATTATCCGCGATGCGTATAACAAAGTGCCGTTTGCCGTTGGCCTGAACAACCATATGGGCAGCGCAATGACGTCCAGCCTGTATGGCATGCTGAAAGTGATGCAGTCGCTGGAGCGTTATAACCTCTATTTTCTCGACAGCATGACCATCGGCAACAGTCAGGCCATGCGCGCAGCGCAGGGGACGGGCGTGAAGGTCATTAAGCGCAAAGTGTTCCTGGATGATACCCAGAACGACGCGGACATCCGGGTACAGTTCAATCGCGCTGTACAATTGGCCCGCCGTAATGGATCGGCCATTGCCATCGGTCACCCGCATCCGTCTACCGTTCGCGTCCTGCAGCAAATGTTGCCGACCTTGCCATCCGATATCACGCTGGTACGTCCGAGCGATTTGCTGAACGAGCCGCAGGTGGATACGTCACGCCCCGGCAGTGCGCAACCGCCGGCAACGCAGCCGCGTAATCCGTTCAGCGGCGTAAAAAACTGCAAGGCGAAACAGCCGCTTGAGCCGGTGAATGCAACCCGCTTCTTCACGGTAATTAGCGAAAGCGTAAGCCAAAGTACGCTGGTGCAGTATTTCCAACACCAGTGGCAGGGCTGGGGCAGAAAAGCGTAGCTATTCGACAAGATGAGAGTCCGTAGGCTCCCGGGCGACGGACTCTCGTTTTTCCTGGTGCTGGTACCAGGCTTTAAAATATTTTAAAAAGCTGTAGAAGGTGGCATAGAGCCCTGTTACCACCCCAATTTTCCCCTGCCGCCACGCGCCGCTAAATAAATACCATTTGAAAAACGCGCCAATAGCACTGGCTACCCCGCGTGCTATGGAAGGTGTGAGCGTCTGATATTTTACGACGCGAGTCGTATAGGCATTTAACTTCGCGAACACTTCATGCAAAGAATAGAAGGTATCGTGCCGAACATGGCCCGGTATGCGCGTTACGTTGGCTGCGCCAGTCGCTTTATCATCCACGGGTCGATTGTTAAATCTGACATGACGACGATTGAACAATCGCAAGGGATAATCCGGTGAAGAGACCGGGTAGATAGTTCGGGTTTGCTCGCCTAATACATACCAGTAGCGCGAAAGACTCCAACCGCAATCGGCCGAGGGCTCAGCTCCGGACTTCAGCGCCAGAATATACTGAAGAGTGTCCTCATCGAGTATTTCGTCACTGTCCATACACAACACCCAGTCGTTAGATGACAGTGAAAGCGCGTTATTCATCTGTTCACCGTGCATGGCATACGGATGATAAATTGGTGCAATGCCATATTCCTGAAGAATAGCTAACGTCTCATCTGTACTGCCGGAATCAACAACAATAACCTCATCTGCAATACGCATCAGAGGGCATAAAACCTTATGTAACAAACGAGCAGAGTTGTATGTCAAAAGACATACGGTTAGCCTGAACATGTGGTCTCCCGAACTTAATCAAGTCGCTTTCAAAAGATAGCGCCAACTATCTCTACTGTCATCTCCGGATCTGAACCTCATTTATTATTTACGAGAAAATGTGCGCATGATCGGAAATGCATTTGTTGCGCCCTGGGAAAGACAAAAGACCGTCACCAACTAAAAATTAACCAACTCATTGTTTAATATAATAAAAAAATCGAATCCCACGCTCGGGTTTTACCATCATTTCTTTTCGCGAACGTTAAGATTATACTAACCGCAATTTAATTGATTAATTTGGTTTAGCGCAATTATGAAGAAAATTATCGGATATTTAAAGGAAATTAACAGGCAGCGAAACCATAAAACGAAAGAATTAAAAAGACGATTAACGCTACTTTCCGTATCGCGACGATTACAGGACAAGCGGCAGGAAAAAATCGATGTTTCCAGCGTGAAGCGGATCCTTTTTCCTTTTGTCGATCTCGGCATTGGTGATGCGGTATGCCATACCGGAACCTGGCGTAGCCTTAAAGAAGCAGGTTATACATTGCAGGTAATTGTCGAGGAGCGAAATCGCGATCTTTTTGAAAAAATGACGGATATTGATGAAGTCTATATTGCCGACATCAACAATATACCTGCAATGAAAACCATTGAGACAGATTTAGTAATAAGTCATTACTCATGGATGAAGAGAAAAGAGTTATTCAACACTCAGCTTCTTCATAAAATCCATTATAAATATGCGATCGGATTTGGTGGCTGGCTGGATAAACCCTATAACTTAATGTTGCCCATAAATTCCGAGTTTCACATTACCCATCCACAGAAGGAAATACTTAACGTCTTGAACGTTAAGCCAGATTTCCTTCGCTACTCATTACCCGTGGTGCCCGAGCATGAGGATTTCATCGATCGTTATCTGAAACCCCACGATGGGAACAAAATCGTAGTGCTTAATCCTTTCGCAAGCGTTTCCGAGCGCAGCCTTTCCAAGACCCAGCTGGAAAAACTGGCGCATGATATTGCACAGCACCAGGACACTCACGTATTTATCATTGGTGAGGGTAAGAAATTAGCAGATCTTAGCTTCGACAACGCGAACATTACGGTTTGTCGGTTCAAATCACTTTGGGATGCTATCACGCTGATCAAAAAGGCTGATTTGGTCGTCTCTGTTGATACCGCCATCGTACATATTGCCTGTGCATTTGATAAGAGCCTTATCGCCATCTACTTTTCAATGCTGCTTGATCATAATAAAAACTTTGAGGGGAATACGATTTTTTCACCTGTCGGTGAGCACTCAGAACAACTTATTTATGATAAGCGCCATAATAAAATTGATATTAATGACATTTCGGCCAAAGTATTGAATAAGCTGAGCCAGGATAGCTCAGCCGCATAATGACAAGGGGCCAGGGGCCCCTTTTTAATTACTTATCCCAGCTCAGGATAACTTTCCCTGACTGACCTGAACGCATCGCGTCAAAGCCCTGCTGGAACTCATCGATAGAGAAATGATGAGTAATGATCGGGGAGAGATCCAGACCAGACTGGATCAGCGCTGCCATCTTGTACCAGGTCTCGAACATCTCGCGGCCATAGATACCTTTGATGAACAGCCCTTTGAAGATAACTTTGTTCCAGTCGATAGACATATCGGACGGTGGAATACCCAGCATCGCGATACGGCCACCGTGGTTCATGGTGTCGAGCATGGTGCGGAACGCCGGTGGCGCGCCGGACATCTCCAGACCCACGTCAAACCCTTCGGTCATGCCCAACTCTTCCATCACGTCAGTCAGGTTCTCTTTCGAGACATCCACCGCACGGGTGACGCCCATTTTGCGCGCCAGCGACAGACGGTATTCATTCACGTCGGTGATCACAACGTTGCGCGCACCCACGTGCTTCGCTACGGCTGCCGCCATAATGCCGATGGGGCCCGCGCCGGAGACCAGCACGTCTTCGCCGACCAGGTCGAAAGAGAGCGCAGTGTGTACCGCGTTGCCGAACGGGTCAAAGATAGAGGCCAGATCGTCAGAGATGTTGTCCGGGATTTTGAACGCGTTGAAGGCCGGGATCACCAGGTATTCCGCGAAGCAGCCAGGGCGGTTCACGCCCACGCCGACGGTGTTGCGGCACAGATGCGTGCGTCCGCCGCGGCAGTTACGGCAGTGGCCGCAGGTGATGTGGCCTTCGCCGGAAACGCGGTCGCCGATTTTGAAGCCTTTCACTTCCTGGCCAATACCCACCACTTCGCCGACGTATTCGTGACCGACAACCATCGGAACCGGAATGGTTTTTTGCGACCACTGGTCCCAGTTGTAGATGTGAACGTCAGTACCGCAGATGGCGGTTTTACGAATTTTGATCAGCAGATCGTTATGACCGACTTCCGGCTCCGGCACGTCGGTCATCCAAATCCCTTCTTCCGCTTTCAGTTTGGATAACGCTTTCATCACACGTCCTCAGGCAATTACGCCCAGCTGTTTGCCGATGCGGGTAAAGGCTTCTACCGCACGTTCAATTTGTTCAGGCGAGTGCGCCGCGGACATCTGGGTGCGGATACGCGCCTGACCTTTTGGCACCACCGGGAAGAAGAACCCGGTGACGTAAATCCCTTCTTTCTGCAGTTCGCGGGCAAAGTTCTGCGCGATAACCGCATCGCCCAGCATGACCGGAATGATCGCGTGGTCAGCACCGGCCAGGGTAAACCCTGCTGCGCTCATTTTTTCGCGGAACAGACGGGCGTTGGACCACAGGCGGTCGCGCAGCTCAGCGCCGGACTCAACCATCTCCAGAACCTTAATGGAGGCAGAAACGATAGCCGGGGCCAGAGAGTTAGAGAACAGGTACGGACGGGAGCGCTGACGCAGCCACTCAACCACTTCTTTCCGCGCGGCGGTGTAGCCGCCGGACGCGCCGCCGAGCGCTTTGCCCAGCGTGCCGGTGATAATGTCCACGCGCCCCATCACGTCGCAGTATTCGTGGGAGCCACGGCCGTTTTCGCCGACAAAGCCGACCGCGTGGGAGTCATCAACCATCACCAGCGCGTCGTATTTGTCCGCCAGGTCGCACACGCCCTTCAGGTTGGCGATCACGCCGTCCATGGAGAAGACGCCGTCGGTGGCGATCAGCACGTGGCGAGCACCGGCTTCACGGGCCTCTTTCAGGCGCGCTTCCAGCTCGGCCATATCGTTGTTAGCGTAGCGGAAACGCTTCGCTTTACACAGGCGCACGCCGTCGATGATAGAGGCGTGGTTCAGGGCATCGGAGATAATCGCATCTTCTGCGCCGAGCAGGGTTTCAAACAGACCGCCGTTGGCGTCGAAGCAGGAGGAGTACAGAATCGCGTCTTCCATTCCGAGGAAGCTCGCCAGCTTTTTCTCCAGCTGCTTGTGGCTGTCCTGGGTGCCGCAGATAAAGCGCACGGAGGCCATGCCGAAACCGTGGGTGTCCATGCCGTTTTTCGCCGCGGCAATCAGCTCAGGGTGATTCGCAAGACCCAGATAGTTGTTCGCACAAAAGTTAATCACATGGCTGCCATCGGCAACGGTGATGTCCGCCTGCTGGGCAGACGTGATAATACGCTCTTCTTTGAACAACCCTTCCGCACGTGCGGTGTCGAGGTCGCTGTTTAACTGTTTGTAAAAATCACCACGCATTGCATTCTCCAGACTCGGCAAATTTCGGCACATATTACCCAAACCTATACTTCATGACGAGATGACGCAGTATCTCTTCTCGTTTTTGCAGCATAAATCACGTGTACCCTTGCCCTATGTCGGTGAATGGCTGAAGGGCAGCCATACTAATGATATGATAGAAAGATTAGCGTCCGGGATTGTCCCCGGGCTCAACACTTCAAAGGTTACAGTTATGATCATCGTTACCGGCGGCGCAGGCTTTATCGGCAGCAATATTATCAAGGCCCTCAATGACAAAGGCATCACCGACATTCTGGTGGTGGATAACCTGAAAGACGGCACCAAGTTTGTAAACCTGGTGGATCTGAACATCGCTGACTATATGGATAAAGAAGACTTCCTTATCCAGATCATGGCCGGTGAAGAGCTCGGCGATATCGACGCCATCTTCCACGAAGGTGCATGTTCTTCCACCACCGAGTGGGACGGCAAGTACATGATGGATAACAACTATCAGTACTCTAAAGAACTCCTGCACTATTGTCTGGAACGTGAAATTCCGTTCCTGTATGCCTCTTCAGCGGCCACTTACGGCGGGCGTACGTCTGACTTTATCGAATCCCGCGAATACGAGCAGCCGCTGAACGTTTACGGCTATTCCAAGTTCCTGTTTGACGAGTATGTGCGTCAGGTACTGCCAGAAGCGAACTCGCAGATCGTCGGCTTCCGCTACTTCAACGTTTATGGACCGCGCGAAGGTCACAAAGGCAGCATGGCGAGCGTGGCGTTCCATCTCAACACCCAGCTCAATAACGGCGAAAGTCCGAAACTGTTCGAAGGCAGCGACGGCTTCAAGCGTGACTTCGTTTACGTGGGCGATGTGGCAGCCGTGAACCTGTGGTTCCTGGAAAACGGCGTATCCGGCATCTTCAACCTGGGTACGGGCCGCGCAGAATCCTTCCAGGCAGTGGCAGATGCCGCGCTGGCGTACCACAAGAAAGGCAGCCTTGAGTACATTCCGTTCCCGGAAAAACTGAAAGGTCGCTACCAGGCATTCACCCAGGCAGACCTGACCAACCTGCGTGCGGCGGGCTACGACAAGCCGTTCAAAACCGTTGCCGAAGGCGTGACGGAATATATGGCCTGGCTGAACCGCGACGCATAAGTATGAAAATTTTGGTGGTAGGCCCGTCCTGGGTGGGCGACATGATGATGTCGCAAAGTCTCTATCGCACGCTCAAGGCGCGCTATCCCCAGGCGATAATCGACGTGATGGCACCCGCATGGTGCCGTCCGCTGCTATCGCGTATGCCGGAAGTGAACGAGGCGATCCCGATGCCGCTCGGCCACGGGGCGCTGGAAATTGGCGAACGCCGCAAGCTCGGTCACAGCCTGCGCGACAAGCGCTACGACCGTGCCTATGTGCTGCCTAACTCCTTCAAATCTGCCCTCGTGCCTTTCTTTGCCGGCATCCCACACCGTACCGGCTGGCGCGGTGAAATGCGCTACGGCCTGCTGAACGACGCGCGGGTGCTGGATAAAGAGGCCTGGCCGCTGATGGTGGAGCGCTACGTGGCGCTGGCCTACGACAAAGGCGTCATGCGCAGCGCGAAAGATCTGCCGCAGCCGCTGCTGTGGCCACAGCTGCAGGTCCATGAGGGTGAAAAATCCCAAACCTGTAGCGCCTTTGGCATTTCGTCTGAACGCCCGATGATCGGCTTCTGCCCCGGCGCCGAGTTCGGCCCGGCAAAACGCTGGCCGCACTACCACTACGCAGAGCTGGCGAAACAGCTGATCGATGAAGGCTATCAGATTGTCCTGTTTGGCTCGGCAAAAGATCACGACGCGGGCAATGAAATCCTCGCCACGCTCAGTACTGAACAGCAGGCGTGGTGCCGCAACCTGGCCGGCGAAACGCAGCTGGAGCAGGCGGTTATCCTGATTGCTGCCTGTAAGGCCGTCGTCAGCAACGACTCCGGGCTGATGCACGTGGCCGCCGCGCTGGATCGCCCTCTGGTGGCGCTGTATGGCCCAAGCAGCCCGGACTTCACGCCTCCCCTGTCGCATAAAGCCCGCGTGATCCGCCTGATCACCGGTTACCACAAGGTGCGCAAAGGTGATGCCGCAGAAGGCTATCACCAGAGCCTGATCGACATTACGCCCGAGCACGTGCTCGACGAACTCAACGCACTGCTGTTGAGCGAAGAAGGATAACGAATGCGGGTACTGATCGTTAAAACCTCTTCAATGGGCGATGTTCTGCACACGCTGCCGTCGCTGACGGACGCCATGCGGGCCATTCCCGGCATTCGTTTTGACTGGGTGGTGGAAGAAGGCTTCGCGCAGATCCCTACCTGGCATGAAGCGGTTGACCGCGCGATCCCGGTGGCGATTCGCCGCTGGCGTAAAGCCTGGTTTTCCGCGCCGATTAAAGCCGAGCGCAAAGCCTTTCGCGATGCGGTTCAGGCTCAGCGTTACGATGCCATCATTGATGCGCAGGGGCTGGTCAAAAGCGCCGCGCTGGTGACGCGCCTCGCTCACGGCGTAAAGCACGGTATGGACTGGCAAACCGCCCGCGAACCGCTGGCAAGCCTGTTCTATAACCGTCGCCACCACATCGCAAAGCAGCAGCACGCCGTCGAACGTACACGGGAGCTGTTTGCAAAGAGCCTGGGCTATGCGAAACCGGAAATGCAGGGCGATTACGCCATTGCGCAGCATTTTCTGAGCGATGTCGCTCGCCAAACGCAGCCCTATCTTATCTTCCTCCATGCCACAACGCGCGACGATAAGCACTGGCCGGAAACGCACTGGCGAAGACTGATTGAACTAATGCAACCTACCGGCATCCATATTAAACTGCCGTGGGGCGCAGAACATGAGCGACAGCGTGCTGAACGTCTCGCGGCGGGTTTCCCGCACGTGGACGTTTTGCCTAAACTCACGCTGGCGCAGGTTGCCGCTGAGCTGGCCGGAGCGAACGCTGTCGTTTCTGTTGATACGGGCTTAAGCCATTTGACTGCAGCGTTGGGCCGTCCAAACATCACGATTTTTGGCCCGACCGATCCCGGTTTGATCGGGGGTTACGGTGAAAACCAGCACCAGATGGTCAGCCCGACTCAGCAAACGGGAGATATTAGCGCAGATGCTATTTTTTCATTTTTACAGGGTAGCCATTGGCTTTCCAACAGGGATATTTAACCCATGAGTTACGTATTTCTGCTGATTTTACTTTTTCCGGTGAAGCTCGTCCGGAAGCTGTTTCGCAAAGATACAGGTAAAAACCTTGTCATTCAGACAGCTAAAATCGGTGATTTTGTTAACGCTACGCCTCTTCTGGCGTACCTGCAAAAAAGCGATGTGCTTATCAGTCGCGGCGTGGGTGCGCTGGCGAAGCATGATGAAACTATCGATCGGATCTTTTATATCGAGCAGCATAAGCGCAGCCTGTGGCGTAAGCTCTGCTTTGCCTGCAGGATCATGAATCGTTATGACAACGTGTATCTCCTGCAGCCCAACAATGTGAATCTTTTTTTCGCCTCCGTATGTAATGCAAAAAATAAGCAATTTTTAAGCATTTATACGCGCAGATGGTATCAAGGGATTTTCTATGCAACCGCTGACGGTACCGTTGAGCACGGCAAACAGACGCTGTCGGTGACAAACTACCTGAAGCTGGCAGATCGCGCGCTCACGTGGCAAGACTCACCAAAGCACGCCACAAAACCGCTCTTCGAGCCCGCAAACTATCCGGCAATTCTCGATAAACCCGGCGTGATTCGCATTGGGATCAGTATCGCTGCGGGGAACAAAGCCAAGACCGTGCCCCCGATTATCTGGAAGCGAATTATCGATCGCCTCACCGATTTACCCTGCGAGTTTTATGTTTTTGGTGCACCAAACGAACAGTCGTGGATGGACGATATCACCCGCCTTTATGGTGAAATCCCGAATTTAATCAATCTCATTGGTGAAATCTCCCTCGAAGAGCTTCCCTGGGCCATTTCTAAGATGGACTGTTACATCGCGTCGGATTCGGGGAACGTTTATATTGCCGACGCGGTAGGTGTGCCGGTAGTGTTGCTGTTTGGACCATGCTGTCACCATGAACAACGTCCACTTGGCAACGTGTTGTTGATTGGTAATGACGACAACATTTGTTCTTATGTGTTTGAAACACGTTATTATTTTTCACAAGAACGCGAAGCGTTATTCGCGGTAACAGAAGACGCGCTACGCGAGCTCAAACATTTTATCTGCGAGTTACCTAACGTTAACGCAACCACCTATGCTATTGATGCTCAGGGAAACTAATTTCTATGGCTTTTCTTAGCGTCATTATTGCCGCGCATAACGCCGAAGATACGCTTCATGCTACGTTAGAAAGCCTGCACGCCGCGATTGATAATGCGGGCGATGCTGTTGAAGTCATTATCTTTAATGACAATTCCGATGATGCCACCCAGGATATTATCGAAAAATGGTTGCCTGCGTTCCCACACGCGCAATCCCGGTACGTTGAGTACCGTAACGTCGGTCATGTTCGAAACAGTGCAGTGTCTCTGGCATCAGGCGATTACATCACGATGCTTGATAGTGATGATCGACTGAAGCCCTGCAGCCTCAGGGACGCAGTGGCTTTTTTGAAAGCACAGCATCCAGATATGCTACTGACGCGCTTGCTGGAAACCCGTGATATCAGGAAAATTAACGCATACTGGCAGGGCTTTACGCCCGTCTCTTTATCACAGAGAGACACGATAAAGCGTTTCTTGCAGCATAAAGAGTTTCAGGCACATCTTATCGGTCAGTTTATTCATCGAAAGTTGTACGAGAGCAACCCCATTCCCTCGATGGTCTGTTACGAAGACTTTGCGGTATTTCCTGCCATGCTCATGCAGGCAGAAAAAATCTGCTATCAACGCCAGGGCCATTACTATTACATCAAACGTAGCGAAAGTTTGTCGAGTCGTCTCGACGCCAGTAAAATCACGATGCTTGTTGAATGTACATTAATGATGGAAAAAACGTTTCCGCAAGCGTTCAAAAACCTGGTTAATTGTCACTGGTTTGATATTTACAGTAACCATCGGCAACACCTTACCGATCAACAGCTCAAATTTGTTAAATCACGGGTAAACGCGCTTTATTCGCTATCATTTTTCATATCCAGCGATGTTCGTTTCAGCTATAAAAAAAGGGTTATTGAGGCATTATGGAAAAAGTAAAATTGCGTCTTTATCAACTGACGCTAATTCTGAGCCTTATCTCGCTTGCATTGGCCTTGATCAGTTCGGGTAAGCAGCGAGAGTTTTTCTATATCGCGATTTATGCCAGCATTATCGGGTTAGCTCTCGAATATAAAAAAATCACACTGCGCCCCTTTTCAATAGCACTTCCCATTTTGCTGATTGGGTTACTTAATTTTGCCTGGTACATGGTTTATGAATACCATAGTGAAGGTTTGAACGCTTACAGCGATTACCTCGGTTCAAGTAAGAAGCTGATTTTAGCAAGTTTCCTTATTTTCTATCTTGACCGGTTTAAGTCTTATGTTGATAAGGCCTCCTTCCAGAAGTATTTCTTCTATGCCTCTGGCGCGGGGTTTGTTCTCGCCTCGGGTTATGGCTTATGGCAGGCATCCCAGGGAATGGTACGTGTTGAGATGGCCATTAATCGTGCGACCGTATCAGCTTACGTATACTCTGTGTTATCTCTGGCTTTCGTATACAGTCTTTATCTGCAGAAAAACGTTAAGCTGTATGTGGCTGCGGGTCTCACCATCTTAGTTTCTTATTTCGTCATTCTTCTGACGGGGACGCGTGCCGCAATGGGCCTCTATTTGCTTTTGGCAATTGTGCTCACACTTTACCACTTCAGACGAATTCATCTTAAATCAACTCTGATCTTTTTATGTATTGTGGCGGGGATTGTCATCGTTAGCTACAAGCCATTGATTTCTCCCAAGATAACGCAGACGCAAATCGAAATAGAAAAGTATGAGAAAGGGTATGACAAAACCTCACTCGGCGCGCGTTTTTCCATGTGGTCCGTGGGTATTCAGAACGGGCTCGCGCATCCATTGGGGCAGTCAGTTGAAGATCGGCAGGCATGGACGCAGCGTTATATAAAAGAAGGACATCCGCATCTCGTTACTGCACTAAAATATATCAATGTTCATTTGCACAATGAATTTATTGAGAAATATTCGCTGCAGGGTATCCCTGGACTGATGATATTATTCTTCTTCTTTGCGTCGATGATCGCTTACGCGCTTAAAAATAACAATGGCCTACTGCTAACCACGATGCTTCTGCTGTTACTGTATGGCCTGACCGACGTCATATTACTGAGCTCAGAAGCCTTGATTTTTTTTGTTACCTTGTTTGCGTTGAGCACACCTTTTTCGCAAATCAGGCAACGTTGAAGAAAATGCCCGCTCGGCGGGCATCGTTATTTTTTACAGGCATAATACTCCGCCAGCGTCATCCCCATCGTCTTATCTGATAACCAGGTAAAGAGCTGCTCAAGATCCTGATACAGTCCTTCAATTGCTGCCTCATCTTTAAACGTAGGGCTCCCACCGGGCATAAATTCCGACGAGTGAAGCATGAACTCCACATAGTCATTTCCCTGAGAGAGGCACTGTTGCGCAACCTTAATCATCTCCGTCGCATTCCCGCCGGACGGGCGTAACCAGTTAACTGACGGAGAACGGTATTTACCGCGCAGTCGATCGTATCCTTGTTTGACCGCGTTCAGCCAGGCCGGATGTTTGTACTGAATGCTCATCGGGACTTCGAGCAACGTACTCTTGCCCGCCTGAGAAATATTCTCTATATCAATGAAGTAGGCGCGATCGGGGAAGTGCTGGTAATTCGTTCCACCACTTCCCTGAGGGGCACCCTTCGCATTGCGCCAGTTCACGCGCGGCGTGACGGAGCAATCGACCTGGTAGCCCAGCTCAACAAGCAGCCTGGCGTAACGGCTATCAAATGCCCAACGCCCGGCGCGATGGCTTAACATCTTAGTCTGAAATGTCTCTTCAAGCAGGCGGGTCATGAACAGCACTTTCTCTCGCATGACCGCATCCGAGAATTCAACCAGATAAGGCTGCCAGCGCCAGTCATCGCCCGTGAGATCGTGCTCCGGTGGGCTGTTCCAGGCATGAAGATGCATGCCCACCTCCCCCGTGCCGCGGGCAATGACATCTTTGGCAAACTCAATAAAAACGGGTTCGATCGCCATCTCGTAATTCGTCAGCCAGACGGGCTTAAAGCCAAAACGCTCGCAAAGCGCCTGGAACCGTGCCAGATAGCGGGCGTTTTCCGTTTTAATAACCCGGTGGTTTTGCCAGAGATTATCGCCTTCGGTATCGATCGTGATGATAAACGCTGGTTTTTTCATATTGAGCCCGTCAGACAGAGAAATTATCGCTATGTTACGCACTCCCCAAAGCTGGAGTAAACCCTTCATAGGAAATTCCTGACATTATGGAGAAAGAGTGCAAGTCGCTATCAGGTCTATTAGAATTGCCAACAGTACAACGCCGATAAGATGATGATGAATAACTTACCTGACACGCCTGATTTGCGCATTTTACTGATTAAACTTCGCCATCATGGTGACATGTTACTCACCACACCCGTCATCGATTCGCTGCGCCAAAAATGGCCTGAGGCAAAAATCGACGTGCTGCTTTATGAAGAGACGCGCGATATGCTCGCCGCGCATCCGGCGATCGGCACAATTTATGGGATCGATCGTAAATGGAAGCAGCTGGGCACGCTCGGGCATCTACAAAAAGAGTGGCAGCTGCTCAGCACGTTAAGAGCACAACGTTATCACCTGGTGATTAACCTTGCCGACCAGTGGCGTAGCGCCATCGTCACGCGATTCACAGGTGCGCCAGTTCGCCTTGGGTTTGCCTTCAACAAGCGTGACAATGCATTCTGGCGTTTTTGTCATACCGATTTGGTTTCTGTTGAAAATCACGCCTCTCTGCACACCGTAGAACAAAATCTTTCAATACTGTCGTCGTTACCGGTTGCCGCCAAACCGGACGTTACCATGGCTTACACTGCAGATGACTGGCAATACGCCCGGCAAAAGCTGACGCAGCATGGCGTGGGAGAGCGCTACATCGTTATACAACCCACGTCGCGCTGGTTCTTTAAATGCTGGGATGAAGGAAAGATGGCACAGACCATTACGACCCTTCAGCAAGAGGGCCACACCATCGTTCTTACCGCAGGCCCGGACAAAAAAGAGATGGCGATGATCGATCGCATTCTTGCTGCCTCGCCCAAAACGGGGGTCGTTTCGCTGGCCGGCCAGCTGACGCTTCGCCAGCTGGCATCGCTTATCGATCGCGCATGCCTGTTTATCGGCGTCGATTCCGTTCCAATGCATATGGCCGCCGCGCTTCAGACGCCCTGCGTGGCGCTGTTTGGTCCCTCCAAACTGACGTTCTGGTCTCCATGGCAGGTGAACGGTGAAGTCATCTGGGCAGGTGACTACGGCCCGCTACCCGACCCGGACGCTATTGATACCAACACGAAAGAACGCTACCTCAATGCCATTCCCGTTGATGCTGTCGTCTCCGCGGCAAGGAGATACCTGTAATGAAAAAACATCGCCTGGCCATCGTTCGTCAAAAATATCGTCCAGATGGCGGAGCGGAACGCTTCGTCTCCCGAGCGCTCACCGCGCTGAGTAATCAAAACCTTGAGCTCAACGTCATAACGCGCGAGTGGCAGGGGGAGAAACAGGACGACTGGCATATCCACATTTGCGATCCGCGCAAATGGGGCCGCATCAGCCGCGAGCGCGGGTTTGCGCATGCCGCACGCGCCCTCTGGCATCAGCAGCAATTTGATATTGTGCAGAGTCACGAGCGCATCCCAGGGTGTGATATTTACCGTGCAGGAGACGGCGTTCACCAACGCTGGCTGCTGCAGCGCGCGCGCATCCTGCCCGCGTGGCGTGCGCAGATGCTCATGCACGATCGCTATCACCGCTACGTGATGCACGCCGAACGTGACATGTACCAGGCGCCAGAGCTAAAAGCCGTTATCTGTAACGCAGAGATGATCAAACGAGAAATCATCGAAGACTTTGATATTGACGCAAAAAAGATACATGTGATTTATAATTCAATTGATTGCAGCCGCTTCGTTCCGGCTCAGGAAGCACAACGCGCTGCTTTGCGTCAGCAGTTTGGGCTGCCAGCCGATGCCATTGTGTTCTGCTTCGTCGGGTCAGGATTTGAACGAAAGGGATTGGCCAGTGCGATACAGGCTATCGCGGGAACAGAGGCATTGTTGATTGTGGTTGGGCAGGATAAGGCGGAAAATCGTTACCGTGCTCTCGCCCGATCGCTAGGCTGCGAGGGGCAAATTCGCTTCCTGGGGATGCAAAAAGAGACGCTGCCATTTTACCAGCTATCCGATGGTTTACTGCTGCCCACACTGTATGATCCCTTTCCTAACGTTATTCTTGAAGCAATGGCCTGCGGTTTACCCGTCATTACTTCAACGAGTTGCGGCGGAGCCGAATTTATAGAGCAAGGCAAGAACGGATTTTACTGTGATGCACTTGATATCAGCACATTGAAGGAGGCGATAGCAGCCATTCCTTCTCTGGAAAAGAACAACAATATGGGGCTAGCGGCACGTGAACGCGTGAAAGAAGCGACCCCCGAAAAACTATCAAGTCAGCTTATTTCGCTTTATCAAAAATTACTGGATTAAAAATGCGCATCCTAATGATTATTGATGGTTTACCCGGTGGCGGAGCTGAAAAAACGGTTCTTACACTCTCCGGCGGATTGACAGAAATGGGGCACCAGGTTTCCCTCTTCTCCCTGCGGAAAGTGTGCGACTACGCCATTCCGGACGGCATCGATTTTCAGGTTATACAGGATACGTGCAGTAAGCCGTGGCGGAAGCTTACGGAGATCCCGCGTCGCGCCCGGCTGCTGGATAAGGCTATTGAGCAGGCTGAGCGCAGCGGCAAATTTGATGTCGTGTTCTCTCACCTGCACAAAACTGACCGCATTGTGGCGCACTGCCGCGCGCTTGACCGCAATAAGGTCTGGTTCTGCGTACACGGCATGTTCTCATTCTCCTACCTTCGCCACCGCAGCGGGCTCTCACGATGGTTCAAACATTACAAAATTCGTCATACCTACAAAAACCGTAACGTTGTTGCCGTCTCGGCCGCCGTGCTGAAAGATCTTTCAGAAACGCTGGCAATCGATCTTCGCCGCAAAGCGGTTATCCATAATCCTTTTGATATTCCTGAAATACAGCGTCTGGCGGATGCTCCTTTTGAGATGCAGGGACAGAATTACATCATTCACGTCGGCCGCTTTCATGAACATAAGCGTCACGATCGCCTCCTGCGAGCGTTCGCTCTGAGCAAGATAGACACCACGCTGGTGATGATGGGTAACGGTTCAGAGAAAAAAATTCAAACGCTCAAGCAGCTTGCCGCGGAGCTTGGCATCGAAAACAGGATTGTTTTCCGCCCGTTCGAACCCAATCCCTATCCCTGGATCAAAGGGGCGCGCCTCTTAGTGTTAAGCTCTGACTGCGAAGGCTTTGGTAATGTGCTGGTCGAATCCATCATCTGCCAGACGCCGCCCGTCAGTACAAACTGCCCGGGCGGGCCCGCTGAAATCCTCACGGGGGACTTAGCCCGCGGGTTGACAGAGTTGAATGACGAATCGCTGGCCAAAACGCTGGCAGAAATCTATACGTCTCCGCCCGTCGTGGATCGCGCAACGATCGCATCGTTTGGTATTAATGCCATTTGCCAGCAATATATCGCTTTAGTCGATAAACAATAAAAATCAGGTTTCCTATGCAAAATTCAGCGCCATTATTAAGCGTGGTGGTTGCCGTTTATAACGGTGAAGCTTTTCTGGATCAGTTCTTTACCTGCCTTCTGAATCAGCGCATCGACAGTATCGAAGTTATTATCGTCAATGACGGCTCCACTGACGGTTCGATGCAGATCGTCGAAAACTGGCGCGAAAAACTGCCCCAGATGCAGGTTATTGAACAGCAAAACCAGGGTGTTTCCATCGCACGTAATACCGGTCTGGCCGTTGCGACGGGTCAATATCTCTCTTTCCCGGATATTGATGACGTCTTTAAACCCGGCATGTACCAGCATCTGCTGGACATGGCCGTTACGCAGAATTTGGATGTCGCCACCTGTAACGGGAACTACGTCTGGGAAAACGACAAGAAACCTTCACGCCCTATCTTCCCTGAGGACAAACTCTCCTCGACGGGCGTCATGACGGGCGCTGCATGGCTAAAAATGGCGCTGGATTCCCGTAAGTTCCTGCACGTAACCTGGCTGAACATCTATCGCCACGACTTTATTCGTAAACACAGTTTCCGTTTCGAACCCGGTCTTCGCCATCAGGATATCCCCTGGACCACCGAAGTGCTGCTCGCGGCCGAGCGCGTTCAGTACACCAGTGAACGTTATTATGACTACTACATTCACTCCGCATCGGTGTCCCATATGCCGGACAATGACGACACCTTGATTCGCTCGGCGCGCCATTACATGAAAATCCTGCAGATGCTCGATGCCATCAACCAGCGCTACCCGGACAAAGTGAAAGGTATCCCTGCCTGCCACTGGCAAATCGCCAAAGAAGGCCTGGGGATTATTCATACCTTCGATAACATGAAGGATGAGAAGAAAAAATCAATGATTATCAAAGAGTTTTTCGAAACCGGTATCTGGAAACTCATCTGGAAAAGTGCGAAAAGCCCGCGACTGCGCTGGCGCCTGGGCCGCCGTTACTTCCGTTTAAAGCGGTATCTGGCATAAGAGATAGCTTTACCTGGCTTAAATGCTTAGAATTTGCCCGCCGAAACTAAAAAAACGGATAATCGCTTGGAATTGTTGTATACCGCCCTGCTCTACATCATTCAGCCATTAGTGTGGCTGAGACTGTTGCTTCGTAGCCGTAAGGCCCCTGCGTATCGAAAACGCTGGGCTGAACGCTATGGCTACTGCCGCAATAAAGTCACCCCGGACGGTATTTTGCTGCATTCCGTTTCTGTTGGTGAAACGCTGGCGGCGATCCCGCTGGTTCGCGCCCTGCGCCACCGCTACCCGTCGCTGCCGATCACCGTCACCACCATGACGCCAACCGGCTCTGAGCGCGCGTTATCCGCTTTCGGTAAAGACGTTCAGCACGTCTATCTGCCTTACGACCTGCCCTGTGCCATGAACCGTTTCCTGAATACCGTTCGCCCTAAGCTGGTGATCGTCATGGAAACCGAGCTTTGGCCGAATATGATTTCCGCCCTGCATGCCCGAAAAATTCCGCTGGTGATTGCCAACGCGCGCCTGTCAGAGCGCTCGGCGAAAGGTTACGGCAAGCTGGGTAAATTCATGCGCCGACTGCTGAGTAAAATCACGCTGATTGCCGCACAGAACGAAGAAGATGCGGCGCGTTTTGTTGCCCTCGGCCTGAAACGCAACCAGCTTGCGGTAACGGGTAGCCTTAAATTCGATATTTCGGTTACGCCTGAACTCGCCGCCCGCGCGGTGACGCTGCGCCGCCAGTGGGCCCCGCGCCGCCAGGTCTGGATTGCCACCAGCACCCACGACGGCGAAGAAGAGATTATTCTGCAAGCCCATCGCAAGCTGCTGGAAAAATTCCCCGACTTGCTGCTTATTTTGGTTCCCCGTCATCCGGAGCGTTTTAAAGATGCCCGCGATATGGTGCAGAAAGGCGGTTTCAGCTTCACCCTGCGCAGCACCGGTGAGATCCCCTCTAACAGCACTCAGGTGGTAATTGGCGATACGATGGGCGAACTGATGCTGCTGTACGGCATTGCCGATCTCGCCTTTGTGGGCGGCAGCCTGGTAGAGCGCGGCGGTCATAACCCGCTGGAGCCTGCAGCGCACGCCATTCCCGTGCTGATGGGGCCGCATACGTTTAACTTCAAAGATATCTGCGCTAAATTGCAGCAGGCCGACGGCTTAATTACCGTGACCGACGCGGATTCGGTGGTCAAAGAGATATCTACCCTTCTGACCGACGAAGACTACCGCCTGTGGTACGGTCGCCACGCCGTTGAAGTGCTGCATCAGAATCAGGGCGCACTGACCCGTCTGCTGCAGCTTCTGCAACCTTATCTGCCTCAGCGGAGCCACTAATGTCACAGCGTCTGTCGGTCGTGATGATCGCCAAAAACGCCGCCGACCTGCTTCCGGACTGCCTGGCCTCTGTCGCCTGGGCCGACGAGATTGTTCTGCTTGATTCCGGCAGCGAAGATAATACGGTGGACGTTGCCCGTGCGGCGGGCGCAAAAGTTTATACCGATACCGACTGGCAGGGCTATGGCATTCAGCGCCAGCGCGCGCAGGGCTATGCCACCGGCGATTACGTTCTGATGATCGACACCGACGAGCGCATCACACCCGAACTGCAGCAGGCCATTCAGGCGGTGCTCGCCGCGCCTCAACCCGGCGCGGTCTACAGCATTGCGCGGCGTAACTATTTCCTTGGCCGCTTCATGCGCCATAGCGGCTGGTATCCTGACCGCGTGATGCGCCTGTATGAGCGCGAGCGTTATCAGTACAACGACAATCTGGTGCATGAATCCCTGAGCTGCGATAGCGCCCAGGTGATCCCCCTGACGGGCGACCTGTTGCACCTGACCTGTCGGGATTTCGCGAGCTTCCAGCGTAAACAGCTCAACTATGCCACCGCATGGGCGCAGGAGCGTCACCAGCGCGGCAAGAAGGCCACGCTCACAGGTATCTTTACCCACACGCTGGGGGCATTCCTGAAAACGCTGCTGCTGCGGGGTGGCGTGCTGGACGGGAAGCAGGGTTGGTTACTGGCCGTGGTCAACGCGCAGTATACTTTCAACAAATACACCGAGCTGTGGGCGCTCTGCCGCGGCTACTCAGAGAAAACGTGAGCCATGAGCACAAAAGCGATTTATCCGGGTACCTTCGATCCCATCACTAACGGTCATCTTGATATCATCACCCGCGCGGCGTGCATGTTCGACAAGGTGATTCTGGCGATTGCCGCCAGCCCCAGCAAAAAGCCAATGTTCGACCTGCCCGAGCGCGTTGCGCTTGCTTGTGATGCAATCTCCCATCTGCCGAATGTTGAAGTCGTCGGGTTCAGCGACCTGATGGCGAATTTTGCCCGCGCTCAGCAGGCCAATATTCTGATCCGTGGTTTACGCGCGGTGGCAGATTTCGAGTATGAGATGCAGCTGGCGCATATGAATCGCCACCTGATGCCCGATCTGGAAAGCGTGTTCCTGATGCCTTCCAAAGAGTGGTCGTTTATCTCTTCCACGCTGGTGAAAGAGGTGGCGCGTCATCACGGCGATGTGACCCACTTCCTGCCGGTCAACGTCCACCGGGCGTTAATGGAAAAGCTGAAGTAGCCCTACTTCTGGCACTGACGACAGTAGAACGTGGCGCGCTGGGCGTGTTTCGTCGCGATAATGGGTGTGCCACACACTCTGCACGGCTCGCCTTTTCGGCCGTACACCTGCAGCTCCTGCGCAAAATAGCCCGGCTTACCGTCGCTCTGCAGGAAGTCCTTCAGCGTGGTTCCCCCCTGCTCAATTGAGCGCAGCAGCACCGCTTTAATGACCCGAACCAGCAGCTCGCACTCCTGCGCTGACAGCGAAGAGGCCAGCCGATCGGGATGGATCCCGGCCGCAAACAGCGATTCGCTGGCGTAAATATTCCCTACGCCGACCACCAGCTTGTTATCCATCAGCCAGGGCTTGATTGGGGTTTTCTTTTTCGCGCACTTCTCTTTGAGGTATTCCGCATTAAAGGCCTCTGAGAGCGGCTCTGGCCCCAGATGCGCCAGTACACTGTGCCCTTCCAGCTCTTTGGTCCACAACCATGCGCCAAAGCGCCGTGGGTCGGTATAGCGCAACACTTTGCCGTTGCTCATCACCAAATCAACGTGGTCATGCTTTTCAGCCGGCAGCTCTTCGGTAAGGATACGCAGGCTTCCGGACATGCCCAGATGGATGATAATCCAGCCATCTGGCAGCTCCAGCAGCAGGTATTTCGCGCGGCGCTGCACGCTGAGAATGGGTTTGTCGCTTAACGCGTGGATCTCATCGGATACCGGCCAGCGGAGGCGGCCATTACGTACAACAGCATGAAGAATGGTCGCGCCGACCAGATGCGGCTCAATGCCGCGGCGGCTGGTTTCTACCTCTGGTAACTCAGGCATGTTTCCTCCATTGAGATGCAGAATGCAAAAAACCCCGCAGTTGCGGGGTTTTTCAATACAAGGAGTCTAAAATTATTTAATTTTAGCTTCTTTGTACAGTACGTGCTGGCGTACAACTGGATCGAATTTTTTCAGTTCCAGTTTTTCCGGCTTAGTACGTTTGTTCTTCGTGGTGGTGTAGAAGTGACCTGTACCAGCAGAAGAAACCAGCTTGATTTTCTCGCGAATACCTTTAGCCATGATTTATTTCCTTAAGTACTTAGTACTTTTCGCCACGGGCACGCAGTTCGGACAGAACTGTATCGATGCCTTTCTTATCAATAACACGCATACCTTTAGCAGATACACGCAGGGTGACAAAACGCTTCTCGCTCTCAACCCAGAAACGGTGAGAGTGCAGGTTCGGCAGGAAACGGCGTTTAGTCGCGTTCAGTGCGTGGGAACGGTTGTTACCGGTCACCGGACGCTTGCCAGTAACTTGGCAGACTCGGGACATGTCTATTCTCCAAAAATCAAATTAGCTCGAGCTTCGTATGGGGTATCGGCGCCTCGTCAGGCTTTACAGCCCGGTCATCGCATAGTTCTAAGTGAACTCTCGATTGCCAGGCCCAAATGCCAAACCCGAGATTCTCAAAGGTGGCGTAGTATACGCTGACTCGGCGGTGTGCTCAAGTCCCGAACAGACAAAGATCCCGATGGATCGCGAGAAATGGTCTAAATCCAACCACGTTCTGCAAAAGAAATGTACTCTCCGCGGCCAATTATCACATGGTCCAGCACACGAATGTCCATGAATTGACAGCATTTGATAATGCGCTCGGTGATTTCTTTGTCCGCTCTGCTCGGTTCCGCACAGCCGGAGGGGTGATTATGCGCGAGGATCACGCCGGCTGCATTCACTTTTATCGCTTCCCGCACAATTTCTCGCGGATGAACCTCAACATGGCTCAGCGTGCCCGAGAAAAGGTGGCTATGTTTCAGTATCTTGTTGCGGCTATCAAGAAAGATCACCATAAAGATCTCGCGTTCGGCATCTGACAGCTGGCTTTGCAAAAATTCCAGCGTCATACCGGGTGAGAGTATCGGATCTTCTTCCTGTATGCGCACGTTGTAAAAACGGCGAGCCAGTTCAGCAATGGCCCGCAGCTGGGCATGCTTCGCGACGCCAATTCCATTGACGTGCTCGAACGCCTCCAGCTCAGCCGTCAGCAAGCCATGCAATGAACCAAAATGCGCGATGAGCTCTTGTGCCATCGTGAATACGGGTTTTCCCGGCGTCCCGGTGCGCAAAAAGAGCGCCAGCAGCTCGTCATCTCTCAACAAGGTGACGCCATAGCGCAGCAATTTTTCACGCGGTAGCAGCAGTTCAGCCTCTTCCATGTCACTCTCCTTCTGTCTGCCCCCATGCTGCCACAGGCACGTTGGCCTCTCGACGCTTGCTTTTCATTCTTGCGTAACGCCTCGCAAAGAGGACAACGGACAAAATAACCCCGTTTTTGGGATTGTGATAAAATGCCCGCTCTCTGGTGAAACCCAACAGGAAAGAATCATGATGAGCCTGGCCGGTAAAAAAATCGTTCTTGGCGTAAGCGGCGGTATTGCCGCCTATAAAGCGCCGGAGCTGGTGCGTCGTCTGCGCGAGCGCGGGGCCGACGTGCGGGTCGCGATAACCGAAGGTGGCAAAGCCTTTATCACCCCTCTGAGCCTGCAGGCCGTTTCGGGATATCCGGTCTCTGACAGCCTGCTTGACCCGGCAGCAGAAGCAGCAATGGGCCATATCGAGCTTGGGAAATGGGCAGACCTGGTCATACTTGCCCCCGCCACGGCAGATTTAATCGCCCGTGTGGCCGCGGGTATGGCGAACGATCTGGTCTCGACCATTTGCCTGGCCACGCCCGCCCCCGTCGCCGTTGTGCCCGCCATGAACCAGCAGATGTACCGCAATGCCGCCACTCAGCACAATCTGGAGACGCTGGCCTCTCGCGGCCTGCTGATTTGGGGGCCAGACAGCGGCAGCCAGGCCTGCGGTGACGTAGGCCCTGGCCGTATGCTTGACCCGCTGACTATCGTCGATATGGCCGCAGCCCATTTTTCGCCTGTCAACGATCTGCAACATCTCAACATCATGATTACCGCGGGCCCAACGCGCGAGCCGCTGGATCCGGTGCGTTACATCACCAACCACAGCTCCGGTAAAATGGGGTTTGCGATCGCTGCCGCAGCGGCAAAACGCGGTGCGAACGTCACGCTGGTGAGCGGGCCTGTCCTGTTGCCTACCCCGCCGCTTGTGCAACGCATTGATGTGACTACCGCGCTGGAAATGGAAGCCGCCGTACAGGCTCACGCGCAAAAGCAGCAGATTTTTATCGGCTGTGCAGCCGTGGCGGATTACCGGGCTGAGACGATTTCTGACGCCAAAATTAAAAAGCAAGGTGATGAATTAACGATAAAAATGGTGAAAAACCCGGATATCGTTGCCGGTGTCGCCGCACTGAAAAGTCACCGTCCCTACGTTGTTGGGTTTGCCGCAGAAACGAATAATGTGGAAGAATATGCCCGGCAAAAACGTACCCGCAAAAACCTCGATTTGATTTGCGCGAACGACGTATCGCTGGCCACACAAGGATTTAACAGCGACAGCAACGCACTGCACCTTTTCTGGCAGGATGGAGATAAAATCTTACCGCTTGAGCGCAAGGAACTCCTGGGCCAACAATTACTGGACGAGATCGTTACCCGTTATGATGAAAAAAATCGACGTTAAGATTCTGGACCCGCGTGTTGGTGAGCAATTCCCGCTGCCGACCTATGCCACCTCCGGCTCTGCCGGTCTTGACCTGCGCGCCTGTCTCGATGACGCCGTAGAGCTGGCGCCGGGTGCAACCACCCTGATCCCAACCGGTCTGGCGATTCACATTGCTGACCCGTCACTCGCGGCAGTGATCCTGCCACGTTCTGGTCTGGGCCATAAGCATGGCGTCGTGCTGGGTAACCTGGTCGGCCTGATCGACTCTGATTACCAGGGTCAGCTGATGGTGTCCGTCTGGAACCGCGGTCAGGACAGCTTCACGATTGAGCCTGGCGAGCGTATTGCACAAATGGTCTTTGTACCGGTTGTGCAGGCAGAATTTAACCTGGTGGCAGACTTTGATGCCACCGACCGTGGCGAAGGCGGCTTCGGCCATTCCGGGCGCAAATAGTCGCCCGACAGATACGCATCTCACAGCGCCATAATGCAATAACAAACCGCAAACGTTAGTTTGCGGTCGCTGTGTGGATGCCAGCCTGGCAGTGCTTATTTTCAGGGGTATTTTGTAACATGGCAGAAAAACAAACCGCGAAAAGGAATCGTCGCGAAGAAATACTTCAATCTCTGGCTCTGATGCTTGAATCCAGCGATGGCAGTCAACGCATCACCACCGCAAAGCTGGCCGCTTCTGTAGGCGTGTCGGAGGCGGCGCTGTATCGTCATTTCCCGAGCAAAACCCGGATGTTCGACAGCCTGATCGAGTTTATCGAAGACAGCCTGATCACGCGCATCAACCTGATTCTGAAAGACGAAAAAGACACCACCGCGCGTCTGCGTCTGATTGTATTGTTGATTCTGGGCTTTGGTGAGCGCAACCCGGGCTTGACCCGTATCCTGACCGGCCACGCCCTGATGTTTGAGCAGGACCGCCTGCAGGGCCGCATCAACCAGCTTTTTGAGCGTATCGAAGCCCAGCTGCGACAGGTGCTGCGCGAGAAGAAAATGCGTGAAGGAGAGGGATACACCGTCGATGAAACGCTGCTGGCGGGCCAGATCCTGGCATTTTGCGAGGGTATGCTCTCCCGCTTTGTGCGCAGCGAATTCAAATACCGTCCAACGGACGATTTTGACGCCCGCTGGCCGTTAGTGGCTGCTCAGTTGCAGTAACACCGTTGCCGGATGGCGGCTTCGCCTTATCCGGCCTACGAAACGCGCAGGCCCGGTAAGCGAAGCGCCGCTGGGCAATTCAGTTACACGCCAAACTCTTCGCGATACTGACGTACCGCTGCAAGATGGTCCGCCATCTCCGGCTTCTCTTCCAGATAGGCAATCAGGTCTTTCAGGGTGATGATGGATGTCACTTTGCAACCGTAATCACGCTCGACTTCCTGAATAGCGGAAATTTCGCCGCGTCCACGCTCCTGACGATCCAGAGATATCAACACGCCTGCGAGCGTCGCAGCATGAGCCTGGATAATCTCCATAGATTCACGAATTGCCGTGCCCGCAGTGATCACATCATCCACCAGCATGACGCGGCCCTGAAGCGCACTACCGACCAGGCTGCCGCCTTCACCGTGGGTTTTGGCCTCTTTACGGTTAAAGCAGTACGGCACGTCGCGGTCGTGATGTTCGGCCAGCGCTACTGCTGTGGTCGTGGCGATCGGAATACCTTTGTAGGCCGGACCAAACAGCAGGTCGAAATCAATCCCGGAATCCACCAGCGCTTCGGCATAGAAACGGCCTAACAGTGCCAGATCGCGCCCGGTATTAAACAGCCCAGCGTTGAAGAAATAGGGGCTCTTACGCCCGGATTTCAGCGTAAATTCGCCAAACTTAAGTACCTGCTTGTTAAGCGCAAACTCAATAAACTGGCGCTGATACGATTTCATGGATTTGCTCCTTTGGTTTTTACGGTCTTACAGGCAAAAAAAAGGCGACTCATTGGTCGCCTTTAAAATCAATTTTCTAACGCCGCTTTCTGCGTCGTTACAATGGATTCGATTCCCCCTCGGGCCAGCGCCAACAAGGTAAGAAGCTCTTCGTGGGTGAACGGCTCGCCTTCTGCCGTGCCCTGTACCTCAATGATACGACCGTCTTCGGTCATTACCACGTTCATGTCGGTCTCGGCTGCGGAATCCTCAACGTATTCCAGATCGCAAAGAGCTTCACCGTTAACGATACCCACGGATACGGCTGCAACCATCCCTTTCATAGGATTATTTTTCAGCTTGCCGGCAGCAATCAGCTTGTTCAGGGCATCGGCCAGTGCCACACATGCACCGGTAATGGATGCCGTGCGCGTGCCGCCATCAGCCTGAATGACGTCGCAGTCCAGGGTGATGGTGAATTCGCCAAGGACTTTGAGGTCAACGGCTGCACGCAGTGCACGCGCGATCAGACGTTGAATTTCCATGGTACGGCCGCCCTGCTTGCCCTTCGCCGCTTCACGGGCGTTACGGGTATGTGTCGCGCGCGGCAGCATGCCGTACTCAGCGGTGATCCAGCCCTGGCCCTGACCTTTCAGGAAGCGCGGAACGCCTTCTTCGATAGAGGCGGTGCACAGAACCTTGGTGTCACCAAACTCAACCAGCACGGAGCCTTCAGCGTGTTTTGTATAGTTACGGGTCAGGGTGACGGGACGCACCTGATTGGCGCTACGACCTGATGGACGCATGATGGATTCTCCGGCTTGAAACGAATGTGGCTGCGCATTATACGGATTAAACGTGCTTATTCCTATCCTGACAAAGCCCTGAAAGCTATAATCCCCCATCTCTCCTTTAAAAACGGGAATGTCTATGATCCGCAGTATGACCGCCTACGCCCGGCGTGAAATCAAGGGTAGCTGGGGTAGCGCTACCTGGGAAATGCGCTCGGTAAACCAGCGCTATCTGGAAACGTATTTCCGTATGCCGGAGCAGTTCCGCAGCCTGGAGCCCGTGGTGCGTGAGCGTATTCGTTCTCGTCTGACGCGCGGTAAAGTGGAATGTAACCTGCGCTTTGAGCCGGATGCCAGCGCGCAGGGTGAACTGATCCTCAACGAAAAGCTGGCGAAACAGCTCGTGAACGCGGCGAACTGGGTCAAAATGCAGAGCGATGAAGGCGAAATCAACCCGGTTGATATTCTGCGCTGGCCTGGCGTCATGGCTGCCGGTGAGCAGGATTTGGATGCCATTGCTACTGAGATCCTTACCGCCCTTGACGGCACGCTGGACGACTTCATCGTTGCTCGTGAAACCGAAGGCCAGGCGCTGAAAGCCCTGATTGAGCAGCGCCTTGAAGGCGTGAGCACCGAAGTGGCTAAAGTCCGCACCCATATGCCGGAAGTGCTGCAATGGCAGCGCGAGCGCCTGGTGTCCAAACTGGAAGAAGCGGAAGTCCAGCTGGAAAACACGCGTCTGGAACAAGAGCTGGTGCTGATGGCCCAGCGCGTAGACGTAGCCGAAGAGCTGGACCGTCTGGAAGCGCATGTTAAAGAGACCTACAACATTCTGAAGAAGAAAGAAGCCGTGGGCCGCCGCCTCGACTTTATGATGCAGGAGTTCAACCGTGAGTCGAACACCCTGGCGTCCAAGTCGATCAATTCTGACGTCACCAACTCGGCAATTGAGCTGAAAGTACTGATTGAGCAGATGCGCGAGCAGATCCAGAATATTGAGTAATGCCTGTTTTGGGTGGCGTCCGATAGCGCCACCCATTATTATTTCTAATCCTTATCTTTGGGCATTTTCATACCTTACCGCCGTACATCAGCATTATTCGACTCGCGTTAATAAAATTTAATAGGGCAAACCTGCTCACCTTAGAAAATCTCAATCGCGATCGCGCGCACAAATAGCTAACCTTCCCGCGTTCACACCGGAGGGTATATGTTGCTTCACGTTCTTTATCTGATTGGTATCACCGCAGAAGCCATGACCGGGGCGCTTGCGGCCGGGCGTCGCCGCATGGACACCTTCGGCGTGATTATCATTGCCACCGCGACCGCGCTTGGCGGTGGTTCCGTACGTGATATTCTGCTGGGGCACTACCCGCTTGGCTGGGTTAAAAACCCTGAATACGTCATTATCGTGGCGACTGCCGCCGTGTTAACCACCATTGTGGCTCCTGTTATGCCTCACCTGCGCCGTCTGTTCCTCGTACTGGATGCGCTTGGGCTCATCGTTTTTTCAATCATCGGTGCGCAGATTGCGCTCGATATGGGCGAAGGTCCGGTTATCGCGACTATTGCCGCGGTGATAACAGGCGTGTTTGGCGGCGTGCTGCGCGACATGTTCTGCAAGCGCATTCCGCTGGTCTTTCAGAAAGAACTGTATGCCGGTATCTCCTTCGCCGCAGCGGTGCTCTACGTTGCCCTTCAGCACTATGTGTCCAACCATGATGTGGTGATCATCTCCACGCTGCTGTTTGGCTTTACCGCACGCATGCTCGCCCTGCGGCTGAAGCTCGGGCTCCCCGTATTCCACTACAAGCACAACGCACACTAAAATCCGTTGATATGCTGGTCAGCTAGCCACTTTGCCAGCGCATCAACCTGAGGCGCGTGCATCCAGCTGATGATTTGCCGCGCTTTCTCCTTACCTGTTCCGGGCAAGGTTTGCCAGTCAGCGGCACTGCGCTGGTTCATCCCATGCCAGGACGTCGCACCGGCAGCATTCAGCGTGGTTTTAGACAGCGGAACGCCCATCGCAACTATCCAGCGAATGAAGGGGTGCTTGCGTACCAGATTAAATTGATGCCAAAGCGCCAACCCGCGCGTGGAGGAAAACCCCGGGGTGGCTTGCAGCTGCGCTTGCGTTAAGAGCAGCCACGAAAAAATATGTTCAAAATGGTGCGCATTCCAGAGCGCACGCCATCCCGATTCTCCTACCCCGTCAATACCCAGCCCCTGCCTGGAGCCGACCCACGTCAAGCGGGCAAAGAATTGCTCCATACATTCCGGAGAGGCATAAAAACAGCTTAGCGAATGATATTGTGGAGACGGAGGCTGCGGCTTTTGCCGCTCAGCGCTTCGCCACACCACCTCATCAAGCCGGGGGATCCCTTGCCCGGCCAGGCTCACCAGGATTTGATCGCCAGGGGCAATATCGAGCCGCTGCCAGCGACCCACTGACCCCAGGCTGACTCTCTGTACGCGCTTATCATCAATCTGCACAGGTTCAAGGACGGCCACGACGGAGACCTTCCCCGTACGGCCCACGGCAAACTGAATGTCCCTCACCCCGGCAACCTGTGAAACCGGCGCATATTTCCATGCGACCACCCACTGTCCGTCACCGGGTAACCAGCTGTCGCCGGGTGGCTCATCCGCTGAACGCACGACGATGCCATCGGTCACAAATGGCAAAGCCGAGGTTTGCCACCGGGCGCGCTGTTTTTCTACCTCATCAACGGAATGCACCGGTAGCGTGAAGCGAGCGGTTAAATCAAACCCTGCTCTCGATAACTCGCTGAGATGTTGTTGCATCGTTTTTGGGCCGTCTGGCCAGGCCCAGAGGAAAACGCCGATGTTGCTCAGTAAAGACCTGTCGGTTTGCCGCATCATGGTGCCTGCGACTTTAGCTCGCGCATTCATCCCGCCCATTTTCTGCTGAATATGGTTATCACTCAGCAGGAAAAGCTCTCCTTGCAGCACGCTGTTCGCAAGCGCACCTTTCAGGTTTTTGGGTACCGACGGTATCGAACGTACCTGTTCTGTCCAGTCTTCACCTTTTATTCCATCACCGCGGCTGATCGCCTGGGATAGCGTCCCGTTTCGGTAGACTAACGTCACCGCGACGCCATCCACTTTGGGCTGTACCCAGAGGTCATGACGCGCCTGCATCCACTGGCGCAGCTCTTCCTTACCCACCACCTTATGCACTCCCGTATGGGCAACAGGATGTGTTACCGTCCCGCCCAGGGCAGGCAGCATGCTTTCTGATATGTCGTAACCAAAACAGCGCTGCCACTGCTTTAACCGGGCATTGAGCCGATCGTAAACGTCATCGCTTACCTCGCTCGTACCTTGTTTCCAGTAAGCATCATCCCAGCGTTTAATTTGCGCGCTTAACGTCGCAATCTCTTTGTCCGCTTTTGCCTGCGACCAAACCGGGCACACCGCCGCGCCATAACCGCACCAAAACAGCATCAAACCGCTTAACCATCGCCACATCGCTACCCCTCCTTTGCATTGCAGGAGGTATACCCCGATGCCCCAAATGACGCTAACGACATCATTTCACTCCGCGAGGCGCTATCCAGCATTTATTTTTGTTGCTGAAAACCCCGGATAAAACCTGAAAACGGCACGCAAAATTTAATAATCCAGCTTAAAAAGTGTGACAAAGGCTACGTCACGGTGCGGCGACGTGTATAATAAGCCCGTATGTAGGACTTCTTCGTTAACACATACAAAAGACTCTCATGGCTCAAGGCACGCTTTATATTGTTTCTGCCCCTAGTGGCGCGGGTAAATCCAGCCTTATTCAGGCACTGTTAAAAACCCAACCGTTGTACGACACGCAGGTTTCTGTTTCTCACACCACGCGCCAGCCGCGTCCGGGTGAAGTGCACGGTGAACACTATTTCTTCGTCGATCACGATCAGTTCAGGGCGATGATTGGCAGAGACGCGTTTCTTGAACACGCGGAAGTTTTCGGTAACTACTACGGAACCTCGCGTGAAACCATTGAGCAGGTTCTGGCAACCGGCGTGAATGTCTTCCTGGATATCGACTGGCAGGGCGCAGAGCAGATTCGCAAGAAAATGCCTGATTCGCGCAGTATCTTTATTTTACCGCCATCGAAAGATGAGCTGGACCGCCGTCTGCGTGGCCGCGGCCAGGACAGCGAAGAAGTCATCGCAAAGCGTATGGAACAGGCTGTTGCAGAAATGAGCCATTACGCGGAGTATGATTACCTTATTGTGAATGATGATTTTGATGCCGCGCTGAGCGATCTCAAGACCATTCTTCGCGCAGAACGCCTGCGTATGAGCCGCCAGAAGCAGCGACATGACGCATTAATCACCAAACTGTTGGCAGACTGAACCCACTTTCAGTATCATGCCCAGTCATTTCTTCACCTGTGGAGCATTTTAAGTATGGCACGCGTAACTGTTCAGGACGCTGTAGAGAAAATTGGTAACCGTTTTGACCTGGTGCTGGTCGCCGCGCGTCGCGCTCGTCAGATGCAGGTAGGCGGTAAAGATCCGCTGGTACCGGAAGAAAACGATAAAACCACCGTTATTGCACTTCGCGAAATCGAAGAAGGTCTGATCAACAACCAGATCCTCGACGTGCGTGAGCGCCAGGAGCAGCAAGAGCAGGAAGCCGCAGAACTGCAGGCCGTAACCGCTATTGCTGAAGGTCGTCGTTAATTAAACCTGCGGGTCGCCCTTGTATCTGTTTGAAAGCCTGAATCAACTGATTCAAACCTACCTGCCTGAAGACCAGATTAAGCGTCTTCAGCAGGCGTATCTCGTTGCACGTGACGCTCACGAGGGCCAGACACGTTCAAGCGGTGAACCCTATATCACGCACCCGGTAGCGGTAGCCTGTATTCTGGCCGAGATGAAACTCGACTACGAAACGCTCATGGCCGCCCTGCTGCATGACGTGATCGAAGATACCCCCGCCACCTACCAGGATATGGAACAGCTGTTTGGCAAAAGCGTTGCCGAGCTGGTGGAAGGGGTCTCTAAGCTTGATAAGCTGAATTTCCGCGACAAGAAAGAGGCGCAGGCCGAAAACTTTCGCAAGATGATTATGGCGATGGTGCAGGATATCCGCGTCATTCTCATCAAACTCGCTGACCGTACCCACAATATGCGCACGCTGGGCTCACTTCGCCCGGACAAACGTCGCCGCATTGCCCGTGAAACCCTCGAAATCTACAGCCCGCTGGCGCACCGTTTAGGTATTCATCACATCAAAACCGAGCTGGAAGAGCTGGGCTTTGAAGCGTTGTACCCGAACCGCTATCGCGTGATTAAAGAGGTGGTGAAAGCCGCACGTGGCAACCGTAAAGAGATGATCCAAAAAATCCTCTCTGAAATTGAAGGGCGTTTACAGGAAGCGGGAATTCCGTGCCGCGTCAGCGGTCGCGAAAAGCATTTGTACTCCATCTACTGCAAAATGGTGCTCAAAGAGCAGCGTTTTCACTCGATCATGGATATCTACGCGTTTCGCGTAATCGTCCACGACTCAGATACCTGCTACCGCGTGCTGGGGCAGATGCACAGCCTGTACAAGCCGCGTCCGGGTCGCGTGAAAGATTACATCGCCATTCCCAAGGCGAACGGCTATCAATCTTTACACACCTCCATGATCGGCCCGCACGGTGTACCTGTTGAGGTGCAAATTCGCACCGAAGACATGGACCAGATGGCGGAGATGGGTGTAGCAGCACACTGGGCCTATAAAGAGCACGGTGGTGAAAGCAGCACAACCGCGCAAATCCGCGCCCAGCGCTGGATGCAAAGCCTGCTGGAGCTGCAGCAGAGTGCCGGTAGCTCGTTTGAATTTATCGAGAGCGTTAAATCCGATCTCTTCCCGGATGAGATTTACGTTTTCACACCAGAAGGGCGCATTGTCGAACTGCCTGCTGGTGCAACACCGGTCGACTTCGCTTACGCCGTGCATACCGATATCGGTCACGCCTGCGTGGGCGCGCGCGTCGACAGACAGCCTTATCCGCTGTCTCAGCCGCTCGCCAGCGGCCAGACGGTGGAAATTATTACCGCGCCGGGCGCACGTCCGAACGCGGCCTGGCTGAACTTTGTCGTGAGCTCCAAAGCGCGCGCCAAAATTCGTCAGCTGCTGAAAAACCTCAAGCGCGATGACTCCGTCAGCCTCGGGCGTCGTCTGCTCAACCATGCGTTGGGCGGTAGCCGCAAGCTGGCCGAAATCCCGCAGGAAAATATCCAGCATGAGCTGGAGCGTATGAAGCTCGCTTCGCTGGATGATCTGCTGGCAGAAATTGGCCTCGGCAACGCCATGAGCGTCGTGGTGGCGAAGAACCTGCAGCAGGCTGACACCACGTCCGTTCCTGCAGCGGCGCAAAGCCATGGCCATCTGCCGATCAAAGGTGCTGACGGGGTGCTAATCACCTTCGCCAAATGCTGCCGACCGATCCCAGGCGACCCGATTATTGCGCACGTCAGTCCCGGTAAAGGGCTGGTAATCCATCATGAGTCTTGCCGTAACATCCGTGGCTATCAGAAAGAGCCTGAGAAGTTTATGGCCGTCGAGTGGGACAAAGAGACGGCGCAGGAATTTATCACCGAAATTAAGGTGGATATGTTCAACCACCAGGGTGCGCTGGCGAACCTGACGGCAGCGATCAACACGGCCTCCTCCAATATTCAGAGCCTGAATACGGAAGAGAAAGATGGCCGCGTATACAGCGCCTTTATCCGTCTGACCGCCCGTGACCGTGTGCATCTGGCGAACATTATGCGCAAAATCCGCGTGATGCCGGACGTGATTAAAGTCACCCGAAACCGAAATTAGTGGTATGAATTCACAACGTTATGCTCGTATTTGCGAAATGCTCGCCAGGCGGCAGCCGGACCTGACGGTCTGCATGGAGCAGGTCCATAAACCTCATAACGTCGCTGCTATTGTCCGTACCGCAGACGCCGTAGGCGTGCATGAAGTGCACGCCGTCTGGCCAGGCAACCGCATGCGCAACATGGTTTCCGCTGCTGCAGGCAGTAACAGCTGGGTCTCTGTCAAAAATCACCAAACTGTCGGCGAAGCCGTATCGCACCTGAAAGAGCGCGGTATGCAGGTGCTTGCTACTCACCTCTCCGATAAAGCCGTGGACTTCCGCGAGATCGACTACACCCGCCCGACCTGCATTTTGATGGGTCAGGAGAAAACGGGGATCACGCAGGAAGCGCTGGATCTGGCGGATCGGGACATCATTATCCCGATGACCGGTATGGTGCAGTCCTTGAACGTCTCCGTTGCCTCCGCGCTCATTCTGTACGAAGCGCAGCGCCAGCGTCAGAACGCCGGAATGTACAAGCGCGCAAACAGCACGCTGCCGGAGGAAGAACAGCAGCGACTGCTGTTTGAAGGGGGTTATCCGGTGCTGGCACGCGTCGCGAAGCAGAAAAAATTGCCTTACCCCCACGTCAACGCGCAGGGCGAAATTGAAGCCGATGCCGAGTGGTGGTCCACCATGCAGTACGCAGGCTAACCCATGAAAGGCCGCCTGCTGGACGCCATACCGCTCAATACGCTGACCGGCGTAGGCGCGGCGCAAAGCAGTAAACTGGCGAAGATTGGCCTGCATACCGTGCAGGATCTCCTGCTGCACCTCCCCCTGCGTTACGAAGACCGCACCCAACTCTACAAAATTGGCGATCTCCTCCCCGCTATTTACGCTACCGTCGAAGGCGAAGTGCTGAACTGCAACATCACCTTTGGCGGGCGCCGAATGATGACCTGCCAGATTAGCGACGGCACCGGTATTCTCACCCTGCGCTTTTTCAACTTCAGCGCGGCGATGAAAAATAGCCTGGCGACGGGCCGACGCGTGCTGGCCTACGGGGAAGCGAAACGCGGGAAATTCGGCGCGGAGATGATCCACCCTGAGTACCGCGTGCAGGGCGACCTCAGTACGCCGGATCTGCAGGAGACGCTCACGCCGGTTTACCCGACGACGGAAGGCATCAAGCAGGCGACGCTGCGTAAGCTTACCGATCAGGCGCTTGAACTGCTCGATACCTGTGCCATAACCGAACTGCTGCCACCCGAGCTGGCGCAGGGGATGATGAGCCTGCCGGAGGCGCTCCGTACTCTGCACCGCCCGCCGCCCTCGCTGCAGCTTAGCGATTTAGAAACCGGCAAACACCCTGCCCAACAGCGTCTTATCCTTGAGGAATTACTGGCGCATAACCTGAGCATGCTGGCGCTTCGCGCTGGCGCACAGCGTTTTCATGCCCAGCCGCTAAGCCAGCGTGATGAGCTCAAAGATAAGCTGCTGGCCTCGCTGCCGTTTAAGCCCACCAGCGCCCAGGCGCGCGTCACTGCTGAAATAGAACGTGATATGGCGCTGGATGTCCCGATGATGCGCCTTGTGCAGGGCGACGTAGGTTCCGGTAAAACGCTGGTTGCCGCACTGGCCGCGCTGCGCGCCATAGCCCACGGCAAGCAGGTGGCGCTGATGGCACCGACAGAGCTGTTGGCCGAACAGCACGCCAATAACTTCCGCAGCTGGTTCGCGCCGCTTGGGGTTGAGGTAGGCTGGCTCGCCGGAAAGCAAAAAGGCAAAGCGCGCATTGCGCAACAGGACGCTATCGCCAGCGGCCAGGTGCAGATGATTGTGGGCACGCACGCCATCTTCCAGGAGCAGGTACAGTTCAACGGCCTTGCACTGGTGATCATCGATGAACAGCACCGCTTTGGCGTGCACCAGCGTCTGGCACTGTGGGAAAAAGGTCTTCAGCAGGGCTTCCACCCGCACCAGCTGATCATGACCGCCACGCCTATCCCGCGCACCCTGGCAATGACCGCCTACGCGGACCTGGACACCTCCACCATTGATGAACTGCCGCCTGGCCGCACGCCGGTGACCACCGTCGCCATCCCGGACACGCGCCGCAGCGAAATTATCGAACGCGTGCGCAACGCCTGTACCCACGAAGGGCGCCAGGCGTACTGGGTATGTACGCTGATTGAAGAGTCGGAACTGCTTGAAGCGCAGGCCGCCGAAGCAACGTGGGAAGAGCTGAAGCTGGCGCTGCCCGAACTGAACGTTGGCCTGGTGCACGGGCGAATGAAGCCCGCCGAAAAACAGGCGGTAATGCAGTCGTTCAAGCAGGGTGATTTGCATCTGCTGATCGCCACCACGGTGATTGAAGTGGGCGTCGACGTCCCGAATTCCAGCCTGATGATCATCGAAAACCCGGAGCGACTTGGCCTTGCACAGCTTCACCAGCTGCGTGGTCGCGTTGGCCGCGGTGCGGTCGCCTCCCACTGCGTGCTGCTCTACAAAGCCCCGCTCTCGAAAACGGCGCAGATGCGTTTGCAGGTGTTGCGCGACAGCAACGACGGTTTCGTGATTGCGCAAAAAGACCTGGAGATCCGCGGCCCGGGCGAACTGCTGGGCACGCGCCAGACCGGTAACGCCGAATTTAAAGTGGCTGATTTACTGCGCGATCAGGCCATGATCCCCGAAGTTCAGCGTCTTGCTCGCCATATACATGAACGCTATCCCGAACAGGCGGCAGCGCTAATTGAGCGCTGGATGCCGGAAACCGAGCGCTATTCTAACGCTTGAATATCAGCTGAACATGGGCAGCATCAGGTAAAGCTTGATGACTATCGCATTCACAATATCAATAAAGAACGCCCCCACCATCGGCACCACCAGAAACGCGATATGCGACGGCCCGAAACGCTCTGTGATGGCCTGCATATTTGCAATCGCCGTGGGCGTTGCTCCAAGGCCAAACCCGCAGTGCCCTGCCGCCAGGACCGCCGCATCGTAATTTTTACCCATCACCCGCCATGTCACAAAGATGGCGTAAAGCGCCATGAACAGGGTTTGTACCGCCAGAATGGCGAAGATTGGCAGCGCCAGTGAGGCCAGCTCCCACAGCTTGAGGCTCATCAGCGCCATTGCCAGGAAAAGCGATAAGCAGACGTTCCCCATGACCGACACCGCGCGATCAAAAACGCGATAAAAACCGGTCATCGCCAGCCCGTTGCTCAACACCACGCCGACAAAAAGTACGCAGACGAAGGTTGGCAGCTCCAGCACCGTACCTGACAGCCATTGTGCAATCGTCTTCCCCAGCGTCAGGCAGATAGCAATTAAGGCAATGGTCTCTATCAGCACCAGCGAGGAGATGGTGCGTTCGGCGTCCGGCTTTTCAAAAATGGTTGGCGCAACGTTATCGTCGGGAATGCCCTGCGGCGTGGGAGAGTGCTTCACCAGATAGCGGGCCACGGGCCCACCCAGTAGGCCGCCTAATATAAGACCAAAGGTGGCGCAGGCCATCGCCACTTCCATCGCATTTTCAAATCCGTACTGTTCAACAAACACCTCGCTCCAGGCGGCACCCGTACCGTGACCACCAAGCAGCGTCACAGAGCCGGCGAGCAGCCCCATCAGCGGGTTCAGGCCAAGGAGATACGCCATGCTGAGCCCAATTACGTTTTGCATCAGCAAAAGGCCGATAACCACCAGCAGAAAAAGGCCCAGCACTTTTCCACCGGAGCGCAGACTGGCCAGATTCGCATTCAGACCAATGGTGGCAAAGAATGCCAGCATCAGCGGGTCTCGCAGCGACATATCGAAATCAAATTCCAGGTCCATGCTCTTTTTTAAAATCAGTAGCGCAATGGCCACCAGCAAACCGCCCGCAACCGGCTCAGGTATGGTGTATCTCTTAAGCAACGAAATGCTGTGCACCAGCTTTCGCCCAAGCAGAAGTACCAGCGTTGCGGCAACAAGGGTGGTCAACGTATCGAGATGGATCATAGGTGGCTCCTGTTATGCGCACGCAGCCTGTTCACGCGGCATTCCCCTGGACAATTTTTGCTCATCATGAGCTCAATATTGAAAAGTGTAGGGGACTTTCTGACATCAACATGAGAAAAGCCATACCCCTATGGTGGCTATTACAATATTTTTCGCTGGCAATCGTTTGCTTTTACCAAGTGGTCAGATAAAATGCCCGCTTTTCACCCTGGGATTGCCGCCGATGTCCGTTAACACCGTAGAGTCTCCTGATGCGCAACCGGTTGCGCAGAAGCATAATAGCGAATTAATTTACCGCCTTGAAGATCGTCCGCCGCTGCCGCAGACGCTGTTCGCTGCCTGTCAGCACCTTCTGGCGATGTTTGTTGCGGTGATAACGCCAGCGCTGCTGATCTGCCAGGCGCTCGGGTTACCGGCGCAGGACACTCAGCACATCATCAGCATGTCCCTCTTTGCCTCCGGCGTCGCCTCTATTATTCAAATTAAAGCCTGGGGTCCGGTAGGGTCTGGATTGCTGTCGATTCAGGGTACCAGTTTTAACTTTGTCGCCCCGCTGATCATGGGCGGCACGGCGCTCAAAACCGGCGGCGCGGACGTCCCGACCATGATGGCGGCACTCTTCGGCACGCTCATGCTGGCCAGCTGTACAGAGATGGTGATTTCCCGCGTTCTGCACCTGGCGCGCCGCGTCATCACCCCGCTGGTCTCCGGCGTGGTGGTGATGATAATCGGCCTGTCGCTGATTCAGGTGGGTCTGACCTCCATCGGCGGTGGCTATGCGGCAATGAGCGACCACACCTTCGGCGCACCGAAAAACCTGCTGCTGGCAGGCGTGGTGTTGGCGATCATCATTCTGCTTAACCGTCAGCGTAACCCTTACCTGCGCGTGGCCTCGCTGGTTATCGCGATGGCGGCCGGTTACCTGATGGCCTGGGCGCTGGATATGCTGCCGCAAAATACCGCACCGACGAATGCCGCGCTAATCACTATCCCAACGCCGCTTTATTACGGCCTGGGCATTGACTGGAACCTTCTGCTGCCGCTGATGCTGGTCTTTATGATCACCTCTCTGGAAACCATCGGCGATATCACCGCAACCTCTGACGTCTCTGAACAGCCGGTGTCTGGCCCGCTGTATATGAAGCGTCTGAAAGGCGGCGTGCTGGCGAACGGTCTGAACTCGTTTGTTTCCGCCGTGTTCAACACCTTCCCGAACTCCTGCTTTGGCCAGAACAACGGCGTGATCCAGCTCACCGGCGTTGCCAGCCGTTACGTTGGCTTTGTGGTGGCGCTGATGCTGATTGTCCTCGGCCTGTTCCCGGCGGTGAGCGGCTTTGTGCAACACATTCCTGAGCCGGTTCTCGGCGGCGCGACGCTGGTCATGTTCGGCACCATCGCGGCCTCCGGCGTGCGTATCGTCTCCCGCGAGCCGCTTAACCGCCGCGCGATCATGATTATCGCGCTGTCGCTGGCCGTCGGTCTGGGCGTGTCTCAGCAGCCGCTGATCCTGCAGTTTGCGCCGGACTGGGTGAAAAACCTGCTCTCTTCCGGCATCGCGGCTGGCGGTATTACTGCTATCGTGCTGAACCTCGTTTTCCCGCCAGAAAAGAACTGATCCCCTTCAAGGCGGGCAGTCAATGCCCGCCGTGACATCTCTTTACACCATTCCCGCCTTGAGGATTGCGCATAAATCGTGCATAACTCCTTTATGTGCGTTTCACGGGATGGAAGACCATGAAATTTATTGGAAAGCTGCTCGTCTATCTTCTTATCGCCCTGCTCATTGTGGCACTGGCGTTTTATTTCCTGCTCCAGACCCGCTGGGGTGCGTCACAGGTCAGCAGTTGGGTTACGGTAAATACCGATTACGAACTGAATTTCGACCTGATGGATCACCGCTTTTCATCGCCTTCCCACATCATTCTGGAAAACGTCACCTTTGGTCGTGACGGCAAACCCGCCACGCTGGTCGCCAAAAAAGTCGATATAGGTTTAAGCAGCCGTCAGGTCACCGATCCGCTGCACATGGACACCATCACCCTGTTCGATGGCACGCTAAATCTCTCTCCGCAGACCGCGCCGCTGCCTTTCCAGGCCGACCGCCTGCAGCTGAACAACATGGCGTTTAACAGCCCGAACACCGAATGGGATCTCAGCGCGCAAAAGGTCACCGGCGGCGTCAGCCCGTGGCAGCCGGAAGCGGGCAACGTGCTGGGTAAAAACGCGCAAATCCAGATGAGCGCAGGCTCGCTCACCCTCAACGGCGTACCGGCCAGCAACGTCCTGATCCAGGGCCAGCTCAACGGCAAAGAGGTGGTGCTCAATACCATCGGCGCCGACATGGCGCGCGGCTCGCTCACCGGCTCCGCCCTGCGCAATGCCGACGGCAGCTGGATAATAGATTCCATGCGTTTGAATGATATCCGCCTGCAGAGCGATAAATCGCTGATGGATTTTTTCGCCCCGATCACCACGCTTCCTTCTCTGCAAATTGGACGTCTGGAAGTGACCGACGCCCGCCTGCAGGGACCCGACTGGGCGGTGACGGACCTTGATTTGAGCCTGCGCAACCTGACGCTGAGCAAAGGCGACTGGCAAAGCCAGGAGGGGCGTTTGTCCATGAACGCGAGCGAGTTTATCTACGGTTCGCTGCATCTGTTTGACCCGATCCTGAATGCGGAATTTTCTCCTCAGGGTATCGCGCTGCGCCAGTTTACCTCCCGCTGGGAAGGCGGCATGGTGCGCACCTCCGGTAACTGGCTGCGTGACGGTAAGGCCCTGGTGCTGGACGATGCCGCCATTGCCGGTCTGGAATACACGTTGCCTGACAGCTGGAAAAGGCTGTGGATGGATCAACTGCCGGAATGGCTGAACAGCGTCACCCTGAAAAAATTCGGCCTGAGCCGCAACCTGGTGATCGACATCGATCCCGTCTTCCCGTGGCAGATCACCTCCCTGGACGGCTATGGCGCAAACCTGCAGTTGGCGAAAGATCGCCAGTGGGGTATCTGGGGCGGCAACGCAACATTGAACGGTGCGGCGGCAACCTTTAACCGCGTAGACGTTCGACGTCCCTCGCTGGCGCTGAACGCCAATGCCGCAACGGTTAACATTACCGAGCTGAGCGCCTTTACCGAAAAAGGGATCCTTGAAGCCACGGGAACCGTCTCCCAGCTTCCACAGCGACAAACCACCGTGAGCCTGAACGGGCGCGGCGTGCCGCTTAACGTTTTACAACAGTGGGGCTGGCCAGCGCTGCCGATTACGGGCGACGGCAATATTCAGCTCACCGCCAGCGGCAGCGTGCAGGCCAGCGCCCCGTTGAAGCCAACGGTAAACGGCAAGCTGAGCGCGGTGAATATGAATAAACAGCAGGTGCAGCAGACGATGACGGGCGGGACGGTGTCGGCGGTGGCTCCGGCACAGTAAATAGCCGGGTGGCGGCTTCGCCTTACCCGGCCTACGATCCCCTGTAGGCCCGGTAAGCGAAACGCCACCGGGCATTTTTTCAGTTCAGAAGTGAACCACCACCTCATTCCCCTCCGCTTTCACCACCACGCCCCACTCGCTGCCCGCGTGTGAACCGCCCTTCACGCCGCTCACCTTCTGCACGTTACGCAAGCACACCGACCAGTTTTGCGCGTCTCCCGCGCCGGTGAAGGTCACGATGTCGCCCTGACGTGACGCCTTCAGCGTAAATGCCACGGAGCCGTCAGCCGCAGGCACTTCGCTGACCGCCGTTGCACCATCGGCCAGGTTAAACAGCTGGAAGGCGGTCTCCTCGTTCCACGCGTAGTCCGGCTTCTGGTTATTGTTACCCAGCGCCAGCAGGGTGTTATCGCGCACATAAACCGGCAGGCTCTGGAAATCATGCTGCTGTTTATGCCAGCGGCTGCCCTGAATTTCGTCGTTATGCCACAGATGCGTCCAGCGGCCTTCCGGCAGGTAGAACTGCACGTCGCCCGCCTCGGAGAACACCGGCGCCACCATCACCGAATCCCCCAGCATGTACTGGCGGTCGAGGTAATCGCACGCCGGATCGTCCGGGAACTCCAGCATCATCGCGCGCAGCATCGGCGTGCCGAACTCGCGGGCCAGCGCCGCCTGGCGATACAGGTACGGCATCATCCGGCATTTCAACTGGGTGAAGTGGCGCACCACGTCGCAGGACTCGTCATCGTACGCCCACGGCACGCGGTAGGATTTGCTGCCGTGCAGGCGGCTGTGGCTGGAGAACAGCCCGAACGCGCACCAGCGCTTGTAGACGTGCGCCGGGGCAGTATTTTCAAACCCGCCGATATCGTGGCTCCAGAACCCGAACCCGGACAGGCCAATCGACAGCCCGCCGCGCAGGCTTTCCGCCATCGATTCATAGTTGGCGTAGCAGTCGCCGCCCCAGTGAACCGGGAACTGCTGCGCACCGACGGACGCAGAGCGGGCAAACAGCACCGCCTCTTCTTCCCCCACCGTCTCTTTCAGCACGTTCCACACCAGCTCGTTGTAGATATAGGAATAGTGGTTATGCATCTTCTGCGGATCGGACCCGTCGAACCACTGCACGTCGGTCGGGATACGCTCGCCGAAGTCGGTCTTGAAGCAGTCGACGCCGATGTCCACCAGGCCTTTCAGTTTGTCGGCGTACCACCGGCACGCTTGCGGATTGGTGAAGTCGTATATCGCCAGCCCCGGCTGCCATTTGTCCCACTGCCACAGGGTGCCGTCCGGGCGCTTGAGCAGGTAGCCCTTCTCTTTCAGCTCCCGGAAGATCGGCGACTTCTGGCCGATGTACGGGTTAATCCATACGCAGACCTTCAGCCCTCTCTCTTTCAGGCGGCGGATCATCCCTTCCGGATCCGGGAAGGTCACCGGGTCCCACTCGAAATCGCACCACTGGAAGGCCTTCATCCAGAAGCAGTCGAAGTGGAAGACGTGCAGCGGCAGGTCGCGCTCGGCCATGCCGTCGATAAAGCTGTTGACCGTGGCTTCGTCGTAGTTGGTGGTGAACGAGGTGGTCAGCCACAGGCCGAACGACCACGCAGGCGGCAGCGCCGGACGCCCGGTGAACTGCATGTAGCGGTTCAACACCTCTTTCGGCGTCGGGCCGTCGATCACGAAGTACTCCAGATACTCGCCCTCCACGCTGAACTGCACTTTGGAGACCTTCTCGGAGCCAACTTCAAACGAGACGTTCTCAGGATGATTCACCAGCACGCCGTAGCCGCGGTTGGTCAGGTAGAACGGAATGTTTTTGTAGGACTGCTCGGTGCTGGTGCCGCCGTCGCGGTTCCAGGTTTCGACCGTCTGGCCGTTGCGCACCAGGGAGGTAAAACGCTCGCCGAGGCCGTAGACCGTTTCACCCACGCCGAGATCCAGACGTTCGAAGATATAGTTCCGGTCCGTATTGGTGTCCTGCACGTAGCCGTTGTTTTTAAGCTGGCTGCCGGTAATCCGCTGCCCGTTGCGCAGGAAGTCCAGCGCCCAGAACTCACCTTTCGTAACGCGTACGCTGACGTTGCCGCTTTTCAGCTCGGCATATTCCGCGTTGTTTTCACTCTCAACCTTCACGTCTTTCAGAACGTTCAGCGGATAGTGCGGGCCATTGTTCAGCGCGCCCTGGAAGTGCTCGATACGTACCCCGACAATCCCTTCCTGCGGGGCAAACAGGCGAACCGTAAACATCAACGTGTCGAGCTGCCAGGTGCGTTCGCGCACGTCGCGCGGCGCAACAAACACCACAAGGTCATTGCCCTGCTGCTCCACGTCGAACACCTGCACCGGATACGTCACGTTCAGGCCCGGCTGAATGAGCCAGTTTCCATCACTGATTTTCATACTCTCGTCCTCTTAGTTCTGTAATTCTTTGCTGACCGGCAGGGTCTCAAACTCCTGCTGATTGCGGCGCGCGCCCTGCGCCAGCTCGCCCATGATTTTGGTCAGGAAGGGGGTTTTCAGCGTGTAGTAGCGTTTGGCGATAATGGCGCTCAGCACGTAGCAGACCGCCGGGGCCAGGGTAAACAGGCCGATAATGATGCTAATGGTCGCGCTGTTCTGGGTTTTGGCTGCCGCGTCGTAGCCGCCGCCTGCCAGCATCCAGCCGATCATCGCCCCGCCCAGCGCCAGTCCGAGCTTCAGCACGAACAGCGTGCCCGCAAAGCTGATGCCGGTCAGGCGCTTGCCGTTGGTCCATTCGCCGTAGTCGACGGTATCGGACATCATTACCCACTGAATCGGCGTCACCAGCTGGTGCAGCACGCCGATAACGAAGATAAAGGCGAACATCAGCACGGTGGCATGCATCGGGACGAAGAACATCGCCACGTTGACCACCGCCAGCGCGGCGTTGGTCCACCAGAAGATGCTGACCTTGCACTTCCAGTCGGTGAGCGGTTTCGCCAGCGCGGAGCCAATCAGGTTGCCGACGCAGTAGGTGGTGAGGAAGGCGACGAACACCTCCGGCGAGCCCATGATCCAGGTGCAGTAGTACATCATCGCCCCGCCGCGCACGCAGACGGCGAGGATGTTGAGGATGGTGAGCACGCCGACGATGCGCCACTGGTCGTTGTGCCAGATGTCGCGCAGGTCTTCCCGCATGGAGGTGGTGCTCGGCGGCACCTGGATGCGCTCTTTGGTGGTGAAGAAGCAGAACGCCAGCATCAGGAACGCGACCACCGACAGCACCGCGATCCCGCCCTGGAAGCCGAACGCCTTATCGTCGCCGCCAATCAGCTTCACCAGCGGCATCATCAGCACCGTGGAGAGCATGCCGCCCGCCGTCGCCAGCACAAAGCGCCAGGATTGAAGGGAGATACGCTGCGTCGGGTCGTTGGTGATCACGCCGCCGAGCGCGCAGTACGGGATGTTGACCACGGTATAGAGCAGGGTCAGCAGCGTGTAGGTAACGGCGGCGTAAATCATCTTGCCATTAAGGCTGAGGTCCGGCGTGGTGTAGGCCAGCACGCAGACGATGCCGAACGGGATGGCGCCGAACAGGATCCACGGGCGGAACTTGCCCCAGCGGCTGCGGGTGCGGTCGGCAATCAGCCCCATGCACGGGTCGGAGATTGCGTCCAGCGCGCGGGCAAGCAGGAACATGGTGCCGACAAACCCGGCGGGAATGCCAAAAATATCGGTGTAGAAAAACATCATGTACAACATGACGTTATCAAAAATGATGTGGCTGGCGGCGTCACCCATTCCGTAGCCAATCTTCTCTTTTACTGACAATACTTCGCTCATCTTTTTTATATCCTTCACGCTGTAGGGGGCGTTGAGACCGGTTACATTGGTTTTAAACCATTGTTTCATGGGCGGGTATTGCGTTTTCTGGTTAGCAGATTACGTTTCTTCTTTTTTGTGATCGCGGTAAAAGTCGGCGAGCACGAAATGCTAACCTGAGGATTTTCTTAGGAATTAACTGAAACAGGGGGGGTAAGGTCAAAAGAGATGTGAAAAAAGTGTGTAGGGGTATGTGGTAAATGCCTGAAAGTAGCTATAATGCGCCCCGCCTCCATGTAGCAATCGAGGCGCGGAAGATCGTCATCTCCGGTGAGGTGGCTGGATTTCAAATCCAGTTGGGGACGCCAGCGTTCCCGGGCAGGTTCGACTCCTGTGATCTTCCGCCAAAAATTTATACATAGTTACACAGAAGTTGTAAATTCTCTTATAATCCATTCTTTGTTAATGAAATTAATATCTCTTGTTCTTCGAATCTTAATTAGAAAACACATTAATGTTTAATAGAGTGGGTAATTAAAAATGCAGTCTGAAAACATCACTATTAGTTATTTAGCAAAGATATCTTAGCCGTAATATCAACATTAATAGTACCTCTGATTGCTATTCAAGCGACAAGATATCTTGATAGTAAGCTTGAAATTAGTTCCGCCCAATAAAGTCTTTTTTAACTTTAATGGCTACTCGAGCTACGCCAACAAATATTCGCCATGCCGAAGCTTAAAACTCAATCGACGTAATATTTTCAGGTAAAAACAATAATAAAGAATTAGCCATTCGCTTGGTCTGGAAGTCCTACCTTGATTTTTTTAGCCACACGACGTTGGACATCCGAAAAATATGAGAGTTGGGAAGTTGAGCAAAAAAAACTTCATATCGACCTTCTGAATAATATAGCTTTATATTTAGGATATGAGTTCGATAAAACTCATTTAAAAAACCAAGTTTACTATCCAGAAAAATTTAGTAATGAAGAAAGCTATGCAGCTATAGTAGACCACCTAAACCTCCTGTATTCGCAACACTCCGATGTGCGGGAACACAGCCGGAACGTCTAACCTCACCAACTATCAAGGAGTTGATTATGGCTGATTCGCATTCTACCCCAGACACCGACCAATCCGGAACCGAGCGTTCGTTAATTGTGGGATAGCGCCCGAATGTTTTCGACAAATCCACGCCCCATATCATTCAGTTCGGCAAGTGGCTGCGCGCGGCGGGTTTTGATACCGGACATCAGGTCACGGTAAAGGTGATGAAGGGTTGCATCGTACTGATGGCATATAACGAGCAGGAGCAGCGGTTGCAGGATGATTATAAACGGACGAAGGCCAAGCTTACTGAGATAGAGGACGCGCTTGCAGCGATTCAAACTCAGCATCCTGGAAAGCGCCTCGCAAATTCAAATACAATCAGCCAGCCGCGTTAGGCGATGTAGCTGGGGAGACGACATGCAAAGAAAGTCGCAACCCAATCTCCCTGTTCGAACCATCAATTAGCATCTCATAAATAGAATCTCTGATGGCGAAATTGAGCAGCATTCAACTATCCGGAAATTCCGGATAGTTGGCCAGGAAAGGAGACATCAGATTTGCACTGAGAGATCGCTACAATCTCAAAGCAACACTCGTAGTTACGCTCAGCTCGTGGCACCCAGTTTCGCCTTTACCGGCCATACGGCTATTAAACCAATATACAATAGATCTAACGCTCTCATTCTCGCTCTCATACAGTATCTCAATTGATAGCCAACAATTATTCACGATAAATATAATTCAAAGGTTAAAATCTCTGTATTTTTTATTGAAGATAACTATTGCGATATGCATCACAGCAGAACGTCACTATTAATAGAAACTTGCGCCTATGGTTACTGTTAAAGGGTGCAATATGTATTATAGCGACTCATTAATAACATCAATAGATGCACATAAAATATTGGCTTTAAAGTTAGAGCACGCCTTAACAGGCGTAAAAGATGAAGTGTTAAAGCAAGCGCAACTGTTAGATGATGGGGCAACGCGATTAAGCTATCAGCTTTCGTGCTTTACTGAAAATTACCAGGATGTATGTTTACAGTTACGCGTAGAAGACTCAAGATTTTTGACAGGTATCGTCCAGTTAATAAAACACAGAGACGTTATCTATAAGATGCTCTATATTTATATTAAAAGCTTACTAGGCAACAAGAGTGAAAAAAGAATACATAACATACAACGAAATCTTATGAATTTGGGCGTATCAATTTCATCATCGCTGCTCTCCAGTCAGGCTTTTATATTTTCGGCAACTATTGCAATTTGTAGTAGTGTTCATACCAACATTTGGATGAAAGAAAAGATCACATCGTTTTCTACTTATGCTGTCCTTGGTTTAAAAGTTTATGGCATCGTTGAGCAGGCATCCAGAAGCGCCAACCATCTAAAAAACTATAATGCTTATTACTATAATCTCCTTTATCAGGAAGAACTTGAAATGATGTTTTTCTTGATTGAGCCCATAATAATGAGGTCCCCCATACTTAACCAAGCTTATGCTTCAGACAGCGATATTGCATATGCGATTTCAAGGATGATACAGGGATGATACAGGGATAATTAAAGCTATTAAAGACTGGTTAAAAGGCCAACTCATATTCGTCCTGAGAGGCGCAATTCCACTTTTATTCGTCATAATATTTGCACTATTTGCCGTAACCTGGCTGCCCGCAAAAATTGCAATGAATGCAATATGGTCAATTGTAGTTATTGTAGGCCTCTATATCCTTTTACGTAAAAAAAGATAATTACTATTTAACAGGAGTAAATTATGTCAATTCCCGCACATCTGTGGTTATTTGATGAAAATGGTTCGCCCATCGTTGGTCCATCCTTACTACCAGCGAGATTAGGATCATTTGAAATCCGTTCAGTTATCCATCAGGTATGGATCCCGGAGAGTTCGAATACTGGTCGTTTGACAGGCACGAGAGTTCATTCCCCCTTAAATTTGCATAAGGAATTTGATGCTGCAACGCCTGTTTTATATCGTGCTATGTGTGAAGGAAGAACATTAAAAAAAGCAGAATTGAAAATGTATCGAATTCTTGACCAGGGCGTTGAGAGTGAGTATTTCAATATGATAATGGAGAACGTAAAGATCACCTCTATATCACCCCTGTTGCATCCCACCGGCTTAACAAGCACCCATCTCGAAGATATTCAACTCCGTTACGAGAAGATTACATGGAAACATTGCGATGGGAACATTGCCTACACTGACGAATGGAATAACCGTGCTACTTATTAGGATATCTAAAATGAAAGTACTGATAATTTTGGCTGCACTTCTATTCCTGGTTCAAGATACATCAGCAGCCCAAATGTCTGGCTTCGCAGCAAGATATTATCAGGATGACGGAAAAACGCCGGAAGAACCCACAACAGTGCCCATATCTCCGACCATTACCATCGGCCAGAAAACCATTCTAATGGAAGTGTCTCTGCTGTCAGATATTACCAGTGCATCAGTTAACAAAGACAGTTCCGCACGCTGGGTCTGCCTTCATGACGACGATGACACGAATTACTGGTTCATTTCTGATAACGAAATGGGTGCTGGGTTGCTAACTGCGCTAGTTATATCCAAAGATGGCATCCATAACGAGTGTGCTAAAACAACGGAACCTGTCAGAGTCTCAGTCGCTAATGTTCCATTGTTGAATGCTACTCACGGGAATTTAGTTGAGCTGTTCGGCAAGAAAGAGATCGCCAAAAAGAAAGCGATGCTTTTTTATCAGGAGACGCCAGTACAGAATGGATTCATCCAGAGCAATACGGTCTCTTATTACTTCGATGGCGAAAAATTGCGTGGCGTCATCATCGGGCAAATTACCAGTAACTAGCTTGTAGACGCCCTCTCCAGAGGGAGAGGGAGTTAAACCTGCCCATCCAACCGCATATGCAGCAGCGGAAACGGATTCCCCTGCCCGTCCAGTTCCGAGCGCCCGACCTGCTCAAACCCCATATGGCGATAAAATGCCACGCCCTGCGGGTTCTGCTCGTTCACATCCACTTCATTCGCGCCAAAATGATCAACGGCATAATTCAGCAGTAATTTTCCCACGCCCTTCCCGCGGCTCGCGTCGTCAACAAACAGCATTTCAATGCGGTTTTCATCGACGCCTAAAAAGCCGTGAATAATGCCAGCGTCATCGCGAGCAATCACAACCTTGAGATTGGGTAAATAGGCGTTGAGCAACAGCGGGCGCAGCGCCGCGATATCGCTTTCCTGTAAAAAGTGGTGAGTGGCGCGAACGGAGGATTCCCAGATCGCGACAAGACGTTCGAAGTGTGAGGGGACTGCGTTTTCTATTTTCATGGAAGAGATCATGTTAGGAAAACAAATTCATTTCAAGTCAATCTTTGCGGCCTGTTCCCCCCCTCACCCTAACCCTCTCCCTCAAGGGAGAGGGAACCGACTGTTCTAAACCCTAACCTCCATCACCGCGTACACCCCATCCCTCGGCACCACCACGGTAACATTTTCGACCGGCACGCCCGCCGCGATGTGAATATCCTGCAGCTGCTGCAGGGTACGCGGGAAAATATGCTCCCACCCAATACAGCGCAGCACAAAATCAATCTGCGGGCTGCTGGTCAGCATATTCGACACAATCACCGCGCCGCCGGGCTTTACCAGCCGGAGCGCGCGCTGCAGGAAAATCACCGCATCGGCATCGTTGAAGTATTCAAAAATCCCCAGTGCATCCACCAGTTCGGCCTGATGCTCGCCCAGCTCGAGAAGTAAATCCTCGTTACGCACCAGCGTATGGACCAGGTCGCGTCTGAGAAGAGTCAGTTGCTCACCCACGTTAATCCCTTCCTGCGCCGCCATGGTCTCCGCCCAGCTCAGCGCCACGGCGTCTTTGTCTACCAGCGTCAGGTACACCTGCTGGCCATCGAGTTTGGCATTACGCAACGCCTCCAGCACCGGGATGGCCGCCCCGCTCGCTAGGCTTATCCAGTTGTTTTCACTTGCATTGTGGATGTACTTTTCCACCAGCGCGCTCAGCACTTTAGCGCGGGAGCGTACGCCAATAGCGTCGTTGGCGTGGATAAACCACTGGCGGCTGCCGCTGTCCATTTTAGTGCCTTCGGGCAGGCGGTCTTCCAGCGGGTTTTGCACCGCAAACAGCGCCAGCGCGCCGGGAACCAGCCGGGTACGCCATGCGGCCAGGGCAGGACGGTTATGAAAAGCCTGCCCGGAATAGCGGTTCTGCGGGACGAGCACTGTCTGCCCTCCTTCTCCAGTCTCAATCAGCGGAGGCCGCAGCGCCGGCTCCGCTTTCAACGCCCGAGCGATGTCAGCGATTTCGCGGACGGTATCGTCCCTCATCGGCCACTGGTCGCTGATATCGGGAAATATGGCACTGTAAATGGTCATATTTTCCGGTGCGTTGCCGCGAAATGGCTGCCAGTTCATGTCCTCGTCCCCGTTGGGCTTTTAACGGAAGTTTATCCAGGCCGGCAGGTAATACCCTACGAAGAAAGCACGAAATAGCGCGCTTAATTTTCACCCGAACGGTGTCGCTTAGCTCTGGTAAGATACAGGAGCGATCTAAATGAAAAAATTCACCTTTTTGCTGCTTTTACCGCTACTGCTCAGCGGCTGCGCGGCCATCGTTGGCAGTAACGAAGAGACGGTTAACATTGAAAGCCAGCCGACTAACGCCTTCTTCATCATCTCGGATCAACGCGGTGCAATCATCAAGACGGGCACAACGCCGCAGGCTGTCACCCTTAAAAAATCTGACGGTAGCTACTTCGGAAAACGTGAATATACGCTCACGGTAAAACAGGAGGGGTACTACTCGCTGATCGTGCCGCTGGAAACCCGCTTAAGCCACTGGTATACCCTGGGGAACATTATCTTCCTCGGCGTACCGGGCTGGTTGGTTGTCGATCCGTTCTTCGGCGGGATGTATACCCTGAAATCAGATGCCATCAGCGCGGTGCTGCGTCCCTGCCCACCGGGTCCCTTTAATTACATGTGCACCTAAGTCTGCGACGTGCGCCAGACGCCGGGCGTGCAGCCGTACTCGGTCTGGAAATGACGAATGAAGTGGGCGCAGTCGCTAAAGCCCATCCGCAGGGCGATGTCGGTGACGCTCTGCTGCGAGTTTTTTAACAACCAGCAGGCATAGCGCAGCCTTGCACTGCGGATAAACTCTCGGGTGCTTTTACCAAACTCAGCGTTAAACAGGCGGTTGAGCTGGCGCTCGCTCAGGGCCACCTCGCTGGCCAGTCCGGCCGTGCTGAGCGGGCGGGTCAGGTACTGCTCAATCAGCATCACCACGCGGCGCAGCCGCGAGTCGGGGATAAGCGAGACGTTCGCCGGGCGCGGCGTGGCCAGATCATTAGGTACAAGAGACAAGCGCTGGCAGGCTGTGCTGGCCGCATCGCGCCCGACATGGGTGCGAATCAGCTCGGTGGCCAGCGTAACGGTCGAAATCCCTCCCGGGCAGGTCAGCACGTCGCCTTCATCAATAAAGTCATAGCCCTGCTCGGCATAGACCTGCGGAAAGTACTGTCGAAACGTATCCAGATGATAAGGGTGCACCGAGGCCCGACGCTCGTTGAGAAACCCTTCCTGCGCCAGCACAAAGCTGCCGGTACCAATGCCAATCAGCGGGACTCGCGCGTGATGCGCGTGCGCCAGATACTCTCTGTCTCCACCGTGACCGCGATTCAGGTGCTGCAGGCTTCCCCCGATCACCGCGAGATAGTTAAAGGCGTCGGGTGGCGCATGCGCGGAATCCGGTCTGATACTCACGCCGGTGTTGCTGGTAATTGGGGTATCAGGGAACTCACTTATCAATCTGATTTTAAACGATATGGTTTCCTGTACTTTTGCTGCATACCGCAGTGCTTCCATTAATCCCGATACGGCCAGCAGGGAATAGTGAGGCCATAATAGCAACCCTATATGCAGCCGTTTTTCCGGCGCGGCTATGCCGTCACCGGAAGGTTCAAATACTGTTTTCATCATCTTGCCAAATTTAAATATTAATTACATTATCGCAACACGCTGGCTGCTTTTTATATTTCTAAGGTAATTGTCTCACCTTAAATCAAGCATAAATGAATTAGGGGCTCTTTATAACAATTTTGTTGTTTATCTCATTCTTTTTTTGAAGCTCGACACATATAGGTGGGCAATGTGCCTAACGTAAAAATATAGTTGCCATTCTGTTGTTCATTTATACGTATATAAATACTTTTCCCGGCATACACAAAAAATTGCGGCTCGTATTTTGCCAGCCATTCATCCTCAACATTATCATCCGGAAATTTCATATGTTTATCGGAAGTCAGTAAAAAGACACTGTCCTTTCGGTCTACCCGGAAGGATATTTTCCGGTCGATAATTTTATTCGGAATGCTTTGTGCGCGGCCGTTCATGCTCAGCGTACCGCTATTGCCATCGAAGGTGTAATTCAGCCAGAGCGATAGCGTCTCCTCCGGGTGGTGCTGCACCAGATTTGCCTGGCAGGAAAACGGCTGGAGAGCGTATCTCTGCCACAGGTAATAACCCGATAACGCTCCCGCGATAATCAGGCACGCAGCGAGAATGTAGGGTAGATGACGATAACGGCGCATGCTAGCGTTCCTCAATGAAATAATCAGAGATACAGCGGTTTGGTTCTTTCATTGGCCTGTCGCAGCGAATAACGGACGCGCGCGGAAGCAAGGCATACCAGCTGATATACACCCAGGGATAGCTTTCGCAGTCGGCTTTAAACCGATCCGCGTAGGCCAGCGCCTTCGCACGTTCATTTTGGGTCTGTATATCGTTCGCAAGATAAACATGGCAGCTTCCCACCGATGCCGCGAAACGGTAGTCATCAACAAAACGATTATCACGCGCAGACGTGCGATCGATGACTCCCACTCCCGCGAGTATGAGCAGAAAAGCCAGTATTGCGATAAGCCAGCGTGAAGATGTCACCGGAGCCGCTGCTGGCGCCTGTTCATGCGGCGACAGGGGTTGCGGTAATGGATCGGCGCAGGACTGCATCATTCCCTGTGGCTCCTCTGGCGACGCCGCCAGATGAGGAGGAGGATCTTTAATGGTTATTTGCGTATCGCTCGCCAGCGTCAGCCCAATTCGAGGGATAGTCACGATAGGATCGGCATCAAAGCCAATCTTCTTAAGCCCTTTGCGCAGGATAGAGATGTTCTGATAATAGGTATTTGGCGAAACCAGCATGCCGCGGCGCTGCCAGACGATATCAAGAAACTCCTGCTGCGTAACAATGGAGCCTGCCCTTTCGATTAATAACAGAAGGCAGCGGCCTGCTGGTGAATTTAACACAACGACACGATCGGGATTGTTGACATCGCGTAGCGTGCTGGCCGCAGGATGGAATTCGACGGTGTTATTAATAACGTAATGCTTATGCATAGGGTCGGTTGTTATTCTCCGGTTAACGCAAAGTAAATCTCAACTATCCATGACTTCGCATGATGCACGTATAATCATGACACCCTCTTCATTCGGATTAATGTGACTGATAAAATTAAGGCTGTATATCTCATGGATTGGCGAAAATTCTTATTTTATAGTATATCACTGCAGCTTCAGTGAAGTGATATTTTCTCTTAACCCCTGTAATACCGCGGCCTGCAGCGCTTTACGATTGTGGTAGAATCACATCCCTCATCTTTTATGAAGTCGCGTTTTCACACTTCAGGACAATCTTAATCACGTCTACCCATTATTAATCAACTGCGTGGAGAATGGGGTTAAACACCCTCTTGACATTGACAAAACCAGACAAAAGGACAAATTGAATACAACGGACATGGGTGTCTAATCCATTCAGGAACGCTTATTCTCATTTTTTATGAATCTCAAGCAATATCAATATACTTAGCGTTTTACCCCCTTCTTTTCAGCCGTAATATCATCAGTATAAAGCGATGATATCATTCGGAAATTGTTATCCATCGTCAGTACATTACCCCTGAAACTGACGTCACCAGACATACCGCTTACAAAACCTTTCTAAAAGTAAAATTTACATTAAAAAGTGCAGGTATGATTAATTTAAGACAACGAAGCAGAACAAAACCAATATGAGGATGACGTTGTAACCTGTTTTTAACAAAGGATTAATACAAATTAAGATTACTTCAGATTACCTCCTTATTGGCCAGCGTATAGTAGGCCAACACCATGCAATGCGTGATTGCTTCGAAAGAACAGGCTGACGCCCGCGGTAATAGCCCGCCTGATTACTATTATAAATCGAGGGAATAACATGGCGAATAAACCCGACACAACATCACACGTAAACATTGCATTAATGGGCAGCGACCATTATGCACGTCATGGCATCACAACGTTATTAAGGAGTATCGATTCAGAGTTACAGATAAAAATCTCCGTAGGGAATTATCATCAGCTAAATACTGAACTATCGGCGACGCCTGTTGATATTTTACTGATGTCGGGTGCAGAGAAGTACCACACGGGATATGACTGCCTTAAATATATCAAAAGAATTAAAGCCAGTTATCCGGACGTCATTATCTGTATGTACGCCTCCCCGGCGAATTCACTGCACTGGGTCAGGGGAGATATTGACGCATATATCTCCCTGCAGGACTCACTTTACCGCTGGCGAGCCACCTTACTAAAAATGGGCAAGAGTCGTTATCGCCCTCAAAAGAAGCCAACGACGCTCACGCTGACGCCGGGAGAATGGAGGGTATTAAAGGAACTCAGAAACGGGCTGGATATTCGTTACATCGCAGAACGCGAGAAGCTTTCTTATCGCCGGGTGAGCGCATTAAAAAACTCCGCGATAAGAAAACTAGGGCTCAGAAATAAGACAGATTTGCTGGTCTTTTTAACCAGTTAGGCCTGCCGCTTTCAGAGCAAATCTCGTAATAACAACACAATGGAATCAAGACAATGAAAGCAAAATTCAACACAAAAACCCTGCTGGCATTAAGCGTTGCTGCACTGCTGCCGGCCGGCTCAGCCCTGGCCGCCACCACCAGCGGCGGCACGGTGAACTTTAGCGGCAAAGTGGTGACCTCCGCCTGCGCCATCAGCGCCGGCAGCGCCAACATTGATGTCGATATGGGTGAAGTGCGCACCGCAACGCTCGCCGCTGCGGGCAGCGAGGCCAGCACCGCGAAAGCCTTCTCGATCGTTCTGGAAGAGTGCGAAATCGCTGACACCTCGGCTTCTACCGAAGAGAACCCGATTGCCGCTACCACGGTAGCCGTGACCTTTACCGGCACGCCGGATAGCGCAGACGCCAACAGCCTGGCGGTGGGTTCAAACGGCAGCGCCACGTCTGCCCAGCACGTCGCCATTCGTCTTTATGACGAACAGGGCAACGTGGTGAAGCTGGGTGAATCTGCGGCAGCCATTCCGCTGCGTACCGGCTCCAACACCCTGAACTTCAGCGCGAAATATTACTCCCCGGAAGGCAACGCCACGGCGGGTGATGCCAGCGCCGTTGCGACCTACACCGTGACCTATTCGTAATGCTCGGGCCCGGTCTTCTGGCCGGGCCTGACTCAGCTTTCAGGAGAAAAACTATGCGCGCATCAACATGGGTTTGTCTGGCGGGTTCTTTATGTTCATCCGTCGCTTATGCCGGCGGCGTGGGATTGGGCGCAACGCGAATGGTTTACTCCAGCTCGACCACGCAGTCCACGATGCAGGTCAGAAACACCCACCCGGATGCCACCTTCCTGATCCAGTCATGGATGGAGAGTGAAAAAGGGGAACGCACCAACGACTTCGTCATTACGCCGCCGCTGTACGTTCTAAAACCGACCAGCGAGAGCGTGGTGAAGATCATGTTTAACGGCAGGGCGCTGCCGCAGGACCGCGAAACCCTCTACTGGATGACGGTGAAGGCGATCCCGCAGCAGATGAAAAACGGCTCCGGCAATTCCCTGCAGTTTGCTTCCGCCAACCGCATCAAGGTCTTTTATCGCCCGGAGGTACTCGGGGAAGGCGCGGCTGAGGCATGGAAAAGCCTGAGCGGTGCATACCGTGCGGGCAAAGTCAGCCTCACGAATCCCACGCCTTATTACCTCACCACCATCAACGTGAAGGTCGACGGTGTACCCGTCAAGCCCGTAATGGTGCCGCCGAAGGCAAGCGTGACGCTGGCAGAAACCTTCAGCCACGCCAGCAGCGTCAGCTATCAGACCATTAACGACTATGGGGCCTGGACGCCCGTTACCCGCTCGTCGCTGTCGCAACAATAAAAACAGAAGGGCGTAACCGCGTGAAAATAAAAATCCTGTGCGTCATGGTCTCAGCCATGATCGTTCGGCAAGCCGTGGCTGCCGATAGCGAGCTGCAGTTCAACCCTGCGTTTCTCAACGGTGAAAGCGCGAACAGCGCCGATCTTACCTGGGTTAACGCGGGCAGCCCGCTGCCGCCAGGAGAATACAGCCTCAGCCTGTATGTTAATAACGACTACGCCTTTACCGGGAATGTCGCGTTCCACGCGGATGACAGCACCTCAGGCGAAGCCCAGCCGTGCCTCACGCCGGAGCAGATCGTTGCCCTCGGCATCGATACCCGTCAGGCAAAGGGCGGCGCTCTGCCACTCGCCCAGCGCTGCCTCTTTTTGTCTCAGGTTTTTCCAGGCACGCGCTATGACTTTGACCAGAAAACCCTGACGCTTAGCTTTACCGTGCCGCAAAGCATGATGCGTAACCTGCCGCGCGGGTACGTCAGCCCGGAAAGCTGGGAGTCCGGCATTCCGGCCGCGTGGCTGAACTACGTGGTGAATGGCGCGAACAATACCTATCAGGGTGAGACGCGCACGCGCGACCAGCAGCTGTTCGTGAGCCTCAACAGCGGCGTTAACCTGGGCGCGTGGCGGCTGCGTGATTTCACCACGTGGACGAAGGACACCAACGACCTGGCCCACGTGCAAACCTGGCTGCAGCGGGATATTCCCGTCCTGCGCGCCCAGCTCTACGCGGGCGAAACCTATACCTCGTCGCAGGTCTTCGATTCCGTCGGCCTGCGCGGTATTGCCCTGAAAACGGATGACAACATGCTGCCCGCCAGCCTGAGCGGATATGCGCCTGAGGTGCGCGGCATTGCCCGCAGCAACGCGACGGTGACGGTGCGCCAGAACGGCAATATCATCTATCAAACCTCCGTTCCGCCGGGCGCGTTTGTGCTGAAAGATCTCTATCCGACCTCCTCCGGCGGCGATCTGGCGGTTACCATTCAGGAAAGCGACGGCAGCCAAACGCAGTACACGCTTCCCTTTGCCAGCGTGCCGAACCTGGTGCGCAACGGCCAGATGAAATATGCCCTTGGCGGCGGGAAATACCGCCCGACGGGCGATCAGGATGCGCCTTCGTTTGCGCAGGGCGAGCTGTTCTACGGCTGGAATTACGGCCTGACGTTCTACGGTGGGACGCAGGTTTCCGATCGTTACACCGGCCTGGCCTTTGGGATCGGGCAGAACCTCGGCCGTTTTGGCGCGTACTCCGTCGACCTCACGCACGCGCGCAGCCGGCTGGCGGACGACAATACCTACACCGGGGATTCGGTTCGCCTGCGCTACAGCAAGCTGCTGAATGATATCGGCACGCGCGTTAACTTCTTCTCGCTGCGCTACTCGACGGAGGGGTTTTATACCCTGAGCGATACCACCTACAAGGGTATGGCAGGCGGGAAGGCGAAGCAGATCGTGGCGGAGGACGGCACACTCTCCACGCGTTACGACACCGTCTATAACCTGCGCATGTCGCGCAAGGCGAAGAACCAGGTGCTGCTGTCACAGCCGATGGGGGATTATGGTTCGCTGTCGCTTTCCTGGGATCAGCAAACCTACTGGAACACGCCGAAAACCACGCAGAGCCTGCAGTTTGCGTGGAACGCCACGTTTCACAACGTGTCGCTCGGCGTAAGCCTCCAGCGCAGCACCAGCCTGTACGACAACCAGAAAGACAATATTCTGGCAATGTCCGTTTCGGTTCCGCTTGGTAATCCGAAACTGGCGACCCGCGCCCGCTTCACCACCACCCAGGCGGACTCAACCGGCAACACCACCAGCGCGGGCGTCAGCGGCTATATGCCGGGCCAGGAAAACCTGTTTTATAGCGTCAACCAGCGCTATAGCGCACAGCAGCAGTACGGCGGCGATGCCGCGCTGCAGTACGAAGGCCAGCGGGGCGATTACCACCTGGGCTACAGCTACGGGAGAGATTCGCAGAACCTCAGCTACGGCATGAGCGGCGGCGCGGTGCTTCACGAAGATGGCCTGACCCTGAGCCAGCCGCTGGGCAATACCAACATTCTGGTAAAAGCACCGGGCGCCAGCGACGTCGCCGTGCTCAACCATAAAGGGATCAAAACCGACAGCCGGGGCTATGCGGTTATCCCGTACGCCACGCCGTACCGCGTTAACCAGGTGGCGCTGGACGTCACCACCGTGGGCAATGACGTGGAGCTGGATAACGCCATCGCCAATAAAACCCCTACCGACGGCGCGATGGTCCGCGCCACGCTCGCCACGCGTCAGGGGGCAAAAGCGATGTTCATCGTCCGCCACCGCAGCGACGTGCTGCCTTTCGGTACCCTGGTTTCGCTGAATGACGATAAGGCCAGCGGCATCGTCGGGGACGGCGGCAGCCTGTATCTGACCGGATTATCGCCGCAGGGCACGCTGCGCGCCGTGTGGGGACGCAGCAGCAGCCAAAGCTGCAACATCAACTACCGGCTAAACAAGCAGGACTACAACCCCCGCACCGGCCTTTACTCACAGGAGGTGGTATGTCAGTAGCCATTCGCATCACCTGTATTGCCCTGCTGATGGCGTTTACCGTGCCGGTACGCGGCTACGACGTGCTGGTCTCCGTAACCGGCAGCGTGATTGGCAATACGTGCATCGTGGCAGCGGATTCCGAGGAACAAACCGTGCCGCTGGGTACCATCGGCATCAAGCAGTTCAGCGAGACGGGCGCGGTCAGCAATATCAAAACGCCCTTCACGCTCACGCTTGAAGCGTGCGGCCCCACCTTCGCTGGCGTAAAAATTCGCTTCAGCGGCACGCCGGACGACGACAATCCCCAGCTCGTCAAAATTGCCTCGGGTGGCGCAACCGGCGTCGCGGTGCAGATCCTGGACAAAGACAGCGTGCCGATCCCACTGGACACCCAAACCGCCGCCTACGGCGCGGCGGGGGATGAGAGCGTAAAAATGACCTTCTACGCGCAACTGGCCGCCACGGGCGCGCCGGTGAATGCCGGAGACGTTTCGGCAGTGGCGACCTGGACTACGGAGTATCAATAATGCGTTTACTGTTTTTAGCCCTGCTATTCATGACGTCCCAGGCCTTTGCCCTCTCCTGGACATCGGATATCACCCTTTCGCCAACGCCCATGACGTGGTCCGGCCCGGCAGATTCCATCGTGCCAGGAAAGACGATCGGGTCTGAATGGAGCGCAAGCGCAAGCGTATCGGAAGTGTTCTGGTGCGGCCTGGTATTTACCTGCTCTAAGGGTACGCTGGAGCCGAGCAGCAGCATGATTGCCACCGGCATCACGGTCGTTGTCAATGGCGCAAGCTACATGGTATTTGAAACGGGCGTGCCCGGTATCGGCTTCATTCTGGGGCTTAAGGATTATAACGGCACCACCTATGTCCCGATGCAGACGGGTATTACCCAGAGCTATCCGGCCGATGGAACTAACGGTTACGCTACTGCGCTGGGCTGGTCGGCAAAAGTGACGTTTATAAAGACCGGCGTACCGCTGAAGTCCGGCGTTTACCAGACTCCAACCATTAACGCGGCGATCCTTACCGCCTACAACAACGAAATAAAAACCGCGAAGGTGATCATCAACCCCACCACCCTCACGGTGACGGCGAGCGGCTGCACGGTAGGCACCAAAAGCGCCAGCGTCGATCTGGGTGCCATTGATATCCATACGCTGCCTGTCACAGGAAGCACCTCACCGTCGGGCGAATTTACCGTCAGCCTGAGCTGTGACGAGAACGTGGCGGTTAACGCGGTAATGTCCGATCAAACCACGCCGTCAAACGCCTCGTCGATCGTGACGCTGACCGGGGACTCCACCGCCTCCGGTATTGGCGTGCAGTTTTTCTATAACGGCACCGGGCCGCTGACGATGGGGCCGGACAGCTCGGCCGCAGGCACGGCCGGCCAGTTTTATATCCAGTCCACCAGTGCCGCACAAACGCTGTCGCTGCCGTTCCAGGCGCAGTACATCCGAACCGGAGAGTTGGTTCCCGGCTCGGCTAATGCGCTGGCGAGCATCACGTTCTCATATCAGTAGCGGTTAGTGCTTCACCCACACCAGTTGATCGGTACGGAAGCCAAGACCGCGCGCCGTATTCAGGTAATCCTGCTTCACCGCATCCGGAATGGTTGGCGTGCGCGACAGGATCCACAGGTAGTCGCGGTTCGGGCCGCTGACCAGCGCGTACTGGTACTTGTCGTCCAGCTTGATCACGTTGTAGCCGCCGTAGAACGGGCCGAAGAACGATACCTTCAGCGCGGCCGTCGTCGGCTCGCCGGTAAAGTACGCTTTACCTTCGCTCTCATTCCATTTGCTCTTCACCGGGTCGTAGCCGCGGTTAAGCACGCTGATGCCGCCGTCGCTGCGCTCGCCGTAGGTCGCGGTCACCTGCTCCAGCCCGCGTTCAAAGCGGTTTTCCAGGCGGGCAACTTCGTACCATTTGCCGAGATAGCGGCTGGCGTCAAAGTTAGAAATAGGCTGTACGCCCTTCGGCGGCGTAGGGGATTTACAGGCCACCAACGTCAGGGCGATGGCGACGCCGGTCACAACAGGCCATAGCTTCATGAGAATTCCTTTCATTTGTGCGGTTGGACGTTAAGTGTAGTGCACCGATGAGGTGCTTCATCACGTAGTGAAAAATTCGTAGTATATTGAGATTAATCCTCCAATCTGGACACGAGCATGGCTTACTCCATCGGCGAATTCGCCAGACTCAGCGGCATCACCGCCACCACGCTGCGCGCGTGGCAGCGTCGCTACGGTTTACTCAAGCCTGAGCGCTCGGAGGGCGGCCACCGCCAGTACAGCGAAGACGACGTCCAGCAGGCGTTAAAAATCCTCGACTGGGTAAAAAAAGGCGTCCCCATCGGCCAGGTAAAACCGCTGCTGGAGCGCCCGGCACCGCGCCGCACCAACAACTGGCAAACGCTGCAGCAGGCGATGCTGCAACGCCTGCAGGACGGTAAAATCGAGTCTCTGCGCCAGATGATTTACGACGCCGGTCGCGAATACCCGAGACCCGAGCTGGTCGCCAACGTGCTGCGCCCGCTGCGCGGCCAAATGTCGGCCAACGTTCCCGCCGCCATGACCCTGCGCGACATTCTTGACGGTATCCTCATTGCCTACACCTCGTTTTGTCTCGAAGGGGATAAAAAAGCGCCGGGCGACAACATCCTGCTGACCGGCTGGCACCTGAACGACCCGTGCGAAATCTGGCTCGAAGCCTTAACGCGCACCGGTCAGGGCCACCGCATCGATATTCTGCCTTCCCCACCCGCCGCGCTGGCCCCGGAAATCTTCCCGGACCGTAAGTGGCTGCTGGTCACCCGCGGAAAACTCACCGCCGCGCGGAAAAAGCAGGTGGAGCAGTGGCAGCAGCAGGTATCGCTTGACGTGATTATCCTCTGATAATTTTCTCCTGCGGGAATCTTCACGAAAAGTTGAATATTTTCCCGCGCCGCAGATGCTAACGTTTTCCTGTGACTGATAACCCCCACAGGAAAACACAATGAAAAAGACAACCCCTCTTCTGATCCTGGCCGCCATGGCCTTTGCCCCCGCGGCCTTTAGCGCCCCCGTCGGTACGCTGAGCGTTCACGTGCTTGACCAGCAAACCGGCACGCCGCCTCCGGGCGTCACCGTCACGCTGGAAAAGCAGCAGCAGGATAAATGGACTCAGCTTGCCAGCGGCAAAACCGACCAGGACGGACGCATCAAGTCTCTCTATCCAGAGGATCAGGATATGCAGCCTGGCGTCTACAAGGTGACCTTCAAAACCGCCGATTACTTCCACACGAAGAAGCTGGACTCTTTCTTCCCGGAGATCCCGGTGCTGTTTACCGTGACCCGCACCAACGAAAAGCTGCACATTCCACTGCTGCTCAGCCAGTACGGTTATTCGACCTATAAGGGCAGTTAAGTACCATTGATTTTAAAAGGAAATAAAAAATAATTCCGCCAATACTTGGACAAATTAGTCATGTTGTGTAAGTTTTAGTTATATGAACTGGAGGTATACACCATGACAACGAAACCTGTGCTGGGCATTAGCGGATGTTTGACCGGTTCCGCCGTTCGCTTTGACGGCGGACATAAGCGTATGGGCTTCGTCATGGATGAACTGGCCCAGTGGGTGAACTTCCGGCCCGTCTGTCCTGAAATGGCGATCGGCCTGCCGACGCCGCGTCCGGCCATTCGCCTGACGATGACGGACATCGGCGAGACGCAGCTGCGCTTCAGCAAGCCGCCGCACGACGACCTGACGCAAAAGATGGCCGACTTTACGGCGGAATATCTGCCCAAAATCGGCGATCTGGCGGGATTCATCGTCTGCGCGAAATCGCCAAGCTGCGGCATGGAGCGCGTGCGGCTGTATGATGAAAACGGCAACCGGGGCCGCAAGGAGGGCGTCGGGCTGTTCACCGCCGCCCTGCTTGAAACCTATCCGTGGCTGCCCGTTGAGGAAGATGGACGGCTGCACGATCCGGTGCTGCGGGAAAACTTTATCGAGCGGGTTTTTGCCCTTCACGAGCTGAACACGCTGCGCGCCAGCGGCCTGACGCGCCGCGCGCTGCTGGATTTCCACAGCCGCTACAAGCTTCAGCTGCTCGCGCACCATCAGGCGGGATACCGGGAGATCGGGCCGTTCGTTGCGTCGCTGCACGAGTGGGAGGATCTGGACGCGTTTTTCGTAGCGTACCGTGACAAGCTGATGACGATCCTGAAAAAGCCCGCGTCGCGGAAAAATCACACCAACGTGCTGATGCATATTCAGGGCTATTTCCGCAACCAGCTGAACAGCCGCCAGCGCGTCGAGCTGCGCGATGTGATCCTGCACTATCGCGACGGGCTGCTGCCCATCCTCGCGCCGCTGACGCTGCTCAAGCATTACATGGCCGAATACCCTGACCGGTATCTGATGACGCAAAACTACTTTGATCCCTATCCTGATGATTTGGGTCTGCGTCTGGCAGTGTCCTGAATATAAAAAATGCGAAGGCCCGTTGACCCACAGAGGCCCAAAGCAGTACCCCGTTTGGACGACACCTCACTGTCGTCTTTTTTTTGCACCCGCTCCAAAATACTGTAATTATACACAGGCATAATTGCACAAATGGACACGGCGATGATCAAAACCCTGCACATCCAGAACTACCGCTCCATCCGCGATATGTCGCTGGAGCTGGAGCAGCTCAATATTGTTTTCGGCCCCAACGGCACCGGGAAATCGAATATCTACAAGGCGATTTACCTGATGCACAGCGCGGCGCAGGGGCAGTTCTCCCAGGCGCTGGCCAATGAGGGCGGCATCCTGAAGGTGTTCTGGGCGGGCAAAACCCGCAGCGACCAGCTGCGGCGCATGAACCTCGCGGTAGAAACGGAGACCTACGAATACGAGCTGCAGGTGGGCTTTGTGGAGAAGCTGCCGTATCCCTCGCAGTTTCAGCTCGACCCGGTGATTAAAGAGGAGTCCATCTGGCTGAGCGGCCAGCACCGCCGCCCGTCCTCGCAGCTGATGAAGCGTAAGAATCAGGCCGTGTTTCTGAATAACGTGCACCACGAAAAAGTGACCCACAGCGGCACGCTGTATGAGAACGAATCGGTGTTCGGGCAGCTCGGCGAGCCGCATCTTTACCCGGAAGTGTCGCAGATGCGCGAGTCTCTGCGTAACTGGCGTTTTTATCACGAGTTTTCCGTCTCTTCCGGTTCCGCTATCCGCGCGCCGCAGGTGGGCTTTCGCTCGCCGGTGCTGGCCAGCGACGGGGCGAACCTGGCCGCCGCGTTTCAGACTATTGTTGAAATCGGCGACGAACTGCTGCTGATGCGCATCCTTGATCAGGCCTTCCCCGGCTGCGTGTTTTACAGCGACAACACCGGCGGACGTTTTCGCATGATGATGCAGCGCGAGGGTCTGAGCAGGCCGCTGGAACCGGCTGAGTTCTCCGACGGCACGCTGCGTTTCCTGTGCCTTGCCGTGGCGCTGTTAAGCCCGCGCCCTCCCGCTTTCATCGTTCTCAACGAACCGGAAAACAGCCTGCACCCGCAGATGCTGCCCGCGCTGGCGAGCCTGATTGCCGAGGCCAGCCGCTACTCGCAGATCTGGCTCACCAGCCACTCGCCGGAGCTGGCGAATTTGATTGAAAAGCACCGTTCGTTTTCGCTGTATCAGCTGTCGATGGTGGAGGGGGAGACCCGGATGGATAAGCTGGGGTAAACGCCGGGTGGCGCTGCGCTTACCCGCCCTGCGATTTACGGGTTAATCAATAAACCGCTTCCGCACCCTTTCCAGCGGAGCTATCAGCAGATTGATAAGTGGCTTACGATCGATAACGATATCGGCGTTAACCGTCATTCCGCCCATCAGCATGCGTTTTTTCTTGTCCGGGTCGGTAAACCAGGAGGGAACGCGCACTTTAGCCAGGTAATAGTTCTGCCCTTCCTGCAGCGGGATCAGCGCGGAATGGGCATCGATATTGACCTCATAGAAATCAGACAGCGTTGCCTCGACCGAACCGTATTTATCCACGGGCCAGGAGTCGAAGCGAAGCTTGACCTTATCGCCTTTCGCCACGCGCCCCACCCCCGTTGCCGGAACATACAGATACCCTTCCATCGTCGCCGCGGCATTTTTGCGGATCACCACCACCACCTCGCTGTTTTGCGTGATGGCCCGGCCGGGCGGGAAGTTAATCGCCACCACGTAGCCATCGGACGGGGCCAGCATCGCCATGGTAGAACTGCCCCGGCTGGAGAGGTTACGATCGATTTCGCTGATGCGGTTTTTCACATACAGCTGCTCCTCGCTCAGGGAGTCAATTTGCGACTGGGTGCTGTCTGTCAGGCTGGTTTTACGCGCCTCAAGCTCAAGGATCGTGCTCTCCTCCAGCGTCATGTTGAGCTGTGCATTGAGCACGTCGTTGTGGCTTTTGTCGAGGTCCACTTTGGACACATAGCCCTTTCCGGATACCGATTTCCACGCCTCGTAGGTGTCGGTGCTGTTTTTGAGCAGCGCGCGCAGCTTTTTCACCTTATCGCGGGAAACGGCGATCTGCCGGTCAGTGAGAGTCAGCTGCTGCGCCAGGTTTTTGCGGTACGACGCAATAGAGTCATCAATGGCCTGAATGCGCTGCTCGCTGCGCTTTTTTTCCGCTTCCATCTGCTGGCGGTCAAACTGCACCACCGAGCCCTGCTTGCCGCCATAGTCCTGCGACACGGTGAACAGCGGATCGTTTTCCTTCACGTACTGGCCCGGGCGTACGGCAAAATCAACCAGGGTGCCGGACTCACGGGCGCGCACTTCAACATCCCCCTGCGCCGGGATCAGCACCCCGCGCGCCAGCGTGGTTTCCGAAAAATTAAAGACGATCGCAAAGACCAGCAGGCAGAGAAAAAAGGAGATGAACAACGCCAGCACGGTTTTCAGCCGCGGCGCGTTAATCTGATAGCTTTTTGAAAAGTGTTGCGGGATCAGCGCCCGCCGCTGTCGGCTTCGGTTTTTTAATTTCACGATATGTCATCCATGATAAATCACTGAAAGATCGTCCCATGCACTCCAGAGCGTGGGGGTTTTGCGCAGCGCGTTCAGCGTGTCGGTGGCGGCCTGACGGTAACCCTCTGGCGCATACGCCTGGCTCTCCAGCCCAAACTCCGCCGCGTGCAGCGAACAGACCGGCAGAAGCGTTCGGACGCTATAGCTATAGCGCGACAGAAAACGCGTTGAGACATCCGTCAGCCACGCTTTTTGATCGCCTGCCTGAGCCGCGAACAGCGGCGCATCCGGCAGGCGTTCGTCCATTAGCAGCACCGTTACCAGACGGTGAGGGGCGAAAAACGAGCCGGCGCGCCGCCCTTCGTGCGCGGCCATCAGCTTGTGCAGCGCAGGGTGACGGGTAATAAACTGAAAGCGTACATCGGCTGGCGCGGTGGCGAGCAGTGCATCCATAATCAGACCAAAACCCGCCCAGCGCATCCCCAGCAGCAGCGTGCGTGGCGAACGATAAAAAGAGTGCTCGTGCGTCCACTGCGCCACGTGCGCGTGCAGATCGAAGCGGACGTTGCGCGCCCATAGCGCGGGCGGGAAGATCTGCTCCACAAAGTTAAAACCGCTTAGCTCATGGGCGTTCTGATGCAGAAAATCGGCCGGGACATCGGCCTCCGGGCAGCGCATAAACTGGCTGTAGTTTTGCGCAATCCGGCCTGCCAGTAACGTGCTTCCGGCCTGGCGCGCGCAGAGTCGGGCATAGAGACGCGGCAGAAACATCATTGCTCACTCTCCCGCAGCGTTCCGTTTTCCATGGTATAACGGCGCCCGTGGCAGCCCACCACGTCCGGCGAGTGGGTGACAAAGACCAGGCCAATCCCCAGGCTTCGCAGGTTCTCCAGGACCTTTTGCGCGGTCGTCTTATCAAGATTCGCCGTCACTTCGTCGCAGAGCAGCAGGCTGGGCTGGCTGTACAGGGCCCGCGCCAGGACCAGACGCTGCATCTCCCCGGCTGAGAAAAAGGTATTCCCCGGCAGCATCTGCGTCTCGTAGCCGTGCGGCAGACGGGTGACGACGTGGTCCACTTCAGCCAGCCGGCACGCGGCAATGGCCCGATCTTTATCCGGTGCGCTGTCAAAGCAGGCGATGTTGTCCAGAATCGAGCCGGTAAAGAGAATATCGTCTGCATGTACGATGCGGATATGCTGGCGCAGCGAGGAAAGATCGCATTCTTCGATGGGGATCTGATTGATCCGCAGCGAGCCTGACGTCGACAGCAGCATGCCTGAGATCAGACGCAGCAGCGTGGTTTTTCCCGACCCGCTCTGACCGACAATCACCGCCTCTTCTCCCTGCTTAAGGGTCATATCGATGTGCTGCAGCGTGGCGTCACGGCCGGGATAGGCAAATGAAACGTCCTCAAATTGCAGACACACCGGCGAGGTGACAATGCGTTTGCCAAACTGGCTGGCTTCAGACGGGGCAAACAGCAGATCCCCCACGCGATCGAGCGGCCCTTTCAGGGCATTTTTGTCCAGCAGCTTTTGCGCGACCTGCACCATCGCATCTGAAAAATAGCGCTTGTAGCTGATATAGGCGTAAAGCATCCCGATACTCATCTGCCCCTCCAGAATCAGCCACGCGCCAAAGCAAACCACCAGAAGCTGTTCGGCGTTGATCACCAGCAGCGAAGCCACGTCAAAGCGGGCCAGCAGCCGCTCTTTACGCATCAGACCGGCGATGTGCTCACGCTGGGATTTGTCCATCACCGCATCCCTGGCCTGCTCCATGTTGTTCGCTTTGAGCGTGATGATCCCCTTCTGCGTCTCCACAAGCAGGGACTCATACTGTGCGGTTCGCTCGATGGAGTCGTCGACGGCGCGCTGATAGGGGCCAATCAGCGAAAAGCGAATCAGGAAAAAAACGCCCATCAGCAGCATCGTCAGCACGGCAATCTTTACGTTATACAGCAGCATAAACAGCAGGCTGGTCACGGCGATCAGGCTGGAAAAGAGAATTTGCACGTAGCCATTGCTGATGAACTCCGCGCAGGCATGAAGGGATTTTTCGATCGCCAGCACGATGCCCGGCGGGCGCGAGCGGAACCAGCCGGTCTGGGTGCGCAGCATGTAGTGACGAACGGACTGGCTCAGATCGTCATAGGCGATGTTGCGCATCAGGATCTCCAGCAGCTGCTTAAGAAATTTACCGATGACTTCAAAAATAAAGACGATGGCGAAGATCGCGGTGAGCAAGATCACCAGATCGCTGTCGCTGCGGGATATGGCCTCATCCATAATCAGCTGCACGTAGGTGGGGCTCGCCAGCATGGTGATGAGGGTAAAGATACAGAGCACAAACAGCAGGAGCTGTCGCTGGAAAAGACTGGGGGATTTATTGGCTAACCGTCCGAGGGTCAGCTTTTCCTCCGGGGACTTTTTTTCGAAACGCGGCGTGGGCTTCAGCTCCAGGATATAACCGGAGAAGAGCTTTTCGGCCTCTTTCAGACGGTAACGACGCACGCCGCTGGCGGGGTCGTGAACGGTCACGCTGCGGCTGTCGATTTTCACGATGACAACAAAATGGTTACCGCGCCAGAAGGCGATGACCGGCAACTCAGACGTCTCTATTTCAGTGATTTCGCCTTTGAGCACCCGGCCGGTCATATTTTTATCGCTGGCAAGGGTCATCAATTCCGCCATTGAGGTTCCCGCATCGGCAGAAACGGCGATCTCCCGGCGCAGCTGGCTTACTGAGACATGGTGCTCGTAGTACCCCAACACCATCGCCAGGCAGGCCAGTCCACATTCGGTAAATTCATGCTGGCGAATAACAGGAGTCTTACCCTGTTTTTTATACTGAAAGAGCGAAAACATAATTATCCGTGGCTGAAATAAAAAAATGGCCCGGCAATGCGGGCCATGCGTACAATGTTCTTCACGCTTATGCGCTGAAGAAACCGCCGATGAAGCCGCCCACCAGGCCAAATACGCCGCCAATGGTGCCGCCCAGCGCGCCTAACATCTGGCTGCCCGCGTTATAGCCTGCGCTTGCACCCTGGATAGCGGCAGCAAACGGATCCCAACCACCGATAATGGCCTGAGCTTTTTTGAAATCGATAACTTGCATGATTTTTTTCCTGTTAACGTGAATTAGTTGTAGCTGCCAACCAGCGCGCCCAGGAAGCCCATTGCGCCACCCAGAATTCCACCGACCACACCGCCAACCATGCCCATGATGCTGGCGCCGGTGTCGTAACCCAGCTGTGCACCTTTAACCAGACCCGCGAACGGGTTTAATGCGCCGCCGATAATATCTTTCGCTTCTACGAATGAAATCGCTTTCATTTTTATCTCCTGTAGTTATGGATCTTTAGCATGATGCTAAAGGCTAATTTCCTTTTATGAAGGAAAGCGGTTGCTAAGAGCAGGTGCTAAGCGGAATGATTTTATTTCCATAAACAATCATTCGCCTTGCGGCCTGTCCGGCATTATCAATTTCCAGCCGTTGTCCGGGTGGAATATATTTTGAATCGTTGTATTGCGTACCGCACCCGGCCGAGGATACATATTTGAAATAGGTATTCCCGGTGTTACTTACCACTCCGTTGCTAAACGCATAATCAAAATGTCGTGTCCAGGGACGGACAATCAAAATCGCCTCAAGCGAGACCACCACATCCGACTGGATGCGCTGGCCTTTACGCATGACAACCTTTGCCTGGAGCGGCGTCTCGGTGAATTTGACGCGATAGTAACGCTCTTTGCTGTCGTGAGGGCCGGAATAGTAAAATTTAAACCCGGCGCGTTCACCGCTCCCCAGCGTTAATTGTTTAGGCGAAAACATAATCTCGCCATCTTTTATTTCAGTCTCTTTGCCCTTTTCTTTAGGAACGTCTACCTGAATAAGCGAAACTGTATAATTCTGACTTTCACCGGTATCGTTCTTTATAGGCTGAAAAACCACTTCTTTTTCTGGCAAAAAATCAATATTCAGACTTTCGATAATTAAAGCATTTGCTCCGAATGAAATGAAGCAATTTATTGCAAAAATAGCCAGGATTTTTCCAGTCATATTCGTTTAATTCCAGGATGCGCTGACGTCTATTTTCCCCTGAGCGGTTACTTCACCAAACCAGCTATTCCCGTCATAGGTTGTTTTCGACACCGGGTTATCCATAACAAATTGCAAGACCAGCGGCGTTTGCCACAGCCACATATCCGTCACGCCAGAGCTGATTTTGTTCCACTCTTCCGCATGGGTCGCCGGAGCCGGTACCTGGAGCACTTCGCCTTTACAGTTGTGCGCCATCAGCGTCTGGCTTTTCCCCACCAGCACGTTGCCCGGAATGGGCACCGTAAAGCCGTTGCCGCTAAAGGCGCAGTAGTCGACGCCGTTCAGGCTTTGCGTGGGTCCGGTCACCTTCACCGTGACCGCTATCGCCGCATCTTTTTCTGCTCCGCTGTAGGTAATGGTATAGGGGATCTCAATTGGCGCTCCGCCAATGGCGCCTTTCCCGGAACCGCCCAGACCGTTAGGGTCCAGGGTGTAATCCGGACTGTCAGGCACGATCGCCAGACCCGGCTGGATGGGGTTAATCACCAGCCCGCCGCCCGGCTGGAAGCAGAAGTCCGCCGCCAGCGAGCTGTTGCCCGGCGTCAGGCACAGGCTGACAATATTGCCAATGCTGCTGCCGTCTCCCGACTGCGCCACGCTCAGGATTAACGCTTTAGGCAGGAATATTTTAAGGTAGGCTTTACCGCCATTTTTCTGCGGTGCCGCGAGGAACGTGTTCGCCAGGACGCGCGTATCGCTCAGGATACCGCCGGAGATGCTGTACCAGGTGCTTTCATCGAAGGTCAGCTCGGCGGCGAGGCCGGTGCCACCGCTCATGTGCGATTGCAGAACGCTGTTAATCCGGGAAGAGGTGAGCGCCAGCCCCCCGCTGTAGCCGGAAATGTCCTCACCGATAAACGTGTATTCGAGCAGGTCACATAGTACCCCAGACACCGTATTGCGGGTGTATTTGGTGCAGGTGGCCCCCGTCGATCCGTCGACAATCGTCACCTCGCCGCTGATCGGATCAATCCCCAGGTTAAGCGCCCGGGAGTTGGTCATCGTCAGCGTCCCCACCTTGTGGAGCGTATTCGTCGTGGTCACCTTGTTAATGGAGCTGGTTTGCGGCGTGGAGGTGATAGTCACCTCATCACCCGGCGCGGCGTTGAGCAAATAGTTGAAGAACGGGTCGCTCAGCACCCAGCGGCCGTATGACGTGCCGGGCTCCATCACCGGAGGCTTCACCACCATCGACGTGTCGGTATAGCTGGTCGTCGGGGTATATCCCGTGTTGCCGCAGGATGCTGAACACGCCGTACCTTTAAAGAACGGCGAAGCGCTGGATCCCGTTACGGCAAAGTTTATCGTCAGCGCGCTTCCCGCCGGGCCGCTGTAGCTGTTGTCCGGGATATAGGTAGCCACCCCGTTGTTGGTTTTTGCACTCAGCGTCGGCCACTCGCGCGAGCCGTGTAAAAACGAGGTGGAGGTGCTGTTCAGGCTAAATAGCGCCGCGGAATTCCCCGTACCGTTATTGTCGGGATTATTAATGGCGAAATAGGGCAGCTGCTGCGCCTGGGCAGCCGCACTCATCAACAGCAGGTTAAGAGCGAATATCTTTTTCATCATCACGTTCCAGTGTTCCTTTTGCTTCCTGCCAGACGTAATCGCCCTTATTGCAGGAGATGTCCCCCAGCCACAGCGCACCGCGGTTGGACTCGATATCCAGACGTACCTCGCAGACGCTGTCATCCGGGGTGGCAATGCTCAGAATCGGATTGTTTTTATCCACATCAATCACGAAGCGACCGTCGTTTTCCGTTCGGGTCAGCCCAACGTGGTTTTTGATCTGCGTGGCGCCGATCGGGGCGCCGTTTGCATCAACCAGACGGCCAAACAGGGTGACGATTTTCTTCACCTGCGGCTTCATCACCACGGTATTGCCCGGGTAGACGGTGATATGGCGACGCGCGTTCGCACCAATCTCATAGCTTTCCGTGCCGGTTTCGCTGTTCATCACCTCCAGGTCATAGGCCTGGTATGCCGGCAGGGACAGCCAGGTTTTATCCCCTTTAATGCGCTCCGCGCGGCCGTTGAGCTTCAGCGTGAGCGCCTCGTCAGATTTAAGGCCGGTGCTAACAATCACCCCCGCGCTGTCGGTACCTTTGCCGGCGGCGATGGCCTCTTTGGACCAGCCCACACTGCCGTCGCTGGTCAGCGTGGAGTTCCAGCCTTTGCTCATGCCGCTCTGCACGCTGAGGATGTTGCTGTTCCACGGCGTATCGAAGTTCACGCTGCCCCCGCCGCTGACGCTGCGGTCGTAGGTGCTGTTAAAGGCTTTCGAGACGTTGGCCGTGGCCGACTTCAGGTAGTCGCCGTCAAACTGGCGGCTGGCGCTGACGTTCAGCGCCGTGCCGGTATCGCGGTTGTGAGAAACCCCTACCGAAACGGTGTTGCCCAGCGGAATGGAGAAGTCGAGCATCACGTAGCGATCTTTCTCTTCGTAATAGCCATCGTATTTATTGCGCGACATTCCGACGCGCAGGCGCGCGGTACCGTAGCGACCGGCGTAGAGCCCCTGGGAGTAGTCCATCTGGTAGCGCTTGTAGCGGTACATTTCGTCTTCCTGGCGCATCAGGCTCAGGTTGCCCGCAGAGGGCAGGCCGAAAGACGGCAGGCTAAATGACGCCCCCCAGGTGTTGCCCTTGCTCTCATAGATGTCCAGAAACTTGCCGCTGGAGAGCTGCTCGTGCGAGTACCAGACCGAACCTATCTGCCACGGCAGGCTAAGATTCGCACCATAGTTGGCGCGGTACGTCCCGTCAGAGGCGGCCATGGTCTGGGAATTGACCGAGAAAAAGTCCGTCAGATTCAGGGAGGCCCACAGCTCGCTGACGATGTGCTCCCGCATCATGTAGGTCGATGCGTTCCAGTCGACCATCCCGCTGCGCTTGCTGAACGAGGCCCCCACCAGCGACATGGTGTCTTTATGTTTGGTGTCGTAATCGTAGTAGTACGTGTTGTCCTGCTCGTTTTTGCGCTTCGCGTATTTTTTATAATTCACGACGGACTTATCGCGGCTGTAAATCCCGCCCCACGTCTGCCAGCGCAGCGTTTCCGACACGTTGTTGGAGAACGGTTTATTGACGGTGTACATGCTGCGCGACACGGTGCGGCTGCCGCTGACCACTTCAACCTCAACGCTGTAGATCCCGTAAGGCAGATTGCTGGTGTCAATTTCGTGGTTGCCGACGTCAAAGCGCTGAATGCCAATAAGCTGGCCGTCGCGGCGAATACGCGCCTCGCCCGCCGTCGGGAAGTAGACCACCACGGGGGTCAGTGAAAGCGTGTTGTCGCGCTTGCGCGAGTTCGCCTGGTTGCCCATCGACACGCCGTACACTTCACCACCGGCAATGCCGCTGACGCTGGCTAAAGACTGCATCGCCCAGCCGTTAAGCATGCCTGCGGCGTAGCGCATCCCCTGATAGTCGCGCTCCCACATTGCGGCGTTCATCTGGGTATCGCTGCTGTTTTCGTTCACATAGCCGGAGCCGTCGATCAGCAGGTGATCGACCCCCATCGACACCCAGCTCTTCGCGTTGAGGTAGCCGGATGACCAGCTGTCGCCGTAGCCGCTTTCGGTATGGTACGCGCCGAGGTTATAGGAGAATGTGCCGCTCAGGTCATCGCTTTCAGGCGCATCGATATCCACCTCGCGCGGGCGGATATTCACCCCATAGTCGCTTTGGGATAAATTCAGCAGCAGGCGCATCTTCTTCTGATCCAGCTCGAATGCCGAACCGGCGCTCACCGGGATGCGCATCTGGTCGTTAAACTGCTTATCGTTAATGCTCTGCAGCAGCGCGCGCATCTCTTTCGACAGGCGAACGCCGTTATCGGACTCCTGCACCTGAACATCCCTCAGCCCCAGCTTGAGGTCCTTCGCAAAGAGCGTCACGTCACCGATACGAACATATTCGCTCGCCGTGCCCTCGCGATTCCCTTGCTGTGCCGAATGTGGACGCGTATTCACCAGATAGACGGGAATTTTGATCCCCTGCTCCAGCAGTCCATAAAGCGAGTCGGGAAAACGGTAATTAGCGATAACTACGGAGCTTGAGGCTGCATACGCAAACGCGGGCAGCATGCCGGATGCGCAAGCCATCATCACCGGCAACACTAATTTATTTTTCACCATGCATCCTTACTTAACAGGAATGAACTGTTTCTGGTCCCAAATTCCGAGATGAAAATGGTTGTCCGTCACGTTGATATCGTCGATAGCGCGCGAGGTACCGGGCATCAGATAGAAGTTTTTGGTGCAGGGCGTAGAAGGTGATTCCGGGTTCGGTTTCAGGCACGTCCCTGTCGCGTTGACGCGAAACGAGGTGTTGCCTTTATTGGTCATCTTTCCCGCCACGTAGACGAAATCGATTTTTTTCTCCCGCGGCTGGACCACCAGAATGGTGCTCACCACTGCGCGCGTCATCCCTTTACCGTTCTTTTGAGAACCATTGTCCAGGTCTTCGCTCACCCCTTCGTCGACGAAGGTGATGCGGTAGTAACGCTCTTTGTTATCGGCATTGCCGTGATAGTAAAATTTGACGATATTGCTGGTGCCGGCGGGCATCACCATGCGCGTGGGCGTCAGCAGCAGCTCATCCACTTTCTCCGGATTAATCACGATCCCTTCGTCCATCGGGCTGCTGATACGCTGGGCGCTAATGGACACGATGCGCACGGAATCGGCTTCGTTTTTAATTTCCTTGGCGGTGGTGTCTGCATTTGCAGGAATGATGGTGGTGACTTTTCCCACATTGATGGCCAGCGCGGAGGAAGAGACGAACAATAAGAATAAGAAGGCGGGTTTTAGGCTTAACATGATATTTCCCTAAACAGGGGCTTGCGCCCCTGGATCTGTCAGGCCTTAGCCCCAGGTTGCGCGGAACGCAACGGACACGGTACCTTCCCACAGGCTGTTGGTCAGGTCTTTGAACTCTTTCGCGGCACCTGCGTTGTCCTGAGCGGAATCAACGTAGAACACGAACTTGTCCTGGCCAGTAATTTCGGTATCTGCCACAGCGCCAGCGCTGGTGGTCAGGTTCCACAGGCCAGAAGAGACGCCGGTGTTAGACGCAGAGTCAACCAGCGTGGTCCACGCGGTAGATTTCGCACCTACAGTACCGCCCACGGAGCCCAGGTCGTTGCCGCCCCAGCGCGCGCCCACTTTCAGCTTGGTTGATTCACCGCCGACGCTGAACAGGGTGTTGTTGGAATCGTCAAGGATCGCTTCGAGCTTAAAGGTCGTTGCTGTAGAGTGATCGCCACGAATAGCCACATCAAACAGGCCGGTGTCGGTGTTGAATGCTTTTGTATTTGCGCTGTATACAAAGTTCAGCGCACGCGTCGGGGTGATAACCAGGTCAGATTCGCTGTCCTTAGTTGCAGACGCCTGCCAGGTTGCAGATGCAGTTGTTTCAGCAGCATTAACAGCGCTCAGGGCAGAAACAGACAGCAGTGAGCCCAGAACGATAGCGTTCAGTTTGTTCATTTAATTAGTCCTTCAAAAAAGAATCCACATGTTTAAAAAGGGGTGCCCCTTTTCGAGGCGGAGTATAGTCAGCCTAAAAATAGTGAGGCAATACAGAATAATTCACTCGCCTTGGTTAAAAGGCGAATATAAAAATGAACGCCTTGTATCTTATTGTTACACAATGGATTAATTTCCTGAATTTCAGAAAATAGATAATCATCGATTCTTATATTGACGAAAAATATCAGGACGTCGGAACAGATACGCACATCATTATGGGCAGCACCAGACCTTTAATTAGCCACGCATGCTCCTTGATGCTGGTAATATAGAAGAAATTAATATTATCCAGCAACATTTCATTTACAATACCGTCAGGCGCAACATCGTCTTCAGATTTATTCATTTTTTTGTCTTTAATATAGTAAATATTACTCCCGTCGACTTTTTCAACCGTCAGGGTGTAATTTCTGTCAATCAGAAAGTTTTGCCCTTCTTTTCTGAGCACGCCTTTATGGATAACCGTCACGACGTCTTTGCTGTTAAACAGAAACAGCGTCGTTAAGGACATATCGGTTAAATCCCCCGTTGAATAGGTTTTCCAGGAAACCGTATCTGACTGGCAGCCAAATCCCTCGTCCTGCGTTCTCATAAAATAAAACAGCAGCAGGGCGATCGCCGACACCACCAGCACTACACCCGATAACACACTCAGCTTAGTCCTCGACATATTTTAACTCCCGGTCAGGCTTCTGTAAGAAAGGCAATTCTTATAATCATCAACGCTGTCCTGCTGGTAACAGATAGCCAGAAAATAATTTTCCATCTGCGATTTTGTGAAGTTTGAATAGTAAACATCAGCAACTTGATGTTCGCAGTCGATCTGCTGCCTGGCGATGACCTCTTTTACGCGGTTAAAATAGTACTGTCGTGGCTGATACATGTTCTTATCGATAAGGTATACCGTACACCGGTCAACTTTGCCGAGCAGATGAATATCAGACTCTTTCAGCGTCTCTGCAAAGGACTCTTTGTGATGAATCATAAAGAGAGCGACGCCGAGCATGACAGTTAAAGACACAGCACAGAACGAAATAAAGGCGGAAGGCCAAAGCCTTATTCTGTTAGGAGGGTCGGGTTCTCGTTTCTGAATGAGCGGTTCAGATTCTTCTGGTGCCGGGTATTCAGTAACAGATTGAACGACAGGTGGCCTTACCGTGTGGTGTTCAATATGCGCCGCAAGGCTGAAACCTTTTCCGCGAATCGTTTTAATCAGCAAAGGATCGCGCCCCAGGGTACGAAATGCCTTTCTGATTTCACTTATGGCAACATTAAGGCTAACGGAAGAACCTGAGAAGCCGCGCTCTTCCCATACTTTCTTTATCAGCTCGTCTCTGTCGAGTGTCTTTCCATTATTGATGATAAGTTCATACAGTAAACGTGCCGCCTGATTGGATAACTTAATGGAGGACTCTTCTTCTCCATTAATCATGATCATACCGGTATCCACCTCATAAAGCATAGCAAGATCAATGAGATACTTCATATTATTATTGCACCACTGTTATAAAATTGTGTATTTCCCTGGCAATAATAAGTCTAAAGAGTGTGTGGTCAAGTCAAGTAATATTATTTGAGGGGGGGATTTAGAAAACTTCATTAATTAACGATTATTAAATCATTAATTCAAATCTTCGAACGAAGGCATTTAGGTTAAGATCTTATAAAAACACTCCAATCCAGATTATAATCTTAATATTAGCAATTTTTCAGAATAATGTTTTGTTATGTATATTTTTGATGCAACATAATATCGTCAAAGCGTTTTAAGCGGATCTTAATGCGCTTTGTCCGGCAAGAGTGCGATGCGCGGCCGAATAACATTCATTTTATATAAAACAAATCTTTATGGAGTTTATCATGTTCAAGACGATCATGACCGTTACTGTGCTGGCCGCTGCTGTCGCCTCTACCAGTACTATGGCTGCAGACAATTCTGCCGGTGGCGTAATTAACTTTACCGGCGCAATTACCGATACCACCTGTACCATCAACGGTGGTAAAAGCGCTGACTTTACCGTTGCGCTCTCCCCGATCTCGGTGAAAGATGCCGGTACAACGGTCGGCCTGATTACCAAAAATAAAAAATCGATTGCACTGACCTTCTCCGGCTGTTCGCCAGCGGCGGGAACCACGGGTACACCGCTTAAGGTTTATTTCTCCAGCGCGGATAATATTTCCACCGACGGAAAATACCTCCTGAACAACAGCGTTAACGAAAGCGACGCGAGCGTTGCGCGTAACGTAGGTTTTGCGCTGGTTGAACCTGGCGCATCTGCACCTATTGCGCTGAACCAGGCGTACACCACCGATATCATGGGTACCGCAACGGCACCAGATTCAGAAACGCTGACGCTGGACGTTTACTACTATAAAACTAACGCTACCGCAGCAACCGTGGGTGAATTAAGTTCCAACGTTACCTACACCATTTCCTATCTGTAATATTAATTATTCAGGCTCTGCATTCGCAGGGCCTGTATTTAAGGTTTCAATCATGCGTAAGGCAATTATGCTGGCGGTACTCCTGCTGAGCTCGGGTCACTCATGGGCCAATATTGTCATCAATGGCACTCGAGTCCTTTATCCTGAAAATAATAAAGAGGTGATCGTCCAGTTAATGAATACCGGTGATTCACCCGCGCTGGTGCAATCATGGATTGATGATGGCGATATAAACTCTACGCCGGAAACAGCAAAGGTGCCTTTCCTGCTTTCGCCCCCGGTGATTAAGGTCAGCGGCCATAATGGCCAGCAGCTGCGCATTAAAAAACTGCCGGGGAATTTGCCTGCGGACCGGGAGTCTGTTTTCTTTCTTAACGTACTCGATATTCCGCCAAAACCGGAAAATCTGCAGAACCAGAATACCGTGCAGCTGGCCATTAAGTCGCGCATCAAACTTTTTTATCGCCCGGCTTCGCTGGCCGGTTCGCTCGATGATGCGGTAGGGAAACTGACCCTGGCTGCCGACGGCAATCAGTTCCGCATCAGTAATAACAGCCCGTTCCATATTACCGTCGCCAATATTTCTCGGGGTAAAACAAAATTACTCAACGAGTCACCGATGGTTTCTCCTTTTGGACAGCTGACGATAGCCACCAAAAATGACGTTAAGCGTGGCCAGACCTTCCAGCTGATGTACGTGGACGATCTGGGCGCCTATAAAACCCGGACCTTCACCAGCCAGTGATCGGAAAGACTCACCATGAAATTGAAACAAAACAGACTCTGTCTGCTGGCAGTCTGCTCGCTTCTGCTTTCGCATAAATCAGGGGCCGTGTCGTTTGATACCTCTCTGCTTGCTGGCGCATCCGGTGAGTCCGATCTGTCACGTTTTTACGAAAACAACCTCATGCCTGCCGGCAAGCAGGAAATGGACATCTACGTAAACGGGAGCTGGAAGGGGCGCTACAGCGTGACCTACGGCGAACGGCCGGATGACATTCATCTTGCCTGGAAAGACGCGCAGTCGCTGGGGATCAGCATGAAGGCCATTCCTGCACCGGCCATCGCGCGGGGAGAGGTTCAGTTACATGATTTAGTTCAGGGCGGTGAGGTCAAAACCGATCCGGGCACCCTGAGCCTGGCGCTCACGGTTCCGCAGGCAGCCCTGCTGCGTACCGAAGAGGGCTATATTGCCCCCCAATTCTGGAGCGAGGGCATACCGGCGCTGATGCTCTCCTGGAACACGACCTGGTACAACACGCGTACAAAAGGAACGGCAAAAGAGACCAACGACGATTTTTACGCCGGGCTGGACTCCGGCGCGAACCTGTTCGGCTGGCAGTTTCGCGACAGCAGCACCTGGCAAAAATCGGCCAGCGGCGACAGTCGCTGGCAAAACAACACCCGCTATCTGCGCCGCCCGCTGGCCTCGCTGACGTCAAACCTGACGCTGGGGGACTTTTATATTCCGGGCGATCTGTTTGACTCTCTTCGCGTGCGCGGGGTCTCTCTGGCGTCAGACATGAAAATGCGGCCAAACTCCCAGCAGGGCTTCTCGCCGGTGATCCACGGCGTGGCGCGCACTAACGCCCTGGTAAAAGTCTCCCAGAATGGCAACGTTATCTATCAGGAAAACGTTCCGCCGGGACAGTTCACGCTCGACAGCATCCAGCCCACGGGGTCGGCCGGCGATCTGCTGGTCGTGGTTCGCGAGGCCGATGGCTCTCAGCAATCTTTTACCGTACCGTTTTCTGCGGTTCCCGGCATGTTGAAAGAGGGCGTGAGCCAGTACAGCGTGGTCGCGGGTAAAGTTCATCAAAATACGCTGGACGCCGATCCGGCATTCCTGCAGGCCACGCTGCGCTACGGATTCAATAACCTCATTACCGGCTACACGGGAACGATCGTCAGCGATAACTACCAGGCCGGGCTGATCGGAACGGGCTGGAATTTTCCTTTCGGCGCCGTTTCCTTTGACGTCACCCAGGCGAAAACCACGCTGCAGGATCGCACCGACAGCGGCCAAAGCTTTCGCGTGTCGTACAGCAAGTTTATTAACACCACCGCCACCAACTTCACGCTGGCGGCCTACCGTTATTCCACCAAAGGCTATTACAGCTTTAGCGATGCGCTCTATTCGCGCGAAGGCTATCAGCGCCTGAAAGAGCAGTACGACGAGTATGAAGATCGGTTCGGCGTTGCGCCGGAAATGTCGATGAGCACCTGGGATGCCCTGCGCGCGGCGCAGCCTAAAAATACCTTAACGCTCAACCTGAACCAGCGCCTGGCAGAGAGCTGGGGGACGGTGTTTATTTCCGGGACGCAGCGTGATTACTGGAATTCACAGCAAACCACGCGCGAATATCAGGCCGGATATTCAAACGCGATCGGCCGCGCCAGCTATACCCTTTCGGCAAGCCGCGTCCGTAACAGCGACAGGGCGGAAGAGACGCGCTTTTATCTCTCGCTCAGCCTGCCGTTCTCGCTGTTTGATAATAATGCATGGATAACCTCCAGCCTGACGGCCAGCGATTCTCACTACGAGCAGAGCAATATCAGCATGAGCGGCAACGCGCTGGAGTCGAACCGCCTGAGCTACACCTTCTCAGGCAGTAACGCGCGAGGAGGAAATAACTCGGCAAGCGTTAACACGGCCTATCGCTCCAGTTTTGCCACCCTTGGCGGCTCTTACAGTGAATCTTCAGACTACCGCCAGACCGGTCTCAACGGACGCGGAAGCCTGGTGGCTTACCCGTGGCATGTTCTCGCCTCCAACGAAACCGGTTCGACCATGACAATCGTGGACGCGCCGCAGGCCGAGGGGCTGATGGTGAACGGGGACGAAAGCATCGTGACCAATCGCGACGGCGTGGCGCTGGTGCCTTACGCAACCCCCTACCGCAAGAACTCAATCACGCTGTCTGAAACCGAAAACAGCTCGGGCGCGGAAGTGCTCGGCAACATGGCCAACGTGGCTCCGTACGATGGCGCCGTGAACTACGTTCGCTTTGAAACCGACAAACGTCAGTCATGGGTGCTTCGCGCCACGCGCGCCGACGGCAGGCCGCTGCCATTTGGGACCGAAGTGCTGGATGAAAAAGGCGAATCTGTGGGTTACGTCGGCCAGGCAAGCGTGCTCTATATCCGTGCCGAACAGCCGCCGCGCGCGCTCAACGTTCATCTTCGCGGCGGCACATGCGAAATCTCCGCACCGGCCTGGGGGCTGGACAGTCCGTCATCGGTTTGCCATTAATTACGGAATATCATTATGTTAAGGTTCTTCACTCTTCTGCTTCTGGCGTGCGTCAGCACCGCCAGCTACGCCACCTGCTCCGGCGGCAGCATTGTCTACGGCACGCCTATCAGCGTTGATTTGTCCGACAAGCTCAGCCCGGCCACGCCGACCTGGACGGGGAGCTATACCACGCAGTACAGCGGCTCGTTTAACTGTTCAACGAGCAACAGCGAGTTCTCCTATACCCCGATCCTGTCAACCAACAGCAGCTACGCCACCATACTCGGGTTCAGCAACAACAAATATATGGTGCACGCGGAGATCACCAGCACCCAGCCCAACAAGACGCTCTCCGCCAGCGGCAGCCATACGGCGTCGGAGCTGAACACGCCATTTACGGTGCGCTTCACGCTCGTGAACCAGAGCGGGACCACGCTCGCCGGGGACACGGCAACCATGAGTGACGTGATGTTCGTGAGCGATATGAGCGGCATGTCATTCTGGGAAATCATCGGCTGGCCAATCAGCCAGCTGGTGAAGATTGTCCAGTGGCTGTTCAACGGATTCCAGTGGCCCTACGACAACCGCGACATGTTCGGCCAGCCGATGACCATCAAATATGCGCCGAAGCTGACCACCTGCTCGTTCGATAACGCCGGGCTGACCGTCAAACTCCCAACGCTCGGCATTCCTCAGCTGAACGCGGCTTCACAACCAGGGTTGACGCCTTTCTCGCTGAACATGAGCTGCCAGAACGTGGGCGCTAACGGCAATTCAGACCGGGCTATTGAGATGTTCCTCTCCAGCACGCAGCTGCTGTCGACCGACAGTTCCGTGCTGATCGACAGCACCAGCGGCGCCGCTCAGGGCGTGGGCCTGCGGCTGATTCAGCGTAATAATCCGCAAATGCCGGTCATTTTTTCAACGTCTACCACCAGCCGCGGTAACGCCACGATGATTTTCAACGTGGCGGCAGGCGGGGCGCTGAGCGAGCACTTCACCCTGCCTATGGCGGCGTACTACTCTGTTTGGGCACCCGCAAAAGTGTCTCAGGGGAAGATCAATACCTCCGCAACGTTGAATATCATCTACCCCTGACGCGGGCTAGCCTCCCATCTTTCCAACCGTCTGCAGATACCTAATCAACTCGCTATGGTTGGAAAGATTGAGCTTCTTCATCGCATTGTGTTTCTGCGTGGCAATTGTGCTTACGGAGCGGTTTCGGTGACGGGCAATCTCGGTAATAGAGTACCCTTCCACGATCAAATGAATCACCTCCCATTCCCTTGATGAGAGCACGGAACGCGACCGCGATCCTGCCCTCATCGCTTTCCTGAGCCAGGAAGAGACGACCGGTTTCGGCTCTTCTGTCAGCATGAGCGTATGCAGCTCATTTTTCAGCTCTGTCATCTCATCCTGCAGGCTGATGGTCAGTTCAAACTTCATCTCCAGCACTTTTTTTAATAACCCATACTGCAGATCGGGAACAAAAAGAACGCGTCGAACAGCGTTTGACTTACATAAAAGCGTTAAGCGAGCGCTGGTCTCAGTGCTCCACTCTTTGTGATTAAGAAGATAATTAAACTCGGTAATAAAAACATCAAAAGCATCATCCGCCAGAGACGTCAGCATTTTTTCTGTTGAGTCGATGATGGTGATCTGCAATTCGTAATCGGGGAGAAGATTCTGGAGGGCCTGACATATTACCTCCGCAAATATATTTATTTTGTAGAATATCATCACCCTGACGGGAGTTTCAGCATTTATCATATTATGTCTAAATTATCGTAAAAAAGAAAATGATAATAGGTTATGCCTCCTGCAGTCACAACCTCTTCGCGCCAGGATTTTATCCTCCTGAATGCTAAAATTCTGAACAGGGATATTAAATTTATAGAATAACTTCTATTTTATCCTTTAGCTCTGTCGTTAAGGAATGCAAGAATGCAGGAGAGATCGCGCTCTGACTATGATTTTTTCTGACAATACGGCAGGAAAACCACGTAAAATCCGTGGATTAACGGTATTTAAAACCAGACTAAAGCTTAATATTGGGCTATTGCCAGGATAAAAATCTAACGTGAAGATTATTAAAAGATTAAAGCAGTTGTATTTATCATTAAATCAATTTTTCATTTTTATATTCCCCCAATAATTAGCATGCTCTTTACTCCTCTGTTTCTGTTGGCTTACATTTACTCCGTCGCATCAGACAATTAAAAAAGTAGTTCGCTATTTTCTCTTCCAGGGACTGATTATTCAGCGAAAGGAGAATGCCAATGATAAACAAAAAAACAATTCACGTTGCCGTGGTTGATAGCTGTGAATTCACCATGATTGGCCTGCAATCATTAGGAAAGCGTGAGTCAGAGGTACAACAGGATGTCATTTTCCATGGGTTTACGCATATCGAAGATCTTGCGCTTAGCGAACAGCCGTATGACATTATTATTTACGACCCGCTGAATACCGGTCATTTCAGAGTCACAACCAATGACGATATTCTGTGTATTAAGCAAAAGCAGCCCGGGGCTAAGATCTATATCTATTCGTTGTCCGTCGGTTATTTGAAGTTTAAGCATGTTGACGGGGTCATCAGCAAAAGGGTTTCTCTCGGCGATATCAAAGCGCTGTGGCAAATCCTGATGAGCCAGACGCCGCAGGCGCCCGGTCTCTATAACGTGAGCATGACGACCCGCCTGCGCACTCCGGCAAGATTGTCCAGCGAGGAGGCCAGCGTACTGCGCGGCTACTCCTGTAACCTGAAAACCAAGCAGATTGCCCGCCAGCTGGGCTGCAACGTGAGGCTGGTTTATTTCTACAAGAATAATGCCATGAACAAACTGAAGGCGGTGCGAGGCCCTTCGTTCTACCAAAGCATCCGCTGGATATTGAATTAAGTATTTGACCGTGTGTCGTTTGCCTTTTGTTCCCGTGTCCGCGGGAACCTTTTTTCGTTTTCTGAAGGCTGTTCCATGTATACCGTTCTCCCCTCTCCCGTATTGCAAAGCATCTCAGGGCTGCGATTCCAGCCGCTTGTCGACTTTCATTCAGGCCACGTTGTCGCGCATGAAGTTCTCGTGGAGATCCACAACGTCAATCTTGACGTTTTCTTTGCCTCACTCCCTGCCCGTTCTGCGCTGCAGATTTTTTTCTGGCAGGCGACTACCCTCCTGCAGATGCCAGATCGCGGCCATTACTGGTTAAACCTTCCGGCTGAACACTTCCTTGACGATCGCGCCGTCCGGCTATTGCTTTCGCTGCGCCACCAGCAGCGTTTGACGATAGAGATACAGGACCCGCTGACCATCACCCGCATGCACGAAGCTGAACGGCAGCGCCTGCGTAAGACCCTTAATCAGCTCAGGGCGGCGGGCTGGAAGATCTGGCTGGACGATCTCACTCGCGAGCTGACAGAAGAATTCAAGCACCTTGCACTTGCGCTCGACGGGGTAAAAATCGATCGTTCAGAGCTGAATTCACCTGCGCCGCTTGCCCCGTATATCGACACGGTTAAAACCGGGATTGCTGGCCGTATCGTCATAGAAGGTATAGAGAACTCACAGGATCTGGAACGAGCCCGTGCAACGGGGGCACGCTTCGGCCAGGGTTTCCTCTGGCCGGAAAGCCGGATTGATGCACGGGTGACGCGCTAAGGCCAGCAGATTACCAGCCCGGCACCGCCCCGCCGTTGAAGATCGTCTCAGCGGCTTTTGCCACCTCAGGAGACTGATAGGACTGAATAAACTCCTTCACGTTTTCGGCGTCTTTGTTGTCTTCACGCGTGACGACAATGTTCACGTACGGCGAATTTTTATCTTCGATGAAGACGCTATCGTGAACCGGAGAAAGCCCGGTTTGCTGGAGATAGGTGGTGCTGATGATGGCGACATCCACTTTCGGGTCGTCCAGCACGCGCGGCAGCTGCGCGCCTTCAAGCTCCATAATCTTCAGGTTCTTCGGGTTTGCCGTGATATCCAGCGCCGTTGGCAGCAGGCCAACGTCTGGCTTGAGGGTAACCAGCTTCTCTTTTTGCAGCAGCAGCAGCGCGCGGCCGAGGTTGGTTGGGTCATTAGGGATGGCAACGGTTGCGCCGTCCTTCAGCTCAGACACCGCTTTAATCTTGCGGGAGTAGCCGGCCATCGGGAAAACGAAGGTGTTGGCAACTGCAACCAGCCTGTAGCCGTGCGCCTTGTTATCTTCCGCCAGGAACGGACGATGCTGGAACACGTTGGCGTCCAGCTCCCCGTGGTTGGTGGAATCGTTGGGCAGCAGCGAGCCGCTAAAGCCGACCAGCTCCACGTCCAGCCCATACTTCTCTTTTGCCACCTTTTTGGCGACTTCCGCCACGTCCTGCTCGGCGCCGTTAATCACGCCGACCTTAATGTGTTTGGCATCGTTGCTGTTTTGGTCACAGCCCGCGAGCAGCAGCCCAGTCAGGAGAAGCGCACCCAGTCGAAGTTTCACGAGAAGTTCCTTTTGATAAACGTTTAGAAGACTATATCGACAACGAGACGGCTCTCTAAAAAACGAAAAGGAATCAATAAGAAGGATACGTTATATGCGGCCTATTGTCGGGTGGCGCTACGCTTACCCGACCTACGCCCGGAGGTGTTGTAGGCCCGGTAAACAAAGCGCCACCGGGCGATGGAGTCACGCCTGCCGACGCAGCGGCGCCTCACGTAAAAACCACGACAGCGCAAACGCCAGCACCATAATCCCCGCCGCCAGCAGGAACACCGCGTGGATGGCCGAGCCGAACGCATCGAGATAGTCCAGCCTCAGGGCGTCTGGCAGATGATGAATGGCGGTCGGGTTCAGCTCGCGCGGCAGTTCCGCCCCTTCAGGCAGCCTGTCGACCAGCCCTGACTGCAGAACGTTCGTGAACACCGCGCCAAACAGCGCGACGCCAATGGCCCCGCCAATGGAACGGAAGAGCGTGACGCCAGAGGTGGCTACGCCGTATTGATCCGCCGACACGCTGTTCTGCACCGCAAGAACCAGCACCTGCATCACCAGGCCCAGCCCCATGCCCAGCACGCTGGTGAACAGGTACAGCTGCCAGGTCGGAGACGAGATAGAAATCCGGGTCAGTAAAAACATCCCCACCACGCCGAGCAGCGTGCCGAGGATCGGGAACAGACGGTATCTCCCGGTACGGCTGATGATCCGCCCGCTGATAATGGAGGTCAGCAGCAGCCCGCCCATCAGCGGGATGAGCTGCAGGCCGGCCTGCGTTGGCGTGGCGTCTTTCACGACCTGCAGGTACAGCGGCAGGAAGGTCACCGAGCCGAACAGCGACATGCCGATGATAAAGCCAATCAGGCTGCAGAGCAGGAAGCTGCGGTCGCGGAACAGCGACAGCGGGATGATTGGCTCCCACGCCAGCCGCTCCTCATAGATAAACCCGGCAATGCCCGTCAGGCCAAAGGCCAGAATGCACCACAGCTGCGGGTCGCTCCACTGGCGAACGGTTCCGCCTTCGGTGGTAAACAGGATGATGCACAGCAGCGCCATGCTGAGGTAAATCGCCCCCAGATAGTCAATCTCATGCCTGCTGCGCCGCGCGCTGCCGTGGAACACCGCACCAATCACCAGCAGGGCAAACAGCCCCAGCGGCAGGTTGATGTAGAAAATCCAGCGCCAGGAGACGTGCTGGACGATAAACCCGCCGATCAGCGGCCCAATGACCGTCGCCAGCCCGAATACGCCGCCAAACAGCCCCTGATAGCGCCCGCGATCGGCCGGCGGGATCACGTCCGCGACGGCGGCCATGCTGATGACCATCAGGCCGCCGCCGCCCAGCCCCTGCAGGGCGCGCATCAGCACCAGCTGAGTCATGTTTTGCGCCAGCCCGCACAGCGCGGAGCCCACGAGGAAAAGGACAATCGCGATTTGCAGGACGATTTTACGCCCAAACAGATCGCCGAACTTGCCGTACAGCGGCACCACGATGGTGGAGCTGAGGATATAGGCCGTTACCACCCATGAGAGCTTATCCAGCCCCCCAAGCTCGCCGACGATGGTCGGCAGCGCGGTAGAGACAATGGTCTGATCCAGCGCAGAGAGCAGCATCACCAGCAGCAGGGCGCTGAACAGCAGCTTAATCGACGGCGCTTTTTGCGCAGGTTGAGTCATTACGTCGGACTCCATAAGACATCACTTGAAATTAATTAATCGTATAATTAATATTTGTGTAAGTGATGAATAAGATCAAGAGATACTGCGACCATGTCAGCACAAAAAGACAATTCTGAACCGCGCCGCCCGGGACGTCCGCGCGGCGGCAAGCGCGTCACCGCCAGCCGCGAGCAGCTGCTGGATATCGCCCTTAACCTTTTTTCTCGTCAGGGGATCGCCAACACCTCGTTGAACGCTATCGCCAAAGAGGCAGGCGTCACGCCTGCGATGCTGCACTACTACTTCAACTCCCGAGAGCAGCTGTTGGATGCAATGGTTGAGGAGCGTTTCCTGCCGTTACGCAGCAAGATCGGCACCATTTTCGCCGATAACCGCGACTCTCCCGTCATTGCCCTCACGCAAATGGTGAAGGTGCTGGCCGAGCTGGCCGAAGAGTATCGCTGGTTTGCTCCCCTGTGGATGCAGGAAGTGATCGGTGAGATGCCCGTTCTGCGCACCCATCTCCAGGCGCGGTTTGGCGATGAAAAATATCAGGCGACGCTCGCCACCATCAAAGGCTGGCAGCAGGAAGGGAAGCTGAATAATGAACTGGCCCCGGAACTGCTGTTCACCACGCTGCTGAGCCTGGTGCTGGTGCCGTTCTCACGCATGCGCAATGACGAGAGGCTAAATGCCCTCTCGCCGGACCGAATTGTGCGTCATGCGCTGGCGGTGATTGGCAACGGGATGGGCGGTTAAAGCGCCTTCGCCAGATAGTGGCGCTGCATGCCCTCATACGGGTAATCCTGCAGGGACATCTGCAGCTGGTAGCCCTGTTTTTCATAGAAAGGGCGCGCCTGGAAGCTGGCGGTATCGACCAGCGCGTGCCTGCAGCCTTTGCGTCGCGCTTCGTCTTCGGCCGTTTTGATGAGCTGGCTGCCCACGCCGGAACCCCGAACGGTATCGCTGACCCACAGAAAGTCGATATTCAGCCAGTCGCCTTTACGCACCCCGATTAACCCGCCCAGCATTGCGCCATTATCGTCTCGCACGTAAACGCCAATATCGCCGCTAAAGGTTGCCAGATCTAAAAACTGCCCGTTATAGGCTCTTAGCCCCGTTAATAACTCTTCTTTTTCCTGCGGTGTGACGTTATCAGTCGTGCTCAGATGCATATTGTTCTCCTTATTTTCAGCGCAATCTGAATATCTCACAGCTTAACCTTCATAAAAACTCCTTATTTCCTCCATTGTTTAAACCAGGAAATATTCCTTCAATATGTAAATAAAAAAAGTCTTTCCAATACGCGCCTAAAACGTATAATGAGAACGATCATTCTCACTTTTACACGGTAGCCGACGATGAGCACTAAGCTGGAAGAACGTCAAAAACTGCGCCAGGACGAGATCGTTACCGCCGCGCGCCGCTGCTTTCGCGCCAGCGGGTTTCACGCCGCCAGCATGTCGCAGATTGCCAGCGAGGCGAGGCTCAGCGTCGGACAAATTTACCGTTATTTCAGTAACAAAGACGCGATTATTGAAGAGATGATCCGTCGCATCATCGACTCGCGCATCGAGGAGATGCAGGGTAAAACCCTGGTGGAAGGGATGCCGCAGGCGCTCGCATGGCGACAGACCCTCAACGAAGACGACGATGCGCTGATGCTCGAAATGTCCGCCGAGGCCACGCGCAATCCTCAGGTTGCCGCCATGCTGATCGAAGCCGAATCGCGCATGTTCGCCAACGCCTGCGCGCATCTGAAAAAACAGTTTCCCCACCTGAGCGACGAGCATATTCGCTGCTGCGTGGAGATTACCGCCGTGATGATCGAAGGAACGATTTACCGACGACTCACGCCGTTAAAAGTGCCGTCAGAACAATTAGAACCCCTTTATCAGGATATTTTAAATATGCTTTTCACTGCGAAGTAATCGCATATGAATAATTAGCGGGAATAAGTAATTCCCCTTTTTTACATTTCTGGCTCAGCCAGAGATGCGGTATCGCTGTGCCTTTAATTAGCCCTCCTTCCTGTTAAGCGATTAACAGGACAGGCATCGTTCACCCTGGAAAAAGATTATGAAAACCATAACAACCTCCATCGCGGCATTACTCCTCCTGACAGGGTGCGACAATGCGCAAACATCTGCTCCCCAGCGTCCTTTACCGGAAGTGGGGATTGTCACGCTCATGAGCCAGCCGGTCTCCGTCGTCAGCGAGCTGACCGGGCGCACCGCCGCCGCCATGAGCGCCGAAGTGCGCCCGCAGGTGGGCGGCATTATTCAGAAGCGGCTGTTCACCGAAGGCGATACGGTAAAGGCCGGGCAGGCGCTGTATCAGATCGACCCCGCCAGCTACCGCGCAGCCTACGATGAAGCCGCCGCGGCGCTGAAGCAGGCGCAGGCGCTGGTGCAGGCCGACTGCCAGAAAGCCCAGCGCTATGCGCAGCTGGTGAAAGACGACGGCGTGTCGCGTCAGGACGCCGAGGACGCGAAGTCCACCTGCGCGCAGGACAAGGCCAGCGTCGAGTCAAAGAAGGCCGCGCAGGAAAGCGCCCGCATTAACCTCAACTGGACCACCGTCACCGCGCCGATTGCCGGACGCATCGGCATCTCCTCCGTGACCCCCGGCGCGCTGGTGACAGCCCAGCAGGATACCGCCCTCGCCACCGTTCGCGGGCTCGACAGCATGTACGTCGATCTCACGCGTTCCAGCGCCGATCTGCTGCGTTTACGCAAGCAAACCCTTGCCACCAACAGCGATACGCTGAGCGTGTCGTTAATCCTCGAAGACGGCAGCACCTACGGCGAGAAAGGCCGTCTGGCGTTAACCGAAGTGGCGGTAGATGAATCGACCGGCTCCGTCACCCTGCGCGCCGTCTTCCCTAACCCGCAGCATCAGCTTCTGCCCGGCATGTTCGTTCGCGCAAGAGTGGATGAAGGCGTCATGAGCGACGCGATCCTCGCCCCGCAGCAGGGCATCACCCGCGACGCCAAAGGCACCGCCACCGCGCTGGTGGTAAACGCCAGCAGCAAGGTCGAGCAGCGTCAGCTGGAGACGGGCGATACCTATGGCGACAAATGGCTGGTACTGAGCGGCCTGAAGGCGGGCGATAAGCTGATTGTAGAAGGCACCGACAAAGTCACCGCCGGGCAGGAAGTGAAAGCCGAAGAGATGAAAGCCAGCGGAGGAAACGCCTGATGTTCTCCCGCTTCTTCGTGCGTCGCCCGGTCTTTGCCTGGGTCATCGCTATTCTCATCATGCTCGCCGGGATGCTGGCGATCCGCACGCTGCCGGTAGCGCAGTATCCGGACGTTGCCCCGCCGTCGATCAAAATCTCCGCCACCTACACCGGCGCCTCCGCGCAGACGCTGGAAAACAGCGTGACGCAGGTGATCGAGCAGCAGCTCACCGGGCTGGATAACCTGCTCTACTTCACCTCCACCAGCAGCTCGGACGGGTCGGTAAGCATCAACGTCACCTTCGAGCAGGGAACCGACCCGGACACCGCGCAGGTGCAGGTGCAGAACAAGGTTCAGCAGGCGGAATCCCGCCTGCCGACCGAGGTGCAGCAGTCCGGCATTACCGTCGAGAAATCGCAGAGCAACTTCCTGCTGATCATGGGCGTGTATGACAAAACCGACGCCGCCAGCAGCTCGGATATCGCCGACTGGCTGGTGAGCAATATGCAGGACCCGCTGGCGCGCGTGGAGGGCGTCGGGAGCCTGCAGGTGTTCGGGGCGGAATACGCCATGCGCATCTGGCTCGATCCGGCGAAGCTGGCGTCGTACTCGCTGATGCCGTCCGACGTGCAGAGCGCGATCGAAGCCCAGAACGTGCAGGTCTCCGCCGGTAAAATCGGCGCGCTGCCCTCGTCTAATGCCCAGCAGCTGACCGCCACCGTGCGCGCCCAGTCGCGCCTGCAGACGGTCGATCAGTTCAAAAAGATCATCGTGAAGAGCCAGTCCAACGGCGCGGTCGTGCACATTAGCGACGTCGCCCGCGTGGAGATGGGCAGCGAAGACTACACCGCCACGGCGAAGCTGAACGGCCACCCGGCGGCGGGTATGGCGGTCATGCTCTCACCGGGCGCGAACGCGCTCAACACCGCCACGGCGGTAAAAGACAAGATTGCCGAGTTCAAAAAGTCGATGCCGGAAGGCTACGACGTGGCCTACCCGAAGGACAGCACCGAGTTCATCAAGATCTCCGTTGAGGACGTGATTCAGACCCTGTTCGAAGCCATTATCCTCGTGGTGGTAGTGATGTACCTGTTCCTGCAGAACATCCGCGCGACGCTGATCCCGGCGCTGGCGGTACCGGTCGTTCTGCTGGGCACCTTCGGCGTGCTGGCGCTGTTCGGCTACTCCATCAATACCCTGACGCTGTTTGCGATGGTGCTGGCGATTGGGCTTCTGGTGGATGACGCCATCGTGGTGGTGGAAAACGTCGAGCGTATTATGCGCGACGAGGGGCTGCCCGCCCGTGAAGCGACCGAAAAATCGATGGGCGAAATCTCCGGCGCGCTGATCGCCATTGCGCTGGTGCTCTCCGCGGTATTCCTGCCGATGGCCTTCTTTGGCGGCTCCACCGGGGTGATTTACCGCCAGTTCTCGGTCACCATTATTTCGGCGATGTTCCTCTCCGTGGTGGTGGCGTTAACCCTGACCCCGGCGCTCTGCGGCGCGATCCTGCGCCATACGCCCCCGCACAAAAAGGGCTTCTTCGGCGCGTTTAACCGCTTCTACAGCAGGACCGAGCACGGCTACCAGAACAAGGTACTGCGCGCCCTGCGCCGCTCCGGCGGCATGATGGTCATCTACGCCCTGCTCTGCGGCGCGATGGGCTTCGCGATGCTGAAGCTGCCGGGCAGCTTCCTGCCGACGGAAGATCAGGGCGAAATCATGGTGCAGTACACCCTGCCTGCTGGCGCAACCACGGTACGTACCGCCGAGGTAAGCCGCCAGGTGCGCGAGTGGTTCCTCACCAAAGAGAAAGCCAATACCAACGTCATCTTCACCATTGAAGGCTTCAGCTTCAGCGGCAGCGGCCAGAACGCCGGGATGGCGTTCGTCTCCCTGAAAAACTGGTCAGAGCGTAAAGGCGACGAGAATACCGCGCAGGCCATTGCCCTGCGCGCCACGCAGGAGCTGAGCACCGTTCGGGATGCCACTATATTCGCCATGACGCCTCCGGCGGTTGATGGTTTAGGCCAGAGCAACGGCTTTACCTTTGAGCTGATGGCCAGCGGCGGCACCGACCGCGACGCGCTGCTGAAGCTGCGTAACCAGCTGATTGGCGAAGCCAATCAGGACGATTCGCTGCACGCCGTGCGCGCCAACGATCTGCCGCAGATGCCGCAGCTGCAGGTGGATATTGATAACAACAAGGCCGTGTCGCTGGGGCTGTCCCTGAGCGACGTTACCGACACCCTCTCCAGCGCCTGGGGCGGGACCTACGTGAACGATTTTATCGATCGCGGCCGCGTGAAAAAGGTCTACATCCAGGGCGACAGCGACTACCGCGCCGTGCCGTCGGATCTCAACAAATGGTTTGTGCGCGGCAGCGACAGCACCATGACCCCGTTCTCCGCCTTCGCCACCACCCGCTGGGAGTATGGCCCGGAAAGCCTGGTGCGCTACAACGGCTCGGCGGCGTATGAAATTCAGGGCGAAAACGCCAGCGGCGCAAGCTCCGGCACGGCGATGAGCAAAATGGAGCAGCTGGCAAACAGCCTGCCGTCCGGCAGCACCTGGGCGTGGAGCGGCTTGTCGCTGCAGGAAAAGCTGGCGAGCGGCCAGGCGATGAGCCTGTATGCCCTCTCCATCCTGGTCGTGTTCCTGTGCCTGGCGGCGCTGTATGAGAGCTGGTCGGTGCCGATCTCGGTCATTCTGGTGATCCCGCTTGGCGTGCTGGGCGCGGCCGTCGCCGCCTCCCTGCGCGGGCTGAACAACGACGTCTACTTCCAGGTGGCGCTGCTGACCACCATCGGCCTGTCGTCGAAGAACGCCATCCTGATTGTGGAGTTTGCCGAAGCCAAAGTCGCAGAAGGGTACTCCCTGACGCGCGCCGCGCTGCGTGCCGCCCAGACGCGTCTGCGTCCGATCATCATGACCTCGCTGGCGTTTATTGCAGGGGTGACGCCGCTGGCGATTGCCACCGGTGCCGGGGCCAACAGCCGCGTGGCGATCGGTACCGGCATCATCGGCGGGACGCTGGCCGCCACGCTGCTGGCGATTTTCTTCGTCCCCTTATTCTTTGTACTGGTGAAACGTCTGTTCTCCGGTAAGCACGCAAACCGGAGGCCATAATGTTTCGTGTCACTGTTTTAGCGTTAGCCCTGCTGAGCGCAGGCTGCGTGTCGTTAGACCCAACGTATCAGCGTCCGGACGCCCCCGTCCCGGCAACCTTGCCCGGCGCGCACGGCGAAGCCACCGCCGTGGTGAGCCAGTGGCAGCAGGTGATGAACGATGCGCGGCTGAAAAGCGTGGTGACGATGGGGCTTAACAGCAACCGCGACGTGCAAAAAGCGATTGCGGATATCGACGCCGCCCGCGCCCTGTATGGTGAAACGCGCTCATCCCTGTTCCCGACGGTGGACGCCGGGCTGAGCCACACCCGCAGCCGCACGCTGGCGAGCGGCGTGACAACCAGCGACGAAGCCAACGGTGCGGTCTCAAGCTTCGAGCTGGATCTGTTTGGCCGCAACCAGAGCCTCTCCCGCGCCGCGCGTGAAACCTGGCTTGCCAGCGAGTTCACCGCGCAGAACACGCGCCTGACGATGGTCAGCGAGCTGACTACGGCCTGGGTGACGCTGGCGGCGGACAACAGCAATCTGGCGCTGGCGGAATCCACCATGGAGAGCGCCGCGAACTCGCTCAAAATCGTCAAACGCCAGCAGGAAGTAGGCGTCGCGGCCGCCACGGACGTCAGCTCGGCGATGGCGGTTTACCAGCAGGCGCGCGCCAGCGTGGCGAGCTACCGGACGCTGGTAATGCAGGATAAAAATGCCCTCAACCTGCTGGCGGGCGATACGGTGCCGGAGAACCTGCTGCCCGGCACGCTGGAGAGCCTGAGCGATAACGCCATCACGCTGATCCCGGCGGGCGTCAGCTCCAGCGCGCTGCTGCGTCGCCCGGACATTCAGGAGGCCGAGCATAACCTGCTGAGCGCCAACGCCAACATCGGCGCGGCGCGCGCCAACTTCTTCCCGACCATTTCCCTGACCGCCAGCGCGGGCGTCGGCAGCGATTCGCTGTCATCCCTGTTCAGCCATGGGATGAAGGTCTGGTCATTCGCGCCGTCCATCACCCTGCCGCTGTTCAGCGGCGGGAACAACCTGGCGCAGCTGCGCTATGCGGAAGCGGAGAAGAAAGGGCTGATCGCCACCTATGAGAAAACCATCCAGAGCGCGTTTAAGGACGTGGCCGACGCGCTGGCGCGACGCGAAACCCTGAGCGAGCAGCTCGACGCCCAGCGCGAATACGTCGCGGCGGAGCAGAAAACGCTGGATGTGGCCACCCGCAGCTATAAGGCGGGCGCAGGGGATTATCTGACGGTACTGACCGCGCAGCGGTCGCTGTGGTCGGCGCAGGAATCGCTGATTGCGCTACAGCAAACCGACCTGGAGAACCGCATCACGCTGTGGCAGTCGCTGGGCGGCGGGATCCAGTAACATCACTGCCGGGCGGCGCAACGTTGCCCGGCCATCAGGGTAAATACCTATGGCAAAACTCTCTTTTTCTTTTGCGGCCATTCTTGGCCTGCTGACGGCGATCGGGCCGCTGTGCTCTGATTTTTATCTTCCGGCGCTGCCGGAGATCGCCACCGAGCTCAACGCCTCCACCACGCTGACCCAGCTTTCGCTGACCTCGGCGCTGATTGGCCTGGGGCTGGGGCAACTCTTTTTCGGCCCGCTAAGCGATCGTATCGGACGTAAAACGCCGCTGCTGTTTTCGCTTCTGCTGTTTGTAATGGCCTCCGTGCTTTGCGCGAGCACGCAGAATATTTACGCCCTGATCGGCTGGCGGTTTGTGCAGGGCGTTGCCGGTGCGGGCGGCTCCGTACTCGCACGCTCCATCGCCCGCGATAGCTATCACGGCACGATGCTGACGCAGTTTTTTGCCCTGCTGATGACGGTTAACGGCATCGCGCCCGTGGTGTCTCCGGTACTCGGGGGCTATATCGCGTCGCACTTCGACTGGCGGATGCTGTTCTGGGTGATGGCCGGGGCGGGTCTGGCGCTGCTGATCGCCAGCCAGCTGTTTATCCGCGAGTCCCTCACTGAGAAACAGAGCGGGGGTTCGCTGGCGCAAACCGCCAGGACAGTACTTAAAAATCGTCGCTTCATGCGCTACTGCCTGATCCAGGCCTTCATGCTGGCGGGCCTGTTCTCCTATATCGGGGCATCCTCCTTTGTGATGCAAAACGAGTATGGCCTGAGCGCAATGCAGTTCAGCCTGCTGTTCGGCGTGAACGGTATCGGGCTTATCGTCTCGGCGCTGATTTTCTCCCGCCTGGCACGCCGCCATCCGGCGGAAGGGTTAATGCAAATAGGCCTGGTGTTGGCCGTGTCCTGCGCGGGGCTGACGTTGCTCTTTGCGTGGATGCAGCTATCCGTGCCGGCGCTGGTTGCACTCTTTTTCACCGTCGCGTTTAACAGCGGGATTAGCACCATTGCGGGTTCAGAAGCGATGAGCGCCGTCGACGTGAAGGAGTCCGGCACGGCGTCGGCTATCCTGGGCATGCTGATGTTTTTATTTGGCGGCATCGCAACGCCCCTTGCCGGTATCGGCGGAGAAACGATGCTCAAAATGAGCCTGGCGATACTCCTGAGCTACTGTATTGCGCTGGCAATCGGGTCCCGGACGCAGAAAGCGTAAATTCATACTTTTGACTGGAGTCGCTACACTGAATGTAACGATATATTTCATTGGAAGCATGTGAATTCTAAAGGGGGTTGTTGATGAAAGCTGCGCATCTGGTCTGCCTGCTGGTTTGTCTGCTCTTCGCCGCGTTTGTCCATGCTCAGGAAAAAGAGGATCCGGCGAAAGAGGCGCAAATAAAGCAGCAGGTCCTTAAAGATATTAAGAAAACCTGCACGCCACAGAAAAAACAGAGCGATAAGGCCTGGCAGGCGATGATTTTGTCGTCGGAGGCCAACCAGCTGCTGATCAAAAACGCCATCACCGCCGTGAAGCGCGACAACCTGGACGCCTACTGGGATGCCGTCAGTCAGGTAGATTGTATGGAAGACTATTGAATGCTGCTCGCCGGGTGGCGCTGCGCTTACCCGGCCTACATCACACGTTTAACGCTTCCGCACGTCCGGAATAATGAGATCCCCGCGCAGCACGTAGGACCCCAGCATCTGCGTTTTCTCCGTCAGCCAGCTGACAATCCTGGCCGCCATCGCATCCATTGAATACTCAATGGCCGGGATCACCGGAATACCCGGCAGGTGCAGCGACCCGCCCAGGCTGAAGACCATGATGTCGTCCGGCACCGATTTATTAAACGCCTGCAGCTGCGGGATCACCCGCTGGGCTTCCTGCTCGTCGGCCACCAGCAGCGCGTTGAAGTTCAGCGTGCTGGCGTTGTTCAGCAGCTCCTGCAGCGCAACGGACGACGAGGTCGCGTCCATAAAGACGAGGTTGCGATTAAAGGGGAGGAAGTTTTTCTCCAGCGCGTGCTTGTAGCCGAGCAGCACCTGGTCGGCAAAACCGCTGCCGTGCGGGTGGATCAGCGCAATCTGGCGGCGACCCTGGCTGGTGAGGTAGTTACAGGCGGTTTCGGCGGCAAACGCGTGATCGAAATGGATGCTGTTGACGTTATCGGACTCCATACAGTCAACGAGAATGACGTTGTCCATGTCGACGTCCAGCGGGAAACGCGCGCCAATCACCAGGATGTCGTCACACAGGCCGCAGGAGAGTTCTTCGAGGGCGTTCATCACTTCCGCTTTGCTGTGCGCGAAACGCAGCAGGAGGTGTTTTTGATGCTGGCTGAGCTGTTTTTCCAGCGCGTACAGATAACCGGTGGTCTGGTTTATGTTCTCCTGCGCGCAAATCACGCCAATGCAGCCCGTCGACTGACTGAGCAGCGACTGTGCAATCACGTTGGGCCGATAGTTCAGCTCATCCACCGCTTTTAAAACGGCCTGACGGCTGGCTTCCTTCACGCCGCGTGACCCGCTCAACACCCGTGATACCGTGGCTTTGGACACCCCGGCCAGACGTGATACATCGTTGATTGTAGACATCTCTCTCCCCTGGCAGGCCGACTTCACGCCTGCAAATTCCATTACCGCTACGGCTCACATTATAGCCAGTACGGAGTATATCCGTTTCCGTTTTTCATGGAAACCGATTTTCCGTTTCCACTCAAAATGACGTCATAACAGCCAAATTCCGTGATGCAGATCGTGGTAATAAGCCCCATAAGCACAGCTTCTTGATGGTTGTCACACTTCTGCCTTTTATAAATGGAAACCGGTTTCCGTATGATGTCCAATCATCTCCGCAATAACTTTTTACATTTAGAGGATGGTTGTCGATGTTCAAGATTATGCTGTGCTGCTCTGCCGGGATGTCCACCAGCCTGCTGGTCAGCAAAATGGTCGATGTCGCGAATGAACGTGGTTTGCCGGTGAAGATTGATGCGTACGGTGTTTCCGAATTTGATACGCAGTTTCCGCAATACCAGGTTGTCCTTCTCGGACCGCAAGTGAAATACATGTTAAAGACGCTCTCAGACAAGGCGGCGACGCAAGGCATTCCGGTACAGCCCATCGACATGATGGACTACGGCATGCAGCGTGGCGATAAAGTACTGGACTATGCTCTGTCGCTCATCGAAGCGGCACACTAAAAGGTGTTCACATGAGTTCGTTATATCAATCGATGGTCGCGGTGATTGAGCAGTCAATTACCCCGCTGGCCGCGAAGCTGGGTCAGCAAAAGTATGTGATTGCAATCCGCGACGGCTTTACCGCCGCGCTGCCGTTTATGATCATCGGCTCGTTTATGCTGGTGTTCATCTTCCCGCCGTTCTCGGCGGATACCACCAACAGCTTTGCCCGCGGCTGGCTGGATTTCTCCCAGACCTACCGCGAGCAGCTGATGCTGCCGTTTAACCTCAGCATGGGCGTCATGACCTTCTTCATCTCGGTGGGGATTGGGGCAAGCCTGGGACGCCAGTTCAACCTCGACCCGGTGATGGCCGGCCTGCTGGCCTTTATGGCCTTCCTGCTGGTCGCCGCGCCCTATGCCGACGGCAAAATCTCGACCCAGTATCTTTCTGGCCAGGGGATTTTCACTGCGCTTATCACCGCGATTTACTCCACCCGCGTGTATGCGTGGCTGAAGGAAAACAAAGTCACCATTCGCCTGCCGAAGGAAGTGCCGACCGGCGTGGCGCGCTCGTTTGAGATCCTGATCCCGGTGATGGTGGTGATCGGGACGCTGCACCCGCTGAACCTGTTTATCGAAGCGCAGACCGGGATGATCATCCCGCAGGCGATCATGCACCTGCTGGAGCCGCTGGTGTCCGCGTCTGACTCCCTGCCCGCCATTCTGCTCTCCGTGCTGCTGTGCCAGATCTTCTGGTTCGCCGGTATCCACGGCTCGCTGATTGTCACCGGCATCATGAACCCGTTCTGGATGGCAAACCTCTCCGCAAACCAGGCGGCGCTCGCCGCAGGCGCGGCGCTGCCGCACGTTTACCTGCAGGGCTTCTGGGATCACTACCTGCTGATTGGCGGCGTAGGTTCAACCCTGCCGCTGGCGTTCCTGCTGCTGCGCAGCCGCGTTACCCACCTGCGCACCATCGGTAAAATGGGCGTTGTGCCAAGCTTCTTTAACATCAACGAGCCGATTCTGTTCGGCGCGCCGATCATCATGAACCCGATGCTGTTTATCCCGTTCGTGTTCGTTCCGCTGGTCAACGCCTGCCTGGCGTACGGCGCAACCCGGCTTGGCTGGCTGGCACAGGTTGTGTCGTTAACGCCGTGGACAACCCCTGCACCGATTGGCGCGTCGTGGGCGGCAAACTGGGCGCTCAGCCCGGTGGTGATGTGTCTGGTCTGTATGGTGATGTCCGCGCTGATGTATCTGCCGTTCCTGCGCGCCTATGAGCGTACGCTCATCAAAAACGAAGAGCAGAAGGCCCAGGCAACCGTCGGTAACGCTGAAACAGTTAGCAATTAAGTCAAAGAGGAATGGTCATGAAATACGCATTTCCCGATAGCTTCTGGTGGGGCAGCGCGAGCTCCGCTCTCCAGACGGAAGGGGCAAGAGAGGGTGAAACCACGTGGGATTACTGGTTTGCCCGCGAGCCGAACCGTTTTCACAACGGCGTGGGGCCGCAGCATACCTCCACGTTCTATCAGCACTGGAAAACGGATATTCAGCTGTTAAAGCAGCTGAACCACAACAGCTTTCGCACCTCGATTAGCTGGGCGCGCCTGATCCCCGACGGCATCGGTGAAGTGAACCCGGAAGCGGTCGATTTTTACAATCAGGTGATTGATGAGCTAAACGAGCAGGGCATCACGCCGTTTATGACCCTGTTCCACTTCGACATGCCGATGGCGATGCAGGAAATCGGCGGCTGGGAAAACCGCGACGTGGTGGACGCTTACGCCCGCTATGCGCAGATCTGCTTCGAGCTGTTCGGCGACCGCGTGCTGCACTGGTTTACCTTCAACGAGCCGATCGTGCCGGTGGAAGGCGGCTATCTGTACGACTTCCACTATCCGAACGTGGTGGATTTCAAGCGGGCAGCCACCGTGGCGTATCACACCGTGCTGGCCCACGCGCAGGCCGTCCGCGCCTATCGCGCCGGGCATTACGCGGGTGAAATTGGCATCGTGCTGAACCTGACGCCGTCCTATCCGCGCTCGCAGAACCCGGCAGACGTGAAGGCGGCAAACGTTGCGGACCTGATGTTTAACCGCAGCTTCCTTGACCCGGTCCTGCGCGGCGAATACCCGGCGGACCTCGTAGCGCTGCTGAAATCCTACGATCAATTACCCGCCTGTAAACCGGAAGACGGTTTCCTGATTGCGGAAGGGAAAATCGACCTGCTCGGCGTGAACTACTATCAGCCGCGTCGCGTGAAGTGTCGCGACAGCGCGGTGAACCCGCAGGCGCCGTTTATGCCGGAGTGGTTCTTTGATAGCTACGAGATGCCGGGCCGCAAGATGAACCCGTACCGCGGCTGGGAAATCTACGAGCCGGGTATTTACGATATTCTGGTCAACCTGCGCGACAATTACGGCAACCCACGCTGCTTTATTTCTGAAAACGGCATGGGCGTCGAAAACGAGCAGCGCTTTATTGAAAACGGCCAGATAAACGATCAATACCGCATTGAGTTTATTTCTGAGCATTTAGCCTGGCTGCATAAGGGTATTATCGAAGGGTGCAATTGTCTTGGCTACCATATGTGGACGTTTATTGATAACTGGTCATGGTGCAATGCGTACAAAAATCGCTACGGGTTTATCCAGCTCGATTTAGCCACGCAGAAGCGCACTATTAAAAAGAGCGGAGAGTGGTTTGCCGCCACCGCGTTGAATAACAGTTTTGACAGAGAGTAATAGTGATGATCGTCTTAGAAGAAGCCGTAATGGAAATTATCGTCAATGCCGGTCAGTCCCGCAGCCTGTGCTTTGAAGCGCTGCACGCGGCGCGTCAGGGCAACATCGACGAAGCGAAAAGCCTGCTGCGCGAAGCCGATGGCTACGCGCGCCAGGCGCACAAGATGCAGACCAAACTGATCGAGCAGGATGCGGGCGAAGCCCGCCAGCCGATGACCTTAATTATGGTGCACGCGCAGGATCACTTAATGAATTCCTTATTAGCGCGTGAATTATCCGAAGAAATTATTCATCTATATCAGAGATAGTCTATGGCGAAATAAAATTACTGTAATACCTCTGTACCCTAAATAGAGATCCACTTGTTCTGATGATAGCGACATACTCTGTCAGATCGGAGCGGGATGGTTATTGTCTGAATAAAATTAAACTATATTGAGATAACCATGAATACGATTAAAAAACTTCCATTAACAATGGCGGTTATCGCCGCGCTTTGCCCAATTTCCGTGCTCGCACAAGAATTCACCCAGGAGCAAATCGACGCCATTGTGGCCAAAGCGGTGGACAAAGCCCTGGCAGATCGTCAGGCCAAAATGGACGCGGCGGTCGCGAAAAAAGCGGACGTGGTGACCGAGCCGCAAAGCGCGGCGCAGTCTCCCGATATGGCGATCCCGTTCGGGATTAAATTTACCGGCTACGCCCGCTACGGCGCGCACTTCCAGGCCGCGGATCAGAAATACGTGGCGGTGGACGGTTCCTACAACGGCGCGTCCGCGATTGGTCGTCTGGGCAACGAAGGCAACGGCGGGGAGTTCCAGCTCTCCAAGGCCTTCAAGGGTGAAAACGGCGCCATCTGGGACGTTAACGTGATGATCGACCACTGGGGAGACGAGGTTAACCTGAAAAAAGCCTACGCGGGGGTGACCAACATTATGGCCTCCAACCCGAACGCCTATTTCTGGGCCGGCCGTGACTTCCACCAGCGTCCGCAGCAGGGCATCAACGACTACTTCTGGATGAACCACGACGGCCAGGGCGCCGGGGTGAAGAACTTCGATATCGGCGGCGTGCAGTTTGACGTTGCGACCGTGGCGGCGGTGGAATCCTGTAGCCCGGAAGTGATGGAGGATGAGGCCAACCCGTCGCGCATCACCTGTACCGGCGGCTCCGGCACGGGCGACAAGGGCAACTACGCCGCGACCTCAAAAATTCACGGCATGAAGCTCGGCCCTATCGACCTGGAGCTGTACGCCAACTACGGCTTTGACTCCAAAGCCATTGAGAGCGACGAGCGTCTGAACGCCTGGCAGGGCGGCGTGGTGCTGAGCCACACCAACGACAGCGGCGTGAACAAGGTGATCGCCCGCTACTCCGATAACTCGGACAACAGCGTGTTCAATAAAACCGAGGATTTGACCACGGTCTACGCCAGCTTCGAAGGGCTGTACAAATTCACCCAGGCGACGCAGGTAGAGTACATCCTCGCCTTCCACGACTACGACAACAGCCGTGACAGCACCGACAACCGTAAGAACTACAACGCCATCGTGCGCCCGATGCACTGGTGGAACGACGTTCACTCGACCTGGCTGGAAGCGGGCTGGCAGCACGTTGATTATGACAACGGCGGCGACAACAAGGGCTGGAAGCTGACCCTGTCGCAGAACATGTCCATCGCCATGGGGCCGGAGTTCCGCCCGATGCTGCGCTTCTACGTGACCGGCGGTAAGGTGGATAACGAACGCACCGCGCGCGTGAACAACACCAAAGACGAAACCCTCGACGACTTCAACGTCGGCGCGATGTGGGAGGCGTGGTTCTAAGGTAAAAGCAAAACGGCAACGCAACGTTGCCGTTTTTAGTGTTTGCTCCCTCTCCCCGTGGGAGAGGGCCGGGGTGAGGGCATCAGGCCGCACACAACCATGCTATGCTGTTGACCGAATTAAAGACAACATAGCAGGGGAGAACATGGGTTCCACACGCAAAGGGATGCTAAACGTCCTGATCGCCGCCGTTTTATGGGGCAGCTCGGGGGTTTGCGCGCAGTACATCATGGAGAAAAGCCACATTTCTTCGCCTTACCTGACCATGGTTCGCCTATTGTTTACCGGCGTGATCCTGCTGACGTTATCCTTCGTGCACGGCGACAAGATTTTCTCGGTCATCAAGCATCGCAAAGACGCCCTCAGCCTGCTGATTTTCTCACTCGTCGGCGCGCTCACCGTGCAGCTCACCTTCCTGCTGACGATTGAAAAATCCAACGCCGCGACCGCTACCGTGCTGCAGTTCCTGTCCCCGACCATCATCGTGGCGTGGTTCGCCCTGGCGCGGAAAAAGCGCCCCGGCGTGTTTGTGCTGTCGGCCATTCTGACGTCGCTTATCGGCACGTTTCTGCTGGTGACCCACGGCGACCCAACCTCGCTCTCCATCTCGCCTGCCGCGCTGTTCTTCGGCATCGCCTCGGCGTTTGCCGCCGCGTTTTATACCACGTATCCGTCGACGCTGATCGCCCGCTACGGCACGCTGCCGATTGTCGGCTGGAGCATGTTGATTGCCGGCCTAATGCTGACGCCGTTCTACGCCGGGCGCGGGACCACGTTCGTGATTGACGGCAGCCTGCTGCTGGCGTTTTTCTATCTGGTGGTGATTGGCACCGCGCTGACGTTCAGCCTGTACCTGAAAGGCGCACAGATGATCGGCGGGCCGAAGGCGAGCATTCTGAGCTGCGCCGAGCCGCTGAGCAGCGCGCTGCTGTCGGTGCTGCTGCTGGGCGTGGCGTTTACATTGCCGGACTGGCTGGGGACGCTGCTGATTGTGTCGTCGGTGGTGCTGATTTCGATGGATTCGCGCAGAAGGGTTAAGGCATCGGCGTAGCCTGATGTCCCCTCACCCCAACCCTCTCCCACGGGAGAGGGAGAAAAGCACTACTTCGCCTTAACCTTCCCTGCCACCAGCAGGGCCGTCAGCAGCATCAGCGTGCCGGAAATCACCAGCGGTGACGTCAGCCCCAGATGGTCGAGCGCAACGCCGCCCACCGCCGCGCCGCAGGTGTTCGCCAGCTGAATCACCGCCACCTGAATCGACCCGGCCTTTTCCGCCTGATCGGCAAGCGAGCGGGTGATCCACGTAGACCAGCCCACCGGGATCAGCGCAAAGGCAAAGCCCCAGATAATCGCAATCGCCGACGCGACCCGCTTATCGCTTCCCCACAGCACCAGCACCGCCGCGCTCATTGCCAGCACCAGCGGCGCGCCCGCCAGCGCCACCTTCAGGGAGCGTTTCAGGAACTGGGACGACAGCGAGGTGCCGACAAAGCTGGCGATACCGAAGCTCAGCAGCACCAGCGTCAGGCCGTCCACGTCAAAGCCCGCCATGGTCATAAACACCGGGCGGATGTAGGTAAAGAAGGCAAACTGTCCGGCAAAGGCCATAAAGATGGCGGTCATCCCCGCCATCACGCCGGGGCGCTTCAGCAGCGCGAACATGTTCTGTTTGTGGTGAGCCGCTTCGCCCGGCAGCGACGGCAGCGCTTTCCACACCCAAATGATGCAGAGAAGCCCCATCACCGCCGCCGCGTTAAAGACGTTGCGCCAGCCGATAATCCCACCGAGGAAGCTGCCGAGCGGTGCGGCAATCACCAGCGCGATAGAGACCGCACCGAAGATAACGGAAAGCGCTTTTGGCACCGTGCGCGCGGGCACCAGGCGCATGGTCAGCGAGGCCGACATCGCCCAGAAGCCGCCAAGCCCCAGCCCCAGACAGGCGCGACCGAGCAGCAGCAGGGTGAAGTTCTCCGCGAAGGAGACCAGCAGGCAGGAGAGCGTCAGCAGCACGCTAAACAGAATGACCACCTTGCGGCGGTCGATAGTGCCAATCACCTGGGTGATAAACAGGCTGGCGAACATCGCCACAAAGGCGGTCACGGTGACGGACTGCCCCGCCACGCCTTCGGAAATGCCCAGATCCTGCGCCATCGGCGTCAGCAGGCTCACCGGCAGAAACTCAACGGTAATCAGGCAGGCGACGCAGAACGCCACGGAGAAAACCGCCGACCAGTTGGGGCGAGAAACCTCTTTGGTCTGCGGTCTGGTCGTGGGCTGGATATGTTCTGTCATGGCGTCACCTGAAGATAAAAACGTGCGGAAAAGTCGCGCAGTTTATCATCAAAAGTGTGACGAATTTAACGTTTCGACAACTTTTGTCGTTTTTTAATGCCGGGCGGCGCTGCGCTTGCACCGGCCTACGGGCTTGTAGGCCCGGTAAGCAAAGCGCCACCGGGCAAAATTACCCGCGAGCCTTAAGAGCGCCATTCGCTAATCCCACGATCCACTCCTGATGCCCGTTAATCATTGGGTTTGGTACGGTGCGAGCAAGTTCCTGCGCCGGCGCGCCTTTCTGCGACTCCTGAGTCAGAATGCGCACGCGGTTTCCCGGCAGGTCTTCAAACAGCCAGGCGTGGATCACGTCCAGACGCGAATTCGCATCCCCTTCAACCCAGCCGTGCCACGCGATACGCGCGGCTCCGCCCTCCACAGGCGGAACATACTCCGTCACCTGCGCCTCAACCGGAAAGCCAAAGGTGGTGAAGCGGAAGCGGGCATTGGCGCTCAGCACCGGGCCGCTGCCGTCGTGAAAACGGATATCTTTGGCGTTGCTGTAATAGTTCGGCCACAGGGTGGTGTCGTTAAGCTGCGCCCAAATCTCTTTTGCGCTCAACCCGGCGACGATGATTTCGTTGGATGCAAAGTTATCGGTGGTACCGGGCAGGTAGTCGTTCGGCCAGATAATGGCGGATTGTTTCATGGTTCACCTCATCGGTTAGTTGATAAGGTGATGGTGCGCCTGCGGGTGATATAAATCTAATGACGATGCTTTATACTCTTCATCACGTTTTGTGATATCAGTGCAGGTAAAACACGCCCTCTTCCGGCAGGAAGAGCTGGTTGTAGCGCAGCTGAAAGGCGTTGAGCTCCTGCGGGTCCGGCTCCATCTCGCGCATAAAGCCAAGCGCGAGGCGGATTTGCGCATCGGTGATCGGCGCGGCCAGGCGGGCTTTACGCAGCATGCGGTGCCAGGTGTGAAGGTTCTCTTCGCTGCCATCAACAATGCAGACCTGCCAGATCAGCAGCACCTGCGCCGCGTTTTGCAGATGCGCCTCATCGGGGCGCTCAAGGTAGCGGATAAACTCATTGCCCGGCGTTTTACCGAACTGGTCAATCATCGACTCGACCGGCATCGGGGTGATCCCCAGCCGCTCGCTTAAACGTTTGATGGCGCGGCGGGAGTCTGAGGTCAGGACGCGAAATCCAACCACAAACACCACGGCAAGCGTTGCCAGCATTATCCAGACCATGCGTTCTCCTTAGACTAGCCGCCCATCATAGCGGGAAACGCAGCGCGTCAACAGCGGGCAGCGCCATAATAGTAAACGGAAAAGAGGTGGAAAAACGTCATGAAAGCGGATCTGCGCACGCTGGATCTTAACCTGCTGAAAACGCTGGATGCCCTGCTGGACGAACGCAGCGTCACCCGCGCGGCGGCGCGTCTTGCCCTGACCCAGCCAGCGGTAAGCGGCATGCTTAACCGCCTGCGGGATTACTTTGAAGATCCGCTGTTTATCCGCGCGCCGCACGGCATCGTGCCTACCACCCGGGCGGAAGCGATGGCGGCTCCCGTCAAACGCATTCTGGCAGATATCGACGAGCTGCTTCAGCCGATCGCCTTTGATCCGCTCACCGCAACGTTCACCTTCACGCTTGCCGCGACCGACTACGCCCTGCGCGCGGTCGTCGTGCCGTTTATCGCTGCGCTTAAGGTACAGGCGCCGGGTATTCGCGTGCGCGTGGTGCCTGTGGAATCCGACCGTCTGGTCAGCCAGCTCGAACAAGGCTCTGTCGACGTGGCGCTGATCACCCCGCATACCACGCCTGACGAGCTACACAGCCGGGCGCTTTATGATGAACGGTACGTTTGCATGATGCGTGCCGACCATCCGGATGCCGGAAAGCCTATGACGTTAGACCGGTTTTGCGCTCTGGAGCATGTGCTGGTCTCTTACGAGGGCGACGGTTTTCGCGGCGTAACGGATGGCGCGCTGGAGAAGACTGGCCGAACGCGGCATGTAGGATTATCGGTGAGTAACTTTTTAGTCCTGCCGGACGTGCTGGCCCTCAGCGATATGATTGCCGTTGTGCCATCACGCATAGCGGAAAAGCAGACGGGGATGTCCGTCTGCGAGACGCCGGTTCCCGTGCCCGGTTTTACCAAAAGCATGGCCTGGCACGGCAGAACGCACCGCAACCTCGCGCAGGCGTGGCTGCGCGGGCTGTTGCTGGAGACCAGTCAGCGCGCCTGAAGCCCTTTCAGCAGCGCCTCGTGGAAGCGGGCAGGATCCTGCATCTGCGGCGCGTGGCCCATGTCGTTAAATTCAACCAGTGTCGCGTGCGGAATGCGCTTCGCCGTCTCTTTGCCCAGCACCGCGTAGTTACCGAGCGTCTTGCGGATCTCCGGTGGGGCGAGATCTTTCCCGATGGCGGTGTTGTCCTTCGTGCCGATCATCAATAATACCGGCATCTTCAGCTCGCTAAATTCATAGACAACCGGCTGGGTATAAATCATGTCGTAGAGCAGCGCCGAGTTCCACGCCACGCGCGCTTTGCCCGGCCCGTTGTTTAGCCCGGCAAGCATGGTGACCCAGCGCTCGTACTCCGGCTTCCACTCCCCGGCGTAGTAGGTGTTTTTCTCGTACTGACGAACACCGTCGGCACTGACCTTCAGCTCGCGCTGGTACCACTGGTCGACCGTAATATGCGGCACGCCGCGCGCTTTCCAGTCTTCAAGCCCTATTGGGTTCACCATCACCAGCTGCTCCACCTGCTGCGGCCACATCAGCGCATAGCGGGTCGCCAGCATGCCGCCGGTCGAATGGCCGATAACCGTGACGCGATCGACGTCCAGCGTTTTCAGCAGCGCGTGAGTGTTATCCGCCAGCTGCTGGAAGGTGTACTGATAATGCTCTGGCTTGGTGGATTTGCAGAAGCCGATCTGGTCGGGTGCGATTACGCGATACCCGCTGGCTGAAAGCGCGCGGATCGTGTCGTCCCAGGTGCCGGCGCAGAAGTTTTTACCGTGCATCAGCACCACGGTGCGGCCGTTGGGCTTTTCCGGCTTCACGTCCAGGTAAGCCATATCCAGAGGCTGGTTCTGCGAGGTAAAGGTAAAGTGTTTTACCGGCCAGCCGTAGTCAAAACCTTCCAGCTTCTCGCCGTAGGTGGGGGCATCTGTGGCCATTGCGGGGGAGGCTAGCGCCATCAACAGCGCCAGGCAGGACAATCGTCGGGTCAACATGCAAGCTCTCCGTTAGCAAAAGGGGCTAAGACTGCACGAAAGGCGGCAGCAAAAAAACTGTAGAGCATGGAGAGGGGCGGATGTGTAAAGCGGGGTAAAGATAGGCCGTGCAAAATAAAAAAGCCCGGCATAGCACCGGGCAAAGAAGTCACCTGCACACTCAGGCTGCTTTCAATTTCTGCTTCTGCGCACGATTCTCACGGCGGATTTTACGTTCTTCCAGCACCGCGACCATTGCCATCAGGACGATACAGCCGATCGCTGCCGCATCCAGCGCCGCGAAGGTTCCCGCCCAGCCGGTGAGGCCGAAAATCGGCGTGCCGTCGGCGATCATTCCCAGACCCAGCTTGGCGAAGCTGTCGCCGATCAGGTAGGCGAAGGTGCCCTTAATCCCATCGGCGGCGCCGATCGCTTTTTTCGGAACGAAGCCGACTGCCGCCACGCCGATCAGCAGCTGCGGGCCGAACACCAGGAAGCCGAGCGCGAACAGGGACGCCAGGTAAACGTACTGGTTGCTGGCGTGCTGGTAGACGCCGAGCGTGGCGATAATCAGCGCCAGCGCGACGCAGGCCACCAGCGCGCGACGGCCGTTGGCGAGGTCAGAGAGCCAGCCCCACAGCAGCGTGCCGACCAGCGCGCCCACTTCGAACAGGGTGAAGCCCTGAATGGCCACTTCCTTAGAAAGCTTCAGCTCCTGGAAGGCATACACGGTTGACCACTGGTCGATGCCGATACGCACCACGTAGAGGAAGATGTTCGAGAAGCAGAGCAGCCAGATGACTTTGTTTTTCAGCACGTATTCAACAAAGATCTGCCATTTGGTCATCTCGTTTTCTTCGGTCTCTTTGTCCTCTTCGCTGATCTCCTCGCCGAACAGCTCTTCGGCTTTGCCGAGGCCGTAAGATTCCGGGGAGTCGCTGCCAAAGCGCAGGCCGATAAAGCCGACGATCAGGGCGATAATCGACGGGAAGATAAACATGCCGATGACGTGGCCGTCGAACAGATAGTTTGCGCCGAACAGCGCCACGCCGGCCGCACCGGCACCGCCGAGGTTGTGGGAGATGTTCCACATGCCGAGGTACGAACCACGCTTGCGGCGCGGGGTCCATTTGGTGATGGTGGAGTAGCTGCACGACCCGCCGGTGCTCTGGAAGAAACCGCTCAGGGCGTAGAAGGCGATCATCATGAACAGGCTGACGGAGCCCGTGCCCATGCTGGCGCTGAAGCCGAGCATACAGATGGCGGAGAGGATCAGCATAAACGGCAGGAACTGCTTGGTGTTTTTGCCGTCCGCGTAGTAGGAAACCAGCGTTTTCCCCACGCCGTAGGTGATGGAGAAGCCCAGGCCAATCATCCCCAGCTGCGTCATGCTCAGCCCGTAGGTTGAGATCATGTCGTTCTGCGCGATGTTAAAGTTTTTGCGGATCAGGTACATGGTCAGGTAGCCGATGAAGACCACCAGATAGGACTGCATGAACGGTTTGAACCACATCTTGCGCCGCACGTCGAGCGGCAGATCCAGGGTCGGCTTGCGCACCTGATTTAAGAAGGCCAGCATGACTGAGTTACTCCTGAGCTGATTTTTGCAGCATTGTAAAAATCAGCCGGGAGAGATGCCTGAGACAGCGTCCAGGTGAAACCGGGAAAATTTCTTAGTTTTCCCCCTCTCGGGGCGAAAAGGTGAGGCGCATCACGCTTCGTTCACCTCGCGCGGAGACTGCGCGTTCAAAAACGGCAGCAGCAGCAGGGCGGAAATCCCCGCCGCGATGGCGATCACCGCGAAGAACCCGCTCCAGTGCCAGACGTCGATCACCCGCGCCAGCGGCCAGCCGGAGAGCGAAGCGCCGAGGTAGGCAAACAGCCCGACAAAGCCCGTCGCCGCGCCTGCCGCCTCTTTGTGGGAACACTCCGCCGCCGCCATGCCGATCAGCATCTGCGGGCCAAAGACGAAGAAGCCGATGGTGAAGAAGCACGCCGCCTGCATCACGTAGCTGGCAAACGGCATCAGCCACAGCGAGCCGACGGAGAGCAAAATCCCGGCGGCGAAGATCAGGTTCATCGGGCCGCGGTTGCCGTTGAACAGCTTGTCCGATCCCCAGCCCGCCACCAGCGCGCCGATAAACCCGCCCAGCTCGAACATCGTCACCGCCGAGTTAGCGGTCACCAGGTCCACGCCGAGCGTCTCGGACATGTACAGATTGCCCCAGTCGTTGATCGCCGCGCGCACCACGTAGACCAGCACGTAGCAGAGCGACAGCAGCCAGATGTACGGGTTTTTCAGCACGTATTTGGTGAGGATCTCCCTGCGGGTCAGCCCCGCGCCCTCCTGCTGCTGGGCAATCTCCATCTCGTCGTGCCGCCAGTCGCCCACCGGAGGCAGGCCGACGGTTTGCGGTCTGTCGCGCAGGCGCCAGCAGAGGTACAGCCCGGCGACAATCGCGAGGCCACCGGCAATCATCATCCCCGCGCGCCAGCCGTAGTGCAGCGCCGCGGCACCCACCACCATCGGGATCAGCGCCCCGCCGACGTTATGCGCGGTGTTCCAGATTGCCCACCAGCCGCCGCGCTCGTTGCGCGAATACCAGGCGGTGAGCAGGCGGGCGCAGACCGGCGCGCCCCAGCCCTGGAAAAAGGCGTTCAGCGCCCACAGCAGGGCAAAGGCCCACAGCGAGGTAGAGAAACCAAACAGGATGTTCACCACGCCGGTGGCGATCAGCCCAACGCCCATAAAATAGCGCGCGTTGGAGCGGTCGCTGACGATGCCGGAGAAGAACTTCGACAGGCCGTAGGTGATGTAAAACAGCGTCGCCAGCAGGCCGATATCGGTGCGCGTCATCACGCCGCTGGCGAGGATTTCCGGCGCGGCGGCGTTGAAGCTTTTGCGGGTGAAGTAGAACAGCGCGTAGCCGAGCCAGATGGTAATCAGGATATGGCGACGCCAGTAGCGGTAACGAGCGTCGATTTCCGCTTTGTTGCCTATCGGCGCGGCGCTGGCAGGGATTTTAAACATGGTAACTCCGTAGCGGCAGGCTGACGCTGACGCGCGTTCCGTGGGTGCAGGAGATGCTCAGCGTGCCGCCGAGCGCCTTCACGCGCTCGCGCATGCCCGCCAGGCCAAAGCCCTGATGGCCGGAACCCGGCGGCAGGCCGCAGCCGTCATCCTCAATCACCAGCTTCAGGCTGTCGTCCTGCTGCCAGCCCTGGATGGTGACCGCGCTGGCGCTGGCGTGCTTGACGATGTTGTTCAGCCCCTCCTGACAGACGCGGAACAGCGTCACGCGCTGGCCTTCGCTCAGCGCAGGCTCGTTAATACGCCAGTCGAGATGGCTGACAATTCCGCAGCTTTCCAGCTCCATCTCGCGCATCAGGGAGCGCACCGCCTGCTCAAGCGAGAGGTCGTCAAGCTGGCGCGGGCGCAGCCGTCCTAACAGGCGGCGAACGGAATCATAAACCCCCAGCGAAAGCTGTTCGATATGCGCCCCGCCCTGCTTCACGCTCGCGTTTTCCGCCGCCAGGCGCTGGACAATGCCCGCCTGGGTGCGGATAGCGGTGATGGTCTGGCCGATATCGTCGTGCAGCTCGCGGGCGACCTCCTGCCGCACGCTCTCTTCGGTCTCCAGCAGGCGCTCCGCCAGACGGCGGTTGCGCGCCAGCTCGGTTTGCAGGGACTGGTTCAGCTCGCGCAGGCGCTGTATGCCCGCGCCGAGCAGCAGCCCGGTCAGGCTCTGGGCCAGCAGGGAAAGCAGCAGATCCACCGGATGATCGTGCCAGGTTTGGCTGGCAATGAGCGCGATGGCGTTCATCAGCGTGGCGATCAGCGCCCCCTGCCAGCCGTAGTGCCAGGCCAGCGCGATGATCGGTAATGCCAGACAAAACGGCGTGAAGCGTGAAAGCTCGGCAGGTAAACCCAGCTGAAGCCACAGGCTCACCACAAACAGCAGCAGATACCAGACGAGGTGCCGGGCGCGCCAGTTCACCGGTTGGGAAACCAGCGCCGGGCCGAGCGGCTGCCAGACGGTGCTGGTGAGGTAGTGCCAGATCACGAGGCAGGTCGGGGCCAGCGTCAGGCCGCCGGTGAGGGTCAGCAGCAGGGCGTTAAGCATCTCCTTCTCGCCGACCCACGGAAGCGACTGCAGCAGCGCGGCGGCAATCAGCGCCGCCCCCTGACGCAGCAGCGTGCGCCAGTCGCGCTGGTGGCGGTAGCGGGAAATCAGCGCAACCGGGAGAAGCGTGAGCAGGCTTCCGGTCATCAATAAGGGCAGATGCGCGAGGGCGACTTCCTGCGCCAGCCAGACCAGCATCAGCCACTCTGCGCCGAGCAAAACGGGCCAGTAGCCTCGCGGGCACTGGAGCATTAACCCCAGACGCAGGCCGAAGGGGAACAGCAGCACCGCCAGCTCGGGGCGTTCCACCAGGTGCAGGCTGATGCTCCACAGGCAGAACCATGCGGCGGAGAAGATAAAAAAGCTGGCGACGACGGCGATCGGCCGCGATAAAGCGGAACTCATTGCCAGCTGTCGAACATGCGGCGCGCCAGCTCAACGTCGTTGCTGACGTTGAGTTTTTCCATCAGGTTGGCGCGATGAACGTGTACGGTTTTCGGGGACAGATCCAGCTCCGCGGCAATCTCTTTCACCGACATGCCCTGCGCGAGTTTTTCCGCAACCTGACGCTCGCGCCGGGTGAGCGGATCCTGGCGTCCAGCCGCCAGCTTGATGGCGATATCCGGCGTTAAATAGCAGCCGCCGGTGGAGACGGTGCGCACGGCGGCGATCAGCTCGTCAGGGCTACAGCGTTTAGAGAGGAACCCGCGCGCGCCCGCGTTGAGCGCCTGCTCGACCAGCGCCGGGCTGTCGTGCACCGACAGCATGATCGTCGACATCCCTTTCGGCAGCTGGCTTAGCAGCTCCAGCCCGGAGAGATCCGGCATCGAGATGTCGCAGATACAGACCTGCACCCCGCGCCCCGGCAGGCCCGCCAGCGCCTCGCGACCGGAGCCAAACTCGGCCACGACCTGAAAATCCGGTTCGAGGTTTAAAAGCTGGGCGAATCCGGAGCGGACGATAAGGTGGTCGTCGATGAGAGCGATGGTGGTCATGGTTTGATCCTGATGCGTGAACACGCCGGATGGCGGCGTAAACGCCTTATCCGGCCTACGAGTAAAGTCCTTGTAGGCCGGATAAGCGCAGCGCCATCCGGCAAAAGCCTTTAACCTTAAGGGATTTACTCGAAAAACACCGCAATTTTGTTAAACATGGTGGGATCGGACTGGTTGCGCGCCACTTTGGTGACGTCTTCCAGCTTGTCGATCTGCGCCATCATCTGCTCCAGCCGCTGATCGTCGTTGACCAGCAGCCAGATGCGGCTGTGCTCGCTGCCCTGAATCGGCAGGCAGAGAATGCCTTCAACGTTAAACGCCCGGCGGGCGAAGAGCCCGCAGACGTGGGTCATGACGCCAGGGTGGTTGCGGACGGTGAGTTCCAGAATGACGTTATCACATTGTTTCTGCATGGCTTATTCCCCCACCATCTCAGTATTTGCCGCTCCCGGCGGCACCATCGGATACACTTTTTGTTCAGGGTCGATACGCACGTGGATCAGCGCCGGGCCGGGGCGAGAAATCGCCGCCTGCAGCGCCGCGTGGGCGTCTTCTTCCGCATTCAGATCGCAGGTGTGCAGGCCAAAACCGGCGGCGATCTGCATAAAGTTAATCATCCCCGGATAGGTCGCCGCAAACACGCCCTGCTTGTAGAACAGGCTCTGCTGCTGGTGCACCAGACCCAGCGCCTCGTTGTTCATCAGGATGATTTTCACGTCCAGCTGGTTTTCGGCCGCGGTCGCCATTTCCTGAATGTTCATCATCAGGCTGCCGTCGCCGGAGAAACAGATGACCTTGCGGTCCGGGTTCGCCAGCGCCGCACCAACTGCTGCAGGCAGGCCGAAGCCCATGGTTCCCAGACCGCCGGAGGTCAGCCACTGGCGCGGACGGTTCAGCGGGTAGGCCTGGGCTGTCCACATCTGATGCTGGCCCACGTCGGTGGTGATAATTGCGCTGTCGTCCACGCAGGCGGCCACGGCGTTGATCAGCCCGTAGTGGCACAGCGGGTCGCCTTCGGTTGGAATGGCGCCCGGGAACTCGCGCTGCAGATCCGCCACCAGCTGACGCCAGTCGGCGCGCTCGGCTGCGTCAGTTTGTGGGATCAGCTGTGCCAGCACTTCAGCCACGTCGCCCTGAATCGCCACGTGCGGCTGTTTGATTTTACCCAGCTCGGCGCGGTCGATATCCACGTGAATGATCTTCGCGTTCGGGCAGAACTGCTCGGTTTTGCCAATCGCCCGGTCATCAAAACGCGCGCCCATAACAATCAGCAAATCAGCTTCTTGCAGAATAAAGTTAGTGCTGCGCGCGCCGTGCATGCCCAGCATACCTAATGACAATGGGTGCGCTTTGGGCAGCATGCCCAGCGCCATCAGGGTCATGGTGGTCGGCAGGTTGGCTTTTTCGGCAAACTGACGGATTTCATCCGCGGCGTTAATCGCTCCGCCGCCCAGATAGAGCACCGGGCGTTTGGCGGCGTTAATCATGGCGGCGGCGTCGCGCACGCTCTCAGCGCTGAATTCCGGCGCGGGGGAACGGTCGCCCGGCTCCGGCAGCACGTCGATCTCGATCTCTGCGGTCTGGACATCCTTAGGAATGTCTATCCACACCGGGCCCGGGCGGCCGGACTGCGCAATGCGGAACGCATCGCTGATAACCTGAGGCAGCTCGCTGATATCGCGAACTAAATAGTTATGCTTGGTGATGGGGATAGAGATGCCGTAGGTGTCCACTTCCTGGAACGCATCGGTACCGATCATTGAGGACGGTACCTGCCCGGTAATGCAGATCAGCGGAATCGAGTCGAGACGCGCGTCGGCGATGGCGGTTACCAGGTTGGTTGCGCCCGGGCCGCTGCAGGCCATACAGACCGCCGGTTTGCCCTGCGTACGCGCCATGCCCTGAGCGATAAATCCTGCCCCCTGCTCGTGGCGCGCCAGCACGTGCCGGATTTGCGTGCTTTGGCTTAACGCATCGTACAGCGGAAGAACCGTGCCGCCCGGGATGCCCGCAACGATGGTAATGCCCTGTCGTTCCAGTAAGTGAACGATTAACTGCGCGCCCGTAAAGCGCGTCTTTGAGGATGTTATGCCCGAACTTGCCATGCTCCAGTCCTTTTCTTCTGAGCCAGCTTTCCGGGGGAGGGTCTAAACGAAAAACCCCGCCCGGTTTGCGCCGGCGGGGTTTTGGATTCGTGTGTTGATCCAGTCCCTACGGCGCATTGCCGACGACCACCACCACACGCACGACGACCACTGCGGCAGGTTGCGCAGTTTTTAGTAGGGTCGAAGTGAAGATGGATGAAGTCATTGGGGACCTGTGTTTGGAATCATTGATTGAATTTATACAAACACAGGTTTTCGGGCGTGACAATGGAAATATTTTCATCTGAGTAAAAATGCGTCAGAGATCACGTTTCAGTACGTTGCTCGCTCATTCCAGGAATCACTATAGATGACATTGCCGTCGCAATGCTTCCAGGTGATTTTCTCGTAGCGTATGAGAACCGTTTCAAGGTGTGTTCCGGTGTTTGCGCCGGGATACAGGTCTGGTGTGATTGAAGTTATTTTCACATTTTCCAGGAGGATATTAAAATATTCCTGTTCGAAACCCGCCTCATTAATCTGATACATCTTAATGGTGGCTGACTGGAGCGTTCTTCCCGTGCTCAGCGCGCGAAAGAGAAGCGGAGTTACACGATCAAATTCTTTCTGAAACATGATGGGCATATGTATACGCGTGCCCGTCAATTTCCCGGTATTCCCGTCGACTGGGATGTTGACATTATGAGTGAATGATTTGAGTTCAATTGCACCTTCACGCCCTAACACAACGCAAGGGCCAATCATGGGAGAACCATTTTCATCTGTTAAAAATAAATAGGCTGGATTTGACATATAAAGTTCTTTTTATAAAATTTAATCGTACTTATCAAAGCGGCCGAAAATTATCGGATGGACAATAATAAATACAATGATAGAAATGAATGTTAGTAATACCCAGTGGTTAGGTACCAACCACAGAAACAAAGAGGCGCACGCAAAAATATAAACAGGGAATAAAACATCCGCAAATAGAATTGATAACAGACTCTTAAACATGCCCCTTGTCCTTTAAGTCGTTATAAATTGCCTCGAAATCCTTATAGAATCCCATTTGAACCTTCTTAATGAATTCAGACAGGAAAGGCTCAAAAAAGTAGTAAAGCATCTCCAGTTGTGCGGCATACAGGGTCGCGTAATACTTAGGGTCCAGCGTTTTCAGGCGACGGGCAGCAAGAGCGCACTTCTGTTCCGTTCCAATCAATTGAAGCGCCATGACAACGTTAGGTACGCGGCGTGCAAGCCGCTCGACGACAATTTCAGACAGCAAGCCTGATTCGGAAAGGGATTTGGCCAGCCCCCATGCTATCGCTAAACGCGCGGCCTTGCTGGTCGGTATGTTATTAACAAGCCCGGTTACTTTTGAATCCATCGTTCGAGCGCGATTTTGTTCATTTCCATTTTCAGAATCGGTAATAACACTTTCAAAATAAAGATAGAGCATGTGTGCTATCACATCGCGATAACGGTAAAGCGAGAGAATTGAGAGATACATCCTCTTTTCTTCTGAGAGAAGCTCGTCACACACATCGTGATAGCTGGGGATTAAGCATGATGAGTACCAGCTCACACGTTCCATTCCTGAGTAAATATCAGAGCCGATCCCCTTTAATGCTCTCCATGTTCCTGCAACACCTTGCTGTCCATAAATAGCCAACTGCCTGTCGCTCTGGAACTTCATCTTTAAATAATCAGTTGCTTGCATAATTTACCCACACAATAATTGCGGCCATAGAAATATACATTGAAAAGTTCAGAAATTCAAACCGGTAAAGTTGTCTTACATAAACATTCACATAAAAAATAAGTTAGCTCGATTTTATTTATTACGATTATAGGCAAAACAAGTTAATTACTTGAGGGGCATTAGCGGTTTATATTAGTTCACACATTTAGCACTGTTATCATTACAAAATGAGTCTAATATCTATCCATAAATAGAGTTGCTTAAGCGATCCTGGCTAGTTCACAGCGAAGCCAAATAGCAGAACGCTCGCTTATCCAGCAGTTTTTTATGGCCAGATCAGAAAACAAAAAACCCCGCCTAAGCGAGGTTTTTATCAGGGTTTTGCGGTTGGTCGCCGCAGAACACACTGTGTTACGTCAACGCAAAAAGTATACGCGATCGCAGACGAACGCGCAATTCAGGCACGGATTTTGACGTTTTTGAGTATGGATCGGCTTCACGTTTTTGTCCATAAAATACTGTTCATGCATACAGTATTTATCTATACTGAGGGTGTTCGCAGTGAGCGAGGGGGCCGCAGTTCTACCGGCGCAACGAAGTCCTGGCTGAAACGGGTGGTGCCGTCAGTGCCTTAACCCCCTGAAGTGAGCACACTGTGTTACGTCAATCCAGGTGCTGGCCACAGGCGGCGGAAAGGTTCGCCAGCATCGTGCTCCTTTTAACCAAAAGGAGACGCGTATGGGCGTCGTGGATATGGTCATACTTATCCTCAAACTCATTGTTGCTGTACTGCAACTGCTTGATGCTGTCCTGAAATACGTTCGGTAATTCAGGTTCAAGTCGCACCTGAGAGGGGCGGGAAACCGCCCCTCTTTAATAACGAGGGAATGCTATGTCGCGTCTGTTAATTGAGCCTGTTACGCCTGATGAGCCAGGGTATATCGCCCTGAAGGCAGAAAGTATCGCACTGAATTTCAACATGCTGCGCAGGCTGGAAGAGAACTGGCTGCGGGGTGAAAACCGTTTTAACGCACCGGGTGAAAAACTGCTGGGTGCGTTTCTTAACGGTAAGCTGGTGGGCGTATGCGGCCTAAATCGCGATCCGTTCAGCCAGCAGCCGCGCGCCGGGCGTATTCGCCATCTCTACGTCAGCGAGAAGTGCCGCGGGCTGGGTATTGGCAAACAGCTTTTGACCGTGGTGACGGCCGATGCCAGCATCTGGTTTGATTTCCTGAATACCCATGCGCCGGACGCCGCGTACGGGTTCTATCAGCGGGCGGGTTTTACGCCCGTGTCGGATGAACCGCGTATAACGCACCGTCTTTTTTGCGCGGTATAACCGGCTGGCAGCATCAGGATGTGAATGTTACAGTTGGATGACAATTCACCACCCGATACCCCATGACCATCACCGTTTTCTGCATTTTGCTGTTCGCCGCGCTGCTGCATGCCAGCTGGAACGCCATCGTTAAGGCCGGAACGGACAAACTCTATTCCGCAATAAGCGTCAGCGGCTCCGCCACGGTTATCGCTCTGGTCTTACTGCCCTTTTCCCCGCAGCCAACTGCTGAAAGCTGGCCGTTTTTGATTGTCTCCTGCGCCTTACAGGTGGTCTATACCGTGCTGGTAGCGAAGACCTATCAGGTCTCGGACATGAGCCAGACCTATCCCCTGATGCGCGGTACGGCTCCGCTGCTGGTGGCGCTGATCAGCGTTCTGGCGCTCGGGGATAGCCTCTCCTGGCTTGCCTGGTCCGGCATTGGGGTGATCTGCCTGTCGATTCTCATTATGGCGATGAATGGCCGTATGCAGTCACGCAAAGGGGTCTGGCTGGCCTTGCTAAACGCCTGTTTTATCGCGGGCTATACGCTGGTAGACGGTACGGGCGTGCGTCTCTCAGACACCGCGCTGGGCTATACGCTGTGGACCTTCTTCATGAACGGCTTCTGCCTGCTGAGCTGGGCGATGGTGGCCCGCCGGCGCGAAGCGTCGAGCTACCTGCGCCTGCACTGGAAAAAGGGGCTGCTTGGCGGGGTGGGCACCATGGGTTCATACGGGCTGGCGCTCTGGGCGATGACCCAGGCCCCGCTGGCCGTGGTCGCGGCGCTGCGTGAAACCTCAATTCTTTTTGGCGCGCTGATCGCATTTGTGCTGTTAAAAGAAAAGGTTGCCGGCCTGCGCATCGCCGCCGCGCTGGGTATTGCCGGCGGGGCCATTCTGCTGCGCCTGGCGTGAATCGCTGGCAACATTAGTTGCCGATGTTGTTTACAAATCCTGCCTCTTCCGCGTTTTTCATTCACCACGGCAATGCTTAAATTGTCATCTCACTGTGGTAGATTCCTCGCGCATTTATGGGAATGCGCAGTCACTTATTCTTCATTTCTCTCTTTTGGCAAAAGTATTCAGCGACATGAAAAAACAAAGGAACGTTAACTTATTGTTGATGCTGGTGTTACTGGTGGCCGTCGGTCAGATGGCGCAAACCATCTACATTCCGGCGATTGCCGACATGGCAAAGGAACTTAACGTCCGCGAGGGTGCAGTGCAGAGCGTAATGGCAGCGTACCTGCTGACCTATGGCGTTTCGCAACTCTTTTACGGCCCGCTGTCCGACCGCGTCGGGCGTCGTCCGGTGATCCTGGTGGGCATGAGCATTTTCATGGTGGCAACCGTGATTGCGATGACGACCCATAACCTGACCGTATTGATTGCCGCCAGCGCCCTGCAGGGCGTCGGGACCGGCGTCGGTGGGGTGATGGCGCGAACGTTGCCGCGCGATATGTATCAGGGCACCCAGCTGCGCCACGCCAACAGCTTGCTCAATATGGGCATTCTGGTGAGCCCGCTGATGGCCCCGCTGATCGGCGGCCTGCTGGACACAATGTGGTCATGGCGCGCCTGCTACGCTTTCCTGCTGGCGCTCTGCGTGATTGTCACCTTCAGCATGGCGCGCTGGATGCCGGAAACGCGTCCAAAAGACGCGCCGCGCACGAAGCTGATCGCCAGCTATAAAACGCTGTTCGGCAACGGGTCGTTTACCTGCTACCTGCTGATGCTGATCGGCGGCCTGGCGGGCATTGCGGTGTTTGAAGCCTGCTCCGGCGTGCTGCTGGGCGCGGGGCTGGGCCTGAGCAGCATGGTGGTGAGTATTCTGTTTATTCTGCCGATCCCGGCGGCGTTCTTCGGCGCCTGGTTTGCCGGACGCCCGAACAAGCGTTTCTCAACGCTGATGTGGCAGTCGGTGATTAGCTGCCTGCTGGCAGGGCTGATGATGTGGATCCCAGGGCTGTTCGGCGTGATGACGGTCTGGACGCTGCTGGTCCCGGCGGCGCTGTTCTTCTTCGGCGCGGGTATGCTGTTCCCGCTTGCCACCAGCGGCGCGATGGAGCCCTTCCCGTTCCTCGCAGGCACGGCGGGCGCGCTGGTGGGCGGCTTGCAGAATATCGGCTCCGGCGCGCTAGCCTGGCTTTCCGCCATGTTGCCGCAGACCGGTCAGGCTAGTTTGGGCCTGCTGATGACGCTGATGGGGCTGCTGATTTTGCTGTGCTGGCTGCCGCTGGCGTCGCGCGTTCCGCATCACGAGCAGCCGGTTTAACCGCACGATGGCCCGGCTTCTCGCCGGGCTTTTCACACGCAGGGGAAATCATTGCCTGCAGCAGCGGCTCCGGTGCAGCTCGCCATGCCCCCTCTTCCCCGTCATAAAACTGGAAATCAGCGTTAACCGCGTAGGGGATTTTCGCCTTTTGCAGCTCGCAGGCCATATAGGTAGCAAACGCCATTTGCGACGCCGTTGGCGTGAGGTGGTTTGACTCCCCAACGCCCCAGCCCCCGACCCAGCTGACGTGCCCGGTTTTCTGCTGCCAGCGCAGCGCCGTGTTGATGCGATTGTGAATCGCCGCTTTCTCTGCCGCGGTACCGGACGTCCACGGGTATTTACCGTTACTTTTTAGCGGCCCCCACGGGAAGATATGCCACTCCGCCAGCAGGTAGTTCTGGCTGCGCGCGGGCAGCTTCAGGCTGGATAAATCTTCCGGCGCGGCGCGCAGGCGGGGGGCGATGAAGATCATGCGATTGGCATCGATCGCGTGGATGTCCTTAATCGCTTTCTCGTACACCCGGTTGAGCGATGCCGCGTTGTGGTTGAGCTTATCCGCAGGCTCGTAGATCAGGTCAAAGCCCAGCAGCGGCGAGCGCTGGCCGAAATAGTGCGCCACGGCAATCCACCAGTTAATCACCTCTTTCTCATTATCGGCTTTCGGGTCGTTTTTATAGACATCGGCCTGATACGAGATAATCGGGATGACGCCGTACTGCTCGCAGGCTTCCACCAGCTTGCGCAAATGAATCAGCCTGGCCTCTGTCGGCTCATCCGCCACGCGAATGCGCACGTGGCTAATCCCTTTTGCGCGAAAATCGCGGACAACCAGCGGGTCAAACTCGCGAATGCCGCGCTCGGTGCGCGCCCAGTCGACGTCCATTCCCACGCCCAGCTGCTGCGCGTAACGGGCAGCCGTCAGCGGCGGCTCAGCGGCAATGGCCCAGCCGGAGGCGATCAGTAAGGCGGTGGCAATGAAAGACTTGAACACGGTTTACCCTGAAAAAAATCAAAAGCAATAGCCTGTATTTAGCACGCTTTTTCGCAATGGGTGTAGCGCCAAAGCGTAATAATTATTCAGCCCGTCATTTCCTTTAGCCAGCCGATAAAGGCATCGATTTTCGGCCACTGTCGACCAGAGAGCGTCGAGATGTAGTAGTGCTGATGGCATTTCAGGGTCTTTTCACCGAAGGGGGCGACTAATTCGCCGCGTTCAAGCCGCTTTTGCACCAGCCGTTTACGCCCCATCGCCACGCCAACGTGGTTCATTGCAGCGATAATGGCCAAATCAGAACGATCGAACCCAATACCCGATGATGGCGGCATGTTTACGGCAAAATGTTGCGCCCAGCTCAGCCACTCGTCCGTGCCCGAATCATTGCTCCAGGCCTGGCGGTCATGGAGAAGCGTGCAGTGGCTGAGATTGTCTGGGCTTGTCACCAGCTCATGGTCACGAGCGTATTCAGGGGAGCAGACCGGCAAAATCTCCTCATCCATCAGGAAATCATGAGAGAGGTGCTCTGGCGGCGTATCGTCGAAATAGAGCGCCAGATCGACACCCGTGCGCTGCATATTAACGTAATCGTTGCCCGTCAGGACGGTCAGCGAAATGGACGGATGGCGGCGGGTAAAATCCCCCAGCATCGGCACCAGCCAGCACTGGGCAATCGACGGTCGGGAATAGACGGTCAGCGTGCCGGACAGCGCCTGGTTTTTAATGTCCAGGATCTCCTGGTTCAGCGTGTCGAGGGAGGATTTGAGCGTCCAGTAAACGCGCTTTCCCTCCTGCGTCAGCTCCACTTTACGGTGCGAACGCACGAACAGCTGAATGCCCAGCTCCTCCTCCAGCAGGTTGATGCGGTGGCTCACCGCGCTGGGGCTGAGCGACAGCTCCTCCGCGGCCAGCGCGAAGGACTCATGCCGGGCCGCCACTTCAAAAGTGTACATTTTTGACAGCTGCCAGCCGTTTAGCAGCCGGTTTCTGGCTTCATTTGCATCGGTCATCACAATTCTCGCGCGTGGTTTCTGCGCTTAGCATACCGCTCAAGGATGAATTTATGTGAACCTAATACGGTTTAAGTGTGCTTTTTAGAGCGTAGTCACTCAGTTGATCCAATCTGGCTCACCTGAACGCCAATTTATATCGTTTGTCAGCCAACGCCGTTTTTTCGTCCAATACCCGCAGATTACTTAAGGGTGAGGTGAGATATGGGCTCTCAAATCTGGGTTGTGGCAACGCTGCTCATCAGCATCGTGTTGATTGTGTTAACCATCGTAAAACTGAAGTTTCACCCGTTCCTCGCGCTGCTGCTGGCAAGCTTTTTCGTCGGTGCGATGATGGGGATGAGCCCGCTGGATATGGTTAACGCCATCGAGAGCGGGATTGGCGGCACGCTGGGATTCCTGGCGGCGGTGATTGGCCTGGGTACCATTCTCGGCAAGATGATGGAGGTCTCCGGCGCGGCGGAACGCATCGGGATTGCGCTTCAGCGCTGCCGCTGGCTGTCGGCGGATGTGATTATGGTGCTGGTTGGAATGATTTGCGGGATCACGCTGTTTGTCGAAGTCGGCGTGGTGCTGCTGATCCCGCTGGCGTTTTCCATCGCTAAAAAAACCAACACGTCGCTGCTCAAGCTGGCCATTCCGCTCTGTACCGCGCTGATGGCGGTGCACTGCGTGGTGCCTCCGCACCCGGCGGCGCTGTTCGTGACCAACAAGCTGGGCGCGGACGTGGGCACCGTTATCGTCTACGGCCTGCTGGTGGGCCTGATGGCCTCGCTGGTCGGCGGCCCGCTGTTCCTGAAACTGCTCGGGGATCGTTTGCCGTTTAAGCCGGTTCCGGCGGAGTTTTCAGACCTGAAGGTGCGGGAAGAGCATACCCTGCCGTCGCTGGGCGCCACGCTGTTCACGGTGCTGCTGCCGATTGCGCTGATGCTGGTGAAAACCGTCGCCGAGCTGAATATGGCAAAAGAAGGCACGCTGTATACGCTGCTGGAGTTTATCGGCAACCCGATTACCGCCATGTTTATCGCCGTGTTTATGGCCTATTACCTGCTGGGGATCCGCCAGCATATGGGCATGGGCACGATGCTGACGCATACCGAGCACGGCTTTGGCTCCATCGCCAACATTTTGCTGATTATCGGCGCGGGCGGGGCGTTTAACGCCATCCTCAAAACCAGCGGGCTGGCAGACACCCTGGCGCATATTCTCTCGAACCTGCACATGCACCCGATTCTGCTGGCCTGGCTGGTGGCGCTGGTGCTGCATGCCGCAGTGGGCTCGGCAACGGTAGCGATGATGGGTGCCACGGCGATAGTCGCGCCGATGCTGCCGCTCTACCCGAACGTCAGCCCGGAGATCGTCACCATTGCCATCGGTTCCGGCGCCATTGGCTGCACGATCGTGACCGATTCCCTCTTCTGGCTGGTGAAGCAATACTGCGGCGCTACCCTGAACGAGACCTTCAAATACTATACGACGGCGACCTTTATCGCCTCGGTGCTTGCACTTGGCGGCACATTCCTGCTTTCTTTCATTATCTGAGCGCGAAGAGACGTACTATGAAAAACGCAACTATCACCACGTTAACCGCACAGTTTCCTCTGGTTGAGGATCTGGTTGCCCTGAAAGAAACCACCTGGCTAAACCCGCGCACCACTTCGCTTGCGGAAGGATTGCCGTACGTTGGGCTGACCAAAGCCGACGTGGACGACGCGCACGCGCGGCTCAACCGCTTCGCGCCGTATCTGGCGAAAGCCTTCCCGGAAACGGCGGCAACGGGCGGGATTATCGAATCCGACCTGGTCGCAATCCCGGCAATGCAGGCGCGGCTGGAGAAAGAATTTGCTAAGTCTATTCCCGGCACCCTGCTGCTGAAAAAAGACAGCCATCTGCCGATTTCCGGCTCGATTAAAGCGCGCGGCGGAATCTATGAGGTGCTGACCCACGCGGAAAAGCTGGCGCTGGAAGCCGGACTGCTGAGCGTCGAAGACGACTACAGCATCCTGCTGGAGCCGCGCTTTAAGGATTTCTTCAGCCAGTACAGCATCGCCGTGGGCTCAACCGGCAACCTCGGGATGTCCATCGGCATTATGAGCGCCCGCATCGGCTTTAAGGTGACGGTACATATGTCCGCCGACGCCCGCGAGTGGAAGAAAGCCAAACTGCGCAGCCACGGCGTCATCGTCGTGGAATATGAGCAGGATTACGGCGTGGCGGTGGAGCAGGGACGAAAAGCGGCGGAAAGCGATCCGAACTGTTTCTTCATCGACGATGAAAACTCACGCACCCTGTTCCTGGGCTATGCGGTGGCGGGCGAGCGCCTGAAGGCGCAGTTTGCCGAACAGGGCCGCGTGGTGGATGCGGATCGTCCTCTGTACGTCTATTTACCGTGCGGCGTCGGCGGCGGCCCCGGCGGCGTGGCGTTTGGCCTGAAGCTGGCCTTTGGCGATAACGTCCACTGCTTCTTCGCCGAACCAACGCACTCGCCGTGCATGCTGCTGGGCGTCTACACCGGCCTGCACGATGAGATCGCGGTGCAGGACCTGGGGATTGATAACGTGACGGCGGCGGACGGTCTGGCGGTAGGGCGCGCGTCCGGCTTCGTGGGCCGCGCGATGGAGCGCCTGCTCGACGGGTTTTATACGCTTTCCGACCAAAGCATGTATGACATGCTCGGCTGGCTGGCGCAGGAGGAAGGCATTCGCCTGGAGCCGTCGGCGCTGGCGGGGATGGCCGGGCCGGTGCGTGTTCATTCGCATACCAACGTTACCCACCTGGTGTGGGCGACCGGCGGCGGGATGGTGCCGGAAGACGAGATGGCGAAGTATCTGGCGAAAGGGAAGTAATTATGCCGGGTGGCGGCTGCGCCTTACCCGGCCTACAACTGCAAAATTTGTTGAATGTGGGTTACCGCAAACAGCAGTGACAGCGACAGCACGGCCAGCGCGATCAGGAACTTATCGCGCACCGCTTTCGGCTGTACAAAATCGTTCTGCGCCACGTCCATCAGGTTACGGCTGCGGGTATAGCGCCATAAAATGATAGCCACCAGCGCCAGCACAACCAGCGAAACCCAGAATGGCATCCCCGTGCGGTGCCAGTTGTGCTTAATCGCCAGGGCAATCAGCGCGCCATACCCCAGCAGCGTGCGCAGCCAGGCCAGCGACGTCCGCTCCGGCTGCAGGCCGGGGTCCGCTTCGCGCCGCGCTTTACGGCTATCCGCCATAGACCACCAGCACCATCACCACGACCGCCACCGTCAGCAGAATCGTACTGATGATGAGTAAACCGCGCGTATAGGGCAGATCCTGCTTCAGGCGCATGGCCTTTTCGTTTCGCAGCCAGCGCAGGTAGCCGTAAATTGCCAGCACGCCCGCAAACAGACACAGCAGCAGTGCCAGCACTTCGCGAATTAACGGGGTGGCAAACTCGGGGGCAAGCTGATCGAGGCCGACACCGGCGGCCAGAAAGCCCAGCGCGGTGCGGATCCACGCTAAAAACGTGCGCTCATTGGCCAGAGAGAAGCGGTAGTCCGGCGCTTCACCGAGGCGGGAAATTTTCATGAAGATTCCTTGTCGTGCTGCAGGCAGGCTTCAGCATAGCGTAAATCGACAGGGACAAGGAGACCGGCATCGGGCGATGCCGGTCAGGACGATTAATGCAGCTCTGGCCAGTACGCTTTGTTGGCCTCGATCAGGTCATCCAGAATCGCTTTCGCGACGGAGGCGCTCGGCACGGTTTTTGACAGGGTAATCGCCTGCCAGAGCTTGTGATACGAGCGCTGCTCCCAGGCGTCCACCACCAGTTTTTCCACCGCCACCTGCTGGCTCATCAGCCCTTTCTGGAAGTGTGGAATATCGCCCACCGTAAGCGGCTCCGGCCCGTTATGGCCCACCAGGCACGGGATCTCCACCATCGCGTCGGCATCAAAGTTATGGATAGCTCCGTTGTTTGGCACAATCAGCAGCATCCGCTCCTGGGTATTGAAGGCGATTGCCGTCGCCAGATCGACGATGTACGACGCATGTTCGTCGATTTCCAGCTCACCGGCGGCGGAGTTACCGGCTTCGATAATCGCCCGGCAGGCGCTGAACACGTGCTTCTCGCGGTGGTCCATCACTTCATTGGCGCGGGTGCGCTCCGGGTTTGAGTGCGCGACGACATAGTCCGGGAAGAAGTAATACTTCAGATAGGTGTTCGGCATGGTGTCCGGGTCCAGCGCCTGCACGTCTTTTGCTTTGGCGAAGGTATCGTTCCAGCTCGCTTCGGTATGCGCATCTTCCGAAGGCGGGACATAGCCGTTTTTCGCTACGTATTCGCGCAGCTTCGGCATCAGATCGTTGCCGTTCAAATCTTCTATCGACGTCCACCAGCCGAAGTGGTTCAGGCCGTAGTAGCGCACGCGCATCTCTTTGCGGTCCTTCAGGCCGACAATCTGGGCCATTCGCCCTTCAATGCCGATCGGCATATCGCAGATGTTGAGGATTTTGGCGTTCGGACGCAGGCGGCGCGTGGCTTCCGCAACAATCGCCGCCGGGTTGGAGTAGTTCAGCATCCACGCGTTCGGGGAGTACTGTTCCATGTAATCCACCAGCTCCAGCACGCCGCCGATGGAGCGCATGCCGTAGGAGATGCCACCCGGCCCGCAGGTTTCCTGGCCCAGCACGCCGTGGCGCAGCGGGATTTTTTCATCTTTTTCACGCATCGGGTATTTGCCCACGCGGATATGCGCCATCACGAAGTCCACATCGGTAAACGCCGCTTTGGGATCGGTGGTGTAGCTGAACTCAATCTCCGGCGCCTGCTCTTTGAGGATAATTTTGCACGCTTCGGCGATGGTCTCCTGACGCGCGCCGTCGTTGTCATAGAACTTAAGGGCGCGCAGCGGGAAACGGTCGCGGTTGGCTAACAGCATCAGGACGATACCCGGCGTGAAGGTGCTGCCGCCGCCTGCAATGACAACTGAGAATTTTTTCATGATATAGCCTCTGTCAGGGTGATTTGTTCGTTTGTTGAAGGAGTTTTCATCAGCGATTCAAGCTGGTCGCGCACCTGAGGTACGTGCAGACCGACAATCACCTGAATGCCGTTGCCGCGTCGCACCACGCCGTGGGCGCCGAGAGCTTTGAAGACGTCGTCGCCTTGGGTTTTCGCCATATCGACCAGGGCGATACGCAAGCGGGTCGCGCAGTTGTTGATGCTTTCAATATTTGCCGCGCCGCCGAGCGCCTGCAGGAACCCGGCGGCCTGCCCAACCTGCTGGCTGGCCGCCGCCGGGGCGGTGGTTTGCCCGCGCGCCGCCTTATAGTCGGCCTTGCTGTAGAGCTTGATTTCACTCTCTTCACGGCCCGGCGTTTTCAGGTTCAGACGCTCAATCAGCGTTTTGAAGACCACGAAATAGAGGGCGGTGAAGCAGAGGCCAATGCCTATCTGGGTGAATACCGTTGAGGCGTGGTTATGGAACATTGGGATCCAGTTTTGCGGCAGGAACTGGTCCAGCAGGCCGCCGCCCATGTTGCCCACCACGCCGAAGATGTACATCACCGTCGCCATGGTCGCCGCCAGCACAGCGTGGACGGCAAACAGCAGCGGCGAGATAAACAGGAAGGTGAATTCGAGGGGTTCAGTAATGCCCACCAGCACGGCGGTGAGCGTGGCCGGGATCAGCAGCCCCGCTACCTTGACGCGGTTTTCCGGCGACGCGGTGTACCAGAGCGCCAGCGCAATCCCGACCGAGCCAAACACTTTTGAGTTACCGTGCAGCGCGAACCCGCCTTCCGGGAAGAGGGTTTTCAGCGGCAGGGTGCTCTGGCTGAATTCCTGCAGATGCTGCGCCCAGTAGACCTGGATGCCGCCTTCAACCGCCGCCGGGCCGAAGATAAACGGACCGTAGACGAAGTGGTGCAATCCGGTTGGGATCAGAATGCGTTCCAGGAAGGTATACACCCACACGCCGAGCGCGCCAGCGCTACGTAAGAACGCCTGCAGGGACTCAATGCCCATCTGTACTTTTGGCCAGCCCAGCAGCGTCAGCCAGGCGCAGGGGATCATGACGAAAAACGCGAGGATAACGACGAACGAGGTGCCCTGGAAAATCCCCAGGAAGACCGGCAGCGGCTTGTCGAAAAATCGGTTGTGGATGGCGGTAACGATCCCTGAAATGGCAATCGCCCCGATGATGCTGGTATCCAGCGTTTTGATACCGGCAATCATCGCCAGCCCGCTTCCGGCAGCAGGTTCAGCGGAGAAGTCGACGCCAAAGAAGTGGCCCCAGGTCATCCCCATCGCGTTGATAAAGTAGTTCCAGGTCAGGAAGCTAATCAGCACCGCCAGACAGGCGCGGCCCTGCGCCTGCTTCGCCAGGCCAATCGGCAGGCCGACGGCAAAAATCAGCGGCATGTTGCGGAATACCGCCCAGCCGCCTTCTTCGATGATGTGAACAATTTGCGCGAACAGATTATCAGGGGCCGTTAAGGCTTCGCCGACAAACAGCGGGTTGCGAAGCATGATGGCGATTCCGACCACGATCCCGGCAAAGGGAAACAGCAACACCGGGGTAAACATGGCACCGCCAAATCGTTGTATTTGACTGAGCATTTTTAAATCCTCATGAAACAACCTGTAGGGGGTAGAGGCCTTTATGGTTTTTTACTGGCCTGAGGTGAGCATAAGAACTTACTGATAGACGAACATGGCGTGCCGCTGCGATTCGTGATCGCATTCATGGTTTTAATTTGACCAATGAGGTCTACTTTTGGCAGTAAATATGGACATGTCAGGACGTTATCCACGCCGTGATGTGCGCAGAGAGGTCTACTGGTGATCTACAAATCTATTGCCGACAGGCTGCGGCTGCGGCTGAATTCATCTGACTACAACGTCGGCAGCCCGCTGCCCGGAGAGAAAGCTCTGGCCCAGGAGTTTGGCGTGGCGCGGATGACCATCCGCAAGGCGCTGGATCTGCTGGTGAGCTGGGGGCTGGTTGAACGTCGACACGGCAGCGGAACCTTTGTGTCGCGCAAGGACGTTCACCACGAAACCACCAACCTGACCGGGCTGGTGGAGGTACTGCGCCAGCAGGGGAAAGAGGTGCAGAGTAAGGTGCTGCAGTTTGAAGTGATGCCCGCGCCGCCCGCCATCGCCAGCCAGCTGCGGATTCAGGTGGATGAACGGATCTACTTTTCACGACGGGTGCGCTACGTGGACGGAAAGCCGCTGATGCTGGAGGATAGCTTTATGCCGGTGAAGCTGTTTCGCAGCCTCTCGCTGGCGCATCTTGAAGGGTCTAAGTTTGATTACATTGAGAAGGAGTGCGGGATCACCATCAGCGGCAACTACGAGAGCCTGACGCCGGTGCTGGCAGACAGGCAGCTGGCCGGGTATATGAACCTGCCGGAACAAACGCCGCTGCTGCGCATCACCTCCCTTTCCTACAGCGACAGCGGCGAGTTCCTTAATTATTCCGTAATGTTCCGAAACACCAGCGATTACCAGGTGGACTACCACCTGCGGCGCATCCACCCGGAAGACCTGCTAGCCCATCCCCCAGAACAGCACCGCGAGTAGCTGCGGCGTGATAATGCGCAGGAACATCACCAGCGGATAGACCGTGGCATATGACAGCGCCGCCGCGCCGCTGGTGGCATGCAGGTTGTTGGCAAAGGCCAGCGCAGGCGGATCGGTCATCGACCCCGCCAGCATGCCGCACAGCGTCAGGTAGTTCATCTTGGCGAACATTCGCGCCAGTATTCCGACCGTGAGCAGCGGAATGGCGGTGATGAAGATGCCGTAACCGACCCAGCTTATCCCCTCGCCCTTCACCAGCGTATCAATAAAATCGCCGCCCGATTTCAGCCCGACCACCGCCAGGAACAGCACGATGCCCAGCTCGCGCAGCGCCAGGTTAGCGCTCGGCGGCATAAACCAGTAGAGCTTGCCGATACAGCCGATACGCCCGAGGATCAGCGCCATTATCAGCGGCCCGCCCGCCAGGCCGAGCTTGAGCGCCACCGGGAAGCCCGGCACGTACAGCGGAATGGAGCCGAGCAGCACGCCAAGCCCGATGCCGATAAACACCGGCAGCATTTGCACCTGCTGCAGTTTTTGCTGGGCGTTACCGACCATGTCCGCCACGGCGTCGATGGACGACGGGCGCCCGACCAGGTTGAGGATATCCCCGAACTGCAGGCTGGCCTCCGGGCTGGCGACCAGTTCGATACCCGCGCGGTTAAGGCGGGAGATCACCACGTCATAGCGCTCTTTTACCTGCAGATCGCGTATTTTCTTCCCCAGAACCTTTTCGTTGGTCACGACGACGCGCTCAACGCGCATGTCCGTCCCGCGCGTGGAGAGCGAGGTGTCGACCTCCTGGCCAATCACCAGCCGCGCGTTGTTGAGATCCCCCGGTTGCCCAACCAGGTGCAGCAGGTCGCCGTGCTGAATAAGGGTGCCGGGGGATGGCACCATCAGCATCTCGTCACGCTTGAGGCGCGAGCAGATGATGTTAGCGCTGTTGAGGATCGGCACGTCCTGAATCGCCATATTGTTCAGGTTAGGGTTATCGACGCGAATATTGATGGTTTTAATCGGCATATGGCCGTTGGTGAGCGTGGTTTCGTGGTCTTTTGCCTCTTTATCGACGTTGACCCGAAACAGCACCCGAACCAGCCACATCGAGAGCAGAATGCCGCAAATGCCAAAGGGATAGGCCATGGCGTAGCTCATCCCCATCTGGTCGACAATGCCGGGTTCGATACCCAAATCGCGCAGAATTTGCTGCCCCGCGCCCAGCGCTGGCGTGTTGGTGACCGCACCGGAGAAAATCCCCAGCACCACGGGAAGCGGGATGTCGAAAAGTTTATGCAGGATTGCGGTGACCAGGCCGCCCATGACTACAATGCCGAGGGCAAACAGGTTTAACCGCAACCCGGAGACGCGAAGAGAAGCAAAAAAGCCCGGCCCGACCTGAATGCCGATGGTATAGACGAAGAGGATCAGGCCGAACTCCTGGATGAAGTGGAGCATCTCAGCGCTGAGCGCCAGCCCAAGCTGGTCGGCAAAGTGCCCGACAAAAATGCCGCCAAACAGTACCCCGCCTATCCCAAACCCAACGCCACGGATTTTGATATTCCCTATCCACAGGCCAACAACAGCGACCAGGGCCAACACGCTGACGGTTAACGCGATATCACTCATGATCCACTTCCTGTGCATAACCTTAGTTATGCTAAGGATTCTCTCAGAGCCGGATGCTATTGTATGGGCGATGGCGCACAAAAAAGCCCTGCCGTGGCAGGGCTTTATCTTTTCACCCTCTCCCTGTGGGAGAGGGCCGGGGTGAGGGCTCCAGCCCGCACACTATTAACTATTTAACGCCGGACGCTCGCTAATGGCGATACGCTGCGGCGCGATGGCTTCCGGCACGTTGCGGGTCAGGTCGATATGCAGCAGCCCGTTAGTAAACGTGGCACCCGAAACTTCCATATGGTCTGCCAGGGTAAAGCTCAGGCTAAACGGCTGAGTCACCAGCCCCTGGTGCAGCCATTTGGTCTCGGTCTCTTGTTTTTCCGGCGTCCCTTTCACGGTCAGGCGCGTGCCTTCAAGCTGGATATCCAGGTCTTCCTGGCGGAAACCGGCCAGCGCAAGGGTGATGCGATAGTGGTTATCGTCGCTTTTTTCGATGTTGTACGGCGGAAACGTCTGTTGCTCAGCGGTGCTTTGCAGGGCGTTAGCCAGTTTGTCAAAACCAATCCACTGACGCAGCAGGGGGGATAAATCGTAGTTACGCATACTAAATCTCCTTCTGAGAAGCGAGTTCGGCACAGTTTAATTTTGTGCGCAGTTGTTCCTGCAAATCCGAATGGATTCACATATGCTCCCGTTACGGCAAGCAATTCTGAGTGGGCCGCAAGAGCGACCCGCATAATTAGTTAATTTCGATACGGCGCGGTTTTTTCTCTTCCGGAATCACACGTTCCAGTTCGATAAACAGCAGGCCGTTAACCAGGTTCGCGCCTTTCACGTGAATGTTCTCAGCTAGCTGGAACTTGCGTTCAAAGTTGCGCTCGGCAATGCCCTGGTACAGGTAGGTACGTTCTTTCTGCTCGGCCGTATGGGAACCTTTCACCACCAGCAGGTTGTCCTGCGCGGTGATCTCCAGCTCGCTTTCTGCGAAACCGGCGACGGCAATCGCAATGCGGTAATGGTTTTCGTTAACCAGTTCAACGTTGTAAGGAGGATAGCCGTTGCTTTGGCTCTGGTTATTTTCTAAATGGTTAAACAGGCGGTCAAAACCAATTGCAGAACGGTAAAGCGGGGAAAGATCGAAGTTACGCATACATTAACACTCCTGAAATCAGCGAGAAATTGTGCCTTCCATCATGGACAGGCCATTAGGTCCCCCGAACACCCATCAGGCGTGTTCGTTACCGGGACACTCTCTTAAAATGGGTCTGGATACGGGCTTTTCAAGAGTATTTCTGTGAGATTTTTTTGCACTTTGCTGGTTGTCGCATAGACTGGGACAACAGCACAAAGGGTTAAATTGCGATGGCCGCCACAGTGCGGGGGCTTCGGGCTATTCATTTTGAACAAGGCTCGCTATAACCCTCAGTTGTAGGTCGATGCAGTACCATTAACGATGACTGAATGATGATGAAAAATGTTCTGATAAAGCTGACGACGTTCGGCGGGGTTGTTTTACTTTGCGGGTGCTCGAGCGTGATGTCTCACACCGGCGGTAAAGAAGGAACATATCCGGGGACGCGCGCCAGCGCGGCGATGATCTCCGATGACGATACAAACTGGGGAACCAAATCCCTGGTCATTCTGGATATGCCTTTTACAGCGGTTGCTGATACGCTCCTGCTGCCGTGGGACATGTTCCGAACGGATAGCTCCGTGCGCTCGCGCGTGGAGAAAAGCGAGCAGGAAAATCTGGCCACTAACGCCATTATCCCACCCGCTGCACTGCCGCCGCGTTAGTTCTTAGCGGTTTCCGTTAGCCACAGCTGGCGGAAACCCTCTGTCTCTTCCATCCACGCAATGAATTGCCCGTCAGGGGAAAAAACGATCGCGTCTGCAGACGGTGCACCGGCGTGCTCGGACGTCAAAAACGTCACCTCTCCGGTTTGCGCATCACAGCAGGCGATCCGGTTTTCGAGCACGAACCCCAGCATGTTCCCGGAAGGGTGCCAGCTAAACGCAGACTGAATACCGCTCTCCGTATGGGTTAACTGGCGCGGCTCGCCGCCCTCGGGTGAGATTAACCACAGCTGAACCGTACCGTTTTCATCACGCATCAGAAATGCAATCTGCGTTCCACTCGGATTGCTGCGCACCCAGTGGCGCGGCACGTTCACCAGCCCCGGATACGCGTTCTTATGGGTAAAGGTTAGCCGTCGCTGCACAACGCCCGCCGGCGGCGCAGGCAGGGTCGCTGGTGTTCCCTGCAGGGGTTCATCACCCGCACGCTTCCAGCCCTGCTCGCCCTGAGGGAGTTCCACAATAAACAGCTCGGGCACTTTTTCGCCCTTTTCAGAAAGGGTGTCGCCGATAAACGCCAGCCTGTCATTACCTACCCAGCCCTCTTCGTACGCGCGGTTGATCTCATCGCTGCCCGGCCGTGGGGTCGGCGTGGTGCTGCTGACCAGCACGCTCCAGAAAGTGCCCGGATATTCACGTGGATGATTCCCCTGTGGGTTCACCGGGCCGAAAGGCGCCGCCACGCCAACGTTGCGTAAATCGAGCTTCGGATCGCGCTCGTGCAGCACGTGGTCGTTATAGGTGAAGCTGACGAGCTGCCCGTTTGGGCTAAAGACGTGCACATGGCTGCCGCCGCGCAGCGCGCCTGCGGTGTAGGGTGCAGTGATATCCATCGCGTCAAGATTGCTCGTCTGACCGTTATGCGTAATCACCCCCTGACGATGGTGAAAATCGTACTGCCAGCCGGCATCGGGGTTTTTCGGGCCGTGGATAAAGACGTATTTGTCCTGTGCGGGATGAACGGTCACCACGCCAACATGCGCGCCGTCAGTGGCGCGATAGATCACCTCGACCTCACCCGTACTGACATGAACTCGCTCGATGGTTTCGCCGGTAAACGACGCGCCGGACGGGCGCACGTCATAGGCCAGCCACTGGCTGTCCGGCGTCCAGGTATTAATATTGGTGAGCTGATGGTTACGGGGAGCGAAGGTGATTTGTTTCATGGGGATACCCTGATGCACGGTGAGTGCATCAGGGTAAAACATCCGCAGGGATTAGCCTACTCGTTTCACATCGCCCACCAGCAGGATGTAGGAGAGTGCCCCGATCAGCGCCACGGCAGAGATATAGACCAGCGCCGGGCCGAAGCCGTAGTCCTGCGCCAGGTAGCCGATGACCAGCGGTACGGTAATCCCGCCCAGCCCGCCGACAAAGTTGAACACGCCGCCGGTCAGGCCAATCAGCCGCATCGGCGCAAGGGACGACACCAGCGACCAGGTAATAGAGGCGAAACCGTTCCCGAAGAACGCCACCGCCATCAGGGTCATAATCCACACCGGATCGTTGGTGTAGTTTGCGCCCATGATGCAGGTGGAGATCAGCAGCCCGCAGATAATCGGCGTTTTACGCGCCACGCCCAGCGAGTAGCCTTTTTTGACCAGCTTATCGGCCAGCCAGCCCGAGAGCAGCACGCCGAAAAACGCCGCGAGGAACGGCACGGTGGTCATAAAACCCGCCTTCAGCGCCGTGATCCCCTTTTCCTGGGTCAGGTAGTTCGGGAACCAGGTCAGGAAGAACCACAGCGTGGAGGTCACCGCGAACTGGCCCAGATAAACGCCCACCAGCTTACGGTGGAAGACCAGCTTCCAGTCCGCTTTAGTCAGCGGCTGGCGCGCCTCTTTTTTCACCGGCGCATCGCCGTCCACCAGGCCACCGCCGTCGCGGATGTAGTCCAGTTCGGCTTTGGTGATGCTTTTGGTCAGACGCGGCGGCTGGTAAACCTTGAACCAGATCAGCGACCAGATAATGCCAATCCCGCCGGTGACGATGAACACCCAGTGCCAGCTCAGCAGCTCCTGGATCCAGATCAGCAGCGGCGTCAGGAACGCCAGGCCAACAAACTGCCCGGAGGTGTAAAAGCCGACGGCAGACGCACGCTCGTGTTCCGGGAACCAGCTGGTTACCATGCGGTTGTTGGTTGGGAACGCGGGCGCTTCGAAGATACCGGTGATGGCGCGCAGGCCAATCAGCGACATCAGCCCGGTCGCGAAGCCCTGGAACAGCGTCGCCACGGACCAGCCGAAAATGGCGATAAAGTAGGTCAGACGTGAACCCACGCGGTCAAGGAACCAGCCGCCCGGGATCTGACAGAGCGTATACAGCCAGGCAAACGCCGAGAAGACGTAGCCCATCTCCGCTTTGGTGATGCCAAACTCTTCCTGAATATGGGCCGATGCCACGGCAAGGTTGGCGCGGTCCACGTAACAAATAACCACGGTAATAAAGATCATAATCAGCGTCAGGTAGCGGCGACGCCCGGTTTTTGTAGCGGTAACTGGAATATCCATCGCAATCTGTCTCCAGATTTTGGGCATAGCGAAGCCGCTCACCATGCCCTGTAATTTACAGAGGGTGTATTTGGTTTTTTTAGTTAAAAACGTAAACGGAATGCGCTAAATAATTCGTGCTGGGGGAAGGCGGCAAGTTTTCGCATCCCCGGGAGCATACAAAAGTATGTGACCGGGGTAAGAAAACGCAGCCAACGCATCACCAGCGCGAAGTATGACGCGCATTTACCATTCGGCTACGCTGCCATCTTCATGACGCCATAGCGGGTTGCGCCAGTCCGGCGCATGTTTACTCAGCTCAATGACTTTGGCTTCGTCAATTTCTACGCCAAGGCCCGGCTTCGTTAACGGTTTAAAGAAACCGCCTTCCATGCTGAAGTCTTCTTTGTTTTTCACAAAATCGAGCAGCTCCGCGCCCTTGTTATAGTGAATCCCCATGCTCTGTTCCTGGAACACGGCGTTGCGGGAGACAAAGTCGACGTGCAGACAGGCCGCCAGCGCGATCGGCCCGAGCGGACAGTGCGGCGCCAGCGCCACATCGTAGGCTTCGGCCATCCCGGCAATTTTGTAGCATTCGGTGATGCCGCCCGCGTGGGAGAGGTCCGGCTGCAGGATCGCAATGCCGCCCGCTTCCAGCACGCGCTTGAACTCGAAGCGCGAGAACATGCGTTCACCCGCCGCGATCGGAATGTGGGTCTGTTCAGCCAGCTTCGGATAGTACTCTGCCTGCTCGGCCAGCACCGGCTCTTCGATAAACAGCGGGCGATACGGCTCCAGCTCTTTAATCAGCACTTTGGCCATCGGCGCGCTGACGCGGCCGTGGAAATCCAGACCAAACTCAATTTCGTTGCCGAAGGCTTCACGGATTTGCGCCACGGTATTGACCGCCCGGTCTACCGCGCGTGAATTGTCGATAATCCCCATCTCTTCGCAGCCGTTGAGCTTGAAGGTATCAAAGCCGATGTTGCGCAGCTGCGTGATGCCGTCGATCACTTCCGCAGGGCGGTCGCCGCCGACCCAGCTGTAGGCTTTGATTTTATCGCGCACCAGGCCGCCCATTAGCTGCCAGACCGGCGCGTTCAGCACTTTACCTTTGATATCCCACAGCGCCTGGTCGATACCGGCGATGGCGCTCATCAGGATCGGGCCCCCGCGGTAGAAGCCCGCGCGGTACATCACCTGCCACAGGTCGTTGATGCGCGCCGGATCCTGACCAATCAGGTATTCACCCAGCTCGTGCACCGCCGCTTCTACGGTGCGCGCACGTCCTTCTATCACCGGCTCGCCCCAGCCCACGACCCCTTCATCGGTTTCGATTTTCAGGAACATCCAGCGCGGGGGTAAACGGTACGTGGTGAGTTTGGTTATTTTCATTTCACTGCCTCTCGATACGCTTTCACAAATGCTGCCGCCTGCTGTGCGGTACGTTCCACGGACTGCCCGGCACGATACAGATCGCTGCCCAGCCCGGCGCCCACACAGCCCGCGCTCATCCACTGGCCCAGGTTTTCTGGCGTTACGCCGCCCACGGCAAAGACCGGCACGCTGGCGGGCAATACCGCTTTCAACGCTTTGATGTAGTCCGGTCCAAACGCCGATGACGGGAAAATTTTGAGCGACTGCGCGCCGGCATCAAGTGCCGTAAACGCTTCTGTGGCGGTAGCGCATCCCGGGCAGACGGTCATGCCGTAACCTACCGCACGGCGGATCACCTCAGGATTGATGTTGGGCGTGACGATAAGCCTGCAGCCTATCTCTGCCAGCCTGTCCACCTGCTCCGGCTGTAAGACGGTTCCTGCGCCAATCAGCGCCTTATCGCCGAACGCCTCCACCACGGCCGAAATGCTTTTTTCCCATTCCGGAGAGTTGAGTGGGATTTCTACCGCGTCGAACCCGGCGTCGATAACCGCGCCGACGTGGGCTAACGCCTCATCTGGCGTGATGCCGCGCAAAATCGCGATGAGGGGAAGATCAGTTTGCCACTGCATGGGCGATGCTCCTTATTCCTGCCTGAAATGCCGTGTCGCCGGATACCGTTGCAACATCACGCCCTACGGCGCGAAACGCCTGCACGTAGCGCGACGTCAGCGATGCGCCGGCGACAATCGTGATGGCCTGCTCGTGCGCGACGAAATCGCGCATGCTGGCGACCTCTGCGCCGATCAGCAGGCCAGAGAGAAACTCGCTAACCTGCTCGCGCGGGAGATTTCCCAGCACGTGCGAGGCGCGAACCTCAAAAAGCTGTGGCAAAACGTCAGGAGAAGCGATTCCACGTTCAAGCCCGGCGGCAAACGCCTCTGACGAGGTTTCTTGCTCCGGCAAGCCGGCCCCAACCAGCGAATGGGTGAGCAGCAAGTGGTGCAGTTCGCCGGTCATCACGGTGCGAAAATCGTGGATTTGCTCAGCGTCGGCCTGGACCCACTTGCAGTGCGTTCCGGGCATGACGTAGACAGAAGAAGGAGAAAGCGTGCGCGCGCCAAGCAGCTGCGTCTCTTCGCCGCGCATCACGTTGTGGTTATCGTCGCGAGAGACGCACAGGCCGGGAATAATCCAGATATTGTCGCCAACGGACGTTAACTGCTCGCCAATCGCGGAGAAATGGGCAGGAACAGGCAGGTAAGGCGCTATCTTCCAGCCCACGTTGCTGCCTACCATTCCCGCCATCACGACCGGCGTGGCGCTATCGCGCCAGTGTTGTGTGACCTCTGCTAACACCGCCGCGGGGGATTTACCGTTCAGGCGCGTCACGCCTGCTTCTGATTGCCTGCTCTCCAGGCACTGCTCGCCCTGGTAAAGCCAGGCGCGCAGGTTGGTCGATCCCCAGTCAACTGCGATGTAGCGAGATGTCATGTGATTTCCTTCAGCCTTCGTGTCGAGCTGGCGATCATCGTGAGGGCCGCCTGCTCTGCCGCATCGCCGTCCTGATGCCGTATCGCATCGAACAGCGCTTTATGTTCCTGGAGCGTTTTTGGCATATTGGCCTCATCGCCCATCCAGGTACGTTCAAATACCGCCCGCTGTAGCGAGCTGATCGCCACGCTAAGCTGCTGTAATACCGGGTTATGCACCGACTGCAGCACCGCTTCGTGATAGCGAATATCCGCCTCGTTGAACGCCTCCCGGTTCTGGTTATTGGCGATCATGTCGTTTAAAGCCGACTCGATCTGCGCCAAATCGCCGGAGGTTGCGCGTTCAGCCGCCCAGCGGGCGATGGCCGGTTCGACCAGGTTTCGGACTTCGCTCATCGCACCGATTAGCCGCGGGTCGTAGTCGTTTTCCAGCACCCACTGCAGTACGTCGGTATCGAGGTAGTTCCACTGGTTGCGCGGGGCAACAAACGCGCCGCGATAGCGCTTCATTTCAATCAGCCGCTTCGCCATCAGCGAGCGGAAAACTTCCCGGATGATGTTGCGCGAGGTTTCAAACTCCTCGCACAGCTCAGCCTCTGCCGGCAGCGGCGAGCCGGGAACGTACTTGCCGCCCACAATCTGGGTGCCCAGCGTAATGACAATGCGATCGGTTTTATTGAGAGTCATGGAGAGTCCTTGTGCTCTGTATGTCCATCACTACTTTACCGTGACCGCCGAATTTCGCCTCACTTTTGCAGTACAAACGTGAAGCCTTTCGTCTTTGTCGTGGTGGTAATGTAGTACAATCATTTAATGTTGTACTACAATCCAGATCACAAAAAGAACAATTCGATAAATTCAGCGCAAAAAAAAGCCCCGGTTGATAACCGAGGCTGATGATTAAAAATAAGCGTTACTGCAGCACAAATTTCTCGATCGCGTAGGCAACGCCGTCTTCCAGATTAGACTTGGTCACGAAGTTGGCCACTTCCTTCACCGACGGAATAGCGTTATCCATCGCCACGCCCATACCTGCAAATTCAATCATCGCGATGTCATTTTCCTGATCGCCCAGCGCCATGATCTCTTCCGGCTTGATCCCCAGCGCATCAGCAAGCGATTTTACGCCGGTGCCTTTATTGACGCGTTTATCGAGGATTTCGAGGAAGTATGGCGCGCTTTTCAGCACGGTGTATTTCTCTCTCACCTCTGCCGGAATGCGTGCGATGGCTTTATCCAGGATCTCAGGCTCGTCGATCATCATCACTTTCAGGAACTGGGTCGCCGGGTCCATCTTCTCGGCTTCGCAGAACACCAGCGGGATCGTCGCGACAAAGGATTCATGCACGGTGTAGTAGCTGATATCGCGGTTGGCGGTATAGAGCGTGTTGCGATCGAGCGCGTGGAAGTGGGAGCCGACGTCGCGGGACAGTTTTTCCAGGAACAGGTAGTCATCGTAGTTCAGCGCGGTTTGCGCAACCGTGCTGCCATCTGCCGCTTTCTGCACCAGCGCACCGTTGTAGGTGATGCAGTAGTCGCCCGGCTGATTCATGTGCAGCTCTTTCAGGTAGCTGTGCACGCCCGCATACGGACGACCGGTGGTCAGGACCACGTTCACACCTTTTTCGCGTGCGGCGGCGATCGCGTTTTTAACGGCAGGAGAGATAGTGTGGTCTGGCAGCAGCAGCGTGCCGTCCATATCGATTGCAATGAGTTTGATAGCCATGAGATCCCCGGGATAAATGAGTGCTGCCTCATGCTAACGCGATTAAGCCCACAAAAATAGAGCTACATTGCGCAGCAGAAAACCTCTTTTACGCAAATCCCGGGGAGCGCTGACTCACTCGCGGGTAAGCACGATTTTACCGAACGCCCCGCGATCGAGGTGTTCAAACGCCTGTTCGAGCTGGTTAAAACGGTAGCGATGTTCGATCACAGGTTTCAGTCCGGTCACGTCCACGGCGCGGACGAAATCTTCCAGCGCCCGACGGTGCCCTACGCCAATCCCCTGAATGACGGGGGATTTCAGCAGCAGTTCGCCAGCTGAGAGCGTAATCTCCGTTCCGGCCAGCACGCCAATCACCGATATACGCCCGTGAACGGCAACGGCGCGCAGGGAATGCCTCAGGTTCTCACCCCCCACGGTTTCAATAATATGGTCGATGCCGCGATCCTGGGTGAGGGCCAGCGTACTTTCAGCCCAGTCGCCCTTCAGCCGGTTAATGCCCTGCTTAGCCCCCAGTTTTTTGGCCAGCGCCAGTTTTTCATCACTCCCCGAGGTGACAAAAACCTCTGCGCCGTGCGCTTTTGCGATTTGCAAAGCAAAGAGCGCCACGCCGCCCGTCCCCTGCACCAGCACCGATTGCCCGGCGCGCAGCTGGCCGCGTTCCACCAGCGCGAACCATGCGGTAAGCCCTGCGCAGGGTAGCGTGCTGGCCTCGGCGTCATCCAGGGTTTTCGGGGAGGCCACCAGCGCGTCTTCCTTCACAATCACATACTCGGCCAGCATGCCCTGGAAGTATCCGCCGGACGTTTTATAGGGCAAATTGCGCGCGTCCGCCTGCGGCTTACCGTCGATCCACTCAGGGAAGAAGGTTGAAATGACGCGTGTGCCGGGTTTGAAGCGCGTAACGCCTTCACCAATGCGGTCCACCACGCCCGCCATATCAGACGCCGGGGTAAACGGGAAGGAAAGCGGGATCGGCATCGTGCCTTCAACAACCATTTTATCCCGGTAGTTAAGCGCAACGGCATTCACCCGTACGCGCACTTCGCCCGGACCGGGCTGTGGAACGGGTGCCTGCGTCAGCCTGAGGCTCTCGCGCCCGAGAGCGTCCATGGACCAGCGTTGCATTGTCTCTGTCATTTTATTTCTCCTGCCATCAGATGAGCTTCTGTACTGACAGTCTACCGTTGACTAAAGATCGCCAGTGGCGATAAGTTTTCTCTTCATTGACGCCATAATCGATACAATCTATGACCGATACGCTGAAGGATATTCCTGTTTTTGTGGCCGCCGTTGAGGCCGGCAGTTTTGCTCAGGCCGCAGTTCGCCTGCATTTGTCGCGCTCGGCGGTGGGAAAAAGCATCGCCCGCCTTGAAGAGCGGCTGGGGGTACGTCTTTTTCACCGCACCACCCGCAGCCAGAGTCTGACCGATAGCGGCGCCCTTTTTTATGAACGCTGCCTGCGCGCGCTGGAGGAGATCCGTGGTGCGGAATCGCTGCTTGAAACAGGAAAGCAGCAGGTCACTGGCCGCCTGCGCGTTGCCATGCCGGTGCTGTTTGGCCGCCAGTGCGTCGCCCCGCTGCTGATTGAACTGGCGCAGGAACACCCCGGGCTTGAGCTTGAAATGTCATTCAGCGACCGCGTGGTGGATCTGGTGGAGGAAGGGTTTGATATGGCGGTGCGCAACGGCACGCTTCAGGACAGCAGCGTTCTGGTCGCCAGAAAGCTGGGGGAACACCGCATGGTGCTGTGCGCCGCGCCGGAGTATCTTCTGAAGAAAGGCCAGCCACAAAGCGTTGATGATTTATCCCAGCATACGGCCATTAACTATCTGCGTGCAGGAAGAGTATTACCCTGGCAGCTGATGGACAGCGAAGGAACGTCTCGAACCTTTACACCCCGATCGTCGCTCAACATGGATGATTTACAGGCGATCTGCGACGCTGCGCTCGCCGGACACGGCATTGCGTGGCTGCCCTGCTGGATGGCCGTCAACGATATTCACCAGGGTAAACTCGTCCCGCTCATGAAGCAGGCCCCGGATGTGCGTTTCGACGTTCATGCGGTGTGGCAGCAGACGCCGCACCTGCCGCTGAGGGTAAGAATGGCTATAGATACGCTGGCGAGTCGTTTACCGTCCATGATGTCGCTGGATATGCCTGCGCCCACAAAAAAGCCGCGCTAAAAGCGCGGCCAGTTTTCGTACGGTATAACGACGATTAGATATCGATATTCGCCGCTTTCAGGGCGTTTTCTTCGATAAAGGCGCGACGAGGTTCAACCGCGTCACCCATCAGGGTGGTGAACAGCTGATCCGCTGCAATCGCGTCTTTAACGGTGACGCGCAGCATGCGGCGGCTTTCCGGATCCATGGTGGTTTCCCACAGCTGGTCCGGGTTCATCTCTCCCAGACCTTTATAACGCTGGATAGCGAGGCCACGGCGGGACTCTTTCACCAGCCACTCAAGCGCCTGCTCGAAGCTGGCAACCGGCTGACGACGTTCGCCACGTTCGATAAACGCATCGTCTTCGATCAGGCCGCGCAGCTTCTCGCCGAGGGTGCAGATACGACGATATTCCGGACCGGTCACAAACTCGTGCTCCAGCGGGTAGTCGGTATCCACGCCGTGGGTACGCACGCGGATAATTGGCTCGAATTGGTGATCGGCATTCTGCTGAATATCGCATTTCCACATGCTGCCGTGCTGCTCTTTCTCGTTCAGATCGGTCACCAGGGCGTTCACCCAGCGGGTCACGGTCTGCTCGTCGCTCAGATCGGCTTCGTTCAGCGTTGGCTGGTAAATCAGCTCTTTCAGCAGCGTTTTCGGATAACGACGTTCCATACGCGTGATCATTTTCTGCGTCGCATTGAACTCGGACACCAGACGTTCCAGCGGCTCGCCGGCCAGCGCTGGCGCGTGGGAGTTCGCGTGCAGGGTTGCACCATCAAGGGCGATCGCGATTTGGTACTGATCCATCGCTTCGTCGTCTTTAATGTACTGTTCCTGCTTGCCTTTTTTCACTTTGTACAGCGGTGGCTGTGCAATGTAGACGTGGCCGCGCTCAACGATCTCAGGCATCTGACGATAGAAGAAGGTCAACAGCAGCGTACGAATGTGCGAGCCGTCGACGTCCGCATCGGTCATGATGATGATGCTGTGATAGCGCAGCTTGTCCGGGTTGTACTCGTCGCGGCCAATGCCGCAGCCCAGCGCGGTGATCAGCGTTGCCACTTCCTGAGAAGAGAGCATTTTGTCGAAGCGGGCTTTCTCAACGTTGAGGATTTTACCCTTCAGCGGCAGGATAGCCTGGTTCTTACGGTTACGGCCCTGCTTCGCAGAACCGCCCGCGGAGTCCCCTTCCACGAGGTACAGTTCGGACAGCGCCGGGTCGCGCTCCTGGCAGTCAGCCAGTTTGCCCGGCAGGCCTGCCAGGTCCAGCGCGCCTTTACGACGGGTCATTTCACGGGCTTTACGCGCCGCTTCACGGGCACGCGCTGCATCGATAATTTTACCCACCACGATTTTCGCGTCGGACGGGTTCTCCAGCAGGTATTCGCTCAGCAGTTCGTTCATCTGCTGCTCAACCGCCGATTTCACCTCAGAAGAGACCAGCTTGTCTTTCGTCTGAGAGGAGAACTTCGGATCCGGTACCTTCACGGAGACCACGGCAATCAGACCTTCACGGGCATCGTCACCGGTGGCGCTGACTTTCGCTTTTTTGCTGTAGCCTTCTTTGTCCATGTAGGCGTTCAGGGTACGGGTCATCGCCGTACGGAAGCCAACAAGGTGAGTACCGCCGTCACGCTGTGGAATGTTGTTGGTGAAGCAGTAGATGTTTTCCTGGAAACCATCGTTCCACTGCAGCGCCACTTCTACGCCGATACCGTCTTTTTCCGTGGAGAAATAGAAGATATTTGGGTGAATTGGCGTTTTGTTCTTGTTCAGATACTCGACGAACGCCTTGATACCGCCTTCGTAATGGAAGTGGTCCTCTTTGCCGTCACGCTTATCCTTCAGGCGAATAGACACGCCGGAGTTCAGGAAGGAGAGTTCACGCAGGCGTTTCGCCAGAATGTCGTATTCAAATTCAGTAACATTACTGAAGGTTTCATGGCTCGGCCAGAAACGCACCAGGGTACCGGTTTTGTCGGTATCGCCGGTCACAGCCAGCGGTGCCTGCGGCACGCCATGGGTGTAAATCTGACGATGGATTTTGCCTTCGCGCTGGATAACCAGCTCCAGCTTCTGCGACAGGGCGTTAACTACGGAAACCCCTACGCCGTGCAGACCGCCGGAAACTTTATAGGAGTTATCATCGAACTTACCGCCTGCGTGCAGAACGGTCATGATAACTTCCGCAGCAGATACGCCCTCTTCCGGGTGAATACCGGTTGGGATGCCACGACCATCATCGGAGACGGATACGGAGTTGTCCGCATGGATGGTCACCACGATGTCTTTACAGTGACCCGCGAGCGCTTCGTCGATAGCGTTATCCACAACCTCGAATACCATGTGGTGCAGACCGGTGCCGTCATCGGTGTCACCGATATACATACCTGGGCGCTTACGCACCGCATCCAGCCCTTTCAGGACTTTGATACTGGAGGAGTCATAAGAATTCGACATCAACGTTTCTCGCTCATTTATACTTGGGTTAATCCGTTATTTTACCCTTTTCCACGGTAAACATCTTCGAATTTTCGTCCGACATGTCCATAACGTGTTCAGCGCTAATCGCGCTGACGAAAACCTGTGACTGCGTGGCTTTTAAGCGGCTGGCAAGCAGCCCGCGCCGCGCGTCATCAAGTTCCGAGGCAAAATCATCTATCAGATACAGGCAGCGCCGCCCGCTCTCGCGGGTTAAAAACTCCCCCTGCGCCAGACGCAGCGCGCACATCAGGAGCTTGAGCTGCCCGCGCGACAGCGTTTCTTCCACCGGCGCACCGTCGGCACGAATGCGGAAATCCGCCTTGTGCGGGCCGTGCGCGGTGTAGGTCAGCATGCGGTCGCGCTCGAAGCTTCTCTCTAACACCTCGGCATAATCCGTCTCTTTCTCCCAGCCGCGCTGGAAGGAGAAGGTGAGAGAAAATTCGGGTAAAAACTGTTTGCAGGTGTCAGCCATGTCTTCAGCGATACCTGCGCTGTATTCGGCACGCCAGCGGCTGATTTGTTCCGCGAGAGGGATGAGTTCCATGTCCCACGGGCGCAGCTGGGCGTAACGGGTTACCTGGCGCAGCGCAGCGTTACGCTGCTTGAGCAGACGCTTCAGGTTGCTCCAGGCGTTAAAGAAACCGGCTTCGTTGTGAAAGCATCCCCAGTCAAGGAAGGCTCTTCTGTATTTGGGGCCGCCGTTGAGTAAAGTAAACCCCTCGGGCGTAATCAGCTGCATCGGCATTAACAGCGCCAGCTCTGCCACCTTGTGGCCATCGGTGCCGTCGATGCGCACCTTGCTGTCGCCCAGCTTGTCCTTGCTCAGGCCGATGGCGGTTTCCCGCTCCTCGCCCTGCAAACGCCCGTGGAGAACAAAAGACTCTTGTTCATGGCGGATCACGCGGCCGATTTGCAAACTGCGAAACGCCCGACCGTGGCCGAGCGTATAGATGGCTTCCAGCACGCTGGTTTTTCCGCTGCCGTTTGCGCCAACCAGGAAATTAAAGCCAGGGGATAAAGCGAGATCCGCGCTTTCAATATTGCGAAAGTCGCGGATCAACAGACGGGTGAGCGACATTACAGTCTCATTGGCATGACAACATAAGCCGCGCTTTGGCTGGCCGCATCTTCAATCTGTACGCTCGAAACGGAGTCGGTCAGCAGAATGCGAACGTTCTCGCACTTCAGTGCATTGAGCACATCCAGCACGTAGCTGACGTTAAAACCGATTTCCATTTCGGTCCCGGCGTAGGTGACGTCCAGAATCTCTTCTGCCTCTTCCTGCTCCGGGTTGTTCGCGGTGATTTTGATCTGGTTTTCGCTCACGTACAGGCGCACGCCGCGGAATTTCTCGTTGGAGAGAATGGCCGCACGCGCAAACGCCTGCTTGAGACTGTCGCAACCCGCTTCCAGCGTTTTGTCCGGATTCTTCGGCAACACGCGGCGATAATCCGGGAAACGGCCGTCAACCAGCTTCGATGTGAAGACAAAATCACCCACGTGGGCGCGGATGTTGTTGCTGCCAATCTGCACGCGCAGCGGCGTTTCGCCGCCGTCGAGCATGCGCATCAGCTCAATCACGCCTTTACGCGGCACGATCACCGAATGGTTAGGCAGGGAAACGCCAATCGGCATGGAGCACACGGCCAGACGGTGGCCGTCGGTTGCTACGGTACGCAGCTCTTCACCTTCGGTTTCGAACAGCATGCCGTTTAAGTAGTAACGAACGTCCTGATGCGCCATTGAGAACTGCGTGGCTTCAATCAGACGCTTCATCGTCGCCTGCGGCAGGGTAAATTCAACCTCACTCTGCCAGTCGTCGAGGTTCGGGAAGTCAATCGCAGGCAGGGTGGAGAGCGAGAAACGGCTGCGGCCAGAGCGCACCAGCATACGGTCGCCTTCCAGCTGTACCGCAATTTCCGCGCCTTCCGGCAGCCCACGGCAGATATCAAAGAATTTACGTGCCGGAACAGTGGTCGCGCCCGCGTCGTGCGGCTGAGTCAGCGTAACGCGCGCGATCATTTCCATTTCCAGATCCGTGCCGGTCAGCGACAGCGTACCGTCCGCGACCTGAAGCAGCAGGTTTCCGAGAATAGGCAGCGTTGGGCGGCCACCTAATGGGCCACTCACCTGTTGCAGCGGTTTTAATAAATGTTCACGTTCAACGGTAAATTTCATAGCGTCACGATGATAGGGTTCTGATTAAATTGGAAAAATCTTCTTTAATGTCGTGGCTTTCTTCGCGTAACTGCTCAATCTTGCGGCAAGCATGCAGCACGGTCGTATGGTCACGACCACCAAACGCATCGCCGATTTCCGGCAGGCTGTGGTTGGTTAATTCTTTTGCCAGGGCCATCGCCATCTGACGCGGTCGCGCCACGGAGCGGGAACGACGTTTAGAGAGCAAATCTGCCACTTTGATTTTGTAGTACTCGGCCACCGTCTTCTGAATATTGTCGATGGTGACCAGTTTTTCCTGCAATGCCAACAAATCACGCAAGGCTTCACGCACAAAATCGATGGTGATCGCACGACCGGTAAAGTTGGCATTGGCGATAACGCGGTTCAGCGCCCCTTCCAGCTCACGCACGTTGGAGCGCAGACGTTTGGCAATGAAGAACGCGACTTCACCCGGCAGGCGAATGTCGTTCTCATCGGCCTTCTTCATCAGGATCGCAACGCGGGTTTCGAGCTCCGGTGGCTCGATCGCCACGGTCAGGCCCCAGCCGAAGCGGGATTTCAGACGATCTTCAACGCCGTTGATCTCTTTTGGATAACGATCCGAGGTCAAAATGATCTGCTGATTACCTTCCAGCAGGGCATTGAAGGTGTGGAAAAACTCTTCCTGCGATCGTTCTTTATTGGCAAAAAACTGAATGTCATCGATCAGCAGGGCGTCAACGGAACGATAATAGCGTTTAAACTCTTCGATCGCATTGTTTTGCAGGGCTTTTACCATGTCCTGAACGAAGCGCTCGGAGTGCATATACACCACTTTCGCATTAGGCTTACGCGCCATAATGCCGTTACCCACCGCATGCAGCAGGTGCGTTTTACCCAGACCCGTACCGCCATAAAGGAACAGCGGGTTATAGGCGCCGCCTGGGTTATCGGCAACCTGACGAGCCGCCGCGCGGGCCAGCTGGTTCGATTTACCTTCAACGAAGTTATCGAACGTGTGTTTAACGTTAACGTTAGAGCGGTAGGTGGGCTCTGCCGGTGCAGGGACGTTATCCCAGCCCTGACGAGCCGGTGCGACGCGAGGGGCCGGCGCGGGTACAGCCTGAGCAGGCGCGGCCACATTTACGGTTTCACGAACGGTTTGGGTGACCGGCTTTGTACCCACTTCAAAGCGCAGCTGTGGGGCATCTGACCCGCAGAAATCGTTCAGCAGTCCATTGATGTTATTAAGGTACTTGTCCCTTACCCAATCGAGCACAAAACGGTTTGGCGCATACAAAGCCAGCGTGTTATCGCTCAGTTCCGCCTGCAACGGGCGGATCCACATACTGAATTCTGTGGCTGGTAACTCATCCTGCAATCGGGCAAGACACTGCTGCCAAAGCGAAAGTGACAC